>NZ_JABJVN010000010.1 GCF_013618475.1 Saccharibacillus deserti
TGGGGACCAAATATAAGAATAAATTTGATTGGGGCCACTCCCTGTCTATCAAGATTTTTGCTGATTTCCTATAACGTTCCTGTATTCACGACCCGACGAATGTTGGGTGTCTGGCGTATGCCAGACCAAGGACGAATGTCCGCAGCGTGAATATTATGTTATAGGATGTCAGCTTCTTCTTCGACATGCCTCCATCTTATTCATTTCTTCTCTTTAAATCCGAACTTTATTCTGTTCTTATAGGGTTCTTAAATATTTATTTATAGGCTTTACTTCTCACTTCGCTTTTCTAAATGATCTTTCTTCCCTTTAGTTTTTATAGCCTTTTTCGTTTTCTGATTTCATTTTATACAAGTCTCTTCCTAGCAGGATCAGCAGGACTACTGAGATGACTAAGATTAAAAAACCAAGCACGGCAGACCCTCGTTTTTCATTGAAGTTATTTATCATCATTATCAATCCATTTATAGCATTTAAGCCAAACAAAATAAGTAGTAATTTTGAAGAAGTTTTTGATCTCGTATTCATTATCATTCTCCTTTAATATGCTATTCGCTGATTTCCTATAACGTTCCCGTATTCACGACCCGGCAGTGCCGGGTGTCCGGCGTATGCCGGGCCAAGGGCGTACGCCCGCAGCGTGAATATTATGTTATCAGAAGTTCATGACCTCGTAGCTTATCACTCAAATTCTGCTTTTATTATTTTTGTTTTAATTGATTCTATTATGAGTTTCTTCCCTTTCCTATCTTGTTCGGTTTTAACTTCTCTTTCAAAAACGATATCTAGTTCTTCCATTCCTAATTCACTTAATAAGGTTTTACTCTCCGTCCTTATCTTCTCCCACATTAAATTATTACTCAATTCATTAGGATCACAGAAAAAATTGGACTCCTGGTCTTTGATAGATTCTTGTAAAAACTCACTATAACGATTCAGACAATCAAGTGCTTTTCCGTTAAATAAATTGGACGCATGCAGCCCAGCCTTTTGATCTCTATAATGCCATTCGAATTCCATTAGCATTTCGTCTCCAATACATCCGTATCCCATAATCTCAATTTGTTTATAAGAGGGTGATGATAAGGTAATCAATGTTTTTATGAGTTCTTCATAGTGGTATTGCATGACTTCACTATCATTCATAATGTCCTCCTGTTCTTCATGAATTTCTGATAACGTTCCTGTATTCACGACCCGACGCATGTCGGGTGTCCGGCGAATGCCGGACCAAGGACGTATGTCCGCAGCGTGAATATTATGTTATGTGTTGCTTCTGTCTTCCTGCGTTACCTTCAAAGGTTCCTTCATCGCCGGGCATACTCCGGTTCCGAGTCCACTTCGTCTGCTTTACTCACCGCCGGGCATGCTTCGGTTCCGAATCTACTTCGTCTGCTTTACTCACCGCCGAACGTGCTTCGATTCCGAATCTGCTTCGTCTGTTTTACTCACCGCCGGGCGTGCTTCGGTTCCGAATTTGCTTCGTTTGCTTTACTCTCGCTGGGCGCGCTTCGATTCCGAATCTGCTACATTAGTTTGATCAGCTCTTTAACAATTCTCAGCTTTTAAATTGCTCTTAAATCTGCCCTTCAGAAGTTACACATAACGTCTTATTTACGAACTTCGCCAATCCTCCTATTCCCGTAGTATTCACGAACTTCCTACAATCCTTATTCCCTGCGGTATTTACGAACCTTTTGCTCCACCTCGTTCATCATATCATTTTTTGGGAATTCAAGGATTATATTCATTGAAAAAAGAACCCGGGAAATTCCTCCCGGGTTCTTTTAAATACCGTCCATTCCCGCCCGACGGTTCCCACTCCTACTATTCGATTCCCTTCCCTCCCCACCAAACGCCAAAAATCCGCGCTCGGCGCGGATTCATCGGGAAGCTTATTCGGTTTCGGATGCGGAGGTGTATTCCGGATAAATCCAGGTGACCGCCATTTTCTTGAGAGCGGCTTTCCATTCGGGCGGGGGCTCGCGGTCCGATACGATCTGCTGGATCTCCGGAAGATCCGTAATCTTGGCTACGGTTCTTTTGTCGATCTTCGAGAAGTCGGCTACGACGATCGCCGTCTCCGAGTTGCGGACCATCTGCCGGGTGAACACCGCTTTTTCGTAATCGTAGCTGGTGATGCCGTACTTTAGAGAAACGCCGTCCACGGAGACGAACGATTTGTTCACATAGAAATCTTCCAGCACTTTTTCGGCAATGGGGCCGGAGACGCGCAGATGCTTGGCGCTGACTTCCCCGCCGATAAACACCAGCTTCCCGTCGAACGTGCCGCGTTTCTGGAATTCGATAATCAGCATCAGCACCGGCACCGAATTCGTCAGGATCGTCAGGTTTTGCTTGCCTTCCAGACAATGAACGATCTGCAGGGCCGTACTGCCTTCGTCCACGATGATCACGTCGTTATCTTCGACCAACCCCGCGGCCAACTGGCCGATGGTGCGTTTGGCTTCCACATGGACCGCCTCGCGTTCCAGCAGAGGCGGCTCGGCTTCCGGCTTGAATTTCACCGCGCCTCCGTATACTTTTTTCAGTTTGCTTTCTCTCTCCAGCTCTTCGAGATCCCGGCGGATCGTTTCGGTAGAGACTTCGAACAGCGTGGAGAGCTCGCCCGCGATCACTTTGCCTCTCTCATTGAGGAGAGTCATGATCGTCTCTTTTCTTGCTTCGCTGGCAAGGGACAATCTGCCATTCCCCCTTTCACATCGTGAACTTTTATTATAGGGGCTGCGCATTCAATAATAAAGAGCCTTTCAGACATGCTGCGTCAAGTTCAATCCTCCGTTTTCCGTATCGAACAGATGGAATTTATCCGCTTTGAATGTTACATAAATGTCGTCGCCCGCTTCGACTTGAACTTCGTTGCCGGTCAACAGACGGATCATCGTGTCCAGCCTCCCTTCGGGATCCATGGCTTTCACCAGTTTCCCGCTGCCCAGATGCTCGACCAGATCGACTTTCATCCGCAGACTGCCCGGCTGATCCGCGGAACAGATCGAGATATCGTGCGGGCGGATCCCGAAGCGGACCGTTTTGCCCATATGCTCTTTTTCCAGTCGGCGCTCTGCGGGCAGTTCGTATTCGAAGCCTTCCGTCAAGACGGTCTGTCTGCCGCCGCTCTCTTTCAGTTGACCCAGGATCAGGTTCATCGGCGGACTCCCAAGGAAACTTGCGACAAACAGATTAACGGGATGGTTGAACAGCTCGTGCGGAGGCGCGTACTGCTGAATCCGGCCTCCGTTGAGGATCGCGACCCGGTCGGAAATCGCGAGCGCTTCTTCTTGATCGTGCGTCACAATGATCGTGGTGACGCCAAGCTTGCGCTGGATTTTGCGAATTTCGTCGCGGACATCCAGCTTCAGGCGGGCATCCAGATTGGACATCGGTTCATCCAGCAGGAGAATCTCCGGATCTTTGGACAGCGCCCGCGCCATAGCGACCCGCTGCTGCTGACCGCCCGACAGCTGCGAAGGCTTGCGGTCCAGCAGATGATCGATCTGCAGGATCCGGCTGGTTTCTTTGGCCCGTTCATACGCTTCGCGCTTCGGCATTTTGCGTTCCCGCAGCGGAAAGGCAATATTGTCTCTCACCGTCAGATGCGGATACAGGGCGTAAGACTGGAACACCATCCCGATATTGCGGTCTTTGGGTTCCGTGTGGTTGACCAGTTTGCCGTTAAAATGAATTTCGCCGGAGGTCGGTTTTAGCAGTCCGGCCAGCATCATCAGAGTGGTCGTTTTGCCGCAGCCGGAAGGGCCGAGCAGCGCGACGAATTCGCCTTTGCGGATCTCGAGATTCAGCCCGTCTACCGCCCGTCCGCTTTCCTGCTTGCCTTCGTATTCCTTGACGATATTACTCAGCGTAATCATACCTGCTTCGCCCCTCCCAAGTTGACCTTCATGAATACTTTTTGGGTGAAAATGTAGAACACGATAATCGGCAGCGTATAAAACAGTCCGATTGCGGTAATCAGTCCGTAGTTCAGGATCTGATCTTCTTTGGTGACCAGTCGGGCCAAATAACCGGCGAGCGTCAGCATATCGTCATTGAAGATCAGCAGTTTGAACAGAAACCATTCGCCGTACGCTCCCAGAAAAGAAAAGACCGAGATAGCGCCGATCCCCGGCAGCACGAACGGGACCAGCACTTTTTTGAACGCGCCGTAGCGGGTGCAGCCGTCCACCATCGCCGCCCACTCGATATCCCAGGGCACTTCGTCGAAGAACCCTTTCATGATATAGACACGCCCGGGAAGGGATCCCGTGACCGCCACCAGCAGCACACCCAGATACGTATTGACCAGATGCATCTGCACCAGGATAAAGAAGGTTGCGATAATCAGCGTGATGCCCGGGAAAGAACGCATCAGAAACAGGAATTTCATCGCGGCGTTTTTCCCTTTGAAGTCGAGCCTCGAAAAAGCGTACGCGGTCGGGACCGAGATAAACACTTCGAGAAACACGATCAGAAACGAATAAACCAGGGTGTTCAGCACGATCGGCCAGATCAGCGGAAGTTCGACGCCGGCATATTCGACAGGTTCGCGGAAAAAGGAAAAGTTCTCGAACGAAAACTGTCCGGTCGTGAAATTCAGCGTCGCGGCCAGAAAATACCAGACGATCATGGCGATGATCGGCAGGGTGAACAAAGTCAGATACGTATGTACGAGCAGTTGTTTGAGCGTACGGGTCGACATCGGGCAGCCGCCTTTCCGGTTAGTCTTCGATTCTCGAAGGCTTGATCATTTCGTCAAAATCGAACAGCCGCAAAAACAGCAGCGTAAGCACGAACGAGATCGCCACGACGATCAGCGAGACCGCCGCACCGTAGCCGTAGTACTTCAGGTTGAACGCCTGCTGGTACGCGTACAGCGACAGCGTGGTCGTGTCTCTCATCGGACCGCCGTTCGTCAGCAGCATAATGAAGAAGTACGAAGAGACGAATCCGATCAGCTCCGAGATGGTAATATACATCAGCGGCCATTTGAGCGTCGGCATAATGATCTTCAGAATAACCGACTTCTCGCTGGCTCCGTCCACTTTGGCCGCCTTGTACAGATCTTCGGGAATCGAATTGATCGCGGCGGACAGCAGAATCATCCCTCCCGAGATCGTGGAGACGACGGTCGCCAGAATGACGATCGCCATAGCCGCTTTGGAGAACCAAGATACCGGATCGGATTCCAGTCCGAACTGCAGCAGAATCCGGTTCACCAGCCCGCCTTCCGTGGGATCGAACAGATACTTCCAGAACGTGACATAGACGACGGCAGGAATGATGCTCGGGATCAGCCATAGTACCCGGTACACGACGGCCGCTATTTTTCCTTTGAGAAAATACTGCGTGGCGACCGAGATGACCAGGGCAAACAGCAGGGAGATCGCCAACGACAAAACAGCAAAAATTGCCGTGTTGCGCAGGATGTCGGGAAGATTATAGTCGGCGAATACCCGTTTGAAATTTTCAAGTCCTACGAACTTCGGCTTCATTGACGCATTCAGATCGGTAAAAGACATGGCGACGGTCGCCAGTGCCGGCAGCACGAAAAAGACAAGCACCAGCGCGGCGAACGGCATAATGAACAGGTAAGGGTAAATCTTTTTTTTGAACGGTTTGCGGTAAGCAGGCCCCACTGCGGCAGGCCGGTCCGTAAGATGATCCATGCCGGTCTTTCACCTCGTCTCTCGGATAAGAAAGGGAAAAAGGGCTCCGAACCGAAGATCGGATTCCCTTTTCCCAAACAGCGATTTCCGGTAAGGCTGTATTTCTAGCCGCTCTTTCGTTCGTTACGGTTCGATCAGCAGCCGGTCGGAAGGTACATTCTGCTGGGCATCCTTGCGGAACAATTCATAGGCCTGCTCCGCCGTTTGGCCTTTGGTCAGGATCGCATCGACGCCCAGCACGTACGCTTGGGTATACGTGGCGTAATCGGGCTGCGCCGGACGGGTCCGGGTCAATTCAAGCAGGTAGGCGTGGTCTTTGTAAAAATCCAGTTTCTTGAACCGCTCGTCTTCCTGCGCTTCCGGCGTTACGGGCAGTTTGCCGCTGGCCAGCGTATGGTTGATCTGCAGATCCGGATCCAGCACATGCTCGATCAGTTTCTGTACATACGGCATCTTCTCGTCATCCACGCTCGGACCGACATAGATCATCGCCGGGTTGCTGTACGAGACAGGCTTGCCGCCTTTTTCCGCGGAAGGGATCGGAATCCAGACCACGTTTTCGTTGAACCACTTGTCGAAGCCTTCCGTATCTTCCTGCATGCCTTTGGCTTCGCGCATCAGCTGATAGAATTCCGTACGGGCAAATTCCGCGAAGATTTCGCCTTTGACGAACATCGGCGCCGCTTTGTCCGTTCCGATCTCGCCGATCGATTTGTCGATAACACCGCGGCTGACCGCATCGGCCCAGAAGTCGTATACGTTCTTCGTCTTGCCTGTCAGCACCATCTTGTTCTGCTCGGCGTTGTAATTATAATTGCCGAACGCGTAATTCCAGCCTTCGAACCGGGTGTCTTCCACCGCGAATCCCATTTTGACCAATTTTTTTTGCTTCGCCTGCTCGGCCAGCTGCTCGAGGTCTCCGAAAGTGAAGTCGCCGGCATCTACGCGTCCGCGCAGTCCGTCGATCTCGGCCGCCGTCCAGCCCAGTCCTTCAAGCGCCTGGCGGCTGATAAAGACCGGGGAAGCGTCCATATCCTGAATGGCTCCGTAATAATGACCGTCGTATTTCATAATATCGGTATATGATTCCGGCACATCCTTGAACGCGGCCGAATCTTTCACCCAATCGATTTCGCGGATAATACCGGCGTTCAGTTCCCATCCGATATCGACACTGGAGTTCATGAAGATATCGGCGACTTTTCCGGCCTGTGCCTGGAGGATAAGTTCGTCGTCGCCGATTCCCGGCCACCAGTCGATTTTGACCTGCACGCCTTCCGCTTTCAGATCTTCGTTCAAGCGTTTCTCGGCTTCGATAAAGTTGTCTTTGCGTGCTCCCCAGGTACTTTCCCGGACCGAAATTGTGATTTGTTTCGTTTTTCCATCCGACGAGGCCGCCTCGGCCGCCTCGTTATCCGCACTGCAGCCCGCCAGTAAACCTGTGCCCAATACC
This sequence comes from Saccharibacillus deserti, assembly GCF_013618475.1. Lineage (GTDB taxonomy): Bacteria > Bacillota > Bacilli > Paenibacillales > Paenibacillaceae > Saccharibacillus > Saccharibacillus deserti. Next base: position 7,135 of record NZ_JABJVN010000010.1, read on the forward strand.
AGGCCTAACGCGCCAAGAACCAACTTCTTCATTCTTCGAATTCCTCCTTGTGGTCTTATCGATGTTTGGGATTGATCTTACCCCCAGTATGAAGGCCGCATGTCATCCGGAGATTAAATTCAACGCCGATTTTTGTTTTGTTGTTGTTTGTTATTGTTTTAATTGTTTTTCAATTGTAAAAACGTGCTTTTATGTGCCAAAAATAGAGCGGATTGCTTCTTCGATCGTCGTCAAAGCCTCGTCCAACTGCTCTTGCGTCGTGATCAGCGGCGGTACCAGCGTGATGATATTTCCGCCCGATACTTTGAAGCTGAGTCCGCGGGTCATGCAGCGGTACATGACCCGCTCGGTCTGTTCGATCGCGCGTTCCTTGGTCCTGCGGTCCGTTACCAGCTCGATGGCCGCCAGCATGCCGATTACCCGCACGTCTCCGATCGCTTCGTGTTTCTCCATCATCCCGGACAGCCTCTGCCGCAGAAATTCTTCCATACGTACCGCATGCGCCAGCAGGTCGTTGTCTTCGATAAAAGCGATAGCCGCCAGCGCCGCCGCGCAGCCTACGGAACTTTTCTCATGCGTATAATGCCCGAGGGAAATATCGGAAGCGATATCCAGTCCTTCGCGGGCAATAATGCCGGCCATCGGGAACAGTCCGCCGCCGAATCCTTTGCCGATCGCGACAATATCGGGCACGATGCCGTAATGTTCGTGTACGAACATGGTACCGGTTCTGCCGAACGCCGTAGGGATCTCGTCAAGAATCAGCAGCGCTCCGAACCGGTCGCACAATTCGCGCAGCCTCAGGAAATAAGACGGCGGAGGGATCTGGACATCCGTGCTGCGGATCGGCTCGAGAATCACGGCTCCGATATCTTCTTCGCGTTCCAGCATATATTCCAGATAATTCAGGGAATAGGAACCGTCGTCTGATTCGCCGAACAAACTGCGGTACCCGTTATACGGCATCATATGCTCCGAACCGGCCAGAAGCGGTCCCATTCCGCCGCGAAACACCCCTTCTCCGCCGACGGAGATCGCATCCAGACCGGCCCCGTGGAACGAGTCCCAGGTCGATACCGTCTTGAATCGGCCTGTCGCCCGGCGGGCAAGCTTGAGTGCAAGTCCGATCGCGCTTGTTCCGCCCGGCGTGAACAGCACTTTGTTCAGATCGCCCGGAGCCAGTTCCGCAAGCTTGCGGGCCAACCGGACAGCCGAATGACTGGTGAAACGGCGGGGCAGAAACGGAAGCTTCTCCATCTGTTCCTGCACCGCATCCAGGACAAAGCGGTTCTTGTATCCGACCTGATGGACGCTGTTCCCGTGAAAATCCATGATTTTGCGGCCGTCGATGTCTTCGAGATAGATGCCTTCGGCATCGACAATCACATTGAGGCAGGGAGTGGACATGGATTGGTGCAGGAAATACCGGCTGTCTTCCTCCAGAATCTCCAGCGCTTCCGGACCCAGATGGGCCTCCTGCCAGCGGCGCCGCTCGTCGGACAGATTGATATCCCCTTCCGTCTTGAGATTGGCTCTATTCTCCATGCGGGGACTCTCCTTGGGCCAGCCTGGCGTTGATGACTTCGATCAGCCCCGGCAGGTCTTCGATCCGGTCGATCACATGATGCGCACCGCTGCGGATAAACTGCCGCTTTGCGAGATCCGCCCGTTCCCGGAGTTCTTCCGGTTTCAAGGCGTTCTTCTCCTCGAGTGTCAGGCCCAGTACGGAGCTGCCTTCGACCACTCCAACCGCCCAGACGCCGGCGCTTCTCGCTTCCTGCATATCCGAAGCCGTGTCTCCGACCTTGACGACCTGACGGGGCATCCCCATATCCAGCCGGATCATGTTGGCGAAGATCATATAGGGATAAGGGCGTCCCCGGCCGCCGACCGAATCGGGCGTGATCCAATTGTCGGGTGCATAGCCTTGGGCCTTGGCGCCGGCCGCCACCACCGTCATCATGGCGTCGTTGTAACCGGTCGTTGCTCCGATCTTCAGGCCTTGGCCGCGCATCCGTTCGACCACTTGCGCCGCGGAGCCGATCGGCTCCGAGAAATGAGGCAGAATGCTCAGCAGCATCGGTTCGAATTCCGCGTGCATCCCGTCCACATCCCGGTCGGTATAAGGGCGTCCCATCCGTTCTTCGAACAGTCGACCGATTCTTGGCATACCCAGCATCTCTTTGAGATGATCCCATTTGAGTCTGCCCATCGGTGCCCGCACTTCTTCGAGGGTCGGCTCGATCCCCAACGTCCCGAAGATTTCCAGAAACACCCGGACCGGCGCCATGCATCCGTAATCGACCGTTGTACCGGCCCAGTCGAGCACAATGCCCTGCACTTTTTCCGTCATCATTGTTGTTCTCCTTCTCGGCTGAGCAAGTCTGCGGTATAAGAAGCCGCGGCTTCGCCCAGCTCTTCGATATCTTCGATGTGTACGTCGCCGATGGTGCCGATCCGGAACACCTTCGCTCCGCTCAACTTACCGGGATAGATCACGAAACCCTTCCGCTTCAGATACAGATAGAAATCTTCGAATGTAAAACCTGCCAGATCGGGGTCGTTGAATGTGGTGATAAACGGGGAATGAAACGCATCCGGCAGATGGGTCTCGAATCCCGCCCGGCGCATCACGCGCACAAGCGTCCGCTGGTTGGCCGTATATCGGGCGCAGCGCCGGCGGACTCCGCCTTCTTCGTCCAATTCGAGCAGCGCCTGCCGGAAAGCCCGGACGGTATGCGTCGGCGAGGTATACCGCCATTTGCCTTGTTCCTTTTCCATCACCTGCCACTGGTCGAACAGATCGAGCGACAGCGAGCGGGCATTGCCTTCGCAGACTTCCAGCCGGCTGGTTCGGGCCAGTACGAAACTGAATCCGGGCACGCCCTGGATACACTTGTTGGCGCTGCTGACCAGATAATCGATACCCAGCTGCTGGACATCGATCGGAATACCGCCGAAGCTGCTCATGGCATCCACAATCGATATTTTTCCATGACGGCGGATCACTTCGATCAGAGCTTCCAGCGGATTCAAGATCCCGGTTGTCGTCTCGCAGTGCACAAGGGCGACATGCGTAATCGACGGATCTTCCCGCAGCGCTTCGCCGAGCTCCTCCGCCTGTGTCGGACGATCCGGCGGGCTTTCGAGCAGGCGGTGCGAGATACGAAGAACGTCCGCAATCTCCCCGATCCGCTGCCCGTAAGCTCCGTTGGCCAGAATCAGCAGCCGGCCGTCTTCGGGAACGGCCGTTCCAACCGCCGCTTCGACTCCGAATGTTCCGCTGCCCTGCATCGGCACGGCCGTATAGTCTTCGGGAGAAGCGCCGGCCAGACGCAGCAGAGCGGCGCGAATCTCCTGAACGATTTCTTTGTATTCGGTATCCCAGGTGCACCAGTCGGTCAGCATGCTGGCTTTGACCGACGAGGTGGTGGTCAGGGGGCCGGGCGTCAGCAGCAAATAAGGTTTGTCCATCGTATGCGGCTCCTCCTTCAAGTTCGAATTTCCGGTCTATGCCGGGTTAAGGCAGAAACAGATCGGCCGGGAAGACCGCATTCGACCACGCGGTACTGCCATCGAAGCCGATACACTCGACCCGGACATATCCTTCGCCGCCGCGGAGCGGGAACGCTCCGTGCGATACCGGCTCTCCCCCGGGATCGTATACCATGTGCCCGTTTCCGGGATGTGCCAGAAACTTGATCCGTTTGACCGGGGAACATTCGATTTCAAGCCGGCCATCGCGTACCCGCAGATCCAGAATTTTCGGACCGTTCGACGAATAATACCGGCCTTTTCTCAGGGCATCGACCACGGACTGGCCTTCAAGCTTGTCCGCCTGGACTTCCACCCATCCGCCGAAAAATTCGGATTCCACCGCATCGATCGCTCCGCCGTGCGCGTCGTCCGAAGCGATCGCATGGATCCGGCGCCCGTGCCTCAGCAGATAATCCCAGTGAGCGATACCGCATCCCGCCGCTTCGTCCAGCTCCGACTGGTGGTTGTAGATTTCGATTGCGGTATATCCCTGCAGGGCCAGCAGGTCTTTCGGTTTGTTCTTCGACCACTCGGGATGGTTCAAGATCACCAGATTGCCTCGGGCGCGCATGTCGTCAATCAGGGTCTGGATCGTGTTCAGATTCTCGTAATCCGGTTTGGCATGCTCTTCGTTATGTTCGAATTCTCCGATCGGCTCCACTAAGCGATCAAGCAGCCCATGCAGATGGTACTGCTGCCCGGTCTCTTCCCGGCTCATCTCGCACGCCATCTCGTAACCGCCGATCATAATGAAATTTCCGTCGTCGTAAGCTTCGGACTTGAAATAAATCTCGTGATCGCTCAGGCACAAAAAGTCATAACCTTTGTTCCGATAAGCCGCAATGACGGTCTCGGGCTCATATTGTCCGTCGCTGCGGGTGGAATGGGTATGCAGATTGCCTTTGTACATGCGGCTTCCGCCATCGAGCAGTACGAATTCACGCATCGTTATTCCTCTTCCCGCAGCAGATCCGCCACGAAGACCGGATTGGACCAAGCCACATTGCCGTCGAAATCGATACATTCCACGCGGATATACTGCATTTCCGGCTCAATCGGCATGGAAGCGAGCGTTTGGGGACGACCGTCCTGAAAATCGCCGACAAACGGGCCTCGCAGGGGGAACGCCTTGAACATAATCAGCTTGCAGGGAGAACATTCGATAATCAGCTGGCCGTCTTCTACCCGCAGAGCATGAATTTCGGGTCCGGTGCTGGAATAAAAACGGCCGGCTTTGAGGCTTGCCACGATTGAGCGGGGAGTAAGCGCGTCGGCCTGGACGCAGACCCAGCCTCCGCCGTATTCCGGCATGGCCCAATTCCGGTCATGGGTGTGGGAATCGTCCGCCGCGATGCCGAAGACGCGTTTGCCGTTCTGCAGCGCGTGATCCCAGTAAGCGGCGCCGTACGAACTGACAGGCGACCACTCGGTCGCGTGATTGTAGATCTCGATCGCGAAAAATCCGTCGTAGCGCACCATATCTTCGAAGCGGGTCAGATGCCATTCGGGATGATTAAAAATCACGAGGTTGCCGTGCGCGTTCATCTCGTCGATCAGCGCCTGCGGCGAGTGATCGCCTTCCCACGGCAGCGGAACCGGAAACCGCTCCAGATGTTCGAATCTAACCTGCGCGGGCAGGGCGTCCGGATCGTCCAACACGCCAAAATGATAGCCCGGATCGCGGTCGGCCACCGGATTGAGTCCGCCCCGTTCCATGCCGGGAAGCGTGATGAACGTGTCCGTATTGAATTCGTCCGTCCGCGCATAGACATCGTGGTCGCTGATACATATGAAGTGATAGCCTTTTTCCTTGAATACTTCTACCGTCTCCGCCGCCGAAAGCGCACCGTCGGACCAGGTCGTGTGCAGATGCAGATTGCCTTTGTACGACAACTGATCGGCATGCAGATAAATTTTATTTTCCACTGCTTTCTCCTCCACGCTCAATTGTTTTTTTGTGTTTTTGTATGGATTAATGTTGTTTGCGCTTATCATACGGCGAAGTTTCAAGCGTTTCAATCGAATTCAAAGAATTTAACAGAGTCCTGACAAAGTTAATCCAAATCGAAAACAACTTGGTCATTTCCTGCCGATCCTGCATCAGAAATTACAAAAGTCGACTTGGGCTGCGGCAGTTTCGGCACGAAAAAAAGCCCGCGCCAAGGCGCGGGCTTTCCCGATTCCGAATTTTCTTTCCTACCAGGAAACGGTGATGACGGTTGTGGTCGATACCAACTCGCCGTTCAATCGCTCCGACTTCGTGACCATAATCTTGGTTCCGGAAGGACTCCATTTCATCCGATCGCCGGCGTCGGCCAAATCGGGAGACAGCAGAAACGATTGACCGGTGCCGGCGTCCGCGATATAGAACCCGTCGCGTCCGGCCTCCCGGCTCGCCGTGACCGTATACGCCAAGCGTTTGCCGTCCGGCGACCATCCCGTTCCGAAAAAGCCTTTGCCGTCGGCCAGCTTTTTGATTTCTTTGCCGGCCGGATCGGTGAGCAGCAGCTCTTCCTGCGTATCGCCGATCCGTTTCACGACGGCCAGCTGCGTCCCGTCGGGCGAAGGGACGAGACTCGGAAACGGACTTCCGATCGGCGAGGCGGATTTGCTTGAAGGATCGTAGGCGTACATTCCCCAGGCGGTATCCGCCAATCCGTAATAAATCCGGCCGTCCGATGCCGCCTGGAGCGAGTGCATCATCACCCTTTTCCCGTCCGTATCCGCGATCCGAGTCTCCGTTCCCGACAGATCCGCTCCGTAAATGCCCGGCTCGCCTTCTTTGGCGTACACGATATGATCGCTGCCCAGCCATCCTGCATCCTGCGAAGATACGTATTCTTTCCCGTCAGGCGCCATAATCTTCGTCAGCTTGCGGCTTTTCATCTCCAGCAGATAAGGAATACCGCTGTTCCCGCTGTCGTTCAGCAGAAACAGATGCCCACCGTCCGGAGACAGCAGCGGAGACCCCCAACTTAGGCCGTCGCCGCCGTGGAGCAATTCTTCTTCGCCGGCAGCCAGGTCCTGGATATACAAGCTGTAAGGCGGCATTTTCGTTTCGCCGATCCAGACCGGGTCCGCTTTTGGGTCGGGCTTTTGCACAATAATATGAGTGTCGTCCAGCCAGATGCCGCCAAGCGTATGTTCCAGCTCGTCGATCTTTTCAAGCTTGAGGCCGGAATAAACCGACGGATTGGGATTGGATTTGACGGTTACGGAAGGCTTCGCCGCACCTTGCGCAGCCGACGGATTCGGCGCAGCCGCCGTCTCCAGATCCGCTCCGCCTTTCACCTGGACCTGTTCTTCGCCTGCGCAGCCTCCGATCAAGACGGCCGCAAGCACGCTTCCGAGCAGCATGAGCCGTCGGCGGGATTGTGGAATGCCCGATTCGTTCGAGTCTTCGGTGGATCGATATCGATTCATTTCTGCCGTCCTCCCCTTGATGATAACTACAGCTTACCCGGGAATTACGTCTAAAATATTGCGAATTTCGGACCGGAACGCGTCAATCGGCAGACAGCTTCGGCTGTACAGCCGGAAAGATCAGCTCGAACGAAGCGCCTTCTCCTTCCGTCCGCAGCAGTTCGATTCGGCCTCCCTGCGCTTCCAGCAGCCGCTTGACCAGCGACAGCCCGAGTCCGCTTCCGCCCGACAGCCGGGCCCGGTCTTTGTTGACCGTGTAAAACGGTTCGAAAATCTTCTCCCGGGCTTCTTCCGGAATCGAAAGTCCGGTACTGCTCACAACCAATCGCACCGCTTCTTCGACCGGCCCGCCTTCCACCTTCGCCGTTCCGCCAAGGCGATTGTATTTGATCGCGTTATCCAACAGATTCGTAAAAATATGCATAAAGCTCTCGGCATCGCACCAGACGGTCGAAGGCTTCACCCGGATCTCGAGCGTGACGCCGAACTGCTCCGCTTTGCCCCGCATTCGCGCCGCCACATCGTGCAGGGCCGCGGCCGCGTCCACTTCCGAAGCTTCCAATTCGAAATCGTAGCGCTCAAGCGCAGACAGCCGAAGCACTTTTTCCACCATTTCGTACAGCCGATGCGCTTCTTTATCGATACTGACGCGCGCTTCGCCCAGCAGCTGCGGATCGTCCGGATACATCCCGAGCAGCTCCGTATAGGCCTTGATCGTGGTCAGAGGCGTTTTGAATTCATGGCTGATATTGCCGATATACTGCTTCTGCCGGTGCTCAAGCGCCTGGAGCCGCTCGACCGCCTGGGCGAGCTTGCTTCGTTCGTCTTCGAGTCCCGCCATATTACGCCGGATTTCGCCGCTCATATACGTGATTCCCCGGCCCAGCTCACCCAGTTCGTCCCGGCGCGCAAGCGGTTCTTCCGTCAGAAACTGCCCCATCCGAATCCGGTCGGCCGATGCTTTGAGCTTGAGAATGGCGGTAGCAAAACGGCTGTAATACGCGTAACCGAGCAGGAAAGCCGCTGCCGCGACCGCACCGCCCACAATCAGAAACAGCCGCCGGATCGCTTGGTAAAAACTCAGATAGCTGTCGATCGGATAATCGAAACGGATCGCGCCGAGCTGCCCTTGCGGACCTTCCACCGGCGCGAAGTACAGAATCGTCCCGCCGTCCGCACCCTGCCTGAAATAAGCGATACTTCCGGCGAGCGCGTAATCGAGCGATTCCGTTCCGGCGCCTTCCGGCTCCGTCAGCCCTGCGCGAACGGTGCGAACCGAAGAACCGAGCACGCTCCGGTCGCGGGCATACAGCGTCACGGGCATTCCGGTCAAATCCGCGAGTTCGTTGGCCAAACGTACCCCTTCCCGCTTATAAAAAACCAAGCCGTCCTCGCGGGGCGTCTCCGTATAATATTCCTGCCGCAGACGAAGATTGGCCAGCTGCGTCTGGCGCGCCAGCACGTCTTCGATCTGCGCCGTCTGATTGCCTTGTATCCCCCGCAGCACAAAAGCGCTTAAAAGACCTATGCTGAGCAGGAGCAGCACCGCGAGAAACAGCGTAAACTTGAGACGGATCCCCAGCTTCATGCCGACGTTCCGGCTGCCTGCGCCGAGGCTTTGTAGCCGACTCCGTATACGGTCTGCAGCAGCCCCTGATGTTTCTCGCCCAGCTTTTTGCGCAGCCGCTGCACATGGATGTCCACCGTGCGCGTGCCTCCCGCATAATCCATACTCCAGACCCGGTCAAGCAGATCGTCCCGCGTAAATACCCGCGCCGGCCGGGAAGCGAGCAGCGTCAGCAGATCGAACTCTTTGGGCGTCAATTCCAGCTCGATTCCGTCCAGTTCGGCCGATCGGTGGGAGATGCGGATCCGAAGAGGCCCAAGTTCGACCCGGTCGCCCGCTTCTCCGGGATCGGCCTGACTGTCCGCAGTTTCGCTCAAGGCCGCCGGATCCGCGGGCGCGCTTTTCTCCAATCGCCGGATCAAAGCTTTCACGCGTGCCAGCACTTCGCGAATTTCGAACGGTTTCGTCATATAATCGTCCGCGCCCAGCTCCAGACCGACGATTTTGTCGATCAGCTCGTTTTTGACGGTCAGCAGGATAATCCCGATTCCGCTTCGGTGTTCCAGACGGCGGCAGACTTCGTAACCGTCCATCCGCGGCATCATGACGTCAAGAACCAGCACGGAAGGTCCGAAACTTTCGACTTTCTCCAGCGCTTCCTCTCCGTCCGAAGCCGTCTCGGTCTCATACCCTTCACGCTTCAGCGCATAGGCGATCGCGCTGCGGATGCCCGGCTCGTCGTCCACGACCAGCACTTTCTTGTTCATCTCCGCTCCTCCTGTTCCTGTACGTCTTTTTCCCATTAAACACCCTCTTCCGCCAAACGCCAAAACCCTTCCTGCCGGCACGGCGCCTCCATGCGGCAAAGCAGGTCTATCGATCTTTTTCCGGACACAAAAACAGCCGCAGCGGAAGCCGATTCGGCCCGCTTCGGCTGTACAATCGAAATCGGAATCAACCTTCTGCCACAACCTGATCTTTGCCGGCGCGTTTGGCAATATAGAGCCGCCGGTCGGCGATGCCCAGCAGTTCCGTGCGTCCGATCGAGCCGCCGTATACCGTGTGCACGCCGATACTTGCCGTCACCGGAAGAGTGCCCGTGATCGGACTCCAATCCGCGCCGCGGATTGCCCGGCACATCCGGTTCGCCAATTCCAGCCCCTGCTTCGCATCGGTGCGCGGGAACAAGGCGACGAATTCTTCGCCGCCCATTCTCGCGACGGCAGCCGGCTCGGCTGCCGCTACCGACAAGATTTTGGCTACGTTGATGAGTACCGTATCGCCGACCACATGCGACAGCGTATCGTTGATCCGCTTGAAGAAATCCAGATCGATGATCGCCAGAGTCAGCGGTTCGCCCGTTTCGCGGGTCTGTTCCAGCAGTTCGTCGATACGGTCGTCAATAAAGCGCCGGTTGCGCAGTCCCGTCAGCGGATCGCGCAGCGACATTTCCCGGAAATGCTCGCTGCTCTTGCGCGCTTCTTCCGCTTCGAAGACGGCCTGGAAAATATGCGACTTCGCTTCGCGCTCCGCCGAACGCAGCGCTTCCGCTTCCGCATGGAACAGCCGGTGCTCTTCGTAGGCTTCCTTATATCGTCCTGCCGCCGCATGCAGCTCGGCCTGGCGCAGACGAGCCTGTACGGACAACCCCGACAATCCGTGATCGTCGCATAGGTGCTTGGCTTCTTCCAGCATGCTCTGCGCTTCGTCGAGCTTGCCCTGCAGCAGCTGCGCCTGCGCGACGGTCAGCATGCATTCCGGCAGCGAAGCCAGTTCGCTGAGCCGGCGTTCGGAAGGATCGGTGATGACCGGAAGCAGCGTCCGTTCCGCTTCGTCGGGACGTCCGAGCAGAATCTCCCCTTTGGCAATCGTATCGAGCTGCATGGCGATCAGCGGGAAATCGTGCCGCTCGGACAGCTCGCGAATTTGTGCGATCAGTTCCGCCGCTTTTTCCAGGTCGCCGAGCTCATAGTAAGTAAACGCCATATTGTTCAGCGCATACAGCTCGAACTGCACGTCTCCGGTCGCTTTGGCAATCCGCAGCACTTCGTCGAACCGCTGCTTCGCATCGTCGTACGAACCCGACTCGTCCAGAGCCAGCGCGAGCATCATCAGATGATCGGCACGGGTCGCCGGAGACACGCCGCTGGGCAGATGCTTCAGCCCCCGCAGGGCATGTTCAAGCGAACTCGACGGGTCGCCGAGACGGCGAAAAAAACCGCTCAGCAGTCTGTGACTGCGTGCCAGAATATGTGCATGGTCGTTGTCGGAAGCCCAGGCGTTGATCTCCCGGATCAGACGGCCGCTCTCGGCGATCTGTCCCTGCCGTCCAAGCACGTCGGCATGAATCAAACGGGCGCGCTGGGCAAGCGTCTCCTGTCCCAAACGTGAGGCAATGCCCAACGCCTGCTGCACCGGCACGATCGCCGAATTGATATCGCGGTAAGGCTGTATTTCAAGAACATCGAGCAGGCGCCCGAATTGCTCGGGCGAGCTGAACTGTGCGGCAGATTCGGAGTCCAGCAGTCCCCAATCCGGCTGTTTGAACTGTGCGCTTTTCTTATAAGATTGATGATCCGGCAAGGTTTCTTCCCCCCATACAGCGGCAAATTCCGTTCGAAACGGCCCAACTTGCTCTATGACCTAATTCCCAAGTATACCCTATACTACGATTCATAGTCGTTAAAATCAATGGTTTATCCTGCAAATAGAATAGGGATATAGGAAAAAAGACCGGCTTGAGTAAGTCTTCTCCCGGACTTTTTCAGGAATGTTAATTTTGCCCGAGTATATCCAGCAGCGTGCCCGGAATCCGGAACTGCTGTCCGTTGATATGGATGGTCTTGAGCATCTCGCGTTCTTCGCTGCTGTGCGCATCTTTGATCGCCTGCACTTCATGCTGCAGCCGTTCCATTTGCAGATCAAGCGAACTTGCGGAATCCGCAGCCGCTTTCAACTCCCCGAGCAGTTCGCCCGGTACGTCCTGGTTGTATTTATAAAAAATCTTGTGTTCCAGGCTGGCCCAGAAATCCATCGCGATCGTACGGATCTGGAGTTCGACGCAGACATGTTCGGTCCGGTCGGACAAAAACACCGGCACTTCGATCAGCAGATGCAGACTGCGGTATCCGTTCATTTTGGGATTTTCGATATAATCTTTCATTTCGAGCACTTTAAGGTCGCTCTGCTGCTGAAGCATCTCGCTGACTTTATAGATATCGGAGATGAACGAGCATGTAATGCGCAGGCCGGCAATATCGCGAATATGTTCCTTGATCGATTCCAGGGAAATGTCGTGGTTTTTGCGGACCAACTTGTTCACAATACTCTCCGGCGATTTCAGGCGGGACTTGGTATGCTCGATCGGGCTGTAGTCGTGCAGCGTCTGAAATTCCTGCTTCAAGATGTCGATCTTCGTCTCCATCTCGTCGAGAGCAAACTTGTACGTCATCATAAAGCGGGTCACTTCATCGCGAAACGTCTTGAGCTGCTCCATCGGGACAAAATCTTTTTTCATGTCGAGAGCGTTATTTTCCATCAATTTCATTTCCGTTCCTCTCTGCGCAAAGCGGCCGGACTCGGCGTTCGGCCGTCTGTAGAATATTCGTATACCTTGAATATCGGTCACTTTAAGTATAGGGTTTACCCCCCGCGTTTACAAATTGCGAAATCGGCTCAGCCGCCAACCCAAAAAGCCCCAACCGCCGCGGCTGCGGGATTGGGAGCTTCCGGGCTTGCTGCGCTTTGCGTGATTCAGACATCGCGGTTGTTATGCAATCTTGGGGATGTTCACGCCAAAAAAGCGCGGAATAAATTCCGCGCCCACTCTTCGCACTCCTATGCTTTACTCCGCTTTGACAAGGATCTTGACCTGGTTCTTTTCTTGAAGCAGCGTCTCGAATCCTTCGCTCAGTACGTCGTCCAGTCCGATCCGCTTGGTCACGAGTTTCTCGGCCGGGAAATAGCCCTGCTGCATGAGGCTGATGACCGCCGGGAAAACGTCGCGGTAGCCGATAATGCCGTTGACCGTGCGCTCTTTCATCACGATTCGGTTTGGCATGATCGGCGCTTCTTTCTCGAAGATGCTGACAATCATCAGTTCGCCGCCGATATTGGTGGACTCCAGAGCCTGAGTCAGTACCGGCGGAACGCCGGTTACTTCATAGGCGACGTCCACACCGCCGCCGGTGCGGGCATGCAGGTCGGCGACGACGTCGACTTCCTGCGGATCGAGCACGATCGCTCCCAGTTCGGCTGCTTTCGCTTTGCGTTCCGGCGACAATTCGACCGCATAAATTTCGGCGGCGCCGGAAGCTTTGAGCGCTTCGATCACGAGCAGTCCGATCGGACCTGCGCCGAACACGGCGGCTTTGTCTCCGACTTTGAGCTTGCTCTGGCGGACGGCATGCAGCGCTACCGCAGACGGTTCGACCAATGCTCCCTGCTCGTAGGACAGACTGTCCGGAATTTTGTGCACCATATAGGCTTCGGCCGATACGTATTCGGAGAAACCTCCTCCTCCGCCTGCCAGTCCCAGGAATCCCATCTGTTCGCACAGGTTGTATTTGCCTTTGCGGCAGGCTTCGCATTTGCCGCAGGCATAGATCGGTTCGACCACGACGCGGTCGCCGGCCTGAACGCGGGTTACCCCTTCGCCGGTCTCTACAACGCGCCCCGAGAATTCATGTCCCATCACGACCGGGGCCATCTCGCCGGTGATCGGATGCGGCTCGCCGGCCGGAATAAAGATCGGTCCGGCCGTATATTCGTGCAGGTCGCTGCCGCAGATGCCGCACCATTCCACTTTGATTTTTACTTTTCCGGGCTGAACCGCCGGTTCCTCGATATGTTCCAGACGCAGATCTTTCGGGCCGTGCCATCTTAATGCTTTCACTGCCGGTCATCTCCTTCGATATAAGAATACAAGGTACGTTTCAACACAAACCGGAAACGTTTCCGAAATTAAATATGTCACACTTCTGTCACACTGTCAAACCAAATAAGCTCAAATCTCCTTGCGCAATTCGCTGGTTTTGTTATGTAAAGCTTTAAATATAAGACTTCATAGACGTATAGGACTGAATTTGAGACTTGCCGATAGACGGATGTTATAATAAGGAGACGCAATCCTTAAGTTCTTATGCACCGGAAACGATTCCGGAATTATATACAAGCGAGGTCTCAATTATGACAGCAAAAAAAGTGACGATCGAAGATGTGGCCCGGCAGGCCGGAGTCGGGATCGCCACCGTATCCAGAGCGATCAACAATGCGGAAGGCATCAGCGCGAAGACGCGTATGCGTATTCTCCGGACGATTGAAGAATTGGGATTTGTTCCGAATACCTCTGCCCAGAGCCTCAAGGTTCGGCTGACGAACCAAATTGCGCTGGCCGTGCCGGATATCCGCAATGCGATCATTCCCGACATTTCCTGGGCTGTCGAGCAGGCGGCCAAAGCGCACGGCTACCGGGTAGTCCAGATCAATACGGCAGGCAATGCCCGGGCCGAACTCGAAGTGGTGCGAGATATCAAAAAGCTGCATGTCGACGGGCTGATCATCATGCCGCTGGCGTACCCCAAAGCTCTGCCCGAGCTGATCGACAAATCCGGCGTTCCCATCTCCGTCATCAATTATGGCAAACAGCTGGACGATTCGCTGCAGGCGGATGTCGTTTGTTTGTCGATTCTGGAAGGCAAGCTTGTCATGGACCATCTGCAGCAGATCGGCCGGAACCGGATCGCTTATGCCGGTACGCAAAAAGACGTCATCGAAGACCGCTACCTCGCCTATGAACGGGCTTTGAATCGGGTGGACGCTTCGCTTGTTTATTTCGGCGAAGACTTCTCCCTCCAGACCGGGATACGCGCCGCCGACTATTTTCATGGACTGGCCCATATGCCCGATGCCGTCTATGCGGTGAACGATATGGTCGCGATCGGTCTGGTGAATCGGTTCAAAGAATTGGGTGTGCGCGTTCCTGAAGACGTAGCGGTTGTCGGCGTAGACAATAATCAATGGACGACCATCAGCAGCCCGCAGATCAGTTCCGTCTCGATCATGGGCAGCGAAGTGGCCCGATTGGCGGCGGAACTGCTGCTGAAACGTATTCGTGAGCAGACGCGCGGCGATTATGAAAAAGTCCAGTTCGAACCTCGCCTGATCGTGCGGGAATCGAGCGTTTCGCTTAAGCGGTCGCCTATGCACGGGTCATGACCTCCGCTTTTGTGCGAGGCCTTTGCTTCTTTTTGGACGCAGTTAAACACCGCTTATCTCGAAACATTCGGATAAGCGGTGTTTTTGACGTACGGTCAGGTTCGGCAGGTTAAGCCTCGGGTCCCAGCAAATAGCCGCGAAACTCTTCGACCGTGCCGAATTTCCGGATCTCTACACCTTTTGCGCGCAGATAACGCTCCAGCGAGATTTCCAGCCAATGCGCGGCGGATTGCAGCGGGATCAGGCTGGCCGGGTCCAACAGCGGCATCAGCGCCGGCAGTTTAGCCTGCTCGGCAATCCGGCGGCCTTCTTCCGCGCCTTGGGCCCCTGTCCCCCACTGCCCCGTCTCCATGTATACCAGAAAACCGTTCAGCTGGCTTTCCGCGTGAGCCGCAGTAAAGAAGGCCAGCTCATAATCGCCGCGTTCGCAGGCCGTCTGCAGCTTATCCAGCAGTCCTTTGAATTCTTCGAAGAAACCTGTGCCGCGCCCAATCTCATCCGCCGGCGGACTTTGCAGCATGCGGCGCCGTTCTTTAACCAGTACGACGGTTGCATCGACCAAGCGGACCAGGGCGGCAGCCGCCTCGGGCACGTCGGGGCTGCGCAGGATCGTATTTACCGCCGCTTCGAGATTCGCCGGACGGATCGGCAGATCGTACAGCTGGGTGAGATTTCTCCCCCAGCCTTTTCGCAGGTAGGTCCGGTTCAGCAGCGCGATCGCTTCGAACACCGGCATCATCACCTCAAACGCCTGCAGCCGGTAAAAAGACAGCGGTCTGCCGCTTCCCGCTTGGTTCAGCTCATGCAGCAGCGGATACACGCCGCTCAGCACCTGATCGGCGCGCAGCAGAAACGCTTCTTCGCCTTCGAAAGCCCGAATATCTTTGAGCCGATGCTTCAAGTCGTTAAACCGGTCCAGATCTTCATCCGAACGCACATACAGCAGTTTGCAGTCCGCAAGGATTCCGGCCTGACCGTCTTCCAGCTTCGACATCCGCTCCGCCCGTTCCCAATCGATCGGCCAAAAGTCGAAGCTGATTCCGTTCAAGATAAACGTCAGCCCCGCTTTGTACCCGTCCGGGTTCGCCGGAATAAAGAAAAAGTCGAGATCGGAACGCTCCGATGCCGTTCCGTCGAGATAAGAACCGTAATAAGCGGCAATCGCGACATCTTCGGCATAATCGCGGTTGATCCGTTCGATCAGTGCCGCAGAAACGTCGAATACGTTGAATGTGTCCATAGGGTCTTCCTCCGTCATCCGCCCGCCCTGGAGGCGGCAGGCTTTCTTCTTCATCCTAGCATTGTCGGAAGCGAAGAAGCAAAGTCCTTCTCCCTCTTCCGCCGATCGATGCAAAAGAGCCGTCCGCCATATCGCGGACGACTCTTGATGACAAGCTGCCGCAGCGCGGATTTTCCGCAAACGGAAGACTTGGCTTACGAAGCTTTGTTTTGCTGCTGCTTAAGCGTGTCGACTTTCACTCGAAGAACCGAAGTGTCCGTCTCGCCCGCTGCATTTTTCAGCACGGCTTTGTACGCGTAGATGCCCGGTTCTTTGCCGGTCATATCCGTTACGGCGCTCTGAGGACCCGCATTCCCAGCTGTCAGGGTCTGTGTGTCGATCAGCTTGCCGTTTTCGTACAATTCGTACTGCGAAGCATTGGTGCCCCACCACAGGTTCATCGTCACTTTGTAATTTCCGTCGCCGTCCCAGTTGTCGCTCGACAGCACAGCTTCGCCCGGCGAAGCATCGGTGACTTTGACTTTGAGCTGTTCGCTTTTCGAAGTGCCAAAGCGGTTGGTGAGTTCGATAACATAGTTGTACGTTCCGTTCGTTTTGCCGACAACCGGTACGCTCAGCTGCTGGGCGTTCGGGGAAGCGTCTTTGAGAGGTCCTTCCGCAATCACTACGCCTTCTTCATACAATTTGTACGAAGTCGCGTTGTTGCCCCACCAGAGATTCATGTTCACGTTGTAGCTTCCGTCCCGCAGGCCGTTGTCCCGACCGTTATCGTCCGTCAGAACCGGCTTGGCCGGAGCGGCCGTTGCCGGGCCGTCGGATGGCTGTTCAACCGGAGGCTCTTCCACCGGCGGTTCTTCAACCGGAGGTTCCACTACGACAACAGCTTTCAAGATATCCGAAGCGCCGCGCGGTTTCAGTTGGAACACCCCGCGGAAGATCGCGGATACGCCCGTCACATCCAGCTTGTCGCCTTCGGCGTAAGCGAATTGATCCTGCGTCAGGCCTGTACGGCCGTCGACGCGAACACGCGTCGTTCCGGCATCCGATACCGCGTCGAATTCAAATGTGCCTGCCGGGGTAGCCGCAGCCAGATTCGCTACCGTTACGTTTTTCAGTTGGATCAGCTGACCCTGGTTGGCATCCGTTACGGCAGCGGCCGCAGCCGGAGCCGGAAGATCGGCCGTTCCGGTCTTCTCGATCTTGACCGGTGTTGTCAATTCAAGCTCCGTATTGTACAGCGCCAGCGGCGCAGTCACGCGGATCTTGTCTCCTTGATGAAATCCGCTCTCGCTCTGGTAGACATAAATGCCGCCCGTGGCATCCTGCAGATAGAAAGCCTGGCCGCCGAAAGCGCCCGGCTCCGTCGTCGCTACGCCTTCCAGCGTGACAACCGTACCTTCGGCCTGTGTGCGGGCCGAAGCGATCGTGCTCAGTTCGGGAATCTGGCTGCCCGGCTGTTCGATCGAAGGAAGAGGCTGGGCCGGCACGTTCGCAAGCGTCACGCTCTTCGTGATCAGGTTCGTGCCGTTCTGGCGCAGACGCAGGCTGGCCGCGCCCGATGTGCCGGGCTTGATGCGTACGCCCAGATCGCGGTAAGCGGTGCCCGTGGCATCCGCCGTTACGCTGAACGCCTGGCTGTAGCCGTACGAAGCCGGCCAAGTGCCGTCCGGATTCTGGATCATGGCTACCTGGGTACCGCCCGTCACGTAGATACCGGCGCTGTAGCCGGATACCGTGGAGTTCGGCGCCAGGTTGCCGATCTTGACGCGCACCTGGAATTCCTGCGCGTTAGGCAGCTGATCCTGATGGATCAGGCTGTAGTCCGGTTGGGTAACCGTGACGGACGATCCGTACGAACCCGGCTTGAACGTTGTCGGATCCCACCATTTGTAGCCGGCCGCCGGAGCGGACCAAGGTTCCGCCTGCGGCTCGGTCGAAGCTGCGGGAGCTTCAAACGGCAGCAGTGCCGTAGGCTGGTCGAGCGTCAGGCCGTCGACTTGATCGAAGCCCGTGTAGTTCTCCTGCTCCGCCAACCAATCGATCGTATTGAGCAGCAGTTTGGCGTCGTCGACTTCTTTGAAGCCGTCGTACGTCGTTTTCTTGCTGCCGGTTTCTTCGCGCAGGTATTTCGGCGTAACGTCTTCGACCGGTGAAGAATCGCCGATGAATGCCGCTTTGCCGAGTCCTACTTTGGAGACGGCCACATAAGGGCCTTCTTCGATACCGCCGCCGTTGTAGACGCCTTGATCGACCGCATTGCCCCATGCCGCATTCGTTTTCGGCAGATAGACGATGCCTTTGGCTTTGGTCGGGTCCATGATCGCAAGCGTCGATCCCGCGTGCATCGCTACGCCTTTGACGCCTTCGGTGATTCCGAAAGCCTGGTCGGCAGCCACGACGTTGTTCGCCGTGATATCGCCCAGCGCGTTATAACGGAAGCGTACGCCGAAGTTTTCGCCGAGCCAGTCGGAACTTTCGACGCCCTGCATCGCCGCCGAATTCCGCTCTTCCGTGCTCATGCCTTTGGCCGGATCTTCCCAGGCGCCGCGGCGGTAGCCGTTGATCGATTCGGAACCGTCCCAGCGGTTCTTGTTGCGGTCGGCGTTGTAATGGTCGCCGACGAAAAAGATGCTGCCGCCCTGCTGAACATACTGCAGCATGGCCGCCTGCTCGCTTGCCTTGAACGGAATATTCGGCTCCGATACCACGAAGACGTCATAATCCGCCAGGTCGGCGTATGTAATCGGCGTTGTTTTGCGCAGTTCCTTGACGTCGTAGCCGTCGCCCGCGATTCCGTTGCCGAAATCGGAGAAACCGCCGTCGATCACCCAGTCCGCCGCACCGGCCGTCTGACCGTGCGTGTTATCGAACAGAACTTTTTTGCCCGCGTTCTCGTTCACGACTTTTGCCGCAATGTACGGCGCCGGATCGACAGCCGATTCGGCCGATACCGGAACGGAACTCAGCAGTCCCATCTCTACGGATGCGACAACGGACAGCGCAAGCGCAGCCTTGATTCCTTTAGATTTCAACAGCGAAAACTTTCCCACTTAACCGCCTCCTGTGTGGATCTGTGTTTGAGAACATTTTTCGGAACGGTTTGTTTTTGGTATCAAACCGCTCGATTCCCATTCTAGCACGGGTCCAAACAAGAAAGTTCACGATTCCGTAAAAATTATGAGAAAAATTGTAAACGCTTCGTAAAACCCTGTTCCGACGATTTTTCGGACGTTCGCATTAAACGATAACCAGTTCCGGCTCGGGCACGAAACCGAACTCGGCTTCGACTTTTTCCTGGACCAGCTGCACCAGATCGGTTACGTCGACCGCTTTGGCTCCTCCGCGGTTCTGAATAATGTTGCCGTGGTGCTCGGAGATCATCGCTCCCCCGCGAATCGTGCCCCGCAGACCGATCCGGTCGACCAGCTTGCCCATCGGCTCTCCGATCGTGTAATTGTTTTTGAACACCGAACCGCACGACGGATAATCGAAATGCTTTTTGCCTCCGCGGTCCTCGATCACGTCCAGCAGCTCCTGACGCACCTGGAAGCCCATTCGGGCCGCGGCGTTCAGCTCGTTCGTATAATGGCGGAAATAATCCGGCAGCACCGAAGTCGACAGATTTTTCGCTTTGATCTTGTCGAACAGTTCCTGCGTCTGCTCCGGCGTCAGCTTGGGATCGACCGGCAGTTTGAGATCCGCGCCGACGACGATCCAAGGTTTGCGCATAAAGACGGACTTTTTGTAGCCGTATTCGCAGCCGCCGAGCGGAACGGAGATAATGCCTTGTTCCGGATGTTCCTTGTCGATCACGTAGGCGGTTTCCAGCACGTCGCTGACCTGGTGGCTGAAATATTTCGCATTCATGTAGACGCCCGCCCCAAGCGTACCCGGCAGCAGGAACATGAAGTCGAACGAAGAAATCCCCGTATACAGGCCGAACAGTGCCAGCAGCGTCATCGGGGTACCGGCGGAAACGAACAGGCGTCCCGGCAGCAGCTTGAATTCGATATGTTCCTTAAGCGAGAAAAACAGCGTGTCGTCGTCGGGACGGTCCGGGAACAGCGTGTTGGAACCCATGCCGAACAAAAACGGATTCAGTCCGCGCGTTTTCGCTCCTTCGAGCATGGTCGAGACTTCTTCGATCGTATGCGGAAGCGCCAGGTGACGGGCTTCTCCCCCGATTTCATACGTCGAATATACGGACAGGTCCGCGCCGGTGCGGCACAATCGGTCGAACAGTTGATTTTGCGAAGTCATATTGCTTAACTCTCCTCTTTGCGTTCTTCTTTGAATGGAGCTTATATGAAATTCCCGCAGCAAATCGTGGGGAATCAATTGACGAATGCCGATAAAACGTCTAGAATTTTAAGTTGCACGCAAGCATCCTACAGGAAGCGGCGGCAAAAATCAATGAAATCCCGGGTGATAATAAATGGAAAACCAAACTTACCGCATTTTGCTTTTTTATAAATTCGTGCAGATCGACGATCCTCAGGAGTTTGCGGCCGAGCATCTTCAGTACTGCAAAGACCTCGGCGTCAAAGGTCGCATCCTGATCGCCGGCGAAGGCATCAACGGCACGCTGTCCGGCACGTACGAGCAGACCGAGCAGTACATGAAAGACCTGCTGGCCGACGAGCGGTTCGCGGATACCGTATTCAAGATCGACGCTTCGGAAGGCCATGCGTTCAAGAAACTGTTCGTGCGCCACAAAGAAGAACTGGTCACTTTCCGCTATGAAAAAGAACTGGATCCGAACGTGGTCTCCGGCAAGCGCCTGTCTCCGAAAGAGTTCCATGAACAGCTGCAGCGCGAAGATGTCATCGTACTGGACGGACGTACCGATTACGAATACGACCTGGGCCATTTCCGGGGAGCGATCCGTCCCGATATCGATTCGTTCCGCGAATTCCCGGAATGGATACGCGAGAATCTGTCCGAACACAAGGACAAAACGATCCTGACCTACTGCACGGGCGGAATCCGCTGCGAAAAACTGACCGGCTTCATGCTTGAAGAAGGATTCGCGGATGTGGCGCAGCTCGAAGGCGGCATCGTGACCTACGGCAAAGACGAAGAAGTCCGCGGCGATCTGTTCGACGGCAAATGTTATGTATTCGACGAACGGATCTCGGTTCCGATCAACCAGGTGGAACCGAGCGTCGTCGGAAAATGCTACCACTGCGACGAGCCGACCGACGTATACGTCAACTGCCCGGTATGCAATCTGCAGCACTTGGTCTGCGAGTCGTGCGCGGACGAACACAGCCACTACTGCTCGGACGAGTGCAAAGAGTCCGTAGCGGCCGTATAAAGTCCCCAAGCGGTACGAAAATACCGCAGTACGGCGAAATCATGAAAAAAGGCTCTATCCGAGAATCTCGGGCAGAGCTTTTTTTATTTCGGTCAGACCTGTTCTTCCGCGGTGCAGGGCGTCTGCGGGACGAATCGATCGTCAATCGCGCGGATAGTTCACGGCCATAATGTCCATAAAAGGAACCTTGCGCGTTTCTTCCCCTTGTTCGACGTGCACTCTTCCGGTTCTCGAATCGAGCTTGACGATCATGCCCCGAACCACTTCCGTTACTCCCCAGACCGTCAATTCCACAACGGATTTCTCCTGGTAGGCCTCAGTCAATTGATTCCCTATTTCTTCCAGAACAAACTCGTCGCGGGTCGGCCGTTTTGCTACTTTTCCTTTTGCCAAACCGCTTCCTCCTTGCGTTACGCGTGATTTGTTAATTATAACATTTTTATTTGTCAAAATCGCGTCAAAAAACGAAATTGATTGAAGAATTTGCGTACATATGTTCTTAATCGGAATTCCGGTCCGGAAAGTTAACCCGGTTCGGAAACAAAAAAAGCCCCTGCCCCGATGAAATCGGGGCAGGGGCTTTTGCGCATGCGTCAAACCCTCCTTTTACAGAGCCGCTTTGCGCGAAGCCAGAGCAATGTCGGCCAGCATTTCGTACGAGTGCAGACGCTCCGCATGATCGTAGATTCCGCTGGTGACGATCAGCTCGTCGGCCTGCGTTCTTGCCATCAGCTCGCGCAGGCGGCGTTCGACCGTCTCGCGGTCGCCCACGATCGAAGATTCCATCCGTTTGCGTACGGCCGACAGTTCGAGAGGATCGAGCTGCGACGACAGATCTGCGGGAGGCTGGATCTTGCCGGGACGGCCGCGGGTCAGCGCCACAACCTGCTGCTGCATCGTCGTCGCGAGGAATTCCGCTCTCTCCTGCGTATCCGCGGCGATCACCGATACGCCCAGCATGAGATACGGTTTGTCCAGCGTATCGGAAGGGCGGAAAGTACTCCGGTAGACTTCGATCGCCCGATCGAGATAATCCGGCGAGAAATGACCGGCGAACGAGAAAGGCAGTCCCTGGTAAGCGGCCAGACGCGCGCTGAAATCGCTGGAGCCCAGCAGCCAAACCGGAACGTTCAGTCCTTCGCCCGGCACGGCGCGGACCGGCGCGTGGTAAGACGTCTTGGAAGCGTCGAAAAAGCCGCGCAGTTCTTCGAGCAGCTGCGGGAAATCTTCCCCGCTGTTGATATCGCGCCGAAGGGCGAGCGACGCACGCCGATCGCTGCCGGGCGCGCGGCCAAGACCCAGGTCGATCCGGCCGGGATACATCGATTCCAGGGTGCCGAACTGCTCCGCGATAACGAGCGGCGCATGATTGGGCAGCATGATGCCGCCTGCGCCGACGCGGATTCTCGACGTACCGGCGGCCAGATAGCCGATCACGACCGAAGTGGCCGAGCTTGCGACCCCGGGCATATTGTGATGTTCCGCGACCCAATAGCGGTTGTAGCCCCATTTCTCGGCATGCCTTGCCAGATCCAGACTGTCCCGAAAAGCATCGGCTGCCGTTTTTCCTTCAATAATCTGGGACAGGTCGAGCACGGAAACCGGGATTTCCCCAAGTTTGTTCGTCTTCTGTCCGTCGGTCGGTTGGGATTGACTCATATTGATCTCTCCTTGTTCGAATAAAATGGATACGGTTCGGGTCGGGGCGCCCGGGTCCGTCTTGGACGTTCAGCGCCCCGCTTCCGCACCGTTGTCGGAGTTCTGCTTCTTATACAGCCCGTCCAGCTTCGGTTCGAGCAGCCAGCCGAAGCGTCCGCGAACGAAGTTCGAAGACAAACCGGCAGCCAGCAGGAGTCCCAGCGGGATAAGCAGCAGAATCCAGGCGGATTCCCCGTACGCTTCGTAAAATCCTGCCGCGATCATTCCTTTGACCAGGAAGCCGTGCAGCAGATACGCGTACAGCGTGTTTCGGCCGAGTGCGGACAATCCCCGCAAATTTCGGCCCGGCATCAGAATCATCACCGCTCCCCCGATCAGGACCGCAGCCGCGTAAGCCGCCAGGCGGTACAGACCGGCACTCCATTCGGGGTGATCCAGCGCCCGGTACGGCAGACTGCCGTAGAACCATTCCGGACGGAAACGGTCTCCATAGCTTACCATAACGTAAGCCGCTGCGCAGAGGACCACCGCCGCTGCCCCTTTGACAAGCGGCGTACGCAGCCGGTCAATATCCGCTTTGTCCAGGTAATATCCGGCCAGGAAAAAAGGGAAAAACACGATCGTCCGCGATATGCTTGCATAATACTGGGCGTCCGCCGCGTAACCGGCCAGAATAGCGATTGCCAGCGAAATCGGCAGAGCCCAGCGGATCTTGACCGCGTAAGGCAGCAGCATTTTCCAGATAATCATGCTGAAGATAAACCACATCAGCCAATACGGTGTAAAATACGAGAATCGCAGCGTCTGTGCGCCCATGACGAAATAATCGAACAGCGAATACAGCGTCTCGAAAATCAGATAAGGCACGATCAGAGTGCCCACTACCTTGATCCGGTAATCGCCGCTCGTGATCTTTTTGCAGAAAAATCCCGAGATCAGAACGAACAGCGGGATATGGAACGAATAGATCCATAGATAAAGCGGACGAAAGGTTTCGCTGCCGCTCAAAGGTTCGATGAGGTGTCCGATCACAACAAGCGCGATCAGCAGAACTTTCAAGTTGTCGAAATACGCGTCGCGTCTAGCCATGCTGCCCCTCCTTTATGAAGCGTGCTTTTTCCCTATGTCTAACGGTGTACAAGCTTTTCTTGCTTGGGGTCCTTATACCCGCCGTTTTCGGTCATGAACCGTTTCCGGGAAGAAGCCGTCGTCTGTCGGTCTTTTCGAATCTTCCTTATAATAGGATGTAAAAAAAGCCCAGTCGCGGCAGGCGGCCGGCAAGGAGACGATACGGATGGATAAAAAACGCCAACAAAACGAACCGGCAAGTATCGGGCCGGCCGTGCCGGAGCCTATACGCGAACGTGTCCGGAATTGGGCCGGAGCGCTAGGGCTGCTCGAGCCGGAACGCGGTTTCGTTTATACCGAAGAGAACGTCCTTTCGGGAAGCGGGAGGGCGGAAACACAGTTCATATGGGCAAAAGAAAACGGGGATCCGGTCTTTTCCGCCGGTTTCGATGAAGACGGAAGAATGGTCGGCCTTGCGATAGCGCGGGAACACTGGCCGATACCCGAACCGCAACACCTTAACCGTTCGCAAGAAGAGCAGCAAAAAATCGCCGAAGCTTTCGCAAGGAACGAATATTCGGACTTTCCCGACGGTTTAGGGGGGGCCCTATATCCGGCAAAGAACCGATACTGCGGCGTTCTTTTATCCGCAGATGACTTACGGTCTGCCGCTGCCGGATTCCGGCTTTTTGATCGAAGTCGGCCCGGGCGGCTTCGTATCTTCCCTCTGCTTTTTCGGCCGCTGCCCGGAACCTTCTCCGCCTGCCCTGCTGCGTACGCCTGACGAAGTTCTCCAAGAATTTGGCAGTGGGCTGGAGCTGACTCTGGGCATCCATTTTTTGCACAAACAGACTTTTGCGGAAGGCGATGACCGGCTGCATCTGGTTTATAGGGCGGAACCCTATCCTTCGCTGCGTTCCGCCGAATACGGAATCGAACCTTCCGGCCGCCGCCCTTTCTCCCCATCTCCGCCTTCGGTCCATCCTGCGTCCGAACCGACCGGCTTCGAAAATGCTCTGGCCTTTGCGCACTGGCACGATCCCGACTTTGCGCCTTTTACGCCGTATGCGCGAAGCCCGTATGGACGACGGAGCGAAATCCGACCGGCTCGGGCCGCGTCCATGTCCTGCGTTATCGGCTGGAAGATCGGAACACCGGCCGGCTCGTTCTCGGCATCGACGCTTCGACCGGCCGGATCTTGACCAGCGGCTTTTTTCCGGGACCGCCGTTCTTTTTAAAAAAAAGCAAAACCTTTTTCCGCTGCCCGCTGTCCAATCCGTGAATGCTGCTTCAACAAGGAGTGAAAACTATTGAATTCCTCTGCAAATACTTCCGATTTTGACGAACGCGTTCGGCAGGCGGGTGAAGGAAACGCTTCGGCTTTCGCCGAGCTGATTATCGCCGAACGTGCCCAACTGCTGCGGGTCGCCGGCTACTACGTCCGCAGCCCGATCGACGCCGAAGATGCGGTTCAGGAAGCGATCTGTCGTGCTTTTGCCGCTATGCCTTCGATCCGGGAGCCGAAATACTTCCGGACCTGGTTGACGCGCATCGTCATCAACGCTTCGCTGAACCTGCTGCAGCGCAGACGCCGCACGGTGCCTTCAGGCGACGCCGCCGAGCAGCTGCCTGCGGTATATGAGGAAAATGACCGCCGGCTCGACCTGTTTCAGGCGATCCATGATCTGCCGCCCAAGTACCGCCGCGTGATTCTGCTCAAGTATATGCATGATCTCAAACTGACGGATATCGCCGAGCTGCTGGAACTGCCGATCGGAACGGTCAAAACGTACCAGAATAAAGGCCTGGTCCTGCTGCGCGAACATTATCGGGACGAAATCGAAGACCGGCGGAGAGCACCGAAAACGGACAATTCTGGCGACGGCATTGACCGGCAAAAATCGACGGACCGGACCGATTACGAATCACGGAGGGATATGGAAATGGAAATGAACGGACTGTTGCACGATCTCAGAGGCCGGGCGGAGCAGCTGGCACAGCGGAGTTCCGCTTTCGCAGTCAGCGGGCTGGAACTGTTTATCGAAGACGTCTTTCATCAAAACGACGCCGTCAGCGAACTGCTGTTCATCTGGGCGAAACCGGGCACCGATACGGGCCTCTCCGTTACGTTGACGCCGGAAGGCGATCTCGTCGATTATGCGGCCGATCCGGAGCTGTACGACGAAGCGGACCGTCAAGCGGACCTGGAGCCTGAGGAACTGCTGGCGATCGGTGAACGTTTCGTGCGGGACCATTATCCGGACGCGCCCGAACGATTCGGCGAACCCCGGATGGAAGACCGGGGAGACCGAGTCTTTTTCACGGTCAGTCAGTATGGCCACGGCCTGCCTCTGCCCCGTTCGGGCTACTGGATCGATCTGCACCGCTCCGGTTTCGTCACGGCGTTCAAATATTTCGGCTCCAAGCCGGAACCGTCGCTGCCGGGCAACCTGCTGACGCCCGAAGAGGTCCTGAAAGACATCGCGGACGCAATGGAAATGAAGCTTTACTTTAACGTCCTGCACAAGTCCGTTTATGCGGAAGGCGACGACCGGCTTCATCTGATCTATATGCCCGAACCGTATCTGATCGCCAGAACCGCACTGCGGCAGCCGCCCGAACGCGGCGAGGAAGAAGAACCTGCCGAGCCGGACGATTATAACCCCTGCGCGGGAGCGAAGCAGCCGATTGAAGATTTTCTGGCCCGGGTTCGAAGAGGGACTTCTTCCGCCAAAAAACCGACGCCGCTTGAGCTGATCGGACTCCGCGAAGATGAATACGAAATACTGAGGGAAGCCGATATGGGCAGCGAACGCGGAATCGTATATGTCCAAAAAGAAGCCGGCTCCCCGGCCGAAAGCGTCGAGCCGCAGAGTCCGTATACACTGGACGGCTATATGCAGGCGCGCAGCGAAAATACGATCAAGGTCCGGGTCGACCGGGAATCCGGCCGGCTGTCGGGCATCATGGATTTCCGGGAAGAACACGGAAAGCTGTGGCTGGACAACGGTGCCTGTCTGAATATTGCCCTCGAGCTGCTGTATGCGGCCGATCCGGCGCTTTTCCCCTATCTGCGCCTCGACGACCGGCAGGATACCCGCGAGGAAACGCCGGAAAAGCCGGCACCGGGTATCCGGTCAGAAGACGAAGGGTCCGAAGCGGTCCGCAGCCGGAACGCCGTTTTCAGTTTTTCCGTCTGCAAAGACGGCGTGCCCGGATTTTTAAATCATGTCAGCATAGGAGTCAACCGGACCACCGGCCGTGTTCTCCATTATATGGGCGCCGGACTCGAACTGGCGGAATTGGAAAAGCTCTCGCCGGTCCCTTCTTTTTCGCCCGAGAAAGCCAAGCGCCTTCTGCTCGAAGCTTTGGAACTGCGGCTTGAATGGGAAATCGACTACAACGATCCTTCAGGAGAAGATCGCTATCTTCCCCGCTATCAGCCGGTGAGCGCCCTGGACGGCAGCAGCATCCGTATGATCGAAGCACAGGAAGGAACCGTAATTACGGAAAAAAGGTAACGGCGACGCGGAATGGAACAGTTTGTCGTCTATTCGGACCAAACAAACAGCCTGCCCCCAATCGGGAGCAGGCTGTTGTTTATGCCGCGGCTTAGGACGGTTTGGCTTGGCACAAACCTACCGGTTCGTTTCGGTCGCTCGTTACTTTTTTTCCCGTCTGCGCATCGTTCCCAGCATCCGGAAAATCTGTCCCCGGTGATGGGCTTCGTGTTCGATGAGATGATACACGATCCATTCGGGCGTCACGTCATACTCGCCCGGCAGGCTTCGGAACCGGCGCCAGTCTTCCGAATCGATACCGCGGAGCTTGTCGAGAAAATCGCGGCGCACGACGGCCAGACGTTCCAGATGCCGCTCGGGGCGTTCTCCCGCCGGGCACCAGATCTCGCCGTCTTCGTTTCTTGTCGGTGCCGTAAACCAGGCTGCGATCTCCGGATCCAATTCTTTTTGAAGGAACATGTCGAAATGCAGCCATCCCGTTTCCACGTCCGCGATATGATACAGCAGCGCTCCGATCGTTGTCGCGTTGCCATCCAGCGGGGTATCGAGTTCTTCCTGCGTCAGGCCTTCCAAGTGCTTCAGCAGTTCGCGCCGGACGTCTTCCATCATCCACAGCTGACGTCCGGTTTCTTCCGGATAACCGGGCAGAGCATTGATTTCCAGCCGTTTTTTGTCCAGATCTATCCCTCTTTCTTCTCCGGGTTTTGGTTTGTGCCAGAAGCTTGTTGGCTTTACGTCACCGCTGCGTTCAGTCGAAGATCCCCATGCTCAAGTATCGTTCCCCTGTATCCGGGGCAATGCATACGACTACTTTTCCCGGACCGATCCGTTTGGCGACCTGCATGGCCGCATAGACGGAAGCGCCCGAAGACGGACCGAGCAGCATGCCTTCCAGGCGGGCCAAATTCCGCATCGTACCGAGCGCTTCGTCATCCTTGATGCGAATGATCTCGTCGTAGACGTCCGTATTCAGAATCGACGGCACGAAGCCGGGGCTTGTGCCGACCAGTTTATGCGGACCCGGCACGCCGCCCGACAGCACGGGTGAGCCTTCCGGTTCCACAACAGCGATATGCAGATCCGGCAGTGCGGCCTTTAACGTCTCTCCGGTACCTGTAATCGTTCCTCCCGTGCCTGCCGTCGCCACGAAAGCATCCAGCCTTCCATGCGTTTGCTCTAAAATCTCCAACGCCGTTGTGCCCCGATGGGCATCCGGGTTGGCGGAATTCTCGAACTGCTGCGGAATGAAGCTGTCCGGAATCGAAGCCTGCAGCTCCAGCGCTTTGGCGATTGCCCCCGGCATCCGCTCCGCGCTTGGAGTGAGCAGCACTTCGGCTCCGTATGCTTTGAGCAGATTAATCCGCTCGCGCGACATATTGTCCGGCATGATCAGGATCGCCCGATAACCCCGGGCCGCTGCAATCATGGCCAGGCCGATTCCGGTATTGCCGCTGGTTGGCTCGATGATCGTACTGCCGGGGTGCAGCCTGCCTTCCCGCTCGGCCGTTTCGATCAAGCCGCGTGCGGCGCGGTCTTTGACGCTGCCGGACGGATTGAAGTATTCTAGCTTCACATAGATGTCCGCTGCGTTCTCGGGTGCGGTACGGCCCAGACGGACCATCGGCGTATTCCCTACCAGATCGGCCACATTGCGGAATACGCCGCCACCGCGCCCCGGCTGCGCTTCCCGTTCAAGCTTGTCTGTCATCGCACATTCCTTCTTTCCCGCTTGGCATTCCGTTTCTCCGGGCGAGTACGAAAAGCCCTATAACGAATGAAGGAACGGCCCGGGGGCCGTTCCTGTTCGCATGCGTTTTCTGTTTTAAAGTGTACCTTATTTTCCTGCAGCGGTCACGCTCGAAATCATTTCCCTGAAAAATATGCGGCTCGTATCAGATGCCGCGAAGCGTAAAGCCGTACGTGTACGTCGTATTGGCAGGCAGCGTAAATTCTTCATGCGTAAGCGCCTGCCAGCTGTCGTCGCCGCCTACGCCCATCTGACGATGGTTAACCCGCAGGACGGTTCGGTCCGACTTCGGCAGCTTGTAGCCGTGGTCGTGGGCTTCCAGCGTTTCCGGCGTATACGGCAGCGCGTTCAGTTCGACTTCCGGCGAACCTTCCACGCGCAGGCCGATTCCGTTCGATCCGGTCAATTCCGCCCAACGGACGCCGGTCTTGTTGCCCGCTTCCTGCGGACGCAGGTAAGGGGTCAACTGCTGGGAGACGAGACCGGAGTAGATGCCCAGACGCGCACCCGAATGACGGTCCCAGTAGTTCTCGTGCGGTCCGCGGCCGTACCATTTCAGCTGTTCCAGCGTTCCGTCCAATTCCAGCAGGACGCCGATTTCCGGAATTTCCGGCAGGCCTTCGCCCGGCTTCAGCGTCAGCGACACGCCGATCGAACCCGAAGCCTGAATCTCGTAGCGCAGTACCGCTTCGGATACCGGCGACGTCGGCAGTTCCAGCAGCGCTTCGACAGACACGGCGTTCTCGGCGCCCGATACGTCCAGACTGCGCAGTTTGCGCTTCTGGCCCGCTTCGCGCCAGATGCCGCTGCGTTCGTCCAGCTTGTTGCCGCGGTCGTTGTCGGTCAGCGCCCGCCAGAAGTTCGGACGTACCGGCGCCAGCAGCACTTCCTGCCCGCCGAGCAGCAGCGAAGACAAATCGCCGGTTTGCTTGTCGAACACGGCCGTGAATCGGTCGCCGGACACGGTCAGCGATGTTTCGTTGTCATTCGATTCGAGTGCCGATCCCGAGAACGAAACGGATTCGGAGGATACCGCTTCGCCTTGATAGGCCGGAAGCACGAATTGTCCGAATGCGACTTCATGTCCTTGGGCCGCCCAGAACCGGTCTTCCAACTCGGCAAAGCTCAGGGTCAGCGTATATTCGCCCTGCTGAGCAGGCGCGGTGAACGGCACTTCGATCTCCGCCGATTCGCCCGCAGCGAGCTGCAGAGGCAGTGTGCCGCGTTCGACGACTTCGCCGCCGCGCGCGGTTTCCCAGGTCAGCTTGTAGCGGTTCAGGTCCGTGAACAGGAAGTCGTTCGTGATCCGAACCGTTCCCGTGGACAGATCGACCGCTTCGAAGCGGACGTTCTGGTAGCAGCCTTTGATCTCGTCGAGTTTCGGCGAGACCGTGCGATCCGCGAAGATCAAACCGTCGCCGCAGAAGGTGCCGTCGTGCGGCGACTCGCCGAAATCTCCGCCATAAGCGAGATACTCGACGCCGTCGGCCGTTTGGGTACGGATCGCCTGGTCGATCCAGTCCCAGATAAACCCGCCCTGCAGAACCGGATATTTGTAAGTCAGATCCGTATATTTGAACAGGTTCCCGCAGGAATTGCCCATCGCATGGCTGTATTCGCACAGGATAAACGGCTTTTTCGGATCTTCCTGCGCGTATTTCTCCACATTTTGCGGCGTTGTGTACATGTGGCTCTCGATATCGGTTGCATCTTCCCATTTGCGGGCATGGAAGGTTCCTTCATAGTGGACCAGACGGGTCTTGTCGACCGCACGGAAGAAGTTCGCCATATGGAGGAAGTTGTCTCCGCCCCACGATTCGTTGCCGAGCGACCAGATGATGATCGACGGATGGTTCTTGTCCCGCTGATACATCGAATTGGCCCGGTCGAGTACGTTGGCGCGCCAATGCGGCTTGCTGCCCGGTACCGTACCTTCCGCTTCTTCGAGCTGTCCGTATTCCCAACTGCCGTGGGTCTCGAGATTCGTTTCGTCGATCACGTACAGGCCGTGCTCGTCGCACAATTCGTACCAGCGCGTCTGGTTCGGATAATGGGAGGTGCGCACCGCGTTGATATTGTAGGCTTTCATCAGCTTGATATCGGCGATCATTTCTTCCTCGGTCACCGCGCGGCCTTTTTCGGCGCTAAATTCATGGCGGTTGACGCCTTTGAATACGATTCGTTTGCCGTTGATCTTCATCACGCCGTCATGGATCGCGAAATGGCGGAATCCCACGCGCAGCGTAACCGCTTCGACTTCGCCCTGTTCATCGGACAAAGACAGAACAAGCGTGTACAGATTCGGCGCTTCGGCGGACCACTGCGCAGGCTTCGTGACGGCAGCCGACAGATCGGCGGCATACAGCGTGTCTTTGAGAATTTCGACTTCGCCCGTCATCCGCGCTGCCGCTTCGCGTCCCGAAGCGTCGAGCAGACGGGCTTCGAGGCGGTAGATGCCCGATTTTTTGCCGAGCGGATTGCCGATCTGAACGCCTACTTTTAAATGCCCGTTCTCGAAGTTCTCATCCAGTTCCGCGGTCGCCAGCACGTCCGCGATTTGGACTTTCGGTTTGCTGTACAGATAGACGTCGCGGAAAATACCGCTCATGCGCCAGAAATCCTGATCTTCCAGCCAGCTTGCGTCGCACCAGTGATACACCTGCACGGCCAGCTTGTTTTCGCCTTTTTGCAAATAAGGAGTCAGCAGGAATTCGGCCGGCGTAAACGTGTCTTCGCTGTATCCGACCAGATCGCCGTTCACCCATACATAGAAACAGGCTTCAACGCCCTGGAAGCTAATGTAAACCGGATCTTCTTCCCAGTTCTCGGGTACCGTAAACGTCCGTACGTAAGAACCGACAGGATTGAATTCGGTTGGCGCGAACGGAGGCTGAATCTTCTCGCGCTCTTCCCACGGATAACGGACATTGGTGTAATGCGGATAGTCGTAACCGTGCAGCTGCCAATGGGCCGGCACCGGAATATCGTTCCACTCCGACGTATCGTAACCGGTTTCATAAAAGGTCTGCGGCCGATCGGCCGGCTTGTCTACATGGTGGAACTTCCAGATGCCGTTCAGGGAATGCACACGGCTGGAACCGCTTGCGGCATTCAACGCTTCTTCGGCCGATGCGTAAGGGATCAGGCTCGCGTGAGCGTCCAGACGGTTGAGCTGGAAAATTTCAGGGTTGTTGTTCCATTCCGGATAGCCGTTCTCGGGTGCTACGTATTTATACTTTTTAAACATATTCTCTTCACCTCGCCAGCATAATGAAAACCTTTTCTTGACCTTGAATCGCGATCTCATGATTCAGTGTACACTGTTGTCGGCGGAAAAGAAAAGCCTGCTTTTAAAGCCGTCTCCGCGGGCCGCTTCCGAAAACGTAATCGGCACAAGCAAAAAGAGAAAATACTTCCCTATTTTTATATGGTCGATGAAAATTTATGATCAAATGTAGGCATAAAGCTCCATCCGTAATTGTACAAAATATAGATTTAGGTATTTTTTTTATACGTTTTGTTTTTTCATGTTAGGTTCGCCGGAGGAAAAAAGCCGATTGAACCCAAAAAGGCAGGGCGCCTGGGCGCCCCGCCTTTTTCCCGTTCAAGCGTAGAGAGTCTTCTGCGTCGGATCAGCCTTCGAACTTCACGACAAAGTAGTTCTTTTTGCCGCGGCGAAGAACCAGCGTCTTGCCGTGCAGGCGATCTTCGCGGCCGATGACCGTCTCGATCGACGTGCGCTTTTCCCCGTTGACGGATACCGCGCCGCTTTGGATATCTTTGCGGGCCTGACCTTTGGACGGCGCCGCACCGGCTTCGACCAGCAGGTCGATCAGCAGCGGCTCGGACGAAGCGTCGGCGTTTGTCGTCGGCATATCCGCCAGCGCTTCGGCCAGATCGGATTCGCTCAGTTCGGCAAAACTGCCGGAGAACAGCGCGGCCGTAATCTTCTCGGCGCTTGCGACAGCGTCTTCGCCGTGCACGAGCGTCGTCACGCGGCGGGCAAGTTCGCGCTGCGCCCGACGCTGCTCCGGCGCCTGCAGATGTTCGCTCTCCAGCTTCCCGATCTCTTCGCGGCTCAGGAACGTAAAGTATTTCAGGAATTTGATCACGTCCGCGTCGTCCGTATTGATCCAGAACTGGTAGAACGCGTAAGCGCTCGTCTTGCTGCGGTCGAGCCAGATCGCACCGGATTCGGACTTGCCGAACTTTTTGCCGTCGCTTTTGGTAACCAGTGGCATGGTCATACCGAACGCGCCTTCGCCGCCCGTTTTGCCGATCAGGTCGAGACCCGCGGTGATATTGCCCCACTGGTCGCTTCCGCCGAGCTGCAGCGTGCAGCCTTCGTCTTCGAACAGACGCTGGAAATCGTACGCCTGAAGAATCATGTAGGAAAATTCGGTGAACGAAATGCCGTGCTGGAGACGGGAATCGACGGAGTCTTTGGCCAGCATGTAGTTGACGGTAAAGTTCTTGCCGACGTCGCGCAGGAAGTCGATCATGCCGATCGGACCCAGCCAATCGTAGTTGCTGACCATCTTCGCCGGCACTTTCGCATCGCCTTCGCCGAAATCGAGGAAACGCGACAGCTGGTTCTGCAGTTTCAGCGTCCACTCCGCGACCGTGTCGGCCGTATTGAGCGAGCGCTCGGTCGAGCGGCCGCTCGGATCGCCGATCATCCCTGTTCCGCCGCCCACCAGGGCGATCGGACGGTGTCCGGCCTGCTGGAAGCGGCGCATCGTCAAGACCGGCAGCAGATGGCCGATATGCAGACTGTCCGCCGTCGGGTCGAATCCATTGTACAGCGTGACGCTCTCGGTGCTCAGCTTCTTCTGAAGTTCCTCGCGGTGCGTCACCTGGTAGATCAAGCCTCTGTATTCCAGGTCGTCCAGCAGGGCATTATTCTCGATCGGGGTGTATTCGGTACTCATTATGAAATCCTCCTTCAAATGGGGTGAAAATAAAAAAGACCCGGCCTGCTGCATTTCTGCAGGGACGAGTCTTAATCGCGGTACCACCCTTATTGGAAAGGCGCTTCTCTTGAAGCCGAATGCGCGTTTCCCACTTTGACGTCCGGTAACGTGGACGATTCCGTCCCGTTCCTTCCGCTCTCGCGGTTTCGGTAACGGGAAGCTCGGGGACGTAATTCGCGCTCATTCGTCTATCGGCTCGCACCAACCGCCGATTCTCTGAAAGTCCGGATCTGAACGCTACTGGGTTCCCTTCAACGCTTTTTATAAAGCTCCGCAGGCCGGATGCTTGTTGATTCACTTTATAACATGAGGCGCGCAGGCCTGTCAAACCCGGTTTTTCTCGAAACGATTTTAAATATATTTTACACAGCGCTTACATAACCTTTGATTTCAAAAAAAACCCTGTGATACAATAAGGCGGGATTCATTATATTCTAGGAGGAATGCAAGTTTATGAACTGGAAAAATTGGAGAAAACCGAGCGTCGGACTCGCAGCCGCAGCGCTGCTGTCGGCTCAGGTACTGGGCGCCGCAAACACCGTTTCGGCGGCCGAAGGCGACGTCGAAGTCCATCTGCTCGGCATCAACGATCTGCACGGACAGCTGGATACGACATCGGTCGTGACCGACAAGCCTGCCGGAACCGCGCCTATTCTCGCTACATATTTGAAACAAGCGCAAGCCAAATACGAGCATTCGCTTCTTTTCCATAACGGCGACTCCGTCGGCGCTTCCGCTCCGATCTCTTCGCTGGAACGCGACGAACCGACCATCGAGTGGATGAACATGATGAAATTCGATGTCGGCTCGCTGGGCAACCACGAATTCGACCAAGGCATTGCCGCGCTCAAAGCGCAGCTGAACGGCGGACTGGATCCGAAAGACGGCGTCGTGACGCACAAAGGCGCAAACTTCGACTACGTAAACGCCAACGTGATTGAAGAAGCGACCGGCAAACCGCTGATCGATCCTTACGTGATCAAAGAAGTCGGCGGCGTGAAGATCGGCTTTATCGGTCTGGTGACCAAATTGACTCCGGCCAAAGTCTCCCCGGCGGGCACCAAAGGCGTACGCTTCCTGAGCGTCGAAGAAGAAGTGGCGGCCGTCAACAAATACGCGGCCGAACTGCAGGGCAAAGGCGTAGAAACCATCGTTGTGCTCGCACACGATCCGGCATCCACCAAAGAAGGCGCGACAACGGGCGAAGCGGCCGATCTGGCCAAAGCGCTTCCGGCCAACTCTCCGATCGACGTGATCGTAGCCGGCGACAACCATGCGCTGGCCAACGGCGAAGTAAACGGCAAGCTGATCGTACAGGCTTACTCGTACGGTACGGCGTTCGAAGACATCAAACTGCTGATCGATCCGAAAACGGGCGACGTGACCGAGAAATCGGCGACGGTAACGACGACGTTCCAAGCTGGCGTAACGCCGGACGCGGATTCGGTCGCTCTGATCAAAAAGTATCTGGACAAACATCCCGAGCTGACCAAACCGGTCGGTACTACGGACGGTTCCGTAACCCGCACCGACGCTTACAACAATGAAGCGGCGCTGGGCAACCTGATCGCCGATGCTATGCGCACCGCGGACTTCGGCGACAAGGCCGCGGCGGCGGACTTCGCTTTCATGAACCCGGGCGGTATCCGCGCCGATCTGCCGAAAGGCGACGTAACCTTCGCGGATCTGGCGAAAATCCAGCCGTTCGGCAATACGCTCGTGAAGCTGACGCTGACCGGCGCACAGGTGCAGGAACTGCTGCAGCAGCAGTGGGGCACGAACGCCGACGGCACGCCGAACACGAAGACCCTGCAAATCTCCGGCCTGAAATACAAAGCCGACCTGAACAAACCGGTAGCCGAGCGCGTAAGCGATCTGCAGCTGTCCGACGGTACGCCGATCGATCCGGCCAAGTCCTATACCGCAGTGGTAAACAACTTTATGGCAGGCGGCGGCGACAACTACAAAGTGCTGACCAAAGCCAGCGCTTCGCTCGCCGGTCCGATCGACCTGGACGTATTCTACAAGTACATCGGCGATACGTTCAAAGGCAAAGCGATCACGGCAAAAGTTGAAGGCCGTATCGTGAACACGCCGGCAGCGGGTTCCGAAGTGCCGGATTCCGACGGCCCGGCAACGGCACCTTCGGCACCTTCCACGCCATCGGGCGATTTCGTGACCCGTGCGGGCTTCGTGTCCGAAGTGGTCAACGCGCTGAAGCTGAACGCCGTATCTGCACCGGCCAGCGGCTTCACGGATGTGAAGAGCGACGCTCCTTACGCCGATGATATTGCCGAAGCAGTCAAAGCCGGCCTGATCAAAGGCTACGGCGGCGGCAAGTTCAATCCGGACCGCAACATCACCCGCGAAGAAATGGCGACGATCCTCGCCAATGTACTCAAGCAGCAGCTTCCGACTGTCGAAGCCGCTTCCGTACTGAGCGCGTTCGACGATGCCGCATCGGTAGCGGCTTACGCCAAGACTCCGGTTGCCCAATTGGTGCAAGCCGGTATCCTGAGCGCCAGCGAGCCGGGCAAACTCATGCCAAAAGACACCGTTCAACCGGCTGAAGTAAAAGCAGCGCTGGAAGCGGTTCTGGCAGCTTCGGCTTCTTGATCCGACCCACAGTGAAGCCGCCTCTCCTTTTCGGTTTGCACGAATAGCAATCGGTTTTTCATA
The DNA here is from genome assembly GCF_013618475.1 of Saccharibacillus deserti. GTDB lineage: Bacteria > Bacillota > Bacilli > Paenibacillales > Paenibacillaceae > Saccharibacillus > Saccharibacillus deserti. The sequence goes on from NZ_JABJVN010000010.1 coordinate 44,082, forward strand.
CGGATTGGCGACGAAAAACGTCCCGCTCCTTTCCTTTTAACGGGAAAGGGAGTCGGGACGTTTTTTTATGGATTCCGGCTCTCTGCGCCCGGAATAAGAAGTCAGGGATTGGCGCGGCCCGAGCCTCGCACGGCCTTCATCCGCCGATCAACTGTGCCCGATCACCGCATGCGGCACGTAAGGTTCTTCCAGCCGCCGAATCTCTTCGTCCGTCAGCTTGATCGACAGCGCGGCGACCGCGTCGTCCAGATGATGAGCCTTCGTCGCGCCCACGATCGGCGAAGTCACCGGACGCTTTTGCAGCACCCATGCCAGCGCGATCTGCGCACGAGGGACGCCGCGCTCTTGTGCGACTTCCGCGACGGCTTCGACGACGCGGCGGTCGGCCTCTTCCGTCTTGTCGTAGAGCGTGCGGCCAAAAGCGTCGTTCTCCGAGCGTTTGCTCGTCTCCTCCCAGTCGCGGGTCAGGCGCCCGCGCGCAAGCGGACTCCACGGAAGGACGCCGACGCCTTCCGCTTCGCACAGCGGCAGCATCTCGCGTTCTTCCTCGCGGTAGAGCAGGTTGACGTAATTTTGCATGCTGACAAATTTCGTCCAGCCGTGCCTCTCCGCCGTATGCTGCGCTTTGAGGAACTGCCAGGCGTACATCGACGAAGCGCCGATATAACGAGCTTTCCCAGCTTTCACAACGTCATGCAGCGCCTCCATCGTTTCTTCGACCGGCGTATGCGGGTCCCAGCGGTGAATCTGGTACAGATCGACGTAATCCGTTCCCAGCCGGCGCAGGCTGTGGTCGATCTCGGCCAAAATGACTTTGCGCGACAATCCCCCGCCGTTTGGCCCTTTGCGCATCGTGCCGTGAACTTTGGTCGCCAGCACGACCTCGTCCCGATTCGCAAAATCGTTCAGCGCGCGGCCGACGATTTCTTCGCTTGTGCCGTCGGAGTACACGTTCGCCGTATCGAAAAAGTTGATGCCCAGCTCCAGCGCTTTGCGGATAAACGGGCGGCTGGCTTCTTCCTCCATCGTCCACGCGTGCGCTCCCCGATCGGGAATGCCGTAGCTCATACAGCCCAAACATATTCTGGAGACGTCCAGTCCCGTTCGGCCCAATTTGACAGTTTCCATTTCATATTCGCTCCTTTTGGTTGAAAATAACGAGAATCCGGCTGATGCCGCGTTCAAACGGGGCGGCAGCATGTAGAGGCGCCGCGCTGCCGCAGCTTTCTTTCGCTTTTATACCCGAATATCGAGCGGATGTCTGCGCACACGGTAAACATATACCTTTGTCCGGTACATATCCCCGCACACTTCGACAGATTCCGGCTCCCAATCGTCAAAAGCAAAAAAGACGCTGACGATTTTCGAGCCTTCTTTTGCGCGCTGCCGCAGAATCGGACCCAGCCGCCGCATCGCGGCGGGATGCAGATAGCAGACGACCAAATCCGAAGTCTCGTAAGCCTGTTCAAACAGATCGCCGCGGCGGAACTCCAGGCGCGAGCGGGGCATCCGGTTGAACCGGCCGAGCAGCCTCGACATCAACAGGGGCACGATCGAATTCTCGATACCGGTTATCCGGCACATCGGGAACCGCCGCGCCAGCTGAAGGGCGAGCGTTCCGAAACCGGAACCGGCTTCCACGATCTCGCTGCGATCCGCCGGCAGACCGATCTGCTGCATCACCATGCGCCGGACCGGGCGGCTGGTCGGCATCGGCGTAATTCCGTTGCGAATACTGGCAGCCACGATCAAGAGGACAAGCAGCAGCACAAAGGCCGCAAGCGAAACGCTCAGTACCAGATACCAATCCTGCACGGCAGTCCTCCTTTTTTGGGTGGGATGCTATTTTTTCGTCTTCTCAATCATAACCCCTTTTTCGAAAAATGGCCCATTTTGCCTCGTTTTCTTGAAATCGGTCCACTTTCTTGCGAGAATCAAACGGTGGGCCATACGAACGGCTCTTCAATTTTTGATTCGGTGCGCTTCAACCGTTCCCGGTTCGCCGACCTTGGGCCGGAACCTCAGCCGCTTGCGGCGCACCGTCACCCGGAAAGGAATGAACGCTTTGCACGCCAAAACCTGGCGCAGCGGTATTCTTATGCTGCTGTGCCTGTCGGCCGGTATCGTCGACGTGATCGGCTATATCCATCTGGGCCGCGTGTTCACCGCCAATATGACCGGCAACATCGTAATTCTCGGGATGTCCTTCGCCCATGTGGCCGAGCTGTCTTTCCTGCGCGCGGCGCTGGCCTGCCTCGGATTTATTGCCGGCAACGCCGCAGCGGCTTTTCTGCTCAGCGGCGCCAAAGCCAAAGGCTTCTGGCCCGCGCGGATTACGCTGATTTTGTTTGTCCAACTGGCTTTCTATCTGGTCTTCGCCGCTTTGGCCGGCCCCGTCATGAGCGAGACGCTTCTTCATGTGCTGATCCTCCTGCTGAGCAGCGCGATGGGCATGCAGACGACGGCCGCCCGCAAACTCGGTATCGCCGGTATTTCCACGACGGTGCTGACCAACAACCTGGCCAGCGTTATCGAAGACTTTGTCGCTTTTTTCCGCAGCCGTTTCGGCGGTAAAGCAAAATCCGCGAAAGTAAACGGGGAAACCTGGCTGCGTTTTACCGCAGTCGCGATCTACTGCTTCGGTGCGCTTATAGCCGGAATCGCGGAGATCCATATGCCGTTCAGCGCGATCTGGATTCCGATTATCATTATGGCCATTATCTTGATCGTGGCTTTGAACATGTTCCGGGGTCTTGACGAGAGAGGAAAGCCGTATTCTGACTGATAGCCGCACCACCAAACTAATCAAGCTTCCGGCGCTAACGCCTCATGTAGCCTTCAGGAAAAATCGGGCAGCTTTCTGAGGGGCATACAGTTTGCGAAGACAAGGAAGTTTTCCCATATCCCCATCCAAAATTCGATTTCGACGATCGTGCGTGGTGTACGGAATAACGAGAACAGTCAAAAGCCGAGTTCCCATGAACTCGGCTTTTCTTATTTGGAACAACGATAAGAGTTATCGAAAATAGTTCTTTTGTGAAACGTGTTTCGTTAAAACCATAAATGCAATATTCGATTGCTTTTATATCCGTAGTTACTAAACGCAGGCGTTGCCAGGTCGATAATGATCGTATCGCTTTTTTGATACTTGGATTTTGGAATAACGTAGGCGGAAAGGTCGGAATCTTTTTTTCCCCCATGCGTTCCACTCCTCGGATAAGTTCATTTTTTTTCAAATCAGTAGCTTATCTCGATTGGACAAATGTAAATTTGTCACCTAAATTAAAGCAAGCTACCATCCTCAATTATTGGTTATACCTGCTCTTCAGTTGAAAAGTAGGTATTTTGTGTGAATTCGAAAATGTACCTCTTACCGAAAACGAAAAAAGCACGAAAAAATACGACTCTAATCGGATCGGAGCCGTGCTTTTTCGTACTTTTATACACAATGTCAGCTTACTTCGAGTCTTCCAGAAAGCCTTTTTCGAAGATACCGAGCAGGTTCTCGAGCGTCATCGGGTCGCTGTACGAAGAGGCTCTGGATTCAAATTCGATCACATGGCCTTCTTTGACCGCGGGAACCTGATTCCAGACTTCGGAACCGATGACCTCGTCGCTTGCGTCCAGCTTGCGGCTGACCAGCACGAAATCGCCCAGGTATTCCGGCAGCACTTCGAGCGACAGCGAATAGTAGCCTTCCGCTTTCACGGCTTCCCGGACCTTCTCCGGCATCTTCAGGCCCATGGCCTGATACACGATTTCCGTACCCCGGGCCCAGCTGTCGCCCATGAGATACACGCTTTTTCCGTCGATTTCAATCACGGACACCGTGACCTCGTCGCCGTATTTCGCTTTGATCCGGTCTCCGACAGCCGACGCTCGTTTCGAGAAATCGTCCACCCAGGCTTGGGCTTCCGCTTCTTTGCCGAGCAGCTTGCCGATCTCGACCTGTTGGTCCAAATAATTCAGCTTGCCCCAGGTATACACGACGGTAGGCGCGATTTTGCTCAGTTGATCCAGATTCTTCATATGCGATCCGGCGATAATCAGATCCGGCGTTTGTGCGGCTACCGTTTCCGGCTGTTCTTCGGATACGACCGCAACGTCTTTGAGCTTATCCGTAAACAGCGGATTCGCGCCGGTCCACTGGTCTACGCCGACCGGCGTCACTCCCAGCGACAGCACGTTCGGCGCGTTGGCCAAAGCCACGATGCGCGTCGGATTGGCCGGAATCTCGACAGGTCCCGTTTCCGATTCGTAGGTAACGGTGCCCGAAGCCGTTTCTTCCGCGGCTGCCGGTTCCGACGCCGCCGGTTTCGTACCGGTTTCCACAGCCGCTTCGGTTGTTGCCGCCTGTTTCGGCTGCGCACTGCCGCAGGCGCTCAGTACGAGCACGAACAGCAGCATCAGCGCCACGAAACCAAACGTATTCTTTTTCATCATTCCAAATGTCCCCCCGAAGTCTATGTTCTTTTGCCCACGGACACTGATAATCGTTATCACATCCAAAAGAAGTTTAGAGGGTAGCGGGAAGAATGTCAATACGGGAAACGAAATTCAAGGGATTACCCGGGTGCGGGAAGCTCTCCGGCGAATGTCGTGCCCAGCGAAGCCGCAAATCGATGCAGCGCGCGCTCTACGCTCGAACGAACAGCCGGATCGGCTCCTTCTCCCGCTTCCCACCACCACTGTTTGATAGCAAGAGGCTCCGTTCCGCGCTGCTTTTCAGGCTCGAATCGGGCCACAAAACGTCCGTCCGCCGCAACCGGCAGCACGTAATAGCCGTATTTGCGCTCGGCGGCCGGTTTGTAGACTTCCCAGCGGTAGTCGAACCCGAACAGATCGAGGATCAGTTTGCGGTCCCAAAGCAGATTGTCGAGCGGAGCCAGAATGCAGGCGCGCATCCCGGCAGAACGCCTATCCGGCTCTCCCTTGACGTTTCCGGACGCCTGCTCCAGAGCAAGCGAAGCTTCCAGCAGAGGAAGATCGTTCGAGCGGATGTAGAGCGGACGGTCGATCCCTTCCACTTCCAGCGGCTGAATGTCTCCCCGCGCGATCAGGGCTTCGAACGCGGCCAGACGCTGGGGCGCTTTGATTCCCGTCATCAGCAGGGCGTCGCTCGGCCGGTTCCAGAGCAGGCCGACACTTCCGATCCTCCGAAGCAGCGCCCATTCGTAATAATCCGCGTCGTCTGCAAAAGGATCGGGCCGGCCGTGCAGTTCTTTCGGCACAACACGCTCGGAGAGCTCGTAATATTTGCGTCCCGACTTTTTGTGATGGACGACCAGACGGCCGGCAAAATAAGAACCTTCCAGTGCCGCGCGGGCCAGCCGCGTCGGCCCCCAATCCCAAGCCACTTTCTCGTGATACTCCAGATCGGCCGAACAAAGCGGTCCGCGCCGGCCGATCTCTTCCAGCACCGCTTCGGCGGTATCCGGATTCAAACGAAGCCAGTTTTGATGGCGCTGCCGGTACCGCTCGAAATACGGCCAGTCCTCCATCTTGAAGATCGCCATATTTTTATCCCAATAATCGAGCAAACGCCGGTCTTCGTACAGCAGCTCCCACAGCATCTTCCGCTCAAAATCGGAAATTCTCGACTGCAGCACCAGTTCGGGATTCGTTCCGACCACATTCAGCGGATCGAACTGGATACAGCCGACCCGGTCGATATAGTCCAGAATGCCGGCTTTGCCCGACGCATCGAAACGGTGCGAGAGCCCCTGGTAGTCGAACAGAAATCGCCTTGCCTGCTCCATGGTTAGGTTGTTTATTTGGACGTCCATTTGTTCACGGCTCCTTTGGCTTATCTGACCTTTCCCACGGGCGCGTAGTCCGATCAGCCTTTGAACATCAGCCGGACGGCCGCGATCAATAGGCACACCGACAAGACGCGGACAACGGCGGCAGCCGGAATCTTCGATGCGATCCGTGCCCCGATCTGGCCGCCCACGAGCGCCCCGATGGCCAGCCAAACGAATTTGTCCCACAGGACATGTCCCAACGCGGCATGCGAGGCGGTTCCCACGAACGCGGACAGCAGAATCGAGAACATCGATGTGGCGGTCGCAATATGCGGAGGAAAAGCAAGGAACAGGATCATCGTCGGCACCATCATCGATCCGCCGCCGATCCCGAACAGACTGGACAGAAACCCGACGAATAACGCGACTGCCGCCGCAAATGTCATATTGAACGAATACTCGTGCCGAAGGCCCGAAGCGTCGAGCAAACTGCGGCTGACCGTAGGTTTCAAGAATCCGTCACGGCTCTTTTTGGGCTTGAAGTGGATCGAGATCGCCATCAGGATCAGGAAGATGCCCAGCGAGACGAAGAAGACCCGGTTCTCCACAATGCCGGTCGTCCAGGCGCCCAGAATCGAACCCGGAATCATCGCGGCGGCAAACGCAGAACCGCTGCGATAATCGATCCGCTTCTGCCTGGCATAAGCGACCGTGCTCGAGATCGCGCTGACGAACAGCACGGCCATCGAAGTTCCGGAGATATCGGATACCGGGATGGCGTACATCAGCGCCAAAATCGGAACCATGATGAAGCCGCCGCCGAGTCCCGCGATTGCGCCGCACAGCGAAGCCAACATGCCGACCGCGATCAAAATTATGATTTCCATGGAAAATCCCTTTCTGTTGAAACCGAGATGGAAGCCTGCCTCAATCCGTCGTCCACCTGCTGCACTTGGACGAAACGTTTCTTTCAGTTTAACGTTCGCACTTGGCCGAGGCAAGGTTTCTTGGGTTATCGCTGCAAGCGTTTGCCGACAAAAAAAGAACCCATCCGGGGATGGGTTCAACGTGTCTGCGCTTCAGGCAGAAAAGTGTTCGGCAAACCATCGGCGTGCGCCTTCCGCCTCGGTCCGCGTCAATTGGTGCCCAAAGTGCTCCCAATTCGATTTGACCGCCGCTCCCGCGCCTTCGAGCAGTCCGATCAATTCTTCCGTATTCGCGGCCGGTACCATGCCGTCGTTGCGTCCCGCGCCGACAAACACCTGCACCCCGCTCATATCCGGCAGAGCAAGACCGCGGATCGGTACCATCGGATGGTGCAGCGCGGCTCCTTTAAAAGCACTTGCGAAGTGGAACATGAGGCTGGCCGCGATATTGGCTCCGTTGGAATAACCGAGCGCAACCAGATTCGATACGTCGAAGCCGTATTGTTCCGCCGCTTCGTTCAAGAAGTCGCGGATTTCGTTTGTGCGGAAGATCAGGTCTTCTTCGTCGAATACGCCTTCCGCCAGCCGGCGGAAAAAGCGCGCCATCCCGTTCTCCGAAACATTGCCTTTGATTGAGAGGATCGACGCTCCCGGTGCCACCATTTCCGCCAGCGGAATCAGATCATTTTCGGTTCCGCCCGTTCCGTGAAAAACAACCACCGTCGGCAGAGCTTCATTCGTACCTTTTTGGAAAATATGCTTCATCTTGTTTTTCTCCTCTCGTGATGCCCGAATGGGTATTCGACGTCCGCCCTTATTGGCCGCTGTCCGTGTTTAAGGCTCTTACCGAAATCGGCAGCAGGCCGTCTTCGATCCGCGCACGTTTGTCTTCGTACCAGGCCGGCAGCATCAGCACTTCGCCCAGATTCTCCTGCGCTTCGTCCACCGCGAATCCGGGAGGATCGGTTGCGATTTCGAACAGGATTCCGCCTTCTTCCCGGAAGTAAACCGCATGGAAGTACTGACGGTCGATGACCGGGGTCGGCTGGAAGCCGCCTCCGTTTACGACGCCGCGCCACATTTCATGTTCCTCGAAATCTTTGGCGCGCCAGGCGATATGGTGTACGGTACCGGCTCCGCCCGCTCCGCGCGGGACCGCCTTCATCGGCAGGTCGATCAGATTGCCCAGCTCTCCCGTTGCCCGGAAGCGTGCAAATCCGGAGAACTCGCCGACTTTTTCCATGCCCAGTACATGTTCCAGCACGTAGGCGGTACGTTCCGGCTCAATGCTGTACAAGACCGCGCCGCCGAAGCCCTTGATCGCTTTGTCTGCCGGTACGCCGCCGAACGACCAGGTCGATGCGGCGCCGTCTTCGCGTTCCACCAGTTCCAACTGCAGTCCTTCGTTGTCTCTGAACTGCAGGTAATGCTCGCCGAAACGATCCGCTTCCGTTACCGAAATGCCCAAGGTATGCAGCCGTTCTCTCCAGAAATCCGACGACCCCTGCGGAATGGCGTAAGTCGTAAAGCCGACCTGTCCGCCGCCGATCCGGCCTCTGCGTGCTCCGGGGAAAGGGAAGAAGGTAATGATGGTGCCCGGGGCGCCTTCTTCGTTGCCGAAATACAGGTGATAGACATCCGGCGCATCGAAATTGATCGTTTTTTTGACCAACCGAAGTCCCAGTACGCCTGCATAAAAGTCGACATTGGCCTGCGGATCGCCCGCGAAAGCCGTGATATGGTGAATGCCTGCTGTTTGTAAAGTCATGGGTAAACGCTCCTTTGAATAGGGGATTTTATTTTTAGTTCGCTTTTGGATTTCTTAACTTCAAAGTATTGGGTCTGGAAAAACAGTTCCGGCTGCCTGCGGGGGAACGCTATCCGCGTTCCGCCCCTTTGCCCAACTTCTTCAGCAGCTCGGCCGCCGCTTCCGTCTCGTCTGCCGTCAGTCCGCCCATGATCCGCTGCACCTCGGCCGCATGGTCCGGGAAGATCCGGTCGAACAGCTCCCGTCCCTGATCCGTAATCTCCGCGTAGATGACGCGGCGATCGTTCGGACTCGGTACGCGGCGCAGCAGCTCCCGCTTCTCCAGCTTGTCGATATTGTAGGTAACGCTGCCGCTCGTAATCAGGATTTTCTCGCCGATCTGCTGAAGCGGGAAACGCCCTTTATTGTACAGGACTTCGAGGATCGTGAATTCGGACGGCGACAAGCCGTGCTTCTTCATATCTTTGACCGCGAGGTCCATTACATTCTTATACGCTTTGGACAGGATCACGAACAGCTTCAGCGCAGCCGCTTGTCCAGGTTCGACCGGGGATTCGGCCAAAGCTTCCGTCTCGTTTGTTGCTTTCGTCATGTACAGCCGCCTCCTTCACTCTCCGCCTTGTCGGCACAACTTTTCTTTCAATTTAAATCTCTTGAATTAAAGATAATAGATTCTCGATCTCCTGTCAACCTTTATTTGAACAATTTTCCGAATAAAAAAAGCCCCTCAAAGGGGCCTGCCGGTTCGGTATTCAGCGTTTTTTGCGGAATCCCTGAACCAGATGCATGACTTGTTTGGCTGTCGTAATGACGGTTACGATTGTGCCGACCGTGCGCAGAAGCTTTTTCATGATGGATATCCTCCTCGCGGGAATAGTACAGCCGACAGCCGCCGGCTTGCTCTACCGTCTTTTCCCCAAAGAACCGGAAGGCGAAACAGAATCGTCCGTTCCTTTATCTTCCATCTGCCGTGTCTGCAAATCTGCCCGCGCGGATGCGCGTTCGTTACTCGCTGCGCAGCGCGGCAACGGGGTCTTTGCGCGAAGCGAACTTGGCGGGGATAAATCCGCCGAGCATGGTCAGGGCCACGCTCAGCACGACGAGAAGCAGCGCATGCAGCGGATTGAGTACCGCGACGCCGGACAGATCGGTCATCGATTTCAGCACGGCATTGACCGGAATCGTCAGCAGATAAGCGATCCCGATTCCGAGCAGCCCGGACGCCGCCCCGATAATAAACGTCTCGGCGTTGAATACGCGGGTGATATCTTTTTTGCGTGCTCCAAGCGCCCGCAGCACGCCGATTTCCTTGGTACGTTCAAGAACGGAGATGTACGTGATAATCCCGATCATGATCAGCGATACAAACAAGGAGATGGAAGCGAACGCGATCAGAACAATCGTAATCCCGTTCATGATCCCGCTGGACAAGCTCGTAACCGTCTCGGCCAGATCGGTGTAGATCACCTGCTCGTCGGACGCTTTGCCTGCGTTCCAGGCGTCGAGATAGGCGACCAGGTCTTCTTTGGCATTAAAATCTTTGGGATAGAGCGAGATCGAAGCCGGCTGGCCCGATGCCCCGAGCGCCGACAGCGCCTGCTGCTGCGTCGTGGCCCCGGCCGGATCGACGGCTGCCGAAGCCGATCCGCCGCCCATTCCCGGAGGACCGAAATTCATGCCGGTGAAGTCGGAGAAAGCGCCGGCCCGGGCGAACGGCTGTCCGCTGATGACATTGACCGCCCGGTTCTTCTCCTGGGCGAGCACGACGGCCGAAGACCCGGCATCGGCGATGAACGACTCGGACAGCTCGTCCGAGTAAGCGATCCCGGGGTCCATCGTGGACATCGGCGAATCCTGCTGTTTGCGGATAATGCCCGTGATCGTCAGCGTAATCGATTCCGGATCGTCATACAGCCTGCCCAACTGCGAAGCGGCGGCACGTTCGTACAGCCCGCCTCCTTTGCCGGTATAGAACTTATCGTTCGGAATCAATTTAAACGTCGAACCGACGATCCGGTCAAAATCGACAGCCGAAGCTTCGTAGTCAAATCCCAGAGCTTCGAACGTCGACTTCCCGATCCGGTTGTACTCGTCGACCACCAGTACAAGATCGGTCGGCTTCGCCGGGAATTCGCCGGCCAGCACCTCATATACCTGTTCCAGATAGCTGACGCCGGATCCTCCCTGGGGCTTTGAAGGATACGCGGTAAAAGCGGCTTCGTTCAGATCGACGGCCGAGGCTTGCATGCCTTCCGGGCGCTTGAGCACGTTCAGATTCGCTTCGCGGGCAAACGAGATGGCATCGAGCAGCTTGGGATCGATCCCGTTCAAATAATCCAGATATTCCTGCGTAAGGGTATTGCGGTGCAGAACGGTATTGAGCGTCGGGTCGTACGGATACACCTGCGCGTTCTGCGGGAATTCCGGCAGCGCCACCTCGTCTCCGCCCGGCGTCCCCGGAGGCGGCTGGGTGAAGTCGATATTCGCGGCCGTTCGGCCGATCGTTACCGGAAAATTCGAGAGCGCGCCCGATTCGTATTTGCTGATCTGCCGATCAAAGCCGTTCGACAGCGACAAGATCAAGGCGATGCCGATAATGCCGATACTCGATGCAAACGCCGTCAGCGCGGTTCTCCATTTCTTCGTGGCGATATTGCGTCCGGACAGCTTGAGTGCCGTCAGGTAGCCCATAGCCGTTTTCTTGAGCCGGTAATCGGATACGACGGCTTCCGCTTCCGGCGGATTGCTGTCCGATGCGACCTGCCCGTCGCGGAACTGCACGATCCGGTCGGCGTAGCGTTCGGCCAGCTCCGGGTTGTGCGTGACCATTACGACGAGCTTGTCTCCGGCGATCTCGCGGATCAGATCCATAATCTGGGCGCTTGTCGCCGTATCGAGCGCTCCCGTCGGCTCGTCGGCCAGAATGATGTCCGGATCGTTGGCAAGCGCCCGGGCAATAGCCACCCGCTGCATCTGGCCGCCCGAAAGCTGACCCGGCTTTTTGTGCATATGCTCTTTCAAACCGACACGTTCGAGCACTTCCCGGGCTTTGCTCCGGCGGACAGCCGGTTCGATCCCGCTGAGCGTCATGCCCATTTCCACATTGCCGATCACACTCATATGGGAGATCAGGTTATAGCTCTGGAAAACGAACCCGACGCTGTTATTGCGATAGGCATCCCAGTCGCGGTCTTTGAACTGCCGGGTGGAGGCGCCGTTGATCAGCAGATCCCCTTCGTCATACCGGTCCAAGCCGCCGATCAGATTCAGACAAGTCGTTTTGCCCGAACCGCTGGGTCCGAGTATGGCGACAAATTCGTTTCCGCGAAAAGAAAGGCTGACGTCGTCGAGTGCGGTCTGCGTAAAATCGCCGGTGGTATAAGTCTTGGAAATCCCTTGAAGCTGGAGCATGCGGGGTCCTCCTCTTCGGCTCTGCGCCGACTGTGTACATGGGTTTATCGTATCACGTTCTCATTCGGCAATCCAAAAACCCCCAAAATTCCCGAAACGGGAACCTGGGGGTCTGGATAGGAGAATCGATTTATTTTTGTTCGGATTCCATATAATGGGCCGCGCAGAAAGCCGCGGTCTCCACCAGTTCGTCGTCTTCCAGATCGAATTCCAGCACTTTTTGCGTGCCGCGCTCGATGATTTCGTGCTTGATGATCCGTCTTTCTTCACCGTTCACGCCGTACAGCACACGCAGACGCAGTCCCTGCGGCGAGTACAGTTCGTCTTCTTCGTCCACTTCGATTTCGATCATAAATTCGTAGCGTTCTCCCTGTACAATACCAAAAGCGTCTCTGATCTTCTCAACCGTATACTCCGTAAATTCCATTATTCATTCTCCTTTGAGGCGCTGACCGGCAGCAGGCTGCCGATTCTTTCGCGCACATTTTGTTGTTCGATGGCCTGGCCGAAAATACTTACGCGCCCGCTGTCTCCGCTGGTGCGGATCAGACGTCCGATCCCTTGGCGGAGCCGGAGCAGCATATGGGGCATATCCACTTCGCCGAACGGATCGGCGGATTCGCGCCGCTTGGCGGCGAATACCGGATCGTTCGGAGGGAAAGGCAGTTCCCAGACAATGACATGATTCAGCGAAATGCCCGGTACGTCAAGCCCTTCCCACAGCGTCACGGCACACAGATTGACGTACGTGCCGTTCTGGAACTCGGAAATCAGGCGGCTGATTTCCGCGTCGCCTTCGTACAGCATCGGGAATTCCGCGAACTCGGCCCGGGAATCGGCTTCCGAGCGGAAACGTTCCATTTCTTCGCGCGACGGGAACAGCAGCAGCGAACCGCCTTCTCTGCGCCGGAGCGCTTCAAGCACGTAATCGGTTTTGGCCGAGGCCGAAGTCTCCGTATGCAGCGAAGCGTTCATGCTTGTCTCGTAATCGTACGGCGAAGCGACCGAGAATGACAGATAATCGCTTATGCCGAGACTGTCCGCCATATAATCGAACGATTCCTCGGCCGACAAGGTGGCCGAAGAGAAAATGATCGGCATCTTTTTGGAGAAGACGCGCTCGTTCAGAATCTCTTTCACTTTCTTCGGCATCAGCACGAGGGTCAGATCGCCGCTGTCGTCCTGCGTCCAGCAGATCAGCTCGCGCGGATTGTTGAACAGCGCAAGCGCCGTCTGCATCATCTCCAGATGTTCTTCGACAATACGCAGCTGGTATTCGTCCAGGCTGAACATGCCGCTCTCGAATACGATCTCTTCCTCGATCGCATCGACAGCCGCGCGGAAAGCGGCGACGCCGCTCATCAGATCGGCGGCCAGTTCAAGCTCGCTGCGTTCCGAAGCCGGAACGGGCGTGCTGTAACGGGCAAGCAGCTCGAACAGGTCGTCGCTGCGCTCGATCGATCTCTCGACCGCAAGCGCCAGCGACTCACGCACTTCGCCTTCGAGCAGCCGGACCACGATCGACTCGAACGCCGAGTGCTTGAGCTTGTAGGTCAGCGCACTCTGGGCGGCCGTCTCCAGGAGATGGCCTTCGTCGAACACGACGGAACTGTGTTCGGGCAGAAGCGGCAGTTGGCCTTCGCGCTTGCGCGCTTCGAACGTCCAGACGTGCTCCATGTAGAAATCGTGCGAGCAGACGATCAGATCGGTCGCCTTGCGGTAATGGTCGCGCGACAGCGTCTGGCCGCAGCGATGGCGGCGCGGACAGATGAGGCAGTCCTGGAATACATCCCAGCCTACACGATCCCACTGCTTGTCGTCGAGCTCGGGATATTCTTTGCGGCTGCCGTACGGGTAGAACGCCTGCAGCGTATCCGGGAAATGAACGAACGGCGGCAGTTCTTCATAAATCTCCTGGAAGACCTGTTCGCTCTCGCCCGCTCCCCGTACTTCTTCCAGTTTGTTGAGACACAAATACTGGTCCTGGGATTTGCCGAGCCGAACGTCGATGTTCAGACCGAGATGTCTGGCAATCTTGGCAATATCGCCTTCCGGCTTCACCAACTGCTCGATCAGCGACTCGTCGGCGCAGGCGATAACGGCCGGTTTACGGGTATACCGGGCATGCAGCGCGGCATACAGCAGGTAGACGAGCGTCTTGCCGGTACCGACTCCGGCTTCGGCGAAAATCGTTTTCTTTTCTTTATAGGCGCGTTCCAGCTGGAACGCCATGAAGATCTGTTCGTCGCGCGTCTCGAAACCGGCTTCGGGCAAAATATCGTAAAAGACGTCCGCGATCCAATCGGAAGCCTGGTCCAAAAACGGAGCCGCGGGGTCGAACGCAAACGGATAGGTAGTGGTCAAAGCGGTAATAGCCTCCATTGAACTTACGGATTTGGCCGGGAATCGCTGCTCGGTTCCCAATAGAACAGGGCCACCCTTCATTATAACCTGAAAACACCCGATTGGCGAGGCCCGTATTCAAAAATATTTTTTAACGGGGCGGCAGCCCGAATTCTGTCGTCAGCGGCAGAGGATCCGATTCGTTCTCCTTTATGCGCGGCAAAAAGCCGCTTCCTTTTCAGCGTAAAGGAAACGGCTTCGGCGAAGCGTATCGGATTGCGGCACTATTGTGAATTCGGCTAACCTTTGTGCTTGTGCAGACGCTTGTCTTCCTGTTCGTCCGGCGCCTGCTTGGCGAGCAGCTCGTCAACCGTGTCCCAGCGCTGCCGGAATTTCGCAAGTCTCGGATGCGGGTGCTGCGGAGATTCGTCCAGCACCAGTCGGATCCGCACGATCCATTCCTCGAACGTAGCGAACGACGCGAATCGGTTGGCCGTGTCGGCGGTGAGATACAGAAACAGCGGCGACGGATACTTCTCGCCCACAAATCGCAGAACCGCTTCGAGCGGGGTATACTTTTTGCGTTTGCCGTCCCAGTTCTCCACCGTTACGCTGCGCATGATCTGCTGCCCGCGCCGCCATTCGTGCAGCCGGTCATCCCGTTTGTAAAAAGCGCTGACCGTTTCGCCGGTAAGGCGCTTGACCGTCGCTTCGTGCAGCGGATACAGCACCAGCTGCGAGAACGAACGCAGCGCGGCGACCTGCGCGGCCCGTTCCAACTCTTCATCGGAGATCCGTTCGAATGAATCGTAGAAGACCAGCGTGCCTTTGAGCGTTTTCTTCGCCGGCTCGGTTCCGAACGGAACTTGGTACGTTTGTCGGCCCATCCCTGCTCACTTCCTTTGACTGGGTTCTTAAAAGTCTTTTCTTTTAAATAACCACAATCCGCCTCCGAAAGCAAAAATCGTGAAAATCGCCGCGTAAACGACAAAAGCCTGCGACGGCGGACTGCCTCCGGTCAGAAAAGGAAGGGTCTCTCCCGCGCCCTGCGTCAGTATGTACTGCATCCGGCGGTTCAGTCCGTCGGCAGGCATGAGCAGGGACAGCAGCGCACCGGTTCGAGACAGCGTCGCTTCCACATCCGGTTCGACAGGCATGAAGCCGCGCACTTTCTCCACCATGCCGCCGAGCCAGCCCGCGCCGTACAGCATCGTCATAAATACGCCGTTGCCGATCCCCGAGAACAGGCTCGAGCCGAGCATGGACATGCTGACGAGTGTCGGTACGGCGCCTACAAACAGCAGCAGGGAAACCCAGATATCGCCGTAATCGCGCGTCATGCCGGCATGGAACTTCGTAATCAGCACCATCAAGACAAACAGAACCAGCGCGTAGCCGCCGATCAGCGAGACGTAGCCGATCCAGCGTCCGACATACCATTTCCAGCGGGGAATCGGCCGTGTGAGCACGGACTGCAGGACGCCTTGTTCCGCTTCGCCGGAAATGACCGAGAACGAGCTGAAGATCGCCAGGAAAGCCACCACGAAGCCGCCAAAAAAGAAACCGAGCGACAAAATGGCGCTGCGGCGGGCGAACTGGCTGAGCAGGTCGCCGCTGCCGCTGCTGTCGAGCGCTACCGTGTCCGCGATAAACCAGAACACCGCCAAGAAGAGTGCCGTCAGCACCAGTGTGATCAGCAGCATTTTGCGGCGCAGCATCTCCTGCCAAGTCGTCATAATCATCGTCTTCATTGTTGTTCCCCCCTCTGGTCCCGTCCCGAGACGGCTTCCAGGAACCAGTCCTCCAGCTTCTCTTGGTGGATCGAAGATTCGTACAGCGTCATGCCCTGTTCCACGATCAGCATGTTCAGCAGGCCCGCCTGTTCTTCATGTTCGAGTTCCGCCTCCAGCCAGGTTGGGGCTTCCCAGGACATTTCTTCGGCGTGTTCCGTTTGCTCCGCCGATACCGGCAGCCCGCTGGCCTCGCGCAGCCAATCGAGCAGAACGGGCGAAAATCCGCCGACTTTGAATCGCCAGCGGACTTTTACTTTCAGCATTTCCCCGACCGTACCGCTGCGGATCATGTCCCCGTTCAGCATAAGCGCCATCCGGTCGCACACCGCTTCGACATCCTCCATCAAGTGGGAGTTGAGGAACAGCGTTTTGCCTCTTTTTTTCAATTCCAGCAGCAGTTCGCGCACTTCGCGCCGACCGACCGGATCCATCGCGGACGAAGGCTCGTCGAGAAACAGAATCGCCGGATCGCCGAGCAGCGCACACGCAAGTCCCAACCGCTGCTGCATTCCTTTGGAGTACTGCTTGACCCGGTCCGATCCGCGTTTGCCGATTCCGACTTCATCCAGCCCGGCCCTGATACGCTTGCGCGCCTCCTCGCCCCGCAGACCGAGCAGTCCGGCATGCATCTTCATGACTTCTTCGCCGCTCAGCCATTCGGGGTAGCGGTACAATTCCGGCAGATAGCCGATATGGCGCCTGGCTTCAAGCGAGCCGATCGGACTCCCCAGCAGCGTGCCTTCTCCGCCGCTTGCGCGGACCAATCCGACGAGCGTTTTGACGAATGTACTTTTGCCGGCTCCGTTGGGACCGAGGAAGCCGAAGGCTTCCCCTTGTCCGATTCTCAACGTGATATTCCTGCAGCCGCGTCCGTTTTCGTAAATTTTGCTTAAAGCCTGTGTTTGAATAGCGGGAATGTCCGGGGTCACCACTGGGCAGCCAGTCCTTTCACGAAGTCGAGAAATCCGGCTTCGCCGCCCGGGAACGAATCATGCGCGTCAAATTCGAACAGCTGTCCGTTCTTCACCCAGAAAGCGGTCCGCGATCTTCCGGCTTCGCTATGGGCATACGTAACCTTCACACCCGAAAATTCGAGGCTCTGCGCTTGTCCGTCCGCGTACATCGGCAGCGGCAGACGTCCGTCCGATACGGCCGCCTGCTGCAAGCTGTCTCTCAGCTCTTCAGGCAGATAAGGGAAATTGATGACGGCATCCATCGTTTCTTCGACCGGGAAAGAAGGATCGAATTCGACGGTAGGCATTTCGGATTGAGTCAGTTGGGCCCATCCTTCGGCCGTTCCGAAGTTATACATGACCGAAGACGGATAAGTAAGCGTAATCGCTTTGCCGTCGGCTTCCTGCGGGAACAGATGCTCCGCGCCGAGTCGTTTTAAGGTCTCGTTCACTTCCGCCACATGCAGCTTCATTACGGTCTTGCTGCCGAGGGAAGCGTTCAATGAGCCGGTCCGGCCCTGTACCGCCGTAATCGGCGCGTAGCCGAGACCCGCCCGGATCTCTTCCGCCGAGGCATCGGGGTCAAAGCCATTTTCCAGCGCCGTGCTGACGAAGCTGCCGTACTTGTTGACAGACTCGCGGTTTTCGCCCGTTCCGTAGACCATCTGCACCATGTTCTCCATATCCGATTCCTGCACCAGCACCACATCCTGCATCGTAAACTTGTTCAGAATACTTGCCATTGCCTGGTTGCCAGCCGGAGTGACGGCCGTGACGATGACGGCCGCGGCTGCGGCCGCGGCCGCAAAACGGACAATCCGTTTACGGCGTTTGCGATCCAAAGCCGATACGGGAACTGCGGCGTTGGACGCGCGATCGGAAAGAGCCTCTTGTTCCGGCAAGTTCGTTCCGCCGGATACGGAATTTCCTAGGCGCAGCGGTTCTTCGCCGGTCCGGAGCGCCGTTTGCGTCTGCTGCCCGTTTTCCGAACCCTTTTCCCGTTCTCCCCAGGCTGCCCAGACCGGATTGACCGGTTCAAGGCGCAGTTGGTTCTCCATCTTCGTCCAGGCTTCTTCGGCAAGACGCCGATCACGTTCGCTGTTTCTATGGGTTGTCATGGTTTGTTTCCTCCCAAAATTCGATTTGACGATCTTCATCCGTTCATAATTCCAATCCGTTCGGCTTGCCTGCGGCGCGTCTGCGCAGCTTGTCGGCTGCCCGGCTCAGCAGCGAGCCGACCCGGGGCGGGCTGACCCGTATTTCTTCGGCGATCTCCGCGTAGCTGTAGCCGGAGTACCGAAGCATCAGCGCCTGCCGGTCGCGTTCGGGCAGTTCGTCGAGCAGGTCGGTGATCTGTTCCCGTTCTTCGCTGCGCACCAGCGCGTCTTCGCCGCTTTCCCACGTCTTCTCGCGGTCGAAATACCGCTCCTGTTTCTCCTGCAGCTTGCGCTGACGGACCAGGGTATCGGTATGGTCGTAAGCGATCCGGGTAAGCACCCGATGCAGCCAGGCCCCGACTACCCTCGGATCGTCCGGAGGATTGCGGTACAGACGCAGGAACACTTCCTGTGCCAGGTCTTCCGCTGTCGCCTCGTCTTTGACCATGGCGATCAGTTTCCGGCGTACGCCGGGGTAATATTCAAGGAATACCGTATGAAAAGCGTCGGATTCCGGAATGAAATTGTCCATCGGTGAACCTCCTTTGAAGTGCGGCCGCTCTTCGTTGCCGTATATACACTGAGAAGACAGAGCCGCGGCGAATTTTGTATCGCCCGTCGGCAAAAATAACCCAAATCCGCACGTTTCTTTGTAAAATAGGGCTTCAAATCCGCATCCGATCCGCCGAAAATTCGAATTTGTCCGGCGTTCGCGCTAAAATAGAAAACATATTCCGACTATACAACGGTGCGCATCGGCGCGGAAGGAGGTTGTCCATGATTTATCGCGTGACTTATTTGTCCGGCGGCCTGCGCGTAGCGGGTTACGTCGCCCTGCCGCCCGAATTGTCGACGACGGCCGAAGAGATTCAGGCGTTTCTGCGCAGGGAATGCGGAGACGACGGACTGAACGCGCATGCAGTCGCCTGCATCCTGCCAAGCGCAGGGACTGCGGCCCGCGGCGCGGCGGCTGACGGACAGGCGGAGCAGCCCGCCGGCGAAGCGGAAAGATCGGCGCCCGACGCCGAAGAAGACCGTCCGCACCCGGCTGCCGGGCAGCACCGCCGATATCCGGTGTTCGTTTACTGCCGCGGCGGGATCGGCAGCGTCGGCCGGGTTCGGCTCGACTGGCTGGCCGAGTTCGCTTCATTCGGCCGGATCGTTGTCGCGCCGTGCTACCGGGGCGGCGAAAGCGGCGTCGGACACGACCGTTTCGGCGGCGTCGATCTGGAAGATTCCCGCGTCGCCCTGCGTCTGGCCCAGGCGATTCCGTTCGCCGACCCCGCGCAGATCGCGGTCATGGGCTTCTCCCGCGGTTCGATCAACGGCACGGATGCCGCGATTCACGAAGGCGCTTCGCATCTGATCTTATGGGGCGGACTGTCCGATCTGGGGCGGACCTACGAAGAGAGAATCGATCTGCGCCGGATGCTGAAAAGGGTTCTGCAGGGCTCCGTTTACAAGATCCCCGACGTGTACCGCGAACGTTCGCCGATCCATATGGCGGGCAGGATTCCATGTCCGGTACTGATCGTGCACGGCACCCAAGACATCCAGGTCGACTACAACCACGGTCTGCGCATGTATGAAGAGCTGCGCAGGCTCGGCAAACCGGCCGGTCTGATCCCGCTGGACGGTGTAGGACATCATATGCCCCACACTGTACGGATGGGTGTACTGGCGCAAATTTTCGACTGGCTGGACACTGCTCCCCCCTATATAAAAGAGCGTTAACGGCAAAAAAACCGGTAAGGGAGCCCAAAGCTCCCTTACCGGTTTTTCAATTCCCGCTCTGCGGGAGCGGCGTTCGCGCCGTGTTTCCGCTGCCGATCCGCGCCGCGGCTTCCGTCAGCATGACGCCGCTGAGCTGCACGGCAAGCTGTACGGGCAGCGTCGGAATCCGCGCCCAATCGGGTCCGCACAATCCCGTCTGCGGATCGATACCCTGCCGCCATAACAATTCCGCATTCGCGCGAAGCACCCTGCGCAGCCGATCGTTCCCGGGCTTCTCCTCAAGCAGAAGCAGCAGGTAACGGATCAGAATGCCTTTGAACAGTCCCGTGTCGTCGATTCCTTCGTCCGGCAGTCGGAGCGAGTCCGGCTCGCACAATTCGTCGATGCAGGCCTCGGCCGTCCGCATCGCTTCCTGCAGATACCCGCTCTCGCCCGTGCAGCGGTACAATTCGACGCCCGCGCCGATCATCACGCCCTGGCAGTAGGTGAACTTCCAATCGTAATCGATCCTGCCGTCGCCGAGACGATTGAGACCGTCCCACACAAATCCGGTCCGCGGATCGACCAGATGCTCACGGTTCCAGGCGTAGATACGCTTGGCCCAGTCCAGGTCTTCCGCGCCTCCGCGCAGCCGGTACAATCGGGCGGCCAGTATGGCGGCCGGCGCGTTGGCCGGCGTGTTTTTGTAATCCGGCTGGTCTTTTTTCCAGGCCATCCCGCCGCCGCAGTGCGGATTCCAGGCCGTTCGGATATCCGTCCACAACTCCAATGCGTACTGTTCGTAGGCGTCTTCACCCGTCGCTTGGTACGCACGCAGAAAAGCCAGCGCCAGCCATTCCATATCATCGTAGTAGTTATGCAGGAACGTACCTCCGTTGGCGCGGCGAAGGTTCCGGCTCAAGTCCGCAATCCGCCGCGAATAACGTTCGTCGCCTGTTCGTTCGAGTGCATCGACGAACACGTCGATCGCGTGCGCCTGCCACCAGTAATAGAAGTTTTCGTTCGCGGGCGCAGTTTCCGCCGGGTACCACTGGTTCAAGATCCCCGTGTGCGTATTGCCGTAGGTTTCATACAGGACCTGCTGGAACAAATCCGCCCGCTCCTGCCAGAGTTCGGCAGACGATCGCTTCTCCCCGCGTTCGGCGCCCGCCTGTTCCCCGGCAGGCTCGGAAGTTCGCGCCTGCCGCTCTGCCTTGTCCGTGCCCAGCTGCCGCTCCAGCCGGGCTGCACTTTCCAGCAGCATCACGCCGCTGAGCTGCGTACTCAGCTGAACCGCCGAGCCTTCCGGCGGGCTTCTCCAGTCCGGTCCAAATCGGGCTTCCCCGGCTGCGCGGCCCCGGCTCCACAGCGACCGGGCATTATCCGCAATCCACTGCGCCGTGCGGGCGGGTTCGTCCGATCCGCCCGGCAGGTCCTCCGTGTGCGCCATAATCGCGGCTTCCGCCGCATACCGGACCAGAATGCCTTTGAACAAACCGGCATCTCCGCCGCCTTCTTCCGGCAGCACTCCGTCTTCGCCCGCGAGCGTCTCCCGTGCGGCCTGGAGCGTACGTACGGCGTCGCGCGCATAAACCTCGCCGCCGGTGCAGCGGTACAGTTCAAGCGCCGCTCCGATAAATACGCCCTGACAGTACGTGAACTGCCAATCGTAATCGATCTTCCCGTCACCCATACGGTTCATTCCGTCCCAGACAAAGCCCGTATCCGGATCGACCAGACGCTTTTTCTGCCAGTCGTAAATGCGGTGCGCCCATGCCAGGTCTTCCTCGGTGCCGAACGACCGGTACAGACGGGCGGCAAGGATAACCGCGGGCGCATTGGCCGGCGTATTTTTGTACCCCGGCTGGTTTTTGTGCCAGGCGATGCCTCCCCCCATCTCTTCGTTCCAACCGGTTCGGATATCCGTCCACAGCGCCGAGACGGCGGTTCGATACCGTTCTTCTCCCGTCGATTCGTAAGCCCGCAGCCAGGCCAGCGCCATCCATTCCATATCGTCGTACAGTTCGTTTGGCCAGGTCCCGCCGTTGCGGGCAAGAATGCCTTCGAAGAGACTGCCGAGACGCCGGGCATAGACGGCTTCTCCGGTCCGTTCGTAAGCATCGACGAGCACGTCGGCGGCATGCGCCATCCACCAATAATGAAAAATCGTATTGCAGTCGCCATTGGGGCATGGAGTTTCGATATCGTATAGGGACAGCTTCCCGTTCCAGAACTTCTGTTCCAGGATGTCCTGCGCTTCGTCCGCCTTTTGGGCCCAAAGCCCGGATTGTGTCGGCATGACCGCCCTCCTTTTCGATGGTTCCTTTTGAATGGTTGATTGGTGCCGATTTCTTACCGCTTGGATCAGCCTTTGATTCCGCTAAAAGCGATGCCCTGAATAAAGTACCGCTGCAGCGCCAGGAACAGAACCAGAATAGGCAGAATCGCGATCAGCGCCCCGGCCATCATCGGTCCGTAATCCGTCTGGAAATTGAACGAAAAGGCTTGGAGGCCCATCTGAATCGTGGCTTTGTCGGGATCGTTCAGCACGATCATCGGCCAGAGGAAGCTGTTCCAGCCTGCCTGGAAAGTGAAGATCCCAAGCGTAGCGAGAGCCGGTTTGGTCAGCGGCAGATAGATGCGCCAGAAGATCCGGAACTCGCCGCAGCCTTCGATTCTCGCCATTTCCATCATGTCGGACGGCAGCGCCAGGAAAAACTGCCGCATGAAGAACACCGCGAACGTGCCGGAAGCGCCTGGCAGAATAATGCCCCAGAACGAATTCATCAGTCCCATGCCGCCGTCGCCGAACAAATCGTTGCCGCCCGTCAGCGGAAAATGGCGCAGTACATAAACGCTTGGAATCATGGTCACGATGCCCGGCACCATCATCGCCGCCAGCAGCAGGCGGAACATGCCCGAATTGCCTTTGAATTTCAGTTTGGCAAACGCATAGCCGCTAAGCGAGCCGAAGAACAGATTCAACGCGACGCCCGTCGTCGCCAGGAAAAACGAATTCCAGAAATACAGACCGAACGGAACGGTCGTAAACGCTTTGCGGTAATGATCGAGTGTAAAGGATGTCGGAATCCACTGGATCGGCATGCTGAACATATCTTCGTCGGGCTTGAACGAGGTCATGACGCTCCAATAAAACGGCAGGAACATCACGACTGCGATCAGTATGCCCACCACATAGAACGCCGCTCCGTTCCACGCGCGGCGCGCGCGCGGACTGATCCGATCCGACTTGTGCTTGCTTGAACCCGAACCTTGCCCTATCGCGGTCCCCATCGATGATTCGCCTCCTTGGGTCCGAGCGCGATCCGCAGCGGCGCTACAGGATCGGCTCCTCCGATTTGTTCAGACGCATACTGATCAGCGAGAAGACCAGAATCGCCATCGCCAGCACGAACGCCTGCGCCGAAGCGTAGCCCATCTGCAGCTGGTTGAAACCCTGCTGATAAATCAGGTAGACCGGCGTCTTGGTCGCGTTGGCCGGTCCGCCCTGCGTGAGCACGAACGCCTGGTCGAACAGCTGCAGCGCTCCGATGATCGCCATCGTGCTGACCAGGAACGTGGTCGGCCGCAGCTGCGGCCAGGTGATATAGCGCAGACAGTCGAAGCGCGACGCTCCGTCGAGCCGGGCCGATTCGTAGAGATAATCCGGAATGCCCTGCAATCCGGCCAGATAGATAATCATGTTCGACCCTACGCTCTGCCAGAGCGTCATCATGATGATCGCGATCATCGCCGTCTCGGTCTGCGACGTCCAGGCGGGACCGACGATGCCAAAAGCGGACAAAATACCGTTGACCATCCCGTATTCGGGATGCAGCAGCCACAGCCAGACCGTCGCCGCCGCAACCGCCGAAGTCAGGGTCGGCAGGTAATAGAACGTCCGGAGCACTTTGACGCCCCGGGCGGCCCGGTTCAGCAGTACGGCCAACAGCAGCGAAATCAGCAGATTGAGCGGGACAAAAACGATCGCGTAGAAACCGACATTGACGAACGTCTGCCAATACAGACTATCCTGGAGCAGACGCCCGTAGTTGGACAAGCCGATCCAGTCGTTTTTGCTCAGCACGTCATAGTTCGTAAAACTGAGATACAACGCCATACCGACCGGAATAACCATAAAGATCAGGAACAGCAGCATGGTCGGCAAAACAAACAGATAACCCATTCTCGCCTGGTGGCGGCCCAGCCTGGCGGCGGCCGACGAACGCGATTTTTCCAGTTTTCCGGCTGAAATCATGCGCTTACCCCTCCATCCGTGTCAGGCCGGAATTTCCGCTCCGGCCCGATCCGATTTTTTGTCGTTGTGCGTGTCCGGGCTGTGCTATTGAACGACGGCGTTTTCCTGCAGCAGCCGATCGCCGTCGGTTTGGGCTTTTTGCAGGGTATCTTCCGCACTTTGTTTGTTTTGGAGGAACAGTTCGAGATTCGGAATCAGCGCGTTTTCTTCCATAACCGAATAACCCGGGTGGGTCGGACGGACTTTGGCATATTCCAGGGCTTCCAGGAAAGGCTTCCAGCGCTCGTCTTCCGAGAAATAAGGATCTTCGACCGCCGGCCGGAAACCCGGAATATTCTGGCTCGTCTTGGCCCAGAGCAGCGCGTTGTCCTTGTTGGCGGTCCACCATTTGACGAATTCCCAGGCGGCGTCTGGATTCTTGGAGCCTTTCGGAATGACCAGGCCGAAACCGCCCATGCTGCCGCCCGTGTCGCCGGCCGGTCCGGCGACCGGAGGCATGATGCCGTATTCCAGATCTTTGCCGTATTTATCGTAGGTGCTCAGCATCCACGGGCCCGTATACAGCATCGCCACTTTGCCGGTTACGAATGCGTCCGCGCCTTCGCCCAACCCTTCTTCGAAGCCGACTTTGTACACTTTGTCTTCGTTCATCATGCGCCCCCACAAGTCCAGCACCCGTTTGCCGGCTTCGGTGTTGACGTTGACTTTGCCTTCCTCCGTCATAACGCTTCCGCCCGCCTGGCGGATATACATACTGAACAGTCCGGGATCGCCGAGCGACATGCCCGCCACGTTCAATTTGTTCCCGTCCCATTTGGTCAGCGCTTTGGCGACCTTCTCCAGATCGTCCCAGGTCTTCGGCGGTTCCATTCCGGCATCCTTCAGCATTTTTTTGTTATAAAAAAGAGCGCGGGTATCGACGGTAAGCGGAAGTCCGTACAGCTTGTCCTGGTACGTCAGTTCCTTCAGCGCTTCTTCATAAAAGTCCGCCCGGTTCAGCCCGTCGCGTTCGATATACTCGTCGACGGGCTGCAGCACGTTTTTCGGCGCGTAGAGCGCCGTCCGCCAGCGGTCCCAGAATACGATATCCGGCGTTCCGCCGTTCGTGGCCGCGGTCAGAAACTTTGTAATCACGTCCTGCTGCAGCACGTATTTCACTTCGATCTTGTCCTGCGAAGCGTTAAACGCTTTGACCATCGTCTGGATCTGCTCCTGCCCGTCCCCGCCCCAGTCGCCCCACAGCGTCAGTTTGGTTTTGCCGCCGGCACCCGCTCCGCTTTCCGCACCGCTTCCGCCCGATCCGCACCCTGCCAGCAGCCCGATCAGCAGCATAGCCGCCGCAATCGCCTTAAACGCCTTTTTCATATTCCCGCCTCCTCGTTTCGAATAAAGGTCCTTCTCTTTTGCACGCCGCTTCGCTTCATCCTGCCGGTTAACGTTTGACTACAATTCCGCTGCACATCAGCGCCAGTTCGCAGAACATCATGTTGGCCCAGGAGAACCAGGGACGCGTAAATTCTTCCGGACGGTCCGCGTGAAACCCCTCATGCATATAACCGGTGCCTCCGTCCGTCCGCATGAGCAGTTCCAGCAATCTTTCCCGCTCATCCGCTTCTTCCGCCGTCATTGCCTGCATCGCCAGTGCAATCGGCCAGATATAATCCGGCGGCGTATGCGGACTTCCGATTCCGGCAGCGGCACTCCCCTCGTAAAAATAAGGATTCTGCCGGCTGAGCACGAATGCCCGCGTCGCCCGGTACATCGGATCCTGCGCTTCGCAGTAGCCCAGATAAGGCAGCGACAGCAGGCTGGGCACATTCGCGTCGTCCATCAGATTGAACGAGCCGAGTCCGTCGGCCTCGTAAGCGTACAGGCGGCCGAACTCCGGATGCTCCGCGACGCCGCCCCGCTCGATGCCTCCGCGGATTTCTTCGGCCAGCGACTCCGCGGATTCCGCGAGCGCGGCATCGCCGAGCACATCGCGGGCGATCTCCGCGGCGTATCCCAGCACGACGACGGCAAAAGCGTTCGACGGTACGAGATAGCCGTATTCGCAGGCATCGTCGCTTGGCCGGAAGCCCGACCAGGTCATGCCGGTGCGCGCCGTTTCCGTTCCTTTTCCATCCCTTTTCAGCGTGTCGGTCGGCGCGCCGCTTCGGCGTACGAAACGGTAGGTTGAAGCGTGTTCGTGATCCTGCTCGGTCTTCCACGTCCCGATAATCAACCGGACGCCTTGGCGGAACCGGTCATCGAACTGCGAAGTGCGCCCGGCATTTTTCCAGAGCAGATACGCCAGCTGGATCGGGTAGCAAAGCGAATCGATCTCGTATTTCCGCTCCCAGATCCAGGGGGTCGAATCGGTCTCGTCGCCCTGATGCCCGTTTCCGTTGTCCGTTTCGTTAAAAGCGTTCGCATACGGATCGCGCAGCAGGCAGTCAAACTGCCGTCGCACCACTCCTTCGATCAGGCCGCCGATCTCCGGATCCTCGCTTGCCGTCAAAAAGGGCCTTACCTGCGCGGCGGAATCTCTCAGCCACATGGCCGGGATATCGCCGGTA
Source organism: Saccharibacillus deserti (assembly GCF_013618475.1). Lineage (GTDB taxonomy): Bacteria > Bacillota > Bacilli > Paenibacillales > Paenibacillaceae > Saccharibacillus > Saccharibacillus deserti. Next base: position 70,706 of record NZ_JABJVN010000010.1, read on the forward strand.
ATCACGAACGTGGTTCCATCGCCCTGCGGCTTCAGTGTCGTGTTCCACGTATTGGCCAAACAGCGTTCGAACCGCTCGGCGACCTCTTGGCCCCGTTTGGCTTTTACTTCTTCCGTCAGACGCTTCAGCGCCAACGGCAGTTCCTGAGTCGTTTGCATAGGAGCACCTCTTTTTCGGGACTTGGACCTGGAAAGCTTTTATGTAACCGCTCTCAAAATCGAGTATATTGGCATAACATATACATGTCAATATGTTATTTAATTTTTCCGACATGTTGGTATATAAAAAAGGCACCGCTTAAGAGCGGTACCTGTGTAAAACAATGAAATGGTGGAGCGGCGCTTCGTAGGGCGTTCAATGGCCAGGAACGACGGCCGTCGAAGATCCGGGTACCAGCTCGGCCGGAAGCCGGACTTCCGCGGCCGGCTGATTCCCCGACAGAATACCCAACACCGTCTCGATCGCCAAGCGGCCCATTTCTTCTTCTTTTTGCCGGATATGCGTAAACAGATAGCCTTCCCCGACATTCAGCGTCGGACTGTCGAAGCAGACGATCGACAGATCTTCCGGCACTCTTTTGCCCAAACGTTCCGCCGCCGCTTTGGCCAGCAGCGCAATGTAGTATTCGATCGCCAAAAAAGCCGTGATTCCGGGATTCCGTTCGAGATGCTCCGCAATTCGCCGGATCTCCTGTTCGATATTGCTCTCATAGAAAGCATCCGGGAGGGTCGCCGTAATATCGTTGATCCACAGCGCGCGATCGACCGCGATGCCGTCGTCGGCATGGGCGCGCACGAATCCTTCGATCCGTTCTTCGATCGCCGTCGTATCGCGGGGCGGAGGCGACAGCAGCGCGATATGCCGATGGCCCAGACCGAACAAATGCCGCACAGCCTGCGCAGCCGCTTCCGTATTGTCCGTGCTGATCGAAGCGGCGGCCACTCCTTTGAGTTTGCGGTCGATCAGCACCAGAGGAAACTCCGCAATCACAAGCTTGAGAATTTCCGCATTGAAATATTCGCCCTGGGCCGGAAAAACGATCAGTCCGTCCACGCCGAGGCTGCGCATTTTCTGGATCGCCGATTCTTCGCTGGCCTGATTGCCGAAAGTCCGTCTCAATACCAAAAAGCAGTCGTTCTTGCGCGTGAATTCTTCCATGCTGTAGAGCAGGCGCGTTCCGTAACTGGCGGAAAAATCGGTTAATACAAGCCCGATCATTCTTTCTTTGGCTGCGGAAATGCTGCGGTCGGCCGACGGGACGACCGCAGCGCCGGGACGGATCCCGTCCGAAGGATCGGGAGCGACAAAAGAGCCGCGGCCCGGCATCCGCACGATCGCGCCTTCCGCCGCCAGCAGATCCAGCGCTTTCTTGCTTGTGATCCGGCTGACCCCGTATTCGTCGGCCAGTTCTTTTTCCGAAGGGATTTTGTCTCCTTTGCGGTACACGCCCGTCTCGATCAGGCTGCGGGTTTCGTTGAATATTTTTTCATACATGGGTATGGAAGAAGATGCATCTTTCAAAAACTTTCCCCTCCTGTTCGGCTTAAGGTTTATATAACAATATATCATGTTATGTACATACCTGTCCATGCAGTCGGTTTCTTTTCGCTTTCCGCTGCCTCCTCTTCATCGCAAAAACGCCCGGCAGGATGCCGGACGTCGATGCTTTTTCCAATCACGGAACTCTATTTCGATTTCCGGTTCGGCGTATTCTCCAAATCTTCCGCATGGACGACTCCGAAAAATTCGCCGCCGCGCATCACAATCACCGCGTCTTTGCGCGTGCGCGAAGGACGCGATTTCGCCCGTTCCCGCACCGTCTCGACCGATACGGAAAAATCGACGGTCAGCGGATAAAGATCCATCAGCCGGCCGATCGGCAGCTCATACAAATGTTCGGGATCGTATTCCGCGTTCATCTGGATATAAAAAGATTCGCTCATGACAAGGCCTACCGGCCGTCTGCGTTCGTCGCAGATGACGCAGCAGGATTCAAGCGGGCGCTCAAGCAGCAGCCGCTGCGTCTCGCCGCAGGTCGCGGAAATCGGCAGCACCGGTACCGGCGCCGTCCACATTCCGATCGATCCCTCCGTCTCTTCGTTTGATACCGGAAGGCTCCACCCTTCTGCGTTCCAGACCAGGGCCTTCATGGCTTCGCTGTTATTCACGCCCACACGGCGAACGTATTCTTTATGGATTGAGGTCATCGTGTCCAACTCCTTTCTCTCGAAGCCCGGGCGATCGGAGCAAATCCGTCGCGATCTTTGTTCCCGCTCCTGCCAAGCTTTATCCGTCATCTTACGGGGCGAGGATCAGCGGCGTTCAAGAGAATTGTAACTTCGGAGTAAAGTTTGAAGCTTGATCGGAGACCGGGTGGTTATTTGCGTCTGCGCATCGCGAGCGCCGCTCCGGACAAGCCGATCGCCACAATCGACAGGGCCAGCGTGACATAGAGCAGCACATTGTCGGACGAAGCGGCCGGCGCGTCGGATTCGGTATCTGCAGGTACGGACGCCGGATCGGACACCGCGGAATCGGTCGGCGCCGCCGCTTCTTCCGCAGTATCCGGTACAGTTGTGTCGGTCGCCCCGTCGGCCGGTACCGCTGCCGGGTCGCTGACTGCCGGCTCTTTATCCGAAGAAACGGTTTGTCCGTGCGCGTTCGCGGCCGCCTCGCCGGTGTCCGAACCGATCGTCGTTACGGAATGCGGCGTGTCCGCTTCTTCGTCGCCTGTCCATTCCACGATACTGCCGTCCGCGTAATACTGGAACGCATCCCAGGCAAGCTCTCCCTGCTGCTCCGGGTTTTTCACGACAAAGGTAAAGCGCTGGAACTGCCCGGCCGCAATGCCGTCTCCTTCCGCTTCCCAGGTTACGGTTCCGGCGGCTTCGTCGACAGCGGTCGTCCAGCCGGGAATCGGTTCATACTGCTGGAACTCGGCGCCTTGCGGTATTTTGAGCACGACTTTGTTGGTGTTGATCTCTTTCTCGACCGGAACTTTCATCGTATACGTTTCCCAGGCTCCCGTGCCGGATTCTTTGGGCATCACGGTCACGTGGGCGCTGGCGGCAGCGGTAAAGATCAGAAAAGCCGCGGAAGCCGGAGCCGTCAGAGTGAGCAGTTTTTTCCACATTGTACGGTTTGTTGTCGTTTTCATTTGAAAAGATCCCGCCTTTTGATTTTTTTGTGTTGGATTAGGCCGTTGTTATTCCTGTACTTCCATCGTAAAAGTCCGGTCGGCCTGTTCGAACTTCTCGGACAAGGCATGGACATCGACGTTCCACTGCCCGCCGCTGCCGAAATACAAACCGGATGCCCGATAGCTGCCGTCCGGCTGCGCTTCGGCGATCACTTCGGTACGTTCGTCGGGTTGACTCTGCGGCGCCATATTGAGGGTGACCTGCTGCCAATCGGTGCGCGGCTTGCCCTCCGCATCGGTCAAGCGAACGGTAAAAGTCGAGGTTCCGACTTGAAGCGGGTTGACCTCAAGCGAAATGACCGTGTTCTCCGCCTGTTCCGCCGGCTGCGTATCGGCAAAACTCTCCGGCGCGGCTGCCGCGGGCTGCGGGGTCGACACGTTCGTCAGCAGTCCCGCTACCGCCAGCACGACAATCCCGATCGCCATTTCGGCCGCCAGCGAGACGGTGCCCCGCGATTCGCCTTGGCGCCGGGCGCGTCTGAAATGGACGAATCCGAGCGTCATCATTACCAGCAGCAGCACGATTTTGATCAGAATAAGCCGGCCGTACAGACTCGTCAGCAAATCCGACCAGGCCGGCACATGCGCAAGGCTCATGACGACCCCGCTCAGCACAAGCGCGATCACCGAAGCGAACGCCCACGGCGTGAAGCGTCGGAACGCTTTTTGCCAGAACGGAGGCCCTTCGCCCGCCGCGGCCGGCAGAGCCAGCAGCAGCATCAGCATGCCTCCGACCCAGGCCGAAGCGCCGAGCAGATGCAGCGTGTCCGCCATCACTTGGCCGAACACGTTCGGCGAACCCGCCGCATGCCCGGTCAGCGCCTTCGTGACAAGCAGCAGAACGAATCCGATGATGACGATCGTCCAATGGCCGCCCCTTTTGCCCCAGGCCATCACGTCGTTGACGATGACCGCTCCCGCGATCAGCATAAGCAGCAGAATTTGCAGCAGGAACATCCGCCCCGAAGACGTACCTTCGAGCGTCTGGCTCAGGATTTCCCGGCCGAACGCTTCGCTCCACGGTACGTCGGCGAACAGCTTCGCCTGCAGCGGCAGCCCGATCAGAATGACCAGCAGCAGTCCGGCCTGCGAGGCCCAGAAGACGATCCGCGCCGGACGGGTCGCACGCTTGATGCCGCGCAGATCCGCGGGCAGCAGGAAAGCCAGATACAGCATACTTCCCGCTGCAAGCGAGAGCAGCGTATATAGGGCGGCCCGCTGGACGACCGTATCGGCCGATGGCGTGTAATTGTCTTCGCCGCCGGCTACGCCGGCGTCGGTCAGCACGCCGTCCGAGCCGACTCCGAAACGGACCGTGCCGCGGATCGGATGGCCGTCGGCCGAGACAACGCGCCATTTCATCGTATAAATACCGTCCGGATATTCTTCTTCGACCTCCGCCACGACCACATGCGAATCGTCCGGCGACACGAGCGCTTCCCCGACCGGCATATCTTCGCCTTTGGTATTCGTGATGCCGATCGACAGAAATTCGCCCTGGATCGTCTCGTTGAAGTTCAGCTCGATCCCGCCGGGCATCTGCGCCACCGAGGTTTGATCGCCCGGGTTCGACGAGAGAAGCGTGGCGTGCGCCGAAGCGAGTCCCGGCAGAAGGGTCAGCGCCGCGATCCATGCCGCAAGTATCGGAAGCAGCACGAACCTTTTGCTTGTTTTCCATATGTCTTTCATTCCAGTCTTCCTTTCCCTAAAGCTTTGGGTACAACGTTCTTCCGCGTGCCTGGCAGGCAGTTGCCTGCGTATCCGCTCCGATCGGCCGCAGCGGTCATCGCTCGCCGCCGAATCCGTCACGGCCGACCCAGCCTTTTTCCATGGCGTACCGGGTCAGCTGCACGCGGTTTTGCAGTTGGAGTTTTTGCAAAATATTTTTCAGATGATTCTTGACCGTATGTTCGGAAATGCCCAGATTCTCGGCCGCTTCGCGATTGGTCAGCCCCGAGGCCACCTGCCGGAGAATGTCCCGTTCCCGCGCCGTCAGCGTATCCCCGCTTTGCTCCGGCTCGGCGGCCGGCACCGAAAATTCTTTGAGAATCTGGAAAGCCAATTCCCGGCTCAGCGGCGCTTCTTCGCTGACGATCGCCTGGAGGTATTCGATCCATGTGGACGGAGCCAGATTCTTGAGCAGATAGCCCTGCGCACCTTGTTTCAGCGCTTCCAGCAGATAAGCAATATCGTCCGAGACGGTAATCATCACGATCTTGACGTACGGATAAGCCATCTTGATCCGTCCCGTCGCTTCCAATCCGCCCATCCCGTTCATGCGGATATCCATCAGAATCAGGTCGGGCATCCACTGTTCGGTAAACGCGATCGCTTCCGCTCCGTCCGAAACGACGCCGACCACCTCGAAAGATGGATCAAGCGACAAAATATCGCAAATGGCTTCCTGGGCATGCTTGTGGTCGTCCACGACCAATACGCGGCATCGATTCACAGCAGCTCCTCCTCTCTGCGGAGCCGGACCGAAGTCCGTCCTTCCCGCCGGTCCAATTTGAAGGTCCAGCCCATCTGCTCCGCCCGGTCGGCCATGATCTTCAGCCCGTAACGGCCGGGCGAGGCCAGCGGATCGCCTTCGAACCCGCGGCCGTCATCCGCGATCTCGACCGTCCAGCCGGAATGACTGCCCCGGCCGGTCACTTCCGCCCTTGTGGCATGCGCATGCTTGCGCACATTGATGACCGCTTCGCGGATACACGCCAGCAGCTCCGCTTTCTCGCGGCTGGCCAGCGCATCGTCCGGCAGGCTCCATTCGACCCGTACGTCGATCATCGCCTCATCGGCCAGCCGGCCGACGCGCGCGGCCATCGACTCCGCGGCGGCACCGGCGGCGGCACCGGCGGCGGCACCGGCAGCGGCCTCGCCGGCCGCCTCCGCCCCGCGCTTCGGCAAGGCGTCCGGCCGCGGCGCTTGGCGGCGCGGCTGTGCGCCGCCGGACCCCGGGCCCGAAGTTTCGCCGCCCAAGGCGCCCTGACCGACGGAAACGGCTATGCCGCCCGTATTCCCGGACGCGCCTTGGGGCAGCGGCTCTCTGAGGTTCGCCAGCGCCTGGCGAACATACCGGTCCACCTCGTGGACCGTCCGGCGCACCGTCCCCAGCTCGTCGCCGAGCCCCGCCGCGCCTGCGCTTCTCTCCATCCGGTCCAGCTTGACCGATAACAGAAACAGGGACTGCGCGATCCCGTCGTGCAGCTCGCGGGCCAGCTCTTCGCGCGCTTCCAGATTCGCTTTGATTCCGCGTGCCTGCGCAAGCTCGCTTTGCATCCGTTCCAGCATGGCGAACAGCCGGCGCAGCAGCGTGACGCTGACCAGAAAGACCAGCACCGGCGTCAGCAGGTTCCCGGCGTCCATCGACAGGACCGGCATCAGAAATTGGTGTCTCACATACTCCCACAACCCGACCACGACGGTCGGAAGAAACAAAATCAGCCATTTAATCTGCGTATAACTCATGCTCTCCTGCCTTCCCCATTTTCGCGGCGCGGCTTTTCCATTAAATTTTAACCAAAAATCCGTACCGGTATATGGCCCGTTCGGGCTACGTTTGACGTTTTTTCGACTTTTCCTTTGTTCGGAGTGCCGCAATTGTTCACTTATTGATCACAATCAGGTAAACTGAGCTACGGCACACCTAATTTCTTCTTTTATAAATGAAGCCCGGCTCTGCCGGATGCTCATTTGAACTCTCATTCGAAAGCGGAGGTTGCGTCAATTGGAATTGTACTGGTTTGGTCAAGCCCCATGGTTTTTGCTTGTGCTGAATTTATTGTTGGCACTCACTGTCGTTTTTCTGGAACGGCGCGATATCGGGGTGACCTGGGCCTGGTTGATGGTTCTGTTTTTCCTGCCGATCGTCGGATTCGTGCTGTACCTGTTCTTCGGACAAAATCTCAGCCGCGTCAAGCGTTATCAGTTCCGGGAACAGGAGAAGATTCTGCTGCCCGGCATCTCCGTCCAGCGCCAGCAGCTGCTCGACGAAGAACTGCAATTCAACGATCCCCGCACGGCCCGCTACCGCGAGCTGCTGCACATGAACATGGTCGGCGACTTTTCCTTGTACACGCAGGACAACGACGTTACCGTCTATGCGGACGGTACCGAGAAATTCGACGCGCTGCTCGCGGATATCGCCGGAGCGGAGCAGTACATTCACGTTCAGTATTACATTTGGCAGGATGACCGTCTCGGACGCCGCCTGATCGACGCGCTGACCGAGAAAGCCAAACAAGGCGTCGAAGTCCGCGTCCTGTACGATGCCTGGGGCAGCAAGAAGATCGGACGGCGCTTCCTCCATAACTTCCGCGAAGCGGGCGGCATGGCGGCTCCCTTTTTCCCGTCGCGCATTCCGCTGATCAACTTCAAGATGAATTACCGCAATCACCGCAAATTGGTCATCATCGACGGTTCCTGCGGATATATCGGCGGCTTCAATGTCGGCGACGAATATCTCGGCGAGGTTAAGAAGTTCGGCTACTGGCGCGATACGCATCTGCGGATCGAAGGCACGGCGCTGATCCAGATGCATGCGATCTTCCTGCACGACTGGAGCTTGTCCGTTCGGCAGAAGCTGCCCGAGAACGTGTTTCTTGCGGTCAGCCGCCCGTTCGAAGGCAAAGTCGGCGCGCAGATCGTCTCAAGCGGCCCCGACCAGAGCCGGGAAACGATCAAGCTCGCCTATATCAAAATGATGGACGAAGCGCGCGAGACGATCATGATCCAGACGCCGTATTTCATCCCCGACGAGAGCATGATGACCGCGCTAAAGATGGCGATCCTGTCCGGCGTCGAAGTCCATCTGATGATTCCCAAAGTGCCCGATCACAAGATGGTCTACTGGGCGTCGTATTCGTATCTCGGCGAGCTGCTGGATCTTGGAGTCAACTGTTATCTGTACAAAAAAGGATTCCTGCACGCCAAAACGATGGTCGTCGACGGCCGCCTCGCGTCGGTCGGCACCGCCAATATGGATATCCGCAGCTACAAGCTGAACTTCGAGGTCAACGCGATCCTGTACGATTCCGGCAAAGCCGGCGAGCTGGAAAAGCTGTTCCGCGCCGATATGGAAGACAGCGAAGTGCTGACGGTCGAACAGTACAAGCTGCGTCCTCTGCTGCGCAAAGCGCTGGAGTCGTTCACGCGGCTGCTCTCGCCGATTCTGTAACCGGTTCAAGCCCTCTTTTATCCGTCAAAAAAATCCGCTGTCTTTCGCCACTGTGGCGATTGCAGCGGATTTTTCGTAAGCGGAAGCGGTTATCCAGCCAATTCCGGTCTCGGCCGGAACCGGCTCGCCCAGCGCGGGCAGGTACGGCACTTTCCGATTGCAGGGCGGCGCTGCGTTCATTGCGCTCCGGAACGATTCTCCGGGCGCTCCGAGACGCGCCCACGCGCAGACGGCAGACCTGAACGGGCCGGACCGCTGCGTTTCTGCGTTTAGGTCGGCCGTTCGATCTTGAACAGCCGGCCGAGCTCCGCGTATTCGCTTCCGGCCAGCCGGGCGACCGGACGAAGTTTCTCGGTCAGCACATAGCCGTGCTCCTCGTCGTAGATCGACTCGTCGAGACGGAAACGCAGAATGCGCGCGATCAATAGATCATGCGTGACGCGTCCGTCGTCGGCTTTGATCGGCAGATGGGATTCCAGGCGGCATTCCAGCCGGACTTTGGCTTCGGCGATACCCGGCACCGACACGGCGGCGCTGTCGACAAGCGTCAGAGACGTCAAGTCGATCTCGCTCTCGCCGGGCGGCAGGATTGCCGCGGTCTTGTTCATCTCTACGACCAGATTCTCGTCGCAAATATGTACGACCAGTTCGCCGGTATCCGTCACATTGCGCGCCGTGTCTTTCATATCGCCGTCCGGACGCCGGGCGACGGAGAAAGCGACAAGCGGCGGATCCGAACTTACCATATTGAAATAGCTGAACGGCGCCGCATTGACGATGCCCTGCTCGGCGGATCGCGAAGTGACCCAGGCAATCGGACGCGGCACGATCGTACCGGTCATCAATTTATAGACAAGCTTGCTGCCCAGATCCTGCGGATCAAGATTGTACATGGAAAAGCTCCTTCCGGATCGGCGGTCGAACGGCACCCGGGGTTCGCCGACGCGCATTTTTCAATACCTACACAACCATAAAGGTTCCGAAGTCGGAACCGACTCTTCCATTGTAAACGTACGGACCGATTTTGTCAGGCTTTGAGAAACCGCGCAGCCGTCAACGGGTCCCAAGGCTCGACTCCGCGTCCAGCACCAAGTCGGCGCGGATATGGGTTTGAATTTGTTGGATCCTACTCCATCCCTTTCCTTCTTGAATCGTTTTCGAAAAAAACGGCCCCCGCGCCTCAAATCATCGCGGGAACCGTCCTGTACATACTTTACACCACTACTGCGAAAAAGTCATGCCGCTTTTACGCGGAAAATTTTTACAGCTCGATTTGTGCCGCACGTGCGTTCGATTCGACCTGTTCCACGCTTTTGCAGCCAGGAATCACGCAGCTGACCGCCGGGTTCTTCAAGCACCAGGCCAAAGCCCACTCGGCCATGCCTACGCCTTCCGGCACTTCGCTGCGGCGAATCTCTTCCACGAGTTTCAACTTCTCGTCGACTTCCGCCCGTTCGCGGCCTTTGCGGACATTGTCTTCGAATACGGCGCCCGGCTTGTATTTGCCGCTCAGGAAACCGCTCGCCAGCGGTACGCGTGCCAATACGCCCAGATCCTGACGTTCGCAGGACGGGAAGACGCGCTCTTCCGGCACGCGGTCGATCCGGTTGTAGACGACCTGAATCGCTTTGGCGTTTACTTGCGCCGCTTTGTCCGTCTGGTAGAGATTGTCGTTGCTGCCGATCGAAATGCCCAGGTTGCGGATTTTGCCGGCCTGCACCTGCTTATCCAGCATGGTCCACAGCTCGTCGTTGTCGAACACGTCGTCCGAACCGGAATGGAATTGATACAGATCGATATAATCGGTGCGAAGCGATTTGAGCGATTCTTCCAGCTGGGTACGGATCTGGTCCGTATCCCAGGCATTCGTCCAGTGGTCGTGCCATTGATGGCCGAATTTGCTGGCAACGATCCAGTCTTCCCGTCTGCCGCGCGACAGATAATCCCCGATCAGACTTTCCGAGAGATGATGCGGTCCGTAGCACTCCGCCGTATCGATCAGGTTGATTCCAAGCTCCTGCGCCCGGTTCAATATGGCATCGACGTCTTTTTGTGCGTAATCCTGTCCCCAATCTCCTCCGAACTGCCAGGTGCCCACGCCTACCACGGACACGTTCAATTCGGTGCTGCCCAATCTTCTGTATTTCATTTCCACTCACCTCTTCATGATGTTTTCCGGACGCTTCGCGTCCCGCACAGCCGGCATGGATTCTGTTTTCCGGATAGCGCTTCCATGATAGGGGATCGGCGGACTTTTTTCAATCCCCTATCATGGGAAATCATCGCTGTCCTATGCAAAAACCGCCTTCCCGATCGGGAAGGCGTCGCAGAACCGGAAGAAACAGCCGGTGTTCAGACTTTGGTCTTGGCAAGCAGATACAGAAAGTACGGAGCGCCGATTACGGCTACGACGACGCCGGTCGGGATATCGGTTGGCTGAAGAATCCAGCGGCCCAGCGTATCGGCGACCAGAACCAGCAGGGCGCCGGCCAGCGCCGACACGGGCAGCAGAATCTGATGTTTCGGCCCGACGAGCCTGCGTCCCAAATGGGGACCGATCAGACCGACGAAGCCGATGCCTCCGCTGACCGCAACGCATGCCCCGGCCAGACCGACGGCAGCGGCCAGCAGCAGCAGGCGTTCGCGTTCGATCGCCGTACCAAGTCCGGTCGCCGTCTGATCGCCCATGTTCAGCACGTTCATGACTTTCGCTTTGTAGAACACGAAAGGCAGGAACAGGATCAGCCACGGCAGCAGAGCCACGACGAACTTCCAGCTGGTTCCCCAGATCCGTCCGGCCAGCCAGGAAGCGACGAACTGGTATTCTTCGGGATTAAGACGGAGCGTCAGCACGATCATCGCCGCGCTGATGCCCGCCGCTACCCCGATTCCGACCAGCAGCATCCGGGTCGGGATAAGTCCTTCGCCTTTTTTGTAGGAGAGAACATAGATCAATACGGCCGTGGCGCCGGCTCCGACCAGAGCGAGTACCGGCAGCAGGAACACCGAACCGCTGGCCGTCGACGAGAAGAACGAAACATAGAGCATCACCATCAGTCCCGCTCCGGCATTGACGCCGAGAATACCGGGATCGGCCAGCGCGTTGCGCGACAGACCCTGCATGACGCAGCCGGACACGGCAAGGCCCGCTCCGATCAGGATCGAGATGACGATACGCGGCAGGCGGAATTCGAACAGAATCAAATGCTGCTGCGCCGTCCCCCGACCAAACAGTGTCCGGATCACCTCAAGCGGCGACAGCCGGATAAAGCCCGTGTTCATGCTGACGACAAAAGCGGCGATAATCAATACGATAAAGATTGCGATAACCAGGATTCCCCGACTGCGCTTGCGGCGTTCGGCCTGATGAATCATTGATTCCATTACAGGCTCCTCCTTTCTTTGACAGCCAGATAGAGGAAGAACGGAACCCCGATCAGAGCTACCAGGGCGCCGATCGGCGTCTCCTGCGGCGGATTGATCATCCGCGCCGCCAGATCGGCGAATACGATCAGCAGACTGCCAAGCACAGCCGAACACGGAATGATCCAGCGGTAATCGACGCCGACCAGCTTCCGGGTCAAATGCGGAATAATCAGGCCGACGAAGCCGACCGATCCGACGACGGACACGGCCGTTCCGGCCAGTACAAGCACGATCAACACGCCCAGCAGCCGGACGAAGCCGGTGCGCTGTCCGAGGCCGGTTGCGATATCGTCCCCCAGACTGAGCAGGGTAATCGAACGCGACAGCGCGATCGAACCGAGCAGGGCGATCACGACGACCGGAAGAATAATCTGGATCTGCACCCACTGGGTGCCGGCGACGCCGCCCGCATACCAGAAAGCCAGATCCTGACCGATCTTGAAATACAGCGCCACCCCTTCGCTCAGTGCGGTGAACAAAGCGCTGACCGCGGCTCCCGCCAGCACCAGGCGGATCGGCGTCAGGCCGCCTTTGGAACGCGAACCGATCCCGTAGACGATACCGACTCCCGCGCCGGCTCCGACAAACGAATACAGCATGAGGCCGAGAAACGAAAGACCCGGAGCAAAAGCAAAACACAAAGCCAGAGCAAAGCTGGCTCCCGCATTGAGTCCGAGCAGCCCGGTATCGGCAAGCGGATTGCGGGTCATCCCCTGCATAATCGCGCCTGCGACGGCAAAGGCCGCGCCCACGATCGCCGCTCCGATCACCCGGGGCATACGCAGCTCGCGGATGATCTGATGCTCGGTCAATTCGGGATTGAAATGAAAGACCGCTTTCCAGACGTCGGGCAGCGCGATATCTTTGGCTCCGACCGCCACGGCAAGCGCCATCCCCAGGGCAAGCAGGATAATCCCGCCGATCAAAATAAGCGAAGCGGCCAGCGGCCGCGAGCGGACCTTGACCTTGTGTACGGTCTGCGGATCTTTAGGCAGGGCGGACGGTTTCATCGTTCTGCGTCCCCCTTGCGCCTGTTTGAAATTGTTTCACAACATCACCCTTCTTCCGAATGAACACCTGTGCCGGGCTCGCCCGTGTGGACATTCTTTCTGTATGTTTGGACAAACGCGGCAAATCCAAGCTCCCGCTTCGCATGGACAACCCTTATGTAGATCGGCAGATCGCTTAAACGTTTCACGGCTCGCGCCTGCCTATACCGCAGTCAGCGGCGGACCTCACAATTGAGATTCATTATCATTCCCAGTATACCAGTCCTCAAATCTGACGTCTATCGAATTTCTTTTTTCCATATTGGATCCGAGTTGTCCGCAATATGATTGGATACTTGAAAACGTGGGTAATGTAAGGTATTAGCATGTATTCTGAATCGCAAGGGGGCCTACACCGTGGCAGCTCATGAGATCAAAAAGGCCGTATCCAAAGAAGAATTCCTTCGTCTGCATCTAGTGAGTGGAGAATTTTACACCGGCTCCTGTTCTCCCGACCTAACAAACAAAAGTTTTTTTAAAATCGATACTTCAGACCGCGTCGTCTCGCTGCCTTATTGGGCGGTTAAACGTTTCGAGCGTCTTCATTAAGCTTTTTTAATAGCAGCCTCCTGTTTGCTCCCTACGATTCCCATACAGACTCCGTCGACGTTTTATGCGCCGACGGAGTCTTTTTGCGTCGCTTCTTTGGACTGATCCTCGCGCCTTCTCTGGCACAAAGCCTTCAAAAAGATAAATTTTTTCGTATCTTCCCTGTATAAAGCACACGATTTCCCGGCTTTTTCCGATATAACGATTATAAAAAGCGGTTGTAACTACCCGCTGCATACCGGTCGTTCCGCCCAGCGGAGCGGGACTGTCAGAGGAGGATTTCTCATGTTCGCCAAACTGCTTTACCCTTTTGCTTTTATTTTGTCGCGATTGAAATACGCCCAGAAATTTATTCTGATCAGCATTCTGTTCGCCGCACCGCTTGCCCTGCTGTTCGTACTCTGGTTTTCCGGCATCCAGGAAAAGATTCATACGACCGACTTGGAAAAGAAAGGATTGGTGCAGGTCGAAGCCGTTTTCCCGTTCATTTTGTCGCTGCAGCAGCACCGCGGACAAGCCAACGCCCTCCTGAACGGAGGAGGCGCGGACAACCGGAGCAAGCTTGATGCCATTGCTGACCAGGCAAATACGAACGCCGAGCAGATCGGCCAGGCGGCAGTCGAATCCGGATTGACCGGAGCGGCAGCCGAATGGCCGCTGATTGCCGCCGAATGGAAATCGCTGCAGGCGGAGGCCGCTTCTCTCTCCGCGACCGACAGTTTCGCCCGTCACAGTGAGCTGGTGACGCGCATGCTCGATTTCGTCGTCGAAAGCGCGGATGAATCGGGACTGTCGCTCGATACGGAAATCGATTCTTTTTACCTGATGGATATGATCGTCAAACGGCTGCCGAACTTGATCGAGAATACGGCCCAAATCCGCGGCACCGGCAACGGGATGCTGACCAAACATCAGGCGCAGCCCGAAGCGCTGACCGGCGTCGCCGTGAAGAAAGCCCAGGCGGAAAGCGAACTGAAAGAACTCAACAAATCGCTTGGAACCTTTACCGAATTGAATCCGGAAGCCGGCGCACAGATCCAGGGACCGGGGCAAACGGCTGCGGACTCGATCGAAAGTTTTCTTGCGCTGGCCGACCAGCAGCTGTTCGACGACAAGACGCTGTCTTCGGAACCTGCCGCTTTCTTCTCGGCCGGCACTTCCACGGTCGAAGAATCCTATGCGTTGTTCCAGCAGGCCGCCGATACGCTGGCTTTGCTGCTGGACCAACGTATCGAACGCCTTGAATCCGGACGAAACCTGGTTACGGCCCTTATGGCAGCGGCCCTTCTGCTTGTTCTGCTGTTCTACATGGCCTTCTACCGGAGCGTAAACAGTGCCGTTCGCCTGCTGGGCGCGCGTTCATCGGATATGGCCAACGGCGACTTGTCGCAGACTATTGCGATCGATAGCCGCGACGAACTCGGTCAGGTCGGCGACTCGTTCAACCGTATGATCGCAGCCTTGAACAAGACCCTGCGCGGAAGCCAGGAAGCGTCGCATCTGTCCGCAGCGTCTTCGCAGCAGCTCAGCGAAGTCTCGCGCGAATCTTCGCTGGCGATGCGCCAGGTAGCCGCGGCGGTACAATCCGTAGCCGAAGGTTCCGAGACGCAGCGCCGCATGACCGAAGACACGGCGCTGGCCATGAACGAAATGGCGATCGGCATTACGAAAATCGCCGAATCATCGGCCTCCGTTGCGGAATCCGCCGCCGAGACGGCGCAGCGGGCCGAAGTGGGCGACCGCGAATTGTCCGCCGCTGTCGGGCAGATGCGCAGCATCCGCGAATCGGTCAGCCAATCGGCGGACAGCGTCTCGCTGCTGAACGAGCATTCGCAGCAGATCGACGAGATCGTCTCTTCGATCAAAGCGATTGCCCGTCAGACGCAGCTGCTGTCGCTCAATGCCAATATCGAAGCGGCACGAGCCGGCGAACACGGCCGGGGCTTCGCGGTCGTCGCTTCCGAAGTCGGCAAACTCGCGGAACAGACGCAGTCTTCCGTCGAGACCATCTCGCTTCGGATCGGCGATATCCGCAGCCTGATCGGCCAGACGGTCGGGTTGATGAAGCGCACCGATTCGGAAACGGCCCAAGGGATGGACTCCATCGACCGCGCCAGCAGCGCGATCGGAGAGATCGGTCATTCCGCCCGGATCGTCAACGACCAGATTCAGGAAATTTCCGCGGCTTCCCAGCAAATTTCCGCGGGCGTCGAAGAAGTGACGGCTTCGGTCTCCGAGGTGGCGCGCGTTGCGCTCCATTCTTCCGAGGAGTCCCAAACGATGGCTGCGGCTTCGCAGCAGCAGTTGGCCGCGCTGGAAGAGATCGGCAGCGCCGCCGGCGGTCTGAGCGATATGGCCGCCGGGCTGCAGCAGAATCTGGGATTCTTCAAGCTCTCGGACGCCCAATAAAATCATATTTCTTATCAAAAAGGCTTCCGGTTCTTATCCCCGGAAGCCTTTTTTTGCCCGATTTGCACCTGCACGCTCCGCGAATCGGGTTCAATATTCGATGACACGGTTGCGGCCGCTTCGCTACCGGAACCCTGGCCAGGATTTGGTCCGCCCGTTTAATCATCAGCGGAAACTCGAGCATGTTTTTGAAAAAATGTTCGTCGTTGCGAATGCCCAAATATTTCTCGTACACTTCCGCGGCGGGAACGCCGTCCAGCGTCTTGATCCAGGTCGGTCCGCCCGTCTCGGTTACGGTCATATCCCGGCTCAGCGGTTCCCAGCCCAGATAATCGCGGGCCTGGATCTTCAGTTCTTCCCCACGGAAGACGACAGCCGCCGCTCCGTCGCGGTACAACTGTCCTCCGGCCAGGACAGGAGACGATTCCGTACCGTATTCGTACGAAGCGGCTCCCGCTCCGAAGACCGGTACTTCGGGCAGCAGCCCCCGCATCCCTCTGAGCAGTCCAGCCCCGTCCATGCGCTGTGTCGTCGCATACAGCAGAATGCCTCTAACCTCGGGCTCTTGCGCTTCTTCCTGCAGGAGAGCGGCCAATCTTCGGCCGCTCTCTTCTTCTTCTCCCCGCAAACAGCCCAAAGAAAACAGCTGCAGCTTCGAGGTATCGAAAAAAGAAAAAATAACGACGATCCGGTTGCGCAGAAATTCGCCTTTGGCGATTTCTCCCGCCGTGGTCACTCCCGTAACGACAGCCTTCGGAAACCGCTGCACAATAGGTTCATAGAGCGCCGCAGCGCTTCGCAGCAGCCGGGAAGACGTCAAGAACTGGATCAAGACGGAACGGCTGGCCTGCGCACGGGCATGCAGTTCGGGATCTTGCAGGCAGGCATCAAACTCTTCAATGCCGCCAAAATCGAACGAAATTTGAAACATGGTGATTGAACTCCTCCCGGATCGGTCCGTCTCGCCAATATGACGGCCGTTCTGCTATAAGCCAATATCGGCATTTTCGGCGGCGTTTGTTATGCGCGGTACGCAAAGGCAGGGAAAGCGGACGCAAAAACCCGGCGCCCTTTGCGGAGCGTCGGGTTCTCGATTCATCCCGAAGTTGGCCCGGCAGACCGGATTGCCGCTGTGCCAACGCCAAACTGCGCCTGCCGGATAACGATCCGGGATCCTTCGGCGCTTCGCGGTTCTCTTTTAATGGGGAGCACAACCGTGATGTTGAAACAAGCCGCACATATATTCCAGCGCTTCCAATTCGTCTTGTCCGCGTGCGCTGATCCGTACCGTGCTGCCGCTGTGAATCGGAAGCAGCATCATACCGAGCAGACTTTTGACATCGACAATGCGCTGGTTGTTCTCGTCTCCGAAAGTAAGCTTGATATCCGAAGCGAACTGGGAAGCCTGCGAAGAAATTTGCAGCAGTTCGTCGCGATCGAAGTCTGTTTTGATCATAAATTCATGCACTCTCATAGATGGGTTCCCTCTTTTCCGTGATAACCTGATAACGCTTCCAAATTTTAGGGCAAGACAGTCCGATCCGGTCAGGAATCAGACTGCTCCCTCTTCTTCTATATCGGTTTGTTGAAGCCGAAATTTAATGCAGGACCGGAGACGGCGGGCGAGGTTCTGTCCAAGCGGTTTATTGAATGTTTATCCACTTTGTCCCCGCTTGAAACGACAGCAAAAAGACCGGGGTACAAGCCCCCGATCCGGATCCGTTCAGCCGGGCGTATCCGCCGATTCTTCTTCGGCCGGCGCGGTTCCAAGCGTAACTCTCCCTGTCCAAATACGGCTGCTTCCTTCCGGGTCTCGGAATTCGAGACTTGCCGATCCCGCCTGTCCGGCTTCGGCTTCGCCGTACCGGTAGCCGATTCGCTGACCGTCTTCATCGATGAAAAACCCTTCCGTCTCGGCTTCGCCCGCGATCACCGCATCTTGGTAAGTCGCCGTTACGCGCTTCGTTTCGACTGCGGATTCGGCTGGAGGTGGGTCTGCCGGCACTTCTTGCGCAGACGCTCCCGACGGAAGAACCTCTTCCGCAGCGGCATCGGGTTCCCAGGTCAAACCGGCAAGCGAATAACCGGACGGCAGACGCTGCAGATCGAACCGGACGGTACGTTCGGTATCGTCGCGCGTCACCACGATTTCGATCCGGTCCGCAGCCGGTTCGTCATCCGCCGCATTCGAAGCGGGCTCTGCCTGCTTCGAATCGGTCGATTCGCCGTTCTCTTCATCCGCCGCTTCTTCTGCGGACGAAGCGGCGGATGACTCTTCCGTCTTCGTATCCGAGGCTTCGCCTTCCGGCGAAGCCTCGGGCTGTCCGGCGGACGACGCTTGCTGCTTGCTCTGCGCAGCGGTATCGGCCATTTCGTCCGCCTGCGGGCCGAACCGAATACAGCCTCCGAGCAGCAGGATGCAGCCCAGCATTACCGCTGCCGCGCCCCACTTGAGCAGCCGGGCTTCGCCTGGCCGCGGACGCGAATCTTTTTGCTGCACATAAGGGAGAGCCGGCTTTGCTGCCGGATT
Source organism: Saccharibacillus deserti (assembly GCF_013618475.1). Taxonomy (GTDB): domain Bacteria; phylum Bacillota; class Bacilli; order Paenibacillales; family Paenibacillaceae; genus Saccharibacillus; species Saccharibacillus deserti. The sequence continues at coordinate 89,044 of NZ_JABJVN010000010.1, forward strand.
CTCCGCTTGCTGCCGTTTCCGTTTATCCATGCGTATTTCCTTCCTTTCCCGGCAGCCGCCCGGCTGCGGCAGCTGCCGCGTGCTCTTGCACGACAAGCCCGATCGTCTTAAGCCCTTCCTCGATCCGGTCTTCCGGAACGCGGGAGAAGCCGATTCGCAGCGTATTCCGGCCTTTGCCGTCTGTAAAAAAGATATCTCCGGGCGTAAACACGACTCCGCGTATTCGGCAGTCCGCAAGCACCGCACGGGCATCCAACCGGTCCTCCAATTCGACGAAGACATGCAACCCCCCTTCTCCGCTCATCCGTTTCATCGGAATGTAGTCCCGGCAGCCGCGAACCGCAAGTTCATACTTGCGCTTGTATTCGGTTCGCGCCCGTTTGAGATAACGCTCGAAGTTCCCGTTATGCAGGTATTGAAACAGAACGGCCTGATCGATCGTCGACGTATGAATGGTTCTGGCGCGTTTCAGACTTTCGAGATAGCCGATCAATCCGCGATCCGCCATGATCCATCCGACCCGGAGCCCGGGGAACAGAATTTTCGAGAAACTGCCGATATAGGCGACCGAATTCCCGGTTCCGGCGCAGGCGATCAGGGGCGCGGCATGGGCACCGGAATAGCGCAGCTCTTCGTTGAAGCCGTCCTCCACGACCGGCACTTCGTGCTCGCCGAGCAGACGCAGCAGCTCCATCCGTTTCTCCGGCGAGGTAACGATTCCCGTCGGATTATGATAGGAGGGCGTCAGATAAGCCAGATCGAAGCCTCCTTCGTCAAGCGTCCGACGCAGTTCGTCCATATTCAGGCCGTCCTGCTCCAGCGTAACCCCAACCGGTTCGAAACCGTGCAGTTTCATCATTTTGATCGCCGTTTGATGGGTCGGGTTCTCGCACAGAATGCGTCCGCTGCGCCGCCGGATTGCCGTCAGCATTAGATCGAAGCCTTCCGTAAACCCGTTCGTAATCAGAATGTCTTTGTCTGCCGCCTCGACGCCTTTGCTGCGCATATAGTTCGTCAGATACTGTATCAGCGGCCGGTAGCCCTGGGCGTAGCCGTAATTCAGCAGCACGTCGCCTTCAAGCGAGATCCGGTCGAGAAAAGCGCGTTTGAACCCGTTGACGTCGAACAGCTTCTCGTCCGGGGCAATACTGGTGAACGCGATCATGCCTTTTTCCCATTTGATTCCGTGCTTCATCAGGTCGAGTTCTTCCGACAAAAAAGCCTGCGGACTGAGCCGGCTGTTCCAGTCGATCCTGCCCGGAGGTTCTTCCGAATGCAGCACGGCCCGGGAAACGAAATTCCCGCGCCCTTTGACCGCTTCGATCCAGCCGGTTCGCTCCAACGCTTCGTACGCGCTGATGACCGTCGTGCGGCTGACTCCCAGCAGTCCGGCCAATTCCCTCGTCGAAGGCAGCTTGTGGCGCAGAGGCATCAGCCCCTGCTCGATCAACGTCTCGATATAGCCTTTCAACTGCATATAAGCGGGACTCTCGCTATCCGCTTTGAAATCGTTAAACATACGCTCAACTCCTTGCCTTCTATCATTCCACAGATGGCGCCCAAAGAAAAGAACCGCAAAACCCGGGGTTTGCGGCAGGAGTGGACGTTTACCTTTCCAGATCGCGATACAAGTTCAATGGTCTGATCCCGGCGAGGTCAGATTCTTGCGTCTTCGCCTGATCCCAGCCTCTTTTCCATAATCATGACATCGATCTCCCGGCCGTCCTGCATGCCCTGTTTCTCAAACGTGCCGACGATCCGGTAGCCCGATTTGCGATATAAACGCTGTCCGGCTTCATTAAAAGGCAACGTGAACAAGACGATCTTGCGGAAATCCTGTCGTCGCGCCTGTTCTTCAAGAACCGACAGCAGCGGTGTGCCGACGCCGGTTCCCCGATGTTCACGCCCTACATAGATCGACAGATCGGCCACACCGTCGTATGCGCAGCGCTGCGAATACGGATTGAGCGCCGCCCAGCCGACAATCTCCCCGCGCCGCTCGGCAGCGAGCGCCAGGTAACGTCCCTGATGGTTGCCGAACCAGTCCTCGATATAGGAAAAGGGTTTGGCTTCCGTCTCCAGCGTCGCGATCCGATCTTCGATGCCTTGATTGTAAATGTGCAGCACCGCCTCCAGATCTTCTTCCCGAACAGGGCGGATCGACAGCGAATGTTCAGTGTGCAGACTCTTCATCTGACTTCCCTCCTTAGGGCTTCACGGCTTGAATAACGGCGGAAACGATATAATCGTCGATCCGTTCGCCCGGAATCCAGTCCCGGATAAAGCTCTTCGATTCTTCTTTGGGCTGGATCAAGATCTCGGAAAATCCGCTGCGCTCCAGCTGGCCCTGCAGTTCCGTGATCGAGGAAGCACCCGAAATGCATCCGCTGTACAAGTCCTGCCTATCATTCTTGATCTCGGGCGGAAGTTCCGCTGTCGTCACGATATCCGAGATGGCCAACCGTCCCCCGCTTCGGAGCACCCGATAAGCCTCGTCGAACACCTGCTGCTTGTCGGGAGACAAGTTGATGACACAGTTCGAGATAATCACATCGATCGTATCGTTGGCCACCGGCAGATGCTCGATCTCGCCCAACCGGAAATCAACGATATCATTCCGTGCTTTTTCCGCGTTATGACGGGCTTTGGAGATCATATCCGGCGTCATGTCTACCCCGATGACCCGCCCCGCCGTGCCTACCTGTCCGGCCGCCAGGAAGCAGTCGAATCCGCCACCGCTGCCCAGATCGAGCACCGTCTCCCCAGGCTTCAACTCCGCAATAGCCTGCGGATTGCCGCATCCCAAACCGAGATTGGCCCCGCTCGGAGCCGATTGTAACTCCTCGGTCGAATATCCCATTTTCGCAGAGACTTGATCGACCCCGCAGCAAGATTCCGGCCGAACCGTCCGAAGCGCGATCTGCCGGTAACGCCCCCGTACATTTTGACGAATGGTATCTTGATGGACTTCTGTCATGATTGAACACTCCTTTAAGAGGATTAATGATTCAAAAAGTTGTATTAATCAAGTTTAATCTTTGGTTCCGCAACGGGATGACAACAGCGATCGGACTTGGCCATGGCTTCGTTGAACAGATGGATCGAGGACATGACGGTCTCTTGCTCGAATGGAGTCAGATACGACAATACTTCCTCCAGATAGCTGTTCATTTGCTCGTCGATCGTACGGGCAACCTGTTGGCCTTCATCGGTCAACGACAACATGGATACCCGCCGATCGCGGGCATCCGGTGACTTTTCGATTAGCCCCATTTTGATCAAGGTCTGAATCTGCCTGCTAAACGTCGTAATATCCGTGCCGAGCGTATCCGCGACTTGCTGCATCGAAGGAGAGTTATGGCCGTCTATTTCGTATAAAATATGACTTTGCGCTGCCGATAGATCATGACCGCCCACGCTGCAGCATACCTTGTTCAACAATCCGAAGCGTCGCGTCATAATCTGGAACGGTTCTCTTTTGTTACCCATGCTTCTCACCTCTATTTCAGTATAGTTTTTTATTTGCACTTTGCAAGTTATATTTGAGAGATAATTTATGTCGATCCAAAAAAATAGATAATCGCTCTTCATCATGAAGAGCGATTATCTATAAAGCTTGCTTGAATGAATGGATACGTAATGCTGTAATCTCAAATCAGGCGTTCGGAAAAATACACTCAAGCGCTTCGCGCTGCGTGTCTTTGATGGAGATAACCGGACGAATATCTTTGGCCATCCGCTCGGCTTCGGCCAGCGTACTCGCTTTGCCCACAGCAAGCAGCGTTCCGATCGCAACGGCTCCTGTACGTCCTTTGCCGCCGCCGCAGTGGAACCCGATCTTTTTGCCCTGCTGGCTGCTGGCTACAACCTGATCGATCGCCTGTTTGAACACGTCTTCCTGCGTCGTACGTGCATGATCATCGAGTGCAATCCGAATCCATTCCACTTGACGGTCGGGGCTCTGATAGGCAATCTCTGTCGCTTCTTCGCGCAGATCGACAATGACCTCGCAATGCTCCTCGGTAATCATCTGCTCTACATCGGCTGCACCGCCCATGTAAATATTCGGTGCGATCAGCTGGTGATACGATTTTGTCATAACGAACTCCCTTCTCGGTTAGTTTCCGGTTTCCGCAAAAGTCTTAATCCGCTCGCCGATTTGGTCGCGGACCCGTTGGAACACGGCCCATTTTTCTTCATCCGTTCCCTGAGCTTTGGCCGGATCGTCGAAACCCCAATGTTCGCGGCGGATATGCGGCGGCGTAATCGGGCATTTGTCCGCGGCATCTCCGCACAGCGTGACGATAAAGTCGGCGTTGTTCAAGATCCCGGGATCGATAATGTCGGAAGTCTGACGGGAAATATCGAGTCCCACTTCGTTCATCGCTTTGACCGCGTTCGGATTCAGGCCGTGGGCTTCGATGCCCGCACTGAGCACGTTCCATTCTTCGCCCAGAATTTTTTTGCCCCAAGCTTCCGCCATCTGGCTTCTGCAGGAATTGCCGGTACAGAGAAAATACAGTGTTTTTTTAGCCATGATTAAAATCGCTCCTTGGTTCGGTTTAAACCGGATTTGAGTGGTTACACGACCAGCAGCCACAGATACAGACCGACCAGCGTGATAAACAGTGTGGGAATCGTCAGAATAAGTCCCGTTTTAAAATAGACGCCCCACGGAATCTTGATGCCTTTGGTACTCAGTACGTGCAGCCACAGCAAGGTGGCAAGCGATCCGATCGGCGTAATCTTCGGACCCAGATCGGAGCCGATGACATTGGCATAGACCAAGGCTTCGCGGACATTCTCCGATGTCGTCGTGGCGTCGATCGCCAGCGCGTCGATTAGCACGGTCGGCATGTTATTCATGATCGAGGACAATACGGCGGCCAGGAAGCCCATTCCGATTGTCGCGATAAAGAGCCCTTGATCGGCCATGTACTGAATCGCGACAGCCAGTGCATCTGTCAAGCCTGCGTTGCGCAGTCCGTAGACGACCACGTACATGCCGATCGAGAAGAAGACGATCGACCACGGCGCGCCTTTGACCACCTGCGGAATCGGAACTACCGGACTTTTGGCTGCCAGCAGCAGGAAGAAGATCGCGATCACCCCGGCTACGACAGAGACCGGAATTCCGAAAAATTCGCATACGAAGTAGCCGATCAGCAGCAGCGCGAGTACCAGCCACGACCATTTGAACATCCGGGAATCCCGAATCGCTTCACTTGGAGCTTTGAGCTGCGAAGCTTCGAACGTTTGGGGAATGCTTTTACGGAAAAACAGATACAAGACGAGAATACTGGCCGCCAGGGCGAACAAGTTCGGCACGATCATATGCTTGGCATACTCCATAAACGTGATGCCGAAGTAATCGGCCGATACGATATTGACCAGGTTGCTGACGACGAGCGGGAGCGAGGTCGTATCGGCGATAAATCCGCTGGCTATAATGAACGGAAAGATCTTCTTCTCGTCCAGATTCAGTGCCCGGACCATAGCCAGTACGATCGGAGTCAGGATCAAGGCCGCACCGTCGTTCGCGAAGAATGCGGCAACGAGCGCCCCCAATACGCTGATATAGACGAACATTCGGATGCCGCTGCCGCCTGCGGCACGCGCCATGTGCAGCGCCGCCCACTCGAAGAATCCGATACGATCCAGAATCAGCGAGATCAGAATGATCGCTACGAAGGCAAGCGTCGCATTCCAGACGATCTGGGTGACGTCCCGCACATCCTGGACATCAACGACGCCCAGCAGCAGCGCCGCAAGCGCTCCGCCGCAGGCCGGCCAACCAATCGACAACCCCTTGGGCTGCCAGATGACCAGAATCAAAGTAACCAGAAATATCAAAATAGCCGCAGTAATCAAAAACAAATAAATTCCCCTCCGTCATCCGCAAGAAATACGCAGTCCTTTTTTCTCCAACTCTTCGATCCGGTACAACTGCGAAGGCAGGCGCGCAATCAGACTTTGGAGCAGTTCGTACTGGCCGCTCCCGCGATTGGCGGAATAGAAGATCCACTGTCCTCTGCGGTTTTCTCTCAGAAATCCGGCATCTTTTAGCTTTCTGAGATGTTGGCTGACAGCCGGCTGACTTGTATTGAAGATGCCGACCAACTCGCATACGCAGCACTCCTGCTCGTCGAGCAGCTTCATAATCGTCAGACGGGTCTTGTCCCCGAGCAGCTTCAGCGTCTGGGAGACCGTGTCCAAACTTTCTTCGTCGTTCACGGTGTGGGTCATTCCTTTCACTCCTTCCGTTCCTGAATTCGAACTTATTATATAAGTATATAATTATATGCGCAAGTACAAATTAGCGGACTCTCCCCTGCTCGATGTCATTGACAGTCTCTTGTGCCCGCCTTAAAATAACAAAGACCAAAACGGGCGATGGAGTTCGCCGTAACCGCCGAAAGGCTGATGACTCCTACCAGCGGGTTTTCCTTTTTCCCTGGTAGGAGTCTATTTATTTTCGGCCGTATCCGATAACAGGAAGGACAGAATAAGCATGAATCGCTTCAACAAATTTCCGGGAATTCCCGCTTTCGGCCGATCCGGTTTCGCTTCGAGCCTGGGGGAACTATTGAAATGGATCGTTCTGGGCGGAGTCGTCGGGATTCTGGCAGGCAGCGCTTCGGCTCTGTTCCTGAACAGTCTGGCTTACGTCACCGGTCTGCGGCTCGATCATCCTTGGCTGCTGTTTCTGCTGCCACTGGGCGGTGCCCTGATCAGCTGGCTGTACCTGAAATACGGGAAAACGAGCGGCCGGGGCAACAACCTGATTCTGGAACAGATTCATGGGACCGAACCTGCTCCTATTCCGCTGCGCATGGCTCCGCTTGTCTTATTCGGGACCCTGACTTCCCACCTGTTCGGAGCGTCCGTCGGCCGGGAAGGAACGGCGGTGCAGATGGGCGGAAGTCTGGCGGATGCTTTCGGCAGACTGATCCGGATCGCCCCGGCCGACCGCAAAATCCTGCTGATCTGCGGGATCAGCGGCGGATTCGGATCGATCTTCGGTACTCCGCTGGCCGGGACGCTTTTTGGACTGGAAGTGCTGGCCATCGGTCTTGTGCGTTATGAAGCGCTTATTCCCGCCTTCGTCGCAAGTTTTGCCGGGAATCTGGTGACTTCTTCTTTCTGGGGAGTTACGCATGCGCATTATGCTATGGTCAGCGTTCCCGCTTTGTCGGCAGCCGTTGTATTGAAAGTCGTAGTGGCCTCGATTCTGTTCGGACTAATGGGTATGGCATTCAGCGAAACGACCCATGCGTTCAAGAGGCTGTATACCCGGCTGTTCAAAAACCCGGTCTTCCGAAGCGCAGTAGGCGGGCTTGTTGTAATCGCGCTCGTCTACCTGCTCGGAACACGGGAATATCTGGGATTGGGATTGCCATTGATCGAAGCTTCCCTTAATGGCGATGTGTCCCCGTTTGCTTTTGTCGGCAAATTCCTGTTCACCACTTTGAGCCTGGGAGCCGGCTTCCAGGGCGGCGAAGTGACTCCCTTGTTCGCCATCGGAGCGACACTGGGCCATTCGCTGGCGGCAGTGCTTCAGGTCCACGCACCCTTTCTTGCCGCTCTGGGCTTTATCGCCGTATTCTGCGGAGCCACCCATACGCCGATCGCCTGCTTCCTGATGGGCATCGAATTGTTTGGTGCGGACGCAGCTGTATATCTGTTTATCGCCTGCCTGATCAGCTGCGGTTTCTCCGGGCATAGCGGCATTTATCCTTCGCAGCGGATCGGCGTATCCAAGTATCGGGGGCGGGTCTTCCCGGAGGGCACAACGTTGGAATCCGCAAAAACGATACAAAAAAAAGACCGCCCGGAGGCAGCCGTGCCACTCGATCTTCCGACGAAGTCGGACGACGATTGAGGGGTAGGTTTCTGCTTATATACAGCCTGCGCAGCCAGATCCGCTGTGTCTATACGTATTCGCTTTGTGAAACAGACGGGATTTCAACAGATCATAAATCCCCGATACATCGAGCGGTTTCAGCAGATAATCTTTTGCGCCCAAACGGATCGCTTTTTGGATATCGTAGAAGTTTTTGAATTCGGAAATGACGACCCAGCAGGCCGCCGAAGGGAATTTCCCGTGTGCCTCGATAAAAGACAAGCCGTTCATTTCGCGCATCTCGATTTCCGAAAATACGATCGACATGGAGACCGTACTCATTATGTTCACGGCCTCACGCGGCGAAGATACTGCAAAAACCGCACAGCCCGGATCATATTGGCGGACCGCTTTTTCGATCGCCGTATTCACAACAGCATCGTCGGCAATAATCAGCACGTTCATCGGCGTCACTCTCCTCTGTGCTGGAAGCAAAATTGGATTTATCAAAATTGTATATCAAAATCGACCTTTTCGCTCCAAAAATCGGGTATGATAGTATCAATATCGTATACATTTTGGAGTGGATAGCTATGTACAGACAGCTTGAGGTTTTTTCGGATCTGTCCGAAAGACTGCATTACAACAGACCCGGTTTTCCGTTATGCGTATATAAAGGCTCGCTGAGTTTTTTTGAGACCAACGCTTTTGCTTACCATTGGCATGCGGACCTGGAATTCGTCACGGTGCTTGAAGGAGCGATGAATTATTTCGTCAACGGCCGGGAAATCCGCTTGGAGAGCGGCAGCGGTATCTTCGTCAACAGCAAGCGCCTGCACCACGGATCTTCGGGTCTCGGCGAGAGCTGTACCTACATCGTGGTCACTATTCACCCCTCGCTGCTCGGAGAACATACGCTGGCGGGCAAAGCCTACCTCGACCAGAAATTCGGATTGAACGCGGAAGACTTCCTGCGGCTGTCCTCCGAGGTTGCCTGGCAGCAGGAAGTCCTGCAGCTGTTGGTCGGGATATATGACCATATGCGGACAAATCCGCTGCAGCTGCTGGCCCGGGCCGCTTATCTGTCCGCCTGCGTCGCCGATCATATTCGGGAGAATTCCGTGGAATCCGCGGATGCCAACCAATTGGCCGCGATTCACGGTATGACCGATTATATCCATCGGCATTACGAAGCCAAGATTACGATCGACGGGATTGCCGCAGCTGGTTCCGTCTGCCGAAGCCGATGCTGCGAACTGTTCAAGAGGCATGTCCATCTGACGCCCAACAATTATTTGATTCAGTACCGGATCCAGAAAAGCTGCGAGATGCTCAAGGAAACAAACCGGCCGGTCTCCGAAATTTCGTTGGCCTGCGGTTTCCAGACGGCCAGCTACTTCTCCCACGTTTTCCACAAACAGACCGGCCGCACTCCGCAGGATTTTCGCAAGCATGCCGCAGCCGAAATCTCTCCTGAAGTTTCCCGATCGCAAAAGGACGAGGCCGGATAATTTCCCGGTCTCGTCCTTTTTTCGGTTCAGCCGCAAGCTGTCGGTTTATTCCGACCCGCCGAATTACAGCCGTTTATCGTCCACGCCGTCCAGCCATTCTTCGATCGTACCGATCACGGAAGAAACGCATCCGTCTTCGAAGGGGGAGATCAGGCCGGCTTCGCGCACCAGATGCGTGAACGATAGGCTTCCTCCGAGTCCGCACAGATGCACGTAATCTTTCCATGCGGCGTCGAAATCTTCTCTGGAGCGTTTCCAGAACTGGAAGGCGCAGATCTGTGCCAGCGTGTAATCGATATAATAGAAAGGCGCGGTAAAAATATGGCTCTGTTTGTGCCAGAAGCCGCCGCGTTCCAGATAATCGCTGCCATCGTAGTCCAAATGCGGCAGGTATTTCTTCTCCAGCGCTCTCCACGCCGCTTTGCGTTCTTCGGGCGTCGCATCTGGGTTGGCATACACGAAATGCTGAAATTCATCGACCGATACGCCGTATGGAATAAACTGCAGAGCGCTCTCCAGATGTTTGAACAGATACTTGTCCGTATCTTTCCCGAAAAAGCGTTCCATCCACGGCCAGGCGAAAAACTCCATGCTCATCGAATGGATCTCGGCGGATTCCAGCGTCGGCATACAGTAAGCCAAGTTTTCGTAGTTCCGGCTGCGGTAGTCCTGGAAAGCATGGCCCGCTTCGTGCGTCAGCACGTCGATATCCGCAGACGTTCCGTTGAAGTTGGAGAAAATGAACGGCGCTTTGTAATCGAACAAAACGGTGCAGTAGCCGCCGCCCGCTTTGCCTTTTTTGCTGACCAGATCCATCAATTCGTTCTCCCGCATAAATCGGAAAAACTCCTCCGTCTCCGGCGACATCTCCGCGTACATCTCTTCGCCGCGCTGTACAATCCAGTCCGCATTGCCTTGAGGCACCGCATTGCCGGTAGGGAAACCGAAGTCCAAATCGTAATAACGCAGCTTGTCCACTTCGATCCGCTCTTCCTGACGTTTGCGCAGACGCGCTGCCGCAGGCACGATCTCCTCCAGCACCTGCTTGCGGAAATTGGCGACCATCCGTGCATCGAAATCGGTCCGCTTCATCCGGTCGTACCCCATCCCGACGAAACTCGGATACCCGAGTTTATGCGCCATACGCGTCCGCACCTTAACCAGCTCGTCGTAGATTCGGTCGAAGTCCGCTTCGTGCTCGGCCATGTAGCCGTAACGCGCTTCCGAAGCCCGGCGGCGCATGTCCCGGTCTGTCGACAGCTCGAACGGCATCAGCTGCATCAGCGTCCGCTCTTCTCCTTCGAACGGGATTTTGGCCGCGGCGATCAGCATCTGATACTCGGTAGACAGTTTGTTCTCGAGCTGCAGCTCTTCGATGATCTCCGGAGCAAACGCCCGGCTCGACGCGTCGGCCAGCCGGAACAGCTGCGTCCCCCACAGCTTCTCCAATTCGGGGCGGAACTTCGAAGCGGTCAGCACCCGATGATACGCCGCCTCCATTTTCTGGATCAACGGGATGTTTTCGTCCATGAACGCTTTTTCGGTTTGGTAAAATTCATCGTTCGTATCGATCGAATGCCGGATATTGACCAGTACGGCCTGCGTGGCAAAAGCTCCGTACAGCCTATTGTACTCACGGTTGGCTTCCACTTGTTCGTCCAGGCTCTGCGCCGCTTGGAAACGGGCGATCACTTCTTCGAACTCGCGGCTGAACGTTTCGGTATCGGGCCGGCTATACGCATAGTCTTTGAACGTTAAGGTCATGGGCATTCCCTCCTGAAACTTTCTTATGTAAAAAAACGCCGCCCGCATTGAAGCGGACGGCGGATTCGCCAAGATTCGGACAGCGGTCTTACAGCGCTTTGTCGTCCACGCCGTTCAGCCAGTCTTCGATCGTGCCGATCACGGACGAGACGCACCCGTCTTCGAACGGGGAGATCAGGCCGGCTTCGCGTACCAGACCGGTGAAAGACTGCGTGCCGCCAAGGCCGCACAGATGAATGTAGTCTTTCCACGCGGCTGCGAAGTCTTCTCTCGAACGTTTCCAGAACTGGAATGCGCAGATCTGCGCCAGCGTGTAATCGATGTAGTAGAACGGAGCGCCGAAGATATGGCCCTGTTTCTGCCAGAAGCCGCCGCGCTCCAGGTAATCGTTGCCTTCGTAATTCAAATGCGGCAGATATTTCTTCTCGATCTCTCTCCAGGCGCTTTTGCGCTCATCCGGCGTCGCGTCCGGATTCGCATAGACAAAATGCTGGAATTCGTCGACCGACACGCCGTAAGGGATAAACAGCAGGCCGGAAGCGAGGTGATCGAAGCGGTATTTTTCCGTATCGCCTTCGAAGAATTTCTCCATCCACGGCCAGGTGAAGAACTCCATGCTCATGGAATGGATCTCGGCGGATTCGTACGTCGGCCAGAGGTATTCCGGCACTTCGTGCCCGCGGCTCGAATACACCTGGAACGCGTGGCCGGCTTCGTGCGTCAGGACGTCGATATCGCCGGACGTTCCGTTGAAGTTCGAGAAGATGAACGGCGCTTTGTAGTCGGGCAGATACGTGCAGTAACCGCCGCCCGCTTTGCCTTTTTTGCTGACCAGATCCATCAATCCGTTCTGCTGCATGAACTGGAAGAACTCGTCCGTTTCCGGCGCCAGTTCTTTGTACATCTCTTCGCCGTTCTTGACGATCCATTCCGGGTCGCCTTTGGGCGTCGGATTGCCGCTCTTGAAGCTGAACCCGTTATCGTAGTAGCGCAGCGTATCGACATCGATCCGCGCTTCCTGACGCTTGCGCAGACGCGTGGCGGCCGGCACGATTTCTTCCAGCACCTGCTTGCGGAAGTTCGCGACCATCTCGGCATTGTAGTCGGTCCGCATCATGCGGTCGTAACCCATCTCGACGAAGCTCGGATAGCCGAGCTTGTGCGCCATGCGCGTGCGGACTTTGACCAGTTCGTCGTACAGACGGTCCAGTTCCGGTTCTTGTTCGTTCAGGAATCCGAATCTGGCTTCCGACGCTTTCTTGCGCATATCCCGGTCGGTCGACAATTCGAACGGCAGCAGCTGCGGCAGCGTACGCTCTTCGCCTTCGAACGGAATTTTCGCGGATGCGATCAGCTGGTCGTATTCGGTGGACAGCTTGTTCTCCAACTGCAGATCTTCGATGATCTCCGGACTGAAGGTGCGAATCGCGCTTTCGGCCAGGGCGAACAGCTGCTTGCCCCATTTGCTCTCGAGTTCGCCGCGGAATTTCGAGGTGGTCAGCGCGCGGTAGTAGTCGGATACGTACTCCTGCACGACCGGACCGACTTCGTCCATGAATTCCTGCTCGGCTTTGTAGAACTCGTCGGTCGTATCGATCGAATGGCGGATACTGACGAGCTGGTGCTGCGTATCGAAGCTGTTGCGCAGCGCATTGATCTCGTGCATGACGGACTCCTGCTCCGCAATACTGCCGGCGGCTTCGAATCGGGTCATACATTCCTTGAAATTAATCTTCAACTGGTCAATATCGGGTCGTACGTATTCGAACTGCTGAAAAGTCGTCAATGCTTTTCCTCCTCTGATGTGGCAGACTCTTTCCACAGTATACGGAATTCGACGCTCAATCGCCAGATTAAACGTAAAATATTCCGCTTTTTGCGGCAGGTTAGTTGACATAACGGGGGTTTTTATTTTTTGCGGCCACGCAGACGATGGAATAGGCATCCGGCGAGAGCGGCGATCATTCCCAACTGCCATGACAGCCGGAAACGGGAAAGCCCCGCGCCTGGAAGCACGCGGGACTTTCGGCCGATCCTTTTGCTTTGCGAGGCTCCGCTCCGAAACGGTACGCCGTTGATCCGATTGTATCGGCTGCGTCCCTTGACGTGCAACCTTTAGTCGCTTAGGAGGGGGAAACGGGAGCGTTGCCCGCGGGTTGTTCCGACGTTTCCAAGCCCGCCCGAATCGCTTCGAGCAGCAAGCCCGTCCGGTCGCAGCGGTACTCCCAGAACATGACGCCGCCGAGCTGCCGCTCCATCGTATAGCGGCATTTCCAGGCGATCGATTCTTCGTCGTCGTACGTGATAAACGTGCCGCCGTCATGCAGGCCGCCGTCGTACAGATACGGCGCTTTGGCTTCGTCGTCCCAATAGCGCACGAAGCCGCCGCGGTCGATATACGCGGCATGCAGGTCCGTGAATTCCGGTCCGTAGCCCCCACTCGTCGCCGCCATCTGGCACAGGCCGTTATTGACATTCGGTACGCCTTTCCACATCCGGGAGTAGAACGCGGCGCCAATCACGATTTTGTCCTTCGGTACGCCCGCTTTCAAGAACAAATTGACGGAAGCTTCCGTACTGATCCGGAACAGATCGCCGCTTGGCGTATACAGATTGGTATGATGGCCGGTCAGAACCTGGAACCCTCCGCGCATGTCGTAGGTCATCAGCTGGACGTAATCGAGGTAGAGCTGGACTTCGTCCATCTGCGTTCCGTCGATGTAATATTGATCCGCTCCGGCGGCGATCGTGAGCAGATAATTCCGTCCGTCGGCGGCACCGCGTTCATCCAGCGCTTCGCGAATCGTGCGGAGCAGCAGAGTGAAGTTGTCTTTGTCCTCCGGACTTGCGGCAATACCGGCTTCGGCGTAGCACGGATACTCCCAGTCGAGGTCGATCCCGTCCAGTCCGTATTCGGCAATGACGTCAAGCGAGGATTGGGCCATCCTGCGGCGGCCGTGCTCCGTCGAAGCCGCTTCGGAAAATCCGCCCGCGCTCCAGCCTCCGACCGACAGCAGAATCGATACGTCGGGATGTTCTTTTTTGAGGCGGGCAAGTTCGTGCATATTCTGCAGATGCTGCGTAACGATCACATCATCTTGCACATGGCCGAACGCGATATTGATATGCGTCAGTTTGAGCAGATCTTCCGTCTTGAGGTCCGGCAGATCGGCATGGCCGACGTAGCCCACTACGCGCGGAGTAAAACCGGCGGAAGGCCGCGTATCGGCAGAAGAAAGATCGGACAGGTTCGGGTTCTCGCGGTTCATGTCGGTTCCTCTTTTCTTGTGGGATAGAGATGCGGGTTGTTCAGCCGCGCACGGCGCGCAGAATCTGCAGAGCTTCGGCGCAGCTGCCCGGCTTGTAGCCGGATTCCGCGTAGCGGATATTCAGATCGGGATCGAGCACGAACAAATGCGGATATTCCGTGCCCGGCGGCGGGCAGTTCTCGTTCATCCCCGCAAACGCTTCGCCGGATCGGTCGTAAGCGAAGATCGCGCCGGACGGGAGAGGCTTCGGCACGAACGGACGAATCTCTTCGGGAACGTTGAGCGAACCCGGCTGCAGGCCGGACGCGGCTGTATCGTTTCCGGCGATTCCGCTGTGAACGATAAAGACCAGCGGCACGTTCTGCGCTTCGAGCGTCTCCTTGAGCTCGCCGGCTTCGCGCAGCAGATGCCGAGTCGGTTCAAGACGGTAATCGATCCAGGCGACCAGTGCGCCGCCGCGCCCGGACAATTCGGCGAGCGTGCGCTCCGCACCGCCCGGCAGACTCAGGAGCGAACCGCCTTCTGCTGCCGCCAGCACCGGAACCGATTCTTCCGGCTCGCGGAATACCGGTTCAAGCCCCGTTTCGCGGCCCGGTTGAATCGTGAAATAGTACAGGCGGCCCAGCACGCGGCCGTTTTGCAGACGGATTCCGGTCGTCATCCGGTAGTCGCCGGCTTCCAGCTCGAACGGAGACTCATAGACATCCTGGCGCCGAAACGGATAATTCAGCGTCGTATAGAACCCTTGCTCCAACCGGGCGAGCGTAAAATTCTCGCGGTAGGAAGCTTCGACGGCCGGTGCGGAACGTCCGTGCGGCGCGGCGGCCGGTTCGGCTCTGCGCAGGCGCAGCGTACCGTAGACCGGCGCGCCGCTTCCCGCTTCGACATCCTTGGAATCCGCGTCGTCCTTGGACTCGGTTCCGGTCTCGATCCCGGAACCGCCTTCGGTCGGACGTTCGAGATCGATCCAACCCGATTCAACCCAGGCCTGCGGATGCAGCGCCGCCGGATGCAGACGCGCCGGAATGCCCAAGCTGCGGCAGAGCGCGACCAGCATGATTTCGACCGATTCACGGTCGCCGCTCTTCAAAGCGAACGTGCCGGCCGGCGAAGCTTTGCCCGGCACGGGTGTGCGATCGGGCAGGACAGTCCAGTCCGAAGCGACCTTTCCTGCCAGGCGCTGCGGATCCGCGCGGTAAGCCGTGAGGTCTTCGGGCGCGAATGCGCTGCGCAGCTGCGAGCGGTAAGGCGACAGCTTCTCCCAGCGTACGCGGGGACCCAGTACGTAGGAAAGGAAGCGCTCGTCGATTGCACCGCTGCCTTCCCCTGCACCCGACGTTTTGGTTCCGCTTTGGATTCCCGTTTCCATGCCGGTTTCTTTGGCGGCTTCAAGCCCGCCGAGCAGATGATCGTCAAGCGTCGCCCGATCGGTATCGATCAGGTCTTTGGACGTCAGGCTCTCCAGCAGCCGCAGCGGCCACTCGCCGAGGCGCGGCGTGTGCTCTTCCAGAAACGCCTCGATCTCCCCGATATTGCCCCGGGCATCGCCCAGTACCTTGAAAACGCGCGCTGCGTCCAATCCGAGCCGATCGGCCAGAACCGCCGATTCTGCCTCGCCGGCAAAGCCCGCTTCGAAAGCGGCGCGAATCCGCTCGCCTTCCGCGGTCCGGCTCCGGTGCCGGGCAAACTTCTCTTCCGGCAGCGGCTCTTCGGCCGCACCGGCCCGCTCCGGCGGCGGTGTCAGTTCGAAATCGACGCGGCCCGAAGGCTGCCCGCTTTGCGACAGGGTCAGTTCCACGCGCTCCGCGGCAGCTTCTTCCGCCGAATCGGCGAGGTTCGTCGGCTTGACAGCCCGGCTTCCGTATACGATCGCTTCATCCCAGCTTCCGCTGCGGGCTGCGCGCACCACCAGATCTCCGAAACCCGTCACGAAGCGGACCATGCCCGCTTCATCCGTACGCATCGAAGCCATCGGATGAAGCTCGGCATAATTGTACAGCTGGAACTGGACATCGGCTCCCGCAGCCGGGCTGCCGGCTTCGTCCGTCACGCGAACTTCAAGCGTCCGTACCGGCGCATAATTCGCCAGCAGATTGATCTCGGTATGCACGCCGTCGCCGTGCGTGACCGGTTCCGGTCCGGCGTAGCCCGCCGGCACGCGCGTGTGGACGAGCATGGCCCGGCGCGCCGGGCCGTCGAACCAGCCCCGGTCGAGCGCCGGTTCCGGCTCGCAGGCGCCGATAAAGTGCCACGCTCCGTCCGCCCAGGCTTCGACCCAGGCATGGTTGTCGTCCACATGCGCCCAGCGCGGCGTGTAACACTGGCGCGCCGGAATGCCGATACTGCGCAGCGCGGCCGTGGCAAGCGTCGATTCTTCGCCGCAGCGTCCCTTTGCGCTGCGGATCATGCCGAGCGGCGAGATCGTACGGGCATCGCTGCCGGTATAGGTCGCTTTTTCGTAACACCAGTAATTGGTCTCCAGCACGGCATCGGACATCGACAACGCGCGTACCCGATCCCGCAGCTCCCCGGCGATTTCGTCCCGATAATTTTCGATACGTTCGTTATTGATCCGGGGAGGCAGCACATAATGCAGAAACAGATCATCCGGCACCGAAGCTCCCCAAGGCATATCTTCGCGCATCCGCAGAGCCTGCCGGACATGGGTCAGGAACAGCTCGCCGTCGTAATCCGCCAGATCGTTGATCGGCATATGCGCATACAGGAATTCGAGTGCCAACTGTTCCTGTTCGCTCAGCGGCCCGGCGAATACGCCGAAGCATTCTTTTTCCCGCGCGGCCGCAAGCTTTCTTTGCGCTTCGAACGCGGCCGAAATCGCCTGCATGCGCGGCGCGTCCAGCGAAAACGGATAGATCTCTTCGCCGGTCAAGCCGTTTCCTTCTTGTTCGGGCTCCCGTTCAATCCTGCTCTCGTCCGTTTGCATATCCGTTCACTCCTTCCACAGTTTGCCGTCTTCGCGTATCCAATAGGCCGCGCTGCCGTCCGCAGACGGGAGCCGCATACGGAACGAATGCTTCGTCGTTTCGATCGAAAGTCCTTGTCCGTCCAAAGCCGCAAGTTCCTTGTCCGCATCGCCGTCTTCCAGCAGCGGAGCCAGCCCGGGCGCAAAGCTCCCCGAACGCTCGTACAGATTGCGCTGGCGGTAATACAATCGTCTCAGTTTCCATTTTACCGTCTCGTCCGCCGGCAGCCCGAACGTCTCCGCCTCGCCTTCTCCGGCAAAATGCACAAATCCCCACATCTCCGGATAGTGCATATTGACGACGCCCTGCGGCGACCAGACCCAGTTGTCTTCCGGATAAGGACGATCGGTCTGCGGATTGATCCGTTTGCGATATTCGCCGTTCTCCTTGTCCACCTGCCACTGTACCCTGGAGAAGTTGACGCGCCAGTACTGCCCGGCTTCCGGCGGCTTCTGGCCTTCGGCACATTCGCGCAAGATCTTCCACGGCATCGCGACTTCCACGCTCCAGCTTCGATTTTCCGCGGAAGGGTCGTTCAGCCTGCCGTCGATATGTACCGCCGTGCGCAGTCCGCGGATATCCCAACCGTTAATAGGAGGGCCGCCGTCCCGGTAAGGGGTGACCAGCATCAGATCCCAGACCGTATTCAGCGCATTGATCTCGAATTCGTAATACTGGTGGCTGTCTCCGTCCGGGTCGATAAAAATTTCGAAGTCGTTGTCGTAAAAAATAACGGATTCGCGCTCGGTGAGCGTCGCCCAGATCTCGTCTTCTTCAAGCTGCGCCCCGATATAGAAATACTCGTCGTCCCACAGCATCTTCGCCCGCGTCAATTTGCCCGGCCGGGGCTTGACGTCGCCTTCGATATCGACGAAGCTTTCCGTCCAAGGCGCATTTGCCCAGAACGGCTTGTCGAGCCTCCCGTCCAATTCAAGCTTGCCCGGGGCCCGTCCGCATACGTAAGAACGCGGTGCAAAGTCAATCGCCGGTTCCGGCATTCCGCCAAGATTCATCTGTTTTCCTCCTCCGCTTCGATCCCTTGCGTACAAAAAGCGGCGGCGCTCCCGCTTCCGGTGCTTTCCGCCGCTTTGCGGCTGCCTGCTGCTTATTCCCCTCTAGTTCAGACGCACGGCCAGCGCGATCGGCGTTTCGCCTGCGCGGATCGAATCCGGCAGCGTCACGCTTAGGCCCGATTCGGTCCGGCGCAGCGCAAGTTCGCCTTCGGTTCCCAGCAGAGCGGCCCCCCGGAACTCGCCGCTGACCGGAAGCTCAAGTTCCGCTCCTACCGCTTCGCCTTCCGCGTACAGCCGAATCGCATAGACCGTATCTCCTTTGCGCGTAAACTGGATCTTTTGGTCCGCCGATGCGTAAGGTTCGCAGATCCGCGTACCGTAGATCGCTTCGCCATGGATACGAAGCCAGGCACCAAGCCCTTTCATGCCTTGAATCGCCGCGGCCGGCAGACGGCCGTCCGGCTGCGGACCGACGTTGAGCGCCAGATTCCCGCCTTTGGCTACGATCTCGACCAGCAGATGCACCAGCTCCCGCACGCTTTTGTACCGATCTTCATAATTGAAGGAAAAAGAAGTGCCCATCGTGATACAGCTTTCCCACGGCACGTTCAACGGACGTTCCGGCAGCGTCTGTTCCGGCGTGATCAGATTCTCGTACGCCCCGCCTACGGTCCGGTCGGCGCTGAGCAGCCACGGCTGATGTTCCCTGCGGATCTTGTCGACCAGTTCGCCCAGCCGGATATCCTGTCCGCTGCGCTCGTTCACCCAACCGGCATCCAGCCACAGCATATCGATCCGGCCGTACCGGGTCATAAGTTCCGTAATCTGCTCATGCGTGAACTTGACGAACTTTTCCCACAGCCACGGATACGCCGCGGGATCGTACGAAGGGCCGCGCCACATCTTCTCGCCCCGCTCCATCCCCGGCGCCCAATAATCCGGCGTATGCCAGTCGGCTTTGGAGAAGTACGCCGAGATTGCCAGCCCCCTCGAGCGGAAAGCGTCAAACAGATTTCGGCAGATATCCGCATATTTGTGCCGATGAAACGGCGTATCCGGCCCCGTAATCCGGTAATCCGTCGTATGTGTGTCCCACATGCAGAACCCGTCGTGATGTTTGGTCGTGAAGGTCAGGTATTTGAATCCGCCTTCGGCAGCCAGATCGGCCCACAGTTCCGGCTGGAAGCGGATCGGATTAAACGTTTTGTTGAGGTCGAAATATTCCCGTTTCAATTCTTCGCCTTCGACGCCCCAATCGATACAGTCTCTCGCCCAATCGGCATCCCCGTCGCTCAGCGCCCAAGACTCGACGACGCCGAGCTGCGAATAAGGACCCCAGTGCATCATCAAGCCAAGCTTCTGGTCTTTGAACCATTCCAACCGTTCCAGCAGCAGCGGATCTTCGGGTTTCACCCATTCGTCTTCGCTGCTGTAATTGTGCACACCCTCATGGACAACCGGTTCCGCCTCCCGTGTGTCTTCCGCCATTTTCGCTTCCGTCATAGGCTCCTCCTTCTCGAATCTTCCCTTCGTCTGCCCGTCCATAACAAAGGGCGAAAAACGAAGGCGGTTCAAGCCGCTTCGTCCTTCGCCCTGCTGCTTACTGCCTGGGCGAGACGCCGTTTATCCGATTACTGCGCGTTCTCGCTGTTCCATTGGTCGTACGCTTCCTGATAAATTTCCACGATGCGGTCGCTGCCCATCTTTTTGAGCTGCGCCACGTAGCTGTCCCAGTTGCTGAGCGGCTCCTGGCCGGTCACGAATTTCGCTTCCATCTGTTCCACGTACGTATTCAGATCGGACAGCAGCGCGGACACTTCGGTCTGTGCGTCGTTGGTCAGATACACGTTCGGGAAAGGAATCTTGGCGATCGGCACCAGTTTCTCTTCGTTCTGTTTCACGACCCAATCTTCGACTTCGCTGCGCAGGCCGTTGGTAAGATCGGGAATGTTGACGCCCGGCGTCACGATTCCGTAGTTCGGAGTCAAAGTCGCCCGATATTCTTCGCGGTCGCCGCCGCCCGGTACATCGAGGTATTTTTTCTCGTGTGTCGCTTCGTCGACGTAGTCCCACATCTTGCCGCGGGGTCCCTGCGTCCAGAGCGTCGCGCCGTCGTAGCCGTATTGATAATCGATCCAGCGCATGCTGGCTTCCGGGTTCGGATTGGTCGCCGTAATGGCGAAGGTTCCGTTGGAAGACATGCCCGGGTGCTTGCCGTAAACCGGCGTATCCGCGATTTCGCTGCTGACCGGCGTCATCATCGGATCCTGCATCGTTTCTTCGGTTCCGCCAAGCGTGAAGTACGGATAGAAGTCGCTGAACAGCGCCAATTGGTCTTTTGCGCCTTTCGCTTTCTTCTGCTCATCCGTCTGCGAGAACGTCTCGTGATCCAGCAGATCTTCGTTCCAAAGTTTGTTTAGGAACGTCAGATAGCTTTTGTATCCTTCTTCCTGCGGCGTGTAGTGGACTTTGCCTTCTTTATCCGCGTAGTACACTTCGTTGTACATGCCCCAGAAGCCGAGGAAGTACATGCGCAGATCATCCAGCTTGACCGAAGTCAGCGGGATTTCGTCGGCTTTTCCGTTTCCGTTCGGATCTTCCGTTTTGACTTTTTTCAGGTAAGCGTACAGCTCGTCGGTCGTTTTCGGTTCTTCTACGCCGAGCTTTTCCAGGAATTCGCCGTTGTACCACATCGGACCGCGGTACCAGACCGCTGTCGTATCGATAAACGGCAGCGCATAGATATGACCGTCC
Organism: Saccharibacillus deserti; assembly: GCF_013618475.1. Classification (GTDB taxonomy): domain Bacteria; phylum Bacillota; class Bacilli; order Paenibacillales; family Paenibacillaceae; genus Saccharibacillus; species Saccharibacillus deserti. Next base: position 110,182 of record NZ_JABJVN010000010.1, read on the forward strand.
GTCGTGGTGACCGACTTGCGCACATTCGGATTCTCGTCGAGGATCTTTTTGAGGTTGGGCGCGTAATTGTCGATCAGGTCTTCCAGCGGAAGAAGCTGACCCTGCGTGCCGTAGCTGACTTGTTCGGCCGGCGTAATGTCCGCTGCGTACAGAATGTCGGGCAGATCGCCGCTGGCGAAGACCAGATTCTTCTTCGTCGGGAAGCTGTCGATCGGCGCGGTTTGGAATTCGATCTTGATATTGGACAGTTTTTCCATTTCCTGAATAACGGGCATCGTTTCCCACGGCGCCATATCGGCGCTCGGCGCGAATACGCTCAGCGTAATCGGCTTTTCGACGATCGGGAACCCGTCTTTGCTCACGCTTGCCCCTGTTTCCGCCGCCGGCTCCGTCGATCCTCCGGATTGACACGCGGATGCAAGCATGGACACCAGCAGAAGTCCGGACAGCGCGGCTGCCCCTTTTTTACGACCCATTTTCATATCCAAATCCTCCCCTTTTTTCTGAATGGCTTACGGACATACTCTATGGCAAGATCATCCCTTGACGGAACCGATCATGACACCTTGCACAAAATAACGCTGCAGGAACGGATAGACCGCAATAATCGGCAGGGTCGCGACAATAATGACGGCGTATTTGACCAGCGCGGCGACTTCGGCTTTGTTATTGAGCGAAGTGGCCATCGAGGCATCGACCGTACCGGCCTGTGCCGACATTTCCTGCAGAACGAGAATCTGGCGCAGCACCAGCTGGAGCGGATATTTTTCCTGCTGATTCAGGTAGATCATCGCGGAGAAGTAATTGTTCCAGTGTCCGACGCCGAAAAAGAGAGCCATGACGGCAATGAGCGCGGTGGACAGCGGCAGGATAATCCGGAAGTACAACCTGAAGTTGCTGCATCCGTCGATCTCCGCCGCTTCCTGAAGTTCCCTCGGAATGGAAGACTGGAAAAAGGTGCGGCAGACAATCAGGTTCCAGACCGAAGTTGCCCCCGGCAGAATCAGCGCCCACATACTGTCGACAAGGCCCAGATTTCGAACGACCAGATAAGTCGGAACCAGTCCGCCGCCGAAGAACATCGTGACGATGAACAAAATCATGAACAGATTGCGCCCGACGAAATCTCTGCGGCTGAGCGCATAAGCGGCGGGCAGCGTCACGATCAGATTGACCAGCGTACCGACGACGGTATAGATGACCGTGTTCAGGTAACCGTTCCAGATGCTCGAGTCCTGGAAGACCCGCCGGTAGCCTTCGAACGTAATGTCTTTGGGCAGCAGCCACATTTCGCCAGCAGCCACAATCGTCGGATTGCTGATCGAGGCGCTTAGAATGTAGATGAGCGGATAGGCGACGATAACAAGCGCCACCGTCAGCAGCAAATAAACAAAAGCGAGAAAGATTTTATCCTGCCTGGTTTCCTTGATCGAGCTGATCATTCTGCATCCCTCCTTTTCTTCTGCCGAAATCCCGTATTACCACAAACTGTTCTCGCTTGTCCGCCTTACGACCTGGTTGACGACGATCAGCAGAACCGCGTTGACGATCGAGTTGAACAATCCGACCGCCGTGGAATAGCTGTACTGGGCTTCCAGCAGACCCGTCCGGTATACGGAAGTCGCGATGACGTCGGAAGCTTCCATATTGAGCGGATTTTGCAGCAGCAGGATTTTCTCGTAACCGACTCCGAGCAGACCGCCCATATTCAAGATCAGCAGAATGGTGATCGTCGGAATGATGACCGGGAAATTGATATGCCGGATCCGCTGCAGTCTCGAAGCTCCGTCGAGAATGGCGGCTTCGTGCAGCCCGGGATCCACGGCGGTCAGGGCCGCCAGATAGATAATCGTGCCCCAGCCTGTCGCCTGCCAGACATCGGACAGCACATAGACCGTTTTGAACCAGCGCGGATCGGTCAGAAAGCTCGGCGGCGTGATGCCGACCGCTTCGAGCAGATTGATGATCATCCCTGTAGACGGAGTCAGGAAGGTGATGATCATACCGGCCATGACGACCATCGAGATAAAGTGCGGCGCGTATGTAACGGTTTGAACGGTTTTTTTGAACGGTCCGGTCTTCAGCTCATTGAAAGCCAAAGCCAGAAGGATCGGCAGCGGGAATCCGATCAGCAGTCCATATACGCTGATACTGAGGGTGTTCCACATCAGATCCCAGAAATAGTAGGATTCGAAGAACCGGGTGAAATGATCGAAGCCTACCCATTTGCTCTCCGCCATGCCCAATGCGGGAATGTAATTTTTGAAAGCGATCTGGATGCCGTACATCGGCACGTAGTTGAAGATAATGACGGTCAAGAGCGCGGGAGCCATGAAAATGTAGAGCTGCCAATTTCGCGCGATTTTCTTTAGAAGTTTTCCTTTGCGTTTGGCCGGAACTTCCGGGTTCAACACGGCTTTTGCATTTTCGTGCATCATCGTCTTCACTCCCTCGTTTTAATGTACGCATATCAGGTAGAAGTAACAGGAAAGTCATATTACCTGACAAGCATTCTGATTCCTCCCACTTCCCTCCCGTACGTCAAATCTCTGCCGCAGCCGGCCTTGCGGCTTGCAAAGCGAAAGGATCAACTTTTTGTAAGCATTTCCATTCGCTTGACTCCGCGTTTCGTGTCTTTGGGTTTACAGCGAGTTTACCGAAAAGAGCAGGAAGCGTAAATATGTCATTTTGGTCCTGTCGTTGATTTTGACAACCGCAGATCCTATGAAATGTGTTAGAATACATTACAGAACCCGAGGTTTTTTCATGAAAAACCATTTTAAATTTCATACAAACCGGCCGCATCGGGCAGCCATTAAGCAGACAAAGGTAAAAAACGACACATTCCCAAGCGGAACATCGCTTTATAGAAGCGTCATTAAAGCGTTTGCAAAAGAGGCAAATTCCACATGTTGCCTGACAATCCGCTGCTCTCGTACACTTTGTCTACACCCCAGTACCTTGACCGAATTAAATCTAAGGTTTGCGTTCATCGGAAACACGCATGGTTCAAGCGGGTTTTTGATGGGCGTAACCTAACCTCTTTATCGGTCAGGGTACTAGCGCGGTATCCAGCGATAACGAAAGGAGCCTATACGAATGAAAGTGACGGTCAAACCGAGCTACTTCAAGTCCCGACTTTTTCTGAAATATATCTCTTCCTATCTGTTCGTCCTGCTGATTCCGCTCCTCTGTCTGACTTTCGTTCTGTACCATAATACGGCTTCCAATCTTCGGTCGCAGATCGAACAGTCCCATCTCAATCAACTGACGCAGGCGGAAACGATTGTCGATACCCATCTGCAGCAGTTGAACGATATCGCGTCGCGCGCCGCTTACGATCCGAATCTGAGCCGCTACCGCGTGCATGATGCCTATTACAGCCTGGAAGCGATCGATACACTGGGCAATTACAAAGCGGCCAGTCCGATTATAGATGAGATGTTTCTCTATTTCCGCGGCGATCCGCGGATCTATTCCAGCGTGGGCATGTACGATCTGGATGTGTTCGCCGACAAATACCGGTTCCGGAACTGGTCCGCCCAAACGGTGGAACGCGATTTGAACGAAGTTCGCTATACGACGATGCGGCCGGCCGACCGGGTAGAGCGGGCTTCCGGTTACGCGCAGTCTACGCTCGTTTATTTGGTGCCGCTTGTACCGAACAGTCCGAATCCCCATGGCACCTTGATGTATTTTGTCAAAGAATCCAGCCTGACCGGCTTGATCGACTCCATTCTGGGCGGTTACGAAGGTTCTTCCTATATTTTCGATGCCGAAGGCCAGGTTCTCGCGGTAAAAAGCAACCAGGATGAGCCGTTGGACAGCCAGGCATTGGGTTCGCTAGTGTCTTTGCCCACCGGTACGCACAGTATCCAGATCGGCGGCGTGCCGCATTCGGTCGTTTCGGTCAAATCGGAACTGAACGGCTGGGAGTACGTGACCCTGATGCCAAGTTCGCAGTTCTTCAGCAGCGTACTGCATATCCGGACCTTTATTGTCGCTTTATTCTCGATCGTCGTCGTATTCGGCGGCGTAGGCGCTCTGCTGCTTGCGCGTCGGCAGTACAGCCCTATTTTTCAGCTGTCCGAATTTGCGGAATCCAAACCCGTATCCCGAAGCCATCCGCCCGATTCGCTTCCGGACACCCATCCGCTCAACGAGCTTGAACGGATCCGCTCGGCGCTGCAGGCTTACAGCGAACGGGCCGACCTGCAGGAACCGTACGCCCGCAACCATTTTCTGCTGATGCTGCTCCGGCACGGGGACGACGCGTCCCCTACGCCGGGTCAGCCGGAGTCGTTCGGGTTGGACTTCGGCCGCTCGCATTATTTCGCCATGCTGATCGGCCGCGAACACTCGGCGGGTACGCCGGAAGAAGCCCGGGATTGGCGGCTGATGCTGACCATGCTGACCGAAGCCGAGTACCCGGAATTGGGAGCTCGCCTCTACGGGGCCGAACTGCCCAAGCCCGATCAGATCGCGCTTATCGTCGGCTTCGATCCCGTAGGCGATCTGGACGAATCCGCGCAGATCGGACGGATCGTACAGGCGGTGTACGACCATCTTCAAGGTATCGGCCGCCTGAATCCTTCGCTCGGTATCGGAACCTGCTCGGCAGGTCCGGAACGGCTCAGCCAATCGTTTATCGAAGCCTGCTCCGCTTTCGAATCGCGGACTCGCACGACAGGCGGAAGCTTCGCCTATTTCAGCGACTTGACGGAAGAGACCGGACAAGCCAATTGGGTACCGAAGACCGTCCTGCTCAAGTTGGCCCAGAGTCTCAAGCAGGGCAGCGCCGATGTGGCCGCCCATTCGATTACCGAAGCGGCAGCGTCGCTGCGCGCGCCGGGCTTGTCCGCCAGATATATGCGCTGTATCGGGTTCGATATCCTGAATACGATTCTCAAAACGGCCGACGAAGCCGGCGTCGACAATCTGTACGGCAGTATCCCTTCGATCGAAGCGTTCTCGTCGCCGGACGAACTCGAACAAAGTTTCCTGCAGCTCGTCAACAGACTGTGCGAGCAGATCGAACAAAAAGAAGAATGCGAGACCCATACGCTGATGGACACGATTGTCGCGTATATCGACGAACATTATGCCGACCATTCGCTGAGCCTGGAGACCATCTCGCACAATTATTCGATCTCCATGTCCTATTTCAGCCGCTCGTTCAAAGAAAAAGTCGGGACCAACTTCGTGCAGTATATCTGGCAGAAACGCATGGCTGCGGCCATCGTCGAATTGACAACCACCGATGAACCGCTCAAGGAAATCATTCAGCGGATCGGCTACCAGGATACGCCGAACTTTATCCGCAAATTCAAGAAAGAAACCGGGCACACGCCGGGACAATATCGCAAACTCTTCTCGGGCACAGCCAGCGAACTTCAAGAGAAAGCCTAATCCCCTCGGGGCGCATCCGACGGCACGGCTTGTTTCCCCTTCTTTCAATCGGGTAAAATGGGAAGAGGATCAAGGTCCAACAAGGAGGAGATTCAGATGAATACCGTTAACCGGGCACGCCAAACCCTGCTCGCCTTATCTGCCGCGGGCGTAGTTGCGGTCGGTTCTCTCGGAGCCGCCACCCAACTGCCGCTGCCTTCGGCGTCGGCGGCGCAGGCCCCGACCGCGTCAGACAGCGCAATGGCTCTCAAGCAGCTGAATGCATTCTATAAACCGGCCCTCAAAGGCGAATTTCCCGGCAACGCGGCCGGATTTGTTGTCGGAGAAACGAAGCGGAGCGAAGTGATCGAGAAATTCGGTTCGCCGGACGTGAGCCGCACTTCGGCTTCGGGCTTCGACAGCTATTCAGCCAATATGGGCAATCCGGGTTACGCCATGGCCTATAATGCGGCAGGCGTACTCAAGGAAATCCGCTATTTCGGCACCAATGTGGAACGGCAGACGAACATTGGCGGCATGACGGTCGCAATGGTCAAAAAAGCCTGGTATACTCCGGCTTCCACCACCACGATCAAAACCGGCAATTCGATCCAGACCAAGCTGACGTACAAACGCGGCGCCTATCATGTCGAATTTATTTTTAACAACTCACTGGATTTGTCGCATATCAATCTGGTCAAAGGCTGAACGCCCAATCGTTCAGTTCGCCGACTCTAATCAAAAAGGCTTCCCTCAGCGGGAAGCCTTTTTGATTCGTTTAAACCGATATTTATTCTTTATTTTAATTATTGACTTACTTTTAAATAGCTATTATCCTATAGATACATAGCAACCGAACAAACCGCATTTTCGCTCCTTCCATTCCAAACCAATCTATAGAAATGCAGGTGCCCCTCATGCAGGATCTGAACACACTTATCCAAAACCGCCACTCCGCGATCAAATTTATGCCCGACACGCCGATCTCCCGACAGGAGTTGGTCGGGATCTTCGAAGGAGTCAAGCTTGCGCCTTCGGCCTTCAATCTTCAGCATGCCCATTATGCCGCTGTCACCGACGAAGACATCAAGGAAAAAGTATATCAGGCTTCCGGCGGCCAATATAAAATCAAACTCGCTTCGGCCGTCATCGCCGTATTCGGCGATACGCAGGCTCATACCCATATCGCCGACATGAACGAAGGCTTCCTGTCGCTTGGCATCATCGATCGCTCCGAATTCGAGACGACGGTCCGCGACGTGACGGAATTCTACGAACGGCGCGGCGAACAATTCCAGCGCGACGAAGCGATCCGCAATGCCAGCTTGTCCGCCATGCTGCTCATGCTGATCGCCAAAGACAAAGGCTGGGACACCTGCCCGATGATCGGCTTTGATCCGCAGGCCCTGCGCGAAGCCGTTGGAGCTCCCGATCACCTGACGCCCGTCATGCTGATTGCGATTGGCAAAGAAGATTCCTCGAAGCGCCGTCCCCGCGGTTACCGCAAACCGGTATCGGAATTCGTGACGTTCGACCGCTTCTGATTGGATCACCGCCCGTCTTGCGGCTTTTGCTGGCTGCCCGACTGTATCCGGCCGATCCAAAAGACCGTCCCGCCAGGAATCGAAGATTCCCGCGGAACGGTCTTTTTGGCGCTTCTATTCGGACGATGCTGTTAGCACGCCGCCGTTATGCGCAAGCCGCTGTCCGGCTTGTTCGCCGCGCAGGCTTGCCGGCTAGATTTCTTCCTCAAACAGCTCGCACAACTCGTCGACAAGCGAACCCACATAATCGACCGCGCTGCGGATCGTGGCCGGATCGGACATATCCACACCGGCCATTTGGGCCAGCCCGAGCGGCGTCTTCGACCCTCCGGCTTTGAGCGCGTCCAACCAGCGGTCCACGGCCGGCTGGCCTTCTTCCCGGATGAGCTGCATCATCGCGGTGGACAGAGTAAGTCCCGCCGAATACGTATACGGATACAGGCCCATATAATAATGAGGCTGTCTCATCCAGGTCAGCTTCGCGTCTTCGGTCAGCTCGAGCGTGTCGCCCCAGAAAGAAGACAGCACTTCGCCTTTGAGATCGCTCAGCACTTTGGCGGTAATCGCCTGGTCGTCCATGGCACGGGCATAGACACGGCGCTGGAGTTCGCCTTCGAGCAGATGGGTCACGAAATTGTGATAATACGTATTGAGCAGCTGCATGATGACCCAGCGGCGCAGACGTTTGTCTTCCGACTGCGCGCGAAGATGCTCCGCGAGCAGCAGTTCGTTCATCGTCGACGGGGCTTCGATGAAATAGAGCGACGGACGGGAATTGACCATCCGCTGGTAGCGCGCGCCTAACATAAGGTGTCCGGCATGTCCCACTTCATGCGCCAGCGTAAACGCCCCGCGCATATTATCGGCCCAGGACATCAGAATATAGGAATGCGAACCGTAGATCGATGCGCAGAACGCTCCGGTCGATTTGCCGACGTTGGTCGCGTGATCGACCCAGCGCTGCGTGAACGCCGCTTCGACGATCTCCCCGTATTCGTCGCCCAGTACCCCAAGCGCGCCTTGTACCGTTCGGCAGGCTTCTTCATAAGTGATCGACGGACTGTATTCCGGATCAAGCGGCGCTTTGAGATCGCAGTAATACAAGGTATCCAGCCCGAGTACCTTCTTCTTCAATTCGGCGTATTTGCGCATATGCGGCGCAAGCTCCGTCTGGATCGTATCGAGAACCGCTTCGTACATCTCTTCCGTCACCTGCTGCGGCTCAAGCAGCATATGCGTCACCGAATCGTAATTCCGCAGACGGGACATGACCACCTGACGTTTCACTTCCGCGGCATAAGCTTCCGCGAACGTGTTGCGGTAAGCGTGCAGCCCGCGGCTGAACGAAGCGAATGAGCTGCGGCGCAGTTCGGTATTGGCGTGCATTTCGTAATCGGTTTCGTACGAAGCGAACGATACCGGATAACGGCTGCCGGCCACCTCGACGCTTGCAAACGTCATATCGGCCAGCTTGCCGCGCAGATAAGTCCGATACGGCGCGCCGTGCACTTCCGACAGCGAAGCCAGCACCTTTTCCGTTTCAGGCGACAGACTATGCGGTTTTTGCTTCAGCAGCAGCTTCAAACTGCGCTCAAATTCCGCCAATCCGGGCTCTTCGGCCAGATAGCGTTCGATCGTTCCGTCTTCGAGCCCCAGAATCTCGGAGTCGATAAACGTGAACTCGGCGGCAAGCTTTGTCAGCGCATCGCCCGACTTGGCCGAGCGGGCCTGATTGTCGGGATTGGTCCCGTCCTCGGTCTGCCGCAGATGCGCGTAAGCCCCTACCTTGCGCGCTCTTTCCAATACGGCTTCCTGCGCATCCAGACACTGCAGCAGCACGGAAGCGCCTTCTCCCAGACGTCCCTGAAACCGAGTCACTTCTTGGGCATTCTGCAGCGTCTGTTCCAATTCCTTGTTCCAATCGTCTTCCGTCAAGAACAAATGCTCCAGATTCCAGGTCGAAGCCTCCGGAACTTCGGAACGCATCGATACTTTCCCGCTCATCGTCTTCACTCCTCTTCATGAAATAAAGCGCGGCCGCGGCAGGGCTCTACAGCCCGTTCGCGTTCGCGCCTATCCGGTACCGCTCGGATCCGGTTCAAGAATACGCCCTCTTATTCTACCCCGGGCAGCAAATCGTTGCAAAATGCCAAAGCGTGTCAGCTGCAGCAGACTTTTCCGTTCCCTCTTCTTGCCGCGCTTAAGGTTCCAATCCGAACACGCGTGTACCGTTCACAAACAGTACGGCATGCTTGGACTTGGCAAATTCAAGCTGACCCGATGCGTACGAGTAGTCGTCCGTTTCGTCGTAATCGCTCCAAGCGCTATTGTGGATACGCGACTGGATTTCTCCGGTCTCCCCGTTTGCCGGAATCGAACCTGAAACGAAGCTCAATTCCACGTAATCTGCGGCTCCTTCCGGAGCGCTTTCCGTTTGGCCGAAGACGGCTTTGACGTTCGAAGCCCCCATCCGTGCCCAATCGCAGAAATAATTCTGCCCCGCTTGGCTCTCGTTCGTATAGTAATAACGAATCTTTACATTCTTGAGCGGAACGACCGAGGAACCCGTATTGCGGATATTGAATACGGGCCGCAGCGCGTTGTCCGACGGATTGTCGTCCAGGCTGCGCTGCATCAGCACCAGGCTTCCGGCGTTCGCTCCGCCCGAAGGCGAAGGCGTAACGGGCGTCGGTACGGCAGGAGTCCCCCCTGACGCTGTCGGTTTGGCGGATACTTCGGCCGAATCGGCTCCGGCGCCTTTGGCGTTTACCGCGCTCATTTTGTACCGGTAGGTTTTGCCGTTGACGACCGACTGATCGGTGAACGACGTTCCCTTGATGCCTTTTTGCAGGACGGTATAACTGCCGCCGCCTTCGGCGCGCTTGAGCATGTAGCTGTCTGCACCGGATACGGCGCTCCAGGCCAACGCGACTTGGGAACGGCCGGCCGACGCTTTCAGCCCTTTGACCTGCGCCGGGATCCGCCCCGCAGGTGTGCTGCCTCCCGTATCCGGCGCTGTGCCTTTGCGCATCTGTTCGCGAACGAACTTGCCCGATGCGCTCAACTGCGCCGAGGTCCATCCGCCTTTGAAACTTGCTCCCGGAGCAAGTGCGGCCGACGCTTCCTGCTTGTCCGCGAGCGACCAGTTGGCCCAGCTGATTCCCCGGTTGGCCATGAAATCGGTCCATTCTTTGGCTTGGGTCAGGTAAGGGCCTCCGTTTCCGGAAGCATCGCTTGTTCCCCATTCGCTGACGAAGACCGCCAGTCCCTGCTTCATGGCGGCATCGATCCGGTCGCGCAGCCACGCTCCATGCGTTCCCGCATAGAAATGTACCGCGTACAGCACATTGCCGTCTGTCAGAGGCGAAGCCGCGGCATCCTGAATGTCCTGGCTCCAGGTTCCCGTACCGACGATAATCGGGTTATCCGGATCTTCCGCACGGATGACTTTGATGATTTCTTCCGCATACGGTTTGATCTGTTTGGCCCAAGTTACATTTCCGTTGGGTTCGTTGGCGATCTCGTAGATAATATTCGGCGTATCCCCGTAGGTCTGCGCCATTTCCTTGAAGAAAACTTTCGACTGCGCTTTGTAGGTATTCGGATCGCCATCGGACAAAATATGCCAATCGACGATAACGTACACGCCCAGCTCGATCGCGTCGTCCACCGCCTGCTTGACTTTGTTTTTCAGCGCCGGATTTGAAATATATCCGTTCGAGTCCGTATACATGGCAACCCGAAACACATTCAATCCCCAGTCGTCACGCAGCCATTTCATACTGTCTTTATTGACGTAATCGCCGAACCATTGAATGCCGTGCGAGCTCATCCCTTTCAGCTGCACCGATTTGCCCGAAGCATCGGTCAGTTTGCCGTTTTTCACTTGAAGCCGGCCGTGCTTGCCGACAAAAGTCGAGGCCGCGGAGCCGTTGGCTGCAAGTGCCGGAGCGATCTTTTTGGTTCCTTCCGTTTTGCCGCTCTGCTTCGGCTTATTCGGTTCGCGGGCGGAAGCGGATGTTCCGGTTCCTGCACAGGCCGCCAACAGTCCGACCAGCAGACAGGCGAGCAGCAGACAGACTCCTTTTTTCAACGAACGATTTCGCATCTTTTCCCCTCCATTGCTAGTCTTGGATATCTTTTTTTCTTCTTATTACCCGTTCTTTAACGTCACTTCTATAGAATAACCTATTAATGGAAAAAAAGCCCGGTTCCCCGAAAGGAACCGGACCCGGCATACATGCCTAGCCGATGAAGTTCTGTTATTCCGCAAGCTCCGTACCTTTGGTTTCTTTGCCCAGGAAAGCGACCGAAGCGGCTCCGATCAGGATCATTCCGCAGAACATCCCGAAGATCGCATAAATCTCGACCCCCTGCGAAATCAGCCAACCGACCAGAAACGGGGCAATGATCCCGCCTACCCGTCCAAACGAAGCGGCCAGACCGGCTCCCGTCGTCCGCATATGCGTCGGGTAATGCTCGGGCGTGTACGCGTACAGTCCGCCCCAGGCCCCGAGGTTGAAGAACGAGAGGCAGATGCCTGCCGCAAGCAGCGTCGCCGTCGTATCGGCCAGGCCGAACCAGATGGCGCTTGCAGCGGTCAGCACGAGATAGACGACGAGTACGAATTTGCGGCCGAACTTCTCGATGAAGTAGGCGGCCGTGAAGTAACCCGGCAGCTGAGCAAGGGTCATGATCAGGACATACTCGAAGCTTTTGGTCAAACTGTAATCTTTGTACACCATGACCTGCGGCAGCCACAGGAACATGCCATAGTAGGAAAAGACGACCGTAAACCAGAGAATCCAGAGCATAAGCGACGTTTTGCGGTACTCGGGCGCCCACAGTTGAGCGAAGCGCTGTTTGAGACCGACTTTTTCGGCTTTGTTTTTCTGGGCGAGGAATCTTGGAGAATCGTCAATCTTTCTCCGCAGGTAGAGCGCATACAAAGCCGGCAGGGCCCCCAGGGCAAAAGCGATCCGCCAACCGGATTCGAAATTCGGAATAATAAAGTAGGCGATCACTGCCGCGAGAATCCACCCTCCTGCCCAGAAACTTTCCAGCAGGACGACGGTCCGTCCGCGTTCATTGGCAGGTACGGATTCGGATACGAGCGTGGAAGCGACCGGCAGTTCTCCGCCCAGGCCGAATCCGGAAATAAAGCGAAGAATACACAGCATCACGAAGCCGGTTGCGACAGCGGATAATCCGCTCGCCAGCGAGAAGATCAGCAAGGTCCAGAGCAGAACCGACTTTCTTCCGAAACGGTCCGCGAGGATACCGGCACAGGCGGCGCCTACCGCCATCCCTACCGAGTTGATCGCAGTCAGAACGCCCAACTGCTGGGGTCCGAGCGACCATTCGACCGCAAGAGCCGCGGCTACAAACGAGATCAGCGCGACATCCATGGCATCGAACAACCAGCTCATCCCTACACTTGCCAGCAGGCTTCTCCGTTTCGGCTTGCTGAGTACGTTAACATTTCCCATTCTTTGTCTCCCCATTTCCTCTTATTGGGCGCGGCCTGCAGGCGGCTTCGTTCGAGATGAACGCGCCGGCTCCGAGACTGGCACAAGGAAAAAACGCCGAACCGCTTCGTGGAATCGTTCCTTTTCCGCTTCCTCCGTCCGCAGAGTTTGTGAAAATAGGCTCAATTCATCGAAAAACGTTTTGTGTTTTCTCCCCGCGCACGCGCCGGGATCTCTTTCGAGTCTGCCTCATAGTCTATCCTTTCCGTACTCACATGTAAAGAAAAATTACGTCAAAAGATTCACATGGTTTAACATGTATTTTACCGCGGCCCAGGCAGTTCGGGGAAGGGGCGGGCATCTCCGATACAAAAAGCGCCGTCCGTCCTCTTTTTGAGGATGAACGGCGCTTTTTGCGCCTTTTTGGGCAGAAGACAGACTCAGCTTTCCGTACGGCCCTGGCTTCGCAAGCCGCCGCGGACAGCGGAATAGGCAAGGACAAGGCCCGCACCGCTGTACATGACCGCTTGGACGTAATCGGGATACAGGAAAGAACGTACCCCTGCCGCTTCGAACACGACGATCAGCAGCGCACAACCCACCGCTTTGGCTTTTATAGACATCCGTATCCACCTCCTCTAATTCCGTGTACAACGACTATATAAGAATTTGCATAAGGTGTAAATGCTATTTTTATATGACCCGAATTGTAAGCGTTATCTCGGTTCGCAAAAAAATTCCGGCAGGGCCTAAGCCCGCCGGAATTCGGTGCAGCCGCAGATGCGGTTTAAGGGATATACTGTTGGACGATCTTCACGATAACCCCGTCTTTGACCGTAACATGGTAAGGGAACGCGCTCAGGTCGAGCAGGCCAAGCGAATTGTTGTATTGGGCGTCGAATTTGTCCAGACCAATCGATTCATTCCAGTTGATCTCCATGTCTTCGTAGCTGCCGGTGTGATCGTAGATCTGCATCAGAACCTGGGCATCCGCAGCGACCGGCATTTTCACTTCGGTAATATCGTTGTTCACGATATAGTAACCGTCCGGTGCTCCGCCCATTTCTTCGGCCGCGTCCGGATTTTCTTTCAGGAAGAGCTTGTTAGCCGCTTCGCCCGTATACCATCCGATCCGGTCGGTCTCGAGCTGGGTTACGCCGTTTGCGTCTTTTTCAACCGAGTTGATAAAGATCGTATATGTTTGTTCCGTCGAGGTTTCGTCGCTGGTGCCGGTTGTTTGTTCTGCCGGAGCGGCAGAAGCCGGAGTGACTACGCTAGAAGCCGGAAAGTATCCAAATCCGATCATAAAGGCCAGAATACCTGTACCGATCATGCCGATTGTTGTCTTTTTCATTGTTGTTCTCCCCTTTCAGAGGTCCCTTGTTGTGCAAGTTCTCGGTAAGTCCTATTACCCTAAAGCTAGCTTGCACAAACTAATTTCTTAAATTTCCTTTATGTTTTCATTATAGGACCTGGTGTCAATAAAAGAGTGTCGATCCGATAAAGATGTTCTTACAATATTGACTTATTTGAAAGGGGATTCAGCAGGCAGGCATCTTCCGCGTCCGCGCATCAAAAAAGAAGCGGACTCGCACTCCCGCTTCTTTCCGTTTGGATTCGTTATTAAGGCTATCGATCTGCCGCCTTTTTATTTGAACACTTTGACGCGCTCTTCAATCGGTTGGAACGTCTTTTCTCCGGCCGGGGCAAGAGGCATTCCGAAAGGCATCTGGGCTCTCAGCAGCCAGCTCGAAGGCAGGTTCCAGGCTTCCTGGACGCCGGCGTCGATCAGCGGGTTGTAATGCTGAAGCGTAGCTCCGAGTCCCGCGTCGCTCAGCGCGGTCCATACGACAAGCTGCAGCATGCCCGAAGATTGGTCGGCCCAGATCGGGAAGTTATCGGCATACAGCGCAAACTGGTTCTGCAGGTTTTTTACGATGTCCTGGTCTTCAAAAAACAGAACCGTGCCGTACCCGCTTTTGAACGAGTCGATTTTGTCGGTTGTTCCGGCAAAAGCTTCTTCGGAAACAGCCACTTTTTTCAATTCGCCCAAAGTAAGGTCCCACAATTTCTCATGCTGTTCGCCAAACAGGACTACGGCGCGGGAAGTCTGGGAGTTAAACGAAGTTGGCGTATACTTGACCGCTTCTTCCACGATTTCCTGAATCTTCGCTTCGCTTACGGTTACGTCTTTGCCGATTGCATAAATGGAACGTCTGGATTTCAAAGCTTCGAAAAAGTCTTTTGCCACGGTAAAGGCCTCCTTGATCGGGTCATGAAAGTATATTTATAACTTTTCGTAATAAACTATATAATATTCAAGTTTATACGTCAAGTTCGCCCTTACTCGGAAGCCGGTTCCAGCGGCATGCCCCATTCCAAGCGTTTCCACAGACTGCGCGGATCGGTCAAAAGCTTGGATACGCAGACGACATAAGGTTTGGCCGCTTCGGCGGAAGGCTGGTTGGTCCAAATCTGCCGCCCCGCCAAATAGGCAGCTGCAAATTCGGGCCAGCCGCGATACAGGCTCTGGGCCCGCTGCGAAGCCGATTTTGCCAATTCGAGCGCACGTTCGCCTTCGAGCCAGCCCGCGGAATGGGCGGTGCGGCAGATGAATACGTACTGCCCCAGGTCCCAAGCCGCGATTCCGGCCCGCGGAAGCTTGCCTGCGTACATCTGAACGAGACGAGCGTGGTTATACAAAGCGGCATTGCTGCTCAGGCGGTCGAAGTAGCACTCCCGGTCTTTGAACGACAAAGCTCCGAGAAACATCTCGGTCTTGCGGTACGAAGCCTGTCCGCCTTCTTCCAGCAGCCAGTTCAGATGCCGGTGCAGCGATTCTTCGTCTTTGACCGACCACGTATGGGACAAAAGCTTGCGAAGTTCTTCCCTGCGTGCAGTGGGCCAAGCGAATCCCGTTTCTTCGAGCAGCCCGTTCATTTGAAACAAAACGGCGCCGATCGCAAAAGCGCGCAGATTCTGTTCGTCCGTTCCTCTTAGGCGCAGCGTCTCCATCGCGGCAGCTCCTTTCTTCAAAAGCCATGAATATCCGGCAGCGGCTCGCCGGCCGGTTCGGGCAGGGCGGGCTGTGCCTCGACATCAGGCAGTTCGGGCCCGCGCGTGCGGCGCAGCAGCTTCCATCTGCGGGAAGAATACTGCTGCAGGACCCGGGCGATTTCCGTCAGCATCGGGCGGTTCCCGTCGGATGAGGCGGCTTCGACGGCAAGTTCCTCCGCTTGTTCATAACGCCCCACGGCCACCCAGCAGCGAATCAGATACTCTGCCGCGTCATGCTGCAGCCCGACCTGGCAGGCCGCTTCGAAGAATTCGGCGGCCTGTTCGTACTGGGCCAGACGGAACAGAATATACCCGCCGTACAGCAGAATCAGAGGATCCTGTTCTTTGGGGTCGATATGATCCGTATAGCGAACGATAGACGATTCGGCTTCTTCCCAGCGCTGCTCGGAAATAAGCAGCCGAATCTGCTGCAAATACGCCCAACCCCGTGCAGGATGCCGCTGCATCAGCGCTGCAAGGCTTTGCTGCGCTTCGGCGGCGCGGTTTTCGCGGAGCAGCATCTCCGCCGCAAGTCGGGCAGGCAGATACTCCAGCGGCGCAATCCGCTCGGCTTCCCGGTAACAGGCGAGCGCTTCTGCTCCCCGGCCCGACGAACGGTACATATCCCCTTCCACGATACGGCCGTAATATTCATTGGGCCGCTCCCGGTTATAACGGCCGGCCATGGACACCGCCTGCTCGAACTCTCCGGCGCGAAAATGCGCTTCGGCCATCAGCAGCAGAACGGCTTCCGGAAATCCCCGCTCTTTGGCTTCGTTCAAATACTCCAGCGCATGCGCATAATCGCCGATCCGCAGGAAACAGTAACCGGCCCGGAACCAGGGTTCCGTCAGCGTTCGGTCATACTGGATAACCCGCAGATAATCGAGCAGCGCTTCCGGATAACGGCGCAGCGAATAAAAACAGTCGCCTCGTGCCGAATGGTAATACCACTGCGAAGACAGCTCCAAAGCATGATTCAGCAGTTGGAGCGCTTCCTCGTAGTTTCCTTCCATGCGAAGGGATTCGCCGAACCGGTACAGGGCTTCGGGATCGGACGGTTTCAGCAGCAGAACCTGCCTGAGATCGAGGCGCGCTTCTTCAAAACGTTCCAGCGCGATCCGAATCAGTCCCCGCAGCTTCAGAATATCCGCCTGTTTGGGCGGTTGGGATTCCGTCTGCCGGATCGCCCGGTTCAGCCGTTCCTCGCTCTCCGCATAACGTTCCAGTTTGCCCAATGCCTTGCCGAGCAGAAAATTCAATTCGGCGCTCAGCGTCTGGCCGTTCTCGGCTTCCAGCAGCATCTCGGCACATTCTTTTTCCCGTCCGGTATCCAGATACAGTTCGGCCAGCGTGTAAATCTCACTGCGATCGGGCCGGGCATTTGGCGTCAGATTGCCTGCGAGCTTGTCGTTGAGCATCAGCAGCCGGATCTGCGCTTCAAGGTCTTCCGGATAACGCGCACACAGCTCTTCGTACACTTTCTTCGCTTCCCACGGAAGATCGAGCTCTTCCTTGCAGGCGGCAATTCCGCTCAGTGCATGAATGCTGCCGGGGAGCAGTTTCAACAGCTGTTCGTATTCGGTCAGCGCAAGATTCGGATTTCCGTCCCGCCGCAGCGCTTCCCCCCGCATCAAGCGGGCTTCCGGCTCTTCGGGCTCTTCTTTTATCCACTGGTCCAGCACCTGCAGCGCCGAACGCATCTCTTCTTTGCGCATGTAAAAAAGAGCGATCAACCGAAGGCAGTCGGGCTCCCGATTATTCAGCAGCGCGGCGCCTTTGAGCGCTTTTTCCGCAAGATCCAGATCGTTCAGCACCAGCGCATAATGGGCCTGTTCCCGAAAGCGCAGGAAAGCGTCGTAATCGTAAGGTTCTTCGGCGACCAGCCGGTCATAACGAAGCTCCCAAAAACTGTTGAAGCGCTCCATAAACAAACTGACTTCCGCGTGCTCGTAATCGTCTCCGAGCCGCCTTTCTCTGGCCGTCCATTCGAAATGACGATCCAGCAGATGCAGCACGCTCTGGGGCAGGAAAGCATGCTTCAACAAGAATCCGAACAAATCGCGTCCGATGCGTTCCCGGACTTCGATCGGCCAGAACAGCTCGTCGTCGAGCAGTTCCTGCCAGACATCGGGATCGATCCGTTTCTCGATCTCCGCATAAATGTCTTCGCAGCGGCGCATAAACAGCATCACGGGCGATTCCGGTCCGGTCTCGGCCGCCGCCGGCTCCGGATTTCTCAATCCCCGCAGCTCGGCTTCGCTGAGCGAAGCGCTGCCGCCCGGCTCCGCGAGACGCTTCGCTTCTTCAAGCGCCATCTCGTAGGACTGGCGGATCCGCTGGAATCCTTCCGGATTTTCTTCCGGATGGCATTCTTTCAATCGGCGCGCATAGGCCCGCTTAATCGTTTTGATCTCGGACGTCGGTTCAATGCCCAACATGGACCAAATATTCATATCATTCCTCCGGCTGCTTTTCCGCCAGCTCCAGCAGTTCTTTCAACATTCCCGCTTCTTTGCGGATCTCGCGTTCATCCTGACGGCTCAGAACCGTCTCGAAACGACGCAGCGCTCCCGCGATGCGGGTCCGATTACTGCCCAGCGACTCTTCGTAGATCCGGTCGCCGCGTGCAAGCAGCAGACGGTTCTCCGACTTGTCGCGGGGATGGATTTTAATCGCTTCCAATTCCAGGAATCGCTTTTCGACTTCTTCCATCGACATCCCGCTGGCATCTTCGCGAATCAGAAGACGATGCGTCTCGCTCGTCGAGAGTGTGGTCACTTCCACTTCGAGAATCCCGTTAATGTCGTAGGTAAAACGAATATCGACCGCCTGTGCGCCTGCACGGCCGCCCGGTACGGGAATCTCCAGCTGTCCCAGCTTGATATTGTTGCGCGTCAGACGGTTCTCGCCCTGGTAAATTTCGATCCGAATCGTTTTTTGGTCGTCGGTTACGGTATAGAAGCGTTCGACCCGGCTGGCCGGAATGACGGTATGCCGTTCGATAATCGGGTAAAAGTGTCCCCCGTCATAGCCGCCGTCGCCGTTTTTGACCGTAACCATCGTACCCAGGGTGTACGGACAGATATCGGTCAGGACGACTTCTTTCAATTCTTCCCGGCGCTCTTTCATGGCAGCCACAATCCCCGCGCCGATCGCTACCGTCTCGTCCGGATGAATGCGCGCCGCCGGAAAACGTCCGAACAAGCGGGCGGCGAACGAATAAATCAGCGGCATCCGGGTCGCTCCTCCGACCAAGATGATCTCGTTCAGCTCGCGCGGGCTGAGCGAAGCGTCTTTCAAAGCCCGTTCCACCGGATGGCGCAGGCGGTTCAACAGCGGCTTGGCCAGATGGTCGAACAAACCTCGGTCGATCGTCCACTCGTACGTCTCGCCGTCCACGGTGCAGGACAGCTTGGCATCCTGCTGCATCGTCAGCAGACGTTTGCCCTGCTCGGCCTGTTTGCGAAGTCCGGCCATCGTCCGATTGTCCAGCCGGTCTTCATCCAGTTCAAACTGTTCGAGGAAGCGGGCGATCAGCATGTCCGTAAAATCTTCGCCGCCCAGAAAAGCATCCCCGGCCACCGATTTGACTTCCATTACGCCTTCGAACATATCGAGAATGGAAACGTCGAAGGTTCCCCCTCCCAGGTCGAACACGAGAAACTGGCTTTCTTCCTGCTCCAGATGCAGACCGTAGGCCACTGCCGCCGCGGTCGGTTCGTTGATCAGCCGCTCGACCCGCAGGCCCGCCAGTTCGCCGGCCCGTTTGGTCGCTCTTCTTTGGATATCGTTAAAGTAGGCAGGGACGCTGATAACCGCTTCTTCCACGGGTTCGCCCAGAAGAGCTTCCGCATCCTGTTTGAGCGAACGAAGAATAAAAGCAGACAAATCTTCCGGAGAAAATTCGTGCTCGCCCAGCTTGTAGCGCCGGTCTGTACCTATGTATCGTTTGAACAACGCAGCGGTTTTGTCGGGATGCGTGACCAAACGTTCCCTTGCGATTTCGCCCGTCAGAATCTGCCCGTTATCGTCTACGCCCACAACCGAAGGCGTCAGCACGTTTCCGAGCGCATTCGGAATGAGCGTACTTCCTTCTTCCGTTCGATAAGAGGCCAAACTGTTTGTCGTTCCCAGATCGATTCCGATAATCGGCACTCTGTTCACCTCGCTCTTCGGTTATTTTTGCTTTACCTTTTATATCGGCAATACTTTTTCGTTATCCACTCTTTTCATCTATGTTAAACGCAAAAAGGAAAACCTTCCAATACTTCCGGAAGGTTTTCCCAAAATCGGTCGGCTGCTCTAGTGTGGCGTATAGGCTGTGTGCGTTAGAAATCCGATTTTTGATTGCGGCCGTTCGGCTGCGGGCTTTCGGGAAAACTCAAACGGTCGTAAAGTCCGTTTGACCTGCCTCAGGAAGACTGAGCCAGACGGACGAGCAGATGGGCCAGCTTGTGACGCTGATCCTCATCTCCGACTTTCCACAGCTCCTGCAGCAGCTTTTCTTCGCTGTTGCGGGGTTCTTCGTGGGCGGCCAAGTAACCGGCTACCTTTTCGGCGACTTTCGCCAACTGCTCTTCGCCGAGTCCGATGCTCTCACCGATTTTGATCCGGTTGTGCAGGTATTTTTTGAAGGAATCAAAATCTTGTAAAATCTTGTCTTTTTTGTCATCCGGGATACGGTCGATCGTTTGTTCGACCTTATCTGTGTGAACCTCTCCGTCTTTCGTTACCGCGTGCTTTTGTTCTTCGATATTACCCATTGTTTTGGCTCCTCTCGGTTGTCGTTTTCGGATTTTGAAGCAAACCATGAATATTTTTCAAAGCGTATAGCACCTGCTGCATTATTATTAACCCGTCTATCGAATATGAACCGCCTTTAAAGACTTTTATGAATTTTGCGCAATTTTTTGTGTATCCAGATAGCTGCCTGCGTCCCTTCACCCATCGCAATCGTCGACAGTTCAGAATGCAGGCCAATATCGCCGGCTGCCCAGACTCCTTCAACGTCGGTCATCTTGGTGCGCGAATCGGTCTTGATATGCCGGTTCCCTTCGAGGGTCACGCCAAGCTGGACGGCAAGTTCCGTTCGGACGTGGCTGCCTCCGAATGCGATAAATCCTTTGTCCGCTTCCAGTTCGCGCCCGTCTTCCAGAACGACGGAACGGATATCGCGGTGATCGTCCGAACGCACCTCGGCGACTTTTTGCTCTTCGTAATCGATTCCGACCTTCCGCATATGTTCGAGCAGGCGCTCTTCGATCGGCGCCCGTTCATGATTGATATAAGTCAGGTGGGGCGTACGCTCGGACAGCAGCACCGCCATGCCCGATCCGTGTTCGCCCGATCCGATCAGCACGGTTTTTTGATCCACAATCTCATAGCCGTCGCAGTCGGGGCAAATATAAACGCTATAACCGAGCGTATCGCGCAGTCCCGGAATTTCCGGATAACGGTCCATCATTCCCGTTGCCAGCAGTACGGTATGGGAGAAAAAGCGTTTGCCGGTTCCCGTTGTCAATACAAAACGTTCGCCGTCCCGCGCCGCTTCCATTACCGCGTCCTGAACAAATTCCACGCCCAGCGCTTCGGCCTGCTTTCTTCCGGTACGGCGCAGATCTTCGCCGGTTACGCCTTCGGGCCAACCGAGTATATTGTGATACGTATGGCAGACCGACGAGCGGCCGTACCCGGAATCGATAACGAGAACCCGATGGGTACTGTAGCGTCCTAATTGAATAGCCGCTTGGGTTCCCGCGATTCCTCCACCGATGATGATGCAATCATGCAGCATGAACAGGCTCCTCTCTTTGTTCAAGCGGACTGCCGGATACGAATAAGACGTTTCCAAATCGATATTCGTTCCCTTTTTGCAAGTCCGCTTGCTTTTGTACAGTGGGTTTCCAAAATATATAAACCAAAACCCTTTTTTTAAACGCTCATTTGACATGTGCGGCGCATATCCCTACAATTTATCTGGTTATGCCGTATGTTCGGAACTTTTCCCAGAAAGGAGACGATCCCCTTACCGAACCGACTACGACGGCCCCGCCGCTTGTTGGATTCGGCGAAAAACGGGGCCCGTTTCCTTTTTGTCGTCCTGCTGACCCTGGTGCTGTGCCTGTCGCCTTCCGTACTGAAAGACGAGAACCCGATTGACCTCGACGAGGCGCTCGACAATCTCAACAGTGCGGATACCGGAGTCGGACCGCTGCCTTCCGGGCTGCCTTCGATGCTCTGGACGCCGGGCATTCTGCCTGTTGAAGCCGACCCCGCGCCGCCGCACGATCCGTTCTTCCCGCTGCATGCGGTAGAGCTTCTGATCGGATGGGCGGTCCTGCTTCGACTGAAGAAATTGCTGCTCAGGCCGCTCAAATTCCTCTCCAATTACGTGTATAAAGCGCTTGCTTTGCCTTATTTTTTGAACAATCGCTTTATACACGAAGGGAGAGAAACAGATCCATATGGGAGTTACCATTGCCACTAATCTGCTGCTGGTTGCGCTGCTGATCGCGGCCACCGCTTATTTCGTCATTACCGAGTTTGCCATCATCCGGGTCAGAAGCAGCCGAATCGACCAACTGATCCTCGAAGGCAACAAACGGGCCATCAACGCCAAAAAGGTGATTACCAACCTGGACGGTTCGCTTTCCGCCTGCCAGTTGGGAATCACCATCACCGCTCTCGGGTTGGGTTCGCTCGGCGAGCCGACCATGGAACTGCTGCTGCATCCGGTCTTCGAAGCCGTTCCGGCCGTGCCGGAAGCTGTAGCTTCGCTGCTGTCCTACGTGCTGGCTTTTGTGATTATCACCTACCTGCATGTCGTGGTCGGCGAACTGTTCCCCAAAACGGTCGCGATCCAGAAATCCGAAGCCGTTACGCTGGCCGTATCGGGATCGCTGCTTGTTTTTTACAAAGTCATGTATCCGTTCATCTGGCTGCTCAACGGCTCGGCGAACCAGATCGGACGCTTGATCGGCATGAAACCGGCCAGTGAACACGGGGAAGCGTTCTCGGAAGAAGAACTGCGCCTGATTCTGAACGAAAGCTACGAAGGCGGCAAAATCAATCAAAGCGAATACGGCTACGTCAGCCGCATTTTCGCTTTCGACGAAATGCTCGCCAACGAGATCATGGTGCCGCGTACCGACATGGCCTGCCTCTATCTTGAAAAATCGCGCGAAGAAAATCGCCGGATCATTCTGCAGGAGCAGTATACGCGCTTCCCTGTCGCCGATATGAGCAAAGACCATATTGTCGGCATGGTCAACACCAAACAGTACTTCCTGGCGCTGGAAGAAAACCCGGATACCGATGTCGCGTCCCTCGTGCATCCGGTGATGTCCGTGTCCGAAAGTATGGCGGTCAAAGATCTGCTCAAAAAAATGCAAAACGAAAATACGCATATCGCGATTCTTGTCGACGAATACGGCGGTACATCGGGTATGGTGACGATCGAAGATATTCTCGAAGAAATTGTCGGAGATATCCGCGACGAATTCGACGAGGCCGAAGAAACCGAAATCGTTCAGGTCTCGGAAGATCGGCTGATCGTAGACGGCAAAGTCTTTATCCACCGGATCAATGAACTGCTCATGACCGATCTGGACGACGGGGAACTGAATACGATCGGAGGATGGCTGTACGGTCACCGTCCGGATCTGCCGGTCGGCCGGAAATGGATTCACGAAAATCTGGAATTCACCGTTCTTCGCCGCGGCCCGCGCCGCTACCGCAAACTGGATATTTTGCGCCGGCCGGATCCTGCGGACGACAGCGCCGAGCCTAAGCACGAATCTTAAGTCTTCCGGCAGGTCGGGACGAAGTCGAATCTTTGCAGGAACGACTCTTCCCGGCAAAAAGCCCTTTCCGTCAACCGGAAAGGGCTTTTTGCCGATCGAACCGCTGCGCATGTTCCGAGGCCATCGGTTGCGTCGCAGCAATCCCGGCGATTCATACGGTCAAAAACCGCTTTTATATTTGTCGTCGCTTGAAGAACGCGTCTTGGTCGCGTCCTTGTTTTTCTCTTCCTGCTGCTCCATGGCGATATCTTCCATCGGAAGCGGGTCGACGTTCATTTCGCTTTCGTGCATATCGAATAGGCTTTCGTTGCCTGTCGCATACTGCTCGGGGTGATCGTGCGAACCCTGCCGGTTGTCATCCTGCTGATTTTGCTGCAGCGCTTCGGTTTCCTCGCGCTTCTTGGCTTCATGCTGCTCTTTGTCCATGATAGTCTGACACCTCCTGTTATCGCTTTCTTACCCTCTTTACCCGTAAGCGGAGCGTCTCAAAACGAAAAAGGAAAGATCCCCCGGACAAAAAAAGGATTGCGCGAACTTTCCTTCGCACAATCCCTTAATGTCTTCTTACCTTCAGCGATGCTGCGCATAGACGTTTGCCGGTACCGCAGATCGGATCGCGGCCCGCTCCGTATCGCTCAGAGGAGCACTCGCAACCGCCGCGATATTGGCCCGCAGCTGCTGCGGGGTACTCGCTCCGGCCAGAACGCAGTCCGCGCCTGTGGAAGACAGCGGATAGCGAAGCGCCGTTTCGGCCAGAGGCCGGTCGACCGCCGATACGATTTCGCTGCGGAAACGCCGCAGTTCTTCTTCGCTGTAGCCCAGATAACCTTTGGACAGCTTGCTTTCGCCTTCTTCGGTCAGCATCCCGCTCGCAACGGGACCTCGGGCCAGCAGCCCGATCCCGGTTGCTTCGAGCAGAGGCAGCACTTCTTCTTCCGGACGCCGGTCGAAAATACTGTACTGACTCATGACACTGACGATCCGCGAACGCGAAACGTATTCGCGAATCACATTCGGACGGATCGAAGAAATGCCGTAGTACCGGATTACGCCTTCTTTTTGCAGCTGTTCAAAAGCTTCGATCGTCTCGTCGATCGGATCGTCGAGCGTGCCGCCGTGCAGCTGGTACAGATCGATATAGTCCGTACCCAGCCGCTTGAGGCTGTCTTTGACTGCGGACAAAATGTAAGCTTTCGAAGCGTCCCAGGCGAGCCCTTCCTGCCCGGGCAGACGCCGATTGCCGACTTTCGTAGCCAGTATTACGTCGCTTCGCCGGCCTTTGATCGCTTTGCCGACCAATTCTTCGTTGCGGCCGGCATCGTACAGATCCGCCGTATCCAGCAGATTGATTCCCCGATCGAGCGCTTCGTGCAGCAGTTTCAACGCTTTGTCTTCCTCCGTGCCGATCGACATACAGCCGAAGCCGATTTCGCCGACAAGCAGTTCCGAACGGCCGAGCTTATTTTTTTTCATACGGTTCCGCTCCTTTTGCGTGCTTGGAATGCGTTACGTGCGTGTTGGAATCCGGGCCTCCAGTCCGAGTACGGCTTCGAACGTTCTGCGGCCCGTCTGCGTCTTTCCGGCGAAGAACACTTCCCGGCCTCCGGCCGTTCGCCGCAGAACGATCCGGTCGCCGATCGCCGCTTCGCGGCTGTACGTAATCGTCAGCGAGCGGACATCGGATTCGCGATGCTCGTCCGCCGTCAGCAGATCGGCGCACAGATCGGCATAACGCGCATTGTTCAAGTGCCCGTAGCAGTCTACCGCGCTGTAAGGGACCTGATAGATCCCGGCTTCGCTCCAGGCGGCTTCTTCGTCTCCGGGCAGAGCCGCTTTCTTCGGTGCGCCCGCAAGCGAAGCCCGGGTGCTGACCGATAACGGGAACGGAAAAGCGGACGGACGCAGAATCCGTCGTTTGGCTATATCCACGAGCGTCCAGGCAGTCGAAGCCAGGCCGATCTCGAATCCCGCTGCGTCAACCAGGCGGTAATCCCGGATCCACACCGCTCCTTCGGCTCCGCTGTTCCAGGTTTCCAGCAGCAGCGAGTCGCCGAGTCGGGGTACGGCAAACAGCTCCAGGCGGGTGGTCATCAGCACCCAGGCCATCCCTTCTTCCAGCATCCGGCCTACGGAAATGCCGGCATGTTCCAGATGACGGTCTGCCGTATTCTGCATGACGCCAAGCAGAGCGGACAGCCGCATCCGGCCGGCAAAATCCGAGTCCGTGACCGAAACGGAGAATGATTCTTTCCATATATCCTCCATCTTCGTCAGCTCCTTTCGCGCCAAAAAGCTCTGCGCTTCGATGTCCATTATAGCGCCGGAACATCCAAATGCCAAACCGCGGCGGATTTCCAGGCGCTCCGCATAATCGGTAACCGGGCCGCAAATCGACGCAAAAAGCTCCGCTTTTTCGAGAAGAAGCGGAGCTGGAGAAACCGTTAAAATCTTCGACGAAGACTCTGGATTCAGTTGTCGAACGTGTCGATCCAAACCGTCTTCGATTCGAACGGCTCGCGCGTTCCCTGGCCCGGTTCGCGGTCCGGGTAGCCCACATAGATGAAGCCCAGCATCTGCCCGTTTGCACCGAGACCGAAACGTTCGGCCATCAGCGGATGATAACAGAGACTTCCGCTTCTCCAGACCGTGCCGAGACCCAGCGAATGCGCTTCAAGCAGCATATTCTGAATCGCGGAACCGACGGCAAGCGTCTCTTCCAGCGGAATAATCTTCGGGCTCTCCACCGGATCGCAGCCTACCGCAATAATAACGGGGGCGCGCAGCACTTTTTTGTTGGCGGAAGCGAGCAGTTCCTCGCGTTCTTCCGGTGAAGGATTCAGGCCTTTCTCGGCCGCTTCGGTATCGGCCATCGCGGCTGCCAGTTTGCTGCGGCCGTCTCCCTGCAGAACGAAAAACCTCCACGGTTCGGTCTTCCGGTGATTGGGAGCCCAGGTTCCCGCTTCCAAGATACGTTCAATCTGCTCGCGCGGCACTTCCTCGTTCTTGACCGCCCCGACGCTGCGCCGGGTACGGATCGCTTCCGATAGATTCATTGCAATTCCTCCTTCGATTCCCTTGCGGCAGCTTCTGCCGCGGGTGAACACTTGATTCAAACATACGAATTCCCGGCCGCCTTCGGCCGGGAATTCGTAGACAAAGATCCGGATTTGGGACAGCCTGTGTTAGACGCCGCTGGCCAGATCCACCGCATAAATTCGGCTGGTTGCCTGCCAGACTTCGCCCGGCTCGATCGCAAACAGTCCCATATCCTCGGCGGGAAGCGACAGATTCGGAGCGTTAACCAGGTTAACCTGCGGTTCGGGGCAGATGAACGCTCCGCCGGCTCCGCTGTTCCAGATCATCCAGTGGCGGTACGAAGTGCCTACGTCATACACCACTTTGACTCCGAGTCTGGTGTCGGTAATTTCCGCCCGGTTGCGGCCGCCTTGAGGAACGGCCGTATAATGGTTGTCCATCGCATCGACATACGGATTCACTCCGCTTTCGCGCATCTCCTCTTCCCACTCCGCAAGCGGCTGGAATCCGCCGGTCGGCAGCATCCGTCCGTCCAGTTCGCGGCGCTGGCCGATCGTTACTTTGATGCGGCAGTCTTCGGATGTGCTTTCTTCCGCAAAAGGCGCATTCAGGGCGGTATGGAACGCCAGCAGAGCCGGCAGCCTGCGTTCCGATTCGTTAAAGAGCGTCACGTCCTGCTCCAGGCCAAGCGCGCTCAGCGTATAACGGATTCGAAGCGTGAAGGAATAAGGGAAATACTCGTACATGCGGTGCCCTTCGCCTACCCGATGGGCAACCGAAACGAAACTCCCCGCTTCGGAAGCGCCGAAAGCTTCCACTTCCCAAGGAAGCGTATGCAGATAGCCGTGCAGGAAGTTGCCCGTCGCTTCTTCGTTAACCGGGAAAAGGTATTCTTCGCCGTTCCATTTCAGCTTCCCGCCATCGTAGCGGTTAGGAGGAAACAGCGGCGGAATGCCATGCGTGCCCGGATCGGATACGAAAGCCTGCATGTCTTCGGGTTCGCGCAGGAAACGGAATCCGCGCGCCGTATTGCGAAACGCGATCAGATTGCCGCCGATTCCTGGCAGTACGGCCGCTTCGTAGTCGCCGTATTTGAGCCATACGGCCGCTTCCCCGTTGTAGTCGCCGTTTTTTGCTTCGTACACCGTAGGGGTTCCGGCATTTGGATTCATCGACATGTACAGTCTCCTTTAAATAAAATTGGAATCACTCACGATTCATTATAACTCGCCGCAGGATACGCTTTCAATGTTGGCGGCGTTCGAACTTAGTTCGCTGCGATTTCGACCCGGCGGCCTTCACGGGCGGATTGGAGACAGGCATCGACCGCACGCATATTGCGCAGGGCATCACCAGGAGCGAAAGGCAGCTTCGATTCGCCGAACACCGCACGGGCGAAAGCATCGGCCTGCAGCGTATAATGATTGACCTCCGGCAGACGTTCTTCACGCCGCTCCCGATCCGTACAGACGACAATCTGCGGATTTTCGCGCCATCCGAACATGAACGGCAGTTCGATCCGGCCGCGGGTTCCCGTAATTTCAAAATACGAACGGTTATACGACCACATGCCGCATTCGAAAGTCAAAGCCAGTCCGTCCGGGAAAGCCAGCAGTCCCGAAGCGGCCATATCCACGTCGTCGTGCCGGGAGGAGAAAAAAGCATGGGCCGACGCCCACAACGGTTCGCATCCCGCGATCATCCGTGCGGCCGATATCGGATACACGCCGATATCGTAGATCGACCCTCCGCCCATGGAACGGTTGAAGCGAACGTTGCCGGTATCGTCCGGCGTACAGTAATTGAAAACGCCGTGCATCGAACGAAGGTTTCCGATTTCCCCCGATTCGAGGATTTCCCGCACGCGCGCGTGTTTGTCTCCATAGCGGTACATAAAAGCTTCCGCAAACCGAACGCCTTCTTCTTCGCAGACTTTCAGCATTTCTTCGGCTTCTCCCGCATTTAACGCCGCCGGCTTTTCGCAAAGGACATGTTTGCCCGCCCGCGCCGCTTTGATCGTCCATTCCTTATGTAAATGATTGGGGAGCGGAATATAGACGGCATCGATCTCGGAGTCCTGCAGCAGCTCTTCATAGCTTCCGTAAGACTTTTCAACGCCTGCCCGTTCGGCCATCTTATGAGCCTTGTTCGCGTCGCGGCCGGCGATCGCCGTCACCTTGCCCCGTTCCGAGTTTTGCATAGCCGGAATAAAGGCGCTCTCGGCGATCGAAGCCGTACCGACAATTCCCCATCGCAGTGTTCGAGTCATCGTTTCTCCTCCTTTGTCTTCTCCTGTCAACGGCCGGTCAACCGGTGCGGCTTCCGTTCCGTGTCTTTATGATAACGTTTTTGGAATACGCTGCCAACGTCTTTCAACGCGGGAAAAAAGGGGGTGTTTTACCCCCTATCCTTTTTCGTTTGTCGGCCCGGACTGCCCGCTTCAGACAGAATCAAGTTCCGTAATTGTCTTCCGCAGCCTTGTTCAACATTCCCAAACAGCGATCCAGATCCGTTTTGACCTGCTTTTTGTACAGCTTCGCTTTCTCGGGTCCGTCGTCAGTAAAATGGTACAGTACGATTTCCTGAAAATCGACACGCGGGTCGCTGCCTTTGAGCTGCTTCGTACGATAGAACACACCTTCGTGCACCAGTTCGTGCAGCGCGCGATAAATTTCGCTCTGGGGAGGGACATACCCGAAGGACTTGAAGCTTTCCTTCATCTCCTCGAGCATTTGGTAGCCGTATCCGCGCTGCTGTTCGACCATGGTGATCAGGTACAGTTTGATGAATGCCCGTTGGGCGATCATGAAGGCCATCGGATCTTCCTCCTTTTCGGGTGAACGCTTGTTCCCTTTCATTATAATCGACTTTGCGGGCTTGCACACCTTTTGACAAGGTTTTTGACGGTTTTTATTATGAATTTTTCATGTAATGAAATAATTTTAAAAATTTATCCTGTGAATTGCCGAATAAAAAAGGGGAAGCGCTGTCGGCGCTTCCCCTCTGCCTGCTTATTCGCCTGTTTGCCGCCAAACTAGCCATGTATCTTTATCTGCCGCTGCGCGAAGCGTTTTTCGAACGAGCGGAATTACAATCTGCGATCGGCTCGGGGAGGCAGCGTATTCGGCGAATCGTCCAAAGAATGCATCCGCTCGTCTTCTCGGATCAGGTCCCGGTCGTCCATGCCCGCGGTCTGATTCATCGTATCCATCTGCGGATTGACGGAACCCCCGGTATGCATTTCGTTGCCGTAACCTTCTTCCGTCAAATGATAGCGGTCCGCATTGACGGAACGGTTCTCCCGGAACGAATCGTATACGGTGCGGCTGCGGTTGTCTTCGTCGACCAGCACCAGAATATTGCCCCGGTTCAGATGTTCTTGGTATTCTTCCGCTTCGTTCTCCGGAATTCCCAGGCCGACCAGGCCGCCGACAAGACCGCCCGCTCCTGCACCGACCGCAAGACCCGCCATTGCGGCCGCCAGCGGTCCTGCCGCCAGAATCGGACCGATCCCCGGAATCGCCAGCGCGCCTACTCCGGCCAGCAGCCCGGTAACGCCGCCGAGCACGCCGCCCGTCGCCGCTCCCGCAGCCAATCCTTCCGGCGCTTTCGTACCGGTTTCTTCATCTATCGCTCTCAGGTCGTCGCGATCTTTGGCCACTACAGAGATTTCGTCGGAAGTGAAGCCCTGCCGCTGCAAGTTCTGAATCGCCTGCGAAGCTTCCCGTTCGTTTTCGAACACACCCACGATTTTCTTGGACATCGTTAAAATCCTCCTTCGAAGCTGAATAGGGATTTGTGCTTGCTTTTTATTTACCCTGCCCCGGCGCTCCGAAACTTCGATGACCGTTCAGTCTCCGGGATATATCGGAAAAGAAAAGCTTCATTCGCGCGGACATTCGAACTTACCGTTTGGGACGCACGTGCCGCGTCGCTTCCGCCCCGTTGGGATCGTCCGGCCAATAATGCTTGGGATAACGGCCTTTCAAATCTTTTTTAACTTCGAAATACGTTTCTTTCCAGAAATTCGCCAGGTCGGAAGTGATCTGTACCGGCCGGCGAGCCGGAGACAGCAGCTGCACCGTGATCGGAATCCGTCCTCGTCCGATACGGGGCGTCTCGCTCTGCCCGAACATTTCCTGCAGACGCACCGCCATATGCGGCCGTTCGGGATCGCTGTAATCCACCGCGATCCGCGACCCGCTCGGCACGCTCAGACGGGTCGGCGCTTCGGCTTCGAGTGTCCGGCGCTGTTCCCAGGTCAGCCTCTGTTCCAGCATCTGCACCAGATTCAGTTTGCGCAGCTGCGCCGCGCTGCGTACGCCCGAAACATAGGGCAGCAGCCATTCTTCCATGCCCTCCAGCAGTGCCGTGTCGTCCGAAGCCGGGAACTCCCGATCGGCCAAATGCATGAACATCATGCGATGCTGAAGCTCGCGCGCTTCCCTGCTCCAGGGAAGCAGCCTTCCCTGACTGCCGCGGATACCGGCGAGCAGCGCCGCGGCGACGGCTTCCGCATCGGGCGCAGAGGCCTGCACGGACTGCAGGACGACGGCACCGATTCGCCGGATCCGCAGCGCCGAGACGGCTTCGCGTTCGCTGTCCCATTCGACTCGAATCTCTTCCGTTCCTTCCTCGGCCGCAAACCGCTCCACTTC
This sequence comes from Saccharibacillus deserti, assembly GCF_013618475.1. Taxonomy (GTDB): domain Bacteria; phylum Bacillota; class Bacilli; order Paenibacillales; family Paenibacillaceae; genus Saccharibacillus; species Saccharibacillus deserti. Next base: position 141,138 of record NZ_JABJVN010000010.1, read on the forward strand.
TTCGGGATCAAGCGGCGCCGCCAGCCAGATCTGGCCTTCGGCCCCCCGGTCGTCGATATCGGCGGCGACGAGATACTCTTCGCGCGAGATCAGTTCGCGCTCGGGTACGAACGCGCCGCGTCCTCCGCTGAGCAGAAAGCGGCCTGCGCCCCGCCGCCGGCCGACCCGATCGGGGAAGGCATAGGCGAGCAGAAGCCCCGCGGGGCCGGTGTCACCCGCCGGACCGGAGGGAAGTCCGGCGATCCGGCGCAGCCGGGACGCACGCTCCGCTGCGCGGTCTTCCGGAGTCCGCGGGGCGGACGATACGCCTGCGGCAGCGGCGCCCAGTGCCTGGAGCCGCGGAAGCAGCGAGACGGCATCCGTTACGCCCCCGCTGCGCTGCGAAGGCGAAGAAGACTGCTCCTGCAGCAGCGCCGCCAAATCGCAGGCAAGCGGACCCAATCCCAAGCCGGCGGCCCGGCGGATCATGCGAGCCAGCCGGGGATGCACGCCCAGTTCGCTCATGGCGCGCCCTTCGTCCGTAATCGCGCCGTTTTCGCCGAGGGCATGCAGGCGGCGCAGCAGATTCTGCGCTTCCGCGTAACCCGCTTCCGGCGGCGGGTCGATCCAATCGAGTTCCCGCGGGTCGCGCACGCCCCAGGCGGCCAGCTCGAGCGCAAGCGGCGTCAGATCGCTTTGCAGAATCTCGGGCACGCGGGCTTCCGGCATCCCGCTTTCTTCTTCCTGGCTCCACAGCCGGTAGCAGAAACCGGGCGCGGTCCGCCCCGCGCGTCCCCGCCGCTGATCCGCCGATTCCAGCGATTCGGTCATCGTGACGAGGCGCGACATGCCGGTCCGCGGCGAGAACTCCTGCGTGCGGATCAAGCCGCTGTCCACGACGGCTGTCACTCCCTCGACCGTGATGCTGGACTCGGCCAGCGTGGTCGAGAGCACGATCTTCCGCCGGCCTTCGGCGGAAGCCCGAACGGCCCTGCGCTGCTCTTCGCGGCCAAGTCCGCCGTGCAGCGGCAGCAGCTCCGCTCCGGGCAGTCCCCCGCCGCGCAGCAGTTCTTCGCGTACGCGCATGATCTCGCGCACACCGGGCAGGAATACCAGAATGCCTCCGTCCGTCTCGTCCCAGGCTCGGCGAACGGCCTGCGCCGTCCTGCGCTCAAGCGGCACAGAGCGCGCCGAACCCAGATGTACCGTCCGGACCGGATATACCCGGCCTTCGCTGCGGATCAGATCGGCTCCGCCCAGCACCCGGGAGACCGGTTCCGGGTCGATGGTTGCCGACATGATCAGAATCCGCAGATCCTCGCGCAGCACCATGCGGCTCTGCAGGGCCAGAGCCAATCCGAGATCGGCCTGCAGATTCCGCTCGTGAAACTCGTCGAAAATCACAAGGCCCACTTCTTCCAGCGAAGGATCGGACTGGAGCATACGGGTCAGAATGCCTTCGGTCACCACTTCGATTCGGGTGTGCCGCCCCGATCTGCTGTCCAGGGCAATCCGGTAGCCGACCGTTGCGCCCGTCTTCTCGCCCAGGGACTCGGAGATATAATCGGCGGCCGAGACGGCCGCCAGACGGCGCGGCTCGAGCATGATGATCTTTTTCCCTTCCAGCCAGGGTTCATCCAATAGCGCCGGCGGAACCCGGGTCGTCTTGCCCGCCCCCGGCTGGGCGATCAAAATGGCGGGACGGTTTGCCGCCAGGCTTTTTTTCAATTCGGGAAGCGCGCCGTCGACCGGCAGCTCTCGCAGGCCGGAAGTTCCCGCCAAACGGCCGCTTTCTTTTCCGGCTTCGCCCCGGGGGCTTCGATATTCGTTATGCATGACATTCCACTCCGTTTCTGTCGTCTCTCGGCAGTCCGTCATCCGACTGCCGCGGCCTTGCCAGACCCTCTCGGCCGGCGTTATGCTAAACAAGCAGGGCTGCGAATGGCCGCAGACCCTATTCAGATTCCAAGGAAGTGAGAAACCATGAGACGCGGACGATTTGCGCCGACCCCCTCCGGTAAAATGCACTTGGGCAATGCACGCACCGCTCTGCTCGCCTGGCTTCATATGCGCTCGCTCGGCGGAACCTTCGTTCTGCGCATGGAAGATATCGACACGGAACGCTCTCGTACTAAATGGGCCGAACTGGCGCTGCTTGATCTGCGCTGGCTCGGCCTGGATTGGGACGAGGGCCCCGACGTAGGCGGTCCTTACTCGCCCTATACCCAGAGCGAGCGTCTGGAGCGCTACGAAGACGCGCTCCGCAGGCTGGAAGCTTCGGGAGCCGTGTATCCCTGTTACTGCAGCCGCGCCGACATTCTGGGCGCCGCCAGCGCACCGCACGGCTTAAGCGCCGAAGGACCCGCTTATCCCGGCACCTGCCGGCATCTTGAGCCGGCCGAACGCGCCGAGAAAGCGCGTCACAAAGATCCATCCCTGCGTTTCGCGCTGCCGGCAAACCGGAAGATCCGTTTTGCCGACGGCATCGCCGGGCCGCAGCTGTTTCCTTCGGGCAGCGGCGGCGACTTTATTGTACGCCGCGCGGACGGTCTGCATTCGTATCAATTGTCCGTGGTGGTGGACGATGCGGATATGCGGATCACCGACGTTCTGCGCGGACGCGATCTGCTGGATTCCACACCCAGACAGATTCTGCTCGACGAGACCCTGGGACTTCCCGTCCCCGAATTCCTGCATGTTCCGCTGCTCAACGGGCCGGACGGCAAACGTCTGGCCAAGCGCCACGGCGGTATCGCCATCTCCGCTTTTCGCGAACGCGGGACGTCTCCGGAGAGGCTTGTCGGCTGGCTGGCCCATGTCAGCGGTCTTATCGACCGGCCCGAGCCGATTTCCGCCGCCGAACTCGTCCCCGCCTTCGATCTGTCGCGTATTCCGCGCGAAGCGGTAGTCGTCGACGTTCCCGAAATCTGAGAACTGACTTCCCCGTCGACCGACCGCGGTTCCGATTGTTTATGTGAAGTCGAAGCGCTCCCGCCTATGCGGGGGCGCTTTTGGCTGATAGGAATTTTAGCTGCCTTCCAGCCGGCCTCGAATCTTGTCGGCGTACTGCTCGTACGCTCCGCCGCTCCAGCCGCGCTGTTCTTCCACCATTCGCAGCTTCAGCTTTTTGGCCGTCAAGCGGCTTTCCAGCGTCTGCTTCTCGCCGTCGGATGCGCAGACCGCGAGCAGATCTTCAAGCTCCAGGCATTCTTTGCGCAGCTGCAGCTCTTCCGGCAGCATACCGGCGTTCTTGAGAATCCGGTACGGGACCCGGAGTTCTTCGGGCACGCCGGACAAATCTTCCGGTACGATCGGCCTGCCGCTGCCCGGCAGGTCGTCGAATTCCCCGCGGCGAACCGCTTCTTCGATTTTCTGCTCCGCCAGCCACGATAACCAACCCATGTTTGTTCCCTCCCGGATCTTCAGCTTTTCTTTCCGCTGCTTCATTATACCCGATTCCGTGAAACAAACCGAACAACGAAACGCCAAAAAGACCCGGCGGACAGAAGTGGAATTCTGTCCGCCGGGTCTTTCGAAGCCGGAGATGTCTGCCCCGTTGCCTAAATCTTCGGCGCAGCTGCCAAAGCTGTAGGCTTGGGATAGGCAGGTTTGTATCCCGCTCGGCTGTTCAGGGATTGTTGGCTCAAAACAGCAGAGATTCTCCGCCGTCTACGGTGATGGAGGCTCCCGTCACATGACGCGCTTCCGAAGAAGCGAGGTATACGGCCAAGTCGGCGACTTCTTCGGGCTGTCCGTGACGTCCGGCCAAAGGGTGATCGCCGCCGCGTGGGAACTCGAGCGGAATCGCAATTTCATCCATCCGTTCGTTTTCTTCGGTCGTTTCGTCGATATTGGTCGAGATCGCACCCGGACAGATCGTATTGACCCGAATCCGGTAGCGGGCAAGTTCCAGAGCGGCCATCTTGGCAAACGCGACTTGTCCGGCTTTGGAGGTGCTGTAAGGCGACATGCCGATGCTCGAGAAGCGGGTATTGCCGTTTACGGAACTTGTAATGACAATACTTCCTCCGCCTCTTTTTTTCATATAAGGAATAGCCAGCTTGACGGAGAGGAACATTCCGCCCAAGTTCACGTCAATCGTTTTCTGGAATTCGGCAAGCTCCATATGTTCGATCGGTCCTTTTGCCCCGTTGATACCGGCGTTTGCAAACACGGCATCCAGTCCGCCGAAACGATCGTTCACCGCCCGGTACGCGTCAGCCATAGCCTCCGCATCGGAAACGTCCAACGTGCGGACGAATCCGGAACCGGCGCGAATCGCTTCCAATTCTCCGCGAACGCTTTCAGCGCGCTCGGCATCCAGATCGAACAATCCGACATTGGCGCCTTCTTCCGCAAATTTGAGTGCCGCCGCCCGGCCGATGCCGGAACCCGCGCCGGTAACGATAACGGTTCTGCCTTCAAAACGTGGTGCCGACATAGAAATACACTCCTTTGATTATCGATTGGTTGCATGCTTCTGAATCTATCCGTTATTATCTATCCATTATTGGAGCAGTTAGACGGCTGCCCAATCAGAGTATTCATTACCCCAAAGACTTCGGGATTCAATCATTTTCGGCGGTTTCATTATTTTTTTGAAAATCAAGCAAAAATTCACGTAAAAAGGTTTTCATAAATAGGACGCTCCGGGTAAACAAGTAGTAAATTACACGGACGCACGCTGCCGATCGACGAAAAAAGGAGGGATCTCTCGACTTTTCAAAAAAAATTTTAAAATAGTAACGTTTACGAAGAAATTTAATCGTTTTTTAATATGTTTTTAAGGAAGCAAGTTTATAATAAAATCAGGATAAAGTATAAATGAGGTGAATGTAGTGAAAACGACGATTACAGTTCAAGAAAAACTGGTTCCCGTTTACATTGACGCCGAGAACACGCAACCCGCTCAGAAAATGCTTAGACTGCTGTCGAGCGCCTTGGATAATAAGTTGAGTAACGGAAAAAGAGCCTTGAAAAAATGTATCGGTTCCCTGATCAGTATCGAAATTGTCGGTTCGGAAGCCATCTTGCACTCGTACCGCGAAAGCGACACTTTGGCTCTTTCCCTTTACTAAGCCGCCGCTTCGCTTGTCCCCCGAGTACATAAAAAGACATTCCGGAAACCCGGAATGTCTTTTTGATATGCGCCTGCAGGCAGAACGCTTTCTGGCGGCATGGAATTATTCGGTTTGTCCGCGCTGCTCCAGCAGCTTTTTGGTGAAGTCGGAGAATTCGGCATTCAAATCGTTCAACCGATCGGTCAAACCGCTGAATTCGCCCAACAGATGCGCCTGTTCGTTCGAAGCGTCGGAGATCGAAGTGATTTCCTGCTCCATGCGCAGAATACTGCCCTGCACGTTGTTCAGCGCCTGCTCGATACTCTGCGTGGCTTTTTTTGTATCGACCGACAGCTTTCGCACTTCGCTCGCTACGACCTGGAACCCTGCACCCAGTTCGCCGACCCGCGCCGCTTCGATTGCCGCGTTCAGACCCAGCATATTCGTTTGTTCCGAAATTTCGCGGATAAACGAAGTCACTTTGTTGACCTCGCGGGCATCGGTTACCGCACGGCCGGAATTTTCGCGAATTTCCGTAGTCGCCGCCGCCAACTGCTGCGACTGCGCCGCAATCGAAGCCACGAAATCCGTCAAGGAACGGCTGACCGCTTCCATCCGGTCTCCGAATTCGTGCAGGAAGGTTTCGGTTTTCAGCGTATACGCCACCGCCAGGGCTCCGATGACTTTCCCCTGTTCGTCGAATACCGGGATACCTTTGGCTTCAAGTTCCGTCCCGTACGCGGAAGCCGGAATCCGGGTACTGGAGACCCGTCCGCTCAGTGCTTTTTTGAGATTGATATCATCGGAGGGAATCGGAGATCCCGCGGACAATCCGAAGTCAAGATCGGTAGACGGGGCATAATATAGAAATTTCTGCGTGTCGGTAATGCCGATCATGAAGTCTTCGCTTGTGATCTTTTTGAGATAAGGGATGCTAAGTACGAGTGCATCAAGTGTATTCATCGATTTCCCTTCTTTCTGTTTGGCAAGATTGCGTCCTGAATGTAGACCGCTCACTTCTTACTTTCGTCAAACGGTCTTCGTTTTTAAATAGGGTTACGAAAAAGAAAGGTTCTTCCTAAAATTCATGATCCGACATAAAATAATGAGCGAAATCCGCATTTCGATACGATTCATGATATAATAAAGAAGATAAAGGAACTTGCAGTACGACTTTCCTGTGGAAAGTTTGGAGGTGAACACATGAAAAATTCGACGCTTTGCCCGCGATTTGAACGCGGGATGCAGATTTTGTCGCAGCGCTGGAACGGCTTGATTATCTACCGTCTGCTGTCCGGGCCGCAGCGTTTCTGCAATATTCAATCGGCTTTCCCCGTCAGTGGACGTCTGCTCTCCGAGCGCCTCAAGGATCTCGAGAAGGAAGGGATTGTGCTGCGTCACGTATATCCGGAGACTCCGGTACGGATCGAATATGAATTGACCGATAAAGGACGTGCCCTTCAGTCTACCATCGAATGCATTCAAGGCTGGTCGGACGAATGGATCAACGAGCCTCAAGGCGAATGTATGACAGAAGAATCCATGCTATCCCTTTCCGACGAAGCCTGTTCGGAAGCCGCGGCCGGCGTAAAGGCCGAATAGGAGGTTCCTCACGGAACCTCCTTTTGTATATTCGGCAATAAATCGGGGTTTCCTGTTCAAGAAGTCAGACGGACTGCCGACTTTTCTGCACGCTCGGCTTTGCGAATCCGGATTGCCAATAGTTTGGCCAGATTGGTCTGGGTCTGCTCGTCGGCGTGCCGGCTGAGTTTGGTCCAAATGAAACGATCGATCGACATACGTCTCATCTCCTTCGAATGAAAGAATAGGAAATCGGGATACCTGAATGGATGAAGCGATGCCGCTTCGCTGCCCGTACAGCGTAAATAACCGCTTTTCAGGCTTCCTAAACGCCGGAACTCCATGTAATCCTCTACCCAAAAACTAATATTTTCCATACCCTCGATTCAAAATCCGTTTGTCCGCTGTACATCCATTTCTTCCGCATAAACTTCCAGAATAGGATTCATCATCCAGGATCCGATAAAAGAGTAACGTGTAATAGGCGCCGTCCGGTCCGCCCGGCGCTCTTCAAGCAGTTCCGCCGCAAACGCTCCCTCCGCTCCCTGGAATATGGACGCCCCGGACTCCGTATCAAGCGATTCGATATCCTGCCCGACCGAATTCCGGTCTTTCATTCCGATCACTCCCGTAAACCAAAACCGGGCTTTGCTTCCGTCCCAGAGCCGAAATCCGACTCTGACTTCCGACTCCGACAGCACCACGGATTCAATAACGCCGTCGCTGAGTGAAAGATCTCCGATAAACAACTGCTGCATCCTGTTCGTTCTCCTTTTCCCGCCCGGTATGCCTCCTGCGCTTCCCGGTAAGAGTAGCACAAATCGGGATTTCTGCCTACGTCTGCCCGAGGCAAAAAACCTTTACCTCATTATAATCAGGTAAAGGTTTTTGTCATCGCGATCCGATTCACCCGCTTGAGCCAAACAGATCAACCGATCTGAAGAGTGGCGTCTTCAAGCTCTCCCGCCAGTTCCGGTGTCATTTTGGCAGCCGGGAGTTCGCCGAACACTTCGCTGAAGATCGTGTGGCTTTGAATTTCGGCGGTTACCGCTTTGATTTTCTTTGATTCTTCCTGTTGGCGTTCGATCATTTGATCGAGTTTGCGCTCAATGTCGCGCTCCACGTGCGCCAGGTCGCGAACGTCGAACATGTATTCTTTTTGGCCGAAACGTCCGAGCAGTTCCTGGTATTTCGTAGCCCATCCGAGAGCCAGTACCGGAATACCGTCTTTGTAAGCATGGACAATGGAATGGTAACGGGAAGCGACAATAAAGCGGAACTGTTCCAGGATATGATGAATCTCGATGCAATCATATTCATTTTCGAGCAATACGACGCGATCGTCGTTCGGATAATGCTGTTTAATGCCTTTGCAAATCTCCAAATCTTCCGTCGAATGCCGAAGCAGATAGACATTCATGCCCCGCTTGAGCAGGTGATCGGTCATTTTTCGGTAAGCCTGAAGAAGATCTTCCCGGGAGCCGTACTTCATCGTTTTGACGTTGGGCACGATTCCTGCGGAATTTTCTTTGACTTTGACCGGTTCGTTCGGCTGATAAGCGCCCGGTTTGAACAGCACATCCAGATTGTAGTCTCCGCTGCCTTGAAGAACCAGATCCATCGAACGCTTGAGGTTGCGCGTAGTGAAGCGGCTCAGGAACTGCATCCCTTCATCTTCGCGCGCATATATGTAGGTCGGATAAGTGATGTATTTTTTAATCAGCGTCATGATGAAGGATTTGTATTTGCTCTCGTAATCGAACGGTCCGAACGACTGCGGCATCAGCACCATCGGCACTTTGTAGCGTTTGGCGAGCATAATATTGACGAGGTAATTCACCGAGTGTCGGATTGTAAACTGGGAAGACAACGCGAATCCGCTGATATCGACGATCATATCGGTGTCTTTCATGATCCGTTCCATGTCGGCGCGAGTTACATTGACATGTTCGGCATTCGGAATCAATTTGCCCAAGGTACCGAATACGCCGCCCAGCATTTCGATTTTCAGCTTTTTGCCGATCTTGACGATATCAAAAGCATATCCGCGATCCGGATCGATACAGTTGACCAATATTTCCTTGTCGGGATAACGCTTCTTGATTTCATTGATTACGGTAAACGTCATGGCCTGCGCGCCTTTGTTTTCCATTTGCCCGCCTACGATCAAAATTTTGCTCATTCGTCCGCAGCTCCTTTGTTGTGGTTTCGTCAAACGTTTCCTTCTTATTAAAAAGAATCGTACGGTTTATGGTAATAAGAAATCGGCTTGGCGATCGCGGCATCGATTTCTTTTCGAACCGAGTGATAGCCGATTGCGAACTGTTCCAGCGACGGGTTCCATTTCTTGTATTCGTTCAAGGAAGCCACGACGGATTCCCGGTGGGTTTCCGGCTGCTCTTTGAAAATCTTTATCCCCCGTCCCGCTTTCTTCGCCTGGCGCAGATTGTAAGGCTCGACATACAACCTCAGGTCCGCAATTTTCTCCCGGCGATACAAACGCAGTGCCGCCGCCCCCATATTGGCATGGTCGCGGTGATTGCCGCCCAGGTCAGTAAACGTTTTAACCCGGGCTCCGGGATACCGATCCGAAAACTCTCCGATCAGCTCTTCACAGGCTTCGACCGTGGTCGTTCCGTCCTGCAGACGCTGCACCATATGAATATGTTCCCGGGCCAGCCCCAGAGAGAGGCAGGAACGCAAAAACTCGTCGTTCCGGCAGCGAACCAGATCCGTGCGATCCAGCGGCGTGTAACCTTCCGTCTTCGGATCAAGCATTTTCCGGTGCATGCTGCTCTTGATCTCGCCGTTCAACTGCCGGACGACATTGGAGGATGAGCCGTCGGTATACAAAATGATTTGGCATTCGTCGCCGGCGTTCAGATGGTTTCGGATCGCCGCCCCGAACGTTAACGCCTCATCGTCCTGATGGGGAATAAAAAAAAGATTGACTGCCATTTCAGCCTGCTCCTCCAACCTTTTATGAATTTCCGTCCAACTGTTCGGTCAATTCGGCACGGATTCTGGCTTTCTCCGCTTCGTCCACGATGTAATAATAAATGCCGTCGATTCGTTTGCCGCTTCCCTGAACTTCGTCTTTGTCGACTTTGTCGATTTCCGTCCGGTATTTGGTGACAATGTCCATCATATCGTCTTTGGTCAGGTTCGTTTTCACGTTATCCTTGACCGCGCCCAGCACCGAATTGACTTTGGCCAGATTCGAAATATTTTTGCCTTTTTCGATCAAGGCGGACAATACAAGCTGCTGCCGGTCGTTACGCCCGATATCGCCTTTCGGATCGTCATATCTCATTCTTGAATACATCAAGGCTTCGTGTCCGTTCATCTCGATCGGACCTTTTGCGTAAACCGTTCCTTCAAAGTCGAACTCGAACGGATTGTTTACGGTCACCCCGCCCAGAATATCGATAATCCGTTCCAGACCTTCCATATTCACTTTCACATAATAGTCGATCGGAACATCCAGAAAGTTCTCGATGGTAGGAACCGACATGTTAACGCCTCCAAAAGCGTAGGCGTGATTAATCTTGTCGGTCGTTCCCCGTCCTACGATCTCGGTGCGCGTATCCCTGGGAATATTGAACATCAGCACGGAACGCTTGGCCGGATTCACCGCCAATACCATAATGGCATCGGACCGGCCTACATCGTTCTCGCGTTCGTCGACACCCAGCACAAGCAGATTAAACGGTTTCTTGTCGCTTAGATCGGCGGGAAGTTCCCGCAGAGGCTGTACGCCGCTGCTTCCGACGGAGGCGGTAAGCTCTCCTCCCCGGGCGGCCGGATCGGCGGCACCTGCCGCCGCATCCGACTCCAGAGGTTCATAGATGGATTCCAGTGTATCGACGACCGGGCGATAGATCGAGTAGGCGTAACCCCCGACTCCGATCGCAAGGATCAGACTGCCGGAAATTACGATCTTCGCCCAGCGTTTCATAAGGCGTTTCGGCCTGCTCCGGCCGCCTTCGCGCCGCTGCCTACGCAGTGGCGTTCAATATCGCTCCAATGGCTGAACATTTCTTCGAAGTCTTCTTCCTGAACCACGGCGCCTTTTTGCACTTCGATATATTCCATATCCCGGAAAGCTTTGAGGCAGTGGTACGTTCCCGGTTTGATCGTAACGACATCGCCGGCTTTGATCGGCGTAATCGAGCCTTCCTGCACCAATACGCCTTCGCCGCTGATAATCGTCCAGATATCACTCCGGTGTACATGTTTGCGATAACCCAGATTGCTGCCGGCTTCGAGTCCGATCCGTTTGGTCAGCACTTCGGTGCCGTCTTCGAACTTGGAGTAATCCAGTACGCGGTACCAGCCCCAGCGCCGTTCTTCGTACATCGGACGCCGACCCGCTTCGACCATGTCTTTGACGCGCGGGCTTGCCGCTTTGTCCGACACGAGTATGCCGTCCGGGCTGACCGCAACAATCGCATCGGGAATACCGATAATCGTAACCGGAATATCCAGTTCGTTGATGAGGTGGGTGTTGGACGAATCTTCGCTAATCGTGCCTTTTCCGATTCGCTGCATGCCCATGTTTTCCGTCAGCGTATTCCAGGTGCCCAAGTCTTTCCAGTAGCCGTCGTAAGGAATGACCGCAATATGCGATTCTTTTTCTACCACCGCGTAGTCGAAGCTGATCTTCTCGAGCGTCGCGTACCGGGCCAACAGATCTTCGTACTGCATCGGCAGGCCTTCGCGCAGCAGATTGTCCATCATGTAACTGAGCTTGAAAGCAAACACCCCGCAGTTCCAGAGTGCGCCCTGCTCGATCAGCCGTTCGGCCTGGTCTTCGCTCGGTTTCTCGGTGAAGCGTCCGACCCGTTTGTAATCTTCGTTTGCCCCGCCCTGCTCGGGCACGATGTACCCATACTTCGAGGATGGATAGGTCGGATTGACTCCCATCAGAGCCAATTTGGCGCCGGAGTTGTGCAGAGCACCGTCCAGATCGCGAATACGTTCGAAGAAACGGTCGTCCACGTAAGGATCGACAGGCAGGATGCAGACGGTCTCGTCCAGGCTCACGCCCTGCGAATACAGATACGAAGCGGCCAGCGCGATCGCCGGGAATGTGTCCCGACGCTCGGGTTCTACGATAATCGGGACGCCGCCCAATTGGTTTTGCAAAATTTCCACCTGCATCTTGCTGGTGGCAATGACCGCCGAATCGGCCAGGCCCGCACTTTTGATTTGTCCCCAGACGCGCTGCACCATCGATTCCATATCGCCGCGCTCGTTTTCCAACACTTTCAGGAACTGTTTCGATCGGGCATCGTTTGACAGCGGCCACAACCGCTTGCCCGAGCCTCCGGACAGTAAGACCAATTTCATGCTTGCCCCTCCATTCTGTCGATTCGTATCGGTGATTTTATGAGTAGTAAAGGTTAGACGATTTTGAGATTGTCTTTCTTTTCCGCCGCTGCCGCCGGGTCGCCGACCAGGGTTTCGAGCAGATACTCGCGCAGGTCGTCTCCCAGGCCTTGACGTTTCAGCGCAAAATCCACGTTAGCTTTAAGGTATCCAAGCTTGCTTCCTACGTCATACAAAGTCCCTTCGTACCGGAAGCTGTACATTCTCGACAGTTCCGCAAGTTTCTTCAGCGCATCCGTCAATTGGATTTCGCCTCCGACGCCCGCCGTCTGATGTTCCAGGATATCCATGATACCCGGTTCAAGGATATAGCGGCCGATCATCGCCAGGTTCGACGGTGCATCGCTTTTCGGCTTTTCGACCAGATCCGTAATCAGGTTGAGATTGTCGGTCAGCTTGTCGCCTTTGATTACGCCGTAGCTGCTGACGTCTTTCCAAGGAACCGCTTCGACCGCGATCATGTTGCCGCCCGTACGCTGCTGCTCGTCCATCATTTGTTTCAGGCACGGCACTTCGCTGTCGATGATCATGTCGCCGAGCAGGACCGCGAACGGCTCGTTGCTGTTGATAAACTTGCGGGCGCACCAGATGGCATGTCCAAGGCCGAGCGGTTCTTTTTGACGTACGCAGTGAATTTCGACCAGGTTGGTCACTTCCCGTACGATGCTCAGCAGTTCTTCTTTATTTTTTTCTTCCAGATCCGCTTCGAGTTCGATATTTTTGTCAAAATGGTCTTCTATCGCACGCTTGCTCCGCCCCGTAACGATGATAATATCTTCGATGCCCGAGGAGATGGCCTCTTCAACAATGTACTGGATCGTCGGCTTGTCCACGATCGGAAGCATTTCTTTGGGCATAGCCTTTGTTGCGGGCAAGAACCTCGTTCCAAGACCTGCTGCCGGGATAATCGCTTTTCTGACTTTGTTCATCGTTGATGCCCTCCCTCAAATTGTGTGAATTTAGTTTACGTCCTTACCGTCATTTTGCTAACTTAGTTTTACTTATAAGCCTATTCTTTACGTTTTGAAACAATTCTTTATTGAAAAGGAAGAGCACGGCCACGTAAATCAAGGCTCCGAGCGCTACCTGGATAATAAAGTTGGCCTGCTGCGAGAAGACGGCAACGGACAGATAATTCAGGAACACGACGCCTCCGACCATGATCATGCCGTAAGCGAGTCCCGGCGCCATACTGCGAATATAATCCCGCAGACAGGGTCCGATCATGCGGCGCATGGCGTAATGATATTGGATCACCATCAGAATAAGCTGAATCGCCACGTACGCGACACACGTTCCCATAATGCCCCACACATAAGTGCCGATCGCAAGTCCCGGAACCTGAACGCACATACCCATCAGCGTATAGCGGAAGTACATGTCGGTCCGCCCTTTGGCTTGAAGCAGCGGCTGGATCGGAACAATGAGCGAACGAAGCAGCATGGCAATCGCCAAGACTTGGATCAACACGATACTCGGCTCCCATTTGATTCCGAAAATGAACGGTACGAGCATTGGAGCGGTGACGAGCAGCCCCAGATAAATCGGTGCGTTCAAGTAGCTGACCAAAGCGATCGTTTTGATATAACCGCTTCGCAGCCGCTCCATGTTGTCCTGCATTTTGGCATAGATCGGCAGACTGACCGTATTGATCAGCGGTGTCAGCTTCAGTACGGGCATCGTACACAGCTGGAACGCGAACGAATAATAACCGAGCGTCTGCGTGCCGTAGATCCGTCCGATCAGGATATAGTCGATATTGGACATCAGCGACTGGATCACGTTGGACGACATTTGGTAAACGCCGAAGCTGAGGTATCCTTTCAGATCCTTGTTGGCGAAATGAAAAGCGGGCGTCCACTTTTTCCAGCCCTGCATCACCAGCAGACCCGACTTTACGAAAGCATTGCCCAGGTTGGACAGAACCAGCGCGTACACGCCCATTCCGGCCAGCGCCCCGCCTACCGCCAGTACGAACCCGACAAAGTAGGAAACGATCTGGATTTTGGCGATATTGTCGAATTTGAGTTCTTTGCGGAACAGCACTTCGAACTGTTGTCCGAACGCGGGCAGCAGACACAGCAGCGCCATCCAGCGTACCGGGTTGAGCAGTTCCGGTTCTTGATAGAACCACACGACCAGCGGTGCCGAGAAAAAGATGACGGCCGCGATAAAAGCTCCGGTGGCCAGATTGAGTATGTAAAGACTCGACAAATGATTTCGACTGACGTCCTGACGGTGAATGATTGCGTTCGATATGCCTACGTCGGTCAGATTGACCGCCGCGGCCACGACAACCATGGTCATGCTCATCAGCCCGTAATCGACCGGACTCAGAATTCGGGATAAAGCGACCAGCTGAAGCAGCTGGATGACAATGGTAACGATTGTCGCCACACTCGACCATTTCGCCGCTTTGATCCCTTTCTTTTTTAACGAAGACATGTCGCCACTCCTTTGATTGCGTTTCTGGATCTATAGGTTGTCGATAAAATTCAAAAGGGTGTTAACCTTCGCTTCCCAGGCATGGCTTTTGGCCATATCCCGAATCGTATTCCGGTCCGTCTGGGCTGCCAAAGCTTCTTCCACTTTCAGCGGCAGCTCCGCGCTTTCGCGGTAGAAATGCAGAAATTTTTCCTGCCGCCGCAGCAGCTCCGGCGTCTCGGTTACCACCACGGGAAGCCCGGCGGCCGCATATTCATACAGCTTCATCGGACTGCGTCCCGCATTGGCGGCATGATTGCTGAGCGGCAGCAGCGCCACGTCCGAATGCTGCAGATAAGCCGGGACGGTCGCATACTTTTTGGCTCCCAGGAAATGCACATTGGCGAATGCCGCGAAATCCCGTTTCGTTTCGTCGTTCACCGGACCGATAATGACGAGACTGACTTCCGGCTTTTCTTTAGCCAGAATTTTGAGCCCGGTCAGATCGAGCCGTTCGTCAAGCGCCCCCACATATACGGCCCGAGGACCCGGGATCGGCTTCAAATCTTCCGGTTCGACGGTCGGAGCGGAAAAATGTTCGTATTCTACGCCGTTCTCGAGCAGCAGCGTCGGCACAGCCGGATTGTATTCGCGCAGTTCCGACAGCACCGGTCCCGACGTGGAGACAAGCCCGTCGACCACGGACATCAGCGTGCGCTCGGCCGAAGCGATCGAAGAATCTCCGGTCATCTTGCTGTAAATATCCGTTGGACGGTAAATGGTGACTTTGGGCGAAACCAGTTTCTCCAGCCCGACAAACCGCGGCTGGTCGATCAGCAAAAGATCCACCGAAGGCATATGGTTATCCTGCATGACTTTTTTGATAGCCGGCAGCATCCAGTTTTTTCGAGTCCGCTTGAAAATCGGACCCGCGATCTCCCAGGGAAGCAGCGACATCGGCACGGAATTGACGACTGCCGTCGTATCTACGCGTTTTCCTTGAAGAATACGAAAACGCGCCTGGATATCGCGGTCTTTCCATTTCAACAGATGGAAAGGACTGAGCGGAGTACTGACGTGGATGACCGTGTGACCCAGCTTTTCCATCTCCCTTGACAGGTGATGGGAGCCGACGACGAACGGACTGCCCATATACGTATGGCTTGCAAACATAATATTCATTGCGGCTCTCCTCCTTTCATTTTTGAATCCTCAGGCTTCGGCCTTGCGGCTGTCGCTGCGCGCCGTATGACCGGCCGTACGTCCCGCCGCTACGCTTTTGACTTCGTCCAGCGTCTCGTATGCGCATTTCTCCCAAGAGAAGTTCGCGGCCTGCGCCAATCCTTTTTGCTTCATTTCGTTTCTCAATCCGGGATCGTCCATAACTTTGGCAATTTTCTGCGCAATATCTTCGGGACTGTTCGGGTCGCAGTACAATACGGCGTCTCCGCAGACTTCCGGCAGCGAAGCCGTGTCGGATACGACAACGGGACATCCGCAGGCCATGGCTTCCAGCGGAGGAAACCCGAATCCTTCATAGAATGAAGGAAATACGAAGCAGGACGCGCTGTCGTACAGCGTACGCAGTTCTTCGTCTTCCACATATCCGACATGGCGGACGTTATCGCCCAGCTCCGTATCGGCGGATTTGAAAATTTTCGGATTCGTTCCGCCGGCGATCACGAA
Organism: Saccharibacillus deserti; assembly: GCF_013618475.1. Lineage (GTDB taxonomy): Bacteria > Bacillota > Bacilli > Paenibacillales > Paenibacillaceae > Saccharibacillus > Saccharibacillus deserti. The sequence continues at coordinate 157,259 of NZ_JABJVN010000010.1, forward strand.
GTCGAATCCCTGATCGCCGATCAGCTCGGCGGCCCGGACGATGGAGCGGAAATTTTTGTTCGGGCTTTGACTGCTGACCGCCAGGACGAACGGCCGTTCCAATCCTTGTTCAGCCGGGAATTTCGGTGCGGTCCCTGTCTGAAGAACATGTTCTTTGCCATGATAAATGACCTTGATCTTATCGCTGCGGATGCCGCAGTGCCGCACCAGCTCTTCTTTGGAATTGCTGGAGCAGGTCAGGATCAGAGGCGCCGTGCGTCCCAGCGTCCGGAACATCAGCTTGTACCACAATTTGAACGCAGCGGAGTACGTATCGGGCACGGAGTAAACGGCTGCATCGTGCAGCGTAACCGCCTGTTTGCGTTTGAACAGCGGCGCCGCGTTGCACAGATTGAGCAGGAAACCGTCTTTGGCCAGACTCGGCAGCGACAGCTGCTCCCATAATTGTCCGTTGAAACGCCCCTCCTGTCTGACTTCCATATGCCGGGTACCCAGCTCGTGAATATCGCCGGTCGGCGCCAGCACGATAAATTCGTAACCTCGAACGGCAGGGTCGTCCCTGCCGATTAAGCGATCGATCGTTCGAAGCAGCTCGTACGCATACCGCTGAACGCCGGTTACGGAAGCTTTGAGAAATCGGCCGTTGATATAGACGCGCGTTTTACTCACCGGCTCCCACTCCTTTCAGCCGCCAACTGGTCAGCTTTTTTCGGTTGTAATGAAGAATAAGCGCAAAAACGAGAATGATGATCCAGCACGGGAAGAAGCGTCCGCTGCCGAAGTAGAAGTACCGCGGGATTTCAAGGACACCTACCAGCCAGATCGGATAGATCATCATACCGAACGTATGGCCTTTTTTGAAATGGTTGTACAGCACGCCGGTGAAAAAACCTACGATTACCCAGAACACAAGCGCTCCGGAAAAACCGTAATCGCTGTAAGGCTGCAGCAGACCGGACGGATTGTTGAATTCCGGATTACCCATGGTTGCAAGCGTATTGTTGATAACCGCCTGCGGTTCGAAACCGTAAATCGATTCGTAGGCATTATCCGGAACACCCGGGAACTTCCAGATAAACTCTGCCGTCGAGCTTGGGAACGGAAGCCAATGGAATCCGAGGTGCTGGAAGTACAGCGTGCCCGTGTTGATTGCCGTGACGTAGTAACCGAAGAACCGGGTAACGACAAATTCCCAGAACGAAGGATAATAATTGACGTAAAAGCTGAGCCAGGAACGGAAGTACTCGCTGACCCCGAAGAAACCGATAAGGGCTACCACACCGATAATCGGGTATACCCCGATTCCGGGCGTTCTGCGGTTCATTTTGGCACGCATGGAAAAGTAGACGACAGCCGCCGGTACGAGAAATTCCATAATGGCCAGGCGTTCCAGGAAGAAGATCGCCCGCATCAACGTAAACAGGAATACAGCAGCCAACATCCATATGTAAATCTTTTTCTTGTTATAAAAAAGGTAGTAGCTTGTCAAGATGACAAACGGGATGCCGAAGTTGGTAAACGAAGTCACGCCGGCTACATTTTCGAAACTCTCTTTGATTCCGTAAACGGCTCCCGGTTCCCCGCTCAATACATTCAGGAACAAGCTTAAGGTGAATCCGCTGCGAAGCATAATCAGGAACCAGATCGCATAGCCGAACATCGTAAAGCCGAACAGCAGGGCAATCCACATTTTGATGAAAGAGTCTTTTTTGACCATCACTTCGCTGAACGCGTTCGAAGGTTTGGTTCCCCGACCCGCGATGGAAGCGAGAATGCCGCCGAACACGAAGCAGCAGACCGGAAGGATGGAATAAATAATATTCGATTCGTTAATAAACTTGTCTACCCGGTAAAAGGAAAGATAGCTGTCCGCCGTGATGAAGTAGGCACCGATCAGAATAAAAGTCATCAGCAGTGCAAAAATGATCGTCGGATTCAGCCACCAGATTCGTATGCCTTTTTCCGAATGATTGCTTTTCAAAGTATGGCGCGGTGTTCCGCTCTGCATCGTTTGCTCCTCCTCTCTGCCATAATGGAAAGCCCCGGATTAGTCCGAGGCCACCGAATTGCGAAACGGCGACAGACTTTCCAGTTCCGGCCGTCCGATCGAATAATATTGGAAATCGGTATCCGCCAGCTGTTCTCTCGAGTAGACATTCCGTCCGTCGATCAGGATCGGCTGTTTCATCACTCCGTTCAGCTGCTTCAGATCGATCTCTTTGAATTCCGACCAGTCCGTAAGCAGGCAGAGCGCATCGGCACTTTCTGCGGTTTCGACAGCGGTATCGCACCACTGTACATCCGATTCTTGCGGGAAGAAGCGGCGGAAGTTCTCGGTTGCAATCGGATCGTAGGCTTTGACCATGGCCCCTTCGCTCAGAAGCGTCTGAATAATATCGAGTGCCGGCGCTTCGCGTACGTCATCCGTATTCGGCTTGAACGCCAACCCCCAGATTCCGACCGTCTTGCCCTGCAGACTGCCGAGCGAATGATTCAACTTGGCGATAATGTTGAATCTTTGGTCGTTGTTGACTTCAACCACCGACTTCAGCAGTTTGAATTCGTAATCCACGTTGCCCGCGATTTGGATCAAGGCATGGGTATCTTTCGGGAAGCACGAACCGCCGTAACCGATTCCCGCCTGCAGGAACGAAGAGCCGATCCGTTTGTCATAGCCCATTCCCTGAGCCACATGAGTGACATCCGCCCCTACTTTTTCGCAAATATTCGCAATCTCGTTGATAAACGAAATCTTGGTAGCCAAGAAGGCGTTCGAAGCATATTTGATCATTTCCGCGCTGCGTACTTCCGTCACCATGATTTCGTCAGTCAGCGGTTTATGCAGTTCGGTCAGCGTGGCTGCCGCACGTTCGCTGCTCGTTCCGATGATAATCCGATCGGGACGAAGCGTATCCTTAACCGCTGAACCTTCGCGCAGAAACTCCGGAATCGATACGATATCGAACGGATGCGGACTCAGCTGGCTGACAATTTTCTTGATCTTGTCGTTGGTGCCGACCGGAACGGTACTTTTCGTGACGACGATTTTGTAGCCGTTCATAGCCAGAGCGATATCCTGGGCCACCTGCTCGACGTATTCGAGGTTGGCTTCGCCGCTTGCGAGCGAAGGCGTACCTACGCAGATGAACACTACATCCGCTTCGCGAACCGAATTCGTCAGATCGGAAGTAAACTTCAAATTTCCAAGCTGCGTATTTTTTTCGATCAGTTCCTGCAGGCCCGGTTCGTAAATCGGTACTTCGCCTTTATTAAGCCGCGCCACCTTGTCGAGGTCTTTGTCGACGCAGGTTACTTCATTGCCAATTTCGGAAAAGCAGACACCCGATACCAGACCAACATAACCCGTTCCTATAAATGTAAGTTTCATGGAAACATTTCTCCTTTGAATTGAGAGTCGGATTAAAGCACCCGCGTAATCATTCTTTCCGCACCGAAATGCCGTCCGTCCTCATGCTGCTTGTTGTGAATATGGGTCTGCAGATTCTGCCTGAACACTTCCGGCGAGAAACGCATCGCATTTTTGCGACAATTCGCCGGCAGAATTTTGCTGCTCTCCTGTTCAAACTGTTCGACCGCCGCGATCATCGCTGCCGGACTTTGCTCTTTGTAGAACACGCCCGTCGGGAGGATCTCGTCGAGGCCTTTCACCGTTTCCAAAGCTCCGCCTTTTCCGTAAGCGATCACGGGCGTTCCGCACGCCTGTGCTTCAACCGGCGTAATCCCGAAATCTTCTTCTGCCGCAAACACGAAAGCACGGGCACGCTGCATATGATCGACCAGCACTTCGTCCGGCTGATAACCGAGGATTTGGATATTGGCCGACTTGAACTTGCGTACTTTCTCCATATCCGGTCCGTCTCCGATAATGACCAGTTTCTTATCCGGCATCTGGGAGAACGCTTCGGCGATCATGTCCATTTTCTTGTACGGAACCATCCGCGAAGCGGTGAGGTAAAAGTCTTCCTTGTCTTCGCGAGCCGTAAAAGCGGCCACGTTCACGGGCGGGTAAATGACCGAAGCTTCCCGGCGGTAGACTTTCCAGATCCGGTTGGCGATAAACTGGGAATTGGCGACGAAGTGATCGACGCCGTTGGAAGTCCGATAATCCCACATCCGGATCCGGCTCAGAATCATTTTGGCCATGGTTCCTTTCAGCCCTTTGTCCAGACCCGATTCTTTCAGGTACTGCGGCTGCATATCCCAGGCATAACGGATCGGAGAATGCACGTAGGAAATATGCAGCTGATCCGGCCCGGTAATGACGCCTTTGGCTACCGCATGTGAACTGGACAAGATCAAGTCGTACGAAGACAGGTCGAACTGTTCGATCGCAAGCGGCATCAACGGCAGATATTGACGATATTTCTTTTTAGCGAGCGGCAGTTTTTGCAGGAAAGAAGTATGTACCGTTTTCCCGCGCAGGAATCCTCTGTCTTTTTCGGGCATAAAATCAACCAGACTGTAGATTTCCGCTTCGGGGAAAATATGAATCATCTGCTCCAGCACTTTTTCAGAGCCGGCATAACTGGTCAGCCAATCGTGTATAATCGCGACTTTCATTCGGATTCACCCTTTCTCTATTGTTGTTGGGTAGGCTTTCTGCCGCCGGTCGGTCCAAGGCTGCCTGTTAATAGGCTCCTCTTTTAAGCAGAACGCTCACGACGGTTGCGAAAAGAATCCGGATATCCAGCCAGATCGTGCGGTGGTAGACATAGTAGAGTTCAAGGTCGACGCGTTCGGGATAACCGACATCGCTGCGTCCGCTAACCTGCCAATACCCGGTAACCCCCGGTTTGACCGACAGCAGATCGTTTTTGCGGTCTTTGTACTCTTTCAGTTCCTGGGCTACAATCGGACGCGGTCCAACCAGGCTCATCTCTCCTTTGAGTACATTCAACAACTGCGGCAGTTCATCCAGGCTGGTTTTGCGAAGGAAACGGCCAATCGAAGTAATACGCGGGTCTTCGTCTTGTTCCAATTTGTAATTGTTGGCCACATACTTTTGGAACAATACCGGATCTTCTTTCAACCTCTGCTCGGCGTTGGTCGCCATAGAGCGGAATTTGTAAATGCTGAACATATTGGAGTTTTTCCCAAATCTTTTTTGTTTGAAAAATACCGGTCCGCTGCGGTCTTCAATCTTGATCAATACGGCCAGTACGAGAAATAACGGCGATAGCAAAATCAGACCGATCAGGGAGGCCACCAAGTCCATACTTCGTTTGGTTGCGTTAAACACGATTCCCCGGTTCCAGGTTAGATTTCGGAAAGCCATCTCATTGTATTCTGTCGCTTCGGCATCGTTGTTGACTACACTCATGATTTCCCCTCCATTTATCTTGGATGTCTTCGGTTGTCTTTGGATGTCGAGTTAGCAGAGTTAAGCTTTGTTCAGTACTACGCCGAGGATATGGGCATTCACATGATCCATTCCTCTTTTCACTTTCTTGAGTTCTTCTTTGGTTACTTTGCCCTGATGGGCGACCAAGACCACGCCGTCCGACAAGGTTCCGAGAATTTGGGCATCCGATACGACCAACGCGGCCGGCGAATCGAGAAGAATGACGTCATAATAACCGGATACTTCTTTCAGCAGTTCCTGCATCTGGTCCGAACCGAGAATTTCGGACGGATTCGGAGGAATCGTTCCCGCGGTAAGTACCGACAAATTCGGAATAGCCGTCGTCGAGACTGCCGCTTCCAATCCGCATTGTCCGCTTAGAACATCCGTAAGTCCCCGTTTATTCGAGCGCGGAAACACTTTTTGCAGGGAAGGGTTTCTCAAATCCGCGTCAATCAACAGTACCTTTTTGTTCTCCTGCGAATAAGAGACCGCGAGATTCGTCGCCGTTGTCGTTTTGCCTTCCTGATTGCCCGCCGAGGTGACCAACAATACTTTCGAAGAACGCCCCATGGAAGAGAAACGGATATTCGTCCGCAGCGTTCGGTACGATTCCGAAGCTTCGGCGCTCGAATTTTTGTTGGCTACCAGATACGTTCCGCTGCTCATCGCTCTAGTCATCGTTTTCATCGCCTGCCTTTGATTTGGAATAAGTGAATGATTTGTGTTTTATCGAAATGAATGCTTATAAAATGTGTTGGGCTTCGCTTACGGACGGAAGCATTGCTTCCTCCCAGGGCTGATCGCCGGTAAATTGTTTGGAGATCACCATTTTGTACAGGTCTTCCATCTTGCGCGTTTGTTCGTAAAGATCAAACTTCCGGCTTACCCGAACGCGGCCGTATTCGCTGAATGAATTCCACAGTTCGCGATCCGACAACAACCGTTCGATGTACGAACTGAGTTTAGCCGCATCTCGTTCGGGAGCCAGATAACCGGTTCTGCCATGTTCGACCGCTTCCGGAATTCCTCCGGTTGCAAAGCTGGCAACGGGAAGCCCCATCGCTGCCGCTTCAAGGAAGACCATGCCCAGCCCTTCTTCGGCTCCGTTCTCTGCTCTTACGCTTGGAACACTGAATACGCGTGCCTGATTCATCCATTCGCGTACGACGTCGGGAGACTGGGTGCCAAGGAAACGGTAGCGGGTCAATTTCGAGGCTGCCCGTTCTTCCAATTCACTGCGCAGAGGACCGTCACCGATAATAATCAATTCCGCTTCGGGATTGCTGCGCTGTACTTCGGCCATGGCATCGATCAGATACGCGCAGCCTTTGACTTCAACCAATCGTCCTACAAACAACACGGCATCACGGCGTTGGATCGAAGAATCGGGTGTGAAGGTTTCCGTGTTGATTCCGATATAGTGACGAATCACTTTTTCCGGCGGATAACCCTGGCTGAGCAGCTTGCTGCGGATAAAATCGGAGACTGCAATAAAAAGGGCTCCTTTTTGCTGCAGTTTTGGACGCTGTTTCAGATAATTTCGATGGGTATAATAAGATTTTCTGGCGTACTCGTCTTTGGTCGTAGCATCGTAACCATGAAAAGTAACGATAAGAGGAATTTTAAGTTTTTCCGCAATCGGCATGGCCAGACAACCTTCCGGACCGAAATGGGCGTGGATCAATCGGGGCTGGATCGCTTTAAGGCGTCGGGTCAGTACACGGCCGGGACCCATAAGTTTGAATTCGAGTTCTTTTCTTCGGCCCGCTATGCCTCCCGTGTTGATAATAATCTGCTTATCCGTTTCGATCTGAAGCCCAGGTACAAGACGGGAACCCATAAAATAAGAATGAAACGACTCAAAACGTTCAGCCTGACTTTTGATGAAAGTCTCGGACGGCGGAAGAATTTGATCCCGGTAGATGAGAACGGGAAGCTCGGGTTGAATGAATTTCATGGGCACCCTCGATTATCTCTGCTCGTTGGCAGTACGAAGTACGGACGTTTCTTCCGGTTGTCCTGAATAGTTGGCCTGCTGATTTTTCAAATCGCTTTTTGCAATCCGTTCGACTTTGGCAAGGACAGGAAGACCAAGCGCATTTTCGACATCGAATTCCGTTTTGACCGAGTCATCCAGATATTCGAGCAGGAAGACAATACCGAAGCCCAACATAAGTCCAACCACGAGGCCCAGTATAATCAGCATTTGCCGATGATCGTTGACAGGCTCCGGCGAACGGTTCGGGTCGGCTGCGTTAAGTACGCTGACATTGCTGACTTGCATGATCTCGGGAATTTGGCTGATAAAAACATTTCCTGTCGAGTTGGCGATCGTAGCAGCCGTTTCATAAGAAGGAGCTTCTACCGATACATTGATAACCTGCGTATTTTGCGTCGAATCGATCATCAGCTTGTCGCCGACTTGCGTCGAAGTAAGATTCAACTCCGGGTGGCGTTCCACGACAAGTTTGGTAATCGAATCGGAAGTAATGATTTTTTTATACGTATTGATTAATTTCAGGTTGGCTTCTATGGAACTGGAATCTACCTGGGCTTGACCCGTACTGGTGATCGAAGGTTCATTGACGATCAAATCGACCGAGGCGCGATAAAGCGGCTGGTATTTCATGTTATACACGATTGCGGCTGCAAAGCAGAGCAGTACGGTGAGTACCAGTACCCACCATCTTTTTTTAATGACGCTTAGATACTCTTTTAATTCCATGAATAATCCCTCCGTATTCGTAAAATAAAAATCAGCGGCAGCCGCTTGCGGCTTGGCCATAAATTAACGCAGCATCACGGGAATCAATTCTGCTGCAAATCATAGACACGAATATCCTAAGAAGCGAACTGTAAAAATAAAATGAAATGAAAATGTAAAAATGATGACTTGTGTAAAAAAACTTGGAATTCTCTTACATTTTCAAAAGTGTAAACGTAAAATCCGAACCTTTGCCGTCTATCCGGTGATATCCGGGTTCGTCCATCAAGCGCTGCTCTATTTCGCTAAACCGGGTTGGATGGAACGATTATGTAAACCATGCGAATTCGCTGTGATCCACTTCCTTCCGTCATGCAGCCTTCTTTATTCCAGAAGAAGTCTCTCACGTTATAGATGCCAAAAGTCCCTATAATATTTTTTTGCTATCACTTTGTTTTTTCGCCAACCCCTTTCATGTTGTTTGCGCTGGCGAATTTGCTAAGCTGCTAACAAAAGTCTGTAGCCAGCTTTGCTTTTTCCGAAAATTGTTAACAGATTATTCACCAATTCTTTACAAAAAGTTAACTTTGCTTTCCTGGCTTTCGATTTGCCTTTGCGATGCTAGTTTATAAACCGCCTATTTTGGCTTGAATCATTTTCGATTTCTTTGCGTTTGTTTTGGTTCTAATTACCTACACTTTATCCACAAGCAAGCAGACTAATTTACCTATTTTAAGTGAACAAGCAAGCAGAAGAAACAAAAAGAAGCCGGACATGAATATCCGACTTCTTTTTGAAATTCAGAAACCTATATTTCCTTCGGAATGAATAGTACCACTTTTGAAATTCGTTGCCAATCCTTTCGTATTTTCGAGTTTATTCGCGTCGAAATAGATATTGCCGATCTCTCCGCTGCCCCATACTCCGATCCCTCCATGCACGGAATCACTAATCGTATTTCCGTTAAACTTGATCTCGTCAATATTGCCTTGCGAAGCATATACAAGAATATTGGGGTGTTCTCCGGCTATACGTGTACCTGTATGTTCGATCGTATTGCCGCTAATGCTTACATTTTTGACATTTCGTGTATCCCATTCTTTTTCTACCGAGATATAAATGCCGGCCATCTCCGTATCCCGAATCTGATTATTCTCGATTTTGACGTTTTCTCCGCCTACCACAGAGATCCCACGGGCTTTCGACCCATAGCCTACATCGTTGTCGCGAATAGTGATATCGCTTGTGGTCTGAGAGTTCTCTTCATAGCTGACTACCGCGATCGTGTCGTCTCCCGCTTCACGTACACTGTTTTCGGTAATCGTTACTCCAGTGCTTCCATTCGTAATATGTATTCCGTCTGCACCGGTATTTCGAAGAGAATTTCCTGTGATCGTACCGTTCGAAGACTCATCGCCTACAAAAATCCCGGCGGTACTCGACTTATCGATCAGCAGATTCAAAATTTTGAAATTGCTGGCACCTTTTACCGTAATGCTGTTTTTGTCATTGGCTCCATTGCCGCGTTCGACCGTTGTCTCGTATACATGGGCAAATCCGCTGAGCACAGCGCCCTCTCCTTGCATGTCGATTGATCCGTTCTCCGGATTGGTGGATGTCAGAATGGCTTTATCGCTTCCGTCACCGAGCAGGCTGACTCCGTTTACGGTCAAAATCCCGCTTAACCGATAATTGCCTGGCGGAATATACACGGCCTTCTTTTGCTCGGCGGCCCGATCGAGTACGGCTTGAATAGCGGACAAGTCGTCGGTATCGTCATCGGGTGTCGCCCCTTCATCCACAATCGATAGAGCTCCTTCCGGAATTTCGATCGCGGGCGCTTTTTCCGTCACTTCTTCTGTTTTTCCCGTTTTTGCTTCTTCTTTCAAAAATACGGCTCCTCTCCATATCGCCAGAACCGCAGCGACCAGCACGACGACGGAGATCACCCACCATACCTTTTTTGATTTTCTTTTCATAGGCTCCTCCTACACTCCTTTGTTTCTCTTTATTCTTGCTATCCAAGCGTACAACTTTTTCAATACCTGATTCAAGCGGACGTTTTATCAGCAATTGTTTTTTTACTGTTTCAGGTTATTGAAAAGAGGTTAATTTAGGACTAGTGTTATATAAACATCTGAATCTATTCCTAAGCACAGCTCCTGATAAATACGCAAAAAAAGCGGATGCCGGCTGCAGCCGATATCCGCTTCTCTCTTGCTTTGAAACCTCTAACAATCCCGCTTATAATCCTGCCTGGTTCGCCAAGCTACCCTTGTACCCTCTTCTTGATTCAAGACATTCCAACTGCTATTTTATATTTCAAAAACCCACATTTTGATTCAATTTGATTTTCCCATTTGTGAATGTGGTGGCTTCTCCGACCCGGTTAATCAATGTGTTTTTGTTAAATGTTATTTTTTGAATCGAACCGCTTCCCCACACACCAATCCCGCGATGAGCCCCATTTTTGATGATGTTGTTGTTAAACACCACGTTATCCACGATTCCCTGCGAAGCATATACCAATACATTCGGATGATTCTGCGGTTCTGCAATACCTGTATGGTTGATTACGTTATTGGAGACGGTTATGCGATCTACATTACGTGTATTGTAAGAAGCCTCTACCGCAATATAAACGCCGGCCATGTTCGTATCCTGGATCGAATTGTTCGAAATAGTCACATCCGTTCCGCCTACCACGGCAATTCCCCGTGCTTTGGATCCGTAACCGACGTTGTTTTTCCGAATCGTAATATGATGGGCAGGCAAAACATCGCTATCGATGTAGCTGACAACTGCAATCGTATCATCTCCGGCTTTGCGTACCGTGTTGTTCTCTACGGTGATATAACTGCTTCCACCGGTCATATGGATCCCATCGGCTCCTGTCGAATCCAAGGTATTGCCGCTCACAATTCCGTTGGTTGAACCATAAGTAACCATAATACCTGCCGTACTTGATTTGCTTACATATACGTTTTGAATTTTAAAGTTTTTGGCACCACGCACCGTAATACTATTCTTTTCATTGGATCCGTCTCCGCGCGGAACGGTAGTTTGGTAAGCATGCTTCAGATTGCTTAATTCGGCTCCGGTTCCTTTGAGATCGATCGAACCCCGTTTGGGGTCGGTCGAAGTGAGAGTAGTCAGAAACTTTCCGGCTCCCTGTACTTTAACTCCATCAATCGTCAAAATTTCGCTCAAGACATAATTGCCTGCCGGTACATACACCGGTTTGTTCAAAGATTTCCCGGCATCAATAGCTGCTACGAAAGCTGCATAATCATCGCCCGAATCATTGGCTTTAGCCCCGTAGTCCACAACCGATACGACAGCAGACGGTTTGACAGCGGCTGCCGATACTTTGGCCGAAGCACCCGGGCTTGCCGAAGCACTTGAACCCGTATAGACAATATTGGGCTGCCAAAGAGTATGATCATGATTGGAGCCGGTACGTTTATTTACGACAAACGAAATTTCGGTGCCTGGTTCAACGGATATTTTTGAGACATCGGTCGGTTTTACTGCAGTGGTGTTCGTAAGAATAGAACTCCAGAGCGTTTCTCCATCTTTTTTGATACTTGCTGCTACTCCGTCGCCTTCCGGACTGCCTTTTTGTACACTGCCGGTAATCGAGATCGTACCTGTTCCGGGTGAAACCCATTTGCGGACCGCATCAAAATTCTGATCCGGATGAAGGGCAGTCGCCGACACCCAAGGATAACCTTGAGGAGCCGCCCAACGTTTATTATTTTTATCATAGAGAAGTTCCAAATAAGCGGTGCCCGATAATTTCTCGTAATACCACTGATTGACTCCTTGTTTAACGGTATCAAATCCTTGCGAAGCCGAATAGGTCCGTGTAATTTGACTCGTTTGCGCAGAAGCAGTTCCCGCGAAACTTGCTCCCAATCCCAACGATATAGCAACTAAACCTGACAAAATTTTATGTTTATTCAAAATATACCTCCCCAAATACTTGATTGCGGCGTAACAGCCCAGTCTCTAATTCAGGTGCGTTTTTCTACAGGACGTATCCTGTTGCTATCTATGTGGTCGTTCTTATTCGTGCGAAGAAAGATAAGCGGAGCTTAACGGAACGTTTGTCATTCCTACAGTGGATATGAAGTCAATCAGGAGATTGGGTTCTTCCTCAGCCTGGATGATCTAAAACCGATTTGACACTATTTCAAGACATCAAAAAATCTCCTATCTTAAATAATATCGGCGTTTTCCAAGGCATTGTTTAGACCCAAATCCCATTCTACTATAAATTGAAAAGAAAAGTGACAATTCCGACATTATTTTTTCGCAAATTCCCTGAAATTTTACAAGTAGACATGACTTAGCGCAAGTTTAAACACAAAAAAGCCTTTACCGCGATCGCGGTAAAGGCTTTTGCTTTTCGGCTTGGCAGCTTCCTACTCTCCCGGGACCCTGCGGTCCAAGTACCATCGGCGCTAGAGGGCTTAACGGTC
>NZ_JABJVN010000011.1 GCF_013618475.1 Saccharibacillus deserti
GATCAAACTCTCCATTAAGGTGGCGACCGAAGTCGCCGTTTAAAAGAAAGCACCATGTGCTCGTTAAAACGTGGCGATTCTCGATTGCTCAAGAACCTTTATTCTCACGACGATCTTCATCGTCGCGACTCACTCACTGTTCAGTTTTCAAAGAACTTGCGGTCGGCAACTTGTTTGCCGAACGTTTTATATCATATCATTTGCCGCTCTCGTTGTCAACACCTTGTTTCCAAGTTTCACAACCTGATTGATTATGGTGTTGAGCAGCTGTCAGAAGCGACAAGAAATATCTTAACACCTGCCTAACAATAAAGCAAGGCTTTTTCACAATTCTTTAAACGGAAAAGAAAAAGACCGGTTTCCCGGCCCCTTTCTACTGCGGCAGGCTAAACGTTATTCGTTCAGCAGCCGGACCAGCTCGTCTTCGTCTTCGATAACTTCGATACCCAGTTCGCGTGCCTTGGTCAGTTTGCTGCCCGCCTTTTCTCCGGCGATCACGAGATCCGTTTTTTTGGATACGCTCCCCGTCACTTTGGCACCCAAAGCTTCCAACTGTTCGGCGGCCTCATCGCGCGTAAGTTGATGCAGCGTACCGGTCAGGACAACCGTTTTCCCGCTGAAGTACGAATCCTTTTTCACTTCTGCAGGTGCGGCAGGAACGGTCGGTTCCACTCCTAGACGACGCATCTTTTCCACGCCGGCACGCATAAACGGATCGTTGAAGAAACTCACGATGCTTTCCGCCACGATTCCGCCTACGTCCGGCAGCTCGATCAGCTCTTCCGCCGTGGCGTTCATCACTTTATCGAGATCCCGATAATGTTCCGCCAGCATCTTGGTCGTCGACTTGCCGGTATTCGGAATGCCCAGGCCAAACAGGAAAGAAGCCAGATCGCGTGTTTTGCTCTGCTCCAGCGCTTCGATCAGGTTGGCGGCTTTGCGTTCCCCAAACCGCTCCAGTTTGACCAGCGACTCCTGCTCCAGTTCATACAGTTCGGCAGGCTCGCGCACGTTCAGTTCGTCGTAGAGCTGCGTCGCCGTCTTGATACTGAACGTCTCGATATCCATCGCATCGCGTGAAGCGAAGTGGGTAATCCGTCCGATTGCCTGAGGTTTGCACGACAAGCGGTTATCGCAGAACAGATGCGCGCCGCGCTGAACAAGCGGGAACCCGCAGGATGGACAATTTTCCGGATAGACGATCTCTTCCCCGTCGCTTTCTTCCGTTACTTTACCGAGGATTTCGGGGATCACGTCGTTCGAGCGGCGGATAAAGACCCGGGTACCCAGTGCATACTTGAGATTTTTGCGTTCGATATCGCCGACGTTGTTAAGCGTACAATTCTTGACGGTTACGCCGGCAAGTTCCACCGCTTCGAGTCTTGCGATCGGCGTGATTTTGCCCGTGCGGCCCACTTCCCACGATACGGACTCCAGAACGGTGGTCGTCTCCTCCGCTTCGAACTTGTAGGCGACCGCCCAACGCGGAAACTTGCCCGTATAACCGAGAATGGAACGCGTACGCACATCGACGATCTTGATGACCGCCCCGTCGATGAGGTAATCGAGCTCGCCGCGCCTTTTTACGATATCGTGCAGCTGCTCCATCACGTCCTCGAACTTGTTGAAGTAGAAAATATACGGATTCACTTTGAAATGGTTGTCCCGCAAAAAGTCCATCATCTCCAGGTGGCTTGCAAACGTCTTGGCCTCGCTGTACCCGATATTATAGAAGAAAGCGCTCAGTTTGCGGCTTGCCGTCACTTTTGGATTCAGATTGCGCAGTGCGCCGGCCGCGGCATTCCGGGCGTTTTTGAGCGGTTCTGCCGCTGTCTTGTTATACGACTCCAGTGCGGACAGATTCATGATTCCTTCGCCCTGCACTTCGATCGTACCCTCCTTGAAAGGAATGGACAGCGGCACGGCACGGATCGTTTTGACCTGTTCCAAAATGCCTTCGCCCACCGTACCGTTGCCGCGCGTCGCCGCCTGCACCAGTTTGCCGTCCGTATAGGTCAGGTTCAGCGTCAGACCGTCAAACTTCAGCTCCAGCGCGTATTCCAGCTCCGGCAGCGGATCTTCGGGATTTTTGGTATTGTAGTCGTTCCACAGCTTCAATGTCCGCGTATTCCAGGTACCCAGCTCTTCTTCATTCTGCGCTTTGTCGAGACTCCAGAGCGGAGCCAGATGCCGATGGGGCGCAAAACCCTTGAGCAGTTCCCCGCCTACCCGCAGCGTCGGAGAATCCGGAAGAACGAAGCCGCTCTCCTGTTCCAGCTTGATCAACCGGTCGTAGAGCACATCGTATTCCTTGTCGCTGACCGTCGGGCGGTCCAGCGTATAGTATTCATAGCTGTAGCGGTTGAGCTGCTCGACCAACCCTTCCATCTCGTGCATCGCATCCATAGTCTTCCCGTCCTTTTTTATTCGACTTTGGTAATCGGTGCAAATCCGGCCAACAGACGCTTGATACCGGTCGGCGCTTTAAAAGCGATGTTCAATTCCGTATCATTGCCGCTGCCTTTGATGGCTACGATGGTGCCTTCGCCCCATTTGCCGTGCGCGACTTTGTCGCCGACCTGGAAAGCGCCGGTGTTGTTCGTGCTGCGCGCGGCGGGCTTGCCTCCCGCCGGAGTGACGGTCACGCCGGAACCGCGGGGAGCGACGGCCGGACGGCCCATGCCCGTAGGCGCGGTGCTTGAAGCCGGACGATCGCCGCGGCCGAAGCCGCCGGTCGACGAGCCGCCGCCGAATCCCCGGCCGCCTCCGCGCGAATTGCCGTAGCCCTTGTCGGGATCGCCGCCGCGGCGGTACCGGTCGGGATTGACTCCGGTGTCTTCCTTCAATTCTTCCGGAATCTCCTGCAGGAAACGGGAAGGCGGATTGGCCGTCGTACGGCCGAACAGCGTGCGCATCTGCGCGCAGGAAAGGTACAGCTGCTTTTCCGCCCGGGTGATGCCCACATAGGCCAGTCGGCGTTCTTCTTCCAATTCGTCGTTATCGAGGAAAGCCCGGCTGTGCGGGAAGACGCCTTCCTCCATGCCGATGACGAACACGACCGGGAACTCCAGGCCTTTGGCGCTGTGCATCGTCATCAGAACGACGGCATCGTCGGAAATTTTGTCTTTCTCGTCGTCGTTGACCGTGTCGATGTCGGCAATCAGCGCAAGGTCGGTCAGGAACGCGACCAGCGTCTTCTCTTCCGTTCGCGCCTCGAATTCCAGCGTAACGGACAGGAACTCGTCGATGTTCTCGATGCGGGCTTTGGACTCCAGCGTGTTTTCTTTTTGCATCTCGACGCGGTATTGGCTCATCTCCAAAATCTTCTCGGTCAATTCGGTCACGGACAAATAATCGACCATCCGGTGCAGGGCGACGATCATGTCGTAGAACTCGACCAGCGCGTTGCGGGTACGTCCGGCAAAACCGAGATCGTCCACCACTTCGAGTACCTTGAACATGGAAATGCCCCGTTCGGTCGCCGCCGCGGCCAGCTTGGCCACGCTCGTATCGCCGATCCCGCGCTTGGGCACGTTGATGACGCGCACCAGGCTGAGATCGTCGTCCGGGTTGGACAGCAAACGCAGATAGGCGAGCAGATCCTTGATTTCTTTGCGATCGTAGAACTTGATGCCGCCGACGATCTGGTACGGAATATCCGACTTGATCAGAATTTCCTCGATCACCCGGGACTGGGCGTTCGTGCGGTACAGGACGGCGTGGTCTTTGTAGACCATGCCTTTTTTGATATTTTTGTGGATCTCGCCCGTCACGAAGTATCCTTCGTCATGCTCGGTACTGCCGCGGAAGACGCGGATCTTGGCGCCGCCTTCCTGGTCGGTCCACAGGTTCTTCGGCTTGCGTCCGGTGTTGCGCCCGATGACGCTGTTGGCGGCATTCAGGATATTCGCCGTAGAGCGGTAGTTCTGCTCCAGAAGGATCGTTTCGGCTTCCGGATAATCCTGCTCGAAATTCAGGATGTTCGTGATATCGGCGCCGCGCCACCGGTAGATGGATTGGTCGCTGTCGCCCACGACGCAGATCTGGTGATGCTTGTCGGCCAGCATGCGGCACAGCATGTACTGCGCTCGGTTGGTATCCTGGTATTCGTCGACATGGATGTAGCGGAACTTTTTCTGATAGGAATCCAGCACTTCGGGCACTTCGTTGAACAGCTCGATCGTCTTCATGATCAGATCGTCGAAGTCGAGCGAGTTGTTGCTGCGCAGGCGCTTCTGGTACATGCCGTACACTTTGGCCGCGATGGATTCCATAAAGTCGCCGCCGGCCTTCTGCTCGTACATCTTCGGCGTGATCAGTTCGTTCTTCGCCGCGCTGACGAGAGCCTGAACGGCTTTGGGTTCGAATTTCTTCGTGTCGAGATTCAGGTCCTTCATACAGTTGCGGATGACGGACAGCTGATCGCCGGAGTCAAGAATCGAGAAGCTGGACGAGAATCCGATCCGGTCGATATCGCGGCGCAGGATGCGTACGCACATCGAGTGGAACGTCGAAACCCAGATCTCCTTGCCTTCGGGTCCGACGAGGGCTGAGACGCGTTCCTGCATCTCGCGGGCGGCTTTGTTCGTAAACGTAATCGCCAAAATGCCCCACGGCGCGCTTTTCTTGGCGCGGATGAGGTGGGCGATACGGTGGGTCAGCACCCGGGTCTTGCCGCTGCCCGCGCCGGCCATAATCAGCAGCGGGCCCTCGGTCTTGAGGGCGGCTTTGCGCTGCTGCGGATTCAGGCGGGCAATCGATTCGTCGAGGTTAAACATGATGTGGTGCTCCTTTCATTGCGCTCGGGGTGGAGTTAGGGATAAAAGATTAAAAGTCCAGAGACAAAAGCGTACAAGGAATGCACAAAGTTATGCATTCCGGGATAGTTTGGCGCAGGAACCCCGCATACCGCTTGGATATACGCACGAAGGTTGAAGCCTGCGGGTTAAAGTAAAACTTAAGTCGGCGATTTCGCGCTCCGGACGCCGCGAACGGTATCGAGAGCGGCATTCAGGTCGTCGTAAACGATATTGCCGACGACGACCGTATCGGCGGCTTCGGCTGCGGCAAAGGCGGATGCGTAATCGCGAACGCCGCCGCCGTAGAAGACGGACGCTTCGCTCGTCACCCGGCGCACTTCGCGGACGAGATCAAGATCCCCGTACATCCCGCTGTATTCGATATATACGATCGGCAGCCGCATCAGCTTGTCAGCCATGCGGGCGCAGGCTGCGGCGGCCGCTCCGTCGAGATCCGCCTGCGCTCCGGTCAGGCGCGCAACGGTGGAATCGGGGTTCAGCACAATATAGCCTTCGGCGGCCAGCATATCCCACGGGATAACTTCCCCGAAGCTTTCCAGGCCGGCACGGTGATGCCCGGTAATCCATTCCGCCCGATCCGTATTCAGGATCATCGGGATCAGATACAGATCGAATCCCGGCACGACGGAATCCAGCGTCGAAACCTCCTGTGCGCAGGGCAGCTCGTAGCGCCGAATACGCGACATCAGATCGACCGTATTCTCATAGGTCACGCCGCTCGAGCCGCCGACCAGAATCGCGTCGCTGCCCGACAGGCAGATTGCCTCCAGATCTTGATCGGACACTTCACGGTCCGGGTCCAGCTTGAAAACATGTCTCCATGTCTCGAATATCTGACTCAATGCCATTCCTCCATCCGCCTTGTCGACCTGCCTCTTCAAGCGGCGAAGGCAGGCTGTTCCAACATAAGTCTATGCTACGTGCAAGGACGTGTCAATTCTTTGTTCGCATAGGATGCGAACAGCCGTGCGGAAGCCTTTTCCATACCAAAAACCGCCCCGAAGGCGGGCGGCAAAGGGTATCGGCTCATCGCAGGCGGAGCCGCCGGATTCTCCATTTAAACGTCTGCGCGCACGGTCGGTTTCTTTGGAGAAATCGACCGTTTGGCTCTGCGGCGGTCGTAAATGGCAAGCAGCGCCGGCGCCGCGAACAGCGCAAACAAAAACAGGTTGGGATAGCCGTAACGCGGAATCGCGATAAAAGGCACATAAATCAGCGTAAAATAAGCCAGCACCGCGAAAGGGATGGAAGCGGCGCTCCATTTGTTTTTCCAAGCCAGCCACATGCCGTAAAGACCGAACAGCACATAAGCGGCATGGATCGGGAAATAATGGATCCAGGTGATCCCAAGAATCGGCCGCTCCCAATACGCGATACCGTATAATCCGCCAAACTTCCCCGCCGTGTAAAAAGCCAGGTATTTGAACGGCTCGTGCGTGAACCCGTAGGCGACCATGCGCCCGGCTGCCCGAGCCATCGAGTCGTCGGAACCGCTCATGACATCGCCGCCGTATTCGGGGTATTTATCGTAGAAGCCTTCCGGCACCTGTCCGAACGCGGTCGAACCGAGAATTAACGGACTGCCGGCCGCCTCCGTAAACGGGATAAAACGTCCGAACACTTCGTCATTGCGAATCCACCACGGAGACATCAGTACGGCGAATACACCCAGAATAATCGCGGTATAGGCGAGCATGCGGCGAAACGAATACCGGCGGATCAGCCAAAAGATTCCCGGAATAAGAGGAAGCAGCGCGGCATGAGGCTTGAAATAGCAGAGCGCGGTCCAGCAGAGGGCGAACATCCCCCAATTCCCTGCCCCCGGTTTATCCAGGCCTTGGATCAGGAAGCAGACGGTCAGCATCAGAAACAGCCGAAAAGTCGATTCCGTCAGCACTGAACCGGAAATGAAATAATCGGGCAGATAGGCAGCCAGCAGTACCGCGGCTGTCATGGCGATCCGGCTGCTGCCGAAAGTCCGGCGAGCCAGTACAAACGTCAGATACACGCCGACTCCCTGAAAAGCGGCCTGAACGATCCGAAGCAGCGCCACACCCCCGGCATCGCCCGCTATCCATTGGACACCTGCCAGCATCAGCGGAAACAGGGGCATAATGAAAGTCGACGGTTCGCTGCCGGTATTGTAGGTCAGTACGCCTGTTTCGAGGAGATGCCTGGCGGTCTGCACGTACTTGACATCGTCGTCGTTCATTTTGGCATAAGAGCCGAGCAGCAGCCGATCCCCGTAAACCAGCGACACGGTGCAGCTCACCGCAAATACGAACAGACAAAGCGCCAGGAGACGGATACGCGTTTGCCGGGTTTCTTTTTGTAAAGAGAACAAGGTTACCTTCTTTCCCGTTTCGGCGTCCGGAACGCCCACGCTTTATTCAGAATAAAGTTGTGAATCGGAACAAGGACAATCGCAGTGAGCTGCCCGTAGCCGTACCACCAGCCCAGCACCCGGTCGAACAGATACAGAATCAGCAGATTGAGCAGCAGGCCCGCCAGGGACACAACCGTATACTTGATCAGGACAGACGCCGACCTCGAACTTTCCTTGAACGTCCATTTGGAGTTGGCGGCATACGAAAACAGCAGCGACAAAATAAAGCCGAGCGTCGAGCCGATCAGCGGATCTCCGTGTCCTTTTTCGACATAGAGCAGCAAAGTTCCGGTTTGGAGAAGCGTACCGAATACACCGATGACGCCGTACTTGATAAAATCGAGCAGATGGTCACGCAAAAACGGCGGGAGCAGGTGCAGCAGACTCTTATCGTTCGTCCGCATCCGCCGCCCCTCCTTCCGTGCGTTCGAGTCGGCGTTCCAACTGCTCCATCCGGTGGTGCATCAATCCCAGCTCCTGGGTCAACGTGCGCAGTTTGCGGGAATGGTTGGAGAGCGACACGGTCATGCTGTACAAAATCAGGAAAATGGACGAGACGGCCAGCAGAAAGACGGCATTGACCGGAACTTCGATGCCCATGATATCCGCGATAAAAAAGAAAACCTGCGGGAAAATGGACACGATCACGCCTGCCGTGCTCAGAAAAATCCAGACCAGCGCGTATTTCAGTTCCAGCTTGTACCGCCGTGTCCGGTTGACGAAGATGAAGAACACGGCAAAGCTGAATGCGACCAGCAGAAGCTGCAGTTTCAGTGTAATCATAGGTGCTTCGCCCCGCTTCTTCTCAAGGCATCAATCAGAATGGCCATCGAGACTTTGATCATATAGTACACCGAACGGAGACTGCGGATGGAAGAACGCCCCCCGGCCCGTTCCGACATCAGCACCGGCACTTCGACGATCCGGCCGCCCAGACGCAGGACATGCACGATCGATTCGGGTTCCGGGTAATCGGTCGGATACTGGGCGGCGAACATGGCCATGATCTTCCGATTGACGGCCCTGAAGCCGGAAGTGGGGTCCGTCACCGTCTGTCCGCTGATCATATGGATCAGGCGGCTAAAATAGCGAATACCGGCGCGGCGCAAAAAGGTCGATTGAAATCCTTCCTTTTCGATATAACGCGATCCGATCGCCACGTCCGCTTCCCCGCTCAGCAGAGGCGCGATCAGCGCCGGAATAAATTCCGCCCGGTGCTGGCCGTCGCCGTCGAACTGAATCGCAATATCGTAGCCGTGCGTACAAGCGTACTTGTAGCCGGTCTGCACGGCTCCGCCGATGCCCAGATTGCAGGGCAGGCTGACGATATCCGCACCGGCCGCTGCGCACACCTCGGCCGTATCATCGGTCGAACCGTCGTTCACGACCAGCGCCGACAGCCCCTGCTCCCGCAGGGCAATCAGAAGCGGGCCGATACTTTCCCCTTCGTTGAACGCGGGAATGATTAACAAGACTTTTGGATTCGGTAGCACTGCACAATTCCCCTTTGTTCCCGTATATCAGGTATACGGTCAGTAGATCGACATCCCGATAACCGGACGTCCTTCTATTAGAACGCCACAAGGAAGCCCGGCCTCACGGCCGGGCTTCTCGTTTGTGCTATTTTAACGCTTTTCTTCGAGTTCGGCCAGCGCCTTCTTCATATAAGCGGCCAGAGGCTCGCGCATTTCTTCTTTTTGCAGCGCGTAATGGATCGTCGTTTCGATAAAGCCGAGCTTGACGCCCACGTCGTGACGCTGTCCTTCGAAGTTGTAGGCCAGTACTTCCTGCGTGTCTCCGAGTGTGGCGATTGCGTCCGTCAATTGGATCTCGCCGCCAGCTCCGACCGTCTGATTTTCCAAAATATCGAAGATTTCCGGAGTCAGGATGTAACGGCCCATAATGGCCAGATTCGACGGCGCATCTTCACGGTCCGGCTTCTCGACCAGGCCTTTGGCGCGGAATGTGCGGTCTTCGCCTTCCATCGCTTCGCTATCCACGATCCCGTAGCGGAATACATCTTCCCACGGCACTTCCTGCACGCCGACGACCGAAGCCTGGTGTTTGTCGAACACGTCAAGCATCTGTTTGAGACACGGCGTATCGGATTCGACGATATCATCGCCGAGCAGAACCGCAAACGGTTCATTGCCGATAAACTTTCGCGCGCACCAGATCGCATGGCCTAGACCTTTCGGTTCTTTCTGGCGGATATAATGGATGTCGGCCATATTGGAAGCATTTCGCACTTCTTCGAGCATCGCCCATTTCTCGTTTTCTTCGAGATTGTGCTCCAGTTCAAACGACGTATCGAAATGATCTTCGATCGCGCGTTTTTCTTTGCCGGTGACGATGATAATGTCTTCGATACCCGATTTCACGGCTTCTTCGACAATATACTGAATCGTCGGTTTGTCGACGATCGGCAGCATCTCTTTGGGCATCGCTTTGGTGGCGGGCAGGAAGCGCGTGCCGAGACCGGCAGCGGGAATAATAGCCTTGCGGATTTTCTGTGTACTCATTTTGATTTCCTCCTAAGCGAATTAAACTTCTATATGTAGGTCGATCTTAAGCCACCTTATCGTCCGCCGCCCGGGTTCCGTTCGCCCAAATGAAGCCGCATCTTATGCCTGCTCGGTTGTTTTCATTTTAGCGCGCGAAACCGGAAAAAGCCAAATTCTCTTCGGCTTCTCTTGTGGCGGACGGGCAAATTGCTTAAAATAAGGGAGTTGCAGCGTTTGCGTCAACGTCCTACATAACCTTGATGTCTATTATTAACCGATAGAGCCGCTTCAAAATCCGAAACGCCGATTGGAGATTACCGAAAACCATGAACTTTTACACATTGATTGCCGCCATTCTTTCTTTTGTTCTTGTCGCTCTGCTGTCGCCGGTGTGGATTCGTACCCTTCGCCGCATCGGATGGCTGCAGCCGATCCGCAAAGAACTGCCGCCCGATCACCAGGCCAAAAAAGGCACGCCGCTTATGGCGGGCATGGTCTTTATGGTCGGCGTGCTCGTCGCGCTGATCGCCCAGCCGACTCCGATGATGTGGCTGCTGGCCGCTTCGTTCATTCTGCTCGGCATCGTCGGTTTCAGCGACGATTTCAAAAAAGCCGCGTTCCAGGATCCGCAGGGCATCTCCGGCAAAGCCAAACTGATCATGCAGTTCGCGTTCACCATTGCGCTGCTGCTGATCGCGATGAACAGCTTCGGCGTCGAGCCGACTATCGCTTTCCCCGGCGGATTCGTCTGGACGCTGCCGGCCGCCGTTTATTTTGTCATCATGCTGCTGTTTATCGTCGGCTCGGCCAATGCGATCAACTTCACCGACGGACTGGACGGCCTGCTGATCATCGTGGCCATTCCGACCTACCTGTTCTTCTTCGTCATTTCGGATGAACCGGCGATTAAGCTGTTCTCCCTGGTCATGGTCGGCGCTTTGTTCGGACTGCTGATCTACAACAAGTACCCCGCCAAAGCCTTCATGGGCGATACCGGATCGCTTGCCATCGGCGGGTCGCTCTCGCTGATGGCCGTGATCGAAAAGGTCGAAATCCTGGTCCCGCTGCTGTTTGTGATCTACTTCGCGGAACAGTTCTCGGTCATCATCCAGGTCGCCTACTACAAACGCACCAAGAAAAGAATCTTCCGCATGACCCCGATCCATTACCATTACAGCCTGAAATACGGATGGAATGAACGCAAGATCGTAGCGGTATTCGGAAACGTATCCTGGCTTGGCGCTTTCCTGAGCTGGCTGATCTGGTATTTGTGGATGTAGCCTCAAACATAAAAGCTGCCGCCTCTCCTGAATCCGGGAGAGCGGCAGTTTTTTTAATACGCGTTTTTATCGGTCAGCATCTTGTACATCGTAATAAACACCAGGCGGATATCAAACAGGAACGTCCAATTTTCGATATAAAACAAATCGTATTCGATCCGTTTCTCGATCGACGTGTCGCCCCGCAGTCCCGCGCATTGGGCGTAACCGGTAATGCCGGGCGGCACGTGGTGCTTCAGCATATAGTTTGGGATCTGTTCGCGGAACAGCTCCACATAATGCGGACGTTCCGGACGCGGTCCGACCACGCTCATCTGACCCAGCAGCACATTGAAAAACTGCGGCAGTTCGTCCAGGCTCGTTCGGCGGATAAACGTACCGAACTTGGTCCGGCGCGGATCGTTTTCCGTCGTCCAGCCCGTGTCTTCGTCTTCCGCGACCTGCGCGCGCATGGAGCGGAACTTGTACATCTGAAACGTCCGCCGATTGAATCCGACCCGCTCTTGCTTGAAGATGACCGGGCCCGGCGAAGTCAGCTTCACCCCGATCGCCACCGCCAGCATAATCGGAGACGTCAGAATCACGGCAAAGCCGGCAAAGAAAATATCGAACAGCCGTTTGAAAAAACGGTTGGCGGCCAGATCGAGCGGCACTTCGCGCACATTGATCAGCGGCATCCCCGCAAAGTTATCGAATACGGGACGGGTCGGCAGAAAGTCGTAATAGTCCGGAACAATCATCGTATGTACGCCGGCCCGCTCGCAGATACCCATCAATTCCGGATACCGGTCCGAATGTCCGTACGGCATCGCCAGGATAACTTCGTCAATAATGCGGAAGCGATCGAGCATCGCCTGCAGACCGTCCAGTTTTCCCAATACTTCGGGATATTCGGTCTCGCCCTTCTCCCACTTCAATTCGTCATCGAGAAAACCGACCACGTCATACCCCAATTCGGGATGATGCTGAAGATTCAGATAAAAACGCCGACCGAGCGCTCCCGCGCCTATGATCAGCATGTACTGTTTGTTGTAGCCTTTGCGCCGCATCGCCCGCAGCATCTGTTTGACCAGATAGCGATACAAGACAATAAGCAGCATGCTCAGCGCCATATACAAGAATAGATACGATCGCGAAATATTGATTTCTTTGGCAAAATACATCGTACCGAGCAGCAGGAAAAATCCGATCGCATGCGTCTGCACGATCCGGATAAAATCGTCCGCGAAGCGTTTGCGCCGCTTGGGCGAATATAATCCGCTGATCAGTCCGGTCAGCAGCGCAATCGCGCCGTACACCAGGCTCCAGACCAAATAATACTTGATGGGAATCGGATAGACGAATCCGAACAAGCCGCTCTCGAACCGAAGCCACCAGGCCAACAAAAAAGAAAGCTGAATAACCGCCAAATCGGCGGTCATATAAACCTGGGTTAGAAATTGCTGATTTTTGCGGAGCATGCTTCACCTCGAACCGGCACTGCCGAACTTTCTCCTCCGCCCGGCGGAGGCGTGTTGTCTTTGACAGGGCGGAATTTGTTGCGAATCAAGGTCATGGTAAACTTGACTCCGATCCCCGTATAAATAAAGCCGTTGACCGGCCAGGCATACTTCTCTCGGTAGTGTTTGCGGTAGAACAGAACCATAGCGCGGTGGAACTCGTACAGCAGCTTCACCGGCCGACGTTTGCTGCTCGCCCCTTTGTAGTGCAGAATAAACGTCCGCGGATAATAACGGATCGCCCATCCGGCTTGTTTGATCCGGTAGCACCAGTCCAAATCTTCCCCGTACATAAAGAAAGCTTCGTCCAGCATCCCGACTTCCCGGATCGCTTCCGACCGGACCAGCATAAAAGCGCCCACCAGGCAGTCGACCGGATGCTCCTGATCGGGATCGAGGTAGCTGAGCTGATACTGATTGTATTTCGGCTTGTCCGGGAACAGCTTCGAAATGCCGAACATATAATAGAACGACGCGGAAGGCGTAGGCAGTCCGCGCTTGCACGTCTTATCCAGCGAACCGTCGGCCAGCAGGACTTTGCAGCCCGACGCTCCGACGTGCGGATTTTGATCCATGTAAGCGACCATCGTCTGCAGCGTGTCCGGCTGAATGACCGTATCCGAGTTAAGCAGCAGCACGTAGCGTCCCTGCGCAATCTTCATGCCCTGATTGTTGGCTTTGGCGAACCCGACATTCTCCCGGTTGGCAATAAGCGGGATGGACGGAAACGTGCGCGACAGGACTTCGACCGAATTATCGGACGAGTTGTTGTCGATCAGAATGATTTCGTATTCATATCGGGTTTGCGAAGCGAATACCGAACGGATGCAGTCTGTCGTCAGCTGGCACGTATTATAGTTGAGAATCAGTATACTTACGTCCATGATCTGATTACGCTCCTGACAAATGTAATGATAATAAGGTAAAAACAAACAAAAAAAGACCTCTGAATTCCTCTATACAGAGTAACACAGAGATCGCAAGAATGGAACTTTGGATTCGGTTTAGGAAAGGGTTGGGATAAGCGGCTTGCTGCCTCGCGGAAAGGCGAAGTCAGATATATCCGCTTAGAATCAGCAGGCGGAACAAAGCATTTTCCGGTGCAGACTGTCGATAGAGTTTGGAGTTCTTCAAGTAGCCGACGCGCTGTCCGAACTGTGCACGCGGCGCAATGAAGGCTTCCAGCTGCCGCCGCTTGTCCAAATCCTCGAGCCGCTCTCCATACGAACGATGAAATTCTTTTGCCTGGGAGACCAACTTGTGCGAGCCCCGATGCTTGCGGAAACTGGCCCACTTCTTTTTCAGCTTGCCAAGCAGCGATACTTCGCCGCCTACCGCATTGCCGCCGTGCTGCCTGTACAGGATGGAAGGCTCGGGATCGTAGATTACTTCGCCGAAAGCGGAAATGCAGAGATACAGCCACCAGTCGTGCATCAGCACTTTGTCCGGATCGGGCATGCGTTCACGGATCAGGTGCAGGGCGGCACGGTTGAATGTGACGGTTGCGCCGACGGCAATGTTTTGCACAAGCGCATTGTAGAAAGAAGGTTCCCGCCGCGGCCGTTCGGGCCATTGTCCCAACGGATTCAACCCGGCATCGGCAAGCCGGGTCGACGTGAATACCATCGCCGGCATACCGGCCTGAACCTTCGCCAGCCGGCCTGCCGCCCGCTCCATTTTCTCCGGCAGCCAGACGTCGTCCTGATCGCAGAAGCAGAAATAGTCCGCGGTATCGTCCGCTTGGCGAATCAGTTCGAAAAAGCTCGGGATAACCCCCCGGTTTGCTCCTTTTTCCAACACGACGATACGAGATTCCGATTCCTTATACGCTTCTACAATCTCTGTTGTCCTGTCGGACGAACCGTCGTCCCGAATGCGAAGCGACCAGTTCCGATGGTTTTGTTCGGACAAACTGTCCAACTGCGCCTGGATATAGGCTTCTCCGTTATAGGCGGACAGCAGCACTTCCACTCTGTTCATCCTTCACCCTCATTACCTGATTTGTGTCATAAAACGCTTCAACCCATCGCGCCACTGCGGCAGATCTTCAAGATCGTTGGCGCGGATCGCCGTATGATCCATCACCGAGTAGGGAGGGCGTTTGGCCGGACGGGGAAACTGCTCCGTGGTGACCGGCAGCACGTCGACCCGAAGGCCGGCTTCCTCAAAAATCGCTTCCGCAAACTCATGCCAGGAGCAATGTCCGGCATTCGAGGCATGGTAAACGCCGTATTTTTCCGTTTGGATCAGCTGCAGCAGGAAGCGGGCCAGATCCACCGTGTACGTCGGCGATCCCACCTGGTCACGCACCACACTTAGAGTGTCTCGCTCCGCTCCCAGCTTCAACATCGTTTTGACAAAGTTGCTGCCATGCTGCCCGTACACCCAGGAAGTTCTGACGATAAAAAATTTCGAACTGAGCGACTGCGTGAGCACTTCGCCCGCCCGCTTGCTTGCGCCGTAAACGGTCTGCGGAGCCGTATTATCGTATTCGCGGTACGGTCGGTCCGCCTGTCCGTCGAACACGTAGTCCGTGCTGATGTACACGAACTTGGAGCCGGCCTGTTCGGCGGCGACGGCCAGATTGCGCGTTCCGGCCGCGTTAACGCGATAGGCGCCATCCACGTCTTCTTCCGCCGCATCCACAGCCGTATAAGCCGCACAGTGGATAATCGCTTCCGGACGAAATCCACCGATCACTTCTTCACACTGCCCCTGATCGGCGATATCCAGTTCTCCCCGGTCGCAGCCTTTGACCTCGTGGCCTTCCTGCTCCAGAACCCGGACCATATCGCTGCCCAACTGCCCTTTTGCTCCGGTCACAAGAACTCTCATTGCGATTCTCCGAGGCGCTCGCCGTACTGTTTGGCATAATACTGTTCATATTCGCCGGATTGAATCCGGGTCCACCATTCTTTGTTGGCAAGGTACCAGGAGATCGTCTCGCGAATGCCGGTTTCGAAATTATGCTTCGGCTTCCATCCGAGTTCATTCGTGATCTTCGCCGGATCGATGCCGTAGCGGCGATCATGGCCCGGACGATCCTGCACATAGGTGATCAGCGATTCCGGCTTGCCGAGCTGTTCCAGAATCGTGCGGATAATATGCAGGTTGGTCCGCTCGTTGTTGCCGCCGATGTTGTACACTTCGCCGTTCACCCCTTCGTGAATGACGAGGTCGATCGCGCTGCAGTGGTCTTCCACGTACAGCCAATCCCGGATGTTGAGCCCGTCGCCGTATACCGGCAGCGGCTGGTCGTTCAGCGCTTTGGAGATAATGAGCGGAATCAGCTTCTCGGGGAACTGGTACGGGCCGTAATTGTTGGAGCAGCGCGTAATGTTGACCGGCAGCCCGAATGTCTCATGGTAGGCGCGCACGAGCAGATCGCCGCCCGCTTTGGAAGCGGAGTACGGGCTGTTCGGCGTTAGCGGCGTTTCTTCCGTAAACAGGCCGGTTTCGCCGAGCGTTCCGTACACTTCGTCGGTAGAGACCTGGACGAACTTGGTCACGTTATGCTTTTTGGCCGCGTCCAGCAGAACCTGAGTACCGAGCACGTTCGTTTTCACAAAAACGTCCGGCTCCAGAATGCTGCGATCCACATGCGATTCCGCGGCAAAGTTGACAACGATGTCGACGCCCTGTCCGATCAGCTCGTCCATCTTGGCCGCGTCGCAGATGTCGGCTTTGACGAAAGTATGTTTGGGATTCTGTTCGATGGCTTTGAGGTTTTCCAGATTGCCCGCATAGGTGAGCGCATCCACGTTGATAATTTCGTAATCGGGGTGCTGCCGGAGCATGTACAGTACGAAGTTGCTGCCGATAAAGCCGGCTCCGCCGGTGATGAGTAGTTTCATGGGTTAATTGCCTCCTGTTCTCGTGTAAAAAGCTCTCCTTGCGGAGAGCCCTGTCTCTTATTCGAAATTCAGTTCCGCGTCTTGAAGAAGCGGATGTTTTTGATCTTTGTCGGATAGGACCGGGTTGGACGTCGGCCAGTCGATGCCGAGCGCCGGATCGTTCCAGAGAATGCCTCTGTCGTGCTCAGGCGAATAGTATTCGTCGACTTTGTACATGACCTGGGTATTGGGAACCAACGTGCAGAAGCCGTGCGCGAAGCCTTTCGGAACAAGCAGTTGGCGATGGTTATATTCGCTCAGGATAAACCCTTCCCATTGACCGAAAGTCGGCGAGCCGCGGCGGATGTCGACGATGACGTCGTAAATGGCCCCGGCGACGACGCGGAGCAGCTTCGTTTGGGCTTTGGGATTCAGCTGGTAGTGAAGGCCCCGGAGTACGCCGGGTTGGGCGGACAAAGACTGATTGTCCTGAATGAAGTTATATTTGATGCCCGCTTCATGCATTAGGGCTTCGTTATAACTTTCCATGAAAAATCCGCGGTGGTCGCCGTGAACTACAGGTTCGATCAGCGCGGCTCCCTCAAGTTTTAAAGGAGTAACCTTCATATTCGGAACACCTCCTTTTAAAGTTTGAGTTTACCGAATTCTTCTCCGAATATCATGTTTTGAGCCAATTCATTGGCGCGCGCAAGCGAAGCATGGGTTCCGGCATCTGTCCACCAGCCGGTAAGGACATCATAAGTCAATTGACCGTTGGCGATATAAGCGTTATTCACGTCGGTGATTTCGAGTTCTCCGCGAGCGGATGGTTTGAGCGTCTTAACAATATCGAATACGCTGTGGTCAAACATATAAATACCGGTTACGGCATAGCTGCTTTTAGGATTTTGCGGTTTTTCCTCAATGGATAAAATCTTGTCCCCATCGAGTTCCGGAACGCCGAATCGTTTGGGATCATGAACTTCTTGGATCAGAATTTTGGCTCCGAGCATTTGAGTACGGAAGTTTTCCACGAAAGGCGCAATATCGTCTTCAAAGACGTTGTCTCCCAGGATCACGACCATTTGGTCTTCGCCGACGAAGTGCTCGGCGAGATGCAGGGCTTGCGCAATGCCACCGGCTTCGTCTTGTACCTTGTAGGTAAAAGATACGCCCATGTCCGATCCGCTGCCTAGAAGATTGACTACATCACCCATATGGTCTTTACCGGTTACAATAAGAATATCTTCAATGCCGGCAGACTTTAATTTGTAAACAGAGTGGAAAATCATTGGATACTTCCCGACGGGAAGCAAATGCTTGTTGGTGACTTTAGTCAACGGATACAATCGCGATCCGGTTCCGCCAGCCAGAATAATACCTTTCAATGCGAGTCCCCCTTATAAAATTCCTATAGAAAATTCATTTTCACTGCTTGTTAAAAAATTGTTTTATTTCATTCGTCACTTCTTTTACTTGTTCCAAAGTTAGTTTGTAGAATAAAGGCAGCCGGATCAGTTTCTCGCTTTCGCTGGTTGTAAAGCGGTCCTCTCCAATCATTTGCCCGAATTCCAAACCGGCAGACGAAGAGTGCAGCGGTACATAATGAAAGACAGTATGGATGTTTTTAGACTTCAAGTATCCAATCAACGCTGTTCTCTGTTCAAGGTTTTTGACTTTCAAATAAAACATATGGGCGTTATGTGTACAGTCTTCAGGGACGTGCGGGAGCTCGATCTGCCCACCAATACGCAAAACGTCAAGTTCTTGCCGATAAGCATTCCAACATTCCAACCGATGGTCATTAATCACAGTCGCCTGTTCAAGCTGCGCGTAAAGGAATGCAGCATTCAATTCACTCGGCAGATAAGAAGAACCTATGTCCACCCAAGAGTATTTATCAACTTGACCTCTGAAAAACCGGGTTCGATTCGTGCCTTTTTCTCGAATGATTTCTGCACGTTCTATAAACCGCTCATCATTAATCAGTAAAGCCCCGCCCTCGCCACAATTATAATTTTTGGTTTCATGAAAACTGTAACATCCGAAATGTCCAATGGTACCCAAGTAACGATCCTGGTATTTGCTCATGACCCCTTGCGCAGCATCTTCGATCACAATCAAATCATGACGAGTGGCTATATTCATGATTTCGTTCATTTCACAAGCTACGCCGGCATAATGCACAGGAACAATCGCTTTTGTTTTCTCCGTGATTGCGGCCTCAATCAAACTCTCATCTATGTTCATCGTATCGGGCCTTACGTCTACAAACACGATTTTAGCCCCGCGAATAACAAAGGCATTCGCCGTGGACACAAAAGTATATGAAGGCATGATCACTTCATCGCCTTCTTTGATCCCCGCTAACATAGCAGCCATTTCCAGTGCATGCGTACACGAAGTAGTCAGCAACGCCTTGGAAGCGCTGAACTGATCTTCTAGCCATGCACTGCATTTCTTGGTAAAAAAACCGTCTCCGGACAAGTGATTTTTTTGAATAGCTTCTTTGATGTAAAACTCTTCTTTCCCAGTAATTGCCGGCTGATTAAATGGTATCATGATATCGACCTACTTGATATTAGGATGCCTACTACAACAAACAACAATCCAATTACTTTGTACATTGTAATAGGTTCTTTAAAAAGAAAAGCAGAAAAAACAAAAACAAGAACGTAGGACAAACTCATAAACGGGTACGCATAACTGATATTAAACTTCGTCATGGCGGCCATCCAAAATAAAGAAGCTATGAACGCCGAAAAAAACGAAGAAAATATAATCGGATCAAAAACAACTTTTAACAAGAAAAAAAATTTATCCAAAAGAGGAGCAGGCAAACTGCCAAAAGAAGAGATTCTTGCTTTCATAGCAAGTTGACCATAAACCGTAAACAAAATGGTTCCAAGAATATAAAAATAGCCCATGTTCTCATTCCTCGTCCGATTTCTTGTTTTTATTAAGGCCTTTCATTCTGACCGGCAGCGATGTTTTTTCTGTACACTTCCTTAATTACGTAAATAGGTCTTTTTTTGGTCTCGTCGAAAATGCGACTGATGTATAGGCCTGTTACTCCCACAATAAAGATTATAAATCCCGAAGTAAGCCAAATCGAGGCGATTAGACTTGG
The DNA here is from genome assembly GCF_013618475.1 of Saccharibacillus deserti. Lineage (GTDB taxonomy): Bacteria > Bacillota > Bacilli > Paenibacillales > Paenibacillaceae > Saccharibacillus > Saccharibacillus deserti. The sequence goes on from NZ_JABJVN010000011.1 coordinate 19,453, forward strand.
CCAGCCTTGAATACTTGTAATACCCAACAGGGCTTTGATGATGATATAAACGGCATACAAAAAAGCCAGAATCGATATTAAAAAACCTGCCTTCACTGTCAACCGCAACGGCTTATCCGAGAAAGAAATTATTGCGTTGATCGAAAGCCGAATAAGTTTTTTAAAGGAATAGCCGGATTCTCCTTCTTTTCTTTTGGCATGTTCAATATCAATAGAAGTGGCATTGAAGCCTGTCCACCGAACCATCATAGAGAATACCCTCAAACTCTCACGCATAGAAACCATTACATCAATCACTTTTCTATGATAAATCCCAAAATTCGCAATAGCCTCGTCTTGTACGGTATCCGTCAAGTAACTGTAAAGATGATGGAACAGCTTAGAAGAAAGCTTCTTCAAGAATCGATCTTTTCTAACCGCTCTTCGACCTTGAACAATGTCATATCCTTCCAACGCTTTCTTGTACAATTTCTCAATTTCTTCCGGCTGATCTTGAAGATCTCCATCCATTACAACAACCCATTCGCCTTGACTCAAATCCAATCCCGCTGAAATAGCGTAATGTTGCCCGAAGTTCCGCGAGAAATTAACGCCGATTACTTCCTCATGCTTGTTCGCTAAGTCTGCTATCGTTTCCCAGGAATGATCCTTGCTGCAATCATTAATAAAAATAATTTCGTAATACGGAGTAATCTTCTTCAGAGTACTATGTAAGCGATCGTTTAATTCAAAAAGCGACGCCGCATTATTATAGATCGGAATCACGACCGAAACTATACTTTGCTGCCCTTCTATTATGTTCAAAAAAACCTACATCCCTTCAACCCAAATCATAACGAACCCTTCAACCGTAAGCGCGGCCTTACAAACTCCGATACTTCCTGCGTACAATCATTTTTATTTAAACAAGCTGAACACGTTAAAAGAATTATAGGCTAAGACGATTATATTATAACATACTGATTAAGCCAAACGTTCATTTAACTTGAATCGTTCAAATAGGTATAGATCGGTTGATAGTTCCCCCTAAAAAGAATACAATATTGTATTGATATCGCATTTTGAGCATCGTCTAGTTAAAGGATGATTATTTTTTTCAGGAATACGGAGGAACTAGAGTGATGAAAGATTTTTGGAATATAAATCATGCACCCGAGAGCATAGCTTTCATTGAAAACGATAATAAGATTACGTATGGATTATTGGAGGAAGAGGTCACCCTTGCTGCCAAAAATTTTGATGGGCAGCAAAAAAAGTTGATCTTTTTATTCTGCAAAAACACCTATTCTTCAATTGTTATTTACTTAGCCGCACTAAAAGCGCGTCAAGCCATTTGTTTATTGCCTATAGGAATGGAAAAAAACCTTCTTCTGAATTTAATCGACACTTACCAACCTGACTGGATCTATGCGCCCGAAGAAGAACTTTTGGAGATCCGCGGTTATGAGAAAAAACCATCTGTACTGAACTATTGTACTTGGAAAAGCTCGAATGGAAATCAAAGCGAGGATCTTTATGCTGAATTAGCTGTCTTGCTTTCTACTTCCGGAACCACAGGAAGTCCTAAAATGGTTAGATTATCTTATGCTAATTTGAGTGCTAACGCGGAATCCATTAAAGAGTATCTCGATATTTCACCCATGGATCGTCCAATCACTACTTTGCCCATGCAATATTCATATGGCTTATCTGTAATTAACAGTCACCTTTTGGCAGGCTCTTCAATCGTTCTTTCAGACGATCCTGTTATATCCAAATCTTTCTGGCAAAAAATCAGCGAGCATGGCGTAACTTCTCTTGCAGGAGTTCCTTATACTTATCAAATGCTTCACCGTCTTGGCTTTAAAAATATGGAGCTGCCTTCGATAAAGAAGATGACGCAGGCCGGTGGACGATTGGCAGATAATCTGCAAGAATATTTCGCCGATGCATGTTCGGTTAAAAACATAAGCTTTTTCATCATGTACGGCCAAACCGAAGCTACAGCAAGAATAAGCTATTTGCCTCCTGTACAGCTTTCCGCAAAACGCGGATCCATCGGGATTCCGATTCCGGGAGGCAAGCTCTATACAGATTCCAACAGCGAGCTAATATATGAAGGAAAGAACGTTATGCTAGGTTACGCAACCTCAAAGAAGGAATTAAGTCTTCCCGATGAAAATTTGGGCGTTTTGAGAACGGGAGATATCGCTACAATGGATACCGACGGTTATTATTTTATTACTGGACGCTTAAAAAGATTCATAAAACTTTTTGGTTTACGAATCAATTTGGACGATGTTGAGAAAACGATGGAAAATCTATTTAAAACGCGTTTTTTCTGTGTAGGAAATGATGAACGTTTATACGTGGTCAGCGAGAAAGAAGATATTTTGGATGAAGCAAAAAAAGAGGTGCTTCGACTATACAAACTCCACCATTCCGTCGTACAAACGCGTCACATCGAAGAGGTTCCCATTCTCGACTCCGGTAAAGTGGACTATCATAAATTAAGCGTAAAGGTGGGAATCAGATGAATACCGAAGACCTTTTCAACGCAGATCCTTACGGATTAGAAGCTTCTCAAAAAAGAGAATTCCTTTCTTCCGAGTTGAAAAACCTGACTGCTTTCCACAAAGAAAACGGCAAAGAATATTTCAATATTTTGAAAGCTATTCAAAAGGATGAACTTGAAGCCTCGACTCCTATTGAACAGCTTCCTTTCTTACCTGTACGACTTTTCAAATTATTGGAACTCAAAAGCATCGACTCGGCTTCTGTAATCAAAACCCTGACTTCAAGCGGCACAACTTCTCAGATCGTTTCCAAAATTTATTTGGATAAAGTTACGGCGGGTCTTCAGACCAAGGCTCTTGTCCATATTGTTAAATCTTTTATTGGCAACCAAAGACTTCCCATGATTATTATCGATACTCCTAATGTAATAAAAAACAGAAAATCCTATAGCGCTCGTGGAGCGGGCATTATGGGCATGGTGAACTTTGGGAGAAATCATTTCTATCTTTTGGACGATGATATGAATGTGGATTGGCCTGGGTTGGAACTTTTCATGGAAAAGCATAAAGATGAAAAAATATTGATGTTCGGTTTTACTTTTATGGTATGGAAATATTTTTGCAAGGCAGCAATCGAGCAAAACAAGAAAGTCGATTTAAAAAACAGCATCTTGATACATAGCGGAGGCTGGAAAAAACTTTTGGACGAGGCTGTGGACAATAACACTTTCAAAGAGGTTCTCCATACCCATTTGGGCATTCCAAATGTTCACAATTTTTATGGTATGGTCGAACAGGTCGGTTCTATTTTCATGGAATGCGAAAAAGGTCATCTTCATGCTCCTTCATTTGCCGACATTTTGGTGAGAGACCCGGAAACTTTAGAAGTGCTGGATTTCCATCAAAAAGGCTTGATTCAAGTAGTGAGTGTTCTTCCAAAAAGCTATCCCGGACATAGTTTGCTTACTGAGGATCTTGGAGAAATTCATGGAGAAGATACTTGTTCCTGCGGAAGGAAAGGTAAGTACTTTTCGGTTTATGGAAGACTTCCCAAAGCGGAAATAAGAGGATGCAGTGATACCCAAGCCATAAATGAGGAGGATCGACATGCAAGTATTATTTCCTGACGTTCCAACCGGCAGTTGGAAAGAACAAGCAGACTCCATGAGAAAAGAACGTCCGCTTAAAGCTTTCGATCCAATCACGCTCGAATTTATTCACTCGCTTTCGAAACGTATTTTAACGGATCGCAAGTTTCGAAATCATGCCGAAATAGTCGCTATGGCCCATTGGCTTCGTAAAGCGAATTTATTGCAATTGGAGCTTGAATATCATACGAAACGTAAAGACAGAGTATGGCAGCCGCGAGGCATTGTCCTTCACTTTGCACCTTCGAATGTAGATACCATTTTCATTTATTCGTGGTTTCTTTCTTTACTGGTAGGAAACAAGAACATCATACGTCTTTCCCAGCGTAGGGACGAGCAAATGAATATTTTAATCGATCTGCTTAAGGAAGTTGTAAAAGAAGAAAAATTCCACCCCATTGCAAAACGAACACTGATCGTCAGTTATCAACATGAAGATTTGTTAACCGAACAAGTTTCAAGTTTTTGCGATGTTCGCGTGATATGGGGAGGAGATCAGAGTATTCGTTCGATTCGAAAGATTCCTCTACCGCCGCGAGCCACAGAAATGGTTTTTGCAAACCGGTTTTCGCTTACCGCCATTAACATAGATGGCTTAGCTGATTTGAATGCTGACGAATGGGAAAAACTAGCTTCTAATTTTTATAACGATGCTTATTGGTTTAACCAAATGGCTTGCTCTTCTCCTCGATTAGTCCTCTGGGTAGGGGAGGAGAGTTCATCCTCTACGACTTTAAAAGACTTGTTCTGGAGTCGTTTAGGCGAAGTGGTCAAGAAAAAAGGGATTCGCTGGGAAGCCGCGGTAGGGATAAATCGAATAACGGAAGGTTATTCTTATGCCGCCCAAGGCATGGTAGATCATCTCTCGACAGCTTTAACGGATCATCCTTACCGTGCAAATATATCGAATTATTCTAACCAAATTAAAAATGTAGAATGCGGCGGAGGCTTTTTCTTCGAAATGCACCTGGATAAAATAGAGAAGATCCCGGAATTTATCGAAAAAAGGGATCAAACCCTAACCGTGTTTGGCTTTGAAAAACAAAAAATCAATCAATTGGCTTGGGAGTTGACTGACAAGGGGATTGATCGGATTGTTCCGGTTGGCCAGGCATTGAATTTCTCTGAAGTTTGGGACGGCTATGACTTCTTTGTTTATTTCACACGGGAAATTTCAATCAAATAAATGAAATAGGATGAAAAAAAGGTAGGTTACTATGGAAATAAGCAAATACGGTATAACCTTAGAAAGAATCCGGTTTTCTCATATTGAACAGCTGAGACAGTGGAGAAACGACGAGAAAATCAATAAATTCATGGTATGGCGAGGTTATATCACATCTGAAATGCAAAAAAAATGGTTTGATAGCCTGGATCCAAATAAAGATTTTTATTTCATGATTACTTATTTGGAACAGAATATTGGAATGATAAATTTAAAGGACATAGATTTCGTTAATCGAACCTGTGAATCCGGCATTTTCATATATGACGAGACTCATGCTCCTCCATTCCTGGCTGTTGCAGCAGCAATTTTATTATTTGATTTTGCATTTTTTGATTTGGACTTGGAAGTCATGTTTGCCACTGTCCTCTCTTCAAATCAACGTGCCATTAGATACAATGCCTCTTTCGGTTATCAATTGGTGTCAGATGCGGTAGAAGGAAATTCGGAGGTTTCGCTTTATAAGCTCGATAAAAACAGCTACGTCGAAAAAGAAAAGAATTTTAAAAAATATTTGAGTAGATTTGAAAACAACTAAAAAACGGTTCGGCTTGGTTAGCCCCAAGCCGAACCGTTTTTTAGTTAGAATTTAACCGAATTTTATTTTGCGATTTCCTTAAATTTGTTTATAACCGTTTCGGCAATTTTCTTTCCTGTTAGGCCGTACTTCTCAAGCAAGTACGCGTATTCCCCCATTTTCCCAAAATAATCGGGAAGACCAATGAGTAACTGCGGCGGACTGCTGGCTAAAGTACTTTTGTATTCAGCTACCGCGCTTCCCAAACCCCCAATTACACCATGTTCTTCTACAGTGACAATTAACTTCGAAGATAGGCAAGCTTGTTCGATTGCAGCACGGTCTAGAGGCTTAATCGTATGCATATTAACTACTGCAGCTTCAATGCCTTGTTCCTGCAGCAATTGGGCTGCCATTAGAGATTCATGAACCATTGTTCCCGTAGCGAATAAGGTTACATCGTCTCCTTCTTTAAGCTTTACGGATTTGCCGATTTGGAAATCATATTCTTCCGTATACACAATTGGATTATTCATGCCTCCGGTTAAACGAATATATACCGGACCGGGATGGGCGGCAGCTGCGTACACCGATTTAATCACTTCAGCTCCGTCGGCCGGAGACAAGACTACCATCCCTGGCAAGCTTCTCATAAGTGCAATATCTTCAATCCCGTAATGGCTATTGCCCGATAGACCCATTACAAGACCGCTTCCTGAGCCGACCAACGTTACATTCAAATTCATATAAGCCAGATTGAGACGCACTTGTTCATAACTACGCATGGTAATGAAGGTTGCGTATGTGGTTGCGAATACGTTATGGCCTTCTTTAGCCATTCCGGCAGCTATGCCAATCATGTTCTGTTCAGCAATACCCGTATTGATAAACTTGTTTGGATAACTATCCATAAAGCGAGTTAATCCTGTCAGTACGCCAAGATCTGCCGTTACCAAAATGATCTCTTCGACAGATTTACCCAAGTCATGCATCGCTACTCCAAACGAACCGCGTGATCCCAATTTGGACCAAATGCGTGAATTTACTGCATTGATCTCTAGCATGAAAAGTCACCTTCTTCTTTAGCGTACCTTTCCTTCAGTTCCATAACAGCTTGATCGTATTGGGCTTGCGTCAAACGATTATGATGCCAATCTCTTTGATGCTCCATAAAGGACACGCCGTTTCCCTTAATGGTATGGGCAATAATAACGTAAGGCTTATCAGAACTGCGCTTTTTATTGGAGAGAGCATGATAAATTTCGGGTATATTGTGCCCATCAGCTTCTACTGCTTCCCATCCAAAACTTTGCCACTTCATTTTAAAATCCATTAAATCCATTACTTTATCGTTTGTGCCGTCATACTGTAAATTGTTACGATCAACGATAGCAATCAAATTGCCTAATTTGTAGTGCGAGGCGGCCATGGCAGCTTCCCAAACAGAGCCTTCGTTACATTCTCCGTCTCCCAGCAGGACATAAACATTGAAAGGAACGTTATGCGTTCGAGAAGTAAGGGCAATGCCTAAACCAAAAGATAAGCCCATCCCTAAGCTTCCGCTTGAAAATTCCATTCCTCGTGACATATCAAGAACCGGATGGCCTCCCAATGGTCCACCGTCTATTTCAAAATTTTTCAATTCATCCGTAGAAAAATACCCGGTTTCGGCAAGTGCGGAATAATAAGCCAGTACGCCATGGCCTTTACTAAGTACGAATCGGTCTCTTTCCGCCCAATATGGGTTTGCAGGATCATGCTTCATAACGGCTCCGTATAAGGCAGCCATAATTTCCATGATTGAGAGTCCTCCGCCGAGGTGGGCCCCTTTTCCTCCCACGCCCAGAGCCATATCGAATGCGTGTTGACGCATCTTATGGTTTAAAGAAGCGATCTTCTTAATAATGTCTTTTTCTTGTACGTCCATTTCATTTATCAAAATTAACAACCCCCATCTACACGCAAAATTTGGCCGGTGATAAAGGAAGACTGATCCGATGCCAAGAATAGAATCGCATTTGCGATTTCCTCTGCCTTACCCAAACGTTTCATATGATTATTTGAAACGGATTCTTGAAGCAATTCCTCACTCATTCGACCGATCATATCCGTTTCGACTACGCCTGGAGCTACCGCATTAACGCGAATTTGATAATCCGCAAATTCGTCTGCTAATTTTTTGGTAGCGCCTATCAAAGCCGCTTTGCTTGCTGTGTATTCCAATTGTCCAGGCCCTCCATCCAAACCTGCAATAGAGGCTACATTCACTATGCTTCCTGAACGATTTTTGCTCATTAACCTTCCAATATATTGGATTAACTGCATGGAAGAAAAGAAGTTTATGTTAAAAATCTCTTTCATGGAATCCAAAGGAGTCATTAAGAACAAAGAATTTGTAGGAGTAACACCTGCATTGTTAACCAGGATATCGATTTTTTGTTTAGAAGAAAAAATCTCTTTTGCAGCCTTTTTTACCTGTTCGGAATCGGCAAGATCAAAGTAAAGAGGATAAATCGAAACTTTGTATTCATTTTGAAGGTTTAAAATAAAAGCTTCAAACTCTTCTGAAGGTTTTCTGCAGCATGCCCATACGGAACAACCATTACGCGCAAAAACTTCAAGAGTACTTTTGCCGATTCCTCTTGAACAACCAGTAATTACAGCCGTCTTCCCTTGAAGAAGCATTAGATTCCTCCAAACTTATTCATACATTGAGCAAAAGTCTTGAGTTTAAAAAGCAACTTCATACTTTTTCAAGATTTCTTTACCTTTTTCATAAGTACTGAAGTCGATAATATCGTCCATGTCCATCATGATATCAAATTCGGTTTCCAATGCAGCTACCAACTGCATATGTCCGATTGAATCCCATTCTTCAAAAGTATTATATTCAAGCTTTTCAAATTCTGTGGTGTCAGGCAGGTTAAAGCTTTCGATAAAAGCCTTCTTGTATTTTTGTTCGTTCATGTTTTTCTCTCCTTCAATAAATGTCTGTATTTTAATATTATGGCGAATTAAACAGGTAAGCGCAATGTCTTTTAAATGATTATTGTACACTTTTGAAGGCTTAAAAAGCCAATAGATCCTATTTAATAAGCTTTTTATAAAGTAAGTAAGCAATGAGTGACAATCCGCTTAACAGCATGCCAAGAAAAACAAAAATGGCTAACCCTGCAGAAATCGGAAGCTTTGTTAAACTCGAAAACACACCCTCAAGGCGGTTACTTTCGTAGTTCACTTTAAAAACCAAATCACCTTGTTGTTTTTTGTTGTTTACAAATAGCTCTCCACCCTCATAGGTTTCTTCATTCGACTTCCATAATGTGATTGCATTTCCAGGAATGCCGTCCACTGAAGTTATCCTGATGAAAAATTGTTTGCCTTTAGAAGACCGGATCACTGGGACATCAAATTTCATATAAGCGTTGTCTACAACCGTTGAAGTATTTAATACTTTCGAAAAATAGGATTCTTTATTTGCATCTAACAATTCAACTTTAATAAGCGAAGAATTTTTTCTTTTGTACGTAGATAAAAGAAGATCGAAAGAAGATAAGTTATCTTTATCGAAATAAAAGCTTTCTTCAATTTGATCTGCTTTTGTCAATTCTCCGATCGGAGTCTCAGAAGCACCTTGATTGATATAAGGATGTACATTTGTTTTAAATAAATAAAAACTAACCGTTCCTAACAAAAGCATAATTAAAACGATAAAAATTGACATGTTTTTTTTCATCGAATATTCTCTTTTCAAATGGGATAGTAATTAGGCAAAAGAAGCTTAAATACGGCGTATAAATTAAGAAAAAACAATGCCCCTACCATACCAACATATACAAACGGTCTTAATTTAGGTGTTATCAATTTAGAAATCCCTAAACAAGAGAATAAAATAATCGGGAACAAAGCTGTATATACGTACCTGCCTTGGTACTGAAAATCAGAAGTGTACGAATAGTAAATACTTAGCATAAAAGCTAATGGAATCAACATGAACAGCGCTAAAAAAATAGAGTTTTTATAAACCTGTTCCATTTTCCCTTTTACTGAAAAGAGCATACGCTGGAGGGGCTTCAGACTTAATAAAATAAAACCTAAGATTGCAACAAAATGAAGCGTTGAAATCCTTATATAGAAAGATAGTGGGAAAGCCGTATCCATATGGCCAAACATTCCCCAGAAACTACGATAAGTACCAACCAGCCAACCGCGTTCTATAAGCATGTCTCCTATACTAACTCCTTGTCTTTGCATTGTGAGACGATTCGAAGGCTTCATTTCTTCGGTTGCCAGTTTTTCGGATAACTGTTTACTGTAATTTACTCCTAACATATCTCCATCATAGAGCATGTAATTTCTAACAAAAAACCATCCACTGATCATAACAATAGGGATAATTAAAAAAAGAAGCTTTTTCCAAAATCCAGTTTGCTTTTTGTGGAAATAGTGAAATAAGAGAAGCATTACAGTGACTGGGATGATAATGTAGCCATTCAAATAAGTTAACAAACAAATCGCCAAGCTAATCCCGGTATATACGTAATTTTTTATAGCCCAACCTTCTCGTTCGCCTTTAACCCATGTAAATATAACAAATAAGTTAATAAGTATGGCAAAAGAGTCTTGATTTACATATGAATTCACAAATGCATAACCAGGTACAAATGCAAATATCGAAGTTACAAAGTAAGTCAGATTGTTGCCCAACTTCAAACCTTTACAAATTTTAAAAACAAGCATAACCGATAATACGCCTGAAATTACAGACACGAGCCGAGGAACCAAATACAAATTTTCAATGTCAAAAAAGAAATCCATAATGATCATAAGCACTCCACCTAAAAGATAAGGCAGATAAGGTGTAGTGGCGTAGGTTGTGCCATAGCCCCCATAGAAAAGACGTTCATCCCCTGCTACAGGGAGCTCATGATATTGAAATATAAAGTTACCTACATCGTAGCGTTGAATTTCGTCAGGTGCTTTACCGAAAGGAATAGTTATAGCCCATAAAGAATAGAGAAAAAAACATAGAATCATTAAAAAAAACAAAAAGTAATTGGGAGTTATTTTTTTGAAAAGATTCAATTGAGTTGTCCTTTCTTTCAAAAATTTTTTTTGTAAATCTATTCTTCAGCAGATTCGGTGTTTTCTTTTTATCCTTTTATTTGATAGGAAGAATCACTATTTAAAGAAAGATTCTCATTATAATAAGGGTCTTTCTTTATGATTGCGTTCCAATTTTTCTCCATATACAAGATCTCTCTTTTAAAACGTTCCTGCTTTGCCGGCGTATCCTCGGCCCCACGGGTCTTAGATTCATGATGGTATAATTCAATACTGTTCAAACAGACGTTATTGTATTTTTTGTTTAACAGTTTTAAACAAAAATCAACATCGTTGAAAGCAACCGACAATTCCTCTTCCAACCCTCCTACCTCCAAATACTTCGACTTTTGCACCATTAGGCAGGCCGCTGTGACTGCTGCGCAGTTTCGGTTGACCAGCAACGCACCAAAATAGCCGGGATCATTGTAATGGCAGGTTCTAAAGGCATGTCCTGCAATTCCTCCCAACCCCATGATTACTCCTGCATGTTGAATAGTTTGATCCGGATAAATCAGTCTTGCTCCTATTGCTCCATTTTCTTCTTGCTGTGCATAACCCAACAGTTCTTCCAGCCAGTTAGGACTAATAACTTCAATATCATTGTTAAGAAGAGCAATATATTCTCCTTTTAAGCGCCTTATTCAATCAAAAATATTTATGGAAAAATCCTCCTTAATCTTACTCAAATTAATATTGTAATAAGGATCTTTTTTTAATGCGGAAGACCACTTTTCTTGCATCAGATCAATCTCTTGCTTAAATCTCTTCTGCTTTTCAGGTGTATCTTCATACCCTCTGCTTTTAGACTCGTAATGATACAATTGAACATGAGGAAGCCAAACATTTCGATATCCGGCCGTCCAAACTTTCAAACAAAAATCCACATCGTTAAAAGCCACTTGGAGACTCTCTTCAAGACCCCCGACTTCCAAATAAACTTCTCTTCTAATCATAAGACACGCTGCCGTAACCGCTGCGTAATTACTAATCATCTTGAGACGGCTAAAATAACCGTTATCCGTTCTTCTAAAATGCTTATGACTATGTCCGGCTACTCCGCCAATACCCAGAACAACGCCTGCATGCTGGATCGTATCGTCAGGATAGTATAAGCAAGCTCCTACCGCTCCCACTTCAGACCTCATAGCTTGTCCAGCCATTTCCGTCAGCCAATCGGGAGATATAACTTCTACATCATTGTTCAACAAAAGAATCAGCTCAGCTTGGGTTTGTTCTACGCCAAAGTTGTTGATTTTAGAATAATTAAAGGGAATATCATATTCGACGTATCTAAATCGCTCCCCTTGAGCCCTCTCCCACTTCTTGTAGATATCAAAAGTCGCAGGATTGTCGCTTCCGTTATCTACGACCAGCACTTCATAATTTTGATAATTAGTCTTTTCAAAAATAGAAGTTAAACACTGGTCTAAAATATCGGGTAAGTTCTTATTGGGGATGACAATCGAAATCGAAGCTTCTTTTTGAAGACGATAGTGAACATGATAGAGGTTAGCCATCCCTTGCACTCCTTCTACCCATCCATTAATATTTCTTCTGACCAAAGCATCTTCTACAGCTCTCAAGCCCGAGATATGAGTATAACTTTTTGAAGAATCCATTAATGCCGTGGAACCTTCGATTGTTCTCCAATGATAAAGAATTTTAGGAATATGATAAATAGCTTCCGTCAATTCGCTAACGCGGAGCACAAGGTCGTAGTCCTGGCTTCCTTCGTAGCCCTTTCTGAACCCGCCTACTTGTTCGACCAGACTTCTGCGATAGATACTGAAGTGGCAGGTATACATCTGGGACAGCAGCAAGTCAGGCGACCAATCGGGTTTAAAATAAGGCGAATGCCGCATCCCGTCCTCGCTGATCTTGTCCTCGTCACTGTAGACGATATCCGCTTCCGGGTGTTCGTTAAGAAGCTTCACATTTTCATACAGGGCATCAACGGAAAGCTCGTCATCATGATCAAGCAGCCCGACGTATTCGCCTGCGGCAACTTCGAGACCCGAATTCGAAGACTCTGAAATATGTCCGTTTTTCACTCGAAACACTACTTTAATCCGACTATCTTTTTGTGCATATTCATTCAGGACTTTTTTGATATGCGGCTTGGTCGAGGCATCGTCCGCAATACACAATTCCCAATTCGTATAGAGCTGGTTAAGAACAGAATCAATGCATAATCTGAGCCATTTTTCGTCTACGTTGTATACAGGAAGAATAATCGAAATCAATGGCTGATACGTGTATCCTTGAATTTCTTGCTTGATCCGTTCAAAGTCCGCATGAGTCAGTTGATGATTAAACAGCCAGTTTTCATAATTGCCGGCGATTCCGTTCGACTGGTGCCCGGAGTATTCTTTAAACTTCACCCAGGCCGCTTTTGCACCGCTTGTACGGAGAACCTTAATGCCTTTGCGAATCATTTGTCGGGTTTCGGCATGGGCAAACCCTTTTTGAGCGATCAATTTCCAAACCGATCCCAGCACGATTTTTAAACGTGTCGTCTTTTTGAAGCGAACATTTTTAAAAACAAACTCGGCTTCATCTTCTCCTGGATCAATTCGCAAACTTCGAGTTCCGGCAGGAATATATACGGTTACCGAACGCTTGGCTGCCCCTCTTGGAATTGCCGAGAATACGGTGCTCTCCGATTCTGAAAGCCCTTGTCCGCGATCCCAATACATTTTCAAAGGAATAACCGATTCGGATTCGGACTCCCACTCTATTTTGTTCCAACCGGCAAAATATCTTCCGCTCACCAAAAAGGCCGGGTCGTTACCGTGAGCTCTCCATTTCCCGTTTGCTTCCTCCAAATGGGAGATCGGCTGAAGTGCAATTTTCGTTCGAATACCTAAAAAACCTGCTACGGCAGGAGCAATGCGCTCCCTAAGTCTATCTTTGATACTCAAAGTAATCCCCCTAATTTATCTTCTTCCGACCAGTTTTCTGATTAAAGATGCCAGCCTCCAAGATTTCGCGCTATAGATTTCCTCAAGCGTTTGCTTCATTCGCAAATTTTCCTCAACACACACCTGCAGATTGTGTTGGGCTTCCGTTAATTCCTGTTCCGCATGCAGCTTTTCTTGTTCGATCATACGAATTCGTTCCAGGCTTTCAGCTATTTCTTTTTCTCTATTCGTTTGGAGCTGCTTGATTTCCTCGTTTAGGCGTTGAATATTTTCAGCCTGACCAGCACTTTTCCCATTAAGATCCTTTACTTTTAAGGCCTTGTTTTCGATTTGCATCAAGAGGGCTCGCTCATCGTTCATAAGCGAAACCACGTCAAAACTTACAGACCCGATTTGCAGGGGCGATACAAAGGTTAAAATGAAGAAAGGGTCGTCGTTAGTAAAAACAAAATTCTCATTAAATGAAAAAACGTAGTTACCTGTCTGAGATATCTCTTTTATTCGCTGGCCTTCCGTATCTGTAATCAGCAGGTTCTCAATCTTGTAGATGCCTTTCCGGTCCGAAGGGTCGATTCGCAGAGAAGTTATGAACGTAGCTGAAGGCTCTTCCCATACGAACTTATGTATAGCGTTCTCTGTGTCTTTAACAATCTGAACGCTTTGCGTTTCGTTGAAGCCATTTCCGTCATCCCAGAAGAATTGAATCTTGTCGATCATGCCTGATTCTTTTTGAATTTGGACTTTTTGTGCGGATGCCAATGAAAAGAACGTGCCTTTACGAGCTTCCAAAGCTTGAAAACGCTCGGGCATCCGGTTCTGTACGCTTCTTCGTTCGATCAAATCCGACATTTCGCGTTCTTTGCTGTGAATATAAATCTTCCGGTAAGAATCGTGTACGTAATCGTCTTCGTAAAGATGCTGGTTATAAAAGCGATCGATCTCTGCCCGGTAATGATACAGGGCAGGCAAATAAGCAGCCAAAAAGTGAATCTCCATCATGCTTTCCCAGGTTTGCAGATTCCCGTGATTAAGCTTGCGATAATGACCGCCCAATTTGACCAAGTGTTCTTCCAGTTCGGATTGATCGGGAAGCCCGTTCTCGAAATGTTCGGCCAACCATCTGAAATCTTCGCCGAAAAACGTCTTATAAACGGCATTGGCGCGACGCTCGGCTTCGCTGACTAAGGGTGAAGCAAACGGAGCCGTGATAACGAAAAAGGCTTTGCTCACCCGATGAAGCTCATCAATAAAGTCTTCTCGCTTGCCGGGGGGGATATGTTCAAAAACGTCCAGGGCGACAACGACGTCGAAATCGGCATCTGAAAATTCCATTTGGGTAGCATCACCCAGCACATAATCGGGATGGTTCAGTAGTTCTTCCGGCAGCTCAATATCCAAGTATTTAATGGAATCATCGGGAAGAAATTTTTCCAAATTACGGTGTTCATTCGCTCCAACTTCCAAAATGCGAAAAACTTCACCAGGCTTCCGCAAGCTGTTTATCGCATCCACTACATTTTTATAGCGCTGATATTGATCGAATAAAAGGTCAATCATTTGACCACATCCCATTCATGATTGATATAGACCAAGCCTTCGGAGAAGTACTTGTTTGTAATCTTGAAAGTCAATTTATTCTCCTGGTAATGCAAACACACCAAGCCTTCGTTATTAAACAAACCTACATCGATACAGAAAGTTCCTCCCAGTAAAGGCAGATGCGGGATTATATATTTCACCCGATGTCTTCCTCTTCTTATTGGAATCTCTGCCTTTTCCAAAAAGGTATTGGGTCCAAAAATATATTCACGCTTTGGCGTATATATGGCGACCCCCAACAGAAGGTCGGAAATTTCTTGTTCGTACACGTCATAATCGACTTCAACTTCCAATCTTTCGTGAGTCCTGAAGTCCTCCTTATTGATTCGAACATCCGTAATAAGGGCCAGAACATCCGGATTTTCCGGCAGCACGAAATCATTTTCCGCTTCTTCCTCTTGAACGTGTATTTGAGATTCCCGTTTTTGCACATGGTCCTCGGTATAATTTTTCATAAAGTCTTCGTACTCGTCTACCACTTCGCTGGCTTCTCCCAACGCCTGTACCTGCCCATCTTTGATCCAGACCGCTTTATTGCAAAACCGTTTTACCTGCTCTACCGCATGCGAAACAAACAGAATCGTCGTCCCTTTCGACTTCAACTCTTTCATCTTGTCTATGCACTTGGTCTGGAAACGGATATCTCCTACAGCCAACGCCTCGTCAACGATTAGGATATCCGGATCCACATTGATGGAAACGGCAAAAGCCAGCCGCGCAAACATCCCGCTGGAATAGACTTTGACCGGCTGGTCGATAAATTCTCCAATATCGGCGAAGTCGATAATGGCCGCCATCCGGGGTTCCATTTCTTCGCGGGTGTATCCCATCATCAGGCCGTTGAGATACACGTTTTCCCGGCCGGTATACTCCGGATTGAAACCCGCTCCAAGCTCAAGAATCGCTGCAATTTTGCCTCGAACCTCGATTTGTCCGGCACTCGGCGTCAAAACGCCGGTAATCATCTTCAGCAGCGTTGATTTGCCCGAACCGTTTTTCCCCAATATGCCCAGCGCATCGCCTTGGTTTACGTCAAACGAGATTCCTTTGAGCGCATTGAACTCCTGATGATGTTTCTTTTTGCTCAAGGAGAGAGCCTCTTTCAAGCGATCGGTTGGTTTATGATATAATTTATAGGTTTTGACGACGTTTTTAATTTCGATAATCGGTTCCATGGTCAATTCCTCTCTAGAGAACATCCGAAAAATGAGGTTTCAGTTTTCTGAACGTAACGATACCCAATGTAAGAATCGCCAGACAAAGTACCCAGAAATACAGGGTCGCATAAGGTCTTTCATAAAAAAGGATGTGATCGACGAAAGAATCTCTAAACCCCTGAACAATATAAAACATGGGATTCATCTTGAACAGGGTCGCCCAAAATCCGGACAGCATTGTAACGGGCCAGCCAATCGGCGTAAACCAAAATCCGATTTGAAGAATAATGGTAATGATCTGATTAAGATCTTTGAAAAAAAGTACAATCGAAGACGTCAAAAAAGATAATCCCAATGCTAAAACGATACTGCAGAGCAAGTAATAAACCAACTGCAGATTATAGATGGAAGGATAATAACCGTAAGCCGCGTACACGACAAAAATGACAATAAGGAAAAATACGTGGACAAAAAGTGCGGATACGATTTTCACGGTAGGAAGAAGCTCTATCTTAAAAACAACCTTTTTGACCAGATAGCTGTATTCACTAAGCGCGTTCGTAGCTCCGCCGAAAGCTTCCGAGAAAAAGAACCATGGAATAATCCCGGCCAAAAACCATAGGATAAAGGGGAGTTCTCCTACATCCCCACTTCGTAGTCCAACTTGAAATACAAACCAGTAGGTGGCAATCGTGATTAAGGGTGTAATAAATCCCCACACTATTCCCAAATACGAGGAAGCAAACTTTGTTTTAAAATCATTTTTTCCGAGGTTCAGGACTAAACGTCTATGCCGAACAATTTCTTTGGCAGCTTCCAATGTCGTTCTCGCATATCTAAAAACAAAAGCGACTGTTGCTCCGAAAAGCAAACCGCTCACCGCGTTTTTAGCTGTATGGAAAGGGTCGTTTCCCGTTAAGGCCTGTTTAATCAAGGGTTGAGATTCAATAACAAAATAAGGATCTTCCCCTTCTGAACGCAGTTCTGCTTCTTCTATAGAAGATTCTTGTTTTTTGAGTTGATGACTATCTGCCCATTCCTCATTCAAAGCAATGGTCTTTTCGGAAATTGCAGATATTTTAAAGTTTCTCATTTCTACTTTGCCTGGGCGATGCCCCAAATCCATTCGGAATTCCTTCGTATTTGCAGGAATCTCGTACTCAAGCTTCTGCCAAACCCCCGGAGAATCATAATTCTTATGGAAAGAATTTTCTTCTGTCCAATCCGAACCACTTGCTATGTAGAAAAGCTGATAATCGTCTTTGACATCGGACTTAATTTCCGCCGAAACTTTGATAACGGCATTATCTCGATCATACGATTGCAAAACCATGAATCCGGTCGCCGTAAAAAGCAAAGCAAGGGCTATCAATATAATGCGTTTCTTCAGACTCATTTCTTTTCTCCTTAACCGTGCACAAATATGAATTGCTTTACGTGAAAACCAAAACTCTATTTTGTTCATTTCATCGATTTCATGCTAAAATACCCTAGTACATTCAAACAAAGGAGCCATCACCTTGACTAACCAAGTATACGGTAATATGTATGACGAGTCGAGCAAAAAGGAACGAATATCCATTGAACAAATGAATAGCGGATCCACTTTGACCTGGACTCTGGTATCAGCCCTCATTATATTCTTAATCTGGGCGCCTTTCCAACAGGGATTGTTTAACGGGCAGCAAGTTGAGTTCGAGCAGCCGATCTACTGGGCTGTCGTTTGGTCGGCTGCGCTGCTGCTCCTGGGCGTGGCGGCATTTTTCAAGCATATGCGCATTGCGGACCGCCGGGAGATTACGGCTGCGGGCGTATGGCTGCTGCCTCTTACGTATATACTCTCGTCCTTCGTAGCTGTTTCGCACTACCTGGCCGTGAACATGATTTTGGTCATGTGCATGAACGCCGCGTTCTTCACGATCGGGGTATTCCTGCTGCAGCATCGCGCCGCCAGCCGCGTTATGCGCGCGGCGCTGCTGTGGACCACGTATTTGATCGTCATTTACGGGTTTATCAACTGGTTCGGTCAGCGCTTATTTGCCGGCGGTTTAGTCGGTTGGTTCTCGCATGTGGTGGCAAACGGCGTTTATACGGATGCGGTCATGACGGATTCCAACGGCCTGCGTCTGACTTCGGTGTTCCAGTATGCCAATACCTATGCCGCTTTCCTGATGGCTATGCTGTTCGCGGTCCTGTTTACGGCCAGCCGTTCGCTGAAGCTGCATGACCGCCTGATACACGGGTTTATGCTGGTTCCGATCATCCTGTCGATCGCCTTGACGCTCTCGCGCGGCGGCCTCGTGATGCTGCCGGTCGTCTTCATCGTTCTGCTGCTGTTCCTGAAACCGGCACAGCAGTTGACCTGGATTATCAATCTGGTCATTTCGGCTGCGATCTCGCTGATTGTGCTGCAGCCCATTACGGATCTGGGCTTGAGCCTCAATCAAGTCTACAACGGCGGAGACGCCTTCAAGGGCTGGGCGCTGTTGATCGGAGCTTCCGCAATTGGCGCTGTTTTGGTCTGGCTGGTCGGACGCTATCTGCAGCCGCTGTTCGAACGCAAATTCGGAAAATGGTCGTCGCGCCGCGGTGCAAGTCTCTGGCTGCCGCTTGGAGGTATCGTCGTTGTCGCCGTGCTCGCTTTGCTGCTGATCGGAACGGGACTTCGCAACGCCCTTCCGGAGAACGTGCGTATCCGCGTCGAAAACATCAACTTCCAGCAGCACAGCGTGCTTGAACGGATTACTTTTTACAAAGACTCCATGAAAATGGTTGCCGACTACCCGGTACTGGGCGGCGGCGGCGGCGCATGGGCGGTCCTGTACGAGAAATATCAGAACAACCCTTATGTCAGCAACCAGACACACAACTTCTTCCTGCAGTATCTGGATGAGACGGGCATCGTCGGCATTCTGGTTCTGCTGTCGTTCCTGGTCTACGTCTTCTATCAATACCTCAGAAGTTACTACCGCGAGCAGGATGAAGAAAAGAAGCAGGGGCATTTCTTCTACTTCCTGATCGCATTCTCGATTCTGGCGCACAGCCTGCTCGATTTCAATATGAGCTACGTCTATGTCAGTATTCTGGTATTCTTCTCGCTTGGCGGCATGGCTGCGGCAATCCGTGCGGTTCCGCTGCTTCGACACAAAGAGATTGCGGATACCAAGCCTGCGGAAAAAAAATCGTCCGGAAGCGGACTTCCTGTTCTGTACTCGGTCGCTGCTGCGGCTGCAGCCGTCGTTCTCCTTGTCGTGTCGGGAAGATATGTCGCGGCCGCATCGGACACCCAGGAAGCTTCGCGCCTGCTTCAGGGTTCCGAACAAAAAAGCTACGAGCAGGTCAGGGAACCTTTGGACAATGCGCTTAACGTTCGGCCGACCTATCCGACAAGCGTCGTTCAGCTGGCTGCCGTACTCCAGAGCGTATACAACAGTACGCAGGACGCCAATTACTTGAACGAGGCGGAGACTTTGCTGAAAAAAGCGCTTGAACGCGAGCCGTACAGCAAAGACATCATAAATCAGCTGTCCGCGATCTATATGTCCAAAAACGATACCCAAAGCAGCTTCGACCTGCTTGCCGATAACCTGGAGAAATTCAACTGGGATATGAGCTGGTATGAGCAGGTGATCGGTCAGTCCGTGACAATCGGCTACCTCGCCTTGAATACGGGAGACCTTGAGGCGCAAAAAGCGGCTGCCCAGCGCGGCATCGATGCTTACCGGCATATGCTGGCCAACGTCGAACACCTCAAGACGCTGCCGGAAGGCCAAATGCAGGGCCGCGAATTCACCGTGACCCCTGCGATCACACTGAATGCCGGCAAAGCCATGTACCTGAGCGGACAGACGGAGGAAGCGGCAGCCACACTCAAAGGTCTGCTTACCGAAGAATATGCCAACCCGGAAACTGCCGAAGCGGCCCGTTGGTATTTGATTGCCCTAAAGAAAATGGGACAGGAAGATCCGGCCGTCTATGAAGCGTTAATCAAAGCCGATCCGGCATCCAAGGAACAGATTGAGATGACTGCGGCCATGAAGTTCTAGTATCAATAAACGAATAAAAAAAGACGTTCCGCATCATAGATGCGGAACGTCTTTTTTGCGCTTTGCCACTTCGGCTTCTCCATTCGGGAAAACCCGCTTCCTACTTCACCAACTGCCCTCTCGTCACGCCCAGCTGATTCGTCGCTTTCAGCTTGCGCCAGACTTCGGAGCCGCTGATCTGGCCGTTCAGGGCGCGGGTGTACAGGTCGAGGACTTCATGCACCTGCTCCGGCGTTTCTTCGAGGAACTCGATCCGGTAGCTCGGCACGCCGGCGTTCAGGAACTCGTTGAGGTATTCGGCGCCGGACTGCTCGATCGCGTTGTAGACGGTGTTGCGGCAGCCTTCGTCGACGCGGACCGGGTGGGACATTCCGATCCGGTCGCGCAGCGACGCGCGCTGTTCTTCGCACGGGCGGCCGCAGTTCGTGAAGTCGGTGCCTTCGCTCATGAACGTGCAGTACACGCAGTGCTCGGTATGGAACATCGGCATATGCTGATGGATGACAATCTCCATCTTGCCCGTTTGCGAACGTCCGAGCAGATCGACCATCTGCTGGATGTTCAGGTCGTACGACGGCGTCACGCGGTCGAGACCGGCTTCCAGGAACAGGTCGACGGCTTTGTGGTTCGCCACGTTGAGCGAGAAGTCGCCGATCAGTTCCGGATGGTTCTTATCCGGATTCTCTTGGCGGTGGCGCAGGTAGTAATACAGGGCCCCGGTATTGCGGACGAGCACGGCATCCGGCTCCAGGCGAAGAATATTCGCGTGGTAGCCGTTTTCGCCCGGCATGTGGATCCGCGGCGTCGCCAGCGCGATCCGCTTGCCGGCCGCCCGTACGGCTGCGACAGCCGCCGGGAACTGCTTGATGAACTCGAAGTCGGCGTAGATCATGCCGACGCCGGCTTCCAGTGCCGCTTCGACCTGCGGCAGACTCCGGCACAGCGCCGTGATGCGCGCTTCGGAGCGCTCCATCGGCTGCGCAGGCTGTTTGGAATCGCCGTACACGGCAATATCGCGATGAACATAGACGGGTGGCTTCGGACGCTCGCCGGCCAGTTCGTCGACCGCGCGGCGGCGCATGGCGTTCAGTTCGCGCATCGGCACGATGACGTCGCCGTGCAGCTGCACGTCCAGCTCTTCAAGCTGGTAGACGGTACCGCCCAGGCGGCCGAACTGTTCTTCCAGAATTTCGTAGCCGAGCGGACGCTTCTTGGCGATCTCCAGCTCCATCTCGGATTCGACGCGAACCGTCGTGCCTTTGTCCAGATCGGTCCAGACCGAGACGAGCGGCTGTCCCGGATTGCCCGTGACTTTCACCGCCAGCGGGAACACGCGGTACGGCTTGTCCGTCTCATACGTCTGGCGCAGACGACGGTCCAGCGCGGGATCGTTCGTTTTCCAGATGCGGTCGCCCACATGCAGACGGCGCAGATCGACGTCGCTGCGGCCAGGGACGATATCGATCACCCAGCCTTGATCCGCTTCGCCTTCCAGTTTGACGCCTTTGCGGCGTACGTCATACACGCGCCCGCCTTCTTCTTTCTTCGTCGGATCTCCGGCGTCGAACACGATACCGTCGCCGCGCTTGAGCGGAGCTTCGATCCGGCAGACCACGCCGTCGCGCAGAATCTGCTCGACCCGTCCCAGGTACACGCCGCGGCTCTTCGGGAATGTGCCTTCCACGAGCTGCTTGTTGTTCGTACCGTCCAGGAAGCCGTGCGTCAGACCGCGGGAGAAGCTCTGCTGCAGTTCGCGTACTTCTTCTACGGAAGGCTTGGCATCGTCGCCGTCAAAATAACGGTTGATGGCGGCATTGTACTTGCTGACCACGTTCGCCACGTACTCCGGCGTTTTGAGGCGGCCTTCGATCTTGAACGACGTCACGCCCGCTTCGATCAGCTCCGGCATAATGTCGATCGCCGCGAGGTCTTTCGGCGACAGCAGGTAGGCGATGTCGCCCATCGGCTTATGCTCTCCGTCGACCATCAGATCGTACGGCAGGCGGCAGGCCTGGGCGCATTCGCCGCGGTTGGCGGAACGTCCGCCCCACATTTCCGAAGTCAGGCACTGGCCCGAATACGAGACGCACAGCGCGCCGTGCACGAACACTTCCATCGGCAGCTTGGCCTGGTCGCCGATCTTGCGGATCTGCTTGAGGTTATTTTCCCGTCCCAATACGACCCGTTCCATGTTAAAAGGCTTCGTAAACTCGACCGCTTCCGGCGAAGTGATCGTCATCTGCGTCGAACCGTGAATCGGGAAGTCGGGCGAAATCTCGCGAATCATTTTGACCAGGCCCAGATCCTGGACGATCACCGCGTCCACTCCGGCGACCACGCAGGCATCGATCAGCCCGCGCGCGTCTTCCAGTTCGTTTTCGAAGACAAGGATATTGAACGTCAGGAAGCCTTTAACCCCGTAGCTGTGCAGAAAGCCCATGATCTCCGGCAGTTCGTCCATCCGGAAGTTGTTGGCCCGCGCCCGTGCATTGAATTTCTCGACGCCGAAAAAGACCGCGTCCGCTCCGTTCGCAACGGCCGCGCGCATGCAGTCCCAATCGCCGGCCGGGGCCAGCAGTTCGACGTCGCGTCTTGTAATTTGGTTTACGCTCATATATTGTTATCCTCCTGCGCGCTGTTTTGTCCCTTTTCAGGAAGGGCGTTCATAACAGCTAACCGCTTATGTTGGTCCACTCTTATATCGTCACGACTGATCTTGTATTTTAATTTTGAACTTATCTATTGTATCAGAGTTGTGAATGGATGGACAGCTTTATGCGATACCCCGACACAAAAAAAGAGACGCGGCGGAATGATCCGCGCGTCTCGCAAATACAACACTTATTTTTTAAATCTTAATCTACAATCTCAATATAAATACTATGACCGTACCAGACATGAAGCGAGTAAATTCCTTTAGAGAGTCCTGTAGTCGAAATGGTCAGCGGCTGGTTAGCCTGCTCTTCAGAAACTTCCAGCTTTTTAGCCCAACCTTCCTCTACCTTCTTGTCAAACTCATCTTTAGATCCGCTTAACATATTCGGATGCAGATATACCGTACCGGCGTACTGAACCGAAAATTGAATGTCTTCTCCCTTTTTCACAACCGCGCTTGTTTGTCCGCCGTGAGAAAGGAGTTTGATTTTAGTAAACGATTTAAGCGGCCCATAAATAAGTTCTTGATTCAGTTGGCCGTCCGAAGTTACGACAGAACCTTCCAATAACTTGATATAAAAATCACGTCCTAACTGTGATTGGAACGGACGTATTAGCACTTTGCCTCCTTCGATCTCGACTGTCCCCATGTCTGCACCAAAAGGCTTATACATTTCTTCGCCGTCCAACTTGATTTGTATGATATCGCTCGGTTTCTTGCCCGGAGCCAGCTGCAGCACTCGATTATAACTCAGCGTAAAGTACTCGGGATCGGCGCCCGTATGCCATCGAGACGCCTCTTTGACCAATGGAGCACTTCCATCCAAAATTTCAAATTCGCTTACGCCGTAATACTTATTGGATGTATCGTAGACCGCTACACCAAACTCATAGTTCCTAGGATACTGTATATTACGCAATTCTGCTGTCGAGAAAAAGTTTTTCTCTGCTGCTACAACCTGCTTTGTCAAGACTTCTCCGCTATCCACCGCAAGAGCGAGAGTCGGCAGATCATAATAAGCGACCCCTCTCGGATACAGATAAGCGGTGCCACTTACCGAACTCGTGAAGTAAACGGCTTCTCCGACGCTTACAGCTGCGTCCTGAAGCTCCACCTTCACCGGCTGCCAAGGACTCGGTGTCGGTGTCGGTGCCGGTGCCGGTGTCGGTGTCGGTGCCGGTGTCGGTGTCGGTGTCGGTGCCGGTGTCGGTGTCGGTGCCGGTGTCGTGTTCTCCCCGCCGCTTGGCGCGGAAGGCGCAACTGCGGCCGGCTGCGAAGCCGGAACCGCTGCAGCGGTCGGGGCGGCTCCCGCCGTCACCTGTTGTCCGCCTACCGACATTTTCGTATCCGCCGGAACGTCCTTGCCGACTTTGACGGCCGTAGGCGACTTGTCAAACGTGATATCTTTGGCATTGATCGTCGCGCTGTCGATTCGGCCCACGCCCGCCACTTTGGCGGCAGCGTTCAGGAGCAGCGTCAGGATGCGCGATTCGCCGCCCGTGTTCAATACGGTTCCTTCGGCTTCTTTGGACACGTTAAGTTCGCCGATCGAACCGCTCGGAATGTCGAGCGCCAGGCTGTAAGCTTGAACATTGACGGTATTGAAGTAACCCGCGAGGCGAACTTCCGAGTTGGCCGGCAGTTCGTTCGTAAGCTCGACTTTGTTTACGGTAACGCCTTTATCCGCTTCGAGATTCGCTCCCGTTCGAACGACAACTTCCTGAACGGTCGTTTCGCCTTGAGCCACGATGCGGACGGTGCCTTCTTTTTTGTCGACAATGATATTGACCAGATGGGAACCTTCGATATGGATACTGTTTTCCCCGCCGCCGTAGACGTAGGTGCTGCCGCTGACGGTAACGTTCTTCAACGTCACGTCTCCTTCGCCTACGCCTTTGCCAAGGATAAGGTCTCCTGCAATCTCAAGGTTCTGCAAAGTGACACCTGGTGCGTTAACAATCACGCTGCCCTGCTCCCGCTGGATTTCGGCGCCGGCGGCCGGGCCGTATTCGCCCTGCTCGCCGATCCACATGCCGTAAACTTCGGCAGCTCGATCGATCAATACAGCAGCTTCGGCCCGGGTCAGCGGTTGATGAGGCCGGAACGTATGATCCGCATATCCCTTAAGCAGGCCCGCTTCGACAGCCGCATAGACCGGAGCACCGTTCGTTTCGGCCGATGTCTTGAAGTCCGAAAAAGCATCCTGCTCCGGCTGCGTCATAGGAAGTTCCAGCAGTGCGGACAGGGTTACGGCCGCTTCCTCGCGGGTCAGCGGACGATTGCCTTCAAAGCTGCCGTCCTGCGAAAGCCCGATATAACCGGCAGTCAAAGCCGCACCCGCGTCGGAAGCATACCAGCTGCTTTCTTTGACGTCGGTTGGCAGCTGCGTCCCCTGGCGATTGATCTGGAACGTGCGATTAAGCAGCGTTACCCATTCCGCACGCGTCAGCGTACGATCCGGAGCGAATTTGCCCTCGGCCGCTCCCTGAATAATCCCCCGTTGCTGCCATTTCTCTACCGCCTGCCGCGACCAGTGATTGCCAAGGTCCGCAAAAGTGGCGCTATGTACGCGGGATGTCCCCTCGGCCGGAGCCGCGGCTCCATAAGCGGCTCCCGTCCAGATTGTGCTGCCCAGGAGCAGCGACGAAAGCAAAACACCTGTGGTTTTTCTCATAATATCCCCCTGATTCTTTGATCACCAAGCCCATAGACATATCTAAAAAGCCCCTGTTTCTCCACAAAAGGGACTTTAGACTTGGGCGTTAGTAACCAAATCATACCTTTCCCGTTTATTCCAAGTCAATTGCTTGGGTCCTTTATTTTAAAAATAATAGGATTAAAGTTCAATCACCTGTTCATAATGGAAATCATATCCTTGGACCCGGCCGTCGGTTCGCGAGAGCATGCACAGATACGAACTCCCTGTAGTTCCCCGGCCTTCAAAAGTCAGCACCGTTCCGTTCTGCGCGAAGCCGTCCAGCGATTTCAGACCGGTATCCGCCGCCGAGCGTATGCTGTCATGCCTAAGGTCGAAAGCGCTGATCCGAATACCGAAAAGGCAGGGGCCGGACGTCCCGTTCAACCGAAGCAGCGCACGCGCGGCATTCTCGTACGATTCCTTATTCCGGTTGTTTTTTCCTGCCGCTTCGCTTGTTCCGGCGCCGGAGCCAAAGTATCGTAGGCCCGGAGTTCCGTTAGGCCATCAGGATTGGAAAAAGGGCTGCCTCCGGTCTCCCTGCCGATCAAAAAGCCGCCGTTCAAAAAAATCCGGCCGTTTATCGGTGTCCATTCTGCTGTCGATGCCCCCTCTGCCCGGGGCAGCCGGCCTGCATAGATCATTTTTCGCGGATCTGCGCCTGCTCCGGCTGCAGGAGACGAAGGATTCTTGCCGAAAGTCCCGATTCCCGTTTTCCAGATCGGAGTACCGGATTCGGTGTCGATCGCCTACGCATAAGCTTGGCTTGTCCCGCTGACTGTTCCGTTCTCTATCGTATTGGCCAGAAACTTGTCGACCAGCATCACCGAGACCGGCCTGCCGGACTGCTCATAGCCGAGCGGATTCGAGACGACGCGCGCGTTCCCCCGCCCCCTGGAGAATCACCGAGAGCACCAGAAACGGGGCCAGCGGAAAAGCAAGCAGAATCAGGCCGCCGATACTCCGAAGCGCGAAACTGCGCAGCGGATGCCGGCGAGGCCTTCCTTCATCGGGAGTGCCAAACAGCGGACGAACCAGCGGAATAAGTGCCACAACAACCACGATACCCGCCAGCAGATACACAAGGGTCAGAAAAACGTTATGCCACGCCGTATCGTTGTAACGAAAAGCCGACTCGATTTTCCCCAAAAGCGAAGGTTCCATTCGGGAAAACTCCTTTCGCTGGTCGATTGTCGCAAAAAAATAGACCGCACCCCGAAAATCCCGAGCCGGTCTATCTTTATCCGCTTGAAGTGTTCCAAACCCGATCTTTCTACTTGAGGAACCTGAACGATTGAAGAGCCCGCTTGATTCCGTCCAACTGCTGCGGGGTCGCCATCGCTTGATCCAGCCGAGTGTGCATCCAGTAGGTGCTGTTCCCGTGGCGGAAATAGATATCCTCTGCCTGATAAGGGCTGCCGTCCGTTCCCGTATAGGCCAGGCGAACAGCGGGAACTCCCGCAAACAAAGTCCGCTGCGGCGGTTCCACGGACATCGTCGGATCATCCAGCTTCAAATCGGCGTAACCCCGGGCCGCTTTGGCGGCTGCCGCTTCGACACCTTCGCCGATCAGGGTCAGAGACAAGGAACCGCCGGGAAGGGAGTAGCGCAGCTCGGGCTGCACGCCGCTTCCGGGAATACTGGTCCAGTAAGCCGGAACGCTGATTTGGAAATCCGTCGTGCTCTTGGTGACGTTCAACGATTTATCTTTGAGGTACGAGATTTGACCGAGCTTGCCAAAAGAAGAAGCGACCGTATCGAAGTCGATATCGAGCGAGCCGATGATCCGGCGGAAGGTTTGTTCCTTGTACGCTTCGGCAGGAGCCGAATAACGCAAAATGTAGAAGTATCCTTCCTGCTGCAGCACAAGCCAGTTCCAGTGATACTCCTCGGTACCCAGCTGATACGTGAGCTTCTCCAGACGTCCGTCCACGCCGGCAGCCTTCAGCGGTTCGCTGACGATCGGCTTGGCTTTTCCGGCTACGAACAGTTCATCCATCCGGCTCTGCAGAAGTGTATGCCAATCTTCCAGCGTCTGTCCTGCGGCAGCGGAAGTAACCTGCAGAGACAGGGAAGAACCGTCTTCCGCAGCGTACTCGAACCGACCCGTGTCCGTCGGAATCCACTCGGCCGGCAGTTTCAGCGTCACTCCGTAATCCGACGAAGCGGCCGACACCTGTCCGTCTTTGATCGTCGACAGGTCTTCGGTTTTGACCCCCTTCGTTGCAAAAGAAGGACGGAACGAGTCCAGAAGCTCGGCACGTTCTTCAAGCTCCCGGTAATCTTTGACCAGCGAGTCGCCGAAGTACAGCGTATATACGCGCCCTTGATCGTAATAACGCCGGGCTTCCCAATAAAGGCCGTCCAAATCCCGCGTAATCAAACGGGCATAAGGCAGTACGGCATTCGGGAACGCTTCCCGGTCCACGACCGTCTCGCCGGATTCCAGCGCTTCTTGTTCCAACTGCTCCAGAACATCGGACAGCGGTACCGAAACGGACGCGTCTTCTTCCCAGACATGAATTTGCAGCATATAAGTGCCGTCCGGGTCACCGAGCATGGCCGAGAATTCGTTGTCGCCCAGCTCGGCCACCGCATTTTCCGGATAATCGATCGACCAGCCCGCATAGCTGCTGCCGACCCGTCCGGAAATGCCTTCTTCGTCGCCTTTGACAGGCTTTTGTCCCGGAATTCCGTTATCCGATTTCAGCGTAACGACAATTTTGCCGGAAGCCACTTTGACTGCGGCGCCCAACATGTCCGTTACCGGACGCAAAGGGACCATAAGGGTACCGTTTTTCATTACCGGCGCAGCGGCCAAAGCCGATTTGCTGCCGTTTACCCAGGCCGTCTTGCTGCCGATCGTAAACGTCGCCGCTTTGGAACCGTAGGATAGGCGAACCACATCTTCGCCTTCAAGCCGGCTTTTCGTACCAAATGCGCGCTGGAATACGCCAAGCGGTACCATGACCGCTCCGTTTTGCGTATACGGCTTTTCTATCTTTGTCTTCTCGCCGTTCACGAGCGCCGATGTACTTCCGATCTGAACTTCCAGTGTCAAAATGACCGATTCGGCCGCCAAAGCCGATAAGGATGTTCCGATCGACAGCAGCAGAACGAACAGAAGCGCCATGCCCTTTTTTGCCAGTCTCATTCGCTCTCCCCCTCTTTTTCTTCGCGTCCTGCCGGCAGATTCGCCGTGCGCAGACCGTATCTCATTCGTTCGTCAATTTGATGCTGCGTTCCACGATATCCCCGCCGGACTGCATCAGCACCTTAACCTTTTGCCCGGGTACATAGGATTTCATCAGCTCGTTCAGGTCAACCACAGCCGTAATCCGGTGACCGGCAACGCTGTACAGCACATCGCCTTTTTGGACGCCGGCGGCTTCCGCTTCTTTGGAGATCACTTCCGTCACGGTCAACGGATCGTCCGAAGGCAGACCGACCATCGCGGAGAAGCTTTCTTCGAGGTGCAGTCCCAAGCCGGCACGCACCACTTCTCCTTTGGCGAACAGTTGGTGCACGATATACTGAACGGTGGCCGCAGGAATCGTAAAGCCGGTATTATCGATATCGACCGCCGCAAATTTCATCGAATTGATTCCGATGATCTCGCCCTGCATATTGACCAGCGGACCTCCGCTGTTGCCCGGGTTGATTGTTGCGTCCGTCTGGATCAACCGGTACTCCGCTCCGGCGGCGCGGTTAAGACCGCTGACGATTCCCACCGTCGCCGAGTTGCGCAGCGACAAGGATACCGGCGTGCCGATCGCGATCACCTGCTCGCCGACGAGCGTCGTTTTTTGAGCCGACACGAATCTAGCAGGTTTGAAGCCTTTCACGTTGATTCGGATCAGGGCCACATCGCTGATCGGATCGCTGTATACGGTGCGGACCTTGTAAGACTTGCCTTCCGACGTGACCACCTGGATATTCTGCATATCTTCGACGACATGCGCATTGGTTACGATCCAGCCGTCCGAACGGATAATGACGCCCGATCCGTGTGCCAGGTCATAACCTTCCGCTTCCTCCGTTCCTTCTTCAAGTCCCCACTCTTCCGAGTGATCGACCGGCACTTCGCCGATAATCCCCACTACCGAAGGCGATACCTGCGCAATAATCTGCGGAACCGTTTTGGCGTAAGCCGAGCCGGACGGCTTTGCGGCAGCTGCCGCGGCGGTTTCCGTTTGGGCGAACAGACCGAAACCTCCGATTCCGATTGCTCCTGACAGCAGCAGACAAGCCGCTTTCGTTCCCGTTTTTCTCATTCCGTCGACAACCCTCTTTCTTCGCATGTCCGGATTCCGGCATAATCAATCCCGATTCAACCGATCCGCAGGACCGCAGCCGCAGAACAAACCCCGCCTTTTACGTATCAAAAAGCGGGATTTGACCGGACCCGGCCGGATCGTTTTATATCGTATAGAGCTTCGTTACTCTCTTTCTTCACTCTATTCCATCTTTTAGAAAAAATGAAGCTATTTTTATACAAGTTGGGCAAATTCAAAAAAAGAAAGCGGCCGCCCCAAAGGCGGCCGCTTTCGGGCCGGTATTCGTGCCCCGCTTATGATTTGTCGGCCGTCTCGCGGTCCGGCGCGTTCTCCAGGCGGGTACGTTCGGTATCCCGTTCGAGGACCGGCGCCAGATAATGGCCGGTATACGAACCTTTCACTTTGGCGACCTGCTCCGGCGTGCCGGCTGCGACCACATCGCCGCCGCCGCTTCCGCCTTCCGGCCCCATATCGATCAGGTGGTCGGCCGTTTTGATGACGTCGAGATTGTGCTCGATCACGAGTACCGTATCGCCCGATTCGACCAGGCGGTGCAGCACGTTCAGCAGGCGGTCGATATCGTCCACATGCAGGCCCGTTGTCGGCTCGTCGAGGATGTAGATCGTTTTGCCGGTGCTGCGGCGGTGCAGTTCGGAAGCTAGCTTTACGCGCTGCGCTTCGCCGCCGGACAGCGTGGTGGCGGGCTGGCCCATTTTGACATAGCCGAGACCCACATCAAGCAGGGTTTGCAGCTTGCGGCTGATCTTCGGCACGTTCTGGAAAAATTCGACCGCGTCTTCGATCGTCATTTCCAGGACGTCGGCGATATTCTTGCTCTTGTATTTGACTTCCAGCGTCTCGCGGTTGTACCGCTTGCCTTTGCACACTTCGCACGGAACGTAGATATCCGGCAGGAAGTGCATCTCGATCTTGATAATGCCGTCGCCTTTGCACGCTTCGCAGCGGCCGCCCTTCGTATTGAAACTGAAACGGCCTTTCTGGTAGCCGCGCACTTTGGCTTCGTTCGTCGTCGCAAACAAATCCCGAATGTTGTCGAACACACCCGTGTAGGTCGCCGGGTTGGAACGCGGCGTACGGCCGATCGGCGACTGGTCGACTTCGACCACCTTGTCCACATGCTCCATGCCGCGGATTTCCTTGTGCTTGCCCGGCTTGACGCGCGCACGGTTCAGGTCGCGGGCCAGCGCTTTGTGCAGCACGCCGTTGACGAGCGACGACTTGCCGGAACCCGATACGCCGGTGACCGCCGTGAACAGGCCGATCGGCACCTTCACATTGACGTTGTTCAGGTTGTTTTCTTTCGCCCCGCGAATTTCCAGCCAGCGCTCGCCCGGCTTGCGGCGGCTCAAAGGAACCGGGATAAAGCGGCGTCCGCTCAAATACTGCCCCGTCAGGGAGTCCGGATTGTCCATGACTTCCTGCGGCGTGCCTTCCGCGATGATCCGGCCGCCGTGTACGCCGGCTCCCGGACCGATATCGATAATATAGTCGCTCGCCATCATCGTGTCTTCGTCATGTTCGACCACGATCAGCGTATTGCCGAGATCGCGCATATGCAGCAGCGTCTTGATCAGACGGTCGTTATCCCGCTGATGCAGGCCGATACTCGGCTCGTCGAGAATATAGAGCACGCCCATCAGGCTCGAACCGATCTGCGTGGCCAAACGGATCCGCTGCGCTTCGCCGCCGGAGAGTGTGCCGGCCGCGCGGCTGAGCGTCAGGTACGTCAAGCCGACATTCTCGAGGAAGCCGAGACGGCTGCAGACTTCTTTGAGAATCAGGTTTGCGATCGAACGTTCTTTTTCGCTCAATTCGAGTTCGTCGAAGAATTCCGTCGCTTTGGAGATCGACAGATCGGTCACATGCGAGATACTGACTCCGCCCACGGTCACCGCCAGAATCTCGCGCTTCAAACGCTGGCCTTTGCAGGTGCCGCACGGTTTGGTGCCCATGAAGCCTTCGATGTATTCGCGCATGCTCTCGGACGAGGTGTCCCGGTAGCGGCGTTCCAGGTTCGGAATGATGCCTTCGAACGCTACCGTAACTTCCTTGCTGCGGCCGAAGTCGCCTTCGTAGCGGAATTTGACTTTCTGGCCGTCGGTCCCGTATAGAATCTTGTTCGTTTGTTCCGCAGTCAGCTCGGATACCGGCACGTGGGTCGGAATCTTGTAATGCTCGCACATGGCGGCGAGGAACTGCGGATAATAATTGGACAAGCCTCCGCTCCAGGCGGTAAACGCGCCGTCTTCGATCGATTTGCGTTCGTCCGGCACCAGCAGTTCCGGATCGACCACCATCTTGACACCAAGTCCGTCACAGTCCGGGCAGGCGCCGAACGGGCTGTTGAACGAGAACATGCGCGGCGCCAGTTCGTCCATGCTGAATCCGCAGATCGGGCAGGCAAAATTGGAACTGAATCTCAGCTCTTCCTGGCCCATGATATCGACCAGCAGCTGACCGCCGGACAGCTTCAGCGCCGTCTCGATCGAATCGGCCAGACGGGTCTGAACGTCTTCCTTGATCACGATCCGGTCGACGACGATTTCGATCGTATGCTTCTTGTTTTTCTCCAGCTCGATAGTCTCCGACAGATCGCGCAGTTCGCCGTCGACTCGGACACGGACAAAACCTTGTTTGGAGATTTCGGTGAACAGGCTTTTGTGCTCGCCTTTCTTGCCCGCGATAACGGGAGCCAGAATCTGCAGCCGGGTCTTCTCGGGGAACTGCATGATCCGGTCCACCATCTGCTCGACGGTCTGGGAAGTGATCTCCACACCGTGGTCCGGACAGTGGGGCTTGCCGATCCGCGCAAAAAGAAGCCGCAGATAGTCATAAATTTCCGTAACGGTACCGACGGTCGAACGCGGGTTGCGGCTCGTCGTTTTCTGATCGATCGAGATCGCCGGCGA
Source organism: Saccharibacillus deserti (assembly GCF_013618475.1). Classification (GTDB taxonomy): domain Bacteria; phylum Bacillota; class Bacilli; order Paenibacillales; family Paenibacillaceae; genus Saccharibacillus; species Saccharibacillus deserti. The sequence continues at coordinate 52,225 of NZ_JABJVN010000011.1, forward strand.
CAGTCCGTCGATCGAGTCGACGTCCGGCTTTTCCATCTGGCCCAGGAACTGCCGCGCATAAGCGGACAGCGATTCGACGTAGCGGCGCTGCCCTTCGGCGTAAATGGTATCGAACGCGAGGGAAGACTTTCCCGAACCGCTGAGTCCCGTCAGGACGACGAAACGATCGCGGGGGATCGTGACGTCTATGTTTTTTAAGTTGTGTGCTCTGGCACCTTTGATTACGATATTTTCGCTTGCCACCGGCCTCAACCTCCACATGAATCATTCTGTTTGTCGACTTTCTCGGCAGGGCGCTTTTTCAAAAAGAACGTTTGCCGGCTGGCCGATCGTCTGCGCTCGGGGAGACGCTGCGGGTCCGGTAGATCCGTGCGGCCATTCTTTTTGGGAGCTTTTCTGCAGGAAAGTCTTGGATCTTGGGAAAAAGATTGCGTCCGCACGGATGCGGACGCTGTATATGAGATAGAATAGGCATGATGTCGGAATAAAAAACCAGGGTATGCGGCGGCTCAATCCGCCGCGCGGAGTTCCAGCAGAGCGTCGCGAAGTTCCGCGGCGCGTTCGAAGTTGAGGTTCTTGGCGGATTCTTTCATTTCTTTTTCCAGACGCATGACCAGCTTCTCGCGATCCCGCTTCGTCAGCTTGGTCGTGCCGTCGATGCCCGACAGGAAGTCGGTGCCGCTCTCGGCGGCTTTGGTCGCTTCGATGACATCGCGCACTTTCTTCTTGATCGTCTGCGGCGTAATGCCGTGCTGTTCGTTGTAGGCGTGCTGGATCTCGCGCCGGCGCTGCGTTTCGTTCATCGCTTTCTCCATCGAATCGGTGATCTTGTCGGCATACAGGATAACCCGGCCTTCCGAGTTTCGGGCCGCCCGGCCGATCGTCTGGATCAGCGAGCGTTCCGAGCGCAGGAACCCTTCCTTGTCGGCGTCGAGGATCGTGACAAGCGAGACTTCCGGAAGGTCGAGACCTTCGCGCAGCAGGTTGATGCCGACAAGCACATGGAAGACCCCGAGCCGCAGATCGCGCAGAATGGCAATCCGCTCCAGCGTCTTGATGTCCGAATGCAGATAGCGGACTTTGATTCCGACTTCCTTGAGGTAATCGGTCAGGTCTTCGGACATTTTCTTGGTCAGCGTCGTAACGAGCACGCGCTCGTCCTTCTCGATCCGGTCGCGGATCTCGCCGATCAGATCGTCGATCTGTCCGTCGGTCTTGCGCACTTCGATGATCGGGTCCAGCAGACCCGTCGGCCGGATGATCTGTTCGACCATCGTCGGGCAGTGCTCGATCTCGTACGGACCCGGCGTCGCCGAAACGTAAATCAGCTGGTCCGCCTTTTGTTCGAATTCCTCGAACTTCAGCGGACGGTTGTCAAGCGCCGAAGGCAGACGGAACCCGTAGTCGACCAGGACGTTCTTGCGCGCCTGGTCGCCGTTGTACATCGCCCGGATCTGGGGCAGCGTCACGTGCGATTCGTCGATCACGATCAGCAGGTCGTCCGGGAAGTAGTCCATCAGCGTGTACGGCGTCGCTCCGCGTTCGCGGAAAGTCAGCGGACCCGAATAGTTCTCGATGCCGGAGCAGAATCCGACTTCCTTCATCATCTCGATATCGTAGCGCGTACGCTGTTCCAGCCGCTGCGCTTCGAGCAGCTTGCCCTCTTCCTTGAATACGGCAAGGCGCTCTTCGAGTTCCCGCTCGATATTCGTGATGGCGATCTTCATTTTTTCTTCGCGGGTGACAAAGTGGGAAGCCGGGAAAATCGCGACGTGATCGCGTTCGCCGGTGATTTCCCCGGTCAGTACGTTGATCTCGCTGATCCGTTCGATTTCGTCGCCGAACAGTTCGATCCGCACCGCATGCTCTTCGCGCGAAGCCGGGAAGATTTCGACCACGTCGCCGCGGACGCGGAACGTGCCCCGGACAAAGTTGATATCGTTGCGCTGGTACTGGATATCGACCAGGCGGGACAAGATCTCCTGCCGGGACTTCTCCATGCCGACGCGCAGCGACAGAAGCAGATTGCCGTACTCCTGCGGCGAACCGAGACCGTAGATGCACGATACGCTGGCGACGATCACGACGTCGCGGCGTTCGAACAGCGAACTGGTCGCGGAGTGGCGGAGCCGGTCGATCTCCTCGTTGATGCTGGAATCTTTTTCGATATACGTATCGGAAGAAGGAACGTAGGCTTCCGGCTGGAAATAATCATAATAACTGACGAAGTAGTCGACGGAGTTGTTCGGCAGGAATTCCTTGAACTCGCTGGCCAGCTGGGCGGCCAGGGTCTTGTTGTGGGCGATGACCAGTGTCGGACGGTTCAGCTTCGCAATCGTCTGGGCGATCGTGAACGTCTTGCCCGTACCCGTCGCTCCAAGCAGCGTCTGGTGTTTCTTCCCGGCGTGTATGCCTTCGACCAGCTGGTCGATCGCGCGCGGCTGGTCGCCCTGCGGCGTGAATTCCGAGACGATCTCAAACGGTTTGTTGCTGATTACAATATCGCTCATTGGCCCTATTTCACCCTCGTCGTTTGAAGTGATAGTATTTGAAGCAGAGAATACGAAAAACCGGCGCATCGCTTTCGTTTGACACGCCGTTCGGGTGCTTATATTGTAAATAACCACATTTCCGCATGGAAAACTTGTGCCGGCTGCGCGGCTGCCGATCGAAAACGCGGAAAAGACTGTAGGTGCCGCGTTTCCATGCCTGCAAAAAGCCTTGAAAATAAAGGCGGCGTTCGTTGCCGAAGGGCTTCGGCCTTGCCGGGCGCCGGACAAAAAATGGCACAGTGGGACAGCGAAGAACAAAATTCTCCGCTCGTCGAACATCCCGGAATAGGAATGCTTGTTCCCGTTAAGTATACTCTCTTTTTATCCCTGATGCAATTATTTATGAAAACGGAAAACGCTCATTTCAAGCTTTTGCCGCAGAGAGGAACGAATGCATGGACATCACTACTGTTATCGGAATTATCGCGGGATTCGCCGCTTTGATCGGCGGATTCTTGTGGGAAGGAGGACAGGCCGGAGGCCTGCTGCAGGGGGCTGCCGCTCTGATCGTATTCGGCGGAACGGCGGCGGCGGTCGTCATCAGCTTTCCGTGGAAAAGACTGCGGCAGCTTCCCGAAGCGTTTCGGCTGGCTTTCGGTTCCCGCCCGTCCGACTCCGGGGAATTGATCGAAGATCTCGCCGGCCTGTCTTCCGTTGCCCGGCGTTCGGGCATTCTGGCGCTTGAACAAACGGCGGAATCGCACGAGCATCCTTTTATGAGGGAAGGTCTCGGCCTGATCGTGGACGGAAGCGACCAGTCGCTGATCCGGCATATTCTTGAACTCGAAATCGACAAACGCCAGGACAAGTTCGACGGTTACGCCAAAATTTTCGAATCTGCCGGAGGCTATGCGCCTACCATGGGAATTATCGGAACGGTGATGGGATTGATCCGCGTGCTGGGCAGCCTGACGGAGCCGGCGAATCTCGGTTCGTCGATCGCCGTCGCTTTTATCGCTACCCTTTACGGAGTCGCCAGCGCCAACCTGATTTTCCTGCCGATCGCATCCAAGATCCGGGCGCGCGGCGAAGAGGAGGTCCAAGTGATGGAGATGATGCTCGAAGGCCTGCTGGCCGTCCAGAACGCGGAGAATCCGAATCTGGTCCGCAAGAAACTCGGCACCTACCTCGACGATGAACGCGGCGACAAACCGGCCGGAGCGGTTTCGCGATGAACAGACGCCGCCGCAAACGCCGGGAAGGCCCCGCGCATCAGCAGGAACGCTGGCTGATTACGTATGCCGATCTGCTGACGCTGCTGCTGATCTTTTTTATTATCATGTATGCGGTCAGTACGATCGATGCGGAGAAATACGAAGCCGTCTCGGGATCGCTGCAAACGACGTTTCAAGCCGGCACCAGCATTCTGGAAGGCGGACCGAAAATCACGGGCGAACAGGGTCAGCAGATCCCCGGCAGCGAAGGGGACGACGAAGGCACAGGCGGAGAAGAAGCCCAGATCGAACCGGTGCCGGAAGACGAACCGACCGCGCGCGAACTGGCTTTCCGCGAACAGGAACGGCAGCTGGCCGGCTTCCTTCAGACCATTCAGTCCTATGTGGAAGAAAACAACCTGCAGGACCAGATTTTTGTCGCCGACAAACCGCAGGGTATCTCGATCACGCTGAGCGACCGGTTCCTGTTCGATATCGGCCGGGCCGATCTCAAAAGCGGCGCCGCCGGCATTCTGGATCGGCTGTCCAGCTTGTTCGGCACGATCGGCGCGACGATCAGTATCGAAGGCCATACCGACAACCAGCCGATCAAAGGCGGACGGTATGCCGACAACTGGGAGCTGTCGGGCGATCGGGCGCTGTCGGTCCTTCGCTACTTTATCGATGTCCGCAGCCTGCCTCCGTCCCAATTCCAATATGCCGGCTACGCGGATACGCGGCCGGTCGGCAACAACGCTACCGTGGAAGGCAGGCAGCAGAACCGGCGGGTAGAGATCACCGTGCTCCGCCAGCTTCAGTCCGACGGTGCCGCGGCGCCTGCCGCCCCGGCCGGATAGACTTCGCAGAAGCGTATTCCAAAAATCGAGAAAGCCCCGGCCGAACCCCGTATACTGCGAGGTTTGGCCGGGGTTTTTCCGTCTGCCGCCGCTTCAGGCGGCGCGTTCGCCCGGTTTCAAAATGACGGAGCCGATTGCAAGCAGCACGAACGCCATCAGCAGCAGAATCAGCAGGGGCATGGCCGCTTCGTGCAGTCCCCCGCCGTCCGCCACCCGCTGCACCGCTTCGATTGCCCATTTCTGGGGCATGAAATTCGAAGCGGTCTGCAGATAATCCGGCATAATCGAGATCGGCCAGAAACAGCCGCCCAGCATGCAGGTCGGCGTAATGATCAGGGTGTTAAGCATCGGGGCATTGTCGGGATTTCGCACGATACCGGCCAGGGCGCTGGCAAGTCCGATCGTGACCAGCATAAAAGCCGTCAGCACGGCGGCATGCAGCCACAGCGGAACTCCGTAATCGTAACGCAGCACTCCCCGCGTGACGAGCAGCAGCAGGCCGATCTGCAGCCAGCCCAGCATGAAACATCCAAGAAAATTGCCCAGCGCAATCTGGAGCGATCCGGCCGGTGCCGTGAAAATGCGGGCCATGGTGCCTTGTCTGCGGTCTTCGAGAATAAGCGATACGCAGGTGCCGGCCAGTCCCATCAGAAACAGCAGCGTGAACCCGATCACATTGTTGATGCCGCTTTTCGGATAGAGCTGCGGGTCGGTTACCACCGCGCGGACGGCTTCGTTTTCCTGCGCCTCCAGCAGTTCGCCGAAACGTTCGGAGACCGCTTCCGGCGAAGACGACCTGCTTTCCGCCGCTTCTTCCCGGACCACCGCCGCCGTATCCGACAGACGTTTATGTTCCGAAACCACGGACAGCTTCAGCAGCATCGAATCTTCGGTCGGATTCAATTGATAATAGATCGGCGCGGCGGAGCCTCCTTCGATCAGGGAGCGGCTGTATCCTTCCGGGATCACGACGCCGAACTTCAGATCGCGATCCGTCACGCCCTGCTTGATCGCCGCCTCGTCCGGTTCGGCCTGAAGTTCCCGGCCTTCGCGGACACCCAACCCGGCCAGAAGCCGCTCGCCCGCCGGACCGCTGTCCAAGTTGACGTAAGCGATCGGCGCATCCGGCGAAGACACTCCGCCGCCCAGCAGTCCCACGGCTCCCGACACCACCGCTACCGGAAGAATCAGGTACGAGAGAATACCCCTGAAGTTCCCCAAAGCCCGCTGAACCAGATTCCGGGCGATCCATATGCTATTCATACGCGTACCCCTTTCTTCTGTATACCGTAAGCGCCAAGGCGAGCAGCGCCGCGCTGACGAGCGCCAGTATGGCGATCGAAGCCCCGATATGCCCGGCCGGTTCGTGCAGCATCATACGCAGAATACTTTCCGAAGCCCAACGGTTTACCGTGAAGTTGCCGATCTTTTGGATCCAGCCTTCAAAAGGAACAAATCCTCCGCTGAGAAACGTCATGGCCACGATCAGCCCCTGCATGATCGAAGCGCTCTGCGGCTGAGTCGTCGTCAGGAAGGTAACGGTAATCGCCATGCCCATCGTGAAAACAACCATCAGCAGGCATACCGCCGCCAGCATCCACGGCCGCCCGCCCCAATCGACGCCGAAGCCCCATTTGGATATCAGGATAATGTTGAGCGCCTGAAGGCCCGCTACGGCACCGGCAGCCGCCACTTTGCCCGCGAACAGATGAATCGGCCGGATCGGCATGGCATACATCCGCTGCAGCGTCCGGTTCTCCCTTTCCCCGTGCAGACTTCCGCTGAGGCTGAGTCCCGAATACATCATGAACATGACCAGCATGGCTGCCGCATAATATTGGAACGCCGTATAATTCCCGCCCTCCGCTCCGAGCACGCCGTCCTGCACCTGCGCTGACGCAGCTGGCAGCTGTTCGTAGGTCTGCAGCGCCTGCGGCCCCAGCAGCTTGGCTGCCGCCGAACGGTCGTTCAGCGCATCGATGAACGGACGAAGCACGTTTTCCGCTACCCGGTTCTCGGAATGGCTGCTGCCGCGGATCAGCTCAAGCGAAGCGGGACGGCCGGACGTGACCGCCCGATCGAAACCCGGAGCCGCGATCAGGGCATAATCCACTTCTCCGCTGCGCAGGTTCTCCTGAGCCTGCGGCCGGTCCGGCACTTCGACAACCTTCAGATAACGCGCCACGCCTTCGTCCGACAGATACCCGTCCAGCAGCGGCGAGTCTTCGCTTTTTACGAGTGCAAGCGTGACCGGATCGATCTTCGCGTCTTCGGCTCCGCCCATATCTTCCACGCTTCCGAGTGCCGTCCCCAGCAGAAAGATGACGATCAGAGGCAGAAGGAACATATTGATCAGCACCGTGCGCATCCGCAGCGTCCGTTTGAGCTGATTGAGCGCCACGATATAAAAGGTTCGCATCGTCTATTCCTCCTCAGTCTCTAAGCGTGCGTCCGGTCAAATTCAGGAACAGGGATTCGAGATTCGGCGCTTCGCATTCGAGCGAGCCGATCAGCGCTTCGTGCCGGGCGCAGATAAACAGGACATCCTGCAGACTGCGCTGCGCCGAAGACAGGTAGAGCGTAATCCGGTCGCCGTCGGCCTCGACCGCTTCGATCCGCGGATGCTCTTTCAGTTCTTTCAACAGTTCTTCCGTAACCGGCGTGACCTGCAGCAGAATGCGTTCCTGCTGGGCGGCACGTTCGCGCAGTTCCGACTGGGTGCCGGAAGCGATCAGATGACCGCGGTCGATAATCGCGACCCTCGAGCTGACCGCTTCGACTTCTTCCATGTAATGACTCGTGTAAATAACGGTCGAACCGGCACGGTTCAATTCGCGTACCGCTTCCAGGATATGATTGCGCGACTGCGGATCGATCCCTACGGTAGGCTCGTCCATAATGACGAGCTTGGGCCGGTGCATAATCGCACAGGCGATATTCAGGCGCCGCTTCATGCCTCCCGAGAAGGTCGCCGGCAGCTCTCTGGCCTTGTCTTCCAGACCGACGAATTCCAGCGCTTCCTTCACGCTCTGCTTCAACAGGGAACCGCGCAGACCGTGCAGCCGGGCGAAAAACATCACGTTTTCTTCGGCAGGCAGTTTCTCGTACAGCGCCAGATCCTGCGGCACCAGGCCCAGCATGCGCTTGACTTCCATCGGCGATTCTTTGACCGAGAGGCCCCCTACCCGGATCCCGCCGCTGTCGATTCCGATCAGTCCGCAGATCATCCCGATTGTCGTGCTTTTCCCCGCGCCGTTCGGCCCGAGCAGCCCCAGTACTTCGCCTTCTTCGATATTCAAATTCAGATGATCGACCGAAATCCGGCTTCCGTAACGCTTGACGACATCTTTGATTTCTACAAAAGACATCTTCTTCTCCCCTTTCGCGGTTTCCGCTTCACCGGTTATATCCGTATTGTACGGGGCTTTCTTCGCCGGCACAGGTACAGAAAGTCATGGGTTGGGCGCAGGGAGATGACCAAAGTCACCTCCGCTCCGGCCGGACCCGCATGCTATAATCGAAAAAAGACAGGATGCCGCGGCAAAATGCAGGGATGGAGACGGGAGTGGGAGATATTGAGGTTTGCGATACGCGGAGTTCTGATTTTGATTTCGGCCGCCGCAGGCCTGTACACGGCGCCAAGCGGGGAGACCAAAACGTATGTAGCGGGCGTTCTGCTGTTTGCGGCTCTGACGGCTGCGGAACGTTTCGGTCTGCCGGAGCGGCTGAGGACTGCGTTTCAAGCCGTGCAGGTTCTGGTTTCTTTCTGGCTCGTCGAACGTTTCGGCCCGGCTCTGCTGTTTCTGTCGCTGTCCAGTCTGCCCGGTTATAGGCAGAGCGATCCGTTTTCCAAAGGGCTGATGACCGCCGGCCACCTGCTGGCTTTGAACCTTGCGCTCGCGGGAGCGGAAATCTCCGTGCGGCTCAATGCCGATCTGGCTTTTCTGCTCAGCGCGGTTCTGCTTCTGATGCTTGAAATCAGCGAACGCCGCCGCCTTGAAGGCGTGGTGCGGTACGACGAGCTTCGGATGCACCATTTCGAACTCGGCGAAGAACGCGAGCGCCTGGCCGCTTTTGCCCTGCGCATCGAAGAAGAAGCCCAGGACGAAGAACGGGTACGGCTTGCGCGAAAACTGCACGACGATATCGGTCACCGGCTGATCCGGATCAAGATGATGATGGAAGCGGCGATGCGCATTCTGCCGACGGAGCGCGAGCGGGCCTCCCACATGCTGGAACAAATCCGCAGGCAGCTGGAAGAAAGTATGGAAGAAATCCGGCTGTCGGTCAAAAAAGGAACCACCGTCAGCCGGGCCGAGCACGAATATGCGCTGGACCGGCTGCTGGACGATACGGGCCGCGAAACCGGCATGCGGACGGCGTACCGTATTCAGGGCATTCCCTACGCGCTGTACCCGAGCTACCGCGTCGCCCTGTATCAGAATGCCCGGGAGGCGCTGACCAACGCGCTGCGGCACGGTCGGGCGGAATACATCGAACTGACCCTGATCTATGAGCCGGATGCCGTCATAATGAAAGTGTGCAGCGGCCGGGCCGGCGACATCAAACCAGACGGCCTGCAGACCCGGGTAACGCCGACCGTCCGGGCCGGCATGGGCATCCGCGGCATGACCGAGCGCACCCGTCATCTGGGCGGCGAACTGCGGATCGATCCGGGTCCGCCTTTTACCGTGGTGACGCGGCTGCCGATTCGCACCGGAACGGCGGAATAAGCACGTCCGAAGGACGGGCCGGACCGATGAGGCCGGCCGCATTCCGGTTCGCCCATCCCTATCGAATAGAAAAAAGCGAAAAAGAAGGCAGCGGACTGCCTTCTTTTTCGCTCCAAGGAGGAACAAACATGATCCGGATCATCATCGCGGACGACGACATTTTTATCCGGGAAAGCCTGCAGATCATGCTGGGCATGGATCCCGGGATCGAGGTAAGCGGCTTAGCCGGCAACGGCCGGGAAGCGCTGCTGCTGCTCGAACAAGGCCTGGCCGTGGATGTGGTCCTGATGGATATCCGTATGCCGGTCTGCGACGGGGTCGAAGGAACCCGGCAGATCAAAGCCCGCTTTCCCCAGGTACGGGTATTGGTCCTGACGACTTTTGACGATGACGAGTTCATCGTCGAGGCGATCCGCGGCGGCGCCAGCGGTTATCTGCTCAAGAATATCGCACCCGACCGGATCATCCAGGGAATCAAGACCGTGCACGAAGGCAGTATGCTGATCCATCCCGATATCGCGGCCAAGCTTGCGGGACTGCTGCTTCCTTCCGCTCCGCCGGTCCAGGCGCTCGCTGCGGAAGGCTCCGAAGACACGGAAGCTTCCACACGTTTGGCGGCCTACGGCCTGACCCCTTCGGAACGGCAGGTGGTTGGCCTGATCGCCGAAGGGCTGTCCAATCGCGAAATCGCGGGCCGGCTTTATCTGAGCGAAGGCACGGTCAAGAATTACATCACCGAAATCCTGTCCAAGCTGTCGCTGCGGGACCGGACCCAGATCGCGATCTGGTATCTGCGGGGAAGTTAAGCTACCGTATGGAGCGGCTTCGGGTCGGAACTCTTCTCCGTCTCCGTCAGGCCGCCCTCCCCTGCGGCTTCTTCGGGACTGTCCGGTTCGGCGGACTGCGGCGCAGCGCATTCCTCCCCGGACGATGCTTCCAGCGTGAAACGGGACAGGGTCGTCTGCAGCTCCTCGGCCAGTCCGGAGAGGAATTTTGCGGATCCCTGCACTTCTTCCATGGTGGACAGCTGCTCTTCTCCGGCGGCACTGACCTCCTCGATCCCGGCCGCCCCTTGGCGGGCAATCGCGTTGACTTCGCGCATAGCCTCGGCAATCCGCGAAGTCTGCTGCGAGAGAACGCGAATCAGCCCGCTCGTCTCGCTTGTCTCCTGCCGCACTTCGGAGACCGTACTGCGGATTCGTCCGAACACTTCCGAGATCTCCCGGCCGCTCTCCACACCGAGCTTGGCCCGATCCGCCCCTTCGTTCAGCGAGATGACCGCAGCTTCCGACTCTTCGCGAATCGCGGCAATAATCTCCCCGATCGTCCGCGTGGAAGCCGCCGCACTCTCGGCCAGCTTGCGGATTTCCTGGGCGACGACCGCAAATCCCCGGCCCGCTTCCCCGGCTCTTGCCGCTTCGATCGAAGCGTTAAGCGACAGCAGATTGGTCTGCCTCGCCACCTGATCGATCAATACGGCGGCCGTGCCGATCTCCTCCGAACGGCGGCGCAGGGCGGTTACCACGTCCAGCGCGTGACTGACGCTGCGGTCGATCTCGTTCATCCGGCCGATCGTTTTCTCAAGTTCCCGGCTGCCGAGCTCCGCCGCGGCATTAGCGGAGTCTACCGAGACCGCCACTTCTTCGCCGCTTCGATCCAACTGCCGCATGCCCTTTTCCATCTCGTCGACGAATCCGCCGACATCGGCAATGGTGTTGACCTGCTGCTCGAATCCGGCCGACAGCTCCGAAGACGAAGTGGCAATATGCGCGGCGGCTTCGGTCGTCTGCTCCGCCCCCGCGGCAAGCTGCTGCGAAGAAGCCGACAAGGTTACGGCGCTTTCGTCGACCCGGCGGACCATATCGCGCAGCCCTTCGATCATCCGGTTAAACGACAAGGTCACCTGCCCGATCTCGTCGCGGAACAAATAGGTGCCCTGCACGCTCAAGTCGCCGGCTTCCGCCCGCTGCATCAGCTTCTGCATCCGGTTCAGCGGCAGGGACACCAGGCGGGAGATCAACAAACCGCCGGCCGCGATCAGCAGAACGCCGACTCCGATACAGATCACAATAAGAACGGTCGAACTTTGCGCCAGCTCGGTCGAAGCGTCATTGCCGCTCTGCGCTTCTCTCAGCAGCTGCGAGTTGAGTTTGTTCATCGTCTGGTTGACCTGTTCGCGGATCGGCTGCAGCTCTTCTTGGAACAGGCGGTAAGCTTCTTCGCTCTGGTTGCGCGTCGCCAAGTCCACGATCCGGGAGCGGACATTAAAATAGTTCGGTGTCAGCCGATTGTATTCGGCATACAGCGCCTGGGCGGCCGGGCTCAACTGGATTTTCTCCAATTCGGCGTAGGCCATCGCATTGCGGGCCGTTCGGTCGCTGATGCTCATCGACAAATTCTGGTCTGCCGTATAGTCTTCGCTTAGCATCATCTCCATCACGTAGGCTTCGATCGCGCTGTTGTTCGAACCGACCTGCCCGATCGCATTGAGGGACCTCAGGTTGTTCTGATACATAGTCTCCGACGTCTGCGCCATCTTTTCCATGGTGGCAAACCCCGTGTATCCCACCGCCAGAAGCATGACCCCCGATAGCACGACCAGCAGCAGAATCTTTGTTTTCACTTTCAGGTTTCTCATATTGCCCCACCGCCTTTTCGTCTAGTCTAAAAGTCTCTAACTCGCTTATTTCCCTCCATTTTATCAGCTTCCCGTAAAATCTGTGCACGAGTTTTATGAATAAAGTTCCGAATTATCGTCGTTTTTTCGCGTAAGCGAATACATATCAGGACAGCATCGAGACTTAAGAACCACTTGACTTCAAGCGGCAGATTCGGATTAAAAAGGCGCAAAAAAAGACGGAATTTTCACTGGGAAAATTCCGTCTTGTCCGGCTGCTTGGGCAGAGGCTGCTGTTCGTTGGAAGAAACCTGTTCCGAAACCTCCCGCTGCGCCGGGTCGGCGGCTGCTCCGCTTCGCGGCGGACCGTCTGCCGGCAGCGGTTCGACCGGTTTCTCTTCACTGCCTCGGGGAGCGGGAAGGGCCGCGGCCGGAAGCTGAAGACTTTCCGAAGGCCCCCGGCCCTGCTCGGCCTGCACGCTCCACAAGCCCGGCAGCGAAAGCGGCCGGAACGGCTGCTCCGAAGCCGAAGCCGCATCCGGAGCAAAAACAAAGCCGAGCTGATGGTGATCGCCCGCATAGATAGGCCGCTGCAGGAACTTGCTGTCTCCCCTGCGGTTCTGAACCTCAAGCTTGCAAAAAGCCGAATTGATCCGCAGCGCTTCGTGCATCTGCTGCGTAGTGCCTACAGGAAGACCGTTGACTTTTAGCAGCGTCTCGCCGGGCAAAATGCCCATGTCTTCGGCCGGACTGCCGGGCTGAACGGCCAGGATCTTGAGCCCGCGCCCCGAGTGCGCGTACATCGCCGGCTGTCCGTCTTCTTCGCGGACACCGTCGCGGATCAGCGCTTCGCGCAGCACGATGCCGGCGACGGCGGCAATCACCGTCATCGGCGGCCAGAATACGGCCCCGAGCGCCAGCACCAGCAGCGCCGCGCCGAACATAAGGCCGCGCCGCGCCGCGCGGGCGGCTTTGCGCTCCGGCAGCAGCGTCCAGGTCGCTTCCGCCATGCCCAGCATGACGGGAAGGGCGAGCAGCGTATAGCTCGCCGCCTCCGGCAGGCCCAGCCACGTATTCAGCGGCGGCTGCCAAGGCAGCGGACCGATCGGACCGCCTTCGGCCGGCACAAGCAGCAGCGTCGGCGCCAGCCAGAGCATACGCAGCACGTAAGCCCCGACCGGTCGGCCGCGCTTGCCCGGAATGTACGTCGGCAGGGCGAAGTCTTTGCCCTGCCAGGCGATCAATCCGCTTTCCGCCAGATGCAGCAGAGCGGCCAGAAGCAGCAGAGCGGCGATGTTCAAGCCGCTCAGGGCAGCGAATATGCTGCCTGCGGCGCCCTCATCCGGCAGTCCGGGAATCAGACGCAGGACGAACTGCAGGGCGCCCAATACGCCTACCGCATAAGCGAAGTTGGCGAACCGGATCCGGAACACCAGCAGTACAAGGGCAGTGACCCAGAGCAGGGTCGCGCCCTGCACCGTCAAAGTGAATCCGAGCCCGGCCATGATAAGCGATACGGCCGCACCGGCCCCTATTCCGCCAAGCAGCGCACGCGCCGCATATCCGCCGTATCCATGCAGGCGGATATGGAAAAGCTTTCGCTCCAAAATGCCTTGACGGCGATAATATAACAGCAGAATCAACAATCCTGCCCAATAGAAAGGCTGAATCACAAGTTCCAGCAGTGCCGACAGGATGATTTCCAGGTATTCGTTCATCGGTTTCTCCTTTTCGTCCCGCTTCTAAAAAAGGGAAGGCTTACGCCTTCCCTTTGTTCAAACCGCTATGTTTAGGAGTTCGACGCCGGAGCAAGCGTTTCCTGCTTCAATTCTTCGATCGCTTTGTTCAACTGGGTGTCGTGGGTCGGATCGGTAATCTGCTTAAGCGTAGCGGCTTCGAGAGCGGCTGCCGTTTTGGCTTCGATCATGCCGCTGACCGTCAGCTTTTGCGCTTTCTGGAAAGCTTGAACCTGCTTTTTGGTCTCGGCATCGAAATAACCGTCTTTGCGTTTGGTCTCGTAACCGAGTCCGCTCAGCATGATCTGCGCGCTTTTGACATTTTCGTTGTTCATGTTGTATTTGAGCGTTTTCTCTTTGTCGATCGGCGCCACCTTGAAATAATCCGGCTGGCTGACTTTCTCGTCCGGTTTGATTCCTTTTTCGTGAATCCATTCGGCGTCCGGCGTCAGCCATTTGGCGATGGTAAGTTTGAGCAGCGTTCCTTTGCCCAGGCTGTCCGGAATGCTCGTCTGCACGGTGCCTTTGCCGAAAGAGTTTTCTCCGAGCAGCTTCGCTCCCGCGGATTCTTTCAATGCGCCCGCCATGATTTCCGAAGCGCTTGCGCTGCCGCCGTTAATCAGCACGGTAACCGGATAATCCTTGCCCTTGGCCCGACCTTCGGAACGGAAAGCCTGACGTGCGCCGCCGCGTGTTTCTTCCTGTACGATGATGCTGCCTTTCGGCACGAACTGTTCGGCCATGTCGACCACGACATTAAGCAGGCCGCCGGGATTGTTGCGCAGGTCGATGACCAGGCCTTCCATGCCCTGCTTCTCCAGCTTGGTCAGTTCCTGTTTGAAGCGCTCGCCCGTATTGGCCGAGAACTGCGTCACTTCGATCACGCCGATTTTGCTTTTTTCCATATGCGCATTGACGGTTTCAAGTTCGATATCGTCCCGCTTGATCTCGAATTTGATCGGATCCGGCGTACCCGGACGCTGAACCATAACGGTTACCTTGCTGCCTTTCGGACCGCGAATCTTCGACACGGCCGTCTGCAGATCTAGGCCCGCCAACGACTTGCCGTCGACCGACAGCAGGACGTCTTTGGCTTGAATGCCCGCCTTCTCGGCCGGAGACCCCTTGATCGGCGATACGACCGTCACTTTCTCGTTCTTGAGTTCGACTTCGGCGCCGATTCCCGTGAACGAACCTTCGATCGATTCGTTGAATTCGCTTGCCTGTTCGGCCGCCATGTACGCGGAATAAGGATCTTCCAGCGCACCGACGATGCCGTTGATGGCTCCCGTCACCAGCTTCTCGTGGTCCACATCCTTATAATAATTGTCTTCGATCAGCTTGACCGCCGCGTTGAGTTTGTTTATTTCGGTCGTATTGAGCCCCGTGCTTGCGCTTGCTCCGCTGCTCGCGAAGATCGGATAGTTCGTCAAGGCAAGCACCGCTCCCCCTCCGATGATCATTGCGACAATGACCAACAGAATCGCTGTCCGTTTTTTTATCATGGTGCAAGCCTCCTTGGCAGAATCCTGGAATTGTCGTGTTTTCTATTGTGTACGATGCCCGGAAAAAGCGCAAGACCCGCCCGGACATACGCCGGGCGGGAACTTGAAGTGCTGGGGCTTACCAGCCCAGATAAGGTACCGGATCGACCGGTTCGCCGTTCTGCCGCACCTCGAAGTGCAGATGGGGTCCCGTCGAGTTGCCGGTCGAACCGACTTCGGCGATCTTCTGTCCGCGCTGGACCGTTTGTCCCGAAGATACCATGACGCCGCCGTCGCGAATATGGCCGTACAGCGTCCAGATTCCGTTGCCATGGTCGATAACGACCGTATTGCCGTAACCGTTCCACCACTGGGCGACCGTAACGACGCCGCCTTCGGCCGCATGAATATCGGTTCCCTGCGGAGCCGCCATATCCACGCCGGTATGCTTCTTCACTTTGCCGGTGATCGGGTGTACGCGCGTTCCGAAGCCCGAAGACATCCGGAAGCTGTCGACCGGAGTCAGCATCGCGCCGCCGGAAGAAGCCGACCCCGAGGAAGTCGGAGGGGTTTCCGGTGCCGGTGTCGCAGTCGGAGCCGGGTCACCCGTTTTGTACGAATAGTCGCTTGCGGAAGGCGCTTGAGCCGCTTGAACTTCGGCCGCCGCACGCGCCGCTTCGGCTTCCGCCTGACGCTGTTCTTCGGCTTTCTCCGCCGCCGCAGCCGCACGCGCTTTCTCCTGGGCCACGCGGAGCGCTTCTTCCGCCGCGGCTCTGCGCCGGGCTTCTTCGATCTCGCGCTTCTCGCGTTCCAGATCGGAGCGCTTGGTGGCGAACTCGACCAGCATGGAATCCTGCTCCTGGCTGATCTCTCCCGCTTCTTCGATATCCAGTTCGAACTTGGCAATCAGCTTGCGCTTTTCTTCTTCCTTGGCATCAAGCTCTTTCTTGTGCGACTCGACTTCGGCCAGAAGAGTCTTCTGGCGGGCATGCTGGCTTTCCAGTTCCGACTGCTTCTCGATCACGATCTCCTGGTCGCGCTTGTGATCTTCCAGAATCGTATTGTCCTGCCCGATGATCCGCTTGATCGAATCGGCCCGGCTCAGGAAGTCGCCGAAGTCGGCCGAAGCCATCAGCACGTCCAGGTAGGAAACGGCACCGTCGGTATACATCATCCGAACCCGGGTATCCAGCAGTCCTTCGCGCTCAATGATACGCTGCTTGGCGGCTTCGAGTTCTTTCTCGGTCTGCTGCAGCTGCATTTCGGTCTCCGACAGCTCCATGCTGACCTGGGTCAGCTTGCTGCCGACCGCTTCGATATTCGCGAGAACCTGCTCCAGATACTCGTTGGTTTTGTTTTTATAATGCTCGGCTTCCTGCTTGTCCGATTCGGCCGCCTTTTTTTGCGCCTGTGCTTCTTTTTCTTTTTGCTGCAGTTCCTGAAGCTGACGGTCGATCTTGTCCGTCGAAGGCGCGGCATGCAGACTTGCGGGTTGAACGATTACTGCGGCCAACAACACGCCGGCCAATAACGAAGCTGTTTTTTTCAAAGCGGGTTCCCATCCTTTTTTCCGAATTGTTGGGGCAGCTTACCGTCAGACCTTCAAAAATTTACGGATCGAAATGGTACTGCCCCAGGCTCCGATCAGGAATCCCAGCCCAAGGATCAGAATACTGAACCAGAGCCAGATCTCGTGAAGGGGAATCATCGTAAACAGGGCGGCTTTCCAGCTGGATGCGGCCAGCTCGACCCTGGAATAGGCGTACAGCAGAATCGCCAGCGTCAGCGCCGAACCCGTCATGCCGACCAGCACGCCTTCAATGAAGAACGGCCAGCGGATAAAGCGGTTGGTCGCGCCCACCAGCTTCATGATCGCGATTTCTCTCCGGCGGGCGATAATCGTGACTTTGATCGTATTCGCGATCAGGAACATCGCCATAACGCCGAGTCCGATGACGAGCACCAGTCCGACGATGCGGATGGTCTGCGTCCACTGGAACAGCTTCTCCGCCGTTCCTTTGCCGTAATCGACTTCGTAAATCGGCGCTTCCGGGCGTCCGTCGTTCAGCGCCAGAATCTTGTCCGCCACGAACGGCACCGTCGTGGCTTCGATCACCTGAACCTTGTACATGTCGGGAAGCGGGTTCGTTCCCGTCTCTTCGTATCCTTTGACCATGGCATCGCCGAGTGTTTCGCGCATCTCCTCGAGCCCTTCTTCTTTGGAGACGAAGGTGAGTTCCTGCACTTCCGGCATGTCCCGAATCTCCTGCTCGACCCGGTCGCGGTCGGCCTGCTGAATGTCTAGATTCAGATATACGCTGATCTCGACCTGCCTGTCGACCTCGTCGGCCGCCCGGTCCAGGTTCAGGACGAGCAGCAGCGCGACGCCGAGCAGCGAAAGCGAGACGACGATGGACAGCATCGAAGCAACCGACATCCAGCCGTTGCGGAATACGTTTTTCGTGCCCTCGCGAAAGTGCCGCAGAAGGGTATTAAAATTCATAACCGTATTCTCCCCTCAGCTGGTCGCGGACGACATGTCCGTTCTCGATTGCCAGCACCCTTTTGCGCATCGTATTGACGATTTCCTTGTTATGGGTCGCCATGACGATCGTGGTGCCGCGGAAATTGATCTCGTCGAGCAGCTGCATGATGCCCCAGGACGTCTCGGGATCCAGATTGCCGGTCGGTTCGTCCGCGACGATCACCGACGGGTTGTTCACGATCGCACGGGCAATCGCGACCCGCTGCTGCTCGCCGCCCGACAGATGGGCCGGTTCGCGGTTGGCTTTGTTCTTCAGCCCGACCAGGTCGAGCACTTCCATGACTCTTTTCTTCATGATCTTTCTCGGCGCTTCGATGACTTCCATCGCGAACGCCACATTCTCGTAGGCGGTCAACTTCGGCAGCAGCCGATAATCCTGGAAAATAACCCCGATATTCCGGCGCAGCAGCGGAATATTGCGCTGCTTGAGCTTGCCCAGGTTAAATCCGTTTACGGAAATCTGCCCTTTTGTCGGAACTTCTTCCCTATAGATCAGCTTCATGAACGTCGATTTGCCGGCGCCCGAAGGACCGACGACGTAGACGAATTCGCTGCGGTCGATCTGGAGCGAAACCCCTTGAAGCGCATGGGTTCCGTTCGGATAGGTCTTCCACACATCCTGCATGTCGATCACGGTATCACTTCCCGAATTTGGATTTGAAGCTCAAGGCGCAATCGCGTCCCCCGCGCGCCTCTCGTTCCTTGGTACCGCCTGTCCGGCACATTTCATCTATCTTCCAGCCCGACCGTCGATCGTCAATCGGTCGTACAGCCTATGCTTCTGCTTATGTATCCCATTGTAACAAATTTGTACGTGCATGAGTAGAGAGCCGGACTTCCCATCATGCATAAAGCCGGGGGGAGGTTTTTCTTATTTTCTTACCCTTGAAAAAAAGCCCCGGGCACGCTAGCAAGCGGCTCCGAAGCTTACGGGGGGCTTCCCCGGCCTAATCCGTATGTAACCGGCACGTTCTCCCGGTGCAATCCGCAGCTGTGACAGAACGGGCCGCCCAAATCGCGCAAACCCAGTATAACCCAAACCTTCGCGGCGCGTCTACTTTATCGGCCACAGTCCACGCCGGATTACGGCGCGGGTACGACGGCCTCGCCGGGCGCGGTATCCGGGGCCGAAGCGCCGGCCGGCGGCAGATAGCCCGCGGTAAAAGTCACCGTGGCTTCAAGCAGCACGCCGTTGAATACGTAAGGCTTATCGATCGTAAACTGTTCGACCGAAGTCAGGCGCGGCAGCTTCTGGAGCGCCGCCATCCAATCCTTGATGCCGGCGTAGCCGCCTTTGACATGGGCGGTCACATACACCGAACGGGTCCCGCTTGAAGCGGACGCGTCCGCATTCTGCGCGGCGGGATCGGCGGCCGTGCTTTCATTCGAGAACGCCGCATCCGCCAGCACGACCCCGGACGCCATGCCGATCTTGTACAGATCTTTGACAATCTGTTCCTGGTCGGGTCCCGCCGGCAGCTTTTGCGCAATCTCTTCGTCGCTCAACCGGTTTGCGCTCTCGGCTTTCCGCTCATCGATCTTGCGCTGATAAATCCCGTTCTCCTGCTCCAGACGGGCAATCTCGCTTTCGTTGGCCGTCAGCTGCTCCGTCTGCGGACGAAGCAGCAGCATATAGGGCACCAGCAGAAGCAGGAACAGCATGGCGATGCCCAGCACGAGCGCCTGACGGTTGTTATGGATTCGTTCCATCATTGACGCTTTCCTCCTGTGTCGTAAGATCCGAAGCGGCGGCGTCCGGGGCAATCGCATGGCCGACCGATTCTACGGACTGGGCGGCCGCATCCGATGCTTGAGCCGCTTCGCTCCCGATCGAGACGGTATACACGGCCGCATACAGCCCCGCCGCTCCCGCCGTACTTCCTCCGCCCGTGTCGCGCTCTTCCGAGAGATCCGTGATCGCAGCCCCTTTTACAAAAGGCAGCTTCTTCAGTGCCGCCAGATAGACCGAAGCCTGGTCGATCCGGTTTACGTCGACCGTCAAATCGATCGTGCTGTTCTGCGAGTAGGCGATGTTTCGGATTACGGCGCGTTTCGGCAGAGCGGCGTCCAGCTGTTTGAGCACCGATACGGCGTCCATGCGCGAGGCTTCGAGTTGGGCGATCAGCGCCGCGGGCGAGCCTCCGCTGCCTTGAAGCCCGACCAGTTCGAGCTGCTTGAGCTGGTTGTCCGCCTGCAGACTCTCGAGCTGCGAAGCCTGGCCGGCCAGACCGTCTTTTTGAATCATATAGAAAGCCACGACCGTTCCGGCCGCCAATATCCAGATCAGCAGCAGCGACGCCAGGGCGTACGGAAGCACTTTCGCTTCCCGGTCTTCCCGCGGCAGCAGATCGATCAGACTGTTCTTGTCATCGCGCAGCGCGGCACCGACCGCCACCCGGTACAGGTTCAGCGATGGGTCTTCGGCCCTGCCCGGCACGGCTTCCAGCTGAAGCTCCTGAATATCGATCTCCGCCAGCGCCTGCCGCAGTTCGCCGACGAGCTGACGCCGGATCCGGTCCGGGCCGGTGACGGCCAGCCCGGTGATCCGCGCGGCTCCGTCATGCAGACTGTACTGATAGAAGTTGAGCATCCGCGAAATTTCGGCCGTAATCTCCACAATCTGCTCGGTGGACAAACTGTCTTCCCCCAAAGCCGCTTTATGCGCCAAGTAGGATTCGGACTGGAACAACGGCGTCTCGTCCGCAAGGTCGAGCAAGTTGATGGTCCGCATGAACACCGGGTTGCCTTCGCGGAACATATAGACGTCCATCTGCGAATGCTCGAGGTGCACCAGCATCGTATCGGCAAAAGGTTTGCCCTGCGCGCTTTCGGTCATGCGTGCCAGCGCCGTCGCCGACACTTCCACGCTGTCCGTCTTGATGCCCGCTTCGTCCAGAATGCCCACGTACTCGTTGATCAGCCGGCTCGGAGCCGCAAACACGAGTACCCGGGTCACTTCTTCCTCGAGACCGTCGCCTTGAAGCAGTTTGTCCCGGCCGATCGGAATATAATCGTATACCGGTTCTTCGAAAGGCAGATGCAGACCGGTCTCCACTTCGAGCGCGACGAGCTGCTCCACCTGCTTCGAATTGACCGCGGAAATGTTCATTTTGCGGATAATGACCTGGGAAGGCGGTACGGACAGCGAGACGCGGCTGCCTTTGAGACCTTCCTGCTCGGCCCACTGGCGAATCTGCGCGCGCAGCTTTTCTTCGTCGGCGATCTGGTTTTCGATGATGGTACCGGGCTCGAGCGGCAGATAGCTCTGCTTTTCGATCTCCCAGGTTTTGCTGTTTTTGAGTTGGATGAAGCGGACCCCGGTCTGTTCGATGGTAAGTCCCGCTTTTTTGCTGCCGATTCCCCGCATGCCTGGTATGTCCTCCTAACCGATCAGCGAGAAATACCCGCCGATAATCTGCGTTCCGTAGAGATAAGCGATCATTGTGCCCAGCGCAAGCCACGGTCCGAACGGAACGGGCTGGCGGCGCTGAACGATTTTAAAAGAAATAAGCAGCATGCCGACGATCGTGCCGAAGGCGCAGGCGAGCATGAAGGCCAGAACGGCCGGACCGATCCCGAGCACGACTCCGCACAGCGCGAACAGCTTGACGTCCCCCATGCCCATGCCGCCTTTGGTCAGCAGAGCGATCAACAGGATCAGTCCGCCGCCGAAAAGTCCGCCCAATCCGTAATGCCACCACGGCGCATCCATGAACGCCAGGCGCAGCACGATCAGAATCGGCGCGAAAAAGAGCAGCACCTTGTTGGGAATACGCATATATTTCAAATCCGCGATCGTGACGACGATGCACAGGCCGGCCAGTACAATGCCGAGCGCCGCCGTTCCCGTCAGACCGAAGCGGAGAAACATCCATAGGAAGAGGAGCCCGGTCGCCGCTTCGAACAGCGGGTAGATCGGCGAGACTTTAGTGCCGCAGTGCCTGCATCGACCTTTTGAAAAAATATAGCTGAATACCGGAATCATGTCTTTGGCGCCGAGACGCGTGCCGCAGTTCCCGCAGCGGGAAGGCGGACGGACGACGGATTCGCCGACGGGAACCCTGAGGCCCACGACGTTGAAAAAAGAGCCGAACAACAGGCCCACGACGGTGATGTAGATCGCGATGAAAATGGTCATAAGGTGTATGGGATTGGAATAAAGCGCTCCAGCCTAAAAGGTTGTTCCAATCGCTGTTGCCCTCCAATTTCCTGATGAGATGAGGAATTCCAAGTTAGGTAAGTGCAGAAGGAAAAGATTAAGGGATAAAGAGAAACCGGAAAAACGGTGGGTTTTTCCGGTTCTCACCTTCTAGCATTTATTATTTATTGGCATCTGTCGGAGTCGCAGACAATACTTCTTCCGCCGTGAATGTCTTGGTCTTGGCAGTTCCCGACGTAGTATCCGTCAAAATCACATTGGTCAAGTCGCCTGTTGTACTAAAGGTTACTTGGCTGGTTCCAGCCAAAGCCTTTTTCGTACTAGGAAGTGCTACTGTTGCTTCTAAATACTTGGCTGTGATCAATGTGGACACTGTAATATTACCGGCACCTTTGAAATCGCCTGCTTTGTCGCCAATGACATACAAGCGGGCTGCGTCATAGACTTGACGTGCAGTTGCTACGTCTGCGCTGCTTCTAGAGTTGTTGATAATATTGCTAATCAGCGGAACGGCAATAACGGCAATGATCGCGATAATAACCAGTACTGCCAAGAGTTCGATCAGGGTAAAGCCTTTTTCGTCTTTGCCCATTTTTGCCCATACACGCTGCATAAAGGTCGACTTGCGGGTTTCCTTCATTTCTACTTCGTTAACCATCTCTGCTGCTTGATTCATTTTGTCTTCACTCCCGTGATTTTTTCCGGATTTTGATTATCCGGTTCTTGCCTCCGAGTTTTTCCAAAATCGGATTCGTGGCTCCGTACATATCTCGAAGCTTTCCTCGAGCACTTCATACAGAGCCGCGCTTTTACCCCCCCGACACACTGCTGTACAGCGTAAACATCGGAAGCATAATCGCTGCCATAATCGTGCCGACCACTGCTGCCAAAAATACGATCAGCAGAGGTTCGAGCAGGGATTTCAAACGATCGACCGTGTTATCCACGTCCATTTCGTAGAAATCCGCCACTTTACCCAGCATATCCCCCAACGCCCCGGTTTCTTCGCCGATCGCGATCATCTGGGTGACCAGAGGCGGGAAGACCCACGACTTTTCCAGAGGAGCGGCCAGCGAACGGCCCTGCCGAAGCGAGTCTCCCGCACTTCGGATGACCTGGCCGATGACCCGGTTGCCGGCGACGTCTTCGACAATCGTCAGCGACTGGAGCACGGGAACGGCGCTTGCATATAATGAAGAGAAAGTCCGGGTAAACTGGGCGATCGAGCTTTTCTGATTCAGCTTGCCGAAGACCGGGACTTTCAGTTTCATATAATCGATCCAGTAAGCCCCCTGCTCGGTACGCTTGGCCATGAAAAAGGCAATGACCAGAACCAGAATGCCCAGCCCCCAGAAGTACCAATAATGCTGGATGCTGTTACTGAGCGCCAGAACCGCGACCGTAATCGCCGGCAGTTCCGCATCGAACGAATCGAACATCGTAATAAACTGCGGCACGATAGCCCAGAGCAGATACACCGTCGCCACAATGGCCAGAATCGCGACCGTAGCCGGATAAGTCAGCGCCGACTTCACTTTTTCGCGGGTGGAATGCTGCTTTTCGAAAAAGACGGCCAGACGTTCCAGCGTCCCTTCCAAATCCCCCGTTTCTTCGCCCGCCCGCACCATGCTCACGAACAGGGAAGGGAAGATCCGCCGGTGCTCCTGCACCGCCTGCGAGAACGGAATGCCTTTGAGCAGACTGGAGGCGACCTGGATCAAAGCGCCTTTGAGCGCTTTGCTCTCGGTCTGCCCCGCGAGGATGGTCGTCGCGTCCACGATGGTGATTCCGGCACGGATCAGCGTGGCGAATTGGCGGCAGTAGATGATGAAATGGATCGACTTGACCGGGTTGCCGATATAGATTTCTTTGGACAATACCGTATTGTTTTTCTCGACGAGCGAGAAGACTTTCAGTCCGCGTTTGCGAAGTTCTTCCATGGCGGCGGCTTTGTCGCTTGCGTTCATCTTGCCCTTAAGCCGTTTGCCGCTTCCGGTTCGCACCTGATATTCGAACTGGGCCATCAGGCGGTCACCTCCGTCATATATTCCTTGGCCGCGGAAGGATCAACCTGCCCGCGCTGAAGATGCTCGCGGATATTCATCTCCAGCGTGTGCATGCCATGCGCCTTGCCCGTCTGCATCACGCTGCGGATCTGGTGGATCTTCTCCGAACGGATCAGGTTGGCGACGGCCGGCGTATTGACCAGCACTTCGGTCGCGCACGTCCGCCCCTGACCGCCGCGGTTCGGCAGCAGGCGCTGCGAGATCACGGCGGTCAGGACGGAGGCCAGCTGCGTGCGCACCTGCGGCTGCTGGTGGCCCGGGAAAGCGTCGATGATCCGGTCGATCGTCTTGGGCGCGTCCGTCGTATGGAGCGTCGCCAGGACCAGATGGCCCGTCTCCGCAGCGGTAATGGCCGCCGAGATCGTCTCCAGGTCCCGCATTTCGCCGACCAGAATGACGTCCGGGTCCTGCCGGAGCGCCGCCCGCAAACCGTCCGCGAAGCTTGCCGTGTCCAGGCCGACTTCGCGCTGGTGCACAAGCGATTTGCGATGGTCGTGCATGAATTCGATCGGATCTTCCAGCGTGACGATATGTTTGCTTGTTTTGGTATTGATATCGTGGATCATCGCGGCCAGCGTCGACGATTTGCCGCTGCCCGTCGGACCGGTGACCAGAATCAGTCCCTGCGGCCGATGGGCCAGCGCAGCCAGCGCTCCGGGAAGCCCCAACTGCTCCATCGTCGGAATCTTCTCCGGAATGGAGCGGGCCGAGATCGCCGCATACCCTTTCTGGCGGTAGACGTTGATCCGGAACCGGTCCGCACCGGGAAGGGCATAAGCGAAGTCCAGCTCGCCGACACTGCGGAACCGAAGAGTCCGCTCTTCGCCGAGCAGATCGGAAGCCATCCGCTCCGCTTCATCGCCGCTGACCGGCTCGCCGGCCAGCGGCGTCAGCGCGCCGTGAATACGGACGCTCGGCGGCGCTCCGACCGCAATATGCAGATCGGAGGCTCCCCGGGCATGCATTTCGCGCAGCAGCTCTTCGATTGTCCGGTTGTGTTCGTTCATCTTCAGCAGCTCCTCCGCCATTCAT
The DNA here is from genome assembly GCF_013618475.1 of Saccharibacillus deserti. Taxonomy (GTDB): domain Bacteria; phylum Bacillota; class Bacilli; order Paenibacillales; family Paenibacillaceae; genus Saccharibacillus; species Saccharibacillus deserti. Next base: position 77,160 of record NZ_JABJVN010000011.1, read on the forward strand.
CGGAAGCCCGCTTAATGGGCGACCGTTTCTTTCATCACTTCCTGCAGCGTCGTAATCCCCAGACCGACTTTGCGGAAGCCGTCTTCCAGCAGCGACTTCATGCCACCCTGCTTGGCGGCCCTGCGCATATCTTCGATACTGCCCGATTCGTTGACCAACCGGCGCAGCGTATCCGTCATCGGCATCACTTCGTGGATCGCGACCCGCCCCCGGTAACCGGTTGTACTGCAGTTGCCGCATCCGCGGCCTTTATACAGCTTATCGACGAAGATCCCCTGTTCGTGCATAAGAATTTTTTCCTGTTCCGAAGGCGCATACTCCGTTTTGCATTCCGGACAGATCTTGCGGACCAGACGCTGGGCGACAACGCCGATCAGCGACGAGGCGATCAGATACGGCTCGATGCCCATATCGCGCAAGCGCGTCACGCTGCTGACCGCGTCGTTCGTATGCAGCGTCGACAGCACCAAGTGGCCGGTCAGCGAAGCGCGAACCGCAATCTCGGCGGTTTCCGTATCCCGGATTTCCCCGACCATGACGATATTCGGATCCTGCCGGAGAATGGAACGCAGACCGGCCGCGAAGGTCAGACCGACCGCCGGGTTCACGTGAACCTGATTGATGCCTTCGATCTGGTACTCGACCGGATCTTCGACCGTAATGATATTCGCTTCCTCGGTGTTCAGGTGAGCCAGCGCCGAGTAAAGGGTGGTCGTCTTGCCGCTGCCGGTCGGACCGGTGAGCAGCATGATTCCGTACGGACGTTCGATCATTTCCTTGAACACAGTTGCATTGCGTTCGTCGAAGCCCAGCTTGTCCATCGACTGCACGCCTGTAGTCAAATCAAGCAGACGCAGTACGATTTTCTCGCCGTGTACGGTCGGCAGCGACGAGACCCGGATATCGATCATGCGATAGTCGACCAGCATTTTGATCCGTCCGTCCTGCGGCAGGCGGCGCTCGGCGATATTCAGCTTCGCCATAATCTTCAGACGCGCCGTAATAAAGCCCTGCATCTGTTTCGGAATCATCCGTTCGGTCCGCAGCGAACCGTCGATCCGGTAGCGGATCGCCAGATTGTTCTCGCCCGGATCCACATGGATGTCGGAAGCGCGAAGCTGGGCGGCCTGTTGGATCATCTGGTTGACCAGCTTGACGATCGGCGAATCTTCGTCGGTGATTTCGGTCTCTTCGATCTCTTCGACGCTGGGCAGCTCGCCCATCATCTGGTTCATCGAATCGCGCAGGCCGTAGTGGCGGGCGATCGCCCGCTGCAGTTCGTCGCGCGTACAGATGGCCGGTTCGATCCGGAAGCCCGTGCTCATGCGCAGATCTTCGATCGCGAAATAATCCAGCGGATCGGCCATGGCCACCATCAGCTTGCTGCCTTCTTTCATGAAAGGAAGCACTTGATACCGTTTGGCCATGCTCTCCGGAATGATCTGGGTAATAGCCGGATCGATCTGGTATTTGAACAGGCTGACGTGGGGAATGCCGAGCTGGAACTCCAACACTTCGATCAGCTGCTGCTCCGTGATGGTCCCCTGGGCAATCAGATGGTCGCCAAGTTTGCGCTTGGTTTCCCGCTGTTCGACAAGCGCCTGCTGCAGCTGTTCCTCGGAAATAATGCCGTTCTCGACAAGCAGGTCGCCGAGTCTTTTCTTAATGATTGCCATGCCCGTTTCATCTCCGCCGTATTTATTGAAATTGAGATTAAGAGTTTGCTCAAGCAAGCCGACAATATAACAAGGCTCTTCTAGCGCATAAGTCGTATGTTCCATTTTTTTGGGTCCATTGGCCTGTGGCGTCTTTCTATATATCGCAGAAAGAAGAGGTTTTTTTTAGGGGGTTTCAAATTTTTTTTTAATTTGCCCGAAAAAAGTCGCAAATTTGAAATTCCTGTTGTTCACCGAGCATTTATCCTTGAGAACGTAAGGCTTATGGCCTAAAATAATGATATACCATACAACCTTTTCTTGCGCTACCCATTTAGCAAAATTGTCTGTTATCGGGACTTAAAGGCCCTCTCACCCGGCCAGCGGATTTATCTGCATGTGTACTTAAATTCGGCGATCTTCAAGGAGGAACAGCAGTGAAAAAGAAGTCTCTTATCCTATGGGGGGTTATCCTGGTATTCGTGCTGACCAGCGTGCCTTTCGGGGTATGGAAAGTCATGGCCGATACCGAGCCGCCTTACCGGATCAAGATCCTCGAAATTTCCGATACCGGGACCTATGCGCTCAAGAATGCGCTGGCCGGGACCGAGAACGTTACCGTGGATACGATGCGAATGAAAACTTTCGTCGCCCAGCGCGATGAACTGGACGGCAAATACGATGCGATATATTTCGGTTCCGGCGCCTACAGTACCGCCCAGCCGAAGACCTTTGCGACCGGTCCGACGGATGCGCAGCGCGCCGCCCATAATACCACCGCCGTCATGAACGACATTACCAAACTCAAATCGGGCCAGATCGAGAACGCCTATATCCGTAAAGGCCTGCCTGTCATTTTTCACACTTCGATCGCTGCCCAGAGTCCTTCGGGCAACCTGTACGCGCTCTACAGCAAATATTCGGCGGCTTCCACACAGCCGGGAAGCGTAAAGTTCGTCGACGACAGTACCCTGATCTCCGATGTGGCACAGGCGGTCAAAGACGGAAACGCCCTGTACAAACAGCGCCCGCGGATCGAAGTAACCGCCAAACCAGACAACTTTCTGGACGGTTCGAACCGGATCTATACGACCGGCGACAAGCTGACTTTCACGTTCAACGCCAACAATGTCAAAGACTTTAACACGCCGGTAAACGCCAAATTGTATGCCAGTGTCGATAAGGTATTCGCGCTTTCCAACGATAACATCGTTGCCAGCTCCACCCTGACTGCCCGAAGCGGCAAATTGGCGTACAACCTACCCCAGACCTTTTCGGGACCCATCTACTGGAAATTGGAACTCACGGCCAACGGATTGAACGACTATGCCGAAGGAGCGTTCCGTGTACACGACAAGCAGACGGTGATTCGGGTGCTACAGATCCTGCCGAATAGCGACGCCAGCAGCCTGCTCAAGGAAACCAATATGAATTCTTCCTATCTGCGTACGAGCGATTACGATATTCAGATCACTCCGGTACTGTTCAGTTCGTTCAATACCAAAGGCAGCGCCAATTCGTACGCCAACTTGAACGGAAAGTACGACATGCTTATATTCGGATTCATGGACAATTACAATTCGCAGACGGCCAGCAATCTGTCCGATGATGCGGCGGCGAGCGTGAATGCTTTTATCAAGACCGGCCAGGCCGTCATGTTCACGCACGACACCATGATCGGCGACAGATGGAATCCGTGGATCCGGAATTTCCAGCAGACCACCGGGCAGACCGGCCTGTATACCAATATGGGTCTCGGCGCTCCCAACAAATCGATTCGGACCCAGGTGGTCAACAACGGCATGCTGACGCAGTTCCCGTTCGATCTTTCGCAGAAACCGGGTAATACCGGCGGATTCGTCGGCCAGATTGCCCAAACCCACGATCAGTATTACATGCTGGATCTCGAAGATCCGGAGATCGTGCCGTGGTACAACATCGTGAGCGAGAGCGGAGATGCCAACAAACGCGACAGCGAAGACAGCTACAATCACTATTACACCTATTCCAAAGGCAATGTGACGTACTCCGGCACCGGACACACCAATATCAAATTCCCCGAGTGGGAACAGAAACTGTTTGTCAATACGATGTTTCGCGCTTTTATCGGTTCCAACCATGCGCCGACGATCAGCGTTCTCGCACCGACGGCCGATGAAACGACCAAGCCTTCTTATTTGAAAGATCTTGTGTTCAGCTATCAGGTCGATGACCTCGATCTGTACGATTTGAATATGTACGCTTCGGTGCGCTTCAAGGTCAACGGCAGCTATGTGGACGAGATGACAATTGCGGAGAAACCCGTTTCCAAAGGCTCCGTCATTACCGAGAAATTCAAGAATCCGCTCCTGCTCAAAGAAGGAAAGATCGAGATCGAAATCAAGGCCCGTGACAAGCAGGGCGCAACCGCCGTCAAAACCATCGATCTTACGATGAAAAAGGTCTCGGCCAATCTGCTCACGGAGCGCACGCTCGATACGGTTCCGGCCAATTACGAGTTTATGGCCGGCAGCAAGGTCGGCATGACCTATACCGTGACACCGCAGACGATTCCTGCCGCCGACATCCGGACAGGCGAGAGCGGACTGAACACCCTCGAGATCTCGAACATCAAATACAGCGAGAAGATGCCGGCGGGCCTTGAAATTCAGGGCGCCCTTCCGGCAGGTCTCACCAAGACCGGCACAGCCGCCGAAGGTTACACCCTCGCGGGGAGCTTCGACAAAATCAGGTATACGCTGGACGGAAATTCTTATGTGCCGAACAAAGACAGCGGCATTTCGTTCCATCTCGACGTCGTTCCTACCCAAAAAGGTTCGTATAACCTGAACCAGGCCAAACTGGATTACGAAGATTTACATGCTTCGTCGCCGTATGCCGCTCCTCTGCAGCAGCTGCAAAAGTACAGCCTGATCGTACTCGGAAACTCGCCGGTTAATTTGGCACAGGGACAAATCAAAGGCGGCGTTGCCGTCAACGGATCCGTTACGACCTCGGCTACGATCGGCGGCGAACTGGATTCTTCCGTTTCTTCCGTGGCTCTCGTCACAAACGGAAATTTGACCCTGAGCGGCGGCACGATTTCCAAGGGAGCCATTCTGGCCAAAGGCAATGTAGAAGCGCCGGGCTTCGCTTTCTCGGAGTTCACCCGCGCCGTAATCGGCGGAGACGTCAAATTCGGCTACGGCAGCGGAGACGCTGCCAAGATGTCTTACGGCGGAACCTACAGCGGACCGGGTTACCTTAAGCCCGCCCCGGTTAAAGGCGATGCGGAAGCTCTCAAAAACGAAATCGGCCGCGCCTTCAGCTTCAGCGAGACGGAGAGCAAATTGACCGCGCTGTCCTCCGCCTATGCGTCCATGCCGTCCAACGGGACCCGGCAGCCCGCATCGGGAAGCGACAGCGGCGGCGTGATTACCCTGACCGGTGCCGATCCCGATTTGAACGTATTCGACTTGAACAGCGCAGACACGGTCAATATGAACGATCTCAAGATCATAGTACCCGCCGGCGCTTCGGCCGTCGTCAATGTCTCGGGCGGAGCCCTGCGTTTGTCGAATATCGTATCCGCCGATCCGGCCCGCACGCTTATCAATTACACGGGGACGGACACCCTGTATGTCGGCAATGCCCCTGTCTCCCAATTCCCGAAAGGCGGAAACGGGTCGAAAGTGGACGGCAGCGTGCTGGCTCCCTATGCGACGGTAAATTACGAAAACGGCAACGGAGCGGTCTACGGAGCAATCGTAGCGAAAAACCTGGTTTCTTCGGGCAGCATTACGCTGCATCGCGCGCCCTTCGCGGGAGCCGAGCCTCCGTCCGAACCGGTACCGGGCGAACCGCGCACCGTTCAGTTCCCGGATGTTCTGTTTAATGCCATTGTCAAAACGCAAAGAATTACGATGCCGGATCAGGCTCTTTGGGTAGATGATTCCACGGCACTCGTTCCGGCAGTGACTCTGTCCGACGGCACCATTGCGGAGCACCCTCCGCTGATCTGGTCGAGCAGCGACCCTTCGGTGCAGATCATCTATCCGGAAGGAACACAAAATGACAAAGCGGACAGCATCACCGTAAAAGGCCTGAAAGCCGGACAAGCCGTTATTACGGCCGCCGCGACCGACGGAAGCGGAGTAACGGGAACGGCAACCGTGAGTGTCGAAGCGCCTGCGATTTTGATTGCAGGCAGCCCTTCCGTCAATGTGGGCCAAACGATTGAAGACATTCGGTTGACCACCAACGCTTCCAATCTCAGAATCGATCGCATCGTCTGGGAAGTTGCCGGCGATGGCCGGGAAAAGGTGGATTTGAATCCCCAGGCGGATCCTTCTTCCTTGTTCGTAACGGGTCTTCAAAGCGGAAGCGTCACGCTGCGGGCTACGGTATATGTGACTAATACGCGAACCAATACTTCCAAAGTGCTCGACGCTCACCACGATCTGATCATTACCGACAGATTGAGCAGCATCCAGATCGAAGGACCGAGCAGCGTTCTCAAAGGCGGGACCATCGACTTGAATACCGTTATCCTGCCTGCGGAAGCCAATATCGGCAGCATCGTCTGGAGCCTCGCAAACGGAGCCGACCAGGCGAAGCTGACCCCGGTTACGCCTGCGCAGCAGCAGCGGCCGACAGCGGCCGTTCTTGAAGGAGTGGCTCCCGGTCCGGTAACTGTCAGCGTCACGGTTCGGACCGCAGGCGACAATCCGTCCCAGCTGACTCAAACCAAACAGATCTGGGTGCTCGATTTCGCGGTGCGGGGAGGAGACACCGTGTATGTCGGCGACTCGATCGACTTCGACGCACTGGTGCTCCCGGCCGAATATCCGGGTGCCAAAGAAGCCGTTCGTTGGTCGGTCGCGGACATCCAGGATTCCGGACCGTTCACAGGCCCTTATGCTTCGCTGGGCACGCCGTCCACGGACGGCAACAAGATCTCCCTGGCCGGCCAAGCTCCCGGCAAAGTCACCCTCACCGCGATTCTGCCAACGCCTGCCGGGGACCTTACGGCCGTCCGGCAGGTTACGGTCAAACCGGTCGTGACCGCCCTGCTGCTTCCGCCGACCATCCGGGTTGAAAAGGGAGTCCCGTTCGACTTGATCGCGGGCGCTCCGCTGATGGTAAATCCGATTTCCATCTCGGCCCGGGATATCAAAGACCAACTGGTATGGAGCGTCGCCGACAAAGACATTGCCGTCGTCGATCCGAACGGCATCGTCACCGGCCTGCTGCCCGGCCGGGAAGCCGTGGTCACCGTCCTGTATCAGCGGACGCCGACTTCCGATCCGGTCCAGGCCTCGACGCGGATTATCGTAGCCAAGCCTGCCGATCCCAACGCACCGGGTGACGGCGACCGTTACTGAAGCGCCGGAGACCGCAGGAACTTTTCGAACACAGTAAAAGCCCCGTACTCCGGTACGGGGCTTTGCTGTATCCCGGGTTAATCCGGCGGCGTATCGGCCAGCCGGATCTTGTCGGCTTTGACTCTGACTTTGTCGACTCTCGGCAGCGCAAGTCCCTGATGCTCGAACACTTCGCTGTTGTAATCGACCTTGAATCGGCTCGGCTGGCCGGGAGATTGCTCATCGAACGAAATACGCTGACCTCCCGCATCTTCCGTCGAATTTCCGACAACCGCATTGACCGTCAGGTTCTTTTTGGCAAAAAAACCGCCTCGAAGATCGAAATTCGAACCGACTCCGTACAATTCCGCCGTATCGTCGGTATAGAAAAATCCGCGCAGCGTCTGGGCCGTACTGCTGAACGCATCGATCCGGTTGAGCAGAATCGGTCCTTTGGAGATGAGGACAATCTCTTTCTCCCCTTCGCCGCCTGCCGAAGCCCCCGTAATGACCGCATCCTGGATCGTCGTACCGCCCAGAACGAACATCGTCGAATCGACATTGATGGCCCCGGCCAGATTGGCCGAACCGGTAACCAGAATATTGCTGTACAACCGCAAAGCGGAATTGTCCACCGTATTGCCGACCGTCAGATTGCCGTTGACGATCAGCCATGAATCAGCCGACAAGGAGGAATTGCTCTTGTTGGCCAGAACCAGATCCCTCGACCACTCGCCGTCCACGTTCAAGTCTCCGTCGAACACCACCGTACCCGTCATGTTCGACAGCGCCTGTGACAGCTCGGACAAAGCGGTCTCGTACAGCGTCAATTCTTCGATGTATTTGGCGCGGGCTTTCTCGTAGACGGCCGCTTCTTCTTCGTACCGCTTCTGCGCTTCTTTGTCTGCCGAATTCGGATTGACCGGCTCAATCGGCTCGATCGGCTTGACGGGCATGCGCAGCGCTTTTTCGTAGCTTTTCAAATAAGAAGCGATTCCGGCATTGTCGTCCGGCAGTGCCGCCGGGCTGACTCCGAGCGCCCGGGACAGCTTGTCCCGGAACGACTGCCCGACATCTACCCGGATAAACTGCTCGTTGCTGCGAATCCGGATCTGGCTCAAGTCGATGCCCAGTGCTTTGCCTACATTGGCTTTGGTCAGCTCCCCGCTCAAGACGGCGCCGTCTGTTCCGCGGTTCACCGCTCTTTCGGGATAATTGTTCTCCGACAGGGTGAACCGGTCCAGCGACTGCACAAAAGCCAGCGGCAGGGCATTATCGCTGCGCTCTTTCATGACCGGGAACAAACTGTTCTGCTTCAGGCTGCTGCCTTTGTAGGCGTAGTTCGCCACATTGCTGACCCGAAGCGTCCCGCCGGCGTAAATATTGCCCCGGATCTGCGGCGACCCGTTCAGGATCAGATCTTCTTCCGATCCGAACGCATAGTTCAGAAAGTCCGGATACATGCTGACTTTGACATCCTGCTTCATCGTACGCTTGACCCCGTTCACGCTGCCTTCCGCCGTCAGTGTGACCGTGTAGGACGCATTGCCCCGAATCGTACCGCTCGGGAAATCGGGCACCGGCACGGCCGACAGCAGACGTCCCGAAGCCAGATCGAGCTCCGTCTGTACGCCTCCGCCTTCCGCCGTTTCTTCCGCTTCCAACGCCGGAATCTGAGCGACCAGACGATTCAGCGTCACAGACAGATCGTCCGGGTCGATCGCTTTGCCGTCCAGATTCGCGGCGATATAAGCGACCGACTCGTCCAGCGTTTTTTGCGTCAGCTGGAGGCTCTGGATATCGTTCTCCCGCGTCAGCGTACGTCTGGCTCCGCCGACCGCCGCGCTCAGTACCGCCACGCCCAACAGGGTAAGAACCAGCATCATGAACATCACCATGACGAGTGCCGAGCCTTTTTCCCCACGCAACCTTTTCATGAATGGCTCTCCTTTTTTCGCATAATTCCCCTGCATTTCGCGCCGGAACTCCTGTCAGAATCCGAATCGGCTCTCCAGGTCGATCCCGGAACGTCCGGAACCTTCTTCAAGTTCGAGCGCAAGTTTGATATTGATCAGCCCGGTCGTATAATACTCGAATCCGCCGGTTCTCTCGCCTTCGATCGTCATGGTGGATACACCGGGTACGATCTGCGAATCGGTCCGGGTCGTCTGATAGGGATCGGCCGATGCGGCCGTTCCAGGCCTGCGGATCTGCAGTTGACCCTCCACAATCTCGACCGCGACTTCTTCCGCGGGAATCTCGGTCCCGTCTTCCGTCACATGCAGCATCCGAAAGCCGCTGCCTCCCGGCAGCGCATAGATCCGATCCGGCGAAAAAACGTACAGTTCCGTAATGATCGCCGACATCAGGATATCGCCTTCTTCACGCAGTTTGTTCTCCGCCGAGACCTGATGATAGCTGCGGAAACCGAAGAACAACGTGGTCGAAATAATGCCGAGAACCATCGACGTCAACGATAGGACGGCAATCAACTCGATCAGCGTAAAGCCTTCTTCGCGCCTGAGCATTTTAACGAATCGACTTCGCATTGACATACCCCTCCACCGTTACCGAATCCGCTCCCGGCCCGCTTCTGCCCGTCTCGACCGGCGTAACCGTCGCGCTGATCGGCAGCAGCAGAGCTCCTCCGTCGGCCGCCGTGCGATTCAGATTTTTTTGATATTCGATCACGATCCGATAAGCGATCCCGTTGACCTGCGGTTCCAGCACCGCCAGGATCGGCTGCAGATTCCCGCTCGGAAACATATCCCGATAAGCGCACGTTCCCGAAATCGCCGTACTGCAGGTCTTGAACGTCTCCGGGGTGATGCCGACACGATTCCCGCTTGAAGAAGTCGAAGCCTCCAGAACCGTGGCGCTGCCCGATTTGAAGTATTCATCCAGCCGTTTGAAATCCTGCTTTTGCATATACACAAGCGCGTTGCGCGCCAGATTGGACATGATCGTCTTGTTCTGATTCGTTTTGGCGAATGTCAGGGCACTGCTGAAGTAAGCCGTAAAAGCCAGAGCCGCAATCGACAAAATCAGCAGCGCGGCCAAGACTTCGATCAGCGTAAATCCTTCTTCTTTTTTAAAACGCCCCAAAAAAGCCCCCTCCTTTCGGCATGCCTGCTTTTCCTTTGCGAAACAGGTTCGAAGCGGCGGCATCCGTTTATATATCGGCCTCTTTCGCTTCTTTCATTATATGTGCCTTCCCGGAAAGCAAGCAACGATTTTTTGGGTCTTTCGACCCTAGTTCATGCTCCGGGAAGGAGAACGGCATTCCCAAAGGGAAAAAGATAAAGGGAAGCGTTTTCCAACCAAATATGAAGCACGCTTCATGAAGGAGGCCCATTCGACCATGGCTTTGCTTACCTGCAATTTTTATTCCGAATCGCTTGGACTGAGCACCTCGATGAACGTTATTCTGCCGCAGCAGACGCGTTCGCAGATCGGGTTGGCCAATGTAAAAAGACCCGGCCCGCACAAGACGCTGTATCTGCTGCACGGACTGTCCGACGACGATACGATCTGGGTACGCCGCACATCGATCGAACGTTATGCCGCCGCTTACGGGATCGCGATCGTGATGCCTCAGGTACACCGGAGCTTCTATACGGATATGGCTTACGGCGAAAAATACTGGGAGTTCATCAGCGAAGAACTGCCGGAGCTGGCCCGTTCGTTCTTCCCGCTGTCGGATAAGCGCGAAGACAACTTTGCGGCGGGTCTGTCGATGGGCGGATACGGAGCTTTCAAACTGGCTTTGCGCCGGCCTGACCGCTTCGCGGCGGGTGCCAGCCTGTCGGGAGCGCTCGATATTGCCGCGATGACGGAGAATCCGGACAATCCGCGTTCGGGTCTGCTGCATACGATTTTCGGCGAGGAAAAAGTCCGCGGCACTGAAGACGATCTGCTGTTCCTGCTCGACCGCGTATCCAAGGCGGAAGCTCCGAAGCCGAAGCTGTATCAATGCTGCGGCACCGAAGATTTCCTGTACGCGGATAATCAGACGTTCAAAAAAGCCGCGGAGCAAAGCAGCCTGGATTTCACTTACGAAGAAGGTCCAGGCGAGCACGAATGGGGCTACTGGGATACGATGATCCAGCGCGTATTGGCCTGGCTGCCGCTCGGCGAAACGCAGAAATAAAAGAGGCTGGTCGGGATACGGCCGTCTGTCCGATCCGGAGCGGTCCCCCTGCAAAGCAGTCCCTATCCGCGGTCCGCAGCAGCGGACGCATTATGCAAAATCAAAAAAGAAAAGCCCTGTTCCCCGGAAACGGAACAAAGGCTTTTCTTTTTTGATTTTGCCGGATCATTCGATTCAAAGTTTGGAAGGCAGAACTTCGGAAAGAGCTTGGCTTGTCCGGTTCCGGCCGCTTTCTTTGGAACGGTACAGCGCGTCGTCGACCCGGCGAAACAGCGTTTTGGGCGAACCCGCCGCCGACAGGCCGAACCCGAGCGACACGGTCAGCTCCAACCGGGTGCCGTCTTCCATCAAAAAGAAATACCCTTCGACGGCTGTCCGTATCCTTTCCGCAACGCGGCCCGTTTCCTCTTCGTACGCGCGGTCGACCAGAACCGCAAATTCTTCTCCGCCGTTGCGTGCGCAGTAACCGTCGGCCGGACAGCAGGAGGTCAGGATCGTTCCCAGCTGCCGCAGGACCAAATCTCCGGCCTGATGGCCGTAAGTATCGTTGACCTGTTTGAAATGGTCAATGTCGAGCAGAATCAGGCCGAACCCTTCTTCATTCCTCAGTGCGCGCCTGAGCCGGCGGTCGTACGCCAGGTGGAACGAACGGGTATTGTGCAGGCCGGTTAAAAAGTCGCGGTGCGCGGCATCTTCCATGAAAGCGAACAATTCGTTGGAGTTATTAAGGTGACGCAGCAGAAAAAAAGTAAAGATGCCCGTGCCCGCCGCGATGACGGCGAATATCGGAATTCTCTGCACGGCATCGGTTCCGATGATCACCAGGAAACTGCCGATAAGCACGATCAGTTGAACGGCAAAAGCCGCCGCCCATCTGCCCGGCTCCAATTTTCCTTTTCTCAGAACGGGCGCTACCAATAAAAAAGTCACGATCGCATTGGCTGCGCCTGCATAAGAAGACACGCCGATCGGTCCGAAGAAAAAGAAGCGGACTACTCCGATCAGCAGGCTTGCGACCAAGCCTCCGGGGATGCCTGCCGCATAAACGGCGATCAGGATAGCGGTCTGACGCAGGTCGATCATTGCACGGTCATCGACCCGGAACGAAAATTCCATCAGGACAATGCCTACGATTCCCAGTGCAGCCCCCGCTCCCCAGGGCAGCAAAGCTTTGGCCATCGATTTCCGGGAAGCTTTGCGAAAACGGTTGAAAAAAATATTGCCGAAAAACAGCAGGGTCGCCAAAATGGTGAAGTTAACAAAAAGTTCTCTGAACATGAAGGGCCTCGCAGTCTGCAGCCATGCAAATTAAACGGCCGGCCGTCTGTCTTTCTTCCAGCCGCTTTTCCCTAGTTTACTCCATTCCCACAGCTCTGCAAAGACTCGTCTACTCATGGAAGAATTTGTATACGAAAAAGCGCCTCCCGAAAGAGGCGCTTAAGCCAGGCCGAACTGCCCGTCTGCCCGGGTTCAGGCTCTGCCGTTCAGCCATTCCGTCGTCAGCCCGAGCGTCGTTTCCGCACGAACGATCGCCGCTTCCACCTGAGGAGCCGCGGTTCCGCCGTATACGCTGCGGGCATTGACCACGTTCTCCGGCTGGAGCACGTCATAGATGTCTTCGTCGAACAGGTCGGAGAAGCCTTTGAACTCCTCCAGGCTGAGATCGAGCAGATATTTGCCGTTCTCGATACAATGCAGCACCGTTTTGCCGATCACTTCATGCGCCTGGCGGAAAGGAAGGCCTTTGCCGACGAGGAAGTCCGCGATATCGGTCGCGTTCGAGAAGTCTTTGTTGACCGCTTCGCGCATGCGTCCGGTCCGGACTTTCATCGTCGCGATCATCGGAGCGAACAGGCGCAGCGCGCCGTCGAGCGTCGCTACCGTATCGAACATGCCTTCTTTGTCTTCCTGCATGTCTTTGTTGTAAGCGAGCGGCAGCGACTTCAGCACGGTCAGCAGTCCCATGAGGTTGCCGTACACGCGTCCGGTCTTGCCGCGGACCAGTTCGGCCACATCCGGATTTTTCTTCTGCGGCATGATGCTGCTGCCCGTGCAGAACGCGTCATCGAGTTCGATGAACCCGAATTCCGTGCTGCTCCACAGCACCAGCTCTTCGCAGAGGCGGGACATATGCATCATGAGAATCGACGCGCCGGACAGAAACTCCAGAATGAAGTCGCGGTCGCTGACGGCATCCAGGCTGTTCTCGTACACGCCGTCGAAGCCGAGCTGTTCGGCGACGAAATGACGGTCAATCGGGAATGTCGTGCCTGCAAGCGCGCCCGCTCCGAGCGGCAGGATATTGATCCGCTTGTAGCTGTCCATCAGACGCTCCGCGTCGCGCTGGAACATGGAGACATAAGCGAGCAGATGGTGCGCGAACAGGATCGGCTGCGCGCGCTGCAGATGCGTGTAGCCCGGCAGGATCGTTGCCGTATGCTGCTTCGCCTGGTCGATCAGCGCCTGCTGCACGGCCTGCACGAGACCCGTCAGCTCGACGACGCGGCTGCGCAGATACAAGTGCATGTCGGTCGCCACCTGGTCGTTCCGGCTGCGCCCCGTGTGCAGCTTGCCGCCGACCGGACCGACTTCTTCGATCAGATGCTTCTCGATGTTCATATGGATATCTTCGTCGGAGACGGAAAATTCCACCTGCCCGGCTTCGATCTTGTGCAGCACTTTGATCAGGCCTTCCGCGATCGTATCGGCGTCTTCCTGCGGAATGATGCCGCATTTGCCCAGCATGGCCACGTGCGCCAGACTGCCTTGAATGTCTTCCTCGGCCAGCGCTTTATCGAAATTGATGGAGGCGGTATATTCCTCCACCAGACGGTCGGTCGGCTTCGTGAAGCGGCCTCCCCATAACTTTGTCATCGTTCCTCCTCCCCTCCCAAACCCTCCCCGAGGGAGGGCCCCATAGGGCGACTGCCCTCTGGACACCCGTAAGGGGCAAAGCTTGCAGTCGCTGTTGGCGGGAGGTTTGTTTTAGTTTAGTGGTTATGTCGGTGGTATGTGCCGCCGCTTTTGGCCTGCCTTCGGCGGCCGCGGCTGTCGTCGGTGCGGGTGCGCTCGATGCGGGCAGCTGTTCGCTGCCTGGTGCGGCGCGCGGCCGGGACTTAAGGCCGGGGGTCGAAGGCGGAGCGCTGTCGCAGCTCCTGTTCGACCGGGTAGAGCCGGGGCCGCAGGCGGAACATTTCATTGTTCCTGTGCGGCCAGGTTCCCGTTCGTGGGGAAGCCTTTTTCGCTTTCGATTTTCAATCTTATTTATTCTGCTCTACGCTGGCTGCGACTTTCAGACGCAGCGCGTTCAGGCTGATAAAGCCCGTCGCGTCGTTCTGATCGTAAGCCTGGCTCGGATCGGCTTCCATGGTAGCGATGTCGGGATTATACAGGCTGACCGGGCTTTTGACGCCGGCGCCGATAACGTTGCCTTTGTACAGCTTCACGCGGACGGTACCGGTCACGTTTTTCTGGCTTTCGGTGACCAGCGCCTGGAGCGCGAGACGTTCCGGCGCGAACCAGAAGCCGTTGTACACGAGCGTGCTGTAGCGGGTCAGCAGGGAGTCGCGCAGGTTCATGACTTCGCGGTCCATGGTCAGCGATTCCATTTTGCGGTGAGCGGTGAACAGGATCGTGCCGCCCGGCGTCTCGTACACGCCGCGGCTCTTCATGCCGACGAAGCGGTTCTCGACCATATCGACGCGTCCGATACCGTGCTTGCCGCCGAGTTCGTTCAGCTTGTCCATCACCTGCAGCGGGCTGAGCTTTTCACCGTTCAAGGCGACGGCATTACCCTGCTCGAATTCGATCTCCAGCATTTCCGGCTCGTCGGGCGCGTCCTGCGGGTCGGCGCTGAGCAGGAACATTTCTTTGTTTTCCGGAGCGCTCGGATCGAACCAAGGATCTTCCAGCACGCCGCTCTCATAGCTGATATGCAGCAGGTTGCGGTCGGTGGAGTACGGCTTGGCGGCGGAAGCGGTGACCGGGATACCGTGCTTCTCGGCATAGGCGATCATCTCGGCGCGGCCCGGGAAGGTCTCGCGGAACGTGTCGAGTCTCCATGGAGCCACCACCTGAATGTCCGGGGCAAGCGCCGCGACGCCGAGTTCGAAGCGAACCTGGTCGTTGCCTTTGCCTGTTGCGCCGTGGGCGATCATCGTGGCGCCTTCGGCGCGGGCGATTTCGACCATCCGCTTGGCGATCAGCGGACGCGCGATGCTGGTACCGAGCAGGTATTGGCCTTCGTACAGGGCGCCGGATTGGAACATCGGGTAGATGAAGTCCGAAGCGAATTCGGCCTGCAGGTCGTCGATGTACACTTTGGAAGCGCCAGTGGCAAGCGCCTTTTCTTCCAGGCCGTCCAGCTCTTCCTTTTGCCCGATATCCGCGGTAAAAGCAATAATCTCCGCGTCATACGTTTCTTTGAGCCATTTCAGAATGATCGAGGTATCCAGTCCGCCGGAATAGGCGAGTACGATTTTTTCTTTTGCCATAAGTCTATATTCCTCCGCTCTCCAAGTTCGATGTCTGTATGCGATCCTTTAAAATCCGATCTATTCCTGTTCGGCGCGGAAGCGGCGATCTCCTGCCTGGGCCGAATCCGCCGTCTTTTTTCCCCGCTCCGATCCGAAATCCGGGCAGGCCGTTACGCCATCAACGTCGCCATAACCGCTTTTTGCGCGTGCAGCCGGTTTTCGGCCTCGTCGAAAATCACGCTGTTTTTGCCGTCGATCACGCCCGCGCTCACTTCCTCGCCGCGATGGGCCGGCAGGCAGTGCAGGAACAGGTAATCCGATTTGGCGTGCTGCACCAGCTCTTCGTTGACCTGGTAGTCTTTAAATGCCCGTTCGCGCACTTTCTGTTCTTCCTCGAAGCCCATGCTCGCCCAGACGTCCGTATACACGGCATCGGCATTCTCGACCGCTTCGCGCGCGTCGCGCACAATGGCGATCTTCGAGCCGGTGAGATTCGCGATCTCGCGGGCCTGACGCACGATATCGGCATCCGATTCGTAGCCTTCGGGACTTGCGATACTGACGTCCATGCCCATCTTCGCGCCGCCGAGCAGCAGCGAATGGGCCATATTGTTGCCGTCGCCGATATAAGCCAGCTTGCGGCCGCGCAGCGAACCCTTATGCTCCTGGATCGTCTGCAGATCCGCCAGCACCTGGCACGGATGGCCAAGATCGCTCAGCGCGTTAATGACCGGGATATCCGCGTATTTCGCCAGCTCCGTCACGTTCTCATGGCCGAACGTCCGGATCATGATGCCGTCCAGATAGCGGGACAGGACCCCGGCCGTATCCGGAATTGCTTCGCCGCGTCCAAGCTGGATATCGTTTTTGCTGAGGAACAGGGCGTGTCCGCCAAGCTGGAACATGCCTACTTCGAACGAAACGCGCGTGCGCGTGGACGATTTCTCGAAGATCATGCCCAGCGTCTTGCCTTCCAGCGGCCGGAACGTCTCGCCCGCTTTCTGCTTGCGCTTGAGTTCGATCGCGAGATCGAGCAGGTACTGGATTTCTTCCGTCGTATAGTCGGTCAGTTCGACGAGGTCGCGTCCTTTGAGAGCGAGCCCATGCGCCTGTTGATTCAGATCCATATCAAACCCTCCTGGAATTCATCGATTTCGTAAAAAGGGAGCGTCCGCGAGCCGGATGCTGCATCCCGGTCCGCCAAACGCTCCGTCGGCGTCGCTTGTTTGTGCTTCGCCAGCCGCGCATGTTCGCAGATTCCGCCCGGCTTTTTGAGCCAAAGACTGCGAATCCGCAGCTCAGGCGCTCGGGGTCGGCACTTTCTCTTCGATTACCGAAGCGACGATATCGACCGCCTGCTGCACTTCTTCTTCCGTCACGTACAGATTCGGCAGCAGCCGGATGACGTTCGGACCGGCCGACACGAACAGCAGACCGCGCTGCTGTCCGGCCAGGACCAATTCGCCCACGGGTTCCGCGCATTCGATGCCGATCAGCAGACCGAGACCGCGCACTTCTTTGACAAAAGGATTGCCGTGCAGGCGCTTGCGCAGTTTGTCCATCAGCAGGCCGCCGATTTCCGCGGCCCGCTCGGGCAGGCGGTCTTCCTGCATGGTCTCGATCGTCGCGATGATCGCGGACGAAGCCAGCGGCGTTCCGCCGAATGTCGTGGCGTGACTGCCCGCGGTGAACGCTTCCTTGAGATAGGCGCGCCCGATCATCGCCCCGGCCGGGAAGCCGGAAGCAATGCCTTTGGCGACGGTGAAAATATCCGGCTTGATGCCGTAGCGATGATGCGCGAACCAGGCTCCGGTCCGGCCCATGCCGGTCTGCACTTCGTCGACGATCAGCAGGATGCCTTTGTCGCGGCACAGCTGCTCGATCTGCCGTGCATATTCGGGGTCCAGCGGATAGACGCCGCCTTCGGCCTGTACCATTTCGATCATGACGGCGGCCGTATGCCCGTTTACGGCTTGTTCGATCGCCTGGATATCATGCGGAGGCACCGTAACGAACCCGGCCGGCAGCGGCAGGAAGCCTTCTTTGACCTTGTCCTGTCCCGTCGCGGTCAGTGTAGCCAGCGTGCGGCCGTGGAACGATTTGCCCAGCGTGATGATCTCGTAGCGATCTTCGCCTTTGACCTTCTGGAAATAGCGGCGTGCCAGCTTGATCGCGGCTTCGTTCGATTCGGCGCCGCTGTTGCAGAAAAATACGGCGTCGGCCTGCGCCACTTCGGCCAGCTTGCTGGCGGCTTCTTCCTGCTTCGGAATGACGAACAGGTTCGACGTATGCCACAGCGTATCGATCTGCTCCTTGAGCTTGTCTCCGACCTTCTTCGGCGCATGGCCGAGGTTGGTGACGGCCAGGCCGCTCATAAAGTCGAGATACTTGTTGCCCTGGTCGTCCCACAGCCAGCTTCCTTCGCCTTTGACAAGGGCGAGGGGGTTGCGGGCGTAGGTTTGGAAGAGTGAACTTTTTTCTTGAGTCATGGGTTTGCACGCTCCTTCACTGCGTTTCTCTCTCCGCTTGGCACGATTCATCGCGGTGATCATTCAAAAAAATCAGGGATTAGGATAGGGAAAAGGCTCGATCGATTCTGTTTCGTTAAGCATTCGTTTTTTATTTAAACCTGGCAATCGCGGTTGTTCAAGCCAGTTCCTTCGACCTCATCGTCGGATCACGGTGCCGATCTGTTCGCCGGACAGGAGCCGGCTCAGGACGCGCTCTTCGCTGCCGTCGACGATCACGACTTCCTGCACGTCTCCGTGGATGCATTTCATCGCGGCGCGGACTTTGGGAATCATCCCGCCGTAGATCTCGCCGCTTGCGATCATGTCTTCGATCTCGGCAAAGGTAACGGACGGCAGCGCCGTCTTGACGCCGTCCACCGTCTTCAAGATGCCGGGCACGTCGGTCACGACGATCATGCGCGGCGCACCGACAAAGGAAGCGACCGCGCCGGCCGCCGTATCGGCGTTGATGTTGTAGCGCTGTCCTTGGGCATCGACGCCCAGAGGAGCGATGACCGGCATGTAGCCCATACCGAGCACGCCGGAGACAATCCCCGCTTCCACGTGTACGACGTCGCCGACCAAGCCGACTTCGGAGGCGTTGGCAACCGGCTTGGCCTGGATCAGCGAACCGTCGGAGCCGGACAGTCCCAGCGCCCTGCCTCCGGCGGACTGGATCCGCCGCACGATCAGCTTGTTGATCGTTCCGGCAAGCACCATTTCCACGACGTCGAGCACTTCTTCGGTCGTACGCCGAAGTCCGTTGACGAATTCCGTCGGAATACCGAGCTTATCCAGATTCCCGGAGATGGCCGGTCCGCCGCCGTGCACGATCACCGGCCGCACGCCGTCTGCCTGAAGCCGCGCCAGATCGGTGAAAAAAGCTTCCGGTAAAGCGGCCAGCGTGCTGCCTCCGCATTTCATGACGAACGAGGCCTGCACGTTCGGTTGGTCCGTGCCCCTCAGAAGCGGGGCCGAAGCCCCCTTGTCGTACGGGAACCGGTATACCTGTCGCTGCATGACTATCCCTCCAGGAGCGCCGGAGAGTTCCGGCTAAGTATCGATTCGCAGTACGGCCGCAGCCGGCTGCGCTTTTTTCATGAAAATCAAGCTTATGTCCGGTACGCCGCGTTGATGCGCACATAATCGTAAGTCAGATCGCAGCCCCACGCCGTCGCCTGCTTGTCGCCCATATTCAGCTCGACCGAGATCGTTACGGTATCGCCTTTTAAGTAATCCAGCGCCAGCTCTTCATCGAATGCAACCGGTTGGGAAGAGGTCAGCACGACAATATCGCCGAGCTTGATATCGACCGTATGCGGATGAACGGGCACGCCCGCGCGTCCAACCGCCGCGATGATGCGTCCCCAGTTGGCGTCCGCGCCGTATACGGCCGTTTTGACAAGGCTTGAGCCGATAACTGTCTTCGCGACCGCCCGTGCGGACTCTTCGCTCTCCGCGCCGCTTACGGTCACTTCGACCAGCTTGGTCGCGCCTTCTCCGTCGCGGGCGATCGCTTTGGCCAGATGCTCGCAGACACGCACGAACGCTTCGGCAAAAGCCGGCCAGTCCGGATGGGTTTCGTCCAATTCCCCGGTTTGGCCGGACAATCCGCTCGCCATCACGACCAGCATGTCATTGGTGCTCGTATCGCCGTCCACCGTAATCATGTTGAACGTATTTTCGGTCGTGCGCCGCAGCAGTTTGTGCAGCGCTTCGCTGCCGATTTTGGCATCTGTCGTCATAAAGGCCAACATGGTCGCCATATTCGGATGAATCATGCCGGAGCCTTTGGCCGCGCCCGCGATCGTTACGGTCTGTCCGTCGATCGGCAGCGAGACGCACAGTTCTTTTTTGACCAGGTCGGTCGTCAGAATGGCCTGGCTGAACTGTTCTCCGGCGTCCGCGTCGTTTGCCAGCACATCCGCAAGACGGGCGATTCCGCTTCGTACGCAGTCCATCTTCAGGTTCTCGCCGATGACGCCGGTCGAAGCGACCGCCACGTCTTCCGGGTTCACTCCGAAACTTTGGGCCGCCAGATCGCGCATTTCCGCTGCGTCCGCGTCGCCCTGGGTACCCGTGCAGGCATTGGCGTTCCCGCTGTTCACGATGACCGCACGCAGCACGCCGTTCACAAGGCTGTCGCGTGTCGTCTGCAGCGGGGCCGCCTGGAACAGGTTCGTCGTATAGACGGCAGCCGCCGAAGCGGGAACCTCGCACACGATGGCGCCGATATCGTTTCTGTCCGCTTTTTTCAAACCGCAGTGAAGACCGGATGCCCGGAATCCCTTCGGCGTAATGATCGATCCGCCTTCGACGACGGTATAAGAAGGAACTGCCATGAGCCGCTTCCGCCTTTCGCTGTATAATCGCTGTGGAATCAAGGATACATCGGAACGAAACGAAGACCTGCCGCCTCATCCCAGCCCATCATGAGATTGAGATTCTGTATAGCCTGTCCGGCGGCGCCTTTGACCATGTTGTCGATGACCGACACGATGGTAACGCGGCCGGTCCGTTCGTCCGCCGAAAAGCCGATATCGCAGTAGTTCGAGCCCGAGACTTCTTTGGTTGCCGGCATGACGCCGTTGTCCCGGATGCGCACGAACGGACGTCCTGCATAAAAGGTTCGATACAAATCGATGAATTCCTGCGTGCTCCGCTTTTCGTTGACCGAAGCGTACACCGTACTCAAAATACCGCGGGTCATCGGAATCAGATGCGAGGTGAACGTCACGACCACTTCTTGGCCGGCCGTCTCGCCCAGCACCTGTTCGATCTCCGGAATATGCTGATGCGCGTTGACCTTGTAGGCTTTCACGCTTTCGTTGATTTCGCTGTAATGCGTGCCAAGCCCCGTTCCGCGCCCCGCTCCGGACACGCCGGTTTTGGCATCGATGATGATCGTCGCCGGATCGATCCAGCCCGCCTTGACTGCCGGGATCAAGCCGAGCAGCGTCGCCGTCGGGAAACAGCCCGGATTCGAGATCGCCGCACGACCCACCAACGACTCTCCGTAGATTTCGCTCAACCCGTATACCGCCTGGGCCAACACCTCTTCGGACGCCGGAGGACGCTTGTACCATTTCTCGTAGACGGCTCCGTCCTTGAGACGCAGATCGCCCGACAAATCGATGACTTTGAGTCCTTGTTCCAGCAGCTTGGGGGTCAGCTCGGCACTTACGCCGGCAGGTGTGGCCAGGAAGACGACATCGGCTTTGGCTTTGATCTTCGCCGGTTCGATCTGCCCAAGCTCCAGCTCGAGGATATCCGTCAGGTGGGGAAAGCTTGCGCTCAGCGGCGTACCGCTGCTCGAAGACGACAGCACACCGCTCACTTCCACTTGGGGATGCGCCTGCAGCAGACGGATCAGCTCCGCACCGCCGTAACCGGTCGCGCCCACGATCGCCGCTTTGATCTTGTCTTTGCTCATTCTTTCCGGCCTCCGCTCTGTAGGGTTCAAACGCATGCCTGCTGCACATCCATGCATATAGGCTGTATAGAACCCGAATAATATGTATTATTATACGTTCGGAGTCATATAAATACAACCTTTAGAGGAAAAGTTCACATTCTGCGGGAGGAAGGGGAATCCGTGCGTTTTTACAAAAAAACCGCTTCCCAAGTCTCTGGACTTTGGAAACGGTCTTCTTACGAATCAAGAGCTGCGGTTACAGTTGAATCTTGAACCCTTTGCCCAGCACTTCCTGCGCGTTGCTGATGACGACAAAAGCTTCCGGATCCACCGAGCGGACCAGCGTTTTGAGGCGGCTGGTTTCGCTCTGGCCGATCACGACCATCAGCACCGGACGGGATTCGCCGGTATATCCGCCGCGCGCGCTGAGTTCGGTCAAGCCGCGGTCGAGGTCTTTCAAGATAACCTGTGTGAGTTCTTCGCGTTTATCGGTGATGATGTAGGCGACTTTGGTATAACCCAACCCCATCTCGACCGCATCGATCACTTTCCCGGTCACGTATAAGCCGATCAGCGCGTACAGCGCATTCTCGAGCGACAAGGTAAAGCCCGCCAGCACGATGACCGTGCCGTCGACCAGCATCACGCACAGCGAGAGGCTGAGTCCGCTGAACTTTTGCAGCAGCTGAGCGACGATCGAGAGTCCGCCGGTGGAACCGCGCCCGCGGAACACGAGCCCAAGTCCCAGGCCGACGCCGATTCCGCCGTACAGCGAGCCGAGCAGCGGATTTGTCGTGGAGATCGGCCAGTCGCGCGTGAGAAAAATGAAAAGCGGCAGACAGACGGTACCGACCAGCGTACGCGCTCCGTACTGTTTGCCCAGGAAAATCACTCCGGCGATAAAGAGCGGAATATTGAAGATCCATTGGGTAAAAGCAGGTTCGAAATCGAACCATTCCTTGATGATAATCGACAGTCCGGATACCCCGCCGGACGCGATCTGATTGGGCAGCAGGAACAGGTTGAACGCGATCGCCGTAATAAAAGCGCCCACGACGATAAGCGTCGTGTCGAGGACGTTTCGCTTGGCGCCGTGAAGCGGGACCAGCGGCTTTCTGCCGCCTTTGCTCGTTGACATGGCTCCCGCTTACTCCGACGGTTCGATCTTCAGCTGGCTGCGCAGATAAGCGTCGATGAATCCGTCCAAATCGCCGTCCATGACCGCGCCGATATTGCCGACTTCATGCGATGTACGATGGTCTTTGACCATACTGTAAGGATGGAACACGTACGAGCGGATCTGGCTGCCCCAGCCGATCTCCGACTGTTCGCCGCGAATTTCCGCCAACTGCCGTTTCTGTTCTTCGATCTCCCGCTCGTACAGCTTGGAACGGAGCATCGTCATGGCCTGTTCACGGTTCTTGATCTGCGAGCGTTCGTTCTGGCAGGTGACGACCACGCCGGTCGGAAGGTGGGTAATCCGGACGGCCGAATCGGTCGTATTGATATGCTGACCGCCCGCGCCGCTGGCGCGGTACGTATCGATCTTCAGGTCTTCCGTACGAATATCGATATCGATCGTGTCGTCGATCTCCGGCACGACGTCGCACGATACGAACGACGTATGGCGTCTGCCCGACGAATCGAACGGCGAGATACGGACCAGACGGTGCACGCCTTTTTCCGCTTTGAGATAGCCGTAGGCGTTATGGCCTTTGATGAGCAGCGTGACGCTTTTGATGCCTGCTTCTTCGCCCGGCAGGTAATCCAGCGTCTCGACTTTGAAGCCGCGCTTCTCGGCCCAACGCGTGTACATCCGCAGCAGCTGAAGTCCCCAGTCCTGCGACTCGGTACCGCCGGCGCCCGGATGCAGCTCCAGGATGGCGTTCAGCTTGTCGTAAGGTTCGCTCAGCAGCAGCTGCAGTTCGAACTCGCCCATGCGCGTCATGAGATCGGCCACGCTTGCCGCTACTTCGTCAGCCATTTCCTGATCGTCTTCGTCGTCGGCGAGTTCCGCCATCAGCACGGCATCGTCGAAATCCTGCTGCATTTTCAAGTATTGGTCCAGCGAGCCTTTGACCGCGTTCATGTCCGCGATCAGTGCCTGCGCTTTATCGCTGTCGTCCCAAAAACCGGGAGCGGCCATTTTCTCTTCGAAGTTGGAGATCATTTCTTCTTTGAGATCTAAGTCAAAGTGACCCCCTAAGGTTGGTTAATTTCTGCGTCAACTCGCGCAGATCGTGTCTGACATTCGGATCGATCATTTTTCTTCACCTCGTTGGTAGTCTAAAAAGCCGCTTGCGGCTTCTCTGGTTTATGTCGGCGGATAAACCGCCCGTAAACAGCCCTTCGGCCCGGCCCCCGAAAAGCATATCGGAAACCGGGCCGTATCCCCGGCATGCGCCGGGAGAGCTTTCACTGATTTGCTGCCTAGCCCGGGAGATTATCGCTGAGCGCGGCGTTCCTTGCGGGAAGCTTTCTTGTCCGGTGTCGGGCTGTTCGTGCTGATCTTCTTCTCATCGATAACCGCTTCGCGCTGCTGGTTCGATTCGACGCGGGCTTTCATGATATACGTCGCAACCTCTTCCTGAATGCTGGCGATCATCTGATTGAACATCTCGAACCCTTCGAACTGGTATTCGCGCAGCGGATCGGTACCGCCGTAAGCGCGAAGGTGGATACCCTGACGCAGCTGATCCATCGCGTCGATATGGTCCATCCATTTCCGGTCGACCGCGCGCAGCGCGATGACTTTCTCGAATTCGCGGACCATGGCTTCGCCGAGCGAATCTTCGCGTTCGTTGTACCGCTGCAGAACCCGGTCATACAGATATTCCGTAATTTCCGAAGCTTCCTTGCCCCACAGCTCGTCGCGGGTAATTTCGCCTTCTTCGAGCAGCTTGGCATTGACGTAATCGGCTACCTGCTCCAATTCCCAGTTTTCCGGGATATCGTCGCCGGTATGGACCGTTACGATCCGTTCGATCGTGGCGCGGATCATATCCAGCACGATCTGCTTCACGTTCTCGGATTCCAGCAGTTCAAAACGCTGCTTGTAGATTACGCCGCGCTGCTGATTCATCACGTCATCGTACTGGAGAACGACTTTGCGCGTATCGAAGTTGTTGCCTTCGACCCGTTTCTGGGCCGATTCTACCGCGCGGGTAATCATGCGGCTCTCGATCGGCTGGTCTTCTTCGAAGCCCAGACGTTCCATCATGTTCAGCACGTTGTCCGCGCCGAACCGCTTCATCAATTCGTCGCCCAGCGACAGGTAGAATTGGGTCGAGCCCGGATCGCCCTGACGTCCGGCGCGGCCGCGCAGCTGGTTATCGATCCGGCGCGATTCGTGACGCTCCGTACCGATGATATGCAGACCGCCGACTTCGGAGACGCCTTCGCCCAGCACGATATCCGTACCGCGTCCGGCCATGTTGGTCGCGATCGTCACGGAACCTGCTTGACCGGCACTCGAGATGATCTCCGCTTCTTCGGCATGATACTTGGCGTTCAGTACCTGGTGGCGAATGCCTTTTTTCTTCAGCATTTCCGACAGCACTTCGGAGTTCTCGATCGAGACCGTACCGACCAGAATCGGCTGATTCTTGGCATGGCGTTCTTCGATCTCCGCTACGACCGCCCGGAACTTGCTCGGCACGCTCTTATAGACGATATCCGGCGCGTCGACCCGCTGGTTCGGCCGGTTGGTCGGTACCTGCAGCACTTCGAGACCGTAGATCTTCTTGAATTCTTCTTCTTCCGTCTTCGCCGTACCGGTCATGCCGGCAAGCTTGCGGTACATCCGGAAGTAGTTCTGGAACGTGATAGTCGCAAGCGTCATGCTCTCGTTCTGAACCGTGATGCCTTCCTTCGCTTCGATCGCCTGGTGCAGACCGTCGCTGTAACGGCGTCCGGCCATCAGACGGCCCGTGAATTCGTCGACGATGACGACTTCGTCTTCGACCACGACATAGTCGACATCGCGGCGCATAATCACGTTCGCTTTGAGCGCCTGTACGATATGGTGGTTCAACATGACATGCTTTTGGTCGTACAGGTTGTCTATGCCGAAATCGCGTTCGGCTTTGGCCGCGCCTTTATCCGACAGCGAAACCGATTTGATCTTGATATCGACGGTGTAATCCTCTTCCGCCTGCAGACGCTTGACGAAGCGATCCGCGAGGAAATACAGTTCCGTCGATTTCTGTGCCTGACCGGAGATGATCAGAGGCGTACGCGCTTCGTCGACGAGGATAGAGTCCACTTCGTCGATGATACAGAAGTACAGCGGGCGCTGTACCATTTGTTCTTTGTACAGCACCATGTTGTCGCGCAGATAATCGAATCCGTACTCGTTGTTCGTTCCGTACGTGATATCGCAGCCATAGGCTTCCTGCTTCTGCGAATGCTCCATCCCGCTCAGGTTCAGACCGACGGTCATCCCGAGGAAATTATAGACCTGGGCCATTTCCTCGCTGTCCCGCTGGGCGAGATAATCGTTGACGGTTACGACGTGAACGCCTTGGCCCGTCAACGCGTTCAAATAAACCGGGAGCGTGCCTACCAGCGTCTTGCCTTCCCCCGTTTTCATTTCCGCGATCCGGCCGTTATGCAGGGCGATACCGCCGACCAGCTGCACATCGTAATGGCGCTTGCCGAGCGTGCGCTTGGAAGCTTCGCGCGTCGTAGCAAAAGCTTCCGGCAGCAGGCTGTCGAGTGTTTCTCCTTTGTTCAGACGCTCGCGGAACTCGACGGTCTTATGCTTCAACTGTTCGTCTGTAAGCTTTTCGAAATCGGGTTCCATTTTATTGATGATCTCTACGGTACGCATGAACTTCTTGACGTCCCGTTCGTTCATATCCCCGAAGATTTTTTTGACAAGTCCTAACATGTTGTGCCCCTTTCGTGCAAAACGGATGGTTTGCCTAAATTGTACCAGCTTGAGCGGGCACGGGCAACCGCGCAAAAGGCCGCCTGGCCGCTCTTCCGTAAAACTTTCCGACATATTATATACGCGCAAAGAGCCTCATCCGATGCGGATAAGGCCCTTTTTCTTTAAAAAAATTATTTTTTGTGAAAGTTATGCCTTATTCCTGTTCGATCAGGCCGTATTTGCCGTCGTTCCGGCGATAAACCACGTTGACCGTTTCGGATTCGATGTTCGAAAATACGAAGAAGTTGTGGCCGATCATGTTCATCTGCAGAATGGCTTCTTCCACGTCCATCGGTTTAAGCAGGAATCGCTTGCTGCGCACAACCTGGAGTTCGTCCTCTTCCTCGTCGGTAGACGGGGAAACGGAAGCATTGGCACCTTCGTCCACGAACAAGCCTTTGAGGCTCTCGTCTTGACGGAATCTGCGGTTCATCTTGGTCTTGTGTTTCCGAATCTGGCGCTCCAGCTTCGACAATACTGAATCGATCGACGTGTACATATCGTCGCTCCGATCTTCCGCACGAAGGAAAATACCGCCCGGGAGAGGAATCGTCACCTCTACCTTGTGAATACCTCGGGTCACGCTGAGCGTAACCGTGCCTTCCGTAGCAGGGGGAATATCGAAGTATTTGTCGAGTCGGCTGAGTCTCTTGTCGACATAGTCTTTCAGAGCGTCAGTAACCTCAATTTGTTGTCCTCGAATCGCAAAATCCATAGGGCACTCCTCCTTATGTCACCATTATAACACAGCGTCAACGCCGAGTAAAAAGAGTGTTAACGCCAAGCGATAAATTAAGTCTTTGGACGCAAAGCGTCTGCCCGACCGATGCCGCTTTCTCTATCTTAACCGGGAAAACGGCCGGGAAAACGGATCATTTGATTTAAGCGTCGAAATTCTCCGGTATCGGCCGTCCCCGCAAGCGGACAGAAGGCACTTGTGCCGGCTTCTTGATTACAGATGCCGCTTCGCCGTTTGGGACATGCGCAGCCGCAGCCACAATCCGGCCAGAATCAGCGCAGCCCCGGCCAGGACGTAAGGCCGCCGGCTTTCCTCGCCCGTTTGCGGCAGTACGGAACCCGGAACGTGCTCCGGCTCGCTCGGTACAACCGTTCCGGGAACCACGGTTCCGGGAATAACCGGAGGCGTTCCCTGCGGCACGGCTTCGTCCGGAACCGGGATTTCGGGTTCGCCCGGTACAACCGGCGTTGTGCCTTGAGGAATCGGTTCGCCCGGAACCGGAATCCCCGGTTCGCCGGTCGGGGTCGACGGCAGTTCCGGAGTCCCTGCCGGAGTTCCGCCATCGGGGATCTGAACTTCCGGATCTCCCGGTGTCTGCGGATCTGCCGGAACATTCGGCACCGCCGGCAGGGAAGGAACGTCTCCCGGAGTAACGGGGGTGACTGGCGTTGCGGGCACAACCGGAACGCCTGCGGGTACGTCGCCGTCCGGAAGCGGAACTTCCGGCTGCGGCGTTACCGGATCTGCCGGGACAACCGGCGTATCGCCGCCGCTTGGCGGCGTTACCGGCTGTTCGGGCGTCCCCGGGGTTACCGGGGTTTCGGGAGTTCCCGGAGTGGGATCATCGGGAGTTCCGGGGGTTACCGGTGTTTCCGGCGTCACCGGAGTTTCGGGCGGCTTTGGAGGTGCGGCTGCATTTTTTACGATAACGGCTTTGGCTCCAACGCCCTGACGCACGGCGGAATCGATCAAGATGCTTTGAGGTTCGGACGACAGCAGATATCCTGCCGGAGCCTGCGTTTCGGTCAATATATACCGGCCGAGAAGCAGCTGCCCGAATACGATCCGGCCGTCCGCATCGGTCGTGCGGGTAATCGCAGGGCGGCGTTTGCCGGCATCCTGCAGAACGAATGTGGCGCCCGGCAGAAGTTTAGCCTTATCGGCCGCGTCGACTTTCGTCACTTCAAGCGCTCCGCGAACGCCGCCGCCCGTCCCCGATCCGGAAGACGCCCGGACGACGATCGCCTGGGTCGTATCGGTCTTGCCGGTGGTGACGCCGGTACCTTCGAAGCTTACCTTGTTGCTGACCGTCTCGCGGTCCGCGGCATATACGGTAGAAGTATATTCCAGAATAAAAGCACTGCGAATCGGCTGAACAAAGGTCAGTTCGAACCGTTCCGTATCCCCCGAAGTCAGGGTCAACCGGTAATCCCGGTCTTTGACAAGCGCGGTGCCTTTGCTCAGCGCTCCGTTTGCCGAAGTCACGGCCGAATAGAGGCGGAACGAAGATTCGTCCAGGATCTGATTGCTTGTCGGCGTGTCGATGATTTTGGCGTTTTCCACGTAGGATTGGCCTTTGTTGATCGTAATGCTCCACGCGATTTTGCCGTTTTGCTGGACGCCCGTTTTGGCTACATATTCGCCTCCGCCGGGAATCGGTACAGTGCCTTTCCAGCTTCCGAGAGCCGCTCCGGCACTGGTCAGTACCGCTTCGTTCGAAGCGGATGGACCGACAATCTGGCCGTCTACGGTCGTTTTGAACGTAATCCAGTAAGGCGTGTTGATCGTGTTCTTGAACGCGACCTCAAGCCGCTGACCGTTCTCTGCGCTCGGAGATACGACGCTGTAGTCGGACGGCGGCACCGCCGCTCCTTTTTGGGAACCGTCTTTCGAATTCGTCAGCGTCATCGCGTTCACGTTCAGCGAGCCTTCCACGAACCGCTGCCCCGGCTGGATGACGTCGGACAAGACCGCTTCGTCCAGCGTCAGCTTGTTATAATTGAGCTTGACGTCCCAGGTCAGTTCTTTCGTCTGCGGATTGTAGCTGCCCGATTTGGAACCGTTTTGCAGCGTCAGGGAACCAGGAGCGAAACTTGCCGTCACGTCGCGCGTGTACGAAGTTCCTTTTTCCGTCCAGGTCAGCTGCACCGCGTTCACGAAGTTGTTCTGGCTGCGGTCGTTTTTCCATTCCTGGTTGAACATCGTGGTGTACGTAACCGTCACCCGATCGGTCAGCGTACGATTGAATTGGATCGTGAAGCCCGACCGGCCGCCTTCGGGAATCGTCAGCGTATAATCGGCCGGGTTCATCGCCGCTCCGCTTCTGTCGAGCACTTTCACCGAATTCGGCACCAGTTCCAGGCCGCCGTTCGGGAAAGTATCGGTCATTCGCGCATTTTCCATCGTAAACGCGTCTTCGTTCATCACGGTGCGCCACGAAGAGGTTTTTGCGCTGTAATTGACGCCGGTGTTCACTTTGGTCAACAAACTGCGCTGCAGCGTCTGCGAAGCGGATTTGACGACCGTTCCTGCAGTAACCGTGTTGGTAATCTTCTCGCTGCTGTACACGGGTCCTGCGGCAGTCGTCCGGTATACGATCGTATAAGCGGAACGCACATCGCCCAGGAACTGGAGATCGAAACCGACTTTCCCGCCCGACACCGGCACATTCGTGACGGTATAGTCGCTGCCGGCCGCAAGAAGGCGTCCGCTCGATGTTTCCGTCACTTTAAGGGAGTCTTCCACCAGGCGCTGCGAAGCGTTAAAACGGTCTTTCAGCAGCGCCTGTGCCTGCGGAATCACCAAGGCGCCGCCGTTGTAGCGGATCGTCCAGTCGACCGACTGCGTCGCCGGATCGTATCCGCCTACCGCTTTGGCCAGCAGTTCGCCTCGCTGCACGGTAACGGTTGCGGATGCCGACACGCGGTCCCGGCCATCCGCTGCCAGCGTCGCCGTATTCGTAAAGCGTGTCTGCGTTCCCAATTCTACGGCTGTGGCGTACGTCACGCGGTAAGCGCCGTCGATCGCTGCTCCGTTAAAAGAAAGCTGCAGCTCCGAAGCGTTCTCTCCGCCAAGCGCATACTGATCGGCCGACAGCTTCTCGCCAAGCGTCCGTTCGCCGGAAGACGAAACGTTCAAACGAAAGACGTTCACGGAAGACGGATCAAGCGTCAATCCTTCCGGAATCGGATCGCTCAGCGAAACGCCGTTCAGCTTTTGCAGCGAGGTATTGAGATCGACGCTCCAGTTGATGCGCCCCGTCGTATTGTCGGCCGTCCCTTTTTTGTCGATCAGCGTGCCGCTGCGCGGCAGGAGATACAAGACGAAGACCTGGCCGGATTCTCCGATTGGAAAGTCCACCCGGATTTCCGTGCTGCTCTTGACGATCTCTTCTTTTAGCTCCGAGCGTATCGTCAATGTTCCGGAAACATTTGAATACTCTTCGACGAAACGATTGAATGTCACGGTAACTTGTCCATCCGTATTCACACTGAACGTTCCGACCGATTCTCCGTTATCTCCGCCCGTAGACAGCGGCAGGTCGCGCAGGTCCGTATAAATACGGAAAGAGTCGGGCAGGTTGAATTCAAAAGTCGATCCGTCCTTGTAGGTGTGGTCGTTCGGCAGTTCCCAGAGGTAATGAACATTGATCGCTTCGGTAGGGTCGATACGATCTGCGGGGTCGCTTCCGCTGCTTCCGATGGCATTGCCGTCATCGTCCGTCAAGGAAACCGAGGTTAAAATATTTGCGGGTTGAGGAGAGGCGTACACGGCTTCCTGAATGGTAAGACCGGCTTCGTTATCCGGCTGTACGGCTGAAGAAGCGGTGCCGGCCGGAGCGGATGAAGGGTCCGCCGGGGCTGGTGGCGTTGCCTCGCTTGGAGATGCGGCGGTATCAGCGGGGAGGCCATGCGGCCGTGCCGAGGCAGAAGCCGCCGTATCCGGTGGCGCTTCGGCAGCCTGTGCGCGGGATAAGCCTGCTCCAAACCCGAGCAGGCTGTGCAGCATCAGTATAAGGGCAATCAGGCCTGCCGCTATTCTTTTTTTCACGTTCATGATTCCTCCTGTAGTTCCGAGTTGTTCAAAGCGCAGCGAAATTCGAGTAACTTTGCGGAAAAAAGCTAAATTGGTCCTACCCAATCGTTAAACGCAAAGGGAGCAAAGTAAACTGATGAATATTTGTTTAATAGACCAATAATTTCCTCGACGCCTAAAAGAGCACATCAAAAAGGCCCCGCGCGAGCGGGACCCTCCGGCTGAGCCATGTGTTCTCTAACCAGCATAAATCATTAATCCTTAATCATCTATGTAGGTCAGGTATACGGCTGCGACGACTTACAGAGGAGTGACGTTGGAGGCTTGCGGTCCGCGAGCGCCTTCAACGATGTCGAACTCAACGGATTGTCCTTCTTCCAGCGTTTTGAATCCTTCGATTTGAATCGCCGAGAAGTGAACGAAAACGTCGCCGCCTTCTTCCGTTTCAATGAAACCGTAACCTTTTTCCGCGTTAAACCATTTCACTTTACCTTGCATGCACGAACATTCCCTTCATTATCAGATAAAAATGATGAACTGCTCTTCGAATATACCATCGCGTCTTCGGGGCTGTCAATTGGAATATAAACTGATTACATGCAATTATATTCCATAAAAATAACAGCACCTGGTATTTTCGCAGATGCCTATAATTTCACCCATCTTTCACAAAACGAATCACCGTTTTAGAGCAAGCAAATATATCTTCGTTTATCGACTCTTCTTCCCCATCTATAACTTCTGATTTTGTTAAAAGCGATCCGTAGGTCGCTCTCTGCATCCCAAAAATATCAATATAATCATTTGAAGTAAGGAGATTCTTCCATTTGCTTTAAAATCGTTTCTAAAGTGTCATTTTGATCGAAAATTTGATTTGCGCGATTTGAAATATCATGCAGCACTTTTCTTTTAAAATCATGCTCTCTCCATTTCAAAATAAATTTTTTGATATCAGCAAAATCATTTACTGTATTCAAACCTCCGACAACTTCAAAAACATCGCCGAACGGTGCAGTCAAAACAGGAATTCCCGCTTGTAAAGCATATGCTGCCGAAATCCCCCCTCCTAAACGCTTCGGATTCAAATAAATATCGCATAAGCTATAAACAGCCATCAAATCTTCTTGATAGCCCAAATTTTTAGCCCGCTTAGACACCTTCTTATACGTTTGAGCATATTTGTGAAACTCTTTAAATCCGCCTACAAAGATGATCTTCAATGTAGGATCACTCTCAAGCAGAAGATCCAGATTTTCCATAAATGCCGTGTCGATCTCTTGTTCAAGACGGTTGCCTACAATAGCGATCACTAGATCCTCTTTCAGAAGGCCGTAATCTTCCCGATTCATTGTCTTTGCAGACCTGGCTTTTACATAACGTACATCCACATTGATTATACTGCCTGCTCCATGTTTATATTCCGAAACTCTATTCGGATCCGATTCGCTCAGTTTCTTTAAAAGCGCGACAAAAGTTCCTTCAGTAACCGGAAAATCGCTAACTGTAGGTAGAGTAACGACCGGAACAAAATTGGAGCATAAATCAGCCGTTATATTTGAATCTCCTACGGAAAAAATACAGGTTGGTTTTATATCCATGACCATTTCAATGATTCCATTAATTTCCACCGTACTTGGAAACTCGCCTTCCACTTGGTAAAAAGGAATGTCTACGCCTTCGTAATCCACCTTTTTCTGTCCATTGTACTCTTTTACGTAATTGAATAACGTGTAGTCATAATAAGGGAAATGTTTTGTACGGGGCATTTCGGCAGTATTTATCAAGATTACTTTTTTCCCTAATTTTTCAATTATATTTTTGCAGTGGTCAAGCGCGATTTTTGTAGGCGCGTGCTGTAAAGATAAAAATTGATTAATTAATACGATAAACGTATCAGGCTCTCTTTCTTCCGCAACAATCCATCGGTTTTCTTTATCCAATTGTTCATCAAAAAAATTATATAGGCTAGAATAAATTTCTTTTAAAAGCTTTCTATTATTTGGAGTATTGAATGACGAATAAATAAAAAGAGTACGGGTTAACTGCCAGTACAGATAGTGGAGTTCCGAGATATCTATCGATGTGCCGGAATTAATCACTTCAATCAGTTTTTCGAAATCTTGGGCTTCTTTAGTATGCAAAGCTTTAAAAGAAGCCAAATATACTTTTAAACGCCAATCCATATCTTCTAATTCTTCAGCAAAATCAAATGTATCCGTTGTTGACTGATCCAGGTATGCTGAATCAAATAATCTTTTTAATCTTTCTTCTTTTTCCATGACATTTAGTCGGCTATCGTTTGAGATTTCTCTTACTTTATCGGTATTCAACATTAAACCCGCCTTTTAATATTTGTGAATTTCTAAAAACGGACTTTATATCACGCTAATATATGCTTTAAAGTTCGTAATACATCATAGATGTCCGTCTCTTGCATCTTCGGAAATAACGGGAGCGTAATCGCCGTCTCATAATAAGCTTCCGCGTTCGGACAAAGTTCCCTGACGTATCCCAACTGCTCGTAGTATGGCTGAAGATAGACCGGCATGTAATGCACGTTCACTCCGATATTCATTTCGCGAAAAGCTTCAAAGATCTCTTTCCGGGAAGCGTTGAAATATTCCGGCAGAAAACGTACCACATACAAATGCCAGCTGGATCGGGCATCGGGGTGCTGTTTGGGCAGCACGATTCCCGGAATCCCGGCCAGTTCCCGATTGTAGGTCTCCACAATCGCGCGGCGCCGTTCCACAAAAAGATCCAGCTTGTCCATTTGGGAAATTCCAAGCGCAGCCTGCATATCGGTCATCCGGTAGTTGTAACCCAACGACTGCATCTCGTAATACCAGGGACCTTCGTTGCGGGTAAGTTCCTGCGGATCACGCGTCATCCCATGGCTGCGGAACTGCAGAAGTTTTTTATAAAAAGCTTCATTGTCCGTAACGATCATGCCGCCTTCCGCCGTCGTCACGTGTTTGACGGGATGGAAGCTGAACATCGTCATATCTGCCCAAGACCCGACTTTTCGACCTTGGTATTCCGCTCCGATCGAATGCGCGGCATCCTCGATCACTACGAGCCGATGCCGCCTGCCGATCTCCATGATCCGGTCCATTTCCGCAGGCTGCCCGCTGAAATCGACGGCAATTACGGCTTTCGTGCGCGGAGTGAGCTTGGCCTCGATTTCTGAAGGATCAATATTGTAAGTCTCCGGATCGATGTCGGCAAATACGGGCGTTCCTCCCTGATAAAGCACGCAGTTGCTGCTTGCCAGGAAAGTGAGCGGCGTCGTAATGACTTCATCGCCCTGACCGATTCCTGCCGCAAAGCAGGCTCCGTGCAGCGCTGCCGTTCCGTTGGTAAAAGCGACACCGTATTTGGCCCCGGAATAAGCGGCTACTTTTTGCTCGAAAGCTTGAATAGCCGGTCCCTGCGTAATAAAATCGCCTCTAAGCACCTGCACAACGGCTTCGATATCGGCTTCGTCCAGCCACTGTTGACCGTAGGGAAGCATCGTCGACCGCTTGTCCGTCCATTCCATTTCTGTCCCTCCTTCGATTTCCAAAAAGAAAAGGCTGACTTAAGCCAGCCCACCCTGTTTGATCCATTCCCGCGTCCGCGCAATGCCTTCCTCCAAGGAAACCCGAGGTTCCCATCCTAGCAGGTTTTTCGCTTTGGCCGAATTGCAGAGCAGCTTCTGAATTTCGCTCTGCGGATGAATATGCTCGACATATTTGATTTTCGAAGCGTCGCCTGCGATCAGAAGCGCCAGCTCATTGACGGAAATATCGCGTCCGAGTCCCGCATTTACGATTTCTCCGTTCACGGCGTCGTTGAATCCTGCATCCACGACAAAGCGTGCGCAGTCCTCCACGTACAGAAGATCGCGGGTTTGAGTGCCTTCTCCGTAAATGTTCAACTCTTTTCCTTCAAGCGCATTCTTGATGAAGATAGCCACAACGCCGCCTTCTCCGCCGGTTTTTTGAAAAGGTCCATAGGTATTGAACGGACGAATAACTACGGTAGGAAGTCCATAAGCATGGTAATAGGACAGCACCATGTTTTCCGCTCCAATTTTCGCTCCTGCATATGGCGAAGCTGGTTTAGTCGGATGAAGTTCATCGATCCCTGTCTCGTTGCTGCAGCGATCATAGACCATGCAAGTGCTCATGAATACTACTTTCGTATTGTATTTCTTGCACTGCTCCAGAATATAGAAAGTCCCTACGGTATCGTTGTTGAATGTAGTGCGCGGATCGTCGATCGAATCCTGAACATTGATGGAAGCACCGAGATGGTAGCAGATATCGAAACGGTGTTCTTCGAATAACTCTGCCAGCAGCTTTTCGTCGAGAATGGTTCCTTCAGCGAATCCTTTAAGGTTGGCATGGTCTCGCAGTTCGGCAATATTAGACTCTTGTCCATTGGACAAGTCGTCCAAAATCCATAAATGATGACCTTCTTCAAGCAGCTTTTTGGCAACCCAGCGGCCGATGAATCCGGCGCCTCCGGTAAGTAGGATATTCATAAATCGACCTCCCTTTTCAAATTAAAACAAATCCCAAGACATCGGTGTGCCTTTTTTGATATCGGTTTTGGCTTGTCGGCCCATGATAATGTCATAATACTTGGTCTCCATTCCGTTTCCGGGACGAATAGCACGAACGTTTTCAGCAGTAAAAACTTCTCCCTGCTTAATGTCTTCGGCAACATAAAGCGAACGGCGTCCTTCCGGTTTCTCGCCTTGAGTCAACCCGTAATGCACTTCCCCTAACGCGCTCCAAGCTTGATTGGCTTCCTCAACCAAACTCTTCATTTCGGCGGGCTCCATAGAGAATGTGGAATCAACCCCTCCGTCTGCACGGTTAAGCGTAAAATGCTTTTCGATCACGCGCGCGCCTAAAGCTACGCTCGCCACCGAAACTCCAATACCCATTGTATGATCGGAAAGCCCGATTGCGCAGCCGAACGTTTCCATCATGTTAGGAATGGTCAACAAGTTGGAGTACTGAGCTTTCGCGGGATAAGTGCTCGTACATTTCAACAGTACCACTTCCGGGCATCCATGTTCATAAGCAGTCTGCTGGACCTCGTCGATTTCTCGAACCGAAGCCATTCCCGTCGAAATAATCATCGGTTTTCCGGTCTGCGCCACTTTTTTGATCAGCTTGTGATCCGTCATTTCGAAAGAAGCGATTTTATAGAATGGAACGTCCAGCGTTTCCAGGAAGTCGACAGCCGTATCGTCGAACGGAGTACTAAATCCAATGATGCCGAGCTCTTTACAACGGTCAAAAATGGGCTTATGCCATTCCCACGGCGTATAGGCCTGCTGATACAATTCGTATAAAGATTGCCCCGTCCAAAGGTTGTCGGGATCGCTAATAAAGAAATCTCCTTCTTTTAGATCAAGCGTCATGGTATCGGCGGTGTACGTTTGCAGCTTCAACGCCTGTACGCCGCACGCTGCAGCTGCATCCACAATTTCCATGGCCCGTTCCAACGAGTGATTATGATTCCCCGACATTTCTGCAATGATAAACGGCTTAGAATGGTTTGCGAAAAATTTAGACACGAAAAAACCCCCCCGGTAAACTCCTCGAATTTAAAAACTCAGTAATAAATTTTTATACCTCTGACCTGAAACTTCCCAGTCCTCGCGCAAAAGCTCAAGTACATTCACATCATAATATCGGTCATTCTTGTAAATATGCTGATAGAAGACCCCCACTTCTCTAAATCCGTACATCTGATGAAGTTTAATGACATTGCTGTTTTCTGACATAATCTCAGCTGTAGCTTTGTTCAAACCCAGCTCGTAAAAAATGAAGTTATACAGATAAGGAAGAACCATCCCCCCCAATCGCCTGAAATTCTTTTCTCCGATATAGTAACCGGCGCTCGTTTTTCTGTTTTTCAAATCAATATCATTCAAAGAAACGACGCCTATTTCGGTGTTTTTATAACAAATCATCCAATATATTTCTTTTTCGGATTCTTTGACTTTGTCAAACCACTTATACTGGTTATCTAAATCGTACGGAATATCCGTAAACATATACTTCGTAACTTCAGGCGACGTGCGCCATTGCAAAACTTTTTCCAAATGATCCTTATTCATAGCAACAAAGCTTAGCATGGCTGAACCCCTTTATGAATATGCGATAATTATATAATTTCATAAGACAATCTAACCATTCTAGAACTTCCGGTCATTCCGAATGCCGAACGAAGTACAGCAAGCTCTGCAGATATTGGATTTTTTCTGCTTTTCTCTCAAGATGCAGCAGTCGGTAGTCATTGATCTGAACCGCTTTTGCTTGTCGCAAACCAGCAGCCCACGTATACGAATCGGCAAACGCAATCCATTCCGGTTCGTATTTTTCGATGAGATTTGAAAGCAATTCTGGTTCGAATTCAGACGGCAGCATACAAACGACATACTTGCTCTGTAGCGCCGGGAGATAAATGCAGATAGCCGAATACGTATTTTTCCGCAACAAAAAACAAGAGATTTCGAACGATTTCTCCAATTTTCATTCATCTCGTGTATATCGTGTCTTAATTGCGCATAAGCAAACGAAGTATCATTTTCAGTAAAGGCAATTTGTTGGACATCATCATCTAAGCGCCAAAAAGACATACCCGTCGGAGTTTAAATATAACCGTCAAAAATTTCTTTCCAACTCTCCTCATCGCATAAAGAATTTCGACTAACCAATTTAAAAGCTTGGTTGCTCATTTCGACTATTCGAAGCGGATGATCGAATAAATCACGCAAATATGCTCCGATCGTTTCTTCATTTACCGAGCTGTACCATCCTAAATTAATGAATGCTCCATGTTTCTCCAACTCTTCGATTCCTTTTTTCTGATTTTCTGCCAACACGATAATTATGGCCGGTAAGCCAAGTAAACAGCGCTCCCAAGTCGTAGAACCTCCTGCACCAATAGCAAGGTCCGCTTTATTCATTAATTCTGCCATGTAATCGATTTGGCGATGGAATACAGCGCCTTGGACACGCTCACACATCTGTTCGACTTCGAGATAATGCGGGTTACTCCCCCCAACTACCACGTCGATATTCAAATCGGTACGTTTTATCTGTTCTAAAGCTTTTAACGTTTTTGTCGTTTCGTTCGTTGAGTCGCTTCCTCCAAAGAAGACGAGAAGATTGCAAATGGTTCCATTTCGGGTCTTGCGTATATCTATATTTCTGAACTCAGGCCGAAATAACATATATTTGGGTCCTAACAACTTGATACAACCTTCGGGAAGAAGGCCGTCATATCGAGAATTCATATCGAAATGAAAATTTTGATCCAGCAGAACGTCACATCCATGAGGTCGATTTGCCATATCATCGATGACAAAAATACGTTTTGCGTAGGCAGAAATGTTTTTTTCCCATTTTATATCGAATGCGTAATGATCGACGATTGCCCAATCGAAAGGACCGTATCGATCCAAAATGCGGATGGTTTCTTCGGCGTCTTCTACAAAGTTTTCGTTCATTCTTTTTAATACCTCTTTGATTGAGCCGGAAGAATATTCTGCATACTCCGCAAGCTTATGGACGTCGAATCCGTGCGCTTTTATGATATTCGTTAAATCCCCATCCAAACGCCGATGGATAAAATGTACCTCTGCTCCAAAAGTCCGTAGCATTTCCGCCAATGTCAAACAGCGCATTACATGGCCTGTTCCCATAACGACACCGGAATCTGCCCTAATCGCAATTTTCATCATTTTATTCACCTAGCTTTTTCTGCTTAATATCCTTGTTCATCAAAGGAAGCTTCGGATATTGTGCAAATAATTTCAAAACAGCAGGCAACCCGAAAATTTCGCCTTGATATAACTCGTTGTAAATCTTTGAAATTAAATTCCAATCTTCTTCGGTATCTAAAGTCAAGCGGTACCCGGACAAATCCTTTCCGTTCGAAAAAGATTTTAGTTTGAACCGATCCGGATGAAGATAAATGTAAGGAGTCACATGCTCTTTTTCAAAAGATTCCGAAGCATGTTGATAGGATTCTTCCAATGCCTCAAAAGAGAAAACCTCGGTGTCCATTCCTCTCGGAAACGTTTCGCTTAAACCGCTACTGGCATAGTCGCATCCGGATTTCAAAAATTCTTCAATTACTGTATGTGAGATTTGTGGATCTAAAAGCGGGCAATCGGACGTGATTCGAACAACAACTTCTGCTTGAAATGTTTTTGCCGCTTCATAATATCGACTCAACACATTCTCTTCGCTTCCCTTATAATAAGGAACTCCATACATTTCAGCTTCTTCACAAATGACGCTATCTTCTGCTGACGTTGTGGTGGCGACAATTACCTGTGTAACCGAAGGAATCGCTTGACAGCGGTTAATAACGTGTCCCAATACCGTACGGTCGCCCAACTTTTTCATTACTTTTCCGGGAAGTCTTGTGGATCCCATTCTCGCTTGAATAATCGCCGTAACTCTCATCGTTGTCCAGTCCTTCCGTACTTATGCCAATCGTTCTGTTTCGATCCATTCTTTGATCAACTCTTTGTTAATCGGCTTCATTTCAAGAGGACCGACAAGTTGTTTCTGTTCGTACTGATCCTTTTTCTTAAACATCGCGGGAATAATAAACATATCATCCGCTTCTTTCGCAAGAAGATGCTCGTCCGACGTCATCAGTTCTTCGTATCTTTTTTCACCTGGTCTTAATCCGATTGAACGAATATCGATTTTTTTTTGCAGTCCATGTTTTCGTGTAACGAGTTCGATCAATACCTCTGCTAAATCCCCGACACGGATTACAGGCATTTTCAGCACAAACACTTCACCGCCGTCAGCAATTTCATTGGCTTTCAAAATTAATTCAATCGCTTGTAAAGGTGTCATCATATACCGAAGCATATCGGGATCGGTAACCGTAATCTGTCCATTCTCTAAAATCTGCTTTTTGAAAAGCGGAATTACAGATCCTCTGGATCCCATGACATTGCCAAACCTAACCGAAGAAAATATCGTAGCTTTCGATCCTTTTTGATATTCGGCAGCCGAAATCAATCGTTCTGCAGTCAACTTGGTTGCGCCGTAGGTATTGGTAGGTGATATCGCTTTGTCTGTGCTCGTAAATAGCACTTTCTTCACGTTATTCGTTATAGCTGCCTGAATGACATTCTGGGTACCGATTACATTGGTTTGGACGGCTTCAAACGGATTGTATTCGCAGGAAGGCACATGCTTCATGGCTGCCAGATGGAACACATAATCGATATCCTCCATGGCGCGGCCGAGCCTTTGCTGATCTCTGACATCCCCGATCAAAAAGCGGAGTCGCTCCGCATGCTGCGCGAACTCGATCGCCATCTCGTACTGCTTGTGTTCATCACGACTGAAAATACGGATAACCTGCGGGGCATCTTTAAGCAGCCGTTTGACCAAATGACATCCAATCGTGCCCGTTCCGCCTATGACCAAAATCTTTTTATCCTTGTAGATGGAATTCAAAACTGTTCCTCCTTTGCTTCTGAACGTTCGATTCTTGCAATGGATTCTTTAAAAATTTCGTCCAGGAAAGGAAACTTGTTTTTAATTTCTTTCAATAAAGCTCCCAGAACGTCGTATAATAAGTCCGCTTTTTTCATTAAGTTTTGTTCCAAAACGATTAATGGCTGCTTCTGATCGAACGCCGCCATTTCCCGAGGGAGTACACTCTCGTAGATCTGCGTAAACCATTCACGGTTTACGATGCGGGTCCAGCGCTCTTCGATCTCCACAATGGTATTTTGGCATTTCGCCGGCTTGGTACGGCTGATTTCGCGAAGGGGATTGATCACTTTCAAGAGCGCTTTGACTTCATTTTCCACTTGCACAAAATCGTTCAATGTAGATTTCAACTTGTTTTTTGTGAATTCGATTCGTTCCAAAGTTCCATTCGATGCGACTTCCGAAGCCGACTGCGGGAGCAGATCGGCGTTGAATGTTTGACCGGCTACCCTTTCCCATACGTTCTCAATCGGCTCCCATGTCGTTCCTGCCAGAGAAGCGCCGTTTCGCGTCGTATTGATAAATTCGATATCCGGCAGCGAGCCGAACATTTTTTCAAGCGCATCTTTCATGAACATGAAGTTTACGTTTGTTTTGTTCATGCCACCGTTGACGTTCGGAATCTCAACTTCCGCATTGTCCACCAGGTTCCGGTTATGGATTTCGCCTACGTGATTGACGCCTTCCGCATAGAACTTATTGCCCGGAAAGGAAAGATCCTGGCCCATTAACACAATACGCGTAGCTCCCATCCATACAGCGGCTTGAATGGCGGTTCCTACAACGGTAGGCGTCGGAGTCATGGCCACATCGCTATGATTTAATCCCATGTAATATTGGGTGATCGTATCATTGCTCATCACCGCATGAATCTTGCCCTCCGGCTTACGATCTGTAATACCGTAATAGGAAGTAGAAGCGTACAGAAGCGGAGCTTCAAGCGTCTCCGGCGCTTCAAACACTTTATTGTTGATAACGCCGCCGTCCAGCGTGACAGCCAAATGCGGTTTGATTCCGTGCTTGACCAGCGCCTGAATACTGGAACCCGCGGCCACGATGAAAGCATGGGGCTTCATACGCTCAATCCAGTCGATATCCTGTTGAAGGGAAGGGCCTGAAGCAACGACAACCGCGGTCAGTCCCTCATAAATCCCTTGCAAGCTCTCGATCGAAGGAGAACGCAGCATATCTGCCATCTGATACATGCTGTTGCGAACCCAGTCTTGTTGAAAAAGCGCATGTGTATTCTGATTGGATTCATAAGTATGATTATATTTTTGGAACTTTTCCCGTACTTCCCGCAGGACATCCATCTCCGATTCCAGATAATGTCGAAGGGCGACAAATGCAAGTTCATTGTGCATATGAAGCGAAGCCATGTAGAAAAGGGAATTCAACTGTTCTTTGCCAACCGCCAAGTAATAAAAGTTGGGATGATCGAATAAAGGGGTCAGATCGTACGCCAGAATTGCACGGTAAAATTGGTCGATATCCGGTTCGTATACCATAAAGAGTCGACTCGTATACTGTTCGATTAGATCCATGAGGCCAAGTCCCTGACCGAATCCGTATACGAAAATGCACTCCGTGTCTTCGACCGATTGTTTGACCGCTTCCAACCAGGGAATATCTTGTTCAATAGGTTCTACGTAAGCGTTAGAGTTATCCGACGCCGCCTCCGATATGTCTTTCAGTTCGTTCCAGACATGCGGGAATTTATTTTTGAGAACAGCGAGATTCCGTTCGAAGTTGTTCAAGGTTATACCACCATTCCGAAGTAGTCTTTTCTATACCTAATATATCGGATTCCATACGATTTGAGTGAAGCTTTACAAAAAAAATCCCCCCTTGGTCCGCTATGGACCCAGGAGGGAAGCTTTATTTTCGATGGTCGAAAAACATGCTGTTTGCCGTATAAGCTTGCTGGTAAGCCCCTTTTTGAACTTTGATCTTGCCCTGCTGCTCCATCCAATGGCCCGCCTCATCTTTCAAGGCCTGCATTCGCAGGAGAATCTTATGATCAAAGTTCAAGATATATTCGATCCGGCTACGATCCTGATCGGTAACGTCGGAACGAAGTGCGATCAGACGTTCAGTTAACTGCTGCCGAAAATTTGAGAACTGCTCAAATTCTTCTTCATCCATCTCATCCAGTTTTTCAACGGTTTCTTCCGACAGGAATTGCAGCTGATCCAACAAACTCGTTACGGAATCTTCCCTAACCGGCTCTGCGTGTTGTTCAATCATCAGACCGCTCCGGCTGCGCCCGCACCCGACAATTTGCTTGCTTCTACCCAAGTTTCGCGCAGATCCAAGACATACTCCAACACCTCTTGGGCCTTTTCGACATCCTTGCGTACATTGGAATCGATCAGGCAATGCAGCATATATTCGTACATCGACAAAAGATCTTTGGAAATCGGATAGTCGAAGTTCAATGAGGAAATCAATTCATGAATGATGGCTTGAGCTTTGCACAAATTATTATTGGCTTTCTCGTAGTTGCGTTCCTCAATGCCCTCTATACCGGCTCTTACGAATCGAATGGCTCCGTCGTACAACATGATCAGAAGCTTCGGTTTGGATGCCGTTTGCGCTTGCGCTTGCTGATACTTTTGATGGGGTGAATAGATCAAAATGGACAGCCTCCTTTAGATTACAAACCTGCCAGACTGGACGACTGACTATTATATCGGTTAATTGCGGTTTCCATTGCAGTGAATTTTTTAAAATAATTCGTTTCGATCCGGTTCAGCTTTGTTGTCATGTCGCTGATTCGGCGATCCAGTGACGTAAGCTGTTCGCCCATGACGCTCGTATTCATGAATGAAGCCGACAAGTCTTTGCTCGCTCTGGATGTACCGGCCGTATCATACATTCTTTGCAGCGAACCCGTTGAAATCTTACGCATCTTTGCCAGCATGCCGTCCGTTTCGGTAAAGGTGTTGTTGGAAAAAGCTTTTGAGTAATCCTTGTTAAAGAAATCCGCGACGGCATTAGGGTTGCTTTGCAGGGTCGCTTTTAACTTATCCGTATCCAGCTCCAACTTGCCTTTGGTCTGATAATTACCGGTTGTAATACCCAGCGATACCATGGAAAGTGTGGTATTGTCTGCCAACTTAACGCCTTGAACCATAGCGGTACGCATGCTGGCAACCGCGTCCTGCAGAATGCTGTCGTTTTTAAGCATGCCGCTTTTGGCTTTTTCGTTCCAAAGTTTTGCTTCGTCATCACTCATTGCCGCTCGCTCTTCGGTGGAAAGCGGCTTATATTTTTTGTAGCGCTCTTCTCCGATTTTCCCGTTAACGCTGGAAAGAACATCGTTATAGGCGTCTACGAAACTTTTAACCGATGCTACGATCTTGTCGGTATCGTCGGCAATATTGATTCGGGTCGTTTCTCCTGCCGGAGTCAACGAGTTCAATGTTAGTTTGACTCCATTGATATCAAAACTATTGGTCGGCTTCGTTACTTCGAGCCCATTTATTACCGCTTTCGCATCTATAGCCGGTTTAAAACTTATCTTAAAAGCATCATTGAGATTCTGGCTAATCCCGAATGTGGTCGATGCCGGAGCGGCAATAGTCAAATTGTTTGAAGTAACGCCGTCCGCTTTAAC
This sequence comes from Saccharibacillus deserti, assembly GCF_013618475.1. Classification (GTDB taxonomy): domain Bacteria; phylum Bacillota; class Bacilli; order Paenibacillales; family Paenibacillaceae; genus Saccharibacillus; species Saccharibacillus deserti. The sequence continues at coordinate 121,569 of NZ_JABJVN010000011.1, forward strand.
GGAACCGGTAGTTTTTGAAGTGAACGATATGCCTTTAGTAGCATCATAAATGGCAGTGACTCCGGCATCTTTATTTCCATTCACCTTGTTCACAAAAGACTCTATGGTTTCATTCGCATCCAACGCAATATCTGCATTTCCCACGCGGACGGTTCCCGTTACAGGCGTACTGAGATCGCTCAATTTGGTCGTTGAGGCTGTCGGAGTCCAAGCAGCTCCGGAAACCCCGCTTGAAGCACTTGCCAGTTGGGTGACTTTTACATCGAAAGTCCCGCTTGCCGACGAAGAAGCCGTAGCTGTCACTGCCGAAGTATTCCCGGTCACCGTTGCCTGCTTGGAAGTCAGTGTTGAGGAATTGACAAGCTCCGACAATTTTTCTTGAAAAGTAACCATTTTTGTACTGATTTCGCGGTAGCTTTCCCGTTTCCACTCCATTAACTGCTTCTGTTGATTCATTTTGTTGAGCGGAGCGCTTTCGGCTGTCATCAATTTCTTGACCATCGAGTCGATATCCATCCCAGAAGCCATGCCTGTGATTCTTGTAACCATTGAATAACCTCCTGTTAAATGTCTTTGCCTTTATCGACTCAAACTCTTTTATCGACCAGAATTCCCGAGAATTCCATCATTTTTGCCACGACATCCAATATTTTTTCCGAAGGAACTTCTCTAATTAAATCCCCGGTTTCCTTGTTCAGTACTTTGATCATAATTGCGTGCGTCTTCTCATGAATCGAAATTTCAAGGGATTTTTGCGGTCCTTGGATGGCCTGAATGGCTTTCTCCAATTCTTGCAGCGATTGCTCTTGAGTCTGATGAAGCTTGGGAATGGTCGTTAACGGCACTGCAGGGACCACCGTACCGGCCGCTGTTTCGGTCGCTTGTTCCCTTTTTGGAAAGGAGGTTTGTTGAACTGGAAGCCCACCGCTAAAATTGGATGTTATGTTTGAATCCATAAGTATTCCTCCGCTCTTTTTGTTGCTTATAAGGGCTGTCCGTTCGGTCTATTCATGATTGTTATCTTATATATCGGCATCGCAGCGGGAATGTTTATAAAATTTCGTATAAAGTAAAAAAAGCTCCGCCAAAGCGAAGCTTTTTGTCAAATGAAATCTTGTGAAGATTAACGCAGCAGCGACAGAACGCCCTGCGGCGACTGGTTGGCCTGTGCCAGCATCGATTGCGATGCTTGCAGGAGAATGTTGTTCTTCGACAGAGCCACCATTTCCTTCGCCATGTCCGTATCGCGGATCCGCGACTCGGAAGCCGTCAGGTTCTCTACCGTTGTGCCCAGGTTGTTCGACGTGTATTCCATACGGTTTTGGACTGCACCGAGGTTCGCACGCTGCGTAGCCACTTTTTCAATCGCTGTGCTGACTTGAGTAAGCGTTGTAGTGGATTTCAAACCGCTGAAACCTGTTGTATCAACTTTGTTGATCGTGATTTTGAAGCTCGAATCGTCAGCTTGGATGCTGATGTTGGAACTACCGGTCGTTTTGTTGATGTTGATGCCGTTGAAGGTTGTTTTCGACATAATGCTGTCGATCTGCGAACCCAAAGCGTTCAACTCGGAGTTGATGTTCGACTTGTCGCCTCCGCCGTACGTACCGTTTTGTTTCTGTACGTTCAGCTCTTTCATACGGCCGAGCATCGAGCTGACTTCGTTCATCGCGCCTTCCGCCGTTTGTGCGAACGAGATACCGTCCTGCACGTTACGCTGTGCTTGTTCCAAACCGCGGATCTGGCCGCGCATTTTCTCGGAGATCGACAGGCCGGCTGCGTCATCGGCTGCACGGTTGATGCGAAGACCCGAAGACAGTTTTTCCATGTTCTTGCTCGCTGCGGCACTGTTCAGTCCCATGTTGCGGTGTGTGTTTACTGCCTGAATATTGTGGTTGATAATCATGATTTGTTTCCTCCCTGAATTGGTTATTCCCACATCCATGTGGTTGGCTCAGCCGGGAATTTTCGGAAAACTACGCTTCCCCTTGCCAGCTCTAATTCTTATATCGACTTTCTGACAATAAACATGAAGATCCAAAACGATAATTCTCTTGATTTCATAAAAAAAGCTTCGCCGAAGCGAAGCTTTTGATGCGAATGAAGTCCGAATTAACGGAGCAGCGACAGGACGCCCTGCGGCGACTGGTTGGCCTGTGCGAGCATCGATTGCGATGCCTGCAGGAGAATGTTGTTCTTCGACAGAGCCACCATTTCCTTCGCCATGTCCGTATCGCGGATCCGCGACTCGGAAGCGGTCAGGTTTTCTACCGTTGTGCCCAGGTTGTTCGACGTATATTCCAAACGGTTTTGAACCGCACCGAGGTTTGCACGTTCTTTAGCTACCGTTTCGATAGCTTTGCTGACTTGAGTAAGGGTCGTGCCGCTGCCCAATGCACTAAAGTCAGTTGTGCTGACGCCGTTGATTTGAATCTTGAAGCTGGAATCATCGGCCTGCACACTAACGTTCGAAGTAATTTTGATACCGTTGAACTTGGTGTTCGTCATGATGCTGTCGATTTGATCGCCCAAAGCATTCAACTCGGAGTCGATGTTCGCTTTGTCGCCCGAACCGTACGTACCGTTTTGTTTCTGTACGTTCAGCTCTTTCATACGGCCGAGCATCGAGCTGACTTCGTTCATCGCACCTTCCGCCGTTTGTGCGAACGAGATACCGTCCTGCACGTTGCGCTGTGCTTGTTCCAAACCGCGGATCTGGCCGCGCATTTTCTCGGAGATCGACAGGCCGGCTGCGTCATCGGCTGCACGGTTGATGCGAAGACCCGAAGACAGTTTTTCCATGTTCTTGCTCGCTGCGGCGCTGTTCAGTCCCATGTTGCGGTGCGTGTTTACAGCTTGAATGTTGTGGTTGATAATCATGATTTGTTTCCTCCCTGAATTGGTTATTCCCACATCCGTGTGGTTAAGTTAGCCGGGCATATTCAGCCGCATGCACTGCTTCGTCCCCTGCCTTGTCTTATATATCGACCTCTTCTTCAGTGTTGTGAATAGTTTTTCCAAAATAGCTGCTCTTTTGTGTCAATAGCACAAAAAAAGCCCCTGCATCCGCAGAGGCTTACGATTTGAAATCCCGCAATTCTTAACGGAGCAGCGACAGAACGCCCTGCGGCGACTGGTTGGCTTGCGCCAGCATGGATTGCGAAGCCTGCAGGAGAATGTTGTTCTTCGACAAAGCCACCATTTCCTTCGCCATATCCGTATCGCGAATACGCGACTCGGATGCCGTCAGGTTTTCTACCGTTGTGCCCAGGTTGTTCGACGTGTATTCCAGACGGTTCTGCACTGCGCCCAGGTTCGCACGCTGTGTAGCCACTTTTTCAATCGCTGTGCTAACTTGAGTAAGCGTTGTAGCGGCTTTCAAGCTGCTGAATCCAGCTCTGTCCACTTTGTTGATTGAAATTTTGAAACTAGAATCGTCCGCTTGAATCGAAACGACGTTGGAAGTACCCGATCCTTTGTTGATGTTGATGCCGTTGAACGTTGTTTTGGTCATGATGCTGTCGATCTGCGAACCCAGAGCGTTCAACTCGGAGTTGATGTTCGACTTGTCGCCTGCACCGTACGTACCGTTTTCTTTCTGTACGTTCAGTTCTTTCATGCGGCCCAGCATCGAGCTGACTTCGTTCATCGCGCCTTCCGCCGTTTGTGCGAACGAGATGCCGTCCTGCACGTTGCGCTGTGCTTGTTCCAGACCGCGGATCTGGCCGCGCATTTTCTCGGAGATCGACAGGCCGGCTGCGTCATCGGCTGCACGGTTGATGCGAAGACCCGAAGACAGTTTTTCCATGTTCTTGCTCGCTGCCGCGCTGTTCAGTCCCATGTTGCGGTGTGTGTTTACTGCCTGAATATTGTGGTTGATAATCATGATTTGTTTCCTCCCTGAATTGGTTATTCCCACATCCGTGTGGTTAAGTTAGCCGGGCATATTCAGCTGCATGCACTGCTTCGTCCCCTGCCTTGTCTTATATATCGACCTCTTCTTCAGTGTTGTGAATAGTTTTTCCAAAATAGCTGCTCTTTTGTGTCAATAGCACAAAAAAAGCCCCTGCATCCGCAGAGGCTTACGATTTGAAATCCCGCAATTCTTAACGGAGCAGCGACAGAACGCCCTGCGGCGACTGGTTGGCCTGAGCCAGCATCGACTGCGAAGCCTGCAGGAGAATGTTGTTCTTCGACAGAGCCACCATTTCCTTCGCCATATCCGTATCGCGGATCCGCGATTCGGAAGCGGTCAGGTTTTCTACGGTTGTGCCCAGGTTGTTCGACGTGTACTCCAGACGATTCTGAACCGCACCGAGGTTCGCACG
>NZ_JABJVN010000012.1 GCF_013618475.1 Saccharibacillus deserti
GCCATTAGCTCAGTTGGTAGAGCACCTGACTTTTAATCAGGGTGTCGAAGGTTCGAGTCCTTCATGGCTCACCATTTACACTATTCGTAATTTGCGCGTGTGGCGGAATTGGCAGACGCACTAGACTTAGGATCTAGCGTCTTACGACGTGGGGGTTCAAGTCCCTCCACGCGCATTATGAAGTAAGTTTTGCGGACGTGGCTCAGCGGTAGAGCATCGCCTTGCCAAGGCGAGGGTCGCGGGTTCGATTCCCGTCGTCCGCTCCATATTTTGCGCCCTTAGCTCAGCTGGATAGAGCGTTTGACTACGAATCAAAAGGCCGGGAGTTCGAATCTCTCAGGGCGCGCCATTTTTACAAATCAATAACGGGATGTAGCTCAGCTTGGTAGAGCACCTGGTTTGGGACCAGGGGGTCGCATGTTCAAATCGTGTCATCCCGATTGCTTTTGCGGGTGTAGTTCAATGGTAGAACTCCAGCCTTCCAAGCTGGTAGCGTGGGTTCGATTCCCATCACCCGCTCCATTTTCTAAAAATAGAGACCGGAAGCGGTCTTTTTTGTTATATTCCCGGCGTTCTATGTGGACGCCATTTTGTTGTATATATTCGCTTTGTCTCTGCGCAGTTTTAAAGCGGGAATTCTTTATATCATACATAAATCCCTTCCGCTTTCATTCATAAATAAGTTCCTTGATCAGCTGGTTGTCTCCCGAAATACCGAGTCGCTTTTTCGCTATAAAGTGAAGATTTATCAAATGAATTGTTGTATGATGTGATGAAGATGTCATATCAGCAGCAAGCATGCGATGCAGACAGATAGGAGGAGTAAAATGACTGAACTGACGGTAACCGCGGGCAAAGGCAGTTCCAACAACCTGCTCAGACGCGATGTGCGGTTCCTGGGAAATATTCTTGGTGAAGTGCTTGTTCATCACAGCGGACAGGAGCTCCTGGACAAGGTGGAAAAGATTCGCGAACTGAGCAAGTCTCTTCGTGCCATCTACCTGCCGGACCTGCACGAAGAGTTTAAACGGGAAATTTATTCGCTTGATCCGGATATCCGGCATCAGGTGATTCGAGCTTTCGCCATTTATTTTCAACTCGTCAATATTGCGGAACAGAATCACCGGATTCGCAGAAAAAGAGATTATGAGCGTTCTGCCGGTGAAGCCGCGCAGCCGGGCTCGATCGAAACCTCTGTTCAGCAGTTGAAAGAACAAAACTTCTCCCCGGAAGACGTAAAAGCTTTTTTGGAAACTTTATCGCTTGAACTTGTTATGACCGCGCACCCGACCGAAGCGGTACGCCGAGTCATTTTGGATATTCATAAACGTATCGCCGCCGACGTGATGCAGCTTGACGATCCGTCTCTGACTTTCCGCGAACGCGAACAGCTGCGCGAGAAACTTCTGAATGAAGTCATTACGCTGTGGCAGACCGACGAGCTGCGGGACCGCAAGCCGACCGTACTCGACGAAGTAAGAAACGGAATGTATTACTTCCACGAGACGCTGTTCCATGTACTCCCCGATGTGTACGGAGAACTGGAACGCTGCCTTGAGAAGTATTATCCGGGCCAGGACTGGCATGTTCCGAACTATCTGCGTTTCGGTTCCTGGATCGGCGGCGACCGGGATGGCAATCCTTCGGTTACCGCGAACGTAACCTGGCAGACCCTTCAAATGCAGCGCAAGCTGGCAATCCGCGAATACCATGCCATTTTGGTCGAACTTATCCATATGCTCAGCTTCAGCAGCAGTATCGTCCATGTGACGGACGAGCTCCTGGAGTCGATCGAACGCGACCGCGAGTCGGTTACGGTGGACGCGAAATCGAACTGGCACAACGACAACGAACCTTACCGTGTCAAGCTTACCTATATGATTCGCAAGCTGGACAATATCTTGGATGAAGACAAAAAAGGCAAGCCGGAACGCTATGCGCATCCTTCCGAGCTGATCGAAGATCTCAAGATGATCGATCGAAGCCTGCGTTATCACCATGCCGATTATGTGGCTGATAGCGCAATCAAAAAGCTCGTTCGGCAGGTCGAATTGTTCGGTTTCCATACGGCAACCCTGGATATCCGTCAGCACAGCCAGGAACATGAGAAAGCCATGAGCGAGATTCTAAGCAGCATGAACATTGTTTCGAACTACGGCGAGCTTTCGGAAGATGAGAAGATCGACCTGCTGGTCGGACTTCTTGAAGATCCAAGACCTCTGACTACGCCCTACCAGACTTACAGCGATGGAACGGAAGAGTGTCTGCAGGTTTACCGAACCGTTTTTGAAGCCCAAAACGAATTCGGTCCAAACTGTATCGGCAGCTATCTGATCAGTATGGCGGAAGCATCCAGCGATATTCTCGAAGTTATGGTATTCGCCAAAGAAGTCGGGCTGTTCCGCAAACATGCCGACGGTCAAGTCGTTTGTACCCTGCAGGCGGTACCGCTGTTCGAAACGATCGGAGATCTCCAGGCCGCGAGCGGCATCATGAAAAGATTGTTCGAAATTCCGGTATACCGCGAAGCGGTGGACGCGATGAACAATCAGCAGGAAATCATGCTTGGCTATTCCGACAGCAGCAAAGACGGAGGAACCGTTGCTGCCAACTGGGAACTGCGTGTCGCGTTGAACGAGATCACGGCCATGGCCAACGAGTACGGAGTCAAACTGAAATTCTTCCACGGACGCGGAGGAGCACTTGGGCGCGGAGGAATGCCGCTTAACCGCAGCATCCTTGCCCAACCGCCTCATACGGTCGGAGCGGGAATCAAGATTACCGAACAAGGCGAAGTGCTGTCTTCCCGCTACTCGCTCAAAGGTATTGCCTATCGAAGCCTCGAACAAGCGACTTCGGCGCTGCTGACTTCTGTCGTAGCCGCTACGGATACTTCTTATATGGAAGAAGAACGCCAGTGGGAAGATATTGCGAGAAGTATTTCCGAGGCTTCGCTGAATAAGTATCAGGATCTGATCTTCCGGGATCCGGATTTCCTGTCTTTCTTCAAGGAAGCGACGCCGCTGTCGGAAATCGGAGAATTGAATATCGGTTCCCGTCCTTCCAAGCGCAAAAACAGCGACCGTTTCGAAGATCTTCGTGCGATTCCCTGGGTATTTGCCTGGACGCAGGGTCGCTACCTTGTACCCGCCTGGTATGCAGCCGGCACGGGGATCCAGAGCTTCTATCAAGGAAAGCCGGAGAATCTGGAGACGTTGAAGCAGATGTACGAAAGTTTCCCGTTCTTCACTTCTCTGATCAACTCGCTGCAGATGGCGATTGCCAAAGCTGACCTTGTCATTGCCAAGGAATATGCGTCGATGTACGGAGACGAAGAAAGCCGCAATCGGATCTTTGGTTTGATCGAAGAAGAATTCCGACTGACCAAACAGCTGATTCTCGATATTACCGGGCAGCAGGAGATTCTGGATAATGTTCCGGTGATCCAGGAATCGATCCGGCTGCGCAATCCTTATGTCGATCCGCTGAGCTATCTGCAGGTTCAACTGCTGAAAGAACTGCGCGATCTGCGGGATTCGGAAGATCCGGATGACCAGGAGCTGCTTCGCGAAGTTCTGCTGACCATCAACGGCATTGCCGCAGGACTTCGCAACACCGGCTGATCTTTTGTTTTCCAAGTGCTAAGAGTTTTGCTTAAACGCGTCTTTTCCATGGAAAAGACGCGTTTTTGTTTTGCGGAAATTGAGGAAGGCTCGAGGGATTTTTTCGCCGAGGATGTAAAGGGTTGGAAGAAGTTACAACAGCAGTGTTGCTTTTTGACGCTCCATGAATTACGATTTGAACATACGCATAAAACGGCGGTTTTACGTTGTTTGCGCAGTTATTCGGCAGGTCCGACGATGCGGGGCATACGTTTGGAGACGCCGGAAGGAATGCTTGCCTTAAAGTTGTTAAGGGGACTCCGGAAAAGAAGCGGCAGGGCGCTTCAGGTTCCCGATTCAGCGGGCTTAGTCTGGGGGAGACACGGTGGACAATCTGGAAACGAGATTGGTGAAACTTGCGCTCAAAGGGGACCAGAGAGCTTTCGCCGAAATCGTTGATCTCTATAAAGATCGAATTTTTCATCTCGCCTATCGAATGTTAAGCAACCGTCACGAAGCGGAAGATGTGGTTCAGGAAACGTTTTTGCGCGTTTACCGCAATCTCGATCGCTATGATCCCGGCCAAAAGTTCTCGACATGGATCTACCGGATCGGAACCAACCTGAGTATCGACCGCCTTCGCAAAAGAAAACCTACATATTCGCTGGACGCTGAAATAGGCGATCAGGATGGAGCGGACGGTTACGCGCTCATTCCGGGCGATAACCGAACGCCGGAGAGCGAATATATGATCTCCGAGACAAGAACGACGATTCACGAAGCGATCGACGGACTGCCTCCAAAGTACAAAACCGTGATGATTCTGCGGTATCTGCAGGAACTTTCCCTACAGGAAATCAGCGAAGTTCTCGATATGCCGGTGACTACAATCAAGACGCGCGTACACCGGGGACGCGAATTTTTACGAAAAAAACTGGAATCGCCGCAGTACTGAGCGATTTCGGTTTTTTTATGCCGCAATGATAAAAAATTACGAATTCATGAACGTGTCTAAATAAATTTGAATTAAAGTGTAATTTTGTGCTTAACTGTTGAAACTATCGCCTGCACATGGCGTATTAAGTAGAGCATAATAAGGTCAACATGAGATTTTACCGAGTTTTCACGAAAGGATATGGCCCATATGGAATGCAAACAAGCCGTCTCGTTTATGCACGATTATCTGGATGGAGACCTGCCTACGGAGCAGGCGCGCGAATTAAAAAGTCACCTAGATGCCTGTCCGGAATGCCGAGCGGCCTTTCGAAGTCTCGAAGAGACGGAGATGATGCTGTTTGCTGCAAACCGCAAGATGGATACCGCAACCGTATCCGACGATGTAACCGATCGCATCATGAGCTTTCTTCCTCAGCCCAAAAAGCACAGTCCCGCATGGAATTGGGTGCGCAGGCACCCCGCTTTGACCGCCGCGGCTGCGTTTATCCTTATTATGCTGGGCACATCGATCGGATTCTGGAACGCGGATACACAGCTTGTCGTCAAAGGCAGCGATCTCAATCGCGTTCAGGTTGAAGGGAATACCGTAATTGTTCCGGAAGGAACGGTTGTGACCGGAGACCTCACCGTAGAACGCGGCGAATTGAAGATCTACGGCGAAGTGGAAGGAAATGTAACGGTGATCGACGGATCCGCTTATCAGGCTTCTACGGCTCATGTCGCAGGCCAGGTAAAAGATATCGATCAGGCTTTCGACTGGGTCTGGTACAAACTGGGCAATATTTTTTCGGAAGTCGCCTATCGATAATCCGATCAGGCGAGATCCGGGAGCCTGTTTGGTCGGCCTGTAACTCTTGCAAAGCCTACATGTCCTTTCTGATCGCAGTAGAAACGCGGCGTCATCGTCCTATGGGCGGCGGCGCCTTTTTTGTCGAACAGGCAGTCGGCGGCTTGCAACAAAAGCATGAACGTTATAACCTATAGATATCAATCCGAATTATAATCCGGGCCGGCAGTCGGTTCCGAAGCTTGGACGGCCGGCGGATATACATAAATGCCAGCAGCCTGAGAGAGACGGAGATAACGGGGGCTTGGGCCATGATGGATTACTTTACCAACCTGAGTTGGACAGATACGGTCAAGGACGTCGTCGACGTCTTGATCGTTACTTATATTGTGTATCAATTGATTCTGCTGGTGCGCGGAACCCGGGCCGTACAGCTGCTGAAAGGTATTCTGGTGCTCGTCATTATTTGGGCAATCAGCAGTTGGCTCGATCTGTATACGTTGAAGTGGCTGATGGATCGGATGTTTACTTTTGGCGTCGTCGCGATCTTTATTATTTTCCAGCCTGAACTGCGCCGCGGACTCGAACAGCTTGGACGGGGCAAATTTGTAGGCAGGAGCAGCGTCGATGAAGAAGAAGTGGGCCAGATGATCGGCGAGCTGATGAAATCCGTCGCTTATTTGTCCCGGCGGAAGATCGGCGCCCTGATTGTTTTTGAACGGAATACCGGACTGAACGAGTATACGGAGTCGGGGATTCCGATGAAGTCCGTGGTGACATCGGAACTGCTGATCAACATTTTCACACCCAATACGCCTCTGCACGATGGAGCGGTCATTATTCAGGAACGCACGCTTTCGGCGGCGGCCTGTTATTTGCCGCTTTCCGAAAATCCTTTTATCAGCAAAGAACTCGGAACAAGGCACCGTGCGGCGATCGGGATCAGCGAAGTTGCGGATTCCGTTTCCGTCATCGTCTCGGAAGAGACGGGGCAGGTCTCGCTTGCTCTCGACGGGAAGGTAGTGCGCGATATCAGCGAGGAAGCCTTGGTATCGAAACTGTACGAGCTGCTGAAACCGAACCCGTCCGTAAGAGATAAGAAGGGCTTGTTCTGGAGAAAGAAAGGGGACGAGCCGAATGGATAAGTGGCTGGGAAACAATACCGCCGCCAAGATCATCGCGTTGGCCGTAGCCTTGATTTTGTGGGCGATGGTTCATGTGGATACCGATACCCCAACCATTACGCGCAATACGCAGGGAAATCAGACGATCGCGAACCTGGCCATCGAACCTTACGGGCTCGACGATGAAAAATATGTGATGCAGTCCGTCGTACCCCAGCGGATCAGCGTCGAAGTGGCCGGCCAGCGATCACAGATCACTTCCCTGCTTCCAAGCACCGAATACCAGGTCAAAATGGATTTGAGCCGCGTAACGGAACCGGGTCAGTATACCGTGCCGCTTCAATTTGATCCTCCGGCGGGGGTGGAACTGCTGTCGATCGAACCTTCCCGGGTAACCGTAACGATCGAAGAGAAGGTCACCCAGGAATTTAATGCGGTGATTCTGACCACAGGTGTGCCTGCAGACGGGTTTACGGAGCTTGATCCCGTATTTGAAGAAGGAAATGCCGTAAAGGTCACCCTTCCCGAGAGCGAAATGAAACAAGTGCAAAAGATTCAGGGCGAGATGAGTGTGGATGGAGCGAACGAAAGCATCTCGGGACGGGTTAAGCTGGTCGCGTATGCGAATAACGGCGAGGTGCTGGACGATGCGGTAATCGCGCCTGCGGCTATCAAAGTCCAGATACCGATCTCTTCCAACGTTTCGTCCGTCTCGTCGAAAACACTGCCTCTTAATGTGAGCTACAGCGGAGATTTGCCGGACGGGTTGGTGCTGGCGGGCGTAGAGGCCGGTGCCAACCAGGTGACGCTGTACGGACCCAAGGGAGCCCTGGAAAGGATAGATAGCTATCCTCCCGTTACTCTCGACTTGAGCGAAGTCAAAGCGGAAGGGGCTACCCGTTATAAAGAAGCTTTGGCTGCGCCCGACGGCATAGAGCGTATCGAACCTTCTTCGGTTGGATTCACGGTCAATGTCGTACCGTTCGAAGAAAAAACGATTGAGGATGTACCGGTTGCCTTAACCGGACAAACCGCCGGTACCGATGCGAAAATCACCGATCCGGCGTCGGGGAAAATGAATGTAACGGTAAAAGGGGCTCCTGGCCGTCTTGCGGGGATCACGGCCGCCGATATCGGTTTGACAGCCGATCTTAGCGGTTTGAATGCCGGCGCGCACAATGTGCGCTTGAAAGTGGAGCTTCCCGACTATATTCGAATGGACGAGGCTTCGGCTCCTTCTGTCACCGTAGAGATTGCGGCAGCTGCCGAAGAACCCAAAAAACCGGACACGCCGGTAACGACCGAGCCGGATAACGAACCTGTGCCGCCTGCCCAAGGAACCGATGAACCGGTTATCGAACCCGAACCGGCTCAGCCCGAACCCGAAGGAACGACCGAGCCGAACGGGGAAGATCCCAACAAACCCGAGCAGCCGGGGCAGGTTGAAGAGACGCCTCCGGCAGAAGGAGACGAACCGACGGTGCCCGAACAAACGGAGCCGACGGAAGAAGATCCGCAGGGCGGAGGAACAACCGTACCGGAAACCGATCCGGAACCCGGCGGCGGAACAACCGCACCCTAAAGAAGAAATTTAAGCGGCATGAATGATTATCATATTCGAATACGTCATAGAAGGACCTTGAACGGATTGTCTTTGCGGAATCGGAAGACACGGCTGAGGCAGTCAGGGCGTTTTTGAAATAAAAGGAGAACGAGATCGATATGGGAAAGTATTTCGGAACAGATGGCGTACGCGGAGTAGCAAATAAGGAACTGACAGCCGAGTTGGCTTATAAGATCGGCCGTTGTGGAGGTTACGTGTTGGCGGGGGAAGTCGAAAAGCCGACTGTGCTGATCGGGATGGACACGCGGATTTCGGGCCTCATGCTGGAATCTGCCCTGATCGCGGGTCTGCTGTCGATCGGTGCGAACGTGGTCCGGCTTGGAGTCGTCTCGACGCCGGCGGTGGCTTACCTCACCCGTACGATGAAGGCGGACGCGGGCGTTATGATCTCGGCTTCGCACAACCCGGTTGAAGATAACGGCATCAAGTTCTTCGGCGGAGACGGTTTCAAGCTGTCGGACGAAACGGAACTGCGTATCGAAGCCCTGATGGATGCCGAGACCGACGAACTGCCGCGTCCGGTAGGATCCGGACTCGGAACCGTGACCAACGACGACGCTTCGAAGTTCGTCTACCTGGATTACCTGAAAACGACGGTACAGCAGTCGTTCAAGGGCCTTAAGGTGGTTTTGGACTGCGCGCACGGTTCCGCTTACGAACTGGCACCGCGTCTGTTCCGCGAACTGGGAGCGGAAGTTATTGCTATCGGCGCCGAACCGAACGGTCTGAATATCAATGATCATGTCGGTTCCACCCATCCGGAAACGCTGCGCGAAGAAGTGCTGAAACACGGAGCGCAGATCGGTCTGGCTTTTGACGGCGATGCCGATCGCCTGATTGCCATCGACGACAAAGGCGACGTTGTGGACGGCGACTTTATTCTGTGTATCTGCGGCGATGCGATGAACCGTGCGGGCAAACTGAACGGCAGTACAATCGTGACAACCGTCATGAGCAATATCGGCTTCTACAAAGCGACGGAAAAGCTGGGTCTTAACACGCTGAAAACGGCCGTAGGCGACCGTTACGTGATGGAAGAGATGCGCAAAGGCGGTTACAACCTGGGCGGAGAACAGTCGGGACATGTGATCTTCCTGGATCACAATACGACAGGCGACGGCATGCTGACCGCTATCCAGCTGGTCGATACGCTTGCGGCGTCCGGCAAGCCGCTGAGCGAAGTAAAAACAATGATGCGCCAGTATCCGCAGCTGCTCGTCAATGTGCGTGTACAGGACAAGCGCAATTACGAAGGCAATGAAGCGATTCTGGCGGCCGTTGAAGCTGTGGAACGCGAATTGGGCAGCGAAGGCCGCGTCTTGGTTCGTCCTTCCGGGACGGAAGCGCTGATCCGCGTGATGGCGGAAGGACCGGATGAGAACCAGCTGGACCGGGTAGTGGGCCAAATCGCCGATGTGGTGCGCAGCGAACTCGTTTAACCCTCTGCCGAAAAACCGGAAAACGCCCGAGTTGTAAACCGACTCGGTATGTCATATAATGTGGAGGTGCCCGCTTGCGTTCAGGCGGGCACCTTTTATTATTGCAAGATGGACTGCATAAGTCCGACTCCTGTACAGAAAGCGAGGATTGTGAGGTAGGGATTCAACAAGCGCCAGAGCTTGGGCGCCGGACCGGAACGCCGAAGGACGAAAGTCCGACGGGGATGAGCGGCTCAAGCTGACGAGGTGGAGGTGTTCGAAATATTCGGCGGGGACCTCCCGGTACTGCATCAAACCGTAAGCGAATCTCGAAAAACGGACAGGCGACTGGCCGCACAAACGAATTCGCGGGTGCTTAATCAACGGGCTTTTCGTGTGGCAGGTCCAAACGCGAAAGCTTACATGGCGGATAAAAGCGAGAAGCCGAGGCTTCGAAGCGTCCGTTTTTTGAAAAATCAAACGATCGGCGGGAGTAGTCTGCCTTCCAGAGAGCCGTCCGTCCAAATGGGACGGACGGCTCCCCAAGATGTTTTCTTTTCGAACCGTAAGCTTTTTTGCTTTGGCCTACCGCTCAAGCCCGAAGATTTCAACCCAAATCATGAGCGGAGGAAATATATATTATGTGTGGAATCGTAGGGTACATTGGAGCAAGAAATACGCAGGACGTCCTGATCGAAGGTCTCTCTAAGCTTGAATACCGCGGGTATGACTCGGCGGGAATCGCCGTATATACAAACGAAGGTCTGCGTGTTACAAAAGCGTTGGGCCGTCTGGTTAACCTGGAAAACAAGCTGGAAACGGCTCCTTTGGTCGGTTCGGTCGGTATCGGACATACCCGTTGGGCAACGCACGGCAAGCCTTCGGATGTGAACTCCCACCCGCATACGGATGTCACGCAGAAATTCTCGGTTGTACACAACGGCATTATCGAGAACTATCTGGAGCTCAAGGACGAGCTGATCGCAAGCGGCGTCGAATTCGTTTCCGAAACGGATACGGAAGTCATTTCCCACCTGGTGGCGCGCGAGTACAACGGCGACATCGTGGAAGCTGTCCAAAAAACGATCAAGCATCTGCGCGGCGCATTTGCGCTCGGCGTGCTGACCGAATATGAACCGGACCGCATCGTAGCGGTTCGCCATGCAAGCCCTCTGATCATTGGAATCGGCGAAAACGAAAACTTCATCGGTTCGGACATTCCGGCCATCTTGAAGTATACCCGCAACGTCTTCATCCTGAACGACGGCGAAATGGCACTTCTGACCCGCGACAGCGTCAAACTGATGACGATCGAAGGCAATACGATTACCCGGGAAATGACGTACATCGAATGGGATGCGGTAACTGCGGAAAAAGGCGGCTACGAGCATTTCATGCACAAGGAAATTCATGAGCAGCCTAGAGCTTATCAGGATACGATGCGCGGACGCGTAGACGAAACCGGCAAAAGAGTCGTGCTGCCGGACTTCCATATGACGGACGAGCAGATCAAAAACATCCGCAACGTGCAGATCATCGCCTGCGGTACGGCTTACCATGCAGGTCTCGTAGGACGTACGGTACTCGAGCGTCTGGTACGCATTCCGGTTGAAACGGATGTCGCTTCCGAATACCGTTACCGTTCGCCGATCATCACTCCGGAAACGCTGGTTATCGTGGTCAGCCAATCGGGCGAAACGGCGGATACGCTGGCAGCTCTGCGCGAAGCGCATGCCAACGGCGCACACGTTCTGGCGATTACGAATGTAGTCGGCAGTTCGATCGCACGCGACGCGGATGACGTAATTGCCACGCTGGCCGGACCGGAAATCGCCGTGGCTTCGACCAAGGCGTATACGTCCCAGCTGATCGCATTCTACCTGCTGGGTCTGTACTTCGCACAGGTACGCGGTACACAGACGGAAGCTCAGGTAGCCGAGACGCTGGCGGCCATGCAGGCTCTGCCGGAACAAGTCGAGTCGATTCTGGCCCGCGAAGGCGAAGCGAAAGAGCATGCGGAGAACTTCTCTTCCCAGAAGCACCTGTTCTTCATCGGACGCGGTCTGGACTATGCGGCTGCTCAAGAAGGTTCGCTGAAGCTCAAAGAGATCTCGTACATCCATTCCGAAGCTTATGCAGCCGGCGAACTGAAGCACGGTACGCTTGCCCTGATCGAAGAAGGCGTACCGGTTATCGCGCTGGCGACCGAACAGGCCCTGATCGAGAAAACGGTCAGCAACATCAAGGAAGTCAAAGCCCGCGGCGGCGTCGTTCTGACGATCTGCTACGAAGAAGATGCGAAGGAACTGATGAAGTCGGTCGATTCCGTATTCACGATTCCGAAGACACTGCCGCTTCTGACGGCTTCGCTGTCCGTGGTCGCTCTTCAACTGCTGTCGTACTATGCTTCCCTGGCTCTCGGCCTGGATGTCGACAAGCCGCGTAACCTGGCGAAAAGCGTAACGGTCGAGTAAGAAATCGGCTTTAGCGGACTTTCTCCAAGCCAATAAATCAATAGGCAAAAGGACGCTCCGGTGGATAACCGGGGCGTCCTTTTTTTGTTCCAAACTGTGCTTTATCGCGGTTGGGCGGCCCAATTATCTTTGTGCACGGCTTCCGTGCCGGCCTCCAACGCTTCCTCGTAATAGGCACATTTGTGTTCGATCACTTTCATCGTTTCGACCAGAGCGGCCATATGGGCTTCCACCACCGCTTTGCGTTCCTGGAACATGTTATGGCGCTGCTGCAGCGTCGAGTCGCCTTCGGAACACCAGTCGATGAATGTCTTGATTTCCTTGATCGGCATACCGGTCGATTTGAGGCAGTCCACAATTTTGAGAGAGGCGATATCGGATTCTTTGAAAAAGCGCGTGCCGCTGGCGTTGCGTTCCAGGAAAGGCATCAGGCCTTCTTTGTCATAATAGCGCAGGGCGTAGGGAGTCAGGTTCAGGACTTTTGCAGCCTGGCCGATCGAGTAGGTTTTCATGGGATTCTCCTGTCTGTACAAGCTCGACTTCGAGTTAACTCTAGCATGGGATCTGGTTGAAATCTTATCATCGGGTCGGAAAGATGTCAAAGCAAACGCTATTCGCGAAAATTGCCGCTTGACTTAGAGTTAACTGTAAGGTTTAGCATGGAGTCAGAACCAATTCCATTACCCACATCACAGGAGGTTTTTTATGATAACCGCGAATGCAAAAGCTGTCCATGGAGCGGACCAGCCGTTCACAAGCACCGAAATTGAACGTCGGGATCTGAAAGCCCAAGATGTACTGATCGAAATCAAATATGCAGGGATCTGTCATTCCGATATTCACAGCGCACGCGGCGAATGGGGACCTGTTCAATATCCGTTTGTACCGGGACACGAAATTGCCGGAATCGTATCGCAGGTCGGACCGGAAGTCACCAAATACGCGGTCGGCGATCGGGTCGGCGTTGGCTGTATGGTCGATTCCTGCGGCAAATGTGCGCATTGCCACGATGGCGAAGAGCAGTACTGCGAAGAAGGCATGACCGGTACGTACGGATCGGTCGATCGCTACGGCCAATACACACAGGGCGGCTACGCGACGCATATCGTAGTTACGCAGGACTTTGTCGTGCGGATTCCGGACGCGCTGGAACTTGACGCGGCAGCTCCGCTGCTGTGCGCCGGTATCACGACGTACTCGCCTCTGCGCCACTGGGGAGCGGCTCCCGGCAAAAAGATCGCCGTCGTGGGTCTTGGCGGTCTCGGACATATGGCGGTCAAATTGGCACATGCCATGGGCGCCGAAGTGACGGTTCTGTCCCAATCCCTCAAAAAGAAAGAAGACGGCTTGAAGCTTGGAGCCAGCCATTATTATGCGACAAGCGACGAAGAAACGTTCAAGACGCTGGCGAACTCGTTCGATCTGATCATCAATACGGTAAGCGCCAAGATCGATATCAACGCTTATCTGTCGCTGCTTGCGGTAGACGGTACGCTGGTGAATGTCGGCGCTCCTTCGGAGCCGCTGCCGGTTCAAGTGTTCTCGCTGATTCCGAAGCGCCGTTCGTTCGCGGGCTCCTCGATCGGCGGTATTCGCGAAACGCAGGAAATGCTGGACTTCTGCGCCGAGCACGGCATTAAGCCTGAGATCGAAGTCATTTCCGCCGACCGGATCGACGAAGCCTGGGAGCGCGTCATGGCTTCCGACGTCAAATACAGATTCGTGATCGATATTTCCACCCTGTAAAAAGTTCGAAAACCCCGACAACCTTAGGCGTTGTCGGGGTTTTTTGGTATTAAAAATTCTTTGTCCGAAAATTATCCATAGAGATGAAAAAGCTGAAACGCCAACAAAAAACAAGTATAATGGAAGCGGGATTAAACTTACAAAATAAACCAGCCAAGTGCTTTATACCGTTAAAAAAGGAGAGAAACGATTGAATATGTGCAAGTCCGATTCCGGCTATGGCGAACCCACAGCCCAATTCCGTTGGTTCAGGCGGTCCGGACGATTCTGGCTGGTGCTGCTCTGGATAACGGCGACGGTCCTGCTGGCTGCGCCTTCGCACGGGCTTATGGATGTCGGACGGGTGTCTGTCGGCCCGAATGATCCGAATATCCGTTATACGGGACGCTGGGAGGCCTCGGGAACGGACACGTACCGGGGATATTGGTCCGGAACGTCGCTGACGACGGCTTTTACGGGCACAAGCGTAAGACTCAAACTCGGTTATGCAGCTCCTCCCGCCGGATCCGATCTGTTCGTATCGATTGACGGAGGTCCTTACAATTTGTACAAAAACGCTTCGGGCACAGTCAATCTAACGCCTTCTCCATTGGGAAAAGGCGAGCATACGCTGACGTTGGTTACCCGAAATATCCGGGATGTGGCCGTTTTCAAAGGGCTGCTGCTCGATAAAGACGCCTACACGGTCGCTCCTCCGGAACGGGGACGCCTGATCGAATTCATTGGCGATTCGATTACCGTCGGGTACAAGACGCCGAACGTTTCGATCGAATCCTATGCCTGGCTCACCGGCGAGCGCCTGAACGCGGACCATACGCAGATTGCTTATACGGGGATGTGCCTCACGGACGGCGTTTCCTGCAACGGGCTGCCTCCTTCCGGAATGAGCGAGCAGTATTTCCGGCTTCAGCCGCTCGATTATGCGGACTCGCCGCCGTGGAAGGTTGACGCGGCTCGGCAGCCCGATGCGGTTGTGATCAATCTGGGAACGAACGATGAACGCGCCCGGGTTGCCGGTTCTACGTTCCAAAGCGCCTATACCGGTTTCCTAAAGCGGCTGCGCAGCATTTATCCGCAGACGGAGCTGATCGTCATCCGTCCTTTGAACGGCTATATGGACAAAGAGACACAGGAAGCGGCGCTTCTTCGCCAGAAAGCCGGCGACCAGCGGGTGCATCTCATTTCGACGGAAAGCTGGTTGGCTCCGGATACGGGCGATTATACGGATGCGCTGCATCCTTCCGTACAGGGAAACGTCAAAATGGCCGATAAGCTTGTGCCCGAACTGCAGCGAATACTCGGCTGGTGAACGTGGTATAATAGCGGATAACGGCATGGAGGGGAAGACATGATATTGGTCAGTTCCTGCCTGGCAGGGTTTGCGGTCCGCTACAATGGTACGGACAGTCTGAAAGAGAGTGTGCGGAAGCTGCTTGAGTCAGGCGAAGCGATGGCGGTCTGCCCGGAATTGATGGGCGGATTTGCGATACCTCGCGAACCGGCGGAGATTGTGGGCGGCAGCGGAGACGATGTGCTGGACGGACGCGCACGCGTCGTCGAACGTTCCGGAACGGATGTTACGGAGCTGTATCTGCGCGGAGCGCAGCTGACGCTCGACAAAGCGCGGGAAGTCGGGGCGCATACCGTGATTCTCAAAGAAAACAGCCCGTCGTGCGGCAGTGCCGCCATCTATAACGGGGAATTTGCAGGCGTCAGGATCGCCGGACACGGCGTGACGTCGGCGCTGCTGCGGCGGCATGGAGTACAAGTGCAGTCGGAACGCGATTACCGGCAGGCATCCTATTTTACATTCAAAGGAGAACAAGCATGATAGCCAAAACGGAACAGGAAATCGAAGGACTAAAAAAAATCGGACGGATCGTAGCGCTTATCCGGGACGAACTGAAAGAAATGACCAAACCCGGCGTACGCACGATCGATCTGGATCGCCGCGCCGCCGAATTGTTTGAAGAACACGGCGCTATCTCGGCCCCGAAATCGACTTATGATTTCCCGGGCTATACCTGCATCAGCGTCAATGAAGAAGTGGCTCACGGCATCCCGGGAGAACGCGTCATTCAGGAAGGCGATCTTGTAAACGTGGACGTGTCCGCTTCCTGCGACGGTTACTTTGCCGATACGGGAGTCTCGTTTGTTGTCGGACAGGGCGATCCGCGTCTGGTTACGCTGTGCGAAGCGTCCGTGCTGGCATTCGAAGCGGGAGCCGCGAAGATCAAAGCCGGTTCCAAGCGCAACAACGCAGGCAAAGCGGCTTACAATGTGGCACGCCAACACGGGTTCAATATTATCGAGACGCTGACGGGGCATGGGATCGGCACTTCGCTGCACGACGAGCCGGAATATATCCTGAGCTACTACGACCCGACCGATACCGATCTGTGGAAAGACGGTTCGGTAATCGCGTTCGAGCCGTTCGTGTCGACGAATGCGCGCGAAGTGTTCGAAGACGCGAACGACGGCTGGACGCTCCGCGCGGACGACGGCAGTTTCGTCGCCCAATACGAACACACGATGATCGTCACCAAGGGCGCGCCGATCATCCTGACGAAGTAGGGCGATATGGGAAAATGGACGGCAACCCGCCTGTTTAACGAAGCGCTTCGTCTGCGCGAAGCTTCCGGGGCGGAAGAAGCCTATCTGTTCGTGCGCGAATACACCGAAGCAGACAGGCTGTCGGGGCAGGCCGATGCCCGGCAGATGAATCTGCTGTATGCGCTGGCCGCCGCTGCCGGCCGCGAAGACGAAGCGTTTGCGCTGCTGCGCGAAGCCGTTCAGGAACGCGGTTTCTGGTATCCGGCGGACTATCTGCTGGAAGACGACGATCTGGACACGCTGCGCGGGCGCGAAGGATTTGCGGAACTCGCGGATCTGAGCGGGCGGGGCGAAGAAGCGGCGCTGGCAGGCGAAGCTCCGGCGCTGACGGTATTGTATCCGGAAGCTCCGGCTTCCTCGGTTGATCCGAAGCCGGAAGCCGATGCGATCGCGGCAGCGGACCGGCGCGAAGAGGCCTCCGGTCCGCTGCTGCTCGTGCTGCACGGCGATCAGGAGAACGAGAGCGACGCGGAGCCTTTTTGGAGAGCCGCTCTCGCGGCCGGCTGGACGGTCGGACTGGTGCGTTCTTCGCAGATCCGGTTTTCGGATACTTTCGGATGGGACGATATCGACCTGGGCGCGGCGGAGCTGCGCGAACATCTGCTGGATCTTCGGGGAGAGACTCCCGGAGAAGGGGCCGCTCCCGTGGTGCTGGGCGCTTTTTCGGCCGGAGCGGAAGTAGCGCTGAACGCGCTGCTGCACGACGAGTTTCCGGCGGACGGTCTGGTGCTGGTTTCTCCATGGCTGGATGAACCCGGCGAGTGGATCGGCGCGCTGGACCGGCTGGAAGAGCGGACGCCTCGCAGCGTGCTGATCGCGGGCGAAGCGGACGAAGAAGGCCGCGAATCCGCCGAAGCGATGTCACAGGCGATGCAGGAAGCCGGTCTGGAATGCCGGTTGGAGATCGTGCCCGGCATGGAGCACGATTACCCGGAAGACTTTGCCAAGCGGCTGCTTGACGCTCTGGCCTGGATCATCCGGGCGTAGGAGAGTCTTGACGCCGTCCGGAAAGTGGCTGCGATGCTTGCGAATGTCGGCCGAACAGGCGATACTGCCGATCGACAGGGCAGCGTCTATAAGCGGTTAGAAAGTTCGGATTATTCGAATTAACGGTTTACCGCAGTGAAGCAACAGAAATAATCGTTGACAGCGCTGTTCAAGCCCGGTATATTGGTTGGAAAATCGTTGGACCCGGCAGGAACAGAAAAAGTGTTTCCGAGGCGTCTTCCATGCGAAGACGCCTTTTTTGCATGCGGACCGAAATGGGGAGAATACGGATGGAACAAGAAAACGGAGGGAATTTTCAGCGGAAAATGGAGGTGCGGCACGTCGTCATGCTCTCGCTCGGCGGTGTTATCGGTACGGGACTGTTCTTGAGCTCCGGCTATACGATCCAGCAGGCCGGACCGATCGGAACCATTCTGTCTTATGCGGTTGGCGCGATTGCCGTTTATCTGGTCATGCTGTGTCTCGGCGAGCTGTCGGTGCAGATGCCGGAAACCGGAGCTTTCCACAGCTATGCCGCCAAATATATCGGACCCGCTACCGGCTACACGGTCGCCTGGCTGTACTGGCTGACCTGGACCGTGGCGCTCGGTTCGGAGTTTACGGCGGCAGGGCTGCTGATGCAGCGCTGGTTCCCCGATATCAACGTCTGGATCTGGAGCGCGTTGTTCGCGGCTCTGATCTTCTTCCTGAACGCCCTGACCGTGCGGCTGTTCGCGGAATCGGAATTCTGGTTCTCGCTGGTCAAAGTGCTGACGATCGTCGCCTTCATCCTGATCGGGGCGGCGGCCGTGTTCGGCATCGTGCCGATGGAAGGCCGCGAGACCGCGCCGCTGCTGTCGAATCTGACGGTTGACGGCTGGTTCCCGAACGGGGCGAGCGCGATTCTGCTGACCATGCTGGCTGTCAATTTCGCTTTTTCCGGCACGGAACTGATTGGGATTGCGGCGGGGGAGACGGTCGATCCGGCCCGCACCATTCCCAAAGCGATCAAGACGACGCTGGTACGATTGATTCTGTTCTTTATCGGTACGATCGTCATCTTGTCGGCGCTGCTGCCGATGCACGAAGCCGGAGTGCTGGAAAGCCCGTTTGTGGCCGTGCTCGACCGGGTCGGTATTCCTTACGCGGCGGATGTCATGAACTTCGTTATTTTGACGGCCATCCTGTCCGCGGCCAATTCCGGCCTGTACGCGTCTTCCCGTATGCTCTGGTCGCTGGCGGACAAAGGGACGATTCCGCGTTCGCTCTCGCGCCTCAACAAGCGCGGCGTACCGTTTAACGCACTGGTACTCAGTATGGCCGGCGGCGCATTGGCGCTGCTGTCGAGCATCATTGCGCCGGGAACGGTCTATATCGCGCTGGTCTCGATCTCGGGTCTTGCCGTCGTTGTGGTCTGGATGAGCATCAGCGCTTCGCAGCTGATGTTCCGCCGGGCCTATCTCAAAGCGGGGCATTCGGTCGAAGACCTGGGCTTCCGGACTCCGCTCTACCCGTTCGTGCCGATCGCTTCGTTCCTGCTGTGCCTGCTGTCGTGTATCGGCATCGCGTTCGATCCGACGCAGCGTATCGCGCTGTACTGCGGGATTCCGTTCATCCTGCTGTGCTACGCGGCTTATTATCTGACTGCCCGCACCGGGCAGCGCAAAGGAGGAAACCGGGCATGATCCGACATCAAAAAGAAAATCCGATCGCGGCAATCTTGAACCAATATCCGGTTCTGATCCTGGACGGCGCGATGGCGACCGAGCTGGAGCGGCACGGCTGCAATCTGGACGACCCGCTGTGGTCGGCCCGCGTGCTGCTGGAGCAGCCGGAACTTATTCGACGGGTTCACGAAGATTATTTCCGCGCCGGGGCGGACTGCGCGATTACGGCCAGCTACCAGGCGACGGTCGAAGGTTTCGCGGCAAAAGGAATCGATGAAACGAAAGCCCTGGCGCTGATTCGGCAGACGGTGGAACTCGCCGCGCAGGCGCGCGACGCCTTCTGGTCAGGCGGCGAACACGGGCAGCGTCCCAAGCCGATCGTGGCGGCTTCCGTCGGCCCGTACGGCGCTTACCTGGCGGACGGTTCGGAGTATGTCGGCCATTACGGGGTGAGCGACGAACGCTTGACCGAATTTCATCGGCCGCGCATCCGCGCATTGATCGAAGCGGGAGCGGACCTGCTTGCATTCGAGACGATTCCGTCGCTGCAGGAAGCGCTCGTACTTGCGAATCTGCTGGATGAATGTCCGGGGACGTTCGCCTGGATGTCGTTTTCGCTTCGAAACGGACAGGAGATCAGCGAAGGTACGCCGCTTGAAGAATGCGCCCGGGTGCTGGAAGACCGGCTTAACGTCGCGGCGATCGGCGTCAACTGCGCGCCGTCTTCGGCAGCGGCCGAAGCGGTGGCGGTGCTGGCCGCGCATACGTCCAAGCCGGTGCTTCTCTATCCGAACTCCGGCGAATCGTACGAGGCGTCCACCAAGACCTGGCACGGCGGCGGCTCCGCGGCATGCGGCGGTTTTGCCGACTCCGCCCGCGTCTGGTACGATGCGGGCGCCAGGCTGATCGGCGGCTGCTGCCGGACCACGCCGGAGCAGATCGCGCAAATAGCGGCCGTATGGCGGGGCTAAAAAGTTTTGAAAAAATTCAAAAAAAGTGATCCAACCTGAAATCTTTTGCGTTTTATCCCGTGAGAGCACCCCAGATCCACATCCGGTACGGCCTCATCGCCCGCTTGGTTATTGCACAGCAGCGGGTGCTCTCGCTTTATGCCGGTCGGCGCAAGCCGATAGGTTTCCGCGGCGCGCATCCGCAGTACTTCTACAACCATGAATCCCTTTACACCAGGAAACGACTCCGCTTGCGACTTTTTTGCCTATGGCGACCCGCAATGAACGCACGCTATCCGCAGCTTTTGATCCCGCGCGCCGGCCGCCGCGGAAACGGCGAAAAGCCCCGATTCGGATCGGGGCTTTTTTTGTGCCGAGACTTCGAGACGCCTCCGGGCACGGCCGGATTTATAAAAAAAGACGGAGCCTAGGCTCCGCCTCCCGTTGTGCTTGCCAGCAGGGTATCGACGTTCAGCACGAGCACCAACCGGTCGCCGTGTTCGAATACGGACGGCAGGAACCGGCGGCTTGCCGCTTCTTCGTTGTCGGCCAATGCCGAATCCGGAACGGACGCCGTATCGTCGAGCGAATCGACGAGCAGAGCGACCTTCTCGCGGCGAAGCAGGATAAATTTATCGGTGTCCTGCTGATCTTCATGCGATACGTTCAGTTTTTTGCGCAGGTTGAGAATGGTATAAATTTCTTCGCGGATCTTCACGACGCCCTCATGCCAGTTCGAGGAGAACGGAATCGAGGTGCCGGGTTTGGAGTTCTGGATCTCATCGATCTCATGGAACGGAATACCGTAGGTTTTGTCGGCCAATTTAAATAGGATAAAATCGCTCATGGTATGCGCCGGTCTCCTTCGTTTACGGATAGAATCCTTTTCGCCCGGTCGAGACTGCGGTACAAAAAGGATGGGCTTACCGTCATTATAGGCGATATCCCGGCGCCTTGCTACCGCTTTCCCGAAAACCGGCGCGCTTTTTCCAGGCATACGGCTGTTCAGGAACAAAAGCGCATGGTACACTAAACACGTGCCGGCTGCTTTCGCATGGATCGTATGCCGTTGTTCAAATTTAGGACCAGATACTAAAGTCATTAAGAAACGGAATGCGGAAGGAGCAGTCGACGTGTTGTATCAACCCCTCGCGAAATTGGCCAGACTTGTACTGCGTGGATTCGGGAAGTTCGAGGTTATCGGAGCGGACAGGCTGCCGAAGGAAGGCGGCTACGTAATCACCTGTACGCACCGGGGCTGGATCGACGTCATCGCGCTCGGAAGCTCGCTGCTGCCGACCGAAGTTCATTTCATGGCCAAGAAGGAATTGTTCCGAAAAAAGATTGCCGATAAATTTCTGCGCGATATCAATGCTTTTCCGGTCGACCGCGAAAATCCGGGACCGAGCAGTCTGAAAGTTCCGATCCAGCTGCTCAAGCAGGGCAAGACGATCGGGATCTTCCCGTCCGGCACCCGCTCTTCGGAAGACGTGCCGCTCAAGCGGGGCGCGGTTACGATCGCCAAAATGGCCAAAGTGCCGGTCGTGCCTGCGGCTTTCTCCGGTCCCACCACCTTTAAGGGGTTGCTGCGCGGCACGAAGACCCGGCTCGTGATCGGAGATCCGATCGCGACCGTATCCGACGAACCGGGCGAAGGCAAGAAAGATCTCGGCGAGTTGGTCGACCGTCTGGCGCTGGCGATGAATACGCTGGAAACCGGACTGGAACGGCTGGACAAAAGCAAGGAGAACGTATAATTTCATAGCACCGACAACGGGAAAAGCGAACGAAGCGCCTGAGCGGCGCAGTCGGCGCTTTTCCCGTTTTTGCCGGCAATCTTACACAACGAGGAGTTTTTCATCAATGAAAACATTAACCGGACCGCAGCGTTTCGGCATGACCGTCGCGCTGGTCCTGATCTGGGGCGTTTCCTGGTCCATCTATAAAGTCGCACTGGATTACACGCCGCCGCTGCTGTTTGCGGGCCTGCGCACGCTCATCGGAGGGCTTCTGCTCATGCTGTTCCTGCTGCCCAAGCGCAGCCGGATCCGCTGGAAACAAAATTGGAACGTCTACCTGGTCTCCGCGCTGCTCAATGTGGTGCTGTTCTACGGTCTGCAGACGATCGGCCTGCTCTATATGCCGTCGGGTCTGTTTACCGTGCTCGTCTATTTGCAGCCGGTGCTGGTGGGCCTGCTCGCGTGGGTCTGGCTGAACGAACGGATGAATCCGCTCAAAGCCATCGGTCTGCTGCTCGGATTCCTTGGCGTCATCTCGGTCAGTCTGGGCGGATTCTCCGGCCATGTCGCCGTGATCGGCGTGGTGCTGGCGATTGCGACGGCAGTCAGTTGGGCGCTCGGAACCGTCTTTATCAAAAAGTCGGGTTCGTCCGTCGATTCGCTGTGGCTGGTCGCGTTCCAGTGTACGCTCGGCGGCTTCGTGCTGACGTTCGCGGGCTCCCTGACCGAGAATTGGACCGATATTGTATGGAACGGCGCTTATTGGACCGGCCTGCTGTTCGGCATATTCTTCGGCATCGCGCTGTCCTGGATTCTCTATATCACCTTGACCCAGGCCGGAGAAGCCAGCCAGGTGGCTTCGTATACGTTTATCGTGCCGCTGCTGTCGGTGCTGATCGGAACGCTCGCTCTGCACGAACCGTTCAGCCGCTTCCTGCTGCTGGGCCTGGTGCTGATCGGAACCGGCATCTATCTGGTCAACCGCAGGGTCAAGCCCAAAGGGTCCGTTATGGCAGGCTAGGTTCGGACACCGCGCGGAGCCAGAACAAATAAAGCTTCAAGTAAAGCCGCAGAACAGCGACGCCGGAAGGTTCCCAACAGGAAACGCCGGCTGCCGCTTTCCGAGGCTTTTTTGCATTTTGGATCCATATCAGGTATAGGACATCATCCCCGCCGAATCAAAAGCCTGCGGATGAAGAGAGGACCGCGCGGCATGATAGGTAAAAAAGGGTATATAGATACCACAACGACGCGGTTCGCCAAGGACCGACGAATGCCGTGAAGGAAGTGTTCTCTGCGTGGAAATCCTAAACATCATCATCGTCATTTTGCTTATTGTACTGACGGCCTTTTTTGTCGCCTCCGAGTACTCGATCATCCGGGTGCGCGTCTCGCGTATCAATCAACTGGCCGAACAGGGAAACAGGAATGCGCAGGCCGTCAAACGCATCCTGTCGCGGCTCGACGAATTTCTGTCCGCCAGCCAGCTCGGCACGACGCTGACATCGCTTGCGCTCGGCTGGCTGGGCGAATCGACGGTGGAAGAACTGCTGGCGCCGGTATTCGTCTGGCTGCATGTGCCGGAAACGGCGACAGGGGTGCTGTCGTTTCTGCTGGCCTTCCTGATCCTGACGTATTTCGAAGTGCTGATCGGGGAACTGGTGCCGAAGACGATCGCGATTCAGGTCGCCGAGCCGCTCGCGCTTGCGCTGGCCCGTCCGCTGATCATTTTTTACCGCATCACTTATCCGTTCAACTGGATTCTCAGCCGTTCGTCGCGCGTGATCAGCGGATTGTTCGGACTGAAGCCGCTGACCGAAGGCGAAGCCGCCCAGAGCGAAGCCGAACTGCGCCTGGCGCTGTCGGAAGGCTTCAAGAGCGGAGAGATCACGCCGACCGAATACCGTTATCTCAACAACGTATTCGATTTCGACGAGCGCGACGCGCAGGAGATCATGGTACCGCGTACCGAGATTCGGCATATTCCGCAGCAGGCGGACGTCCGGGATCTGGTGAAGCTGATCGAACCGAAAGCGTACAGTCTGGTTCCGGTATCGCTGGACGGGGACAAAGACCATATCGTCGGGATGGTCAACGTCAAGCAGGTGCTGAGCGAGTATGTCCGAAGCAATGCCGGGCAGCCGCAGCCGATCGCTCCGTATATCCGTCCGGTTATCCAGGTGATCGAGACGGTGCGGGCGCGCGACCTGCTCGGGCGCATGCAAAAAGAAGGCATTCATATGGCGGTGCTGATAGACGAATACGGCGGGACCTCGGGTCTTGTGACCTTGGAAGATCTGCTGGAAGAGATTGTCGGCGATATTCCGTCCAGTTCTTCGCCGGACGGCGAAGCGGCTCCGACGCCGCTGATTCGCGAAGACGGCGAAGGACGCTTCCTGCTCGGTTCGAATGCGCTGCTGCATGACGTGAACCGCAGTCTCGGCACGGATATCGATTCGGAAGAAGTCTATACGATCGGCGGGTGGCTGCTCTCCGAGAAGTTCGATCTCAAGCAGGGCGACACGATCGGCGAATCGGGTTGGGACTGGACGGTCCGCGAGATGCAGGATGGACGGATCCGTCAGATCGAAGCGGTACGGGCGAACCGTCGGGAACGGGAAGAACGGCCGGACTGACTCGAACAAGGGAGAGGAATAAGATGGACAAACAATGGAAAAAGACGGTAACGGCTGGTGCGGCCGCGGTGATGCTGACCGGAGCATTCGGGTACGGCCTGCAGGAACAGAAGGTGTCTGCTGCCGAGCAGCTTACAGCCCAGAGCCCGGGAACTAAACCTGCATCCGCCGTATCCGTCCAAAAAGAAGTTCTGCGTCAAGCCAACAGGGCGCTGCGCGCTTTGGCAGACCGTGATTTTGACAAGCTGGCCGATCTGGCTTCTCCGTCGGGTGTCCGTTTTTCCCCATATGCGTATGTGCTTCCGAAAAGCGACCGGATACTGACTCCCCGACAGCTGCGGCAGGTCTGGACGGACAAGAAAACTTATGTCTGGGGCAGCTACGACGGAAGCGGAGAGCCGATCCGGCTTGATTTTCGCGGCTATTACGGACGTTTTCTGAACAATCTTCCCTACACGGCTCCGGACGGGATCGGCTACAACCGGATCGTGCGCAGCGGAAGTATGCCGAGCAACCTGCGCAAAGTCTATCCCGAAGCCGAATTCGTCGAATTTTATGTCAAAGGCGGCCGCGGCGGATCTCCAAATACCGGGGGCATGGACTGGGGCAGTCTGCGTTTTGTGTGGGAACAAATCGAGGGCGAATGGAAGCTGGTCGGGATCGTCGGGGACCGGTGGACGATATAGACTCGAATGGACGAATGTGGATAAATAAAGCGCTTTTTGTGAGAAAGAGTGAAGGATTTCAACAGATCGGGGATAAAAACCCTATTTTTGTGGATAAATCTGTGGATAGGGGTAGAACAATCTGTGTGTAACCATCTATTTATACACAGGGCTGCGAATTGTATATGGGTTCCTTTCCCGGAACAAGCGCCGTATAATAAAATAAAGAGGTTCCTGCAAGAGGAACCGCGACACAAGGGAGGAACACGCAATGGCCGCCAAGAAAAAACAGCCTGCCGCCCGCCCGTCCGCTTCGGACAAACCGGCGACGCTGAAAGATATGTTGAATCCCGAAGTTCTCGCCAAATTGCAGGCCCAGGCGAACGAACTCAAAGCAAGCGAAGAAGAACGCCGCCAGGAAGAGCAGCGCCTCGCGCTGGAAGCCAAACAGGTGGAACGCAAACGGTTGGAGAACGACTTTGAATATCTGCTGGGCCAAAGCGAGAGCAAGAAGATCGACAAGTACGATTGATGCCCGCAACTCGTACAACCGCAAATTCCCAAAGAATCGACAGCAGAACCCGGCCGATGCCGGGTTTTTTGCCGTGCCGCGGCTTGTTTTCGGGGAAATGGCGTTGACAGTTTTACCCGAAGAAGAGTATAGTACATTTTGTTAATCGTAATAATTACTATTTTGATAAGGAGCGGTAAAATGAACAACCCCAAGATTCCCGTTACCGTCCTGTGCGGATATTTGGGATCCGGCAAAACGACGCTGCTTAACCATATCCTTCACAATCGTCAGGGCTTGAAAGTAGCGGTAATCGTGAACGATATGAGCGAAATCAACGTGGATGCGGGCCGGGTGGCCGGCGAAGCAAGCTTGTCGCGCACCGAGGAAAAGCTGGTCGAGATGTCGAACGGCTGCATCTGCTGCACGCTGCGGGACGATCTGCTGCGCGAAGTGGAGAAGCTCGCGTCCGAAGGGCGTTTTGACTACATCCTGATCGAATCGACAGGCATCAGCGAGCCGGTGCCGATCGCGCAGACGTTTACGTATGCGGACGAAACGACCGGTGTCGATCTGACGAACTTGGCACGACTGGACTGTATGGTGACTGTGGTCGACGCTTACCGCTTCTGGCACGATTTCGAATCGGGCGAGAGTCTGCTGGCGCGGGGACAAGCGAACGATGAGCATGATCTGCGCGACGTCACGGATCTGCTGATCGATCAGGTCGAGATGTGCGACGTGCTGCTGCTGAACAAGTGCGACCTCGTCGCGGAAGAAGATCTGCAGCGTCTGGAAGGTGTCCTGCGGAAGCTTCAGCCGTCGGCTAAGATTATTCGCAGCGTACGCGGCGAAGTCGATCTGTCCGAAGTGCTGAATACGAACCGGTTCGATTTTGAAAAAGCCAGCCTGTCGCCGGGTTGGATCCGCGAGCTGCAGAAGGAAGAACATACGCCGGAGACCGAAGAGTACGGCATCGGTTCGTTCGTCTACCGCCGCCGTCGGCCTTTTCATCCGGAGAGACTGGCGAACGTTCTGGCCGAATGGCCGGCGGAAGTCGTCCGGGCCAAAGGATTGATGTGGATTGCGGTCGAGCAGGACTGGGCGGCCAATTTCAGCCAGGCGGGACCTTCCATTCAGTTCGGGCCGGCCGGAAGCTGGATCGCGGGACTGCCGGAAGAAGAACGGGCGGAACTGCTGGAGCAGCAGCCGGAACTTCGGGAAGGCTGGGACGAGGCGGCGGGCGACCGCATGACGGAATTCGTCCTGATCGGGATCGAGATGGACCGCGAACAATTGGAAGCGGAACTGGATACGTGTCTGTTGGACGAGAACGAGATGAACGCCGACTGGTCGGGATTCGTCAATCCGCTTCCGTGGGCGACGGCCGAAGCGCTGCCCGTTTGATTCGGCGGAGAAGCGGGTCCGGATTTTATTTTTGAACTAAAAGGAGAGATCGAGATGGCCAAAAAGTCCAAAGTGGTACGTCAGCAGCAGCGTCAGGCAATGGTGGAGAAATATGCGGAGCTGCGCCGCGAATTGAAGGAAAAAGGCGACTATGCCGCTCTGCAAAAACTTCCGCGGGATTCGTCGCCGACCCGGCTCAAGAACCGCTGCGAGATCACGGGACGTCCCCGCGCTTATCTGCGCAAATTCAAAGTATCCCGGATCATGTTCCGCGAGCTGGCTCACAAAGGACAGATTCCCGGCGTGAAGAAAGCCAGCTGGTAAACCGGACGATCTTGCAACGGCAGGAGACTCCTATCGAATCCGGCATCCGGATTGACAGGGATTCGCAACTTCGATATACTATGATTTATTCGTAATGTTTACGGAAATATTGAAACTGAGCGGCAGCTTCAGACCGGGCTGCGGCTTCAAACCATTACAGGAGGGTGCAATCATGAGAGTCATCATTACATTGGCCTGCACGGAATGCGGAGATCGCAATTACACGACTACGAAGAACAAAAGAAACCATCCCGAACGCCTGGAATTGAAAAAATATTCCCCGCGCCTGAAAAAATATACGATCCACCGGGAAACGCGATAAGAAGCCAGGAAGAAGAGGCAAATTTTTTTGCCTCTTTTTAAATCGTAATGATTACGTAAGGGGTGGCCGATATGATCTTATCTTCCATGCAAAACGTCGTATTCGGTTACGACGACAAGCCTGTCGTAAACGGAGTATCGCTGGATGTGCATAAAGGCGAGTTTTTGGGAATCGTCGGGCCCAATGGCACGGCCAAGACGACGGTGCTGAAAATTCTGCTGGGGCTGCTGAAGCCCTGGAGCGGAACCGTCGAATTGAATCACGAAGCGTTTGGCGGGGAAAAACCGGTGATCGGCTATGTCTCGCAAAACGCTTCGGCATTCAATTCCGGATTTCCCAGCCGCGTGATCGAGCTGGTACGCTCGGGATGCCATTCGAGGCTGGGTTTGTTTCGCCGACTGGGTGCCGAAGAAGAACGGCGGGTTCGCCACAGTCTGGAACAGGTGGGCATGTGGGAACTCAGACGCCGCCGGATCGGCGAGCTGTCGGGCGGACAGAAGCAGCGCGTATGCATTGCCAGAGCGCTTGTTCAATGTCCCAACATGATGATCCTGGACGAGCCGACGACAGGCATGGATGTGAAGAGTCGTACGGCCCTGTACCGCTTGATGCGGCATCAGGCGCAGCATCACGGCGTAACGGTAGTCATGGTCACGCACAGCCTGGAAGAAGCGGGCCGCTTTCTCGACCGCGTGGTCACGCTCGAACGCTTCGAGACCGAATCGGTCCAAACGTCGGAGCACAGAAGCGAAGCGGCGCACGGAGATCGCTGGGAAATGGGGTAACGGTTATGCTGGCTTACGAATTTATGCAGCGCGCGTTTCTGGCGGGGGCGCTGATCGGACTGATTGCACCAGTGCTGGGTGTCTACCTGATGCTTCGCCGACAGGTCCTGATGGCCGACACGCTGTCGCATGTGTCGCTGGCGGGGGTTGCGGCAGGATCGCTGCTGGGCGTAAACCCTTCGCTCGGAGGTTTCGCGGCAGCCGTCATTGCGGCGCTGCTGATCGAACGCCTCCGCAGCGTCTACCGTACCTATGCGGAAGTGCCGGTTGCCATTATGATGACGGGCGGTCTTGCGCTGGCCGTCGTGCTGATGAGCTTCGGCCGTACGCTTTCGCAAAGTTTCAATGCCTATTTGTTCGGTTCGATCGTAGCCGTAAGCGAGACACAGCTGTGGCTGATCGGCGGCGCAGCTGCGGCGGGACTGCTGTTCTTTATTGTATTCCGCCGGCCGCTGTACGATTTGACGTTCGATGGGGAAGCGGCCGGCATCAGCGGCGTTCCCGTGCGGGCGCTGTCGATTGCTTTTTCGGTACTGACCGGTATGACGGTAGCCGCGGCCATGCCGATCGTAGGCGTCCTGCTGGTATCGGCGCTGCTGGTACTTCCGGCGGCGCTGGCCCTGCGGATTGCGGGGGGGTTCTTCTCGGCGATCGTGATTGCGGTCCTTGTCGGCCTTACGGGCATATTCAGCGGTCTGGCCCTTTCTTATACGGAAAATACGCCGCCGGGAGGCACGATCGCGCTGATTCTGCTGGCGTTCCTGCTGCTCGGCATGGCCCTGCGCAAAGCGGGACTCTGGATAAGCAGGCGCCGGCATGGAAAATCCGGCACCCGCAGGAAGAAAGAGCGGCGCGGCGAAATCAAACAAGCGATATGAAGGAGAGACAAAGATGAAAAGAAAATACGGAACGATGACCTATACGACCGGAGCTTTCCTGCTCAGCCTCATGCTGATCCTGGGAGGCTGCGCATCGAACGCGGCCGATCCGGGAACGGCCGGAACGGCCGCCGGAGGTTCGTCCGCTGCCGGTACCGAGGCGGAACAAACGCCGGCTTCGGCGGACAAATTGAAAGTCGAAGCAAGTTTCTATCCGATGTACGAGTTCGCGCGCCAGGTAGGCGGCGATCTGGCGGATGTGAAACTGCTCGTGCCGTCGGGAACGGAGCCGCACGACTGGGAGCCTACCCCGCAGGATATCGCGAGAATCGAAGAATCCGACATGCTCGTCTATAACGGCGCAGGTATGGAAAGCTGGATCGAACAGGTGCTGGACGCTTCTTCGAATACCGAACTGCTGGCGGTCGAAGCAAGCGATAATATCGGCGTGATGAAAGCTTCGGAAGAAGAAGGACACGACCACGCCCATGAAGAAGCCGCGGCGGAAGAAGCGCACGACCACGCCCATGAGGGCGAATCGGAAGCCGCCCACGATCATGACCACGAAGAAGCTTCCGGGCACGACCACGGAGGGCTTGATCCCCATGTCTGGTTGTCTCCGCGCCTGGCCGTACAGGAAGTCCGCAATATTCAGGCGGCCTTTGCAAAAGCCGATCCGGATCATGCCGATCAATATAAGAGCAATGCGGACGCTTACGCGGCCAAGCTGGAAGCGCTGGACAGCGAATTCAAGGAAGGTCTGTCCGGCACCAAGCGGACGGATTTCATTACACAGCATGCCGCATTCGGCTATTTGGCACGGGATTACGGGCTGACGCAGGTTCCGATTGCGGGCTTGTCGCCCGATCAGGAACCGGCGGCCAAAGAAATGTCGGAAGTGGTCGAATTCGCCAAAAAGCATGACGTCAAGACGATCTTCTTCGAGACTTTGGTTTCGTCGAAAGTTGCCGAGACGATCGCTTCGGAAGTCGGCGCGGAAACTTCCGTACTGAATCCGCTCGAAGGATTGACCGAAGAAGAAATGGCCGCCGGCGACGATTACTTGTCGGTCATGCGTGCGAATCTAGAAGCGCTTCGGACCGCGTTGAATCAATAAGTTCGCAGGCGGGGTTCCTTCCCGGGAAAAAGTAGGCGAATCGCTTACTTCCTGCCGCCGCGCCTATTCGCCGCCGCTCGCCCGCTCGATGGGCGGCGGCTTTTTTCGTTTTTCCCGCCAAGGAGGCCTCTATGTTATGATAAGGGAAGCCAACCCAGAAGGAGAGAATGTCATGAACGGAAAAAACCGCTCCAATATTCGGCCGGGTATTACGGTCGACATCGTACTCAAAAAAGACCAGCGGACCGGTACGCTGACCCGCGGAGTCGTCAAGGATCTCCTCACCAATTCGGCCACGCATCCCCACGGAATCAAGGTTCGCCTGCAGGACGGCCAGGTAGGCCGGGTTCAGCAGATCGTCGAGTGATCGGCCGATTCGGGCGAACGGCGATTAGAGAAGGAATATTCGCGTTTATATAGTAGAGTAACGACGTCATCTTCATACGACTTCCGACGCAGCGGTGGTCGGGAGGGAAGACAGGAGGAACGCAGGATGAGCAGTACGCCCCAGGGAACAGAACCCAAGGTGGAGCTGAAGTTTTTCCGTCCGGAATATGAAAAAGCTCTGTTCGAAGACTATCAGGTATCCGCGGAGCAGGAGAAACATACGGCACTGCCGGTTAGGGCTATCCAGTTGTGCAGGGAAGACCGGGACCGCCACCCCATCGTGATTCTGGCGGATAAGAAACCTGTCGGTTTTTTCGTGCTTCACCGGGGAGACCGAATCCGGAGCGTCACGGAATCGCCGCGGGCCATGCTTGTGCGTTCGCTGTCGGTCAATCTTCCCGATCAAGGCAAAGGGTATGCGAAGCAGGCGATGGGCATGCTGCCCAAGTTCGTCAGCGATTACTTCCCCGACATGAACGAAATCGTATTGGTTCTCAATCAGCACAACCAGGCGGCTATGCGCGTTTATGAGCAGGCCGGATTCGAGGACCGCGGCCACCGCAAGGAAGGTCCCGTGGGACCGCAGGTGCTTCTTCATTACCGGATGAACCGGAAGTGAATCCTGGCCGGTGTACGGCTTCCGAACCAGATGATGCCGCAAAAAGACCCCCGTACCGATTCTACAAATCGGGTACGGGGGTCTTTTTGCGCGCGACAGACGAGAAGCTTCCGTTCAAAACGGCAGCAGAATCAGAATGATCGAAGACAAACTGAGACAGACACTGACCAGGCAGAGCACGAACAGCACCTGCTTCGGATTCATGCCGCTCGACAGCAGCCGGTAATGGATCTGCGAGGCATCGGCTTCGTAGATTTTCTGACCGTTCTTGAGTCTCTTCAGCACGACAAAGATATTGTCGAAGATCGGTACGCCAAGCGCGAGAATCGGTACGAGCAGCGACAGCAGCGTCGCCTGTTTGAAGGCGCCGTCCAAAGCGATGATCGCCAGAATGAAACCGAGGAACGTCGCTCCGGAATCGCCCATATAGACTTTGGCAGGCGGTTTGTTGTATTTCAGATACGCGAGCCCCACACCGACCAGGCTGATCGCCATGATCGCCGAGTTGCTCTGCTGCTGGGCAATCGCGACCACAAACAGCGTGCCTGCGGAGATGGTCGCGAGACTTCCGGCGAGCCCGTCCAGGCCGTCGGTAAAGTTGATGACGGTCGTGACGCCGAAGATCCAGAGCAGGGTCAATACGAGCTGCAGCCATTCCGGCAGCACCACGTAGCTGTCCGTAAACGGATTGGAGAATCCCGAGAAGCGGATGCCCGCCAGGTAAACGATCAGGGCGGCCAACAGCTGCACGATCAGCTTCGGCAGGGCCGGGAATTCGCGCCGGCTGACCTTGTACCAGTCATCGACGAGGCCGATCAGCAGGATCAGCAGCGAACCGCCGAGTACGGCGGCCGATTCGAGGCCGCTCATGTCGCTGAACAGTATGTAGGTGACGGCGAAACCGACGAACAGCGCAATACCCGCCATAAGCGGAATCGGTTCGCGGTGAAGTTTGCGTTCATTGTCCGGACGCGGCTTGTCGACGAAATCAAGTTGCACGGCCCATTTTCGAAGCACCGGAATCAAGATCAGGGCCACGGCCAGCGACAGCAAAAAAGCGGCTAAATAATGCATATACCCTCCTTAGAACAAACGGCGCGTGCCTTCGGCTTACCGGGCTTCAACAGCTCCTCAAACGGTCGGTAAACGGGACGCGCCGCAGCTTTGCACTGTTGTCAGTATAGTCTGCTTTCTCCGAATTCGCAACGGAGGAAAATGGGGCCGTAAGCGCGGATGAACAGCGGCTTCTTTCTGTGGTATGATGAAGAAAGGCCGCAGCGCGGCCGGCAAGGAGAAAGACATGACGAATCGCGGGATGCACGGGGGATGAAATACGTGATGAGAAGATTGACCCAACCTTTTGTCCGATGGCTGAACGATATGAAAATACGCAACAAGTTGATCTTTTTTTATGTAATCGTTGTCATGATCCCGGTGCTGATCGTCGGGTTTATCGTGATTCAATATTTCAGGCAGGACGCCCTGGAGAAGGCCACGGAGCAGACCGAAAACAACGTGCAGCGGATCAAGACGCAGATCGAGAACCAGCTCAACGTTCCGATCAGCGTCTCCAACCAGCTGCTGCTGGACCGGGACATGGAGCGCGTGGCGACTACGCTCTATTCGGAAGAAGATCCGATCGAACTGGTCAACGCCTACCGCGGGTATACCGATTTCACCGATTACGTGCGCGCTTACAGCGAAATTCGGGGCATCCAGCTGTTTACCGATAATCCGACGCTGCTGGACAACCTGCAGTTCATGAACGCCAACAGCGAGATCCGCGCCGCCGGCTGGTATGAACGGGCCATGAAGGAACGGACGATATATTGGATGTATATGGACGATATGAACGATCCGACGGCTCCCGTCGTAAAGCAGCTGAGCCTGGTCCGGCAGATCTTTTTCCCGACTACGGGCAAGCGAAGCGTACTGGTGATCCAGGTCGATACGAACTATTTGAACTCCCTGCTCAGTCAGGAACCGTTCGATACGATGGTCGCCGACGAAGACGGTTATATCGTCGCGGCCAAAGACCGTTCATCGGTTGGACGCACGCTTGGCGATATGGGCTTTGAAGTGGCTGTCGGCGACAAAGAGCAGGAGCGGACGTTCGAGCGGGCGATCGACGGGATCGACTACCGCGTTTCGATCAATACTCTTATTCCCGACTCCAGCAAAAGCGGCCTGACGATCGTCTCCGCTTTTTCGTCCGCCAGCATCGTGCACGACGCCAACCGGATCGGCCTGATCGGAGCGGGTCTGATCGTCTTTATTTTGCTGCTTGCCCTGCTCGCCGTTTATTTCAATTCAAGGCTGATCAGCTCGCGTCTGCTCAAGCTCAACCGCAATCTCAACCGCGTAGCGGAAGGCGACCTCGATACGGTATCCCGGATAGACGGACAGGACGAGATCGGCCAGCTGTCGCAGCAGTTCAATTATATGGTGACCAATATCAAGGAATTGATGAGCCAGGTCTACGAGGCGAGCGAAGCGAACAACCGGCTCGAAGTCATGCAGCGGGAGATCAAGCTCAAAATGCTTGCCAGCCAGATCAATCCCCATTTCCTGTTCAATGCGCTCGAATCGATTCGGATGCGCGCCCATATCCAAGGGGAGAAGGATATCGCGCGCGCCGTCCAGCTGCTCGGCAAATTGATCCGGCGCAATCTGGAACTGGGGAATCGCCATACTTCGCTCAAGAACGAGCTGGATATGGTTCGTTCCTATCTCGATATCCAGAAGTTCCGGCACGGGGACAGACTGCATTACGAACTGCTGGCCGAACCGGATACGCTTGAAGTGCTGCTGCCTCCGCTGATCGTACAACCGTTGATCGAAAACGCTATCGTCCACGGATTGGAGAACAAGGAAGCCGAAGGCGCCGTTTCGTTTCATGCCGTGAAGATCGGCGACGAAGTGCTGATCGACGTAATCGACAACGGGGCGGGCATGACTCCGGAGCGATTGAGGCAGGTCGAAGAATCGATTCGCGAAAAAGAAGAAAGCGAAGAGAGCCGGATCGGACTGCGCAACGTGCATCAGCGGCTGATTATGACCTATGGGGAAGAATGCGGGCTGCGCATTTCGAGCGAGCTGGGCAAAGGAACACAAATTTATTTCAAGATACCCGCCGGGAGGGACAAATGATGTATAAAGTGCTGATTGTGGACGATGAACCGATGATTCGCGAAGGCCTGCGCACGATCGTCGATTGGGAAGCCGAAGGGTTCGAGATCGTCGACACGGCGTCGAACGGCAAAGAGGGACTGGAAAAGTTCGGCCAGATCGAACCGGACCTGACAATCGTGGATATCCGGATGCCGGGAATGACGGGACTCGATCTGATCGAAAAAGTACGCAAAGAGAATTCCGTGGCCCATTTCCTTATTCTGAGCGGGTATGCGGAATTCGATTATGCCAAACGCGCGATTGTCAGCGGAGTCAGCGGTTATCTGCTGAAGCCGGTCGACGAAGAGGAACTGCTCGACGAGCTGCGCCGGGTGCGCGATCTGCTGCAGCGCGAGCAGGATGCCCAGGCCGCGCGCAGCGAGCAGGAAGCGTCACTACCCAAAGCCCAGCTGGTCGAAGAGCTGCTGTTCGAAGACGAGCCGCAAGGCGGGGAGCAGCGAACGAAGCTGGCCGAAGCACTGGGGATTTCGGCGCCCGCTTACCGGATCGCGCTGTTGGATGCGCATGGCGGAGTCGAAACGGAGTCGCGCCAGCATGCGGCATTCCGTCAGCGGTTAAAAGAATCGTTCGAAGAGCGGGGCGGCAGTATTCTGTTCTCGGCCGCTTCCCATATCGGGCTGCTGCTTGTCCGCCAGAACCATGTCGAATGCGGCGAGACGCTGCGGGCCCAACTGGCCGAAGCGGCGGGCGAATTGGAGTTTCATGCGTCCTGCGGCCCTCTCGTCGAGGATCTGACGGAACTTCCCGCCTCTTTCCGGGAAGCCGAACATCTGCTGCATGCGCGGTTCTTTTTTGAAAACGGTTCGGTCATCGACCGTTCCGCTTACGAGCAGCTGTTCAGCGCCGCGGAATCGGCCGAAGGCGCCGTTGAAGCCGAAGACGGACCGCAGTTGGGCGACAAGCTCTACTATGCGCTGGATATCCGCAGCCGCGACGCCGTGGACAAGGTTCTGGCCGAGCTGGAGCAGGCGGCCGTGAGCCGGCGCATGGATGAAGCGGCGGTGCGCGGAGAATACTCCAGGACGCTGTCGCTTGCGATGGGCAAACTGTCTTCCGCCGGTTCTTCGGCAGGAGAACAGGCGCAGCTCTATCACAGCCTGCTTCTCTCGGATGTGAACCAGGCCCAGAGCTACGGCGGATTGAAGCGTCAGGTCCATGCGCGTCTCAGCGAACTGGTCGACCGTTTCGGCGGAGCGAACAAAGACACGGTGCTGAAGCAGATGATCGACTTTATCCGCCGCAATTACAGCGAGAACTTAAAGCTTGAACTGCTGGCGGAGATGTTCGGCTACAACAGCGGGTATCTGGGCAAGCTGTTCAAGAATTACACGGGCGAATATTTCAATGCGTTTGTCGATAAAGTCCGGGTCGAAAAAGCGAAAGAACTGCTGGCCCAGGGACTGAAAGTGCATCAGGTGGCGGCGAGAGTCGGTTATTCCAACGCGGATTACTTCCATTCGAAGTTCCGCAAATACGTCGGGATGTCGCCGTCGGCTTACCGCAGCGAATCGCACGGCGAGCAGCAGAGCGGCGAACAAAGCGGCGAGCAATAAACGGTTTCGCGATCTTTTTCGTGAAGATCCGACATTTTCCATAGAACAAAAGGGTGAAGAATTAGGGGACCAACTCTAATTTTTAGCCTAGACGGGTGAAGAATTAGAGGAACAACTCTAATTTTTAGCCTAGACGGGTGAAGAATTGGAGGAACAACTCTAATTTTCACCCTATTTTTTTGCGGATTTTCGGAGGAGGTATTTTTGATGTCTAATTTTCGCATGATTTTGTCTAAAATTCATAGGGTATGCGCTTTCAAAGAAAACGCTTATCATTAAAACATAAAGAAATCAGGAGGGGTTATAGAAATGGGAACGCTCACAAAAGGCGGTACTTCCAAAAACCCGGGTACTCCTGCTGCCGATTCAAACGCTGGTAAGCGCTTCAAAAAGCAAGGTTTCTGGCGTACTGCTCTGCAGCAAAGGTATCTGTATTTAATGTCGTTACCGTTCATTATTTGGGCTTTTGTGTTCAGTTACTTGCCGTTATGGGGCTGGACGATGGCCTTCCAAGACTTCAAACCGGCAAAAGGATTCTTTGAACAAAAGTGGGTCGGATTGAAGCATTTCCAAGACCTCTTCATGGACGACCGCTTCTACCTCGCTCTGCGCAATACGCTGGCGATGAGCGTAATGGGTCTGGTTGTCGGATTCATTATCCCGATTATCTTCGCCATCCTGCTTAACGAGCTGCGCGGGATCCTGTTCAAACGTTTCGTGCAAACGGTCTCTTACCTTCCCCACTTTGTATCATGGGTCGTCGTAGCGGGTCTCGTGACCAAGATGCTGTCGACGCAGGGCGGAGCGATCAACGATTTGCTGGTCGGACTTCATATCATTAACGAACCTATCCAGTTCATGGCCAAAGGCGAGTGGTTCTGGTACATTGTAACCGCTTCCGACGTTTGGAAAGAAATGGGTTGGAACACAATCATCTATCTGGCGGCCATTACGGGGATCGACCCCGAGCTGTATGAAGCTTCCCGCGTCGACGGAGCAAGCCGGTACAGACAAATGTGGCACATTACGCTTCCGGGTATCCGGACGACGATCTCGGTACTTTTCATCATGCAGATCGGTCACCTGCTGCAGATTGGCTTCGAGAAACAATTCCTCCTCGGCAACAACCTGGTGTTGGAATACTCGCAGGTGCTTGAACTGTATGCGCTGCAGTACGGATTGCAGATGGGACGCTTCTCGTACGGTACCGCAATCAGTATCTTCAACTCCGTTGTCAGCGTGATCCTGCTGTTCACGGTAAACGGCATCTTCAAAAAAGTATCCAAAGAAAGCATCATGTAAGGGGGGAAACGTCATGGCAGCACCTAAAGCTTTTAATGCCACACGCGGCGATAAAATATTCGACGTCGCCAACATCGTATTAATGTCGGTGGTTCTGATCGTTACACTGTATCCGTTCCTGAACGTACTGGCGATTTCGCTCAACGAATCCTCCGATACGGTAAAAGGCGGCGTCACGATCATTCCTCGGGCTTTGACTTTCGAGAACTATCAGCAGATCTTCCAATACGAAGGTCTGATCCGCGGCCTTTGGAACTCGATTCTTCGTACGGTAATCGGTACGGTGTTCGGTCTGGCCAGTGCGTCGATGTTGGCCTACACGCTCAGCCGTCCCGATTTCCAGGCCCGCAAGTTCACGTCGACATTCCTGGTTGTCACCATGTATGTCAGCGGCGGTATGATCCCGGTCTACATCCTGTTCCGCGACTTAGGGCTGCTCGGTTCGTTCTGGGTGTACGTTCTGCCGGGTATCGTCAGTGCCTTCAACGTTATCGTTATCCGTTCCTTCATGGACGGCCTGCCGTATGCGCTGCAGGAATCGGCCAAACTTGACGGAGCGAACGATCTGACCATCTTCTTCCGGATTATTCTTCCTCTGTGTAAGCCGGTACTCGCAACAATCGCGCTGTTCCTGGCGGTCGGACAATGGAACTCCTGGTTCGATACGTATCTGTACAACGGCAGTCACGAGGAACTCACTACCCTGCAGTTCGAACTGATGAAGGTGCTTCAGAGCACCCAGCAGGGCGGCAGCGGACAGCAAGTAAATACAGCCAACATGGCGGAGCAGATGAAGCAGATCTCGCCGGAGTCGATCAAAATGGCGATCACCATCGTGGTTACGGTACCGATCCTGATCGTGTATCCGTTCCTGCAAAGATACTTCGTCAGCGGTATGACGCTCGGCGCGGTAAAATCGTAATCGATTTTGGTCCATCAAAAGTTCCTCGGGTATTTACGGGAGGCTCAAGCCTCCCGATATACAAAGGGCGCTTTGCGAAATTCGCCTGAAGCACATTTTCGGACTATTTTGACAAAGAGCTCCATACAGATAAAGAGACAAATTCTCAGGGTGAATGAAAAGGGAGGTTTTTTGAAGTGGCAAGTAAAAAAGCAAAATGGGTAGCGCCGGTTGCCTTGGCATCCATCGTAGGTCTGACAGCATGCGGCGGCGGCGACGCAGGTAAGAGCGGTGCCGCAAGCGACGTTGAAAGCGGACCGATCGAATTCACCATGTTCAGCGCGGATTCGAACAGCAACTGGGTAGGGATGCAGGACGCGGTAGGCAAAAAGATTACGGAAAAAACGGGAGTCACGCTCAATGCGGAATACGCAGTCGGCGGCGATACGCAAAAAGTCTCGCTGATGGTCGCTTCGGGCGAATATCCGGACTTGATCATGCCGAAAGGCGACACAAGCAAACTGGTTGATGCCGGCGCGCTGGTGGATCTGACGGAACTTATCGACAAACATGCTCCGAACA
The DNA here is from genome assembly GCF_013618475.1 of Saccharibacillus deserti. GTDB lineage: Bacteria > Bacillota > Bacilli > Paenibacillales > Paenibacillaceae > Saccharibacillus > Saccharibacillus deserti. The sequence continues at coordinate 38,870 of NZ_JABJVN010000012.1, forward strand.
TCAAGAAAATGTATGCGGAAGACATGAACCGTCTGAAGTTCAGCAAAAGCGATCAATCGATCTACATCATTCCGACTTACAGCGGCGTAGGCCAAACTTCGTTTGATGCGGGCGGCGGTTTCGAACTGCAGCTTGAAGTGCTGAAAGAACTGGGTTACCCGGAAATTCGCACACTGGAAGATTACGAAAAAGCCATCAAGGAATACTATGCGAAAAACCCGACGATCAACGGACAGCCGACGATTCCGATGACTTTGAACGCGGACGATTGGAAGATCATGATCGGCGTAACGAACCCGGCCTTCCAGGCCACAGGTCTGCCGGATAACGGCGAATTCTACATCAATCCGGAAACGTACGAAGCGCAAATGCACTACAAGCGTCCGGAAGAGAAAGAATACTTCCGCTGGTTGAACAAAATGTATAACGAAGGCCTGCTGGACAAAGAAACCTTCACGCAAAAAAGCGACCAATACCTGTCCAAAATCTCCAGCGGACGCGTGCTGGGCACGATTAACCAAGAGTGGGATTACGCCGAAGCGGAGAACGCTCTCAAAGGTTCGAGCGACGCAACGACCCAGAACCGGATCTTCGGTCACTTCCCGGTTACGCTTAGCGAAGAATACAAAGACCATTCGTTCATGGACGCCGGTTTCCCGGGCGGCTACGGAATCGGTCTGACTACAAACCTGAGCGAAGAAGAACAAGTTCGCGCCATCAAATTCCTCGACTGGCTGGCTTCCGACGAAGGTCAAGTCCTGGTACAGTGGGGCGTTGAAGGCGAACATTACAAAGTGGAAGACGGCAAACGCGTAATTCCGCAGGACATTCAAGAGCGCAAAACGAACGACAACGTCGCGTTCACCAAAGAAACGGGAATCGGCATGTACACGACGATGTCCCCGCATTACGGCGACGGCGTAAAAGACGCAACAGGCAACTATTACACGACGAACTTCCCGGAACAAATCCAAAATGCGTATACGCAGCCTGAAAAAGACGCGCTGAAAGAATACGGCGCGACAACCTGGAAAGACCTGTTCCCGAAAGCCGAAGAACTGGGAACAAGCGATTGGGGCGCAGCCTACAACCTGCCGGCTCCGAACGACCCGGCCTACACGGTAGCGTTCCAAAAGTCGCAGGATATCGTACGCAAACGGATCCCGGAAGCCATCTTGTCCACACCGGACAAATTCGATGCCGTCTACGATCAAATGCTTGAAGAATTGAATTCTTCCGACATTATCGAGATGGAAAAAATCTTCTCGCAGCAGATCAAAGACACGGTTGAACTGTGGGGCACAGGCAAATAAAGAATAGGAACAATCAGTGATTTTAAGAAAAAAGGCCCTCAAAAGGGCCTTTTTTCTTTTTCAAACAAAAATAAACATTTCCGTTGACAAAACGTTTTCGGAGCGTTATATTCTTAACTGTAAGCACTTACATTATTAAATGAAGAAATTATTCAGGCTTTATTCGAAAACGCTTCTACCCGATCAGGAGGTACCGCGAGCAGACGGAATAAAGTCTAATTATTTATTAATAATGTAAACGCTTAATATGACAACTATCGCAAAAATTACAGGTTCACGAAGCGAAGTCGGACAGGATCGGTATGATCGGGCAAAGCCCGTTGTACACATATAAATTCCATCCAAAGGGGGATGTAGATTTATGAAGGGGAAAACAAAGAAAATTGCGGCTTTGCTCATGACAAGCACACTGGTTGTAGCAGCGGGGTGCGGCGGTGGCGGCGATACAGCAACCAAAACGCCGGCCAGTACGGACACGGGCAAGAAAACAGACGCGGCTGCAGCCGACAAGACGCCAAGCACCGAGCCGGTAACATTCACGTTCTTCGGCGGAGATGCCAGCCCGAACTGGACCGGTATGAAAGACGCGGTAGGCAAGGTCATTACGGAAAAAACAGGAGTCACGCTGAATGCCGAATTCGCGGTCAGCGGTACCGACCAACAAAAAGTCGCCCTGATGATCGCTTCCGGCGAGTACCCGCAAATTATCTTCCCTAAAGGCGAAACCAGCAAATTGGTCGACGCCGGCGCCATGGTCGATCTGACCGAGCTGATCGATCAATACGCACCGAACATCAAGCGGATCTATGGCCCGTACATGAACCGTCTGAAGTTCAGCAAGGAAGACCCTTCCATCTACACCATCCCTACAAACGCCATGGTCGATCAAACGTCTTTCGATGCCGGCGGCGGATTTGAACTGCAGCTTGCGGTTCTGGAAGAACTGGGCTATCCCGAAATCCGTACCGTGGAGGATTTTGAGAAAGCACTCAAAGAATACTATGCGAAACACCCGACAATCGACGGTCAGCCTACCATTCCGCTTACGCTGAACGCGGACGATTGGAAGATCATGATTACCGTAACGAACCCGGCCGTATACGCAACCGGCGGACCGGATGACGGCGAATACTATATCGATCCGGAAACGTACGAAGCGAAACTGCACTACAAACGTCCGGAAGAAAAAGAATACTTCCGCTGGCTGAACCACATGTACAACACCGGCCTGCTGGACAAAGAATCCTTCACGCAAAAGAACGACCAATATTTGGCAAAGATCGCCAGCGGCCGCGTTCTCGGTCTGATCGATCAGAACTGGGACTATCAGGAAGCCGAAAACTCCCTCAAAGGCGCTGGCAAGCATGAGCGCACTTACGGCCACTTCCCGGTTACGCTGACGGAAGAATATGAAGATCATTCCTTCGTCGATATCGGCAACGGTTCCGGCTACGGCGTAGGCCTGACAACCGCATTGAGCGAAGAAGAGCAAATCCGCGCGATCCAGTTCCTGGACTGGATGGCTTCCGACGAAGCCCAAATCCTCAACAACTGGGGGATCGAAGGCGAACACTACAAAGTCGAAAACGGCAAACGCGTAATCCCGGCTGACGTGCAGGACCGCAAAACGAACGATAATGCGGCTTTCACAAAAGAATCCGGTGTAGGCCTGTACGCTCCGCTCTCCGTTCGTTTCGGCGACGGCGTAAAAGATTCGACAGACAACTACTACACAACGAACTATCCGGAACAAATCACGGCGAACTACAGCGAACCGATGAAAAAAGCACTGGCCGCTTACAAAGCGACAACTTGGAAAGATCTGTTCCCTGGCAAAGACGCATTCCCGGTTAAAGCATGGGGTGCTGCTTATAACCTGCCGGCTCCAAGCGGTGCAGACTACACGGTTGCTTTCCAAAAATCGCAGGATATCGTCCGCAAAGCGATTCCGGCTGCAATCGTAGCGACTCCGGAAGAATTCGATGCCATCTACGATCAAATGCTTGAAGAGCTGAACGGTTCCGGTATTCCGGAAATGGAAGCCACTTACACGCAGCTGATCAAAGACACAGTCGAAGCTTGGTCGGCCAAGTAACCTAGCCTTTCGTATCGGCAAACAGCCTTCATCTCCCGGGATGGAGGCTGTTTGTTTGAATGGGATGTCCAGACAAAAAGGCAGACGGAAAATGTGGGAATCGTCGATTAAATTTTAACTAATGAATTGACGCTATTTGGAGCCTGTCTTATACTGAACACATATGTGTAAGCCGTTTCAACAAGAAAGTCCGGCAAAAATCTAAAACGTTTTCCGAAAACGGGGGCTGGTCGAAATGAAGCAAAACCGAACGCATAAATTATGGTACAAGCAGCCTGCGGAACGTTGGGAAGAAGCTCTTCCCGCAGGCAACGGCCGATTGGGTGCGATGGTCTTCGGCGGAGACCGCCGCGAACGCTTGCAGCTGAACGAAGACACCCTCTGGTCGGGCTTTCCGCGGGACAAGGTCAACTACGATGCGCAGCGGTATCTGAAGCAGGCCAGAGAGTTGATTTTTGACGAAAAATACGGGGAAGCCGAGCAGCTGATCAATCAGCGGATGCTGGGATGGAATACGGAAGCCTACCAGCCGCTGGGCGATCTGTATATCGAACGGATCGGCGGCGGAGAAGCTTCGGATTATGAACGGGATCTGGATCTGGAGAACGGGATACTGACTACGGTATTTACGGCGGACAAGGTCCGGTACAAGCGCGAAGTATGGATCAGCGAACCGGATCAGGTCCTTGCGGTCGAGTTGACTGCCGATCTTGCGGGAGCCATCGATATCGATGTATCGCTGGAAAGTCTGCTTCCTTATGAGGCAGCGGCGGCAGCGGATGGAAGGCTAACGATGAGAGGCATGGCGCCGAGCCATGTGGAATCGAACTATTTCCGGGATCATCCGCAGGGCGTGCTGTTCGAAGAAGGACTCGGCATGCGGTTTGAAGCGCAGCTGAAACCTATGGTCTTCGGCGGGGAAGTTCGCGCGGTGTCCGGACGGATCGAGATTCGCGGAGCCGACCGGGTCGTTCTGCTGCTGGCGGCGGCGACCAACTTCGAAGCCTACGACAAGCTGCCCGAGAGCGGGAACCGCCGCCCCGGGCGTTTGTGCGAAGCCTGGCTCAACGCAGCGTCGGCTGTGGAGGCTTCGGTGCTGCGGGAGCGCCATATCCGCGATCATGCGGCGCTGTTCGGTCGGGTAGAGCTGAACCTGGGCGGTGCGGAACGGGCGGAGCTGCCGACGGACGAACGTCTCGAGGCCTACAGGCAGGGGGCGGCCGATCCGGCTTTGGAAGCTTTGTATTTCCATTATGGCCGCTATCTGCTGATGGGAAGCTCGCGTCCGGGAACGCAGCCTGCCAATCTGCAGGGCATCTGGAACCATCAGATCGAACCGCCCTGGAACAGCAACTATACGTCGAACATCAATGTCCAGATGAACTACTGGCCGGTCGAGTCGGTCAATCTCGGCGAATGCCATGCACCGATGCTGAAGATGATCGGAGAACTGGCCCAAACGGGCAAACGAACGGCGAATATCCATTACGGCGCACGGGGTTGGACGGCGCATCACAACGTCGATCTCTGGCGGATGACCACGCCTTCCGGCGGAGAAGCCAGCTGGGCGTTCTGGCCGATGGGCGGTCTGTGGCTGACTTCGCATCTGTGGGAACATTATTTGTTCACGGGCGATGACAAGTTCCTGCGGGAAGAAGCCTATCCGATTCTGCGCGAAGCGGCGTTCTTCGCCGTGGATTGGCTCGTGGAAGGACCCGAAGGCACACTGACGACCGCGCCCTCGACTTCGCCGGAGAACAAGTTCCGTACGGCGGACGGAGAGCCGTGCAGCACCGCGTTCGGCTCGGCCATGGACTTGACCCTGATTCGCGACGTACTGGAGCATGCCGTGGAGTCCGCCGGAATTCTGGGGTTTGCGGAATCCGAAGTGTCGGAATTCGCCGCGGCCTTGAAGCGTCTGCAGCCGCTGCGGATAGGCTCCGATGGACGTCTGCTGGAATGGGGAACCGAATTGGAAGAACATGAGCCGGGCCATCGTCATGTCTCGCATCTGTATGGCGTCTATCCGGGGCGTTCGATCAACCGGGAAGAATCGCCGGAACTGCTTGAAGCGGCCCGGTCGTCGCTTGCGGCCCGTATCGAAAGCGGAGGCGGCCACACGGGCTGGAGCTGCGCGTGGCTGATCAATTTGTATGCCCGCCTGCTGGACGGGGAAAGTGCCTATCGCTTCGTACACACGCTCCTGGCCCGCTCTACGCATCCCAATCTGTTCGACGACCACCCGCCGTTCCAGATCGACGGCAACTTTGGCGGAACGGCCGGCATCGCGGAGCTGCTGCTGCAGAGCCATCTGGGCGAGCTTCATCTGCTGCCGGCGCTGCCCGAAGCCTGGCCGGACGGCTCCGTACGCGGGCTGCGCGCACGCGGGGGCTTTACCGTCGCGCTGGAATGGCGCGGCGGCCGGATCCGGTCGGCCGAGATTGCGGCCGACCGCTCCACCGCGGTCCGACTGCGTACGGACCGCGCTTTCGAGGGCGCCCTGCCGGCTGCCGCGGGCGAGGCGGGGGCATTCGCCGGCGCTTTGACCTTTGCCGCCGGGCAGACCGTTCGCCTCGCCTTCGAGTAGGCGAAGCGCCTTTGTCTGCGCGCTGAACGCCGCAGACCTCTTTTCTTATCGCCTGACCGAGCCTAGCGGGTCAGGGTCAAGACCACTTACATTCAACTTATGGAGGAACGACAACGATGACGATTTTTCAATTTCCGAACGGCTTCAAATGGGGAACGGCCACGGCCGCTTATCAAATCGAAGGAGCCGCACAAGAAGGCGGACGCGGTCCGTCTATCTGGGATACGTTCTCCCATACGCCTGGCCGGGTCTACAACGGCGATAACGGCGACGTCGCCTGCGACAGCTACCACCGCTACGAGGAAGATGTCGAGCTCATGAAAGAACTCGGTATCAATACCTACCGTTTCTCGATCTCCTGGTCGCGGATTATTCCGGACGGCGACGGCGAGATCAACCGGGAAGGCCTGGACTATTACCACCGTTTCGTCGACAAGCTGCTGGAAGCGGGCATCGAGCCGTTCTGCACCCTTTACCATTGGGATCTGCCGCAGACGCTGCAGGACGTGGGAGGCTGGGAGAACCGGCGCACGATCGACGCTTTCGTCAAATACTCGGAAGTGATGTACCGCGAATTTTCCGGCAAGATCAAATCCTGGCTGACCTTCAACGAGCCTTGGTGCATCGCGTTCCTGTCCAACCTGATCGGCGTTCACGCGCCGGGCAAGCAGGATCTCCAGGTTGCTCTCAACGTGGCGCACAATCTGCTGGTGGCACACGGCAAATCCGTGTCCAAGTTCCGCGAGCTGGGTTCGGACGGCAAGATCGGGATCGCGCCGAACGTGGCCTGGGCCGTGCCGTATTCCAAAAGCGCGGAAGACCAGGGAGCCGCGGACCGAAATATCCAGGTGTTCTCCGACTGGTTCCTCGACCCGATCTACAAAGGCAGCTATCCGAAGCCGCTGTACGATTGGTTCGAGCAGTCCGGCCATGTGCCGCCGATCGAAGAAGGCGACATGGAAGCCATTGCGCAGCCTATCGACCATATCGGGATCAACTATTATGCGATGAGCGTCAACCGGTTCAAACCGGACGGCGGCTACTTGCAGATGGAAGAGGTAGACATGGGCTTGATCAAGACCGATATCGGCTGGCCGGTCGAGTCGAGAGGCCTGTACGAAGTCATTCATTATCTGCAAAAATACGGCAACATCGATATCTACATCACGGAGAACGGGGCCTGCATCAACGACGATATCGTCAACGGCAAAATCAACGATACGCGCCGGATCTCCTATCTGCAGCAGCATATTGCCCAGGTACACCGCGTCATTACGGACGGCATCAACCTCAAAGGATATATGGCCTGGTCGCTGATGGACAATTTCGAGTGGGCGGAAGGCTACCGGATGCGTTTCGGACTCGTGCACGTGGATTACCGTTCGCTGAAGCGGACACCGAAAGAAAGCTTCTACTGGTATCAAAACGTCGTGAAAAACAACTGGCTTGAGACTCGCAGAGACTAGGAGAGCAGCCCAAAAGACGCGGATTCCCGCGTCTTTTTTGTGTTTTTCGGGAGCATGAAAGGTTTAACACGCTGGACAAGAGTCCGGCGGAATCCGATATTTCTATACGGATCCAAGAAAGCGAAGCAGCCAACCGAATATAAAAAGCAAAATAAGTGTGAGAAATGTCACAGAAATGTCGAAGAGAACGCTATCATCTTGATGCATTCGCAGCGCGGGAGGTCGATAATAGGAGAAAGACGCAAAGGAGGCGGCATCCAGATCAGACAAAATGCGCAGATGAAGCACAGGAGGCTTACGGCGGGCAAGAAAGATGTTTAGGATGAGTGCCGAAGATGTTATAAGGCTATAGAAGCCTATATAAAGGAAGAGAAAATTTAAATTTGAAATAAAGTGAGGTGGGAGAAGAACAATAGCCGGTTATGGAAGGGAAGCGGATAGGAAAAGAGCCTATTGAGATCTTTTTTAGGGCCTCCAAAAGGGGTTGACCTTGAATTAAGTGTTTTTCAAGACCCTACATCACGGTTTCTCGCCAATAGTTTGACATCTTTGTTAACAAAGTCAAAACTTTTCGAAAAAGCTGTTCATTTCTGGTATCTTTAAGTGTAGAATCAAAGTTGCGTTTTAATGTATGAAATGCTTGTCGAATTTATTGAGCGTTCAGCAAAGAGAGGGGATCCACATGGGCAAAAAACGAAGATCGCTCGTTCGCGCAGCTTTCTCGGCCGTCATGCTCGTTATGACGATGCTGCTGCTCTCGGGATGCGCGGACTATATGGTCCTCGATCCGAAGGGACCGATCGCCGCAAAGCAGTTGGACCTGATGATTATCACCGTTATTTTGTGCGCGATTATTATCGTGCCGGTGCTTGTCATTACGTTCGTCATTGTTTGGCGCTATCGGGCCAGCAACAAGAAAGCCGACTACAAGCCGGAATGGGCACACAGCAACCTGCTGGAGACGATCTGGTGGGGAATTCCGATTGTCATCATTATCGTCCTCGCTATCATCACCGTGCGTTATACGCATGAACTCGAACCGGCCAAAGCCCTTGCAAGCGACAAGGAAGAAGTGACGATTCAGGTCGTGTCGCTGAACTGGAAATGGCTCTTCCTGTATCCGGAAGAAGGGATTGCGACGCTTAACACGATCACGATTCCGGAAGATCGTCCGGTACGTTTCGAACTGACGGCCGATTCGCCGATGAACTCGTTCTGGATTCCGGAATTGGGCGGACAGATCTATGCGATGTCCGGTATGTCCATGGCGCTGCATCTGCAGGCCGACGAGCCGGGAACCTACTTCGGTACGGCCGCGAACTTCACCGGCGAACACTTCGAGAACATGACATTCGACGTTCATGCCACGAGTGATGCCGACTACGAAAAGTGGATCGCCGAAGCGAAAGCGTCGCCGAACACGATCACGAAAGAATCGTACGAAGAAATGTCCAAGCCTACGGAATCGGAAGAACCGACCTTGTACTCTTCGTTCCCTGAAGGCATTTACGAAAGTATCGTGACCAAGTACATGCACGAAGGTGCCGAGCTTCATCAGCACGGAAGCGCAGCTGAAGGCGAAGCGGAAGGTACGGCATCGGCGGATTCACAAGCGAACTCGGAAGAACACGATTCTTCTTCGCACAAAGGCCACTAAGATCCGGTTCTAGACCGGATCGGCTGATCCGAACAATCAATGCAACGAAAGGAGCTCCCTAATGCTCGAGAAAATCAAAGAGTTCGCATCCGAGTTTTTTGTAACGGGCGACCCGCTCATCTACGGCGCGGACGCATCTATCGTTCTGGCGACGCTCGGGATCGTATTCGTACTGACGTACTTCAAAAAATGGGGCTGGCTCTGGAAAGACTGGCTTACGACCGTCGACCATAAAAAGATCGGGATTATGTATATCCTGGCCGCGATCGTCATGCTGTTCCGCGGCGGCGTCGATGCCGTTATGATGCGAACCCAGTTGGCTTTCCCGGATCTGAACTTCCTGGAAGCCGACCACTATAACCAAATCTTTACGACGCACGGCGTTGTCATGATCTTCTTCATGGCCATGCCGCTGATGTTCGGTCTGTTTAATATCGTGGTGCCGCTGCAGATCGGCGCGCGCGACGTCGCTTTTCCTTTCCTGAACTCGCTAAGCTTCTGGCTGTTCTTCGCCGGCGCGATGCTGTTCAACCTGTCGTTCGTTATCGGCGGTTCGCCCGATTCCGGCTGGCTCGCCTATCCGCCGCTCTCCGGTGCGCAGTTTAACCCGGGCGTCGGACAGAACTTCTATATCTGGGGGATTCAGATCTCCGGTATCGGCTCGCTCGCGTCCGGTATCAACTTTATCGTTACGATTCTCAAGATGCGCGCTCCGGGCATGACGATGATGAAAATGCCGATGTTCACCTGGTCGGTATTCGCCGCTTCGACGACGATCATCTTCGCTTTCCCGATCCTCACCATCACCATGCTGCTGCTGTTTATGGACCGCTTCTTCGGCGCCCATTTCTTCACGCTTGACGGCGGCGGCAACCCGATGATGTATATCAACCTCATCTGGATGTGGGGTCACCCGGAAGTGTATATCGTCGTTCTGCCGGCTTTCGGCGTCTTCTCCGAAACGGTTGCGACCTTCGCGAGAAAGCGGCTGTTCGGTTACGTGTCGATGGTATTCGCCATGGTGATCATCAGTATCATTTCGTTCTTCACCTGGGCCCACCACTTCTTCACCATGGGCTCCGGCGCAAACGTCAATTCCTTCTTCGCGGTTTCGACGATGATTATCGCGATTCCTACCGGGGTCAAGATATTCAACTGGCTGTTTACCATGTACAAGGGCAGGATCAGCTTCCCGACTCCGATGATGTGGACGATCGCGTTCATACCGGCATTCGTTGTCGGCGGGATGACGGGGGTTATGCTGTCGGTTGCACCGGCGGACTTCCAGTTCCACAACAGTTACTTCCTGATTGCCCACTTCCACCAAGTACTGATCGGCGGCGTGGTATTCGGTTACTTCGCGGGCCTGTACTACTGGTGGCCGAAGATGTTCGGCTTCAAGCTGAACGAGTACCTCGGCAAATGGGCATTCTGGTTCTGGAACATCGGTTTCTACGTCTGCTTTATGCCGCAGTACCTCGTCGGTCTCGACGGGATGACCCGGCGGATCAGCGTATTCAAAGACCCGGACTGGCAGGGGCTCAACGTTCTTTCGACGATGGGCGCTTACCTGATGGGTATCGCTTTCCTGTTCCAGGTCGCTCAGATCGTCTACAGCATCTTCCGTCACGAGAAAGACACGACGGGCGATATCTGGGATGCTCGTACGCTTGAGTTTTCGATTCCTTCCCCGGCGCCGGAATACAACTTCGCGGTCATTCCGCAGGTTCACAGCCGCGACGAGTGGTGGGAAGAGAAAGAACGCCGTGCGAGAGGCGAGAAGCCTTGGGATCTCGGACCGATCGAACCGATTCATATGCCGAAGAATTCGGCAATCGGGCCGATCATGGGAGCCTTCTGGTTTGTTGCCGGTTTCGGTCTCGTCTTCCACTGGCTGTGGATGGCCATTCCTGGCCTGCTGGGCGTATTCATCTGTATGTACGCTCGTTCCTTCAGCGCCCACAAAGCGGAATACTATATTCCGGTTGACGAAATTGAACGAACTGAAGCTAAGTTAAGAGGGGGCGCGGTATAATGGCACAGTCTCCGGCACACGGCACGGATCATCACCATCACGCTGCGGGTCATCATGATCCGCAGGATATCAAACTGCTCGGTTTCTGGATATTCCTCGTAACCGACGTTATCTTGTTCGCAACGCTGTTTGCGACATTCATCGTTCTTCGCGGCGGTACGGACGGCGGTCCGACCGGCGCGGAACTGCTGGAGATTAACGGGATCATCATTTCGACATTCCTGCTCCTGACCAGTAGTTTTACAAGCGGCGTGGCCGTATTGGCCATGCATCAGCACAAAATCAAGCAGATGATTATCTGGCTTGTGATTACCGGATTACTCGGGGCAGGCTTCCTGTACCTCGAAGTCAACGAGTTCCTGCATTTGATCCATGAAGGCGCGACGCTGCAAACCAGCGCGTTCTGGTCGGCATTCTTCACGCTCGTCGGCACGCACGGTGTGCACGTTACCGTGGGTATCGGTTGGATGATCGCGATCATCATTCAGATCGTTCGCCGCGGTCTGACCGACGATACCAAAGGCAAAGTTACGGTATTCAGCTTGTACTGGCACTTCTTGGACGCGGTCTGGATCTTCCTGCTCTCGATCGTGTACCTGATGGAGGTGATGTAAGATGGCGGATCACAACAACACGCATAACAGCCACGGTGGGGATCGTCACGAGCACGGTTCGCTCAAATCCTACATCATCGGTTATATCATTTCGATCGTTCTGACGATCATTCCGCTCGTTGTCGTCCTGAACGACATGATGGGCCGTACGGCGACCCTCGCGGTTATCATGGTAACGGCAACCCTGCAGTTTCTGGTTCAGCTGATCTTCTTCATGCACATTCGCGACGGAGAGCAGCCTCGTTGGAACCTGATCACGTTGATTTTCGGGGTTCTGATTCTGCTGACGATCGTAGTCGGCTCGATCTGGATCATGGGCAACAACTCGATCGGCATGAAAATGTAGACAGGAAATTTGAAAAAGAGTCCGCTTCGGCGGACTCTTTTTTTGTTTATACATATTCGCATATAAATTGGGTAAATTCCGCCGATACGTCTTGGCCTACCGCATACAAGCCGATCAGGACTCCGGTGAAACCGCCCGCGACCTCCGACGAGAGATAGCGGGTCTGAGCCGTGCCCAGCGGGATTTCCCGGCCGTCTTCGACAAGGAAGAAATGATAGCGTTCGTGCCCGGAGCGGATCAGCAGCCGAACGGCTCCTTCGCGGCCCAGCTTGATCTCTTGTTCGACGGACTTGACGTCGCCGATATTCAGGCGCTTGATGACGGATCTGCTGCCGTCGGCGCCGCTGCGGATAGCCAGGTCGTAGTGATGGTTCTCGTCCATATAGAGGGTGATCCCGGCTTCGCCTTCCTCACGGGCGGACAGAAGAACTTCGCAGGCGATCGTCGCATCGAAGTCTTTTTGCCGCAAAGCGATAAAGGTCGGCGAAGCCGGCTCATCCAAAGCGACGTCCGTGCCGTGCAGCAGCAGCCGATCGTTTTGCAACTTATAATTAGACTTTTCCGGATGCCTCAGATAACACCAGTCCAGCGCCCAATCCGTATTTTCGAACGTATCGAGCTTCTTCCCCCGCTGGCGTACCGTTTCGGGGATCCGGTCGGTCGTGAACAGGGTCAGCGTCAATCCGTCGTGTCCCGCGGTAAACCAGCCGTCTTCGCCGAACGTAACCGGAGTGAGAAAGACCTCGCGTCCCAGATGATGATAAGTCAGCCAGCGGCCGATCTGCCGGAAACCCAGGTGCAGCATCCACCAATGGCCGTTCCCGTCCTGCACCAAATCGCCGTGTCCGACGCCCTGAAGTTCGTAGCCGCCCAAATTGCGATTGGTGAGCACGGGATTGTGCGGGTACGCTTCGAACGGGCCGGACAGCCGATCGCCCCGGGCGTACACGACCATATGTCCGTATTCCGTTCCGCCTTCGGCGGCCATCAGATAATAGCGTCCGTCGATTTTGTACAGATGCGGGCTTTCCAGGTAACGTCCGCCCGTTCCCTGCCAGATCGAACGGCTCGGCGAACGTTTGGCTCCCGTGGAGATATTGATCTCGCACTGTACCACGCCGCCGATTCCGTCGTCGCCCGTTCCGTTGCTCATAAAAAATGCTTTTCCATCTTCAAAGTACAGGTCCGGATCGATGCCGCCCTGGTCGACGTAGACGGGTTCGGACCATTCGCTGTAAATATCGTCGGTCCAGACATAGAAGTTCTGACGCGTCGTATCATTGGTGGTGGTCATGTAGAATCGTCCCGCATGATACCGGATCGTCGGAGCGAATACGCCGCCGGAACTGTTGACGCCGCCGAGCTGCACCTGGCTCTCCCGGGTGAGACAGTGACCGATCTGCGTCCAGTTGATCAAATCTTGGCTCTCGAACAGCGGAACGCCGGGGAAATACTGAAACGAACTGCATACGAGATAATAGGTATCTTCGACCTTGCATACGCTGGGATCGGGGTAAAAGCCTTTGATGACCGGATTGCTGTATTTCATAGGAGGCTCCTTTGCTGAATTCGCTTTTTTGTGAATCGGCTAACTTATTGAATCTAAGCAAATTAAACATGATCCGCACGATCTTTACAATATGATAAAGTGAAAAAGAGAATCGAAATCCGTTGAATGAATATGAAGGTGATTTCAAGTTCCGATGGAGGGAGACGGCGTATGGTCAAAGCAAACGGGAATAAGGCATTCATGCCGCTTTACGAAGCGCTGGCGAGCGAAGTCAGGTGGAAGATCATGAGCCTGCTGGCGGAAGGCGAGCTCAATGTCAAAGACTTGGCGGCGAAGCTGAAGCTGAGCCCGTCTATCGTCACCCTGCATATCCGCAAGCTTGAAGAAGCCGATCTGATCGGCAGCCGACGGACGAGAAGGAATGGAGGCACCCACAAACTGTGTTTTCTCAAGCAGCGGAAAATCGAGATCGAGCTGCCATCCAGGCGGGAAGAACCGAAGATCCGGGAACAGTCGATTGCGATCGGCCATTATACGGCTTTCGATATCTATCCGACCTGCGGCCTCGGCACCCCGGAGAAAGAGATCGGCGTATGGGACGATCCCCGCTACTTTCTCGATCCGGAACGGGTACAGGCCGCCATTTTGTGGTTTGGACACGGTTTTGTAGAGTACAAGACGCCCAATTATCTGCTTCCGGAGCAGCAGGCGGCCGCTATCGAAATTTCCGTGGAATTGGCTTCCGAAGCGCCGGGACTGCGGGACGACTGGCCTTCGGATATCGGATTTGTTTTTAACGGTATCGATCTCGGCACCTGGACCAGTCCGGCCGATTTCGGGCGAGCCGCACGCGGCAAATATACGCCTTCGTGGTGGCATCGCAACGTCAATCAGTACGGGCTGCTCAAAACGATCCGGATCGATGCCCAAGGGACGTTTATCGACGGAGAACGGATATCGGCTTCGACGATCGGAGAGCTGCGGCTGGACGAACCTTTTTGGACGCTTCGGTTCCGGGTCGACGAGCGGTCGGAGAACGTAGGCGGTCTGACTCTGTACGGAGCGGGCTTTGGCAATCATGACCAGGATATCGTGATTCGGGTGCATATCGACGACAGTCAAACGGAAGGGGGAAAACGAAACGAATAAGAATCTTTCGGGCAGCGGGAGCACCGGTCAAAAAAATCGGCCGGACTCACGCGCATAACGGTGCATTGTGGCTCGCTTTGTCGGGCAGCGGCGCTGCATTTGCGTTTTACGGCAAAAAAGCGGAGGTCACGTTAAAAGGCGACAGCACCGCGCAGGGCACCGGGAATTTTGCCCGCTTCGGTATCGACGTCAACGGCGTACGGGTCATCGATGACCGAATGGACCAAAGCCGCAAAACCTATACCGTATTCGACAGCCGCACCGACGAACAAGTGACGGTCCGGATCGTCAAACTGTCGGAAGCGGCCAGGTGGACGGTAGGGATCGAAGCGATCGGTGTCGAAGCCGAGGAAGGTATCCGGCCGACTCCGGATAAACGGCGCAAAATCGAGTTTATCGGCGATTCCATTACGTGCGGATAGGGGATCGTTTCCGGGTATACGGAGAACGTTGCCAAGCTGCTCACCCATTTGATTCCGGATTATTACGGAAAATGGGCCAAATCCGAAGGCAGACCGGAAGGGGAATTGGAACCTTTGACGATCGATTGGGATTTTGCGCAGTTTGTTCCCGATCTCATCGTCGTGAACCTGGGAACGAATGACGATTCGTACACCGGGGACGAGGCCGACAGACAAGCGGAGTTTGGCCGGCAGTATGTACGGTTTCTGGAGCAGGTGCGAAGCCGAAGCGCCCAATCCGACATCCTCTGCACGCTCGGCATTAGGGGTGACCGGTTGTATCCCCATATCGAACAGGCAGTTCACCGCTACAAGGAACAAACCGGCGATGCCCGCGTATTCCTGATGAAACTCGATGTGCAGCAGGCCCAAGACGGATCGGCTTCCGGCGGTCATCCTTCCCGGAAGACCCATGCGCGGGCCGCAGAGACCTTGATTCGGACATCGAAAGATTATGGAGTTGAAAAAAAGAGCGCCCCTTCTTGGCGCAAGACCCGGGACGGTTACCAGCGCTTTGACGGCCCGCAGGGGTATGGCACGATCCAGCAAAGCCAGCAGGGCGGAAGTCAGAAAGGCGACGGTCGGGTTCACGATAATGAACCTGACCGTCGCCTTTTTGCCGTGTCCGATCGCGTAATCCCCTCCTTTGAATCCCTCCAGGCAAGCACCGGCTCGCCGGTCTGGATGATAAGCGATCGGCGCCGAGGGGGGACGAAGGCATGGCGGCCGCCTGCTGAGCCAAAACGTTCTTTTTGCAAAAATGGCTATACAAAAAGAACTTAATGAACTAATATGAACCTATATAAACGTTTGTTTATGCCCGAATCTTACAGAACTTCAACCCGAAAGGATGAATATCGTGGAAAATCGCTATGCTTCCCACCCGAATGAAGTCAAGACTTTCGATACGACCCGTCTGCGGGAAGAATTCCTGATCGAAACCCTGTTTGCGCCGGACCGCCTTGTAACCGTTTACTCCCATGTGGACCGTTACATCGTCGGCTCCGCCGTACCCGTATCCGGAGAAATCAAGCTGGAAGCGGATTTCAAGCAGATCGGCGCGGATTATTTCCTGGAACGCCGCGAAGTCGGCATCATTAACGTCGGAGGCGGGGGTTCCGTAACGGCGGACGGCGAGACATTCGAAGTCGGCAAAAACGAATGTTTGTACATCGGCCTCGGAGTCAAGGATGTCATCTTCCGCAGCGCGGACGGCGGCAGCCCTGCCAAGTTCTACCTGGTGTCCACGCCGGCCCACCAAGCCTATCCGACCCGCAAAGCCGGCCAGGGTGAAGCGATTCAGGCGCATCTGGGCAGTATCGACAGCTCGAACGAGCGGACGATCAACAAATACATTCTGCCGGGCGGAATCGAGAGCTGCCAGCTTGTCATGGGTATCACGGAGCTTGAGCCGGGCAACATGTGGAATACGATGCCGTGCCATACGCACAACCGCCGCTCCGAAGTATACCTGTATTTCAATATGCCGGAAGACGCCGCGGTATTCCACTTGATGGGAGAACCGGAAGAGACCCGTCACCTGGTCGTGCGCAACGAACAGGCGGTCATTTCTCCAAGCTGGTCGATTCACAGCGGCGTCGGCACGAACAATTATACGTTCTGCTGGGCCATGGGCGGCGAGAACCAGCTGTTCGACGATATGGACGCGGTGAATATGAAAGACTTAAAATAGATCCTAACCACTTTTTACGGAATAGGAGCTATGCCAGACATGAACGCACTCAAACGGCACGAGAAGATTATGGAAATTCTGATTGAGCGGCAGGAGGTCGGAGTGGGCGAACTGAGTTCGCTGCTGGATGTGACCGGCAAGACGATTCGGGAAGATCTGGCGCGGCTTGAGGAAAAAGGACTGCTTATGCGTGTGCACGGCGGTGCGATGCTGGCCCAGAACGATCAGTTCGGCATTTTGTCGTCCAAAGGAACAGGGGATAAACATGCCGCGGAAAAAGCGGAAATCGCCGCGCGTGCGCTGCTTTATATCGAACCCGGCGATATCATCGCCCTGGACGGAGGCGGCACGACGCTCGAAATGGCCCGTCAACTCGACAATGTTCCGCTGACCGTGATTACGAATGACCTGTTTATACTCAGCGAACTGGCGCGCAAGGATAAGATCCGTTTGGTCGTACCGGGCGGGGAGCGCGTGCGCAACGTGCTGATCGGTCCGGGCAGCGCGGAGTTCGTCGAAGGACTGAATATCAGCAAAGCGTTCCTATCGGCAACGGCTCTGCATGCGGAACTCGGCGCTTCGATCTACACGGGCGATCTGGTGCCGTACAAGAAAGCTCTCGTCCGGACGGCCCGCCGGGTATACGGAGTGGTTGAACACCAGAAATTCGGACAGTTCGCGCTCTGGACGTTCGCGGAATGCCGGGAGCTGGACGTGATTATTACCGACAGCAAGCTGGACGAGGCACAAAAAGCTATATTTGCGCAAAAGAATATCACGCTGGACGACGGAAGCGGCGAACGGAAGATTTAGGCCGGATGGCTTCGGACGGCCCGGCGACATTTTGGGAGGAAAAAAGATGGGCGTATTCGATCTGAACGGTAAAGTGGCATTGGTAACGGGAGCAAGCGGAGGACTCGGTCAGGGGATGGCGCTTGCGCTGGCGGAAGCGGGAGCGGATATTCTGGCGGTCTCCTACTCCTCGTCTTCCGACACGGTAGACAAGGTGAAAGCGCTCGGACGCCAGGCTTACGAGATCCAGGCCGATCTGAGCAAAAAGGAAGAGCTGGAAGGCGTAGTCGCACGCTGCCTGGAACTTGCGGGCCATATCGATATTCTGATCAACAATGCGGGCATTATCCGGCGTACGCCGATCTCCCGGCACAGCTGGGAAGATTTCGACGATGTGCTGGATATCAACCTGAAGACGGTCTTTTACCTGACGCAGTTGGTCGGCAACCACATGGTCGAACGCGGCAGCGGCAAAGTGATCAACATTGCTTCCATGCTGTCTTTCCAGGGCGGAATCAATGTTCCCGGGTACACGGCGAGCAAACACGGCGTCGCGGGTCTGACCAAAGCGTTCGCGAACGAATGGGCATCCAAAGGCGTGCAGGTCAACGCGATCGCGCCGGGCTACATGTCGACCGACAATACGGCACCGATCCGCGAAGACAAAGATCGGACAGATTCGATCACGGTACGTATTCCGGCTGCGCGCTGGGGAACGGGCGAAGATGTAGGCGGTCCGGCCGTGTTCCTGGCTTCGGCGGCGGCCAATTACGTGAACGGCCACGTCCTCTGCGTAGACGGAGGCTGGATGATCCGTTAGGCCGGCGTACCCAACCGGAGGGAAGACTTCGTCAGACGTTGGCAGAACAGGCAGAGCGGTTTCCGAAGCGGGCGGCAGAGGAGCAAGGCGGGAAAAGAACCTGTCGGCCCCCTGCCGTTTTTTACTTCTCGGGCCGTACAACAAAGGAGGAACTGCAGATGAAACTCGGTATTCTGGCACATACCTACGGCAAACTTCCGGCAGCGGAACTGGCCCGCAAAGTGGCGGAGGAAGGCTTCGCTTCCGTCCAGCTGGCCCTCCTCAAAGCGATCGGGGATATCGACTGCTCGCCCGGCCGGCTGAGCCCGGGACTGGCCAACCATATTGCCGAAACGTTCGACCGGGAAGGCGTGCGTATCGCGGTGCTCGGCTGTTATATCGATCCCGTCCATCCCGATCCGGATGTCCGTCGATCCGAAATCGTCCGCTTCAAGGAACATTTGCGCCTGGCCCGGGATTTCGGCTGCGGAATGGTCGCGACGGAGACGGGTTCTATCCGGACTTACGCCGAATCGCATCCGTCGAATTTTGAAGAACAAGGTTGGAGCGTACTGCGGCAGACCGTGTCCGAACTGGCCGAAGAAGCGGAGAAGTGGGGCGCGAAGCTGGCGATGGAGCCGGTTGCCGGGCATACGCTGCATTCGCTCGGCCATTTCCGGCGGCTGCTTGAAGAAGTGCCGTCTTCGACGATCGGTCTGCTGTTCGATGCCTGCAATCTGCTGAACGAAGAAAGACTGTCCAAGCAGGACGAGTTGATCCGCGAAGCTTTCGATACGCTGGCCGACCGTATGGTGCTGATTCATGCCAAGGATCTGGACTTTGGCGAAGGCGGACATTTTGCGGGCAGCGGACGCCCGAGACTGGACCGGCCGATCGGCGGAGGACTGCTGAACAAGGAGCTGCTCTACCGTCTCCTCAAGGCACACAAGCCGCATATCGATATCTCGCTTGAAGGCGTTACGGCTTCGGAAGCGAAGCCGGCGGCCGATACGCTTCGGCGCCTGTACGCGGAAGCTTGAACAAACGGGAAGCAGGGCGATCAATGAGCAGAAGAGCGCTTATTTGCGATGTAGTCCGGGTAATGGGGCGTGAGACACAAACCCCATACTGCGGCAAAAGGAGCGAATGCAAATGAGCCATCTCAAGCAGGAGTCGGAACAACTTCCAGTGGCATTGGTAACGGGCGGAGCCAAAGGCATCGGCAGAGGGATCTGCCATGTGCTGGCCCAGAAAGGCTACCGACTTGCGCTGACTTATCATTCGGATTCGGATGATGCGGAAGGAATTGCGAAAGAACTCAAGCATATCTACGGGGCCGAACCTTTTGCGCTGCAAAGCGATTTGACGCAGCCGGGCGAAGCAAAGAAAGTGATCGACGCCGTATTGGGACATTTCGCCCGGATCGACCTGCTGGTCAACAATGCGGGCCAGAGCACCATGAAGCCGCTGACGGAGCTGGAAGAAGAAGATATCGGCTGGATGATCGCTCTCGATTATACGGCGCCTATCGTGCTGTCCAAATATGCCGCAAGATCGATGATCGAGCGCGGTATTAGGGGCAGTATCCATTTCATTACTTCGTCCCGCGGCGAGCGCGCTTATCCCGGCGACAGTATCTACGGCGGGATGAAGGCTGCGCTGATCCGCTCCTGCGGTTCGCTTGCACTCGAATGGGCCCCGCACGGGATTCGGACGAACTGCGTCGCTCCCGGAGCTACCGTCAACGACCTGGATCAGGATGCCCGGACGGAGCCGCTGGGACGGAAGATTCCGCTGGGACGCATGGGAACGCCATCGGATATCGGCGAAGCGATTGCCTGGCTGGCATCCGACAAAGCGGCTTATATTACAGGCATCAATCTGCGGATCGACGGCGGATTGATCCTGCCGGGGATGCCGGAAGATACGTCGGAAGAAGCCGGTTACGGTTGGGGCTTTGTACATCCCGGAAAAGATTGAACAAACGATTATCCGGTCGGAGCAGGATCAAGCGGTCTGTGAGCAAACAGGCCGTTTTTTGTATTAAACTCACTAATCCAATCGGGATTTATTTTAGGGCCTTTTCATTCCTCTCCATCTGTGTCAGAATAGGATCCAAGCACCGCGTTCAAGAGCTAAAGAGCAGGGAGTCCTCCAGCAGCTTGACCTCAGCCAGAGCTTGATGTGTTCGCGGTCTGTGCGGAACAGATGAAACCTTTTACTGTTCGAACACGGCCGGCGGACCGGGAACATGGGGATATTCCGTTTATTATCCGGCGCATGCGCCGGCATTTCGGGAGGAATCGGACATGACTGAAGAAAGAAAGCTTGCTTTTGAGACACTCGCCGTACACGGCGGACAGGAAATCGATCCGGTAACGGGAGCCCGCGCCGTACCGCTGTACCAGACCACTTCGTACGGATTCCGCGATACGGAACATGCGGCCAATCTGTTCGGGCTCAAGGAATTCGGCAATATTTATACGCGTTTGATGAATCCGACCAGCGATGTGTTCGAGCAGCGGATCGCCGCTCTGGAAGGCGGAGCGGGCGCGCTTGCAACCGCGTCCGGCCAGGCGGCCATTACCTTCTCGCTGCTCAATATCGCGGGAGCGGGAGACGAGATCGTCTCGTCGGCCAGCCTGTACGGCGGTACCTATAATCTGTTCGCCGTTACGCTGCCGAAGCTCGGCATCAAAGTCCATTTCGTCGATTCCAGCGATCCCGAGAACTTCCGCAAGGTGATCAACGAGAAGACCAAAGCCGTCTACGCGGAAACGATCGGCAATCCTCGCGGCGACGTACTCGATATTCAAGCCGTCGCGGATATCGCCCATGAGAACGGGGTTCCGTTGATCGTGGACAATACGTTCCCGAGTCCGTACCTGCTGCGTCCGATCGAGCACGGAGCGGATATCGTTGTCCATTCCGCGACCAAGTTCATCGGCGGCCACGGCACGTCGATCGGCGGCGTGATCGTGGACGGAGGCAAGTTCGACTGGGCGGCAAGCGGCCGCTTCCCGGGTCTGACCGAACCGGACCCGAGCTATCACGGCCTCGTCTATACCGACGCGGTCGGTCCGATCGCCTATATCATCAAAGCCCGCGTACAGCTCATGCGCGATCTGGGAGCGGCAATCTCGCCGTTCAACTCCTGGCTGCTTCTTCAGGGATTGGAAACGCTGCATCTGCGGATGGAGCGCCACAGCCAGAATGCGGCGGCGGTTGCCAAGTTCCTCGAAGGCCACGAGCAGGTAGAGTGGGTCAACTACTCGGGCCTGCCCAGCCATCCGTCTTACGAATTGGCCCAGAAGTATCTGCCCAAGGGACAGGGCGCGATTCTCACCTTCGGCATCAAAGGCGGAATCGAAGCCGGCAAAAAGCTGATCGAAAGCGTCAAACTGTTCTCGCATCTGGCGAATGTCGGCGATTCCAAGAGCCTGATCATTCACCCGGCGAGCACGACGCACCAGCAGCTCGGCGAAACGGAGCAGATCGCTTCCGGCGTACTGCCGGGGATGGTCCGCCTGTCGATCGGCACCGAATCGATCGACGACATCCTTCAGGATCTCGAGCAGGCGATCGCCGCTTCGGGTACGAACTGAAGCCGCCGCGCAGGCAGCAGCATCCGATAAACAGCCTTCAAGCCGCAGATTCCGCTTACACGGGGTCTGCGGCTTTTTGTTGGGAATATTCGGCTGTCACGGCGGGCCGGATCATCAAGCAGGATCTGGCGTTTGCGGTCGGGGTCATTTTGCTGCTTATGGCGGGCGGCCTGTGGCTCGACCTTGCGCTGCCGCTTGGGGAAGCACACATTTATTCATTAAATCTTCATTTTCATGGTGACAAATTCAACTTGACACAATTGATTTAAGACGCCATAATGAGAACTACATTGTAATCATTATAAAATAGGAACGACTGAGAAAGAGGAGGATCTT
This sequence comes from Saccharibacillus deserti, assembly GCF_013618475.1. GTDB lineage: Bacteria > Bacillota > Bacilli > Paenibacillales > Paenibacillaceae > Saccharibacillus > Saccharibacillus deserti. The sequence continues at coordinate 61,328 of NZ_JABJVN010000012.1, forward strand.
CGTATGTATAAATCGATCATTGTCGGTACCGGACCCGCCGGACTGACCGCCGCTATCTATCTGGCCCGTGCCAACATGAGCCCCCTGATCATCGAAGGACCGCAGCCGGGCGGACAGCTTACGACGACAACCGAAGTCGAGAACTTCCCGGGCTTCCCGGACGGTATCATGGGCCCCGAGCTGATGGACAACATGCGCAAGCAGGCGGAGCGTTTCGGCGCCGAATTCCGTACGGGCTGGGTCGAAAATGTCGATTTGTCGCAGCGTCCTTTCAAGCTTAACGTGGAAGGCCTGGGGGAACTGGTTACGGAGACGCTTATCATCTCGACCGGCGCAACCGCCAAATATCTCGGCATCCCCGGAGAAGAAGAGAATGTCGGAATGGGCGTCAGCACCTGCGCCACCTGCGACGGCTTCTTTTTCCGCGGCAAAGAAATCATCGTGGTCGGCGGCGGCGATTCGGCGATCGAAGAAGCGAACTTCCTGACCCGCTTCGCGACAAAAGTAACGCTGGTTCACCGCAGAGGCGAACTGCGCGCGTCGAAGATCATGCAGGATCGCGCCCGCCAGAATCCGAAGATCGAATGGGCGCTGGACCGGACACCGCTTGAAGTCGTCAAAGGCGATACCGAATTGAAAGGCCTCCGCGTCCGCAACAACCAAACGGGCGAGGAAGAGCTGATCGAAGCGAGCGGCGTATTCGTGGCAATCGGTCACCATCCGAACACCGGCTTCCTGGACGGACAGGTCACGACGGACGAGAACGGCTATATCGTCGTGACTCCGGGAACGAGCGAAACGAATATTCCGGGTGTATTTGCCTGCGGCGACGTACAGGATACCCGTTACCGTCAAGCGATCACGGCAGCCGGAAGCGGCTGTGCGGCGGCGATGGACTGCGAACGTTACATCGAAAGCCTGGAGTTTGCCGAAGCTGCGGCCGAAGCGGTACGTTAAGTCCCGAGTAAAGCGAAGCGCCGCTTTTTCCGAGCCGGGGTATGAAGCCGAGCTTGGTATTGCGGAGCGATCGCGTTACAATAAAACAGACGGATAGTTAAACAAGAACCAATCCAAATCGAGCGAAAAGGTGGAGAATCCCATGGCAACCGCAATCGTATATACCAAAACAACCTGCCCGCACTGCACACAGGTCAAGACTTATCTGAACGCAAAAGGTGTCGCTTACGAAGAGCGCAACATCGAACACAGCGACGAGTTTGCCCAGCAGGTATGGGACATGGGTCTGCGCGCCGTGCCCGTTACCGTGATCGGCGACGCCAAGATCGTGGGTATGAACAAGCTTCAACTGGAAAAAGCGCTGAACGCGTAAGCTTATGCTTCCGAATGATCGTTTCTTCTGCAAAAAAATGAGCAAAAAGACAAAAAGGCGAAACCTCCAAAGGTTTCGCCTTTTTGCCGTACGGAAATTGGAGCCGGCTATGCGCCGATCCGACAAGAACGCCGAAGGGAGCTGCCGGCCGCCGAGAAAGGCCGCTACAGCGAGACGCGTACGCGTCCGAGAAACTGTGAGACCGCCAGATGCGCCGCTCCGAGCACCGCCGAACGGCTGCCGAGCCCGGAGAACGAAATAGCCAGCTCGCGCCGGTGATACGGCAGCGCCCGTTCCGCGATCGCTTCGAGCATGGCGGGTTCGATCCATTCTTTGGCTTCGGTCAAAGGACCGCCTACGACAATCTTCTCGGGATTGAAGCCGTTGACGAGATTGGTGATCCCGATTCCCAATCGCCGGCCGATCTCCGTATACATCGCAATCGTCTCTTCATGGCCATCGCGTGCCCGCGTCGTCAGCTCCCGCGTCGTCAGAGACGGAAGGGAGGAAGCTTGATCCGCGGCAGCCGCATTTTTGTCGTCGGCAGCCGTATTCTTTTCCGAAGCTTCGGCATAGGCGTAAGCCCGCTCCGATGCATACAGCTCCCAACATCCCCGGCTGCCGCAGCTGCACAGCCGGCCGTCGCTTTCGATCGACATATGGCCGGTTTCGCCGGCGTAGCCCCGCGCGCCTTTGTACAGTTGGCCGTCGATGATCATGCCCGAGCCGATCCCCATGCCCGCGCTGACATATACCAGATGGCGCACATGCCGCCCGGCGCCGTATTCGCGTTCGCCCGCCGCACCCGCATTGGCTTCGTTGTCGATAACGACAGGGACGCCGAACTCGGCTTCGAGCCTTGTTTTGAGACCGATGCCTTCCCAACCCAGGTTGGGCGCATACAAGATGATGCCCGCTTCGTCGACCATGCCGGGAACCCCGACGCCGATACCGATCAGACCGTACGGCGTATCCGGAGCCGCTTCGAGCAGGGGGACGGTCACTTCCCGGATCGCGGCAAAAGCCGACTCCGGATCGTGCCGGCCGAGAGGGGTGCTCCGTTCGAGCAGAATGCCTCCTTTGAGATCGGTCAGCGCCGCCTTGACGAGCGTGACGCCGAGCTCGATTCCGATCGCGCAGCCCGCGGCTTCATTGAACAGCAGCATGAGCGGCTTGCGGCCTCCGCTGGATTCTCCCGGGCCGGTTTCTTCGACGAGCTTCTGCTCGAGCAGCTCCGCCGTCAGATTGGACACCGTCGCTTTATTGAGTCCTGTCCGTTCGGACACATCCGTCCTCGACAGCGGTCCTTTTCTGCGAATCGTGTCCAGCACGATCGATTTATTCAGTTTTTTTACAAGCGCCTGATCTCCGGTCACCCTCATCGCATTTCCTCCATCCGTGCCTGGAACATCCTTTTATCTTAAGCCAACTTGGCCGGAACCGTCGAGCTCTACCTGCTTGGTACCGCTACCATCTTTTGATTTTAACCCACCCCAACTTTTTTCGAAAGACTTAGTTTATCCAATAGACAAAGTATTTGCGATGTGCTAGGATAGCGATGTAAACGATTTCTGCGAAATAACGAGGAGGCATTTCTTACATGGCTTATTTTGAAAACGTCGGTAAAGTGGCTTACGAAGGCAGTCAGTCGCAAAACCCATTCGCTTTTAAATTCTACAATGCGGACGAAGTGGTAGCAGGCAAAAAGATGTCCGAGCACCTGAAATTCTCGATGGCTTACTGGCATACGCTGACGGCGGAAGGCAACGACCCGTTCGGCGCGACAACGGCGATCCGTCCTTGGCATTCGTATTCCGGCATGGACCTGGCCAAAGCCCGCGTCGAAGCCGGATTCGAGTTCATGGACAAAATGGGACTGGATTACTTCTGTTTCCACGATATCGACGTAACGCCTGAAGGATCGACGCTCAAAGAGTTTTTCGCGAACATCGACACGATCGTTGACCTGATTGAATCGAACATGAAATCCAGCGGCAAAAAACTGCTCTGGAACACGGCCAACATGTTCACGAACCCGCGCTTCGTACACGGTGCCGCATCGACCAACAACGCGGACGTGTACGCTCATGCAGCGGCTCAAATCAAGAAAGGTCTCGAAGTCGGCAAACGTCTCGGCGGCGAGAACTACGTCTTCTGGGGCGGCCGCGAAGGCTACATGTCCCTGCTAAACACGGACATGAAGCTCGAGCAGGACAATATCGCCCGCATGTTCCACATGGCGGTCGACTATGCCAAAGAAATCGGCTTCGATGCCCAATTCCTGATCGAACCGAAACCGAAAGAGCCGACGAAGCACCAATACGACTTCGACGCGGCGACTTCGATCGCATTCCTGCAAAAATACAATCTCGACAAAGACTTCAAGCTCAACCTGGAAGCCAACCATGCGACGCTGGCCGGCCACACGTTCGAGCACGAACTGCGCGTAGCCCGCATCAACGGTATGCTGGGTTCGCTCGACGCCAACCAGGGCGACATGCTGCTGGGCTGGGATACCGACGAATTCCCGGTTAACGTCTACGACGCGACACTGACCATGTACGAAGTGCTGAAGAACGACGGCCTGGGCAAAGGCGGCATCAACTTCGACGCCAAAGTCCGCCGCGACTCTTTTGAAGCCGACGACCTGTTCCTGGCTCATATCGCCGGTATGGACACGTATGCCAAAGGCCTCAAAGTCGCTGCCAAGCTGATCGAAGACGGCGCGTTCGACAAAGTGATCGAAGAACGCTACAGCAGCTTCTCCGAAGGCATCGGCGCCGACATCGTAGCCGGCAAAACGACTCTGGCTTCCCTGTCCGAGTATGCGATGAACAACGAGAACCCGCGCCCGAACAAGTCCGGACGCCAGGAACTTCTTCAATCCGTTCTTAACCAGTATATTTATGGTTAAAGGAACGAGATTTGCATACCCCTGCGGGCTTAGCAAATCGTAGTTCCCGCGCCGAGCGACGATCTTTTATAAGGAACGAGATTTGCATACCCCTGCGGGCTTAGCAAATCGTAGTTCCCGCGCCGAGCGACGATCTTTTATAAGGAACGAGATTTGCATACCCCTGCGGGCTTAGCAAATCGTAGTTCCCGCGCCGAACGACAGTTTTTCAGAGTCCGATTCTTCCTGCCTTCGGTCAGAAGGATCGGCTCAAGCTTTTTAAAATTTTTCATCAAGATCATTTGAGCTTTCCTAAATCGGCTCACCGTATCCCACACAAATAAAAGCCGGCAATTCGACCGGCTCAGCCGCGTCTTCCGTCCACCCCCGGGTTTCACCCATCCAGGGTTCTCCCGGCGGTTCGGCCCGCGGCGTCAGGGTTCCACACATACAGAATCGCACAAGCGATCATTGCTTCATAATCGGACGGCTTCCCGCAAGCTCCCTTCGGGGAGGGGAGCCGTCCTTTTACGTTTGCTTTTATAAGCTCTCTACATTCAAAGGAGGAACACAATGACTTACGTAATCGGAATCGACCTCGGCACCAGCGCCGTCAAATCGGTACTCGTAGACCGCAAGGGCACCGTCGTCCGCGAAGAGTCGGAAGAATATCCGCTGTATCAGCCGCAGCCGGGCTACAGCGAGCAGGAAGCGGAAGACTGGGTCGAGAAGACCGTCCTGTCGCTGAACAAACTGCTTGAAGCGAGCGGCGTCAAGCCGGAAGAGATCGAAGGCATCAGCTTCTCGGGCCAGATGCACGGTCTGGTGCTCGTCGGCGCAGACGGCCGCGCGCTGCGCCGCGCGATCCTCTGGAACGATACGCGCACGACGCCGCAGTGCCGCAGAATCGAACAGGTCCTCGGTGACAAGCTGCTGAAGATCGCGCGCAACCGCGCGCTGGAAGGCTTCACCCTGCCGAAGATTCTGTGGGTGCAGGAACACGAGCCGGAAATTCTGGAACAAGCGGAGCTGTTTCTGCTGCCGAAAGATTACGTCCGTCTGCGCTTGACCGGCAATGCCGCCATGGATTATTCGGACGCGGCCGGTACCCTGCTGTTGGACGTGGGCGGCAAACGCTGGAGCGAAGAAATCGGCGAAGCGTTCGGTCTCAAGCCGTCGCTGTTCCCGGCACTCGTCGAATCGTTCGACGACACGGGAGCTCTGCTGCCGGAGATGCAGGCAAGTACCGGCCTAACAGGCGCTACGCGCGTCTATGCGGGCGGAGCGGACAATGCCTGCGGCGCGATCGGCGCGGGCATCCTGAGCGAAGGACAGACGATGTGCAGTATCGGCACGTCGGGCGTGGTGCTCTCGTACGAGACGCGCCGCGATCTGGATTTCGAAGGCAAAGTCCATTTCTTCAACCACAGCGAAAAAGACGCGTTCTACATCATGGGCGTGACGCTTGCGGCCGGCTACAGCATGCAGTGGTTCCGCGAAACGTTCGGCGGAGGCGCTTCGTTCGAGGAGCTGCTCGGCGGTATCGGCGAAGTCTCGCCGGGCGCGAACGGCCTGCTGTTCACACCGTACATCGTCGGCGAACGCACGCCGCATCCGGATGCGGATATCCGGGGCAGCTTTATCGGCATCGACGCGAGCCACAAGCTGCCGCATTTCGCCCGTGCCGTGATGGAAGGCATCACGTTCTCGCTGCGCGAATCGATCGATATCCTGCGTGCGGCCGGCAAGACGGTCGACAAAGTGGTCTCGATCGGCGGCGGCGCGAAAAACAAGGAATGGCTGCAGATGCAGGCGGACGTGTTCGGCGCGGACGTCGTGAAGCTTGAAAGCGAACAAGGGCCGGCGATGGGCGCTGCGATGCTGGCGGCTTACGGCAGCGGTTGGTTCGAGACGCTGCAGGACTGCGCGAACGAGTTCATCCGCGAATCGGTGACCTACACGCCTGATACGCAGCGCATGCAGACGTATGACAAACTGTTCGCGGTGTATCAGGACGTCTACGGACAGACAGCGGAACTCAATCGCAAGCTGGCCGCTTTCCGCGGCACTCACTAAGACCGGCGGCTTTCTTTTTTTGAATACGATCCGGAAGGCCGTTTTCCCGGTAAGGGAAGACGGCTTTTTTTCGTGCGAATAAGCGGAAGATCCGGGAGAACGGAAGTTGCTTTTTGGCGGAGGACGATCATAATAAAGGAAAGGGACGTTACAAAAAACCAGTCCTCCTACCGATATAGGAAAAGAGACTTTCGTCAGTAAAGGGGAGAATGCAGGCACATGAAGGGACATGCAAAAAGACAACTGTTGAAAATGGGCACGGCGCTCGCACTGGTGACGGCAGGCACGTTCGGAGGCTTCCAGCCGCTGTCGGTACTTCCTTCCGCAACTGCGGCTTCCCTATCGCCGACGCAGGCGCGAACGCAGCTGCAGGAGCGGCTGTTCCGAGCTTTGTCGGCGCACAAAGAAAATGTGAAACTGTCCTATTCCGGAAGTATAAGCGAATTGAAAAAAGCGATCGAACCGGCACTGGATGCGGCGATCGCCCGTGATCCTTATATTCATTACACGATGAAAGGCTATGCGTACTCGCTGAGCGGAACGTCCGCTTCGTCTTCCGCCGAGATCAAGCTGTCTTACCGGGAAACGGCGGAGCAGAGCGCTTATGTGAAGAGCCAAGTCGCCGCCGCACTCAAAAAGAACGTGAAACCGGGCATGAATGACCATATGAAAGTGAAAGCGATCCATGACTGGGTGGTACGCACCTTGAAATACGATACGACCTTGTCGAAGTTTACGGCGTACGAAGGCTTGAAGACCGGCAGCACGGTCTGCCAGGGTTATGCGCTGCTTACCTACGAGATGCTCAAACAGGCGGGATTCCAAACGCATATCGTCGAAGGTTACGTGAAGAGCGAAGCGCATGCCTGGAATATGGTCAATCTGGACGGCAAGTGGTACCAGATCGATACGACCTGGGACGATCCCGTGCCCGACCGGGGCGATCGGGTTTCGACTTCGTATTACCTCGTCACCGACCAGCAGCTCCGGCAGGACCATACCTGGAAATCGGCCAATTATCCCAAAGCCGTGACGGCGTACAGCGAGACGCTTGAGCATCTGATCGCCAAAGGCATCCAGGGTTCCAAAGAACTCCGGGCTTCCCTCGGCTATTCGGCGTCTTCGAACACGATCGTATCGACGGCGGCCCTGCTGCAGCAGGTGGTCCACGCGGCGAATACCGAAGGTCAGAACAGTCTGACTTTCCGCTATCGGGGAACCAAAACAAAGTTGAAAAACGATCTGCAGACGCTGTACCGTTCGGGGATTTCGCCGATCGGATATACGAGCAAATCGCTGGGCAGTCTCAGCAGTTGGAAGATTACGCTGTATTGGAACTGACCGGCCTTACCGTAACGTCGGTTGAAAAGGCAGTGGATCTGTATAAAAAAAGAGCTTCGATCCCCGGTATTCCGGCGGACGAAGCTTTTTTTGGATAATGCAAAAGATAAAGGGTGAGTCGGGTTTCGGCCGCTGCGCTTACTCGTCGCCGCGTCCGCTCAAGTCGCATTCTTCCAAAGGGATGACTTTGGTGCTTTTGGCCAGTTTATAACCGAACCAGAGTACCAGGAACAGCGGCACGCTCAGATAAGTCGCGGTAAAGCCCATCCAGTCGACGTTGCCGTTCTCGATCGTCGAGAGACTTTGGCCGACGATTACGACCAAACAGAGCGCGAAAGCGAACAGGGGTCCGAACGGGAACCAGCGTGCGCGGTAAGGCAGTTCGTCCAGGCTTCGCCCCTGTTTGACAAAAGCGCGGCGGAAGCGGTAATGGCTGACCGCGATTCCGACCCAGGTGATAAATCCGCACATGCCGGAAGCGTTCAGGAGCCAGCTGTAGACGACGCCGTCGCCGAAGAACGAAGCGAGGAAAGCCAGCATGCCGACAGCGGCGGTCATAATCAGCGCGTTGATCGGCACGCCGCCGCGGGTCAGCTTCGCCAGGAACTTCGGCGCTTTGCCTTCGATTGCCAGCGCGTACAGCATCCGGGTCGAAGCGTACATGCCGGAGTTGCCGGCCGAGAGCACGGACGTCAAGATAATCGCGTTCATGACGGCCGCCGCAAAAGCGAAGCCGGCACGCTCGAATACCAGCGTAAACGGACTGACGCCGATCTGGTCCAGCCCGCCGTTCAGCAGGTTGGGATCGGTATAAGGGATCAGCAGGCCGATGACGAAAATGGCCAGGATATAGAAAATGAGGATACGCCAGAACACCTGACGGATCGCGCGCGGTACATTGCGGCGGGGATTTTCGCTTTCGCCGGCCGCAACGCCGATCAGCTCCGTACCCTGGAACGAGAAGCCGGCGGCCATGAAGACACCCAGGAAAGCAAGGAATCCGCCGTTAAACGGGGCATCTCCGGCCGTGAAGTTGCTGAAGCCGACCGCTTCTCCGCCCATGACTCCGAAGATCATGGCGACCCCGATCACGAGGAACAAAATAACGGTCACGATCTTGATCAGCGCAAACCAGTATTCCGCTTCTCCGTAAGCGCGGACGGACAAAGCATTCAAGAGAAACAAAATAGCCAGGAACAATACGCTCCACAGGAACGAAGAGCTGTCCGGGAACCAGTATTTGATAATCAGCGTTGCGGCGGCCAGCTCCGCGGCAATCGTAACGGCCCAGTTGTACCAGTAGTTCCAGCCCATCGCGAAGCCAAGTGCGGGATCGACGAAGCGGCCGGCGTACGAACTGAACGAACCGGGTTCCGGCGAGTAGGTGGCAAGTTCGCCGAGACTGGTCATCAGGAAGTAGACCATGATGCCGACGGCACCGTAGGCGAGCAGGGCGCCGCCCGGTCCCGCGCCCGCGATCGCTCCTCCGCTTGCGAGAAACAGTCCGGTTCCGATCGCTCCGCCAAGGGCGATCATGGTCATATGACGGGCCTGAAGGCCTTTTTTCAGTTGGGACGCCTGGGGCGTCTTTTCTTGGGATGTTTTCATGTGTCGGTCAACTCTCCTCGTGTGGGTTTGAAAATTCACGAAAAGAAGCGTACGGCAAAAACCGGCAGACACGGGTCCGCCGGTTGGGGCAAAATCCGCATCGCAAACTCGCTTCGTTTCGTGAAGATAGCTCAACACCCGCCCTGCGGCGGATGACAGTTCCGTTCCTTTCGGAGACGGCCCCAGCACGAATTCAGGTCAGAGAAATCCGCGCTTCGGCGGGTGCGCCTTTCCAAACCGGCATCTCGGGCGTTCTGCTGCGCCTCCGCCGGTGTACTGATCGCCACCGCAACCTCTACCTCATCAGCGTTTCGAACTCGGCTGCGATGAGGACATAACGTATTCGGTTGAACTCGTTCAAATCAAAAAGCCGTGTATTCGCAGGGCGAACAACTTTCACAGTATACGGGATTGCTTTTCTTGAGGCAACCCTGTTTCGCACAATCTTTTCCGGACGGATCGACAAACGAATAGGACCGGCTTGGGCAGCCTCGTCGGGAGCTGCGCCAGGCCGGTCCGAATTTCGGGGTCAGACGGTTTCTTCCGGCTTCTGGCGGCTCTTGGCCATCTGCTGCCAGACGGTACCGGCCGCCTCTTCGCCGGAATCGATCCGCTCCAGCGCCATCCGCGCCTGCAGGCCTACTTCGAATTCGGGATCGTTCGAAGCTTGTTCGAGCGCTTCGCGAGCCTCGGCGGTGCCGACTTCGTACAGGAAGCGGGCCGCGCGCCAGCGGACGATCTTGCTGGTGTCGGTCAGCGATTCCAGCATGACCTGCGTTGCCGCGGGGTCGCCGATATCCGACAGCGTATCGCCTGCCGTACGGCGAACCGCCGGGGAAGAGTCTTTCATCGCTTTGAAAAGCAGCTGCATCGCTTCCGGCGTCTTCAGATCGCCCAAGTAGACAACGGCAAGCCGTCGGGTCTGCATCTTCTCGTCGCCGAGCGCGCGTTCGATCAGCGGCAGTGTCTCTTCGCTGGCCTCCATCGCTTCAAGCGCGGAGTAGCGGCGGCGCCAGTCTGCGCTTTGCAGGCCTTCTTCGATTTCGGCCTGCGACCATTCGCGGCGCTGCTCGACAAACTCCTCGGCTTTTGCGCCATGGGCGATCGCCTGCTTGATGACGCGTTCCAGACGCTCCTGCGGAAACGCCGCTTCGAGCTCCTGCTCGACTTCACGCGCGATATCCGGCAGATCGCCGTAGCGGACGCCGTAATCGGTAAGCTTGCGTTCCTTGATCATCGTGGCGCTCGCTACTTCCGTGACCGCATCGACAAAGCGCTGCGACAAGCCGATCCGTTCTTCCGTCAGGCCGGATTTGACCCGGATCTGCATCGGAATACCGCGGAAAAACTGGACGAAAACCTGGGCTTCGCCGAAATGGCCCGCCGCGTCTTCGATATCCGAATCGACCGGTTGATCCGAACGGCTGCCGAACACTTCCTGTACACTGGACAGAATAGCGGGCCAGTCCGCGCCGGGTTTGCGGTCGATCGCCATAAAGTCCGCCGTGTGGAATACGCTTTTGACCCCTTCGATATGCAGCAGGCGCGCAATGATCGGCGGAGCGGAGCGTTCGTTATCCAGCGTATATGTTTTGCGAATTCCCGCTTCCAGCGTCTCGTTCAGATGAAGTTTCATCGTATTCGGGCTGGGCGTGGGTTCGATCAATTTGATTTCCATAGGTGATCAGACCTCCTTCATTCCTTATTTTACACGCCGCCATAATAATTGTCACAACCCGCGGGCCGTCAAATTGCAAAAATATTAAGCTTTCTTAGTCGATATAAGCAGAGAGAGGGTAATGAGAGAGTGAGGCAGTCTAGCGAAGGAGGAACGGATATGCCCAAGGTGAAGTACCTTAACGCAAACAATACCCCGATGGGGAAAACGCTCAAGGAACATCGCGACCGCCATCTGCACCGCAGACGCAAAAAACGCGATTATTCGTATATCATCCCGAGTCAGCCGGCCAAACTGGATTATTTGACGGACAACCGCGACGACGTAACGATTACCTGGGTGGGACATTCCACATTTTTGATTCAGTATGCGGGCTTGAACATTTTGACCGATCCGATCTGGGCCAAGCGAATGGGAATCGGCAAGCGGCTTACGGAACCGGGAATTCCGATCGAGAAAGTGCCGCCTATCGATTTGATTCTGATTTCGCATTCCCATTACGATCATATGCATATCGCTTCGATCCGCAAACTGCAGAGTCCCAAGACGCAGATCGTCGTACCGGTCGGTTTGAAAAAGAAACTGGCGCGTAAACAGGTCGGACGCTGCATCGAATTGGCCTGGTGGGAAGAATTGGTGTTCGAAGGCGTTCGAATCACGTTTGTACCGACCCAGCACTGGACCCGTCGGACGCTGTTCGATGCGAATACGTCGCACTGGGGAGGATTTGTGCTGGAACCTGCGGAAGCCGTCAAGGTGACGCCGGGGACCGTCGTAGGTTCGGAACAAAAGTCCTACGCCCGCCATGCCGACCCGTCGTCGATGGATTCCGCGGACAAAGCCAAATGCGGACGCTGGAGCGAGACGTTGAACGCCAACGTCTCCGCTGAAGGCAATCCTCTTCCGCCGACCGTTTATTTCGCGGGAGACAGCGGCTATTTTGCGGGTTTTCGCGAGATTGGAGACCGGTTCCGCGTGCACATTACGCTGATGCCGATCGGCGCTTATGAACCGGAATGGTTTATGGGGCCGCAGCATATGAATCCCGAGCAGGCGCTGCAGGCTTTCCGGGACGTAGGAGCCGAGATCATGATCCCGATGCACTTCGGCACGTTCAAACTGTCCGACGACACCGCCGAGGAAGCTTTGGCGCGTCTGGAAGCCGAACGGAAAAGGACCGGCACCTCGCAGGACTGCATCAAGCTGATGGCGCACGGCGAGACCATGATCGTACACGCGCAGCAGAAGATGATCGAATAGCAGGCAGGCCGCTTCGGTCCAACCGGAGCGGCTTTGATTCGTTTTCTGCGATTGATGAAATTTTACGGAAAAGAGTCGCATAATGTCTTACGCAGCGTCGTTTTATGCTATAATAAGCTTTTGAAAAGTACACTAGACTTTCAGGGTCGCCGCATGAAATAAGCGTTTAACGAAAAGTTTATAATAAAGGATGGGAATGCACATGATCAGTACAAGCGGCATTACGCTTCGCTACGGCAAGCGGCCACTTTTTGAAGACGTCAACATTCAATTCAATCCGGGCAACTGTTACGGCCTGATCGGCGCCAACGGCGCCGGCAAATCGACGTTCCTGAAGATCCTCTCCGGAGAGATCGAAGCGAACCAGGGCGAAGTCTCCATCACGCCGGGCGAACGCCTGGCCGTGCTGAAACAGAACCATTTCGAATACGACGAGTATCCGGTGCTGGAAACGGTCATCATGGGACACAGCCGTCTGTATTCGATCATGAAAGAAAAAGACGAACTGTACGCCAAAAGCGACTTCTCCGAAGCGGACGGCATTCGTGCCGGCGAACTGGAAGGCGATTTTGCCGAGCTGAACGGCTGGGATGCCGAATCCGACGCGGCCGCGCTTCTGATCGGCCTGGGCATTTCGCGTGACCTGCACGAGAAAAAGATGGACGAGCTGAGCGGCAACGAGAAAGTCCGCGTCCTGCTGGCCCAAGCCCTGTTCGGCAGTCCTCAGATCCTGCTGCTGGATGAGCCTACCAACCACTTGGACATCGAATCGATCAACTGGCTGGAGAACTTCCTGATGAGCTACGAAGGCACCGTCATCGTCGTCTCTCACGACCGGCACTTCCTGAACAAAGTCTGCACGCATATCGCGGATATCGACTTCGGCAAGATCCAGCTTTACGTCGGCAACTACGATTTCTGGTATGAGTCGAGCCAGTTGGCTCTGCGCCTCGTACGCGACCAGAACAAGAAAAAAGAAGAAAAAATTAAAGAACTTCAAGCGTTCGTACAGCGCTTCTCGGCGAATGCCTCGAAATCCAAACAGGCCACTTCGCGGAAGAAACAGCTGGAGAAAATTTCGCTGGACGATATTCGTCCTTCCAACCGCAAATACCCGTTTATCAATTTCAAGCCGGAACGCGAAGCGGGCAAGCAGCTGCTGACGGTTGAGAATTTGAGCAAGTCCATCGAAGGCGAGAAAGTGCTCGATAACTTCAACTTGGTCGTCAACAAAGGCGACAAGATCGCTTTCGTCGGCCCTTACGGTCTGCCGAAGTCGACTTTGTTCGATATCGTGATGGGCGAAACGGAAGCGGATGGCGGCGAATATACATGGGGCGTTACGACGACCCAGGCTTATTTCCCGAAAGACAACTCCGCGTTCTTCGAAGGGGTCGATCTGAATCTCGTCGAATGGCTGCGCCAGTACTCCAATGAGCAGGATGAGACTTTCCTGCGCGGATTCCTCGGCCGTATGCTGTTTGCGGGCGAAGAAGGCCTCAAGAAAGCCAGCGTCCTGTCCGGGGGAGAGAAAGTTCGCTGCATGCTCGCGAAGATGATGCTCAACGGCGCCAACGCGCTGATCATGGACGAGCCGACCAACCACTTGGATCTGGAATCCATCACGGCGCTCAACAACGGCCTGATCGACTTCGACGGCACGCTGCTGTTCGTTTCCCATGACCATCAGTTTATCCAGACGATCGCCAACCGGATCGTAGAGATCACGCCAAACGGCGTAATCGATCGCGCTATGACCTATGACGAATATCTCGAGAACGATGAAGTGAAAGAACTGCGCAACCGCATGTACACCGTCCAGGTCTAAGACCTGGACGGGAATACGGTTCAAGCCGCTTCCGCACGGACGACAGTCTGCCGCGGAAGCGGCTTTTTTGCGGCTAATATCGCATAGGAAGAGCATGAAAAAGCCCCTTTTCCGGTTTGATCCGGGAAAGGGGCTTTTTCTGCTGCGCAGCCGGACAGATCGATTTACGATCCTCCGGTACGGCGGCGCTGGTTATTTGCTTTTTTGTTGTTTTGGGTCGTCAGCTTTTTGGTGTCGTTCCCGTGAAAACCGTTTTTGTTCGAGCCGGTTTGCTGTTTCTTCTGCTCCAGCTTGCTGCGGATCGCTTCGGCCAGGTCGACTTTGCGGGGTCCTTTTTCTTCGGTCATACGAAATTCCTCCTCGCTGCGCAGGGCAACGTCTTTGACGGACGGATGTGGGCTGCGGATTTCTTCTTTATCTTATCCGCTTTCAAGCGTCGGAACAAGCGGCAAATTTCCGGGAATCCCGAAGGGCTGCGAAGCCGCGCGCAAGTCCGGGAACGAAAAAAGCACCGGCGGCTGCCGGTGCTTTTGACTGATCGGGAGAAGAACGAATCGACTATTCGATTACGATCCAAGCCAGACCCATCCAAGTGTAGATTTCAACCCATTGGCCGCTGGCCGGATCAGTCGTACCGTTGCCCGTTGTATCGAGCTTTTGGGGTCCGAGGTAGCCGATCATTGTGCCGCCCGGGGATTTGTAGAACGGTGTCATCGTAGTCAGATCGATCGTCGGAGTCGGAGTATCCGAATACTTCGACGGATCGTTTGTTGGAACGAGCGGTGCATTCGGATCTACCGGCACTTCAGTTCCAGGCGTAGCAGGAGTTGTTGGAGTTCCCGGTACTGTAGGAACAACGACTGTAGTGAAGTTGGAAGAAACTCCGCTTCTTACTCCCTGAAGCAGGTTGCTGAAACGCTCCATATCGGAAGCGTTCGAGAATGGGTTAGCCGTAACCGATTCCAGAACGTAAACTACGTTTCCAGTTGTGTTCAGTACTTTTCCAAGTACGTCTTTGTTGGAGATTGCATCCCAAGCCGTGCGGTCATAACCACGGATCGATGCGAATTTAACCGGTTCAACCGAACCATTTGGTGCTGCCATTTCCGGGGTGTATGTAAAGTTAACGAGATAGACGCCGCTTTCCCCTTTGGCTTTCAGTTGGTCCGCAGTGAATTCAGTGTGTTTCACGCGAGCATCCCAGTAAGAAGGAATCGGGAAGCTGAACCCGTTTTGGTTGCCGACAAAGTTAGCTGTTGCACTTGTAGTCGTGGTGGGTACGTAAGTTGCGTTCGTAACCGAACCTGTTGTAGTTTCAGCTGCGGAAACTGCAGTCGCCATAGACGCCATCAGCAATGCCGAAGCTGTAAGAGTTACTAATTTTTTCATAAAATGAACCTCCTTGTGTTTTGGGAGCTTGTTTGCTCCATCCTGTTATAAGAATAAACTAGACCTTAGTCGGTTGAACCAACCTTCTTCAAAAAAAATAACGAAATAGTAACTTCTTTGGGTGAATCCTTGCAGTTTAGGCGAATGCTCGCAAAGTTGCTATAATGATAACGGAAGGTCGAAAGGGCTTTTTTGAAGTGGGAAAAGGGCCCTTAAAATAAAAATTAAAAAAAGAAAGGGGAAAATTGAAAAACCGCCCCGGAAGGGCGGTTTCACGATTGCGTAAGGACTACTGAACGGTTTCGGCCTTACGCGGTTGCGGCAATCGATCGAATCGGGTTAACGCGTTGAGCGCCCCCGGCCGAAGAACAGCGAGATTACGAACAAAGCCAGGAAGACCCAGAACAGAACCTTGAAAATTGCCGCTGCCGCTTCGATGATTCCGACGAATCCGAAAATGCCCAGCACCACGGCGACTACCAACAGGATCAAAGACCATTTCATCATGAGATTCACTCCTTTCTTTTATGTAAAATAGACAAGATGAGCTGCATCGGGGAAGCGTTATAAATAATAGAAGGAATCGGAAATCCGTCCGCTCCGCCGAAGCCGGCCAAGTACATTTGCCTGGCTTCGGGATATCGCGCAAAAGCGTAATAAAGGAAAGGGAATTTCGGGAGACCTGCAAGCTTCCTGCGTCTCGTAGACACAAATTAACCAAGCATTTTCACATTGAAACAAAGGCCGTCGAGGCAGGTCAGGGGCCGTTTTTGCTTTTGTTTCGGCGGAAAAACCTCAGGGTAACTATGGAGTAACGCAGGAGAGAATTAGCGCGATTATCGAAAAAAATGGATGAGAAGAAAGCGAGGTTTTGGATTTGGAACTTTGGCAGTGGGCTTTACTTATTGTAGCTGTGGCGTTTGCGGTGCTGGTGATCTTCCTGATCAAGGTCCTGCAAGCGGGGACCAAGACGCTGGAGAATACGGCACAGACTCTGAAAGAAGTGCAGAAAACGATGGACGAGCTTACCTACGAGGTCAAGCAGGTCGTTCGGCATACCAACGATATCGCATTGGATGCGAATCACAAGCTCAAACAGCTTGACCCGGTTATGGAATCGGTAAAAAACCTGGGGCAGCTTTTGAACGAAGTGACGCTGGTGAGCCAACAGTATTCGCACCGTATGATCGAGAAAGCCAAGCATCACCGCGAAAACAAAGAAAAACAAAAGAGCGAGGGAGCAGCGCTGCTGCCGACATCGAACGACAGTGCGACGGTTCGGAGCTACAAAGCCACCTACGGTTCCGACGGCCGGACGGCGGACGCATCCGGCGCCGGTGTCCAGAAAATCGTGAAATGGGTCGATACGGGCGTATCGTTCTGGCAGAAAATCCGCCGATAAACACGGTTTCGGCTGCATAAGCCGAATTTGGACCGTCCGGTGCTGTCGATTCGAACGGCGGCATACAGCGTTTTGTCCATGACGGGCAAGATCTTCGAAGTTCCTGCAGCGCACGAAAGGATGAGAACGATGTTTACAATCATGATGCTTCTTACCGGAGTGTTGTCTTCTCTTTCGACTCAGGACCAGGCCCCTTCTTCCGTTTCGTCCGCAGCGGCGGTACCCGCGATTTATCAGTCGGTTCATTTGGCCAGTGCCCAGGATTCCGTGTCCGCTTCCCTGTATCCCGCTTCATCGGGTTACGAAAGCCTTAACGGGCTTACTCTTCAGGATCGCATCGAGAAGGCGAACCGTCTGCACGGCGAGCCTTCCGAGCGTGTTCCTGCCTATATGGCCGGCGAAGAATACCGTTACGCAGCAGTCCATGTAGGGGTGTACGAAGAATGGATTTATTATGTGTCCGTTCCGGCAAGCGAAGGCAGTTTCACACTGAACGGGCATGTGCTTCCCATGGACGCCGCGGACATCCGCGAACGTCTGGGAGAACCCGATTTCAGCGCGGACGACGGATTTGGGTATGAGCACGACGGTCAAGCCATCAAGGTCTTTGTCGATCCCGTCAGCGGTCTTGTACGCAGTATCGATCTGTTCGACACCTCTTCCGTTTAACGTCTTCAATAGGCATTTTGCTGCTTGCAGCGTTTTTGAAACATTTTTTCGAGAAAATGTTTCAAACCGTTTAAAAGAGGGTAAAATATGGTTTGGGCTTAACTAACAAGCCTTTAGCAAAGGAGCGTATGCAGCAATGGATGCCGCCGATGCCAAAGCTTATGCAAAAATTGTGGAGAACGGCGTTCAAGCCGTCGAAACGATCAGGGAACTCCGAACGACCGGTTATACGGGGAATCAGCTGTTTGTACTGGCTTACAATCTGCAGCATACCGATCATGTGGCCAAGGCGGCAGGGGCGCGGCCCGTTATGTCCGACACCGATCAACCCGTGATGGAAGGCATACAAATCCTGGCCTCCAACGCCCAAGAGCTTCGCGAGCGGATTGCCGGTATGGGATTTTCCGAACGGGAGTCAGCTTATTACGAAGAACAGCTTGAGCTTGGCAAAGTCCTGGTTATCGCTTTGACCCCGGAACTTTAAGGGGTATTCGACATTACAGTTTCTTCGCCGCCCGAGGGCGGATTCGAAGTATAGATAAGGAATGGGACTCAGGTTCCCATTCCTTATCTATGTTTATGGAATCTTTTACAAGAAGTAGTTAAAGAGGTTAAAGAAGGTTGCTGAGATGGATATTAACTAAAATAGCAGAGTTTTAATGCGGCAGCGCATAAACAGAGGGAGAGGATTATGAAGATTCTAGTTGTCGACGACAATCCTACCAATGTCATTATCATTCGCGAAATTTTGAAAAAAGAAGATTACCGGAATATTGAAATCGCGGCTTCCGCAAGAGAGATGTTCGCGGTCTTGGGTATTCCCGATCTGGATCCGCGGGTCAAAACGAAAAATTCGGATATCGATCTTATTCTGCTGGATATGATGATGCCCGAAATGGACGGAATTGAAGCCTGCCGGATCGTACAGACGTATGAACATCTGCGCGATATTCCGATCATTATGGTCACGGCCGTAGGCGACTCCAAAAAGCTGGCCGAAGCGCTGGATGCGGGAGCAGGCGATTATGTCACGAAACCGATTAACAAAGTCGAACTGATGGCACGGATTCGGCTGGCGCTTCGCCTGAAGCAGGAGAAAGATTGGCATACGGAACGCGACCAGCGTATCCAGGACGAACTCAAACTGGCCGCTCTGGTACAGAACGCCGTGCTCAGTCTGCCGGTTAACGACCGCAATATCGAGATCGATGCTTTGTACAAACCTTCTTTCGAACTGGCCGGCGATCTGTACGCCTGGTATCCGCTCGGAGACGGACGCTACGGAATCATTCTGCTGGACATGATGGGCCATGGCATTTCTTCCTCGCTGTTCTGTATGTTCATCGCTTCCGTGCTCAAAGATACGGTCGTCACCTATGTCGATCCGGAGAAAGTCATTCAGGAGCTGAATCGCCGCTTTAACCAGCTGCATATCGAAAACCAGCTGATCCAGTATTACTTTACCGCGATCTACATGGTGGTGGATACGCGCTTCAAACGGATCGATTACGTCAATGCCGGGCACCCGCCGGGGCTGCTGTTCCGCGGAGACGAAGTGGTCAAGCTGGAGCGTTCCTCGCACCCGGTCGGTCTGTTCGACCGGATCGAAGCCGAACCGCAGACCGTTTCTTACAATTCGGACAGCCACCTGGTTCTGTACACCGACGGTCTGCTGGAAGCGGTTGACGGCGAGCAGGAAGACCAGCTGAACTTCTTGATCGATCATCTTCGGGAGGGACATACGTTTGACAAAGAACGCATGCAGGAAGTGTTTTTCGAAGGGGAAGCTGCCGACGACAAATGTTTGGTCTGGATTTCTTTGAAAGAAGGAGCGGCTGAATAAATGAAAATAAAGACCAAGTTGATCGTGGGCTTTTCGGCCCTGCTGCTCATTATCTTGTCGCTGTCGCTGGTAAGCTACGAGCGGATGAGTTATATGAACGATCAAATCGACCGGGTTTATCAAGACCGCTATATGAAAGTCCGTTACAGCAGCGGGATGCGGGGCGAAGTGAACGGAATCGCGACCGAGCTGGCCAATCAGCTGCTCAACAAACGGCAGTCGAATCTGTCCGAGAGCCGCCTTTTTATCGAAAATGCGAAAGAGCGGACCGAACGTTTCTGGGATTCGATCAACTCGGAAAAAGGATCGGCGGAAGAGCGGCGTCTGGTGCAGAACGTCGGAACCAGTTGGGATGATTTTTCGGCTTACGAGACCAATCTGATGCAGCTGCTCGAGAACGGCGGCCTGGATCAGGCCCAAGCCTACCGGGATTCCACCGGGATCGAGCTGCAGCGTACCGCGTTGGATGCATTGAACGAGTTGGCGAGTTATCAGGATCTGCAGGTCGAAGCCGAAGTCGCGAACGTCAAAGCGGCCTACGAACGTTCCACGCAGATCACCGCGATCTTCCTGCTTGTAGGGCTGCTGCTCGGTCTGGGAATCATGATGTGGGTCATTCCGAGCGTCACGCGCGGGTTGAACACGGTATCCATGATGATTTCGAGTTTCGGCAAAGGCAAACTCAAAGCCATTCGACGGATCAAGGTCAAGTCGACGGACGAGATCGGCAGCGTAGCCAAAGTTTTTCAAGCGATGGCCGAAGATATCGAAGAGAAACAGCAGCTTGAGCGCGAGTACCTGGAAGCTCAGAACGACCGGGCCTGGATCAACTCCAATATGGCACGGATTACCGATGTGCTCAAAGGCATCATGTCGCTGAACAAAGTTTCTCAGACGTTCGTGAGCGAATTCACGCCGATTCTGGGAGCGGAATACGGAGCTTTATATCTGGTCGATTTGAAGAATCCGAACCAACTGAATCTGAGCGGTTCGTACGCGTTCTCCGGTGCCCCCGAAACCAAACCCTCGTTCCGGATCGGCGAAGGGCTGCTTGGGCAGAGCGCGGCTGACCGCCGGACAATTCTGCTGGAAGACGTGCCTCAGCAGTATATCGAGATCGGTTCGGCTTTGGGAGAAAGTCCTTCGGCCCAAATCATGATTCACCCGGTAGTGGCGGAAGATGAATTGATCGGCGTGTTCGAGATCGCTTCGCTGACGCCGTTCAGCAGCCTGCAGCGTCAGCTGTTGGATCAGCTGCTGTCGAATCTGGGTATCATCTTCAACAACATCAACGGCCGTCTGCGCGTGGAAGAGCTTCTTCGCGAATCGCAGGCGCTCACCGAAGAGCTGCAGTGCCAATCCGAAGAACTGCAGACGCAGCAGGAAGAGCTCAAGCGCTCCAACGAGAACCTGGAATCGCAGGCCGAAGCGCTGCGGCGTTCCGAAGATCTGCTGCAGCGTCAGCAGGAGGAACTTGAACATTTCAATACGGAACTGATTGCCAAGACGCGGGCCCTGGAAGAACAGGTGCACGAGACGGAAGAGAAGAACCGCGAAGTCGAGCTGGCCCGTGTGCAGTTGGAACGTCAAACGATGCAGCTCGCCGTATCCAGCAAATACAAATCCGAGTTTCTGGCCAATATGTCGCATGAACTTCGGACGCCGCTCAACAGCCTGCTTATTCTCTCCCAGCTTCTTGCGGAGAACAAAGAAGGCAATCTGGCGCCGAAGCAGGTGGAATACGCACAGACGATTTATATGTCCGGCGGTGACCTGCTGAAGATGATCGACGAAATTCTCGATCTTTCCAAAGTCGATGCGGGCAAAATGGAGCTGAACCGGGAGCCTGTGCCGATCGACGAAATCACAACGTTTGTGACCAGCAACTTTGGAGCGGTAGCCGAGAAAAAGGGAATCGCACTGAACGTTGAAGTCAACGAAGACGAGCTGCCGAGCGCGCTTTTGACCGACGGACACCGACTCAAACAGGTCCTGCGCAATCTGCTCTCCAATGCTTTCAAATTCACGTCGGACGGATCGGTCACGTTCCGCGTTTGCGAAGCGCAGCCCGAAGAGCTGCCGGATTATCTTGAGAAGAAACGCAAATTCATCGAGTTCTCCGTCATCGATACGGGAATCGGGATTCCGCAGGACAAGACGGATATCGTATTCGAAGCTTTCCAACAGGTCGACGGGACGACAAGCCGCAAATACGGCGGAACCGGACTTGGTCTTTCGATCAGCCGCGAGCTTGCCAAGCTGCTCGGCGGAGCGATCGAACTGGAGAGCGAGGAAGGCAGCGGCAGCCGCTTCAGCTTGTATATTCCGAAGCTGACGGCCTACGCCTCCGGCGAAGAAACGGCCGCTCCGCAGCCTCGCAGCGAGGAGCGCGTCTTTTCCCGCAAAAGCAAACCCGCTTCGGTCGAACCGATCGCGCCCAAGCCGCAGCTTACGGAGATCGAAGACGACCGGGACGCGCTCGCTCCCGAAGACAAGGTACTGCTGATTATCGAGGATGATCCGAAATTCGCGGTCATTCTGCGCGATATGGCCCGCAGTTACGGATACAAAGCCATGGTGGAGGTCCAGGGCGATACGGGCCTCGAGACGGCCCGCAGCCGGATGCCCGATGCCATTATTCTCGATATCCAACTGCCGGTCATTGATGGATGGACCATTTTGAGCGAACTCAAAAGCAGTTCCGAAACCCGGCATATTCCGGTGCACGTGGTGTCCGTCGTGGATGATGTCAAACAGGGCCTGATGATGGGAGCTATCGCATACCTGAAAAAGCCGGCCAACAAAGAAGGGCTGGAACGCGCCTTTTCCTACATCGGCTCCTATGCGGACAAGAGTCTCAAACATCTGCTGATCGTCGAAGACGACGAAGTGCAGCGCGGGGCGATCATCGAGCTGATCGGACATGACGACGTTGCGATCAAAGCGGTCGGCACGGGCAGCCAGGCACTTGAAGAGCTTCAGCGCCACCATTACGACTGCATGGTGCTCGATCTGATGCTCTCGGATATGACGGGCTTCGAGATGCTCGACCGTATTCGCGAAGACGAGCGGCTGCGCGATCTGCCGATCATTATTTATACGGGCAAAGACCTGGACTCCAAGGAAGAGACCAAGCTTCGCCAGTACGCCGAGTCGATCATCGTCAAAGACGTGAAGTCTCCCGAGCGCCTGCTTGACGAGACGACCTTGTTCTTGCATCGGGTCGAAGCGGACCTTCCGGAAGACAAGCGCAAGATTCTGCAAAAGCTGCACAACAAAGAAACGCTGTTCGAAGGCAAAAAGATTCTGCTTGTCGACGATGACGTTCGCAACGTATTCGCGCTCTCCAGCGTGCTTGAAAGTTACAGAATGGATGTGACTTTTGCGGAGAACGGACGCGAAGCGGTCGATATCCTGGAGCAGCAGCGCGACGAGTTCGATCTGATCCTGATGGACATGATGATGCCGGAGATGGACGGTTACGAAGCGATGCGGCTGATCCGGCAGATGCCGGGACTGGAGCGGATTCCGATTATTGCGCTGACCGCCAAAGCGATGAAGGAAGATCGGGGCAAGTGTATCGAAGCGGGAGCTTCCGATTATGTCAAAAAACCGATTCAAACCGAGCAGCTTCTTTCGCTTATGCGTGTCTGGTTGTATTCGTAACCCGCAGATTTGGGTAATAGACAAGGATTAAGGACGATTTTGCACATATCGGGGCTGAATGTAATGAAATTCAACGGTTTTGAGGATACGGCTTTAACGGATAAAACGGCTGACTTGACGGAGCGCGAGGCGATCGAAGCGGATCTCCTGCTAGAAGGTGTCCACCGGATGTACGGATACGATTTCCGGAACTACGCCAGGCCTTCTCTGCTTCGCCGAATTTGGCATTATGCCCATTCGGAGAACCTTTCGACCATTTCCCAGCTTCAGGACAAGGTCCTGCACGATCGCGCGAGCTTTGAGCGGATGGTGCAGAACCTTTCTATTCCGGTAACGGAAATGTTTCGCGATCCCGAGCTTTTTCGAACGTTTCGCCGGGAGGTCGTTCCGATTCTGCGGACTTACCCGTATATCCGCATCTGGCATGCCGGCTGCTCCACGGGAGAAGAAGTCTATTCGATGGCCATTTTGCTGCATGAAGAAGGACTGTACGATAAAGCCCGGATTTATGCCACGGACATGAACGACCGCTCCCTGCAGCAGGCAAAAGAAGGCATTTACGGAATCGATAAAATGAAATTGTATACGAAAAACTATTTGGAAGCGGGAGGGACCCAGTCTTTCTCCGACTATTACACCGCCAAATACAATTCGGCGATGCTTCAGCCTTATCTTCGCAAGAATATTATCTTTGCCGAGCACAACCTGGCAACGGATCGTTCTTTTAACGAATTCAACGTTATTTTTTGCCGCAATGTAATGATTTATTTCAACGATACGCTCCGGGATCAAGTGCACGGACTTTTCTACGAGAGCTTGAGCCGTTTCGGTCTTCTGGTTCTGGGAGCCAAAGAGTCCATCCATTTCACCCAATTCAGTGACTGCTACGAACCTCTGGATCGGGTGGAGAAGATCTATCGGAAGATTAAATAGAAAGTGTAGGAGGATTCCATGGGGGTTCAAGAGCCGATTCATATCCTGCTGGTCGACGACCGTCCGGAGAACTTGCTCGCTTTGGAAGCCGTTTTGGGCAGCGAGCGTTATACGCTCATAAAGGCGACTTCGGGCGAAGAAGCGCTGCGCTGTCTATTAAAAGACGAATTTGCGGTCATTGTACTCGATGTCCAGATGCCGGGCATGGATGGGATCGAGACGGCAAAGCTTGTTAAAGCCAGAGAGAAGACCAAGGATATTCCGATTATCTTTATCTCCGCGAACAGCAAGGAATCCGAGCATTTGTTTGCCGGATATTCCGCGGGCGCAATCGATTATATGGTTAAACCGTTTATCCCCCAGATTTTGAAATCCAAAATCGAGGGGTTCGTTAGCATGTATTTGGCGAACAAGCGTCTGAAAGATCAGAGCACGCTGCTGCATCAGAAAACGCAGGAGCTGGAAAAGATCAACGAAGAGCTGGTCAAAGCCAAAGAGGCAGCCGAGATTGCCGTCAAAGCGAAAACGGAGTTTCTGGCCATGATGAGTCACGAAATCCGTACGCCCATGAACGGAGTGATCGGCATGATCGATCTGCTGATGGAAACGGAACTGAAGCCGGAGCAGAAAGAATACACGGAGATTATCCGGGGCAGCGCGGATGCGCTTGTCACGGTAATCAACGACATCTTGGACTTTACCAAAATGGAATCGGGCAAAATGGAGCTTGAAGAGCATCCTTTTGAACTGAAAACTTGTATCGGCGAAGTTTTTAATCTGTTTACGATGGAAACAGCACGAAAGAATCTAGAGATGGTATACTTTATGGAGGAGTCGGTACCGGAGCTGCTGTACGGGGATATGGCCCGTCTGCGGCAGGTGCTGATCAACCTGGTAGCCAATGCCGTCAAGTTCACGGAGCGCGGCGGTATTTACTTGGTCGTATCGATTCGCGGAGAAGAGAACGGGAAACTCACGCTGGAATTTGCGGTAAAAGATACCGGCATCGGCATTTCGCCGGACAAGGCCAACCGGCTGTTCCAGCCGTTTTCCCAGCTTGATTCTTCGATGACCCGAAAATACGGCGGTACCGGTCTTGGCTTGGCAATCTGCAAGACGCTTGTGGAAATGATGGGCGGAGAGATCCGGACCGAACCCATGGACGAGGGCGGAGCCATGTTCGTCTTTACGATTCAGGTCCAAAGCTTTCAACCGGAAAAACCGCCTCCTTTTCGGGGAGAGCCTTTGACGGCACTCCGGGAAGAAACAAGAAGCGGAGCTTCGGTACTGATCGTGGACGACCATCCGATCAATCGCAAGCTGATCACGAGTATGCTGCAGAAGATGGACATCGCGTCAGATGCGGCGGAAGACGGCGAGCAGGCCCTACGGATGCTGGAGCAGCGTTACTACGACTACGTGTTTATGGACCTGCAGATGCCCGTTATGGACGGACTCGAAGCTACGAGAAAGATCCGCAAGCTGTTTGCCGGAGAACACAGTCCTATAGTGGTAGCCATGACGGCGAATGTAATGAACGACATCCGGCAGCGCTGCAGCGAAGCGGGGATGGACGATTACATCAGCAAGCCGGTCAAAATGGCAGGCCTCAAACAAGTGCTTGCGCGTTACCAGCTCGAACTTGGCGATCGGACCGAAACTAAGGCCGCACGTTAGGTTGGAGCGGGAAGAACATGGTCGGGTGCAAAGTCGGATAGCGGTAAGTCGGTAATGAAAGTTAAGTTTCAAGAACCCCGTTTGTGTTTAATAAGCTTAGAAAACATTTTTTTAGGGAGAATGTCTATGACCACAAATAAGAATGATAAGTTCAATGCAAAAACGGTTTCCGAAGAAGGCAAAAACGTCGTCTATTTGAGTGGGGAACTCGACTTGTCTGTAGCGCCGGATTTTCGCCTTGTTATGGAACCGCTCGTAGGGGATTCCGATGCCGATTTGACTATCAATTTAAAAGAATTGAAGTATATCGACAGTACGGGAATTGGGATTCTGCTTTCCATTTTGAAAGCACGTCATTCCATGAATGCTTCGTTCAGCGTGGAAGAAGTGCCGCCGCAAATTCAAAAGTTGTTTGATATGACAGGTATCGCCAAATTTTTTGAACCCCAAGAGAATTCCCAATAGGAAAGGATCGAACAACGCATGAAAGCAGATCAAACCGTTACCCTCAACTTACCGGCTACG
This sequence comes from Saccharibacillus deserti, assembly GCF_013618475.1. Lineage (GTDB taxonomy): Bacteria > Bacillota > Bacilli > Paenibacillales > Paenibacillaceae > Saccharibacillus > Saccharibacillus deserti. The sequence continues at coordinate 87,446 of NZ_JABJVN010000012.1, forward strand.
GCCGACTACGTGGATATTGTACGGCTGAACCTGTACGGCATCGCGTCCAAGATGGGCTTTTCCTATGAGGACATCGAAGATATGAAGGTTGCCGTATCCGAAGCTTGCAATAACTCGGTTCTATACGCTTACGGACAGGAAGGAGGATTGGTGGAGGTTATCTTCGGCGTCAACGGAGAAGAACTCACAATCACCGTCAAGGACGAAGGCGTAAGTTTCGCGCTTCCGCAGGATACTTCGGATGCCACGACCCTTCACGATAAAGAACTGCACGATGTAGAAATCGGCGGTCTCGGTTTCTATCTCATGCAGGCTCTGATGGACGAAGTCAGTGTCTCCAGCGAGAGCGGAAAAGGAACGCAGGTCATTCTGACCAAGCGTCTCACCAGGAGTGAGGAGAAAGTATGAATGATAAAGTGACGCCGCCTGAATCCATGTCGGAAGCGGTATCCTTGATTTGGGAATATCAACAGACCAAGGATAACGAAATCGCCACGGTGCTCATCAAAAAGTACGAGCCGATGGTCAAGATGGCCGCAGGCAAGATTGCCAGAAACCGGCCCGATCTTTATGAAGACTTGTATCAGGTGGGTCAAATGGCTTTGATTCGCCTGCTTCAACAATACGACATCCAGTTGGGGATTCCTTTTGAGCCCTACGCGATGAAAAGTATGATCGGGCATATGAAAAACTTTCTGCGGGACAAATCTTGGTACATACAGGTGCCTAGACGAATCAAGGAAAAAGGTGCGCTGGTTCAGCAGGCAATCGACGAACTTACCATTCGTTTGGAACGTTCGCCGGATGTCAAAGAAATCGCACAGTATTTGGATTTGAGCGTGGAAGAAACGGTTGAAGTCCTGGCCGGCCGCGAATGCTATCATTACGTGTCCTTGGACTCTCCTCTTTCCCAAGAGGAAAGTGCCGCCACGCTTGGCGAGCTGATCAGTTCCGACGTGAACGACTACGATACGGTCGAACGGCGTATGGACCTTCAACAGGCACTCAGCCAGTTGAAGGAACAGGAGCAGAAAGTGCTGCTGCTTGCTTTTCAGGAGGGACAGTCACAGCGCGCGATCGCACAGAAACTTGGCGTTTCTCAAATGAGCGTATCCCGGATTCAAAAACGCGCCACCGAAAAACTTAAACAGATCATGTCCAATTCATCTTCTTCCTTATGATCATGACCGTTTATAAAAATAGCCAAGCTTCCTCCTAATGTGCGTTGGGACAGCTTGGCTATTTTATTTGGCTGCAAATCTGTTAGAAGCCATAGGAAAAACGCGATGTTTCGGACAGAGCCGGAGTCTGTCCGAAATATCGCGCTTTTTTGACCTTTTACAACTCAATCAGGTCCCGCCATTACGGCCTTGTTGAATCAAGCTGCCCATATAGTCGAAGAAGTCGCTGACATAAGGAACACCAAGGCTTGCCATAACGGAGGCAATCCAGGTGAGCAGGGCGATCACGACAACAGTGCCGACCGACAATCCCAAACCGCGGGCAACTCCTGCGGTAAAGTTGGAAATAATCCGCCTTTTCCAATCAGTGTAGTTCTCGACCAGATCTTTGAAATCGCCTTTTCTCAAGGCGACCGAGATGTCTTCCAGCTGTTTGTTCAACCGGCTTACTTCATGACGAAGCTCAAACGGATGATCTTTGGACAAGTCTTGGGGACGGAGCGTTCCGTCTTGGGTGCGCTCATTCTGTTCAATGGTTGCGCTTGCGAAGCGGTCGCCCGGATTCGGTCGCGTCTCGGTGTGTGCCATGGCAAATCCCCCCGCTTTCGGTAAAGTAGATTATACATAGTCGGCTGTTTGCAAAAGTCCATTCAAGGATGTTCGATAAAAAAAGCCGGCTGATTCCAGCCGGCTTTTTGAAGATGCAGAAATCTTTACAGGACAGGTTTTTGACTTGTTGGTGTTGTTGGTGTTGTCGAAGATGCTGGCGCGTTGGAGTTCGCCGGTTTGATTTCATTTTTGGTTTCTTCGGCTTTTTTAGCCGTTTCTTGCATGATTTCTTTGTCCGCTTTTGCAGCTTCGTTGGCTACGTCGGCCGAAGCCGATTTTACCGTTTCGCCTACGTCAGCCGAAGCGTCTTTTACCGATTCAGTTACGTCGGAGCCGTTTTTGCGTACCGATTGTACAACATTCGATGTTTTTTCGGAAACGGATTGAGCCAGCGTTGTCGCTTTTTCGCTGACAACCGTAGCTGCCGTTTTTGCTTTTTCGCTGACAACCGAAGCGGTATCTTTGGCTTTGAGGCCAATTGTGCTTGCCGCACCTTTGGTCTTGTCGGTGGCTACGCCTACCTTGTCGGAAATGTCGCTGCGCAGATCGCGTCCCGGTTTTGGAGCAAACAGCAGAGCCGCTGCGGCTCCGAGCAGGCTGCCGATCAGAAGGCCTTTGGTGAAAGTCGTACCACTTTGCATCGGATATTCTTTTTCTGCTTCATTCATTGATAATCACTCCTCAAGTGTAGTCATGGACTCTGCGGCCATGGTCGGTTATTAGGGCTCTTTTGAAATACGTGGCTTCGATCGAATGTCTAAGCTGCGCGTCTGAACAACTTGGCAATGGATCCAAGGACCAAGACGAAAATCGCGGTACCGAGTACGGCGGGGATAATGGCAAAGCCCGCAATGTTCGGACCAAAGCTGCCAAGCAGCATATTGCCTACCCAAGCACCGGCCAACCCGGCTACAGCGGCTCCGATGATTCCGCCAGGCATGGCGTTATCCGCCAGGGCGTCTCCGATGAACCCGATCACAATCGCCATAATCAGGCTGATGACCAGTCCCCACATTCGGCTTACCTCCGTTCCCGGCATTCCGCTTACGCAATGTTCGGTATGCTGCGCCGCCGCTCTTAATTGCTATATAAACGCCGCTTTTCCCGCTGAAACAGGCAAGGTACTGCCGGACGAGGCAAACCGGAGACATTCCGGCAGCCGATGAAAAGCAAAAAACCCGACTTGAGCTCAAGAAGGAGCACGAAAGGCCGGGTTTGGCGCGAGATGTGAATTCTAGGGTGAAAAGCGGCAGGCTGCGCTTATTTCCGGCGTAAACGGCCCAATTCGGAGGCGACCGCTTCCACTTCGGAAATGCTGAGTGAAGGCTTGCTGACCACAAGTTCGTAAATGTCGAGGATGTCTTCATAACGCTCCACCGAGAACGAGGAAGCCTGCATCGCAGCTCCGGAAGCCATGCGGAGCTTATTTTTAATCGACTCAATCATATACTCTACGTTTTCCTGGGTTTTGCTGGACAAATCCATGTATAATCTCCTTCCGGCAGACGATGCCATCGATAAACACGGAGGCCGCCGGTCAAATCGGAATTCGACAAAAGGCTCCGCATCGACGGTTTATGTTTCCTCATTGTAGCATGATCGGGAAGGAGACTCATCCTTTTTTGCAGAATACCCGTCAAGTGCGTTAAAATCGAGAGGACATCGGTCGAAGACCGGAAGCCGGATGAAAAAGGTGGATATGAATATTGAGTATGAGCGAATCGGTATGGGCACAGACGGACAGTCCGGTCAGGCGGAAGAACCGATTTGACGGTCTGCACGAGTTGTTCGCCGAATTGGCAGCGTCGTATCGTCCGGATCAGCTGATCTTTTTGTGCATCGGTACGGATCGGTCCAGCGGGGATGCCTATGGTCCTCTTGTCGGCAGCCGTCTGAAAGAAGCGGGCTTTCCCTATGTGAGAGGAACGCTTGAAGAACCCTGCGATGCCGCCAATTTGGAACGGATTACCCATGCACTGCCCACGGAACTTACCGTTGTCGCTTTGGATGCCTGTCTGGGCAAGCCCGGATCGGTCGGCAGGTTCCTGCCGCTGCGGGGACCGCTCACTCCTGCAGGTTCGATGAAGGGGACCTTTTCCCCTATCGGCGACTACAGTGTTGCGGCTGTGGTCAACGTGTACGGGCCGAGGCCCTACCAGGCACTTCAGAGCGCATCGCTGCGGCTTGTGCTGCAGATGGCAGAGCAGACGGCGGAAGCCGCGCGGGAAGCCTTTGGCATGCTGGCGTTTTCCGAACCGCTGACGGAAACGGACAAACCTTAAGAAAGGAAGTCGTGGACATGGAGAGACGGAAACAAGAAGGCGTGCCGATTCGTTACGCGGATCGGGGAGAAGGAACGGTTCTGGTGCTGCTGCACGGATTTATGGGGAGCGCGGACTACTGGGAACGGCTCGTGCCGCTGCTGGAAGGACATTTTCGGTGTATAGTGCCGGATTTGCTCGGTCATGGACAATCGGAGGCGCCGCCGGGACCTTATACGATCGAACAAATGGCGGACGGCGTTCTTCAATTATTGGATGCTCTTGAGATCAAGCAGGCCGTCGTGTTGGGACATTCGATGGGCGGCTACACGGCACTGTCGTTCGCGGAGCGTTATCCGGAGCGGCTGCTGGCGTTCGGGCTGGTACATTCCACTCCGCTGCCGGACGATGCGGCAGGCAAAGAGAAACGGACGGCCGTGGCCGAACGGTTTGCCCAAGAAGGCGTCCGGCCTTTTGTCGAACAATCGGCGCCCAATTGGTTCGCTCCCGAGAATGCACGGCGGATGACAGCGGAAGTGGACCGTGTAATCGGGATCGGTACGGCGATGCGTCCGGAAGGTGCAGCCGGCGCGGCACTGGCTATGAGAGAACGTCCGGATCGCGGCAACGTGATCCGCTCTTTCGAACGCCCGGTGCTGCTGATTGCAGGCAGTGAAGACGGTATTGCTCCGCCGGAGAAAGCTTTTGCCGCCGAGAATGCTTTTACGACCCGCCGCATTATCGAAGGCGCCGGGCATATGAGTCTATTCGAAGCGCCGCAGGAGCTGGCCCGTCAGATCGCTTCATTTGTTGAGCGGCTCTAAAAGCGGGACAGTCAAAGAAGAGGAGAACTATCATGCTAAGAAAAGATTACTTGATGCGCATGATCGAAGAGATGAGCGAAGCGGTAGGCTCCATGCTGGGTCTTCGCAGGGAACAAAAAAATGAGCAGGCGCTCGAAAAATTAGACGGTCTGCTCAAACGCCATTTTCGCATGAGCGAGCAGATGCTGCGATCGCTTCCCGCCGAAGAACTGATCCGTCTGTTCCGGCAGCGGGACGGCGTCGATGCGGAAAGTCTGCAGTTGGTCGCGCGTATGCTGCAGGAGAACGGAGAAATCCGCGACAATATGGGCGAAGAACAGGTGGCGGCCGCTGTGCGGATCAAGGCGCTCCATGTGTATCTGTATGCCGCTTTGAACGGAGGGAGCCGTGAACTGGTCGATTATCCCCTTCGGATCGAAGAGCTTGCCGCCCAGCTTGAGCGATACCGTCTGCCTGCGGCGGAAGAACGGCTGCTCATGCTCTATGAAGAACAGGAAGGCCGGTATGCGTCTGCGGAAGATGCCATGTATCGGATGCTGAATGCCAGTCCGGACGGCGACGCGGATGCGCTTGAAGAAGGACGGATGTTCTATGCCCGTTTGTCGGCGCTCGGCGAACAGCAGCTTCAAGCCGGCGGTCTGTCGCGCGGCGAGCTGGAAGAAGGCATCGAAGCGCTTCGGGACGAATAGCCGTCGACCCGGCAGGCGAGATAACCCAGACACCCGGAGATCACACCCGAGAGGATGAGAGTCACCCCATGCAAAGCATAAATCAACTGCTGGACGAAGTGCTGCCCGAAGGCAGGCTCGTCTCGGCAACCTTGAGCCAGCCCCGACGCAAAGACGGCGAATCCTGCGGGAAAGTCGTCGTCAAGCCGGTGCTGCTCAAAAACGAACTGCACTATCAGCTGGCTTACCATTACGATAAAAAAGTGACGCACGCTAACGCAACCCTGGAAGAAGCCCGCACGAAAATTTCGGCACTGCTGGAGAACGATATGCGCCAAGGCTTGTTTGCCACGCTTGAATCGGACTACCAGGTTCTGATCAGCAAAAAAGGCAAGACGGCCATTCTGAAAAAGCCGCCGACCAAAAAGAAGGCACCCGACCTGTCGCATAACCGAAAAAAAACGTACGTGCTGGAAGAAGGCGAGCCGGTTTCGTTTCTGGTGGAACTGGGCGTCATGAACGATAAAGGTCGGGTACTGGCCGCCAAATACGACAAGTTCCGTCAGATCAACCGTTTTCTCGAGATGGTGCGCGATATTCTGCCTTCACTGCCGAAAGACCGCAAACTGACGATTGTCGATTTCGGCTGCGGCAAGTCTTACCTGACTTTTGCGCTGTATCATTATCTCGCCGTTCAGGAAGGTTTCGAACTCAATGTGGTCGGGCTCGATCTCAAAGCGGATGTGATCGAGCACTGCGAGTCGCTGGCCCGGACGCTTAATTACGAAGGTCTTCATTTCCGGATCGGAGATATCGCGGATTACGACGAATTCGATGCGGTCGATATGGTGATTACGCTGCACGCCTGCGATACGGCAACCGATGCGGCGCTTGAAAAAGCGGTACGTTGGGGCGCTTCGGCGATCCTGTCGGTGCCCTGCTGCCAGCATGAACTGTTTGCACAGGTTCAAAGCGATATACTGGAACCGCTGCTGTCGCACGGCATTCTGAAAGAACGTTTCTCGGCGTTGGCTACGGACGCGATTCGGGCGAAACTGCTTGACCTTGTCGGTTACAAGACCCAACTGCTCGAATTTATCGATATGGAGCATACGCCCAAAAATATTCTGATCCGCGCGGTTAAGACGGATACTCCGTCTGCGGCGAACGTCTGGCGCGAATACGAAGCGTTCCGGAATTTCCTGGGCGCTTCCCCTTATTTGGAACAGGCGCTTCAGGATAGACTGCCTGCTCCATCGAAAAATTGAATCGAACGAAAAGCCTGTCAGGGAAAGAGGGAAAACAGTGAGTGTTATATCGGATATCGTTTCGCAGTTATTTGCATGGATTCAGGGTTTGGGGTACTTCGGTATTATGTTCGGTTTGATGGTCGAGGTCATCCCGAGTGAAATCGTCTTGGCGTACGGAGGGTTTCTCGTGTATTCCGGAGATATCAATTTCTGGGGAGCGGTACTGTTCGGTACGATCGGCGGCGTCCTCGCGCAGCTCTTCATCTATTGGATCAGCCGGTACGGAGGACGCCCGGTGTTGAAGCGCTTCGGCAAATACATTTTTATCAAAGAATCGCATATCGATCATGCCGAGCAGTGGTTTAATAAGTACGGAGCCGGCATCATTTTCAGCGGCCGGTTTATTCCGGTCGTTCGCCATGCCATATCGATTCCGGCAGGACTGGCCAAAATGCCGACCTGGCGCTTTACGGCTTTGACGACGCTTGCGGTCATTCCGTGGTCGATCCTGTTCGTATTCCTCGGTTACCAATTGGGCGGGCAGTGGCAGCAGATCGACGAGAAAGCTTCCCCTTACATTATCCCGATCGTGGTGGGCGCCGTGTTTGTCATGCTGGTTTACCTGATCGTGAAGGTCGTATTGACCCGCCGCAAGAAAACGCAGATTTAAACGGCATCCCTTTCCAAAATCCAACTGAGAAAAGAGGAAATACATTGAGCCTTACTTCTTTGAAATCGCGTTTCGGAACCGGATTGAGTCCGCAGGAATTTATCGACTCCATGCAAAAAAATAAAGAAACATTCGAAACGGGCTACCGTGACTTTTCCTGGAAAAACGAAGAAGACCGCCTGTTTTTTGAAGAGCTGCGCTCGCGTAGCGATCTGAGAGTCGTTCTTCTGGCGGCCGACTGGTGCGGCGACGTGGCGCGCAATGTCCCTGTGGTATTCCGCGTATTGGAAACGGCGGAGATTCCGGTGGATGTGATGATTCTGGAAGAGAATTTCGATTTGATGGACGAATATCTCACGATGGGCGGACGTTCCGTTCCGATCGTCCTTTTCGCGGATGCGCAGGAAGGCGAAGTTCTGGCCCAATGGGGCCCCCGGCCGGAGAAAGTGCAGGAACTCATGCGCAAATTCAAAGCCGAGAACCCGGATCGCGAAGCGGCCGACTATGCGGAAAACATGAAAGTTGTCCGGGAACAAATGATGGAGCGCTACGGAGAAGGCACCTCTATCCATGAAGTGATCGTGCACGAACTGCGTACGCTTCTGTCGGGGGTGTAACATGCTGAGAGTCGAGACGTTCAATCTCGGTCCGCTGCAGACCAACGCTTACCTGCTGAGAGGCGAAGACGATCTCAAAGCCGTCGTGATCGATCCCGGGATGAATCCGGCCGCGTTGATGCGCCGGGTCGAGTCTCTTCACGTCGAAGCGATCCTGCTGACCCATGCGCATTTCGATCATATCGGCGGCGTCGAAGAACTGCGTAAAGCCAAAGGATGCCCCGTCTACCTGCATGATCTGGAAGCCGGTTGGCTGACCGATCCCAAACATAACGGCTCCGCGATGTGGTCCGACCTGGGCGGTCCGATCCGTACGGATCCGGCGGACTTTTCGCTGGCGGCCGGCCAGACGCTCAATCTGATCGGCAACGAATTCAAAGTGCTGCATACACCGGGGCATTCGCCGGGCAGCGTGAGCTTTCTCTGCGGCAAAGACCTGTTTGCCGGCGATGTCCTGTTCCGCGAAGGCGTAGGGCGCACGGATTTGTACGGCGGACGCCAGGGCGATCTTGTCGATTCGATCCGGCTGAAACTGTACAAGCTTCCGGACGATACGGTCGTATACCCGGGACATGGTCCCCGCACCAAGATCGGTTACGAGAAAGCCAACAATCCGTTTGTGCCGGCTCCGTAAACACGCAGTCCTGATTCATGGAGTGCCTCGGCTTTCCCGCACGTAATGCTGGACAAGGCCGTTTTCCGGTAGTAAGATACAGCTATTGCAAACCTGCCGCCGGAAACATTCCGGATGCTGCACGGCAGGGGTCGAACAAGAACTGAATCATGCCGACGATCCCGCGGTACGCAGCCGCAAAGGATCGTCATGCATATATGCCTGCGAAGCACGCAAGCTGAGGATCTATTCCCGGTTTGCGTGCTTTTTTTTGTTGGGACGATTTTTGATCAAATTGGCAATCCGATTGCGGGTTGTCAAACTATTCAATAAGGACGTGAAGGAATTGGACAGAGTAGAACCTTTTGATACGGAAAAAAGCGGTCGGCCCTCAGTCGTACTGCCGCAGCCTGTAGAAACGGAGCAGACAGAAGTGCGAAAGAAATTCGGCAGCCATCCGGTTTCCGTGCGGTCCTGGGAGTCGGTCAAGCTGGAAGACGGACGGGTCGCACAGCCCTGGCATGAGCGGCTCACCCGGATTCGGGAAGGGAAAGACCCTCGTTTTTAGAAAATTTTCGGCTTTCGGGATTTTTCGGCAGGCGATCGGGGCGGCGAAAGACCGATTTTTACATAAAACGTGTATTTAACGGACCGGCGGCGTGGACAGCAAAACTTTTTTTTAGTACGATATAAGCTAAGCTTTTGCATTTACATTCATTTTCATGAAAAGTGGACCATGAATCCGATAATGTCCGGCTTGACCGGATTTTGTACATGATAACCAAGGGGGAGAAACCATGCTTCATTTGGGAGAAAAGATCGTGATTGTCGCGGATGTCTTCGAGCAGCACCTCCCTGTGGGAGAGCACGGTTATTTGATTGCTTACGACCGTAATCCGGATAATGCTTTCGATTATATCGTTCGAATCCCGCAGGCCAACCGAAACTTTTTTGTGACGGAAAAAGATATCGAGCCGGAAGAAAACGTGATGCGTTTCGAAGCCGAACAGGTTGAACGCGCCGCTTTGATCGATTACGCGCTGGCGACGCACAATGAGAAACTGTTTTATCAAGTCATGAACGGCGGCGAAGACGAAGAAAGACTTGAAACGGAAGCCGAAGCTTCCGCCGAGCCGTTGTCGGAAGCGGAATTTATCAAACGGATCAATCTGCGGGCGTGGATCTAGCACCGGAGAAGCCGTTTTTTGAGAATCGGGAATCCGCCGGGACTTCATCGTCGCAGGCTTTTGCTTGCTCGCTTTTTTTAACCAAACGATCTGTACATGTCGAGCCGGCGAATGCCGGCTTTTTTCTGTACGGGAACGATGCGGGCCTCACGGCCTGCCTTCGGAAAGACGGACAGGGCGCACTCCGAACGTTTGCGATCCTCTGGATTTTTGCGGGTTGCTAACCTATAATGGGGACGTTGAGGAGTTTCGGCACTTTAACCCTTTAAACGACAGGAGAACCTACAATGAAAATTACGGTGGAGCAAGTCGAACACGTGGCCAAATTGGCCCGATTGAACGTGAATGACCATGAAAAAGAAATGTTTGCCGAACAGCTCAGCGCCATTTTGCAGTATGCGGAGAAGCTGGACGAGCTGGATACGGAAGGCGTGGAACCGACCACCCACGTACTGCCGCTGCACAGTGTCATGCGTGAAGACAACGTGCACGAGAGTCTGCCGATCGAACGGGTTCTGCACAACGCGCCCGAAGACGAAGACGGTCAATTCCTTGTACCGGCAGTGCTGGACTGATCCGGCAGTCATTTGAATAGTTAACGATCAACGCGGAGGTGCAATAGTGACATTGTTCGATTTGGGACTTCGGGAAATTCATAACCGGCTGCATGCCGGTGAACTGTCCGTGACCGAACTGGTCAAGGATTCCCTGCAAAAAGTAGAAGAGCGCGACGGAAAAGTGAAAGCCTTTTTGACGGTGGACGAAGAAGGGGCCTTGGCTTCGGCAGCCAGACTCGACGGCAAGTTGGCGGCGGGCGAAGAACGCGGCCTGCTGTTCGGCCTGCCTGCGGGGATCAAGGACAATATCGTGACGGAAGGTCTCCGCACGACATGTGCCAGTCAGTTTCTGCGCAATTTCGATCCGGTCTACGACGCGACGGTGGTTCGGAAACTGCGTGCGGCGGACAGCGTGACAATCGGCAAGCTGAACATGGACGAATTTGCGATGGGAGGTTCGAACGAGAATTCGAGCTTCTATCCGGTACGCAACCCATGGAACCCGGATCGGGTTCCCGGCGGTTCGAGCGGCGGTTCCGCCGCAGCGGTTGCGGCGGGCGAAGTGTATTTCACGCTCGGTTCCGATACCGGCGGTTCGATCCGCCAGCCGGCTTCGTACTGCGGCGTGGTGGGACTGAAGCCTACATACGGCCTGGTCTCGCGCTTCGGCCTTGTGGCGTTCGCGTCCTCTCTTGACCAGATCGGTCCGGTTACCCGGACCGTGGAAGATTCGGCTTACGTCCTGCAGGCGATCGCCGGTCACGACGACCGCGATTCGACTTCGGCGAACGTCGACGTGCCGGACTACATCTCCGCATTGACCGGCGATATCAAGGGACTGCGTATCGCCGTACCTAAGGAGTATATGGGCGAAGGCGTCGATCCGAAAGTCAAAGAATCGGTTATGGCGGCGATCCGTCAGCTGGAATCGCTTGGCGCAACCTGGGAAGAAGTCTCGCTGCCGCATACGGAATACGCACTGGCCGCTTACTACCTGCTGTCGTCTTCCGAAGCGTCTTCGAACCTGGCCCGTTTTGACGGGGTGCGCTACGGCGTTCGCGCGGAGAATCCGGAGAACCTGCTGGATCTGTACCTCAAATCCAGAAGCGAAGGCTTCGGCGACGAAGTCAAACGCCGGATCATGCTCGGAACATACGCCCTCAGCTCCGGTTATTACGATGCCTACTATTTGAAAGCCCAGAAGGTCCGGACGTTGATCAAACAGGATTTCGACCAAGTGTTCGAGAAATTCGACGTCATTGTCGGTCCTACGGCACCGACGACGGCTTTTGCGATCGGTTCCCAGACGGACGATCCTTTGACGATGTATCTGAACGATATCCTGACGATTCCCGTTAGCCTTGCGGGCGTGCCGGCAATCAGCATTCCCTGCGGATTCGAAGACGACATGCCCGTCGGCCTGCAGATTATCGGCAAGCCGTTCGACGAACAGACCGTGCTGCGCGTCTCTCATGCGTTCGAGCAGCATACCGATCATCATAAACGCCGCCCGCAGATTTAATCCGCGCGCGTAAGAGGAGGAACCGCCTGTCATGTCCACGGTACAATACGAAACGGTCATCGGACTCGAAGTGCACGTCGAACTGCACACGAAGACCAAAATCTTTTGCGGCTGCTCCACCGAATTCGGGGCGCCGCCCAACACCCATACCTGCCCGGTCTGTCTCGGACATCCCGGCGTTCTGCCGGTTCTGAACCGTCAGGCCGTCGAATATGCGATCAAAGCCGCAACGGCGTTGAACTGCCAAATCGCGGATATCAGCCATTTCGATCGCAAAAACTACTTTTATCCCGATTCGCCGAAAGCTTACCAGATTTCGCAGGCGGCCCGCCCGATCGGCGAGCACGGCTGGATCGATATCGAAGTCGGCGGCAGAACCAAACGGATCGGCATTACCCGTCTGCATCTGGAAGAAGATGCAGGCAAATTGACGCACACCGGCGCTTTTGGCTCGCTGGTCGACTTCAACCGCGTCGGTACGCCGCTGGTCGAGATCGTATCCGAGCCCGAGATCTCTTCGCCGGAAGAAGCCCGCGCTTATCTGGAAAAGATGCGTGCCATCATGCAGTACTGCGAAGTGTCGGACGTGAAGATGGAAGAAGGCTCGCTGCGGTGCGATGCCAACATCAGTATTCGTCCGCAGGGCCAGCAGGAACTCGGCACGCGTGCCGAACTGAAGAACATGAACTCGTTCCGCGGTGTGCAGCGCGGTTTGGAATACGAAGAAATCCGTCAGGCCGAGATTCTGGACGAAGGCGGCAAAGTAGTTCAGGAAACGCGCCGCTGGGACGAAGCCAAAGGCCTGACCCTCTCGATGCGCGGCAAAGAAGAAGCACACGATTACCGCTACTTCCCGGATCCGGACCTTGTGGCGGTCGAGATCGGCGAAGATTGGAAAGCGGCGATCCTGAGCAGTATTCCGGAACTTCCGGATGCGCGCCGTGCACGTTACAGTGCCGATTACGGACTGCCGGCGTACGATGCGCAGGTCATCACTTCTTCGAAGCCGCTGGCCGATTTGTTTGAAGAAAGCCTGAAATTTACCGACGATGCCAAATCCGTATCCAACTGGATCATGGGCGATCTGCTCGGCCACCTCAATACAAGCGGCCTGGAGCTGAATGCGGTGCCGATTACCGGACAAGGACTCGGCGAATTGGTCGGCTTGATCGGCAAAGGCACGGTCAGCAACAAGATTGCCAAGACCGTGTTCAAAGAAATGCTGCAAAGCGGCAAGCTGCCGCAGCAGATCGTCGAAGAACAGGGCCTGGTGCAGATCAGCGACGAAGGCGCGATCAAAGCGATCGTGCTCGAAGTCGTCGCCGCCAATCCGCAGTCGGTCGAAGATTTCAAAGCCGGCAAGGATAAAGCGATCGGCTTCCTGGTCGGTCAGGTCATGAAGCAGAGCAAAGGCAAAGCCAATCCGGGGCTTGTCAACAAGCTGCTTATGGAACTGCTGAAAAACTGACCGAAAGGCGGCCAAACGGCTGCGCAGAAGGCGCGTTCGCTTGCGGACGCGCCTTTCGTTATGCATGCCCTGCAAAGCGGAGCACGAATCCGGTTAATGATAGGAAGAAGCGGGAGGGATACCATGATTGAGAGAATCGATATGCAGGATGATCGGAAAGCGGAAGAGCTGCTGCGTTTGCAAAAGACAGCGTACCGCTTGGAAGCCAAGCTGATCGGGTTCGACGAAATTCCGCCTTTGGCGGATACTTTGGATACTCTGAAGCGCAGCAGCGACATTTTTTACGGATATACGGCGGATAGCGGCGAGCTTGCCGGCGCCATCGCGGTTGAAGAAGAAACGCCCGGCATACTGACGCTGACCCGTATGATGGTGAGCCCCGTCTTTTTTAGACAGGGAATCGCCAGCCGCCTCATCGAACACATCTTCGCCGTCTATCCGGGTTTTAAGACCTATCTCGTATCGACCGGTTCGCGGAACGAACCGGCCATGCGGCTCTATGCAGGATTCGGCTTCATTCCGTTCAAGAGCGAAGCGATTGCGCCGGGCGTGGAACTGACGACCATGAAGCGGGAGAAAGGAGCTGGAAACTCCGGCTGAACGTTACGATTTTGGAACATGAAAAGGAGCAAGAACGACTATGACGGATCCTTGGATTATCGATAACACCCATATTTTTCTGCGTCTGGTCTGCGCGGTGCTGCTTGGCGGTCTGATCGGCTGGGAACGCGAACGTTCCAGCCATGCGGCGGGACTGCGTACGCATATTCTGGTTTCGGTCGGCTCCGCCCTGATCATGCTGCTGTCCATGTACGGCTTCGTCGCTTTTGTCGATCAGCCGAGCGTGCGGGTCGATCCGGCTCGTCTGGCAACCGCCGTGATTTCGGGCATCGGTTTTCTCGGGGCCGGGACGATCCTGTTCACAGGCAAATCCATCACCGGATTGACGACGGCGGCGTCGCTGTGGGTAGTGGCCGCTATCGGTCTTGCCGTAGGCGCAGGCTTCTATTTTGCAGCCATCCTGACGACCCTGTTCGTTTTTGTCACGCTGCTTCTGCTCAATATTGTCGAACAGCGCTACATTCGGGGGCATCATACCCATGTCGTAACGGTCAGGGGCAGGACAGGCAGCGGATTGATGGAGAATGTATCGGGATTTATGAAGGAGCGGGAAGTGCGGATCCGCAAAATGGAAGTGCATGTCAAAGACGGAAGTATGTCATCCGAACCGGGAGACCGGTCTTCCGTTGTGGACATTACGATGAACCTCACGTCCGAGAAGAGAATGGACCCGGCCGAAATGACGCATCAGCTGTTAAGGATGGAAGGCGTCTATTCCGTAGCGATCGAGTAGGTTCCGTTCCTACTTCCGCCGCGTGCGCAAGAAAGGGGGAGCCGAACCATGGCGAAGAAAGGCAAGGCGAAACGACAGAAGCGCATGGCTATCGCCTGCCTGCTGTCCGCGATTGTTCCCGGAACCGGGCATCTTTATCTGGGACTGATTCAAAAAGGGCTTTCCTTTATGTTGACGATTCTGCTCGTGATCGAAGCCCTGTTATATTTTTCGGCCACGGGTATCCAAATAAACGTACCCCTGCTTATTCTGCTGGGCTTGACCCTTCCGATTATCTATTTTTATAGCGTGTACGATGTCCTTCAGGCGACGGATCGTGTCAACGAGCGCAGACGCGCCGTGGAGAACGAATTCTACAACTGGAGAAAAAGCATGACGTTTGCCTTGATCCTGTTCGGAGAAGGAGCGCTGCTGCTTATTCTGCACAGCCGTCCTCTCTGGTTTAGGCAGTTGATCGAACAATACGGCCGTGAAACGGCTGCTTTGGCGCTTGTCCTGCTCGGAGTGGTGTTGGCGGTACTTCAAAGCGCCAGTGTACGCAGGGCGGTACGACCTTGGCACGAGGCGGCTGCGGATCGTTCGGAAGCCGACGCGGAACGGAGGGAACGCCATGAGTCCTAAAATCCGGATCGGGCGCTGGACGGCTTCTCTCGTTCTTATCGCTGTCGGACTGCTGCTGCTCAGTGACGAACTGCGGGGCCGCGATGATATGCTGCAGCTGATTCGCTGGTGGCCGGCCGTCTTTATCTTATGGGGGATTGAATATATCGCGATGCTGCTGCTGTTTCGCAAACGGCGCCGGCGCTTCCGGATCGACATGACGGGAGTGCTGGTGGCCTGCCTGCTGAGCGCTTCCGTTTTTATCGTCACCCAGCAGAATCATTATTTGCACCTGTGGAATCGGGTCAGTCTCGATCTGACCAGTTCCGCAATCGAATTCAGCGAAGCCGAAGGCAATAAGTTCGCCAAGCCTTCGATCGACCTGAATGCCGCATTGGAAACGACCGGTCTATCGGTAGAAGGAATCAACGGCGATATTGTGGTCCGCCGCGGATTTTCCGATCGCATCCGTGTACGCAGCACCGTCTGGGTCGATCAAGCCGAGCCGGAAGAAGCGAAAGCCATCGCCGAGAAGACCGGTATCCGGGTCGAAGAAGGCAGAACCATTTCCGTAACGACCCAATCGGAGTCCTATGGAACATCCGGCCGCCGTCAGCCCCGGGTCGACCTTGAAATTCTGCTTCCCCAGGAGCGGAGCTTCGATATGGAGATCCGGACGAACGGAGGTTCCGTGACGATCAACGGCGTTCAGGCAATTCGCTCCATCTCCGTCCAGACCGGCGGAGGCAATCTCGACTTCACCAACGTAGGCGGTAACGTAACGGCATCCACCTCCAGAGGCGGGATCCGGATCGCTACGGCCGCCGGCAGCGTACAAGCCGAGACGCAGCAGGGAGATATCCAGAGTTCGAACGTTGCCGGATCGCTCAAGCTCACCACGATCCTCGGAAATATCAAAGCGGACGGGACGATCGGCGATATTGCCGTCGATACGCGAAACGGAAGCATTGAAGTGAACGGCGTCAACTTCGGCTTGTCGGCTCAGACGCTTAATGGGAATATCGATGTTCGCTCCCGGATCGTGCGCGGCGACTGGTCGGTATACAGCGCAGTCGGACAAATCGATCTGACGCTTCCGGCATTCGGGAGCTACCGTATGGAAGGCTCGAACGGTTACGGCGATATTCGGAGCGAACTGCCTTTTGCCATCGAAGATCGGACGTTGAACGGAACCTACGGCGAAGGCGAATTTACGGTCCGTGCGGACGGCAACGGCAATCTTAATGTGTTCCGGGCCGAATAATGCCGCTTGACGCCCGGTTCACACGTTGACAAAAAATATTCACAAACCTTACAATGGAGAGTAACCTAAGGAATAACGGCAAGGAGGAGAACGGGATGACGACACGCGTACAACATGCCTTGGAACAGCTCAAAGTTAACGGTGTGCGCATCACTCCCCAAAGACATGCCATTTTGACCTATCTCATGGAGAATATGGGCCATCCGACCGCAGACGAAATTTATCGCGCGTTGTGTCCGCAGTTTCCGAGCATGAGTGTTGCCACCGTTTATAACAATCTCAAGATGCTGATCGAAGCCGGGATGATCCACGAACTGACCTATGGAGACAATTCCAGCCGGTTCGATGCGAATGTCAGCGAGCATTATCATATTATCTGCGAGAAGTGCGGCAAGATCGAAGACTTCCATCATTCCTATCTGGGAGAAGTCGAACGGGCCGCTGCCAAATCGACGGGCTTCACGGTCAAAGGACACCGTCTGGAAGTGTATGGAGTATGCGAGAGTTGCAGCGAACATTGACGTTTGCTTACAATAAGGCGTGTGGAGCCGTTTAAGGCTCCCGCGCTTTTTTTTGTGGCGTATCTTGGCAGACATGCAGAAGGGTAGCTGTTGTGAAGTGAATGGAAGCAGAAGAGAACGCGGCAGAAAAAAGAAGCGGCCGGGAAGAACAATTCTCCTTGGCGTCGTCATTGCGGGAGTAGGCTGGGGAATTTGGAGTTTGCTGCCGGGGTTTTCCCATGAAGATCCGGAATGGCTCGGAATGGAAAAACCGATTTTTATAGAAGGAAAATGGAGCGGGTACCAGGCAGTCGGCGCAGGCGAATCGCTGAAGCTTCCGCTTCCGCTTATTCAGGAGCAGATCGACGCTTATGCCTACGCGGATCCTGACGGGGAAACAGCGATCCTGACTACGGCCAACGAACTGCTTGTGATGGCCAAAGACGGAAAAGCGGCCGAATCCAACGGAGCCTCGTACAAGCTGGCGTCGCCTCTGCAGGAATACGAAGGCACGCTTTATCTGCCGGTCGAGCCTTTGGAACGCATGTACGGTATTCGAATCGCGGAACAAAGTCCCGAAGGCAGTGTGACCGTGCTCAAAGCGGGCCGTACATTCCGTACGGCTGCTGCAGTCGACGGAGGACTCTTCGGTTCTCCCAAGCTGCGAAGCAAAGCGACGATCAAAGCTCCGATCACATCCGATTTAAAAAAAGGCGCGCCGCTTCGGGTCTGGAGCGGGCAGGACGGCTGGCTCTATGCCCAGACGGATGAAGGACGTGCCGGTTATATTCGCCAAGGCGACGTGAAATTGGGACAAGAAGAGCATATACCGGCTCCGGAAGCCGTACCGACGGCCGCTTCCCAAGAATGGGCCGACCAAAAGATCAATCTGGCCTGGGAAGCGGTATACGAAAGCCGGCCGAGTCCGGACGTGATCGAAGAAATGCAGGGAGTCAATGTCGTCAGTCCGACCTGGTTCGAGCTGAAAGACGGCAAAGGCAATATCCGCAGCAAAGCCGACAGTGCTTACGCTGCGCGTGCGCATAACAGAGGCAAACAGGTCTGGGGATTATTCAGCAACGCCTTCGAAGCGGATTGGACCCGCGAGATGCTGAGCGATTACGACAGTCGTTCCCAGGCGATCCGCCAGGTACTGAAAGAAGCGAAGACTTTCGACCTGGATGGAATCAATCTGGATTTCGAAAACGTGTACACCGAGGATAAAGCGCCCTATGTGGAATTCGTGCGCGAACTCACCGTAGCGGCGCGCGAAGCCGGGTTGACCGTCTCCGTGGATGTGACGCCCAAATCCAATACGGAGATGTGGTCGGCTTTTCTGGATCGCAGGGCGCTGGGCGAAACGGTCGATTTCATGATGCTGATGGCTTACGACGAGCATTGGGCAAGCAGCCCGGAAGCCGGATCGGTTGCGTCTTTGCCTTGGGTGGAGGCGTCCGTCAAGCGGATCCTGGAAGAAGACAAAGTGCCGGCATCCAAATTGGTGCTGGGCATTCCGCTGTACACCCGCGTATGGACGGAAACCGAAGAAAACGGGGAGACCAAAGTTTCTTCTTCCGCGGTCGGGATGGAGACCTCGCAGCGGTTGATCCAGGAAAACAAAGCGAAAAAGGAACTTCTCGAAGACGTGGGCCAGCATTATGCCGAGTACGAAGAAGACGGAGAGCTTAAGCGGATTTGGCTCGAAGATGCAGAATCGTTGAAGCGGCGTATTGCGCTGGCACGGAATTACAAGTTGGCCGGAGCAGCCAGCTGGACCCGCAGTTTCGCTTCCAAGGAAGCGTGGGAAGTGCTGCGGGCGCTTAATGGAAAATAGGGCAAGCAGAGACCGAGAACTCGGTCTCTTTTCTTTTATATGTGATGTTTTCCTTTTTTCGGGTGAGCCAATAGGGGAAGAAGGAATAGAAACATCCGGCGTAGAATACTACTTAACGGCAAAAAGGCAAAAGTCATGGAGCCGCCCAAACAAAAGAAACGGCCGACCGGCCGGGCGGGAGGAGGAACAGAGGTGGGCCCATTTACATTTAGCGATTGGCCAGAAAACGGGCCGGTTCCTCTGGGAGCCGTCGCCTGCTACCGACCGTCCGGTCATTTTCACGGAGCGCTGCTGCAGGACTTCGACGTACTGGTTTTTCTTATTTTCGAAACGTTAAGCGAAGAAATACAGCTGCATCACCGGGTGGACGACGGGATCCATTACCAACTGCTCAGTCTGCATGCGGAAGAGTTGAAGCGTTGGATCGTTACCGGCGAACACCGTTCTTTGGTCCATTATTTTTTGCAGGGAGAAGTGGTTAATGATATGACCGGACAAATTTTGCGTCTGAGACAGCAGGTGGAGCGCTTTGGACAGCCGTTTCAGGAACAGCGACTCTTTTTCGAGTTCTCCCGTTTTTTGCACAACTATGTGGAAGCCAAGCGTCACCTGACGGAAGGCCACGAGATGGATGCTTACTACAGTACGCTTAAGTCCCTGCATCATTGGGCGTGTATCGAACTTGTACAGAAATCGGTCTATCCCGAAAAAACGATCTGGAACCAGGTGCGCGTACACAGCGGCCAGGTCTATAAATTGTACGAGCAGTTGGCCTTCAGTCAGGAGACGCTTCGCGAAAGAGTCGAACTGGTGCTGCTGGCCTGCGAGTTTTCCGTGATGTCCAAAATGGCGGAGTGTTCCCAACTGCTGATCCGTGTCCTTCGCAGCCGCCGAATGGCCTGGACGATGGGGGAGTTGAGTCTTCATCCGGACCTGCAGTACGTCAAAACCGATCTGCCTATGGTGGTACGTAAACTTGTGTATCGTTCATTGATCAAACAGTGGCCTCGAGAAAGCAGGAAAGGTGCACCGGGGGTAGAACTGCGGTACAGTGCGGATTAAGCGCGAGTCTACCCGAGAAAAAGCCATGTAAACGGATGAAATTTCGAAAAAGGGTTGACTCGGTATATAAGTACATGATAAATTAAATCTCGGCCTTCAAAAGCCGTCGGCGCTAAATCGCTGGGCAATCCAATCGCATGAGAAGTTCGAAAAAAGACTTTAAAAAAAGTGCTTGACGAACTGCTTGCCACTGTGATAGGATATAAAAGTCGCCGCTGAGAAACACGGCGCCGAACGAAAGAAACCGAATAACCGAGTTTGTTCCTTGAAAACTGAACAGTAAGTGAGTCGCGGCGATGAAGATCGTCGTGAGAACGGATCTTCAAATGG
>NZ_JABJVN010000013.1 GCF_013618475.1 Saccharibacillus deserti
GATCCGTTCTCACGACGATCTTCATCGTCGCGACTCACTTACTGTTCAGTTTTCAAGGAACAAACTCGGTTATTCGGCTTCTTTCGTTCAGCGCCGTGTTTCTCAGCGGCGACTTTTATATCCTATCACAGTGGCAAGCGGTTCGTCAAGCACTTTTTTTGAATTCTTTTTAAGTGCTCATTTGCCGGTTTGCTGTGATGATCTTCTCTCGAAGAGCCGTTTAATAATTTATCACACAGCAACATAGCAAGTCAATACCTTTTTGAAAAATGATTTCCGGGTCTTGAATACGCAATAGTCCTTACACAGCAAAAGCGGTTCGGAATGTTCCGACCGCTTTCCGTTTCTTTAAAAGTGCTTGCAGAAAGGTTATCTTTCTCCGCCGTGTCTTTTATCTCTTGCATATTTGGAAAGCTCTTTGGCAGGGGCCACTCTCGCGTACATCCGAAAAATCGTCTGGTATCGTTTTGAGATCGCCTGACGCATATTTTTATCCAAACGCTTGTCGCCAAGATCGAATAACATCTCATCCAGCTCCTTGCGCAGCACATAAGCGTATTCTTTGCATTCCATTTCATTAAACATCATGCCAAGCATTTCAGTCCCTCCTTCCGCCTCCGGTCTTTCTCAAAATTGAATTGCTATTTCAACTTTGATTTAACCCAAAACGGAGTAGGGATAACTCTTCGCCCCTTAAAACTTTACAAAACTAGCGAAGGAGGTGGTACGTAAGCGTACTTTCGATAATCGCAGCTGCGAATAAGAGGATAACGATCCAAATGGCGGCGTTCAGCATTTGTCTCATTCCGTGCTCCCAGCGTGCGCCCAGTCTTTCCCTTTTGTCCGCTCCGAGGCTGAACAGGCTGCCCAGTACCAACCCGCCGAATTTGAGTCCGTACGCGCAGGCAATCACGATGGCCGGCAGTTCGATGATCCCGTGAGGAAGCAATCCCAGGAAGATCAGTTCCATCACGTTCTGTCCCTGCTCGTTCGCGAGTCCTACGACAAAACCCAATACCATTCCGTTGAGAAGAAGGAATACAAGCGGGACCAGCCCGAAAAAAGCACCCAGAAGTATGACAAGCAGAGACTTGATCGCATTGTTCAGAAATATAAAAGTAAAAAAGCTCAGCTCTACATGCTCCGAATCTTCGAGAGTTCCTGCGACTCCTCTCAGGCCTTCCAGCTGGGACATCAGCAGACGCTGCAGTCCGTCCGCATTGAGCGTGCCCAAAACGATCGCCACAACAAACAAAGCGGACGCCGTCAGCATATACCCTTTGTTCTCTGCCAGACCTTTGATAAAACGCCTGAACGACAGAATCTTCATCCATTCCCTCCTCCTATTGGACGGTTACCCTTTGCTGCGCGCATCTGACTTACTGCGACTTTACGGTTTTTCGGATAACCGCCTGCGCCACTTCGTCGTACATGCCTCCGGCTACCGTTTCTTTTTTATAGACCGAAGGAGAGAAGTCGGGTTCCGAGACATGGTTGTCCGGTACACCGAGCGGAATCTGGGCCAGCAGCTCGGTATGCAGGGTCTCCGCAAGGCGTCCCCCGCCCCCGCGGCCGAATACATAGTCCCGCTCTCCGTTTTTCTCGTAATACGCCATATTTTCCACAACGCCCAAAATCTCGTGTCCGGTCTGAAGCGCCATAGCGCCCGCTCTCGCCGCGACAAAGGCCGCCGTACCGTGAGGGGTCGTCACGATGATCTGTTTGCTCTGAGGCAGCATCTGATGGACGTCCAGCGCGATATCCCCTGTTCCCGGAGGAAGATCCAGCAGCATGTAATCGATCTCTCCCCACTCGGTTTCTTCAAAGAATTGTCTCAGCATCCGTCCCAGGAGAGGGCCGCGCCATACAACCGGGTTGTTTTCGCGGATAAAGAAGCCCATCGAGATTACTTTGACTCCAAAACGTTCGACCGGCCGCAGCAGTCCGTCCACGACTTCCGGCCCTTCTTCGATGCCCATCATATCCGGAACGCTGAAGCCGTAAATGTCCGCATCGATCAAACCGACCTTCCTGCCTGCACGCGCGAGCGCCACGGCCAGATTGACGGCGACTGTCGACTTGCCTACTCCGCCTTTGCCGCTGGCGATAGAGATGAAGACGGTCGGAGAGTCGGGGCTCAGAATAGGCAGGTTTTCCAATCCCGCCGCATGGCCTTTGACCAGTACCGGATCGTCGTCCTCTTCCTGTTCGTCCCGGTCGATCCGGCTGTCTTCGATGATGGCACGGCTGCGCTCTTTTTCCAACTCCGTCGCTTCCTTGAAGCGGATATGGACTTCTTCCACTTCTAGCGACTGCAGCACGGAACGAATCTGCGTCTCGATCCCCTGACGGTTCTCTTCTTCGCTATCCAGGCATACCACGCTCAGCGATACCCGCCCTTCCCGAATCACGACGTCGCGAATCAATCGCAGGTCGGATAATCGTACACGGTAGACCGGATCCATGACCGCTTCAAGCGCTTCCACAACTTCTTCTCTTGTTACCATCCTGTTCATCCTCTCTTTTACCCGTAAAGGAAATCTGTTCTTATTATACATGAAACGAAAACACCGGACCGCTTCCCCGCAAGGAAAACGATCCGGTGTTCAAAATGGGTGCCGCCTATTTCACTGCCCGTTCCCGCATGCCTTCAATCAGCACCTGCGCCACTTCGGGACGGGTGAACTCCGGCGGCGGGCATTCCCCGTTACGCAGCAGGGCGCGCACTTTGGTCCCCGACAGGGTCAAATGCTTTTCCTTCCCATGCGGGCAGGTTTTGCTTGTCGCCATATTCCCGCAGTGCGTGCAAAAGAAACTGTGTTCGAAAAAGAGCGGTGTGATCTCCAGTTCCTCCGGTTCGAAGTTCGAGAAGATCTCCTGTGCCTCATAGGTGCCGTAGTAATCGCCGACTCCCGCATGGTCGCGTCCGACGATAAAGTGGGTGCAGCCATAGTTTTTACGGACAATCGCATGGAAAATGGCTTCCCGGGGTCCCGCATATCGCATGGCCGCGGGGAAGACGCCCAGAAACGTCCGCGCAGACGGATAATAATTTTCCAGCAGAACCAGATAACTGCGCATCCGGATGTCGGCGGGCACGTCGTCCGATTTGGTCTCGCCCACAAGCGGATTCAGGAACAGCGCATCTACCGTCTCAAGCGCCGACTTTTGGATATACTCGTGCGCGCGGTGTACCGGATTGCGGGTCTGGAAGCCTACAACCGATTTCCAGCCTTTTTCCGCAAACAGACGCCGCGTCTCCGAAGGGTCAAAGTAAAACTCATTAAACCGTTCCGGCTGCGGACGATTGAGCACACGTACCGATCCGCCGATCCGCTCTACCGGACGCTCAAAGAGCTTTTTCACGCCCGGATGCTCGGGATCGTCCGTCTTGAATACATTGACCGCTTCCTGCTGGCGATCGATCGTGTAGACGCTCTCCACCTCCAAGATGGCATAGACGATACCGTCATTCTCGCCAATCAACGCTACTCGTTCTCCCTGAAGCGCAGCGTCCGCCCCTTCGAGCGGCAGTGTGATCGGAATACTCCATACCGTGCCATCCGCCAATCTCATCCGCCGGACCACGCTTTGGTAATCTTCTTCATTCAGGAATCCGGTCAATGGGGAAAAGGCCCCTACCGCGATCAGATCGAGGTCGGACAGCACCCACGTATTAATCGGGATTTGACGCAGGCTTTTCGCTTCTTCCAAAAGAGTATCGCGTTCCGCACCTTCGGCGAGACGGTTGATCAACGTGCCGCCGTGCGGCTTGATGGCAGTCATAATGGGGAGTCGCTCCTTTATCGAATGGTAGAGTACTGAATCCGGTCTTATGCCTTACTTATGCAATCCGCATTCCGTCTTGTCGTTGCCGGCCCAGCGTCCTGCACGCGGATCTTCGCCGGGCATAACCTGGCGGGTGCACTGCTCGCAGCCGATGCTTGGGAAATTGCGGTCGTGCAGCGGGTTATAGATCACATCGTTGTCACGGATATATTTCCAGACGTCTTCGCTGGTCCAGTCCGCGAGCGGATTGAACTTCATCAGACCGAACTTGTAGTCGTACTCGACCTTTTTGGAATTGGCCCGGGTTGGAGCCTGATCGCGGCGGATTCCGGTAATCCAGGCCTCGTAACGTGACAGATTGCGGGTCAGCGGTTCTACCTTGCGGATATTGCAGCAGAGGTTCGGATCGGACGTCCACAGCTCGGGAGCATGCTTCACAGCTTGTTCCCCAGGCGTCAGCAGCGGAGAGACCCGGACAAACTCCAGACCGTAGCGGTCTGCCATGCGGTCTCTCGTCTCATAGGTTTCTTGGAAGTGAAAGTCCGTATCCAGATAGAAAATATCCGTAGAGGGACTAATATGCTGCAGCATATCGACAATTACTACATCTTCCGCTCCAAAGCTGCAGGCAAACGTCAAACTTGTATACTGCTGCGCGGCGAAACGGATTACTTCTTCCGCGCTCAGCTGTTCCAGCTCTTCGGCTTTTACACGCGCGAATTCTTCTTTTTCCAATAAGTTCATCTTAAAAACCCTCCATCTCTGAATGGCAAATTGAATAAGGATTGAAACGCCCGTGCGGCAGCGGATAGGAAGAAGGAAGCCGGGCAGGAAGTACTTATACAGGCAAATCAGCACTTTAACGGATAAAACCAACTATTCTAATCTGAATTATTTATAAGTATAAAACTTTACGCGGCAACAATCAATTCTTTATTTCAAAATGAAAAAAACTTTTGGTCCCCTATTAAATAAATACAGCCATAGTACAATGAACACAGAGAAATCAGAGAGGTGGAACTCATGTCAATTATCACTAAAAAACTTGCCTTCAAGCTGGCGTTGGTCATTCTTCTTGTACTGGCGGTGCTGTTCTCGGTATTCGTCTACATGCAAAATGAGAACGTCAAAAAAGCGAGCGAGTACACGATCAGCAGCTTTAATCTGAAAATGGCCGAGGCGTTTGTTACCCAGTTCGACGTAAAGGAATATGAAGACTATTTATCCGACACCCAGGAGAACGAGCAGTATTGGCAGCTGCGTGAAAAACTCGACCGGTATCGAACGGAAATCGGGGCTATGTATGTATATACGGTCAGTATCGATTCCAACAAGCAGCCTATTCTGATTATCGACGGACAGCCCGCGGATTCGCAGACCGCTTCGCCGATCGGGGAAGTCACGGATATTCCCGATGAAGCGATCGTAGAGCTGCTCAAAGGAAATGCGGCCAAAACCGGCATCCTCGTTCATCCCGACTACGGAAGCTACATCTCTTCCTATGTTCCTTTGCGCAATGCCAGCGGCACCATGATCGGTATTTTGGGAATCGACACCGACGTGGCCGTGGCCAATCAAATCTCCAAACAGTTTATCGACAGCAGCTTTTTGTTCTATCTGCTGATGGGGACTTTAACGTTGATCGTTTTTGCTGTCATTGCTTGGTTCCTTTACCGGGCGCTGCGGCCTCTGAGCTTCATCGTGCAGGGAGCGCAGGCGATAGCCGACGGAGAAATCGGACGAGCCAATCAGGTATTAAGCGCTGTAGGCAAACCTTCCAAAGACGAAATCGGCCAAACCTATGAAGCCATGGTCAAAATGAGCGCCCGGCTTGGGGTGACACTTGGCGATGTGATGCACGATATGCAGCATACGACACAGACCCTTGTTCAATCTTCGCAGCGTTTTACGTCGGAGGCGAATCTGCTGCTGCATATGAACCATCAGCTGAATGAATCCGCCGGCACTTTGACTCTGGAAGCGCGCAGTCAATACGCAGGTGCCGAAGAGTCTGCCCGCTCGATGCAGGAAATCACTTCCGCTATCGAACGTGTCACGCATTCTTCAGCCAATGTGTCCTCCGTTTCTGCGGAAGTGCTGGAAGCTGCCGTGCAGGGCAAAACTTCGATGGACAGCCTGCAGCGGCAAATTACGGAAATGTCGCAGCTCGTCGCACATACGACAGCTTCCGTCGAAACGCTCCACGATTACATGAAAGAGATCGAACCTGTACTGCAGGCTATCACAAGCATCGCGGACCAAACTAACCTTCTGGCCTTAAATGCTTCGATCGAAGCCGCCAGAGCCGGAGAAGAAGGAGCCGGGTTCGCCATAGTGGCCGGAGAGATTCGCAAGCTTGCCGGATTGTCTTCGACCTCCGCTTCCCATGTTGCCGGGCTGCTGACCAAGATCGGCCAGGAAACCTCGACGATCGGAGAACGCATGAATGAAGAAAGTGCCGAGATAAAGAAAAGCAGCGAGCTTTCGACCCGGGTCGGCCAGTTGTTTGAACATAACGTCGTCCGTTTCAACGAAATCGCTCTTCACATGGAGGAACTCTCGGCTTCTGCCGAAGAAATTCTCGCCGGTTCCGAAGAAGTCTCTTCTTCCATTCAGGAGATTTCCCGAACTTCCAAAGCGGCTTCCGATTACAGCGACTCTCTGCAGCAGTTGGCGCTCCAGTAGTGGGAAGCTTCCAAAGCGATCTCGGACACTACCAAACATCTCGAACAGAGCAGCTCCAGTCTTGAAAAAACGATCGCCAAATTCGAATTGTAAGCACTCAGGAAAACAAAAAAACAGCCTGCCTCCGATATCGGAAGCAGGCTGTTTTGGTAATAAGAGAAATCTCTTAACGTTTCGAGAACTGTGGAGCGCGACGTGCGGCTTTGAGACCGTACTTTTTGCGTTCTTTCATACGTGGGTCACGAGTCAGGAAGCCCGCTTTTTTCAGCGAACCGCGCAGCTCAGGATCTGCTTTGAGCAGAGCACGCGAGATACCGTGACGGATCGCGCCGGCTTGGCCCGAAGTGCCGCCGCCGTGTGCGAGTACGATTACATCGTACTTGCCAACCGTTTCAGTCAGGTTCAGCGGTTGGTTGACGATCAGTTTGAGCGTCTCCAGACCGAAGTATTCGTCGATTTCACGTTTGTTGATGACGATGCGTCCTTCACCCGGTACGAGACGAACACGTGCTACCGAATGTTTACGACGACCAGTCCCATAGTATTGTACAGTTGCCATGAAAGGGTCCTCCTTTTATTTAGCCGCGAAGTTCGTAAACTTCCGGTTTTTGGGCTGCATGTGGATGCTCTGCTCCGGCATACGCTTTGAGTCTGAGTTTCATTCTGTCGCCCATACGAGTCTTAGGAAGCATGCCGGCTACGGCGAGTTCCAGGATCCGTTCAGGTTTGTTTTTGATCATTTCGCCCGCGCTTGTTACTTTCAGACCGCCCGGGTGCATCGAGTGACGATAGTACTTCTTGTCCTGCAGTTTGTTGCCTGTCAGGTGAATCTTCTCTACATTGATTACAACAACGAAATCGCCGCCGTCAACGTGTGGAGTGAATTGGACTTTGTGCTTGCCGCGGATGAGGGCGGCCGCTTCGCTGGCCAGACGGCCCAGCGTTTTGCCTTCGGCGTCGATGATATGCCAGTTGCGCTCAACTTCGCTCGGCTTAGCCATGTAGGTAGTACGCATGAATAAGTTCCTCCTTCTAATCTTTGCAATAAATTCATTTTCGGTGTCAAAACGTTCCATGCCGCCGGGCTAAGATCCGGGGCTGCCGGAACGATGTATGTTTGCGATCATGGATAGTAAAAGTTAAATCGGTTGATTCTACGCGTTTTTCTTGATTGGGGGCCGTGGGAAGCCTTCAAGAAAACACAACTTTTATTCTACATGATCCTTGTTCAAACTGCAATAGATTTTGAAACGATTCTCAAAAGAACTTTCGGCTACTCGGGCAGCAGATCGCCGTAATCGACATTCCACAGCGCGAGGCCTTTCCCCACCGCGGTCGGTCCTGCCGCCGCACGGTCGCAAGCCAGCAAAATGTTTTTCATTTCATCGGGTTTACGCTTGCCTTCCCCCACTTGAAGCAGCGTCCCCGTAATAATGCGAACCATATGCTGCAAAAACCCGGTACCGGTCAGGAAAATATGAATGAATCCCTGGTCGACCGTTCCCGGCCGGCAGGTGCTGACATCCACCTCGATATGCGCTTCGAGCAGCGTCCGTACGTGATCCGTTTTCTGGGATTGCGTGGAGGCGAACGACGTGAAGTCGTACGTGCCTACCAGATGCTGCAGCGCTTCTTCCATTGCCCCGATATCAAGCCGGGGAGCCGGATGATGAAACTGCATATGCCGCTGGAATACGTCCGGATGACGGTTGGCGTTAATCGTATAGCGATACGTTTTGCGCTTAGCCGCATGGCGGGAATTGAATTCCGGCGAAACTTCCCAAGAGCGGGTCACGACGATATCCTGCGGCAGTCGGGCATTAAGCGCGAGCGGCCAGCGATCCGCGGGGATCTGCGAAGTCGTATGAAAGTTGAATACTTGGGCATAGGCATGCACACCGGCGTCCGTACGGCCCGAAGCAATGATCTTGGGCTTGTCGCCCGTCAGAGACAAGATAGATGCTTCCAGCTCGTCCTGAACGGTGCTCCCGATCGGCTGCGTCTGAAATCCATTGTAATT
Source organism: Saccharibacillus deserti (assembly GCF_013618475.1). Lineage (GTDB taxonomy): Bacteria > Bacillota > Bacilli > Paenibacillales > Paenibacillaceae > Saccharibacillus > Saccharibacillus deserti. The sequence goes on from NZ_JABJVN010000013.1 coordinate 8,495, forward strand.
CGTGCCGTCGTAGGCGACGGTCATGCACAAATTGCGCAAGGAATCGCCTCCATATCTCTTCGAAGTTCAAAAAAAAAGAAACGGCTCTGCCGCCTTGGACAGGCGGCATACGTTTCTCGGAATCCCGCAGGCAGGGTTACCCCTGCCATAAACGGTTTAACCGGCTGCTAACTAGGCGCGGTCAACCAGTTCCAGGTAAACCATAGGCGCTGCGTCTCCGCGGCGTGGTCCCAGTTTAAGGATACGCGTGTATCCGCCCGGACGGTCCGCGTAGCGCGGTGCCAGATCTGCGAACAGTTTTTGGATTGCATCCTGTTCACCGTCGATCGTTTCGCGACGAACGTATGCAGCCACTTGACGGCGTGCATGCAGGTCTCCGCGTTTGGAAAGGGTAATCAGTTTCTCGGCAACGGAGCGAGCTTCTTTTGCTTTCGCTTCCGTTGTTTCGATGCGCTCGTACAGGAACAGGTCGGTTACCAGGTCGCGAAGCAGTGCTTTACGAGCGCTGGAGTTACGTCCCAACTTTTGGTATGCCATTGTTTTCCCTCCTTCTACATCATGCTCTTCGTTCTTAGTCTTCTTGACGAAGACCGAGGCCCAGCTCTTCGAGCTTCTCTTGAACTTCTTCCAAAGACTTGCGGCCCAGGTTGCGGACTTTCATCATGTCTTCTTCCGATTTCGTGGTCAGCTCTTGTACCGTATTGATACCGGCACGTTTCAGACAGTTGTAAGAGCGTACGGAAAGATCGAGTTCTTCGATCGTCATTTCCAATACCTTCTCTTTTTTGTCTTCTTCTTTTTCGACCATGATCTCCGCGTCGCGGGCTTCGTCGGTCAGACCTACGAAGAGCAGCACGTGCTCGGTCAAAATTTTGGCGCCAAGGCTTACTGCTTCTTCTGGACGAATGCTGCCATCGGTCCAGACTTCCAAAGTAAGCTTGTCGTAGTTTGTGACTTGTCCGACCCGCGTATTTTCAACCGCGTAGTTCACGCGGGAAATCGGGGTGTAGATCGAATCGATCGGAATCACACCGATCGGCTGATCGTCACGTTTGTTTTTGACGGATTGAACATATCCGCGGCCGCGGCCTGCGAAGATGCGCACATGCAATCTCGATCCCGGTGCCAGAGTGGCGATATGAAGATCCGGATTCAGGATCTCCACATCACTATCGGCGCGGATGTCTCCAGCCGTTACCAGGCCTTCGCCTTCCGCGTCGATTTCCAGTACCTTTTCTTCATCGGAATGAATCTTCAGCGACAAAGCCTTCAGATTCAGAATGATTTCCGTTACGTCTTCCGTAACGCCGGGGATCGTCGAGAACTCGTGCAAAACGCCGTCGATTTGAACCGAATTGACCGCTGCGCCGGGAAGCGACGACAGCAGGATGCGACGAAGCGAGTTTCCAAGCGTCGTACCGTATCCACGTTCCAGAGGCTCAACGACAAACTTACCGTACGTGCCTCCGTCGTTGATCTCGACGGTCTCGATTTTCGGCTTTTCGATTTCTATCACTACAATACCCCTCCTTCAAAACGTCGCTTCCGTGAAACCAAGCATACTGAATGCACAATGCTTATGAATACTATACGCGGCGACGCTTAGGAGGACGGCATCCGTTGTGAGGAACCGGTGTTACGTCCTTGATCAGGTTGATTTCCAGACCCGTAGCTTGCAGGGAGCGGATAGCCGCTTCCCGGCCTGCGCCAGGACCTTTAACCATAACTTCAACGGTTTTCAGGCCGTGCTCCATTGCAGCTTTAGCAGCTGTTTCGGCAGCGAGCTGAGCAGCGAATGGAGTCGATTTACGGGAACCTCTGAAACCGAGACCGCCGGAGCTTGCCCAGGAGATCGCGTTTCCGTGCGGATCCGTAATCGTGACAATCGTATTGTTAAACGTGGAACGAATGTGTGCCACGCCGGATTCGATATTTTTACGGTCGCGACGTTTCGTACGTACGACTTTTTTCGGTTTAGCCATTGTCAGTTATCCCCCTTTCTTACTTCTTCTTGTTCGCTACGGTACGACGAGGGCCTTTACGAGTACGGGCATTCGTCTTCGTACGTTGTCCACGAACGGGCAACCCACGACGATGACGGATACCGCGGTAAGAACCGATCTCGATCAAACGTTTGATGTTCAGAGAAACTTCGCGGCGAAGATCGCCCTCTACTTTTACATCAGCGTCAATCGCTTCACGCAGCTTGCCTACCTCATCCTCAGTCAGATCGCGAACACGAGTCTCGGAGCTGATTCCTGTTTGGCTCAGGAGTTTTTGGGAAGTCGTTCTACCGATTCCAAAAATATAAGTCAAGGCGATCTCAACGCGTTTGTCACGTGGTAAATCCACACCAGCAATACGAGCCATTACGCTACACCCCCTTCTAATTTATCCTTGTTTTTGTTTGTGTTTCGGATTTTCGCAGATTACCATGACATTCCCTTTGCGACGAATGACTTTGCATTTCTCGCACATTGGTTTGACCGACGGTCTAACCTTCATGATTATTACCTCCTCAAAAGCATTCGGTTTGATCGTGCCGGAACGTGCCGGCCTGACCGGAAGCGTTCCCTGCACCAGAACGTTGTATATCCAAAAAGCGACGTATCCTTATTTACGGTAAGTGATACGGCCGCGAGTCAGATCGTAAGGCGATAACTGTACGACCACTTTATCTCCCGTCAGAATACGGATAAAGTGCATGCGCAGCTTTCCGGAAACGTGAGCGAGAATTTGATGACCGTTCTCGAGTTCCACCTTGAACATCGCATTCGGCAGTGGTTCGATAACCACGCCTTCGATTTCAATGACATCTTCCTTGGCCATAATCATTCTCCTTTCTGCTTAACATTGTGTGCGTCGGATTCCAGAAATACGTTAACTGCATGACGCAGCTTCGCATTCGTAACCCTGCCGCTCTCCTGCAAACTGTTTACGACTTCGCTGCTGATCGTGGCCTGGGGCTCGAGATGAAGCCGGTTTTTTTTCTTCGGGCGGTCAAACTTGCGTTTGTATCCGTCCGCAATCCAAATCCCTTGTTCTTCGTCCAGCCTTACAACCACCGCCGCCTGCCCCGCATCGCGGCCTTTCCGGATCTTCACGAGTTGACCGATCTGCAGGGGATGTTCCTTTTTCAAGTTTATCACCTACGCGCTCAATTTTGTGAAAATTTCCAATCCGTTCGAGGTGACCGCCACCGTATGCTCGAAATGAGCACACAGCGAGCCGTCGACCGTCACGACTGTCCATTGATCCTCGAGCGTCCGAACTTGTCTTCCGCCGAGGTTGACCATCGGTTCGATAGCCAGCACCATACCGGGTTTCAGTTGGGGACCGCGACCTTCGATGCCGTAGTTCGGTATATTCGGTTCTTCATGCAGGTTCCGGCCGATGCCGTGACCCGAGAATTCGCGAACAACCGACATTCCGGATGCTTCGATGTATCGCTGAATCGCATGCGAAATGGTAAACAGACGCACATCCGGCTTAATAAGCGCCAGTCCTGCGTACAGGGAGCCTTCCGTAACGTCCAGCAGCCGCTGGGCTTGATCGGAAATTCGCCCTACCGGGTAGGTCCAGGCGGAATCGCCGTGATAACCGCGGTACTGCGCGCCGATATCGAGGGTGACGATATCGCCTTCCCGAAGCTTGCGCTCGCTGGGGAATCCGTGAACCAGCTGGTCGTTGACCGACGCACATATGCTGGCCGGAAAACCATTATAGCCCTTGAAAGACGGCACCGCATCCTGGCTGCGGATGGTTGTGTCGGCCAGCGCATCAAGTTCGGCCGTCGTAACGCCCGGCTTGATCGCTTTTGCCAACACACGGTGAGTCTCAGCCACAATCCGTCCCGCTTCTCTCATAAAGCCGAGCTCCGTTTCGGACTTGCAAATGATCATTACAGTTAACCTCGCAGTACGGATAGGATACCTTCCGATACCGTACCGATCTCCTGGTCTCCGTCGATCTGCCGCAGCAAGCCTTTGTTTGCATAGTAATCGATCAGAGGCGCCGTTTTGCTTGCATATTCCTCAAGCCGCGTGCGTACGCTCTCTTCATTGTCATCCGGACGTTGGTAAAGCTCACCGCCGTCTTTGTCACACACGCCTTCCTGCTTTGGCGGGTTGAAGATCACATGATAAGTCGTTCCGCAAGTTCTGCAGATCCGACGACCCGTAATCCGGACAAGAAGCTTCTCCGGATCGACATTCAGGTTGATAACATGATCAAGCTTACGGCCAGACTCGAGCAAAAGTGTATCCAAAGCTTCGGCCTGCAGCAGAGTTCTCGGAAATCCGTCGAGCAAGAAACCTTTTTCGCAATCCGGCTGGCTCAGCCGTTCGCGGACGATACCGTTCGTTACGTCATCCGGTACGAGCAGTCCCTGGTCGATGTATTCTTTGGCTTTGACACCAATCGGAGTTCCTTCTTTGATCGCCAGACGAAATGCATCGCCTGTCGAAATGTGTGGAAGCCCAAATGCATCGACAATGACCTGCGCCTGTGTTCCTTTACCTGCCCCGGGAGGCCCCATGAATAGAATGTTCACGTCATGTCCACTCCTTACGTCTTACCCATGCCTAACCGCACAAAAGGCGCCGGGCGAGCGCATGGAGTCGGACCCGTCCGGAACCTGAGCTATTTATTGATAAAACCTTTATAATGCCGTTTAATCAGTTGGCTTTCGATCGTTTTCATCGTATCCAGCGCAACCCCGACAACGATCAGCAGCGAAGTGCCGCCGATTTGAACCGATTGGGGAAGACCGGAGAGCGAACCGAACGCGATCGGCAGCAGAGAAATGACTGTGAGGAATACCGCACCGGTAACGGTGAGACGCGACATCACGCGAGTGATGTACTTCTCGGTTGCTTTACCCGGGCGAACCCCAGGGATATATCCGCCGTTTTTCTTCATGTTCTCCGCCATCTGCTGCGGATTGATCTGCACGAAGGTGTAGAAGAACGTGAAGCCGATGATCATGACCGCATAGAGGACCATGCCAAGCGGCTGACTGTAGTTCAGGTTTGCTTGCACCCACTCTGCCCAGGCATAGCCTGCCCAGAAGTTTGCAAGGATAACCGGGAACTGCAGCAGGGATACGGCGAAGATGACCGGAATGACACCCGCAGCGTTAACTTTCAACGGAATGTGAGTGTTTTGACCGCCGTACATTTTATTGCCGACTACCCGCTTCGCATATTGGACCGGAACTTTCCGGATCCCCTGCTGAATAAAGATAACACCGACAATGATCAGGATCAAGACGAGAGCGATAATCACGGTTTTCATTACGTTAAGGAACGTTTGACCGTCCACAATGAAATCGGATTGAGCCGTTGTCGAGATGTAACCTGGAATGTTTGCGACAATCCCGGCAAAAATGAGAATCGAAATCCCGTTGCCAATGCCCTTTTCCGTGATCTGTTCACCCATCCACATCAGGAGGGATGTACCCGCAGTCAGGACAATCGCAATCAGAATATAATCGACGGTCGTAGCATTCGGAATCATTTCCGCATTATAAATGCGGTTGAAGCCGATTGCTGTGGCGAACGCCTGAACCAAACCCAGAACTATGGTGCCGTATCGAGTAATCTGCGCTAGCTTTTTCTTCCCGTGTTCACCTTGTTTAGACCACTCGGTGAATTTCGGAATGACATCCATCGACAGCAGCTGTACGATGATCGATGCCGTAACGTACGGGTAGATGCTGAGCGCAAAGATCGAGAACTGCATGAGCGCCCCTCCGGAGAAGGTGTTAAGCAGTCCCATCAACTGGCTGCCGGCTTCGTTAGCCGACTGAAGCACGTCCGTGTTTACTCCCGGAACCGGGATGAACGTACCGATACGGTAGATCACCAGAACCATCAGCGTAAACAGGAGACGTTTACGGAGGTCGTCGACCCGCCATATATTCTTCAGGGTGTTGAACATTAGATCACCTCGGTTTTACCGCCGGCAGCCTCGATTTTCTCCACCGCAGATTGAGAGAACTTGTTTGCTTTGACAGTCAACTTCACCGTCACATCGCCATTGCCGAGGATCTTGATACCGCTCTTGGTATCTTTAACGATACCTTGTTCCTTCAGCAGCTCAGGAGTGACTTCGGTATTTTCTGCAAAGTTGTTCAGTTCTTCGATGTTCACGATGGCATATTCTTTACGGGTCGGATTAACAAATCCGCGTTTCGGCAAACGACGATACAGTGGGTTCTGACCGCCTTCGAAACCTGGACGAACACCACCGCCGGAACGGGAGTTTTGGCCTTTGTGACCGCGTCCGGCTGTTTTACCCGTACCGCTACTCGTACCGCGACCGATGCGTTTCCGCTCTTTTGTGGAACCTGGAGCAGGAGAAAGCTCATGTAACTTCATCGTTCGTTGCACCTCCTTGATTCATTCTATTGATTCGCTCCTTGCGGAGCGATGGAATTAAGCTTCGATTTCTTTTACGGAAACCAAGTGCTTGACTTGGTTAACCATACCACGCATCGCGGCGTTGTCGTTTTGAACGACGACTTGATGCATTTTACGCAGTCCCAGCGTGTTAACGGTCGCGCGTTGGTTTTTCGGACGTCCGATCAGGCTGCGTACGAGGGTAATTTCCAATTTAGCCATTGTTGTTCCCTCCTTAGCCTCTCAGTTCTTCGACGGATTTTCCGCGAAGCTTTGCCACATCTTCGGCACGCTTCAAACGGGACAATCCTTCCAAAGTCGCGTTGACCATGTTCATGGAGTTCGAAGAACCCAGGGATTTTGTCAAGATGTCGCCTACGCCTGCCAGTTCCAGTACTGCACGTACAGGACCGCCAGCGATGACGCCGGTACCTTCGGATGCTGGTTTCAGCAGTACGCTGCCCGCTCCGAATTTACCTGTGACCAGGTGAGTAATTGTTGTTCCGACGAGAGGAACGTGAATCAGGTTTTTCTTGGCATCTTCGATACCTTTACGGATCGCATCCGGAACTTCTCCGGCTTTGCCAATTCCTGCTCCAACGTTGCCTTGGCCGTCGCCTACGACAACCAGTGCACTAAAGCTGAAACGGCGACCGCCCTTTACAACTTTAGCAACGCGGTTGATGTGTACAACGCGTTCCGTCAGTTCTCCTACAGTGCTCATATCTACACGCAAGTGGTTAACCTCCTTTTTTCGTTTTAGAATTCCAGTCCGGCTTCGCGGGCTGCGTCGGCCAGTGCTTGAATCCGTCCATGGTAGAGGTATCCTCCGCGGTCGAAGACGACAACGGCATGACCTTTTTCCTTGGCACGGTTTGCAACCAGTGTGCCAACCTTAGCAGCAGCTTCAACGTTGCCGCCGTTTGTGATTTCGCTCTTCAGCTCTTTGTCCATAGTCGATGCAGAAACGATGGTTACACCGTTCACGTCGTCGATCAGTTGGGCATAGATGTGTTTTTCCGAACGGTATACGTTCAGACGAGGGCGCTCAACCGTACCTTGAATTTTCTTGCGTACACGCAAGTGTCTTTTCAAGCGAGCTTTATTTTTATCACCTTTGGTAATCATGAGTACTTTCACTCCTTCCCGATCTGCTTATTTAAGCAGCTTCACATGAACAAGCTAAGGGTATTTCGAAAGGCGTCGGCTTATTTCTTCTTGCCGGCTTTACCTTCTTTACGGATGATGCGTTCGCCTTCGTACTTGATACCTTTGCCTTTATACGGCTCAGGCTCACGTACTTTACGGATTTGAGCAGCATAAGCGCCTACGCGCTCTTTGTCAATTCCGCGAACGATGATTTTCGTGTTCGAAGGAACTTCGAACTCGATTCCCGATTCCGGCGTGATTTCAACCGGGTGGGAGTAGCCTACGTTCAGGACGATCTTCTCTCCGGACTTGCTGGCACGGTATCCGACCCCGACCAGTTCAAGCGACTTGGAGAATCCTTCCGTTACACCACTTACCATGTTGCTGACAACGCTGCGGGTCGTTCCGTGAAGGGAACGGTGCTCTTTGTTGTCGGAAGGACGTTCTACCGTAATTGTGTTGGCTTCCACCGTTACTTTCATATCTCTATGAAGTTCACGAGTGAGAGTACCTTTAGGACCTTTGACCGTAATCGCCGTGTTGTTCAGCGTTACTTCAACGCCGCCCGGTACTTCGATTGGTTTGCGACCAATACGCGACATATGTGTTGCACCTCCTTGTGTTCTGACGTAATTACCAAACGTAGCAGATTACTTCGCCGCCAGCTTTCGCTTGACGAGCTTCTTTGTCGGTCATAACTCCCTTAGATGTGGAGATAATCGCGATACCCAGGCCGCCCAGTACGCGAGGAACTTCGTTGCTCTTCGTGTACACGCGCAGACCAGGCTTACTGATTCTTTTCAGACCAGTAATGACGCGTTCGTTGTTTTGACCGTATTTCAGGAAAATACGAATCATGCCTTGTTTGTTATCCTGTACGAATTCCGCGTCGCGGATAAAACCTTCGCGTTTGAGGATCTCGGCAATTTGCTTTTTCATCGCGGAAGCCGGCATTTCGACTTTCTCGTGACGTACCACGTTCGCATTGCGAATGCGTGTCAGCATATCTGCAATCGGATCGGACATAGTCATAATATGTGAACCTCCTTCCTTGTTATGCGGTAATTACCAGCTTGCTTTTTTAACGCCAGGAATCTGGCCTTTATGAGCCAATTCGCGGAAGCAAATACGGCAGATCTTGAACTTTTGTAACACCGAGTGTGGACGACCGCAACGTTCGCAGCGCGTGTAAGCACGCACTTTGAATTTAGGTGTACGTTGCTGTTTAACTTTCATCGAAGTTTTTGCCACTTTAGCCTGACACCTCCTGGATAGTTTCGGAAGAACAGGGTCATGGATCATGGCCCTAGATACTGGCCGATATTATTTTGCGAAAGGCATTCCGAGACCTGCGAGCAGCTCGCGGCCTTCTTCGTCCGTTTTCGCCGTAGTTACGATGACGATATCCATACCGCGGACTTTGTCCACTTGATCGTATTGGATTTCAGGGAAAATCAACTGTTCTTTCAGACCCAGTGTGTAGTTACCGCGGCCGTCGAAGGCTTTGTTGGATACACCTTGGAAGTCACGTACGCGTGGAAGCGCAACGTTGAACAATTTGTCGAGGAACTGGTACATGCGCTCGCCGCGCAGTGTAACTTTTGTTCCGATCGGCATATCTTCACGCAGTTTGAAACCTGCGATCGATTTTTTGGCACGAGTGATTACAGGCTTTTGACCTGCGATCTGCTCAAGTTCAGCTACGGCAGTGTCAAGGATCTTGGAGTTGGATACGGCCTCGCCGACACCCATGTTGATGACAACTTTCTCCAGCTTAGGAACCTGCATTACCGTTGTGTAGTTGAACTTCTGCATGAGAGCAGGAGTGCTTTCGTTCAAATAACGTTCTTTCAGTCTTGTTACCATGAAAGATGAACCTCCTTTCCATAAAAATGATATTATTCGATGATTTCTCCGGACCGTTTCGCAACGCGCACTTTTTTACCGTTATCCAGTGTCTTGTAACCTACGCGGGTTACTTTGCCACCGTCTTTAGGATCAACGTGCATCACGTTCGATACGTGGATCGAAGCTTCTTGTTCCACGATTCCGCCTTGCGGGTTCGTTTGGCTTGGCTTCTGGTGTTTCTTCACCATGTTCACGCCTTCGACCAACACGCGGTTTTCACGAGGATAAGCGGCGATTACACGCGCTTTTTTGCCTTTGTCTTTACCGCTGATCACGATAACGACATCGTCTTTTTTCACGTGAAGTTTGTTGTTATGGGATTCCAGAACTTTTTTAACTCTTGCCATCAGGTACACCTCCTATGACTTACCGGCCGGCAGGCCGCTAAGAAAATCGTGCATTATATTAGATAACTTCCGGGGCCAAGGAAACGATTTTCATGAAGTCCTTGTCACGAAGTTCACGGGCTACTGGTCCGAAGATACGCGTGCCGCGCGGGCCGCGATCGTCTTTTACCACAACTGCTGCGTTTTCGTCGAATGCGATGTACGATCCGTCTTTACGACGTACCGAACGCTTCGTGCGAACAACTACCGCTTTAACTACGTCGCCTTTTTTGACAACGCCTCCTGGTGTTGCTTGTTTTACCGAGCAAACGATCAGGTCGCCGATGTTAGCCGTACGACGTCCCGTACCGCCGAGGACGCGGATACACATCAGTTCCTTCGCACCGGAGTTATCGGCTACAGCCAAACGTGTAAATGGTTGAATCATTTATATTTCCTCCTTTCGGACGAGCTTATCGTTCATTAGATGATGATTGCTTTTTCAGTGATTGCAGCCAGTCTCCAGCGCTTGTCTTTCGACAACGGACGCGTTTCAACGATTCTTACCGTATCGCCGATTTTAGCTTCGTTGTTCTCATCATGCGCTTTGAACTTCTTAGTCGATTTGATACGTTTATGATAGAGTTCGTGTTTTTTGTAAGTTTCTACAACAACGACGATCGTCTTGTCCATTTTGTCGCTTACGACTTTACCCACCAACACTTTACGCGAGTTGCGTTGTTCGGTCATGGTTAGCCTCCTTCCTGAATAACGGGTCTATACCCGGAGGGTTAAAAAGAATTACGAAGTGATCCCGAGTTCTCTTTGACGCAGAACCGTTTTGGCACGAGCGATTTCCTTGCGGACAACGCTGATGCGAGTCGGGTTATCGAGCTGACCGGTAGCGAGCTGAAAGCGCAGATTAAAGAGTTCTTCTTTAAATCCGGAGACCTTCTGTTCGATTTCGGCAGTAGTCAGGTCACGCAGTTCCTTAGCCTTCATTTGCTTCACCACCCACTTCTTCACGTTTCACAAACTTGGTTTTGACAGGCAGTTTGTGAGAAGCAAGACGCATCGCTTCACGAGCGATTTCTTCGGATACGCCAGCAAGTTCGAACATGATCTTGCCCGGTTTTACAACCGCTACCCATTTCTCAACGTTACCTTTACCGCTACCCATCCGAACCTCGAGAGGCTTTTGAGTAATCGGCTTGTCAGGGAAAATCTTAATCCAGACTTTACCGCCCCGTTTGATGTAACGGGTCATGGCGATACGAGCAGCTTCGATCTGACGGTTCGTGATCCAAGAAGGTTCAGTCGCCTGCAGGCCGAATTCGCCGAAGTTCAATTCAGTACCGCCTTTAGCACGCCCGGCCAGACTGCCGCGTTGCTGTTTACGGTGTTTTACACGTTTAGGTACCAACATGATTAGTTGCCTCCTTCCTGAGCAGCTTGTTTCTTAGCTGGCGGAAGAATCTCTCCACGATAGATCCATACTTTAACGCCGATACGACCATAAGTCGTGTGCGCTTCAGCTGTACCGTAATCGATGTCGGCACGCAGGGTATGAAGTGGAACAGTTCCTTCGCTGTAGCCTTCCGAACGAGCGATTTCCGCGCCGCCGAGACGTCCGCTAACCGCAGTTTTGATTCCTTTAGCGCCCGAACGCATTGTACGTTGCATCGATTGTTTCAAAGCACGGCGGAACGATACGCGACGTTCCAGCTGTTGTGCGATGCTTTCTGCAACCAGAATAGCGTCGAGTTCTTGGTTCTTGATTTCCGCAATGTTGATGTGTACTTTTTTGCCGTTCGAGATCTTAGTGATCTCTCCGCGCAGTACTTCAACTTCTGCGCCGCCACGTCCGATTACCATACCCGGTTTAGCAGTGTGGATCGTCACGTTTACGCGGTTAGCCGCTCTTTCGATCTCGATCTTGGAGACAGCGGATTCTTTAAGTTTAGCTTTCAGGTATTCGCGAATTCTCACGTCTTCCATCAGCAGTGTGCCGAAGTCTTTACCGGCGTACCATTTGGATTCCCAGTCACGGATGATCCCTACGCGGAGTCCGACCGGATTTACTTTTTGTCCCACAGTTGTCCCTCCTTACTTTTCGGATACAGCCAAAGTGATATGGCTGGTGCGTTTATTGATCCGGCTTGCGCGTCCCATTGCCCGAGGGCGGAAACGTTTCAGAGTCGGTCCTTGGTTGACGTAAACTTGCGAGATAACCAATTTGCTGACGTCCAGCGAATGATTATGTTCTGCGTTGGCAATCGCCGAGTTCAGCAGCTTCTCCATGAGCGGGGATGCCGCTTTCGGAGTGTGGCGCAGAATTGCGATAGCTTCACCCACGTGTTTGCCGCGAATCAGGTCAGCGACCAGTTGCGCTTTACGTGGAGAAATGCGGGAATATTTCAAATGCGCTTGTGCTTCCATGCTATCATAACCTCCCTTCGGACTTTAATGATGTCCGTTTTAGCGTCTTGTTTTCTTGTCGTCGTCGGTGTGGCCTTTGTAAGTGCGCGTCGGCGCGAACTCACCCAGTTTGTGTCCGACCATGTCTTCCGTCACGTATACCGGCACGTGCTTGCGTCCGTCATAAACGGCGAAAGTGTGTCCGATGAATTGTGGGAAGATCGTAGAGCGTCGGGACCAAGTTTTGATAACGGCCTTTTTGCTGGCTTCGTTCAGTACTTCTACCTTTTTGAGCAGGTATCCGTCAATGAAAGGGCCTTTTTTGAGACTGCGTGTCATCGATTGTAGTCCTCCCTTCAGCTGGCTTGTTCCATAATCCTAGCCGGCGAAGCAATGCGGGATAAGCGCATTACTTCGTGCGGCGACGGATGATGTATTGATCCGAAGATTTGTTTTTCTTGCGTGTTTTGTAACCAAGCGTCGGTTTGCCCCATGGCGACAGCGGGGATTTCCGTCCGATTGGAGCGCGACCTTCACCACCACCGTGTGGGTGATCGTTAGGGTTCATGACTACGCCGCGGACTTGAGGGCGGTTGCCCAACCAGCGGTTACGTCCTGCTTTACCGATCTTCACGAGCTCGTGATCCTGGTTGCCTACCGAACCGATTGTAGCGCGGCAAACTTTCAGAACGCGACGAACTTCGCCCGAAGACAGGCGGATCGATACGTAACGCTCTTCTTTACCCAGCAGCTGAGCTTCTGTGCCGGCTGCGCGGACCATTTGGCCGCCTTTGCCAGGTTTAAGCTCGATGTTGTGGATAACTGTACCTACCGGAATGTTTTCCAGTGGGAGTGCGTTACCGATCTTGATGTCGGCTTCAGGGCCGGAGTAGATCGTATCGCCGACTTTCAGACCTTTAGGCGCGATGATGTAGCGTTTCTCGCCGTCCGCATAGTTGATCAGTGCGATGTTCGAAGTCCGGTTTGGATCGTACTCGATTGTAGCAACGTGACCAGGAATTCCGTCCTTGGTACGTTTGAAGTCGATGATCCGGTATTTACGTTTGTGTCCGCCGCCGTGATGGCGAACCGTAATTTTACCTTGGTTGTTGCGACCCGCTTTTTTGAAGAGCGGCGCGAGCAACGATTTCTCCGGCTGATTCGTTGTCAATTCTTCGAAAGTCGATACGCTCATCGCGCGTCGAGCCGGGGATGTAGGTTTGTACTTTTTGATTGGCACGTTAGTTTCCCTCCTTACTCTGCAGATTCAAAGAATTCGAGCGATTTGCTGTCAGGAGTCAGCGTTACGATCGCTTTTTTCCATTCGCTCGTATAACCGGAGTGACGGCCGTAGCGTTTCGGCTTAGCCGGAACACGCAGAACGTTGACTTTCGACACTTTCACGCCGAAGATCGATTCTACCGCTTTTTTCACTTCCGTTTTGTTTGCGTTCATTTGAACTTCAAACACATATTTAGACTGGCTCATTGCTTCAGCCGTACGTTCCGTGATGATCGGACGTTTGATAAGGTCGCGAGGATCTTTCATTATGCGAATACCTCCTCTACCTTTTGAACTGCGTCCTTAGTGATGATAAGTTTATCATGCACAAGAACGTCAAGAACATTGATGCCATCAGCCTGGACGAATTTCACGCCCGGGATGTTACGTGCGGACAAAGCTACATTGTTGTCGTATTCCGGAGCCACTACGAGGGCTTTACGGTCTACGTTCAATTTGCTCAGGATTCCCGCGAATTCTTTTGTCTTCGGCGAACTCAGGTTCAGTGTATCCAGAACGATGATTTCGTTCGCGATCACTTTCGAAGACAGTGCCGATTTGATCGCCAGACGACGAACTTTTTTAGGCAGTTTGTAGGAGTAGCTGCGCGGAGTCGGTCCGAAGACGATACCGCCGCCTCTCCACTGTGGAGAACGGATAGAGCCTTGACGAGCGCGTCCTGTACCTTTTTGTTTCCAAGGTTTACGACCGCCGCCACGAACTTCCGAACGTCCTTTGACTTTGTGCGTACCGGAGCGCAGCGATGCTTGCTGCATCACAACCGCTTGGTGAAGCACGTGTCCGTTAGGGTTAATACCGAATACCGAATCGCTCAGTTCGATCTCGCCGACCTGGCTGCCTTCGATATTGTAGACTGCTACTTTAGGCATTTCATGTTCCTCCTTTCTTCTAAAGGTTTATTATTTCTTGATCGATGCACGAACTTTTACGAAGCCGTTTTTAGGACCCGGAATGGAGCCTTTAACCAGCAGTACGTTGCGTTCCGTATCGACTCTTACGATTTCGAGGTTTTGAACAGTGATCGAGTCATGGCCCATGTGTCCTGGCAGGCGTTTGCCTTTCGGTACACGGTTAGCCTGGATGGAACCCATCGAACCCGGTCTGCGGTGGTAACGCGAGCCGTGCGCCATTGGTCCGCGGCTTTGTCCCCAACGTTTGATAACGCCGGCAAAACCTTTACCTTTGGATACGCCGCTTACGTCAACGAATTGCCCTTCGGCAAACACGTCCGCTTTAAGCACTTGTCCAACCTCGTAACTTCCGAGGTCAACACCGCGAAGTTCGCGAATGTAGCGCTTAGGTGCAGTATCAGCCTTTTTGGCGTGGCCTGCCTCCGGTTTGTTGGAACGGCTAGCTTTCTTGTCCGCGAAACCGATTTGTACCGCTTCATAACCGTCATTTTCCAGGTCTTTCTTCTGCAGAACCACACATGGGCCTGCTTCGATAACCGTTACCGGAACGACGTTACCTTCAGCGGTGAACACTTGGGTCATACCCAGTTTTTTCCCTAAGATACCAGTCATGTTGACACCTCTTTTCATTTATGTCCTTATTCAGGAGTCTTACAGTTTGATTTCGATATCCACACCGGACGGCAGGTCCAGACGCATCAAAGCGTCCACGGTTTGTGGAGTTGGGTTCACGATGTCGATCAGACGCTTGTGTGTGCGCTGTTCGAACTGTTCACGCGAATCCTTGTACTTGTGCACCGCACGAAGAACGGTAATGATTTGTTTTTCAGTTGGCAGCGGGATCGGTCCGGAAACACCGGCACCCGAACGTTTTGCTGTTTCAACAATTTTTTCTGCAGATTGATCCAGAACTCTGTGATCATATGCTTTCAAACGGATACGGATTTTTTGCTTTGCCATTTCAAATTCCCTCCTTCTATCGCCCAATTTGGTATCGGACATACTCCGCGAAAATTTTCCGCTCACACTTACTATGGCAAAGGAGCCGGGTGTGTCGGTAACCTCTCGCATCATCGCAACGTCGCAGAACAACATTCATTATTATATAAAAGAAGTCGCGACAATGCAATACTTTTTTAAAATTACACAAAAATAAAGCGGAGCGATTATCCCGACACCGGGATAATCGCCCCGCTTTCGCGCTTTCGTTTACAGTACAATGTTGCTCGTTCCAGTACACTGTTGCTTTATAAACGGTTTTTCACCGTATTATTTTTGGATTGTTGCTACGGCACCGGCGCCTACTGTACGGCCGCCTTCACGAATGGAGAACTTAGTTCCTTCTTCGATAGCGATCGGAGCGATCAGGGAAACCGTAACTGTGATGTTGTCGCCCGGCATTACCATTTCCGTACCTTCTGGCAGGTTGATGATGCCCGTTACGTCAGTTGTACGGAAGTAGAACTGAGGACGGTATCCTGTGAAGAAAGGCTTGTGACGGCCACCTTCTTCTTTAGTCAGAACGTAGATTTGAGCTGTGAACTCAGTGTGCGGTTTAACCGAACCTGGTTTCGACAGAACTTGTCCACGCTCGATTTGCTGACGGTCTACACCGCGCAGCAGGGCGCCAATGTTGTCGCCGGCTTGAGCGGAATCCATCAGTTTACGGAACATTTCTACGCCCGTAACAACCGATTTTTTGGATTCTTCAGCAATACCAACGATTTCGATTTCGTCGCCGATCTTAACTGTACCGCGTTCGATACGGCCTGTTGCTACCGTACCACGGCCAGTGATCGAGAACACGTCCTCGACTGGCATCAGGAAAGGCTTCTCAGTGTCGCGCTCTGGAGTCGGGATGTACTCGTCGATGATGTTGAACATTTCAACGATCTTCTGAGCCCATTCGCCATCAGGGTTTTGCAGCGCTTCACGAGCGGAACCTTGGATGATTGGAGTGTCGTCGCCTGGGAAGTCATATTCGCTCAACAGGTCACGTACTTCCATTTCAACCAGTTCCAACAGCTCTTCGTCTTCAACCATGTCGCATTTGTTCAGGAATACGACGATGTAAGGAACGCCTACTTGACGGGAGAGAAGGATGTGTTCGCGAGTTTGCGGCATAGGGCCGTCAGCTGCGGATACAACCAGGATCGCTCCGTCCATTTGGGCAGCGCCGGTGATCATGTTTTTAACATAGTCGGCGTGTCCTGGGCAGTCTACGTGTGCGTAGTGACGAGCTGGAGTTTCGTATTCAACGTGAGCCGTCGAGATCGTGATACCACGTTCTCTTTCTTCCGGAGCCTTGTCAATTTGGTCGAAGGCTACAGCGGCACCGCCGTAGGTTTTGGACAGTACAGTCGTGATTGCGGCAGTCAGAGTCGTTTTACCATGGTCGACGTGACCGATAGTACCGATATTGACGTGCGGCTTATTACGTTCAAATTTAGCTTTTGCCATTTGAAACAGTTCCTCCTTAATGTAGAAAGATTATTTGGGTTAAACTGAATCCGGAAGACGAATTCCCGAAAGAGTCCGTCGACCGGCGGTGAAAACGAGGATTACTCCCCTGCTTTGTTCTTCGATACGATTTCTTCGGCGATTGTCTTAGGCACTTCTTCATAATGAGAAAGTTCCATCGAGAACACGCCGCGTCCTTGCGTACCGGAGCGCAGAGTCGTCGAGTAACCGAACATTTCGGAGAGAGGCACCTTCGCACGGATGATTTGAGCGCCACTGCGGGAATCCATACCTTCGATACGGCCGCGGCGGGAACTCAGCATACCCATAACGTCGCCCATGTACTCCTCGGGAACCGTTACTTCGACTTTCATGATTGGCTCAAGCAGGACAGGGTTACACTTTTCCTTCGCTGCTTTGAGTGCCATCGAACCGGCAATTTTGAACGCCATTTCGTTGGAATCGACATCGTGATAAGAGCCGTCGACGATTGTCGCTTTAACGTCTACCAGCGGGAAGCCCGCGATAACGCCGCTCTTCATCTGTTCTTCGATACCGGCAAGTGCTGGCTGTACGTATTCACGAGGAACCGAACCGCCGACTACCTTGCTTTCGAATTGGCTGCCTGTACCCGGTTCCAGCGGCTCGAATTCAACCCATACGTGACCGTATTGACCACGGCCGCCGGATTGACGAACGAACTTGCCTTCTACGCGGGCTGCTTGACGGAAAGTTTCGCGGTAAGCAACCTGTGGTTTACCCACGTTGGTTTCTACCTTAAATTCCCGACGCATCCGGTCGATAATGATATCAAGGTGGAGTTCACCCATACCTGCCAGAATCGTCTGGCCGGTTTCTTCGTCCGTGTGGGCACGAAGGGTCGGATCTTCTTCTGTCAATTTACCAAGAGCGACGCCCAATTTATCTTGGTCGGCTTTGGTTTTCGGTTCCACGGCGATCTCGATAACGGGATCCGGGAAGTTCATCGACTCGAGAATGACCGGGTTCTTCTCATCACACAGTGTATCACCTGTACCCGTATCTTTCAAACCAACGGCTGCAGCGATGTCACCGGAGTATACAACGCTGATTTCTTGACGGCTGTTGGCATGCATTTGCAGGATACGACCGATCCGCTCACGTTTGCCTTTCGATGCATTCAGTACATACGAACCGGATTGAAGCGTACCGGAGTATACACGGAAGAACGTCAGTTTACCCACGTAAGGGTCTGTCATGATCTTGAAAGCAAGCGCGGAGAACGGCTCTTCATCCGAAGAATGACGAATCGCTTCCGTACCGTCTTCAAGCGTACCTTGAATCGCAGGTACATCGATTGGAGCTGGAAGATAGTCAACAACAGCGTCCAGCATAAGCTGAATACCTTTGTTTTTGTAAGAAGATCCGCAGATAACCGGGAAAATCTTAACATCGACAACGCCTTTACGCAGAGCGGCTTTGATCTCGTCAACCGAGATTTCTTCGCCTTCCAGGTATTTCATTGTCAAATCTTCGTCCAGTTCCGAAACTTTCTCAATCAGGATCGCGCGAAGTTCTTCGACTTGAGCCAGATATTCTTCCGGAATGTCGACAACGTCGATGTTCTGACCGAGATCGTCTTTGTACATGTGAGCTTTTTGCTCGACGAGGTCAATGATACCCGTGAAGTCGTTTTCCGCACCGATTGGCAGCTGGATCGCTACCGCGTTGGCTTGGAGACGCTCACCCATATCTTTGACAACGTTCAGGAAGTCCGCACCGATAATGTCCATTTTGTTGACGTACGCGATCCGAGGAACGCCGTAACGGTCAGCCTGTCTCCATACGGTTTCCGACTGAGGCTCGACACCTTCTTTGGCACTGAATACGCCTACTGCCCCGTCCAATACACGAAGGGAACGTTCGACTTCAACCGTGAAGTCGACGTGTCCCGGGGTATCAATGATATTGACGCGGTAACCGTGCCATTGAGCGGTCGTAGCGGCGGAAGTAATCGTGATTCCGCGCTCCTGCTCCTGTTCCATCCAGTCCATCGTCGCTGCGCCATCGTGTACTTCACCGATTTTGTGCGTGATGCCCGTGTAGAACAGAATCCGTTCCGTAGTCGTCGTTTTACCAGCGTCAATATGCGCCATGATCCCGATGTTACGTGTATTTTTCAAGGAGAACTCTCTTGCCATGAATGGGATTCTCCCTTCAAAATCAGTTTTGGTTGCTAAGCCGAAATCCTACCAGCGGTAGTGAGCAAACGCTTTGTTCGCTTCAGCCATTTTGTGCGTGTCTTCGCGTTTCTTCACGGATGCGCCTGTGTTGTTCGATGCATCGATGATTTCAGCCGCCAAACGCTCTTCCATCGTCTTCTCGCCGCGGTTGCGGGAGTAGTTGACGAGCCAACGGAGACCGAGAGCCGTCCGTCTTTCTGGCTTGACTTCGATCGGCACTTGATAGTTGGCGCCGCCTACACGACGGGCTTTAACTTCGAGAACCGGCATGATGTTCTTGATTGCAGCTTCAAAGACTTCCATCGGGTCGTTGCCCGTACGTTCTTGAATCAATTTGAACGAGTTATAAAGGATGTTTTGAGCTACACCGCGTTTACCGTCGATCATAATGCGGTTGATCAAACGAGTAACCAGTTTGCTGTTGTACACCGGATCCGGCAGTACGTCTCTTTTGGTAACTGGACCTTTGCGTGGCATGGATATCCCCCTTTCTCCGATAGTTGAACGCCCTCAGGCGCTCAAATTAGTTTTTCTTTTCTTTTGGACGCTTAGCGCCGTATTTCGAACGGGCTTGCATACGTCCGTTTACGCCTGCAGTATCAAGAGCACCGCGAACGATATGGTAACGTACACCCGCCAAGTCCTTTACGCGACCTCCGCGAACCAGCACGACGCTGTGTTCTTGCAGGTTGTGTCCGATACCCGGAATGTAAGCAGTCACCTCGATACGGTTCGTCAAACGAACACGGGCATACTTACGAAGCGCGGAGTTTGGTTTACGTGGAGTCATCGTACCTACACGAGTGCAGACACCGCGTTTTTGCGGGGCGCTCAGGTTCGTTTCTTCACGTTTGAGTGCGTTGAAACCCTTTTGCAGAGCTGGGGATTTCGACTTCACGACTTTCGCTTGACGTCCTTTACGGACGAGTTGGTTAATAGTTGGCATTGTCATTGCCACCCCCTTCCTATATTGGTAAACATCCTTGTTACAAACCGGTTTTCCAAGTCCACAGACCCAGGCGGTTCATAAAAGAACAAATGAAAGTTCTTGTCTCGACCGCTTGACGCTCCCGAAACAAAAACGTTCTTACATCGTTATGGCTTTCTCACTTCAGAACCGCAACCATCGCCGCCCCGACTTCAATCCCGCAAGCTTTGCCGAGCTCTCGCATCGTTTCCACTTCGGTAATTTTCACGCCGGTCTTGCTGCACAACGATGTGATCTTTGCGATCATCCGCTGCTCTGCGTCCATGGCTACATAAACTTCGGAAGCTTCTCCAAGTTCGACCGCTCGCACAGTCTGCTTGGTACCGATTCTAACATGAGCATCCTGGAGTCCTTTATCATTAGACATTCGGCATATCCTCCAAAAGACAGGATCAGTACTACCCGCTCACGCACCTTTGCTATATTAGCATTTGGCGGAGCTTTATGTCAAGCAAAGAATTTCGGGACTTGAGGGAAGATCACTCTTCCCTTCCGCCCCGATTCTCTCCTCCAATGTTACTCGGTAGTCACGGGTTCAAGAGACTTTTCCCCGCTTTTTGTACCTTCCGGATCTTCGAAACGCACGTTGCGATAACGACTCATGCCGGTACCGGCAGGAATCAGTTTACCGATCAGCACGTTTTCTTTCAAGCCGAGCAGTTGGTCGACCTTGCCTTTGATCGCAGCGTCGGTAAGTACGCGTGTCGTTTCCTGGAACGATGCGGCCGACAGGAAAGAATCGGTCTCCAGGGACGCTTTGGTAATACCGAGCAGGATCGGTTTGGCTACAGCCGGATCCTTGCCGTTCAGCATCGCTTCTTTGTTTGCTTTTTCGTACTCGTGGATTTCCACGAACGATCCCGGCAGCAGTGTCGTTTCGCCTGCATCGACGATGCGGATCTTGCGCAGCATCTGACGAATCATGACTTCGACGTGCTTGTCGTTGATTTCTACGCCCTGGTTCCGGTATACGCGCTGAACTTCCTGAAGGATATAGTTCTGCACGCCGCGGATTCCCTTGATGCGCAGCATTTCTTTTGGATCGATCGAACCGTCCGTCAGCTCGTCGCCGGCTTCTACAGTCACACCTTCGCGTACGCGCAGACGGGAACCGTAGGTAACCAGATACGTTTTGCTTTCGGCTTCGCCCTGAATTTCGATCTCGCGACGGTCTTTCGCTTCGCGGATTTCTTTCACGACGCCGTCGATTTCGCTGATCGTGGCCTGACCCTTAGGGTTACGGGCCTCGAACAACTCCTGGATACGCGGCAGACCCTGCGTGATGTCATCGCCGGCAACGCCGCCGGTGTGGAACGTACGCATGGTAAGCTGGGTTCCCGGTTCACCGATCGATTGAGCCGCAATAATGCCGACCGCTTCGCCGATTTCGACGTGTTTGCCTGTCGCCAGGTTTCGTCCGTAGCACTTTTTGCATACGCCATGACGGGCGCGGCAGCTGAGTACGGAACGGATTTGCAGTTTTTCAACACCCGCTTTGATGATTTCTTCCGCTTTGTCGGAAGTGATCAATTCGTTGCGGGTTGCAATGATTTCTTTGGTTTGCGGATGACGAACGGTCTCGAAGCAGTAGCGGCCTTCAATACGGTCGTACAGATCTTCGATGACTTCTTTGCCATCTTGGATCCGGCTTACGCTGAAGCCTTTATCCGTGCCGCAGTCATCTTCGCGGACGATTACGTCCTGGGCCACGTCAACCAGACGACGGGTCAGGTAACCCGAGTCGGCGGTACGAAGCGCGGTATCGGCCAGACCTTTACGCGCACCGTGCGTGGACAGGAAGTATTCGAGGACCGTAAGGCCTTCGCGGAAGTTGGACTTGATCGGGAGCTCGATGATCCGACCCGATGGGTTGGCCATCAGTCCACGCATACCGCCCAACTGGGTGATCTGCGATTTGTTGCCCCGTGCTTTGGAATCGACCATGAGCATAATGGAGTTATAACGGTCCATCGATTTCATCAGGATATCACTGATTTGATCTTTGGCGTGCGACCAGATTTCGATAACCCGGTCATACCGTTCTTCGTTGGTAATCAAACCGCGGCGATACTGGTTGGTAATAACCGCGACTTTCTTGTCCGACTCTTCCATCAGCGCTTTTTTCTCCGGTGGTACGACAACATCGGAAACGGCTACGGTTACGCCCGAACGAGTCGAATACGTAAACCCGAGCTGTTTGATTTCGTCGAGGATCATCGAAGTTTGAGTCGTTTGGTAAACCTCGAAGCAGCGTCCGATGATTTCGCCCAAATACTCTTTGCCGATCCCTTTTGTTTGCGGAGCATTCATGATGCGGTCGGTGACATTTTCCCCTTTTTCATAGATAAAGAAGTCTTCTGCCACGCCGTCGAACAGGTTGGCGCGGGTCGCATCGTTGATATACGGGAAACTTGCCGGGAAAATCTCGTTGAAGATAATCCGGCCGATCGTCGTAATCAGCATTGCGCCCTGCTGTTTGTCGGTAAAGCTCGTTTTGTTGAGAGCTTTGACCGGAATCGCTACGCGAGCATGCAGCTCGGCTGTGCCGCGCTGATAAGCGGACACGGCTTCGTTGACGTTCCGCAGGATCATGCCTGCACCCATGGCTTGATTATTATCCATGGTCAGGTAATACACACCGAGAACCATATCCTGCGAAGGAGTAACGACAGGCTTGCCGTCTTTCGGGTTCAGGATGTTGCCGGATGCTAGCATCAGAATGCGGGCTTCCGCCTGTGCTTCCGCAGACAGCGGAACGTGCACGGCCATCTGGTCGCCGTCGAAGTCGGCGTTGTAAGCCGTACATACGAGCGGGTGAAGACGAATCGCTTTGCCTTCGACCAGAATCGGTTCGAATGCCTGAATACCGAGACGGTGAAGCGTAGGGGCACGGTTCAAGAGAACCGGATGCTCCTTGATCACTTCTTCAAGAACGTCCCATACTTCGGCACTCACGCGTTCGACTTTGCGCTTTGCACTCTTGATGTTATGGGCAAGACCTTTATTGACCAGTTCTTTCATAACGAAAGGTTTGAACAATTCCAGCGCCATTTCCTTCGGAAGACCGCATTGGTACATCTTCAGGTTAGGACCTACGACGATAACCGAACGGCCGGAGTAATCGACCCGTTTACCGAGCAAGTTCTGGCGGAAACGTCCTTGTTTGCCTTTAAGCATATGGCTGAGGGATTTGAGCGGGCGGTTACCCGGACCGGTGACGGGACGACCGCGACGGCCGTTGTCGATCAAGGCATCTACCGCTTCCTGCAGCATGCGCTTTTCGTTCTGTACGATAATGTCCGGAGCGCCCAGATCGAGCAGTCTTTTCAGACGGTTGTTCCGGTTGATGACGCGGCGGTACAGATCGTTAAGGTCGGAGGTCGCGAAGCGGCCGCCGTCCAGCTGTACCATCGGACGCAGTTCCGGCGGAATGACCGGAAGCACATCGAGAATCATCCAGTCCGGGTTGTTACCCGAGCTTTTGAAAGCTTCGATGACTTCCAGACGTTTGATCGCCCGGCTTCTGCGCTGCCCCTGCGTCGTGCGAAGCTCCTCTTTGAGGAACTCCAGTTCTTTGTCGATATCCATATCCTGAAGGAGTTTTTTTACCGCTTCGGCACCCATTCCGGCATGGAATCCGTAGCCGTATTTTTCACGGTAGCTGCGGTATTCTTTTTCGGACAGGAGCTGTTTTCTTTCCAGCGGCGTTTCGCCCGGATCGGTTACGACATAAGAAGCGAAGTAAATGACTTCTTCGAGCGAGCGCGGCGACATATCCAGCGCCAGGCCCATACGGCTCGGAATCCCTTTGAAGTACCAGATGTGGGAAACCGGAGCGGCGAGCTCGATATGGCCCATCCGCTCGCGGCGTACTTTCGCGCGGGTAACTTCAACGCCGCAGCGATCGCAGACGACGCCTTTATAACGTACCCGTTTGTACTTGCCGCAGTGGCATTCCCAGTCTTTGGTCGGTCCGAAGATCTTTTCGCAGAACAGACCTTCTTTCTCCGGTTTGAGCGTACGATAGTTGATCGTTTCCGGCTTCTTCACCTCGCCGCGGGACCAAGAACGAATCTTGTCCGGCGAAGCGAGCCCGATCTTGATAAACTCGAAGTTGTTTACATCCAACAAGGAGCAACCCTCCCTATATGCGGTTCCTGATTTTTAAAACTTATTGTTCCGCGCCGACTTCCGAACCTTCCAGATTGAGGCCCAGTTTGTCGCCGCCAGTCGGTTCTTCCTCGTCGTCCAGTTCTTTCATTTCGATCTCCTGCTCGTCTTCGCCAAGGATTTTGACGTCCATGCCCAAGCTTTGCAGTTCTTTGATCAAAACCTTAAAGGCTTCCGGCACACCAGGTTCCGGTACGTTCTCGCCTTTAACGATAGATTCGTACGTCTTCACGCGGCCCACCACGTCATCGGACTTGACTGTCAGGATTTCCTGCAGCGTATAGGCCGCGCCGTAGGCTTCCAGTGCCCATACTTCCATTTCCCCGAAGCGCTGTCCGCCGAACTGGGCTTTACCGCCCAACGGCTGCTGCGTAACGAGCGAGTAAGGACCCGTGGAACGGGCGTGGATTTTGTCGTCGACCATGTGCGCCAGCTTGATCATATGCATAACGCCGACCGTAACTTCGCGTTCGAAACGCTCGCCGGTACGTCCGTCATACAAAATCGTTTTGCCGTTGCGCTGCATGCCGGCTTCTTCCATCGTATCGAATACGTCATACTCGTTCGCTCCGTCGAATACCGGAGTGGCTACGTGGATACCGAGACGCTGCGCCGCCATGCCCAGGTGGACTTCCAAGATCTGTCCAATGTTCATCCGCGAAGGTACGCCCAGCGGGTTCAGTACGATCTGAACCGGCGTGCCGTCCGGCAGGAACGGCATATCTTCTTCAGGCATGATGCGCGATACGACA
The DNA here is from genome assembly GCF_013618475.1 of Saccharibacillus deserti. Taxonomy (GTDB): domain Bacteria; phylum Bacillota; class Bacilli; order Paenibacillales; family Paenibacillaceae; genus Saccharibacillus; species Saccharibacillus deserti. The sequence goes on from NZ_JABJVN010000013.1 coordinate 33,502, forward strand.
CCCTTGTTACCGTGACGTCCGGCCATCTTGTCGCCTTGGGAGATTTTCCGTTTCTGCGCGATATAAACACGTACGAGCTGGTTAACGCCCGGAGGCAGCTCATCTCCGTTTTCGCGGGTAAAGACTTTGACGTCCACGACAATGCCGTCCGTACCGTGAGGCACTCTCAGGGAAGTGTCGCGCACTTCGCGTGCTTTTTCACCGAAGATCGCATGCAGCAGGCGTTCTTCCGCCGTCAGCTCCGTCACGCCTTTCGGCGTTACTTTGCCTACGAGGATATCGCCGGCAGCGATTTCCGCGCCGATGCGGATAATGCCGCGATCGTCGAGGTTCTTCAGCGCTTCTTCGCCGACATTCGGGATGTCGCGCGTGATTTCTTCCGGTCCGAGCTTCGTATCGCGCGCATCGGATTCGTATTCTTCGATATGGATCGAAGTATATACGTCTTCCTTAACGAGCTTCTCGCTCAGCAGGATCGCATCCTCGTAGTTGTAACCTTCCCAAGTCATGAAGGCTACGACAACGTTGCGGCCCAGAGCCAATTCGCCCATTTCGGTCGAAGGGCCGTCCGCCAGGATGTCGCCTTTTTTCACGATGTCGCCCGCACGTACGATCGGACGTTGGTTGATGCACGTTCCTTGGTTGGAACGCATGAATTTGTGTAATTTATGAGTAACCAGGTCGCCTTTGACTTCCTGGCCGTCAACCATTTCGACGCGGCGCAGCGTGATTTCGCTGGCGGTCGAACGTTCGATGTAACCGTCATGCTTGGCTACGATACATACACCGGAGTCTTTGGCCGATTTGTGTTCCATGCCGGTGCCGACGAGCGGCGCTTTCGGAATCAGCAAAGGAACGGCCTGACGCTGCATGTTCGATCCCATCAGTGCGCGGTTGGAGTCATCGTTCTCGAGGAACGGAATGAGCGCCGTCGCGACGGATACGACCTGTTTCGGCGAAACGTCCATGTAGTCGACGCGATCGCTCGGCATCGGCAGGATATTGTCGGCCTGTTTGTTGTAACGAACGATAACCATATCGTCGGCGAAGGCATCATCTTCGGTCAGTTGGGCGTTTGCCTGTGCGACCACATAGTTGTCTTCTTCGTCTGCTGTCAGGTAATCGATATGTTCCGTTACTTTGTTGGTCTTCGGATCGACGCGGCGGTAAGGCGCTTCGATAAATCCGTACTCGTTGATCCGCGCGAACGTGGACAAGGAGTTGATCAGACCGATGTTCGGTCCTTCCGGAGTTTCGATCGGACACATCCGGCCGTAGTGACTGGCGTGAACGTCTCGAACTTCGAAACCGGCGCGTTCGCGTGTCAGACCGCCGGGTCCGAGTGCGGACAGACGGCGTTTGTGCGTCAGTTCAGCCAGAGGGTTCGTCTGGTCCATGAACTGGGAGAGCTGCGAACTGCCGAAGAATTCCTTGATCGATGCGATAACGGGACGAATGTTGATCAAAGCCTGCGGCGTGATCACGTTCGAATCCTGAATCGACATCCGTTCGCGTACGACGCGCTCCATGCGGGACAAACCGATACGGAACTGGTTCTGCAGCAGTTCGCCGACGGAACGCAGACGACGGTTGCCCAGATGGTCGATATCGTCGGTATCGCCGATACCGTGCAGCAGATCGATAAAGTAGCTGATCGATGCAATGATGTCGGCCGGGGTAATGTTTTTGACGCCTTTGTCGATCAAGCCGTTGGCGATGACTTTAACGACTTTTCCGTCTTCGATCGGAGAGAACACTTCGATCGATTGCATCGGAATATCGTTGGCGTCGAGAACGCCGCCCGCGACATGATAAGTTTTCACGCTGTGTTCGCCTTCCAGATACGGCAGAATTTCGTCAAGCAGACGACGGTCTACCATCTGTCCCGCTTCCGCGATGATTTCACCCGTTACGGTATCGATCAGCGTTTCGGCAAGTTTTTGGTTGAACAAGCGGTTTTTGATATGAAGCTTTTTGTTCATTTTATAGCGGCCTACGCTTGCCAGATCGTATCTCTTCGGATCGAAGAAACGCGCGATAAGCAGGCTTCTCGCGTTATCCAGCGTAGGCGGTTCGCCCGGACGCAGGCGTTCGTAGATCTCGATCAGCGCTTTCTCTGTCGAGTCCGTATTGTCTTTGTCGAGCGTATTGCGGATGTACTCGTCGTTGCCGAGCAGATCCAGGATTTCGGCATCGCTGCCAAAACCGAGTGCACGCAGCAGTACCGTTACCGGAATTTTGCGTGTGCGGTCGATCCGGACGTAGATGATGTCTTTGGCGTCCGTCTCGAGCTCGAGCCAAGCGCCGCGGTTCGGGATTACAGTCGCGCTGTATGTTTTCTTTCCGTTTTTGTCCACTTTATTATTGAAGTAGACGCTTGGAGAGCGAACCAACTGACTGACAATAACCCGTTCCGCACCGTTTATGATAAACGTACCGGTTTCGGTCATCAGCGGGAAGTCACCCATAAACACTTCCTGCTCTTTGACTTCGCCCGTTTCCTTGTTAATCAGGCGGACTTTCACACGAAGCGGCGCCGCGTACGTCACGTCACGCTCTTTGGCATCGTCCGTCGTGTATTTCGGTTCCCCGAGGCTGTAATCGATAAATTCCAGAATCAGATTTCCGGTGAAGTCCTGGATCGGCGAAATGTCATGAAACATTTCCCGAAGTCCTTCCTCAAGAAACCAACCGTAAGATTTCTGCTGAATCTCGATCAGATTCGGAACTTCGAGCACCTCATGAATTCGCGAATAACTCCGCCGAGTGCGTCGACCATATCGAACAAGATGTCCCGTCAACTATACTCACCCCTCAATGTCTACTCAACTTTAGGCACTTTTTGGATGAAAATGCCGAGTTTAAAAATTCCATTGCGGCCCACACTTTGAATCACGTATAATGAACTCAAAACGGGCACGCCCCTTACATGCAGAAAAGCCCTTATCGAGTTTATTCGAAAAAAGAGCGTCGCATGGCCGGATCAAATGAATCAATGCTGGATACTGAAACGTCGCTGCGTGTCTTTCACGCTGTCTTCAGAAATGTCCATATACGCACCTCGGCACATCAAAATAGTAAGCCCCAAACAAAACCGCGCTTCCTTTGCTGTTTTGCGGAGCCTCTCAACGTTTTAATATGCTAAAGCCACGTAGGGCATTCTATACTGACATTTTGTAACTATAACACGGTGTTCCGGGCAGGTCAATACCTTCTTCGTTTTTCCGCGAAAAATTTCAATTCCCCGCTCCGCTTCCTTTGGACGCTTTATAGATCCGGTACCCTTTGTCTTTCGTGATTTCCTCTACCCGTTCGAACATCGTTTCCAGCTTGGCTTTTGCCGATGCGGCACCCTGCTTTTTTTGAATGACGATCCACAACGAACCGTTTGCTTTCAAACAGGAAAAAGCCTGTTCGAACAGCCGGTGCACCGTTTCCTTGCCGGCTCGAATCGGAGGATTGCTGATGATGATATCGAAACGCTTTTCCGCCACTGCTTCCAGCAGATCGCTCTGCATCGCTTGGATCTGCAGCAGGCCGTTGGCCGCCGCATTCTCACGCGCAAGCTCTACGGCTCTCTCGTTGACATCCAGCATTACGACACTTGAGGCTCCCATGATTCCGGCGGCAATTCCGATCGGTCCGTAACCACATCCCACGTCCAAAACGCCCGCGCCTGCCGGGAACTCCAGCGCTTCGATCAGCACACGGCTTCCGTAGTCCAGGCCGTTTTTGGAAAACACTCCTGCGTCGGTAACGAGTCGAACTTTTCTGCCGCGCAGATCGACTTCGACCGTCTTGCGGTCATGTGCCGCAGAAGGACGGTTGGCGTAATAATGATCCGACAACTGTTTCCACCCCTTTGCCGTTGGTCCGAGGCTTAAATACGAGAACAGACCCCCGAAGCAGGATAACTTCGAGGGTCTGCCCTGTGTAATGCTAATTTGAAAAGAAATTACTTAACTTCTACGGAAGCGCCAGCTTCAGACAGTTTCGCTTGAACTGCTTCTGCTTCTTCTTTGGATACTTTTTCTTTGATTGCTTTTGGAGCGTTGTCTACAACTTCTTTTGCTTCTTTCAGGCCGAGACCTGTGATTTCGCGAACAACTTTGATAACGTTGATCTTCGAAGCGCCAGCGCCTGTCAGGATAACGTCGAATTCAGTTTGCTCAGCTTCTGCTGCTACTGCGCCGCCTGCTGCTGCTACTGGAGCTGCTGCAGTTACGCCGAATTCTTCTTCGATTGCTTTAACCAGGTCGTTCAGTTCCAATACAGTCATGCCTTTGATGGCTTCAAGGATTTGCTCGTTACTCATGATTGAACCTCCGTTAGGGTATGTGGGATCAGCCGGTTAAGGCTGTCGGTTTTGAATCTGGGTAAAAACGTCGAATATCCAAGCAAACCCGAATATTCGGTTCCTCCAATCGCTTCGGCACGCACGAACGTTTCAGACTTCGTCCGCTCCATTCGACCTCAAGATTCGCTTCGGCACGCCTATGCGATCTTTTCGGTACGCCTATGCGATTCTCGGAGCTTGTTACGCGGATTGCTGCTCGTCTTTGTCTGCAACGGCTTTGACTGCCAGCGCGAAGTTGCGCACTGGAGCTTGGAGCACGCTGAGGAGCATGGACAGCAAACCTTCGCGGGAAGGAAGGGAAGCCAGTGCTTTCAGTTCGTCGGCACCCACTACACGGCCTTCTACAACTCCGCCTTTAAGTTCCAGAGCTTCGTTCGCTTTTGCGAAGTCGTTCAGGATCTTGGCTGGAGTTACTACGTCTTCCGTTCCGAAAGCGATCGCCGTAGGTCCTGTAAGGACTGCGTCGAGCTCGCTCAGTTCGGCAGCTGCAGTCGCACGGCGAACCAGCGAGTTTTTGAGAACTTGGAACTCGATGCCCGCTTCGCGCAGCTGCTTACGCAGCTCGGTAACTTGAGAAACGTTCAGACCACGATAGTCGACAACGACGGTCGATACGCTTTCGCGCAGTTTTCCGGCGATTACGTCTACCGCTTCTTGTTTCGTTTGAATCACTTTTGCGTTAGCCAAATCGTACACCTCCTGTTGAATTCGAGTGAAACGCCGGACCGCCGCTGCGGACGAGCCGGCCGCTCCCACTTTTGCCACATTCAAGTCAAACTTAACGTGCGGCGCATGCAATAAGAAAAGCCTCCGCAGAAGTACGAAGGCTTGACTGAAATCAGCAGAGCTGACATTCTATCACACACCTCGGTAGGAAATTAAGCCCGAAAGCACCTACTGTCTACGGTAAGCATATTCAAATTTACCAGACCGTTACGAGTAACGGAATGAAACAGCTTCTACAATGTATCGAAAATGCCGACCGGAGTCAACACTTTTTTTATTTGTAAGAAGTTGTGTTAACGCGAACGCTCGGTCCCATCGTTGCGGACACGGCTACGCCTTTCAGGTAAACGCCCTTGGCAGCAGCAGGTTTAGCGCGGTTGAGCGCCTCCATCAGTGCTTTCAAGTTTTCGTTCAACTGATCCTCACTGAACGACGCTTTGCCGATCGGTGCATGGATTTGGCCCGCTTTGTCCAGACGGTATTCGATTTTACCGGCTTTGATTTCTTGCACAGCCTTGGTAACGTCGAAAGTAACTGTACCTGCTTTAGGGTTAGGCATGAGGCCTTTACCACCGAGCAGACGACCCAGTTTACCGACTTCGCTCATCATGTCAGGCGTTGCTACGCAGACGTCGAACTCGAACCAACCTTGTTGGATCTTGTTGATCATGTCCTGATCGCCTACGAAGTCAGCTCCGGCAGCTTCCGCTTCCTTTGCTTTTTCGCCTTTTGCAAATACCAGTACGCGCTGCGTTTTGCCTGTGCCGTGTGGCAGGACAACGACGCCGCGAACGGCTTGGTCTTGCTTACGTGGGTCTACGCCCAAACGCACTGCCGCTTCGACAGTTTCGTCGAATTTAGCTGTTGCCGTCTTTTTGACAAGACTCACAGCTTCGGCTGGTTCATAAACTGTTTCGCTGTCGAACAGCTTAGCAGCTTCTACGTATTTCTTACCGTGTTTAGCCATTGTGTATTCCTCCTTTGTGGTGTTAGCGGGTTACCCTCCCACATATGCCGCACTTCCTTGGGGCTCGGCTTTGGAACGATGCATCAAGAACTAGTCTTGAATCGTGATACCCATGCTGCGGGCAGTACCTTCGACCATACGCATAGCGGACTCTACGCTCGCTGCGTTAAGGTCAGGCATTTTTTGTTCGGCGATTTGACGAACAGTATCGCGGTTAACGGTAGCCACTTTCTTTTTGTTCGGTTCGCCCGAACCCTTCTCGATCTTCGCAGCGACACGCAGCAGAACTGCAGCCGGCGGAGTTTTCGTGATGAAAGTGAAAGAACGGTCTTCAAATACGGAGATCTCGACCGGAATGATCAGACCTGCTTGGTCAGCTGTGCGAGCATTGAATTCTTTACAGAATGCCATGATGTTCACACCTGCTTGGCCCAGTGCTGGACCTACCGGAGGCGCCGGGTTAGCTTTGCCTGCAGGAATTTGAAGTTTCACCATTTTAATGACTTTCTTTGCCATTGAGAAACACCTCCTTGCGCTTAGTTAAATCTTCTCGACTTGCGTGTAATCCAGCTCAAGCGGCGTTTCCCGCCCGAACATGTTGACGTGAACCTTGAGCTTGCTTTTCTCGAGCAGAATTTCTTCCACTGTTCCGACAAAGTTCGCAAAAGGACCAACTTTGATACGCACGGATTCCTTCAGATCGAATTCGATCTTCGGTTTCGGTTCGGACATGCCCATGTGCTTCAGAATTTGTTCTACCTCTTCCGGAAGCAGGGCTGTCGGCTTGGAACCGGAACCCGTCGAACCTACAAATCCCGTGACACCCGGCGTGTTGCGGACAACATACCACGAGTCATCGGTCTGGATCATTTCCACCAAGACATATCCCGGATAGACCTTACGCATGACGGTTTTTTTCTTGCCGTCTTTGTCGACCACTTCTTCTTCCATAGGAACAAGAACCCGGAAAATCTTGTCTTCCATGCCCATCGATTCTACGCGTTTTTCCAAATTGGCTTTGACTTTGTTCTCATACCCGGAATAGGTATGAACGACGTACCATCTTTTTTCCATATCAAGCCACCTACAGGCCCTTCCTTAAATTATCGCTTCAATCGCATAGGAGAGTCCGATGTCGATTACCCAAAAGAATACAGCCATCACAACAATCGTTCCCAAAACAACAAGCGTGTAATTGGTCAGTTCTTTGCGATTGGGCCAGCGAACCTTTTTAAGTTCAGCCCAGCTTTCGGAGAAAAAGGAAAACATAGACTTGAAGCTTTTTTTCACGCCCATGACACCTCCAACAGACTATCTGGTTTCGCGATGAGGAGTTTGCGAGTTGCAGTACTTGCAATACTTCTTCATCTCCATGCGGTCAGGGTGATTACGTTTGTTTTTCATCGTTGTATAATTGCGCTGTTTGCACTCCGTGCACGCCAACGTGATAATAACCCGCATAGATTTACACCTCCCGAAGATATCCTTCAATCAAGAAGAACTCGTATTGAGCCTAAAATCATGATTTTAGGCCTACCTAAAACACTTTAGCATAGCTGGTATTGGCTGTCAACGAAAAGCTTGAAGGGGTTTCGTTCTTCTTTTCCGCAAAAAAAGACTCCGCTCACGGAGTCTTTGCGTTCCGCCCGTTTGGCGGGCAGTCCTGTTGTTTATGTAGATCCCTGCCTGTTCCCGTCACATCTGATCCCGAACTTCCAAATACCGTTCCAGTTTCCGCTTCACCCGCTGCAGCGCATTGTCGATCGATTTCACGTGTCTGCGCAGGTCGACGGCGATTTCCTGGTACGAACGCCCGTCCAGGTACAGCATCAGAACCTGGCGTTCAAGCTCGCTCAAGATCTCCGACATCTTGTTCTCAAGACCGGTAAACTCTTCGCGATTGATAACCAGTTCTTCCGGATCGCATACCTGGGACACGCAAATGACGTCAAGCAGCGTACGGTCCGAATCTTCTTCATAAATCGGTTTGTCGAGAGAAACGTAAGAATTCAGCGGAATATGCTTCTGCCGAGTCGCCGTCTTGATCGCCGTAATGATCTGACGCGTAATGCAGATCTCGGCGAAAGCCTTGAACGAAGCGAGTCTGTCCCCGCGGAAATCGCGTATGGCCTTGTACAGACCGATCATGCCTTCTTGGATGATATCTTCGCGGTCGGCTCCGATCAGGAAATAAGATCTGGCCTTCGCGCGCACGAAATTCCGGTACTTGTGGATCAGATACTCCAGTGCCTCACTATCTCCGGCACGAACCGCTTCCACGACTTCTTCATCGCATTGGAAATCGTAAGATGAAACTGTGACGTCTTTGAGATCTACACTCACCAGCAATCCCTCCGGCCGCGGCGCAAGTTTCGAGCCTGTCTTAAAAGTTAGCCTCAGTATATATTATGTCACCTTACACCGTCAACCGCAGAACGACCAAAAGAGGGGCCCTGTGCCGGATAATTCCTTTTTGTACACGGAGTTGTAAAAAAACGCTTACTTTTGCGGCGCGCAGCGCTTCGTTCACTGCCGCCGCCAGCGCTCGAACAACCTCAGCTGCTCGGGGGTAAGCTTGCCGTCGATCGTATTGCGGCTTTCTTTTTGAGCCTGTTCCGCGATTCTTTTCCCGATTTCTTTCTCGCTCTGTTCGACTTCGACCAGAAGTTCCAAGGCGGGGACCCGTAGCGCGCCCTGCGCAAAAGCGACGCTCTGCTCGACAAAATCGCTCGTAGCCACATAAACGTCGCGCCGCTTTCTGCGGAACTGCCCGGCAAAACGCTCCACCGCTTCGTCCGCCGTTTCCTTTTCCCGCGTGAAGTAAATCTCGACCCGGCTCTGCTCAAGCGACCTGCCTTTGCCCGGCACCCGGTAAGCATCGAACACCACAATGACCCTTCGCCCCGTGTAAGCCTGATAATCGGCCAAACGTTCGAGCAGGCGGTCGCGGGCCTCGTTCATGTCGATTTGCGACAGCGGAGCCAGGTCGGGCCAGGCTCCGATCATGTTGTAGCCGTCCACCAGAAGTACGTCCCGCAAATCGGCCATGGTTCACGCTACTTTCTGCCGCCGCGCTGGCGCAGCACTTCGTACATGACGACGCCTGCGGCAACGGAAGCGTTCAGCGAATTGATGCGTCCCTGCATCGGAAGTTTGATGAGCACATCGCATTTCTCTCGGACGAGCCGCCCCATGCCTTCCCCTTCGTTGCCGATCACGATCGCAAGCGGTCCTTTGAACACGTCCGTCTCGTAGATCTCGCCTTCGGCCCGCACGTCGGTACCGGCGATCCACACACCGGCTTCTTTGAGCTTTTCCATCGTCTGGACAAGATTCGTCACCCGTGCGACCGGCACGTATTCCGCCGCGCCCGCACTCGTTTTCGAGACGGTTGCGTTAACCTGCGCCGAACGGCGCTTCGGAATAATGACGCCGTGTACGCCCGTGCAGTCGGCCGTACGCAGAATCGAGCCCAGGTTGTGGGGATCTTCGATCTCGTCCAGGATAAGCAGAAACGGGTCTTCGCCTTTGGCTGCCGCAGCCGCGAGCAGGTCTTCGACCTCCGCGTAGACGTAAGGAGCGGCCTGGGCGACAACCCCCTGATGCTGGATTCCCGGCACAAGCGTGTCGAGTTTGCGTTTGTCGGCTGTTTGTACGATGATTCCGCGCGATTTGGCTTCCGTCAGGATCGGCTGCATCTGCTTTTGCTGCGTTCCCTCCGCGATCCAGATCTTGTTGATACTGCGGCCGGCTTTAAGCGCCTCGACGACCGAGTGCTTGCCGGCAATCAATTCTTCTTCCATATGGGTTGTTCCTTTCCGCCGGCGGCGTTCGGCCGCCGCTTGGTTGGTTTTGTGTTCATTTCCGTTCGGGCGGTTCCGCCGAAGAAAGTGAATCCGGCTTATCCGTGGATCCGGCCGAGCTTGCTTCTTCGCCGAGTTCGATGCCCAGACGGATCAGTTGCTGCAGACGGCCCGTGCGGCCGCTGTAATACAGGTATCCGGCGAGGCTTTCAAGCGCTGTCGCATGCCGGTATTCAAGCGCGTCGGCGTTTTTGGGAATAGATCCCGACTTGGCATTGCGGCCGCGCCGGACGATATCCGCTTCCTCTTCCGTCAGTTCTCCTTCGATTCGAAACAGCATCCGCGCCTGCGCGCCGGCCGAGACGAGCTTGGTCGCTTCGCGGTGAAGATGGTGCGGACGCAGATTCGCATGACCGATCAGATACTGCCGAATCGCCACTTCAAATACGGCATCGCCGATATAAGCGAGTACGATCGGAGGCAGCAGCCCCGGCGTCCTCGAAGGAGGGAAATCGAACAGCATTCCGCCCGGCTGCCCGGCGTTCCAATTCGTTTCCGGCGTTCCGCCCGTCTCTTCCGTCTTATCGTGTCCGGTCATTTTATTTTCTCCGCCATCTCATGCCCTGCGGCGTATCTTCCAAGGCAATGCCCCGCTCGGCCAGCAGGTCGCGGATTTCGTCGGAACGAGTCCAATTCTTCGCTTTGCGGGCTTCGGTGCGCTCGGCGATCAGCTGCTCGACTTCTTCGTCCAGCAGTCCGGTTCCCGGCTCGGCCGCAATACGCAGTACGCCGTTCATCTTCGCAAAGACTTCGAGCAGCGCTTCCAGATCGGCTTGATAAGCGATATCTTCCCGCAGTACGCGGTTTGCTTCGTTTACCCATTCGAACATGGAAGTCACCGCGTCCGGCGTATTGAAGTCATCGTCCATCTTCGCGTAAAAATCGTTCAATACGGCATCAAGCTTCGTCCGCAGCGCATCCGTCACCCTTCGGCTGCCGGCCGTTGCCGCTCCCAGACGATGATGGATGGCGCCGACGGCATTTTCGATCCGTTCGACGCTGTTCAGGGCCTGATCCATGTTGTCTTGGCTGAAGTTGAGCGGGTTCCGGTAATGCGTGGACAAGACGAAGTACCGGAGAGCTTCTTTTTTGTAGCGGCTGCGCAGATCCTGCACCGTAATGCCGTTGCCGAGCGACTTGGACATTTTTTCATTATCGATATTGACGTAGCCGTTGTGCATCCAGTAGTTGGACAGCGGGTGGCCGGTCAGGCATTCGGATTGGGCAATCTCGCATTCATGGTGCGGGAATTGAAGATCCTGGCCGCCTCCGTGGATATCGAGCGTGTCGCCGAGATAACGACGGGCCATCGCGGAGCATTCGATATGCCAGCCCGGACGCCCTTCTCCCCACGGACTTTCCCAGGAGATTTCGCCCGGCTTTACGCCTTTCCAGAGCACGAAGTCTTCCTGGTTTTCTTTGCGCGCGTCGACTTCGATCCGGATGCCGAACTGCAGCTGTTCCAGGTTCTGACGCGACAGTTTGCCGTATTCTTCGAAACTCGAGGTACGGAAATACACATCGCCGCCGCTCGGGTAGGCATGGCCCGTGTCGACCAATTCGCCGATAAAAGCGATGATATCGTCCATATTCTCCGTTACACGGGGATTCAGGGTCGCTTTTTCGACGCCGAGTCCTTCGAGATCTTCGTAATACGCCGCGATAAACTTCTCCGCTACTTCGGGAACCGTCGTATTCAAGGCTTCGGCTTTGCGGATCAGCTTGTCGTCCACATCGGTGAAGTTAACCACGTAATTGACGGCGTATCCCCGATCTTCCAAATAAGCGCGTACCACGTCGAAAAAAATCACCGGCCGGGCGTTTCCGATATGGATATAGTCGTATACGGTCGGACCGCACACGTACATATTCACTTTGCCTTGCTCCACCGGCACGAATTTTTCTTTTTCTCTCGTCATCGTATTATAAATTTGCAGGGTCATTTGTCCACTTTCCTCTCTCGTTCTCGTTGCTTACTGCTGGCTGTCTCCGCGGCCTGCCGCACGGGGCGGCTCTACATACGACGCATCCCGGCGGACCTCTCTGAGCTCCTGCTGCAGCTGCGCCACCTGGCGGCGCAGCTCGCAGAGCGCATCGTGCGAAGGATCGGGCATCTGATGGCTGAGCCTGTCGACCTTGCGGCCGTGCTGGCGTACGATCTGACCGGGTATCCCCACCACCGTGCTGTTCGTCGGCACTTCCTTGAGCACGACGGAGTTCGAACCGATATTGCTCTGATCGCCGACGGTGATGGAACCGAGCACTTTCGCACCCGAGCCGATGACGACGTTATTGCCTATGGTCGGATGCCTTTTTCCTTTTTCTTTCCCTGTTCCTCCGAGCGTGACCCCCTGATAGATGACCACATCGTCGCCGATCTCGCAGGTCTCACCGATTACGATGCCCATCCCGTGGTCGATAAACAGCCGGCGTCCGATTGTCGCACCCGGATGAATCTCGATTCCCGTGAAAAAGCGGCCGGTCTGCGATACGATTCTCGCCAAAGTGAAACGCCGCCACTTGTACAGCTTGTGCGCGATCCGGTGAGCCCAAATCGCATGCAATCCCGAATAGGTAAAAACGACTTCAAACATACTTCTCGCCGCCGGATCGTTGTCGAATACCGCACGGATATCGGACTTGACCGATTTGAACATCACGCTTCCTCGCTTCCATTGCCCAAAATAAAAACGCCCCGGCAGCATTATGCTGCAGAGGCGTTAGACCGCGGTTCCACTCTGCTTGGACAACCTTCAATCGGCGTCCATCTCGTTCAAAGCCCGTAACGGGGACCGGCCGGCGGACTCTAGACCCCGACCTCCCTCGAGAGGGCCGGGCTTCGAATCCGCAGCTCCCAGGCGCATTTCCGTCTGCCGAACCCGGACGGCTCCCAGCCTGCAAACGGATGCCGACCCGGCATCCGTTCGCGGCCGTCCTCTCTGGGGGATTCGGCGTACGACGTACTTCTCCTGTTCTTCGCTATAGAAATATTCGATTAAAGACGTAGTTGGATAGATGTTGTTTAGCCATTATAAACGAATCGGCGCGGTCTGACAATCCGAATCGTGCGGGGTTCAAACCGTCTGCGCCTTCAAGCGTCCGATCACCCGTTCTTTGCCGAGCAGGTAGATCGTCCGGTTCAGGTCGCGCCCGTGCATTTGCCCGGTCAGCGCGACGCGGATCGGCATGAACAGCTGCTTGCCCTTGATGCCGTTCTCCTTCTGCACTTCCTTGATCAGCGCGGCCATGCGTTCCGGCGAGAACTCGTCCGAAGCTTCGACTTTGGCCAGGAAAGCGGACAGCGCAACCGGCGCCTTCTCGTCGGCCAGCACTTCGCGTTCTTCATCGCCGAATTCCACTTCGTCGCGGAAGAACATTTCGGACAGCGCCACGATATCGGAAGCGGCGTTCATCTGCTCGCGATACAGCTCCACGAGCCGTTCCGCCCAGTCCCTACGGTCGGCATCGAGCGTATCCGGCAGCAGGCCCGCTTTTTGCAAGTGGGGAATCGCCAGGTCGGCAATCCGCTTTGCATCGGCGTTTTTGATGTAATGGTTGTCGATGTGCGCCAGTTTGTTCGGATCGAACACCGCAGGGCTTTTGGACAACCGTTTGGCATCAAAAATCGAAATCAGTTCTTCGCGCGTAAAGATTTCTTCTTCGCCTTCCGGAGACCAGCCGAGCAGCGCAATGAAGTTGAACAGCGCTTCCGGCAGATAACCCAGTTCTTCATACTGCGAAATGAACTGGATGATCGACTCGTTGCGTTTGCTGAGCTTCTTGTGGTCGTCGCCCACGATCAGCGTCATATGGCCGAAGCGCGGCGGCTCGAAGCCCAGCGCTTCGTAGATCATAAGCTGGCGAGGAGTGTTGGAGATATGGTCTTCGCCGCGCAGCACGTGGCTGATCTTCATGAGATGGTCGTCGAGCACAACGGCGAAGTTGTACGTCGGGATGCCGTCCCGCTTCACGATAACGAAATCGCCCGTGTCTTCGGTAGTAAAGGAAATCTCGCCTTTGACCATATCGTCGAACGTGTACGTCTTGTTCTCCGGCACGCGGAAACGCACGCTTGGCACGCGGCCTTCCGCCGCAAAAGCTTCGCGCTGCTCCGGCGTCAGATCGCGGTGCTTGCCGGAATAACGAGGGGTTTGCCCGGCCGCCATCTGTTCTTCGCGCTCTTTTTCCAACTCGTCTTCGGTGCAGTAGCACAAATAGGCCAAACCTTTATCGAGCAGCTCCTGCCAGTATTTCTTGTAAATGTCGAGGCGCTCCGTCTGGCGGTAAGGTCCGTACTCTCCGCCGACGTCGATACTTTCGTCCCAGTCGATCCCGAGCCATTTCATGTAGTTGAGCTGGCTTTCTTCGCCGCCCGCCACATTGCGTTTGACGTCCGTATCTTCGATCCGCACGATGAACTTGCCGCCTTGGCTGCGCGCGAACAAATAGTTGAACAGTGCCGTTCTGGCATTGCCGATATGCAGATGGCCCGTAGGGCTCGGTGCATAGCGTACACGTATTTCCTGACTCATGATTGTGTGCCTCCCGTATCGTTTCTAAAATTCTTTCAAGATGATAGCATACCCTTCGTCAAGCAGACAATGGCCTGTGCCGCGATGCCTTCGCCCCGTCCGGTGAAACCGAGCCATTCGGTGGTCGTCGCTTTTACATTGACCTGCGATTCCTCCGCACCCAACGCACCCGCGATTACGGTAACCATCTGCGGGATATAAGGCGCCATCTTCGGCTGCTGCGCAATGATTGTCGCATCCACATTGCCGAGCACGTACCCGCGTTCTTCCGCCATTTTCCAGACGTGCTGCAGCAGCTTCAGACTGTCGGCGTCTTTGAACTCCGGATCGGTATCGGGAAAATGACGGCCGATATCGCCCAGCGCAAGCGCCCCCAAAACCGCATCGCTGATCGTGTGCAGCAGCACGTCGGCGTCGGAATGCCCGAGCAGGCCTTTTTCATGCGGAATGGTCACGCCTCCGATGATGCAGGGTCTTCCCTCCACCAGCTGATGCACGTCGTATCCTTGTCCTACTCTGATCATCATGTTCTCTCCTTCGGCTTCGCCCGAAGCAAAAACTCCGCGTAATCCAGATCTTCGGGCGTCGTAATCTTGATATTCGTATAATCCCCACGGGCGACGGTTACCCGGATTCCCTGACGCTCGACCAGCATCGAATCGTCGGTCCCGAGAAATCCTTCGGCCGCTGCGCGCTCATGCGCGCGCAGCAGCTCTTCCGTGCGGAACCCCTGCGGAGTCTGAATCGCCCACAGCAGACTGCGGTCGGGCGTATCGACGATCAGGCCGCCGTTTCCGACAGTCTTGATCGTATCTTTGACCGGGACGGCCAGCACAGCCGCTCCACTGCGCCGCATCTCGTCGTAGCAGGCTTCGATGTCCGGCTCCCGGACAAACGGCCGTACGCCGTCGTGGACCATGACCCAGGGGCAGGAAACCGCCTTAAGCCCTTCATGGACAGATTGCTGGCGCTCCTTCCCTCCGGCCACTACCGTTTTCACAAGCGGACAGTCCGCCTCCTCGATATAACGGCGGCAGCGCTCGACATCGGCTTCCCCGGTAACCACAATGATTTCGGCAGTCGCGCCGAAACGTCCAAACGCCTCGATCGCCCGAAGAAACAGCGGACGTCCATCCAGCTCGAGGAACTGTTTGCTTTCTTTGGTACCCATACGAGAGCCGCGTCCGGCCGCAACCACGATTACGCTCAAGTTTCGCTCCATTCGTCTACACCCGCCTTTATACCCGTTTCGCTATTCCCGCGTCTCTTTAGTATACCCTCGGCAGACATTGAAAACTACAATCGCTCTTGAAAACTTGCCGGCACACAGATCAAAAAAGCGCCTTCCCGCGGGAAGACGCCTCTTTTTACGCCGCGGCCGTTAAACCTAAACCTGGCGTTCGATAAACACCTGATCCTGCAGACGGCGCAGCCCTTCCTTGATCGTACGGGCGCGAGCTCCTCCGATGCCGTCCACTTCATCCAGTTCTTCCAGTTCCGCCCGCATTACATCCGCCAATTTGCCGAAGTGTTCGGTCAAATTATGCACAATGACATTGGGCAGACGCGGAATCTTGCTCAATACGCGGTAACCGCGCGGAATCAGCATCTCGTCGCTGACCGACAGCGAAGCGGAGTAGCCGAGCAGCCGCACAATATGCGCCGTATCCAGCAGTTCATCGTCGGTCGAACGGCGAAGCGACGCCAGAATCTCTTTGGCTTTTTCGTCGCCGGGCTGGGCCGTGTAGTCTTTGAGCAGCAGCAGAACTTCGCGTTCGGTATTGCCGACCAGCTCTTCCATCTGCATGGAAATCAGGCGGCCTTCATTACCGAGCTCGCTGACATAACGTTGGATTTCCGTCTTGATGCGCAGCACCATTTCGACGCGGCGAATGACGCCGACCACTTCCGCCAGCGTAACCAGTTCCTCGAACTCCGAAGCGGTCAGATTGGTCAGTGCCTGGGTCAATACGGCTTTGTACCGCTCCAGCGTCTGGATCGCCTGGTTGGCTTTGGTGAGAATGACGCCGATCTCTTTGAGCGTATAACGCAAATTGCCGAGATACAGCGTGATGATATTGCGGCGCTGCGAGATGGATACGACCAGCTTACCCGTCTGCTTGGCTACGCGTTCTGCTGTCCGGTGGCGGATTCCCGTCTCCGACGACGATATGGCGGAGTCCGGAATCAGCTGCGTGTTGGCATACAGGATACGTTTGAGGTCTTCGCTCAAAATTATCGCCCCGTCCATCTTCGCCAGCTCGTACAAATAGTTCGGCGAAAAATCGCAGTTGATGGAGAATCCTCCGTCGACGACTTCCATCACTTCGGGACTGTAACCGACGACGAGCAGAGCACCGGTCTTGGCGCGCAGCACATTCTCAAGCCCGTCCCGGAAAGGAGCTCCCGGCGCGACGAGTTTGAGCAGTTCGTTCATTTTTGCGGATTCCGATTCTTTCATTGCCTGCCTCCCCTTGCGTCAACTCCCGGTTAACGCCCTACTCTAGCGCCGCTTTGAGCGCCTGTGAAACGGTCTCGACACCAATCAGTTCGATCCCTTTCGGATGCTTCCAACCTTTTAAACTCTTTGTGGGCATAATGACCCGTTTAAAACCGAGTTTCAGCGCTTCCTTGACGCGCTGTTCCGCCCGCGATACCGCCCGAACTTCGCCGGTGAGCCCGATCTCGCCGAACACGACGTCATAGGGGCGCGTCGGCTTGTCTTGAACGCTCGACGCGAGACAGACCGCTACGGCCAGGTCAACCGCCGGTTCGTCCAGTCGTACGCCGCCCGCCACATTGACGTAAGCGTCCTGCGTCTGCATGTACAAGCCCATGCGTTTT
This sequence comes from Saccharibacillus deserti, assembly GCF_013618475.1. Taxonomy (GTDB): domain Bacteria; phylum Bacillota; class Bacilli; order Paenibacillales; family Paenibacillaceae; genus Saccharibacillus; species Saccharibacillus deserti. The sequence continues at coordinate 50,791 of NZ_JABJVN010000013.1, forward strand.
TCCAATACGGCAATGATCAGGTTCAAGCGATTGTAATCGATGCCGGTCCCCATTCGACGGGGCGAAGGGAAATGCGTCGTGGCCACCAGCGCCTGCAGTTCGACCAATACCGGCCTTGTCCCTTCCATACTGGCGACGACGGTCGTGCCGGACACGCCCATGGCCCGCTCGGACAGGAACAGTTCCGACGGGTTCGTGACTTCGTCGAGCCCTTCTTCGCGCATTTCGAAAATGCCCATTTCGTTCGTCGAACCGAAACGGTTTTTGACCGCACGCAAAATCCGGTAGGTATGATGGCGTTCTCCTTCAAAATACAGGACGCAGTCCACCATATGTTCCAGCATGCGCGGTCCGGCGATCGCGCCTTCTTTGGTCACGTGGCCGACGAGCACGGTGGCGATGCCGCCGTTCTTGGCGATCCGCATAAAGCGGGCCGTACACTCCCGCACCTGCGAGACGCTGCCCGGCGCGCTCGTCACATCCGGCTGGTACACCGTCTGAATGGAATCGATCACAAGAAAATCCGGAGCAATCTGTTCGATCGCAAGCTCCACCTGCTCCATATTGCTTTCGCACAGCACGTACAGCTGGGGCGACAAAGCGCCCAACCGCTCCGCACGAAGTTTGGTCTGCTTGACCGATTCTTCCCCGGAAATATACAGCACTTTCAGGCCCGAAGCGGCCAGCGAATGCGACGTCTGCAGCAGCAGCGTCGATTTGCCGATCCCGGGGTCCCCGCCGACCAGAATCAGCGAACCCGGCACCATGCCTCCGCCGAGCACCCGGTTCAATTCCCCGATCTTCGTATCTACCCGCGGTTCCTGTCCGCCTTCGATATCGACAATGGATTGGGGTTTTTGCGTTCCCTGCAGCAGGGAAGAATTCATGCCGCCCATTCCCTGGGTTTTCACATTGCTGACCGTTTCCTCCACCATGGAGTTCCACGATTGGCAGCCGGGGCATTTTCCGTACCATTTGGTCGACTCGTAGCCGCACTCGGTGCAATAAAACTTGGTTTTCGTCTTGGCCATGGGTCTCCTCTCTCACCGGCTCTCCGGCAGTCCGAAACCGTCCGTTCGCCTCCGGCAAATACGGAAAGCTCTTCCTTAAAAGTTTATCATTTATTGCGGTTAAAAGTAAGGGTCATTCCATCCGCAAAACGGCGGGTCAAGCGAAAAAAGCCGGACCGGCGGAAACGAAATTCCGCGGCCCGGCTAGGGGCGGCCGGCAGACCGGAAAAGCGCGAAGCATTGCCCGGCCCGGGCCTTCTATACAGTTTGGGTGTTGTTTATTCCGGCTTTTCGATCGATACCGCCGGCTCTTCGGCTTTATCGACAGACAGAGCCCCGTCTTTCTCGTCGATCAGCAGGTAATCGCCTTTAGCCACCGTTCCGGTCAGCAGTTCTTCGGACAAACGGTCCTCGATATGCTTTTGGATCGCCCGGCGCAGCGGACGGGCACCGTAAGCCGGATCATAACCTTCCTTCGCCAGGAAAGCTTTGGCTTCGTCCGTGAGCTTGAAGTTCACGCCATACTCGTTGAGACGTTTACGCAGCTCTTCCGACATCAAAGTTACGATTTCGGCGATATGCTTCTCGTCGAGCGAATGGAAGACGATCGTTTCGTCGATCCGGTTCAGGAACTCGGGACGGAAACTTTTCTTGAGTTCTTCCATGACTTTGCCTTTCATGCTCTTATATTCCGCTCCGCTGTCGACCGCGGCCGTGAAGCCGAGCGTCGAGTTGCGGCGAATCGCATCCGCGCCGACATTGGACGTCAGAATGATCAGCGTATTCCGGAAATCGACCACGCGGCCTTTGGAATCGGTCAAGCGTCCGTCTTCCAGCACCTGCAGCAGAATGTTGAATACTTCCGGATGCGCTTTTTCGATCTCGTCCAGCAGCACTACAGAGTAAGGCTTGCGGCGGACTTTCTCGGTGAGCTGACCGCCTTCTTCATAACCGACGTATCCCGGAGGCGCTCCGACCAGACGCGAAGTCGAATGCTTCTCCATATACTCGGACATATCGATCCGGATGACCGCGTTCTCGTCGCCGAACATCGATTCGGCCAGCGCGCGGGCCAGCTCCGTTTTACCTACGCCCGTAGGACCGAGGAAAATGAAGGAGCCCATCGGACGCTTCGGATCTTTGAGCCCCGCACGCGCGCGGCGAATGGCTCGGCTGACGGCGACAACCGCTTCTTCCTGACCGATTACGCGTTCATGCAGCAGGTTTTCCATGTTCAGCAGACGGTCGGTCTCTTCTTCTTTGAGCTTGTTGACCGGAATGCCCGTCCAGCTTCCGACCACGTCCGCAATATCTTCGGGCGTCACTTCGGAATCGGTACGTCCTTGTTTCTCTTTCCACTGGTTGCGCGTCATTTCCAGCTCTTCGCGAATCTTCTGCTCGGTATCGCGCAGGGCGGCCGCTTTTTCGAATTCCTGGCTTTGAACCGCCGAGTCTTTTTCTTTGCGGATATCGTCCAGACGATTCTCCAGCTGCTTCAGGTTTGGCGGTACCGTATACGAATTCAGGCGGACTTTGGAACCCGCTTCGTCGATTAGATCGATCGCTTTGTCCGGCAGGAAACGGTCCGTGATATAACGGTCCGACAGCTTGACGGCCTGTTCGATCGCTTCGTCCGTAATCTTCACCCGGTGATGCGCTTCGTAGCGGTCGCGCAGACCGTGCAGGATCTGAATGGCTTCGTCCACGGAAGGCGGTTCTACCTTGATCGGCTGGAACCGGCGCTCAAGCGCGGCATCCTTCTCGATATATTTGCGGTATTCGTCCAGGGTTGTCGCTCCGATGCACTGCAGTTCTCCGCGTGCCAGCGACGGCTTGAGGATGTTGGACGCATCGATTGCGCCTTCCGCCCCGCCCGCGCCGATCAGCGTATGCAGCTCGTCGATAAACAGAATGACATTGCCTGCCTGGCGAATCTCGTCCATGATTTTTTTGAGACGGTCTTCGAATTCGCCGCGGTATTTGGTACCTGCCACGACCGAACCCATATCGAGCGTCATGACGCGCTTTTCGCGCAGCGTTTCCGGAATTTCGTTGTTGATGATCTTCTGTGCGAGGCCTTCGGCGATCGCCGTCTTGCCGACGCCGGGTTCGCCGATCAGAACCGGATTGTTTTTGGTCCGGCGGCTGAGCACCTGAATCACGCGTTCGATCTCTTTGCTGCGGCCGATAACCGGATCGATGTTGCCGTCTTTGGCGTAAGCCGTCAAGTCGCGCGCCAGGCTGTCCAGCGTTGGCGTGCTGACGTTGGCAGGCGTTCCGTGATGGCTCGAAACGGCTTCGCTGCTGCCCAGCAGCTGAAGAACCTGCTGGCGGGCCTTGTTCAGGCTGATCCCGAGGTTGTTCAGTACGCGAGCCGCCACACCTTCGCCTTCGCGAATCAGGCCAAGCAGGATATGCTCGGTCCCCACGTAGGTATGCCCGAGTTTACGCGCTTCGTCCATCGAGAGTTCGATGACCTTTTTGGCGCGCGGGGTATAGGCGATATTCGTCGGTTGTTCTTGGCCCCGTCCGATGAGCGTCTCGACCTCGTTTTGGATCTGTTCCAGACCCAGGCCAAGTCCGATCAACGCTTTGGCTGCGATGCCTTCGCCTTCGCGAATCAAACCCAGCAGGATATGCTCGGTTCCGATATTGTTATGTCCGAGTCTCACCGCTTCTTCTTGAGCAAGAGCGAGAACTTTTTGCGCGCGTTCCGTAAATCTGCCAAACATCATATGCAAAGCACCTCCACAAAGTAGTAACCTTACGACCGGACCTGCATCCGGCCGCCGAACGGGGTGTTATTCCTTGTTTTTAACCAGCCTGTCCCGGATCAACTGCGCCCGGTACATGTCTTTCTCTGCTGTATTCATTGTAGCACCGAACGTTTTCTGAAGGAAATTCGGCTGGGTCAAAATCGTAAGTTCATTCAGCAGCGTAGTCGTCAGCTTGTCGATCCATCCCAGGTCGACCCCCAGCCGCAAATCGGACAGCCGTTGGGCCGCCTCTTTGCCGTCGATGATCGCCGCATGGGTCAGAATCCCGTACGAACGCATTACGCGGTCATAGAGGCGAATCTTCGATTCGGCGACAAGCTTGCTGCGTGCCTGACGTTCATATTCGATAATCTGGGCCGCGATTCCTTCCAGGTTGTCCACAATCTCGTTCTCGCTTTGACCCAGCGTAATCTGATTGGAGATTTGGAACAGGTTCCCCTGGGCTTCACTGCCTTCTCCATAGATGCCCCGTACGGTAAGTCCCACCTGGGAAATGGCATTCAGAACCCGTCCGATCTGGTGTGTCATCACGAGGGCGGGCAGATGAATCATGACCGAAGCCCGCAGTCCCGTACCCACGTTGGTCGGACAGCTGGTCAAATAGCCGCGCCGGTCGTCGAAAGCATAATCGATATGGGCTTCCAGCGCATCGTCTACCCGCGTAGCCCTTTCCCAGGCCCGCTTGACTTGGAAGCCGGAGTAAAGGCACTGGATCCGGATATGGTCTTCTTCGTTCACCATGATACTGAGCGATTCGTCCTCGCTTAGGACGACCGCCGCTTCCTGCGATTCGTTGGCAAGCGTCGGGCTTACCAAATGCTTTTCTACCAGCACCTGCCGTTCGATTTCGTTTAATTCGTCGAGCCGGATCGGATACAGCAGTCCCAGCTCCTCCGAAGCCTGCCCGGCCGCTTCCACGACCCGGTTGCGAACCTGCTCGGCCTGCTCTTCATTGGCGACAAGCGGAAACGGGAATGTTCTGAGGTTGCGCGCAATTCTCACCCGGCTGCTGATGACAATATCGGACTCGTCTCCGTCCGCTTTCATCCAACTGCTGAGCGCATGTTCCGTAAAAGAAAAATCCGACATGACCCGTAACCTCCCTTAACGCTGCGACCGCTGCAGCTCGAGTTCGCGAATGCGGTCCCTCAGCTGAGCAGCCGTTTCGAATTCCTGTTTCTCGATACGTTCCTGCAGTTCCTGCTTGAGCGTATCGATCTCGCGCTGCACCTGCAGATCGGCACCTCCGCGTTTGGGCACTTTGCCGACATGTACGGTTCCGCCGTGGACACGCTTGAGCAGCGGATCGATCTTGTCGTCAAAATGTTTGTAGCAGGAACTGCAGCCGAACCGTCCGATCTTGCGGAACTGCGCATAGGTCATCCCGCATTCGTCGCAACGAAGCTGTTGGGGCTGGGCGGCATTTCCCGACTGCGACTTGCCTGCGATATCGAAGTCGAGAAATCCGGACAGCAGATTGTGAATCGAAAATCCGCCCGATGTCCCCGGAATCATCTCGCCCTTTTCTCTCGCACAGTGCTCGCAAATATGGAATTCATTTTTTTCACCGTTGATAATTTTCGTAAAATGCAGGGTTGCGGGTCTCTGCTGGCATTCCTGACAAAGCACTCGCTCACCTCCTTCACAAAATAAACGCCGCGAATCCAAAAAGAATAAGGCTTACCCTTGTTGTCCCATCAGCGCAATCAGCATCGCCTTCATAATCCGTGCACGCATTTCGTCCCGGTAGGGAAGTTTGAGCAGCAGCGTGTTGCGCAGAACAGCCGACCGCATGAGCGCCGCTTCCCGTCCGGTAATCAGATCCGCATCCACCAACCGGTAGATCAGCCCTTCGGCCGCCGACTGGCTCATTTCGCTTCCGATTGTTTCATGAACGTGGGCATGCAGCTCGGAATGTGTCGGAAGCTCTATGCGCTGGATCCGGATATACCCTCCGCCTCCGCGCTTGCTTTCGACCAAATATCCTTTTTCCAAAGTAAAGCGCGTACTGATCACGTAATTGATTTGAGACGGTACGCAGGAGAACCGGTCGGCCAGATCGTTTCTCTGAATCTCGATCATGCTTCCCGGACTTTCCTGCAGAACCGTTTTTAAATAATGTTCGATGACATCGGAAATATTGCGCATCGATCCACCCTCCATTATCTGCCTGAGCCGCTGTACGGATGTGGAACCTACTCTTAAAATAACCCTTCCGCAAAAAGGAAGAAACGTCTGGTTTTTTCAGGCACTTGGCTTGTTGGGCAAACTTGTTCAACGTGCGAGGCACCATTCGTGTGCGGCATGTCGCAGGGCATCAAAATAAATGTAAGCAGTTGACTTTGACTTTCTTTGACTTTTTATCTATTATACCATATATTTTTTTGTTGCCAAGAGCTCTCTTTAAAAGAGCACAGCAAAAGACCGCGGCTGCCCGCGGTCGACAAGTCCAATCAAAACCCTCTGTTGCCTTCGGCGTGAATCCGGCCTTTTTTAAACGTGGTGGCCGACGCTCCCGGATTGTTGACTTCATTGGAGGTGAAATAAATATTGCCGATCTCTCCGTCTCCCCAGATCCCAATCCCGGCATTGACCGAGTCGGAAATGACGTTCCCCGTAAACCGCACCTCATCGATCCTGCCCTGGTCGGCAAAAACAAGAATGTTCGGATGATCGTCGGTCAGACGGGTCCCTGCTTTTACAATGGTATTCGTATTGACGATCACATTCTTAACGTCGCGTGTATTCCAGTTCTCCTCAACGGCGATATAAATCCCGGCCATTTCGGTATTGCTGATCTTGTTGTTCTCGATGGTCACTCCGCTGCCGCCGACCACCGAAATTCCGCGAGCTTTGGAAGAATACCCTACCGAATTGCCGCGTATCACGATATCGCTTGCCGGCTCCGGATCTTTGTGATAGCTGACGACTGCGATCGCATCGTCTCCGGTTTGTTTAACCGTATTGTTCTCGACCGTAATCCGTTTGCTTCCATCCGTCAAATGGATGCCGTCGGCTTTGGTGTTTTTGATTACATTCCCCGAAATGACACCGTCGGTTGATCCATCGCGCACCAAAATACCGGCTGTGCTCGCCCCTACCACCCTCATGTTACGAATGGAAAAGTTGGAAGCGCCCAGTACGGTAACGCTGTTTTTGGAGTCGGCTCCGTCGCGGGAACTCGTGCTTTTATAAATATGCGTCACATTTTCCAAAGCCGGACTTTTTCCTTTTAGATTAATCGATCCGTTTAACGGATCCGTGGATGTCAAGATACTGCGCTGCGCTCCGGCGCCGATAATCCGCACCCCGGTAACCTGAAGCTTGGCGCTCAGCAGGAAGTTGCCCGGAGGCACGTAAAGCACTTTCTTTTGGTTGCGTGCCGCTTTGATCGCTTTGTTAAAAGCCGCCAACGAATCCGTTTTGCCGTTCCCTACCGCTCCATATGCCGTTACCGATATGGAATTGGCAGGCTTCGGGCTATGTACCGAAGAAGCCGTCCTTTCTTTGGCGAATGCCTGGTCGATTGTCCCGGCACCTCCGCCTATTCCCTGCAAAAAGATCGCTCCGGCTGTTCCCCATACCAACAAAGGCAGCCAGGGCCTCTGCTTTTCTTTGGTTCCTTTGTCTTTCATCTTTCTCCTCCATTCCCAAACTTACTCTTTTTTATGGTTATATAAAACGTATTCGAAGCGCCCTAAACAAATTGGGGATAAATTGTGGGTAAATAGATAAAAACCAAGACGGCTTACGGTTTAGGCTTTGAAGATAGAAAGGGGAATTAAATTAAACGTGGAGAATATGTGGATAGAATTGCGATAAATGGTTATAAAGAAAGTTTCGAAGACCTTTGCCTCAGAATAATGTGGATTGTTTGTGGAGAACTCAGAGCATTTCCGGAAAAGAACACAACAAAAAAGCCTTTACCGCGATCACGGTAAAGGCTTTTTCTTTTCGGCTTGGCAGCTTCCTACTCTCCCGGGACCCTGCGGTCCAAGTACCATCG
>NZ_JABJVN010000014.1 GCF_013618475.1 Saccharibacillus deserti
AGGGTCCCGGGAGAGTAGGAAGCTGCCAAGCCGAAAAGAAAAAGCCTTTACCGTGATCGCGGTAAAGGCTTTTTTGTATAAGAAAAGCAATGAGGCATAGGTCCAAAGACGCTGTCTGGGTAACTTCGCTTAGCTTATAGGAGGCTTCAGCAGGCCGATGACAGATTTGTAACCGTTCACTTTTAGATAGTAGGTATAATGGTGAAATGGATTAAAAGTCTTTTAACGTCTTTTAATCCGGACGAAAGTCAAAATCTGCATAAGAATCGCCGGTTTTTCTGGGGGACTCACGGTTACAAGCAGGGAATTTAGAACCGGGAGAGAAGAACTATATGGGGATTCGCAAAGAATTGCGCAGAGCGATGTAAGGGGGAATTGAATATGAAGCGAAAGGTGTCTGCGTTTGCCTTTTGCCTATTCTGCAGTTCACTTCTTCTTCTAGCGGGATGCACCTCGGAAGAGCCTTCGTCCTGGGCGGTTTACAACGGTGCAACGATTGAAGAAAGCTTTCCCGTGCCAAAAGAAGCGAGTAAAACAGATGTAACGGCCGATAATACAAAAATGAGTTACGTACGATATTCGGTACCCGGGTTGGATAGCCTGGATCAGATCCCGCCGGCTTATCTGAACGCAATCAAAGCCTGGGGATGGACAGAAGAGACAGATCAAGAAAACAGGGAAGAAGCGAATCCGATCCTGATTTTTTCGAAAGGCAATACGACCGTACATTTATCGCTTGAAGGCAGCTACTTGACGGTGCTGGTTCCCAAAGAAAATTAAGAGCCGCAGAAGATGGAAGCGAGACAGAAATAGAAGCTGAATAAAAAGACCGGTGCTTCCGACTCAATAGTCGGGCCCGGTCTTTCTTTGATTGTATGCAAAAGCGATTATTGAACGTAATAAGAGATGTCTTGAGCGTTGAGTTTGACCATGATGTCTTTGCGCTGTCCGCGCATACCGAGGAGTACCGAAATCCGCGGCGCCATAAACCATAAATGCCAGAACAGCAGAGCCAGAGTCAATGCAAGCGGAATCCAGGCGGCCAGAACTCCGATGAACACAAATCCGATCCATAAACTTTGCATCAGCACCTGTTGGATTACCGAAGAACCGGTATGCTGATCGGGCAGGAAGCCGAACCAGACGCCGGAGAAGCGCAGGCGCCACTTTTTGCGATAGACCGGACCGCGAATCAGAAGTACCGAATTCGATACGACAAAATGGATCCAGAGCACAAGGAAAAAAGCGATCGGCATATAAACGACGGCATGCCAGGAAAACCAGAACGTTCCGGCAAGCAGGGCGGGAATAGGAAACAATAAATACAGCAGCATAAGCGGCCGTGGGATATGAGACTTTTTGATAAGCTGATATTGATAGATCGTGGCGTTCCCGTTCTCGCGCTGTTGCTCGAGCATGTCCGACCTTCCTTCCTCTTTCTCATCACACGTTTCCAAAATGGAAATTTGGCTCTTCTTATCATAACGCATCGAAGCGGCAATCGGAAGATTGAAAATTGCTTTCGCTGTATGGGAAGAGCGGAAAATCCGGTGCAGGGGAAGGTTCAAATCGGGTACAATGGAAAGAGTGGAAACGAAAAGACAGGAGGCGTGGCATGAACGGGTTCGACAGCCAGGATGCCCCGCTGTATGCGGAGCTGCTCCGTTACGCTGCGCGTGAAGAAGTTTCTTTTCATGTGCCGGGCCATAAGGACGGACATTTTTACCGGGACCGGTCAGGCGGCGTGCCGGCAGGCTTCTCGGATATATGGAAGATGGATGCAACGGAAATCGAAGGAACGGACGATCTGCACGACCCGGAAGGCGTGATCCGTGAAGCGCAGCAAAAAGCGGCGGATTTTTGGGGGGCGGAGGAGACGTTCTTTTTGGTGGGGGGAAGTACGGTAGGCAATCTCGCTCTGATTCTGACCGTATGCCGAGAACCGGGAGATGTGCTGATTGTTCAGCGAAATGTGCACAAGTCGGTACTGAACGGACTCATGCTGGCGGGGGCACGGGCGGTATTCGCAGCTCCCGACAGCGATCCCCACAGCGGGCTGGCCATACTGCCGGAGGACCGGACACTGGAAGAAGCGTTAGTCCGGTATCCCCAGGCGCGAGGCGTGCTGGTTACCCGGCCGAATTATTACGGTATGGGCCGGTCTCTGCGCGAAACCGCCGAAATTTGTCATAAGCAGGGTGTCCCGCTGCTCGTGGACGAAGCGCACGGGGCCCATTACGGGCTGCATCCCGCTTTTCCGGCTTCCGCTCTTGAGGAAGGAGCGGACGGCGTCGTGCAGTCGACGCACAAGATGCTTGCCGCACTGACGATGGGCGCGATGCTGCATGTACAGGGAGATCTGCTGGATCGGGGGCTGCTTCGCAAACGCCTGGCGATGATTCAGAGTTCCAGTCCGTCGTATCCGATCATGGCTTCGCTGGATCTGGCGCGCAGCGAGACCCAGCGCCGGGGCGCAGGGGCATTCGCCGAAGCCCTGGAAGCGGCCGTTTTTATCCGCCGCGAGCTCGGGCGGCTGGAGCGGTTCGGAATCGTCCGGCCGGAGGCGCCGGACGATTCCGGAGAGGGCGCGCCGGCTTCGCGGCGGCGCGGCAATCCGTTCGGCGGCGGCGCGAAGCACGCCTACGCCGAACAGGACCCGCTCAAGATCGCCGTCTATGACAAACGGCGAGTCTTGAGCGGCTACGCGCTGCAGCAGCGGCTGGCGGCCGCGGGCTGCATAGCGGAAATGAGCGACGAGCGCCGCACGGTGCTGGCGCTTGGAGCCGGCTCCGGCATGGACGATGCCGGGAGGCTTGTCGCGGCGCTGCAGGAACTGCAGCGCGAACTTCAGGCGCAGCCGGAGGTTTCCGCGCAGGAACCCCGCGCCAGCAGGTCCGAAGCGGCGGCCAATCTGCCGCAGCCGACGGTTTCTGCGATCTCGGAACCGGTTCTTTTTGACCTGCGGCCTGCAGGAGCTTCGGAAGCCGTAGTGCTGGAAGACGCGGCAGGACGAACGGCCGCGGAGATGATTGTCCCTTATCCGCCGGGTATTCCGCTGGTATATGCGGGGGAACGCATCTCGGAAGAGGTAGCCGCGCATCTGCTGCGGCTGCGCGAGGCCGGGGCACGTTTTCAGGGAGCGGCGGACGGATCGCTGAAGCGACTGCGGGTCACGAAACGATAAAGCAAAGGCTCTGCAAACGAGCCCAGCGTTCAGCGTCAAATCCCTCCGTTTTCCCGCAAAGTTCGGCTGCCTTCGGCAGTCAAGGAAGACGGCGGATTCTTTTTCAGAGATTTGCCCCAAGAATCAGCACAAAATGACAGAAGGCGGTAACCAAACATGAAGCATTCGGGTAAGTTTATAGTGTTGGAAGGGCCGGATGGAAGCGGCAAAACGACGCAGATCGGCAATATTGAAAGGTATATGCGCGAGCGCGGAGCCGACTTTATCTCTACGCGGGAGCCGGGCGGCGTCAGTGTAGCGGAGAAGATCCGCAGCGTGATTCTGGACGTGGACAATGCCATGAGCGGTTTGACCGAGTGTATGCTGTACGCGTCGGCACGCCGGGAACATCTGCTGCAGAAAGTCATTCCTGCACTTGAGGCGGGCAAGATCGTGATCTGCGACCGTTATGTCATGTCTTCGCTCAGCTACCAAGGCTATGGCCGGGAGCTGGGAGCGGCCGTGTTGGATATCAACAAGCTGGCGATCAATGTGGACGGGTTCGAATATTGGCCGGATATGAACATCTACCTCGATGTGCCGCCGGAAATCGGTCTGCAGCGCATTCACGAGAAGAACGACGGGCGAGAGATCAATCGCCTCGATCTGGAAGCGGAAGATTTTCACCGCAAGGTTCGCGACGGTTATTTGCAGTTAATCCGCGAATATGAGGGGCAGTTCACCCCTGTGGACGCTTCGCAAAACGAAAAGGCCGTTTTTGCCGATATAAAAAGAGTATTGGACGATCTTCTTTTCTAACCTTGGACGCACACGTGATTTTTTTGAAAAAACGTACCTTTCCGAATCCGTCAGGCAGGATTTTGCCGCAGCGGTGTCGAATATGGAACATACGACTTTTTCCGTCTACAAGCGGAAAGTCCAATCGAAAGGGAGGGATCACGGATGAAACTGATTATCGCGATCGTGCAGGATAAAGACAGCAACCGTCTGTCGGGCGAGTTGGTCAAATCGAATTTCCGGGCAACGAAGCTGGCCAGTACGGGCGGTTTCCTGCGAGCGGGAAATACGACTTTTCTCATCGGGGTGGATGACAGCCAGGTCGAAGCCGTGATGGGCGTTATTCGCAACAGCTGTAAAGTGCGTGAGCAGCTCGTGACACCGGTTACGCCGATGAGCGGGACGACAGATTCGTATCTGCCGCTTCCGGTCGAAGTGCAGGTCGGCGGTGCGACGGTATTCGTGCTTCCGGTCGACCGTTTCGAACATTTCTAAGCCGTACATCCCCGTAGGGGAATGTATGGAGCAAGGGCTGTCCTGCCGGCCGTCCAAAAACAAGCCCGACTGTTGGAACGACCATTTCACCGGCGGACAGCCGGCCCTGGAGCGAAGTCGGTTCTCCTGAAGGAGACCGCTCGTCTTCACGGATAAAAAAGGTAGGGATAAGCGATGAAAATCAACCCGGGATTTCGTCCCCTAAACAATACGCCGATTACGCCGGAAACGAATGTACGTCCGGTCGAACAGCGCAGCTTTGCCGACGCCGTTCGTCATCAGGAAGCGCAGGCTACGCAGGATGAGCTTGGCCGCCGCATGCAGGAAATTAACCGGCAGGGAGACCGTTTGGCCCGGTCCATGACGATTCGCGAGCTTAAAGCGTACCGGACGATGGTAAAAAGATTCCTCGAAGATACCGTTCGCCGCGGAGTCGGCATGAAAGACACCAAAGGTTGGGACCGTTTGGGCCGAACCAAGCGATACAAGCTGATCGACGAAATCGACGGCAAGCTGTTGGCGATGGCCGACGAACTGCTCGCAAGCGAAGAAGGCCGTATCGGTCTGCTGGAGCAGATCGGTGAAGTACGCGGACTGCTCATGAATTTACTGTTCTAAAGCAGCTACTTGATTGTGTTCGATGAAATGACGCCGCTATGCGGCGTCATTCTTTTATCCGTTTGTTTTGTACTTATTCAAACCACCAAGCGAGCCTTATTCGAATGAGCGACTTTTGGCTTTCCGTAGGAAAACAACCCGGGCGAATTCGAATAAGGCGAGCTCCTATAAAGGAGACCCACCCTGATGTCTTTACAAAAAATCGGCGGTCAGGAGACCGCCAAGCTTATGCTCGGCAGCAGCCTGCGCAGCGGGCGGATCTCGCATGCCTATTTGTTCAGCGGTCCGGGCGGAAGCGCGCGGCGGCGGGCAGCGGATGCGTTTGCCCAGGCGCTGCTGTGCGAACGGGGGCCGGAACTCGGCGACGCCTGCGGCGAATGCCTCAGCTGCCGCAAGGTAGAGCATGGCAATCATCCGGATCTGCAGGCCATCGGCCCCGATGGAGCCTCGATCAAGATCGAACAGATTCGCGAGCTGCAGAAGATGTTCTCTTATCGCTCCGGTTCGAACGGCCGCAAAGTGTATATCATCGATGAAGCCGACAAGATGACCGTGCAGGCATCGAACAGTCTGCTTAAATTTCTGGAAGAGCCTCCGGCTCCGGCCGTGGCGATCCTGTTGGCGGAAAATGCCCAAACGCTGCTGCCCACTATCCGCTCGCGGGTACAGCTGGTTCCTTTTACGGCTATGGGAGCGGAGTTTATTCTCGGTGAACTGGCCGCCGAAGGGCTGGCGACTCCGGCCGCGCGCTGCGCGGCTTACCTGACTCCCGGACCCGAAGAATGCAAAGCGCTTGCGGCAGAGAATTGGTTTGCAGAAATAAGAAATGTAGTGATACAATTAGGGAAGGATTCGATCGGCCGAAATGGCGCAAGTCTCGTTACCGCCCAACAGCAGGTGTTCAAGGCGGGGCTCGGCGAGCATCTCGACAGCCTGTTCGATCTTTTCCATTTGTGGTTTAGAGATATGATTTACGTTCAATCGGAACGGCGCGAGCACATCGTTTTCATAGATCAGCTGGAGTTTATCTCCCAAGTGGCAGGTTCCCGCAGTGCGGAATACTGGATATCGAGTATGTCCATGACCGCAGACAGCAAAAAAAAGCTCAAATCCAACATGAACAACCAGCTTTGTCTTGAGCAGTTTTTGGTTAATCTGGTTTCCTGACCGGCATCGGTCAAGAAACGGGACCCTTGGCCGGAGTCGGTTTTTTGGTTCGGTAGACGAAGCCGCGGCGCGGTCAAGGAACCGGAGCAGCCAGGACGTTGAGCAAGAGGTCCGGGCGAACAAGCCCGAAGCCGAACGTTTTGAATGCGCGCAAGGGAGGTTTAGCTTTGTACAGTGTAGTCGGAGTCCGCTTCAAGAAGGCGGGCAAAGTGTATTATTTCGACCCCCTGGAGTTTCCGATCGAGCAGGAACAATGCGTGATCGTGGAAACGGCACGGGGTGTCGAGTACGGCAAGGTTGTCGTCGGAAAGAAACAGGTGCAGGAGAGCGATGTCGTGCTTCCGCTTAAGCGGGTGATTCGTATTGCCGGCGAACCGGACGCGCGCGTGGTGGAAGAGAACAAGGAAGCCGCCCGCAAAGCTTTTTCCACCTGTATAAATAAAATCAAGGATCACGGATTGAAAATGAAGCTGGTGGATGTGGAATACACATTCGACCGCAACAAGATCATTTTCTACTTTACGGCCGAAGGCCGTGTCGACTTCCGTGAACTTGTCAAGGATTTGGCCAGTATTTTCCGGACCCGGATCGAGCTTCGGCAGATCGGGGTTCGCGACGAAGCCAAGATGCTCGGAGGAATCGGACCGTGCGGAAGAGTGCTGTGCTGTTCTTCCTGGCTGGGCGATTTTGAACCGGTATCGATCAAGATGGCCAAAGATCAGAATCTGTCGCTGAACCCGACCAAAATCTCGGGTCTGTGCGGAAGATTGATGTGCTGTCTGAAGTTTGAGCACGATAACTACGAGGCAACGAAGGAAGAAATGCCTGCCGTCGGCAAGCTGGTCGTCACTTCGCTCGGAGAAGGCAAGGTCGTCGGCATCAATGCCGGTAAACGGATGGTGCATGTGCAGTTGTTCGAGGTCAGCAAGGTGAGAGAATTGTCCATGGACGACATCGTCGTCAAGTAAGTCAATCGGAACCGCTCTGGGGTGGAGTTTACTTGGAGAAGAAAAATGTCTTCGCGCAAATACACGAGATGGAAACACAAGTGGAAAGCTTTAAGGACGAACTTGGCACAATGAAGCAGGCGGTCAAGGAACTGATGGAAGATAATCATCGGCTGCTTACCGAAAATGAACGTCTGCGGAAGATCTTGAAAAGGGAAGCCCCGGTAGAATCGATCTCCGGTGCCCGCCTTGAACCGTTCAACGTCCTCAGCGAACCGATCAAGAAAGATGAGGAAGCGAGCGACACGGTCGGCGAAGGGTACGACAACCTGGCCCGCTTGTATCACGAAGGATTCCATATCTGCAACGTGTACTACGGCCATCTGCGTACGGAGGGCGATTGCTTGTTCTGCCTGTCTTTTTTAAATAAATAAACCGGAATCAGCCTGAAAGCCGCGGCGTTTTTTGCCAGCGGCTTTTTTTTGAAAGAGGAGCGTTTGAAAGATGGAAAAACAATATGAAAATGTTCCCCTGCATGAAGGGGAGCGCGTCGATGATCTGCTGACGCAGAATTTGCATATCATTCAAAGTCCCGAGGTATTCAGTTTTTCGATGGATGCCGTGCTGTTGGGGCGGTTTGCTTCGATCCCGGCACGAGGGCGCGTGCTTGATCTCTGTACGGGCAACGGAGTGATTCCGCTGCTGCTGTCGGCACGGACAAAGGCTTCGATCGAGGGTGTGGAAATTCAGGAGCGTCTGGCGGATATGGCGCAGCGCAGTATCACGATGAACCGTCTGCAGGATCGGATCAAGATCCATACGGCAGATCTTAAGACTTTCCATGAAACGGCGGGACACGGCATGTATGACGCGGTAACGGTCAACCCCCCGTATACGGCGCTGACCGGCAGCGAGATCAAAGCGAACCGGCACGAAGCGATTGCCCGGCATGAGATTCACTGCACGCTTGAAGATGTGGTCCAAGCCTGCGGCCGGCTCGTCAAACAGGGCGGCAAAGTGTCGATGGTTCACCGGCCGCATCGCTTGGCGGATATCCTGACTCTGATGCGGCAGTACAAGATTGAGCCGAAACGGGTACGTTTCGTGCATCCGCGGGCGGGGATGGAAGCCAATATGGTATTGGTCGAAGGCCTGCGCGACGGCAAGCCCGAGATGCGTATTCTGCCGCCGCTGATCGTATACAACGAACAGGGCGAATACTGTGAAGAAATTATGACGATTTATTACGGAAAAAGTGCACGCTGATCCAACCTGTTTATTCGCATAAAGAGCAGCAGGTCGGGGCGATGCGCCGGTCAGAAGGAGGTTTATGATGCAGGTGCAAAAAAGCTTCGAACCGAACGGAAACGGTGCCGGTACGCTGTACCTCGTGGCAACGCCGATCGGCAATCTGGAAGATATGACATACCGGGCGGTGCGGACGCTTAAAGAATGCGAACTGATCGCGGCGGAAGACACCCGGCAGACACGCAAACTGCTGACGCATTTCGAAATTGTGCCGCAGAAATTGTTCAGCTATCATGAGCACAACAAGGCGGCCAGCGGGCCCGAACTGATACGCTATATAATAGAAGGAAAAAATCTGGCCCTGGTGAGCGATGCCGGTCTGCCGGCCGTTTCCGACCCCGGATCGGACCTGGTCAAGCTTGCCATCGAGGCGGGAATCGCCATCGTTCCGGTACCGGGAGCCAACGCCGCGCTGTCCGCGCTGATTGTCTCGGGTCTGTCGACGGAACGGTTTACCTTTGCCGGATTTCTGCCGCGCGACAACAAAGACCGGCGCGAAGCGCTGGAGTCGCTGGGCGGACTTGAAGGAACACTGCTGTTCTACGAATCGCCGCACCGGGTCATCAAGACCGTGGAAGCGATGCTCGAAGCCTGGGGCCCCCGAAAAGCCGTACTGGCGCGGGAGCTGACCAAGCGGCACGAAGAGGTGGCCCGAGGCACGCTGGACGAGCTGCTTCAGCGGATGAACGAGTATCCGCCGCTCGGCGAATACTGCATCGCGGTCGAAGGAGAAAGCCATCAGCAGGCCCAGGAGCGACGCGACGCCTGGTGGCAGACTCTGGAGCTTGAAGATCATGTGGCCCACTACGAGAAACAGGAAGGCCTTTCGCGCAAAGACGCCATGAAGAAAACGGCAGCAGATAGGGGACTTTCCAAACGGGATATCTATAACGCGCTGCTGGATTGATTGACACAAAAAGAACCCCTGGGAGCCAAAGCCGGATGCCCAGAGGTGCAAGGAGATATCAAAAAGTTTAGAATTAACGGAATTGGATGAAACTTGTTACCTTGAATCGGTTGGGTACAAAAAGTTTACTTGGTCACCGGAGCGGGAATTTCCGATACGCAGTCGTAACAAACGATTTTGCCTTTGAAATAAGTGACGTTATCGGCATTTCCGCAGAAGATGCAGGCCGGTTCGTACTTTTTCAGCATAATGCGTTCTCCGTCGACGTAGATTTCGAGCGCGTCCTTCTCGCCGATGCTCAGAGTACGGCGCAGTTCGATCGGAATTACGACACGGCCCAATTCGTCTACTTTTCTTACAATGCCAGTCGATTTCATCATAATAGGTTGCCCCCCGGAAAATGTAAATTTAAAAGGTTAGCGGAGATGACGCAAGCGGCGAATCGATCCGTCTTGAAAAGAAGGCGTTTTGGCTTGTGCATTCACCCAATGCCATTATTCGACAATGTTCTAGCTTTTATGCTCCTCATAATAACAATGTTTCCCAGAACAGTCAACCCAAAAATATCGAATCTTTCCTTAAAATTTGATAAAAAATAAAATTTACCTGAGAAAATTCTTGGAAATTCGCTTAAAATCAAAAAATAGGCCTTCAGAAGCTCAAATGACAGAACTGGGAAAAGGATGCCGTCTTTAAGACAATATACGACAAAAAATAGGGTATTTATGAGTTCCGCTTAAAGGAGTGAGAAAAATGCCGAACTATATCAAACCTCTGCGTGAAGAAAAAGTATTCAAAGATCCCGTGCACAATTACGTGCATGTGCAGGACCGGACCATCTGGTCGCTCATCAATACCTCGGAATTCCAAAGACTGCGCCGGATCCGCCAGTTGGGAGCGACTTATCTGACTTTTCATGGGGCCGAACACAGCCGTTTCTCGCATTCGCTCGGCGTCTACGAGATCACCCGGCGTATTATCTCCCAGTTCGAGCGCAACAACTATCCGGATTGGCCGGTCGAAGAAAACATGGTCGCCATGTGTGCCGCCCTGCTGCATGACCTGGGACACGGGCCTTTTTCCCACTCGATCGAAGAAGCCTTCCATATGCATCATGAAGACTGGACCTGCAAAATCATTCTGGGCGACACGGACGTTAACCGGGTGCTGCGCGAGGTGTCGGAAGACCTGCCCGAACGGGTCGCTTCGGTCATCCGCAAAGACTACGAACAAGAGATTGTCGTGAACCTGATTACCAGCCCGCTCGATGCGGACCGGATGGATTATCTGCTTCGGGATGCCTATTTCACCGGAGTCAATTACGGGACCATCGATATCGATCGGATTCTGCGCATGCTGCGTCCCTATAATGGAAGAATCGTGGTCAAAGAATCGGGGATGCACGCTGTCGAAGACTATCTGATGGCGCGCTACCAGATGTATTGGCAGGTTTATTTCCACCCGGTAACGCGAAGTTCGGAAATCATTTTGCGCCAGATTTTCCGCCGGGCGAGAGAATTGTATCAAGAGGAATACGCCTTCGCTTTCCTGCCCCAACCGCTTCCCGGTTTATTTGAAGACAGGTTGACGGTCAAAGAATATCTGAAATTGGATGAAGCGCTTATTCAAACGACCTTTATGCAGTGGAGCGATGAGTCCGATTCGATCTTGAGCGAATTGTGCTGCCGGTTCCTCCACCGCAGGCTGTATAAATATGTAGAAGTCGATTCGATCGACATGGAGACGATTCACCGGATTCGAAGCAGCTTCGAGCAAGCCGGTCTGAACCCGAATTACGACTTCGAAATCGATTTTCCAACCGACCTGCCCTACGATGTATTCCGTCCGGACGATTCGAAACGCGGAAGCCAGATTTTATTGCTCAATAAACAGGATGAATTGAGAGAAATTTCCGAAGTTTCCGATATCATCAGATCGATCAGCGGCTTGCATCGTGGAAAATACCATCTCTATTATCCGCACCACAAACTGGCCGAAGTCATCGGGCAGCTTCCTTCGGAAATTGCGTCAATTTTCCCGATTTCGCCGGATTAAGAGCGATTTTGAAGAAAAATAGGCTTGCTGTTTAGAAGTTTCAGCATTTTGCAAAACAGGCAAAAGTCTGTGAAAACGAATCAGGCGGCCCTTACCCGGCTGCCCATTTTTATGAAAAGGGGATCTGATCATGTTATTCGATACTCATACCCATATGGATGCACCCGAATTTGAGGAAGACCGCGACGAGGCGATTGCCCGTGCCGTCGAAGCCGGAGTCGGCCGGATGGTCAATATCGGGTTCAACCGGGAGACGATTCCGACCACGTTGGCTCTGGCCGAAAAGTATCCGTTCGTCTATGCGGCCATCGGCTGGCACCCGGTTGATGCGATCGATATGCAGGAAGGAGACCTGGAATGGATCGAATCGCTGTGCAGTCATGAGAAAGTGGTCGCAATCGGCGAGATCGGACTTGATTACCATTGGGACAAATCGCCGAAGGATGTCCAGCATCGGGTACTGCGGGAGCAGATCGCGCTGGCCAAACGGGTTAAACTGCCGATCGTCATCCATAATCGAGAAGCTCACGAAGATACGATCCGGATCCTGAAAGAAGAAAACGCGTCGGAAGTCGGAGGGATCATGCACGCGTTCTCCGGCAGCTGGGAAACGGCCAAGATCTGCCTGGATATGGGCTTCCATCTTTCGTTCGGCGGACCGGTCACTTTCAAGAATGCCAAGCAGCCCAAAGAGGTGCTTGAGAAGACGCCGATGGACCGTCTGCTAATCGAAACCGATTCTCCTTATTTGACTCCGCATCCGTATCGGGGGAAGCGAAACGAAACCGCCTATGTTCGTCTGGTCGCCGAGACCGCTGCTCTCTTAAAAGGCGTTTCTCTGGAAGAAATTGCCGATTGCACAACGAAAAATGCCAATAAGCTTTTTGGTATCGGACAAGAAAGAGAGTAAAACGGGTAAAAACGGGAGTATTTACGAGATATTAATCTCTTTGGCCCGAAAAAGGACAGAAGATTACAATTTTTTAACCTTTTAGTCTCAAAAACGTCAAAACGGCCGCCTTTACAAACGACTGCGAAAAAAGCTATTATCTTGTCAGTGATTAATCCGGCCGTATGTTCGGTTAATCCGATAAATTCATGTACCGTCTCGCTGAATCTTCGTCAAACATAACGAAGAACGGGGGAACCCGAAGCGGCCTGCCCGAGTAAAACCCGACGCTCTGCGTCCGGATCAAGCAGCCGTGGTCGATTCCTTTTTCAACTGGGTCTACGGGGTGAATTGGAGAACTTCTCGCCATGAGCGGAACAACCTCCATAGGATGACTCTCTTCGTCCGAACCCGACAGCTAACCTCGTAAGCGTAAAATAAGAGAGAGGCAGCCACGCGCCTTATGTTTTCCTCAGATCGTCAACTCGTCGATTTTATAAGAGGGAAGCCCGCGGAAGAGTCCTCTTAAGACTTCTTAAGTGCTCTTCTCCAGGCTTCTTTTGTTTTATGGCAGTTTCTGCCGAGGGATCAGCGTACATAAGTGTGGAAGTAATGGCTGGGCTTTTAGAACGGGATGAACGTAGAAACGGCCGGCCGGCCGTCTTGGCCGAAACCGGGCCGCTTTGTTGAAGCGGAACGGCAATCGGGAGCAGGGAGCGGAAGAAATCGGGAACCCCCGGTTTTGGTCCTGGACGTTTCTACGAAAAAATAGCAAGTAGTCACGTCAATTTTTCTCATGTATATACTTGACGGCGGGGCTATGGAGGAGGACGGAAGAGTGGGCATTTTCACGAAAGAAGACACCCATGGTTCACGATCATCCAGCATGACTTACGCTTGGCGTTGGAAACGCCAGAACGGGCTTCAGATTTTGGGTGTCGCATTATTCGTCGTTGCGCTCGTAACGATGGTGCTGCTCGGACTGTATGCGCAGGCCGAAAAGCAGATCGTGCTGATTGTAGACGGAAAAGAACAAACGCTGTCCACGCACAAAGGCAGTTTGCAGGAAGTGCTGGACGAGCATTCGCTCAGCCTCAAACCGCAAGACGACGTATCGATGTCGCTTGGCGCTTCGATTCAGGACGGAGACCAAATTTCCGTGACAACGGCTCTGCCGGTTACCCTGACGATCGACGGCAAAAGCGAACAGCGGTATACGACCAGCAGAACCGTTTCGGCCGCGCTGGAAGGCTGGAATGTGAAGCTGGGCCAATTTGACAAGATTTCGGTTCCGGTCAGCTCGGAACTGCAAAGCGGCGCGGAAGTCGCAATCACTTCGGCCGTTCCGGTGACCCTGTCGGTCGACGGCAAGAGCAAACAGGCTTATACCGCCGAGAAGACGGTTGAAGCTGCACTCGCAGACTGGAAAGTCGGGTTCGGAACCCACGACAAGATTTCGGTTCCGCTCAGTTCGGCTGTTGAAAAAGACAGCAAGATCGAGATCACGACCGCTATTCCGATCCAGGTTACGGTAGGCGGCGAGTCCAAAACGACTTATACGACCGAAAGAACCGTAGAATCGGCTTTGTCGGCTCTGGAAGTCAAACTCGACGAGAACGACAAGGTATATCCGGGCGCCACGACTCCGCTGACGGAGAACGCGAACGTATCGGTCTACCGGATCAACAAGTTTACGGCCGAACAGGAAATCAAAGTTCCTTACAAGACGATCGAGAAGGAAGACTCCTCGCTGCTCAAAGGCAAGACCAAAACGGTTCAAGCCGGCGTTGAAGGCGTTGTGATCCATACCCTCGAGAAAGTCTACCAAGACGGGGAATTTGTTACGAAGTACGTCGTCGACAAAAAAGTCAAAACCGAAACGAAGAATGAGATTATCGCCGTCGGTACCAAAGAGCCGGTCGTCGAGAAGACGTTTGCTCCGGCAGCTGCCGCGAAAACAACGTCCTCTTCTTCCAAAGGATTCGAATATAAAACCGTGCTGACCGGTGTAGCCGCGACTGCCTATTCCTCGGAACAACCTGGAATCGGTACGCGTACCGCAACAGGCACGACCGTAGCGGAAGGCCGCACGATCGCCGTGGATCCGAACGTGATCCCGCTGGGATGGTGGGTCTACATCGAAGGCTACGGTTACCGCAAAGCGGAAGACACGGGAAGTGCAATCAAAGGCAAGAAGATCGACATGTATTACGACAGTCTCGGAGCGGCGCTTAACTTCGGCCGCAAGTCCGGTCTGACGATTTACGTGATCGGACCGAACAAGCCGTAAATCGTTTTCCCGATAAGGAATCCGGCGCGGGCGTTTACGCTGACGTCCGCAGGGTGTTATACTCAACCGTATAGGAACGAAACCGAAGAAGAGGAGGTTCTCCTCTTCTTTTTGTTATGAAAGACGAAGGAGAGGGAACATGATCAAAGAAGTGATTGTCGTGGAAGGGCGCGACGATACGGTCGCGGTTAAGCGGGCGGTCGAGGCGGACACGATCGAGACCGGAGGATCGGCAATCGGAGCCGCGGTCATTCGGCGCGTCAAACTTGCGATGGAGCGCAGGGGCGTCATCATTTTGACGGACCCCGATTTTGCGGGCGAACGGATCCGCAAAATCGTGGCGCAGAAAGTTCCCGGCTGCAAGCATGCTTTTATCCCCGAAGCCGATGCTACCCGCAAAGGAGACATCGGGGTAGAGAACGCTTCGCCGGAGTCGATCCGCCTTGCGCTGGAACGGGTACACACGGAGATGCCGGGCGGCGAGAGCCAGATCGACTGGCAGGACCTGATCGAAGCGGGACTGATCGTCCACCAACAAGCGGCTGCAAGACGGATGGCCATGGGCAATCTGCTCGGCATCGGCTACTGCAACGGCAAACAGTTTCACAATCGGCTGCGCATGTTCCAGATCTCCCGCCGGGAGTTCGTCGATGCGCTGTCCCAAATCGAAAACGAAGGATCGTGAGTTCATGAACGAAAACGAAGGCATCGCTTCACCGAAGCGAACCAAGGAAATTATCGACAAGCACCGATTCTCTTTCAAAAAAAGTCTCGGTCAGAACTTTCTGATCGATCAAAATATTCTGGGTAAAATTGTGGCTGCCGCCGATCTGGATACGACCAAAGGCGCGCTTGAGATCGGACCCGGCATCGGCGCCTTGACCGAGAAGCTTGCCCTGAACGCGGGAGAAGTGACGGCCGTCGAGATCGACCGTCGGCTCATTCCGATTCTCCAGGACGTACTGAGCCCGTACGGCAACGTAACGATCCGCCAGGCAGACGTACTCAAGGTGGACCTGAAGGCGCTGTTCGAGGAATCGTTCGCATGCAGCGAGAAGGTCAGTGTCGTCGCCAACCTGCCCTATTACGTGACGACTCCGATCCTCATGAAGCTGCTCGAAGAGAAACTGCCGCTCGAGAATATCGTCGTCATGATCCAAAAGGAAGTCGCCGAGCGGATGTCTGCTTCGCCGGGAGGCAAGGAATACGGCAGCCTCAGCATCGCCGTGCAGTATTACAGCGAGCCGGAGCTGGTGTGCATCGTGCCGCGCACGGTATTTATTCCGCAGCCCAACGTCGAGTCCGCCGTCATTCGTTTGAAAGTGCGCGAGAAGCCGCCGGTCGAGCTGGAAGACGAAGAGCATTTCTTTACGCTGGTCCAAGCTTCGTTTACACAGCGGCGCAAGACGATCGCCAACAACCTGCGCGCCCGCTACTTCCCGGGAGAAGGGCGTGAACGGATGGAGCAGCTGCTGCAGGAGGCGGACATCGCGCCTACACGCCGGGCAGAGACCGTATCCATCGAAGAATACGCACGGTTGAGCGGGATTTTCCTCAGAGAAGGGCTGCGCTGAACGGCTGCAAAAAGGCGGCCTGAATTGACAAAAACCCCCGTTGACAAGGTAGAAATGATACTGCTATAATGATTAATTTACCTTGACATGATACTCTCAAAATGTTACAATTGAGTGTATTGAGAGAGGTGGTTGAGAAGAATGGCACATCAAACGCTATCGGATATCAAACGCAGTCTCGACGCTCACGTAGGACACCGTATCATGCTTCGCGCCAATGGCGGACGACGCAAGACGGTTGAGCAAACCGGAGTCCTTGAAGGAACTTATCCGGCGGTATTTACAGTTATGCTTGAAGAAGAAGCCGAACATGCTTCGGGCCGCGTTTCTTATAGTTATGCTGACGTTTTGACCGAGACGGTTGAACTTTCGCTGATGAAAGACGATTCGGCTACGCCGATCGCTTACGCCAGCGTCTGATTCGCCCGGGTTTTTAGAAAGGCGGTTTTCGCTCACGCGGAAGCCGCCTTTGTTCGTCTCAAGAACACCGGCGGCAGGTTCGGGAAATAGACTTCGTGTCCGATTTTGCATATAATAGCTAAAGTTCAATTTGAGAGGGAAGCCGGGATTCCGGTCAGAATGCAGGGGCGGTGGAGAGCTTGTACATTTACGAAAAAGCGCCGGCGAAGATCAATCTGATGCTGGACGTTTTACATAAAAGGCAGGATGGGTTTCACGAAGTGGAAATGGTGATGACGATGGTCGATCTGGCCGATCGTTTGACGCTTAGCGATCCGGGCAGCAGCCGAATATCGCTGTCGAGCCAGTCGGGTTATATTCCGCTGGACGACAAGAACCTCGCGGTCAAGGCGGCACGCCTGCTGCGGCAGCGCTTCGGCATAAACCGCGGCGTGCATATGCATCTGGAGAAGCGTATTCCGGTAGCCGCCGGGCTGGCCGGCGGAAGCAGCGATGCCGCTGCCGCGCTGCGCGGACTGAACCGGCTGTGGGAACTTGGCCTGTCCATGGCCGAACTGGAAGAACTGGGCGCCGAACTGGGCTCGGATGTGCCTTTTTGCGTACGCGGCGGCACTGCGCTGGCTACGGGCCGGGGAGAGAAGCTTGAAAGGCTCCCGAATCCCCCGCGCTGCTGGGTCGTTCTGGCGAAGCCTCCGATCAATGTATCGACGGCGGATGTCTACGGCAATCTCAAAGCGGCGCAGATCGAGAACCATCCTTCGGCTTCGGGAATGAAGGATGCCCTGGAGCGGGGCTCGTTCGGGGATGTGTGCGGCGGTCTTGGCAACGTGCTGGAAGATGTGACGCTGAAGCTGTATCCCGGTGTAGGCCGTTTGAAAAAGGTCATGGAGAATCTGGGAGCCGACGGCGTGCTGATGTCCGGCAGCGGACCGACGGTATTCGGTCTGGCAGCCAAGGAAGAGAAAGCCAAGCGGATCTGCAACGGGCTTCGGGGTTTCTGCGAAGAAGTGTACGCCGTAAGAACCCTGGGATAACCCAAGCCGGATTCAATCCGAATCTTTTTGGCCGAATTTGTTAACCGAAACTCGCTATTTTCGGAATTTCATAAAAGACTCACTTGTACAGACACGTACAAAGATGTTATATTTTTTATAAAATATTCGGATTTAGCGAGGAAACCCCAGTGAAAAAATTAAAACGAAGTGCACGATTGGTAGAGTTGACCCAGTTCCTGCTGGCAAGACCGCACACCTTGATTCCGCTCACGACCTTTGCGGAAAGATACGGAGCGGCAAAGTCGTCGATCAGTGAAGATCTGGCGATTATCAAGGAAGTGTTCGAGGAAGAAGGCATGGGCGAGCTGCAGACGCTGGCCGGAGCCGCAGGCGGCGTCAAATACATCCCGCGGGTATCGGAAGAGCGGGCGCTCGGCATCATCGACAAGGTCTGCCGCAAGCTGGAAGAACCGGGACGCATTCTGCCGGGCGGTTATCTCTACATGTCGGATCTGCTCGGGCAGCCGCATCTCGTGAACGAAATCGGCGATATTTTTGCGACCATTTTTGGCGGGAAGAATATCGACGTGGTGATGACGGTCGAAACGAAAGGCATTCCGATCGCTTACGCCACGGGTGCCAAACTGAATCTGCCGGTCGTCCTCGTTCGCCGTGACCATCAGGTGACGGAAGGCTCGGCGGTGAGCATCAACTACGTATCGGGTTCGCACAAGAGCATTCATACGATGACGCTGTCGCGGCGGGCGATGAAGGAGAAGTCCCGTGTGCTGATCGTGGACGACTTCATGAAAGCGGGCGGAACCGTACGCGGCATGATCGACCTGCTGGCCGAGTTCAATGCGGAAGTTGCCGGAGTGGGCGTTCTGCTCGATTCGGGTTCGGTGGATTCGGAAGAGCGTCTGTTCGAGGATTATGTCTCGTTGGTGACGCTGGAGACGGTCGACTCGAAGACACGTACGGTAGGCGTTAAGCCGGGCAACTATTTCGAAAAATAACGGCGGCTGCCTCTTTCAAAAAATCGGCTTCAAAAGCATTTCCTCTTCGGGAAATGCTTTTTTTGTTCAAAAAACCCTTTTCCTTCAAAATGAAGGCAAATGTTTCGAAATGGCTTCCAAAAGGCTGAAACCATTTCGCGAACCTAACGTATTGATAACGAGTTTCAACGGAAAATGGCGGTATCTGTCGATTTCGTGAAGAAAACGAAAAAAAATCCGAAATTCTTGAATTTTTGTCCGCAAAAAGAAGGATTTCGGATACCGGTGTGGAATAATACACCAAGTCTTCTAATGATAAAGGTGGTGAACCTAAATGGAAATTACGGCTGTTAGACTCCGCCGCGTCAACTCCGAAGGTAGAATGAAGGCAATCGCTTCGATTACCATCGACGACGAGTTTGTCGTTCACGACATTCGGGTGATCGACGGAAATAACGGAATGTTCGTTGCAATGCCAAGCAAGCGTACACCGGACGGAGAATTCCGGGATATCGCCCATCCGATCTCTTCGGGCACCCGCGAGAAGATCCAAGCTGCCGTTCTGGACGAATACGAGCGTGCAGGCGTGGAAGGCGCGGAAATCGAAGAAGTTATCGAGGAAGGCGCGTAAGCCACACATAATCAGATAGAACGGGGAGCCGGGGGATTCGGTTCCCTTTTCTTTTTGCCGGGAATGCGATATATTCAGTATAGTAAAAAGATCAAATTCGCATCTGTGCCAAGCGCGGACGCATTTCGCGTGCGGATGAATGACATAGACGCAGCAGAAGACGCAGAAATAGCGGCCGAAGGGTCGAATCCTTAATAACCGTCGCCTCCAGAGGCAACGGTTATTTCCGGGTAAACAAAGAGGAGGCGGAGCATTGAAGAGGATGGCGATTGTTCTTGCCGCCGGCAAGGGCAAACGAATGAAGTCGAAGCTGTATAAGGTGCTGCATCCGGTATGCGGCAAGCCGATGGTGGGACACGTGGTAGACACGGTCCGCCGCACGAACAGCGAGCGTACGGTAGTCATCGTGGGCCACGGAGCGGAAGAGGTAAAGTCCTACCTTGGCGATCAGGTGGATTATGCGCTTCAAGCCGATCAGCTCGGTACGGGCCACGCCGTACGCCAGGCGGAGGAACTTCTGGGCAAGGAAGAAGGAACGACGATTCTGATCTGCGGCGATACGCCGCTCGTCCGTGCGGAAACGATCGAAGCGATGATCGCCCTGCACGAAGGCGAAGGAGCGGCAGCGACCATTTTGACGGCGGTTCCCGAGGATCCGACCGGTCTCGGACGCATTATCCGCGGGGAAGACGGCGGCGTACTGCGTATCGTCGAACAGAAAGACTGCTCGCCGGAAGAAGATGCCGTAAAAGAAATCAATACGGGCACCTACTGTTTCGACAACCGCAAGCTGTTCGAAGCGCTGGCCAAAGTAACGAACGAGAATGCCCAGGGCGAATACTATATTACGGACGTAATCGGGATTTTACAGGGCGAAGGGGAGAAGATTGCCGCCTACGCCACGCAGGACCTGACCGAGTCGATCGGTGTCAACGACCGCGTCGTGCTGTCCCAGGCTGAAGCGGCGATGCGCGAGCGCATCGTACGCGGGCATATGCTGGGCGGCGTCACCGTGATCGATCCGGCTTCGACCTATATCGGCGCCGATGTCCAAATCGGTTCCGATACCCTCCTCTATCCGGGTACCGTGATTAAGGGACAAACCGTAATCGGGGAAGAATGCACGATCGGTCCGAACAGCGAGATCGAAAATGCGGAAATCGGCGACGGAACCAGCGTATCCCATTCCGTGATCCGCGATTCCAAAGTCGGCGACCACGTGTCTGTCGGACCGTTCGCCCACCTGCGCCCGGGTTCAAGCCTGGCGGAGGGCGTGAAAGTCGGCAACTTCGTCGAAGTGAAAAATGCCGAGATCGGGCAGGATTCCAAAGTCTCCCACCTGAGCTATGTGGGTGACGCCAAAGTCGGCAGCCGGGTCAATATCGGCTGCGGAGCCATCACCGTCAATTACGACGGATTCAACAAGTCGCTGACCGAGATCGAAGACGATGCTTTTGTCGGCAGCAACGTGAACCTGATCGCACCGGTTCGCGTCGGACAAGGAGCCTACGTGGTGGCCGGTTCGACGATCACCAAGCAGGTACCGGCAGGAGACCTGGCCATCGGAAGAGCGCGCCAGGAGAACAAGCCGGGTTATGCCGATAAGATCAAGGCTCGCGCCAAAGCAAAAAAGGAAGCGGGCAAAAGCAACTAAAACGGCAAAACACAGCGCCGTTTCCCTACCGATTTGGATAGTCGGTTCAGGAACGGCGCCGCGCTTCGGGAGTTCGAGACAGTCGGGAAAGCTGAAGCTCCGCCATCCGCGCAAGCGGTATTGTTTTACCGGAGACCGTACGGCCTTAGGCTGCCCGGTCCACTAATGACCAGCACGGAGGGTTTACACTACTATGACTTATTGCGATTCAAAGCTGAAAATATTCACGTGCAATTCGAACCCCAAGCTGGCGAACCAGATCGCCGACTATATCGGAATTCCGATGGGAGAATCGCACACGACGAGCTTTAGTGACGGAGAGATCCAGGTCAAATTGTCCGAAAGCGTGCGCGGAAGCCACGTGTACATCATTCAGTCGACTTGTTTGCCCGTCAACGACAATCTGATGGAACTGCTGGTCATGGTCGACGCGCTGAAACGCGCTTCCGCAAAAAGCATTAATGTTGTCATTCCGTATTACGGCTATGCCCGTCAAGACCGCAAGGCACGCTCGCGCGATCCGATTACGGCCAAACTGGTCGCGGATCTGATCGAGAAGGCCGGTGCTCATCGCGTTATCGCGATGGACCTGCATGCCATGCAGATTCAGGGCTTCTTCGATATCCCGGTCGACCACCTTCTGGGCGTGCCGATTCTGGCGCAGTATTTCCGGTCGAAACAAATCGAGAATCCGATCGTGGTCTCGCCGGACCACGGCGGCGTTGTGCGCGCACGCAAACTTGCGGACCTGCTTAACGCTCCGCTGGCAATCATCGACAAACGCCGTCCGGAACCGAACGTCAGCGAAGTCATGAACATTATCGGGAACATCGAAGGCAAAACGGCGATCCTGATCGATGACATCATCGACACGGCCGGCACGATCGTACTCGGTGCGAACGCATTGGTCGAAGGCGGAGCCAAAGAAGTCTACGCCTGCTGCACGCATCCGGTCCTGTCCGGACCGGCAATGGAACGTCTCGAGAACTCGCCTTTAAAAGAAGTGATCGTGACCGATACGATTCCGATCACCCACCCTAATCCGACAAACAAACTCAAAGTGCTGTCCGTGGCTCCGCTGCTGGGCGAAGCGATCATTCGCGTGCACGAAGAGCTGTCGATCAGCAAGCTGTTTGAAATCTGATTCTTCCGATCGCCATAAGACCTATGCGGGTTACGTCCCCTTCTCCGAAGGAACGTAACCCTTCTCGGCGTGACCCGTTCCCGGGTTGACCGGGAAGCTTGCAGGCCGGGTCCTCAGTATCCCGGACGCGAGAGAAACACATAGCGGCCGCGGTGGTAAAGCGAACGGCCGATTTCGATAAAGCTTTCGTGAATGCCGGTGATCATTCCGATATCCACAGGGACGTCGTGGTGATAGACTTCGACAGGTACGCCGGCGTTCATATGATCGTGAAAGTGACGGTTGTCTTTGAGCAAGGCTCCGAATTTGTACATGCCGCTTTACAGCTCCTTTGTTGAAGGGACTGGCACGGCGCACTGCAGCCAGGCTGCAGCGTTCCGTGCTTTTGTCTCTACTATGCTTTATCCGTATATTGTAACAAAAATACGCATCAGAACCATAACGATTGCAGGCGAGGAGTCGTAGCGGATGAAATGGATCGTAGGTCTGGGGAATCCCGGGAAAAATTATGAAAAAACGCGTCATAACGTCGGGTTCATGGCTTTGGACCGTCTGGCGCAGAAACACGGCATTTCCATCAATCAGAGCAAATGCAAAGCGCTGATCGGAGAAGGCACGGTCGGCCGCGAGAAAATCGTATTGATCAAACCGATGACCTTCATGAATCTGTCGGGCGAATCGGTTCGCGCCTATATGGACTATTATAAAGTCGAACTCAAAGATTTGATTGTCGTCTATGACGACCTCGACACCGAAGTCGGCCGCGTCCGGCTGCGCTACCAGGGCAGCGCCGGCGGCCATAACGGCATCAAGTCGATTATTCAGCATACCGGCACGCAGACTTTCGATCGTGTGCGTATGGGCATTTCCCGCCCGCAAAACGGCATGGCCATTGTCGATTATGTGCTGGCCCCTTTTTCAAAAGCGGAGCAGCCTTTGCTGGACGAAATGATCGAAAAGACATGCGAGGCGCTCGAACACAGTCTGGACCATACGTTCGAACAAACGATGGCCCGGTTCAACGGATAAAGAAAGGCTTTGGCGTCGTGCGCCCAGCCGCATCGCAAAGCCTTCGTGCCGTATCTTTTTACTCCATAAGCATAAGAGAGGTGCCCCCCTTGTTAAACGCGCTTATCAAAGAAGTTGCCCGGGATCACGACTTCGTCTCGATCAAAGATGCCGTTTCGGCAGGGATGAAGGAACAGCTGGTCGCGGGCTTGTCGGGTTCGGCTCGCCAGCTGATGATGGCGGGTCTGCATCAGGAGCTGGAACGACCGCTGCTGATCGTCACGCACAATATTTTCTCGGCT
This sequence comes from Saccharibacillus deserti, assembly GCF_013618475.1. Lineage (GTDB taxonomy): Bacteria > Bacillota > Bacilli > Paenibacillales > Paenibacillaceae > Saccharibacillus > Saccharibacillus deserti. The sequence goes on from NZ_JABJVN010000014.1 coordinate 23,361, forward strand.
CAAAAAATCGCGGATGATCTTCAGGAAGCGCTTCCCGAAGGCAGCGTACTGTTCTATCCGGCCAACGAATTGGTTGCGGCGGAATCCGCGATCTCAAGTCCGGAGACCATCGCCCAGCGTATTGAAGTGCTGACTCGCTGTGCGGACGGATTCAAAGGAGTGCTTGTCGTACCGTTTTCCGGTCTGCGGCGTTTTGTCCCGGATCCGGACGCTATTCGCTCCGCCCAACTGACGATTGAAGAAGGTTCGACTCTCGATCTGGAAGCTTTCCTGATGCGAATGGTCGAACTTGGCTATTCGCGTGTGGAACGCGTGGAGACCCGGGGAGAGATGAGCGTCCGCGGCGGAATCGTCGACTTTTTCCCGACGACATCCACGCTTGCTTACCGGGTCGAATTGTTCGACGACGAAGTCGATTCGATCCGTACATTCGATCCGGAAGACCAGCGTTCGATCGATAAGGTCAAACGCGTCCGTATTCTCCCGAGCCGCGAACTTGTGGCGAGCGGGGAACGGATGAAGCAGGGAGCCGATGCGGCTGCCGCCCTGCTGGAGAAACAGCTGGAGCGTATGACCGACCGCAAAGCCAAGACGGCTCTGCAGCAGGAAATCGGCCGGGAAATCGACCTGCTGCGCCAGCAGATCCATTTCCCGGAAATGTACAAATACGTGTCCCTGATCTATCCGGAACGACGGACGCTTTACGATTATATGCCGGAAAACACGCTGCTGCTGATGGACGAGCCTTCGCGTCTGCTCGATACGGCCGCGCAGCTCGAACGGGACGAAGCCGAGTGGAACTTGCATCTGCTGCAAAGCGGGAAAAGCCTCCCGGATCTGCCGCTGGCGCTGGAAGGCGACAGCTCGATCTATCAGCGGCCGTTCCAGACGCTGTTCCTCTCCTTGTTCGTCCGCCAGATTCCGCGTACCCATCCCGGACAGGTCGTCAATGTGGTCAGCCGGACCATGCAGGACTTCCACGGACAGATGAACGTGCTGAAGGCCGAGATGGGGCGTTGGAAAAAGTCCAATATGCGCGTTATCATGCTGGCCGGCGACGACGAGCGCGCCGCGCGGATCCGTCAGGTGCTGGAAGACTACGAGATCGAAACGCCGGAAATCATGCGCGGCCATCTGCAGGGCGGCTTCGAGCTGCCTTCCGCGCATCTCGTTGTCGTCACGGAAGGCGAACTGTTTGCGCAGAAGCAGCGTAAAGTACGCAAAAGCACCAGTACCAAGCAGATCGACAATGCCGAGCGGATCAAAAGCTATACCGAGCTGAAGGTAGGCGATTACGTGGTGCACCAGAATCACGGTATCGGCAAATATCTCGGCATCGGCACGCTTGAAGTTGCCGGCATCCACAAAGATTATATGCATATCATGTATGCCGGCGGAGACAAACTGTCGGTACCGATCGAACAGATCGACCTGATCCAGAAATACGTCGGCGCCGAAGACAAAGAACCGAAAGTCTACAAACTTGGCGGCAACGAATGGACAAGAGTCAAGACCAAAGTCCGTTCGTCCGTGCAGGACATTGCCGACGATCTCATCAAACTGTATGCGGAACGCCAGGCATCGGCCGGCTACAGTTTCGACAAGGACACGCCGGACCAGAACGATTTCGAGAACACGTTCCCTTACGAGGAGACGCGCGACCAACTGCGGGCGATCGAAGAGATCAAGGGCGACATGGAAATGACCCGTCCGATGGACCGGCTGCTGTGCGGGGACGTGGGCTACGGCAAAACGGAAGTCGCGATCCGCGCCGCGTTCAAAGCGGCGATCGAAGGCAAGCAGGTGGCGATTCTCGTACCGACGACCATTTTGGCCCAGCAGCATTACGAGACGTTCCGGGAACGCTTCGAAGGGTATCCGTTCAACATCGGCGTGCTCAGCCGTTTCCGCTCGCGCAAAGAACAGAACGAGACGATCAAGGGCGTCAAGCAGGGAACGATCGACGTCATTATCGGCACGCACCGCATTCTGTCGCAGGACCTCGTATTCAAGGATCTCGGCCTGCTGATCGTCGACGAAGAACAGCGGTTCGGCGTGACGCACAAAGAAAAGCTGAAGCGGCTCAAGACCAACGTGGACGTGCTCACGCTGACGGCAACCCCGATTCCGCGTACGCTCCATATGTCCATGCTGGGCGTCCGCGATCTGTCGGTCATCGAGACGCCGCCGGAGAACCGTTTCCCGGTGCAGACGTATGTGGTCGAATACAGCCCGACGCTCGTTCGCGAAGCGATCGAGCGGGAGCTCGCACGCGGCGGACAGGTCTACTACCTGTACAACCGTGTGCAGGGCATCCATGAGAAAGCGGCGGAAATTTCCGAACTCGTGCCGGACGCCCGCGTCAGCGTGGGTCACGGACAGATGAGCGAGCAGGAGTTGGAACGTACGATCCTGGACTTCCTCGAAGGCGAATCGGACGTTCTGGTCAGCACGAGCATCATCGAGACGGGCGTGGATATTCCGAACGTCAACACGCTGATTGTGCACGACGCGGACAAGATGGGGCTGTCGCAGCTGTACCAGATGCGCGGGCGCGTAGGCCGTTCCAACCGGATCGCCTATGCCTATTTCTCTTATCAAAAAGACAAGGTGCTGACCGAAGTCGCCGAGAAACGTCTGCAGTCGATCAAGGAATTCACCGAACTTGGTTCCGGTTTCAAGATTGCCATGCGCGATCTGTCGATCCGCGGCGCGGGCAACCTGCTCGGCGCGGAACAGTCCGGCTTTATCGCGTCGGTCGGTTTCGACCTGTACTCGCAGATGCTGGCCGAAGAGATCCAGAAGCGCAAAATCTCGATGCTCGGCGAAGCGCCGGCGGAAGACAAGCACTGGAGCACGATGATCGACCTGTCGATCGATGCTTATCTCCCGGCGGATTATATCTACGACAGTATCCAGAAGATCGAAATTTACAAAAAAGTCGCGGCGGCAACGACATTCGAAGACGTGCTTGAACTGGAAGACGAACTGCTCGACCGGTTCGGCGAACTGCCGGAAGCCGTCGTACGCCTGATGCAGGTCGCCCGCTTCAAAATTTACGGCCGTGCGTACGGTATCGAAAGCATCGCGAGAAAAGGAGACGATCTTGCGGTTACTTTCTACGAAGGACAGGAGAAAGCCGCCGAGCCGTCCAAACTTGCGCAAATTGGAAATCGATTCGAAAGCAGTGTACAATTTAAGCAGGGCACACCTCTTGCGTTCCACGTCAAAGGCAGGAACCTGCCGGAATCCGGGCGTCTCGAGACGCTGGAACGGGTTCTGGATGCCCTCCAAGAAGCGTTCAAATCGAAGGGAGAACTTCATGATGCAGTTAAGTCATAAAAAATGGGGAAAATTGGCGTCGCTCGGAGCCGTTGCGGTATTGTCTTTTTCCGTACTGGCCGCATGCGGCGACAAAGCCGATAACGAGGCCAAGCCGGCCGCGGAGACCAACAGCGGAACCGAAACGGCCAAACCGGCCGATACGGCGGCAACGGATACCAAGCCGGCCGACGACAGCAAAGTCCTGGCTACTTACGACGGGGGAACGGTAACGGAAGACCAGTTTAACACCGAACTGAACGTCATGAAATTCCTGCAGCCGACCTATGCGTCGATGATGGATTCGAGCGAAATCAAGAACTACATGCTGGACCAGCAGATCGCTTACAGCTATCTCGAAGGCAAAGCAAGCGACGAAGAAAAGAAAAAAGGCACGGAGATGGCCAAAGCGCAGGTCGACCAGTTCAAGACCCAGGTCGATCAAGCGCAGTTTGATACGCTCCTCAAGGATCAAAGTATTACGGAAGCGGACCTCACCGCCTATATGACCCAGGTGATGACGGCCGTTCAGCATATGTCCAACCAAGTGAAGGACGCCGATGTGCAAAAAGAATACGATGCGAACAAAGAGGCTTATATCACGGCCAACGTCCGTCATATCCTGATCAATTTCAAAGACGCCGAAGAAAAGGAACGTACGGATGCCGAGACGCTGAAGCTGGCCAAAGAAGCCAAAGCCAGAGTTGACGGCGGCGAAGACTTTGCCAAAGTTGCCGAAGAACTGTCGGAAGATCCGGGTTCGGCTTCGAACGGCGGATTGTACGAAAATGCCGCGGTCAACGACTGGGTCGAAGCATTCAAAAAAGCCGCATTGGAACAAAAAATCGGGGTAGTGGGCGATCCGGTCAAAACGGAATACGGCTACCATGTCATCAAAGTAGAAAAAAGAACGGAAACCTTGACCGACGAAGTAAAAGAAACAATTCGCAGCACCCTCGCGTCCACCAAGATGCAGGACTTCCTCGATAACGACCTTGCGGGCATTACGAAGAGCAAGGAAGAGTTCAAGGAAGAAGCGCCGGCAGCCGAAGGTACGGGCGAGACTCCGGCCGCGGGAACAGACGGAGCGGTAACGGAAGGCACCGAAGGTGACGCGGCCGTCGACGGAACGAAGACCGAAGATGCCCCGAAAACCGAATCGGGCGATGCCGGCACCAAGACGGATACGGGTACCGACACGAAGACGGACGGCAAGTAATCCGATCCGCCTGCAGGCAGTCTCTAACGTTCATAGTCAAACTCAAAAATAGCGCGGTTCACGCGCTATTTTTTTGAGCCGAAAAATGGCCGGAAGCCAAACGGCTTCCGGCAAGAAAGGAGGTCGCGGCGTGAAGACATCCACCTCGTCGGGTCTGCTCAGAGGCGCCTTTATTCTTGGCGCCGCGGCGATCCTGTCCAAACTGATCGGTACGCTTCAGAAGATCCCGCTGCAAAATATCGGCGGCGACGGCGTATTCGGCATCTATACGACCGTTTATTCGTTTTATGCGTTTCTGGCCGTCTTCGTGACGGCCGCCCTGCCGGCGGCGATCTCCAAACACGTGGCCGAGAGGCTGGCCGGCGCGGACGAGAACGGCGTTCGAAACGTGCTGCGCGCGGGTCTGCTCGCCGGCTGCTTCGCCGGGTTTGTGATGGCATTGGGGATGTGGAGCCTGGCGCCGCTGCTCTCCGGTTGGATCGGGAGCGAGCATACGTTGGTTCCGCTGCGCGCCATAGCGATAGCGCTGCTTGTCGTTCCTCCCATGGCCGCGCTGCGCGGCTTCTTCCAGGGACAGCAGCAGGCGCTGCCGACTGCCGTATCGCAGGTGTCGGAGCAGATTGTCCGCGTAGGCGTGATGATTGCGCTGCTGCTGACGCTCAGCGCCGCAGGAGCGTCCGACGAGCGGATCGCCGCAGGAGCCGCTCTGGGCTCCTTTGCGGGCGGCCTGGCCGGTCTGGTCGTCATGCTGGTGTTCTGGCAGCGTTATCGGCGAAACCGGAAGGCGGGCAGGCCGACAGGGATTGCCGAAGTGCCGCCTTCCGGCGGTCTGACGGCCAATCCGGCCTATCGGCTCGAGCCTTCCGCCGATCCGGAAGGCGGCTCTGTCGGCCGCTGGATCAAGACGCTGATGATCTATGCCGTACCGGTATTTATCGGTTCCCTGTCCCAGCCGCTGCTCGGACTGGTCGATACGCTGACCGTGCCGCGCATGCTTCAAAACGGAGGCTGGGGAGACCTCGCCGCCATGGAGCAGTTCGGCATCTACAACCGCGGCATTCCGATCGTCCAGCTTGTCTTCATGCTGTCGACTTCGCTGTCGACGCTGCTGCTGCCGGCAATCGCCGAAGCCAAAGCCCGGGGCGAAGAAGGCCGAATCGCGGTGTCGGCTTCGGTCGCGCTGCGCTGGTTATGGCTGCTCGGCCTGACGGCTGCGGGAGGCCTTGCCGTGCTGGCCGGGCCGGTCAACGTCATGCTGTACGCCGATGCCCAAGGGACGGACGCGCTGCGCTGGACCGCCCTGTCCGCCGCGGGCGGCACGCTTGGCATCGTATCCGCCGCGCTGCTGCAGGGCATGGGCGCCGTCCGTGCCCCCGCGCTGTTCCTGCTCGTCTCGGCTGCGCTCAAGCTTGTGCTCAATCTGCTGCTGGTGCCGCAGATGGGCATCGCCGGCGCGGCTCTCGCCGGCGCCGTCTCCTACATGGTCGCCGCGCTGCTCGGCGTCCTGATGCTCGCCCGTCTGACCGGGCTGCGCGCCAACGGCCGCCGGACGCTCCTTCAGCCCCTGCTGCTGGCGGGGCTGACGGCGCTGGCCGCTTATGCCGCCCGCCTGCTGACGGACGGCCTCCTGACCGCCGCGGGTCTCGGCGGCCGCACGGGAGCGCTGCTGACGAGCGCCGCCGGCGTCTCCGCGGGCCTTCTCGCTTTTGCCGCCGCGCTCGTCTATACCCGTGCGGTATCGGACGCGGAGCTGTCCGCACTGCCCGGCGGCGCGAAACTCGCCGCCCTGGCGCGGAAGCTGCGCCGCGAAAAGTGAGTCTGCGCAAGGCGTCCCGGACCGTTTTGGCGAACAAAGCCTTTTGCCGGAATGGGGAACGCCTGTACGTATTTAGGATTCGCAATTCGCCGGAACCCGTGCTATAGTGGTAAAATGCGAGGTGCAGCGGAAAGGGAGGAAGCGGCAATGGGTAAAGGAATTACGGTCGTCGGACTGGGGTCCGGCGATCCGAATCAACTCACATTGGGCATATGGAAGATTCTTCAGAGCGCAGGCTCGATTTATGTGCGGACGAAGGAGCATCCGGTCATGAGCCGGATTGCGGCCGAAGGCATCGTGTTCGATTCGTTCGACGGGGTCTACGAGTCGAACGAATCGTTCGGGGACGTCTACGAGACGATCGCCCGGAAGTTGATCGAACAGGCGGAAGAAGCGGAGATTGTCTACGCGGTACCCGGGCACCCGATGGTGGCCGAGAAGACCGTTCTGCTGCTGCGCGGATATGCGGAGCAGGCGGGAATCCCCCTGACCGTACTCGGCGGAGAAAGTTTTCTCGATCAAGCCTTTGTCCGGCTCGGTTTCGATCCGATCGAAGGATTCCAGTTGCTGGACTCTTCGAACGTGACGGTAGAACTGATCCGCCCTTCCCTGCATACGCTGATCGGCCAGGTCTACGATTCGCTGACCGCTTCGGAGGTTAAACTCGGATTGATGGATGTGTATCCCGACGATTATCCGGTTGTGGTGGGACATGCGCTTGGCGTGGAAGGGGAAGAGCGAATCGTTCGCGTCCCTCTCTACGAGCTGGATCGCCTGGAAGGGTACGGCAACCTGTCGCTTGTCTACATACCGCGCAGCGAAGACGAATCGCTTCGGGCCGCAAGCTTCGGAAGATTGCACGAAATCGTCGGTATCCTTCGCAGCCCCGGCGGCTGTCCCTGGGATATCGAGCAGACCCATGCTTCGATTCGCAAGAATCTGATCGAAGAGACCTACGAAGTGCTGGAGACGATCGACGACGACGATCCGGACCACATGCGGGAAGAGCTTGGCGATCTGCTGCTGCAGATCCTGCTGCATTCCCGCATGGAAGAGGAGATCGGCACGTTCAACGTTTACGACGTGATTCGGGGGTTAAACGAGAAGTTGATCTTCCGCCATCCGCACGTGTTCGGCGACAAAGCTGCCGGAAGCGCCGAGGAAGCGTTGAAAAACTGGGATGCCATGAAGGCGCAGGAGAAGCAAATGCGGGGCGAAGACGCGCCGGAAGCTTCTCTGCTCGACGGTGTTCCGAGAGACCTTCCCGCGCTGATGAAGGCGTACAAGCTCCAGAAGAAAGCGGCAAAAGCCGGTTTCGACTGGGAAACGATCGAAGGCGCATTGTCCAAGATCGAAGAAGAGCTCGCCGAGCTCAGAAGCGGATTGGCCGAGGGGGCCGATCCGGAATCGCTTAAGCTTGAATTGGGCGATCTGCTCTTTTCCGCGGTCAACGCGTCCCGTTTTCTGGATGCCGATCCCGAAGAAGCGCTTTCTCTCGTCAACAACAAGTTCCGCCGCCGTTTCCGCTATATCGAGGACAAGCTGCGCGAGCGCGGCAGTTCCCCGCAGAGCAGCACGCTTGAAGAAATGGATGCGCTGTGGAACGAAGCGAAACGGTCGGAATAAGGCGAAGAGGCAATATTTTTACAGCGTCCGCCCGCGAAAAGAGGAATAAGCCTTTTTATCCAGAATATGAGGATGAGGTCTACTCAAGCGAGCGGTCCGACCCACAGATAACCGCGGCGGTGCGGCTCATTCCCGCGCTCCGCTTATCATTTTGAGCGTTACGTTTCCCGCCCCGGTCTGTCCGGACCCCGGTCCGGCGGCCGATGCGAAGAAGCTCGGACGCGACTTTAAAATCCCGGGAGGAATGAAACCAATGAATAAAACAGAACTGATCAACAGCATCGCGGAAAAAAGCGGCGTAGGCAAAAAAGAAGTCGAAGCGGTACTTAACGGCTTTATGGACGGCGTAACCGAAGCACTCGCAGGCGGCGACAAAGTTCAATTGATCGGTTTCGGCACGTTCGAAACCCGCAAACGTGCAGGCCGTACGGGCCGCAACCCGCAAACCGGCGAACCGATTACGATCGCCGAATCCAGTGTTCCTGCATTCAAAGCGGGCAACAAACTCAAAGACGCGGTTAAGTAATTATGCGTGTCGATAAATTCCTGAAAGTGTCCAGGCTCATTAAGCGTCGTACCGTAGCCAAAGACGTGTCCGAACAGGGACGCGTCCTGATCAACGGCCGCGAGGCCAAGCCCAGCGCTTCGGTGAAAGTCGGCGATGAAATTACCGTGCAGTTCGGCCAGAAGCTCGTTACCGTTCGCGTCGAACGCATTGCCGACACGACCCGTAAAGACGAAGCGGCAGGCATGTATACCGTAGTCAAAGAAGAGCCTATTCCCAGAGAAGAAGGCTTTCCCTTCTGATTGATGTTTGACAACCGAAAAAGGCGTTTCCGCTGACGCGGGAACGCCTTTTTCGTCTAATTTTGCGGATTTTCGCGTCATTGCGCCTTTTATTGTGTTAATGTGTAAGGTAAGTGACGAAGTTAGGCAGTACAGACTATTGACCGCATTCAAATCCGGCAAGAATAGTTCCCTTGCTCTATCCAGCTTGCCAACCTGCTTGCCGATAAAGAAGTAGCGCTGTGTGCCGAAGTCCTTTTTTTCAAAAGAACATCGGTCCGCTGCAGTAATTTTACATAACAGCCGGCATCAGCCCGGTGAAGGAGGGTTCCATAAGCATGAGAGCGACTTCCGCAGCATCCAATCCCAACAGACAACAGTCCGAACGAACGCCCAAAAAAACCCGGACCGAGGTCCGACGCACTTCATCGAATCGGCAGCAGAGCGGCAAGAAGCGTCTTCGCTTGTGGGCCGTCTTGATGCTGGTTCTGTTGGGTTGGGCAAGTTACACGCTGATTGACCAGTCTTCCGTCATTGCGGACAAAGCCTCGCAGTTGGAAGAACGCAAAACGGCCCGGTTGGAAAACGAAACGGCGCTGAATGAGATCAAAACGGAGATTAAGCGGCTGCAGGATCCGGAGTACGTCGCGCAAATCGCCCGCAAAGAATACAATATGTACAAACCGGAAGAGATCCCGATCCGGGTTACCGGAGAAGGCGGAGGAGAGTAGTTTTTCCGCGGTTTTATGCGGTTTTGTTTGTTGACCGCCGATTCCGCTTCCGTTATAATCAAATCACCGCAGCCCGGAATTTGACAGATTCGGCTGTATATTTTTAAGGGAGGATCATTTCATTCTATGGCAATTGAAGTAGGCACCAAATTAGAGGGCAAAGTGACAGGCATCACGCATTTTGGAGCATTCGTGGATTTGTCCGGAGGTGTCACAGGTCTTGTTCACATCTCGGAAATCGCCGACAATTACGTAAAAGATGTGAACGATCACCTGAAGATTGGCGATATGGTGACGGTTAAAGTCATCAATGTCGACAAAGACGGCAAAATCGGCTTGTCCATCAAGCAAACCGTGGACAGACCTGCCGGTTCTGCACCCGCTCCTTCTTCCCGTCCGCCTAGACAAGATCGTGGTCCAAGCAGCGGCGGAAGCGGTGGCGGCGAACGCTTCAGCGGCGGTGGCGGTGGTGGCGGCGGCTTCAACCGTGGCGGCGGAAGCGGCGGCGGAAGACCTTCGAGGCCTCCTGGCGGCGGTAAACCTGCATTCGGCAAGCCCGCATTCGGTAAGCCTTCGTTTGATGATAAATTGACCCGTTTCCTTAAGGACAGCGAAGAAAGAATCTCCTCCATCAAAAAAAACACGGAATCCAAGCGTGGAGGCCGTGGAGCCAAAAGATCCTAAATTCGAAGCCGGGTGATACAACCCGCTCGGGTTAAGCCGATCTATTGGAAGTTTATAACTGCGAACACCGCGAATGGCACAGCCGCTCGCGGTTTTTTGCTTTGTTTCTCCCGGCGTTCAACGAACAAGGCGCGCTGTCCGATAATAGTACGGAGAGTGTATAGGGGTACAGGCTGTGAATGCCTAAGGTCGGGTAGAACCGTAATTCGGCGGGCTCGTACCGGAAAGGATGGGATGCCAAGTGGCTGCACCAGATTTGCCGGGATTTACACCGGGGACGGTCGTAACCGGCGCGTCCCACGGCGGACAATATACGATACAATCGCTGATCGGACGCGGGGCCAACGGCAACGTTTACCTGGTTCGAACAGCCGGTGGGCAGCAGGCCGCACTGAAAGCCGGCCCGGAGAGGCCGGAGTTGAAGACCGAGGTCGAAGTGCTGGCCGAGCTGAAGAAAAGGGAGTTTGAGAACGGCAGCCGCCGCTCCTTTCTGCTTGATGCCGACCGGTTCGAGACCGAAGGGCGATTCATTCCTTTTTATGTGATGAAATTCGTCCGCGGAGTTGCGATCGATGCTTATATACGCAAGTACGGGTACCGCCAGATTGGTGCGGCCGGGCTGGGGCTGCTGGATCGGCTGTCGGAACTGCATCAGGCCGGCTTTATCTTCGGGGATCTCAAACCTTGTCATGTGCTGGTCGAAGAAAGCGGGGAGGTCGAACTCGTCGATTACGGCGGAGCCAGTCCGATCGGAGAAAACGTGAAGCAGTACAGCGGCTGGTACGATCGGAAATACTGGAATGCGGGCAGCCACAAAGCCGATCCGGGATACGATCTGTTTGCGTTCGCCGTCCTGTGCCTGCATGTATTCGACGAACGCGGACTGCGCCGTCTGGATGCGGCCCTGCTGCCGCAGACCCGCAGCGCGGAAGACCTGGTCCAGCTGGCGGAAAGAATCCCGCCCCTGCGGCCGTTTGAACCCTGGTTTGACCGGGCGCTGCGCGGCGGATTCGGCAGTTCGCGCGAAGCATCGGCCCATTGGAAAGCCCTGTACCGGCTGTATCCCGCCAAAGGCCGCCGAAGCTCTTCCAAGCTGCTCACACTTGCGTTCTGCGGTTCGCTGCTGCTGCTCGGTATTGTAATGTATACGGCGCTGTCGCTGTAACCGGGCTTTTCAGGGCCCGATACGGTGCGCAGCGATATAAATGGAGGTCCGGACGGTGAAAGAGGAGAACGCCTTGAACAGGGGCATCGAGGAAGAAGCCGGCCAATACGGCATGTGGAGCAGCGGGGACCGGATCGTGGCAGCCGTTTCGGGAGGCCCCGATTCGCTCGCGCTTCTTCACCTGCTGCACGGCTTGTCGGCCGCGCATGGGATTGGCTTGGTCTGCGCCCACGTGAATCACGGCCTCCGGCCGGAAGAATCGGCGGCGGAAGCCGACCTGGTGCGGCAGGCAGCCGGGCGGCTCGGCATTCCTTTTGAACTGGGCGAGCCCGATGTCCGCAGGTATAAGAAGGAAGCCGGGCTCGGTACCCAGGCGGCGGCGCGCGAACTTCGATATCGCTTTCTGCGGGAAACGGCTCGCCGGTACGGGGCATCCGCGATTGCGCTCGCCCATCATGCCGGCGATCAGGCAGAGACGGTGATGCTGCATCTGCTGCGCGGCAGCGGAGCCGGAGGCCTGGCCGGGATGCGCCGCGTGCGCGAGTGGGAAGGCGTTCGCCTGATCCGGCCGCTGCTGCGTTTCGACAAGGAAGAGCTGGTCGGTTTTTGCCGGCGGAACGGGATCGAATATGCGACGGACAGCAGCAATGCCCACACGGATTATACGCGCAACCGGCTGCGGCTGGAGACTTTTCCGCATCTGGAAAGCTACAATGCACAGCTGTCTTCGGCATTGAACCGGCTGGCCGATACGATGGGCCTCGAGGACGATTATTTGAACGAACAGACCGCTTCCGCGTTCGAACGGGTCTGCCGGAGAGAAAAAGAGCGGACGGAACTGGATACAAAGGCCTTTTCCCTGCTGCCCTTCGCTTTACAACGCAGGCTCGTTAAATTAATATTAAATTACCTGTCGGAACCGGGAATGGAAACCGATTTTGCAAAGGTGGATCTTGTCCGCCGGCGCCTGCTTTCTCCCGACGACTCGACCTGGACACTGGACCTCGGATACGGCCGGACTTGTACGCGCGAATACGATCGTGCTTTTTTCCGTCTCGGCCGACCGGAGCTTGCCGTCCTTGAAACCGAGACTTTCGACAGGGGGCCGGCTATCCGTACCCTGCGGCTGGGCGATCTCGACATGATTTTCAGGGAAGAACGGGAAGTTCCCGCTGCCGGGGTGCTGAAGAACCTGGGCCGGGAAGAAGCCGTTTTTGATGCGGATCGTCTGGAGTACCCGTTGACCGTGCGCTCGCGTCTTCCGGGAGACCGGATCGAGCTTCCGGGTGATGCCGGCACGAAAAAAGTCAAAGATCTGCTGATCGACGAAAAGATCGCTCCGTCCGGCCGCAGTTTGATTCCGGTCGTGTGCGACGCGCAGGGCCGCATTGTCTGGCTGGCGGGCTTGCGGCGCTCCAAGCATGCCTGGATCGACCAGCGGAGCGAGAAGATTCTATATATTCGGATAGATCGGGCTCTTTGTTGACGGTTTTGGTTTATAAGATAGAAAGAAGATCGAGTTTCAATCAGATCACAATTGTGGGAGGGTCACGCACGTTGCAAAATGACATTCAGGAAGTGCTTATCAGCGAAGAAGAGCTTCAGACCAAAATCAAGGAACTGGGCGAGCAGCTCAGCGGCGAGTACGCAGACCGCAATCCGCTCGTTATCTGCGTGCTGAAAGGCGCGTTCATCTTCATGGCGGATCTGGTCAAACGGATCACCGTGCCGATCGAACTGGACTTTATGGCCGTATCAAGCTATGGGGCGGCAACCAAATCGTCCGGCGTCGTCAAAATCATCAAGGATCTGGATACGACGGTCGAAGGACGCGACGTGCTGATCGTGGAAGACATCATCGACAGCGGACTGACACTCAGCCATCTGATCGAACTGTTGAAGAACCGCAATGCCAAAAGCGTCAAAGTCGTTACGCTGTTCGACAAGCCGTCGGGCCGCTCGGTGAATATGGAGGCCGATTACACAGGCTTCGTTCTGCCGGACGCTTTCGTTGTCGGATACGGCCTGGACTACGCGGAACACTACCGCAACCTGCCTTATATCGGCGTTCTCAAACCCGAGGTTTACACGAAATAAGCCGCGGATCGCGTTCGAAGGGCGGGCCGGACGACCGGCAGGCCTTTGATCCGATCCATGGACCGGAAGCCGTAGGATTTTTGCTTTGAAGTCCGCTCCGCGTCTGAATTTGTGATGTGTGAACCGACTATGTTAAAATAACTACAGTGTCTTGAGAGGAGGTTGGGGATGAATCGGTTCATCCGGAATTCTGGATTTTATTTAATCCTTTTTCTTGTCGTGGTAGGCATTATTCAATTTTTGAACGGCGGTCGGGATACGGCCCAAGCTCCAAGATACGACGAACTGGTCGAGCAGGTTCAGAAGGACAACGTGGAAAATGCCACGTTCCAATTCGAAAACTACGCTTATTTGGTGACCGGCACGTACAAGGCGCCGTTGAAAGAGGGCGCGCCAAAAACGTTCTCGACGTATATTCCCTCCACCGAAACGGTGGTTAACGATCTTACGGCGGAAATGGAAGCAAATGACGTAGAGGTATCGTGGAAGCCGATGCGGGGTCAAAGCATCTGGGTTACGCTCCTCACTTCGTTCATTCCGCTCATTCTGATGTTCGTACTCTTCTTCTTCCTCTTCAACCAAGCCCAAGGGGGCGGCGGTAAAGTGATGAACTTCGGCAAAAGCCGGGCCAAACTTTACAATGAAGAAAAGAAGAAAGTGACGTTCAACGACGTTGCGGGCGCGGACGAAGAGAAACAGGAACTGGTCGAAGTCGTCGAGTTCCTCAAGGATTCGCGCAAATTCTCCGCGCTTGGCGCAAGAATTCCGAAGGGCGTTCTGCTTGTAGGCCCTCCGGGTACCGGTAAAACCCTGCTTGCCCGCGCGGTAGCCGGTGAAGCAGGCGTTGCATTCTTCAGTATCTCCGGTTCCGACTTCGTCGAAATGTTCGTCGGCGTCGGCGCATCTCGGGTTCGCGATTTGTTCGAAAACGCCAAGAAAAATGCACCTTGTATCATCTTCATCGACGAAATCGACGCAGTCGGACGTCAGCGGGGCGCAGGCCTCGGCGGCGGACACGACGAACGCGAGCAGACCCTCAACCAGCTGCTTGTCGAGATGGACGGTTTCGGCGAAAACGAAGGCATCATCATTATCGCGGCTACAAACCGTGCGGACATCCTTGACCCTGCCCTGCTGCGTCCGGGTCGTTTCGACCGTCAGATCATGGTCGATCGTCCGGACGTCAAAGGACGCGAAGCGGTACTGCACGTTCATGCACGCAACAAGCCGCTCACCAAAGACGTGCAGCTCGACAAGATCGCGAAGCGCACGACGGGCTTCTCGGGTGCGGATCTTCAGAACCTGCTGAACGAAGCGGCTCTGATCGCGGCTCGCCGCGACCGCAAAGATATCTCGATGAAAGAAATCGACGAAGCGATCGACCGCGTCATCGTCGGTACCGAGAAGAAGAGCCGTGTGATCAGCGATCGAGAGAAACGCATCGTGGCTTACCACGAAGCGGGCCACACCATCGTGGGTTACTTCCTCGAACACGCCGATACGGTGCATAAGGTTACGATCATTCCGCGCGGTCGCGCGGGCGGATACGTGATCATGATGCCGAAGGAAGACCGCATGCTCGTCACCAAGCAGGAACTGCTCGACCGCGTAACCGGCCTTCTGGGCGGACGCGTATCCGAGGAACTGTTTATCGGCGAGATCGGTACGGGCGCATACAGCGACTTCCAGCAGGCGACCGGTATCGTGCGCAGCATGATTATGGAATACGGCATGAGCGAGAAGCTCGGTCCGATGCAGTTCGGCACGGGACAGGGACAAGTCTTCCTGGGCCGCGACCTGGGACACGAGCCGAATTACAGCGACGCCGTAGCGCATGAGATCGATCAGGAAATGCAGCGCTTCATCAACGAGTCGTACGAAAGAGCGCGTCAAGTGCTGACCGATCATGCCAAAGAAGTCCACTTGATCGCAAATACGCTGCTCGAAGTCGAGACACTGGAACTGGATCAGATCCGCAATCTGATCGAGACCGGCACACTCGAAGGAGATGGAGAAACTGCAGTTCGTACGGAAGTCTCCGAACCTAAGGCAGAACCGACGTTTGACAGCATTGGAGATACGAATGTTCGTCTGGACGAGTCCGATCCTGTGGGTCTGGGCAAAACCGGCGATATTCCAAATGATCCGATGAACAAACGCGGCGATTCCGGCGGCGGAACAACCGAGTCCTGATCCGGGACCCCCTCTTCTCAAGCTAAGTTCGATACAAGCGAGACCGGAAAACGAATCCTCGTTTTCCGGTCTTTTCGTATGTAGGCAGCCGGATTTGTGCGACCCCAAAGGAGGATAAGAACCGCGTGATTCTTGTAGTGGATATCGGCAATACCAATATCGGGCTCGGTATGTATGAAGGCCGCGAACTGCTGCACCATTTCCGGATCAGTACCAGCAGGCAGGCGACAAGCGATGAATACGGGGTAATGATTTATAATCTGTTCCAGCTGTCCGGAGTGGATGCGGACAAGATCGAAGGCGTGATGATTTCCTCCGTCGTTCCGCCCATCGTCGGAGTGATCGAGCAGATGTGCCGGATTTATCTCAAAAGAACGCCGTTGGTTGTGGGGCCCGGTATCAAAACCGGACTGAATCTGCGCTACGAAAATCCGCGGGAGATCGGGGCGGACCGTATCGTCAACGCCGTGGCCGCTGTCGAACTGTACGGCGGTCCTGTGGTGGTCGTCGATTTCGGCACGGCAACTACCTTCGACTGCATCGACGCGCAGGGCAATTACTTGGGCGGCGCGATTGTGCCCGGTATCGGCATCTCGACCGAGGCGCTCTACCAGCAGGCTTCGAAACTTCCGAGAATCGAGCTGGAAAAACCCAAAAAAGTGATCGGAAGAAATACCGTACATGCGATGCAGTCCGGAATCATTTACGGGTATGCGGGACAGGTCGACGGCATTATCAAACGGATCCGGCAGGAAATGGATGCGGAACCCAAGATTGTGGCAACCGGAGGATTGGCTCCGCTGATTTGTGCCGAGACGGAGGCCGTTCGGGAAGTAAATCCGATGCTGACGCTTGAAGGACTGAGACTGATCTATGAACGCAACGTTTTGGCAAAGTCTTAACAATTACATCACATACAGGCTGCGTTGGAGCAGCCGAAACGGAGGAGACGACGAATGGAAAATTTGAATCCCATGAATAACGACGGTTCCGAACCTTCGGAAAAACGCGATTATCTGGTTCGGGGAACCGCACTGGGAGGCAAAGTACGGGCTTTTGCGGTACGCAGCACCAACCTGGTGGAGGAGCTGCGCCGGCGCCACGATACGTTCCCTACGGCAACGGCGGCATTGGGACGCACACTGACGACGGCTGCCATGATGGGCGCCATGTTGAAAGGCGAAGAAAAGCTGACGATTCAGGTAAAAGGAAACGGTCCGCTCGGTCAGATCGTGGCCGATGCCAATGCCAGAGGCGAAGTGCGGGGCTATGTCGATCATCCGCACGTCCACCTGCCGAGCAATGCCATGGGCAAACTTGATGTGGCCGGCGCTGTCGGAACCGAAGGTTTCCTCTATGTCATCAAAGATCTCGGGCTCAAAGAACCTTACCGGGGCAGCGTACCGATCGTATCGGGCGAGCTGGGCGAAGACTTTACGTATTATTTTGCAGCTTCCGAACAGACGCCTTCCGCGGTCGGAATCGGAGTGTTGGTTGCGCCTGAAGGCCATGTGCTTAGTGCGGGCGGACTGATCGTGCAGCTGCTGCCGGGTCTGTCCGACGAAGAAATCGATGCGATCGAAGGTGCGATCTCGTCGCTTCCGCCGGTATCCGCGTTGATCGATCAGGGCCTGTCGCCGGAAGAAGTCATCAAATGGGTACTGCCGGATGTGCAGATCCAGGAGTCGCTGAATATCGATTTCCACTGCGAATGCACGCGGGAGCGCGTTGAACGTACACTGATCAGCCTGGGTTCGGAAGAGATCCGAGCCATTATCGAAGAGCAGGGAGTAGCCGAAGTGGTCTGCCATTTCTGCAACGAGGCTTATCAGTTCGAGAAAGAAGACCTGCAGCAGATCTTGGAACAAACCAAGCGTTAATTTTGGAAGATAGGCAGATCTGTCCGCAGAGCCCAAAAGCCGCAAAAAGGCTCAAAAAAAGCCGCTTCCCCTGAGGGAAGCGGCTTTTTGATGGGTTTTCGTTCGGATCGGTTAGGATGATGTAGGGAGAAACCCGTTTCTCCGTCAGATGACCGTGCTGCTGCTGATTTTGTCTTCTTTGCGGCCCATCGATTGGAGCTGGTTCATCAATTTGCTTCTGGAATCCTTATTGCGGAGCAGGTAAGCGGCTCCCAGACCGACAGCGACACCAAGCAGTGTGTTTTTCCGTTTCATGTTGTCATCCTCCTTGTGTACGGATCGTTGATTTGGATTGCACTTATCACAAATTACCCCTTGATCCAAAGGCGAAACGTCAGTCTGACGATTCCGGTCGGCAGCTGTCCAAAGCCGTTAAATCGACATGCGCAGTGTTCGTTGACAGCTTGTACGGCTATTTGCTAAGATAAAGGAAGTTAAAAGCCTACTTTTTCACTCGGATTAAGCGGGCGACGTCGCAGCTCCGGCATGAGACGGCGAAGCCTTTTCTCTACAAATCGTTTATCAGTTTACCCACTTCCGAAGGAGGATTTACCATGGCCAAAGTCGTTAACAGTATTACGGATCTGATCGGAGATACGCCGCTTGTCCGCCTGAATCGCATCGTACCGGAAGGCAGCGCGGAAATTTATGTGAAACTGGAATACCAGAACCCGGGCGCAAGCGTCAAGGACCGGATCGCCATCAGTATGGTCGAAGCGGCCGAAGCCGACGGACGCCTGAAACCGGGCGGTACGATCATTGAAGCGACAAGCGGCAATACCGGAATCGGATTGGCCATGGTAGCGGCGGCAAAAGGATACAAGTCCGTTATCGTCATGCCGGAAACGATGAGCTTGGAACGCCGCAACCTGCTGCGCGCTTATGGGGCTGAACTGGTACTGACACCGGGAGCGGAAGGCATGAACGGCGCCGTACGCAAAGCCGAAGAGCTGCTGCAGACCAACCCGGATTACTTTATGGCCGAGCAGTTCAAGAATGAAGCGAACGTGAAAATTCACCGCGAGACGACAGGACCGGAGATTGTGGAAGCGATTCAGTCGATCGGCGGAACGCTGGATGCCTTTATCGCCGGAATCGGAACGGGCGGTACGATCTCGGGAGCCGGAGAAGTGCTGAAGACGAACTTCCCCGAAGTGAAGATTTATGCGGTCGAGCCTGCGGCTTCTCCGATTCTTGCCGGCGGCAAGCCGGGTCCGCACAAGATTCAGGGGATCGGAGCCAACTTCGTGCCGGATATTCTCAACCAGAAGATCTACGACGAGATTCTTCACGTGGAAAATGACGAGGCGTTCGAGACGGCTCGAAAGGTTGCCAAAGAAGAAGGCATTTTGTCCGGTATTTCTTCGGGCGCCGCAATCTTCGCCGCACTCAAAGTGGCCAAAGAACTGGGCGCAGGCAAAAGAGTCGTGGTGATCGTACCGAGCAACGGCGAACGTTACCTCAGCACGCCGCTGTACAATTTCGAAGCGTAAACCCAAACTGCGGATTTCGCCGAAGGTTTGGTTTTTGTGAATGAAAAGTCCCTGTCCGTGCATTCGCACCGGTCGGGGACTTTCTGCGTAAGACCCTTCATTTTGCTGCGCTCCGGATAGACCGGCTGCACGGTGAGGTTCGAATAACGATAAAACATAGGTTGTTTTGTTTTGCGGCTATCGGAGCCTTGTGCCTTCGTCGTATAATGGACAAAAATCGAATTCGATCGTGGGATGCAATTCGGGGGAGGGCAGAGCGTTTGAGAGAGATCATGACAACCCTTGCGCAGTGGGCAGAATGGGCAGAGCAAGGGTATACCCGTTTTCCCTATCTGCTGCGCGCCAAGCTGGAGAAGCGGCCGGAATCATGGCTGAAAGCCTGGAGCGAAGCTTCGCCGTATGCTTTTGTATTGGAAAGCGGAAAAGAAGGGCGGTATACGTTTCTTGGACTCGAAGCGGAATCGGTTCTTCGGGGACGGGGATCGGAAGCTTCCGTAACCGAATATCGACCGGAGAAAAAGTCCGGCGGAGAACCGCGAGGGGAGTCCGACGGCGCAGCACGAAGAGTCGGGGGCGATCCGCTTGAAGTCATCCGGGACTGGATGGCTCCGCATCGTGCTCCGCAGGTGTCCCGGGCACCGAAGTTCTGCGGAGGCGCGGTCGGGTTTCTGGCTTACGACGTAGCGCGTTCTCTGGAACGTCTGCCGGTCTTGGCGGACGACGACCTGGCGCAGGAAGGACTGCCGGATTACGCATTTATGAGACTGCGGCAGCTGTGGACCGTGGATCACGAAGAGCAGACGGTCTGCGTCTCGGTGTCCGTTCCGGCCGAAGAGGTCGCCGGGAGCGGGGAGGCTGTACGCACAGCCGAAGAGGCGGCGTATGATCTCGAAACCGCCTATGGACAGGCTGCCCGGGATGCGGAACAAATGCTGGCACGCTGGCGTATCTTCGAAAACGAACGGCTTCCTTGGAGTCCGGAGCAGCGAAGCGCGATTGCTGCGGAAGCGGAGCGGCATATGGATGGGCGAAGCGACGTGGACGGATTCGATACAGGGTTTGGCCAGGAGGCTTTCGAGGACGCGGTACTGCGTATTCAGGAATATATTCGCAGCGGAGACGTGTTCCAGGTCAATCTTTCGCTGCGCAAACAGCGGAAAATTGAGGCTTCTCCCGAACAGGTCTATGAGTGGATGCGGCTTGTGAACCCTTCCCCGTATATGGGCTTTCTGCGCTTCCCGGATTTCCAGCTGGTATCGGGCTCGCCCGAGCTTCTGGTTCGGCTGGAAGACGGCCGGCTTGCGGCTAGGCCGATCGCCGGAACACGCCGGCGCGGCGCTACCGAAGAAGAAGATCGGCGTATGGCCGAGGAACTGGCCGGAAGCGACAAAGAGCGGGCCGAGCATATCATGCTCGTCGATCTGCAGCGAAACGATCTGGGCCGGGTCGCCGCTTACGGGTCCGTACATGTGCCGGAACTGATGACCATCGAGCGGTATGCGCATGTCATGCATCTGGTCTCGCAGGTCGAAGCGGATTTGGCCCCGGGCAGAACGCCTTACGATGTGATTGCCGGCGTTTTTCCCGGCGGTACGATTACCGGCGCACCCAAAGTGCGCACCATGCAGATCGTCGAAGAACTGGAACCGGTCCGCCGCGGGCCGTATACCGGCTCCATGGGCTGGATTGACTATGGCGGGAATATGGAATTAAATATTATTATTCGGACTCTCGTCGTTCAGGGCGGGACAGGCCATATGCAGGCCGGAGCGGGAATCGTGATCGATTCCGACCCGTACCGGGAATATCGGGAATGTCATAACAAAGCTAGATCCGTAGGCCGCGCCGTATGGTGTGCCGAACGTGCGGCCGCCGGAGCGGGGAGAGGGGAATCCCATTGATCCTGGTCATCGACAACTACGATTCGTTTACCTATAACCTGGTACAGTATCTGGGGGAACTCGGCGAGAAGGTTGTGGTTCGCCGCAATGACGAGATCGATCCCGCAGGCATCCGGACACTGGCACCGGATCATATTCTGCTGTCTCCGGGACCGTGTACACCGGATGAAGCGGGCATTACGCTTGAAGTCATTCGACAATTCAAGCGGGAGATTCCGATATTGGGAGTCTGTCTGGGCCATCAGGCGATCGGTCAGGCTTTCGGCGGACGGGTTATCCGGGCGGAACGTTTGATGCACGGCAAGACTTCGCCGGTGCTGCATCACGGAGCCTCCGTGTTCGAAGGGCTGCCTTCCCCTCTGACGGCAGCGCGCTATCATTCGCTTATCGTCGAGCGAAGCAGCCTGCCCGACTGCCTGGAAGTCACCGCATGGACAGCCGAAGGAGAGATTATGGGACTGCGGCACCGGGAGTATCCGGTTGAAGGCGTACAGTTTCATCCGGAGTCCATCGTGACCGAGCATGGACATCGGATGCTGGCCCGTTTTCTCGGCCGGACCCTTCAAGTCGGAGTGAATCCGTGAGCGGCTACGTGGGCTTGAATGGCGCTGTCGTCGAAGCGGCAAACGCTTCGGTATCCGTGTTGGATCACGGTTTGATGTACGGGATGGGAGTGTTCGAGACTTTCCGTACCTATGGCGGCGAACCGTTTCTGCTTGAACGCCATCTGGAGAGAATGCGCCGCGGCTGCACGGAACTGGGCATACGATGGGAAATCAAGCCGTTGAGGCTGCGGGAAGAGATCGCTTCCTTGTTGGCGGCGAATCGTCTTGCGGACGCTTATGTTCGCTTGACGCTGATTGCCGGCGAAGACGGAATCGGACTGCCGACGTCACGGTTCTATGAACGGCCGAACCGGATCATTTACGTCAAAGCGCTGCCGGAACCGCCGGCCGAATGGTATACGGAGGGACGGGTGCTGCAGGTGCTGCGTACACGCCGCAACACGCCCGAAGGGGCGGAACGGTTGAAATCGCTCCATTATATGAACAGTCTGCTCGGCCGCCGCGAACTGGCGGAGATTCCCGGCGCCCAAGGGGCCGAAGGGTTGATGCTCACCCGGGAAGGTCACGCCGCAGAAGGCATTGTTTCCAATCTGTTTTTTGCCGCGGAAGGAAAGCTCTGTACGCCGTCTATCGATACCGGGATTCTGCCCGGTATCACGCGTGCCTTCGTACTGGAGTTGACAGAGAAGCTCGGCATGTGCGCAGAAGAAGGCTTTTACGGAATCGACCAGTTGGACCGGGCCGAAGAAATCTTTTTGACGGGATCCGTGCAGGGCATCGTTCCGGTGCGCAGCCTTAGGCTGCCGGACGGGACAGAGAAGAGGGTGGGCCGTGGACTTCCGGGCCCGCTGACGGAACGGCTTATGAAGGCTTATCGACATTACACGAAAGAAACGGAGAACTGAACATGAAGCCTATCCTTCATATCCGGCACTATGCCTGGAACGACGCTCGTCTGGACCTGGGCCGCGCTACCCGAATTATGGGGATTTTGAATACAACGCCTGATTCTTTCTCCGATGGGGGAAGTTATGTCGATGTACAAGCCGCCGTACGCCATGCCCGCGAGATGGTGCTGGCCGGAGCGGACCTGATCGATATCGGAGGAGAATCGACGCGCCCCGGAGCCGATCCGGTTTCTCTGGATGAAGAGCTTTCGCGTATTCTTCCCGTGATCGAAGCGCTGCGCCGGGAGCTGCCCCGTGTTCCGCTCTCGGTGGATACTTACAAAGCCGAAGTTGCCCGGCAGTCGCTGGCCGCCGGCGTACATATCATCAACGATGTATGGGGAGCCAAAGCCGATACGCGAATGGCCCAGGTCGCCGCGGAATCGGGCTGTCCGATCATCCTGACGCATAATCGCCCGGAGCCCAACTACACGGATCTGTTTGCCGATGTAGCCGCGGACTTGATGGAAAGCGTTCAAATCGCCCGCGCGGCTGGAGTGCTGGACGAGAATATCATTCTTGACCCCGGCATCGGCTTCGCCAAGAACGGCGAAGAAAATCTGCGCATCATGACCCAGCTCGGACGATTGGTTGAACTGGGTTTTCCGGTTCTTCTGGGCACTTCCCGAAAAAGGTTCATTCGCGAAGTACTCGACCTTCCGGTAACCGATGTCATCGAAGGGACGGCGGCCACGGTTGCGTTCGGTATTGCGGAAGGCTGCCAGATTGTTCGCGTGCACGATGTGGCTTCGATCAAACGGACGGTCGCCATGTGCGATGCCATGCTGTATGCGGAGTCGGGACGCTCTTACGAAGCCAGAACTTAATGACGCTGAACACGCTGCGGAACCGGAAGCGCGCATTTTCGAGCCTTCCGGTTCCGCAGCGTGTATCTTTTTTACGGAAGGCGGAACTTCTCATGGACAAAATGATTATCTCCCGCATGGAATATTACGGACGCCACGGCGTGTTCGAGGAAGAACGCCGGCTCGGGCAGCGCTTTTATGTCGGGCTGGAACTGGAAATGGACTTGTCCGCCGCCGGATTGACCGATGATCTGGAACAAGCCGTCAATTATGCCGAAGTACACGAGACGGTCAAAGGCGTGGTTGAAGGAGAGTCCGTCAAATTGATCGAAGCGCTCGCGGAACGTATTGCATCCGAGGTGCTTCGTACGTATACTAGGGTGGAAGCGGCGACCGTAAAGGTAACCAAACCGCATCCTCCGTTCGATATTCATTTTGAAGGCGTAACCGTGGAGATTCGCCGGAGCCGAAAGAGAGACACGCGATGAAGAACGATCCTATCCAAAATCCTACCTCTGAGCAATCGGAGGCTTATATTGCTTTGGGGGCCAATCTTGGCCGCCGCGAAGAAACGCTGAGCGAAGCGCTTCGGATGTTGAGCGAACACCCGGAGATCGATGTGCTGCGCGTCTCCGATGTCTACGAGACCGACCCGGTCGGTTATGCCGACCAGCCGGCTTTTCTGAATATGGCCGCCGCTCTGGGGACTTCGATGTCTCCCCACCGGCTGCTGGAAGTCATGCAGACCGTTGAAGACCGGCTGGGCCGCGTACGCGATATCCGCTTTGGACCGCGTACCGCCGATCTGGATCTGCTCTGGATGAATGGCCTGGCCGTCGAAAGTACCGACCTTACGCTGCCGCATCCGCGGATGCATGAACGCTTCTTCGTATTGGTTCCGCTGGACGATATCGTGCCGGAGGACGAACCTTCGGGTCTGCGCACACTGATCGACCGTTCGTTGATCGAACTGGGCGCAGCATCGGGTATCGTCCATTTCGGCGGACCGCTGTTTCCCTGACCCGCTTCCCGCCGTTTTGCCGCCTTCCTGCGGCAGAGCGGCGGGCGAAGCCGTTTATCGGCCTTTGACGTTTCCGGCATAAGGATGCTTGTCCTCGAATTTGCCGTTCTGCCTGCCGCTTCCGGTGTCTTTTACCTTTTTCCGATTGACGTTTTCTATTTTTGTTATCCATGAGGTGATTCGCAATGCTGAAGATAGGCGATATCGAACTGAAAAACCGTGTCGTGCTGGCCCCGATGGCCGGCGTTTGCAACCCCGCTTTCCGCCTGATCGCCAAAGAATTCGGCACGGGACTCGTCTGCGCGGAGATGGTCAGCGACAAAGCGATTCTCAACGGCAACAAACGGACCCGCGAAATGCTGTTTGTCGACGAACGCGAAAAACCGCTCAGCCTGCAAATTTTCGGCGGCGATCGCGCGTCTCTCGTTGAAGCGGCCAAGGTTGTCGACCAGGAGACGAATGCCGATATCATCGATATCAATATGGGCTGCCCGGTTCCCAAAGTAACCAAATGCGATGCCGGCGCCCGCTGGCTGCTCAATCCCGAGAAAATTTACGAGATGGTCACCGCCGTCACCGCCGCCGTGCAGAAGCCGGTTACGGTCAAAATGCGTATCGGCTGGGACAGCGAGCATATTTTTATCGAGCAGAACGCCAAAGCGGCCGAAGCGGCCGGTGCCAGCGCCATCAGCGTTCACGGCCGCACGCGCGAGCAGCTCTATACCGGCAGCGCGGACTGGAGCTGGATCAAGCTGGCCAAAGAGTCGGTTGGCATACCGGTTATCGGCAACGGGGACGTCCTGACGCCGGAAGACGCCAAACGCATGCTGGATACGACGGGCTGCGACGGGGTCATGATCGGCCGGGGCGCGCTTGGCAATCCGTGGATGCTGTACAGCACCATTCATTACCTGGAGACGGGCGAGCTGCTGACCGATCCGCCGCCGGAAGACAAAGTGCGTATTGCCGTTCTCCATATGGACCGTCTAATCGCGCTCAAGGGCGAGAGCGTCGCCGTACGGGAAATGCGCAAGCATCTGTCGTGGTACCTCAAAGGATTGAAAGGTTCCGCGAGTATCAAGGACACGATTATGGAAGGTACGACCCGCGATCAGATGGTAGGAATCCTTGAAGGATACTTGGCCAATCTGCCTCAGCTTGCTGCCGCCCAGGCCTGATTGATCCCCGTGGAACATTTTTAGTCAAAATGAGCGTAGATTCGATGAAAAGGGACAGGATCTTCGCTTCTTTTCCGTCGAAATAAAACGTTTACAATTGGGCAAGGAAGCGCATTGACTTTTCGTAGTTGTTCCCATATAATTTGTCAGTATAAAATTCGCCTCAGCAACATAAATTCCAAAATGCGGAATATGCACGCTTTGCCTGGATACGGCACTTGATAGACGCGAACGGTATTCCGCACGTTGACCGACCGGGTTTGATTGCGCGGTCGACGTAGCAGGCACCGACGTTCCTGGAGATATAACGGCTTTGGCCCTGGCTGCCCGTCACTATATTTCTTAAGCGAGAAGCGGAACACGTCTATTGCTTTACGGGCGTGATCGTTTCTATTTTGCCGTCGCCGTCTTTACAGGGATTTCGTAATTAACCGGATGTGAGAGTGCGAAAATCTACTATTCACATGACAGGAGAATCGGTACAGATGAGCGATAAAGAGGTCATTCTCACCCAGGACGGGCTGAAGAAGCTGGAAGAAGAGTTGGAAAACCTGAAATCCGTAAAGCGCCGCGAGGTTGCGGAACGGATCAAAGTTGCGATCGGCTACGGGGATATCAGTGAAAACTCCGAGTATGAAGATGCCAAGAACGAACAGGCTTTCATCGAAGGACGCGTGATCACACTGGAAAAAATGCTGCGCAACGCCCGAATCATCAACAGCGACGATATCGGAACGGATGTCGTAACGGTAGGATCGACCGTGCTGGTCAAAGATCTGGAATTCGGAGACGAGATGGAATATACGATTGTCGGTTCCGCGGAATCCAATCCGCTCGAGAACCGCATTTCCAATGAAAGTCCGGTGGGTATGGCTCTGCTTGGCAACAGCAAAGGAGCGACCGTCGACGTCAGCGTTCCTGCGGGCGTATTTCAATACGAGATTATCGACATCAAAAAATAATCCGATTCCGGAGAAGCCTTTGCGCGGATTCGGCATCCAGGGCTCCCTGTGACCGTTTTGGCATTTGTCCAAGCGTACGCGGGAGCCTTTTTTGTACCCTTTTGCGCCGAGCTTGGATTTGGCTGTCTGCCGTACGGCTTTCGCGGTTGACGAACGAGACGATTTGGAACGATAATATAGGTTGACGATAAGCGAGGTCGGCAGAGTCTTCTCAATGCGGGCCGCCGCTAAGGACAGGAGCTGAAACACAAGTGTCTGAAGAAAACACAAACCAGGAAAACCAGGAAGTCGAATTGAGCGAACTGCTTAAGGTACGCCGCGAGAAACTGGGGGAACTGAAAGAGCTCGGCATCGATCCGTTCGGCGCCAAGTTCGAACGCGACGAGACGGCGGCTGGCATCATAGCCAAATACGATACCTTAGACAAAGACGAGCTGGAAGAAAAAGCGATCGAAGTGCGTCTGGCCGGCCGTATCATGGCCAAGCGTGCAATGGGCAAAGCCAGTTTCGCCCATATCCAGGACCTGACCGGCCGTATTCAATTATATGTACGTAAAGACAGCGTGCCCGAAGAGCAGTACGGCGCGTTCTCGATCCTCGATCTCGGCGATATCGTCGGCATCCGCGGAACGGTATTCAAGACGAAGACGGGCGAGACGACGGTCAAAGTATCGGAACTGACCGTTCTGACCAAGTCGCTGCAGCCGCTGCCGGATAAATACCACGGACTCAAAGACGTGGAACTGCGCTACCGTCAGCGTTACGTCGATATGATCGTCAACCCGGAAGTGCAGCAGACGTTTATTTTGCGTTCGCGGATTATCCAGTCGATGCGCCGTTATCTGGATTCGCTCGGCTATCTCGAAGTGGAGACGCCAACCCTGCATTCCATCGCAGGCGGCGCGGCCGCACGTCCGTTTATTACGCACCATAACGCGCTTGACATGGAACTGTACATGCGGATCGCGATCGAGCTGCACCTGAAGCGTCTGATCGTGGGCGGTCTGGAAAAAGTGTACGAAATCGGACGCGTCTACCGCAACGAAGGCACGTCGACCCGTCACAATCCGGAATTCACGATGATCGAGCTGTACGAAGCTTACGCCGACTACAAAGATATCATGAGCCTGGTAGAAAATATGATCGCGCATATCGCCCAGGAAGTGCTCGGTACGACAACGATCCAGTACCAGGGCCAGGAGATCGACCTCAAGCCGCAGTGGCGCCGGGTATCGATGGTCGATGCGGTCAAGGAAGTAACCGGTGTAGACTTCGGCGTGCATATGACGGACGAAGAAGCGCATGCGCTGGCCAAAGAACACAAGGTGCCGGTTGAAAAGCACATGAAGTTCGGCCATATCCTCAATGCGTTCTTCGAGCAGTTCGTCGAAGAAACACTGATTCAGCCAACCTTCGTTACGGGACACCCGCTCGAAATTTCGCCGCTGGCGAAAAAGAACGACGAAGATCCGCGCTTTACCGACCGTTTCGAACTGTTCGTCGTGGCGCGCGAGCACGCAAACGCATTTAGCGAACTGAACGATCCGATCGATCAGCGTCAGCGTTTCGAAGCGCAGCTGGTCGAGAAGGAACACGGGAACGACGAAGCGCATGAGATGGATGAAGATTTCATCCGCGCGCTGGAGTACGGCATGCCGCCTACCGGCGGCCTCGGAATCGGCATCGATCGTCTGATCATGCTGCTGACCGATGCTCCGTCGATTCGCGACGTCCTTCTGTTCCCGCACATGCGGAACCTGTAGTCGACAGATTCGGCATCAAGGTCTATACCAAAAAGGAGAAAGCGCCCAGGCGCTTTCTCCTTTTTTTTGCCTCCTTTACGGATTTAATCGCTTTTCTTGCATAAAGAATCGAGATACTGATCCAACATCTTCTCCATTAAAGGAGGAGGCATCCGCTCGGGGTACAATAATCCGTGCAGTGCAACCCCGTCGACGAATGACAGCAGCTTCAAGGCTTCTTCTTCGACGTTTAGGTGCCGCGGGGCGAATTCGTAATCGACGAGCGCCTGCATGATCACCGTCATGGTACGCCGCATCTCCTCATAGACCCGATCGGCATGATCCCGAAGCAAAGGCTCGGACATTGTCTTCGATACAAAAGCAAGCCAGACCTCCATTTCGGAACGGCTCTCTTCATGGAAAGGAACCAGCTCGCGCAGGACGTCCCGGGCTACTTCCGGCACAGGCCGATCGAAAGAGTACGCCGAGATTCTTTTGGCTACCCTTTCGGACACCAGATTCATGGAAAAGGAAAAGAGTTCGGCCTGCGTGGAGAAGTAATGGCGCATCGATCCCGGCGACACGCCCGCTTCCTGGGCAATGTTTCGCACCGAAGCATTTTCGATACCCGATCGGCGAATGACTCTCCATGCCGCTTCAGCGACTTTGATTTTTTGTTGTTCATGATCGACGATTTTTGGCATGTTCCAATTATAACACAAGCAAACGTCAAGGATTCACTTTTTAATACACTTGTGTTATAATGAATTTGAAGGAATCGACAGGTTGAAAAAGGAGGGAAGACAATGATTGGATGGTTGATTATCGGATGCGAGATCGGATTCTGGGTGTTTGTTCTGGGCGGATTAATTACCCGTTACCTATTTAAGCAAAAGAAGGCGGGCGCTCTGCTGCTTCTGCTGGCACCCATTGTGGATCTTATTCTGCTTGCCGCAACGATTATCGATATTCGGCAGGGAGCCGAAGCGGGGTTCGTGCATGGATTGGCAGCCGTTTACCTCGGAGGAACCGTGGCTTTCGGACACCGAATGATCCAATGGGCGGATGAACGGTTTGCTTATCGCTTTGCGAACGGCCCCAAGCCGGAAGCCAAACCCAAAAGAGGTCCTGCCCATGCCGCGAGGGAGAGACAAGGCTGGTATCGGCATCTTCTTGCCTGGGTAGTAGGGTGCGCCTTGTTGGTAGGAATGATCCTGCTGATCAACGATGCGGAAAAATCCGAAGCGCTGCAGCTGTGGATCATACGTTGGGCTATCATATTGGGCATCGATTTTCTTATCAGTTTCAGCTATACGGCTTGGCCAAGACCGGAGAGCAAGAAAGTGTGATTTCTTATCGGACAGAAGGCAAGCACAACGGTTTTTTCTTTTTGAAAAAAGTGCTTGCCTTCTTAAGCCCAGCATGATATATTCTAGGAACGGCCTTGAGAGAGTGACCGTGCGGTTCGAACAAGTGAGCGAGTCCCAACCGGAATCGGACAAGACGCTTCGCAAGAAGCTGACAAAAAGATTTCAAAAAAAGACTTGCAAAACGAAAACGAACATGCTAATATATAAGAGTTGCTGCTGCGAGAGAAACACAAACGGCGGAAACAAAAACAACGAGTTTGTTCCTTGAAAACTGAACAGTAAGTGAGTCGCGACGATGAAGATCGTCGTGAGAATAAAGGTTCTTGAGCAATCAAGAATCGCCACGTTTTAACGAGCACATGGTGCTTTCTTTTAAACGGCGACTTCGGTCGCCACCTTAATGGAGAGTTT
>NZ_JABJVN010000015.1 GCF_013618475.1 Saccharibacillus deserti
GTTAAGCCCTCTAGCGCCGATGGTACTTGGACCGCAGGGTCCCGGGAGAGTAGGAAGCTGCCAAGCCGAAAAGAAAAGCCTTTACCGCAATTGCGGTAAAGGCTTTTTTGTGTTTTAAACTCAATGATTAAGTACAGTGAAACGAAGGCTTAAGAGCATATCCCTCTAGTAAGAATAAAGATATAACGTTATAATGTTTAAAAAAGATCATAATAAACGGCAAGGGAGCGAAAGCAAACCATGAAACGTCGAATGCAGGCTTTATACGGATCCCGGTTCGTTTTTCGGGAACGATGGAATGCCGTGAAGTCCAAGCTCCTGTTCCGGTATGCGATTTCTTATATCCTGGCCTTTCTGATTCCGCTGACGGCTCTTACCGTCTTTGTATATGATAGCGCTGTCAAAAATCTGCGCTCCGAGATCGAACAGTCGAAAATCAATCAGTTGAACCAGGTCAAGCTGACGATCGACGATCGGATGAACGAGCTGCATGCTTTGGCCAGCCGGATCTCCTACGATGAACATCTAACTCCTTATATGCTGGATCATCCCCTTTACGTCCAGGAAGCGATTCAAACATTGGCCAACTATAAAGCGAACAACAGCATTGTCGAAGACCTGCTGCTGTATATGCACAACGATTCATTGATTTATTCTTATCGCGGATTGGCTGACTTGGATGTGGTGTTCAACAAAGAATATCGTTTTGAAAACTGGACCTCGGAGCAGGTGCGCCGCAATCTGAATGAAATCGACCAGCCGCTTATCCGGGCCGCGGAGATGGTCAATCGATATTCGCGGCAGGAGCCAATGCTGACGTATATCGTACCGATCAAGACCAATGATCCGTATCCGTACGGAGCGGTTGTGTATTTAATGAAAGAATCCAAATTGACCGGCGTGATGGACTCCATTTTGAACGATGTGAACGGCAGCAACTATATTTTTAACGAAAAAGGTGAAGTGCTGACGACCAACAGCCGCGGGACGGAGACGCCGGGCGCGGAATGGAATACGCTTGCCGAGCTGGAGCCGGGCATTCACAGCATGACGTTGGCAGGGGAGAAGCAGTCGGTCGTATCCGTCAAATCGGAGGAAAACGGCTGGACGTATGTCATGGCGATGCCAAGCCACCAGTTTTTTGGACGGGTGGCGCATGTGCAGACGCTGATCGCGATCGTCTTCGCCCTTGTCGTGGTCACGGGCAGCCTGGCGGCGATGATGCTGGCCCGGCGGCAGTACCATCCGGTCAAGGATCTGATGGAGTTCGTCGGGATCCAGAGCGGAGCGGCAGCCAAAGCGTCGAACGAATGGGATTCGATCCGGCAGACGATCCGCGAGTACAATGCGAGAATCGATATGCAGCAGCCGTTCGTGCGCAACCAGTGCCTGCTGCTTCTGCTCAAGCACGGCCGTCCGGAAGATAAGGAAATGATGCGGACGATCGACGGGCTCGGACTCGGCTTTGCGGGCGGTCAAGGGCGATATCTCACGGCGATCCTGTCCTGGAACGAGCCTTCGGAGGGACGTCACATTTCGGAAGAACGGTATGCGGTGCGGGATGCGCTCAGTCATTTCGTGGTAGAGGGTACCGGGGCGCGCGTGTTCGGGGTGGAATTTTCCGCCGTCGACCAGCTTGCGCTGGTGATTGCCCTGGAAGAGCAGGAAGGGGACGAACCGCTGCAGGAGAGAGTCGCGCGTACGATCGAAGCGGTTCGGCTGCTTGCGGTCGACGGGCTGCAGTCCGTGCCGCATATCGGGGTCGGGTCGGCTTACGCCGATCTGGACTCGCTGAACCAGTCTTTCGTGGAAGCGGCGACGGCGCTGGAACACCGCAAAATGAACGGACGCGGGCAGGTCACGTATTTCGAACAGCTGGCCGGGCCGGAGCAGGCGGAGGAGGGCAGCTTCTGGATCTCGCGCAAACTGATTCTCAAGCTGGATCAGAGCCTCAAGCAGGGCAGCGCGCTTGTAGCGGTACGCATCTTGTCAGATATTATGGATACGCTCAAAAAAGAACCGCTGTCCGCGCCGCTGCTGCGCTGCATCTGCTTCGACGTGCTGAACTCGCTGCTTCGAACGGCGTCGGAACTTGGCATGAGGGAAGTGTTTGCGGATATTTCGGTCCTAGCTTCTTTTGAAACGTTGGAAGAACTGGAGAGCCGCCTGCTGTCGCTCGCTTCCGAGATCTGCGCGCAGGTTGAGCGCAATACGGAAGAGACGCGCGACACGCTGATCGATGACATCGTAAAAGACGTGGACGACCGATTCTCCGATTATACGCTGAGCCTGGAACATCTCGCGCTGAAGTATTCGGTATCCACGTCTTATTTGAGCCGCAGCTTCAAGGAAAAGACCGGGTTGAATTTCTCGCAGTACATGTGGCGACGCCGCGTCGAAGAAGTGATCCGGCAGCTCGAGACGACCAGCGCTCCGTTAAAAGAAATCATCGAGCAGGTCGGCTATCTGGACGCCCCCAACTTCATCCGGCGTTTCAAAAAAGAAATGGGTTACACCCCCGGGCAGTACCGCAAACAGAAAGCGTCGAAAAGGGCTTAAGTCCGCTCGGCCTGCTCCAGCAGATGCCCTACCAATTCGTCCACGGGCACCGTCGCCAGCGCGATCGCCGTGTCCGTGACCCCGTAGTAGATGTACAGCAGGCCGTCTTTGACGATATTGCCGGTCGGGAACACGACGTTGGGAATCTGGTAGCCGAATTTTTCGTAATACGTTTCCGGTTCCATAATAGGCTCCCAAGTACGGGCAAGCACGATCTCCGGATTGTCCAGATCGAGCAGCAGCGCGCCTACGCGGTAGACTATGTCGTCGTCCACGCCGTGATACAGCACGAGCCAGCCGGCGTCGGTACGGATCGGGGGCGTAGAACCGCCGATTTTGCGGGATTCCCAGGAAGGATTCTCCGCTTTGGCCAGCAGCTTCGGCTCGTCCCAATGGATAAGGTCGTCGGAGTAGGTGATCCACATCGCCGCTTTCTCCGTGCCGTAGGCTTCGCCGACGTATTCTTCGGGACGGCGCAGCAGCACGAAGCGCCCGTCGATTTTTTCGGGGAACAGGATGTTGTCGCGGTCGTTGATCTCGAGCGGCGTCGTGTCGGCGACGAATTCCCAATCGGTCAGGTTATCCGACTTGGCGATCGAAGAGCGGGTCAACCAGTGGCCGGGCTGTTCGCCCCAGCCGTCGGGATAAGTCGGGATCGAACGCTCCGGGATGCCGGTGCCGGTCGGGTAATAGCTCATCGCGCAGGGGCGCAGGGCATAGTTCATGTAGAACGTGCCGTCGATCTTGACGACGCGCGGGTCCTGCACGCTGCCGTACGGGAAGCCGAGCTGATCGGGCGTCAAGATCGGTTCGTCCTTGACGTGGGTAAAATGCACGCCGTCTTCGCTTTCGAGCAGCCCCAGGTAGTTTTTGCACGGCGTCAGCGATCCGGCGGTACGTTCGATCATGTAGAATTTGCCGTTGTCGGCGATGACGGCGGGATTGAAGACGGTCGCTTTGCGCCATTCGTACAGGCCGGGCACGACGATCGGATTGTCGGGATGTCGGGTGATTTTCATGGGAAGAGAGACCTCCTGATTCAAAAATAGGCTAAAAATTCAAGCCGGCCGCGCTGACACGCGGCCGGCTTGAGCACGTTCGGTTCAAGGCAGGAAAGGCGTACCGTACAAGGCATGAACGCCCGAGGTGACGACTAAGAATTTTTTTCGCAAGCCGATTGAATGCTCGACTGCGGATCAGCTGGCTTTCCAGCGATCGTAGGCGGCTTGATTGATTTCTTTGACGCGATTCGCGCCCATCTTGTTCAGCGTCTCGACATAAGCGTCCCAGCCGCTGATCGGCTCGGCGCCCGTAATAAACTTCGCTTCCATCTGCTTGACGTAGGTGCTGAGGTCGGAGTTCAGGCTGTTGATCTCGGACTGTTCTTCGACGGTCAGGAACAGGGCCGGGAACGGCGCACGCGCTCCGTTGTCGAGCAGTTTGGTCTTGGTTTCTTTTTCTACCCAGAGATCGAAGTCGTTCTTGAGGCCTTTGGTGATGTCGTCCATCGAGACGGTCGGAGCCGGGATGCCGTAGTTCGGTGTGAGCGTGGAACGGTATTCTTCCGAATCTCCGCCGCCCGGAACGGGCAGGGCTTTCTTGGTGCGGTCCGCCTCGTTCTCATACTCCCAGAGTGTGCCTTCCGGTCCTTTGTTGAACAGCAGCGCACCCTCGTAGGAATACAGGTAATCGACCCAGCGCATCGAAGCTTCCGGATACGGATTCGTTTTGGTGATGGCAAAAGCGCCTGTCGTGATGCCGCGGTTCTTGGCGATGGCCGCTTTGTCGACGTATTCGCTGCGAACCGGCAGGAACATCGGATCTTTGTCGGACGGCTCGCCGCCTTTGGTCATGTAGGCATGCCAGTCGGAGAAGAGGCCCAGCTGGTTGTTTTGGCCTTTGGCTTTTTTCTGTTCGCCGGTCTGCGAGAAGCTTTCCGGATCGAGCAGGCCGTCCGTCCACAAACGGTTCATATACTCGAGATACTGCTTGTAGCCTTCTTCGACCGGCGTGTAATGCACCACGTCGCTGTCGTCTACATAGATCTCTTCTTCATAGATGCCGAAAGCGCCCAGCAGCCAGGTCCGGATATCCCGTACATTCGCGGCCGAAGTCGTAACGGAAGAAATCGGAATCTCGTCCGCTTTGCCGTTGCCGTTCGGATCTTCTTCCTTGACCCGTTTGAGGTAATCGTAGAGTTCTTCCGTCGTTTCCGGCAGCTTGTCGATCCCGAGGGCTTCGAGGAATTCGCCGTTGTACCACATCGGGTTGCGATACCAGTGCTGGCTGAACTCGACAACCGGCAGCGAGTAGATATGGCCGTCCGGCGCCGTAATCGATTTGCGTACATCCGGGTACTCGTCGAGCAGCGCTTTGAAGTTCGGCGCGTATTCGTCGATCAGGCCTTCGAGCGGAATCAGCACGCCCTGCTCGCCGTATTTGAGCTGCTCCGAAGGAGTCAGGCCGGCGGCGTAGAACACGTCCGGGTAATCTTCGCTGGCGAAAACCAGGTTCTTTTTCGTATCGAAGCTTTCTTTGGGCGCATTCTTGTATTCAAAAGAGACATTCGACTTTTTTGCCATCTCCTGCAGGACGACCATGTCTTCCCAATTCTGAATCCCGACGTCCGGCGCCATCATGGTGAGTTTGATCGGGGTCTCGACAATCGGGAAACCTTCCTTGCTGACCGTCACTTTTTCCGCGCTGTTGGCCGCTTCGTCCGAGCCTCCGCAGCCTGCCAGCAGCGAGGCGCCCAGCCCTCCAACCATCAGCAGCTTCCAGGCTTTGCTTCGGATGTTCATGGTAAATCCCCCTCTTTTTTAAAATGGATAATTGCAGCTTAACCCTTGACCGAACCCACCATCACCCCCTGTACGAAATAACGCTGCAGGAACGGGTAGACGGCGATGATCGGAAGCGTCGAGACGACGATTACGCCGTACTTGATCAGCGAGGCGGTCTCGGCTTTGGAGTTCATGGCCTGCGCGATGTCTCCGCTGATCGCCGCCCCCGTCGTTTCCGCGGACATTTCCTGCAGCACGAGAATTTGGCGCAGCACCATCTGGAGCGGATATTTGTCTTCGCTGTTCAGGTAGATCAGCGAAGGGAAGTAGCTGTTCCAGTGCCCGACCCCGTAGAACAGGGCCATGACCGCGATGATCGGAGCCGAGAGCGGCAGCACGATACGCCAGAACAGCTTGAGGTTCGTACAGCCGTCGATATGTGCGGCTTCCTGCAGTTCTTTGGGAATCGCGGATTGGAAAAAAGTACGGGCGACCACGATATTCCAAACCGAAGCGGCAGCCGGCAGAATGAGCGCGCCCATTGTGTCGATCAGGCCGAGATTTTTGACGACGAGATAAGTGGGAACAAGACCCCCGCTGAAAAACATCGTCAGCAGGATAAAAGCCATAAACCAACCCCGGCCGAAAAAGTCGGACCGGCTCAGCGCATAGGCCGCGGGCAGGGTGACAGCCAGATTGAGCAGCGTGCCGACGAGCGTATAGATGATCGTGTTCAGGTAGCCGTTCCAGATCTTCGGATTGTTGAACACCAGCTCGTAGCCGGCCCAGGTGACGTCTTTGGGGAACAGCCACATCTGCCCGGAGTTGACCGCCTGCGGACTGCTGATCGAAGCGCTGAGAATGTAGATGAGCGGATACAGCACAATGAGAAGCGCGACGGACAGGTAGATATAGGTACAGATCAGGAATACCTTGTCGCCTTTGGACTCTTGGATCGCTGTGATCATGGGGTCTCTCCTTTCAGGGTACGCTTAACGGACTACCATAAACTGTTCTCGCTCGTACGGCGGGCGATCCAATTGACCGTCACCAGCAAAATGACGTTGATGACCGAGTTGAACAATCCGACGGCGGTCGAGAAGCTGTACTGCGCGTCGACGAGTCCGGCTCTGTAGACGTAGGTCGAGATCACGTCGGACGACTCCAGGTTGAGCGAGTTTTGCAGCAGCAGGATCTTTTCATAGCCGACGGTCAGGATATTGCCCATGTTGAGGATGAGCATAATCGTAATCGTAGGCAGGATGCTAGGCAGATTGATATGCAGCACCCGCTTGAATCGGCTCGCTCCGTCGACGATCGCCGCTTCGTGCTGCTGCGGATCGACTCCCGACAATGCGGCCAGATAGATGATGGTGCCCCAACCGGTACTCTGCCAGACGCCGGAGAGCACGTACATGGTCTTAAACCAGGCGGGATCGGTCAGGAACTGCGGAGCATTGAAGCCCAGCGCTTCGATCAGCATCACGATCATGCCGTTGCTCGGCGAGAGGAACGTGATAATCATGCCCGCCATGACAACGACAGAGATGAAGTGAGGCGCATAGGTGACGGTCTGGACCGTTTTTTTGAACTTACCGTTGCGGACTTCGTTGAATGCCAGTGCCAGGAGGATCGGCAGCGGGAATCCGATAGCCAGTTCATAGAAGCTGATACTGAAGGTGTTCCAGATCAAATCCCAGAAATAGTAGGAATTGAAGAAGCGTTCGAAATGGTCGAAACCGACCCATTCGCTTCCGGTGATTCCGCGGGAAGGCACGAAATTTTTAAAAGCAATCTGGATGCCGTACATCGGTGCGTAATGAAAAATAAGGAAGTACAGGACGGCCGGCAGCATGAACAGATACAGCTCCCAGTTGCCGAGGACTTGTGCGCGTCTCGAAGGTTTCTTCAGAAGCGGAAGCTCGGCGCCGGGCGATTTGGATGCCTTCATGGATTTCCCCCTTCTATGGCGTGTATGCCGAATGCGGTTCGGACCGCCGATGGAGGCGGCCGGCAGATGGGCGTTTGCGTCTGCTTCAGACTTGATG
Organism: Saccharibacillus deserti; assembly: GCF_013618475.1. GTDB lineage: Bacteria > Bacillota > Bacilli > Paenibacillales > Paenibacillaceae > Saccharibacillus > Saccharibacillus deserti. The sequence goes on from NZ_JABJVN010000015.1 coordinate 7,391, forward strand.
GATAACGCTTACAAGACCAAGCTTAACGAAGCCCGGGGAGCACCGTAAATATGTGTATTGCGCATTGTCATTTCCGAAAAGCCGACAAACCGCGCAGCGAAGGGCTTTTTTGCCTGAAAAAGAACCGCGATGTCAGATCGGCCGCAGGGCGGAATGTGTCGAATATGAGCCGGAAGCGGCAGCGAAAATTCCACATATTGCGCTCCCGACGCGAGTATGACAACATGTCTAGCGTAAAGGGAAGCCTGCAAAACCTACAGCAAAACGAACCGAACAAGCCCGAGACGCAGCAAGGCAGCCCATAGAAGCGAGACCTAAGGAGGACGTTGTCCATGACTCGAAAAACCGCCCATATCATCTCCCACACCCATTGGGACCGGGAATGGTATTTGCCGTACGAATCGCATCATCTGCGCTTGACGACCTTGATGAACCAACTGCTGGATACACTGGAGCAGGACGGGCGTTATCGATATTTCCATCTCGACGGACAAACGATTATCATCGACGATTATCTGCAGATTTACCCGGATCAAAGAGAACGGTTGGCCAAGCTGATCCGCGAGGAAAAGATTATTATCGGACCGTGGTACGTGCTGCAGGACGAGTTCCTGACCAGTTCGGAAGCCAACGTGCGCAACCTGCTGATCGGCCACCGCGAAGCGGCCCGCTGGGGTCCGGTGTCGAAGCTCGGCTATTTCCCGGATTCGTTCGGCAATATGGGCCAGGCGCCGCAGCTGCTGAAGCAGGCCGATATCGAAGCGGCCGTGTTCGGGCGCGGCGTCAAACCGACCGGCTTCGACAATCAGGTGAGCGACGCGCCGGGGGAATACGAGTCGCCTTATTCGGAGATGAACTGGGAGTCGCCGGACGGTTCGAGCGTCGTCGGCGTCCTGTTCGCGAACTGGTACAGCAACGGCAACGAGGTACCCGTCGGCGAAGAAGAAGCGCGGACCTATTGGCAGCGGAAGCTGGCGGACGCGGAAAAATACGCTTCGACGCCGGAGCTTCTGTTCATGAACGGATGCGATCACCAGCCGGTCCAGACCGATCTCGGCGACGCGATCGAGACCGCTTCGGCGCTGTATCCGGATATCGACTTCGTACATTCGACGTTCGACCGGTATCTGGAATCGCTGGCCAAGCATGAGCGGGGCGATTGGGTGACCGTGCACGGCGAACTGCGCAGCACCCGCACCGACGGGTGGGGAACGCTCGTCAACACCGCTTCGGCCCGCGTCTATCTGAAGCAGTTGAACCAGACCGGGCAGACGCTGTTGGAAAAAGGAGCCGAACCGCTCGCCGTCATGGCGAAGCTGGCCGCCGGGCAGGATTATCCGCACGAGCCGCTGGCTTACGCGTGGAAGACGCTGATGCAGAACCATCCGCACGACAGCATCTGCGGCTGCAGCGTCGACGAAGTCCACCGCGAGATGGTGACCCGCTTCGACAAGAGCCGGCATATGGCCGAAGCGCTGATCGACGAGAGCTTGAGCGCGATCGGCGCTTCGATCGGAACCGATGCGATCGAAGCGTGGCCGGAGAACGCGCGGCCGGTCGCCTTGTTCAATACGACGGGCTGGACGCGCAGCGGCGTCGTGACCGTCGAAGTCCAGGCGGCCCGCGTCGACTTCCGGGAAGGGCCGTCTCCGCACGGCATCGCGGAGCAGCTGGATGCCCTCCCGCTCGGCCCGGGGCGGGTCGTCGATCCGCAAGGGCGCTTCGTGGCGGCGCGGATCGAAGATCTCGGCGCGCAGTTCGGCTACGACCTGCCAGGCGACGGTTTCCGCGTGCCTTATATGGCGCGGACCTTCCGATTGACGTTCGAAGCGGCCGACGTGCCGGCGCTGGGCTACAAGCTTTATGCCTGGGTGCCGGAGACAGGCACGGGCGCGGCTTACGGCGAGGCGGCCGGAGCCGTCGAAGCGGGAAACGATCGCCGATTTGACGCGGGGCAGCCGTATGCAGCCGGGGGATCCGCCGAATCCGATTCGGACGAAGTCGTCTCGACGCCGCAGGGGATGGAAAATCAATTTCTCGCCGTCCGCTTCGCGGAGAACGGCTCTTACACCCTGACCGACAAAATCACGGGCCGCTCGTTCGAGAAGCTTGGCGTGTACGAGAACTGCGGAGATATCGGCAATGAATATGTATTCCGTCAGCCGGAAGGCGACCGCATTTTGACGACCGAAGGCCTGCAGGCGAGCATTGCGCTTGTCGAAGACGAAGCCTATCGCGTGACGTACGAGATTGTACACGAATGGGAAATTCCGATCGGGGCGGAGGCGCTGTTCGAAGACGAGAAGCGCAGGCTCGTCCCGTTCCTCGAACGCCAAGCCGGACGTTCTTCGAAAACGACGATGCTGACGCTGACGACGCGGGTCTCGCTGGAACGTTCGGGCCGCGGCGTGCAGGTGTCCGTGTCGCTCGACAACCAGGCGCGCGATCATCGGCTGCGGGTCCTGCTGCCGACCGGCCTGCGGACACAGGCCGTTCTGGCCGACTCGATCTTCGAAGCGGCGGAGCGGGACATCGTGCCCGCCCCGGAATGGATCAACCCGAGCAACGCCCAGCATCAGCAGGCGTTCGTGAGCCTGTCGGACGGTACGCATGGCTTGACCGTCGCCAACAAAGGGCTGAACGAATACGAAGCGCTGCAAGACGGCACCGGAACGATCGCCGTAACGCTGCTGCGCAGCGTGTCCGAACTCGGCGACTGGGGCGTGTTCGAGACGCCGGAAGCCCAATGTATCGGCAAACATACGCTGGAATACGCCGTCTATCCGCATTCCGGCAACGTGATCGAATCCGGCGCGTTCGCGCAGGCTTACCAATACCAGGTGCCGTGGTTCCACCGGGCGCTGGCACGTCAAGGCGGTCCGCTGCCGGCCGAATACCGGATCCTGAGCTGGAGCGGCGAGCATCTGGCGCTGTCCGCCCTCAAATTGTCCGAGGAACACGAAGACGTGATCGTGCGCTGGTACAATCTGTCCGGGCAGGAGACGACGCTTGGATTCCAGCCGAACTTTGCCGCCGGCGCTGTATACGGCAGCGATATTCTGGAACGCCGGCATGGGCCGGTCGCGAAGAGCGGTCAGCCTATAGCGGCAGCGCAGTCCGAAGCGGCTGGCCGGAGTAAAGAAGCGGGTCAGAGCGAATCGAAGCTGTTCGATCGGCAGGCCGCCGGCCAAGCCGAACCGTCTAACGACGGCAGCCGGGTCGAAGCGGCGGTCGGAGCGGCTAAGATCGTGACGTTCGCGCTGGAACCGCTCGCGTCTCCTTACTCGCGGAATCGATAAAGTCATCGCGGAATCGGCTTTGAGCCGCCGATCCGGAAGTATGCAGGGCACAGTCCTCATACGACGACCCTGTACTTCTATTTAAAGTCCGGCGCCGTCTCTTTCCGTCATCCTTTTCCAATATCCATTCCAGCCATTCGTCGCAGCAATCGTATGAACACCCATCCTTTACTTTGAGCAGGAGGCATTTTCCATGAGTACGATTCCCAAATTGCCAGGCGCGGTCGAGCGTTACCTCGAACAGACCGATCAACGGCTTGCGCATCATCCCAAGCTGCAGCAGGTTTTCCGGAACTGTTTTCCCAACACGCTTGAGACAACTACCAAACTGCTGGACGACGGCACGACGTTCATCTATACCGGCGACATTCCGGCGATGTGGCTGAGAGATTCCGTGGAGCAGGTCCGGCATTACATTCCGCTGGCCAAAGACGATGCCGACCTGCAGCGGATCATCGAAGGCCTGATCGCCCGGCAGATGTTCTATATCAATATCGATCCGTATACGAACGCGTTCAACGAGACGGCCAACGGCCGGCATTACCGCGATTCCGACGACTGCGAGCTCAGTCCGTGGATGTGGGAACGCAAATACGAGCTGGATTCGCTGTGCTTCCCGGTGCAGCTGCTGGCGCAGTATTGGCAGGAAACGGGGCGGACGTCCATGTTCGACACCGACTGCTACCGCGCGCTCCGCACGGTCGTCCGCGTGATTGCGACCGAGCAGCGCCACGACGACAAATCGCCGTATTACTTCCGCCGCGACACGAAGCAGGATACGGAGACGCTGTACAACGACGGACGCGGCATGCCGACCAACTATACCGGCATGAGCTGGTCCGGCTTCCGCTCCAGCGACGACGCGTGCGAGTTCGGCTATAACATCCCGGCGAACATGTTCGCCGTCGTGATCCTCGGCCATATCGAGCGAATCGCGTCGGAGATCTACCGGGATGAAGAGCTGGCCGGCCGCGCCGCGAAGCTGATCAAGGAAATCAATTTCGGCATCCAGCGCTACGGCATCGTCGACCATCCGAAGCACGGCAGAATCTATGCGTTCGAGACCGACGGCTACGGCAATTATTCGCTGATGGACGACGCCGGCACGCCGGGCCTGCTGTCCATTCCGTACATCGGCTATGCCGGCACCGACGATCCGGTCTACCAGAACACCCGACGGTTCGCGCTCAGCTTCGACAACCCGTTCTATTTTGAAGGCAAATTCGCCAAAGGCATCGGCAGCCCGCACACTCCGGGAGGCTACGTCTGGCATATGGCGCTGTCCATGCAGGGCCTGACGTCGAACGACGATCAGGAGATCAAAGACTTGATCGAAATGCTGCTCGCCACCGACGCCGGTACCGGCTATATGCACGAAGGCTTTCACCCCGACGACCCGAGCGTTTACTCGCGCGAATGGTTCGCCTGGTCCAACAGCCTGTTCGCGGCCCTGATTGTAAAAGCGATGGAAAAAGAGCTGGTCTGATCTCGCTTAACGTGACCGGCTGCGCCGTATCCGCACCTAAAAAGACCACGCTTTCCGCGTATACCGGAAAGTCGTGGTCCTCTTTTGATCTTAATCTTTTGATCTTAATCTTTTGATCTTAATCTCTTAATCTTAATCTCTTAATCTTAATCTCTTAATCCCTTGATCTTATGATCGTACTTTCTCGATCTCAGTCGCTTTCAAGCTTGCGCGACCTGCACTCCCCTACCACGCGGAGCGAGTCCTTTTCGAACCGGAGCGCCTTTGCCCTTTCCCCTTTACCTGCTGTTCTTATTCCAATCAAAAGGGGAAAGGACAACGAAGCGCAGGTCGAAAAGGACTCGCGGTTTCCCCGAAAAGGACTCGCGGTCCCCGCCTAAACTTCGTAATAAACCACATACGGATGCATCCCGTCCCGGTAATAGCCTTCGCTGTATTCCGCAGCGCTCCCGGTCTCGTCGTGGGCGAGCCGGACCCGCTTCAGCAGCACCGCGTCTTTTCCCGCCCCGAGCGCTTCGGCCGCCGCGGCCCCCGGCGAACCGACCGAAAATTCGTCGCGCATCCGCGCGATGGCAATGCCCTGCTCTTCGAGCCAGCCGTACAGCGACTGTCCTTCGAGACCCGGCTGCGCCGGATCGTCTTCCGCGTGCGCGGGCAGATAATGCGTGTAGTGGATATACGGCGCGTCGTCGAGCGAATAGAGCCGTTCGATACGCAGGCAGGACGCGCCGAACAGGTCACGCAGCCGGTCGTCGCTCCCGGTAGGAACGATTGCGGCGTCCAGCACTTTTTTGTCGATCCGGTGGCCTTCCTCGACCAGGATCTCGGTAAACCTTTTCCAGGTGAACCGTTTGGAAGCGGACGTATTGCGGACGACCCGGGTGCCTTTGCCGCTGCTGGTCTCCAAATACCCTTCCTGCACGAGCAGTTTGACCGCGCCCCGGACCGTAATCTTGCTGACCCCGAACTCCTCCTCAAGCTTGGGCTCGGGAGGGAGATAGGCGTCGAGCGGATACTGGCCGTGCAGGATGCGGTCTTTGAGAATCCCGTGGATTTTCAGGTACAGCGGTTGTTTGGTGCGGCTTGTCGCCATGGTTCGTTCCTACCTTTCTATGTCGCCGGATCCTTCGTTCATGGCCCGGAAGATTTGGGCTTCCGAGGAGAACGGCGTGTCGCCCGCGATCGTGTGCGCCAGCATCGAGGCCGCCGCGGCGAAGCGGACTGTCCGGTCGGCCGGAAACTCCGACAGTTCCCCGTGCAAAACGCCGCTCGCATACGCGTCGCCGGCCCCGATGCGGTCGTAGACGGGGAACGTGAGCCGGTCGGAGAAATGAAATTCGCCTTCCCGGTACAGATAGCCGAACAGCGAGTGCCGGCCGTCGCTTTCGATGCCGCGGTGCGTGCCGGCCAGCACGGCCGTGCCGTACCGCTCCTCAACGAGAGGCATCAACGTCTGCAGCTGCTCCAGCCGGTCTCCGCCCGGAACAGGCAGTCCCAGCACGTGGATCGCGTCGTTCTCGTTCATGAAGACGATCTGTGCCAATTGTAACATTTTTTCATACCAGGGGCGCGCCTGCGCGTAGCCGTCCGCCCCCCACAGGCCCGGCCGGTAATTGCAGTCGAACGCGACGGTGCCGCCCGCCGCGCGCACCGCTTCGGCGAACCGCAGCGCATTGCGCCGGACCGTATCGTTCATGGCGAGGGCGATGCCGCAGAAATGGACGACGTCTGCCGCACGGGCCGCTTCGTCGAACGGATACGCGCCTTCGGCGGCCGTGTTGAAGCTGCTCTGCTGCCGGTTCGTGTACGTGACCCGTCCGGGCCGCGCGCCGAAGCCGGCTTCCAGAATGTACATGCCCAAGTAAAGCCCGTCGCGCCGGATGTAATCGGGCAGCAGCCCGAGCTTGCGCAGATTGGCTTCCGCCGCGTCTCCGACCGGATTGTCCGGCAGCGTCGTGACCGGCAGCGCGCGGTGGCCGAAGCGCGAGAGCGCCGACAGCACGTTGACGCCGCTGCCGGAATAGGACACCTGCAGCGTATCGGTCTGCGACAGCAGGCGGTAACCCGGCGTCTCCAGCCGCATCATCACTTCGCCGAAAGCCGCGACGCTTCTAGGCATGATCGTCGACCAGCCTGCGCATGACGGCCAGCAGCCCGGCCACGTCGGCCACGATCGTATCGCCGCTCGCTTCGTCGACGATCGAGGAATAGACGTGCGGAATCACCTGCGGCACGCCCGCTTCGAGCGCAATGCGCAGAATCTCTTCGAAGTTCTCTTTGTCGATGCCGCCGGTCGGCTCCAGCGCAAAGCCTTCTTCGCCGCACGCCTGCGCGACCGCGCGGTATTCGGCTTCGAGCGACAGCCCTCTCATCGGGAAATACTTGAGCGCATTCCCGCCCATATCCCGCACGAGCGCGATCGCCGCTTTGACCGGTACGATTGCAGGATCCGAAGCGGCGGCGCTGAACGGACCGGTGGAGAGGTTCACGTAACCCGGCCGTCCCGAAGGGGAGACGAGGGCGTTGATCCAGCCCGGCGCGCCGCCCAGATTCGCGCGCGTCGCGCCGACGGCCGGAAATACCTGGTTGATATGGCTGCCGGCATATTCGCGCGCGATCTCGGCCACGACCTGCGCCTGCCGGTTGTCGCCGGCCCCGAGCCCGATCGAGACCGCGTCGTCGATCGCCCGGCCGTATTCCCGCATCGCGGCGACCGCTTCGGGCACCGTCTTGTAGGCTTTGGACAGCACGCCGACCAGCACGTGGCCTTCGGCCGCTTCGAACACGTCCCGCGCGTTGTCCACGCTGCCCGCCAGCACGTTCAGCGCCGCCCGCCCCCGGTACAGGCGCTTCGCGATCGCACTGCCTTGTTTCGTCAACTTTCCGTGTTCGCCCATGCTTAGTTGCCCCCTTTGAATAGTTCGCGCAGTCTGCGCTCGATCACGTGGATATCGTCGCCGAGCAGCGGCCGCGGGTCCAGATCGAAATAACCCTGCCTTGCTCCATAATCGCGAGCGTAGATCGCGATCTTGCCGCTTTTCAGTGCTTCGACCGTCCGCACCGCGTCCGTGCCCGCAAGCTGCGGGTCAATCTGCACGCGGGCCCGGTAGATGGCGCGGCCCGCTTCGTCCTGCACGATGCTCACGGTGATGCCGTCCAGCTCGCCGAGCGGCAGAAGTACATTCAGCGTTTCTTTTTCCTGCTCGCTGCGATCCGCTTTGTCCAGGTATTCGTCCAGCGCCTGGAGCAGGCCGAACGTCGTTTCCTTGCCGACTTTCATGCTGCGGCCGATGCCGTGCAGCTGCACTTTGACCGCGTCGACGTAACGCCGCTTGCCTGCCACGAGGCCCGACGTCGGCCCTTCGATCGCTTTGGAGCCGCTGAAAATGACCAGGTCGGAGCACGCCGCGTAACGCTGCAGGTCTTCTTCGGCCGCCGCGTCGATAATGAGCGGCAGGCCGAGCTTTTGCGCCAGCGCCCACGTTTCTTCGACGGACGCCATGTTTTTTTGGACCGCGTGATGCGATTTGACGTAGAGGATCGCCGCCGTGCGTTCCGTCACCGCGTCTTCGAGCTGCGCCGCCGTGCCTTCGTTGGCGTAACCGGCTTCGACGACCGTTCCGCCGCCCAGATAGACCATCGTCTCGACCGGTGCGCCGTATTGGACGTTGTGGCCCTTGAGCATGACGATTTCATTTTGCAAAAGAGGAGACCGGTGCAGCCGCAGGCTGGCCCCGACGTTCCCGCCCGTGACGATACCGGCGACCGACAGGGCGATGCCGCTCGAGGCGGAGTTGACGACGAGCGCCGACTCGAACCCGAGCTGTTCCGCGATCCGGTCTCCGGCTTTGCCGACGAGATCGGCGATCTCGACGTAGCTCTGGCCGCCGGCCCGCATCGCGTCCATGACCGTATCCGTCGGCGCCGATACGCCGAGAATGCTCATTCTTCCGCTTGCGTTGATGACCCGTTTAAGACCGTACTTGGCATGCAGTGTACTGCCCATTCACAACCACTCCTTCGGCTTGGATCGTCTGCCGCGACGTGCGCGTGCTTCCTTCGGAATCCGTCAGCAGGGACGGCCTGTCTTCCAGGGAGAAAATCGTCAAATTGGCGGCTTCGCCGACCCGGATACGGCCCAGCTCCGGACGTTTCAGCCAGGCGGCGGGGCGCTTCGTGACCGCGTCGATCACGTCTGTCAGCGGGTAACCGAGCGACAGGAACTTGGTCAGCACGCTCGCCATGCCGTAGACGGGACCGTTGAGCCGGTTGCCGCGGTAAATATCGGTGCTGATCGTATCGAAAAAAACGCCGGCGCGCCGGGCTTGTTCGGCCGTCTTGAACGAGAAGCTGGCCGTACCGTGCCCGACGTCCAGCTTCACGCCGCGCGCGATCGCGCCCTGCAGCACCGGCAGCGGCCGACCGCTGTCGTCGAACAGGTTGTTGGCTTTGCCGTTCAAATAATGCGTGACGACATCGCCGCGCCGCAGCAGGGGAATGACTTCTTCGATCGCCGGGGGCGCCGAGCCGATATGGGTCATGAGCGGCAGGCCGGCGGCGCCTGCGATCGCCACCGCCCTGCGCAGCGGTTCGAGGCCGTTGCCGCCGACGACGCTGCCGCTGATGCGCGCTTTGAAGCCGACGACGAATCCGGCCTGCGCGCGCGCCGCGGAGAGCGCGGCTTCGCGGTCGATCCACTCCATGCGCGACAGCTCGTCGACCCGCTGCAGTCCGATGCGCGACACGTTGAGCAAAGCGAGCAGCCGCGTCCGGGCGACGCTCCGGCTTGCGGCAAGCTCGGCGATCCGGTCGGCGCCGCAGCTGCCCGCATCCACGACCGTGGTCGATCCGCATTCGATGCCGATCGCGTCGATCGAGTCGCCGTAAGGCTCGAATTCGGGAAAAGCATGCACGTGCAGATCGATCCAGCCGCTGGATACATACAGCCCTTCGCAGTCGACGGAACGCCCTGCAGCAGTGTTCGTTCCGGGCGGCGCCAGTCCGGCGACCACGCCGTTTTCCACGGTCAGGTCCACGGCGCGCCCATCCGTGAGACGGACCTGCCGCAGCACGAGATTCGTTTGCATGATTCACCTGCTTTCTTCCATTTGAAATGGGAATCTGAATGTCGGAGTGAAGATGCAGTTCCATTCCAAGATACCACCGCTTATTCCGAAAAACAATATAACGTTATAATGTTTAATGGTACGCTAGTGCATACAGGCAAAAAAAGGGAGTTCATTCGGCTTGGTGTCCATGGTGCACGGACAACTTTCCTGCCGATCCAAACGGCCCGACTTCCCGCGCCGCTGCAAGCTTTTTCACCTTGACAGCCCATACCCCCTTTGCTAAGATTGCAATAATATATTTTCAGAAAAGCCCTTTCAGCTTTCCATATAAGGAAAAAACGGCGGTTAGGACAAGAGAAAAAAGGAGGCAAAATCGCGTGTGGAATAGCAAGTTCGACAAAGAAGGCCTGACGTTCGACGACGTATTGCTCGTACCGAGAAAGTCGGAGGTTCTGCCGAAGGAAGTCAGCGTGTCCACGAGACTGAGCGACAGCGTGAAACTGAACATTCCGCTGATGAGTGCCGGTATGGATACCGTTACCGAAGCGGTTCTGGCGATTGCGATCGCGCGCGAGGGCGGCATCGGCATCATTCACAAGAACATGCCGATCGAGAAGCAGGCGGACGAAGTCAACCGCGTGAAGCGCTCCGAGAACGGCGTCATCACGAATCCGTTCTTCCTGAGTCCGGATCATCTTGTTTCCGATGCAGAGGTCCTGATGGGCAAGTATCGGATTTCCGGCGTGCCGATCGTCGACGGGAACGAGAAGCTTGTCGGGATCTTGACCAACCGCGATCTTCGCTTTATCCACGATTACAGTATCGCGATCAAGGAAGTCATGACGCAGGAAGAGCTCGTAACCGCACCGGTAGGCACGACGCTCCGCGAAGCGGAAGGCATCCTTCAGCAGCACAAGATCGAGAAGCTGCCGCTGGTCGACGAGAACAACGTGCTCAAAGGACTCATTACCATTAAAGACATCGAAAAAGCGATCCAGTTCCCGAATGCGGCCAAAGACGCGCAGGGACGTCTGCTGGTAGGCGCGGCTGTCGGCGTATCGAGCGACGCGATGCAGCGGATCGACGCGCTGGTGACGGCGGGCGTCGATGCGATCGTCGTCGACTCGGCCCACGGACACCATATCAACATCCTGGATGCGGTTCGCAGTATCCGCAGCCGTTATCCGGAGCTGACGATTATCGCCGGCAACGTGGCGACGGGCGAAGCGACTCGCGATCTGATCATCGCTGGCGCTTCCGTCGTCAAAGTCGGTATCGGCCCGGGCTCGATCTGTACGACCCGCGTAATCGCCGGCATCGGCGTTCCGCAAATCACCGCTATTTACGACTGTGCGACGGTTGCCCGCGAATACGGGATTCCGATCATCGCCGACGGCGGCATCAAGTACTCCGGCGAGATCACCAAAGCGATCGCGGCCGGCGCCCACGCCGTCATGCTGGGCAGCATGTTCGCGGGTACGGAAGAAAGCCCGGGCGAATCGGAGATCTACCAGGGCCGCCGCTTCAAGGTATACCGCGGCATGGGTTCCATCGCGGCCATGAAGCAGGGCAGCAAAGACCGCTACTTCCAGGACGACGACAAGAAGCTTGTACCGGAAGGCATCGAAGGCCGTGTCGCTTACAAAGGACCGCTGTCCGATACCGTGAATCAGCTGGTCGGCGGACTGCGTTCGGGGATGGGCTACTGCGGTACCGGCGACCTCGACACGCTTCGCAACGATACGCAGTTTATCCGCATTACGGGAGCGGGACTGCGCGAAAGCCATCCGCACGACGTACAGATCACCAAGGAAGCTCCGAACTATTCCGTTTAAGCCAAAACGCCGATCCGGGCGCAGATGCCGGAGCGGCTGCTTCTCTTCATACAAGTAAGGAACGATGGGATCGACTCGCGATCCACGAAGCGGACCGGGCTGTTTGCCCGGTCCGTTTTTTTGTCGGGAATAGGAAGCAGCCGTGCTTCCTATTCCCGACAGACACGGCGGCCCGGTCGGATTTCTTCCGCTGCCGCAGAGTCTTTTGAAGAGGCGGGACTTTCCGATCTGTCACATTCCGTGGGAAGACAGGCCGCCCGGGGCTGTGTTAGACTAGAAAGGCATGACAAGAAATTTAGCCAGCCGAGGGGAGTACTTAATCCATTGAAAAGCCTGACTGCTTCTAACCGCAAAGTCGAGAAAAAACGGATTCTTCCGCCCAAGTTTCTAAAAAGAACCGCGGCATCCGTTCTTCTTATCCATATGCTCTGTCTGTCCGCCGTTCCGGCCAATCTGGCCGGTGCCGCAGCTGCCGATACGGCCAAATCGCAAACGACCGATACCAAGAAGGCCGCCGAGAAACCTGCCGCACAGAAAGCGATTCCGACCGTCGAGAGCCTTAAGCTTGCCGCCAAATCGGCGGTTTTGCTGGAGCCGACGACCGGAGAAATCATCATGTCGCTGAATGCCGACGTGGCTCTGCCTCCGGCCAGCATGACCAAGATGATGACCGAATACATCGTGGCCGAACAGGTCAAGCAGGGAAAAATGAGCTGGGAAGACGTCGTGACGGTCAGCAAGAATGCCGCCGCGCAGGTCGGCTCCCGCGTCTTCCTGGCCGAAGGCGACCAGCACACCGTCAAGGATCTGTATATCGCCATGGCGATCGGTTCCGCGAACGACGCTACCGTGGCATTGGCCGAAACGGTGGCACCTACGGAGACGGAATTCGTCAAAATGATGAACAGCGAAGCCAAGCGCATGGGCATGGCCACCGCTCACTTCGCCAATTCGACGGGTCTGAATATTGCCGATATGCCGGCGGATTCGCGTCCGGCCGACGGCAAAGAAACGGTGATGTCCGCGATCGACGCCGCCCTGTTGGCGAAATATATCGTGACCGACCATCCCGACTTCAACGAATTCACGACGATTCCGTCCTACCAATTCCGTCCGGGCGACAGCGGCCGGATCGAGAACCTGGACTGGATGCTGGAAGCAAACGCCGACGTGCCGAACTTCAAAGCGTATGCCTACAAAGGGCTGGACGGTCTCAAGACCGGCCATACCGAAGCGGCAGGCAACAACTTTACCGGTACGGCCGTGCGCGACGGCATGCGTCTGATCAGCGTCGTGATGGGAACCGATGCCAACGACCAGGGCTCGCGTTTCGTCGAAACCCGTAAAGTGCTGGATTACGGTTTCAACCATTTCGAAATCAAAGAACTCGTAAAAGCCAACCAGGCGCTTGAAGCCGAAGAGCCTATAGCCGTAAACAAAGGCAAAGAAGAGACGGTCGCTTACGAAACGGCCGGAGCGCTCAGCTTCGTCGTGCCGAAAGGCGCGGACGCCAGCGCGCTCAAGGTACAGCCGAGCGTAGAAGCGTCCCTCGAAGCGCCGGTCGCCAAAGGCGACAAAGTCGGCACCGCGACCTACACGTACAAAGCGGAAGGCATGGCCGAAGCCCAGACGAAGACCGTCGATCTGGTCGCTTCCGCAGACGTGGAGAAGGCAGGCTGGTTCAAACAGCTGCTCCGGGCCATCGGCGGATTCTTCTCCGACCTGTTCGAAGGGATCAAAAACCTCTTCTAAAGGCGTGCGAACGATTGTATATCGATTATCTCTGCTGTAAAATAAACCGTTAGAACATCCGTGCAAAAATCGTGAATGATCAGGGGGCTAAGAAGAATGGAAGCAGGAACATCGCGCGTTAAAAGAGGTATGGCGGAAATGCAAAAAGGTGGCGTCATCATGGACGTCATGAACGCCGAGCAGGCAAAAATCGCCGAAGCGGCGGGAGCCACGGCCGTTATGGCGCTGGAACGTGTGCCGTCCGACATTCGTGCAGCAGGCGGAGTCGCCCGTATGGCTGATCCGACCATTGTCGAAGAAGTCATGAAGGTCGTCTCGATTCCCGTGATGGCCAAAGCGCGCATCGGGCATTACGTGGAAGCGAAAGTGCTGGAATCGCTGGGCGTCGATTATATCGACGAGAGCGAAGTGCTGACGCCTGCGGACGAAGTCTTCCATATCGACAAGCAGGAATTCACGATTCCGTTCGTCTGCGGCGCCAAAGACCTCGGTGAAGCGCTGCGCCGGATCGGCGAAGGCGCTTCGATGCTTCGGACCAAAGGCGAGCCGGGCACCGGCAATATCGTGGAAGCGGTCCGTCACATGCGTCTGATCAACGGCCAGATTCGCAGAGTGAAGAATCTATCCAAAGACGAATTGTATGCCGAAGCGAAAAACCTCGGCGTTTCCTATGAAGTTCTTCTGGATATCCACCAACACGGCAAGCTTCCGGTCGTCAATTTTGCGGCAGGCGGCGTAGCGACTCCGGCCGATGCGGCATTGATGATGCACCTCGGCGCGGACGGCGTATTTGTCGGCTCCGGCATTTTCAAATCCGACAATCCGGAAAAGTTCGCTCGGGCCATCGTGGAAGCGACCACGCATTATGACGACTACCGCTTGATCGCCGAAGTTTCCAAGAACCTGGGCGCACCGATGAAAGGGATCGACATCAAGCAGTTGGCTCCGTCGGAGCGCATGCAGGACCGCGGCTGGTAAGCATAAGATGACGAATCAAACAGTCAAAATCGGCGTTCTGGCCCTACAGGGCGCCGTATCGGAACATCTCCGCAGCCTGGAACGGGCCGGTGCGGAAGCGGTATCCGTCAAAAGAACAGAGCAGCTCGACGGACTCGACGGCCTGGTGATTCCCGGCGGCGAAAGTACGACGATCGGCAAGCTGATGCGCAAGTACGGCTTCATCGAGCGGGTGCGGGAATTTTCGGAAGCGGGCAGACCGATCTTCGGCACTTGTGCCGGACTGATCGTACTCGCCAAAGAGATCGAAGGCCAGGAAGAGCCGCATCTCGGGCTGATGGATATGAAGGTCGCCCGCAATGCGTTCGGACGCCAGCGGGAAAGCTTCGAGACGGATCTTCCGATCAAGGGAATCGAGCAGCCAGTCCGGGCCGTGTTTATTCGCGCTCCATTGATCCGTGAAATCGGCGAAGGCGTCGAAGTATTGGCAACTTATAATGAAGAAATGGTTACGGCGCGAGAAGGTCATCTTCTGGTGTCGTCATTTCATCCGGAACTGACCGACGACTACCGGCTCCACGAGTATTTTGCCGGGATGGTGCGCGAGTTCAAATCCGGAGCAGCGAAAGGATGAAGCACCCGTGCTGGATGTAAAAGTATTGAGAAACGAGTACGACCGCGTCAAACAAGCGCTTGCAAACCGCGGCAAGTCGGAAGACTTGATCGCCGGTTTCCCGAGTCTCGACGGTGAACGCCGCGAGAAACTTCAGGAAGTCGAGACGTTGAAGAACCGCCGCAATACCGTTTCCGGAGAAGTCGCCAAGCTGAAGAAAAATCGGGAAAACGCGGACGATCTTATTGCCGAAATGCGCGAAGTTTCCGACCGGATCAAGCAGCTGGATGAAGAAGTCCGTAGCCTGGAAACGGAAATCGACGCGATTACGATGGCGATTCCGAATATTCCGAACGAGAGCGTGCCGCTTGGCGCATCCGAAGACGACAACGTCGAGATCCGTCGTGTCGGCGAACCGCGCAAGTTCGATTTTACGCCCAAAGCCCATTGGGAAACGGCGCAGAATCTGGGCATTCTCGATTTCGAAGCGGCAGCCAAAGTAACGGGATCGCGCTTTACGTTCTACAAAGGCCTCGGTGCCCGCCTGGAACGTGCGCTGATCAACTTTATGATGGACCTGCACAGCGAAGAGCACGGCTACGAAGAGATGCTTCCTCCGTATATCGTCAACCAGGACAGCCTCTATGGAACCGGCCAGCTGCCGAAGTTCGAAGAAGATCTGTTCAAGCTGAAGGATACGGAGTATTATCTGATTCCGACCGCTGAAGTGCCGGTGACGAACTATCACCGCGACGAGATCCTCGAAGCGTCCGATCTGCCCAAAAAATATATCGCCTACAGCGCCTGCTTCCGTTCCGAAGCCGGTTCTGCCGGACGCGATACGCGCGGGCTGATCCGTCAGCACCAGTTCAACAAAGTCGAAATGATCAAGATCGTGCATCCGGATCATTCGTACGACGAACTGGAGCAGATGACGGCCAATGCGGAACGCGTGCTGCAGCTGCTCGGCCTGCCTTACCGCGTAATCGTACTGTGCACGGCGGATATGGGCTTTACGGCCGCCAAAACGTACGATCTTGAAGTGTGGCTGCCGGAGAGCGGCATGTACCGTGAGATTTCTTCGTGCTCGAACGTCGAAGACTTCCAGGCCCGCCGTGCCAGTATCCGTTTCCGCCGCGAGCCGAAAGGCAAGCCGGAATTCGTGCATACCCTGAATGGTTCGGGGCTTGCCGTAGGCCGTACCGTTGCCGCCATTTTGGAAAACTACCAACAGGAAGACGGCAGCGTCGTGATTCCCGAAGTTCTTCAGCCGTATATGCGCGGCGTGAAAGTCATTGCTCCCAACGCGTAAAGCTTGAGTCCTATCCGCCGCTTCGTTTTGTGCCAAGTTATAGACCTTGCGCGAAGCGAAGCGATGCGATATGATAGGAACGGACATTTACGAATCGTCCAGTCCTACTAACAAAATTAAAAGATTTTCGCTAGGCGCAGAATTCTTCAAATCGCTTTGCCCAGAGGGGTATGCAATTTGAATACTCGGAGAGGTACCGAAGCGGTCATAACGGGGCGGTCTTGAAAACCGTTAGGGGGCAACTCCACATGGGTTCGAATCCCATCCTCTCCGCCAGTTTAAAACTCCCCTTGCTGCATAGGTTTGCGGCGAGTCTAACCGAAACGCACTTTACCGTTGGATAACGGGAAGTGCGTTTTTTGTTTTGCAATTGCTTGAAAAACTGATTGAGGTAGGGAAACAGGAGTACAAATTAGGGTTATTATACGCTTTTCTTTTCCAATAGCAGGAAAATGCTAGTACAAAGCCGAAAAAATAGAGGAAGGCCAGCAGAGAGTCACTCAAAATCAAATCGTTCTAAGATAGCCTGGCGATTAAACAACAATGGAGTGTTCAATTAATGATTTATGTACTAGCGGTACTGCTGTTCATTTTATTTTTGACCTTAAGGTCCCCCAAGATCAAGGGAAGGATCGGCGAGGGGTCTGTTCGTCACAAGCTAAGAAAACTTGATCGTAAGGAGTATAAAGTGCTACACGATCTTATGATTCAGCGTACGAATGGAAAGACATCGCAGATTGATCATATGGTCATCTCCAAGTATGGTGTATTTGTGATTGAGACGAAGAATTATAGGGGTTGGATTTTGGGAAGCGAGAAGTCAGAGTATTGGACCCAAGTCATCTACAAACGTAAAGAGCGACTATATAATCCTATTCGGCAGAACTACGGACACATTAAATCACTTGAGAGCTACTTAGGAGACAGTACGATCCCGTTCATCTCTATTATTGCGTTCAGTACAAGAGCTGAATTAAAGCTTGAACAGATGAGCACGGATGTTGTTTACACGACTGGATTGGTATCGGCCATTCAGAAATATAAACATGTCGTGTTATCTGATGAACAAATTTATCGAATTCAAAAGGCCCTAGCGGTTAAGACTATCCACACTCATCAAGAGCGTAGGAAGCATGTTTCCGACATTAAACGAAGCTTGGAAGAGAAGGCAGCTTTTAAAAGCGCAGGGATATGTCCACGATGTAAAGGAGAGCTAGTTGAGCGCCAAGGGAAGAATGGAAATTTTATGGGTTGCAGCAGTTTTCCGAAATGCAGATACACCCAAAAAAGTCAGTAAAAAGGCTAATATAGCATAAAAATTTAAGATTAGATCCATACGCACCATAAGCTGCATATTCTTTTAAAGTGTAAAACTGCCTTCCTCCACACATGGAGAGGTGGCTTTTCCATGTATGCTAAAACAAAAAAATGTATAACTATACAGTTCCTTTTACCGGAAAACAAGTTGAAAACGAGACAAACTGTCAAAGGATATGGCATAATTAAGAAGAGTAACTGTATGCTGAAGTATACTGCCACCATTTATCGGTAAAGGAGAGACCCTATAGCCGCATCCAATCCACGGGAAGGAAAGTGAATAATGAATGAAACCGTAATCCCGACTCCGGCACGCAAGCCTTCTGCACCGCGTGCACATGGAAAAAGAACGTTTAAGCAAATTGTAACGAGAACCTTTTTTATCGTCTTCGGCGCAGTGATGGTTGCCGTCGCTCTGGAGCTTTTCCTCGTCCCAAACAAGATCACCGATGGCGGAATTACCGGCATTTCGGTGATGGCCTCTTTTCTCAGCGGTTGGAAACTCGGTATTTTTCTATTTATCTTAAACCTCCCTTTTCTTATTGTCGGCTATAAACAGATCGGCAAGACTTTTGCCTTATCCACGTTGCTTGGCATTACGGTTCTTTCGATCGGTACCGTACTGCTTCACCCCGTGCAGGCGTTCGTGACGGATACCCTGCTTGCTTTTGTGTTCGGCGGCATTTTTCTGGGTGTCGGTACGGGAATCGTAATTCGCAACGGCGGTTCGCTCGACGGAACGGAGATCATCGCGATTCTGGTTTCCCGCAAAACGCCTTTTTCGGTCGGGGAAATCGTGATGTTCGTCAACTTGTTTATTTTGTCCGGTGCAGGCTTTGTATTCGGTTGGGACCGGGCTTTGTTTTCGATTCTTGCCTACTATATCGCCTATAAGATGATCGATGTGACCATTGAAGGGATGAACGAATCCAAATCGGTATGGATCATCAGCGATCAGATCGACGAGATCGGCAACGCGATTCTGGACCGATTGGGACGCGGAGTCACGTATCTGGCGGGCGAGGGCGGATTTACGGGAGATCCGAAGAAAGTCATTTTCTGCGTGATTACCCGGCTTGAAGAAGCAAAACTCAAAGAGATCGTCAATCAATTCGACGATAAAGCCTTTCTGGCTATCGGAAATATCCATGATGTCAAAGGCGGGCGCTTCAAGAAAAAAGACATCCATTAATTATACTTGTTAATAAAAGGGTATTAAGTCAGGACTTAAGAGCCTGAATGGTTCTTGGGTCCTGTCTTTTTTATAAGGCTTATTGGCCGATTTTGGAATTTTGAAACTTTTCGAAACAGATTCACGTATACTTAGACGAGTCCGGAAACATAAGCCGCTTAGATGGAAATTCAAGGGTTTGAAGGTTTCGAGGTTTAGCCGTTGTGGTAAGAGGGTAACAGGACGATTTAAAACACATACAGATTTAAAGGGGAGAACAAAACATGAACAAAAAATTATTCGGAAGTTTTGGCGCATTGGTTATGGCGGGTACGCTCGTATTGTCCGGCTGCGGTAACAATGCGGCAAGCCCGGCTGCAAAAGCCGAAGCAACACCGAAAGCCCTGCTGAAAGCTTCGGTAGCAAGCGCTGCAGCAGTCACTTCCTATCAAATGGACAGCAATTTTACCATGAATGAACTGACGGTTACGGTTCCTCCGTCCAGTGCCGACACGGCAAGCGTAAATCAGGTGGTCAGCATGCTCAAAGGCGCGGAATTCAATATGAAGACCGTATACCAAGGCGATCCGATGCAGGCGGAAATGAATCTCGAAGTGAAGCTCAAAGGCGATATGGAAATGACGATCAAGCTTCCGATCGTCATGACCAAAGAAAAAATGTACGTAAAAGTTCCAAACATTGCTATTCTTCCACTGCCGCAGGACATGGTCGGCAAGTTTATCGAACTTGACCTGAAAGAACTGGCAGCCGAACAAGGTACCGAATTCAACGACGCTATGCTGGATCCGAAAAACTCGCAAAAATTGACTTCGGACCTGAGCGCAGCGGTTCTGGACAGCTTTGACGAAGGCAAATACTTCAAGAAAATCGCTCCTGGCGATGCCGGACTGCCAGAAGGCGTAAAAGCGGAAGACGTTGTTCGCTTCGAAGTAACGAACGACAATGTGAAAGACGCGATTACAACTTTGGTTAACGTAGCCCTGCCGAAAGTGATCGAAACGCTGGATACGCCGGAATATCGTGAAATGCTCGGCATGACCGAACAGGATCTCAAAGACGCGAAAAGCGAACTGAGCACAACGGACAACGAGCAAATGAACAAAGACCTTGAAGAAATGAAAAAATACCTGACCGTGAACACGTTCCAGATCGACACGGCGCTGAATGCGGACAAATTCCCGATTCACCAGAAGATGACGATGGACGTCAACTTCCAGGATCCGGAATCCGAAACTTCGGGTAAAGTGTCCCTGACCGGTTCGTCGACGTACAGCAAAGTAAACGAAAAACAGACGTTCGAAGTGGGTATCCCAACAGATACAATCACAATGGACGAACTGGAAAACATGAACTACTAAGCGATTCGACCGTTTCAACAAGAAAAGGCGGCCCTCAGGGCCGCCTTTTTGGCGTGTATCGAGTTTATTCAATTTCCTGATCGGCCGGGGAAAGTTCTGCGGCGAGTTCAGCTTCTGCCTGTCGCAGCGCTTTGCGTTCTTTCATGCGTCGGCGGAGATCACGGAAAAAGTCGGACAGCATCGCCGCACATTCTTCCTGCAGCACACCTTCGATCAACTCGGTCCGATGGTTGAAGCGGGGCTCCTGCAGCAGATTCATCAGCGTGCCTGCACATCCGGCTTTGGGATCCGGCGTTCCGTAGACGACCAAAGGCACGCGTCCTTGTACAATTGCACCGGCGCACATCGGGCAAGGCTCAAGCGTGACGTAAAGGGTGCAGTCCAGGAGCCGCCAGGCGCCGATCCGCTCGCTGGCTTCGCGAATGGCAATCATCTCCGCGTGCGCCGTAGCGTCATGTGTCGTTTCCCGCAAATTGTATCCCCGACCGATAATTTCTCCGCCTCGAACCATGATTGCGCCGATCGGGACTTCACCGATCGCTTTGGCTTTTTCGGCTTCTTCGATAGCAAGGCGCATCCAGTATTCATGGCTGTAAGGATCCGAGAATTCCAAAACGGTAAAGCCCCTTTCCTCTGTTCGAAAACGAGATATCCATCGAACAAGTATTCTGGTGTTAACATGGTGTGTACAAAATTGTGGATAAGTAAGCAGTAGTCCACAGGGTTATGCACATATTCTACATGAAGATTGTGAATTTGTGAATTGCCTGTGGATAAATAAAGCCCCTTTCCGAAGAAAGAGGCAGAGGATAAATCGTATCAAGGCAACTTGGTATTTGTTGTACTGATCTTATTCTCCGAGTCTTGATAGTTCCGGATAATCGAGACTTCCACACGGCGATTCTGCGCTCGACCGGAAGCCGTGGCATTCGAAGCAACCGGATGATATTCTCCTGCTGCGATCGAAGTAAAGCGGACTGGATCCAGATTCGGATTTTTGAGCAGAACCTGCATGAAGTTATTGGCCCGGCCCGAGCTGAGATCCCAGTTGGACTTGAATGCGCTGTTGGAGATCGGGATATTGTCGGTATGGCCGATAACCTGAATGTTGTAGCCCGGGAAATTTTTGAGGATATTCGCAATCGCGGCTGCCAGGGTACGGGAATTCGGTTTGACCGTGGATTCGCCTGAAGCGAACAGCGCTTTGTCGCTGATCGTGATCTGGAGCTGCGATTGATTGAGATTCGTCTCCAGCTGAGTGCTGAGACCGTTCTTGGTAATATAACTGTCCAGCTGTTTTTTGAGCTTGGTGAGATCTTCTTGTTCTTTTTTCTTCAATTTGGCGAGCGTCTCATCAGCCGTGTCTTTCTTCTTGGCCGTGGTGATGTCTGCCTCCTTGGCCATTTCCTCTACGGATTTGGAACCGTCCTGCGTTTTGCTGTCTTCCGTCGTAGAAGTGTAATCCATAATACTTTTACCTCCGTTGAACACGGAGTCGAACGCTTCGGCCATGGCTTCGAATTTGCTGACATTGGCCGAACTCATGGCATACAAGACGATGAACAGAGCGAGCAGCAGGGTCATAAGGTCGGAATAAGGAAGAAGCCAACTCTCGTCGGCATGTTCTTCGTGGTGTTCCGGTCTAGCTTTCTTGGCCACCCGAAGCGCCTCCCTTTTCTTCTAATTTCTTGCGTTCCGTAGGAGTCAGGAATACGGCAAGTTTCTGATTGATGGCAATAGTCGATACGCCCGATTGAATGGACAGCAGACCTTCAACCATCATCATGCGAACTTCCACTTCTTTCTTGGAGATCCGTTTAAGCTTGTTGGAGATCGGGTGGGCCACAACATAGCCGACAAAGATACCGAGCAGGGTGGCGATGAACGCTGCGGCGATGGCGTGGGCCAGTTTATTCATGTCTTCAAGTTCGCCCAATGCGGCAATCAGACCGACTACGGCGCCGAGAACGCCGAGCGTCGGAGCATACATGCCCGCCTGGGAGAAGATCTGCGCGCCTACGCGGTGACGTTCTTCCATGGCATGAATATCTTCCATCAGCACATCGCTGACAAACTCCTGATCGTTGCCGTCGATGATCATCCGCATACCGTTGCGAAGGAAGTCGTCATCGATTTCGTCAACTTTGGACTCGAGCGCCAGCAGGCCTTCGCGCCGTGTAATCGATGCCCAATCCATAAACATGCCGACCAGCTCGGGTTTGTCGATCAATTTGGGTTTGAACAGAAAGATCTTGACGAGCTTCGGGAAGTTTTTCAGGTCACTCATCGGGAAGCCGACGAATATGGTTGAAACGGTACCTCCAATAATGATAAGATAGGCCGCCGGCACCATCAGGGAACCCAGCGGAGCACCTTTCAAAATCATGCCGACAAAAATGGAAACCAGAGCAAGAACTAAACCGATAAGAGACGATAATTCCATGTAAGCACCTCATCCATGAGAATATAAAACTTCATAAGCGCGGCCATCCCTGGCCTTTGCGAACTGCAAGAAACAAAACTGAAAACGTAGGCGACCTTCTCGTACAAGCTTCAAACGGGACTGCCGGACGGTACGCATTTGATAAAGCGAAACCCGTTCAACAGTCGAAATATTCGGACAACGGCATCGTCAGGCGATTTTCGACTAAAAACACCCTATGGCTCGATATGTTTTTTATCGACAGGGGGAGCTTTTTTTTTAAGAGATAAATTGCGCTATAATGAAAATAAGATAGCCGGTTCACAATAATGTACAAAAAAAGGAGCAGAAGCAATGGGAGTTAAACACGGAAGAGATTACGGAGATATTTTGCAGGATTTGACGAAAGCGGTCTCATTGATTCCGGACAGTTATTTGTTCTTCGAGATGGATTCGGAAGACTGGGAACGTATGGGAACGGAAGACCGTCTCGAAGTCCATGAAGCGCTGGCGGAAGACCTGTTCTACGGGCTGGGTACCCAGCCGTCGATCGGTGTAGGCAGCGCGGTCGTGATCCACGATGCGGATCTGCACCGAATCAACGTACTGATCGGAGAAAAGCAGATGACCTTTGTGCCTTTGATCTGAGTCGATCCGAAGAAGCGGGGAGAATCATGGAATGGAAACGCGCAGAATCTGCCGGGGATGAACAAAAGAAAGCCGGCGCACCGCGAATCGTGGTGGTCGGCAGTTTTAATAGCGATGTGGTCATGTAAAGCGGGCGTGTGCCCGATCGGGGCGAGACGCTGCCGGGGACGGCCGTGCGTCTGCTTCCGGGCGGCAAGGCCAACCAGGCGGTCTGTGCCGCGCGATTAGGCACACGAGTATCCATGGTCGGGGCTGTCGGTGCCGACGGGCTCGGCAGTGCGATGAGCCGTATCTACTGCGCCGGCTCCTGATAGACCATGCAGTAGAACGGCTTCATGCCGCCTGGTGTCATCCGTTCGTACAGATCGGTGATATGGAAGCCGGCTTTACAGTAGGCTTTGATAGCGCGCTGATTCCAGGTGAGTACCTCCAGGTCGATCTCCTGGCCGGGAATACGCCGCAGGGCTTCTGCCGTAACGGCGCGGACAAACTCCGGACCCGTCCCGCGGCCGCACAGATCGGGGCGCATCCCGATGCCGAGGCGGGTTGTGCCGCCGAGCGGGAAGAGCTGGGCAAACCCGCACAGAACCTCGCTTTGATAGACCGTCACATACTGCTGTTCGCGCAGCTCGGGATCGCCGAATTCGATCCCGAGCTGTTTGACTTCTTCCCAGGGCATCCAGCCGTAGATATCGTAGGGGAATTCGTACTGCCAACCGCAGACGGATTCCGCTTCCCGCTCGGTCATCGGATGAATTTCGAAAAGCTGCGCATGCATAGCCGTTCGTCTCCTTTGTATAAAAAATGCCCAATAAAATGGGAAAATGCGTTTGAGCGTCCTATTCGCGGGTAATATTTTGTAAGACAAGATTTACACGGGATTTGAAACCTTTTCAAGCTTACAACCGTTTAAAAAGAAAATGAAACAGGATTTCGATTCACCGGACACATGAAAAAACCGCATCGGATGATTGCACTCATCCAATACGGCTTCAGAATTCATAGATAAAGTTATAGAACGGATCTGTAGGATCCCGGAAAGAATTCGATTTTAGCTGCTGGCAAGGGACGAATACGTGGATGTGCTCATGACGCGAGCGGCTCCAACGTAACGTTCGGCATAATAACTCGAGCCCAGGCTGTCGTAGCGAACTCCGTTCGAAGACGACGAATGGGCGAATTTGCCGTTGCC
Organism: Saccharibacillus deserti; assembly: GCF_013618475.1. Taxonomy (GTDB): domain Bacteria; phylum Bacillota; class Bacilli; order Paenibacillales; family Paenibacillaceae; genus Saccharibacillus; species Saccharibacillus deserti. The sequence goes on from NZ_JABJVN010000015.1 coordinate 31,843, forward strand.
TACATAGATGCCCACATGGGAAATGCCCCGGCCGTTCGTGTTGAAGAATACGAGATCTCCCGCACGCAGGTCGCTCTTGTCAACTTTGGAACCGGCGCTGTACTGCGAAGAAGATTGGCGCGGCAGGTTGATGTTGAGTTTGTCGAAGACATAACTTGTGAATCCCGAGCAGTCAAATCCGTTGGGTGTAGTTCCCGCTGTGCGATAAGGTGTTCCAACTACAGAGTCGATTACGTTGTCCAATTGGGAGTCTGCATGAGCATTTCCTGCGCTTGCTACGCTAAAGGCGATAGCGAGACCCATTACTGCGGCTGTCAGCTTCTTCTTCAAAGACATTGTACCCCTTCCATGTTTGCCTGCGAGGTTAGCTTAAGGATTCGGTTGAGAAGGTCCCCCTATGACTCCTTCGTTGCGAAGTCAATTCACCCATAACTGGTTCCCCCGCTTCCCGGTGCCTGAATTAGGCTCAGATCTTGGTTTGCACCGATAAAGCTTCGGATATTCTTCCGTCGTTGTCAAAATGCGCAATTTCTATGGCTTCAATCAAAGTTTACAAAGTTGTTACTACTCACAAAACACATTGTAGCAAAGGACTTAGCCGTTGGCAAACCTTTATTTAACATTGTTTTGATGCGCGTTTGACGCGGACCTTCCATCAAAACGGGCAAACCGCGCGGCTATGCGGTTTTGCGAAAGTTAAAAAAGAGAATGTTCACATAAATTTACGAAGCTTCCTATCTTCCGAGAGGCTTTAAAGCGACTTTACCCGACGGTTTATCAAAAAGGGACCCGGGTGTTTTGTTTTGCTTTCGTCTTTTTATCGGATAGAATAGAAGAAGATGAAGAGTTTCATGAAAAAAGATTAATTTTTTGCAAGAATTTGGATGAATTTATTCGCCGAAAGGGGTGCGGATTCCCGCCATGGAAGACAATCAGACAGGTAAAAAACAGCTGGGGCTCAACATTATCAGCAGCAGCCAAAAGAGCAGCAAACACAAGGGTTTCGGTACCGGCGCCATTAACTTAAACAATGTATCCCCGATTATCATAGACGAAGGCGAAGCCAAGATCGATGTGGGCGCCATGCACGCGAAGAGCAAAGTGGAGCGGGGCATCAAGTTTACCGCCGAGCGTGCGGATGCCGAAGGCGGACGCCGCGTATGGCTGGTCTGGGTTGCGGTGGACAAGACGGAAGAAGGCGGAAGCTATGCCGGCGCCACGGCCTGCGAGATGTGGATCAACAGCGAAACCAAGCGCGGCTTCAAGATTCTGGCCGATCACGTGAACAAACTCGATTATGCGATCAAACGCAAGATTATTCTCGGCGAAATGGACGACGAAGCCAAGACTGCGCTCAAGACGCTGCTGACGGCGCACAACGAGGAATGGTGGAACCGCTCGCCGGAAGAGCTCAAAGAAGCCCTGAGCGTTTAATCGCCCTGCCTCTTTATCGTATTTCCGCCTAAATGACGAAGAAGCGCCGATCCCTTTGCGGGACCGGCGCTTTTTTTACAAATAAAATCGCTTCGGCGGATGAGCTTTGTCGTGAATCGAGACGTACGGATGGTCTTTAATCAAAAAGCGCCAGGGTTCGGCCGCATATTCTTCCGCATAGTCGATATTGATACGCGGCCCGCACATGATCTCCAGCGAAGCGGGATCGTCGCCGGCTTCAAGATACAGCGGGCTGGTCGGTACGGTCAAGCGGCAGCCGTTGAGCGATTTGTCGATATCCAGCGCCCGGCAGAGCTTGCCCGGTCCGCCGGACAGATCGGATGCTTTCTTCGATTTGATCCTGCGGAAGAAGCGCATGCGCCGCTCGTCTTCTTCGGTAAGCGGCTCCACGGCTCGGATCAGCACGGCCTGCGGGTTGTCTTTTTCTCCCGTGACGACGTTCAGACAGTGGTACATGCCGTAGATCAGATAGATATAGGCCGGTCCCCCGGTTCCGAACATGATCTCCGTGCGGGGGGTTCGCCGGCCGCCATAGGCATGGCTGCCTTTGTCTTCGATACCGCCGTAACTCTCCGTCTCGATAATCCGGCTGCGGATCTCTCCGAATTCGGTGCGGCGTACCAGAGTCTGGCCCAGCAGCCGCGGGGACGCTTCAAGCGCGGTCGAGGCGAACAGGGAAGCCGGGAGGGGGCGGAAGCCGCCCGGCGTTGGATTCGGCGTGCGGGACTGCATCGGGGTACCTCCTTTTCGCGGATACCGGTAGGCTTTCATCGGATTCTTCTCTATTTTAATAAACGTCCGCGGCACGCGTAAACCCGGACCGGGAACTCATGTTTTCGCCAGAAACGTGGAAGCCGGCCTTTTTTTGCCCGGGGCCTGTTCGTACTCTTGGAAAGCACTAGGTCCGAATAACGGAATATGCTATAGTACTATAGAAGAAATCTTCATTAAACGGATTGGAGCGGAAGCGTTATGTCAGATACGAGCCGCGTCCTGATTACGATCAACAGCAGGCAAGGCGAAGAAACGGTCGAGCAGACGCTCGCCGGGCAGCTTTTTCGGAAAGACCGGGCCTTGTATCTTCGTTACGAGGAACCGGGCGCAAGCGGAAATCCGGGAAGCGTACGAACTCTGCTCAAGATCACGCAGGAAGAATTGAAAGTCATCCGCCACGGCGAGGTCGAATCGGAGCAGTCCTTCCGCCTAGGAAGCAGTCTGCCTGGTTTTTACCGTTCGCCTTACACGCGTTTTGCGCTGGTTACCCATACCCGGGAGCTGAGCGTACGCATGGAAGGTTCGGCGGGAGAGATTTTTTGGGCGTACGAATTGGAAGTCCATAATGCCATCTCGGGCCATTTTGCCGTTAGCTTAACCATACAGGAGGAAGTCAACCGACATGACGATTAACCCGCTCGAACAGCTTGAAAATACCGTCAGAACGGCCGTCGCTCAGGCGATTGCCAAATCCGGCCTTGTGGCCGAAGCCGATATTCCGGACATTGCGCTGGAGGTACCCAAAGACAAGACCCACGGCGATTTGTCCACCAACGCGGCGATGCAGCTGACCCGTCTCGCCAAGAAGAACCCGCGTGCGATCGCCGAAGCGATCCTCGAGAACCTGGACCGCGAATCGGCCGGGATCGAACGTGCCGAGATCGCCGGGCCGGGCTTCATCAACTTTACGCTCAACAAAAGCTATCTGTATCCGGTCGTCGGCACGATTCATGCGCAGGGCGAGAACTACGGACGGATAGAAGACGGCAAAGGCAAGCGCGTCCAGCTCGAATTCGTCAGCGCGAACCCGACCGGCAGCCTGCATCTGGGCCATGCCCGCGGAGCGGCCGTCGGCGATGCGCTCTGCAACGTACTCGACTTCGCCGGGTACGGCGTAACGCGCGAATACTACATCAACGACGCCGGCAACCAGGTCATGAACCTGTGCGTCTCGATCGAAGCCCGCTATCTTCAGGAACTGGGCCAGGATGCGCAGATGCCCGAAGACGGATATTACGGCGAGGATATCAAAGGTTTTGCCAAGGAATTGGTCGAACTTGAAGGCGACCGCCTGCTGTCGATGAGCCAGGGCGAACGGATGGAGTATCTGCGCACCTACGGGCTGGAAAAGGAAATGCAGAAGATCCGCCGCGATCTCGACCGTTTCCGGGTGCACTTCGACGTCTTCTTCAGCGAAACTTCCCTGTACGAGAACGGGCAGGTGCTGGATGCGCTCGACGAACTGCGCAGCCGCGACGAAGTCTATGAACTCGATGGAGCCACCTGGCTCAGAACGACCAAATACGGCGACGACAAAGACCGCGTGCTGATCAAGAATGACGGCACCTATACCTATCTGACACCGGATATCGCTTATCACCGCGACAAGTACGCCCGCGGTTTCGACAAGGTCATGAATATCTGGGGCGCCGATCACCACGGATACATTCCGCGGATGAAAGCCGCCATGCAGGGACTCGGCAACGATCCGGAGAAGCTGATCGTACTGATCGCGCAGATGGTCAGCCTGTTCCAGGGCGGCGAGAAGGTCAAGATGTCCAAGCGGACCGGCAAAGCCGTTACGATGGAAGAGCTGATGGACGAAGTGGGCGTCGATCCGATGCGTTACTTCTTCACGATGCGCAGCATGGATTCGCACCTCGACTTCGATATGGACCTTGCGGTTTCGACATCGAACGAGAACCCGGCTTTCTACGTACAGTACGCGCATGCGCGTATCTGCAGCATTTTCCGTCAAGCGGAAGAGAAAAATGTAGCCGTGCTGCCGCTGGAGCAGGTCGATCTGGGCAAGCTGACCGCCGAGCATGAGTACGATTTGCTCCGCAAGCTGGGCGAGCTGCCGGAAGAAATTCGCATCACCGCGGAAGGATACGCGCCGCACCGTTTGACCCGCTACGTGTACGAAGTGGCCGCGATGCTGCACAGCTACTACAAAGCGGAACGCTTCATTACGGAAGACGACGCGCTGACCCAGGCCCGTTTGGCGCTGCTTGGCGCGGTTCGCACGGTTATCGCCAACGTGCTGCGGCTCATCGGCGTATCGGCACCGGACCGGATGTAACCCCCGCTGCGGCCCTGGCGGCCGACGCGTTTTTCGGACAGGCGGCCAGGGCTGCCTAACGGCTGCGAAATCCGGAGATTCCGATGTCTTTTTTCGCGACCGCCGAAAAATCGTTCGGCCGCCTTGCTTTTTACGCGCGAATGCGTTTTACTTATGTTGACTTTTTTTGTTTGATCCGAGTTGCATTATGTTTTGAGAGGAAGTGTCCATTTGACACCTGCACCGATTGAATTGTCGATCGATAACGAGAAGATTCGCGAAATGCCGATGGTCGATTTGGCGTTCTTGATTTTGAAGAAAGCCAACGAGCCTTACTATTACCCGGACCTGATGAAAGAAGTGGCGCGTCACCGCGGCCTCACTCAGGCAGAAGCCGAGAACATGATTGCCCAGCTGTATACGGAAATCAATATCGACGGCCGTTTTGCCTGCGTAGGTACCAACCTTTGGGGTCTGAAACGCTGGTATCCGCTGGAGAAATCCGAAGATCCGATTCTCGGTACGAAACGTCCGCGTATCATCAACGACGAAGACGACGACGATCTGGAAGACGAAGCGGTATTCAGTCCGGACGAAGAAGCTTTCGATTCGGCCGATGAGGACGAGGATGACGATCTGTTCGACGCCGACGAAGAGGACGTGGACGAAGACGTAATCGTCGACGACGAGATCGAAGACGAGGAAGAAGAGATCGAAGGCGAAGAAATGGAAGAAGAAGAGGAAGAGGAAGAAGAGGAGTTCGAAGGCGAAGAAGAGCGCTAAGCGCTGTTTCGCTGTCGTATTCTTTCACGGAAGCTCTTTTTCACGGGCCCGGAGCGGCAGGAAGAACGGAATGAAAGAGCCCGTTTTCCGTGCTTGACAGCCCTCCGGCCAGAAGGTAAACTATTGCTTGGGCTTTTGATTTAGGTACGGACTTATATGGAAAAAGCGATAAAAGTGCCCCGTGGACACGGGTGTCACTTTTTTTGTTTTTTATAGGATATTTTCCATACGCACAGCCATCCGATTTGCTAGACCCGATGCGCCGGAACGTTTGCAATTTAAATATCATTACAGTACAGGGGGTTTTTTGCAGTGACCAAGTATATCTTCGTAACGGGCGGGGTTGTGTCTTCGCTTGGCAAAGGCATCACGGCCGCATCGCTCGGCAGGCTTCTCAAAAACAGAGGACTGAAAGTGACCATCCAGAAGTTCGATCCATACATCAACGTGGACCCGGGAACGATGAGCCCGTATCAGCACGGCGAAGTGTTCGTCACGGACGACGGCGCGGAAACGGACCTTGACCTCGGACACTACGAACGTTTCATCGATATCAACCTTTCGAAGAACAGCAACGTAACGACCGGCAAAGTCTATTCTTCGGTAATCAGCAAAGAACGCCGGGGCGAATACCTGGGCGGCACGGTACAGGTTATCCCGCATATCACGAACGAAATCAAGGAACGCATCATGCGTGCCGGCCGAGAGTCCGGTTCCGACGTCGTCATCACCGAAATCGGTGGTACGGTAGGCGACATCGAGAGTTTGCCGTTCCTCGAATCGATCCGTCAGCTTCGCAGCGACGTGGGCCGCGACAACGTGATGTACATTCATGTCACGCTCATTCCTTACATTAAAGCAGCCGGCGAGATCAAGACCAAGCCGACCCAACACAGTGTCAAGGAACTGCGCAGCATCGGGATTCAACCGAACGTGATCGTGTGCCGTACGGAGCACGAACTGTCCGAAGACACCAAAGCGAAGATCGGCCTGTTCTGCGATCTGGACAAAGACGCCGTCGTGGAATGCCGCGATGCGGCGACGCTGTACGAAGTTCCGTTGAATCTGCGCGCCGAAGGCCTGGACGAGATCGTCGTCAAGCATCTTAAGCTCGATACGCCGCAGCCGGACATGTCGGAATGGGAAGCGCTCGTCGACCGGATCGGCAAACTGGAAAAAACGGTCGAAATCGCGATTGTCGGCAAATACGTTGCGCTGCACGACGCTTATTTGAGCGTTGTCGAATCGCTGGCCCATGCCGGCTTCGATGCCAATGCGGACGTGAAGATCCGTTGGGTCGATGCCGAAGAAGTAACCGAAGAGAACGTCGAGGAAATGCTGGGCGGCCTCGGAGGCATTCTGGTTCCGGGCGGATTCGGCGACCGGGGGATCGAAGGCAAGATCACGGCGATCCGTTATGCACGCGAGAACAACGTTCCGTTCTTCGGCATTTGCCTCGGTATGCAGGTTTCGGTCATCGAGTACGCGCGCGCTCTGGCCAACATGGAAGGTGCAAACAGCTCGGAGATCGATCCGGCTACGACATTCCCGGTGATCGATCTGCTGCCGGAACAAAAAGACATCGAAGATCTGGGCGGCACGATGCGTCTGGGCCTGTATCCGTGCAAACTGGTGGAGGGATCCCTCGCCATGCAGTGCTACGACGACGAGCTGGTCTACGAAAGACACCGTCACCGGTATGAGTTCAACAACGCTTACCGCGAACAGATCGAAGCGGCCGGTCTGGTCATCTCCGGCACTTCGCCGGACGGCCGTCTGGTTGAAATCGTCGAACTGCCGAACCATCCTTGGTTCCTGGCGGTACAGTTCCATCCGGAATTCACTTCCAGACCGAACCGTCCCCAGCCGCTGTTCCGCGAATTTGTCAAAGCTTCGATTACGTATTCGATCAACTAGTACTAGTACCTTGACCGAATTAAATCTAAGGTTTGCGTTCATCGGAAACACGCACGGTTCAAGCGGGTTTTCGAGGGGCGTAACCTAACCTCTTTATCGGCCAAGGTACTAGGATATGGCTCGCGAGAAGGCCCGGCATCTGCCGGGCCTTCTTTTTCTTTTTGGCCCGCCGGTGTCTGGTTCGGGAAATATTCGGCCTCCCTTCTGGAATAAGCAGGAAATCGCCTTTGCAAGTCGAATAAGTTTGGGAGCAACAATCGCGTATCCGAAAGCGGAAGCTCCTGTACACGAGGAGAGCGATCGACGGAAGCGGCGACACGGCGGACGGGATCACAACGGGGGAGGACAAACGAAGATGAGCGAACACAAAATATTGATTGTCGACGACCAGAACGGAATCCGCATGCTGCTGACCGAGGTATTCGGAAGCGAAGGATACAAGACCTATCAGGCGGCAAACGGCAAGGAAGCGCTGGAGCTGCTGCAGCAGGACCGGCCCGACCTGGTACTGCTGGATATGAAAATCCCCGGCATGGACGGACTGGAAATTCTGCGACATATCAAAGCGGCCGATCCGGAGATCAAAGTGATCATGATGACCGCCTACGGGGAACTTGATATGATCAAGCAAGCCAAAGACCAGGGCGCATTGATGCATTTTACAAAACCTTTCGATATCGACGAGATGCGATTGGCCGTCGGCCGGTATTTGAAAGAGGAATAAGCGGCTGAGCCGGCGATCGCCGAACCTTTTTGTTCATGCAAATTCCTCGGAAGTTTACAACCTGCCTGTTTTGTATTTGCAGCGACAGTGGTATAATAAGCAAGTATGGATGTCGGCTCAATATAGAAATCCAACATTTAATTAGGAGGAACAACCATGCCATTAGTTTCGATGACAGACATGTTGAACAAAGCTCTCGAAGGAAAATACGCGGTGGGTCAGTTCAACATCAACAACCTCGAGTGGACACAAGCCATCCTGGGCGCTGCCGAAGAAGAAAAATCTCCGGTAATCCTCGGTGTATCCGAAGGCGCAGCTCGTCACATGGGCGGTTTCAATACAGTCGTGAAGATGGTCGAAGGCCTGCTGCTGGATATGAGCATCACCGTTCCGGTTGCCATTCACCTCGACCACGGTTCGAGCTTCGACAAATGTAAAGCGGCTCTCGATGCCGGCTTCACTTCCGTTATGATCGACGGATCGCATCACCCGATCGAAGAAAACATCGAAATGACGAAAAAAGTCGTTGAGTACGCACATGCCAAAGGCGCTTCGGTCGAAGCTGAAGTGGGTACGGTAGGCGGACAGGAAGACGACGTAATCGGCGGCATCCAGTATGCGGATCTGAACGAATGCGTACGCATCGTCAAAGAAACCGGCATCGATACACTGGCTCCTGCACTGGGTTCCGTACACGGTCCTTACCATGGCGAACCTAACCTGGGCTTCAAAGAGATGGAAGAAATCCGCGACGCGGTAAACCTTCCATTGGTTCTGCACGGCGGTACGGGTATCCCAACTCACGATATCCAAAAATCGATCTCCCTGGGCACGTCGAAAATCAACGTGAACACGGAAAACCAAATCGCATTCGCAAGAGTCGTTCGCGAAGTTCTGGCTGCAAAGCCTGACGCTTACGATCCGCGTACATTTATCGTACCGGGCCGCGACGCGATCAAAGCTACCGTTATCGGCAAGATCAAAGAATTCGGTTCGAGCAACAAAGCCTAAGCTTCCGCTTGGTGCGGCAGAGCGTTCTTTTTGCGCGTAATGTCGATTTTTTATTGCAAAATCCGAACTACTCATTCATTATGGAAAGATAACCGTTCAATCGGTGTCTTTCCATTTTGTTTTAATTCCGGCACATTCGGCTTTTGTTTCGCTCTATCATTCCAGTCTTTTTCGAATGGCTGCACATTAAGTAGGGGGACCTTTGAACTTATGGAGAAATTAATGATCACCGGTGGGCGTCCGCTCCAGGGAACGGTCACGATCAGCGGTGCGAAAAACAGTGCGATTGCGCTTATTCCCGCAGCGTTGCTTGCAGATTCCGAAGTGATATTGGACAATCTCCCGCTGCTCAGCGACGTGGCGGTTTATGCCGAGATTCTGGAAGGACTCGGTGCACGGGTATCCTGGGAAGGCAGTCAGATGCGAATCGATCCGTCGAATGTCAAATCGATTCCAATGCCTAACGGACCGGTTAAGAAACTTCGGGCTTCCTACTATATGATGGGTGCTCTGCTCGGCAGATTCGGCGAAGCGCTGATTGGGCTTCCGGGCGGCTGCAACTTTGAGCCCCGTCCGATCGACCAGCATATCAAAGGCTTCGAAGCGCTTGGGGCGACCGCGGTTAACGAACACGGCGCTATCCATTTGCATGCGGAAGAACTCCGCGGCACCAAAATCTATCTCGATGTCGCAAGCGTCGGAGCGACCATCAATATTATGCTTGCGGCCGCCAAGGCCAAAGGCTCTACCATTATCGAAAACGCGGCTAAAGAGCCTGAAATTATAGACGTAGCCACACTGCTTAATTCTATGGGAGCCAGCATCAAAGGCGTAGGTACGGAAACCATCCGGATCGAAGGCGTCCGCGAACTGCATGGCTGCCGACATTCGATCATTCCCGACCGAATCCAGGCCGGTACTTATATGATTGCTGCCGCGGCAACGCGCGGCAATGTTCTGATTGACAGCGTCATTCCCAAGCATCTTGAAGCCATAACGGCCAAGCTGCAGGAAATCGGCGTAACCGTTGAAGAAATGGACGAGAGCATCCGGATTATCGGCGGACCCACTTATCAGCATGTGGATGTCAAAGCACTCGTCTATCCGGGATTTCCGACGGATCTTCAATCGCCGATGACAAGTCTGTTGACTCAGGCCGACGGCGCGAGTGTGCTCAGCGATTTCGTATACAGCAACCGCTTCAAGCATGTTCCGGAACTGGTGCGCATGGGAGCCAAGATCCGGGTCGAAGGCCGTTCTGCGGTCATCGAAGGCGGCAAGCTTAACGCGGCCAAAGTCCAGGCGGCGGATCTGCGTGCGGGAGCCGCGCTTGTTATTGCCGGTTTGACGGTCGAAAACGGTATTACCGAAATTGAAGGCGTAGAATATATCGATCGGGGTTATGACAACCTGGTCTCGAATCTTCGCAGTCTTGGCGCGGACGTATGGCGCGAGACCGTTTGACGGAGTGCAGGCGCGGCCTTTGGCCGCGTCCGTGCTTTTTTTCCTGCCATCGAATCACTTTTTTGGAAAATGGGTAATGTTTATCGTAAATGGATGTTTCATTCTCCGTTCTTTTCATTTCCAGTCGCTTGACTCCTATCCGTTCGGGGCCTTCCCGAACCCAAATTCGATCTCCATTGCCTATCCTTTCGTTTCCCTAGAAGCTTTATTACAAACGGCGAGCATGTGAAGCCGTATATTCCAACAACCATAACGAAACCGTGTTTTTCTTCGTTCAGATAGATATACAGCTAGATAGACAGGTTCCTTGTGCCGCTTCCGAGGATGTGTTTCAGTCGATTGCCCATTCTGTCCCTGCCATGGCCTCTTCCGAAGAGAGCGGGACTTTCCATTATAAAATTGAATAGGTGGTTTTCTTACATGGATTTGCAACTTTCCGATTTGGAAGTTATGAAATTGACCGATCTTTACAAATTGGCCAAGCAGTATCAAATTTCGTATTACAGTCAGATGAAGAAAAAGGAATTGGTGTTCGCGATCCTGCGTGCACAGGCGGAGCAAAGCGGACTGATGTTTATGCAGGGCGTGCTTGAAGTTCTGCCGGAAGGTTACGGATTTCTGCGTCCGATCAACTATCTGCCAAGTACCGAAGATATTTATATCTCGGCTTCGCAAATCCGTAAATTCGATCTGCGCAGCGGAGATCTTGTGTCCGGAAAGTGCCGTGCTCCCAAAGAAAACGAACGTTACTTCGGTCTTTTGCAGGTAAATGCCGTTAACGGACTGGACCCTGCCACGGCTGCGGAACGTCTGCATTTTCCGGCGCTTACCCCTCTGTATCCGGAAAAAAAGATGCCGCTCGAGACCACGCAAAACCGTCTGTCCGCACGGATTATGGATCTGATCGCGCCGGTCGGTCTCGGTCAGCGCGGACTGATCGTCGCACCTCCGAAAGCCGGTAAAACGCAGCTGCTGAAAGAAGTGGCCAACAGCATTTCCGAAAACAACCCGGAGATCGAGCTGTTCGTGCTGCTGATCGATGAACGTCCGGAAGAAGTGACGGATATGCAGCGCTCGGTCAAAGGGGAAGTGGTCGCTTCCACCTTCGACGAACTGCCGGAGAACCATATCAAAGTAGCCGAACTGGTGCTTGAGCGCGCCCTGCGCATGGTCGAACACAAGAAAGATGTCGTCATCTTGCTCGACAGCATTACGCGCCTTGCGCGAGCCTACAATCTGGTTATCCCTCCATCCGGCCGTACGCTCAGCGGCGGTATCGATCCGGCCGCGTTCCACCGCCCGAAACGCTTCTTCGGCGCAGCCCGAAACGTTGAAGAAGGGGGGAGCTTGACCATCCTGGCCACCGCGTTGATTGACACCGGCTCCAGAATGGACGATATTATTTATGAAGAATTCAAGGGAACCGGCAATATGGAGCTGCATTTGGACCGGAAACTGGCGGAACGCCGGATTTTCCCTGCGATCGATATTCGGCGTTCCGGAACCCGGCGCGAGGAAATGCTGTTGTCCAAGGAAGAGCTGGATGCCGTATGGCATATTCGTAAAAATATGAACGATTCCTTCGACTTCATCGAAGGTTTCCTCAAGAAGTTGAAAAATGCCAAAACAAACGCCGAATTCCTGGCTTCTCTGGATACTTCCGGAGAGACAGGCAGCGCCAAATCGTCTTCGCCGTCCAAGAGCGGCGGGAATTCCGCTGCCGGCGCAGCAAGACGTCCGACACGGACCGCCACTCCCGTAACAAGCAAGTAAACGATTAAGAAACAAAGCCGCAAGCCCGCTAAAAGGAGACCTTACCCATGCATCTGGTTTACGCCGACGAGAACGGCAATGTATACGATCACCCCGAACTGCTCGCCCTGGCGCGCAGCGCCGATATGATTATCGAAATTATGGAAGACGAACTTATTCCTCTGCCGGACGGTGCGACTTTGGTCGGCCTGCCGAGCACCAAGCCGGTTGCGCTTGATCCGGAAAGCGGCGAAATGATGGCGCTGGAAGGTATGCAGGCGGTTGGAGCGCTGCTTCCGCAGGGTTTCACCCGTCTGGCTCTGCCCGGCTACGTAAAGACGGACAAAGAATATAAACTGCCACTGTTCGGCTACTCCGCTGTCGTCTGGAAAGACGGACGCTTCTATGTGACGGCCGAACAATGCGACGACCCGGAGAAGTGGAATCCGGAGAACTGCGATACCCGCGAACTTAACGGCAAAGTACACGATTTTATCGAGAAGTATCCCGATAACCGGCTGTATCAGCATTTGTCGAACTGTGCGCTCGGCTACGAATGTCTGACTTCCTCGAATACGTTCCTCGGACGCTGGGAAGGCGGAGTGCCCGTTTCTTATTCCTGTAACGCAGGCTGTTTCGGTTGTATTTCCGAACAACCTGACGACAGCGGCTTCGTTGCGCCCCAGACGCGTATGAACTTCCGTCCGAGAACGGAAGAGATGGTACAGGTCATGATGGAGCATCTGACTACGCCGGAATCGATTATCAGTTTTGGACAAGGCTGCGAGGGAGAACCTTCCACCCAGGCCAAGCTGATTATCGAAGCGATCCGCGAAGTGCGTTCGCGCACCGATATGGGCTACATCAACATCAATACCAATGCCGGTCTGTCCGACCATATCCGCGGAATCGTCGATGCGGGTCTGGATCTGATGCGCGTCAGCACGATCAGTGCCTTGGACGATCATTACAATGCTTACTACAAGCCGCGCGGTTATACGCTGGCGAACGTCGAGAAGTCGATGGCTTATGCGGCAAAACAAGGCGTCTATACTTCGATCAACTATTTGATCTTCCCCGGGGTAACCGACCGTGAGGAAGAGATCGAAGCCATGATCGAGTTTGCGCGCCGCACCGACTTGAAACTTATTCAGATGCGGAATCTGAATATCGACCCGGAAAGTTACCTCGAACTCATCCCGCCGGCCCAGGGAGAAATCCTTGGGATGAAGCAGATGCTGGGAATTTTCCGCGAAGAGCTTCCGAATGTCGTGATCGGATCGTACACCCATGTTCCTCCGGTCGATCAGCGCCGGGCGAAACCTCCGGTCGGACTCGTATAAGGTTCGCTTGATTGATTCTGCCCGGTCGCTCCGCTCGTTTCACTTCAGGGTTTGAGACAGTGGTTTCAAACAGGGGAAGTGAAGCCGAAGTCACTCTCGATCAGAATTAAGCTTGCTGTAGGGGCGGACGAGTCGTCCGCCTGAAAAGCAAGACGAAGAAGCCCGGCGGCCTATGGCTCGCCGGGCTTCTTCGCCATTTCCTTCCGGCCCCTCTTTGCTTGGAGGGGCCGGAAGGGCCCGTTTCGGGTCGAAGCGGCTTTTGGCTTTCCCCTCGTGCCGGAACCGATGTGTTCCGGCACTGGAAAACAACCCGAGTGCCGATCGAAACGGGACCTTCCCGCGGCCGGCTGCAACATTGCCGGCCTGTTTGCGTTTTCTATTTGCATCCCGTATAATAGAAAGTGCCGTGCTAGATGGGGAGGTAGCGGTGCCCTGTAACTCGCAATCCGCTATAGCGAGGTTGAATTCCCGTTCGAGGTCATGTCCTGTAAGGTTTGGTCTCTACACATAATGTTGACGGTCGGGTCCTCCGCAATGAGCTCTTGTGAACCTGGTCAGGTCCGGAAGGAAGCAGCCATAAGCAGGTCCGCTTTTGTGCCGGAGGGTGGCCTGGCCCGAGTTGTTGTGTAGAGGTGCCGCTTGGATGGCATTGTATCGAAGACGGGTGCACGGTTTTATTTTATTGATCAAACGACCGACATCTTTGCCGAAGGCGAAGGTGTTTTTTGTTTTTTTTATCCGCGAAAAGCCCTGCAAAAAAGTTGGGTTCATCCGCTTCAAAAGGCCCGCGCGCCGTTTTTATCCGTGCGGAAATATAGTATAATAAAGGGACGACGACGATTCATTTTTGTCTGAATGAACCCGATTTCAAGTCCGATTAAAAAGGAGCCGCTGATGGAACATATTGCGCTTTACCGTGCTTGGCGGCCTCAGTCGTTCCAAGACATGGTAGGACAACAGCATATTATCCGAACGCTGCAGAACGCCATACGCGAACAGCGGGTATCCCATGCCTATTTGTTCAGCGGACCGCGGGGGACGGGCAAGACGAGCGCCGCAAAGATTCTGGCCAAAGCCGTCAACTGCGAAAAGGGACCCGCTCCCGAACCGTGCAACGAATGCGAAACGTGCAAACGTATCTCATCCGGAGCGGTGATGGACGTACTCGAGATCGATGCCGCCTCCAACCGTGGGGTGGAAGAGATCCGGGACCTGCGCGACAAGATCAAATACGCCCCGACCGAAGTGCGGCGTAAAGTTTATATTATCGACGAAGTGCATATGCTCACGACGGAAGCGTTCAATGCCCTGCTGAAGACGCTGGAAGAACCGCCTGAGCATGCGATGTTCATTTTGGCTACAACGGAACCGCACCGGCTGCCGGCTACGATCATTTCGCGCTGCCAACGGTTCGATTTCCGCCGTGTTTCGCTCGAGGAGCAGACGGGAAGGCTGACCGAAATCTGCCGCGAAGAGAAGATCGAAGCCGAAGAGAGTGCCCTGCAGTACATCGCCCGTCTGTCCGACGGAGGGATGCGCGATGCGCTGAGCGTACTGGATCAGATCTCCGCTTTTACCGATGGCAAAGTCACGTATGACCAGGTGCTGAACATGACGGGGGGCATTGCCTCCGAACAGTTCTCGGCATTGGCCGAATCCTTGTCTTCCAAAGACGCCGGAGGCGTGCTGCAGACGGTGGAGAACTGGATGCAGGAAGGCAAAAGCGCCGACAAATGCATGGAGAATCTTTTGTATTATTTCCGCGACCTGCTGATGATCAAAATGGTGCCCAACTCGGAGCACATGACGGAACGGGTGCTGGATGCGGCGTCTTTTCACACGATAGCGGAGCGTTTTACCAAAGAAAACCTGTTCCGCACTCTCGATACGCTCAGCCGCTACCAGAACGAAATGAAATATGCGGCCAATCCGCAGATGCTGTTTGAAGTGGCCCTGCTGAACCTGGTCAGTCAAGGCGACCGCGTCGAACTGCCGGTGCAGGGAGAGGTTTCGTCTTCGAGCGCGCCTCCCGCCGATTCGCAGGCCGTCAAACGTCTGGAAGGCCGGATTGCCGAACTCGAGAAGAAGCTGGACCAAGCGATCCGCGGCGGTATGCCGTCCTCCGGGGGAGGCGAAGCGGCAGGCGGTCGGCCGGCTGCTCGCCCGAACACGCCGCGCGTATCCCGGATGGCCAAGCTCCCTTCGCATATGGATCAATACCTGGCGAGAAGAGAGGACTCTTCTTTCAAGGAGATCCGGGGCAAGTGGAACCAGGTGCTGCAGCGGGTAAAAGAAGAGAAGGTAACGGTTCATGCCTGGTTTACCAACGGTGAACCGGTGTCGGCGCTGGACGACTCCGTTTTGGTGGCATTCAAAAACGATATTCACCGCGAAACGATCGAAAAGCCCGCCAATCGCCAGGTCGTCGAGCAGGTGATGGCCGAGTGTCTGGGCGGAGAATGGCATCTGGTCACGATTATGCAGAAAGATTGGAATGAATCTGCAGAATCGGCTTCTTGTTCGAAGTCCGAAGTCCTGGAGCTTCAACACGAAGAAGAAGGCGGCAGCAAAGAACCCTGGGTAGATGAAGCGTTGAACCTGTTCGGGGAAAACCTGGTTGTCATTAAAGAATAAGTGCTGCCCGGCGCTTTGCTTCGCGAAGAAGCCGAGGTCCAATTCAAAGGAGAGATCGTAATGAATAACAACATGAACCAAATGATGAAACAAGTGAAGAAGATGCAGGAACAAATGATGAAAGCACAGGAGGAACTCGGTACGAAAAAAGTCGAAGGTACTTCCGGCGGCGGCGTGGTAAGCGTTGAAGTCAACGGACACAAAAAAGTGATCGCGATCAACATCAAACCCGAAGCGGTAGATCCGGACGACGTGGAAATGCTGCAGGATCTCATCCTGACGGCTGTTAACGATGCGCTGACCAAAGCCGAAGAACTGGCAAACCAGGACATGGGCAAATTCACGAACGGTATGAAAATCCCGGGCCTGTTCTAAACTATTCGTAAAAGGGAAGTGTGGCCTTGCATTATCCGGAGCCGATTGCCAAACTGATCGAATCGTTCAGCCGTCTGCCCGGAATCGGGCCGAAAACGGCGGCGAGACTGGCTTTTCATGTGCTTAATATGAAAGAAGACGATGTGATCGATTTCGCCAAGGCGCTTGTAAGCGTGAAACGCAACCTGCATTTTTGTACAGTCTGCGGCAATATCACGGATACGGACCCCTGCCGGATCTGTCAGGACAAGTCCCGTGATGCGTCCGTGATCTGCGTGGTGCAGGATGCGAAAGATCTCGTGGCCATGGAGCGTACCCGGGAATTCGACGGTTACTATCATGTGCTGCATGGAGCCATTTCTCCTATGGAAGGAATCGGTCCCGACGATATTCGTCTCAAAGAACTGTTGAACCGTCTGAGCGATGAGCGGGTGCAGGAGCTGATTCTGGCGACCAACCCAAATATCGAAGGCGAAGCGACAGCCATGTACATTTCCCGCTTGGTACGTCCTTTTGGAATCAAAGTAACGCGGATCGCCCATGGACTGCCGGTAGGCGGAGATCTGGAATATGCGGATGAAGTGACATTGTCCAAAGCTTTGGAAGGGCGCAGAGAACTTTAAAAGTCTGGCTTTCCAGGTAGAGGAAGAGCTGCGGCTGCGGGAGAAAAATCCTGCAGCCGCATTTTTAATGTCTTTTCTCGAAACAAGGCTGACAGAAAAGCGTTTTCAATGTATAATCTATATATTGTATTCGAGCCTAGATCGCTTGTTACGATAAAGAATAAAGCAAAATGAATAAAAATGAAAAATAGTGTTGACTAGCTATTTGGCGATATGCTACATTAATAAACGGCTCTTCGAGAGAAGATCTTCATAGCAAGTCGGCAAACGAGCGTTGAAAAAGAATTGAAAAATAATGCTTGACGAATTGCTCGACACTGTGATAGGATATAAAAGTCGCCGCTGAGAAACACGGCGCCGAACGAAAGAAACCGAATAACCGAGTTTGTTCC
>NZ_JABJVN010000016.1 GCF_013618475.1 Saccharibacillus deserti
CACGGGTATGTGAGCCGCAGCGAAGGCGGAGAAGAATGGGTATCCGCTGACTAAGCCAAGTCCAACGAAGTCCCCGCTCGGAGCAATCCGGGCGGGGACTTTTTTTAAAAAAAGATCGATTCGGACGAAAGGAAGCGGGCAGATGAGAGCACTGCTGGTAAATAATGAAAAATTGGCGCTTCTGCACCTGAAAAATATGCTGGAGCAGCAGAACGGGGTTCGGGTCGCGGGTATGTTCAGCGATGCGAATCAAAAAAAGCTTTCCGGTAACGTTCTCGGAAAGTTCAGAGTGTCGAGAAATCCTGCTTTCCAAACGGAGCGTGGGGTTTCTTTGGCATCTGCAAAGCTTCGCTCAATACTCTCTTTTCGTTTGCGGTACATCTTTTTGCCGGAGCGGCTCAACTGGTTTGCCTACATTTTTTCGGCAGTTTACCGAGCGGGTACACGTCTTCAGCAGCGGAACTTGGCTTTCGGAAACAGACCTTTCACAGGTTGGAATCTCAGGTGCGCAATCACGCCATAAATCTGGCGTTCTTCGAGTCCTCGGCAAACCGGGTTTGTCAAATAACCGGTATCCAGCGCGATACCTTCTACCTGCAAGTCGGAATCGCTCACGCTGCCGGTCCAGGCGCGTCAAATACAGCACGGAATCATGCACGTTCCCGGCCGTCACATCATCCGCTTGAAATGATGCTCCGAGCACAGCGCGATCCGGGAGGCTTTTCCCAGATCGATCTCGCCGTCCAGATTGCGTTCGATATAGGCCATCGCTTCGTTCATCCTGTTGGGATGGTTCACCGCATTCCCTTCCTTGTCGTTTAAGATACCGGATTGCGAACGCCGCTGCCCGACCTTTTGCGTTCAGGTTTGGCCGCAGGGTCTTGGGCCTGATCAGGAGCTTGTATATTTTTTGTAAATGTACGCCTGTTATTCTTGGGAAGAAAGCGGCACCTGAAGTCTACATACTTTTTTTATAGGCGCGACGGTGGGGCTGCAAATGGATTTTTGGCGCGTGGATAGATAGGAAGGTGTCATCAGATTCAACAAGGAGGCAGAATGAACTTGACAAGAGAAAAAAGCAGGTCTGGGTTGAACAAACCCTTTAAAATGATGTTGGCGGCGACACTGGTGTCGGGCAGTTTTTCGGTGATCGGAGCACCGGAGGCGGCAGCGGCAAGTCCATACCCCGGAGGCGGCAGCGGGGAGCATCTGGTTACCTGGCTTAAGGCGAATGATGGCGTTCAACAGTCGGAAGGTACATTGGAGGATTGGGAAGACCGCTCTTCGGACCCCGTGGATTATACGTTAGCAGGTCCTGCGGACAAAACGCCGACCTATTCGCAGAGCGGGATCAACTTCAACCCGGTCGTCTCGTTCAATAACCCGGCGACCGCCGGACATTACGCGGCTTCGAGCAAGTTGGAAGGTAATAAGCCGATTAAGATCGCTTCCGGATATACGGTATTCCAGTGGTCGGCATCCGGCAATAATTATGGAGCGCTGATCGGATCGACCGTCAAAAACGGAAACTACGGACAGACCTTCCTCGGGAACTATGGCAACCGGATCGCGACAGGCGACGGGCATAACGGAGTTTACAATTTATTGAATCCCATAGTCGAACCGCTTGCCGCTCCTCATTTGGCCGGGTATCACATTCAAGGTCCCGAGGTTGAGAAACATGCCGGCATGATCGACGGGGTCAGCAAGCAGGTGCAGCCGAAGACAGCCGGAGGCCTGGATATTGCGCCCCTTCAACTTACACCAGCAATCGGGGCTACCGGCCTTGGCGGAGACGGAAGTAACTGGTACGGGTATAGGGGCTCGGTTGCAGAAATCGTATTGTTCGACGAAGTACCGGATGCCGCCATGCAGGCCAAGATCGAATCTTACCTGGCGCTGAAGTACGGAATTACGCTAAATGAAGGCAAGAGCGATTACGTGGACAGCAGCGGCGCTGCGTTCTGGGACGACGCGAACAATGTGGGATACGGCAATCGGATTACCGGCATCGGCCGGGATGACCAACAGGCGCTGATGCAAAAGCAGTCCAAGTCTCAGCATGAAGATGCGTTAATTACATTGGCGCTTGGCGGCGAAATTGCGAAGTCCAATGCGCAAAACGCGGCCGATTTCACGAACGACAATTCGTTCTACCTGTTTAGCGACGACGGAAAAAGTATCGCATACAGCGAAAACGTCTCGTATACGAGCGACCCGGGTGCAGCACCCCTCAAACGGATGGAACGCATTCACAAAGTTGATTCGTACAATTGGACGGACTCTATCACGTTGAAGATCGACAACGCCCAAGGGAATCCGGGCGAAAAGCATTATCTGGTCATCGGCAAGCAGGATGATTTCGCCGATGCGACTTTCCTGCCTTTGAGCGAAGACGGGCAGATTACGCTGAGCGGCGGCGAACTTGCCGACGGCCGTTTCTTCACCTTCGCCCATACGGACAAGACAGCCCTGACGACGAAAACTTCCGCGATCGCGGCTGAATTGTCCGGCGGAGCGTTGAATTCGGAAGATTACACGCCTGACAGCTGGAACGCCCTTCAAACGAAGTTGACGACGGCACAGGCTGTAGTTGGCAATCCGGAATCCACGCAAGCCATGATCGATCAGGCTCTTAAGGAATTATCCGAGGCCTACGACGGTCTGCAGCTGCAGGGAGTCTCTTTTGACAATGCCGTTCTGGAAAAAGGAGCTTCGGGTTCGCGTGTCGCGATCACTCTCGATCGCGGCGTAACCTTCGACGGAGAGACGCCTGCCGGCTTCACGGTTCGCGTCGGCGACAAAGACATTTCGATTCCGCCGGCCAACATCAAGGTCGATCCGCTGGATTCGAAGCGTGTTCTGATCGATCTTCCGGCCGATCTGGACCTGACGAATATCGATCAGATCGGGATCGGATACGATTCCGCGACAGGCAGTCTGCAAGGTGTGAACGGTGGAGCCGTAGGCAGCTTCAACGAAACGGCCTACAGCGGATTCGGAGCGGCACTTACGATCACGCAGCCGGATACAGTGACAGGCGTCGTTTACGGCGGCGAACCCCTCTTCACGGGAACAACCGATCCGGAAACCGAATCGTTGAAAGTGGTCATCCGTGACGCACAGGGCCAGATCGTTTCGGGAGCGGGCGGCGATGCGAGTATCGATCCGTCTACCGGAGCCTGGAGCTTCCCTTCGGAGCAGTCGCTTCCGCCGGGAACGTACACGGTAGAAGTGACGGCTGTAAAAGGCGGTGAGACTGCGGTCAAGACTCGCACGTTCACCGTCGTCGACAAAACGGCTCTCCAGCAGCGTCAGGACGCGATCATCGGCGAGAACCTGAACGGTTC
>NZ_JABJVN010000017.1 GCF_013618475.1 Saccharibacillus deserti
TTGCTCGCTGCCGCGCTGTTCAGTCCCATGTTGCGGTGCGTGTTGACGGCTTGAATATTGTGGTTGATAATCATGATGTATTTCCTCCCTGAATTGGTTATTCCCACATCCGTGTGGTTGAATAGAGCGGCAATTTGGATCTCCGTAGAGCTTTGTTACCGCATCTTACACCATTTATCGACTTTTTATCGCTGAGTATGTATAGGCCTACTCAATTATTTAAAATTTAATTTTTAAAAAAAGAAAAGCCTCCTGAAAAGGAGGCTTTCTTGAACTACTTTGTCAACTCTTAACGGAGAAGCGACAGAACGCCCTGCGGCGACTGGTTGGCCTGCGCCAGCATCGATTGCGAGGCCTGCAGGAGAATGTTGTTCTTCGACAGAGCCACCATTTCCTTCGCCATATCCGTATCGCGGATCCGCGACTCGGAAGCGGTCAGGTTCTCTACCGTTGTGCCCAGGTTGTTCGACGTGTATTCCAAACGGTTTTGGACCGCACCCAGGTTTGCACGCTGAGTAGCCACTTTTTCAATCGCTACGCTGACGTTGGACAACGAAGTATCTTTGTCAAGACCGGTAAAACCGGCAGTGGCTACACCGCTGATCGTAATCTTGAAGCTGGCATCATCGGCTTGAACACTAACGTTCGAAGTGATTTGGATACCGTTGAATTTGGTTTTCGACATAATGCTGTCAATCTGCGAACCCAAAGCGTTCAACTCGGAGTTGATGTTCGACTTGTCGCCTGCACCGTACGTACCGTTTTCTTTCTGTACGTTCAGTTCTTTCATGCGGCCGAGCATCGAGCTGACTTCGTTCATCGCGCCTTCCGCCGTTTGCGCGAACGAAATGCCGTCCTGCACGTTACGTTGGGCTTGTTCCAGACCGCGGATCTGGCCGCGCATTTTCTCCGAGATCGACAGGCCGGCCGCGTCATCGGCTGCACGGTTGATGCGAAGACCCGAAGACAGTTTTTCCATGTTCTTGCTCGCTGCGGCACTGTTCAGTCCCATGTTGCGGTGCGTGTTGACAGCTTGAATATTGTGGTTGATAATCATGATTTGTTTCCTCCCTGAATTGGTTATTCCCACATCCGTGTGGTTGGTTTAGATCGGGAAAATGTCCTGCTAGACTTTATACGGCTTCCCGTCCCTTACTTTATTTATCGACTTCACCGTTTTAGATATGAAGAGTAAATAGAAGATTTCCTAAAAATATAAAATTGCTGTTTTCAAACGGCATCCAAATCAAAAAGAAAGACTTTTCCGAAGAAAAGCCTTTCCATGCCTTGCAGTATGCCAAACTTAACGGAGCAGCGACAGAACGCCCTGCGGCGACTGGTTGGCCTGCGCCAGCATCGACTGCGAGGCCTGCAGGAGAATGTTGTTCTTCGACAGAGCCACCATTTCCTTCGCCATGTCCGTATCGCGGATCCGCGACTCGGAGGCTGTCAGGTTTTCTACGGTTGTGCCCAGGTTGTTCGACGTGTACTCCAGACGATTCTGAACCGCACCGAGGTTCGCACG
>NZ_JABJVN010000018.1 GCF_013618475.1 Saccharibacillus deserti
TAGATCTCCTCAGCCACATGATCGAAGGTCGCGGTGACGGTCTTGTAGCCTTCTTCTCCCGTCACGTCATCCTGAGAAAGGACCCGGTCGCCGACTTCGATCTCTTCAATATTCTTGTCGCCTTGGTCGGTCTTCACCTGCGTACCGGCGGTAAAGCAGTTGCAGCCGTTTGCCAATCGGGACGCTTTGCTTTCTTTGCCCAGTTTGCTGAGCAGCCAAGCCCCGCCTTCAATCCCTTCCTTCGCCACATACTTCCCACTATGCTTGCCGAACGGAATCCAGCTGGCCGCCGTTCCCACTCCGGTCGCGACCCGATCCGTCACCGACAGCTGTTGTCCGGTGATAGGAGTCTTGACGATAAGCCTGCCTGCTGCCATTCAAAGGTCCGACATGTAAAAATAAAAATGAGTCTTAGAATTAATTCTAAGACTCATTTCAAAAGTCAATCTACTCAATCTCTTGGAACATCATGATAATTAGATTATTTGAACTTGTAATCAAAAATTTAAAGACTATGCATAAAACCTTTAAATGGACTCATCAATAACTTTCTAGCTTGTTTATATCCACATATTTTTTATTCAACCAGTTGATTATCAATTCTGCTTGTTCCTTTGATATAGCCCCTCGAGTGCACTTATACAGAAAATTTTCTTTTGCCCAGACTACTATGATCTTTAAATACTCTATAGTCTCTATTTGGCATACCCCCTGCTCCTCGTCTTCTTCAGTAAAAATATCTTCGATGATCGTAAAATATTTATCTGATCTTATTAAATTCACATTCCCCCCACCTTTGTATAAAGAAGTCTTTCCCAATAGTAATTCAAGTAAACTTTCAATTTCCCAGCTTACAGTTTCAAAGTCCCCAAAAATATCTGAGCCAAGCGAATTACTAATCAGATAACCGTTTTTCAAGGATTGATCTACACTAAAATCTAAAATAACTTCTTTAAATTCCTCGTTATATTCAGTTGTATGCAAATATTTAAGCATATTATTTTCTCCATTCTTCTTAATACAATGGATATGCAGACGTAATTTTACCTTTCTTTAAAATGAATTCAATTTCCATACCTGTACTGGCAAACCCACGGTATCTGTTGTTTTTGTAAACGACGCTGTTGTTGAAGGCTGTGTTTATCTCGTCAACGACTTGTTGTGGTGTCCAATCTTTTGGGAAGAAAGTAGTTTTTGCATTCTTTAATATTCCATCGACTTCTATATTCGCTCGATATACACCATACGTATTAGGAGAATCAATATTCCCGATAATCCGCCCTCTGCTATTGGGAATACCTTCATAATGGAATCCAACTGCTTCCCCTTTTAGAACTTCTCCTTCAAAGATATGATTCAACGCGTTACTTGTTGTTCCTTTTTTGAAGATATCTGTACCTATTAACCCACCAAAATCGCAAGCATCATCATTCGTATTATGCACCCAGATCCCCAGGTCACTCACAAAATACGTATGGAACTCGTCCACCGTCATGTTATA
>NZ_JABJVN010000019.1 GCF_013618475.1 Saccharibacillus deserti
CGGCGGATTTGCCTACCGACAAAACTTGTTACTTGGACGGACTATTCCATCAGTCCGCGTCCCTTCCCTCCTGCGTCACTCCATTGCTCGTAACGGTTTACGGCGGTACAGGAATATCAACCTGTTGTCCATCGACTACGCCTTTCGGCCTCGCCTTAGGTCCCGACTAACCCTGAGCGGACGAGCCTTCCTCAGGAATCCTTGGGTTTTCGGCGGATCAGATTCTCACTGATCTTTTCGTTACTCATACCGGCATTCTCACTTGAATACAGTCCAGCGCTCTTTCCAGTACACCTTCAATCCGTATTCAACGCTCCCCTACCCCTGATGCGCAAGGCATCAAGCCATGGTTTCGGTGGTGTGTTTAGCCCCGTTACATTTTCGGCGCAGAGTCACTCGACCAGTGAGCTATTACGCACTCTTTAAATGGTGGCTGCTTCTAAGCCAACATCCTGGTTGTCTGGGCAACTCCACATCCTTTCCCACTTAACACACACTTCGGGACCTTAACCGATGGTCTGGGCTGTTTCCCTTTTGACAATGGATCTTAGCACTCACTGTCTGACTCCCGGATATAAGTTCATGGCATTCGGAGTTTGACTGGACTTGGTAACCCTTGGCGGGCCCCGCACCCAATCAGTGCTCTACCTCCACAACTCTAAAATCCGAGGCTAGCCCTAAAGCTATTTCGGGGAGAACCAGCTATCTCCGGGTTCGATTGGAATTTCTCCGCTACCCCCACCTCATCCCCGCACTTTTCAACGTACGTGGGTTCGGGCCTCCAGTGCGTGTTACCGCACCTTCACCCTGGACAGGGGTAGATCACCCGGTTTCGGGTCTACACCTACATACTATAGTCGCCCTATTCAGACTCGCTTTCGCTGCGGCTCCGGCTTCTCACCTTAACCTTGCATGTAAACGTAACTCGCCGGTTCATTCTACAAAAGGCACGCCATCACCCCTTAATTGGGCTCTGACTTTTTGTAAGCGCACGGTTTCAGGTTCTATTTCACTCCTCTTCCGAGGTCCTTTTCACCTTTCCCTCACGGTACTGCTTCGCTATCGGTCACCAGGGAGTATTTAGCCTTGGCAGATGGTCCTGCCGGATTCATACGGGGTTTCACGTGCCCCGCACTACTCGGGATCCGTCTCGGAGGGGGCTTGCTTTCGG
>NZ_JABJVN010000001.1:0-1020347 GCF_013618475.1 Saccharibacillus deserti
ATCCGGTACAGGGACCGTGTCAGGTGGACAGTTTGACTGGGGCGGTCGCCTCCTAAAATGTAACGGAGGCGCCCAAAGGTTCCCTCAGAATGGTTGGAAATCATTCGCAGCGTGTAAAGGCATAAGGGAGCTTGACTGCGAGACGGACAGGTCGAGCAGGGACGAAAGTCGGGCTTAGTGATCCGGTGGTACCGCATGGAAGGGCCATCGCTCAACGGATAAAAGCTACCCTGGGGATAACAGGCTTATCTCCCCCAAGAGTCCACATCGACGGGGAGGTTTGGCACCTCGATGTCGGCTCATCGCATCCTGGGGCTGAAGTAGGTCCCAAGGGTTGGGCTGTTCGCCCATTAAAGCGGTACGCGAGCTGGGTTCAGAACGTCGTGAGACAGTTCGGTCCCTATCTGTCGTGGGCGTTGGAAATTTGAGAGGAGCTGTCCTTAGTACGAGAGGACCGGGATGGACGCACCGCTGGTGTACCAGTTGTTCCGCCAGGAGCATCGCTGGGTAGCTACGTGCGGAAGGGATAAACGCTGAAAGCATCTAAGCGTGAAGCCCCCCTCAAGATGAGATTTCCCACACGCAAGTGGTAAGACCCCTTGAAGACGACGAGGTTGATAGGCAGGAGGTCGAAGCGCCGCAAGGTGTGAAGCTGACCTGTACTAATCGGTCGAGGGCTTATCCTACAGACTTTCGCAGCAAGTCACTTCGGAAGCATCCGCTTTGGTTGGGACTTCTGCGCAAGCAACACTTCATGACGCGAAGTGGATCGTTTCGGATCCGGTTTTCAGGGTGCAAACCTTGAGATACACAGCAGAGCTTGATTAGGACACACAGGCCCAATGGGGATCCTCGTTTCCTAATGACCATCTGTTCCGGCTTACTTCGTAAGCCTAGGTTTGGTGGTGATGGCAGAGGGGTTCCACACGTTCCCATCTCGAACACGACCGTTAAGCCCTCTAGCGCCGATGGTACTTGGACCGCAGGGTCCCGGGAGAGTAGGAAGCTGCCAAGCCGAAAAGAAAAAGCCTTTACCGTGATCGCGGTAAAGGCTTTTTTGTTGTTCTCAAAATTATTCTGCCCTTAATCCCTTAACCCCTTGTAGCCGGTAAAGCCGCTGCCTCCCTTCCCTGCGGCTTATTTTAGCCGCCTTCACTAATATCCCTCTCTTCTGCCTCTCAAGCGCCTAGAGGCTTGAGAGGCTTTCCTATCCGCATAGAGCGATCCTTTTTCGAACCGGAGCGCCTTTGTCCTTCCCCTTTTCCCTTACAGCTGTCTTTATTCCAATCAGGAAAAGGGAAAGGACAACGAAGCGCAGGTCGAAAAAGGATCGCTGCCTTTCACCATCGAACAACGATCCCCGAATGAGTCAAGCCGGCTCCAAATCCGTACAGGATCAGCAGATCGCCTCGTTTGACTTTGCCTTCATCGATACCAAGCTGCAAAGCCAAAGGAATAGAAGCGGCCGAGGTGTTTCCATAAAATTCGGCACTGGTCAAAGTGGATTCCGGAGTGAAGCCTGCTTTTTCCGAGATAGAATCGATCATTTTGAGGTTGGCGCTGTGCGGAATAAACCAATTCACCTGCTGGTGGTCTTCCGGCAGGTCGCGGATAAGCTGCTGTACGCCTTCCGGAACGGTACGGACAGCCCATTTGTACACTTCACGCCCGTTCTGAACGACTTTACCGTTTCCGTCCAAGGGTTTGCCGTTTAAGCTCGTAGCCATACCGGCACGATATACATGCTGTCCACCGCTTCCGTCACTGCCCATATGGGTAGCGAGAAAAGCTCCTTCCGCACTGTATTCGACGACCGCAGCCCCGGCTCCGTCTCCAAAAAGAATACAGGTACTGCGATCCGTATAATCGATAGTTTTACTCATGCATTCGCCGGCTACGATCAGCACCTTGCGATGCATACGCGAAGTCACCATCCCGTTTGCCAGGTGCAGCGCATAAGTGAAGCCTGCACAAGCGGCACTCAGGTCAAGCGTACCGGCATCGGGAAGGCCAAAGGCTGTCTGAACAAGGCAGGAGACGCTGGGGAATGGATAGTCCGGTGTAGTTGTAGCGGCAAGAACCAGATCGACTCCTTCGAGCGCATTGGGATAACGGCGCAGCAGATCTTCCACCGCTTTGATGCAAAGATGTGAAGTGAATTCGTTGTCGGCGGCAATCCTTCTTTCCCGGATGCCTGTTCGTTGGACGATCCACTCGTCGTTGGTATCGACCATCGCTTCAAGATCATCATTGGTCAGCCTGCGCTCGGGAACGTAAGTACCGAGAGCGGCAATGCGTGCAGTCGAATGAATTTGGGTCATTACGCAGTTCAGCTCCTTTGGCACTCTTCATTAGTACCTGGTACTAATATAGAAGTCTTAGATTCTTTTTGCAAGTTTTTTAAACAAATAGCATTCCGTTCGATTCCAAGCTCAATTTCTTTTCGAGATCTATGATAAAGTTAAAGACGGGTAAAAGGCGCGAATGTTGAACAGATTTGGTAGTGGGGATCCCTATTGAGCCTGAACGTTCCGAGAAGCAGCTGGTTGAGTGTATCGAGAAAGACATTGCCTCCGTAGGCGAAAATTTATCAAGTGCAGAAGGGATGAATGCATGTGATTTCCGAAAAAACGATTGTTGGATTTGCCGGTATCGGCGTCATGGGGAAGAGTATGGCCGGTCATATTATGGACAAAGGTTACGAGGTACATGTATACAATCGTACTCCGGCCAAG
The DNA here is from genome assembly GCF_013618475.1 of Saccharibacillus deserti. GTDB lineage: Bacteria > Bacillota > Bacilli > Paenibacillales > Paenibacillaceae > Saccharibacillus > Saccharibacillus deserti. Next base: position 2,736 of record NZ_JABJVN010000001.1, read on the forward strand.
GCCCAAGAGCTTGTGGAACGCGGTGCGGTTTGGCACGATTCGCCGGGCAATCTGGCTCAGGTCTGTAATGTAATCATCACGATGCTTGGTTATCCCAAAGACGTCGAGGAAGTCTATACGGGCGAAGACGGCTTGATTGCCCATGCGAAAAAAGGAGCCTATTTGATCGACATGACGACATCGAGTCCGCTGCTCGCCAGACGTTTGGCCGAACTGGGAAGCGAAAAAGGTCTGCATATTCTGGATGCTCCCGTCTCCGGAGGCGATGTAGGCGCGAAGAAAGCGGCGTTGTCGATCATGGTCGGGGGAGAAAGTTCCGCTTTTGAAGATCTGAAGCCGCTGCTGGAAGTTATGGGCAGCAATATCGTGCTTCAGGGCGGACCGGGAGCGGGACAAAATACGAAGATGTGCAATCAGATCGCCATCGCTTCCAATATGGTGGGGGTAACGGAAGCGATCGTATATGCGGAGAAAGCCGGGCTTGATCCCAAGAACGTGCTGAAAAGTATCGAGACCGGTGCCGCCGGCAGTTTCTCGCTCAGCAACCTTGTTCCCCGCATGCTGGACGGAGATTTCGAGCCGGGCTTCTACATCAAGCATTTTATCAAGGATATGGGGATCGCTCTGCAATCGGCCGAGGAAATGAAGCTGGAGCTTCCAGGTCTTCAACTGGCAGAGTCGCTGTATCGGAAGCTGGCCGATCGGGGATACGAAGATAAAGGAACCCAGGCGCTGTACAAGCTGTGGCAGGAAGAAGCTTGATTTCTGATTCTTATGCGGAATCGGAAGGAGGATAAGCCTTCTTCCGACTCCGTATTCATTAGGGAAGGAATCCCGCACGCAACTTTTCCGAAGAAACGAAAGACGCTTAAAAAGCCGATTTCGGACACTCGTTTTTATGCTGCCAAACGTTTGGCCTTGAGGTGTGCAGGGGTAATAATAGGCATCGCCGCGGGGTTTGTAAAACCATTTTCAACTTTATTAAAGTTTTTCGTTAAAAAGGGTTGACCATTTGGTTGATGGCATGGTATATTATTTCTTGTCGCCGCGGACGAAACGCTGAAACGAGCGAGACGCCTGCAAGAAGCGAATGACAATGAGGCCCGTTGGTCAAGGGGTTAAGACACCTCCCTTTCACGGAGGTAACAGGGGTTCGAATCCCCTACGGGTCATATTATGGAGGCTTAGCTCAGCTGGGAGAGCATCTGCCTTACAAGCAGAGGGTCGGGGGTTCGAGCCCCTCAGCCTCCACCATGAAGACTTTAGTGACGAAGTCGAATATAGCAAGAACACTCTGACGCGGGGTGGAGCAGCTCGGTAGCTCGTCGGGCTCATAACCCGAAGGTCGCAGGTTCAAATCCTGCCCCCGCAATTGTTTCACCTTATGGCTTGGAACCGTGGTGTAGGGGTTAACATGCCTGCCTGTCACGCAGGAGATCGCGGGTTCAAATCCCGTCGGTTCCGCCATTTTAATTAAATAATGTTTTGCGGACGTGGCTCAGCGGTAGAGCATCGCCTTGCCAAGGCGAGGGTCGCGGGTTCGATTCCCGTCGTCCGCTCCATTGTTTTTTGCGCCCTTAGCTCAGCTGGATAGAGCGTTTGACTACGAATCAAAAGGCCGGGAGTTCGAATCTCTCAGGGCGCGCCATTTTTTTACATTTAAGCGTCTCGGACGCAGATAGAAAGACTGCTTTTCAGGCGGAAGATTCCGACTCGAAAGCAGTCTTTTTTGTTGTTTTTTGCGCGTCCAAAGGTTTTGCCCAGGAGATGCCGAAATTATAAAGAAGAAACGTTCTGTGGGTGTCTCCTTTTTCAACTTTTGCTATAATGAAAAGACGGATACATATGTTCGGTAGAATGTATGGGAGGCCGGACCGGATAAAAGGTTTGACGGACGCTTCGCCAAACGAAGCGGCTGTCCGTTTTGCCGGGGAAAAGGAGAGATTAACTTGCGCATATTGGGAATTGACCCGGGGATCGCGATCGTCGGTTTTGGATTTATCGACAAAGAAGGAAGCAAATGCACGCCCGTTCAATACGGCTGCATTCAGACCGAGGCACATACACCCGACGAAGAACGGCTGCTGCACGTGTACGAAGCCATGGTGCAGTTGATCGATAAATACAAACCGGATGAGGTAGCTTTCGAAAAACTGTTTTTTAACCGCAACGTATCGACGGCCATGCCGGTCAGTCAGGCCCGCGGCGTCTTGATCCTTGCGGCGCACCAGAAAGGCCTTCCGATCGGCGAATATACGCCAATGCAGGTCAAGCAGGCCATTGTCGGTTACGGCAAAGCCGAAAAGAAACAGGTTCAAGAGATGGTCCGCATGTTCCTCAAGCTGCAGGCCGTTCCCAAGCCGGACGACGTGGCGGATGCTTTGGCGGTTGCGATTTGCCATGCGCATTCGTCCACACTAAACTCCAAATTGAATGAGGTATTGCGAAAATGATCGATTTTGTGCGAGGGCACGTTGCCCATTTGGAAACGGAATATATCGTCGTGGATGTGCAGGGCATCGGATACCGGGTGTTTTGTCCGAATCCGTACGCGTTTGCCGCAAAAGGGGAAGAAGCGGTTACGGTATATACGCATCACAGTGTCCGGGAAGACGCTATTCTTCTGTACGGATTCTCCACAAGGGAAGAGCAGAAGCTGTTCCGCCGGTTGATCGAAGTTTCGGGCATCGGACCGCGGGTGGCACTGGGAATCCTTGCGGGCGGTACCCCCGAGAAAGTCGTGTCCGCTATCCAGCAGGAGAACCTTACGTTCCTGATCAAACTGCCGGGAATCGGAAAAAAGACGGCGCAGCGCATGGTGCTGGACTTGAAAGACCGTCTGGACGGATTCGTGGCGCCTTCGCTTGGAGGTCTGTTCGACAACAACGCCGCGGCGGAAGCGGAACTGGACGGCGGAGGCTGGAGAGAAGCCCGTGAAGGACTCGAAGCGCTCGGATATACGGAAGCGGAACTGGACAAGGTCTGGATGCATCTGAAAGAAGATCTGCAGCCGGGAGAACCGGTCGATCTGTTGATGAAACGGGCTTTGAAGGTTCTTTATAAAGGGTAAATGCGGTACAGTATAAACGGGGAGGAACGGTGGACTTATGGATGACCGGATCATATCGGCCAATCTGATGATGGAAGACCAGGCGGTGGAGCTGAGTCTGCGTCCCCGCTATCTATCGGAGTATATCGGTCAAAATCAGGTCAAGGAAAACCTGAAAGTATATATCGAAGCGGCCAAAATGCGGGGAGAAGCGCTTGATCACGTCCTGCTCTACGGACCTCCGGGACTTGGCAAGACGACACTCGCGAACATTATCGCAAACGAGCTCGGCGTGAACCTGCGTACGACTTCGGGACCGGCGATCGAGCGTCCAGGCGACCTGGCAGCGCTGCTGACCAATCTGCAGGAAGGCGATGTGCTGTTTATCGACGAAATTCACCGTCTGCACCGGACCGTCGAAGAAGTCATGTATCCGGCGATGGAAGACTCTGCACTTGATATTATGATCGGCAAAGGGCCAAGTGCGCGTTCTGTGCGGCTCGATCTCCCTCCGTTCACGCTGATCGGCGCAACAACGCGTGCCGGGCTGCTGTCCGCACCGCTGCGCGACCGCTTTGGCGTCGTGAGCCGGCTTGAGTTCTACGGCGTTGAAGATCTTGCTTTTATTGTCTCGCGCAACGCGGATACGCTGAACGTCGAGATCGTCGGCGATGCCGCGGAAGAAATCGCGCTGCGGGCCCGGGGAACGCCGCGGATCGCGAACCGGCTGCTCAAGCGGGTACGGGATTTTGCTCAGGTACGCGGAGACGGGATCATTACGCCGGAGATCGCGGCCGAAGCGCTGTCGCGCCTGCAGGTCGATCCGCGCGGGCTTGACAGTATCGACCATAAAATGCTGCGCTCGATGATCCAAAGTTTTCGCGGAGGACCGGTGGGGCTCGATACGATCGCCGCGACGATCGGCGAGGAGAGCCAGACCATCGAAGACGTGTACGAACCTTATTTGCTGCAAAGCGGATTCATTCAGCGCACGCCGAGAGGCCGCGTTGTCACTGCCCAGGCTTATGCCCATCTGGGCCTGCCGATGCCGGAAGACGGAAAATAGTACGCCTCGACCGTTACCGTTAGGTTGACCGTAGGGGACGACCGGATCTACAAGGAGGAATGCAAGCATGACTAAGCAACATTTGAACCGCAAGCCCGCCAAGTGGGGAAGAACGCTGCTCGCGGCAGCCATCGCCCTTTCCTGTCTGCCGCTTCAAACGGCTGTTCATGCCGAAGAGCCCGAAGACACGGTGCGCGTAGGATTATTTCTGAATTTGGGAAGCACCTACAAACAGACGACATCCAAAATCACGCTGACACCCGAAATTGCCGCAGCGGTCGGACTGAAAACCGACGGGGGCTATGTAAAGTGGTTCTCGACCTCGGCCGGCGGCGTTACCCTGTTCGCTCTGGACGGACCGAAAGTCAAAGTCGGCGAAAGCTCGGATCTTCAAACGGTGTCTTCGCTTGCCGGCAAATTGAAATCGGGCGCCGATAAACTGTCCGTTTACAAAATCGTGCGAAACGGAAAAGACGTCTACCAAATGTACGCGGGACCGTATTCGAACGATAAAGCCGCGGCAGACGCCGCAGTTCGGCTGGCGGGCAGTACTTCGGTCAACTCGGTTGTCGGATTGTCGCCGAAAGCGACAGGTACGTTCTCCCTGAGCGGAGGCAGTTACAGTACGCTGAACGCCGCTTCGTCCGCTTTGCAAAAAGTGTTGGACGCGGGATTCGACGGAGCCGTCGCCGTTTCGAACGATTCGGGCGGAAAAGCCGTGTACAGCTTGAAAATCGGCGAGGAGACATCCGCAGCCGCTGTGGATTCGCTCAAAACCGCCGTTTCCTCCCGCCTCGGCGGGATGCCTTTGTCGACAGCCTCTTTCGCACCTTCGGCCTCCGCCGTAATCCGCAGCGATGCGACTTCGGATCTGACTGCCGGTACCGCCGCTGCGCTTTATCTGCTGACGCTCGGCGAACAAGACCGGATCTGGATTGACGGGACGCCGGAGAGCCGGATTCGAGTGGAAGAACGTTCAAAGCGCTCGTACCGCGGCGATCTGGAGATCGGCATTTACGGCAGCCAGCTCTATCTGGTGAACGAGCTGCCGATGGAGCAGTATTTGTATTCGGTCGTAGGGTCGGAAGTTTCTTCCTCCTGGCCGGCGGAGTCGCTTAAGGCGCAGGCCGTGGCGGCACGCAGCTACGCAACCGTACAGACCCGGGCGACGACCAAGTTTAAAGTGGCCGATGTCGTCGATTCCACACTGAGCCAGGCGTATGGCGGTGTCGGTTCCGAGAGCAAGCCGGTCAATGCGGCGGTCGACGCGACGGCAGGCGAGATTCTGAAGCAGAACGGCAAGCCGGTCGAAGCCCTGTTTTCCTCCAATGCAGGCGGCATGACCTCCGATCCGACGGAAGTCTGGAACAGCGGCGGAAGCGAGCTGTTCTCGAGCGTGCCTTCCGACTCGGACCGCGCGGCGGCAGCCAACCTTAAAAAGTGGTATCATGTAGCGTTGGCCAACGGAAAAATCGGCTATGTGCGCGAAGACAATGTGGCGGACAAAGGACTTGACGCGACAGGATTCCGCAAAATGACGGTGACCGCACAAAATACCAAAGTTCGTCCGCTGCCTCAGATTCAAAGCAGCGTCTCGGAACTTTCGAAAATGAATCCGGGCGAAGAAGCGCTGGTACTCGAAGTGGTGAGCGAATCGAGCACTTACGAATGGATCCGTGGACCTTACACATCCGCCCAACTGCTGGCTTCGCTCAAGGGACGCACGACGACCAAGCTGCCGGCTTCCATTCAGACGATCCAGGTCAGTCAGCGCGGTCCTTCGGGACGGGTGACCGAACTGAAGATCAACGGAACCAAAGTGGATGTGAAATATCCGGATATGTTCCGTACCGCACTGAACGGTCTTCCGAGCACCTTGTTCGATGTCGTGTCGGCGGATGCCTATAACGCGATCTCTTCGGCCAAAGTATCCAAGAACAGCACATCCGGGCCGCTCAAGTTCGGCGCCTCGGCACCGTCCAATCTGCTGAGCCGCAGTCTGGCTTCGATCGGAACCAGCACCGCCGAAGTTTCTTCCGGAACCGGATTTTTCTTTGTCGGACGAGGAAACGGCCATGGCCTGGGGCTTTCCCAATGGGGAGCCAAAGGACTTGCGGACGCAGGGGAAACGTATCCGGAAATCCTGCTCCATTATTATAATAACGTAGAACTGACTAAGGACTGAAGACTCTATGAATGTAGAAGATTACGATTTTGAACTGCCTGAACGGCTTATTGCCCAAACTCCGCTTGCGGAACGGACCTCATCGAGACTGCTCACGTTGAACAAGCGTACAGGGGAGATGGAGCATCTGCATTTTTACGATATTTTGGACAAGCTCAATCCGGGTGACACCCTGATCCTTAATGACACCCGGGTCATGCCGGCTCGTCTGCACGGCGTCAAACCCGAAACGGGGGCGCGCGTAGAACTGCTTCTGCTCAAAAATATCGAAGGCGATCGCTGGGAAACACTGGTGAAACCCGGCAAAAAGGTCAAGACGGGCGCCGTCCTCCGGTTCGGTGACGAATTGGAAGCGGTCGTAATGGAAGAAGGCGATATGGGTGCCCGAATCATCGAGTTCCGATATGAAGGCATCTTCCAGGAAATTTTGGATCGTCTCGGCGAAATGCCGCTTCCGCCTTATATCAAGGAACGGTTGGACGATCGGGAACGCTATCAGACGGTGTACGCCAAACACGAAGGTTCCGCAGCCGCTCCGACCGCCGGTTTGCACTTTACCGAAGAACTGCTGGATAAGCTGCGGGCCAAAGGCATAGAGATCGGTTTTGTTACCCTTCATGTCGGACTGGGCACTTTCCGTCCGGTGTCGGTGGAACAGATCGAGGAACATGTCATGCACGAAGAGTACTACGAACTGCCGCAGGAAACGGCCGAACTGGTTAACCGGACCCGCGAACGCGGCGGACGGATCGTCTCGGTCGGGACCACGTCGACACGCACACTCGAGTCGGCGGCCAGGCGAACCCTGGACGAAAGCGGCCGACTTGCGGCGGACAGCGGTTGGACACAGATTTTTCTGTATCCGGGCGAAGACTTCAAAGTCGTCGACGCGTTGATCACAAACTTCCATCTGCCCAAGTCCACGCTCGTCATGCTGGTCAGCGCCCTTGCCGGGAGAGAGCACATATTGGCGGCTTACCGGGAAGCGGTAGAATCGGAATATCGATTCTTCAGCTTTGGCGATGCCATGTTCATTTATTAAAATCGGCGGTCAGCCGAACGGTTCAAAGGGGCTTCGGCCCCTCATTTTCTTGTAAAGGAACGATCCGATGACATCTGCAATCCGTTACGAACATATCAAGACCTGCAAACAGTCGGGCGCGCGGCTCGGCCGCGTGCATACGCCGCACGGCATTATCGATACGCCGACTTTTATGCCGGTCGGCACTTTGGCCACGGTCAAAACGATGAGTCCGGAAGAACTCAAACAAATGGACGCCCATATCATTCTGAGCAATACGTATCATCTGTTCCTGCGTCCGGGACACGAAATTATCCGTGAAGCCGGCGGCCTGCACAAATTCATGAACTGGGACCGTCCGATTCTTACCGACAGCGGCGGCTTCCAGGTATTCAGCCTGGCGGAAATGCGCAAGATCACCGAAGAAGGCGTGAACTTCCGTTCCCACATCAACGGAGACAAGCTGTTCCTGTCGCCGGAAGTGGCGATGAATATTCAGAACGCGCTGGGTTCGGATATCATGATGGCATTCGACGAATGTCCGCCTTATCCCGCCGAGCATGCGTATCTCAAACGCTCGCTCGAACGCACATCCAGATGGGCCGAGCGCTGCCTCGAAGCCCATGCGCGTCCGCAGGACCAAGGACTGTTCGCGATCGTTCAGGGCGGCATGCACGAAGATCTGCGACGCCAGAGCGCAGCCGATTTGACTTCAATGGATTTCCCGGGGTATGCTATTGGTGGACTGAGTGTGGGAGAACCGAAACATCTGATGTATGAAGTGCTGGAGTATACGGTACCGCTGCTCCCGGCGAACAAACCCCGCTATTTGATGGGTGTCGGTTCGCCGGATGCTCTGCTCGAAGGCGCCATTCGCGGAGTCGATATGTTCGACTGCGTGCTGCCTACGCGCATAGCGCGTAACGGAACGACGATGACAAGCCAGGGCCGGGTGGTTGTACGCAATGCCCAGTACGCGAGAGACTTCGGTCCTCTCGATCCGAACTGCGATTGCTATACCTGCCGGAACTATTCGCGAGCGTATTTGCGCCACCTGATCAAGGCGGACGAGACGTTCGGTCTCCGGCTGACCACTTATCATAACCTCCACTTCCTGCTCGAATTGATGCGGGGCGTCCGTCAGGCGATCCAAGAAGACCGTCTGTTGGATTTCCGCGACGAATTCTTCGAGCAGTACGGCATGCACACCAACGACAAAGGGTTCTAAACCGCCCCACGGGTCCAGTACGATTATTCGTACGGCCATTCGCACAATAAGGGGGATTTCACCATGTTTCCATCTACAACGCTTGCAACCGCTGCCGGATCGGGCGGAGGATTGCTCATGACCATCGTTCCATTCGTGTTCATGATCGCAATCTTCTACTTCCTGTTGATTCGTCCTCAGCAGAAGAAACAGAAACAGCGCAACGCCATGTTGGGCCAGCTTAAAAAAGGCGATAAAATCGTCACCATCGGCGGCCTTCACGGTACAATCTTGGAAATCACGAGCGACATTGCCGTCGTTCGCGTGAACGACGTAACGAAGCTGACATTCGATCGCAGCGCGATCAGCCACGTCACAACGGCCGGCTCCGATGTCAGCCTGGACAAGAAGTAAGACTAACCGAACAGGGAAGCGCCGGCGGAGGTGGACCGCTTCGCACTTCCGCACAGGCTGCCGCCGAACGGAGAACCTCCGTTCTACGGCAGTTTCTTTTTTCATGGCATTTTATTTATGGGAAATACCGAAACATTCCCGCCAAAAGGGACTCTACATAGTGAGCAGGAAATCGACACAGGAAAAGGGAACGGCTGAAAGGAAGTGAAGGCATGATTTCCGAAATCGATACCGCATTTTGGCCGGTCTATACGGCGGCAGCCGTGTTTGGGATCGTCTATGTGCTTGTCGTAACGGAAAAGATAAACGGAGGTTTGGCGGCGATTGCGGGGGCCTTGGTGCTTCTGGTGCTGGGGATCGTCGATTGGAATGCCGCGTTGAGCCATCATATCGCTTGGAATGTTCTGCTGTTGATGGCGGGAATGACGATTACGGCAGCCGCTGCCGATCGAAGCGGGATTTTACAGTTCGCGGCGCTTGTGCTGGCGCGGGCTGTAGGCAGCAGCCTGCCTGCGGTGCTTGTGATCGTAACGGTTTTGGCGGCCGCGGCCGCCGCTCTGCTCGGAAGCGGCCCTGCACTGCTGCTGCTTGCGCCGCTTATATTGCGGATCGGACACACGCTGCGAATCGGCCCGGTTCCTTTTCTGATTATGAGCGTGATTGCCTGTAATCTTGGAGGGATGACCACACTCGCGGGAAGTGTATCCAATATGATGGTCGGCACGGCAGCCCATATCGATACGCGCGATTTTGCCGCTCGTCTGTGGGCGCCCGCATTGATTCTGCTCGCTGTCCATATGGGGCTGCTGATGCTGATCTTCCGCAAAGAAATGCGTCGATCCGCGGAGCGGCGTGCCGATATTCAAGCGCTCAATCCGCGTCTTTGTCTGTCCAATCGGCGCAGCGCCCTGTTGTCACTGGGCGTATTGGTTCTGCTGGCTGCAGGCCTGTTGGTTCACGAGAATCTGGGAATGGGCAGCGGGACGGTCGCGGCCGCGGCGGCGCTGTTGATGATAGCCGTCAATGTCCGTTCCGCAGAGGATGCCCGTCAAGTGCGCGCGCATACGGACTTCAAGACCCTTGCCGTCGTCGCCGGATTCTATATCCTGGCCGGCGGTCTTGTGGAGACGGGAATTACGGGCGAAATCGCAGTGAAGCTGCTGGAACTGACCAACGAAAACAAATCGTTGACCGCCCTGCTGCTGTTTGCGGTATCGGGCCTGCTGGCCGCCGTGCTGGATCCGGTTCCGCTGACCGCCGCGGCCATTCCGCTTGTCCAGACATTGGGGCTGCAGATGGAAGTGGTGCGTCCGTCCGATCTGAACGAATTATGGTGGGCTTTGGTAATGGGATGCGGAATCGGCTCCAGCGGAACGCTGGCCGGTTCGGTCGCGGGTGTGCTGGCAGCCGGCCTGGCGCAGAAAGAAGGATACCGCTTTTCTTATTTATCGTATCTGATGATCGCTTTTCCTTTGACGCTTCTGGCTCTCGGAGCGGGGGGATGGTATCTGTATACGCATATTTTGTGAAGTGCCGTGCATCTGCGGTCGGTCCCGAAATCTTGGGCAGGAATGGACGCATCGGTGTCGAATGAAGGGTTAGGGAACCGGAATGCTTGTTGTGCCGCCTCTACAAAAAAGATATTCGGCGGCGATTGCGCGGAAAGGGGAAACGGATGACAGAAGAGCAGTTAAGCGGACAGCCTCCTGCGGAAGAGCTGGCCGGAGAAGATTTGACGGAGGCCGTTATCGGGCTTTGCAGAGATAAAGCGGAGGAGTTTCATTACCTGGGTTATGAACATGCGACCTGGGAAGATGTCTGGCGCTGCGTCAACAGGAAGTATACGGGCGCACAGGATCCGTCGCTGCATCAGATCGTGAACGATATTTTGACGCTTCGAATCGACGGGCTGATGAATTACCTTACGATTGCGGCATTAAAAGAGACTCCCCTTTCCTGAGGAGGGCTTTCTGTTGCTTCATTGACTACATTTTTTTACATCGTTATAATAGGAGCATTGAGAAAAAAGGGGGAACCAGAAACGGCATGAAGAGAATTGTCAGTTTCATTGTTATTGTGCTCGTCTCCATCGGGGTCATGGTCTGGAGCACGCCTAACCTGTTGAATTCGGTTCGATTGGGGCTGGATTTAAAGGGAGGCTTCGAGATCCTGTATGAGGCGTCGCCAATGACGGGCGGAGCGGAAGTCAGCCGAGACTCCCTGAACGAGACGGCCAGAAGTCTTGAGAAACGCGTGGACGCCCTTGGGGGAAGCGAACCTGAGATTACGACCGAAGGTACCAACCGGATCCGACTCAGAATCGCAGGCGTTACGGACGAAAAAGCCGTCAGGGAACGTATCAAAGAACCCGCCAACCTGACCTTCCGCAGTCTGGGAGCCTCTTCGGACGCAGCAACGACCGAAGACAAAACCGATGCGGCGGCCGAAGACAAAGCGGCTGTGGAAAGTACCGATACTACCGGTACGGAAGATGCTGCAGACAGCAAGGATGCGGCAGCCGGCACGAAAGAGAACACAGTAACCGACAAAGCGGCAGACACCGACGCTGCGGCAGGAACCGAAACGTCGACAGGTACGGACAAAGCAGCCGACACGGATGCCGCCGATACCGACAAAGCCGCCGATACGGAAAAAGACGCTGCGGCGGACCCTTACCAAGGGTTCACCAAGATCGAGCTGACCGGCCAGGATTTCAAGCCGAACGGTGCTTCCGTCCAACCTGACCAGCTCGGCAACCTGATGATTTCGATCGAATTGAACGACGCGAACAAATTCGCCGACGTTACCGGACGATTGATCGGTCAGCCGATGGCGATCTTCCTGGATGACGAACTGCTGTCGGCTCCGACCGTCCAGCAGCGGATCACGGGCGGAACCGCGCAAATTACCGGAGATTTTACGCGCGAAGAAGCGCAGAACCTGCGCGACACCATCAACCTCGGCGCTCTGCCGCTGCAGCTGACGGAGAAATATTCGCAAAGCGTAGGCGCCACATTGGGACAGCTGTCGCTGGACCAGACGCTTAAAGCCGGTATTGTCGGTTCGATTATCATTCTGATCTTCATGGTATTCATGTACCGGATACCGGGACTGATTGCCGCTTTCTGTCTGATCATCCATACGTGGGGAACGATTCTGATCTTTATATGGGCGGATATTACGCTAACCCTTCCGGGGATCGCGGCGTTTATTCTCGGGATCGGGATGGCGGTCGACGCCAACATCATTACCTATGAACGGATCAAAGAGGAAATGCGCAGCGGGAAAAGTATTCTGTCGGCGTTCCGCGCCGGCAGCAAGAGTTCTTTCCGGACCGTTATGGATGCCCAGATTACGACGCTGATTGCCGGCGCCGTCATGTTCTGGCTCGGTACAGGTTCGGTTCGCGGTTTCGCGCTTGTCCTGATGATCGATATCGTAACCAGCATCATCACGAACGTCTTCCTGTCGCGTTACCTGCTCTCCCTGCTCGTTAAGGCGAAATCCTTGAATAAGCCGGGGTATTTCGGAGTAAAGGGGAGTGAAATTCGTGAACTCTAAACATCAGGCTTCGAATTCCAAATGGGATTTCAACTTCATCAAAGCCAGCAAGTACTTTTACATTTTTTCGCTGGTAATCACTCTTGCCGGTATTATCAGTCTTTCGGTATTCGGATTGAATTACGGAGTCGATTTCCGTTCCGGTTCGAACGTGGATATTTCGGTATCCAAAGTAGTGAGCCAGGCGGAAGTGGAAAAAGTCGTTAACGATGCGAAACTTGATCAGGAAGCGAATATTACGGCCGGCAGCGACCGCGTCAATATCCGTTTCCCGGAAGTTCTAACGGATGCGCAGGTAGAAAGCCTACAGACTACGTTCAACAGTCAAATCGACAAGAACGCTTCGTACGAAATCAATACCGTCGATGCCGAGATGGCCAAAGAATTGGAGCTTAATGCCCTGTTGGCCGTCATTGTCGCCAGCGTCGGAATTGTCATCTATGTCACGATCCGTTTCGAATGGCGTTTTGCCTTGTCCGCGATTGTGGCTCTGCTGCACGATGCTTTCCTTGTTATCAGCGTGTTCTCGATCTTGAGACTGGAAGTCAATCTGACGTTTATCGTCGCGATCTTGACTATTATCGGTTTCTCGATCAACGATACGATCGTTATTTTCGACCGGATCCGGGAAAATTTGCGTTTTGCCAGAAAGCAGACAAGCGCAGACCTCGAAGATCTGGTGAACAAGAGCATATCGCAAACGATGACCCGCTCGCTGGGTACGGTATTCACCGTCTTCATTGCGGCATTTGCACTGCTGGTACTGGGCAGCGAATCGATCCGCATGTTCTCGCTGGCGATGGTTATCGGCCTTCTGTTCGGTACGTACTCGTCGATCTTTATCGCGAGCCCACTTTGGCTGGCACTTCGCAGCAAGAAAAAGCCGTCCGCGGCCAAGCCGTCCAAAGCGACGAACTAAGAGTATACGGCACTGCCGTGAAGCCGCGTCCCTCATTCGAGACGCGGCTTTTCTTGTTTCGCCGTTTGTTCAAGGCAAGTCCGGATTCGGTTGAATACGAGAGGGGAATCATTATGACGGTCCGTCAACAAGATATCGAAAAATCTTCGGGCTGGACCGATATCGGCATGCTCGGCGCCGCCGCGTTGATCAAAGGAATCGGGGGTTGGGTCGGCGGAAGTCCGGCTCTGATGGCTGATGCTTTGAATTCCGTTTCGGATGCCGTACGAAGCGCCCGACGAAACGGCAGGGAATCTTCGCTGCTTGTCTGCATGCTGCTTACGGTGCTTGTACTGGTTGGAGCCGTCGAAGCCCTGCTTTCGGGATTGGGACGTCTGTGGGACAAGATCCAACAAACGACGGATATCCATGCTTACATCGCCTTTTTTGCTGCGGTGGTGATCGCGGAAGGCTGGTTCCTATTCCGTTATCGGAAATTGAGCCGTACAAATGCCGAATTGGCCCGGAACTATGCGGGAGAACATCGTTTTTCGCTGTATGGTTCAATGTTGGTTGCGGCCGGTATGGCGCTGTCCATTGCCGGCAGCGGATTTGATATTCCGGAACTGAATCATGCGGATTCGGCTGCGGCGATTCTGGTCGCGGCGGTAGCGGTCGTTAAATCGCTTCGCCTCATGCGGCTGTTTATACGAGAAGCCCCCGGCATGCCGAAAGAATCCGAAGAAGATCCGACTCCGTTTGTGGAAACGGTTCAGCGTGTACACGGGGTTATCGAAGTTCGCATGCTGCGTGCGGTCCGTTCGGTCGAGACGGTGAAGATCGACCTTACTCTAAGCGTAAACCCGAGAATGACCGTCAAAGAAGCGGATGAAATCGCTCAACGGTCCCGGGATCTGCTCATGCACCGGTTCGTTCAGGTCATTGAAGTTCAGGTTCGCGTCGAACCGTATCATACGGGTTATCCGTATAAATCGAACGATGAGCTGCTCGGCAGTGCGGACCATCCGACAATCGTGCAATAAAGGGAAAAGAAAGGCAGGTGAGCTTGTGCTGCATTCGCAATATCAATGGAAGATCGCAAGTCCGGAACAGGCAGCCGTAGAACGGTTGAGCGGCGAGTTGGGTATATCTCCGCTGTTAGCTTCGCTCTTGGCAAACCGGGGATACGAAGCTCCGGCGTCGGCGGCCGAATTTCTGGACGGAGACGAAGATTTATCCGGCCTGCACGATCCATTTTTGCTGCATGGCATGAAAGAGGCGGCAGCACGGATTCGAGCGGCATTGGAGCGGGGGGAACGGATCTGGATCTATGGCGATTACGATGCCGACGGTGTATCCAGTACGGCGCTGATGATTCGTCTGATGACGAAGCTCGAAGCGAACTTCGGAACTTATATTCCGCATCGTTCAAAAGAAGGATACGGGCTGCACCGCCATGCAATCGACAAAGCCCTGGCCGAAGAAGTCAAATTGATCGTGACGGTCGATACGGGAATCAGCGCGGTCGATCAGATTGCCTATGCGTCGGAGCTTGGCATTGACGTGGTTGTAACCGACCACCATGAACCTCCGGCTGTACTGCCGCAGGCAGTGGCTTTGGTGAATCCGAAGCTGGCCCAATGCGAATATCCGTATAAAGGACTTGCCGGCGTCGGAGTTGCATTCAAGCTGGCTCATGCGCTGCTGGGAGAACCGCCTGCGGAGTGGATGGATCTGACCGCGATCGGTACGGTCGCCGACCTGATGCCGCTGACCGGCGAGAACCGGCTGCTCGTTTCCCGCGGGATCGAATTGATGCGCCGAAATCCTTCGCCGGGAGTAAAAGAACTACTCGCCGTTGCCGGCAGCAAGCCGGATCAGCTGACTTCGGTAGGCATCGCTTTTGCCATTGCGCCGCGTATCAATGCCAGCGGCCGGTTGGACCATGCGAACCGTGCAGTGGATCTGCTCGTCACGGAAGAACGCGACCGCGCCGAACATCTGGCTTCCGTTCTGGATCTGCTGAACAAAGAGCGGCAGAAGAACGTCGAAGATATCGTAAGCGAAGCAGTGGCCATGCTGGAGCAGAAAATCGCGGATACAGGAGCCGTACCGAATGTGATTGTACTGGCGGGCGAAGGCTGGAATGTCGGTGTCGTCGGTATTGTCGCTTCCAAAATCCTCGAACGTTATTACCGGCCTACGATCATTCTCGGGATCGACAAGGAAAAAGGAAGCTGCAAAGGTTCCGCACGTTCGATTCCCGGCTTCGATATCCATGCGGCGCTGCTGTCGGTCGAAGAAACGATGGATCATTTCGGCGGACACCCGGCAGCGGCAGGGATGAGTCTGTCGATCGGACAAATCGGCGATTTTGAAACGGGCCTGAATGCTTACGCGGCGAATCTATTAAAGCCCGAGCACCTGATTCCGGTCATCGAAGCGGAAACCGAATGTTCGCTGGCCGATCTTCCGATCGCGGTCATCGAAGAGTTGGACCGGATGGCTCCGTTCGGGATGAGCAATCCGACTCCGCAGCTGGTGCTGCGGAACGTCAAGCTGCAGCGGGTGATGACGATGGGCAAGACTCGGAACCATCTGAAATTGGTTGTCGAGCAAGACGGATGTACGGTCGAAGCGGTAGCTTTCGGCAAAGGCGCCCTCGCCGAATATTTGAGCGAAGGAGACCGGCTGGATCTGCTGGCCGAACCGGGAATCAACGAGTGGCGGGGCAGCCGCAAACCGCAGCTGATGGTCCGCGATTTGGCTCTGCCGGCTGTTCAAGTGTTCGACCGCCGTTCGCAGACGGCGTCTGCGGAAAGTATCGAACCGTTCCGCAAAACGGCGGAAATGGTACTTGCATGCGGACCGGATCAGATCGCCGCGGCCGTGAACGAAACGACACTAAAAGTTTCGCAGAAGACTCTAGCGCAACTGCCGGTTTGGCTGTATGATGAATATTCCGGGATTCAAGGAACGGAAAGCGCGTATAGGTATGCGGATCCGGCCGGGACACGTACGTTATTCGTCCTGGATCTTCCGGACACCGCCGAACAGCTGGACAAGATGTTGGCGGAGTTCCCTTTGTTGGAAAATATGGTGCTGCTCTATCCGGCAAGCGGACCTTCTGCAGAACGTCTCAGCGATCCGAGCCGTGAACGGATCAAGACCATTTACGTTGAGCTTCGCCGCGCCGCATCGGCGGCGGATACGAACGAAAAAGAACTGGTACAAAGGCTGTGCCGGACTTCCGGCTGCTCGCCGCGGATGATTCGCATGACGCTGGACGTTTTTGAGGAACTGGATTTTGTCTCCAGAGCCGAAGGCCGGGTCAAGGTAAATCCGACACCTCCCAAAACGGCGCTGGATTCGGCGAAAGCCTATCGCGTTCTTCAGGAAGCGGAAGCTTTGGAACGCCGAATGCTGGGTCCCGGAGAGGATCTGGGCATGTGGCTCACCGAGCGTTTGCAGAGGGTCCGTTCGGGCGGCGCAGCCGAGGCTTTATCTTTTTCGGTGTAAGAAGGAAGGGCGGAAGCCGTTCTTCCGTCGTCCCCATCCGGGAAACAAGACTTAGGAGGAGATTGATTTGGATTTTAATGAGCATATTCGCGTGATTCCCGATTTTCCGAAGCCGGGGATCAGCTTCAAGGACATTACGACACTGCTTGGAAACGGACCGGCGTATCGCGAAGCGATCGACGCTCTGAAGAAACAGGTCGAGCATTTGAAAATCGATTTGATCGCCGGACCGGAAGCCCGCGGCTTTGTCGTTGGCGCACCGCTGGCCTACGCACTCGGCGTCGGTTTCGTGCCGATTCGTAAAGTCGGCAAGCTGCCTTACCAAACCGTGGAGATCGAGTATGATCTCGAATACGGAAAAGACACGCTGGCTATGCATGTCGACGCCGTACAGGAAGGTCAAAACGTTCTGATTGCGGACGATCTGCTCGCGACCGGCGGCACTATTGCCACATCCGTCAGCCTGGTTCGCCAGCTCGGCGGCAATGTGGTCGGCGCGGCTTTCCTGATCGAATTGGAAGAATTGAACGGCCGCGCGCGCCTCGATAACGTGGAAGTGTTTAACCTGATCAAAGGTTAATCCAAGCGGTCAATCAGCCGCAGCCGTGAAAAGAGTCGTCTAAAAACCCGCTATTTGATATCCCGTGAAGTAAACGGGAGCAAATAGCGGGTTTTATGCTTTTTCGGAGCTTTTTTTGCGTAAAAAGCGAAAAAGAAACAAAAAAACGCTTTTTTTGAAACCTTTTGCGAGTGAATCCGTAAAGGAAGAAGAGACTCGAAAGAAGAGCCTTTTTTCGTTTTGTACAGGGCTTTTTTGCAGAGTTCGAATTTTGTAGTTGGGGAGGGATTGGATGTCCGTAATTAGAGAGACCGATCTGCCGGGAATTGGACGTAAATTTCTGATGGATACGGAAGAAGGAGACCGCTTCATCGTGATTCTGCACGAAGACGGCAAGCGCGAGCTGTTTTGTCCATCGCCGGAGGAGCCGGAAGAGCTGATGCGCGTCATGACGCTGACCGACACCGAAGCCCGTCAGTTGGGCGGCATCGTAGGCGGAATGAATTATCAGCCAACGGCGCTGGAGAAGGTCGAACATACGCTGGATCATCTGTCGATCGAATGGTACAAGATCCGCAAAGGCATGAAAGCGATCGGGCGCTCGATCGGCGAGTTGAAAATCCGGGAGAATACGGGAACGGTCGTGATTGCGTCGATCGAAACTTCGCATAAGCAGACGGTGAGTCCGGGACCGGAATACGTTCTGGCCGAAGGCATGACGCTTGTACTTGCGGGAGAACGGCAAAATATTCAAACGTTGAAAAGGATGCTGGAAGTAGGTGAGGCATAATGGACCATATGGTATTCGAAGTCGGAATCGCCGTGCTGCTCATTGCGCTCGCCGGCTTTCTCTCCGTTAAGCTCCGATTCTCGGTCGTGCCGTTCTACATTCTTGCCGGGATGGCCGTCGGACCGCACGCGCCGCATTTTGGACTGATCGACCTGCGTTTTATCGAAAGCGCGGAATTGATCAACTTTATGGGACGGCTCGGTGTTATCTTCCTGCTGTTCTATCTGGGACTTGAGTTCTCGGTCGGACGTCTGGCCAAAGCCGGCAAATCGATTGCGATCGGCGGTTCCATTTATATCGGGATCAACTTTACACTCGGTCTTCTGTTCGGTCTGATCTGCGGTTTTCCGATTCTGGAAACGCTTGTGATCGCAGGAGTGACGACGATTTCCTCCAGTGCCATCGTGGCCAAAGTGCTGGTCGATCTGAGACGGACCGCAAACCCGGAAACGGAAATGATTCTGGGCATCATCATGTTCGAGGATGTTTTCCTGGCCGTGTATCTGTCGATTCTGTCCGGACTTCTGCTCAGCGGAGCCACCACGCTCGGCGGCATTCTGCTCTCTGCGGGAATTGCGCTCGGTTATATGCTGCTCGTACTGATCGTCGGCAGGCTGCTTGTACCCGTGCTCAACAAAATGCTGGGTATTTCTTCGAACGAAGTCTTTTTGACTACCGTATTCGCGATGCTGTTTCTCGTTGCGGGATTTTCCGAGACCATTCATGTGGCGGAAGCGATCGGCGCGCTGCTTGTGGGTCTGGTATTGGCCGAGACCAAGCATATGCACCGGATCGAAAAAGCGATCCTGCCGTTCCGGGATTTCTTCGGCGCTTTGTTCTTCTTCAGTTTCGGTCTGACGATCGATCCGCTCAGCCTCAAAGGCAGCGCGGTCTGGCTGGCGATCGGCGCGGTGATCTTGACCATTATCGGGAACTATACGGCAGGGATGCTGGCCGGACGTACGGCTAACCTTTCTCCGAAAGCTTCCTCCAATGTCGGCTTGACGATCGTATCGCGCGGCGAATTCTCCATTATTATGGCGAATCTGGGCGCGGCAGGCGGATTGATGGCGATTCTTCAGCCTTTTGCGGCTATTTACGTCTTGATTCTGGCGGTACTCGGACCGTTCCTGACCAAGGAATCGGCGATGGTGCACAAGATCGTGTCCAAGATTATTCCCATGAAACCCAAACCCGGCGGAGACAAACTGAAATAATACAGGCCGTCTTTTGAAAAGGTTGGCGTTATCAAACGGAATAAGAAATACAGGAATTATTTTCCTATAACATGGGGCGGCAGTCAACGTTGTCCGATCCTCCGTATCATGGGAAAATAACTCGTGCAGCAGAAAGGCCGTCATCGGACGGTTTACAGAAAAAAGCCGTGCCCCTTCTCAGAAGAGGGCACGGCTTTTTCGAACTCTTTTTCGATTGCGATCAAAGGTCCGGGGTTTTCGTTTCCGGCCGGATGTCGTCTTTCTCGTTCGAAAGTCCGACCCGTACGATCAAGCGGAAGATGATATTGACGACAATACCGACGATCGTGGCAAGCGCCATGCCTTTCAGGGTGATACTGCCGATCGTGAGCGTGATGCCGCTCAGTCCCACGCCCAGAATAAGTGCGGCGAGCAGCATATTGACCGATTTCGAGAAATCGACTTTTTGCTCGACCAGGATGCGCAGACCCGATACGGCAATGACGCCGAACAGCAGCAGCGACACGCCGCCCATAACAGGACCCGGAATATTGGCGATTGCGGACGAGAACGTACCGGAGAACGACAGCAGGATCGCGATCACGGCCGCCCCGCCTACAACGAACACCGAGTAGACCCGGGTCAGCGCCATGACGCCGATATTTTCGCCGTATGTCGTATTCGGGGTCGAACCGACGAAGCCCGACAAAATGGTCGAGATGCCGTTGCCCATCAGCGAACGGTGCAGACCGGGATCTTTGGACAGGTCTTTGCCGACGATATTGCTCGTAACCAGCAGGTGGCCGACGTGTTCGACAATGACGACGAGCGCGGCCGGCAGGATGGTCAGAATCGCCGCGACGTCCCAGCTCGGCGTGGTGAAGTTCGGCCAGGAGAGGAAGCGGGCTTCGGCTACCGCCTCCGTGTTTACTTCGCCCATCAGGTACGCGGCGATATAGCCGACCGCGATGCCGATCAGGATATGGATGATTTTGGGGAAACCGCGGAACAAGACGGCGCCCAGTACGGTAACGGACAAAGTGATGACCGAAATCAAGATGGCATTCGTACTGTAGACAACCGCGCCCGTAGCGGGATCGGCTTTGCCGAGCAGGCCTGCAAGGTCGGCCGCGACCGGCAGCAGCTCAAGCCCGATCAGGGCGACGACGCATCCCATAACGACCGGCGGGAACAGGAAATCGATCCAGGCCGTACCGGCAACTTTGACCAGCAGGGCGACGAGTACGAACACGACCCCGATGACGATAAAAGCGCCCAGCGCTTTGGAGTAGTTGTCCATATGATCGCCGGACCAGGCAAGCACAACGCCGACGGGACCGAGAAACGCAAAGCTGGAGCCGAGATAAGCCGGAATTTTGCCTTTGCAGATCAGAATGTACAGCAGGGTGCCTATTCCGTTCATGAGCAGAATCACGCTTGGGTCTACGCCGAACAGATTCGGAACGAGGACGGTACTGCCGAACATGGCGAACAGATGCTGCAAACTGAGCAGCAGGCCCGGACCGAAGCCCGGTCTTTCGTTAACTTGAATTTCACGCTGCAAAGACGCTCACTCCTTAGGGCATAAGTTGGAGCCGCTCCGGTCAACCGGAGGAGCGGCTCGGGGCGGATGAGAAAAACGGGTAAGAACGCTTCCTTGAAATGAAGCCCAGACAGCAAAATCCGTACGCGCTTGATCATCTTAACTAGATTATAGAGGTTTTTGTTTTTTTTCAATAACATTTTCGCGGAATTCGGGAATAACTTTCGGATTTGGGAGGGTTGGTGTCGAAAAAGCTTCCCTGCACAAGAGCGATGAGCTTTTGGTGAAGAAAGCAACAATTTCCCTGCACGCATTGACGGGGATTCGGCTAAAAGGCATAATGAAAGGAAAACCCGAACGTTAGGCCTGGATGCGCATCCGCAAACAGGCTTCATTTTCTTATAGAAAGGAATCGGAAAGGACTCAATGGGCATTGAACGATTACTTGAAAAGGCGTCCGTTTATATCCGTGAATCGGACCTCCCCCGCATTCGGGAAGCCTACGAATTCGCCGACAAGGCCCATTCCGGCCAAGTCCGAAAATCCGGCGAGCCGTATATTCTGCATCCGCTGGCGGTTGCAGATATTGTCGTGGGCATGCAGATGGACACCACGTCCATCGAAGCGGCCCTCCTGCACGATGTAGTCGAAGACACCACCGTATCGCTCGACGAGATCCGTGAGCACTTCGGCGAGACCTGCGCCATGCTCGTCGACGGGCTGACCAAGCTCGAACGAATCAAATTCCGGTCCAAAGAAGAACAGCAGAACGAAAACTACCGCAAAATGTTTATCGCCATGGCGCAGGATATCCGCGTCATCGTGATCAAGTTGGCCGACCGGCTGCACAATATGCGTACGCTCAAGCACCAATCGGAAGAAGGACAGCGGCGGATCGCCTATGAGACGCTGGAGATTTTCTGTCCCGTCGCCGACCGCCTCGGTATTTCCGCGATCAAATGGGAGATGGAAGATATCGCCCTGCGTTATCTGAATCCCCAGCAGTATTACCGGATTGCCAATCTGATGCACAAAAAGCGCGCCGAACGCGAACAGTTTATCTCCGACGTCATCGGCCGAATCAATGAGAAGTTGGACGAAATGGGCGTGGAAGCCGATCTGTCCGGACGCCCCAAGCATATCTACAGCGTTTATAAGAAAATGACGAGCAAAAACAAACAGTTTAACGAAATTTACGATCTGCTCGCGATCCGGGTGCTTGTCGACAATGTCAAAGACTGTTACGCGACGCTCGGCATTATCCATACGCTGTGGAAGCCGATGCCGGGTCGGTTCAAAGATTACATCGCCATGCCGAAAGCGAACATGTACCAATCGCTGCATACGACGGTCGTCGGCCCGAACGGCGAACCGACCGAAGTTCAGATCCGCACCTGGGATATGCACCGCACGGCGGAGTTTGGCATCGCGGCCCACTGGGCCTACAAAGAAGGCACGACGGCGACAGGCGGCGGAATCGAAAACAAGATGCCGTTCTTCAAAGAAATTATCGAACTGCAGAACGAAGCCAAAGATGCGTCGGAATTTGTCGAATCGTTAAAGATGGACTTTTTCTCCGATCTGGTATTCGTGTTCACGCCAAAAGGACAGGTTATCGAACTTCCCGCCGGCTCGGGCCCGCTCGATTTCGCTTACCGCATCCATACGGAAATCGGCAACCGGACGATCGGTTCCAAGGTGAACGGGCGGATCGTCCCGCTCGACCACAAGTTGAAAACCGGTGACATCGTGGAAATCCTGACGTCCAAACATTCGTACGGACCGAGCCAGGACTGGATCAAGATCGCCCAATCTTCGCACGCGCGCAGCAAAATCAAACAGTGGTTCAAAAAAGAACGCCGCGAAGAAAATGTCGAAAAAGGTCGAGATGGCCTCGAGCGCGAAATCAAAAAGCTTGGACTCGAAGTCTCCGAATGGTTGACGGACGACAAGCTGCTTGAAGTCGCGAACAAATTCGCTTTTAACGATACCGACGATATGCTGTCCGCGATCGGCTTCAACGGCATCACGGCTTCGCAGGTCATCACCCGCCTGACGGAGAAATGGCGCCGCGAGCAGGAAGAAAACAGCCATCATCTGGAGCTGACCCACGAAGTTCGCGAAGTCAAAGCAGCGCCGGCGGACAAAGAGAAGAAGCGCCCGACCAACGGCGTCAAAGTCAAAGGCGCAAGCAATCTGCTTGTCCGTTTCGCGCGCTGCTGCAACCCGGTTCCGGGCGACGAGATCGTCGGTTATATCACCCGCGGCCGCGGGGTATCCGTGCACCGCTCCGACTGTACCAACATTCCGGGAGCGGGCGACGGCGAAGAAGCCGCACGCGTGATCGAAGTGGAGTGGGAAGATGCGGTGGAATCGAACTTCAGCGTCGATATCGAAATTACGGGCCTTGACCGCCGCGATTTCCTGAACGAGGTGCTGCAGGCCGTTTCGGAAAGCAAAACGAACATGACCGCCGTCTCGGGTCGCGCGGACAAAAATAAAATGGCGCTTGTGCATATTACGATTCTGATCCGCAATACCGAACATCTGCAGTCGGTTGTGGAACGGATCAAACGGGTGCGCGACGTGTATACGGTCCATCGGATCATGCAATAAAAAGGCTGCTGCCGCAGCCGAGCGAAAAGGAGTTTGGGTTTCATGAAACTCGTGATTCAACGCTGCAAAGCGGCTTCCGTCGAAGCGGACGGAGCAACGGTCGGCCGGATCGGAGCCGGTCTGGCCATTCTTGTCGGCGTCACGGGCGACGATACGACCAAAGACGCGCTCTATTTGGCCGACAAGGCAGCCGGTCTGCGCATTTTCGAAGACGACAACGGCAAGATGAACTTCAGTGTGGAAGAGATCGGCGGAGCCATCTTGTCCGTATCCCAATTTACGCTGTACGGGGACTGCCGAAAAGGCAGACGTCCCAATTTCATGGCTGCGGCCCGTCCCGAGCCTGCCCAGGCTCTGTACGAAGCTTTTAACGACGCTCTTCGCGCAAAAGGGCTGCACGTCGAAACCGGAATCTTCGGAGCCATGATGGATGTCTCGCTGGTCAACTGGGGGCCGGTTACACTTATCGTGGACAGCCGCGATTAAACGTTTTTGGCGAAAAATCCATCCTAAACGCTTCGGCCGCCTTTTGGGCAGCCGGGGCGTTTTTCTTTTTGGCGTTTGTTTTGAATTTGGGGAGCGCAGGGTAATAAGAAAGCGAGAACCGCTTACATCACGGACCACACAGAAAGGAGTTCTGAACGGTATGAGTAAAGTCGCGTTTTTGCTTGCCAACGAATTTGAGGATTCCGAAATGCAGGTTCCTTACGATGAAGTGAAAAAAGCCGGTCACCATGCAGATATCATCGGACTCCAAGCCGGCGAAACGGTCAAAGGCAAACTGGGCAAAGCCGAGTACACGACGGACAAAGCGATCTCCGAAGCGAAAGCGTCGGACTACGATGCCATCGTGATTCCGGGAGGTTCCTCGCCGGAAAATCTGCGGCTGGACGAAGATATCCTGCAGTTCGTCAAGGATATCAACGCTTCCAAAAAGCCGATCGCCTCGATCTGCCACGGACCGCAGATTTTGGCCAGTGCGGATCTGCTTCAGGGCCGTACGATTACTTCGTATCCGCCTCTGCAGGACGATATGGTGAATGCGGGCGCCCGTTTCAAAAACGAGGAAGTCGTCGTCGACGGCAACTTTATCACTTCGCGGACGCCGGATGACGAGCCGGCATTCGTACGCGAACTATTGAAGGTTCTGTAAAGCCGGTCCTGCCGGCTTTACCGCCTATAGACTTCGAAGATCAGACCCGATGGAAACAGCACGGATTCGGTAAATACCCACTATGAGGAGGGAATTATTATGTCGAAACATATCCAGGCTTATTTCAAAACCGAAAGCGAAGCGGAAGGCGCAAGAATGAGTTTGATGACGTTCAGTACCGAGCAGCTTGAAGTCGGAGAACTGCAGGGCGGCGTCGGTTACGGCGGAGACCGCGGCAGCACAGGCCGTGTCGTCGTTCCGTTGGTTCCGCTGTCCGGTACGACAAACGCCGGCTTCAACGGCGGAGCGGTCGGTTCGGGCAGCGCGGGCAGCATGATCGGCGATCAAGCCGTTCCGGTTCCGGCACACAACGAATCGAGCGATCTCGGCGGCCAGCCTATCGATAAGGACGAAGCCAGAGAAAGCTATGAGAACGCTTCCGATAAAGATCTGCGCGATTTGACTTATACGCTGTCCGTAAAAGTCAAAGACGAAGATTATCCGGATGTGGTACGCAAACTCCGCAACAATAACGGATACGTACACGTCTACGATTGAACGGCGCACTTGTAATCGAATTGTAATCTTCGATTCATATTCCTTTAACAAGGAAGCGCTATGATAAGCACATGACCCCCTTAGATAAATTTGAGTGACCCGCGGCAGCAGCCTGCGGGTCTTTTTTTGTGCAGAACGGGGTATTTGCGTGTATTCGAAGCGGCAGTTCCCGGCTTGCTGGGTTTAAACGGTTGACTTTAGTCATGCACTTGATTACAATCATAAAATATAACAAACGCAGTAAGCCATTTTGAGGCCGCTTCGGTCGGGGCTTACCGCAAATATCAAGATTCGATGACGGGAAAAAGTAATCCGGATTCAAAGCGCATCAGAGAAGAATTCCTTGGCTGAAAGAATTCTGCGCGGCGGCCGGACCAAAGACCTCCCCGAGAACGCACGGCGAACGATTGAAAAAGCGGAGGACCGAAAGGTCCGGACATGCTTTTTGGATTTCAAGTAGCCGATGCGCGAGACTGGACGGGCGTTAACCGTCTTTTTAATGAAGCGGGTTTCGTTTCCTCTCGCAAGCGCCGACACAAGCGCCTGCCGATCGAGGTAGAAATCCGAAATGTGGGTGGCACCACGGGAGATTCGTAAATACGGTCCCTCGTCCCTGTACTATGCGAAATATCGGCATAGACGGCGGACGGGGGATTTTTTGGTATGCCTTAAGGCGTGTACGCCACAAAACAAACCGGCTGTTTGAGCCGGAAAGAAAGGGAAATCAATCATGGATTTTCAAAAGCCGAAAGGGACACTCGATTTTTTGCCGGGCACGGTCGAAAAATGGCAGTATGTCGAAAACAAAGCGCGTGATTTGAGCAGACGTTTCAATTATCGCGAGATTCGTACGCCGATGTTCGAATACACCCAGCTGTTTCAGCGCGGGGTAGGGGAGACGACCGATATCGTCCAAAAAGAGATGTTCTCGTTCCAGGACATGGGCGGCCGCGGCATGACGCTCCGCCCGGAAGGTACGGCAGGCGTCGTACGCGCTTATGTGGAGAACAAAGTATTCGGCGAACCGGACGTAGCCAAACTGTTCTACATCGGACCGATGTTCCGTCAGGAACGTCCGCAGGCCGGACGCTACCGCCAGTTCCACCAATTCGGTATCGAAGCGATCGGCTCCGTCGATCCGGCAATCGATGCGGAAGTCATTGCGTTCGGCATGCAGTTCTTTGAAGATATCGGACTGAAAGGCACAAGCGTCGAGATCAATTCGGTCGGCAACGCGGCATCGCGCGCCGATTACAACGAGCGGCTGCTCGCGTTCCTGAATCCGATGCGCGAAACGCTCTGCAAAGACTGCCAGAGCCGGATCGACCGGAATCCGCTCCGCGTGCTCGACTGCAAAGTCGACCAGGACAAATTTACGGATGCGCCGTCTATTCTGGACAGCCTGGATGAAGAAAGCCGCAGTCACTTCGAAGCCGTTCAAAGCACGCTGACGGCCATGGATGTTCCGTACACGATCAATCCGCGTCTGGTACGTGGACTGGACTATTACACGCTGACGGCGTTCGAGTTCAAAACCGAAAGCGGAATCGGCGCGATCGATACCATCGGCGGAGGCGGACGCTACAACAAACTGGTCGCGGAAGTCGGCGGACCGGATCAACCGGGAATCGGCATGGCGATCGGCATGGAACGCCTGCAGCTGCTGCTGGCGGACCAGGAGACGGAGATTCAGGCCGCTCCTCCGCTGGATGTGTATCTGATCGCTCTGGGCGACAAAGCCAATGCGGAGATCACCAAGCAGCTGCACAAGCTGCGCCGCCTCGGCTTCTCGGCGGAACGCGATTATCAGGGCCGCAAGATGAAGGCACAGATGAAATCGGCCGACCGGCTGCAGGCCCGCTATACGGCCATTCTGGGAGACGACGAACTGGAACGGGGCGAAATTGCCGTCAAGTCGATGGAAACGCGCGAACAGGTTACCGTACCGCTGGCCGATCTGGCTTCGGTATTGAAATAGCAGACTTTTACTACAAAGGAGAATGAACTTATGATGCTCAGGACTCATCACTGCGGACAGATTACATCCGCGCAAATCGGAGAGACGGTTACATTGAACGGCTGGGTGCAGACCCGCCGCGACCTCGGAGGCGTTCTCTTTATCGACCTGCGGGACCGCAGCGGAATCGTACAGGCGGTCTTCAATCCGGCTTATTCGGGAGAAGCTCTGCAAACGGCGGAACGCGTGCGTACCGAATACGTGCTGGCTGTCAAAGGAACGGTAGTCAAACGCGAAGAAGACACGATCAACAAAAACCTGCCGACCGGCGAACTTGAAGTGCGCGTTACCGAAATCGAAGTGTTGAATGCGGCCAAGACGACTCCGTTCTTTATTGAAGACGGTATCGAAGTCGACGAAGCGCTGCGTCTGAAATACCGGTATCTGGATCTTCGCCGTCCGGAAATGCAGAAGACGCTGATGCTGCGTTCGCAGTCCGCGAAAATCTTCCGCAACCACCTCGACGAGCAGGGCTTCGTGGAAGTCGAAACGCCGATCCTGACCAAAAGCACGCCGGAAGGCGCCCGCGATTACCTGGTGCCGAGCCGGGTGCATGAAGGCGAATTCTTCGCGCTGCCGCAGTCGCCGCAGATCTTCAAGCAGCTGTTGATGGTCAGCGGAATCGAACGCTATTATCAAATGGCCCGCTGTTTCCGAGACGAAGACCTTCGGGCCGACCGGCAACCGGAATTCACCCAGATCGACCTTGAGATGTCGTTCGTGTCCCGCGACGACATTCTCTGCCTGATCGAAGAGCTGATGGCGAAACTGTTCCGCGAAACGGTCGGCGTCGAAGTTCCGCTTCCGTTCCAGCGTTTGACCCATGCGGAAGCGATGTCCAAATACGGTTCGGACAAACCGGATCTGCGTTTCGGTATGGAGCTTGTCGACGTCGGCGATATCGTGGAGACGAGCGGCGTAAAAGTATTCGCTTCCGTCGTTTCGGGCGGCGGGCAGGTTAAAGTGCTGAACGCCAAAGGCTGCGGCACGTGGCCCCGCAAAGAAATCGACGATCTCGGCTCTTACGCGGCCCGCTACGGCGCGAAAGGCCTGGCCTGGATTCAGGTCAAGGAAGACGGCTTCAAAGGCCCGATCGTCAAGTTCATGACCGAAGAAGAGATCGAAGCGCTGCGCGAACGTACGGGCGCGGAAGTCGGCGACCTTCTGCTGTTCTCGGCCGACAAGAAAAAGGTAGTGGCCGACGTGCTGGGCGCCCTTCGTTTGAAGATCGGCCGCCAGTTGGGCCTGATCGACGACAGCGTCTACAAATTCGCCTGGGTTCTGGACTTCCCGCTGCTCAGCTACGACGAGGACGAGAAGCGCTACGTGGCGGAACACCATCCGTTCACCCGCCCTCTGGCGGAAGACCTGGAACTGTTCGAGACCGATCCGGGTGCGGTTCGTGCCCAAGCTTACGACCTTGTGCTGAACGGCTACGAAGTCGGCGGCGGTTCGATGCGGATCTTCGAGCATGATCTTCAGCAGAGAATGTTCAAGCTGCTCGGCATTTCCGAAGAAACGGCGCAGGAGCAGTTCGGCTACCTGCTGGACGCGTTCCAGTACGGCACGCCTCCGCACGGCGGCTTCGCATTCGGTTTCGACCGTCTCGTTATGCTGCTGACGCAGCGGACCAACCTGCGCGAGACGATTGCTTTCCCGAAAACGGCAAGTGCGACCGACCTGCTGATGAACGCCCCGGCACCTGTCGACAAAGGCCAACTGGACGACCTGCATATCAAGCTTGCTCCGAAGCCGGCCAAAAAACCGGCGGCGACCGAAGGCGAACAAGCCTAACCCACGCAGACAGAAGAGGCAGCCGGCCGAGTCCGGCGTGCCTTTTCCTTTTGCCGGGACCGGACAGCCGGACACCCTGACTTCAATTCAAGACCGAGGAGGTTATTTCCATGCTGCATGCTTTTTCCAGAACGGAACTTGCGATCGGCCCCGCAGGACTCGAAGTGCTTAAAAACAGCACCGTAGCGGTACTTGGTATCGGCGGCGTCGGCGCGATGGCTGCCGAGGCGCTTGCCCGCTCGGGCGTCGGAACCCTGATCCTGATCGACAAAGACGTCGTGGACATCACGAATATCAACCGCCAGATCCATGCCCTGACCACTACGGTCGGACAGCAAAAAACCGAGCTGATGGCGGAACGAGTCAAACTGATCAATCCGGATATCAACACGATCGTATTGAATATGTTCTACACGGAAGAAACCTACGAGAAGCTGTTCGAACACAAAATCGATTATGTAGTGGATGCTTCCGATACGATTATCTACAAGGTGCATATCATCAAGGAATGTCTGGAACGCGATATTCCGATCATTTCCAGCATGGGCGCGGCCAACAAAATGGATCCGTCGAGATTCCAGGTTGCGGACATCTCCAAAACGAAGATGGATCCGATCGCACGGATTATCCGTAAAAAGCTGCGCAAAGAAAACGGCATCAAAAAAGGCGTAAAAGTCGTGTTCTCGACCGAGAAGCCGCTTAAGCCGCGGGCGGACGTGACGGAGCAGATCGCTCCGGCCGGCGCCAAGATTCGCAAAGCGAAGCAGCCTCCGGCCAGCAACGCTTTCGTTCCGCCGGTCGCCGGCCTGATTATGGTCAGCGAAGCCATCAAGGATCTGCTGAGTCTCGGCGGCCAGCCGCTGCCCGAGCAGGAATAACCGCATAAGTGATCCGGGCGCCTCTTCCCAAGCGGAAGCGGCGCTTTTTGGCGCTCCGGAAAATAAGGGAGGTCGTTTGCAGGGGAATGTGCTATGCTGGTAGTCCTTTTGCTTTTTCGCCAACGGAAATTACGGAAGCGAAAAAGCCAATTGATTTCGGCATTTTGTGCGGCTGAGTTCGCCGGTTCGCAAGAACCCCTGTACAAAATGCTCATCTTAGGAGGTAACTGAAGTGAGTGAGAACGTTCAAAGTGCCTATCAAGAAGAGCAAAACAAGCTGGATTCCGTTCTCCGAGAGATCGAAACCCAGCTTGCGCGCCTTCGGGCCGTGCCGGTCTATACCGGGCACGACTTTACCGAGCAGGTGCTCGAAGCAGGACGCGAAGAGCGCCGCCAGCGGCTGGCCAAATCGGAACCCGAGCCGTATTTCGGGCGAATGGATTTCGAAGAAGAAGGAAAAGACGCGCCGGCTCCGCTGTATATCGGCAAAACGGGACTCGACGGACGCGATCCCGGCAGTCTGCCGATTGTGGTCGACTGGCGGGCGCCTGTCGCAAGTTTGTTCTATTCGTTTACCGGAGGCGAAGAGAAAGTCGAATACGAGGCGCCCGAAGGCATCATCGGCGGTTCCGTGCATCTCAAACGCAATATTATGGTCCGCCGGTCGGAGCTCGAGCGCGTAGTCGATACGTATACCCGCGGCGGCGAAGAACCGGCCGTCTCGGACGAGTTCCTGCTGTACCGGTTGGGCGAGAACAAAGACAACCGTCTGCGCGATATCGTCTCGACGATCCAGGCCGAGCAGGATCGGATCATCCGGGCGGAGAAAAACAAAGCGCTGATTATTCAGGGCGTCGCGGGCAGCGGAAAAACGACCGTCGCGCTGCACCGGCTCGCTTTTCTGCTGTATCGGTACAAAGAACAGGTGTCGGCGGAGAAAATGATCATCTTCGCGCCGAACGGCATGTTCCTCGACTATATTTCCGGCGTTCTGCCGGAACTCGGCGTCGGGGATATCCAGCAGCGCACCTTTACCGATTGGGCCGTCAAACAGCTTGAAGCGGAGTCCATGCTGGCCGATCCGGCGGAAACGCTGGACTTCTGGTTCGGCCGTGCCGCAGGCGAAGCGCCGGGCGACGATGCGCCGGGGCGCTTCAAAGGATCGGACAAGTTCAAAGACATGCTGGACGCCGCGGCTTCCGCACTTGAAGTATCCGGGGCTCCGGAACTCGAGTTCTCTCCCTGGGAAGATAAAATCCTGCCGTACGAAACGATTCTGCATTGGT
Organism: Saccharibacillus deserti; assembly: GCF_013618475.1. Taxonomy (GTDB): domain Bacteria; phylum Bacillota; class Bacilli; order Paenibacillales; family Paenibacillaceae; genus Saccharibacillus; species Saccharibacillus deserti. The sequence goes on from NZ_JABJVN010000001.1 coordinate 34,046, forward strand.
ACGCGGAAGAGTATAAGCATTATTCGGCGGCCGGCCGCAAAGAGCGCGTGCTGGCAAGAATTCACCGCTGGATCGAAATGGAACTGAAGCCGGTCAAGCCGGAATCCAAACGCAAGGAATTCAAAAAGAAAGCCGCCCAGCGCGAAAAAGCGTATGCGAAAAAGTGGCCGGATTTCAGTCCGCTCACCCTGTACAAGCAGATCTTTGGGGCAGCCAAAGATTCGCGGGGCATTCTGCCGCAGGAGCTGTTCGAAGCCATCCCGGCTTCGGTGCTCAAGTCGACGCGCAAAGACCTCAAAGAAAGCCGGATTCGCGAAGAAGATCTGCCGGCGCTGCTGTATCTGCACCTGCTGTTGAACGGAATCGAAGGGGCCGAGCGGTTCGATCATATCGTCATCGATGAAGCGCAGGATTTCTCGCCGCTGCAGGTATCGGTGCTCGACCGGTTCGTCCGCGGACATTCGTTCACCATTCTCGGCGATCTGTCGCAGGGCATACATGCCTACAAAGGCGTCCACGCCTGGGAAGAGATGAGCGGGCTGTTCGGCGAACAGGAAACGTCTTATCATGCACTGACCCGAAGCTACCGGTCGACTCTGGAGATCATCGGTTTCGCCAACACGATTCTGTCGGGCGGCGTACCGAATGCGATCCAGGCGGTGCCGGTATTCCGAAGCGGAGACAAAGTGCGGAAGATCGGTTTCGGCCACGAATCCGCACATATAGACGGGAACGCGGCGGAAAATGCCGGCGCTGCGGCGTCAGCCCGTGCGCTGCGGGCGCTCTGGGGAAGAGAACACAAAACGGTGTCGCTGCTGACAAGAACGCAGGAGCAGGCGCAGACGCTGTATGAAGCGCTAAAACCGGAATTCCCGGAGCTGCACGTGATCGACGGAAACATGACGCAGTACGAAGGCGGACTGTCCGTGCTGCCGCTGCATTTGTCCAAAGGACTGGAGTTCGACGCGGTCGTGATTGCGGATGCGGGAAAGAGAAATTACGGCGAATCGGAATGGGATGCCAAGATGCTGTACGTCGGCTGTACGCGGGCCCTGCACGAATTGTGGGTGCTGCACGGCGGAGAGACGCCGGCATTTCTCGATCCGACCGGCGAATGGAGCGAAAAGGGCTGGCCGGAGTAAATCCGGCGCAATAATTCGCTGCATAACAAAGAAAGGACGGCCTTCTGCCGTCCTTTCTTTGCATGGAAAAAGATAACGAAGAACAGCACATCAAGCTTTCAGATGCCGGACAGGAGCCTTTTCGTTACCGGCAAAAACCGGCAAAGTCATAAGGGGAACAGGGAGAGGTTTTTTTTGGGCTCCATACTCTTCAGTCGGCAGCGTGCCGCACATTTGCGTTCCGCGGCGCCTCCCTCTATATTGAATAAAGTAATGAAAGGACGTGACGACTTTGGATTTGTTTTCTTATGAAAGCGGAGCGGATACTCAAACGGGCGGCGGGCTGCTCGCCGACCGTATGCGCCCCCTGACACTGGACGAATATATCGGGCAGGAAGACATCGTCGGTCCCGGCCGGCTGCTTCGCCGCGCAATCGAAGCCGACAAAGTCGGTTCGATTGTCCTGTACGGGCCTCCCGGCTGCGGCAAGACGACTCTGGCACATATTATCTCCTACCATACCCAAGGCAAGTTTGTGCGTCTGAACGCGGTAGATGCCACCGTCAAGGATGTGCGAGAAGTGATCCGGCAGGCGGCCGATGACAAAGCGCTGCACGGCAGCAAGACGATCCTGTTCCTGGACGAGGTCCACCGGTTCAACAGTTCCCGTCAGGACGCGCTGCTGCCGGCGGTGGAGAAAGGAACGATCATCTTTATCGGGGCGACGACGGAGAATCCGTACCATTATGTGAACGGAGCCTTGATGAGCCGTTCGACGCTGTTCCAGCTGCATCCGCTGACGGCGGAGCATGCGCGGATCGCGATGCGCCGCGCGCTGGACGATGCGGAGCGCGGTCTGGGCTATATGGACCTGGACGCCGACGAGGAAGCGCTGGCCCATATCGCGGCGATGTCCGGCGGCGATATTCGCCGGGCGCTCAATGCGCTGGAGCTTGCGGCGCTGACCACGCCGCCGCAGGTTGACGGCCGCATCCGTATTACGAAGGAAGCCGCCGAAGAATCGGTTCGCAAGCCGATTGCGCGGGCCGACGAATCGACGCAGTACGACGTCCTGTCGGCTTTCCACAAATCGATTCGGGGTTCCAGCGATGCCGCGTTGTATTGGTTCTTGTACGCTGTCGAGAAGCTGGGCATGGACCCCATGACGTTTATCCGCCGGTTGATTGCGGCCAGCAGCGAAGACATCGGGCTCGCCAATCCGCAGGCGATGGTGCAGGCCGTATCGGCGCTTGAAGCCTACCGCAACAACGGATGGCCGGAAGCGAAGCTCAATATTGCCCAAGCGATTCTGTTCGCGGTGGAGAGTCCCAAGTCCAATGCCGTATATAACGCCATTTCCAAGGCGGAAGCGGCTTTTGGGCGAACAGGCACAACGGAGGTTCCGCTGCATCTGCGAGATACCCATTACAAAGGCGCGGAAAAACTGGGACATGAAGGCTACAAATATCCGCATCATTTTCCGAATCATTATGTGAAACAAGCCTATTTGCCGGAAGAACTTGAAGGCACCGTATTTTATGAAGCGACGGAGCAGGGCAGCGAATCCAAAATCCGTCTGAATCAACAGCGGCGCCGCGAAAAATGAAGATTTTCGGCTCTGGACACTCGAATAAGCCAAATTTTGCAGGTTAAAGCGCACTAACCCGGATCGTATGTTAGAATTGTCAGAACAATACGAAATGTAGTAATCTAAGATGTGTCTTCAACTTCGGGCGTTCGTCCGAAGAAGGTTTGTGGCGCACGCACTTCTATTTTAGCTTCCATAAGGGATTACAAGGTCCGTAATACGCTGAACGCGCAGGTTCCTCCTGAATCCGGTCACCGTAGCAAGCCTACGACTTTTGTGGAGAGAGAAAGGTACGAACAAAATGGATAAAAACCAGCCGGCCGAGGCTCGCGTCCTCACGAGGGCTCAGAGGCATCGGAAGAAAAAAACGAAAAAGAACAAAGGCAAAGCCTGGCTGATCGCCCTATGCGTGCTGTTCGTCCTGGGAATCGGCGGATTTATTTTCCGTAAAGAACTGATGGTATTCGCTTTGGATACGTTCCTGGCCGATACGGTCAAGAGCACCCTCGACAAATCCTACGCTCCGATCGACCAGGCGCCCAAAGGCGGAGGTGCGGAAGAACTTACCGTCGCCGAACTGAGCAAAGAACCTTTCTCCGTATTGCTGCTCGGAACCGACCAACGCGATGACGAACTCGCCCGAACCGACTCCATTATCTATTCGGTCGTCCGTCCTGCGGACAATAAAGTGCTGCTGATTTCTATTCCGCGCGATTCCTACGTCAAGATGGTCGGAACGCCGACGATCAAAGGAACGCGTTCGGAGACCAAGATCAATGCCGCCTACGCTTACGGAGGCGCACAGATGAGCGTCGATACCGTCGAAGCGCTGCTGGAACACGACGTCGATTATTATGCCACGATCAATTTCAACGGGTTAAAAGACGTCGTCAACGCGCTCGGAGGCGTAGAGCTTCCGATTACGGAGACGATCGAGAACAAACAGGCCGATCACGAGAAGTTTACGATCGAAGCCAACAAACCGATCTACGACGGTACGGAAGCGCTCAACTACGTACGCTATCGGGAAGATTCGGACTTCAAACGGACCGAACGTCACCGGATTTTCCTGAAGCAGGTCCTGAACCGGATGAAAAAGATCGAAAACTTGACCAAAATTCCGGAATTGATCGGTATCGCCGGTCAAAACTTCAAAACCAATATGGATTCGGATTTTATGCTTTCCTTGGCCAAAACGGTCATCCTGAACGAATCGACCCCGGAAATCAGCAGCCATATGCTGCAGGGCGAAGGCGTCTCGCGCGAGGCGTGGTATTACGAGCTGGACGACGAAGATCTGGAAGAAACGATCGAATCGATCAACAAATGGCTCGATCCGAGCTCGGTCGCGTCCGACCTGACCGTAGACGATACGGATGAAGGCGGAGAGTCGCATACGGACCAGCCGGGTCAACCGGCCGGAGATACCGGGCAGTAATCCGCTGCGTATCTTCGCTTCACGGTAAACGCGGGCGTTACCGAGGCAGGTGCGCGGAACCCCGCCTGAAACCGACTAGTCAGAAACGCCAAAAAACCGCTGTTCTCCTATAAGGGGAACAGCGGTTTTTTGCAGCTGCATCCAGGGGGCTCGGCCGCCGGATGCAAAGAAATGTTTAGGCTTGAACGGCGCCGCTTGGACGGGGCTCTTCGTAAGGGACCTTCGCGACCTTTTCAATCGTGCCGCCGCCGAGGCAGACATCGCCGGCATAGAAGACCACGGCTTGACCCGGAGTGATCGCTTTCTGGAGCTCGTCGAAAGCGACATGGACCGATCCGTCTTCGAGGCGTGTCAAGGTCACGCCCTGATCGGGCTGGCGATAGCGGAACTTGGCCGTGCACAGCAGAGGCCCGTCTGCCAATTCGTCGCGTCCCGAAGCAAAAGTAACGCCGCTTGCGACCAGCGCGGTCGAATACAGACTCGGATGCTTGTCGCCCTGCACGACATACAGAATGTTGCGCTCGAGGTCTTTGTCGGCGACAAACCAAGGTTCGCCATTGCCGGAACCGCCGATTCCGAGGCCCTGACGCTGTCCCAGCGTGTAATACATCAGGCCGTCATGCCGGCCTTTCGATTCGCCGGTGGCGATATCGATCATCTCGCCGGATTTGGCCGGCAGATAGCCGCTCAGGAATTCGCGGAAGTTGCGTTCGCCGATAAAGCAGACGCCCGTACTGTCTTTTTTGCGTGCGGTGGCAAGTCCGGCTTCTTCGGCGATCCGTCGAACTTCCGGTTTCGGCAGGTGTCCGATCGGGAACATCGTCTTGGAGAGCTGATACGGATTCAGCGCGTTCAGGAAGTACGTTTGGTCTTTGTTGGTGTCTACGCCCCGCAGCAGCTTGAATTCTCCATCTTCTTCCGTCACGCGGGCGTAATGCCCCGTTGCGACATAATCGGCACCGAGGTCGAGCGCTTTGTTCAGGAATTCGCCGAATTTGATCTCGCGGTTGCACATGACATCCGGATTCGGTGTCCGTCCCCGTTTGTATTCGTCGAGGAAATAGGTGAACACTTTATCGAAGTATTCTTTTTCGAAGTTCACCGTATAGTAAGGGATGCCGATTTTCTCGCAGACGCGCCGTACATCTTCGGCGTCGTCTTCCGCGGTACAATGGCCGAGTTCGTCGGTATCGTCCCAGTTTTTCATAAAGATGCCGATGACGTCGTATCCCTGCTGCTTAAGCAGCAGCGCCGTCACCGAAGAATCCACACCGCCGGACATACCGACGACGACCCGCGTTTCTTCGGGAGATTTATGCATGAATATCACCGTCTTCTATTGAAGTATTTGCCAAAGAACGGCAAAGAGCTGCGAAAGCAAAAAACGCGCTTCGCGCGTCTGACTGCATTTTAACACAAAACCGGTATTCTGACGACCTTTCCGGTTCTTTCCTTTGGAGCTTGATTCCACCCGGGACGGACATTTCGGAGTCCTTCCGTTATTCCGTAGTGCATCCGGCTTCAACATTATGTTACGATAGTCTGAGTATACACAGGATATAACCCCGAATGAACCGAAAGAGGTGCCTTTATATGAAGATATCGACCAAGGGCCGTTACGGCTTGACGATTATGATGGAATTGGCGGCAAGGTACGGCGAAGGCCCGACTTCCCTAAAAAGCATTGCCGAAAAGAACTCCCTGTCCGAACATTACCTGGAGCAGTTGATTGCGCCCCTGCGCAACGGCGGACTCGTCAAAAGTATCCGGGGCGCCTACGGGGGCTACATTTTGTCGCGGGATCCCGATACCGTGACCGCGGGCGAAATTATCCGTGTGCTGGAAGGTCCGATTTCCGTTGTCGATTTCACGGAAGAAGACGACCCGGCCAAACGCGATTTGTGGAAAAGAATCCGCGACGCGATTGCCGATGTCATCGACTCGACGACACTCGGCGACCTGATTGATTTCCGGGACAAAGGCGAACCGGACAGCTATATGTTCTATATTTAGACCGAGGTGAGCAGGAAATGAACAGAATTTATGCGGATCATGCGGCTTCGACGCCGGTACATCCGCTTGTGGCCGAAGAAATGCTGCGGGTCCTGACAGGCACATACGGAAACGCGTCCAGCGTCCATGCTTTCGGACGCGAAGCCAAGCGGGTCGTCAGCTCCGCGCGCGAACGGGTTGCCGCAGCGATCGGCGCGCGCGCGTCCGATCTGGTCTTTACGTCGGGCGGTACGGAGAGCGACAATATGGCGCTGTTCGGCGCGGCGGCGGCCCGGGCGGATCGCGGACGCCATCTGCTGGTGTCGCAAATCGAACATCACGCGGTGCTGCATGCCGCGGAGCGGTTGGCACAGCAGGGATTCGACGTGGAATACATTCCGGTCGATACCCGCGGCCGCGTCGACATGGACTGGATTCGCGAGCATACCCGGCCCGATACGATCCTGATCAGCGTGATGTATGCCAACAATGAGGTAGGCACCATTCAGCCCGTGCAGGAGATCGGCGCATTCGCACGCGAGCATGGAGTCTGGTTTCATACAGATGCCGTGCAGGCACTGGGGTCGCTTCCGGTCGACTGCGACAGCTTGAACGCCGACCTGGTCAGTTTTTCCGCGCACAAAATCAATGGTCCCCAAGGGATCGGCGCGCTGTATACGGCGCCGCATATCAAGCTTCCCGCCATGCTGCATGGAGGCAACCAGGAACGCAAACGGCGCGCCGGAACGGAAAATCTCGCCGGAATGGCGGGATTTGCCAGAGCGGCGGAGCTTTCCGCGTCCGCTCTGGGCGAGCGCCGGGCCCAGTCGGAACTTCTGCGCGGCAGGCTGCTTGAAGGATTGTCCGCCTCGATCGGCGATTCGGCGTTTGTGGTCAACGGCGATCCCGCACATACGCTTGCGCATATCGTCAATATCAGCTTCCCGGCGGTGGGGACCGAGACGATGCTGATGAATCTGGATATGGAAGGCATTGCGGCGGCAAGCGGTTCCGCTTGTACCTCGGGTTCGCTCGAGACTTCGCATGTGCTGCGTGCCATGAATCTTCCTGAAAATGTTTTGAATTCCGCGGTTCGGTTCAGCTTCGGCTTGGGTAATACTTCGGAGGAAATCGACACGATTGTCAAGAAAATTGAAACGATTACGGGTCGTGTGCGTAACAAACGTTGATACGCGTATAACCGCGCGCCGCAAGTTCGGATCGGTCCGACTGCCGCTCGATTAGCGGTCTGAAGGGTCGTCCGCGGCGCGTATTGTGAATAATCGATCAATCCGAAGAAGCCCCGGCCTCTTCGCTTCTCCCAAACTTAAGCGGACGGATAGGTGATCCCCATAATGAAATGTCCAAATTGCAGTTCCAAAGATATCGGCAAAATCGGCTCGCATCAATTCTATTGCTGGAGCTGCTTTATCGAACTTACGGTTAATGCAGGCAAGATGTCGGTCTATCAAGTTGAAAAAGACGGAACGCTGAGTTCGCTCGATGACTTGTTCTGCCTGGAAGAAGCCGCGGCTCTGCCCCGGCTGCAGGCGACATCCTGAACGGACGAAGGACCCTAGACAGCCGGAAGCTGCGCCGCGCCCTGCAACAAAGGACGCTGCGGAGCCTCCGGCTTTTTGCCGCGCCGCACGCATTGACAGAAAATCGGCCGCCCGATATACTGGGAAGGCATTGCATATAGTCAACAACACGATGATGGAATGAAGTACGTTCTGAAGAGACGCCTTTTCAGCGAACAGGCTCCTTGCGCAGCTGCGCATGGGTGGAAGAGCCTGCAGGGCCGACGAACCGAAAGCTGATTCCGGAGTGCCGCGAATTTCCGATCCCGGAAGTCCGAGGCCGACTCGTCCCCGTTACCGGACTCAACGAGGCGATCGTTTCCCCGGCCCTGCTTCTGCATGATGCAGCGGCGCACGGCAAACGATAACCAGGGTGGTACCGCGAGCAATCGTCCCTGAATTTTTTCAGGGGCGTTTTTTATGTTTTTTACTATTCCCAAACGGAGGTCCGAAACCTATGAAAGCTAGTGAAATCCGCTCCAAATGGCTTCAGTTTTTTGAACAAAAAGGACATCATATCGAGCCGAGCGCTCCGCTCGTCCCGCATAACGATCCGTCCCTGCTGTGGATCAATGCCGGTATGGCGCCGCTGAAAGCCTACTTCGACGGCCGGATCAAACCGGAGAATCCGAGAATCGCCAATTCGCAAAAATGTATCCGTACCAACGACATCGAGAACGTGGGCAAAACGCGCCGCCACCATACGTTTTTTGAGATGCTGGGCAACTTCTCCATCGGCGATTACTTCAAGGAAGAAGCGATCGAATGGGCTTGGGAATTCCTGACCGACCCGCAGTGGATCGGCTTCGATCCCGAACGGATCAGCGTAACGGTCTACAACGAAGACGAAGAAGCTTTCACCATCTGGAATGAAATCGTCGGTCTTCCCGCCGAACGCATCATCAAGCTGGGCGAAGAGAATTTCTGGGATATCGGCGAAGGCCCGTGCGGTCCGTGCAGCGAGATTTTCTATGATCGCGGCGACGCTTACGGCACGCTTGATCCGAACGATCCGGAGATGTACCCGGGCGGCGAGAACGAACGTTTCCTCGAAGTGTGGAACCTTGTCTTCTCGCAGTTCAACCACAACAAGGATGGCAGCTACACGCCGCTTCCGAACAAAAACATCGATACCGGAGCCGGTCTGGAGCGTCTCGCTTCCATTCTGCAGGAAGTCAATTCCAACTTCGATACCGACTTGTTCCAGCCGATGATCCAGCGTACCGCCGAGATGGCCGGTATTCAGTATGGGGTGAGCGAAGAGCACGATGTGGCGCTCAAAGTGATCGCCGACCATGTGCGTACCGTAACGTTCGCCGTCGGCGACGGCGTGCAGCCTTCGAACGAAGGCCGCGGCTATGTTATTCGCCGTCTGCTGCGCCGCGCGGTCCGCTACGGACGCGTGCTTGGCCTGGATCGTCCGTTCCTGTACGAGTTGGTCGGCACGGTAGGCGAAGTCATGGGCGTATACTACAGCCAGGTACTCGACAGCCGGGAACTGATCGAACGCGTCATTCGTCTGGAAGAAGAACGGTTCCACAAAACGCTGTCCGACGGTCTTGCGATCCTGACGGAAACGGCCGAGCGCGCCAAAGCGGCAGGCGAAAAGATGATCGGCGGCGAGGATGCGTTCAAAATGTACGATACGTACGGATTCCCGCTCGATCTTACCGAAGACTTCGCCCAGGAGCAGGGCATGAGCGTCGACCGCGAAGGGTTTGAGACGGCGATGCAGCAGCAGCGCACGAGAGCGCGCGAAGCGCACAAAAAAGGCGGCGGCATGAATATCCAGGGCGGCGTCTTGTCCGATCTGGAAGCGGGCAGCGAATTCGTCGGTTACGGCGAAACTTCCGTCGAAGCCAAAATTGTGGTACTGATCAAAGACGGCGAAATCGTCGATTCGGTCGGCGAAGGCGATTCGGCTCTGGTTGTGTTGGACAAAACGCCTTTCTATGCCGAGAGCGGCGGACAAGTCAGCGATATCGGCACGATCTCTTCGTTCACGGGTACATTGAGCGTCGAAGGTCTGGTCAAAGCGCCGCGCGGCCAGCACGTGCACCAGGTGACGGTCGAGTCGGGCGAACTGCACACCGGCGACGAAGTGCGGGCAAGCGTACAGCGCGATTCGCGCGCCGCGATCGAGAAAAACCATACCGCGACGCACCTGCTGCACAAAGCGCTCAAAGAAGTGCTCGGCAGCCATGTCAATCAAGCGGGGTCGCTTGTCGAGCCGCAGCGTCTGCGTTTCGACTTCTCGCACTTCGGCAGCATTACGCCGGAAGAGTTGGCCGATGTGGAACGCCGCGTGAACGAGCAGATCTGGAAAGGCGTCAACGTCAAGATCGAGCTCAAAGGCATTGAAGAAGCCAAAGCGATGGGCGCGATGGCCCTGTTCGGAGAAAAATACGGCGATATCGTACGCGTCGTCGAGATCGGCGATTACAGTCTCGAGCTGTGCGGCGGCTGCCATGTTCGCAATACGGCGGAAATCGGTCTGTTCAAACTGGTCGGGGAGAGCGGGATCGGATCGGGCGTACGCCGGATCGAAGCCTTGACCGGCCGGGGGGCTTATCTGTACCTCGACGAGCAGCTCGATCTGTTGAAACAGTCGGCCGCAGCTTTCAAGACGCCGGTTGCCGAAGTGCCGAAGCGGATCGAAGGTTTGAACAAACAGCTCAAAGATGCGGAGCGCGAGATCGAATCGCTGCGCGGCAAGCTGGGTGCGATCGAAGCGGGGCAAATGACGGACCGCGTCCGCACCATAGGCGATGTACAGGTATTGGCGGAAGCCGTATCGGCTTCGGGCATGGACGCTCTGCGTTCGCTGGCCGACGAGCTGAAAGTCAAACTGCCGCAGGCGGTTCTGGTACTCGGCGCCGTCGAAGGCGACAAGGTTAACTTTGTGGCGGCCGTACCGCAGGAACTGACCAAGCGCGGGCTGCATGCCGGCAAACTGGTCAAGGAAGCGGCAGCCGTCTGCGGCGGCGGCGGCGGCGGACGTCCGGATATGGCCCAGGCCGGCGGCAAAGACGCCTCCAAAATTCAGGAAGCCCTGAAGACGGCCGTTTCCCTCCTGGAACAATCGCTGAACGCCTGATCGAAGTCGGGCGATCTTCCGCCCGATTCCCCGTTTCTTGATCGGGGGAAAGTGTGATATGATAAACAGGATTCAATATTAAGGCATCAAGGTGCGCCGCGTGCACGCGGACGCTTTGTGAAGCGAGGTGTAATCCTTATGGATTCTATGGACAAGACTGTAAAGTTCAACGTACAAGGCGACGAAGAGACCTCCGCACAGGAGATTCTGCTTACCGTGTACGACGCGCTTGTGGAGAAAGAGTACAATCCGATCAATCAGATTGTAGGCTACCTGCTGTCCGGCGATCCGGCTTACATCCCGAGACACAACAACGCGCGAAGCCTGATCCGCAAAAAGGAACGCGACGAGTTGATCGAAGAGCTGGTTCGTTCTTATTTGTCCAAGCTTCGATAGGAGATACGTGAAATGAAACTGCTGGGCCTCGATTATGGAGACCGCCGTATCGGTGTCGCGGTAAGCGACATGTTCGGCTGGACCGCCCAAGGGATCGAAGTGGTCCAACGCCGCGAAGACGGTTCTCACCTGCAGCGGATTGCGGAGCTTGCCAGGCTGCACGAAGTTGGGGAAGTGGTTGTAGGTCTTCCGAAAAACATGAACGGCACGATCGGCCCGCGCGGCGAACTGTGCATCGAATTCGCCGAATCGCTGCGAGAACTGCTGGGTCTGCCTGTTCACCTGTGGGATGAACGTCTGACGACGGTATCCGCCGAGCGAACGCTGCTCGAAGCCGATGTCAGCCGCAAGAAGCGCAAACAGGTCGTCGACAAAATCGCGGCGGGTCTGATCTTGCAAAATTATCTCGATTCCAAATCAAACCGGTGAAAGGGTGACAGGCATGACAAACGATTCCAATCTCGTAGGCGAAGAGCCGGAAATTATTTATATCCCCGATGAAGAAGGCCAGGAAGAAGGCTTTGAAGTCATCATGAAATTTGAAGTGGACGGTTCGGAAAGCAAGTATATGATGGTGGTTCCTTTGGATTCGGACGATGAAGAAGCGGACGAAGTCTATGCGTTCCGCTATGAGGAAGACAACGACGATCTGAAGCTTTACGTCATCGAAGACGAAGCCGAATGGCAGATTGTCGAAGAGACTTTCAATACGCTGGTTGCCGAATTGGACGGGGAGGAATAGAAGCGATGACGGAATTTTCCGCAAGTCAAGTCGTATACACGAACAAGCTGGAGCAGGTGTACGGATTGTACGTCGAGCTGATCGACGGCAGCGCCGAATCGGTTACGTACCGGATCGTCAAAGAGTTTGAAGTCGGCGGCGGCGCTTACGCGGTTCTCCAGAACGAGACCGCCGGAGCGGACGACGACGTACAAATTCTCAAGATCGAGACTTCTCCGGAAGGCGAAGTTCAACTGGCAACAATCGACGACGACGACGAGTGGGAAAACGTGGCCGAACTGTTCGACGAACTCACTTTCCCGGAAGAAATGTAAGGGAATCGGTAAAGCAAGCGGACCCGGCTAGCCTGGTCCGCTTTGCCGTGCGCAAAAATAAGTGCGCGGATGACGGCACAGCCCGTCTTTTTTACCCGATTGCCTGCGATTGAAGACCGACAAAGGATGTGCGCCGTAGTGGAAAATAATCCGGTCAAGATCAAGAAAAAAAGGTCAAAAGCTCCGTTTGTCCTACTGCTGATCGTGCTTGTCATGATTGTCTCGATAGCGGGATTCGTCTACGCCTCGATGCGGCCGACCCCGGCTTCAAGCGAAGCGCTTCTGTTCAAAGTGAAGGAAGGGGCGGGTACGGCGGAGATTGCCGATCAGCTGCAAGACAGCGGACTGATTCGCAGCGCCCTGCTGTACAAGTTCTATCTGCGGATGGAAAACGAAGGCGGAGCGTTTAAGGCGGGGGCGTATCAGCTGCAGCCGGGCCTGGAATACGGAGCGATCACGGCCGTATTGAACGGCGGCGGTGAAGAAGTACGCAAAGAATCCGTCAAAGTGACGATTCCCGAAGGATTTACGCTTAAGCAAATCGCGGACCGATTGAGCGAAAAAGGGGACTGGGACGCCAAAACGATTCGGCAGCTGGCCCGGCAGCCGGAAAAATTCAGCGCCGATCTGCCGGCCGAACTTCCGGCAGCCGCCAAAACGACTTATGCGCTCGAAGGGTATTTGTTCCCCGATACGTACGAATTCGAACCCGGTGCCTCGGAAGAAGAAGTGGTGCGCCGTCTGGTTCAAGAAACGAAGCGCAAACTGGATTCTATCGCGAACTTCGATACACTGCTGCAAAAGCGCGGGCTGACCGTGCACGAGCTGCTGACGGTCGCTTCCCTTGTGGAACGCGAAGCGGTAGTCGATGCCGAGCGTCCGCTCATCGCGGGCGTCATCTACAACCGGCTGAACGATCCGATGAAGCTCCAGATCGATGCAACCGTCCAGTACGCGCTGGGCGAACAGAAAGACCGGCTGCTGTATTCCGATCTGGAGATCGACAGCCCGTACAATACCTATAAATACGAAGGGCTGCCGCCGGGTCCGATCGCGTCTCCGAGTCTCAAGTCGATCGAAGCTGCCCTGCAGCCGAAAGATTCGGAATATTTCTTTTACGTGACCAAAAAAGACGGCTCCGGCGAGCACCTGTTTGCCGAGACGTTCGCAGAGCATGAACAAAATATCGAAGAAAGCAGAGCCGGCGGCAAATAACTGCGCCGGCCTGCGCCGATGAAGTTGAAGAAGGGAGTGGCCGTTTTGGGATACAAACCCGAATTATTGGCAACTTGCGGCACACTGGATGAATTAAAAGCGCTGGCGGAAGCCGGATGCGACGCTTTTTTGTTGGGGGAAGAAAAGTACGGGATGCGTCTGCCGGGTGAATTTACGCCGCAGATGATTGCGGAAGCCGTCAGCTTCGCCCATCCCCGGGGGATCAAGATCTACGTCTGCGTCAACAATCTGATGGACAATGACAAGCTGCCCGGTCTGCCCGGTTACCTGGAAGAGATGGGGCAGATCGGAGTGGACGGAATCGAGTTCGGCGATCCTTCCGTATTGATGCAGGCCAGAAAGCTTCTGCCGGGCCTGCCGCTGCACTGGAATGCCGAGATGACCTCCACCAACCACGGAACGGCAAATTACTGGGGACGCCGCGGCGCAACCCGGATCGTGCTGGCCCGGGAACTTAATATGGAAGAAACAACCGGCATGATGCCGTCGCTTGAAGTCGAAGCCCAGGTGCAGGTACATGGCATGACGAACATCTATCATTCCAAGCGCAGTCTGGTGAACAGCTACATGGCGAATCAAGGACGTCCGGTCGAAGACGGGAATGTCGGATTGTCGCGCGGGCTGTATCTGATCGAAGCGGAACGGCGCGACGAACGGTTTCCGATCTATGAAGATTCCAACGGTACGCATATCATGAGTTCCGGCGATATTTGTATTCTGGAAGATCTGCATCTGCTGATGGAAGCGGGCGTGCAGAGTTTCAAGATCGAAGGGATCCTGAAAAGCAAGGCTTACAACGTCGCGGCTGCCCGGGCTTATCGCAAAGCGATCGACAGCTTCGTGAACGACCGGGAAAACTACGCGTTCGACGAGTCCTGGCTTGACGAAATTCGCGGGCTGCAGGATCCGGACCGCGAGCTTTCATTTGGATTTTTCTATAAAGAACAGGTGTATTAAGAAAGGGGAACGCATCGTGGAAACGACACAAACGTCGGTTCAAGACAAGCCGCAGCACAAAGGCAAGCGGTATCGTCTGGATAAGCCCGAGCTGTTGGCACCGGCGGGCAACCTGGAAAAACTGAAATTCGCCGTACATTACGGCGCGGACGCCGTCTATATCGGCGGACAAAAATACGGTCTGCGTTCGAACGCGGACAATTTCAGTTTCGAAGAGATGAAAGAAGGCGTAGAGTTCGCCGCAAAATACGGTGCAAAAGTGTTTGTCGCGACGAATATCTATGCTCACGAAGAAGATCTCGACGGCATTGCCGAGTACCTGCGCAATCTGCAGGATGCCGGTATCGCCGCGATCATTACGGCCGATCCGATCATCGTCGAGACGGCCAAGACGGCGGCTCCGCTGATCGAAGTGCATCTGAGCACCCAGCAGTCGACGCTCAACTGGCAGGCGGTCCAGTTCTGGAAAGAAGAAGGCCTGCCGCGCGTCGTATTGGGCCGCGAGACAAGCCTGGAAGAAATCGCCGAGATCAAGAAAAACGTCGATATCGAAATCGAGTCTTTTGTACACGGCGCCATGTGCTCGTCCTATTCGGGACGCTGCGTCCTCTCCAACCATTTTACCGACCGGGATTCCAATCGAGGCGGCTGCTGCCAGTCCTGCCGATGGAAATACGATCTGTTCGAGACGCCTTCGGAAGAACAAGCCTGGGTGTCCGAAGAACAGCAGGCCGATGCGGTTGAAGGCAATCCTTTGTTCCGGCCCGAAGACAATGCGTTTACAATGGGTTCCAAAGACCTCTGTATGCTCGGCTCCATTCCCGATTTGATCGAAGTGGGCATCGACAGCTTCAAGGTTGAAGGCCGGATGAAATCGATCCATTACGTAGCGACCGTGGTCAACGTGTATCGCCAAGCGATCGATTCGTACATGGCGGACCCCGACAACTACGTACTGAAGCCGGAATGGATGGAAGAGCTGAACAAAGCGGCGAATCGTCCGCTCAATACCGGGTTTTTCTACGATACGCCGGACCACGAAGACCATATTTACGAACCGGAAGAAAAAGCGGTACCTTACGATTTCGCGGGACTGGTACTTGATTACGACGAGCAGACCGGCATGGCGACCATCCAGCAGCGCAACCATTTCAAACCCGGCACCGAGATTGAATTTTTCGGTCCGGACGGAAATTTTTTCGCTCAGACGGTAGGGCGGATCTGGGATGAAGAAGGCAATGAACTCGATGCAGCCCGTCACCCGATGCAGCGGGTCAAGTTCGAAGTGAAGCATCCGCTGCGTTACTTCGACATGATGCGCAAAAAGAATATTAAAAAATAAGAGACTTCGGTCATAGGTCTTACGAAACCCTTCAAATCCGTCAAAGATATGAAGGGTTTTCCTATGATGTTAACTATTTTTAAAAAATTCTTCATTTTACTGTTCATTTTGCTTGCTTCGTCCGATAATAGAGATAACCAGCATTTTGTAATCCCGGGTCTTTTTACGAAGAAAGTAGGTACATAGACAAAGTGGAGAGCGCTTTCTCAACGTCCGGAGTTGCAACGCTGATTCTAAAGACTGGCGGGTGGGGACATGGGCATGATGAAGAAAAAAGGCGAAAATGGGGAAAATCCCGTACTGGAACCTGAGGATGCCAAAAACGAAGGAAAAGGGAAGCCTTCGCTAAAGCTGCTGAAAAAGGACAAAAGTCTGAAAAAAGTACGTGAAAAAAAGAAAAAACCGACAAAAACGCTATCGGAAGCACAGGATTCCGGGTCTGAAGGTCCTGTACAAAATGAGAACGCTTTACCCGTAAAGGTGAAACGTTTCGCTTCCAAACTTGTACCGACCAAGCAAAACCGTTCCGCCCGTCCGGCACGTTCAATGCGCGAGCGAGGGAATGTCGTGGTGCAGGGACTCGGAAATTGGCGGGCGATCGATCCGAGCAAATCGGTGGGGGTCCGTCTCTTCATTATTTTCCTTGTCGGAATTGTCGTATTCGTGTCTTCGCTCGGGATCCTGTCCTACCTCAAAGCCCGGGATACGATCAAAGAAAATGCGGCTTTAGCCAACGAGCAGACCATCATTCAGACTTCGGAGAAGCTCGACATCATTTTGCAGCGCTATATGGATACTTCGACGCAGATCTTTTTCAATCCTGAAATTCAGGATGCGATCAATAGTCTGCAGCGTGCCACAAGCGATTTCGATCGCCTGCAGGCTTACCGTCAGATCAACGAGTCGCTGAGCAACCAGGTCAACGTGACCAGCGGACTTCAGTCCGTGTATTTCTTGTCGACCGATGAGAATTCGGAAGATTTCTTCACGGCAGGCAACCGGGTTCCAACGGCCGAAGAGATTCGGGGAGCCGCTTGGTATTCCGAATTGACGGGAGGCAAAGCGACCGTTCAGTGGCTGCCGACCGACGTGGAGCGGGCAAGTTATACGCTGGTCCGCCAGATGTCCACCACAAACGGCAGCGGCATCAAGTTCGTCGTCGGTCTTCAACTGGATGTCAAAACGCTGGAAGAGCAGCTGAAATCCGTTAAATTCGGAGAAGGCAGCCATATCGAGCTGGTGGCGGCGGATGGAACGAATGTTGCTTCGGACGTCGAAGGTTCCGCGGGTCAGCCTACCACTTACGTCTTCAAGCAGGATGAGCTCGGAGAAGGCGGCAAGTTCGAAGCCGAACAATTTGGTAAAACCGTGCTTGCTGCTTACAACACGGTAGAAACTTCCGGCTGGAAACTGATCGGAACCGTTCCCGTCGCAGTGCTGCTGGAAGGCGCATCGGGCATCTTGACCCTGATCGTGATCTTTGTGGCCGGAGCCGTGCTTGTGGCTATCTTTATCGGGATCTGGATGGTCCGCATGATCGCACGTCCGCTGGGTCACCTCAAAGGACTGATGCAGGAAGGCGCAACCGGCAATCTAAGTGTGCGGACCGATTATCGTTCCAAAGACGAAATCGGCGAGCTGTCCGTCGCTTTCAACCAGATGATGGACCGGATCACGGATCTGGTTCGCCGGACAACCGATACGGCCCAGCAGGTGTTGGATACGGCCGGCGAGCTTGAACAGGCTTCGCAGCAGACGGCCGCCTCGGCGCGCGAAATCGCGATTGCGACGGAAGAAATCGCGAACGGTGCATCCAGTCTGGCGCAGGAAGCGGAGAAGAGCACGGAGCTGACCGAACGTATCGGCGACCGGATGGAAAAGGTCGTGTCGGCAAACCGCGAAATGGACGTTTCGGCACGCGAAGTTCAAACGGCGAGTCAGGAAGGCACCGTGCATCTCGACAAGCTGCTGTCCCAAACGGGCAGTACGGAAAATATGGTCCGTTCGCTTGTCACCCGGGTCGACGCACTCAAGGAAAGTACCGCTTCCGTCATGAAAGTACTCGATGTGATGCAGAATATTACGAAACAGACGAATATTCTCTCGCTCAACGCCACGATCGAAGCGGCGCGCGCGGGGGCTGCCGGACAAGGCTTTATGGTTGTAGCCGGCGAAATTCGCCAGCTGGCCAGCCGTTCGCGGGAGTCGATCGACATGGTCGGCGAGATTACCGACAATATCCAGTCCGAAATGGATGAAACGGTGCGTACCCTGTCGGCCGTGTATCCGATGTTCCAGGAACAGGTACACTCCGTGAAGCAGACGAGCGGGATTTTCGACTCGGTGCAGGAGCAGATGCAGCAGTTCTCCGGCAAGCTGGACGGCGTAACGGCTTCGATCGGCGAACTGGGCAGCGCCCAGAAGATCATGGCCGAAGCCATGACCAGCGTCAGCGCAGTGGCCGAGCAGTCGTCCGCCACTTCCCAGGAAGTGGCGTCGCTCAGCAGCGAGCAGCAGAACGTGGGCGTACGCTTGGTCGAACTGTCGGCCAAGCTGAGCAACGCGTCGAACGAGCTGAAAGATTCGATTTCGAAATTTACGGTGTAGGTAGAAAGTGCGTGCGGGAGACTTTCGAGGGTGGGGGAGTAGGAAAGAGCAGAATAAAAAGAGCTCCGGGCCGCGGCCCGGAGCTCTTTTTATTTGCACATATAAGGTATTTACGTACGCCCGCCAATCAATACGGATCGGCTTCTTCGCCTTTTTCGCGCGACTTCTCGATGGCATCCTGGGGATTGGATTGGCCGCTGATCCCGTCTTGAGCGTCGGCGGAAGACAATCCTTCGGAGACGCGTCTGCCGTAATCGGCATCGGCTTGGGTAAAGTAATCGATCATGCGCTCCTGGATATCGGCTTTGCAAGACGTCAGGGCATCGACGAGGTTGGCGATCAGTTCGGCTTGTTCCCAATCTTCGAACGAACGGTAGGTATCGCCGGCCTGGCCGAAATTGTTCGGACGGTCGATCGGGGCTTTCATCAATTTGGCATTGTATTCGGGCTGATGGTCTTTGCCGGATTTCGGCGCTTCTTGCAGCCCGCCCATCGACGAAGGTTCATAGTTGACGTGGGGATTCTGACCCGGCGCCCGATCGACTTTGAACTGCATTTGTCCGCCGCTCTGATTGGTGGCAACCGGAGATTTGGGCGCGTTGATCGGAAGCTGCAGATAATTGGCCCCTACCCGGTGCCGCTGGGTATCGGAGTAAGAGAAGGTACGGCCCTGCAGCATCTTGTCGTCCGAAAAATCAAGCCCGTCGACCAGAACGCCGGTACCGAACGCCGCCTGCTCCACCTCGGTGAAATAGTCTTCCGGGTTTCGGTTAAGCGTCATTTTGCCGACCGGGAGAAACGGAAATTGTTCCGGCGGCCAGAGCTTGGTATCGTCCAGCGGATCGAAATCCAGTTCGGGATGCTCGCCGTCTTCCATGATCTGCACGCAGAGTTCCCATTCCGGATAATCGCCTTTGTCGATCGCTTCGTACAAGTCCAGTGTCGCATGGTTGAAGTTGGAAGACTGGATCTCGTTGGCTTGTTTTTGCGTGAGATTCTTGATGCCCTGGCCCAACGGTTCCCAATGATATTTGATCAGCACCGCTTCGCCGTCGGCATTTACCCATTTGTACGTATTTACGCCCGAGCCCTGCATCTGCCGGTAATTGGCCGGGATGCCCCAAGGCGAGAACAGAAACGTAACCATATGGGTAGCTTCGGGACTGAGCGATACGAAATCGAAAAAACGTTCCATACTCTGCACATTGGTTAGCGGGTCCGGTTTGAACGCATGGACCATATCGGGGAATTTCAACGGATCGCGAATAAAGAAAATCTTCAGATTGTTGCCGACGAGATCCCAGTTGCCGTCTTCGGTATAAAATTTGGTAGCGAATCCTCGGGGGTCGCGCAGCGTTTCCGGAGAGTGGCCGCCGTGAATAACGCTTGAAAAACGAACGAATACCGGCGTTTCCTTGCCTTCTTCCTGGAACAGCTTGGCGCGGGTATAGCGGGATACGGGCTCGTCGCCGACCCGCCCGTAAGCGGTGAAGACACCGTGGGCTCCCGCTCCCCGCGCATGAACGACCCGTTCGGGGATACGTTCGCGGTCAAAGTGGGTAATTTTTTCTAGAAAGTGATAGTTCTCCAGCGTTGTCGGCCCACGGCTGCCCACCGTACGGACGTTTTGGTTGTCCGCTACCGGGTGTCCCTGCCTTGTGGTCAGTGTCAGGTTTTCTTCTTGTCCGTCGTCGGTTGGCTTTTTTGGCTCGTCGGTCATGTGAAGTCCCCTTTCCTTCGCTCGAATATGGATACACCTTACATAAAAGGGCATACGGAAACCATATACCCCGCGCATCGAACGTTAAAACGTTAAGCGGTCGAGCTTCATCCAACCTTCATCCAGATTAGATTGGGAATTGACCGGACGCGGCAAAGACGCTCTTCCGGGGGAAGAACGTCTAAACGGCGATACCGGATCAATCCGGCAGATTCGGATTAGGCGAAGGCGTACCCGGTCCTGCAGGCGTACCGGCAGGAGGCGGAGCCCCCGAAGGGCTGAGCGGATGCACGGCGAATTCTTCCTGGGGCATCCGGATCCAGCGCTGCAAATAGCCTTCCTGGATCAGTTCCTTGATCAGGATCAGTAGAATCGGAGCCAGAATCAATCCCGCCACGCCAAACAAGGAAGTGGAGATCAGCACAAACGAAAGCATGAGATAAGCGGAAGAAATGCCGATCGAGTTGCCTGCGATTTTGGGTTCGAGCAGCTGGCGGGTCAGCATAACGACAACCAGCAGGACGATTAAACCGACCGCAAGTCCCGTATTGCCGACAAGGAACAAATAGACGACCCAGGGGATGAAGATAGCCGGTACGCCAAGCAGCGGCAGAATATCGAACAAGGCCGAAACGACGGAAATGGCAAAGGCATTGTCCACACGCAGAATCAGCAGTCCGGCGTATACGATCGCAAAGGTAATAAAGACAAGAATCGCCTGCGCTTTCAAATAGGAGCCGATCGAACGGAAGACATGGGTTTTCAGAAAAACGTAAGCTTTTTTGAGCGTATTCGGCGTTTTGTCGCCCGCGACTTTTTTCCACCAGACAATCTCGGAACTCAGGAAAAAAGCCAGGATGATCGACAGCGCGAAACTGACGATAAAGCTCGAAAACGAAGTCAGGAACGCAAGCAGATAGGTGAAAGCATACTTTAGCCATACGGTCAGCTGATCGGTGAACAGCGCGAAATACTCGTTGGCTTTCTCGGCCGTTCCGGCGGGCAGGGCGTTCAGTTCATTGTGCAAAAACTCGGTCAAATTGGTGAATTGGACCTGTACGATCGCCGTATATTCAGGCAGATTATCGGTCAGGCGGGCAATCTGCGAAACGAAGATCAGACCCGCTCCGAACAGGGCGCCCAGAATAACCAGAACGAAGACGAGCACCGAAATGGCCGAAGCAAGCGGTTTGGGCAGTTTGCCCCGACGATGAAGCAGGCGGGCGAACGGTTCGATAATGAGAAAAACAAGGATGGACAAGAAGACCGGTGCGGCGATGCCATAGAGCCAGCTGAAGGCAAGCATAATAAGGTAAACGGTCAGGATGATCAGGCCGACGTCAAAAGCCGTCCGCCAATATTTCCGGTACAACGAGATCATGGGTATGCTCCTTCGCAAGGGATGGCGGGGGAATAGAGTCCGCATTTTTGCATTGATTCGATTGTTACCTATGATAAAATAAAGTGATGGCGCTGAGCAATAGACGAACCAAACTCTTGCTCCGACTTTATATAGAGAAACGGAGAGCGGAAATGGAAACAACCTTGCTGATATGGCTTTTTTATTTATCTTCCTTCTATGCGTTTATTCCAGGGTTGATCAGCCGGATCTTCGGATTTCGGGCTTTCCGCAAAGGAAAAAGCGAAACGGAACTTGCTTTGACATTCGATGACGGGCCGGACCCCCAGTATACGGAAAAGCTGCTCGATCTGCTGAAACGCTACGAAGCGAAAGCGACCTTTTTCGTCGTCGGCTCGCATGCGGCGCAGCATCCCGATCTGCTGAAAAGAATGCAGGCCGAAGGCCACGCAATCGGCATTCACAACTATATACACCGTACGAATTGGCTTATGCGGCCGGGTTCGGTACGCAAGCAGATCAATCGTACCAACGAAGTGATCGAACGGGTCACCGGCGAGCGTGCGGTTTACTACCGTCCGCCCTGGGGCATCGTGAATTTGTTCGACCTGGTCGGACGCCATGAACTGCAGCTGGTCTTGTGGTCGGGGATCTTCGGCGACTGGCGCAAGCGTCTGGGCGAAGAAAGGCTGCTCAAACGGATGCGGCGCAAGATGCGCGGCGGCGAAGTGCTGGTGCTGCACGACTGCGGAGCCACGCTTGGAGCCAACGACAAAGCGCCGGAGAATATGCTGCGTGCGCTGGAGCGCTTTTTGGATGAAGCTTATGCCAAAGGGCTGAGCAGTGTCACGGTGGAACGGCTGATGGAAACGACAAAGAAAGCGGGTGGCAAGCAGATGGGTCAAGTTTCTCCATTCAAAAAGGCGCTGGTCGGCGCCTGGCTGCTGTACGAACGGGGCTTTCGTTTTGTTTTTCGTCTGCAAGAAGCGGACGGTGCGCCTTTGTATCATTTCCGCAAGACGCGTTATACCGGCCGGCCGATCGAGCTCGGCAGCGGCCGCACGCTTGTCAAAGGCGATCCGATCGTGGAGCTGCATTTCGATAACAAAATGCTGTTCGAATTCGGCAGCCGTTCCCGATCGTCGGTACAGTTGGCCATTTTGATGATCCGGGGCACGGAGCAGAGCTTCCCGGGCATTGCGGAGCATATCCGGCAGGACCCGGATCTGCGCGAAGCCAAAGCGGTTTACGCGGTCAGCATGATCAACCGCGGTCCGGAGCAGTTCGGTTTCGAAGTGCATGATCTTTCGAGCGGATGGTTTGCACGGGCAACCCGGTTGTACCTGAAGCTGCTGCTGTGGGCGATTCATCCTTCGGGAAGCGCGCGCCTGCAGCAGCAGAGCGAGTTTCTGGTACCCAAGATCATGGTCATGCCGATGGAAACGATGCTGACCCGCGATTTCAAAGCGGACAAGCGCAAGAGCCGCCGCAAAGCCGTCCAGAACGATTCCGTTTCCGCCGCCGCGCCGGAGAGTCTGGCGGCTGCAAACAGGCAGGAGGAAGCGCCCGTGTCCGTTATGCGGTCCGATGGCAGTCCGGCGGAAGCGGCGGCGGTCCGATAAACGCGGGATTCGTATTTTTGCCGGGTACGGCGGAACCGGAGCATATGGCCTTGGGCGTCAATTTCACGCAGACCAAAAAGGACTTCGAAGCGCGCTGTGCAGCGCGGCCCGAAGTCCTTTTGGTTGTGCTTTGGTCGAAGAAAAAGGCGGCAGATTCGCTTATCACCGCGGATCTGCGCAAAAACGGCTAAATTAGATTTTCAGGACGCCGCCCATGCTGGCATTGGTGACCAGTTTGGAATAGCGGGCAAGGTAACCGGTTTTCACTTTCGGTTCGAAGCCTTTCCAGTTGGCGCGGCGAGCGGCGAATTCTTCTTCGCTGATCTCCAATTGGATCGTACGGTTGATCAGATCGAGTTCGATGATATCGCCTTCTTCGACGAATGCGATCGGACCGCCTTCAGCCGCTTCCGGAGAGATATGACCGATACTGATCCCGCGCGATGCGCCCGAGAAACGTCCGTCCGTGATCAGGCCGACTTTGGCACCGAGTCCCATGCCGACGATCTGCGACGTAGGAGCGAGCATTTCCGGCATGCCGGGTCCGCCTTTTGGTCCTTCGTAGCGAATGACCACGACATGACCTTCTTTGACTTGTCCTTTTGCGATACCTTCGAGCGCTTCTTCCTGGGAATCGAAGCAGATCGCAGGTCCTTTGTGATAGCCGCCGACCGAAGCGTCGACCGCACCGACTTTGATGATTGCCCCTTCCGGAGCCAGGTTGCCGAACAGAACGGCCAGACCGCCGCGCTCGGAATGCGGATTGTCGAGTCTGTGGATAACCTCGGTATCGAGGATTTCCTGACCTTGAACGTTCTCGGCAAGCGTCTTGCCGGTAACGGTGATACGGTCGCCGTGCAGGGCACCCGGTTTTTTGAGCAGTTCGTTCAGTACGGCGCTGACGCCGCCGGCATTATGCACATCTTCGATATGCCAGTCGGAAGCGGGAGCAAGTTTGGCCAAGTGAGGAACGCGGTTGGCGACTTCGTTGATGCGTTCGATCGGATATTCGATACCGGCTTCCTGTGCAAGAGCCAAAGTATGCAGAACGGTGTTGGTCGAACCGCCCATGGCCATATCCAGAGCAAAAGCGTTGTCGATCGCTTCGACCGTTACGATATCGCGCGGTTTGAGATCAAGCTTGATCAGTTCCATCAGCTGCGTAGCCGACTGGCGAACGAAGTCTCTGCGTTCTTCGGCAACCGCGAGAATCGTACCGTTGCCCGGAAGAGCGATACCCAGAGCTTCGGCCAGACAGTTCATCGAGTTGGCGGTGAACATGCCCGAACAGGAACCGCAGGTCGGACAGCCGTATTGTTCAAGCTCCAGCAGCGTCTGGTCGTCGATTTTGCCGACTTGGTGCGCGCCTACGCCTTCGAAGACCGAAGTGAGCGAGATGGAGCGGCCGTTTTTGTCTTTGCCGGCTTTCATCGGGCCGCCGCTAACAAATACGGTCGGGATATTGACGCGCAGCGCGCCCATCATCATGCCCGGTGTGATCTTGTCGCAGTTCGGAATACAGACCATTCCGTCGAACCAGTGTGCCATAACCATGGTCTCAACCGAATCGGCGATGATTTCGCGGCTCGGCAGGGAATAGCGCATCCCGATATGTCCCATGGCAATTCCGTCGTCGACGCCGATCGTATTGAATTCGAACGGAACGCCGCCCGCTTCGCGGATCGCTTCTTTGACGATTTTGCCGAATTCCTGCAGATGGACGTGGCCCGGAACGATGTCGAGATAAGAGTTGCAGACTGCGATAAACGGTTTTCCGAAATCTTCTTCCTTGACGCCGGCTGCACGCAGAAGGCTGCGGTGCGGTGCGCGGTCGAACCCTTTTTTGATCATGTCGGAACGCATTTTCTTAGCAACCATGATGACTTTTCCCCCAGAACGATATATTGAAATACCTGCTTTAGCGCGGTTCACGAGCAAAGCGAAAACTCGTGATGCCACCGAAATAAAGATGAAACGAGGTAGCGGATTGTGCTTTCGCCCCTCGCGGCAGCCGTTTATTCCGGGAACGGCTCCAGCTCAACAAATAAGCTAAATTTTCTAAACAGTCTAACACATGCCGTTACTTTTTTCTAGCAAAGGACAAAAAAATGGAGCTTCCTTTATTTGGACACGCAAAAAAGCGCGCCCAGGCGAAAGAGCCGAACACGCTGACAGACTTCGTTTCGGCTCTTTCGCTTGGCGCGCGGGGAATAACGGCATGGGCGAGAGGCAGCCCTGAATGCGGGTTACTTCTGGCCGCCTTTGCGTCCGATTTCGCGATAAAAGTCTTTGTCGTGGGAGTTGGAAGTCGCTTCTCCGCCTTTGCGGCCGATTTCCTGATAGAACTCCCGGCTGTGCGATTTCGCCGTGGCTTTGCCGCCTTTGCGTCCGATTTCTTGGTAGAACTCCCGGCTGTGTTTCTTGGCCGTAGCTTCTCCACCCATACGACCGGCTTCTTCGCGACTCATTTTCTTGTTGCCCGACTGACTGTTTGTCATCTCAATCACTCCTCAGTAGTTGTTTTTGCCGCGTGCACCAACTATTTACCACCGCCATTTTCCAATGAAACGCCGAGCAAGCTTGAAAAAGCCCTACCTGGGTAGGTTTTCTTTCCAAATCCTTGCAGCGGCGCGGTCTAAAAAATTTTTGGTTTTTTTGCTTATTTTCTTATTTGCGGCCGATCGGAGTTGCAATCCTTGCGGAACAAGCCCGCAGCCTCCGTTTTCGCCCACGGATCAGTCTTTTAATTATTGAAGAATTTGTTTAAAAAATCGAAAATGAACGTTCTTATCGGTGCTTTTCGGTTTTTTTCATTGACACCGCAAAAGCGTTTGACGCACAATGAAAGCGAGTACAGCGGCGTGAATAAGTACCTACAAACGTTCGGCCGTATTTGCCGCAGAAGGCCGGAAGCGGAGAGGGATGAGCGGAATGAAGAAAATCAAGGTGCTGCAGCGAATTATGGACTGCGGCGTGGTGGCGGTTCTGCGCGGGGATTCGCCGGACCAGGTGGTGGAAATGGCCGAACAGGCGATTGCCGGAGGCGTCAAGATTATCGAGGTCACGATGACGGTGCCGAACGCGCTTCAAGCGATCGAACGTCTCAGCCGTATTTACAGTCCGGAAGCGCCGATCGACTCGGATCGTTTTGCCGTGATCGGAGCGGGAACGGTATTGGAGCCGCATACGGCGCGTATGGCTATTATGGCGGGTTCCCAGTTTGTCGTGTCCCCCGCCTTGAACGAAGATACCGTCAAGCTGTGCAATTTGTATCGGATTCCGGTGATGCCGGGAATCGTCACGATCGCCGAGCTGCTTAAAGGGTTGGAATTGGGCGCCGATGTCATGAAACTTTTCCCGGGAAATATGTTCGAGCCTTCGATTATCAAAACGTTCAAAGGACCGGTCCCGCAGGCGAATCTGATGCCGACCGGCGGAGTCTCCGTAGCGAACCTGGGAGAATGGATCGAAGCCGGGGCGGTTGCGGTAGGGATCGGTTCCGATCTGACCAGCGAAGCGCTGAAGACCGGCGATATGACCAAGGTTCGCGAGAAAGCGGCGCAGTACGCCGAAGCCTACCGCCAGGCCCGCAGCCGCTAGGTACGGATTTCGATTCTTCCGGACCCGGCTGAAGCCCGCACGGATTCCTCGGTTTGGAAGTGCGGGCTTTTTGCATGCGCAGAATTATCCGCGGGAGGCTTTGCCGGGACTGCGGCGTTTCTTTATAATGGTACGGGGAAAGCCATAGAAGGGTAAGGAGGAAGCATGATGCTGACGGGAACAAGATCGCCGATCCGGCCGTTCGAAACCGGAAAACGAAAAGGAAACAAAAGCGGAAGGAATCCGCGCGGCAAGAAACGCCTGGTCCTGACGATTGTGATTGTGCTGCTGATTGCTCTGATCGCCGCGGCCGTCGTGTACGTAAGTACGCCTTACGGCCCTTCCGCAGAAGCGCAGGCCGCTCTGAAAGGGGACGCCGCCGTTGCGGTGTCTCAGACGGACGATTGGATCGAGTTCGAACCGGTGGAAGGCGAAACGGCCAAGCAGCCGGGGGTTATTTTCTATCCGGGAGGCCGGGTCAAAGCGGAAGCTTACGCCGCATTCGCCCGCGATTTGGCAGAGACCGGACGGCATGTGTTTATTGCGAAGATGCCATTGAACTTCGCGTTTCTGGGACAAAACGAAGCGGAGAAAATCGCGGAAAAGTATCCGGATGAAACGTTTGCGATCGGCGGACATTCGTTGGGAGGGTCTTTTGCGGCACGTTACGCGGCTGAGCATCCCAAAGAAACTGCCGGGATCTTTTTCCTGGCTTCCTACGCGGAAAGCAAAGGCGATCTCAGCGCTGCGCAGATGCCGGCTTTGTCGATTACGGCATCCGGCGACGACGTGCTGAATCGGGAAAAGTATGCGGAAGGACGCAAATATCTGCCGGCCGATGCTCAGTACGAAGTGATAAAAGGCGGCAACCATGGTCAATTCGGCAGCTACGGCGACCAGGGAGGCGACGGGAAAGCTTCGATCTCCGGGGCGAAGCAGCGGGAACAAACGGTGGCTTTGATCTCGGCTTGGCTGGATGCCATACCGGCTTCCGGAGCCAAATAGGAGGAAGCGTATGGCATTTCTGACGGTTCAAGAACGCTCCTATGCCTGCGAGGCGCTGATCTTCGACAAAGACGGCACGCTGCTCGATTTTATGGAGCTGTGGGGCCGCTGGGCCGACGAGATGCTCCGGCAGACCGAGGAGAAGCTGACCGCCGCCGGAGGGCAATGGACCGGCAGTGCGGAGCGGGCATTCGGCATTGTGCGAGCACCGGATGGGCGCATCGCCGATTATGATCGCAGCGGACCGCTGGCGCTCGCGACCGCCGAAGAAATGACGGGGGTTCTGGCCTGGCAGCTGTACGGGGCCGGGATTCCCTGGCATCAAAGCGTGGACGCGGTGCGGGGATTCGCCGCCTCCGCGGAAGAGACGATGGAGCGGGAACGCCCCGTGCGTCCGTTGCCGGGTCTGGTCGCGAAGCTTGAACAAGCCCGGGCCGCCGGGATGCGGATTGCCGCGGCAACGTCGGACACGACGGAGTCCGCACTCCGGCATCTGCGCTGGGCCGGCCTGGACGGATGGTTTGATTCCGTCCAAGGGCGGGACCGGGTGCTTGAAGGCAAGCCGGCGCCGGATTTGGTGCACGAGGCCTGCAGGCGCCTCGGCGTGGAACCGGCGCAGGCGATTGTGATCGGCGACGGCGGCGCCGATATGGAGATGGCGAGGCGCGCGGGTGCTGCGCTGGCTATCGGCATCGCGCCGAACGGAGGACCCCGCGGTCATCTGTCGGCGGCGGACTATGTGGTCGGCGGGTACGACGAACTGGAAATCGCCGCCGGGAAATAAGAAGCGGAGGAGGAAGGCATATGGAGAAAGACGGCGCGGAAGTGCTGGCAGAGTGGATCGAAGCGGCGCGGCGGATCGTATTTTTCGGCGGTGCGGGAACTTCGACGGAAAGCGGCATTCCCGATTTTCGTTCGGCGGGGGGATTGTACGAAACGGAAGACCGCGAGTTTCCCTATCCGCCCGAAGACATGCTGAGCCGGGAGTTTTTTTACCGGAAGCCGGAAATGTTCTATGACTTTTACCGCAAAAGGATGGTATACCGGGAAGCGCAGCCCAATGCCATGCACAAGCTGCTTGCCGATCTGGAGCAGGCCGGCCGGCTGAACGCGGTCATCACCCAGAATATCGACGGCCTGCACCAGAAAGCGGGCAGTCGGCGCGTATTGGAAGTGCACGGTTCGGTACTGCGGAATACGTGTACGCAGTGCGGGGCGGTCTACGGACTGGAAGCGGTAATGGACAGTACGGGGATTCCCTGCTGCACCGCCTGCGGCGGAACGCTCAAACCGAACGTGGTGCTGTACGGCGAAGTCCTGGACTCAAGCGTGATGGAAGCCGCGATGCAGGCGATCCAAGAAGCGGATCTGATGCTCGTCGGCGGAACTTCGCTTACGGTCCAGCCCGCTGCCAGTCTGGTCGGCATGTTCGACGGCGGGCACCTGGCCCTGTTGAACCGTACGGCGACTCCTTACGACAGCCATGCGGATCTGTTGATCTCGGAACCTATGGGAGCGGTCGCCGAAAAGGTGCGCCGTCTGCTCGGATATGCCTGATATCAGCCTCATGCAGGATAGGGACAAGATGTAATCGTTTTCTTGCCAAGCGGCAAACCCGGCGCTAAGATGGAAGCAAGCTTGAAACGAAAGGATGGAGAAAATCGATGGAATACAAGGCGAGCGGAGAACGTTACGACCAAATGAAATATAACCGCAGCGGGCGGTCGGGGCTTAAGCTTCCGGCGATCTCGCTCGGGTTGTGGCATAACTTCGGCGGCGTCGACGCCTACGAGAACGGACGAAGCATCGTGCACCGGGCGTTCGATCTGGGGATCACCCATTTCGATCTGGCGAACAATTACGGACCGCCGCCGGGATCGGCCGAAGAGATGTTCGGCCGCATGCTGTCGACGGATCTTAAGGCATACCGCGACGAACTGATCGTTTCGACCAAAGCCGGCTATTACATGTGGCCCGGGCCTTACGGCGAATGGGGATCGCGGAAATATCTGGTCTCCAGCCTGGATCAGAGCCTGAAGCGTCTCGGACTGGATTATGTCGATATTTTCTATCATCACCGTCCGGATCCCGATACGCCGCTCGAAGAAACGATGATGGCACTCGATCATATCGTCCGTTCCGGCAAAGCGCTGTACATAGGCGTGTCCAATTACTCGGCGGAGCAGACCCGCGAAGCGGTGGCTATCCTCAAAGACCTTGGTACGCCGCTTACGATCCATCAGCCGAGCTATTCGATGATGAACCGCTGGATCGAGCACGGACTGCAGGACGTGCTCGACGAGAGCGGCGTCGGCAGTATCGCTTTCAGCCCGCTGGCGCAGGGACTGCTGACGAACAAATATCTGAATGGGATCCCGGAAGATTCGCGTGCGGCGAGCGCTTCGCCGTTCCTGAACCAGACGCAGATCACGCCGGAAGCGATGCGCCGGGTGCGCGCGCTCAACCAAATGGCGGTTGCCCGCGGACAAAGCCTGGCACAGTTTGCACTGGCCTGGGTACTGCGGGGCGAGCGCGTGACCTCCGTTCTGATCGGCGCGAGCCGGGTGGGGCAAATCGAAGAGAATATCGGGACGCTCAAACAGCTGGAGTTCTCGGCCGAGGAGCTTGAGCGGATCGAGAAGATCCTCAAGACGGAGAATGAACAATAAGAACACCGCGAGGGCCGGAACGGCTGCCCGAGCGACATAAATGACGCATGCTTAAAATCCCGAATCTTCGCCTTTGTGCGGAAGATTCGGGATTTTTGGCATGATAGAGCAGCGGAATTCGGGTTCGGACGAAGATTTATGCTTTATCATTAGCGCTTTGCGGAAGTGGACAAAGCGTCCGGCGGCAGGCCCGTTCGCCGATTCCGCTTTGCCGGATTCTGCCGCCGCTTTCCGGTTAATTTAGGGAGGGGACGCCGTGTGAAGATTTTACGTCCGATTGAGTACGGATTCCCGGTAGGCGGTCGGAGACTGTCCGTGCAGCCGCTGAAACTGGCGCGAAAAATACAGCGGATCGGTCAGTCCGACGGACGACGCGATCTGCTGGATCGACAGATCCGGCCGCTCGCGCAGCAGCCCGCGGGCTTTATCGATCCGCAGACGCAGCAGATAAGTGACCGGCGCGGCGCCCGTTTCTTTTTTGAACAGCCGAGACAGATAGGCGCGGTTGTAACCAAGGCTCTGGCACATGTCCTCGATCGAGACGGGATGGGCATACTGGTCGGTCATATAGCGGATCATCTGCTTGACCGCCAGGCTGCCCGCCGTGTCTGCGGCGGGCAGCGCCGAATCGCCGCGCACGACGTCTTCGGCGGCAGACAGAATCAGGTGCAGGTAGCCAAGCGACGCCAAATGGGCGCCGGCGCGTCTGGAACGGAACGATTCGAGCGTGTGAAGCAGCAGGCGCGGGATGTCCGATTCCGGGGCAGGACGGAACACCGGATGCTGCCGGGTGAGGCCGGCCGTACGCACCGTATCCTCGGCGAGCTTTCCTGCGAACGAGATCCAGCGGTAGCGCCAAGGTCGGCGGGAATCGGAGATATAGCTCACCAGCCGGCCGGGCCGGATCAGGAACGCGTCGCCGGCTTCCAGTTCGTAAGGCTGGCCGTCGTGCACGAACGTTCCCCGTCCTTCTTCCACGATATGCAGCAGGAAATAATCGTAGATCTTCGGGCCGATCTTGTGTTCCGGCAGGGTCTGACTTTCGCCGGCGAACAGGACATAGAGCATGCCTTTGTCGTCGTATACCGGATTGGGGGCGACGGAGTAAGAGAAGTCCGGCAGCTGCGCGGACGGGGAAGAGCTGTGGGTCATGGGCGTTCCTCGCTTTCCGAAGTGTTTTTACCAGTATAAACGCTTCTTTATCGAAAGTCATATAAATCCATGCAGTCCGCACATCGGTGCATTATCAGGGAGAACGCTATCTTTTATACTAAAGGTACAGGAAGAACAAACCAACCCATGAGGTGAGCCCAGAATGAATACGCAGCAAATCAAGCAAATGTTTATGGAAAAATTCGGGGAATCGAATATCGATCCGCGTGTGTTCCATGCACCCGGACGCGTGAACCTGATCGGCGAGCATATCGATTACAACGGCGGCTACGTCCTTCCGGCGGCGCTGGAATTCGGTACGACGCTCGTCATCCGCGAACGGGCGGACGGAATCATCCGCCTCGCTTCGAGCAACATGCCCGAAGAGGCGCGGATCAAGGTCGACGAGATCGGGCTGAGCAAAACCGGAGAATGGACAGACTATCCGGTCGGCGTCATGGTCGAACTGGCCGAGCGCGGCTATCCGGTATCCAAAGGCTTCGAGCTGCTTTACCACGGCGAAATCCCGAACGGAGCGGGCCTCTCGTCTTCCGCATCGATCGAAGTCGTCACCGGCTACGCGCTGCTCTCGATGGGCGGCTACGAGCGCGATACGGTCGAGATCGCCCTGCTGTCGCAGGGGGCGGAGAACAACTTCGTTGGCGTCAACTGCGGCATCATGGACCAGTTCGCGGTAGCCAACGGCAAAAAAGATCATGCGATCCTGCTAATGTGCGATACGCTTGAGTACAAACATGTTCCTTTCCAAACGGGCAGCTACACATTGGTCATCGGCAATACGAATAAGCGCCGCGGTCTGGTAGACTCCAAGTATAACGAACGCCGCGAGCAGTGTACGCAGGCTTTGGAACGTCTGAGAAGCTGCAAAGCCGATCTGAACTACCTCGCCGAGCTGACGCCCTCGCAGTTCGAAGACTTCAAGTCCGCTCTGACCGACGAGACGGTCCGCAGCCGGGCGCAGCATGTCATTGAAGAAAATGCCCGCGTGCTGGCTTCGGTCGAAGCGCTCACGGCAGGCGATCTGCATGAATTCGGCCGCCTGATGAACCTGTCCCACGACTCCCTGCGCGACCTGTACGAAGTGAGCTGCGAAGAGCTGGACATTATGGTCGAGGAAGCGCGAAAAATTCCGGGTACGCTCGGAGCCCGCATGACCGGCGCCGGTTTCGGCGGATGCACCGTATCGCTTGTACATGAAGACGATGTGGAGCGCTTCGTGGCCGAAGTCGGCGAACGCTACAAAGCGCGCACGGGTCTCGAAGGCGAATTCTACGTCTGCGGCGTAGGCGAAGGCGTGGAAGAACTCGGCGCGAACTGATTGGGCGGGAACGACACACGGCGGAATCACTTTTTCAACAAATAAATGGACGCGCGGCCGAAGACCTGTCAAGCATCGTACAGACAGCGGACCGCTCGCTCCCTCATTCCAAGGAGGAATTGACAATGGCAATTTTGGTTACCGGCGGTGCCGGTTACATCGGTTCGCATACTGTGGCGGCTCTGCTCGAACGCGGCGAAGAAGTGGTAGTGATCGACAACCTGCAGACGGGTCATCGAAGCGCGCTGCTGGGCGGCAAGCTCTATGAAGGCGATCTGCGCGACAAAGAACTGCTGAAAAAACTGTTTGCGGAAAATGAAATCGAAGGCGTGATCCATTTCGCGGCGAACTCGCTGGTCGGCGAAAGCATGGAGAATCCCGGCAAGTACTACGACAACAATATGTACGGTACCCTGTGCCTGCTCGAAGCGATGAACGAGGCGAACGTGCGCCGGATCGTCTTCTCGTCCACGGCGGCGACTTACGGCGAACCGGAAAAAACGCCGATCGAAGAAACCGACCGCACCGAACCGACGAACGTCTACGGCGAAACGAAGCTGATGATGGAACGCATGATTCGCTGGTACGACCGTGTGCTGAACGTCCGCTACGTCGCTCTGCGCTACTTTAACGCGGCCGGCGCGCACGACAGCGGCAAGATCGGCGAAGATCACCGTCCGGAGACGCACCTGATCCCGATCGTGCTGCAGACGGCGCTGGGACAGCGTTCGCACATCTCCGTTTTCGGCGAAGATTATCCGACGGAAGACGGCACCTGCGTCCGCGATTATCTGCATGTCAGCGACCTGGCGGACGCCCATCTGCGCGCGATCGATTATCTGAAAAACGGCGGCGAAAGCGACGTATTCAACCTCGGCAGCGGCAGCGGCTTCTCCGTGCGCGAGATCATCGAAACGGCGCGCCGCGTCACGGGCAAAGAGATTCCGGTCAAAACCGAACCTCGCCGCGCCGGCGACCCGGCGACCCTGATTGCTTCGTCCCACAAAGCGCGTACCGTACTCGGCTGGAGCCCGGCGCGCGAAAATATCGAAACGATTATCGCAAGCGCCTGGAACTGGCACCAATCGCGTCCGGACGGCTATAACGATTAAAAAACCAGAACGATAACGGGGGCAGCTTTCATGAGCGAACAGTTGAAAAACGGAGTACAGCAAGAAGCGCTGCGGGCGATCGAGCGCTTGACCGCCTTTGCGCTGCGGGAAGGCCTGCTGGAAGCGGCGGACGCCGATTACGGACGCAACCGGCTGCTTGCGCAGTTCGGATTCGACGAGCCTTACGCCGGCGGCGATGCGCTTGACGAGGAACTGCCGGAAGGCCCGCAGCCCATGTTGGATACATTGATCGATTACGCGGCGCAAACCGGCATGATCCCGGAAAATACGGACACCCAGCGCGACCTGCTCGACAGCAAGCTGATGGGCCTGCTGCTCGCGCGTCCGTCGGAAGTGACCCGCGACTTCCTCGCGGCGGAGCAGGAGGGCGGCATCACGGCGGCGACGGACCGTTTTTACAAATGGTGCATCGATTCCAACTATATCCGGATGGACCGGGTCGCCAAGAACCTGTATTGGACATACGAATCCGATTTCGGGCCGATCGAGATTACGATCAACCTGTCCAAGCCGGAGAAAACGCCGGAAGAAATCGCCCAGGCGCGGCGGCTGCCGCCTCCGGTCTATCCGAAATGCCAGCTCTGCCGCGAGAACATCGGCTACGCGGGCCGGATCAACCATCCGGCCCGCCAGAACCTGCGCGTGATTCCGCTTCAGCTGAACGGCGAGCCGTGGCTGTTCCAGTATTCGCCTTACGTCTACTACAACGAACACTGCATCGTCCTGCACCGCGATCATGTGCCGATGAAGCTGACCAAGGATACGCTGCGCCGTCTGCTTCAGTTCACGGACCGGTTCCCGCATTATTTCCTCGGCTCCAACGCCGATCTGCCGATCGTGGGCGGTTCGATCCTGACACACGACCATTTCCAGGGCGGCAAGCATACGTTTGCGATCGAACGGGCCGTTACCGAAGCGGTGTTCGCCCATGCGAACTATCCGTCCGTAAAACTGTCGATCGTCCGCTGGCCGATGTCGGTTGTCCGGTTGTCCGGCAGCGATCAAAGCGAACTGCTTAAGGCGGCGAACGAAATTTATGAAACGTGGAAAACGTACAGCGACGCAAGCGTCAATGTGCAGGCTTCGAGCGGCAAAGACGGCGAAAGCGTTCGGCACAATACCGTAACGCCGATCGTCCGCCGCCGCGAAGGCGCGTACGAGCTCGATCTGGTTCTGCGCAACAACCGGACGGACGAGCGGTATCCGGAGGGCATTTTCCACCCGCACCGCGAAATGCACCATATCAAAAAAGAAAATATCGGCCTGATCGAAGTCATGGGGCTGGCGATTCTGCCGGGCCGCCTCAAAGACGAACTGGATCAGATCGGCCGGATTCTCAGCGGCGACTCCGCGCTGCTGGCCGCGGCGGAGAGCGACGCTGCGCATCCGCTTGCCCAGCATCTGCCGTGGATCCGTTCCATGATCGAAAGCGGCGGGTCCGCTTTGACACCGGAAGCGGCGCTCGATCGGGTCCGCCTTGAAGTGGGCGCGAAGTTCACCGAAATTCTCGGCCATGCCGGCGTGTACAAGACCGACGCCGCAGGACGCGAAGCGTTTTTCCGCTTCGTCGCAAGCTTCGGCTGGAACCGGACGGACGCGCAGTAAGCGGATGTTCGCACCAGGAGAACAGCGCTAGGGCATCAACGAAAAGGGCGGCTGCTTCGCATGACGCGGCCGCTCTTTTTGTTTTCGCGCGGACTTGGTATATAATAAATACATACTTATCAAAAGGAAGGGGCAACACTTACTCATGAAATCTTTCACTTTCTATAATCCGACCCGCCTTATTTTCGGCAAAGGCCAATTGGAACAGCTCAAAACTTTGGTTCCCCAATACGGCAAAAATATCCTGCTCGTTTACGGAGGAGGCAGCATCAAGCGTTCCGGCCTATACGACAGCGTAACGGCCCTGCTGAAAGAAACCGGTTCGAACGTTGTGGAACTGGCGGGCGTCGAGCCTAACCCGCGTTTGTCGACGGTGCACAAAGGCGTCGACCTGTGCAAAAACGAAAACATCGACCTGATCCTGGCGGTCGGCGGCGGCAGCGTCATCGACTGTGCCAAAGCGATCGCGGTCGGAGCGAAATACGACGGCGACATGTGGGACTTCGCGGAACGCAAAGCGGCCGCCAAAGACGGACTGCCGCTAGGCGTTGTCCTGACCATGGCAGCGACAGGTTCGGAGATGAACAGCGGTTCGGTCATCACGAACGAAGAGACGATGGAGAAACTCGGCTGGGGCAGCGCCTATTCGTTCCCGACGTTCTCGATCCTCGATCCGGAGTTCACGTACTCCCTGCCGAAAGACCAGACGGTCTACGGGGTGGTCGACATGATGTCGCACGTGCTGGAGACCTATTTCCACCTGGAAGGCAACACGCCGGTCCAGGACGGCTTCTGCGAGTCCGTGCTGCGCGCGGTAATCGAAGCGGGGCCTGCACTCGTCAACGACCTGGAGAACTACGAGCTGCGCGAGACCGTCATGTACAGCGGCACGATGGCGCTGAACGGCGTGCTGAGCATGGGCAGCACCGGCGACTGGGCGACGCATAACGTCGAGCACGCCGTATCGGCCGTGTACGACATTCCGCACGGCGGAGGTCTGGCGATCCTGTTCCCGAACTGGATGAAGCACAGCCTGCACGTCGATCCGGAGCGTTTCAAGAAGCTCGCCGTCAACGTGTTCGGGATCGACGCTTCCGGCAAATCCGCCGAAGAAGTCGGGCTCGAAGGCATCGAGGCGCTGAGAAGCTTCTGGAATTCGATCGGCGCGCCGAGCACGCTGGCCGATTACGAGATCGACGGCAGCCGCATCGAAGAAATGGCCGATAAAGCCATGAAATTCGGACCGTTCGGTAACTTCAACAAACTGCAGCGCGAAGATGTCGTAGCGATCTACAAAGCTTCGCTGTAAGCGATACGGCATGAGTTTTAGGCCGCGCTGCCGGCAGGAACAAGCTTCCCTGCTTGCTGCCGGCGTTCGCCACGATAGCCATAAAGGTCCGAACCGAAGGAAGCTTTCCTTCGGTTCGGACCTTTTTTTTGTTAGGAAGATCACGAAGCAGAACCAAGATTGGGAATTTTATCGCAAGTTTATCGTTAGCAAGGAGAATAGAGAGGTTTTTAGAAAATAATGAAACCAAATCGGCAATCACCCGTATGTAATCATAGACTCATCGCCAACGGATCCGTATTTCGGAATCGGGATGAGCGACCTTCAACAAAGAAGGAGGGGTACGCCTATGGAAGCTTTATACTTTGGCTGCTTGGCGGGAGGCGTCATGTTTGCGCTGATCAGCGTCGTGTTCGGGGACTGGATCGGTGACACGCTGGGCGGAATGTTCGATGCGCTATCGTTCGAGTTCCTGCAGCCGATCGTATTGGCCGGCATGGTAACCGTTTTTGGCGGTGCCGGTATTTTGATCGAGCGGTATGCGGGCTTGACCCCCGTCTTGAGCGTATCGGCCGCGGTGCTGTGTGCGCTCGCTTCCGGTCTGCTGCTCTACCTGGGTTACGTCAAGCCCATGCGGGGCAGCGAGAATTCCGTCGGATATTCCATGAAGGATCTGACAGGCCGGATCGGTGAAGTGACCGTGCCCGTACCGGAGAAAGGCTACGGCGAAGTCCTCGTCGGCATGGGCGGTTCGGGCAATACGCTGCATACCGCGTTCAGCTTCGACGGAGCTTGGATTCCGGCGGGAGTCCGGGTCGTAGTGGTGGATATCGAAGACGGAACGCTTGGTGTGTGCGAACTCGAAAAAACAGAAAAGGGGTTGGAGTAAAATGAGCATTTTCGATCAGGTGCCGGATTATCTGTTGATTCCGGGTATCGTCATAGCCGTGCTGCTCGTACTGGGGATTGCTTTTTGGGCCCGTTACAAGACGGTCAGCACGGATGAGGCGATGGTGGTGACCGGCTCGTTCCTCGGCACGAAGAATATTGCCGACGACGAAGCCGGACGCAAAATCAAGATCGTACGCGGCGGGGGCGCTTTTATCCTCCCGATTTTCCAAAAAGCCGAATATCTGTCGCTGCTGTCGCATAAACTGGACGTGACGACACCCGAAGTGTATACGGAACAGGGCGTACCGGTTCTGGCCGACGGCGTGGCGATCATCAAGATCGGCAGTTCCACGGAAGACGTGGCGACGGCGGCCGAGCAGTATATGGGCAAGCCGATCGAATCGCTCAAGTCGGAAGCCCAGGAAGTGCTCGAAGGCCATCTGCGGTCGATTCTCGGTTCCATGACCGTCGAAGAAATGTACCGCAACCGCGATCGTTTCGCGCAGGAAGTGCAGAGCGTCGCCGCCCGCGACCTGAAGAAAATGGGTCTGCAGATCGTCTCGTTTACGATCAAGGATGTGCGGGACAAGCACGGTTATCTGGAGTCGCTCGGCAAGCCGCGGATTGCCGCGGTCAAGCGCGACGCGGAAATCGCCGAAGCGGAAGCGGTACGGGATTCCCGGATCCAGAAAGCGCGCGCCGAAGAAGAAGGGCAAAAAGCGGAGCTGATCCGCGATACGAATATTGCCGAAGGGCAAAAAGAAAAAGAATTGAAGATCGCCGCGTTCAAACGCGACCAGGACACGGCCAAAGCCGACGCCGACCAGGCGTATATGATCCAGGAAGCGCGCGCCAAACAAGTTGCGGTTGAAGAACAGATGCGGGTCGAGCTGGTACGCAAAGACCGCGAAATCGATCTGCAGGAAAAAGAAATCCAGGTTCGCCAGAAGCATTACGATGCCGAAGTGAAGAAAAAAGCCGACGCCGACCGGTATGCGGTCGAAGTGGCGGCGGAAGCGGACAAAGCCCGCCGGATGCGCGAAGCCGATGCGCTGCAGTATTCGATCGAAACGCAGGCCAAAGCGTCCGCCGAACAGAAGCGCCTCGACGGGATTGCGTCGGCCGATGCGGAGCTTGCCCGCGGTACGGCCGAAGCGGAAGTTATCCGGCTGCGCGGCGCGGCGGAAGCCGAAGCCAAAGAAAAACTGGCGGAAGCGTTCAAACACTACGGCGAAGCGGCGATTCTTGACGTGATCGTCAACATGCTGCCGGAACTTGCCGGCAAAATCGCCGAGCCGATCGCGTCTATCGACAAGATTACGGTCGTCGATACGGGCCGGGGCGAAGGCGGCGGCGCTTCGCGCGTCAGCGGCTACGTGACGGAGCTGATGGCGACCGCGCCGGAAATGCTCAAAAGCGTATCGGGGCTCGATCTGGAGCAGATGATCCAGAATCTGACCGGAGGCCGAACAAGACCAAGCGAAGCGGAAATCGGTGCCAAGCTGGCCGCCGAAAAAGCGTCGAGATCCGATGCCGTGGCGCTCGCTGAACGTCCGTCCAAAGACCCGCAAGCGTAAAAGGACGGCTGCCGCAGCGAAGCGTCGAACCCTGCTTTTTCAGGCCAGCCAGGCTCTCCCGGCAGGCCGAATCCGTACCGTTTTCGAATAAGTATGCATAAAGGACTCAAACCCGCGTTTTTCCAGTAAAAATGCGGGTTGACGGTCCTTTTTTTTATGGGATAGAATGAGGGGATTGCGTGTGTGCCGAAGAATACGGAACCTGCGGCGCCGCAGACGAAATGCCGGAAAAGGACGGGAAAACGAATGCTGAGTAAAAATTCGGTAAGCAAAACGATAACGGATATTGCGTTTATCGCGCTCGGCGCCTTTATTTTTGCGCTGGCGGTCAATCTGTTCGTTATTCCGAACGACTTTGGCGAAGGCGGAGTCACGGGTGTTACGATTATTTTGTTCTATTCGTTCCAATGGTCGCCGGGCCTCGTCAACCTGATCATCAACTCGATTCTGCTGGTGGTCGGCTATCGTTTTTTGGACAAAAAGACGATTATTTATACAATATTTGCGGTAGCGTTCAACTCGCTGTTTCTGCATCTCACGGAGAGTTGGGACATCCAGTCGACCGAGAAAACGGTCAATGCGATTTTTGCCGGCATTTTTGCGGGGATCGGAATCGGCATGATTGTGCGCGTAGGCGGAACGACGGCCGGAACGGTTATTCTGGCGAGATTGGCGAACAAGTATCTGGATTGGAATATCAGCTACGGCCTGCTGTTTTTTGACGTAGTGGTGGCTGTGGCTTCTCTGCTCGTAATCGAAGTGGAGAATTTTATGTTTACGATTGTGCTGCTGTACGTCGGCACGAAGGTCATGGATTTCATTATCGAAGGTCTGAACCCGAAAAAGGCGGTCATGATTATCTCCAAGCATCAGCACATGATCGCCGAACAGGTCAATACGGTCATGGACCGCGGGGTCACGGTGCTGTCGGGACACGGATTTTACACGAAAGAAGCCAAAGAAGTGCTCTATATCGTCATTAATAAACAGGAAGTCTCCCAGCTTAAAAAGATAGTGAAAGAAGCCGACAAAGACGCTTTCGTGACTATTCACGACGTACGCGACGTGTTTGGCGAAGGGTTCGTGGATATTGCAAAATAAAGAAGGTTCCGGCCCGGGTCTGACGGGCCGCGAACGAGAAGGAGCGGAATCAAGCGGATGCTGGTGTCCAAAGTATTGAACAACAATGTCATTATTGCGGACGATCCGCAGTACGGCGAAGTGGTCGCAATCGGCAAAGGGATCGGCTTCGGACGTGCGGAGCGGGATTCGATCGAACCGGAAGCGGCCGAGAAGATGTTTATTTTGCGGAGCCGGCGCGAGCAGGAGCAGTACAAGCAGCTGCTGCCGCAGGTCGACGAGAAGCTGATCGAGGTCATGAACGAAGCGATTCAGACGATCAGCACCCGCAGCGCTTCGCCGCTCAACGAGCATATCCATGTCGCGCTGACCGACCATATCGCTTTTGCGCTCAAGCGGATCGAGAAAGGGATTACGTTTCAGAACCCTTTTCTTTATGAGACCAAAGAGATCTACCCCGAAGAATACGAGCTGGCCGAATATGTGGTGCATCTGATCGAAGAACGTTTGGGTACCTCTCTCGGCCCGGATGAAGTCGGTTTCGTCGCCCTGCATATTCACAGCGCGATTACGAACCGGCCGATCGGCGAGGTCAGAGGGCATTCCGAGCTGATTGCGGATCTCATCGACCTGATCGAGCAGAATATCGAAGGCGGGTTGAACCGGAGCAGTCTCGATTATTCCCGGCTGCTGACCCATCTGCGCTTCGCGATCGAAAGAGTCTGCCGGGGCGAAGAAGTGCGCTCGACAGACCGTTTGGCGGAACTGCTGAGCCGCGAGTATCCGGAGATGTATTCGCTCGCCTGGAAGCTGACCAAGGTGATGGAGAAACGTCTGGGGCAGCCTGTGTATAAGCCCGAAGCCAGTTATCTGACCATACATCTGCAGCGTTTGGCCGAAAAAGAATCGATCTGATTTTTGTTCGTGAAAGGGCTTGCCAACCGTAAGAAGCGATGCTATAATGACCGACGTAAGCCAACTTAAAACGACCTTTGTAACGATGTGTCACTGATACGATCAGGCATGAATCGCTGCGAAAGATAAAACGCATACTTGCTACAAGGACCAAGCTGTACCCGGGGGGTCCGTGCACGAAGTATTCCTTTTATTTTTCGTACGTTCATGCCTTTTTTGCGTCTTCAAAAAGGACTTTCGTTGAGGGTCGGTCGGAAACAAGGAAAACAAAATACACAACAAAGAGGGAGTTACATCCATGTTCAAACAGCTATTTGGACTTTTGCAGCGTGTCGGCAAAGCGGTTATGCTGCCGGTGGCCATCCTGCCTGCGGCAGGTCTGCTGCTGGCGATCGGAACCCTGCTGGTCAGCCCCGATTTCCTGGAATTGGCGCCTGCGCTTGACGTGCAGTGGGTACAATCGATCGCAACCGTCCTCATGAAGGCGGGCGACATCGTCTTCGCCAACCTGCCGCTGCTGTTCGCAGTCGGCGTCGCGGTCGGATTATGTGACGGAGAAGGCGTTGCGGGCCTCGCGGCGATCGTCGGTTTCCTGATCATGAACGTCACGCTTGGCGTCGTTGTCGGCGTTACGCCGGCTCTGACCGGCGAAACCGGTCTGGGCTACGCAAGCGTGCTCGGCATCCCGACATTATCCACCGGCGTGTTCGGAGGTATCATTATCGGGATACTGGCCGCAGTCATGTACAAAAAGTTCTTCCGGATCGAACTGCCGTCGTATCTGGGCTTCTTCGCCGGCAAACGTTTCGTTCCGATCATGACGGCGGCAATGTCGATTCTGGTCGGCCTGCTGCTCGTGATCGTCTGGCCTCCGATTCAGCACGGTCTGAACTCGCTGTCGAACGTGATGATCAACGGCAATCCGACGCTATCGGCTTTCGTCTTCGGTGTCATCGAACGTTCGCTCATTCCGTTCGGTTTGCACCACATTTTCTACTCGCCGTTCTGGTATGAATTCGGCGAATACGTCAACAAAGCGGGCGAAGTATTCCGCGGCGACCAACGGATCTTCATGGCGCAGATGAGAGACGGCGTAGACTTCACGGCCGGCATGTTCATGACCGGTAAGTTCCCGTTCATGATGTTCGGTCTTCCGGCCGCGGCTCTGGCGATCTACCACGAAGCCCGTCCGGAACACAAGAAATACGTGGCCGGTATCATGGGTTCGGCGGCTCTGACCTCGTTCCTGACAGGGATCACCGAACCGCTGGAATTCTCGTTCCTGTTCGTCGCTCCTGTCCTGTTCGGGATTCACGTGGTCTTCGCGGGTCTGTCGTTCATGACGATGCAGCTTCTCAACGTCAAGATCGGAATGACCTTCTCGGGCGGTCTGATCGACTTCCTGCTGTTCGGGGTTCTTCAGAACCGTACGGCTTGGTGGAATGTCATTATCGTCGGTCTCGTACTGGCAGTCATTTACTACTTCGGTT
The DNA here is from genome assembly GCF_013618475.1 of Saccharibacillus deserti. GTDB lineage: Bacteria > Bacillota > Bacilli > Paenibacillales > Paenibacillaceae > Saccharibacillus > Saccharibacillus deserti. The sequence goes on from NZ_JABJVN010000001.1 coordinate 76,902, forward strand.
TCCGTTTCGCCATCCGCAAGTTTAACCTGAAGACACCGGGCCGCGAAGATGCGACGGAAGAATCGGCGGGCGCTTCGCAGAGCAAAGGAACCGCAGGCGAACTGCCGCAAAACATTCTGTCCGCTCTTGGCGGACGCGAAAATATCTCGAACCTCGATGCCTGCATCACGCGCCTTCGCGTTCAGGTCAACAATGTCGGCAGTGTCGACAAAGACCGCTTGAAGAACCTCGGCGCGGCCGGCGTACTGGAAGTCGGCAACAACATCCAGGCGATCTTCGGAACACGTTCCGATACGATCAAATCGCAAATTCAGGACATCATGTCGGGACGCACTCCGGTCGAAGCGCCGGCTGCCGCCGTCGAACTTCCGGAGAAAAATGCCGCAGCCTCCGACGCGGCCGAAGCGATCGACGTACTGAACGAAGAAACCATCGTGTCGCCGGCCAACGGCGAACTGCAGGACATCTCGAATGTTCCCGATCCGGTCTTCTCGCAGCGTATGACGGGTGACGGTTTCGCGGTTCTTCCTTCGGACGGCAATATCGTATCGCCGGTCAACGGAACGATCTTCAATGTGTTCCCGAGCAAGCATGCGATCGGCATCATGTCCGAAGCGGGCAAAGAAATTCTGGTCCATATCGGTGTGAACACCGTTAAACTTAAAGGCCAAGGGTTTAATGTATTGGTAGCGGAAGGCGACGCCGTTATGGCGGGCCAGCCGATTCTCGAAGTCGATCTGGCTTATGTGCGGGAGCATGCTCCTTCGATCATGACGCCGGTCATCTTCTCCAATCTGCCGGAAGGTGCCAAAGTTACCCTGCTCAAGACCGGCACCGTCAAAGCGGGAGAAGCCAACATCGTTTCGATCAAATAAGCCGCAGGGCGATTAAGATCGGACCAGGGAACACCGCGGTGCGAAACGGCTCAGGACGCGCTTCGCACCGCCGGGATTCCTTATAGAAGCAAAGCATGCAAAAGCAGTTAAATCAGCAAACAGCAGGCAAGCGTGCAAATGGAAGACAAGTAAGCTATAATAAGTATGGTAACTTTAAAAACAGAACATAATTGGAGGAACTCTATCATGGAAAAAACATTCAGAATCGTAGACGAAGACGGTATTCATGCACGTCCGGCAACGGCACTGGTCAATACGGCTAACAAATTCAAATCGACGGAATCGTTCGCGGAAGCCAACGGCAAACGCGTAACGCTCAAATCGATCCTTGGCGTTCTGTCCCTCGGTCTGGAAAAAGGATCGACGCTGACACTGATCACGCAGGGCGAAGAAGAAGCAGCGGCTCTCCAGGCTCTGGAAGACGTAATGGTCGGAGAAGGTCTGGGCGAAGTAAATGCTTAATATTTCCGGAATCGCGGCTTCGGCCGGCATCGCTATCGCTAAAGCGTTTCGCCTGGAGCATCCGGATTACACCGTAACCCAGCAAACGGTAAAAAATGCGGAAGCGGAAATCGCAAAGCTCGACGACGCGCTTGCGAAATCGCAGGTTGAACTTGAGCGCATCAAAGAACGGACCCTGCAGGAACTGGGCGCCCAAAAAGCGGAGATCTTCGAATCGCATCTGCTGATTCTGAACGATCCCGAGCTGATCAGCCCGGTCAAAGACATGATCGTCAACGATCAGGTTAACGCGGACTATGCGCTGAACGAGACTTCCAAGCAGTTCGTGACGATGTTCGAGAACATGAAGAGCGTTTACCTGCAGGAACGTGCGGCGGATATGAAAGACGTCACTAAACGGATCCTCGGTCATCTGCTCGGTCTGAACGTGCAAAATCCCGCGGAAATCAGCGAAGAAGTGATCGTGATCGCCGAAGACCTTACGCCTTCGGATACGGCCCAGTTGAACCGCAAGTACGTCAAAGGCTTTACGACGAACATCGGCGGACGTACTTCGCACTCGGCAATCATGGCCCGCTCGCTCGAAATTCCGGCTGTTGTCGGAACCAAGAACGTGCTGGAACAGGTACAGCCGGGCGATCTCGTCATCGTCGACGGTCTGGAAGGCCAGATCATCGTGAACCCGAGCGACGAAGTGGTGGCCGAATACCGCGACAAGCAGGTCAAATACGACGAGCAGCGTGCCGAATGGCGCAAACTGCGCGGCGAAAAGACTCTGTCGACGGACGGCGTCCATGTCGAGCTGGCTGCCAATATCGGCACGCCGAACGACGTAGCCGGCGTACTCGATAACGGCGGCGAAGGCGTAGGTCTGTACCGGACGGAATTCCTGTACATGGGCCGCGACAAACTGCCGTCCGAAGACGTTCAGTACAATGCCTACAAAACGGTACTCGAGAAAATGGAAGGCAAGCCGGTCGTTGTCCGCACATTGGACATCGGGGGCGACAAAGAACTTCCGTATCTCGATCTGCCGAAGGAAATGAACCCGTTCCTCGGTTTCCGGGCTATCCGTTTGTGCCTGGATCGTCAGGATATCTTCCGTACCCAGCTCAGAGCCCTGCTGCGCGCAAGCGTACACGGCGATCTGCGCATCATGTTCCCGATGATCGCGACTCTGGTCGAGTTCCGGGAAGCCAAAGCGCTGCTTGAAGAAGAACGCGCCAACCTCAAGAGCGAAGGCATTGCGGTGGCGGATGAGATCCAGCTCGGCATCATGGTCGAGATTCCTTCGACTGCCGTGCTGGCCGATCAATTTGCAAAAGAAGTCGACTTCTTCAGCATCGGCACCAACGACCTGATCCAGTACACGATGGCCGCAGACCGGATGAACGAACGCGTCTCCTATCTGTACCAGCCTTATAACCCTTCGATTCTGCGCTTGGTTGACATGGTCATCAAAGCGGCGCACAAAGAAGGCAAATGGGCCGGCATGTGCGGCGAAATGGCCGGCGACTCCGTCGCGATTCCGCTGCTGCTGGGTCTGGGCCTCGATGAATTCAGCATGAGCGCCACTTCCATTCTGCCGGCACGCAGCCAGATCTCCAAATTGTCCCGCGCGGACATGCAGGAACTGGCAGCGAAAGCACTGGAATGTGCGACAGCCGAAGAAGTTGTGGCTTTGGTCGAAGCGATCCAAGCCTGATTAAGGGCTTTACGCATTTCGTACCTTACGTTAGGTCTGTATGATCTCTGTCGCTCCGGCGTGTTCGCCGAGCATCTTGGCACGCCGAAGCTGCGTCCGTCCGGTTCCTTTACAGGGAGCCGGATTTTTTTGTTTGAAGCGGCTGCTGATTCGGCAAAAGTTAGGCAGCATCAAAAGGCCAAAAGGCGGATTGGGCGAGCAGAAATATCCGCAAGCTTGTTTATTTTTCCACACAAAAAAAGAACCGGCAGAGGTCTGCCGGTTCTTTTTGGCTTGGAGGAAAGTTTTTGATCGGTTAAGCTCGAATGGGCAGAAGAGAAATTCCGGCGAAGGAGCGATAGCGTTCGCCTTTGTACGGGGGAAGCGGCCGCTTGAAGCCTGTTCCAGCTTCCTCCGTGCAACACGCGACCGCAGCGAAATTTCTCTGTCAGCCCCTGTGGCGCCCCTAGCGAATAGGATTTACCCGGCCATAGCTAAGCATCGTCCGGTTCCCCGCCTCCTACCACAGACTTTGAATATTCACGCCTTTCGGCTCCGCCTGCGGATCGCTTTCGTTGATATGGTCGTAGAACATCACGCCGTTCAGGTGATCCAGCTCATGCTGCATGACGATTGCGGGATACCCTTTGAGCTTCAGCAGCAGTTCCTTGCCGTTCTCGTCGTAGGCTTTGAGTTTGATTTTCTCGTAGCGGGGGACGATGCCTTCGACCGGGCGGTCGACGGACAGGCAGCCTTCGCCGTCCGGCAGATACGTCATCGCCGCGGAGTGGCTGACGATTTTCGGATTGAACAGCTTATATTCGTACAAGGTCGGATTTTCTTCTTCGTCTTCCATGATATCCGTGAACAGCACCGCGAACATCCGGCGATCGAGGCCAACCTGGTTGGCGGAAATGCCTACACCCGCACGCAGTCCGTACTTCTCGGCCAGTTCGTCGTCTTGGCTTTCTTTGAGATAACGCATCATCGCATCCATGGCATTCCGGTCTTCGTCGGAAAGAGGGAATTCCACTTCCGCAACTTTGCGGCGCAGAATCTCGTGGCCTTCGCGGACGATATCGTCCATTGTAATTCGGTAATCTTTATCGGTGAGTGACATAATCGTGATATACCTCGGCTTCCTGAAAATTTGTTGGGGTCAAACGGCCGCCGGACCTGCGTAACGCGCAATAAGCGGACCTTCTTCTATTATGAAGCGGCCCGCCTCAAAAGAAAAGCCGCTTTGCCGGAAAAATCCGGGAAAGCGGCGGGGAGAAACGGATGGCAAGGTTGAGCCTTCCGTTTAGGCTTTAGCTGCAGGCGCAGTTTAGGACCGGCTTGCGCGCGGCGTTCGTCTCGTCGAGACGGGTGACCGGCGTCGTGTAAGGCGCGTTCAGCAGAAGTTCCGGATTTTCTTCGGCTTCCTTGGCGATCCGGATCATCGTGTCGATAAAGCCGTCGAGCGTTTCTTTGCTTTCCGTCTCGGTCGGCTCGATCATGATGCATTCTTCGACGTTGAGCGGGAAATAGATGGTCGGCGGGTGATACCCGAAATCGAGCAGCCGCTTGGCGACATCCAGCGTGCGCACGCCGTATTTTTTCAGTCCGCTGCCGCTCATGACGAATTCGTGTTTGCACGGACCGGCGAACGGCACTTCGTAATGGTCTTTGAGGCGGGTCATCATATAGTTGGCGTTGAGCACGGCGCATTCGGAGACGCGGCGCAGGCCGTCCGGACCGTAGGTGCGGATATAGGCATACGCGCGCACGAGAATGCCGAAGTTGCCGTAATACGCTTTAACGCGGCCGATCGAAGTCGGGGAGGGAGCGGCCAAACCGTACGAACCGTCTGCCAGCTTCTCGACGATCGGAGCCGGCAGGTACGGGATCAGGATCGACTTGACGCCGACCGGACCCGCGCCGGGACCTCCGCCGCCGTGCGGCGTGCTCATCGTCTTATGCAGATTGAGATGCACGACGTCGAAGCCCATGTCGCCCGGACGCGTGATGCCCATGATCGCGTTGGAGTTGGCACCGTCGTAATAGAGCAGGCCGCCCGCTTCGTGCACGATCTGCGCGATTTCGACGATTTGTTCTTCGAACAGTCCGAGCGTGCTCGGGTTGGTCAGCATGAGGGCGGCCGTATCGGAACCGACGGCGGCGCGCAGCGTGTCGAGATCGACCATGCCTTTGGCGTTCGACGGAATGGTCACCGTCTCGAAGCCGGCCACGGTCGCGCTCGCCGGATTGGTACCGTGCGAAGAGTCCGGCACGATTACTTTGGTGCGCTGATGTTCGCCGCGCTCTTCGTGGTAGCTGCGGATCATCATCAGGCCCGCCCATTCGCCATGCGCGCCGGCGGCCGGCTGGAGCGTAACGGCGTCCATGCCGGTCAGCGCGGCCAGGTCGCTTTGGAGCGTGTACATCAGCTCAAGCGCGCCCTGCGCGCTCGATACCGGCTGATACGGGTGAATCTTGGCGAAGCCGGCATAGCGTGCCACGTCTTCGTTGATCTTCGGGTTGTATTTCATCGTGCAGGAGCCGAGCGGATAGAAGCCGTTGTCCACGCCGAAGTTGCGGCGGGACAGTCCCGTGTAATGGCGGATGACGTCGACTTCGTACACTTCCGGCAGGGCGGCGGCATCGCTGCGCTTGAATTCGGCCGGGAGCCAGTCCGCGGCTTCTTCTTCGCTGAACGGCACGTCGCAGTCCGGCAGCGAATAGGCGACGCGGCCGGGGGTGCTGAGTTCGAAAATCAGGGAGCAATCTTCTTTGGCGTCGAGGCCTGTCGGCGTCGTCAGATCGAGGCTCGTGTTCATAGACTTCCCTCCAAAATTTCCGCGAAGCGGTCGATGTCTTCCTTGGAACGTCTTTCGGTGACGGCGATCAGCAGGGCGCTGCCCAGTTCCGGATATTCGCGCGACAGGTTATAGCCGCCGATGAAGCCTTCTTCCAGCAGTTTTTCGTTCAGGGCGTCGATGTCCGTGCCTTCCGGCAGCTTCAGCACGAACTCGTTGAAGAACGGCGAAGTGAAAGCGGGCTTCACGTCGTGGATCGAACCGAGCTGTTTGGCGGCGTAATGGGCTTTTTTGAGGTTCAGGTCGCAGACGTCGATCATGCCCTGGCGGCCCATAACGGACAGATAGACCGAAGCGGACAAAGCGAGCAGCGCCTGGTTGGAGCAGATGTTCGACGTCGCTTTGTCGCGGCGGATATGCTGCTCGCGCGCCTGAAGCGTCAGCACGAAGCCGCGCTTGCCGTTCTTGTCGGTCGTCTGGCCGACGATGCGGCCGGGAATTTTGCGCATGAGCGCTTTGGAGACGGCGAAATAGCCGCAGGTCGGTCCGCCGTACGAACCGGAGATGCCGAGCGGCTGCGCGTCGCCGACCGTGATATCCGCGCCGAGCCGGCCCGGCGCTTCCAGCAGGCCGAGCGACAGCGGATTCGCGCTGACGACCAGCAGTCCTTTTTGCGCATGGACGAGCTCGCCGATGCTTTTGACGTTTTCCACGGCGCCGAAAAAGTTCGGCGATTGAACGAGTACAGCCGCGGTATCGCCGTCGATCATGTTTTCCAGCTGCTTCAGGTCGGTCACGCCGTTCTCGAAGCCGGCTTCGACTACTTCGATGCCGAGTCCGTACGCGTACGTGCGTACGACCGCCCGGGTCTCCGGGTGCACCGTGCTCGCGATAATGATCTTTTTGCGTTTGGTGGCGCCGCTTGCGAGCGAAGCCGCTTCGGCCATCGCCGTCGCGCCGTCGTACATGCTGGCGTTGGCGACTTCCATGCCGGTCAGCTCGCAGATATACGATTGGAACTCGAAGATTGCCTGCAGCTCGCCCTGGCTCACTTCCGGTTGGTACGGTGTGTAAGCCGTATAAAATTCCGAGCGAGAGATGACATGGTTGATGACGACCGGAACCTGGTGATCGTACAGCCCGGCTCCGAGGAAGCTGGCGTAGCGGTCGCTGTCGGCGTTTTTGCCGGCGAGCTGCGTCATGTGGCGCAGCAGCGCCGCTTCGTCCAGGGCGCCGGACATCGGCAGCGTACCTTCGTAACGGACGTTTTTCGGAATGTCGACGAACAGGTCCTCCATGCTTTGCGCGCCCACGGCGGCGAGCATATCGCGTTCGTTCTGCTCGGTCATCGGAATATAACGGTGTTTCTTCAAGGCGTATTCACTCCCTTTTCGGATTGGACGTTGTCGGACGGGTTATGTTGAATCAGCGCTTTGTGCGCCGGGGTGTTTTTGTAAAAAGGAGCTTTGACGACTTCGGCCTGCAGCTTTCTGCCGCGGATCTCGACTTCGATCTTCGTGCCGATCGCCGCGAATTCCGTTTCGATCAGCGCCAGCGCCAGATTGCGCTTGAGCGTCGGCGACTGCGTGCCGGTCGTCACTTCGCCGATCCGGCGTCCTTCGGCGAAGACGGGATAATGCGAGCGCGCGATGCCGCGGTCGATCATTTCCAGGCCGACGAGCTTGCGCGGCACGCCCGCTTCCTTCTGGGCGGCCAGCGCTTCGCGGCCGATAAAATCGCCTTTGCCGAGCTTCACGAAGTAGCCGAGGCCCGCTTCGAGCGGCGTGATGTCCGCCGACAGCTCCTGCCCGTACAGCGGCAGCTTGGCTTCGAAGCGCAGCGTGTCGCGGGCACCGAGCCCGCACGGCAGCAGACCGAACGGTTCTCCGGCAGCAATCAGATCGCGCCAGATTGCGGCAGCGAATTCGGGAGCGGCGTAGATCTCGAAGCCGTCTTCGCCGGTATAGCCGGTGCGGGAAATGTAAGCCAGCGTTCCTTCGAATACGCCTGTTTCGATAAAGTGAAACGGCTTGAGATCGTCGAGCGCCGGTTCGTTGCAGACTTTCTTGAGAATCTTCAGCGAAGCCGGACCCTGCAGCGCGATCAGCGCGGTGCCTTCGGAAGCATCGCGGAATTGGACCGACTCGGGCATGTGCGACTGGATCCACTGCGCGTCTTTGTCGATATTGCCCGCATTGACGACGAGCATGTAATGCCCTTCGCGAATTTGATAAACGAGCAGATCGTCCACGACGCCTCCGTTTTCGTAGCACATGAACGTATACATCACCCGGCCGTCTTCCAGCGAAGCGATATCGCCTGTGATCAGCTTGGACAAGAATTCACGGACACCTTCGCCGCTGAGGATGAACTCGCCCATATGCGAGACATCGAACAATCCCGCGCGTTCACGTACGGCCTCGTGTTCTTTTTGGATACCGAAGAACTGAACGGGCAGGTCCCAGCCCCCGAAATCGATGCAGCGGGGTTCGCCGGTCTCCGCATACAGCGGGTAGAGCGGGGTACGCTTGAGAGAAGTCATCGTGTAAGAGTCTCCTTAGGAAATCGGATTTGGTATTGGATAGCGCGAAAAAGGACAGGTCCCCAAAGACCGGCTCTCTTTTCCGTCCATACGGAAAAAGGGCCTGATCGAAAGGGCTCTGTCCTTGGTACCTGAGAGTTACCCCGCCGCCTAACTCCGATCAAGTGCGATCGGGACGTGCGGCAGGTTTCCCCTTGGGTGATCCGCCTGCGGTCCGGGTTCGAAAATTCCGGCTGCGCGGATGCTCTCCAGAGTGGCGTCCGGCACAGGTCCTTTTGCCTGAGAGATTCACCGCTTGAGGCGAGGTCCATAGACCTTGCGCCAATGTCCGGTTTACTCCTTCGGCGGCGCCCGCGCAAGCCCAATCGGCTCCCGGCGCTCTCTCCCTATGCTTTCACTCGCCTATGCGTCAATCGTCGAACGTTCGTGTTTTGCCAAATGCGGATCAAATGCTTTATCCTAATTATTAAGGGATGCGGCACCCCGTTGTCAACAAAACTTTAAAGCGTTCGAAAAATATTGTGAGGAACATTGACACGCCAAATAGGCTGCCGTAAGCTAAAAGTATTAGAAATTCCCGAACATCAAAAAGAATAATCCAGCCGAATGTTCGGCAATAAACCGAAATGGAGCGAAATGGACAATGAGCGAAATCAAAGCGGGTCTGTACTATACCAAGAATCACGAGTGGGTCGAAAAGCTGTCGAACGGCAATCTGCGGTTGGGCATTACCGATTTTGCGCAGCATCAGCTGGGCGATATCGTATTCGTTGAAGTTCCGGCCGAAGGTGCTGCGGTCACAGCGGAAGGCGAAGTCGGTTCGATCGAATCGGTCAAAACGGTCGCGGAACTGTATTGTCCGGTGGGCGGTACCGTAGCCGCAGTCAACGGAGCGCTTGAAACCGAGCCGGAACTCGTCAACAGCGCACCGTACGGCGAAGGCTGGATGATCGAAATCGAGCCGGACGGCGAAGCGGAAGATCGGCTTGCCGGGCTTCTGACTCCGGAGCAGTACGAAGCGGAGCAGCAGGACTAAGCGGATCGAATCCGGCAGGCGGGGTATGCGGGCGGTATCTGGCGTTCGCCCGCACCGATTCATATCCCTATAAACGGGGCAGCAAACGGCAGGCGTTCAAAAACGCTTCGTTTGCTGCCCATTTTGGCGTTTTGCGCGGCGTGCTGCAGAAGAAGCAAGGAGGCGTTGTTCATGGAGCCTGATTATCCGATTTTCTGCGAAGACTGCGAACCGCCGATCGGGGAACCGGATTTTGCGGAGCTGGAGCGGCGTTTCGGTTTTGAATTCCCTGCTGCGTTCAAAGCCCACTATCTGCAGTTCAATGGCGGTTATCTGCCGGAGGCGCAGATGGAGCGGCAGCGGATCGCTTTTGGCGGATTCGAGCCGATCCGGTACGGAGAGCTTCCGGCCGAACGGCTGTATATGGACCTGCTGGAATCTTTTCCGCAGCTGCCGGGATTGTTCCCGTTCGCTTACGATCAGGGCGGCAGCTGTTTTCTGATCGGGCTGCAGCCCGGGATGTATCGGCACCGCATTTATATTTTTCTGATGGACGGCGAAGAACTCGTTCCCGTCGAAGATTCGTTTGAGCGCTTTATGATGCTGCTTGGCGAAGCCTGAGAGTTGTAGATAAGCCTGCGCATTCTGCGCGGGCTTATTCGGATTTGGAGGCTGTACGGATTGTCACGCGGCGGGGCCCTGGTTTATGATGGGGGATAAGCGATTATGCGGCAGTACGACTTGGAAAGATCCGAAGGAGGAGAACGCGGTGATACGAAAAACGGTGCTTGTAACCGGCGCGAATTCCGGCATGGGCCTGGCTGCTTCGGTCGAATTGGCCAAGCGGGGATACCGGGTGATCATGGCCTGCCGAAGTCTCGAACGCGGCCGTCAAGCTCTTCGGCGGGTGGAAGAGGCAGGCGGCCCAGGCTGCGCCGAGCTGGTGCTCTGCGATCTGGCCGATCTGGCTTCGATCCGGCGCTTCGCCGATGAAGTTCGCAGTCGGGTTTCCGCCCTGGATGTGCTGATTAACAATGCCGGGGTAGTCAGCCCCAAACGCCGGGAGACGGCGGACGGTTTCGAACTGGCACTGGGAGTCAATCATCTGGGACATTTTCTGTCGACCCATCTGCTGCTTGATCTGGTGAAAGCTTCGGCCGGCGGACGAATTGTCGTCGTAGCTTCGGGCGCCTACAAAGCGGGCCGGATTCACTTTGAAGATCCGCATCTGCGCACAAGTTACAACGTCGTCAAATCCTACGGACAATCCAAATTGGCCAATATTCTGTTCGCGCGCGAATTGGCGCTGCGGGTGTACGATGACGGCATTGCCGTCAATGCGCTGCATCCCGGCGCGGTTCTCACCCAATTGGGCGTGGACCGGGGGACGGGATTCGGCCAGGGCGTTTATCGCGCACTCGGCCGGATGCCTTCGTTCCAAACGCCCGAACAGGGAGCTTCGACAGCCGTGTATCTGGCGGACAGCCCGGAAGTGGAAGGGATCTCGCGCGAGTACTTTTACCGGCGCCGTCCGAAATCCCTGGACCGGAAAGCGGAAGACGACGACACGGCCCTTAAGCTGTGGGAGTGGAGCGAGCGCGAGGTGGGACTGCGTTAACGAACCGAAAGCACCGAATCGCAAATAGAAAAAGACATCGGCCGAACCGGAAAATATGCGGCGGCATCGGCCAATCCATAATGGGGGACTATAACATGACGACATCCAACAAAGCGACATCCGATCAAACGCCGGTTATCGAACTGGCGGCATTCGAAGATCTGCCGGCAATCGTGGACATTTACAATTCGACCATTCCCGGACGCAAAGTCACCGCCGATCTCGAGCCGATTACGGTAGAAAGCCGGCATGCCTGGTTTGCAGAACATGAACCTTCGCGCCGTCCCTTGTGGGTGATGCGGCAAAACGGACGGGTTGCGGCCTGGATCAGTCTTCAGTCTTTCTACGGACGGCCGGCCTACAATGCGACGGCGGAAGTCAGTATCTATGTGGACGAGTCGCTGCGGGGCACGGGCGCGGGCAGCCGTCTGCTGGAGAAAGCGATAGCCGAAAGTCCGGCGCTCGGCGTCGATACGCTGCTCGGTTTCGTTTTCGGGCACAATGAGCCGAGCATCGGTCTGCTGCGCAAATACGGCTTCGAATCGTGGGGACATCTGCCGCGCGTAGCCGTGTTGGACGGCGTGGAGCGCGATCTGGTGATTTTGGGTCTGCGAATCCGCGGATAGGGTAACCAACCGTAGGGCCAAATTAGGATACGAAAGGGAGTTTGGCGAAGAAAAAGTGTGGAAAAGGTGCGTCCGTCCGGCTTTTTTCGTCCAAATATATAGGGAGCAAGACAAGCAAGAAAACAAAGGCGGAAGCCGAACGGAAAAAGGAGCGGGAACTCGGCGCGCAAAAGCGGTGTCCGGGAATTCCGGGTTCTGCGGTTTCGTTCGGTCGGAGGCCTTTTTCAACGGAAAGAAACGTTTGCATGCACAGAAGGCGGATAACAGAAACGAAGCGATCAAGACGTCCGTGCGAAGAAGCGGGACGTCCGAACAAAGGGGGAACGGACATGGCCGATACGCTGAATTTTAACGACACATTGGATTGTCCCGATTTCGAAGCCTATCCTTACGGGGATTTGGGGCTGACGTTTTCCCCGCAGTACAGCACGTTCAAGGTATGGGTACCGGGGGCGGAGAAAGTGCGCGTTGCGCTTTACGAAGACGAAGGGCAGTACGACGCGCTAGGCCGGGTGACCGACCATTCGGGCGGGCGCGAACTGACCATGGAAGAAGACGAATACGGCGTATGGAGTATCGTGGTGCCCGGGGACCTCGAAGGCCATTATTACCTGTATCACATCACGTACAAAATGGGCGAGCAAGCGCACAACCGGTACGTGATCGATCCATACGCCAAAGCGGCTTCGGCGAACGGTCAGCGCGGAGCGATCGTCAACATGAAGCGCACCGATCCGGAAGGCTGGGAAAGCGATATCCGGCCTCCGCTGCGCCATCCGGTCGACTCGGTCATTTACGAGCTGCATGTACGCGATTTTTCGGCTTCCGAAGATGCGAAGATGAATCATTCCGGACAGTATCTCGCATTTGCGGAAGCGGGCATCCAGACGAAGGAAGGACGAAAAATCGGCATCGATCATCTGGAGGAGCTGGGCGTCACGCATGTTCATCTGCTGCCGGTTTACGATTTCTGCACGGTCAACGAGTGCGACGTGACAACGGAATCGTACAACTGGGGTTACGATCCGCAGAATTACAATGTGCCGGAAGGTTCATACGCTTCCGACCCGCGCAATCCGGAATCGAGAATACGCGAGCTCAAAAAGCTGGTGCAGTCCCTGCATGCCCGCGGGATCCGGGTCGTGGTGGATGTGGTGTTCAACCATACGTTTTCGGTGGAAGACGGGCCTTTCGATCCGGTAGTACCGGGGTATTTTTACCGGTTCAACAAGTACGGACAGCTCAGCAACGGCTCGGGAGTCGGCAATGAACTGGCGACGGAGCGGCCGATGGTGCGCAAATATATCCTCGATTCGCTGCTGTATTGGGCGGAAGAGTATCATCTCGACGGTTTCCGGTTCGATCTGATGGGGCTGATCGATACCACAACGATGCGAACGATCGCTTCGGTACTGCACGAGAAGATCGATCCGACGATGCTGATCTATGGCGAGCCGTGGACGGCCCTGGACACTCCGCTGCGTGAACCGACGCTCAAAGGTTCCCAGCAGGGCGGAGGATTCGCCGTATTCAACGATAACTTCCGCAACGCGATCAAAGGCGACGGCGATGGCTGGGGAACGGGATTTATCAGCGGCGCGCCGGATAAGGAAGGCGAGATCGCCCAGGGAATACGCGGTTCGGTCCACGATTTTGCCGCGGAACCGGCAGAAAGCGTCAACTATGTGACCGCGCACGACAATTTGATCTTGTGGGACAAACTGGTCAAGTCGCGCGGGCAGTGGGAAGCTGCGGGACTGGTCGAGTTTGACAACGGCAAACCCGCATCCGGCGAAGACGCGGCCGATGCCGTAGCGGCGTGCGACCCGTATCGTATCTTGAGCGAAGATCCGCTGGAACACGATCTGGTCAAAAGACAGCTGCTCGCTTACGGCCTCGTCCTCACTTCGCAGGGCATTCCGTTTATCAGTGCGGGCGACGAGATGCTGCGCAGCAAATTCGGCGATCATAACAGCTATCGCAGTCCGGATGTCGTCAACGCGATCCGCTGGACCAACAAAGACCGATTCCATACGGTTACCGATTATATTCGCGGCCTGATCGAGCTGAGACGTTCCCACCGGGCATTCCGGCTCAAGACGCGCGGCGATATCGAGAAACATATGGACGTGTTCCGTATGCACGGCGGCGTTGTGGGCTTTATGCTGAACGATCACGCGGGCGGCGATCTGTGGCGGACCATTGCGGTCGTGCACAACGCTTCGGAGTCGGAACAAACGATCGAACTGCCTGCCCGTGCGCGCTCATGGAAAATCGTGGTCGATTCGCGCCGCGCCGGAACGCAGGTGCTGGGCGAAGCGTCCGATTTCGTACAGGTGCCCGCCCTGTCGAGCATGGTGCTCTACGATGAGGAAGACGATTACACGCCCGAGCCTTCGCTGCTGGAATGGGAGAATATGCCGGGTGTCGTACAACCGGGCGAAAAATTGTTCCTGCAGGCGACCGTACGCGACCAGCGCGGACGCCGGATGCCGGAAGCGGAAGTCTCCTATCATTCTTCCGATCCCGAGAAGATTATCATCCGGCGCGACGGATCGGCCTGGGCAATCGGAATGGGACGGGCGCTGATTACGGCCGTATGCGGCGACATGCAGAGCAGTACCGCGATTCTGATCGAGCGCCGGACGCTGCATCAGATCGGAATCGTCATGGAAGACGAAGTGAGACGTCTGTACGTGGGGCGCAGTCTGAAACTGCGGGCCGAGCCCAAAGACCCGTTCGGCAATCCCATGTCGGCTTCGCGTCTGGAATGGCGTTCCAGCGACGTAGGGATCGCCACGGTAAATCAAGCAGGCCGGGTTACGGGAGTAAAACCGGGCCGTGCGGTCATCTCGGTATTCGGCGATGGCGTACAGGCACAGCTTGCGCTGGAAGTGCGCGATTACGAGCTTCGCCGTCTCATTCTGGAATACGAACGGGACGACCGCGATTATGCGGGCTGGAACCTATGGATGTGGGGGGCAGCTTTCGGCAGCCGCAGAGTCGACTTTGCCGATATTAAGGGCGATACGGCGTCCGCCTTGTTGGAAGTGGCACCCGATGCCAACAGCCTGGGCTTTATAGTTCGGCACGAGGAATGGGAGAAGAAAGATATTGCGGCCGACCGGTATATCGACCTCGGAGCGATTACCGGCGATTGGATTCGGATCCGGATTCGCAGCGGCGAATTCCGCGTCTCGGCGGAAGCGCTGGATGAAGCCGATATTCCGGCGGAACAGGAGAAGTTTGCCCGGCTGGAGCAGGAAGCCGCCGAGCGGGCGGAGTCAAGCTCCGATCCGGCAGTAGATGCCGCGGATCACGGAACGGGACAGGCGGAAGAAGCCGAACTGCCAGGCGAAGCGGATTCCGGTTCGACGGAAGTTCAGTCCGGGGGATCCGAATCGGAACCGCCGGCGACGGTCGAAGCGGCGGAGAACCGTTCCGGCACGGACAGCGAAGAACAAGCGGAAGCCGGCGACGGCACCCAGTCGCCGAAAAGCGGCGGGGACTTCGGCGCGGGGATTTGAACACCCGATAGGCCATAGACGACAAACAAAGAACCTTCGGCTGCTCGCCGAAGGTTCTTTGTTTGCGTTCATGCCGATTCCGGCCGATCCTATTCGCCGGACCCCGGCAGTCGGACGCCGTTCGCTCAGTTCTCCGATCCGTCCAGGTACACGGCTCTGCCCGTTCGTGCCGATTCGTAGATCGCTTCGAGAATCTCGGACACAACGCAAGCCTGCTCGGGCGTAACGGTAGGCGTCAGATCCTGTTCGATCGCTTCAATCCAGCGGAACATTTCAAGATCGGAATCGCTCTCGGCTTTGCCTTCGTAGAACGCTACGCCGCCGGAAGACAGATCGACTTCCTTGGTGTACAAGCGGCCGAACTCCTCGCCGTTGATCCGCAGGCCGTTCTTCATATCCGCGCCGCCTTCGCTGCCGCTCAGGCTGCATTTGGATTCGTCCACGTCAAGCGAATTCAGGGCCCAGCTGGATTCCAGCACGACCGTTGCTCCGTTTTCCATCACGACCATGCCAAAAGCCGAATCTTCGACCTTGAATTTCTCGGGATCCCAAGGGCCCCAGGCATTGGCGGCATTCTCTCGCTGGGACAGCTCGTGGTATTTGGTGCCGAGCACTACTTTGGGTTTGTAGTTGTCCATCATCCACAGCGTGAGATCCAGCGCATGGGTGCCGATATCGATCAGCGGACCTCCGCCCTGCTTGTCTTCGTCGAGAAATACGCCCCAGGTCGGTACCGCTCTGCGGCGGATCGCATGGGCCTTGGCATAATAGATATGGCCCAGCGTTCCGGCTTCGCAGACTTTTTTGAGATGCTGGCTGTCCGGACGGAAACGGTTGTTGTAGCCGATCGTCAGCTTTTTGCCGCTGCGCTCCGCCGCTTGTACCATTTGACGCGCTTCCGCTGCCGTTTTGGCCATCGGCTTCTCGCACATCACGTGCTTGCCCGACTCCAGCGCGGCGATCGAGATCCGTGCATGCGATTCGTTTGGCGTCAAGACGTGAATAATATCGATCGTAACGTCCCGCAGCAGCTCGGTATAGTCGGTGTAGACTTTGGCTCCTTCGGTGCCGTATCGGGCTGCGGCTTCTTCCGCCCGTTCCGGTACCACATCGCAGAAAGCGACCAATTCGACGTTGCCCAGCCTGCTCAGACTCGGCAGATGTTTGCCGTTTGCGATACCGCCGCAGCCGACGATACCGATTTTATACGTTTGGCTCATGATGATTCACCTCGTTTGGGATATGGGAAAACGACTCGGGCGGCGTTTCGGCGGGATGCCGATGCAGCTCGGACCGCTTGGCTTTTCGGTACACGGAAGGAGAGAGCCCCATCCGTTTGCGAAAAACGGTATGCAGATAAGCGGCGGTCGAAAAACCTTCCAGTTCCGCGATCCGCTCGATAGACAAGCTGCCGTTCCGCAGTCTGTCGCATACGGCCAGCAGCCGGATATCTTCCAGCACCCGGCTGAACGGCCGGTCGGGATCGACGCCCCGGAAAATGCGCTGAAGCTGCCTTGGACTCAGATCAAGCTTCTCCGCGACGTCTTCCAGCCGGAGACCCGATGTATAATTGGCTTCCATATAACGCACGGCGTAGTCGTAGCGGTACGCGGCCATATCGCGGCTGGGCGCTTCGGTGCCGACATCGCCGGAATCGTACGCCTGGATCGTTTTGAGCAGAATAGCGATGACCTGCATACGGATCGCGGTATAGTAGCCGATCCGTTTGGTCTCGCACGCTTCATACGCTTCCAAAAAACACGGCATCGCTCCGTGGCTGTCCGGTGCGGGACGAATCGGCAGCACGTTCAGCTTCTGCATACAATCTTCGGCTTCGGCCGCTTCCCAGGGGTCGGCCGCCGGATTGAACTTGGGGACGATGTCGAGATGCAAACACAGCTCTTCCATGGCCCGATGGGGATCGGCTTCCTGGTAATGCATCACACCCGGCCCCGTCAGATACAGCAGACCTTCCGACAGCGAGTAGGGCTGACCGTCCAGAATGACCCGGCCCGCGCCGCGCGGGATAAAATGAAATTCGTAAGTCGAATGGTTATGGAAATTGATGATGCGTCCGGGCTCGAACGAGGTGAGGTGGAAACGGAGCACTCGAATCTCGTAATGGCCCCAATTTACCGCAATCTCAAGCCGCTCCAGAATATCCCCTTTGTCGAACATGGTCTCATAAGGAAAAGCAGTGCGTACAAAACGTCCCGTCATTTAGGCATTCAGCTCCCGCGGCGAAATCGCTTGGCCTTCCCGTGCCGAGCGGTTGGCCGCTTCCATCAGACGGGTGAGTTCGATCGCCGCCGCCACATTCTCCGAAGCCGTTGTTCCTTCCTGAATATGGCGGACCCACTGTTCGAAAGCGCTCTCCCGGTTCTCCGGCAAAGATTGTTCGGTCCATTCGGAAGCGGAAGTATCCCGTTTGGACCGAAGCAGCAGTTTGTTCTCCGGCGTCCCGTAGAGAAGAGTGCCTTCCGTACCGTGGACTTCGACGGCGAAAGGCGAATGGGCATTGACGAATCCCGCTTCCACCGAAGCGATCGCTCCCGATGCCGTCGACAGTGTCGCCTGGGCATTGTCTTCGACTTCCCGGCCGGTCACGTAACCGAAAGTCGCGCTCACACCGGTAACCGGTTCTCCGAGGAACAGGGCGGACAGATACATCGGATGACAGCCCAGATCGATCAAGGCGCCCCCGCCGCACTGCTCCGCGCTATAGAAATGTTCCGGCAGCCAGCCGGCCAGCGCTCCGTCGTGCGACAATCGGGCCCGGACATAGGTGATGCGGCCGAGCCGTCCACTCTTTAGGATGTCCTGGATCGCAAGCGTATAGCCTTCGTTCAGACGAGGCAGCGAAACGGTCAGTTTGACGCCTGCGCGGTCGACTTCTTCGACGATCTCCGAGACGTCCGCCGCAGTCGCCGCAATGACTTTTTCCGTAAAAATATGCTTGCCCGCACGGGCTGCTTCGACCATGACTTCCTTGTGCCGGTAGGTCGGCGCATCCACGATGATTGCGTCGACAAGGCCGGAACCCAGCATGCCGCCGAGTGTTTCGTAATAAGGAACCCCGAGCTTTTCGGCCGCTTCCCGGCCCCGATCCGGAATTTCGTCCCATACGGCCGTAATCGCCGTGTCGGGATGGCTCTGCGCCTGAGCGATATAATCCCAAGCGTGCACATGCCACAGACTTGCTTTGCCTACACGAATCGTCAATGAATCGTCCTCCTGTCGCCCTATCTAAAATTCTGACATTTCCCTACTTAAAATAGCATACGCTCTTTCCGAATTCACTAAAACCATACGACATTTAACATTCAATATTGCGACATCTATTTGAGAGAGAGCGATCCCGTCCCGCGATTTGCGAGTGCGTTGTTTAGGCGGGGCGGTTTCCGGTTATCCCCTAAAGGAAGGGAGCTGCCGGGCAGTGCGGAAGCCGTCAGCGGCAGTTTAGAGCCAAAAGGAGGAAAGCCATGGAACGGGAACACGATACGCGGGTCGGGCAGCAAAGCGGATCCGCCGATTATTGGAAAGAAGGCGTGCTGTACCAGCTGTATCCGCCAAGCTTCAAAGACAGCGACGGCGACGGTTGGGGCGATATCGGCGGCATGCTGGAAAAAGTGGACTATCTGGCCGAACTCGGCGTCAGCGCCGTCTGGATCGGTCCGGTATGCGATTCGCCGATGGAAGATAACGGTTACGATATTCGCGATTACTATAAGATTCACGACGCGTACGGGACGATGGAGCAGATGGAAGAACTGATCGCCAAACTGCACGAGCGCGACATCCGGCTGATCATGGACATGGTCATCAACCATACGTCGGACGAACATCCGTGGTTCGAGGCATCCCGGTCGTCCAAAGACAATCCGTACCGCGATTATTACATCTGGAAGCCGCCGGGCGAAGACGGAGGACCTCCCAACAACTGGCGGTCTTTTTCGGAAGAATCGGCCTGGGAATTCGATGAAGCGACCGGCGAATACTACTTGCACATTTTCGATAAAAAACAGCCCGATCTGAATTGGCAGAATGAAGCGATGCGGCGGGATCTGTACAAAATGATCACGTTCTGGCTGGACAAAGGGGTGGACGGGTTCCGTCTGGATGCGATCAACATGATTTCCAAAGATCCGTCGTTCCCGAACGCGCCGGAGGAAGCCCGTCATCCGAGAGGCCAGCAGTTTTACAAAAACGGCCCGGGCATTCACGAACTGCTGCGCGAGCTGAACGAGGAAACGTTCGGCCGTTACCCGGGCACGCTGACACTGGGCGAAGCGCCTACCGTCACGATGGACGAAGTAGTCCGGTATACCGCTCCCGAGCGGCGCGAGATGGATATGGTGCTGCAGATGGAATTGATCCGGCTGGGCAAAGACTTCGGCGATCCGTGGAAAACCGACCCCGATTGGTCGCCCGTTACGCTCAAGGAAAGCGTCGTGCGCTGGTACAAAGAGGTCTTTGGCCGGGGCGCCTACGCGACCTATCTGAATACGCACGATCATCCGCGCATGATCGGAACCCTGTTCGGCAGGGGGGCGGGCCGTGGTTCCGGCCAAACCGACACGGACTTGAACGAAGCGGCGGCCAAAGCGATCGGAACGTTTCTGCATACGCTGCCGGGAACTCCGCTCGTTTATCAGGGCGAAGAACTGGGCATGCCCAATGCCGATTACCGGTCGCCAGGCGATTATCGGGACAAAGCGACGGCTGCCGCCTACAAGCGCCTTACCGCGCAGGGCATGGAGCCGGAACAAGCCCTTGCCGGTCTGCATGCGCGAAGCCGGGACGGCGCCCGTTCGCCCATTCGCTGGACCAACGAAGCGCAGGGCGGGTTTACCACCGGCACGCCGTGGATTCCGCTGGCGCCGGAAGGAAACGAGGCGAATGCGGAAGACCAGCGCAGCGACCGGAATTCGGTCTTCCACCACTACCGCCGGCTGATCGAACTTCGCAAGCAGTCTCCCGTCCCGGCACATGGAGATCTTACGATGCTGCCGCTGGAGGACGAGTGGATGTTCTTCTACATCCGCGAAGCGCAGGGCGAGCGCTGGATGATCTTGGTCAATTTCTCGCATGAAGCCCGGGAATGTTCCGTCAACGGCGAATGGGCAAGGTTGGCCGAAACGGGCGAGCTGCTGCTCGGCAGTGCGCCGGCGCATGCCGGAACTTCGGGGGCCGGCGCACCGTTCCGGCTGGTGCAAGGAGAGTACAAGCTGCATCTGCTGCCGTACCAATCCGCCGTGTACCGTCTTGCGTCGGCAGGCGAATAGGAATCGGCGGAGTTTCCGTCAAGCTCTGCCGTTCTCGGGAAAATGAACATCAAAAAAGCGGTTCCCGTCAAAGGGAACCGCTTTTTGGTGTATCCGATTTTCATAGCCGCCCGGCTTCAAAACGAGGTTTGAATCAAGCTTCCTGTTTTTCTTCGAAAGTCGTGCATTCCGCCGTATGGTCGGGAGCGAAGATCACTTCGATCTTGTCGGCCGTGCAGCTGTTGGCTTCCCAGTTGGTGCAATCCGAAACTTGGCATTGGATATCAGACATATTAAAAACCTCCGTGTGCATTGGATTTTTGCTGCGGACTGACCGTCATGGCAACAAAACTTATAAATCCAATATAACACAAATAAGCGGGTTCGCAACCCGCGTTTTAAGAAAAATATGAATATTCGGGACTGAAATCGAACGAAATGTTCGGAAATGGTGAGGATGATTTTCATTGTCGAGATAATGAGATTCACTCTCTGGAGAATGAGACTCACTCTCAGGATATACCCAATTTATCATATCATCAGCGAAGATTCAACCGAAACCGTAAAATTTTGAAAACATTTTCGGTCTGGGCTTTTCAAAGCGGTTTCACGGAAAAGAGGAAAGGTTACCCAATAAATGACACAAACAAATCCACGCGTCATCATTCACAGCGACAGGGAGGAAATAGATCATGACAACAGGAGCCTTGGCAGGTAAAGTAGCCGTGGTAACGGGAGCAGGTTCGGGAATCGGAAAAGCCAGCGCGATTCGGTTTGCACAGGAAGGAGCCAAGGTAGCGGTTCTGGAACTGACGGCGGATACGGCGCAGCAGACGAAACAGGAAATCGAAGCGGGCGGCGGCGAGGCGCTGGTCGTGGAATGCGACGTATCGGATCCCGAGTCGGTAAAAGAAGCAGTCGCAAAAGTGGGGGAAACCTGGGATCGTATCGACGTCGTTTTTGCCAATGCGGGCATTAACGGAGCGGCGGCGCCGATCGAGACGATGGAGATCGAAGACTGGAACAAAACGCTTGAAACCAATCTCCGCGGCACTTTTGCCACGGTCAAATATGCGATCCCTTATTTGAAAAAAGAAGGGGGAAGCGTCATTATCACAAGTTCCGTCAACGGAAACCGGATTTTCTCGGGTACGGGCTTTGCCGCCTATTCGTCTTCCAAAGCCGGGCAGGTCGCTTTTGCCAAGATGGCGGCTCTGGAACTGGGACGTTACAAGATTCGGGTCAACGCCATTTGCCCGGGAGCCATCGACACCAATATCGACAAAAATACGTTCCCGAGCGACGACCTGGAAGAAATTGCGATTCCCGTGGAATATCCGGAAGGCAGCCACCCGCTCAAAGGCAAACCCGGCAAGCCGGAAGAAGTCGCCAAACTGGTTCTCTTCTTGGCATCGGACGAATCCTCGCATGTCAGCGGTACCGAAATGTATGTCGACGGTGCGGAATCCCTGCTCTGACATCCGTTATGGGGTGGCACCGCCGCGAGAAGAAAGGGTGCGCCAAGGCTAACCGCGTCCGCGGCGCAGCGCATCGGGAATCACGAAGAACACGATATACAGCGTCGTGAATGTCAGCAGCGCCAGCAGTTCTTCGGCCAGAATATACAGCGGATACTCGCCGAGCATGTCCAACACCGAAGGCGAATCCGGCTTGCCGCGCAAAAACATGTAGTTGGCATCCAGCAGCCGGTCGAGCAGATAAACCGCCAGCGCGATTGCGTTCAACGACAGCATGACCGTCAGGAGGGTACGCCAAGTCGGCCGGAACCGTTCGATCCAGACCATATAAAGCGCGGACAAGATGATGGCGGCATGGGCAACGAAGAATTGGATGAAGCGGAAATGCGGGTAATCAAAAGCCAGATTGGGGGTAATCAGCGCCTGCAGGGCACCCCCGATGCCCGCGAAAAAAACAAGCCCTGCGAGAAAACGGCTGCGGGTAATCAGCATCAAAATCGCGGCCAGAAGCATCAGACTGCACAGCTCGAGCGGCAGCGTAAAGCGTGCGTTCCAAATCTGCTGCGTCACGTACCAGATATGGAGCGAAGCTTCGGAGACCGTCAGAGCGGCCAACAAGATCAGACGCAGGGCAAACGCAAGTCTCGGCGAAGTCCTTATCGAGCGCCGAAAAGCGAACAGCAGAACCGCCGCGGTCAAAAACAGCCCAAGCGAAGCCAGATGGGCGGGCGAGAACAAGGCAAACGGTCCGGAAACGGACGACGAGAAAAAAGAATCGGGCACCTGGACGGCCTCCATTCATGCGCGAACCGTATTCCCGGCACAGGGAATACGGTTTATATGTATACACATCGCTCAAACTTTTCCCCTACATCTTCCCGGATTGCCGAAGGTTCGTCAATGATTTTGTCCGGTCAAACGGGCAGGAGAACGCCAAAAAGCGGCGCCCCGTTTGCCTTTCGGCTTGAATTCGGGTCTGCCGCTTTTTGTGCATAAAGCAATGAGAATCGGTAGGGAAACTTATCCAACGCTTTGGACACTCAACTCGTTTTCGGCGAAATCCGGCTCCATAAACGCATCTTCGCGTCTACCTCTATGGTCAATTAGACCTAGTTCGCCTTCAGCCTTATATTTGCGCATCCAAATTTTCAAACGGTTTAGATCATAGATGCCCAGCTCTTTCGCCACTTGCTTTTTCGTCATTCCGTCCATACGCATTTGGACGGCTCTAAGCTTCGTTTCATAGCTGTACTTGCAAAACGTTTGTCCCTTAGTTGCCACTAAAACCACCCCTTAAGACTTATATCGGACGGGGCATGTCTTTTTCTAATGGTTTTTGACAACGAATTTGGGCGAAATCATTATTTTTTTGCATAAATCCGCTTTTTGAATCAGGCCCGTCGGACAATCGTGTTTAATGTGCTGCGGTCGAGGCCTTTGACTAGGCGAACCAGCAGCTCTTTGGCTGCCGCGTAATCGTCGGTATGGATGATCGAAGAGGAGGTATGGATATACCGTCCGCAGATGCCGATGACGGTCGACGGCACGCCGATCCCGCTCAAATGGACCTGTCCGGCATCCGTTCCGCCCGGCGAAATAAACGGTTGAACGGGAATACGGTGCGTGGACGCCGTGTCCTGCACATATTCCAGCAGGCCGCGGTGCGTAATCATTGTCGGGTCGAAGATGCGCAGCAGCGCTCCCTGGCCGAGATGCCCGAACAGATTGCGGTCGCCCGTCATGTCGTTGGCGGCACTGCAGTCGAGCGCGAAAAAAATGTCAGGCTGGATCAGATTGGCCGCCGTTCTTGCTCCGCGAAGACCGACTTCTTCTTGTACCGTGGCGCCGCTGTAGACCGTGTTGGGCAGCTTTTCTCCCTGCAGCTCTTTCAGCAGTTCGACAGCCAGGCCCACCCCGTAACGGTTATCCCAGGCTTTGGCCATGATTTTCTTGGGATTGGAAAGAGGGGTGAAGTCGCAGATCGGCAGCACCTGCTGGCCGATCCGGATGCCGAAACTTTCCGCTTCCGCACGGTTGTCGGCACCCAGATCGATATACATGGACTTCAGGTCCGCCGGACGGTTGGCTTCCGCCTCGCCCAGCAGATGCTTCGGGGTCGATCCCACGACTCCGATAACGGGACCGTTTTCGGTCACGATCTGCAGGCGCTGTCCCAGCACGACTTGACTCCACCAGCCGCCGAGCGGCTGAAAGCGTACGAGGCCCGTTTCGGTAATGCCGTTGACGAGAAAACCGACTTCGTCGAAGTGGCCGGCCACCATGACTTTCGGTCCGTCTTCCTGGCCGCGCATGACGCCGAACAGACTTCCGAGGCGATCCTGGACGAACTCCTGCGTATACGCGGACAGCATTTCCTTGACCCTTGCGCGCAGATCGCGTTCGAATCCCGGAGCCGCCGGGAACTCGGTCAGTTCTTTAAATAAAGCCAGTGTTTCGTTATTCATGCTTGCACTCTCCCATCCCAAAATAAGAACGCGGCAAATCCGCGTCCGCTCTTTTACCAGTATGCAGGCTTGAGCGGGAATTGTCACGGCAAGACCGTATCCTTTTCGGGGGATAGGTGTGCGTTCGCAGCTTCGATCGTGTACAATATATGGGCACAACGTTTTCGGCGGCCGCTTGTTTCTTGAACAAATGCCGTCTTTTTATATCTCGTCTGAACGAACCGCTTTTCCACTCGGCCGCAGGGCCGATTTGTACATCGCTTGCCACGTAGGAGAATGACTTAGGAGGTTGTCCATATGTCCGTAAGTTCCGAATCCATGCAGATCGTTACCGCCGTAAGATCGAATCTCGAGTCGTGCATATTGGGGAAAACCTTTGAGATAAAATTGTTGATGACTTCGCTGCTTGCCGGAGGCCACGTGCTGATCGAAGACGTGCCCGGCACCGGGAAAACGCAGATGATCAAAGCGCTGGCCCGTTCGATGGAAGGCGTCTACCGCCGGGTGCAGTGCAACCCCGATCTGCTGCCGACCGATATTACCGGCGTATCGATCTATCACCCCCGCGAAGAACGGTTCCAGTTCCGGCCGGGCCCGATTATGTCCCACATTTTGCTCGCCGACGAAATCAACCGGGCGACAACCAAGACCCAATCCGCACTGCTGGAAGCGATGGAGGAACGCAGCGTAACGGTGGACGGGGAGACCCATCCGCTGCCGCATCCGTTTATGCTCTGCGCGACGCAGAATCCGATCGACTTTGAAGGGACCTATGTGCTGCCCGAAGCGCAGCTCGACCGTTTCATGATGAAACTGCATATGGGCTATCCGGATCTCGAGACGGAGAAAAACCTGATCAGCGCCAACCGTGTCGGCCAACCCGCCGATCAACTGCATGCCGTGACCGATATGGCGACGATCGCGGGCATCCAGCGCGAGGTACGGGAAGTCCATATGAACGACGCCGTCACTTCATATATGTTGGGCATTGTCCGGGCTACACGCGAACATCCTTCGGTTCTGCTGGGCGCAAGCCCCCGCGCTTCGATCTCGTTTGCGCTGGCGGCCAAAGCGTACGCTTTTATCAATGAACGCGATTTCGTCCTGCCCGACGATATCAAGGAACTGGCGCCCTATGTGCTGCCGCACCGTATCCTGATCCGTCCGGAAGCCCGGTTGGACAGCCTGAATGCCGAATCGCTGATTCGCAATCTGCTGGCCGCCAGCAGCGTGCCGGTATCGATGGGACGCTAACCCATGCGGGAAATCTGGAGCCTTTTCAAACCGAAACTGTCACCCGCCAAAATGTCGATGCTGCTGTCGGTGTGGCTCTGCTGCCTGTTTTATCTGCTGTTTCAGGGGGGCAAGACTTCGGTCATGCTGTTTGCCATGGTTACGCTCTTCGGTCTTTATCTGCTGTTCGGCGGCCTGAACGGAATTGGCCGGACCCGCGGGGAACGGAGTTTTTCGGGCGAACTCGGCGAATGGGGGGGCGTGCTGCATGCCGGCGATCAGATCCGGGTCCGGCTTCGTCTGGAAATCCCCGGATTTCTGCCCCTGCCCTATGTAATCGTGCGCGAGACGCTCAAGCGCCACAGCGGCGAAACCTGGTCGTTCGAGGAAAGCCTTGTTCCGAGCATGAACGGAAGCGGCGAGCTGCTGTTCCAGACGCCGCCGCTCGAACGCGGACGGTATGCTTTTTCCGATACGGAATGCGTAACCGAAGATATCTTCGGCCTGATCGAGCACCGGGGGACGTTCTCCGCACGCGGAGAGTTTCGGGTTCTGCCCCGTACGGCCGATATTGCGAAATGGCAGCTGCTTGACCGGCGCAATCGGCTGCTCGGTCCCCAGTCGGTGGGCAATGTATCCGGCCGGGAGACCAATCAGGTGGGCGGGGTCCGGGACTATATATACGGCGACCGGATTTCGCGTATTCACTGGAATGCGACAGCCCGGACGGGAGAATGGAAATCCAAAGAATTCGAATACGAATCGATTCCCAAAACGATGATCGTCCTCGACGCTTTCGAAGACCATTATCGTTCGTCCAGGCAGTTCGAAACCGCGGTCTCGGCCGCGGCTTCCATGCTGGAATACGGAAGCCGCGAATCGATTCCGATCGGATTGTGTTCGATCGGCCGCGAAGTGAATGTCTTCAATCCGCTGCAGGGACGTTCCCGAATCCACCCGATGATGGATCACCTGGTGGATCTGGATCCGAAAGGCAGCGGTTCGCTGTTGGCCGGACTCGAGTCCGCGCTTGCCCGGCTGCCCAAAGGAGCGGTACTTGTGCTCGTTACGCCTCTGGCGGACAGTCCGGTCCTGGATTTGATCCGTTTTGCCCAGACGCACCAGATGGGTTTTTGCCATGTTCAGATCGCGGAATCCCCGGTTTCGGAAGGGGAGGGCACTGCCGCTTCCCGGCAGTGGATCTCTTCGCTGCGGGCCAAAGGAATAGCCGCTTACCGGACGGGCAGCCTGGATGAGCTGCCTGCCGTGCTGGGAGGAGGAACCCGATGAAAAAATGGGCCGAATCATTCAAATCGTCGTGGTATACGGCGGTTGCGGCCGTCTGGCTGATGATCTTCGCCATTCAATGGCTGAATTATACGCGAACCGTTTGGTTCGATGAGACGAACGCGCTTGTGCTGGCCGTTCTGGCCACGGTAGCCGTTATCCATGTGCTGCTGCCGGACATTTCCTGGTTTCGCCTGGGGCTGAAGGCTGCCGGCTTTGTGGTTGCGATGTATGCGACGCTCAAAAGTTACGGCATTTTTCAGCCGTCCGGAACGCTTGCCTCGAGAGCGGAACAGTTTTCCCAGGCGATGTTCCCTTATGTCTGGTTTGCGCTGATCGGCTGGCTGCTGTTCGAATTGTGTATCCGTGCGGTTAACAGCCAGCGCCGCATTTTGATTTTCGCTTTTCTGAATATCGTGCCCATGGCCGCGCTGGACTCTTTTACCGTCGTATCGCTGTGGAAGCAGGTCGCCTGGATCGTCTTCGCGACAATGGGCTGGCTGGTATGCGACCATTTCCGCCGGTTTCAGACCCGTTTCCCGAGAGGATGGAAAGCGATTCGGCGCAATCCGTTCAAACTGCTGATCAATACGGCGGTCGTTTTTTCGCTTGTCATTCTGGCGGGTGTCAATATGCCGTTTGTACAGCCGATCCTGACCGACCCGTATACGGCCTGGAGGCAGATGCAGGGGACGTCGAATGTGGCGTTCAATGCCAACGGGCTGCTGCAGGGACAAGCGTCCGCTTCCGGATACAGCCGGGAAGACGGCCAGCTCGGAGGCGGCTTCAATTTCGACTATACGCCCGTCATGACCATCGAATCGACGGAGCGCAGCTATTGGCGCGGCGAGACCCGGATGACCTATACGGGCAGCGGCTGGGATGCCGACAGCGGCTGGGGTTCGCTTGAAGAAGTATCGCGCGAGCAGGAGCTGGAGACCGAAGCGGCTCCGCTGACGCCGACCAAAACGGTACGCCAGAAAGTTACGATGCAGAGCGATTCGACGTATCCCGTCTTGTTCGGAGCCTATGCGATCAACAAGGTCGAAAGTCTCGATGTCGAGAACGGCGAGAGCCGTATGCAGTGGAAGCCGGAACAGGGCGAACTGCATTGGCAGGAGCGTGCGGGCCGCGGCGCGAGAATCTATCCGAAGACGTACACGATCACGTCGAAGGTTCCGGTCGTACCGGTAGACGCCCTGCAGGCGGCAGCGTACGACAAGCTGTATCCGGAAGGCGTGGATCCGCGCTATGTCCAGATTCCGCGCGGATTTCCGCAGCGCGTGACGGACCTGGCCGCCGAAGTGACGGCTTCGGGACAAACGCCGTACGAGAAAGTTTATCTGCTGCAGCAGCATTTGCAGCAGAATTATCTCTATACGAACAATCCGACGCTGTCGCGCCGGCAGAGCGACGACTTCGTCGAAAGTTTCCTGTTCGATATCAAGGAAGGGTACTGCGATTACTTCTCGACCGCCATGGTCATGATGGCGCGTTCGCAGGGCATACCCGCACGCTGGGTCAAAGGCTACGCGCCGGGTACGCCTTCGGGCGATGTGCCGGACCGTTTCAGCGAAAACAGCTCGCAGTACGAAGTCACCAATGCCAATGCCCATTCCTGGGCGGAAGTGTATTTCGGCGATTACGGCTGGGTACCTGTCGAAGCGACGCGCGGCTTTACCGTGCCGCTGCTTGAAGAGTCGTTGGCACCCGACGATTCCGAAGTGAAGCAGCAGCCGGCCGAACAGCCGGAAGAGGAAGAAGAGGAAACCGCACCGAACGAAGCGGCGGCGCCTACGGATTCCGATTCCAATCTCGTCCCGATCATCGTAGCGGCGGCAGCGGTTGTCGTTGCGGCCTGGGGAGCGTATCTGCTCTGGCTGCGCCGCCGCTCGGTCTACTTCTTCCTGATGGGACTGCGAATGGGCGGACCGCTGACGGCGGACCAGAAAATCGTATTGGAGACGGAACGTTTCCTGCGTTTCCTGAAGCGCAAAGGCCTGAAGCGGGAAGAGCACGAGACGCTGCGCGAATCGGTCTCCCGTTGGGACAAGAAAGTCGCCGGATCGGAAGCTGCGATTGCGCCGATTCTGGCCCTTTTCGAGAAAGCCCGCTACAGCCCGGAACGCATCACGGATAAGGAATGGCTCGAAATGCAGCATCTGGCTTCCGAACTGCGCAAAAATTGGAAAGGGTACTATCCGGCTTCGCCGGCCGTGCCGGAATCCAATAGCTGACGCGAAGCGTCGGCTGTGATATAGTTTGAACTTAAAGACTAAGGAGACTATCCCGAAACGGCGCACGCCGTTTCGGGATAGGGTCTTAATGGGGTGACACGATTTTGTTTGAAACACTGCTGCCGAAACTTCAGGTCGACACGGTATTCGATATCGATTTGGAAGATTTGTATAAGCGCGGTTACCGGGGGATCGTCACGGACCTGGACAATACGCTGGTCGGTGCGAAAGCCCCGAATGCCACGCCGGAACTGATCGCATGGTTTGCGAAAGTCAAAGAACTCGGGTTTCAGCTTGTGATTGTATCCAACAATAATATGAACCGCGTGTCCGTTTTCGCGACGCCGCTGGATATCCAATTTGTGCATGGGGCACGCAAGCCTTCCCATGCGCCTTTCCGCAAAGCGATGCAGCTGATGAAACTCAGCGAGAAGCAGACGATTGTCGTCGGCGACCAACTGCTTACCGATGTGCTCGGAGGCAACCGTCTGGGTCTGTACACGGTATTGGTTCTGCCGATCGCGATCGGCGACGAAGGCTGGCGGACCCGGTTCAATCGCAGGATTGAGCGCGTTGCGATCGCACGTCTGCGCAGAATGGGCAAATGGCTCAAGGAGGAAAAGAAGAAATGACGGAAAGACTCGAAGGCTCCGCCGTCATCCGCTGCAGCGGATGCGGAGCTCCGCTTCAAACGGAAGATCCGGCAGGACCCGGCTATATTCCGCAGCTCAAGGAAGAAGGCGGGCAAATCTGCCGCCGCTGTTTCCGTATCAAAAATTACAACGAGGTTGCTTCGGTCGCCGTAAATCAGGATGAATTTCTGCGGATGCTCAGCCAAATCGGCGACCGTAAAGCTCTCGTGATCCACATTGTGGACCTGTTCGATTTCCAGGGCAGCGTCATTACCGGACTGCAGCGCTTTGTAGGCAGCAATCCGGTTATTCTCGCGGTCAACAAAATCGATCTGCTGCCGAAGGTGACCAATTGGAACAAAATCCGCAACTGGGTACAGAAGCAGGCGAAAGAAGCCGGATTGAAAACGGAAGAAATCGTATTATGCAGCGCCAAGAAAAATCTCGGCTTCGACCGTCTTCTTCAGGAAGTGGCGGACCGCCGAGGCGATCGAGACGTCTATGTGGTAGGTGCGACCAACGTTGGCAAGTCTACGTTGATCAACCGCCTGATCAGCGATTACAGCGATCTCGAAGAAGAACTGACGACTTCCCGTTATCCGGGAACCACGCTGGATATGGTCAACATTCCGCTGGACGACGGACATTATATCGTCGATACGCCGGGGATTGTCTATCCTTCCCGTTATACGGAACTGGTTACGCCCGGAGATCTGGTCAAGGTCATGCCGGAAAAGCCGCTTAAACCGGCTGTCTATCAGTTGAACGAAGGACAGACGATCTTTATCGGAGGACTGGCGCGGTTCGACTTTGTCGAAGGCCAACGTCAATCGTTTACTTTCTACACAAGCGGAGCTTTGAATCTGCACCGGACCAAACTGGGCCGTGCCGACGAATTGTACGCCGAGCACGCCGGGGAAATGCTGACGCCGCCTTCGCGCGAAAGTCTGCCCGATCTGCCGGCCTGGACCCGCCATGAATTCCGCGTGCCCAAAGGCGGCGCCCAGGATTTGTTCGTCTCCGGTCTTGGCTGGATCAAAGCGAACGGCGAGAGCGGGGCCAAGGTTGCGATCCATGCACCGAAAGGCGTTAAGGTCATTATGCGCGAATCGCTGGTCTAGCACCCTGTCAACTCTTAATCCGAGGTTTACGTTTTCCTGAAACAACAATTCCGTCGGAGACTTCGTACATGCTTCAGGTACGAAATCTCAGGGAAGCGTAACCTTACCTTTGGTGTTGACAAGGTACTAGCCCGCACCGTATTCGGGAGGGGAAATCCGTTGAATCCAATCAATAAGCATCCGCTCAAGCTCGGAGTCATCGGCGATCCGATTGCGCATTCCAAGTCGCCGGTCATGCATACGGCTGCGCTGCGCGAATGCTCGATTCCGGGCAGCTACTCGGCGCTGCATATCCAGCCGGACCGGCTCGAAGCCATGATCCGTACGGTGCGCGAAGAAGAATACCGGGGGATCAACGTGACGATTCCGCACAAGGAATCCGTCATGGAGCTGCTCGACGAGCTGGGCGAAGATGCCCGGCGAATCGGGGCGGTCAATACGATCGTGAACGAAGGAGGCCGGCTGATCGGCCGCAATACCGACGGAATCGGCTATGTCCGTTCCCTGAAGGAAGAAGCGGCGGCCGAACTTGAAGGCCGCCGCATCGTTGTCCTTGGAGCGGGAGGCGCGGCGCGCGGAATCATCTACGCGCTGGCGGCCGAAGCGCCGGACCGGATCCTGCTGCTGAACCGTACGCCGGAAAGAGCGGAGAAACTCGCGCGCGAGTGGAGCGATCTCGCCGATATCGCGGCCCTGCCTTCGGAGCGCGCGGCCGAAGCGCTGAAGACCGCCGATATCGTGATTAACACGACTTCGGTCGGCATGCATCCGCATCTCGAAGGGCTGCCGCTCGATCCTGCGCTGCTTCGCGGCAGCGAGATCGTCAGCGACCTGATCTATAACCCGCTGGAGACGCGGCTGCTGCGTTCGGCGCGGCAGCAGGGCTGCCGGACACACGGAGGCCTGGGCATGTTCGTTTATCAGGGCGCTTATGCATTTGAATATTGGACAGGCGTTCAGGCTCCGGTCGGCGTCATGCGCAGGGCCGTACTGGCAAGCATGAACGTCTAGCCCGAAATGGGTAAAAGAATATTAAGTACACCTGCCCGTCGGCGGGAAACATTCCCGTCAACGGCATTTTCCAAAAAGAGGAGTCTATCAAACCTATGCTGACAGGCAAACAAAAACGTTATTTACGCTCGCAGGCCCACCATCTGAACCCGATTTTCCAAATCGGAAAAGGCGGCCTCAACGAACAGCTGGTTCGTCATATCAACGAAGCGATCGAACTTCGCGAACTGCTCAAAGTGGCGGTACTGAACAACTGCGACGAAGAACCCAAACAGCTCGGACCGGAACTGGCCCAGGCCGCGGAAGCGGAACTGGTACAGGTTATCGGCCGTACGATCATTTTGTACAAGCCGTCGAAAGAACACAAGCAAATCGAACTGCCGTAACGCGGAGGAGTGAATGCGTATGAAGATCGGAATCATGGGCGGAACGTTCGATCCGATCCATATCGGGCATCTGGTCGCCGCGGAAACGGTGCGTGAAGAGCTGGGTCTGGACGAAGTGTGGTTTATGCCGTCGCATATTCCCCCGCACAAAGCCGAAGCCGGATTCTCCGGCGAGGAACGGATGCGTATGGTGGAACTTGCGATCGGCGCCCAACCGGCGTTTCGGACCCTCGATATCGAGCTTACGCGCGGTGGCGTTTCGTACACGGCCGATACGATGGGCGAACTGGCGGAGAAATATCCGGAAGCCCGTTTTCATTTCATCATCGGGACGGATATGGTCAACTATTTGCCCAAGTGGGAACGGATCGAGAAGCTGGTCGAACTGACGCGGTTTGCCGCGGTCGGCCGTGCCGGTTACGAGTTGAATTCCGATGTACTGCCCCCTTCGGTCGCAAGCCAAATCGATTATTTCGATATGCCTCAGCTCGAAATCTCGTCTACGGAGATTCGCGAGCGGCTGAAAAAAGGCCGTTCGGCCCGTTATCTGGTACCGGAAAAGGTGTACGATTATTTGCAAAGGAGCGGTCCGCATGCGGCATACGCGCGAACAACTGATTGAGCGGGTATCGTCGCAGATGCCGGCCCGCAGATGGCAGCATACGCTTGGGGTCATGGCATCGGCGGTTGAATTGGCCGAACTTTACGGTGCCGATCCCGCGCGGGCGGAACTTGCGGCGATTATTCACGACGTGGCCAAGTATTGGCCCGTTCAGCGGCAGGCCGCGGTGATTGCCGAGAATGGACTGAATGCCGAACTGCTGAATTACGATGCTCCGCTGTGGCACTCCGAAGTGGGCGCCTACGTGGCGGAATACGAATACGGGATCGAAGATCGTGAAGTCGTCGATGCGATCCGCTATCACACATCCGGCCGCGAAGGCATGACCCTGCTTGACAAAGTGGTCTGTCTGGCCGATTATATCGAGCCCGGCCGCGAATTCCCCGGAGTCGAACTTATTCGGGGCAAAGCCCGGCTCAGTCTGGAAGAAGGATTGATCGCCGGATTCGACTCTACGCTTCGCGTATTGGTCGAACGGGGACAACAGATATTTCCGACAACGGTACTGGCACGCAACGATCTGATTCGCCAGCTTGCAGAGCGTGAGCGGGCAAGTCAGACGAAGCCGGTATCCGAAAACAAGGGAGGATAACGAATGAGTGTAAAACCAAAAGAACTGCTCCATCTCGCGACGGAGGCCGCTGTAGACAAAAAGGCGATGAATGTCGTAGGTTTGGACTTGACCGGCATCTCCATGGTCGCCGATTATTTCATCGTTTGTCACGGCAATTCCGATACGCAGGTACAAGCGATCGCTTCGGAAGTCCGCAAGCGCGTCCTGGATGCCGGCGCGACGATCCGCGGGATCGAAGGCATGGACTCGGCGCGGTGGGTATTGATGGATCTGGGCGATGTCGTGGTACACATTTTCCATCGCGACGAACGGGAATATTACAATATTGAACGCGTCTGGTCGGATGCGAAAGTGGTGGAAACGGTATGAGTCTCGAAGCGGGGACGATCGTCACGCTGAAGGTGGCCCGTGAAGTTTCGCCGCACGGATTTTTTATGACAAACGGCATGGATGAGGTGCTGCTTCCTTATACGGAGCGTACCGGCAATATGAAATTCCGCAACGGTCAGGAAACCGAAGTGTTTATTCACCACGATTCCGAAGACCGGCTGATCGCAACGATGAAAAAGCCGCTGCTGACGTTCGGCGAGATCGGCGCACTGGAAGTAGCCGATATTCATCCGCGTCTCGGCTGCTTCCTCGAAATGGGTCTCGGCCGCCAACTGCTGCTGCCCAAGCGCGAACTGCCGGAACTTCCGGAACTGCAGCCGGAAATCGGCGACCGGGTCTTCGTACGAATGGACCGCGACAAACAAGGACGTCTTCTTGCCCGCGCTTCGGGCGAAGAAGAATTGGCTCCGCTTTGTTTCCAGGCGCCCGAATCGTGGAAAAACCAGTGGATGAAAGCGACGGTATACCGTCCTCTCCAGATGGGCACTTTCGTGGTTGTTGAAGGCGGCGTATTGGGATTCGGCGCACTCGGTCTGATTCACTCGACGGAACGGCCGCGGCCGCTGCGTCTGGGCGAAGTGATCGATGTCCGGGTCGCACGCGTACGCGAAGAAGACGGTCGCGTGAATCTGTCGATGGCACAGCCCAAAGAAATCGGAATGGACGAAGATGCCGAACGGATTCTGTCATTTATGCGTGCCCGTGAAGGCGGCGCAATGCCTTACTCCGACAGCACGGCTCCAGATATCATCAAGCTGCGCTTCGGGATCAGCAAGTCGGCGTTCAAGCGCGCGCTTGGCCGCCTGATGAAGCAGGGATTGATCGAGCAGGAAGACAATTGGACGCGTCTCAAGCAGACCGGCGAAGACACTTCCGGCTCCGAGCAGTAAGATCCGCGCGGGCGGAAACGGGTTAGGCAAAGGACGGCTCTTTTCCGGGTACGGAAAAGAGCCGTTTTTTTGCGGGAAAAAGAAGAAGGAGAGGGGCACTGAGATGTCTTACGGGAAATTCGCTTATGTCTACGACGAGCTGATGCAGGATATGCCTTACGCCAAGTGGAAAAGGTTCGCGCTCGAAGCCTGGGAAAAGCACGGGAAACCGGCCGATGTGGTCGAGCTGGGCTGCGGCACCGGTACTTTGACCGCCATGCTGGCCGAAGAAGGTTATCGCGTGACCGGGATCGATCTGTCGGAAGATATGCTGGCCGTCGCCCGCAGCAAAGCGGACGAGCAGCCCTCGCTGCAGGGGCTGCTGCGCAGCGGAAGCCTGCGCTTCGTACGGCAGGACATGACCGGGTGGCAGGCGCCGGAGCCGGTCGATTCGGTCGTGTCTTTCTGCGACTGCCTGAACTATCTGACCGAACCGGAAGAAATCGAGAAAACGTTCCGGGCGACGGCGGCCGGCTTGAAGCCCGGGGGTACGTTCCTGTTCGATGTCCACCATCCCGACACCCTGCGGCGCTACGAAGAAGAGCAGCCGTTCGTTTTCGACGAAAAAGGCCTCTCGTACATTTGGACCTGCGGACTGGATGAAGAACGGACCGAAATCGAGCATCATCTGCGTATTTTCGTTCGCCGTTCCGGCGGGGGAAGTTCGGATGTGTACGACCGGTTCGACGAAGTGCATGTGGAACGGGCTTACGAAGCGGAGTGGCTGAAGCAGGCGCTGCTGCGCGCCGGATTCTCGCGCGCCGATTTCTACGCCGATTTCGAATGGACGGCACCGGGAGAAGGGGCGGAGCGTCTATTTGCCGTGGCGGTCAAATAAAGAAAGCAGCGGACCGGTTTATCTGCCGTATCGGACGATGCTATGCGTTGATCGTGACCCCAAATCGCGTCCCAGAACCCAGGCGTACTCAAAAACGGATTCCCCCGGGGAATCCGTTTTTTGATATGTCTGCCTAATTTCCGCCTACCTACCGCCTGGCATTCGGCCAAGATACATACGGTAGATCGCCGCTTGGGCCGCTCCTTCGCGCTTACAAGCCGTTGACAAGAAGCAGAAGGGCGGCCAGCAGCGCCGCCATGCCGGCAAGGCGGCTCCACGTGATCGGAGCGGGAGTCGGCCGGTTGTGGTCGCTTCCGGTCTGTCCGTACCGCCTGCGCCAGATCCACTGCGGTGCCAATACGTTCACCGCTCCGACAGCTACAAGAACAAGAAAAAGCAGGAACAGGATAAAGATCAGCCCCTTTCCGCGAAACGCTGTCTTGTGTATACGCGGCAGAACTTGAGAAGTTCTTGTCGCTTGCCGGGTTGGACAAGGTTTTGCGAGGAAAAGGCCGATTTGTGTCCGTTATCGGACCGGACCGGGCATTATTCGTAAAAAAGCAGCCGTTTCGCGTAAGCGTTCCGGAAATCGCTTGGCGTCAGTCCGACTATCTTTTTAAACGCTTTCATGAAATTGTGGGAATCGCTGTAGCCGAGCTTGACGGAAACTTCGCTGATATTCTGGTTCGTGTCGGTCAGCAGGTATTTGGCCAGCTCCATTTTTTGCTGCAGAATATACTGCTTGAGCGATATACCCGAGATCGAAGAGAACAGATGCGAAATATATTTTTCGTTGTAACCGAACACTTCCGCAATTTGGGAGACTTTGACGGGCTGGCCGCGGCTCCATTTGATATAGTCGACGATGTCGTGGTAAAGCTGCTCCTGCCGGGTCTTTTTGACGGAAAAAGATTCCGCGTGCACGATCTGGTTGTACAGCTCGCATAAAATGACGGTCGACATGTAATCGTTGAGCGGGGACGTATCGTAACTGCGGACGGAATCCTGGAGCTGCTTCATCATGACAATCATTTTCTCGAGGCTTTTCAGTTTGCCGTAGCGCGGCAGCACAATTTTCTGTTCCTGCTTGTCCGGCAGTCCCTGATCCGCATTTACGGTGACGACATCCTGCGCTTTGGCGGAAAAATGCAGCCAGTAAAAACTGCATTCCGATACCCGGTACCCGTACTGCTCGGTCGAAGGCGGCAGCAGCAAATATTCGCCTTTCGACACGGTGAAACGCTGGCTTCCGTCGGCCAGATACAAGACGCCTTCCGTGACGACCATCAGTTCGTAATCCGTCAGCGTGCGGCTGAGGTGAATCCAGTTGGCGTCGGGTGCGACGAATTTGCCGGTAATCGCCAGCTCGACGGGAGAATCGACGGACAGCTCGTACGCAATCATCAAAGCGGCCCCCTTTATCCGGTGAAAGTTTTTTTACAAAAAAAGGTCTAAAATAACGCTAACACAAAACCTCCCCTCCCGCCAGAGACCGCCCCTTACAAGCTAACCTTTTGACACTTATTCGAACTTTAAACTATTTGCCGAGACCTGAGATCCGATTAATCTAGAGTCGACAAATGACTTTGTAAGCGGATTCAAAATAGGGCATCGAAAAACGGAGGGGATCGGATCATGGGAAAAAGATTGGCGATTCTGGCGATTCTGACGCTTGGGGCGGGGCTGCTCTCGGGCTGCGGCGGTTCGGAAGAAGGGAGCGGCGAAAGCGCGCAGACGACGCCGGACGGCAAAGTCAAACTGACCGCAATCATGACGAAGCACCCGCTGACCCAGGAGTTTTCCAAAATGAAATGGCTGCAGGAAGCGGAAGAACGGGCGGGCGTCGAGATCGAATGGCAGGAAGTCAGCGCGGACTGGGGCCAGAAAAAAGGCGCTCTGCTCGCAGGCGGCGATATTCCCGATCTGATCATCGGTCCCAACGCTATTACGGATGCCGATTACGCGCAGTTCCCGGGGCTGTTCGAAGACCTGACGCCGCTGATCGAATCCGGTGCCCCCAATGTCCAAACCATGTTCGGGGAGAAACCGGAAACAAAAGCCATCTCTACCCAACTAGACGGCAAAATCTACGGGCTGCCGAAATACCAGCGCTTCTGGCCGGAGACGACCACGCGTCAATTTATCAATAAGCAGTGGCTGGACAATCTGGGTCTGAAAGCGCCGACGAACTGGGATGAGCTGTACGAGGTTCTGGTCGCATTCAAGGAAAAAGACGCCAACGGCAACGGAGATGCGAACGACGAGATTCCGATGGACTTTGCGCCGAGCGGAACAGGCGGCTTCGGTCCGTTCATGCCGACGGTGCTGCTGGGCAGTCAGGGGATCACGCTTACGGATAACGCGGGACAAGGCTATTTCGTGGAAGACGGACAGGTCAAGAACTTTTTCACCGATGAACGTTACAAAGATCTGGTGGCGTTCCTGCACAAATGCTACGCGGCCGGCCTGATCAATACGGAAGTGTTCACGCAGGATTATACGAAGTACCAATCCGTGGCGCGCGGCAGCGGAGACACGGCGGCCGTCGGCTTCACCTGGGGCTGGGAAGTGACCGACCGCGTCGGCAACACGCTTGCGCCGCAGTACGAATCGCTGGCTCCGCTCAAGGAAAATGCGGCTTCGAGCGATCCCCTGTCCTGGACGTACGATTACAATTCGCTCAACTACGGGGTCAATATGGTCTCGCTGGCGTCGACTTCCAAAAACAAAGAAGCGGCCGTGAAATTCATCAACGAACTGTATGATCCGAAAGTGAGCATGCAGGTCCTGTTCGGTTCGCTGGGCACCAATATCAAAGACAACGGCGACGGAACCTACGCGGTACTGCCTCCGGGAGACAAAGCCATGGACCCGGGAACCTGGAAATGGACAACGACATGGGCGGACAACGGTCCGATGTATATCGCGGATTCGCTGAAGCTTGAACTGGGCACGGATATGCAGTCGGTCGGCGCACAGACGGAACCGCTGAAAGCGGCGCTGGACGGGATCGACAAAGAAAAAGACGTGCTGCCGAGCATATTTATCAAATACAGCGTGGAAGACAACAATACCATGACGCTGAACAACACGTCCATGCTGTCGCTGACTTTGTCCAAATGGGCGGAATGGATCACCAAAGGCGGCGTCGAGGAACAGTGGGACGGCTACGTGGACAGTGTCAAAAAGACCGGCATCGACCAAAACATCGAAATCATTCAAAAATACTATGACGATTATATGAGCAAAAATTAAGCGCTCGTCCGTTCTCCGGGAAAGGAAGTGACTCTCGATGGTTCCGAAAAATCCGTACGAGCATCCGGTTAATCTGCGCGCCTACAAACGCAAAAAGCCGACGGTGCTCAATACGTTCAGACGCGATTATCAGCTGTGGATCATGATTTTTCCCGCAATCGTCGTTATCTTCATCTTCAATTACATTCCGATGTACGGGATCCAGCTGGCGTTCCGCGACTACAATTTTGCCAAAGGATTGACGGGCGGCGAATGGCGGGGATTATTTTACTTCAACCAATTTTTTGAAAGCTACCAATTCGCCGATCTGATGAAAAATACGATTGTCATCAGCTTGTCGACTGTCGTGCTCAGTTTCCCGGCTCCGATCATTCTGGCGCTGCTGATCAATCAGCTGCGCTGGAAGCGGGCCAAAAAAGCGCTGCAAACGACCGTCTATCTGCCGCACTTCATCTCGATCGTCGTCATGGTCGGCCTGCTGAACGTGCTGCTCTCGCCGAATTCCGGCGTCATCGGCCATCTGCTGCAGTCGATGGGGCTGGGAGACGTGAATCTGCTGGGCTCCACCTCGACGTTCGTGCCGGTCTATGTACTCTCGGAAATCTGGCAGCACTGCGGCTGGAACAGTATTATCTATCTGGCGGCGCTGTCGACGGTCGACCCGCAGCTGTACGATGCGTCGAAGATCGACGGGGCAAGCCGCTGGCAGACGATCCGCAATATCGAGATCCCGGCGCTGATTCCGACGATTATCATCTTGTTCGTTCTCAGTATGGGCAGCGTCCTCAGTACCGGCTTCGAGAAAATATTCCTGATGCAAAATTCGCTGAACCTGCCGGTGTCGGAAGTCATTTCGACTTATGTGTACAAGATCGGGATCGTGAGCAACCAGTTCAGCTATTCGGCGGCGATCGGGCTGTTCAATACGCTGATCAACTTCTTCTTCCTGTATACGATGAATCTCGTCGCCAGAAAAACGTCGGAGACCAGCCTGTGGTAGCGCGGGCGGGTCTGCGAAGAAAGGAGCGGAACCTTCATGCAGCTTGTGCAAAAAAAGCAAAAAGAAGTCACACATAAACGGAGCTTGGGCGAGTGGGTATTTGACGGAGCCGTATTCGCGATCTGTCTGCTGATCTTCCTCAGCATCGTCTATCCGCTGTATTTCGTTGTTATTGCTTCGATCAGCAATTCGACGCTTGTCTCGACGGGGCAGGTAACGATTTTCCCCAAAGACATCAGTTTCTTCGGCTATTCGGAAATCTTCAAGGACCAGCGGATCTGGACCGGTTACGGCAATACCATTTTGTACACGGTGCTCGGTACGGCGGTGAATCTGCTGTTCACGCTGCCGGCGGCCTACGTGCTGTCCCGGCAGGAATTCCGCGCCCGGCGCTTTATCATGTTCGCGTTCGTCGTGACGCTGTTCTTCGGCGGGGGACTGATTCCGACTTACCTGCTGATGAAAGACCTGCATATGCTCAACACGATGTGGGTGTTTATTCTTCCTTTCAGCGTAAACGTGTACAATCTGATTATCGCGCGTTCCTTTTTCGAAAGCTCGATTCCCAAAGAGCTATACGAAGCGGCCGCCATGGACGGCTGCTCGCATTTCCGCTACTTCGGTTCGGTGGTGCTGCCGCTGTCCAAAGCGATCGTGTCGGTTATCGGGTTGTATTACCTGGTCGCGCACTGGAACGACTTTTTCACGGGGCTGATCTATATTCGGAGCAACGATCTTCAGCCGCTTCAGATCGTACTGCGCGACATTCTGCTCTCCAATCAGGTTTTCTCGCAGGGAGCGGGCTCGGGCGGAGCGGCCGGCGGTTACGCCCAGCAGTATGCCGACCAGGTGAAATACGGCGTTATCATCGTATCCACGCTGCCGATCCTGCTCGTTTATCCGTTTCTGCAGAAGTATTTCGATAAAGGGGTCATGATCGGTTCGGTCAAAGGGTAGCGGCGGATCCGGCTTGGCGAAAAAAAGAAGCAGCACAAAAAGAGGCCG
Source organism: Saccharibacillus deserti (assembly GCF_013618475.1). Lineage (GTDB taxonomy): Bacteria > Bacillota > Bacilli > Paenibacillales > Paenibacillaceae > Saccharibacillus > Saccharibacillus deserti. The sequence goes on from NZ_JABJVN010000001.1 coordinate 117,797, forward strand.
GAAACGGCCTCTTTTGTATGTCGGGCAGGTACGGTGCGGAGAGCGAAGCGAAGAGGAAGGATGCCCGCGTTATTTGGCGGATAAAGCGGCGGGTCTGTCCGCAGCGGCAAACCCGCCTTCGTGCGGATTGTACAGCACCCGCGCGAGCAGATGCTGGCTGTAATTCCCGAAGTGGCGTCCGAACAGCGTAAGACCGCGTTTGTTGGCGGGCCGGTCGGTTACGGCCATCCGAAACGTCATTTCGCTCCGGTAATCAAGCCGGATATCTTCGAGCGTGACGTCCGAAATCCGGCAGCCGTCGATAAAACTGCCTTCGCTGTTGATCCGGATCAGCTTGAGCATCCCGTATTGATTCAGGTGGGGCGGCCACCAGTCGGGATTGAACGTGCCGCGTACATCGCCGAAGTCGCCGGGACTGGTCCACGTTCCGATCGCGATCCCGTTCAGGGAAAAGTCGATATCGGAAGGATAATGATCGTTGTAACCGGGCGCTTCGGAACCGATCTCCATCGAAAACTGGATCTCGCGGAAACTGTGATTGGCTTTGAGGTAATTCGGAATGCGGTATTCGACGAACCCTTCGGCGAGCCAGATGATCTCCGCATGAATACGCCCAGGATCGGCAAAATAACGCGGATCGTCGAAATCGCCGATGATACTGTCTTTGGTCGCAAGGCCGCAGGTCGGCAGGGCTTTGTAGTCGCTGTAGTGGCCCACCTGGATTTCCACTTCATACAAGTTTTCGGCTTCTTTGCTGCGCAGATCGACCATAAGTTTGTCTTTGTTCAGATAACACAGTTTTTGCAGCCCGTGTTTGCCGCCGGTCGTCCGGATTTCGATCAAGCCGCATTCTTCGAGTTTTTTGATATGGGGCGTGATCGCTCCGTTGCTCAATTCCAGCTTTTTGGCCAGTTCGTTCAGGTTGAGTTCTCCGTTATGCGCCAGCAGTTCAAGAATCCGAATCCGGATTTCCGAACTGAGCGCTTTAAAAATATCGATCCCGCTCATCAAGTCTTTGATATAGATCATACCGGTTCCCACTTTCCCGAAAGTAGTCCTGAAACGTTTTACTATTTTAAAATATTATAAACGTAAAGCGCGAAAAAAAGCAGTCGAAAGCCAAATTGCCCGAAATACGGCATTTAAAATCCAGAAAAAAACGTGAATACGTTATTTTGGTTCAATAAAACCTAAAGTAAAAGAATGGATACGAAAAGGCTCTTTTTCCTCCTCTTTGTTTTAGATTTGCCTCTTATAGCTTTAGAACTTCTTGAAAAGTTTTAAAACTTGTAGTTTACAAGGTCAAATCCTTATGTTATTTTATTCCTGTAAGCGGATACATTCAAGGTTAAATTAATTGTTTTATATTAATCCAAACTAAAGAGGGGGTTTTATATTTTTATTGCAGGTGCGAAAAACAAGCCATCGAAGCAAGCCGCCACAAACCGATCGTAACCCTGCCGGGCCGACCGCCTCTTACATAAACTCCGGCACGGAAAATGATTCGGTGAGGCAGCCCCGCCAAGACAGTCACTATTCTATTTATATTCGGGAGGGTCAAGCATGATGAAAAAAGGATTTATTGTTTTGACGCTGTGCGCACTTCTGCTCGTGATGGCAGGCTGCGGAAATTCTTCGAGCAACGCGTCTTCGGGTGAGAAGTCGGTCATCGATGCGGGAGCGGGCGAAGGGGCGACCGAGTTGTCCTACTGGACCTTCGTCGAACTGCACGGCAAACACTTCGAGAAAATGCTGGAGAAATGGAACAAGGAAAATGCAGATCGCCAGATCAAGCTGAATGTTACGGTTATGCCTTACGACGATATGCACAACAAATTGTCGATCGCGCTGCAGACCGGAACGGGCGCTCCGGATATCGCGGATATCGAGCTGGGCAAATTCCCCGATTTCCTCAAAGGCACACCGCAGCTGGAACCTCTGAACGACGCTATCGATCCTTACCGCGACACGATCGTCAAATCCCGGATCGATATCTATACAAAAGACGGACAGAATTACGGAATCCCGACCCATGTCGGCGCTTCGGTCGCTTTCTACAACACCGAAATCCTGGAAGAAGCCGGCGTGGACTACACCAAAATCGAAACCTGGGACGACTTCAAAAAAGCCGGCCAGCAGGTTTACGAGAAAACCGGCAAATACATGGGTACCGCCGATACCAGCGCGCCTTGGGAAGAATCGATGCTGCTCGCGCAGCAGGGCTCGGACTATACGGATGCCGACGGCAAGCCTCAGGTGAACTCGCCGGAAATGGTCAAAGCGTTGACGATGCTCAAAGACCTGCAAGACAGCAACGTGATCGCGACGATTGCCGGCGGACAGCCGGATACGGAAGAAGCTTACGGCGAATATAACTCCGGCAATTATGCAACCGCCTTCATGCCGCTGTGGATGATGTCCCGGTATACGAACTATATGCCGGACCTGGCCGGCAAGATTGCGATCGCGCCGATTCCGGTCTTCGAAAAAGGCATGCCCCGTTCGGTCGGCGGCGGCGGCACAGGCACAGTCGTCACCAAGACGGCCAAAGACGTGCAGCTGGCCAAAGACTTCCTCGCTTTCGCCAAACTGTCCGAAGATGCCAATATCGAAATCTGGAACACGCTGGGCTTCGATCCGGTCAACATGAAAGTCTGGGATATGAAAGAAGTCACGCATAATCCGGAAAACGAGTTCGTGAAATACTTCAAGAACAATCCGTTTGACGTCCTGCAAGAAATCCGCGAAGAAATCAAATTCGTCAAATCGGTTCCGGCTTCTCCGACGATCAACAACGTATTCGGCACGGTGACGCTGAACGAGATCTTCGAAGACGGCAAGGACATCAAGCAGGCACTGGACGACGCGCAGGCCCAGATCGAACAGGAACTTCAATAAACCGGCCGGCTTCATCGAACGGTTTCCATCCTAACGGAATTCCCGCCTGCCGCGAAAAGATCGATCTTTTCGCGAAAGGCGGGGTTCTCTTTAAAAGAAGGTGCGAAAAGATGATCAAACGATTCCTGTATTCACAAAAAGTCGCTCCCTACGTGTTTGTCCTGCCTTTTATCCTGGTGTTTCTGATCTTCTGGGTGTATCCGCTCGGCAGTTCCTTCACGATGAGCTTTCAGAAACTATCGCTTGGGCAGGAAGCCGAATGGGTCGGTCTGGAAAACTATACCAAGCTTCTGGGCGATACCATCTTCCTCAAAGCGGTCATGAACAGCGCCGTGTATATGCTCTGTACGCTATTGATTCTCATCCCGCTGCCGATGCTGCTGGCGGTGCTGATCAATAACAAGTTTATGTGGGGCCGCGAATTTTTCAAATCGTCGCTGTTCTTCCCGGCACTGACTTCGGTTGTCGTGGCCGGTACCATCTTCCGCCTCATGTTCGGGGAAATGGACGGCTCGCTCATCAACAGCTTCCTCGGTCTGTTCGGCATCGAACCGGTGAAGTTCCTCAAAGGTCAGGTGACCGGATTTATCGCGCTGCTCGCTCTGGCAACGTGGCGCTGGCTCGGCGTAAATATTCTGTACTTCCTGTCGGGGCTCAAAAGTATCCCGGACGATTATTACGAAGCGGCTTCGATCGACGGCGCTTCGGCTTGGCAAAAATTCCGCATGATTACGATGCCGCTGCTCAAGCCGACAACGATCTACGTGCTGACGATCAGTATTTACGCGGGGCTGGCCATGTTTATCGAAAGTTTGATGATCTGGAACGGCAACAATTCTCCAAAAAACATCGGCCTGACGATTGTCGGTTATCTGTACCGCCAGGGCATCGAGAAAAGCAATCTCGGTTACGCGGCGGCGGTCGGCATCGTGCTTCTGGTGCTGGCGATGACGATCAATATGATCCAGCTCGCCTTCTCGGGCCTATTCAAGAAGGAGGATTGACATGAAGAAAGAGGCAACGCTCAAAATGAACGAAGGCTCGGCGATGCGGGTGAGAAAAGACATTCCGCTCAAGATTCTGCTTTTCGTTCTGTTCACTTTATTGTGCGGCATTATCCTGGTCCCTTTCTATGCAATCGCCCTGGCGTCGTTCAAGCCCGGCGAAGAACTGATCCGCTACGGGCTGAACCTGAAGTTCGATTTGTCCGTCATGAGTTTCGACAATTATGCCTATCTGTTCACGGGCGACCATTCGTATTTTGTCTGGTTCTTCAATTCGCTGCTGCTGACGGTCGTCCAGGTGGCGCTTACGCTGATCGTCAGCGCGACGGTCGCCTACGGCTTCTCGGCCTATGAATTCAAAGGCAAAAACTTTCTGTTCATCTGCGTACTGCTCATCATGATGGTACCGTTCGAGATTCTGCTGCTTCCGCTGTACACCCTGATCTTCAACCTGAAGCTGATGAATACGTACTCGGCGATTATCCTTCCCGGGATTGCGAGCGCGGCGACCATCTTCTTCTTCCGCCAGTATTTAAGCGGGATTCCGAAAGAAATCATCGCGGCGGGCCGCGTGGACGGAGCCAGCGAGTACGGCATTTATCTGCGGCTGATTCTGCCGATCATGAAACCTTCGTTTGCGGCGATGGCGATCCTGAACGGCATGAACAGCTGGAACAATTTTCTGTGGCCGTTCATGGTGCTGAGCGACGAACGTAAATACACGCTGCCGATCGGACTCAAAACGCTGCTGACGCCTTACGGCAACAATTACGATCTGCTGATCGTAGGTTCGTTTTTCTCGATCGTTCCGATCTTCATCCTGTTCGTGGCTTTCCAGAAGTATTTTATCGACGGAATGACGGCAGGCGCGGTCAAAGGCTGAAGACGGTCTACTTATAAGGAAGCAAGGAGAGCGATGGACATGGACGAAGCAAAAAAGTACCGCAATCCCCTGATCGAGCAGCGGGCGGACCCTTTTATCTGCAAGCACGATGACGGTTACTATTATTTTATGGGTTCGGTACCGGAGTACGACCGGCTCGAGCTGCGGCGGGCGCGTACGATCGAAGGTTTGAGGGAAGCCGAGCCCAAGGTCATCTGGACCAAACGCGAAAAGGGGCCGATGAGCGCGAATATCTGGGCCCCCGAGCTGCACCGGATCGATGGCAAATGGTACGTCTATTTTGCGGCCGCCCATACGACAGAGACGAACGAAGGACTGTTCGATCACCGCATGTATGCGCTGGAGAACGAGTCGGAGAATCCGCTGGACGGAACCTGGACGGAAAAAGGCCAGATAGTCACCGCCTGGGAATCGTTTGCGCTGGATGCGACTTCGTTCGAACACGGGGGCAGCCATTATTATGTGTGGGCCCAGAAAGATCCGGCAATCCCCGGCAATTCCAATCTGTATCTGTCGGAAATGGAGAACGGATGGACGCTCAAAGGACCGCAGGTGATGATCAGCCAGCCGGAATACGATTGGGAAAGGATCGGATTCTCCGTCAACGAAGGCGCGGCCGTGTTGAAACGCGGAGGCCGGATCTGGATCACGTTCTCCGGCAGCGCAACGGATCATCATTACTGCATGGGCCTGCTCTATGCGGATGAAGATGCCGATCTGCTGTCGCCCGCCTCGTGGACCAAGCTGGATCGGCCGGTCTTTGCGACCAGCGAAGAGAACGGGCAGTACGGTCCGGGACATAACTGCTTTACGGTCGGAGCAAACGGCGAAGATCTGCTCGTTTATCATGCCCGCAGCTACAAGAAGATCGAAGGCGATCCGCTGTACGATCCGAATCGCCATGCGCGGGTCAAATCATTCGGTTGGACCGAAGCCGGAATGCCGGATTTCGGCGTGCCCGAAGCGGATACGCCAACCGTACGGGAAGAGCAGAAGAGCGGACTTGAACGGTGAGGGTTGAAGATCCCGGCAGAAACGGGACGGGAATGAACGGGTTTATCCAAAAAGCGCTTCACCCCATTCAAGGGGTGAAGCGCTTTTTCGGGATCGGGGAGCGTGGGGAAACGATCAGAGAGGACTTTTCACGATTTCGATGACATAGTCCCGCGTTTGTTCGTGATCTTCGGCTGCAGCGGTCAGACGGAGAACGGTCCGTTCTCCATCAAGCTTCACGAGGCGGCGAAGCGTATCTTCGATCAGCACGCCGTCTGCATGGACCAATCCGTTTCTGCGGAGCGGAACGGCGAGAAAGTCGACATGGTCCGCGCTTTCCGGCAGATGCAGCGTATAGCCCGTCCGGGAAGGTTCGAACGGAGGCTCCAGTCTGCCGGTACCGAAATCCAGACTCCGCAGCGACGGATCGGGATCAAACGGAGTCAGGACGCGCAGGATCCCGAAGATGCCGGTCTCTTCGCCGCCGACCTTGAACGTCACATCCAGCTGTTCCCGTTCGCCGATCAGTTCCGCCGGCAGCGTATACCGGTGCGAATGGAAACCGCGTCCGATATCGGACGGCGGAACCCCGTCGAAAATCACCGCTTCGCCGGCTTCGATCGTGATCGGCCGGTCGCCGCGGTGGCCGGAGAAAAAGGTCGCTTCCAGCACCTGTTCTTCGCCGGGGCGAACCGTCAGCGTGTAGCCGAACCAGCCGCCGGTCTCGGCGCGGCGGGTCGTGCTGCCGTCCCAGACGTCGACGAACGTTCGCTCGCCGCGAATCCGGTGTTCCAATTCGTATTGGTCGTTGCCGACCGGCAGACTGTCAACGGTATGTTCTTCCGTTCGGCTGCCCCGTTTGGCTTCCCGAATATGCCGCTGCATTTCCTTCGAATCGGCTTCGGCGACCCGCCAATAGATGCCGTAGCGTTCGCCGTGCCGCTTGTAATGCGGTGTGAAGATCAGGCGGTCGTCTTCGTCCGTTCCGCGAAGGACGAATTCGAGGGCGCCGCAGCGCCGTTCCCAACGCGAAGCAAAAGATTGCAGCCATTCGTCCGGGCTGCCTTCGACCGTCAGGAAGTCTTTGACGAGCCTGTTTCTCGTCGGTACGCTCACCGCCACGCCGGTGGCGGACTCGGCCATGTCATCTTGGCCGAGCCCCGCGCTGAGCACGGTGGGGCCGTACTTGAACGCGACCGAATGGGGCGCGTCGGGCAGGCCGACCGCGCGCAGCGTCATCGGCAGGCGCAGCTCGACTTCGTCGCCGTCGCTCCAGACGCGGTCGACAACGGCGAAGCCGTTCTGCGCTTGAACCGGTAGGCGCCCGCCGTTGAGCGTCAGCTCCGCTTCGCCGGACAGCCATTCCGGCAGGCGGAAGCGGAGCGAGAAGCGGCCGGAATGCGGCCGGTTGAGCGATACGGTGAAGAGCACCGTATCGCTGTCCGGCAGGGCGGAGCGCTGCGTAAGCTTCAGGCCTAATTCTTCGGCGTCCAGTTCCGAAGAGAGGTATTGGTGGACGACGATACCGTCCGCGGCGCGGAAATACAAGCTGTCGTTCAGCTTGGTGAAGCTCTCCATGCCCGTGCCGGTGCAGCACCAGAAGTGCTCGAACGGCGAACTGTAGACTTTGAAATAGCCGGTCGCCATCGGTTGGAAATACATCGTCATGCCCGTGTTCGGATGCTGCGACGAGAGGATCGCGTTCAGGAACGTATTCTCGTAGAAATCGGCGTATTTGGCATCGCCGCTCAATTTGAACAGCTCGCGCGACAGTTTGAGCATATTGTACGTATTGCACGTTTCGGCGGTAAAATTGGACCGTTCGCGGTCCAGTTTGTCGGGTTCGCCGAAATGCTCCCATTCGCTGTTGCCGCCGGTAACATAGCTGTGATGGTGGACAACCATTTTCCAGAAGCTTTCGGCCGCTTCCAGATAGAAACGTTCGCTGCCGCCAAGGGTCCGGTAGCGGTTTAGCGCTCCGAGGAATTTGGGGATGGTGGTGTTGGCATGTTTGCCGCGCAGAATATCGCGTCCTTCGCGCACCGGGGCAAACAGCGAATCTTCATCGAAACGGTGTGCGGCATCAAGGTGCGCCGGACTGCCGGTCAGTTTGTACAAATCGTACAGACAATCGTTCATGCCTCCGTATTCCACCGCCAGCACGGCGCCGCGGACCTCCGGCGTCCAGGCCAGAGCCCTCCCCGCGATCCAATCGCCCAGACGGGAAGCGATGTCCAGCGCTTGTTGGCTGCCGGCATATTCGTAAGCGGCGGTCAGACCCGCCGCGATCTTGTGCATCGTATACCAAGGCACCCAGGCAGGCTGTTTGCGCTCGATCCGGTCAAACAGTTCTTCCGGGAAAGCGGACAAATAACCGCTTTCGAACTGGCACTCGTGTAAGCCTTCCACAAGTTCGTCTACACGTTCGCGCAGCTCGGACTCGCCGGATACGGCATAAGCCTGCGCCAGCGCTTTTAGATAATGGCCGAGCGTGTGGCCGCGGATTTCGGTACTTTCCCAGCCGGGATATTTCTCGGCGAGCGGAGGCAGTCCCCGGGTTTCTCGGAACCCCGCCAGCAGCCGATCAAGGCTGTAGCTTTTCAGATAGCGGACTTCCTGGTCAAAAGCGTTCTGCAGATAAGCATCATGGATCCGTACACGGCTCAGCGGATAATCGTCAAGCCGCGCCGAAGGCGCGGTGAATTCGGTAGGCATGGCAGTCTTCTCCCCGTTGACGGAAATATGGAATAGGGTCGCATCCGTTCTGTGTCCAGCTTATCGGCCGCGGCCTTTTGCGTAAATGGCGCAACGTTCGAATAAGTGTCGAAACGTTCGAAAAAATAAACGGAATAAAGCGGTATTCAGCAACCGGAATCCGTTATTTTGTACAAAAACCTTGCAGTGGAGCCTTCTGTCGAGTTTGGGCAGCCTGGAAGGCTAGGTGTCAAAAAGGCAGGCAAACGGGCAGGTGATCGGCCGTCAAATCGGGGAATGCGACGTTGTCAGCCATACGGCCATTTCGCCCCGGCCCCGATTGCCCCATAGATAATAAGGCACCGCGGTCAGGCGGGCCGGTTCGAGCCGCGGAGACTGCGTGCCGTAGAGCGGGCCGCCCACGGAATCCGTATCCGAAAAAGAGGTTACGCTGCGCAGTCCTTGCGTCTCGAGTACCAGCGCGTCTCCCGGCAGATCTTCCGCCGGCCGCTGCATGAACGAAGCCTGCCGCGGCAGCAGCAGCGAAGAGATCTCTTCCCCGTTATCGGCGCTCTCCACACAGTATACGAGCGGTCCCCGCTGAATAGCCGCTTTGTGGGCATCGGCACGTACCCGGCTGTCGGCGTACACAAGCCGGGGCTCGACCTGCAGCTTCGCTTCGACCCGGTCTCCGTTTCTCCACGGCCGGCTCAGAAGCAGGTAACCGTCTTGGAAATCGTCGGCCGAGACGGGGATTTTTTCGCCGTTGACGGTGACGGCGAGGTTCGGCGACCAATCGGGCCGACGCAGGGCCAGTTCGAATACGGCTTCGGAATCGGTCTCGATATCGAACGCCGCCGTTCCGCCCCACGGAAGCTCCGCCTGCTGCCGGATCCGGACATTCGTTCCGCCCAGTTCGGCGGACCAGTCGCTGCCGATATACAGATTGACGTAGACCGTATCGCCGCGTCGGGTATAGATATAACGCCCCAGGGAAGTCAGCAGCCGCGCAACATTGGGCGGACAGCAGGCGCATCCGAACCAGGCCTGCCGTTCGGATTTGACGTGATGTTTGCCCGGATTGTGCGAGCAGGCCTGAGGCCAGACTTCCAGCGGATTGACGTAGAAATAATGCTTGCCGTCCTGGGCCATGGAGCCGAGCACGTTGTTATACAAGGCACGTTCCATTACATCCGCGTATTCCGATTTGGGTTCAAGCAGCAGCATTCGCTGGGCGAAGAAGATCAAGCCGATCGAAGCGCAGGTCTCGGCGTAGACCGTGTCGTTCGGCAGATCGTAATCGAAGGTGAACGCTTCGCCGTGATGCGTCGATCCGATGCCTCCGGTGATATACATCTGGGTCCGCGTCACGTTGTGCCAGAGGCGCAGGCAGGCCCGGTGCAGATCCTCGTCCCCGGTCAGGCGGGCCAGATCGGCCATGGCCGTATACATATACACGGCGCGCACCGCATGGCCCGCCGCTTCCGACTGTTCGCGAACCGGTTTGTGCGCCTGGAAATAGGAGACGTCGAGATGATCCTGAAGATTCGGGTTGAAGTGGCCGCGGCGCCCGCGGCTTTCCCACTCGATGCGCAGGAAATTCGGTTCTTGTCCGCGCTCGTTGATAAAGAAAGCCGCAAGCTTCAGGAAACGGTCTTCCTGGGTGAGCGTGTAGAGCTTCACCAAAGCCAATTCGATCTCCTGATGGCCGTCGTATCCTTTCAGCTTGCCTTCTTCGGGTCCGAAAACCGTTTCGATATGGTCGACCATACGCCGCATAATCCCGAGCAGCTTGTCTTTGCCGGTCGCTTCATAATAAGAGACCGCCGCTTCGATCATATGGCCGGCGCAGTACAGCTCGTGGCAATCGGTCAGATTGGTCCAGCGTCTGCCCGGTTCTTTGATCGTAAAATAGGTATTCAGATAGCCGTCCGGCTGCTGGGCCGCCCCGATCAGATCGATCAGTTCGTCCGCGCGCCGTTCGAGATCGGGGTCCCGCCGGATTTGCAGCGAGTAGCCGACCGCTTCCAGCCATTTGGCCAGATCGCTGTCCTGGAAAACCCAGCCGACGAACTCGCCTTCCGCCTGCTTGGCGGCAATCCGGAAGTTCTGTACGGCACCGCTGGGCTCCGCGCCCGGAGCCCGGTCGTGCAGCGCTTCATATTGATAGGGAATCACCACCTGCCGGGCAAGATCGAGATAGCTGGACCAGAATTTGTCGTTCAGGGCAGCGGATACGGCCGTTCCGCCGGAACGTTCGGAGATCGGATTCATCGGGTTTCTTCCTTTCGTTTCTTGAATAGTCGTTCGATTTACTCCTGTACATTTGTATTATATTCCTTAGAATAAAAGGATACGATTGATAAAAGAAGCTTATTTTTTGTCGGATTTCACACTCAATGAATACGCTTCCTTAAATTCGGGAAAGAAGAGGAGAGGCCTGATGGAACAGGAAGCATCGGAAATTTGTCTGGCGGCCCCGCCGTTTCCGTATTTTACGGAATGCGGCCGCAGCGTGTACCAACCGGGAGACCGTCATCCGAACCGCAGCAATTTGGGAATGTTCGATCTGATCCTGGTGGAGAAAGGAAGGCTGTTTATCGGGGAAGAAGATCGGCAGTGGGAAGTTTCGGCGGGGGGAACCCTGCTTCTTCTGCCGGACCGTTATCATTACGCGGTCCGGCCCTGCACGGAAGAAACGAGTTTCGTCTGGATTCATTTTCGCGCTTTGGCGGAATGGGGAGTTCGGACCGACGGCGATACGGCGTTCGTCGATCGGGAGAGTCATATGAGCCGGTATGCGACGGCTCCTTATACCATGCGTCTGCCGCAGTTCGGCACGCTGCCCGGGGTTCCCGGCAGCAGCGGAGAAGGAGAGCGCCTGCTCCGTCTGCAGGAACGCAGTTTGTCCGGTGCCGTCTGGGAACGGCAGCGATTATTCGAGCAGCTGCTTCGCTCGCTGGATCTTCGCGGCCGGGACCCGTCCGGCAGTCCCGCCGCAAGCGTCGCCGAACGGACGGAACGTTATATCCGGGCCCATTACGCCAAGCCGCTGACCGGCGCCGCCTTGTCGGAAGCGCTGCATTTTCACTACAATTACTTGACCCGCTGCATGAAGCGGGTCAACGGGCTGACTCCGATGGAGTATTTGGAGGAGTGCCGGCTTGAACAAGCCCGGCTTCTGCTGCTGCGGACCGAATCTTCCGTGGCGTCCGTAGCCGAACAGGTCGGCTTCGAGACCGCGCCTTACTTTTCGCGCCGCTTCTCGGAACGCTTCGGCGTACCGCCGCTGAAATTCCGGCAGCGGTATACGCGCTGAGCCGACCGGATCGCGTATCCGGCCGTCCGATCGAAGAGGTGCAGGAAGCGGCGCACCGCCGCGTCAGACGGACCATTCCTGCAGCAGCATAAAAGCGGCCCCCGCCGCGACGGCATTTTCTTTCAGCTCCGCCAGCGAAAAGGCGGGGCTGTATTCGTTTCCGCGAACGATATTCTTGAGCGCGGTCGCGACGGCCGTTTCATACACAAGCGGGTGGGCTTCGATCAGCGGACCGCCAAGCACAACCATGTCGGGATGCAGCACATTGATGAGATTCGCAAGACCGATTCCCAGATAGGCGGCGGCTTCATGGAACTGTTCCTTGACCAGTGCATCGCCGGCATCCAGCGCTTCCGTCAGGTCCGCGAAGCGGATCTGGTCCGGACGACGGTCTGCCAGGAGACTGGGCCGGCCGATCTTGAGCTGGGTGCGTACCCGGTGCTCGAGCGCACGGACCGATACGAACGCTTCCCAGGCTCCGTGGTTGCCCCGGCCTTCGAAACGTGGACCGTCGGTGGCGATAATCATCTGGCCGACCGCGCCTTCCGCATCGGCCGCGCCGCGGATCAGCCTGCCTTCGGACATCATCGCCGCGCGCAGACCGACGCCCGAATGGACATACAGCAGATGCCGGATGTTTTGTCCGCGCAGCGCCCAATGTTCGCCGAGCAGTGCGGTATTCGAACCGTTGTCCAGTCGGGCCGGCACACCAAGGCGCGTCTGCAGCTGTTCGCAGATCGGAACTTCGTCCCAGCCCGCAGCCGGGAAAAATTCGGGACCGAGGATCAGTCCGCGTTCCCGGTCAAGGGGGCCGACGGCTCCGATGCCGATGCCGAGCAGCTTCCCGCGGGGAATGCCGTGCGCGGCAAGGAAGCTTTCCGCCTCGACACCGACACGCTGCGTCAGCCGTTCGGGCGTCATATCGGCATCCATTTTCCAGCGGGTGGACGACAGCAGATTGAGATGCATATCATACAAACCCAGTGTGGAATAGATCCGCGAAATTTCCAGGCCAAGCAGATAACGGTAGGTAGGATGGGTCTGGAACAGGATCGGTTTGCGCCCGCCGGTCGAAGTGCCGAACCCCGAGACCCGAATGATATCCTGCGCGGCCAAATCGTCGAGCAGGCGTGTCATGCTGCTGCCGGTCAAAGCGAATTCGCGCATCAATTCGGCTTTGGATACGGGACCAAGCTCGAGAATGCGGTGATACACATGTTTGCGGATCGAAGGTTGAGAATGGGCGGTAGGCAAGCGAATCTCTCCATTTCCGAGTATGTAAGTTGGTTATGAATCAGTATAAAGGAGCCGCACGCCTATTTCTATACTAAAGCCATGTGAATAATCGACTTTTTGTTGAAATGGTAAAAAGTAGGGCTGCACCCCTCACTATACGGCTTTATTTTCTCTATACGCAATCCTTTTTTATTCTTTTGACAAAACTTAAAACCAAAACGAAATAATGTGGTATAATTAAAAGATTGCCAAGAGAAGTTTTGCAGGACGGAGGAGAAAAAATGCAGGTCTCGGCCGCACCAAAAAAGAAAATGCACATGCTGGGGCAGATTTTCACCGCTTTTCTCAAGATCGGTCCTTCCACGTTTGGCGGAGGATACGCGATGATTGCAACGATCGAACGCGAAATCGTGGAGCGGCGGAAGTGGATGGAGACCGAAGAAATGGCCGATATGGTCTCGGTAGCCGGGTCGGCGCCGGGCGGAGTGGCGGTGAATTCGGCGGCTTTTGTCGGATACCGGCTGGGAGGCTTGGCCGGAGCCTCGGCCGCGGTCATCGGAATTACGCTGCCGACATTGGTCATTGTGCTGGCGCTCAGTTTCACTTTCGCCTGGTTTCGGGACAATCCGAAGGTGGAAGCCGCACTCAAAGGCGTACATGCGGCCATCACGGCCCTTATTCTGCTGGCTGCCTGGAAAATGGCGCGTACTTCGCTGTTCGACGCGGTCACTTTCGGCATTACGGCCGCGGCACTCGCGATTCTGCTCCTGACCCAGGTGCATTCGCTCTGGCTTATTGCGGGCGGTCCGCTAGTCGGCCTGGCCGCGTCATTCATTCGGCGGAAGCGGGGATGGGAAGTGCGCACGGAACCTTCGCACCGCACCGAAGAAGACCGGGCCATGCTGCCTGAATATTATATTTAATCCGGAGTTCGGGCCGTGAACGATCCGGAAATGTAAGGGTTAAGGAGGGAAATTATGCTGTGGGAGCTGTTCGCCCTCTTTTTCAAAGTGGGCTGTATGGCATTTGGCGGAGGATATGCCGTCATGAGTCTGATCCAGCGCGAGACGTCGGATCGGGGCTGGATCGATGCGGAGTCTTTTCGCGAGATCGGCTCGCTTGCCGGAATGGCACCGGGTTCGATCGCGACCAACAGCGCAACGCTGATCGGTTATGCGCAGGCGGGAGCCGCCGGCGCGATTGCGGCCACGGTCGGTATTGTTCTTCCGTCGCTGCTGCTCGTTGCGGTGCTGACCGCCTTTTTCGTCAGGCTGCACGATCGATTCGGAGTCAAGGCGGCTTTTTACGGTCTGCGTCCCGTTGTCGTGGCGCTGATCGTATATGCGGGGATTCATTTCGGCCTGGGAGGTCTGCTGTCGAATCCTCAGCCCGCTTGGACGATGGCCGGAACGCTGTTGATCTGCGGCGGCTGTCTGGTTGCGCTCGTGAAGACCAAACTGCATCCGCTGGCGGTTATTTTGCTGTCGGCCGCGGCGGGCATCATCTGGTTTTGAAAGACTTTGCTTTTTCGGACTCGGCTTCCGGAGCAAAGTCTTTTTCGGGTTTTCATGGTAACCTCTCAGGGAAAGAAACTACTTTTCTTATTATCTTCACAATCTGAGTCCCGAAGTCGATGATATAGATAACCTGTTCACCGTTGTTCAAGACCTGACAGGCGATCGATCACGACTTCTGCGCCGGAGGAGAAACGCCATGAGCATACTGATCGTCGACGATTCGATGATGAACCTCGCTTATTTCAAGCAGGTACTGTCGGAAGCCGGTTACTCGGGCATCGAGACGGCTTCCTCGGCGGAGCAGGCACTCGAACGGCTCGGCATGAGCGGAGGGCGCGTTCCTCGCAAAGCCGCGGCTTTCGACCTGATTCTGCTCGATATCGTCATGCCGGATATAGACGGAATCGAAGCCTGCCGCCTAATCAAAGAATGTCCGCCCTATACCGACCTGCCTATTATTTTCCTGACGGGCGACCGCAGGCACTTTAAGGAAGCGTTCGGAGCGGGGGGAATGGATTTTATCGAAAAAGGAGCGCCCGAATACGAACTGCTCGCACGCGTTCAATCGGCGATCCGCCTCAAAAAGGAAACCGATATTCGCAAAAGCCGCGAAATCGGTCTTGTCAAAGAACTGCAGCTTGCCAAACGGGTCCAAAAAACCGTTCTGCCCCCGCCGATGATCGAGCCGGGGATCGAAATCCACGCCCAGTATATCCAATCGGACGAAGTGTCCGGCGATATGTTCTACTGGACGCGGATCGACGACAAACGCTGCGGGGTCATGCTGATCGATGTGGCGGGACACGGTTTGTCGTCCGCACTGATCAGTATGTCCGTCCGTTCGCTGCTGGACGGCATAGTCAAGCGGATTTCCGATCCGTCCCAAGTCTGCCTGGAACTCAACAAACAGGTGTGCAGCCTGTTTGGCGGCAGCCGGGATTCCATTTATCTGACCGCCATTTATTTGCTGATCGACCAGGAAGCCCGGGAAATCCGCTACTTCAACGCCGGACATCCGCCGGGTCTTTTTTTTCAGACCGATCGTAAAGCGCATTATCTGGAAAGTACGGGCGTGCCTCTGGGCATCCGTAAAACGATCAAAGGAGCCAGCGGCATCTGCCATTATGAAGGTTCGGGAAAAATTCTGCTGTACACCGACGGGCTGGTTGAGACTCCCCGGCAGTCGATCCGTGCGGGAATCGGTCAGTTGGAGCAGTACGCATCCCGAATCCGGTATCTGCCGAACGATCGTTTTACCGAGAAGCTGGCGGTGCTCGGGCGGGGCAAAAGCGATGACGTCTGTATCGTATCCATTCAATTGAATTGAGACGCGATTCGGCCGAAAGGAAGGAATGTCGGTGGAAAGATCCATTACACGAGCCAAAAGTGCCGAGACGGCAGTCGAAGAAGCGCTGAAGCTCTTGGCCGTCAATCGGGAATCCGTACAGATCGAAATTATCGAACCGGGCGGCCGAGAAGTGCTGGGTTTGGGCAGCCGTCCGCAGAAACGGCAGCGTTTTCTATAGAAGAACGGCCGGCTGCCGCTCCGCAGCCCGAAGCGGATATCGTCCGGCTGGCGCGCCGGGCCCAGGTGGAACAGACTTCGTTCTACGAGATTTTGCCCTGCGAAAAACGGACTTACGAAGCGCACTTTTATCCGGAACACGGAGAAGCCCGGATCGTGCTGACGGATATTACGCCGGCGATCGCTTACCGGGAGAAACTGCACGAAGAGACGATGCTGTCGTACCGGGAGATCATGTCGGCGCTCTCGTCCGGCAAAGTCTCGCTCTGCCGACGGAGCAGGAACTGCTTGACCGACTGGGTGGGCGTTTAGCTGCGATTCAGGTCACCGAGCGCACGGATGCAGGGCGAAGCCGGGATCTGGCGGCGGGATTCATGCAGCCGGGAGATCCCAAACGCATCAGGCAGATCAAGCTGGCGGCATCCGAAGCGGCCACCAACGTGCTCAAGCACGCTTTGGGCGGCGAAGTCACTTTGTTTGTCCGCGAACACGCACTGCAGGTGCTGGTCCGCGACGACGGTTCGGGTATTGCGCTGCACGAACTGCCCAAGACGTTTGCCGTTTCCGGCTGCAGCAGCAAAAAGTCGCTTGGACGCGGCTTTGGCGTCATGTATGCTTCGGCCGACCGGATATTTTTGCATACGGATGCCAAAGGCACATAGGTACTGCTGGAATTCGACGGCATCCAGAATGTCGGCGAAACCGTCCCCGAACCGGGAGACGCGCAGGCACAGGGAATATCGCGCTAGATGTCGAACGGGATAGAGCAAGAAGCGGACCTGCAGGTCCGCTTTTTTTGTGCAATCCAGAATGAACGACCGAGGCTGCTTATCAATCTTTTGGATAAGCGAATCGAAAAACTCTATTAGCCCCGCCGTGTTTCCGGTGATAAAGTTAACAGCAATCAATCCCGAGTAAACAAATCGGTGATATGTACTTAAAGCGGGGGTGCCGAAAATGAGTGAAATTTACCGGAGAGCCGAAGCGCGGGATGCGGAGCGGCTGGTCGATATTACGTACCGGGCTTACAAGGTGATCCGCGAGCTGGGTCTGCACTGGCCCGCAGCCCATGCCGATCTGCCGTTGGTGCTGCAAAACATTGGGGAGAACGAATGTTACCTGCTGGAAGCGGACGGTGTCCCGGTTGCTACGTTGACCCTCTCCACCAACGGGGAAAGCAAAGCGATTACGGACCTTCCTTTTTTCAAATGGTTCGCAGCCGATCCGGCCCTTTCCGGTAAAGGGTACGGGGGCCGGCTGATCGATTGGGTCGAGCGCGAGATTGTATGGGGCCGATACGGACACCGCGAAGTGACGCTGGCGACGGCGCAAAAGCATCCCTGGTTGGTGCAGATGTACGAACGCCGCGGATATGAACGCATTCTGGAGATCGATACGAAGAACGGGGACGGCATCATGTACCTGTTCCGCAAAAACATCGCCGATTACCGCTATTCCGATCCATACGCCATTCAAAGGGGATAAATAAAAATGAAGATCGAGACGGGCGCAAGAAAAAGAAAAAACGGGTTGATCGTATCCGCACTGGGTTTGATGCTGCTGGCTTCCGGCTGCGGAGCAAGCGGAGAAAAGACGGCACAGGCATCCGGCTCGGCCGCGGACGCGTCCGGCGAGAAGGTTACGAAGATCGTGGTCGGCACGGGAACCGGATTCCCGCAGGTCTGCTTCCTGGACGAGAACGGCAAGCTGACCGGCTTTGACGTCGAACTGCTGCGCAAGATCGACGAGCGGCTGCCGCAGTACGAGTTCGAATTCCAGACGATGGATTTCGGCAACCTGCTGCTGAGCCTGGAGACGGACAAGATCGATCTCGTCGCCCATGTCATGGAGAAAAATCCGGAGCGCGAGCAGAAATATGCGTTCAACACCGAAGCGTACGCGCATTGGCGCAACCGGATCGTCGTCGCCAAAAACAACGATTCCATCCATACGCTCGATGATCTTCAAGGCAAAAAAGTGCTGACCAGCGCCACGAGCGCCGAAGCGCAGATCGTTGAGAACTACAACAAGGAACATGGCGCCAAGATCCATGTCGTCTATCAAAGCGGTCAGGCCAACGATACGGTCAGCCAGATTGCTTCCGGACGCGTCGACGCGACTATCGCGGCCGATTTCGTGGTTCCGGTTATCGATCCGCAGGGCCAGCTCAAGCAGGTGGGCGAAGAACTCACGTCCGACGATGTGCTGTACGTATTCCGCAAAGACGATGCCGACTCCGCGGCACTGTCGGGCGCCGTCGACGGAGCGGTAAAAGAACTCAAACAAGACGGCACACTAAGCGATCTGAGCGTGGAATGGCTGGGCAGCGACGTCACGGGCGATCATGCTAAATAAAAGAAGAACAGAGTCCTTTCGTTGACGCATGCAGATAACCCACCCGGAAGTCCGGGGTAAAGGAAAGGAGATTGTCGATGGGCGCACCTTTTGAAATCGGCTACGTCTTTTCGTTCCTGCCGAAGCTGCTGGAGACGCTGGGCGTTACGCTCCTGATCGTAGCCGGTTCGCTGCTGACGGGGATCGTGGCCGGATTTCTGGTCGCGCTGCCCCGCATGTACAAGATTCCGGTACTGCGCACGCTGTCCGGTCTGTATCTGTCTTTTTTTCGCGGCACGCCGATTCTGATCCAGCTGTTCTTGTTCTATTACGGACTGCCGGAACTGCTGAAGCCGCTCGGTTTCGACTTGAGCCGCGCACCGGTGCTGTTCTTCGTCATTCTCGCGTATGGACTGCATACCGGCGCCTACGCGGCAGAGATGATTCGCGCTTCGGTCGAAGCGGTGGACCGGGGGCAGGTCGAAGCGGCTTACGCGTCGGGCATGACTTCTTACCGGGCGTTCTCCCGGATTGTTCTGCCCCAGGCGCTTGCCATCGCGGTACCGGTCTTCTCGAATCTGGTCATCGCGCTGCTCAAAGACACTTCGCTTGCCTTTACGCTCGGAGTGATGGAAATGACGGGCAAAGCGCAGACGCTCGGCACGCTGACCCAGCATTTTTTCGAGACGTATATCGCGCTGGCGCTTATCTATCTGGTCATCAGTTTCACGCTCGAAAAGGTACTGCTGGCCGCCGAACAACGATTGAAACGTCATGAAGCACGCGAAGAGAAAGCCGGCCGCAGCTTCAAACTGAGACGAAAAGGCTCGTACCGGGCCGTGCTGGCGGATATCGATGCCGGAAAAGGAGGGAGACTCTGATGCAGCTTGATCCTTCGTTTATTTGGACGGCGTTCTGGCAAATTTTTCGCGCAATTCCGACCACGCTGTCAATCACGGTCGTGTCGGTGCTGCTCGGTTTTGCGATCGGAACGGTAACGGCCCTGGTCCGTCTGTACCGGGTTCCGGTGCTGTCGCAGATGGCGTCGGCTTACGTCACGTTCATTCGCGGTACGCCGATGCTGACGCATCTGCTGTTGATCTACTTCGGTCTGCCGATGCTGATCGACGGATTGGCCGAATCGTTCGGCTGGAGCTTCCGCTCCGTGTCGATTCCCATGATCGGCTTCGCTTACATTTCGTTCTCGATCACGGCCGGCGCCTATATGTCGGAAGTGGTGAGGGCCGGCATGCAGGCGGTCGATCGCGGACAGGTCGAAGCGGCCCATTCCGTCGGAATGACCTCGTTTCAGGCACTGCGCCGGATCTCGTTTCCGCAGGCTTTGGCCGCCGCGCTGCCGAACCTGGCCAACTCGGTGATCGGGATGCTGCACGGTTCGACGCTCGCTTTTGCCGTGTCGGTGGTCGACATCAATGCGCAGGCGCAGATCGTCGCTTCGACCAATTGGAAATTTTTCGAAGCTTACCTGGCGGCGGCTTTGATCTTCTGGGGGTTGACGGCGCTGATCGAACGCGCCGCGGCGCTGATCGAGAAACGGGTCGGTGCTTACAATCGGGGAGGTGTGGCATGATCGAATTGAAAAGGATCTCAAAATCGTTCGGACGCCACCGGGTGCTCCAGGATATCAGTCTGAGTGTCAAGACGGGGGAGGTGGTCGTGATTCTCGGACCCAGCGGGTCGGGGAAGACGACTCTGCTGCGCTGCGTCAATTATCTCGAAAAGCCGGCCAGCGGCGAGATCGCGATAGGCGATTTCAAGATGGACTGCTCGCAGGCCAAGCGCGGCGATATTCTGCGATTGCGGCGCAAAACGGCGATGGTCTTCCAGCAGTACAATCTGTTCCGTCACAAAACGGCGCTGGAAAACGTAATGGAAGCTCTGCTTGTCGTCAAAAAGATGCCGGCCGCCGAAGCGCGGAGCCGCAGCGTCGCCCTGCTTGAAAAAGTCGGCCTCGGCGGCAAGTTGGACGAGTATCCGAGCCGCCTGTCCGGCGGCCAGCAGCAGCGGGTCGGCATTGCCCGGGCGCTTGCGCTCGAACCGGAAGTGATCCTGTTCGACGAGCCGACATCCGCCCTCGACCCCGAGCTGGTCGGCGAAGTTCTGGAGGTCATCCGCGATATCGCCCGCGAAGGGATCACCATGATCGTCGTGACCCACGAAATGGGCTTCGCCCGCGACGTGGCCAACCGCGTCGTCTTTATGGACGGCGGCGTGGTGGTCGAAGAAGGCACGCCCGACGACGTGTTTCAGCATCCGCAGGAAGAACGGACGAAGCAGTTCCTTCGCCGGATCACCCCAGAAGCTAACTGGGTGATTTAGTGCGTTGAACGAAATCTGCCGAAGCCTACGAGTAGGCGCGATTGCGTTCGACGTGCCGGACTTCGGCAAAGCCGTGTAAGCCCAGTCGAGAAAAGAGGCTGTGCCGATGACTCGTGTCAGAGAATCCTTGTTCAATCCGGCAGACCCGCTTCGCATCGACGAAGCCAAGCCGGCGCACTCTCCGGATGCCGGGCTGCCCGCTTCTGTCGATTCGGGGTCCGAACCTTCGCTTGTCTCCGAATCCGAAGAATGGATCGCGATCCGGCGCCATCTGCACCGGTATCCGGAGCTGTCCGGCGAGGAATACGAGACGACTGCCTATCTGCGGGAGCGCTTGGAGAATCTTGGCATCCGGATTGTCAATTACGGCCTTGAGACCGGTGTGATCGCCGAGATCGGCAGCGGAGAAGGTCCGATTGCCGCGCTTCGCGCCGATATCGACACGCTGCCGATCGAAGAAGAAACCGGGCTGGAGTATACTTCTGTCCATCCCGGCAAGATACATGCCTGCGGCCACGATTTCCATGCCGCCGCGCTGATCCGTGCGGCCCAGGCCGAAGAAAGCCGCCGTGTCTAAGTGCCGCGATCTGCTGCAAAACGTCAACAAAGCGGCGTGAAAAAAGCATAAGAAAAAGCCCGTTCGCATGTGCGAACGGGCTTTTGACGCTATAACGGATCGGGATGACACGATTTGAACATGCGACCCCCTGGTCCCAAACCAGGTGCTCTACCAAGCTGAGCTACATCCCGAAATAAATAATTCCTACAGCATTAGATTATACGTACTTCTAACCTAGCTGTCAACTATTTTTTCGGAATAAACTTTCGGGAGCCGATTTTTCGGAAAACGCGCACAAGAAAGACCTACGGAACCGGCGGGCCGAAACGGGGCGCCGCTCTGCCGGTTCGCGTATATGGTTTGGAAAATGGGGCAGGGCTGCTCGATTTGCGGGATGGCGGGACTTGTCTTACGCGAGCTTCTCCCAGTCATACGCGCGAATCCGCTCGTACTCGCTTTGCGTAATCCCGAGCACGGTGCCGTGCTTGAAGCCGTAAGGGAAGCTGAAGCTTGCGTCGGACCGGATAAACCGCCCGTCCGCCAAACTGTCCGCGATAAACGGAACGTAACCCTGGCCTTCGCCTTCCACGCCGTAGAAATCGAGCATGAGGCACCATTTGCCGTCGCGCAGCCGGAACGCGGTGGGAGCTTCATAGACGCCCTGCTCAAGCTTGGCCATTTCTTCGTCAAAAGCAGTATTGCGCACATAATCGTCGCCCGTCAGCGAAGAGCCTTTTTCCAGGATCAGCGTCTCGGGATTGGCTTCGCTTTTGAGGAACCGGTAGAACAAGCCGTCTTCTTCGTAGATCGCCGAGTCGATAACGCCGCTGTCCGCTTTGCGGCAGAGCAGCTTCGGTTCGGTAAAATGTTCGAAGTCCCGGGTGCGGGAATAATAGATGGCTTTCGGACCGTAATCGTTGGACGCATGCGAAGACGACCAGTGCAGGACGTAATCGCCTTTTTGCGGGTCGCGAATGATATCGGGCGCCCACAGGCAGCCGAAATCCTCGCTGCCTAGCTCGATCAGCCGCTGCTCCGACCAGTTGACGAGATCGTCCGACGACCAGAGCGACAGACTTTTGCTTCCGCCGGTTCCGATGTTGGCCCAATCCCCTTTGTATTTGCCGTGAAAAGAGTTCGCCAAGCTGAGGTCGGTCGCAAGAATATGGAACCTGCCTTCGTCCGTACGGACGATCGTATGGTCGCGTACCCCTTTTTCCCCGAGCACGCTTTCCAGGATCGGCCGTCCGCCGTTCACCTGTTCCCAATGAAAGCCGTCCGTGCTGAGCGCGAAGTACACCTGCTCGCCGTCCGGCGTCTTTTTTTCTTTAAAATGCACGAATAGGTAAGCGTCCAAGTTCGATTCCTCTCCTTCGTCGATATCTTTTTCACCTTACCCGTTTGCCGAAAGGCGAAGCAATGAATTATAATAGCTAAAAACTGACGGATCGTGCTTGAAAGGCGATTGGAGGAGGGACGCAATGATCCGGTTGGTCAGCTGCGGATGCCGGTTTACGCACCGCGAAGGCATATCGATCGAACGCCCGCACGGTGCGGGAAATTACGCTTTCGTCTTCTTTCGCTCGAAGGCGGAAGTCACCGTGAACGGACGAAGCCGGCAGGCGGAATCGAATTCGTATATCCTGTTTTCGCCGGACTCGCCCCATGCTTATCGCGACCTCGAACGGCCTTATGTCAACGACTGGTTTCACTGCGAAGGCGAAGGGCTTGAAGAACTTCTGCGGCGGCTCGGATTTCCGACGGACCGGCTGCTCCCGGCTTCCGATCCTTCCCTCGTCCCGAGGCATATTCTGGAGCTTCAGAATACCGGGCGGGAAGGGGGGCCTTTTCAGGAAGAGATCGCGGAACTCGAACTGCGCAGTCTGCTGACCAAACTTGCGGCGGCGCAGGCGCGCGATACGGCTCCGGCCCGGACGCTCCGCTACGCGGAACAATTGTCCCGGCTGCGCGCCGATTTGTACGGTTCGCCGGATGCCCGGGTCTCGGTAGAAGAACTGGCATCCCGGGTAAACTTGAGCAAGTCTTACTTTCAACATTTGTACAAAGAAACATTCGGCTGCTCTGTCGTCACCGACATGATCCGCGGCCGTGTGGAATATGCCAAGTATCTGCTCGCGAGCACCGCTCTGCCCGTCGGAGAAATCGGGAGACTGTGCGGGTACGACAGCGAGACGCATTTCATGCGGCAGTTCAAGCAGTTTGCGGGCATGACGCCGGGTGCGTACCGCAAAGGACTGCACTGAAAAATACCCGCAGCCGATACCGCTATCGGTGCGCGGTTTGTCGAGCTTCTTTTCCGTTGCTTCCGGCAAAAGGGGCGCGTATAATCGAACCCAAGATGAAACCCGTTTCATAAACGAAAAATTCCAAGGGGAAAGAGGAATGCCGATGCGTCCGGTAACCGTCTACGATATCGCAAGGGAAGCCAATGTGTCCGTAGCCACCGTCTCCCGAGTGCTCAACAATACCGCTCCCGTCAAAAAAGAAACCCGGGAACGGATCGTCGCACTCATGCACAAGCATCAGTTTCAACCGAACGCGCTGGCACGAAGCCTGTCGCGCAAGGAGACGGGGATGATCGGATTCATTCTGCCGGATATCACCAATCCTTTTTTTCCCGAGGTGCTGTCCGGGTTCGACTACGAAGCGCGCAAATTGGGTTATACCTATTTCCTGTGCGATACGATTTCCACGAACGAAGAAAACGAGCGCCTGTACGATCGCCAATATGAACGCGAGTCCCAGTATCTAAGTCTGCTGATGGAGAAACAGGTCGACGGCATCGTA
Source organism: Saccharibacillus deserti (assembly GCF_013618475.1). Lineage (GTDB taxonomy): Bacteria > Bacillota > Bacilli > Paenibacillales > Paenibacillaceae > Saccharibacillus > Saccharibacillus deserti. Next base: position 141,928 of record NZ_JABJVN010000001.1, read on the forward strand.
ATGATTGGCGGACGGGTGGATCTGGCCAAACCGGGCGAAGAATTGGCGCGCGAAGTCGAGGAAGCGGCCAAGCGGGTGCCGGTTCTGCTGCTCAACGGCAATCTGCCGCAGACCCATCTCAACCGGATCGCCGCCGACCAGAAGCTGGGAGCGCAGCTCGCCGTGCAGCATTTGATCGAACTGGGCCATCGGGATATTGCCGTGATCGGCGGTTATGCCAAGATGACCAATACCCAGCAGCGGCTGCTCGGCTTCCGTACCGCAGTGAAGGAAGCGGGACTGAACGTACGCAAGGAGTGGGTACTGACCGAAGGGTTTTCCGTGCAAAAAGGCCAGGAATTCGCTTCGCGCCTTCTGGGGGCGAAGCGCCGTCCGTCGGCTATTTTCTGCATGAACGATCTGCTGGCGATCGGTGCGATCAAAGCGGCTCACCGTTTCGGGATCCGGGTGCCGGAGCAGCTGTCGATCGTCGGATACGACGATATTCCGCAGGCGACCTACAGTATTCCGGAGCTGACGACCGTTTCGCTCCAGTCTCAGGAAATCGGCCGTCAAGCTGCGAAAACACTGGACAAAATGATCGCCGGCAAAAAAGTTCCGCGTCTGCAGTCCATCATGCCGGAACTGATCGTACGCGAAACGACGGCCCCCTTCACGGAGCCGTCCGCCTAAAAAATATTGCGAAAAATATTGACAACAGCAGAAACAGGGATTATTCTGATTTCAAAAGAAAGCCCTTACATTCTGGTTTTGGATGAAACGGGTTTCACTAAAAGTCGCCGTACTGGTACCTTGTTAACTCTTAATCCGAGGTTTACGTTCTCTTCAAACGCACACGCTTTAGGTGCGTTTGAAGAGGGCGTAACCTTACCTCTAGCGTTGACAAGGTACTAACAGGGAGCTATCCGGGAATATCGCTTAAACTCGTATTTTAAGTATGAGAAGAACGCATAAACCTGACAAGATAGGTCCCTTTTTACGGCTGCAAAAATGTAATCGGTTTCATAATTGGACGTTCTCGTCGACCTGAGAAGGAGGGGATTGCATTGTCCGTATTGACCGAGAAAGAAAGTACCCTGGAGCTGGAGAATCGGCGGGCGGGTTCCTGGTGGAAAAAGTTCAGGAACAACCGCACGCTGCTCATCATGTGTCTGCCCGCCATTGTCTTTTTCGTCATCTTCGCGTACCTGCCGATGCCGGGGCTGTATCTGGCATTCATCAAGTACAACTACTCGGACGGTATTTTTAACAGCCCGTTCGTCGGGTTCGAAAACTTCCGTTTCCTCGTGATCACGGGGGACTTGTGGAAGCTCACCTTCAACACCGTCGCGTACAACCTGGCGTTTATCCTGCTGGGCAACGTGCTGCAGATCGCGGTGGCGGTGCTGCTCAACGAACTCAAAGGCAAGTGGTTCAAAAAGATTTCCCAGACGCTTATGTTCCTGCCCCACTTTATCTCCGCCGTTCTGATCGGCCTGATCGCCTACAACATCCTCAGCTACGACTACGGCCTGCTCAACGGAATTCTTCAAGCCCTCGGCATGGAACCGCTCAAAGTCTATTCGACTCCGAACGCGTGGCCGTTCATCATCGTGCTTACCTATCTCTGGCAGGCGACAGGCTACGGATCGATCATTTATTTCGCCGCCATCATGGGACTCGACAACGAAGTGGTGGAAGCGTCGGAAATCGACGGAGCGAACGCTTTCCAGCGTATCCGCCATATCGTGCTTCCGTGGCTCAAACCGACGTTTATCATTCTGCTGCTCTTCTCGCTCGGAGGCGTGCTCAAAGGCAACTTCGGACTCATCTACAACCTGGTCGGAGCCAACAATACGGCGCTGTACGCGACTACCGATATTATCGAGACGTACGTGTTCCGTTCGCTGATGACCAACTTCAACTTCTCGCTCGGCAGCGCGGTCAGTTTGTACCAGTCGTTGTTCGGCTTTGCGATCGTATTGACGGCCAACTGGCTGGTTCGCAAATTCTCGCCGGAGAATTCGCTCTTTTAGGAAAAGGAGGAGTATACGATGGGCGTTATGGATGAAGAAAGGGTCAGCACCCGAAAAACGACGGATCGAAGCAGTATCATCATTCGCGCAATCAGTTATGTCTGTATCGGCGGGTTCGCGCTCTGCTGCCTGCTGCCGTTCCTGCTCGTACTCGGCACTTCGTTTACTTCGGAAGCTGCCGTCAAACAAAGCGGCTTCAACTTCTGGCCCAAAGAATTCAGTACGTTCGCTTACCGGATCGTGCTGGAGAACCCGACACAGATTCTCGGTTCGTACCTCGTGACGATCGGCATCACGGTGACGGGGACCGCCGCAGGCCTGCTGATCGTGGCCATGACCGGCTACGCGCTGCAGCGTCCCGACTTTATTTTCCGCAACAAAATTTCGTTCTTCATCTACTTCACGACTTTGTTCTCCGGGGGATTGGTCCCGTTCTATCTCCTCATCACCCAGTATCTGCACCTCAAAGACAATTATCTGGCGGTTCTGCTGCCGGGGCTGCTCAGTCCGTTCCTGATTATCATGATGAAAAGTTTCGTCCGTTCTATCCCGCATGCGATTACCGAATCGGCCAAAATCGACGGTGCCGGCGATTTCACGATCTTCGTCAAGCTGATCCTGCCGATGACGACGCCTGCACTGGCCACGATCGGCTTGTTTATCGCTCTCGGCTACTGGAACGAATGGTACAACTCCATGCTGTTCCTGTCTTCGGATATGGAATTCAGGCCGCTTCAGCTGTATCTGTACAATGTGGTCACCAAAGCCGACGCCATCCGCAACTCCGCGGCCGCTTCCAACGTACCGCTCAGCGACGTGCCGATCGAGACCATGAAGATGGCAATCGCGGTCATCGCTACAGGGCCGGTCATTCTGTTCTACCCGTTCGTACAGCGTTACTTCATCAAGGGCATTACGGTAGGAGCGGTCAAAGGCTGATCGTTTCCCGTCACATAGGCCGTGTTTCGAAAGGGTACAGCGCGGATTCCTGCAGCGGTGCACCGTTCGGGGAACAGCCGTAAGCCAGCCGATTTGAAAAGTTTGGCCACCACCAAATGGTTCGAAGGGGGTATACAGATGTTGAGATGGAAAAAGGGATGGGCACTGCTGATGGCGGCGATGCTGGTTGTGCTGACAGCCTGCGGAGGAAGCGGGGGCGGAGACGGAGGGACAAGCGCTTCGGGCGGAACGACGGCCGACGGCAAACCCGATACGTCGAAGTTCGTGAAGATCAGCTACGTGGTGCTCGGCGACAAACCTCAGAACGGCCAGTTCGAAGCGGTGATGGACAAAGTCAACGTCATCATGAAAGAAAAAATCAATGCCGAACTGGAATGGAAATGGGTCGAGTGGGCGGATTGGCAGACCAAATACAATCTGCTGCTGGCATCCGGCGAACCGGTCGACCTGATTACGATCGGAACGGATTGGCTGGATACGTGGGCGAATGCGCAGCGCGGAGCGTTCATGAATCTGGACGAACTGCTGCCGACCTATGCGCCGGAGACATGGAAATCGATTCCGGAAGAAGACTGGAACGAAAGCAAATACAACGACAAGATCGTTCTGATTCCTGAAAACGATTACACGCAGTGGGTCAACCACGGGTTCTTTTACCGCGGCGATTGGGCCAAAGAAGCGGGAATCACCGAGCCGATCAAGAACTGGGAACAAATCGGCGATTATCTGCAGTATATCAAAGACAACAAGCCGGACGTCGTGCCGTGGGATATGGCTTCGGGTGCCCAGACTTGGGGCGGTTATGTTCAATCGTATACGGACAACCTCGATCTGCCGATCTCGACCGGCTATATGCCGATCTTCACCGCCGTATCGAACGACGAGAAATACACGGTAGCCGAGCCGGTATTCAGCGATACGCTGGTCGATTACGCGACGATGATGAAAGATTGGGCGGACAAAGGGTTCTGGCGCGAAGATGCCCTGAACAACAAAAACGATAACCGCGTCGCGCTCAAAGCCGGCCTGTCCGGTATGGACCAGCATCATACGCAGACCTTCTCGGGACTTCGCGTCGAAATGGACAAAGCGCAGCCGGGTTCGGAACTGCAAATGTTCGCTTTCAACACAACGGGCGGAAAAAACCTGATGGAGCTGTCGATCACGCACGGCGGCACCTCGCTCGGCGCGCACAGCAAGAATCCGGAACGCGCCCTGATGGCTTATGACCTGATCCGCAACAACGAAGAAATCTACCACCTGCTCAACTACGGTCTCGAAGGCGTGCAGTACGAAATCAAAGACGGTAAACGTACGCGTCCGGCCGGCTACGAAGAAGCGCGCGATCAATTCTACTCCGACTTCTGGGGCGGCCGCGTGGACAAGTTCGAAATTCCGAGCGATACGACCTGGGACAAGATCGATACGGTCTATGCCGAATACGACAAGATCAAGATTCCTTATCCTTACGGCCAATTCGTCTTCGACAAGACCGCAGTCGAGAGCGAACTTACCGCTATCTCGCAGGTAGCCGGCGAGCTTGGTCCTGCCCTTAACTTCGGTAAAGTCGCCGATCCGGTTCAGGCCGTCGAAGAATTCCGCGCCAAGCTCAAGACGGCCGGATACGACAAAGTCAAAGCCGAACTGCAGAAACAGCTCGATGCGTACAAAGTGAAGATGGAAGCGCAGCAGTAAAGGCGCGAGCTTTTACCCTGGACGAAGCGGAGAAATCCAATCGACCGTTGCATGCGATCCGAAGAAACCCTCGACTGTCCAATCGGCAGTCGAGGGTTTCTTTTTTTTATATTCGGTTTCGGTTTGCGGTTCGGGATCAGATTCCGGCCCGAATGTTTTTGACCGTCTTGGCTTCCAGTGAAAAGTCCGAATAGATACGTTCTCCGCCTTGTCCGGTCGGGGCTTGCGGCACGAATCCGACTTTAACCGTATCGCCGGCAGGCAGCGTGAAGTAGCGAAGCATATCGTAGCGAATTCCGTCTGCCGAATAGTGGAACGCGAACGACGGGCCGACGCGCGCGATCTGAAGCCAGGCCTGCTTGCCGTCCAGATTGCTGCCGTTGGCATCGTCGGATACTTGATTGGTAACGACGCTGACCACCGCATTCGTTTCGAAATCGGTACGCTCGAAGCAGAGTTTGGCCCAGATGTTCAAGTCCTGCATGACCATGACCGAAGCGGAATCATAGACGTCATTGAAGTCGTGTTCGACTTTGACCCGCATCACAAAATCGCCTTCCGCTTCCGTGTAGAAGAAAGGAGCGTTAGTGAGCGATTCGGGAATCGTCCCTTCTTCGGAAGCGTTCCCATGATTGCAGAAAAAATCACTGTTCGCGGGAGCTTCCAGAACGATTCGATGCTCTTCGAAACGGATCCTGCTTTCGTTCAACCAGCGGAAATGTTGGAAATCGGACGGATTCAAACGGAATTCCTCCTTTATGTAATCCTGATTGGAGAAGCTTCCCGTCAAGGAACGTTTCTCTCTATGATTATACCACCTATTATGATAGTTTAGATTTCGGACCGAACATCAAATGGAGGAGAGCGGGAATTTCGAATACATATCGGTCCATATTCGGAGTTTCTTCGTGAAGAACTATGGTTACTTTGCTGCTTATTCTAATTTATTTGGCTTTTATCGGACTGGGGCTGCCCGATTCGCTAGCTGGGAAGCGCTTGGCGGGTGACAAAGCTGGAATTGAACGCAACGACAGAGATGGCCGGAATTATCCCGTTTGTCGTCTCTTTATGTACGGTTGCTTCCAGCCTGCTGGCCAACAAACCGCTCTACCGGTTTGGAACGGGCAAAGCGGTGGCTGTCAGTATTTTGTCGACGGCGCTTGCGCTTGTTTGGTATTCGATTGTCCCGAATTTCGCGCTGCTGATCGTCGGGGCGGTCCTGCTCGGATTCGGCGCAGGCGCGGTCGATGCGGCTCCCAGCAATTACGTGGCACTGCATTTCAAAGCCAAGCATATGAGCTGGCTGCACTGCTTCTGGGGAGTCGGCGCAACGGCGGGTCCGCTGCTGGTAGGTCTCGTTGCCGGATCGCTTGGCATGGCCATGATGCCCGTAGTCTTCCTGATCTTGTTCGCGGCCATGTTTGTTTCGTCAATATTGATGCGATAACCGCGAAGAAGCCCGACATTCGCGCATAGACATAGAGATGGCCTCGATTCCCGCAGCGGATTCGGGGCTTTTTGATCGACGCTTTTTTGAAAATGAACTGCAGCTCCCTTAAGATGGGGAAGGAGGAGATGAATTTATGAACATGACGAAAACGGCAGCCGATCCGCTGCTGAAACTGGAACAAGTCAGCAAGATTTACGGTTCAAAGAAAGTATTGAACGGGATTTCGCTGATCCTGTACCGGGGAGAGAGTCTGATTCTGCGCGGCGGCAACGGTTCCGGCAAGAGTACGCTGCTCAAGCTGATTGCCGGACTTATTCCGGCCAGTACAGGCAGAGCGGCAGGCGCGGCGCCCGGACTGCGTATCGGGTTCGCGCCGGACCGGCTGCCGAAGCTGCGCATGACATCCGAAGAATATTTGATGCATATGGGCCGGATCGCCGGCATGGCAAAAGCTTCCGCAGCCGAGCGGATCGAAGAGCTGCATACGCTTCTGGAACTGCCTTCGGGCAGCCGGTCGATGCTGATCCATTATTCCAAAGGCATGCTGCAAAAAGTGAATGTGATGCAGGCCTGCCTGGCCGAACCCGGCCTGCTTCTGCTGGATGAGCCGTTCTCGGGTCTGGATGTCAACGCTTCGGATAAACTGCTGGCTCTGCTGCACGGTCTCCGGGTGAACGGGACGGCGATCGTCACCTCGCTGCATGACCCGCTGCCCTCCTGGGAAAGCGTGAGTACCACGTACCGGCTGCACGAAGGGCGCCTTATTCCGAACGAGAGCAGCCAAAGCGGCGAGCCGCACACGGAATCCGCTTTTTACGAGTTGGACGGGCTGCTGCCGGAATCCGCGCGTTCCGTTCTGGCCGGACACTTCCCGGATATAGCTTGGACAGCGGCCGGACAGGCGGTGTGCTGCCGGATTCCGCCTGTCGACTGCCAAGCGTTTCTGCATGAATTCTGGCAGGCGGAAGGGACCGTATTGTCGCTGAATCGGAAGGAGGAAAGCCGGTGATCGCAATGCTGGAGTATGTGCACCGCTGCTTTATGCGTTCTTACCGATACGGAGCGCCGACAGTCATTTACATAGGCATCCTTCTGCTGATCTACAGCATGGGCAATAATGCGATTATGGACAGCTATGCGTTTACGTCTTCGATGCTGTTCGTCGCCGCGGCGGCGATCGGAAGTCTGGTGATCGATGTCGAAGCCTTCAATCAGGAGATGGCGACGACGCTGCATGCCCGCAGTCTGGTTCGGCTGAGCGCCGCCAAACTGATTTACGGTTGGATGTTCGCTTCGGTACTCGGTTTATTTGCCGTGCTGTACCCGGCCCTGCTCGGCCGGTTCGAACGGCTGCCAAGTGTCGAGGAACTGACGATGGGTCTGCTGTACCATGTCTTCTTGGCCGGACTCGGAGTTTCGCTCGCCGGCTGGTTCAGCGTCAAGCTGTTCGAGTCGCGCTTCTATGCGATGCTGGGGTTGTGCATCTGGATTGCGCTGGCTTTTGGCGCGCGCGGTATCGCCCATGCGCTTCCGGACGGCTGGAGCTGGATCACCTACCTGCTGCCGCCTATCCAATTGACGCTGCATGCGCTTATGTTCTACGACGGACTGTCGGCCGGAGCCAAATGGATGCCGCTCGGCGCCTTGCTGCTGTATGCGGGAATCTCGGTGGGACTGCTGCTGGCTGTGCTGAACCGGCGCCGGCTCGATTATCCGGGAGAATGAATCTCTCCGGATTTGGTGACGGCGGCCAACGGGATAATGGAATTCTAACGGAACCAGGAGACGCTTAGCGGGTATTTTGGAACGTTTGAGAATTTTAACGGATTCAGATGATGCTTAGAAGGGAATCGGGCTTGATTTTGGCGAAAAAAAGGCGATGAAAATCGGCTAAAGGAACTATGATCCGTTAAAAGTTTGAACGGGCTGGATTCGGCGCGCTAAGGGACATATAATCCGTTAGCCGAGCCGAGCCGAGCCGAGCCGAGCCGGAAGGAGGCCTATTCGGCTCTTTTGCCGGCAGCGGGGGAATCGATTCAGCGCTTTGCCCGGCGTACCACTTGCCCGACAGCAAAAAAAGAGAGCAGACTAATGTCTGCTCTTTTTGGCTTGATTTATTTGGAATGCGTTTGCCGTGTTCCCGGCCGAATTTCGGATTCGCCGGTCGAGCGTAACTTGAGAGCTTAACCCTGCAGTTTCTTCGCCCGTTCTTCGTCTTCGGCCGCGATCTCGCGGCGCCATTCGTCAAGCTCGGGCAGCGGGCGGCCCATGATGACGCAGCAGGCGTAGACCGATTCTTTCAGTTCGACGTAGTCTTTGTCGTAGCCGATCTTCACGAGTTCCTGGACGACCGGGAGCGCCTGTTCGGAACCGAGGCGGCACAGGCCGTCGGCGAGTTTGGCGATGCGGGTGAAATGGTCTTCTTTTTCCAGCAGCGCAATCAGCGCTTCTTCGGCGGACGGCAGCAGAATGCGCGACAGGATATCGACGATGCCGAGCAGCAGGAAGCCGTCTTTTTCCTCCGCGTACATCTGTACCAGCTTTTCGACCACTTCTTCGCTGCCTACACGTACGAGCGCGTCGGCGGCCTGCTCGGCCACGAGATCGTTGTCGGACTTGAGCGCGTCGTAGAACAGCGGAAGCGCGTACGCGATCTTCAGTTTGCCGGCCGCCTGCATCAGATACACCGTGCGGACGGATTCCGGGTCTTTCGTGTATTGTTCCTGCAGTTCGTCCATCGTCTCGCGCGGCTGGAGCATCTCGCGTTCGATCATTTCGCCGAGCAGCAGATCGAGCGTATCGTAGTCGATATCGCCGTAATCCAGGCCGCTGTTTTTTTGCGTTTCTTCATTGAACATACGGCGTACCCATTCGTCGGTCAATTCCGACACGCGCACGCGCTCCGCCGCTTCGTCGTACCAGTCTTCGTCCAGTTCCCGGATCGCCGGAAGATGGGACTTCAGCAGGTCGGGGCTGCTGCCGAGCAGCATACGGGACAGGAAGATGCGCGCATTGCCCGTTACGAGATCCGCTTTGAGCAGATGCAGCATCGCCTGCACCGTGACTTTGGTCTGCGGGAAAGCCGCGGCGCGGTGCAGATACACGTCTTCTTTGCGCGGCGCGGCGACAAGCTTCTCCAGGACCAGCGCGGAGATGTCCTGCGGGTATTTATACGTCTCGGCCAAAAACCGGATCGCCGCGTTGCTGACGAGCGGGTCGGCGTGCGTGATAAACGGTTTGACCTGTTCGGGTGTGAACATATGAAAATTCCTCCTCAAGTGCTTCGAGTGCGCCTACCAGTATACCACAGCTTGGGAGCGGAAGGCGCGGAGTCATTGACTTTTCGCTTTTGTTTTCTATATAATAGGGGCATTGCACAGGTAAAAAACTCGTCGATGATGAGGAGCAGTAGGCAGCGGTGCGTTTCCAAGAGAGTCGGCGGATGGTGGAAGCCGGCAGCGAACCCTGTACGAACTCGCCTCGGAGATATGCGGCAGAAGGCGGCGCGTCCGGTATGACCGGCACGCGCGCGGTAAGTCGCATCGGCTCATCCCCGATAACGGATGCTTAAGTGAGCGGCAGCAGAGAAGATTCGGCCGCTAACTAGGGTGGTACCACGGGAAGCAGCGCCTCTCGTCCCTAGCGTCGTTGACGCTGGAGACGGGAGGCTTTTTGATTTTAGAAGCGAAGGGACAGATGACGATGAGCGAAAGAAACGAGCAGGGAGCCGGTTCGCAGGGCTACCGCGCCCAGACGATCGAACCGAAATGGCAGCAGAAATGGGACGAGGAAAAAACATTCAAAACGGATGACGCCGATCATTCCAAGCCGAAATTTTACGCGATGGACATGTTCCCGTACCCGTCCGGCGCCGGACTGCACGTCGGTCATCCGGAAGGCATGACCGCCACGGACATCGTGTCGCGCTACAAACGGATGAAAGGCTACAACGTCATGCATCCGATGGGCTGGGACGCGTTCGGCCTGCCGGCCGAGCAGTACGCGATCGACAAAGGCGGCCATCCGCGCGAGTTTACGATTCAGAACATCAACAATTTCCGCCGTCAGATCAAATCGCTCGGCTTCTCGTACGACTGGGACCGCGAGATCAGCACGACCGACCCGGAATATTTTAAATGGACGCAGTGGATCTTTATTCAGCTGTACAACAAAGGACTGGCTTACGTCGCCGAAATTCCGGTGAACTGGTGTCCGGCGCTCGGCACGGTGCTGGCGAACGAAGAAGTCATCGACGGCAAAAGCGAGCGCGGCGGCCATCCGGTCATCCGCAAGCCGATGCGCCAGTGGATGCTGAAAATTACCGAATATGCCGACCGCCTGCTGGAAGATCTGGACGAACTGGATTGGGCGGAGAGCATCAAGGACATGCAGCGCAACTGGATCGGCAAATCGCAAGGCGCGGAAGTGACGTTCCAGGTGGAAGGCACGAACGAGTCGATCGCCGTGTTCACGACCCGTCCGGACACGCTGTACGGCGCGACTTACTGCGTGCTGGCGCCGGAGCATCCGCTCGTGGACGCCATCACGACCGAACACGAAAAAGAAGCGGTCAAAGCGTACCAGGAAAAAGCTTCGCATAAAAGCGACCTGGAGCGGACCGACCTGAACAAAGACAAAAGCGGCGTGTTCACCGGCGCTTACGCGGTCAATCCGGTCAACGGCGCGAAACTGCCGATCTGGATCGCGGATTACGTGCTGGCCGCTTACGGCACCGGCGCAATCATGGCCGTACCGGGCCACGACACGCGCGACTGGGAATTCGCCAAAAAATTCGGCATTTCGATCATCGAAGTCGTCAAAGGCGGCGATATCGAAAAAGAAGCGTATACGGGCGAAGGCGAACACGTCAACTCCGGCTTCCTGGACGGCCTGAACAAAGAAGACGCGATTGCGCGCATGATCGAATGGCTGGAAGAAGGAGGCAAAGGCGAAGGCAAAACGACTTACCGTCTGCGCGACTGGCTGTTCAGCCGTCAGCGTTACTGGGGCGAGCCGATTCCGATCCTGCATCTGGAAGACGGCAGCATGAAGACCGTGCCGGAAGACAGCCTGCCGCTGCTGCTGCCGGAAATGGACGAGATCAAACCGTCGGGCACCGGCGAATCGCCGCTTGCGAACGCGACCGACTGGGTCAACGTCATCGATCCGGAGACAGGCATGAAAGCGCGCCGCGAGACGAACACGATGCCGCAGTGGGCCGGCAGCTGCTGGTATTACCTGCGCTACCTCGATCCGACCAACGATCAAGAGCTGTGCAGCAAAGAGAAGCTGGATCACTGGCTGCCGGTCGATCTGTATATCGGCGGCGCGGAACACGCGGTCCTGCATCTGCTGTATGCGAGATTCTGGCATAAAGTCCTGTATGATCTGGGCGTGGTCAGCACCAAAGAACCGTTCCAGAAGCTCGTTAACCAGGGCATGATCCTCGGCCCGAACAACGAGAAAATGAGCAAATCGCGCGGCAACGTCATCAACCCGGACGAGATCGTGAACGAATACGGAGCGGACACGCTGCGCATCTACGAGATGTTCATGGGACCGCTGGAAGCGACCAAACCGTGGAACACGAACGGCGTCGAAGGCGCGCACCGTTTCCTGTCCCGCGTCTACCGGATGTTCGTCGACGAAAACGGCGGTTTGAGCGCCAAGATTTCCGATACCGCGGCGGGTACGGACGCATTCAAACGCACCTGGCACAAAACGATCAAAAAAGTGACGGAAGATATGGATGCCCTGCGCTTCAACACGGCGATCAGCCAGCTGATGATCTTCACGAACGACGCGTACAAGCAGGAAGAACTGCCGCGCCGGGCGATGGTGGACTTCGTTCAACTGCTGTCGCCGCTTGCGCCGCATCTCGCGGAAGAGCTGTGGGAAAAAGTCGGACGCAGCGACAGCCTGACCTATGCGGCCTGGCCGGCGTTCGACGAAGCGTGGACGACGGAATCCGAAGTCGAGATCGTCGTGCAGGTAAACGGCAAAATCGTGCAGCGCGCCAACGTCCAGAAAGACTGGGACGCCAAAGCGCTGGAAGACCACGCGATGAGCCTGGAAAACGTGCAGAACGCGCTGGCCGGCAAAACGGTCCGCAAAGTGATCGCCGTACCGGGCAAACTGGTCAACATCGTCGCGAACTAAAAGTTCGTCCGGCCGGACAAGCCGGACTGCGTTTGCAGGGTGCGCACGGGCTCGAAGCGCGCATCCGGCGGAAGCGCGAAAATTTACGGCATACGAAGCGGGCTGCGGCTCGAACGGGAGGCGGGGCGAATCTTCGCTCCGTCTCTTTCGCGCGCATTCCGGCGGAGCGGCCGACAACGGGAGTGGGAATGAAAGTGGGGAGCAGTCCGCGCAAAGATTGGGATACGTATTTTATGGATATCGCTTTTATGGTGTCGACGCGTTCGCAGTGTCCGAGGCGGCAGGTGGGCGCGGTGCTGGTGCAGGGCAAGAAGCTGCTCGGCACGGCTTATAACGGAGCGCCGATGGGCGTGCCGGACTGTTCGGAAGCGGGCTGCATGATCGCCGAAGAGTACGAGCTGGTGCAGGTAGGCGAAGCGGAACAGGTGATCAAAAAACAGCGCTGCGTGCGGACGATCCACGCCGAGCAGAACCTGCTGCTGTTCACCGACCGCGCCGACCGCGAAGGCTCGACGGTATATGTGACCGACGAGCCGTGCTGGACGTGCGCCAACATGCTGGCGAACAGCGGCATCACGGAAGTCGTCTACTGCCGCGCCTATCCGAAAGACAGCGGCAAAGTTCGGGCGATGATGGAGCAAAAAGGCATTTCTTTTCGCGGAATCGGGCCTTACAGCCCGCCTACGAAGTCTGCCGAGCCGGTCTCTTAAGCAGGCGCATCGGCTTTGACCGGCAGGCGAGCATTGACTTCAAGTTTCCTCATTCCCTATAATAAGGAAATCAGGATATTCCAGCGATCGGCTCATCCCCGTTATCGGATGAAGGGAGACGGCAGGCGAAGCACGCTTGTCCGTCGACCGGGGATCTTACGGGAAGCACAGCCTCCCGTCCCTGGCGTATATACGCCGGGGACGGGGGGCTTTTTTTGTGTGGGCGTACGATCGAACCGCATATTCCATTCGGGAGGAAAAAGAGATGAAAAAGGAAGTATGGATCGCGGCTTGTTTATCGGCCGTATTGGGAGCCGGCGTGCTGGTGCTGTCCGGAGGAGGCGAAGCCGAAGGAGTGCCTTGGGAACCGCTGAACGGGAAGATCGAGGCCGTATTGGCCGCTCAGGAGCACCCGGAAGAAACGGGGAATCCGGGCAGCGGCACCGTAAAAAACGCTAAAAGTGAAGACTCCATGCCAAAGGAAACCGGGAAAGCCAAACCCAGCTCGGAAAAGGCTCCGGTTCAGCCCGTGAAGGAAGCACCGGTGCAGCCCGCCGGACTGGATCCGGCCGGGGACAAGGCCGTCTCAACAGGAAGTGCCGAGGACCATTTGCCTCCTGGGAAAAACAGCCAGGCGCTGCCCGCCGCAGGCGAAGACCTTGGCACTGCGCAGAACGTTCCCGCCGCTTCCGCTCCTGCCGGACTTTCCGAGGCGGACTTACCCGCGTCGGACGAGGCCGGGAAGATCCATATCAATACGGCCGATGCGGCCGGGCTGATGGAACTGCCCGGAATCGGGGCGAAGAAAGCCCAGGCGATCCTGGATTATCGGAGCCAGAACGGTCCGTTCCGCAGCGTGACCGACATCGTCAAAGTCAAAGGGATCGGCCCTAAAATGCTGGAAAAAATGATGCCGGATATGGCCTTATAGGGGCTACCATGAACCGTAGACCCCTAATCGTTTTTACCCTTTGTTGGCTCGCCGGAGCGGCGTCCGCCCAAGTGTACGGAGGGCTGCGCCTGGCGGCCGTCCTGGTGGGGCTTACGCTGCTGCTGGCTGCGGCCGTTCTGTTCACCCGAACTTCCGCCAAGCTGCTGTTAATCTTCGGGCTGGCCTTGGGATCTGCCGCCGGCTACGGCCTGCTGCGGGAAGCGGGCAGCCTTTCCGTCCTGCCGGAAAGACTGGGCGTGTCGACCGGAGAAGCGGACGGTTATTCCGGTATCCGGATCGAAGGCCGTATGGCCGGTCCGGCCAAAATCGATGGCGATCTGGCCCAGTTCGTATTGAAAGCCGAACGGGTGCTGGAGCAAACGGATCCGCTGCCGGGAGAAACGCCGGGCGGCGCAGACGGGAAGCCCGGCTCGGCCGTACCGGACGAGGCCGGGAGATCGGAAGCGAAACCTGCGGCCTTCGGACCGTTATCCCATGCCGAAAAGGTCGTCGTGCGCGTCAAATTGGCGGCCGAAACCGAACAGGAAACAGCCGCTTCCTGGCAGCGGGGCGACCTGCTGATCGTATACGGGGATCTGGAAGCTCCTTCGGGGGCCCGAAATTTCGGAGCTTTCGATTACCGCGATTATCTGCGGAACCAACGTATTCACTGGATCGTCAAAGCGGCCGGCGCATCAAGCGTGGAAACCGCCGATGCCGCATCCGGCGGACTGCAGCTGCTTCGCCGCAGCGACGATCTGCGCACGAAGCTTGCGGATACGCTGGCGAAGCTGTACCCCGGGATCGGAGCCGGTTATATGCAGGGGCTGCTGCTCGGTCTGCAGGAAGGGCTCGATCCCGATACGTATACGAACTTTGTCCGGCTCGGGATGACGCATGTACTGGCTATTTCCGGGATGCATGTCGGCTTGTATGTCGGTGCACTGCTGCTTGCGCTGCGCCGCTTACGCGTCTCCAAAGAATCTTCGCTGCTGGCGGCGCTGTACTTCGTTCCTCCTTACGTGCTGCTCACGGGTTCTTCGCCTTCCGCGGTCCGGGCCGGCATCATGGCCATGATCGGTCTGTATGCGGCCAAACGGGGCTGGCTCAAAGACGGTCTGCACATTCTGTGCCTGGCCGCCCTGCTGATGCTGATCTGGGATCCGCACTACCTGACTTCGATCAGCTTTCAGCTTTCGTTTGCCGTGACGGCCGGCATCATTCTGCTAACCCGCCCCATGCGGCAGCTGCTGTTTTTTCTCCCGAAGGCTCTGGCCGGCGCGGCAGCGATCTCGCTGGTTGCGGACCTGGTTTCTTTTCCGCTGAGCATTTATTATTTCAATCAATATCCGCTGCTCGGACTGGCTGCGAATCTTGTCCTTGTTCCCCTGATCAGTTTCGTATCGATTCCGCTCGGAACGGTATCGCTGATGCTGGGGACTTTCTGGATGCAGGGAGCCGAATGGGCCGCTTATCCCGTCCGGCTGGTCAATGCCGCGGTATTCTGGTGCGCGCAAAGCGGCGGTTCCGTGCGCTTCGCCCGAACGATTTGGGCTTCGCCGCCGCCCGTCTGGATCCTGATGTACGAAGCCGCTCTGATCGGAGGCCTCTTCGCACTTGCCGCGCACCTTGCCGCGCGGCGGCCCGATCCGTCCGCCGACGGGCGGCACGGGGGAATACCGGGATTCCCCGCGCATAGGCCTCTTCCCGGCGACACCATGCCGCTCGGACCGCTGCCTGGCGAAATGCGCTCCCAAGCGGGAAGCGGAAAAAGTTTTGCGCCGTCCGTACGCTACGGCGTCGATCCAAGCCGCCGCCGGACCGTGATAAGGCTTGCGCTTGGCGCGTTGTCCGGTCTGCTGCTGGCCGGAATGGTTGGCGCTGCCTACGCGCCCCGGCCCGATCCCGCGGGATTGGTGCAGATGCTGGATGTGGGACAAGGAGATGCCATACTGGTTACGACGCCCACCGGCAAAAACCTGCTGGTCGACGGAGGAGGGACCGTAACCTTCGAGCGTCCGGGCGAAGCCTGGAGACGCCGGCTGGATCCTTACGAAGTCGGCCGCGATGTCGTGGTGCCTCTGCTCAAGAAGCGCGGTATCCACCGTCTGGATGCGGTGATTCTGACACATGGCGACCGCGACCATTACGGCGGGCTGCTTGCGGTACTCGACGAGATTCCTGCGGATCGCCTGATCATGAACGGTACCCGCAGCGGCGGCGAAGACCTGGACGCGCTGCTGGCTTCGGCGCTGCGTTTCGGGGCCGAAATCGATGCGCCGCAAAACGGCGATATATGGAAAGCGGATGAAGCCACCTCTTTGGAATTTCTCAATCCGTCGGGAGTGTTCGCCGGGACCGTGCCCGAATTGGAAGAGCAGAACGAATACTCGGTGGTATTCCGCCTTGCGATGAACGGTCATTCTTTCCTGTTTACCGGCGATATCGGTCTTCAAGCCGAGCGCGACATTCTGGATCGGCTCGAAGAACGCGGAGACGGCGGCAAAGTCGAAGTGCTGAAAGTCGGTCACCACGGCAGCAAAAACTCTTCTTCCGACGAATGGATCGGAGCTTGGTCGCCGCGGTTGTCCCTGATCTCGGTTGGAGCGAAGAATACTTACGGCCACCCGAATCCTGGCGTGATTCAGCGGCTGGAACTCGCGGGTTCGGCCGTTCTGCGTACGGACAGGGACGGGGAAATCCAGATTTCAGCGCCTCGGGGCGAGCCGCTGAGATACCGCACCCGCCTGGACGGCCGGGCGAATCCCGTCGAAGCATCCGATTAAACGGCGGCAGCATGGCTCCTTTCTCGACGATTCGGGAAAAGGGGCCTTTTGTATGTCCGGCCGATAGGGTATAACTAGAACAGGTGCTTGCTTGCATAGGCCGTGGGCCGCAAAGAGGCGGACTGCTTCACGCGAGATGACGCATAAAAGCGTTTCTGATAGACTGATGGGAGATATAGGCCCGAAGCGGCAGATGTTTTTTTGAAAATAGAAAAAGAACGCAACCTTTCGGCGGCTAAGCTCGTCTGAAAAGGTGCAAGAGAGGGGGACCCTTAGTGGTCGAGCAGGAACTCATTAGAGCCGCTCAATCGGGCGATCGCGACGCTCTTATCACCCTATTGCGAGAGATTGAACCGGCCGTCTACAAGACGGCTTATTATACGCTGAATAACGAACAGGACGCGATGGACGCCGCTCAGGAAGCCCTGATCCGCATTTACACGAAAATCGGGTCCTACGAAGAAAAAGCGCAGTTCAAAACCTGGGTGCAGCGAATCGTGACCAATATTTGTATCGACAAATTCAGACGCGCCAAACCTACGGTGTCGATCGAAGAACACGAGATGGTGTTCGAAGGAAACGACAGCGTGGAAGGCGAAGTGATGCGGGCCTATACCCGGGAAGATATCGACCGGGCGATCAATCTGCTGCCGGAACATCACCGGACGGTCGTCATCCTTCGCTACGTGCAGGATATGTCGTACGGCGAAATCGCCGGATGCCTGGATCTGCCGCTTAACACCGTAAAATCGTATTTATTCAGAGCCCGGGGCCAGCTTCAGCAGCTGCTTCGAGATTATCAGAAAGGAGGTGCGCTGTAGATGAAACGCGAAGAAGCGTTGGAATATATGAACCGTTACCTCGACCATGACTTGAACGCGCAAGAAACGGAAAAATTGTTCCTTCATCTCGGCGACTCTCCGGAGGCACGGGCGGATTTTGATTTTCTTCAGGGTCTGTCGGACAAACTGGAATCGCTGCCCGACGTGACGCCGCCGATCAGCCTGGTCGATTCGATCCTGCCCCGGCTGGAAGAACTCGACCGCACGGCTGCGGCCGCCGCTCCCAAGGCGGAACCCGAGAAATTGTCGGAGATGGAAAGCAAACGGATGTTTGGCGACGAGGTGTCTCAGCGCCGCAGGCCGGCCGGATTCTGGCGCTCCACTTTGGGCCGGACCGTCGGCGGCACGGCTGTGGCGGCCGCCGTATTGGGAATCTTCGTGGCCACTTACGAGCCGCAGGAAATGCCGAATGCGGAGATGACGTCTTCGACGGCCGTGTCCGGCGCAGTGGACGATACGCTCGTTCCGTCGGAACCGGCGCAGAAGACGGAGAGCCAGACGATGCCGGATGTCACCGATCCGAGTACCGAAGCCAAATCGATTCAGCCGGAGACGAAGCTTGTACCCGGCGACGATACGGCCAACCAGAAGTCCGTGACACCGGAAGATTCTGCGGCGGACGGAGCTCCCGCCAACGAAGAGCCGAATCTGGATGCAGCTACACCGCAGGCAGATCTCCCGGCTTCGTCCGCCGAACCGGATCCTGCTCCGCCGTCCGAGTCCGATGTTACAAATTCGGCCGAACCGGATACGGGTACGCCTGCGGGCAGTCAGAATCCGGACCGTTCGCAGACTCCGTCTGACGATTCGGCATCTTCGACCAAGTCCGAACCGAATACGGACCAAGCCCCGGATAAATCGTCCGAGCCGGACAAATCGGCTTCGGCCGGCACACGTACGGAAAAAGACCAGGATAAATCGGTCAAGTCCGGCGGCAAAGCACAGTCGGATAAATCGACCCCGGCCGCCAGTCCGCCTGCTTCGGGCAAAGAACCCGCTGCCAAAAGCGCAGAACCGGACAGTCAGCCGAACGAAGGGATCGAAACGTCCTCGGCTTCCGAAGAGGCTCCGGGCACTCCGGAAGAAAGCGAAATTTCCGATTCGGAAAGCGCCGATGCGGCTCCCGACCAAGCGGCAGACAGCCGGATATACGGGTTGACCATGGCTCCTTCGGAATGGAACTCGCCGGATAACGCTTACCGGGTCACGTATTCGGACAGTACGCTGAAGCTTCTGAAAGGCGACGGTTCCGCCGAACTGGGCAGCCGCAAGATAGACGGAAGCGTAGCCGGAGGCGTCTGGTCCGCGGACGGCAAAACGTTCACGTACGATTTGATCAAGTCCGACGGCACCACGGCCCAGGAAACCTGGACCATCGAAGAAACCCTGCTCAAACAGGGCGGCAAATAAAAAATTACCGGCCGCAGGCCGTTTCAAGAATCCGCCAGACGGAGGAAGAAACGTGCCCCGGCCGGTTTTTTGTCGTTTGAGGCAGACGGAAGGAAGAACCCGATGTCCGGATGCGTTTTTCGGCGGAATTCGGTACAATGGGTACAGCGGGATGCCAAATGCTGCGCAGGCAGGCTCCCAACAATGCGGCGGACGATCGACGCGTCCGGCGGAATCGGAAAAGAGGGTTAAGATCTATGGATTTGAAAATGGCGGCCAAGCAGGTGAAAGCGGGCGAAGTATCGCCGCTCTATCTGTGTCACGGGACCGAAAAATATAGAATGAAGGAATTCGTTTCCCTGCTGGAAACGGAACTGATCGCCGAAGACCAGCGTTCTTTTGCTGTCGCGAATTACGATTTGGCGGAGACACCGATCGAACTCGTGGTGGAAGAAGCGGAGACGGCTCCGTTCCTGTCGGAACGCAAACTGATCGTGGTGCGCGACAGCAGTCTGTTTACGGCAGGCAAAGAGTCGGCGAAAGTGGAACACCGGATCGAAAAGCTGCTGGAGTATCTCGCCAATCCGGCGGATTACAGTGTACTTGTTTTTCTGGCCTACGCCGAGAAGCTGGACGAGCGCAAAAAGCTGGTCAAAGCGTTCAAAGCTTCGGCTGCGGTAATTTCGTTTGCGCCGATGGGGGAGAGCGAACTGTCCGGCTGGGTGACCAAACAATTCGGCCGAAGTTCGGTTTCGATCGGACCGGAGGCGGCAGCCCTGCTGTTGAAACGGGCCGGCACATCGCTTGCGGGACTGTCGGGAGAGATCGAAAAACTGTCTCTGTTTGCGGGAAAAGGCGGTACGGTCGGAACGGACGATGTGGAAAAACTGGTGGCGATCGGAACGGAGCAAAGTGTGTTCGTGCTGGTCGAACATATCGCCAATCTGAAACTGCAGCAGGCGCTCGACGTTTTCTACGATCTGCTCAAACAGCGGGAAGAGCCGATCAAGATTGTGTCGCTTATTGCGCGGCAGTTCCGGATTATTTTGCAGGTCAAAGAGATGTCCGGACAAAATTATTCGCAGCAGCAGATGGCGGGGCAGCTTGGGCTGCATCCGTATGCGGTCAAGATCGCTTCCGAGCAGGCAAGGCGGTTTGAGACGGTTCGGCTGCGGCATATTCTGTCTTCGATCGCGAAGCTGGATCACCAGATCAAGACCGGAGCGGTGGATAAAGTGTTCGGGCTGGAAATGTTTCTGCTGAGATTGGGAGCATAAATGAAGGGCAGGGCCACAGCGGGTGCGCTTAAGGCGGCGGAATCGGGAATAGGGCGGTGGTCGGAGCGGCGGAAAAAGAATTTCCCCGGTGCCCGGCTGCCGCTTTTCTTTTTTTGTGGCAAAAATGGAAGTGGACAAAAACTTAAAAACCCCGATATCCTAAAGGATTCCGGGGTTTCGTAAGCGGTGTTGTATCGTGCGATTATATCGCAAAACGCGATTGTCTTAGGCTTTTTCAGCTGTCAGAGCGTTCGCTTTTTTAGCGAGACGGGATTTTTTGCGCGCTGCCGCGTTCTTGTGGATCAGGCCTTTAGTTACGGCTTTATCCAGCTTCTGCGAAGCGTTCTTGACTGCAGTTTGGGCAGTTTCCACATCATTGCTTTCCAGTGCTGTCGTAGCGGTTTTTACTGCGCTGCGAAGTGCGGATTTTTGCGAAGCGTTAAGCGCACGGCGTTTCTCGTTCGTTTTCACGCGTTTGATAGCGGATTTGATATTAGGCATTGCATTCACCTCCTGTAAAGCATATACGAAACATCGAAAGTTTCACAACTTAAAGTATCTTAGCATGGCGAGCGTAAAAAAGCAACCATTCCGCAAGATTTTAGATTTTGATTTTGCCGGAAACAAACGGTATTCCAAATTTAAGAGACTGCCGATCTTTTGGGAGCCCAAGTGGGATTGCTGGGACTATCCCCAACTGCTATAATAAATGGATTGATTCTTGTCAAATTGAGGCGGAGGTAAGGAATGACTGACATTGCAGCAAGACAAAAGAAAATAAGAAACTTCTCTATTATAGCGCATATCGACCACGGCAAGTCCACGCTTGCCGACCGGATTCTCGAATATACGGGAGCCCTGACTTCACGCGAAATGCAGGAGCAGGTCCTGGATCAGATGGAGCTCGAACGCGAACGCGGCATCACGATCAAACTGCAGGCGGTCCGCCTGACGTACAAAGCCGACGACGGCGAAGAGTATCTGCTCAACCTGATCGACACGCCGGGACACGTCGACTTCACGTATGAAGTCTCGCGTTCCCTGGCCGCCTGCGAAGGCGCGCTTCTGGTCGTCGACGCCGCCCAGGGAATCGAAGCCCAGACCCTGGCCAACGTCTACCTGGCGCTCGATAATAATCTGGAGATTCTGCCGGTTATCAACAAGATCGACCTGCCGAGCGCGGACCCGGAACGGGTCAAACAGGAAGTGGAAGACGTGATCGGCCTTGATGCAAGCGACGCCGTACTGGCTTCCGCCAAAGCGGGGATCGGCATCAAGGAGATTCTGGAACAAGTCGTGTCCAAAGTACCGGCGCCTACCGGCGATCCGGAACAACCGCTCAAAGCGTTGATCTTCGATTCCCATTACGATCCGTACAAAGGGGTTATCGTCTATATCCGCGTACTGGACGGCAAGATCAAGTCCGGTTCCAAGATCAAAATGATGGCTTCCGGAAAAACGTTCGAAGTAATCGAAGTCGGCGCTTTTATGCCGCGTATGACCATGGTGGACGAACTGAATGTCGGCGACGTAGGCTTCGTGGTTGCGGGCATGAAGTCCGTGGGCGACACGCAGGTCGGCGATACCATCACCGATGCGAAGAACCCGACAGCCGAACCGATGCCGGGTTACCGCAAGATCAACCCGATGGTGTTCTGCGGCCTTTATCCGATCGAATCTTCGGATTACAACGATCTGCGCGAAGCGCTCGAGAAGCTTCAGCTCAACGATGCTTCGCTCACGTTCGAGCCGGAAACGTCCAGCGCGCTGGGCTTCGGCTTCCGATGCGGATTCCTCGGTCTGCTTCATATGGACGTCATCCAGGAGCGGATCGAACGCGAATTCGATATTGCGCTTATCACTACCGCACCAAGCGTAGTATACAAGATCGGATTGACCGACGGTTCCGTCATGCAGATCGACAACCCGTCGCACTATCCGGAAGTCGGACGGATCGATTATGTCGAAGAGCCTTATGTCAAGGCAGCCGTCATCGTCCCGAACGATTACGTCGGAACCGTCATGGAACTGTGCCAGAACAAACGCGGCGAGTTCGTCAATATGGAGTACCTCGATACGACGCGCGTTACGCTGACGTACCAGATTCCGCTGTCGGAAATCGTCTACGATTTCTTCGACCAGCTGAAGTCCGGTACCAAAGGATACGCTTCGTTCGATTACGAAGTATCCGGCTACCGCAAGTCCAATCTTGTCAAAATGGATATTCTGCTCAACGGCGAGCAGGTCGATGCGCTGTCGTTCATCGTCCACCGCGACCGCGGCTACCAGCGCGGCCGGATCATCTGCGCCAAACTGCGCGAGCTGATTCCGCGGCAGATGTTCGAAGTGCCGATCCAGGCTTCGATCGGAACGAAAGTCGTAGCGCGCGAAACCGTCAAAGCGATGCGCAAAAACGTCCTCGCCAAGTGTTACGGCGGCGACATCTCGCGTAAGCGCAAACTGCTCGAGAAGCAAAAAGAAGGCAAAAAGCGGATGAAGCAGGTCGGCAACGTCGAAGTGCCTCAGGAAGCTTTCATGGCTGTGCTGAAGCTGGACGAGTAGGCTTTCTTTTTATGCGGAGTAGGCGCGAAAGTTCAAGGGCGGCTCGGGTGCGGCAGTTCGTGCCTCGGTCGGCCGGGAAAAGGGATCGGGCTTAACCGCCGTTGGAGTCGGGAAATAGGATGGAAGCCTAATAAGGTGGATTTCCCGATTTCCAAATGCGGCCGCTCCGCTTTTCGCCTCGATCCCTTTTCCCTCTCCCCGCCGCACGCCCGCTTACGCAGAGCCGCCCTTCCCGAGCCTGCTCCTCCGGCGTTTTTGGGGGAGTGGGGAAAGGGCGAAGGGGATGCGGCCTTGTCTGGGCCTGTTCCGCTTGAGAGAGAACCGTACACGTCAGTACATGTCATAAGTGAAACAAACAGTTTATAAATGAAAAACAGCGTGCGGAATATTCGCCGCTGCGCATGCAGAAGGAAAGCCGGACTCCGGCTTTCCTTTTTGAAGATTTAAGGCGCTTTTACGCGCCGGAATATTGGATAGAATCTGTCCAACCTTAGCAAAAAACGTATTTTTGCCCTTATCCTTTTTTACGTGCCGAGGTGAGCCGCGATTGAAGTCCCTTGCTCCGGGAGTGCTTCTCTGAGTGCTTTTCGGAACGCCGCCCTCGCCTCGTTCGCGTATTTCCCCATCTTAGTTAGGAGGCTCCACCCATGACTACAGAACCCAACCGGAACCGCGCCGCAGCAGCGCCGGAAGCCGTCTATATCCATATTCCGTTTTGCACCAACAAATGCTTCTACTGCGATTTCAATTCGTATGTCCTCAAAGACCAGCCCGTGATGGATTATTTGCGCGCGCTTGACCGGGAAATGGAGCAGACCGTCGCGCTTACGCCTCCGGGCGTCATCAAGACCATCTTCGTCGGAGGCGGCACGCCTACCGTACTGAAGCCGGACGAAATGGCCTTTTTCCTGGCATCGGTCCGCAAGCATTTTCCGAACTGGTCCGATGATATCGAATTTTCGATGGAAGCCAATCCCGGCACGACCGATCTCGACAAGATGATAGTGATGAAAGACGGCGGCGTGAACCGCGTCAGCTTCGGCGTACAGGCGTTCCAGAACAGTCTGCTCGGCGAAATCGGACGGATTCACAACACGGACGACGTGTACCGCTCGCTGGAAAACGCCCACAAGAGCGGTCTGCACAACCTGTCGATCGACCTGATGTTCGGGCTGCCGAACCAGACGGTCGCGATGTTGGACGAGAGCATCACGCGCGCGCTTGAACTCGATCTGCCGCATTACTCGATCTACAGCCTCAAAGTCGAAGAGAACACGCTGTTCCATACCCTTTTCAACAAAAACAAACTGCCGCTTCCGAACGAAGACGACGAGCTGGCGATGTACAAGCTGCTCATGGACCGGATGAGGGGCGCGGGCTACAAGCAGTACGAGATCAGCAATTTCGCCAAACCCGGCAAAGAAAGCCTGCACAATATCACGTATTGGAAAAACGAAGATTATTACGGTTTCGGCGCGGGCGCGCACGGTTACGTCGGACGCAAGCGCCATATCAACATCAAAGGCGTCAATCCGTACAACGAAGCCGCGGGCAAAGGACTGCCGAGACTCGAAGAGTTCGAAGTGCCGCGCGAAGAAGCGATGGAAGACTTCATGATGGTCGGCCTGCGCATGCTGGACGGCATGGAGAGCGCGCGGTTCCGTGAGCAGTTCGGCGTACCGGTAGAAGAAATCTTCGCGGCTCCGCTCAAAAAGATGACGGATCTCGGACTCATCGAACGCCGGAGTGATCGGGAAGGCTACCGCCTGAGCGAAAAAGGCATTTTGTTCGGCAACGACGTGTTCGGCGAATTTATCGGGTATTTGACGGTAGGCGCGTAAACGTCCGAATGGAAGGATTCCGATTCCGGTGAAAAAGACAGCTATTATGCAAGAAAGCTTGAACCTGAAAAAGGGAGTCCGCCGTCTGCGCGGAAGCCTCCTTTGAAGAAAGCGCC
The DNA here is from genome assembly GCF_013618475.1 of Saccharibacillus deserti. Taxonomy (GTDB): domain Bacteria; phylum Bacillota; class Bacilli; order Paenibacillales; family Paenibacillaceae; genus Saccharibacillus; species Saccharibacillus deserti. Next base: position 166,661 of record NZ_JABJVN010000001.1, read on the forward strand.
GGGATTCTCCCGGCGTTTTTTTCATGGGACAGCCCTCAACTGCCGATAACAACAACGAAGAAGAAAGGCGGCGGGGCAGTCGTGCGAACGCTCTCATTGGCTGCCGCCTTGCTGTTAGAAATCTGCGTGATCGGGTAAGAACGGTCAAACGCTTTGATTTCCGTCAGTTAAAATTTTATGGGAGCATTCTTTTAAAAGTGTTGAAAAAGTATGCGTTATGATGTATATTTATCCAATCGAAAACTTATCCGACAGCTGGCGCTTTGGCGTCACGACTTGAACAGGGAGGTGAACGGCCGATGCCCGCCGTTACCGTTGTATGCAGACAAGCGAATGCAGGAGATATTGAACCGCTGCATTCCATGATAGAAGAATATGCGCGCAGGGGAATCATGCTCCCGCGCTCCAAGGAAGTGCTGCGGCGCCAGATCGACAATTTTGTCGTGGCGGAAGAAGACGGCAGGGTCATCGGCTGCGGTTCTCTCTGTTTGCTGGGTCCGGATCTCGTAGAGATTCGCTCGCTCGGCATCATGGAAGGCAACAAAGGCAAAGGGATCGGTTCCAAGCTGGTTACCCGCCTGATCGAACTTGCGATCCAGCAGCAGATTCCGAAGATTATCGCGCTCACTTACGAAGTCTCGTTTTTTGTGAAAAACGGCTTTACCGTCGTACCGATGGATGTGTTTCCGGAAAAAGTATGGACCGACTGTATCCATTGCGCCAAGCGCGATCGCTGCGATGAAATCGCGGTACTCAAAATCATCGGCTGATTTTGTCCGCGGGCGAATGCGAAAACGTGCCGGCAAAGGCCAAACCGAACTTGACAACGCCAAGTCCGGTTTGGTATTTTTGTATTAGAGTTTAGCACTCATTTGAATAGAGTGCTAACGGAAGAAGGTTCCGATGCGCTCTTATCGATCCGGACAGGAGGGGATCTCGTGTTAAGCGAACGTCAGAGCATGATCTTGAACGCCATCGTGGACGACTACATCCGTTCGGCCGAACCGGTCGGGTCCCGCAGCATCTCCAAGCGGGGCGATGTGGCGTTCAGTCCGGCGACGATCCGCAACGAAATGGCGGATTTGGAAGAACTGGGTTTTTTGGAACAGCCGCATACGTCGGCAGGACGTATTCCTTCCAATAGAGGATACCGTTATTACGTCGATCATCTGGCTCCGCTGAAGCCGTTGAAAGCCGAAGATTTAAAACTGTTCAAGCAGCTCGCAGCCGAGAAGCTGAGCGCGGTGGAAGAAGTGGTTCAGCATGCCGGGACGATTCTGGCTTCGATGACCAATTATACGTCGATCCTGCTCGGTCCGGAGATGTTCAATACTTCGCTGCGCCATTTTCAACTGCTTCCGCTCAACGAGACGACGGCTGTCGCGATTATCGTAACCAGTACAGGCGAGGTCGAGAACCGAACCGTATCGATTCCGCCGGGACTGTCCGTTTCCGATATGGAACAAACGGTGACTCTGCTTAACGCCAAGTTGGCCGGGGTTCCGATGCACAAGCTGAAAGCGCGGCTGTACTCAGAAATCGGCCAGGAAATCCAGCGTCACGCGGAACACTACGAAGAACTGATGAAGCTGCTCGACGATTCGTTTACGAGCGGCAAAGATCAGAAAGTGTTCTTGAGCGGAACGACCAATATGCTGATCCAGCCCGAATTCAGGGATATCGGCAAGCTGAAGACCGTGCTCGATCTGCTAGAGGAGACGCCGACGCTTACCCGTCTGCTGAACTCCGACCAGAAGGGAATTCAAGTCAAGATCGGCAGCGAGAATGTGCATCAGGCCTTCGTGAACTGCAGCCTGATCACGGCGACGTATTCGCTCGACGGCGAAGCGTTCGGCACGATCGGCATACTGGGTCCGACCCGGATGGAATATGCCAAAGTGATCGGAACGCTTGATCTGCTGTCGCGGGCGATGAGCCGTGCGCTTGGAGGCCGGTACGGAGCGTAACCCGGCAGGAAATTTGTTGGCAACCATCTAATTTTATTCGGTTTAACGGACAGGACCTGTACGGCTGGACCGTCAGGGCGTCCGTTGCGATCCACACAAGGAGGTGAATGCATCTTGAGTAAGGAACAGCCGTTATACCCGGAGAACGAAGTGGAAGTTAAGGAAGAACAGCAGGATGCAGAAACAGCCGGGAATCCGGCGGAAGACGCACAAGCGGAAGCCGGTGAAGTAATTTCGGTCGAAGAGCTTCAGGCGCGTGTTCAAGCTTTGTCGGCGCAGTCCGAGGAATATATGCAGCGTCTGGCCCGTTCGCAGGCCGACTTTGATAATTTCCGCAAGCGCACGATCCGTGAAAAAGAAGAATTGGGCAAATATGCTTCTTCGAAACTGATCTCCGAGCTTGTGCCGGTTATCGACAACTTCAGCCGCGCTCTGGACACGACGCCGGAAGGCGAGAACGCGGAATCGTTCGTAAAAGGCGTGAAGATGATCCACCGGCAGTTCGAAAACGTGCTTCAGGCGGAAGGCCTGACCGCGATGGAGACCGTCGGACAACCTTTTAATCCGGAATTCCATCAAGCCGTTATGACGGTGGAAAGCGATGAAGTCGAAGAAGGCATCGTCGTGGAAGAACTGCAAAAAGGCTATATGCTGAAAGATAAAGTGCTTCGTCCCGCCATGGTGAAAGTCAGCGGATAAGCCGTATTTTCAAAAAGGCGACCGTTTCGGAAGCCGTATGCAAAAAGCGGATGCGGAATGAAAAACGCGAAGTTTGAAAACGCGCGCCAAACCGTTATGATAGAGCGTAGGGTCCGAAACCGGGACACAGCGCACGAAACGAATCTTCATCAATCCAAAAATCAATCGACCTTTCCAAGGAGGATATTTACTGTGAGTAGAGTAATCGGTATTGACCTGGGTACGACCAACTCTTGCGTGGCTGTTATGGAAGGCGGCGAAGCCGTCGTTATCCCTAACCCGGAAGGCGCGCGTACGACCCCTTCGGTCGTAGGTTTCAAGAAAGACGGCGAACGGATCGTCGGCGAAACGGCCAAGCGCCAAGCCATCACCAACCCGGACCGCACGATCGCTTCGATCAAGCGCCACATGGGTACGAACCACAAAGAAACGATTGAAGGCAAAGACTACACGTCGCAGGAAATTTCGGCCATGATTCTGCAAAAGCTGAAATCCGACGCCGAAGCTTACCTGGGCCAAACGGTCACGCAGGCGGTCATCACGGTTCCGGCTTACTTCAACGACGCCCAGCGCCAAGCCACCAAAGATGCCGGCAAAATCGCGGGCCTCGAAGTACTGCGGATCGTCAACGAGCCTACGGCTGCGGCACTGGCTTACGGTCTCGAGAAGTCCGAAGATCAAACGATCCTCGTCTATGACCTCGGCGGCGGTACGTTCGACGTTTCGATTCTGGAACTCGGCGACGGTTTCTTCGAAGTCAAAGCGACAAGCGGCGACAACCACCTGGGCGGCGACGACTTCGACCAAGTGATCATCGATTATCTGGTAGCCGAGTTCAAAAAAGAACAGGGCGTAGACCTGAGCAAAGACAAAGCGGCCGTACAGCGTCTGAAAGACGCGGCGGAAAAAGCGAAAAAAGAACTGTCGGGCGTCATGACGACAACGATCTCGCTGCCGTTTATCACGATGGTTGACGGAGTTCCCCAGCATTTGGAGCTTAACCTGACCCGTGCCAAGTTCGAAGAAATTTCGGCGGATCTGGTTGAGCGTACGCTTGCTCCGACACGCCAAGCGCTGAAAGACTCCGGTCTGTCGTCGAACGAAATCGACAAGATCGTGCTCGTCGGCGGTTCCACGCGGATTCCGGCCGTACAGGAAGCGATCAAGAAACTGACCGGCAAAGACCCTCATAAAGGCGTTAACCCGGACGAAGTCGTCGCTCTCGGCGCAGCCGTTCAAGCGGGCGTCCTGACAGGCGAAGTCAAAGATGTGGTACTGCTGGACGTAACCCCTCTGTCCCTGGGTATCGAAACGGCAGGCGGCGTATTCACGAAAATGATCGACCGCAACACGACGATTCCGACCAGCAAATCGCAGGTTTACTCGACCTATGCGGACAACCAGCCGAGCGTGGAAATCCACGTCCTGCAGGGCGAACGCGAAATGGCTGCCGGCAACAAAACGCTGGGCCGCTTCACGCTGGGCGATATTCCGCTGGCTCCTCGCGGCGTACCGCAAATCGAAGTTACGTTCGATATCGACGCCAACGGCATCGTAAACGTGTCGGCAACCGACAAAGGCACAGGCAAAAGCCAGAAAATCACCATCACTTCCTCGAGCGGTCTGAGCGACGCCGAAGTCGAACAGATGATGAAAGACGCCGAGCTGCACGCGGAAGAAGACAAGAAGCGCAAAGAACTGGTCGAAACGAAAAACAACGCCGATCAGCTTGTATATCAAGTCGACAAAACGATCAAAGACCTCGGCGACAAAGTCGACGCTTCCGAGATCGAAAAAGCGAACGCGGCCAAAGAGAAAGTTCAAAAATCGCTGGAAGGCGACAATGTGGACGAAATCAAAGCCGCAACCGAAGAGCTGACCGAGATCGTTCAGCAGCTGTCCGTGAAGCTCTACGAACAAGCCAATGCCGAAGGCGCCCAAGCGGGCGGCGAAGCGGAAGGCGGAGCTTCTTCGCAAAGCCGCGACAATGTGGTCGACGCCGAGTATGAAGTCGTCGACGAAGACAAAAAAGACTAATCGGTATCCGTGCCGGTTTGAATTAATAAGAAACAAGCCCGCCCCCGCTTTTTGGCGGACGGGCCGGCTGGGGAGGTCAGGCCGGGTCATCCCGGATCGGACTTCCCTTTTCTTGGGTTTTGGGCAGAACGGAAGGCGAAGCCGCCTTTGGCAAGAGAAACGATTATGAGCATAAAGGAGTTGGAGTGCAGCGATGGCGGACAAGCGCGATTACTACGAGGTGCTCGGCATCGAAAAGGGCGCAAGCGAGCAGGATATCAAGTCGGCTTACCGCAAGCAGGCGCGCAAATATCATCCGGACGTCAACAAGGCGGATGATGCCGAAACGAAATTCAAAGAAGTCAAAGAAGCGTACGACGTCCTGAGCGACGGCCAGAAACGGGCCCGTTACGATCAGTACGGCCATGAAGATCCGAGCCAAGGCTTTGGGGGAGGCGGCGATTTCGGCGGCGGCGGATTCAGCGACATCTTCGATATGTTCTTCGGCGGCGGAGGCGGGGGAAGATCCCGCAACCCGAACGCGCCGCAGCGGGGCAACGATCTGCAGTACACGATGACGATGGAGTTCAAGGAAGCGGTGTTCGGCAAAGAGCTGGACATTACCATTCCGCGCACCGAGAGCTGCGATACGTGTCACGGAAGCGGCGCCAAACCGGGCACGCAGCCCGAAGTTTGTTCCGTCTGCCATGGCAGCGGACAAGAAGAAGTCGTGCAAAACACGCCTTTCGGCCGTATGGTTAACCGCAGAGCCTGTTCGAACTGCAGCGGCAGCGGCAAAATCATCAAAGAAAAGTGCACAACGTGCAGCGGCAGCGGGCATGTGAAAAAACAGCGCAAAGTGCATATCCGCGTTCCGGCAGGTGTGGACGACGGCGCTCAACTGCGCATGACCGGCGAAGGCGACGGAGGGCTGCGCGGCGGTCCTGCCGGCGACCTGTATATCGTCATTCGGGTGAAGCAGGATGAATTCTTCGACCGCGAAGGCGACGATATCTACTGCGAAGTGCCTTTGACCTTTACCCAGGCCGCTCTCGGCGACGAGATCGAAATTCCGACCCTGACCGAGAAGGTCAAACTGAAGATTCCGGCAGGCACCCAGACCGGTACGTATTTCCGCCTGAAAGGCAAAGGCGTTCCTCGTCTTCGCGGTACCGGCCAGGGCGATCAGCATGTGAAAGTCGTCATCGTCACTCCAAGCAAACTGACCGATGAGCAGAAAGAGCTGCTGCGTCAGTTCTCGGGACTCAGCGGCGAACAAACGCATGAGCACGAACAATCTTTTTTCGACAAGATGAAGCGTGCTTTCCGCGGCGACTGATCAAGCCCGAGTACCGGAGAGATTCAGGCTTTATGTATTCCAAGAAGCAGGCCGTTCTTAAAGAACGGCTTTTTTGTTTTCTCTCCTACTGCGTAATGGATATCGATCTTCAAACGTTCTACGGAAGGAAAAAACGATGAAGGAGAGTGGAAACGATGATTTTTGTTATTCTTTTGATTATTTCAGCAATCGGTTACGGGTTTATAAATTTTTTGATTAAATCTTTAAACCCCAATGCAGAAAGATATAATCGGGGTTGGGCCAGCTTTTTCTTCGCTGCCTTGGTATTTTTGCTTTTCGGTTTCTTTTATCTGGTCGGCGGCACTTTATAAGCCTTTTAGGTTTATTCGAGATTTGATCTGCGCTCTACAAATCGCTTAGCCAAATGCAGTCTCCAAAATCGGAGGCTGCATTTTTTGTGAAAACGATTTAAAACGACGAAGCTCTCCGCCCTGCGCTTTTGCCCCTGCAGCCGGCGAAGCCGCTGCCTCCTGCCCTTGCGGTCGGCGAAGCCGCCGCCTCCTGCCCTTGCGGTCGGCGAAGCCGCCGCCTCCTGCCCCTGCGGTCGGCGAAGCCGCTGCCTATTTGCTCTTGCAGCCGGCGAAGCCGCCGCCCGCCCTGCCCGCCCGAAGCTGCCGGAGGCAGGGAGCTTCGGCCTCCCTCCCCGGCGGACCGGCCCGAGGGGCCGCCTGCTTCCCCCGGATCGGAAGCGGGATTTTCGGGGCTGAGCGACTTTTGGCTTTCCCTTTACTCGCGGACTGCCCAGCAGGCCCGAGCAGGAAAACAACCCCGAGCGAAGAACCGAAAATCCCGATTTCCCCAAAAATCCCGCGCTCTTCTATGTAAATGTTGACACTATAAAAATTTGCGGTATAATAGTTCGTATACGAATTGTTCTTATGCCAAATGTTGCTATACAAACATTTCGCAAAGGAACGTTCAAGCAGGAAGGAAAGGACAGCGATACATTTGAACACCAACACCGAGATTGAACTGCATGAAATTGTCGACTCTTTCCGCGAAGTCAAACAGCTCTTTTTTCAACTGATGTCGGAGATGTCGTGTCGTTTCGGCGTGACGGGCATACAGCTGATGACGCTCAAAGCGCTGCGGGATCGACCGGAAATCGGCCTCGGCGAGTTGGCGGAGCATATGCGGCTGGTCAGCAGCACGGTCAGCGGCGTCATCGACCGGTTGGTCAAAGCCGAACTCGTCAGTCGGGAAAGGCCGAACCACAACAGGCGCTCGATCGTGCTGAAATTGTCGCCCAAAGGCCTGCAGGTGCTCGAAGACGCGGACGCAGCCTACCGCAAATATTTGTCGGGCCTGAACGATCTTGATCCCGAAGAAGTCCGGGCCATGCTCGGCGTGCACCGCAAGATTATCAAAAAACTAGAAGAAGTGAGAGATGAAAACCACCATGAGTAATCGAACTGCTGTACAAGATATTCAAACCCTGAAAAAAGGGCCGATTCTCGTCGCTCTGCTGATTGGCGCCTTCGTGGCGCTGCTGAACCAAACGCTGCTCAACGTGGCGCTGCCGACGATGGCGATCGATCTCGGCGTCGAAACGACCGTGATTCAATGGCTGAGTACGGGCTTCATGCTCGTCAACGGCGTGATGGTTCCCGTTACGGCTTATCTGATGGCCCGCTTTACGTCCCGCAACCTGTTTATTACCGCGATGAGTTTGTTTACCGCCGGTACGCTGCTCTGCGCATTCAGCGACTCGTTCGGACTGCTGCTTGCGGGCCGGATGGTTCAGGCAGCCGGCGCCGGCATTTTGATGCCGCTGATGACGTTTACCATTCTGACCATTTTCCCGATCGAGAAACGCGGTTCCGCCATGGGTCTTGTCGGCGTAGCCATGATTTTTGCTCCGGCAATCGGACCTACGCTGTCCGGTTGGATGGTCGAACATTACGACTGGCATTACCTGTTCTATCTGATTCTGCCGTTCGGCGTGATCTCGATCATCCTCGGCGTGCTGTTCATGCGCAATGTGACCGAAACGTCTCGGCCGAAGCTTGATATTCTTGCCGTGATCCTCTCGACAATCGGTTTCGGCGGCATTCTGTACGGATTCAGCCAAGCGGGTTCGCAGGGCTGGGAATCGGCGGAAGTGTTATGGACGCTTGCGATCGGCGCGGTATCGCTCATCTGGTTCGTTACCCGTCAGCTGAGAAGCGAGAAGCCGATCCTGGAAATGCGCGTATTCAAATACGACGTGTTTACGCTCACGACAATCATTAACGTCATCGCCACGATGGCGCTGTTCTCCGGCATGATCCTGCTTCCGCTGTATCTGCAGAACGTACGCGGCTTTACGCCGGTCGAATCCGGCCTGATGCTGCTGCCGGGTGCGATTCTGATGGGGATTATGTCTCCGATCACCGGTTATATTTTCGATAAGATCGGGGCACGCTGGCTTGCGGTCGCAGGTCTTGCGATCATGACCATCACAACGTACCAGTTCAGCCAGCTCAGTATCGATACCACGTACCGGCACCTGATCATCGTCTACACCGTCCGCATGTTCGGGATGTCGCTGATGATGATGCCGATCCAGACCGCCGGTCTGAATCAGCTTCCGGCACGATTGAACGGACACGGTACGGCGATGTCCAATACGCTGCGTACGATTGCCGGAGCGCTGGGTACGGCCCTGCTCGTATCGATCATGTCCAACAAAGCGGCCGAAGTCGGCAAGCAGCTGGTCGTCAGCATGGGAATCAACCCGCAGGACGCGGCGCAGATGAAAGCCGTAACGCTTGAAGCGACCGTGCAGGGGATCAACCATTCGTTCGTCGTCGCAACCTGGATGACGGCCGCCGCTTTCGTTTTGGCTTTCTTTATCAAACGGGTTATCGTGAAGCGCGAAGCGCCCGCTCATCAAGTACAGACAACCGCTTCGAAAAAAGTCAACGCCTGATCGATCGACATGAAGCGTCTCGATCATGCGAGTTAGCATCGTGATCCGACCACGTACAATGACAAAGACCCGTTCTCCGTAATCGGAGAACGGGTCTTTTGGGTTTGCTGCCGAACTTGAAGCCGTCTCTACAAATCTTCGCGGTATCTCGTTCCGTGATGTTCTTTTTCCGCCCGGATTGCGCCGCGCAGCAGATCTTTGACCTTTTCCGCGTCTTTTACATCTTCGAGCCGGATTTCGGGGGTGGTCGGGTCGCTCGAATAGATGAGGATCGTGCCGACGCCCATCATCCGGTCCATCGCCGTTTTTTCGAGAGCCACGTCTTTGATCCGGACCAGTTCGAGTTCTTCCGTCTTTTTGCCGATCAGTCCGGTGGTAATCAGCAGACGCTGGCTTGTCAGTTTGTAATGGACGTTGTTCATCAGCATGCCTGTCCGAATCTGGTCGCCCAAGTCGGAAGGACGTCCTTCCCACAAGGTTTGTTCCGTTTGTGCATCGGAGACTGCCGAGTGCGCAGGACGCTGCGCAAGATCTACGGCCGGCGTTTCTCCGCGCAGGGCATGTCCGCATTTTCCGCAGAATTTGGCATCGTCCGGGCATTCCGCTCCGCAATTTGTGCAGTAGGTCATGAATGGGCCTCTTTTCTCCAAAAAAGTTTAGGGTTTTGTGCTGCCTCTTCGTCTATAGTACAATGAAACGAATACAAAAGTTAACTATTGAGGAGCGATTGATGATGCTGTGGCACGAATTGACCATACATACGACCGAGGAAGCGGTGGAAGCAATCTCGAATTTCCTGCATGAAGCGGGAGCGGGCGGCGTTTCGATCGAAGAATCGGGCAGTTTGAATAAAAAACGCGAAAGTCCTTACGGCGAATGGTACGATCAGCCGCTGAACGATATTCCGGAAGGCCGCGCCGAGATCAAAGGCTACTTTTCCGAAGAGGTCGACATCGAGTCGGTTCTCGAAGAAGTGAAGAACCGTACGACGGAACTCGCGACGTTCGAGATCGATACCGGGAACCCGACGTTCTCAAGCCGCCTGGTGGATGAAGAAGAATGGGCGACCGCCTGGAAAGCCTATTACAAGCCGCTCAAAGTATCCGACAAACTGACGATCAAGCCGTTGTGGGAAGAATACGAAGCGGCGGAAGGCGAGCATGTGATCGAACTTGATCCGGGCATGGCGTTCGGCACGGGAACCCATCCGACGACCGCGCTGTGTCTGCGTGCGCTCGAAAGTATCGTCAAAGGCGGCGAAGACGTGATCGATGTCGGCACGGGTTCCGGCATTTTGTCGATCGGAGCGATCAAATTGGGGGCGAAACGGGTATTGGCGCTCGATCTCGATCCCGTCGCCGTCCGCAGCGCACAGGAGAACGTGGTGCTGAACGGGCTGGCGGACGAGATCACGGTCAAGGAAAGCGACCTGCTGTCGGTACTGACTCCCGGGGCGGACGGACAGTCGGGAGAAATCGGCGTAGAGCTTCCGGTACAGATCGTCGTCGCCAATATTCTGGCCGAAGTCATCCTGATGTTCACAAACGACGTCTATGCGGCGCTGCGTCCGGGCGGGCTGTATCTGGCCTCCGGCATCTACAAAGACAAAGAGCAGGCGGTACGCGACGGACTGACCGCTGCGGGCCTGACCATTCGCGATGTGCACCGCGAAGAGGAATGGCTGGCGTTTATCGCGGAGAAGGTGGTATAAATGGACTTTCTCGCTTTCTCGTTCGAGCAGCTTCCGTTCGTTCTCGCCGTTCTGCTGATCGCTTTTACGGTACACGAATTCGCGCACGCGTATGCGGCTTATAAATTCGGCGATCCGACCGCCAAGCTGTTGGGCCGCGTTACGCTCAATCCGGCCCGGCACGTCGACGTCCTCGGGATGCTGCTGATTCTGCTCGCCGGATTCGGCTGGGCGCGCCCCGTTCCGGTGACCCGGGAAAACTTCAGCCGCCCGCGCCTGATGGGCATCATCGTCTCGGCGGTCGGTCCGCTGAGCAACCTGGTCATCGCTTTTTTGGGAACGATCGCGTACTATCTCTGCCTCAAAAACGGCGTATTCATCGAAGCCAACTATTCGCGGGGAATCGAAGCGCTGGATATTTTCTTGTCGACGCTGATCCAGATGAATATCCTGCTTTTCCTGTTTAACTTGATTCCGCTGCCTCCGCTGGACGGCTACCGGATTCTGGAAGACATCGCTCCGCTTCCGCTGCGCAGAAAAATGCAGGCGATCGAGCCGTATTCCATTTTCATTTTCCTGCTGATCGTGTTCATTCCTCCGCTGAGAGAAAATACCATCGGGCGTTTGTACGAATGGATCGGCGATATTTTCAACGCTTTTCTCCGGTTTGCCCAGTTTGTCTTCGGCTGATCCGGATTGAAGCGCAGGCGAACCGGCTTTTGCGCGCAGCCAGTACCTTGACCGAATCAAATCTGAGGTTTGCGTTCATCGGAAACACGCACGGTTCAAGCGGGTTTTCGAGGGACGTAACCTAACATCGTTATCGGTCAAGGTACTCGTTTTCTAGGTGAGAAAACGTGCTGCGGCAAAGCCGGTTTTTCGTGACGTCCACTGGTCAGCGGCGGGCAAATTGTGTATGATGGAATTTGGTCAAAAACGGAAGAGAAGTGGATGAGACATGCAGAGATACTTTGTGGAAAAAGAGCAGTTTGAAAACGATAAAGTTCGCATCCTCGGCGACGACGCCCGGCATATCGGCAAAGTCATGCGCGGCAGGCCGGGAGACCCGATTATCGTCTGCGACGGAGCGGAACGACTGGCGCTGGCCGAACTGGAGTCGGTCGAGCAGGGCGAAGTGATCGCGGCCGTGATCGAAGAGATCGCGGAGAAAAGCGAAGCCCGTTTCCGCGTCACGATCGCCCAAAGCCTGCCCAAAGGGGACAAGCTCGAGACGGTCATCCAGAAATGTACGGAGATCGGCGCCGCGGCGTTCGTTCCGTTTCTGTCCGAGCGCACGGTCGTGCAGTACGACGCCAAGAAGGAAGAGAAACGTCTGCAGCGCTGGAGCAAGATTGCCAAGGAAGCGGCGGAGCAAAGCCATCGCAGCCGTATCCCGGATGTGCTCCAGCCGCTGACCTACAAGCAGCTGCTGAAGACGTTCGCCGATTATGACCGGGTACTGTTTTGTTATGAAAAAGAAGACGGGCAGCAGCTTCGGGACATTATTCGCCCCTTTGCGCAAGAACGTCCGGAAGGCGGAGCGAACCTGCTCGTCGTCGTCGGTCCGGAAGGCGGATTTTCCGAGCGCGAGGCGGACGAAGCTTCCGCGGCGGGCGCCAAGATCACCGGTCTGGGCAAACGCATCCTGAGAGCGGAGACGGCGGGCATGACCGCGCTGTCCTGCATTTTGTACGAGTCCGGAGAAATGGGAGGAATTTAACGATGCCATCGGTTGCTTTTTATACGCTGGGCTGCAAAGTCAATTTCTATGATACGGAGGCTATCTGGCAGCTGTTCAAAAAAGAAGGATACGAGCAGGTGGAGTTCGATCAGACGGCGGACATCTATCTCATCAATACCTGCACGGTGACCAATACGGGGGACAAGAAAAGCCGCCAGATCATCCGGCGTGCGGTCCGCCGCAATCCGGAGGCCATCGTTGCGGTGACGGGCTGCTATGCCCAGACGTCCGCAGCCGAAATTCTGGAGATTCCGGGAGTGGATCTGGTGATCGGCACGCAGGACCGGGAGAAGATTCTGCCGCTGGTCGACGAGATCAAAGCCAAGCGCGAGCCGATCAATGCCGTACGAAATATTATGAAGACCCGGACGTTCGAAGAACTCGACGTACCGAGCTTCAACGGACACACGCGCGCATTTCTCAAAATCCAGGAAGGCTGCAACAACTTCTGCACGTTCTGCATCATTCCGTGGTCGCGCGGACTGTCGCGCAGCCGCGAACCGCAGAGCGTGTTGAGCCAGGCGCGCCAACTGGTAGCCGCCGGCTACAAAGAGATCGTGCTGACGGGTATCCATACCGGAGGATACGGCGACGATATGGAGAACTACCGGCTGTCCGACCTTATGGAAGAACTGGACAAAGTGGAAGGCCTGGAGCGGATCCGGATCAGTTCCATCGAAGCGAGCCAGATCGACGACAAGATGCTGGACGTGCTGAAGCGTTCGACGAAAATGTGCCGCCATTTCCATATTCCGCTGCAGGCCGGCGACGATTCCGTACTCAAAAGAATGCGCCGCAAATACACCGTTGCCGAATTCGCCGGGAAAATCTCGCGGATCCGCGAAGCGATGCCGGATGTGGCGATTACGACCGACGTGATTGTCGGCTTCCCGGGCGAGACCGACGAGATGTACCGAAACGGCTACGAGTTTATGCGGGAAATCGGATTTTCCGAGATGCACGTCTTTCCTTATTCCCAGCGTACCGGCACGCCGGCCGCGCGGATGGAAGACCAGGTGGACGACGAGATCAAAAACACCCGCGTGCATGAACTGATCGAGCTGTCGGAACGGATGCAGCTGGAATATGCGCAAAAGTTCGTCGGCGAAGTCGTGGATGTCATCCCGGAAAAAAATGAAAAAGGACTATATCCGCAGGGCTTCGTCGGCGGCCACAGCGACAATTACCTGACCGTCCTGTTCGAAGGCTCTCAGGAACTGCAGGGCAAGCTGTGCCGGGTCAAGATTACCGAAGCGGGCGCCAACGAGTGCCGGGGACAGCTGCTGCGCGTGCTGGATGAAGCGCACGCGTCATCGGTATCCTAGAGGCATCCGGCGGTCCGGCAGGGGCCGTACAGACGGCAAGCGGGCAGGAAAGGACTTCGCCGAAGAGATGCGAAGTCCTTTTGCTTGCAGGATTCGAAAGCACGGATAAGGGGAGAAGACGGTGGGCAGAATGGAAATATCGGCGGGCGGCGTCGTTTACCGGACAGAAGGCGGACGGCTGCAGATCCAACTGATCCAGGACCGCTACGGTAAAGTCTCGTTGGCCAAAGGCAAGCGTGAGCAGGGCGAGACGCCGCGCGAAGCGGCACTGCGCGAGATTCGCGAGGAGACCGGCATCGAAGGGCGGATCGTGGACCTCGTGGATATTATCCGCTATCAATACGAAAATGAAAAATACGGACTGGTCGACAAAGAAGTCCGTTATTATCTGGTCGAAGCGCTCGGCGGAGAACTGAGAGCCCAGCAGGAAGAGATCCGGGGCGTGGAATGGTTCTCTCCGGAAGAAGCGCTGATCCTGCACAAAAAATCGGGCTACGAGAACAATCATCCGATTCTGAGGTCGGCAATGGAGATGCTCGGCCTGAAGCTGTAGGGCCAAGGGACGGGCGGCAATTTGAGGAGGAAGCGATTTGGCAAAAGTCATATTGGACAAAAACCGGAAAAAGCGTCTTGAAGAAGGCCATCCGTGGATTTATAAAAGCGAGATCGCAGGGACGGAAGGCGAGATTGCGCCGGGCGATCTGGTCGAAGTGACCGATCACCGCGGCAAGCCGCTCGGTACGGGATATTACAATGCAAACTCGCAGATTACGGTGCGCCTGCTGTCTTACGGCCGTGTCGAAGCGATGGACGAGAACTTTTTCGCGTCCCGTTTCCGGGAATGTTTGCGCCACCGCGACCGTTTCGTCGAAGGCGACGCTTATCGCCTTGTCTACGGGGAAGCCGATTTTCTGCCGGGCTTGATCGTAGACCGCTTCGGCGGGGTGCTGGTCGTGCAGATCCTGACGCTTGGCATGGACCGCCGCCGCAGCGAAATCGTGAACGCGCTGGTCGAAGTGATGCGTCCGGTCGGCATTTACGAGCGCAGCGACGTATCCGTGCGTCTGCTTGAAGGACTGGAAGAGACGACGGGCGTGCTGCACGGCGAATGTCCGCGTCATGTGACCGTTGCGGAGAACGGCCTGCTGATCAAAGTGGATATCGAGCAGGGACAGAAAACGGGGTATTTCTTCGATCAGCGGGAGAACCGGGCTTCGACCCGTCCGCTGATGACCGGCTGGGGAGAGCGCAGCGGGATCGAACTGCAGGACGTGGAAGGCACGCGCCGACCCGTCAACAAAAACGGCAAAGTCGTCGACTTCCCTTATTGGGACGGCGCGACCGTATTGGAATGTTTTTCGCATACGGGCAGCTTTACGCTGCACGCCTGCGCCTACGGAGCCAAGAAAGTCACCTGCCTCGACATTTCGGCACACGCGATCGAAAGCGCCCGCGAGAATGTGCGCCTGAACGGTTTTGAAGACCGGGTGGAATTTGTCGTGGCCGATGCTTTCGATTATCTGCGCGAGAATGTCAAAGGAATCGAAGAACGCAAACGCCGCTCGGAAGGCACGTCCAAAGTCGATACGTCGGTTCCGATGCCGGCCGGCGGCGGCCGCAGCTGGGATGTCGTTATTCTCGATCCTCCGGCATTTGCCAAGACCCGCACGGCGGTCAAAGGTGCGGTGCGCGGATACAAAGATATCAATCTGCACGGGATGAAGCTGGTCAGCGAAGGCGGCTATCTGGTTACGGCAAGCTGTTCGTACCATATGAAGCCGGATCTGTTTTTGGAAACGATCCACGAAGCCGCCCGGGATGCCGGCAAGACGCTGCGCCTGATCGAATGGCAGGCGGCAGGCAAAGACCATCCGCAGATCCTCGGCGTCGAAGAAGGACATTACCTGAAGTTCGCAATTTTCGAAGTCCGCAGCCGCTAAAGCCTTACGGAAAGGCAGAAGGATCGGCAGGTCCGAACAGCCATGGAAGATGGAAGAACCGCGTTTCGCCGACGGCGAAGCGCGGTTTTTTTGTCTCGATCGCCAGGCGCCTCTGCAAGGAAGCCCGGCCGGTTGCTTTCGGACCGGAGACGGATGAATTGAAATAGGCGGCCGATCGGCGTACGCTGGAAGAAACGGGAAAAGGTTCAAGAAGCAAACGCCTAAGGAGGAGAGCGAATGACGGACAACCGCAGCGGGGAAGAACAGGAGGCCCGGCAGGCCAAGGCGGGGGCTGCGGGAGATCGGGGGGACGAAACGTACGAAGCCGGCCGCGGGAGCGGGGATATTCGGACAAGGGCCGATTTGCGCCGCGAAATTCGGGCGATGCCGGGAGAAATTCTGCGGGACTTTGCCGCCGAGGTATGGAGCTGGACGGTCATTCTTTTTTTCTGGGCGGTGTGTACGGCAGCCGGAGGCTGGATCGGTTATTCCATTGGAGGAGGCCGCGATTCGATGTGGATCGGGATCGCCGCTGCCGCCGCGGTTTCTCCGATTCTGCTTGCTGTTTTGATCAGCTTCGACATGCCCCGGAAGGTCTGGCGCAGAATGAGGGGGAAGCGCTAAAACAGAGGATGGAACATTTGTTCCCGTTTTCTGTTTTTCTTCCGTCCGATGCGTTATAATGGATATAGGGAAATTTGAATCGAGATTGCAGAATAAGGAGGCCATCGGCCGATGACGTTGCAGATTAGAATCGGACGTTCCGGAAGCGGCAAAACGAGCCGGATTCTGGACGAGATCCGTACCAAAATGAAACAAGACCCGCTGGGTCCCCCCCTGCTGCTGATCGTACCGGAACAGTCCACGTTCCAGACGGAGTACGAGCTGTTTGCGGGTCGTGAAAACGGAGGAAGCCTGCGTGCCCAGGTAATGAGTTTTCACCGCCTCGCTTACCGGGTCATGCAGGAAACGGGAGGATCCGCCCTGACGGCTATCGGAGACGAAGGCAAACGGATGCTGCTGTACCGGCTGCTCAGAGAACGGCGGAGCGATCTGCGGTTGTTTGGCGCATCCAGCGAGCAGCCTGGATTTATCGCCAAACTCAACGATCTTTATACGGAGCTGAAGCGCTACAAAGTCGATTCCGCCGTGCTTGAAGAACATATGCGGGATCTGGTTTCCGCCGGGCACTCCCCGCTGCTGCGGGAAAAGCTCGAAGATGCGCTGCCGGTCTACCGCGACTTTGAAGAGAAACTTTCCGCATTGTACGTCGACTCGGAGGATACATTGATTCGCTTGGCCCGGCAGTTGGGCGATTCTTCGCTTGTCCACGGAGCGCAGATATGGATCGACGGATTTTACGGATTCACCCCGCGCGAATACGAAGTGCTCGGGGGACTGCTCGGGACCGCCCAATCGGTCGTCTGTTCGCTGACGCTGGACCGTCCTTACGACGGGGCCCATCAGCCGGGCGAACTGGATTTGTTTCACCAGACCGGCACGACCTACCGCAAGCTGCGCAAAATGGCCGAACTGCTGGGCATCGATTGCGAGACGCAAACCGCTCAAGAGGAAGAACTGCCGAGATTCGCGGCCAGTCCGCTGTTGGGACGGCTCGAGGCTAAGCTGCGAGTCGGCCGGGACATCGCGGCGGATAAGTCTGCGAAAGAAGCACTTTTGAATACGGACGGCGAAGCCGGAATCACGCTGCATGCAGCGGACAACCGGCGGGCCGAAGCCGATGCGGCAGCGCGGGAAATGCTGCGCCTGGCGCGCGAGCACGGAGCGAGATACCGCGATATGGCGGTGTTCGTACGGAACCTGGAAGATTACGAATCGGTTCTGGCTCCGGTGTTCGAAGATTACGGGATTCCCGTATTTACCGACCGCCGCAAAAGCGTGCTGCATCATCCGCTGGCCGAATTTGTGCGTGCCGCGCTTGATGTCGTTCAATACCGATGGAGATACGAGGACGTTTTCCGCTGCATCAAGACCGATCTGCTGCTGCCGGAAGACGGAATCACGCGCGCGGATATGGACCGGCTGGAAAACTTCGTGTTGGCTTCGGGAATCCGCGGCACGCGCTGGACAGACGGGCGCCCGTGGCGCGAAGCTCCCAAGATGTCGCTCGACGACGAAGGACGCCCGGTTGTGGAAGAAGAAGCGGAAGAGTCGGCGGCGCGCATGGCACGGCTGGAATCCTGCCGGGAGCGGATCGCGCTTCCGCTGGCCGCGTTTGAACGCCAACTGAGCAAAGCGGGTACGGCGCGTGCCATGTGCGAAGCCGTTTACCGGCTGCTCGACGCGGCGGAAGCGCCGCAGCGGCTCGACCGGATGGCGCGGGAAGCGGCGGACAGCGGCGATCCGCAGGCAGCCGATGTGCATCGGCAGATCTGGGGAGCCTTGATGGACCTGCTTGACCAGATCGCGGAGCTGATCGACGACGAGCCGGTGACGCCGCAGGAATTTGCGGGCATGCTGGAAACGGGAATTGCCGGTCTTACGCTGGGACTTGTGCCTCCGGCGCTTGATCGGGTGCTGCTCGGCGATATGGAGCGTACACGGCCGCTCGGCATCCAATATGCTTTTGTTCTTGGACTCAACGACGGCGTGGTGCCGCTGGCACCCGTGCAAAGCGGGCTCCTCAGCGAACCCGAGCGTGTCCGTCTGGCCGAGAGCGGATTGGAACTGTCTCCGGGTTCCGAGCGCCGTCTGCTCGACGAACGGCTGCTGGTCTATCATACGCTGACCAGTGCTTCGCACGGACTTTGGCTCAGTTATGCACTCAGCGACAATGAAGACAAGCCGCTGCTGCCGTCCGAAATCGTGCTGGATCTGCGTGCGGCGTTCCCGTTTATCCGAGAACGCCGCGAAAGCGCCCTGCCGATTGCCGGCATGAATCCGTCCGAGTACCGGCGGTTCGTGACGCGGCCCGAAGCGACGCTGCCGCACCTGCTGGTTCAGCTGCGTCTGTGGAAAGCGGGCTCGGAGATCGACCCGCTCTGGTGGGATGTGCTGAGCGCTTATCAGGAACGCCCGGAATGGGAAGCGCTGCTTGCGAGCCGCCTGGCGTCCTTGGTTTACACGAACGAATCGGATCGGCTGACCCGGGAAACGAGCCAGCGGCTCTACGGCCGGAAACTGCGCTCGAGCGTTTCGCGGATGGAGAAATTCACGGCATGCGCCTTCTCGCATTTCGCTTCGCACGGCCTGAAGCTCAAGGAACGGCAGCTGTACAAATTGAACGCTCCCGATATCGGGCAGCTGTTTCACGCGGCGCTGAGCGATATCGCCATGCGCCTGAAACTCGAGAACCGAAGTTGGGGTTCGCTGTCGGTCGAGGAATGTCTGGCCGAAGCGCGCACGGCCGTGGACAAGATTGCCCCGCGGCTGCAGGGCGAGATCTTGTTCAGTACAAGCCGATACGGTTATATTTCCCGCAAGCTGATGGATATTGTGGGCAGGGCTTCGGTGATTCTGGGCGAACAAGCCCGCCGGGGAGATTTCGAACCGCTCGGTATCGAATTGGACTTCGGCCCGGGCAAAGACCTTCCTCCGCTTGTATTCGAATTGGATAACGGATGCACGATGGAGATCGTGGGCCGGATCGACAGGGTCGATGTGGCGGAAGGCGAAGAAGGACTGCTGCTGCGGGTCATCGATTACAAATCGAGCGGCAAGGAACTGCATCTGCACGAGGTATATTATGGATTGTCGCTGCAGATGCTGACTTATATGGATGTACTGCTGACGAATGCCGAGCAGTGGATCGGAGCCCCGGCGATTCCGGCCGGAACGCTGTATTTCCATGTGCAGAACCCGCTGCTGGCTTCGGCCAACGGCATGGCGCGCGGCGAAGCCGAACGCGAGATGCTCAAACGGTTCAAGATGAAAGGTCTGGTCTTGGCCGATGCGGATGTCGTCGCCAAGATGGACCGGGAACTGACGACCGGACAGTCGCCCGTTATTCCGGTAGCCGTCAAAAAAGACGGAGGATTCTACAGCAGCTCGACCGTGGCCGATCCGCAGCAGTGGGATTCGCTGCTCAAAGGGGTGCGGCGCAACATCGCCGGAATCGGGCGGCGGATCACGGAAGGTGAATCCGAGGCCCGTCCGTACCGGATCCAGCAGGAAAAAGCCTGCGATTTCTGTCCGTACCATTCCGTCTGCCAGTTCGACGAAAGTCTGGACCACACAAGCTACAATCATTTGGGCAAACCGGGAAAAGACCGGATCTGGGACATGTTCCGCGAGGGAGACGGAGAGTCTTACAGGGAGGAGAAGCGATAAATGGGAATGACATATGCCGATAAACCGGCGGGCAGCCAATGGAGCGACGATCAATGGAAAGCGATTGCCGCTTCAGGAGGCAGCATGCTGGTCGCCGCGGCGGCCGGCTCGGGCAAAACGGCCGTGCTCGTCGAGCGGATTATACGCAAAATCACCGATCCTGCCGGAGGAACCGGGGTAGACCGGATGCTGATCGCAACTTTCACGAAAGCCGCGGCTTCGGAAATGCGGCAGCGGATTCGCGATGCCCTGAACAAAGAACTTGCGGCACAGCCGCAAAGCGAACATTTGAGAAGGCAGCTGTCTCTGCTGGGCCAGGCGTCGATTACGACGCTGCACTCGTTCTGTCTGGAAGTCATCCGCCGCCATTATACGCAGATTCCGCTTGATCCGGGATTCCGGATTGCCAATGAACACGAGAGCAAAATAATGCGGCAGGAAACGCTGGAAGAATTGTTCGAAGAACAATATGCGCGGCAAGAAGAAGGAAAGGAATTCCGGCGGCTGATCGACTGGTTCGGCGGCGAACGTTCCGACGAACCGGCTTTCGCGCTCGTTCAGCGCCTGTACGATTTCTCCCGAAGCCATCCCTGGCCGCAGCAGTGGCTTCGCGATTCGGCCGCGGAATTTCTCGTCTCCGACTCCGAAGCCCTCGGAGAAACGATTTGGGCGGCGAGTCTTGCTGCCGATGCGAGGCTGGAACTTGCGGGAACGGAGAATCTGCTGCGCCGCGCGTTCGAACTGGCCGTGTCGCCGGGGGGACCGGCTCCGTATGCGGAAGCGCTGCAGAGCGATCTCGACCAGCTGCAGCGGCTGCGGGGAGCTGCCGAGAGCGAACCTTGGCCGCGGCTGTACGCGCATTTCGAATCGGTGTCGTTTGTGACGCTCAAACGGATCAGCGTCAAGGATGCTTATGATCCGGAACTTCAGAAGCAGGTCAAAGACCTCCGGGATGCCGCCAAAAAAGATCTGACGCGGATCAAGGATTTCTATTTCGGCCGCGAGCCGGAAGCTTTTCTTGCGGAACTGCATGAAACGGCGCCCCTTATGGCCGAGCTGGCCGAATTGACGATCGAATTCGGCGAACGTTACGCCAAGGCCAAAAAAGCCCGCAGCATGGTCGATTTTTCGGACTTGGAGCATTATTGTCTGCGTATTTTGCGCGATGCGGCTTCCGGACCCGGAAATCCGCTGCCGTCGGCCGCGGCTTTGGAATACCGCGAGCGCTTCGACGAAGTGCTGCTTGACGAATACCAGGATACCAACTCCGTTCAGGAAGAAATCGTCTCGCTGATCGCTCGCGAAGGAGCGGGCAACCGCTTTATGGTCGGCGACGTGAAGCAGAGCATTTACCGGTTCCGCCTGGCCGAGCCGGGATTGTTCCTGCACAAGTACAAAGCGTACGGCAGCGACTTCTCCTCGGGCGGCCTGCGCGTCGATCTGGCACGCAACTTCCGGAGCCGCCCGGAAGTGATCGAAGCCGTCAACGGCATTTTCCGCCGGATTATGAACGAACGGGTAGCGGAGATCGAGTATGACGAACAGGCCGAGCTGTCTTATGGAGCCCTGTCTTATCCGCCGGCACAGGAGAACGAATATGCTCCGGAAGTGATGCTCATTGAACGCGAAGGAGCTTCCGGAGCGTCGGAATCGGACGAAAGCTTGGAAACCGAGAGTCCGTTTGCCGTCGAGATGGCGGAGATCGAGACGGCCCGGCTGGAAGCCCGGGCCATAGCGGCGCGTATTCACGAATTGACGGGTCAAATCGAAGGCCGCGATCCGCTGAACGTTTACGATAAAGCGGCGGGCGGACTTCGCCCTGCCGGTTACGGAGATATGGTTATTCTGCTGAGGGCGGTAAGCGCTTGGGCGCCGATGATGATCGAGGAATTGAGGCTCGCCGGTATTCCGGCGGTGGGGGATGCGGCCAAAGGATACTTTGATGCGACGGAAGTCGAAATTGCGATGTCGCTGCTGCAAATTATCGACAACCCGCAGCAGGATATTCCGTTTGCCTCCGTTTTGCGCTCGCCGATTGTCGGGTTGACGGAAGACCAGTTGGCACGGATTCGTTTGGCGGGTCCCCGTCTGTCGTTCTACGATGCGGTATGCGCGGCTGCGGAAAGCGGGGAATCTTCCGAAGAGGCGGCGGCCGCCGATGCGGACAAACGTTTCCCGGGCGACCCGGCTGCCGCTTATGCGGCCGTGCGGCCGGGAGAAGAGAGCGGACCGATCGAAGCTTCTCTGGCCGGTTCGCTGCGCAGCTTTCTGGCTTCGCTTGAACGCTGGCGTTCGATGGCGAGAAACGGCGAACTCAGCGAGCTGATCTGGACGTTGTACCGCGAAACGGGCTACGCCGATTGGGTGGCCGGACTTCCGGGCGGTACGCAGCGTCGTGCCAATCTGCTTGCGCTCTACAACCGGGCGGTTCAGTTCGAGAAATCGACATCCGCACAGGGTTTGTTCCGTTTTCTGCGTTTTGTCGAGCGTCTTCGGGAAAACGGCGGCGATCTGGCCGAAGCGCCTTCGGAATCGGTGCAGGATTCGGTCCGGATCATGACGATTCACAAAAGCAAAGGGTTGGAATTTCCGGTTGTCTTCATTGCGGGCATGTCGAAAAACTTCAACATGCAGGATTTGAACGCGCCGTTCATGATGCACAAAGAACTGGGATTCGGTCCGCGTTTTGTGGACGAGGCAAGCCGGGTCGGTTATCCGACGCTGCCGGCTCTGGCTATTCGAAGAAAAATGCATATGGAGCTTCTGGCGGAAGAAATGCGGGTGCTTTACGTCGCCTTGACCCGTCCTCGGGACAAAATGATTCTGACGGCATCGGTCAAAGATCTGCCCAAACGGATCTCGGCCTGGATCCAGTCTTCGGGCGGTGGGGAAGGAATCGAAGACTATACGCTGGCCAAAGCCAGATCTTATATGGACTGGGTCGGACCGGCTCTGATCGGGGACCCCGGGGCTGCGAAATGGATTTTTTCCGTCCGCAGCGGCGACGCGGAACTTGCCGCCGAGCGCGATGGAGACGAGCGGCATGCCGAGCGGATTCAGCAGTTGAAAGCGATCATCTCGGGCGAGTCCGCAGGCGATCCGGGTCGGCGGAAAGAATTTGCGGATCGCTTCGCATGGCGCTATGCCCATGAAGCGGCGGGCGGCGCCGCAGCGAAGACTTCGGTAACGGAGATCAAATCGCGCTTTGCGGGGGATGAATATCCGGCTGCCGATGCGCTTGAAGCTGCGCGTTTACTGGCAGGTCTGGCCGATGAAAGAGACGAGGAGGAGACGGCCTCGATAGCCGTTGAACCCGGAGCATCGAAACAAGCGCATCCGGACTCGGAAACTTCTTCCTCGACCTTGCAGCTGCGCCGTCCCCGTTTCATGGAGCGCAGCCGACTGACGGGAGCCGAGCGGGGGACCGCGTACCATACTTTGATGCAGCATCTGCCGCTGCGGCCGGACACCGGCGCCACTGAAGCCGCCGATACGCTGGCGGAACTGGTTCGCAAGCACATTTTGCTGCAGCCGGAAGCGGATACGGTAAATCCCGAAGACATTGCGGCTTTTATCCGCAGTGAAATCGGACGCCGTGCGGCAGCGGCGGATTGGGTTCGGCGGGAACTTCCTTTTAGCGCCGGCGTAGGTGCGGACGAAGAACTCGGAGCCCTTGTTCTTCCGCTGCAGGGAGGCGGCGCAAAAGGATGGATGCCGAACGGCCCGGATCCGGGCACAGCCGGAGAACGCCGGGTCAAGTTGGAGCGTCTGCCCGGTGAACGGGTGCTTGTCCAGGGCGTGCTCGACTGCCTGTTCCGCGAGAACGGAAAATGGATTCTGCTGGACTACAAGACCGACCGGCTGAAACCCGGCCGGGGAATCGACGAGCTGGCCGAACATTACCGGTTCCAGCTGGATTTCTACGCCCATGCAGTCGAAGATATGCTGGGCGAACCGGTTCATGAAAAGTGGCTGTACTTTTTTGACGCGGGAGAAGGCATCAGGCTTTGAAATCGGCTGCCCGCCGATCAATGCGTCTTTGACAAAGCCGGCTCGAACAGGAGCCGGCATTTATTTTTTGGGGTAAACCGATCGGATGGGGAATGAATACGGGAAGGGGCGCGAAACATGCGCGTGCTGCATACGGCGGACTGGCATCTGGGCAAGACACTGGAAGGCCGGAGCCGATTCGAAGAACAAGAAAAATTCATGGACGAGCTGGTCGATATTGTGCGCGGGGAAAAAGTGGATCTGATTCTGATGGCGGGGGACGTATACGATACGGTAAATCCTCCGGCGGCAGCCGAACAGCTTTTCTACGAAGGAGCGGCCCGAATCCGGGCGGAAGGCTGTCTGCTGGCGGCGATTGCAGGCAACCACGACCATCCGGAACGGGTGGCTTCGGTCCATCCGCTTGTCCAGGGCAGCGGAATTTCGCTTGTGGGACTACCGACTGAACAGGCTTTGAAATTGAACGTGGCGCGCACGGGCGAACAGGCCGTGATCGCGGCACTGCCTTATCCGTCCGAAGCCCGATTGAACGAGCTGCTGACGCTTGACGGAACGGACGAAAATTTGCTGCGCAAAGCTTACAGCGAGAGAGTCGGGCTGCTGATGCGCAAGCTTGCGGCCGGCTTCTCGCCGCGTACCGTCAATCTGGCGATGAGCCATATTTATGTACTCGGCGGGCTGGAATGCGATTCCGAACGGCCGATCCAGGTCGGAGGGGCCTACACCGTCGATCCGTCGGCGCTGGCCTGCGGAGCGCAGTATACGGCGCTGGGACATCTGCATCGTCCGCAGATCGTCAAAGGAGAAGGCATAATCCGCTACAGCGGTTCGCCGATTGCCTACAGTTTCTCGGAAGCGGGACAGACCAAATCGGTGATGCTGATGGATATCGAACCGGGCGGCGAGGCGAAGCTGCAAGAAATTTATTTGTCCTGCGGACGTCAGCTGGTGGAATGGAACGCGAAAGAAGGTCTCGGTCAGGTACGCGGTTGGTTGGACGAAGGTCGGGATGCCGGTGCGTTTATCGATTTGAGAATTACGCTGACCGAAGCGATGGCCTTAAGCGATATTCAATCGCTGCGGCGTGCCTGCGACGGCCTGGTACATATTCGCCCCGTGTATCCGCAGCTGGAGCAGGCGGATATGCCCGAAGAACGGGTCCGTCTGCCGATGCATGAACTGTTCAAGACCTTCTACCGCAGGCAGACCGGGGGAGCGGAACCGGACGACGCTCTGATCTCGCTGTTTATGGAACTTGCTGCCGACGAGCGGGAACATGCGGAAGGGGGAGAATCCGAATGAAGCCGATTACGCTCAGATTGTCCGGTCTGCAAAGTTACCGCGAAGCGCAGGAGATCGACTTCACCGAACTGTGCGAAACGGGACTGTTCGGAATTTTCGGCCCGACGGGAAGCGGCAAATCGACGGTGCTCGATGCGATCACGCTGGCGATGTACGGAAAAGTGGAGCGGGCTTACGGCGGTACGCAGGGGATCATGAACCATTCGGAAGACACGCTGTATGTCGCTTTTACCTTCGAACTGGAATCTTCGGCCGGCGTACGCCGATTTCGGGTGGAGCGGCGCTTCAAGCGGACCGGGGAAGTGTCGGTCAGCAACACGCTGAGCCGGTTTGTCGAGGTGAAACCGGAAGGCGACGAAGTCGTAGCCGACAAGCTGGCGGAAGTCACCAAAGCGGTAGAAGAACGGATCGGCTTGAAAATGGACGATTTCACCCGGGCCGTCGTACTGCCGCAGGGGAAATTCGCGGAATTCCTGTCGCTCAAAGGCAGCGACCGCCGGCAGATGCTTCAACGACTGTTTCACTTGGAACAGTACGGGGACCGTCTGATCCAAAAGTTGAGCCGCCGTGCCCGCGAAACGGAATCGGCGCTGCGCGCTTTGGAAGCCGAGCAGCAGGGGCTGGGTCTGGCTTCGGCTCAAGCGGTGAAAGAAGCGAAG
The DNA here is from genome assembly GCF_013618475.1 of Saccharibacillus deserti. Taxonomy (GTDB): domain Bacteria; phylum Bacillota; class Bacilli; order Paenibacillales; family Paenibacillaceae; genus Saccharibacillus; species Saccharibacillus deserti. The sequence goes on from NZ_JABJVN010000001.1 coordinate 192,572, forward strand.
GCTGCTCTGGAACAAGCCGACAAATCGGCGGACGCCCGGCGTAAAGCACTCGATGCGGCGGCCGAGGAACACGGCCGGTTCTCGCGCGTGCGCGAACGGGCGGGCGAACGCCGCGAAATTTCGGCGGCGCTCGCCCGGCTGCAGGAACGCGGCGATGCCGTCCGCGAACTGCAGGCGCGCACGGAGCGTGCGCGAGCGTCGGCGGCCCTTCTGCCGGCGCTGGAACGTTTCCGGATGGCCGCCGCGCATTCGGAAGAACGCGAGTCCGGGGCGAAGCGGCTCAAAAGCGAACTCGAGTCCGCCCGTGCGCGTGCGGACTCGGCCGTGTCGGCGGAAGCCGCCGCGCGCGAAGGGCTGGGAGCGGAAGAGCCGAAGCTGCTTCGGCGGACGGCGGAGCTGGAGCAGGCGCTTCAACTGGAGCGCGAGCTGATCGGGCTGCGCGAAGAAAGCGTGCGGCTGGAAAGCGGCCGCGAAGCGGCGGCTTCGAGTCTGGAGCGGGCGCGCGCCGAGGCGGATGAACTTCGGCGCAAGCTGGAGAAAGCGGCGGAGCTTCGCGCCGAACTGCAGCAGCAGCTCGACAGCTGCGAAGTGCGAAGTGCCGACCGGACCGAATTGGAAGAGGCCGGTCGGCTGGCGGATGCCATCGCCGCTCTGGAATCGCAGCTCCCCGAGATCCGCCGCGATCTGGAAGAAGCGCAGCGCCAGGAAAACGAAGCGGCTGCCGATCTGGCTTCGGGCCGGCGTTTGGAGCGCGAAGGCCGGGAAAGGCTTCGCGCAGCGGCCGAGCAGGCTTCCGCGCATGAAGAAGCCCTTGGCCTGTTCGATCTGGAACTGGCGGCGCTGATCGAAGCGGCCGCAGCCGAAGAAATGCGCCTGGAGCAGGCCGACCGGGAAGCCGCCAATCGCCGGATGGCCGCCGAACTGGCGCATGCCTTGACGGACGGCGAACCCTGCCTGGTCTGCGGCTCTGTGCATCATCCCCTGCCTGCGGCCGAAGATCTTTCCGCCGCTTCGGCCGCGGCTGAACTTGAACCGCTGCGCGCCCTGCAGGCAGACGCGCGCGGGCTGCGCCTCGCCGCCGCCGGCCTGCGGCAGGGCGCCGGGAAACTGGCCCGGCGTCTGCGCGAAGAACTGGCGCAGACGCCGGGCGGCTCCGCCGAAGAACCGGCGGAGCCCGGGTTCGGCTTCGCGTCCGAACCCGCAGACCGTTCCGCGCCTTCGACCGCGCGGAACTCCGGCTCGCCCGAAGATGCGAGCCCAACGGCTTCGCCGCAGGCCTGCGCGGCCGAATGGATCCGCCTGCAGGCCGCGGCCGAACGCTTCGAGCGCGAGTCCGCGCGGCTCGAAGCAGATTCGCGCGAAAGCGAACGGGCTCTGGCCTCCGCCGTCCGCGGAGCCGAAGCGCCGCGCGCGCGGCAGGATGCCGCTTCGCGCCAGCGTACGCGCGCCGAAGAGCGCCTGACGGAGCTGGAGCGGCGCTTGTCGGAATCGGAGCAGCGGTGGAACTCTTCGTTCGCCGCCCTGCGGCGGGAAGATCTCGGGCGGCGGCGGGAAGAAATCCGCCGCCGCGATACGCAGGCCGAAGAATTGAAGCGCAGGCTGGACAAGAGCGGACCGGTGATCCGAAGCATGGAAGAAGCGCTGAAATCGCATGAAGAAGCCGCTTCGCAAGCGCAGCAGGAGCTGGTTCGGTTTACGGCGCATGCCCAGGGGCGGGCAGAGCTGCTGCAGGAGAAAGAGCTGCGCCTGCGCGATGTATCCGGAGGTTCTTCCGCGGCCGACCTGCTGCGCGAAGTATCCGGGAATCTGACGGCGCTCCGCGCGGCGGCGGCGGCGGCTCGCGAAGCGCTCGAAGCGGCGCGGGAAGCTTGGCAGACGGCCGCCAACGCTTCCGCCGCGGCCGATCAGGCGGCCGTTTCTGCGGCCGAACACCGGGCGTCGGCCGAAACGGGCTGGAATGCGGCTTTGTCGGACTCCCTGTTCCCGAATGCCGAAGAAGTGGAAGCCGCACGGATGGACGATGCGGAAATCCGCGAAGCGGAGCGGCTTGTCCAAGCCCATCGGGAACGGGAAAGCGAATTGTCCGCGAGGCTGCGCGAACTGGAGAAGCTGCTCGGCGGGGAAGAACTGTCGGAGGAAGAGTGGCAGGCCTGCCTGGCCCGCCTGGAAGAAGCCCGTCTGCTGGACGAAGAAGCGCTGGCCGGCAAAGCCCGGGCGCTGCGAGACCTTGAAGATGTGTCGGCCAGACACGGGCGCTGGACCGAGCTTGAGCTCCTGCGGACCGAAGCGGCCGCCGAGTCGGAACGGCTGTCGAAGCTCCAGACCTGTTTCCGCGGCAATGCGTTCGTCGAGTACGTGGCCGAAGAGCAGTTGATCCAGATCAGCCGCGCCGCTTCCAGCCGTCTGCGTTTTCTGACCAAGCAGCGTTATTCGCTGGAAGTCGATTCCGGCGGCGGGTTTGTCGTCTGCGACGATGCCAACGGAGGCGTTCGCCGGCCGGTCTCCACGCTGTCGGGAGGAGAGACTTTCCTGACGTCGCTGTCGCTTGCGCTTGCGCTGTCGGCCCAGATCCAGCTTCGCGGCGAATACCCGCTGCAGTTCTTTTTCCTCGACGAAGGATTCGGTACGCTGGATCCCGAGCTGCTGGATACCGTGATTACCTCGCTCGAACATCTGCACAACGATCGGCTGTCGGTCGGGGTGATCAGCCACGTCCAGGAACTGCGTGCGCGTCTGCCGCGCCGTCTGATCGTCCAGCCTGCGGATCATGCCGGTGCAGGCTCCAGGGTCGTATTGGAAAAAATGTAGTCCAAAGATCGTGATTAGGATCACAGAGACAGATTCAACGGCTTGTTATAATACAGTCAGCCGACATCATATGAGGAGTACCCCGACCCGCAATCCGGCCAAACGTCCTGTGCGTTTGCCCCGAATTGCCGTTCAAGCAAGCAGATCCCGTTGGGATTTGCCGGGTGCTTCTTTTTTTTGTTTTTTTGTCGAATTGCCGGTACAATGGATACAGCAATCGGGCCAAGCGAATCGGGCCTCTTTTTCTTATACGAATATTTCGCGCGGTCTGCCGGCGGCAGTTTGTATGCGCCGCCGGGCAGCAGCCATTCCAAGGAGGAACCGACCATGAGCGAGACGATTTTCACGAAAATTATCGAAGGCAGCATTCCAAGCCAGAAAGTGTTCGAGAACGAGCGGATCTACGCTTTCCACGACATTCAGCCGGCGGCTCCCGTCCATGTGCTGATCGTACCCAAAAAGCCGATTCCGTCGCTGAACGAAATTGCCGACGAAGATCTGGCCGTGATCGGCGAAATTCATCGTGTAGCCGTGCAGCTGGCCGCAGAGCTCGGTATCGCGGAGAGCGGGTACCGCCTGATCAACAACTGCGGTGCCGACGGAGGACAAACGGTGTCCCATCTGCATTTTCATCTGCTCGGCGGAGCCAAGCTCGGGGCGCTGACGGGAATTTCCGGATCGCATCAGTAAAGAAGCGGACGGATCTGCGGCAGTCCAAGAAACATTGGGGCGTTTGCCCGGGAATCGAACTTTCTGCAAGGCTAATTCTCCCGGTTTTTAACAGCCGTAGGCCACCGGAAGCGCATCCAGCCGCACGTTAATCTTATCTGCACAGACTTTTTTATAAGCATTGACATCGACTTTAACATTCGCCTATAATGAAAGTTGATTAACCGTGTTATGCTCTTGGACGGTGTGGTCGGAGGGAGGGGAAACTGGTGTCTGAAACTAAAGTTCGCAAAAATGAGACTATTGATGCTGCTCTTCGCCGCTTTAAACGCTCTATTGCAAAAGACGGCGTGTTGGCGGAAGTCAAAAAGCGCAAGCATTATGAGAAGCCGAGCGTAAAGCGCAAGAAAAAGTCTGAGGCTGCTCGCAAAAGAAAGTTCTAAGATGTGTTTTGGCGTTTTTTTGTCGAGCTTTCGACAGCAAACACATCACTAGTAGGAGGATTTATTTTTTATGAATCTTAGCGAACGATTGAACGAAGATATGAAACAAGCCATGCGGAGTAAGGATAAATTCAAACTTTCGACCATACGAATGATTCGCGCAACGGTCAAGAACCAAGAGATCGATTTGAAGCGAACTTTGGATGACGCAGAAGTGCTTGATATTCTGAGTCGTGAAATCAAACAGCGCAAAGATTCCCTCCAAGAATTTCAAAAAGCAGGTCGTGACGATTTGGCTGAGACTGTCGAAGCCGAAATCGCTATTGTTGCTGAATACCTTCCCGCTCAGCTTGCTGAAGAAGAAGTTAAATCCATTGTACAGCAGACCATCCAGGAAACCGGTGCTTCTTCCAAAGCCGATATGGGCAAAGTCATGGCCGCGCTGATGCCGAAAGTCAAAGGACGCGCCGACGGGAAGTTGGTTAACCAAGTGGTTCAGCAGTACCTGCAATAAACGAGCGAACGAGCACCTTTCCGGTTTTCCGGAAGGGTGTTTTTGCTGCGCGCCGATTTTTTTTGCGAAACCGGGACTTTTTTGAAACGCCGGGCGAAAATGGACGTATATAAAGGGTGAGAGAATTTAGCTTTTTGTGCAGATCAAACAGAGGGAACGCGTTGGAAACTTCCGGTGTCGGGAAAGTCAATTCAGGAAAAGGAGGGGATTGGATGCTTAGACAAACGGGATCCAAGTGGTGGGTAGGTTTTGCCGCTGCGCTGTGGGGACTGGTGTGGATGGTCGGCATTCCGCTGATCGCCTGCACGTCTTTCGTCTCGACGGCGGCTGCCGCGGGAATTTCCGAAACAAGTTACGGTCTGCCGGCGCAGGCCGGACTGCTGTCGAGCGTGTCGGCCTTTCTGACGACGCCGGTCATGCTGACGCTTCTGCTGTTTATCGGATTTGCCGGTGTCCTGATCGAGCTGCTCGTGCCGGGACTTATTTTTCCGGGAGTGCTCGGAGTAAGCGCGTTTATTCTGTACTTTTTCGGAAGCACGTTTCAAGACTTGGCCGGACCTTACGTTTGGCTGCTGTTCGCGGTAGGCATTGTCTTGATGGCCCTTGAAGTGTTCCTGCCGAGTTTCGGGATACTGGGCCTGCTCGGAGGAGGCTCTCTGATAGGAGGAGTGGTTATGGCGGCATGGGCAACGGGACACGCCTTGCAAACGCTCGGGATCGCTTTCGTATTGGCCGCGGCGGCGGTAGGCATCGTCGTGTTCGTATTCAAGGAACGCGGAGTTTGGAACCGTTTTATTCTGAAAGACAGTTTGACGTCGGAAGCCGGCTACAACTCCGCGGTGACGCGCTTTGAACTGGTGGGCCGCGACGCGGTGACTCTGACGCCTCTTCGCCCGTCGGGCACGGTCCTGATCGACGGCGAACGGGTAGACGTCGTCAGCGAAGGCGGTTTTATCGAACGGGATAAAGCGGTTGTGATCGTCAAGACCGAAGGGGGCCGGGTCGTCGTGCAGGAGAAATGGCACAGCGGACTCGGTCCGATCGAACCGATCTGACCTTTTGGGAAACGGTTCGACCGACAGCAATCGGAACAACATAAAAGAATTCAAGCGGGCGCAGCCGGCGAAGAACCGGTGCCGCGGGTTTGGATTCTAAATTTGGAGGGGTACTTATGGCAGAAGCAGCCTGGATTACTCCGCTGCTGATCGTAGTAGTGGGCATTGTTCTTTTGAGCATTTTCTTCAGTTTTTTCCCGGTGGCCTTGTGGATTTCGGCGCTGGCTTCGGGTCTGCGCATCAGCATTATCACTCTGGTTGCCATGCGTCTGCGCCGCGTTACGCCGGCCCGGATCGTCAATCCGATGATCAAAGCGCACAAAGCCGGTTTGACCCTGACCATCAATCAGCTCGAGAGTCACTATCTGGCAGGCGGTAACGTCGACCGGGTCGTCAATGCTCTCATCGCGGCACACCGAGCCAATATTCCGTTGGAATTCGAACGGGCCGCAGCTATCGATCTGGCAGGCCGCGATGTGCTGCAGGCCGTACAAATGAGCGTTAATCCGCGCGTCATCGAGACGCCGAGCGTATCGGCCGTTGCCCGAAACGGGATCGAAGTCGTCGTTATCGCACGGGTTACGGTACGCGCGAACATCGACCGACTCGTCGGCGGTGCCGGCGAAGAGACCATTATCGCGCGTGTCGGCGAAGGGATTGTCACGACTGTAGGTTCCAGTGACACGCATAAGGAAGTTCTGGAGAATCCGGACAAGATTTCCCGTACCGTCCTTGAAAAAGGTCTGGATGCCGGCACGGCATTCGAGATTCTCTCGATCGATATCGCGGACGTGGATGTCGGCAAGAATATCGGCGCGTTCCTGCAAACCGAGCAGGCGGAAGCCGATAAGCGGATTGCCCAGGCAAAAGCCGAAGAACGCCGCGCGATGGCGGTAGCGGAAGAGCAGGAAATGAACGCACGCGTTGTCGAGATGAGAGCGCGCGTCGTCGAAGCCGAATCGGAAGTGCCGATTGCTATGGCCGAAGCGCTGCGCAACGGCAAACTCGGCGTAATGGATTATCTGAACATGAAAAATCTGGAAGCCGATACGGAAATGCGCGGGTCGCTCGGCGGCATAAACGTCACCCATGTCGATAAGCAGGATCCGAACAAGTAATCAGGCAGAACAGGAGGGGATGAAATGCCCCAGTTCTTGGAATGGATCGCGAGCAACCTCTTTATTGTTGTCATCATCGTAGGAGCCCTGTTCTCGGTATTCAGCAAAAAAAAAGGCAGGCCGGATAGAGGAGCCGAGCCGTTTGGCGGACGAGGAGCTTCCGCGCAGAGTAGGTCGGCGGCGCCTTCGCTCCCGGCCGAAGAAACGGGTCGCCGCTCCCCGTTCGGACGAGAGCCTCTGCCTACCGATAGCCGGGCCGATGTCCGCAGAGCGGAATCGGAGAAGCGTCTGGACGAACGGACGGGGCGGACCGACCTTGAACAGGCTGCCCGTCAGATGCACGAGGAAATCGAGAAAAGACTGCGGGAAAGCCGGGCGACGCAGCGGCGTAACCCAAGCGTACCGAACGCGGTGCGCGAAACGGACCGCACCACTAGCCGGGGAACCGGGAACCGGCCGCAAACGGCCGCTTCCTATCGTCAGGTTTCGCACAAGGAAACGTCCGCGCCGGCGCTTCCGACCGCACAGCTGTTTGCCAAGCCTACGGCGAATGATCTGCGCAAAGGTGTTTTATGGGCGGAAATTCTCGGAGCGCCGCGTTCGAGAAAACCGTACTCTTCCGGACGCAGGTAATGCCGCCTGGTCTGCGCATATGGACGGCAGGCTGCCGGCCTTTTCCGTCATCGACGGAAAAGGCCGGCTTTTTGCGCTCGCGGAGCGAAGAAAACCCTGCCGAAATCTTTTGCATGGGAACTCTTAGAATGGTAAAGTTGAGGAATAAGAACACTTAACCCGGCATCCGGCCGTATACCGGGCACCGGAACAGGTGCCGAAGACGGAAAATTATATCGATTAAGGAGACTGAGAGCTTTTGACAGAACAGACGAGAAGCATCAAGATTCCGCTGCATAACGCGGGAGAGGGATTGGCCCTGTTTGGTCCGCAGGATACGTACTTGAAACTGATCGAACGTCAATTCGAGGCCCGGATCGACAGCCGTGAAGAAGAAATCGGTATACACGGACCCCAACAGGAGACGGATCAATTGGAGCAGCTGTTCGACGTGCTTCTTCAGTTGGTGCGCAACGGGTACAACCTGACCGAACGCGACGTCCAGTACGCTCTGGATCTGGCCAAGGAATTCCGCGCCGATCAACTGCTCGACTTGTTCAAAGGAGAGATTGCGCTGACGTTCCGCGGCAAGCCGATTCGTCCCAAAACGATCGGTCAGAAGCATTACGTCACGACAATCAAGAAAAAAGACATCGTGTTCGGTATCGGTCCTGCCGGTACCGGCAAAACATATTTGGCTGTCGTATTGGCTGTAACCGCGCTTAAAGAAGGGCTGGTCAAGCGAATCGTACTGACGCGTCCGGCTGTCGAGGCGGGAGAAAGTCTGGGATTCCTGCCGGGCGATCTGCAGGAAAAAGTGGATCCTTACCTGCGGCCGCTGTATGATGCGCTGTATGATGTGATGGGCACCGAACAGGTGGCCAAAGCGCTGGAGCGGGGATTGATCGAGATTGCGCCGCTTGCCTACATGCGCGGCCGCACATTGGACGACTCGTTTATTATTTTGGACGAAGCGCAGAACACGACGCCGGAACAGATGAAAATGTTCCTGACCCGGATCGGGTTCGGTTCGAAGATGGTCATTACGGGCGACGTGACGCAGATCGATCTGCCGCGCGGCAAAAAATCCGGTCTGGTCGAAGCCCGTCTGATCCTGAACGAAATTTCCGATATCGGCTTTGTGACGTTTGCCCAGGAAGATGTCGTCCGCCATTCGATCGTGCAGAAGATCATCGTGGCTTACGAGAAAGCGGCGGAAAGCATCGAATAAACCCAGCAGTCTAATACCGGAGGTTCTTCCATATGGCTTCAAAAGAAAAATGGAAAAGAAAAGCCGATCCCAAGCTTTCCGGCTGGAAGAACAGCGGCGTTTTCAAACTGTCGTTGTTCGCCCTGCTGACGCTGATGTTCTATATCGGGTTGGCTTCCAAACTGCTGCCCGAGAAATACGATATTCAGGTCAATATGCCAAGCGACAAGGAAATTCTGGCTCCGGCACAGATTCCCAACAGCAAAGCGACGCTGCAGGCCCAGGAAGAGGCGGCGGACAAAGTTCAGCAGACGTACCGGATCGTGCCGCTGCGAAACGATATGCTGGTCAGCCAGCTGCTCGACCGGATCGATACCCTGAATCAGGACGATCAGCTGACGGATGCGAACAAGATTGAGATCTACCGGGAAGAACTGCCCCAGAAAGTCGGACAGTTCATGGCCAACTCTATCCGCAACAGCGGCAGCAGCGGAGCGTATTCTTCCGCGCTGCTGCAGGAGGTCCGTACCCGGGTCAGCGAACAGGAATACGATATTCCCGAAGAAACCTTCTACAAAATCCCGGCCCTGAGTCCGGTGCAAATCCAGCAGATGAAATCGGAAGCGACCGAGATCGTGTCGCGTCTGATGAGCGACCAGGTGACCGATGCGCAGACGGCCCGTGCCCAGGTTGCGGAATTTGTCAGCCGCAGTACGCTGACCGACCGTACCTCGCGCGAGGTGGTTCAGGAGCTGATCAAGCTTTCGATTACGCCCAACCGTTTTTATGACGAAGAAGCGACCAAGGAAGCTGCGGTGCAGGCCCGCGAAAATACCGAAACGGTCTATATCGAACAAGGCGAGGTACTCGTGCAGCGCGGCGAGATGATTACCCAGGACATGTACAATCTCCTCAAGGAGAACGACATGCTGAAGACGGAGATCAATTATTGGCCTCAGTTGGGGCTGCTTCTTCTGTCGGGACTTCTGGCACTCGGGATGTTCCTGTTTACCCGCCAGAGCGGAAGTGCTTTCCAATACGGCAATCCCCAGCTGCTGATGATTGTACTGATCTACTTTATCATGCTGATTGCGATGCATTTGACGGCGCTCGTTCAGAGCGATACGTCGCGGTATGTCGGCTATTTGGCGCCTGTGGCGATCGGCTGTACGCTGATCACGCTGCTGCTGAATAACTCATTCGCTTATTTCAGCGCCGTTATTTTTTCGGTGCTGGCCAGTATTGTACTGAATGCGGGACAGACGGGCAGCGATATTTTCGATTTCCATTTCGGCTTTTATACGCTGGTCGTTTCGTATGCCGCCATCTTCACGGTCCATCGGGCCAGCCAGCGTTCCACGATCCTCAAAGCGGGGATCATGGTCAGTTTATTCGGAGCGATGACGGTACTGGCGCTTTCCCTGATCGGAGATGCCGATCCGGGGCGCAGCACCATTTTGTATCCGGTCGCTTTCGCATTGGCCGCAGGCCTGCTGACCGCTATTCTCGCGATCGGGCTGATGCCGTTCTTTGAAGTGACCTTCGGCATTTTGTCGGCGCTCAAGCTTGTCGAGCTGTCGAATCCGAACCACCCGCTGCTGCGCAAACTGCTGATCGAGACGCCGGGAACCTATCATCACAGCGTCATGGTCGGCAATCTGTCGGAAGCGGCCGCCGAAGCGATCGGAGCGGACGGCCTGCTGTGCCGGGTCGGTTCGTATTATCATGATATCGGCAAGACCAAACGTCCAAGTTACTTTATCGAAAATCAGAATAATATCGAAAACCCGCACGATTCCATCGATCCCAAACTGAGCAAGTCGATTATCGTGGCCCATGCGCGCGACGGTGTGGAAATGTTAAAAGAGTACAAACTGCCCAAGCGGATTCGGGATATCGCGGAGCAGCATCACGGGACGACTTTCCTGTACTTTTTCTATCAAAAAGCGCTGAAGTTGGCAGAGGAGCGAGGCGTCGAGCCTGACTTCACGGAAGCGGAATTCCGCTATCCCGGACCGAAAGCCCAATCGAAAGAAGCGGCCGTGGTCGGCATTGCGGACAGCGTCGAAGCGGCGGTACGCTCCCTGCATAAACCGACAATCGATCAAGTGGAATCGATGATCGGCAAGATCATCAAAAGCCGCCTGGACGACCAGCAGTTCAACGAGTGCGATATTACGCTCAAAGAGCTGGATGTGGTCTCCAAGACGCTCAAAGAAGCCGTAATGGGAATCTTCCATTCGCGGATCGAATATCCCGAAGAGGTCAAGCCCAAGACAAAGGAGAATTGAAGCATGAGTCTGCGACTGGAATGGAGCAACGAACAAGATCGATACGAGATCGAAGAAACGCTGGTCGGGCAGCTGCGCCTTCTGCTCGAAACGGTGGGTCAAACGGAGCAGGTCCCAAACGGGGAAGTCGCACTGACCTTTGTCGACGACGAAGAAATTCATCGGCTGAACAGAGAGTTCCGCGATATCGACCGTCCGACCGATGTGTTGTCTTTTGCCATGCGTGAATCGAACGGAGAAGAACCTGATATCGTCTACCAAGCGCAAGCGCAAGACGAGCCGGAGTTCGAAGAAATGCTGGGAGATATCATTATTTCGGTTCCGCGTGCGATTGCGCAAAGCGAAGATTACGGGCATTCGGTCGAGCGCGAGCTCGGCTTCCTGTTCGTGCACGGATTCCTGCATCTGCTCGGTTACGATCATCAGACGCCCGAAGAAGAAGCGGAAATGATAGGCAAGCAGGAAGCGGCGCTGCAAAAAATCGGGCTGACGCGCTGATGGATAAACGGCGCACTTGGGGAGACGTATTCCGGAATGCCTGGGACGGTGTCCGGGCAACGGCTTCGACGGAACGGAATTTCAAAGTGCATCTGGCGCTGTGCGCGGCTGTACTGCTTCTCGGTGCGCTGCTGCGCGTTCCCCGTCTCGATTGGGGACTGCTCTGTTTGGCGATCGGTCTTGTGCTGTCGGCCGAGCTGATGAATACGGCCGTCGAAGCGGCCGTCAATCTGACGGTCGGAGAACGGATTCACCCGATGGCCAAAAAAGCCAAAGATGCCGCTGCAGGAGCCGTTTTGGCTTCCGCGCTTTTTGCCGCTTTGATCGGCCTGATTGTTTTTGTGCCGCCGCTGCTTCAACTGGCGCGAGACTGGGGCTGGCTGTAAACGGCAAGCGGATGTACAATAGAATGCACCCGATAAGAGTGGATACCGAGAGGGGAACGAGCGCGAATGGATGCAGCGATACTGATTCAGGAAGCGATAAAAGCGCGGGCACAGGCTTATGTGCCGTATTCAGGCTTTAAAGTAGGAGCGGCGCTGCTGGATGAGAACGGACACGTTCATCACGGATGCAATATCGAAAATGCGGCTTATGGACCTTCGAACTGTGCCGAACGTACGGCGCTTTTTCGTGCGGTAGCGGACGGACACCGTCCGGGCAGTTTTACGATGCTGGCGGTAGTCGGAGATACCGACGGCCCGATTGCGCCGTGCGGCGTCTGCCGTCAGGTTATGGTCGAGCTGTGCAGGCCCGATATGCCCGTGGTGTTGAGCAATATGAGAGGCGATATTCGCGAGACGACCATCCGTGAACTGCTTCCGGATGCGTTCGGCCCGTGGGATCTGGACAAACCGTAAGTTTCGGTCGGGAATGCGTACCGGCAACAAGACACCAAGAGGAGGAATATGATGGAGAGCAAAAAAGGCTTTAAATCCGGATTCGTCGCAATCGTCGGCCGTCCCAATGTCGGCAAGTCGACGCTGATGAACCAGATTATCGGACAAAAGATCGCGATCATGTCCGACAAACCGCAGACAACGCGGAACAAGATTCACGGGGTGTACACGGGAGAAGGGAAACAGATCGTGTTCCTCGATACGCCGGGTATTCACAAACGCCAATCGAAGTTGGGCGATTTCATGAACAACACGGCGCTGAACACGCTGGGCGAAGTGGAAGCGGCCATGTTCCTGGTCGACGCTTCGGAAGGCATCGGCGGGGGCGACCGTTATATTATCGAACAGCTCGGCAAGATCAAGACGCCGGTATTCCTGATTATGAACAAGATCGATCTGATCGAGCCGGAAGCGCTGCTGCCGCTGATCGAGACGTATCGCAAACTGTACGAGTTCGCGGAAGTGATTCCGATCTCCGCCAAATTCGGCAACAACGTGAATACGCTGATGGAACAGCTGGGCAAATATTTGCCGGAAGGCCCGCAGTATTACCCGGCCGACCAGATTACGGACCATCCGGAGCAGTTCGTCATCGCCGAGCTGATTCGCGAGAAGATTCTGCAGATGACGCGCGAAGAAGTGCCGCACTCGATCGCCGTGACCATCGAAGACATGAAAGTGCAGGATAACGGCATCGTTTACGTAGGCGCGGTTATTTTCGTGGAACGCGATTCGCAGAAAGGGATCGTGATCGGCAAGCAGGGAGCCATGCTCAAAGAAGTGGGCAAGCGCGCGCGTCAGGATATCGAGAACCTGCTGGGTTCGAAGATATTCCTGGAACTGTGGGTCAAAGTGAAGAAAGACTGGCGCAACCAGGATCGGGTTCTGCGCGACCTGGGCTTCCACCGGGACGTCTAGGATGCTGTACCGTCTCGAAGGAATTGTAATTCGGGCGATGGACTACGGGGAGACGAACAAGATTATCACGCTGTGTACCCAAACGCATGGCAAGGTAGGCGTAATGGTCCGCGGAGCGAAAAAGCTCAAAAGCCGCCACGGTTCGCTGACCCAGCCTTTTACGTACGGCGTATTCAGCTTTTTCCGGGGCGGAAGCGGCCTGGGTACGCTGAATGACGGAGAAATCTACGAATCGAACCACAAGCTGCGGGAAGATCTGGTGCTCGCCGCCCACGGCGCTTATGCCTGCGAACTGATCGATCGTGCGCTGCAGGATGAAGATACCGGCAGTTTTTGGTTCGAACAGCTGCAGGCATTTTTAACGGGCATGCGAGAAGGCAAAGACCCCGAGGTGATGATGCGGCTGTTCGAGATGAAGATGCTTCAGGCGTCGGGGTATGGACCCCAGCTCGACATCTGCACGTCCAGCCAGCGTCCGATCGAAGGCGATGCGCTGATCAGTCCGCGTCTGGGCGGCGTGTTGAGCCTGCCTTTTCGGGCGGCCGATCCTTATGCGGTTCCCGTTACGGCACGGACGCTCTCGCTGCTGCGGATCTTTGCCAAGCTTGATCTTCGCCGGCTCGGCAACGTGGACGTCAAGCCCGAGACCAAAACCGAACTCAAAAAAGTGATGGAAGCGCTCATGCGCGAACATATCGGCATAAACCTGAAGTCCAAACGGTTTCTCGATCAGCTCGACCAGTACGGCTTTGACAAATAACAATCCGGGTCTTACAATAAAGAAAGATTGCTGAATGTTTCGCAGCAGCGTTGAACGGAAAACGCGCAGATGAAAAACAAGGCCAAGCTTCAGCGAACCGGGGACAGTGCAAGCCCGGCCGGCCGATTTTCTGTGCGTACAGGCATTTCCGGGAGCGTGCGACACACGAAGCGTACGGAAAAGAGGAATGCGAACCGCGTCCGCAAGTCGGAGCCGCGCATTCAAGTAGGGTGGAACCGCGGGAGACGTTTTGTTGATCGGGTAGGCCTGGCGTTTCGCAAGAAGCGTCTGCCGCCGTCAGCGAGCCGGTGCAGATCGGAGATGCCGGGCATCTTGGTCATGGCACGGAAACTCTCGTCCCTACGTCTGTCGAACCAGGCGTACGGACGGGAGTTTTTTGCGTACTCTCATATAGGCAAACAGCTGCCTTCCGGTCTGCCGATCCATTTTGCAAAGGGGTGTTTTTATGAATTTTCAAGGCATGATCCTGACGCTTCAGAAATTCTGGGCGGATCAGGGATGTATTAACGCGCAGCCGTACGACACGGAAAAAGGCGCAGGTACGATGAACCCGATGACGTATCTTCGGTCGCTGGGACCGGAGCCGTGGAAAGTGGCTTATGTCGAACCGTCGCGTCGTCCTTCCGACGGCCGTTACGGAGAAAACCCGAACCGGTTGTATCAGCATCATCAGTTCCAGGTGATTATCAAGCCGTCTCCGGACAATATCCAGGAGTTGTACCTTGAAAGTCTCAAAGCGCTCGGCGTCGATCCTTTGGTCCACGATATCCGCTTTGTCGAAGATAACTGGGAGAATCCGACACTCGGCTGTGCGGGCCTCGGCTGGGAAGTATGGCTGGACGGTATGGAAATTACCCAGTTCACTTACTTCCAGCAGGTCGGCGGTCTCGAAACCCATCCGGTTGCGGTCGAGATCACGTACGGTATGGAGCGTCTGGCTTCCTATATCCAGGATAAGGAGAACGTATTCGATCTGGAATATGTGGAAGGCATGACATACGGCGACGTTTATCGTCAAGCGGAGTACGAGCATTCCAAATACACGTTCGAATTGTCGGACGTCAAAATGCTGTTCACGCTGTTCAATATGTACGAGCAGGAAGCGGCACGCGCGGTGGAAGCCAATCTGGTATTCCCGGCTTACGATTATGTGCTGAAATGTTCGCATACGTTCAACCTGCTCGACGCACGGGGCGCGATCAGCGTAACGGAACGGACCGGCTATATTACGAGAGTGCGCAATCTGGCACGCAAAGTGGCTGCGTCTTATGTGGAAGAGCGTGAGAAGCTCGGCTTCCCGTTGATCAAGAAAGGAGAGGAAGCGTAATGGCAAAAGATCTGCTGCTCGAAATCGGTCTTGAAGAAGTACCGGCCCGCTTCCTGCGCGCCGCAATGAATCAGCTGCGCGAGAAAACGGAAAAATGGCTGGACGCGTCGCGTCTGAGCTACGATAAAGTAGAAGCTTACGCGACTCCCCGCCGTCTGGCCGTGTTGGCGCACGGCGTTGCGGAGAAGCAGGAGGACGTCAGCGAAGAAGTAAAAGGACCTTCCCGCAAAATCGCGCAGAACGACAGCGGAGAATGGACCAAAGCCGCTTTGGGCTTTGCGCGCAGCCAGGGTGTGGAAGCGAGCGACTTTACGTTCAAGGAAGCCGGCGGCGTAGAATATGTCTATGCAACCAAAAGCCTGAACGGTCAGGAAGCGTCCGCTCTGCTGCCGGAAGGACTCAAGAGCATTATCGCTTCGTTGAATTTCCCGAAAAATATGCGCTGGGGAGCTTACGATTTCAAGTTCGTCCGTCCGATCCGTTGGATGGTCGCGCTGTTCGGCCAGGAAGTCGTACCTTTCGAGATCACCGATGTTCACGCGGGACGCATCACGCGCGGACACCGTTTCCTCGGTACCGAGACTTCGATCGCCCAAGCTTCCGATTACGTCGAAGCGCTCCGTGCCCAGCATGTCATGGCGAACGTGGAGGAGCGCGAAGCGCTGATCCTGCAGCAGATTCGCGATCTGGCCGAAGAGAAAAACTGGAATATCGCGATCAAGGACGATCTGCTGGAAGAAGTTCTGTTCCTCGTGGAGACGCCTACGGCTTTGTTCGGTACATTCGAAGAATCGTTCCTGAACATTCCCCAAGACGTACTGATCACGTCGATGAGAGAGCATCAGCGCTATTTCCCGGTTCTGGACGCCGAAGGCAAGCTGCTTCCGTTCTTCGTAACCGTGCGAAACGGGGATGCCAGATCGCTTGACGTTATCGCAAAAGGCAATGAAAAAGTACTGCGCGCCCGGTTGTCGGATGCGAAATTCTTCTATGAAGAAGATCAGAAGATGCCGATCAAGGACGCGCTTTCGAAGCTTGAGAACGTCGTATTCCACGAAGATCTGGGCAGCACCGGCGACAAAGTGCGCCGAATCCGTCAGACGGCGGACAAGATCGCTTCGCTGCTTCAGCTGGACAGCGAAGATGCCCAGGATGTCAGCCGTGCCGCCGACATCTGCAAATTCGATCTTGTGACCCAGATGGTCTACGAATTCCCTGAACTCCAGGGCGTCATGGGCGAAGACTACGCGCGCAAAGCCGGAGAAAACGAATCGGTCGCCCGCGCGGTATTCGAACATTACCAGCCGCGCTTTGCCGGCGAATCGGTACCGGCTTCCATCGTGGGATCGGTGGTCAGTCTGGCCGACAAACTGGATGCCGTCGTCGGATTCTTCGGAATCGGCATTATCCCGACCGGCTCGCAGGATCCTTACGCCCTGCGCCGCCAAGCTGCGGGCATCGTGCAGATCCTGCTCGATCACAAGCTGGATCTGACGCTTGAGCAGCTGTTCGACCTGTCTATCGCCGTACATGAGCAGGCGGGCAACCTGAAGCGCACGCCTGAAGAGATTCGTAAAGACCTGCATGATTTCTTCGAACTGCGGATCAAAAAACTGCTCTCGGAGACACTGCGCTACGATGTGGTCGACGCGGCCATCGCGGCCGGCTTCGGCGATATTCCGGCCGTTGTTGCGCGGGGCAAAGCATTGATGAACGCAGTAACGAGCGAAAACAACTTCAAATTGACGGTCGAATCGTTCACCCGAACGGGCAATCTGGCTTCAAAAGCCTCCGGCGGCGAAGTGAATCCCGACCTGTTCGAAGGCGAAGCGGAACGCGAGCTCTTCGAAGCGTGGCGGCTGCTGCAGAGACAGCGCGGTACATGGGCTCAGGGCAAGGGATACGCAGATGCCGCCGAAGCCGAATTGACGGCATTGTCTGGGCTGGCTCAGCCGATTACAACGTTCTTCGACCGGGTAATGGTTATGGCAGAGAACGAAAACGTACGGGCCAACCGTCTTGCGCTGCTTGCGGCGATCGACGGGGATCTCAAACGTTTCGCCGATTTCGGCAGGTTGGTCTGGCAGTAAACGGACCGGCTTTTGCAGGTTTTGCACAAGCAGTTGAATAAATAACCGACACGGAATATTTCCCGTACAGAGAGCTGGATCCGAGCGTAGAACAAGCGCCGGCGCATTCGTTTCTCTGTCGGGGAAATTCCTTTTTCGCATAGGGATTGGAGCAGGCGGAGAAACACTGCCTCTTCCGGCGAAAAGGAGGATCTCATGGAGCCCGCAACGCAATCGCAGGGCATGCGGATTTTGGTGGATGCCGATGCCTGCCCGGTCAAGGAAGAGATCAAACGCGCCGCCCGAATCGCCGGCGTATCGGTCGTCATGGTTTCTTCGTACGATCATGTGCTGCGCGAAGCCGACAATGTACGCATTGTACGGGTGGACCCGGGCAAAGAAAGCGCCGATTTGTATATCGTCAATCATCTGCGCGCGGGCGATCTGGTGATTACCCAGGATTACGGCCTAGCTGCATTGGTCCTTGCAAAGCGCGCTTATGCGCTTTCGGAGCGCGGCGTCGTATACGATGCGGACAATATCGAATTTCTGCTCGACCGCCGACATATCAGCGCGAAAGTGCGCCGGGGCGGAGGAAGAACCAAAGGACCCAAAAAGTTCACGGCGGAAGACCGGGAGGCTTTTTCGGAAAAATGTTTAAAACTTTTGCATGATTTGCAGGAGAAGGCGTAAGTTTAGCGAATATTATTTTCATTAGAAGGTGGTTATGATGAGTACGGAATACGGAAATATTCCGGAGGAAACGATTGATGCAGTGCTGCATCAGCACGATATCGTCGAAACGGTGGGCAGATACGTTCATCTGACCAAGCAGGGGAAGTACATGAAAGGCCTGTGCCCGTTCCATTCCGAAAAGACCCCTTCTTTTACGGTGACGCCGGATCGCCAAATTTTTTACTGCTATGGCTGCGGCATGGGGGGCAACGCCATCAAATTCAGGATGGAAATCGAAGGACTATCCTTCCCCGAAGCCGTGAAGATTATGGCAGAAGAGTCGCATATCCCTTTCCAGAACCCGGGCGCAAAAGCAGAGTCGCCTCAGGACCGGGAAACCGGACGTCTCCTTCAGGCTTACGAATGGAGCGAGAAATTCTATCATTTTTTGTTGAAAAACACCGAACACGGACTTCCCGCACTGGAATACCTGCGAGCACGCGGAATCGGCGACAAGCTGATCGATCATTTCCGGATCGGATTTGCGCCGGATCGTTGGGATACGCTTGTCCAGTTTCTGGACAAACGTTCATTCGATCTGGCGGAGATGGAAAAAGGCGGATTGATTTCGGCCAGACAAAGCGGCGACGGTTATGTCGATCGTTTCCGGGGCCGGATCATGTTTCCGATAGCGAATCGCAGCGGCAAAACGATTGCGTTTGCCGGCCGGATTCTGGGTGACGGGCATCCGAAATATGTGAATTCGCCGGAAAGCCGGCTGTTTAACAAAAGCCGGGTACTGTACAATTTCGACCAGGCGAGAAGCGCGATCCGCAAACAGCGGCAGGCCGTACTGTTCGAAGGATACGGCGACGTCATTGCGGCTTGGGAAGCGGGCGTGCGTAACGGAGTCGCCACCATGGGGACTTCGTTGACCGATCAGCATGCCGCCATGATCAAGACGACGGCGGACGAAGTGCTTGTCTGCTACGACGGCGACAATGCCGGTCAGAATGCGGCGCTTAAAAGTATTCCGATTCTCGAGCAGGCGGGACTTAAAGTGAAGATCGCGATGCTGCCGCCAGGAGTGGATCCGGACGACTATATCCGTTCGAACGGGTCGGAGCGTTTTGTGCGTCAGATTGTGGAAGACGCGGCTTCGACCACCAAATTCCGTTTGGTCAATCTGCGGCGGGGTTACAAGCTCTCCGAAGAAGGCGGCCGCCTCGATTACACCAAAGCGGCCCTGCCGATTATCGCGGCCTTGAATTCTCCGACGGAACGGGAAGTGTACCTGCGCGAACTGTCGACGGAAGTCGATATTTCGTTTGACAGTCTCAAACAGGACAGCAACCTGATCCGTCAGGAACACAGCCGCCCCGCGCCGGGACAAGAAGATCCGGGTCCGGCTTACTCCGGGCCCCAACAGGGAGGACGTCCCGGATCGTCCGGCGGCAAAGGCCGCGGACGCGGCGATTACGCGAACAAAGGCGGCTATGTCAAAAAAGGCAATTTCGGCGGAGGGAATTATGCCCATACGGAAGAAGACTTTTTTCCGCAGGAGCGAAGAGCCCGTCCCGACCGGAACCTGCTGCCCGCCCACCAGGCTGCCGAACGCCGGCTTCTGTATCTGATGCTTCAGGATCGGCAGGCCGCCGATTATGTGGCGGCGCGTCTGGGCGATGAGTTCAATACGCCGGAGCACGCCGCGATCGCCGCTTATCTGTACGCTTTTTATGCGCAGGACCGCGAGCCTGACAGCAGCCGCTTCATTGCTTCGCTGCAGGACGAAAAGTTGGAGAAGATCGTCAGCGCCATCGCGATGATGGAAGGTTCGCGAGAATGGAACGAACAGGTTCTTAACGATTGTATCCGCGAAGTCCGCAAGCAGACCACTCTTCGCGGCAGCGGTATCGAGCAGAAGCGCGAAGCCATGATACGTGCCGAGAAAGACGGTGATTTCCTGCTCGCCGCTCAAATCGCAAGTGAAATCATAGCCCTGGAAAGGCAGTAACGAACGAGTCACAGGTTCGAATTCCGGGGAGGAGGGAGTCTAGAATGGCGAACGAGCAACATACGGAATTGGAAGGCGAACTGACCCTTGAACAGGTGAAAGAACAGCTGATCGAACTCGGCAAAAAAAGATCCCATCTGAGCTACAAAGAAATTGCCGAGAAGCTGTCGCCGTTCGACCAGGACGCCGAGCAGATCGAGGAATTTTACGAACAGCTCGGAGACCTGGGAATCGAAGTAAGCGACGAAAGCGACGATGAAGAGGAACGTCCCCGCCCGCAGGCCGAAAGGGAAGGCGGCGAGGAGTTCGAATTCGAAGATGATATGGCTCTTCCTCCGGGGATCAAAATCAACGATCCCGTACGGATGTATCTCAAAGAAATCGGACGCGTTCCCCTGCTCTCCGCCGACGATGAAGTAGGCTTGGCGAAGCGGATCGAAGACGGCGACGAGGAGGCCAAACGGCGTCTGGCGGAAGCGAATCTTCGCCTGGTCGTCAGCATCGCCAAGCGTTATGTCGGACGGGGCATGCTGTTCCTGGATCTGATCCAGGAAGGCAATATGGGTCTCATCAAAGCCGTAGAAAAGTTCGATTACAAAAAGGGCTACAAGTTCAGTACGTATGCGACCTGGTGGATTCGTCAGGCCATTACCCGGGCGATCGCCGACCAGGCCCGGACGATTCGGATTCCGGTGCACATGGTCGAGACGATCAACAAGCTGATCCGGGTCTCCCGGCAGCTGCTGCAGGAATACGGCCGCGAACCATCGCCGGAAGAGATTGCCGCCGAGATGGAACTCAGCGTAGAGAAAGTGCGCGAAATCATGAAGATTGCCCAAGAACCGGTATCGCTCGAGACGCCGATCGGCGAAGAAGACGATTCGCACCTCGGCGACTTTATCGAAGACCAGGAAGCGTTGGCCCCGGCCGACGCCGCTGCCTACGAGCTGTTAAAAGAACAGCTCGAAGATGTGCTCGACACGCTGACGGACCGCGAAGAAAATGTGCTCCGTCTGCGCTTCGGCCTGGACGACGGACGAACACGCACACTCGAAGAAGTGGGCAAAGTGTTCGGGGTGACGCGCGAACGGATTCGCCAGATCGAAGCCAAGGCGCTGCGCAAGCTGCGGCATCCAAGCCGAAGTAAGCGGCTCAAGGATTTCCTCGAATAGAAGCGTCATAGGTAAGCAAGAGCGCCGGAGCGAAGCTTCGGCGCTCTTGCTGCGAGCCGGGGAAGATTATCGGAGGATTCCCTTCGTTTTCCCGTCTAAAGTCCCGGAAGTCCGTGTAAAGCGCCGCATAGGCGGGCGGAACTTTTCCGGGTAAGATGAAGAAGGTGTTTGCCGCTTACGAAGGCGAATAAAAATGTCCGTCTGCTTAATCGGAGCAAAGCGACCAGCCGATATAAAAGAGGAGAACGGCTTCAGTTACGGATTGTCTTCAAACGGCGGTGTTGAAGAGGATCCTCCGGAGGAGGAGCGCTTTTGGAACGGGAAAAAAAGAAGATTATTATTACCGAGATTGAAAATTGGCGAAAAAGCAAACTTTTGCCCGAACATTATTGCGATTTTTTGTTAAACTTATATGACGACGAGGCGACCCAGAAGAAAAAAGGTACACTGTCGGTCACCGCGCTGCAGCAGGGCAATTTTAAGCTGTGGGCGCTTTCGTTTGTCAGCGTAGCGCTGATTTTCATGATCGCCTTTTATTTTCCGATTCTGGATTGGCCGTTTCAGGCAGCCGCAATCGCGGCGCTTGTCTCATTTTGTTACGGGCTCGGTACATACGCCAGGGGAAAAGCCTGGATGAGCGGAATGGGCGGGCAGATGCTGTATGCGGTCGGCAGTGTAGTGCTGCTTGGACTGGGATCCTGGATGGTCCGTCTCAACGGGTGGCCGGAAGAGATCGGCATGCTCGGATTGATCGCGGTGTGCGCCGTGGTCTGGCTGGCGGTCGGCATGATCGTGCCGAGCGGACTGCTGCATTACAGCGGCTGGGCGGCTTTGATTCTGCTGTACGCCGAATTTTTCGGCAAGATGAATCCGGCCGCTTCCTGGCCGATGCTCCAGCTGCTCTGGCTGCCGCTCAGCGCGCTGCTGCTCTGGTTGAGCTGGCTTGCCCATCATAAAGCCAAACGCTTTGCCTCGATCTATTTTGCGGTCGGCGTGACCCTCTGGTTTATGCCGGAGATCGACGACCTGCTGCTGCGCCAGAATACGACCGAGAGTATTATTTTGTACATTCTCGGCAAACTGGCGCTGGCGTTTATTTTCTTGTTTGTCTGGCGAAAAAAATGGATTGCGTGGGTGTCTGTATGAAATTATCGGAACGTTTGAATACGATTTGCCAATCTATTCCGCCGGGCAGCCGCCTGGCGGATATCGGCTCGGATCATGCCCTGCTGCCGACCTGTGCCGTGCTGGAAGGCCGGGTCGTTTCGGCGATTGCGGGCGAAGTGAACCGTGGGCCTTATGAAGCGGCATCGAAACAGGTTTCGGAAGCGGGACTTCAAGGCAAAATCGAAGTGCGGCTTGGCGACGGCCTGGCCGCAATCGAAGCGGGGGAAGCGGACGTCGTGACGATCGCCGGCATGGGAGGCGCGCTGATCGTCCGTATTTTGACGGAAGGCCGGGCCAAGCTTGCCGGTGTGCAGCGGTTGATTCTCCAGCCGAATGTCGGCGAAGATCTGGTCCGCCGCTGGCTGCTGGAAGAAGGCTGGCTGCTGACCGGAGAAACGATTCTTGAAGAAGACGGGAAAATTTACGAGGTGTTGACCGGAGACCGCAGTCCGTCGGCGGAAACGGAAAATGCCCGCCTCTATGCGGACACGACCGTGGGAGAACCGCCGGTTAGACTGGATCGGGAACAGCTGATTGACTTCGGACCTTTCCTCGTTCGCGAAGCTTCGCCGGTATTCCGCGGCAAATGGATCGGCGAAATCGACAAACTGGAATGGGTTGCGGAATCGATGGGCCGTTCAGACAGCAGCGATGCACGCGGCAAAAAGGAAGCCCTGGAACGACGCATCGAATCGCTCAAGGAGGTGCTGGCATGTTTGCCAAAGGACAAACCGTTATCCAACTGATGGAGAAGTTTGCGCCGAAAGCGCTGGCCGTGGAAAACGACAAAATCGGTTTGCAGCTCGGCACATTGAATAAAGAGATTACGAAGGTGCTGGTCGCGCTTGACGTGACGGATGAAGTGGTGGACGAAGCGATCGCGATCGGCGCCAATCTGATTGTCGCGCATCATGCGATCATTTTCCGGCCGCTGGCCCATCTGCGCACGGATACGCCGATGGGAGCGCTGTACGAAAAGCTGATCAAGCACGATATCGCCGTTTATATCAGCCATACGAATCTGGATGTGGCGGAAGGCGGCATGAACGACTGGATGGCTTCCCTCGTGGGGATCGCCGAACCCAAGCCTCTCGAAGAACTCCAAAGCGAGAAGCTCTACAAGCTGGTCGTTTATGTGCCGAAAAGCCATCATCAAGGTGTGCTGGATGCGATTCTGGCTGCCGGAGCAGGGACAATCGGCGAGTATTCGCACTGCAGTTTCAATACCGAAGGCACAGGTACTTTTCTTCCGGGACAACAGACGAACCCGTATCTGGGAAGTCCGGGCAAACTGGAACGCGCCGAAGAAATACGAATCGAGACGGTGCTGGGCGAAAGCCGGCGCTCCAAGATCATTCAGGCCATGCTGAAAGCTCACCCGTACGAAGAAGTCGCTTACGACTTGTACGCGTTGGAGCAAAAAGGGAAATCTTTCGGATTGGGCCGTATCGGGCGTCTGGCACAGCCCAAAACGCTGGCCGAGCTGACGGAAACCGTCAAACGGGGATTCGATGTGCCGGCCGCTCGTGTCGTCGGCGATCCCGGGCGCTTGATCAAAAAAGCGGCGGTGCTCGGCGGATCGGGAAGCCGTTATATCCATCATGCGATCCGCCAGGGGGCCGATGTGCTTATTACCGGAGATATCGATTACCATACGGCGCATGATGCACTGATGGCCGGACTGTCGATTATCGATCCGGGACACAATTCGGAGAAGATCATGAAACGCGAAGTGGCGCAGCTGCTGGGCGGCATGCTCACCGAGAGCGGAAGCGAAACGACCGTCCACGCTTCGGAACCGAACACGGAACCTTTCCGATTCATGTAAAGAAAAAAAGCTTGTCACCCATGAATATTCGCGGTATAATAAGTGCCGTTGCTTAAGGGAAGTTTAACAGACAATCGCCGGTGCCGCGTAAGGCGGTACGGGAGGAAAGTCCGGGCTTCGTAGGGCAGGATGCTGGATAACGTCCAGTCAGCGCGAGCTGAAGGATTAGTGCCACAGAAATGGACCGCCGATGGCCGCCTTCGGGTGTGCACAGGTAAGGGTGGAACCGGAGTGTAAGAGACTCCGAGGGGCGCTGGTGACTTCGTCCCTGGTAAACCCCATTCGAAGCAAGACCTAATGAAACGCGGTTCCCGGCTTGCCGGGGACGGCCCTTGCCCGGGGTGCGTTTAGGTTGGTCGCTCGAGCCGTACAGCAATGTGCGGCCTAGACAGATGATTGTCGCTCACAGCGGGAGGGTAGTTCCCGTCTGCACCGCAAACGAGCACAGAACCCGGCTTACGGTAAGCTTTCCGAACTGCGCAACCCACAAAATTTGGACCTCGTCCGACGACGGTCCGAAGCAAAAGGATTTTTTGCACGAACAATCCGATTTGGCGGCGTCCGTCTTCTTCGAAAGAAGAAAGCGGGCGCCGTTTTGCATAGGAATCGGACGGGAAAGGCAGCTCGGGTCCGTTTGGAAATCACGGCGTGGGCCAAGTCATGGATAAAGCCGATAAACATTGTTTATCGGCAGCGGTAATACGGGCTCGCCGGATGCTTTTGCTTAAAATTTATGCTACGATGGACGGAAGAAGGAACAGGGTTTGCAAGGAAGCCCGTTTCGCGCGTCCGCGCGATCAAATACCAAGGGGGAACCGCCGTTATGCCAGCGTCCAACGTACAGAAATTGTGTGAATCGACCAGGGAAAAGTTGAAAACCGCCATCGTGAGAATCGAAGCTTTTTTGAACGAATACTCGCTGCCTCAGCTTGCCGAATCGCAGGATGAGGAAGAAATCGCTTATTACAAAGGATTTTTAGCCGATCTCCGTCATCTGCTTGTGTTCTCGGAAACCTCCTCCGAAAAAATCGGGGTGCTACTCCGCCGGGCCAATTTTGATGTCAATTCCGCGGAGGATACGCTGTACAAGGTCTATCATAACGTCATCAACAGTTTCTTTTATCCGAAAAACGAATGTTACGCCGAAGACGGCCGTTATGCGTACACGGGGCAGGAAGCGATCCGTTTCCGCCGGCACATTGCGCCTACCGCGCGCGAAGTGATTCTCGACGTCACCAAAACGTACGAAGAACTTCGCGACGACCTGGATTACTACGAGAGCGATTATCTCAGCCAGCGTCGGATGAGCGCGCCGCGTTCGTAAGTTTTTCCGAAATCCCGGATAACCGCTTCGGAAGTCCCGTTGCACGGCTCCGGCCGTTGGGGTTAAGCTAAACTTGAAACCGATGGAAGGAGAGTGCAGCCGATGATTATTGATCCGAGGACGGCCAAGCAGCTCATCGAACTTCAATGGATGGACAGTATGAATCTGGACAAGTCCGCAATAAAAAATATGGAGCAGGGCAAAATCGATTCGTCGGTCTTTGCCACACTGCTGCAGCAGAAGATGGATCAATCGGGGACGGGGTCGATCTCGGCCCAGGAATTGATGAAAACGCTCGATGCGATCGCGCTTCCGGCCGATCGGGTGGGTTCGATGAAGCAGGGGGCCACTTCGCTTGAAGGCGCTTCTCAAAGCGCTTCGTCGCTGGACAGGTCATCCGCCAAGATCGAGATGCCGTCCGTGTCCGAACCGACCGTCAAATCCGGAACGCCGAATGCGAATGCCGCCCAATACGCGGATATCGTGCAGGCGGCGAGCTCCAAATACGGAATTCCGCAGTCTTTGATCAACGGCATCATCGATGCGGAATCGTCGTTCAATCCGAACGCCCAGTCGGGCGCCGGTGCCAAAGGCCTCATGCAGCTGATGGACGGGACGGCCGCGGGACTCGGTGTCAAAAATTCGTTCGATCCGGAGCAGAACATCAACGGAGGCGCCAGCTACATCGCTTCCATGCTGCTTCGTTTCGACGGTTCCCAGCGTTTGGCGCTTGCCGCTTACAACGCGGGTCCGGGCACACTCCAGCGTTTGGGCATCCGAACCGAAGCCGATTTGGATGCCAATTTCGACCGGCTCCCACGCGAGACGCAAAATTATATCGGCCGGGTAGAAAAGGCTCAAGCCAAATACATTTGAGCCGATTCGGCGCAGTCGAAGATCAAAAAGGAGAAGCCCGGCTTTTCCTTTTTGATCTTTTTGCCGTCTGTTGGGAGTGCGGCTGCACGGAATATAAGGAATGGAAAGAAGGTCAAGATTCATGCTTAATTTCGATCACGCGGCTTCGACGCCGGTTCATCCGGACGTCATCCGTACCATAAGCGAAGTGACGGAGGCGCACAGCGGCAATCCTTCTTCGATTCACCGAGGAGGACAGGCTGCTTCCAGACTGCTGGAGCGTTCGCGCGAAGTCTGTGCGGCTGCGCTCGGCGTCCAAAGTGCGGAAATCGTCTTCACTTCTGGGGCGACGGAGAGCAACAATCTGGCCGTGAAAGGAATGCTGCTGGGCCGCGTCGACGGCAGACGGCATATCGTAACGACACAAATCGAGCATGCTTCGGTATATGAAAGCTGCCGCCAGCTCGAAAGTTTCGGCTTTGAAGTTACCTATGTGGCGCCGGAAGCGGATGGCACGGTCCGTCCCGAGCGGATATTGGGTGCGGTGCGCAAAGATACCGCATTGGTGAGCGTCATCCACGTGAATAACGAGACTGGAGCTGTCCAGCCCGTCGAAGAGATCGGCCGGCAGTTGAAGCGCCGCGACGCACGCGTACGATTTCATGTCGACGGCGTTCAGGGCTTCGGCCGCCTTGCTCTTGGGCTGAATGCCGCCGGGATCGATCTGTACAGTCTGTCGGCACACAAGATTGGCGGTCCGCGCGGAGTCGGTCTGCTGGTGGTCCGCAGCGGAGTCCGTCTATTCCCGCTGATATCGGGCGGTACGCAGGAAAGCGGGCTGCGTGCCGGTACGGAAAACGTACCTTCGATTGTCGGAGCGGCCAAAGCTTTCCGGCTTGCGGCGGAAGGACAGCCCGAGCGCGCCGAGCGGATGAATCTGCTGCGTGAATATGCGGTGCGGGAAGTGCGTAAGCATAAAGCGCTGACGCTGACCGAACCCGCACATCCCGCACCGCATATTGTACATTTTACATTTCCGGGGTTGAAATCGCAGGTGATTCTGCATACGCTTGAAGAGCTCGGCGTTCTTGTGTCGGCTCAATCCGCCTGCTCGGCAAAAACCGAGAAACCGAGCCGGGTTCTCGAAGCGATGGGGCGCGATCGCGCCCATGCGACTTCGGGGATCCGCTTCAGTCTGGGAGACGGGCATACGCAAGAAGAAATCCGGCTGCTGTCGGAGGCGCTGGAACAGGCCGTGAGCCGGCTGGCGCCGTTTGAGGGGAGAAAAAGATAACGAATGAAGAAATACGATTACCTGCTGCTGCGTTTTGGCGAATTGACCTTAAAAGGGCGCAACCGCGCGAAGTTTGAAAAAGCGGCCGTCGAGCATGTCCGGGCGCTGCTGCGTCCTTATCCGGAAGCCAAAGTGCGCCGCGAATTCGGACGTATTTATGTCGATCCGGGCAGCGGACAGGCCGAAACGCTTATTCCGGTACTGCAGAACGTCTTCGGCATGACGTCGATGAGTCCGGTGCGTGCCGTGAAGCCCGAACTGGACGAGATTATCCGCGCGGCCGGAGAACTGCTCGAAGCGATGGAGCTCAAACGCGAAACGACATTCAAGACGAATGTCCGCCGCGTCTGGAAAGACTTCCCGCATTCGTCACAGGAATCCAATCCGCTGATTGCTTCTCCGCTGCTCAAGCGGTTTCCGCTGCTCAAAGTCGATGTGCGGGAACCGGAGCTGGAACTGCGGATCGAAATCCGGGACCAATTCGCTTATGTATACGGCGAAGTGATTCCGGGAGCGGGAGGCTTCCCTCTTGGAACAAACGGGAAAGCGCTGCTTCTGCTGTCGGGAGGAATCGACAGCCCGGTGGCCGGCTGGTCGGCGCTTCGCCGCGGACTGGAAGTGGAGTGTATCCATTTCCACAGTTATCCGTTCACCAGCGAAAAAGCGAAAGAAAAAGTCGTCGACCTCGCTCAGGCTCTGGCCGAGTATGCGGGCAAAATCCGTCTGCACATCGTGCCTTTTACCGAAGTTCAGACTTCGTTTACCCAGATGGGACAGGATAATCTGATGATTACGCTGATGCGGCGGGCCATGCTCCGGATCGCGACCAAAGTCGCGGAGCGGGAAAAGGCACTCGCGCTCATAACGGGAGAAAGTCTCGGCCAGGTCGCCAGCCAGACGCTGCCCAGCATGAACGTGATCGAACGCGCGACCGAGCTGCCCATTCTGCGGCCGCTCGTCATGACGGACAAAGACGAGATCATCCGTCTGTCGCGCCGGATCGGAACCTACGATATTTCCATCCTGCCTTACGAAGACTGCTGCACGCTGTTTGTGCCGAAGTCGCCGACGACCAATCCCAATCTGCGGATCGTCAACAAGGTCGAAGCCGTTACGCCGAATCTTGAGCGTTTGATCGAAGAAGCGGCCGACGGTACGGAAACGATCGAACTGTTTGCGGGCGGTTCGCGCAGCCGAAGCAATCAAGAAGGCGAAGAATCGCCGGCCAATCCCGATTGGTTCTGAAGAACGCGGCCGCGCTCTCCAAGATTTGCCGAACCGCTGAATAAACAGCCGTAGATTTCCGATAATAACAAGGATGGGATACGCAGTTTCCGCGTATGCCAGGATAGGCGAAAATTCCGCAAGAGGAGAATCGGGATGCCAAACAATAATAAAAGGGCTGTCGGAATTTTTGTTTTAGCTGCCGGACTGATTATTCTCCTGGGACAGTGGGGCGTATTTTCTTTTCTGGGACGGGTGTTCTGGCCGCTGCTCATCCTGCTGCCGGGGGTAGCCCTCCATCTGGCTTTCGCAGCCCGCACCCTTCCGGCCTGGGTACTTGTTCCGGGCGGAACATTGACCGTGTACGGCATTGTGTTTTCTCTATGCAATACCTGGGGGTTCGGTTTGATTGAAGTGCTGTGGCCCGCGTTCCTGCTGGGTCCGGGCGTCGGTCTGTACGAGTACGCGCTGCTCGATTCGGTACGTCCGAAAGGCATTTATTACGCGTCGCTGGGTTTGATCGGTCTGTCGATCCTGCTGTTTATTTTCAGTTTGCTCGGCGCTTTTTTTCTCTACGCCTTCTCGGTTATTTTGATTCTGGCAGGAGCCTGGCTGGTTTTTTGGCCTGAATCCGGGGCGGGCAAACGAAGCGGTTGGCGTAAAATGTAAAAAGGCTTGAAATTTCATGAAAATCATGTATAATCAAAGGGATCGAGGAGCGTCGGCAGTGTTGCCAGACGCTTCTTTTGTGAGAATCCCAAGGACAAGTTTTTTAAACATTTTTAATAGAGAAGGGAACATTCCATTCATGCATTCAAGACAAGAAATTCGCAATATCGCGATTATCGCTCACGTCGACCATGGTAAAACCACGCTCGTCGACAAACTGCTCCAGCAATCCGGTATTTTCCGTGACCACGAGCATGTCCAAGAGCGCGCCATGGACTCCAACGATCTCGAAAGAGAACGCGGCATTACGATTCTGGCGAAAAATACGGCGATTCCTTATAAAGATTATCTGATCAACATCGTGGATACACCTGGACACGCCGATTTCGGCGGAGAAGTGGAACGGATCATGAAAATGGTCGACGGCGTTCTGCTCGTCGTTGACGCTTACGAAGGTTGCATGCCGCAGACCCGTTTCGTACTGGGTAAAGCTCTGGCGCACAATCTGACGCCAATCGTTGTCGTCAACAAAATCGACCGTCCGGCCGCCCGTCCGTCGGAAGTCATCGACGAAGTTCTCGACCTGTTCATCGAACTGGGCGCAAACGATCAACAGCTCGACTTCCCGGTCGTGTACGCTTCCGCACTGAACGGCACATCGAGCAAAAACGCCGACAAGCAGGATGACAACATGCAGGCAATGTACGAAACGATCATCGAGAACATTCCGTCGCCGACGGAAAGTGTCGATGAGCCGCTGCAATTCCTCGTTACCCTGATGGACTACAACGAATACCTCGGCCGTATCGCGATCGGTCGCGTAAACCGCGGTATCATCCGTCAAGGTCAATCCGTTGCCGTTATGACGCGCGACGGAGGCATGAAGCAGGCCCGCATCGAGAAGCTGTTCGGCTTCCAGGGTCTTAAGCGTATCGAGACGGACCAGGCCGGCGCCGGCGATATCATCGCCATCGCGGGGATCAAGGACATCAACATCGGCGAGACGATTGCCGATCCGCAAAATCCGGAAGCCCTGCCGGTCCTCAAGATCGACGAGCCTACCCTGCAAATGACTTTCCTCGTCAACAACAGTCCGTTCGCGGGCCGCGAAGGCAAATGGGTCACTTCCCGCAAGCTGCGCGACCGTCTGTTCTTCGAACTGGAGACCGACGTCAGCCTGCGCGTTGACGAAACCGACAGCCCGGATGCTTTCGTTGTATCGGGACGCGGCGAGCTTCACCTGGGTATCCTGATCGAGAACATGCGCCGCGAAGGTTACGAGCTGCAGGTTTCGAAACCGGAAGTTATCGTCAGAGAAGTCGACGGCAAGAAAATGGAGCCGATCGAACGCCTGCTGATCGACGTACCGGAAGAAAGCACGGGCGCGGTTATGGAGAGCCTCGGCGCGCGTAAAGCCGAAATGGTCAATATGATCAACAACGGCACGGGACAGGTTCGCCTGGAGTTCCTGATTCCGGCTCGCGGCCTGATCGGATACCGTACGAACTTCCTGAGCCTGACTCGCGGATACGGCGTCATGAACCATGCGTTCGACAGCTACGGACCGCTCGTTGTGGGTCAGGTCGGCGGACGTCACCAGGGCGTACTCGTATCGACCGAGAACGGCAACGCTACGCTGTACGGCATTCTCGGCGTCGAGGACCGCGGTACGCTGTTCGTTGAACCGGGTGCCGAAGTGTACGAAGGCATGATCGTCGGCGAGAACACTCGCGATAACGACATCGTCGTTAACATCTGCCGCGAAAAGCAGCTGACCAACGTACGTTCCGCTACCAAAGACGATACGGTCAAAATGAAGACGCCTCGCCTGTTCTCGCTGGAGCAAGCGCTGGAATATCTGAATGACGACGAGTATTGCGAAATCACGCCTAAAAACGTTCGGATGCGCAAGAAAATCCTGAACAAAGGCGAGCGCGAACGTTTCGAGAAACAACGCAAAGCGGCTCAAGCGAGCCTGTAAGTCATACGGCAGTAAAAAACAAACAATCGGTAACTTTTCCCGCTTCGCCCGCGTCTTATTAAAAGACGTCAGGGCGAGGCGGCGAACAGGGTCCGCCGCCCTGGTGGCGTGCGGACCCTGTTTTCGTTTGTACGGAAAAGGACATGAGTCTGCATAAAAGCGATCATGCGCGATTCGTACGGATTGCACAAGAGAAGGAGCTGGACAGAGATGAGCAGTACACAAGGCGGAGGTCTTCCGCCGCGCTCCAATGGCCGGAGTACAAAGCCGGCGGAAGCGCCCACCGTCCGCCGCGGCGCTGGAGGTTCAGGCGGCAGTGGTGGAAACGGCGGCCGCCGGCCCGCGGGCAAAAAGAAAAAAAGCGGAGCCAAGCGCTTCTGGACGATATTCGTGGTGCTTCTGATTCTGCTGGTCGTCGCAGCCGGTTTGTATTTCGGCTGGATCTATCAGAAGTCGAAAGCGATCGGTACCGGAGGCGAACCTGCAAAACCGGCCGATTCGCAGCCGATTGCCATGGCGCTGCTGGGTACGGATTTTCGGGAAGAAACCAATACCAACCTGACTGATGTTGTTATGGTAGTAGCCCTGAATCCTAAGACCGATACAGCGACTGTAGTTTCGTTGCCACGGGACGGCCGTTTCGTTCTGGACGGGTACAAAGTACGTAAAGTGAATGCTTACTATCCAAAATTTTTGTCCGAAGAAAAAAGCGGCGGAGAAAAAGCGAAAGATGAAATAAAAACAATGCTAAGCAAATATTTCGGGGTTTCGGTTGATTACGCGACGATTGTTAACTTCAATACAGTCAAAGACGTAGTGGATGCGGTAGGCGGAGTCGAAGTGAACGTTGACCAAAATATGTGCTATAAGACTCAAGCGGACAATACCAATATTGATCTTGAAAAAGGCATCCAAGTTTTAGACGGTGAACAGGCGCTGGGGTTTGTCCGGTATCGTCATACGACTTTTAGCCAGCCCAACGATCCATGCGAGGGCAACAAGACCGCCGAATCGAATGACATTCAGCGAAACGCGAGACAGCAGCTGTTGATTGCGTCCATATTGGAGAAACTCAAATCGTTTAATGCAGTAACCAAAGCAGGCCCGTTGATCGAAGCTGTGGCCGATAATACAGATACGGATTTGGAGAATAAGCAAGTTCTCAATCTGGTGCGAACCTATTGGGACATTCCAAAAGAAAATATCGTTTACAAGCAGATTACCGGTCCATGGAGCAGCAAAACCAGCTTTGTTGAAATGGACACAGGAGATATAGAAGCTGCCAAACAGGCGCTGAAAGACGAACTGGCCGGCAATCACCAGCCTGCCGCGGCTGCAACCTCTCCTTGATTGAATGGGGTTTTCCCGATGTGATATAATCGGGGAAGCAAGACGTTTATTGAATGATTCCGATCAGATGCCGTATTAGGAGGCCACATGATGTCCGAAGCCGTTACGCAGTTGACCGAAACCTTGTTCAATCAGCTTCAGGGCGAGACGTTTGCCCTGTTGGCCACTGTAGATGCCGAAACGAACGGTCCGACCTCGACGGCCATTTCTTGGCTGTATGCCTCAAATCCGGGGACCGTCCGCTTTGCGGTCGACCACCGTTCGCGTCTGGTCCGCAATATTTTGAACAATCCGAAGGTTACGCTTACGATTTTCGGAGGCGAAAAGGTATATGCCGTCAACGGAGCCGCAAAGGTCGCCCAAGACCCGCTGTGCGATGTTCCGTTCAAAATGTGCTGTTTCGACGTGGAAGTCGAAGCGGTGCGCAATGCCCTGTTTTATGGAGCGCATCTCTCTTCACCACCCGAATATACCCGTTCGCTCGACCGTTATGCCGCCGAACTGCTCGACGGTCAGGTCATGAGCGCCATGAAAAAAGCCTAGCGGTTCGCCGCGGGCTTTTTTGCTCTTTTTTCTTGCTTGAAAGGGGGTGGTCGGCGGTTTGAGTCGGCTCGTTTGAATCGCATTGCGATTCGGGGAAGCTTGCGTTCCATTAAGCCTCGGGAGGGATTTCTCGTGAAAAAGCTCTTTGTTCTCGATACCAACGTTCTGCTGCACGATCCCCGATCCATTTTTTCGTTTCAGGAACATGAAGTGGTGATTCCGGCTACGGTGCTGGAAGAAATCGATTCGAAAAAAAGGCTGGCCGACGAAATCGGACGCAATGCCCGAAGCGTATCACGGGAGCTGGACGCCCTGCGCGAACGCGGGCATCTGCATGACGGAGTTGCGCTCGAGTCGGGCGGAATCCTCCGGGTTGAACTCAATCACCGCAGCTTCCAGAGCATGCAGGACAAGTTCGGCGAAATGACGAACGACAACCGCATCCTGGCCGTTGCGCTTAATTATCATAATGAACAGCAGGGTTTGCCCGAAGGAGAGGCGCGGCTCGTCGTTATGGTCAGCAAAGACGTACTCGTTCGCGTCAAAGCCGACGTACTCGGTGTGCTCGCGCAGGATTACATGACGGACCGGGCGGCCGATCCCGACTCGCTGTATCCGGGTTACATGACGCTGCAGGTACCGGATGAAAAAGTGGACCGTTTTTACCGGGATAAATATTTGTTCCTTTCCGAAGCCGGAAGCGAAGCCCAAAAACTCTATCCGAACGAATTTGCGATTCTGAAAGACGAAGCGGGCGGCAAATCGGCGCTGGTCAAAGTGAATGCTGAAGCGAAACGGCTGGAGCCGCTTTTTCAGGGGCATGATCCCGTCTGGGGAATTACGGCTCGCAATGCGCAGCAGCGTATGGCGCTCGAACTGCTGCTGTCGGATGATATTCCGCTGGTCACGATTACGGGCAAAGCGGGCACGGGCAAGACCCTGCTGGCCCTTGCGGCCGCTCTGATGAAAGTAGAAGACGAACGCAAATACAAAAAGCTGCTCGTCGCGCGCCCGGTTGTTCCGATGGGCAAAGATATCGGCTACCTGCCGGGCGAAAAAGAAGAAAAACTTCGTCCGTGGATGCAGCCGATCTACGATAATCTGGAGTTTTTGTTCGATACCAAAAGCGCGGGAGACATCGACAAAATCCTTATGGGGCTCGGCAGCATACAGGTCGAAGCGCTGACTTATATCCGCGGGCGTTCGATTCCTTCGCAGTTCATCATTATCGACGAAGCGCAGAATCTTTCCCGGCATGAAGTCAAGACGATTATCTCGCGCGCCGGAGAAGGCAGCAAAATGGTCCTCGTCGGCGATCCCGAGCAGATCGATCATCCGTATCTGGACGCGGCGAGCAACGGACTGACCTATGTGGTGGAACAGTTCAAATCACAGAAGCTAGCCGGACATATCCATCTGGAAAAAGGCGAACGTTCCAAGCTGGCCCAACTGGCAGCCGATCTTCTCTAAACCGAATACGTGCAGCCGATTTTGCGGGAATCCGGGTTTTGCTACCGGATTCTTTTTTTGGTTAGAAAAAGGATCCTTTGCTACAATAGGGAAAGCAGGAAACGGAGGGAACAGACTTTGAAGCGAAAAAATCATTTCGTGCTGTTCGGCATATTGCTGCTTGCCCTGATCAATTTGTCGCCGTCTTTGCCGGAGACCTCCACATCGCGATCGCAGCCGGATGGCGAGTCGGCGGCGCTGCGCGGAGGGAAATCGGAACAACCGCTGCGCGAGATCGAAGTCTATACCATGATGGGGACGGAAGAATTCAAAGCGCTGCAGGCCGTGAACGAAGAATACCAGCGAAAAGCCGGTACCCTTGTCACTTTGGTCAATATCGCACCGGAGCAGGCGTACAAGACGTATCGCACCGCTTATGCGTCGGGACGCGAACCCGATGTGCTGATGCTCGACGGCAGCTGGGTCGCGGACCTGGCTTCCGAAGGCAGGCTGCTGCCTGCCGACCTGTATGAAACGGGCGTCACATCGGCGGCCGATTCTCTTCCGCTGCCCGCGGCTTCGGTAGAATGGAACGGTTATCGCTGGGCAGTGCCGCTCGATCTCGATCCTTACGGCGCCGTCTGGAGTCCCGAACGATTTACCGGAGAGTCCGGCAAGCTTCCGGCAGACGACAAGAGCTGGCAGAGTTGGGAGAAAGGCCTGTCCGAAGAAAAGGCTTCGCCGGGCGGGATTTCCGGGCCTCAGCCGATTCTGGGCCTTCCCTCGGGAGATGTACGTGCTTTTGCCGCCCTGTTGGCTTTATGGGAAAGCGCCCTGCAGGGAGAAGAAGGTCCCCGGATAGAACATGCACTGCAGCGGGCGGAAGCGCTCCGCGGGCGGACCTATCTGAATGATGCGTCCGCGACAGAAGGACATCCGCCTTCGGAACTTCGGGCCAAAGTGGAGTCCGGCGAACTGGATCTGGCCGTCGACCGATTGTCCAGACTGGGCGCCGAGGACTCTCCGGAGTCGCGCGTTGTTCCTCTGACTTCCGCCGCACACACAGCCGTACTGCGCTGCTTCGGCATTTCGGCGAATACGGAACATGC
This sequence comes from Saccharibacillus deserti, assembly GCF_013618475.1. GTDB lineage: Bacteria > Bacillota > Bacilli > Paenibacillales > Paenibacillaceae > Saccharibacillus > Saccharibacillus deserti. Next base: position 228,438 of record NZ_JABJVN010000001.1, read on the forward strand.
CCGGGAAGCTTCGCTCTGGATCGCTTACCTCACCGGGCATGAAGCTCAAAGCGGTTGGCATGCCGCCACCGGGCGTCTGCCCGTTCTGCGTTCGGTTTACGACGGGTCCGCCAGTGCGGAACTGCTGCGCTGGATGCCCAACCCTGCGGCCGAACGTTCGGCGGGCGCAGAAGCCGGAGCGGCAAACCCCAAAAAGGCGCCTGCACGGGAAATCGCCTGGAGCCGTTCGCTCGACCGGTTCTACGAAGGGAAACTTGGCGCGGGTCAGCTTGCCGTTTATTTACGGCCGTAATGCTGTCTTCGTCTGCCTCCTTTTTCCCATAAAAAAACTCTGCCGCATACGGCAGAGTTTTTTGTCGAAAAAGAGGCGGAGCGGATAAGCATCCCGGTCAGAGCAGCAGCTGCAGCACGATTTGGAGATGGCCGTCGACCATTTCGACCTCGCGCACTTCGACCGGAGCCACCTGTTGGGGATAGAATCCCAGATCGTATTTCTGCTCCAATTCCTTGCGGGTGCTGCCCGGCAGTTCCAAACCGTTGAATACCAGATTGTCCACGTGGAACAGAACCGCATTCTGGGGTTCGGTTTCCAGGGTATATCGGCCTTCGATCCGCAGCGACAAACGGTCCCGTTTGCCTTCGGCAATCACCCGTCCATCTTCGAAAGTGAAAGAAAAATTTTCAAAATCGGCATTGCGCGAGCGCAGGAAGTCGTTGAGTTCGGTATCGGTCAGTTTGATCGTATAGCGCGTGCCGAGTCCGGACACTTTCATTTTTCCGCTTTTTTGCAGAAAATCCGGGAGTTCGTTGCTGGCTGCGGCAAGCTCGGCGAAATATTCGTCCACTTCGTAAAGACCTACATTGTTCCAATACACATTCAACTCTTCGGCAAGCCGGTTCAGACTGCCTGGATCGTCGCTGGCCAGAAGGCCGGAATCGATATCTTTCTGCAGAGTGCGCAGCCGAAGCCGCTGCTCTTCGATACCGAGCCTGACTTCTTCCAGGCGCGCCGAGTTCGCCGCAAGATCGCCGCGCCGGGCTTCCAGCGCATCCGTGTCTTTGCGAAAACCGAGCAGCAGTTCCTCGTCGTGCCGAACGGCAAGGCGGTAATAAGCGAAGAGCCGGTTGAAATCTCCGAGGGATCTTGCATTGAGCAGGGACAGGAAGACCGGCCGCTGGCTCTGCATGTACTGGGCGCGGACTATACTGCCGCTGCGCTCCCTGTTCTCCGCAATCCGGCTTTCCAGCTGCTTGATTTCAACGTTCAGAAGCTCGCCTTGGCGCGCCAGTTCCTGCTGTTCGCCGACGATCCGTTCGGTATCCCGCTCCAGTTCGTTCAGCGACAACGTATCCTGCAGCAGCTTGCGCTGCTCGGGCGTCCATTCTTCGGCGGAGGTTTGCGCCAGTGCGGAGCCTGCGGCGGAAACGAACACAAGCAATGCCGCAAGCAGACTTAGATAGACACGTTTCGACACCGCGTATTCCCCGCTTTCCCCTATTTTTCTGGTTTATTTTCAAACTTTCGCGTCCGGCATTTTCGGAATTCTTTCCCTGTGCTAAAATAAAACTCCCCAAGCTGTATCGAAAGCGGCGGGGCAGCGGGAAAAGTGGACCAATCGCTTGCTTTTTTCGGCGATAACGCAAAATTTTGGTTTGATTTAATTATAAGGCTTTGAAGCCGCGAACGTAAACCATAGGGCCATGGAGGAATAAACGTGAATATCGAAGTGATCGGAGGCGGCGCGTTGGGGCTTCTTTTTGCCGCCGGAGCCGCTCTCGGAGGAGCGGATACCGTCTTGTACACCCGAACGGACGCACAGGCCCGAACGATTGCCGACCGGGGCATCTCCTGGGGTCAAGGCGGGCAGGAAGAAACGCAGCGGCGGATCGCGACAAACCTTGGCGCCCGGCCGATAAGCGCCTTCGGCGGCTCGGGGCGCGGGAAGCCCGAAGAGCGCTGGATCCTGCTGGCCGTCAAACAAAAAGATCTGAGTCCGTCGTTTATCGCCCGTTTGACTTCCGGCGTGTACGAGGGTGACCGAGTGCTCTGCCTGCAAAACGGCATCGGACATTTGGAGCGGCTGGCCGAAGCGCTGCCGCAAGCGGTGATCTACGCGGCGATTACGACGGAAGGGGCGCGACGGCCGGAACCGGATACCGTGGTGCGCGCCGGTTGGGGCTCGACCGTGTTCGGGATACCGGGTTCTTCGGCAGAGGCCGCGGAGCGGCGGAACGCGGCGGAGAAAAAGTTGGCTGAGACTTTCCAAGCGGGAGGATTGGCGCTCGCGGCGTCGAATGAAATCGAAACCGCTATTTACAAAAAATTGGTTATCAATGCCGTAATCAATCCGTTGACCGCCATATGGCGAATCGAAAACGGGCGGCTGCCGGAGAGTTTGGCCCGTGCCGAATTCATGCGCAAACTGTTCGACGAGACGCTTGGGGTGTATAGCGCGGCGGGAGTCCCCGCATTGGAAGAATGGTGGGAAGAACTTCTCGGCGTCTGCCGCTCGACCGCGCTCAACCGGTCTTCGATGCTGGAAGATGTGTCCCGGGGAAGAGAGACCGAAGCGAAATGGATCGGCGGAGGAATCGTTGAACTTGCCCGGCGCTCGGGAACCGAAGCACCCTTGAACGAAATGCTGGTTCATATGATTGAAGGCATGCGCTGAAACCTGCGGTGCCCGGACACGGCGGCGTACGCTGCAAAACTTTGCCGGAAGAGGAGACTTGGTATGCTCGAAACGGTATCCGCTTTTCTGATTACACTCTGCGTGCTGCCTTTTTTGCCGTTTGTGCTCGTGTATGGCGCAGGTCTGCTGCGCAAAGAGAAAAGAGGGCTCTCGTTTCGCCGGGCCATGGATCTGACCACGCCTTTTCTGATCGTTGCCGTATCCGCTTTGTATAATTATATTTTCGGTTCTTCTTTCGGTTTTTATCTGATCATGCTGATTTTGATCGTGCTTGCCGGACTGCTCGGCAGTATGCAGAATCGCAAACGCGGCCGCGTGGAACCCGGCCGTTTGTTCAGAGGTCTTTGGCGAATGTCTTTTCTGATGCTGGTTCCTTTGTACCTGATTCTCGGAATAAGCGGATTTATTGTACATTTCGTAAATACCTAACATGAATATGGTACATAGTCGGCTAAATCGCTTAAAAAGAGCTTTGTTACAGGGTTTTGACCGGCGGTCAAGACAGAAAATATGACAGAAAACGATTTAAATCTGAAAAAAACCGTAAGATTCTGAAAAAAGGTTATAGATTTTTTTTGCGGTGGGGGGTATAATCAATAAAAAAATTAATCTTTTTTTAGGGGGAAAGTTGCAGGATGAAAAAGAAAAGCTGGATGTTGCTTCTTACGCTGGTTCTTGTAATCGGCACGGTTCTCGCAGGCTGCGGAAGCGCCGACGAGAAGACTACCACGGACACGGGTACAAAGACCGAGACCGGCACGACCGATGAAGGAACAGCTGCTGAACCCGCGGCTGATGCAAACCTGGCGGCTGACCAGACCCTGCGCCTGAACCTCAGTGCAGAACCGCCGACACTTGATCCGGCACAAGCACAAGACAGCCAGGCCAATACGGCACTGCGCTTCATGTATGAAGGCCTCGCTACAATCGGCGAAGACGGTCAACCGAAAGAAGGAGCAGCCGAAAGCTGGGAAGTCTCGGAAGACGGCCTCACTTACACATTCAAAATGCGTCAAGGCGCAACTTGGAGCAACGGCGATCCTGTAACGGCGAACGATTTCGTATACGCTTGGGAACGCGCGCTGAGCCCGGAAACTGTTCCGGCTCCGGTATACGCGTACCAACTGTACTACATCAAAGGTGCTGAAGAATTCAACACCGGCAAAACCAAAGACTTCTCGAGCGTAGGCGTTAAAGCCGTCGACGAGAACACACTTGAAGTTACCCTCACGAATCCGACTCCTTACTTCCTGGGTCTGACTTCGTTCTACACGTACTATCCGGTTCACAAAGCAACGGTTGAAGCCGGCGAAGCTTGGGCAACAGATCCAGCTACAATGGTTACAAACGGACCGTTCACACTGACGACATGGACTCCGGGTTCGGAACTGTCCTGGACGAAAAACGACAAGTACTGGGACGCAGCCAATATCAAGCTGACTAACGTTACCGCTACTGTCGTAAACAGCGGCGCTACCGAAACCGCTTCGTACCAAGGCGGCGAAATCGATTATGCCGGCGCACCTACCGGTGAAATCCCGACCGACCAAATTCAACCGCTTTCCGAGCAGTTGAAAGACGAGTTCAAACTGACAGACATCGCTTCGACGTACTACTATGAGTTCAACACCAAAGAAAAACCGTTCAACAATGCCAAGATCCGTAAAGCCTTTGCAATGGCAATTGATCGTCAATCGCTGATCGACAACGTAACGAAAGCAGGCCAAACACCGGCTTACGGTTTCGTACCGACTTCGATTGCCGGACTGAACAACCAATCGTTCCGCGACGAGCATCCGGACAGCGAATACTTCAAGGAAGATACGGCGCAAGCCAAAACCCTGCTTGAAGAAGGCATGAAAGAAGAAGGTTACACGACACTTCCTCCGATCACGCTGCTCTACAACACAAGCGAAAACCACCAAAAGCTGGCTCTTGCCGTAGCTGATATGTGGAAAAATAACCTTGGCGTAGAGATTCAAACGAAAAACGAAGAATGGTCCGTATTCCTGGAAAGCAGAAAAACAGGCAACTTCCAAGTTGCACGCGCGGGCTGGTCGGCCGACTATAACGATCCGATGACTTACATGGATATGTTCGTAAGCGGCGGCGGCAACAACAACACGGGCTATGCAGACAAAGCCTACGACGCTCTGATCGACGGCGCTTACAAAGGCGGCAACGATCCGGAGAAACGTATGCAGGATATGGCTGCGGCCGAAAAACTGCTCATTCAAGACAACATGGTTATCATGCCTGTCTACTACTACACGCAAGCATCGCTCACCAAGCCTTACCTGAAAGGTGTAACGACTGACTTCTCCGGCGCAATCAACTTCACCCGCGCTTACCTGGAAGAACACTAAGATTCACGGTTGGAAGCGATTATGACCAAAGCTAAATAAAGGCTCGGGATATATGTGGATTCCCATATATATCCCGATTTTTTTGCATGTTCGTCAAACTTCCATTTTTGCTCTTGCTTAACCAGTAAATAGGGTTGAATATAATGGATATGCAACTATACATTCGAATCACATTTTAAGCAGGATCAGAATGAAGGAGGAGAGGTTCGCAAATGGCACGGTATGTAACCAGCAAACTTCTATATACGCTGCTCTCGCTGTTTATTTTGATAACAGCGACATTTTTCTTGATGAAAGCTATCCCGGGCGATCCGTTTATGTCCGAAAAAGAAGTGCCTGCTTCAATCCGCGCGCGTCTTGAAGCGCAGTACGGTCTCGATAAGCCTCTCATGACCCAGTACGTCAATTATTTGGGCAATATCGTTCAGGGCGACCTGGGCATTTCCATGAAAAAACTCAATCAGGAAGTGTCCCATATCATCGGCCAGACATTCGGCGTTTCGCTGCGTCTGGGTCTGATTGCCGTGGTTGTGTCGACCATTGTCGGCGTGGCGCTCGGCCTGCTTGCCGCCTTGTATCACCGCAAGTTTATAGACAGCATGGTCATGGTTCTGGCTGTCATAGGCATTGCGGTACCGAGCTTCGTGCTTGCTTCGCTCCTGCAGTACGCATTGGGCCTGAAGCTCGGTTGGTTCCCGATTACCGGTCTTAAGACTCCGCTCGGCTATGTGCTGCCGGTTATGGCCCTGTCGGCCGGCCCGATTGCTTATATCGCGCGCCTGACCCGTTCGAGCATGCTTGAAGTGCTGCACGCCGATTACATCAAGACGGCCAAAGCCAAAGGTTTGAAATGGCCGGCCATTCTCTGGAAACACGTAATCCGCAACGGCATTCTGCCGGTCGTCACTTATGTGGGTCCGATGACAGCCAACGTAATTACGGGTTCGGTTGTCGTGGAACGGATCTTCGGCATCGGCGGGATCGGCAAAGTATTCGTAGAGAGTATCTCAAACCGCGATTATACGATGATTATGGGGATTACGCTGTTCTACGGCATTATCCTGATGTTGGCACGCTTCATTACCGATATCGTTTACGTCCTCGTTGATCCGCGTATCAAACTCACATCGGGCAAGGAGGGCTAATCAAGTGTCTAACGAAAACAAACTAAACAAACAGCCTCTTCCCGCTTTGACGGCGGCGGATTTCGAGTCTGTTAATGTCAATGAACGCGAATCGGAAGTCATCAAACGCGAGAGCCTGACGGCTTGGCGCGATACCTGGGAACGTCTGCGCAGCAACAAGGTCGCGATGAGCGGACTGGTTGCGCTGGTCGTTATCATTATTGCTTCCATCTTCGGACCCTGGATCGCTTATTGGGTACACGGTTACGATTATCAGACCAATGACCTGATGGCAACCAACCAAAAGCCTTCGGCACTGCACTGGTTCGGTACGGACGATCTGGGCCGCGATATGTTTGTCAGAACCTGGTCGGGTGCCCGCATCTCCCTGATCGTCGGCGTCGCCGCGGCGCTGATCGATCTGCTGATCGGCGTGATCTACGGCGGCATCATGGGTTACTTCGGCGGCCGCGTCGATACGATCATGAACAAATTCTCCGAAATTCTGTATGCTATTCCTTACCTGCTCGTTACAATCCTGCTGCTCGTCGTATTCAAGCCAAGCTTGGGCACGATCATCCTGGCGCTGACGATTACGGGTTGGATCAATATGTCGTGGATCGTCCGCGGCGAAATCATGAAATTGAAAAACCGCGAATACGTATTGGCTTCCCGTTCGATGGGTGCCGGTACGGGCAGACTGCTGTTCCGTCACCTGCTGCCTAACGCAAGCGGCCCGATCATCGTCACGTTGACGCTGTCGGTTCCTAACGCAATCTTCGCCGAGTCGTTCCTGAGCTTCCTCGGTCTGGGCGTACAGGCTCCGATCTCCTCGCTCGGTTCGATGGTCGAGAACGCGCTTACCGGCTGGATGTTCTATCCTTGGCGGATGCTGTTCCCGGCGATTCTGATCAGCGTGATCATGCTGGCGTTCAACCTGCTCGGAGACGGACTGCGCGATGCGCTGGATCCTTCGCTTAAAAACAAATAACTCGCAGATTTCAAAGTAAAGGAGGCGTCAGCCATGAAAGCAGAACTCGGCAAAAACCTGATCGAGGTTGAAGGTCTGAAGAAATATTTTAATGTAGGAAGCGGCAAAGTGCTCAAAGCGGTCGACAACCTGAACTTCTTTATCCGCGAAGGCGAAACGCTTGGCATGGTCGGCGAATCCGGCTGCGGAAAATCGACGGCGGGACGTACCATTCTCCGGCTGTACGAGCCTACTGCGGGAAGCGTGAAATTCAACGGTACGGACATCTACAAGCTCTCCCCGAATAAAATGAAAGCCATGCGCCGCGATATGCAGATGATCTTCCAGGATCCGTATGCTTCGCTGAATCCGCGCTTCACGGTATCGGATATTATCGGCGAAGCCCTGGATATCCACAAAATGGCGGGCAGCGGCGGCGAACGCAAAAAGCGGATCGAAGAACTGCTTGATCTGGTCGGCCTGAATACCGACCATGCGACGCGTTACCCGCACGAATTCTCGGGCGGCCAGCGCCAGCGGATCGGGATTGCCCGCGCGCTTGCGGTCAACCCGAAATTTATCATCTGCGACGAACCGATCTCGGCGCTTGACGTTTCGATCCAGGCGCAGGTTGTCAACCTGCTGCAGGAACTTCAGGAACGTCTCGGCCTGACCTACCTGTTCATCGCGCACGATCTGTCGATGGTCAAACACATCAGCGACCGGGTAGCGGTTATGTATTACGGCAAAATGGTCGAGCTGGCGGACAGCGAAGAACTGTACAGCAATCCGATTCACCCGTACACCAAGTCGCTGCTGTCCGCGATTCCGATCGCGGATCCGGAAATCGAGTCGCAGAAGAAGCGGATTATGCTGTCGGCCGAAGGCGGCGGCCCGATCCGTTCGGCGGGCGAGGCTTCCGAAGAGAGCACACTGGTCGAAGTATCCCCGGGGCACTGGGTTGCGACTCCGTACTAAACCTTATAATCAAGCGAACAGGCATTGAAGGGAACGATTGAACGTTCGATCTTCCCTTCAATGCCGGACTTCCTCCGTGTTCAACCGGAAGAAGGTCGCCGTCTTTCCGAAGCGAACCAGGCTCGGGAAGGCGGCCTTTTGCTTTTTACGGCATCCGGCTTTATGTCGGATCGGATGAAAGTTATTTTGACGGTTTGAGAACGATTGGGTACAATCAAGAAGGGTTTAAGCAGAACGCAGACAGGAGGCAAGGCCAGACATGAATGTCATTCCGCAGGCGCTTCGCAAGGGTTCGGCCTTGGGAGAAGATTACGTGCGCGGTCAACACGCGCGTGAATTATACGAATACGATTTAGAAGACGTCCAGGCGCTTCAGCGGAGGGCCGAATGGCTGGATGCTCCGCACAGGCCGCAGGCCGACCGTCAGGCGCTTGTCGAAGTGCTGGGCGCCTATAACGCCAAATACAATGACCATTCCGCCGTGAGCCGCTCGCTGGAGAAGCTTCGAAGCGGGGAGACGCTCGTCGTGGTGGGCGGCCAGCAGAGCGGATTGTTTACCGGTTCACTGCTTGTCGTCTATAAAGCGGCGACGATAGTCCATGCGGCAAGAGCCGCTTCGGAACGTCTCGGACGCGAGGTCGTACCGGTGTTCTGGATTGCGGGCGAAGACCACGACTGGGACGAAGCGGATCATACGTATGTGCTGACGCCCGAACTTGAAGTCCGGCGTCTGCGTATGGAAGCCTGGCATGACGGACGTTCGTCGGTCAGTGAAGTTTCCGTGCCGGCCGAGAAGTGGGCAGAAGCCATCGCGGAATTGGAACGGCATCTTGCCGATTCGGAATTCAAAAGCGAGATTTTGGAGCTGCTGCGAAAAGAACTGCCTCATTCGCTCAGCCTGAGCGAAGGGTTCGCCCGTTTGATCGGCCGGCTGTTCGGTCATTACGGCCTGGTGCTGGTCGATTCGGCCGATCCCGAGCTGCGCCGGCTGGAGAGCCCGATGTTCCGGCAGCTGATCGAACAAAACGACGAATTTGAAGCCGCTTATCTCAAAGCGGCGGACCGTATTGAACAAGCGGGCTATGAGCAGCAGGCGCAGGCCGTCGAAGGTGCGGCGAACCTGTTCTATATCCATGAAGGCCAGCGGCTGCTGCTGTATAAGCAGGGCGACAAGTTCGCCGACCGCCGCGGCACCGTTATTTTTTCCAAAGAAGAACTGCTGGAACGTCTGGAGCGATGTCCGGCCTGTTTCAGCAATAACGTACTGACCCGTCCCCTGATGCAGGATTATTTGTTCCCGGTGCTGCAGGCGGTACTGGGGCTCGGCGAGGTAGCGTATTGGGCCGGAACCAAAGACGGATTCGAAGCGGCGGGGATGCAGATGCCGATTCTGCTGCCGCGCATGTCGTTTACGCTGCTCGATCCGACCACCCAAAAACATATGAAACTGTACGGTCTCAGCTTTGAAGATGTGATGGAACGGTTCGACAGCCGCAAAGAAGCCTGGCTGGCCAAGCAGGACAAGCTGGGTACGGACGGGTTGTTCGAGCGGACAAAAGCCGATTTCGAACAGCTTTACGCACCGGTCATCGAGCGGATCGGCGAACTTCAGCCCGGTTTGGCCGCTCTCGGCGAAACCAATCGCAGCCGGATCGTCGAGCAGATTTCCTTTTTGCAGGAGAAGACCCGCCAGACGATCGCCCGGCAGAACGAAGCGGAACTGCGCCGCTGGGACCGCATCTACAAGACGCTGTTTCCACTGGATCGGCCGCAGGAACGCGTGTACACGGTCTTTTATATGCTGAACCGGTACGGAATGGACTGGGTCGATTCGCTGATGAAGATCGAACCGGATCTGAAGGGCGGACACCGCATTATCGAAGCCTGAACGGACTGAAGCCGCAGATCGGCGGAAACACACAATCGGAGCGGAGGAATTTATATGAGTTCGTTGGCCAAACAAAACAGTATCATCGCGGATATCAATCTGGCACCGGAAGGGCGCCTGAAGATTGACTGGGTGTCGGCGCATATGCCGGTACTGAACCGGATTCGGGAACAATTTGAACGCGAACAGCCTTTTAAAGGACTGAAAGTGTCGGTCTGCCTGCATTTGGAAGCGAAAACGGCGTATCTGGCCAAAGTCATTCAGGCGGGCGGAGCGGAAGTTACCATTACCGGCAGCAATCCGCTGTCGACCCAAGACGATGTCTGCGCCGCTCTGGTGGAAGACGGCATTACCGTATACGCCAAATACCAGCCGGCTCCCGGCGAACTCAAAGCCCTGAATATCAAAGCGCTGGAAGCCAAGCCGGATCTTATTATCGACGACGGCGGAGACCTTGCGACTATTCTGCACGGGGAACGTCCGGATCTGCTGGCCACCATCCGCGGCGGCGCGGAGGAAACGACCACCGGCATTATCAAACTGCGTTCGCTCGAGAACGAAGGTACGCTCAAACTGCCGATGATCGGCGTCAATGACGCTTTTTGCAAATCGCTGTTCGACAACCGTTACGGAACGGGCCAATCGGCCTGGGACGGAATCATGCGTACGACCAATCTCATGGTAGCCGGCAAAACGGTGGTTGTGGTCGGCTACGGCTGGTGCGGCAAAGGGATGGCGATGCGGGCGCGGGGACTGGGTGCCAACGTCATCGTCACCGAAATCGATCCGATCAAAGCGGTAGAAGCGCATATGGAAGGGTTCCGTGTGATGTCGATGCTGGAGGCGGCGCCGCTCGGCGATTTCTTTATTACCGTGACCGGAAACAAAGCGGTGATCGCGGGCGAACATTTCGACGTCATGAAAGACGGAGCCATTCTCTCGAATGCCGGGCACTTCGATGTGGAAGTCAGCAAACCGGATATGGAAGAACGGTCCGAGTCGATCCGTACGGTACGCAAAAATATCGAAGAGTATCAGTTTAAGGACGGACGCAAGATGTATCTGCTGGCCGAAGGCCGTTTGGTCAATTTGGGCGCGGCAGACGGACATCCGGCCGAGATCATGGATATGACCTTCGCGCTTCAGGCGCTGTCGCTGCGTTACGTCAATGAACATTACGAAGAAATCGGTCCCCATATGATCAAGCTGCCGTACGAACTGGACGAGCAGGTTGCCCGCTACAAATTGGAGAGTCTGGGAATCCAAATCGACGAATTGAGCGATATGCAGAAGACTTATCTGCAAAGCTGGAACGTTTAAGGTTTCGTTTTAAGAGCGCAGCAGGCCGTTTATCCCGGATAGATCGGGAGTAAGCGGCCTGTTTTTTTGCGGAAAAGGGAGAATAGGACTGAAAAAAACGCAAAATCGGGCGAAAAAACGTGTAATTTGCAGAAGGACTTTGATTTCGTGCGTCGAATCTATTATGCTGTAAGTGGTGGAAAGTGGTATGAAGTGGAGGAATGCGGGCGAGGAGTGGGTCAAGCGATGTTGATGGGCGAATACAAACATAACATCGATGACAAAGGCCGTCTGATCATGCCGGCCAAATTCCGCGAAAAGCTGGGCAGGGCCTGCATCGTCACGCGGGGACTCGACCAGTGCCTTTTTGTTTACTCCGAGCAGGAATGGGAACTTCTTGAACGCAAGCTGGCTAATCTGCCCTTGATGAAAGCCGACGCGCGCGCCTTCAACCGTTTTTTCTTCTCGGGAGCGGCAGAATGCGAATGGGACAAACAAGGACGGGCCCAACTGCCCGCCAATTTGCGGGAGTATGCGCAGTTGGACAAAGAATGCGTCGTGATTGGCGCAGGAAGCCGGGTAGAGATTTGGAGCCGGGACAATTGGGACCGCTATTATAAGCAGTCGGAAGAGTCTTTCGGCGAGATTGCGGAGAAGCTTTCCGATTTCGACATCGACTTTTAACAGGAATATCCAATAATTCGACAAGGTACGTTTGGGGGATACGAGATTGTTTCATCACATTACAGTGCTTAAGGAAGAAGCGGTCGAAGGCTTGAATATCAAGCCGGACGGCATTTACGTCGACTGCACGCTGGGCGGAGCCGGACACAGTTCGCTGATCGCTTCCAAGCTTGGCGAAGGCGGCAGGCTGATTGCGCTGGACCAGGACGATTGGGCGCTTGATAACGCACGCGAGAAGCTGTCTGCCTACGCGGACCGCGTAACGCTCGTCAAGACCAACTTCCGCGAGCTGGAACATGCGCTGCGCGAAGCGGGCGTTCCGCGAGACGAAGACGGCATACCGAAAGTCGACGGCTTTTTGTTCGACCTCGGCGTATCTTCGCCGCAGTTCGACGAAGGTTCCCGGGGATTCAGCTACAATCACGAAGCTCCGCTCGATATGAGAATGGACCAGTCTTCGGAACTGACGGCAAGGACGATCATCAACGAGTGGCCGGAAGAAGAAATCACCCGCATTTTGTACCGCTACGGCGAAGAGAAGTTTTCCCGCCGGATCGCAGGCAAAATCGGACAGCATCGCGCCAAGCAGCCGATCGAGACGACGACCGAGCTTGCGGAGATTATCAAGGAAGGCATTCCGGCCGCGGCCAGAAGAACAGGCGGCCATCCGGCCAAACGGAGCTTCCAGGCGCTCCGCATCGCGGTAAACGACGAGCTTTCCGCGTTCGAAGATGCGCTGCACGCCGCGGTTCGCTGCACGGCGCTGGGCGGGCGGATCAGCGTCATTACTTTCCATTCGCTCGAAGACCGGATCTGTAAACAGATTTTGCTGGGTTATACGGGCAAAAACGTCGCTCCGCCGGGCTTCCCGGTCGAAGTGTACGAAGGTCCCAACAGTATCAAGTTAATCAACCGCAAACCTGCGCTGCCGACCGAAGAGGAGATCGAACAAAATCCCCGGGCCCGTTCGGCCAAGCTGCGGGTAGCGGAGAAAACGAAATAATTCCAGGAAGAGGAGATTGATCAATGGCACAGACACGCGGAAATCTGGCGATCCGGGAACGGGAGAAGCAGCAGACCTCACAGCAGTACCGGCAAAAGACGACGGTTGTGACCCGCCGGGTCGAGCTCCCGATGCGGGAAAAAATGCTTTATTTGACCAGTGTTCTTATTGCGGTCGCTCTGTGCAGCATCGTCGCTTGGCGGTATGTACATATCTACGATCTGAACCATCAAATCGCAACGGTTCAGAGCGAGACGAATCAGATCAAAAAAGATATCGCGCAAGCGGAACGGGACAAGCAGGTGCTGCGTCAGGCGATCGTGCCTACGGCGCTTGCCCAGGGCCTCATTCAGGCAACGGACCACGAACCGATCTTTGTCGACCGCCGCAGCGGTGAAGAAACCAAGCCGGACGCGAACAATTAGACGTGGATAGGAAAGGCTGAGGCGCCGCTTGGCGTCCGGCCCCGCGCCAAGGCGCGGAAGGAAACGGGCAGGAGGTTCCAACGCCATGCTGACAAAAAGAGTGAAAATGCGTACGCTTTTAATCGGAGGGGTAGTCACCCTCTTTTTTCTCGTTCTGGTCGGCCGGATCTTTTTCCTTCAGGTCGTGCAGGGGGACTTCTGGCATGCCACAGCCGTAGACCAGTGGTCGGCTTCCAAAGTGCTGCGTGCCGAACGTGGGGCCATTACGGATCGCAACGGCAAAGAACTGGCCGTCGATTCGCCTGCTTATTCGGTCGTGGTAGAACCCAATATCATTAATCAGCGCGGCACGGCAGATGAAGTGGTCGAGATTCTGCACGACAAACTGGGCGTAGACGAATCCAAGCTGCGCAAGCTTGTGTCGCGCACATATGAGAAAGACAGCGAGACAGGCAGCTACAAAAAAGGCGATTACAGCGTATGGGTCGAAGTCCGCCCTCAAGGCTGGAAGATCGACGGAGATCTCAAAGCCGAGATCGAAACGGAGATTGTCTCGCTGCGCAAAGAAAAAGGGTTGAACAAAAATGCCGATATCGGCATCGTATTCGACAATCAAATCAAGCGCTTCTATCCGCAGCATACGCTGGCGGCGAACGTACTCGGCTTCGTCGACAACGACGGCAAACCGAAATACGGCATCGAATCCTATTTTGAGAAAGACCTGCAGGGCATCGACGGGAAAATCGTTTATCAAAGAGACGCCAAAGGCGTCGAACTGCCGGATGCGAAAAGTGAAATTATAGCGCCGAAAGACGGTACCTCGATCCAACTGACGCTCGACAGTACAATCCAGTATTATGCCGAGCAGGCGGCGAAGAAAGCTTTTGAGAAATACCAGCCTAAAAGCGTATCTGTCATCGCTGCCGATCCGAACACTATGGATATTTTGGCAATGGTCAATATGCCGACATTCGATCCGAATAGTTACTCGGACACGAAAGCCCTGGAAGATTTCAACAACCTAGCTGTAACCGCCATGTATGAGCCTGGATCGACATTCAAAATCGTGACGTTGTCCGCAGCCGTACAGGAAGGGAAATTCGATCCCAACGCCCCCTATGAGTCCGGGGTAATCCGAGTCGGCGGAAGAAACATTCACGACGTCGGACACGGATGGGGACCGATTACTTATTTGCAGGGAGTCAAACATTCCAGCAACGTGGCTTTTGTCAAATTGGGCATGGAAATGGTCGGAACGAAGAAACTCGCCGAATATATCAAAAACTTCGGGTTTGGCGAAAAAACGGGCATTCAGCTTCCCGGAGAGCTGGCCGGCACGATGAACGTAACGGAAAACAGCCCGCTTGGCGATCAGGCTTCCATTACGTTCGGACACAACGTCTCGGTAACGCCGATTCAACAAATTGCCGCCATTTCCGCAGTGGCAAACGGAGGACATCTGCTTACGCCGCATATCGTCAAGTCCAAAAGCAATCCGCTCACCGGCGAAGTGCAGAAAATGAACGAAGTTGACAAAGTTCGAGATGTCATCACTCCGGAAACGGCCAAAGCGGTCAGCGGGTATCTGGAACAGGTCGTTTCCGACCAAGAGATTGGTACAGGCCGCAATGCTTATATTCCGGGTTACCGGGTAGCCGGCAAGACCGGTACGGCCGAAAAAACGGGCGCGGTTAAAGTGGACGGAAGCACTTACGACAAAACGCGTTCCGCCGTTTCCTTTATCGGTTACGCACCGGCCGACGATCCGAAAATCGCGATTTTCGTCATGCTTGACGAACCGAGCGTTCCGAATGCGAGCGGAGGCCGAATCGCGGCACCGATCGCCAAAGAAATCCTGTCGCAAACGCTGGAATACATGGGAGTTCCGAAGAAATTCTCCGATACCGAAATCCAGAGCGAAAGCAAGAGCAAGGAAAGCGGAGATACGCTGCTCAAAGTCACCGCTCCCGATCTGATCAAAATGAATATTCAGGATGCCAAAGACAAGCTGCTGGACGAAGGTCTCGCCTACGAGCAGATTGGCGCCGGCAAGGCGGTACTGGAACAGTATCCGGCTGCAGGCAGCGCCATGTACGCGGGGCAGAAGATTTATTTGTTGACCGAGAACAAGGAAGAGATGAACGTGCCCGATCTGACCGGGTTGTCGCTGCGCGACGCGGTGGATATTCTGGCTCTGCTGGACGTGTCGATCAGCACCAAAGGATCGGGCTACGTAGCTTCGCAAAAGCTGACCAAAGATACGGAAGGCAACCGGGTCGTCGTTCTTGCGCTCAAGTCGGCGGAATCTACGGTAACCGGGAAAGACGATCCGGACTTTGAAGATCTCTCGATCGGCGGCGAGACAGTAGCCGGGGATCCGGATGCAGATGCCGGGACCACGGAACCGCAGGTCGAAGGCGGAACGGTGGCTCCGGTCGATCCGGCACCGGAAAGCGACGCCGCCCCGCTCAACTAAGGCGCCAGCACAGCCCGGGCCTGCCATTGGCAGGCTCGGGCGTTTTGCGGCCCGGGCATGAAGAGATCCGATCGACAATGACTACAATCACAAAGGAGAGAGCAAAATGATGCGACTGCAGGAATTGGCGGCTCAGCTGCTGACCGCCCGATTGATCGGCAGCGGGGAAACGGAATGTACAGGAATCGAGATCGACTCGCGAAAGGTCGCCGCAGGCGATCTCTTCATCTGTCTGCCTGGATTTACGGTGGACGGACACGATTATGCGAAGCAGGCCGAAGAACGCGGGGCGGCGGCTCTTGTCGTCGAGCGCAAGCTCGATACGGATTTGCCCCAACTGCTCGTACGCGACAGCCGAACGGCTATGGCCGTGCTGGCCAATGTGTTCTTCGATGAACCGAGCCGCAGAATGCGGATGATCGGCGTGACCGGAACAAACGGCAAAACGACCACAACCTATCTGATCGAGCGGATCATGCAGGATCATGGAGTCAAGACGGGCTTGATCGGCACGATCCAGATGCGTTACGACGGCGAAACGTTCCCGATGTCGGGCACTACGCCGGAATCGCTTGGTCTGCAGCGCTCCTTGGCGGATATGGCCGGCCGCGGAGTGGAATGCTGCATCATGGAAGTTTCTTCGCATGCCCTGGAACAGGGCCGGGTGAAAGGTACGGATTACCGTACGGCGGTCTTCACCAACCTCACCCAGGATCATCTGGATTATCATCATTCCATGGAAGAATACCGGGCCGCCAAAGGACTGTTTTTCTCCCGGTTGGGCAATGCGCTGCCGGCCGATTCGTCGCAGCGCAAATATGCCGTGCTGAATGCGGACGACGAAGCTTCGGCGGAATATGCCAAAGTAACGGCGGCCGAAGTGGTGACTTACGGCGTCGAGCGCGACTGCGACGTGCGGGCTTCGGCGATCAAGATCACGGCGCAGGGTACTTTCTTCCATGTCGATACGTTCAAGGGTTCCGCGGACATCCAACTGCGGATGGTCGGCAAGTTTAACGTATACAATGCGCTGGCGGCCGTAACGGCAGCCTTGGTCGAAGGCGTGGAGCTGACGGATATCAAAAACAGTCTGGAAGCGGTAGCTGGCGTCGACGGACGCGTCGAGGCGGTAGATGCCGGACAGCCTTTCGCCATTATCGTGGATTACGCCCATACGCCGGACGGACTGGAAAATGTACTGCGCACCGTAGTCGAGTTCGCGGAGAAGCGGGTGCTGTGCGTATTTGGATGCGGCGGCGACCGCGACCGGACCAAGCGTCCGATCATGGGCCGTATTGCCGTCAAATACAGCGATCTGGCTTTTGTGACTTCGGATAATCCGCGTACGGAAGATCCCGATGCGATTCTGCGGGATATCGAAGCGGGACTGCTCGAGGACGGAGTGGATCCGAGCCGTTATACGCTTGTCGTGGACCGGGCGGAAGCAATCCGCCGGGCCGTAGCGGAAGCGCAGCCCGGCGATGTGGTTCTGATTGCGGGCAAAGGCCATGAAACGTACCAGTTGGTCGGCAAACAAGTGCTGGACTTCGACGATCGGATCGTCGCGGCGGAAGCGGTAAGGGGAGTCGCGAAGTGATCGAACGGACACTCGGCCAGATCGCCGACATGTGTGGAGGGCGTCTGATCGGAACCGCCTCCGCGCAGGAACCCATCCAGGGAGTCGTGATCGACTCCCGCAAGCTCGTCGAACGCTGCCTGTTCGTTCCGCTGGGCGGAGCGAACGTGGACGGCCACGAATTTGTGGAAGGCGCCCTGCAGGCCGGAGCGGCAGCGTCCTTTTGGCAAAAAGACCGCGCAAATGCTCCGGCAGGAAACCTGATCGAAGTGGACGACGTGCTGGAAGCCCTTCAGACGCTGGCCGGCGCCTATCTGCAGGCCAGCGGCGCCAAAGTCGTCGGCATTACGGGCAGCAACGGAAAGACCACGACCAAGGACATGGTGTTTTCGCTGCTGAACACCTCGCTGAGCGTGCATAAAACGCAAGGGAACTTCAATAATCATCTGGGTCTGCCGCTTACGCTGCTGCAGATGCCGGAAGATACGCAGGTTGTCGTTCTGGAAATGGGCATGAGCGACTTGGGCGAGATCGCGAGACTCGCGCAAATCGCGCCGCCGGATGTGGCGATCGTTACGAATATCGGCGAGTCGCATCTGCTGAATCTCGGCAGCCGCGAGAATATTGCGCGTGCCAAGCTGGAGATCGCTTCGGGAGCCAAGCCCGGCGCTTTGCTTATCTACAACGGGGACGAACCGCTGATTCCTCCGATCCTGGAAGAACTCGCAGACAGCCTGCCGGCAGGCCTGCGGACGTTCACTTTCGGTCTGGGATCAGACAACGACGATTATCCGCTCGGCATGATGCAGGTAAGCGGCGGGATGACCTTCTCGGCCCGCAGCCAAGAAGACATCGGGTTCTCGCTGCCCGTGCCGGGCAGTCATAATGTAACCAATGCTCTGGCTGCCCTGGCGGCGGCGCGCGAATTCGGCGTCGACGCTTCGCGGATGCAAGGAGGGCTGGCCGATCTGCAGCTCACGGGAATGCGAATCGAGCGCTTGACGAGCGTGTCGGGGCTGACCATTTTGAACGACGCCTACAATTCCAGCCCGACTTCGGCACGTGCAGCGATCGACGTGCTTCAGGGGCTGGACGGCTGCGCCTCGAAAGTGCTGGTACTTGGCGATATGCTCGAACTTGGACCGGACGAACAGGAGTATCACCGCGAAATCGGCCGCTATGCCGCACGGGCGGGATTCGACGCGATCTACGCCTACGGCCCGCTGTCGGCGTATGCCGCGGAAGGCGCCCGGGAAACGCCGGGAGCGGGCAGCGTTTACGCGTTTACGGACAAAGCCGCAATGATCGCGCATCTGCAGGCTTTGCTGAAGCCCGAAGACGCGGTGCTTTTCAAAGCTTCGCGGGGAATGCGGCTGGAAGAAGCGGCTTATGCGCTGCGTGACGCGACTTTGACCGGGGAAAACGGAGCTTGAGCGGATCATGGACTTACAACTGCTGGTTCTGACCGCCGCCGTTTCTTTTGTTCTTGCACTGCTGGCCGGGCCTTTGTGCATTCCGCTGCTGCAGCGTCTGAAGTTCGGGCAGCAGGTACGCGGAGAAGGACCGCAGGCCCATCTCAAAAAGGCGGGTACGCCGACTATGGGCGGAATCGTCATTCTGCTTGCTTTTACACTGGCGTTCGCCAAGTTTTCCGTCGTCAATACCGAGTTTTATGTCGTGCTGACGGCAACGTTGGGGTTTGGCCTGATCGGTCTGCTGGACGATTGGATTAAAATTGCCAAAAGGCGCTCCATGGGCCTGACGTCGCTGCAAAAACTGGCCGGCCAGCTGTTTTTCTCGGCGATTGTCTGTGCGCTTCTGATCCGTTCGGGGCACGGCACGGGCTTGTCGATTCCGGGAACTTCGATCGTTTTTGATGGAGGAGCCGGGTTCTACTATCCGTTTATCGTCATCATGCTGCTGGCCATTTCCAACGCGGTCAACTTCACCGACGGCGTGGACGGCCTGCTGTCTTCCGTCAGCGCACCCGCGTTCGGCGCCTATGCGCTGATCGCGATGCAGGCGACACAGTTTCCCGCGGCGCTGGGATCTTCCGCGATGGCCGGAGCGGTCCTTGGTTTTCTGGTTTATAACGCGCATCCGGCCAAAGTGTTTATGGGCGACACGGGTTCGCTCGGGATCGGCGGAG
The DNA here is from genome assembly GCF_013618475.1 of Saccharibacillus deserti. Taxonomy (GTDB): domain Bacteria; phylum Bacillota; class Bacilli; order Paenibacillales; family Paenibacillaceae; genus Saccharibacillus; species Saccharibacillus deserti. The sequence goes on from NZ_JABJVN010000001.1 coordinate 248,069, forward strand.
CGCTTGGCGCCGTGGCGATTCTGACGAAGCAGGAGCTGCTGTTTCTGCTGATCGGCGGAGTCTTCGTGATCGAAATGCTGTCCGTCGTTCTCCAGGTGCTATCGTTCAAAACGCGCGGCAAACGGATTTTTAAAATGAGTCCGATTCATCATCACTATGAGCTGTCCGGCTGGTCGGAGTGGCGGATTGTCGCCGTTTTCTTCGGTGTCTCCCTGATTCTGGCCGCGCTCGGACTGTATCTCGGCAAGGGGTTGTAGAGACATGGAACATCCAGAAAAGTACGCGAACCGCGAAGTCGTCGTGCTGGGCTTGGCCCGCAGCGGCGTATCCGCGGCCAAAACGATGCACGCTTTCGGCGCGAAAGTGACGGTTAATGACCGGAAAACCCGCGAAGAAAGTCCCGAAGCGTCCGTATTGGAAGAAATGGGCATCCCCGTGATCTGCGGCGGTCATCCCGACGATCTGATTCATCCCGGAGTTTCCCTGGTAATTAAGAATCCGGGCATTCCTTATTCTTCGCCTCCCGTTGCCGCGGCTCTTGAGCTCGGGATCGAAGTCGTGACCGAAGTTGAAGTGGCTTACCATCTGTCGGCCGCTCCGATGATCGGCATCACCGGTTCGAACGGCAAAACGACGACGACAACCTGGATCGGCAGCATGCTGGAAGCGGCGGGATTGAAACCGATCGTAGCCGGCAATATCGGCACGCCGCTCTGCGACGCTTCGCTCGAGGCGGATGCCGACAATTGGCTGGTCGTCGAACTCAGCAGCTTCCAGCTCAAAGGAACGCGCGACTTCGCGCCGAGAATCGCCTGCCTGCTGAACGTGGCGGAGACGCATCTGGATTATCACGGTTCGATGGAAGATTACTCTTCTTCCAAAGCGAAAATCTTTGCGAACCAGACGCCGGAAGATACGAGTATCGTCAACTGGGACGACCCGTTCTGCCGCGAATTGGTGCCTTATCTCAAAGGAAGCGTGCTTCCTTTCTCCATGACGGAGGAATTGGTGCTTGAAGGCGTGTATGCGAGCCCCGCTTACCCGGTGAACGGGGAATCCGATTCGGTCGACCGCCATATCGTGTACCGCGATGCCGCGGGAATTGTGCACAACATTGTCCGCACGTCCGAGATCTCTATTCTGGGCACCTACAACGTGGCCAATGCCCTGGCGGCTTGCGCCGCGGCGATTGCGGCGGGCGTAAGCCCTTCTGCGCTCCGCGAGCCTCTTGTGTCTTTCCGTGGAGTCGAGCATCGCCTGGAAGCGGTGGGAGAAGTGGACGGCATTTTGTATTACAACAATTCGAAAGCGACCAATTCCATAGCGACGCTGTCGGCGTTGGCCGAGTTCGAGCGGCCCGTTGTGCTGATTGCGGGCGGACTCGATCGGGGTTCCGATTACGAAGAGCTGCTGCCGGCTCTGCAAACGCAAGTAAAAGCGCTGGTGACGATCGGTGAGACCCGTGAAGTCATTGCGGGCGTTGCGCGCCGGGCGGGGCTGGACAAGGTAGCGGTCATCGAACCCCAGGCCGATGCGGCGGACACGCTCCGAACAGCCGTACGCGAAGCGCAGCGTCTGGCGGAAGCCGGAGACGCGGTGCTGCTGTCTCCGGCCTGCGCAAGCTGGGATATGTTCGCTTCGTTCGAAGAGCGGGGCCGGATTTTTAAAGAAGCGGTTCGTTCGACATCCGAGTAGACGGGGAGGATATCGTATGCGCGTCGTATTGACCGGCGGCGGGACGGGGGGACATATCTATCCCGCTCTCGCTATCGCCGAACAGTTGAAAGCGGACAAACCCGATATCGAGTTTCTGTATATCGGAGGCAAACGGGGACTGGAAAACACCATCGTACCCGAGTCGGGGATTCCATTCGAAACGCTCGACATCACGGGCTTTCGCAGAAGTCTCTCGGCCGACAATATCAAGACGGTGCTGCGCTTTCTGCGCGGTGTCCAGGCGTCGTCGGAACTGCTCGAGAAATTCAAGCCGGACGTCGTCGTCGGGACCGGCGGTTATGTCTGCGGGCCTGTCGTGTATGCGGCGCACAAGCTGCGCATCCCGACACTCATTCATGAGCAAAATGCGATTCCGGGGCTGACCAACCGTTTCCTGAGCCGCTATGTCAGTACGGTAGCGGTCAGCTTTGACGGGACGCAGCACCAGTTCCCAAAAGCCAAGCGGATCATGTACAGCGGCAATCCGAGAGCGACGACGGTGCACCGGGCCGATGCGGCCGAAGGGTTCCGTCTGCTGGGTCTGCCCCAAGGGACGCCGGTTGTGCTCGTAGTGGGCGGCAGCATCGGAGCAAAAGCGATCAACGAAGCGATGCTGCAGATGGTGCCCGATATCATGCGCATGCCGGATGTGCATTTTGTCTATGTGACGGGCAAACGCTATTACGAAGAAGCGGTAAGAAGCCTGGACGAAGCGCCTTGGGTAACGCCGTCCAATCTTCATGTGCTGCCTTATGTGGAGCGTATGCCGGAAGTGCTGGCTGCGTCCATGCTCGTGGTCAGCCGGGCAGGCGCTTCATTTTTGGCGGAAGTGACTTCGCTCGGGATTCCCGCCGTTCTGATTCCTTCTCCCAACGTGACCAACAACCACCAGGAAGTTAACGCACGGGCATTGGAGGAAGACGGGGCCGCGATCGTGATCTTGGAGCGCGAGCTGGACGGAGCCGCTTTGTTCGGAGCCGTGGAAGCGGTCGTACGTGACGAATACCTGTGCAGCGGAATGGCCGAGCGGTCCAAAAAACTGGGCAAGCCCGATTCGGCGCAGGTGATTGCCGCCGAGCTCCGTAAGCTTGCCGTCCGGGCGCAGGCGATTCGCCGGGGGATGCTGTGAGCCGTCTTGTCTTTGCCATAGGGCGCGGCACGTGTATAATGAACGTAACACAAAATTCCTTCGTTCCATGGACGTTGCGAATTCCGCGTACTGCGCAATTAACCGTTCTGCTCCGATCTTTGCTTGTCGAAGAAAAGGAGACCGGGCGGCCGGATGGAGAATGGCCATGCTTAAAGTAGTCAAACCGATCGAACAGGAAGAGCAGGAAAGTCGCAGACCGCGCCGCCGGGGACGATGGAAACTTTGGTTCGTCCTTATTCTGCTGCTGGCGGCCATACTTAGCGTGGTCTTTTTCCAATCTCCGCTGAGCCGTATCCAGCAGATCGAAGTCGAAGGCAATGTGTATGTCGACCGTTCGGCGGTGATCGAGGCGGCGGGCCTGCGTATCGGAGGACAATTCTTCGCTTCGAGTTCGTCGAATGTCGAGCAGCGAATCGTGTCGAATTTGAGAGCGGTCGAGGGGGCGACGGTGAAAAAGCGGTTTCCCGGGAAGATTCTGCTTACCGTCGACGAATACGATCCGGTGGCTTACGAACTGCTGGAAGACGGCAGCATCCAGGCGCTGCTCGGCAGCGGTGCCGAGATTCCGCTTCGCGATCAGGGCCTGCCCGCGGAGAAGCCCATGCTGACCGAATGGGCAGGAAAAGAAGAGCAGAAAGCCGCACTCTGCCGCGCTTTGGCTTCGGTGCCGGACAGTCTGCTGTCCGATTTGTCGGAGATTATGCCGTTTCCGGCTCCTTCTTTCCCGGACAAAATCAAGGTGTATACCCGTTCGCGCTTTGAAGTGGAGACCACCATCTCCCTGCTGAAAGACAAGCTCGAAATTCTGGGAGGTATCACCGAAACCCAGAACCCGGGCAAGATCAAACTGCTCGAAGCCGACGACTTTGTTCCTTTCATCCAGTCGGAAACCGAAGAGGAAGGCGGAGAGACTCCTTAACCTCCGCTACTCCCCTGACTTAAAAGATGCTATAATGTGTGCTGTATTCTCTCAAAAAGATATACAAGCGCATAAAAAAAATTCAAAACGAAAGAGGGAAAGTTTAAGCCGCGTTGAATTATTGTATAGTAGATACGCAAAATACCCGGCTTTAAACGAACCAGGTGAATAATTTTGTAAACGGGAGGTGCCAAGGGCTTGAGCAACAATGACATCATTGTTAGTTTGGACATCGGTACATCCAAAGTTCGTGCTATTATTGGGGAAATAAGCAACGGAACCTTTAATATTATTGGAGTTGGATCGGCCGATTCGGAAGGAATCCGAAAAGGCGCCATAGTTGACGTCGATCAAACCGTGCAGTCGATTCGCGGCGCCGTGGAACATGCCGAACGGATGGTCGGCATTCAAATAACGGAAGTTTATGTCGGCATATCGGGCAGTCATATCGGACTACAGGCCAGCCGAGGCGTTGTAACCGTATCGAACGAAGACCGAGAAATCGGGGAAGACGACATCGAGCGGGTCACCAAAGCCGCCGAAGTTGTAGCTCTTCCGCCGGAACGTGAAATCATCGATGTCGTTGCCAAGCAGTTCGTGGTTGACGGCTTGGAGGGAATTCAGGATCCGCGGGGCATGATCGGATCCCGCTTGGAGGTGGAAGCTACGATTGTCACCGGCGCAAAGACGGCTATACATAATCTTTTGCGCTGCGTGGAGAAAGCCGACCTCAAGGTGAAAGAACTGGTGCTGATTTCCCTCGGGGCCGGCCAGCTGGCGCTTACCAAGGACGAAAAAACGATGCGGACGGCTTTGATCGATATCGGAGCCGGCCAGGCGACGATTTCTGTCTTCGAAAGCGGTCATCTTGCGGCCGTCTCTACGCTTCCGGTCGGAGGCGAATATGTAACAAACGATATCGCATACGGTCTGCGTACGGTAACCGACCAGGCCGAAAAGGTGAAACTGAAATACGGATGCGCCATGATGGCGGACGCTGCGGCGGACGTTGTATTCAAGGTCAACCGGATTGGAAGCACAATCGAGAAAGAATATACGCAGGAAGACCTGGCGGCGATCATTGAACCCCGGGTGCAAGAAATCTTCCAGCTTATTCATCAAGAAATACACCGCATGGGCTACCGGGACATCTCCGGCGGCTATGTGTTGAGCGGCGGAACGGTTGCCATGCCGGGCGTCCTGCAAGTTGCCCAAAGCGAACTGACGGCTTCTGTGCGTCTTGCCGTGCCGGATTATATCGGCGTGCGGGACCCCGCCTTCACAAGCGGGATCGGCATTTTGTACAGCGTTATTCGGAAGAACCGCGGCAGAGGAAATGCAGCGCCGGGCAAGAAACCCGTCAATCGTCCTAAATCCAATCCCGCGCCGGAGACGGCTCAGAAAACCGGTTTCCTAGAAAAGCTCAAAAATATGTTTAGCGAATTTATATGAGGAACACAAAAAAGAGCCCATCCAAGGAAAACGAGGGGGAGATGGAGGACTATGTTGGAATTCGATTTCGAAATGGAAAGCCTTGCACGCATTAAAGTCATCGGCGTAGGCGGCGGAGGTAGCAATGCCGTCAACCGAATGATCGAAAATGGCGTCAAAGGCGTTGAATTTATTACGGTCAATACGGATGCTCAAGCGCTTCACCTGTCCAAGTCCGAACACAAACTTCAGATCGGCGATAAACTGACCCGCGGTCTTGGCGCAGGCGCCAACCCGGAAGTCGGCAAGAAAGCCGCTGAAGAATCCCGCGAACTGATCAGCAACACGCTGAAAGGCGCGGATATGGTCTTCGTCACCGCAGGCATGGGCGGCGGTACCGGAACGGGAGCCGCTCCGGTCATTGCCGAAATCGCACGCGAATGCGGCGCTCTGACGGTAGGGGTCGTTACGCGTCCGTTTACGTTCGAAGGACGCAAGCGCGCTGCACAAGCGGAACTCGGAATCGAAGCCCTCAAGGAAAAGGTCGATACGCTGATCGTAATTCCGAACGACCGTCTGCTTGAGATCGTCGATAAAAAGACGCCGATGCTGGAAGCTTTCCGGGAAGCCGATAACGTGCTGCGTCAGGCCGTTCAGGGTATTTCCGACCTGATCGCCGTTCCGGGCCTGATCAACCTTGACTTTGCGGACGTCAAGACGATCATGACCGAGCGCGGTTCGGCACTCATGGGCATCGGCGAAGCATCGGGCGAGAACCGCGCGGCCGATGCGGCACGCAAAGCGATCATGAGCCCGCTGCTGGAAACGTCCATCGAAGGCGCAAGAGGCGTCATCATGAACATTACCGGCGGTTCGAATCTGTCGCTGTACGAAGTCAACGAAGCGGCCGAGATTGTCATCGAAGCTTCCGATCCGGAAGTGAACATGATCTTCGGTGCGATTATCGAAGAAGACATGAAGGACGAGATCAAGGTCACGGTGATCGCAACCGGATTCGAGCACAAGCCGTCTCCGATGAAACCGATCGTACGCAAGCCCGTGGTGCAGCAGCCGGAGAATGCGACCGACCGCTCGCAGCCGCAAAGACCGGCATTTGATCCTCAATCGGGAACGGATCAGTTGGATATTCCAACCTTCCTGCGGAACCGTTCGCGTCAGAACAACGACTAACCCAGTACCTTGGCCGAATTAAATCCAAGGTTTGCGTTCATCGGAAACACGCAGGGTTCAAACGGGTTTTCGAGGGGCGTAACCTAACATCATTATCGGTCAAGGTATCAGTACCTTGTCAACACTAAAGGTAAGGTTACGCTCCCCCTGAGATTTCGTACCTGAAGCGTGTACGAAGTCTCCGACGGAATTGTTATTTCAGGAAAACGTAAACCTCTGATTAAGAGTTGAAAGGGTACCAGCTGCGATTATGGAAGATCCGCTTTCGCTACACGGAAGCGGATCTTTTTTTAACACGGGAGCCCGGAAATCAACATGCCGGGATCGAGCAAGGAGGAACCGAACGCAATGACTTTTATACGAGAACCTTTTGTGCGCCGGTCGGCGGAAAACGGGGCGGAAATATTCGATATCGAGCCTTGGCGGCATTTCGGGAACGTGAGCGCGGGATTCACGGGACGTAAAGGCGGAGTAAGCGAAGGCATTTACGGACAGTTGAACTGTGCGCTGCATGTCGGCGACAATCCGGCCCACGTGGCCGAGAATCGGGCTCGGGTAGCGGAAGCGGCCGGATTTCGATTCGAAGATTGGACAAGCGGCGAGCAGGTACATTTGGCCGAGATTGCGATTGTAACGGAAAAAGACCGCGGGCGCGGACGTCTGGACCGGGAAAGCGCGTTTCCGGATACGGACGGACTGCTTACGAATGTGCCCGGTGTGCTGCTGACTTCGTTTTACGCCGACTGTACGCCGCTTTACTTTTACGATCCGGTCCGGCAGGTGGCAGGTCTGGCCCATGCCGGCTGGAAAGGCACGGTTGCGGAAATCGCTCGGCGGATGACGGAGAAGATGACCGGGCATTACGGCAGCCGCCCTACAGACATACTGGCCGCTATCGGTCCTTGTATCGGCGAAAGCCGCTACGAAGTGGACGAGGCGGTATTGGACCGGGTACGGGTTTTGCTTGAAAAGGAGCCGGGTAATGATTCCTGTTCGCTCTCTGACTTTTCGAAAGACCGGGGAGGCGGCAAAGCGCTGCTGAACTTGAAAGAATTGAACCGACACCTTATGATAAGATCAGGAATACGTCCGGAAAGCATCGCATGCACCGGCTGGTGCACAAGCAGCCGGACCGATCTGTTCTTTTCGCATCGCCAGGAAAAAGGACGGACCGGACGGATGGCAAGCTGGATTGGGCTGAAAGAAGGAGGCACGCTCCGGTGACATTGGAACAACGGATCGCGCATGTCAACCAAACGGTGTCGGCCGCCTGTGAACGTGCGGGACGGTCGCCCGAAGAAATCCATATTGTAGCGGTTACGAAATACGTTTCGACTGAAAAAACGGCGAACGTGTTCGACAGCGGAATCCGGCATATCGGCGAGAACCGCTGGCAGAACGCCAAACCGAAATGGGAAGCGCTCGGCAGCCGGGGAATCTGGCACTTTATCGGACAGCTGCAGAGCAATAAAGTGAAAGACGTCATCGGGAAATTCGCCTATATTCATTCCTTGGATCGTCTGTCTTTGGCCAAAGAGCTGGAACGACAAGCCGCGGCAGCCGATATAACGGTAAAGGCTTTCGTCCAGGTCAACATATCGGGCGAAGACTCCAAGTCCGGCATGCCTCCCGAGGATGTATACGATTTTGTTCGGAAGCTGCGGGAGTATCCGCATCTGGACATCGTCGGTCTGATGACGATGGCTCCGCTGGACTCGGATGCCGAAGGAGCGCGTCCGGTATTCCGCGGTCTGCGGGAGCTGCGCGACGAACTCAATGCCCGCGAGGCAACGGAGAAACCGATCGAACATTTGTCGATGGGGATGTCGGGCGATTTCGAAGTGGCGATCGAGGAAGGGGCGACTTGGCTCCGACTGGGATCGATTCTGGTAGGAAAAGAGGAGGATTGAAGATGGGCGTCATGAACCGTTTTATGAATTTTCTCGGCCTGCAGGAAGAAGAAGAGATCGTGGAGCGTGAGAAAGTGACCGAGGCGGAAGACCCGGCGTACGACTCGGCCTCCAATTACGAACCGCGTAAAAATGCAAAAGCAAACAACGTCGTCAGTATCCATGCGCAAAAAAGCGTGAAAGTGATTCTGGTAGAGCCGCGCACCTACGACGATGCGCAGCAAATTGCGGATCATCTGCGTGCGCACCGTTCGGTTGTCGTCAATCTGCAGCAGGTCCGCCGCGACCATGCCAAGCGGATTATCGATTTCCTGGGCGGCACCGTCTATGCGATCAATGGCAACATTTCCAAAGTCGGCGGAGACATTTTCCTGTGTACGCCGGATACGGTTGAAGTCGAAGGCACCATTGCGGACCTGATCCGCGAAGATCACGAATTCAATAATCAAATGAGGTGACAGCAGCTTGGTAGAATTTCTGATTCAGATTTATAACTTTATTCCGTTGCTTTTCCAGATTTATTCCTGGATCCTCATCATTTATATCCTGATGTCCTGGGTTCCGAACGTTCGCGAAAGCCAGGTCGGCGTCATTCTCGGCAAGATTGCGGAACCGTATCTTTCTATCTTCCGCCGCTTTATTCCGCCGATTGGCGGAATGCTCGATATCTCCCCGATCGTCGCTTTCTTCGTCCTCCAGTTCGTTCAGCGCGGCGTGATGTATCTGTTCCTGCTGCTAATCCAAGCGGTTATGTAAACGGACAGGCTGAGTGGAAGGAGTCGAAGGCATGACGAAAAAGCTGTACGAACACGTTCATCCCGACGAACGCGAATTCGTCGACCGCGCCAATGAATGGCTGGAAGGGGCGGCCCGCTATCACGAAACGAAGCTGACCGACTTTCTCGATCCGCGCCAGCTTCAGATTTTGTCGATGCTGGCCGGCGGCGAGCCGGATGTCTCGATTCGCCTCGAAGGCGGCAGTCCGAACGCCGAACGCCGGCGGGCGCTTATTGCGCCCGATTACCGGGAGCTCGAAAACGAGGATATGAAGCTGACTGTGCTCTCCATTACGCCGGCGGACACCAAATTCACGGAACTCGGACATGGCGACTATATGGGCTCGGTGCTGGGACTCGGTATGAAGCGTGCCAAGATCGGCGATATTCATCCGCGCGAAGACGGCTGCCACATTGTGGTCGCCGCCGAGATCGCGGATTTTCTTAATCTGGAGCTGCGGCAGGTGCATCGGGTGAACGTATTTACCGAACTGCTGCCTGCCGCTTCGCTGTTGGCTTCGGAATCGCAATTGGCGGAAATGGAACTAACGGTCGCGTCTCCTCGTCTCGACGGCATAGCCAGCGATGTCTACCGAATGAGCCGGGCGAAGATTCTGGCTCCGATTAAAGCGGGACGCTGCCGGGTAAACTGGAAAGTGGAGGAAGACCCCTCCAAAACGCTGCGCGAAGGAGATACCGTCTCGCTTCAGGGCTTTGGACGTTTCCGGGTGCTGGAGATTGGCGATCTGACGAAAAAAGGCCGGTATCGGATCCGGGTCGGCAAATTCGTGTAGAATTTGTGTAGAGCCGACAAGGTTTCTTGCAGGAGTTCACGTTTCGGCGTCGAAATTCCGATAAAACGAAAAGGGACTGCGGCAGGCGGTCCTCTGCACGAACCGGATACAGCCGGCCGTTCGCCGAGGGGTTGGCGGCGTGCTCAATACACTTGGAGGTGCACAACATGGCATTAACACCGCTGGATATACATAACAAAGAATTCAGCCGGCGTCTTCGCGGATACGATGAGGATGAAGTCAACGAGTTTCTGGATCAGGTCATCAAAGATTACGAAAGCGTCATTCGCGAGAACAAAGATCTTCTGCACCGCATGACCTCGATGGAAGAGCGTCTGAACCATTTCATGAATCTGGAAGACACGCTGAGCAAGACGATCATCGTGGCCCAGGAAGCGGCGGACGAAGTGCGCGGCAATGCCAAGAAGGAAGCGCAGCTGATCGTAAAAGAAGCGGAAAAAAACGCCGATCGCATTATCAACGAATCGTTGGTCAAATCGCGCAAAGTCGCCGTGGAGATGGAAGAACTCAAAAAGCAGGCTTCCATCTACCGGACCCGTTTCCGGACACTGATCGAAGCGCAGCTTGAACTGCTTGCCCAGGACGGTTGGGACGCACTGGACCGCCAGAGCCGCGAGCTTGACCGCGAGATGGAGCAGGCCCAGGCCGAGCGCCGCCGGACAAGCGAATCGTACTGAGTTTTGCGAGCCGTCGGAGACGCGCGTCAGCTATTGACAACGTTCGCCGATAGCGCTATAAATAAAGAACGCCGCTGCGGCGTTCAAGACGCAGTATCCCGATTCAATCCATAATCATGACTCAAATTCAACGATGGGAACAGTACGTGATGCCATTCGTTCTCCAGAGAGCCGGGCCTTCAAGAGCTGCAAGCCGGTGTACGAAGCATTGACCGAAGATCGTCCCGGAGAAGTACGCCCGAATCCTTTGGCCTATTGTACGGCGGAAGAGAGTAGGCCGTATCGGATGCCGACCGTTACAGCGGCCCCGCGTTATTGGACGCGGAAGACAAGGTGTCGCTCTGCTGCGCGATGCCCGAAAAGCGGCGTGCTCCGGCGTTTTTCGGACAGACTGTGCAGTCAGGCGAAACAAGGGTGGTAACGCGAGCAGGCCTCGTCCCTTTACGGGGGCGGGGTTTTATTTGTTTTTAAGACCCTTTATGTGATTTTTACGAGCATTCATTCCCTATACAGAAGGAGCCGACAGACATGCAAAGAGTCGATGTGAAAGAAAAAGCGCGTGCGCGCGACCTGCGGGTATTGAACCGTTGGAATGAAGAGAATACGTTCAAGCATTCGATCGAAAACCGCGAAGGCAAGCCGAACTTTGTCTTCTACGAAGGACCGCCGACCGCAAACGGGGTTCCGCATATCGGACACGTGCTGGGGCGCGTTATCAAGGACTTCGTCGGCCGCTACCAGACGATGAAGGGCTTCCATGTCGTCCGCAAAGCGGGCTGGGATACACATGGTCTGCCGGTCGAGCTGGGCGTGGAGAAGCAGCTTGGCATCTCGGGTAAACACGATATCGAAGAATACGGCGTCGAGAAGTTTATCAAAAAGTGCAAAGAGAGCGTGTTTACGTACGAGAAGCAGTGGCGCGAGCTGACCGAAGCGATCGGATACTGGACGGATCTCGACAACCCGTATATCACGCTGGATAACAAATATATCGAAAGTGTCTGGAATCTGCTTGGCACGATCCACGATAAAGGCCTGCTGTACCGCGGACACCGCGTCAGCCCGTATTGTCCTTCGTGTCAGACGACGCTGAGCTCGCACGAAGTGGCGCAGGGCTACGAAGATGTCAAAGACCTGAGCGCGACCGCCAAGTTCAAGCTTGAGAGCGGCGAGTATGTTCTGGCCTGGACGACGACGCCGTGGACGCTGCCTTCGAACATCGCGCTGGCCGTCAATCCAGCGATGACTTACGTCAAAGTGAAGCAGGAAGGCGAAGTGCTGATCTTGGCGAAAAACTTGACGGGCAGCGTGCTCAAAGGCGAGTACGAGACGCTGTCCGAACTGCCGGGTACGGAACTTGTCGGTTTGAGCTATGACGCGCCGTTCCATTACTTTACACCTGAAAAAGGACATCTGATCCTCGGCGCGGACTTCGTCACGGATGCGAGCGGTACGGGCGTGGTTCATTTGGCGCCGGCGCACGGCGAAGACGACTACCGGGTCTGCCGCGAGAATGGGATCAGCTTCATCAACCTGGTCGATTCGCAGGGCCGCTTCGTCGATGAAGTGACCGATTTTGCCGGACGTTTCGTCAAAGACGGCGAGACCGATATCGAGATCGTCAAAACGCTGTCCGAAAAAGGGCGCCTGTACAGCAAAGAAAAATACGAGCACAGCTATCCGTTCTGCTGGAGATGCCATACGCCGCTGCTGTATTATGCGACGGACAGCTGGTTTATCCGCACGACGGCGGTCAAAGACAAACTGGTCGAGAACAACAAAGGCGTCAAATGGTATCCGGAACATGTACGCGACGGCCGTTTCGGCAAATTCCTCGACGATCTGATCGACTGGAACATCAGCCGCAACCGCTACTGGGGCACGCCGCTCAACGTTTGGGTATGCGAAGAGACGGGCAAGGAATACGCGCCGAAAAGCATCGCCGACCTGCGCGAGCGCGCCGTCGATTTCGTGCCGGAAGACATCGAGCTGCACAAGCCTTACGTGGACGCGATCAAGCTCAAGTCCCCGTTCGCCGAAGGCGCGGTCATGACCCGTACGTCCGAAGTGATCGACGTCTGGTTCGACAGCGGTTCGATGCCGTTTGCCCAACAGCATTATCCGTTCGAAAACGAAGAAGCGTTCAAAGCGCAGTACCCGGCCGACATGATCGTCGAAGGGATCGATCAGACGCGAGGCTGGTTCTACAGCCTGCTTGCGGTATCGACCATGATCACCGGCGAAGCGCCGTACAAATCCGTCATGGCGACGGGGCATATCCTGGACGAGAACGGGCAGAAGATGTCCAAGTCCAAAGGCAATGTCGTCGATCCGTGGGAAGTGCTCGAAGAATACGGCATGGACGCGTTCCGCTGGGTGATGCTGGCCGACAGCGCGCCGTGGAACACCAAGCGCTTTTCCAAAAGCGTCGTGGGCGAAGCCAAGTCCAAAGTCGTCGACACGATCGTCAACACGCATGCGTTCCTGACGCTGTACGCGGACATCGACGGTTTCGATCCGGCGGAGCATCCTTTTGCAGTACCGACCGGACGCCTGGATCGCTGGATTCTGTCCCGCCTGCACAGCCTGGTGGCGGCCGCGAACGAAGCGCTTGCCGATAACGACTTCCTGAGCGCCGCCAAAGGCATCGAAGAATTCGTCGACGGCCTGAGCAACTGGTATATCCGCCGTTCGCGCGACCGGTTCTGGGGCAGCGGCCTGACGGACGACAAGCTCGACGCTTACCGGACGCTGACCGAAGTGCTCTCGACGCTTGCGCGCCTGATCGCTCCGTTCATGCCGGTACTGGCCGAAGACCTGTACGGCAACCTGGGCGGCCAAACAAGCGTACATCTGGCGGATTATCCGACGGCCGATGTTTCGCTGATCGACGAAGACCTGGAGCGCGATATGAAGACGTCGCAGCAGATCGTCGAACTGGCCCGCAACGTGCGCAACGAGAACAGCCTCAAGACGCGCCAGCCTCTGTCCGAGCTGATCGTCTCGATGGACCGCGAGTTCGACCTGACGGATTACGCCGAGATCGTCAAGGACGAGATCAACGTGAAGCAGATCCGGATCGAGAGCGGGGACAGCGACTTCGTCGACTACACGCTCAAGCTGAACCTCAAAGTGGCGGGCAAAAAGTACGGCAAAAACGTCGGCTTCCTGCAAAACCACTTCAAAGGCATGACGGCGAAGGAAACGCGCGCGGTCGTGGACAGCGGACACTTCAACATCACGTCGCCTGAAGGCGAAGAACTGCAGGTAGCGGGCGAAGAACTGCTGATCGAGAAAAAAGCGAAAGAAGGATTCGCGTCCGCGTCCGGCTACGGCCTGACCGTAGCGCTGAATACCGACGTGACGCCGGAACTCGAACAGGAAGGCTGGGTCCGCGAGATCGTCCGGGCCGTGCAGGATACGCGCAAAAAGCTCGACCTCAAAGTCGAACAGCGAGTGGATCTGACGTTCGACGTCGACGCCGAACTGCAGGCCGCGCTTAAAGCGTTCGATTCCGTGCTGCGCGAGAACGTGCTCGTGGACGGCGTATCGTTCGGTTCGCAAGGCGATATGGAGAGAATGACGCTAGGCGGCAAAGAAGTCGGCATCAAGATTCACTGAGACTGACGCAAACCGCTCGCCGCCAGACGTTTGTAAAGACTGCGGAAGGCCCCCGCGGACACCGTCCTTGTCGACGGTCGACCGCGGGGCCTTGTTCTGCCCGGCTCCTGCGAAGGAATGGAAAGGTGTTCGACCGGGAATTTCGGCATGGGGTCCGCAGCCCCAACCGCCGGTACATACAAAGCGGCTTCCGGCCCGTGCGATAGACGCTTTCTTCGGCGCTGTGCTACAATAGACGGGCCGGAAAGGAAGCTTTTGTCGTCCGCCGGTCCCAACTTGAAGGTATGAGGTGACGGATTAACGTGATTTATTATGTGATCGCGCTTGTAGCTTTTCTGATCGACCAAGGTACTAAATATTTGGTAGCTACGCGTATGGAGATTAAAGAGCAAATTCCGATTATAGGCGACTTCTTTATCCTGACTTCGCACCGGAACAAAGGCGCTGCGTTTGGCATTCTGCAGGAGCAGCAGTGGTTCTTTATCATTGTGACGCTTGTGGTCGTTGCCGGTATTGTCTGGTATCTCCAGCGTGTCAAACATGCCAAGGGTTCGGCGCGTCTGCTGCCTGTCGCACTCAGCCTTGTACTCGGCGGCGCACTCGGCAACTTCCTGGACCGTCTTCGCATGGGCGAAGTCGTGGATTTTTTCCTGTTCAACTTCGGCAGTTACAGCTTCCCGATCTTCAATGTTGCGGATGCCTGCATCGTGGTCGGCGTTGCCCTCATCATTATCGACACCCTGCTCGACGCCAAACGCCCGAACGAAACGCAGTCTACGGACAAGCTTGAAGAACGTACGGAGGAATAAACATGGATAACAAGCAATCTGCGGATCTTTCCGCTTCGGCGGAAGAAAACGCGCCGGAAGAAGAAAGTCTGCAATGGAACGTATCTGCAGAATCTCAAAAGCAGCGCCTCGACAAATACGTCACCGAAGCGATGGGCGACGAAGTTTCCCGTTCGCAGATCCAGCTCTGGATCGATCAGGGGCATGTAACCGTCAATGGGAAAACCGCCAAAGCCAACCACAAGCTTACGGAAGGCGAAACCGTTGAAGTTCGTATTCCGGCTCCCGAGTCCGTCGATATCGTGCCGGAAGACATTCCGCTCGAAGTCGTGTACGAGGACTCCGATGTGATCGTCGTAAACAAACCTCGCGGCATGGTTGTGCATCCTGCGGTCGGCCATTCGTCGGGTACGCTGGTGAATGCCTTGATGTTCCACTGCAAAGACCTGTCGGGCATCAACGGGGAAGTTCGTCCCGGTATCGTACACCGTATCGACAAAGATACCAGCGGCCTGCTGATGGCCGCCAAGAACGACAAAGCCCATACTTCCTTGGCCGACCAGCTCAAAGAACACTCGGTCAGCCGGATTTACCGGGCTTTGGTTCACGGCAACATCGGGCACGATCACGGTACGGTCGACGCCAATCTGGCCCGCGACCCGCATGACCGCAAAATGTTCACCGTCGTCTCAAGCGGCGGGAAGCATGCGATCACGCATTTCAACGTGATGGAACGCTTCGGCGATTACACGCTGCTCGAGCTGAAACTCGAAACCGGGCGCACCCATCAGATCCGTGCGCATATGAAGTTTATCGGTCATCCTCTCGTAGGGGATCCGATGTACGGCCGCACCGGCGGTTTGAAGCTGCAGGGCCAGGCCCTGCATGCGGCATCGCTCGGTTTCACGCATCCGGCGTCGGGAGAACGGCTTGAATTCTCCGCTCCGATTCCCGCGGACCTCGAAGAGCTTCTGACCCATCTGCGCAGCCGCTGAGCCTTGTCTTTACGCTCTTGGCGATTCGCGAAGCGGAGCCCCGTCTGCGGCTCTTGGCGCACCGCGGAGCCCGTCTCTTGCTCTGCCGTTTGCCTCTGAATCAGGCGAACCCAAGGGCAAGGCCCACCCAATGCTTGCCCTGCACAAAGAGGGCAAGTATTTTTTCGCCTTTCCGTCCTACCCTGCGCGGGTAGCAGCGGAGGGATGGAAGGAGCCGTAGGAAGCGAAGCGTTCGCCTTTGTCATCCGGTTTTCTACCACTCGTAAAGGTTCTACTTCAATCGGAGAAAACCGGAATGGCAACAGCGATCCGCAGGCCCTTCCATCCCGAAGCGTCTCCCAACCGCCTCCCTGCGCAAAAACACCAATTTTCCGCCACATAATCCATGTTCCCCAAGCCGCGATTGAGGCATCATGGAACTTAGATCATACTGTCCAAGGAGCTGAACTTAACCATGAGTATCGAAGAATATCAAAACACGTTTGTCCAGCAGGTATTCGCCGACCGGATCGGCGGAGCGAACTACGGCAAGGACACCAACATCTATAAATTCGAAAAGATCAAACGTGCCAAAGCGGCCGCGCGCCAGGCATTCCCCGATGTCGAACTGATCGATATGGGCGTCGGCGAACCGGACGAGATGGCCGATGCCGGCATCGTAGCCAAACTCGCCGAAGAAGCGGCCAAGCCCGAGAACCGCGGTTATGCCGATAACGGCATTCCGGAATTCAAAGCGGCTGCCGCGCAGTACCTGGCCGACGTGTTCAAGGTCGAAGGCATCGATCCGACGACCGAAATCGTCCACTCGATCGGCTCCAAGCCGGCGCTTGCCATGCTGCCGTCCGTGTTCATCAATCCGGGCGACGTAGCGATCCTGACCGTTCCGGGTTATCCGGTTCTCGGTACGCATACGAAATATGTGGGCGGCGAAGTGTACAATGTACAGCTGACCCAAGAAAACGGCTTCCTGCCTAATCTGGACGAGATTCCGGCCGATATCGCGAAGCGTGCCAAACTGCTGTACCTGAACTACCCGAACAACCCGACCGGCGCAAGCGCAACGGTAGAATTTTTCACGAAAGTCGTCGAATGGGCCAAAGCGAACGAAGTCATCGTCGTACACGATGCCCCTTATGCGGCTTTGACGTACGACGGCCTCGAGCCGCTCAGTTTCCTGAGCGTACCGGGCGCCAAAGACGTAGGGATCGAGCTGCATTCCCTGTCCAAGTCGTACAATATGACCGGTTGGAGAATCGGCTTCGTTGCCGGCAACCCGCTGATCGTCAAAGCGTTCAGCGACGTGAAGGACAACAACGATTCCGGACAGTTTATCGCGATCCAGAAAGCGGCCGCTTACGGACTCGCCAACCCGTCGATCACGGAAGCCATCGCCGAAAAATATTCGCGCCGCCACGATATGCTGGTCGGTGCATTGAATGAACTGGGTTTCACCGCAACGAAGCCAAAAGGCTCGTTCTTCCTGTATGTGCAGGCGCCGAAAGGCATCCAAGGCGGCGAAACGTTCGGCAGCGGCGAAGCGTTCTCGCAGTTCCTGATTCGCGAAAAACTCATCTCCACAGTGCCTTGGGATGACGCGGGTTCGTTCGTGCGCTTCTCCGTCACGTTTGAAGCCAAAGGCCTGGACGAAGAAAAACGCGTTATTGAAGAAATCAAACGCCGCTTGAGCGATGTGCAGTTCGAATTTTAATTCCGGCACGATCGGATAAAAATTAAAAAGCTTTCCGCCTTTAAAAGGCGGAAAGCTTTTTTTGTTTGCGGCGGCTTCGAACCAATCGAACAATCAATCGATCTTGAACCGTTCGACTTCCCCTTGAAGCTGTTCGGCCAGATTGGCCAGCGAGGCGGAGGACTCGCGGATTTCTTCCATCGAAGCCAACTGTTCTTCGGCTGCGGCCGCGATCTCATGGGTGCCCGACTGATTGGCTTCAGCCGCTTTTGCAATTTCACGAACGGCTTCGGCCACTTCTTCGGCATGGCCGGCTACTTCGCCTACCCGCGTATTCATGCCGCGAAGATCGCCGGCTACGTCTTCGGATGCCGCTTTGAGACGGCGGAGATTGTCGGCCGTCAGTTCAGCGCTTTCCAAGCCGCCGTTAACCGAAGAACGGATTTTGACGAAGTTTTCCAGAGAAGCCCGAATATCGGATACGATATCCTGAATCAATCCTTCAATCGTTTTGGCTGAATCGGCGGACTGCTGGGCGAGTTTTTTGACTTCGTTTGCGACGACGGTAAAGCCGAGACCCGCCTCGCCGGCTCTAGCCGCTTCGATCGAAGCATTGAGCGCAAGCAGATTGGTCTGCGAAGCAATCTCGTCGATCGTGTGCAGAATGCCGGTAATTGTCTTGGATTTATCGGCCAGACCCGAGATGACTTCGCTGCCTTCGCGTACCGAACCGTCGATTTCGCGGATACGATCAAGGGTGCGATCGACCAACTGGTCGCTTTCCTCCGCCATTTCGGCAGAGCCCCGTGAGGCATGGGCCAGACGTTCGGAGTCGACGCGAAGTTCGGACAGCCACTCGAACACTTCTGCGAGTTTGTGGGAACTGGCGGCCACTTTTTCGCTTTGTATTTCGCTGACCGATGCGAATCCTTCGATGGCTTTTGTGATTTGCCGACTTGCTTTGCCGGTATGTTCGGCGCTGGCACTGAGCTGCTCCGAAGAAGCGGCCACATCCGAGACGGAAGTGGTAATCGAACGGACAAGTGTACCGAGCGACAGGTTCATTTGTTGGAACGATCCGGCCAATCGGCCGATTTCATCTCCGCTTTCATCTTCGATTCGGCCGGTCAGATTGCCGGAACTGATCGCTTCGGCTGCCTGGGCGACATGACCCAGACGACGCGCGATCGAGCGGGTCAGCAGCCAGATCAACGTGCCGCCCACAACGAGCGAAACGGCGAGAATAATCAGCAGCAGGTACAGAATCGGTTTGGCTGCCTGTTCGACTTCATTTTCATAATAGCTTCCCGCGATGATCCAACCGCTCAGTACGTTCGTTTCGTATACCAACACTTTGGGCTGCGACTCGAAGATATAATCGAATATGCCTGTCGCTTCTTTCTGGTCGGCGAGTCTCATGGAAATACTGTTGCTTGAACCGGCTTCAATTGTAGGATGGGAAATATAAGTCCCGTCTGCCGTCGTGATAAACGCATAACCTTCCGTACCGATATGCATCGTCTGGCTGGTTTCAAGCAGCGAATCGATTGAGATATCGATGCCGACCACGCCGCTTCCATCTTTTATCGCTTTGGCGATCGTGATGCCGGATTTTCCGGTGGAGGCCGAAATATAAGGCTCGGTCACTACTGCCTGGTTCGGCGTTTTCAGTGCAAGACTGTACCAATCGCGGGTGCGGGGATCATAGCCGTCCGGAAGATTGCCGTAGGTTGACGCGATGTATAACCCTTTTTCCGAACCGGCATAAGCGAGCTCGACGTCGTTTTGCGCCAGATCGTATGTGGCGAGAGACGGGTCGGTAACGCCGGCTGCGGACCCGGCGGATCCGAACGAACGGGCGCTCAGGGCTTCTGCCAGATAATCGACCGCCGTGACTTTCGACTTCAAGTCGCGTTCCACGATCGCGTTCATCGTTTTGACGCTCGAAGAAGCGCTGGTCAGCAGTTCGGTACTCAGCGCATTTTTCGCCGATCGATAGGACAGCGCAGCCGAGGCCAGCAGCGAGACTATCAGAATCAACGTGAAGAAGATCAATAATTTATTGCCCAAAGATAAAGTGAACCTTTTTTTTGCGAAAAGCTTCATGCGGTAATCGCTCCTTTTTCTAAACTTGCTTCTTTTTATATGTCGGCATAGTCCTGGAGAAATTCAAGCAACCGTTTTCGAAGCAGCAGAAGAGCAGCCGGTTTTCTCGGAGTTGAAAAGGAAAAGTAAAAACACCTTGAATAAATAAATCGTTTTGTTGTATAATTATAATATAAATCGAGTTAATCGTTATTTTTATGCATTTTAATTGTATAAAAACCGAGTTTTCATACGGATGTTTCGATAGTCGCACAGTGTGAAGGCCGATTTGAACGTAGAGGCGGGTGGTTGACAGGAGATAATCCTTCTGTCATAATTCATTGCAACAGAGGCGCTAACGGCGCCCCAATGAATAGCACCTTTAATTCAGTCCCGTGAGACTGGCAAGGTAACGTGAACGACGATTCACCAGGAATGCGTCCGCCGAGAGCGGATTAGCTTTTTGGCGCGCTTCGTCGCATCAATGTGTCGATTTCGACTCCTTGCCCGCTCGGGCAAGGAGTCTTTTTGCATATAAGCAGAAAGAAACCGACGTTCACGGGGCCGAAGGGTGACACCAACCTTTTGCCTGAGGAGGCGCACACATGAACGAAAATCACGTCATTATGGATGAAGCTGCCATTCGCCGAGCGCTAACCCGGATCGCCCACGAAATTCTGGAAAAAAACAAAGGGATCGAAGGATGCGTGCTGGTCGGCATCAAGACGCGCGGCGTACCGCTGGCCAAGCGGATCGCCAAACGAATCTTCGAAATCGAGGGAACGCCGGTCGCCTGCGGAGAGATCGATATCAGCTCCTACCGCGACGACCGCAAAAGCGGCGAACCGACAATGAACTGCCAAGAGCTGTTCGGAGCGGAAAATGTTTCGATCGAAGGTAAAAAAGTGATTTTGTTCGACGACGTGCTTTACACGGGCCGCACGATCCGTGCCGCCATGGACGCCTTGATGGACTGCGGACGGCCGCAGATGATCCAGCTCGCCGTGCTTGCCGACCGCGGGCACCGCGAACTGCCGATCCGCGCCGACTATGTCGGCAAGAACGTGCCGACCTCGCGGACGGAAGAAATCGAAGTGTTCCTGAGCGAAATCGACGGAGCCGAAGAAGTTCGGATCGGCAGCCGCCGGGAGGTGCTCGCATGATCGCCTATCCTCCTTCGCTCCGCGATCGCCAACTGCTCGGCCTCAAAGACATGGGAGCCGCCGAACTGCAATCGATCCTCAAACGGGCCGCTTACTGGGAAGCTCACGAAGAAAAACGCATTCCGGTGCTGGAGCACCGTTTTATCGCCAACATGTTTTTCGAGAACAGCACGCGTACCCGCTTTTCGTTCGAAATGGCGCAAAAAAGACTCGGTGCGCAGGTGCTGAACTTTGCAGCCGCCGCTTCGAGCGTCGAAAAAGGCGAGTCGATCTACGATACGGTCCGGACGCTTGAAAGTATGGGCATCGACGCCGGCGTGATCCGGCTGAAGCCGATCGGTGTGCTGGAAGAACTCGCCAAGCACGTCAAAGTGCCGCTGATCAACGCCGGCGACGGCAACAACGAACATCCGACGCAGGCGCTGCTCGATCTGTACACGATGCAGAAACAGTTCGGCGAGATTCGCGGCCTGACCGTCTCGATCGTGGGCGACATCAAGCACAGCCGCGTCGCCCGCTCGAATCTGTGGGCGCTCAAGGCGCTCGGTGCGAACGTGAAGTTCTGCGCCCCGGGCAGCATGCAGGCGAATGAGCTCGAAGCCCACGCGCCTTACGTGACGATGGACGAAGCGCTGGACGCGGATGTCGTCATGATGCTGCGGGTACAGCTCGAGCGGCATGCCGAAGGCGTGCTGAAGTCGGCCGACGAGTACCGCGCGCAGTACGGTTTGACGACGCAGCGCGCCGCCAAGATGAAGCCGCACGCGATTATCATGCATCCGGCTCCCGTGAACCGCGACGTCGAGATCGACAGCGAACTGGTGGAAGCGCCGAACTCGCGGATCTTCCCGCAGATGCAAAACGGCGTACCGATCCGCATGGCGGTCGTCGAACGGGCGCTGCGCTAAACGGACAGAAGAACGGACAAGCAGGAGCAGGGCGGATCGAAAATGAAAAGCGAGAACGGAACCGGAGGGATTTGGACCATGATGAATTATTCGAACGTGGACGTATGGATTCAAAACGCAAGCGTATTGAATGAGGATGGACAACTGCAGCGGAGCGACATTCTGATTCAGGGCGGCAAAGTGCTGGCGATTCTTTCTTCCGGCTGGTATCAATCGGCGGACGACCGGATGATCGAGAACGAGAACGAAGAGATGCTCGTATACGACGCGGAAGGCAAGCTCGTTACGCCGGGCTTGATCGATATGCACGTCCATCTGCGCGAACCGGGATTCGAGCACAAAGAAACGATCGAGAGCGGTGCGCGTTCGGCGGCGCAGGGCGGATTTACGACGATCGCCTGCATGCCGAACACCAAGCCGGTCACCGACAATCCGGAGACGGTCAAACTGGTGCTGGGCAAAGCCAAAGAAGCGAATCTGGTCAACGTTCTGCCGTATGCGGCGATTACCAAAAACGAACTGGGTCGCGAGCTGACGGATTTCGAAGCGTTGAAAGCGGCGGGTGCGATCGGCTTCACCGACGACGGCGTAGGCGTGCAGAATGCGCAGATGATGAAAGACGCCATGACCAAGGCCGCCGCACTCGGCATGCCGGTGATCGCCCACTGCGAAGACGATTCGCTGGTGAAAGGCTTGTACGTATCCGAAGGAAACTTTGCGAAAAAACACGGCATCAAAGGCATCCCGAACGAATCCGAAGCGATCCATGTCGGCCGGGACGTCCTGCTGGCCGAAGCGACGGGCGTGCATTACCATGTTTGCCACGTCAGCACCGAGCAGTCGATCCGCCTGATCCGCCTCGCCAAGTCGATCGGCGTGAACGTGACCGCCGAAGTCTGCCCGCACCATCTGGTGCTGTCCGACGAAGATATTCCGGGCATGGACGCCAACTGGAAAATGAACCCGCCGCTGCGCACCCCGCGCGATGTCGCAGCCTGCATCGAAGCGCTTGAAGACGGCACGATCGATATTCTCGTAACCGACCACGCGCCGCATAGCGCGGAAGAGAAAGCGAAAGGCATGCTGCTCGCACCGTTCGGCATCGTCGGCTTCGAGACCGCCTTCCCGCTGCTGTATACGGAATTCGTGAAGACCGGCCGCTGGACACTGGACTTCCTTGTCCGCCGCATGACCCAAGACCCGGCCCGCGTATTCGGTCTGGACGCCGGCAAGCTGCAGGTCGGCGCGACCGCGGACCTTGCCGTTATCGACCTCGAACTCGAAAAGGCCGTCGATCCCGAACAGTTCGCGACCAAAGGCCGCAACACGCCTTTCACCGGCCGCCGGCTGTCCGGCTGGCCCGTCATGACTCTGGTCGCCGGCCGCCTTGTCTTCGGCGCCGGGCTGGCCCAAAGCGTAAACGGAGCCCTTTAACGCCGGCTCCGACGCCCTTGATCTTGAGTCCCTTTGGACTTGAGCGTCCAGAAGCCCCGCCTTCGCCGACGCTCCGGATCTTGGTCCTTTGATCTTAAGTCCTTTGACCTTATAGTATCGCCTACATCCAAAGGGAGCGGAGGGCTGAAGAGGAGATGGAGAAGCGCAGCGTTCGCATTTGAACTCCGCTTTTCTACCGACAGCCGCTTTAAATTCAATCGGAAGAAAAACGGATTTCAACGGCGATCGAAAGCCCTCTTCAGCCCGCAGCGTCTCCCACCCACTAACCACCATTAAAGAGGAGGATTCACACCCATGCAGGCAAAACTTCTGCTCGAAGACGGCACGCTCTTCACCGGCCGCTCGTTCGGCGCTCAAGGCGATACGACCGGCGAGGTCGTGTTCAATACCGGGATCACGGGATACCAGGAGGTATTGTCCGACCCGTCTTACTGCAACCAGATCGTGACGATGACCTACCCGCTGATCGGCAACTACGGCATTACCCGCGACGACTTCGAATCGGTCCGCCCGTTCGTGAACGGCTTCGTCGTACGGCGCTACGAGCCGGTGCCAAGCAACTGGCGCGCCGAGTACACGCTCGACGAGCTGCTCAAGGAGCACGGCATCGTCGGCATCAGCGATATCGATACCCGCATGCTGACCCGCATCCTGCGCAACCACGGCACGATGCGCGGCATTTTGACGGCAGGCAGCAAATCGGTCGAAGAATTGCAGGAAATGCTGCAGTCTTCCGCTCTGGTCACGAATCAGGTGGAAAAAACGTCCACGCGGCATGTGTATAACAGCCCCGGCAAAGGCGAGCGGATCGTCGTGATCGACTACGGCGCCAAAAGCGGCATCGTCCGCGAACTGAGCGCCCGCGGCTGCGACATCGTCGTCGTGCCGCAGGACACGACGGCCGAACAGATCCGCCGGATGAGCCCGGACGGCATCCAGCTGTCCAACGGCCCCGGCGACCCGAAAGACGTGCCGCAGGCGGTCGAGACGATCAAGCAGCTGCTCGGCGAATATCCGATCTTCGGTATCTGCCTCGGCCATCAGCTGCTGGCGCTGGCCGGCGGAGCGGATACCGAGAAGCTGAAATTCGGCCACCGCGGCGGCAACCATCCGGTGAAGGAACTCGAGAGCGGCCGCTGCTACATCACTTCGCAGAATCACGGCTACACGGTCAAGGAAGAATCGCTGGTCGGCACCGATTTCGAAGTAACGCATATCAACAACAACGACAAGACGATCGAAGGTCTGCGGCATACGAAATTCCCGGCGTTTTCCGTACAGTATCACCCGGAAGCTGCACCCGGCCCGTTTGACAACAGCTACCTGTTCGACCGCTTTATCGATACGATCCGCGAATTCAAGAAAAGCAGTCCCAAGCAGCCGCGACAAGCCGCAATGATGGCCGCGATGAGAGGAGCACGTTAATCATGCCGAAAAACGACAAACTCAAAAAAATTCTGGTGATCGGCTCGGGCCCGATCGTGATCGGCCAGGCGGCCGAGTTCGATTACGCCGGTACCCAGGCGTGCCAGGCTCTCCGTGAAGAAGGCGTGGAAGTCGTCCTGATCAACAGCAACCCGGCTACAATCATGACCGACACGAACATGGCCGACAAAGTCTACATCGAACCGATCACGCTCGAATTCGTGACGCAGATCATCCGCCACGAACGTCCGGACGGCCTGCTGCCGACGCTCGGCGGTCAGACCGGCCTCAACATGGCGGTCGAATTGGCGCGCGCGGGAGTACTGGAGAGCGAGAACGTCAAGCTGCTCGGTACCCAATTGGAATCGATCGAAAAAGCGGAAGACCGCGATTTGTTCCGCGATCTGATGCGCGAGCTGGAACAGCCGGTTCCGGACAGCGTCATCGTAACGACGCTCGACGAAGCGCTTGATTTCGCGGGCGAGATCGGCTATCCGATCATCGTGCGTCCGGCCTACACGCTGGGCGGCACCGGCGGCGGCATCTGTGTCGACGAAGAAGAACTGCGCGAGATCGTCGTATCCGGCCTGCGCTACAGCCCGATCGGGCAGTGCCTGGTCGAACGCAGCATCGCCGGCATGAAGGAAGTCGAATACGAAGTCATGCGCGACGCCAACGATAACTGCATCGTCGTCTGCAACATGGAGAACTTCGATCCGGTCGGCGTACATACCGGCGACAGCATCGTCGTCGCGCCGAGCCAGACTTTGTCTGACCGCGAATATCAAATGCTGCGTTCCGCGTCGCTGAAGATTATCCGCGCGCTGAACATCGAAGGCGGCTGCAACGTGCAGTTCGCGCTTGATCCGCACAGCTTCCAATACTATGTCATCGAAGTGAATCCGCGGGTCAGCCGCTCGTCGGCGCTCGCATCCAAAGCGACCGGATACCCGATCGCGAAGATGGCCTCCAAGATCGCGCTCGGCTACACGCTGGACGAGCTGATGAACCCGGTCACCGGGCAGACGTACGCCTGCTTCGAGCCGGCGCTCGACTACATCGTATCGAAGATCCCTCGCTGGCCGTTCGACAAGTTCATGCACGCCAACCGCAAGCTCGGCACGCAGATGAAAGCGACCGGCGAAGTCATGGCGATCGGCCGTACGTTCGAAGAGTCGATCCAAAAAGCGGTCCGTTCGCTGGAGATCGGCACGCACCGCCTGCTCGTCAAAGGCGCGGACGCGCTGAGCGAAGAAGACCTGAACAGCCGCCTGGCGAAGCCGGACGACGAGCGCATGTTCCTGATCGCCGAAGCGTTCCGCCGCGGCTATACGCTGGAGACGATCCAGGATCTGACCAAGGTCGACTGGTGGTTCCTCGACAAGATCGAGCGTATCGTCGTGTTCGAGACGGTGCTGGCCGAAACCGACGAACTGTCGGACGAGCTGCTGACCGAAGCGAAGCGCATGGGCTTCACCGACCGCGCGATCGCCGAACTGCGTGCGCAGGGACGAGAAGGCGGAAGATTGACCAAGGAAGCGGACGTTCGCGCTTACCGCAAAGAGATCGGGCTCGTTCCGGTCTACAAGATGGTCGATACGTGCGCGGCCGAATTCGAATCGGAAACGCCGTACTACTACTCGACATACGAGCAGGAGAACGAAGTGACGCAGACGGACAAAGAGAAGATCATCGTGCTCGGTTCCGGCCCGATCCGCATCGGCCAAGGCATCGAGTTCGACTACTCGACCGTGCATGCCGTCTGGGCGATCCGCAAAGCCGGTTACGAAGCGATCATCATCAACAACAACCCGGAGACGGTCTCGACCGACTTCAACACGTCCGACCGTCTCTATTTCGAGCCGCTCTTCTTCGAAGACGTCATGAACGTCATCGAACAGGAGAAGCCGATCGGCGTCATCGTGCAGTTCGGCGGCCAGACGGCGATCAATCTCGCGAAGCCGCTGCAGGACGCGGGCGTGAAGATTCTCGGCACGTCGCTCGACAGTATCGACGAAGCGGAAGACCGCAAGCGGTTCGAAGCGATGCTGTCCCGCCTCGATATCGCGCAGCCGAAAGGCAAAACGGTCACTTCGGTCGACCAAGCGGTCGAAACGGCGGAAGGCCTCGGTTATCCGGTACTCGTTCGTCCGTCCTACGTCCTTGGCGGCCGCGCGATGGAGATCGTGTACTCCGACGAGGAACTGCTCAGCTACATGAAAGAAGCGGTAGATATCAATCCGGAGCATCCGGTTCTGATCGACCGTTACATGCTGGGCAAAGAAGTCGAAGTCGACGCGATCTGCGACGGCGAGACGGTGCTTGTGCCGGGCATCATGGAACATATCGAGCGCGCGGGCGTTCACTCCGGCGACTCGATTGCGGTGTACCCGCCGCAGCATCTGTCCAAAGAGCTGCAGGAGAAAGTCGTCGACATCACGATTCGTATCGCGAAAGAGCTCAAGACGATCGGCCTGCTCAATATCCAGTTCGTCATCTTCAAAAATGAAGTCTACGTCATCGAAGTGAATCCGCGTTCGTCGCGTACGGTACCGTTCCTGAGCAAAGTCACGGATATCCCGATGGCGAACCTGGCGACGCAGGCCATTCTCGGCACCAAGCTGGCGGATCTGAACTATAAGGAAGGATTGTGGCCGGAAAGCAATCAGGTCGCGGTCAAAGTTCCGGTGTTCTCTTTCGCCAAGCTGCGCCGCGTCGAGCCGACGCTCGGCCCGGAAATGAAGTCGACGGGCGAAGTCATGGGCCGCGACAAACATTACGCCAAAGCGCTGTACAAAGGTCTGGTCGGCGCGGGCATGAAGATCCCGTCCACGGGATCGATCATCGTCACCGTCGCCGAGAAAGACAAAGCGGAAGCGGTCAAGCTGATGGAAGGCTTCTACACGCTGGGCTACTCGATCATGGCGACCGGAGGCACGGCCCAAGCGCTCGAAGACGCGGGCATTCCGGTGACGCGCGTCAACAAGCTGAGCGAAGGCGAGCCGAACATTCTGGACAAAATCCGCAGCGGGGAAGCGAACTTCGTGTTCAATACGCTGACCAAAGGCAAAACGCCGGCGCGCGACGGATTCCGTATCCGCCGCGAAGCGGTCGAGAACGGCGTGGTCTGCATGACTTCGCTCGACACGGTCGCGGCGCTGCTCGACATGCTGGAAACGGTCAGCTTCACGTCCCGTGCGATGCCGGTCGGCGCGCAGAGCCTGTAACATCCAAAACCTATATTCGAACGGCTGCCCGCATGCTTGGGGCGACGGTACGATCGACGAAAGGCGCCATGCGGATTCTGCGGGCGCCTCTCGTCTGCGCGCCGTGCCGGTGCGCTCCAAGTATCAAGTACGCAGCTGGCGAAATCTGCACGACCGGATCAACCGGAATCCAACTACGGAGGTATTCCATGACTTCGACACCTACTTCGCGGATGGCCCAGCGCCTGATGATCGCACTCGACTATCCGGACGACCGGGCGGCACGGGAACTGATCCGAAGCCTGGAAGGCATTCCCTGCTACATGAAAGTGGGCATGCAGCTGTTTTATCAAGCGGGACCGCAGTTTGTGCATGAGCTGAAAGAGCGGGGCTACTCGGTTTTTCTCGATCTTAAAATGCACGACATCCCGAATACGGTCAAAGGCGGCGCCAACAGTATCACGAAGCTTGGCGTCGACATGTTTAACGTGCACGCCGCAGGCGGCTCGGCTATGATGGCGGCGGCCATGCAGGGCGTGGAAGAAGCTTTGGCGGCGGATTCGTCGATCAGCCGGCCGCTCGTGATCGCGGTTACGCAGCTGACGAGCACGAATCTCAGCACGATGAACGAAGAGATCGGTATTCCGGGCAGCATCGAAGAAGCGGTCATCCGCTACGCGAAACTGGCTGCCGGCGCCGGTCTGGACGGCGTGGTCGCAAGCCCGCTCGAAGCGCGGGGGATCAAGGACGCCTGCGGAACGGATTTCCGCACGGTCACGCCGGGCATCCGGCCCGCGGGCAGCGCGGCGGACGATCAGTCGCGCACCAAGACGCCGGGCGAAGCGATTGCCGGAGGCAGCGACTATATCGTTGTCGGCCGGCCGATCACTGCGGCTGCCGATCCGAAGGAAGCGGCTATTCGAATATTGGAGGAGATGACACAATGACGACTCATCAAGCAACGGAAGCGAGAATTGCGGCAGACCTGCTGAATATCGGCGCGGTGGCGCTGAGCCCCGACGAACCTTTTACCTGGACGTCGGGCATCAAGTCTCCGATCTACTGCGACAACCGCCTGACGATGGCGTATCCGGAAGTGCGCGAGCGGATCGCGGACGCTTTCGCCGAATTGATCCGGACCGGATACCCGGACGCGGAAGTCATCGCCGGGACGGCGACGGCCGGTATTCCCCACGCGGCGTGGGTGGCGCAGAAGCTGAACCTGCCGATGGCCTATATTCGCGACAAAGCCAAAGGCCACGGCAAGCAGAATCAGATCGAAGGACTCATCAAAGCGGGGCAGAAGGTCGTCGTGATCGAGGATCTGATCTCCACCGGCGGAAGTTCGCTCAAAGCGGCGCTGGCCGTGCGCGAAGCCGGAGCCGATCCGCTCGCCGTACTCGCGATTTTCAGCTATCAGCTGGACCGCGCCGTAGCGGCTTTTGCCGAAGCAAAGGTGCCGCTTGCGACGCTGTCCAACTATACGGCGCTGATGCAGACGGCATTGGAACTTGGCACGATTCGGCAAAGCCAGGTCGAACTGCTTAAGTCCTGGCGTGAAGATCCGTCGGCGTTCGGGCGCGGATAACAAGCAAATAAAGTCTCTCCAACGCTTTTGCCGGAATTCCAGGACGGAATTCCGGCTTTTTGTTTGTTTTATTCCTCTTCGCCTGGACGCGGTTTCCCGAATACGTTAAGCTTGTTTCAAGAATGGATCATAAAATCCCCAACCCGGTTGGGAATCCACGATAGTCCGAAGCCAAACATTAACATTCCACCTATACGCGAAAGAGAATATACGGAAATATAAACGTAACCCATCCGCCGAACACGGCGTTCATACAAGCGGGATGTAATCCCATACAACGAGAGGGGGGGGGTTTATGCGTAAAAGGATCAGAACTCCGCGGGCGGGCATCTTGTCCATTTTTGCGGCTCTGCTCGTACTTCCGGGCTGTTTTTCCGAAAGCGATCCCCCGAAGCGGGCAGAAACGGCGGTCGAACAGGCTCCCGGAGGCCCGGTCGAACCGGGAAGCGAAGCGGATACACTGAGGATCGGCATATTGAGCGGCGAGAAAGGCGACCGGTATTACCGCGAAGCCTACACCGATATTTACGAATATATGTATCCCGATATGCGGATCGAGATCGTGCCCGCAGTCGATACGTCGCGCTACCGTTATCTCGATCCGGATTCGAAGCCGTACCATTCGGAAGCTCCGCTGGACGAACTCGGGAAGCTGACGGAAGGCGAGGCTCCGGTCGATGTGATGATTCTTGATTCCGAAACGCTGCGCAAAGCCATCGACCGGGGCTGGACGCAGCCGCTGGCTCCTTTTATGCAGCAGACGGGCGAGACGGAGCAGGCCTTCGCGCCGGCCGTAATCGACGGACTCAAAGATTTGGGGGGAGGCACCGTGCACGCGCTGGCGCCGGATTATGCTTCTACGGCCCTGTATTACAACGTCGACTGGTTCGAGCGTAATGGGGTCAAGCTCCCGGCCGACGGCATGACCTGGGAGGAGGCTTTTGCGCGGGCCCGTGCGGCCAGCGGCGAAGACGACAAAGGCGGGCATGTGTACGGCTTGTCGTTTACCCAGACACTGGCGGAAGATCCGCTGTGGGGAATCCGGGGATATACCGATCCGCTGGGGTTGACCACCTTCGATCTCGAACAGTCGGAAATGACCGTGGATACGCCCGAATGGGAAAAAGTCTGGACAGAGCTTGCGGCAATGGTGCAGCAAAAAGCGATTCCGATCGGCATGCAGTCGGCATCGGACTCCGGCGGCTACGATCCGTTCGGAGGCGATCTGTTTCTTGGCGGGAAAACGGCCATGACGATAGCGGACAGCAGTTATGCGGCCGATCTGCAGACGGCGGCGCGCAATGCGCAGCGGATCGAAGGCTTTGAATCGTTCAAGTGGGAAACCGTGACCCTGCCGGTACATAAGGGACATGAAGGCATCGGGGCAGGCGTTAAATTGGGCGATACGTTCTCGATTTCGGCGACCAGCCGCCACCAGCAAGAAGCTTGGGAATTTATTCGGTTCGTGACGGGCGAGCGGATGCAGGCGATGGAGCTGCACGATCCGTACCGGATGCCCAGCCGGTTGAGTGCGATCGCATCGGAAGCGGAGAAGAACGGATACCGAAGCGAGGCGTTTACGCAGCTTCGTCCGGCTGCGCCGATTGCCGAGCGGGAAGAACAGGCCGTGGAACAGAATCCGCAGCTTTGGCAGATCGGAGACACGGGACGATCTTTGTTCCAACGGGTACTCGAAGGAGAACTTCCGGCGAAAAGGGCGCTCGAGCAGTGGCAAAATGACGGCCGCCGTTTCCTGAAAGGGCCGTTTACGGAAGACGGAACGCTGGCGTTCGGCGGTCCTTTTTCGGCGGCTTACCGGCTCTATCCTTGGGCCTGAATGAAAAACCCTTGACTTTGTATCGGATAAAGGGTACACTATTCAATGTTGCTGTTGAGAACACAGCACGTTGAACATGTCGCGGGGTGGAGCAGCTCGGTAGCTCGTCGGGCTCATAACCCGAAGGTCGCAGGTTCAAATCCTGCCCCCGCAATTCAGGCAAGGCTGTCCCGGCTCGGTCTTCCGGCCGCAACCGGAACCAGGGCCCTTAGCTCAGTTGGTTAGAGCTACCGGCTCATAACCGGTTGGTCACAGGTTCGAGTCCTGTAGGGCCCATTATGGCAAAGACGTCCCTTACTCTTCGGAGTGAGGGGCGTCTTTGCGTTTACCTACTGTTTTCATTGTGATGTCATTCTGAAAGCTTTCAAACCTAAATCTGTCCGAAGAATCCAAGATCCGGGAAGAAAAAGGACGAAGTTGATCCTTTGGCGGCGGATCCGGCGATAAATTTTCAAAAGAGGCCCGTTTTTTGCTTGCTTGGCGAAAAATCGGGGGACCATATTCCGATATATCAGGTGCGGGGCAAGACTGATGGCTGCTCGGCAGCCGAGGAAAAGGGAATCATGGAAAAAAAGTCCGGGGTATGGACTCAAGGGATCAAATTGTCCACAGTCGTCGGATGGCTGTCGGCCTTTATCCTGCTGTCATCCGCGATCATGGGATCATTGGTCAATTATCTGAACGGCCGGGACGCTTTGGCGGCGCAGACGCTCCGGCTCAATCAATACCATGCGGGCGAATTGGCCCGGATAGGAGGAACAGCGATTCGGACCATGCAGAAGTCGCTGCAGGAAACAGCCGATTATGCGACGGATAATCCTGCGGCACCGGAAATGAATCGCCGAAACCTGGAGTATTTCCGAAAATCGAACGGGTTTTTTAATTCGCTGATCGTGATTGACGAAAAAGCCGGTTTGACTTATAACACCCCCGACCTGGGCTTGACCGGCCAAAAGATCGATACTCCCCAAATCGTAAAAGCGCTCTCTTTGAAAAAACCTTATCTGTCCTCTCCCTATATCGCGCCGACCGGACGTTATCTGGTGACGGTCAGCCAGCCTTTGTTGGCCCGGGACGGCAGCTATCACGGCATTCTGTCCGGATCGATTTATCTGGAAGAAGAGAATCGGTTGGGAGAAATCCTGGGTACGCAAAGCGAAAAAGAAGACGGTTCCTATTATTAACGATACGTACGGTCATCAAAAAGGCGACGAAGTCCTGCGAGAGATGGGGCGGATTCTGACGGAGCAGGCCGGCGGGAATCACAGCTGTTTCCGCTACGGAGGCGAAGAATTTGTTCTGCTTCTGTCCGACCTTGGCGAAGAACAACCTTTCGAGTTGGCCGAGCGTATACGCACAACCGTCGAAAGCTGCCCTATGCCGGTATCCAAGCGGATTACGATTTCTTTGGGAGTCGCTTTTCACAAAGGAGAGCCTACGCCGGCCAAACTGTTCCGCAAAGCCGATTTCGCTTTGTACCAAGCCAAGGAGACCGGACGCAACCGAAGCGTTCTTGCCGTACAGCCCAACCGCCAAAAAGCCTGCCGGGGTCCAGCCCCGGACAGGCTTTTTGGCGGTTGGGCGCAAGAGCCGGTTAAAGCGCGGCAAACACCAGATTCCGCAGCTTTCGTGTCACGGGCAGCGTGCCGGCGTCTCTTTTTTGTACCATGAACAGGAAAGTGAGCTTGTCGAGGGGGCTGTTGGCAAAGTAGGCGCTGAGCCATCCGTCCCACCCGTATTCGCCCTTGCTGCCGAGCAATCCGGCTTGGCCGGGATCGGTCATGATCCGCATCTGGCTGCCGTAGCTGTGGCCGGCCAGCGAATGCCAGCCTTCGAAGCTCGTCTGCTGGCGATCGTTCAATGCTGCCGAAGTCAGCTGCCGGACGGTTCTCGGCTTCAGCAGACGGGCGCTGCCGAGCGAACCTTCGTTCATCAGCATGGTAGTGAACTTGGCGGCATCGTCGATCGTGGAGCACAGTCCGGCTCCGCCCGATTCGAAGGCCGGTTCCCGGTCCATCCGGTGAATAATGCCGAGGTGATCGTCTTCGTACGGCTTCAAACCTCCTTTTTCATCCTGCTGAACCGTTTTCGCCAGACGTTCGCGTTTGCCCTCGGGCAGCCAGAATCCCGTGTCCGCCATGCCCAGCGGCTCGAAGATTTCCCGGCGCAAAAATTCTCCGAACCGCATGCCGCTTGCGACTTCCACGACAGCACCCAGGATATCCGCCGATGTGCCGTACATCCAGTTCGAACCCGGCTCGAACGCAAGCGGTCCTTGTCCCATCCGTTCGGCGAATTCCAGCGTGTCCATAGGCTGCTCGCCGTGCAGTCGGCTGCCGAGTTCCCGGAATAAAGCTTCCGCATGGCGGCCCGCTGCGTCTTCGCCTCCGTAGACCAGCCCCGAGGTCATGTTCAGCAGATCGCGCAGATCGGGTTCGCGTACCGCCGCTGCGAGCTGCCCGCCTTGTTCGATCATCGGATTTCGAAAACCCGGGATGTACCGGCTTACCGGGTCGAACAGATCGATTACCCCGCGCTCCGTCAGCATCATGACCGCGGCTGCCGTAATCGGTTTGGTCATCGAATACAGCCGGAAGATCGTATCCCGCGTCATCGGACGTCCCGATTCAAGATCGGCCAACCCGTCTTCATGGTAAAAAAGTTCTTGGCCGCGCTGCAGAACCATCAGGTTCGCGCCGGCGATTTCATGGCGTTCGATACTGCTTCTGAGCGTTTTTTTCAAACTTTCGATCGTGTCGGATGGCAGCATGTTCATAAGTCTCCTTCTTCGTATGTAGGTCATTCCCCAGGAAATAATAAGCCTATTTACAACGATTGTACAGGGAGATCATGGGAGCGGCCCGGCTCGGGGCTTGTACAGCTTTTACGGTATTGGCTCGGCGTTTTGCCGGTAAACTTTTTGAACTGCCGCATGAAGTGCGTGTCGTTCTCGTAGCCGCACATGAGCGATACGGAACCGATCGGCTGCGAGCCGTTTTCCAGCAGATATTTGGCGAATTCCAGACGGCTGCCGATCATGTCGAGAGAAATGGGGCAGCCGAACAGTTCTTTGTAGACATGCTGAAAATGGGAGCGGCTGAGACTGACTTCCGCCGCCAGCCCGTCGATCGTGTACCGCTGCTGCGGTGTGCTGTAGATCCGGCTGCGAATTTCCGACAGTTGGGCAAAATAGCGGGCCATCTGCTCGGAACCGGGACGCAGGCGGCGCAAATTGCCGAGTTTCAGCAGAAAGCCGTTCAGGTCGGAAGCGATGATCCGCTCTTGAAGCGGACCGCCGAGCCAGGTGCTGCGTTGAAATTCCATCACAAGTCTCGACAGCGAGCCGGAATGGATCGCGGGAACAGGCTCGTCCAGAGGCAGTTCCAACTCCCGCAGCAGCGGATCGGCTTCTTCGCCCGCGAAATGCAGCCAGTCGTTGACAAAGGAGCGGTCGGCGCTGCGGTAGCGGTAAGGCGTATCCGGCCGGAAAATCATCCACGTATCCGGAGATACGGTCGACGTCCTGCCGTTTACGGTGACATGCGCGTAGCTTTTGAACAAAACGAATACATAGCAGCCCGAGCCGTTCGGACGATCGATCAGCAGACCTTCGGGATGGGTGGAATGGTAACCGCACTTTGCCAGTTTGAGCATCATGGACGCCTCTCTTTCGCACAATCGATCAGTTTTTGCTCATTATAGACTATCGCTTTGCCGCCGTGCAAAATTTTATAGTAAAAGAGGTAGACAGGCACCCCGGGAACAAACGGGACCTGCAATCTTTCGCTAAAGGAGTGAATGAAAACGCTATGACAAATACTCATATTCGGATTAGCGGCGAGAGCCGGGAATGGCTGGATTCGACTCTGGAAAAATTGAAGGTAAAAATGTCGGCGGAGTGCGCGCGCATAGGCAGCAGCATTCCATATATTCCGGTGAACGGGCGTTACGAAGATTGGGGCGCCAAAAATATTTACTGGTGGACCAACGGCTTCTGGTCAGGCATGCTGTGGCAGATGTATCATGCGACGCAGGATTCGCAGTACCGCGAGGCGGCGCAGCAGGTCGAAGAAAGGCTGGACGAAGCCCTGCACGGTTTCGACGGGTTGGATCACGATGCCGGGTTTTTGTGGCTGCATACGGCCGTTGCCAATTACCGGCTGACCGGAAACCCGCGTTCCCGAACTAGAGGGCTGCACGCGGCCAATATTCTTGCGGGGCGGTACAATCCGGCCGGGAAATTTATTCGCGCATGGAACAGCGACGAGACAACAAACCGCGCGGGCTGGATGATCGTCGACTGCCTGATGAATATTCCTCTGCTGCACTGGGCCAGCGAAGAAACGCAGGACCCGAGATACCGGGATATTGCCATCAACCACGCGGATACGGTGCTGCGGACGACGCTGCGGGCGGACGGTTCGTCCCATCATATCCTGATTCTCGATCCGAACGACGGCACGGTGCTGGAGACGCCGGGCGGCCAGGGATTTGCCGCAGGCTCGTCGTGGAGCCGTGGACAGGCCTGGGCGCTGTACGGCATGGCCTTAAGTCACAAACACACGGAGAAAAACGAATATCTGGACGCTGCCAAGCGGATGGCGCATTATTTTATCGCCAATACCGCTTCGACTAATGATCTGCCGCTTGCCGATTTTCGCGCTCCGGCGGAACCGGTCGTTTACGACACAACAGCAGCGGCTTGTGCGGCCTGCGGTCTGTTGGAGATCGCGGAGGCGGTCGGTGAGCATGAGCGCAGCATGTACGTCGATGCGGCGGTTCGGATGCTTCGGGCCGCGGAACAGAAATTCGCGAATTGGGAACCGGAACATGACAGCATTCTCGGAGGAGGCACGGTCGCGTACTTCAGTGACGAACGCGAAGTTCCGATCATTTACGGTGACTACTTCTTTATCGAAGCTTTGCTGCGGCTGTCGGGACAGAGTACGCATCTATGGTAAATCAAGCGGCGGCACGTACGTACTGGCTGGATACGCTGCTTGCGATCGGCGATCCTGTACTGAACGCGTTGGACCGGGGCGAGCTGCACAAACGTCTGCCGGCGCAGTTCCATCCCGAACGCGCCCGCTATGCGTGCCTGGAGGCGTTTGGACGGTTGAGCTGCGGCATGGCGCCGTGGCTGGAGCTTGAAGGGCTGGAAGGCAAGGAGGAGCGCCTCCGGGCACACTATAACGACTTGGTGTTAAAAGGCATCGGTTCCGCGACCGATCCGGATTCGCCCGACTATATGAACTTCTCGGACGAAGGCCAGCCGCTGGTCGATGCCGCTTTTCTCGCCCATGCGCTCGTCCGGGCGCCGCGTGCACTCGCAGGCCCGTGATCCAACCTATGTTGGTCGATCTTGCGGCGCGATTCCGGGATACTTCGCCCGATTACGTCAAAATGGATGAGCTGATCCTGGCCAGAGCCGCGCGTTATGCGTCGGTGCTGGAGCGGATGATCGCACCCGACGGCACCTATCCCTATATCGGGCGTTCGATCGTCTACCGGTTCGGCGCATTCCAGCATTTGGCGCAGGCTTCCCTCCAACATTTTTTGGAAGAAAAGATTTCTCCGGCTCAAGTACGCTGCGCGCTGACCGCGGTCATTCGGCGCACGATGGATACTCCCGGTACGCTGGACCGGCAAGGATGGCTTGCGCCGGGGCTGTACGGGTATCAGCCGGCACTGGCGGAAGGATACATCAGCGTGGGCAGTTTATATCTGTGTTCGACCGTATTTCTGCCGCTTGAACTTGCCCCGCAGGATCCTTTTTGGTCGGCTGCGGATACGAAATGGACATCGGCGAAGATCGCGGCGGGAGAGCAGATGGACGCGGATGGAGCCTTATACCGTTGATTCAAGCCGAAATTCCAGGAAAGAATAGGCCTGGCCTGCCCGTTTTCGGGCGGGCTTTTTGAATGCAATCCTATCTTTTTCAAAAAAGAAGAATTATTCGTTTGACATTATCTTTGATTAAAGATATGATGAATCTATCGAAACTACTTCAAATTAAAGATTCTTAATATAAAATATTCGGAGGGGATTACTCATGAACAAACAAACGGCAGGTATCCACCATATTACGGCGATTGTCGGCCATCCGCAGGAAAACGTAGACTTTTACGCAGGGGTATTGGGACTTCGCCTGGTGAAGCAAACGGTCAACTTCGACGATCCGGAAACGTATCACTTCTACTTCGGAAACGAAGGCGGCAAGCCGGGCACGATCATGACGTTTTTCCCTTGGGCCAATGCTTATCCAGGCAAAGTGGGAGCGGGGCAGGTCGGCATCACTTCGTTTGTCGTTCCGGTCGGCTCGATCGGCTTTTGGCTGGAACGCTTGGAGCGATTCAACGTCGCCGTCACGGAGCTGAGCCGTTTCGGTGAACGCTACCTCGAATTCGACGACCCGCACGGCCTGCATCTGGAGCTGGTCGAACGCGAAGAAGGCGAAACCAACGAATGGACATTCGGCGAAGTCACGCCGGCGACGGCGATCAAAGGTTTCGGAGGAGCGACGCTGCTGTCGTCCCAGCCGGAACGGACAGCGGAACTGCTGGAAAAAGTGATGGGTCTTGCCTATGTGGGCACCGACGGAGATTTGGCGCGCTACCGCTCGCCGGCGGATATCGGCAACCAGATCGATTTGAAAATGACGCCGGTTGCGCGGGGAACCATGGGAGTCGGCACGGTGCACCATATCGCGTGGAGAGCCCAGGACGATGCCGATCAGCTGGAATGGCAGGACCATGTTGCAGACAGCGGATACGGGGTAACGCCGGTACAGGACCGGAATTACTTCAATGCCGTTTACTTCCGTGAACACGGCGAGATTCTGTTCGAGATCGCAACCGATCCTCCGGGCTTTGCACACGACGAAACGCCGGAGACGATGGGAACGCATCTGATGCTGCCCGCCCAATACGAAGCGCATCGTGCGCAGCTGGAGCAGACGCTGATTCCGTTTGAAGTGCGAAGCGTAGAAGGTACGAAAAAGTAAAAAACGCCTCAAGCTCCCCGTATCCGTTTGGATAAACGGGGGGCTTGAGGCGTGCTCAACGCGGGCAGTTCCGCTTACCCGAGCCGTCAATCGAACAGTTTGAAGATCAGCCGCAGCAGGCCAAAGATCAAACGCGGCACATAGACCAATACTTCGATTAGAACTTCGAGAATATCCCAGATTCCTCCGGAATCCCGTTCGCGTCTGCCGCGGCTTCTTCGTCTCCATCTGGCCACTTCGGTTCCTCCTTTGTCTGTTGAATGCAGGACAAACTGATATCCGATACGCAGCAGGAGAGCGGGGGTTTCGCAATCTAAACGGAAGCTGAATATTTGTTCTGGCTAAGTAAGAGAGGAAACATAACATGTAACTTATTTTTTTACCCGTTTTTTGTCGAACGAAACACTTTTGCAGGGGAGAGAGTTTGCTTTTTGTAACATGGAATGGTAAAATTAAGGTATTGCACAAGGGGTACATCTTGATAGCCGCGCTTTTCCATCAGTTCGGACTGTCCGTTTGTGGGTCCTTATGAAGGAGACTCATATGGAATTAGAAGAACAGAACGTAATGAAGGCTCAGGATGATCTTCACCGTATCTTTACGAATGGCTACTTTGTTGTGATTCGCGTTCGCAGTTCGGAAGAACTGTTTGTGGGACAGATCATGGAATTGGACCTTGATGGCGGGACGTTGACGATCGGAAGATGGGGCGAACTCAAAGGACTCGAAATCGAAGACATTTTGAGCATGGAAGTTCCGGGCCACGAATAAGCAGACTTAGAGCATACTGCCGATCCTATACAGATAGAACGGAAGCTTCATCTTCGGATGAGGTTTTTTTGTTTGCATACCAAAAAGACCCCGCGGGAGCGGGGCCTTCGTTCAACGGGGTCTTAGAATTTTGCAGCCAGTTCAGCCGCTTGTTTCACGCCTTCTTCGATGATCGAAGCCGCGCGGTCCGGGAATTGGTTGTGTCCTTCGAGAACGACCACTTCCGGATTTTGGATGCCCCAGAAGCCGAGCGTGTTTTTCACGTAGTTGAGGGACATTTCCATGCCGCTCATCGGTTCTACGGAGTACACGCCGCCGCGTGCTTGCAGCAGAGCGACTTTCTTGTCGGTTACGAGACCTACCGGACCTTCAGCGGTATATTTGAACGTCTTGCCCGCTTGGTTGAGGTAGAACAGGTAAGTCAGCAGTTGAGCCGGAATCGTGAAGTTCCAGAGAGGGAAAGCGAACATGACTTTGTCGGCGCCCAGGAATTGATCCAGGTACGTGTTGGCCAGACCGGCCAGACGCTGTTCTTCCGGAGTCGCTTCGATGCCTTGAGCCGCTTTGAACAGCCCGCCCATCATGTCGTTATCGTAGTAAGGAAGATCCGCTTCGAACAGGTTCAATTCGGTAACGAGGTCGTCCGGGTGAGCGGCTTTGTAGCTTTGTACGAAGCTTTCGTACAGCTTGACGGTTGCCGATTGATCGGCCGGGCGGTTGTTGGCTTTAATGAAAAGAACGTGGGACATGGATGGTTTCCTCCTGAAATATCTTTTGTATTTTAACTTTCTTATTTATAGTATATGAAATAAAATAAAGAGTCAACCCATTTTCGAAAAAAAGAGAGCAAGCAAATTTTAATCGAATTTTCAGGTTATTATCAGGTACGCTTAAGCTTGAATCGGTATATTAACGGTACAACCCCTCTGTAACATAGACTTTGGCCCCGGTGCTTCGGCATCGGGGCTCTTTTTTGCCTGTTCGGACATTTTCGCAAGCAAAAAGCCCTCATGAATGAGGGCTTTTATGGTTTGCACAGGTTTTAGATAAAGTACGACAAGCCGACGATGACGGCAACCGATCCCAAGGCGAAGAACAGGATCGTGCGCAGTTCGCGGACCAGAATCAGAGCTTCATGTTGATGATGCTCTTCCGTACGGTGCATGGTTCCGTTGGACATGTGGGTTTCCTCCTTCCGGTTACAATCCGAATAGTATCCGAACCCGGAAAAAAGACACGAAAGAACACCGGAACTTGAGCGGCCTCAGCATCCGATGTTTGTACAGAATCGGAATGGGGGAGTCCGTATAGGGATTGCGAAGCACGATGATCGGACACGCGGCCAAAAGCCCCGGAAAAAGAGGCAGGCCTGGCGTGTCGGGAACCGGAATCAGGTAGGGGGAAGAAGGCGCTGCATAATGATGCTGTTGATGGTAGGACAGATGGCGAAGTTCCGCTCCGGCCGATTCGCCGGCCGCACCGGGCAGACGG
Source organism: Saccharibacillus deserti (assembly GCF_013618475.1). GTDB lineage: Bacteria > Bacillota > Bacilli > Paenibacillales > Paenibacillaceae > Saccharibacillus > Saccharibacillus deserti. Next base: position 288,677 of record NZ_JABJVN010000001.1, read on the forward strand.
ATTTCGGGAAGCAGCATGAACAGCACGCAAAGAAAAAGGACGGCGAATTTTCGGTAAAATGATTTCTTTGCCTGGTTCATTGCGGCTTCCCTCCCGTCGTTTCTTCTATTGGAATACGAATTCAACCCGCGTGCCGTCCGGATACTCCTCCAGCGCATTGCCCACCCAGGAACCTGCGCCGCGATTGTCGGCGGGAACGACATATTGAATGTCCGCTCCCGTGCCGCCTTCCTCGCACATGGCCATCGGCCATTCGTCGCGGTCAAAGCCTTTTTTGGTCGGAATTCCGCGCAGCGAGTCGTCGCGGTTCTCCTCCGCGCCGCCCCGGTCAATCGTGCAGACGGCGGATTCCCCTTTGGCGATGGCTTTCTGAATATGCGCAGCCGTCTTCGGGTAGCGTTCCACGGGGAATTCGACCGTAACGACCTGGCCTGTCCGGGTATCGGAAGTCCCCAGGCCGGGATCCAGATCGAGCATGGGGGCGGCCCACTTGTACAGCTGCGGGGCAAACAGCGCCAGCAGCACCGCAATGACGATCGTGATGAGCGACGGGGCTCGGCCCTGTTTTTTGCGAGGGGATTTTTTGCTCACGCCAAGAAGCCTCCTTAACCGGTAGTCGGAGCTTCATTATACCGGAAAAAAGGCTTCTTCGCGCACACAAAATGCGGAGCGGTTTATTTATCGAGTTCTTCGGAGTCTTCCGGGTCGTCAATGATGCTGCGTTCGCCCGTCAAATTGTCTTCGGTAATCTTGTCGAACGAACCCGGATCGGTATCTTCATAGCGTTGATCGGCTTCGGGAATCCCGTCGGGACCCGGTCCTTCGTCGATACGTTCGGCCTCTTGGTCTCTGGTCATTTTGTTCATCCTTTCGTCTTCAATCGATTCTGTTTCCTCTTAAAAGCATACACGTTCCCGATTCGAATGAATCACTTTGTAAAATCGGGCTGGATCCCGTTCACAAAGCAAGCATTTCCGGCATACGGCAGAGATTGAACGCGCTGCGCTTCGCAATGATCGCGCCCAATCATGAAAATGTGAAAAAAAGAACGAAAACGAATGAAAACAGCCTCAATCTGACATTGCTAATTATCGCCGAAATCCTTAAAGTAAAGCGGTAGCTTCGAAAGACGTGCGAGAGCATGCGTTTTCCGAAATTTGATATTCACCCACGACATTAAACAAAAAGGAAGTTAACCGACCATGACAGGCAAAATCAAAAGATTTCTGATCGGCAGACCCATGAAATCGAACGAACTGGAAGGCGAAAAGCTCGGCAAACTCAAAGCCCTGGCGATCCTCTCGTCGGATGCCTTGTCGTCCGTTGCGTACGGAACGGAACAAATTCTGCTGGTCCTTATGCTGGCAGGGGCTGCCGCATTGTGGTATTCGCTGCCGATCGCCCTGGCCGTACTGGCGCTGCTTGCGATTCTGATCGTATCTTACCGCCAGACGATCTTTGCCTATCCCACCGGAGGCGGCGCCTACATCGTCGCGAAAGACAATATCGGCAAATTCTCGAGTTTGATCGCCGGCGGCTCGCTGCTTGTCGATTACATCCTGACGGTGGCGGTCAGCTCCTCGGCGGGCACGGACGCCATTACCTCGGCTTTTCCGATTCTGCATGAAGACCGCGTACTGATCGCGCTGGCCATGATCGTGTTCCTGACGCTGATGAACCTGCGCGGCGTGACGGAATCCGCATCGGTGCTTGCGATTCCGATCTATGCTTTTGTCGTCTCGATTTTCCTGCTGATCATTATCGGCACGATTAATTATTTGACGGGCGGGGCACCGGCTGCCGCACCGCAGATGGAAGCGACGATCTCGAACGTCAGTTTGTTCCTGCTGCTCAAAGCGTTCAGTTCCGGCTGTTCGGCGTTGACCGGCGTCGAAGCCGTCTCGAACGCCATTCCGAATTTCCGGGACCCGGCTCCCAAAAATGCGGCGGCGACGCTTGTCATGATGGGATTGATCCTTGGCGCGATGTTCACCGGGATTACGCTGCTGGCCTACTGGTATGGAATTCGTCCCGACGAGAAAGCAACGGTCATCTCCCAGATCGCGGAAGCGACGTTCGGGCGGGGCTGGATGTATTTCGTGATTCAGGGCGTAACGGCGCTGATTCTGTTCCTGGCGGCCAATACGGCGTATTCGGCTTTTCCGCTGCTGGCCTTCATGCTGGCCAAAGACAAATACCTGCCGCATATGTTCATGGTACGCGGCGACCGCCTGGGCTTCTCGAACGGCATCATTTTCCTGAGCGTCATGTCGGCCGTTCTGGTTGTCGCGTTCAAAGGCAATACGGACAGTCTGATTCCTCTGTACGCGGTCGGCGTATTTATTCCGTTCACGCTGTCGCAGCTGGGGATGATGATCCGCTGGATCAAGCACAAACCGAAAGGCTGGCAGGGGAAGCTGGTCGTGAACACAATCGGTATGCTGACGACGCTGTCGATTACGCTGATTTTCGTATTCACGAAATTCTCGCAGGTCTGGATTATTTTCGTCTTCCTGCCGTTCGTTGTTTATCTGTTTGCCAAAATCTATCGCCATTATGAGAATACCGCAGACCAGCTGCGGATCGATTTGGCGGTGGACAAGCCGTGTGTCAAAGGCAACACGGTCATTATCCCCGTATCCGGAATCACGCAGGTGGTACGCAACACGGTCAGCTACGCCAAAACGCTGTCCGACAGCGTCGTAGCCGTCTATATCGGATTCGACGACGAGTCGATCCGCAAGATGGAAGACAAGTGGGCCGAGTGGGATCCGGGGATCCGGCTGATCGTGCTCAAATCCCGCTACCGCAGTATCATGCGCCCGCTGCGCAAGTTTATCGAGACGGTAGAGTGGAAAAAAGGCGAACACGACAATATTACGGTACTGATTCCGCAGTTTATTACCAAACACTGGTGGGAAGCGGTACTGCATAATCAGACCAGTCTTATGATGCGGGCTTATCTGCTCAATTACAAAGATGTGATCGTAACGACGGTTCCTTTCCATCTGCATAAATGAGCGGAGGAACCACCCCGGAACAGCCGGCGCAAAAGCCGGACAAAGGATTCGAAGATTCATCGCGAAGGGCTGCCGATATCATTCGGCGGTCCTTTTTTATAGACAAAATAGGGACTCGCCGGCTTGAAAAAGAACGTGCGTTCGTATATAATAAACATATCGAACAAACGTTCGGAATGGAGGGAACGAGAATGCCGGCCAAGTATATCGGAGAAGTAGTGGAGATCGTCTATATGGACAAAGACGGCAATCTGTCGCAGCGGAGAATCGAAGTGCACGGGATTCGCGGCGAGCTGGTATATTCGACCTGTCTGGCAAGCGGCGAACGGCGAACGTTCCGCAAAGACCGGATTCTGGCTTGCCGTCCGTCGCCGTTCCGGCGGCGGGAAATGCCCAAGAATACACGAAGAGCCGTTTATGCGGCCAGACCCTAGTGCTTGGGCTGCGGATTAGTCGGCAATCGAAATCGTCCGGTCGAACGGACGGTTCATACATAAGGAGCGAATCGGAGAATGAACAAGGAAACGAGAACGGACACGATAGCGATTCAGAAAGTGACCGTGATCCGTGCTTATAAGACGGCGTATCCGGAACCGATCGAACTTCAAAAAGGGGAATGTATCCTAACGGAAGAAGAAGACGAAGAAAACCCCGGCTGGATCCGCTGCCATCATCCGTACGGCCGGTCGGGCTGGGTGCCGGTTAATCGTCTGATCCGGGACGAGTCCGGGAAACGGGCAATCGGACTTGCCGCATACAGCGCGCACGAATTAACCGTCGAACCCGGGGAACGTCTGACCGTGCTGGAAGCGGAGAACGGTTGGCTGAGATGCCGCCGGATGAACGGCGAAGAAGGATGGCTGCCGAACCGGCACGTGGAATGGGATGCGCTGCATTAAGAGGAAGTTTCCTTGGGGAAGCTTCTTTTTTTGACCTCAAAAAAAGGCCGTCCATATGGACGGCCTCTCTACCCGCGGCGCTATTTGCTTGCTTGGCTTCCGTATCCCGCGCCACCGGGCAATCTCTCGTTAAAGAGCTGCACCGGCTCGGGTAAGGGATACGCTCAGCATGCCATTATAGATGTGAACGCACCTCCTTTCTGTTGAGGTTATATTAGCACAGTGTAAACGCGCTGCCAACCTTTTTTTGTATAAATAATTCCAAATCTTTGTTCGATGCATTAATAAACAAAAAGGTGAAAAATTCACAAAAGAAAATGACGGGGCAGAACGCTTCTAAAGAAGACAAACGGGAAATTCTGAGCCGTTCTCTAAATTCCCGGGGATTTTTGTCGATAAATAAATAGAGTTTGCAGCCTGCCGGGAACGGACATTTTGGCAGGCTCGTCTTTAGGAGAAACCAGTACAGACAGGAGAGGAAAAACAGCATGAAGAATTCGATTCAAATCAAACTGCTGAGCGGATTTATGGGTGTGATTGTCCTGCTCGTCATCGTCAGTCTCGTTTCGCTGAGCAATCTCAACGGAATGGGCCAGCAGGCCAAGGAAGTCAACACGAAATGGATGCCGAGCGTCACGCTGCTCGGAACGTTAAACGGCGATATTTCCGATATCGAACGGCTGGTCCTGAATCTGATCGTTGAAAACCGTTCAAGCAATTTCGTCTCGATCTTGGAAGATTATACGGCCCTGCTGGAGAAGATTGAACAGGGAAGAACCGAGTATCAGACCCTGATCCGCAGCGATGAAGAGCAGCGGCTGTACGATCAGTTCTCGACTGAATATGATGCGTTTGTCGCGGCGCTGCCGCCGCTGATTCAGGCTGCGCAGAACAATCAGGTGGAGAATTCGCGCAAGATTCACCGCGAAGTGTATGGACGTTGGGAAACGGCCAACAACACCATCATGAAATTGATCGAACTGGATAACCGGCAGGCAGGCGGCAAAACGTCGGAAGCGGTCGACAAGTCGGAAGCGGCTACCCTGATCGTTATCGTGCTCGGTACCATCGCCATCATTCTCGCTGTGCTGGTTGCGCTGCTGCTCGGCCGGATGATCGCAACGCCTCTGAAACGCGTTCAAAAAGCGGCCGAGCGTATTGCGGCCGGCGATCTGACCGGCGAAGAGATTCAAGTTCGCGGACGCGACGAGATCGGCGCACTGGCTTCTTCCTTTAACGTCATGACGCTGAGTTTGCGCGAATTGATCGAGTCGGTAGCCGCATCTTCGGAACTTGTGGCCGCATCCTCGGAAGAACTTACGGCAAGCGCCGAACAAAACAAACTCGCTTCGGAACAAATCGCGGCTACCGTTCAGGAAACGGCAGCCGGCACGGTTCGCCAGGTGGATATTGCGGAAACTTCTTCGCAGGCCATGCAGGAAATGTCGATCGGGGCCAATCAGATCGCAACGCGGGCACAGACCGTATCTTCCTCGGCAGCCGAAGCCGCCCATAAATCGGAAAGCGGCAACGAAGCGATCCGTCAAGCCATCGGCCAAATGGATTCGATTCGCGACTCCGTCGCCTCCATGAGCAGCGTAGTCAAAGAGCTGGGCACCCGTTCGGAAGAAATCGGGATGATTACTAACGATATCACGGCTATTTCGTCGCAGACCAATCTGCTGGCGCTGAACGCCGCGATCGAAGCGGCGCGCGCGGGCGAAGCCGGTCGGGGATTCGCGGTGGTCGCCGACGAAGTACGCAAGCTTGCCGAACAGTCTTCGGAATCGGCGAAGCGGATTACCGAACTCGTCTCGCTGATCCAATCCGATACGAGCAGTGCGATCGAAGCGGCCGAAGCCAACGATCGGGAAGTTTATAAAGGCATCGAAATGGTGTCCGCGGCCGGCGATGCTTTTGAGAACATTCTGGAAGCCGTCGGCAAAGTTGCCGGCGATATCGAAGAGGTGTCGGCGGGAGCGGAGCAAATGTCCGCCAGCACAACCGAGATTCTGCATTATGTCCAGCAGAGCTCGACGATCGCGGGAGAAGCTTCGTCGGGGATGACGGAAGTGTCGGCGGCAACGCAGCAGCAGCTGGCTTCGATGGAAGAAATCGCATCTTCTTCCTCGGCGCTGTCCGAGACGGCGGAGCAGCTGCATGCCAATGTCAGCCGCTTCAAGATCTGATTCTGCTCCACAGCTTGCAGCCGAGGCCGCGTTCCGACAGGAACGCGGCTTTTGCGCGGCCGGAAAAGCCGAATCGATTCCCTTTTTGCCGCTCCTATACTTGGGATTGACAGAGGAAAGAATGGCATGCTATGATCTTTTGAGTCGGCAAACTTTCCTTATTAAGCCGGGGTGGTGGAATGGCAGACACAGCAGACTTAAAATCTGCCGGGAGTAGTCCCGTACCGGTTCGAGTCCGGTTCTCGGCATCCGATGGACCCAAGCAGCGAATCTCTTCTCCAGAGAAGAGATTCGCTGCTTTTTTTTCGTTTGGATTTGTACCGAATATCCCCGGCCGTTCATCCGCACCTTTTCAAATTCGATTGAAAACAGGCTTCGACTCCCCTATAATAAGCGATAAGTTAAAAAGGAAGCGCTTAATTGAAGAGATTCGGCCGAAGAGACTTCCGGACGGGATTTCTGAGCACTTGGGCAAACAGACGAACGGAGGCGGAGCATGAACAACAAAGGGGCGATCGATACAAAATCGGGAGGGGAAACAGAGGTGGACAGCCAGGCTTCTGGGAGCGTAACAAAAAGCGCACTGGTCGAAGCGCTCGACCTGGTGACGGATCGTCTGATGAACCTGCAGCGTCCCGATAATGAAAGCGAACTTCAGGCTCTCGACGGCGAAGCGGAACGCAGAGGTTATTTTGCCCGGGATTTCGGAATGGACGAGTGGGACTGGCCGCAGGGAGTAGGCCTGTACGGTCTGGCGAAGATCGGCGGGTACTTCGAAGACGGGCGTTTCGGCGACTATGCCCGGCCCTGGATGCAAGCCCGGTTCGAGCAGGGGATGCCGAGCCGGAATATCAACACGACGGCGCCTCTGCTGTCGCTGATGGATCTGGACGAGGCGGAGGCGCTGAGCCTGGAATGGACGGAGTGGTTGATTAACGGTCTGCCCCGTACCGAAGAAGGCGGCTACCAGCACGTGACAACCGGCCGCACATCGGCCGAACTGACGCTGAACGAGAACGAGATCTGGATCGATACGCTGTTTATGGCTATTTTGTTCACCGCGAAGATGGGCGTCAAATACGACCGCGAAGATTGGCGGCAGACCTCGCTGCATCAACTTCTGCTACATATCAAATATTTGTACGACCGCAAAACGGGATTGTTCTTCCACGGCTGGCATTTTACCGGCAGGCATAATTTCAGCGAAGCGTTCTGGTGCCGGGGCAACGGCTGGTTTACGCTTGGACTGCCCGAATATATCGATCTGATGCGCCCTTATTTGAGCGAAGGCGTGCTGCTGTATCTGACCCAGACTTTCCGTTCCCAAAGCGAAGCCCTGCTTGGTCTGCAGCACGAGAGCGGACTCTGGCATACCCTGCTGGACGAACCGGGCAGCTATACCGAAACTTCGGGTTCTGCCGCGATCGCCGCGGGGATTCTGTTCGGCGTACGCCGCGGGCTCCTGCCGGAAGAGTACGCGAAGCCCGCGATGCGGACCGTCGCTGCCGTACTCGAACGGATCGGCACGGACGGTAAGGTTGAAGGCGTCTCGGCAGGCACGCCGATCGGGCGGCTGCGCGAAGATTATGCGGCGATCGTGACCGCTCCCATGGCTTACGGACAAGCGCTTGCCATCGTGCTGCTTGGCGAGGCTTTGTACCGCGTATAAACAAACCGAGCAGGGCTCTAACAGGATCCGCACGCCGTAAAGCGAGGAGGAAGTCACCCAATGTCCCGAACCTGGTACCGCCGGCTGCTGCTGTCCTATTTTCCGATTTTTTTGCTGACTGTTACGATTCTGATCTTCACTTCGTTTGTTTTCGTCAATGACATCTCCAGGCAGGAGACGCAAAAAGCGGACCGGGCGGCCTCCCGTTATCTGGTGGACGATGTGGACCGGGCCGTGCGCGAAGCCGAAATGTCGGTACTGGAGGAAGTGGAGTCCGAACCGGCCTACAAATCTTATTTCAACGGCTCCGCAGCCGAAGACAAGACGAATGCGTATACGATCGCCCGCAGCCTGCGGAACATGACCGACGCTTCGCCATATATCGAATCTGTGTATCTGTACGACCGCAGGAATCAATTTGTGCTGACCCAGAGCGGGCTGACCGGAACGGAAGGGTTCGCCGACGCGGATTGGCTTAAGCGGATCGATGCGAACAAGCTGGCGGCGGGCTGGCAGCCCCTGCGGGAATATTCCTCCGATCTTGCCGTCGGGATGCCTGTCCGTGTCCTTACGATCAACAAGAGTATGCCGCTGCCGTTCGGTACCGAAGGGACACTCGTGATCAATGTCAAGATGAGTGCCATCGAACGGCTGGTCGACAATCGGGTCAACGAACAGCTTTCGTTCCTTGATATTGCGGGCCCAAACGGAGAGAAAATCTACCAGGCCCACTCCGAACCGCCGGGAGAAGGCAAGAAACTGAACGAGTTGAAGCTTAACCGTTTGGGATGGACCTTTTCCAGCGGAATCAAAGCGGGAGGTCTGTTCGGATGGGTATCGGTCATCTCGTATCTGTGGGTTGCGATTGCATTGGGCACCGTGCTGTGCGCGATCGTGTACCTGGTTTATATCACCCGCCGCAATTACAAACCGGTCCAAGTCATTATGAACCGGATCGAAGCGCATCAGATCCGGACGATGGATCAGGGCGGGACCCAAACGGATGAGCTGAAGATGATCGACGGGGTACTCGAGAGTCTGATTCACCATACGCAGGATTACGAACAGAAGAGCCGGGAGAACGAACGGCTGCAGCGCAGCCGATTGTTCAGCGAACTGCTGCGAAGCGAGCGCGCCGAGCAGACGGTCGAACGCCTGCAGACGCTGTCGCCTCTTGAAGGCGCTTCGGCTGCATCCCGGTTTGCCGTCGTCGTGCATGAGATCGAGAAATACGAAAGCGTCTTTCAGGGCCGCTACACGCGGGGAGACCAGAACGCGCTCAAGTTTGCACTGATGAACGTTTTTCAGGAATTGGCAAGAGGGTCGGGGCTGCAGGCCTGGGCCGAGTGGGTCGGCGGAGACCGGCTGGCAGTGGTCTTCCTGGCCGAATCCGAAGACGGCGAGACGACCGAAGCGCTCCGCCGACTGGCCGAGAGTTATCGGGCCTGGGTGGCGAGCCATCTGAGGCTGTCACTCTGCTGCGGAATCGGACCGGTGGTAGACGGTCCGGAACATATCCGCATATCTTATGAAGCGGCCGAATCCGTCATGCGGCACAAACTGCTGCTCGGCGGGGATATCGTGCTGGCCGGCACCGAAGATTCGTCGCCGAGGCTGCTGGAGACCTATAAGTATCTGCAAACGATTGCGGAGCTGGTTAAGCAGTTCCGGATGTCGAACGGACAGTGGCGAAGCCAATTGGAGCTGCTGATCGAAGAATTCGAACAGGATTTTGTCCAGGACGAAGATATCCGTTCGCTTATTCGGGCACTGCTGCAGATGCTGCGCCGTGAAGTGGCCGTGATGTCCGACTCGCTTCAGCAGGCATTGTCCGAAGAACAGACCGCCGCATTCGAAAGCCGTCTGCTCGAAGCCGATACGCTGGATGAAGTCGGCGCCATGCTGTCGGATTATTTGACGGATCTGTTCCGCCTCTATATATCGGCCAGCGAAACTAAAAGCTACCGGGCAATGGTCAGCGAGATGAAGGCGTATATCGAAGAACATTTTGCCAATCCGGATCTGTCCCTTAAGCATTTGAGCGACCGGTTTCAGGTATCCGGCAAATATGCGAGCTACTTGTTCAAGACGGAATTCGGTATGAAGTTCGTAGACTTTCTGACCGAGCTTCGAATGAAGGAAGCCGAGAGGCTGCTGCTGGAATCGGAATGTCCGCTTCAGGATATTGCGCTCAAAGTCGGCTATGCCAACGCGATTACTTTCGGCCGGGTCTTCAAGCGTATTTCGGGAATCACGCCGGGCGACTATCGCCGGCAGAAACGAAGTTTGCCTCCGCTCGAGAATTGAAGTCAGGCAGCCGCATTCGCACCGGTTTTCCCGTTTCGGGAAACAGGTTGGCGAATGCGGCTTTTTGCTGTAGGTTAGCTTCCCTTTAAACAGGAAAGAAGCTCCAAACCCGCCGCACGAATCTCGGCAGTTGCACGAAAATAGTTTATAAACCGGGTTTTTTTGTGTTTTGTAAGCGATTACTTAAGCCTTTTTCCCGCGAAAAAGGTCAGGTTGACGAAAAAAGACGGTTGGATAAACCGAAAGGCGATTTTGGGCTTCTTTTTCAAATCCGAAAGAGGTTTATTGCCAGTCCGAGCCGCAGTGTGGAATACTGAGGGCACTTCCGAAACAGGCTGCAGCGGTTTCTTCTACAGGGAAAGCGCAGAAGCCGGACTCAAGCCAAGCGCTTGTTTCTATAGCCGGAACATCAAAATTGTCTGAACTGCTGCAGGGGTCTGAAGATGATGCAGTACCGTCACACCACAGAAAAAGGAGATGGGAAAATGACAGGCAAAACGCGCAGAGGGGTCATTAAAAAAGCAATGGGAGCCGCAATCGCCACCGTAATGGGGGTTGGGCTGTTGTCGGGCTGCGGAGGCGGAGAAGCTTCTACCAAAGAAGGGGCGGCAGCGGGTGCGAACGGCGAACGCGTCACATTGAAAGTGGAAGTGTTCGACCGCGGCAACAGCCCGTCTCCGTACACGATCACGAATAACTGGTTAACGCAGTACGTGCAAAAAGAATTCGGCGACAAAAACAATATCGATGTCGAATTCGTACCGGTCCAGCGTTCGGAAGAAACGACTAAATTGAACGTGCTGATGGCAAGCGCGAGCGACGTTCCGGATATCGTGTTCGTCTACGATTCCAGTGTCTTCTATCGGTACGCACAGCAGGGCGGCTTGACCGATGTGGGCGAACTGATCAAAGAACACGGTCCGAACCTGCAAAAATACCTGGGCGACGAGACATTGAAATTCGGCCAGCTGGAAGGCAAGCAGTTCGCGATTCCGGGTAAACGAGCGATCACGGCCCGTTACAACTCCTATATCCGCCAGGATTGGCTGGACAAAGTCGGCATGAAAGCTCCGACGACAACGGATGAGCTGTACGAAACCTTGAAAGCGTTTAAAGAAAAAGATCCGGCCGGACTCGGTGCCAAAAATATCCCGATGGGCATGGCGCTTGCACCGGCCCAATATGAAACGCTGATCTATTCCTTCATTAAACCGGTCGAAGGGGACCTGACTTACAGCCAGCGCTATGAGCTGCCGCTGCATGAAGGCTTCAAAGAATCGATGCAGTTCCTGAACAAACTGTACAACGAAGGACTCATCAGTCCCGACTTCAGTCTCGATGAGGAAAAAGAACAGCTGTATAAAGATTTCCAAAACGGCAATATTGGCTACATGTCGGAAGACGTGGGGCAAATCCTGTACGCGGACGGCGGGCTCGACAACCTGACCAAAAACGTCCCGGACAGCAAAATCGCGGCACTTGATGCTTACACGAATCCCAACGCGGACGGCAAGCATATTAAATCGCGTTACGGTCCGAACGGGATGTATATCATGATTCCGAAAAGCAGCAAGCGTTCCGTCGAAGCGATCAAGTACCTGGATTGGATGACTTCCGACAATAACCTGCTCACAATGTCGACAGGTGTGGAAGGCGAGAACTACGATCTGGTCGACGGCATTCCGGTCATCAAGGAAGACGCGCCGCAGGAAACGAAAGACCGCGTCTACAACGGCGGCGATATGGCGATCATGGCCAACGGCAAAGTGATCGGCGATCAGGAAATGAACGAAAAAGCATGGATCGCCGGCTTCCCGAAAAACAACCAGAAACTGATGAGAGAATCGATTGATATCGCGAATACCGATACGGTCGGTCCGATCGTCTTCGATCGTCCGATCGAAGCGGAATCGAAATACGGCACGGCGCTGAACGACAAGCTCAAAATCGTGATTGTGCAGTCCGCGATGGCGAAACCGGACCAATTCGAAGCCGTCTACGAACGCGAAATGAAAGATTACATGAACATCGGCGGTACCGCGCTCAAAGAAGAACTGGAACAGGCTCTGCAGGAAAAGAAATAAGCAGCCGCAGCAACAGACCGGGACGAACGGCGTGAACGGCGTACGGCTTAGCCCCGGTTTCATTTTGCAGACAGGATTCGGCGTTCGCCAAAAGGGGACGCCGAAACCCGATCTGTCCGCGAGGAGGAGACCGACTTGACTTTAACCAAAGCAACCCATGCGAGTAAATCGGGAGATTTCGGCAAAAGAAAGTCTTACATCAAACGCTACTGGCAGCTTTATGCGCTTCTCTCGCTGCCGCTGGTCTACTTTCTGATCTTCCGCTACGGTCCGATGTACGGCGTACAGATCGCCTTCAAAGACTTCAACTTGTTCCAGGGGATCAACGGAAGCGAATGGATCGGTCTGGAAGCGTTCCGCGAAGTCTTCGCCATGAACGATTTCTATATCACACTGCGCAATACGTTTATGCTCAATTTTCTTGATCTGCTCGTCTCGTTCCCGGCGCCGATCATTCTGGCGATCATGCTGTACGAGATCCGGAACGCCTGGTTCAAAAAAATCTCGCAGACCCTCCTGTATATCCCGCACTTTATCTCGTGGGTCATTATCGGCGGGATCGTGTATCAGCTGTTCGGCACCCAGTCGGGTATGGTGAACGCGATACTTCAGGGACTCGGCATGGATCCGCTTCCTTTCCTGACGGACAAAAATTCGTGGCTGATCACGTATCTGTTCACGGGAGTCTGGCAGAGCGCGGGTTGGGGCACGATTCTCTATCTGGCTGCGCTGACCGGCGTCAACAAGGAGCTGTTCGAAGCCGCGGACGTCGACGGGGCTTCGCGGATGAAGAAAATTTGGCATATCACGCTGCCAAGCATCAAACCGACGATCATTACGCTTCTGATCCTGAACCTTGGCAAAATGGTCAGTATCGGCTTCGACCGCCCGTACATCATCGGCAACACGGCCGTGCGCGAATATTCGGACGTGCTGAGTACGTTCGTCTACCGAATCGGCCTGGAATCGGGTCAATACACGCTGGCTACCGTCGTCGGGCTGTTCCAGGCCGTTGTGGGTCTCGTGTTCATCCTGGGTTCCAATTATATTTCGAAAAAGGTCACCGGAGACGGTATCATGTAATCTTGCCTGCGAAGTCGTTTACCTATGCAACATCCGCTCCTTAAGCGGCTAAACCCACTTCCGAACCAGGGAAAGGAGAGTCTCCGAGATGAGTTCACGCACCTCGAACCGGATTTTCGATATCGTCAATATCACGTTCGTATCCCTGTTTGTCCTCTTCTGTCTGCTGCCTTTCGTGCATATGATCGCGGTCTCGCTCAGCTCCAACCGGGCGATTACCTCGGGCGAGGTTACGCTGCTTCCCGTCGAATTGAACTGGGGCGCTTACACGCAGGTCTTTTCCGATCATTCCATGCTGACATCGCTCGGCTTTACGATTCTGCTGACGCTCGCAACGACTCTGCTGTGTATGCTGTTCACGATCGCCGCGGCGTACCCGCTGACCAAAGGCAAGCTGAAAGGCCGCAAATTCTTCATGTATCTGATTGTCATTACGATGTTCTTCAGCGGCGGGATCATTCCCGAGTACCTGCTGATCCGGGATCTGCACATGCTGAATTCCGTCTGGGCACTCATTTTGCCGGGATTGGTCAGTCCGTTTAACCTCATTATCCTGATTACGTTCTTCAAAAACATCCCGCCGAGCCTGGAAGAGTCCGCGGAGATCGACGGCAGTTCGTATCTGCATACGCTGATGAAAATCGTGCTGCCCCTGTCGCTGCCGGTCATGGCGACGCTCGCTTTGTTCTATGCGGTCGGCCGCTGGAACGGATTCCAGGATGCGCTCATGTACATCACCGACCCGCAGATTTATCCGCTGCAGCTCAAGCTGTTCCAGATGGTACAAAACAACATGGTGACCGAACTGACGCAGATGGAAGGCGCGAACCGTACTGCGCTGACACCGGAAGCACTGAAAGCGGCCACCGTCGTCTTCGCTACCGTGCCGATTCTGTGCGTGTATCCGTGGCTGCAAAAGTACTTCGTCAGCGGCGTCATGCTCGGAGCGGTCAAAGGCTGATCCTGCGACTAAACGGGAAATGCGTAAGGAGGAATGCCGCATGAACGACAGTCTCACGGACGATACCCAAGCAAGCGACAAAGGTTCGTATTCGTTTTCGACTTGTTGGAATATCCGCCGGCAGCCCGGCGGACGTGCGATGATCGAAGAGATCGCCGCGCTCGGTTTTCGCCGGGTAGAGCTGAATTACAATGTAACGCGGGAGATGCTCAAGGAGATCGAGCCGATGATCGAACGCGGGGAGATCGGCGTGTCCAGCGTGCACAATACGTTCCCGCACATGCCCGACCCCGATTACGGCACCGATTCGTTGCTGCTCGGATTCGCAGACGAAGCTCGCCGGCGCAAAGCGGTCTCGCTGCTCGTCGAATCGGCGGATTACGCGCACCGTTACGGCGGGGAAGCCGTTGTGGTCCATCCCGGCGAAGTGCCGATCGACCATGCCGTCGTCAAGCATCTGGAGAAGCTGTATCACAGCGAAGGCCGGGAATCGGAAGCGTACCGCGCCGCCTGGGCCGAGTTTATCGAACGCCGGCAAAGCGAGGCGGACGTTTATCTGCAGCGGATTATCGCAAGCCTCGACGAAGCGTGCAATCTGGCCGCTTCCAAGGGGCTGAACGTCCGCTTTGGGATCGAGACGCGATCGCGTCCGAACCAGATGCCGACGCTCGCGGAAGCGAAGACGGTCATCGAAGCGCTCCGGGGAGCGCCGGTCGGCATCTGGTACGATACGGGACATGCGATCATGATGGACCGGCTTGGCCTGTACGACAGCGTGGGAGAGATGGACGGGCTGATGGATCATATCGTCGGTGTCCATATTCACGAAACGATCGGATTGTCCGATCACTGGTGTCCGTACGTACACAGCGGCGACCCGCGGTTCTATGATGCCTATCTGCCCGTGATCGAACGCGCCGGGACCAAAGTGTACGAATTGAAAGCGGCCTGCCTGCCCGATGAAATCGAAGCCGGTCACCGGATGCTGACGGATAAGCTGGCGGAGCGGGCGTCGAAAGCGGGGCACGATGCAGCAAGACTTTAAGAGAATCGATATGAGGCGGAAATACAGGGGAGGACGAGCTTATCCTTTACGAACGGCTGGTACAAAAAAACGACGAAGCGGTAGAAAGCGGCCTGCTGAGGCAGGTATTGGAACCGGAAAGCCGGTATTACGGCGGCACCGTAGATCCGTCGACGGGGATCGCCTGGGTCAATCATACGTCGGGAACGCCGACGGATATGTGCAACTGGGGAAGCGCGCTGGTGAATCCGGATTCGGTGCATTACCGCGACGAATCGTTATTGGAACGGCTGCGGCTGGCTTCGGAGTTCGTGCTGCGCGCCCAGCACGGCGACGGTTCGATCTCGCCGGGCTGGACGAATTACCATTCGCCGCCGGATACGGCTTTTGTCGTCGTGGGTTATTCGCAGCTGTATGAACTGCTGGAACGGGCGCAGTGGGAGCCGCTGCGTCCGGTACTGGGCAACATGAAGCTGTTCCTTGAGCGTACGCTCCCGGCTCTTGTGACCGGAGGCGGTCACACGCCGAACCATCGCTGGGTATTGTGCGCGGCGCTCGGCTGCCTGCACCGTCTCCTGTGCAGCGAAGAAGCGCTCCGCCGTGCCGACGAATGGTTGGCCGAAGGCATGGATATTACGCCGGACGGCGAATGGACCGAGCGCAGCAACGGGATTTACAGCGCGGTCAGCGATATTATGCTGATCTATGCGGCGCGTCTGCTCGGTCGCCCGGAACTGCTGGAGCCCGTGCGTCTCAATCTGCGCATGATGGTCTATCTGGTCCATCCGTCGGGCGAGATTGTCACGGATTATTCGGGACGGCAGGATCTGGGCCATTTCCACGATCTGTCGCCGTATTACCTGCCGTATGCCATGCTGGCGCTGCAGGGCGGCGATCCGCTGTTGGCCGGTATGGCCGAACTCGCAGGCGCCGTACTTGACGGACCCGGCGCCGCTTCCGTTCATGTTCTGGTGCAAATGCTGCTGGATCCCGAACTGCGCGGGCCTTTCGGGGCCGAAGCCGGCCAAGCCGCCGCGGCCGTACCCACGCGTTACGAGAAAGTGCTGAACGGCGAATTCCTGCGCGGCGGTTATTTGAAAGACATGGAAGGGGCGGGGCATTACGGACGTATCTTCCACAGTCGTCTGCATACGGACTTCGGAGCGCCGGTCGCCCGTATCCGTGACGGCGGCACCAGTGTGACGCTGATGACCGAGACGCCGTCTTTCTTCGCTTTGCGCCACGGCGCGGCGCGGCTTCTGGCTGTGCAGGTCTCCTCGTACTTCTCTCCGGGTTATGTGCCGATGCAGGAGATGGCGCCGGCGGAAGGCGGGGGCTACCGCCTGTCCGGCGAACAGAAGAAAGGGTACTACGGACCGGTTCGCCGCGAACAGCTTCCGGCTTCGGCCGGAACGAAGATCAGTCCGTGGTATCTGCTGCCGCACCATGCGCGGGAACTGACGCATGAGCAGACGTTCCGCGTCGGGGTCGAGGCCCGGTCCGCGGAAAAAGGAAACGCCTGGGTTCTGCGGATTGCGGCGGAGGAGCCGCAGGACGTCATGACTCAGCTGTCGTTCGTGTTCGGCGGAGAAGGAGAGATCGTATCCGGCGAGCTGCTCGAAGCAGGAACGGATCGCTGGCTGTGGAGCGGCGGGATTCTGCGCTACGAATGCGGCGAAGACTGGATCGAGCTGGAAGGCGGTGAACTGTCGCATTTGTCGAAGTCGGTCCGCGAAGCGAACCTGCCAAGCGGCTGCAAAGCCGTATCCGTTAACCTCATGACGCCGCTGGACAAGACGATCACGATCCGGCTGTCCCCGAATGCTTCCGGCGGTCCGGCGGAAGAGTTGGCGGATTAGGGATTGCAGCGGGTCGAATCGAGCCGGGGCGGATTGGTCGTATCGGACGGACGCAAAACCCGTGCTTTTTCCAAGCACGGGTTTTTGACGTGTCTTTGGAAGGGCCGCAAGCGGATTTTGTGCATAAAAAGCGGCATTTCGCCCATTTGAACATAAAAAGCGGAGAATTCGATCTTTTTTTGCGGTACGCTTACAAGCAGGCAGGGCAATCAGAGGAGGGGACAAAATGGGCACAAAAACGTATGTCCTGGTCGGCACGGGCGGCCGGGCGGAATTTTTCTATGGAGCGATCGCGAACCGTTTTCGGGAAACGGCGGAACTGCTCGCTTTTTGCGATATCAACCCGGTACGGATGGACTATGCGAACAAGCTGCTGCGAGAGAAATACGCCTGCCCCGAAGTGGATACGTACCCAAGCGACCGATTCGAAGACATGATCGCCGACAAGAAGCCGGACTGCGTGATCGTGACCAGCGTCGACCGCACGCATCACCGGTATATCGTGCGGGCGCTGGAACTCGGATGCGACGTTATTACGGAGAAGCCGATGACGACCGACGCGAAGAAATGCCAGGAGATCCTGGACGCCGTCTCGCGTACCGGGCGCAAAGTGC
Organism: Saccharibacillus deserti; assembly: GCF_013618475.1. GTDB lineage: Bacteria > Bacillota > Bacilli > Paenibacillales > Paenibacillaceae > Saccharibacillus > Saccharibacillus deserti. The sequence continues at coordinate 306,386 of NZ_JABJVN010000001.1, forward strand.
AGGTGAGCTTCAATTACCGGTACGCGCCGCATCATACGAAAATCCGCGAGCTGATCGAAGACGGTACGATTGGCGACGTAACGTCGATCCATTTCGAATGGCTGCTCAACACGCGGCACGGCGCCGATTATTTCCGCAGATGGCATCGGGACAAGCGCAACGGAGGCGGCCTGCTGGTGCACAAGTCGACCCATCATTTCGATCTTGTGAATTTCTGGATCGCTTCGCAGCCGGACACGGTGTTCGCGATGGGCGACCTGCTGTTCTACGGCCGGGAAAATGCGGAGAACCGCGGCGTAACGAAATTCTATGATCGGGCGACGGGGCATCCGAACGCCGAAGGCGATCCTTTTGCGCTGACGCTGGATGACAACGAACAGCTCAAAGCGATGTACCTCGACGCCGAAAGCGAAGACGGCTATATTCGCGACCAGAGCGTATTCGGCGACGGCATCTCGATCGAAGACACGATGAGCGTCATGGTCCGGTACAAAAATCGGGCGCTGCTGACGTATTCGCTGAATGCCTATCTGCCGTGGGAAGGCTACCGGATCGCTTTTAACGGAACCCGGGGGCGGATCGAAGCGAACGTCGTCGAACAATCGTATGTCAACGCCGGCGGCGACAAGGCGCTTGAAGGCGCGCTGAAGGGTGCGAACATTCTCGTCTTCCCGATGTTCGGCGAGCCGTACAAAGCGGAATTCGAAGAAGGCGAAGGCGGCCACGGCGGCGGCGATCCGGTGCTGCTGAACGATCTGTTCGGCGAACCGGCCGAAGATCGGTTCCGCCGGGCAGCCGACCATGTAGACGGCGCGCGTTCGATCCTTACCGGCATTGCGGCCAATCTCTCCATGGCGCAGGGCCGGCCGGTAAAGGTGGACGAGCTGGTACGGTTTTCTTAAACGGAATTCACAAAAAATAGATCATGAACAGCCGCAGCGCGTGGACGCTGCGGCTGTTCGTGCGCCCGATCTCGCGTGAGACTCGTCGGGAACCTAAAGAAAGTCCACCTTTCCAATAGATCTGTCCTTCTGCACGCTTGAGATTCGACGGTATAATAGTCAGCGACAACACCTTTATACAGCAGATCCAGAGGAGACGGAGGTTGGTTCGGAATGAATATTTTGATCGTGGACGACGAGCCCCGCCATCGCAGGGGAATGATGAACCTGATCCTGTCGCTGAGTCCGGGCAATCGATTGGATGCTGTCGGAGACGGCGAAGCGGCGCTGAAGCGAATCCGGGAAGATCGGCCGGACCTGGTGCTGACGGACATCCGAATGCCGAACATGGATGGCCTGCAGTTCCTGAAGCGGCTGGAGAGCGAGCGGCCGAAGCCCCGCGTCGTCATGGTATCCGCGTACAATCTGTTCGATTACGCGCAGGAAGCGCTTCGGTACGGAGCAAGCGATTATCTGCTCAAACCGGTGGACGGGAGCAAACTCGAAGCGATGCTTCGGCGGATCGAAGAGGAGCTGGAGCTGGAAGAGCGTCAGCGGCACGAAACGAACGAACAGCAGCGGCGCCTGGTCCGGGCGCAGTCCGTGTATCGGAGCCGTCTGTTCGCGGATTGGCTGGACGGCAGCCTGCCGTCGGACGAAGCGCGGGAGCTGGAACATACGGAGCGGCTACAAGCAAGCGGCCTTGTGATCTTCACGGAGATCGGGATCAAGCCGCAGCGGCGGCAAGACTTCGACGCGCAGCAGGTCCTGAGAAGATTGGAGACAGGCTGGTCGCAGCTGGGAGACGCCTCTTCGTTTGCCATAGACAGCTGGCAGGAAGGAGTTATGCAAACGGTTACAATCGTTCGCGATTCCGCGCCTTTGTCACCCGAAGAACGTATGGAAATCCGCGGGTGCGCGGATCGTATGCTGGGCGATTTGGAGATATACGGCGAGGTGTTTCACGGAATCGGTCCGTTCTGCACGCCGCTGCAGGCCGAAGGCGCGGACGCTTTCCGTCTGGCCCGGGAAGCGGGCAGCCACGGTATTCGCAGGAGTCTGCACGGGCCGGTATTTTACGATGAACGGCCTGTGTCGGAAGCGGCATCGGCGAACCCGGAAGTCTGCGCAAGCGCAGAAGCCGATGCCGACGCGCTTGCGGCGGACTGCTTGAAATGGATCGAGGAGCATTTGCACGAAGAGCTGACGCTGGAGCGCGCAGCGGAACGGTTTTTTTTCAATCCTTCGTATTTCAGTACCTGGATCAAACAGCAGACCGGCAGCACGTTCACCCGTCATCTCACGGAAGCGCGAATGCAGCGGGCCAGGCTGCTGCTGGGCGCGGGACGCCGGATTCGGGAAACGGCGGAAGCCTGCGGTTACCCGGACACCAAATATTTCTGCCGCGTGTTCAAGAAAGCACACGGGATATCGCCAGCCGCTTATAAGCACGGCTCGATCCGACAGGTGACGGCCGAATGAAGCGTTCGCGTTCGTTCCGCTCCCGTTTATTGGCCAGTTATGTCCTGCTGACGGCCATTCCGCTGCTTGTCCTCGGCACTCTGTTCTATCAGGCGAGTCTGCGCGTCGTCACGGATCAGGCGCAGGATAACGTATACGAGATCGTCCGCAAGAACAACGAACTGATGGATACCAAGCTGCGAATCATCGACCAGAACAGCATGGCTTTGTTCACGGACAGGGATTTGTTCGAACTGTTCAACGAATTGGACCCGTCCAGCGGTTCGGAACTGCTGGCTGCGGACCGGCAGGTCTCCGATGTGCTGCGCAATTATTTTTCGAGGATCGACGATGTATATACGTATCAGCTGTGGACGTCGTACTTCACTTTCGGACAGCAGCTTCCGCAGGGCGACCCGACGAAATCGGAGGTGTACCGTACCGCGAAGGAAGCCGGCGGCCGCTTGGTCTGGTATCCCACCTACGACTTCGCGGGCATGTTCGCCCAACCGGATTACGCCCGGGAGAATATCGATTTCCGCCAACTGTTCTCGGCGACCCGTGTGCTCGACTTTTCCTATTTGTATAATTCCATTCTGCGCCGGCTGGACGAAGATGTCGAACGGCCCGTACTGGTCATCAGCTTCAAGTCCGAAGCGCTCAACGAGCTGTTCGCGGGCAGTCTGCCCGACCGTTCGCGGTATTTGGTACTGGACGAACAGAATCGCGTAGCGGCGGGAGATAATCCGGCGCTTATTTCGCGTACTTATGCCGAGCCGTGGGTGAAGGAGCTGCAGGAACTGGGCAGCGGCAAGCGGCGGATGACGCTCGGCGGCGAACGGGTCATCGTCTGCTTCGACCGTTCGGAAGTCACCGGGTGGCTGTCGATCGTGATCACGCCGGAATCGTCGCTGATTCGCGAACTCGCCCCCGTAATCCGGACTTCGACGCTGCTGCTGGCCGTCATCATGACCGTCGCCGCACTGGCTTTGGCCTATTTCATTTCGGGCAAGATCACCAAGCCCGTCCAGCGTTTGACGGCGGCGATGCGTTCGGTCGGCGAAGGCGATTTCGACGCGCGCGTACCGGTCACCTCAAGCGACGAATTGGGACAGCTGCTGAGGCATTTCAACCGGATGAACGACCGGATCGGTTCGCTTGTGACGGAAGTTTACGAGACCCGGCTCAAAGAACAGGAAGCGGAAATCCATGCGCTGAACCGGCAGATGAATCCGCATTTTCTCTACAACACTTTGAACGTCATGAACTGGATGGCGATCGAAAACGACCAGCGCGAATTGAGCCGCATGCTGGTCTGCTTGTCCAATATGCTGCATTATACCTCCCGGCGGGAATGGGGAACGGTATCGCTGGACGAGGAGATCGAATGGATGAACAGTTATTTCTATATTATGCAGGCCCGCTTCGAAGACAAATTTACGGTCGAATACGATTTGGATCCCCGGTTATTCGGATACGATCTGCCGAGACTGACTTTCCAGCCGTTTGTGGAAAATGCCATCCTGCACGGATTCGAAGGTCTGGAATCCGGCGGTCTGATCCGGATTGCCGGCCGGATCGAACAAGGGAATCGGATCTACGGGATCGGAGATAACGGGAAAGGCATGGAGGCGGCGGTGCTTGAAGCCATTGCCGAAGAAGAAGGCGCTTCCGTCGGGATCCGCAATACGATCGCGAGAATCCGGATGCAGTACGGGCCCGAAGCTTCGGTGACGATCGAATCTTCGCCGGGCGAAGGGACCCTTGTCGTTATCCGGCTGCCGGATCAGAGCCAATCATAGTCCACCTATCCAATGAAGTTCGGGTTATGTAAGCGTTATCAGAGAACCTATACTGAAAGCAATCATAGACTGCAGCTATGACCCACACACCAACCGAGGGGGAACGAACAGATGGCGGGAGTAAAAAGACAAACGGCTTGGGTAATCCTGGTCTTGTTTCTGACGACAGCGGTGTTGGCCGGATGCACGCGTTCCGGTTCGCAGCTCGGCGAAACGGATTCCGGATCGGACAAGGACGGCGGCGGAGAACGGATTACGCTGCGCCTGACCGCATGGGGGGCGCCCGACGAAGTGGAGCCCTACAAGATCGCAATCAAGAAATTCGAGAGCGAACATCCGAATATCAAAGTGCAGCTGCAGCATATCGCGGCGGATTACGACACCAAGCTGACGACGATGGTGGCCGGCAACGACGTGCCCGACGTAGCGATGATGGAATCGGGCAGTATCGCTTATCCGCTGGCCGAGCAGGGCAAGTTCTACAATCTGCAGGACTTTCTGACCGACGATCCGGATCTCAACGCCGAGAGCCTGGTGCCGAATATTACCTATTCGCTGGAAGAAGGCAATATTATCGGCATCGCGCCCGGTCCGGAAACGTTCGGCTTATTCTACAACGAAGATGCGTTCAAGGAAGCGGGCGTAGAGCCGCCGCCGTCGGATGCGAAAGACGCATGGACCTGGGACGAATTCGTGGAGGTCGCCAAGAAGCTGACGCTGGACAATCAGGGGCGCAATGCGGCGGACCCGAATTTCGATCCCAAGAATATCAAACAGTACGGCGTCAATCTGGCGTCCTGGTGGGCCAGCTACAGCAACTTCGTCTATTCCAACGGCGGAGACTTCATTTCCGAAGACGGCAAGACTTTCGCGCTGAACCAGCCTGAAGCGGTGGAAGCGCTGCAGAATCTGGCGGATCTGGTCAACGTGCACCATGTCGCGCCTTCGCCGGTCCAGTCGAAGAATATTCCCGCAACCCACGTGGCCCTGCAAACGAAAAAGGTTGCCATGGCGATCGAAGGACAGTGGGTCAGCTCCTCGCTGGCCAAGTCCAATTTCAACTTTAATGTGGGTGTGCTGCCGGTCATGAAAAAGCCGGTCACCACGGTCGTCTGCGCCATGTTCTCCATGTTCAAATCCACGGAGCATCCGGAAGAATCGTGGGAACTGATGAAGGCGCTGATCGATCCGGAGTCGTCGATCGACATGCTGACGGCGGGCACCTGGATGCCGGCAGAGCGGGACTGGTATACCGACCAGGCGCTGCTCGACCGCTGGACCAAAGACCAGGCGGCACGTCCGTCCGGTTACCAGGGAGCCGTCATCGACATGCTGCTGGAAAACAGCCATCCGACGCCGACGGGCTACGTCAAGAACTTCAACAAGATCATGGACGTCGTCACGCCGGCGCTCGACAAAGTCTGGCTCGGTCAGCAGAGCGCCCAGGAAGCGCTGGACGGAGTCGCCCAGAAAGCCCAGGCGCAGGTTCAGGGCCGCCGGGACTAGAAGTTCGGCGGCTTAATACGCCGGGCTGCCCGGCAGAGACGCACAACAGATACGTCCCGCGCCGAGAAGCGGAGACCGGGGAAGGGCGGGCCCTTCCTCCGGTTTCGCGCGGCGTCCTGCAGATTCGACAGGAAGCGCTCCGGTACGGATTCGGCCGCTGCCATCCTGATCCGCATGCGTATCGGACATGGAGGTCAATATGAGAAAAAGCTTGTTCTACGGACTGCTGTTTACTTCGCCGGCCATCGTCGGATTCATTGTCTTTACACTGGGACCCATGATCGCGAGTCTGGTGCTCAGTTTCACGGATTATTCGGTGTTCAAAGACCGGACTTCGTTTATCGGATTCGACAATTACGTCCGTATGTTCTCGGGGGCGGACGATTATTTCTACCCGTCTCTTGCGGCGACCTTTTACTTCGTCGTCCTGCGCGTTCCGGCCGTTATTGTTCTGTCGTTTTTCATTGCGCTGCTGCTGAATATGAACGTAAAAGGCAGAGCCTTTTTCCGTACCGTCGTCTATCTCCCCAGTATCGTGCCGGCCGTGGCTTCGGCCATGATCTGGATGTGGCTGCTCAATCCCGACCTGGGGCTGATCAATACGCTGCTGAATGCGGTCGGACTGCCGGGCAGTCTGTGGCTGTACGGAGAAAATTCCGTTGTGCCGGCTGTCGTGCTGACATCGCTGTGGGGAATCGGAGGAACGGTCATCATTTTTCTCGCCGGTTTGTCGGGCATCCCGCGCCAGTATTACGAAGCGATCGACGTGGACGGGGGAGGCTGGTTCAGCAAGCTGCGCCATATCACGATTCCGCTCGTATCGCCGACGATCTTTTTCAATGCGATCATGACCTTGATCGGTTCGATCCAGGTCTTCAACGAAGCGTATATTCTCACTCAGGGCGGACCGAACAACAAAAGCTTGTTCTACGTCTTCTACCTGTGGAGAACCGGTTTCCGGGACACGGAGATGGGATATGCCTCGGCTCTGGCCTGGGTGCTGTTCCTCGTGATCTTGTTCTTCACGTTCCTAGTGTTCCGCACGTCCAAGTCCTGGGTCTATTACGAAGGGGAGGGTCGCTGATGAGATCGTCCAAGCTGTCGCTGACTTTTGCCTACTTGATGCTGGCGCTGATTACGGTGCTGTTTATCGGCCCGTTTCTGTGGCTGATCCGCAGCTCCTTAATGGATCTGTCGCAAATCTTCACGATGCCGCCGGAATGGATTCCCCGGCCCGTGCGCTGGGAAAACTTCGGCCGGGCGCTCACCGTGCTGCCTTTCGGCACGTATTTCATGAACACGTTTACGATCACGATCTCCGTCATTATCGGCACGGTGGTCAGCAGCAGTATCGCGGCGTTCGGCTTCTCGCGTATCGACTGGCCCGGCCGAAATGTCGTCTTCGCCATCTTGATGTCCGCGATGATGCTGCCGGGGGCGGTGACGCTGATTCCGAGTTTCCTCGGCTGGCAGGCCCTGGGTTTCTACGATACCTTTTACCCGCTGATCGTGCCCGCCTACTTCGGCGGAGGCATCTTCAATATCTTCCTGCTGCGCCAATTCTATCTGACCATTCCGCGGGACTTCGACGAAGCCGCTTTCGTGGACGGGGCGTCTTATTTTCAAATCTACCGCTCGATCATTTTCCCGCTCAGCCGCTCGGCGATTATCGTGGTGTCGCTGTTCTGCTTCCTGGCGACCTGGAACGATTTCATGGGCCCGCTGATCTATCTCAAAAGCGAGAATTTGTTTACGCTGGCGCTTGGACTTCAGATGTTCCAGGGGACGTATACGGCCCAGTGGGATCTGCTGATGGCGGCGTCCGCAGCGGTCGTGCTGCCTTGCGTCGTCGTGTTCCTGATCGGACAAAAATACTTTCTGGAAGGCATTACGCTGACCGGATTGAAGGGCTAAAGGAGCGGGAAGATGATCACAACCGAAACGAAGATCAAACGGTGGGACAGCGTGCCGTTCACAAGCGTAAAGATCTGGGACAAATTCTGGCGCCCCCGGTTGGAGCAGGTTCGCAAGATAACGCTTCCCGTCTGTCTGGATCAATGCGAGAAGACGGGGCGCCTCGACAATTTCACGAAAGCGTCCGGCCGGATGGCCGGGGAATTCCGGGGGATGTATTACGACGATTCCGACGTGTACAAGGTGATCGAAGGCGCCGCCTATACGCTGATGCTGCAGCGGGATACCGGACTGGAAGCCCGGCTGGACGCGGCGATCGACGAGATCTGCGCGGCGCAGGAGCCGGACGGTTATCTGAATACCTACTACACGCTGAATGCGCCGGACCGCAAATGGACAGACATGGAAAAGCACGAAATGTACAACGCCGGCCATCTGCTGGAAGCGGCGGTCGCCTACCATGCGGCTACGGGCAAACGAAAACTGCTCGATAGCGCCTGCCGGCTGGCCGATCATATGGATAAACGGTTCGGTCCGGGCAAACAGCATTGGGTCGAAGGCCATGAAGAAATCGAGCTGGCCCTGGTGAAACTGTACGGCGTCACGGGCGAGGTGCGCTACCTGGAACTTGCGCTGTGGCTGTTGGAGGAGAGGGGCCAAGGCCGCGGCCAAGGCGAAATCTGGGACAATCCCGAATGGGGACCGGCTTACTGCCAGGACGATGTGCCGGTAAGCGGGATTGAACGGGTTACAGGCCATGCCGTGCGGGCGATGTATCTGTACACGGCGATGGCGGATCACGCCCGCCTGTCCGGCGATTCCGCCTACATCGGTGCCCTTAAGCGGGTATGGGCGCATACGGCGGAACGGAATCTGTATATAACGGGCGGGATCGGACCGTCGCGGCATAACGAAGGCTTCACGCACGATTACGATCTGCCCAACGAGAGCGCCTACTGCGAGACCTGCGCGGCAATCGGCATGGCATTCTGGAACCATCGCATGAATCTGCTCTTCGGCGAAGGCAAATATGCCGACCTCGTCGAGACGGAGCTGTACAACGGGGCGCTGTCCGGTATCTCGCTCTCGGGCGACCGGTTCTTCTACGTCAATCCGCTGGCTTCCCGGGGCGATCATCATCGGGTCGAATGGTTCGATACGTCCTGCTGCCCGACCAATCTGGTCCGCTTTCTGCCCGCAATCGGGCAGTATGCGTACGCCCAAAGCGGTGACGGGATCACGATCAACCAGTATATCGGCGGCAAAGCCGATCTTGCGGCCGGCGGAGGACGCAGGGTAGAAGTCACGCAGGTCACGAATTATCCGTGGGACGGAACGGTCGATCTGGGCATCGGCCCGGCCCAAACGTCCGAATTCACGCTGAGGCTGCGTCTTCCGGGCTGGTGCCGGAGCTATCGGCTGTTCGTCCGCGGGGAAGAGACTGCCGCGGTACCGTCAGGCGGATACCTGGAGCTGCGCCGGATATGGCGTCCGGGCGATCAGATCCGGCTGGTGCTGGATATGCCGGTCGAGGTGGTGCGCGCGCGCCCGGAAGCGGAAGACAACCTCGGCCGCATCGCTCTTCGGCGCGGCCCGATCGTCTACGCGCTGGAAGAACGGGACAATCCCGGACTGGCGTATGACGGTTTCGCACTCGACCCGGTTCGGGCCGTCCGGGTCCTGCACGATCCCGACCTTCTGGGCGGCGTGACCGTACTCGAAGCGGAGAGCCGTATTCCGGGGCGGCCTCCTGTGCGCTTTGTGCCTTATTATGCCTGGGACAATCGCGAACCCGGGTTTATGCAGGTATGGGTAAAAGAAGAACCGGACACCGGGTTGTACCGTTTCTGAAGCTGCGGACGCAACCCTGGGCTTCCGAAGAGCGTGTCTTCGACATGATATCGTTTCTTCGCCGAATTTCTCCCTCGCCTTATCGCTTTGCTCGGAATCAGACTTTCTCGACGCGTTGAAGCCCGGCTCTCTTGGAGATCCGGGCTTTTTTTTAGGGCTTGCGGACGCAGGGCAGCCTGGTTTCAGCGTCCCGTGGACGCGGATCGCTGAAGCTCGCGCAGTTCGCGCCAGCCGATCAAAGCGATATTTTCCTCCTCGATAACGCGCCGTACGTCGGGATCGAGGAACAGGCGGTAGTCGTACAGGCGGTAAGGCCAGCTGTCGGTGATCGCTTTGAGCTCTTCCGTCTCCAGCGACGGGTGAAACAGCAGCTCGGTTACGCCCGGTTCCAGCCCGCGCAGCAGGTCGATCACATGGTCTCGGGCAAAATCGTAATCTTCGCCTTCGCGGTACGTGAACGGCAGCCCGATGACCCGATCGGGATGCAGGACGCCCTGTTCTTTTGCGAGCGCCGCGATTTCCGCTTCGTCGCCGCTTGCGTAAGCGGGATGCTCGGAGAAGCGGACCGGCAGGTCGTATTCCGCCCCCAGTTCGATCAGCAGCCGATGATGCACATTGCGCAGGCTGCCCATATGGTTGTCCAAATGCGTCGGATCCATGCCGAGCCGCTGCGCCATTTCAATCTGGGCGACCATTTCGGCCCGGACGACGGCCGGGTCCACATCCGGCATATAACCGGAATCGGGCGGGAAATGTCCCTGTTCGTCGGTCAGGATGCGGGCTTCGGCGCTCTGCAGTACCGGTCCCCACTTGTAGGCTTCCCATTCGCTTGTCGAGGTCAGATGTACGCCCACATCGAGCGCGGAATCGAGTACGGCGGCCCGGGCCGCTTCGGGCGCCCACGGACAATTGACCATCAGGGTGGTCGAAGTGATCGCGCGGCGCTCCCACAAGTCGATGATCGCACGGTTGGTCGAGTGGCACATCCCGAAATCGTCGGCGTGGACGATCAGATGGCGGCGTTCGGTCCAGTTTTTCAGCGTAAGCATGATAGGTCTCCGTTCTGTTCGTATTTCCGTCCGAAGTCTACTTACCGACCGCGTTCGGGTCGTTCTTTTTCCATTATGCCCGCAAACCGCTGCGAAAATCCAGCGCACCGCCGCAGAAGCCCGCAGACCCGGAATAATGTCCGTTGATCCGAAAAAAAAGTCCTTACGCCCCGCATGGATAACGCTTACAATTTGGGAGACTCCTGTCCGACTGTCAATCGGGCAGGCCTACGTATCGAAGAATCGGGAGGGAAAGCCATGTTCGGGAAAACGGACCGCTCGCTTGTCAAAGGCTTCCTGCGGGCGCAGGGAAACCGGATCGTCAACGGAGAAAACGAAGAGATCGTTCTTACCGGCTGGGGGCTCGGCAATTGGCTGTTGAGCGAAGGGTACATGTGGAGTACGCATCACGAACGCTTTGATCGCCCGAGGCGGATCGAAGCGGTGATTCGGGAACTGACGGGCGAAGCGTATGCGGAGAAGTTCTGGACCGCTTTCCGGGAGCGTTATATTTCGCGGGAAGATATTCGCCAAATGGCGGAGCAGGGCTACAACTCGGTCCGTATTCCGTTCAATTGGCGGGTTCTGATGAAAGAAGGGCCGGACATCGTCTGGATCGAAAAAGGATTCGCTCTGATCGATCGCTGTCTGGACTGGTGCGAAGAATTCGGTCTGTATGCTTTTCTCGATCTGCACGGTGCGCCGGGCGGTCAGACGGGTGCCAATATCGACGACAGCCTCGACGATCGGCCGCGCCTGTTTACGGATCCGGACAGCCGCCGCAAAGCGGTTGAATTGTGGAAAGAACTGGCCCGGCGGTACCGGGAACGCTGGATCGTCGGGGGATATGACCTGCTGAACGAACCGCTGCGTCCGGGTCTTGTTCCCGATCGGCACGAATATCCGCTGGTGCGGAAGCTGGCGGAATTCTATGACGAGACCATTGCGGCGATCCGCGCAATCGACGAGCGCCATATGCTGTCGATCGAAGGGCACCATTGGGCCACGGATCCGGCGATTTTCTACAAAAGGTACGACGGGAACATGGTCATCCATTTTCACCGTTATGCCTGTATGCCGGGCGCGGAAGCCTACGAAACTTATCTGAAGCTGTCGCAGCGCTTGGATCAGCCGCTGTGGCTCGGCGAGACGGGCGAGAACCTGCCGGAGTGGTATGCCGCCATGTATCCGCTGGCCGTTTCGCTCGGGATCGGATACAATTTGTGGCCGTGGAAAAAGATGGACTGCGACAATTCGCCTTATTCGATCGTGCGTCCGGAAGGCTGGAGCGAGCTGACCGCTTATCTGGAAGGCGGGGCGCATCCGGGATACGGACGGATGCATGAAGTTTTCGACGATTATCTGGAACGGATTGTTACGGCCAACTGCCGCTACAATCCGGCGGTTTCCGCTTCCGTCTTCCGGCGGCCCGGCTGTGCGGTGCGGGGAACCGATTTCGACGAACAGCCGGGCCGGGGCTTGTCGTTCAGCGGGCTTCGGCAGGAAGGGAATCTGTACGAATACCGTGCGGGTACCGGCATGGAGATTGTGCCGCTGGCCGACGATCCGCCGCCGAAGCGGTTTGTGTTCGACTGCGGCTGGGATTTCCTCGGTCTCGCGCTCGAAAAAGAAGAATTTGCGGTGTATACGTTCACTTCCGTCGGTCTCGGGATGTTCGCGGAGATCGTCTGCGAAGCCGTGGAAGGAGACGCGGAAATCGAGATCGAACAAGACGGGAGCGGAGCGGTAAAGCATCGGGTCGGCAGGGGTAGCGGAACGCAGGTCTGCATGGCGGACCTGCAGGAAGCGTCCGAGACGAAGCTGAAGCTGCGCGCTGCGCGCGGAAGGCTGATCGTCCATACCGTTGCCGTCCGGGAAGTGGAACGCGAACCGGATTGAAAAAGCGGGGTACGGCGGAATTCCGCCGTGCCCCGCTCTCGTCTTCGGTATGCCGAAGTGTCTGCGAATCCAAGGATTGGCGTCCCGGTCCGAATCCCGGCTTCAATCCTGCGCTTGCGCCGCAAACTGTTTGTCGTGCAGTTCTTTGTACAGCCCGCCCTGCGCAAGCAGCTCCGCGTGGCGGCCGCGTTCCGTGATTCTGCCGTCGTCGACGACCAGAATCTGGTCCGCGCCGCGCACCGTAGACAGCCGGTGCGCGATGACGATCCCGGTTTTGCCGTGCAGCAGCGATTTCATCGCCTGCTGCACGTAATGCTCGGAGCGGGTATCGAGCGCCGAGGTCGCTTCGTCGAGAATCACGATTGGAGGGTTCTTCAGCAGAACCCGGGCAATGGCGATCCGCTGCTTTTCGCCGCCCGACAGCTTGATCCCCCGATTGCCGACAAGGGTATCGTAACCGTCCGGAAGCCCGGTAATGAAATCGTGGATGTAGGCGGCCCGGCAGGCGGCGATCAGACGCTGTTCATCCGCAGTCTCGTCGGCGTACAGCAGATTCTCGCGGATCGAGCCGTTGAACAAATACGTATCCTGCGTGACCAGTCCGATATTGGAACGCAGCGACTCGAGCGTCAGCGACCTTACGTCGGCACCGCCGATCGACACGCTGCCTTCGGAGACATCGTACAGACGGGGGATCAGCTGGGTAATCGTCGTTTTGCCCGCTCCGCTGGGTCCGACAAGAGCGGTGACCGTGCCCGGTTTGGCGGCAAACGATAGGCCGCGCAGCGCGGGTTTGTCCGGCCGATAGGCGAAGCCGACATTCCGGAACTCGATCCCGCTGCCGGAAGCCCCGGCGGGAAGGTCCGCAGAGGCGTTTACCGGAAACTGCGGCGAAGCTCCGGGCCGGTCCGCGATCTCCGGCACGAGATCGAAATATTCGAAAATGCGCTGAAACAGCGCCACGGAACGTTTGATATCGACATAGAGATTGGTCAATTGGCCGACCGGGCCGTACAGCCGGCCCAGCAGCGCGACGAAAGCGATAATGGCGCCGACGGTAATCTCGCCCTGAATAAACAGATAGCCGCCGTATAAATAGATCAGCATCGGCCCGATCGAACCGAAAGTGCCGACAAGCATCATAAACCAGCGGCCGGCCGTGGCTTCGCGGATTTGCAGCCGGGTGGTCTCGGCGTTCGCTTCCCGGAAGCCTTCGTATTCGCGCGATTCGCGTGCGAACAGCTTCATAAGCAGATAACCGCTGATCCCGAGCGTTTCTTCGATGATCCGGTTCTGCTGCCCCAGCTTCTCCTGCGTCTGCCTGGCGAATTTCCAGCGCACCCGTCCCATCCGCCGGGTGGGTGCGGCGAACAGGGGAAGCACGCACAAGCTGAGGATGGCGAGTTTTTCATTCATGATAAACAGGGTGACGGCCGTCGAAACGAGAATCAATACATTGCTGGCGAAGCTGACCAAAGTTCCGCTGAACACGCCCTGGATGCCGGCGATATCGCTTGTCATGCGGGTAATGACTTCGCCCTGCTTGACGTTGGAGAAAAACGAGAGCGGCAGACTTTGCAGGTGACGATACATATTGTTCTTCATGTCGTAGACGATATGCTGCGAAATATAGGTGTTGAGGTAACTTTGCAGAACGCCAAGCGTGCCCGATACGATCGTAGCCGCAAGCGAAGCCAGAACAAGGAAGGTTAACAGCCGCATATCCCTGCCGGGCAGTGCCCGGTCGACGATCTGCTGGATCAGCAGAGGCGGAAGCAGCCCCAACAGCGAAGTGACAAGCAGCACGGCGAACACGGCCAGCGTGCGTTTGCGGTAAGGAACGAAATACGAAGCGATCCGGCGCAGCATGGCGGGAGACAGATCGGGCTTCTCGGAATTTTCATCGAATTTCATGCGCCCCATACCGGGGGTTCCCATTTTGGACATCGGTTCAACTCTTTCCTCCATAGTCTTCCAGTCGCGATGGGAATAGTTTAGCATGAACGAATTTTGTATACAAGTGTATACGAATTGAAGAGATGTATTTTTTGGCTCTGCCTCCTTCCTATACGGTTGCATTTGGAAGGATCGAACCCTTATAATGAAGTGTTTCACAAAAAAAGGCCCAAAAAGGCTGGAGGTGCGCATGGGCAAGTCGAAGTTTTATGTCGTCTGGACAGGCAAACAGCCGGGGATCTATTCCACCTGGGCGGAATGCAAAGCGCAGGTGGACGGGTTTCCGGGCGCCCGCTACAAGTCGTTCGAATCGAAGAGTGCGGCCGAAGAAGCTTACGCCGGCGGCGCTAAGCCTTACATAAGGTCCGGCGGCGGAGCCGCGAAGAAACCGGCGGCTGCGAGAGCCGGAGCCAAACCGGCAAGCGACATCGATTACAACAGTATCTCGGTGGATGTGGGAACGCGCGGCAACCCGGGACCGGTGGAATACAAAGGCGTCGATACGGCGACGGGAGAAGTGATCTTTTCGCACGGGCCGGTATCCAAGGGAACGAACAACCTGGGCGAATTTCTGGCTATCGTGCATGCCCTGGCCCACATCCAGCGCGAAGGCAGCGACAAATCGGTGTACAGCGATTCCGTCAATGCCATCAAATGGGTCAAGCAGCGCCGGGTATCGTCGACGCTTCCGCGCGACCCGTCGACGGAAGAGATCTGGACGCTGGTGGACCGGGCGGTGGAGTGGTTGGAAACGCACCCGTACAGCACGAAAATCATGAAATGGGAAACCCGGGACTGGGGCGAAATCAAAGCCGACTACGGCCGGAAATGAAGCGGGCCGTGCGCCTGCCAAATTGCGCCTTATCCCTAAACGTGCTAGTATAATTTCTAACGTTTACCGGACCGCCAGGCCGGCTCTTGTTCGCGCGAGAGTCGGCTTTTTGACCGTTTTTCGGTGTCCGAAACGTCGGGACCGTTTTCGGGTAATTCCGGGTAAAGGCCGAACGAATTTCCCTTAAGGCAAGCCGCGGCAGGAAATTCCGGAAAGGAGCGAAACGAATGTTTGGCAACGATTGGGACGAGGTATTAAAAGACGAGATTCGTCAGCCGTATTTTGAAGAGTTGATGCAGCGGGTCGGGGAAGAGTATCGGACGCATACCGTATACCCGCCGGAGCCTCTTTTGTTTCAGGCATTGAAGCTCACCCCTTTTGCCACCGTCAAAGCCGTTATACTCGGTCAGGATCCTTATCATGGACCGGGTCAGGCCCATGGGCTGAGTTTCTCTGTGATGCCGGGGGTGAAGATTCCGCCCTCGCTGAGAAATATGTACAAGGAATTGAACTCGGACCTCGGTCTTCCGATCCCGAACCACGGGTATTTGATCCGCTGGGCCGAGGAAGGCGTACTGCTGCTCAACGCCGTGCTGACGGTAAGGGAAGGCCAGGCCGCCTCGCATCAGAAGCTGGGATGGCAGCGTTTCACCGATGCGGTCATCCGGGCGATCGGGGAGAGAACGCAGCCGGCCGTATTTATTTTGTGGGGCGCCCATGCCCAGAAAAAAGCAAGCCTGATCGATACCGGACGCCATGCCGCATTGAAATCCGTGCATCCGAGCCCTTTGTCGGCAAGAGGCGGTTTTTTTGGCAGCCGGCCTTTTTCGCAAACCAACGATTATTTGAATTCACACGGCATCCAGCCGATAAATTGGGAAATACCGTCGCTGTAAAGCGACTGCCCGGAGGTGCGCGCTTTGAAACATTGGGTAGGGAAAAAAGTGGTGGTCGACAATGGTGGGCCGTATCAGACGAAGCGCTACGGGACCCTGATTCGCTGGAACGACAAAGAGCAGTATGTGGTTCTGAGTCCCGGAGGCGTACGAATCGGAATGAAAGATATTATGTCGATCCGGGAAATCGATGTCCTGCCGCAGGAAAGCCGTCAGGCCGCAGGCCGTCCGAACGCTATCGGTTATGTGATGAAAACGATGCGGCAGTTTGAACATGCGATTCTGTTCCGTTCATCGGTCATGATCTGGGCGGGAGACAACCTGCTGGCATCGGCGGCTTGTATCGCCAAGCACAACGACCAGACGGTCACGCTCGAAGACGGCAGCGTTCTGGACAAGCGGGAGCATCGTTTCGTCGTTCGTTCTTTCCGGGGATAAAACGGCGGGAACAAGCGGGGCGGCATCCATCTGTTCAATCCCGGGTCCGTGTCGATGCCCAAAGGCGGCTGGCCGCCGTCTTTCGGGATATTGGACGAGAACGGACTGACCGTGCAGACGCTAGGTGACACCGAACCGATGCGCCCGGCGCTGGATTGATCCTGGTCGCCTATCGGCCGGAAGCCAACTTGAAAAGCCGGAACCTGTAGGTTCCGGCTTTTTTTCGTGCCTTCGAAAGGATTGGACCATCTCCTCAGTTGGAATCGGCGTCCATCCATTCCTTGACCATGCGTACATGCAGAATACCGGCATCGTAGAACGGTTCGCCGGGAACGGTGCGGTATCCGAGCGATTGGTAAAAGCCTTCGGCCTGGCACTGGCTGTCCAGTACGGCGCTGCGGTATCCGGCTTTGCGGGCCGCCGTTTCGAGAGATTCCATCAGCAGGCGTCCCACTCCGCGGCCGCGATAGGCGGAGCGGACAGCCACACGCTGCATTTTGGCCGCCCCGTCCTTGTAGGGAGTAAAGCGCCCCGCCGCCGCGTCTTCGTCTTCGGCGGCGAGCAGGACATGTCCGGCGGCCGATCCGATCCGGTCATAGTCGTCGATCTCCAATTCTTCGGGCACCTGCTGCTCCTCGATAAAGACCTCCCGCCGCACGGCAAGACACCGCTGCAGCTGACTGTCGGTTTCGATCGTGATTGCGTTCCAGTTGTTCATGGGAAGTCCTCCTGTCCAAGCCGCCTAACGGCCTAATCAAAGATTCATTATAACGAACAAAACGCCGAATATCCATGCGGATTCCGAAGCGGATTCGGCTTCGCGAAAACGGTCGATCGGTTAAGGAAGCTCCGAATCGGTTAATAGGGGAATGAGAAGGAAGAGAGACACAAATCCGCCAAGACCAGAATGAGACAGGAGGAAGTCATGATGACGAATCGAAACATTATCGGTGTATTTCCGACCGAACAGGCCGCGCTCGACGCCATTCACCAACTGAAGGCCCAAGGGGTCGGCAGCGACCAGATTACCGTGATTGGCCGCGATCCGCAGCATATCGAAGAAATCAGCGAAGATACGAACCTCAAATCCCCAGAAGCCAATACGAAGCCCGAGGAATCCAAAGGCTTTCTGAACAGTATCCGGGATACATTCTCGGAATCGGGCACAAGCGAGTTTACGAATGTAGGTCCTTATGTGGCGGCCGGAGCGCTGGCCCATAAGTTCATCGGCTCGGATACCTATTACGGCGGCAACGGCTGGAGCGACGATTTCACTTCGCTTGGCTTCAGCGTCGAAGAAGCGAAGAAATACGACGAAGCGGTTCAGGCCGGCGGCATTCTGCTGCTGCTCGAAGAATCGGCCGGCGACCTGGGTGCCATTCGCAGTATTCTCGGCACGACTGCGAATACAAGCGAATAATTGACGGTAGACGGAACGAAATGTTTAAAAAAGGCCTTTTCCGGATTTTCGGAAAAGGCCTTTTTTTGATCCATAAAGCTTGTAAATCGCGGCTTGTGAAGTCCAATCTTTCGAAAATCTTTTTGCGGACGGATCTATTGACAAAAAAATCAATGGTGTATATTGTATAATCGTAATCATTACGAAAAAGGAGGGGGAAGTTACGGCACATTTATTGATGATCGAGAGTTGGGTAGGGGCAAGCGGGAATCTGCTGCCGCCGCTTCTCAAAGAAAAAGGGCATACGTACAGCTTCGTGACCCGAAAGCCGCTTCACTACGGAGAAGGAGGCAGCCAACCGCTGCATCCCGTTCTGGCGAATGCGGAAGAGGTACTCGTCACGGAGACGAATGACACGGCGGGGCTGATCGGGTTCCTACGTTCTTATTCGTTTGACGGCGTCATTACGGTATGCGATTACTACATCGATACGGTAAGGGAAGTCGCCCGGGCTTTTTCTCTTCCTTGTCCGTTTCCCGATACGGTCGAACATGTGCGAAACAAATACCGGATGCGGGAAGCTCTGGATCAGGCGGGACTCTCCAATCCGCCGTACCGGATTACGCGCGATTGGGAAGAAACGAAAGCGGCTGCCGAACAGATCGGCTATCCGCTTGTCGCGAAGCCCGTCGATCTGGCTTCCAGCGCGTTCGTCAACCTGATTCGCGATGTCGAGGAATTACATAAGGCTCATACAGCCCTTGAAGGTTTTCCGCTTAATTTCCGGGACCAGGAACGCGACCGCCGCCTTTTGCTGGAAGCGTTTATGTCAGGCAGCGAAGTGAGCGTGGAAAGCGTCTGCTGCGCAGGACAGATCCATACGCTCGGCATTACCGACAAGTCGGTCACCGGGACGCCTTATTTTATCGAGAACGGGCATATGTTTCCCGCCAATTTGAATGAAGAAACGGCGGAGGAAGTCAGGCTGTTTGTCGAACGGGCGCTGAGGGCGGTTGGATTCGACCACGGTATCGCGCATACCGAAGTGATGCTGACCGCGGACGGTCCGCGCATCGTCGAGATTAATCCGAGAACAGCCGGCAATTACATTGTCGAACTCGTGCACCATGTCACGGGACTCGATCTGCTGGATGTCTTCGCGGACCTGGCGCTGGGACGCGAGCCTGTGCTTGATACGCGGAATTCGGGTATTCAAAGCGCGGCGATTGCGTTTCTCGTTCCTCCGGGCGAAGGCACAATAGCGCGAATGGAAGGCCTGGAAGAACTCGCGGACGACGAGCGAATTACCCGGTTCCGGTTCGTGGACTGCGAGCAGCGTTTCGTGGAAGCTCCGATCGATAACGCCTGTTATCTGGGCCATGTCGTTGCGGTGGACCGCGAAGGCCGACAGTCCAGGCAATATGCCGAGGATGCGCTGTCCCGGATTCGGCTTCATTACGCGGAGCAAGGCGGGGCCGCGAAATGAATCTACGTACATTGCAGGAAAAGATTCTGCGGGGAGAACTCGGCTCCGATCCCGAATCGGTCTGCGTAACCGGCGCGGTCAGTATGTACCAAACGACGCAGTTCCCGGGTTCTTCCGTCAAATACCGGAATCACTACCTGCTGCTGAGGGTGCAGGAAGCATTCGGCGCCTGTTCGCATACGCCCGAGCAGCTTGCCGCGGAAGCGGCGGAAGAATGCTCGGGCCGCTCCGTGGCGCAGCTGCTGCGGGATCCCCGCCTGCCTGTGCGCGTCGCGGCAATGGATGCCTATTTGGCGGCCATGCGTCCGCATCGCCTGGCCTGCCGGGAAGCGGCGGACATTGCGGCAGGCACTCCGCTGGAGAAAGCGCAGCGGCGCGATGCCCAAATTGCCGAGACCGCGCAAATTGTGCCGGGCAGCAAGGTCGCGCTGATCGGCGTCGTCAATCCGTTGATTGAAGCGATCGAGCAGCGAGGAGGGATCTGCCTGCCCTGCGATTTGCAGATGGACTATACGCAGCGCGGTCAGCGCGTGGAGAAAGACATGCACATCGTTCTGGACCAGGCGGACAGCGTAATCTGCACGGGAATGACCTTGAGCAACGGGAGCTTCGATTCCATTGTGGAAAAGGTCAGAGCGCGCGGCGTTCCGCTTACCGTCTATGCCCAGACCGGCAGTGCCGCTGCCGCAAGATTCGTAGGCGAAGGAGTCAGCCGGGTCGTGGCCGAACCGTTTCCTTTCACCCAGTTTAGCGGCGGCGTCTCCGAGCTGTTTATCTACCATTGAAGGTTGGAAAAGGAGGAATAACATGCCGGCAAACGTCAATCCGGATCGCGATAACTTTTTGCATGCCAATCCGCCGCTGTATCTGACTTTTAACGGGGAAGAAGATTCGGGCATGGCGCGGTTTATCCACAAGCTGCTGCGCGAATTCGGGTCGGGACCGAAAGTGCTGGACGTAGGCTGCGGACCGGGACGGGAGGTCGCCTGGCTGAGCGAAGCGGGTTATGACGTCACGGGGCTGGATCAATCCGAAGAGATGCTGCGCTGGGCCAGGGAACGATATCCGCGGCTGCCTTTTATACGGGGAGATCAGGAAAGTTTCGAACTGCGCGAGAAATTCGATGCGTTGACCTGCGTGGGCAGCACTTTTTTGTACAATTTTACGAATGAGAATGTACACGCCAGTCTGGCCTGCTTCCGCAGTCATTTGAACGAAGGCGGGCTGCTGTATCTGGACATGCGCAATGCGGCTTTTTTCCTTACCCGGGAAGGGCAGCGCTGGCTGCAGGAAGAATTGGTCGATCAGCGCGTGTACGAAGGGCAGGCGGTGACGCTGCGCACCCGTTTTTCGATCGACCTGCCCCGGCAGCTGCTGCTGCGCGATTACAGCTGGGAATTCAACGGGCAGGAGCCGATCGCGGAACATCTTCAGCACCGGCTGCTGTTTCCGCAGGAACTGGTCCGGTATCTGAACGAAGCGGGCTTCCGCGTACTGGAATTGTTTGACCATCCGGCCCCGCATATCGGAGCTTTCGAAGAAGATCAACCGCTCGCGTTCGGAACGAGCATGCAGGGCAGAAGACTTCAGCTGCTTGCGCAGGCCATTTAAATAAAGTTGGGGGTTCGTTTGTATGAATAGAAAAAAGCTTCTTCTTCCGTTGCTCTTTATTTTTGTGATGATCTTGTGGGGATGCAGCGGCGGCGGCCAGGCGGCAAGCGAGAATGCGGCCGGGAATCGGGCCGAAGCGGCGCAGGCGGATAACAGCGCCCCGAACAGCGGTGAGGCTCCGGGCACGGATGAGAAGGCTCCGCAGGAGCTGGTCATCGCCGATCAGGAAATCGCGGCCGCGCTGGATCCCGTCCAGCCGTTGACGTCCAGCTACCTGATCGCGATCGGCGCGGGAGAAACGTTGTTCAAAGCCGATCCCGAAGGAAAGATCCGGCCCGTGCTGGCCGACAGCGCCGAAGCGATCGACGCGAATACCTGGGAGATCAGTCTCAACCCGGAGGCGAAGTTCTGGAGCGGGAAAAAGGTCGATGCCGAGGCGGTCGTCGCTTCGCTGGAACGCTCGCGCGAGCTCGACAAGCAGGTTGTTCCGTACATTCAGGATCTGACGTTCTCGGCGGTGAATGCTTCTACCTTGCAGGTCGAAACGGCCCGCGAAAATATGGACGTTCCCTTGAACCTGTCTTCGTACCAGACGCTGATTCATAACGCGGAAGCCGCTTATGATTCGGTAGACACGATGGACTTGTCGGGAATGTACAAAGTGACCGCATTCGAACCGCAAAAGCGGATGGAACTTGCGGTCAACGAAAACTATCGGGGCACGAAGCCGGCGATCGCGCGCGTCGTGCACGAACAGATCAGCGACGAGCAGACGCGCGTGCTGTCCGTATTGAGCGGAGCCAGCCATATTGCCCATAAGCTGCCGGTATCGGCGATCGAACAACTGCAGGCCGAAGATACCGTCACGCTTGCGACAACGCCCGCTTCCAATACGCAGACCGTTTATTTGAATTTGGACCAGCCTAAATTTCAGGACGTGCGGGTCCGGCAGGCGCTTTCCTGGGGCATCGATCGCCAGGAACTGATCCTGCAGGCCGCAGAAGGACAAAGCTTCCCGGTTACGACCTGGCTCAGTTCCAATCCGGCGTTTGCCGAAGCGCGAAGCGCGGTGTACGCGCAGTACGATCCGGAGCAGGCCGGCCGGCTGCTCGACGAAGCCGGGTGGGTGCCCGACGGCTCGGGCATCCGGATGAAAAACGGCGAACCGCTTACCCTTTCGCTGATGACCTGGGGCGGCGATCGCGCGCTTGGCGAGACGCTGCAGTATCAGTGGGCGCAGCTCGGGATTCAGGCCGAGATTCAGCACGGCGACTACAGTCTGATCGAGACGGCGCGCGAGACCGGGAAGTGGGATGCTTTTATTGAAGCGTGGAGCACGTTTGGCGAACCGCATACGCTGCTGACCGGACAATACTCGCCGGAAGGCGGCGGCAATTACGGAGGATTCGACGACGCGCGGGCAAACGAACTGCTGGCCCAATTGGAGGGAGCGTCAGACGAAGCGTCGCGGCATGCCCTGGCGCTTGAAGCCAATACCTATATCGCCGAACAGGCTCCGGTGATCAGTCTGTATCCGCGTCCGCAGGTTACGGCAGTCAGCAGCACTCTGGAAGGATTCGTCGATCATTTTCGCCCGTTCGAAAATCTGGTAAACGAACATCTGAAATTTGTTTCTCCGTAACGGGAAAGGAGGCGGACGCTAATGGGACGGCGACTTCTGCTTACGTTTCTGCAGACGCTGATGACCGTTTTTGCGGCTTCGATCGTTCTGTTCGCGCTGATCCGCCTCGCCCCGGGAGATCCCGCCAAACTGCTGATCGGCAGGACGATGGAGATTGCCCTGGATGAAAGGACCTACGCCAAGATGTTGGGCGAAATGCGGACGGAAATGGGCTTGACCGGCAGTTGGTTCAGCCAATATCTGTCCTGGGCCGGCAGCCTGCTGCGGATGGATTTGGGCACTTCGTTCTATACGCAGCGGGCCGTGGCCGCCGAAATCGGCGAACGGCTGCCGGCCACGTTCCTGCTGGCGGGTACCGCGCTTCTGATCCAGGTGGGCATCGGTCTGCTGATCGGCATGTTATCCGCTTTGCATGCCGGCACCCTGCTGGATACGCTGGTCCGATTGGGATGCGTGCTGCTCGCTTCCGTGCCAGGCTTCGTGATCGGTCTGCTGCTGCTGTTGGCGCTTGCCGTCAAGCTGGAACTGTACGCCATCGGCAGCGAGGCGGGTTTATCGCGATTATGGCTGCCGGCTCTTACGCTGGGCCTGTTGGGAGCGCCGCAGATGATCCGCGTCGTACGGGCCAATCTGCTCAGCGAATTGGGGCAGGTGTATGTGCAGTCCGCGTTGTCGCGGGGACTGGGCACGCGCCGCGTCGTCGGACATGCGATGCGCAATGTGCTGCTGTCGACGATTACGCTGATCGGTCTTTCGCTGACCGCTTCTATCAGCGGAGCCGTCGTAATCGAGAGCATTTTTGCGTGGCCCGGGCTGGGCGAATACGCCCTGAACGGAATCCTGCACAAAGATTATCCGGCGCTGCAGGGATATGCCCTGGTTACGGTCTTGTCGGTCGTGGGGATCCATCTGACGGTAGAGGCGCTCTACGTCTGGCTCGATCCGCGGATCACGCGCCGGAAAAAGGAGGCGGCCCATGAATAGCCGGCGAGGTTCGCATACGTTGGTTTTCGGAATGGTCATGCTGGTGCTGCTGGCCGTGCCGATCTTCGCCGCTCCCTGGTTGTCGTTGGACGATCCTCTCGCCATGAACGCGGGCGCGCGGCTGGCGCGGCCCAGTCTGGAGCATCCGCTCGGCACCGACCGGTTCGGGCGCGATCTGCTGACCCGAACGCTGCACGGGGGCCGGACGACCCTGCTGTCGTGCGGACTTGCGCTGGGATCGGCTTTGGCGGTCGGCATGCTGCTTGGGGCTTTGGCCGGCATGTTCCACGGTTCCTGGTTTGATATCGTGCTGATGCGGATCATCGACGTCCTGCTGGCTTTTCCGTTCATGGTGTTTGCGATGGTGATTGCCGCCTTGTTCGGCACCAGCCTGTTTCATCTGCTGTTGGCCGTCGTGATTCTGTGGTGGGTCAACTTTGCGCGCCTGACGCGCAGCATCGTGCTGAATACCCGCAAAAGCACTTCCGTGGACGCCGCGTTCGTACTGGGGATTTCCCCGCTCCGGATCCTGCTCAAAGAGCTGCTGCCGCAAGCTTTCGGTCCGGTACTCGTGTTGGCCACGTTTGAGTTGGGCCATTTGATTTTGGCGATTGCGGCGCTGTCTTTTTTGGGACTGGGCTCCCAGCCGCCTTCTCCCGAATGGGGCAGCATGCTGGCCGACGGCCGCGCCCATTTCATGACGACTCCGCATGTGCTGCTCGGTCCGGCCTTGTTTATCGTGCTGACGGTGCTGGCGTTCAATTGTATCGGCGAAGGACTGCGGGATCGAATCGATCCGTATGAGAAACACCGGATTTGACGCAGCGGAAAAAGAAAGCGGGGGGAAGGAGGCATGGAGATCGCGGACAAGCGGGAAAGGCTTCAAATCGAGAATCTGGAAGTGACCTATCGGCAGAACGACAACGTTCACACGGTGTTGGACGGCATTTCTTTTACGATGTACGAAGGCGAAATTTTGTCCCTGCTCGGCGAAAGCGGATCGGGCAAATCGACGATCGCCAAAGCGCTGATCGGACTGCTGCCGCCTTCCGCGGCGATCAAGTCGGGGACGCTTGGCCTGGACGGCGAACCGGTCATCTTCTTGTCTCAGCCGGGCGGGGCCTGGAATCGCCTGCGGGGTCGAGGCATCGCCATGCTGTTTCAGGATGCGCGATTGGCGCTGAATCCCGTGATGAGCATCCACGCGCATTTTCGCGAGACGCTGCGTGCGCATCGGCTGGCACCCAAACAAGACCCGTCTTCGATCGGCGCAGGTTGGCTGGCGCGCCTCGGGTTTGCGGATCCGGCGAGAATCCTGCGCTCGTATCCGCATGAGTTAAGCGGGGGCATGTGCCAGCGCGTCTGTCTGGCGCTTGCGCTCTGCCTGCGTCCGCAAGTGCTGATCGCGGATGAACCGACTTCGGCTCTGGATACGGTGAACCAGGGGGAAGTGCTGGATCTGCTGCAAAGCCTGCAGCAGGAACTTGGTTTGTCGGTGCTGCTGATTACGCATGACCTGAACCTTGCCGAAGCGTTAAGCCATCGAGTGATGATATTGGACAAGGGGCGCATCGTGGAAAAAGGAGAGACGGCCCGGGTGCTGGCGCAGCCGAAGCACGGTTATACGCGGCAGCTCCTGGCTGCCCGCAATCTCACCTCGCTGTCGGAAGCGGTATCTGTTTCGGGCAGACGCGACGTTCCCCTGCTTGAGCTGCAGGATCTGAAGCAATCTCACGGTTCGCAGCGCCGGATCTTGAACGGCGTAAATCTGCGGCTGCACGATCGGGAGATCATCGGCATTCTGGGACAAAGCGGATGCGGCAAATCGACGCTTGCCCGGTGCATCGTGGGACTGGACCCGGCGGATGCCGGGACCGTTCGATTCCGGGGGCGCGATATTACCCGCTTCAAGGGCAGAGCGAGGCGCAAGCTGGCCCGGCATATCCAGCTCGTGTTCCAGGATGCCCGGGCCAGCCTGAATCCGCGCCGCAGCGCGCTGGAACTGGTACAGGCTTCCTTGCATGCTTTCCGGATCGGCAGCCGCAGGGAGAGGCTTGAACGTGCCCGCTTCCTGCTGAACGAAGTCGGCATCAAGGAGGCGGCCCAGCACCGCAGGCCGCCGCAGCTCAGCACGGGACAATGCCAGCGCATCGCCATCGCCCGCGCTTTGGCCCTGCGGCCCGAGATCCTTATTTGCGACGAAGCCGTTTCGGCTTTGGACATGAGCGTGCAGGCGCAGATTCTGGAGCTGCTGCAGCGGCTGCACCGACAGTTCGGTTTTTCGATCCTGATGATTTCCCACGATGTTCGGGTACTGCGCACGTTTTGCCATCAAATCGCGGTCATGCACGAAGGACGATTCGTCGAGCAGCTTCCGGGCAGCCGCCTTGCGTCCGGGGAACACGATCATACCCGTCTGCTGCTGCGCAGCGCCGATCGCTTGGAAGCGGAGGCTCGACCGGCTTCGGCCAGGGAAACTAACATGACGCACAGTTCGCACTAGAGGAGGACACCCGCATGAGCGCTACGATTTTGGACACGATCGGACAGACTCCGCTCATTTCGATTTCCCGCATGAACCGTCCCGAAGAAGCACAGGTCCTGTTCAAATACGAGCGGTACAATCCCGGAGGCAGCATCAAGGATCGGGCCGCGCTGTATCTGGTCGAGACGGCCGAACAAAGAGGCTGGCTGAAGCCGGGCGGAACGTTGATCGAATCGTCCAGCGGGAACTTCGGGATTTCGCTGGCCATGATCGGAGCGGCCAAAGGCTACCGCGTCATTATTCTGGTCGATCCCAAAACGACGGAAGCCAATCTGGCCCTGATCCGAGGATTCGGCGCGGAAGTCATCGTCGTAACGGAGCAGGACGACAGCGGCAGCTATCACAAAACGCGTATCGCGCTGGCGAACAAACTGGCTAGCGAAATCGAGGGCGCTTACCGGCCGGATCAATGCTTCAACCGGCTTAATCAGGAAGCGCATTATCAGAGCACGGCCCGGGAAATTCTCGAACAATGTCCGGGCCGGCCGAGCGCGTTCGTCGCGGCCGTCAGCACGGGCGGACAGCTTGGCGGAATCTCGCGCTTTCTCAAAACGTACGCGCCCCGCACTCAAGTCGTCGGCGTCGACGCGGTCGGCTCGACGGTCTTCGGCGGACAGGCCAACGCTTACCGGACGCCGGGCGTCGGTCTAAGCTGGACGCCCGTTAATCTGAGCCTGTCGAATCTGGATTATGCCTACAAAATTTCGGATGAACAGGCTTTCGTCACCGCCCGGGCGTTCGCGCGCCATGAAGGCATCCTGATGGGACCGTCCAGCGGAGCCTGCGCGCTTGTCGCGCTCAAGCTGGCCCAGCAGTGGGGACCGGAACACCGGATCGTCAGCATGGTGGCGGACGGCGGGGATCGGTATATCCAGACGTTGTTCAATGATCCATGGATGCACAGTCAAGGATTTTCGACGACGGCGAGCCCTGCGGACATTCGCGGGATAGCCCGCCGCCTGGAACCGTGGAGCGCATCGCCGGGCGAGTGTGCCAACGAGCAGACGGGGCTGATCGAGGCGCTGCAGGTACCGCAGGCGACTTTGCTTGCGAACGCCGAACTTCATTTAAGCGATACGATTCAGGTTCGACGCCCGCCCGCCGCCGCTTTTTTGGATTGACCTTTTCCTGATTAAAGTAAGGGGAGTTGTTCCACATTGAAGCAATCGCGAGTGACTTCCTGGACGTTTATCCGTTTGTACGGTCTGGCGTTTTTGTTTTTCAGCGCCAATTCCATGCTTGCCGTACTCGTGCCGCTGAGAAGCGAGGCGCTCGGGGCCAGCAATGCGACGATCGGTTGGATCATGGGCGCTTATATGCTGACCTGCATGTTTTTTCGTCCGTTGGCGGGCAAAGTCATCCAGCGTCACGGAGCGTCCCGGGTCCTTCGCATCCTGCTGTTGGTGAACGGGTTTGCTTTACTGCTGTATCCGCTGGCGGGACTGTCCGGTTTTTTGGCTGCCCGTCTTCTGCAGGGGATCGCGACGGCGTTTTTTTCAATGGCGCTGCAGATTGCGATTATCGATTCGTTGCCTGACGAAGAACGATCGCAGGGCGTTTCGCTCTATTCGCTCTTCACCTACATGCCGGGCATCATCGGGCCGGTGCTTGCGCTCAGTTTGTGGGACTGGGGAGATAGGAACGCCTTTTTCGCGGTCATGGTCGTGATTGCGGCCGGAACCGCGCTGTTCGGATTTACGACGCCCGTCCGATCGAACGGCTATCCCGCGAACGGCGGGGACAAACAATCGGAAAAAAAAAGACAGGCAGCAGAGGACGGGATATGGCGTTCTTTCGGTCGGGTGATTACGATTGCGCCTCTTGCGCTGTGCACCTGGTTGATGCTCGGGACTTCCGTCGTGTTCGGAGCCGTTACGGTATTTATTCCGCTGTATGCGGCAGAAATCGCCTACGGTCATGCGGGGCTGTACATGATGATCCAGGCCGCGGTAATCGTGGCTGCCCGGTTTGCGCTGCGCAAGCGGATTCCGTCCGACGGCAGATGGCGGCCGCGCTTCATCCAGGGGATGGTGATCCTTGCGGGGATCGCCGCCCTGCTGCTGGCTGCCGCGGGATCGGTCGGGCCGATCGCTTTTTACGCGTCCGCTTTTATGATGGGGGCGGCTCAGGCGCTGCTGTATCCTTCCTTGACGACGTATCTGACTTTTGCGCTTCCCCGGGCTTCCCGCAACGTGCTGCTCGGTTTGTTTATCGCTTCGGCGGATTTGGGTATTTCACTTGGCGGTCTGGTGATGGGCCCCGTCGCGGACCGGTTGTCGTACTCCGGCATGTACGGCGTATGCGCTTTGCTGCTCCTGGCATTGATCGGCGTGGAAAAAAGGTACCGCATTCGCGTTCGGTGACCGCCTTATAACAAATCCGATCGAATAAAAGTGTGATCATAGAAGCTCCAAGACAAAAGACCGGGCCGGCGCTGCCCGGTCTTTTGTCTTGGAAATAAATAAGTTTGAAAAAAACGTTTTATTACATAAAAAGTAAAAAAAGCTAAGCGCATGCAGGGGAGAGGCCGATATAAGACCTATCTTACTACCGTCGCGGAGGCCGCAAAATGAAAGACAAGCGAATATTTTATGCAATCTCTGCGGGTTACCTCGTTCTGTATTTCATCTTGTCGAATCTGTACAGGGGGAACGAGACCGCACTCATATGGCTGGGACATTTAAATCTCGTTCCGGTCTTTCTGTGTACTTGCTTAATGCTCTATGTCACGCGCCGTTCCCGGCCGAAAGATCGCGTCTTCTGGACGTTTAATCTGGGCAGCAGTCTGTTTTACCTGTTTTCGCTGCTGGTCTTGTTCGTAGATACGCTGTCCGAGCGGACCGTGCTGCCTTCTCCGAGCATCGCCGATTTATTCTGGGCCGCCCAGGGAGGTTTCATCTTCCTCGCTCTGCTTGCTGTCGTGTATCAGCGCATGCGGGGTCTTCGTCTGATTCAATGTCTGCTCGATGCTTCGATCTTCATGTCGACGACGGCCGTATTCAGCTGGAGCCTGATTATCGCGCCGCTGTTCGAATCTTCGCTGCGGCAGGCCGATCGGGCGGCCGTGTTCTTCAACCTCGGTTATCCGATTACCGATCTGGGCAATTTGTTCCTGATCAGTCTGCTTCTGTTCGCCAACCAATCGATCGGCAGCGGACGCACAAACCGGAACTTCCTGGCAAGCGTACTGCTTCTGACTGTAGGCGATTCCGTCTATCTCTATATGCAGCTGAATGGCGCCTATACGCTGGGAAGCCCGATCGACCTTACGTGGACCGCTTCGCTGCTGCTGCTGACAGCCGCCGGACTCGAGTCGCTGGGAGAAGAACCGGTCAAACGAAGTACCCGTCTGTCGGCGACGCTGGCAGGACGTACAAGCTGGATTCGCCGTCTGCTGCCTTATATCAGTCTCGTGGCGCTGTTCACCCTCATTATTGAAAAACTGTCCGACTTCGGCGTAATCGTGGTCGGCAGCGGATTCGCGGTTCTGCTCATTATCGCGAGACTTATTTTGACCTTTATCGAGAACGATTATCTGCTGAACCGGCTGAGCCATGCAGTGGAAGTCAAAGAGCACGAAGCCAATCGCGATCCGCTTACCGGACTTCCCAATCGAAGAAAATTCGATATCGAATTGAAGAAAGCGGTCGAAAAAGCCGGTTCGGAACACACGCAGCTGGCTCTTCTGTTCTTCGATCTGGACCGGTTCAAGCATATCAACGACAGTATGGGCCATACGGTTGGCGATCGTCTGCTGCTTGTCGTGGCGGAGCGCCTGCGCGAGTATATTCCCGTTTCGCGTCTGCTTGCGCGCCAGGGCGGCGACGAATTCACCGTTCTGGTCGATCCGCTGGACGGTGAAGTCGAAGCTTACCGTACGATTGCGGCAATCGAGGAAGTGTTCAAGAAACCGGTCACTTTAAACGGAATGGTGCTGTATGTATCGGCGAGCATCGGAGCGGCTTTGTATCCGCGCGACGGATCGACCGCCGACGAGCTGATGCGCAGTGCGGATATGGCGATGCACGAAGCCAAGAAAAACCGCCATC
This sequence comes from Saccharibacillus deserti, assembly GCF_013618475.1. Taxonomy (GTDB): domain Bacteria; phylum Bacillota; class Bacilli; order Paenibacillales; family Paenibacillaceae; genus Saccharibacillus; species Saccharibacillus deserti. Next base: position 336,647 of record NZ_JABJVN010000001.1, read on the forward strand.
AGAAAAGTCTGTTTTTTGAACCTTCCTTCCGGGAACGTCTCGCTTACAAAGTCGAACTCGAACATGAACTTCGCGGCGCGATCGAACGCGGGGAAATTTCCCTGCACTACCAGCTGCAGAAAAACATCCAGCACTGCACGATCGTCGGTGTCGAAGCGCTGATCCGCTGGCATCATCCGATTCTGGGGGCGATCTCTCCTGTCGAATTTATTCCGATTGCGGAAGAGACGGGCATGATTATTCCGCTCGGAGAATGGGTGCTCAAGACGGCCTGTCTGCAGCAGGTCGAGTGGGAGCGGGAAGGCTTGGGTTCGCTGCGGATGAGCGTCAATGTGTCGCCTTATCAGTTCCAGGACGAGTTGTTCGTGGAGAAGATTCTGCATACGCTGCGCGAAACGGGCGTCGATGCGGAGCAGATCACGCTTGAAGTGACGGAGTCGCTGGCGATCCGGGATGTGGAGAAAGTGGCTTCCCAGCTTAAGCTGCTGCGCGAATGGGGCATCAAACTCGCGATCGACGATTTCGGTACCGGATACGCATCGCTCAAATATCTGCGTACGTTTGAACCGCAGCTGCTGAAGATCGACCGCTTTTTCGTGGACGGAATCGACCTTGAGGCGGAACGCGGAGATATGGTGCGGGCGATTATCGCGATAGGACGGAGCCTTAATATGGAAGTGCTGGCCGAAGGCGTGGAGACGGAGAATCAGCTTCAGTTTCTGCGTTTGGCGGGCTGCGACGAAGTTCAGGGGTATTATCTCGGCCGACCGCTGTCCGCGGAAGCATTGGAACAAGTACTGAAAAGCCCTGCCTCGATGAAAGGGACCGGCTGATCCGGACGGATCCTGCAGCGCATGGACAGAGAAAGTCCTATTGGCTTCGCTTTCAATCAGACTTTCTCGACAGCCTGACCGCCGACGGAATCGGCGGTCTTTTTTTGCGTGAAGCCGGTCAATCCGCGTGTTCTGCCGGCAGCGAAGAAATCCGCCCTGGTGGCAGACGAAAAAGCCCGGGCTTCGACAACTGCGAAGTCCGGGCTTTGAATGATACGGAATCAGCGGCCGATTTTCGCCTTGTACGCCAGCGAATACTGATCCGCCGCGAGAATGGCGTCGAGCACGTCATCGGCCGTGACCGGGAACGGCAGGTTATGCGCGGTCTCGCCTTCCTTCGTAGCCGCTTCCGCGACGCGGTACAGGTCTTCGTTCGAGACGTCTTTGAGGTGCAGATCTTCCAGCGTGACCGGCAGGTCGAGCTTGAGATAGAAGTCGATGTAGCGCTCGATTTCCTGCAGCGAACGACGCTCCAGCGCAAGCTGTACCAGCGTGCCGAACGCCACTTTCTGTCCGTGCGTCATATGGTGGATATCGCCTTCGAGCACGGTGAATCCGTTGTGGATCGCGTGCGCGCCGGCGAGTCCGCCGCTTTCGAAGCCGAGTCCGCTCAGCAGCGTGTTCGCTTCGATGACCGCGTCCAGCGCCGGCGTCACGACTTTGCGTTTGACCGATTCATAGGCGAGCAGCCCGTAATCGAACAGCGTTTCTTCGCATTTGCGCGCGATCGCTTCCGCCGCAAGCGTCGTCAGGCCGCCGGCCATCGTGGTCGCTCTCGCTTCGATGACGGCGCGGCATTCGACCCAGGTCGCAAGCGCGTCGGCGATTCCCGAAGTGAGGAACAGCGGCGGAGCGCCGGCGATCACCTTGGTGTCGACCAGAATAAGATCCGGGTTCTTTTTGTAAAAGGAATAAGCGTCAAAAGCGCCTTCGTCGGTATACAGGACGGACAGCGCGCTTGTCGGCGCATCGGTCGAAGCCGTCGTCGGCACAATGACGCAGGCGGCGCCCAGCACATCATTGACGGCTTTGGCCGTATCGAGCGTTTTGCCTCCGCCCACGCCGACCACCAGGTCGACGCCTTCGCCCAGATCGGCGATCCGTTTGATCTCGCCGCGAGACGCCTCACCCTGGAATTCCGCCTGCTTCGCCGAGATCCCGGCCGCTTCCAGGCTTTTGACGACGCGGTCGCCGGCGATCGGCCAGACGATCTTGTCCGCGATGACGAGCGCCGATTGGCCCAGCGCTTTCGCGTATTCTCCGGCTTTGTCGACGACGTCTTTGCCCTGCACGTATTTGCCGGGGCTGATAAATACTTTTTCGCTCATGGTTTTCCAGCTCCTTTCGGATAGCGGCTGCCGCAGAAAGGCAGCCTTACCCGACACCATTACCCGAAAAAGCCCCTTCACGACTCGGCAAACCTTTTTCCAAAAAAGGTCCGCCGATTTGCAAACTTTTGCGCTTCTTCGTTCGTCTTAGAGATGTGTGCAAGAGGCTCAAGTAGGCGAAATGCCGAATCGGAGGGATTTTGGGATGAAAAATAAAGCATATAAATGGATCGTGGGGCTGTTGGCGGGAAGTCTGTTGATCTCGCCGCTGCTGCCGATCGAAGCGGCCGCGCAGACGCCGCCTTCGCTGTCGATCAACGGAGGAGCGGCGCAGAGCGGAGAACTGGAGATCCGGGGCGGCCGGACTTACATAGCGGTCCAAGCCGCGTCGGAACGTCTCGGATTCCGGGTCGATTACGATCGCGGCTCCAAAGTCGTTACGCTGCTGCGTCCGGATACGAAGCTGAGCATGAAGCTTGGGCGGGCGGAAGCCGAGATCGACGGCAAGCGTGTCAAAGTCGGAGCCGCGGCGTTCAGTGCGAACGGACAGGTGTATGTGCCGATCCAAGCGCTTGCGTCGGCTCTCAAAAGCAAAAGCGGCTGGAAAGCCGAAGCCAAAACCGTTACGCTGAACGATCCCGGCCGGTACGTGATCCACTCGGAAGGCGGACAAACGGTCTGGGTGTCTTTTGCCAAGGGAGACGTTTACTCGCTGGAAGCCGGCGTTCCGAAAAAGCTCGCAGGCGCCGGCGTCTCGGGGCTTGATTGGGGAACGGTCGACGTGCGGGCTCTGGGCAGCGGTGCTTATCTGCTCTCGGTCGGCCGGGAATACGGCGCTTCGTCGCAGACCGTGCATAACCGCTTCCAGTTTCTCGTTCAAAAAGGGAAAGTGACGAAGCAGGCGCATTACCGGTATTCCGGCATGTATGACACGGATAACTTCGGACCGCAGAAGCTTCCCGCGCAGCGGGCTTACCTGAGCGACGGCCGTACGGTGCAGGTCGTAGGCGCCGGCGGGCGGGCTGCGGCGGATTACGATCTGGCGAAGCTGACGAAACAAACCGGACCTTTTATCGTCGAATCGGTCACGGCCGATTATTTGCTCGTGCGAGCGTTCGACACGCTCCAGCCGACCGTGATCGACCTGAACACGGGCAATTCTTCGCTGCTCTACAAAACGCTGCTCGGACAAGCCGAGCGGGCGCAATGGGATGAAGTGACAACGGATGTCGGCGAACTGTTGCTGCTTCAATCCAGACTTCGCTTCGTGAAACAGGAAGGCAATCGGCTGGATTTCACGTATAAGAAGATCGCGCCCGGACCGGATCAGTTCGGCCGCGAATTCAAAGCCAGTTATACGCTGAAGCGGTCGTAACCGAAACGAAAAACGGGGAGCGGCCTATGGACGCATAGCATCCATGCCGTATGCGCGGCAGGCAGAAGCGCCGAAGCCTCCCGCTCGCTTGAGCATTTGAATAAAAGCCCGGATAGGCCGGTGTTCGTTCCGAAAAGGGACGGGTACCGGCTTTTTTGCTTTGTCCAAAAAGGAAGCGGGCGGCGGACGCGGCGAAAAAGCCTCCGCGCGAGGAGGAGGCCGATTTGTATTCGGGTACGGGGGGCTTCCTGATCAATCGCTGTCCGGATTGGAAATCGTGGAGTCCGCCGCCGGCTTCCGATCCGCAGATGCCAGTCGATTGGAAGTATATTCCATATTTTCTTCCGGGACTGCTCCATCCCGAGGTTGGATGCTTCGCATTCGGGCGAACAGCCCGAGCACCGGCAGCAGCAGAACGCCGGCAGCCAGCAGAGCAGCCCGGATCGAGAAGCGGCTGCCGATCCAGCCGACGAACGGACCGCCGGCCGTCTGGCCGAGCGCGTCGGCCTGGCTGACCATCGACAGCACCGTGGCCCGGGTCCGGCTCTCCAACTGGCTGTTCAGCCAGGCCGAGTACAGCGGCGAGAACACCGCCGAGGCTGTTCCGGCCAGCAGAAGCGCCGCGAATGCCCAACCGAAGCTTGGCGCAAGCGCCAGGCCGATCACGGCCGCGACGCGCAGCGCCATCGCCAGCAGCAGCGCGGTCGATACCGCGCGCCGGCTGCGCATGTCTACCCGGCGCTCCGCCAGCCGGACGCCGGCCAGCCCCAGCAGCGTGATCGATGCTTCGATCAAGCCGAACCAGATGGCCGGGGGCCAACCGGTATCCGGCAGGCCGGTTCCGCCGCCGCTGAGGAGCAGCGTCGGCCAGAGACGGTCGTAGCCTTCGGATGCCGCACCCGACAGCAGCGTAACGGCGACCAGCCCCAACAGCAGCGGGCTGCGGCGTACGACCTTCACGCCGGCTGTCCAGGTGCCGGCCATATCGCGCAGCGGACGGACGAAGCCCGTCTCGCGCATCAGGCTCGTCAGCAGCAGGCCGAGCAGCAGATAGATGAGGCCGCCAACCAGAAACGGCAGGTTGGGCGAGAGCTGCGACAGCAGGACACTGCAGAGAATGCCGATCAGCGAAGCGGCCAGCGCGAACCGCTGGGCGCGCAGCATAACCGCGCCTGCCAATTCGTCGCCGGTCTCGTCGACCAGCCAGGCCGTATTTGCGCCGCTGACCTTCGCGAACTGCAGAGAAATTGCCGAAGCCGCCGTCAGGATCGAAGGTGGTGCATCGTAAAGGAGAACCCGTAAGATTTACCGTACCGTCGTCCCTGCCGGAACCGGCGTGCCTGCGCCGCCGACCATGAATGATTGGGAGTAGAACGGCGACTGGGTTTTCGTTTGAAACATTAACACGTGCAGCACTTCCATGGGATAAGCCGGTTCCGAGCATGACCGCCGATCTGCGGCGGTCATGCTCAAGTGCGTCCGATTCGCTGTAAGCGACTCAAATATGGGAACATCATACAAATATTACAGGTACATGTCCAGCGTAAATGCCGTAGGGCGATGATCTGCGGCGTCGGTAATACGCGATTAGGTGGCGGCAAGGAAACCGTGGTTTTCGGAAACGATGTCCGAAACCACGGCTGAACTTGACCGAATGCCGGTCGGTAAGCGGCGAAGCGACCGAAGGGTTCATTCTTTTTTTGTAGAAATCAGGGCGCTTGAGCAAATGGATGAATCTTATTCGGACCGGGCAATAGGACTGCGTCATTTTCAAAAACGGTTCTTTTGAATATTTACGGCGGCGGGGAGCAAATAGGAAATATCCGGCTTGGAGAACCCCTAAACAGTAAAAATCCAGGGAGTCGTGCTCCCTGGATTTTGGATGGATCGATCACCGCACGCCGTGTTCGTCGTTCCGGATGAAGGCTCTGCCCGCCGGTCTCAATCGGCGAATGGAATCGCTTCGCCTCCGCTGGTCTGAAGAAAAGAGAGGTTGGATGCGCAGCCTGCACGGTCGGCTTCTCGAAGAGCTTCCGCAAACTTTTTCTGGTCGATCCCCAGGCTTATTGCCGTCGGATCTTTTTCCCACTGGATTTTTTTGAGAACCTGGTACAGAAGATTGGGATTGATCGAATCATCGCCACCTTCCTGGGAGATGATTCCAGCATGATTTTTGTAAGCTTCAACAATAGCGAGGAGGATCACGTTAGGCCGGGATAAATCCGGTTTCTGCCGTGATCGAAGGCGGCCTCCTAGCGGTCCAGCGGCCAGCATCGCAGCGAAACAATCTTCGTTTCGCCGCCTTCGGCGAAGAAAGAGATGCCTGTCGATCCGGCATCCGGATAAATGCGGGCCGTCATCGTCAGCTCGCCGTCCCCGGCAAACACCTCGACCGAAGACCGGTCGACGAAGATCCGCAGCCGCAGGCGTTCCTCCTGCAGCGCAAGAGGCGCCCGGCGTACGCCGCCGGGCCCGGCGCCGGAGCGCTCCCGATCGAGGATCAACCGTTCCCCGATCCGGTCGTACGCCAGCACCGTTTCCTCGCCGCGGACTGCGCCGGTCCGCAGCGCGAGACCGAACCGAGGCGCCGTGCCTGCCTCGAATTCCACCTCCAGCTCGACACACTCGCCGAAGACGCCGGGGAACCCGCGACCGCGCAGCAGACCGCCCGCTTGTTCGGCTGCGCCCGCAGCCGCAGCTGCGCTTGACCCATCGGACCGCAGACCGCCCGCTTGCTCGGCTCCGGCTGCTGCACCGGGCAGACTATCGGGTTCCACCGTATCGGTCACGGTTCCTGCCTCATTTATTCCCTCCGTGCCCGTTTTGTCTCCGGCCTGCGGTGCATCGCCTCCGATTCGCTCATCGGCGTATCGCACTTCTTCGCCGCGCAGCGACTCGAGCTCCGGCGCCGGCCGGCTTGCAATCCGCCCGTGTTCGAGCGTCAGCACACGCGGCAGCGTCATCGCGCCCGCCCAGCCGCGTGCCTGCTCCGGCATTTCGCTTTCCCACATCGCCATCCAGGCGATCAGAATGCGCCGGCCGCGATCGTCGAGCGTCGTCTGCGGCGCGTAGAAGTCGAAACCGTAATCGAGTGTTTGGAATTCACCGTGTTCCAGCAGCCCTGTCCTGTAATCCAGTCGCCCCAACACGTAACCCGCCTGATGCAGATTACGGTACAGTTCCCCGTCCGGAGCGACGCCTTGCGGCGAGAACGCCAGCACATCGAAGCCGCCAAGCGGGAACAGGTCCGGGCATTCCCACATATAGCCCAATTTGTCCGCCGGTTCCCGGCCGCCGGCCATAACCCCGACGAACGACCAGTCCGTGAGATTGTTCGAACGGTAGAGAAGTACTTGGCCGAGATGCTGCTGCGTACGCGAACCGAGCACGCAGTAGTAAACGCCTTCATGTTCCCACACTTTGGGATCGCGGAAATGAAAAGCATGAATATCGCCGTTCGGCGCTTCCGCAATTACGGGATTGCCCGTCAATTTTTCAAAGTTCGTACCGTCGTCGCTGACGGCCAGCGCCTGCACCTGAAGCAGATCGGCATCGCGGTCCGGGCCGGTCCAGCGGTTGCCCGTGTACATCAGCCACAGCCGGCCGTCTTTTTCGATAGCACTGCCGGAGAAGCAGCCGTCCGCATCGTAGTCTTCGGAAGGCGCAAGCGCGATCGGAAGCGGCTGCCAGTGCGCCAGGTCGGAGCTTTTGACATGGCCCCAGTACATCGGCCCCCACTCGGGAGAGAACGGATGATGCTGGTAGAACAGATGGTATTCGCCGCGGAAAAAGCAAAAGCCGTTCGGATCGTTGATCCAGTAGGCGGGCGCCGCGATATGGTAGCGCAGCCTCCAGGGATCTTCGGCGACGGCTGTTCTTTTGTCCGTGATCGAAAGTTCCGCGCGCTCGAGCGCCCGGCGATGCGACTGCTGCGATTCGGTCATCGGGGATGTCCTCCTTTTTCGCTTAAAAGTCGTTCCAGTTCCGTGCGCCCTGACTCGATCGGCTGCGTTCGCTGGACTGCATGTCTTCGAACATTTCGATCGCTTTGAGCGTGCCGTACAGCGAATCGAACAGATGGAGCGAATACTCGTTTTTGTCCATGACGAGATGTTTGAATTTGTCTTTTTCCGCAATAAAAGAAGCCGTTTCTTTCGAATTCTTGTGCCGGGCCTCCAGATAGACGGCAGCGCTGGACAGCCAGAGCGTGATGCTCCGAAAGTCTTCGGCGGCAGCCACCTTTTCACGAATTTCTTCACCCTGGCGCGTTAGTTGGTTCAGTTCCATGGAAATCCTCCTTAAGACTCGAATATGATTCCAGTTTAACAGAAGCCGCAAGCATCCCCCAAACTTTATCCATTTTTTGGGCGGGTTCCGATATAATAAAAGAAAGCTTGCAGCATAAAAAGAAAAAAGGGGCGGAAGATCATTAAACGACTATCGAAACGCAGCGTTTTTTATGGGGCAGTATTGTTTATTTTGCTTATGCTTGGCGCTTGCGGAGAACAGGGCAGAGAGAAAGAAGTCTACATCCCGCCGCTGCGGACCGACATCGAATCGGCCGTAACCATGCCGCAGGAAGAGGAGGAAACGGATCCTGCGGGGGGCATACTGGAGAAATCGGCGGCTGTCGAAGATTCCCAAGACCTATCGGACAAGCAGGGAAATTTCGAGGAAACGGATCAGCCGCTTGAACAGGAAGACACGCAGGCCAGCCGCCCGGTGGAAGAGACGATCGCCGAAAGCGAAGTCTCCTATTGGAGAATCGACGGCGGCGACGCGAATATCCGCAAAGCTCCCGATTATCATTCCGAGTCGATCCAAATTGGGAAAGAAGGACGGGATCTGGAATATTTGCACAAGAAAGTAGAGGATCCGCGCGACTCCAGGATTTGGTATAACGTTCAAAATGATGCCGGAGAGATCGGTTGGATCAGCAGTGCGGTCGTGGTCCGGTCGGACGGCCGTTATTTTGCGGCGGAGCCGATATCCGACGACGAAGCAAACTCGGCAGCGGAGGCTTCGGTTTCCACGGTCCGCTATTACGCGACCCGTGAAGCCAATATCCGGCAGTCTCCTTCGATCGACGCCCCCACAATCGGCCAGGCGGCCGGAGATTCGGTGTTGGAAGGGTTGAATGGCCAGTCTTACGATCCGTCGGACGGCAGAACCTGGTATTACGTGCGGACGCCTTCGGGTCTGGACGGCTGGATCAGCAGCAAAATGGTGACCGGGTACGCGCCTTCTGCCGAGTCGGCGTATGTGCAAGAAGAGACCGGCGGCGTGTATTACGAAAACTGCGCAGCCGCCGAAGCGGCGGGAGCCGCACCCGTGTATGAAGGAGAGGCGGGTTACGCCGGTTGGCTCGATCGGGACAGCGACGGAATCGGCTGCGAGATCAGCGACTGGGATTCCTATGACGGCGGTTCTTCCGATTCCTCCGATCCGCCCATTTCTTCCGATGGAAACACTGTCTATTTCAAAAACTGTACGGTCGCCAGGGCGGCCGGAGCTGCTCCCGTGTACGCGGGCGATCTGGGTTATTCGCGCAAACTGGATCGGGACGGCGACGGCGTCGGCTGCGAATAAAAGCACAATGTGCAAAAGTTGCCGAGCGGGTACCTAAAGGGGTAAGGTGTAGGGGTAAGTAATCGAACGAACAGGAGGCGTGTGCGATGGAAGAAACGACAGTGATCGCGATTCATTTTACGGACGGAGAAGTGCTGGAACTGGGGATTACCGAGGAAGAGTTCGAACGTCTGGACGGCGAGATCACCTCGAATCCATGGGTCGAAATCGACGGCAACACCATCAACACGGCGACGATCAAGTATTTCTGGTTCTACGAAATTCCGACGGATGAAGAGGCCGGGGAAGAAGTCCTGTAACTTTGGCAGCAGCAAGGAGGCGGACACTATCGCAAATGTTTTTGTGCACTCTCGCGCAGCGGTATGGGATGAATGGAAGAGGCAGTCTCTGACCTTTGACCGGATTCCGACAGAAGATGAATTCATCACGCTAAATGTGGCAGAAGAATGGTATGAGGTAGGCATCGTGCTGCATACTCCGCTCGACCCTGAAGTCGATGCGGAGATTTATATTCAAAAAGTAGACCGCAATAACGTGTATAAAAGCATGTTTAAGTATTGAAGCAGCCGAAAGGCTGCTTGGCACCCCGACCGCTCCGTCAATGGAGCGGTTTTTGGCGTTTTTCACCCGGCGATCAAGATAGTGGGCTGCGGATTATTTACCGAGTTCTGTACGAAAGACAGCCATTTTACGGAAAGCACGAGGATTGGCTGAACATTTTCCAACGTGGATAATATTCGGAAAACAGATAAATCTGAAGCTTATGGTCAGGTTATTTTGTGCTAAGATAGCAATCAAGTACTGGAGAATACATATAGGTTGAACGCCCATGCGTTCTATAATTTCTATCTTTACCTGGATCGGATGGAGTGAATACCTGGATGCTGCGAACCTTTTTTTCTTACTTGTTTTTGAATATCCTGTTTTCTCCCCTGTATATAACGAGCGGATTTTTTGAGTTCATGGTGCTTACGGGAAGTCCGCATTCTTATGGGGCGTTGGAAATCACGGGTATTTACTTGGGGAACTTGCTCCCGAATCTGATGCTGTGGATCGCTATTCGAATCTGGGGCAAAAAATTTCGCTGCGATCACCGCCTCAGTACGCTTTTATTGATTCTAGCGGTATTGGTTATCGGGTACTTCCTTCTGTTCACGCCTCTTCGATATGACGGGATGATCGAGGAACTGCTGCAATAGTGGATTCGAGCAGGTCAGCGATGCCGTGAAGAAGCGGGTCGTAGAACATAAAGAAGCGGAGCGCTGCCTGTATGGGCGACGCTTCGCTTTTTTTATGTTTGGCTTTTTTGGGCAGAATGGATAGAGGGTGCTGGCTTGGCCGCAATCCGCTAGGATGGAATATTTCAAAGTTTATAAAAGTGTATATAAAAAAGAAAAACCCTTGGATATCCAAGGGTTTTTCAAGTATAGGACGGATGGGGATCGAACCCATGACCCCTACCCTGTCAAGAATGAAAATAGAGAAAGTAGAGTATCGTTAGGTTTTACACGTTCAAAAGTGGACGAACCACTATCTTGTAAATCTGATACTTTTAATTATAAAGTGGTCAGCAAAAGAAGTAAAGTGTCTAGTGAAAATGCTTGAAATAATCTCTTTGTAAGTAAAAAATGTTTTTGATATCTATGCTTTCCTAGGTATGATTAAGAGACTTAGAAAGTAAAAGAGGGAGAGAAATAATTGAAAAAGAAAATCTTAACGACCGTTATGGCTGTAGGTATTGTTGCTGGCTCTATGACATCTGCTACTTCGCTGGCGGCTACTCAAACGAAGGTTACATTCGATGGAACTACTATAAGTTTTGAGGTAGACCCAGTTGTACGGGAAGGCGTGACTCTCGTTCAATTCCGTCCAATCTTTGAAAAATTGGGATATACCATTTCTTATAATGGGGCAACAAATGTCATTACGGCTATTATAAGGTGAGAAAAAGATTCAACTGAAGTTTGGAAGTCCAATGGCTGGTGTTGGAGAGAAGGCCGTTAATATGGGTATGCCTGTAATTTCTATTCAAAACAACCTTATGGTTCCGCTGCGGTTCGTATCTGAGCAAAGTGGGGCAGTGGTTGTTTGGAATAAGACGACCAACACCATTGCAGTTTCGACTAAAAAAGAACATGGTGAAGAGAGTCCTAAGCCGACTGTCGTTACTACTACGAACATTGTAAAAGACGGAATTACATTTGCAACCCAACCGTCCAAGTACATCAAGAACTTGACAGTCGGGGTTTCTGTATAACAAGAGATGGCCTACAAAATGTATCGGCAGTTCCTGATTTACTATAAAAATGAAGGGAACACAACGCTTGATATTTCAAAGTTGCGTTATATGGCAGTAAATCACTTAGATACTTACGGGAAATTCAATTCTACGGTCCCGAGTGAAGTCTCTTTGGAAGATGCTCCAAAGCAAAAGAAAGCTTTAGCCCCAGGTGAAGAGTATGTGGTTCAGCTTTTGATTTATGATGATAGAAACCAAGCTGACTTTGTTTATTTTTCATTAGATAACTTTTAAAATCAGTCTTTTAAATTCCAAAAGTAAAATAAAAAGCACCTTACAGGGTGCTTTCAGATTAAGGAGGAACTATTGAATCCACTTGAGATGTATAACTTGTTTATTCAAAAACTTATTAATTTCATAGAGGTCAATCAAAAATATATTCCTTTTCCCAAAGTACTGATTTGGTATTTGAAAGTTCCCTGGTATCTTAAATTAATTGTTACCCTGATTATTGGCTATGTAATAGATCGAGTTGTTTACACAGCTGGATTTATAGTTTTGCAAAGCCGATCCAAAAATGAAGCTTTATCTTTTATAAGTGCTTTTCAAAATCCAATAGATTTTCCGGATAGCTTAGTTTATAAGTACTCTTTCTTGTTTTTTAGCATTTTAGGAGTTATATCACTACCTTTTTTAACCTTACTATTTTTTATAATCTTATTCAGAAGAATATCTGAAAAAACTTCTGATCCTCTAACAAAAGGATTTAAGGCGTTATTTCTAATAGTTGCTTTGATCATAATTGCGGGCGTTGGGTTTCTGATTCTTCAAATAGTGGGCCTGATTCCTTATATTATGTTTTACTCTTCCAAAGATGTTAGTCCGGTCGAATTAGTTTTACGTGCTCTCTTTAATCAAGGATCTTTGAATCACGAAACAACTGTCCTAAGTTATGAATATTTAAATAAACAGGTAACGTATTCTCTTGTATTTGAAGTATGGGGATTAATAATACTAGGAGCAATGTGGTTTGCTGCAAATCGGTTAGGCTCTCAGAAAAAACATTCACTTATATATATATTTCTAAGTGGATTGGGTCTACTAGTTATTATTATAGGAATTATAGTTATGGTAACTCACACGTTTTACGTCACAGGTTACTTCGGTAAGAGTTTGGCTAACTACGATTTAGATTATGTAAGGGTTGAGTATAAGGTAAATGGAGCCCAGTCGATTCAAGGGATAAGGATTTCTGAGGATAAAAATAGAATCATCTTAAGAGATGGCTGTAATGTTACTCATTCGATCACTAGTGAAGAAATCCACATTACTTCTGTGACTGAGGTAGGAGAGTGTATGAAAGAATCGTAAGGCTAAAATAATCCCTTTGAAAAAGGATATAGTAATACTTATTTCTATTATCGTTTAAATCATTCGTAAGTTCTTCTTGCTAGTAACAATTTTAAAAATAAAAAGACCCATTAAGGGTCTTTTATTTCTCTACAACCTTTACCAAAGGTATTTTCCTTTTAAATAAGCAAGCAATATACAAAGCGTGCCAAGTACGATGATGGTAATCCCACGCAAGATTTTAGTGGCTATTATTTTCAATTTTTCTCCCCCTTAGTTCAATTTGTTTATAGCCGACATAAACTTCTCTTCCTTCGCCTCGCTATGTATCTTAAATAACTTAATTGCATCGCCACCACGCTCCAAGAACCGTCTATATTTACCTAGGTTAATCGGTTCTTGGAACATTTCTTCTAGAGCTTCGGTCGGAGAAGCTTTAAACAATTTTAACCAAGCCTTTTCATTAATATTTTGTTTAGAGAGTCGTTCCAATCTAATTTCATGAAAGACTTCGATTGCAGCGAAACTAGGTTGTATGCGAGATTTCAAAAGCTTTTTCATGATGCGGTCTATTGCTTCTTTATGTTGCTCGGTTGTTTGGCAATAGTACTTGATCATTCCAACTAAAATACAAGCAGTGGGACGGAATTCGAAAAAGTCCATAACCGATTCATTAGAAGAGTAAGTAACAGACATAAGTGATTACCTCCAATTTTTGTTTTCAATTTGCTAAGTAGCATGTAAGATGAGAAATGACAGAGAAGTAATTGTAACTACTTATAGTTATATTATATATCTATAAGTAGTTACAATCAAGAGAATTTTAAAGGGGTTTTGAGTATATGATTAAGATTGTGTTAGAAGAATCTCTTGAACGTTTGGGAGTATCGATGCGTCAATTGGCTTTGAGAGCTGGCTTACGTCCCAATACTGTTACCGAACTTACAGGAAACCGTGCTAAACAGGCGAATTTTGAAACACTTGATAAAATTTTAAATGCAATGAATGAGATTGCTGAAGAAAGAAAGTTGAGAGTAAGTTTTAGTATTTTAGACATAATCAGTTATGAGTATATACGTAAAGAAGAGTAACGGATTTCTAATAATTTTGAAAGAAATCAACGCAAGCGCCATAATAGATTCCTAAGCTAAAGTTCTTAACGTGCTATTTAGATCGCTTTTGAATCTTTGGATGTAACAGTTCAATGAGACGAAGTAGAGTATTTAGTCTATAAGTGGAATAGAATGTATTGATATAATTAGAGCCTTTGAAAAAGAATATTAAGATTTAGTGTAGTTAAACTAGCAATAAACAACGTTCCACATGAACACGTCTTAAACTACTTAAGTAACATAGCTTATCTAGAGAATATAAAAATAATTAGTAGGTGGTTATTTATGTACCAATGTATATATTGCGACGCTGAAATCTTAAAACGATCTAGCGAACATATCATTCATGCTGCATTAGGCTCAAGCTTACAATCTGATAAAATTATATGTAAAGACTGTAATAACTATTTCTCAAGAAAAGAGTCGGGAGACATTGATAAGAAGTTTGTTGAACAATTCGAAGTATTTAGAAATTTACTAAATGTAAAAAATGATCGCGGCAAGTTGCCACCTACTATAAAGCGTTTGAAGCTTGGTAACGAAGAAATCATCTTAGAGCCAGGCGGAAAAATAGCTTATCAAAAATCCAGAAGAGAAATTATTAAAGATGAAGAAGGGAAGGTAAAGTTTCATATCTCTTCTCCTAACCTTGAAAAGGGCAAAGAGCAATTAAGACATATTAAAAAGCAATATGGAGAAAAAGCTGAACTGATTATTGAACAAGCTAAATTAAAGAGGTCGTATGCAAATACTCCTATTGAATTTGATTTTAGTTTAGGAGGAGAAGAGAATACAAAAGCAGTTGCTAAGATGTTATATAACTTTGTGCATTATCTAGATAGAGAGTCTTTGATTAGTTTGCCAGAACTCGATTGGAGTGATATCAAACAATATCTTAGATACAATGCGACTAAGAGTAATATAGAAACAGGGTATGATTTTATAAATCCAATTCCTATTGAGATCCCCAAAGATGATTTATCAAACTATATCTTTATATCAGGCTCGAGTCAGCAAGGAATCATTTTCGGGCATGTTGTAATATTTGGAAGTATTAGTTTTTCATCCATTATTCACAATAGATACGAGGGGGTCGATTTTGGGTATGGCATCAAGCAACCGTTGAATGTTAAACAAAGTGAGGCATTTTACGAATTTGAAATTCAGCCTTTTAATAGCAATATATTCAGAGATAAGCTTGCTTACTCAGAAATTCAAATAAATAAGATGGGTAAGGAAATTAATAAACTTTTAAGAATATATCAAGATAAAGCAACGAAAGAGGCACAGAACAAACTGATAAGCGAAGCAATGAATAAAGTTTTTAAAGGATATGAAGGAGAATACTTTTCATCTGAGATATTGCAAAATCTTTCTAATGTGATAGCGGATGAATATACAAAATTTCTTTTTAGAATTGATACAGAGACACCTATTGATCTTGAAGATTCAACAGATAAATGACGCTAATTTTTACAACATGAAAGTACTCACCTTAGTATGTTAAAGCTGATTCTTCTATGTTCGAAAAGGTTCCAAATAAATGAAAATTTCTTAAAATTCATTATAGTGATTTACTTATCAAAGAAAAGAGGTTATTTATGACTTTAGTATTGGCAATGAGTTATGATGAAGGTGTTATTGTTGCAGCTGATACGTTGAGAACGATTTATGATGAAAACAACAAGAGATTAGAAGGAAGTAAAGAAGAATTCAAGATTAAAATTTTGCATAATCGTATCGGAATTGCAGTTGCTGGATTGGGTCAATTGAGTGATGCCTGTGTGTCAGCTGTACAAAGCATATGCAGAAGTCGAACTGAAATTAGTTTTGAAGAAATCGAAAAAATTTGTATGGATTATTTCAAATTTTCAGTTGAAAAATTTAATGAACACAATAATAAGCATGTTATGGGTATGCATGTTCTATTGTTTGGCATCAGCGATAAAGGCAAAAAGTTCATAAAACATTACTCTTTCGAAAAAGATAACGTAGCAATTTATCCTGTAAACATTCAACAGCCTTATGCCATTGGTAGTGGTGTCTCCGTGTTAAACATAATGGAAAATCCAATTCAGATTAATGAAACCAATCCAGACGTTATACTGAACCACTTTTTAAAGCTAATAACTCAAGTATCGAAGGAAGAAGAAACAGTAGGAGGGGATATTCAATCCGTTTTAATAAACCAAGAAGAGTTCGTAAATCTTGTATATGATGGAAAAGAAGCGAAGACAACGATATTTAAATGGAAAAAATAAGAGTAAGAATAGTAAAGGGAATGCTTAGAATAAGAGAAAAACGAAAATACAGCTCTAAGGACAAAAATATCCTTAGAGCTGTTTATGGTTTCTATCGATAAAATGTGAGTTTCATCAAGAAGCCTAAACATGCTAATTTTTGATTTTGAAATGGAAAATGTTAGCCGAATTTGGTATGATCGGCTTAGAAAGCCACTTACCATTAAAGGGGATAGCAATAATGAAAAACAAAGGCAAAATAGGATACATACTTTCAGGCGTAGTATTGGGAGTTGCTATAACAACCACCGCTCCAACGCTGGCGGCTACGGTTAGTACAATTACCGCCAAGCTTCAAGGAGACGTTAAAGTAACTGTAGATGGTAAAGCTGTAGCTGCAAAACCGATCAACTACAATAATCAAAATTACCTGCCAGTTGGTGATATCGGAAGGGCGTTAGGTGCTAGCGTGAAATTTGATAAGGCGAAGAATAGTATTTTTGTAACGGGGAAAGAAGATGCGAGTAGTGGAGCAGGGACGAGTACGTCTGGTGGGACGAACGTAAGCCCTGTAGCACCAAAAACGGAAGGCGTACCAATGGTCAACCAAGGGGAGAAAGTTGTTACAGGCGGGATAAGTCGTTCTATTGATAAGGTCGAGTATACGAAAGAAGAATCAGAGGTAGATGGTGTTGTTTTAGGCAAAGGTATAAGCGTATATTATACTGTTTCTAATAACTCTTCAGCGCCTTTAGCTAAAATAGTTCCCCGATTTTTATTTGAAACTAGTTACGACGTGGCTACTGAAGAATTAAATGCAGTGGGAACTAGTATATATATGACTATTAACGGAGTCGATTGGAGATCACAATCTCTACTACCTGGAGAAACTGCGACCGGATTTGTTCATTATGCTTCGACAAGAGATTTTGTTGTAAATACAATTGCTCCATATGCTAACCATAGCCAAGATCCTAGAAAATATGGCATTTGGAAAATTCAATGAACTAAGCGCCTAAAAAGGTTCGCATATACAAACTTGCATTGATTCTACCTAAACCATTGGATGTTAGTTCGATTGTGTGCCAGCCAGGGGTCGTAATCCACGGCGTAACATCGACATTGTTAGTTCCATAATATTGCGATCCTCTTTGCGCGCCATCAATTATGATTCTGATATTGGAAGCATACGCACCTTCATAGATACCATATTCAATATCGTGGGAATGCGAAGGCATCTCAATCCGATGAGAATGTTCCGGCATTTCAATAGCATGATTATGTTCTGGTAAAACAATTTCATGTGAATGAGGAATAAGCGAAACTCTATGCTGATGACCTCCAGAAGATGACCAGGTTCTAGTAACGCCGTTTACATCTTTAAATTGAAGCCCTGAAGCCCATCCATGGTTATGTCCAGTACCAGTAGTATAATAGCTGTCTGTCAGGGTAGTTCCTTCTAAATTAGCATCACTATCTTCAGCGGTTGTTCTCCTTCCACCACCGTTTTTAGTCGTCGTTAAATTGATTTTTTCGTATGCTGTTGTGTTCAAATTAATCATAGTACTCGCAGCGCCCTTACTATACGCTCTAAACGCTTCGGCGGAGAAATTAAGCTGAACCTCGTCGATACGAAGAACGTTAGGAGAGATATAGAACTTCAACTTCAATGGGTGAGTCGAGTCAACGTTATCTGCGAGTTGAATAGTGTCAGTTTGTAGAATCCCGTTCTCATCAAGAACAACATTCCCCTTTTTACTTACAATCTTCAATCCGTATTTGCCTGATTCATACTGTCCGAGCTGGACACGAATCTTGCCTGTAGCATCTCTAACAGTGAGAAGGTCACCTTCGATAGTGAAACTTCCGTCATCGTCACTAATAACTAGTTTATTGCCTAATAAGATCTTTCCGACCAAGCGCTGCGCAAAAATACCTTCACTCGTTACTGCTGTTTGCCACGTATTGCCGCCATCATTTGTTAGCGCCAATTGGGAATGTTGGAAGATAATCATTTTAAGCGGATCACCTGGGTCTTTGATGATAATTCCCCGTCTGCTTATCTCGACATCCTCATTTACACCAGCATTGATATTTCGTTGCACAGCATTCCAAGTAGTATTAAGGAGTTGTGAAACCTCATCGGTGGTAGCCTTAGCTTGATTCCATTTAAGAGCACTAGTACTTAGCGTGTTAGAAGCGCCGACGCTCTTCATATGATCTTTAAGAAATCGCTCTTCGTCAGTTAACAAATCCTGAGCGTTAGAAACAGTAATATCAATAGAGGAAGCTTCGTAGTCAAATACAATATCGGAGACGTGCGCCTTTACGTTAATTCCAAGTTCTTCGTGTTCAATCGTGACAATATCGCCACAAGATAGCCTTCCTACGTTGTGCTGCTCCGTCATAATTTCATAAAAATTAACGATAGATAGCTGAGTAATAATTTTAGGCTCTCTGATTTTATCGAATTGTTTTTTACCTTCTTCAAGTAAATCTTCGGGTTTAGTAAAGTTCTCATCGCTAAATTCTTTTATGAAGATGAAGTTTGTATTAAGCACTTCTAACTGATCGGCGGTAAGATTACTTTCAATTGCTAAAAGCTTACTAAATTCGTTGATGGATAATTCAATATTAGCAATTTGGGTTTTTAGCGATGTAATCTCTGATTCTTTCGCAGAAATTTGCGCCTGTTTGCTATTCTTTTGATTAATAAAAGATGTATTAGGAATAGGAGGATCATTCTTTTGAGTGGCATTATACGTAGCCAAGTTGTCTTCAATGATGATCAGTTCATTCTTAAATGTACTTAGTTCGTTGTTTTTGGTGCCGAGCGTTGCATACAGCCCGTTAACTTGAGATAGGAGAGCATTAAATGTAGTGGATTTTTCTTCTATTAGTGCCCTGTATCGCTTAAGCGCAATACATAGATCGTCCTCCATGTAATAACTATGTTTAACGACGTTGCCTTGAGCGTCTTGTTCGAACGGATACATAAAGTAAGAATAGTCTTCAATGTAATTAGAGCCCGTTGGATTAACTGCTTGAATCGACATTCCATCTTTACCAAAGAGCTTTAGGCGTGTACACATCTCATCGAGATTAAGCTCATACTGAACGCTTTTCATCAGTTTCCCCATCTTGGTGACGAAACCTTTGTTTACACCGTAATTGTCAGGATCATAGAAGTTAATGGTTCGATTGGCTGTATCCCAAACAATTAAAGCAACAAATTGTTCTGCTATACGATTCATGCCTTCGAGAATACCGCCGCTGTGGTCGAATGTTCTATATTTCAGATCAAATTGAGCATCCACGTAGCCCAGTGTCCAACCTGTATTCTTTAGCAGATCGCGAGCAATTTGAGAGAGCGTGTAGGACACGACGCTGTAATCTTTTACTGAGTGATTGTTAAGTTGCAGTCCTAGCCCATAACAATTTATAACTACATAATCCGAATCATCCATTACTTTTGATTTCTTATCGACTATGTAGTATTCCTTTTCGTCTCCGTGTTCAAATCTAATAATGTATCGTTCTCTAAGTATATCTAAATGTTTGTTTTTAACTCTATCTGCAATGGAATCTCCTTGAACGAAAAGAGGAAGAGTGAATTCAAGTTCGTTTATATTGCCTCTGCTGACAGTTCTTTTTACTTTGTAGGCTTCTGGTAGGTTAGCAATTGTCGTTCTAGTTTTGTTTGGCTTACACAGATAAATATCTGGTTTTCCTAATGGTTTAGTATATTTATCGATCATATAATTAATACTCCTTAGATAAAAAATAAAAGAGAGGCATATTTGCCTCCCTTAACGTCTATGAATGCCTTTCTTTTTCATTTCCGAAACTACGTGCGAAGCAAAGGTCTTTGCTTCTTCTAGAGTCCCATACACCTTGTCTATGTTGAAATTAATCTCTAGTGGACTTACAGAATTGTCGCTGGACTCGTTCTTTTTAGGCATGATCATGCTGCCGATCTTGTCTACGATGTTACCAACAGAGAAATTCGCAGCAAAACCTTTAACGACGTTGACAGCTTTAAGCAGATTTGATGTGTCGTCTTTGTTCAACACGAGTTCCTTTTCGTGTAGCATAGCCAACTTTCCTTCTGGACCCCAAGCAGCGGTCATACCGCCAGTCTCGGCAGAGAAGATGTTCATGGCGCGCAATGACGCATACGACCCGTCAGGGAATCCGTATTGAGATCTAAGGCCATCGTTGGCTGACTTCAGATTGTTATATCTATCTTGAAGCCCAAGATAATACTGTGTCGGCTTACCTGTCTTGTTTTGAGCAGCAGCATCCTTCATTTGTTTGACCAAATCTTTGGCCTTTTGCTTGTTAGACAGATACGCTTCCCAAGCTGATTTCTTAGCTCCGTCATCTTTGATCGCTTGCTGATTATCTTTACTATAATCATCGACTGCGCGGAAGTCTTGCCCCACACTATACTGGAGATTCTCTTTCATCTTACTGCTGGCAAGAGCACTTTCGTTTTGCAGGAATAAAAAGAACTTGGCATATCCATCGGTCATCTCCGTGAGAGTCTGCTGAACAAGAGTTTTATCGTTACTAAGCAGGTTTTGCTTCATGACGTACCATTTTGATTCGTCTTCTAAAACATCTTGATAATACTGTTGTTTTGCTTTTTTTTCTTCTTCGATGTCGTCCAGCGTCTTCTTTTGTTTGTCGTCTTCGACTTTCTTTTCTCTGTCTAATTTGTTTTTCTTGTCTTCTAATTGATCATTAAGGTTCTGCTTCCTCAGATCGCGTTCACGGTCAAGTCTGAATTTAGCAATGTCTTCATCCTGGTTGCCGAGCTGCTCTTGAAGTTGTTCGCGCTTAGCTTTAGCTTCCCAAGAATCATCGAGAGAGAGCGTATTGATCTGATTCTGAAGCTTTTGTCGCTCTTCGAGTTTCTTACTCAGCTCTTTATTGTGATCATCCGTTGTTTCTTGCCGATCAATATTCTTTAATTGAGCCTGAATGACTTCTTCGAACTTATTATATTCGTCTTCCATATTTTTAATCGCTTTTTCGTGACGCTCATCTTCAGCTTCTTTACGCTTATCAAGAACTTCAAGCTCCAAGTCACGTTGCTTTTCAATCATCTTCTTATAATTTTCAATAAGTTTATCCGCATTATTCATTTGCTGATTTAAATCACGTTGACTTACCAAAAGTTCTAGATTCGTCTTATTGAGTTCTGATTTACGCTCGGTTAGCTGCTTTAACATCGTAGCGTCTAAGTCTTTTCTTTTCAGAGACTCATCAATATAAGCTAATTCTTTATTATTGACCGCAATTTGACGCTCAGTGATTGCAACTTGTTTGCCGACTTCAGTTCGATACTCTTCTGTGCCTTCAGTAAGGAGAGAGAGGCGGCTCTTTGAGGCGTCCATAGAGTTGTTAAGCTTTTTACGTTGCCCTTCGTAAATCTCAAGTTGAGAATCAATGAAATTACCGATATCATCTTTAACATCAAGATTGGTGTTGAAATTTGTCATACTCAAACCAGCATAACGGTTTTCTAAGTCCTCTTTTTCGGCCGATCCTAATTTTCCGTTCTTTAAGCGCTCTTTGATGAGTGCCATTTCTTCTTTATTGGCAACGACAATCTGCTTTTTGAGTTTAATCTGGCGCTGTAATTCTTTACGGTAGGTTACAGAAGAGGTATCCATGTTTGCAATAAGAGCTTCAGATTTTGTGAGTTCTCGATTGATACTTTCTGTTTCTTTGCCAAGCTGATCAACTCGACTATTGAAGATGCCAGTTCTTCGATCTTCCATCGTCTTTTTTTCTTCTACAATCTTCTGATCCGTGTCTTTTAGAACATTATCGTACTGTACCTTATCAATTTTCTTTTCCTTGAGTAGAGCGGCAACACGCTTCTTCATCAGTTCATAGGTATCGATCTTTTGCTGAGACAACTTGTTTTGAGTGATTTCTTCATCTCGCCAAGCATTGCTGGTTTCGCTATAACGAGACTGCTTGGTTTCACTTAACGACATATCTCTGCTTCGATCATTAATGATATTTTCGAACTGAGCAATCTTAGTATCGACAACTTTTAGATCGTTCTCGTATTGCTTATCTTTGAGATCTTCAACTTGCTTATCTCGGTCCTCTAGCGCTTTTTGTTTATCCGACTCAGAAATGACGTCGTATTTATACTTAATTGATTTATCACTAGAAAGGAGAGCGGCTTTCCCACCACTATAATAACCGAGCACGTTCTCTACGTAATTAGGGTCACCATACTTTTTAACTCCTAACTTCTTCTTTTGTGCCGTAGAAAAAGCCTTCATATTGTCAACAGAATAACCACCGTTATCTTTAAAGAAGTCCAGGACACCGGGGCCCATGTTATAGGCTGCAAGAGCAAGTATTGGATCTCCGCCTGCCTTTTGAAGCATGGTTGCAAAGTAGGCGGTGCCTGTACCGATTGAAGCTTCGGCATTGTAGGGAGCAGCCATAGACAGTATCTTGCTAACCTGCATGACATTCTTATCTGCAATACCCTTACCTAATGAGATTCTTGGGTTGCAATCGCTTTTATGAGAGCCGCTTCTACATTATACTTTTCTGCATACTTGTTGATTTCTGTAGAATAAGATCCAGTCACTTTGTTAGAAGTGGGAACAGTGGAGGAGGGGGAAGAAGTACTTAAACCAGCGTCGCTAATGTGCCGAGCAGTGTTGTACTTAGGAGCCCAATAGCTGCTATTCATATCAGCAACTTTAAGCCCGCTATTGCCCATATGAACAAACTTCTGATCGCCAATATATACGCCCACATGACCATTAGTTCGGTTCGTATTGAAAAAGACAAGATCGCCGGGTTGAAGATTTGCTTTAGAAGTAACTTCGGACCCTTTTTTAACCTGGCTCTGTGTGTCGCGTGGAAGATCGATATCTAAGAACTCTTTGAACATTTCCTGAATGAATTGCGAACAGTCTGCGGTTACACCCGCAACAAACTCTTCGAATGTTCCTTTGTATTTGCCGTTCACATTCGCATATTTCCACTCTTTAGGGTCATTAGCCAATGTGATAGCGTTAGAGAGGAGGGATTCGAGTTTACTGCCATCTTGAACACCCGGAGAGCCATCTGCGGAATTACCTTTAGTTGTTTTGGTAACCTTTTGAGAAATGAGATCTTCAGCAGAAGCATTCTTCAGAAGATCGATTTGCTCTTGGATTTTCTTGTTCTCATCTTCATAAGAACGAATCATAGCTTGGGAATCTTCGCGCATTCTCTTCCGAGATCGTTCCATCTTATCTTGCTGAGCCTGAAGATCTTTTAGCTTTTGTTGAGTATCGGTAAGAATCTCGATTGTCTCTGTATAGGTTTCATTAAGCTTATTTTGTTCTTTTTCATTTTTCTTAGCGGCATCTTCGGCTTTCTTCTGGGCATCTGCTTGTTCGGAAGTTCCGTATGTAGTGTCTTTGAGAGTCGAATTAGCTACCTTTGCCGCGCCAGCCATTTCGTTATACCTGTCCGCATTGTCTGAAATGAGATCACGAAGCTTTTGCAGTTCACCCGTAGTGCCAGTTGGAATACCCGCTGCTTCCGCCATAGCATTAATGGCGTTTTTCATATTGCCCGCCATAGACAAAGTGTTCGCCGCATACTCAGACATTTTAACCGTATTTATTCTTTCATCGATTTGTGCGAGCACAAGCTTAGAGTCGGCAAGCGCCTCAATTGCTTTGATTTCTAGTCCATAACCCTTGTTGATCTTTTCTATAGCACCGTTAACAACTGCGATCGTTCGTTTCTCTTCGTTATCAATATCGCTATTAAACAAGTCTATTTTTGAATCTCTTAAAAGCTCAACAGCATCTTTTTCTAAAGTCCAGCCGCCTGCCGCTTCTTTTGCGGCATTTGCAAGTTGAGGATATTTAGCGACAAGATCGCCTACTTGTTCTGCTGTCAGTTTTTGGCCTTGTCTCATTTGATACAGTACATTATTAAGCGTTTTAACGTCATCAGCGTAGTTATTAAACATTTCAGCAAAAGTTGAGGTTTTTCCGTTAACTGTTTCTAATGAAAGAGCAGTTTCATCGGCAGCTAAACCAAGATTGTTAATTTCCTGAATGGCAGGATCAAACTTAGCATCAGCCGTAACAGCGCCCATTTGACTAAGAGACGTAGTAAGTTTCTGGATTTTATCGTCTCCGAGTGCAACATTCGGGCCAATTAAAGCGCCTAATGCTTCGCCAATCTTATAAACGTCTTTTGTATCAATTTTAGAGATACCGTCTCCATACTTCTCTAGACTAAGTTTGAAATCAAGAGCAGAAACATTGGCTGTAGCTGCCGCATCTGCCAAGGATGATCCATAAATTCGCATTTCAGAGGTTACTTCTTTTCCATCGGCTACCATTGTATCAAAGTAGTTAGACATAGTAGCCTTCAAGGATTCCGACTTCTTCTTAATGTTAACTTCATATTCGGAATTCGCTTTATCAAATGCATCTTTTCTTTTTGACGCTTGTACTCCAAGCTCTTGCAAGAACCGATTTAAATTATCTCTATCAGCCTCAACCTTTGGATCTAATGCGATAGATTGAGTACCGCCGCCCAAATCATAATTAAAAGAGAATTTTTTACCTTCTTCGACTTTTGCAAGAAAATCGTCGACAATTTTCTGAGCTTCTGCCGAGTCTTTTCTTAGCTGAGCAACATCGATAGCGCCATTCTTGATCTTAGCGTCAATACCAGTGCTGTTATCATCGTACTCTTTAGCAAGACGATCTCTTTCAAGTTTGGCTTCAGTTTCAAGGCTGGCTATGCGATCATTAATAGCTTTTGTATTTTCTGCAACAGAGGCCGTCTGCCCATCAATAGTAGTGGTAGATAAGCCGTATTGAGCGGAGAGTTGCTGTTCGACCGAAACCAGTCGAGACTTTTCTTCCGCTGATTTATTTTGTTTATCCGAAAGAGCCGTATATTCCTTACCTAATTGCTTAAGCGTTTCTAAGTTTTTATTTGTTTCGGCAAGCTTGCTCTGAGCAGAATCAAAATCTTCAACGGACTGTTTAGCATCTGAAAATTTACCAGTAATCCATTCCAGAATTTTCCCAACTGCAAAAAATGCCAATCCAGCGCCTAGAGTAGAAGCTAATCCAACGGCCGCAATTCTAGTCGCCTTTAGTGCTCCTTCCATAGTAAACAATCCTGCTACAGTAGTTCCGATCTTCCTACCAAAGTTTAGTAGTGAGGTCTGCATTGCACCTAGTGTCATATTAAACGCCATCATTGTGACCTTAGTCCCCACGAAGGCGGCACCGGCAAGGCCAAGAATAACGGGTAGCGCACCGAATTTATTCACCAATTCGGCAAAGTTGTTGGCTAGGTTAGCAATAGCACCAGTGAATACAACGATAGAATCAGAAACAAACGCTTTGCCCATAGCTAAAGCAAACGTGTCCCATGCCGTCTTCATTGACTGAACCCGCGCACCAAGCGAGCCCATATATTTCTCGTTTTCTTTCATGGCTGAACCCTGCGAGTTTAAAGCGGAGTCAGTGGCGGCAGTTGCTATATTCCAGTTCTGCATAAGGCTCAAAAACGAATTGAGCTGATACTGACCAGCTAACTGATAGGCTGTATGTTGTTGTTGTGCATCAGAAAGCGTATTCCATTTGGCCGCAAGATCGTTGAGAATATCCGAAACGGGCCTAATATCACCCTGCATATTTTTCATGGCTATGCCTACACCATTCAGTACGCCTTCAGATTTTTTCATCGCGGTCAAGCGCGAAAGGATACTTTTTAATGAGTTCCCGACTACTGATCCGCTCTGTCGAGTGGCGGTGGTGATGGCTGTTCCGTATCCTAAAATTTCTTCCATACTTGCCCCGAAGGTTTTGCCTGCCGAACCTGATCGGGTCAGGATTGTTGCTAAATCCTGAGTTGTAATCGATAGGAATAGGTAAGGATTTGATGTTATCTCCGCCTTTTCCCCTCCTTCACACCGTACATGCGACTTTCACCGCATACGGCGTTCCATCTGTCTTCTCATAAAGAGAACAGACTTAGGGCTGTTCCTCCTTCTCCATTACAGAGAACTCATTGGTCGTACCCTTACTCTCACAAGAATAAATGCGTTTCGGTTCAACCTTATCGCAACCGTCTCGGATAGTAGTCCTTGTTTCGACGTTTCTTGCTTTCGCTGTTCCTTACTTTTTAGCTATACATTCTGATTTTAGGTTTTCCCTCTGAGTCTTTGAGCTTGATATCCCCATTGTTGGATATAGCGAATTTCTCAACTTCGAAATGTACTCTTCGCCACTCTATAATTATGTATAAGACTCGTACCTTCGGGTTTTCGTCAGTTCATAAAGAACATTCTAACCATGATCAGCTTTTCAGCCGCCCGATTTATCTGCTATTAAATAAGCATTCAATCGACTTCACCTAGCTTCATACCTCATTTTTCTACTTAAAATGACGCATGTAGGAGTATTAGCGTTGCAGTTTTAGAATACATGGTTTCCTCATTCCTGCAATCAAAAGTAAAGTTAAGCCTAAATAGGCTCCTGCATTTCCCGTTTAAGCGGTTATAACAGAACGGCTCGCACCAAAGTTATTATCGACTTCATTAAGCGCATCAACAATCCCGATAGATTTGCTTGCCTCAACGTTAAATACAGTCATAGCTGCTGTTAGCGTATCGACGGACTCTTTAGGCGTTAAATCAGAGATGTTTTGCGCCAGAGTAGAGACCTTAGTTAACTCATCGGTCTGGGCACTATCAAAACCCATACGAGCAAAACCAATCGCATTTTCATTTACATCTTGAATGCTGCGTCCGAATTCATTTGCAATATCAATGTTCCGCTGCACGATAGTAGCAAAATCGCTATGTTCATCCATGACTCGGCGCAATTGTGTTTCCTGAGCATCTACGTTAATTACAGTACTGAAAATGCTTTTAAGAGCTGTTAAAGGAGCATACATAGCAGACATGGCGAGTTGAAACTTAGCCATATTAGCCATGGCTCCAATAAGACCATCACCGAAAAAACTAATTCCTTTTTTAGCATCTTTTGCGCTAGAAGAAATAGATTTAAACTGCTCATTTATCCCTGAAATCGTATTAATTCTATCTCTAGTGCTTCCTGCAAGTCCTTTAAGTTGATCTTGAAGTCCTTTGATATCTGTATTTAGCTTACTGCCATTTTTAGAATTGTTGCGCGCTCTTTCAAGTTTATTTGTTACATCTGTGATCGCTTTTGCGTATTCTTGATATTCTTTTATTTCTGTGTTGATACTTTGTACAGATTTATTTCTAGAACCGAAGGAGCCAGAGACGCCATTCAGCTTGCTTTCAAGTTGATTCAATCCCGCAACAAGACCGTCATTCTTAGCATAGCTAGTCCTAGAGGCGTTGATCCGAGCAGCGCTATCCATAACGGTTTTAGCGTACTGCTGTTCTAGACGTTCATTCTCTTGTAACGCAGAATTATGCAGTTTATCATTAGCCACTTTCTTTGCCGTTGCCTTTGTTTCGGCATCGGTTATCGCTTGTCTAGTCCTCAACGTTTCTCTATGGACTTGTTCCCGCTCAGCGTTGACCATTTTTTCATAGTCGAGCGCCTGCTTCTGAGCCTTCGCATAGTCCATAACCTTATTATAATTACGCACATATCCATCGGGATCTGTATTGACGGTTACTGTTCCGCCTTTTGAATTCTGATATGTATTCGAAACGCTGCTTATCGCACCGGCCTTGTTTTTGTTCTCCTTCATTTTCGTCCTGGAGTACCCAACTAATTCGGCTTCAAGATCTTGAAGGGTTTTCTTTTGTTTATTATAAGCGTCCGTCTCTTCTTGAATCTTCTTCTTAGATTCATCGACGCGTTTGTTGCTTTTCGTGATGATATCGCCATTCTCAAGTCGCTGCTTCGTAACCTTTTCAATGGTTCCGTCAAGACGTTTAAATGTTTCGATTTCTTCGTGAACAACTTTCTTCTGAGCCTCAAGAGCAGTACTTAGCTTTTTCGTGGCTTGAACGAAGCTATCCATCGATTTAACGAAGGACTTATCAACGTCTACTTTTAAATCTAGAGTTTTTAGGGAGGGATGTTTTGAGAGGGTTTTTATTGCGGAGTTAATATTGCCTATACTTGCACCGATGTTTAGATTGGCGGTTATAAGCAATTCAATCGAATGATCGTTTGCCATTTTGCACGTCCTTTATGATAGAAAATAAAAAAGAGAGCCAGAGGCTCTCAGGATTAACGCGAGAATTTTTGTGGGTTTTTAGATCGATACTCTTCCCACTTTTTCTCTTGAATAATTCTTCTTGCTTCGGCTCCATTAACAAGCTCTTCGAACGCAGCGTAATAGCGTTCAAGCTGATCTTCAGGAAACTCATTTATTAGTTGACTCATCAGAGATTCGTCGCCTCTATGTACTACACCATAGTTATAGAGTAACGTTGCGAACGGATAGATATCCGCTTCTTTATAGCCCTCTGGGCCTTCAATATCTGTGAATTCTCGGATAAGTAATCCATGAAGAATAAAATTGAGTTTTAAAGTGTAGCTCTCAACTGCTTGTTTATCTTTTTCAATACGCTTAATCTCTTCTGCGATACCGGTCATAATCTGATCAATCGAAGATTGCTCGAAAAGCTGAGATACTTCAATGTCGTATCCATGAATCACAACGAACTTAGTGAATTTCGGCTCTGTCTTTGGAACCACAAACTTATTACGCTTCGTCATTTTTCAAACCCTCCGCGTATTTCAATACACGAGATAGATTGTAACTATTAATTAAATTCGATTTACCGTAGAGGTTGCCGAACTCTTCTTCTGCCCAAGCAAGGCGGCCGGCATGGAATCCCTGGATGATTTCAGTTAGAAGAGAGGGGGCAGTAAGGTTTTTTCCAGCATCATAATAATCCATTGCGACTTTGAAGGCATCTTTCCAGTTAGCGAAGGCTTTGCCAAATTCAGCATCAGTAAACTTTTCGATAAGCATAGTTTGAAAAAGAACTTTACTCATGATCAAGAATTCGAACTCTTCGCAATTATTCTTCAAAGCGTCTTCGAGTAGTACAACGGCTTTAGAAGCAATTTTATCGATCTGATCTTCCGGCCAATCCACACGCAACTTTACTTCGAATTCTCCGTTTAGGACGGAGATTGTTTTTAGCCGCGGTCTAGATTTTTCCATCTTCTTTAGCTGTTTTGCAGTCAATTTCATTTTTAATTCATCCTTTTTTTGTTTTAATAAAATAGTGTTTTCATTTGTTATTTTTACGCTATTGAATTTCGTCTATTAGTTTAGGGGAAGGAATAAAGAAGGGGATTTTTACTCCATTTTCTGTTCGAGTATCAAAAACGCCAAATCCAGCCAGCGTAATTTTTTCGTCGCAGAGTAGCAGGTCTGAGATTTCTTTAAAGATCAACGAAACCGCCTGTTCTGACTTATCCTTACTCATTCCGCCTTTGTGCCGCAGACAGGCGGCTAGGTTCCTCCTATTTGTCATATTAATTGCTCCTTCTAAAAGTTAAGGGTTAAGAGAAAGGAGGAGAGAGCGCCTACGATGACTCTTTCCTTCTCCCTTGTATACCCTTAACGTTCAGCAAATAAAGACGAAAAACCGTTGATAAATAAAGGTTTATTTATAATATTTGATTATTTAATATGTCCACGCGCATTTTTTTTATTTCTCCGTTCGCGTTCCTTTTGCTTTTTGTATTCTCGTCTTAGGCTGAGAGAACAATCTTCACATCTCACTTTGCCTTTCTTCCTCAGGGTTTCCTTACCGCACTGACATGTCATTAGTAGCGACATATTACGCTGTATGTTCAACAACATCTCTCTTCCGAAGATTTTCCAAATAGTCTCCGCATATTCTGATTTTTTAATATAGAGCGTGTATGTAATGATCAGATCTGTAACATCGACTACATTGGGATTTATCGCAGCTATATCTTTGTACAGCTTACTATATTGATATAAAGCCTTCTCATCGAATACTTTTATCTGATGTTTCTGCTTGTTGAAATTATCAAAGGTATCGAGGATTAGCCTATCTGCATCATTTAGATTTCTGATTCTCGCTATGTAATTCTCGAACTCATCTTTTTTATGTATTAGCATCGAATAGTCCATAGGTTCTAGAGCGCCGGGTTTAAAGTGAAGCCGATGATTTGGAATGTTTTTTCTTAAACGTGCCATTGGCGTATTAGAATCTGCGTCATTGTTTACTCTGTCGGCTGATTTATCTTTCGCATATACGAAAAACCCTGGTAACTTGCCACTCGTAACACTATTTATTTTCTTTTGAATATCTTCAGGAACAGGAGGACAGTAGCGGGTTTTAGCGAAGTCTACTGCGTAATTAGCTAAGCAGGTTAGTATTTTGATAAGATTAATATCCGCACCTTCTTCGTTCCACGCCTTTGTAATCTTATTACTGTACTCACCGACGTTCGACGAACGATAAGCTTCAACCATTCCCTTGAACAGCGATTCATGATTAATAGGTTCAGCTAATGCGGTTCCTCCTGTATAATACAACGGCACTATGGACTCCATACTTCGATGAGCTGCTCCAACTAGAGTCTTATTCGATGACACCAGAACCTTGTCACCGTCCACATCGAACTGAAGGAGGCGGCTGATTGGATCATGTACAGATGTGAAGACTCCGTTTACCGTGAACCATTGCGAGATACGGTTATCAAGCCTGTTAACTCTCACTGCATGTTCACGGTACAGGTGAGGGGAGCGGAGACAGTCTACCTCTTCGTCATTCTTGAAATGCCGACAGTACACTTCTCCGTTTGCCAATAAGCCTTTAGGGTTCTCAATACCTAAGAATACATGCTCGCAGAAAGCATAAAGATCAGGAATAACAAAGCAGTATAAGCCATCTATAATCAATCTCGCCGCCTTCGCTTGCCGGATATTTGACGCTTTTATCATTTTGATCGTTCGTTTCAAAAAAGGAGTATGTAAGAGAGGAGGATATAGATTTGCTGCTCGCTGCAAATAACTGCTTTTATTGTCTACTTGGGTAGCGCCAAGAGCTTCGAGCATCTTTTCCTTGCTTGACGCCAATCCTTTAATCAACTCCGTGGTCGGCTTGCTTAACTCTTGTATCTCTTCGTCTGTGATTTCTAGGGTTTGAAAGAACTGGTAGTTCAATCGAACGGTGTCGTAACCCTCTGAATCGTCTTTATTGAATTGCGCTGCCTGACAATTATTTTTCTTATAAAGCCGCTGATATTCTTGCCAGGAACTATAATACTTCCACATCTTAAACTGACTCTTCGTGAAAATCACTTCGATTTTGTCTTTGACGATATCGTACTGTTTGCCATAGATGTCTGTAACAATGGTATTACCGCTGTCTTTTGCAAACTTTGCAAAATCAAATGGAACAAGAAGCCCCTTGATCCAGGGTAAGCGAGTCATGAATGAGTGCTGGCTTTTTGACGGCAAGATCATCCCGCATCCGTCAGTGTGATTAATAGTGACTGGCATTTCTTTTCGTTCGACGTTGTATTGTTCATCAATATGATCAACGAGTGTTGTATGCAAAGATGATGAAAAGTCCTCGACTACTACACATTTGTTGATATTAAACGAATGCCAGGGAGCAGAAGCAGTCATAGAAAGTGCTAGATAGGCGAGAAACTTATTTACGTTCATGCCGCCCAACTCATTAATCTTCTCGATAGTTAATCCGCACATAAGAGTGTTGGAATGCTTTTTATACGCGCTTTCCTTGATGAAAACACCCTTTCTCTCGCGTATCTGTCCTGCTGAGGAAGAGAAGAAAAGATATTTTTCTTCGTTGAACAGAAAACCGCGTTCTATGAGTTGCTTTAAAATTTCTTCTGAATAGGACTTCACAATAATAATATCATCATAAACATTCATTTCTTTAATGTTGTCAGAAGCCTTAAGTTCGAGCGTTCGAGTAAGAACAGACTCGAAAAGTGAAATGATATTATGTTTATCGTTGATGCTGTTAGGATCTAGCGTACGCACTCTTTCATTCGTGTTCGCAAACTCACGAAAAAGTTTATTTAGGCGGTTGATTTCTTTGATAAGGCTGGCACGCCGAGCACGAAGGGCTTTGATTTTTTGAGCATTATTATCTTGAGATTCGCTCTCCATTTCTTTTTTGATCGCTTTATCAATATTTGTTACTTCAATTCTGATTTTAAATAGCTCGTCATGTTGAACGCGTTCATTGGGTATTAAGAAGGCCGATGAATCAACGGCGTATACATATAGCTGATTAGAAAGACTTGCATCTCTTTTTATTTTTATCACCCTTAATTTTTATTATTTTTATCTTTAAGGTCAGGAATTTCTACTGTCACTTGGTCGAAAGAAATAGGAATTTTTAATAAAGCGGGAAACCCGTTTAAACTTGTCTCCAAATTCAAAATAGTAGTCTTGCGACTCCTTTTTGAAGCAACCTTTTCTTTTATTCGTTTTTCACCGGATAGTGCCTTCTCGGACTGCAAGACGCACATATCTTCTCCAAACATAAATGGTCTTCCGTTATCAGAAATAAGATATTTTCCAATATGCTCTTCAGCTTTTTGCTTTTGGGGGAATTTTGTGACCTCCATCTTACTTAGGTTGATAATATAATTTGGCTTGGCCGTAGCAGTACGTGTATTCTCTGATAGCGTTAGTGGTCTGAGATTCGATAATGCGTATCCGATGTTAGAATCAATCCGATCTATAGAGGGTCTTTTAGGATGAGCACACGAATTACTCTCAAAAATATTTGAAAGTCTAACCCACTCGTTCCAGAAGCTTGGTTCGTTCAATAGATCCAAGCTCATCACAAAAGGATCGTTCCAGTCGCATTGCATACCGGAATAATATTTATCGCTTTTCTTTGAACAGGCCTGAATACGCTTTTCGCATGAACCGTAAAGAAAGAAAAAGGAGAGCTTATGATCTTCTGAAATCAGACTTTCTTCGTTTGCTTTCTCGGCAAAATAGATGCCGCGAATTTTGTAATCCGCCATTTTAATATTAGGATAACGTTGTTGCCACATTTCTTTAATTTCTGGCCGAACTATGTACCAACCATGCTTTTCAATCTTCGGCATATAATCTCCTTAGCTATGTATTACGGCATTAGTTTTAGCGCCGCAATACTATTATATCGCAATCTATATAAAAGTAAATTTTTTTATAATATTTATCTTAATAGAAAAATGAGGGTTGAAAAATTTATATTACTGATTAAAATTAATATATACAATAAAATATGTAAAAAGGAGTTGATTGAAGTGTCTAGCTTTCAAAACAATGTTGTAGGGCTACATACTAAGTCAGTATATGAGAGCATCACCGCCTTCTTTATGAAGTGCAGCAAGAAGAGCGAGAATACGACTAGAGTTTATGGCTCGGCAATTAGCCGCTTCTTTTCTTGGCATTGCAATAAACAGTTAAATGAGTTGCTCGAAAGTGACTTGGACGTAACGAACGATAGAATAATTCGTTATCAAGACTATCTTTCTAACGATCTCGACCATGCGAATAGCTACGTAAACACTCAACTTTCTGCTATCTCCAGTCTTTACAATCACCTTCAACGAAACCGATTCGCTGTAAGAGCAGACGACTTAAAAGTCGATCCTTTACCAGACGAGAGTGAGCGACATGGCGAACTTGAATATGAAGAGGCTGAGCAAATGGCAAGACTTGTCCTTAAACAAGTAAAAGGCCAGGAGAAGCACTGTCTTATTAGAATGGCATACGTGACAAGTTTCCGTATCAGTTCGCTTTTAAACATAGAATGGACAGACATCGTTTATTCTGAGAAAGACGGTTGCTATTTAGTTACAACGATTGGTAAGCGGCGTAAACGTCATACACGACCTATATCAGCAGAACTTTACGAAGAACTTCTTAAAATCAAAGAACAAGATTATTACCAGCGCTATAATGACAATAAAATCTTTCATCTGACAGAGAAGACAGCTAGGACAATGATTCATAATCTGTGCGAAGAAATGGGTATTCCAGATGAACGAAATATTGTATTCCATAGCCTCAGAAACGTAGCAGCGGGATTTATCCGTGATAATGGCGGAGACATTGAAGCGATCCGCGAACAGCTCAATCACAACGGCTATGGCGCTCTTAAGCATTACATGCATAGCAACAAAGACTACGCGAATATGCCTGGCTTAAAGATGGAACAAGAGCTAGACCTTGGACTGTTTGAAACGCTTAATAGAGAAGAGCTTTTAAATATCATACTTTCACAACAAGGAAGCCACTTGAACAGTCTGTATCGTGCAGCAGAGCAACTTCAAACGAACAAAAGTCAGAATATTCGAGCAGTTTAAAACCGCTTCACACCGCTGTTTTTTACCTAAGTACAAATCATGCAAGGCGGTGGTACAAATCATGCAGGATGGTAGTACAATTCATGCAAAGCAAAAGTACAAATCATGTCTGCATGAATTGTACTGTATAAAGAAAAACATAAATACTATACAATATACGTAATAAACATAGATACACAGTATTAAGGAGAGAGCTAAAGCGCTTCTCCTTTTTTTGTTTTTGGCCGATTATTTTGAGGGCGCTAGAACGTTAAATACTAAAGAGAAATTACAGCATCGATTCTAAGCTTAGATTTCATTGCTAGCTATTTGAAATTAACGGATACAATTGTCGGTTAGGGTGATTGTAAGGGTAGAGGTATTGAGGTTGAAATTACATTATTAAATCAATAGATCTGACGAAGAATGGATGTTAAAGGTCATCGGTAACAAGAAAGCGTATGCGGTAGTTATCGAAGTTAAAAAAACAATACGGTTAATCCTAGTTCAACTTGGTGGTAATCCCTTATTCTTTTACACGAAATTCAAACATAAACCTTCGACCCCACACTTTATACCCGGACAACTAGAAGTGCTTGATTTATAGATAAATAACAATGAAATTTGAGCTTAAAATCGATGCTGGTAGTGACAGTTACTTCAACCCACGCTTTAATCGAGATCCAGAATAAATCTCGCCTTATATTCACTTACATTTTGAACGTGTCTCAAAACTCAATAAATGAATAAGGAAAACGGAACAAAGCATGTCTACCCTTACAATCACCCTAGCCAGCGCACAAACATTCTAATTCTACACATTACATTAGGAAATCAGAGCTTAGAATCGATGTTGCACTGCCAAGCTCATAACCACTTTCCATAGCAGCAAATCACAGAGAACTTCATATTCAAAACCCGTCCTGAAACAATTCGACATCAACCAACGAAACGATAAACAAAAACAACCAAAACAAGAGAGGGAAAGCGCCTCGCGCGCGACCCCCTCTCTAATACTGTGTATAAAGTATACTTAGTATATTGTATAATATTTATCTTTATATTATTACAGTGTAAATCATGCAACATGAATTACACTTTCGTAACGCATGAATTACACTCGCGTAGCGCATGATTTACACCTAGGTGAAAAATGGCGGTAAATCAACGTTTCTGAAATAGAAAAAAGAGCAGCCAGAACGAGAGCAGAAGTCGCGTTTCGCGCTTCGCTCTAATACTGTGTATACGTATATTTAAGTCTATTTGTATAGTATTTATCTTTATATTTATACATCGGAATTTATGCAGACATGATTTCCGATTTTGCCCTGCATGAATTCCGATACTGGTCTGCATGATTTCCGACGCTGCTCTGCATGAATTCCGATTAGGTGAAAATCGGCTTAAAATAAAGACTAATAAATCCGAGTCTAACCCGTCCCTATTAAGATAAATATTATAAATTTATTGATTTTTACTCGGATCGGAGCTATACTAGAAGGGTAGCATAATATAATTGTGCTTAGAGCATCAGTAAACAGAAACCGTTCTATATCTTTTAAAGTAAAGGAACAATAAATCATCAAGACAAAAAGAAAGAAGGAAGGTGCACCATGCAGGTTAAAGCTCCGTAGTAAGGAAAGGAAGAGATAGATCCGTTTTAAAAGTTAAAATAATAAAAAATACAAAAGGAGAAAGAATGATTAAGGTAGTAGATAGCATCATGGGTAGTGGGAAGACACAAACAGCTATTCAAATGATGAACAATGACCTAGATAGCCGCTTCATTTTTGTTACACCGTATTTAGACGAAGTTGAAAGAATTAAACACGCATGTGCAAAGCGAAACTTCTATGATCCAAAGAATTACGATTCAAACGGTGAATCGAATGCCAAGATAGATTCTCTTCATAAGTTGTTGGCAGATCGCAAGAATATTGTAACAACTCACGCGCTCTTCACAAGTGCAGATGAAGTAACTAAAGAGCTTATTTACGCCGGTGATTACACGCTAGTTCTAGATGAAGTAATCGACGTAATTACTCAATATCCTTTGTCAAAGGGCGATCAAAAGTTGTTGCAGAACTCTAACATGTACGATATAGACGAAAGAGGTTTTGTACGCTGGAATGAAGAGAATGAAGAAGCGGTTGAATATGAAGGACATAATTCAGGCTTCAAACGGGCAGTAAAGAGTAAAATGATTATGAAACATTCTGACTCCGTTTTTGTTCAACTCTTCTCAAAATCCGTGTTTGAAGCATTCTCGAATATCTACGTTTTAACCTATTTGTTTGAAGGCCAGATTCAAAGCGCATACTTTAAATTGCACAATATGCCTTATGAAAAATACCATGTACATAAGCTAGATAATGGAGCATCCATCTTTAAAGCTGGCGACAATAAAGAAGAAGAAAAGTTGCTTAAACAGAAGTTGAAGGAGAAGGTTCATGTTTTTGAAGGCTCAATCAACAACGTTGGAGAGAAAGACTACACCTTATCCTCTAGCTGGTACGAAAGGCACAAATATAATGAAATAGTCAAAAAGTTATTGAAAAATCATCTGATTAACTACTTTCAGAATAAGAACGGTGTAAAAGCTAAAGATGTTATCTGGACTACCTTTTCTGACTATAAAAACAAGCTGAAAGGTAAAGGGTATACGACCAGCTTCTTATCGTGTAATGCAAGAGCCACTAATGCTTATGGTGATCGACATTACTTAGCCTATATGATTAACCGCTTTGAGAACCCTGTTATAAAGGCTTTTTTTCAGCAACATAGTATCCAACTCAATCAAGATCTTTGGGCTACCTCTGAACTTATTCAATGGGTTTGGAGAAGCGCTATCCGTAACAATGAAGTAATACATATTTATATCCCCTCTAAACGAATGAGAGAGTTGCTTTATAAATGGCTTGAATCATGAGATGGTATTGAAGGCAATTGTTAGAGTGAAAGAACTTACTCGCAGTAAGAGTTTTTTGCTTGTCTCTTAAAAGGAAAATTTATAAAGAAAAGATCAAAAGCAGAGGGTCCCGGCTATCCAATTCAGCTACCGCTTCATTGGAATCACCGTGACACACTCTCACTACGCAAGCGTAGCGAGAGGATATTGATACATAAACTGTTATAGTGAGCCGCAAAGGGTGAATTGCCGCAGGCAAGAGGGAAACGGCGGCAGGTTCATTAACGGTTTATGAGCGTAGCGAATCGTTAATGAAGTTGGTGAAGAGTTTCCCTAAAAGAATTACATTAGTAAGTAATAATAAAAATATAAAAAGGAGAAATAATAAAATGATTAACCAAAACGTAGATTGCTCTAAACTACATGTAGGACAAAGAATCGAAAGCCAGGATGAACTATGCAAGCTGCTAGGAGTAGATAATATGGAGGGTGACTATAGTGAATACGAGCAAATTGGTCTATTCGCATCTTACTTTTCTTTTGTTGAGGATGAAGAAGGCTTTCTAATCAAGGAAATCTATAATGGGAATAGAGGATTGGTTGATGGAGAGCGCTTTGTATCTAAGCTTGAACATGCGCTTCTGCATACACTGGATAATCAAAAGGATATCGCTTCTTTGCTTGTTCCAGTAGATTCCTTTACCTATATGATGGATCAGATTAACCGCTCTGAGTTGCCAGTTAGAGATCTGATGCCAGCAGCGCTAGAATACTTGAATAGCGAAGAAGCAAGAGCGTCCTATTACGAAGATAAAGACTCAGTTTCAATCGCTGTTCATGAAGCACTTTTGTCTTTGAGCGATCAGGCTCTAATCTATAAAGTAGAACACTTTGTAGTAATGGAGGATGGAAAAGCGCGGATTACTACCGACGAAGAGACATTGAACATCTTGACTGTACATCGAGACGAGCTGGTTAAGAGAGGCAATAAATTTTCAACCAAAGACGATTTGAAAGAACAAGGGGTTTGGCACGAGTTTAGAGAGACTGTGAGGCAGAATCTAAAGCAAGAGCTTGGGTATGATTACGCAGGAGAAGCCTATCTGATCGGATTCAACCATGACGATGTAAGAGATGCGCTTCTTCGTTTAGCAGCAATCGAAGCAAAACAACTCAACTAAATACATATGAAAGATAGAGGCTGTTCGAGATGATCGAGCGGCTTTTTTGTTGCATTCAGTACTCTAAAGGCTCAATATAGTGCCAATTGATTCAAATCTAAAAAATAGATCAGTTGTTTAAGATTTACTGTGAGAGAAATAAATCTTTTTTGAATAATAAATTGATTTTTTATAACAAAATTTTAGCAAACTTATACTGTGTTCTTCTCGTTTATATAAGTGAGTACAGCATAGAGCATAGATGGAAGGGATTTTTAACAGAGATAACAAATTAATTTATTCTTTTAATTCAATAGATTTAAAATGCTTAAAAACAATATGGAACTAACATAGGAAGAAAATAGAAAAAATACAGCAATTTGACAAAATTAAAAAGAAGTAGTAGGGTTTAATTAGGAATTAAGTTTTCCTAAAATAAATTACAAAAGGAGTTTACTATGAAAAAAGTAATGATATCGGTTATATCTTCTGCTTTATGTTTTGGATTAGTTAGTCCTGTGCTTACTTCAGCGGCACCTATAACATCCGCAGTCGAGGTAGATCAGATGACACCAGAGAAACAAAACTTCGTTTTTTTGGAAGGGAATCCGGGGGATTTACATCTCGTTTATACTTATGAGAGTGAGGGCATCACTTACAAAGTGGACGAGCACTCAAATGAAGATTTTACCGAAATCCATAGCATTATTTACCAAAAAGAGGCTAATGGAGAATTCGTTGAATTCAGCACTCAAGACACTACCATAGATAGTGAAAATTCTCTTATTAAACTTACTACGGACCAAGGCGGAGTCATTTCTTCTGAAGCACAAAGTGTAAAGAGTATTGAGCCCATTGTCTCAGGAATACCGGCTATCCACTCTGATCGAGGAGATAGCTTCACCACTATGGACAGTTACAATGGGACTCCTGTAAAACCTTGGGTATATAATTCTTGGAAAGAAGGATCCTCGTCTATAGCAAGGTATACTCTTACGGGTGTAGTTGGGGCACTATCTTTAATAGCGGTTGACTACGCACCAGGAGCATACAAACTTGGTGCGGCTGCGATAGGAGCTATGGCTACTTTATTCGTTGCAGATAATGTTCAGACAGTGTATTACAAACAGAGATACGGTCAGAAGAACTCTGCAGTTGCCCCAAGTGTAATTGTTGCTAATCAAATTGATACTCTGTACTACTCAGAACCAGGTTTTAAATATCTAAAAGGACGGACAAACCCTATAAGATCGTTGCCGGGATATGTAGAATAAAAGTTCTTTTATGATAAAAGATCCAGCCTTGATTTGTTGAGGCTGGATCTCTTATTATAATTTATAAGAGAAATGTTACTGGTAAATGAATGTAACATAGATTTTAAATTCTTATTAATCATTTATCTGATATACTATAAATAGAAATCTGTCTTGGCGCGTTCAAAAATTAAGGAGGTAAAGACGTTGAGAAATAAAATAGATTTAAAAATATTCTTAATGAATTTTATTAAATTTTTTGTAGTAACAATGGTAGTTTTTTTGGTAGGAAATTTATTTGTATTACATAAAGAATGGGATGAGATTGATCATAAATTTTATTTAATAGTTGGAACTACTATGAGTTTACTGAACGCACTGGTTACAAGTAGGTCTAAGGAGTAATTATATGCTGTATTTTAAAGCAAAGCTTGCATTCTGGCGTCTCTTGATTGTTGAGATTCCAGAATTTTTAATATTCAAAAGCAGTTACTCTAATGATACGTTATTGAATAATTATAAGATTAAAAAGGCTACCTGAGTAATTTTTTGTGATTCTCAAAATCCTCAATAAAATGTTGTAAGAATATTAATTGTTAGTAGGTGGAGGTTTTTCTAAAATTGCATCGCTAAAAAGGCGTGAAAACGGAGAAAGCCTTGCGGGAGTAAGATTTTTTGAAAAATAGGAGGTAAAATAGGCATTTGCATCGCAAAAACGTTGATGTGACGCGGTTTTCGACTGTTGATAAGGGAGAAAATCGGCTAAAATAACCTGTAATCAAAATAGTTACAATTATGTTACCAATAGAAACACTTGATACATAAGGCTTTTACGATGCGATCACGATGCAAATAGCGATACAAATTAATCAAAAAGTTACAAAAAGGTTACAAGTAGAAAGGCTAATTTTAAACCGTGCTGTGGAAATGGAAGTGCTTATGCTCTATTCCGCGCTTGGGATGCCCTGCCGGATTTCAAATATCCCCCCGGCATATAGGGCTGTGGATACCTGAAAAAGAGGATTGCAGGGTAAAGAAGCCCGGAAACACTGGGTTTTGACGGTGTTCGGCAGCCGGATCACTTACCGGATCTATCAACTGTGGATGATTTCAAAACGGAGCGGAACTGTCGGAAACTCTTTCGTTCGCCTTTGCTATACCCCGCCTACAATTTGATTTTACATCGCATCGTAAGACAAACCTGTAACTACAATACTTACTTTTATCTAATGTAGACATGCTGGCTATACACTGCTTACATTTTATCCTGCTCTTCATCTTTCTATCTGATATTCACACACCTTTATCAACTATAAGTAATTGGATCAAAGCTATTACATCGTCACGACTAGTATAGTTTGATCTTTAATATCCTCAAATTCTTACTCTAGCTCATTTACTCTATACTGTATTGGTAAAGATTATTATGACTGCTTGTCGCTATAAAGAATAAACCTTACATTTTCTGCTCGTTATTTGTTCAGCTTGAATCTAAGATATATAACCTGAATTTCTAATCTTAAATTATATATCAATTTCTTGTTCTTGATTCCAATACTTATACTAAAAGTTCAGTTCAGATAAGATAAATAAGTACTATTCAATTCTTGAGCTGTATATTTTTTAAATCGTAGATTATTAAAATAAATATGTACAAATATTTTAATTAATATATAATGTGATGTAGAGTCAAATTTCTAATGAAGGAGTTTTAATGAACAAAGAGCCACCAATTCAACAAATCATATTTTGTGACGAGATTTATAACATGCAGCAATTTACAGACGGTTCTAAGCGAATTTTTAAAGAGAAGAATGCAAGAGGATTTAAAATTAATATTAAAGTTTCTGGAGATCCTGAAGAACACAAACAAGGCATACAAGCATTAAAAGACTTTTACAAAAGGGTTTTATAAAACTCCTCTTTAAACAAAAATGTAATACACATGATGATTATAGGAAGGAGGTTTATGTTGTGAAAGAAGCAGATTATAAATTGATCTCAGCAACCAGTGAGGGAGAAATACTAATTGCTTATAAAAGTAAACAAGATATTAAATTCAGCTCTGTGAAACAGATTGAGTTTGTAACGCACAGGTATGGAAAAGGAGCTGCAGAAGGTTATGCGATGAACTATTTTATTCGAATTACTAAAGAAAATAATGAAACGGCTCAATATCCAAAAGAAAAGATGGATCTTGAAGCGGCAAAAAAGGTTTTGATAGAATCAGGTGTAGCTTTTAACGAGAGAGATGAAATAATATAAAAACATAGGTAAAAAAACAGTAATCGACAAGGCTCGCACTCTAATAGGAGTGCGAGCCTTGTCGATTACGGAGTAGGACTTTTATTTAAAAAATATGCCACAAACCTATACATCGAAACCTATACTTTCGCTTACTAGTTAGAAATTTTTCTCTATGATAATATGCAGAAAAGGGGGAATGATTGAATTGGCTTCTAAATATGACTGCATAGGTGAATACTTAGCAAAGGTGAAAAAGGATAAAGCAACTCTTTTCTATTCAGAGATGAACAATTTGATCCAAAGGCTAAGCCCAGAAAAGCCTTTACCTCCGAGCGCTTATAAATTTGAAAATTGGTGGGGAAACGATCAAAAGTCGCATACTCAGAGTAGATCGTGGCTGAGCGTAGGCTGGAAAACAGACATGTCTAGGAGCGAACTAGGGAAGTTTATCGTCTTTGTACGAGCAACGGCAAATACAAGGAGAAATAGCTATGAATAAAAACCACTTAAGCGAAAAAGAGCAGTTTAAGGAGATTTTGAACCAAGAAGAGATAAGTCGCATTGAAAATATTGAACTCAGAGATATCAGAATGAAATATTGGCATTTACGACATGAGGCATTCCTTGATGAACACAATATAAGCGATCAAAAGCTAGAGCAGATTATAGAAGAATTAAGACAGAAAGAGATGAGAGAAGTAAAACGTTTCAGAAACGATGTATAAGTAGACTTTTATAAAATGATTATTTGATCAAGGAGATGAACGACAGTGCCTAATTCTAACGCCGCTGCTGCAATGCGAGAGCTTCGTAAAAGACGCAAAGAGAACGGTCAATGCATCTACTGTGAAAACCCCTTAGAGACTACTACAATGTGCGCGTTCCACGCAGCGGCAGTTAGAAAATATAAGGACGCTCCTAAACGCGAATCAGGACACAGATATCCGCTTAAGCGTCGTTCTAAGCGAGATCCTGACGTGATGGTTGGAGCCGATTGGAGAACGTAGAAGGAAGGGTAAAATGTGTAGGTAAAGATTGTTATTAGGAGGAGTGGAAGACAATGAAAGAAGAGGCCGCTTTAATTAGAGATGCTTTGTTAACGCCAGGGGAATATAGCTCCGTTGAAGAAATTAATAAAGGCGGTTGCGCTAAATTCGCAAATCGGCTTATTGAAGCTACAGGGAAAGGAGAGTTAATGTGGAGCAGCAATTTTCACAAGTATTTTGACCTAAAACATAAGAGAGACAGGTATCATGGGCATGTTGTGGTTTTCTACAAAGGAAAACTTTACGATGCAGAAAACACAGACGGAGTTGTCCATCCAGATGACTTGAATTTTTTTAAGCATAGATTTATGAATGGATGAAAGAACTATTTTATTCAAAGTGAGGGAGGGATAATTATGAGTCTATATAATTTTAAGGTTATTAAGGTCGAGAATATCAGGACACCAGAAGGAAATACAATACCCCAATATACCGTAAATTGCTCATTGTTGTTTACTAGCCCGCCAAGCAATATTATTCTAAAAGCTAATCGAATTGATGGCTCTATGGTAGTTGTTCCTGCTAGCTATTTAGAAAAGCTACATAAAACCATAACGCTACCGTCTCATATAAGAG
Source organism: Saccharibacillus deserti (assembly GCF_013618475.1). Lineage (GTDB taxonomy): Bacteria > Bacillota > Bacilli > Paenibacillales > Paenibacillaceae > Saccharibacillus > Saccharibacillus deserti. The sequence goes on from NZ_JABJVN010000001.1 coordinate 380,241, forward strand.
AGAAATTTGTATTAGCTTTGAAAAACTTTATAAAAAGCGCTGAATAAAATAGCTCTTTCATCGTTCAATTAAAATGCAATCAAAGATAATAGTGTTCGAGGAATGATGTCCCGAAATACTACTGTCTTTGATTGCATTTTGAAGTTATGAAAGGTACTAATTCAATAAAACGAATCTGTGAAAATGAAACGGGGGGATTGCGGATGAAGGACAAGTTAAAAGGATTGGTTGTGGGTATTCTAATTGGTACTATGGTTACAGGATCAGCGGCTCTAGCTGCTAATACACAAAGTATTCAAGTAGCCATTACAAATATGCCACTTTACTTTAATCTCGTAAAGAAAAGTGAAACAAAAACAATCACTTATAATGGAACTACATATGTGCCTGTACGTCCAGTAAGTTCTGCAATCGGTCAAGAAGTAGCGTTGAAAAATGGCGGGCTTTATATCGGAAAACAACCTAAAGACACTTCAATCACTCAGGCTCAGGCGGTCAAACTCGTCAAAGCTAAATACGGATATGATGATCCGTCTATTTATGTCGAGGTAGATCATATGGAAGGTAACAACTATGTAGTTCATGTATATGAGGTAGTCATGGATGATGAAGAAACAGGACATACCGCAACATATAATTGGTATTATGTGAATAAGACGACTGGAAACATAACATCCATGTTTTAAAGTACACAAGAGCATACTAGTTAGCATATTCATAGAACCGTCCATCTTAATGATGGACTTTTTTTATAGCAATATCCTGGAACAAGTGATAAAGGAAAATACATACTAAAGAGCGAATCATTTAGCAGAGGAGATGATAAAATGAAGGTGGCTTATGCAGTGTGTAATATCAATGAGAGCAGCAATAAAATGTATAAGACCGCTGCTGGAACATTCGAACGAGGTTTAAAGAATGCCGAACTATACGAACATCCTTTTGGCTTAGTAATTAGAGGTGACGAAAAGCGGACTAAGGTATTTATTACTACAAATGCTTAACTATCGGTTAGGAGGGCGATGCCAATGCCATATTTTATAATCGATAAATTGCCAGTTCATTTGACCGCTAGCAACGATGTGGTGATAAGAAGAGAGTTGTATGGAGAAGACAATCTAACAATCAGCTACATTAAAGGCTATGATGACAAGTTCAATCAAAAGACTGTAGGCTTACTAAAGCAAAAGTACAGGGAAGATCGAGGAAAGTTCATAGAAGATTGGGTAAGATTTGATCTCCAAGATAGCGAAGCAAAAGAAGGTGTCTTCGATTTACTATATGACTATTGCGCGTTCAGGCGTTGCGGATTCCTTTCGAAAAACCAAAATGATGACTATGAATTAGACATTCTGAAAGACTACGACGAGTTCATTTATCCTCTCGGCTTACAATATTACCTTAATCTCTTTGCACCACCTACAAAGCTGCTAAATAGAATCTTAAATAAAAAGTCTGTATCAAGTAGAATCCTAATCGATGTGAATCATATTATCAGAGTTAAAGGTGAATTAAGAGGGTTTGTCGTGGAAACGGATAAAGAGTTCTTAAAGTGCGGAGAAATCTTTGAAGTGGTTTTAAAGAAATAATACTTTTATTCAGAGGAGGAAACGATGAATTGACTGGCAATGACATATTGTTGGACGACGAAAAATATCGTGTATTTATAAAAGAAGTTAATGAAGAAAGAGAAAAGTTAGATAGAAAAAGAAAAAAGCGCAAACCTGTCGTGGAAATTGACCTGAATCGAATAGAAGACATGTGGGAATACGAATTTCAAGCAAAGTACCATAGAGGCGACAGCCTGAAAATATTAGCCTCCAATTCTCTAACGAATCTTAAAGAGGAAGTAAGAGTCAGAGGTTGTCCCTATGCCTGGCTGACATCAAAAACAGGCAACTTTTCGCACGGACAAGATGTGGTGGATGAGTACTTGTACAAGCCACAGTATTAAGGTTTAATCAAACAATTCTTTCGTAAAGAAAAGAGGAGAGAAAAGAAAATGCAAAAAGGAATTGAAATCAAAGGATCGGTTTTCGCAGATGTGGGTGATGTGGATCACGATGAATTTTTAGATAAGTTCATTGATTTCGTGGAATCAAACGGTTGGAGCTTTGGTGGCGGGACTAAGCAGGTAGATGAAGAAGGGAATAACTTGGATTGAACTAAGTCTCTTAAGGATGTGGATAGCCTGTGGGAAGACACAAGATTAATGAAGAAGATAAAGTTGTAAATATGGTGGTCTCTATCAGGGGATACATATTGGACAATATCAACAATGACCCTTCTGCGCTGAGTGAGATTCGAGATTTCATTGAAGACAGATGGGGAATTAAAGATGTAGAAAAATACGATGAAAAAGACGGCTGAAGCGGATCGATTGGCTTGAACGTAATCTTGAAACAAACAAGAGTAGGCTGGACGAATTAGAAACTAAGCATGGAGAAAAGTCTGATATCTATAAAATGATGAGTCCAGCAGCTATAAAGGCGATATCGAAATTCGAGTCTGAATTATCTTCGCTAAAGAGACCTGGAGGCGATGCGAAATGATCGAGAAAATCCTAAAAGACTTGAATAAGATCTCAAGTAATAACCTGAGCTTTATCGAAGCGGCCCAAAAAGCAATCGAAACAACGCCTAACAATGATCGGTTCTACAATGTTTCTGCACAGGTAGACATGCAGGATAAATTGAGTAAGGCGATTGATTTGCTTAATGAATATGCCGACCAGCAACACCTATATAATAGGAAATAATAAAAGTGTTTTTTTGCTTATATAAAGGTAGGAGCTGAGGAGAAGTGTTCAATATTGAAATGATTTCGCAAGAAGAACACGATATCATCAAAAGAGCTCAAGAAAATTATGGATTCCTGCTCGATATAGCAATCGACGTATTAAAGCTTTCTTGGACATTTCCTAAGGTCCTGCAGATTGATGCGTGGGTTTTTGCAGGCTTCCTTTCTCAGTCTAACAATGCTTTATATCTCTATCTTCTCTCAACTTTGAGAAAACACGCGGCACAATCAAACTTTAACGCGCGACTATCAATCGAAGCTTCAATTATGGCCTGTTATGCTTTAAAACAAACAGATATAAATACGTTCATTGAAAAGGATAGCTTAGACAAGCCAAGAGCTAAACAAAATGCAAAATCGAAAGCAAACAAATGGATCGAGTCACATTATAAAGAGCATTCGGATAGGCTGAGAGAAATTAAGAGCGAGATAAATCAGACATTCGCTCATTCAAACATAGTTTCAGCTTTTGGACATTTTGAGCTAAGCGAAGCCAACAAGCAGTCGTATACTTGGTTTTTTGATCTAACGCTTGACCGAGATGTTCATTTTCAGTTGTTGAAATTTATTGATTTGGTCTTAGCGCAAATAGCAATGTATAAGGATGTAGTTAGTGACTATCCGTTACTTCACTTCAGAGATGATTTCGAGCCAGATTACGATAAAACACTTACTATGTATGCAGCACTTTCAGATTATTATAAGGGGATAGCGCAAGAAATCGAAAAAGGTAATATCGAAGACATCCCCATATTTCAAATTATTCAGGACGAAGAAACACAATAAAGTTAGCCTTTTATAAAAGAGAAAACATAACCGAATTGGAGTGGTGAGTAGAGACATGAATGATGATGAGTATAATGAGTTGATCGTCACGCTTGCTCCTGTAGGGAATGATACCCTGTATAAAGAACCTTTTGCAAAGTACCGGCATCGTGCTAAGCAGCTTTTACCTCATTTCCCCGACTGCGTTCTTGAACATTGGATTTATAGGCACTATTCCGACATAGACGATTATAGTTTTCTCGATTTTAGAAAAATGAGATTTGAGAAAGAATTCTGGGATAAGGATAAGATTTATAGCGACGTAAATTCATACCGCGACAACGAGCTTCTTGATGGACTTGGTTATCAGTTGTACGAGAGATATGACCCCTCTTGGCTACAAAAGCACATGCTTGAGCATTCTACTTGGCCTGTCCCTATTATAGTTTTTAAGAATCAGGATCGTAAAAGGGGGAGAGATGGTGAGGCTATGGGTACGCCATTTCACCTAATCGAAGGTCATTTAAGAATGAATTATTTTAGAGAAATATATAGAAGAGAAAAAGAAAGATTGCTAGACTCTCACCCAGTCTGGAAAGTAACGCTAACAACTTGATCGAGGAAACTATCATTTTATAGCGAGTATTTTGAGGCGTAAAGATATTGAGAGACTTATATCTGAATTACTTTTTTAAATGACGTGAAGGAGGGTAAGGCATGTGAATACGCATTTGGGGATAAAGCTGCGCAATAAAGAAGGCGGATCGAGACTTACCTTAAACAACTATATTCCGACAGGCACTAAAGCAATGACTAATCTACCTTCAGATGAGCTAGCGAAAGGGGTTGAGAAACTCCTAAATAAGTTCACTCTTAATATGAATTACTTTCAGTCATTGTCGAAAGATGAGTTCAATAAAGAGCTGAATAAATTAGTAGAGAAAAATGATTTTGTACAAATTGAAGACATGAACTCCCTAAGCAATGTATCTGGATATTATATAATGGTTTTGGATGCTTATTGCCAAATTTATATTGGCATAAGTAAAAACATAAAAAGACGGATAATGGAACACTGGAGTACACAGATTCCTTTGAGCCAGCTTTTATTAACTACAGAGGGGTGGTCGATACCGATTGATTGTTTTAGGGCTTTAGACACCACAAGAGTATTCATCTGCTGCGGAAACGAAGAAAACTTTTCTGACGACCATATGTCTAATATGATGCGCGAAGATCTCTTAATATATAGATTTCCAGTGGATTATTGTCTAAACATAGCTACCTTTTGGGGGAGTCCAGAAACGCACTTAGAGAGACTCAAGAGTGTCGAACTGAAAGATTTGAAAATTTACGGAACAAGTCCTCTGACAAGAGTAATAGAGCTTCGTGAGGAGTTTGCTAACCGAAGAGGTATAAAGTAACAGGGATTACAGTCTATATAATCGTTTTTGGCAAAGTGTGATAAGTTCTTATCAAACTAATCTTTCATGAAGAGGAGAGAAAATATATGAGTAATGAGGATCTTGAAACGGCGGTAGTCATTTTGCTCGGAGAGATTAACAAAGTAAGAGAATATACAAATGACAAAGGGAGCAGTAGGCTGCTAGACGAAGATGATTTATTGGAGGCTGTGAAGAACGTAGAAGGCAAGCTTAGCAAAATAAAGCAACTTGCTCTTAGCGCTTCAGATAATGCGATTGTTAAAGAAGCTAAAAAGATGAATTTAGTCAAGAAGATTAACTTCGGACTTATTTCTATAGCAACTTACGTATAATAGTTTTTCTCTTGAAAATTCAAGTTATTATTTTTAGCCTCATAGCAGCTTTATTAATCATTTTTTTGTTATTTTCTTAATAAAAAAGAGCGCGATTAACGCTCAATGTCTTATTTTTTATAATTGTGCTTGCTTATTCGAGTTGATCAGTGTCTTCCAATCTACATAGGCACCTACATTCTTCAATGGATCTGTGCTAATGACATAGCCTTTGAATGGCTCATAGTGGCTCAGACTCGATATGCGGTCAAACAGTCCAGCCAAGATGTCTTCATTAGTCTGACCCATAAACGTTCCCATCTCAAACGCCTTTCCTCTATGCTCATACTTCTTCTTAAATCCTCTTCTAACTCTATCACTCACAACAAAGTAGTAATACGCTACAAGCTGAATCCCGTCAGCATAAATTTGAATCCAGCCCACAGCCTCATTATAGTGATAAGGATGCTTATACATCCTTCTAAGCTCTCTACATAAGGCTTCGTCGTCTTTGATACTTTCAGGTATACGTTTAGCCAAAACCTTATCAGTCTCTTCTCTAAAGGCTTCTTTGCTCAAACGATAAACAGGGAGTTCAAATAATAGCTTTCCCTGCATTCTTTATACCTCCTGTCTAATGTGTCAAATTCTATTTACTTCGACTTATTTATCCTTTTGGCTTGAATCATTAAACTCTATCTCTCCAATAAAGTAAGAAAATTTTGAAGGATCTTTTGCAAATTCATCAAAGAAGCGCTTTACTAAGATACCGGAACCGCTAGAAGAAAATATATCATTTTCGCTAAGCATCTTTAGCTGCTCTTCTGTAATAAGCGGACTTCCTTCGATGGTTTTATATTGTTTAAGAAGGTGAATCGACTTCGATAGATGTGTCATAGATAAGGCATCTTCACCGCCTTTCAGATCTTCATAAACTTCTCCTACAAAAGCCCTGATAGCGGGCAAAATTGAAAATGCCATCATCTCCATGAGCTGACTTCGACCCTCTTTATGTGTGTCTTCCATCATTAGTAAAGACACAACCCCAGGATGAACAAAGTCTGACAGCATAGCGTTTGCAAATGACACATAATCTTCGATTTCTTCTAATGATTTAGACGCGGAAGATACACCTGTGCCTGTTCCTAAAAACTTAAAAGCATCCCTTTTCTCTCTCGTTATTGTTTGTTCATCAGTGTGATATTGATAAAGTCTCGCAGCAAAGTCTAGTATGCTACGTAACAAAGCCATAGCGTCGTGATATTGTTCATTTGTCCACATCAAAACAATGGAGTTGAATGTGGAAACAATGCGCTTGTTTAAGACTCTTTTATACTGATCATTATCTTCAAGATGAGGTTCAAATCCCTTTATCATTGTTCCTATTTCTTCTAAGAACGATACGTGATCGTAAGTTGAGAATTCAGTTGAGTTTAAAGACTCTATTACTTGATCAAAATCTTCAAATATTTTATCCGCATCTATGCCGTTTTTCTTCATTTACTTCCGCTCCTTCTCATTAGATATTAACCTTGTCATCTCTCAAAAATTGCGTAGCTAATAGGGCAAGTATATGACGAAAAGACGACTTTCAATTTTTTTAGTCGCCTTTCAAAAATATATTATTCTAATTGAATTCTACTATTTCTCTATAATAGGATACTGCTGTATGAACACTCGAATCTGATCGTCTCTAAATTGGTTGTTTTCTTTGAATATTTCTCTCAGCATAGTCATTAAGCGGATGCAGTCTTCAATAACTTGCTTGGAAAAGAAAGAGGATATAATAATTTTTTTTCGCGCATCTATCAAAATATCGTTTGACGCAAACAGCGAGTGACGCTCGATTTGTTGAGTTAAAGCAACATCTTTGCTATTTGACTCAGAAAGATACCCTGATTTATGAACCATAATATTGCGGATATTAAAATATAAATACAGGTCTTCTAAAAGAGCTGCATTATCATGGGTTAGCTTAGTCATTAATATTGCTCTACTTATAGCGTCCAAACACTTCTTTATAGTCGATCCTTCTGCTTTTCGACTAAACCTAAATCCTTGTAAATTTCTAGACTTCAGCTCTTCGCATATAGACGTCAAAGTCAATTCCAATTGAGTCATACACGCAATCAATAAAGACTGTCTAAGCAAAGACGGGTATCCAAAAGATAATTGTGTAGAGCGTTTATGAAGGTTAAAGATGTATTGGTTACGTATTACTATGCCGGAAACATCACTGTCTCGATAGATGTTAAATGGCCTTGCAGGGTTTTCTTTTATTATCTTATCAATACTGCTCTCCATGTCTTCAGAAAAGATCTTCGTTGTTTCCATCTCGTACAAAAAAGAATTGAAATGTGCTTCTAACCGATCCATATAAACCTCCCGCTTAGAAGTCTTTTAAGTAAGTATATCAGCAACACTAATACAGGAGTAGGCGCAAGTATGGCGACAACAATTTTTATATCAAGTCCAACCAACTATTTTGTCGTATGCTTACACAGGATCATGTAACAAAATTTTTATTGAAAAGACACAAAAATAAAAAAATGACTTGAATTGATATATATTTCTTCGGAATCAGAACAAAAAAGCCGCTCGATTAAAAGCGACTCAGCTTTCCATATAATTTAGATGCGTGAAGAAGTGATTAAATACTCAGCAGATATCCGATCCTCTATAAATTCTTCCAGCCAGTCGGCTACTACATCTTTAAGATCTTCAATACTATCTAGTGACTCTTGAATCTCGTCTGCATCATCGAAAATAATTGGGAACGGATTAGCTCCCTTATTGTATGTCACTTCTGCTAGGTATGATCTTGAAGAGTTGTCTTTTACTAAATCGATTATTGTCGTACGCTTTCCAGGAACGCCTCCTATTTCTTTAAGTTCTAAATAAGAATTTTTAAGTTTGGTTGTTGCTTCATTGATAACTTGTTGAAGTGCTTCTGCAACATGACTGGCATTTATTGCGTCTTTTACTTTAATGTCTTCAGTGTGCACAGGATCTTGCTCTTTTGAAGGAAGATAAGGGGGGGCAATCTTATAATAAAGGTTTTTAGGTTTATTTTGTTCTGTTTTCGCCAATCTAGAACGTGTTTTCCAACCTCTTTGATTGCGTTTATGTCTTAATTTTTGGACGAACCTTCCATTAACAAGAATGCCTAAATGTTGTCCATGTTCATCAAACAATTGATTTATAGTATTACTTCTTCGAGTCACTGAGGGCGACACATCACTACCTACTGGTTTCCTTGTATTCATATCTGCTCTACTCCTTTCAAATCCCCTCGAATGAGAAACGGAATCTTATTGGTAAATGATCGGAATATGCGTGCTTTTTTGATTTAGACTTAGGATGCTTATGCTTATCTATTAAACTGCCTTCTTTAGTTTCATTATAACGCGTAACGATCTCAAAAGCATTATAATCAAAATAATCATTTAAATTTGAAGTAAACACTACCTGATCCAACATATGAGCCTTAATATTATTATTGGCTCCGCTCTCTTTATAATACGTTCCTTGGGCAGCATCCTCTTCAATACCTCCATGCAGCGACCAAGAAGGATTGTAAAACCGCTGTGTCTTTCTTCTTTTGACTACAACTGTCGTTCCTTCTATTACGGCACAATCTGAACTATCTTCCATCTCAAATACTTTTCCACCTACAAACACATCGAACTCTCCAGTATTGACTTCGACTGCTGAAGCTAAATCCATTGTAGTATCGAAAGAATCATTATCCACCATACCAGTATCAAAGGGGTCCATGTTAAAATCGCCTGCAACTATTATTCCATCTACGGGGATTTCAAGTTCGCTTACATATCGAAAGATTTCATGCTTCGTTTTATTTGCCATTTCTTTAAGCACGCGATGAGGAGTGTTATATTGTGCAGGTAAATGTACCGCAGTCAACAAGAAGCGTCTTTTAGGCATAGTAATAGGTAACAGAGTATATCTTCCCCTCAGAACTTCTTCTGTCGGATCAATCATATCGGAATTCAAGCGATGAAAAATTGCTACTTTACTGGGTTTATCTTGCATGGAATTTTTAGTTTGTTTGCTTTGAGTTATAAACAATTCTGTTTCTATTCTATCTCTGACATCTTTATTATTACATTCTGCAAGTATGATAAGGTCGAATTTGTGTTGCGTGTCAAGCTCTTTGAGCGCCTTGATGATAGACTCTATTTGTCTATCGGATTCAGCTTTCAACCTTTTGCTTCTGCTATCTTGTCCATTGTTGCTATTTTCCTTGGCTACTTTAACATTCCAAAATAGTACGTTTAAATCGTTCTTTTCGTCTGCCACCGGAAGACTCTCCTTTACCAATCAACTTGGTGAATTGCTACGCCTCCAAATTGTAAGATATCTTCTGATTATTTACAAACGGTAGACAGAAAAATAAGTTTCTCGTTCTCTATTAGTCTTTTTTGTATTGTTATGAAAGGCTGATTTCATGAAAATTCAACTTCGAAAACTCCGCCTAATAAATTAACATTATAAAATGATGAAATACATATGTATAATACAATATGAAACGATGTAAGGAGGGACAAATATGCTTAAGCAAAGAGTTGAGCTAGAAATGCATTTAAATGAACCTATTAAAAAAATAAAACGAAGCAGAACAAAAATACATAAGGTCGATAACCAATTCATGGATTGGGGAATGGATATCGGAACATTCACTGACTTTGTGAGGAAGATCAGTGAACTAGCCGGATGGGAGCTGTGCTTGCTTACCCAGGCAATGTACAACGTAACTAATGACAGCAATATAGACCCAAAAGAATTCTTCACAGAGCAAGAAATCAATTCAGCAATCAGAAGCGCCAAAGTAAAAGAAGACGACAACGATGAGATTAAGCTGCCGATAGTGTTGTCCGAAGTCATAAAGATAAATTACGAAAGCTTCATCACGAAGATAAGCATGCACTACTTGGCTCAAATGTTTGAATCTAAGCTGATTACTTATGATTATGAAACACAGCGTAGTGCGAAGTTTAGAAAGACTACAGATGGGGTCATTGCTGTTCCAGACGTGAAAATAAGTAGCGTTAAAAACATTGCTGAGAATATGGTTAATGAAACTTACTTAGAAGATATGATTACTCTAAATGTTTATTCAAAAGAAGTAGAGCCTATCGAATATAATGAAAAGAGCCAGGAGCTTACTATAAACGAAGGCGCAACGATATCGATACTAGATGGATTTCACCGTCTCCAGGGTGGTATCAGAGCTTATAAACAGAATCCCGAACTAAATCAACAAATGATACTCTCTATACGTTCTTACGACTTGGATACAGCTAAGAGATTTTTTGGCCAAATTAATACCATAAATCCTGTTAAAAAAGAGAGAAGAAAAGAGCTATTGGCTGAACGTATTAGCGATGTAACTGTGGCTAATCTACAGAAAAAATCCAGCTTAGGACAAGGGAGAATAGCTTCGGCTTCAGATATATCGAAAGCTGCTAATCAGTTAACTACTTTCGATCTAATGAGTTGGGGAATAGATCGAATATTTAAACCTACAACCAGATTAGAGGCTATAGATCTATCAGAATATCTGCAAACTTATTTTGATTATCTAGTTGGGTCTTATAAAGAAGAATTCTTAGACAATCCCAATGGTTATCGAGACAGTTATACTAATCCACTATCATTCATTATTTACTTAGCTATAGCAAAATATTTTCAAAGTAATGATAAGAAGCTTAGTGAGCTTAAAGAGTATATTGAAAACACCTTTGATTTCAATGATAAAGAGTTAAGCAGCGTAATAAATGATGCTCGTGGAATTAACACGAAAAAAGTTAGAAACAATGTTTTGGATTGCGCTGAGAAGTTAATCGGGGGTAGCGGTAGTGTCAAATAAAATTTACTCAGATACATTTTTTAATGAGTCATTAAAATTGAGGTATTTAGATACTTTGAACGAAGGTTCAAAGCCTGTAGCTGAAAGAGTATTAAAAAGGGCAGCTTATCTAGAAGAAAATTCGAATAAAGATCTGTATAACTTCAGTTTGAGTGAATGTGAAAAACTTATAAAAGCATTAGGTGCACGTACGTTAGGTTCTGCCAGAAGCTCTTTTATGGTAGTACGTTATTATATTCGTTGGGCTATAAGTGAAGGATTAAGAGACAACAATTTAAACCCTCTTGATACAGTTGCAGGAGAAGATTACTATTTGACTCTCGTAGATAATTCAGAGAGTATGCTTTTTACTAAATTCCGCATAGATATTACTGTAGCAGATCTAGTTAATGCTCAAGATAGTGCAATAGTACAGTGCTTGTTTGAGGGAATAATGGGTACAGGTTATTCTGAGATATTAAACCTTAAAAAAGTTGATCTGATAGGAACAGAAGAAAGTACTTTCATTCCTTTAATCGACGATAAAGCAGGAGAGAGAAAATTAGAGGTTTCGCGGAAGCTAATAGACTTGCTTAGAGATGCAGCAAGAGAAGACATCTATCAATATAAGAACGGCGAGGCGTCTGAAAACGCAAAGTATACGGAGATAAGCTTAGCAAACAACGAATATATTTTCAGATCAGGGGGTACGAATCTGAAGAACGAAGATATGAAAGCAAGTTCTCATTTAATACTTAGAAGACTGAAAACCGTAGAAGAAGTGCTTGACTATGTTAATTTTACTGCTATAAACATCAGAAAAAGTGGAATGTTAAGTATTCTAAAGACCATATTATTTAATGCTGATGGAAAGCTGATTAAAAATAAAATGAGCAGTGATGATGAGAATCTAATAGCGAAACAATTCAATATAAAGCCTGCTTCTTTTTATAATTATAAGAGAGAATTTTTAAACCTTGATACGGTACGTAAAATATATCAGTTATAAATTTAGTAATTGTTTTATTGAGTAAGAGCTTCTTTAAAGAAGCTCTTTTTATGTATGCAAAAGGCTTAAAAAGGTAAGAATCTTTATTATAATTAAAATATATAAATTAAAAATAGGTGATAAAGATCAGACTTCGAAAATAAGACGAAGGAATGATGTCCAACATAGAAGTAAAAATATATTATACAATAAAAAATAAAAGTATTTAATTATTTCTAGAGGTGTATCATATGAATATACGAGCGATAGCATATTGTAAAGTCAGTACTAGTTCTAAAGATTAAGAAAACAGTTTTGATAGTCAAAAAAGCTATTTTGAAAGAGAAATAAATCGTGATGAAAATTATGAGCTTATTGGAATCTATACCGATAAAGGAACCACAGGTACATCTACAAGTAAAAGAATCGAGTTCAAACGTATGCTTCGAGATGCTGGTTACATCTAACGAACGAGATCTATTAAACAATACATGAATCGGATGTTATCTATTCAGGGGAGAAGAATATATCCTTTGAGTAGGTAACGTCTGATTACGTATGATTTAATACAGCACATTAGAATATAATCCCCTTGTCAAAGATAACAAGGGGATTATCAATTTCTATTTATTTGGGCTTGCCATTTCCAATGACAGACCCATATAAAACTCATATCTTTCACTAGCTATAAGCGAAGCGCTAGAAGCCAGTTCTGCTCCTTTTTTTGCATTTGAGACATACATGCTGTAATTGTATTGAGTAGGATTGATATAAAATTTGCTCAAATAAGAGTTAGCTGTTTTGTAAGCATTAATTGCTTTGAGGTAATTACCCAATGTTTCTTTCACTTTAGCATCGTTGATATATTGCAATCTTTTAGATAATGAATTTCTAGTGTCACTTAAGATTTTAAGTCGAGTTTGGACATAATTTTGTTCCGTATTCTTGTCAGAATCTCTTATTTCTTTGAATGCAGAATCCAGAGTGTCATTTACACTGTACAGCAATAAGCCGAGTTTTTCAGATTGATGAAAGAAGTCAGCATAATAAATATGATTATATAGTCGGTTCATTTCAGGGAAAGTTAATGGAGCAGATATGCTTATTTGAGTATTTAAATAATTAGATGACGTAGGACTAGCGAAAACCTGATTTGTGGTAGGTGCTAATGTTGCTAAAGTGACGCTTATTAGTAAGGCGCTGATCTTTGTTCTCACGTAACATCGCTCCTGCTTTTTTCTTGAACAATACCAGAAAAAGGAATCAATGAATAGATACTTGCTTACTCTTAACGTAAAAAAGAGACAGGTGCTAACCTATCTCAATGAATAAACGTTATATATCCAGATTGTTAAGTGGATTAAACTTCTCATTTTGTTCAGCAAGCGCGGTTCCCCAAAGTGCAAAATATCTAAGTGTCATAGCAACGTTCGAATGTCTAAGAATCTTCTGAACTGTGCCAATGTCACAACCAGCCATAATCATGCGGTGTGCTGCTGTGTGACGAAAGGTATGAGCAGAGAGACGAACGTTTTTGAAATTCATCTGCTCCTTTAGGTGTTTGAAAATCATCTTTAAAGCATTATCCGTAAGTTGTTTTCCTTCACGATCAGTGAATACATATTCAGGCATGACGGCAAAGTTAGTTTCTACAAATAACTTGTATTCAAGAAATTCCTTTTTAAGTTTATCAGCCATTGGAAGGGAGGAGGCAACACGTTTTTTACCTGTAACGGTAATAACCTGATCTCTAAGATTCACATCAGACCATCGAAGATTTACGGTTTCTCCTAGGCGACAAGCAGAGGAAAGCAGGAAGATGATAAGGAAGTAACCGCGATATGCATAATAGGTTTTGTCACGGTATTTTAGACGTTGGAAGTAGTTAAGCATTTGCTTGATTTGAGCATCAGAAAATACTTCGATTTTCACTTCTTCTTTTGCAAATCCTAAGCGTTTTGTTGGATTCGTCTTCTGGGTGAAAATCTCCATTTCCTTCTCAAAGTAGTTGAAGAAGATTTTAAGCGTGTGAAGTTTGGAGTTAACGGTAGTAGGGTTGTTGTTTTTCTCCTTGCCGCAATAAACTAAGTAACTTTTAACCAATGATTGAGTGCAGTCCTCAAGGTTCAAAATTTCGTTTTGGATTGCGTATTCGTAAAACTCACTCAACGTCATGAAGTAAGAAGTGATGGTACGAGGGGAGACATTTCGATACTCTCGATCCGACTTGAATTCAGTGAGCGCAAACTTTAAAAGCATAAAAAATAACCACCGTCCTGTAGTTTTTTCAAACTACAAGATAGTGGTTATCTTTTTTGAAATCGTGTCTGAGGTTGACCACTAATCAAGTGATTACCTCTAAACCCTTACCGTTACTGCTCGTATAGGACGGATGGGGATCGAACCCATGACCCCTACCCTGTCAAGATAGTGCTCTCCCGCTGAGCTACCGTCCTTCATGTGTGTCTCGCAAGAATCAAGTTCTTGTCGACAAGAAAGATCATACCATGAGTTCCAGACGTATAGCAAGCATTATATTTAAAAAAGTTTAATTTTTTTTCGGAATCCGTTTGCGATAAGCACCCGGAGTCACGCCGGCCCATGTCTTGAACACCTGCGAGAAGTGGCTTTGGTCGCTCCAGCCCAGCAGCGAACAGATTTCGGACAAGCTGTGTTCGCCGAGTTCCAGCAGGCGTTTGGCTTCTTCGACCTTTTCGCGGCGGATGTAAGCGGAGAGGGAGATGCCGGTTTCTTTTTTGCACAGCCGCGACAGATAAGCCGGATTCAGCCGCATAGCCTTACCCAGACGCTCCGGTGGCAGCTCCTCATACAGATGATTGAAAATATACATTTGCCGCTTCGGCAGCAGCTTCCGCTCGGTCTGTCGGTTTTTCCATCCGCAGCGCTCCTGTCCCGAATTCTTTTCCCCATTGTAACGAACAGGTACGAAATCCGCAAAAAAGGTCTGTTTTTTCATAGAATCGGAAGATGTAAACGCTCTACAATGGACAGGAACGAAGAGTTTCGCGGCATCTCCCATATAGAGAGGAGCACCAACATGACTCAATTAAGCCAATCGTCCGGTACGCCGGATATCCAACAACTCATTTCGCAAATGACGCTGGAGGAGAAAGCAAGCCTCTGTTCCGGCAAAGACTTCTGGCACACCCAGGACACCGAACGTCTCGGCATTCCGTCCGTGATGGTCATCGACGGTCCGCACGGACTGCGCAAACAGGCGGAAGGCGCGGACCATCTGGGGTTAAGCGACAGCGTGCCCGCGACCTGCTTCCCGTCGGCAGCGGGTATCGCGTCTTCGTGGGACCGCGACCTGATTCGCGGCATGGGCGAAGCGCTCGGCGAAGAATGCCAGGCGGAGAACGTGGCCGTGCTGCTCGGACCTGGAGCGAACATCAAGCGCTCGCCGCTGTGCGGCCGGAACTTCGAATACTTCTCGGAAGATCCGTATCTGTCGTCGGAGATCGCGGCCAGCCATATCCAAGGCGTGCAGAGCCGGGGAGTCGGCGCGTCGCTGAAGCATTTTGCCGTCAACAACCAGGAGCATCGCCGCATGTCGGTAGATGCCGTGGTGGACGAGCGTACGCTGCGGGAGATCTATTTGGCGAGCTTCGAAGGCGCGGTCAAAAAAGGACAGCCGTGGACGGTCATGAGCTCGTACAACCGGGTGAACGGCATCTACGCTTCGGAACATAACGAACTGCTCAATAGGATCCTCAAGGAAGAATGGGGGCTGGAAGGCTTCGTGATGTCCGATTGGGGCGCGGTCAATGAGCGGGCGGAAGGACTCGCGGCCGGACTGGAACTGGAAATGCCGTCAAGCGGCGGAATCGGCGCGGAAAAGATCGTGGATGCGGTCCAGAGCGGTTCGCTGCCGGAAGATAAGCTGGATGCGGCGGTCGGGCGCATTCTGCGCATCGTTTTGCGCACTGCGGCGGAGAAGGTGGAGAACGCTGCGTACGATCGGGAAGAGCATCATGCCCTCGCCCGCAAAGTCGCCCGGGAAAGCATGGTCCTGCTCAAAAACGAAGACGGTATGCTGCCGCTGCAGCGTTCGGGCCGAATTGCGGTGATCGGCGAGCTGGCCAAACGTCCGCGCTATCAGGGGGGCGGCAGCTCGCATATCATCCCGACCAAGCTCGACAAGATCTACGACGAGTTCGTCAAAGCGGCCGGCGAAGCGCAGGTGAGTTACGCAAGCGGCAAGCGGCTACAGCCTCAGGAAAGACGAGACGGACGAGTCGCTGATCGCGGAAGCGGCCAAGATTGCGGGCGAAGCGGATATTGCCGTGCTGTTCGCCGGGCTGCCGGATGCGTATGGATCGGAAGGTTACGACCGCACCTATCTGCGTCTGCCGGACAACCAGCCGCGGCTGATCGAGGAACTGTCGAAGGTACAGCCCAATCTGGTCGTGGTGCTCAGCAACGGTTCGCCGGTCGAAATGCCGTGGCTCGGCGGGGTCAAAGGGCTCCTGGAAGCCTATCTCGGCGGCCAGGCGTTGGGCGGCGCGATCGCGGACCTGCTGTTTGGCACGGTGAGTCCGTCGGGCAAACTGGCTGAGACTTTCCCGGTACGTCTCGAAGACACGCCGGCCTATCTGAACTTTCCGGGTATGGGCGACCGCGTGGAATACCGGGAAGGCCTCTATGTAGGCTACCGGTATTCCGACAAAAAGAAGATGCAACCGCTGTTCCCGTTCGGGTTCGGTTTGTCTTATACAACGTTCGAGTATTCCGAGCTGCAGCTCGAAACGGCGCATGCGAAGGCCGGGCAGGGGCTGCAGCTCAGAGTGAAGGTGACGAATACAGGCAGTGCCTTGGGCAAGGAAGTGGTGCAGTTGTATGTACGCGATGTCGAGAGTACGGTGGACCGGCCGGAACGCGAACTGAAAGGGTTTGAAAAAGTAGAGCTCCAGCCGGGCGAGACGGCGACCGTATCCTTCGCGCTCGACCGCAGAGCTTTCGCCTATTACGACGTCGAAGCGGCGGATTGGCGCGTCGAGAGCGGCATCTTCGAGCTTGGCGTCGGGTCTTCTTCTCGCGAAATCAAGCTGACGGCCGAAGTCGAAATCGAAGGCGATACGCCGATTATCCGGCCGGTGCACCGCAATTCGCTGATAAGCGATCTGATGCAGCCGGGACGTCTGGATCCGGACAAGAAAGCGCTGCTGGACGAGTTCCTGCAGGGCGGATTGTTTACGCCGCCTGCGGAAGATTCGGCAGATGCGCAGACAGAAGCCGATAAGGAAGATTCCGAAGAAGACGAACACGGCAGCGCGGATATGATGGCGGCGGTCGGTTTTGCGGGAGACCCGAACGGCGAGAATAAATTGAACGATCTGCTGGAGAAGCTGAACCGCTGATCGCTGTCTATCGCGTTTTTGAGAGAAAGAAGGCAAAAACGTGTAATAGAGAGTGAGGGCTTGCGTTGGGATGTCGAGCGACGAGCCCCGCGATCCACATCCGAAGGAGGAGAAGGCTTTGGAACGCATGGGACAATTCAACCGACGCCGCGGACTTCGGCGGGAAGTGTTGGGCAGACTGTATGACAGCTGGTTCGACCTTGCCGGCGAACCGATTATTTTGACGGGAGACGAGATCAACGGAGAGACCGAGCGCAAGCTCGCCTATCGTTATCTCGCGGAGAAAGGGCTGCTGCGCATGAGTCCTCTTGGCAATGGAACCTTCGAAGTTACGATCACCGTGCAGGGCATCGACCGGATCGAAATGACGACGGGCGAGAACGAATAACCGGCCGAAGGATAGACCCAAGAACCGGGGCGTACGATCCGGTTCTTTTTTGCATACTCAAAAAAAAGAGCCGCCGCAGCCCCGAAAGTTTAGGGAGCCATCTTCTGGGAGCTGCCGAATACATAGACCAGCAGACTGCGGTCGTCGGGAAAGACCCAATCGAGATAGACACCTTTGATGCCTCTGTTGACGATTCCGTCAAAAGGAGGTTCTTCGCAGAATCTGATTTTTTCGACCCGGCGTTTCGACATGCGCAGGATTTCGGAATGTCCGTCTTCGATCAGTGCTTTTTCCACTTTGATCAGGGTACCGTCCCTGACGATCACAAGCAGCCGCTGCTCCATCCAGAACGAATAGATTTTCTCCGGAAAACGCTGTACGTCGTAAGTGAGCGATGCGACATGGCGATGGATTTTGTTTTGTTCCGGATAGGGGATATTTTCGCGCAGGAATGCCGGTTCGTGGAGCACCATGAAGATCAGGCAGGACAGGTCCTCGTCGTTCCAGTCGTATCCTTGGGATTCCACTTTCAGATCGCAGTCGTCTTGGACGAAACGGCACAATTCGGGCATCAGATAACCGACCATCAGCTCGCGCATCGACTGCAGGGCCCCGTGCGATTCTTCGAGGATCATCGATTCGACCAGCGGCTGCAGAAAGCGCTCTGCGCCGATCACAATACAGCTGTTATCGAGTGTGACGTTCACGCGTGCAGGCGAGACTCCGAAATGTTCGGCGAACAGGGAGAGTGTCTTGTAGCGGATGGTTTCAGAAACGGTGTCATTGGACATGGGAAGCCGGCCCTTTCTGTAATCTGATATGGGATGGGGAAGTTGGAGGGATTGGGGGGTGTAAGCAAGTAAATTTATCTACTTTAAAATAAACCTAATCGGGCTCTTGAAACCTCTGCGTCGGCTCTGGCCGAAAATAAAGGGATTCCGTTTCCGAATTGTGGAGAATGCAAAAAGCGGCCCGCGCTTCAAAGAAGCGCGGGCCGCGGAAAGCCGCCTGTCTTAAACAGGCTATTCAAGATTGGCATGCTTGCCGTACATGCGGTGCGTATCGAGTTCCCGGCGCTGCATCAGCCGCAGCACGGAAGCGTCGCAGAGCAGCAGCAGCGTCTGCTCGAACAGCGAGCCCATCGGTTGAATGGTCGCGTAATCGTCGTCCTGCCTGGATTTGGAAGCTCCGGGCAGCCGGACGACTAACGAAGCCAGTCGGGCAAGCGTTGAATCGGGATTCAGCGTCACCACGGCCACGGAAGCGCCGAGTTCGCGCGCTTTTTCCGCGATCGGAACCAAAGTCCGGGTCTCGCCCGAACCGGAAGCGATCACAAGCAGGTCGCCGGGTCCGATCCCGGGCGTCGACGTCTCGCCGACCACGTGGGCCGAACAGCCCGCATGCATCAGTCGCATCGCCAGCGCTTTGCCCATCATGCCCGAACGTCCGGCGCCGGCGGTAAAGACATTCGCCGCTCCGTCCAGCGCTTCGGCGAACGCTTCCGCCTGCAGCGGATCGATTCCGCGAACGGATTCGCTCAGCTCGGCGGCGATTTGCGCGGCAAACTCGGCCGTGCCGGTCAGAGCGGAAGAAGAACCGCTCATCGGCTTAGACCCGTGCGGCCGAGCCGGCTTCGATCAGACGGCGCATTTCGGCAGCCGTACCCGCTTTATCGTCCTGGCTGGCGATACCGCCGCCCACGATGATCAGATCGGGCTGAGCCGAGATAACGCCGGGGAGCGTATCGAGCTTGATGCCGCCGGCTACGGCCGTTTTGGCTTTTTTCACGACCGACTTGATCGTTTGCAGATCTTCGAACGGGCTTTGGCCTTCGGCCTGAAGGTCATAGCCGGTATGCACGCAGATGTAGTCCACGCCCAGGGCGTCGACCTGCGCTGCACGTTCCGCCAGGTTCGGTACGTTGATCATATCGATCAGGATTTGCGTGCCGTGCTTCGCGGCTTCTTCGACCGCTCCGCGGATCGTCGAATCGTTCGACGCGCCGAGAATCGTCACGATGCTCGCGCCGGCTTCCGTCGCTTTCATGACTTCGTAGCCGCCGGCATCCATGACTTTCAGGTCGGCCAGTACATCAAGCTGCGGGAAAGCTTCTTTCAGCGCTTTGACGGCGTGAAGACCTTCGTTGATGACGATCGGCGTACCGATCTCGACGATATCGATATATTTCTCGACTTCCTTGACGATTTCGATTGCGCCCGGGATGTCGACCAGATCCAATGCCAATTGCAGTTTCATATTCAAACACTCCTTGTGGGTTGAGGGTATGGGTCAAGCGGCGGGACGCCAATAGGTTTCGAACCGTTCGGACGCCCTGCTGCTGAACCCATTGTAAGCCCGCAATCTCCTTTCGCGGAAGAAGGCACTTCAAAGTGGGGAAGTTACGTAGAGGATACTATTGCGCCGGGCAAGGGTTTGCGAAAGCCGGTATCGCCTGGGATCCTACTTTCTTTGCGGGGAGGTACGGTTCTAATGTATACTATTGGGAGCAAAGCGAAGCGGACTTTGTCTGTAGAAGAGGATGCGGTTTCGCGAAGCACAGACGAAACGGAGGCTTTTGAAGATGGCGAGCGAAGTGAAAGAACGGATCGACCTTCAGGCGATCAACTGCGAGAAGGAACTGACGCTGGCTGTAATCGGCGGCAAATGGAAACTGATTATTTTGTGGCATCTGGGCCTTGAAGGAACGAAGCGGTTCAGCGAACTGAAAAAGCTGATTCCGAATATCACGCAGAAGATGCTGACCAATCAGCTGCGCGAGCTGGAAGAAGATCTGCTGGTGCACCGCGAGGTGTATCGCGAAGTGCCGCCCAAAGTCGAATATTCGCTGACCGCTTACGGCGAGAGCCTGACGCCGGTTCTGCGCATGATGTACGACTGGGGCAAAAAGTACGGCGAAGAAGTCATCTGGAACACGCCCGAATCACAGCAGAAAGAAGCAGACACCGCTTCGGCCGACGTTCTTTAAGAAGTCCGGCTGCTGACGCGGGGTTTTGCATCCCATGTCAGCCGGTACTTTCTCCGCCGCTCCGGTAAATCCCGAAAGCAGCCGCTAACGAATTTCTGCTGCAGCCGCCACGTTTCCAAAGCAAATAGGAATTTCTCTACAGTCTAACCGGCGCAGTTGTGCGCCGGTTTTTTTGGTGCGGAATTTCTCCTGCGGCCGCAGACAGAGGGCAGCCGGGTAACCTTCAGATCGGATACACGACGCCCTGTTCCAGAAACTCCATCCTGCCCGTCCGTCCCACAAACCGATCGCGGTTGTCCGCGTAATGCATCAGCTTCGTTATAGCCTGGATCTCTTCGGGAAGCGACAGCAGTTCATCCAGCGTCGTATGCACGGCTCCAGGGCCTTCCAGCTGCACTTCGTGCAAAATGCGGCGCACGCCCCGGTCTCGAACCAGCGCCGTCAGCAGTTCGGGATCGAACGTCATGTCGGCACTGTAGAACACATCGCGATTGAGAAGAAGCGAGTAACTCTTTTTGCCGGCAATATGTTCGGTATGCACCAGTTCGACGCACAGGTTCGGCGCAAGCTCCCGCACGTCGCCGACCCGCAGCGGACGGACATCGAACGCGTCTTCGAGTTTGTCCAGTCCTTCCTGGGTCATCCCGCCCGAGAGCGTGTTTTGCCATAAAGGATCGACGAGCGATTCGGGTACAAACAGCACCGGCCGGCGCCCGTGTTTGAATTTCATCTGGAATCCGTATTCTTCGAGCCCGCCCACATGATCGCCGTGCGTATGTGTGATCAGGACCGCGTCCAGTTCTTCCATCCCGATTCCCAGCTCGTACAGCGCCAGCGGTGCGGTAATGCCGCAGTCGACCAGCAGCTTGAAACCGTCCTGTTCGATCAGCGCGTTGTTATTGAAGTATTTTTTCGCAAAAGCGTTGCCGGTTCCGATCATTTGAAGGTTCATTGCGCATGCCCCCAGTTCCGTATTCGGCGAGCAGCGGATGCAGGCCGTTTCTTTCGAATCATTATGGACGATTTCCCTGCAGTAATCAACAAACGGACCGCAACTTGACAGGAGGGAACGAGTATACATTGATAAGAAAGGTCTTGAGAAAAGGCCGGCAGGCGTTGCAGAGGGAAAAGCTTCGACCTGCGAAGATCCGAACGACAGAGAGAGGATGACGCCCGAACATGAGGTGGAAAAGAATTGCGGTCTGTGCGCTGGCTTTGTCGCTGCTCAGCGGCTCCACGGTATTTGCCGACTCGGCCCTACAGAAAATAAAGGTCCTCATCAACGGGAACGCGGTGAGCACGGGCGGTTACCTGATCGACGGGACGACTTACGTGCCGGTACGCGAATTCGACGGGTTGGCCGAATACAACGAAAACACCAAATCGGTCAGCTTTACCAAGCCAAACGTCGATATTTTTCTGTTTAAAGGAGATACGCCGTTCGGCAACGTAAGCGTAGGCAAATTGAAGTTCTATATTTTCTCGCAGGTCGACGGCCTGAATACCGATATCGAAGCCGTCAAGGTCGTGATGCGGAATCCGGCCGGAGAAGCCAAAGATATCCAGTCCCAGGAACTGAGCTCGCGCAAGGACAATTTCTGGTTCAAGACTTATGATTTCACTTACGATTTCAGCCGGGCGGGCAAGTATTACGTCGAATTTTATATCAAAAAAAGCGGCAGCCCCTACTCGATGGTCGCACAAAAAACGATCAACGCCGTCGATTGAAAATAGGCTTGTTTCTCAAATTGACCTCATACGGGCGAAGTGGTAGGATAAACGTTGTCCATTAAATTTTAGGGCGTACATGCGGCATGCGCATACGCCGTAGGAAACGGGGTTTCACAATGAGCGAACACGAACATAACCACTCCCACAATCACGAGCACGGCGAGGATTGCGGATGCGGTCATGACCATAGCCAGGATGAAGAAATCGTAGTCGCGTTCAGCGACGAAGAAGGCAACGAGAAGGAAATGGTGCTCGTTCAGACTTTCGACGTTGGCGAAGACGTTTATGCGCTGCTGCTTGAGCGCAATAATCCGGAAGCGGACGGCTTTATTCTGCGCCTCGAAGAAGAAGACGGCGAGACCGTTCTTGTCAACATCGAGGAAGAAGAAGAGTGGGCCAAAGTCGAAGCGGCTTATAACGAGCTGGTTGCGGCGCAGGGCGAAGAAGAGTAATTGGGGCGCGCGCAGCTTGCTGCGCACGATCGCCAATACAAAAACGGATGTTCTCCGCGAGAGCATCCGTTTTTGCGTTGGCGCTTTGGCCGGTCCAGCTTCCGTCTTATGACGATCCTGTCTACGCTGTCGAAACAGCCAAAAAGGCGGCCGCATCCAAGCGGCCGCCGCTGAAAAGGCCCAGCCTTCGGGCCGGAAAAAGCTCCGACGAAGCGAACAGGCGTCTTCTTACCGGATCGCGCCCGGTTCGACGATAACCTTGACGAAGCGTACGCTGCGGTCTTCGGGTCCTTTGACCGGCAGGCCGACTTCGACGTGATCGACGATGTAGTTGATGTTGTCCTGCGAGATGACTTCGCCCGGCAGCAGAATCGGAATGCCCGGCGGGTAGACGTAGATGAATTCCGCAATAATGCGGTCGGCGGATTCCCGAAGCGGGATCGATTCCGTCTCGCCGTAGAAAGCGTCCCGCGGCAGAATCGCCAAATGCGGAATATCCGGAATTTTGACGACCAGTTCCTTGACTTCCTTGCCCTGGTTCAGGAATTCTTCCGACATCTCGCGCAGCGCGTTCAGCAGAATCCGGATCGTGTCTTCATTGTCGCCGGCCGTGATCAGGCACAGCACATTGTACATATCGCTCATTTCGACTTCGATGTTATGGTTGTCGCGGAGCCAGTTCTCGGCTTCGTAACCCGTAATGCCGAGTCGTCTAACCTGGATCGTGATCTTGGTCGGATCGTAGTCGAACGTCGCTTCGCTGCCGAGAATTTCTTCGCCGAAGCAGTACAGGCCTTCGATCTGATTGATGGCGCTTCGCGTATAGTCGGCGAAATCGAGCGCACGCTCGGCCATCGCGTAACCGTTCAGCGCCAGTTGGCGGCGGGCCGTATCGAGCGAGGCGAGCAGAATATAGGAAGTCGACGTTGTGGTCAGCATGCTGATCACCGTCTGGACCCGTTTGGGATTGATATAGCCGTTGCGCGTGTTGACGTTCAGCACGGAACTCTGCGTCATCGAACCGCCGAGTTTGTGTACGCTTGTAGCCGCCATATCCGCGCCCGCCTGCATCGCCGAGAGAGGCAACTGGTCATGGAAATGGATCAGGACGCCGTGCGCTTCGTCGACGAGTACGGGAACGCCGTAGCTGTGCGACAAGGCGACGATCTGCTGCAGATCGGCACATACGCCGTAGTACGTCGGATTGATGACAAGCAGGGCTTTGGCGTCGGCATGAAGCTTCAGCGCTTTGCGTACCGAGCTGACGGTGATGCCGTGGTCGATCCCGAGATTGGTATCGCGTTCCGGGGCGATAAATACAGGTTTGGCGCCTGCATAGATGATTGCGCCAAGAATGGATTTATGCACGTTGCGCGGTACGATAATCTTGTCGCCGGGCCCGCAGACGGACAGGATCATCGTGATGATCGCGCTGCTGGTGCCCTGAACGGAGAAGAAGGTGTGCGTCGCGCCGAACGCGTCCGCGGCCAGCTTCTGGGCTTCTTCGATCACGCCTGTTGGCTGATGCAAATCGTCGAGAGGAGCGATATTGATCAGGTCTATGGAAAGGGCGTTTTCCCCAATAAATTCACGAAATTCCGGGTCCATCCCCATTCCTTTCTTGTGACCTGGAATGTGAAACTGTACCGGATTTTGGTCCGCATGGCGCTTGAGCGCGGTGAAGAGCGGAGTACGAGCATGATCCATTAGGGTTGTCACAACCTTTCGTGTGCGTAGGGTAATTGAAGCACTTATGAAAAAATCAAACAAACTGAGTATAGCAAAACGGGACGGGATTGCAAGGACGCAATTTTTATGAAGCGCGATGCGGGGGGTGAGGGGGGGAGCGAACGTCTGTTTAATCGGACGGCCGGCAAAGGCAAGAAACAAGGCCCGGCGCGGATCGCCGAGCGGAAACGCCGCCCGGACCGTTAGACTTCCGGCATGCTCTATCTATATAATGGCTAAGGAAGCTTGGAGATCGATATTCGCAAAGACCAGGCAGCAGACCGCATGGTTTCGAACGCGGCATGCGCAGAGGCCGCCTGCACTTCAGAGGCACCCGGCCCGAAAGGGGAACATTATGAATGACCGTCTGACCGGATTGAATCCGGCATCCAAACGATTTTCCGTATTCGGCTGTTTGTGGATTATCGTATTTTTGACCGAATTCGTCAAAGGGGCCCTGCTTGTTACGGTGCTTCCCGTTTATATGAACGATACGCTGGGGCTGCCGGCCTTTACGATCAGCCTGGCGTTTTCGCTGCAGTACGTAGGCGACAATCTGCTGCGCAGTCCGACAGGCTGGCTGGCCGAACATGTCGGACTGCGCTGGACCATCGTAGGAGGCCTGCTGCTGTCCTGGGCGGCTGTGGGCGTGATCGCTTTTTCGATGACGGGCGTTTCGCTTATCGTGGCCTGTACGCTGCTCGGGATCGGGAC
The DNA here is from genome assembly GCF_013618475.1 of Saccharibacillus deserti. Lineage (GTDB taxonomy): Bacteria > Bacillota > Bacilli > Paenibacillales > Paenibacillaceae > Saccharibacillus > Saccharibacillus deserti. The sequence continues at coordinate 405,798 of NZ_JABJVN010000001.1, forward strand.
CGCGCCGATCTGGCCGGTCGTGATGAGCACAATCAGTATGGAAGCGGATCTAAACGGCGGGACCGGCGCGAAAATGGGCAGTATCCAGATCGCGACGCTTGCGGGAACCGGAGCCGGACCGATCATCTCCAACCTGCTGGTGGGCGATTCTTACCGGGTCGTATTCTGGGTACTGTTTGGCGTAATGGCGCTCGTAACGGCCGCCGCCCTGCTGCTTCCGCGGCAGATGCTTGCCCCGCTGACGCCGAAAATGATCCGTCGCCCGCATGCCGGATTTTCTTTTCCCAAAAAGGTTCGCCGCCTCGTCAAACGGCACACGGTCCGCTCGGTATATTCCGTACGCAAAGTGCTGCGTGCGCTGAGCGCGCTGAAGCTGACGCCGCTGCTGTATCCGGCCATGTTTCTTCAGTCGTTCGCGATCGGCATCCTAACGCCCGTTATTTCGGTCTATATCCGCAACGAACTGGGGATGACGCCGGGGCAGTTCAACATCCTGCTGATCGTCGGCGGGGGCGTAGCGGTAGTCGGCATGATCCCGGCCGGCCGGCTGGTCGACAAATTCGGCACCCGCTGGTTTCTGCATATCGGCTTCCTGATGGCCGTGATCGCCTTGTGCGGACTCGCTTCTACCCACGCGATGATGCTCGTCTGGTGCTTCGTACTGACGGCGGGTGCGGGATTTGCGATGATTCTGCCCGCCTGGAATACGCTCTTGGCCGAGCTTGTCCCCGAGAAAGAGCGCGGAGCGATCTGGGGAGTGTTTCTTACGCTTCAGGGCGTGGGAACCGTCCTGGGCCCCCTGGCGGGCGGCTGGACCTGGGATAATCTCGGTCCCCAGGCGCCGTTCTGGGCCAGTGCCGTTTCGATGGGTCTGCTGCTGCTGATTCACGCTCCCCTGTCGCGCGCTTCGCGCCGGCGTGCACGGGCGGCTTGAGCATCGGTACCTATTCTCCCGCAGAAGGCGGGCTTATAAAAGAATAGGACTTTCTCTAGGAAGTTCTCGACAGTCCGAAGCCGCCCTCCGAGGGCGGCTTTTTGAGTATCGGCGCTTTGCGAAGCCAATCAAACGCGGCCGGAACGGTTAAAGAAAGAAGGCGGCTTGATTCGTCGGATCGATTCCGATTCGACAGGACTGGAGGAATAGAAGATGCAGCTGAATCTGAACGACAAAATCGTGATCGTAACGGGAGCGAGTTCCGGGATCGGCTTGGCGGCGGCCCGGCTTTTTCTGGAAGAAGGCGCAAAGGTGGTCGGCGCAAGCCGCCATCCCGACCGGATCCGCGAACTTGGCGGCGAAGACCGGGTGCTGGCGGTCGAAGCGGATCTGAGCACGGCGGAAGGACCGAAGAAACTGGTGGAAGCGGCGATCGAAAAGTTCGGACGCATCGATATTCTGATCAACAATGCGGGTATTTCCCATTCGCGGCTGGACGGATTTCTCGGCACGAGCGACGAGCAGTGGGAAGAGACCTACCTCAACAACCTGATGAGTATGGTCCGCACTTCAAGAGCGGCCATTCCGCATATGACGGAGCAGGGCAAAGGGGTCATTATCAGCGTCGCTTCGGAAGATGCGCGTCAGCCGCAGCCGATGTCGGTCGATTATTCGGCATTCAAGGCGGGTCTGTTGAGCGTAGGCAAAGCGCTGTCGCTTGAATTCGGCGGACAGGGGATTCGGGTCAAGACGGTATCCCCCGGACCTACCCATACGAATCTCTGGGATCAGCCGGGCGGGATGATCGATGCGATCTCCGAGAAATTCGGCAAGCCTCAAGGCGAAGTCATCGACTTTTTCGTGGACGAGGTGCGGGAACTTCCGGTCGGCCGGATCGGACAGCCCGAAGACATTGCCGCGATGATCGTGTTCCTCGCTTCCGACAAAGCGGAATATGCGGACGGTGCGGAATATCCGGTAAACGGAGGGTCGTTCAAGGGCATGTAGAGTCAAAAAAGGCCGCGGCCGGTTTCCCCTGTGCAGGAGAAGCCGACGCGGCCCGTCTTTTTAGAAAGCCATTCGGTACAATGGGAGCAGCGTATCGAAAGTATCTTCGATCGTGCGGATCAGCGCGTCGCCGTCCTTCACCCGCGGATCGTCTTTTTGCAGGAAACGGCCGCAGAGCACTTCGGATTTCTTGACCGAGCCGAGCCGTTCGGCGATTAAACGAAGCCCTTCGCGGCCGAGTTCCGTATGCGGAGTGCCTCCCGGTTTGGTGTGATCGACCGACCAGTAGAACTCGTGCTGCGCTTCTTTGGGCACAAGATCGAGCACTTGGCGTTCATGCGTATGCAGCGAGCGGGCGAGAATGGTCTTGTTCGGACTTTCGTAGATCACGGCCATCACGATGAACAGGTAGTCGGCGAACATCCCTACCTGAAAATGCGGAAGCGCTTTGTAGCCCCGTTTGCTGGTTGCCCAAGCGACCCAGGTGTCGTTCGGGGGGTGGACGGTGCGCCGGGCGTGTTTGGCCACATGCGGGTACATTTCTTCGCCGCATTTCGCGGACAGGAACGGCGCGATGCCGCGGCCCAATTCGTCGAGTTTCGGTCTGACGTTCTCGATCAGAGCGTTCATGCGCGGTTCCAATCCTTCTATTTCGAAGACGGAAAAATCTTTTTCGTGAAAACCTTGTTTCATGTTCATGCCCCTTTCAAAAATGCGGTTTCCGGAGAATCCGCAGGCGATTCAACGGCCATTATAGCACGAAGCCAAAGGCTGCAAGCAAGTGGAACACATCATGAAGGCTTCATGAAGAGCAATTCCGAGGACTTCACTTTACTAAACAAAACGAGTACAATGAAAATTATTGCAACCCTATTTCATACGCAAAGGATGGAGAACCTAAAATGTCGAAACAGCAAATTGGCGTAGTCGGCCTTGCCGTCATGGGCAAAAATCTGGCGCTCAATATCGAAAGCAAAGGTTTTACCGTCTCGGTATATAACCGCTCCCCGCAGAAGACCCACGATCTGGTCGAGGAAGCCAAAGGCAAGAATCTCGTGGGTACATTCTCGGTGGAAGAGTTCGTTCAATCCCTTGAAGTGCCGCGCAAGATCCTGATCATGGTTCAAGCGGGTCCTGCAACGGACGCGACGATCGAGCAGCTGATTCCTTTCCTGGATCAGGGCGACATCATCATCGACGGCGGCAACGCCTACTTCCCGGACACGCAGCGCCGCAGCGACGACCTTGAAGGCAAAGGTTTCCGTTTTATCGGCACGGGCGTATCGGGCGGCGAAGAAGGCGCGCTCAAAGGCCCTGCGATCATGCCGGGCGGACCGAAAAGCGCGTATGAACTGGTCGAGCCGATCCTGACTTCGATTTCGGCTCACGTGGACGGCGAACCTTGCTGTACATACATCGGACCCGGCGGCGCAGGCCACTATGTCAAGATGGTGCACAACGGCATCGAGTACGGCGACATGCAGCTGATCGGCGAAGCTTACCACCTGCTCAAAGACGTGGTCGGCGCCGACACGGACGAGCTGCACCAAATCTTCGGCGAATGGAACAAGGGCGAACTCGACAGCTACCTGATCGAGATCACGACCGACATCTTCTCGCAAAAAGACGAAGAAACGGGCAAAGCGATGGTCGACGTGATCCTCGACTCCGCCGGCCAAAAAGGCACAGGCAAATGGACCAGCCAAAGCGCGCTCGATCTCGGCGTGCCGCTGTCCATGATTACGGAATCCGTATTTGCGCGTTTCCTGTCCGCCATGAAAGAAGAGCGCGTAGCGGCAAGCAAAGTGCTCAGCGGACCGAAAACGGAAAGCTTCTCGGGCGACCGCGCCGAGTTTATCGAGAATGTGCGCAAAGCGCTGTTCGCGAGCAAAATCGTATCGTACGCGCAGGGCTTCGCGCAGATGCGCGCCGCTTCCGACGAATACGGCTGGGATCTGCAGTACGGCAAAATCGCCATGATCTTCCGCGGCGGCTGCATCATCCGTTCGCAGTTCCTGCAGAACATCAAAGACGCTTACGAGAAAAACGGCGAACTTGCAAACCTGCTGCTCGACGATTATTTCAAAGACGTCATCGAGAACTACCAGGATTCGTGGCGCAAAGTCATCGCTTCGGCCGTCATGAACGGGATTCCGGTTCCGGGCTTCGCAAGCGCACTGGCTTACTACGACAGCTACCGCACGGAACGTCTGCCGGCGAACCTGCTGCAGGCGCAGCGCGATTACTTCGGCGCCCACACGTTCAAGCGCGTGGACAAAGAAGGCGTCTTCCACCACGAGTGGCTCGACCTGGACAACGGCACGCTTGATCTGCCGGGCACCACAAACCAATAACCATCGTTCGTTAAGCGCCTTAAAGGAAATTTTTCAAACGGCAAAAAGCGGCGGGGGCCGTCTTTCGGGACTGCCTCGGCCGCTTTTTCTTTTGCTTTTTCATACCCAGGGCAGCAAAAGCTTCGGTATCCAAGGTTGATTTAGCGCTTTACAGCGTCTAATGATTGAACGGAAATGCGTAAACGTGTATAGTGGAAAAAGGAAATTCGATGCGGGTAGGACGGATGGGCCGCAGCAGGCACAAAAAAGAGCCCGTAGGCTCTTTTTGCATCACTGTGCCTATTCTTCGTTCCATTCGAGCATGCCGCCGGTCATATTGACCACTTTGTCGAAGCCGGACTGCTCCAGATATTCGCAGGCGCGTTCGCTGCGGTAACCGCTGCGGCAGATAAATACCGTTTCGCGGTCGGGATCGAGTTCGTCCAATCGTCCGGCCAGTTGGCCGAGCGGGATATGAACGGCACCGGGGATCATGCCCTGGGCAACTTCTTCGGGTTCGCGTACGTCGATCATCAGCGGGGCATCGCCCCGTTCGATCCGTTCGCGCAGCTCCGAAGGTTCAATCTGTGCAATGGGATTCATGGCTTTCCTGCCTTTCGGTTGGGATATGTTCATGATAGCCAATATCAAAAACTTGTGTCAAATCCAAACCCACAAGCCCGGAGGAGAATCGTCATGGATGTGATTGTCAGACGTACAGAGAGACTGGAAGGCGCCATTGAAGCTTTATCGTCCAAAAACTATACGACCCGTTATCTGCTTGCCGCCGCTTTGGCGGAAGGAACAAGCATTGTACGTTTTCCCGCGCACAGCGAAGACAGCGACGCCATGCGCCGCTGCATCGCGGAACTCGGAGCGGAACTGGAAGAAGACGACGAGAAGATCGTCATCAAGGGATTCGGGCGGAGCCCCAAGCGGGCCGCCGAGCTGAATGTCGGCAACGCGGGTGCGGTTCTGCGTTTCCTGCTGGCTGTGTCGGCGCTGTCGGAAGACGTCCATTTCGTCAATACGTATCCCGATTCGCTTGGCAAACGTCCGCACGACGACCTGATCGAAGCGCTGCAGCAGATGGGCGCGCAGGTCGACCATAACGGCGGCAGACTGCCGATTACGGTCAAAGGCCCTGTCAAAGGCGGGGCGGTCACGGTATCCGGCGAGGTCAGTTCCCAGTATCTCAGTGCCCTGCTGTTTCTGACTCCGCTGCTTGAAGAAGACAGCGTGATTACGGTTACGGGAGATTTGAAGTCGAAAGTCGTGGTCGGCCAGACGCTTGAAGTCCTGGAGCAGTCCGGGATCAAAGTCGAAGCCGACGCCGACTATTCCTGCTTCCGCGTACCGGGCGGACAAACTTATCGGGCTGGCGAATACGCGGTGCAGGGCGATTACCCGGGATCGGCGGCGATTCTGTCCGCAGCCGCTGTGCTGCCTTCCGATGTCACGGTTCGCCGTCTGGCCGTACACAGCCGCCAAGGCGAGCGCGCCGTCGTCGACGTGCTGCGCATGATGGAAGCGCCGCTGAGTCATGAGCACGATATTGCGGTCGTCCGGGGAACCGGCGCGCTCAAAGCGGTCGAGTTCGACGGTGACGCGGCGACCGATGCCGTGCTTGCCATGGTGGCGGCGGCCGTGTTCGCGGAAGGCACTTCGCGTTTCTACAATGTGGAGAATCTGCGCTACAAAGAGTGCGACCGGATCACCGATTACCTGGCCGAACTGCGCAAAGCCGGGGCGGATGTGGAAGAAACGCAGAGCGAGATTATCGTGCACGGACGTCCGCAGGGCGTGGCGGGCGGCGTCCGTATCGATTCGCATTACGACCATCGCGTGATTATGGCGCTGACGATCGTGGGCTTGCGCGCCGAGCAGCCGATTACGATTACCGATGCGCATCACGTTGCCAAATCGTACCCGGGCTTTTTTGACGATATGATTGCGCTTGGCGCCAACGTCGAATGGGTAAAAGAATAAGCGAAAGCTTATCCCAGGACCCAAGGAGGAAACAGTCATGCCTTTTCAAAATCCAAGCCGTGAACGGATCGGCGAACTGCTCGAGGCAGCCGGGAATATTGCGGTTGTCGGACTGTCCGACAAGACGGATCGGACGTCTTATATGGTGTCCCAAGCGATGCAGTCGCGCGGTTACCGGATCATTCCGGTGAATCCGACGGCAGCCGGAGAGACCATTCTCGGCGAAACCTGCTATGCTTCGCTTGCCGACGTGCCCGAGCCGATCGACATCGTCGACGTGTTCCGCCGCAGCGAGTTCTGCGCCGACGTCGCCCGCGAATCCGTGGAAGTCGGCGCGAAGACGCTGTGGCTCCAGTCCGGCGTCTTCAGCGAAGAAGCCGCGCAGATTGCGGGCGATGCCGGTCTCACCGTCATCATGGACCGCTGTATCAAAGTCGAAGACGCCGTTACCGGCGCCGGTTCAAGGCGTTGAACCCGCTTTTCGTTTAGAACCGCGCATTTTTTTGGCAAGTCCGCCTTTTTGGCGCAGGCGTTGATCAAACTCTTTATTCAAGCGGCACCCGGCGATCCCCGATCGTCAGGCGCCGTTTTTGTTTTCCTTATCCGTCCGACTGCCTCGGCGTTTCCTGCCCGCAGCGGGGACTTGATTCCCACGCGGAAAAACGCCGTAAATGCTTTGACAAACAATCCTTCAAAGCTTAACATTTGTAGGAAGAGAGGAGAGGGGCATCTTTGAATTGGTTAGGTTCGCTTCAACAGCTTGGCCGGGCCGTGATGATCCCGACAATGGTTCTGCCTGCGGCAGCCATTCTGCTCAGTGTGGGCAGTCTTCCCTGGGAGGTCTGGGGGCTTCCGAGCGTATCCGAAGCGTTAAATGTGGCCGGATCGGGCGTTCTGCTCTACCTGCCGTATCTGTTTGCCGTAGGAGTGGCTCTCGGCCTTGCCAATCAGGCGGGTTATGCCGGTTTGGCGGCACTGATGGGCATGACCATCTACGAGCGGGTCATCGATCACTTTGCAAACGGACAGATTCAGCCGACGACGCTGATCGGTATTCTGCTCGGCGTAATCGCGGGCGCACTGTACAATCGCTTCAAAGATATCAAACTTCCCGAAACGATCCAGTTTTTTGGCGGATCGCGTTTCGTGCTGCTGTTTATGGGGCTGCTGTCGGCGCTGTTCGCTTTTGCCATGCTTGCGATCGGTCCGCTGCTTCAGGCGCTGATCAATCTCATGCATCTCGAAGTGCAGGCCACAGGCGGCTTCGGATTGTTCGTATACGGGATTTTGTACCGGGTGCTGTCGGCTTTTGGGCTGCATCATCTGCTGAATAACGTGGTCTGGTTCCAATTCGGTTCTTACGAGACCGCATCGGGCATGATCGTGCAGGGCGACCTGCCGCGTTTCTTCGCCGGAGATCCGACCGCAGGGTTCTTCATGGCGGGCTTGTTCCCGATCATGATGTTTGCGCTGCCCGCAACGGCGATGGCGGTGATTCACGAAGCGCGCGAGGATTTGAAACCGAAGGTGCGCAAAACGTTCGTTCGCGCCGCACTGGTCTGTTTGTTGACCGGCGTGTCGGAACAGATCGAATTCGCGTTCCTGTTCGCTTCTCCGTTCCTGTTTGCCCTGCACGCCGTACTCGCGGGGTTTGCCATGTGGCTGACCTACGCGCTGGATATTCACCACGGATTCTCGTATTCGGCGGGCCTGATCGATTTCGTCCTCAATTTCCATCTATCGACAAACGGCTGGCTGCTGATTCCGATCGGGATCGTATACGGACTGGGATATTATATGCTGTTCCGCTGGGCGATCCGCAAATTCCAGATTCCGACACCGGGACGCGAAGAAGGCTCGACGCTTGAAGATTGGGCCGGCAATATTCCTTACCGCGCTCCGCTGATTTTGCAGGCGCTGGGCGGAAGAGACAACATCGTTCAGGTCCAGGCTTGTATCACCCGTCTGAGACTTACCGTCAAAAGCGATCGGAAGATCGACGGGCACGCGCTCAAATCTCTGGGTTCAGCGGGCTTGATCCGGCTTGGCGGCGGCAATGTGCAGGTCGTCTTCGGCACGTACTCGGAGCTGATCCGCGAAGAGATCAACAAGCTGATCGACCGCGAGCTGGATCATGTGCTGTTCGCTTCGCCGGTGCAGGGCCGGATGATGCCGCTCGACGAGGTGCCGGATCAGATTTTCGCCAAGAAACTGGTCGGCGACGGAGTCGCTTTTATTCCCGAAAAAGACGAGCTGGTATCGCCGGTAGCCGGCACGGTGCTGCATATTTATCCGATGCAGCACGCGCTCGGGATCCGGACGAACGAAAATGTCGATGTGCTGCTGCATATCGGGATCGATACTTCGCATATCGAAGGCGCGTTCAAGGCTTTTGTCGAAGTAGGCGATATCGTGGAACCGGGACAGCTGTTGATCCGTTTCGATCTGCCGCTGCTGCGGGAAAAAGCCAAATCGCTCGCCACACCCATGCTGATCACGAATCCGGATCGCGTACGGTCCTGGAGTTTCGCGCCGTTCAAAGCGGTCAAAAAAGGACAGGCCTCGGTCATGTCGGTCGTGCTGTACGATAAAGATAGAGAAACGGGAGGGGGAGGAAGATGATAATCGGTATCGGAGCCGCACCCGGCGTAGCGATCGGCAGAGCTTTCGTTCTGCCGACATGGGAATGGGATGTGCCGGATCAGAAGATGGATGTTGTTGATCTGACGCGCGAATTCGAGCGTTTGACCGAAGGCATCCGCACATCCCGCTGCGAGATCGAGGACATGAAAAAAGAGGTCAAGGAAATGGTCGGGCCGGAGGAGTCGAGTATCTTCGACGCCCATCTGGCGATCCTGGAAGATCCGGTCTTCATGAGCGAAATCAAAGGGATTATCGAGCGGCAGTACAAGGCGGCGGAAGTAGCGGTCAAGGAAGCGATCGATCACTTCGTCACCATGTTCGACCTGCTCGACGACGAATATATGAAAGAAAGGGCGACCGACATCAAGGATGTGGGCAACCGCCTGCTCAAGCATCTGCTCGGAGCACCCGAGATCAAGCTTCCTTCCGACACGCAGCCGTATATTCTGGTCGCCAAAGAGCTGTCGCCTTCCCAACTGGTCCATCTCAATCCGAAGCATGTGCTCGGTATTGTCACGCTGATCGGCGGCAAGACGTCGCATTCGGCGATTATGTCGCGCGCGATCGGGATCCCGCTGGTAGCGGGGCTCGAAGGCAGGCGCGAAGAGCCGTTCCAGACCGGCGAGCTGCTGGTCATCGACGGCGAAGAAGGCGTAGTGTTCATCGATCCCGACGAAGAGACGCAGCGGGTATACGAAGAGAAACAGAGAAAGCTTCAGCGCAAAAAAGAACAGCTGCAGCTGTTGGCCCAAGTCGATGCGGTCACCCGCGACGGAGAGCGCTTGACGCTTGCCGCGAACATCAGCTCGCTGCGGGAACTGGAAACTTCGCTCAAGCACGGCGCCCAGGGAGTCGGCCTGTTCCGAACCGAGTTCCTGTATATGGACCGTTCGGAATTCCCGAGCGAAGACGAACAATTCGACGTCTACCGCCGCATTGCGCAGCGGGCGGCCGGGCAGCCGGTCGTGATCCGGACCCTGGATATCGGCGGCGACAAACAGCTCGACTATTTCGCGCTTCCGGAAGAAGACAATCCGTTTCTCGGCTACCGGGCAATCCGGATCAGTCTGGACCGGCCGGACCTGTTCCTGACACAGCTTCGGGCCATTCTTCGCGCAAGCGCGTTCGGCGAGGTGCGCGTGCTGTATCCGATGATCTCTTCGGTGGATGAAGTGCTGCAGGCCAAAGCCTTATTGAAACGGGCAATGGAGCAGTTGGACGATCGGGGAGAAGCCTACAACGCGGATATCCCGGTCGGCATTATGATTGAAGTGCCGGCGGCGGCCGCGATCGCCGATCTGCTGGCGGAAGAAGTCGATTTTTTCAGCATTGGCACAAACGATCTGGTGCAGTACGTACTGGCGGTCGATCGGATGAACGAGCAGATTGCGCATATGTATCATCCGTATCATCCCGCCGTACTGCGGATGCTGCGCATGACCGTAAATGCGGCACAAGAGCGGGGAATCGAAGTGAGCGTCTGCGGCGAGCTGGCCGGCGACGAACGGGCGATCCCGATCTGGCTGGAACTCGGCGTCAGCAAACTCAGCATGTCGCCGCAGTCGCTGCTTCGCGTCAAGCACCGCGTGCTGAACACGTCGGCGGCCGAGGCCCGGGAAACGGGCCGCCAGTGCTTCAGACTGGGCCACTCGGGCGAGATCGAACGGCTGCTGTCCGAATTCGTGGTCCCGGTCGCGGAGAGATAAATGCGTTTCAGTCTACAGCACAACACAGGACAGCAAAAAACCGCCCTCGACTCGATCGGGAGCGGTTTTTTGCATTTGTTTTGACACGTGATTCCGGGCTGCCGATAAAACGTGAGAGACGTTTTTATTGGGCGGCTTTGGAATTCGCCAGCGCGTCGCAGAAAGCTTTGCCGTAAGGCGGCAGGTCGGGCGGTCTGCGGGCGGACACGATATGGCCGTCGACAACGACGGCTTCATCTTTCCAGATAGCGCCGGCGTTTTCCATATCGTCGCGGATGCCCGGCGTGGAAGTTACCGTAACGCCGTCCAGAATCTTGGCCGAGATCAAGACCCAGCCGGCATGACAGATTTGTCCGATCGGCTTTTGGGCTTCGTGCATCTCGCGGACCAACTGAAGAACTTTCGGATAGCGGCGCAGCTTGTCCGGCGCCCATCCGCCCGGTACGAGAATACCGTCGTAGTCGGCGCTGCTCAGCTCGTCGAATCCATATTCGGCTTCGGCGGGAACGCCGTATTTTCCTATATAAGTCTTGCCTTTTTCCGCTCCGGCCAGATGGACCTCGGCTCCTTCTTCGCGCACCCGATAGACGGGAACCCACAGCTCAAGATCTTCAAATTCCTCATCTACCAATGCAATGACTTTTTTTCCGTCAAGACGCATAAGTCACCGATCCTTTCCTCTGTTTGTAGGGGATACGAATGTTTCACCTCTTTTATTGTAACAGGATGAAAGAAGTACCGCAAAAAAGCAAAAAACCAAAAACGTTTTTTTGAAAGCGCTTAATTAATTTGTAAAAGAAGCAGGAATTTGCGCAAGACACAGCGAATCTATTGCATGAAGTGCTGCTGCTTGTGGATAAGGTGCCTACTGGCGGGCTTTGGATGTTCAAGCGCGCTGACTCTGACTATCAACATTGGAGGGGATTGTTGGGATGCTGGAACATTGCAAATGCGGACAAAGATACGATCTGGATTTTCGGCTCATCGATTTTAAAAAGCAGGTCAGCATCGACAACGTGCCTGTTCTGGCCTGCCCGCAATGCGAACATGAAGAAGTACTGCACTGGGTCAAAGGAGATTTGGCTGCGCTGCTCAACAGCCTGCCGCTCGAAAGCGAACCCTACGGGATCGATTTTACGGATTTCAACGAGCTGGCTTCTATTGCGTACCATATTTTCACCTGCAGCGAAGCGGACACCAAAGAAGCGTTCAAAGCCGAGATTCGGCTCAACTGTGCCACCCGCATCAATACGCTGCTGGATTTGTACCGCTGCGCCTGCGAAGTGGGCGATCGTTCCTGGATGAACGAAATTGAAGCAAGGCTTGCCCAGTTGAGCGAGAAAGTCCTGGTCAATGGGCAGCAGGTCCGTTATTCTTCCGTATGACCGTACCGAAAATGCTCTTTTTGACTTCGATTTGCCGTGTTGTTAAACTGAAAGCGAACATCTGTGTGCAGCATTATCGGCTTATTTGGATGTATCGCAGAACGGGAGGAACGACTTATGGCCACTTTTAATCAGATTACAACCAGCGAACAGCTGGAAGCCCTTATTCAAGAATCCGGTGAAAAGCCGGTCCTGATCTTCAAGCACAGTACCCGCTGCCCGATCAGCTCGAGAGCCTATTTGGAAGCCAAGCGTTATTTGGAAGATTCGCCGAATCCGGATGCCGCTTATGCGTTGATTCATGTTGTCGAAGACCGTCCGGTTTCGCTCGAAGCGGCCGATCGTCTGGGTGTCGAGCATGCTTCGCCCCAGGCAATCCTGCTCAAAAACGGACATGCGGTCTGGAACACGTCGCATTCCCGGATTACTTCTTCCGCGCTTCGGGAGGCCCTGTCTTAAGACAGGCGCCTTTTTTGGAAAAAAGTGAAGCGTTAACATTGCACACCCAACAAATTTATCGTATCATGGTACTAATGAAAGCTTGAATGTAATTCATTGAAACATGATTGAAAAATTTACTGGCAATGGAGAGAACAGATGTGACGGTAACTATTTATGATGTGGCGCGCGAAGCTGGCGTTTCGATGGCCACCGTTTCCCGGGTCGTTAACAACAACCCCAACGTGAAGCCGCAAACCCGCAAGAAAGTATATGAGGCGATTGAGCGTCTAGGCTATCGTCCGAACGCTGTGGCACGCGGTCTGGCCAGCAAGAAAACAACGACGGTCGGTGTAGTGATTCCCGATATTTCGAACTCGATTTTCGCCGAGATCGCCCGCGGCATCGAAGACATCGCCAATATGTATCATTACAATATTATTTTGTGCAACGCCGATAAGAAAAAAGACAAAGAAATCCGCGTCATCAATACCCTGCTGGAGAAACAGGTCGACGGTCTGCTGTTCATGGGCGGCACGATTACCGAAGATCACGTCCAGGCGTTCCAGACGGCATCCGTGCCGATCGTTCTTTGCGCAACCAAAGATGAAAACGGTACGATTCCGGCCGTCGATATCGATCATGAAGCAGCTGCTTTCGATGCGGTCAGCACCCTGGTCCGTCACGGTCACCGCGAGATCGCGATGATCAGCGGTACGCTGCAGGATCCGGCAAACGGTTACTCGCGTTTCCAAGGTTACAAGCGAGCGCTTGAAACGGCGGGAATCGAGTATCAGGAAGATCTGGTCCGCATCGGTAATTATCGGTATGAGTCCGGTGTGGAAGCGATGAAGTATTTCCTCGGCCTCAAACGCAAGCCGAGCGCGATCTTCGCCGCAACGGATGAAATGGCGATCGGAGCCATCCACAGCGTACAGGACGAAGGCTATAAAGTGCCGGACGATTTCTCGATTATCAGTGTGGACAATATCCGTATGGCTTCCATGGTACGTCCGCAGCTGACGACTGTTGCTCAACCGATGTACGATATCGGTGCAGTGGCGATGCGTCTGCTGACCAAGCTGATGAAAAAAGAGAACGTCGAAAATTCACAGGTTATTCTGCCGCACGAAACGATTCTCCGGTTGTCCGTCGCTCGTCTGAACGACTGAACCAGAGTGTAATCCGATGAAAAATCCGATTGCCCTGATGGGCGCGATGGATGAAGAAGTCGAGCTTCTGCTTGGCGAGACGGAACATGCCCGCAGCCGCAAAGCTGCGGGCATTACGTTTACCGAAGGCTTGTTCCGCGGACAGGATGTGGTGATCTGCCGATGCGGCGTCGGCAAGGTCAACGCCGCTGCGGCTGCGCAGGTTCTGATCAGCGAATTTGGCGTTCGGGCTTTGGTATTTACCGGTGTAGCCGGAGCGCTGCATCCGGATCTTTCGATCGGCGATCTGGTTCTTGCCTCCGAAAGTCTGCAGCATGATATGGATGCGTTGCCGCTCGGTTTTGCTCCGGGCGTAATTCCTTTTCAAGAAGAATCCGTGTTTCCTGCGGATCAGCGTCTGATTGCCTTGGCCGAGCAGTCGTGCCTAGCGGAGAAGATTGATTTTCGTATAGGACGCATTTTGTCGGGAGATCGCTTTGTGGCCGACCGCCTTGAAGTTGCGAGACTGCGGCGCGACTTCGAAGGACTGTGTACGGAAATGGAAGGAGCGGCGGCAGCCCAGGTCTGCCGGATGAACGGAGTACCGCATGTTATCATCCGCTCCATGTCCGACAAAGCGAACGGAGAAGCGCCAGGCAGCTTTGCCGAATTTACCAAAGAAGCCTCAGCCCGGTCTTTTGCCGTCGTAGCCGGAATGGTCGAACATTGGACGGCTCTGTAATAGGAGTTGACGGGAACGTTGGATGCGCCGCCCAGGCGGTTGCCCAACCGAAATAAAAAGCCCGCGATTACCGAAGTATCGGTAATCGCGGGCTTTTCGTATACAACCGCTTGTGAGATCGGAAGATGGGAGATGTTCTTCCCGCCTTCCGATCCGTTGAAGCGAAGCTGTTACGGACTATCCATATGCAGCGTCTTGGATGGAGGGGATTCCCCGGCTTCGTTGGAAGCCGAGACTCTAAACCAGGCCTTGAACGGAGCCTGGGCCGAATAACTGAATGAAGCGGAGCCCGTACTGCCGATCGCACTGTAAGGGCCATCCGCTGCCGCACTGTAGTAGACGGTATAGGAGGTGGCGCCTTCGGTCGGCTTCCACGTGAGCTGAACGCCGCTTGCCGAAGCCATACCCTGAAGCTGCTGCGGTTCGGCCGGCGCCGTAACCGCAGCAGGCGGAGGAGGTTCTTCTTCCGCAGGCGGCGGAGTCACGGTCTCGGCAGGGACTTCCGGCTGCTCTTCTTCCGGCTGCTCTTCTTCCGGCTGCTCGGTTTCGGGCTTGGTGCCTTCGCCCATTTCGCCAAGCTGCTGTTCTTCTTCCGGTTTCGTTTCTTCCGGAGGCTCGACGGCCGGCTGTTCGATAGCATCGTTTGGAACCACAATACCTTCGACCGTTACGCCTTCTTCCGGTACGGTTGGTTCCGCTTCCGGCGCCGCCGTCGGTTCGGAAGGAGGCTGCGGTGATGAAGCCGCGCCTACGCTTCGGCTAGGCGCCGATTCTTTGCCGGCTACGTCGACAGCCGTCACGTAGTGGGTGGCGGAACTCGGGGAAATCTGGAACTGCAGGAAGTTCCCGGTCTGAACCGTTCCGGCATATTGGAACGAGTTTCCGCCGTCCCAAGAGCTGTACAGGCGATAACCGACAACATCGTTCTCCGGATTGCCCGTAAAGGCGATCGCGCTGCCCGAATTATCCATCCACACATTGACCGGAGCGGAAGGCGCACTGCCATCGTCCGTCCGTGGATCGACTTCCTTCGGCATGTCGACGCCCGCATCCGCAGGAATGTAGTACTCGAGCGGCTGGCCGTCGTTCATTTTGGACAATGCGTTTTTGAGTTCGAGAATCAACTGGTTGATCGGCTTCTCCCGGTTGACGGTGACTTTCTTCAGCACCATATCGTCCGGAGTTTCCGGGTGAGGCACGTAATTGACTCCGTTATAAACGATATATTTCGCGTTCACGAGGCCATCGTCATAATCGGTCGGTACATATTTTTCATTGAAAATGTCCGTGACCAGCTTGCCCGATTGCACCGTTAATTCGGTTGGCAGCTTGCCGCTGAAGCCCGAGACGGTCTTCGTCACGATGCCTTTCGGTTCCGCAAACGTCTTGGTCGGGAACAACTCGGGTTTGAGTGCGGTCACTTCATTCATGATCGTTGCCCACAGGAAGCGGGCACGTCCTTTGTCATCGTTCATCGTGTTGACCGGTTCGTTGTAGCCGGCCCATACGCCGAGCGTCAGGTCCGGCGTATAGCCCATAAACCAAACGTCGCCGTAATTTTGCGTGGATCCGGTCTTGCCGGCAATCGAGATATTGCCGTACTGCTTGAACAGACCCGGGATGCCGCTTACCTGTGCGTTGCCCGTTCCTTCGCTGACTACCGTCTTCAGCATGTCGGTCATGAGATAGGCGGTCTGCTCGGAGAAGACCCGGCTCGGATTGACCTGGTGCTTGTACACGATATTGCCTTTGGAATCGACAATCTTCTCGATCGTATACGTTTCGTTGAACTCGCCGCCGTTGCCGATCGAACCGTAGGCACCCGCGAGTTCCTGAACGGTAACCCCTTGGCGCATGCCGCCGAGAACGCCCGTCGTATTTTTGTAATCGTCGTCGGTGATCGTGGTAATGCCCAGCTTTTTGGAGAACGCCCAAGCGTTTTTGACGCCGACTTTCTCGTTGAAGAGCTTAAGTGCCGGAATATTGAGCGACTGGTTGAGTGCATAACGCGCCGTCACCAAACCCTGATAGCGGCCGTTGGCATTTTTCGGAATGTGATAGGACGAACCCGAAGGCAGAATGATCGGCGCGTCGTCGATCACGCCGGCCGGCTGGATAAGTCCGGCGTCGAGCGCAGGCAGGTAGGCTGCGATGGGCTTCATGGTCGAACCCGGCTGCCGTTCCATCTGCGTGGAAAGGTTCATCTCCAGCGTGCCGAAACTGCGGCCTTCGATCATGCCGAGTACGGCGCCCGTCTTCTGGTCGATCAGACTTGCGGCCAACTGCTGCGGAAGCCCGCCGGGATCCGCAGGACCGAAGTTTGCCGGATTCTCCGCGACGGCGCGCATCGTTTTGTAAATGTCTTTGTCGATGGTGGTGTAGACGCGGTAGCCTCCGGTCAGCAGCAGCTGATTGGCCGCTTCGTAAGAGGAACCGTTCTCGCCCGAAGCGGCGTCTCCGCCCGGGTTCTGCAGGGTCATGACGATTTTGGTCGCTTCGCGTTCGACCTCTGCCATCAGATACGGATAGGTGGCGTAAGCTTTCGGCATTTTGCCGGCCAGCGAACTTTGCAGGTCGAATTCGAGCGCTTCGTCATACTCGGCCTGTGTGATTTTGCCGTCTGCCCGCATATTGGACAATACCCGATGCTGGCGGCTGACGGCGTTGTCGAAGCCTTTTTTGTTGAATTCCCCTTGGCTGTCAAAAGCGGAATACGTGGTCGGAAGCTGGGGAAGCCCCGACAGATAGGCGGCTTGGGCCAAATTCAGCTGCGCAGGATCGCTGATACCGAAAATACCTTTGGCCGCCGCTTTGACCCCGAACAGATTGTAGCCGGCGGCACCTTTGCCGAACGGCATCTTGTTCAGATAAGCGGTCATGATTTCTTCCTTGGAGAGGAAGCGTTCCATCCGCAGAGACAGGAGGATTTCCTTGATCTTGCGGTCGTTTGTTTTGTCCAGGCTCAAAAACACGCGGCGCGCCAACTGCTGGGTCAATGTGCTGCCGCCCGTTTGCACAGGTTCGTTCAGCACTTTTTGCTTGACGGCCCGGAGGGTGCCTTTTGTATCGATACCCGGGTGTTCGTAGAAACTCTTGTCTTCGATCGATACCAGTGCATCGATGACGGTCCGCGGAATCTGGTCGTATACGACAGGTCTGCGGTCTTCATCGGTACGAAGCTGGCCGATCGGGGAATTATCCCTGAAATAAGCAAAGCCCGTAATCGAATTCTGGTCGATTGCCTGTTCAATCGAAGCTCTAGAGCGAACAGGCTCATCCTTGAGGATGGAGGTCACATACCCCGCTGCTGCGCCTCCCCCAAAAAGAACGGCTGCAAAACCCAAAATGACGACCCACTTAAAGAAGGTCAGCATTTTGCGAAGCGGCGATCTTTTTTTGACGGAAGGGTTCGTTTCGGGCTTTTTTTTCTCATCTGCCATTGGCGTATCTTCCTCCTTTGAACAGGGCTTATTATAGCACAAAATCAAGAAAAACAGCATAAGGAATGGGGAGGGGGGCTGAAGGAGGAGGCAAAGACTCCAAGCCGGGAAAAACAGAGGGGCGGGCAGGTTATCCATAAAAAAATACCCGCAAGCTGCAAAGCTTGCGGGTATTTCGATGAGGCTTCCCGAATTAACGGTTGTAGAATTCGACGATTTGCTTTTCATCGATTTCTTGCGAAAGTTCGCCGCGCTCAGGCAGACGGAGGTACTTGGCTTCCATCGCCGTGTCGTTGTACTCGATGTAACCGACAACGTGTGCACGGTTTTCCAGAGCTTCCTTGATGGAAGCCATGCCGCGGCTTTTCTCACGAAGGCCGATTACGTCGCCAAGGCTTACTGCGTAAGAAGCGATGTCGACTTTTTTGCCGTTAACCGTTACGTGACCGTGAGCGACCAGCTGACGCGCGCCTGCGCGGGAGTTGGCGAAGCCCATACGGTACACCAGGTTGTCCAGGCGGCTTTCCAGCAGGAACATGAAGTTCTCGCCGGCGATACCTTGCATTTTTTGTGCTTTTGCAAACAGTGTGCGGAACTGCTTCTCGCCCAGACCGTACATGTGGCGCAGCTTTTGCTTTTCCTGGAGCTGCATGCCGTAGTTGCTTTGTTTTCTGCGTTGGTTAGCGCCATGCTGACCCGGAGGGAAGTTGCGCTTGAGATCTTTGCCGTTACCGCTCAGGGAAATACCGAGGCGGCGGCTGAGTTTGAATTTAGGGCCTGTATAACGTGCCATATTGGAAAAACTCCTTTGTCATGTGTAATGGCCGGGGAACCGTGTGCGCCGTATTTTGTTTCGCGTACGCAGGCCGGAGACGCTCTTCTCTATATAGAGAGGAAACGAATCAACGTACTCATATCGGGAGAGTTCAGCCGCTGTCCCGATAGCAACAAAACGCGTGAGGGTGACGCACCGTTACACCCAGATACGTAAGTATCCGGCGTTCATACATCACTAAATTTTATAGGATAAACCCTTGTTCGTCAAGCCTAAAAAAGGAAATGAAAAACTTAAATTTTAAACGCGAAAACCGATTGAGCCGAAAGACCCAATGAAAAGGAGAAATACCGAAAAATAAGGTGCAAAAGTGGTGCAAAAAGAGTAATATAAGAAAAAGGTATAAGGAATACGCATACAAGCCCGGCTTTTGCACAGCTTCCATTTTGCGAAACCCGGGCTTTGCAATACGGCAGCGACAGGCATTGTTTTCGGCAAAGGAGAGAAGTTATGTCCGAGCACGCAGGGAAGAACCGGGTGGAGGAAATTCGGCGCGACGAAATCGGCCAGGCGCTGTTTCCCGTCGTATCCCGCGGCGATCAGTCCTTCTGGATTCAGTCCGTGGATATCGGCACGGCCGATTTCCCTTATATAGAACCTTTGCTGAAAGAAAGCTTCGCCGACTGGCGGGAGCAAAATGCCGCGTCCGTGTCGAAAGCGGAATGGTTTTTGTTCAGCCACGAAGGAGAAGCCGCTTCCGGCGATCCGGAGCTGATCGGCCATTTGAAAGATCAGCCCGTACATGCCGGCTGGATGTCTCTGGCGACCCGGGAGCCGGTATATGTGCCGGCCGTGCGCCACGAAGGCGAATACATGCGCAGGCGGACGGCTTTTGCCGTACCGGTCTTTACCCGGAGCGGGGGCGAAGTTTTCGCCGCTTTGGGCTGCGTGGTTCCCGAAGAGGAAGCCGACGGCATGCTGCGGTTGGTAGAGATGGCCGCCGCGCATTTCCGGACCTGCTTTTACCAGAGGCTGGAGTATTCCTTCGTTTACGATACGCTGTACACCCGGCAGGCCGGAACCTCGGCATTGAATGGGGATTCGGCGCTGTTTCGCATGGTCCGAAGACTGTACGACAAATTCAACGTGGACGGCGTACTGGAGGAACTGCTGCGCATCGTGCTGGTCCTGTATCCGTCGGCCCGCTGTCAACTGCTGATGACGCAGGACTACCAAAGCTCGAATCCGCAGCTTCAGTCTTTCATGCTGGACCAGCGTAAACAGGATATCAGCATGACGGCTTTCATGAAAGGAAGCGTGGAAGTCGAGCTTGTTCCGTCGCCGGAGTATCCGGAGCGGATCGAAGCGGCGCTTCCCTTGGCGGGACATCAGGGCATCTACGGCGTTTTCCACTTTACGCTGGATCTGCCGCCGGACCGTCTCGACACGCGCCTGCTCGGCATGATCGCGGATACGGCCGGCAAAGCTTTTGAGAATGCCAAATTATACGAGCAGTCGAATCTGCTGATCCGCGAACTTCTGCTGATCAACGAGCTGACCAAGCGTCTGAACCAGAATCTGCAGCTCAGCGAAGTTTTTGCTTTTGCCATCCAGGAACTGGTGGGCATTTTCAGTGCGGACTACTGCTGCATTGTCAAAGACAATCCGCTGCAGCAGCGCTTCGATGTGATGGCCTGCAGCCTTCCCGAACTTCAAGGCTCTTCGTTCAGCCGGGACTACGGATTCGCGGGAACCGTTCTGCGTACGCAGGAACCGCTGATCGTATCGGATTATCTGGAGTCTTCGATACCGTCCCGCTTCATGGAACTTGCCGAAGCCCGTTCCATGATCGCGGCTCCGCTGATCTCGAACGGCAAAGCGATGGGCGCGGTACTGCTCGCCCAGCGCGAGCACCATTACTTTTCTTACGAGAACTTCAAGCTGCTGCAGATGCTCTCGACGCATATCGGACTGGCCGTGAGCAATGCGACGCTGCATGCGGAACTTGAACGCATGGCCAACCGCGATACGCTGACGGGACTGTATGTGAGACGCTATCTCGACGAGCGTATCCATGCGCATCAGCTCCGGGGCTCCAAAGGCTCGCTGCTTGTCATCGATATCGACCGCTTCAAGCAGGTCAACGATACGTACGGTCA
Source organism: Saccharibacillus deserti (assembly GCF_013618475.1). Taxonomy (GTDB): domain Bacteria; phylum Bacillota; class Bacilli; order Paenibacillales; family Paenibacillaceae; genus Saccharibacillus; species Saccharibacillus deserti. The sequence goes on from NZ_JABJVN010000001.1 coordinate 426,501, forward strand.
CCAGATCGGAGACTCCATTTTGCAGCAGGTGAGCGGAATGATTGTGCGGTCGATCCGCGAGACGGACGTCTCCGCCCGTTGGGGCGGCGAAGAACTTGCCGTGTATTTCCCGGAAACGGCGCTTGAGGAAGCTCTGATCGTTGCCGAGCGGATTCGCAGTTTCGTCGAAGAAGAAACCCATCCGGCGGTTACGGTATCCTGCGGGGTCGCCGAATGGGCGCAGGAAGATATGACGATCAGCGTCGAATCGCTTTTTTATCGCGCGGATATGGCTCTTTACCAAGCCAAGAACAGCGGCCGCAACCGGATTCGGGCCGCTGCCGGCGATTGAACGCGGAATTTGGGGAAGCTCCGTGCGGCCGAGGCCGTTCGGGGCTTTTTTGCATGCCGGAAAAGCGTCATCCGATGACTTCAAGCGGGGGAAGTGCTACAATGGTAAGGTTATCGGCGGCTTTGTCTGTAGACCGTCGTTCATTTTAAGCGGGTTTTCGGTATCTGCCGACCCCTTACCGCGGGAGGAACTGACAGCATGCGTGATCCAAGAGTACAGAAATTGGCGAAGACGCTGGCGGGTTATTCCGTCAATGTCCAGCCGGGCGAGAACATCCTGGTCGAAATGATCGGCCCCGAACGCGATCTGCTTCAGGCGGTCGTGGAAGAAATCAGCGCTTTGGGCGGGAATCCTTTTGTGCAACTGACGGACAAAAGAGTGCAGCGCACCCTGCTGATGAACGCTACCGAAGAGATGGTCCGGACGTGGGCGGAAGCGGACTTGAACCGGATGAAGCAGATGCAGGGCTATATCGGCATCCGTTCGGGCGAGAACGTCAATGAACTTGCTGACGTTCCGGAAGAGAAGATGAAGATGTACAATGCGCTCTACAACCATCCGGTGCACAGCGAGCAGCGCGTCAAGCGTACGAAGTGGGTCGTGCTCCGTTATCCGAGTTCGAGCATGGCGCAGCTGGCCAATATGAGCACGCAGGCGTTCGAAGATTTCTACTTCGACGTGTGCAATCTCGATTACGCCAAGATGGACCGTGCGCAGGATTCCCTGCAGAAGCTCATGAACGACACTTCCCGGGTGCGGATCGTCGGACCGGGTACCGACCTGTCGTTCTCGATCGAGAACATTCCGGCTATCAAGTGTTCGGGCACCGCCAATATTCCGGACGGCGAAGTGTACACGGCGCCGGTGCGCGATTCCGTTAACGGAACAATCGCCTACAATGCGGCCAGTGTCTACAACGGCATTACGTTCGAGAATGTCACTTTCCGGTTCGAGCAGGGCCGGATCGTCGAAGCGACGGCCAGCGACACGGACAAGCTGAACAAGATTCTGGATTCGGACGAAGGCGCGCGGCATATCGGCGAATTCGCAATCGGGTTCAACCCGTATATTCTGACCCCGATGAAAGACACGCTGTTCGACGAGAAAATCGCCGGCAGCCTGCATTTCACCCCGGGACAAGCTTACGAAATCGCCGACAACGGCAACCGTTCTTCCATTCACTGGGATCTGGTGCTTATCCAGCGTCCGGAATACGGCGGCGGCGAAATTTATTTCGACGGCCGTTTGATCCGCAAAGACGGGATCTTCGTTGTGCCGGAACTGGAATGTCTTAATCCTGAAAATTTAAAGTAAGTTTCAAAAGCGTGGAAAACGGTTGATAAGAAAGCGGATACAAGTTATCATGGAACATGTGAGTACCGGTTATTCATTCAGATTTAGACGGAGGGATACTAATGGCTAAAAACAACGCAGCGGTTGTCGAAATCGCACAAACCGCATCCCGCTTTTCTTCTTCGATCGTCCTGCAGGCGGAGAACAAGTACATCGACGTCAAGAGCATCCTGGGTCTGTTTACGACACTCGTAAGCAACCAACAGTATGAACTTCATGTCATCGGCCCGGACGCCGAAGAAGCCAAAGCCGGAATGATCGAAGTTTTCGAGAAGCACGGTCTCAACGTCGTAATCGCACCGGAATAAGCGACGGAATCTGTAAGGCCAAGCACCGCCCTTTCCGAAGGGACGGTGCTTTTGCTCGTAGACGTTTACATTTTGTTAGCCGGTTCTTGTATTACCTTTTAAATTCGACTAATATTAGAGTAGAAACGCCGGCCACACTTTCGGGCATAGGGGGGAGAAAATATGACTTCATCTGATGTGCAGGAACAGTTTCAAATCAAGGCAGCCAATCTTCTTCAAGAAGATGCAGATAAAATCGAGAAATTGATTGAAGTACAGATGGAGAATCTGGCGACCCGCTACTGTCCTCTCTATGAGGAAGTGCTGGATACGCAAATGTACGGTTTCTCCAGACAAGTCGATTTTGCGATCCGGGCAGGTCTCGTAGGCGAGTCGGAAGGCAAACAGATTGTGAGCAAGCTTGAGCGCAATTTGGCGGTTCTCTACGAAGCCTTGAACAACAAAGAGTAACGGTACGTCCGTTTCTTCCGGGCTTCGACATAACAAAAGCGCGTACGGAGTTTTCGCTCCGAACGCGCTTTTTTTGTCGTTTCGCTTTTTTTAATGGACCATGAAGAAAGAGACGCCCAAAATGATATATACCGCAAGAAGCAGCAGGCCTTCGTACCAGTTCGTTTCGCCGTCCTGGATGATGGATTTGGCCACGAATACCGATACGGCGATCGCTACGATCTCGATCGTGGAGAAGACGATATTCATGCTTCCGCTCAGGCCGCCCATAAAGAAACTGATGAAGATCAGGACCGGAGCGACGAACAGGGAAATCTGCAGGCTGCTTCCGACCGCGATCTCGACAGAGGCGCCGATTTTGTTTTTCATGGCCAGCATGATGGCCGCACTGTGCTCGGCCGCGTTGCCGACGATCGCTACGACGAACGCGCCGACAAACAGCTCGCTGAGTCCGAATTGGGTCGTGAACGTCTCAAGCGTACCGACCAGCCATTCGCTGACAAACGCGACCATAACGGTTGCGATGACCAGGTAGGCGATCGAACGCTTTTTGGACCAGGCCGGCGCATGTTCGTCATGAGCATGCGTATCGGACGCGGGGACGCCTTGATGGGCGCTGCCGGCCGGAAGGCCGCTGCCTGTCAAAGCCGCGGCAGCTGCAGGCGATTCCGAAGGATCGGACAGGTAGTTCTTGTGGGTGATCATCGAGAACACCAGCCAGAACAGGTAAGCCACGATCAGAATGCCGGCTACGATCAGGCTCAGCGTGTTGATCTGCAGTCCTTCGATCGAATGGGTGTTCAAGAAGACGGCGGGTACGAACAAGGCAATGACCGCTACGATCATCAGCGAGCCGTTCATGCCGGCCAGGGGCACGTTAAAGCGCTGCACTTTGAATTTCAGGCCGCCGGCGAACAAGCTTAAACCGAGAACCAGCAGCAGGTTGCCGATGATCGAGCCGGTCAAACTGGCTTTGACCATATCGAACAGCCCTTCTTTGACGAGCAGGATCGCGATGATCAGCTCGGCCGCGTTGCCGAAAGTGGCGTTCAGGAAACCGCCCAGGCGCTGTCCGGCATAATGCGCGACGCTCTCCGTGGCGCGCCCGAGGAATCCGGCAACAAAGATGACCGAAATAGCCGACAGCGCGAATTCAAGTGTCGAATTCCAATGCAGCAGATGGCCCGCCGCGCTCAGCGCGAAAGTAACAATCAGCAGAATGGGGGAAAGCATTTTTTTCATAATCTCAGACCTCCGTAACCGATTCGGTTTTTCTCGTTATGTAAACATGAAGATAACAAGTCCATTCCAAATATACGCCATTTCCCTACCTGATGAAACAATTTGCAGAGTTCGGAGCGAAAAATGTCAAAATCGGCATTTGCACTGCAAGGGGGTTAGCCTTTAAACTAGAACTATGAAGTAAGGAGGGATGGTCATGTCCGAACAAATGCAGTTGGACAATGGAAATGTACGAATCGCCAACGATGTCGTAGCCAAAATTGCGGGAATGTCCGCGCTCGAGACACCGGGGATCGCTGCGATGTCCGGCGGTTTGTCGGAAGGCTGGGCCAAGCGTCTGAGCGGGAAAAACGTGCAAAAAGGCGTGACCGTCGAAGTCGGCCAGCTGGAGACGGCGATCGACCTGCGCATTATTGTCCTGTACGAGACGCCGATTCATGAGGTCTGCCGCATGCTGCAGCAAAATGTTCGCGAAGCGGTGGAGAATATGACCGGTCTGAAAGTGATCGAAGTCAATGTCAAAGTCGAAGGCGTTGCTTTCAAGGACGACATTTCGATCGAAGAGCCGTCGCGTATCCGCTAAAAGCGCGATGCGGCGTACCCTGCCAGTCAGATGCGCCGCACGCAAAAAAAAGGTTCCCCCGGATCCATCCGGGAGAACCTTTTTTTGCTGCCATTCCAAAGTGCCGTATCCGCGTGTTAACGGGAACGGTACAGGGCCGGGCGGCGTTCGGACGCGCTTACCGTCTCGGTCGTCTGTTCTTTGACGGCCGGCGCGGCTTTTCGCGAATCGCGGGAGATGCTGAGCAGAATCCCCATACTGAAAAGCGTAATCAGCAGGGAGGTGCCGCCGTGGCTGATAAACGGAAGAGTGACGCCGGTCAGCGGAATCGTATTGGTGACGCCGCCGATATTGATGAACGCCTGAATCCCGATCAGCCCGACAATGCCGACGCCCGTCAATGTACCGAAAATATCCGTGCAGCGCAGCGAGACCAGCAGGCCTCTCCACAGGAAGTACAGGTACAGCAGCAGGAATACGGCCGTGCCGATAAAACCGAATTCTTCGCCGATAATGGCGAAGATAAAATCGTTGTGCGGATTGGACAGGTAGGAAAGCTTTTGAATACTTTGTCCGTACCCCGCGCCAGTTGCTCCGCCTTCACCGATCGCGATCAGCGAGTTGAGCAGATTCTGGGTCGAACCCTGCGGATCCGCAAACGGATCCAGATAAGCCTGAATCCGGCCGACCTGATAGTTGGAAGTGGCTTCCGCTTCGTCCGCGGTCTTCTGGGTCAGCAGTTCCTTGCCGCCGAGGAACAAGGCAAGAATCAGACCCAGAATCATAACCGATCCCAGAATATGCTTGATACTGGCCCCGCCCGCATAGATGACGAGGAAGCAGGCCGATACCAGAATCACGCAGGAACCGAGATCGGGCTGAAGCATGACCAAGCCGGCAATTACCGAGACGATCACGATAACCGGCATGAAGCCTGAACGCAGATCGCGGAAACGCTCGCCTTTTTTGGAGATCAGCGCGGCCAGATACAGAATGGTACTGATCTTCGCCAATTCCGTCGGTTGGACCGAGATCGGCCCCAATTCGATCCAGCTGTGCGCTCCGTTAACGGCGGGCATGAACAAAACGAGGAGCAGCAGGGCGAACGTCAGCAGAAACATGGGAACAAACAGCTTTTTGAAACGTTTGTAGGGAATATTCATCGTAACCAACATAACCACGATACCGAGCAGCGCGTATTGAAACTGCGGAAGCGCAAAGTAAAACGGATCGTTTCTGAATTTGCTGCTCAACAAGGTAAAGCTTGAGCTCGCGCTGAATACCATCAGCAGGCCGAAGCCCGTCAGAATCAGCGTCAAAATCAGCAGTTGGAAATCGGGCGGCGCTTTGGGCGGCCTGGTTTTCGTTGTGGAGCCCGCTTTGCCCGTCTGGTTTGTTCGGTCTGTCCGTATAGTGCTCATGTAAGTTCAATCCTTCGGCGGACGCTGCGGAAGCGCCGTTTATGGGTATAAATGACCGGAATATCCGATAAGACGACTTCTGGCTTGTACAAAGACGCTAAAACTTCATCTTTCATCATAGTCGCTTTGAAAGGTGGGTGCAAGACCTGCCATAACGGTGGGCGGCGCTTTTGTTTTTTGCTACAATGACGGAAAGGCGCTTCAAGCAAGCATTAGTCCGGACTTACAGACAGTTGCGAAGCCAAACCGAAAGGACCTGAAACGATGAACGAAACAGTGGAACGCGGATTTGCGGAGATGGTGGAATGGCGCAGACATCTGCATCGCAATCCGGAATTGTCCTATGGAGAAAAAGAAACGGCCGCTTTTGTGGCGGATAAATTGGAAAGCTTCGGAATCGAAGTCCGTCGGAATATCGGCGGCCACGGATTGATCGGAACGGTGCGGGGCTCCCTGCCGGGCCGAACAATCGCGCTTCGCGCCGATATGGATGCCCTGCCGATCCGGGAAGAAAGCCGTGCGGAGTATGTCTCGCGGCGCGACGGGATCATGCATGCCTGCGGACACGACGGACACACGGCCGCTCTGCTCGCGGTTGCCCGGTATTTTGCCGAACGCCGACCGACTCTGCGCGGAGAAGTGCGGCTGCTGTTCCAGGCCTCCGAAGAAGTGTGCCCGGGCGGGGCCCGGCCGATGATCGAACACGGGGCGCTCGAAGGAGTCGATGCGGTATACGGGGTACACTTGTGGACGCCGCTGCCTATCGGTACGGTCGCTTCGGCCGCCGGACCGATGATGGCTTCGACGGACGAATTTTTTATCGATATTACGGGGCGCGGAGGACACGGCGGGATGCCGCACGAAACGGTGGACAGTATCGTCGCCGCTTCGGCGCTCGTCATGCAGCTCCAAACGGTAGTCAGCCGCTCGGTGGACCCGCTGCGGCCGGCGGTGCTCAGTATCGGAACGATTAACGGAGGGTTCGCGCAGAACGTCGTAGCCGAGAAGACCCGCATTACGGGGACGGTCCGGACTTTCGACGAAGGGACCCGTGCGCTGATCCGCAGACGGATCGAAGAGATGAGCCTGCAGATTGCCGAAGCTTACGGCGCGTCGGCCGAGGTCGACTATCTTGTCGGGTACCCGGCTCTCGTCAACCATGCTTCCGAAGCGGAGCGGTTTTTCCGGGTCGCACCGGCTGCCCTGCCGGGTTTTGCGGTCGAAAAAGCGGTCCCGCTGATGCCTGCCGAAGATTTCGCGTATTACCTTGAGGAACGTCCGGGCTGCTTCATGCTCGTGGGAGCGGGTAATTCCGAAAAAGGGTTCGTCTATCCGCATCATCATCCTAGATTCGATTTCGACGAGTCGGCCATGAAAGCTTCCGCCGCGCTGCTGATCGCCATGGCGGAATCCGCCCTTGAAAACGGGGTATGAACCGGGGGATTCCGCGGACCTTACACGAGGGGCTTTCTATCTCCTCCTCTTCTGTTAAAGGCTTACATCCTGAACAGGGTTATGCTATGATAACGGTACCTGCCCATCCCGGGTGGGATGGGTAGAGTTTCAAGACAGAAGCGGGATGACACAATGAGCGTATCGGAGATTGAAACAGTCGACATGGCCCAGGTGCTGATGAGCGCCTACGAATTGGGAGATATGATCAACGGTTCTGTCGAAGTTGCGGATTACTTATATTGGCGCGAACGGATGCAGGAGCATCCGGAAGTGCGGCGTTTGATCGGCAAACTGGACGCCAAAAAAGAGCTGTTTGAAGAAACGCAGCGCTTCGGACATTTTCATCCGAATTACCATGCGGCAAAGGAAGAAGTCGAACTTGTCGAGCGGGAAATGGAACGAATCGAAGCGGTATCGCGTTTCAGGTCGGCGGAGAAAGCCCTCGACGATCTGCTCTTTGAAATGTCGGAGACGATCGCCTATTCGGTTTCTTCGAGTATCAAGGTACCGGGGAACGATCCCCTGCCGAAATCAGGCTGCGGAAGCGGCGGCTCATGCGGCTGCGGCTAAGATGCCCGCGGGTTATTACAGAAAGAAGGTGCGAGCATCATGGTTCCTGAACGTATAGGTTATATTGTATGGGTCAACGACCTGAAAGCGGCGCGGAATTTGGAGAAATACGGTACGCTTCATTACGTATCGCGCCGCATGCATTATGCCGTCGTCTACCTCAATGCCGATCGGGCGGAAGAGACGGCCAAGCATATGCGCAGGCTCTCTTATGTTCGTAAGATCGAAAGATCGCATCGAACGGATCTCAAAACGGATTACGGCAGCAAGTTTCCGGAAGAAGCTCCGCTGGAGCTTCCGGATTCCGAAGCCTTGTCGAGCTGATACCGGCCGACGCCCATGGAAGAAGCGGCCCGAACCGGGCCGCTTCTTCTGTACCTTTTTGACGGAAAATTAGCTTTTCTTGAATGTCTTGTATAAATTAGAGGCATGATGTAATATACCGGGTATATATACATAGACATAAAGACCTATGAACAAGCTGCAATACGATCTACTGCCGGCAGCTCGCGGAGAAGAGATGTGCGCAGAAGTTCGAATCCGCCGCGGAGCGAACTTGTTCGAGGGTGCCTATGTGTCGAAACAGACCAAGTCGAGTCTCTGGAGAGTGATAAACGGTGCGGGATAAGGCGACGGAACGATGGAGCACTTACGAACCTTTTTTTATCGCTCTCGGCGACAAAAAGGTGGCAGACATCGTCATTACGAATCATGCCAAAAGCCGTTACGATGATCGGATCGAAAGCGGAGAGAAAAGTGCGGAGGAGATAGCCGCCTGGTTGTGGGAATGTCTGCAGACCAAACGGATCGTTTCGTATTACCGCAAAGAAGAAGATGTGTATCTGATCGATGACGACCTTGTCGTCGTAGCGGAATTCGGCGAATTGGCCGGGCCTTATCCGGTCGAAGGCGGTCCGCTGCACAAGATGATCATTGTCACGTTTCTTGGGAAAATGTCGGAAACCATCGAGCTGCGCGATTTGAAGTCGTATTATTCGTGGCTTCGGCATTCCCGGAGAATGACCCTGATGAAGAATGGCCGCAAAAGAAAGTAACACAGAGATGCCGGAATCGGCAGTCGACCGAAGCCGAACAACCGAATACGAAAGACTGGCGTGGAAATTTCATTTTCACGCTTTTTTTGCGAGGAGGATAACGATGGCGCTTAACTTTCACCAGCTTCATATTTTTCACAGCGTGGCGGAAAAAGGCAGTTTTTCCGCGGCGGCTGCGGCCATGCATATGACCCAGCCTGCTGTCACGATGCAGATGCAAACGCTTGAAGAATACTTCGGCACGAAACTGCTGAACCGTTCGACCAAAAAAATCGAGTTGACCGAATCCGGCCGGATCCTGCTGCCTTTCGCGAGGCGCAGCATCGAGCTGATGCGCGAAACGGAAACGGAGATGGCCCGCTTCACGCACAAACTCGAAGGCAGGCTGCAGTTGGGAGCAAGCAATACGATTGGCGAATATGTACTGCCTCCGCTGCTTGTTCCGTTCGGCCGTCAGCATCCGGATATCGCCATTTCGCTGAAAGTCATGAATACCACGCAAATTTTGGATGAAATTGCTCGGCATACGCTGAATTTCGGTCTTGTCGAAGCGCCTGTCGTACATCCCGACATCATCAGCGAGTCGGTTATGCACGACGAACTTCGCCTGATCGTACCGGCCGGCCACCCGCTTGCTTCAAGGACGGCGGTAACGCTCGCCGAAGCTTCGGCGTATCCTTTTGTTCTGCGCGAAGAAGGCTCGGGCACCCGACAGGTGATGGAAGACGAATGGCGGGCGAAAGGCATCGACCCGCGCAGTTTGCGGACGGTCATGGAGCTCGGCAGTACGGGAGCCGTAAAATCCGCGGTGGAAGCGGGTTTGGGGATCACCATGCTGTCTCCTTCTTCGGTCAAGCATGAGCTTGCACTCGGTCTGCTGCATGCGGTTTCGGTCGAAGATGCGTCCTTCAAGCGCCGCTTCTATTCGGTTCGCTTGAAGTCGACGCTGCTGCCTATAGCCGCCGTGGCTTTTTTGGATTTTCTGCGGAAGCACCAGTTTGGAGAAGCGGCCGTGAAAGGAGAGTGTATCCATGACGAACCCTGACAAAAATGCAAGGTTGTACGATTTGCATATGCACAGCACCTCTTCGGACGGAATGGGTACGCCGACCGAGCTCGTGAGGCTTGCCGCCGAGCGCGGGCTGGCGGGGCTGGCTCTGACGGATCACGATACGACGGCGGGGATCGCCGAGGCGGCGGAAGCGGCTTTGATCGCGGGACTGGATTTTATTCCGGGTGTGGAAATCAGCACGCGGGCCGGCGGCAAGGATATTCATATGCTGGGCTACTATTTTGATCCTGCGGACCCGAAGTTCGGAGAACGCCTGGCGGAACTCCGCGGCGTGCGCGACCGGCGCAACGACTTGATCCTGAAGCGGCTGCGGGAGCTGGGCGCCGAGATTACGCTCGAGGAAGTTCGGGAACGCGGCGACCGCCCGCTGAAGCCGGGCGAGAGCGTGGGCCGTCCGCATATGGCGGACGTGCTCGTTCGAAAAGGATATGCCGTCGACCTGCGCGACGCGTTCGACAAGTACCTGGCCGAAGGCGCGGCCGCTTACGTCTCGCCGCCGCGGATCACGCCTTCGGATGCGGCGCGGTGGATTCGGGAAGCGGGCGGTGTGCCGGTATTGGCCCATCCGGGTCTTTACGGCGATGACGGGCTGGTCCGCGAGGTACTGCGGGAAGCGCAGCCTGCGGGAATCGAGGTTCGGCATCCCGATCACGGCCCGGAAGCCGAGGAGCGCTATCGGAAGCTGGCTCGGGAATACGGTCTGCGGATCACGGCGGGATCGGATTATCACGGCGTCCGTCAGGGGAAAGTCTTTCACGGGGAGCTCGGGGCCTATACGGTAGCAGAAGAGTCGGTTCTGGCTCTTCGCTCCGCCCGGTTTGCTCCGGAAAGCTGAAGCCGGCGGGCTTGTCAGCGTCTTCGGACGGGACCGTATCCGGCGGGTTTGACCGCCGGTCTGCGCAGATTTATCTATGGGCAATCGGGGAAAATGAAAAAAGGCCGGATTCCGCGATGCGGAATCCGGCCTTTTTTGAAGCGTGCGGAAGGGAAGGTTCAAGCCGCCGGGTCAAGTCCGTTTCAGGCGTTTTTTACCGTGTTTGGCAGAGCCTTGACCAGATCTTCGTCGGGTGTGACAAACAGCGTTTTCTGGTGATCGTAAATTACGAAACCGGGCTTGGAGCCGCTCGGTTTGCGTACGTGGCGGATCTGCGTCGTGTCTACCGGCACGCTGCTGGAATGCTTGGCCTGGCTGAAGAAAGCGGCGAGCTGCGCGGCTTCGTTCAACGTGGCTTCGCCGTATTCCGCGCTGCGGATCAGGACGTGCGAACCCGGAATGTCTTTGGTATGCAGCCAGGTGTCGCTGGAATGCGCCAGACGGTTCGTGATGAACTCGTTTTGCAGATTGTTTTTGCCGACGTAAATCTCGATGCCTTCCGAGGACGTGTACAGATGCAGGGTCGGCTTGTCGTTTTTCTTTTTCTTTTTGGCGCCGCGCGGAACGCGGCTGCGCACATAACCCTGTTCCGCAAGTTCCGCCCGGATCTCGTCGACGTCGCGCAGCGAAGCGTCGTTTAGCTGCTGCAGCAGATTGTCCATATAGGCGATTTCTTCGTGCGTTTTTTTGATCTGTTCGTCGATGACGGCCAGACTGTTTTTGTATTTGTTGTACTTTTTGAAATAACGCTGGGCATTGTCCGAAGGTCCGCTGAGCGGATCAAGCGTAATCTTGATCTCGCGCTGCTCCTCGTCGTAGAAATTGGCCAGTTCAATCTCTTTCATGCCTTTTTTCAGCAGATGCAGCGACGCGAAGAGCAGTTCGCCTTTGATCCGGTACTGCTCGGCGTCCTGCGCTTCTTCCAGATCTTTATCCAGATGATCAAGCTTTTTGACATTTTTGCCGCGTTCGTTCTGCAGGAATTTGATCAGGTCGCCGACTTTTTGCTTGACCGTGTCGCGGTCGGCTTTGTCTCCGTAATAATGCTCCATGCAGAGGCTGATCGAATCGAACGTGCGGCGTTCTTCTTCGATCAAGGTGAGCGGAACGGCGGAGAAGACCAGTTTGCCGCGCGCGTTGAGTCCGGTGCACGGAGCGAAGCGTCCTTCGCGCACGCCGGTCATCAGTTCGTCGAACGCCTTCCAGATCGCGGACACGTCCGGCTCGCCTGCCGAAGCGGTTTCACCCGCAGCGTGACTCGCCCGGTTCATCACTTCCTGGGCGATCAGCGGACTGAGGCCGGTATAGGTCTCGACGAGCCGGTTCACGGGCGTATCCGCGATATTCCCGTTCCATTTTTGCTTGAACGTTTCTTCGGCGGTCTCCAGCGGATTGAGCTTGTTCTGCTGCGGAGGTTCCTGATACTGGATGCCCGGCATTACAATACGATAGCTGCTGATCGCCGGGGTGACATGGTGAATGCCGTCCAGGATAGTCTCCGTCGCGGCGTCAAGCAGAATGATATTGCTGTGACGGCCCATCAGCTCGACGACAAGCTTTTTGAGCGATACGTCGCCCACTTCGTCCCGCTGCCGGATCCAGAAGTGGAGAATACGCTCCATGCCGACCTGTTCGATTTTTTCGATCAAACCGCCTTCGCAGTGTTTGCGCAGCAGCATGCAGAACATCGGCGCTTCGGGCGGATTCATGTACGATTGTTCGGTGAATTGAATCCGCGGATAAGTCAGGCTGGCGGACAGCAGCAGTTTCTTGTTGCCTTCGCGGGAACGGATCTGAAAAATGATATCGCTGCCCGAAGGTTGATGTACTTTGCTGATACGGGCTCCTTGAAGCGAAGCCAGCTCGGCGGCGATTGCGCGTGTAACGATTCCATCCAATGCCATCTATAACGACCTTCTTTCTGTAACATCCAATTGTAGAAGCGGTGCGCCGCGCGGAAAAATACAAAGTTTCACGCATAAAATCAATAGCAATCGCGCGGGGGTTCGGGTATCTTAGTTAATGTAGCTTTCGCAAATGGGCGCGGCAAGATCTATATTGAGCGAAGCCGGCACTTTCGTCAACTTTTCGCAGCGGGCGAAACGGACGAGAGCGCCGGTCTCGAAACCGATAAGGAGTGGAAATACGTAATGGAATTTACCAAAATGCACGGACTGGGCAACGACTTTGTGATCGTATACGGGGAAAAGGAACTTCCGGCAGACGCGGCGGAGCAGGCTGTTAAAGTATGCGACCGTTTCTTCGGCGTGGGAGCGGACGGTCTCGTCTATATTCTGCCTTCGGAAAAAGCGGACTTCATGATGCGCATCATGAACTCGGACGGATCGGAAGCCGAGCAGTGCGGGAACGCGATTCGCTGCGTCGCCAAATACGTCTACGACCACAAGCTCGCCGCAGGCGAGAGCCTGACGATCGAAACGATCGGCGCGGGTGTACAGCCGCTGACTATCCAGGCGGAGAACGGCGCTGCACAGACCGTGCGCGTCGATATGGGAGCCCCGATTCTCGAAGGCGCCAAGATTCCGGTCGCGGTGGACGGCGAACCGGTCGTCGACCAACCGATCGAAGCGCTGGGCGAGAACTTCCGCTTTACTGCCGTATCGATGGGCAATCCGCACTGCGTCATCTATGTGGACGACGCGGTCAACTTCGACCTCGCCAAATGGGGACCGGTCCTGGAAAAGCATCCGCTGTTCCCCAAGAAAGTGAACGTCGAATTTGCGACCGTAAACAGTCGGGAGCAGATCGATATGCGCGTTTGGGAACGCGGAGCGGGACCTACCCTGGCCTGCGGAACCGGCGCCTGCGCGACGCTCGTTTCTTCCGTTCTGAACGGACTCAGCGGACGCGAAGCGACCGTCTCGCTCAAGGGCGGCGATCTGTTCATCGAATGGAACGAATCCGACAATCACGTCTACATGACCGGACCGGCGGCGTTTGTCTACACGGGCAAACTGACCGACTGACCGAGAAATAGGCCGATCCCAATCCAAAGACCGCAGAAAACGCGGAGCAGCCGTCTTTGCTTCTCAAGGTGAGGAGAACCAAGGCGGAGCGCCGCGGATCCGCGGTTTTTTGGTTTGTTTGCGGACAGTGTGCGCCGTTACGGGCGGGGGGAATGTTTTGTGCCGTACGGGACGCAAAGAAACGCTTTTCCGGTTAAGGAAAAGCGTCTTGCATCGCGGTTTACGCGTAAAAGCGGAAGCGTCAAAGTTCGAGCGGCCGAAGCTTCGCTTCGATTTCGGCGCGGCGGGGTTCGAGGAAAGAAGGCAGACCGAGCTTTTCGCCCAGCGATTCCAGCGGTTCGTCGATATCGAATCCCGGGGTATCGGTCGAAAGCTCGAACAGGATCCCGTTCGGTTCGCGGAAATACAAAGCGCGGAAATAGTCGCGATCGACCCGGCCGGAATTGGGCAGACCGCTCGCCGCGATCCGATCGATCCATTTGGCATATTCGTCTTCGTTCGGGATCCGGAACGCGACATGGTGGGCGCCTCCGCGACCCAACCGGAATTTCGGCAGGTCCGGACGGGCTTCCAGATGCACTTCCGCCCCCGAACCTCCTTCGCCGGTCGCAAATACTTCAAGATCCGCAAAGTCGCCTGCGGGAGACGGATAGGTACCGACTTTGCGGAAACCCATCAATTGAGTCAGGACCAGGGCGGTAGGTTTGGGATCGGCGACCGTCAGTGTAACGGGCCCCAAGCCGACGATCGCGTGTTCCAGCGGGATCCCTTCCGCATGCCAGGGCTGCCCCGGAGCTACGCCGGTTTCGCCGTCGTCCGCGACAAGAATCAGGCGGGTTCCTTCGAAATCTTCAAAAGGAAGAACGGCGCGGTTTGCCCGGCTGCCGATTTCCCCGTGGGCAATGCCGAGCGAGTCGAAACGGGCGGCCCAGAATTCGAGCGATGCGGACGAGGGCACGCGAAGCGAAGTGGACGAGATGCTCGATACCCCCTGGTAAGAGGGGCCGATTCCCGGATAATCGAAATACGTAATCTCCGTACCGGGATTGGCTGCGGCGTCGCCGTAGAACAGGTGATAGGACGTCGTGTTATCCTGGTTGACCGATTTTTTGACCAGACGCATCCCGAGCACCCGTGTGAAAAAATCGAAATTGTTCTCGGCTTTGCCGGTCATCAGCGAGACATGGTGCTGTCCGAGCAGCTGCATAGTGAACCTCTCCTTTAAATAAGTCGCAATAAAAAGCGCCAAAATACTATTTATATTAAAGTTGCTTTATTAATTTCAGTATATATCTTGAATTGAAGATAGTCAAGCTTCAAACCGGAATTTGCAAACCGGCGCGATTCCCCTTGTTTCGGTTTGCATAATCCATTAAAATAGGGTAACGGATGTGATGACGATGTCTTACAGCATGACCGGATACGGTCAATCCGCCATCCAGCAGAGCGGATACAAAATTCAATTTGAGGTCAAGTCCGTCAATCATCGCTACTGCGAAGTCGTACTGCGGATGCCCCGGGAATGGAACGGTTTTGAGGAAGGTCTCCGGCGGCTCGTACAGCAGCATATGAGGCGTGGACGGATTGATGTGTACATCACGAGGGAAAGCGAATCGCAGGGAAACGCGATGACGCTCAACCGTGCGGCGGCGGAATCTTATATCCGTGCCGCGCGCGAGTTGGAACAAGCTTACGGCATTGACGGACGTCTGGGCGCGGCGGAAATTCTGTCGCTGCCGGACGTCATGGTTTCCGCTGCCGCGCCGCTTGAACCCAGCGATAGTACGGATTGGGAACAGGTGCTTCAGCAGGGTCTCGGGCTGGCGCTGGCGGAGATTGTAGCGATGCGGGGGTCGGAAGGCACGTATTTGGCCCGCGACTGCCGCCTGAGACTTGAGAATTTGCAGGCCGCCCATCAAGAACTTGTCCGGCTGGCTCCTCTGGTGGTCGAAGACTACCGGACCAAACTGCGTCAGCGTCTTGTCGAGCTGCAGGACGGAAGTTTTGCGCTGGATGAGCAGCGGCTCGGTATGGAGGTGGCCCTTTTTGCCGACCGCTGCAGTATCGATGAAGAACTGGCGAGGCTGGGCAGTCATTTCGTCCAGTGTTCGGAGCTGCTGGTCAGCAACGAACCCAAAGGACGCAAACTGGATTTCTTGATTCAGGAAATGAATAGAGAGGTCAATACGATCGGCTCGAAGGCGAATCATCTGGCGCTCGGAGGCCATGTCGTCGGGATGAAGGCGGAGCTCGAGAAAATGCGCGAGCAGGCCGCCAATCTCGAATAACGGCCGGGCGCTGGTCCGACTTACAGAAAAAGAACCGAACTTAGATTAGGGGGAAAACCTGGACATGGCAATCAAGCTCATCAATATCGGCTTCGGGAACATTGTATCGGCCAACCGAATCATTTCCATCGTAAGCCCGGAATCCGCTCCGATCAAGCGGATCATTCAGGAGGCGCGGGACAGGCACATGCTCATCGACGCAACCTATGGCCGCAGAACGCGCGCCGTCATCATTACCGACAGCGACCACGTCATTCTTTCGGCCGTACAGCCGGAGACGGTTGCCCACCGCCTGTCGACCAAAGATGACGATAACGACGAATAAATGGAGAGAACTATGTCTAAAGGGTTATTGATTGTATTGTCCGGACCGTCGGGAGTCGGAAAAGGTACCGTATGCAGCGCGCTGCGCAAAAGATTGCCGGGACTCGTTTATTCGGTTTCGGCGACGACCCGTTCGCCCCGTGCGGGCGAGCAGCACGGCGTCAATTATTTTTTCAAAAGCCAGGAAGAATTCCGCAGCATGATCGCGGGCGACCAACTGCTCGAATATGCGCAGTATGTGGACAACTTCTACGGTACCCCGCGCGACTTCGTCGAGCAGACGATCGAAGCGGGGAACGATATTATTTTGGAAATCGAAGTGCAGGGAGCGCTCAAAGTCAAGCAGACGTTCCCGGACGGCGTGTTCATTTTCCTGACGCCTCCTTCGATCGAAGAACTGAAAGACCGGATTGTCGGCCGCGGAACGGAGACGGAATCGGTGATTCATAACCGCTTGTCGGTGGCCGAAGAAGAAATTGCCCTGATGCGTCATTACGATTATTCGGTCGTCAATGACGAAGTTGACAAAGCCTGCATGCGGATCGAATCGATCATCGTGGCGGAACACTGCCGGATCGTCAAGTAGGCTGCTTTTTTACAACCAGATTGCCGGAGAACCGGACCGTTTCTTCGAAGCCGCGCTTGCGCGATCCGAAGGAGCACAGAGAGGACGATAAATATGTTGTATCCTTCCATCGATAAAATCATGACCAAAGTAGACAGTAAATATTCCCTGGTAGTCGCGGCGAGCAGACGGGCCAGACAGCTGCGCGAAGGCTCGGAATCGGATATGCCGAACCCGAGATCGCATAAACAGGTCGGCGTAGCTCTCGAAGAAATCTATAACGACTACCTCAAGATCGAAGCGCGCGACGAAAACGAAGTGGTCGAAGAACAAAAAGGCAAACGGAACCTGTAAGGTTCCCTGCTGCGAGATCCGGCGGCTCCGGCCGACCGTACAGACCGAAATAAATCGCAAGGCTCCATCTTTAACAACCGATAAGGTTGTTATTTTTTTTCAGAAGGAGGAATAAGGCATGTTAAACGGAAAAAAAATTCTGCTCGGCGTGACCGGCGGCATTGCGGCTTACAAAGCCGCGACGCTGTGCAGCCAGCTGGTCAAAGCGGGAGCGGAAGTTCAGGTCATTATGACGCAGTCGGCGCAGCGGTTTATTCCGGCGCTGACGCTGCAGGTATTGACGCACAGTCCGGTGCATACGGATACTTTCGAAGAACGCAATCCGAAAGTCGTGAACCATATCGACCTGGCGGATTGGGCCGACCTGGTTCTGATTGCGCCAGCAACGGCGAACAGTATCGCCAAGCTGGCACACGGGCTTGCCGACGATATGCTGTCCACTACGCTGCTTGCGGTAACGGCTCCGGTGATGGTCGCTCCGGCGATGAACGTGCATATGTACACGCATCCCGCCGTTGTAAGCAATATGCGGACCCTGACAGACCGCGGCGTCATGATGATCGAGCCGGGGGACGGAATGCTCGCCTGCGGGTATGTCGGCAAAGGACGCCTGGAAGAACCGGAGACGATCGTAGAAGTGCTGCGGCAGTTTTTTGCGCGGCGCGAAGCGGGCAACCGGGTGTCGCCGACAGCGGCTGCGGTTTCTCCCGGGGCTTCGGAAGCTGCCTTTTCGGATCCCGGTCCCGAGCCGTTCTTCGCGGCGCCCGATGCCGGGGATATTGGGGGAG
The DNA here is from genome assembly GCF_013618475.1 of Saccharibacillus deserti. Lineage (GTDB taxonomy): Bacteria > Bacillota > Bacilli > Paenibacillales > Paenibacillaceae > Saccharibacillus > Saccharibacillus deserti. The sequence goes on from NZ_JABJVN010000001.1 coordinate 444,500, forward strand.
AGACGCTGTTTGCGACCGCGGGAGGCGCTTCGGAATTCGGTCTTGCGGGCAGCGGAGCGATTTCCGCTTCATCGTCCAAACCGGCCGAGCCCAACGGTCCTTTGGCGGGGCGGAAAGTCGTCGTGACGGCAGGCGGAACGATCGAGCGCATCGATCCGGTCCGCTATATCACCAACGACTCCTCCGGCAAAATGGGAGCCGCGTTGGCCCAGGCCGCACGCGATCTGGGAGCCGAGGTCAAGCTGATCGCGGGAAAAGTGCAGATTCCGCTGCCGACGGGCGTGGATATCGTCCGGATCGAGTCGGCGGAAGATCTGTACGAGGCCTGCCTGGGCGAGTGGCCCGATACCGACATGCTGATTATGGCCGCGGCCGTAGCCGATTACCGCCCGAAATCGAGCGCGCGGCAAAAAATCAAAAAAAGCGAAGAAAAAATGGCGCTTGAACTGGTTAAAACCGTCGATGTGCTGCAGACGCTGGGTGCGCAAAAAGAGCATCAGTTCCTGATCGGGTTTGCCGCGGAAACGCACGATCTCAAAACGTACGCCGCCGAGAAGCTCCAGCGCAAAAATTGCGATATGCTGGTTGCCAACGATGTGACCCGTTCGGGAGCCGGATTCGGTTCGGATACGAATATCGTGCATTTGTTCGGGCCCGAAGGCCTGATCGCCGACCTGCCTAAACTGTCCAAATACGAAGCGGCCCGGGAAATTCTGCTCGAGGCTTCGCGCCGTATGGGACAGGGAGAGCTGCGATGAATTTTGCTCGTGTGATTGTGGACGTTCCGGTGCGGGCGGTCAGCCGGCCGTTCGACTACCGGATTCCGCCGGAAATGCAGGAATGGATCGCAGTCGGCAGCCGGGTCGGCGTGCCGTTCGGCGGACGTACCGTTCAAGGGTTTGTGGTGGGATTGTCGGATGAGAGCGAATATAAACACGGACGAATCAAAGCGATCCGCGAACTGCTTGACCTGGTGCCTCCGCTGCCGGAAGATCTGGTCGAGCTTGGAAGCTGGATTGCGGACAAATACGCCTGTCATAAATCGACGGCGCTTCAGCTTATGATTCCCGCCGCGCTCAAAGGCAAAGCCGAGCGTTTTATTCATGCGGTCCGGAAGCCGGAAGGCGAAGAAGAAGAGCAGGAGATCGGGCGTCTGATCGAAGAACTGCCGGAAGACGGCGGGGAATTGTCGCTGTTCGGCGGATCTTCCGCGGTCGATGTGTCTTCGGCCCGGGAAATTCTGGAATATGTAAGAAACCGGGGACAAGTCAAAGCCGAACAGCTCCGGCAGAGTTTTCCCGGACGGGAAAAAGCCGTGCAGGCGCTCATCAAGGGCGGATTGCTGTTTGAAAGCCAGGAAATCCGCGACCGGATGGGCCGCAAAACGGTCAAAACCGTGGTCGTAAACGTCGATGCGCAGCGGGCCGCGGAAGAACTGGAACATTTCCCTGCGCGGGCCAAAAAGCAAAAAGAAATTTTTGCTTTTCTTGTGGAGCTGGGCATTCCGATGCCGCAAAAAGAAGTACTGAGCGTGCTTGGCGTAACGGCAAGCGCGATCAAGTCGCTCGAAGACAAAGGGCTGGTCCGGCTCGAAGACGTGGAAGTATTCCGCGATCCGTACGAAGGCCGCGATTTCAAACCGAGTATCGCGCCCAAGCTGACCGACGAGCAGCAGCAGGTCTACGACGCCGTGATACAACGGCTGAATGCCCGCAGGGAAGGGGTCTTCCTGCTGCACGGGATCACCGGCAGCGGCAAGACGGAGGTATATCTGCAGTCGATCGAACGCTGCATTGCGCAGCAGCGCCAGGCGATCGTACTGGTCCCCGAGATCTCGCTGACCCCCCAGATGGTCGAGCGGTTCAAAAGCCGGTTCGGCTCCAAAGTCGCCGTGATGCACAGCCGGTTGTCCGGCGGGGAACGGTACGATGAATGGCGCAAGATTCGCGAAGGCCGGGTACAGGTGGCGATCGGAGCGCGTTCGGCTATTTTTGCCCCGTTCAAAGACATCGGTCTGATCGTGATGGACGAAGAACACGAATCTTCGTACAAGCAGGAAGAAAGCCCGAAATACCATGCTCGAAATGTAGCCGTCAAAAGAGCCGAGCAGCATAATGCGGTCGTCATTCTCGGCTCGGCGACCCCGTCGCTTGAGACGTATCATGCGGCCCGTTCGCAAAGCGATCCGCATTTCTCTCCGATCCTGACCGAAATTTCGCTTCGTGCGCTGGGCAGTTCGCTGCCGGGCGTCAACATTATCGATATGCGGGAAGAATTGAAAGAAGGCAATCGTTCCATGTTCAGCCGGGATCTGCACAAAGCGATCGAGCAGCGGCTTGAACGCGGAGAGCAGACGGTTCTGCTGCTCAATCGGCGCGGCTATTCGACCTTCGTCATGTGCCGTACATGCGGCTATGTGGCGGAATGTCCGAACTGCGATATCTCGCTGACGTATCACCAACGTTCCAACAACCTGCGCTGCCATTACTGCGGCCACGCCGAGACGGTTCCCGAGACTTGTCCGGAATGCGGAAGCGAGCATATCCGCTATTTCGGGACGGGTACCCAGCGGGTCGAAGAAGAACTGGCCAAGCTGTTCCCGGCGATCCGGGTCGTACGGATGGATGTGGATACGACAAGCGAGAAAGGCTCCCACGAGAAGCTGCTGCAGAAATTCCGCGACAAAAAAGCGGATGTTCTGCTCGGTACGCAGATGGTCGCAAAAGGACTGGATTTCCCGGATGTGACGCTGGTGGGCGTGATTGCCGCGGATTCGGCTCTGAATCTGCCCGACTTTCGCGCCGGCGAAAAAACGTTCCAGCTGCTGACCCAGGTGGCCGGCCGGGCCGGGCGGCATCATCTGCCGGGCGAAGTGTTTATCCAGTCTTACAATCCGGAGCATTATTCGATCATCCATGCTTCGAAGCACGATTACCATTCTTTTGTGCGCGAAGAGCTGGGGCACCGGAGAAAACTCGGATATCCGCCGTACTGCCGGTTGATCCTGGTTACTTTTTCGCACGAGCAGCTTCCGGTCGTCGTCCGCATGGCCGAGAATTATGCGGCGATGGTCAAAGAGAAAGCGCAGGCCCGGGGATGGTTGGCCCGAATGGACAAATTGGCTCCGAACGTACTGGACCTGCTGGGTCCTATCGCGTCGCCGATCCCCCGGATCAAAAATAGATACCGGTTTCAATGTATGATAAAATGGCGTGGAGAAATGGACGCTGCCCTGTTGGCGCGGGAAATCGCGGATGAACTGGAAGATACGGCGAAAGAGCAGGAGCTGCTGATCAGCATCGACGTCGATCCCCAGGTCATGATGTGACGCGGTCCTCCGCGTCTTTTTCATGGACGGACAGCAGCTGCAGCGGCTAATACAGCTTCAAGGAAGGTGCTAGGCAATGGCTATTCGATTGATTGTAACGGAGCCCGACGAGGTTCTGCACAAAAAAGCAAAAGAAGTCACGAAAATAACGCCCAACGTGCAAAAGCTGGTCGGGGATATGGCGGACACGATGTACGACGCGCAGGGTGTCGGATTGGCGGCCCCGCAGGTAGGCATTCCGAAGCGGATTATCGTGATCGACGTCGGGGACGAGAACGGCCTGATCGGCATGATCAATCCCGAAATTATAGAGCGCGAAGGCGAACAGTTCGGCCCGGAAGGCTGCTTGAGTATTCCCGGCCTGAACGGCGATGTGCGGCGGTCCATGACGGTGACGGTCAAAGGCCTGAATCGGGACGGAGAAGAGTTCACCGTAACGGGAAGCGGTCTGCTGGCCCGCGCGTTCCAGCATGAGATCGATCATCTGGACGGGGTACTGTTTACCGATGTGGCGGAACATATTTATAAACCGGGCCAGGAAAGTGCGGCAAAGGAGTGAATGAAATGAAAAGAATCGTATTTATGGGTACCCCGCAGTTTGCGGTATCGTGTCTGGAAGCGCTGCTGGAAAGCGAATGCAATGTGGTGGCGGTCGTTACCCAGCCGGATCGTCCTCAGGGTCGAAAAAAGGTGCTGACTCCGTCGCCCGTCAAAGAAGCGGCGCTGAAGCTTCATCTGCCGGTTCTGCAGCCGGAACGTATGCGCAGCAAGGAAGCGGTCGAAGAATTGGCTTCGTTCCATCCCGATCTGATCGTAACGGCGGCCTACGGCCAGATTCTGCCGAAATCGCTGCTGGAAGTCCCGGAACTCGGCTGCGTCAATGTGCACGGCTCGCTGCTTCCGGCTTACCGGGGCGGAGCCCCGATTCAGCGTGCGATCATCAACGGCGAGCCCAAGACGGGCATTACGCTCATGTATATGGCGGAAGGCCTGGATACCGGCGATATGATCGCAAAAACGGAAATCGAGATTACGGACGAAGATACTTCCGGTACATTGTTCGAGAAAATGGGCGAAGCCGGAGCCTCTTTGTTGAAAAAAGAACTGCCGCGTCTGCTCGAAAGCCGCGTTCAAGCCGAGCCGCAGAATGAAGAGCTGGCTTCTTACGCGCCGAATCTGACCCGCGACGACGAGCGCATCGACTGGACGCGTTCGCCGCGCGACATATTCAACCAGGTCCGGGGATTGTCTCCTTTTTCCGGCGGGTATACGCTGTGGAACGAGGAAGTGTTCAAAGTATGGGAAATCGAACGTCCGGAAGAAAACGGCCCCGAAGCGGGAGCCGCTCCGGGAACGGTGCTTGATATTAATCATAAAGCAATCGTCGTAGCTTGCGGAGGAGGCGCTGTGCGCCTGACGAAGGTACAGCCGGCCGGCAAAAAAGCGATGCCGGTGTCCGACTTTGTCCGCGGTACGGCGATGCAGGCAGGGGCGGTGCTCGGATGAGCGAAGAAAAAGGGAACGGGAAACGCACGGAAAACCAAGGGATCCGCATGTTTGGAGGCGGAACAAAACCTTCGGGCGGTTTCGATCCGAACAAACCGGCCGAACGGCCAAAAGCGTCCGACAGCAAAAAGCCGACGGACCGCAAAAAAAGCGGAGACCGCAAAAAAACGACTGAACTCGGTCGGAATGCAAGCGGAGCAACCAAGCGGATTGCGGCCAAGAACGGCGGCGCGGCCAAACCCGCCGGTACGTCAAAACCCTCCTCTCCTTCGGGCCGCGCAGCGGGAAGCCGAACGGCTTCCAAACCGCAGAATGCGCCGGCGGCGGCCAAGCCGTTCAAAGCCGCCGCAGGTCCGAAATCCGCAGGATCGGCCGAAATCGGCCGATCCCCATCTTCCGCCAGCGCTCCGGCGAAGACAGAGAACCGCAGCCGGCCGACAAGCGCATCCGAGCGGATTGCGGCCAAGAAAGAGCCTATTTCCGCGAAGCGGCCGCCTGCCGCTTCGCAAGAGCGCGGGAAGAGTGCCGCTCCCGCTCCTGCCAAGGCTGCAGCCCCAAGCGGAGGGTTTCAGCCGCGCAGACGCAAGGTCCAGTTGACGGCGCGCGAAGTTGCGCTCAATGTGCTGACCGGTGTCGAGGAGAATAATGCCTACAGCAATCTGCTGCTGAACCGTTCACTCCAGCAGGCGGAACTGAGCCCGGCCGACGCGGGGCTTGCCACGGAGCTGGTCTACGGAACGATCGCCCGCCAGGCGACGCTGGATTACTTCCTGAATTTCTTCATCAAAAGCGGCGTCAAACGCCTGAATCCCTGGGTGCGCAGCCTCGTGCGGATGTCTCTGTACCAAATCCGTTATCTGGACCGGATTCCGGCCCATGCGGCGGTAAACGAAGCGGTAGAGATTGCCAAGAAAAGAGGCCATTCGGGGATTTCTTCGATGATCAACGGCGTGCTTCGCAGCGCGCTGCGCGAAGGCGAAACTTTGTCCTTTCCGGATGATCTGCCTACGGCCGAGCGTATCGCGCTGCAGCATTCGCATCCGCAGTGGCTCGTCGAACGCTGGATTGTCCAATACGGCGAAGAAACGGCGGAAGCGATCTGCGCGTCGAACAACGAAGCGCCGAAGACGAGTATTCGCGTCAATACGCTGAGAATGAACCGCGACGAACTGCTGCGCGAACTGGAAGCCGAAGGCCGAAGCGTCCGCGCTTCCGAGCTTGCGGAGCCGGGCGTTATCGTCGAAAGCGGGGGCAACATGGCGAACGACCATCTGTACCGCGACGGCCGCTTCAGTATTCAGGACGAGAGCTCTATGCTCGTAGCCGAAGCGCTGGCGCCGGAACCGGGCATGAGCGTGCTCGACTGCTGCGCCGCACCGGGCGGCAAGACGGCCCATATCGCCGAGAAGATGGGCAACCGGGGCCGTATTGTCGCCAACGATCTGCACGAGCACAAGCAGGGATTGATCGCCGAGCAGGCGGAACGGCTTGGTCTGACTTGTATCGAGACGAGTGTCGGCGATGCCATGTCGCTGAAAGATCGCTTCGAGGCGGCATCTTTTGACCGGGTGCTGCTTGATGCACCATGCTCGGGCTTCGGCGTAATCCGGCGCAAGCCCGATCTGCGCTGGGCGAAGACGCCAGAGGATACGGCTTCCATCGCGAAACTGCAGCGGCAGATGTTGGCCGCCGTGGCCGGGCTGGTCAAGCCGGGAGGCATTCTCGTATACAGTACGTGCACGATCGAACGGGAAGAAAATCAGCGTGCGGTTGCGGAGTTCCTGCGCGATCATGCGGAGTTTGTGGCCGAACCTTTCGAAGCGGCTGCTCTGAACGGCATGCCTCAAGCAGGCGGAGCGGGTGTACAAATTCTGCCGAACCAGTTCGGTTCGGACGGATTCTATATCGCCAGACTGCGCCGCAGAGGGTAGTTTCAAGCGAAGAAGGATAACCGGAACGAAAGGGGAGAGCCATTCGTCCACCGTATATCGCTTCTCCGAACGGTCCCGGCCTTTTCGTTTTTTATCTCATTTGCGCATGGATCGGCTGTCATTTTCCGATAACAGAGAGGAACCTCTGCCGAAGCCCGAACCGGGCCGGAAGGGGTTCCTCTTTAGCATGAACGGCTTTTGTGCTAATATAGATAAGATGGAAATCGATAAAGTCAACAAAATCTATAAATCAACGAACAGGGGATAACCGACAACATGAAACCTTTCATATACGATTATAATCTCGATGAACTGCGCGAGTGGGTCAAAGAGAGCGGAGAAGCGGCTTTCCGCGCCGATCAGATCTTCGACTGGCTGTACGTCAAACGCGTGTCGAGTTTTGAGGAAATGACCAATCTGTCGAAGTCGCTTCGTCAAAAAATGGACGACCATTTTGCTTTTGTCACACTGAACGAAATCACCAAGTTCCAGTCCAAAGACGGAACGGTGAAATTCCTGTTCGGTCTGCACGATGAACATGCGATCGAGACGGTCATCATGAAGCACAATTACGGCAACAGCGTCTGCGTCACGACCCAGGTCGGCTGCCGGATCGGCTGCACCTTCTGCGCATCCACGCTGGGCGGACTGAAACGCAACCTGACGGCGGGCGAGATTGTCGCGCAGGTCGTCGAAGCCCAGAAGATGCTCGACAAAGACGGCGAGCGTGTGAGCAGCATCGTGATCATGGGCTCCGGTGAGCCGTTCGAGAACTATGAAGCGACGATGACATTCCTGCGCATCATGATCCACGAAAAAGGACTGAACATCGGACAGCGCCATATCACCGTTTCGACGAGCGGTATCGTGCCGAACATTTACAAGTTCGCCGACGAAGATACGCAGATCAACCTGGCGATTTCTATCCATGCGCCGAACGACAAGCTGCGTTCCAAGCTGATGCCGGTCAACCGCCGTTATCCGTTCGACGACGTCATTGCTTCGCTCGATTACTATTTCGAGAAAACGGGCCGTCGTCTGACGTTCGAGTACGCGCTCATCGGCGGGGTGAACGACCAGGCCGAGCACGCCCAGGAATTGGCCGATGTACTGAAGACCCGTATGGCGCACGTCAATTTGATTCCGGTCAACCACGTGCCGGAACGCAAATACGTCCGTACCTCGCGCAGCGATATTTTCAACTTCCAGCGCATTTTGACCGAGAACGGCATCAACGCGACGATTCGCCGCGAACAAGGGCACGATATTGCCGCGGCCTGCGGCCAGCTGCGTGCCAAGCATATGGAAAAAGGACAGGAAAAGGCTGCGAGGTGAGCTAGGGTGGCGATTCATACCGTTCATGCAACGCATATCGGAAACGTACGCAGTGTCAACGAAGACCTGTCATGGGTCGGCCGGATCAAACCGGGCGGTTATACGCTGGGCATCGTAGCGGACGGAATGGGCGGCCATCTGGCCGGAGATACGGCAAGCCGTCTGACGGTAGAGACGATGGTGGCGGATCTGGGGGGACTGGAGCCGGGTCTGTCCATCGAAGCCTGCGAAGCCGCGCTCAGCGATGCGATTCTCCACGCCAATGAAGTGGTCTACCGCAAAGGCGGGTCGGATATTCGGTATCATAATATGGGAACCACGGTAGTGGCCGTGCTGCTCAGCGGTACGGACGGAGTGATCGGCCATATCGGCGACAGCCGGGCGTACCAAGTGACTTCTTCCGGTCTGGAACGTCTGACCGACGACCATACGCTCGTTAACGAGCTGCTCAAGAGCGGTCAGATCACTCCGCAGGAAGCCGGTTCCCACCCGCGCCGCAATGTGCTGACGCGTGCGCTCGGAACCGATGCGGAAGTCAAGGTCGATCTGCGGCGTATTCGGCTTAATCCGGGCGAAGCACTGGTGCTGTGCAGCGACGGATTAAGCAACTTTGTGGCGGAAGCCGAAATGCTGCGCACGGTGCTCAAGCCGGGTGCGGCTTTGGACGACCGGGCGCACAAGCTGGTCCGAATGGCGCTGAGTTCGGGTGGCGACGATAATATTACCGTCGCTTTGTTCGAAAACGGACGCGCCGGCCAGGACGCGGCGACGAAGGAGTGGGTACAATGATCGGTCAGGTGTTCAGCGGCCGCTACGAAATTATGGAGCGTGTCGGCGGCGGGGGAATGGCGCTTGTATACAAAGCGCTCGATCTGCTGCTGAACCGCTTTGTTGCGGTCAAAGTGCTGCGCCAGCAGTTCGTGCACGACGAGGAGTTCATCCGACGTTTCCGGAGGGAAGCCCAGTCTGCAGCGTCGCTGTCCCATCCGAACGTCGTCAGTATTTACGATGTCGGTCAGGAAGGCGAAGTCCAGTATATCGTCATGGAATATATCGAAGGCCGCGATCTGGACGAGCTCATCAAAGAACGTGCGCCGCTTCCGGTCGACGAAGCGGTCCGGATCGCTTCGCAGATCTGCGAAGCACTCGATCATGCGCACAGCAATCAGATTATTCACCGGGATATCAAGCCTCACAATATTCTGATCGGCCGTAACGGACGCGTCAAAGTAACGGACTTCGGAATTGCCCGGGCCGTAACGTCCACGACGATTACCCAAACCGGTTCGGTCGTGGGTTCGGTCCATTATTTTTCTCCCGAACATGCCAAAGGAGTCAATGCCGGCGAGAAGTCGGACCTGTATTCGCTCGGGATCGTGATGTACCAGATGCTGACCGGAGCGCTGCCTTTCGAAGGCGAAAGTCCGATCAGCGTGGCGCTCAAGCATCTTCAGGACGATTTCGAAGAACCGCGCAAACTCAATCCGGTAATTCCGCAAAGCGTGGAAAACATTATCGTACGGGCCATGCGCAAAAATCCGTCCGAGCGTTACAAGTCGGCGGCCGATATGCAGAGCGATCTGGATACCTGTCTGCTGCCTTCGCGCCGGGACGAGCAAAAAGTGCTGTTCGACGAAATGGATGATGCGGATCGTACCCTGGTCGTACCGGCAATCCGCTCCTCGTATGTGTCGCCTGCGGCGGACTTGCAGCGCGGAGACGCGTCGGGCAAAGGCAAAACCGGCCCTTCGGGCAAAAAGAACTGGAAAAAACCGGCGATTATTATCGGTTCGACCCTGCTTGTGCTGACGATCGCTTTTATCTCGGTCATGCTGTGGAGCAAGCAGTTCGTCGTACCGGAAACTACCGTGCCGAACGTGATCGGGATGACCGAAAACGATGCCCGGACTACGCTTGCCGCCCGCAAACTCGAAGTCGAAGGCGTCAAGTACGAGTACGATCCGGCCACGGAAGCGGGAAGGGTCTTCAGGCAGAGTAAACTTGAAGGGCTCAGCGTCAAAGAAGGAGCTTCCCTGATTCTGACGGTAGGTTCCGAAAAACCGCTGACCGAAATGCCGGCATTGACCGAATTGGGGTACGACGAAGCGCGCAGGGATCTGACGGCGCTTGGAGTCGCCGAAGACCGGATCAAGCGGGAGGAACAGTTCAGCGAAGCTGCCGTAGATACGGTCATCGATCAATCGCCCCAGGCGGGAAAAGATTTCGACCCGGATCAGGATTCGATTACCCTGATCGTCAGCAAAGGAGTCGAAAATAAGAAAGTGCCGGAAATCGTCGGCAAAACGCGGCAGGAAGCGCTCGACGCGATCAACGGCCAGGCGCTTGCGCCTTCGTCGGCGGAAGAGCCGAGCTTTACGGTCGAGGCGGGCAAAGTCATCAGTCAGGATCCGCAGGCCGATACCGAACTCAAGCCCGGCGAAGTCGTCAAATTCGTCGTCAGCTCGGGTAAACCGCCCGAGGCGCTCGACTTTACCGTTCAAGTGCCGGTAGAACCTTCGCAGGAAGGGGCAGCGACCAAAGTCCGCATCCTGTACAGCGACGCACGCGGCGAACGGATCGAGTGGGGACGCGACACGATTTCTTCGCTCCGGATTTTCCCGGTGTCGCTGGTGCTGGCTCCGAACCTCAACGGAGCGGTCATGGTCTACCGGGACGATGAGCTGATCATTTCGTATCCGGTCGATTATACCGAAGCCAGCCGGGGCACGTTCCAGCAGCCCGAGGTTCCGCAGAAAGAACCGGAGCAGCCGGAAGTACCGGCCGAAGAACCACCGGCCGAAGAACCACCGGCCGAAGAACTACCGGCCGAAGAACCACCGGCCGATAACGGAGCCGCGGCAGGCGAAGCGGACAACGGCACGGACGTCGAGAATACGGATCCTGCCGATCCGAATGCAGCCGAAACGGCGCCGGAAGAAGGTCAGGAAGAACCGGCCGAAGGCGACACGGGCACCGAAACGGAAGAGGATCCTTCCGCTTTCGTTCCGCCGGGAAAAGCGGCCGCTCTCGAAAAAGCCGGCCGTGGAAATAATGGAAACGGCAGCGGCAATAACGGCAACGGAAATGGGAACGGAAACGGAAGATAAAGAAAACCGGCATCAAAAATAAAGGGCAGAAAAGCGGCCGGACGCAAGTCCGGCCCTCTCCCGTTACGGACAAAGGAAGGTGAAGCATGCCAGAAGGACTCATCGTCAAAGCGTTAAGCGGGTATTACTACGTCAAGGACAGCGAAGCCGCACCCGGAGACACAGCGATCCAATGCCGGGCCCGGGGCATATTCCGGCTCAAAGGCAAACCGCCGCTCGTCGGAGACCGCGTCGTCTATGAACTCACCGAGAACGGGGAAGGCACCGTTACCGAACTCAAGCCGCGAACGTCCGAATTGATTCGTCCGCAGGTTGCCAACGTCAATTTGGCCGTTCTGGTATTCTCGGTCAAAGAACCCGACTTGAGCCTGAATCTGCTGGACAAGTTCCTGGTACATATCGAGAACGAAGGACTCGAAGCGCTGATCTGTTTGACAAAGATGGATCTGATCGAAGAAGACGATGCGCAGACCCGCCAAGAAGTGGAAAACGCGCGGGCACTGTACACGTCGATCGGGTACGAGGTGCTGGAGACGAGTTCGCCGCAGGGGCTCGGAGCCGATCGGCTGCGCGAGCGCCTGGCGGGCGAAATCAGCGTATTCTCCGGCCAATCGGGCGTCGGCAAGTCGTCGCTGCTCAACGCGATGTTCTCCGATCTCGACCTGCTTACGAGCGAGATCAGTCTTCGTCTGGGCCGCGGGCGGCATACGACGCGTCACGTGGAACTGGTCGATCTCGGCAGCGGCGGTTATATTGCCGATACGCCGGGATTCAGCCAGCTGGACTTCATCGAAATGGAAATCGAAGAACTGCCGGGTTGTTTCCGGGAATTCGCGGCGCTGGCCGACGGCTGCAAATTCCGCGGCTGCACCCATCTCCACGAGCCGCACTGCAAAGTGCGCGAAGCACTGGAACGCGGAGAGATCGCCGAGAGCCGCTACAAGCATTACAAAGCGTTTTACCAGGAAATGAAAGATAAAAAACGGAGGTACTGAACTATGGTATGGATTGCTCCTTCGATATTGTCCGCGGATTTCTCGAAGCTCGGAGCCGACGTCGCCGAAGTGGAACAAGGCGGAGCGGATTGGCTGCATATTGATGTGATGGACGGACATTTCGTTCCGAATATTTCTTTTGGTGCGCCGATCATGCGCTCGATCGCTCCGCTGACGAAGCTCCCGCTCGACGTGCATCTGATGATCGAAAATCCGGAGAATTACATCCCGGAATTCGCCAAGGCGGGCGCTTCCGTCATTACGGTGCATGCCGAAGCCTGCGTGCACCTGCACCGGGTTGTCCATTTGATTAAGGAACACGGGGTAAAAGCGGGCGTGGCCCTGAACCCGGGGACACCGGTGTCCGCGATCCGCGAAGTGCTGGAAGATCTGGATTTGGTCCTGATTATGACCGTCAATCCGGGCTTCGGCGGTCAGGCGTTCATCGAACGGACCCTTCACAAGATCCGCGAGACGCGTGAGCTGGCCAATTCGCTTGGCATGAACGATCTGCGCATCGAAGTCGACGGCGGTATCGCGGCCGACACGGCAGGCAGAGTCGCGGCGGCCGGTGCCGACGTGTTGGTCGCCGGCAGCGCCGTTTACGGGGCAAGCGACCGTACCGCGGCCATACGTGCGATTCGCGACAGTGCGGAGCGCGGCGTATGAATTTCAAATCGACCTTAATGCTGGCGCTGATCTCTTCGGTAACCGGTCTGTTGGTCGCCGTTTTCGCTTTTCTGCCGACTCCTTTCAATGCGCTGGTCGGTCTGCTGACGGCGGGCCTGGTCATCTGGTACTTCCGCAAAATCGAAGGCCGGGGCGCCCGGATCGCGTTTATCATCTGGACGGTCGTCTACTTCTTGTTCTTTACCGTGCTTATAGCAGCCGTCCGCTATCGGATGGGACCGGTCTAGGACCGGGACGAATCCGAGACGCCCAAAGCCCGGCATGCCAAAAAAGCCGAAAGTCGTCTCCTGCCGGAGCGACTTTCGGCTTTTGCGTACAACGATCCGAATGAAAATCTAAAACTAAAAAACACCTTCGAGAGAAGGTGTTTTCTCGTGTATATCCGGAATTAAACGCGAGTCAATTTACCGGATTTGAGCGCCCGGGTGCTGACGTATACGCGTTTCGGTTTGCCGTTTACGAGGATGCGAACCTTTTGGACGTTAACTCCCCAAGTACGACGGTTGCGGTTGTTAGCATGGGAAACGTTGTTACCCGAGCTTGGTTTTTTACCCGTTACAAAACATCTGCGAGCCATGAATGACACCTCCTTGCTTAGATAAAACATACAGAAGCAACACTCAGATCATCATAACACATCAAAAAAAGCTCCGTCAACGGTTCTAAAAACTTTATTTATTTCTACGGTCGCTTATAGTACAATATTAGATGGAGCCTTTTGCAAAATCTGCTTCGAAACTTTGCCCGGATTTTGCAAGAGGCTCATGATGTATGGGACTAAAAGCCGGTTCGTCCGTATAGATTGGGAAGCGGATGACAGAGACGGCCGCCACCGGCCTGTACGTTATCGCGGAGAACGGGAACCCGGTTTCCGATGCGCGCATGATCGGCAAAGCGGCAAGCGAGCATACAGCGAAAGAACTTACGGGCCTCAACATCGAATAGAGCGAACGCCGCGATTGTTGGCGTTTGCGCATCCAGCAGGTTAGGAAGGGGAATTTTCATTGAGCAGGCGTTCGATTAACGGAACAGATTTTACAGGCATGGTGTTGGCCGGAGCGGAGAGGCTTTCGCGTCAGGCGGAGCATGTCAATGCGCTGAACGTATTCCCGGTGCCGGACGGAGACACGGGGACGAACATGAATTTGACCATGACGGCAGGAGTGACGGAGCTTCGGGAACGCAGTTCGGTTTCGCTCGGCCAGACGGCTACAATCTTGTCCAAAGGACTGCTGATGGGGGCGCGCGGAAACTCCGGCGTTATTTTGTCCCAGCTGTTCCGGGGATTCGGCCGTTATGCGGCTTCGCATGACGAGCTGAACGCGATCCAGTTCGCGGCCGCTCTGCAGGTCGGCGTCGAGACCGCCTACAAAGCCGTGGTCAAACCGGTGGAAGGCACGATCCTCACCGTGGCCCGCGAAGCGGCCAAACATGCGGCCGCCTACTCGCGCCGGACGACGGATGTGGTCGAGCTGATGCGTGAAGTGCTCGCCAAAGCCCAGTACGCGCTTGAACGCACGCCGGACCAGCTTCCCGTCCTCAAACAGGTCGGAGTCGTCGATTCGGGCGGCCAGGGACTTGTCTATATTTACGAAGGCTTCCTGGATTATCTGGAGAACGGCAGTGCCGCGGACGCCGGCAATTCGCTCAGTATCGGCGCTCCGCAGAAGCAGTCGGCTGCAGCGGTGCATGCACCGAATATTCAAGCTTCCGCGCAGGCGCAGCTGGAAACCGAAAATATCGAATTCCTGTACGATATGGAGTTCTTCATCAATCTCGGACTGGGCGAAGCCCGCAGAGATTCGTTCAACGAAGAAGCATTCCGGAAAGCGCTGTCCGTCAACGGCGATTCGATCATCATCATTGCCGATGAAGACATCGTAAAAGTGCATGTCCATTCCAAGACGCCGGGCGAAGTCATGACGCTTGCGCTGCGCTACGGAGAAATCACGCAAATTCATATCCTGAATATGCGCGAGCAGCATCGCGACCTGCTGCATGCCGGCATGGACGGAACCGCTCCTCCGGAGCTGTTCGCCGATATTCCGACTCCCGCTCCGGTTCCGGAGGAACTGGCTTCCCTTCCGGCCGACGAAGTGGCGCCTTACGGATTTATCGCTATTGCCAGCGGTTCGGGGATCGAAGAAATCTTCAAAAGCCTCGGCGTGGATATCGTATTGTCCGGCGGACAAACGATGAATCCGAGCACGGAAGACTTTGTCAATGCGATCGGTCAGCTGTCGGCCCAGCATGTGTTCCTGCTGCCGAACAACTCGAACATCGTACTCGCCGCCCAACAGGCCCGCGATCTGCTCGAAGGCGAACGCCGGGTTACGGTCATTCCGTGCAAAAGCATTCCGCAGGGAATCGCGGCCGCGCTCGCTTTCCAGGAAGACGAGAGTCCGGAAACGAACGAGTCGCAGATGAACGAAGCCCTAAAAAGAGTCAAGACCGGGCAGGTCACCTATGCTGTCCGCGATACGAACTTCGACGGGCTGGATATTACGGCCGGCCATTATATCGGCATCTTCAATTCCAAGATCGTGGCGACGGCGGAAGACCGGTTGGCAACCAGCCGCAATCTGCTGGCCGCCATGATCGAGAGCGGCGACGAAATCATCACGCTGCTCGCCGGGGAAGGGGCTTCGGAAGCGGAGACCGCCGAACTTGCCGAATGGTTGGCTGCGGAGTATCCGGATGCCGAAGTGGAATTCCATACCGGCGGCCAGCCGGTCTACGATTATCTGTTCTCGGTCGAAGCCTGATCTTGTTTCCTGCCCCGAAGCCGGCCCGCAGAAGGCCGGTTCTCCCAACTCAAAGGACGGTGACAGCATGAACCCGATTATCGTAACCGACAGCACATCGGATATTCCCGAGGAATTGGTCGAACGTCTCGGTATCCGCGTGGTTCCTCTTAAAGTCGTGTTCGGCAGCGAAGCGCTGCTCGACGGCGTCGATATCAAGGCGCAGGAGTTTTACAGGCGCCTGTCCGGTGCGGCCAAGCTGCCGACCACGTCCCAGCCTTCACCGGCGGACTTCACCGCCGAGTACCAGCGGATACAAGACGAACATCCGGGAGCGCCGATCGTTTCGATTCATATCTCGACCGGCATGAGCGGTACGTTCCAGTCCGCGACGCTCGGCAAGTCCATGCTGGAGAAGGAAGCGGCGGACATCACGCTGATCGATTCGCTGTCCGCTTCGTACGGTTTCGGCTTTATGGTCGTACGGGCCGCTGAGATGGCGCAGGCCGGCGCCTCGACAGCCGAGATCGAAGCCGAAGTGGACAGGCTGAAATCGGTACGCAAGCTGTATTTCCTCGTCGATACGCTGGAGTATTTGCAAAAAGGCGGCCGGATCGGCCGTGCGGCAGCCCTGCTGGGTACGCTGCTGAATATCAAGCCGATTCTGTCCATTGACAAGGAAGGCGTCATTTACGCCGTAGAGAAGGCCAGAGGGCGCAAAAAAGCGCTGGCCCGCGTCGTGGAGCTGTTTAAGCAGGAACTGGGCGATACGCGGCGGGTCGATGTGGCGATCGGACATACGGTCCAACCGGAGTCGGCCGACGAGATTCTGGCGCTGCTGCGCCAGCACTTCGAAGTCGTCGATGTGGTTTACTCCCATATCGGTTCCGTGGTCGGCACGCATGTCGGGCTCGGCTGCAACGCGATTTATATCTGGCCTTCCGTTAAATAAGGGAGAACGCAATGAATAACCGCCTGGATCAAATCCCGGTAAAAGAAGTCAACGGTGTGGGCGCCCGCAAGGTAGAGGAGCTTCACGCCGTTGGCGTTTTTACCGTCAAGGATCTTATCGAATATTTCCCGTTCCGCTATGAAGATTACCGGCAGAAGCCGCTCGGCGACGTAAAGGACGGAGACAAAGCGACCGTACGGGCGAAGATCGTCGGCATGCCTATCGTGCAGCGGTTCGGCAAGAAAACTAAGCTGAGCTGCAAAGTGCTGGCGGATTATTCGATGTTTACGGCCGTGTGGTTCAACCGGAATTACCTCAAAGACCAGCTGGAGCTGGACCGCGAGATTATTCTGACCGGCAAATGGGACGGACGCCGTCTGCAGATGAATGTCACGCAGTCCGAATTTCCGGATCGGGGCACGATTCGCAGCGGCTCGCTCCAGCCCGTCTACTCGGTCGGCGGCGATCTGACCCAGAACTCGCTGCGCAAAGCCATCGCCAGCGCGCTCGACCAATACGGCGACGCTCTGGAAGAGGTGCTGCCGGAAGATCTGGTATCCAAGTATGACCTGATGCCCCGGCCGCAGGCGATCCGCCTGCTGCACCAGCCCGGCGATCTGGCCGAAGGTCAGGAAGCGCGCAAGCGCATGGTCTACGAAGAACTGTTCCTGTTCCAGCTCAAGCTTCAGGCTTACCGTTCGCTGAACCGCGATCGGCGCGACGGCGTGCTGCATACGACGCCCAACGCCGTTATTCGGGAATTCGTGCGCAGCCTGCCGTTCGAGCTGACCGACGCGCAGAAGAACGTTGAACTGGAGATTCTCAAAGACATGCGTTCGGAAGCATGCATGAACCGTCTGCTGCAGGGAGACGTCGGTTCGGGCAAAACGGCTGTCGCCGCGATTGCCCTGTTCACTACCGTACGTTCCGGTTTCCAGGGAGCGCTTATGGTTCCGACCGAAATTCTGGCGGAGCAGCATTCGCGCTCGCTGACCAAGATGTTCGAGCCGTTCGGCATGACCGTCGGACTGCTGACCAGCAGCGTAACCGGACGCAAACGCAAAGACCTGCTTGCCGGCCTTCAGATGGGATTGATCGATATTCTGGTCGGCACGCACGCGCTTATCCAGGATGAAGTCAATTTCCGTTCGCTTGGCCTCGTCGTGACCGACGAGCAGCATCGCTTCGGCGTCAATCAGCGCAGCGTGCTGCGCCGCAAAGGCTATAACCCGGACGTGCTGACCATGACCGCAACGCCGATTCCGCGTACGCTTGCGATCACGGCGTTCGGCGATATGGATGTATCGACGATTGCCGAGCGGCCCAAAGGCCGGGTGCCGATCGAAACGTATTGGGTCAAGCACGAGATGATGGAGCGAGTGCTCGGCTTCATTCGCCGCGAGGTAAGTCAGGGCCGCCAGGCCTACATGATCTGTCCTCTGATCGAAGAATCCGAGAAGCTCGACGTGCAGAATGCGATCGATCTGCATATGCAGATGAGCCAGGCGCTGCCTGAGTATAAGGTAGGGCTGCTGCACGGACGGATGACCGCGGCGGAGAAAGAAGAGATGATGCGCCAGTTCTATGCCGGCGAGACGCATCTGCTCGTATCGACGACCGTCGTCGAAGTCGGCGTCGATGTGCCGAATGCCACGCTTATGGTGATTATGGACGCGGACCGCTTCGGTCTGTCGCAGCTGCATCAGCTGCGCGGCCGCGTCGGCCGGGGCGAACATGCGTCGTACTGCGTACTGATCGCCGATCCCAAATCGGAGCTCGGCCGTCAGCGCATGGGCGTCATGACCGATACGAACGACGGTTTTGAAGTGTCCCGTCGGGATCTCGAGCTGCGGGGACCGGGTGACTTTTTCGGTACCAAGCAGAGCGGCCTGCCGGAGTTCAAAGTCGCGGATATGGTCGCCGATTTCAAAGTGCTGGAGCAGGCGCGCGACGACGCGGCGAAGCTGGTCGAAGATCCGTTCTTCTGGACTTCGCCGAGCTACGAGAGTCTGCGCAGCGGCCTGGAGAAAGAAGAAACGTTCCGCGGCGAATTGATCGACTAGCATGTTTGCCGAAGGTTCGGGTTTCGATAACGGGACGAATTCGATCGGCGCAGGGAAGGACAGCTGTCCGCCCGGGACGGATTCGTTTGAAACAGCGGGCTTATGGATGGCCCGGCCGTCGGCGATTATGCCGGCGGTTTTCTTTTTGCATACAACGGATAGGCTTGACCGGTAACGGTATGGCGAGAAAGGAGCGAAAGACCCGATGAACCCTTCCCATCCATTGACGATCTTTTTGCAGCTGTTCGAACGAGGTTCGCTGCTGCTGATGTGCCTGTTTGTGCTGACCCGGATTCCGCGTGTCAAAACCGTGTTCCAAAAAGAAGAATATCGGCCGCAGGATCTTATAACCGTCACGGTGATCTTCGGTCTGTTTGCCATTTTCGGCACCTATATGGGCATCAGCGTGGAAGGTTCGCTTGTCAATGTGCGGATCGTGGCGATTATGTCGGGCGGTCTGCTGTTCGGTCCCTGGGTCGGCATCGTGACGGGACTCGTATCCGGCGTTCATCGGTATCTGATCGATATCGGCGGCGTGACGGCGATCCCGTGTCTGATTACGAGTATCGTGGCGGGCATCGTTTCGGGGATGATCCATCTGCGCGTGCCCAAGACCAAACGCTGGTTCTACGGGATCGCGGCCGGTATGCTGTGCGAGGTGCTGACGATGGGACTCATTCTGCTGCTGGCGGAGCCGTATGCACTGGGAGCGGACATTGTCTCCAAGATCGCCGTGCCGATGATCCTGGCGCAGGTGATGATCGGTCTGATTGTCATGCTGGTGCAGAGCGTCGAAGACGAGAAAGAGAACGTTGCAGCCAAGCAGGCCAAGCTCGCGCTCGACATCGCCAACGAAACGCTGCCCTATTTCCGCAAAGTGGACAGCGTGTCGCTGCTGCGCATCTGCGAGATTATCGAAAAGAAAATCGGGGCGGATGCGGTGGCGATTACGGATACGAACCATATTTTGGCCTATTCGGGCTTTGGGCAGGAGCGTTACAATATCGGGCACGAGATCATGACCGAGGAAACGAAAGAAACGATCCGCAGCGGAAATATCACCATTCGCAACAACGACGCCGACCATCGCAACGACTGGATCAAGTCGATGATCATTATTCCGCTGCAGGAAAAAGGAGTCGTCACCGGCGCGCTCAAAATATACTATCTTCATGCCCATCAGATTACGTATTCGCTGCGGGAACTGGCGGTCGGCTTGTCGCAGATCATCTCCACGCTGATGGAAGTGTCACGGGTGGAACAGATCAAGGCGATGGCGGACAAAGCCGAGATCAAGGCGCTTCAGACGAAGATCAGCCCGCATTTCCTGTTCAACGCACTGAATGCAATCGCTTCGTCGATCCGCCTGAATCCCGACAAAGCGCGTGAGCTGATTATCAATTTGTCCGGGTATCTGCGCTACAATCTGGAACTCAACGACGAGCTGATCGATGTGCATCGGGAACTTCAGCAGGTCAAAGACTACGTCGAAATCGAGAAAGCGCGCTTCGGCAGCCGACTGCAGGTGGAATACGAGATCGACGACGAGACGAATGTGAAGATTCCGAGTCTGATTATCCAGCCGCTCGTCGAGAATGCGATCGTGCACGGTATTTTGAAAGAAAAAGGCAAAGGGACCGTAAGCATCCGCGTCAAAAACGAGGGTGACGTCGTACGCTTCGAAATCGCCGATACCGGAGCCGGCATCGACGAATCGATTATCGAGAATATCCGCAGCGGCAGTATGCCTTCGAACAAGATCGGCTTGTCGAATGTGCACGAGCGGCTCAAGCTTATCTACGGACAAGGTCTGGGTATTCGTAGAGCGGACAAAGGGACCGTGATCACGTTCGCGGTCAGAAAGGAGGACCAGGCATGAATATGAAAGGGATTATCGTGGAAGACGAGTTTTTGGCGATGGAGGAACTGGATTATTTGATTGGCAAAAACAGTTCGGTCGAGATCGTCGGCAAATTCGAGGACGGCATCGATGTACTGAAATTTTTGCAGGGCAGCGATGTGGACGTTATTTTTCTCGATATCAATATTCCGTCGCTCGACGGGGTGCTGCTCGCCCAAAGTATCAGCAAGTTCGCGAACAAGCCGTATATCGTGTTTACGACGGCGTACAAGGAACATGCGGCGGAAGCGTTCGAGATCGAGGCTTTCGATTACATTCTCAAGCCTTATCACGAACCGCGGATCGCGGCGATGCTGAACAAACTCGAACGTGCTTTTGCAGCCAAAAAAGAACGGGAAAACGGCGGCACGGGAAATTCCGGAGCGCCGCTGCCGGCAGCCGGGGCAGCCTCTGGGATCTCCGGCGAACCCCCGGGATTTTCTTCGGACAGCAGACCGGTCAACCGCCGGATCAATCTGCACAAGGACGACAAGATCATCGTGGTCGACGCAGACGATATTTATTATGCGTCCGCGCAGGAGAAAACGACGCTCGTCTATACGCGCAAAGACGAATACACGATGCATATGAGCATTTCCGACTTTCAGGCGGGGCTTCCGCCGGAGCGGTTTTTCCGCTGCCATCGTTCGTACGCGGTCAATCTGTCGAAGATCCGCGAGATCGTGCCGTGGTTCAATAACACGTATCTGTTGAGACTGCGCGATATCGATGCCGAGATTCCGGTTAGCCGCAGCAAAGTCAAAGAATTCCGGCAGCTTATGCGGATCTAGAAGATTCCGGCCGAGTCCCAAACGCTCATGGCGGCACGGATGCGTTTCATTCCGCCTGCGCGGCATCTCATTCCAAAAACGCTTTCATAAAGGCTGAAATGCTTATACTGAAGCCATAAGGAAACGAAAACGAATGAGAGAAGGAATCGACATGAAAATCGCACCCGATCAAACCCTGCCGAAAGTGAACCGCCTGTGGATCGTGATCGGCACGGTCATCGTCCAGATGGGCCTCGGCACCATCTATACGTGGAGCCTGTTCAACCAGCCGCTCGCCGACAAATTCGGCTGGGAACTGGGCAGTACCGCGATGACGTTCTCGATCACCAGCTTCGCGCTTGCGTTCGCAACGCTGTTCTCCGGCAAACTGCAGGACAAGTTCGGCATCCGCGGATTGATCGCCGCTTCCGGTATCCTGCTCGGCATCGGGCTCATGCTCTCCTCGCAGGTTACGTCGCTCGGTCTGCTGTATGTGGTGGCCGGCGTTATCGTCGGCTACGCCGACGGTACGGCTTATATGACCTCGCTGTCCAACCTGATCAAATGGTTTCCGAAGCATAAAGGCCTCATGTCCGGCGTCTCGGTCGGCGCTTACGGTACAGGCAGCCTGATCTTTAAGTATATCAACGGTGCCATGATCGAATCGCGCGGCGTCTCGCAGGCTTTCCTGATCTGGGGAATCATCGTACTTGCGATGGTGGTATTCGGCTCGCTGCTGGTCCGCGAAGCTTCGAACACCGCATCGCCGTTATCCGCTTCCGGCGTGCGTGCCAAAGACTACACCGTCAAAGAAATGCTCAAGACCAAGCAGGCTTATCTGCTGTTCGTCGTCTTCTTCACCGCCTGCATGAGCGGGCTGTACCTGATCGGCAGCGTCAAGGATATCGGCGTACGCCTGGCCGGTCTTGATGTCGCCACCGCAGCCAATGCCGTCGCCATGATCGCGATCTTCAACACGGCGGGCCGCCTCATTCTCGGCCCTCTGTCCGACAAGGTCGGACGTCTAAGAGTCGTCTCCGGCGCGCTGTTGGTTACGTTCGCGGCCGTTATGGTGCTCAGCTTCGCGACGCTGACCTATCCGCTGTTCTTCACAAGCGTGGCGGCGATCGCCTTCTGCTTCGGCGGCAACATCACCGTGTTCCCGGCGATCGTCAGCGATTTCTTCGGCCTGAAGAACCAAGGCAAGAATTACGGCGTGATCTATCAGGGCTTCGGCCTCGGCGCTTTGTCTGCTTCGTTTATCGCGGCGCTGCTCGGCGGATTCAAACCGACCTTCCTCGTGATCGGCGCCCTGTGTGTGATCTCGTTCCTGATCGCGGTGCTGGTCAAAGCGCCGAAGGCAGACGTGCAGACCGCGGCGGCGGAAGAATCTTCTGCGGAAGCGATTGCCAGGCAAGAAGCAGCCGGCAAAGAAACGCAGACCAAAGGCCCGCATGGCAAAGACAGCAAGGGCATGCGGCTCAATCCGCAGACCAAAGGGATGTGATTCGGGGCCATGCGGCCGCCATCGGACCTACGGATTCCTGGGTCGTTCAATTCTGGGATCAAAAGACTTCGGCGGTATTTTCGTCGAAGTCTTTTTGGTATGTCTTAACAAACGAATCAGCGAGAATTCCGTAGGAATCCGCCACTGAGAAAGAAATCCCGGCTATGATTGCGAAGTATGGCGGGTACAGCGTAAATTCGAATAGACGGGAAAGCGAGTATATGGACGTCCTCCCTGAGTTTTTCGAGTCGGTGGCAAGAAAGATTCGATGGCGTTCCATTTCTCGTCGGTTAAATCGTATCGTCGTTTCATATCTTTAACTTAACAGATTTGAGCGCATCCTTGAAGTTTGCGTACACGCCCTAGCAAAGATCCAGACAGTGATCACGGAGCGAAAGTCAAAGTCCAAAGACAAGATTAAAAGAAAAAGAACGAAAGAGGCAAAACACATAAAAAGCCGCTGCAGAAGCTGCAGCGGCTGGAAAATGACAATTTGTTTTAGTTAAATGCGACCATGAGGGTGTTATTAACCGGAAGATTAGTTGGCCCGCCCGTAAAGTTGAAGATAGCCAGTAGGAGGCTTGAATAAAACAGCACGCTGCTCGCAAGGAGCAGGGTGCTGAGTCCGACAAGCGTGAACCGTTTCTTTCGTTGTCGGTTTTCGTTCATTATTGAAGACCTCGCAGTACGAGCAGGTCAGTTTCGCTAAACCGTGACCCGCTTGTTGGGGTTTGCAGCGTGATGGTCATATCGAACATACCTTGGACGGTTCCACTTTTTGGTACGATGATCGCAGGTACGTCTCCCACCGCATTGCGATAGATGTCCGATGCTCGATTCAGTTTCCCTGCGGCTTGTGCGGCACCGTCGTTGCTAGTGAATCCACGGACACTGAATTGGGCAAAGGGGCGGTTCAGATATTTGCTTTCATCTTTGTTAAATACTTGTTTACTTTTGAAGTACATGACATAGGTGTTGGTGTTACCTTTGACTGGGATTTTCATCCATGGATTACCGTTGTACCATTTCAGCGTGTTGATATCCCCCAGCAGCGAACGGTTCGGGTCATTCGGGTCGGCCATGTCGATCGCCACAAGGGCGTCAAGCTTGGCTTGATACAGCCCGTCTTTCGACGTGATGGTCATTGCCTTTTCGTTCCACATTTCTTCGACCGACGACTTGCCTTTGTTTTTCCAATCCGACTCTGGCGTCACGAACATTTCCGGCATGACCGTGAAGATGTTGGTTCCGTGCCACAGGATTTCGGCTGCACCCACCGCGTAACGGTCAACAGGCAGGGTTACGCCTGTATTTTTCGACAGGATACGTTCGATGATCACAACGGCCTGCGCGCGTGTGGTCAGTCCTTTTGGTGCGACTTGACCTGCGGCTACGCCTTGGATCAATCCGGACTTTGTAGCAAGGTACATCCACTTGTCATTTTCGGTCGTTTTGTCACCGACCGCGCGGGCGGCGACGCGGGCCATGTCGTCCCGTGTCATGGTTTTGTTCCAAGCGGCTTCCGAATTTGCGAAGTCAGCCGCTGCGTACAGACCTTGATTGACCGCCACGTCTACGTAGGGGCTGTACCAGCGGCCCGCTGCGTCTTTAACATCAAGTTTCATGGCCACCACGACCATTTTGACGAATTCCGCGCGAGTAACGCTTGCTTCGGGTTTAAACGTGCCGTTGGTGTAGCCGTCAACATAGCCCTTAGCTACCGCGTTATGGATGGCACCAGCTGCCCAGTGTGTCGAGGTTACGTCCGAGAATTTGGGAGATGCGGCCGACGCGGTTTGTGTGGTGCTTCCTATCGATCCAAGGGTAAGAGCGGCGGACAGTGCTACACTTGCCCATTTAGTCATGGTTTTCATGTTCAGTTCTCCTTAGTGGTTATAAATGGCCGTTACGCACGATATTGATCGTACGAGTTACACCGATAGATTCACGCAGCAGGTCATTGGATCACGCAGCCTCTTTTTCCTGACGCGATTGATCATAAAGAAATTCGGCATAGGCTGCAAGTTGTTTCGCCATCTGTTCTTTGTCTGTGCGACCGTCGAGCGCTTCGGTTAAGACTTTTCGCAAATACTTAGGTCGGTTTCCGTTGGCTTGATCATCAAAACGTTCCCAGTCTTCATCGGTGAGCGTGAGCGAGACTTTCCGGGTGACGCCGATCGACGGACGTCCAGTGACGCCAAGTTCGTGAATATAAAATACCTGATCAGGGAGCATCATTTGGTAAAGTTTGATCTGGTCTTCAGCTTCCTTGCGAGAGTCGTATTCAAGCTCTTGATCGTTTCGATCGTTCCACATTGTATTCATGAATCGTAATCCGGATTTAGTGCGGATAGTAAACATTGTGTAATATTTCCTTATTTTTAGGTTGCTTTAATTGTATGATAAAAGTAACTCAAAGAAAAGAGGGGAATTATTGTATGCTGGCTGGATCCCGGACGCTCCACTTAAGTATGCTTGTTTCACGTATACAAAAAAAGAACGGCTCGTAGTTGAGCCGTTCTTTTAATCCTGCTTATAACACCAAATATACGGATTGATTTCTTCAGGATCAGTGACTTCAAAATATTTTGGTATATACATAACAAGTGCCTTTTGCAGAATTTTATTAGAGTGTTTTTGTCAGGATCAAGTCTACTTGTTCATCATCGCCCATAAAGAAAGAATGAGAGCCGGTTTGAATAAACCCTTTTTTCCGATAGAAAGAAATGGCGTTTTTATTGTCTTCCCAGACGCCTAACCAAATTTTCTTTTTCTGCTGTTCCAGCGCAATTTCTATTGCTTTGTTTATTAAGAGTTTTCCAAGCCCAAGTTTCTGGAATTTTTTCTTCACATAAATCCGCTCGACTTCAAGCGAGTCATTGTCCATTTTTTCTGACTGGGCCTCATCAGTATTGATTTTCAGATAGCCGGCTAGTTCCTGACTAAAATAAATAAAATAGAATTGCGAACAAGGGTCGGCTATCTCTTGGGTGAGCTGGTTCAGATTGTAGGCTTTTTTTAAGTAGGCATTCAAGTGCTCTGGTGAATTCTGTTCCTGAAAAGTTTCCCGAAAAGTGTCCGTGCTAATTGCTTGCAGGGTCTGTACATCATTTAAAGTACACTTCGTTATCGTTATCGTCATTTGAATAACTTTCTCCTTTTGCTTATTAATAGTTCCGCTTGTTTCCTTTTTTTACGGCTTGCCAATCCTTCTCAACATTTTTTCGAATTCGCTGCAAAAGAGCGAACGCGATTTCCGCTTCTTTTTCGGAAAATCCATCTAGTGCCATAAGATCGGAATGTTGGTTTTCCCTTTTAATAAAAGGGTAAACCATGCTTCCTTTTTCGGTGGGGAAAAGTTTTTTGATCTTCTTATTGTGTAAATCTTCTTTCTTTTCAATAAAGTCATTCATTACTAGTTTTTGAAGGGCACGAGTAGCTGTAGAACGGTCTACTTTGATCATATCCACGAGCTGTTCTTGAATAATTCCAGGGTTCTCGCAAATCCGAACCAAGTACAAATACTGTCCTTTAGTTAAATCAAATTCTTTGAATTCGATATTGCTGATCGAATCCAGGGCCCGCGCAATCATGCCGATTTCCCGTAGAATTTCTTTCATAGCAGCCTCCTCATCAAAAAAATTAGTTGCATACGCAACAATGAAAGTCTATATTCAATATAAAATACGTTTATTGCAAATGCAATAAACGTATCAAAATATATTAACTTAAAAGGACTGAAGAGGATGCATGCCAGCTACATAAGTTAATAGGGGGCCAAATCATATGAAGTATGCTTTCTATATCATCGGAATTTTACTGCTGACCCTTGGAATCTCGCTTACAATCCAATCTGATCTTGGAACGTCGCCTTTTGATGCTATGTTGGTAGGGTTATCAAGAAGCGTAGGGCTTACCGTAGGAAGCTGGGAAATCATACTGGCCGGACTGATGATGGGTTGCAATTCGGTTTTAATCAAAAAAAAGCCCGAAGTGTTGGGGTTGGTAACAGCTATTGTCACGGGAATCGGTATTGATTTATGGCTTTTCCTTTTAGACCGTTTGATTACACCCGAGTTATGGCAAAACAAAGCCGTTTGCTTTTCTATGGGTTTAATCGTTACAGGGATCGGAACAGCCACATATCTCCACACCAATTTTGCGCCAATCCCGGTGGATCGTCTCACATTGATTCTAAAGGAATTAATCGGAACCAATCTATTCTTTTCAAGAACGCTTATTTATCTCTTTTTCTTGATTTTAGCCATAATGCTAAATGGACCTATTGGCATTGGAACTATACTAACCGTTTGTTTAGGAGGCCTAATACTTAATTTCTTCATGCCCCCTCTTGGGAGAGTATTGGACAGTCTAACAATAAATTTAAGTAAATCGCATCATAATCTAAAAAAGTAGAATTAGAAATTATAAGGTAACCTATCATCATGACTAATCAGAATAATGAATCAATTTTATTATCGTAAACAGATAGCTAGGAGGAAATAAAATTGAAATCACCATTTATTGCGTACATAGCTTTATTCGTGGGCGTCTTTGCGTTATCGACTTCAGCCATTTTTGTAAAGGTAGCAAATGCACCTGCGGAAATCACGGCATTTTATCGAATGTTTTTTGCAGCAGCAATGCTTTTGCCTTTCTTAGTGCTTAATAAAAAAAACCGCAAAGAATTACGTTCATTGTCAAAAAAACAATGGGGACTCGGATTATTATCAGGCGTATTTTTAGCCGCTCATTATGTGTTATGGTTTGAATCCTTAAATTACACCTCTGTAGCAAGTTCAACGGTCATCGTTACCTTGCAGCCGCTCTTTTCGGTAGTCGGCGGTTATTTTCTATTCAAAGAACGCTTCAACAAAGGAGCTATAACGGGCTGTCTCGTCGCGATTGCCGGAAGTATTGTCATTGGCTGGCAGGACTTTCAAATCAGCGGCCTAGCGTTATTTGGCGATCTACTAGCTTTTATTGCGGCCGGCATCATAACCGCCTACTTTTTCGTTGGCCAGCATGTTCGGAAAAAACTATCTCTTATCCCCTATGCAGTTATTGGGTATGGGAGCAGTGCAGTGTTTTTAGGGATTTTTTCCTTTAGTCAGCAAACACCCTTCTTCACTTATTCTGCACCCACCTGGTGGTCCTTTATTGGATTAGCGTTTATTGCCACAATTTTAGGGCAAACCGTTTTTAATTATCTTTTGAAATGGTTAAGTACCTCAATTATTTCAATGGCAATATTAGGCGAGATCATTGGAACATGCTTACTCGCGTATTTGATCTTGGATGAAGTCATTTCATTGCAACAAGGTTTGGGCATCGGATTTGTTTTGATTGGATTAACATTATTTTTACTGCAGCAAAGAACTAAGGATCCAGCAGCATAAAGACTGAAGTAACCGTCTATTTAGGAAATTTATCTCTAATACAGATATTCAAAATTAAAATAAGGAGCTGTACGAGTCATGGATTTTTATATTGTAGATGTCTTCGCGGAAGAGAAATATCAAGGCAACCCGTTAGCAGTACTTATTCCTACAAGAGCAATATCTACCGAAGAAATGCAAAAGATTGCGCGCGAGATCAACTTTAGTGAAACCGCCTTTATTCTTTCCGGCAAACAAGACAATGGAGGGTACGATGTCCGGATATTTACTCCGGATGTAGAGATTCCTTTTGCCGGCCACCCCACACTGGGGACAGCATTTATCATTCAGAAAGTTCTAGAAAACAATGAAAGTAAGCAAATAACATTAAACCTTGAAGTCGGACAGATCCCTGTAACCCTTGAAGGCGAACAGTTGATCATGAAGCAAAACCCGCCTGAGTTGGGAGCAGTTCTTCTTAATCAAGATGTTTTTTCCGAAATGTTACAAATTTCAACTAAAGATATAGATTCCCGTTTCCCTATTCAAATCGTATCAACTGGCTTGCCGGCAGTAATAGTTCCACTTCGTTCATTGGAAGCTGTAAATCGCTGCAGGATTCATCATGATCGGTACCGGAATTTCATTAATACCGTTATAAAAGCGAATATTTTGGTCTTTGCCCCTGAAACCGAACGCGAAGAAAATGATTTGAGTGTCAGGGTGTTTTTGGATGACCCGGGATTCCCTGAAGACCCGGCGACTGGGAGTGCAAACGGAAATCTTGCAGGATACCTGGTTACCCATAACTACTTGGATAATAAAAATATAGCCTATAGAGTTGAACAAGGTTTCCAAATGAGAAGGCCGTCTATTTTAACCGTACAAGCCGAACGGCACCAAAATTCCATTAAAATTCTGGTGGGTGGAAAAGTGTTTTTAATCGCAAAAGGAAAATGGTATTGATGGACAGCTGCCGCCACATATTCCGGAAAAATAATATGGCCGTTTTTTGTTTCCGCGGCGGGACTGGCTTATATGGCGCGGAGAAAGGAAGTGCGGAGGGGAAGATGGTGATCCGTAAGAAGAAGGGAGCGGCCCTATAAGCTGTAAGGGCCGCTCTTTTTTGTCTCGTTTGCGCACGTCGATCACGCTTCTTTTCCCGCTATGAAGCTGCCCTTTATGCGACATCAAGCCATACGTTTTCGGTTATCAGGCTCCCACTGACGGAACGTGGCGGCGCTTGGAACCGAAAAAGAAAGTGATTCCGGTCGCCATAGTTCCGCCCTGTTCCTTGCTCGCCCAATAGGCGACAATGGCTTCAGATCCCAAGCAGGGATTCGCGAACGCCTTCCCCATAAGGCCTGGACTTCAATAGGGTCCGGCGGTGCCGGGCGCGCTGCGCCGCGGTATGCCGGAAGAAGCGTTCGTAGAGGCAAACGCGAGTATTCGGGGTTCGAATCCCCACTTGCTTAGGCGCAAGCTCTTGGTAGAGCACTCCGCTTCTAACGGAGCTCCAACAAATCATGATCTTTGGGGAAGGAAGTTCCGGCGGGCCGCCTACTCGGGGCCCGGCGCCCGAACGCGCTTTGCAGATCCGGCGGATTTCGCCGGCCGAAGCCGCGGCGAGCAAGCGAAGAACGACGGAGACAAGATCGGTCCGAAGCCGGGACCGGCCTTGCCCAGCCGCTCGACTCCCGCTTGCCGCGCGCAGCCGAAGCCGGCTCAAGCCGGGCTCCGCGCATACGGGCGTGTGAACTTCCGCCGCAAAGATTCCAAGGAGGAACCATCCATGAATCCAAATTCAAATCAATCGAATATAAACGTACCGCACGGCCGCAAAATTCCGGGGATGCCCGGTTCCAACGTCCGTCCGGGAGAGCTGAAAAACGAACCTCCTTTTATCCCCGGCGTGCTCGAACTCGGTAAGGGTCTGCGCACCGTCGAAGTCCAAGACGGCCAGCGCGCCCTGCTGTTCGAACATACCTGCTACGTCCGTCTGCTGATGCCGGGCCGCCACCGCTTTTGGAGCTGGACGGACCGCGCCCGCAAAGTGGTCTTCAAAAGCCTGGCCGAGCCGTTCGAACATCATCCTACGGACAGTTGGGTGACCGGCTGGCTTACCGCCAACGGTGTTCCCGATATGGACGTGCGCTTGTATGCGGGAGATGCAGAGCTGATGAAGCAGCTCAGCACGGTCGAAGTCGGCGACGGCGAATATGCGCTGCATCTGGAGAACGGACGGTTCAAAAACCTGCTGTCGACCGGACGCTACGCTTACTGGAACGAATCGCGCGAGCATACCTTTATTCGCGTCGATCTTCGTACCCCGGAGATCGGGCCGGAAATGGGACGCGCCATGCTGGAAAAGATCGGGCCGAACCATGTGCAGACGGTCGAAGTGGCGAGCCACGAGACCGGCCTGCTGTACTTCGATAACCGGTTTCAGCGGCAGCTGTCTCCGGGGCGGAGCTTTTTCTGGAACGGTTCGGCTGCCGTGACGGTCAAGAAGTTCGATCTGCGCCGCCAGCAGCTCGATATGACCGGCCAGGAGATTCTGACGGAAGACAAAGTCTCGCTGCGCCTGAACTTCGTCTGCCAGTACCGGATCGTCGATCCGCTGCGGGCGGCGGAGATCAAGAACTTCGAAGATCAGGTGTACGTCCAGCTGCAGCTCCTGCTGCGCGAATACGTCGGCACGCTCAAGCTGGACGATCTGCTGCGCATGAAACAGGAGATCGGCGACTTCGTATTGGGCCGGCTGAAGGCAAGCGGCGCGGACTACGGGGTGGAATTCCTCGCGGCCGGACTCAAAGACGTTATTCTGCCGGGCGAAATCCGCGCCATTCTGAATACGGTGCTGCTGGCCGAGAAGAAAGCGCAGGCCAACATGATTACCCGGCGGGAGGAAACGGCATCGACCCGAAGCCTGATGAACACCGCCAAGCTGATGGACGAGAACGCGACGCTGTACCGGCTTAAGGAACTGGAATTCGTGGAGAAAATCTGCGAAAAGATCGGCACGATCTCGCTCGGCGGAGGCAGCAGTCTGCTCGAGCAGATGAACGGACTGCTGGGACTGCGGCAGGGGGAAGAACGCAGGGAGATCGGCCGGGAATAAACCCGGTCGATGCGCCGTAAGCCGTTTTTTTGGCAAAGTCGAATTTTTTGCGAACAACTTCCGGTTTGGAAACGTCTTTATAGGAGAGCTCTTTTGAAAGGAGAATAACCTATGAAGAAACAGATCCTGATCGCTGCCGCTGCGGCCCTGCTTCTAAGTTCGGGGAGCGCGTATGCCGCAGAAGCGCCGAACGCCGGTGCGCGGCTGTAACCGGTTACGCTGAATCCGGTTGCGGACGCACCGAATATTGTCGTAATCGATGACAGACCCGAAAAAGAAATTCTGGCTGCGCTCAAAAAAGGAGAATGGCCCGACGAATTCGTCATCGTCGGCATGATGCAGACACTCTCCGGCACAAAACTCAAGCCGGGATCGACGCCCATTTTCCTATCGTCCAAGTGGCGGTTGAATTTGTTTCACCAAATGATCGACGGCGGTCAAAAGCGCGGAATCTATAACAACGCCGAACTGCTTCAGGAGATCATCGCGCGCTGGGAAGACGGCGATGATTCCCAGTTGGAGCGCGACAACTGGCTGCTGAAGAAAATGCTCGATCTGCACCACGAATCCTTTTACAATTAGCCCGCGGAACCGCGCATTAAACCGTCTTTTCGAAGACGGTTTTTTGTCGTTGGCTTATAAATAAGACTGCTGCCAACCTGGCCGCGGTGACACTGGTCAAGCTCGTAGGAGTCCTGAATCCTGAATCCTACGTATGGAAACGAGCTAAGGTCTGAGGTATGCCGCAGGTTTTTTCTCGTTGTGCTGCGCCGGCAGATTTTTAAAAAGAGCGTTGACAAAATCGGATATTACCTTTATGGTTAGTTACATGACTAACAAACCAGAAGGGTGGTTGCGATGCCGATTCCATTCGACGAAAACCGGCCTATTTTTCAACAGATTGCAGATCGAATCGAAGACGACATTCTCAACGACACCTATGCGGAGGAAGACCAGATTATCTCGACAACGCAGTTTTCGCGCATGTTCCAGATCAATCCCGCTACGGTCGTCAAAGGATTCGGACTGCTGGTGAATGAAGGCATTATTTACAAAAAGCGAGGGCTTGGCATGTACGTGTCCGCCGGAGCGAAGGAGAAGATCATGGGCAAACGCCGGGAACGGTTTTACAGCGATTTGGTCGTCAAATTGTTGGAGGAAGCGGAGAAGCTGGGCATGACCATGGAAGACGTGATTGAAATGATCAAACGGGAGAAAAGAGGAGATCGTACATGAATTCGGTATTGAAAGTCAATCATTTGAGCAAATCGTACGGCCGCATGGAAGCGGTCGACAGCCTGAGTCTTGAACTGGCCGAGCACACGATCTATGGTCTGCTGGGACGCAACGGCGCGGGCAAAACGACATTGTTGAACATGATCACGGGCGGAATGTTCCCGGACGGCGGCGAAGTCGTCGTACACGGACGCCCGCTTCATAAAGGAGAAGTTCCGACTCAAGTCTGCTACATACGCGAGAAAAACTTTTATCCGAACGGGGCGCGTGTTCGCGATGTGCTGCAGATGGCGTCTGCTTTTCATCCGGATTGGGACTCCGGGCTGGCTTCGAGGCTGCTGGGAACATTCAAGCTGAATCCGCGCAAAAAAATGCGTCAGCTGTCGCGCGGTATGGAATCGATGGTCGGCAATATCATCGGGCTTGCGAGCCGGGCGCCGCTCACGATCTTTGACGAGCCCGTGCTGGGATTGGATGTGCTGATGCGTGAGAAATTTTATCGCACCCTGCTTGAAGATTATACGGAGCATCCGCGTACCATCCTCCTCTCCACCCATTTGATCGACGAGATTGCGACCGTCGTGGAGCAGGTCTTCATCATGGAAAACGGCAGTATCCTGATGAGTGAAGAAGTGGAACAGATTCGCGAACGCGCCTATACGGTCAGCGGCAGCAGCGCTGTAATTGCTTCCTTCGTTGAAGGCCGGCGCGTCATTCACAGTGAAGGCTACGGCCAAGTAGGCGTCGCAGTTCTTTACGGGGTTTTATCGGAACAAGAACGAAGCGAAGCGGAAAGTCGGGGACTTTTGATTGACGGGGTACCGCTGCAGAAATTTTTTGCTTATCTGATCGAGGAGGGACAAGGCAATGAATAAGATGGGAGTTCAAATGCGGGTATCGGTGCTTCGAATGAGATTGGCGATTCTGCTTGTTATCGGGGCAATCGCAGTGTCGACGATTGCAAATTACACCATTAATGCGGCCCTGCAGGGAGATCCTCAGCGCGATGCACAGGAAGTTGCGGCGGCGGTCGGAGAGCTGAATGAACTGGCGGGGAAAGATGCCATTAAGATCGAAGCGCCATCGGAGATCGAGAACATCAACATCTCTTCCGCCAACCTGCTGCTGATCCTGCTCCCGGTGCTGGCAATCATTCTGCCGCTGCGAACATTCCGGACGATGCTGAATTTCGGCGATTCCCGCGGGCGCTATTTTATCGGTCTGCTGCTGATTTATGCCGCTGCCGCGCTGGTGCTGGCTTTGTGCAACAGTCTCTGGTGGCCGTTCGAGCAGGGCGTGATCCGGGAGCACAGCCAGACGATTAACCTGATCGAAGTCTTCGGTTGGGATCGGATGGGCATTATCGGAGCTTTTCTGTATCAGGCGGCGTTCTACTTTTTCGTATTGAGCTTGTTCAATCTGCTGTTCTCCCGAATGAAATCCCCAGTCACATGGATCTTGTGGGCGGTATTGATCGCGGCGATTCCGATCGGGACGTCCATCGCTTCGCTCCGCGTCCATGTAGCCGATTTCTTCCTGGCCCTGCTGTTCAACGACTCGCTGCTTGCGGGGATGGGCCTCAATCTGGCGTTGAGCGCGGTATTCATTGCGGGAGCCTGGCTGTTTACGCGGCATCGGACGATATAAGAGCAGAAGAAGGGAATTGAGAAAAAAAGATCATCTACGCAAAAAAAAGATTAAACCAATCTTTTCGATCATGCGAAGGCCCAGGCCTTCGCATTTTTTCTTGTTCCACCTCCTTTTTCTGCTAAATTTTCTGCCTGTTTTGTCGATAAATATCGAAACAACTCCTCAGTCGACGCATAAGCAGCATTCATAAGCCGTATTCATAAGCCGAAAGCCTGAGATAGGCTGAATTGTTTGACCCCATAAGGAGGGCTTCAAGATGAACCTGAAAATGAAATTGGCCGCACTGCTCGTGATTGTCACTCTTGTCGGTACGGGAAGTATCAGTGTGGCTGCGTTGAGTACGATGAAAACCGATGCGCAGAAGTCCATCGACAGCAAACTGCAGGCAGCCGCGCTCAATACGGCCGAACAAATTGGCGGTTGGGTCGGCAAAAATGCAAAAGTGATCGAAACGACCGCCCAGATAATCGAATCGTCGGTTCCGCTGGACCGGATCGCGGAAAGCCAACTTCAGGCTTATCAGGCCGAATCCAACAAAAACAATCTGTCGGATATCTACGTGGGCATGGACGACGGGCGCATGATCGACGGTTCCGGCTGGGTGCCCGAAGCGGGTTACGATGTCAAAGCCCGCCCTTGGTACACCGAAGGAAAAGCGGCCAACGCGCTGAACTTCAGCAACCCGTATCTCGATCTCATCAGCGGAGAATACGCCGTTTCGATCACTTATCCGCTGCATGAGCAAGACGGGAAATTTGCCGGAGTCGTAGCCGGCGATATGAAACTCTCGACTCTGACCGAGAACATCAACACTATCAAGATTGACGGCGGTTTTGCCTTCATGACCGATAAGACAGGCGTGGTATTGGCTCACCCGGATTCGGATAATGTCAACAAGCCGTTGGGAGAAGTGGCCGATTATACGGGTATTGCCAAAGAGATGCTGGCCAATGAATCAGGCAGTTTCGAATACGAATACAAAGGTGAAAAGCAGCTGCTCTATTACCAAAAAGTCGCAGGCACGGGTTGGATCGTTGCCGCTTCCGTCTCGAAAGATTTCGCGTTTGCGGATTACGTCCGGATGCGCAATATTTTCTTCGTCGGGATCGCGGCTCTGGTGATCGTCCTGACGCTTGTCGCGGTATTCGCCGCCGCCCGCTTGATCAAACCGCTGGTTCTGCTGCAGCAAAGTGCACAGCGGATGTCCGAAGGCGACCTGACGGTGACGGTGGATGTGAAAGGCAAAGACGAAATCGGCAAACTCGGCACGGCGTTCAACGACATGTCCGCCAGTCTGCGCGAACTGATCCATGCGGCGGCCAACTCGGCCGAAGGCGTGGAGAACTCCGCCAAGCATATGAACGGACAGGCCGAAGGCGCGAAGCGTATTTCCGACCAGATCGCGGTCGTGATCGAAGAACTGGCGAGAGGCGCGACGGATCAGGCATCCTCGATTCAGTCGGGCGTCGAGCAGTTGGGCGATATGAACGCTTCGATCGACGCGATCGCAAGCAGCGCGGGGCGGGCTTCCGCCGGTGCGGACGATGTAACGGAAGCGATGAAAGGAGGCCTGCAGGCCGTCGCTTCGCAGGGCAATCTGACCGAAGCGAGCCGCAGTTCGGCGGGACGGGTCGAAGAAGCGAACCGCCGTCTGGGCGATCAGACGGTTAAGATCGGCGAAGCGGTCAGCCTGATCCACACGGTTGCCAAACAGACAAACCTGCTGGCACTGAACGCGGCGATCGAAGCGGCGCGGGCCGGGGAACACGGCAAAGGCTTCAGCGTCGTGGCGGACGAAGTGCGCAAACTCGCCGAACAGACCCGGGCTTCGGCTGCGGATATCGACACGCTGCTGGCGGGCGTCCAGGAAGCGGGACGCCAGAGTATCGACGAGATCCAGGAATTCCAGGCGATGGTCGACAGACAGATCGAAGCGTCGGCCTCCACACGCGGAGCCTTCGACGTGATCCGCAGTTCGGTTGACGGCATCACGAGCCGGATCCGCGAAGTCTCGACCGCGTCTGAAGAACTGAAACACAGTTCGGACCATGTGTCGGCGATCATGACGGATATCGCGGCCGTCGCGGAGCAGAGCGCCGCGAGCACGGAAGAAGCGGCTTCTTCGACGCAGGAGCAGGCGCAGGCGATTGCCAGCATCTCCGATCTGTCGGGCGAAGTGTCGGTCAGCGCGGACGAACTGCGCGCCCGGATCGCCAAGTTCAAGACGCAGTAATCCGGCAGGATTCTCCACTTCTGCCCGGACTCCAAAGCCGGCTATTCCTTTCGAAGGGAAGCCGGCTTTTTGCTCGGGCATTTTCAAAGGAGCTTCCATTCGGGTAAACTAGGAGCATACAGGTAAGCGAAGCTGCGGACGATCCGTTCCGCGTCGAACCAGGGAGAGGAGCACCCACGATGAACGAAGAAGAACCGCGAAGCGGGGAAGCACGGGAGGAGTCGCCGGGCTGGGAAGCCATCGACACCGCATTGAACCGGCTCTATCCGGGAATCGAACCTTTTCATTACGGAACCATGATTCCGTACCGGCTGGGCGGACCCGATCCGCTTGACGGCGTCAGCGTGTACAAGCGGCAGGACCCTGTTCCGCATTGGCATTACGTAACGTACGGATTTACCGAGCTGCACGAAAAAGAATCGGAGAATACGCAGTACAGCGGCTTTGGCTTCGAATTGACGCTGCGGTTAGCTGTCGAAGGAGAAGAAGAGCCGCCGGTATGGGCCATCAACTTTTTGCAGAATCTGGCCCGTTATGTCTTCAGCAGTGGGAATCCGTTTCTGCCCGGTCATCATATGGATGCGAACGGACCGATCGAATCGGACCGGGAAACGGCCATTACGGCGATCGCTTTTGTGGAAGATCCCGAGTTGGGATTGATCGAATCGCCTTTCGGCGAATGCCGCTTCGTTCAGGTTGTCGGGATTACGCAGGATGAACTGGATCTGATCAAAGTATGGAATACGCGCAGTTTTCTTGAACTGGTCAAAGCGCGTCTTCCTCTGTATCTGACGGACTTGAGGCGGGAGTCGCTGCTTGGCGATTCGGAACTGAGGGCTGCCGCCGAACTTGGCGTACGGACGGAAGGGTCGAGTACGGGGCATTTGTATTTCGAAAGTCTGCTCTGGGAAGAACATCGGAATCTGCTGAAAGGCAATTCGTATGTCCTCCAGCTTGGAGCCAAGCAGGCGGAATCGTTGGCGCGGATCGTAACGGGCCGCCTGATGCACGACCGCCCTCTGACCCTGATCGGCCCGGACACGGAAGTGATGCTGCTACCCGATTTGCAGAACCGGGTTGCCGAAATGGAAGAAGGACTCCATCTGTATCTGAACGCGGATGCGGCGGCGGAATTGTCCCGGAGATTGGTGCCTATCGAAAGCGAGTTTCGGCTTGAGACCATGAAGCAGCTGACGATCCGGATCGTCAAGACGCTTATGCGCGACTCCGAAGGCAACATCGTCGAGACGATCGGCTGAAGCCGGCGTCTGCCGCAGACCCCCCGGATGATACATGAACATGAACATGAACCCCAAAAAACCGCCGATATCGGAATACTTCCGATACCGGCGGTTTTTTGGCGGGAATCTTCCAATTTCAATCCGAGGACTCGCAGGATCTGTTTGGTTCATAGAAACGGACGCAGGCCCGGCCTTGCCTTTTGGCTGTGTAAAGGGCGCGGTCCGCATCATCGAGCAGCTGCGCGGGAGTCTGTCCGTGCTGCGGATACAGGGCGATGCCGATCGAGGACGTTGTGGACAGTTCGCGGCCGTCGATCTTCCAGGTCTCGCCGAGAGCGGAGCAGAGACGCTCCGCCATCGAGGCGATCCACTGCGGAGTTTCGGCTTCCGGCAGGATCACCACGAATTCGTCCCCGCCGATCCGGGCCACGATATCTTGTTCCCTCATTTGTCCTTCGATACGCCGGGCGATTTGCAGCAGCAGATCGTCGCCGACCGCATGGCCCATCGTATCGTTGATCTCTTTGAATTTATCCGCATCCAGGTAGAAGAGGGCGAGAGGCATGCCGGTTCTGTCTGCTTTCTCCATCTCCTGCTGCAGCCGGGTCATCAGGTAGCGCCGGTTCGGAATTCCGGTCAGCGAATCCCGGAATGCCATCGACTGCAGCCGCAGTTCGTCGGCTTTCTTGGCACGGATATCGCGGGTGGTCATCAGCACGTATTCCTCATCTTCCCGGCGTACTTTGGACATGACCACTTCGAACCAGCTGTAACCGCCGTTTCGGTGGCGCAGCCGAATATCGCCGCGTCCGTCGATCAAATGTCCGTCGGCCGTCTCCTGTACCAATGCGTTCAGCTTGTCTAGATCTTCCGGATGGGTAATCGGGAATCCCTGAACGCCCTGGAAAGTTTCGGGAGCATGGCCGAGTACCCGTTCGATCGAAGGGGAAAGATACACGGTTTCGCCGCGGCGATTCAGCATCGAGACGATATCCGTCATATGATCGGCAATCAAGCGGTAATGGAATTCTTTCGCTTTGATCGCTTCTTCGTTTGCTTTGCGTTCGGTAATGTTCCGGCTGACGACAATCAGGCACTGGCGCTGCCCGTCGGTATCGAACAAGGGCGTCTTGACGACTTCCCAATACTGCGTCATCCCGTCGATTCCCGTCCATTTTTTCTCGACAGTCAGCGGTGTGCGCATTTCCCATGCGGCCTGGTCCGAGTGCGCATTTTTGCGGAATAAATCTTCAAACTCCGGTTTGAGCGGGATTAACTCGAGATCCGTGCGGTTCAGGCATTCGGATTCGGTTAAGCGGTGGGTCTGGAGAACGAGCTGGTTGGCAAACAGCCACCGCCCGTCTCGATCTTTCAACACGACCAGGTCCGGAATAAGATCGAGAGCTGTCCGCAGTAAGGCTTCGCCATCGCTGCCGGGACCCCGAAAAGCAGCGGCACTGCGGAAGAAATCCGGTAACGGCATAAGCGCCTCCTTATCGTCTGGGTACGGAAGATCCGTAACCCCTATTTATTCTTCTTTCTATATATCGGAGAAAAAGTGGACAAGCAGGAGAGACAGAATTCCTGTTTTCGCCGAAAAGAGAAGATAAATATAGGAGTATAAATAGTCGTTCGCCTGCTAATGTTCCTTTGTCTTCTATCCGATATTCGATTCTATGGAAGAGAAGAAACTTGAAGGATTGAAGGAAATCGCAGCCAAAGCTTCAGAGACCGGGTAAGCGTTATCATGTCTGCGGCAGCAAAGGATAAAGGGTTTTCACATCCGGAAAATTAAAGTGAATTATTTTGAATGATTTAGAAGAAAAGTGATTGTTTTTTTGGAAAACTTACGTTACAATGAATGGCAGATGGAGGAATCGAACATGCTGACAGAAGAAAGATACCGACTTATATTACAGCGCTTACAAGTCTCGGGCATCGTCAAACTTCAGGAATTGGTTGAGCTGCTCGGCACCTCTGAATCGACGGTACGTCGTGATTTGATCGACCTGGAATCGCAGCACCTGCTCAAGCGGGTCCACGGCGGAGCTTCTCTGCTGCACCGCCGGAGCGAAGAACCCGGAATGGAAGAAAAAACGTTCAAAAACGTTCATCAAAAAAATACAGTCGGCCGCGCGGCGGCGATGCAGCTTCGGGATGGGGAATGTATTTACATCGATGCGGGTACGACGACGCTGGCCATGATTCCTTTTATCGAAGCGCAGGACATCACGGTTGTGACCAACGGGTTGTCGCATGTCGAAGCGCTGGTCAGCAAAAATATTCAGGCTTACCTGCTCGGAGGCATGATGAAGAGCCATACCAAAGCGGTCATCGGAAGCATTGCCCTGCAGAACCTGGACAATTTTAGATTTGACAAAGCTTTTATCGGAACGAACGGCGTCAATGCCGAGTTCGGATTTACGACGCCGGATCCCGAAGAAGCGCTAATCAAGCGTCGGGCCCGCCAGCTGTCGGAACGTTCTTACGTACTGGCCGATGCCAGCAAGTTCGGCGAAGTGGCTTTTGCGAAACTGTTCGACCTCAAGGAAGCGACCATCATCACGGATTCGATTCCGGAGCGGTGGAGAAAGCCCATTCTTGAAAAAACCAAAATAATCGAGGGATAAACCATGATCTATACGGTAACGCTCAATCCTTCCATCGATTACATCGTGGAAGTGGAGAATTTGCAGTTGGATGCCTTGAACCGAATGAAGCGCGATCTCAAGCTTCCCGGAGGCAAAGGAATCAACGTATCGCGTATCTTGAGCCGGCTCGGCATCGAAAATACGGCGCTCGGATTCGTCGGCGGATTCACCGGCCGTTTTATCGAAGATGTGCTGAACGCCGAATCGGTCGTCACGGACTTTGTGAACGTGCAGGGCGATACGCGGATCAATATCAAGCTCAAGCACGGCGAAGAGACGGAGATCAACGGACTCGGACCGGAAATAGGAAGCGGCGAAGCCGACAGTCTCGCTGAGAAGCTGAGAACGCTTACCTCAGACGACATCGTCGTCTTGTCCGGCAGCGTACCTCCTTCTCTTGGGGGCGGATACTACGACCGTCTGATCGCGGTGATCAAAGAACGCGGAGCCCGCTTTGTGATCGATACGACCGGCGACGCGCTGTTGAAAGCTCTTCCGCACGGGCCGCTGCTGGTCAAGCCGAATCATCACGAGTTGGCCGAACTGTTCGGTGTCGAAATTCACGAACGCGAAGATCTGATCCAATACGGCCGCAGGCTGCTGGAAATGGGTGCGCAAAACGTACTGATTTCGATGGCGGGCGAAGGAGCTCTTCTGGTTACGCAGGAACAGGTTTACCATGCGAACGTGCCGAGGGGCGAAGTGAAAAACTCGGTCGGCGCCGGCGATTCGATGATTGCCGGATTTGTCGGTACGCTGGCCACGACGGGAGATCCGCTGTCCGCTCTTCGAACCGGTACGGCTTCCGGCAGCGCTACCGCTTTCTCGGACGATCTGGCCGAGAAAGCGAAGATCGAGTCGCTGCTTCCGCAGGTGCAAGTCAATCCCGTATAACGCATGACCCTATAGATCGGTATCTCCCGCAGCCGGCAGAAGCGGTCGGGAACGAATGAACGGTACGCGGAAGCCGCGGACCGACAACACCTCCAGAGGAGTGGAATAAGATGAGAATTACGGATCTGATGATCGAACCGGTCATGATCATGGACCTGCGGTCCAGCACCAAAGAAGCGGTAATCGACGAATTGATCGCATCCCTGAACGCAAGCGGCCGAATCAATGACGCATCCGCGTTCAAACAGGCCATTCTGGCCCGCGAAGCGCAGTCCAGCACAGGAATCGGCGAAGGCATCGCCATGCCGCACGCCAAGACAAGCGCGGTCAACCAGCCGACCATCGTGTTCGGCAAAAGCACCCGGGGCGTCGAATACGAATCGCTCGACGAACAGCCGGCCTACTTCTTCTTCATGATCGCCGTGCCGGAAGGCGAATCGAACCTGCATCTGCAGGCGCTCAAAGTATTGTCCCGCATGCTGCTGGACGCGGACTTCCTGAACCGGCTCCGGGAAGTGAAGACTCCGGGAGAAGTGACTGCGCTCTTCAACGCGGCACAGTCGCAGTCCGAAGCTTCGGAAGCGGCCGAGCAGGCCAAGAGAGCGGAATCCGCCAGACAAGCCGATTCTTCGACAGGCGGCAGCGCTTCCGGCATGGCCGACGTGATCGTCGGCAACCCGAACTCCGATCAGTTTGTCGTGGCAGTTACCGCTTGTCCGACCGGCATCGCGCATACGTTCATGGCGGAAGACGCCCTGAAGAAGAAAGCCAAAGAACTCGGAATCAACATCCGGGTAGAAACGAACGGATCCGAAGGCGTCGGCAACCAGCTGACGGCAGCCGAAATCGCCCGGGCGAATGGCGTCATCATCGCGGCGGACAAAAACGTGGAGATGGCCCGTTTCGACGGCAAACCGGTACTTCAGCGCAAAGTCAGCGACGGTATCCGCAAGCCCGAAGAGCTGATCCGCAAAGCCGTAACCGGCGACGCGCCGATCTACCGCCACGAAGGCGGAGCGGCAGGCGGTTCGAGCTCGGGCGACAAAGTCAGCGTAGGCGGCAAAATCTACAAAGACCTGATGAACGGGATCTCGCATATGCTGCCGTTCGTTGTCGGCGGCGGTATCCTGATCGCGATCTCGTTCCTGTTCGAGCAGTACGGCGGCGGCGGAGCGGAGAACCCGATCTTCAAACTGCTGATGAATATCGGCGGAGAGAGCGCGTTCCATTTCCTGATTCCGATTCTTGCGGGCTTTATCGCAATGAGCATCGGCGACCGTCCGGCTCTTATGCCCGGCGTCGTTGCGGGCTATATGGCTTCCACGTCCGGCGCCGGCTTCCTCGGCGGTCTGGCTGCCGGTTTCTTGGCCGGTTACATCGTTATCGGCCTGCGCAAAGCGTTTAGAGGTCTGCCTAAGAGTCTCGACGGCCTCAAACCGATTCTGATCTATCCGGTTCTCGGCCTGCTCGCAGTCGGTCTGGTCATGTACTACATCATCGATCCGGTCTTCGGCGGTCTGAACACCTGGATTACCAACGTGCTGGAGAATCTCGGCACAGGCAACGCAATCCTGCTCGGCCTGATCCTTGGCGGCATGATGTCCATCGATATGGGCGGACCGTTCAACAAAGCCGCTTACACGTTTGCGATCGGTATCTTCACTTCGACGGGCGACGGCGCCTGGATGGCGGCTGTTATGGCCGGCGGCATGGTTCCTCCGCTGGCGATTGCTTTGGCAACGACGTTCTTCAAGAATAAGTTCACGGAAGAAGAGCGCAAATCCGGCCTGACGAATTACGTGCTCGGCGCAAGCTTCATTACGGAAGGCGCGATTCCGTTCGCGGCAGCCGATCCGCTGCGCGTCCTGACTTCCTGCATCATCGGTTCCGCGATCGCGGGCGGCCTGACGCAGTGGTGGGCGATCAACGTTCCGGCTCCGCACGGCGGCATCTTCGTAGCGGCACTTGCGAACCACGCTTTCTTGTTCCTGCTGACGGTCGTCATCGGTTCGGTGATCTCCGGTCTGATTCTCGGCCTCTGGAAAAAAACGCTGGCCCAGCGTGCAGAAATCACGGCCCGCAAAGCCGCTTAACTCCGGCTCTGCAAGCTTTCTCGGAAGTAATTAGGGCAACCCGCAGCACCCGATCCGTCTTTCCGGCCGC
The DNA here is from genome assembly GCF_013618475.1 of Saccharibacillus deserti. GTDB lineage: Bacteria > Bacillota > Bacilli > Paenibacillales > Paenibacillaceae > Saccharibacillus > Saccharibacillus deserti. The sequence goes on from NZ_JABJVN010000001.1 coordinate 487,895, forward strand.
AAGCCGGCAGGACGGGTCTTTTTGTCGTATTCGCTTTCCCAAAAGTCGAATCCGGTCAAGTAAAAGGCTGATTCAATTTTTGCGGCGGCGGGTTATATAAGCCTCATGGCCGGATCTTAAACTTGTACATATTCTTTTTTTTGTATCCAATCCCCAACATACGCTGCACGGATCCGTGCCGAAGCGAAGTTCGACAAGCATCCATACTGTACAGAGAAAAGCCTAGACAGATTCAGTTCAGGGATTGAAAAGGGAGGCTTCAGGAGGGTGAGACCGCTTATCAGCATCATCGTCCCCGTATTTAACGTGGAGAATTTTTTGGACAGATGTCTAAGCAGCCTGACATCGCAGACGTTAAAAGACATTGAGATCGTGGTGGTTAACGACGGTTCGACGGATTCGTCACGGGAGATCGCGCGTGCGCATGCCGAGCAGGATGACCGCATTCGGGTGATCGATCAATCCAATCAAGGGTTGAGCGGCGCAAGAAATACGGGAATCGGCGAGGCGAAAGGCGAGTACCTCGCTTTTGTCGACTCGGACGATTGGGTAGACCCGGAGATGTTTGCAGCGATGTACGCGGAAGCGGTACGTACCCATGCGGACATTTGCGCATGCGACTATACGCTGGCGTACGAACGCGATTCGGTATCGAACGTACTTAAGCTTGAAGCCGAACGAATCGATATCGAAGTATATGGGCTCGATCGGCTGTGGAACAGCAAGAAGTATGCGGTAGTCGTATGGAACAAGATTTACCGAAGAAGCCTTGTCGAAGAGTATAGGCTGCGCTTCGAATCGAACCGGCGCGTATTCAGCGAGGATGTGCTTTTCAACTTGTGCTTCCTGCGCCATGCGTCGGTGTTCGCTTCGGTGCCGGGCGCTTTTTACCACTATTTTCAGCGTCCCGATTCTTTGACGAGCAGTTGGAAACCGGATTATCTCAAGCGGGAGCTGTATCTGGTAGACCGTTTTGCGGATTTCTATGCCGATTACGACAACCGGGAAGTCTATCTCCGGATCTTGAACCGTCTGTTCTTCGAGCGTGTCCAGAACAGCTGCGTGCATGATGTGGAGTTCCGGATCAGTCTGAACGAAGCGAGAAGCGGACTGCTCCAAGCCAGTCTGCATCCGGGTTTCCACGACCAGATGAGAACGGCTTCCCGGGACCCCGAAGTGTGGCGGCCGATGCGTTTGTTTGCGAACCTGTGCGCCCGGCGGCGATATACCTCGGCAATCTTTCTGCTGCGTACGTTGTCCGGCGTTTCGCGGACGCTTCGCAAAGTGCGAAGCGCAGGCCGATTCAAAAAAGCAGCGTCGGTTCAGGTTTCATTTTTTTGAAAATCGAATGTAAAAGGTGAAATTGGAGAAAATCCGCGAAAAAGGATGAGAACTTTATGAATCTGAGCATCGTAATCCCGGCTTATCAAGTGGAACAATATATTGGAACGACGCTTGGCAGCCTGCAGCGCCAGACCGCTGCGGATTTCGAAGTTCTGGTTATCGACGACGGGTCGACCGACGGAAGCGGGGAAGCGGCGGAGCGGCATTTTGCCGGGCTGCCTGCGGCCCGGCTGATCCGTACGGGCAACGGCGGCGTAAGCCGGGCACGCAATGCGGGACTCGCCGAAGCCCGGGGCGATTACGTCCTGTTTCTCGACGGAGACGATTATGTCGACGAACGTCTGGCCGAGAAGATCGTGGAAGCGACAGGGTTCTCCGGCAGCGGGGAGAGACCTCCCGATGCGGTGGTTTGGCGTTTTGTCGAGGTGGCGGAAGACGGAAGCGTGCAGGCGGACTTTTTCCAGGGTAAGCCTCCGCTGCCTAAGCGGCTGAACGGCCCCGACGTGCTGAAGCGAATCTTTTTCGACCGCAATCTGCGGATCCATACGGCGGGAATCGCTTATCGGCGGGAGCTGCTGACCGAGGCCGCTCTGGGATACGAGCCGGGCTGCGTGAACGGGGAAGATCAGGAATTCATTTATAAAGCGCTCTGCCGGGCGGAAGACGTCCGGTTCATCGACGAGTCTCTGCTGTATTATGTGCAGCGCGGCTCGTCGGTGACGTATACATACAATGTGCGCAAGTTCGACTTTGCCGATGCTTTTGCGCGGACCGCGCTCGAGCTGCGGACACGGAATCATCCCGAACTCGATCGGATCGCGGCGGTGCTGGAAGGGCCTTATCTGCTGGAAGATTATCTGTATACGATCCGGACCTGCCTTGAAGGAGGAAACGGCCGAATATCGTCTCTGATGCGCGATATCGAGACGCATTATCCGGGCCTCCACGGACGGATGAAAGAACGTATCCGTACCTGCCGGGCGCAGGGGACGCCGCTGCCGAGGTCGCTGCGTTTATTTGCGGCTTCTCCGGCGGCCTATGCGCTGCTGCTCCGTACGAAACGCTCCGCCGCCCTGCGCGGACGGACTGAACGCTCTGCCGGCGAGCCGATTTCGACCCCGTCCGGCGCAGCGGGGGAGGGACCGCGTTGAAGCTCAAGCGTACGCTGCTTAACGCGCTGACGGGCCTGCTCAGCCAGGTGATTACCATCGGGCTGGCTTTCTTTATTCCGCGGTTGATCATGGTGGGCTACGGTTCGGAGACGAACGGTCTCGTCAATTCCATTTCCCAGATCATCGGTTATCTGGCGCTGCTGGAAGCGGGAGTCGGCGCGGCTTCGCTGCAGGCCCTGTACAAACCGGTAGCGGACGGAGACCGCGGGCGGATCAATTCCATTCTGGCCGCTACCTCCGCCTATTACAAAAAGACGGGCATTTATTATTTTGCGGCCGTGCTCGTATTGGCCGCCGTCTACCCCATGCTGGTCGAGAGCGGATACTCCGCACCGACGGTATTTGCGGTTATCGTATTCACGGGGATGGGCGGAGCGGTCAATTATTATTTCCAGGGCAAGTTCAAGGTGCTGCTGCTGGCCGAAGGCAAAAGTTATATCGAATCGTCGATGCTGACGATCGGCGGAATCGTCAGCAGTCTGGTGCGGATCGTGCTGCTGCTTCAAGGTTTCAGTATCGTGACCGTCCAGCTGTCTTATTTTGTGGTCGTGCTGCTGCAGATCGCGGTCTATCAGATTTATATCCGGCGCCATTACCGCTGGCTGAAGCTGAATGTCCAACCGGATTATCCGGCGATCAGCCAGAAGAACTCGGTAATGGTCCACGAGCTGTCTTATCTCATTTTCCGCAACACAGACGTTTTGATTTTGACGCTGTTCGCGAATCTCAAAGTCGTCAGTGTCTATGTGCTGTACAATATGATCTTCAACGTGGTGGACAGTCTGGTGCAGACATTCGGCGGAAGTATCAAATTCGCGCTCGGGCAGAGCTTTTTTCAGCACCGGGAAAAATTCAACCGGCTGTACAATGCGTACGAAACCTATTTCATCGGATTGGTATTCGCCGTCGTTACGCTGGCCTATCTGCTCGTACTGCCTTTTATGAAGCTGTATACGGCCGGCGTAACGGATGCGGACTATATCGATATCTATCTGCCGCTGCTGTTCGCCGTATCGAAACTGCTGATGAATGCGCGGGCTCCCGCGGATAACGTCATCGATATCGCCGGGCATTTTCGCAGCACACAGACGCGCTCCATTTTGGAGTCCGCGATCAATTTGGCCGTATCGTTGGGTCTTGTCTTTTGGCTGGGGCTCTACGGCGTACTGCTCGGTACGATCGCGGCGCTGCTCTACCGCTCGATCGATATGATCCTGTATGCCAATCTCCGTCTGCTGCAGCGCAACCCGTGGGTGACGCTGAGGAAGTGGGGGGTCTGCGGAGTGCTGTTTGCCGCGGCGGTGGCGCTGGGCGAAGTGTTCGAGCTGCCGATCGGCTCTTATGCCGGATTTTTCGGATGGGCCGCCTTGTTGGGCATTCTCGTCGTTCCGTTTTATATGGCGGTGCTGTCGGTATTTGAACGCGACGATTTTCGTTACGTGCTGTCGTTCGTGAAGCGGCTGGCGAAACGTTCGGACCAAGGGCCGGTCGTCCGGACCTCGGAAGAGAGCTGAGCCGGCGCAAGACGTTCCCGCTTGCTTAAGCGGACGATCTTAAGCGGACGATCAGAAAAAAAGAGCAGGCAGCACGGCAAAAAGCCTCTTTCCGGAAGTTCCGGGAAGAGGCTTTTGCCTTGAAGCAGCGATCAGCTGCCTGCGTTGGCGATCCGCTGCTGTGCTTTTTGCATAACGGCGGCCGTTTCTTCGGTTTGTTTCTTCAGCTTGTTGATATCGTCCTGAAGCTGCGTGTCGTTCTCCTGTTCGCGCTGGAAACGTTCCAGTTCCACTTTGAGGTCGCGGACAGCCGCTTCGATCTCGACTTTCCATTCCATGGCGACTTCGCCGACTTCCTTGCCGAACTCGACCAGTTCGCGGCCTTTTTCGGCCGCGATTTGTCCTTTGACGCGCAGTGCGGCGATCGCGCTTTGGCTTTTGTCTTTGGCGGCGAAGAACGAATTCTGGCTCTTGTCGCGAATTGCGGAAGCCGCGGTGACGCTCTTGTCTTTGAGATCGATCGCTGCGGAGACGCTTTTGTCTTTCAGATCGAGCGCCGTTTCCACGCTTTTGTCTTTGAGATCGACAGCAGCGGCAACGCCTCGGTCCTTGAGAACAAGGCCTTTGTCTTTCAGGTCTACCGCCGTGTCGGCGAGGAGAAGGCGGGTTTCGCTTCCCCGCTGCGGCGCGAGCAGCAGGGCGACAGCTCCGCCTGCGGCGGCTCCGGCTGCCAGCCCGGCAATGAATTTCAGGGTTTGATTCGACATATGTAGGCCTCCTGTCTATAAGGTTCTTCTTTACTATTACCCAGACTCGGGTTTCTGAACAGAGCCAGCCGGCAGTTGTCGCAAAAAAAAGGCGCGCCCGGCTCAGGACGCGTCCTTCGGTACAGGTCGGACCTCGGCTTCTGCCGAATCAACGAAGATCCGGCAGTTTCTGCGGAAACGGGATGATGGCGGAGGCGGCCGCTTCCTTGTCCGATAAGGGAGCCGGCCCCGGGTTCGAAGCCTCCGAAGCTTTGGACTCCGAATCGAGTTCCTGCGTCTCGATCGCTTCTTTCCAATCGTCGTCGCTGGAAACTTCCCGGCTGAGCGAAATCAGATCGCGCGTTTTCTCCGCCGTTTCATGTCCCAACTCCATACCGAGCTCTTTGGTTTGCAGCGCGATATCCCGGATCTTCTGCCGGGTACCGGCACCCAGGCGGGAGGTCAGAAACCAGGCGGCCCCGGCTCCTGCCAGTGTGCCTGCCACAATCCGGGCCGCACGTTTTTTCTTCATCTCATCCATCGGTCATCACGTCTCCTCGTCGGCTGCAGCCATTGACTTTCTTCTTTCCATTACCCTCAATAGGTCAGCTGCCAAACTGTGCTTGGTGCAAACGGCTGTAAATTCCGCCCGCTTCGACAAGTTCCGTATGTTTGCCTTGTTCCGCGATCCCGTCTTTGTTCACGACGATGATCCGGTCGGCATTTTTGATGGTCGCCAGACGGTGGGCGATAACGAGCGTGGTTCGTCCGACCGCAAGTTCGGCCAGCGATTTTTGGATCGCCAGCTCGGTTTCGGTATCGAGTGCGGAAGTCGCTTCGTCCAGGATCAGAATCGGCGGGTTTTTCAGGAACATGCGCGCAATCGCCATCCGCTGTTTCTGGCCGCCCGACAGCTTCACGCCGCGCTCTCCGATCACGGTATCCATCCCTTCCGGCATGTCCCGGATTACGTCGGCCATATGCGCGCGATCGGCGGCTTCCCAGATTTCTTCGATCGTGGCATCCAGTTTGCCGTAAGCGATATTCTCCCGGATCGTGCCCGAGAACAAGAAGACATCCTGCTGCACGATCCCGATCTGTTTGCGCAGCGACTCCAGCGTCAGACCGCGGATATCCATCCCGTCCACGGTAATGCTGCCCGAGTCCACTTCGTAGAAGCGCGGCAGCAGGCTGCAGATGGTCGTCTTGCCCGCGCCCGACGGGCCGACGAAAGCGACCGTTTCGCCCGGATGCACCGAGAGGCTGATGCCGTCCAGAATCGGACGTTCTTTCTCATAGCCGAACGTGACGTTATCGAAACGGATTTCGCCGCTGAGCGAATCGATCGGCTTGGCATCCGGCGCATCCTGGATATCGGGATCGGTGTCCATGATTTCCAAATAGCGGCGGAAGCCGGCGATGCCTTTGGGATAACTCTCGATCACCGCGTTGATCTTCTCGATCGGACGGAAGAAGACGTTCGCAAGCAGTTGAAAAGCGACGAATTCGCCGATCTGAATCTCGCCCCGGATAAAATACAGCGCGCCGAAGATCAGAACGAGCACGCTGATCAGACGCATCATCATGTAGTTGACCGACATGCTGCCGGCCATCGTCTTGTAGGCGAGCAGCTTCGTCTGGCGGAAAGCCTGGTTCTCGACTTCGAACAGGTCGCGTTCATGCTGTTCGTTGGCGAACGATTGAACGACGCGGATCCCGCCGATATTGTCTTCGATCCGGGCGTTGAAGTTGCCTACGTTGCCGAACAGACGGCTGTAGGTACGGGTCATGCGGCGGCCGAAGAAGATAATCATCCAGGCCATGAACGGAATCACGACAAAGGTGATGACCGCAAGTTCCGGACTGATATTGTACATCAGCGCGAATGAACCGATCAGGGTCATAATGGCGATAAACACATCTTCGGGTCCGTGGTGGGCCAGTTCCCCGATATCGTTCAGATCGTTCGTCACCCGCCCGATCAGGTGGCCGGTCTTATGGTTGTCGTAGAAACGGAACGACAGCTTCTGCAGTTTGGCGAACAGGTTCTTGCGCATATCGGTTTCGATATTGATCCCGAGCATATGCCCCCAATAGGTCACGATATACTGCATCCCCGTATTAAGCGCGTAGATGCCGAGCAGCGCGAAGGAGGCGATCAGAATCAAACTCCAATTCTGTCCCGGCAGCAGATCGTCGATAAAGACGTTGACCGCAAGAGGAAAGGTCAGTTCGAGCAGACCGGCAAATACCGCACAGCAAAAATCGAGCAGAAACAGTCCTTTGTAAGGTTTGTAAAAAGCGAAGAAACGTTTCGATATGTTGATGCCAATCCCTCTTTTCTCTATTAATGTACACCTTGTAAAGCCGGCCGGAACAAGTCGGAAAAACTGCCGTACCGCCAATCATTGAGAATCATTCTCTATCATAGCGTGCCGAACAGCAAACGGGCAAGGGAAAATACGGAAAAACGACCGGGCGGATGCCCGGCCGTCCGCTTAGGGTAGGCCGTGAGGTTGACCCGCTTCCGTTCTAACCGGTTTGACCGCCGGATAGATGCTGCACAAGCTTGTCGTAGAAAGCGATCAGTTCGTCTTCCGAGCCGAAAGCCGCCTGGGCGGATGTCTCGCTGCCGCCGCCCCGTCCGCCGAAAGCAGGCAGCATTTCCTTGAATAAAGCGCCGCACGAAATTCCCGCTTCGCCGCTGCGGGCCAGTATCAATTTGCACTCCGGCCGTGAACCGAGCAGAACCGGGCGCGGCGTCTGGGCAGTCAGCAGGGCGGCGAGCTGCCGCACTTCTTTTAACGTCCGATCTTCGAACAGCTTCGCTGCGGCACCTCCGCGGGATTCGGATTCTTCCAGCATTTCCCGCGCAGCGTAGCGGTCGAGCCGCGCGCGCAGCTCATTCAGCTCGGACTGCTTGCGCCGATCTTCCGCGCTCAGCTTCTCCAGCCGTTCGGGCAGTTCTTCCTTCGGCGTGCTCAGCTTGGCGGACAGTGTGCCCAGAATCCGGTGCTGGGCGGCAAACTCGGCAAGCGCGCGCAGTCCGACTTTGAAAGTCAGGCGCAGAGTGCCTTTCTGCTTCTCGGCCCGCAGCAGCTTGAGCAGTCCCAATTCGCCGGTGGTCCGAACGTGGGTGCCGCCGCAGGCATTGTATTCGATTCCCTCGATCTCCACGATCCTCACCCGGCCTTCGACCGAAGGCGCTTTGACCAGCGGCAGCCGGGCGGCTTCTTCCGGTTCGACGAAATAACCGTTGACCGCCAGATTGCGCTGGATCCGCTTGTTGACTTCCTGTTCCAGTCGTTCCAGTTCGGCGTCGGTCCATTCCGCCTTGTCGACATCGATCGTGGCGTAGTCCCGACCCAGATGGAAGCTGAGGGTGGGAGCCCCGAGCAGATCCAGACACACGGCCGAGAGCAGGTGCTGGCCGGTGTGCTGCTGCATATGGTCGAACCGGCGCTCCCAATCGAGCCGGCAGAAGATTTCGTCTCCCGCGGCGCCGGGCTGTTTGTCGACAAGGTGGAGGATGCGGCCGTTCTCGGCGATCGTATCGAATACGCGGGCTTCCCCGATCGTCCCCGTATCGCCCGGCTGACCGCCGCCTTCCGGATAGAAGGCCGTCTCGTCCAGTCGAATATACAGGGTGTCTTCGCGCGAGACGATTTCCGCGATCCGGGTTGTCCATTCGCGGGTATAAGCGGAATCGTAGTACAGGTTGGACATGGTAACGGTCTCCTTTTCGTATCCGGCGGATCGGCTGTATCGGAGTCAGGCTGCGGCTTGGGCCAATCGCCGGAAGAGTCTGTATGAATCGTATCCCAGATGTGGGGTGCGGGCAAACGGTAAATTCAGGTTTTGCGGCCCGGTTTGGCAGGAGACGTAAATTTACGTTCCATTTCTACGCTAATAGCTCCCGATAGCCGGTGCCGACTGCTTTGACCGACTCTTTATTGCCGGATTCTAACTCGTTTCCGTTTGGTTTGGACAAGCGTGCGGATCTCCTCGGTGCCCAGCAGGCGCGAAAGGACTGGAATCCGTTTCCGGCCGCAAAACGATATAAACGTTTCGATTAAATACGGAGGTAAAGAGAATTACGGAATTTGTCGAATTAAAGGAATTTCTATTGCTTTTATCAAAATTTAAACTATCATTAAGTAACCAACAGTAGACGCCGCTACCTGCCAACAGGCACGCAATAAGGAGCCCTCCATGACAAAAGCATCCGCGAAATTCTTCTCCGCCAAAGGCGCCGCCGCTTCGGCTATTGCCGTCAGCGCGCTCGCCTTCCCCTTCTCGGTTCAAGCCGCTTCCGATTCTTCCTATAAGGATCTCAAGACCTCTTCGTGGGCTTCCCCTGCGGCCGAAGCGCTGCGCGCCAAAGGCTGGATGCAGGGAAGCGGCAGCGCTTTCCTGCCGAATGCGCCCGTTACGCAGGAACAGATGGCCGTCGTACTGGCGAAAGCGCTGGATCTGACGAATTCGCCGATCGAAAACGGCGCAGCCGGTCTGCCCGATGCGGAACTCGCTTCGGCAAGCGTCTGGGCCCAAGCGGCACTCAAGCAGTCCGCCAAAGCGGGACTGCTCGGAGGATATACGCAGGGAATCGAGCCGGGCCGCAAGGTCCTGCGCGGAGAAGCCGCCTCGGCGGTGCTGGCCGCTTCGAATTTGCAGCTGCAGGCGATTGAAGCGGTTCAAGACGGAACCGTGAAGATCGGCGGGGTGGCGTACCGGGTTTCGCAAGATCTGGCAGGGCTGTTTACGGCTGCCAATGCGCCTGCGCTGGCCGGAGCCAAAGTCAATCTGACGGTCGCGAACGGAACGGTGACGGCCGTCCGGACTCTGGATCTCAAATCCGCGGGAACCGCAGCGGCCCAGGGACAGCCGGAATTCGGCGGCAATATCGCCCTGAACGGCGGAGGCGCCAAAATTTCGGGTGCGGTAACGGTAAGCGGCGATTTTGTCACGCTGAATGCGCTGGAGATCGGCGGCGATCTGACGATCGCGGCGTCCGTACAGCACGACTTTTCGAGCACGGGTCTGATCGTCAAAGGCACCACGCATGTGCTGGGCGGCGACGATCATACGGTCGTGTTCCGTGCGGCGCAGCTCGAAAGCATGGTTCTGAATAAAGAGCAGGTACGTGTGGAACTGCTCGAGTCTTCGAAACTCAAAGAGATGTCCGTGCAAAAATCGGCCTTGCTTGAAGGCGATTCGAGCGTGCGTATTCCCAAGCTTACGCTCGAACCGGGCGTAGGATTTTTTAATCTTAATGCGCCGGTCATCATGATGCAGACCGATGGTCGTCTGCGCTTGACGCTGGGCCGCCTCGCTTCCATCAACAATCTGTTGGTCACATCGACACTCAATCCGATGTCGTTCATTACGAATTTCGGCGTGATCAGAAATCAGATTTCCTTGTGGAATAACGCTCCATTCCCTGCTGCCTTACCTTCCGTTTCGATTCCGGTCACCGAAACGGTCTATACGGCTCCTGCGGTAGTGGTCCCGCCTGTAGCAACTCCTCCGGTTGTGACTCCTCCTGTAGTCAATCCGCCTGCCGAGCCGGTCGATCTGGCCGGATTGAGACAAGCCCTGGCCGATGCCGAGCTGGCGCTGGAAGAACTGCCGGTCGGAGACCTCGTAGGCCAGTCCTATCCGGAGAAAATTCAATCGGAGTTCAAAGAAGTGCTGATCCGCTCGCAGGCGCTATTGGACGACGCCGACGCGACGCAGAGCGCGGCCAATGAGGCTGCAAGCACCCTGGTCTCGGCGACTCAAGCGCTGCGCGATTCCAAAAACCATACGCGAATTACACGCGCTCTGGATTCTGCCGCCGTGTATGCCGTATACCAAGCCGGAACCGCTCCGAGACAGATTTCGCAGGGCGCTTACGATACGTTCTGGAACGGTTTGGCCGATCTGAAAGTCCGCAATCCGGATCCGGCCCTGATCGATCCCGATACGGAATACATGTTATTAAATGAACTTAATGAGTTGAAACTGGATCTGGAAGAGCAGATTATTGCATGGGATTATGAACCGCTGAAAGACGCTCTTGCGAAAGCCCAATCTGCGCTTATTGATCACGAAGGGATCCCACAAAGTCGTGAAAACTTGCAGGGTACGATCAAGGCAAGCGAGGACCTGCTTCAGCTTTCCCAAACAGAACCTTGAAAGATCTACCAAAAACAACTAGAGGTTCGCATTAAAGATTTGGAAAATCAAACGGCCAATCATCTCAGCAAAAGCAATATGAATATTCCGCCTGCCCTGCTCCCGAATCCGCTGCCGCCTTCTTCGCCTGCAGGGCCGCAGAGCGGCGCTGCACAGGAAAGCGGATCGGCTTCCGAAACATCGAGCGAATCGCCTTCGGGTGAAGCAGTCCCGACCGAAACGGCCGAATAACAAATCCCGTCAGCCGGTTATCCGGATCACTTTGCTGTTCCCGTTATCACTGCCGGCCGCGAGCCGTTGAACAAACGGAAGGAGTTCATCATGATTATCATCAACAAGCTTCCTGCCGAAGCCAAAAGATTCCAAACCTATCTGCCTTCTTTGAGAGACCCGCTGCCGCCCGGCGCAATCGGAATCGAGGCCGAAGTCGACGGTCTATTCGCCGGAACGGCTCTGGTGATCGCGCATCCCCGTTCCGGTACGGGCAGTATCAGTGTGCTGCATACCCAGGAGCTGTTTCGCCACCTGGGTGTCGGAAGTCTTCTGCTTGAAGAAGCCGAACGACAAATCCTCGAATCGGGCTGCCGGATCAGCCGGGTCACGCTGACGCTGCGGCAGGGCAAGCCCGCTCCGGAACTGGAGTTTCTGCATAAACGAGGCTACGAATCCGAGAAATTGTTATACCGGACCTATACGCTGCGTTCTGCAAGCCTTAGGGAAGAAGCGGGGAAGAAGCGGCTTTCGCTGCCGGTCTCCGCGGAACTGCGGCCGCTGCTCGACGCGACGGAAGCCGAGCGGGCCGAACTGTCCGCCATCTCGGCAAATCTGCAGTCCGATCTGAATCCGCTGCAGGAAGAGCGGCTGCTGCATCCGGAATTCAGCATGCTGATGAAGATCGACGGCCGGATCGCGGGTTGGATCGGTATCCAGCAGCTCGCTTCCAATCTGCTTCTGCTGCGCAGCATGTATGTGTGCCCGGAATATCGGATTCACGCGAGCGGAATAGCGCTGTTTCTGGAAATCGCTCGTCGGCACCGGCTGTTTGAACGCTTTGCGTACCAGATGCTCAGCGTCTCGAGTGAGAATCCGGCCATGCTTCGTCTGGCCGACCGCAAGTTCGCTCCGCACGCTTCGAGTATCAAAACGAATATGCGGTTGGAGAAAAGGTTGTAGGGCGGGCTCGATCGGATGCGGAGGCCGCAGGGCCGACGTGTTCGTGTATCCCCTGTTCCAGGTCGGCTCTCGGGCCGACGAATTCGCCGCCGGGCTTCTGCCGGCGGCGTTTTTACATACACGAAAGTGATCGGTAAATTGACGAAACACCTGCAGACTGATAAATTAGGTACAATCTTGCGATGGAGGCGGTCCGGCTATGAACTTTGTTTTCTTCTCTCCCCATTTCCCTGCCAGCAGCGGCGAGTTCGCGATTCGGCTGCATGAGGAAGGCGCGACGGTGCTGGGCATCGGCGACGCCCCGTACGACAGCCTTGATCCCCGGCTCCGGGCGGCGCTGACGGAATATTACCGCGTCGACAATATGGAAAGCGAAGACGAGACGCTGCGTGCGACGGGGTATTTCACCCACAAATACGGCAGAATCGATCGCTTCGAATCCCTGAACGAATACTGGCTGGAGAGCGATGCGCGGATGCGCACCGATTTCAATATCGAGGGTACGAAAGCGGATTTCATAGACAACCTCAAGCACAAATCGAAAATGAAAGACTTTTTCCGCAAAAGCGGCGTGGAAACGGTTCGGTTCCTCAAGAATCCGAATCGGGAAAGCGCGGCGGCCTTTACGGCGGAGAACGGTTTCCCGGTCGTCGTCAAGCCCGATCTGGGATCAGGAGCGAGTCACACGTACAAACTGAGCAATCAGGACGAACTGGATTACTTTTTCCATACTTCGCCTGCGGATACCGAGTTTATTATGGAAGAATTTATCGACGGCATCATTCTTACCTACGACGGTCTGATCGACCGGGACGGCATTGTGCGTTTCCAGGCCAGCCACCGTTTCGAGCAGAGTATCATGAAAGTCGTGAGCGACGACGACCATCTGCGCTATTTCTGCCTAAAGGATGTCGATGCGGAAGTGGAGCAGGCGGGCCGCAGCATTCTGGAGGCTTTCGGTATTCGGGAGCGTTTCTTCCATATCGAGCTGTTCAAGTCGAACAAAGACGGACGGCTGATCGCGCTCGAAGTGAATATGCGTCCTCCGGGTGCCTGGATGACGGACTCGATCAACTATTCGTACGAAGTGGATATTTATACGCTGTGGGCCCGGATGGTCGTCCACGGAGGAAGCGGCGAAGCGCCGTCGGGTCACTATTACACGGGATACGCAAGCCGAAAAGACCGCAAGCATTATCGCCGCGGCCACGAAGAGATTCAGAGCGAACTGGGCGGTGCGCTGGTGCGCTACGATGCGATCGACGAGATTTTCAGCCGGGCCAGCGGCAACCGCGCGTACCAGTTCCGCGGGGATTCGCTGGATCGCGTACGGGAGATTGCGGATTACATTCAGGCGGAGTGGTAAAAAAATAAGCAAAAAACGAACCTTCGGTCCGGCGCTGCCGCTTGGGCCGAACGATTCGTTTCCAGGCAACCGGAGAGGACGGGACGCAGCATGGTTACGGTGCATTATCGAAAGCAGTACAGTCCGGCCCTCGGCCGCGAGATGGAAGTCAAAGTCTACGGCGACCGGGGCAAACCGATGCTGGTTTTTCCGACATCACTCGGACGCTTTTATCAATATGAAGATGCCGGCATGATCGAAGAATTGGCGCCGTGGATCGATGCGGGCAAACTTCAGGTCTGGGCGTGCGATACGCTCGACGAAGAGACGTTCTTCTCGCCGCACTGGAATATCGGGGAGCGGATCGCGCGCCACGAACAGTACGATGCGTATATCATGCAGGAGCTGGTTCCGGAAATCCTGCATGAGAGCCGGCAGAACAATGGCGGAGACGAGCAGAAGATTCTGATCAGCGGATGTTCGATGGGGGCTTATTACAGCGCGAATTTCTTTTTCCGGCATCCGGAGTCTTTCGATACGCTGCTCGCACTGAGCGGCGTGTATTCGGTTAATCATTTCTTCGGCGGATACCGGGAAGGTGCGGTTTATTTCAACTCGCCGCTCGATTATCTGCCGGGGCTTGAAGACGATCATCTGCTGGAGCAGTACCGCCGACGCCGGATCATCATCTGCTGCGGGCAGGGCGCCTGGGAAGACGAGATGCGGGAAGAAACGGCTCGCCTCGCCGAAGTGCTGTTTCACAAAGCCATTCCTGCCCGCGTCGAGTTCTGGGGATATGACTCGGAGCACGATTGGAACTGGTGGCGCAGGCAGATCCGGCAGTATATGAGCGATCTGATGTAAACAGGGAGGGGCCGACAACAATGAGTTTTTTCGCAAAATGGTTTAAAAAAGATCCGGCAAACGAATCGAATAGGGAAGCCGCGGAACGCAGCAGACCGGAGCGGACTTATCGGGAACATAGCGGCGCAAACGGAGACTGGACCACGGTACCGGACGAACGGCCCGATACGGTGACGCTGGAACGGCATATCCTGCTGAAGACGCCGTCGCCCCCGTCTTTGGACGGATGTCTGCCGTTTCTGCGTACGCTGGGACTCGAGGTCGAGGGCGGCGTGCATGAAGGCCAACTGCTGATTCATTACCGCGGCATGACCGTCACGGCCGACTATGTCCCTGCGCCTCTGCCGGACGGCGAAGCCGAGAGCAACGGCAAATACAACCGGCTCTGGCCGGAAGCGGAGCAGGAGATTGCCGGGTATGCCGCGCAGCTGCTCGTCACGCTTCGCAACGCGGCGAACGGGCTGAGCGGACACCGGTTTCTGACCCAGACCCTGGCGGCGCTGCTCGCGGGGAACGCGGAGGCGCTTGCCGTCTATTCGGCGCCGCTGCTCGTCAGCCGGGCCGATTATCTGGCGAGTGCGGAGCTGCTGCAAGAAAAAGAACTGCCCGTGAATCTCTGGGTATTCGTCGGCCTCTACGGCGGCGAATCCGGCGGATCGGCCTATACGCACGGCATGGCGGACTTCGGCTCGGACGAATTCGAACTGCTGAACTCCAAGCGCTCGGGCAACGAGATCTTCGAGCTGACGTTCTCGGTCGTCCATTACGCGGTTGCACGCAACATCCGCTTCCAGGGCGGCGAAGAAATCGCTTTTGCGGGCCGCACGATTACGCTGAACCGCTCGGCGGGCTCGGCTCTGCAGGGAATGACGGTGAAGATCGAGGAAGCTTAGGGAAGCCTAGAGCAGCTTAAGGAATGGGATTAGGCAGGGATGCTGTATAGGAAAAAGGAAAGGAAGGTACCGGCGGATGAAATTCCGTGGGCGCCTTCCTTTTTTGCGTTGTGCAAAGGAGTCTTTTACTACCAAGGAAAATGGAGCTGTACTGCTCAAAGACGATGCACGCAAAGAAGTGTTTGGGGCCTGGCAAAAGCGTAAGCAGGAAGAGATCCCACATCCTTTTCTGGGTGAAAAGATTTCGCCCGAACTTCTGCCTTACGCCTAGGCGCTGCTGCTGGCCCGGCATATTCGCGGAGATCTGCCGGATTATCCGCCGTTTCTGTGGAAGTAGTTAAATATTGCGAAACCCTCGAATGCCTATTGCGTAGTTCCTAAAAAATAGGGAAGGAGGGCGGTCAAGATGACAAAATCCAAAGAAATGGCGGCCGCGGGTATGGCGATTGGAGTCGGCTTGGGCATTGCAAGTGGAGTGGCTCTGCAAAACCCGGCTATGGGACTGGGATTAAGCGTCGTCTATGCGATGGCATTCGGCATGGGTTTTAACGGTCACTATCGATCCAAAGAGAAGAAGTGAAGTTTTCCGGGAGGATCCGGCTGAACGGCGATCGTCCGGCCGAGTCGGGAAAAAGGAGACTTGCGCTATGCTGGTGCTGATTACGTACGATGTGCAGACGACTTCTCCGTAAGGAGCAAAGCGGCTGCATCCTATTTCGAAGATCTGCCAGAATTACGGCCAGCGGGTGCAGAATTCGGTGTTCGAATGCTTGGTCGATCCGGTTCAGATCAAGCAGCTCAAGACGCAGCTTGAAGACGTAATGAATCCGCAGACGGACAGTTTACGGTATTAAATGCTTGGAGCGAATTGGAAGCGTAAAGTGGAGCATGTGGGTGCGAAGGAGGATTATGATCCGGAAGGGTTGCTGCTGCTGTAGGGAATGGTGAGGAGATGAAGAGAAAAGCCCGGGAGGTTGGTTCCGTGGCTTTTCGAGGTGGATTTAATTCGGTGCAGGCGAAGGATCGCCTGCCTGATTTAGGTTCGATTTATGTGCTTGTACTAAGGGTGGTATTGATGTACGCTCTGGGAGATTTTTCGAGTTCAATCCATGCTCCCGCACGTGAAGCGACTGTTCGCCTTATCCGCCCAAGCTCGGCAAAGCTTCGGAACTCCAAAAGTGCGAACCTCCCGGCGATTTCATGGGAGCTTGCGGTTCGCACTTTTGCTCTATGTTTGTCTGTACTTTATAGAAGAAAAGCAGCCGCCCAAGCATCTGGACAAACAGTCTGCCCTGTCCCAAAATTGCAAACCGCTCCGCGTTACTTTACCATGAAAGATAGAAGGCAAACCGGCGGTGCCGGTTCGGCCCGGAATGAAGCCCCCGAAAGGAGCCTCCATCATGACCCTGACGGTCCTGTTTGCGGCCTCGCCGCTTAATCCCAAAGAGGTGGACGAAAGTTACGCGGACGAGTATCGCTGCGCGCGGGCGGCCGGTCTACTCGTCGGTCTGATCGACCTTGACCCGCTGCTGCTCGGCGTAGTCCGCAGCAGGCGGTGAAACGGCTGAGCCGGCCTGACAGCCGCGAACCGGGCCCTGCGCTGTATCGCGGCTGGATGCTGCGCCCCGGCGACTACACGCGGTTGTACGAGGCGCTGCTCGCCCGCAATCTGCGGTTGATCAATTCGCCGCAGCAGTATGTGCATACGCATTATCTGCCGGAGTCGTATCCGAAGATCGAAGGGGTCACGCCGGAGTCGGTCTGGTTCCCCGTGACGGATCGAACCGCCGTCGAAGAAGCCGGATCGCGGGCCGTCGAAGCCGTGCGGCGGTTCGAAGACCGGCCGATCATCGTCAAGGATTACGTGAAATCGCGCAAGCACGAATGGGCGGAAGCCTGTTATATCCCGGATGCTTCGGACCAAGGCCGGGTACGGCAGACGGTGCGGCGGCTGCTGGAACTGCAGGGCGCGGAGTTCAGCGAAGGCTTGGTGTTCCGGGCTTTTGAAGAACTGGAGGCGTTGTCCCTGCACCCGCAGAGCGGCATGCCGCTGTCGCGCGAGATCCGGGTGTTCGTGCTTGACGGCGAGCCGGTATTCGTCTCGACCTATTGGGAAGCCGGCGAAGACGCAGCTTTTAATGAGAGATTGGGCGAATTCGAGAAGATTATCAAGTCGGTACAGAGCCGATTTTTTACGATGGATTTTGCCAAAACGAAAAAAGGGCCATGGATCGTCGTGGAACTTGGCGACGGTCAGGTGGCCGGACTGCCGGACGACACGCCGCCCGAACTCTTTTACGGAAAGCTGGAACAGCAGTGGGATAGAACAGGTAAGCACATGGACGGCTCTTGATTGGCGGGAGCGAAGCGGCTTACGTACAGACCTAGTACCCTTTCAACTCTTAATCCGAGGTTTACGTTTTCCTGAAATAACAATTCCGTCGGAGACTTCGTACACGCTTCAGGTACGAAATCTCAGGGGAGCGTAACCTTACCTTTAGTGTTGACAAGGGACTAGCCTTTCGCTTATCCATGAAAGGAGAATGAAAATGAATCGAAATGATCGGGAAGAACGTCAATCCGACAAGCAAGGCGAAGCGGCGAAAACAAACGACAAGAAATGGATCGGCTTTGGGCTTGCGATCGGAACGTCGTTTGGCATGCTGCTGGGGCTGATGCTTCATAACGTGGCGCTCGGAATGCCGCTCGGAATCGCATTTGGGCTTATTTTCGGCACAGCTCTGCAAAAGCGCAAAGACGAAGAACGAGCTAACCAAGATTAAATCGGCGAAGCAGCCGCAGGATGTACGGGACTCCTTGCAGCTTTTGCCCTCTGCATGCGCAGTCTATAGAGAACAGGAGGGCTTTCGATATGAATGCCGTAAAGGATATGCTGGACAACCATAAGAAAATCGCCCGTTGGGCCGCTCTGCCCGAGCATGCTCCGGCCATCGGCTGGATCGTGCGCGGAGAGAAGTTTTATTGGACGCCGGGCGTGAATACCGGTGCAGGCGAGCCGCAGTACGAGATCGGTTCGATCACCAAGACGATGACTGCTTTTCGTCTGGCACAGGGAGAGCAGGAGGGACTGTGGGAACCTGCGGATACGTTGGCCAAGCTGATTCCGGAATTGGAAAACAGCGATTTTGCCCGTCAGGCCACGCTGCGGCAGTTGGCGACGCATACGTCGGGCTTGACCCGGCTGGCGAAGAACCAGGTCCTGATGTCGATGAAAAAAGACAAAAGCAATCCGTACGCCGCCTATACCGAAGAACATCTGCTCGAGGCCGTGCTGGAAGAGAAGTTCCGCAGCGGGGCCAAGCACGAATATTCGAATTACGGCTACGGTCTGCTCGGATGGGCGCTGGGCCGGATCTCCGGCGTACCGCTGCATGAAGCGCTGCGGCGGGAATTGTTCGATCCGCTCGGCATGAGCGGAACCGTCATGCCGGTATTGGACACGGCCGGCCCCGAACCGGAGGCCGTCGCGGCGGGTACCGTTTCGGCCGAAGCCGGCGCGCGGAAGAAAGTATCGGGCGGCAAGAAATCCGCGGCGTCGGCGTCTACCGTATTGGTTCCCGGCTTCGCTCCCGGCGGACGTCCGGTGCCGCATTGGGATTTCACTTCCGCGATGGCCGGCGCGGGCGCCGTGCGTTCGACGGTTCCCGATATGCTGACGTATCTGGAAGCGCAGCTGGGGCAGCATCCGGCGGCGGCCGGGTTCGAGCCGGCGCTGCTGGCCTGCCAGAACGAACAGGCTTCCGTCGCGCCGTCCAAAGGCGTCGGGATCGGTTATGCCTGGATGCGTTCCATGCGCAAAGACGGTACCGTCACGCATTGGCATAATGGGGGAACCTACGGCGCGAGCAGCTTTGCCGCGTTCAACAGGGACCTGCAGTCCGGATTCGTGATCTTGTCCAATCGGGGCGTCAGCTTCGCCGGCCAGCTCAAACAGATGATCGGCATGGGCGAGCTGAGCACGGACCGGGCTGCGCATCTGGTAGCGGAAGTGCTGTTCAAGAACGGCTAAGGCTCTGCAAACATAAGTGTGCTGCCGATCAAACGGCCGCGCCAGGAAAGGTTTCGTGCAGCAGCGCGGAGCCTTTTTTGCTGTCTTTTTCAAATTAAGCTTGCCTCTCCAAGTAACCTGTGCTATTTTTAAAAACATAAAAACGTTTTTATAAAAGGAAACAAAACCATGGCCAAAATTACGATTCGGGATGTTGCAAGGGAAGCCGGAGTATCGATTTCCACGGTGTCGAACGCGCTCAACGACGTGGATGTCCTCAATCCGGCGACGAAGCGGCATGTGCTTCAGGTCGCGGAGCGGCTCAATTACGTACCGAACCTGAACGGGAAGATGCTGAAGTCGGGCAAGACGATGATGCTGGGCTTTTTCACGACAAGCGTATCCGGTCCTTATTTCTATAAGCTGATCGAGACCATGTCGAGGCAGTGCGAACGCCACGGCTACGGGCTGAACGTTTTCGTCACGAAGGACAAGTCGGTCATTATGAGCAATATCCTCGGCCGGCGCGTGGACGGGGTGATCATTTACGAAGAGCTGAAGATCGACGAACAGGACATCGAGGTCATGCAAAAAGACCGGATCAAAGCCGTTTTCCTGGATCGCGAATTCGGCAACGAGACGATGGGCAGCGTAACGTTCGATTCCTATGCGGCGGGCTATGAAGCGGCCAAATATCTGATCGGACTGGGGCACAAACGCATCGCCTACATATCCGGTGTGGACACGATGTTCGACAGTCTGCAGCGCCGGGAAGGGTATCTGGCCGCGCTGCGCGAGTACGGTCTGGCGTTCGACGAAGATTATATCATTCAGGGATACTTCGAGGAAGACAGCACGTTCAATGCGATCAAAGCTTTTATCCGGATGCACGGAAACAAGCTGCCGAGCGCTTTTCTGGCCGGCAACGACCTCAGTGCGATGGGCTGTATCCAGGCGCTTCAGGCGCACGGCTACGAAGTGCCCGGCGACGTCAGCGTAGTCGGCTTCGACGATGTGGACATCGCCCGGTATTTCTCGCCGCCTCTGACGACCGTCCGCAATCCGATCGCCCGTCAAGCGATCCTGACCGTCGATCATCTGGTTCGCCTGATTCAGGGCAAGGACGAAGGGCAGAGCCAGACGCTGACCGGCGAGCTGGTCGTCCGTGGCTCCAGCCATGTGCCGGTCGACCGCGCGGAGTAGGCCGGGCGTGTACGGGAAAGACCGCGGACGTACACGCCGCAGACCCGCCGGTTCTTTTTTTGAAGAGAAATGTAACCGCTCGCAT
The DNA here is from genome assembly GCF_013618475.1 of Saccharibacillus deserti. Lineage (GTDB taxonomy): Bacteria > Bacillota > Bacilli > Paenibacillales > Paenibacillaceae > Saccharibacillus > Saccharibacillus deserti. The sequence continues at coordinate 508,399 of NZ_JABJVN010000001.1, forward strand.
TAGAGGCAGAAAGAACGAATTTTTTTAAAGAAAAATAAAAACGTTTTAATCACAAGCCGAAAGGAGCTTTTCCAATGGCCAAATCCGCGCTGGCATCGTCCGATCGTCCGTCGAGCGGCAAACCTTCGATGCGGCAGCGAATCAAGAGCTTCGCGATCGACTATGCCCGCCAATGGGAACTTCAGACGATGGTCATTCCCGGTATCCTGTTCATGATCGTATTCTGCTTCGTTCCGATCTACGGCCTGACCATTGCTTTCAAAAGTTATACCGTCATCGATACGCCGAGCAGCGCTCCGTGGGTAGGACTGGAGAACTTCAAGATCATTTTGTCCGACCGGTATTTCTGGGATTCCGTCGTCAACACGCTCGCGATCAGTTTCCTGAAGCTTGCGATCGGATTCGTTCTGCCGATTGTGCTGGCGGTCATGATCTACGAAGTCCGGCACAGCCGTCTCAAGAAGTTCGTGCAGACGGTCTCGTACCTGCCGCACTTTCTGTCCTGGATCGTACTCGGGGGCATGATGATTACGTGGTTCTCGACGACCGGGCTGTTCAATCAGCTGCTGCTGGACCTCGGCCTGATCTCGAACGCGCAGAATATTCTGCTCGACGCGAACAAATACTGGTGGATCGCGACGCTGTCCGATATTTGGAAAGAGTCGGGCTGGGGCACGATTTTGTATCTCGCCATCATGGCCAAGATCGATCCGACGTACTATGAAGCGGCGAAGATCGACGGGGCGGGACGCCTGCGCCAGATCTGGAATATCACGCTGCCCAATATGAAGATGATTATCAGCCTGAATTTGATTCTGACGATCAGCGGCTTGTTCGGATCGAACCTCGACCAGACGCTGGTGCTGATGAACTCGCAGAACCGGGAGAAAGCGGAAGTCATCAACTCGTACGTCTACCGCATGGGCCTTGCCCAGGGCGATTTCTCGTACGCGACGGCTGTCGGACTCGGCGTCTCGATCGTCTCGGTGATTTTGCTGCTTACCGCCAACAAGATCACAAGCAAGCTGAACGACAATCAATCCGTGCTGTAGGGAGGGAAACAAACGGACATGGCCATACTGACAAAGTCAACCAAAATCAAAGGCGGCCTGGACAGCCGGGTGTTCGATACGGTCAACATCACGCTGCTGCTGCTGTTCACGGTAGCGATCGTCGTTCCGCTCTGGAACGTCATCGTCTCTTCGTTCAGCTCCGGGCAATCGCTCGCCAAAGGCGGGTTCGTCTTCTGGCCGTCGGAATTCTCGCTGGAAAATTACCGTGCGGTGTTCCGCGATGCGAATATCTGGCAGGCGTTCTTCATCTCGGTAGCCAAAACGGTCGTCGGCGTCTCGACGCACGTATTCTTCTGCGCCATGGTCGCTTACGGCCTGAGCAAAAAGTACCTGAGAGGACGCAGATTGTATGTGGCGATGGGCGTCATTACGATGTTCTTCTCCGGCGGGATGATCCCGACGTATCTGCTGATCAAGTCGCTTGGCCTGCTCAACAGCTTCTGGGTCTATATTATTCCGGCGCTGTTCAGCTACTACGATGTCGTGATTCTGATGAACTTTTTCCGCAATGTGCCGGATGCTCTGGAAGAATCGGCCAAGATCGACGGAGCGGGCGACTGGCGGGTCTTCCTCAGCCTCTTTATTCCGCTGTCGATGCCGGCCATGGCCACCATCGCCTTGTTCAACGGGGTGGGCCAGTGGAACGATTTCATGACCACCAAGCTGTACATTACCGATCAGGCGCTGTATCCGCTGCAGATGATGCTGTACGAGATCATTGTCCAATCGCAAACGCAGGCTATGCAGAATATCGGCGGTTCGGTGGTAATCGAGACGACGACCAAAGGCGTGCAGCTGGCGACGATCGTCATTACCACACTGCCTATTCTGGCGATTTATCCGCTGCTTCAGCGGTACTTTATCTCGGGCATGATGCTGGGCGCGGTCAAAGAGTAGCCAAGAGTGCAACACCCAACCTTTTCGAAGCGGAGGCAAAAAAGATGCGACAAAATAAAAACGTTTTAAGAAAAACAGGCTGGAAATTGGGTGCGGGCATGCTGACAGCGGCGCTGATGCTGAGCGGCTGCGGCGGCGGGTCGGATAGCAAAGAAGCGGCGCCGATCTCGCTCGAAGGCCGCTACGCGTTGGATCCCGAGACGCCGGCCTGGAAATCGGACAAAAAAGCCGAATCGACTGCTCTTACCTGGTACGTGAACGCGGATTGGTGGAACACGGATTTCGGCAAAGACCTGGTCACGAAAAAAATCAAAGAAGATCTTAACGTCGATATCAAATTCATTACCGGCGACGATACGAAGCTGAATACCTTTTTCGCCGGCGGAGACATGCCCGATCTGATCACCGTATTCGATTCCAACTCCGCCGTCGCACAGAAAGCCGCGACCTGGGCGCTGCCGCTGAACGATCTGGCCGAGCAGTACGATCCGTACTTTAACAAAGTCGCAGCCCAAGATACCCTGAACTGGTTCCAGCTCAAAGACGGAAAGACCTACGGCTACCCGAACTATTCCAACACGCAGGCGGATTACGACAGCGGCGAGATTCCGGCCAAGACGGCGTTTGTAATTCGCAAAGACGTCTACGAAGCACTCGGCAGTCCGGAGATCGGCACTCCTGAACAGTTTGTGAAGGTGATGGGAGAGATCAAGCAGAAATTCCCGGAATTGATCCCGTTCGGTTTCAATTCGATCGGCGAAGGCACCGGATCGCTGGGCGATACGCTGCAGGACTTCCTCGGCGTTCCGCTTCAGACGGAAGACGGCCAGTTCTACGACCGCAATCTGGACGAAGATTATCTCACCTGGGTCAAAACGCTGAACGAAGCCTACCGCGCCGGGGGGTTGAGCGATGACAGTTTTGCCGACGACGGCACGGGCTTCGAAGAGAAAGTAAAGGTTGGCAAATATGCGGCGATGCTGCTTGACGGAACACCGCAGCAGAGCGGAAACCTCCAGATTTTCATGACTGCCAACCCCGACAAAGCGTATATGGCGATCGATGGACCGCAGAGCACGCAGGGCCGTGAGCCGACGCTCAATCAGTCCGGTATTACCGGATGGATGGTGACCTACGTGACCAAGAAAGCGAAAGATCCGGCCAAAGCGATCCAGATCTATACGTATCTGCTGAGCGAAGAAGGCCAGATGCTGATGAACTACGGGATCGAAGGCGAGACGTACAAGAAAACCGCGGACGGCAAAGTCGAACTGCTGCCGGAGATCAAAAAGCTGCAGACGGACGATGCGGATCGCTACAAAAAAGATTACCGCATGGGCGAATTCATGTTCTTCGGCCACGACAAACACAAAGCGCTGAGCGACGATGCCTTCCCTGGATCGGTTAAACAGATGCAGGAGTGGGGCAAAGGGAAACTGGTGCCGCACTTTATTCTGGAAAATATCAACCCGGATCAGGGTACGCCGCAGGCCCGCGGTCTGACCGCGATCAACACCAAATGGAACACGACGCTGGTCAGTCTGATCCGCGCCAAAGACGAAGCGACTTTTGATGCGGTATTAAACGAATACAAAGCGTTCCAGGAGCAGAACGGCTGGGCCGATATCGTGAAGATCCGCAGCGGGAAAATGGCGGCGAACAAAGAAAAGCTGGGCCTTAAATAACGATTGCGGACCGCAGCCTCAGAGTGGAGGAAAGAAGATGACGAAATGGACGATTTACCGTTCGCGGGGCGAACACGACCTGTTCCGGGAGCTGAGTCTTGAGCAGCTAACAAGCGCGGAGGCGATATCGGATAGCGAAACGCCAGACGCACTGCTTAAGGACAAAGCGGCAGGAAGCGCAGAATCAGCGGATCGGGCGGTACACGTCGCTCTGGATATTCGGGAACGCGGTCAGCGTATGGACGGATTCGGGGCTTCGTTTACCGATTCGTCCGCCTATCTGATTCACGGAGTGCTCGGCGAAGCGCAGCGTGAAGAATTGATGGTCAAGCTGTTCGATGCGAATGAAGGCATCGGATTGTCGGTTCTCCGCAATCCGATGGGCGCGTCGGATTACGCCCGCAGCATCTACAGCTACGATGACCTGCCGGAAGGCGCAAGCGACCTTGAACTTGCGAAGTTCAAGGTCGCGCACGACGAAGCCGATATCATCCCGCTGCTCAAGCGGGCGCTAGAATTGAATCCCGACATCAAACTGATGGCGTCTCCGTGGAGTGCGCCGGGCTGGATGAAGACAAGCGGCTCCATGTTGGGCGGGCGTCTCAAGCCGGACTGTTATCGAGTATTCGCGGATTATTTCGTTCGTTATATTCAGGCCTACGGGGAGCACGGGCTGCCGATTTACGCGGTGACACCGCAGAACGAAGCGCTGTATGAGCCGCTGCATTACCCGAGCATGCTGATGCCGGCCAACGTGCAGACTGTCTTTATCCGCGATCATCTCAAGCCGGCGTTCAAGCGCGCGGGAATCGATACAAAAATCTTGTGCTACGACCACAACTGGGACCGGCCGGATTATCCATTGGAAGTGCTGGCAGGCGCGGGAGATTCGGTGGACGGCGTCGCCTGGCATTGGTACGGCGGCGAGGCTTCGGCCCAGTCCGAGGTCTTGCAGGCCATGCCCGGCAAAGAAGTCCATTTCACCGAAGGATCCGGCGGCGAGTGGATTCCTCCGTTCGAACAGGCTTTCTCGAACGTGCTGCGCACCGGGATCGAGATCCTGCGCCACAACAGCCAATCGTTCGTCTTGTGGAATATGGCGCTCGACGAACATAACGGCCCGACCGTGCCGGGCTTCGGGCAGAGCACCTGCCGCGGCATCGTGCAGGTGAATCAGTCGACCGGCGAGCTGACGTATACGCTCGACTATTATGCGCTGGCCCATTTCAGCAGCATTATCCGTCCCGGCGCGGTGCGAATCGGATCATCCTGCGCAGAGCCGGATGTCCGCTCGGCTGCGTTCGAGAACACGGACGGCTCGATCGCCGTCGTTCTGTTCAATGACGCAGAGACGACGCGGCGGATTACCCTGTCGCTGCCGGAGCTTGCGAACGCGGACCCGAATCTTTCCCCGAGCGGGCGGCAGGCGGACCGTACGCTGAATTTTGAATTGGCCGGAAAAAGCGCGCTGTCGCTGCTGTATCGCGCGGACTGACAAGTTCAACGCCGGCGTCAAGTCCTGGATCTTGGGCGGATTCGGACCGCTCCATGCATCGACTTGAATAAAGTACAAAAAGGACCCCGATGATCCGATCGGAGTCCTTTTTTGCGAGGGTCGGCGGTCAGCCTATTCAATCAGCCTTTTACCGCGCCGGCCGTCAGACCGCTCACGATATACTTTTGGCAGAACAGATACAGAATGAACACGGGCAGGGAAGTCAGTACCAGATCGGCGAAGATCAGATTCCAGTCGCGGCTGAACTTTCCGTAGAAATTGTAGACGGAGAGCGGCATGGTCCAGTCGGAGCTGTCGGTCAGGAAATACAGCGGAATCGTGATATCGTTCCAGACGGACATGAACACCATAATCGCGACCGTCGCGTTGACCGGCAGGATCAGCGGAGTAATAATTTTGAAAAAGACGCTTAGCGTACCCGCCCCTTCCAGAAAAGCCACTTCGTCGAGCGCTTTGGGGATCGAACGGATAAAACCGCTGTATAAAAAGACGCTGAAAGCGGTGTTGAGCGAAGCATAAATGAAGATAACGCTTGTGATGCTGCCGTAGAATCCGAAAGCCTGCACGACGCGAATCGTGGTGATGACGGACATCGGCGCAATCAGTCCCATAAAGAAAAACATGTACAGGAAGTTCGACAATTTCGTATCGCGGCGTGTGAGGATAAAGGCGGCGGCCGAAGAAGTCACGATATTCGCCGCGCAGGAGACGCCGGTGATCAGCAGGCCGTTCCAGAACGCTCTCGCCAGGCCGCCTTCTTGGAACACGGTCACATAATTGGAGAAATGCCATTCGCTCGGCAGGCGCAGCGTAAACTTCATGACTTCGATATTGTTCATGAAGCTGCCGAAGATCATGACGAGCATCGGCAGGATGACGATCAGCGAAGCCAGGATCAGAAAGCCTTCGACCAGGACATTGCGCCAGGCCATTTTGCGGGTGTAATTCATTATTCGGATACCTCCTTGCGGCGCATGAAGATCAGCAGCGGAATGGCGATAATCGTCACGGCCGCAAACAGCAGCGTATTGACCGCGGTACCGAGTCCCCAACTGCCTTCGCCGAACGAACGCAGGATAATGGTTCCGACAACCTGCGAGGCGTTGCCCGGACCGCCGCCGGTCAGAACGAACACTTCGGAGAAGACTTTCAGGCCGCCGATCAGCGTCAGCATCAAGTTGATATTGAGGGCGGGGAGGAGGAGCGGCAGCGTGATACTGCGGAAGCTTCTCCATGCGCCGGCGCCGTCGATCGTCGCGGCTTCGTAGTAGTCTTTGGGAATCGACTGCAGGCCGGCCAGGTAGATCGCCATTTGGAATCCGGCGTGCTGCCAGACCGATACGGCGGCGACGGTCCAGATGACGATCTGCGGATCGGTCAGCCAGCTCTGGCTCAAAAAGCCGAGACCGGCCGATTCGAAAATCCGGTTGATCGTGCCTTCCGAGCGCAGCATGGGCGTGAAGACGATGCTGATGACCAGTACGCTTAGAATGGAAGGGGAATAGAAGACCGCCCGTAGAATATTGCGCGTCTTGAGCCGCATGTTCAACGCGATCGCAAGCGCCAGACCGATCAAATTTTTGCCGATCACGGTCGCGACCGCGAAGATCAGCGTGTTCTTGATCGCAAGCAGCAGCGTCTTGTCGGTGAAGATGCGCTCGAAATTGGCCCATCCGATAAACTTGATGCCGACCCGGTCGAGACGCCAGTCCGTGAACGAATAGTACAGACCGGTCAGCGCGGGAACGACGAAGAAGACGCAGTAGATCAGCAGGGCAGGCAGAATCAGATAATACGAATACAGTTTTCTGGATATTTTCATCGTGTCACACTCCGGATCAGAATCCCGCGATTTCTTTGTCTTTCATCAATTGGGCGAATTTCTCGTCCCAAGCCGTCAATACGCCCTCGGCGTCGATGCCGCCGGCGAATTGATCCTGAAGCAGCCGGTAGAGCTCGCTGCGGTCGACCAGCATATGGGCGTCTACCGTCAGAATCGTTTTCTTCGGCGTAATATAGTTGTCGACGATCTCCTGTTTATATTCCGGCAGTTCCGGAGTCGTCACGTCGCTGAAGATCGAGACGTATTTTTGTTTGTCGACGATACCCTGCGCCACGTCTTTGCGGGCTACGTAGTCCAGGAACTTCTTCGCTTCTTCCAGGTGTTTGGCTTTTTTCGGAATAAACAGCTGACCGCCCAGCGGGCTCGCTCCCAGCTTGGCGTCCGCCGTGTAGGGAATCGGGAACAAGCCGAGCTTCATCTCCGGATCGTTCTCGGCGACATTCTGGATCAGCCAGTCGCCCATGAACATCATGGCCACTTCTTTGCCCAGGAATTTGCCTACGGCCATATCGTAGCTGTCGCTCAGTACATCGCCGTTGGTATAGCCTTTTTCATACACTTCGTACTGCTGCTGCAAAATATCCGCGAATGCCGGGACATCGGCCCACTTTTTCTTGCCCGAGTTGATTTCTTCGAACAGGGTCGGGTCATTTTTGTCCGCATAGTCGGCAAAAGCGGCAGCCGGCCAGACGTTGGCGGCCCAGTTGTCTTTGTACGGCATGAAGACCGGCGTGATGCCCGCGGCTTTGATCTTCTCGCAGACGGCGAGGAATTCTTCGAAGTCGGTCGGCACGCTCAAGCCCAGTTCTTCGAAAATATCCTTGTTGTACACCACGCCCTGCATGCCCGTGTCCTGGCTGACGTGGAAGCTGTAGACATGCCCGTAGGCGGACAGCACTTCCTTGTTCTCCAGGCGGCTGACCCAGGGTTGATCGTCCAGAATCTCGAAATTGCGCTCCAGATTCAGATCGGTGGTCGCACTGGCCAGGTTGTACTGCACGATATCCGGCGTCTCGTCGACCGCGAGTTTCGTCTGAAGCACCGTCGCCGTCTGCTCGGCCGGCAGCAGCTGGAGATTGACTTTGATGCCCGTTTCTTTCTCAAAACCATCAAGCAGATCCTGCTGCACGAATGCCGAATCCTGCGAGCTTTTGGAAATGGCCAGTTCGATCGTGGTGCCGCTTCCGCCGCTGCTGCTGCTTGAGCTTCCGCTGCCTCCGGCCGCCGTCGAACCGCCAGGTGAAGCATTCCCTCCGCCGCATGCCGCCAGCGATACCGCCATCAGTCCTCCGAGCAGTCCCGCCGCGATTTTTTTTGTTTTTTGATTCATGTTAGCGCCCCCTTGTAAATGATCGATCTTCTTCCTGCCGCCGAGTGAGACTTTGCGATCCACGACTGAATCCGCTTACAAATATGAATTATAGAGGGCGGAAGGGCGGCGGTACATGGCTGGGCTTTACTCTTTGGGTGTAATATCCTGAACAAAGCCCGAAAGACCAAGAAGCGGATGGACCATCCGTTCCTCAGTCTTTCGGGCGCCCAACGAAGAGCAAGCGAAGATCAAAAGGTGTAAGAGGAGCCATCCTCGACCTTTTGATCCCAACAAGCTTGCTCTTCGTTCTTTTAATCTTTTCAAGCTTTTCATGCCTTTGAAATCTTTCAAGTCTCTCATTCCCTTCAATCTTTGCGATTTCTCTACTCTCTCCAAGCTCTTCGATTTCCCAAGCCCGTACGCTGCCCCCGGGCCAAATAAAGGTCGTCACACCGTTATTCCGCCGCAGCGGGACTTCGCCCGAAAAAACGTCTCGTCCCGCGCCTCAACCTCCTTGTCCATTTCCGGGTTTGTATTGTACAGTATGATCATCAACACGGCATGGGAGGTTCCGCGGTGCTTTTGCAAAAAATCAAAATCGGCGGCGGACAGGCCAGTCTCCAGACCAAGTTTCTGCTGGCTTTCGCCGTGCTCCTGATGATCGTGATGGGCAGCTTCGGCGTGTACGTCAACCAGGTTGTGGTCCGCCCGCTGCGGGCAACGACAGAGAACGAAATGAGCTTGAATGCTGCCAAGATCGGCGATCAGCTGAATCTGTATATCGACGGGCAGAACCAGCTGTCGCAGCGGATCCTGTCCAGCCAGGAGATCTTTACGCTCATGCCTTCCGGCAGCGACTCGCGTCTGACGGTGGAAGGATTGGCGCGCAGCCGCAAATTGAGGGAGATCATGTTTCAGGCGATCGGCCCGAGTATGAATATCGAAGACGTGGCGCTTTACGATCTGCGCGGCAGTCTGCTGACCACTTTTATCGGCGCGCCGGGCAATCCCTCGTCGCTCCTGCCTTTTCTCGAAGAAAGCGGCCGCTACGCGAGTTGGGATGAAAACGGTTACGCGCTGTATCGCCAGAGTCCGACCCGCGTCTTTTTTGTCCGGGCGATACTGAATCAGAACGGCAAAGTCTTCGGGTATATGGCGATTCAGCTTCGGCAGGAAATGCTGCGCCGTTCGGCGGCGGCCGGCACTTCGGGCAGCGATGTGATCGTGCTGGATGCCGACCGGAAACGGATCTACGCATCCGACGAGCAGGCCGGGGAAGATCTGTCCGCGCTGATTCCGCCGGGCGGCGAATCCAGCGGTGTCTACCTGGATACGAACGGCGATTATATCGCGTTCTCGCAGTCGGGCGAGACCGGCTGGACTACTTACACCGTAACGCCGAAGCGGGTGGTGCTGGGACCGGTCAATTCCGTGACGACGGTCTCGATGCTGCTGATCGCGTCGCTGTTTCTTTTTTCGGCCGCGTATATGTATTTCTCCGCCCGGAACTTTCTGCTGCCGATCCGCAAACTGCGCAATCAGATCCTGCGGATCAATTACAGCAATATGGATACGCGGGTGGTGACACCGTCTTCGAACAACGAACTGCTGATGCTCAGCGAATCGTTCCAGGGTCTGCTGAACCGGCTGCAGATCTCGATCGAGCGGGAAAAGCTGGCCGTACACGAGGAAGCGGCAGCACGCAACTCGGCGCTCCAGGCCCAGATTGCGCCGCATTTTATTCATAATACGCTTTATCTGATCAGTATCGCCGCGCAGGAAGGCAAGAACGAAGTCGTCTCGGACATGTGCAAACATCTGTCGGACAGTCTGCGCTATATCGTGTCCTCGCCGTATCAGCATGTCAGCTTGACCCAGGAACTGGAGCATGCGGGTCACTATCTTGCGCTGCTGCGCCACAATTACGAAGACGATCTGGAATGGAGCATTGACGGGGACAAAGCGTTCGACAATATCCGTCTGCCGCGTCTCGTGATCCAGCCTTTCGTAGAGAATTGTATCGAACATGCGTTCAAGGAAGCGGATGCGCCTTGGCGGATCGGGATCCGGGTCAAGCTGTATAACGGGCTGTGGGCGCTGGAGATCCGCGACAACGGCGACGGATTCGACGACGAGACGATCCGGCAGGTACTGGGGAAGATACGGGAGACGGAAACCTGGGAAAATCAAGAAAACGGACTGCCCAAACAGGCCCATGCCGTATCCGGCGATTCGGAGTCCGTGTACGGCGAGACGGGAATCGGCGGCATGGGCATCGTGAACACGGTGCGCCGGATGCAGCTGATGTACAAAAACCGGCTGTTTTTCAATATGTACAACCATTCGGACGACGGCGGGGGAGCGGCGGTTCAGATCATTGCTTCGCTGACGGAAGATTTTTATTAGCGGCAAGGAGGAGACGGCATGTACAAGGCCTTGATTGCGGAAGACAGCAAGCCGATTCTGCGCAATATCCGGATGCTGATTCAGGCCGCCGGTCTGCCGGTGGAGGTGACGGCTACGGCTTCGAACGGTCTGGATGCGCTGCGGCAGCTTCAACAGAGCCACGCGGATATTCTGCTGACGGATATCCGGATGCCGAAGCTTGACGGTCTCGGTCTGATCGAACAGGCCAAACGATTCGATCCGCGGCTGCAGACGGTGCTTATCAGCGGATACAGCGACTTCGAATATGTGCGGCGCGCACTGAATCTGCAGGCGTTCGATTATCTGCTCAAGCCGGTGGATCAGCAGCAGGTGACGGATGTGCTGCGGCGCCTGCTGCTGCAGCTGGAAGAGCAGCGGCGCAGCGACCGCAAACTGCTCGAAGGAGCGGTATCGCCGGAATTTCTGGTGGATATGCCCCCGGATGCCGGCAGGATCGCCGGCGAACACCAACTGCTGCTGGTACAGCGCAGGCCGTTTGCGGGAAGCTTCGCAGACCGATGGAGCGTGGAACGAGCGGCCGAAGCCCTGCTTGAATTGAGCGGTGCGGAGCGGACGATCGTACTGCCAGCGCTTCGCGAAGGACAATTTCTGGTACTGGCGGGTACGATCCGGCCGGAGCGGGACCTTGAATCCGAACAGCCGGAAGTGCCGGGATCTGCGGAAGTGCCGAAAAAGCTGTCGGCCGACCGTGTCCGGGCGGCGCTGGAAGCGGCCGGGCTTCCGGCCGCGGTGCTGGAGGCTTCCGAGCCGGCGGGACTGCGGACGCTGTCGGCCGTGTACGGCAGCCTGGATCGCACGCTTCGCGAACGGCTGACGCTGGGCGGGCAGCTGGTACCGCCGGGAGCGGGCGATCCGGAAAGCGATCTCCCGCCGGGCGGCGAAGCTTCAAGACTTGCGGTGCAGGCGCAGCTGGCAGAGCTGATCGCGCAGCGCAGCAAAGAGCGCTTCCTGCTGCTGCTCCGCCAAAGTCTGCCTTCCTGGACAAGCGATTCGTCCCGGCTTGCCGGGCTTGAGCGGTTTGTGCGCCTGCTGGCGGACGGTTTCGCAGAAGCGGGCCGTGCGGAGGCGGAGCCGGAAGAAGCCGGATGCGGGGACGAAGAGATTCGGGGTTTGTTTGCGGCAGGCAGCCGCGAAGCTTTTGCCGAGGCGCTGCAGGATTGGTGCGCACGCCGTTTCGATCGGCTGCAGGAGCCGAGCAGACGCGGCGGAGAAGAGCTGTTCGGGCAGCTCGACCGCTATCTGCGGCAGAATCTGTACGCGCAGCTGTCGATCACGGAAGCGGCGCAGCAGTTTCATGTCAGTCCTTCGTACATCAGCCGCCTCGTCAAGCGGTATACCGGCAGCACTTTTGTCCACCGCTATATGGAGCTGAAGATCGACGAAGCGCGCCGCCTGCTTGTCTCGGACCCGGAAGTGAAAGTGAAGCACGTGGCCGAAGCGCTCGGGTTCGGCGATCCGCATTATTTTTCCAAAGTGTTCAAGGAGTATACGGGCTGCAGCCCAAGCGATTACAAAGAAAACCAAGATCAAGGAGGGCCTACACATGGAATCGTCTCCACGTGACGAAGCGGTTCGGCAGGGAGCGGAAACTTTGGCCGGAACGCTGCACTTTTTCAGTCTGGGTATGGGCATTCTGCTGCTCGCTTTCGGCATTTACGTGATCTGGCCGAAGAAATACGACCGGCACCGCAGCGGAATAAAAACGTTCGGCGGCGTACTGTGCGCGCTGTTTGGCTTGGTGCTGCTGGTGAACGGATTGATCCAGCTGTAGAGGCGGATGATCCGCGGGACGAACCGCAGGGCTTAAAGCTGAAGACGGCCGCGAATGTGATGCTGGCGATCGTTCCGATAGGCATCGGGGTTGTTTTTATGGGGATCGGAGCGGTGTTGAGCCGGGCGGTGATATGAATTCAGGGGAAAGACCATAGATCCACAAAAGACCCCAAACCAAAAAAAGAGCTGCGGATCTCATTCCGGCAGTTCTTTTTTGGCTTTTTGCAAAGTTAACTGTACATATATTGCAAAGTATACTATGCTTAATGTGCAAAGCAAACATTGCAATTCGTAAGGAGGCGTCTATTGAAAACCCGAATTCCCGAACTGCGCAAGCAGCGCAAACTTTCCCAGGAGGAACTGGGCATGGCCGTCGGCGTAACCCGCCAGACCATTACGTCGCTCGAAGTGGGCAAGTACACGGCTTCCCTGGTCCTCGCTTACAAAATCGCCCGTTATTTCGGATTGACGATCGAAGAAGTGTTTGATTTTAGCGAAGTGGAGGAATAGAACATGGAAACATTCAAGAAGAAAGTACGAATTCGGATTCGCGTCTTGTGGCTGCTGGCCGCAGGCATCGCTCTGATCTACGCGGGATTTATGTTTTATCGTTTCGAGCTGCCCGTCTTGAACAGTTTTACAAAAGGGTTCCACCAAGGGATTTTCTTCGGTCTGGAGCTGATTATTATCGGTTTCCTGGTGCAGTATATCCGAAGCTCCAAAAGTGAGGAAGCGCTCAAAAAGATGTATATTAAAGAAAACGACGAGCGGGAAAGCGCGATTATCCGCAGCGCCGCAGCGCTTGGCACGTCGATCGCTTTTGTAGGACTCGCCGTCGCCACGGTCATCGCAGGTTTCCTCGATACCACGGCGTTCATCACCCTGCTGGGTACCCTGCTGTTCATGCTGATCGTATTTTTCTCGCTGTGGGGGTATTACGGGAAACGGATTTGAGCGGAGAAGCAAGGGCCTGACGGTTAGTTGGAAAATCGCAAAGGAGGCTGTTCATGAATCTTGGAATCAATGACCGCAACCATCCGCTGACCCGGCTCAGCTGCCTGTCCGCATCGGAAGAACTGCGCGGAATCGATCTGGCATTCTTCCTGCTGCGCAAGCAGAAAGAGTCGGATCGCTATTACCGGGCCAAAGAATTTGCGCTGTCGGAAGAAGTGGGCGAATGGCTCAAAAGACAGATCGTGCAGGAAGTGCGGCGTCTGCAAATCAAGGAAGAAGACGGTTCGCGGCGTTTCGAGATCGGCGAATACCATCTGGAAGTGAAAAAGCGCGACCGGCTGGCCAGGCTGAAGCTGGAGAAGGAAATCGGGCTGCCGTACGAGCGCAAGACGGCTCTGCTGCGCGCGCTGGCGAACCCCGATCCGCTGCTCGATCCGGCCAAGACCGAGTTTCAGATCGTGCAGACGGAACTTGACGGGAAACGGCTGCATTTCTTTTTCTACCGCAAACCCAAACAGAGCGCTTCCCGCAAAAGACTCGCTTTCGGCCGTTCCGGCGAACTGGATTTTGCCAAAGAAGAACTGGTCGAGTTGGGTGGGAATATCGAATTTGTATTGTGGGACAACGAACTGTATATTTCGAGACTCGATGCGTTCGAGAATGCGTTCGATTACCGCGATCATGTGCTCAAAGCCAAAGAACGCAATCTGGAGGCAATTACGTCGCTGCCTTTTTTCGAGATGGAAGAAGCGGACAAAGACCGGTTCAAACGGGACTGCGGAGCTTTTTTCTACACAAGGACCCTCGCACAGATGGGACCCAAGCAGTTGGAAGCGATCGAGCGAAGCTTCGGCGAACGCTGCGGCGAACTGAGGATGATCCGCAAACGTGTGCCCGCGCATCCCGAACGGGCGGAGGAATACCGCCGTATGTATGCGCCGCTGTGGGAATTGTACGATTTTCTCGATCTGGAGCGGGAACGGGTCGTGTATCCGGAAGGGCGGCGGCCTACCGTTCTGCTGCATTTTTTCGCGGACAAGATTGTACAGTCGTTCCTGACCAAAGAGTTCGGACTGACCGACTTTATCGACCGTGCGGAAGAACAAGAAAGCGATCGCGCCTAGAGGAAGGAGCCGGATCATGTGGAGCAAAAAAGAACCGGTCATCCTCTGGACGACCGCTTATGCGCCGCTGATTGTCCTAATGATCGGCGGATTTCTGTACCGGAACGGCCTCCTGCGGCAAGGGTTGAGCGAGGAAGAATGGTCGAAGCGGCTGGGCGGACAGATCTGGATGGCGGAGGCGCTGTTTCTGCTGGCGGTTCTTGGCGGTTCGCTGCTGCTCTACCGTCTGGTCATCGTCTGGCTGCTGGGCAAACCCGTCCAAAAAGTGCGTGCGAACCGCGGCGGACGGAGGTATGCGATTCGCCGCTTCGAGAAGCTTCCGGCGGGCGACTATACCTTTTTCCTGATGACGCTGCTGCTGCCGAGACTGGCCCTCGACTATTCGTCGATCACCCATTTCGCCGTATCGCTGCTGATGATTGTCTTCATTATTGCCGTATTCGTGAAGACCGATACGATCGCGACCTGTCCGCTGTTCTTCGTGTCGGGATTCCAGGTGTTCAAAGGAACGATCTCGGAACACAGTACGGAAGCGGAAAAAGAAGACAAAGAGCTGCGGCGGGAAGTGGTTCTGCTGGTGCGGGAGAAGGATCTGGATCTTGGGAAGAAGTACCGGGGGGAACGCTTGACGGGGAATTTGTATGTCGTGAGCCGGGAAGATACGGAGAAATGAATATAAGAATTCAAACAGAAAATGGATCATACAGCTGTCTAGTAGCCTGGGCGGGAGACTTGAGTGAGAAGGCACAGCCACCGTACCTTGCATTTGGAGTTGGGACTATTCGTGATCTTCTGAGTTTTTCCAAGTTCTACCTCATGTTTACTTGGATTCCGGCTTCTTGGCTTGCCATTTGAGTTCCGTTTCCAGCTGGGTGATCTGTTCTTTTAGGGTGAGTTCGTGTGTGGAAGGACGTAGGGAAGCTTGCTCACTGGCATCGACAAGACCTGTGATTCCCTTGCTCTCTTAAGCCGTCCGCCAATTAATAGAAGGCTGTTTGGCTCTAAAATCTCTATGTCAAAGCCATCTTATTGAAAAATATCATATGGGAGTCTATCTTGTTGGCGCGTTTGGATGACCTTATCGTTAAGTGCTATTTCTATTGAGCTGCTTCAACAAACCTGACTGATTCAAATGTATCACTAGGCTTGTTTGAATCTATGCTCTTCTCAACGCAGCCGCCTGGGCGATTAATAAAAAATATTAATCCACGCTCCCGCATGGGGAGCGACCGGAAGTCGTTTATGAAGGAAAAAAGCTCGGGCTTGTTTCAATCCACGCTCCGGCATGGGGAGCGACGAGATTCTGCAATTGCAGGATCTACCGGAAGATGTTTCAATCCACGCTCCCGCATGGGGAGCGACTGTTACTCCCACCTCTACCCTTCTGAGATCGTCGAGTTTCAATCCACGCTCCCGCATGGGGAGCGACTAAACCAGTGATACGGTCCCGCCGGGTTGCAGTTGTTTCAATCCACGCTCCCGCATGGGGAGCGACCGAACGAGCGCGGCATCAGCGCAACCTCGTCGAAGTTTCAATCCACGCTCCCGCATGGGGAGCGACTTGTAATTGGGGTGGGGTCATCAGCCCGAATCATGGTTTCAATCCACGCTCCCGCATGGGGAGCGACAACGATCGACGATGTATTGGATCGCGTATGGGGCGTTTCAATCCACGCTCCCGCATGGGGAGCGACTGATACTGCGGATAACCCGGCGTCAAATCGAGTTCGTTTCAATCCACGCTCCCGCATGGGGAGCGACACTCCATTATGGTACTTGACTTGAATGTTGTACAAGTTTCAATCCACGCTCCCGCATGGGGAGCGACAACGAATCTGCTAAGCCCAATGTTTCAACAGATAGGTTTCAATCCACGCTCCCGCATGGGGAGCGACGGTCGAGCGCAACGCGTATTCGGGCGGCCGAAACGTTTCAATCCACGCTCCCGCATGGGGAGCGACACATAACCGAATAAACATTGGCCATGCCCTGTTCGTTTCAATCCACGCTCCCGCATGGGGAGCGACGTATTGGTGCCCGTTTGTACGCTGATTTGCGTTTGTTTCAATCCACGCTCCCGCATGGGGAGCGACGCGGTTATCTGCTGGTCGAGGCGCCCGATCTCCGCGTTTCAATCCACGCTCCCGCATGGGGAGCGACAGGAGTGTGAAGACCCAATGACGGACGACAAAAAGTTTCAATCCACGCTCCCGCATGGGGAGCGACGCCCGCGACCAATGACCCCGGTCGGCCTGCGTTGGTTTCAATCCACGCTCCCGCATGGGGAGCGACCTTCTTCAATACTAAATACGCAATTATCCGTATACGTTTCAATCCACGCTCCCGCATGGGGAGCGACATGATGCTTTGATTGATAATATTAAGTTTTGGCGATCAGGTTTCAATCCACGCTCCCGCATGGGGAGCGACCCGGGCATGGGCCGTTACATGTGCGGCGATTGCCGGGTTTCAATCCACGCTCCCGCATGGGGAGCGACCTCAACATATCGTTCACGCTCCTACCGTCTCATTGTTTCAATCCACGCTCCCGCATGGGGAGCGACGCTAACGTAGCGACACCATTAATGTTGCTTTGAAGTTTCAATCCACGCTCCCGCATGGGGAGCGACCCCAGGCTGCTTGGATATCTGGTAACCAAGCGATGTTTCAATCCACGCTCCCGCATGGGGAGCGACGTTAGCTTTTTTGTAATAAGCAGCAATGTTTTCGCGTTTCAATCCACGCTCCCGCATGGGGAGCGACTGCGCCCACTTTTAAACCAAGCCCAGCAAGACTTCCAGAGCTTAAAAGTGCGAACCTCAAATTCAGCCTACATAAACCGATACAAAAACACAAGTAAAACGATCTCATCCCTTATACCGCACGGGGTGCGAACCTCCCGGGGATTTTATGGGAGCTTCACGTTCGCACTTTTCGGCTGACGTATAAACGCGTACCCTTTTACCTCCAGAAAGTGAGAAATATTAAGTAGCAGATGAGAATATTTAGTTAGTGATCTTTATATTGGGATGCGTGTATAGTTGGAGAAAGACGTTCTCGACAAGGGGGGCCAAGCATGAAATACATCGCACATATTCGCCAATCGGACAAAGAGGAACAGCTTCTCGCGAATCATTTGATTCGTGTCCGGGATTCGGCCGAACAGATAGGAAGCCGGATCGGAGCCGCGCATATCGCCGGTTTGGCCGGTCTTCTGCACGATCTGGGAAAATATGCCGAAGCTTTTCAGACTTATATTCGAGAGGCTGTCTATTCGCCTGATCTTGCACCCAAAAGAGGCAGCGTAGACCATTCGACGGCAGGCGGCAAATGGCTGTTCGACCGATTTCATGATTCTGCTCAGCCTGGTCGGTTGATTTTGAAGCTTTTGTCGGAAGTAGTCGGCAACGCGGTCATTTCCCATCATGCTTATTTGCACGATTTTATCGGTCCGAATTTGGAGTCGAAATATTTGCAGCGTGTAAAGGAGAAAGAAATACCCGAATACGACCGGATGCCGGAGCTTTTTTTTGCCGAAGTCATGAGCGAAGTCGAATTTGATCACTATGTGAATCGCGCTGCCGAAGAGCTGGGAAGTTATATGAAAACGGGCAAAGGGAGCGTGGATCATAAAGCGATGCTGCTCAGCAAATTCATCTTCAGTGCGCTGATCGACGCGGATCGGACGGACGCCCGGTTGTTTGAAGAAAATCGGGAAGGGGAACAGGAGTCGGCTGAGCGAAAAGAATTGTTCGGGCTCTACCATCGGCGGCTGCTGAGCCGGATCGATTTCTTTCGTGCCGCTTCGGACGTCGTCTCGCCGATCAATGCGCTGCGGCAGCGGATGTCCGAGCAGTGCGAAGCTTTTGCTGCTCGCCCCTCGGGAATTTATACGCTGTCGATTCCGACCGGCGGAGGCAAAACGTTGGCCAGTCTGCGTTATGCACTAAAGCATGCCGAACAATTTGACAAAAAGCGTATCGTTTACGTCGTTCCGTACACCACGATCATCGAGCAGAACGCGGCGGAAGTCCGGACGATTTTACAAGACGATGCCAACATTCTGGAGCATCACTCAAATGTTGCGGAACAAGAAAAGGAAGCCGAGGACGAATATGACGAAGCGGGACATTCCATACGGCAAAAGTTGCGGTTGGCCAAAGACAACTGGGATTCCCCGATCGTGTTCACGACGATGGTGCAGTTTCTGAATGCTTTTTATGCGGGAGGCACACGCAGCATTCGCCGTCTGCATAATCTTGGGGAAGCCGTGATCGTTTTCGACGAGGTGCAAAAAGTGCCGGTATCCTGCGTTTCTTTGTTTAACCAAGCCGTAAATTTCCTGAAACAGCGTGGAAACTCCAGCATTTTGTTGTGTACGGCTACGCAGCCGGAGCTGGGATTTGTCCGCAATCGGCTGGAAGTCGAACCGGATGCCGAGATCGTGCCCGACCTGAACGAAGTAGCGCGAGCTTTTCGCCGCGTGAATATGGTGGATCGGACAAAAGAAGGATCTATGGGAACCGAGGCGCTTGCGCAGTTTACGCTTGAAGCCGCGGAAGAAGCCAAGAGCGTGCTGGTTATTTTAAACACCCGATCCGTCGTCAAAAAGCTGTACCGCAGGCTGCGTGAAATCGGGCCAGAAGAAGAAGTCTATCACCTCAGCACGAATATGTGTCCCGCACATCGCAAAGACATTCTGGCTGCCGTAAAAAATCGTCTCAAGCAGCGGCTTCCGGTGATTTGCGTAAGTACGGCGCTTATTGAGGCGGGCGTCGATATCAGCTTCCGCTGCGTGATCCGTTCGCTTGCCGGTCTGGACTCGATCGCGCAGGCGGCGGGCCGCTGCAATCGGCACGGCGAAGAAGCGGAGCGCCCGGTCTATATGATTGAACATGCCGAAGAAAACCTGAATTATCTTCGGGAAGTACGCGCAGGCCGAACGATTATCGGAAAAATGCTGCGCGATCTGCGGACCGATCCGTCTCTATATGGAGGAGATCTGCTGTCGGCGGCTGCGATGGAACGATATTTCAGGGAATTTTATACGGAGTTTCAAGCTGATCTGAACTATCCCGTGTTAAAGTTGGATCGAAATATGACCGATCTGCTGTCGGCGGGGCCAAAAGGGAAGAGTTACTTGATGGCGTACCGGAGTAAACATGGAGCGGCAGCCAAGTACCCTTTGATGCTTGCAGACAGTTACGGAACGGCTGCCGAACATTTCGAAGCGATCCACGGAACAACGACTTCCGTGATTGTGCCTTACAGGGAAGGGAAGCAGCTCATTCAGCGGTTAACATCCGAGGACTCGAGCGTTCCTACCATTGCCGAACTGACGCGGCTGCTGCGCGAAGCACAGGCGTATACGATAAACATTCGAGAGTATGAAAAAGAGAATTTGAAAAATCGGGGATGGTTGATTCCGGGTTTGGAAAACCGTGTGCTGGTGCTGGCAGAGGCAGGGTATCGGGAAGAGTACGGGCTTGAGCTTGGACAAAGTTGAATGTAAAGGAGATGATTGAATGCCGAGAATTAGAAGGCTTCCTGAACTCAATAGGCATGAAATTTCCAAAATCCCTACAGAGCTTCTTATCGTACCTACGCCTGAGAGCGAAAAAGAAGCAGCTCGTAAGGAAGTTTCCGATTACCTCCAGCAAAAACAAGAACAAATGAGACCCACAGCGGTTGCGGAAATGAAGCGGGAATCCGCAGCATTTTATGAACAAATCACAGGTCAGAAAGTCCGTTCAAATTGAACGGGCTTTTTTTGTGCCATGAATGAAGCATGATTAAAAATCTGCCTTTATATGAATGAGGTAGGTTCCTGTATCCATATTGACTAAGCAAGTTAGCTAGTTTAAACTTCTGGTAGATTCTCCTAACCCACACATTTCCTAATTAAACGAAAGGAGGAATCCTTCGCTATGCGCAACAGCATCGAATTTAAAGTTTACGGAAAGTATGCACTGTTCACCGACCCATTGACGAAGATCGGCGGAGAGAAACTGACGTACAATGTGCCTACCTATCAAGCGCTCAAAGGCATATGCGAAAGTATATACTGGAAGCCCACCATCATGTACTACATCGACGAAGTCCGCATCATGAACCCGATCCGCATGGAGTCCAAAGGCATCCGCCCCATGGAATACGGAGGAGGCAATACGCTGGCCAACTACACCTATCTGAAAGATCCCTGCTACCATGTGCGCGCTCATTTTGTGTTCAACATGAATCGTCCGGAACTTGAGCACGACCGCAACGAGCACAAGCACCACAATATTTTGAAACGTTCCGTCAACGCGGGCGGCCGCCGGGATATTTTTCTGGGTGCGCGAGAATGCCAGGCCTATGTCGAATCTTGCGACTTTAATGAAGGAACGGGGTTTTACGACACAATCTCCGAGATTCCGCTCGGCACTATGGTTCACGGCCTCAACTACCCCGACGAGACCAACCGAAACCGACTGGAGGTTCGTCTCTGGCAGCCGGTCATGGAGAACGGGATCATTCGATTTATTCCTCCCGAAGCGTGCACGCAAGTTCGCGATATCGCCGAGATGACGCCCAAGTCTTTTTCCGGGGAACGATTGGAGACGGCGGATGAACTGCTGGCGCAGATGGAAGCGGAGGGACGGTTATGAGCCTGCTGCTGAATTTGTATAAGACCTACGAATCGAATCTAGGCCAGGTCGGCCGGATTGAAAAAAAGTATAACGGACGCGAGTATACGCTGCTGCCGATCGCGCATACGACGCAGAACGCCCATATCGAAGTGACGTTGACGATGGACGGAACTTTTCACGGCGCAGTTGTCGTAGAGAAGGAAGACGCGGATACGCTAATTCCTTGCACAGAAGAATCGTCCAGCCGCGCCGGTTCCAAAATAGCGCCGTATCCGCTGCACGACAAATTGAGCTACGTAGCGGGAGATTTTGTCGCTTACGGCGGTCAGATTAAGAAAGAAGAGCCTTTTGCCGCTTATATCCAGCAGCTTGGCGATTGGGCGAACTCGCCGGATGCCACCGAAAAAGTCAAAAGTATCTACCGTTATTTGAGTCAGCGGCGGCTGATCGAGGATCTGGTGAACGAGAAAGTTCTTTTTCTGGATGAAGAAGATAAGCTGATCGGCAAATGGGACAAAAAGTACGAAGCGCTGCACGGCGAGAAGCCGAAAATCTTCTCGGTACTGGCCGGTGAGCAGGAGAGCGCGCTGGTGCGTTTTACCATCCATTCGCCGCATGAAATTTTGGATAAAGTATGGCGCGACGCGGAGATGTACGACTCGTTTATTCGGCATTACAGCCGGCAGTTGGGCGGGGAGGATTACTGCTACGTTACCGGAGACAAACTTCCGGCTACGGAACGTCACGCGAATAAAATTCGCAATTCCGGCGATAAAGCGAAGCTGATCTCCTCCAACGATACGAGCGGTTTTACGTTTCGCGGCAGATTCACGCAGAGCGGCGACGCGGCTGCGATCGGCTACGATGTCTCTCAGAAAGCGCATAACGCGCTAAAATGGCTGATCAACCGCCAGGGCAAGATTATCGACAATCGGGTGTTTCTCGTCTGGAGCTACCAGGATCTGATCGCCCCCGATCCGATGGACGACAGGTTGGCGTTGGAACAATTTTTGAACCCCGATCAAGATCAAAGCCAAAAGCCAGAAGAGACCGAGACTCCGGTGTATACGAGCCAGGAGCTGGCTAAGGAATTCAATAAAATGCTTGGCGGTTATCGCGGTGACCTGAACTGGGCGGACGATCAAATCAGTATCCTTATTCTCGACTCCGCGACGACCGGCCGTATGGCTGTTTTGTATTATCGCAGTATGAACAAGGAACTCTACTTTGAGCGCCTGCTTGAATGGCAAAAAAGCTCCGCCTGGCTGCACCGTTACCGCAAAAATAACGAAGGTAATCCGGTCGTGTTCTACGGGGCGCCAGCGCCTCGGGATATCGCGTTGGCCGCTTACGGTTCCAAAGCCGGCGACAAAGTCATCAAAGGATTAATGGAACGAATGCTGCCCTGCATCGTTGACGGCGGCAAAGTTCCGATGGACATTGTGCGCAGCGTGACGAATCGCGCTTCCAACCCGGTCTCGATGGATCGCTGGGAGTGGGAGAAGACACTGAGCATCGCCTGCTCACTCATTAATCAAAGGGAGGGCTACCCGTTGAGCCTGGACAAAGAGAATCAAGATCGCAGTTATCTGTTTGGCCGTTTGCTCGCGCTTGCCGATGTGCTGGAACGCAGCGCGCTTGGCAGAGAAGAGAAAAGATCGACGAACGCCATTCGTTACATGAACGCTTTTGCCCGGCATCCGGAGCGGACCTGGCAGACTATTCAAGCCGCGATTCAACCTCACCAAGCCCGGCTTGGCCGAGATGCCACCTATTATTCCATGCAAATCGACGAAGTCGCTTCGCGTATTCCAATCGACGAGTTCAACAACAAGCCGCTTACGGGAAAATATCTGCTTGGTTTTTACAGCCAGCGGCATGAATTGTATCAAAAGAAAGGTAAGAACGAAGATCAATCGACCACAGATTCCGATCAAAATCCTACAGCCGAAGGGGAAAATAATAAATGACGACGCTGGATCATAAAATCGACTTTGCCGTAGTACTTTCCGTGACCAAAGCCAACCCTAACGGAGATCCGCTGAACGGCAACCGTCCGCGCCAAAATTACGACGGCTTCGGAGAAATGTCCGACGTTTCGCTGAAACGCAAAATCCGCAACCGGCTGCAGGATCTCGGCGAATCCGTATTCGTCCAATCCAACGATCGCAAAAACGATGCTTTCGGAAGCTTGAGAGAACGGGCCGACGGCAATGCCGAATTGAACAAACTGATGAAAACGAAAGGCAGTTCGGGCGACGATTTTGCAGCCGCCGCCTGTCGGGAATGGATCGACGTACGCAGCTTCGGACAGGTATTCGCGTTCAAGGCGAGTACCAAAGGCGAAGGCGTATCGGTCGGAGTCCGAGGACCTGTTTCTCTCCATCCGGCCACCAGCGTCAGCCCGATCGACATTACGAGTACCCAGATTACGAAAAGCGTCAATTCCGAACCGGGCAGCGACCGGGGATCGGATACAATGGGCATGAAGCACCGGGTCGACTTCGGCGTGTACGTCTTTTGCGGCAGTATCAACACGCAGCTGGCTGAGAAAACAGGCTTTACGCTAGAGGATGCGGAGAAGATCAAGGAAGCTCTGCGTACGCTGTTCGCCAACGATGTCTCTTCTGCCAGACCGGACGGCAGCATGGAAGTGCACAACGTATACTGGTGGGAACACAGCTCCAAGCTCGGCCAGTATTCGTCTGCGAAGGTACATCGGCTGCTCCAGGTAACCACGCAGATGGATGAGCCGAGAGCTTTTGAAGATTACAAAGTAGAGTTGGGCGAATTGAACGGGTTGAAGGTTGAGGTATTGGACGGGCTGTAAGCTAGGGAAGTTCTGCTATCTTGTAAGAGCCTAAAAAGAATAATGGGTTAGTCGAGGTTAGGCTGTCGGAAAAATATCGACAGCCTTTTTGTCTGGTCTTCCGAAAGTATGAATCGAAGTATACATAAAGAAAGCCAGATACTCCTTATGGAGTATCTGGCTTTCTTGTGCTGAACAGTGGCGTCCAGAACGGCACTGTTTCAATTCACGCACCTGCACGGGGTGCGACTTATGCGCCTCGAAGGCATGTACGATTACCCGTTCTGGTTTCAATCCACGCACCCGCACGGGGTGCGACACAGCAAAGGCAGCAGCCGCAAAAGCGCAAGAGGTTTCAATCCACGCACCCGCACGGGGTGCGACGCTGACGTCGAGTCGTCCTTCAATTCGGTCATGCAGTTTCAATCCACGCACCCGCACGGGGTGCGACCGGATACGACGAGGCGATCGGCAGCCGGATCAACGTTTCAATCCACGCACCCGCACGGGGTGCGACGGAATTGTGGGTGACAAGAGGACAATATGAAGCGTTTCAATCCACGCACCCGCACGGGGTGCGACGCGCATTTAACCCTGTGCCGGTAACGGACAATCCGTTTCAATCCACGCACCCGCACGGGGGGCGACGATAACGACCATAACCGTCGTAGCGATCGAGGAGTTTCAATCCACGCACCCGCACGGGGTGCGACCTGATCCTGCACCTCCAAATCTGCATCGACTGCTGGTTTCAATCCACGCACCCGCACGGGGTGCGACCACACATCAGTCCCCAGAGCGTGCCTCCGTGCATGTTTCAATCCACGCACCCGCACGGGGTGCGACTCTTCTCGGTGCCTGGACGGATTTCGAAATTCTTGTTTCAATCCACGCACCCGCACGGGGTGCGACATAGCCTAAAGCAACTAAATTCGGGATAGCCTGCGTTTCAATCCACGCACCCGCACGGGGTGCGACTGCCACGATCCTGCTGTGCGGATCAACTTATCCCGTTTCAATCCACGCACCCGCACGGGGTGCGACATTATTACGGATACACGGATGCGGAGTTTTTTGCTGTTTCAATCCACGCACCCGCACGGGGTGCGACACGGCGTTTTCTAACAACGGTCCGGCTTGGGCCGTGTTTCAATCCACGCACCCGCACGGGGTGCGACGCTCATGCGGTTGTTCCGGTTGCGTTGGCTGCGCCGGTTTCAATCCACGCACCCGCACGGGGTGCGACTGTTCCCACTTCCGGCCCTTAACCAGCAAGACTTTTAAAGACCAAAAGTGCGAACCTCAAAATCAGCCTACCCAAAATAGGACAAAAATACAAGGGCAATTGCTGCATCCCTTATGTGGCGTGGGGTGCGAACCTCCCGGGGATTTCATGGGAGCTTCACGTTCGCACTTTTGCAAGACTTGCTCTTCCTCTAAAGTGTTATCAAATAAAGGATTACGGAAAACGAAGAGATTACCAACTTGCTGAGAGAATAGGGGATCAAGATAGCATTCGTTTTTGAAATTGGACGAGTTCGACAGCGCGCTCGACGAATCGCGCAAATCGGACGTCTTCGATCTGTATCAGACCGAGCTGTCGCGCAAGATGCTGATTCTGTCTCCAAAATCGCATCAAGCCGATTACCTGAATCATTTTTCGCGAACGTTCGTCATTTATCATAATCCCAAGGTTCCGAGCAGCGACGTGATTCGGATTTTAAATACCAAATCGGAAATTTCAAATTCTAACAATAAAAAGTGGTTCGTATTCGATCCCAGAACTCCTCCTCCATGTTTTCCCACAAGCCAATCCGGTTATTGCTTAGCATAGGGAGGTGATACGGATGTCCAACAACCACGACGGCAAGCATTCTTCGAAGAAGATGTCCGCATTGGCGGCCAAAGTGCTTCACGACAAAACGTCCGAGAAAAAGGCCAAATCGCTGGCGGGTTCGGTGCTGTCCCAGGCCGAGACGCATGCCGACGATCACGCTTCCGATCCGGATTCCGGCAGATTGCACAAATGATTTTCCCTCAAAAAGGCCCATGCAGACCGTCGCAGTGACGTTCGCGCATGGGTTTTTGCCCGGCTTTTGCCGCATGTCCGATCTGCAGATTCCGCATTTACTTGCGCGGCGCCAGCCCGATGGTGTCTTGGGTCGACGGATCGATATACACGATGATCCTCCCGAGTACCGCATCCTGCGTTGTCGGGAAAATCACCTGTGTGACCCGGGGTGGCATGTCTTTCTGCTCCAGTGTGGATCTCATCAGAGGATACGGAACGTCGGTTCCGTCGATGACGGACACTTCCGCTTCCCGCCAATCGATCGTCAGCGTATCCTTGGAGTTCTCATGGATGCCGCTCCAAGCGATTTGGCGCATCTTCATCTCGTCCGTTTGCTCCGGGATCTGCCGGGCAGATTCCTGCGTCACCTGCGGCTGTACAACGGGCAACTTGTCTTCCGTGCATCCCGACAGACCGGAAACGGCCAGCCCGATCAGAATAGACAGGCCTACGAGGGCACGCGATCTTCTCATTGGAATATCAGCTCCTTTCGGGTTATTTTTCTGACGTTGGCGTCTCCTTTAAGGTTGCAGATTCGACTGCCCGGCTGTCCTACGTAACTCTATTAAAGAAATTTTTCAATCCTTTTCTGAAAAGAAGGGGCTTTTTTTCGGTTCGCGGACACTTTATTGGTTTAAAGGAGGTAGAACCATACTACTGTACAGAAGCTGTACATAAGGGAGGCATCAAGATGGACAACAAGCAGCCCGGAAAAGCGAAAAAGTGGCCGTTTGCCGTATTGGCAACGGTCATAGCGGCAGGAGGCGTGTACGCTCTGCCGCAGGTATTCGCCGACGAATCAGCCGGTTCCCGTACGGAATCGGCGCAGACGCAAACGTCTTCCGCCTATACGGCGCAGAAGGTGCAGCCGTCTTCGGCAGCCGTAAATACGTCTTTAACGGACACGTCTTCCGTATCGCCGAACCTTCAGCCGACCCAAATCCGTACGTCTTCCGGCTCGACAGCGGGAAACGCCGAAGTGGTTCTGCCGGTCATTTCGGTTGATCCGAATAAGACATCGGCGTCCGCTTCGCGCAGCGCACTGCTCCAGCTGCAGATCATGGGTCTCAAAACCGAACAATACCTGGCTTTCGGCGCGGCCGAGAAGCAGTCGATCAAACTGATCGAAGCGCGCAACCGGGCGACCGAAGTCTTCTCCGATCCGAACGCACCGGCGGACCGGGTATTCTCGTCTTCGCGCAAGCTCGAAGAAGCGATCGACCGTTACAACGACGAAGCGCTTGGCGGAGCCAACACGATTGCAAGCGCGCTGGCCAAAGCCCAGACCCAAATTCTAAACGGACGCAGCGAGAGCGATCTGGACGCATCCGGAAAGCTGGCGCTGCAAGGACTGAGAGAAGCCCAGGATCGCCTGAACGCCAATTCCACGGAAGCGGGCGCTTTGTCGGCCTATAAATATTTCCTGCTGCGTTCCGCCGAAGCAAACGATATCCAATCGTTTAATCCGGCGGATTACAGCACCGTGCTGAAGCAGTACGAAGCGAACATCAAAGCGCGTACGGAAGCGGCCGGCTCTTATGCCAAAGCGGCGGACAAGCTGAAGAAGGCATACGACGTATCCGCGAAGTCGTTGGCCTCGGCGCTGGAACGTTCTTCCGGCAAAAATGCGTTGGATGCCGCCCAGGCAAGTGTAAAAGTCACTTACGATGCCCTGAACGAAGGACTGACGCTGGCGGAAGAAATTGTTCAGGCGCGGCCGCTGCTCGATTCTCCCGCAGGCAAAGAAAAAGGGCAGTACGGCGCATCCAAGATTGGCACGCTCAAACGCGCGATCGGCAAAGCGGAACGTTCGCTCAAGACGTCGAAAACGATCGAACCGCTCAAGGAAGCGCGTACGAAGCTTGCCGCGGCGGTGACGGAGTTCAAGAACAGCCGGAATTCCTAAAAGCAAGCGCGATATAAACAGCAGAAAAAGCTCTCCCGCATGTTTACGTGGGAGAGCTTGACGCGTCGAGAAAGCCAGACTCCAAGCAAAACGGGAAGGCGAAGGGAGGAATTCAGGGTAGGAACTAAAGCATTTCGAAGAAATGCACTTCGAAAGCTTATGCTAGTGTTCGCCTTTGAAATCGAGAAAATTCCGCTGCAATTCAATCCTTTTTCTCGATTTCAACACGCGACCGGAACGAATTCCTCCCGCAGCCGACAAGCATTTCATACGAATAGGACTTTCTCGACAGCCTGAGCTCTTCCGCATTTTTAGGCGGGGGAGCTTTTTTGCCGTTTCAAAAAAATAAGATTCTGATCGAAAGGAAACTGCCGGGCGGATCGGTCAGTCGACGGCGCCCAATTTCCATACCCCCTCCTTGTCGGCAATATACCAGAGCTGCGGCGAAAAAACGGTTTTGCCGTTTTCGTTGTCCGTGACGTAGTTCAAAGTGAACACAATCCGGTGATCTTCCCGATGAATGCCGTCCACTCCTTTGAAAAGAAGGCCGCCGCTTGTGCCGTAACCGAAATCTTTCATCTCCTCCGCTGCCCGTGCCGTATTTTCGTCGATAAAGCCCGCGGCATATTCGTCCCAATCGTTGTCGATCGCGCCTTCCATGACCTGCAGCAGGCTTGCCCGAATGTCGGCGTTCAGGGCGGGATTTTCGATCCGGTCCATATCGAATTCGATTTTGCGGACAGGGGACGAAGCGGTCTTCAGCTCTTCCATTCCGCTTTGGGCATCAGAGGCCGGAGCTGCCAGGCTGGCCGCAGGCTCCGCCGGGCTTCCGCATGCGGACAGGCCCATGCCCAGACAAAGAAAAAGGACAACAAACAAACCGCGTTTATTCATGACAGAGGCCTCCTTGACTTCAAGTACTTTATAGACTTCAGGATCAAGAAGAAAGTTGCAAGTCGGATTGAAATTTATTTTAGGCAAAAAGAAATATTAAATTTTGTATAGGGGTTTTTTTTCGCTTCTAACGATATAAATCGGTTTATATAATATTCGGCAATTAATTTATACATAGGAGGAAAATGGATCGGAAAGAAAGTCAAACCATTCGCTTGGCTGATAAGTGGAATCCGTCCTGTTTTGGATACATTCGATGCGTGTCAAAAGCAAAAAAATCCCCAACCCGTCAATTTTAAGGAGGACGTACATTGAACAGTACAAATCGTAAAGTCTTCGTCCGGATCTCGAGCACCGCTCTGGTCGCCGCAATCGGCTTGGGGGGTCTGGGCTTCCAACATTCCGCCGTCCGGGCGGCGGAGCCGGCAGTATCGTCACAGGCGCAGGAATCGATCGCTTACCTTAACGATCCTCTTCGACTCGAACTGGCCCGAATCGCCGCGAAGCAGGACCAGGTATTCTCCATAACCGGATCGTACATCTATGATCCCGATTCGTACCAGTATTACGATCTGATCGCGGCGGAGAAGCAGGCGTATGTGGCGGCGATCGATCCGAATTCTTCGTCGGCCTTGTTGTCCGAGACGGCCCAAAATTACGAGCAGAAGCTCAATGCCTATATGGACCGGTATCTGGGTAAACAAAACGTGACGAGAGATTTGGCGAACTGGTATCATGTGCTGTACTATCTTAGAGCGCATGAAGATGTCAACAGCCTGAATCCGTACGATCGCGCCCTCTTTCAAGCCGTATTGGATACGCAGGCCTATTGGAAAAATACCAATGCGGCCACGGACCAAGAACATGTGGACGGCTTTAAAATTTTTCTGAACACCGTCGCACGATTGGGTGATACCAAATCGTATGACGCGCAGGCGTATCTGCAGAAAGCAGCCTCTTATCGCGCAAATATTCAGTCCCTGCTCGCGAATTCGAACGGAGGAGCCGCCGGACACGAAGCTTCGCTGAGTTTGTTCGAACGTTCCGCGTCGCTGCTCGAGCAGGCTTCGTCCGCCGGCTATAATTACAACGTGGTCAATTTGCTCGAAAACAATTTGGAAAGCCGATATGTCGAGCTGGAGAAGGAACTTAGGGAAGACGGCCCGCCGCTGGCCACCGAAGAGAAATTCTACCTGCAAAACATGATCAAGTATTCCTGGACGCTGATGGAATTTCCGGCCGGCATCCGTTCGGGCGAAACTCCGCAGTCCGCGTTCGGCGACCTGCGCCGCGCGATCCGCAAAGCGGAATCCGTCTACGAAAAAGGGACGACATGGTCCGAATTCAACTCGGCACGCAAGGAATTGGAGCAGGCCAATCGCGCTTTCTTCATGCGCAGAAAGCCTTGACGAACCGGCGCGCATGCTGCGGTTCAAACCGAATCTTTTCGGTTTGCGCAGCCGGAAAAGCCTTCTGTTCAAACGAAAAAGCCTTCCGCTCAAGCGGAAGGCTTTTTGTGTCTGCGTATAGGCGGGCAGCAAAGCAGGTTTCCGCTTTGCGTCGGGCTGTTTCGCGGACAGGAGGGACGTCGCGCGCGGTTATCGCCGCGCCCGTACTTCCTCCGACAACTTGGCGACGATCCCGCCGAGCGGCATCCGAATCTGCGCTTCATCGTCATAACGCCGGACGTTGACGCTGCCGGACTCCCGTTCTTTTTCCCCGACCACGAACATGTACGGAATCTTGTCCTGCTGGGCGGCCCGCATCTTGTAGCCGAGCTTGTTGCCGCTGACGTCCGCTTCGGCGCGCAGTCCGGCTTCCCGCAGCTGTCGGCGGACCTCGAAGGCATAGTCGTCGTAATGGGCCGATACCGGCAGGACGCGGACTTGAACCGGCGACAGCCACAGCGGAAACGCTCCGGCGTAATGTTCGATCAGAATGCCGATAAATCGGTCGATCGAACCGTAGATCGCCCGATGGATCACGACCGGCCGATGTTTCGCCCCGTCTTCGCCGATATACGACAGATCGAATTTCTCCGGCATCTGGAAATCGAGTTGGATCGTGCCGCACTGCCAGCTCCGGCCGAGCGCATCAAGCACATGGTAATCGATCTTCGGTCCATAGAAAGCGCCGTCGCCTTCGTTCAACCGGTATTCCGCGCCCCGGCTTTCCAGCACGCCGCGCAGCGCATGCTCGGCTTCGTCCCACAATTCTTCCGAACCCATGGAATCCTCGGGACGCGTCGACAGCTCGATCCGGTAGTCGAAGCCGAATACCCGGTACATCCCGTCGATCAGATCCATGACTTTGCCGATTTCTTCCTCGATCTGGCGCGGCAGCACGAACAGATGCGCGTCGTCCTGACAGAACGTCCGCACCCGCATCAGGCCGCTGAGCGCTCCGGAATATTCGTGCCGGTGGACCTGGCCGAACTCCATCATCCGGATCGGCAGATCGCGGTAGGAGCGCAGCTCGTTTTTGTACATCAGCATATGGCCCGGGCAGTTCATCGGTTTGAGCGCGAAGGCTTCGTCGTCGACTTCGGAAAAATACATATTGTCTTTGTAATGGTCCCAGTGACCGGACTCCTGCCACAGGCGGCGGTTCATCATGAACGGCGAGCGCACTTCGTCGTAGCCGCTGCGAAGCTGCATGCCGCGCGAGAAGTTTTCGAGTTCCGTCCGCAGCAGCATCCCGTTCGGCAGATAGAAAGGCATGCCCGGCGCTTCGTCGGAGAACATGAACAGTTTCAGTTCGCGCCCGAGCTTGCGGTGATCGCGCTTCTTCGCTTCTTCCAGCAGGCGCAGATGGTCGTCGAGCTGTTCTTTGCGGGGGAAAGAAGCTCCGTAAATCCGCTGCAGCACCGGACGGTCCGAATCGCCGCGCCAGTAGGCGCCGGCGACGCCGAGCAGCTTGAACGCTTTGAGCCGCCCTGTCGACGGAAGATGCGGACCGCGGTCCAGATCCGTGAATTCGCCCTGCTCATACAGCGAGAACCTCTCGTCTTCCGGCGCCTCTTCGATCATTTCGAGCTTGAACGATTCGTTGCGCTCCCGGAAAAAGGCCAAGGCTTCTTCGCGTTCGACGACCCGCCGGCGGATCTGCAGATTTTCTTCGGCGATCTTCCGCATCTCGCGTTCGATCGCAGGCAGATCGTCGGCGGACAAAGCGGCAGGCAGCTCGAAGTCGTAGTAAAAGCCGTCTTTGGTCGGCAGGCCGATGCCGAGCTTGACCGCCGGATCGCCGTACCGGCGTTTGACCGCCTGGGCCAGCAGATGGGCGGCGCCGAGCCGGTAGATCGGCAGGCTGTCTTCGTCGCCGGGAAGCAGAATCTCGAGCGAAGAAGATTCGCGCACCTTTTCGCCCAGATCGACGAGGATGCCGTTCAGCCGGGCGGCGACGGCATTCTTGCCGAGCGAAGTGCCGGCGGAGCGGGCGATTTCGAGCACGGAGGTACCGGCTTCTACCCGGCGGATATCGCCGTTCGGAAACGTGATTTCGATCAAGGCGGAGACGGATGGGCTTTGGGAGACGGATAGGGACGGGAATTGTTCGGACATGCTGCATTCCTCCAAGTATAGTGGGATGGCGAGCGCAGACGATCTTCCGGAGAACGCAAAAACGCACTCTCCCCGGAAAGGGACGAGTGCGCTCGGCTCGTGGTTCCACCCTCATTCGGTCCCGGCTCCGGGGGCTTACGCTCCCGGGCAAACAGCCGTGACCCTTACTTGGGATCCGTTAACGGGGATCGGTCGGCGGAGGCTACCGGCCGCCGTGCGCATCCACTCAGGACGGGCATCGGGCGCGGCGTTCGCTTCCGCGGCTGCGGAGAGGTAATTCCGGGCCGCTTACCGAAGAAGCTCACAGCAATCGCTTCTCTCTCTGGACGGTGCGCACGGGGAATATTGACTCCGGTCAAAGCCGAATGTTTCGTTGATTCTGAATTATAGGCGTCCGTTCGGCAAAGGTCAAGCGAAAAAAGAAGAAAGCGAAGCGGCGGTTTGAACGAACCCCCTGTCAGCGGTTATGATGGAGGTATACAACAGATACGGATAAAAGGAGGGCGGGTCATGTACGGACATACTTTTGCCCAGGCATTGTGCAAATTGGGCGGCGACGAACTTCGATTGGTCTACGTGCTGTGCTGCGACACGGCGGTTCAGGAACTGCTCGTTTCCAAGATTCGGGGTTGGATCAAACGCGAACCCCAGCGGTTCGCCGCTCAGCTGCAGGAGAAGGCGCTTGCCTACCGGGAATGGAACGACGACGAACTGCGGCTTGCGATTCTGCTGGAACTTGCCAAACGTTCGCGCCTGCACGGAGCGCCGCTGACAACGGCGGCCGAGCTGGAGGAATTTGCCGGAGGAATCGTGGAACATATCGAGCTCGGGGCGGCCGAAGAAGACCGCGCGTATTTCGGTTACCGGGAAGAACATCCGGAAGCGAGCGCTCTGGAAGCGCTGATCGATTATCAGAACGAGCAGCTGATCCAGGGGCTCGGACGTCTGCTGGACGCGGCTCCGCAGTCCGAATGGGAGGAGTATATCCGGCGGATTGAGCCGTTCCTTCCGGAAGACCTGACCGATCTGCCGGAAGCTTCCTACGTCTCGGATACGGCCGGCTCGGACTTCGATTATTCGCGAAGCGATACCGGATCGGCGGAAGAGTACGGGGATAGCGAACAGACGGACCCGATACTGGATCTGCCGGGCATTGCCGAATCGCCGGCGGCCGCCGCTGCGCAAAACGAAGCGGCGGAAGAAGGACATGTCATCCGGGAAGACGGGCAGATCGCCGGTTCGGCGCCACAGGATGGAGCGGGCGATAAGCCGGCCGCAGCGCCGGTATGCCTCGACAAGGCCGGAGAAGCCGCCGAAGAACCGTTCGGAAGTGCCGGATTGACGGATGCCGAATACGAATCTTTGCTGGGTTCCGCACGGGACTTCGAAGAACCCGAAGCGGCGTCGGAGCCGGCCGCTCCGCTGCGGCCGAGCGGCGTCAAGCTGCTGCTCGCCGCGCTGGAGCATCAGCGGGGCTGCGCGCATTATGAAGCCGTCATGTCGCTGCTCGCTTCGGCGGAAGGGCTGTTCGGGATCGGCGAGATGCCGGAATTGTACGGACGCAGGCTCAGCTTCCGGGTCGTATCGGCGAGTCCCGCTTTCTTGAATGTGCTGCCCGGAGGCGGAGCGAAGAACGCGCCCAAAGCGATTTATCGCAGTCTGAATCCGCAGCGCCGCCGGCTGCCCCTGCTGCTCGTACAGCTGTTCCTGCCGGAGCTGGTCTCCGAAGACGAGACCGAAGCGGATTACGGTTCGCTGCTGGCTTTGTGGCGCTCCCGCGCGGAGCAGCACGGCGCGTTTAAGAGCGAGCTGGCGGAGGAAGATTCGCGAATCGAGTATTATAAGCGCGAATCGGCCAGCTGCTCGGAGCAGCTGGAAGCGGCGCGTACCGAGCGCGCGGCTTCCAAGAAGCGGATCGCGGATATCCGGGAATCGCTTGTGAGCAAGCTGCGCGTGAGCAGCATGCAGCTTCCGCCGATTTCCGAATCGTTCGATCAACTGCTGGAAGAGTATGCCGATAACCGGCACCGGATCGAAGAAGCGGAAAGTTCCCGCCGGGAACGCGGTCAGGGTTTCTCCGCGCTGATCAAATATACGCTGAATTATGCGGCGTCGAGCGTCAGCTTGATCGATTTGAAGCGCAAGCAGGATCGTCTGCTGGGTCAGATGGCCGAAGAAGCGCTGCGCACCGACGGCGAATGGGGGCAGGGTGAGCGTTACGTCGTGGCGGCGGAACAAGAACGGATCGGTTTCCTCGAAGCGGAAATCGATCGGCTCGAGAAGCTCCAGACCGAATATCGCGAAGAGCTGCGCCGCTCCGAACAGGCACGCAAAACGCTGGAACAAAGCAAGAAAAAGCTGGAGAAGCAGGTCTACGGGCTGATGGATCTGTAATTCCGGCAGAGCGGGCAGGCGGAGAGTCTGTCCGGACGATTCAACTCCGCGCGGCCTGTACAAAAAGGCGCAGAGCGGCAAAAAGCCGGGGTCCCATAAACGGGACTCCGGCTTTTTGGTATGGATTCGACTTATTGCCGAGTCGGCTGTTCAAGCGGCGGTTCGGAAAAACAGATTCGTTCCGGGTGCTCCGTTTATTGGGTGACGGGCGCGTAGAAGCTGATGGTGCCTGTACTTTCGTCCGCACTGATAAACAGATCGCGTCCGTTGACCCGGTGAATGCCTTCCGGCGATTCGCCGGCCGTCTTGATCAATCCCAGATACTTGGGATTCGCGGCGTCTTCGATATCGAAGAACAAGATGGCATCCGCGCGTTCCGCCGCAACGGCCAGCAGGGAACGTCCGTTCACGGTGGACGTTGTCAGGTTTTCGACTTCGCTGCCTTTTTTGCCGCTGCGATCGTCCGGATACAGACCGGCTTTGGCCGTGGCTTCGTCGACCAGGCTCATGCTGTCGTAGACGAGTTTGCCGTCCAGACTCCATACGGCGATGCCCCGGCCTCCGGCGCTTACGCCGTCTTTGAACTCGTTGCCGCCGAGATCGCCTTCATTGGCGGTAATCAGATGCCGGCCGTCCGGCGTAAAAGCGATTCCGTCGGGTTCGAAACGTCCGGTCATCGTGTCGGAGAACGAGATGACGCCGTCGTCTTTGAGGTCGGCGGCATGCTTGGTCGTGCCGAGAGCGAATACCTTCGTTACTTTTTTGGAAGCGAGGTCGACGAGAGCGATCGCGTTGTTCTCCTGCAGCGTAACGGCCGCCATCGTTCCGTCCTTATTGATCGCGACGTACTCCGGCTGCGGCTCGTGCGGATAAACGGCGCCTTTCACGGTACTCAGATCGACCGGAAGATCGGTCAGCGTGCCGCTCAGCGCGTCGCTGCCGGCAAACTCCATCACGGCGATACTGCCCGGACGCTTGGCGTTCGGATAATCGAATTCTTCCGTCTTCGGATCGAGTTCTTCGTCCTCGATCGCGATCACGGCGTATTTGCCGTCCGGCGAAATCGCGATCGAATCCGGCCCGATACCCAGCTTGTACGTTTTGGCGATTTTGTAGGTCTCCAGATCGACGACGGCCAGAAATCCGGGGTTCGCAAGCTGCATCGTGTCGCCGCCGCGGACGGCGGCGAGCGCGTACTTGCCGTCCGGCATGACCGCGACGCTTGTCACTTCCGCCGCTTCGGACAGCGACTTGAAGCTGACCGTTTTCAGCAGCGAGGTCCGGGCGACATCGGAGATGTCCAGCACGCCGATACTGCCTTTGTCGGCTTCCGTCACGATCAGGCGTTGTCCGTCAGGCGTGGACGAAGCGATCTCGGCTTTGCCGGAAGGCATAGGGAACGAAGCGGTCAGGGCGAAGCCTGTCCGGTTCTGCGCGGACGCCGCCGCGCCCAGCAGAGCGTCCAGTGCCGACTGCGGGATATATACCCGGCCTTTATCGACGTAAGGGGCTTTATCGAGCTTGACGGTTTTGCCGTTCAGCGTCATGGAGGAACCGCCGAGCTTGAACATGGCGGCGATTCCCTCGGCCCGAACTTCCACGCTGCCCGCCGCCGAATTCCATGTGGCTTTGCCCAGCATGTTCTGAACGGCGGTGCGCAGCTGCACTTCGTTCGAAGCGGCGTGCAGGGGAGGCGTGTTCAGCGTCAGTACGCCCGAAGCGAGCGTAAGCGTGCCGACTCCCAGCAGGAGGCGGCGGATTTTTCCGGATAGGGTTTGTTTGCGGCGATTCGTATTCATGTAAATTCTCCTTTGTGGGTGCCGGATCGATCGATTTGGGTTCCGGGCTTCCTATGTAAAAAGTTCCGCGAATACCGGCCAAAGAGCCGGCAGGCTTCTGCCATTGTAAAGAGACAGTGTATGCCGGGTGTCAAAAACAAAGCCGCTTTTTGTAAACGTCTATCCGCGCCGGTGCCGGGTTCGGCCGCATATGATAAACTTGGACGAGAAGCGAACGGGACGTTGGATAGGCCAAACGCAAAACGGATGAAGAAAGGAAGAAAGATATGACACAGCAGCAAACGCAGGGAACCTTGTTCAAAAACGGCCGGATCGGCCTCGGAGCTTCGGAAGGAAGTCCGGACGCGATTTATACGGAGAACGGCAGGATCCGGGCGATCGGGACCTCGGCGGAACTTGCGCTCCAGCTGTCGGGCCGATCTTGCGAAGTCGTCGATTGGGCAGGGGCAAACGTACTGCCCGGCTTGACCGACTCGCATATGCATTTGTCGATGCAGGGCGTGAAGCTTGCGGCTCTGGATTTTTCGGAGACGGCCTCCAAAGAGCAGATGCTTTGGCAGATTCGCGAACGTGCGGCGAAGACGCCGGAAGGCGAATGGATCTTCGGGCTTAACTGGAACGAGAACGCCTTCACGCCGGCCGAAGCTCCGACGATTGACGAATTGGACGAAGCGGCCGGCAGCCGCCCGCTGTATTTGACGCGCACCTGCTTCCATGCTTTTCTCGCCAACCGCGAAGCGTTCCGCCGTGCAGGCGTTACCGCAGACACGCCCGATCCGCTTTCCGGCGCGCTGGGACGGGGCGAGTCCGGAGAACTGGACGGCTGGCTCTACGAAGAAGCGTCCAAGCTGCTGACAGCCGTGCAGCCGAAGCCGGATTACGCGGACAAAAAAGCGGCGATCCGCCGCGCCTGCGAATCTGCGCTCAGCCTGGGCCTGACCGCGGCGCATACGGAAGATCTGCGCTATCTCGGCGGAATCGACGTGATGCGGCGTATTCACCATGAGCTGCGCGAAGAAGGACTGCACTTTCGCTCGCATCACCTTATCTTCCACGACTATCTGGACGAAGCGGAAGCGCTCGGGCTGACAGCGGGTGACGGCGACGAATGGCTGAGGATCGGCGCGGCGAAGATTTTCTCCGACGGAGCGATCGGAGGCCGGACGGCGCTCCTTAACGCGCCTTACCACGATGCGCCGACCACGAGCGGAATGGCGATTCATGCCCGGGAGCGGCTGCACGCGATCACGGCCCGCGCGCGGTCGCTCGGATTTCCGATTGCCGTGCATGCGATCGGCGACGGTGCGGCGGATTTGACGCTCGGCGCGATGGAAGCTTATCCGCTTGCGGGCATTACGGCGCTGCCGGACCGTTTCATCCACGCGCAGGTATTGGATGCGGCGCTGCTGGAACGCATGACGAAGCTGCAGCTGATTGCCGATATCCAGCCGCGCTTCGTCGTCAGCGATTTTCCGTGGGTACTGGATCGGGTCGGACCGCAGCGGACCGATTATTTGTACGCGTGGAAAAAGATGATCGACGCGGGTATCGTCTGCGCCGGAGGCAGCGACGCGCCGATCGAGCCGCTGAATCCGCTGCTGGGGCTGCACGCGGCGGTTGCCCGGCGCCGTCCGGACCGTGCCGAACCGGCGGAAGGCTATCTGCCGCAGGAGCGGCTTAGCCTGCAGCAGGCGCTGTGGCTGTTCACGGAAGGCAGCGCGCTTGCGGCGGCCGAAGCCGGCGAACGCGGACGGATTCAAGTCGGTTTCGCCGCCGATTTCACCGTGTTGGACCGCGATATTGCCGCAGGCGAACAAGCGCTTACGGAAGCCCGGGCGCTTATGACCGTCGTGAACGGCAAAGTCGCTTACCGGGCTTGAGCAGGGAGGGACTCAGGTGAGCCGTACCGGGCCTTCTTCGGCGGGATTCATACGTTTGTACGCGCTTGCGTTCATCTTCTTTTTCGCCAATTCGGTACTGACCGTTATCCTTCCTCTGCGCGGCGCGGAAGCGGGATTGGAATCGGGCGGAATCGGTCTGATGATGGGGACGTATATGCTGACCTGCATGCTGCTGCGTCCGCTCGCCGGGCAGTGGATCGGCCGGTTCGGGCCGCTCGCCGCCATGCGCGGGCTGCTTGCGGTACATGTACTCACGCTGCTGCTGTATGCGATCTCGGATATCGGCGGATACGTCTGGCTGCGGGCGCTGCAGGGAGCGGTGACCGCTTTCTTTTCCATGACTATGCAGGCGGGCATTGTGGAGAAGCTGGACGGACGCGACCGGGGGCAGGGGTTGTCGCTCTATACGCTCTCGACCATGCTGCCTTCGCTGGCCGGTCCGCTGCTCGCGGTCGAACTGTGGGAGAGAGGCGGAAGTTGCGGCTTCGGCGGATTCATGCTGCTCCTGGCCGCGGCGGCGGTACTCGCCGGTCTTGCGCTTCCGCTGCCCGGAGCGTCCGAGCGGCAGGGTTCGTATACGCTGCGCGGCATGCTCGGCTCGTTCCGCGAGATTCGGCGCAGCCGCGCGCTTGGCGTCAGTACGCTGGTCATGCTGCTGATTTCGTGCGTATTCGGCGCGACAGCCACATTCCTGCCGCTGTATATGATCTCTTCGGGAATCGGAAACGCGGGCGGGTATCTGGCGGTTCAAGGGGCGGTAGTCGTGCTGTGCCGGTTTGTTTTTCGCAAAAAGATTCCGTCCGACGGACGCTGGAGTTCTTCGCTGATCGCGGGGCTGCTGCTGTGTTCGGCGGCGGGAACGCAGATTCTGGCGATGCCGCAGACACTCGGACTTCTGCTGTACGTCTCGGCGGTATGCAGCGGAATCTCGCTTGCGTTCCTGTATCCGACGCTGACCACGTATCTGTCGTTTGCCCTGCCGGCCAAAGCCCGTTATACGCTGATGGGTTTGTTCATGTCGTCGTACGACCTGGGCTTTGCGCTCGGCGGGCTGGCGTTGGGATGGGTCGCGCAGATCTTCTCCTATCCGGCGGTATTCGGCTGCTGCACGGGGCTTGCGCTGATTGCCGCAGTCATTGTGTGGGCCAACGGCAAACGGATGAACGGGAGTGTAACGGCGGAAGCGGCCGGACCGACTTGACCGGCTGCTTCATGCAGATAGATCCGGAGTCGAATGTATGAGCGTTCCGTCCTGCTCCGTTTTTTTTCTCCTGCCAAAAAACAAAGACGCTTTCCCGCACCCCGGAACCGGTGCAGCGGGAAAGCGTCTTTTTGCGTCGTGCGTTGACACCAAGCCTGATCCGTAGTTAAATAGTAATGATTACTATTAAACAAACGCCTGCAGGGCGCAGCTATAGCAGTGCAGCGAGAGGAGCTTGTCCGCAGTGGGAAAATCCGCAATGACCGCACGGCTGCCGAAGTCCAAAGGGACCGAGATGGCGACCGTTTACGAAGCCGGAGATTGTACGCGCAAGGTGAAGCATCTGGTGCTGCCGGAGCGCAACCAACGCATTGTCGAGGAATTCATGCAGATTCTGGAGATGAGAGAAGAATTCGAGCAGCATGATGTGCCGATTCCGAACAAAGTCGTGATGTACGGACCACCGGGGACAGGCAAGACGCTGACCGCTTTTCACGTGGCGGCGTCTCTGGGACTGCCTCTGATTTTGGTTCGCTTGGATGCGCTGATTCACAGTCATCTGGGTGAGACGGGCAGCAATATCCGCAAAATATTCGATTATGCGCGCGCTGTCCCCTGTGTACTGTTTCTCGACGAATTCGATGCGGTAGCCCGTACCCGCGAGAGCGGAGACGAGGTCAAAGAAATGGCGCGGGCCGTCAATACGCTGCTGCAGTGTCTGGACGAATTCGGCGATGTCAGTATTTTCATGGCGGCGACCAATTTGGAAACCGAGCTTGATCCCGCCATCTGGCGCCGGTTCGATACGCGTATGACCTATCAGCTGCCGAACGAGCAGGACCGGCGGCATTATATCCGGCTGCTGATCGGGGAATTCGGCTGCCAAAACGGAGCGGAAGCCGAAGCCTGCCGGCTGCTCGGCGGCTGCAGCTTCGCGGATATCGAGCAGATCGTGCTGAAGGCCAAGCGCAAAGCCATTATCGATCGACAGCCGCTGGACGCGGCGCATATCGCTTTGTCTTACGAAGAGTACGCGCCGACGCCTACCGAAGTCCGAATGCATGTGTAGATTTCTTTTTGGCAAAAGCAAATCCCAAAAAAGCTCCGCCCTGCGCGGCATCGATCCGTCGATACGCGCAGGGCGGAGCTTTTTCGATTGATGATGCGGCCGGTTCCGTTATTCGTGTTTCTCATCCCCGCGGTTGGCGTGAAGGATCTCTTCGCGGTTCTCCCAGAGCATACTGCGCAGATTGGATTTGGAACCCTGAATAATAAAGTAAGGGACGCCGGAGGTTTTGGCCAGTTCGACGCCTTCCCACGAAGCACGGTGCGAGGTCGACGTAATCAACAGGAACAGGGCCTGCGCACGCCGCAGATCGGACGCGACGAGATCGGGACGTTCTCCGTTCTCGTGGACGTAAGTCGCACCGCTCTCGACCACCACGTCTTCGAACCATTTGCGCTGGCCGCCCAATACGACGATCGTGCATCCTTCGAGGAAAGGCTCGGGTCTGCTTTTGCGACCTTCCTTTTTAGGCTTGGACGAAGCGGGGACGCTCTGCCGCGCAGCGGCCGGATCCCGGCGGGGTGCCGCTTCCGGATCGGAGAAATCGCGGTAGACCCTGGCCAGGCGGGCCACCGTTTCTTCTTCGCCGACATTGAAGATACACGGAGCCCCATCTGCGGGGCGCTGGATATCCAGGTCTTTGGCATGGATCGGATAACGGCGGTCGGCATCGTTCATATCGACCGCATACCACACTTCGTGTTCCCCCAGTTCCACATACCCGTTGTATTGGCGTACGGGGGAATACGCATCGTCTCCCTGGAACAGCAGCTCGATTTCGTACTGCGTCCCTCCATGGCCGTCCTCGCGCGGGGTGCACCAGACTTCGGCTTCGTGCTGAAGCCGGTGCTTGTACACCATCGACTCGGTAATATTAAACGTCTCTCCGGTCTCCAGCACGATATATCCGCCGTGATCCCGTCGATGGAACGTTCCGCCGAGCCCCGGAGCGGCTTCGGAACCGACCTGTTCCAGCGCTTCTTCCATGGAAAAGGTTTCGCTGCGTGACTTTTCCATGGAAGAAGCAGTTTCCGCGTTCGGTTTCTGCTGCGGCTGCGGCGTTTCGATCCCGCGCGGGAAAACGCCGGCTCCGGCTTCCGGCAGAGCCGCCGGAATACCGCCTGTCAAACGCCGGCCTGCGGCGTACGCATCGACGGCGTCGAGCAGATCGAGCGCACGGCGCAGCAGCGTCCGCGCTTCCAGGTCGCCCGCTTCGCTTCCGCCGGGCATACCGGCGGAAGCGAAGCGCATATCCTGACGCAGCAGCGCGCCGAAGCGGCTGAACAGTTCTTCCGCTTCGTCCGAACCTGCCTCTGCGGCCGCATTCGAAGAAGCGGGCTGCGGCGAGGTACGGACGGAGGGTTCTCCGTTTCCGTAAGCCGGGCGAGCCGGGAATCCTTCTTCCGATTCTCCGCGGGACGCCCGGACCTCCAGGGCATGTTCGGCTTCTTTCATCTTTCTCCGCAGATCGGCCAGCTCCTCTTCGGTCCGGCTGCGCTCCTGCCTGTAGTTTCGTTTAAGCTCCGCGAGCCGGCCGGCGGTTTCTTCGCGTTCTTCGGCCAGACGGCGGTTCTGGCGTTTCTCGGCTTCGAGTTCCCGCACCAGACTTTCGGTTTGCTCCCGGAGTCTGCTTGCGTCCCGCCGGGAATCCAGCGCTTCTTTGTCGGCGCGGCGCGCACGCTCTTCTTCTGCGCGGCAGCGCTGCTCCAGCATTTCGATCCGGCGGTTAAGCTTCTCGATCCGGCGCTGCTCCGAAGTTTCGCTTGCGGCTGCCGCCGAATTCGTCTTCGCTTCGTGCTCGCTGCCCATAGGAGCGGGAGAGCTTCCGGCATCGCTTGCGGCCAATCGTTCGAGCCTCTCCCGATCGACGCTTTCGCTTTCTGCGCCGGTTTGGAAATACAGAGCCCAATAGCTGTGCCATTTGCCGTACTTGGCGACCCGGCTGCCTGGATCTTCGTCGAAATGTTCCGGCGTTAAGTCCGATCCTGCCGCTTGAAGCAGCGGTCGAAGCTCGGCCAGCAGCGCGGCGGCCAGGCGGGCGCGCAGTTCGCGGCTGCCCCGGGCCTGGGCGGCCAGATCAAGCATCGACTTGGCGAACAGCGCTTCCGGCCATTTGCGGGTGTTCCTTTTGGCAAAAGCAAAGTCGAGGGTTTGAGCCATCTTTCGCTTCGCCGCTTCGTCCATTTCCCGCAGAAGCGGCAGCACAAATTGGAGCGGCAGAAGCGAGATTTGCTCTTCTCCGGGTTCCCGAGTGTCCGGGGCGCTGTCCGCTGCGGGCGGAGGCGCCTTCGTGGATTTGGCTGACAGGGAAGGTTTGATTCGTTTCATGGGCTCCTCCTTGTGGATGGACGGCGGTTTCCGCTGGGGATTTACACTCGCCGAAGATTTCTATTCTTTTTAATATAGCGGACTTTGCACACGCTTTACAAAGAGAAAATCAAACTTTACGACATTATTCTACAAAAAAACAGAAAAAACTGGCATCTCCCACTCATAAAAGGGAAGAAG
The DNA here is from genome assembly GCF_013618475.1 of Saccharibacillus deserti. Taxonomy (GTDB): domain Bacteria; phylum Bacillota; class Bacilli; order Paenibacillales; family Paenibacillaceae; genus Saccharibacillus; species Saccharibacillus deserti. The sequence continues at coordinate 551,765 of NZ_JABJVN010000001.1, forward strand.
ATTCTATGCTGTAATCGAAACCGATGCCAAGAGGCCGACCAAAAGTCGAATCCGGCCGGCGAATTTGCCCGATCCGGATCGTCTTCGATTAGAAAGCGGCCGATTATGGGTAAACCATTAGGAGCGTGCAAGCAAAGACAGAATGAGCTTTTTTATCAAAGGAGAATGACCTTGACTTCGCCTTATCATCCAAACTTATCCGTTTATTCACGTATGTATAACAAAATGACAACCGGTGTGCTGATCCTGGACCTTTCGGGCCGCTGCATCGGTGCAAACCCGGCCATGGGCCGTATTTTCGGTTGGGACACGGAAGAGCTGCTTGGAGGCGGCTACAGTACCGTCCTGCGCGCCGATCCCGACACGGAAGCCGATCTGCTGGAATCGCTGGCGGAATGGCTGCACGCGCCCCGGGCTTTCGGGCCGCTACGGATCCGGCTCTTACGCCGCAGCGGCGAAACCGCCTGGATAAAGGTGGAATGCGAACTGCCGGAAGAAGGCGACGATCCGCTAATTCTTGTTTATCTGGACGACATCTCGAATCTTGTGGACGAAGCGGAAGACCGGACAAGAGAGATGTACAAGCTGATTACGCAAAATACGCCGGATATGATCTCTTTCAGCAAACCGGACGGAACGCTCCTGTACGTCTCGCCTTCCGTGGAACACACGCTGGGCTATACAGTGGAAGAAATGCTCGGACGCAACCGGACGGCTTTTTACCATTCCGGGGATGCAACCAAGATGAAGATAGAAGGGACCCTTTTTGCGGAAAATCGGAGTTTCGAGCGCCGTGTACTGCACAAAAACGGAAGCGTGCGCTGGGTCGATACGTCTTTTCGTCTGATTCGCAATACCAAAGGCGAGGTCAGCCGGGTACTCGTAATTGCAAGAGACATCACCGAACGGAAAATGAACGATACCATTTTGGCAAAGGCCCAGCAGCTGGCAAGCATCGGTTCCTGGCATTGGGATATTCAGCAGGATAAACTGTTCTTTTCACGCGAAATGCGGGAGATTTTCGATTACTCGATTCAGCCGGTCGAGAAGAACGCCGACTCTTTCCTGGCGGCTATTCATGCCCAGGACCGCGAGCATGCGGCGGAACGGATCGGATCGGCGCTGAACGGCGGACGCGACGGGGAACTTACTTACCGAATCGTGCTGCCGGGAGGCAGGGAAAAAACGATTTACGGAGTCTGGGAAGTGTCCAAAGACAGCATGACGGGAGAACCTCTGCAGATTATCGGCATCGTGCAGGACGTGACCGAACGCGTCCGGATCGAAGAGAAGCTGCGAAGCAGCGAGAGCCGCTACCGCTCTTTGTTCCTCAATCATAATTCGGGCATCATTTCCATGGATATGAAAGGGCGCATTCTCTCCGTCAATCCGGCCATGGAAGCGATGAGCGGCTATACGCGCGAGCAGATCACCCGTGTGCGTATCGGAGTGCTCCAGCCCAAAGAATACGCCGGAACGTCGCGGGACCATTTCCGGGCTGCCAAAAACGGGGAATCGCGCGTATTCGAGACTTCGTTTCACCGGCGTGACGGAAGGCTTCGCCATATCAGCGTAGCTTATGTTCCGATCGGTTCCAAAAAAGACCAGAGCGGCATCTATGCGATCATTACCGATATTACGGAACGCAAGCAGTATACGGCGCAGATCGAAGCGTTAAGCTATCAGCATTCGCTGCTGCTCAACACGGTATCCGAAGGCATCGTCGGCTTCGATCCGGCCGGCCGGATCATGTTCACCAATCCGGCAGCGGCAGCCATGCTCGGCTACGAAGGCGGGGAAGCGATCGGACGTTCCTACGCCGAGATGCTGCGTCAGGCCAAGACCCAGGAGAGCGCCTACCAGTCGGGTATCACGGCGCTGCTGGACGCGCTGGATTCCGGTGTGGCTCATGCGCAGCCGGAGGCCGTTTTTTGGCGCAAAGACGGAGGAAGCTTCCTCGCTTCCTATCAGGTAACGCCGATTCTGGACCGCGGAGAAAACAAAGGAGCCGTACTCGTCTTCCGGGACAAGACGGGGGAGAAAGAAATCATTCGGGCGAAAGAATCCGCGGAACGGGCCGATCAGGCCAAGTCGGAGTTCCTGTCGATTGTCAGTCACGAACTGCGGACTCCGATGAACGGCATTATCGGCATGGCCGATCTGCTGCGCGAGAGCGGGCTGCAGGGCGAGCAGCGGCAGTATGTCGAGATCATTCACGAGAGCAGCTATGCGCTGCTGAAGATTCTGAACGAAATTCTGGATATCAGCAAGATTGAATCGGGACGCATGGAAATCGAACCCGAGCCGATCGAACTGCGCGAAGTGCTGGGCAATGTGGTTCAGCTGTTTATGCCTCGTGCATCGGAGAAGAAGCTTGCGCTCGAATTCGTGACGGACGAAAGCGTGCATCGGCTTCCTTCGGTCGTTCTGGCAGACAGCGAGCGGCTTCGCCAGGTGCTGATCAACCTGGTGGGCAACGCGGTCAAGTTTACCGACAGCGGCAGCGTGACCCTCTGCGCCGCGCCCAAGGCATTCCGCGCTCCGAACGAAATCTGGATTGAATTTTCGGTGAAAGACACGGGGATCGGGATTGCGGGAGAGAAGCAGCATCGTTTGTTCCAGCCGTTCTCCCAGCTGCATCCGATCCTGAACCGCAAATACGGCGGTACCGGGCTCGGATTATCGATCAGCCGCAAACTGGTCGAGCTGATGGACGGCACGATTTCCGTGGACAGCGAAGAAGGCGAAGGCGCGACTTTCCGGTTCCTGCTGCGTTTCCTGCTTCCGGAAGAAGAAGGCCGGCTGTTCCTCTCGGGCTACCAAACGGAGGGAAAGATCCATGAAACTGCCGGGAAACCGCCCGGTTTGGGAACCCGGATAGAAACACGCGAACTGCGTATTCTGGCGGTCGAAGATCACCCGATGAATCTTAAAGTGCTCCAAGCGATGTTGGCCCGCTTCGGATGCCGCGCCGATCTGTCCGAAGACGGCGAAAGCGCGGTCCGTCAGGCGCTCGCCAAGGATTACGATCTGATTTTTATGGATGTGCAGCTGCCCGGCATGGACGGGATCGAAGCGGTCGGCCAGATCCGGACCCATCTTCTTCCGGGGCATCATCCGCTGATTGTCGGGGTCAGTTCTTTTGTACGCCAAGAAGAGATCGACCGCTGCCTGCAGGGCGGAATGGACGACTTTATCGGCAAACCGGTCTCTGCGGGCGAAGTGGAACGCGTACTGAACGAAGCAAGGCTGCGTTTCGGCAGCCCCGCCGGAACCAGGCGCGGAGAAAGCGAATAAGGGAATCGCTATATTTCGTAGAAAGCCTGCCCGATCTGCGGATCGGAGCCGGGCTTTTTTTTATGAACCTCTGCCTTTATTTTTCCATTTCAAGCAACATTTTTTCTTCTCCGTTCGTTGATAAAGGAAGAACAGGTTCGCAGGCCGAGAACCGGCGGATCTGCAAATCAAGGAGGGATGCATCATCGGGAAGAAGAACAAACGACCCCAGAAGGCAGTTTGTACGCTGACGGCCGCAGTAATGCTGACTGCATCGGGAGGCTGCTCAAACAGCCCGTACCCGGTTGAATCGCTGTCGTACAAGTCGACTTACACGGGAAAAGATGCCGACCCCAAACTTGCGGCGTCGATGAACGCGTTCGCGCTGGATTTCTACGCCATGCTGGAAAAGCAGCCGGGCGAAGACGAAGTCGGTCCGAACCGGATGGTCTCCCCGGCGGGACTGTCGATCGCTTTGTCGATGCTCAAAGCCGGCGCGGAAGGCGAAACGGAACGGCAGATGGACCGAACGCTGCAGCTGAACGGGATGTCTCCGGAAGCGTTGAACGAAGGGCAGAAAGTGCTACGAGATCTGCTGAGAGGATCGGATCCGTCGGTGCAGATGGCCGTTGCCAATTCGCTTTGGAGCCGGGAAGGGTTCGCGTTGAATCCGGACTATGTATCGCAAATGGAGGAAAATTATGCCGCGCAAATTCAGGTGCTCGATTTCTCGTCTCCAAAATCCGTTGACATCATGAACCAATGGGCGTCGGACAATACGGCCGGCCGTATTCCGAAAGTGCTCGAATCCCCGCTGAGCGGCGATCTGGTCCTGCTGCTGATGAACGCCATGTATTTCAAAGGCGATTGGACCGAACCGTTCGAGAAATCGCAGACGGAAGAGCTTCCGTTTGAGACGGCCGGCGGAGAGTCCGTGAGAGTACCGACGATGCGCCAAAGCGGCCAATACGCGTATCTGGACGCAGAGGGCTTCCAAGCCATCCGTCTGCCGTACGGGGAGTCGGAGAACTTCGGGATGGTGCTGGCCCTGCCCGACGAAGAGCGGTCGCTGGACGAATTCAAACGGCAGCATCTGCCCAAGTTCGAGCAGTGGAGCCGAAATCTGTCCAAAAGCGAAGGGAGTATCGAACTGCCGCGGTTCAAGCTCAAGGACAAGCTGCAGCTGAACGACGCTTTATCCGAACTCGGCATGCCGGACGCTTTCGACCCGGCCAAGGCCGAGCTCGGCGGCCTGGCCGCTTCCGGCGCGGCACCCGGCGAAAATTACGTCAGCTTCGTCACGCAGGACAGCTTTGTCGAGGTGAACGAGGAAGGAACGGAAGCGGCTGCCGTCACAAGCATAGGGGATGCGGGAGGAGCTCCGCCTCCGGCCAAGCCGTTCGATTTGAAGCTGAACCGTCCGTTTTTCTTCGCCATTGCCGACAAGACTACCGGCCTGATCGTCTTCATGGGCGAAGTGGGAGATCCGTCGCAGGATTGACGGCGAAGAACCAAAAAGCCCTGCGGGTTAACCCGCAGGGCTTTTTGAGTGAAACAGGTTCAAAACAAGATCGCACCGTAAGAGACGACAGGCGTCTCCAAGGCTAAATGTTACGAGCGTGGACCGAACAGGCCGGAGTTTTTCAGACCGTCCCAGAACGCGCCGAACTGAGGAATATCGAGCTGCTGCCCGGCATCCGACAGCGCCGTTTGCGGGTCGGGGTGAACTTCGATCATGATGCCGTCCGCGCCTGCGGCGAGAGCCGCTTTGGCGCATGGAAGCATGATGTCTTTGCGTCCCGTGGAATGCGTGACATCGACCATAACCGGAAGATGCGTTTCCTGTTTAAGCAGCGGAACCGCCGAGATGTCGAGCGTGTTGCGCGTCGCCGTCTCGTAGGTGCGGATCCCGCGTTCGATCAGCATGATCTGCTCGTTGCCGCTGACCATGATGTACTCGGCCGCATGGATGAACTCGTCCAGCGTCGCGGAAAGGCCGCGTTTGAGCAGAACCGGGATTTTGGCGCCGCCCAATTCTTTGAGCAGTTCGAAGTTGTGCATGTTGCGGGCGCCGATTTGGATGACGTCGATGTAATCGGCTGCGATTTCGATATGCGACGGGTGTACGATTTCGCTGATGGTAGCCAGACCGAACTCGTCCGCGACTTCTTTCAGCAGTTTCAGACCGTCGAGGCCCAGACCCTGGAAATCGTAAGGCGAGGTTCTCGGCTTGAATGCACCGCCGCGCATAACCGTAACGCCGGATTCTTTGAGCGCCTTGGCGACCGTACGCAGCTGTTCGCGCGATTCGATCGAGCAGGGACCGGCTACGAGAATCGGGCTCGGACCGCCGACTTCGACGCCTTTGAACTTGACGATCGTATCTTCAGGACGTTTTTTGCGGCTGACAAGCAGTTGGCGCTTATGTTCTTCCTGCTGAATGTTCAGCGAGGCTTTGAAGATCTCTTTGAACAGATGCTTCAGCGTACTGTCCGAGAACGGTCCTTTGTTCAGGCCGGTGACGCGATCCAGGATTTCTTTTTCGCGTTCCGGTTCGAACTTCGGCACACCCTGGGTTTCTTTGACTTGTCCGATCTGATGTACCAATTCGGCGCGTTTGCTGAGCAGGTCCAGAAGCTGTGAATCGATTCCGTCGACGCTGGCCCGCAGCTGTTCCAATGTTTCATTCATGTCTGCATAGTCTCCTTTGCGCTGTTTTCCCGCTTCGCCGCGTTATTCCGAAGCAGGATTAAAAAGCGTATTTCTACACATTCTAATCCGGTTAGCGCATACATAGCAAGACGTGATAGATTTTTCGGTCAAAAAAACGCTTTCAAAAATCGGATTTCTTTTATTCTCCGGCATGTTAAAATGGAATTAGGAACTTTAACCACCCGTTCAAACGGTTGAAGTCGCCTCTCTTACCGGTTATCCAACCTATCATTCGGGGGGAACGAGCATGATTATCGGAGTGCCCAAAGAAATCAAGAACAACGAATACCGGGTCGGGATGACGCCGGCTTCCGCCAAAGCCTATGTCGCCGAAGGGCACGAGGTCCGGATCGAGAGCGGTGCGGGCTGCGGAATCGGATTTGCGGACGAAGATTATGCGGCAGTGGGCGCGTCGGTCGTACCGAATGCCGGGGAAGCCTGGGCGGCCGACATGGTAGTCAAGATCAAGGAGCCGCTTGCGGCCGAATACGGATATTTCCGCAGCGGGCTTATCCTCTATACGTATCTGCATCTTGCGGCCGAATCCGAACTGACCTTGGCTCTGAAGGACCAGGGCGTAACGGGTATCGCTTACGAAACGATCCAGCTGCAGAGCGGAAGCCTCCCGCTGCTGACGCCGATGAGCGAAGTGGCCGGCCGGATGTCTGTTCAGATCGGCGCCCATTTTTTGGAGAAGCCTTTTGGCGGCAAAGGCGTGCTGCTCGGAGGCGTGCCGGGTGTCGAGCCCGGCAGGGTAACGGTGGTGGGCGGCGGCACCGTAGGCGTGAACGCGGCCAAGATGGCGATCGGGCTCGGCGCGGAGGTCACCATTCTCGATATCAACGCCGACCGGCTTCGCCAGCTGGACGACCAGTTCGGCGGACGCCTCAAGACGCTGATGTCCGATCCGCACAACCTCGAGACGGCCGTGGAACGCGCCGATCTGCTTGTGGGCGCGGTGCTGATTCCGGGCGCGAGAGCGCCGAAGCTTGTCACCGAAGAGATGGTGCGGAAGATGGATGCGGGCTCGGTCATCGTGGACGTGGCGATCGATCAGGGCGGTTCGATCGGAACCATCGACCGGATCACGACCCACGACGATCCCGTTTACGAAAAGCACGGCGTTCTGCATTATGCGGTCGCGAATATGCCGGGAGCGGTGGCCCGTACGTCGACGCTTGCTTTGACGATGGTCACGACGCCCTACGGTCTGCAGATTGCCCGCAAAGGCTTCCGGCAGGCGGCAATAGACAACCCGGCCATCGCCAAAGGCATCAATACCTGCGAGGGCTGCGTCACCTACCGCGCGGTCGCGGAAGCGCACGGTTTGGCGTATACTGAAGTAGAATCCATTCTAAGCGAAAAGGGAGAGAGTCTCGCATGAATCATATTTTCCGGCTCAAAGCGGACTGGAACGGAGGACGGGGCGGCACCGGACGTATCGAAAGCGGACAGCTGAAGACCGAAATCTCGATTCCCGAACCGATGGATGGACCGGGAGTCGGCACCAACCCGGACGAAATGCTGCTTGGAGCCGCTTCAACCTGCTATATCATTACGCTTGCGGCCATGCTGGAACGCGCCTCGATCGAGGTCGAGAGCCTGACGCTGGATTCGGAAGGCGTTGTGGACGTTACGAATAATGTGTTTACCTACAAATCGATTACGCACCGCCCGCTGCTTGTGCTCGCCGGCAGCCAGAAGGAAGAAGTGCTGGCCCTGGCCGAACGTTTGGCGCACAAAGCCGAAAGTTCGTGCATGATCACACGGGCGCTCGAAGGCAATGTCGAGGTATCGGCGGAGCCCACGGTGACTTTCGCGCAGAGAACGCATTAAACTTTCGCAGGCCAAGGAACAGTGTATTTGGAAAGGCGGGAAAGACCGTCAAGGACGCGGCGGTCTTTCTGGTTCTTTTTTGCGCGCCTTCGCCGGCTAATCCTTACGTTTGGACTATCCGATATATTCGCATAGAAAGTCAATTCACGCCGACAGATTCATACACACGGCTTCGGGAGGACGGAAAATCATGCAACCGCAGTTTCGGATCGAAAAAGACTTCCTGGGAGAAAAGCAGGTTCCCGCCGACGCCTATTACGGCGTTCAGACGATGAGAGCGATCGAGAATTTCCCGATCACGGGCTACCGGATTCACGAATCGATGATTCGCGCACTGGGCATCGTCAAAAAAGCGGCCGCACTCGCCAATATGGAAGTGGGACGCTTGAAAGGGCCCCTGGGCGCTTCGATCGTCGAAGCGGCGGGCGAAGTGATGGACGGAGCATGGGACGGCCAATTTATCGTCGATCCGATTCAGGGCGGCGCGGGAACATCGATCAATATGAATGCCAACGAAGTGATCGCGAACCGTGCGCTTGAACTGATGGGCAAACCCAAAGGCGATTACTTCCATTTGAATCCGAATGTGCATGTCAATATGGCGCAGTCCACCAACGACGTGTTTCCGACCGCTATCCATATTGCCGCACTGTCGCTTGTCGGGAATCTGGAAGATACGATGGAGCGTCTTCAGCATTCGTTCGGGAACAAAGCGCGCGAATTCGATCATGTGATCAAAATGGGACGCACGCATCTGCAGGATGCCGTACCGATCCGGCTCGGCCAGGAATTCGCCGCGTATGCGCGGGTGCTGGGCCGCGATCTGCATCGGGTGCGCCGTTCCAAAGAACTGCTGCACGAGGTGAATATGGGCGCGACGGCTATCGGTACCGGCTTGAACGCCGATGTCACCTATATGGAGACGGTCGTCGTCAAACTGGCGGAGATCAGCGGCATGCCGCTGCGCCACGCCGAAGATCTGGTCGACGCGACGCAGAACACGGACGCCTACACCGAGCTGTCCGGAGCGCTCAAGATCTGCATGATCAACTTGTCGAAGATCGCCAACGATATCCGCCTGCTGGCTTCCGGTCCTCGCGCCGGATTGGCCGAACTCAAACTGCCGGAACGTCAGCCGGGTTCTTCGATCATGCCGGGCAAAGTCAATCCGGTAATGTGCGAAGTGGTCAATCAGACGGCTTTCCAGGTCATCGGCAACGACCATACGATTTCGCTTGCGTCCGAAGCCGGGCAGCTTGAGCTGAACGTCATGGAACCGGTGCTGGTATTCAATCTGCTGCAGTCGATCAGTATCATGAATCAGGCACTGACCGTCTTCCGTACGCACTGCATCGACGGGATCGAAGCCAACGAAGCCAACTGCGCGGAATACGTCGAACGCAGCGTCGGCGTCATTACGGCGCTCAGTCCCTATCTCGGCTACGAAATTTGCGCCCGGATCGCCCGCGAGGCGATGACGACCGGACGTTCCGTACGCGATTTGTGCCTGATGCACAATGTGCTCAGCGAAGAGGAACTGGATATCATCTTGAACCCGTTCGAGATGACCAAGCCCGGCATCGCCGGTTCGTCGCAGCTGACCCGCGACTAGGCTTCGCAGGCGGGAATGCGGCGCAGGATCGCGCTCCATGCCATACGGCCGTTTTCGAGAGCCCTTCGGGAATTTCGGGGACGGTTTTTTGGCGCGGAATCGGTGCGGCAGCCGAACATTTGCCGCATGACTTCAAGCCGTATGCGGGCGCATACGGCTTGAAGTCATGCTTTGGGTAGGGGCACAAAAAGCGGAGCGCATCGGCAGCCGCTTTCGAAGCGAAGGCGCTTAGGAGCGAACTTCGCTTATGGCGGCCTGGGTGCCGCTGCCGAGCGCGAAAGCTTCGGCGACCAGACGAACCGATTTCAAGCGGGCTTCGAAATCATGGATCGACGCGACGATCATCAATTCGTCGGTCTGGTATTCTTCGGCAAGTTCCAGCAGCCGGGCTTTGACTTTATCCGGAGTACCGACAACGCGGTAAGCGCGGGTTGCGGCAATCTGCTCGCGTTCGTACGGCGTGTAGGGATAATCCGCCGCGGTCTGCGCGGACGGCAGATAAGGAAGTTCCATCCCTTTGTACATCGCCAGGAAGAACAGATCGGAACTCGAAGCGAGCCGCTCGGCTTCTTCCTGCGTATCGGCGCAGACAACCGTAATGGCAGCCAGCGATTTCGGTGTGGGCGACATCAGCGACGGTTCGAAGTTGTCCCGATAGAATTCGGTCGCTTCGCGGCCGCCCGGCGTGCCGAAGAACTGCGCAAACGCATACGAGGCTCCGGTCTGAGCGGCCAGACGCGCGGTGCCTCCGCTTGAGCCGAGCAGCCACAATTCGGGTTTGGTCGCAACCGACGGCGACACGCTCAGCCCGGCAAACCGGTGGTCGGCCGGAACGGCGTCATTCAGATAGGCGATCAGATCGACAATCTGCTGCGGATACGGATCGGCGCTATGGTACTGGCCTTCCTGCAGGGCGCGGGTGGACAGCGGGCGTCCGCCCGGTGCGCGGCCTACGCCGAGATCGATCCGTCCCGGATAAAGCGCTTCGAGCAGGCGGAAGTTCTCCGCCACTTTATAAGCGCTGTAATGCGGGAGCATGATTCCGCCGGAACCGAGCCGGATCCGCGAAGTATTCGCGGCCAGATGGGCGATCAGGACCTCCGGGCTGGAATGGGCGAGAGCTTTGGAACTATGGTGTTCCGAGACCCAGAAGCGGCTGAAACCGAGTTTGTCGGCTTCGATGGCAAGGCGTGTCGTGGCCTGGAGCGCTTCGACAGGGCCGGAGCCTTCCGTAATGGTGGATTGATCGAGAATGCCGAGCTTAAGCATAGGAGTTTCCCCTTTCAACGCGCGATCTTCGAAGATGCGCGGAACCTGAAGCGTAAATGAGTGAAGCACGGTCGAAACGAATGTACGGTCTTCCGAATGGGGGGATCGCTGGTAGGGTCATCCGGTCTTCGGTTTCGCCGGAACGATTCGTTTGTCTTGTTTATTGTATCAAATTCGTAAATAAACGTCAAAAAATAACTTGCTATACTTTATAAAGTTAAAATCGAGTAAGGCAGGGCCTTTTGCCCGAGTTCCAGACGGCAGACAAAGAACGCGGTTTCGAGTATCCTTCTTGAAGCCAGGCACAACTATTGGCCTGCGAACCGGTATAATACAACAGATACAGCATCGAAGGCGATAACAGGAGGATGTACACACATGGGATTCAGGTTCAAAAAAAGTTCCGCCGGCATCAAAAGAGTATGGGGAGCCGCACTGGCGCTGGCACTTGCTGCGGGAACGGCTTACGCGGCCGATCCGGCCGCGGCCGCAGTCGCAGCCGTGCGGCCAAGCGCGGGCCCGGCTGCGGCCGCCATTTCCGCGGAAATCGACGGGCAGCCCGCACTGTGGGGCAATCAAGCCTATCTGTATCGTTCGCTGACCTATGTTCCGGTCCGCGAAGGCGCGGTATCGCTCGGCGCGCAGGTCAAGTGGGACAAGACGCGCCGCGCCGCGACCGTCACTTACGGCGGCGACGAACTTCTATACCGCCCGGGTTCCGACCACGTGTCCGTCAACGGCTTCGAACTGCATATGCCGGGAACGGCCCGGTATGTGAACGGCATTCTGACTGTGCCTCTTCGCGGCCTGACCGAACCGCTGCAAGCGGGAATCCGGCCGTCGACGAATACGGGCAGTCTGAAATTGTCGCTGACGACAGATAAAGAGACGAAGATCGAGCCTGGTCTTGCAGCCGTTGACGATTATTTGAAACGTCAAGGTTTCTCGGGCAGCGTACTGGTGGCCCAAAACGGCGAAGTGCACATGCGCAAAGCTTACGGGCTGGCTTCCGCGGCGACGCGCGTCCGTCCGACCGACAAGATGAGGCTCGGTTCGCTGACCAAAACATTCACGGCGGCTTCCATTATGAAACTCCAAGAAGAAGGCAGGCTGAACGTCGAAGACACGCTGTCTTCGTATATTCCCGATTATCCGCGCGGCGACGAAATCACGCTGTCCATGCTGCTCTCGCATACATCGGGCATCGCGCTCAATTTTGCCCGCAAAGAAGGCACGCCGCTGCTCCGGACCGTCGAAGAGATCAAAGGCAGTTCGCTGAAATTCGCTCCGGGTACCGATTATATGTACAGCAACAGCGGTTATGTGCTGCTGGCTTTTATTATCGAGCAGGTATCCGGCATGAGTTATGCGGACTTCGTGCAGTCGCAGTTCTTCGAGCCGCTTGGCATGAACGACAGCGGGACGGCGTCGCGCGACATCCGGATTCCTACCGGATACGAATACGACAAGTCGCATCGGATCTGGAAAAGCGTCGACGAGTATTACTTTTCGCCTTCCGGCACCGGCAGTTTGTATTCGACCCTCGACGATCTGCAGATCTGGGCGGATTCGCTGAGCGCGGGCAAAGTGCTCTCCGAACAAACGTTGGAAGCCATGTACACGCCGACTCCCTACAAGAACTACGGCTACGGCTGGATGACCGAAGGGGAAGGCGAAGACAAAGTGGTGTTCCACAGCGGCGGCGGAAGCGGCTATACGACCGGGATTCGGCGCGGCCTCGGCGACGGTACCCTTGTCGTGCTGCTCGGCAATCTCGGCGGTCTCGATACCAACGCCATGACCGCCGAAATCCGGGAGCTGGCGTTCGCGGAATAAGTCGGCGGAATCCGAAAGTCCGATAAAAACCACAAACAAAGCCGCCAGCTGCAGGCCCGGCGGCTTTTGTCGTATCGAAAATTCCGGCTGTGGAGGGAAGCGGACCTGCCCGGACGCCTGTCTCCCGCAGTCTGTATGCCGTTGGATTCAGCCCAGTCCGTTCTCGGCGGCATAGCGTCCCCAATGCGGACGGGTTCCGTCCGCGTCGACGAAGCCGTACCGGTCCGAAAGTTCCCAGGAACTCAGTGCCCGGCCCGTAAAGGCCATCAGCTCGGGATCGGCGGCGAGCCTGGCGGCGGCCTGTCCGACATAAGCGGGAGTTTCCGACGATATAAAATGCGGTTCCTGTTTCGCCGCTTCGCGCCAATTCGTTTCGCTTACGCCAAAATGGTCCAGCATCGCTTCGGATCGGAGGAATCCAGGCGTCAGCGCGACGGCGGCAATTCCGTGCGGCCGCAGTTCTTCGGCCATGGCCGCGGCCAGATGGATGCCCGATACTTTGGCCAGGCTGTAGTACACGTTGCCGCGGAAACGATAGTCCGTACCGTCGGTGATTTCCATGACAACGCCGCCGGGGCGATTCAGCATCAGCGGAAGCATATACCGGGACGTGATCAGATGCGTATGCACCGAGCGGCGCTGGATGAGCAGACCGTCTTCGAGAGAATGTTCCCACAGTTTCTGGTCCCAGCGTGTCAGGCCGTCTCCGCCCCAGATATCGTTGACGAGGATGTCCAACCCGCCCGCTTCGGCCGCGATCCGCTCGGCCAGGCGTTCTACCTGCCGCGGTTCGGAGTGGTCGACCCGGACTGCCGAAGCCGTGCCCCCGGCAGCCTGTACCATTTCGGCCGTCTCTTCGATCGTTTCGCTCCGGCGCATATCGGATTGATCCGCTCTTGTGGTGCGTCCGGTTACATACACATGCGCTCCCAAGGCACCCAGCTCGCGGGCGATTCCGCGCCCGGCTCCCCGGGTCGCTCCTGCGACCAGTGCCGTTTTGCCGCTCAGCGGCTTGTTATTCATAGACATGCCAGCCCCTCTTTCCGTATTTGTCGTGTCGGATACGGCCGATCGGGAAGATCGGACCCTTGCCCGCTTTTTGAATATAAGCCATAATAGATGACAACCTTTGTCTTATATCAAAAGCCTGAAAAAATACGGAAAAAGGGAGCCTGACGCATGAGAGGGGATCGACTGCTCAAGATTGTGCTGCTGCTCCAGAGCCGAAGCCGCATGTCGACACGCGAGCTGGCGGAAGAGCTGGAAGTGACGCCGAGAACCGTAAGCCGCGATCTGGAGGCGTTGGGACAGTCGGGTATTCCCATTGTCGCCTATCGCGGACGCTTCGGCGGCTGGAGTCTGATGGAAGGCTACCGCAGCGGCCTGACCGGCATGACACCGGATGAAGCGGCGGCCCTGCTGCTGCGCGCTTCTTCGGGGCCGCTGCAGGATTTGGGTTTTAAAGAACCTTATGAACGGGCGCTGCATAAATTGAGAACCGTTTATCCCGAGCCCCGTCCCAAAAGCGCGGACTTTCTGAGCCGGCGCCTGCTGATCGACGAATCGGGTTGGCACGCTCGCGCAGCCGGCGTTCCCGAATCCCTGCCGGTCTGCCAGGAAGCGGTTCTGGAACAACGGCAGCTGCGTTTTGTATATGTCAAATCGGCAGAAGAGCCGACCGGATCGCCTGTCGGCCGGATCGTGGATCCGCTGGGTCTCGCGGTCAAGCGAAGCGTGTGGTACCTGGTGGCCCGGGAGGATACGGCGATCAAGACGTTCCGCGTCTCCAAGATCACGGAGGCCCAATGTCTGGAGCGGACGTTCGATTATCCGGGCACGTTCAATCTGGCCGATTACTGGCAGGAATCGCTGCGGACTTTTCCGGACACGCTTCCCCGATACGAAGCCGGGCTTCGCGTCGAGGCGGAAGCTCTGGAAGCATTTCGCTCCGAGCGTTACGTGCGGGTGCGGCATACGGAACTTTTGGAAGACGGCGGGTACGCGGTTCAAGCGGATCTGGCCACTGCGGAGTTCGCGCTGCGCTTTGTACTCGGTTTGGGGACGGCGGTGAGGGTTCTTGAACCCCGGGAGCTGGCGGAGCGGGTAGCGGCGGAGGCTGAGCGCATCATGAAGCTGTACCGGCCGCTGCCGGTCGAAACGCCCGGCAGCGATACGACAACGGAAAAGAGGGAACAAGCATGATTTTGCACAAAGGAGAAATATTGTTCCGGCAGGGCGACGACGGAAAATATTTGTATCGGGTACACAGCGGGCTGTTCAAAGTCACGCGGCTGCACGAGAACGGAAACATCATTTTGTTCAACGTGTTTTATGCCGGGGAAGTGGTGCCCCATCATTCGCTTATCAGTCCCAAAGAAACGCACGGAACCGCTACGGCGATGGTTCGCAGCGAAGTGGAGCCGATTCTGGCGGCCGACTGGTACAAGAACCTGGCGGAAAACCCGGAGAAAGCTCTTGAAATTGCTCTGCTGCTGCAGGAGAAAGTCCGTTTTATGCAGCAGCGGATCGATCATCTGACAGCCGGAACGCCGGCGGAGAGATTGAGTCTGCTGCAGCATTGGATGGGAACCTATACATACGGCCAGCCGCTCACCGATCTGCTGACCCAGGAAGAAATCGGCCAACTGATTGGACTGCGTCGGGAAACCGTCAATCGTCTGCTGCGTGCGGCCAAGTAACTTTTTTGCGAAAAAAACATATATTTTACATGGAAATGACAAAGAACACCATCATTTTGTCGCTTCGGCGGCATTTTTGTGGTAAAATAGTTTAAAAAGGTGACTGCGCTGGGTAAGTAATTCTCAGACTTCACCATCCAATTACAGAAAGGATCAGGATACCATGAGTCCCCGAAGGAGTATTCCCCAAAGGACAATCTGGAAACGTTACGATCTCTCCTATACTTAGCGCCTTTCGTAGATAGTTTGTCGGACGACCGTTATTGACAAACGCTGCGAAAGGAAGGGAACACCCATGCGAAGGACGAAGGCCTCGCGGTTTTCCTCTCTTGGCCGCAGCATTTTGTCGATTTGAGACAAATACTGCGAAAATGAGGAGATCATCGTATGAAGGCAAAAGGGAAAAGGATGAAGCGGTCCGCGCAGGCGGCCGCGATCTTAACAGGCACGTTCGTTATGGCATTCGCGTTTTATCACATTAATTTTCAAAACCATCTTTCGGAAGGCGGTTTTGTCGGCATTTCGCTGCTCGGCGAGTATGCGTTCGGGCTTTCGCCCGCGCTGACCATTCTGCTGCTCGACATTCCGTTCATGCTGCTGTTCGCCCTCAAAAAAGGGTGGAGGAACATGGGACCTGCCGTTCTTGCGGCGGGATCGTTTACGGTTTTCTACGCCGGCATCGAACATTTCTCGACCCTGAATTTCGATCTGCACGGACAGCTTTGGCTGGCCGCTCTGCTGTCGGGAATTCTGACGGGAATCGGCGGAGGACTGGTGCTGCGCTGCGGCGGAGCGACAGGCGGAGACGATTGTGCCGCTATCTGGCTGCATGAGAAGACCGGCCTTAAAATCGGAACCGTCTTTATTTTGATGGATGCTTCCGTCCTGCTGCTGTCGCTGTTTTATCTGCCGCTGGCCGAGACGCTGTACACCGTAGCTGCCGTATGTATCGGAGGCAAAGTGATTACCTGGATGGTGGAACCGCAGATTCTGCGCCACGGTCTGGTATCGATCACGCGTATCTTGGCACCTTCGAAACGTCATGGACATGTCGCACCGGAAGTCAAAGGTTTGAATAGAGTGTAAGATACAGGGCCCAAGGGGAAGGCCCGGAGCCGCCAACTTCCCCGTCCCTAAAAAACCGTTCCGATTTTCTCCGTGTTGGAGAAAGCCGAAACGGTTTTTTTTATCCGCTGCCTGTACAGCTGCGTTAATCCGACGATTTCGAATTTCCGTGCTGAGGATGGTTTTCGTCCCATTCTTCCGCTTTTGCCGTAGCGATCGCGATCGCGCGGCCTTCTTCGTACCCTTCGTCAAGCAGCGCGTTGGCGATTTCGATCGCTTTTTCGCGCACGCGTTCGTCCAGGTTTTTCATCGACTGCGGATAATCCTTTTTGTTCCAGGGCATGCCGGTTCCTCCTGTTCGGATAAAATGAATACCATAAAGCTATGTTTATTACCTACCCGGAACGAAAAGAGATAAATCACAGAAAAATGACGACAGGCGGACAAAGAATGTTCAAAATTAAAACTTCCTGTTATGATAAAAAACGGGTTCCAAAAAAACAGGAAAATTGACAGGGATGGAAGGGGCTTGACCATGAAAGTGACTTTGATTGCAGGAAGCAACCGGGAGCAGGCCAGCAGTACGCAGTTGACCTTCTATATCGCGAAATTGCTGGAAGAACAAGGATTCGAAGCGGAAGTGTTCAGTTTGTACGAACACCAACTGCCGCTGTACGGCCCCGGAGAAGCCTACGGACATGAAGAAGTGCTCAAATTGTCGCAGGCTGTCAAGTCGGCTCAGGCCGTTGTCTTGGCTACGCCGGAATATCATTCTTCGATCTCGGGCGTGCTCAAAAATGCGCTTGATTTCCTGAACAGCGAATATTTCGAAGGCAAACCCGTGCTGTCGGCAAGTTCGGCGGGCGGAACCGTGGGCGTCTCTTCGCTGGGCACTCTTCAAGGCATCGTCCGCAATCTGCACGGCCTGAACTGCCCGGAATGGATCTCGATCGGCAGCGACCAGCGCAAATTCGACGAAAACGGCGATCCGACCGATTCGGCTACCGAACTGCGGATCCGCAAAGCGGTCGATACCTTCGTTCATCTGATCCGCCGGATGTACGTTTAAGACTTCCGGAAAAATCCTTCGGCGCTTGCCGGCGGGGGTTCCCAAAGCCTAGCAGATTCAATGAAAAACCCCCGGAACGCCGCTGCAGCGGTGTCCAGGGGCTTTTGCGATTTACGGCTGGGCAAACATCGCGCGGTACTCGCCGTAGCCTTCTTCTTCGAGTTTATCCGCCGGTACGAAACGCAGAGCCGCGGAGTTGATACAGTAGCGCAGACCGTCCGGGCCCGGACCGTCGTCGAATACGTGGCCCAGATGGGAATCGGCTTCTTTGCTGCGGACTTCGGTCCGGATCATGAAGTGGGTCAAATCGACTTTTTCCTTCACGTGGTAATCGCGGATCGGTCGGGTGAAGCTCGGCCAGCCGCAGCCGGAATCGTATTTGTCGAGGGAGCTGAACAGCGGTTCGCCCGAGACGATATCGACGTAGATGCCTTCGCCGTGATGATCCCAGAATTCGTTGCGGAAAGCGGGTTCCGTTCCGTTTTTCTGGGTGACATTGTATTGGATATCGGTCAGCTTTTGTTTCAGATCGCTTTTGTCGATCGTTTTTTTCCAATGATCTTCGATAAAAGCTTCGCGTCCGGACGCTTTTTTGTAGCGGTTGTAATGTGCCGGATTTTTTTTGTGGTACTCTTGATGGTACTCTTCGGCTTCATAGAACGTTTCGGCCGGACGGATCGGCGTGACGATCGGTTTGTCGAAGCGGCCGCTTTCGCCCAATGCTTTTTTGGAAGCTTCGGCTTTGATCCGCTGCTCCTCCGTATGGTAGAAGATCGCGGTGCCGTAAGAAGATCCGCGGTCGTGGAATTGTCCGCCGCCGTCCGTCGGATCGATCTGCTGCCAGAACAGTTCGAGCAGTTTCTCATACGGGAAAATGTCCGGATTGAACGTGATCTGAACGGCTTCGACGTGTCCGGTCGTTTCGGAACACACTTCTTTGTAAGTCGGGTTTTCGGTATGTCCGCCTGTATATCCCGAGCGGACTTTGACGATGCCGGGCAGGTCTTCGAACGGCGTAACCATACACCAGAAGCAGCCTCCCGCAAATGTTGCCTTTTCGATCATGGAAGATGAATAATCGGCCATGGTTAATCCCTCCGCAACTTTTATTTTAAACGATTATCTGACGGGCAATTAAATGGAACTATATTTTAAATTATAAACGATTTCGTCAAGTTCGCCAAGTCCGCGCCTTTCTTTGCACGCGGCTTCCGGTACTTTTGCGTCCTACTAAAGCTAGTAAACGTTCCGTCAGTCCGCGAATCAGGAGAGAAGGCGAAGAAGTCTTCCGGAGACGGACGTTCTTTTTGCCAAGCTTCGGCCGTGAGGGTATACTCGAAAAGGAAGCGATACGTCCCGCCGAGGGAACATCGCAAGCGGCACTTGAAGAAAGCGGGGAACCCGAAATGAAGAATACCGCCCGTCCGGCAGCAGCCGGAGAAGCGAAGCGGAGAACACGCATTGCGCTGGTAGGAATCGGAGGCATTGCGGAAAAGGTGTACCTTCCTCTGCTGGCCGGGCATCCGGAAGCGGAAGTCGTCGGTCTGGTCAGCCGGACGGAGGAGCGTGTACGCGAAGCTTCTTTGCGGCATCGGATCGAGCAGGCCTCGACCGATCTCGACGATCTGTTTCGCTGGCAGCCCGACGCGGCGTTTGTGCACACGGCCACCGATTCGCATTACGCAATCGTAATGAAGTGTCTGGAGGCGGGCCTGCCGGTCTATGTCGACAAGCCGCTTTCGACCGATCCGGCCGAGTGCCGGGCCATGGCCGCCAAAGCGGAACGGCAGGACCTTCTGCTCGGCGTGGGATTTAACCGCCGGTATGCGCCGCTGTATACGCAAGCGCGAGCCTGGATCGAGGCATCCGGGGGATTCGCCCAGGTTCATGCGGCCAAACACCGGACTTCGCTGCAGAACCGATCCGCCCGCGAAACGGTATATGACGATCTGATTCATATGCTCGATCTGCTGCTCTGGTTGGGCGGCGGAGAAAGCGGCAGCTTGTCCGGCAGTGTGGATACGGATACGCAAGGCCGTCTGCTGCAGGCTTTCGGTTCGATGCGTCTGGGCAAAGGCCTGGGCAGCTACGGCATGGTTCGTTCCGCCGGCCGCGATCTCGAGCGTCTGGAACTGCACGGAAACGGGCGCACGGCGGTCGTGGAAGATCTCGAGCGGGCGGTCTTTACCGAAGCGGGCGGCAGTCCGCAGGAGCAAGGCTTCGGAAGTTGGGACACCGTGCTGAAGCGCCGCGGCTTCGAAGATGTCGTGCAGCATTTCCTCGGTACGCTGCATACGCCCGGGGAATGCCGGATCCGCGCGGACCTCGTGCTGGGCTCGCATGAACTGGCGGAGCGCGCCGCAGGCCTGCTGTAACCGACGCAAAAGGAAGGAGACAAAAAGATGAGCGATTACGGAGACGACGATTACGAACGTTACGAGAGTGCCGAAGGACGGCGGGAGTGGGAGAAGAAAACGCAGGAAAAGATCGTGGAAACCTACCGCCAGGAAGAGGACATGATGATTCTCGTCTATGCGCAGTGGTGTATCAACAACGATCTCGACCCGGTTGAGCTGTATGCCAAGGCCTATCCCGAACAGCTGGCCAACGAACGGCTGGAACGCGTGCTGAAGCTGACCGTGACCAAAGAGGAAGCCGGCGATGTCACGGACGAGACGCTGCTCGGCGTCCTGTCGATGTTCGGCAACGCGGATCTCGGCATGGTGGTATCGGAAGTGATCGAAGAGAAGAAGCGCGGCAGGAACGGCTGATCCGCCGCTTGCCTGCTTGAAGTATGGGCTGCCGTTTGCAAAGAAACCGAAAATCCCGCGGGACGCCTTGAAGCGCCTGCGGGATTTTCGGTTTGGCGGCTGTCGGTTCTTACATTTTTTCCTGACGCGTATGCCGGAAAGCTTTGGGAGACATCCCGAATTTGCTGCGGAATACCCGATGGAAATACGTATAGTTGGCGAACCCCGATGTCTCGGCCACCTGTTCGAGCGGCATGGGACTGAATACGATCCGTTCTTTGGCCATATCGAGACGCACTTCGAGCGCATACTGCATGATGCTCATATCGAACGTTTCCTTGAACAGATGGACGCAGCGGGAGACGCTGGTATCGACGTAAGCGGCCACATCTTCGAGTTTAAACAGGGAAGACGCATTTTCTTCGATGTACTGTTTGATCCGGTGAGCGAGAAAAGACTTGCCCGAGGAAATCGGCTGCTCGCTCAGCAGACGGTCGGTCTCCAGACACAAAATACGCAAATAGTAATCGGAAATGCGGGGGTCCGGGTTGGAGATCCGCCGCTGTTCGATCACGATCTGGCGAAACAGGCCGAGAAGTCCTTCGCTGAGCGGGATCCGGATCCGGGTCGGGCGCCTGCGCTGGTTCCACCAGTGATCGATCCAGTCGCCGCCGAAAAAAATATGGTAATCGCCGCTTTCCATAGGACGTTCGGAGCTGCCCGAAGCGTCGGGCGGGAATATTTTCAGCTCATACGTGTCGTTCGGGCCGTACAGCAGCAAATCCCCGGCTTCGATCAGCTGCATTTTGCCGTCGACCAGCGCTTCCGAATTGCCGTCCGTCTGGAGGCGGAGCAGATAGCTGCCCAACCCTTCGGTACGGTGGACATGGAACGGTGTTCGATGGAAGGAAAATCCTGCGGTAAAAACCTGGCAGGAGAGGTCAGTCGTCTGCATAATGGCTGCTCCTTGAAAAAGAAAATAAAATAATGACCAGATTGTTCATGTTTCGATTATATTCTTCATTTTAATACAAATCGATTTGCAATACCATGAATTCGAACCAACCACACAACCGGAACCGAAAAAGAAATCGAACTAAAATCGAAGAACGACAACTTAACGGTAAGGAGTGGTGTTCCTTGAAACGAATGAAGACCGGAATTATAGGCTGCGGCAACATCAGCGCCATCTATTTGCAGAACTTGGGGAACAGCGAATGGGCCGAGGTAGTCGCAGTGGCTGACCGCATACCCGAGAAGGCGCAGGAGCGGGCCGCCGAATTCGGCATTGCAACCGCTTGCACCGTCGAAGAGCTGCTGGCCGACGAGTCGATCGAACTGGTCGTCAACCTGACGATTCCCGCCAGCCACGCCTCGATCAATCTGGCCGCTGTCCGAGCCGGCAAGCATGTGTACGGAGAAAAACCGCTTGCGGTTTCTCTCGAAGACGGCCGCCTTGTTCTGGAAGAAGCCAAGAAACGCAGTGTAAGCGTCGGGTGTGCCCCGGATACCTTTTTGGGAGCAGGCGTCAGCACCGCCCGCCGCGCCATCGAAGACGGACTCATCGGCCGGCCGGTCGCCGGTACGGCGTTTATGCTGGGTGGAGGCCCCGAAGACTGGCATACCGATCCGGAGTTTTTCTACGCCTACGGCGGCGGACCGATGTTCGACATGGGACCGTATTACCTGTCGGCGCTTGTGAATCTGCTGGGTCCCATTCAGCGGGTCAGCTCTTCCACAGGCATTCAGATTCCCGACCGGGTGATCGGATCGGGCCCCAAAGCCGGCACCCCGATTTCCGTCCAGACTCCGACCCACCTGGCCGGGACGCTCGATTTTGCGGGCGGAACGATCGTGACCATGATCATGAGCTTCGACGTTCGCGGAGCCACCGAACTTCCGAGAATGGAGATTTACGGCACATCGGGTACCTTGTCCCTGCCGGATCCCAATTTCTTCGGCGGAGACGTGCGCCTGCGGCGCGCCGGTTCGGACAATTGGGAGACGCTCAAGCCTGTATTCGAAACGGAGCGCAACGAGCGCGGGATCGGCGTGGACGACATGATCAAATCGATCCGGGAAGAACGGCGTCACCGGGCCAGCGGCGATCTGGCTTACCATGTGCTCGAAACGATGCATGCGTTCATGCGCTCATCGGCCGAAAGCCGGCATGTCACTTTGGAAAGTTCGTACAAGGTTCCTGCCGCAAGAAGAGATTCGCTCAAATTATAATTTGATGAAAAGGTGGAACGAAAATGACCCAAGTAGGACTGCAGCTGTACACCGTGCGTGAAGAAATGGAACAGGATTTCCGCGGCACGCTCGAAAAAGTGGCGGAGCTCGGTTATAAAGGCGTGGAATTCCATACGTTTTTCGGCCGCAGTGCGGAAGAAGTCAAGTCGATTCTCGACGAACTTGGCCTTGAAGCGCTCGGGACACACACTTCTTATGCCCAACTGCTGGAGCATCTCGACAGCGAAATCGCATACAACAAACAAATCGGGAACGACACGCTGATCGTGCCTTATCTGCAGGAAGAAGACCGGGTCTGGAACGAAGTCTTCGCGAATCTTGCCAAGCTCGGCAGCCGGGCGCGTGAACAGGGAGCGGTATTGGCTTACCACAACCACGATTTCGAGATGACGGAAGAAGTGAACGGCAAGCCGGTCTTCGACGCCATGTACGAAGCGGTCTCCGCCGAAGACCTCCAGGTCGAGATGGATACATGCTGGGTACATTACGGCGGCTACGATCCGGTGGAATACATCGGCCGCTACCAAGGGCGCCTGCCGATTATCCACCTCAAAGACATGACGCGCGACGCGGACGGCAAAGCCATTACGGCGGAACTTGGCGTAGGCGAAGTGGATCTCAAAGCGATTGCGGACGCCGCGGTCGAAGCCGGCGTGGAATGGATTGTCGTCGAGCAGGATTACTGCGCGGGCGGCAAACCGCTCGAAAGTATCGCCACAAGCATGGAATGGGTCAAAAAATATGCAGCCGAAGGAGCCAAACTGAATGTCTAAGACACTGAACGTTGCCGTAATCGGATGCGGAGGCATTGCCAACGGCAAACATCTTCCCGCGCTTTCCAAACAAGACAAAGCCGTACTCGTCGCTTTCTGCGATCTGGTTGAATCCCGTGCCGAGGAAGCGGCTGCCCAATACGGCGCCGAAGGCGCGAAGGTTTATACAGATTATACCGAACTGCTCAAAGACCCGAGTATCGAAGTCATTCACGTGTGTACCCCGAACGATTCCCATGCGGAAATCACGATTGCGGCGCTCGAAGCGGGCAAGCATGTCCTGTGCGAAAAACCGATGGCCAAAACGACCGAAGAAGCGCGCGGCATGATCGAAGCGGCGAAGCGTACAGGCAAAAAACTGTCGATCGCTTACCAGAACCGTTTCCGCGACGACAGTCTGCACCTGAAAGACATGTGCGAAAAAGGCGAACTCGGCGATCTCTATTACGGCAAAGCGATTGCACTGCGCCGCCGTGCCGTGCCAACCTGGGGCGTTTTCCTGGATGAAGAAAAGCAGGGCGGAGGCCCTCTGATCGATATCGGTACGCACGCGCTTGACCTGACTCTCTGGCTGATGGATAATTATAAACCGCAAAGCGTCATGGGTTCGACTTTCCACAAGCTGGGAAGCCGTGAAAATGCGGCCAACGCGTTCGGTCCTTGGGATCCGGAACAATTCAAGGTCGAAGATTCCGCATTCGGTTTCATCAAGATGCAGAACGGAGCCACGATCGTACTCGAATCCAGCTGGGCGCTCAACGTCCGCAAATTCGGCGAAGCGCAGACGCTGCTCTGCGGAACCGAAGGCGGTGCGGATATGGCCGACGGCCTCCATATCAACGGCGAGAACCGCAGCCGCTTGACGGAAACCAAAGTCGATTTCGGTTCGGGCGGCGTAGCGTTCTACGACGGCGGATCGGAGAACGCCGAAGACCGCGAAGCGCGTCAATGGCTTGAAGCCATTCTCGAAGACAAAGAGCCGATCGTAAAACCGGAGCAGGCTCTTGTCGTGACGCAGATTCTCGAAGCGATCTACGAATCCGCGAAAACGGGCAAAGCGGTGTACTTCGACTAACGAAAAACAGCCGAAAGAAGCCGGCAGCCGGAAAGTGGTACCATTTTCGGTTGTCGGAAAAGTCGAAAAATAAGGTTTTTTCGCACCTCTTTCCTATTCAGATCAAGCTAAAAATACGGATATAATAGATATATCGAGGAGGTTCGATTCAGTGAAGCTTGGAGTATTCATGGTCCTGTTCAATGGACGGGGATTCGAGGAATCCCTCGATTACGTGGTGGAAAAAGGGCTTAAAGCGGTAGAGATCGGTACAGGAGGTTATCCGGGTAACGAGTACTGCAACCCGGAAGAACTGTTGGCCGACAAGTCGAAACTGGAAGCTTTCCGAAAAGCGGTAGACTCGCGCGGCTTAACGATCAGTGCGCTGAGCTGTCACGGCAATCCTCTCCATCCGCAAAAAGCGCTCGCAAAAGCCGATCACGACGTGTTTTTGCAAAGTGTAGAACTGGCGCAGCGGTTGGGAATTCCGGTTGTCAATACCTTTTCCGGCTGCCCGGGCGACCACGAGGATGCCAAATATCCGAATTGGCCGGTAGCTCCGTGGCCGAACGATTATCAGGAGATTCTGAAATGGCAGTGGGAAGAGAAAGTCATTCCCTACTGGAAAGAAGCCGGTAAATTCGCGGAAGATCACGGCGTCAAAGTCGGGATCGAACTGCACGGCGGATTCTCGGCCCACACGCCGGCCACCCTGCTTCGTCTGCGCGAAGCGACCTGCGAAGCCGTCGGAGCCAACCTGGATCCCAGCCACATGTGGTGGCAGGGGATCGATCCGATCCAGGCCATCCGTATCCTCGGACGCGCCGGAGCCATTCACCATTTCCATGCCAAAGACATCACGATCGACCGGAACAATGTCAATATGCACGGTTTGACCGATATGCAGTCTTACACGCTTATGCAGGAACGGGCCTGGAACTTCCGCAGCGTAGGCTACGGCCACGAGCTGAAGATCTGGTCCGATATGATCAGCGAACTTCGCCTGCAGAACTACGATTATGTAGTCAGTATCGAACATGAAGACGGTCTGATGTCCGTCGACGAAGGATTCGGAAAAGCCGTTCGAAATCTTCAGCAGATCCTTATCGAAGAGCCTGCAGGAGAGATGTGGTGGGTTTAAAATAAGCGAGCGTATCGCATAAAACAATACAGGAACAACTAAGGGGATGCCGACGATGATCAACGTAACCATCTGGAACGAATTCGTACATGAACGCAGAGATGAAGATGTAAAAGCCGTTTACCCGGACGGTATTCACAAGCAGTTGGAACGCGCATTGACGCCTGAAGGATTTGCTATTCGCACCTGCACGCTCGAAGAAGACGACCACGGTTTGACAAGAGACGTGCTCGATTCGACGGATGTCATGATCTGGTGGGGACATATGGCGCACGAGCTTGTTGACGATTCGATCGCCGAAGCGGTTGCGCAGCGTGTACGCGAAGGCATGGGCCTGATCGTGCTGCATTCGGGTCACTTCTCCAAACCGTTCAAGAATCTGATGGGAACGGGCTGCGATCTGAAATGGCGCGAAGCCGGCGAGCAGGAAATTCTGTGGGCCGTAAATCCTTCGCACCCGATTGCGGAAGGCATAGGCGAGAACATCGTTCTCGAACACGAAGAGATGTACGGGGAGTTCTTCGATATTCCGACTCCCGACGAGATCGTCTTTATCAGCAACTTCTCGGGCGGCGAAGTGTTCCGCAGCGGCTGCACGTTCCGCCGCGGATCCGGCAAGATCTTCTACTTCCGTCCGGGGCACGAGACTTATCCGACTTACTACAACCCGGATATTATCCGCGTTATCTCCAATTCCATTCGGTGGGCTTATCCGGCCGCAGCAGCCAAACCGGTATACGGCAATGCACAGCCGATTCGTTCGCTGCATGCCCGCGAATTGGTATAAGTCCAAGTTTTCTCTGCAAAGTTCACACGAATTCGGGAAACGTTGATGGAAGCCGTCGGATAGACCGCTTTCGAAAAGCCGCTTTTCGCTTTATGCGAAAAAGCGGCTTTTCTCTATAGGATGAAGAGAGCGTTCACAAAATACGGAAACGGCCGTCCGAATGGTTGGCGGCCTATCGATTTTGGGGTAAAATAATAGAAATACCCGTTAACCCTTATCCAAGGCAGGGTTTCAAGAAAGGGGGATGGCGATGAAAGTAGAGTTCGGCAGCGCACCGGTGGCGGAAGAAGTCATCAAAGAATGTCTGCACAGATCCGAAGGGTACGATCTGGAAGGATTTTTGCTGGGGCAAGGTGCCATCCCGGCCCGAATCATGTTTGTCGGCGAAGCTCCCGGTGCCACGGAGATTGTGGAAGGAAGGCCGTTTACGGGACAGGCGGGCAAAGTATTGGAAGAGTATCTGGAAAAGCTCGGTTTGACGCGGCAGGATATTTATATCTCGAGTGCCGTTCGCAGCCGTCCTTTCAAGGACAAAGTCGTCGCAGGCGCAGCAATCGGGGTAATCCCGCGAATCAGCCGTTCGAACCGGACGCCTACCAAGAACGAAGTGCTCGCCCATGCGGCCATCTTGGATGCGGAGATCGAATACGTCCAGCCCGAGGTCATCGTCCCGATGGGCAATATCGGTCTTCATCGGTTGATCGGCAGTCACGAGACTATCTCTTCCCTGCACGGCAGAGCGATCGAAGGTCCGATTCAGCGTTTGGAGGATCCCGAAGATCCCCAGTCCCGCTACATTTTCGGAGAGCGTTCGTATTCGATTTTTCCTTTGTACCATCCGGCCGCCGTCATCTATAACCGTTCGCTCCAAGAGGTGATCGAGCGGGATTTACAGGCACTCAAACATTTTTTGGCGGCAAAAAATAATTCGTAAAAGCATTTTCTTTTTTCGGGAAATGTGTTAATATGAAATAAGCTAACAAATCGTAAGTTTCTCTTCAGAGGGAATCTTCTAAGAGGTGATCATCTATGATAGAGCAAAAAAACGAAATTCCCATGCAGCTTTGTCCCCGATTCGAAAGTGCTTTTTCGTTTTTGGGCAAGCGCTGGAACGGCCTGATCATTCAGACATTGATGAGCGGCGCCAAGCGGTTCAAAGATATTTCCAACCAGATCCCGATGATGAGCGACAAGATGTTGTCGGAGCGGATGAAAGATCTGGAAAGCGAAGGCATCTTGGTACGTCATGTTTATCCGGAAACCCCGGTGCGTATCGAATATGAACTGACTGAGAAGGGCCGCGCGCTTCAGCCGGTAATGCAGCAAATTCAAATGTGGGCGGAATGCTGGGTCGATTGACCGGTGATCCGCCAAGAACCCCTTTGCCGGCAAAGGGGTTCTTTTTTATTTTCCGTACGCCTCGGCGATTTGAGAAAGGCTTCCTCGTTTTGGTATAATAAGAGTGATTACGCTCAATGAAGGGAACGGAAGCCCATGCGGACAAAAATCAAACTTCCCGATCAGCGGGTTTTGCTGTTTGTGCTTGCCATCCTGCTCATTACCGCGGTAGCTGCGATGGCTGTTCTGCTGCGCTCGCCTTCGGCAGATACGGCGGCGGAAGAGGTTGGCAGCGAAAATTTCAAATTGGTGGTGGATGGGGGCATCTACATGCCGAACGAGAATCGTTCGCTTGTCAGTACGTACCGGAAAGAAGACACTATCCGTGACGCCCTGGAACGCAGCAGTATCGTCCGTTTCGACAATGAAGGACGGATTGCTTCGGTCGACGACACGGAGCTTCATTCGGAGCTGAACTGGGCGGTGAAGCAAAACGGCAAAGAGATCCCCGAAAGCGGGTTTGTGACGCGGATTCAGCCGGGAGACGAAATCATGCTGTATATAGAAGCGCCCGGTAACGGCGGCAAGCCGGTCAATACGCTTCTGATTAGCGGCGGCGAAGTGAATTCGTCTCTGGGCGGCTCTTATGCCCATCCCTACAAAGAAGGAACCATGGTCCGGGATGTGCTCAAAGCCAGCGGACTCGTAACCTTGTCGGAGAACGGGCGGACGATTCGTTTCGTTCAGGCGAGTCCCGATAGCCAGGAAGGGTATATGACGAAACCGAGCGAACGCTGGGTATTGAAAGTGAACGGAAAAGAACTCAATGATCGGGGATTCGATATGCAGCTGCAGCCGGGCGATTACGTGGAACTGACGCTTGAAAAGGCCTGACGCGGAAGTCGCAGCCCCGGTAGAACAAAGAACGACAAAAAGGCCGGATCCTCAGATCCGGCATATTTCATTTGGACAAAGTTCGCAGTGGCAGATTTCCTGCAGCATGGAGAGATTGGTAATCACGATCATGCCGTTTTCGTATTCGACCGCGCCTTTTTTACGCAGATCGCTCAGCATGCGGTTGACACTTTCGCGTGTGGCTCCGATCATGTTCGACAAATCGGTATGCGTAATCTTTTTGTTAATGAGCGTAGTGTCCCCGTGTTTCTCGCCGTAGGTGTTGCCCAGACGAATCAGGGTCGAGCAGAGAGCGCCGGGTTTGCCGTACATCATCAGGTCGCGGAATTTGGTCTGCGTCAGACGGTGATGAATCCCCATCCATTTCATGAAATCGATCGCGAAATCGCAGTGCTGGCAGATCAGAACTTCGAGATCCTTATGTTCGATAACCCCGACTTCCGTATCTTCGATCACTTCTGCGGTAAAACTGTGTTTGGTGCTGAAAAAAGGATCCGCTTGTCCAACCATGTCGTCGGATTGGTACATGTAAAGGATGAGTTCCTTGCCTTCATCGGTCGACTTGGTCAGTTTGACCCGGCCCCGTTTAATGTAATAGAGCTTGTCGGCGAGATCCCCTTCCCAGAACAAGTGAGAGCCTTCCGGAATATGACGTTCTTTCATGACGACTTCCAGACGCTTCATGTTTTGGTCCGAGAAACAACCGGTATTGCCTCGATGATTGGTGGCATGGTGGTATACACTCATCATTAACATCTCCTTTGCGCAAGCGCACACTTCGAATAGGTACTTGTTCCGCGAGGCTCCCTTTTCGCAGAGAGCTGCGCCCAAGGTGCGTTTCGCTTCTTTCTTGGGGTGGATCAGAATCAGCGTATTTGAGTTAAGCAAATTTCAGATTAATTATAACCGAAATTTCAAGTTATTGGAGCTTGAGTAAAAGAAAAGATGGCGAAACTTTGAACTTTGTGACTTTTTTCACTTTACTTCTTTATCATGAAGGAAACCGAGAACTTTGTCAATTCTTATTACGAAAATTTTTGTATAAATTTTTAGCTTAATTTAGGAAGAGGGGCTCTGGTGAAAGCTGTTGAAAAAAGACGCGGGAAGCAAAAGAGAAGCGCTTGAGGAAGGAGAATCCGGATGGACAGGAGAAAAGCAAAAGTTTTTTAGGAAGCCGAAAATAGGGCATTAATGAAGGAAAAGCGCCCGAAAGCAAAGGAAAAAAAGAGCGGATTATTTTGTGAAATTTTTCACTTTAAAAAGTGAAAAGCATATGCTATGATCATTCACGTAGAGAAAACAACGCAAACATCTTGAGGAGGATGAGGGAAATGGCAGTGAAAAATGAAGCCGCCCGTACTGTTGAACCAACCGCTGAGCAGGACATTCAAAAGCTGATTGACAACGCGAAAAAAGCGCAGGAAGCTTTCATGCAAATGGATCAACAACAAATCGATACCGTCGTGCAAGCGATGGCCCTGGCCGGCCTGGACAAGCACATGTATCTCGCAAAGATCGCGATTGAAGAAACCAAACGCGGCGTATACGAAGACAAGATCACGAAAAACCTCTTCGCTACAGAGTACATTTATCACAGCATCAAGAATGATAAAACGGTAGGCATTATTGAAGACAATGAGTATGACAGCTTCCAGAAGATCGCTGAGCCTGTCGGCATCGTGATGGGGATCACGCCTGTAACGAACCCGACCTCCACAACCATGTTCAAAGCGCTGATTTCGATTAAGACACGTAACCCTATTATATTCGGTTTCCACCCTTCTGCGCAATACTGCAGTTCCGAAGCCGCAAGAATCCTGCAGGAAGCAGCGGTTAAAGCCGGTGCTCCGGAAGGCTGTATCCAATGGATCGACAAGCCTTCGATGGATAAGACGAACATCCTGATGAACCACCCCGACGTTGCCCTGATTCTTGCAACAGGCGGCGGCGCAATGGTTCGCGCAGCTTACAGCTGCGGCAAACCGGCTCTCGGCGTAGGCCCGGGCAACGTACCGGCATTTATCGAGAAAACAGCCGATATCGATCAAGCCGTAACCGACCTGATTTTGTCGAAATCGTTCGATAACGGTATGATCTGCGCGTCCGAGCAAGCGGTTATTATTGAAGAACCGATCTTCGACCGCGTCAAAAAGAAAATGATTGCAAACGGCTGTTACTTCCTGAACAAAGATGAAATCGCCAAGCTGACTCCAAGCGCAATGAACGTCGAAAAATGCGCGGTCAACCCGGCAATCGTCGGACAGTCGGCTTTCAAGATTGCGGAAATGGCCGGTATTGCCGTTCCGGCAGCGACCAAAATCCTGGTTGCCGAAATCGAAGGCGTAGGTCCGAAATTCCCGCTGTCGGCCGAAAAGCTCAGCCCGGTTCTGGCCTGCTACAAAGTCAAAACGGCGGACGAAGGTATTGCACGCGCTGCAGAGATCGTCGAATTCGGCGGCATGGGTCACTCGTCGGCGATCCACTCCAACGACGACGCCGTCATTCAACGCTTTGCGAATCGTCTGCAAACCGGCCGTATCATTGTAAACTCCCCGTCGACGCACGGTGCAATCGGCGATATCTACAATACGAACCTGCCTTCGCTGACGCTGGGCTGCGGATCTTACGGCCGCAACTCGACTTCTTCGAACGTAACCGCAGTAAACTTGATCAACGTGAAAAGGGTGGCGCGTCGTACCGTGAATATGCAGTGGTTTAAAGTGCCGGACAAGATCTATTTCGAGAAAAACTCCACGCAGTATCTGACAAAAATGCCGGATATCACTCGTGTCGCAATCATTACCGATCCGATGATGGTACAGCTCGGCTACGTGGAAAGAGTTCAGCATTACCTGCGTCAGCGTCAAACGCCGGTTGCCATCGAAGTCTTCTCCGAGGTGGAGCCGGATCCTTCGACAGCGACCGTTGAACGCGGCCGCGCCATGATGGAACGCTTCCAGCCCGACTGTATCATCGCTCTGGGCGGCGGTTCGCCGATGGATGCCGCGAAAGGCATGTGGTTGTTCTACGAATATCCGGATACCGACTTCAACAACCTGAAGCAAAAATTCATGGATATCCGCAAACGGATCTACAAATACCCGCGTCTGGGCAAAAAGGCGAAATTTGTTGCGATCCCAACCACTTCGGGTACCGGTTCGGAAGTCACTTCGTTCGCGGTTATTACCGACAAGGAAAACGGCAATACCAAATATCCGCTGGCCGATTACGAGCTGACTCCCGACGTCGCGATTGTCGATCCGGTATTCGTATACTCGCTGCCTAAAGTTGCCGTAGCCGATACCGGCATGGACGTTCTGACTCACGCTATCGAAGCTTACGTTTCGGTTATGGCAAGCGATTATACCGATGGTCTGGCTATCAAAGCGATCCAACTCGTATTCGCAAACCTGGAAAAATCGGCTTTGACCGGGGACAAATTGGCCCGCGAAAAAATGCATAACGCTTCTACGCTTGCCGGTATGGCTTTCGCAAATGCTTTCCTGGGCATCAACCACAGCTTGGCGCACAAATGGGGCGGGGAATACCACACCGCTCACGGCCGTACCAATGCAATCCTGATGCCGCACGTCATCCGCTACAATGCGAAAAAGCCGACGAAGTTTGCTTCGTTCCCTAAATATTCGCACTTTATCGCCGACGAACGGTATGCCGAAATCGCCCGTATCCTGGGACTGCCTGCCAGAACGACGGAAGAAGGCGTGAAGAGCCTGATCAACGCCATTCGCGACTTGAACCGCAAACTGGGCGTTCCGGAAACGTTCCAAGAACTCGGTTTCGATGCCAAACAGTTCGAAAGCCGCGTCGACTACCTGGCCGACCGCGCATTCGAAGACCAATGTACAACGGCTAACCCTAAGCTGCCGCTGGTTACCGAACTGGCCGATGTTTACCGTGACGCGTTTTACGGCAGATTCGAGGAATAAGAATCGGATCGAAGCTTCGCCTGCAAGATCGAATGTGTTTCTCCTGCTTGGTTTGAACGGCGTCTCCACCTGGTGGGGGCGCCGTTTTTTATAGGCAGCCGGATAAATCAAGAAAAGCTGCTTGGTTGCAAGATTTGAAAAACAGTCATAAAATGATGTGTTATTCAGAAAGCGGGCTTAAAAGTGATAAACATCATAAAAAAATGCGTTTCAGTGATATATGTCACAGTAACTCGCGAAGGAGGGGCGCATAATAAGGACATGAAGATCCCCCAAGACATCGAGAGGCTAATCCGAAGATGGCAATCCTCTACTTTTTCGGTGAATGTGATATTTTTCACCTTGTCGGCACGGCTGCCGGCATCCAGGGATCTTGCAGTGAGATACGGACGCCTCTTCCACCGTATTCTCCGTCAAACACATACAAAAATGGAGGTAATCACATGTCGGTTATCGAAAAAGAAATCACAGGCGCAAACTCGGAAGCATGGAGAGGTTTTAAAGCGGGTAAATGGACGAATCATGTGGACACCAAGAACTTCATCGATGAGAACATCACGCCTTATACAGGCAACGAAGAGTTCCTGGAAGGACCTACACAAAATACAAACGATCTCTGGAAAATCGTATCCCAGCTGTCGAAAGAAGAAAGAGAAAGAGGCGGAGTGTGGGACGTAGACGTCAACACCCCGGGATCGATCACTTCCCACGGCGCAGGTTATCTCGATAAGGCAAAAGAACAAATCGTCGGCGTGCAGACGGATGCTCCTTTCAAACGTGCCATCCAACCTTACGGCGGGATCCGAATGGTTATCGACGCTTGTAAAGCTTACGGCTTCGAAGTGCCGGATGCGATTGTAGATACATTTACCAATATTCGCAAAACCCACAACCAAGGCGTATTCGACGCTTACACATCGGAGATCCGCGCAGCGCGCAAATCGGGGATCGTCACCGGTCTGCCGGATGCTTACGGCCGCGGACGCATCATCGGCGATTATCGCCGCGTCGCTCTGTACGGCGTAGACTTCCTGATGAAGCAAAAACAACGGGAACACAACGAAACGGTCGGAGACGGCATGGATGAGAATACGATTCGGCTGCGGGAAGAAATTTCCGAACAATACCGTGCTCTCGGCGAACTGAAAGAAATGGCGAAAATGCACGGCATGGATATTTCCAAACCGGCATCCAACGCCAAAGAAGCTTTCCAATGGCTGTACTTCGGTTATCTGGCAGCGGTCAAAGAACAAAACGGCGCGGCGATGTCGCTCGGACGCGTATCTTCGTTCCTGGACATTTATGTGCAGCGCGATCTGGCCGAAGGCACATTGACCGAACAAACGGCACAAGAATTGGTCGATCACTTTGTCATGAAGCTTCGTATCGTGAAATTCCTGCGCACACCGGATTACAATGAACTGTTCAGCGGCGACCCTACCTGGGTAACCGAATCGATCGGCGGGATGTCGGTAGACGGAACAACCCGAGTAACCAAGAGCAGTTTCCGTTTCCTGCATACCCTGTACAATCTGGGACCTGCACCGGAACCTAACCTCACCGTTTTGTGGTCCGAACAGCTTCCGGAAGGCTTCAAGAAATACTGTGCCAAAGTTTCGATCGAAACAAGTTCCATCCAGTACGAGAACGATGACCTGATGCGTCCGATCTACGGCGACGATTACGGTATCGCGTGCTGCGTATCCGCTATGCGTATCGGCAAACAAATGCAGTTCTTCGGCGCTCGTGCCAACCTGGCCAAAACGCTGCTGTATGCAATCAACGGCGGTAAAGACGAAAAATCCGGCGAACAGATCGGACCTGAATATCCGGCGATCACTTCCGAGTATCTCGATTACGACGAAGTGATGAAACGCTACACGCCGATGATGGAATGGCTGTCCAAAGTATACCTGAACGCCCTGAACATCATTCACTACATGCATGATAAATACAGCTACGAACGGATCGAGATGGCGCTGCACGACCGCGACATTCTGCGTACGATGGCCTGCGGCATCGCCGGTCTGTCGGTAACAGCCGATTCCCTGAGCGCAATCAAATATGCCAAAGTTAAACCGATCCGCAACGAACAAGGTATCGCGATCGATTTCGAAATCGAAGGCGAATATCCTAGCTACGGCAACAATGACGATCGTGTCGACCAAATTGCCGTACAGCTCGTCGAGAAATTCATGGGCATGATCCGCAAACACAAAACGTACCGCGATTCGATGCCGACCCAATCGGTACTGACGATCACTTCGAACGTAGTATACGGCAAGAAAACCGGTACGACGCCGGATGGACGCAAAGCGGGCGAACCGTTCGCACCGGGTGCAAACCCTATGCACGGACGCGACAAAAAAGGCGCTTTGGCTTCGCTGAGTTCCGTTGCCAAACTTCCTTATGAAGAAAGCCTCGACGGGATCTCGAATACATTCTCCATCGTGCCTAAAGCGCTTGGCAAAGAAGAAGACACACGCAAATCCAACCTGGTTGCCATGCTGGACGGATATTTCGGCAGCAACGCCCATCACCTGAACGTCAACGTATTCGATCGCGAACAGTTGATGGACGCTATGGAACATCCGGAAAACTATCCGCAGCTGACAATCCGCGTATCGGGTTATGCGGTTAACTTCATCAAATTGACTCGCGAACAACAAATGGACGTAATCAACCGTACGTTCCACTCGAACATGTAAACAAGCA
Source organism: Saccharibacillus deserti (assembly GCF_013618475.1). Classification (GTDB taxonomy): domain Bacteria; phylum Bacillota; class Bacilli; order Paenibacillales; family Paenibacillaceae; genus Saccharibacillus; species Saccharibacillus deserti. The sequence continues at coordinate 586,812 of NZ_JABJVN010000001.1, forward strand.
AGACCGAAGCGCCGGGCGGTTTTTCGGACCGGATACCTGTTCATTCATAATCAAACATGCGGCGCTCGCGGAACGTGAGCGCCGTTATTATTGAAAGGGTGAAAACGAATGAGTCACAAAGGACGCATACACTCGCTGGAAACATTCGGGACGGTAGACGGCCCGGGAATTCGCTTCGTATTATTTTTGCAAGGGTGTCTCATGAAATGCCAATACTGCCATAACCCGGATACCTGGAATTTCGACGGCGGCAAAGAAATGACCGTTGAAGAAGTGCTGAGCGAAATCGAGCCTTACCTGAATTACTATCGTTCTTCGGGCGGCGGATTGACCATTTCCGGCGGAGAACCGACACTGCAGGCCGCTTTTGTAGCCGAAATCTTCAGGGCAGTCAAAAAGCGCTGGGGACTGCACACGACACTCGACAGCAACGGTTTCAATAATCCCGAGAAGATTCAATACTTGATGGATGTGACCGATCTCGTTCTGCTTGATATCAAACATATCGATAACGGCAAACATAAAGTGCTGACCGGAGTGAGCAACGAGCAAACGCTGCGTACGGCCCGGTGGCTGTCGGAGCACGGCAAGAAAATGTGGATTCGGCATGTGTTCGTACCGGGCATCCATGAAGACGAGAACAATCTGCGGGATCTGGGAAGCTTTATCGGAACCCTGCAAGGTGTCGAGAAATTCGAAATTCTTCCTTACCATCAAATGGGTATTTATAAATGGAAGGAACTTGGCAGAGAGTACCCACTCGAAGGCGTGCCTTCACCGACCGACGAACAAGTTCAGCGGGCCTATAAGCTGATTGAAGAAGGCCGCAGTATGCAGACAATTTGACTTTTTTTCGGATCAAATGCATTAAATTACGAATGTCTTAATTTAAAATGAAGACGATGTAAATGTTATCATATTGTAAACAAAGCGGTTCTTCCTTATATGAGGAAGGCCGCTTTTTTAATAAGTTACAGAAACTTTTAAGGAGTGTTTGCGTCTAATACTATGTGCTTAGTGAGAGAAGGACCAAATTCAGTTATAAAGGGAGTCGTAGAATGAATCTGAAGAAAATCACGATCATCGCTTTGCTTGTTGTCATGCAGACGGCAGCCGTACTGCCGACAGCATCGGCACAAACGGGATCGCCAAGCGAAACGCCGATCGTTGTGCAAGGTGAAGTCATGCAGCAAGAAGGCGCGGCGAAAGAATATACGAAGAAGCTTGCCGCTCCAACGCAAAATGCAGCAGGCCAGACCGAATCCGTAAATCCTGCCAATTCGGCACCGACGCCGAACGCGCAGCCTGCACCTACCCAACCCGCAGCCGATCAGCCGGCAGATCCAACCCTTCCGGAAGGCGAGGAGAACGACGTTCCGCCAACGACGCCTCCGACCGAAGAAGTGCCGACCGACGAAGAAGTGCCGGCAGAAGGAACGGTCGAGCCGGGCAACGTGACACCTTCGGTGAGTCCGAGTACCACTCCGGTGCCGACCAAGCCGGTTACACCAACCAAGCCAACTACACCCGTAGTGAGCATCGATCCCGCTTCCACGCTGGGAACGGATAAACTGATTCTTGTAATCAATGGAAATCAGATGTACCAGAACGGCCAGGCCTATACGGCCGCGCAGCCGATGACCGCCAAGAACGGCGTCTCGTATATTGCGGTGCGTTCGTTCGTCAATCGTGTAGGACTGAAAGTTACATACGATGCGAAAACGAAAGAGACCGTGATTACCAAAGGAGCCGACGAACTGCGCTTCAAGCTGGATAAAGACGTGTATACGGTCAATGGCGTTCCAACCAAAATGAAGGGAACTTCGTTCCAGCAAAAAAACACCTTCATGGTGCCGCTGACTTCGATCACGCAGGCGCTCGGGATTCCTTACAAAATCGACTATAAAGCCAAAACGATTACGCTGAACATTTCTTCGAAACCGACGGCTTCGTTTACGATCGAACCGAAAGAAATCGTGGCGGGCGAGACGAATGTCGTGTATACGACCAAGTCGGAATCGCCAAGCGGATACCAGATCGTGGATGAGCGTTGGGAAGGACGCCAGGATATCTTTACGGATCCGGGCACGTATACCATCACGTATTCCGTACAGGATTCTACGGGACAATGGAGTGATCCATTCAGCCAGACCATTACGGTCGAAGCACCGAACGTAGCTCCGGTTGCACAGTTCACGACCGAAAAAGAGACTTACCGTATGGGTGAGCCGGTCGTTTACACCGATCAGAGTTATGATCCGGACGGCACACTGCCGGAAGCCAACAGCCGGGTATGGGAAAATCAAAAAGGAGCTTACTTCACACCGGGACCGCAAACGATCACGTTGACCGTTACGGATGAAGATGGCGCAACCAATACGTTTACCAAAACGATTACCGTTACGGACGAAGTGCTGTATACGCAGGACGAGTATAACGCTTTGTTCGTACCGATCGGAAGCAAGTTCCTGTTTGACGGGGGCAGCGTGCCTTCGATGCGCAAAGTCGAACGTTTCAATACGTCCGAAGATGTTACGCTTTACCGCAGCAACAGTCCGGAATCCGTATTCAGTACAGGCAAAATGTACGAAGACACGCTGTCGGGCAAAGTTCGTTTCATGGTCCATCATGCCAACTATACCGGTAAAAAAGTAACGATGTATGTGGTGGCCACGAACAACAATGCGACGCCGACGACAATCAAGACGCTGGACAGCGGCTTTGGAGGACCAAGCCCGTTTGCGACTGCGGCAGGCAAAGTGTCCGTACAGCGTTACCACCAATCCGTGATCGACGGAACCAAGAGAGCGGACGTAACTCTGCAGCCGGGCGAGAGCAAAGTGATTCTGACGGAACTGAACGCGATTCCGATGCCGAACAAGTCGGTTATTTCCCTAATCGCGGATGTGACTTCTTCCCAACCGATCACTTACAGCACGCTGATGATCGATCCGGGTCTGGATCCGCTTCAAGAAACGAAGACTCTGACCTCCGCTCCGCGCGATGGCGTGCACAACCGGGGAACTTATCCGCTGGCAACCAAAATCGTCGACGTGTTTGAACCGGTCGGCGGTCCTACGCCAAGCAAACTGATTATTGGCGACAACAACGATGATCCGAACCTCACCGGTATGGATACGCCAAACAACAAAGTGGAATCGAACGCAGGCAACTTCGGCGTTCTGTACAAAATCCATCTGGACAAGGTAGCGCCGAATACGCTGATTACGTTCAACGGACGCGGCGGCAAATATGCCGGCTGGATCCTGGTAAACGGACAGTTGGTCGAATTGTCCGCACAAAGTATGGGCCTTGTCGGTTCCGCGCTTAACACGTCCAGCGAAGCGGGCGTCGTATACCGGACCGGCAGTTCGTCGGAAAGTGTGGATCTTGAATTCACGCCGGCCCCGGGCAGCAACTTGTCCGTTAACCTGATCTTTACGCAGATGCCGGAACTCAAGCAGTAAACGGATTGGCCTCACGGCTGAAAATAACCAAAAAAGCCCGATTTCCCAAAAAGGGGATCGGGCTTTCTGCCGTTGAACCGCGGGTTCGCTTCATTGACTCCGTGTCCGTTTTGGGGCATTATTAATGAAGGGCATTACGAATAACCGAACAATAACCGCAAGGAATAAGCCGGGAACGGCAGGAGGCGAGGGTTGCCGATGCTTTCTATGGAACGCATTATCGAGATTATGGCGGAGCAGGGACTTCGAATTACGGATCAGCGCAAGACGCTGGCGAGATTGTTCGCCGAAGCGCCTGGCTATCTTTCCGCCAAAGACGTTTATGATTATATGGGACAAAAATACAAAGGACTCAGCTTCGATACCGTTTATCGCAATCTGCGCGTCATGCAGGAACTGGGCGTGCTGGAGCAAATCGTGTTCGAAGAAGGCGTCAAGTTCAAGCTGCACTGCAGCGAGAATCATCATCACCATCATATGATCTGCCTGCAGTGCGAGAAAACGTATCCGATTACGTTTTGTCCGATGCAGTTGACGGAATCGCCGGACGATTTCCAGGTCGTCAAACATAAATTCGAAGTGTTCGGCTACTGCAAAAACTGCCAGGAAGAAGCCGCGCAGGAGCCTGTCCAGGCAGCTGCCGGAAAGCGTGAGGCGCGATGAAAATAGCCCGGCGGACGGTTCAGGGGCCGATCCGCTTTTACCGCAAATTCATTTCTCCGCTGACTCCTCCAAGCTGCCGATTCGTGCCGACCTGTTCGGCTTACGCTTTGGAAGCGATCGAGGTGCACGGAGCGGCCAAAGGCAGCTGGCTGGCCGCCAAAAGGATCGCCAAATGCCATCCGCTGCATGCGGGAGGTTACGATCCCGTTCCTCCGCGCCTGCAGCGCGGCCGTCAAACCGCGGGAATAGACAACCAAGAACAAGAAGAAGTCCGCAGCACGCAGGCCTGAGGCTTGACACTGCGGGCTTTTTTTCGGTATATTTTGGTGTATCAATCGATTGATGGTTTGATGCACGATTCAAATGAAAATCCGAGGAACGGATGAGTAGAAGGAAGAACCAGCAGCAGAGAACCGGGTAAGACGCTGCAAACCGGTCTGGAGACTCCTTCGAAGATGGTCCGGGAGGAACTTTGTGCAAGCCGCAGCGCGGCCGGTCCGATACGAGGGGCACCCCAGGGTGCGCGGATGATCGGAAGATGCCGGATCGTGGATGGGTGAGTGCAGAGCGTGTTCCAGCGTTAATGGACGGTCGAATAGGACCGGCAGAGCCTTCGATTCGTGAGAACGAAGGGAATGTGGGTGGTACCGCGCGAGCTTCCGGCTCTCGTCCCATTGATGGGGCGGGGGTCTTTTTGTTGTCTTCCGCTCCGCTGCGCCGTGTGCGGCAAGCTGCGGCAGTATTTTTTTATAAGGAGAGAAGAACACATGACAGAGAAAAAAACGTTCTACATCACGACGCCGATCTATTATCCGAGCGGCAAGCTGCATATCGGACATACGTATACGACGGTGGCGGCCGACGCGATGTCCCGCTATAAGCGGCTTCGCGGCTACGACGTGCGTTTTCTGACGGGAACGGATGAGCACGGTCAGAAAATCGAGCAGAAAGCGGCGGAAGCCGGGCAGACGCCGATTCAATTTATCGACGGAATCGTTGAAGGCATCCGCAGTTTGTGGGACAAGCTCGATATTTCGTATGACGATTTTATTCGTACGACGGAAAGACGCCATATTGACGTCGTTCAGGAGATTTTTGAGCGTCTGCTGAAACAGGGCGATATCTACAAAGGCGAATACGAAGGTTGGTACAGTATTCCGGACGAGACGTATTATACGGAGTCGCAGCTGGTCGACGTCGTGCGCGACGACCAGAACAAAGTGACCGGCGGCAAAAGTCCGGAAAGCGGTCACCCGGTCGAATTGGTCAAAGAAGAATGTTATTTCTTCAAAATGAGCAAATACGCCGATCGGCTGCTGAGCTATTACGAAGCGAATCCGGAGTTTATCCAGCCGGAATCCCGCAAAAACGAAATGGTCAACAACTTCATCAAGCCGGGGCTTGAAGACCTTGCCGTATCGCGGACCACATTCAAATGGGGAGTTCCGGTCAAAAGCGATCCGAAGCATGTCGTGTATGTCTGGATCGATGCGCTGTCGAACTATATTACGGCACTCGGCTACGGTTCGAAAGATCCGGCGCTGTTCGAGAAATTCTGGCCGGCGGATGTGCATCTGGTGGGCAAAGACATTCTGCGCTTCCATACGATCTACTGGCCGATCATGCTGATGGCACTGGATCTGCCGCTGCCCAAAAAAGTATTCGGCCACGGCTGGTTCCTGACCCGCGAAGGCAAAATGTCCAAGTCCAAAGGCAACGTGATCGATCCGGTGAAACTGATCGACCGCTACGGCCTGGACGCGCTGCGTTATTACGTGCTGCGCGAAGTGCCGTTCGGTTCGGACGGACAATTCACGCCGGAAAGCTTCGTCGAACGGATCAATTCGGATCTTGCGAACGATCTGGGCAATCTGCTCAATCGGACCGTTGCCATGGTCGACAAATATGTCGGCGGCGAAGTTCCCGCTTATCGCGGGCAGGTAACGCCGTTTGACGCGACGCTTCAAGAAGCGGCTGCGGCAGCCGTGGACAAGGTAGAGAAAGCGATGGACGGCATGGAATTCTCCGTAGCGCTGACCGCGATCAGCCAATTCGTCAGCCGGACCAACAAATACATCGACGAAACGCAGCCTTGGGTGATCGCCAAAGACGAGAGCCGCAAAAACGAACTGGAATCGGTAATGCTGCACCTGATCGAAAGCCTGCGTATTGCTTCGCTTCTGCTCCAGCCGTTCCTGACCCGGGCACCCAAGCTTATCTGGACGCAGCTGGGGATTACCGGAGACGAAGCGGCCGAGTGGAGAACCTGGGATTCGCTCCGGACGTTCGGCGTGATCGCAGCCGGAACCAAGCTGCAAAAAGGCGATCCGATCTTCCCGCGCCTCGATCCGGAGGTCGAAGTGGCAAATATCGTCGAAGCAATGAGCGGCGGTACACCGGCGGCGGAACAAGCCAAGCCCGCTTCCGAACCGGTCGAAGCTCCCGAAGCCAAAGAAGAGATCGGAATCGAAGACTTCGGCAAAGTCGAACTTCGCGTTGCCCAGGTTATTGCCTGCGAACCGGTGAAGAAAGCCGACAAGCTGTTGAAACTTCAGCTGGACCTGGGCTTCGAGCAGCGGCAGGTCGTCTCGGGCATTGCCAAGTTCTATACGCCGGAAGAACTGATCGGACGCAAAGTGATCTGCGTAACCAATCTGAAGCCGGTCAAGCTGCGCGGCGAAGAGTCGCGCGGAATGATCCTGGCCGCTTCGCACGGCGATCAGCTTACGCTTGCCACGGTGCCGGATTCCATGCCAAACGGCGCGCTCGTCAAGTAATCCGCCATTTCTTGCCGTCTTCCCGGCAAGGGTTCAAACCGCAGCGGGATTCCTTCGGGAATCCCGTTTTTGGTCTGGGTGACTTTAATCGTAAATGTGCCGAAAAAGGTTGACAACATGCAGGCGGACTCCTATAATCGGTAAGGTTACGATTTGAGAAGCCGATATTTTCAATAGGAAACGGAGTGGAGCCCTATGCGAAGTTCCAACAAATACGCCGGACGACTGATGTTCGTACTGGCTTTGGGTGCAATGCTCGTTCTGTCCGCCTGCGGGCGCAGCACGGCAGGCACAATTGTCGAAGATAAAGTGAATGTTGTCACGACTTTTTATCCGATTTACGAATTTGCGTCCGAGATCGGCGGGGAAGATGCGAATGTCATCAACCTTCTCCCTACCGGCGTAGAACCGCATGACTGGACGCCGCGCGGCCAGGATATCGTGAATACGTCAAAAGCCCAGCTTTTTTTCTATAACGGTGCGGGTCTGGAAGGCTGGGTACCTGATTTCCTCAAAGGCCTCGATTCGGAGACGAAAGTCAAAGCGGTCGAGATCAGCAAAGGCGTCGACTTGATTACCACGACCGAGGATGACGGACACGATCACGGAGGCGCCGCGGAAGACGAGCATAACCATGAAGGCGAAGAACACGCGGAAGAAGAACATGCCGAAGAAGCGGCGGACGCCAAGCATATCGATCCGCATACGTGGGTCAGTCCGAAATCGGCTCTGACCATGGCGGGCAATATTCGCGACAGCCTGATCGAAGCCGATCCGGCACACAAAGCGGGTTACGAAGAACGTTATGAGACGCTGATCGGCAAACTGAAGCAGCTCGATGAAGACTTCACCGCGAAATTGGCGGCCGTGCCGAATAAGGAAATCGTCGTATCGCACCAGGCCTTCGGCTATCTGGCCCGCGACTACGGGTTGGACCAGCATGCGATCATGGGACTGTCCCCGGATGCGGAACCGCGTGCCCAGGATATGCTGAATCTTGCCAAACTGGTCAAAGAAGAAAACATTCGCTACATTTTCTTCGAAGAACTGGTATCCGACAAGCTGGCCAAAACATTGGCGGGCGAAGCGGGCGTAGAGACGCTGGTCCTGAATCCGGTCGAAGGATTAACGAAAGAACAGGCGGAAAAAGGCGACGATTACTTCAGTTTGATGCAAAAGAATTTGCAAAATCTGCTGCTCGCCTTACAATAAGAAGAGAAACGAACCGCTTATCAAAAAGGAGGGATCGCCATGTCTGCTATCCCAACCGTAGACTGCCACCAGCCGATGATCGAATTGAAGGATGTTTCTTTTTCCTACAAAGATCAGCACGTGCTGAAAGATTTAAACTTTAACGTGAAGGAGCGGGACTTCGTCGGGATTGTCGGTTCCAACGGTGCCGGCAAAACGACGCTGCTCAAAATGCTGGTAGGATTGATGCCGCCGACAAGCGGAGAGATCCGGATGTTCGGAGAGCCGATCCGCCGTTTCCGCGACTGGGAGCGTATCGGATACGTCCCGCAAAAAAATGCGCTGAACATGCTGTTTCCGGCGACGGTGCGCGAAGTGGTCACATCGGGGCTGTTTACGAACAAGAATCTGTTCCGCCGATTAAACCGGGAAGCCAAAGCCAAACTGGACGACGCGCTGCAGGTGATGCGGATCGAAGATATCGCCGACAAACGGATCGGCCGATTGTCGGGCGGTCAGCAGCAGCGTGTATTTCTGGCGCGTGCCATGATCAACCGTCCGGATCTGCTGGTGCTCGACGAGCCGACAGTGGGGATCGATGCGGAGACGCAGGACGGGTTCTTCGAATTGATCCGTCATATGCATCGGCACCACAATATTACTTTCCTGATGGTCTCGCACGATATCGATCGTCTGGAAGACTATCTGGGCAAAGAACCGCGGCAGCAGAACGGCAAGATCAAATTCTTCGTGCGCCATTCGCATGACGATTTGAACTGCGTGGAAACGGACCTGCAGCATTCGATGCCGCTTGTCCATTCGGCGGAATGAACGTAAGGAGACGGTAACTTGGAAATTTTATTCAGCGACTTTTTTCAGCGCGCACTGCTTGGCGGACTTCTGATCGGATTGACGGCGCCGCTGATCGGCATCTTCCTCGTCCTGCGGCGGCTGTCCATGATCGGCGATACACTGGCGCATGTGACGATCGCGGGCGTGGCACTCGGCTTTCTGATCAATGTCTATCCGCTTGTGGTCGGGCTTGTTTTTGCCGTCGTGTCATCGTTCGGGATCGAGAAGCTGCGCAGAGCGTACAAAGGCTACGCCGAATTGTCGATTGCGGTCATCATGTCGGGCGGGGTAGCCATGGCCTCCTTCTTGTTCACGCTTGGACAGGGCTACAATACCGATGTGACCAGCTATTTGTTCGGCAGTATCTATACCCTCGGCCGTACCGATCTGTATCTGGTTGGCGGAGTGACGGTTGTGGTCGTGGCCGTTGTCATCCTTTTCTACAAAGAGCTGTTCCTGCTTACTTTTGAAGAAGATGCGGCAGCGGTCAGCGGCCTTCCCGTCAAGATGCTCAATATGCTGATCACCGTTCTGGCGGCACTCGTCATCAGTACGGCAATCAAGATTGTCGGCGCGCTGCTCGTCTCGGCGCTGCTGACCATACCGGTCGCCTGCAGCTTGTTTTTGGCCAAAAGTTTCCGCATGTCCATTCTGCTGTCGGTTGCCGTAGCGGAAATTGCCGTGATCGCCGGGTTGGTCGTTGCGGGGATCTGGAACTTCGCGCCGGGAGCCACGATTGTGCTGCTGCTTATTCTGATGCTGCTGCTGACACTGGTTGCGCGCAGGGGATATACCGTCTGACGGGTATCCTCTTTTTTGTGCCGCAAACTTGCCAATAGACGACGAATAAAGGTATCATAGTAAGAGCTGTTTTTTGACGGGCCTATACATATTCGGGCTTTCGTCGGCAGGCGGGATGTCCGTTCATCATCGCCATTCACGGAAAGAACCGACGGTACGGTTTTTCTAAGTCAAGGAAAAGAGGGAAAAGCGGATGCCAACGCCCAGTATGGAAGATTATTTGGAGCGCATCTACCAGTTGATCGATGAAAAAGGCTATGCCCGGGTATCGGATATCGCCGAAGGGCTTGAAGTTCATCCTTCTTCAGTAACCAAAATGATCCAAAAGCTCGACAAGGACGAATATTTGGTTTACGAAAAATATCGGGGCCTGATCCTTACCAGCAAAGGCAAAAAAATCGGCAAGCGCTTGGTGGACCGCCATCAGCTTCTTGAAGAATTTTTGCGTTTGATCGGCGTTGAAGAAAGCCGCATTTATCAGGATGTAGAAGGAATCTAGCATCATCTGAGTTGGGATTCGATTACGCGGATCGAGTCGCTCGTCGAATACTTCGGCCGCGATCCGAAACGTCTGGAAGAACTCAAAATCGTCCAGGACGAAGGAATAAGCGAATTTTAGGAAAGGCGTCTGTGGCCCCGGGGCACAGATGCCTTTTTGTTTGCCGATCGAGCGCTACAATTGCACCCCGGGAAGCGTATAACCGTTAGAAGGCGGGAGGTGGGTAACGAAATCGGCGGTTTGCCCGTCAAAGAGGAGCCATGCAAAATCCGGTTCGCGATCGGTACGGCCGGACGAAATCAAACGGGAAATGAGGGAACACGTAAACATGAAATGGCGTCAAGGATTAATGGTACTGCTGGCAGTGATGCTGCTGCTCCCCGCGTGGAGCGGACTTGCAGGAGGCCGGGCAAATGCGGCTTCCGTGATCTCGATCGTTCTCGACGGACAACGGATTCAAGGAGACGTCGATCCTTATATCGTGTCCAACACGACGCTTGTGCCTATGCGGCTCGTCAGCGAAAATCTCGGCGCGCAGATCCAATGGTCCCAGAGCGAAAAGGTGGTCAAGATCAATCAGGGCGGAACACTGCTGTCTATCCCTCTGGGTTCGAAAACCGCTTTTGTCAACGGAAACTCCGTAGACCTGGAAGCTCCGGTTACCAGTCTGAACGGTCGGATCATGGTTCCGCTGCGTTTTGTGGGACAAGGATTGGGATTAAGCGTCAACTGGAATCAAGCGACGCAGACGATTACGCTGACCACGCCGGACGGTTCGATCAGGGTTCCCGTTCCGGGTGTGCCGGATAACGAAGGAAAACTGACCGCACTTCGGGGCGTATGGATTGCGACCGTGTCGAGTCTCGACTGGCCGGCCTCGAAAAGCGCTTCGACGCAGCAGGCCCAGTTCTCCGCCATGCTGGACCAGCTCCAGGAAACCGGCGTCAACGCCGTATTCGTGCAGGTGCGTCCAAGCGCGGATGCGCTGTACAAATCGTCGCTTGTCCCGTGGTCGAACGTGCTGACCGGAACGCAGGGCAAAGACCCCGGTTACGACCCGCTTGCTTTTATGATCGAAGAAGCCCATAAGCGCGGGATGGAATTCCATGCCTGGTTCAATCCGTTCCGTGCCAGCACGGGCAGCTCGACGGCGAATCTGGTTTCAAGCCATGTCGCCAAGGCCCATCCCGACTGGATGGTGAACTTCGACGGCAAACTGTATATCAATCCGGGGATCCCGGCCGCCCGTCAGTCCGTGATCGACAATGTGATGGAAGTCGTGAACAACTATGATATCGATGGGGTGCACCTGGACGATTACTTCTATCCGTACGGAGAATCATCTTCGAAGAAATTCGGCGATGACGGTACTTACAGCGTGTACAACACCGCCGCTTACAAAAACAAAGGCGACTGGCGCCGCGCGAACATCAATAGTTTCGTGCAGACGCTGGGCAGTTCGATTCATTCCGTCAAACCGGATGTCCGTTACGGAGTCAGTCCGTTCGGCGTATGGCGCAACGGTTCAAGCGATTCGCTCGGCTCTTCGACACGCGCCGGCGTAACGGCTTACGATTCGACGTATGCGGATGCCCGAACCTGGATCAAGAACGAATGGATCGATTACGTGGTGCCGCAAATCTACTGGAGCAGCGCGAACACGGCCGCCAATTACAAGACGCTTGTAGACTGGTGGGCCGACACGGTAGAAGGAACCGATGTCGACCTGTATATCGGAGAAGCCGCTTATAAAGTGGGTACGTCCGAAGCCGGCTGGAGCAGCGCTTCGGAACTGACCGACCATTTGGCTTATACGATTGGACGCAGCAACGTGGACGGCAACATCTTTTTCCGTGCCCAGAACATCCTTTCTTCCAAAGTGAAAAGCACCCTGCAGCAGTACTGGGCGAATTAATCCGGAAGAAAAGAATTTTTCCACAAACAAAGGACATGAAAAAGAGAGAGCGGAAATTCCGCTCTCTCTTTTTGTCGGTCTTTGCTGTAGGGCTCTGCATGAAACTCCTCTAATGGAATTTCGGAATATCGTCCTCGTCTTTGCCTTTTCGCCCTTCGATCACCTGGAACGGATAGTTTTTCCGCTTTTTTGCAGGGGCAGCCGGCGTTTTGCTTTTGCTGCCGCGAGAAGCGGCAGCCTTGGAGGAAGCGGACGAAGACATGCGGGACATCTTCTCCTGGGTACGGGCGGAAGGTTTGATCTTCGGCCGCTGGCCGCCGCTCCCGGAAGAACGGGTACCGCCTGCACGCCGGGTGTTTGGCAGCAGGAAGTACAGCAGGGCAACGACCGCGATAATGCCGATCGGAATCAGCCAGGTCATGGACGGGTTCATCAGGATATTAACGATGCCCAGCGCGGCAAGCGCCAGGATTACGAAACCGGCAACGCCCGGTTTTCTCATAAAGCATCAACCCTCCAGCGGATCGAGTATGGCGTCCGGCACCGAAGCGGGGGCGCCTTGCTTGGCATAAACGGCATCGAGTTCGCGCATCCGGTTGAACGACGCGATCGAAACTTCAACCTGCTCGTCGGTCGGTTCTTTGGTCGTCAGCAGCTGCAGCCACAGGCCCGGATATCCAAGGTAGCGCAGCACCGGCACGTCGCGCAGGGCATTCGTGAACTTCAGAAACTCGAACGATACGCCCATGACGACCGGCAGAAGCAGCAGACGCTGCACCACGCGTTCGATCAGGGAGTCCCAACTGAACAGCGAGTAGATCAGAATCCCGATGATGACCGTCAGCATAATAAAGCTGCTGCCGCATCGGTAATGGAGCCGGGTGTATTTCTGCACGTTTTTCGGAGTCAGCTCTTCGCCGGCTTCGAACGCGCTGATGACTTTGTGTTCGGCTCCGTGATACTGGAACAACCGCTTCACGATCGGCGTCAGCGAGATCAGGTAGAGGTACAGAAGAAGGAGGACCAGCTTGATGCCGCCTTCGGTGAGATTATGGTAGATTTGGTGCGAAAAACTGCCTCTGAACAAAAAGTCTTCGACAAACACCGGGACGAGCGTAAAGACCAGCTTGCCGGCGATAAAGGAAACGATCGCCGCCGCCGTTACGCCGATAATGGCGCCCAGGCCAAGTTTGGCTTCGCCTTTTTTGTTCTTCGCTTTCAATTCTTCGCGTTCTTCCGGCGTCATTTCGTCGTCGGCGTAGGCGTCGAACGAATAGTTGAGATGCTTGGAACCTTTGACGCTGGAATCGATCAGGCTGACCAGGCCGCGAAGCAGCGGAACTTTGCGCAGCGAGCGTACCCAGCCTTTTTCTTCGCGGGGCACTTCGAGAAAAGTGATCTCCCCGCTCTTGCGGCGCACCGCGGTAACGTTGACGTGCCTGCCGCCGAACATGACTCCTTCGATTACGGCTTGTCCGCCGTAGGCGACGGGAGCGGATTTTTCAGACAAAACCTTCACCTTCCTAAACGTTTTAAAGTACCTCTGCGCAGACCGGGCGCGAGCAAATGCCGGTCCGGAGACATTTCTTTTCATTGTATCGGATTTTTCCGGCAAATACCAGCGAACAGGCGGCGTCGGCGCGAAGCCTGCCCGTGCGGGAAAAGGCTTCTCAGAGGGGGTGCCCGTATGATAGAATGTACTGTGGTAATTTCGCTTGAGGTTCTGGAAAATACGAACTGAATAGGTTCACCGGGAAAGAGGAGAAAATATGCAGCAGCGTGTAAACAAATTGCGCGAAGCGATGGCCGCCAAAGGCATCGGCGCGATGTTTGTGGCCAGTGACATTAATCGTCGTTACCTGACCGGATTTACAGGTTCCGCCGGCTATGTGTTAATTACCGAAACGGACAGCTACCTGCTGACCGATTTCCGTTATATGACGCAGGCGCCGCAGCAGGCCAAAGATTTCAAAGTGGTCGAGCATGCGCCGAAAGTGATGGAAACGGTTAAAGAACTGTTGGGCTCTTCGTCCAAACTCGCTTTCGAACAGGAACATGTCACATTTGCGACGTACCAAAATTACCGGGAAGCGCTGGAAGGCGTCGAACTCGTTCCGGTGTCGGGTCTTGTGGAAGGCCTGCGCATTTTCAAAGACGAGGGCGAACTTAACATCATGCGTGAAGCGGCGGCTTTGGCCGACCGGACTTTCAGTCATATTCTGACGAAGATCCGTTCGGGCGTTACCGAGCGCGAGCTCGATTTGCAGATGGAAATGTTCATGCGCGAAAATGGGGCAACTTCGTCGTCGTTCGACACGATCGTCGCTTCGGGCGAACGTTCGGCTCTGCCGCACGGCGTAGCCAGTTCCCGCGTTCTTCAAGGAAACGAATTTATTACGTTCGATTTCGGCGCCCTGCTGAACGGATACTGCTCCGATGTGACCCGTACCGTCGTTCTCGGCGAAGCAAGCGACCGGCACCGCGAAGTTTACGGCATCGTGCTGGAAGCCCAGCTGAACGCCCTCGACAAGATTCGCCCGGGCATGACTGGCCGCGAAGCGGACGCGCTTACCCGCGATATCATTGCATCGTACGGGTACGGCGATAACTACGGTCACAGTACGGGGCACGGGCTCGGCATGGAAGTCCACGAGAGTCCGCGTTTGTCGAAGCTCAGCGACGACATTCTCAAACCGGGTATGGTCGTTACCGTGGAACCGGGCATTTATATTCCGGGCTTCGGCGGCGTACGGATCGAAGACGATATCGTGATTACCGAAACGGGAATCGAGATTATCACTTCTTCGACCAAAGATCTTCTCCTTCTGCCCCTGGCATAAGGCAAACCAGAATCGGCATCAACCAGGCAACTATTCCAAGGAGGAATCCTCTATGATCTCAGTCAACGATTTTAAAACAGGCCTTACCGTCGAAGTCGACGGCGACATCTTTACCGTTATCGAATTCCAGCACGTAAAACCGGGCAAAGGCGCGGCATTCGTTCGCTCCAAGCTCAAAAACCTGCGCAACGGCAATACCGTTGAGCGTACTTTCCGTGCCGGCGAAACGATCGGCCGCGCGCAGATCGAAAACCGCGGCGTACAGTATCTGTATGCAAGCGCCCAGGAACATACGTTCATGGATAACGAAACCTACGATCAGTTCACGCTGAACAGCGACCAGCTCGAATGGGAACTCAAATTCCTGCGCGAGAACATGAACGTGCACATCATCAGCTACAAAGGCGAAATCCTCGGGATCAACCTGCCGACGAGCGTTGAGCTGAAAGTCATCGAAACCGAGCCGGGCATCAAAGGCAATACGGCAACGGGCGCTTCCAAAAGCGCGAAGCTCGAGACGGGTCACAGCGTTCAGGTTCCTTTGTTCATCAACGAAGGCGACGTTCTGCTGATCGATACGCGCGAAGGCAAATACATTTCCCGCGCATAACGTTTTTTTTCGAATACGAATGCTGCCGGAGCCTGCGGGCTTCCGGCAAAACTCTCCGACCGCATCCGCGGCCCGGAGAGTTTTTTTATGCAAAGGAACGTCGGAAAATCTAAACAATGCACGGAAAAAACAATGGAAGCCAGGGGCGTTTTCGTATTATACTCATTTAAAGCGATAAAATAGACCGGAGCCGTCCTATTGCAGGACCAAGCGAATTTCCGGAAACATGCGGGGGAGTGAACACGTTTTGTCATTATTCGTCATGAAATTCGGCGGCAGTTCCGTCGGCGATACCGAGCGGATGCAGAGGGTCGCAAAGCGGGTGGCCGAGAAAAAAGAAGAAGGACACCGCTGCGTCGTCGTGGTATCGGCCATGGGCGATACGACCGACGATCTGATCGATACGGCCAAAAGGTTGAGCGACAATCTTCCGGCACGGGAAATGGATATGCTGATGACAACCGGGGAGCAGATTTCGATCTCGCTGCTGTCGATCGCGATCCAGGCGATCGGGCACGAGGCGGTTTCGTTTACCGGCTGGCAGGCCGGCTTCGAAACGGAAGCCGATCACGGCCGCGCCCGTATTCTCAATATCCGTCCGGATCGCGTCTTGAAGGCGCTCGATGCAGGCAAAATCGTGATTGTAGCCGGCTTCCAGGGGATGAGCGAAGAAGGCGAGATCACGACGCTTGGCCGCGGCGGCTCCGATACGACGGCCGTTGCTTTGGCCGCGGCGGTTCAAGCCGACGCCTGTGAAATTTATACCGATGTGGACGGCATCTATTCGACCGATCCGCGAATCGTCAAATGCGCACGCAAGCTGCCGTCGATCTCGTACGACGAAATGCTGGAACTTGCGAACCTGGGTGCGGCTGTCCTGCATCCCCGGGCCGTGGAGTATGCCAAGCACAACAACGTCCGTCTGATCGTGCGTTCGAGCTTTAATTATAATGAAGGAACCGTAGTGGAGGAGGAGTCGAGCATGGAACAGGGAGTGGTGGTAAGCGGGATCGCTTACGATAAAAATGTGGCGCGGATCAGTATTCTGGGCGTATCCGACGTGCCGGGCGTGCTGGCCGGGGTCTTCGGTTCGCTGGCCTCGGAACGGGTCGACGTCGATATCATCGTACAGAGCGGATCGCAGGACGGCAAAGCCGATTTCTCGTTTACCGTGAACGGTTCGGAAGTCG
Organism: Saccharibacillus deserti; assembly: GCF_013618475.1. Taxonomy (GTDB): domain Bacteria; phylum Bacillota; class Bacilli; order Paenibacillales; family Paenibacillaceae; genus Saccharibacillus; species Saccharibacillus deserti. The sequence goes on from NZ_JABJVN010000001.1 coordinate 603,617, forward strand.
AACGTGCCCTTCAGGTGATCGAAAACAACCGCGAACGCGTGCCTTACCGCGAGCTGACTTCGGAGTCGGATCTGGTCAAAGTATCGATCGTAGGCGCCGGTATGGTCAGCCATCCGGGCGTAGCGGCGGAAATGTTCCGCGTGATCTCCGACCAGGGAGTCAGCATCAAAATGGTCAGCACTTCGGAGATCAAAGTGTCGTGCGTGATCGAAGGCGAGAAAGTCAAAGACATCATTGCGGCGCTGCATACGGCCTACAATCTGGATACCCAAGAGCAGGTGTTTGTCGGCGGTCCCCAGGATCGGCGGTAAAAATCCCCGAAGCGGGTTTGCCGCAGGGCGAAAAGGGCGGGACTCCCTCCGGGGAGCCCGCTCTTTTTATTTTGTAAGGTTGTGATATAATACATAACGTTAGTTAAACGGCTTGCCTCGCGTTTTTACAAAACGCTGCATGATCTTGCCCGCACAAGCCTGAAAATGTTAAGGAGCGTGCCCGAATGTTTAAAATAAGCGAAATTAAAGAACTTATCGAACTGCTGGACCGGACGTCGGTTCAGGAACTGGAATTGGAAGAGGAAGGCGCGCGTGTCGTGATCCGCAAAGGCGGACGCGTCGAAGCGTCGGCCATGCAGGCTCCGGTATGGGTACAACAGCCGCAGGCACAACCCGCTTCCGCGCCGAATACGGCCGCTCCTGCGGTTTCCGCTCCAGCGGCACCGGATGAGTCTTTACATAAAATCGTCTCCCCGATGGTGGGTACGTTCTATTCGTCACCGTCGCCGGATGCCGATGTTTATGTAAACGCAGGCAGCCGCGTCAACGAGAAATCCGTCGTCTGCATCATCGAAGCGATGAAGCTCATGAACGAGCTGCTGGCCGAAGTCAAAGGCGAGATCGTGGAAGTGCTGGTCGAAAACGGTCAGCTGGTCGAATATGGACAACCGCTGTTCCTGGTTAAAGCGGAATAAGCGAGCCCGAAAGGAAAGGAGGACGTTTCAATTTGGAGACAACGAAATTCAATAAAATTCTGATCGCCAACCGCGGCGAAATCGCTGTGCGGATTATTCGCGCGTGCCGCGAAATGGGCATCTCGACGGTCGCGGTATATTCCGAAGCCGACCGGGATTCCCTGCATGTCCGTCTGGCCGACGAAGCCTACTGCATCGGCCCCACAGCTTCCAAAGACAGCTATCTGAACTTCACCAACCTGATGAGTATCGCGACGCTGACCGAATGCGATGCGGTACACCCGGGTTACGGATTCCTCGCGGAAAACGCGGACTTCGCGGAAATTTGCGAATCGTGCAACATTACCTTTATCGGTCCTTCGCCGGACAGCATCACCAAGATGGGCGACAAAGCAGTAGCCAAATTGACGATGCAAAGCGCGGGCGTTCCGGTTATTCCGGGTTCCGACGGCCTGGTCGAAGATCTGGACGAAGCGATTCAAATCGCACGCGGCATCGGCTATCCGGTCATCATCAAAGCGACAGCGGGCGGCGGCGGCAAAGGCATTCGCCTGGCCGAAGACGAAGACACGCTGCGCCAGCAGATCGTGGCTGCCCAGCAGGAAGCGGAGAAAGCGTTCGGCAACGCCGGCGTCTATCTGGAGAAATTCCTGACCGGGATGAAGCACGTGGAGATCCAGCTGATCGCCGACAAGCACGGCAACGCGGTGCACTTGGGCGAACGGGACTGTTCCGTACAGCGCCGCCGCCAGAAGCTGGTGGAAGAAGCGCCTTGTTCGATCATCTCCGAAGAAGTGCGGACGGCGATGGGCGCGGCGGCGGTACGTGCCGCCCACGCGGTTAACTATTCCGGCGCGGGCACGCTCGAGTTCCTGCTCAGCCCCGACGGAAACTTCTATTTCATGGAGATGAATACCCGAATCCAGGTGGAACATCCGGTAACGGAAATGGTGACCGGCGTGGATCTGATTCAGGAAATGATCTCGGTTGCCGAAGGCAATCCGCTCTCGTTCACCCAGGAAGAAGTAAAGATCAACGGCTGGTCGATCGAATGCCGGATCAACGCCGAAGATCCGGACCGCAATTTCATGCCGGCTCCGGGCAAAATCAGCTTTTATCTGCCTCCGGGCGGACCGGGCGTACGGGTAGACAGCGCGGCTTACCAGGGCTATACCATTCCGCCGTTCTATGATTCCATGATCGCCAAGCTGATCGTCTGGGCGCCGACGCGCACGCAGGCTATCGCCAAAATGAAGCGGGCTTTGGCGGAATTCGCCGTCGAAGGCATCGCGACTACCATCCCGTTCCATCAGCGCCTGCTGAATCACGACACGTTCGTACGCGGCGATTTCGACATCAAATTCCTTGAGGAAAACGAAGTCTGAACGTGACAAACGCCGTTTGTCACATCGGGCGGCAAATGCTATATTTAAGGAATAAATAATCCATAAGGTGGATGGTATCGAATATGAGCAGCTTACCTACAGAATTTGAACGGACGGAGATTGGCGAGATCCAGATCGCGCCCGAAGTGATCGAAGTGATCGCGGGACTGGCTACGATCGAAGTGGAAGGGATCGCGGGCATGAGCGGCGGATTTGCCGGCGGTATCGCCGAGCTGCTGGGACGCAAAAACCTGTCGAAAGGCGTTAAAGTGGAAGTCGGCCAGCGCGAAGCGGCAGTCGACGTATCCGTGATCGTCGAATACGGTTCCCGTCTGCCGGAAGTGGCCGGTGCGGTTCAGCGCAACGTCAAGCGTTCGATCGAAATGATGACGGGATTGTCCGTGATCGAAGTCAATGTGCATGTCCATGACGTGCAGTTCAAGACCAGAACGGTGGAACACCGGTCCGAAGAGCTCGAACTGGGTACGCCCCGGGTGAAATAACGTTCTTTTCCAACCCCCGACCCGAAAAGTCGGGGTTTACTACCGTTTTGAGGGGGCTTGGCTGTACGTGGCAAAAATTGTGGACCGACTGCTGCTGTTCGTATACAGCATAACGATTTTGATTCTGAGTATTTTCGCCATCCTCCTGCTCAGCCGCTCGATCCGGATGCCGGTCGATTTCCGCTTCGATCTGCCGACCCTGTCGGCGGTCATCGCCGGATTGGCCGTGCTGATCCTGATCAGCCTGCGCATGCTGTTCGTCTCGCTGCGGCGCAGCCGCGGCAATCTTCATTCCGTCGATCAGCGGACCGATCTGGGCGATATCCAGATCTCCGTGGAAACGATCGAGAACTTATGCCTGAAGGCGGCTTCCCGCGTACGCGGCGTCAAAGAGCCTCGTACGCGAATCCGCATGACCGAGCCCGGGCTGGATGTCCGGATCCGCACGGTCGTCGACGGCGAATATCCGATCCCGGCGCTGACGGAAGAAGTGCAGCGGGGCGTCAAGGAATTCGTGCAGGAAATCACCGGTATTCCGGTGGCTTCGGTTTCTGTCTATATTGCGGGAGTCGTGCAGCCCCAGGCATTCAAAAGCCGGGTGGAATAGGAGTGAGCGCCGATGAATTGGAGTGAAATCTGGGCCGTGTACGGAGGCCGTTTGGCCTGGACGGCCTGGGGATTGTTTTTCGGCCTCCTGTATCTGCTGGCCGGATTCGGACCCATGCTTGTGGTCCTGCTGCTGACGCTGCTCGGGTATGGGATCGGAAGGCGCAAAGATCTGCGCGCCGGACCGCTTCTCCCCTGGAGCGAGATTCGCGATCGGCTCGTGCAGCGCTGGCGTCCGTTTCGGTAACCGAACCTGAACGGACTGCCGGGCTTACTGCCAAATGGAGCGAAAGCCTGTGAGACGTTTTTACGCCGGGCATAACAAAGGGCTTGCGTCCGTCTTGAGAGCAAGACAGGCGGCGTTTCTCGCCGGAACACGAGGGCGGTACGGCCTGAAAAAAGGCCGGCCGGCCCGTTTTTCGCGAGCAGCGGAGCTTTTGCCGGCGGGAGAAGCGTTTCACAGGTTTTTGCATGTGCAAGAACAGTTGGATTGATCAAAGAACGAACAACAGATTGCGGGAGGGACCCATGAAAAGAAGACTGGGAAGAGAACTTGCGGTACAGAGCTTGTACCAAATGGAAATGAACGAAGTAGCGGCATTCGATGCCGTGTCGATGCTGATTTCGGAAGCCGGGGACGAAAACGAAGGCGAAGTCAAACTGGAAGATGCCGACCGTCTGGCCGAGTATGTGCTGGAACTGGTCAACGGAACGTGGACGCACAAAGCGGCGATCGACGATCTGCTCGGCACGTATCTCAAAGGGTGGCAGATCAGCCGCCTGTCGCGCGTAGACCGCCAGATTCTGCGTCTGGCCGCTTACGAAATGATCTTTGCCGAAGATGTTCCGGCCAAGGTAGCCGTCAACGAAGCGATCGAATTGTCCAAACACTTCGGTACCGACGAGTCCGGCAAGTTCGTCAACGGCGTACTCGGCAAAATGATTCAGGACGCCGAAGAACTGAAAACGAAATTGAAATAAACGTTTGCTTCTTTTTTCATTCGGCATTTTATATAGACTTTTATATTAAAGGAGAGAAAAACATGACGACAGCCCAAATTATCAGCGGAAAACAAGTATCGGACGAAATTCGCCTAAACCTGAAAGCCGAGGTCGAAGCGCTTGTCGCCCAAGGCTGCGTGCCTGGACTCGCCGTCGTGCTCGTCGGAGAAGATCCGGCCTCCCAAGTCTATGTACGCAACAAAGCCAAAGCGTGCGAAGACCTCGGCTATTATTCCGAAGTTCATCGCCTCGAAGCCGATACCTCGCAGGAAGATCTGCTTGCGCTTGTAGAAAAGCTCAATGAACAAGAGAACATCAACGGCATTCTCGTGCAGCTTCCGCTGCCGGGCCATATCGAAGAAAAAGCGGTAATTAACGCCATTTCTCCGGAAAAAGACGTGGACGGCTTCCATCCGGTCAATGTCGGCAATCTAATGATCGGCGATGACAGCCTGCTTCCTTGTACGCCGGCAGGCGTGATCGAACTGATCAAGCATACCGGTATTGAAATGTCCGGCAAACATGCCGTGGTCATCGGCCGCAGCAATATCGTCGGCAAGCCGGTCTCGATGCTGCTTCAGCGCGAGGACGCTACGGTAACGATGTGCCACTCGCGGACAGCGAACATGAAAGAACTGACCCGCCAGGCGGACATTCTGGTCGTTGCCGTAGGCCGCGCCAACTTCGTCGACGCTTCGTACATCAAGCCGGGCGCTGTGGTGATCGATGTCGGCATCAACCGTCTGGAAACAGGCAAACTGGCCGGCGACGTGGATTTCGAATCGGCCAGCTCCGTATCGGGTCCGATTACGCCGGTACCGGGCGGCGTCGGTCCGATGACGATCACGATGTTGATGAAAAATACGCTGCTTGCGGCCAAGCGCGCGCACGGCCTTTCGTAAGCGGGAGGTTCGGGTATGGAGCAGCGCATACTGTCGATCCAGGAGCTGAACCGGTATATCCGCCAGAAGTTCGAAGCGGACCCGCTGCTGCCTGAAGTGTGGGTGCGCGGCGAGATTTCGAATTTCACGCATCATTCGAGCGGGCATATGTATTTTACGCTAAAAGATGCCGGAAGCCGCGTGCGGGCGATCATGTTCGCTTCGCACAACAAACGCCTGCCGTTTATTCCGCGCGAAGGCACACGCGTCATCGCGCAGGGCAGCGTCTCGGTGTTCGAACGCGACGGACAATACCAGATTTATTTGACCCAGATGCAGCCCGACGGTGTCGGCAGCCTCTATCTGGCTTACGAGCAGCTCAAGAAAAAGCTCGAGACCGAAGGGCTGTTCGACGAAAGCGGCAAGCGGAAGATTCCGGTCATGCCCAAAGCGATCGGAGTAATTACGTCGCCGACAGGTGCGGCCGTTCGGGATATTCTGACCACGCTCGGCCGCCGGTTCCCCGGCGTGCCCGTTATGCTGTATCCGGCTTTGGTGCAGGGCAAAGAAGCCGCCGCGTCGATCGTGCGCGGGATTCGCATCCTGAACCGTCTGGGCGAAGCGGACGTGTTGATCATCGGCCGCGGCGGAGGCTCGCTAGAAGAACTGTGGGCTTTTAACGAAGAGATCGTGGCCCGGGCCATCTACGATTCGGCGATCCCGGTCATCTCGGCCGTGGGACACGAGACCGACTTTACGATCTCCGATTTTGCCGCCGATCTGCGGGCGGCTACCCCAACGGCCGCCGCGGAACTTGCGGTGCCGGACCGGCGCGAGCTGCAGCAGCGGCTCGCCGTGCTGCAGCAGCGCCTGCGCGGCGCCCTGCTGCGCCGGGCTGCGCAGGAACGCGAGCGCCTCGCGCGCCTGCAGCGTTCCGCCGTGCTGCGGCAGCCGCAGCGCGCCCTGCAGCCGCACGCGCAGCGGCTCGACGGGCTGACGCGCCGCCTGACGGCGCGGACCGAAGCCCGCTTCGCCTCGGGCCGCGACAAGCATGCGCGCCTGCACGGCAGGCTGTCGCGCTTCTATCCGGGCGCGCAGCTGCAGCTGGCTTCGCGCCAGCTGGGCGGCCTGGACGGCCGTTTGGACGCCGCCATGAACGCCGCTGTCAAAGACCGGCGCCAGCGTCTGCTCGGCAGCGTGAGACAGCTTGATGCGCTCAGTCCCCTCAAGGTCATGGCGCGCGGATACAGCCTGGTCTACGACGAGAGCCAGCAGCGGCTGATCAAGTCCGCACATGAAGTAAGCGAAGGCGACCGGATTGTCGTCCGGGTAAACGACGGAAGCCTGGACTGCCGGGTGATTCAAACGACGGAGGAGGCCAATCGAAGTGGACAATAAGACCGGAATGCAAGCCGATGGAGGGCAATCCCCTCAGGCGGTGAACGCCGAACTGAACTTTGAGCAGGCGATGGACCAGCTCGAGCGAATCGTTTCCGAACTGGAACAAGGCGATGTGCCGCTCGAGAAAGCGATCGATTTGTTCCAGCGCGGCATGCAGCTGTCTCAGCTGTGCGGCCAGAAGCTCGAACAGGTGGAGCGCAAGATCGAAACGATCGTGGAAGAAGACGGTCAGCTCCGGCGCCGGAATTTTGCGGGTGAAGCGGAAAGCGGGGAAGACTTTTGAACAGCGCATTCGAGCTTGAGCCCTATATCAAACAAGTCGCTTCCGACTTGGATCGGTATTTTGCCGAAGCGTTTCCGGGCGAATGGGATATGCCGGCCGCACTGCTGGAGTCCATGCGCTATTCGCTGGATGCCGGCGGCAAACGCCTGCGTCCGCTGCTGGTCGTAGCGGCCTGCGAGAGCCTGGGCGGAAGCCGCCAAGCGGCGATCCGAGTAGCCGCTGCCGTCGAGATGGTCCATACGTATTCGCTGATCCACGACGATCTGCCTGCGATGGACGACGACGATCTGCGCCGCGGCAAACCGACCAACCATAAAGTGTTCGGGGAAGCGATGGCGATTTTGGCCGGGGACGGACTGCTGACGCATGCTTTTTATGTAGTCACGACCCTTGCCAAAGACGGACTGCTGTCTGCGGAAGCGGCGGTATCGATCGTATCCGATCTGGCCGAGTACGCGGGACCCCGCGGCATGGTCGGCGGCCAGGTGGCCGATATGGAAGGCGAACAAGGCACGACCGATCTTGCGCGGCTCGAATATATCCACCTGCACAAGACGAGCGATCTGATCATGTTTTCGCTGCTTGCGGGCGGACGCTGCGCCGGAGCGACTCAAGCGCAGCTGGACGCTCTGCAGACGTTCGGCCGGGGAATCGGGTTGGCTTTCCAGATCCAAGACGATATTCTCGATCTGATCGGCGACGAGAACAAACTGGGCAAAAAAACGCAGAGCGACGTCAAGATGGAAAAAGTGACCTATCCATATTTCCTGGGGATCGATTCGTCGAAGGAAGAAGTGCGGAGGCTCAGCGAGGAAGCCAAATCGGCTGTCCTCGGAGCGGGCCTGCACACGTCCGAGACGCTGATTGCCATCGCCGATTATTTGGTGGAACGGGACCGTTAAATCGGCTCGAACACCAACGATCCGGTTTCGACGCTCGCTTGCTCGGGTATTGAAGAACAGCAGAATCGGCAGCGGGCAGGATCGGAGCCGAAGCTTCGAATTGGCTTTGTTTCCTGAAAAACGATATAATAACCCATACTACGGCGTTCACCGAGATGCCACAATTCAAAATCGTTCGAGACCGAATTCAGGAAAATGAAGGAAAGCGGGGAATAACATATGCTGCTTCCGCAAATTAATCAACCCGGCGATCTGAAGAAGCTGCCGTCCGATCAACTGGCGCCGCTTGCCCAGGAGATCCGTCAGTTTTTGATCGAAAAGCTGTCGGTTACGGGAGGCCATCTGGCTTCCAACCTTGGCGTAGTCGAGTTGACGTTGGCGCTGCATTATTGCTACGAAAGTCCGAAAGACAAGTTTATTTTTGATGTGGGCCACCAGGCTTATGTGCACAAGATTTTGACCGGCAGACAGGACCGTTTCGATACCCTGCGCAAATACAAAGGCCTCTGCGGTTTCGTCAAACGCGTGGAAAGCGAACACGACGTTTGGGAAGCCGGCCACAGCAGTACGTCGCTGTCCGCGGCGATGGGCATGGCGATGGCGCGCGATCTCAAAGGCGAAAGCAACAAAGTGGTAGCGGTGATCGGCGACGGCGCATTGACCGGCGGCATGGCGTTCGAAGCGCTGAACCATATCGGTCATGAGAAGAAAAACCTGCTCGTCGTCCTCAACGACAACGAGATGTCGATCGCGCCGAACGTAGGCGCCATGCACAACTATCTCAGCCGCGTCCGTTCGGACCGTCATTATCTGCGGGCCAAAGACGACGTGGAATCCCTGATCAAAAAGATTCCGGCAATCGGGGGCAAGCTTGCCCGGACAGCCGAAAAAGTCAAAGATAGTCTCAAATACATGATGGTTCCGGGCGTTTTGTTCGAAGAACTGGGCTTCAAATATATCGGGCCGATCGACGGGCACGACCTGCCGACCTTGATGGAGACATTCCGCCAGTCGGATCATATCGACGGACCGGTACTCGTTCATATCGTAACGACCAAAGGCAAAGGCTACAAACCCGCCGAAACGGATTCGCACAAATGGCACGGTATTTCTCCGTACAAGATCGAATCCGGCCAGACGCTCAAATCGGCCGGCAATCCGATGTATACGGAAGTATTCGGCCGCACGCTGATCGAACTCGCGGAACAGGACGAGCGGATCGTCGCCGTTACGCCGGCTATGCCGGGCGGTTCGGGATTGATGGAATTTGCCGCAAGATTCCCGAAACGGATGATCGATGTCGGGATCGCCGAGCAGCATGCCGCAACCCTGTGTGCCGCCATGGCCATGGAAGGCATGAAACCGGTCTTCGCCGTATACTCGACCTTTATGCAGCGCGCCTACGACCAGATCGTGCACGACATCTGCCGTCATAACGCGAACGTCATGTTTGCGATCGATCGGGCCGGATTTGTCGGAGCGGACGGAGAAACGCATCAAGGCGTCTATGATATTGCCTTCCTGCGCCATATCCCGAACATGGTGCTGATGATGCCAAAAGACGAGAATGAACTGCGCCATATGATGAAAACGGCGCTTGATTACGATAAAGGGCCGATCGGCTTCCGTTATCCGCGGGTCAACGGTCTTGGCGTTCCGCTTGACCAGACGCTCAAAAGCATTCCGATCGGAAGCTGGGAAACGGTTCGCGAAGGCGAGAACTGCGCGATTTTGGCTGTAGGTCCCATGGTGCAAACCGCTCTTGCGGCTGCCGAACTGTTGAAGTCGTCGGGAATCCAGGCAAGTGTCGTCAATGCACGCTTCCTGAAGCCGCTCGATGAGCGGATGCTGACCGATCTGGCCGACCGCGGCGTCAAACTTCTGGTTATGGAAGAAGCTTCGCAGGCCGGCGGCCTGGGCGGAGCGGTGCTGGAGTTCTATGCGTCCCGCGGAATCGCCCATGCCGACGTACGCATTCTGGGTGTGCCGGACTGCTTTATCGAGCATGGCAGCATCAAAGAGCAGCAGGAAGAAGCCGGCTTGACAGCCGAACATGCGGCGGACCTCGTACGCGAGAGCGTAACGGGAAGCCGCCTGGCCCTCAAAACGGGACTGCCTTCGTAATTCTTCGTTTCAAGCGAAGCGGCTGCTGACGTGCGTATTTCATACAGAAAGAGAGCCTGATTATGGCCGAGCCAAAAGAGAAAATCGAAAAAGAACGAATCGACGTTCTGCTCGTGGAGCAGGCGTATTACGAAAGCAGGGAAAAAGCGAAGGCCGCCATTATGGCGGGCCTTGTTTTTGCCGATAACGAACGCATCGAAAAGCCGGGCATGAAAGTATCACGGGAGGCCGCACTGCATGTCAAGGGTGCGGTCCATCCGTATGTAAGCCGGGGCGGGTTGAAGCTTGCAAAAGCGCTGACCACGTTCGGAATCGATATGAAAGACCGGGTGATGCTGGATATCGGTTCTTCGACCGGAGGTTTTACCGATTGTGCGCTGCAAAACGGAGCCTCTTACGTCTACGCGATCGATGTGGGTTACAATCAGCTCGACTGGTCGCTGCGAAACGACGAGCGGGTAAACGTGATGGAGCGCACCAATTTCCGGTATATGACCCCGGGAGAATTGACGGGGCCCCAGCCGGATTTTGCAAGTATCGACGTTTCGTTTATTTCGCTCAGACTGATTCTGCCTCCGCTCGTCCAGCTGCTTCGGCGTCCGGCCGAAGTGGCCGCGCTGATTAAGCCGCAGTTTGAAGCGGGCCGGGAAAAGGTCGGCAAATCCGGAGTGGTGCGCGATCGCAAAGTTCATGAAGACGTGCTGAATCAGGTGCTGACTTTTGCCAATGCGCTGGGCTTTGAGATCGGCGGACTGACTTTTTCTCCGATTACCGGGGGAGAAGGCAACGTCGAATTTCTCGCTTACCTGAAACTGCCGGAAGGAGAAAGCGTCCCGCTCGGCGAAGAAAGTATTCGGGAACTGGCGTCAAATACGGCGGCGGAAGCCGCTCGAACTTTTCAAAGAAACTCATCCACCGACCGGTGAGTTTCTTTGTGTTGGATACGTTTAATAACTATTGCTGACCGAGGGGGAGTCCTATGAAGGGACAACGACATATCAAAATCCGGGAGATTATCTCGAGCCGGGATATCGAAACGCAGGATGAATTGGTAGCCGCGCTTCGTACGGCGGGCTTTCAGGTTACGCAGGCCACCGTATCGCGAGATATCAAGGAGCTGCTTCTGATCAAGGTTCCGCTCGACGACGGCCGGTACAAATATTCAATGCCGACCGATCAGCGCTATAATCCGGTACAGAAGCTCAAACGTGCGTTGGTAGACAATTTTGTCCATATCGACCATTCCGGCAATCTCGTCGTCATGAAGTGTCTGCCGGGAACGGCAAACTCGATTGCGGCGCTGCTCGACAATATGGAATGGTCGGAAATCATGGGAACGATCTCGGGTGACGATACGATTCTCCTGATCTGCCGCCAGCCCGAGAACAGCCAGACGGTGATCGGTCAAATTATGGGATTCATTTCCTAAACTCTATTGAGGTGAGTGCATGCTAGTTGCATTGTCCATTCGGAATCTCGCCGTCGTCGAAGCTGTCGACGTTCATTTTTATCAAGGATTCCATGTGCTGTCCGGAGAAACGGGAGCCGGCAAATCGATCGTGATCGACGCGCTGGGACTGATCTCGGGCGGACGCGGTTCTTCGGATCTGATTCGTTACGGAGCCGACAAAGCGGAAATGGAAGCGCTGTTTGAACTTCCGGATGAGCATCCGGTCTGGAAAACGCTCGAGCAGCTCGGTATTTCCGCTTCTTCGGAAGAGCATCTGGTTATCCGGCGCGAAGTGACCGCACAAGGCAAAAGTACCTCGCGCATCAACGGACAGCTGGTCAACCTGACCATGCTGCGGGAAGTGGGCGAGCAGCTGATCAATATCCACGGCCAGCATGAACACCAATCGCTGCTGCGGCCGGAAAGCCATCTGGGCCTACTCGACTCTTACGGAGGCGAGACGATCGCTCCTGCCAAAGCGGCGTATCAGCAGGAGTATTCGGCGCTGGCCAAGCTGGAGAGAGAACTGCGCGAACTGCGCGAGACCAGTCAGAAATCGCTGCAAATGCTCGATATGTACCGTTTTCAGCTCGAAGAAATTCAAGCCGCCAAGCTTAAAGTGGGCGAAGATCTAGAGCTGGCGGACGAACGTTCCAAACTTGCACACAGTGAAAAGCTGATGGAGTCCGTCTCCGAAGGATATAATCTGCTGTACGGAGATCGGGGGATCGAAGCGATCGGTTCCGCTATTTCCAGTCTGGAAGACGTCGAGAATTACGATCCGAAAGCGATGCAGCCGATTCTGGAACAGCTGCGCAATGCTTTTTACCAGCTTGAAGACGCGGCGTTCCAACTTCGGGACTACCGCGAGAATATCGAATTCAACCCGGGACGTCTGGAAGAAGTGGAAGACCGGCTTAATCTGCTGTCGGGACTGCGGCGGAAATACGGAGAAAGCGTCGAGCAAATTCTGGCGTATTACGATCAGATTCACCGGGAGACCGATATGCTGGAAAACAAAGACGAGCGTCTTGAGCTGCTGACCGCCAAGCGCGACAAGCAGCTCGAGAAGACGCTGCGTCTGGCGCGGGAGCTCAGCGCGCTGAGGCGGGAGTGTTCGCGCGATCTGGCCCGCCAGATCGAAGGCGAGCTCAAGGATCTCCAGATGCAGCGGACCTCGATCGAGGTTAAGCTGGAACCGATCCAGGACGCCCGTGGTTTCGAGTTCGAAGGCCGGCGGGTACGCCTGACCCGTCAGGGTGTCGACAATGCGGAATTCCTGATTTCGCCGAATCCCGGCGAGCCGCTGCGTCCGCTGGGCAAGATTGCCTCGGGCGGCGAACTGTCGCGGATCATGCTGGCTCTCAAAAGTATTTTTGCCCGCCACGATAAAGTGCCGGTTCTGGTCTTCGACGAAGTGGATACCGGAGTCAGCGGACGCGCGGCCCAATCGATCGCCGAGAAGCTCGTCAAGCTCTCCCGCGACTGCCAGGTCTTCTCGATCACCCACCTTCCGCAGGTCGCCTGTATGGCGGATCGGCAGTATCTGATCGAAAAGCGGGTAGAAGGCGAGCGTACGATGACACGGGTTGAAGCCTTGGACGAAGAAGGCCGTGTGACGGAACTTGCGCGGATGCTCGGCGGTGTCGAAATTACGGAAAAAACGCTGCATCATGCGCAGGAAATGCTGAAACTTGCAGAAGAAAGCAAAAACGGCCGCGCTTCTTAAGCCGGTCTTCATCTTCCCGAAACCGTATGCAGATCCCGAAAACCGGAGCCCCTCGGCTCCGCTTCGGATCTGAAAAAGTACGATAAACGGCGAATTTCGAAAAGGGATTCGTTCATCGTACTCATTTACGGTTTTGGGATTTTTTGTTTGAATTCGGCCGCTAACCCGATATACTGGTAAAGAGCAAAGATTTGGCGCCGCGGCAGGGATCGGTTCGAACGGTGTCGAATTTTATGTAAGAGATCTGTTGAAGTAAAACAGAAGCGGTTCTGTGAATGACAGAGGATCCGGCTTTGCCGCCGGATGAGGAGGAGGAACAGGCTTTGCCAAACATCGAAGTTATGCTTGCGGACGATAACCGGGATTTCGTTCATATGCTCCAGGAGCATATTTCCGCCCAGGAAGACATGACGGTAACAGGAGTCGCTTTTAACGGGGAAGAAGTGCTGGGACTGCTGCGTACGGCCGAGCGGGCTCCGGATATTCTGATCCTGGATATTATTATGCCGCATCTGGACGGGCTGGGCGTGCTGGAGAAACTGCAGAGCATGAACTTGAACCCCCGTCCCAAAGTGATTATGCTGACGGCATTCGGGCAGGAGAATATTACCCAGCGTGCGGTGGAATTGGGCGCTGCTTATTATATTCTGAAGCCGTTCGATATTGAAGTACTGGTCAACCGGGTGCGGCAGATGCTGAATATTCCGTCTTCGCCGATCACGCAGGCCCAACCGGCGCCTACGCCGAAGCCAAGTATCGGATCGCTGTCCAAAGGCAAAAGCCTGGATGCGAGCATTACGTCCATCATCAACGAAATCGGGATTCCCGTGCATGTCAGAGGCTACAAGTACCTGCGCGAAGCCATTACGATGGTGTATCACAATATCGAAATTCTCGGTTCGATCACGAAGACGTTGTATCCGTCGATTGCCGAGAAATACGCGACGACCCCATCCCGAGTGGAACGTGCGATCCGCCATGCGATCGAGCTGGCTTGGGCACGCGGTTCGGTGCAAAATATCAGCGATCTGTTCGGCTACACCGTCAGCATCAACAAATCCAAGCCAACCAACAGCGAATTTATCGCGATGATCGCGGACAAGCTGCGGATCGAGCATACGGTGAGCTGAAGCAGCGGAGTTATGCGGGTTTGAGATCGTTTAAGCTAAAACAAGTTTGGCTATAAATATCGGAAATTCTCTATTTTAAGCCAACAAACTTCCATGGATCGTACCAACTAATGCCGTTGTTTATTGGATGTGCGATAATCCGGTAAACGGCGGTATTTTTATCTTCCATACTTTAAGCGGAATCGGACAGGAGGAACAAGCGATGAAAATGACAGCAGCGATAAGGGCGGCCTTCCTGGCAGCGATCGTTCTTCTAGCCGGTTGTTCGCAGCCGGCGGACGAAGCCGGTGGACATGCAATGAACCACAGTTCGACGGGCAAACTGCCCGATGGGCTGACAGAAGCGAAAGACGCGGCGTATCCGGTCGGCACGAAGATTACCGTTCATTCCGATCATATGGCCGGGATGGACGGGGCGGAAGGCACAGTGACAGGAGCTTATGATACGGTCATCTACTCCGTCTCGTATACGCCGACCGATGGCGGAGAGCCGGTTGTCGGACACAAATGGGTGATTCGGGAAGAACTCGAAGACGCCGGGGATCAAACGCCGGGGCAAGGCGATACCGTTACGATCGAAGCTGATCATATGGAGGGGATGAAAGGGGCCAAAGCCACGATCGATACCGCCAGTGAAGGAGTGATCTATCAAGTGGATTATGTGCCGACCGACGGCGGAGAACCGGTAAAAAATCATAGATGGGTCACTGAAGACGAGCTGTCGGCGAATTGATCGCCGGCAGCTTATTTTTTGAAGAAGAGAATCGGCGTGTATAAATTTGGTTTCCCCGTGTCGGTTTGAGATAATAGAGAAGCGGGCCGGTTATCGGGATTCCCGCAGAGCCGAAAGGGAGAGACACACTCATGAGAAAGATCCACATCCGAATTTTATACGACAATGGAATCGAGAAAGAATATGCGTTCGACTCGAGCGAAGAACTGACGGCAGCGGAGATGGAAATCGCCATCCGCGAAATCAAGGAAGCTTACATCATTCCCGCTTTTCGCGGCGAAAAATTCGAAAGCGTCGGCTGCCTGACATTCGAGAGTGGAGAACGCGAGATCAGTATCAATTTGGCCAAGGTGGCGGAAATCGCTTTTGCGATCCGGTAGAAAGCAGGGGCATAAAGCGAAGCAAACCCACATACAAGATCACCCAGACCGAGGAGGAACCTTTATGAACGTATTGATTATTGGAGCGAACGGACAAATTGGAAGCCGGCTCATTCGGCAGCTCAAGCAGGAAGGCCGCCATACGGTCAAGGCGATGATCCGCAAAGCCGAGCAGGAAAACGAGCTGCGCGCGGCGGGAGTCGAGCCGGTGCTGGCGAATCTGGAAGACAGCGTAGAGACTCTGGCACAGGCCATGCAAGGCTGCGATGCCCTTGTATTTACCGCAGGTTCGGGAGGTTCGACCGGCCTGGACAAGACGCTGCTGATCGATCTCGACGGCGCGGTCAAAACGATGGAAGCAGCCGAAAAAGCGGGCGTCAAGCGTTATGTGATCGTCAGCGCCATGCAGGCCCACAATCGCGAGAACTGGTCCGAACAGATTAAACCGTATTACGCGGCCAAACATTATGCGGACCGGATGCTGGAATCGACGGGACTCGATTATACGATTGTGCGCCCGGGAGGGCTGACCAACGATCCGGGTACCGGCAGCATCTCGGCGGCGGAAAATCTTGAACCGGGTTCCATTTCCCGCGACGACGTCGCTGCCGTTATTGCGGCACTGCTGGAAGACCGTCGTACGTATCGCCGGGCGTTTGACCTGACCTCGGGCAAGACTCCGATCGGAGAAGCGTTCGGCGTCTAATCCCGGTTTGGCCGGGCGCTCGTTTCAGCGGCGAAACATTCCGGTTAACGTTACCTTAGATACGCAAAGCCTGCGATAAGCAGATGCAGACGGAAAGGGCGGTTGCCAGATGAAAAGCGGAACGGGAAATTATACCGAACTCCAGAAAAACGAAATGAAGCGCCAAATCCGCGCAGCCGCGGATGAAGCTTTCGACAAAGAAATGGCGGAGATCAACGGACAGCTGCAGCAGGAAATTCTGATCGCCATGATCGGGGATGTCAATGCCGGGAAATCTTCGACCATCAACCGGATTGTAGGCGAAGAAGTAGCGGGTGTCGGCGCGGAGCCGGGCGAGACGACCGCTATTCATCCGCATGCTTACAAAGACAAAATCTTTTTTATCGATACGCCGGGATTGAATGATGTGAATACGGAAAATTCGGCGACGACGCTTGATTATTTCCGGAAAACCGATGTGGTACTATTCTTCTTGAACGCAGCGGGAACCGTCTTTTCGGAGAGTGAGCAGCGTTCATTCCGAATCGTGGAAAAAGCCAATCCGAATATCCTGATCGTGCTGAACAAGATCGATGCGGCGGACGAGGTCGATCGGCTGGTGGCCAGAGTGCGGAAGGAAACGGGCGAAAAGTATGAAGTGATTCCTATTTCTTCGCGTACGGGCGAGAATATCGACGGTCTGCGCGATGCCATTCTTGACTTGTTAAAAAAAAACAACAAGGATATTCTGTTCGCACGTACGATCAAAGCCAAATCTTCGACCGCCAATAAATGGATTATCGGAGCGGCCACGTCCGCGGGAGCGATCGGAGCGGTACCGATGCCCGGCGCGGACATTGTACCGTTGACCGCGCTGCAGATCGGACTGCTGACAAGGCTTGCCGTGCTGTACGAACGTCCGATCAGCCGGGAAGCGGCCAAAGAGATCGTCATAACCGCAATCGTGGGCAATCTGGGCCGGACCCTGTTTTCGCAGATCATGAAAATCTTTCCCGGAGCGGGAAGCGTTGCGGGTGCCGGTGTTGCGGGAACGGTAACGCTTGCGCTCGGTTACTCGGTCAAATACGCCTATGAACGGGGAATCGATGTGACTCCCGAATCCGTATCCAAATTGTACAAGACTTTCCGCGAGCGAAAAAACAAAGGCAAGAAACTGCCCGGCGAAGAATAAAAAAATCGACCCGGTATTTGGACCGGAGGCTCCGCGAATGCGGAGTCTTTTTGCTTTGTTTTGCGTTAATCCGCCTGTTCGGCATAACGGTTCAGGTTCTGATATAATGAAAAATGCGAAAAAGGGTACTCTTGAAGCGGTACCGAAAAGGGAGGGGATCGAATGTTTACCGAACGGCTGGAACTCAAGTTTTTTGCAGTGGAAGAAGCGGAAGAGCTTCTGGCGCTTCGATTGGCGAACCGGGAGTTTCTGGAACCGTTGGAACCGATTCGTTCCGACGGTTATTTGACGCTTGCCGGACAGAGAACGGAGATCATGCAGAGCGATCAAGGGCGAATCCGGGACCAAGGCTATATTTACGGTGTGCGGCTGCGGGAAAACGGACATCTGATCGGACGCGCGGCGCTGACAGGCCTTGCACGCGGCCCTTTCCAGAATGCGAACCTGGGTTATTTTCTGGATGAATCGCATAACGGACAAGGGTATATGACGGAAGCGGTAACCGCCGTACTGGAATTGGCTTTTGGCAAACACGGCCTGCACCGCGTTCAGGCGGGAGTCATGCCGCGGAACAGGTCTTCGCAGAGAGTATTGGAAAAAGCCGGTTTCCGGCGAGAAGGGTTGGCGGAACGTTATTTGAAAATCAACGGCGTATGGGAAGACCACGTGCTGTTTGGCATCACAGTCGAGGATCGGGAACAGCTCCAGGGCCGCTCGCAGGGCGCCGCGGCAGAAATTTTGGACGAACAGGCGCAAAAGCTGTCAGCGGCTGAAAAGGTGCGAACGTTTTAAACGGAGCGTGGGGCGCGGGCAGGCGTATCGGCCGAACCGGAAGGTAGACGAAAAAGGCGGACCGCCGGATGCGGACCGCCTTTTTTTGCGACTTCATGCCAGAATCGGTGCGGAGAGCGGCTTACAGCGCCCCGAGGACTTTGCCTTTCAAGAAAGCGACGCCCTGCCAGGTAAGCCCGCCTCTCATGTAGACCCAGACTTCGGCCGGTTCGCCCCATGACAGCAGCACATGTTCCCTATTCATGCAGCTGGAGACGATATGGCCGCGGATGTTGTTCCAAACTTTGCTGCTTCCGGCGGCGTTTTTGAACACGGTCGTGTACAAAACGGCCGGAAGGACTCTCTGTCGCTTTGATACCGGCGACGGTCAGTTTGCTGAAGCGGACGCCGGCTCCGCTGCAGCCGTTGATCCAGTACGATTTGCCGAGCTGCCGGGCAAGACTGCCGAGCTGCTGCTTTTTCTTAAGCCGAGCGGTTTCTTTGGATTCGATCTGCAGCGTAGCAGGACCGAACGCGATGACGGCCTGCCGGAGCTTGGCATCCCAGTTGACGACAGCGCCCGGAACGACCGTCGGCGGGAAAGACCGCCTGGCCGTCGAGCGTCTGGACTTTGCCTTTCAGCGCCACGTCGAGGCCGTTGACGGAAGCAGTGGCACTGCCTTTTTGCAGTTGAATCTTCGTATCCCCGTACTGGATGTTCCAACTGCTGCCGGCGTTCGTTACGGTTGCGCCGAGCGCGGCGAAAACGGAGCGAATCGGCAGATAGGAGCCGCCTCCAATCCGGCCGGCCCCGGTCAAGGGCGTTTTCGATTGGATCATCAACGTCGCTTGGGCAGAGATGCCGTCCGAGGTGAACGTGACGGCCGCGGCGCCGAGTCCGTTGGCCTTGAGACTGCCGTCCTTTTGCACGGAGTAACGCTTCGTCACAACCCTGCTCCCGGCGTTCCGCTCTAAGCATTCGACCCGGCATTCCCGAAATTCTTTTTTACCCTCAAAAAGGATGTAGACATCCTTTATGGAAAAAGCCGGATGAGTTGAAACGCCGACGTCAAAACCGTTACAATGAAAAGAATGCGACGGGAGTCCAAGAAGACAAAATCGGGCCGTAACCACGGCAGATTCGGACGGCGATTATCGCGTTCCAGGTCAAACGGTATCTCCGCGAACGCGGTCAGGACGGTGCGGCTTACGTTTTGGTAAGGAAGGAGGAATCTCGATGATGCATAAGGATGAACGCTCCAAGCCCGATACGGCGGCGGCGGGGATCGAAGAAACCGTTAATTCCGATTGGCGGCCTTCGTCGCTCACGGAAGCGCCCGAACATGCCGGTTCCGTCCGCGACGAGACTCTTGGCTATATGCACGAATTGATCGAAATCGCACGCGACTACGCGGAAACGGAAGAAGATTTCTATGAGGGTGCGCTGCTTCAGCGAATCGCAAATTCTTTGTCGGCCGCCGTTCTGCTGCGCGAAGGGGGATTGGTCGTCGAAGCGCCGGTACAAATCCGGGTCGCTTTCGAACATTCGGCGCGCCTGTTTCAGTACCGGACGGCTCCCGAAACGATCGATCCCGACGCGGCACAAGAAGTGATGGGCAGCAACTTGGGCGTCATGAAATACGCTTATGAACAAATTTCGTTCGAGCTGACGGATGTGTACGGATTTCTGAATATCTTTACCCATCCGGACCGGGCTTCGCTGGAATGGACAAGTCGCGTCAGCGCGGACTCGGTCGATCTGGCGGATATGCTGGCCCTTTACGGAGTCGGCGGTATTTTTCTTATTTTTTCCCATACGTATCCCCGAGACGAGCGGCTGGACGAAGATCGGATGCAGCAGCAGGCGGAGCGGATCGCTTCACGGATTCTCCGGGTCCTGTCGGATTTTGATACGTTAAAAAAGACCGGGGATCCGCATCGGCTGCTTGAAACCTTCCTGCGCGAGAACGGCCGTGTGTTCGGCAAAGACAAATATAATGAACATTTGAAGAAATTTATGCGCTTTGCGTCGGAACATCCGGAAAATACGATGGAACTGTACTTGAAAAGGGAAATGGAATTGGAACAAAGACGCCAGCTTCGGGCCGCGGCCAAGCAAAAAGAGAAAAAAAACCGCCCAAAAAGAAAAAAGAAATAAAAGGATATTATGGAACGCCTACTCAAAACCGATACTTATCAAGGCGGCTCTTCCAAACTTCAGAAATGTATCCGGAACCGCTTCTCCGAAAGCTTAAAAACGGTTTCAGCTTTTGGTTAAAGGTTTAATAATAAAATGGATACGTTATATTAGACTGAAGTAAGGTGAGGAAGAATCATGCAAAATAATCAAAGGCTTCCGCAATTTTCCGATGTGCTGGAAGAAGTCAATTTCATCCTGTACGGTTCGAAGTCCGGCAAGCCCGAAGAAGAAAACGGGGCCGAACGCGAAGAACAAGCGGAAATCTCCATGACGTAACGATAATTGTCCTTGATCCGAATTCCATAGATTTCCGTTTGAACACAAAGCCGCCTCCGATTTTCGGGGCGGCTTTGTCCGTTAGTCTAACCTTTTGTTTATCCTTTTGCGTATGAATCGGAAACCGGAGACGGGGCATGCAGAGTCAGCGAAGTCTGTGCATATTCGGCTCCGTTCACGGTCAGCGAGATCCGGTGCACACCGGGATAATGGCGGCGGGTTGTAAGATCGGCGAAACGGTGTCTGCGAACGATAGAGAACCGTTCTCCTCCGGCGATCGTTTTGTCGCTCAGCCGGAATAGTTTGCGCGAAGTCCGTCCCGAAGCTTTGACGAAGTCGATCGCATATTCAAGCCGGATCCGGTATGGTCCTCCGAGGCGCATCTGCCCTTCGATACGGAGTTCGACGCTGCCGCCTATCGCGATCGAATCCGGTGAGACGGAGATCGAGGCAGCTTCGATCAGCGGGACCGCTTCTTCGCTGCCTGCGGCGGTATAACCGAACAGCGAGAGAACAGCCGGATCGGCTGCACGCAGCAGACCCCGACAGCCATGCCGGACGATCCAGTCGGTCCGCGGATCGCTGCCGTACCAGCGCAGAGCCGTTTCTTTGATCCGATCCGGATGATCTTTGGCTATATCGTTAAGGTTGTTGGCCACGCTCTTGCGGACGTAGAGCGCCGGATCGGCTTTGAGCGTCTCCAGCAGTTCAAGGACCGGCGCCGGATTGCGTTTGAATACCGGAAGGGCCTGTCCCCAGGGCAGACGCGGCCGGCAGCCTTCGCTGGCCAGACGGCGGACATGTTCGCTGCTGCTGCCCGCCCACAAACGCATGCGCCGAAGCGTCCGCTCCGGTTCCCGCAGCAGGAAGAACCGGATAGCAAATTCGGACGACGATTTGGAAGTGAACCGCTCCAGGGCATCCAATGCAAGTTCGAAGTCGGCCTCCGAAGTGCCATGTACTTCGACGAAGTCGGGGAAAAAGAGATAGGGGAAGCCTGTGCACGCCTCGTCGATCCGATAAAGAATACCTAGGGCTTCCGCAAAAGGCAGCGGCAGAAAGCGCCCGAGTACAGACGAGATCCGCCGGATACGCGCTTTCAGTTCAAGAGTCTCCCAGCCTTCGCCCAGAACCTCGTCGACAAATTGCCGGCTCTCAAAAGGCGGATAGACGGATTGAAGCCTGGCTGCGAAAGTCTGCAGAAAAGTTTCGGTGTACATCAATTTCAAAGGTTCAGCCATCGGATTTCCTCCTTGAGCCGCTTAAGCGCTGCAGCTCCTGATACGAATGATTGCTTTTCCAGCCTAACACGCCCAACCGGACAGCTGAATGTCCGGTTGGGCGTGTTTGTTGCGGAGATATTCGTTTTCAAATCGGGCACCGCAGACCTCTTTTATTGGGCGGACGGGGCGAATACATGGATCAGCCGGTTCACGTTTGCCTCGAGCGAAGCCGTATCGGTACGAATCGTGAGCCGGGGAGAGAGCGGAGGTTCATAAAGGTCGGACACGCCTGTAAAAGCGGCGATTTCGCCCCGCCTTGCCCTTGCGTACAACCCTTTGACATCGCGCCGTTCGCATTCTTCGAGAGGACACTCCACATAAATCTCGGCAAATCCCGGAAGCATGCTGCGCGCATAATCGCGCATCCGTGCATAAGGACTGATCATGGAGACCAACGCCGTTACGCCGTGCTTGTTCAGCAGTCCCGCCACATAAACGGCCCGGCGTACATTTTCCATCCGTTCTTCGCGGCTGAAGCCCAGGCCTCCGCCGATCTGTCTGCGCAGCTCGTCGCCGTCCAGCACTTCGACAGGCATTCGCCGCTCCATCATAGCTTCCGCGAGCGCGAGCGCTGTAGTCGTTTTGCCGGAACAGGGAAGGCCTGTCAGCCAAAGCGTACGTGCCGGTGGCTGCGGATTCGAAGAAAACTGCGATTCCGGAAAAAGCTGCGGCTTCAAGAATGCGGGTTGAACCGGATCGGGATGGTTCATCGGACACCTCCTGCATGGGCGGAAGGACGCTGATCCGGCAGTCTCCGCCGTTCCAGCAGACCTTCGCCGTAATAACGGCCGAGATCGAGCTCCGGCATATGCGCATACCCGATATAACAGCCGCAGGTCTTCATGCCGCAGGGGCGCACTTGGGCCAGTTCTTCGAGCTCGCTGCGGTACAAATGCCCGATCACGCGCCGGTCGCTGTAACAGCGTTTGATGATCCCGGGTCCCTGTACGAAAAATACCGATTCCCCGGTCCGACAAGCGCTGCCGAGGCTGGCATAATCCGGAAGGTTAAGCTCGAACAAAGGGTCTACAGCGCGCATACGCTCTATTTCGCCGTCGGTATAATAATTTTTGCGGTCTTTGAAAGCATTGATCCACAGATACACTTCTTCGGGGAGTCCGCGCCGCAGCGATTCGATCGATTCGAAAGCGCTGCGTACCCCGACGCTTCCGACGCTGAACGGAATTCCGCGTCGATAGAGATCCAGGCAGCGCCCAAGAAACCGTTCTTCGCTCGTTTCTCCGGGATGGTAAGTCGCCCAGAAAGCGGACGTGTCGGGATTCAGCCGTTCCGTCCAATCCAGCTTCGCCGACAAATTCGTTTGAATCGCGACTTTGTCCACATGAGCCATATGCGACAATTCGATCATCGCTTCCCGATACCAGCGGTGAACGAGTCCTTCGCCGTACGGATTGAAAAATATGGACAGACGGTGTCCGAGGGCTTCCTGGTCGGCGGCCCATTCGACAAAACGCCGAACCTGAATCCGGTCTTTCGCGAGTGTCTCCGAACTGTCGACCGTCTTGCTGAAGGGGCAGTAAGGGCACGAATAATTGCAGGACGACAAAGAACCGCGGAAATACAAGGTCGCTCTCATGGCAGCACGAATTCTTGCATCCGCCCGCGTACCGGTTCCGAAATCAACCAGTCGCCGATCGAATCGGAGTAACCGAGTCCTTCCCGTCCCATGCGCAGTACCCCGTCTTCGACTGCGGCCAGACCCGACTGGGTCAGCAGGTTCAACTGCGGGAGTTCTTCGAAAGCTCCGGCTCCAAAACGCTCGGCATATTCGTCAAGGTGGAGTCCTTCGCTGTGCAGAATACCTTTGAGCACAAAGCGCAGACGCTGCTCGGCCCGGTCCAGCTCGAAACCGTAGTCGGCATGGTCGTACCGTTCCGCGGCCACATAATCGGCGATAATGCTTTCCGTTGCCCGGCGGCTGACGCCATAACGCGAGGCATAATGCACGTTTCGGGTATAGGAACGGGCTCCGCAGCCGAGACCCATCATGCCTTCTTCCTGACAGCCGTAAGCGATCGGACTTTTGGACGGCGAATGCCCGACCGTACCTTTGCGGGCAAACCGGCGCATGGAGAACTGCTGATAGCCGCATTCTTCCAAACGTTCGCAGGCCGTAAGATAGAGATCCATACGGGGATCGTCCGCGCCGGCAGCCGGCATGTCGCCCGGTTTGAGAATCGTATGCTCCCGTGTATAAAGCGGATAGATGAAGATTTCGCCCGGCTCGTAATGAAGGGCTTCGTTAAGCGAATACAGCCAGGATTCCCGCGTTTGTCCCGGCAGGCCGTAGATAAGATCCAGATTGAGCAGGGGGAAATCGAACTTCTGCAGCAGATTCAGCGCCCGCCGTACTTCGTCTGGATTCTGCGGGCGATAGATCGCCGCCGCCTCCGCTTCGATAAAGCTCTGGATGCCCATGCTCACCCGGTCGACGCGGTGTGCCTGAAGTACGCCAAGCCGCTCGGAATCGATCGTTTCGGGCGATGTTTCTACGGAAATCGAAGCTTGGGCCGGATCCAGTCCCATTATATTTTCGGCGATACCGAACAAACGCTCCAGCTGATCCGGACGCAGCAGGGTCGGTGTTCCGCCGCCGATCGCAAATCGGGCAAAAGGGCGGTTTGCCAGCTCGGCCCACTGCCTTGCCTGACGCTCCAGAGCGTCGACATAACGTTTGTGCACATCTTCCCGTTTGTCCGGCAGCGTGAACAGATTGCAGAATCCGCAGCGCGCTCCGCAGAACGGGATATGCATATACAGGAAGTAACTTTCCGCAGGCTCGTTCTTCCAGAGTTCGGACAGTCGTTTCGGCTGCTCGAACGTACGGTAAGCGGTCTTATGCGGATACGAATATAAATAGGAACGATAAGGAGCGGCGGCCAATTCCTTTTTCCAGGTCTGGACGCGCTCTTTGGGATAGAGGGCCGTTTCGGTCATGGACAATACACTCCTTTCGGGAGGGATTTGGAGAACTGCGTCAAAGCATGAATTCCCGGTACGGGACGGTCCAGACCGTCTCGTGCGCCAAGCGGTGTCCTTCGTAGCCGTCTTCGCCGTAGGCGGTTCCGTGATCCGAGAAAGCCATGCAGAATGCCGGATTGCTGCGGCGCCGCACCGCATCGAACAGGCGGCCCAGTTCCGCATCGGCATAACGCAGCGCGGCGCGCTGGCTGTCGACGGAATCGCGTTTGGCACCGGGCAGGAAAATATGGTTCGGACCGTGCATCGCGGAGACGTTGACAAACAGGAAGAACCGTTCATCCGTCGGAATTCCGTCGAGAATTTTCAGTGCATGATCCACTTGGTGCTTCGTGGACTGCGGATTGGTCACGCCGAAATTCATCCGCCAGAAGCTTCGCTGGAAGTAGCCGGGCAGCACGCGGGCGAGCGGTACTTTTTTGGTGAAAAAGATAACCCCGCCGATACACAGCGTGCGGTATCCTTCGGTGGCCAGCCCGGATACGAGATCCGGTGTATCGAACAGCCACGTATGCGGATGCGTCTTCATGCCGGTATTGCGGGAATGGAACAAGCGGACATGGGAAGATTTGTCCGTATCGGCCGGCGTCGGCAGAAATCCGCCAAAGAACGCATGATGCGCCGCATAAGTGAAGCTGCCGGGCGAATGCCGTTTCTCCCACGGGCCGCTGCCGCACAGATTCGGACAGTTTTCCTGCTCGAGCACGGCGGTATCGTAGCGCAGCGTATCGAGCGTAATCATCAGAATATCGTGCGTACCGACGACTTGGTTCATATCGACGGAGTGTTTGACCGGTATTTTGTTACTTGCGGGGCTGAAGTTCATGGTTCCTATCCTCCTTGAATCATTCCGGCGCCGCGCTTCGAGATGCCGAGCCAGCGGCGCATCTGCCAGGCGTACGGATCGTCTCCGTTTACCTGTACGCGGCGCAGCAGATCGCCGAACGGATTGACGTCGACGACATAGGGACTGCCGGTATTGCGGTCGGTCAGCACATCGATGCCCGCCGAAACCGAGCCGGGAAAGGTCCGCATGGCTGCCAGCGCTTCGCGGGTCGCCGCGGTCAGCGAGCTTTGCGGCAGTCCCGATTGTGCAAGGGAGAGGCGCCGACTGCGCAGATGCAGATTCGTGATCGGCGTCTCTCCCGCCCGAATCACCGAGTGTCCGGCTTCGCCGAACGCGACAAGCTGCCTCAAGTCGAGAGGGCTTCCGTCCAGCGAAACTTTGGGGATCCAGCGCTCCGCGTGGACGCCGTGTCCGCACAGATAGCCGATCAGCGTCCGGATTTTCACGGGATCGTCGAGGGTACGGACCTGCTTCGAATTGTAGAAAATTCCCGGACGCTGAATATAGACTTCGGCATCCAGCGTGGTGGTCGCCCGCTCGGCGCCGGTGCGGGGATTGATCTGATACGCGATCACGCCGGAAGCCGCCGAGCCGAAAGCCAGCTTCAGAAAGACCCGGTGCATCCGCCGATTCAGCATGGCTTCCCGCACGGCTTCGTAGCTGCTTAAGGTTTCCGGTTCGGCCAGCAGATCAGGAACGCGTACTCCCGCTTCGGTCAGCCGGCGATGACAAGCCCGTTTGTCGAACATGACGGCGACCTCCGCCGGGTCGTTCCAGAACGACGCCGTCGGCCAAGATTCGGCCGCTTCCGAACGTATTCGCGCCAGCAGTCGGCAGAAGCCGCGGAACCACTGCGACGGATGCATCAGCCGTATCGGCCGCTCTTCGAGCGCCAGTGCCTGCCGCTCCGGCATCCGGTACGGATCGCGGCGTTCGCGCAGCGGCAGCAGCTCGTCGCCGTCGTCCTGTTCGGGAGAGCCAAGCGCGATCAGCGCGCGTTCCGCGCCGAAATGTTCGCCGGGAGCATCAAGCCGGATTACCGGCACGGTTCCCGCCGGAAGTCCGGCTTCCCGTGCCGCTTCGCCGAGCGGCACGCCCGAGAGAAGCCGCATATACGGAACGACGACCGGCTCGGACAGCCCCGCTGCACGCCGGGCCAGCCGCATGCCTTCGGTGCGTTCGTTTCCGGGGTGGCCGATCAGAATAAGCGGAGCGGTCGAAGGATCGGGAAGAGGGGAATTCCCGCTCATTCGGTCAAAGCTGGCTTCGGCCGGCTTCGTATTGGACTCGCTCATTCGGTCAAAGCTGGCTCTGACCGAGTTCGCGTTAATTCCGCTCATTCGGTCAGAGCGGGATAGCGGTATTCCTCGCCGTTGTACTTATCCGTCTCCTCGCGATCGCTCACGTCGGCCTGCGGCAGCAGCTCGGCGACTTTGCGCGTCATCGCTTCGGACATGAAATGATGATGCAGATCAAGCGCCTGGAGTCGGCGGATTTTCTCGCTTGCCAGCAGGGCTTCCGCGCCCGTGTCGGTGAGCGTGCCTTCGGACAGGTCCAGCGTTTCGAGCTGGTCCAGAATATCGGACTGGGCCAGCGCGGCCGCAATCTCGTCCTGGAGTTCGCTGTTCTTGAGTCCGAGATAGACCAGCTTCGGGAACAGACCCGGCTTAGCGACCGCGAGGATGTATTCAAGGTTCCCATTGAAGCCGTAATTTTCCACGCCTATGTAGAGTTCGAGTTTGCGAAGGGCGGGCAGTTTGGCCTGTGCGACCGAAGCCAATACTTCCGAGGGAAGGCCTCCGCAGATGATAATCAGCTCTTCCAGTTTGGCATGTTCGACTTGGCCGAGCGCAAGGTCGGTACTGCCTTTGATCGTCAGCGACTGCAGATCCGGAAAAGCCGCAAACAGCGGATTCAGGTCGGACTGCATGATCCAGGACACTTCGCATTCTTCGGAGTCCATATCGCCGATAAACAGACTTCTCAGCGCAGGAAAACGGTCTTTCAAGCGAACGAGCGTTTCGACGATGTGCTCCGACGAGTTCTCGTACGTGCCGCCCCAATCGCCGATCACCAGCTTCGAGAGCTGCGCCGCTTCAGGCGTATTCGCCAATTCCTCCAACTTTTGATCCATTTGCTGCCCCGCTTCATACTCGTCGTACCCGATGCTCAATTTGATTTCCGTCATGCCGATCCCTCCCGCAAATAAGTAATCGAATCTAAAAACAACCTAACATCAGCGGCAGCAGCGAGTCAAGTTAAAAACGGGAACGCAGGTTCCCTTTTTCCGTTTTCCAAAAAGGTTGAGGAACGCGAAAAAAGCTGTCCATCCCGCAAAGGGACGGACAGCGCAGGGAACTTGTCAGCTTCCTGCCGTAAAAGCGATCGCGATCGCAGCCGCAGGCAGAAGCAGGACACCCGCCAGGATCAGCCAGCTTGCCGGCCGCGCAAAGTTGAAAGTCCAACCGAGGCCGATTCTTTTTTCCACCATAACGGCGGGATCCTGCGGGTTGCAGTAAAAAGCTCCGCCGCGCCAATACCGGTCTTCGCCGTGATATCGATTGGTTCCCACGTCGTCGAGGCCCCGCTTTTTCAGATAGATGAAGAATGCGGCGAGCATCACCGTGAGCAGCAGCAGAAAAGCGAGTGCGTATCCGATCGGCAGCGTGCCGCGGAAATCGTAGGTGCTGCGAGCCTGAATCCAGCCAAACATCAAGACGACGACCAGGGACAGCGTGTACAGAATGTAAGCGTTGGCCCCGCGAAAAAGTTTTTGCTTGCGCAGAGATCCCTGGGGATCGGCCGGATCGAGATTCTGGCGCGTACGCCCCATAGAGAAATGAATACCGGCAAACAGCCCCGTGAGCAAGATCTGGAACAGATTCAAGGTGAAGACACTCCCCAGCGACTTGGCCGCGTAACGGTCCGGCAGGCCCGAGGCGTCGAAATGCATCGGGACAAGATCGGGAATACGGTCCCAGCTGAGCACGGTCAGCAGGGCGCAAAGAGCGATAATCGCCACATGCAGCAGATAAGCCCAAGCGCGGATACCGGAAGTCTTCCGCATTGGGTCCGTTCCGATATAAGCGGTCCGTTTGGAAGACTCGGGAGCTTTCCAGCCGCGCTGCGCTTTGAGAGCCAGCGCTTGGCGGCGGGAGAAAGCCCAGGCGGCGAGCACGGCGGCGGCTTGGAGAAGAAGCAGGGAAGACAGCGTCCAGCCTTCCGAGCCGTCCGACAAGCGGTAAGCGGCGAATGACAGCAGGCCGCCAAGCAAAGCGCCGGACAAGCTGATCATCAGAAAGCGCAGGCGGATAGTCCGGAGCTGCGGCAGACTGCGCTCCCGCGGCGGAACGTACACGCCCATGAGCATGGCAGTCATCAAGAAAGGCAGGCCAATCAGCGACAGCAGCCAGATCAGGTCGATCACGACCGTAATCCATACGAAAGCGGTTGTGGAATTCATAGGGAAGTGCCTCCTTCGGACGGGGGATTTTGAATACTTCGGTACAAGGTTTGCATCAGTTCGGTCAATTCCTGCTCGTTCATGCCGCGAACCAAAGCTTCGGCCGCCAGCGGACGCAGATCCCGGCGCAGACGGGCCTTGAAAGTCTCATCTGCGGTCGGGAGCGGTCCGGGCTGGACGATTACGCCTTTTTTGCGATGGATTTCGAGAAACCCTTCCTGCTTCAGCGCCTGGTAAGCTTTGTTGACCGTATGGAGATTGATGCCGAGATCGGCTGCCAGCGTGCGGACGGACGGAAGCGCCTGACCCGGAGCGAGCATGCCCGAAGCGATACCTTCCACCAATTGGTCGGCCAACTGCTCGTAGATCGGAACCTCGGACTGCAAATCGAGCTCGACGAACATGCGATCCCTCCCTTATCTATATGTTATATTCATAGTATAACAGATAGAACGATTGGTCAACAGTTTGGAGAAAGAATAAGCGAAACGTGCCCAAGGGCTGCGGAAGAAAAATGCGCGAACTCGTGGTATGCTAGAAAAGACGAGTCGGAAGCCGGGGAGTGAAACCTGCCCGCAGGCGGCTTGAAGCGGGAAACGGAAGGATGAACGTTAATGAAAGAACATATGGGGGACGATTCGGAATATTTGAAACGTCTGCGCGAACGCGGTGTGCTGGAAGCCGGTGAAACCGAGTGGATCGAAAGTCTGCTGCGAAGGTTGGAAGAATCGGAAGCGCGAAACAAGCGTCTGCGCGAAGCTTTGTTAAAAGTGAGCGGGAACAAGCCGAACATGTCGACCAAGCTTCGGGACGCTCTGTACGAATAAGCAGGAATCGGGCAGCAAGAACGGCGGCCGGACGGCCAATACGAATATAAATGGAGGGGAAACAGCGGATGACCATTACATGCGATGTCGCCGTACTCGGCGGAGGAACAGGCGGATACGTGGCCGCAATCAGGGCGGCGCAGCTCGGCAAGGACGTCGTTATCATCGAACGAGGGAAACTGGGAGGCACCTGCCTGCACCGGGGCTGTATCCCGACCAAAGCGCTGCTGCGCAGTGCGGAAGTCTATGCGCTGCTCAATCAGGCGGAAGCCTACGGCATCGAGACGGACGGAGGACGGCTTGTATTTCCGAAAGTCCAGGCTCGCAAGCGCGAGATCGTCGACAAGCTTCACCAGGGCGTTCAGTATCTGATGCGCAAAAACAAAATCCGCGTGATCGAGGGCAGCGGCCGGATCATCGGTCCTTCGATCTTCTCGCCGCGCAGCGGAGCGGTGGCGGTCGAATTTCCGGACGGCGAGATGGAGACGGTCGTCTCGGACAATCTGGTTATCGCGACCGGTTCCCGTCCGCGCGTCATTCCGGGCCTGGAACCTGACGGCAAACTCATTCTCAGCAGCGACGAAGCGGTGGACCTGGACAAACTGCCGGAATCGATTCTGATCGTCGGAGGCGGCGTGATCGGCGTGGAATGGGCATCGATGCTGTGCGACTTCGGCGTCAAGGTCACACTGGTCGAAATGGCCAAGCAGATTCTGCCGGGCGAAGACGAAGAAGCGGCACGGGAACTTGCGCAGCTGCTCAAAAAACGCGGAGTAACGATTTTGACGGAAATCGAACTGAAGCCCGATACGTATGTGCCGGGAGACGGCGGGATTTCGATCTCGGCTGCGCACCGTGGAGAAGAAGTCACATTGGAAGCTTCGCAGATGTTCGTATCGATCGGACGCGCAGCGAATGTCGAAGGCATCGGTCTGGAAAATACGGATATACGCGTCGCGAACGGCGCGATCGCGGTCAATCCGCATTTCCAAACCGGAGAATCGCATATTTATGCGGTAGGCGACTGTATCGGCGGGCTGCAGTTGGCCCACGCGGCGAGTCATGAAGGACTGGCCGCGGTCAATCACCTGGCCGGTCAGGAGAGCCATATTTACGATCCGACTTTCGTTCCCCGCTGCGTGTATACGCATCCGCAGATCGGCAGTATCGGCTTGACCGAGGCTCGTGCCCGCGAAATGGGCCGAAGCGTAAAATCGGCGAAAGTGCCGTTCTCCGCGATCGCCAAAGCGCTTGTCGAAGGTCATTCCGACGGATTCGCGAAAGTGGTTGTCGATACGGAAACGAACGACCTGGTCGGCGTGCAAATTATCGGTCCGCAGGCAACCGAACTGATTGCCGAAGCCTCGCTTGCAGCCGTGCTGGACGCGACGCCCTGGGAAGTGGGCAGCGCCGTCCATGCGCATCCGACGCTGGCCGAAGCGCTTGGCGAAGCCATGCTCGCGATCGACGGAAACGCGATCAACGTCTGAGTCCAACCGAATAGGGCGGCGGGCCGTGCAGGTGTGCGCCGGCTGCCGAATGTTCCGCCGTTTACACTCGCTTCGCTCCGGGCTTCCTGCCGGCGTCGAAGCGGGTTTTCGGCGTATCCGGCCGGCTTTTTGCGTGGATGCGGTAAAGCGGCGCTTTTCTTTTTTGCGGGAAAAGGATTATAATAGGTTCGGGTTCGGAATTAGTACCTGGTTTTAAGACGTTGTGTTAGACAGCGAACGGACAGCCTTTCGACCGAAGAGAAATACGGCCGGACGGGGTAAGTATAGACCGGGGAAAATCCCGAAGAAGGCCGAACAGGCCGAGTACCGTTTAAGACTTTTAAGGAGGTTCACACCATGAACCAGAAAGCAACAGCCGCACCGAACAAGCTGCACCGCGAGGTGGGTCTGGACGACAGCCGCGCAGTCGATCTGTATAAATGTATGCTGCTCGCCCGGAAATTCGACGAACGCTGCCATCTGCTGCAGCGGGCGGGCAAGATCAACTTCCACGTCTCGGGGATCGGACAGGAAACGGCGCAGGTCGCCGCGGCATTCGCCCTCGATACGGGTAAGGATTACTTCCTGCCGTATTACCGCGATTACGGTTTTATGCTCGGGGTAGGCATGACGACGCGCGAATTGATGCTTTCGGCTTTTGCCAAAGCGGAAGATCCGAACAGCGGCGGACGCCAAATGCCCGGACATTTCGGCAGCAAACGGCTGCGCGTTCTGACCGGATCGAGTCCGGTTACGACCCAGGTTCCCCACGCGGTGGGCGCGGCGCTGGCTTCCAAAATGCGCGGCGAAGGCGCGGTATCGTTCGTAACGTTCGGCGAAGGCTCGAGCAACCAGGGCGATTTCCACGAAGGCGCGAACTTTGCCGGGGTACAGAAGCTTCCGGTGATTATGATGTGCGAAAACAACCAGTATGCGATCTCGGTGCCGATTGCCAAGCAGCTGGCCGGCAAAGTGAGCGACCGTGCGCTCGGCTACGGTTTCCCGGGACTGCGCGTGGACGGCAACGATGCGCTGGAAATGTTCCGTGCGGTCAGCGAAGCGCGGCAGCGCGGCGTAGACGGCGAAGGGCCGACCTTGATCGAAGCGATGATGTACCGTCTGTCGCCGCATTCGACTTCGGATAACGACCTGGCTTACCGTACCCAGGAAGAAGTCGATGCCAACTGGAAAAAGGATGGACTTCCGCGCTACAAACAGTACCTGATCGAAGCGGAACTGTGGAGCGAAGAACAGGAAGCGGAATATGTAAAAGAAATCGCCCAGGAACTGAAAGAAGCGACGGAATATGCGGACAAAGCGCCGTATCCGCGTGCGGAAGACACGCTGCTGCACGTCTATGCGGGCGATGGAGACGGACAGGGAGGACTGAACTGATATGCCGATGATGGAATATATCGACGCGATTCGCCTGGCCATGAAAGAAGAGATGGAGAACGATCCGTCCGTCTTCATTCTTGGCGAGGACGTAGGCGTCAAAGGCGGCGTCTTCACGACGACCAAAGGACTCCAGCAACAGTTCGGCGAAGACCGGGTGATCGATACGCCGCTGGCGGAATCCGCGATTGCCGGCGTTGCGATCGGCGCGGCCATGGTCGGCATGAAGCCGATTGCGGAGATGCAGTATTCGGACTTTATGCTGCCCGCGACCAACCAGATTATCAGCGAAGCGGCCAAAATCCGCTACCGTTCGAATAACGACTGGGACTGCCCGATTGTCGTGCGCGCGCCGATCGGCGGCGGCATCTTCGGCGGTCTGTATCATTCCCAGTGTCCCGAATCGATCTTTTTCGGAACGCCGGGCCTCAAGATTATCGCGCCTTACTCGGCATACGATGCCAAAGGGCTGCTCAAAGCGGCGATCCGCGATCCCGATCCGGTCCTCTTTTTCGAGAACAAAAAGTGCTACAAACTGATCAAGGAAGATGTGCCGGATGACGATTATATCGTTCCGATCGGCAAAGCGAACCTGCTGCGCGAAGGCGACGACATTACCGTAATCAGCTACAGTCTGCCGCTGCATTTCGCCATGCAGGCAGCCGAAGAGTTGGAGCAGGAAGGCATCACCAGCCATATCCTTGACCTGCGTACGATCCAGCCGCTCGACCGCGAAGCGATCATCGAAGCGGTTCGCCGAACGGGCAAAGTGCTGATCGTGCACGAAGACAACAAGACCGGAGGCGTAGGCGCCGAAGTGGCCGCCATCATCGCCGAGGAATGTCTATATGACCTGGACGCGCCGATCCGCCGCCTGTGCGGTCCGGACGCCCCGGCCATGCCGATCAATCCGCCGCAGGAGAAGTTTTTCATGCTCAGCAAAGACAAATTGCTGGACGCCATGCGGGAACTGGCTCTTTACTAGTCCCGGACGAATAGAGGAGTGAACGCAATGAGCACAACGAATTCCGCGCAAAAAAATATCACGATGCCCCAGCTCGCCGAATCGCTGGTGTCCGCGACAATCGCCAAATGGCTGAAGCGTCCGGGCGATACCGTCGACCTGTACGAGCCGATCTGCGAAGTGATTACCGATAAAGTCAACGCCGAGATCCCTTCGACGGAAGAAGGGGTAATGGGCGAGCTGCTGGCCGCCGAAGGCCAGGAGATCGCCGTAGGCGAGATCATCTGCCGCATCGTGACCGAAGGCGAAGCTTCCGCGCCGGCCGCGCAGAGCCCGGCCGTGCGCCCGGCTTCGCCGGCAGGCGGTTCCGCCGCGCCGCAGGCCGCGTCCGGCGTCGAAGCGGGCGGCATGCGCGCCCGCTACTCGCCGGCCGTACAGGCGCTGGCCGCGCAGCACGGTCTCGATCCGGCCGTGATTCCCGGCAGCGGCATGGGCGGCCGGGTCACGCGCAAAGACGTGCTTCGGCATCTGGAGCACGGAGGCGCGTCCCAGGCGGCCGCGTCGGCCGCTTCCGCCGCGCCTTCCGCGCCGCAGCCCGCCGCGGCCTCGTTCGCCGCACCGCAACCGCCGATGTTCGCGTCTTCGTCGCTGTCTTCGCAAAACGAAGTGCGGCATTCGGGTCTTCACCTCAGCGAAAATCCGAAGCTGCCGAAGATCGAGATCGAAGAAGGCGGCCGCGGAGCCAACGAGACGTATATCGATATCACGCCGATCCGCAATACGATTGCGACCCGGATGCGCCAGAGCGTATCGGAGATTCCGCACGGCTGGATGATGATCGAAGTCGATATGACCAATCTGGTCAAACTGCGCAATAAACACAAAGACGAGTTCAAACGAAACGAAGGCGTCAACCTGACGTATCCGGCATTCGTGATCAAAGCGGTCGTCAATGCCATCAAAGATTATCCGATCATGAACTCCGTTTGGGCGGTCGACAAGATTATCGTCAAACGGGATATCAATATCTCGCTGGCCGTTGGAACGGAAGATTCGGTTCTGACACCGGTCATCAAAAAAGCCGACCAAAAAAATATCGCGGGTCTCGCGATGGAAATCGACGATCTGGCTCGCCGTACGCGCGAACGCACCTTGAAGATCGACGATATGCAGGGCGGTACGTTTACCGTGAACAACACGGGATCGTTCGGTTCCATCTTGTCCCAGCCGATCATCAATTATCCGCAGGCCGCGCAGCTGACGTTCGAATCGATCGTCAAGCGTCCGGTCGTGATCAACGATATGGTCGGCGTCCGGTCGATGGCGAATTTCTGTCTGTCGCTGGATCACCGGATTCTGGACGGACTGATCTGCGGCCGTTTCCTTCAACGGGTCAAAGAAAATCTGGAAAGTTACTCTCCGGATACGAAGCTGTATTAAGACGGGCCGGCCGGCATCGCAGATTCCGGTTCGGGCCGCCTATTCGCAGAAAGCTTTTCGGTTCAAATCGACAAAAAAGAGCTTCGGCCTGCCCGGTTTCCCGGGTAAGGTCAAAGCTCTTTTTTGTCGGTTCCGGAAGCGGTGGTGTCCGCTTTTATACAAATACCTGCAGCAGACCCAGGAATACCGAACCGACCATTGCGATAATCATCAGCCAGATAAAAATTTTGAACCATCTTTTGTTCTGCATGAAGCCGTCAAACCTCTTTTCGTAAATTGATGAGATGAAGATGCCGGAAAAAGCGTTTGGGGAAACGGCCTGGAGAGTGGACTGTCCCTGCCTGGTCCGCTTCGCTTCGGAGCACTCGGTTGAATCCGCCCGAACGCACCCGGTGCTGCCGCTTTCTCGGCGTCCTTTTTGGATTTTCGCGCAATTCCTTGTAAGATAGAAAAGGGAAAACGGAATAATCCGTTATCAAGTCTATTTTAGCTTATCGGGAAAGCGGAGGGAAGTTTTATGATCGATACACAACGTTTGGTGCATGAATTTCTGGAATTGGTACAGATCGACAGCGAGACCCGAAACGAGCGGCTGATCGCCGATGTGCTTGCGAACAAGTTCAAGCTGCACGGCCTGGAAGTCGTGGAAGACGATTCGGCATCCCGCTCGGGTCACGGGGCGGGCAACCTGATCGCGCTGCTGCCGGCAACCGAAGGAGTAAACGCGCCGAAGCTGTTCTTTACCTGCCATATGGATACGGTCGTTCCGGGACGAGGCATCAAGCCGGTGATCGGCGAAGACGGCTGGATCCGCAGCTCGGGCGACACGATCCTCGGCGCCGACGACAAAGCCGGCGTAGCCGCGCTGCTGGAACTGATCCGCGTGCTGCGCGAGCAGGAGATTCCGCATGGACAGATCCAGTTCGTCATTACGGCAGGAGAGGAATCCGGACTGATGGGCGCGCGGGCGATGGAAGCTTCGCTGCTCGATGCGGATCTCGGGTTTGCGGTCGATTCGAACGGGGAAGTGGGAGCTATCGCTGTATCGGCACCGACCCAGGCCAAGATTACGATGGAAGTCCATGGGAAAGCGGCGCATGCGGGCGTCAATCCGGAAGACGGAATCAGTGCGATTCAGGTGGCGGGCAAAGCGATTTCGCGGATGAAGCTCGGTCGGATCGACAAAGATACAACAGCGAATATCGGCAGCTTCTCGGGCAGCGGCGCAACCAATGTCGTGATCGATTATGCCAAGCTCGAAGCCGAAGCGCGCAGCGTCGTACAGGAAAAAGTAGACGCGCAGATCGCTTCGATGAAAGAAGCGCTTGAATCTGCCTGCGCGGAATTCGGCGCCCGGCCGGTATTCGAGAGCCGGGTCGTGTATCCCGCGTTCAGCCATACCGACGACTCCGAAGTGGTACAGCTTGCGAAAAAAGCGGCTGCGCAGTTGGGTCTCAGCGGCCGGACCTTCCAATCCGGCGGCGGCAGCGATGCCAACGTGTTCAACGGTTTCGGCGTGCCTACGGTCAATCTGTCGGTCGGCTACGAAGATATTCATACGACTTCGGAAAAGATCAAAGTCGAAGATCTGGGCAAACTGGCCGGATTTATCGTCGAAATCGTGCGTCAATCGGTACGCTCTTAACATTCAAAGTACGGGAGGC
Source organism: Saccharibacillus deserti (assembly GCF_013618475.1). Classification (GTDB taxonomy): domain Bacteria; phylum Bacillota; class Bacilli; order Paenibacillales; family Paenibacillaceae; genus Saccharibacillus; species Saccharibacillus deserti. The sequence goes on from NZ_JABJVN010000001.1 coordinate 640,590, forward strand.
GGAAACGAACATGGAACCGGGCAAAGAAAAACTATGGGAAACGACGGTCGGCAGCGAGCCGATTTTTGACGGTAAAATTATCAAGGTGCAGATCGATACGGTGGAGCTGTCCGACGGTACCCAGGCCAAGCGCGAGATCGTCAAGCATCCGGGCGCCGTGGCGGTACTTGCGATCAAAGACGGCAAACTGCTTGTCGTCGAGCAGTTCCGCCAGCCGCTCGGCCGTACGGAAATCGAGATCCCGGCAGGGAAGCTTGAGCCGGGCGAAGACCCGCGGGAAGCGGCCGCACGGGAGCTTGAAGAAGAAACGGGTTATCGCGCGCCCGAGCTGCTGCATCTGTCTTCCTTTTACACGTCGCCGGGATTTGCGGATGAGATCATCCATTTCTATGCCGCAGAGAACCTGACCGAAGGCACGCTGCATCCCGATGAAGACGAATTTCTGGAACTGACGGAAATTACGCTGGACGAGGCTTTCGAGCATATCCGCGCCGGCCGGATCAGCGACGCCAAAACGCTCATGGCCGTATACGCGTGGCAGATCCGTACGCTGACGGGAAACTGGCCGATTTGAGCGCCTGAAATGTTTGACTTTAAACCCTGGTAACTTCTATAATAGGGAACGTGAGTTTGACTGGAGAACGGCCGGCAAGAACGGGCATGCTCCGAGGGGGAGGAGAAGCATGGAAGCGCGGATCGACAATATCAAACAGCAGCTGCAGTCCAAGGGTTACAAATTGACGCCCCAGCGGGAAGCCACCGTTCGCGTTTTGCTGGAAAATGAAGAAGACCATCTGAGCGCGGAAGATGTGTTCATGCTGGTCAAGGAAAAGGCTCCGGAGATCGGTCTTGCGACCGTATACCGTACGCTGGAACTGCTCAGCGAAATGCATGTGGTGGAAAAGCTCAATTTCGGCGACGGGGTATCCCGTTACGACCTTCGGGGCGAGTCGAACAAGCATCACCATCACCATTTGATCTGCGTGCAGTGCGGCAGTATGGACGAGATTCGCGAAGACTGGCTGCTGCCGCTTGAGGAGCGTCTGGAGAAGGAATACCATTTTACCGTATTGGATCACAGACTCGACTTTCAGGGAATCTGCCACCGCTGCAGAGCAAAAGAAGACGACAACGCGTAAGCGGCGAAGCAGGACGGAATTCTTTCTTTTTCTATGGCGTACAGGCAGCAGAAGTGTCCGGTCCTTCCGACCGCATACTTGGCCTGTGCGCATAGCCCGGCTCCGGCGGATCGAAAGCGATCCTTCCGGAGCCTTTTTGATGGGCGGGAATAACCTTCTTGTACCGGCAAGTTTCCCGATTCTTGCCTAAGGCTTCGAATACGGAAATTTGCCTATTTGCCCGGCAAGTTTCCCGATTCTTGCCTATGGCTTCGAATACGGAAATTTGCCTTTTTGCCCGGCAAGTTTCCCGATTCTCGCCTATGGCTTCGAATACGGCTCGCCTATGGCTTCGAATACGGAAATTTGCCTTTTTGCCCGGCAAGTTTCCCGATTCTCGCCTATGGCTTCGAATACGGAAATTTGCCTTTAAAGAAGGAGTTTGGGAGGGGTTGTGGAATCTTTAGTCAAACGGGATTCGGCGGCCCGCCCGAACGGGCAGTAAGCGGCTTTCCTGAGGAAAGTTGGGAGGGGGTCCACCAGTGAATACGCATTTGGACGCGTTTATCACCTATATGTCGGATGAAAAAGGGCGTACCGCAAGTACGCTCGAATCGTATCGGCGCGATCTGGTCCAATTTCTCGAGTTCGTGGGCGGAAGAGGATTGACCGCCGTGGACGAAATCCGCAAATCGCATATCGCCGCGTATCTGAACGAGATGAAGCGTTCGGGCAAAGCGTCCTCCACGGTCATTCGCGCTTCGGTCTCGATCCGTTCCTTTTTCCATTATCTGATCCGGCGTTCGCTGATCGTTCAGGACCCGTCCATGGATCTGGAAACGCCGAAACCGGAGAAAAAACTGCCGACCGTGCTGTCGGTAACCGAAGTGGAGCGTCTGCTCGGCGCAGCGGATCGTTCGAACGCGCAGGGCGCAAGAGACAAAGCCATGCTCGAAGTGCTGTATGCGACAGGAATCCGGGTCTCCGAATTGATTGCACTCAATCTGGGAGATATCGATCTGGAGCTGAAATTTCTGCGCTGCGGGGCAGCGGGCAAAGAACGGATCGTACCGATCGGCAGAATGACGGCGGAAGCGGTAACGGCTTATCTGGGGTCGATGCGCGACCAGCTCGTCAAGCGGACCGAAGAACAGGCGTTGTTCCTGAATCAGCTTGGCACCAGACTGACGCGGCAGGGGTTCTGGAAAATCATCAAAAAGTACGCCGTCGCCGCGCAGATCGAAACGGATATTACGCCGCACACGCTGCGCCATTCGTTTGCCGCGCATCTGCTGGAGAACGGCGCCGATCTGCGTTCGGTTCAGGAAATGCTCGGCCATTCGGACATTTCGACCACGCAGATCTATACGCACGTGATGAAACGCAACATGAAAGAAGTCTACGAGTTGCATCATCCCCGCGCTTAACACGCAGGCGGAAGATGGAGCGGCCCGATATTATCCAAACGGAGTGTGCATCCCATGACAACATCGACAACAAACGCAGCCAACATTCAGGAAGCGGCGGATTATATCCGCTCCCAAACGCAACTTCAACCCGAAATCGGATTGATTCTCGGTTCCGGTCTCGGTATTCTGGCGAATCTGATCGAAAATCCCGTCTCGATTCCTTACGAAAAAATTCCGCATTTTCCGGTATCGACGGTCGAAGGCCACGAAGGGGAACTGCTGATCGGCACGATTCAGGGGCGTCCGGTCGTCTTGATGAAAGGCCGTTTCCATATGTATGAAGGCTATGGTCCGGAAGTGACGGCATTCCCGGTACGCGTCATGAAGAACCTCGGCGTATCCGGTCTGCTCGTCACCAATGCGGCAGGCGGCGTGAATACGTCGTTTACGCCGGGCGATCTTATGCTGCTGTCAGACCATCTTAACCTGACTGGCAAAAGTCCGCTGATCGGACCGAACGACTCGGCTCTCGGCGTGCGTTTCCCGGACATGTCCGAAGCGTACAGCCGCAGACTGCGCGCCGTGGCGAAAGAAGCGGCGGCCGGGCAGAACTTTACGTTCAAGGAAGGCGTATACGCCGGCCTGCTCGGACCTTCCTACGAGACGCCGGCCGAGATCCGGATGCTGCGTACCCTCGGCGCGGATGCGGTCGGCATGTCCACCGTTTCCGAAACGATTGTGGCGCGCCACGCCGGTCTTGAAGTACTGGGCATTTCCTGCATCACGAACATGGCCGCCGGCATTTTGGACCAACCGCTGTCGCATGACGAAGTGATGGAAACCGCCGATTTGGTCAAAGAAAAATTCCTCGGACTGGTGCTGGGTATCATTCCGAAGATGTAACCTTGTCCGTCAAGTGACAAAAACACAAATCTCCTGCGCTTTAGTCCATTCAGCGCGCATTCGAGGGTCTGCTATACTGGGTACAAATCCCGGGGCAGGCCCTCTTTGTGCAAGCCGGAGCGGCCGGGCCGGAACCTATCGGAGGAATTCACATGTATCTGCACGGAACCAGCAAGATCAATGCCGCAGGGCATTTGGAAATCGGAGGCTGCGACGTCGTCGAACTGAAACAGACGTACGGCACACCGCTGTATATCATGGATGAGGAACTGATCCGCCGCCGCGCCCGCGAATACCGCCAGGCGTTCGAAGCATCCGGCCTGACGTTCCAGGTCGCTTATGCAAGCAAAGCGTTCAGCACGCTGGCCATGTGCCGCATCGCGGACGAAGAAGGGATGTCGCTCGACGTCGTATCGGACGGCGAACTGTTCACGGCACTGCAGGCCGGTTTCCCGGCTCACCGGATTCATTTCCACGGCAACAACAAGACGCCGAATGAGATCGAAATGGCGCTGGACGCCAAAATCGGCTGCTTCGTGGCGGACAACTTCGTCGAACTGCAGATGCTGCAGGCCATTGCGGCGGATCGCGGCGACAAAGTCAACATCCTGCTGCGCGTAACGCCGGGCGTCGAAGCGCATACGCATGAATATATTTCCACGGGGCAGACGGATTCCAAGTTCGGTTTTGATATCCAGAACGGAACGGCGATCGAAGCGGTCCGCACGGCGGCGCAGCTTCCGAACCTGGAACTGCTCGGTTTGCATTCGCATATCGGGTCGCAAATTTTCGAGACGGACGGGTTCGAGATGGCGGTCGAACGCGTAGCCGGTTTCGCGCGCAGCGTGAAAGAACAGCTGAACGTCGAGTTCAAAGTCGTTAACCTGGGCGGAGGTTTCGGTATTCGTTACACGGAAGGCGATACGCCGCTTGAAGTGGCCGAGTACGTCAAAGCGATCACCGACGGCGTGAAAAAGCACTTCGCAGGTATCGGCGCCGAACTGCCTGAGATCTGGGTCGAGCCGGGCCGCAGCATCGTCGGCGATGCCGGCACGACGCTGTATACGGTCGGCACGAGCAAAGACATTCCGGGCGTACGCAAATACGTTGCGGTAGACGGCGGCATGACCGACAACCCGCGTCCGGCGCTGTATGAATCGCAGTACGAAGCGATGCTGGCGAACCGGGCCGGCGACGCGAACGAAGAAACCGTCTCGATCGCGGGCAAATGCTGCGAGAGCGGCGATATGCTCATCTGGGACGTCGAGCTGCCGAAGCCGAACACCGGCGACCTGCTGGCTGTAGCCTGCACCGGCGCGTACAATTATGCGATGGCGAGCAACTACAACCGGATCCGCCGTCCGGCTGTCGTCTTTGTCAAGAACGGCGCAAGCGATCTGGTTGTCCGCCGCGAAAGCCTGGATAACATCACGGGCAACGATGTCATTCCGGCGCGTCTGGCCAAGCAGGGGGTACAGGTGAAATAAAGCGGAGTCGGTTTATCGAAATCGAATAGTGGAATCGAATAACGGAAAGGGGCAGCTTGCGCTGTCCCTTTTTAGCATCCGTCCCTGGCTTTTCGCAAAGCGTACGTCCCGTTTTTTTCGCGTCAAGTGTTTCGGGTTTTGCTTTGTGCGCTAATTTCGGGTACACTGGTTAAGGTTGCCGAGGCGTCTTTCGAGGCGGAGTTCGGCCGAATCATACAGATATTCATAGAAAACCAAGGGAGATGACTATGATGAAAAAAGGATATATCGAGCTTGAAAACGGCGGCAACGTCGAAATCGAATTTTTGCCGGAAGAAGCACCGAACACGGTAGCGAACTTCGAGAAACTGGCCAACTCCGGTTTCTATAACGGCCTGTCTTTCCACCGCGTTATTCCGGGTTTCGTCGCGCAGGGCGGCTGCCCGAACGGCACCGGCACAGGCGGTCCAGGCTGGCAGATCGACTGCGAAACTTCGACGAACGTAACCAAGCATGCCAAAGGCGTTCTGTCGATGGCGCACGCGGGCAAGAACACCGGCGGAAGCCAGTTCTTCGTATGCTACGGCCCACAGCCGCACCTCGACGGCGTGCACACGGTCTTCGGCAAAGTCACCAAAGGCATGGAATTGATCGATGCCGTTAAACCGGGCGACAAAATGAAAGAAGTCAAAGTCGTAACGGAATAGTATCGTAACGGAATAGTAAATGAACAAACCAAACAGCGGTCAGAGGCTTAAGTGCTCTGGTCGCTGTTTTTTTGTTGTTCACAATGAAGCCGGCATCACGCTAGATCACTGATTTCAAAAATAAAGAATTTATACAAAATATGTAGTATAGTTACTTAGGTCAAAACTCATTATAAATAGAAATAGGGGTTGAATGGAGTTCATGTCAAACGCAAAATCAAGAGGTTTCCTGCTTTTTATTTCGATGCTTGTGTTCCTTTTTGCTTGGAATGCAAAGAGCCATGCATCCAACAACGCATTGGAAGCATCAAAGTATCCGCAAGAAGTCGCTGTATTCGTAAACAAAAAAGTAAGTATCGTTACGCCGAAAGCTTATTGGGCAGATAATGACAAAGTTTACGTGCCCATCAAACAAATCATCAAAATGAAAGGTGTCACCCTTTCGACGAATAACGGAATTACCGTCAAATCTTCCAACGGTTCGTTCAAATTGGATAGATCGAATTCGATCGTTTATAAAAATGCGACATACGTTACTTTTGAAAAGTTCCTAAAAATAACGGGGTATTCAGGACGATTCGAATGGCGTGGGTCTTCTATATTTCTCTGGAACGATTACGCAAATTATGAGGCGACCGTTAAAAAAATAAACGCTTTAAAACCATTGCCGGCCATGATGTATAACTTTATGGGAAGCAAGGTATACCTGTACGAAGGCGATCGCATCGGATGGGTCTCAGGGATAAAGAAAACAGGTTATGGCAGCACGGAGTTTTCGATTCAGATGCAAGACGGAAGCGTGGTTGTAGAAGATGTGTTTGACGAAAGTCCGAACACTTTTTGCGAGTATGCGGATTACCAGGAATTTATGAGCAAGGGCTTTATCAACGACTATGTTTGGGCCAATAAAAACGTGTTACCCGAGTCGAACCCTTTATATAATTTAGAAAAGATAAAAATTTTGAGTGTTAAGGTGAAAAACAAAGAAATCACCTTTATGGTAAGAAGAGCCAGTGGAAAAACGGGATCTTTTAAACTCCCAATTCAATCGTATTTAAACGGAACAGTGTTTAACAATTTTTATACGAACGATCCCAAAAAAGCATACCCTGCCTGGAAAGCCCGAGCATGGGAATTGATTGCGGAACAAAGTATATCCAAAGGCATGACCAAAGATATGGTGCTGATGTCTTGGGGTTCTCCAGACGATACTAGCAGTTACAGTGGCACGTACATCTCGACCGATACTTGGACTTACGGAGATACGTATTTGTATTTCACGAATGGCATTCTCGATTCATGGATGGATCTTTAACATGAAAAAAGGCATTCTCGCATTTGTGCGGGCGTGCCTTTTTTGAACAATGTTTTTCCGATAAAAAGCCGCTTCCTTTCAAAATTAACCGTTTTCGCCGAGCATGGTGTATAGTGAAAGCACTTGAATTTTCGCTGCCGCGATCAATAACCGAAAAGGAGTTTTGATATGCACCGGTTTTTCCAAATCGGCTACGCCGTATTCTTCGTTCTTGTTCTGCTGATGCTGCTGGTTCTGCCATGGCCCAACGGAACCGCCATGTATCCGTTTATGATTCTCGTGATCTGCGCGTGGGGGTTCTGGTATTCGGGGAAAAAGCACAAGCGGAGAGCCGATCCCAAATCGCTTCCGAAGACGCGGCCTTATGCCGGATCGAAACCCCAAGCCAAGTCCAATACCAAATCCAAACCGAATTCCAAATCCAGGCGGTAGATTAGCGCTCCCGTAGAAGCGGAACTGCCGTTTTGTACAAAAAAAGCTTGTCAGGCCGAAGCCGATAAGCTTTTTTGCGTATGGGATTCGGTGCTGCGGATCGGCCGTGCTGCTGCATCCGGCAATGAGGATCCCGATCAGGACCACGGCGGTTTGATACACAGATTTCAATTCGACATCCCCTGTCTGCTGTAGAATAATCTGCTTTTCAGCCGATTCTTTATTTCAAGCATTTTCTTGATTCCTATTTTATCTTGAAATGCAGAAAATGTTTCGCCGTATTTGTTTCACCCCGCCGTTGCATTTCTTTTCCCGCCATGCTACCATCATAAGCAATACCGTATTCCGGTCACTTGCCGGATACACACATACTCTTTCGGGGCGGGGCGCAATTCCCCACCGGCGGTGACGGCACGCGATTCTTTGGAATCGCCGGCCGAAGTCCGTGACCCGAGCCGTTTCCTGTGCGAGACGGCCGGTTGACCCGGTGCAATTCCGGGACCGACAGTTACAGTCTGGATGGGAGAAAGAGAAAACGAACCGTTGTGTTTGCCTTGCATGCGGTTGGAAGCGGCTGGCTGTGCCGGTCGTCTTCGAACATGGCATGCGTATGCGGAACCTGATATTCATCGCAGTCAAAACTGCGGGTCCATGCTTTTTGCGAAGCGGCTCGTTTGTTTTTTCACAGGTGAAAATCGGTTTCCTTGTACCTGGATTCAGGCAGATGCATCCGGCAGGCCGGTGCTGTTTGGCATACCTGTTGGCTGCGCTGCGTAGTTCCGGCAGAGACGCACTTTTTCGCTTTTTAATCCCAGGCCCCGTTTTCGGATAAGTATCCGAGCACGGGGATTTTTTGCATGTGCAGCTTGGACATGTACCGGACGGAGCATACCGGAACGGTAGGCATCTTCAGAATAAGACCAAGATAAGGCCAAGAAAGCAAGGAGGCGGCTCTCATGTTTACCGGCTTGATCGAAGAAGTAGGCAGCCTGCGGCGAGCCGAACGCCGCGGGGAAGCGATGGTGCTCACCCTCGGGGCCAAAAAAGTGCTGGAGCATGTCGCGATCGGAGACAGTATCGCCGTGAACGGCGTATGCCTGACCGTCACCAGCTACGAACGCGATTCGTTTACCGTCGACGTGATGCCGCAGACGTACCGCAGCAGCAATCTGAGCACGCTCGGCAGCGGCAGTCCGGTCAATCTGGAGCGGGCGTTGGCGGCAAACGGGCGCTTCGGCGGACATATCGTGCAGGGGCATGTCGACGGAACCGCTTCGATTGTCTCGGTCGAGCAGGATCAGAATGCCGTCGTGTTCACGTTGAAAGCGGACGATCCGCATCTGATGCGCTATGTGATCGGCAAAGGGTCCATCGCGATCGACGGGATCAGCCTGACCGTGACGCACGCGGAGAACGGCCATTTCGGCGTATCGATTATCCCCCACACGCTGGGAGAGACCGCGCTGAGCCGCAAAAAGGCAGGCAGTTTCGTCAACGTCGAATGCGATATTTTGGGCAAGTACGTTGAACACCTGCTGGGTTTCGGGCAAAAAGATGGAGCGGGAGCGAAGACGTTCTCCGCAATCGACGAAAGCTTTCTGTCGCGCCACGGATTCGCCTGAACGGAGCAGTTCGGCGGCGAATCCGAAGCAGAGCGAAGCCGGAAATCAAGGAGGAAATCAAATGGACGAACGATTTGTATTTGACAAGATCGACGATGCGCTGGCGGACCTCATATCCGGGAAAATCGTGCTGGTCGTCGACGACGAAGACCGCGAGAACGAAGGCGATTTTATTGCGCTGGCCGACCGCGTGACGCCCGAAGTCATCAATTTCATGATTACGGAAGGACGGGGGCTGGTCTGCCTGCCGATCACGAGGGAACGCGCGGCGCTACTGGAACTGGAACCGATGACGACGCGCAACACCGACTTTCACGGGACGGCGTTTACGGTGTCTGTCGATCATATGGAGACCACGACAGGCATTTCGGCACATGAGCGTGCGGTAACGGCCCGGGCGATTACGCGTCTGGAGACCCGGGCGGACGACTTCCGTCGTCCTGGCCACATGTTCCCCCTGATCGCCAAAGACGGCGGGGTGCTGCGCCGGGCCGGCCACACGGAAGCGGCGGTCGACCTGGCACGTCTGAGCGGGGCCGAGCCGGCCGGCGTGATCTGCGAAGTCATCAAGGAAGACGGCACGATGGCGCGTCTGCCCGACCTGATCGAACTCGCCCGCAAATGGAACATGAAGCTGATCAGCATCAAAGACCTGATCCAGTACCGCAGCGAACGCGAACAGTTGGTCCGGCGCGAAGTGGAAGTCCGGATGCCGACGGATTACGGCGAGTTCCAGGTAGTGGCCTACAGCAACAAGGTCGACGACAAAGAGCATCTGGCGCTGGTCAAAGGAACGATCGATCCGCAGTCGCCGGTTCTGGTGCGCGTGCACTCCGAATGCCTGACCGGCGACGTGTTCCATTCGCACCGCTGCGACTGCGGGCCCCAGTTCGAAGCGGCGATGCGCCAGATCGAAGCGGAAGGCTCCGGCGTGCTGCTGTACATGCGCCAGGAAGGCCGGGGCATCGGGCTGATCAACAAACTGAAGGCCTATAAGCTGCAGGAAGAAGGCCTGGATACGGTCGATGCGAATCTTGCGCTCGGGTTTGCCGCCGATCTGAGGGAATACGGTATCGGAGCGCAGATTCTCGCCGATCTCGGGGTACGGCAGATCCGGTTATTGACCAATAACCCGCGCAAAATCAAAGGACTGCGGGGACACGGATTGGAAGTTGTCGAACGTGTCCCGATCCAGATGGCGGAGAATGCCGACAATACCGGATATCTGCATACCAAACAGAACAAACTTGGACATTTCCTGAACTTCGGAACGCCGCTGCAGGGCGAAGAAATACGGACGGGAGAGCTTGAACCGCTGGAGCAGAACGAGCCGCCGATCACGCCGCGGAACGGGCCGCAGCTGTAAAGGCCGAAGAAGCGGCTGCGTGACGGCTGTATGATTCATGAGGAAATTTGTAAAACGAAGGCTACAAACCGGTCAATCTGGTATACAATAGACAAAGGATGGTTGATGACAAATGGCAAATGTATACGAAGGACACTTGGTATCGCAGGGATATAAATTCGGGATCGTCGTCGGCAGATTCAACGAGTTCATCACGTCGAAGCTGCTGTCGGGCGCGCTCGATGCTTTGAAGCGCCACGGTGCGGAAGACGACGATGTGGATGTCGCCTGGGTTCCGGGCGCGTTCGAGATTCCGCTTATTGCGCAGAAAATGGCGGAGAGCGGCAGATACGATGCCGTGATTACGCTTGGAACGGTAATTCGCGGCTCGACGACGCATTACGATTATGTCTGCAACGAAGTGGCGAAGGGCGTATCCGCAATCAATCTGAAAACGGGCGTTCCGACAATCTTCGGCCTCGTCACCACCGAAAATATCGAACAGGCGATCGAGCGTGCGGGAACCAAAGCCGGTAACAAAGGCTGGGATTCGGGGCTTGCGGCGCTTGAAATGGCCAGCCTGAGCCGTCAATTCAAAGGCTGACCGTTCGCAATACGGGCGGAGGGGAAACGGCTTGACTGTACTATACAAACTGGAAACGTTCGAAGGTCCGCTCGACCTGCTGCTGCACCTGATCGACAAGGCGGAGATCGATATCCAGCAGATTTCCATCAGCACGATCACGGAACAGTACCTGCAGTATCTGCGCACCATGCAGGAACTCGAGCTGGAAATAACGAGCGAATTCCTCGTGATGGCGGCGACGCTGCTCGCGATCAAGAGCAAACTGCTGCTCCCCAAACCTCCGGTCATGGATATGGACGAGTACGATTTCTACGAAGAGGAAGAACCCGATCCGAGGGAAGACCTGATTCGCAGGCTGACCGAGTATCGGAAGTATAAGAGCATTGCGGGTCTGCTGCACGAGAAAGAGCACGAGCGAGGCCGCATCTATATCCGCGAGCCGGACGATCTGGCGCCGTTTCTGCCCGAAGAAGACGATAATCCGCTGGAAGGGCTGCATATGTCCGATCTGGTATCGGCTCTGCAGCGCGCTCTTCTGCGGGCGGAACGCAAGCCTGTTGTCGCCCGGATCCGCCGCGACGAAATTTCCGTCCGGGACCGGATGCGGGAGCTGGAAGATGCGCTTCGCGGCGCGGGTGCCGGAGGCAGAATCCTGTTTTCGAGCGTACTGAACGAACGGATGTACAGACAGGAGATCGTCGTGACGTTCCTCGCCGTACTCGAACTGATGAAGATGAAGCAGGTGAGCTGCTATCAGGATCGGCTGTTCGACGACATCGTAATGGAGTGGAGAGGGGAAACGGCGTCAAATGGATTTGCAGACGTTGAAGTCGATTATTGAAGGCCTCCTGTTTTTGGCGGGAGATGAAGGCTTGACCGTGCGGCAGATTGCCGAGATTACGGAGAGCAAACCGGGCGAAGCCCAAAAAGCGGTGGAAAGCCTGCAGCGCGATCTGCGCAAATCGGGACGCGGCGTGCGGGTGACCAAGCTTGCGGGGGCGTACCATCTGGCTACACTGCCGGAACATTCGGAGTATTTCGAACGGTTGGCTTATTCGCCGTCGCGGGCGACCCTGTCGCAGGCTGCGCTCGAGACGCTGGCGATTGTGGCTTACCGGCAGCCGATCACACGCATCGAGATTGAAGAGATCCGCGGAGTCAAGTCCGAACGGGCGATTCACACGCTTACGAACAAGAGCCTGATCGTCGAGACGGGCCGTGCAGAAGCGATCGGGCGTCCGATCCTGTACGGGACAACCAAAGCTTTTCTTGATCACTTCGGGCTGGGCGGTCTGGAAGAGCTGCCGGACGCTTCGGCGTTTGAAGCCCTGATCGTTTCCGAAGAAGAAGAGCCGCTGCTGTTCGGTTCTGCGGCCTCTTCGGCGCCGGAAGCCGGCACAGAGGAAGCGTCCGTGGATTGGAATCCGGACGAAGCGGGAGCGGAGCCGGGCGAACCGCAAGACGAATAGGGCAAGAGCACCGTTCGGATGACCGCGGGGCCGCTTGTGGAGCGGTTCTCCAGCTTGCGGGCGGCGGCTCGGGTTTTCGTTCAGGGCTCTTCCCGGAGGGGAAGGGCCCTGTTTTTCGTTCGAGGCGGCGGATGCGTAGCGGCAGGTACGGACTTGGCATCGGAGCGTACGCAAAAGGTGGCGGAAGCGTGAAAACAGAGCGCGGTTGCGCTTGTGATTTTACGTGTCTATAGGTATGATGAAAGGTGAGGTGACTGGATGACTATGGAACGATTACAGAAAATTTTGGCCCAGGCAGGCGTGGCTTCGAGACGGAAATGCGAGGAGCTCATTCTGGCGGGCAAGGTCGAGGTGAACGGCGAAGTCGTAACGACGCTGGGAACAAAGGCCGACCCGAACGCGGACGAGATTACCGTCAGCGGCCGGGCGATCAAAGCGCAGCAGAAGCTGTACCTGATGTTCAACAAGCCCAAGGGCGTTATTACGAGTGCGACCGATCCCGAAGGACGCAAGGTCGTAACCGATTACATCAAAGGAATCAAAGAACGCGTCTACCCGGTAGGGCGTTTGGACTACGATTCGGAAGGCCTGCTGCTGCTGACCAACGACGGCGATTTGGCCCAGAAGCTTACGCACCCGAGCCATCACGTCCCGAAGACCTATCTGGCTACGGTGGAAGGTATTCCGCACGGCGATTCGCTCGAGAAACTGAGACGGGGCATCCAGCTTGAAGACGGCATGACCGCTCCGGCCCAACTTGAATATTACGATGTGGATCAGCAGAAGAAACAAGCGACGATCCGAATCACGATCTATGAAGGCAAAAACCGCCAGGTTCGGCGGATGTTCGACGCGATCTCGCATCCGGTCAAACGGCTTAAGCGGATCTCGATGGGCAATTTGTATTTGCAGAACCTGAAGCGCGGCCTGCATCGCCCGCTGACGGCAAGCGAAATCAATGAGCTGAAGCATCTTTCGGAAATTAAGCATGAGAGAGAAACGCCGGATAAGTAAGTTCTCCGCGCCATATCGTTGACGAAAGGATTGTTGCATCGTGGCTGATCAAAAAGAGCGAATTCTCGTAGTGGACGACGAAGAACGGATCCGGCGTTTGCTCCGTATGTATTTGGAAAAAGAAGGCTATGAGATCGAAGAAGCGGAGGACGGCGAGAGCGCTTTGCAAAAAGCGACGGAAGGCGATTACACGCTGGTCATTCTCGACGTGATGCTGCCCGGCATCGACGGGGTGGAAGTCTGCGCGCGGCTGCGCCAGGTCAAGTCGACGCCCGTTCTGATGCTGACCGCCAAAGGCGAAGAAGTCAACCGGGTGCAGGGCTTTGAAGTGGGAGCGGACGATTATGTCGTCAAACCGTTCAGTCCGCGCGAAGTGATCTATCGGGTTAAGGCGATTCTTCGCCGTTCTTCTGCGACCGCTTATTTGACCAAGGAGAGCGGAACGAGCAACAACATCGTATTCCCGCACCTGACGATCGAACACGATGCGCACCGCGTCCTGGCCGGAGGACACGAAGTCGGCCTGACGCCGAAAGAATACGAACTGCTGCACTATTTGGCTACTTCTCCGGACAAAGTGTTTTCCCGCGAAGAACTGCTGAAAGACGTATGGAACTATGAATTTTTCGGCGATCTGCGTACGGTGGACACCCATGTGAAGCGTCTGCGCGAGAAGCTCAACAAAGTATCGCCCGATTCCGCTTCGATGATTACGACCGTATGGGGCGTCGGCTACAAACTCGAGGTCCCGAAGTAAGATGACGGTATGGAAAGAACGGGTCGGCAAACTGTGGCAGACGCTGGTCGGCAAGCTCTGGCTGACGATTATCGGGCTCGTCGCCTGCGTGCTGCTGACGTTGGGTTTTTTCCTGCTCCCTTATGTCGATATCGCTTTTGCCAATTCGGCGGCCGTCAAGCGGATGCTCATCTATGTGGGGATCATCGGCTTTTCCATGACGACCGTCTTTGCGCTGTTTCTGCTCAAAAAAATCACCCAGCCGATGCGACAGCTGATCGACGCCGCGGATTCCGTGCGGCAGGGCGATTACGGTACACGCGTCCATCTGGAAGGGCATGACGAGATCGGCGAGCTGGCCAGCACCTTCAACCTGATGGCGGCCAGACTCGAAGAAAATATCCGGGATCTGAATATTGAAAAAGAACAGTTGGCCGGCGTACTGCGCAGTATGAGCGATGCGATGATCACGTTCGACCGGGAAGGCGCCGTACAGCTTACCAACCCGGGCGGAGAACGTCTGTTGGAAGACTGGAAGGAAATCAGCTGGATGGAAGAGGAACCCGGCGAATCGCCCGATTCCCGTTCCCTGATTCCCGAACCGCTGTATCCGCTGTTCGAAGAAGTTCGCAGGACGCTCGAAGACCGGAGTGCCAATGTGCTGGTCCGTCAGAGCGTATGGGAAGTCAATATGGCCCCGCTTTTTCTGGACAATGAAGTGCGCGGAGCGGTCGCCGTGCTTCGCAATGTGACCGATGCCGTCAACATGGAGAAAATGCGCAAAGATTTCGTCGCGAACGTCTCGCACGAGATCCGTACGCCGCTGTCCATGATGCAGGGATACAGCGAGGCGCTGCTCGACGGATTTGCCGCTTCGCCGGAGGAACAAAGCGAACTGCTCCATGTCATACACGACGAGTCGCTTCGAATGGGACGGCTGGTCAAAGACCTGCTGGATCTGGCACGGATGGAGGCCGGACATACCGATATTGGAAGGTCCCGCGTCGATATCGGGGAGTTGGTCGAACGCGTCTATCGCAAATTCGCGGTGCGGGCCAAAGACGGCGAATTGGATTTCCGACTTGAACGCGATGAAGGATCGCTTGTCTTGGATCAGGCCGATGAAGACCGTCTGGAACAGGTCGTCACCAATCTGCTGGACAACGCGTTCCGCCATACGCCGGCCGGCCGCCTTGTGACCATTGCGGTCAAACCCACGATTGCGGAACAAGAAACGCTGACGATCTACGTGTCCGATGAAGGTCTCGGTATTCCCGCCGAAGACGTGCCTTATATTTTCGACCGGTTTTACAAAGCGGACAAAGCGCGGACACGCGCGGTATCCAGCGGAACAGGGCTGGGTCTTGCGATTGTCAAAAATATCGTCGACGCGCACGGCGGCCGTATCCACGTGGAAAGCGTGCTCGGAGAAGGAACCAAATTCCGTGTCATTCTGCCGAAGAACGGCCGGCCCGTGTAAGATTCGGCTGCGGGATCTCCTGCGGCAAACGGCTTGAATACGAACATGCCGGAGCATTCCGGCATGTTTTATTTTGATTATTTTGTCCAAATGAAAGGATAACGCTTTCTTCCCGGAAGCGAATGAAAAGGAGGAGCCAGCATGAGCGGCACCTATATTCTGGCGTTGGATCAGGGAACAACCAGTTCCCGTGCCATCGTCTTCGACAAAGAGGCGCGTCCGATCGCTTCGGGGCAGCGGCTTTTCGCCCAGCACTTCCCTATTCCCGGTCGGGTCGAGCACGATCCGGAAGAGATTTGGAGCAGCCAGTTGGAAGCGGCGCGCGAAGCGATCTCCGTGTCCGGCATCGATCCGCAGCAGCTGGCTGCGATCGGAATCACCAATCAGCGGGAAACGACGCTGGTCTGGGAACGGGCGACCGGACGGCCGATCGGGCCGGCTCTTGTCTGGCAGGATCGCAGAACGGCTCCGCTGTGCGAGGAACTGAAGAAGCGAGGGCTCGAAGATTATATTCGGCAAACGACGGGTCTGGTGGTGGATGCCTATTTCTCCGCAACAAAGATTGCCTGGATGCTGGAACATATTCCGGGGGCAAGGCAACGGGCCGAAGCCGGAGAGCTGCTGGCGGGCACGGTCGATACCTGGCTGATCTGGAAACTGACAGGCGGGAAGTCGCATGTCACCGATGTGACCAACGCCTCGCGGACCATGCTGTTCGACATCGGCCGGCTGGTTTGGGATGAGCGTCTGCTGCGGGAACTCGATATTCCGGTTTCGATGCTGCCGAACGTGCTGATGTCCGGCGCCCATTTCGGCGTGACCGATCCCCAATGGTTCGGCGGAACCGAGATTCCGATCGCTTCCGTACTCGGCGACCAGCAGGCCGCGTTATTCGGCCATGCTTGTGTCGAAGCCGGACATGCTAAAAACACGTACGGCACGGGATGCTTCATCCTGCTCAATACGGGCAGCGAACGCGTCGAGTCGACTCACGGACTGCTGTCCACCATCGCCTGGGGATGGAAAGACGAGCTCCATTATGCGCTGGAGGGCAGCGTATTCGTTGCCGGTGCGGCCGTGGAATGGCTGCGCGACGGATTGAATCTGATCGAGGACGCTTCCGAATCGGAGCGCTTGGCCGCAAGCGTGGAAGACTCCGGAGGCGTTGTCATTGTACCGGCATTTACCGGTCTTGGGGCTCCGCATTGGGATATGTACGCGCGAGGGGCGGTATTCGGTTTGACCCGCGGAACACAGCCGGGACATATCGTACGGGCCACGTTGGAGTCTCTTGCGTTTCAGACCCGCGATGTGACCCAGGCGATGGAAAAAGATTCCGGTATTCCGCTGCGCGAGCTGCGGGTCGACGGAGGAGCTGTCCGCAACAGCATCCTGATGCAGTTTCAGGCCGATATCCTCGGCCTTGATGTGGTCCGCACCGAGCAGACGGAGACTACCGCTTTGGGAGCGGCGATGCTTGCCGGACTGCAGTGCGGCATATGGGATCGCAGTCAATTCCGTTCGTTCAATCCGCCGGGAGCCCATTTCCGCCCCCGGATGGATGCGGAGCTGCGGGAGAAGAAGTACCGCCGCTGGGGAAGTGCGATCGAGCGTACCCGCGGTTGGGAACAGCCGGAAGAATAATGCCGGGCATTCAAGGTTGCCGGACGAGGCGGAGAAAAGTGAATATAAAAAAAGGGAAACACCTGGACGGGTGCTTCCCTTTTTTTTATATTGCATACGGATATCGATCCAGGATATAGAAAGAATCGATTTTTCGATCGACTGGCCAAGCCAGTTCCGACTGTCGATTCGTCGAATTACAGTGTGATTTCCTGGGCCGAATTGATCGCTTCCAGCGCGACCAGCTCGGTCAACACGATTTTTGGAACTTCTTTGTCCACGCTGAGCAGCATGACCGCTTCGCCGCCTACGACTTTACGGCCGACCTGCATCGTGGCGATATTGACCTGATTGCGTCCGAGCAGCGTGCCGACGTTGCCGATGATTCCCGGCTGGTCGTTGTGCGAGATCAGGATCTGGTGGTTATCCGGCGCCGAATCGATCGGGAATTCATTGACCTGCACGATCCGCTCGCCGTATCCGTACAGCAGTGTGCCGGCTACGGAGCGCCGGGTTTCGTTTTGTTCGATCAGCGTTACCGTAATCAGGTTTGTAAAGCCTTTGGTGGCCGACGAGCTGCTGACCTGAACGTTCAGATCGCGGATCTTGGTCAGATGCAGGGAATTTACGATATTGACTTCGCTGCCCAGATGGCGGGAGAGCACACCTTTGACGATATAACGGGTCAGCGGCTGCGTATCGACTTCCGACAATTCGCCCGCGTAATCGATCCGGATCTCTTTGACTGCCGCACCCGTCAATTGGGAAGCGAAGCTGCCGAGCTTCTCGCCGAGAGCGAAGTACGGCTGCAGCTTGTTCATGACGCTGCTGGCCACCGGAGGCATGTTGACCGCATTCTTGAACGGCTCGTCGCGCAGAATATGAAGAACCTGCTCGGATACGTCGATCGCGACGTTCTCCTGGGCTTCCACCGTCGAGGCACCCAAGTGGGGAGTGACGATGACTTTCGGATTGTTCAGGAACGGATGATCGGGGGCGGGAGGTTCGACTTCGAACACGTCGAATGCCGCTCCGGCTACCGTCCCGTTATCGAGCGCCACCACGAGCGCCGCTTCGTCGACTACGCCGCCGCGGGCACAGTTGATGATCCGCATGCCTTTTTTCATCACGGCGAACTGGCTGGTGGAGATCATATGCTTGGTTTCCGGCGTCAGCGGAGTATGGACCGTGATAAAGTCGGCGTTCTTGACGATATCGTCGACACTGGACAGTTTGACTCCGATTTTCTCCGCGCGTTCTTCGGTCAGGAACGGATCGTAACCGAGAATATCCATACCGAACGCTTTGGCGCGTTTGGCCACTTCGCTGCCGATCCGGCCCATGCCGAGTACGCCGAGTTTTTTGTTGCGCAGTTCAACGCCCAGGAACTTGCGATCCCATTCGCCGCTGATCGTTTTGGCATAAGCCTGCGGAATATGGCGTGCCAGGGCCATCATCATGGCAAAAGCGTGTTCGCATGTCGTGATCGTGTTGCCGTCCGGCGCATTGATCACGATGATGCCGCGTCCGGTGGCGGCGGGAAGGTCGATGTTATCGACGCCTACGCCGGCCCGTCCAACCACTTTGAGGCGGGATCCCGCATTCATGATCGCCGCGGTCACTTTAGTTTGGCTGCGCACGAGGAGTGCGTCGTATTCGCCGATAATTTCGATCAGTTCGTCTTCGGACAATCCTGTTTTCTTGTCCACCTGTACATCTGCCGCTTCCACCAGCTGTTGAATCCCCAGATCGCTGATCGGGTCGGATACCAATACTTTAAACATCGTCTTATTTCCTCCCTTATTCGGTGCGCTATACGCTGCAAGTCAAATATGTTCCAGAACGGCGCCGCAGCTGCAGGCCGTCCGAAAAACCGATGATGCGGTCGGACTGGATTAATTGCGATGCTGCAATGACGGAAAGACGCGTTGCTGTGGCAGAGGACGGACCTGGACGGAATCGGAGGCTCGCCAAACATTTCCGCAAAAAAAGACTCTTATCCTCATACCGCTCGCGCGGTAAAGGGACGAGAGTCTCGCGGTGCCACCCTAATTCGCCGAACCCTTGCGGGCCTCGGCCTTAGCGGGTCGGGAAAAACCGACCCTTCACGGTAACGGCGTGACACCGGCTGTGCCTACTCCGCGCAAAGCGGATCGGACAGACGCTCAGGAGTGCTCGGGAAGGGGATGCACAACCGGTTTGCACCAACCACCGGCTCTCTGTATATGCATCCTCCAATCGTTCTCCTTCAAAGCGTTTCGCTTAAGTTGAATTTTTCATACTTTAACACAAGGTGACAAGAAGTGTCAACGACTAAAATAAATTCGGGTTTCATAAATGAATAAACGGAAATTTTGCTTTGTTCTTGAACAAAGACTGCTTATTTCCGATCATTCTAATAGGGGAAGAGAAATGGCGTCCGTCTTTTATGAAGAGACATACACCGGTATAGCTTAGAAGCAAAACAGCGGAATAAGGCCGATCGGGCAGGCAAAACTTGATTAAAACCGGGCTTTTCGTTATCATTTGATTATAATTAAGCTTTCTAAATTGTAGCGGCTGTGGGGGATGCATGCCGGGCAACCGATCGAAATTCTCCCCAAAGGAAACGAAACCATGACAAACAAGAAGAAAAACAAAAGTCGGCGCGGTGCCGTAAGGCTTACCGATGGAATGCTTCTCGCCAATCTCTACCTGACCCAGGGGCTCACGCTGCTGGTGGGAACAGCATGGATCCTGCTGCAGGGACGCAATCCGCTGCATCTGCTGGATTTGCCGTCCGGTCCGGAATTTTTGTATTGGGGATTCGGCTTTGCGACGATTATGTTTTTCGTTGATTTTCTGATGACCGTCTGGGGCCGCGAAGAAGATCTGGACGATGGCGGAATCAATGCGATGCTGTTTCGCAGCCGTCCTCTTTGGCATATTTTTGTGATTGCGGCGATGGTTTCGATCTGCGAAGAACTGCTGTTCCGCGGAGCGATTCAGTATCATCTGGGTCCTTACTGGACCAGCATTCTGTTCGCGCTGATTCATATTCGATATTTGAAACATTGGCTGCCGACCGCGTGGGTATTCGCCAGCAGTTACGGCCTCGGCTGGATCTATCTGCAGTCGGGCACACTGTGGGCCCCGATCGTCTGCCATTTCTTGATCGACTTCATTTCGGGCATCATGATCAAACGGAGGGAACAGAAGGAACAATGAGCGAACGTTTAAGCCGTATGGATCGGCATCCGAGCAACAGGAAGAAGCGCCGCAAGCGCCAGACGTTCAAGCAGGAGTGGCAGGATAACCAAATGAAGCTGTCGGATACGACCGTGATGAGACTTTCCATTCCGGAGAACCGTGAAGTTCTGCCCGTCCTCCCGAAGGAAACGGTATCCGCAGCCCCGTTCGCAGATACCGCTTCTGCCGTGGGACGATCGAGAAAAGAGCGAATCGCTTACGCGGAACCCGAAATCGTATCCGACAAACAGGAAGAAGAAGATCCGGATTCCGAACTTCCGCCGCGCAGCGTTTTGTACCCGTCCAGTCGGATCAGGCTGACCAAATGGTTTTACGAGACCCTGGTCCTTCTGTTCCTGATCCTGCTCGGGACGCTGCTGTGGTGGGGAACCCAGGCGACAGGAGTGAAATGGCCATGGCAATAAAGTTGGGTTGGAAACAGGCGCTCGCTGCCGCGGCAGGCGCCGCGGCCGGTCTGGGCGTGCATATGGTAAAAGAAGCGATGGCTTTCCGGGTGCTGCACGAAGATGTGCACGTTCCCGGACTGCCGAAAGCGTTCGACGGTTACCGGATCTATTTTATCTCGGATATTCACCGGAGAGCACTTCCGGAGAACGAAATCGCCGCCCTGCAGGGTAAAGCGGATATCGTATGGATCGGGGGAGACCTGACCGACCGGGGCGTACCCGAAGAACGCACCCGCGCGAATATGCGGATGCTGCGTACACTGGGGCCGTCCTATGCGGTATACGGGAACCATGATTATGAAGCCTACATGCCGAATATGGAGAAGCTGGACCGTCTGCTCGAAGAATGCGGCGTCAAGCCGCTCGGCAGCAAGAATGTGCCGCTGCATCGCGGCGGCAGTACGGTCTGGCTGGCCGGAATCGACGATCTCGGACCGGCGGGGTTGTGGAGAGGAGATCCGCGTATTCGCCGCGAAGACTGCGTGCTGGTGCTGATGCATGATCCCAAATGGATCGTGGCGCTGCGCCGCACCTCGGCCAACTACGCATTCGCCGGGCATACCCACGGCGGACAAATCAGTCTGCCGGTAGTCGGCCCGGCTGCGTCCAAGCCTTTTTACAAAACGTATCTGGACGGAACGCACTTTATTGAAGCCGAAGACGGAGGGACGACCGGACTTCGCATCAGCCGGGGAATCGGGACCAGTCATTTTCCGCTGCGGCTCGGTTCGCCCGCCGAAACACATCTGCTCACGCTGCGCAGCGCGCCGGCACTTGCAAAATAGCCGCCCGAAGACTGCCAAACGGGTTTTGCCCCAAAAGAAAGACCGCTTCCCCCGAGGGGGAGCGGTCTTTCTTTTGGGCGGCGAAGCGAAAAGCTTGGCCGCATAAGCATTTAAGGCTGTTTGGCCGTATCGATACTGCGCGGATCGACGAAACTGTAGCCTTTTTTCTCAAGCCGGGTTAGCAGGTCGTCGAGAGCTTCGACTGTCCATGGCAGTTCGTGCATCAGGATATTGCTTCCCGCATGCAGCTGATCGAAGACATTGTCGATCACGGCCTGCGGATCATCTTTGTTGACCCAATCCAGGGAACCGACGGACCAGGTCATGTACAGAAGGCCGTTCTCGGCTGCCACCTGATGGGCGTAATCATTGCCGGCCGCATTGGGCGGACGGAAAAATTCGGGCTTCTCGCCGATCGTTTTCTCGACGATGGTCTGCACGTCTTCGATTTGTTTCTTGATTTCTTCGTTGCTCTGTTCGTTCAGATAAATGTGGTCGTAACTGTGATTGCCGACAATGCCGCCGCGTTCTTGAATCAGCTTAAGCAGTTCCGGATGTTCTTTGACCCGGTAGCCGTTGACGAAGAAAATGGCTTTGGCTTTATGCTTGTCGAGCGTATCGAACATGCTGTTTAGCATCGCGGCTTCTTTCGGGCCGTCGTCGAAAGTCAGCAGAACGACTTTTTTTGGGGCCTTGCTGCCTTCGTTCGGTACGATGTCGTAGTTGGCGTTCATATGGTACTCGACCGGGACTTCTTCCGCGGCCGCCGCCTGTATCGGGTCCGAACCGTCCTTTTTGTCTTTCGCCGTTTTCGGCTCCGCCGCCGGGTCGTCGGCCTTTTGCATTCCCGCATCCGCAGTTTCGCCTGCGGTTTCCGATGCGGCGTCTTCGGTTTTCGGAGCGTCCTTGCCTTGCTCTTCGGCTGCCGGGGCCGTACTGTCCGCCGGAGCGGTCTCATCCGTCTGTTTGCTGCCCGGGTTCGAGGCTTCCGCCGTCTGCGGCTTGGCATCCTTCGTTCCCGCTTCTTCGGCAGTGTTCCCGCAGGCGCCGAGCACAAGTCCGGCGGCCAACCAGAACAGGGCCGTTTTTTTCCACATCTGTGACTCATCTCGCTTTCTTCCATACATTTGTGCCTTTATGTAACGATTAAAGCTTAGCATAATCGACTCCGCATTTGCGGCACATAACGGGATTGTAACCTTTTCATTTCGACCTGAAACCTTTCATGCTATCGCAGATCCGGGCGTGCATTTGATAGAAAGAAGTGATAACATTAATATGTGGTTATATAATATAAAACATACCACATTCGGCGTGTCTTCAAAGGATGCGCCGTCCCGATCGACCGCCGGCCTCGTTCCCTACGTTGCAGAACGGGCAGCCGGACCGATTCGGAACGGAATCCGCAAGAAAGAGCATGATTTGAAGACACGCCCAGGGATGCCTTTGCTAAAAAACTGACTCCAAAAGGAGGGTCCTGTCGTGAAAATTGAACGATTAAGCCCGGATAAAATCCGTATTTTTCTGACTTCCGACGATCTGAACGAACGCGGAATTCAGCGGGAAGATATGTGGCAGGAGATTCCGAGAGTCCATGAGTTGTTTACCGAAATGATGGACCAAGCCTACACCGAACTCGGTTTCGACGCGACTGGCCCTCTGGCCGTAGAAGTGTTTGCGCTTCCGGCGCAAGGGATGATTGTCGTCGTAACGAAAGGCAAATACGATCCACTCCATTCGGATACGGGAGACGAAGAAATGCCGGATGAAGTTTATGAAATGGAAGTGACCATGGAGGCAAGCGATACGATCGTTTACTCTTTCCAAGATATCGAGCCCCTGATCGAAGCGGCGCACGTGCTGCAGGATCGGGTACCCGAAGCCGGTTCGCTTTACCATTATAATAATGCCTGGTTCCTGCATTTTTCCGCAGAGGATCTCGAAGATTCGCAGCACGATTCCCTCGTTGCTGTGCTTGCCGAGTTCGGCACTTCCTCGACGATCACTACCTCCGTACTCCAGGAGTACGGCAAGACCGTCATGGCCGACCGGGCGATTGCCCAGATCTGCACGCATTTCGACCGTCGGGCCTGATGTCCGTGGGAAACGCCGCCGTCCCGACCGTTCGGGGCGGCCGTTTTCGTTCGAGCTCCCGGAAGAAGCCGGGATTTTCGCCGCAAGCGGGCGAGGAAGGGGGACACGATGCTCTTTTTAACCGTCCTGGTCGCGGCCATTACGCCGGGCATAGCCCTGCTGTTCTATTTTTATTTAAAAGACAAATATGATGCCGAACCGCTGCATATGGTCATGCGCATGTTTCTGCTCGGTTTTTTGGTGGTTCTGCCGATTACGATTGTCCAACAAGGGCTGCTGCGGGGATTCGGCGACAATCCGTACCTGTTTGCGTTTGGCATCTCTTCCGCCGTGGAAGAACTTTTCAAATGGTACGTCCTGTTCCAATTCATCTACAACCATACCGAATTCGACGAACCGTATGACGGAATTCTGTATGCGGTCGCGGTATCGCTCGGATTTGCCACGCTCGAGAACGTCCTTTACGCCTTCACGCTCAAAGCTTCGTTCGGGTCGCTGCTGCTGCGGGGGCTGCTGCCCGTATCCGGCCATGCGATGTTCGGCGTGGTGATGGGCTATTATATGGGACGGGCCAAATTCGCGCCTCTGTCGCAAAGAAGAAAGTTCCTGGTCCTGTCTTTCCTGATGCCGCTGATCTGGCACGGGTTCTACGATCTTATTCTGAATCTGTCGGGTCACTACTGGTTATGGTACATCGTACCTTTCATGGTATTGATGTGGTACGGCGGCATGGACAAAGTGGTCAAAGCGAACAACCGCTCCCCGTTCCGTTTTCTGAAAAAAGAAGAACCGCCGGGCGGCGCATCCTCCGATGCCCCCGCCAAAACGGCATCCTTGTCGAAAAAAAAAGAAGCCTAGAATCCTGAGTCCAAAGAACCGGTTCGCTTGATTGGAGCGGCGGTACGGAATCGGAATTCCGGGCTTTCTTTGCGCTTTTTAGGGAGTTTGGGCTTACGTGAATATTCTTCCATGGTATACTGGGAAAGGCGATGGCCCCGAGCGAAATCCGGATACGGAGCACGCAGAAGCGGACAGGCGCCGAGTACCAGTATAATGAAGGCGGGCGATCAAAAATGTATCCGAAAACCAACGACATGCTGTTTATGCAGCCCGTATCCATGGAAGCGACACCCGAAAACGAACACCGATCGAGAATTTCCGAAATCGAGGAAAATTCGCTGCTGACCGAGCTTCCGATCCGCGGCGGCCGGATGAGCCGTCTTCGCCTGGGCGAAGAACTTTCGGTTTATCATATGACGGAAGACGGAGTGAAGTATTATTTCACGGCGCATGTTCTCGGGTATCAGGACGACTCGGTTCCTCTTATGCGAATCAGCAAGCCGATGCCGGAAGATATTTCGAAAGTGCAGCGGCGCCATTATTTGCGGGTTCCCGCACAGGTGGAGATCGCCGTACAGGCGCCGGATTTTCATTTTACCGCCATGACGTCCGATTTGAGCGGGGGAGGACTGTCTTTTACCGACACGCTCGATCATTCGATCCAAATGAATCAGCAGGTGGACGGCTGGATTCTTTTGGCTTACAAAAGCGGGAATGTCGACCATGTTTCGTTCGGCGGGGAAGTGACGCGCGTGAAAGAACCGGGAACGGGACGCAACACGATCAGCGTACAGTTTACCCGGATGGTCGATACGGAACGGCAGAAAGTCATCCGCTACTGCTTCGAACGCCAGCTGGATTTCCGGAACCGCTGAACGCTTCGGACACCGGCGGCGTCCGTAGTTCGCAGGCAGGGGCGTTTTTTGTTTTCATGCGTACACGTTTTGCAAATTAAAGATCGTTATGCTATAATTTTATTGTCGCAGGCACAGCCTGCTTTTTTATTGATTGAGAAGCCTGCCCGACAGAACCATGGCGGGCGGCGGTTTCGAGGAGGAGTGTCCCCTTGTCCAGCTTGAACGGGGAACGGGAGTTCAGAATCAACATTGCGATCGACGGGCCTGCGGGAGCGGGTAAAAGTACGGTCGCACGCAAAGTAGCCAGACAGCTGTCCTATGTTTATGTGGATACCGGTGCCATGTATCGGGCCGTAACTTGGGATATGCTCAACCAGGCGATCGATGCGGAGAATGAGACAGCGGTTCTTGAACGCATGGCAGCCCTTGAAGTCGAGCTGGTGCCCGGAGAAGACGGTCAGCGAGTACGGCTTTCCGGGGTCGACGTGACGGACGAGATACGTTCGCTTGCGGTCAGCCGGACGGTTTCCCGATATGCGCAAATCGAGGGGCTGCGTGCGAAGTTATCTTCTGCACAGCGGCAAATGGCTTTACGCAAAGGCGTCGTCATGGATGGACGCGATATCGGAACGACCGTGCTGCCTGATGCCGAGGTCAAGATTTTTATGACCGCTACGGTCGAAGAACGCGCTCGCCGAAGATTCCGGGAACTTCCGCAGTCGGGCGAGACCATTACGCTGGAACAGCTTGAACGCGAGATTGCGGAACGGGACAGTCTTGACCGCAGCCGCGAGGTGTCGCCGCTTGTATGTGCGGATGATGCCACGGTGCTCGATACGACGCATATGACCATCGACGAGGTGGCCGATGCGATCGCGCACCTGGCCGAACGCGAAATTGCCCAATTGGGTTGAAGCGGCGTCGGCCGAAGCAGTATTGTTTTGAACTCTGCGCACGCGGGTTTAAATATGAGGGTTTTGAATCGAGGAGGGTATTTAACATGTCGGAAGAGACAAGAAATCAAAATGAAGAAGCAGTAAACCAGGAAGTAAACGAAGAAACGGCTACGCAGGACCAGCTGGAACAGGTTGTCAGCGTCAAAAAAGGCGACACGGTTACCGGTACTATCGTGAAATTGGACGATGACCAAGCGTATGTCAGCATCGGTTATAAATACGACGGCGTAATCGCGACAAGCGAGCTTGAAGAAGGCGCCGAAATCGGCCAAGAAGTCGTTGCCAAAGTTGTCAGCCTGAACGACAACAAAGAGCAAATGGTTCTGTCGAAAAAAGCGATCCAAGGCGCAAAAGCATGGGAAGAACTCGACGCGAAATTCGCGAGCAAAGAGATCTTCGAAGTTAAAATCACGGACGTCGTAAAAGGCGGAATCGTGACGGACGTAAGCGGCGTACGCGCTTTCATCCCGGCTTCGATGGTTGAGCGTCATTTCGTAGAAGATTTCAGCGACTACAAAGGCCGCACTATCCGTGTTCGCGTCAAAGAACTTGACCGCGAAAACAACAAAGTTATCCTGTCCGCAAAAGACGTTCTTGAACAAGAATTCGAAGCCAACAAGCACAAAGTGATGGCTGAACTTCAAGAAGGCCAAGTCATCGAAGGCAAAGTTCAGCGTTTGACGCAGTTCGGCGCATTCGTAGACGTAGGCGGCGTCGACGGTCTGGTGCACGTTTCCGAAATGGCTTGGCATCACGTCGGAAAACCATCGGACGCGGTATCCGAGGGCGAAACCGTTAAGGTGAAAGTTCTCAAAGTCGATCCGGAAAAAGGCAAAATCAGCCTGAGCATCAAAGCGGCGACTCCGGGTCCTTGGGAAACGGCTTCCGAGAAGTTCAGCCAAGGCGAAATCATCAGCGGCGAAGTTAAACGTCTCGTGCCTTTCGGCGCTTTCGTTGAAATCGCTCCTGGCGTAGAAGGCCTGGTTCACATCTCGCAAATTTCCCACAAGCACATCGGTACGCCTCAGGAAGTTCTGGAAGAAGGACAAACGGTTCAAGTGAAAGTTCTGGACGTAAACCCTTCCGAAAAACGCATCAGCCTGAGCATCAAAGAAACCGAAGAAGCGCCTGCCGGCGAAGCTCGTTCGGAAAGACCGGAGAGATCCGACAGACCGGAAAGATCGGGATCGAGCAGAGGCCGCGACAAAGGCCCTCGCGTTGAGAAAATCGACAACCCTAACGTTTCGTTGAGCAACCAAGGAATGAACGTTTCGCTGGGCGAACGTTTCGACCTGGCTGCACTCAAAGAAAAATTGGGTCAATCGGAAGAATAATCGTACCCGAAGCATAGCTACGAGCAAACGGCGGACCCGCTGCGGGTTCGCCGTTTCTGCAATATCGGGATGAATCGGCTGTGAAATAGGCTGTGTTCTTCGACTGCAACCACAAACGGGATTCGGTCAAAAGACTTGATCGCGTTTTATATGCCGACGGGAAACGGGGGCCGATCCAGGATGGAACGGTTTGTCCGTTTCTTGTCGCGTAAAGGGAATTTTTTTCAGCTGAAGCTGACAGAGAGGAATGATCAAATGGCAAGAGCGGTAGTCGCGATCGTAGGGCGCCCGAACGTGGGCAAATCGACGATCTTCAATCGTATCATCGGCGACAGACTGTCTATCGTCGAAGATAAACCGGGCGTCACGCGCGACCGGATCTATGGAGTCGGCGAATGGAACGGCAGATCTTTCAGTATTATCGATACCGGAGGGATTGAGCTCAATGACGAGCAGATCCTCAAATCGATCAAAGCGCAGGCGGAACTGGCAATCGAAGAAGCGGACGTGATTGTCCTGATGTGCGACGCGAAAGCGGGCCTGACCCAGTCGGATTCGGAAGTGGCGGAAATGCTGTACCGCTCCAAGAAACCGATTATTCTCGCAGTCAATAAAGTCGACAATATGACGCGCATGGATGACACCTACGAATTTTACAATTTGGGTCTCGGCGATCCGATCGGCGTTTCGGGTGCCCACGGCAGCGGCGTCGGCGATCTGCTGGATGTGATTGTGGAGAAACTGCCGGATACGGAAGACGACGCTTATGAAGATGACGTGATCCGGGTCGCGCTGATCGGACGTCCGAATGTCGGCAAATCTTCGTTGGTCAATGCCCTGCTTGGCGAGCAGCGCGTAATTGTCAGCGATGTGGCGGGAACGACGCGCGATGCGATCGACACCGAATTCGAACGCGACGGGCAGCGCTACGTGCTGATCGATACGGCCGGCATGCGCAAACGCGGCAAAGTGTACGAGAACCTGGAAAAGTACAGTGTCATGCGTGCCATGCGGGCGATCGAACGCGCCGATGTGGTAGCCGTGGTGATCAACGGCGAAGAAGGCATCATCGAGCAGGATAAGCATATTGCGGGTTACGCGCTGGAAGCCGGCAAAGCCTCGGTATTCGTGGTCAACAAATGGGATGCTGTAGAAAAAGACGACAAAACGATGCAGCATTTCGAAAAAAGTATCCGCGATCATTTCCTGTTCATGACTTATGCGCCGGTCGTTTTCCTGTCGGCTCTGACCGGACAGCGGGTTCAGAAACTGCTTCCTGCCGTAAATCTGGTCGCCGAGCAGCATTCCCGCCGGATTCCGACGGGTCTTCTGAATGATGTGATCTCCGATGCGGTGGCAATCAATCCTCCGCCGACCGACAAAGGACGCCGTATGCGTATCAACTATGCGACGCAGGTCGCGGTCAAGCCTCCGACGATCGTCGTGTTCGTCAATGCGCCGGAACTGATGCACTTCTCTTACGAGCGCTACCTGGAAAACAAGATCCGGGCGGCTTTCGACTTCGAAGGAACGCCGATCCGTATCTTTACCAGACGCAAATCCGAAGATAAAGACTAAGAAGTAAGAGAACGTATCCGTATACAAGTTCCGTTGCGCGAAGGAGAGCGAATCATGATATTATCGATAATCGCGATCGCGGCCGCCTATCTGCTCGGCTCGGTCAGTTTCAGCGTACTATTTGCCAAGTTGTTGAAAGGGATCGATATCCGCAACCACGGAAGCGGCAATGCCGGGGCGACCAACACGCTTCGGGTGTTGGGCAAAGGACCGGCTGTGCTCGTTCTTGTGCTCGATATCTGCAAAGGTATTCTTGCCGTATGGCTGGGCCGCTGGCTCGCGCCGGACATGGAGTGGGCGCCGGCTCTTGCCGGACTGGCTGCGGTAATCGGGCATAACTGGCCGCTTTATTTCCATTTCAAAGGCGGCAAAGGGATAGCGACAACGATCGGCATGCTGGCAACCCTTTGTTTCCTGCCTGCTTTGTCTGCCGGTATCATCGGCATTCTGGCGATCGTTTTCACCCGCTACGTGTCTCTGGGCTCGCTGCTGTTTGTCACGCTGACACCGGTATTTCTTCTTGTTTACGATGCGGCAGGCTGGCATGACTACGGAACCGCCGTACTGGTGGTCAGTGTAGTCATCTGGGCTCTCGCCGTCTGGCGGCACCGGGGCAACCTCGTGAAGCTGAAAAACGGAACAGAGAACAAGCTGGGCTCGAAGTCCGGCGGGAAGGAGCACAGCCTTGGCTAAAAAAGTGTGCGTATTGGTAGCGGGGAGCTGGGGGACGGCCTTGGCGATGGTACTGGCCGACAACGGCCATGATGTGCGGCTGTGGGCACGCAGCGAAGAGCATGTCAGAGAAATCAATGAACAGCGGGAAAATTCGCGTTTTCTGCCCGGGGTTCCTATCCCGACAGGAATCCGGGCTACCGCCGATATGCAAGAAGCGCTTCATGAGGCGGAAGCGGTTGTTATTGCGGCTCCTTCCAAAGCGATGCGGGAAGTGGCCCGGGCCCTCAAACCTTACTGGAATGAGAAGATGCTCTGTGTACATGCAACCAAAGGCATGGAAACCGGGACGCTGAAACGGATGTCTACGGTCATTGCGGAAGAACTGGGCTGCGAAGAATCGCATATCGGCGTAATTTGCGGTCCGAGCCATGCCGAAGAAGTGGCCCGCCGGCTTCCGACCACGATCGTGGTCGCTTCCGCCAACGAAGAAGCGGCGCAGCGTGCGCAGAATCTGCTGATGAATGCGTATTTCCGCGTGTATACCAACCGCGATGTGCTTGGAGCCGAACTTGCGGGAGCGCTCAAAAACATCATTGCGCTCGGAGCCGGGATGTCGGACGGTTTGCAGAACGGCGACAACGCCAAAGCGGCCTTGTTGACGCGCGGTCTGGCGGAGATTACAAGAATCGGTACGGAAATGGGAGCCAATCCCCTGACGTTCTCGGGACTTGCCGGGGTAGGCGATCTGGTCGTAACCGCAACCAGCAAGCACAGCCGGAATTGGCGGGCGGGATACATGCTGGGCCAGGGCAAACCTCTCCAGGAAGTGCTGGACTCCATGGGGATGGTAGTCGAAGGAATTCGGACGACGGAAGCGGCGCACTTTATCTCGCAGAAATACAAGGTACAGATGCCGATTGCCGAGCAGCTGTACCGGGTGCTGTTTGACGGACTCGATCCGAAGACCGCTGTCGAAGCCTTGATGGGCCGCGGCCCCAAAACCGAAATGGAAATGATCTCCCAGGAAACCTGGGAGCAGTGGCATACCTGATCCAAAGATTTGAACGATACAAATCGGCCGGCGCCTCCTATACAGGAAGCGCCTTTTCGAGAGGAGGCGTTAACATGTCGACAGAGCGATATACCGTATCGTTTACCCCGGAAGGCAAAAGTGCCCGGGTGCGTTCGGGGACGTCCCTGCTTGCGGCGGCCCGTACGGCCGGCGTGCATATCCCGGTTCGCTGCGAAGGCAAGATGGGCTGTCTGATGTGCAAAGTGACGCTCGAACCCGGAAGCGGCGGCGTTCTGCCGCCCGCCGAAGCGGAACGCCGAAAACTGGGGGCAGCTTTGGATCATGGGGTTCGCCTCGCCTGCCAAGCCAAAGTGTGCGGGGAAATTTCGGTTGAGACACCCGAAGATCCGCTCAAGCGGGCAGTCCGCCTGCAGTTGGAAAAACAGCGGGAAGAGGATGACTTTTGGCGGTGAGTAGGCAAAGCCTGCTTGGTTAAATGTCGCCTGAGACTTACGAAACGCTTGAAATTATAAGGCCGGTGTATTACTATATGGATGTTGCCTACAGAACGCAAGTTCTGGCAGTTTGAGAATTCCGGCCTTACACCGCTCGGCGGTTCGTGATCAGGCTTATCGGAAAGACCAAATACGCCTTTTCGGCGGGCACTCGGACGAGTGCCGGGTATGACTGTAACAGGAGGTGAAACGCATGAACAAATCTGATCTGATCAGCCACGTAGCAGAAGCTTCGGAGCTTGGCAAGAAAGAAGCAACCAAAGCGGTTGACTCCGTTTTCGAAGCCATTGCTGCCGCTCTGCAAAACGGCGAGAAAGTACAACTCGTCGGATTCGGAAACTTCGAGATTCGCGAACGTTCCGCCCGTAAAGGACGCAACCCGCAAACCGGCGAAGAGATCGAAATCCCGGCAAGCAAGATTCCTGCTTTCAAACCGGGCAAAGCCCTGAAAGACGGAATTAAATAAAATCTACATAATCCCCAGGGATTGAAGATTTTGCATCGCCCGGCCCAGGTTTGGGAGATCGGAAAGAAGCCGTGAATACATATTCACGGCTTTTTTCTTTTTCATCCCGGCTGGGCGGTTGACAATACAGGCCGGCATTTGCCATCATAAATAGACTGTACCAAAGAACGAAAAAAAGGGGGAACAATTGTGGAACATTCGGAAAAAG
Organism: Saccharibacillus deserti; assembly: GCF_013618475.1. Taxonomy (GTDB): domain Bacteria; phylum Bacillota; class Bacilli; order Paenibacillales; family Paenibacillaceae; genus Saccharibacillus; species Saccharibacillus deserti. Next base: position 672,830 of record NZ_JABJVN010000001.1, read on the forward strand.
CGGATTATATCGTCATCAAAGCCCATGAAAACGGTGTGCATGTGATCGGATTGACGCGCGGCCAAGATACCCGGTTTCATCATACGGAGAAGCTGGACAAAGGCGAAGTGCTGATCGCGCAGTTTACCGATCACACGTCGGCGATCAAGGTTCGCGGCAGAGCTACGGTATTCACCAAACACGGAAATATCGAAACGGAAACCTGAGTGTTTGCGTTAGTCGTTTGAAAAGGCGTATGTTATAATAGAAAAGATTGTGACAAAAATAGCGTTGAACGTTGTAAAAGTCGGAGGCTATGAGATGAAACCCTACTGCGTACCGGAAAAAACCGAAAAATACACCGGGTATGACATGATCCGGAAGCATACGGACGTTCCGGCGCTGCCGGATGCGCGGCTTCGCCTGCTGCATACTTTCCTCGAAGCTTCCGACTTGGCCGCAAAAAGCGAAGTCTACGGCACCGTAACCGCGCTGCTTCAGAACGGGCTCGATATTCACGACCGTGTCGAGCCGGGAGACGACAGCGAAGAAGAAGAAGCGATGCGCTCGCGGCAGCTCAAAGTGCTGGCGGGCGATTACTACAGCAGCCGCTTTTACCAGCTGTTGGCCGCCGCCGGAGAAATTGGCATGATCGCCGAATTGAGCCGGGCTATTGCAGACGTCAATCGCAGCAAAATGGAGCTTTACCTGCGCATTCAAAGCGGACAGGCACCGGAACTTCGCGAATATCTGGACGAGGCGGCCGCGATCAAGGCACGCCTGTTTGAGGGCTTCGATGTGCTGCTTGACGGTCCGCTGCTGCCTTACTGGCGGACTCTTCTGCCTCTCGTCGGCCTGTGCGAAGCGGCGGTAGACGAACTTGCGGCAGCCGAACCGGGCAGCGCAGGATCGACGTTCCGGCGGGATCTCGAAGTCCAGGGCACAAGTGAGTCTCGCGAGACGCTGGCTGCCCTGCTGCTGGAGTTCACGGAACGTTTGGACTCGGAAATCAAGGCGCTGCCGGGCGAAGTGAACCGCGAAGCGCTGCTTCCTCTTGCCGCACGGTTTCGTAATGCGGCCGAAATAAAAGGCGAGGTGAACGGATAATGGCGGATTCGCCGAAACCGAAAGAAGAGTTCGTCCATGACGTTTTTCAGCAAATTGCGCCGAAATACGATCGGATGAACAATATTATCAGCTTCAACCGCCACAAGTCCTGGCGTAAATTCGCCATGCGCAAAATGGCCATGTCGGAAGGCCAAAGCGCGATCGACTTATGCTGCGGAACCTGCGACTGGACCATCAGCCTGGCCGAGACAAGCAAAAGCGGGGCGATTACCGGGCTGGACTTCAGCGCTGCCATGCTTGATGTAGGACGTACCAAATTGGCCCGCATGCCGCACGGCAGTCAAATCTCGCTGATCCAGGGCAATGCGATGCAGCTGCCGTTCGCCGACAATTCGTTCGATTACGCAACGATCGGTTTCGGTCTGCGAAATGTGCCGGATCTGGTGCAGGTGCTCAAAGAAATGCAGCGTGTCGTCAAGCCCGGAGGCATGGTGGTCTGTCTGGAAGTATCCAAACCCACTGCACAGCCGTTCAAAGGCATGTATTATTTTTACTTCGATCGGGTGCTTCCGTTATTCGGAAAAGTGTTCGCCAAAAGCTACGAGCAGTACAAATGGCTGCCCGAGTCGTTGAAGCCGTTTCCCGGCCGCAAAGAACTGGCGAACATTTTCCGCGAGGTTGGCCTGCAGCAGGTGGAAGATTATCCGCTGACCGGCGGAGTAGCCGCGCTGCATATCGGAATTAAGGAGAAATAGAATGTTCGGGAAAATCCGTGTTTTTTTGGAAATGATCAAGATTGAACATACTTTGTTTGCACTCCCTTTCGCGTTTATGGGAATGCTGCTTGGCTCCGTGGTCATTAACGGACATCTGCCTTCCTGGGCACAGGCGGGCTGGATTCTGCTGGCGATGGTCGGAGCCAGAAGCGCGGCGATGGGGCTGAACCGCCTGATCGACCGTTATATCGATGCCAAGAATCCGCGTACGGAAAAGCGCGCGATTCCGGCCGGACTGTTGAAGACGAGCGAAGTGATTATTTTCGTTGCCGTATTCCTTGGCTTGTTCCTGTGGGCGACGTTCGAATTGTCCCGTTTTGCTTTGACTTTGTTCCCGGTCGCTCTCGTGCTGATCGTCGCGTACTCGTATACGAAGCGCTTTACATGGCTCTGCCATCTGGTGCTGGGCGCCACGATCGCACTTGCCCCGCTGGGCGGATGGGCGGCGGTAACCGACAGCTTCAGCTGGTCGTCGCTTGTCTTTTATATCGCGATCGCTTTTTGGACAGCCGGCTTCGATGTGATCTATGCCTGCGACGATATCGACTTCGACCGCCGCGAAGGCATCTACTCTATTCCGAGCCGTTTCGGTCTGGAAAAAGCATTGAAGATTGCGCAGGGATTCCACGCGGTAACAGCCGCGGGGCTTATTCTTCTGGCCGTGATCTCTCCGCTCGGCTGGTGGTACGTGGCGGGCGTCGTGATCGCCTGCTCGATTCTGTTCTATCAGCACCGCATTGTGAAGCCGAATGATCTCAGCCGTGTACAGACCGCTTTTTTCACGATGAACAGCTGGCTTAGCAGTATCGTTTTCGTGTTCACTCTGATCGATTTGGTGGTGAAATTTTGGTAAACGAACTCGCAGGCGCCGGCAGGCACTGGGTATTGGGCATCACCGGGGCCAGCGGCAGCGTTTACGGCATCCGATTGGCGGAAGAACTGCTGGATAACGGTTTTTCGGTGCATCTGGTCGTTTCCAATGCCGGCTGGCGCGTATTGAAGGAAGAAATGGATTTCGACGCGTCCAAACGCGAAGAAGAGCTGGAGCGCCGTTTGGGCGGTCGTCCGGGCCGGTTGGTCTATCATCCGGTAGCGGATATCGGGGCGTCGATCGCCAGCGGTTCTTTTCGGGCCGAGGGGATGATCGTCGCCCCGTGTTCGATGGGAACCCTCTCTTCGATCGCGCACGGAACGTCGGACAATCTGATGACGCGCGCGGCCGATGTGATGGTCAAGGAAGGTCGCCCGCTTGTGCTTGTCCCAAGAGAAACGCCGCTGCATGCGATCCATTTGGAAAATATGCTGAAACTGTCCCGCCTGGGCGTCAAGATGGTCCCGGCCATGCCCGCTTTTTACCACCGTCCCCGGACACTGGAAGAAGCCGTGGACTTTCTGGTCGGAAAAGTGCTGGACAGTGTTGGAATCGGACACAACTTGTTTAAAAGATGGGGGGAGGAAACGTGAAGGAGAGCGATACGCTGCGTCTGGGACGCATCCTCTACACCAACGTTTGGCCGGTCTATCACTACTTCGATCCTTCCGCGCTCGATTTTCCGGCTGAGAGCCGGACGGAACTGCCGGCTGCCTTGAATCGTCTGCTGCTGGAAGGGGAGCTGGATATGAGTCCGGTCTCTTCGTTTGCTTACGCCATGGCGGCGGACCGTTTCCTGCTGCTCCCGGATTTGTCGGTGAGTGCGGACGGACCGGTCCGGTCGATTCTCTGCTTTTCCAAAAAACCGTTTGCCGAAGCGGTTCAGGGCCGGATCGCATTAACCAATACGTCGGCGACTTCCGTCAATCTGCTGAAGATTATTGCGGAAAAAGCATACGGCGCAAAGCCGGAGTACGTCACCTGCGAGCCCCATCTCGAAGACATGCTGGAACATGCGGATGCGGCGCTGTTGATCGGCGATCATGCCATCCGGGCCGACTGGGCGAATACGGAGTATACGGTGACCGACCTCGGCGCGGAATGGAAAAGCTGGACGGGTCTCAGTATGACTTTTGCGGTCTGGGCGGTTTCGAAGCAGGCGGCGGAACGTTATCCGGACCGGATCGGCGAACTGGCCGCGGCTTTGGCCGCAAGCAAGAACAGAAGTCTCGACGATCTGACGCCGGTTGCGGCAAAAGCGCAGGCCGAGCTGGGCGGGCACCTTCGTTACTGGCAGGGGTACTTCGAGAATCTTCGTTACGACTTGACTCCGGAGCGCCTGGACGGACTGAACCTTTACTTCCGCCATGCCCGGGAGATGGGACTGCTGCCGCAGGAAGCGCAAATTCAAATTTGGACCGACAAAACGCGGATATGGGTGAACGAATGAAACGAATGGAGATCTTCGGAACGTTAAAAAAAGATATGGACGCCGTCGAACGTTCGCTTTATGCCTGCATTGAAGTCGAAAGCGAAGCACTGGGCGAAGCGGCGATGCATCTGCTGAAAGCCGGCGGCAAACGCCTGCGCCCGGCTTTTGTCCTGCTGGGCGGCAAATTCGGCACGTACGAGCTCGAACGGCTGCAGCTTATTGCCGTGCCGCTGGAACTGATTCATATGGCGTCGCTGGTCCATGACGATGTGATCGACAACGCGCAGACGCGGCGGGGCCAACTGACCGTCAAAGCCAAATGGGATAACCGGATCGCCATGTACACGGGTGATTACATTTATGCCAAGGCGCTGGAGATGGTCGCAGGGTTGGAAGATCCGCGGATTCACCGGGTATTAGCCAAAGCGATGGTTGAAATGTCGATCGGCGAGATGGAGCAAATCCGCGACTTTTTCAATTCAAACCAAAGTATTCGCCGTTATCTGCTGCGGATCCGCCGCAAAACGGCGCTGTTGATCGCAGTCAGCTGCCAGCTCGGCGCGCTGGCCGCCGGAGCTTCGGAGAAAGAAGCGCACGAACTGTACAACTACGGCTACAATGTAGGGATGGCGTTCCAGATTCGCGACGATCTGCTGGATCTGTGCGGAACGGAGAAGCAGATCGGCAAACCGCCGGGCAGCGATATTCGCCAAGGCAATATCACGATTCCGGTGCTGTATGCGCTGCAGGAAGAACGGCTGCGCGCTCCGCTGCTGGAGGAAATCGTCCGTATCCATGCGGCAAACGGACATACGGACGTTACCGCCGCCGTAACGATGATCCGCAGCAGCGGAGGAATCGCGCGTGCGGAAGAACTGGCTGACCGGTATACGCAAAAAGCGCTGGACGCGCTGGGCCGCCTGCCCGATATCCGGGCACGCCGCCATCTGCGCGATATCGCGAATTTTGTGTCCAGACGAACCTATTGAACGCCAAGCAAATACCGCGGCAAAAAAGGGAGATTCCGAGGAATCTCCCTTTTTTCGCAAGATGATGCAGGATTATTGCATTAACTCGTTTAACTCTATAAAAAGCAAGCGTCTCAGCCGATAATAAATCATATGCCGAAAGTGGGAGATTGCGATGGAACGCACTTTTATGATGGTTAAACCCGATGGAGTACAACGCGGACTGGTCGGACGGATCGTCAGCCGATTCGAAGACAAAGGATTCAAGCTGGTTGCGGGGAAATTCATGCAGATCTCGGAAGAACAGGCCAAGCGTCATTATGCCGAGCACGAGGGCAAACCGTTCTTCGGGGATCTGGTGGAATTCATTACGTCCGGTCCGGTATTCGCCATGGTATGGGAAGGCGACGATGTCATCGCGCTGTCCCGGATCCTGATGGGCAAGACCAAAGTCACGGAAGCGCTGCCGGGGACGATTCGAGGGGATTTTGCGGCACACACGCCGTTTAACCTGATTCACGGATCGGACGGAACGGAAAGCGCCAAACGGGAAATCGCCAACTTTTTCACTGAAGCGGAACAGCATGATTACGACAAGGCGGTGGCGCGATGGATCTGATCAGAAGCGGCGCGGGGCGCGAAGAAGTATCTGCCCCGGGAAGCGACCCGGACTACAGCGGGTTTATTAAAAACGTAAATGCGAGCACAGGAATCGACTTGTCCCAATATAAGGAAGCGCAGATGAAGCGTCGTTTGACCACGCTGCGCAGCAAGCACGGCTATGACACGTTTGCCCAGTTTTTTGAAGCGATGAAAAAGGACAAAACCCTGTTCTTCGAATTCCTCGACCGGATGACGATCAACGTATCGGAATTCTGGCGCAACCCGAACCGCTGGGAAGTGCTGCGCGATACGATTATTCCGGAACTGCGCACAGGCGGCAAAAAAGGGCTGAAAGTATGGAGCGCGGCGTGTTCGACAGGCGAAGAGCCTTACACGCTGGCGATGATTCTCGACGGACACGGCATTCTGGGCGATTCCAAGCTGGTTGCTGCGGATCTGGACGAAGGCGCGCTTGCCAAAGCGAAACAAGGACAGTACCTGGAGCGCTCGCTCAAGGATGTGCCTTCGAAAGTCGCGGAAAAGTATTTCAAAGCCGACGGTTTGATATACAAAGTCGACGACAAGCTTAAGCGGGCCGTCAATTTCCAAAAGCTGAATCTGCTGACCGACAAATTCGACGACGGCTACGATCTGATCGTCTGCCGCAACGTCATGATTTATTTCACGGAAGAAGCGAAATCGACTCTCTATCACAAGTTCGCGTCCAGCCTGCGCAAAGGCGGCGTGCTGTTCGTAGGCAGTACGGAACAGATCTTCTCGCCCGGACAGTACGGACTGGAGCCATGCGACACGTTTTTCTACAAGAAAATCTAAACGGGTTCCCGTTCGCACAAAAGCCGAAAAAGTCGTCATACTCCGCCTCGGGGCGGAAATGGCGGCTTTTTTGCATGTAATTCGCCGATCTTACGCAAAATGTAAAGGCTCTTGGACAAGCTGCGGACAGATGGTATAATGGGCGAAGACATTTACGGATTTTAGCCGTTTACAGTTTAAAAGTTTAAAGGGGGAACGCGTTATGAGTTTACGTTACTTGACCGCCGGGGAGACCCACGGACCGCAGCTGACCGCGATCGTTGAAGGAATGCCGAGCAATCTGCGGATCGATTTCGAGGCTTTGAACTTTCAACTGCTGCGCAGGCAAAAAGGGTACGGCCGAGGCCGCCGTATGCAGATCGAGCAGGATCAAGCGGATATCGTAGGCGGCGTTCGCCATGGACAAACGACGGGAGCGCCGATCGCTCTGGTCGTCGCCAACAACGACTGGAAGCACTGGACCAAGATCATGAACGTCGAGCCGATGGAAGGCACGGACGAAGAGAAACGCCGCGTGCACCGTCCGCGTCCGGGCCATGCCGATCTTAACGGCGGGCTAAAATACGACCTCAAAGACCTGCGCAACGTCCTGGAACGTTCGAGTGCCCGCGAGACGGCTGTCCGCGTCGCCGTCGGCGCGCTGGCCCGCCAACTGCTCGAAGTGTTCGGTATCCGTATCGGCGGACAAGTGCTGCGAATCGGCGAGATCGTCGCTCCGGCCAACAATCTGCCGCTCGATGAACTCGTTGCCCGCACGGAAGCGTCTTCCGTACGTGTCGCCGACGAAGAAACCGAGAAGAAGATGGAAGCCTACATCGACCTGATCAAAAAAGAAGGCGATTCGGTCGGCGGCGTAGTCGAATGTATCGTCGAAGGCCTGCCAGTCGGTCTCGGCAGTTACGTGCAGTACGACCGCAAGCTCGACGCGCGTATCGCCCAAGCCGTTATGTCGATCAATGCCTTCAAAGGCGTCGAAATCGGCATCGGCTTCGAAGCGGGAGAACTGCGGGGCTCGCAGGTGCACGACGAGATTCTGTACACGGAAGAAACCGGTTATACGCGGGCTTCCAATCGTCTGGGCGGTTTCGAAGGCGGGATTACGAACGGGATGCCAATCGTCGTACGCGGCGTCATGAAGCCGATCCCGACGCTCTACAAGCCGCTGCGCAGTGTCGATATCGACACCAAGGAAGCGTTCAATGCCCAGGTGGAGCGTTCCGACGCCTGCGCCGTTCCGGCAGCGAGCGTCGTGATGGAGAGCGTCGTCGCCTGGGAAGTCGCCAAAGCGTTCCTCGAAAAATTCGGCGGCGATTCGATGGAGGAAATCAAAGCGAACTACGAAAATTACAAGCGTCAGCTGGAGAACTACTAAGATGGCGGGGACGCCAAAGACGCTGACGGTCGAGCTGGGCGAGCGCTCGTATCCGATCGTGATCGGCGAAGGGCTGCTGGATCAAGCGGCCGAGTATCTGAAACAGGTCGGAGTACCGAGCAAAAGTCCGCTGCTGATCGTGACCGACGATCATGTGGCTCCGTTATATCTGGACAAGTTGGTCGACGTTTTGACAGCGGGCGGATACCGCGTCGCAAGCGCGGTTGTTCCGGCCGGCGAATCTTCCAAGTCGCTTGCCGCATACGACCAGCTTATTACGCGGGCGATTGAAGAAGGGTTGGACCGTTCTTCGGCGATTCTGGCGCTTGGCGGCGGCGTAGTCGGCGACCTCGCCGGCTTCGTAGCCGCAACCTATATGCGCGGGATTCGTTTCGTGCAGGTACCGACGACCATTCTCGCGCACGACAGCAGCGTAGGCGGCAAAGTGGCGGTCAACCATCCGCTTGCCAAGAACATGATCGGCGTATTTCACCAGCCGGAACTTGTGCTGTACGACGTGGAGACGCTCAGGACCCTGCCTCCGCGCGAAGTGCGCGCGGGATTGTCGGAGATGGTCAAGCACGGGCTGATCTGGGACCGGGATTTCGCTTACTGGTGCCAAGAGCATGCGCCGCGTCTGTTGGATCTCGATTCCGAAGCGCTGGCTTACGGCCTGGAAAAAGGCTGCGCCATCAAAGCCCAGATCGTCTCGCGCGACGAGCGGGAGAACGATTTGCGTGCGATATTGAATCTGGGGCATACGCTCGGTCACGCGATCGAGGCCGTCGCGGGCTACGGACAATTTTTGCACGGTGAAGCGATCTCCGTCGGTATGGCCGCCGCGGCAAGGCTTGGCGAAGAACGCGGCGCGGCGGGACTGTACGCGGAGACGACAGCGATGCTGGAAGCGCTGGAACTTCCCGTGACGCTGCCGGCCGATATGGATACCGACGCACTGATGGCTGCCATGCAGCGCGACAAGAAGTTCAGGGAAGGCCAGATGATCTTTGTCGTGCCTCTGGAGGTCGGCCGAGTCGAAATCGCGGGCGATGTGAAAGCGGAAGCGGTGCAAAGCGTTATAGAACGCCTAAAAGCCTGAAAAGGAGTGGGAACCATCGTCATTTACAACCGGGGTATTCGCGGAGCGACAACGGTCGAACACAACGACAAAGAAGAAATTTACGCGGCTACGGAAGAATTGGTCGCGGAGATGATTCGCTGTAATGGAATCGATCCGGAAATGGTCAGCAATATCTGGATTACGGTCACCGGCGATCTGAATGCCGCTTTTCCGGCGGTCGCCGTGCGCCGTCAGCCGGGCTGGGATTTCGTTCCGCTGATGTGCGCGCTGGAAATCCCGGTCGAAGGCAGTCTGCCGCGCTGTATCCGTTTGATGATTCAGGTCAATACGGAAAAGTCCCAGCGGGAGATCGGACATGTCTATCAGCGCGGAGCGACGGTACTTCGTCCGGATCTTGCCGGCCGCAAGTAACGGGATCGGCAAAGACGGCGGAGGCGCTTGCTATCGGCTTCGCGATCGGGTATAGTAGGGAACAAAGTTAAGGATTCGCGCTGCCGCGCCGGGAACAGGAGTGTTACCGGGCGGGGGCGGAGAATCGTGAGGCCCGCAGGGGCCAAGGCGGCGCAGGCCGCCAGACAGAGCAGAGTCAGGCTGAGCAGAGTTTACGTATGGAACGATTCGGGGTCGAACGGCTACGGGTTTTTTTACCATACATCGACGAATGCAATCCATCGGAGCACGGAATTTTCTATCCCGCATACGGATGAAGATTTTCGAAGCCGAAGACCTCTGCTGCGAAGCGGAGGTCTTTTTGTATCATCTCCGCCATACCGGATTATCCTCTGACGCTTCCGGCGTCGGACCGGCGGCACCCGCAGCGGAAGACGGCTTCCCGAAGGACGGTCTCGAGGCGCTCGAACCTATTCGACCTCGAAGGAGAGATATTCATGTACACTTCGCATTCACCCGAACCGACAGATAACGTTTATCCGATCCAACCGCTTATCGGCGCCAAAGAAGCGCTTGCGCTGGCTTCCGAAGGATCTTCGCTGACCCGGGAGCAGGCCAGAACCGCTATGGAAAGTATCATGACCGGTGCGGCCACTCCTGCGCAGATCGGCGGCCTGCTGCTGGCGCTGCGGATGAAAGGCGAGACGACCGAGGAGATCACCGGATTTGCCGAAGCGATGCGCAGCTTCTCCGGGACGGTCGGCGCTTCCCGCGAAGATCTGCTCGATACGTGCGGTACAGGCGGCTCGGGCATCCACAAGTTCAATATCTCGACCGCTTCCGCGCTGATTGCCGCTTCCGCTTCCGTCCGCGTCGCCAAACACGGTAACCGCTCGGCCAGCGGCCGGGCGGGAAGTGCCGATGTGCTGGAAGCGCTCGGCGTCAATATCGGGCTCAGCGGCACCCAAGCCGCCGAATGCCTGGACCGGATCGGCATCTGCTTCCTGTTTGCCCAGACCTATCATCCTTCCATGAAACATGCGGCCGGGCCGCGCCGGGAACTGGGCATTCGCACGGTATTCAACCTGCTCGGCCCACTGACCAATCCGGCAGGCGCCGACCGCCAGCTGCTTGGCCTCTACGATGCCGACCGCACCGCGCAGATCGCCTCCGTACTCGGCAATCTGGGAACACGGCGCGCCATGGTCGTCGCGGGTCTCGACGGTCTGGACGAGATCAGCGTTTCCGGTCCGACCCGCGTGTCGGAACTTGCGGACGGAGTCGTTCGCACTTATGACATTGCGCCGGAAGAACTTGGACTTTCCCGCTATCCGCTTGAAGACATTCTCGGCGGAGATGCGGCGGACAACGCGCGGATTATACGCGGCGTGCTCTCCGGCGAACGCGGTGCCCGCCGCGACATCGTGCTTGCGAACGCGGGAGCCTGTATCTATACGGCCGGATCGGCTGCCGATCTGGCGGAAGGCGTACGGATGGCGGCGAAGATCGTGGACTCGGGTCTCGCCCTTAACAAACTCGAGCAGCTTATACGGATAACGGAGGAATGCGGATATGTATCTTGATCGAATCGTCGAAACGAAACGCCGGGAAGTCGAACTGCTGAACGAAACGCTGAATAGGGCGGAAGCGGAGCGGCGGATTGCCGGGATGCCGTCCACACGCGGCTTTGAAACGGCGCTGCGCAGCCCCAAACGCCCGGGGATGGCGCTGATCGCCGAAGTGAAAAAGGCTTCGCCGTCCAAAGGGCTGATCCGGGAAGACTTTCATCCCGTGGAGCTTGCGAAAGCTTACGAAGCGGCCGGAGCGGACTGCCTGTCCGTATTGACGGACAAAGACTATTTCCAGGGCAGTACCGACTATCTGACGCAGATTCGCGCATCGGTCGAGCTGCCTCTGCTGCGCAAAGACTTTGTGATCGACGAGTCGCAAATCTATGAAGCGCGTTTAATCGGCGCCGATGCGGTGCTGCTGATCGCGGCGATTCTGCCGGTCAACCGTCTGCGGGAACTGAAAGCTTTGGCCGAAGCTGTGGGCCTCGATACGCTGATCGAAGTGCACAACGAAGAGGAACTTGAAGCGGTCCTTCAGGTGACCGACCGCGGATTGATCGGGGTAAACAACCGGAATCTGCATACGTTCGAGACCCGCCTGTCCGTTACCGCTGATCTTGCACCCCGTATGCCGAAGCAGGCGCTGCTGATCAGCGAGAGTGCGATCCGTACGGCCGAAGACGTCCGGTATGTCGGCTCTAGTGGAGCGGGCGGCGTATTGATCGGCGAGACCTTTATGCGCCGTCCGGATATTGGCGAAGCGGTAGCGGAAGTGATGGGAGCGGTGCATCGGGCATCCGAACGTCCGACGGCAGAAAGCAGCGTTCAGCCGAACGCGGAAGCCGCCGATTCCGGAGCTTCGAGATGAAGGAGCGCGAAGAACGGACGAATAAAGGGCCCGTCATCAAAATATGCGGGATCCGTACGCCGGAAGCTGTACGGAAAGCCGCGGAACTGGGCGTCGATTATATCGGTCTTGTGTTTGCTCCGAGCCGGCGCCGGGTTGATCCTGCCGAGGCGGCAGTTTTGATCGGCGAGCTAAATAAGGCGCCGAAGACATCTTCGACGGAAAGAGTGCGCCCCAAGGTAGCGGGCGTGTTCGTCAATCCGTCCCTGGACGAATTGAAGCGGACACTGGCGGCCGCTCGGTTGGACGTGGTGCAGCTGCACGGACAGGAAAGTCCGGATTTTTGCCGGGAAGTACGCGAACGATTTGGCGGGGAAGTATTCAAATCGATCCCGATCGGCGGCGAAGATGCCGACGAGGGGCATGCGGTGCGCGCCGAGAGAATGTGCGAATCATATCGCGGCGCGGTCGACGCGCTGCTGCTCGATACGCATGATCCGCTGTACGGAGGCGGTTCGGGACGCACGTTTAACTGGGAGATCATTCCGCTGTATCAGCAGGCGGCCGAAGCCTGCGGATTGAAGTTGTTCGTGGCCGGCGGTTTGACCGAGAGCAACGCGGGCGAATTGGTACGAAATTACGCGCCGGACGGCATCGACGTCTCAAGCGGCGTCGAGACCGACGGACATAAAGATATACAAAAAATGACTTTATTCGTGGAAAGGGCGGTTTTATCATGATCGGACAAGTACCGGATGCAAAAGGACGCTACGGCGAATTCGGAGGACGTTTCGTTCCCGAAACGCTGATGAACGCGCTGATCGAACTTGAGGAATCTTACTTGAAGTTTTCGGCGGACGCCGATTTTAACGCGGAATTGAACGATTTGCTCAAGCAGTATTCCGGCCGCGAGACGCCGCTGTATTACGCCAAACGCCTGACGGAACATTTCGGCGGAGCCAAAGTGTATCTCAAGCGCGAAGACCTCAACCACACGGGCGCTCACAAGATCAACAACGCGCTTGGACAAGGATTGCTCGCCGTACGTATGGGCAAAAAGAAAGTCATCGCCGAAACGGGTGCCGGCCAGCACGGCGTGGCGACCGCAACGGTAGCGGCGCTGCTCGGTCTGGAATGCAAAGTGTTCATGGGCGAAGAAGACATGCACCGTCAGCAGCTTAACGTGTTCCGCATGCGCCTGCTCGGCGCGGAAGTCGTTCCTGTCGTATCGGGCACGAAGACGCTCAAGGATGCGGGCAACGAAGCGCTGCGTTATTGGGTCAGCCATGTTCAGGATACGTTCTATATTCTGGGTTCGGCCGTAGGCCCCCATCCGTATCCACTGATCGTACGCAACTTCCAGCGCGTGATCGGCGACGAGACCCGCCGTCAAATCCTCGAGACCGAAGGACGCCTGCCGGACACGATCGTCGCGGCGGTCGGCGGCGGCAGCAACGCGATCGGTATGTTTTATCCGTTCGTCGGCGACGCGGATGTCGACTTTATCGGCGTTGAAGCGGCCGGCAAAGGCATTGATACGCCTCTGCATGCCGCCACCATGAGCCTCGGCACCAAAGGCGTGTTCCAGGGCTCCATGAGCTATCTGCTGCAGGACGAGTACGGGCAGGTACAGCCGGCGCATTCGATATCGGCCGGCCTGGATTATCCCGGCGTGGGACCGGAACATTCCTATCTCAAAGATGTCGGCCGGGCCAAGTATGTCCCGATCACCGACGAAGAAGCCATTACGGCGCTCAAACTGCTCTGCCGCACGGAAGGCATCATTCCGGCGCTGGAATCGGCGCATGCCGTCGCGCATGCCGCCAAGATCGCACCGGAGATGGGGGCCGACCGCATTCTGGTCATCTGCCTGTCGGGACGCGGCGACAAAGATGTCGAGTCGATCATGGCTTACGAGAAGGAAGGAGGAGACGCGCAATGAAGCCGAATTTTTCGATGACCCAACGCCTCTTGATGAATCCCGCTGCCGAAGGCGGGCTGTCCGCGGGAACGCCGCAAGGCGGCGATTCGCCGGCTGCCGCTGCCAAGCGGCCCAATCTGATCGAAGAAACGTTCCGCAAGCTCGGTGAAACAGGAGGCACGGCGCTGATTCCTTTTCTGACGGTCGGCGATCCCGATCTCGATACGACACTCGATATTATCGAGCAGTTGGAACAAGCCGGCGCCGATGTCCTGGAACTCGGCGTGCCGTATTCCGATCCGCTTGCGGACGGACCGGTCATCCAGCGCGCTTCCGCCCGGGCGCTCGAGCAGCTCATCACGGTACGCACCTGTCTGGACGTCGCTCGCCGTGCGAGGGAGCGGGGCGTGAAAATGCCTTTCGTCCTTTTTACCTATTACAATCCGATCCTGCAGACGGGGCTGGATCTCTTTTTCGAAGAAGCGGCCCGGAACGGGATCAGCGGATTGATTATTCCCGATCTGCCTTATGAAGAATCGGAAGACATGCTGCAGCGTGCCGACCGGGTGAATATTGCCCTGATTCCGCTGGTGGCTCCCACTTCGAGCGAGCGGATCGAGAAAATTTTGCGCAGCGGCCGGGGCTTCGTCTACTGCGTGTCTTCGCTTGGCGTAACCGGCGAACGGGCTTCGTTCCACGACGGAGTCGATGCTTTTATCCGCGATGTAAAATCGCGTACCGATCTGCCTGTCGCCGTCGGTTTCGGCATTTCGGGGCGCGATCAGGTACAGCGGTTTTCCGAACTTTGCGACGGTGTGGTAGTGGGCAGCGCGATCGTCCGTACGATCGAAACGTTGATCCCCGACCTGATGAATGCCGATAAACGGGAAGATGCGCTCTTGCAAATTCGCAAATTTGTGGCAGAATTAAAGGTATAAAGACGGATCCCGGAGCAGGCGCAATCGGCAAGGCGCGGCGGTTAACCCGCCTAGCCCTGCCGATGCGGCCTGTTTGGGGGCAGTCATTAACTTTTTGAGCGATGTTGCAGCCCGACACTGTCGCACTGCAACACGCCAAATCAGGAAAGTAGGGGAATCATCCATGCAGCCCAAAGCCCATATTGTCGATCTTCCGGTCTATCAGCCAGGCAAACCGATCGAAGAAGTCCAAAAAGAATACGGTCTCATCGAAGTCGTCAAACTGGCTTCGAACGAAAATCCGTATGGATTTTCCCCTCGCGTCAAAGCCGCGATCGAAGAGGAATTGACCAAATTCAATCTGTATCCGGACGGCGGAGCAGTCCAATTGACGGCTGCCTTGGCCGAACATCTGTCCGTGAACTCGGACCAGATTATTTTCGGATGCGGTTCGGACGAAATTATCGCCCTGATCGCCCGCGCTTTCCTGTCGGAAGGCGATGAGAACATCATGGCCGATGCCACTTTCTCCGTATATAAGAGCAATGCCGATATCGAAAAAGCGACAAGTATCGAAGTTCCGCTTCAGGCCGGCAAACACGATCTCGAAGCGATGCTTGCGGCCGTAACCGACCGGACCAAGATCGTCTGGATCTGCAATCCGAACAACCCGACCGGCACAATCGTCAGCGAAACCGAACTGAAAAGTTTCCTGGATCGCGTTCCTTCTTCCGTCATGGTCGTGCTCGACGAAGCTTATTTCGAATACGTGACCGACAGCGAATACCCGGACGGCACGAAACTGCTGGCCGACTACGGCAACGTGGTCGTTCTGCGCACCTTCTCGAAAATTTACGGGCTTGCCGCACTGCGGATCGGGTACGGCGTAGGCCAGGCCTCCGTCATCCGCTCGATCAATCAGGTACGCGAGCCGTTCAATACGACGCGCATTGCCCAGGCTGCCGCCAAAGCGGCACTGGCCGACCAAGAGTTTGTGGAATCGTGCCGTGCGAAAAATGCCGAAGGCCTCGCGTTCCTGCAGGGCGAATTCGAGCGTTTGGGACTGTCGTATTTCCCGGCCAACGGTAACTTCATCATGGTCGATACGAAGCAGTCCGCCGCGGATCTGTTCCAGCGGATGCTGCGCAAAGGCGTAATCGCCCGTTCGGGATTCAGGCTGCATCCGACGTATCTGCGCGTGACGGTCGGTTCTCCCCGGGAGAACGAGATCTTCATCCGGACGTTCGAAGAAGCTCTTAACGAACAGACAGCGGCCGTATAGGAAGCGGACCGTTTCGAGTTTCGATGGGCGGCACGCTTTTCGCGGCAGCCCATCGGACTTTGTCCGCACACTCACCCGAGCGCTATCTGCAATGAATCCTACGAAGCGAGGCTGACCTTATATGAAAATTGCCGTGATCGGCGTCGGACTGATCGGCGGCTCGTTGGCTTTGTGCTTCCGCGGGAAGCCGGATGTCGAGCTCGTCGGCTATTCCCACCGGCAGGACCTGGCCGATCTGAGCGTGGAACTCGGGGTCGTCGACTCCGCCACCTTGTCGCTGGAAGAAGCTGTGCAAGACGCCGACTTTATTTTTATCTCCACGCCTGTCGGGCTGCTGGAGACCTATCTGGAACAAATTCATGCCCTTCCGCTCAAAAAAGGCTGTGTGGTCACCGATGTGGGCAGCACCAAAGCTTCGATCGCCGCCAAAGCGAGAGAGCTGGAGTGGAAGGATACGTGCTTTATCGGCGGTCATCCGATGGCCGGTTCGGAACGTTCGGGCGTGCAGGCCGCAACTTCGCTGCTGTTCGAGAATGCCTATTACGTATTGACGCCCGAACCGGATACCGATCCGGAGCCTATCCAATCGCTGTCCGAACTGCTGGCTTATACCCGTGCGAAAGTCATCTGCATGGAACCTGGGCAGCATGACGAAATTGTCGGCGCGATCAGCCATCTGCCTCATATTATCGCCGTGGCGCTCGTCAACCAGATCAGCGGTTACCATGACAGCAATCCGCTGTACCGTACCCTGGCGGCAGGCGGTTTCCGGGACATCACCCGAATTGCATCCAGTGACCCTGTCGTCTGGCGGGACATTTTGCTGAACAACCGCTTCAACCTTTTAAAGCTTCTACGCGACTGGAATGCGCAGGTGGAAGGCTTTATCGATCAGTTGGAGCGGGAAGACGGGGAAGGCATTTCGGCCCGTTTCCGTGAAGCCGGCGATTTCCGCGACGAACTGCCGGAACGGCGCAAAGGCGCGATTGCCAAAACGTACGATCTTTATCTCGACGTTCCCGACCATCCGGGCATTATCGGACGCATCACGACCGAACTCGGTTCGCGCGACGTCAACTTGAGCAATCTGCAAATTATCGAGAGCCGCGAAGACGTGCCGGGGCTGATGCGGTTGTCTTTCCGCGACGAAGTGCAGATGGAGCGCGCAAGGGAAGTCCTGAGCAGTCTTGAGTTTGACGTTTACGCTTCCTAGTCCAGCGTATCGGTTTTAGTTCGAAGATCCGCCGGCAGGTTCCGGCGGATCTTTTTTTAGGGCTCATAAGCGCGTGAACAAAAAAGGAAAAGAAAGCGTTGACATTTTGGAAGCGTATACATATAATAAACGTACAGTATGGTTTCTCTCCACTCCTATACTCTAAGTGTACTCGAGTAGTACACGGGCCGCTCACTGTGAGCGGCCTTTTTTTGTGCCCCTATACGCTCATTTCTTTTTCTGGATAGACAGAACAGTCTTTTGGGACAACCGTCCTTTTTTTGTCGCGAAAATTGCCGCTTAGCCGTTCGGGATGTCTTTCCGGTGGGTAAAAGAAAGCAGGCAATTATAAAATGACGGCTTTTCGGCGGATACGCGGAAATTGGAACGGAAAACGCTGCTGCGGCTTGCGTTCGGAATTCACGGCTCCGATCCGGATCGCGAGTTTGCGCGAGGAGGAGAAAGACATGGCGGAAGCGAAGCCAAGGCTGCAGCCGCTGCGAATACCGGGAGGATGGAAAACCGACGTCAACATGCTGTATGAGTTGGAACCGTCCCCCGATACGATGGACCGGTTTTACGGACCTATTTTGTTCAGTGCCACACACCGCAACCTGGGACATGAAATTTATGTGCGCTGGGAGCCGGAAGGCGATCCTTTGGGACGGTTTCTGCTGCAGCGTTATCTGCTTAAATTCGATGAAAAAGGCAGCAGCGTGCTGGAAGGGTATCTGGTCGACAGCGTATATTTTCGAGAACGCCTGCAGTTGGTCGACCGACTGGAAATGTATATGGAACTGTCGAAATGGACTTGACGAACCGCCCTTTGCGGATGAAAAGCGGGAGTTTCCGGGCAATACGGAACTCCCGTTTTTTTGTCCCCAAACAAGGTAGAAACGATTTTGACTTGAACTGAACGCATGACCGTAGGATACTGTAGGATAAGCACTTACCGAGAAGCAAACTGTAAAGGAGCCGTAAAATGACGAATTGGGCGGAAATAGCCAGAACCAAAAATGTACACGCCGTGCGTACCGCAGCCGGAGAGCTGGACGTGAACGAGAAAGACGAACGCGGCCGGACTCCGTTAATGCTGTTCATGACGTACAAGCTGCCGCCGGATGCGGTAGAGATTTTGTTGGAACGCGGAGCGGAACTCGAAATCGAAGACAAGCTTGGCGAAACGGCGCTGCTGAAAGCCATCAAATTTCATCAGTCCGGTGCAGTCAAGCTGCTCCTGAAGTACGGCGCCCGCATCGATTCGCCGCGCGGAATCCGGGCGACGCCCTGGAATGCGGCAGCCGTGCGCGGAGACCGGGCTCTGGCCGATCTGCTGATGGATACCCGGGGAGCGGTAAGACTGACGCTGACTCCGGAAGAACAGCCGGTACTGGACGAACTTTTGGCCGAAGAAGACGCAGGGCGTCTGGTGCAGGCGATCCGCCGGCTCGATTCTCCCGTGCTGCTGCATGCTTTCGTCAACCATTACAACTGGGACGACGGCCCGCAGCCGATGATTGCGGTGATGGAGAATCCGGCCTGCGCCGAAATTACGCTGCTTGATATGTACGACCTGGCCGACGGCGATTACTGGCTGGATCTGCGTCAGGAAGAGTATGCGGACCATGAACAAAAAGCTCTTTTCCGCAAGCTGGCCGAACGGCTGCGCGCACGGCTGGAAGCTTCCATGCCGGAAATGGAGCGTTGAGCGGCCGTTTCAAGCCTATTCAAAATATGCCGAAAGGGGCGGGATCATGTTAGTTACGCTAAGCCAGAAGATCGGATCGCGCACATTTTCGCTCCAATGCGAAGATGCACTGGAAGCGCAGGGCAAGTTTTTGTTGGATCTGTTTCGGGATACGGAGGAAAAAGCCGGTTTTCTCGAACCCGGCATGAAGATCCAGATCGGCTGGAGCATCCTGTTCGTGCATCAGCAGGATGAATCGAACGTGCACATTCTGGCTCCGGATTACGCGTCCGATCCGTTCGGACGGACGACCGAAGATCTGTCGGCGACCCTTTCGGTGCAGCTGGCGCAAAACCAGGTCCTGAAGCTTGCGGGAGCCCAAGGGGAGACCGCCTTGTTCCAAGATACCCTGATTGCTTCGGAACGCGGACTGGAGGCCGAACGCATCTATTTGGAGCGCACCGAGAACCGGGAAGGCGGAATCTCCGGCTGGTATCTGGGGCCTGCGGAAAGCGAACCGGTCGAGCAGAGCGAATTAAGGCGGTATTATGTCTACCAGCTCTTCAACCGGCGTCCCGGTGCCTTACAAGTCCTGGCGCTGCCCAAAGGATACGTGGCGGTCTTGGACGGCGAGCATTTGGAGGCGCTGCTCGACGGCGACGACCGGAAAGTCTGGCCGGCCGACAACTGAAGCCGCAAAAGTGCCAAGTCAATTCCCATGAAGGACAGCCCATACACCGCGGCGGATCGCAGCGGTTTTTTTGGCTGTCCGGTTTCCTGCGGAACCGCGGGAATTCCGGCAAAATCGGGTAAATACAAAAAGAAAAGAAAAAAACCGGTCCCTACTGCAACTTTATCGCGTTCTTGTCCGTCTATGAGTCGACTGCCCGCACTTTTGGCAAAATACGGGCGATGTGATAAAATGAGCTGTAGAATTTTTTTTGCGGCAATCGAGGGAGGGCGCGTTTTCGATGGAAGATTCCCAGTTGATTCGGGAAATTAAAGCGGGGAATGTCGAACTTTACTCTGTTCTCATGCGGCGCTATCAGCGCAAAATCCTGGCATTTACGTACTATATGTTAAAGGGCGCGGGCCTCGGTCATCTTGCCGAAGACGTCAGTTCCGAAACTTTTTATAAAGCGTTCAAAAGTCTGCAGTCTTTCCGGGAAGTGGAAGCTTCTTTCTCGACCTGGCTGTATACCATTGCAAGAAATACCGCATTGAGCGAACTTCGCCGGAACCGCGCGATGAGCGTGCCGCTCGAAGACGGGGAACTGATCACGGATTCGTCGACGGACGCGGCGCCCGAGCAGGCCCTGCTGCGCAGCGAACAGGTGGGCATGGTGCGTACGGCAATCGACAATCTGCCGGAGAAACAGCGTGCGGCGCTTATTCTGCGCGAATACGATCAGATGGACTATCAGGAGATCGCACGTATCCTCGGACAAAGTATCAGCTCGGTGAAATCCCTGCTGTTCCGGGCGCGCCTGAGTATCAAAACCCAATTGGAACCCTATTATTGCGGCCCGGTCTACGAAGAAGAGATGTACAAGGGGATGAGACCGAATGAAGGGTAGAGAAGAAGGTGGACACCGGAGCGGTTCGCGCTGGAATCCGAATGCCCGGCGTCCGACCGATCTTCCGGAAGATCTAAAAAACAACGGGTTGCCTCCGGAAGACCGGACGGATGAAACCTTCGACTTCGACGATTTCCCCGATCTCGAAGAATTGATGCAGCAGGCGGGAACGGATCTGCCGGAAATGGATGCGGAACGGATGAACCGCAGCGTCATGGACCGGATTTACGAGGAATCTCCTTGGCTGCTGCCCGGCGAATCGAAGACTTATGCTTCACAGCACAGGTTTCGCAGCCGTGCCGCGGTTTGGATCGCCGCCCTGCTCGCCGTTTTCCTTGTCAGTTTCGTTTATCTGGCCGGCTGGGGAATTCCGGACAAACAGCAGAGCGCGACGCGCGAAGTTCCGGCCGGCGTAATCGTTCAGCCGCTGACCGTCGATTCCGGAGTCGTCGAGACGCCGCCCGATACCCAACCGGCCGCGGATCGGGGAATCGTCGAACCGTTGGTCGCGCAGATCGGCCCGACCCATCCGCAGTATTGGATGTTCTTGTCGTTGACCGGCATGGGACTCGCCCTGCTGTCGTTGACCCGGATCGCAAGAATGCGCAGATAACCGCTTGAAAGCGATCGAGAAAGGTTGTGGAGATGCCGATGCTTATCGGATTGATCAGACATGGACTTACCGATTGGAATGCGGCGGGCCGCATCCAAGGCCGCAGCGATATCCCGCTCAATGATGAAGGACGCCGTCAGGCGGCCGTATTGGCCCGGCGTCTTGCGGAAGAAACCTACCGTTGGGATTTCGTGATTTCCAGCGGACTGCTTCGGGCACAGGAAACGGCCGAGATTATCGCCGCCCAATTGAAGCTGCCGATGCTTGAAGCCGATTCGCGTCTCGCGGAACGCGGATTCGGCCAAGTGGAAGGGCTGACCCAGGCCGAGCGGGAAGAGCGATTCGGGGCCGAGTGGAACACCCAGGATATCGGTCAGGAGAAGCTTGAAGCGCTTGAAGAACGGGCTTTGTCTTTTATCGCCGATCTGGAAGCGAAATATCCGGACAGCCATATCCTTGTCGTCACGCACGGGGGGCTTCTGGCCCAGCTGTATGCCGCTCTCTACAAAGGCAGACATACCGAGCGGATCGGCAACCTCTCGCTGACGGTGCTGGAAAAACGGGGAGAGCAGTGGGAACCTCTCATCTATAACTGCACCAAACATCTGCTTAAAGAACCTGCGGCAGACCCAAGAACTCCCTGAAATCCAAGCCTTTCTTCGGCAGCCGCCGACGAAAGGCTTTTTTTGGTTTAAACGCCCCCAGACGTTCTTGCTAAATAAAAATCATGATTTTTACCGTTTTCTGGTGCAAGCTCTCCCTTTCTGGTTAAATTCAAAGAAAGGAGCCCGACTCTTTTCTCTTTTTTTAAAATCGAGAAAAATTGAGGACGCTCTCAATTCTTTCACGCACGGGGTATGCGGGGGAATCCCTACTCCAGCCAGAAGTCGTCGAAGCAGAGTCGGTTGCCGGATGATACGATAACTCGGGAGGTGCGTCCTTTGGACAAGATGAAAGCCGCTTACGAAGTGATGTTGGGCCTGGCCGCCGAGATGGTATGGGATGAAGCGCTGCGCAGACGGCGCTGCGAAATGCTGCAGCAGGACATCGATGCCGCTCTCGCCAATGGGGACGAATTGGCTTTTCTGGCGCTGACCGGCGAATTGAAGCTGCTGGAAGGCCGTTCGATTTCGTCTGAATCCTCGCGCTTGCCAACTTGAAGAAGCCGCAGTTAAAATAGAAATGGGTTCATCACAGCCTGGCCGCCGACGCGGTCAGGCTTTTTGTGAAGGAACGGCTGTTGAAAAGTCGCCCGAATTTGGCGTGGGAGGAAGAAAATGACGCTTTCTTGGTTGTGGAGCCGGGCTCTGCTGACCGACCGAAGGATTCTCTGGCTGCTGCTTGTCAGCAATTTGATCGGAACGGTATACGGATATATTTGGTACGGCGGCCAGTTGGCCAATGTATGGGAAACCCAGCCGGTTTGGCAAATCGTATTTGTTCCGGACAGTCCGACCGGCAGTTTGTTCTTTACGCTTGCCGTATTGGGCCTGCTTTTTCCTCCTTCTTCGAGATGGATGAAAGGGACCTTGAATCTGATCGAGGCGCTGGCGGTTGTCACTTCGGTTAAATACGGGGTATGGGCGATTTCGATTATTGTCTGGGACGCGGGTCTGGGTTATCCGATCGAGCCTCTCAGTTGGATGCTGATTGCGTCTCACGGCATCATGGCGTTTGAAGCGCTGCTGTATGTCCGTTTCTTCAGTCTGGGCGTGCTGTGGCTGATTCCGGCCGCGGTTTGGACTTTTGCAAACGATACGATCGATTATACCTACGGGATTTTTCCGTATCTGTCGCCGGAACATCTGGCCCGGATCGATCAGGTACGCAGCTTCACGTTTGCGCTGACGGCGGCCAGTGTACTGGCCGGATGGGCGGCGATTCGAGGAGCCGGCAGGAGATGGAGATCCGGCGAAAGACAGGTTCGGCGTTCCCGGTAGCTTGGCCGCTGTCATTGTGTTGGAAATGTCTTTGCGATAACATAAGGAAGAATGCAGCGCAAGCCGGTAGGTCAGAAGAACAGCGAAAGGGGGAATCGGCATGGAGAAAAGTCTGGCGGAAATGCAGCGGGAAGTCGACCGTTATATTTCGCAGTTCAAAGAGGGGTATTTCAGCCCGCTGTCGATGCTCGCCCGGATGACGGAAGAAGTCGGGGAACTTGCCCGGGAAGTGAATCACAGCTTTGGCGAAAAGCCGAAGAAGAGCGGGGAAGACGACAATTCGATCGAATTGGAACTGGGCGATATTTTGTTTATTACGCTTTGCTTCGCCAATTCGCTGAATATCGACCTGACAGAAGCCCACGATCGGGTCATGCACAAATTCAATACGCGCGATAAAGACCGTTGGACACGGATCGACGCCGAAACGCGGCAGGAGGAAGAAGAAAAATGAGCGAAAAAATCAGGGTAGCGGTTGCAGGGGCAGGCGGACGCATGGGACGCGAAGTTGTCAAAATGGTACTGGAAGACGAAACGCTGGAATTGGCTGCGGCGATCAACCGTTCGGGAGCCGGGAAAGATGCGGGCGAGTTGGCGGGACTCAAGCCCTGCGGCCTGATCGTGGTCGATGATCTGGATGCGGCGCTGGCTTCCGCCAAGCCGGATGTCCTCGTGGACTTCAGCGTTCCTTCGGTCGTTTACTCCAACACGGTAACGGCGATCAAGCACGGCGTCCGTCCCGTCGTCGGTGCAACGGGCTTTGCGCCCCGGCAGATCGAAGAGCTGGACGAATTGTGCCGGGAAGCGCATATCGGCGGACTGATCGCTCCGAACTTTTCGATCGGGGCGATTCTGATGATGCAGTTTGCGGCGAAAGCCGCAGAATATCTGCCGCATGTCGAAATTATCGAGACTCACGGCGACCAGAAACTGGATGCGCCTTCGGGTACCTCGATCAAAACGGCGGAACTGATCGCGAAAGGCCGCGAGAAGTTCAAGCAGGGCAATCCGGATGAAGAAGAAATTCTGCCCGGTGCGCGCGGAGGCGAATACGAAGGATTCCGGATCCACAGTGTGCGTCTGCCCGGCGTATTTGCGCAGCAGGAAGTCATTTTTGGCGGTTATGGACAGAGCCTCAAGATTCGCCACGATTCTTACGAACGCGCCGGTTACATGCCGGGCGTCAATATCGGCATCAAGAAAGTGATGGCGTATACCGGTATGGTGTACGGGTTCGAACATTTGATGTAGAGCATTCTATCAACCTAGCCGGAAAGAGGGATCTCGATGAAGATCGCATTTATCGCGCACGACCGTAAAAAAGACGAGATGGTCAATTTTGTAACGGCTTACGAAAAGGCTTTTGCAGGCAGCGAGCTGTATTCGACAGGAACGACCGGCCAGCGGATCATGGAAGCGACAAGTTTGCAAATCCATCGGTTTATGTCGGGCCCGCTCGGAGGTGACCAGCAGATCGGTGCACTGGTGGCCGAGAACGAACTGGATCTGATCATTTTCCTGCGCGATCCGCTGATGGCGCAGCCGCATGAACCGGATATTACGGCGCTGCTTCGGATATGCGACGTACAGGGGATTCCGGTAGCGACGAATGTGGCAACAGCCGAGATTCTGGTCAAAGCCCTGATGCGCGGCGACTTTGGCTGGCGGGAGCTGGTACATAAGTACAAACCGGGAATTGAGAGCAATGAGTGAAAAATTGGATATTCTCGTATTTGGTGCCCATGCCGACGATGCCGAGATCGGCATGGGCGGTACGATCGTCAAGCATACCCGAGCCGGCCGGCGCGTCGGAATCTGCGATCTGACTTTTGCCGAGATGTCTTCGAACGGCACCGTGGAGCTGCGCCGGCAGGAAGCCGAGGCGGCCTCCGCCGTACTTGGCCTCTCCATGCGCAGCAATCTCGGTCTGCCGGATCGCGGGCTGTTTCGCACGGACGAGCATATTCGCCGGATCGCGGCCGAAATCCGCAGATGGTCGCCGAAGGTTGTGTTCGCTCCTTATTGGGAAGACCGGCATCCGGACCACATCGCGTGCAGCGCCCTGGTTGAAGAAGCCGTTTTTAATGCCAAGCTGCGCCGTTATATGCCCGAGATGCTTCCGACAACGGTGAGCAGTCTTTATTTTTATTTCATCAACGATCCGGGACGCACCGACCTTATGGTCGACGTCACGGATTTTTATACGGAAAAAGAACAGGCGCTGCGCTGCTACGCTTCGCAGTTTACCGGACCGGGGCAGAATGCGGATGCTGTCGATACCCCGCTGACCGCGCAGTATGTGGAACGCGTCAAAGCGCGCGATTCGCTGCTCGGCCAAAAACGGGGCATCGGTTACGCGGAAGGATTTGCTTCGCGTCTGCCGCATGAGATTCATTTGTTCGACTAGAGAAAACAGGAAACCACCCGGAGCCCCGTATGGGCAGCCGGCAAGAAAGGAGTTCCGGGCTTAATGAAAGACACACTCAAAATCGGCATCACCTGCTATCCTTCGCTTGGCGGATCGGGAGTGGTCGCGACGGAACTGGGCAAGCTGCTGGCGGAAAAAGGACACGAAGTCCATTTTATTACGCACAGTATTCCTTTCCGGCTGGGAGCCTTTCACAAAAATATTCATTATCACGAAGTGGAAGTCAGCGACTATTATGTTTTTCGTTATCCGCCGTACGATCTGTCGCTGGCATCCAAAATGGCGCAGGTAGTCAAACGGGAAAAACTCGATATTTTGCATGTCCACTATGCGGTACCGCATGCCGTGTGCGCTTATCTCGCGAAGCAGATGGTAGGAGACGATCTCAAAATCGTGACTACGCTGCACGGGACCGATATCACGGTGCTGGGGCAGGACGTCACGCTCAAGGACCTGATCGCGCTGGCTATCAACCGCAGCGATGCGGTCACGGCGGTATCGGCGGATCTGGTTCAGCAGACGCGCGAAGCGCTGGAAATCACGCGCGGCATCGATCTGACCTATAACTTTATCGACAAAAGGGTGTATTACCCGCGCGAAGTCTCCGGGCTGCGGAGCGAATTTGCGGCACCGGACGAGAAGATCCTGATGCATATCTCCAATTTCCGGCCGGTGAAGCGCGTGCCGGACGTGATCGAGGTCTTCGACCGGGTCAACCGCGAGATGCCGTCCAAGCTTCTGCTCGTCGGCGAAGGGCCGGACATGCCCAAAGTGCAGAGCAAGATCAGGGAGCTGGGGCTTGAAGACCGGGTTCATTTTCTCGGCAAGCAGGATGAGATCGCCCAGGTGATTTCGCTGGCGGATCTGCTGCTGCTTCCTTCGGAAAAAGAAAGTTTCGGGCTGGTGGCGCTTGAAGCCATGGCCTGCGGCGTGCCTACCGTCGGTTCGGAGGCCGGGGGCATACCGGAGCTGGTCGAACACGGCGTTACCGGTTATCTGGCGCCGATCGGCGATACGGCGGCGATGGCGGCTTACGCCGTGCGCCTGCTGAGCGATCCGGGAGAAAAAGCGAAAATGCGCGAAGCCTGCCTGGAGCGGGCGCATACGCGTTTTTGCGATCAGAAGATCATGCGCGAGTACGAAGAAATCTACTATCGCGTGCTGGGGCGCAAGCTGCCGGAAGCGGTCGTTCAAGGCTGCTGAACAACCTTGAACGACCGCATACAGAAAGAGAGGAAACGGAGTTGAATCATGTGGCGGAGTGGAAGTACGCCGATCCCGAGGAAGTCCGACTGAGCGCGGAAATTCTGCGTACGCTCGAGCAGGCCGGACATACCGCCTGCTGGGTGGGCGGATGCGTCCGCGATGAACTCATCGGCCGTCCGGTCAACGATATGGATATCGCCACGTCGGCCCGTCCCGAAGAGGTGACGGGGCTGTTCGCCCGTACGGTGCCTACCGGGATCGAGCATGGCACGGTGACGGTCGTCGCGGAGAAAGTTCCGTTTGAAGTCACGACTTTCCGGACGGAATCGGATTACAAAGATTTTCGCCGGCCGGATGAGGTTACTTTCGTCCGGTCGCTCGACGAGGACCTGCGGCGGCGGGACTTTACCATGAATGCCATCGCCCGAAAACTCGGCGGCGAATACGTCGATCCTTACGGGGGCCGGGCCGATCTGGAGCTGGGTATGATCCGCTGCGTGGGCGAAGCGCGCGAGCGGTTCCGCGAAGATGCGCTTCGCATGCTGCGCGGCGTACGCTTCGCCTGCGTGTTCGGTTTCGATTTTGAACCGAAGACCTGGGAAGCGCTGCTTGAACTCCGCGGCAATATGACTCATATTGCCGCGGAGCGGATCCGAGCCGAACTCGAGAAGATGATCGGCGGGCCAAGTCCGGCGGAAGGACTGCGGCTGCTGGCCCAAAGCGCCCTGCTGGCCGAAGCGAAGATCCGCATGAAGCCGCAGGCGCTGGAGCAGGCGCGTCCCGCAAGACTGGACGCACTGCCGCCGCAGCCGGCCGAGCTGCGCTGGGCGGCGCTGCTTCAAGGCTTGGGCGTATCCGGCGGCGAAGCGGAAAATCTGCTGAAGAGCTGGACGTTCTCCGGCGGATTCTCCAAATCGGCCGCGGCGCTGCTGCGGATCGACGAGCGAATGGAGGCGGCAGGCGGCGCAGGGAGCCAGCTTGTTTTTATCCGCTGTGTATTGGACTTCGGCCGGAAAGCGGCCGAAACCTGGTTGACCTACCGCTCCGCCCTGGCCGAAGCGGACAAGCTGCCGGCTGCCCGGTTCGAGCAGGCGGCCGAATGGCTGGCGGCGATTCCGGCCGAATCGCCGCGGGAGCTTGCGCTCGGCGGGAACGATATCGCCGGGCAGTTGAATCGTGCGCCCGGCCCCTGGCTCGGCGCACTGATCCGGCGGCTGCTGGAAGCCGCCGCCTTGGGCGAGATCGTAAACGAACGCGAAGCGCTGTTGGCGGGGATGAACCGGCTGCTCTCGGAGACGGATACACGGGAGGAGGCGAGAAGCGAATGACAGAACCGAAACCGACGCAAAACGACAGCCGCCGATCGAACCGCGGGGCCTATCCGCTTCCGGACGGAGACGGACAGGCAAGCCTGCTGGACATGTTCGACGCGGCGGGCGGAGAGTACCTCTCCGGGGAAGAGATCAGCCGGCGGCTCGGCGTCAGCCGCACGGCGGTATGGAAGCAGATCCGCCGGCTCAAAGACGCCGGTTACGTATTCGATGCTTCGCCCAAGCTTGGCTATCGCCTTGCGGCTTCCGTATCCGCCCTCGATACCCGGCGCATCGCGGCACAGCTTCGGACGGTTCGTTTCGGCCGGGAGTTGACCGTGCTGGCGAAGACCGATTCCACGCAGACCGAAGCGGAGAAACGGGCGCGCGAAGGCGCGCCGGAAGGGACTCTTGTCGTAGCCGAAGAGCAGACTTCCGGCCGGGGCAGACAAGGAAGAGTCTGGCATTCGCCGCCCGGAAAAGGCGTCTGGATGAGCACGGTGCTTCGTCCCGAAGGTCCGCTGACCGCCGTGCCGCAGCTGACACTGCTGGCGGCGGTAGCCGTCTGCCGTGCGATTCGTCAGGTAAGCGGGGTGGAAGCCGGGATCAAGTGGCCGAACGACCTGCTGGCGGACGGCCGCAAGCTGTGCGGGATACTGCTGGAAGCGGTGGTCGAAGACGGCGGCGTGCGGCACTGCATTATGGGAATCGGTATCGATGCCAATCTGGAAGAGTCCGATTATCCCGAAGAACTGCGCAGCAAAGTGACCTCGCTGCGGCGCGAATCGGGTATCGAAGTCGATCGCTCGGCGCTGATTGCGGCTGTGATGAACGAATTCGAGACCCTGTATCGGCTGTATGCCGAGAGCGGATTCGAACCGGTGCGGCTGCTGTGGGAATCGCTGAGCGTTACGCTTGGCCGCGAAATCGTCGTGCGCGATGTACGCGGCGAACGCCGGGGATGGGCGCATGGACTCGGCGGGCAGGGCGAGCTGATGATGCGCACGGAAGACGGGGCGGTCGTGCCGGTCTATTCCGGCGATATCGAGCTCTATCCAAAAGAAAGAGAGTAACAAAGAATAAGAAAGGTGTTTTCTTTTCGGAGATTTGTTATACTGGCGGTGTGGAGGCGGTATCGGCGTTTCAAGCCGAACTGCACTGCCGCAGCCGTAAAGATCCGATTGCAAGACCCCCTGTTCCGGACGGACTTTCGCCCGGACCGCGTGAATTGCCCTGCAGTTCTGCTCTGAGCCGTACAAGGACCGAGACAGAAGGGAGAAGCGAATCGTCGCACCCGTTTCTTCTTACCTTTCGGCCCTTTTGGTGACAGCAAAAGGCTTTTTGCGTTGGACAAAGCTGCAAGTCCTGTGCAAAGGCCCACACTATCCACAAAAGGAGCCTGATAAAATGACAGCAAAAAGACCGTTGAACGTAGTGAAAATCCGCAAAATGAAACAGCAGAAAGAACCTTTGACGATGATTACGGCTTACGATTATCCGTCCGCGAAACTTGCGGAAGAAGCCGGCATCGACCTGATTCTGGTAGGGGATTCCCTGGGCAACGTCGTACTCGGCTACGATTCGACGATTCCCGTAACTTTGGACGATATGGTGTATCATTCGAGAGCGACGGCGCGGGGAGCGGGCAATACGTTCATCGTCGCCGACATGCCTTTTATGACCTACCACGGAAGCATAGATGAAACACTCAGAGGCGTGCGGCGCCTGATGCAGGAAGGACATGCGCACGCCGTCAAGATGGAAGGCGGCCTGGAGATTGCCTCCGCGGTCAAAGCGATTGTGCAGGCCGGAGTGCCGGTGCTCGGTCATATCGGCCTGACGCCGCAGTCGGTCAATATGATCGGCGGCTACCGCGTGCAGGGCAAAGACGCCGAAGATGCCAAGCGTCTCATGAACGAAGCCAAAGCGCTGGAAGAAGCCGGAGCTTTCGCGGTCGTCCTGGAACTGGTTGCGGAAGAAACCGCCGCCGCCATCTCCCGCGAACTGTCGATCCCGACGATCGGCATCGGCGCCGGCCGCGGATGCGACGGCCAGGTGCTTGTGTTCCACGATGTGGTGAAGTACGCTTCGCCGTACATGGAGAAAAGATTCGTCAAAACGTTCGCCGATATCGGCTCGCAGATCCGCGGCGGTATCGAAGATTACGTGAACGAAGTGAAACGCGGAGCTTTCCCGGCCGAAAATCACGTATTCAAAGCCGATGAGGGCGTCGGCGAGTCGCTGGATTCGCTGTACGGAGGAGGACGTTCCGAAGAAAAATCGGCTCATCCGGGCGCCGGAACTTCCGATAAAAAGAAAGTGGGGGCGCAGGCATGAAGATTGCCGCCACCATTGCCGAAGCGCGGGCTCTGATTGCCGCGCTGCGCGAAGAGCGCCGCGGATCGGCGCAGGGAAACGCCGTCGGTTTCGTGCCGACGATGGGTTATCTGCACGAAGGCCATGCCAGCCTGCTGCGGCGTTCGCGCGCCGAAAGCGGCATATCCGTGCTCAGCATCTTCGTCAACCCGATCCAGTTCGGACCGGGGGAAGATCTGGACCGCTACCCGCGCAGCGAAAAAGCGGATCTGGAACTGGCCGGGCGCGAAGGCGTCGACGTCGTGTTCCTGCCTTCCGTGGACGAGATGTATCCGGAAGAACGCAAAGCGACCGTCACCGTTACCGGAGTCACCGAGCGCCTGTGCGGCGCTTCGCGCCCGGGACATTTCGACGGCGTGGCGACGGTCGTCTCCAAACTGTTCCATATCGTCAAACCCGATAAAGCTTTCTTCGGAGCAAAAGACGCCCAGCAGGTGGCGGTTCTGCAGAAAATGGTGACCGATCTGAACATGGACGTCGAAATCGTGCCTTGTCCGATCGTACGCGAGGAAGACGGGCTTGCGCTCAGTTCGCGCAATGTGTATCTCAGCAGCGAGCAGCGCAGGGAAGCGCTTGTGCTGTCGCGTTCGCTGCGCGAAGCCGCAGTCCTTATCGAAACGGACGTTTCCGTAACGTCCCGTCAGATCACGAACCAGGTGACCAAGGCTATCGAGACTTCTCCCCTTGCCGAGATCGACTACGTGGAGCTGCTCACCTTCCCGAATCTCGAACCGCTTGTCGCGGACCGCGAACTGTCCGACCTTCGGCAGTCCGGCGGCTCGGTCATCCTTGCGGTAGCCGTCAAATTCGGCACGACCCGACTGATCGACAATGTCATTATGAAGCTCAAGGAGGCTCCTCTGCATGTATAGAACCATGATGAAATCGAAGATTCACCGTGCGACGGTCACGGAAGCGAACCTGAACTACGTAGGAAGCATCACGATTGACGAAGATCTGATGGATGCGGCCGATCTGCTGGAGAACGAGAAAGTGCAGATCGTCGACAACAACAACGGCGAGCGGCTGGAAACGTACGTGATTCCGGGTGTCCGCGGGAGCGGGGTCATCTGCCTCAACGGCGCGGCGGCGCGGCGTGTACAGCCCGGAGATACCGTGATTATCATCTCTTATGCGTCGATGTCGAATGAAGAAGCGCTGCTGCATCGACCTACCGTCGTGTTTGTGGATGAAGGCAACCGCGCCGTCGAGACGGCCGTCAAAGAAATTCACGCCACGATTCGTTAAAAAAGCGAAAAGCGGACGCCGCTCGCATCACGGTGCGCGGCGCCGCTTTTTTTTCTGTACTGCGCGCGCCAAACCTTCCATTTTTCGGGCTTCCTGCGGTGGTGAATGGTTTCCCAAACCGCCCTTTGTCTGTTATGCTGATAAGGAAATACGTATTGAAAGGATTTATCGATTCCATGAAATTTGCCGTGCTGGATTTTGAAACGACGGGCACTCAGGCATCGGATGCCATCATCCAGATCGGTCTGAGCGTCATTGACCACGATCTGCAGATCGTGGATACTTACCAGTCCCTGGTCAATCCCGGCGTTCCGCTTCCGTCGTTCATTGCCGAACTGACGGGAATTCGCGAAGAACAGCTTGGCGAAGCGCCGGTATTGGACGAAGCGATCATCGGGATGATCCCGCTGCTGGACGACGCCGTCCTGATCGGACACAATGTAGCGTTCGATTTCGGCTTTTTGCAGCGCGCACTCGACCAGACCGGATATCTGCCGTTCAGCGGCCGGATTCTGGATACGATCGATCTGCTGCGTATTTTGTATCCTTCGATTACGAGTTACCAGCTCGGCGCGGTTGCGTCGCAGTTCGGCGTTCCGCACGAGCGGCCGCACCAGGCGGATAGCGATGCGCTGGCGACGGCGCACGTTTTTTTGCACTGTCTGGAAGAAGCGAGAACGCTGCCGCTCGTGACGCTGCAGCGCATAGCCGAACTGCTGGCGGGCGACAGCGACCTGGGTTGGTTTTTCCAGACGCTGGTCGAAGAGAAAGAACTTGAACCTCTTCAGGAAAGCGGGGAATTCAAGTTCTACCGCCAGTTCGCGCTCAAGACGGGCGAGTGGGCCGAAGTGCCTCCCGCCCGCGAAATCCGCGACGGCAATCCGCTTGAAGAGGTGTCGTTCGAACAATTTCTGGAACAGGTGCAGAACAATCTGCGGGCCGAACTGCCCGGATACGAAGAGCGGGAATCGCAGAACATTATGTTCGGCAAAGTCCAGGAAGCGTTCGACAGCGACAAGCATCTGCTGATCGAGGCGGGAACGGGAACGGGCAAATCGCTCGGCTATCTCATTCCCGCCATTTACGAGAGCGTCAAGAAAGACCGCAAAGTGATGGTCAGCACCCATACGATCAATCTTCAGGAGCAGCTGCGCGAACGCGACGTTCCGCTGTTGACCAGGGTCGTGCCGTTCGAATTCCGCGCCTCGGTGTTCAAGGGACGCCAGCATTACTTGTGCATGCGCAAGCTGGAACAGAAAATCGACCGGCGCGAATTCGCGCATCCGGCGGACGACGCGCTGACGGCGGCGCAGCTTATCGTCTGGTTGACCCGCACGCAGAGCGGCGACGACGAAGAATTGAATCTCGGGATCGGCCGCGGCCAGGATTTCTGGGATACGATTGCCAGCGAGACCGATTCGTGTCTGGGCCGCGCCTGTCCGTGGTTCCGAAGCTGCTATTATTATCGGGCGAAACATGAAGCCTCCATGGCCGATGTCGTCGTGACGAACCATTCCAAACTGTTCTCCGACGTCAAAGCCGACGATCAGCTGCTGCCCGCCTACGAGCGTCTGGTGATCGACGAAGCGCATCATCTCGAAGATGTGGCCGGCAAGCATTTGGGGCTGCATCTGAAATATTTCTCGTTTGTCCATACCCTGAACCGGCTCTACAAAGACGGGAAAAACGGCCAGCTGCCGGCCCTGCGCCAGCTGCTTGGACGAATCGGTCACGAGAAGAAAAACGATTGGAACGGGGCGATCGACGATATTGTTCCGGAACTGATCGATGCCAAAGAAAGCTGGGACAAACTGACGGAGCTGCTCTATACGCTGCTGCCCGACCGGGCGGATATCTCTGCACCCGAAGCCGGCCAGCATACGCTGCGGCTGACGGCGGGCGAATATCCGGCCGGTTGGGATACGCTGTCGACGCTGGAAGACCAGATCTATGTAGGTCTGGGCGAAGCGATCCGGCGCGGGGAACGCATGGCGGCTTCCGTCAAGGAAGACAGCGGCGATTACACGGCCGAAGGTCTGGCTACGGATATTTCGGGTTTGTTCAAAGATTTATCCGAAGCCAGGGAATCGCTGCGCTTCTTTATGAGGCTCGACGACGGCAGTACCGTATATTGGCTAGAAGGCAGTTCGCAGTTCAAGAGCAAGTCGCTGCAGATGTATGCGGTACCGATCGATGTGAGCGCGCAGCTGCAGCAGCACTTTTTCGATAAAAAGAAAAGTGTCGTTCTGACTTCGGCTACGCTTGCCGTCGACAAGAAGTTTGACTACATGATCGATCAGTTGGGTCTGCGCGAAGCTTCTTCGCAAAAAAGACTGTTAACGGAAGTGCTGCCTTCGCCGTTCAATTACCGGGAGCAGGCGCTGCTGATCGTTCCGCGGGATTTCCCGAGTGTCAAAGGACAGATGGCGGATGCTTCGTTCCTGGCCGCCCTGACCGATTCGCTGGCCCGGACCGCGGAAGCGACACAGGGACGCATGTTGGTGCTGTTCACTTCCTACCGTATGCTGCGCCAGGTATACGAGCCGCTTAAGGAGCTGCTGTCCGCGTCGGGCATTTCGCTGATCGGGCAGGGAGTGGACAGCGGAAGCCGCAGCCGCCTTACCCGGCGTTTTCAGGAGAATGCGAAGACCGTGCTGCTCGGCACCAGCAGTTTCTGGGAAGGGGTCGATATTCCGGGCGATGCGCTGACCTGCCTGGCGATCGTACGCCTTCCGTTTCAGCCGCCGAGCCATCCGCTGCTGGAAGCCAAAAGCGAGCTGCTCAAGCGGCAGAATCTCAATCCTTTCATGAAATTGTCCGTTCCGCAGGCCGTGATCCGCTTCAAACAGGGATTCGGCCGGCTGGTGCGCACACGGCGCGACCGCGGTATCGTGATCGTCTATGATACGCGCGTGATCGAATCGTATTACGGCAAGTACTTTTTATACTCGCTTCCGGGTCCGAAAATGGAGCATATGGCGCTCGAGCAGATTGTGCCGAGAGTTGCCGAGTGGCTGGCACCGGAAGGGAAGTCGGATTAACTTTTTCCCCTGGGAGGGACCTTGAATGAAAGCGGAAAAAATTTCGGAAGCCGTTGTTCGCAGACTTCCCGTCTACCTGCGCCACCTGAGTGAACTGCATAAACGTGAAGTCATGACGGTATCGTCACAGGAACTCGGCCAGAAACTGGATCTGAATCCGGCGCAAATCCGGAAAGACCTTGCCTATTTCGGCGATTTCGGCCGCAAAGGTATCGGATACGACGTTTCTTACCTGATCGAGAAAATTCGCCATATCCTCAAGCTGGACCGTCAGATCAACGTGGCGCTGATCGGTGCGGGTAATCTGGGGCATGCGCTGTCCAACTATAATATGTACCTCAAAGAAAGCATGAAAATCGTAGCGGTATTCGATTCGTATACGCCGAAGATCGGGACCAAAATCAACAAACTGACCGTACAGCCGATCGAAGAACTGCAGCCTACCGTGGCGGAGAAAGGGATTCGCGTCGGGATTATCACCGTACCGGATTCCGAAGCCCAGCGCGTGGCGGACCAACTGGTCGGAGCCGGCGTGGAAGCGATCCTTAATTTTGCGCCTACGGTTTTGAAGGTTCCGGCCGAAGTCCGGATCCATACGGCCGATTTCACGACCGACCTGCTCAGTCTGGCTTATTATCTCGATAACGGAAAGGAAGCGGACATCCATGACAACGACAAACAGCCCGAGCAAGTGGATCGTTAGAAACGGCGTATTTGCCACCGGCCTGCAGGGGGAAGTCGTCAAAGGCTGCATGGTGGTCGATCAAGGCGTTATCGCCTATGTCGGAATCGAAGAACCGGAAGACGCACGCGATCTGCCGTCGGTTGACGGAAAAGGTCTGCTGTTTATGCCGGGTCTGGTCAACAGCCACGGCCATACGGCCATGTCGCTGCTGCGGGGCTACGGCGACGATATGGTGCTGCAGGAATGGCTGCAGACCAAAATGTGGCCGATGGAAGCCAAGTTCACGTCGGACGACGTCTACTGGGGCAGTTCGCTGTCGATCGTCGAAATGCTCAAAAGCGGGACAACGACCTTCCTCGATATGTACGACCATATGGACCGTGTTGCGGAAGCGGTAGTGAAATCGGGAATGCGGGCTTCGCTGACGCGCGGCGTCATCGGACTGTGCTCGGAAGAAGAGCAGGAATCCAAACTGGCCGAAGCGATCGCTTTTGCCAAAGCCTGGCACGGACAAGCGGACGGACGCATCACGGTCATGATGTCGCCGCATGCGCCGTATACCTGCCCGCCTGCCTTTATCGAACGGTTTGTTCAGGCGGCGCACGATCTGGATCTGCCGCTGCACACGCATATGTCGGAAACGGCGGCGGAAGTGGAACAGAATGTTCGGGATTACGGACTGCGTCCGGTAGCCCATCTTGAAAAACTGGGCTTCTTCTCCCGTCCGTCGATGGTGGCGCATGCCGTTCACCTGACGGACGAAGAGATCGAAATGCTCGCGGCGCACAAAGTGGCCGTCTCGCACAATCCGGGCAGCAACCTGAAGCTTGCGAGCGGCGTGGCTAGAGTGCCGCAGCTGCTCAAAGCGGGCGTTGTCGTGTCGCTTGGCACAGACGGTCCGGCCAGCAACAACAACCTCGACATGTTCGAAGAGATGCGTTTGGCCGCGCTGATCCACAAAGGCGTATCGGGCGATCCGACAGCCGTTCCGGCAGCGGAAGCGCTGCGTATGGGAACGCTGTACGGGGCACAGTCGCTGTACCTCGACAATCTGGGTATCCTTGCCGCCGGAATGAAAGCGGACTTTGTTGCACTCGATACCGAACAGGCCCATTTCCTGCCGCGCACCGACTACGTATCGCATATCGTGTATTCGGCTGCCGGTCAGGACGTCCGTCATGTCTGGGTAGACGGGGTTCGGATCGTCAAAAATCGGGAATGTTTGACGATGGACGAAGAGAAAATCCGGTTCGAGGCCCAAGCGGCATTCGAAGGGCTGCTGGCCCGGTAATCCGGACATCGGGAGGAAAGACAACGTGAGCAAGCGTACCAAAATTATCCTGCTGGCCGTGCTCGTTCTGCTGATTCTGCTGTCGGGAGCCTATTTGTATTACACGCTTTCGATGAAAGAACGGACAAACGAGCGGAGCGAGGCCGTCGCATTGGCCGTCTCCAAGGCGCAGTTGACAGAAACCGGGCGGGCAGACAAATGGGTATGGGGCGAGGACTCGATCTTCTGGGTCGTCCAGGGCTCGACGGCTGCGGGCGAGCAGCAGTACGTCTGGCTGCAATACACCCAAGAAGGCAAGCCGGCGGAAGGCAAAAGCGCGGTTCGGATCATGCCGGCGGCCGGAACGATATCCAGGGAAGACATGTGGAACCGGCTCGAAACCGAACTGCCCGATGCCGATTTGATCCGGATGCTTCCGGGCTTCTATAACAAACAGTACGTCTGGCAGATTTTCTATGAACAAGCCGGCGAGCGTTACTACCGGTTCTACAGTCTGACGGACGGAAGGGCGATCGACGAGCCTTTCCTTCTTCCGGGTTGGTAGGAACCCGCTGCCTGAAGAACGCACAACGTTTCCTGCGCGTATGTCTGCGGCGCAGGTTCGCCTGGCTTCTTGGCGAACGTTCGACAAGAAAATCAAAAAAGCTTCTCCATGATTGCGTGGAGAAGCTTTTTTGTCGTTGCGAAACTCCTGAACGGTGCCTCATTCGGCCGAATCCGTAGGAGGTTCGAAGCGGTTGCGAAGATGCCGATCCGCCGCTTGGTCGGAAGCTTTCGAACAGGAGCTGCGACCGTTTTAGGGAAATACCTCCCGGTAAAACCGTGCCAAGCAAGCACTTGCACGGTTGGGTACGAATTAGAAAATGGGAAAACGGTGTGATATACTTATTCTCAACAAAGAGGTAAATTTGGATAAAGGAAAGAAATCGTAGGTTGTCAAGCAAGGTTTGCATACACCAAAAAAGCATTCTGCAAAATGCTTAAAAACGTGTAGCTGATTGATGGATGTCATACTCTGTTCCCACGCTAGCACATACAGCAAGAAGAGGAGAAATGCCCATTGAAAATCCGCATCCTTCCCGTAGCCCTTACTGCCGCACTGTCGCTGATTGTCCTGCTCGGAGGCTGGTTTCTGTATCGCCAGACCGCACTTGAGCGTCCTATTGAGCAGATGCTCGCCAAATATCCGGGCGTTACCAGCGCCCAAGTGAACATTACCCAGAAGCAGGCCGTATTGAAACTCGATCTGCAGTCGAACGTGGATTTGCGCGGGATGATCGCCGAACTTCGCAAAACCGAAGGTTCCCTGCTGAAAAATCGCTCGATCGTTCTCGATATTGCCGACCATTCGACGCCCGAAATCGATGCTTTGTGGAAAAAAGCTTCCTTTTCGGTCGCAGAGGCCATGGCCAACAAACGCTATACCCTGATTCCCGACACGCTGTCCGAAATCCAAAGCGATAACGGCGGCTATACGATCTCCAGCGATATGGACGAACATTACATCTACGTTGCCCTAAGCTCCGCTTCGGACAACAAAGCCAACAAATATATTATTCTGCCGCTTGGTGCGGCGCCTGGAACGGGAGGACAAACCAATGCCTAGATGGACGAAAGAAATACTGGTCGGGTTTACGGCGGCATTCGTTGTTTTCCTGGGACTTATCGGAGTCAACATCATGCCGCTTGCCGTATTGGCCTTGGTAGGAGCAGGAATCTTCGCCGTTCTGCAGATGAAAGGCGGATTGGCGGTAGGCGCGTCACAGGACCGCAAACGCAAAAAGCAAAAACCGGAAAAATTCACGTTCGAACAAATCGGCGGGCAGGATAACTCCAAGCAGGAACTGCGCGAAGCCCTCGATTTTCTGATCAATCACGAAGAAATCAAAAAGCTCGGAATTCGCCCGCTCAAAGGCATTCTGTTGACGGGCCCTCCGGGAACCGGCAAAACGCTGATGGCCAAAGCGGCGGCTCATTATACGGATTCCGTATTCGTAGCCGCTTCGGGCAGCGATTTCGTCGAAATGTACGTCGGTGTCGGAGCGGGACGGATCCGCGATTTGTTCAAGGATGCGCGTACCCGTGCCGCACAGGAGAAAAAGCAGAGCGCGATTATCTTTATCGATGAAATCGATGTCATCGGAGGCAAACGCGAAGGCGGCCAGCAGCGCGAATACGACCAGACGCTCAATCAGCTGTTGACCGAAATGGACGGCATCTACAACAACGAAGAGCCTCGCATCCTCGTCATCGCCGCAACCAACCGCAAAGAAATGCTCGACAGCGCGCTGCTGCGTCCCGGACGCTTCGACCGTCATATCCAGGTCGACCTGCCGGACAAAAAAGGCCGCAAGCATATTCTCGAACTGCATGCCACAAGCCGTCCCGTTTCCAAAGAAGCGGATCTTGACCGGATTGCCGAAGAAGCGTACGGCTTCTCGGGCGCCCAGCTCGAAAGCGTCATGAACGAAGCGGCCATTTACGCCATGCGCGAAAAAGCGGCCGTCATCGGGCAGCAGCATCTCTCCCGGGCGATCGACAAGGTCATGCTCGGCGAGAAGACGGACCGCGAGACGAGCGCCGAAGAAAAACGCCGCGTTGCGATCCATGAACTCGGTCACGCGATCATGGCCGAAGTGCTGCGTCCCGGCAGCGTGAGCCAGGTCGCGCTCAGCCCGCGCGGGCAGGCGCTCGGCTATGTCCGGCACAATCCGCAAAAAGAACAGTATCTCTACACCAAGCAGTTCCTGGAAGAGCAGATCATGATCGCCCTGGCAGGTTCGGCGGCGGAAGAAATTTATTACGGAGGCCGCAGCACAGGGTCCCGCGGCGATTTCGAACAGGCTCTCGACCTGGTCGAGAACATGATCGTTTCGGGTCTTACGGATCTCGGCATCGTCAGTCTCAAGATGCTGACGCAGGAAGAATTGATGAAGCACAACGACAAAATCCTGCGCGCCCTGACGGAAGATACCCGCGGAGAGCTGGATCGTTACCGCCAGGTGTTCGAAGGCTCGCTCGATATCCTGATGCGCGAAGAAGTACTGTCCGGCGATCAGTTCCGGGCGCAGTTCAGTGAATTGGCGCAGCTTCCGGCGTAAGCCGGGATGAAAGAGCTTTTTTCTTTTTTGACAAAAACCTTCGAAATCTTCGCCCGCCGGCGAAGATTTCGAAGGTTTTTTTGCGGGGATTCATTTTGCCGCGGATCGCTTCCGGCGTAAGCCGGGTTGCAACGGTAAGCTGGAAAATCACGTTTCCGGCCATTCCCGTTCCAATACGGCCAGCGCGGAAGCGGCGTACGGCCATCCGGCGTAAAAGGCAAGATGCATGCAAATCGCCGAGAGCTCGCCTCTTGACAGCCCGTGTTCCCGAGCCAGGCGGAGGTGGTAGGGGAGCTGTTTGTCATGCCCGGCCGTCACAAGCGCGGCCAGCGTAATCAGGCTGCGGTCGCGGAAGGAGAGCGCGGGATCGGACCAGACTTCGCCGAACAGCACGCGCTGCGTATAATCGGCGAAGGCCGGAGAGATATCGGCATACGCATGCCCCGCCGAGTTTTTAAGCGAATCTTCCGCCAGAGACTCGGCGGGCCGGAACGGCACACGGGCATCCATGGAGGCCGAATTTGCGGCTTCGGCTGCGGGTTGTGCCGGTTCTTGCAGCCAGTCCGGCGGCAAGTCGATCATCTGCGCCTGTCCAAGGCCGAACGACCAATTCTCGGGTCCCGTCTCGACCAACACGATGAACACGTCCTCAGGCCGTAGGCCGCAATGCTGGGCGATCCGGGAGGCCGCATCCAGATAGAAGCGCTTTTTTCGTTCGGGACTGCGTCCCGGGCCGAGAGCGATCTCGATCACCAACAAGTCTTCGCTGCGCGCAACATCCAAATAATTGGGGCTGAAAAAGAATTCGCTCGCTTCAAGGGCATGGAAAATATGGAAAAAATCATCCGGCGGAACGCAAAAATGATGGACCAGCGATTCCATAAGACTGTCGGCGCAGGTTCTCAACCGCCGGTCATCATGGCGGTCGCGCCGGTAGCTGGTGCGAATTAAAGGCATGG
This sequence comes from Saccharibacillus deserti, assembly GCF_013618475.1. Lineage (GTDB taxonomy): Bacteria > Bacillota > Bacilli > Paenibacillales > Paenibacillaceae > Saccharibacillus > Saccharibacillus deserti. The sequence goes on from NZ_JABJVN010000001.1 coordinate 713,417, forward strand.
TCGGGTCTCCTTTTCTATGTGAATGCCTTTATTGTAGATCAAGACGGAATATTTATATAATTGAAAATAAACGGCAAGTGATTCGATAATACAGATGGAGATGATTGGATGGATCTTAAAGAGCTGCTTGCTTTCCGGGAAGTGATCGAGCAGGGAACGTTCGCCAAAGCCGCGGAGAAGCTGCACTACGCGCAGTCGACCGTTACCGCCCAGATTCAGCGCCTGGAAAAAGAGCTGGGATTCCGGTTGTTCGAACGGGGATGGGAAGCCAGGCTGACGGAAGCCGGCCGATTGTACGCGGCGGAGGTGAACGGGCTGATCGGTCACTGGACGCATGTGCGCAACAGAGGGCTGGCGCTCGGCGGCGAAGAAAGCGGCCTGTTGGCTTTCGGAGTGATCGAGCCGGTTGCGGAAAACGGACTGTCCCAGCTGCTCGCGGAGTTTCGGCGGCAGAAGCCGGGCATCGAATGCCGGGTGACGGTCGACTCCAGTGAAGGACTGGCACGGTCGCTGAACGCCGGGGAGCTCGAACTGGCGATTTGCGGACAGCCGCGTACACTGGGCGGCGCTTATTTCGCACCGCTTTATGAGGAGGAGATCGTTTTTGCCGTCGACCGCGTCCATCCGTTGGCCGGAGGCGAAGGGTTGACGCTCGAAGACTTTTACCGGTATCCGCTTGTGGCCGGTGGCGAAAACTGTCTGTACCATCTCCGGCTTGAACAGGAATTTTCCGCTTATCCCGCCAAGCCGTTCGCCTATACGATCAGCCGTCTGTCGTCCGTGCCGGGCGCGGCGCGTGCCCTGGGCGGGATTGCGGTTGTCCTGGCTTCGACGGATTTGCCGGATGGCATGGCATATGTTCCGTATAACCTGGAAGATCCGAAGATCGTGGTCGGGCTGCTGCAAAACGGAAACGGACGATACCGGAGCCCGGGCGCGGACGTTCTGGCGGAACGGATTCGCAGTGCTCACAAAATATCCGCAAGTGACCGGCCGCTGCCTTCCCGGCAACAGGTACAATAGAAATAGATGTCCTTCTCCGATAGACCGAATATTTTTAAGCCGCAATTTCTTTTTTACATTTCGGATATGCTAAGATATGATTAGATGTTGGGAATGCAAGACGCTCATGTCGGCTGTAGGAGTGGACAATCTTGCAGGAGAGACCAGAAAGGATGAATACTAGAGATGAATTTTAAAAAAATAGGCGTCGTCGGCGGCGGGGTCATGGGACAAGGCATCGCAGAGATGCTGGCTGCCCGCGGCCTTGATGTGCTGTTGGTCGAGAAAAATGATGAAAAGCTCGACCATGCATACAGCATGATCGAAACCAGTCTGGACAAGAAGCTGGAAAAATGGGGGATTACCCCGGCAGAGAAAAAGCTGACCCTGTCCAGAATCGCGAAAGTCAACCATTTTGCGGAGCTTGGCTCCTGCGATCTGGTCATTGAAACGATCTCGGAAGATCTGGAAGCGAAAAAAGCGGTATTTGCCCAGCTGGACCAAGTTTGCCCGAGCCATGTTACGCTCGCGAGCAACACCTCCGCGCTGAGTCTGACCGAAATCGGCAGCTCTACGCTGCATCCGGAACGCGTCATCGGCATGCACTTCATTTATCCGGTCGCTTCGATCAATCTCGTGGAACTGATCCGCGGATTGAAAACGTCGGATGCCGTTGTTGACGCGGCGAAATTCTTCGTGGAAGATACGCTCGACAAAAAAGGCATCATGGTCTACGAATCGCCGGGTTTTGTCAGCACCCGTCTGATCTGCACGCTGATCAACGAGGCGCTGCATGTACTTGAAGAAGGCGTGGCTTCGGCCGAAGATATCGACGATGCGATGAGAATCGGCTACCAGTTCAACCGCGGACCGCTTGAAATGTGCGACCGTTTCGGTCTGGATTCGGTATTGGCGGCGCTCGAAGGCATGTTCCGCGAATACGGCGATATCAAGTATCGTCCGGCCTTCATCTTGAAAAAGATGGTACGTGCGGGACAGCTCGGCACGAAGACCGGCGAAGGATTTTTCAAGTACGACAAGGATGGTGACAGACTGTGAAAGTACTCGTAATCAACTCGGGGAGTTCCTCGCTCAAATACCAGCTGTACGATATGACCGACGAATCGGTTCTGGCCAAAGGCTTGGTCGAACGGATCGGCATGGATTCGTCCATTCTGACCCACAAACCGACGGGCAAGGAAGAAGTCGTGGAAGTCAGCGAAATTCTGGAACACAATACGGCGATCCGCAAAGTCATCGACAAATTGACCGACAGCGTGCACGGCGTAGTGTCCAGCGTGGACGAAATCAATGCGGTCGGCCACCGTGTGGTACACGGCGGCGAATTCTTCAATGAATCGGCGCTCGTGAACAAGGAAGCCAAGAAAAATATCCGCGCCTTGATCGATCTGGCTCCGCTGCACAATCCGGCGGCCGTCATGGGGATCGAAGCTTCGGAAGTCAACATGCCGGGCGTCCCGCAGGTTGTCGTGTTCGATACCGCGTTCCACCAAACGATGCCGGAAAGATCGTACCTATACGCGATCCCGCGTGTCCTGTACAGCAAGTACAAAGTCCGCCGCTACGGGTTCCACGGCACGTCGCATTATTACGTCAGCCTGGCGGCCGCCGAATTCCTCGGCAAACCGATCGAAGACATGAAGATCATCACGGCGCATATCGGAAACGGCGGCAGCCTGACGGCGATTCAGGGCGGCGTATCCGTCGATACGTCGATGGGCATGACTCCGCTCGAAGGTCTGATGATGGGTACCCGTTCGGGCGACCTTGATCCTGCGATCGTGCCTTACGTTATGAACAAGGAAGAGCTGAGCGTCGGCGAAGTGAACTCGATGCTGAACAAGCACAGCGGCCTGCTGGCTATTTCGGGTATCAGCAGCGACATGCGCGATATTACGGACGGCTGGGAAAGCGGAGACAAAAACGCGACCTTGGCTTTTGAAATGTACGAATACCGTCTGCGCAAGTACATCGGTTCGTACGCCGCCGCAATGAACGGCGTCGACGTGCTCGTCTTTACGGCGGGTGTCGGCGAAAACTCCGCAATCGTGCGCAAAGTGGTCTGTGAAAACTTGTCGTATCTCGGGATCGAGATCGACGAAGAGCTCAACAAAGTTCGTTCCGGCGATCCGCGCCGCATCTCCACGCCCAACTCCAAAGTGGAAGTGCTGGTCGTACCGACGAATGAAGAGCTCGTGATTGCCCGCGATACGTACCGCATCGTGGAAGCGAGCAAAGCTTAACACACAGGAGAGGAATGACTTGCATGTCCACCAAAACAGATATTCGCGGCGTCAGCGGCCATGTCGGCGAGACCGTCAAAATCGGCTGCTGGGTCAACAATAAACGTTCGAGCGGCAAGATCCAGTTTCTTCAGCTGCGGGACGGCACCGGCTATATTCAGGGCGTCGTCGTCAAAAGCGAAGTTTCGGAAGAAATCTGGAACGACGCCAAAAGTTTGACCCAGGAAAGCTCGCTTTACGTGACCGGCATCATTCGGGAAGAACCCCGCAGCAAATCGGGGTACGAGATGACGGTTACGGGAATCGAAGTGCTTCATATCACCGAAGATTATCCGATCACGCCGAAAGAGCACGGGGTCGATTTCCTCATGGACCACCGCCATCTGTGGCTGCGTTCGACCAAGCAGCGCGCAGTGATGGTGGTGCGTGCACAGATCGTCCGCGCCATTCGCGAATTTTTCGATACACGCGGTTTCACCCTGATGGACCCTCCGATCCTGACGCCGTCTTCGGCGGAAGGAACGACCGAGCTGTTCCATATCAAATATTTCGACGAAGACGCCTACTTGACGCAAAGCGGACAGCTCTATATGGAAGCTGCCGCGATGGCGCTGGGTAAAGTGTATTCGTTCGGTCCGACCTTCCGTGCAGAGAAATCCAAGACGCGCCGCCACCTGATCGAGTTCTGGATGATCGAACCGGAAATGGCGTTTGTCGAATTGGAAGAAAGCCTGGAAGTCCAGGAACAGTTCGTCAGCCACGTCGTGCAGTCCGTTCTGACGAACTGCAAAGCCGAGCTGGAAACGCTGGAGCGCGACGTAACGAAGCTGGAGCAGGTGACAGGAGCTTTCCCGCGCATCACGTACGACGAAGCGATCGAGTTCCTGAACAACAACGGTTTCGACGTGCCTTGGGGCGAAGATTTCGGTGCGCCGCACGAAACGGCGATTGCCAACCATTACGACAAGCCGGTGTTCATCACGCATTATCCGGCGGAGATCAAGGCCTTCTACATGAAACCCGATCCGAACCGTCCGGAAGTCGTTCTGTGCGCCGATATGATCGCACCGGAAGGCTACGGCGAAATCATCGGCGGCTCGCAGCGGATCGACGATCCGAAGCTGATGGAAGAACGTTTCGCGCAGCATAACCTGGCTTCCGACGCGTACCAATGGTACATGGATCTGCGCAAGTACGGTTCCGTTCCGCATTCGGGCTTCGGTCTCGGTCTGGAACGTACCGTTGCCTGGATCTGCGGTCTCGATCACGTCCGGGAAACGATTCCGTTCCCGCGCATGCTGTACCGCCTCTATCCGTAAGGCGCTTTACGCATGCTGCGAAGAGCCGATCAGGCAGGCGGAAGGAGGAACAAGCGAGTGAATGACGAAGCCTGGAAGACTTGGGCCATGGGAGTCTCCTATGCGATGGAATCGCCGCAGGTTCATCTTCCTCACGCACTGCTGCGTTTTTACCGCAAAATGGAACTCAGCCTGGAAGAGACGATGCTGCTGATTCAGCTTATCGCTTTCCGACAGGCCGAATTGAACGATTTTCCGACCCTTGAAGAACTGGGAGAACGGACGGGTCTTGAGCCGGGCGATCTTGCAGCCAAGCTGCAGCGCCTGATCAAAGACGGGTTCCTCGCGATCCATGAAGACGAGGATACGCCGTCCGGCATCCGTTACGAACGCTACAACCTGGCCGGGCTGTACGAGCGTCTGGCAGGCTGTCTGGCGGAAGAGCGGCGCAGCCAGCGCCGGTCCGAGCGTCCGATCGTTCCCGAAGAAGAAGCCGAGACGGTCGATAACCTGTTTCGTATTTTCGAACAGGAGTTTGCCCGTCCGCTGTCGCCGATGGAATGCGAGACGATCTCGGTCTGGATCGATCAGGACCGATATCCGGAAGAGCTGATCCTGCTGGCTCTCAAAGAATCGGTCTTTGCAGGCAAACTGCATTTCCGCTATATCGACCGGATCCTGCTCGAATGGAGCCGGAACCGCGTACGTACGCCGGAGGATGTCCGGGCTTACTCCCAAAAATTCAGAGGACAAAGGTGATCCCCACTCTTTGAGCGTAAGCGAAAAGAACGGGAATTGCCGACAGGTTTCTCTCCATACAACGCCGAATTTCACCGTTTGAGCCTTGGCGAAAACGAAGAAAATTGGCACGCCGCTCCCCGCAGCGGCCTTCTGCCGCTTTGCCTTAGGCAAAGCGGTTTTTCTATTCAAAGATTTATGTTCGCCTCCGTCACGCCAACTTTCCAATTTGAACGTTCTTGGACGCAGCTTCTGCATCGACTGCAAAAAGACGCTCTCCCAAAAGCGGAGAACGTCTTTTTCGGTTCTTTTGAATACCGGGCACTGCGGCTCCGGAGAGTCCTATTCTTTTACCGCTCCGACGACAATCCCTGTCACGAAGTACCGCTGCAGGAACGGATACACGATCAGAATCGGCAGGGCGCTGATAAAGATCTGCGAGGCGCGAATCGTGCGCTGGGACAGATTGGCGACCGCCTCGGGATCAAGCTTCGACATATCCGCCTGCACGATGATCGTCTGCATAAAGCTGGCCAGAGGAAGTTTCTCGGAGTCGCGGATATAGATGATACCGTCGAAGTAGGCGTTCCAATGTCCTACCATCATGAACAGGGAGACGGTTGCGATAACCGGCAGCGACAGCGGCAGATAGATGCTGAAGAAGGTCCGCAGATGGCCGGCGCCGTCGATAAACGCGGCTTCTTCGAGGTCTTTCGGAACGCCCCGGAAAAAGTTCAGCAGCAGGATGATGTTGAACACGGCGACGAGACCCGGCAGAATCAGGGCCCAGAGCGAGTTCATCAGGCCGAGCTTGAGGATCAGGATGTACCCCGGAATCAGTCCGCCGCTGAACAGCATCGTGACAACAAAGTACCACAGATACACGTTGCGGGCGGCAAACACGCGGGTTTCTTTGGACAGCGCGTAGGCGGCCGTCGTATTGACGACCAGCGCAAGCGCCGTGCCCAGGATGGTCCGCTGCACCGATACCCAGAGCGAAGACAGGAAGTTGGCGTTGTCGAACGTTTTGGCGTAAGCTTCGAAAGTGAACCCGATCGGCCAGAAAGTGACCAGTCCCGCATTGGCGGGAGCGGTCGAGCTGAGCGATACCATAAGTAGGTGCAGCAGCGGCAGCAGGCAGGCGATCGAGACAGCCGTCAGAAATATATTGTTGCAGATGCTGAAAATCCGGTAAGGAAGCGTTTTGTGATACATGGACGAAGTCTCCTTTCGGCTCGGTGGATTCGTACCTTGACCAAGTTAAAAGTAAGGTTACGCCCTCCTGAATCGCACCTAAAGCGTGTGCGTTTCAGGATAACGTAAACTTCTGATTAAGATGGGTCAAGGTACTAGAAGATGCGGTATCCGGCGAAGCGGTAAGCCAGACGGTACGAGACGGCGATCAGGATCAAGCTGATGACCGACTTGAAAAGGTTCACGGCTGTGGCAAAGCTGAATTGTCCGCTGAGCAGGCCTTCGCGGTACACGAATGTATCGATGATATCGCCTTGTTGGTAAATGAGCGGGCTGTACAGGTTGAAGATCTGGTCGAAGTTGGCGTTCAGCACGTTGCCCAGCGCAAGTGTCGCGATGACGATCGCGATCGGAACGAGCGAAGGAATCGTGATATGCAGCGTCTGTTTCCACCGGGTCGCCCCGTCGACTTCCGCCGCTTCGTACAGCGCGGGATTGATACCCGACAAAGCGGCCAGGAAGATGATCGTATTGAAGCCGAACTCTTTCCAGACGTCGCTGACGATGATCGTGAAGCGGAACCAGTTGCCGTCGCCCAGGAAGAAGATCGGTTTCGTTCCGAACAGGTAGACGATAAATTGATTGATGAGTCCGGTCTGCGCGAGCATATCGATCAGAATGCCGGACAGCGTCACCCAAGAAAGAAAGTGAGGCAGATAAACGAGAGTCTGAATCGACCGTTTCAATGCCATTTTCCGGACTTCGTTCAGCAGCAGGGCAAAGACGAAAGGCACGATCAGGTTCATGACAATTTTGGTACAGGCGAAAAAGAGCGTATTGCCCGTGATTTTGAGGAAATATTCATTCTCCCACATGTACTGGAAATGCTTCAGGCCTACCCAGGGCGACTCGGCAAATCCGAGCGCAGGCTTGTAATCCTGAAAAGCCATTACGATACCGCTCATGGGAATATACGAAAAAATAAAGACCATAATGGCTGCCGGAAGCACCATGAGATGCAGAATCAATGGCTGTTTACGGCCTCTTTTTCTTTTGCCGCCGAGCGCTTCTGTCTGTTTTGTCCGCCCGCTTGTCTTCGCTTTCATTGCTTTCCCCCGCTTCCAAATGTGTGGTGTGTCTCTACGTTCTCTGCTATATATAAATAGTATCAAGCAAGTGTCGGGGTCGATATATAACAATGTTAGGATCGATAGGCTTTTATTAGGGACAACGATCCGGAGGAGTACTTTATGCAGCAAATACTCGAAGCAGCGGGCGTCCGGGAGAAGCCCCGGGGCCGTTTTAGTCTGTTTGCCAAAATGAACAGCTTGATTGCGATTTTGTTTCTTCCGATCGTGCTCGCCTATACGTATTCGAACGATGTGACTTTTCACGTGGTCAGCCGCGAGCTTCAAACGTCCAGTGCCCGTCAGCTGACTTTTCTCTCGGGCCAGATCGATTCGAGGCTCAACCAGATGATGGATTTCAGTCTTACCTTTTCCCGCGATCCGAATGCCCGGGATTTTAACGGATTGAATGTGTGGGGGGACCGGTACGACCGGATGCAGACCCGTTACGCCATTCAGGAAAAAATGAGGCTGCAGTCCGGAGTGACGGATATCTGGCCGGCCCGTTATGCCCTGCATTCGCAGCAGAATCGCCAGGTGATCTCGAATTATGCGCGCACCGGAGACTACAGCGAAGATTATCTGCGGCGCAATATGAGCGGAAAATGGACCTACGGCGACGCGGGCAGCGGACAGCCGCCTTATTTCTATTGGTTCTACACCGACTCGCTCGGGCAGCAGGGACTGCTGACGGGCAGCAGCCTTGTCGTGGAAGCAAGTTTCAGTTCGGACAACATCCGCAATATGCTCGATACCTACAAAGCGGGCGGCCAAGGCGATCCTTTTTATTATCACAAAGGGGATGCGCCCATTCTGAACAGCAGTGCGGACCGGGAGCTGTCGGAGGCCTTGATCGCCGATCTGAATACGCATCCGCTCGAGCGTACCGCCCAGCGGATCGTAGAGCTGCGGGGACAGGATTATCTGGTCAGCTCGGTCGGTTCGGCGCATCTGGACGGCCAGTTGATCGATGTCGTGCCGCTGGGGCAGGTGCTCGGGCCGATCTCGTTCAGCCGCAATCTGTTCTATCTGTCGATCGGACTGCTGTTTGTACTTGGCGTCTCGGCTTCCGTCCTGCTGTACCGCAACGTGCAGCGTCCGATCCGCAAATTGATGAACGGTCTGCTGCGGGTGCAAAGCGGCGATTATTCGGTTCGTCTGCACGCCCGGAACCGGAACGAGTTCTCGTTCGTGTTCGAACGGTTCAACGATATGTCGCAGCGGATCCAGGAACTGATCGAGAATGTGTTCAACGAGAAGATCAGGGCCCGGGAAGCGACGCTCAAACAGCTTCAGGCCCAGATCAACCCGCATTTTCTGTATAATTGTCTGGGCTACATCATCAATATGGCGCAGATGAAAGACGAAGAAGCGGTGGTCTCCATGGCTTTCAACCTGAGTGCCTATTACCGCTACACCACCCGTATGGAAAAAGAAATCGCTCCGCTCGAAGAAGAAGTCCGTCTGCTCGTCAATTATCTCGATATCCAGAAGCTGCGAAACGGCAGAATCGATTACGGCATCGATCTTCCGGAAGAGCTGCGGCGGCAGGAGATTCCGAGGTTGATGATCCAGCCGATTGTCGAAAATGCGGTCATTCACGGAGTAGCCAAGTCCTATGCGTCGGGCGAAATCCGGATTACGGGCGGTTTGGAAGACGGATTCTGCGTGATTCGAATCGATGACGACGGACCGGGACTGGCAGCCGAAGAGTACGAAGCGCTGAATCGGAAAATGGACGAAGAACTGCGGGAAGAGATGGGCTGCGGGCTCTGGAATACGCATCAGCGAATCGTGCATCAATTCGGCAGCCGGTCGGGGCTCCGGTTCGGTCCGTCTCCGGCTGGAGGCTTCCGGACCGAAATTTTCTGGGAGATCCCCGGTAAGCAGGAAGCCGATCCGATCCGTCCGGCTGTAAGCTATTAAAGCAAGAAGGAGAGAATAATTATGCAGTTAATGATCGTCGACGACGAGATTCACTGGGTCGACAATCTGGCCATGAACAAACCCTGGGACACGCTCGGGATCGAGCTGGTACACCGGGCCTATTCCGCGCGCGAAGCGCTGGAACTGATCGAGACCCATCCGATCGATATTGTCATCTCCGATATTCTGATGCCCGAAATGAACGGGATCGAATTGATCGGGAAGATCCGCGAACGGGACCGGAAAATCAAATGCATCATGCTGTCGGGTCATTCCGACTTCGAATATGCCAAACAGGCGATTCGCCATAACGCCGTCGATTATCTGCTCAAGCCGCCGAGCGATACGGATCTGCTCGCCGCGGTCGGTTCGGCCATCTCCCAGCTGAACGCCGAGTGGGAGATGGTCAGTTCGCTGGAACGGACGAATTATGCCCTGCGCGAGAATCTTCCGCTGCTTCGCGGGCAGCTCTTGCTGGACGCATTGGACGGACAGCGGATGCCGGCCGAAGAGTGGGAGCGCAAACTGCACAACTACGGACTGCCTTTTACGGTAGGGCCGTCTGCGCTGCTGCTGGTCCGGATGGAAGAAGAATTCGGCCGATACCGCAACAACGGGCAGCCGCTGATCGAATATGCGATTATCAATATGGCCGAAGAAGTGATGGGAGAATTTCTGGAAGTCTGGGGAGTAAAAGAAGAACACGGCTATCTGGCTTTCCTGCTCCAGTTCAAGGAGGAGGCGCCGGCGGGACGCGAAGGCCTGCTCGAGAAGCTGTCGATTCAGCTTCAGTCCAAGGTCAAGCAGTTTCTCAAAGGCTCGCTGTCGATCGTCATGACCGACTCGTTCGAATTTCCGGAAGAACTGCCGGACGCTTTCCGGCGGGCAACCGCTTATTTTCGCCAAATCGTCGGAGACGAACGGGAATTCGTCATGCGCCTCAGCGAACCGGCAGGACCGCAGGAGCAGGGCGCGCTCCGTTCGTTGTACCTGCCGCCTTCGCTCGAGAACCTGCTTGAAGCCGGACGCTGGGACGAAGCCCGGGAGAAACTGCAGGCGGTCTTCGACGAACTGGACAGCAGTTGGTCGGAATCGTGGGAACACTGTATGGAAGCCGGTTTTCTGATTGCGTCTTCGTATACCAATCTGGCGCATCGCGGCGGACATACGCTGGAAAGTCTGCTCGGCAGCGAGATCGAACCGCTGCAGCGGGGAGAGGTATTCGCTTCGATCGCCCGTCTGCGCAGGTGGTCGCTCGAAGCGCTGCGTCTGCTCAAGGAAGGCACATCGAGCGAGGTCAAAGACAGCCGTTCGCTGTACGTGCGCAAGGTGCAGGCTTTTGCCGACAAAAACCTGCATCTTGACGTCTCGCTGCGCGCCTTGGCCGATCATGTCAATTTGCATCCTACCCATCTCTCCAAGATCTACAAGATCGAGACGGGCGAAGGAATCAGCGATTATGTAGCCAATCTGCGGATGGAACGGGCCTGCTACAAACTCAAATCGACCGACAAAAAAGTGTATGAAATCGGGCTGGAGATCGGCTATATGGACCCCGCGTATTTTATCAAAGTGTTCAAACGCCATTTCGGCATGACCCCGCAGGATTATCGGGACTCCGGCAAATAACGTGACAAAATCCTATCCGGCCTAACAAACTCATATAGATGCCTTCCTGTAAAAGTTGGTACAGTAACGGATGTAAGGTAGCGGTTACAAGTCAACGGGGGGGATTAAGCAATGAAAAAAATCCGGAATGCCTGGAAAATTCTTGCTGTTGCGAGTCTGTTCACAGTCAGCGCCTGCAGCGGCGCATCGGACGGAGGCAAGACCAAGGACGGAGCGCCGGTCGAAACGGAGACGGCGGCAGCCGCGTTCAAAGCCGGTAAATATGATCCGCCGATCGAGATCAGCAGCGTATTGATGCCGAAGAAGTATGTGCAGGGCGACACCAAAGAAAACAACGTCCACGATCGCTGGATGCTGGATACGCTCGGGATCAAACACAAAGATACCTGGTACCCGGCGAATGACGACCAGTACAGACAAAAACTTCAGCTGGCTGTCGCTTCGGGAGAAAAACTGCCCGATTTCGTGCCGGTCCCGACCAACCCGGTTCTGACGAACCAACTGATCGAATCCGGCCAGTTCATGCCGATCGACGAGCTGTTCGACAAGTACGCCAACAAGATTCTCAAAGATCACTCGGCCGAACATCCCGAGCTGTGGTATCCGTTCACGAAAGACGGCAAAAAGTACAATATGCCGATCCTCGAATACACGGATAACGACAATACCGAGCTGTGGCTGCGCGAAGACTGGATGGAGAAACTGAACCTTGAAGCTCCAAAAACGATCGCCGATCTTGAAGTCATCATGGATAAATTCAAAAACGAGAACCCGGACGGCTTGTCCCCGGACAAAGTATTCCCGCTGGCAATCTCGCTCAAAAACAATACGAACACCTGGATGGGCTCGCTCGACTGGCTGTTCGGAGCCTACGGAACGATTGAAGAGCAGTGGAACAAAGACGCGGACGGCAACCTGGAATACGGTTCCATCAACCCGGGTTCCAAAGAAGCTCTCGCGAAACTGCAGGAATGGATGAACAAAGGGTATATCCACGCCGACTCCGCGCTGTGGGACGAGTCGAAAGCGGCCGAGAGCTGGACCAAAGGCACGGCGGGCATTCTGCCCGGCGCGAACTGGGTACCGGACTGGCCGGCTCCCGATCTGCTGAAAGCCGTGCCGGGATCCAAGTATAAAGCCTATCCGGTCCCTGCCGGACCGGACGGAAAAATCGGAACCAAATGGCAAAACTCCGGCGTCAATGCAAGTATCATGATCAACAAAGATGCGGCGCATCCGGAAGCCATTTTCCTGTACTACAACTACCTGCTCGACAATCTCGCGGATCCGAAAGCGGGCAGCGACTACGAGTACGGTTTTGCCAAAGGATACGACTGGGATGTCGTTGACGGCAAACCGACCAGCAACAAAGACAAAATTCCGAATTTCTCCAACGAGTTCCCGTTCCTGACCGGTCCGGCCCGTATTCCGAATCTTTACATGCAAACGCTGGTCAAACTGGCGGACGGCGAAAAGCCGGTAACGCCTTACGAGAAACAAATGGCCGAGTTCCGCAAACCGGAAAACTGGTACGCGGCAAAAGTCGTCATGTCCCAAGCGGACGTCCGCAAACAGAACTACTTCACCGGAGCGGCTACGCCGACCATGATCTCGAAATGGAATCTGCTGCGTCAATCCGAGATGGAGACGTTCAACAAAATCATTTACGGCAAACTTCCGATCGACGCATTTGACGAATTCGTAGCCAGCTGGAAATCCAACGGCGGCGAACAGGTCACCAAGGAAGTCAACGAATGGTACAAATCGGTTTCTTCGGCGCAGTAACACGCAGCCTGGAAACCTTCCTTCGAACGAAAAGGGAAATCGAAAGACCGGATACCGCCGCTGCGGTGTCCGGTCTTTTTTTGGCCGATTTTGTCTGCTTCGGCGGCGGCAGCGTGTACAATAAAAACGGCGAAAGACCGGGCAGAACACAGTGCCGGAAATTTATTTGCAAAATGCGCAGGGGACGTCCTTGGCGGCTGCGTCTATTGGACGGGAAAGGGGGAGAGCACGATTGACGAACAGGAAATGATCCGCGGAATTCTGCGCGGCGATCGCGACGCTTTTCGCGAACTCGTCGACACGTACAGGCAGCCTATATTTCGTATTGCCTTCTCGGTACTGCGCAGCGAGAAGGATGCCGAAGACGTCGCGCAGGAAGTGTTTATCCAAATTCATAAATCGCTCCCCGATTACCGTTCCCAAGGGTTCAAGACCTGGATCTCCCGTATTGCGATGAACAAGGCCATCGATTTCAAGCGCAAGCAGAACCGGCAGCGCGAAGATTTGTACGATTCCGAACCGGCTCTCCTAAAAGTGGTATCGGGAGACGAAGCGCCGCTGAGCCGTATTTTGCGCGAGGAACAGTCGGAAGAAATGCGCAGACGTTTGGAAGAAATGCCTCAGGGACATCGCGATGTGATCGAAGCTTTTTATTTTCAAGGCAAAAATTACGAACAAATATCGGCGGAATTGGACGTTACGGTCAAGACCGTCGAATCGAAATTGTACCGGGCGCGAATGTGGATTCGTCAGCACTGGCAGGAGGAGGAATGGCGATGAACGAGTTCGAACGACACGGACCGCAAGACTGGATGCGTTATGTTCGGGGCACGCTGGCCGAACCGATGAGAGAACGGCTGGAGACTCTGCTGCTGCAAGGTGATGAGCAGGCTTTCGGCCAATATCTGGCGGCGCTCGAGAATGTGGGCGGGGAACTGCCGGGCCTTGCCGACGAAGAAGCATTCAGCGAACGGGTTATGGCTCTGATTCCGGAACCTGCCGACACTTCGGGTACCGGTCGGTTCGGCCGCAAATGGAGCGAGCCGATCGTACTGTATACGGTTGCCGCTGCCGCCGCGCTGCTGCTTACGTTCAGCGGAACGTTCGATCGGCTCGGCGAGCAGGCGGCAAAAGCGGCGGACGAAGCGGGCAAAATGTCGTACAGTCAACGGCTCACGGACGGAGCATCCACCTGGTTGGGCGGCTTCAAAGCGAAAGGGGAAAGCAATCATGAATCGACAACGAAGTAAATTGGCGGCACTGCTGCTGAATCTGGTACCCGGACTTGGCCATGCGTACTGGGGGAAAAAATCAAGAGGTTTCATCTATTTTATGCTTCCCTTTTTCCTGCTGGGGGCGGGAGGGCTGCTGACGTCTTTTGCCAATGACGAAGGGCCGGCGATCGTCGGTGCCGCGATGACGGTAATCGTCTGGTGTATCAGCATGTTCGATATGCTTGTAGCGGTACTGAGCCGTCCCGCGGAGCCGAACGTGCCGCCGGGGTATTACGGGCATGGGCCTGCCGGACCGTGGCACCCGGGTTACACGGCGCATCCCAACGGCGTGGAGCCTCACGGTTCGGGAGCAAGAATGGACCATGAAGAAGCGCATGCGGGATTCGGAGCCGACGAAGAGCCGGGTTACGCCCCTTACGCTCCTTATCCTCCGATCGGAGACGGACGGATGCTGCGGGAGAAAGATTATTTTTCCGACGTTCAGCGTTTTTGTACCGTCATTCTCAGCTTCGTACCGGGACTCGGCCATCTCTACATGGGATTGGTCCAGCGCGGCGTATCGTTCCTGACCGCCTTTTTCGGACTGACCACGGCCCTGATCTTCCTTACGGCTTTTACCGGAGAAGAAACGTTCCTGATGTTTCTAGGAGTGCTTCCGATCATCTGGATTTACGGGATGTTCGATGCGGTACAGCTGGCCGGACGCAAAAGCCGCGGGGAAGAACCGCGCGACTTTTCGCTTATCGAACGGTGGGACATGGGACGCGACGGCAGCGGCAAAAGCCGCACCATGGGCTTGATGCTGGCGATCGTACCGGGAGCGGCCCATATGTACTTGGGGTTGATGAAACGCGGCGCACAGCTGATGATTCTGTTTTTCGGCAGCTTGTATGTGCTCGACGTACTCGGTTTGTCGCTGTTCTTGTTCCTGGTGCCGCTGATCTGGTTCTACGCATTTTTCGATGCGCTGCAGCAGGTCGGACGCTATGGAAGAGAACCGCTGGCCGATAAGCCTTTGCTTGAAAACTTCGACGCGAACCGGGGCTGGATGGGTGTGTTACTGGTTGCGCTGGGACTGTATTATGTGCTCAAAACGATCGTCATGCCGTTTATCGATCTGTATCTGCCGTCCTTGGGATTCCTGCACGATTTCGAGCCGTACATCCGCAATACCGTCGTGGCGCTGCTGTTGATCGGAGGCGGAATCAAGCTGATGAGTTCGGGCCGCCGGGTCAAGATCTGAATCAAGACCTGAATCAAGATTTGACCGGGCAAGAATCCGCGGCTTGAAGAGGCCAGGGTTCAAACTTTCGCACGGGACAAAATACGTTAAAAAAAGTCCGCCTGTATAAGAGCCGAAGCTCTGTACGGGCGGACTTTTGATTTGGAATCAAAAGGGTCAATCTTGGGAGAGGCGGGGAAGCCGGTTCTCCAGATCCTGTCCCATTTCGGCGGAACGCTCCGCGCAGCGCTGGGCGGCCCGGATCACGGCGCCAAAAAAGTCGCTTTCGTCGAGCTTGGCGATCGCCGCCTGGGTCGCCCCGTTCGGCGAAGTCACCTTGCGGCGCAGTTCGGCCGGTTCTTCTCCGGTCTGGCGAACCATTTGGGAAGCGCCGAGTACGGTTTGTACGGTCATTTCGCGGGCTTGTTCGCGGGTAAGACCGCCGAGTACGGCCGCTTCGATCAGCGCTTCCATCATGTAGTAGACATAGGCCGGACCGCTGCCGGAAATACCGGTCAGCGCATCGATCTTGTCTTCTTCGGTCTCGATGACCGTACCGACCGCTTCGAACAGCAGACGCGCCGTGCGGCGCTGATCTTCGGACAATCCGTCCGAAAAGCTGACGCCGGTCACGCCCAGGCCGATCGAACTCGATGTATTGGGCATCGTACGGACGACAGGCTGCTCCGGCCGATTCAGCAGACTGCGAAGCGTAGCGATCGACAGACCCGCGATCATGGAAACCACCAGCGTATGCGGGCCGATCAGCGTGCCGAGCTGCTGCAGCGCTTCGGCGGCGTCTTTGGGCTTCATGGCCAGAATGACGACGGGGAAGGTGCGCAGAACACGTTCTTTCTCCTCGGGATCATTGGTTCCGGGCGTGCCGTAACGCTGTTCGAGCTGTTGAAGCTTGGCCGTATCGCTCCGGTTCAGAAACGTGATCTGCGAAGGCGCGATAACCGCCCGGGCAATCAGTCCGCGGGCGACGGCTTCGGCCATCGATCCGGCTCCGAAAAAACAAAGGCGGTCTTCGATCAGCATACGGGTTTGGGTCATAAGGGATTCATCCTTTCGTGATAGGCGGAAATAGGGAAAAGGGATCGGGCAGAGCCGATCAGGTGCGGATCTGTCCGGTTCCGTAGACGCGGTATTTGGTCGAAGTCAGCGCCGGAAGCCCCATCGGTCCGCGGGCATGCAGCTTTTGCGTACTGATACCGATCTCCGCACCGAAGCCGAATTCGAACCCGTCGGTAAAGCGTGTGGATGCATTATGGTACACAGCGGCGGCATCGACTTCATTCAGGAAGCGGACAGCATGGGCTTCGTTTTCGGTCACGATACATTCGGAATGTTTCGTACCGAAGCGCGCGATATGGGCAGCGGCTTCCTCAAGCCCGTTCACGATCTTGATATTCAGAATATAGTCGTTGTATTCCGTGCCGTAATCTTCGTCCGAAGCCGGTTTGGCTTCCGGGATAATGTCCAGCGTCCGCCGGTCGCCCCGAAGTTCGACGTTAAGTTCGAGCAGGCGATCCGCCAGGGTTCGCAGTTCGCGCTGTGCAAAGTCTTCGTGTACGATAAGCGTCTCCATCGAATTGCAGACGGAAGGGCGCTGCGCTTTGGCATTAATCGCAATCTCGGCGGCCATAACCGCATCCGCCGAAGCATCGATATACGTATGGCAGACGCCGGCGCCGGTCTCGATCACCGGGACTGTCGCGTTGCGGACAACGTTGTCGATCAGCGAACGGCCGCCTCGCGGAATAATGACATCGAGCAGTCCGTTCAGCTTGAGCATCTCGTCGACCGAAGAACGCGAAGCGTCTTCGACCACCTGCAGGGCTTCCGGCGGAAGCGCCGTTTCGGCCAACGCCGCACGCAGCACTTCGGCAATACGCCGATTGGTGGACAGCGCGGCCGAGCCGCCTCTGAGCACAACGGCGTTGCCTGTCTTGAGGCAGAGCGCGGCCGCGTCGACCGTTACGTTCGGTCTGGCTTCGTAGACAATGCCGATTACGCCGAGCGGCACGCTCACTTTCTCGATCCGCAGTCCGTTCGGCCGTTCGATCCGCTCCAGCACGGCACCGGTCGGATCGGGCAGATCGGCGACCAGCTTGAGCGCGTCGGCAATCGAAGCGATCCGGGTTTCGTTCAGCATCAGCCGGTCGAGCAGCGACTCGCTTGTCCCGCCTGCGCGGCCGCGTTCCAGGTCTTCCCGGTTGGCTTCGATCAGAGAAGCGGCCTGCGCATTCAGCGCGTCGGCCA
Organism: Saccharibacillus deserti; assembly: GCF_013618475.1. Classification (GTDB taxonomy): domain Bacteria; phylum Bacillota; class Bacilli; order Paenibacillales; family Paenibacillaceae; genus Saccharibacillus; species Saccharibacillus deserti. The sequence goes on from NZ_JABJVN010000001.1 coordinate 731,102, forward strand.
TCGCCAGCAGAGCCGCGTTCTTTTCTTCGGCAGACAGCGAAGCCATCCGGCGGGCAGCTGCCGCGGCCGCGGCGGCTTTGGTGCGTACCTCGCTCTGTACGCCGTCGGCGACCGGTGAACCGCCTGCCCGGCCTTGGGGTCCGTTTAGGTTTGTTTTCGTCATCTTCGTTTCCTCCCGGTATTCGTTTTGGGGCCTTTGCAGACCCAGTGGCGTCTTGGAACTCAGCCGAGCGAGATCCATTCGTCCCGGTGAATCGCTTCAAGCCGGTGCAGCCCGTTCAGCCTTTCGAGGACTTTGGGTCCGGGCAGGCCGCAGACGCGCCGCAGATCTTCCATATCGTAATTGACGACGCCGCGGCCCACGATATCGCCGGCCGGTCCGCGAACTTCAACAACATCGCCCGCATGGAATTGTCCTTCCACCGCCGTAATCCCGACCGGCAGGAGGCTTCGGCCTTCTTCGGCTAGCGCGCGTTTGGCGCCGGCATCGACGATCAGGGCGCCCAGCGGCCGGGACAGATATCCGAGCCACTGCTTTTTGACGGACATGGCGGACAGCAGCGTCGTGAAATGGGTGCCGCGGCCTCCGCCGTCCGCGGCTGCCGCCAGATCGCCGGTTTCGTCGGCACGTCCGACGAACACCGGCACGCCGCCGCGGGTCGCGATCCGGGCAGCGTCGAGTTTGGATCTCATGCCTCCGGTACCGACGCTGCTGCCGCTGCCGCCGGCCATCCGGTAAATCTCGTCGCTGATATCGCCGATCGTCTCGTATTTGAGAGCGCCCGGGTCATGCCGCGGATCGGCGCTGTACAGCCCGTCCGTATCGGTGAGGATGACGAGACGCTCCGCTTTGACCAGATTGGCGACGAGTGCCGACAGCGTGTCATTGTCGCCGAACTTCAGTTCGTCGACCGAGACCGTATCGTTTTCGTTGAAGATCGGCAGAATGCCCCGTTCGAGCAGTTCTTCGATAGTCATAACGGCGCTGCCGATCCGTTTGCGGCTGTGAAAGTCGGTGCGCGTCAGCAGAATCTGGGCGGCTACATGACCGTGTTCGGCCAGCGCTTCCTGATACGCGCGCATCAGCAGCGCTTGTCCCACGGCCGCCGAAGCCTGCTTTTCGTGCAGTTTCTTCGGCCGCTCCGGATAACCGATCGCCCGGAATCCGGCTGCGACCGCACCGGACGTAACGAGCAGCGGCTGGAATCCGCGCCGGTACAATCCGGCCAGCTCGCCTGCGAAGTAGGCGACCGCTGCGCCGTTCAATCCGCCCTGACTTCCCGTGAGCGAACTGCTGCCTATTTTGACTACGATGCGTTTTTGCATGAATTCTCCTTCTTTCTGCGGGCAGGAACGATAAAAAGGCTTTCGTCCAGGCGCAGCTCATGCTGCGCGAAGGACGAAAGCCGGATCTGTGCTTCCGCGGTACCACCTTGATTGACGGCCTGAGCCGTCCCACTTGAACCCCGATAACGGAAAGGAACCGTCCGGGCTTGTGGCCCGGATCGCTCGGAGGTAGGATTCGGAAAAGTCCGACCGTGAATTCTCGCAGCCGAGGCCGAAAATCGAAACCGACAGGTTGGAATTTTGGGACCGGATCCGCCCGAACGCATGCCAACATGCGAACAGGTTCTCCGGAACGAAAAGCCAAGCGGCGGATCCAAAATCGTGCCAAGGAATTCACTCTCTGTAAGGCGGGTATTTTCGTACTGGCCCCGTCATTGCGATGCAACATTTGGTTTTTCCTAGAATAGCACGGAGAACCGAGTTTGTAAAAGGAGGAATTTGCGAACGTTCGGACCGTGCCGCGCCGCCCGGTTCAGGAACGTTCCAGGCGCTGCATCGTCGCGCGCAGCGTTTCGATGAACGCTTCCGCCGCTTTGGACAGCGAACGGCCTTTGCGGTAGGCGATGACCAGGGTGCGGTAAGGCACCGGATCGGCCAACGGGAGGTAGACCGGCAGCAGCTCGCTGCGTTTGGAGCGGGAGACGAATCGGGGCACAAGCGTTACGCCCATTCCGGCAGCCACGAGCGACTGCAGCGTCTCCATGTTGCTGCTCTCGAACACCACCTGAGGTTCGTAGCCCGCCTGACGGCACAGGTCGAGCACCATTTTGCGAAAACCCTGTCCCTGTTTCAAAATAATGAACGGCTCATGCTCAAGCTCGCGCATATCGATGCCCGAAGCGGGAGACGCACCCGAGAGTTGGGCCAGCCGGTGATTCGGAGGAACCGCCAGGTCGATCGGCTCGTCGGCGATCCATTCGTAGTCCAGCGTCGGTTCGTTCAAAGGGAGCGACAGCAGGCTGATATCGGTTTTGCCGCCCGCGGTCAGCCGTTCGAGATTTTGCGAAGTATCTTCGAGCAGCGTGACGTCGATGCCGGGGTAGCCGCCCCGAAACGCCGGCAGCACGTGCGGCAGCAGGTGGGAGCCGGTCGTCGGCATGCTGCCGACGGTGATCCGCCCTTTGCGCAGCTGCGAAATGTCTTCCATCTCGACCCGCAGCAGGTCCATTTCGTCGACGATCCGCTGTGCGCGCTTCATGAACTCGTGTCCCGCATGCGTCAGCTGAACGGTGCTTGTATTGCGCTGGAACAGCAGCACGCCGAGTTCCTTTTCCAATTTGGAGAGCTGCTGGCTCAGCGAAGGCTGGGCGATATGCAGCTTCTCCGCCGCGCGCGAAAAATTCCGCTCGGCGGCGATCATGAGGGCGTATTGAAGCTGTCTCAATTCCATGTAGGGATTCTCCTTCGGGGCAAGGGTTCGAGCCGTAGCTTGTTTGTCCGCCTGGGGCTTGTCCGTTTCATTTTACCGCTGTCCGGCAGGATTCGTCTATAGGTAAAACCTATTAGGATTATAGTTATTATATCTTGGAACAATGAGATGACTCCATGTTATATTTAACCCACTAACAAAACCTGGCCTTGATACTCGTGAAACGGGCCGGTTTGAATCCAGCAGCGGGGTGAACGAGATGAGCAAAAAAACGATGTATGAAAAGATCTGGGAAAATCACGTGATTCATCAAGAGGAAGGCAAGCCGTCCATCATCTATATCGATCTTCATTTGGTGCATGAAGTCACATCGCCGCAGGCATTCGAAGGCCTTCGGCTCAGCAACCGCCAAGTCCGCCGTCCGGACCGCACGTTCGCGACGATGGATCATAACGTACCGACAACGGATCGCTTCAATATCAAAGATCCGATTTCCAAGCAGCAGATCGACACCCTGTCGCAAAACTGCAAAGACTTCGGCGTCAAACTGTTCGACCTCGACACGATCGACCAAGGCGTCGTACACGTCATGGGACCGGAGCTGGGCCTGACCCATCCGGGCAAAACGATCGTCTGCGGAGACAGCCACACTTCCACGCACGGGGCGTTCGGCGCTTTGTCGTTCGGGATCGGCACCAGCGAAGTCGAGCACGTTCTGGCGACCCAGTGTCTGCAGCAGGGCAGATCCAAGACGATGGAAGTCCGTTTTATCGGCAATCGTAAACCGGGCGTTACGGCCAAAGATATGATTCTGGGTGTCATTGCCAAATACGGAACCGATTTCGCGACGGGTTACGTGCTGGAATATACGGGCGAGTCGATCCGCAGCCTGACGATGGAAGAGCGGATGACGGTCTGCAACATGTCGATCGAAGGCGGAGCGAGAGCGGGATTGATCGCACCGGACGAAACGACGTTCGAGCATATCCGGGGACGCCAGTACGCGCCACAGGGCGAAGCGTTCGAAGCGGCGGTAGCCGATTGGAAAAAACTCGTGACGGACGAAGGCGCGCAGTATGACCGCGTCGTCGAATTCGATGTCGATTCCCTCATTCCTCAGGTGACCTGGGGAACCAGCCCGGGCATGGGCGCGGATATCGATTCGGTTGTGCCGAATCCGGCCGACTTTACGACCGAGAACGAACGCCGGGCCGCCGAGAAAGCGCTGGAATATATGGATCTGGTTCCGGGAACCCGGATGTCCGATATTCCGATCGATTACGTCTTTATCGGTTCCTGCACCAACGGACGGATCGAAGACCTGCGCGCCGCAGCCGAAATTGCCAAAGGCTACAAAGTGGCGGACCAGGTAACGGCGATTGTCGTTCCGGGTTCCGGCCGCGTCAAGCTTCAGGCGGAAGAAGAAGGCCTGGACGCGATCTTCCGCGAAGCGGGCTTCGAATGGCGCGAAGCGGGATGCAGCATGTGTCTGGCGATGAATCCGGACGTTCTGCAGCCGGGACAGCGCTGCGCTTCGACTTCGAACCGCAACTTCGAAGGCCGTCAGGGCCGCGGAGGACGTACGCATCTGGTATCGCCGGCCATGGCCGCCGCAGCCGCGATTCAGGGACATTTTACCGACGTACGCGACTGGACATTCAAGACCGAAGTCGTCAGCTGACCAATCTCCGGAAAGAAGGGACTTATTATGGAAGAATTCAAACAATTAAACGGACTCGTCGCCCCGGTCGATCGGGTCAATGTCGATACGGATGCCATCATTCCCAAGCAGTTTCTCAAACGCATCGAACGGACGGGTTTCGGCCAGTTTCTGTTTTTCGAATGGCGCTTTGACCAAGAAGGAAATGTGAATCCTGCGTTTGAGATGAACAAGCCGCGTTATGAAGGAGCCGAAGTGCTGATCTCCCGTGCCAACTTCGGCTGCGGATCGTCGCGCGAACACGCGCCGTGGGCTATTCTGGACTACGGATTCCGTGTGGTGATCGCGCCGTCGTTCGCCGACATTTTCTACAACAACTGTTTCAAAAACGGCATTCTTCCGATCAAGCTGTCCGAAGAGCAGGTTCAGGATCTGTTTTCCCGCACGGCCGAACATGAAGGCTACCGCCTGAACGTCAACCTCGAAGAGAAGACGCTGACCGACGCTTACGGACTGCGGATCGACTTCGACCTGGACGAACACCGCCGCCAATTCCTGCTTCAAGGATTGGACGATATCGGCCTGACGCTGCAGCATGAATCCGAAATCTCCGCATACGAAGCCAAACGCGCCGAACGGGCATACGTCTGATAGAAGTCGGCTTACCGCCGAAGCATTCGTTTTTCGACAAGCGCCGCCTGCTTATCCAGCAGTGCGGCGCTTGTTTGCGCGCGTTTTAACCGGGGATCAAGAAGGTCAAAAAGGAAACGGCGGGGAAATCTGTAACGGATTCGAGAAAAATCATTGGTTTTTTGAAAAAAACGTTGGAAAGAGAGCCGGATCTGCCGATAGAAAAACGAGGGGAAGGAAAGGCGAGCCGTATGTCAACAATAAAGGGCATTCGCCGGGGATGGATCCGGTTGGCGGAGGCCAAGGATGTGATGACCGTCGGGAATATCACGATGGTACCGATCCGGGTCGTATCCGAAGATCTCGGGTACAAAGTCGTCTGGAACAAGCAGCGGCGGATCGCGATCGGAGAAGGATCGGATCGACTGGTACTGACCCTCAAAGAGACATCGGCCGAAGCCGGCCCCGTAAGCGTTTCGCTGCAGCAGCCTCCGCCCGCGTCGCTGCAGCAGATCCGTTTCGCGGACGGACGGCTGTCCGTGCTGCTGGACGGCGCATACTCGCCCGTAAGCTCGGTGCTGACCGGGCCGGACCGGATTATGGTGGATCTGCCTGGTACGGCGCTTGGAAGCGGATTTGTTCAGGGGGCTTTCGGGACCGTACAATCAAGGTTCGATCGAAACGCAGGGGCAGGTCGGGGTCAAAGGCGTTCGTTTCTCGCTGTTCAGCCGTTCGCCGCCTTCGGTCCGGATCGTGATCGATCTGGAGCGGCCTCCCGATTACAAAATCTATAGTCAGGGTCAGGTCCTGTTCGTGGAACCGGCCCAAACCGGCGATACCCCGTCCGACAAGCTGGATCCCGGAAGCATGGTCCCGGAAGTCGGAGATGCCGGCCGCCGGGTAGTCGTCGTGGACGCCTGACACGGGGGCAAGCAGACCGGTGCGGTGGGCATGGGAGGCGTGCTTGAAAAAGACCTCAATCTGGCGATGTCACTTAAAGTCGAAGCACAGCTGAAACGGTTGGCCGGAGTCGATATCGTTATGACCCGCGGCGACGATACGACATTGTCGCTGCAGGGACGCGTCGATATCGCCGAAAGCGTACATGCGGATGCGTTCGTGTCTGTTCACGGCAACAGCATGCCATCGGTTCGCCGCCTACAAGCGGTACGGAAACATTGTATTCGCGTCCAGACAACCAAGCTTTTGCCAAAACGATGCAAAGACATGTACTCGAAGCGACCGGTCTCCACAGCAGGGGGCGAAAACGCAAAGTCTTCATGCCACCCGGGAGACGACCATGCCGGCAGTCCTGGCCGAAACGGGATTTAGGAGTCCCGGAGGGAATATCGAGCGGATGATCGACGGAAATTGGCAGGACAAAGTGGCCGCGCCGATCGCTGCGGGCATTGCGGAGTATCACGGATTAAGCGTGAATTGATGACAAAATTGAAATAAATGCCGCAACTTTTCAAAAAAGGCCGCGTCTAAATTAACGTGAGCAGCTGTTGGGATGTCAATGGTTCGGAATCGTCCGAAAAGCGTTTGGGAGCAAGCGCAGGTAGGACCGAAGTCCGACGAAAAAAGCGAAGAATTTAGAGGTGGATAATGAAAAAGTATGTTTTGATGACAGTGATGGCGGTCCTGATGTTGATGTTCTTGCTCCCGCATACGGGACAAGCGGCCTCGTCCGGAACCAAGATTCTCTTGGACAACCGCGAGTTGGCCAACGCAGACGCGTTAACGGTCAGCCAAAGCACGATGGTGCCGATCCGGGTCGTATCCGAAGAACTGGGTTACAAGGTTCGTTGGAATCAATCGGCCCAGCAGGTGAGCATCGTCAGCGGTGCGGATACCGTTGTACTCACCATTAACCAGAAAACGGCCACGGCAAACGGGGCCCTCGTTTCTCTGACCCAGCCGGCCGTCGCACAGAACGAAACGACTTACGTGCCGCTGCGCTTCGTCAGTTCACAGCTTGGACTTCAAGTCAAATGGGAAAATGCCGCCAAAACCGTACACCTGTTTACACAGGGTAATCCGGCCGGCGGACAGATCGGAGCGACCACTCCCGGAACTACTCCCGGAGACTCGATGACGCCGGTAACTACGCCCGTAACGCCTTCGGCGGAAGTGAAAGCCATCAGCTTCAGCGACAACCGGCTGTTGATTTCGACCGACAAAGCGGTTACCGCGAAAGACTCCGTGCTGACGGGACCCAACCGGATCCTGATCGAACTTCCGAACACGAGATTCGGCTCGGCAATCGGCGGGAATCTCGCTGTGGGCGAGACCGGCACCCTTTCTTCCGTCAATGCGGAGAACGTGTCGAAAATCCGGTATTTCGTTCCGAAATCGTCGCCTAACAGCGTCCAGGTCGTGATCGATCTGAAGAGCGTCAATACCTACAAATTGTCGGCCGAGGGAACTTCCTTGTTCGTGGCTCTCGATAAAGCGGCCGCGCCGACGACCAATGTGGGCGGAAACGGCAAAAAAGTGATCGTGATCGATGCCGGACATGGCGACCATGATCCGGGCGCGGTCGGCAACAGCCTCCGCGAGAAAGACGCCAATCTGGGCATCGCGCTCAAAGTCGAAGCCATTTTGAAAAAGAACCCGAAAGTCGATCTGGTGATGACGCGGAGCGATGACACGTTCCTCGAATTGAAAGAACGCGTTCGGGTGGCCCAAAATGTCAACGCCGACGTCTTTATCTCGATCCACAACAACAGCGGTTCGGCCGCAGCGAACGGTACCGAAACATACTACCAGCGTGCCAACAGCAAGACGCTGGCAACGACCCTGCACAAGTACATTCTCGAAGCGACCGGCTTCAAGGACCGCAAAGTGCAGTACGGCAATTTCCATGTCATTCGCGAGACGACAATGCCTGCGGCTCTGCTCGAAATCGGCTTTGTCAGCAACGCGGCAGAAGCGGCCCAGCTCAAAACGGATGCTTTCCAACAGCGTGTAGCCGAGGCGATTGCCAAAGGACTGCTCGAATATTTGGGACTATAGAACGAAAAAGGCCCCGGCGCCCAATGTGCCGGGGCCGATTGTTTGAACCGGCAGGAAAGCGAAGTGCCGACGGCGAATCTTTAAGGTTAGCGGTTGGATCGCTTGTACATAAGAAAGGGGACAAAAAATATGCAGCATATCAAATTCAACAAGATGGTTCCGGCCGTTCTGGCCGTCATGATGGGGGCAAGCGGCGGCTCTGTCGCTCTGGCGGCCGAGGTGCCGGCTTCTTCGGCAGCTGCGGCACCTTCGGCAACGGCAGCGTCCGCGGCGGGCTTCAGCGATGTGAAGTCCGGATACTGGGCGGAGAAACACATTTATAAACTTGCCGCGCAGGGTATCGTGCTCGGGCAAAACGGCCAATTCAAGCCAGGCGATAACATTACCCGTCAGGAAGCGGTCACGATGGCGATCCGTTTCGCCGGGGCGGAAAGCGGACTGGGCACGATCGAAACTTCGGTGCTTCCCGACAAGCTGACCGTCAACAATTATTTCAAACCGTATGTGGATCTGGCGCTCGAAAAAGGGCTGCTCAAGTCCGCGGAAGAAACCGATCTTGACGGCAAAGCCTGGGGAACGCAGCCGGCAAGCCGCGAGTGGGTAACCAAAATCCTGGTCCGCGCCATCGGCAAAGAATCCGAAGCGCTGTCTGCGGCGGCCGCTACCTCGTTCGCCGATAACGCCGACATTGCCAAAGCGAATCTCGGCTACGTCAGCACCGCCGTCAAACTCGGCATCGCACAAGGGATGGACAACAACAAGTTCAATCCGGGCGGTTCGGTTACGCGCGCACAGATGGCGACTTTCTTCAGCCGGGCCCAAAGTTACATAACGCCTGCCTATGCCGGAACGACGACGGGAATCGTGACGGGGCTGACCCCGAACTCCGTTACTTTGTATGCGGAAGGCAAAAGCGCCACCTACGCGCTGAGCGCTTCGACGCCTTATTTCGCTGCCGGTGCCGACACCCGCGTGCAGGCTTCCGAGCTGAAATTGTATACCCGGGTCATGGCGGCAGGCGCAAACGGCCAGGCCGCTTACGTCGAAATCGTCGATCCCAAAGCACAGGTGGAGACGATTACGGGAGAATTCGACCGTTTGACCGATAACCGTACGCTTTTCCTGAAAACGGCTTCCGACTATCCCAAATACGAGTACGACGCTTCGACCGTATTCCTGGACCAGAACGGCAGTCCGATCGATCCCAAGAATATCAGCGCGGGAAGCCGCGTGTCGCTGCTGAGAGAAACGTACTCCGGCGAAAATAAAATCCTGACGATTCAGATGACATCCGGCAATATCAGCAAAAACGATACGGGGACGGTCGCTACCGTGGATGCGGCTTCGGGCACGATTACGTTTGTCGGATCGGCCGGCGCATCGGAGACGTACAAATTCGATTCCGGATCGATTATCCGCTACGGCAACGAAATTGTAGGCTTGTCCGATCTCAAAGCGGGCAGCAAAGTCCGTTATACGATCGAAAACAACGCCGTTCGTACCGTCGAAGTGACAGAAAGCGTCGAACGCACCCTGACCGCATCGCTGTACCAGACATCTGCCGACGGATCCACGCTGACTTACAAGACGGACGGAGGCGCACTTGAGGTCAAACTGCTTGCGGACAAAGCCGAAGTTATCATCGGAGGCAAAATCGCTTCGCTGCAGGACCTGATTCCGGACAAAACGCAGGGAGACCGCGTGGAATTGACCCTGAACGGCAGCGGGGAAGTCACCCGTATCGTGGTCAAAAACCGGGAAGCGACCCAGCTGTCGCTCGCAACGGTCAGTTCATACGACGCGGCTACGGGCGTGCTTGCGGTGATCGATACGGCGGGCAAACCGTATGCGTTCACGCTCGACGCCAACGCCAAGCTTGCCTACAACGTTCCTGCGCCGACGCTCAAAGGAATCGAGCCGCTGCTGATCAAAGGCCGCGGATTGAACCTGACGGCGGTAGGCAGCCGCCTGATCTCCCTCGAACTCGTCTATAAGTACGAAGGCACGGTTGAACAGGTGAATGCCGCATCACAGGCGGTTACGCTGAAGCTGGACGACGGCACAAGCATCAAACTGCCTTACGGCACAACCGGTACGGTCGTTCAGGTATACGGGGTCAGCGGCGCCACCATGGCGAATGTAAAAGCGGGCGACCGGATCGTCGCTTCGCTCTACGCCGACCGCGTAGCGCTGCAGTCCGTGGCCGTTCAGACCACCAAGCAGTTCCGCGTCATCGACACGACGCCGGGAAGCAGCCGCTTGAGCGTCGAGCAGGGCGGAACAACCGCAAGCCTGTTCGTCGACAACAAAGCGATCTTCAATGCGCAGGGGGCCCAGATCGGATACGCCGGTCTGACGGCCGGCGCTTTGGTCGATGTGACGTTCAGCGGCCCGGAAGTATCCAAAGTCAAATTGTCCGACAGTATGCTCGGTACGATCCAGAGCGTCGATCCGGCCGGTCGTTCCGTTACGCTGCTGACTTCGACAGGAGCGGCACGGACCTACTCGGGCGCCGTTTCGCCGCTCAACGTCAGTCAGAACGGATCGCTTGTATCCGGGTTGAGAACCCTGACGGCGGGGCAGCATGTACAGGCTGTCGTTCAACCCGACGGCAGCACGACTTTCACGATATTCCAGGCATTGAGCAAAACATTTGCGAGATACGACGCCGTGACGCAGACGGTCGTAGTCAAAATCACGCCGGGTTCCGCGGAGAACAACGTGTTCAAGGTGGCGCCGGAAGCATGGATTCATCAAGGAACAACGAATATCGGCGTGCAATCGCTCGTCGGAGATGATAAAATCGTATTGTATCTGAATAACAACGTCGTATACGAGCTTGTGAAGCAATAGATTTCGGCCCGGCGGCTCGCCGGGTTCGGCCAGGCCGGCTCGGCGCGAACGCCATCGTTCGCACCGGCCGGTTTGTCTTTGACATCGATTGTCTGTCCTTGCTCGTCCTTGCGGCGCGGGAAAAGGATTGAGCCATGACCAACGCGAAAGTCAGACATATCCTGGACACGATAGCCGGACTGTATCCGGATGCGCACTGCGAACTCGAACACGGGAACGCGTTCGAGCTGACGATCGCGGTACTGCTGTCGGCCCAATGCACGGATGCCACGGTGAATAAAGTGACCCGGGATCTGTTCCAAAAGTATCATACGCCGGCAGACTATCTTTCGGTCCCGCGCGAGGAACTGGAACAGGATATTCGCCGGATCGGGTTGTACCGCAACAAAGCCAAGCATATTCAAAGTCTTTGCGGGCTGCTGATCGAGCAGTACGGAGGAGAAATTCCGAGCGTGCACGACGAGCTGGTCAAGCTGCCCGGCGTAGGGCGCAAGACCGCAAACGTCGTGGTCTCCAACGCTTTTGGGGTCCCGGCTATTGCGGTCGACACCCATGTCGAGCGGGTATCCAAACGTCTCGGGCTTGCGGCGCCGGAAGATTCCGTACTGGAAGTCGAAAAGAAGCTGATGAAAAAAGTGCCGAAAGACGAATGGACGCTCACGCACCATCGCCTGATTTTTTTCGGTCGGTATCACTGCAAGGCCCAATCTCCGAACTGCCAGGTCTGTCCGCTGCTCGACGTCTGCAAAGAAGGCAAAAAGCGCATGAAGACGTCGACGGTGCGCAGAACCCGCCAATCGGGATAAGGCGGTTTCGGAAAAGAGATCGACAAATTACACAAAAAGAGGATGGACAGCATGGAAAATATGGAAAACATGATGACAAACATGAAATGCGTAACGGTGTACACGAACGAGTTCGAGAAATTCTCGGATATCTTCGAACAGATTCTGGTCAGCGACATTCCGGAAAATGAAGATACGGAAATCGAAGGCGTAACGGTAGGCTGCGTCAACGAAATTCCGGAAGAATACATCGAGCAAATGCGCGTTAAACCGGAAGTGGTCGTCATGCGCGACAAAAAGCGCGACATCACCATTTTGCAGCACGGCAAAATTTTCGAAATTTTCATTCCATCCGTCTAAGATCGGTGTAACGAAGCTGAAACGGAATTGAACCTGGAGGGGCATATGGCGGAAACGACAATGAAATCCGGGGATCTGCAACAAACATTGGAGCGGCTGCGTGCCGCTCTAATTTTGTATGAAGATTCCACAGCGGCGGCTAAAATCGGCCAACTGCAGCGAAAATGGAGCGAGCGTGAATTGACGCTCGCTTTTCTGGGCCATTTCTCGGCCGGCAAGTCCAGTCTGATCAATGCGCTGTGCGGAGGGCCCCTGCTGCCCTCGGGGCCGCTTCCGACGACCGCGAATGCGGCTATCATCCGAAACGGGGAACGGCGCGCGGAAATTACGCTGCATCCGTCGGAGGAAGCGGCCGGACGGCAGGAACCTACTGCTGCTGTCGGCAAAGACGGGCTCAAGCTCGTACTTCCGCCCGAAGATATGGAAGAAGCGCTCGAACGCTACTGCAAAGACGGAGAAGCTTATGCGACGGTCGAAATTTGGGGCGATATTCCGCTGCTTCAGGGCGGAGGGGCTTTCCTGGATACGCCCGGCGTCGACTCCACGGATGCGGGACATGCTTCGGCTACGGATGCGGCCCTGCATCTGGCGGATGTCGTTTTTTACGTGATGGACTACAACCATGTCCAGTCCGAGACCAATCTGACCTTTGCCAAAAGTCTGTCGGATCTGGGCAAGCCGCTGATTCTGATCGTGAATCAGGTCGACAAGCACCGCAGCGAAGAACTGTCGTTCTCCCATTATCGGGAAACGGTGGAGCGGACTTTCGCCGATTGGCAGATCGGGGCGGCGGGCGTCCTGTATTTGTCCGTCAAACATCCGGATCATCCGCTCAGCGGATGGAACCGGCTGCAGGACTTGATCGGAGAACTGTTGGCCGATCGCGAGGCGCTGCTCGAACGCGGCGTACGGCTTGCGGCCCAGGATTTGATCGACCGGCACCTGCTGAGCGAACGGGAGATACGACCGGATGAAGCGGTGCGGCTGAGTGCCGAGGAAGAAGCCGGCGAAGCGGAAGCGGAAGCCAGACTGCAAGCGCTTCAATCGGAGCACAGCGAAATCGCAAACCGCGGAGCTTCCGCACGCGAGCAGCTGATGACGGATCTTGGCCGTACGCTCGACAATGCGCCGATCATGCCGGCGTCTCTGCGCGATCTGGTGCAGGCCTATCTGGAAGCTTCCGTGCCCGGATTCCGTGCCGGAGGGCTGTTCGGTGCGAAGAAACGGGCGGAGAAGGAACGCGACGAAAGGCTCGAGAGCGTAACCGCCGATTTTGCCGAACGGGTAGAAGCGGGGCTGGATGTGCATGTCCGCGAAAGACTGCGGGCATTCGGACGGGATCTCGGCGTGTGGGATGCCGATCGCGAGAAAGAGCTCGAACGGGCGCTGCCGCGCGTCGAGTCGGTCTGGATTACCGGCCTCCTCAAAGACGGCGCACGTATCTCGCCGGAATACGTCATGAATTTCTCCGGCGAAATGCGCAGCGATACGCTGAGCCGGTTCCGCAGAGCGGCGCAGGATTTTGCGGACCAACTGCTGGAAAGACGCATGCCGCAGGATGAGGAGAAGCTGGCGGAACTGGAGAAGCGGATGGCTTCCGCATCGGCGCTGGCGGACAAAGCGCGTCTTCGCCGCGAAGTGCGCGAAGCGCTGGATCATCGCGAAGACGAGCTGACGCAGATGCTTGGAAACCGCGAGGATCTGCCGGTTCGTCAGCTGTTGAAAATAGAAAACCTGCCGGAATCGGGCGGCAGCGAAAATGAAATGTCTACGGCTGCGCCGGACGAAGAAAGCGGAATGCTGTCCGGAGGAATAGGCGCGGGCAATCCGGCCGGGATCGAACGGGCCGCGGACGGCGGGGAATCGGCGAAGCGGGGCGGACGCGAAGTTTCGCCGACTTCCGTATCCGTCCATTCGGCATCCGAGACGTCGGGACGCTTGGGGATTCTGCATGCGGCGGCGGATCGTCTGCATGAGGCTTCAAGTCTGCTCGAACCGCTGTCCGCGTTCGGTTCGTCCCTGCGTACGATGCGCGAACGCGAGTCTTCGCTGCGCGGAGGACGCTTCACGCTTGCGCTGTTCGGAGCGTTCAGCGCCGGCAAATCTTCTTTTGCCAATGCGCTGCTCGGAGACCGGTATCTGCCGGTCTCGCCGCATCCGACAACCGCCGCAATTAACCGGATCATGGCGCCGGAGCGCGCCGAAGACCATGGGCGTGCGCTTATTGTCATGAAGACGGGGGAAGAGCTGATGGACGATCTGGCCGACGCCTGCGAGCTGCTGGGGCTGCACAATCCGTTTACGGGGCGTTGGCGGGCCGAAGTTCGGGCTTTGACGCCGGACCGGATCCATCCGTCGGGACGCGCCCATTACAGCTTCCTGCGCGCCGCGGATGCGGGATTTGATCGTGCCGAGCCTTTTCTCGGTACGCAAACGCTTGCCGGTCCGGAAGAATTCCGGATGTATGCGGCGACCGAGAGCTGGGCCTGCTTCGTCAAACGCATCGATCTGTATATCGATTCGGAGTGGACACGCCAGGGCATCGTGCTGGTAGATACGCCGGGAGCGGATTCGGTTCATGCCCGGCATACGGGTGTCACGTTCGATTATATGAAGAATGCCGACGCGCTTGTCTTCGTGACCTATTACAACCACGCGTTCTCCCGGGCGGACCGCCAATTCCTGGCGCAGCTCGGGCGTGTCAAAGGCAGCGATACTGTCGACAAGACTTTCTTCATCGTCAATGCTTCCGATCTGGCCGATTCGGAAAAAGAATGCGCCGGGGTGACGTCGCATCTGGAAGAACGTCTGCGCGGAGAAGGGGTTCTGAACCCGCGGATCTATCCGGTCTCCAGTCTTCGGGCTCTGGCAGGCAAGCAGGACGCAGCCCTTCCGGCCGACCGTTCGAGCGAAGCCGCGCCGGCGGAAGTTCTTCCGTTCGACCGCTTCGAAGCTTTCGAGCGCGAGTTGATGCATTTTGCCGCCGAAGAATTGGCAGGTTTGGCCGCATCGGCGGCCGACCGCGAAATCGAAGCGGCCCGCGCGCGTCTGGCCGGCTGGATCGAAGAAGCGGCTCAGGGCGAGCAGGAGCGGCAGCTTCGACTGGAACGGCTGGGTC
The DNA here is from genome assembly GCF_013618475.1 of Saccharibacillus deserti. GTDB lineage: Bacteria > Bacillota > Bacilli > Paenibacillales > Paenibacillaceae > Saccharibacillus > Saccharibacillus deserti. The sequence goes on from NZ_JABJVN010000001.1 coordinate 746,242, forward strand.
GTTCGCTGACCCGGGCCCAGGAGATTGCAGGTCTGGCCGGAGAAGCGGATAAAGCGCCGGAACTGGCCCGCGAGATCCGGGAACTGCTGTTCCATGTGCGCCAGCGGATCGAATTCCGGTTCGGGGACTGGTTTGCCGAAAGTTTCAATCCGTCTTTGCTGCATGCGGGAATCGGCGATCTGAAAGCTTCTTTCCTGGCCTGCGGCCGCGAATTGTCGCGGATGGTTGCCCGTGAAGCGGAGAACGAGCTGCTTGCGACGGGTCTTCGGATCGAACGCGCCGGTCAGCGGATGCTGGAGGCGGCGCTGGCAGATACACGGGCCCGGCTTGCCGAGCTCGGAACGCCGTTTGACCGATTGGAGCAGACGGACAGCTCAGCCTGGGAGACGCCGCATATTTCCGAAGTTCAGCTGGGATCCGCTTTGGACTGGGCGTCTCTGTGGCCTTTGTTCAAAAGCCCCAAAGTCTTTTTTGAGCAGCGCGGCAGAGATGTAGTCCGTGAAGCGGCTTTGGCGACTTTCCGCGAAGCCCTGCAGCAGGTGACCGAAGTCCGGCTGGCGGAATTCGAGGAATTCTACGGCAGGCAGCTGGCGGACAAATTGTCTATCGAAGCGGGCGTTCTGCGTCAGCAGGCGGAGGAAGCGGCCGAAGGCATCCGGATTTCCTTGTCCGATCGGCCGGATACCCCGCTGTGGACTCAAATCGAAAATCGCTTGAAAATGATACTCCAGACGCAAGAGAAATAATAAGCAAGACCTTAGGCTCATAAAAACTCTATCTAAAATCCTTTTTTGGCATTAAACTGAGAGATATACAAGTAAAGGGCGATCCCTGGCACTTGTATATCTCTTTTTTTGGTTTTTATGAGTTTAAAGACTCAAATTGCCGGGTAACTATTACGATAAAAGGCTTAGATGGATGGGAGTATCGGCGCAGTTAGCAAATGCAGGTCCAAAGCTATTCAGGCGGGAGAGAAGATCATGAACGACATCCGAGAAATCCTATCATTGAATGGGTTATATTTGACGATTGCACTGCTGGGCTCGATTGCGGCATGTGCGCTTATTGTGTACGGAGCGGCTTGGAAAAGATCGGAACTGCGGACGGAACGGGTGAAAAAGCGGCAGGGCATCGTCGTGCTGCTGGGCGCCGCCGCTTTTGGAATCGACCACATCGTGGCCCCCTTATCGCTGAATTTGCAGGTGAGCTTCGATTATTACGCGGTTCACCTGATATTCACCGTGCTCGGCTGCTTGACCGCGACAGGGCTGGTTCTCCGCTATGCGGTCGTGCCTTCGAACGGAGGGGCGCGATTTTTCTGGACGGGTTTGATTCTGGCGTTTACGATTTTGCTGTTCGATTATGCGAATGTGCTGCTGCTGTTCCGTCATCTGGCCGTATGGAATCCCGATCTGGTCGCGATGAACGTGCTGCTGACATTCTGTATCGGGTTTGCCGTCATGCGGCTGGTCACATTGTCCAACCGCAATCGGGAACACGGTCTTCATTCGCGTTGGAGCCTGCCGGGAATCGTATTATGCGGGTTTGCCCTGTTCGGAATTCCGATCTTGTGCGTCCTGTCGGTCCTGCCGCTCGATCTGTATATCCAAACGGGCGAAATTGGCGGAAACCGGGCCTTTTTGCTTCCTTATCTGGTCATGCTCGGCGTCGTATGCCTGCTGTTCGCCGTACCGGACGACTTTGTCCGTATTCGCGAGAAACTGCAGGGAATGAAGATCCGGGAGCGCGAACAGCATTATATTTCCTTATACGAACATAATCCCGACGGCGTTATCGAATTCGATACCCATGGCGTGGTGACCGGCATGAACGTGGAGGCGGAAATGATCGCGAAGAAATCCGGCAAAAAAGTGCTGGACGCCCGCTTCAGCGATCTGTTCTCCGGCGAACAAAGACGCATGGTTGCCGAACACATGAAGCTTGTACTCGGAGGAACTCCCGGGACCGCCGAGATTGATCTGGCCGGACTCGACGGGCATATTCAATCTTACGCGCTGACTTCGCTTCCGATCGTTGTGGATCGCAGCGTCGTAGGCGCTTATAGTATCGTCAAGAACGTTACCAAGCGGAAAAGGGATCAGGAAACGATTCGGCATCTTGCTTATCATGACGAATTGACCGGGTTGTCCAACCGCCGTTCGTTCGAAGTCACGCTGGAGCGTTACGCGAATTACGGAGACCGGAAGCCTGAACCTTTTACCCTGCTTTTTATCGATCTGGACCGATTCAAGCGGGTGAACGACTTTTTCGGTCATGCTTTCGGAGACCTGGTTATCAAGCAGGCGAGCCGATTGATCAAGGAATGTATTCCTTCCGATGCGTTTCTGGCCCGGATGGGCGGAGACGAGTTTACGGTCATTCTGCCTTCCGTCTATCGCCGTCAAGAAGCGGAGAAGTGGGCGGGACGTATCGTGGAACGCTTCAACGAACCTTTTGAAATCGGCAAGCATACGGTCAAGCTGTCGGCATCGGTCGGCATTTCGCGTTATCCGGATGACGGATTGTCGAGCGAACTGCTGACCAAATACGCGGACTACGCCATGTATGACGCCAAGCAGAACGGAAGCGCCCAATACCGGTTCTACGATGCGGCAAGCGACCGGACAAGCTTGGCAGAAATGAAGCTGGAACAAGAGCTTGAGCAGGTGCTCGAACACAATCAGCTGCGTCTCGTGTACCAGCCGAAATTCGATATCCGCAGCGGCCAAGCGATCGGGTACGAAGCGCTGGTACGCTGGGATCACCCGATTCACGGAGAAATTTCGCCGCTGCGCTTCATTCCGCTGGCCGAGAAAAGCGGCATGATCGTAGCGATCGAACAATGGGTGCTGCGAACAGCCTGTTTGCAGGCCAAAACCTGGGAGCGTGAAGGCCGCGGTATTCTGCCGATCGCCGTAAACGTGTCGCAGGTGCATCTGATGAAGCCGGACATCTACGAATCGATTCTGCAAACGCTGGAAGAAACGGAGTTCGATCCCAAGCTGCTGGAACTCGAGATTACGGAAAGCGCCATGATGCATAACGAAGAGCATGTGATAGAGATTCTGGATAAACTCAAAGCGGCCGGTATTTCCGTTTCGATGGACGACTTCGGTACCGGATACAGCTCCCTCAGCTATCTGCACAGTTTGCCGATCAGCTGCCTCAAGATCGATCGCTCGTTTATCCAAAAAATCACGACCGACCGCGACAGCAAAGCCATTGCGGAGATGATTATTTCGATGGCCAGACAGCTTGGACTGAAGATCATCGCGGAAGGTGTCGAAACGAGCGAGCAGGCGGCACTGCTGCAGGAGCTTCAATGTTACAACGTGCAGGGATTTTACTACAGCCGGCCGCTGTCTCCCGAACAGGTCGGCCAAACCCGGGTTTCCTGAACGAGCGCCCGGCAGCCGACAAGACTCCCCTTACCCGATCGATTGGGATAAGGGGAGTTTTTTTGACGAAAATAATTAAAAATAAAATAATATAGTGAAAAATTCATAATAGAATATCCGGATAAAAAACGGAAAAATCGTGTAAAATAAAAACGACACAGCCGGCATCGAAGCCGGACCATGGAAACGAAGGAGAGAACAACATGTCCGAATTTCGATTGAAACCGGGAGATACCGTCGCCTTTATCGCATGTTCCGACGGCCTGGCACCGGCAGACTGCAGCCGGATCGGGGAGCTGGCGGCAAGACTGCGCGCATTCGGTCTTGAAGTCGAAGAAGCCCGAACCTTGATGCGCAGCGCCGGGCCTTTCAGCGGAACGCCAAGCGAGCGTGCCGGGGAGCTGAACCGTCTCTTTGCCGATCCGCGGATCGCCGCCATTTTCGATCTCTCGGGCGGCGACTCGGCCAACCAGATTCTGCCGCTGCTCGATTATGAGAGTATTCGACGCTCGAACAAACCACTATTCGGTCTCAGCGATTTGTCGACCGTACTGAATGCGATCGCTTGGAAAAGCGGAATTCGGACGTATCATTACCGGTTGTGGAATTTGATCGGCGCTTACGGAGAGCGGCAGCGCGAAGAGTTTTATCGGACTTTTTTCGAAGGACTGCCGGATCTGTACAATTTCGATTTCGAATTTCTGCACGGGGAAGATCTGAACGGCGATGTGGCGGGAGGCAATCTGCGCTGTCTGCTCAAATTGGCGGGAACGCCGTATTGGCCGGACTTTACGGGTAAAGTGCTGCTGTTGGAATCGCTGGGCGGAGAAGCGAACCGGATCGCTTCACTGCTCGCCCAGCTGTCCCAAACCGGGGCGTTGGAACGCTGCTCGGGTCTGCTGCTCGGAACGTTTACGGAATTGGAAAGCCGGGGCGAATTCGGGATCGTTCGCGATTATGTTGGGGAACTGACCCGGAGCCGGCCGATTCCGATTGTGCAATCAACCCGGATCGGACATGGAGAAGACGCGAAATGCATCGTGATTGGTTAGAAGAAAGGAAGGCGATGAAGCGGTGAACATCCGGGGCAGCTGGCTGGACAACAAAAGAACAAGAAAATCCGCGAAAAAGGATACGGTACGCTCGGTGTCTGCGGTCTCGTCGGAAGCGCCGGCAGAACCCGTATTCGAGCAGGCGACCTTCGCCGGCGGATGCTTCTGGTGTATGGTATCGCCGTTCGACGAACTGCCGGGCATCGTGTCGGTCGTCTCGGGTTATACCGGAGGCCATACCGAGAATCCTACCTACGAGGAAGTGGGACGAGAGACGACAGGCCATACGGAAGCCGTCCAGATTACGTTTGATCCCCGGATCTTCCCGTATTCGAGGCTGCTTGAACTTTTCTGGCAGCAGATCGATCCCACCGACGCGGGCGGACAATTTCAAGATCGCGGTTTTTCGTATCGCGCCGCTATCTTCGCACATAACGAAGAGCAGAAGCGAGAAGCGGAAGCTTCCCGAAAAGCGCTTGCCAAAAGCGGCCGTTTCTCAAGCAAAATCGTGACCGAGATTGCCGAAGCCGGTCCGTTCTATCCGGCCGAGGAGGAGCATCAGGATTATTACAAACACCGCTTCGGCCATTACCGGCTGTATCGCCAGCATTCGGGGCGGGACGAATTCCTGCGCAGTCATTGGCATACGGACCGGGACCGGGAGCGCCTGCGGGGCGAGCTGAACGAAGTGGAATACGAAGTGATCGTACTTGGGGAAATGGAGCCGGCTTATGACAATGCCTATTGGAACGAGAGCCGCCGTGGAATCTACGTCGACCGTTTAAGCGGTGATCCGCTGTTCGAATCGGCGGATAAATACGAGTCCGGCGACGGTTGGCCCGCTTTTTCCAAAACGGGCAGCAGCCATCTGGTACGCCGCGAAGCCGATTTGCGAAACGGCCAGGTTCGGACCGCCCTCGTCAGCCGGCTGACCGGAGCGAGGTTGGGGTATTTGCTGTACGACGGACCCGGAGAAGAACGGATGCATTACCGGATCAATTCCGCCGCGCTGCGCTTTATTCCGCAAGATTGAACAGGGAGCCGGGTGAAATCCGGCTTCAATTCGAGTTTGGGGGTTACGGATTGGGCTGCGGGAGCGTTATAATTATGGAATAATCTGATAATCGCTGGAGGAATTCGATGAAAAAAGGAAGAATGTTCTATAAAACGTTTGTTCCGATTTTCCTGCTTGGCGTCGGCCTGGCCGTCAGCTTCGGGATCTACACGTATTTCCAAACCGTGCGTTCGGTGATCGACAGCGTGGCCGAAGAAAAAAGAACCTCCATCACGCAGACCAAAAATAACCTCGAACAAAAAATACGAACTATTGAATACGCTTTCAATACATACAGCACGACGAGTTCGTTCGGCGAAGTCGTCGACAATCCGATTACCCAGAAAGATTTCGCGGCTTACCGCGAAGTCAATTCCCAGTTGAATTATATCGCTACCATGGGGCTGGAAGGAGCGGAATACACCCTGATCAGCCTCAACCGCAACTGGAAAATTTCGAACGGAACGCTCTCCTATTTGACTACGGAAGAGAAAGACCGGCTGTATGCGCAGTATATCGACAATCGGGAGAAAGGGCTGTTCTGGATCAAGACCGGCTCGGGGATCCGGTTTGTCAATACGCTGCCGGCTTTCTCTACCCGCAAAGAAGCGATTGCCCTGTCGGATATCTCGCTCGGCACGCTGAACCGGACGATGCGCTCCGAAGACGGAGCCCGGATTTTTATATTGAACAAACAGGGCGATTTGATGTACGACACGGAGCAGGACGGTCCGATGCCGGGAGGTCCGCAGAGAGCCAAATTGGCCGAGGCGGCAGGCGCCGGCGAAGGCAGCGGAGGGATGATCGATTGGGAACCGGAAGGGACCGGCAAATCGCAGCTGATCTATTCGCGTTCTTCGTATAACAACTGGACGTATTTTACCGTGCTCGATCAGCGGGAGATTGCCGGGGCGCTCCAGACGACGCGCTACGGCCTAATCGCTATGGAGCTTGCGCTTATTCTGCTGATTGCGGTAGCGGCCTACGTCATCGCGGGCTATTTTACAAAACCGATTCGCCAGATTACGCACAGCCTGCCCCAGCATGCTTCCTTGACACCCAAGAACGAGATCGACTGGATCTTGTCTTCGATCAACCGCCTGCTCAGCGAGAAGCAGAGTCTGGAAAGTCTGATGGAAGCGGAGCAGCCGCAGCTCGAAACGCAGTTCGTATTGAATTTGTTCCGCAGCCGGATTACCGCGGACGAACTGGATCATCAATTGAAGCGCTGGGGCTATGACGGGGGAGAAGCCAGACAGTATGTCACCATGCTCGTCCAGCTCGATAATGTGGGCAAGCGGGAAACGCCCGATCGCGACGTTCTTCTGCTCGCCGTGAACAAAATTGCCGAGGAGATCGTCCCCGCGCACGGTCGGATGCTGCCCGTTCTTCTGAACGACAATACGCAGGCTACCATTCTGATGTTTGACGGTCTGGACGAAGCGGAGATTCGCCGGCATATGCTCGATTATGCCAAACGAATCGTGCGTGCGGTCAAAGATTATCTCAAGTTGTCCGTCAGTGTGGGGATCAGCCGGGCCTATCCGAAACTGCTCAAAAGCCGGGAAGCGTGCGAAATGAGCAAACAGGCGCTGCACCAGCGGCTGAATCTCGGCAAAGAGTCGATCATTTTCTACGCGGATATCGAGAGTGTCGTTCCGGGACCGGTCCTGCTGCATTATCCGTCCGAACTGGAATCGAAGCTGTTCGATGCGATCCGGATCGGGGACGAGCAGCAGGTATCGGCCGCACTCTATCCGCTGTTGGCGGAATTCATGAAGAAAAGCCGTAATTCCATGAATCTGGAAGTCATGCTGATCCGGCTGGTAAACAATTTGATTCAGCTGGAGCAGCTGCTTGGGATCGAAGTGCTGCTGACAGCCGACAATCATGCGCTGTACCATCGTCTGCTTGAAATCCGCAACCCGGAAGAAGTCGAACGCGTCCTTGTCGAGCAGGTCATTTTCCCGATGGTGCGCAGTATGGAGAAAAAGACGGCCGAGCAGTTCCGCTGTCTGTCGGAGAAGATCGCCGCCATCGTGCGCGAGGAGTACGACCGGGAACTTTCGCTGGAACTGATCGGGGAGCGCCTGCATTACAATCCGAATTACCTCAGCAGCATTTTCAAAAAAGAATTCGGCACGACGTTCAGCGATTATCTGATGGGATATCGGCTCGACATGGCCAAGAAGTGGCTGACCGAAACCGATCAAACGGTGAAAGAAATCGCCGAGCGGCTGCAGTATCATAATCCGCAGAACTTTATCCGCTCTTTCCGCAAAAAAGAACAGGTCACTCCCGGCGTGTACCGCAAGCTGAGACAGAATATGTAGCGGTCCGGCTGGGGCTTCAGTTCGGTTGCACTCCCTGGTGAATCAAGAAAGGCCCCGTGCTCCTGTGGGTTCACAGAAGTACGGGGCCTGCTTGCGAAACGGCGGGAATCAGCCTTTGACGGCTCCGAGCAGAGCGCCTTTGGTGAAGTGTTTCTGCACAAACGGATAGGCGATCAGCATCGGCAGCGTCGCGACCACGATTACGGCCATTTTGATCGTCTGAGCCGGAGGAATGACATCGACGGACGTTCCTTCCGCCTGCATGCCGCTCGACACGATCACAATCTGGCGCAGCAGCACCTGAATCGGCCATTTTACGGAATCGGTCAGGTAAAGAATAGCGGTCATGTACGTGTTCCAATACGTGACGGCGTAGAACAGCGAGATGGTTGCGATCGAAGGCAGGGCGAGAGGCAGCATGATTTTGAAAAAGATACCGAAATCGTTGCTGCCGTCGATTTTGGCGGATTCTTCCAGTTCATCGGGCAGCGCCTGGAAAAAATTACGCATGATGATCAGGTTGAACGCGTTGACGGCAACCGGCAGAATCAGGGCCCAATAGGAGTCGATCAGCCCGACACCCTTGACGACAAGAAACGTAGGAATCATGCCGCCGCTGAACAGCATCGAGAAGACGACAACGAAATTGATAAAGTTGCGTCCTTTGAGATAGCGGCGGGACAGTCCGTAAGCCATCAGCGCGGTCAGGGCCATACTGACGATCGTACCGATCACCGTGACGCCGATCGACACGCCCAATCCTTTGAAAATAGTCGGAGTAGAGAGGATATACCGGTAGGCATCAAGCGAAAACGTCGTCGGGAACAAAATGAACCTTTTGGATACGACTTCCTGGGTGGAAGCGAACGAACTGGCGATGACGTTAATGAAAGGAAGCAGACAAATCAGGGCGATCAGGATCAATATCGTATAATTCGCGATATCGAACAGCCGGCTGCCCAGTGTCTGCTTGTGTGTCGAGGATGAATGCTCCATCTTGTGAACCTCCTTGAGTGGACTGGAATACCTATCTCCACGATAACAGCGGCCCTGCGTTCCGTATATAATCCGGGGACGAGGTGATCGGGAGTGCAGAGGCCGGAACCCGGATAATCATTTTCTTGGCAGGGTATCATCAGCTGAGTTCCGGAAGACGGGAATGGCGCAGCGGCGCGATTTTGGAAGCGTTATCATTTGATGATTATATACGGAATACCGGCTGGGGCTTACGCTTGGGTAGCAAACGGAATTCAAAGCGAAAGCGAGGTTGGTGAGCGATGGCCAAGCCGGTGAACGTGTCCGATACGTCACTGCTGAAGCTGGATCGTCAAGCTGTGCGCAAAAGCCGTTTCGGGCTGCGCAAGCATATGCTGCTGTATTTGATGATCCTGCCCGGTTTTTTGTATTTTGTCATCTTCAAGTATTTTCCAATGGGAGGTCTGATCATTGCCTTCCAGGATTACCAGCCGTATCGGGGGATCCTCGGCAGCCCTTGGGTCGGCTTCAAGCATTTCATCCGGCTGTTTACCGAACCTACCTTCTTTATGCTGCTGCGCAATACGCTGGTGCTGTTCGCGATGAATATCGTCTTCTTTTTCCCGCTGCCGATTCTTATCGCACTGATGCTGAACGAAGTGCGGCACAAATTTTTCAAAGGCGCGATCCAGACGATCATCTATATCCCGCACTTTATGTCGTGGGTCATCATCGTCTCGATCAGCTACGTCTTCATGACGGTGGACGGCGGAGTGCTCAACGAACTGCTGGCTGCGGTCGGACTGCCGAAGATCAGTTTCCTGACCTCGCCCGAATGGCTGCGTACCGTATACATCGGACAGATCATCTGGAAAGAACTCGGCTGGTCGACCATCATCTATCTGGCCGCGATCACCGTGGTCGATACCCAGCTGTACGAGGCGGCGGAGATGGACGGAGCCGGACGGCTGCGCAAGACCTGGCATGTCACGCTTCCGGCGATCCGTCCCGTCATCATTACCCTGCTGATTCTCAAGATCGGAAGTACGCTTGATCTCGGCTTCGAGCATATGTATCTGCTGCTGAATTCCCTCAACCGCGAAGTGGCGGAAATTTTCGATACGTACATCTATACCGCGGGACTCAAGAACGGGCAGCTCAGCTACAGTACGACCGTAGGCTTGTTCAAGGGAGTGGTCGGTTTGGTGCTGGTCATGCTGTCCAACCGCCTCGCCAAAAAGATGGGGGAAGACGGCGTGTATTGATCGGACGGCCGAACAGATTCTATTTATTCCAAAGAGAAGGGGTAATCACATGAAAACAGCCGCAAAAAAAGTTCGTCAAACGGGTGCTCTGTTGTTGTGTACCACATTCCTGCTGCTCGCGGCCTGCGGAGGAGGCGGCAGCCAGGCCGCTACGGGAGAACCGTATGACGAGAACTCCAAAGCGACGATCAGCTGGCTCAATATTCTGCATACCGCTTCTCCGCCGACCGACACCATTTTAAACAAAATCGAAGAAAAAACGAATGCGGATATCCAGTTCTCCTGGATTCCGGATGCTTCCAAAGAAGAGCGGATCAATACCTCCCTCGCTTCGGATTCGCTTGCCGATGTCGTGACGCTTACGCTGCTCGACAATTCTTCGGTGCGCAACTCCCTCAAGTCGGGTCTGTTCTGGGAAGTCGAGCCGTATCTGAACGATTATCCGAATCTGGCCAAAATTTCCGAAGACACGCGCCGTTCCGCTTCGATCGGAGGCAAGCTGTACGGGGTCCCGTTCCAGAAAGATCTGGCGCGCAACGGAATCACGATCCGCAAAGACTGGCTGGACAAGCTTGGAATGAAAGTGCCGCATACGACCGATGAACTGATGGAAGTAGCGCGGGCTTTCACGGAAGACGATCCGGACGGCAACGGCAAAGACGATACGACGGGCTTTGTCGATCGCAGCGATCTGGTGTACGGGGCGTTCAAGACGCTGAGTTCGTATTTCGGGACGCCCAATATCTGGCAGGTGAGCGAAGACGGCAAGATGACGCCCGAGTTCATGACCGATTCGTACGTCAAGACGATGGATTACATGAAGACTCTCTATGAAAAAGGGTATATCAATCAGGACTTTGCCGTCACCGCCAAAACCGACCAGCAGCAGAAGTTTGCGCAGGGCCGTGCCGGTATCTATGTAGGGGCGATCTTCGACAGCAAGAATCTGCTCAATATGGCCAAAGGGCTTCAGGACGATATGGATCTCGTGCTGGTCAATGATATGACCTCAACCGGAAACGAAGCGGATCGCGCGATCTGGGCGGCCAATAACGGAATCGGCGGACTGCTGGCCTTCCCAAGGTCCGAAGTCAAAGACGAAGCCGAGCTGAAACGGATCCTGAAGTTCGTGAACGATCTGATGGACGAAGAAAGTTACGCATTGATGACCTACGGAATCGAAGGAACCCACTATACGGTCGACGACCAGGATGCGGTGACGATTACCGATACCGATCTGTGGCAGCAGGAAGTGCAGCCGTTTGCCGCCAGCCGTCCCAAAGAAAGCGGGTATGCGATTCACGATGCGGACCCGCTGAAACAGGAATCGGACAAACTGATTGCCGATAACGCCAAATACGCCGTGCTGAATCCGGCCTACTCGCTGGAATCGGAAACCTATAACACCCAGGGTTCCGAACTGCAAAAAATGATCATGGATGCCACGTACAAGTATATCTTGGGCGAACTGGATCGGGCGGGATTCGATGCGGCGGTGGAGAGCTGGAAGAATGCCGGAGGAGCAACCATCATTTCCGAATATGAAGCCGCTTACAAAGAGTCGCAATCGTAAATTGCATCTTACTGATCGAATCGCACGGAATCGAAGATCCGGACGGGGCGGGCTGCCGCTCCGGTCCGCAAGGAGGATGGCATGAACAATCTCGAGACACAATCGACAAGATGGAGTATCCGAACCGCGGAATCCATCATGGAACGGATGCCGCGGCTGCATGAGTGCAACGGTCTTAACGGCAAATGGTCGTACGATTACGGCGTTGTGCTGAAAGGGTTCGAAGCGCTCTGGCGGCATACCGGCGACAATCGGTATTTCCGTTATATCCAACAGCAGATGGACCATTTTGTGCAGGAAGACGGAAGTATTCGCGGATACACGGAAGACGAGTACAATATCGACCATATCAACAACGGCAAGCTGCTGTTCGCCTTGCACGCGGAGACCGGAGAACGCAAATACCGTCTGGCCGCCGGTCGGCTGCGCGGACAGTTGGAACGCCATCCCCGGACCTCGGAAGGCGCTTTCTGGCATAAAGAGATCTATCCGTATCAAATCTGGCTCGACGGCTTGTATATGGGGGCTCCGTTCTATCTTCAATATCAACTGGAATACGCGAACGGCGAAGGGCTGGACGACATCACCCGGCAGTTTATCCTGTGCGAACGGCATACGCGCGACCCCGAAACGGGTCTGCTGTTCCATGCCTGGGACGAGAAAAAGGTACAACCCTGGTGCGATCCGGATACAGGGCTGTCGCCTCATTTCTGGGGACGCTCGCTCGGCTGGTTCGTGATGGCGCTGGTGGACGTATTGGAACGACTGCCGGGCAGCCATACGGATGCTTCCGAACTGCGCCGGATTCTGGTCGATACGCTGACGGCGCTGCGCCGCTACCAGGAAGCCGATTCGGGTGTCTGGTATCAAATTGTCGACTGCGGTACGCGCAAAGGCAATTATCTCGAAGCGTCGGCTTCCATCATGATCGCTTACGCCGTCGCCAAAGGGATCCGGCTCGGCGTGCTGGATCAGACATGGCAGGAAACGCTGGACCGGGCATTCCGCGGGATATTGGGCGAATTTGTACTGGAGACCAAAGAAGGCTGGATCAATCTGAACAAGAACTGTCAGGTCGCCGGTCTCGGCGGCGCGGACAAGCGGGACGGCACCTTCGCCTACTACATCAGCGAGCCGATCGTGACCAACGATTTGAAAGGTCTAGGCGCTTTCTTGAAGTTCTGCGCGGAATACGAATGGACGCTGCCGGAAGCCAATCGCGCAAAAGGGGTGTCCGCGCGCCGGGAAGGAGCGGATTCCGTTGGGCATGTATAACGTTAACGATTACGGAGCTTTCCCCGGCGGGAAAGAGCGGTCGACCGCCGGCATTCAAGCGGCAATCGATGCCGCGGCGCTTGCCGGAGGAGGTACCGTGTTTATCCCTGCGGGGCAGTATTTCACCGGGTCGATCGCGCTGCGCAGCCGGATCGAACTTCGGTTCAGTCCGGGCGCGGTACTGAGCTTCAGTACCGATCCTGCGGATTATCCGGTGGTGGATTCCCGCTGGGAAGGGGTGCGCCGGCAGGTTTACGCTTCCTGCATCTACGGGTCCGGCCTCGAACAAGTCTCGATCACGGGAGGCGGCACGCTCGAAGGCTGCGGCCAGGTGTGGTGGGAACGGCACCGCGGCGCTGCGGAAGAACTGGCGTATCCGCGTCCGAAACTGATCGGACTCGATTCCTGCAGCCGGGTGACGCTGCGCGACTTGAATCTGCGCAATTCGCCGAGCTGGACGGTCAATCCCGTATTGTGTACGGATGTCACGATCGACAATCTGTCGATTCTTAATCCGGCGGATTCGCCCAACACCGACGGAATCAATCCGGAATCGTGCAGCGGCGTACGAATCGTCAACTGTCATATCGATGTCGGCGACGACTGTATCGCGATCAAGTCGGGCACCGAAGACACCGAAGACCGGGTGCCCTGCGAGAATATTTCCATCTCCAACTGCACGATGCTGCACGGACACGGGGCCGTTGTGCTGGGCAGCGAAATGAGTGGGGATATCCGCAATGTCGTGATCCAGAACTGTATATTCAAGCAGACCGACCGGGGAATCCGTTTCAAATCAAGACGCGGTCGGGGCGGAATCGTCGAAGATATTCGGATCAGCCATATCGTGATGGAAGAAGTGATCTGTCCCTTTATTCTCAACTTGTATTATTTCTGCGGACCGAGAGGCAAAGACCGTTATGCGTGGGATAAGAATCCGTATCCGGTGACCCGGGATACCCCGCAGTTCCGTCGTATCCATTTCGCCCATATCACGGCCCGTCAGGTCCACGCGGCGGCCGGATTCCTGTACGGACTGGCCGAGATGCCGGTGTCGGAAATCACGTTCGAAGACGTCGAGATTTCGATGGCCGAGCATGCCGTACCGGGGCTGCCGGCGATGATGGCCGACCTCGAGCCGATGCGTGCACGGGGCTTCTATCTGGGCAATGCCCAAGATATCGGCTTTTATCGGGTACGTATTTCGGGACACGAGGGTCCGGCTTTCCGGGTCGAAAACGGCGAAAATATCGAGATCGAGGCCTGCCGTTCGCGGGATCGTACAGGGTCCAAAGAACTTGTGATCGAACGGGCCTTTTCCGAAGCCACTTCTTGAGCCTATTCATTTTGCGAAGCGAGGAGGAATGACCGATGCGCGACGATCCGCTGTGGAAGTGCCTGGGCGACCTGCCGGCAAATCAGGACGTTCGGGCCCGCTCGATCCGGCGGGACACACAAGACGGCTACCGCCTGGAATCGTTGATGCTGGAGCTGAACGGCATCGAAGAAGTGCCGGCTTATGTCGCGATGCCGACCGAAGGTTCCGGCCCGTATCCGCTGGTCCTGTTCAACCATTCGCACGGCGGGATGTATGAACAGGGAAAGCGGGAATTGATCCGCAGCAGTTCCTATCTGCAGCAGGAATCGTTCGCCCAAGCGTTGACCGGAATGGGATACGCCGTAGGCTGCATCGATATGTGGTGCTTCGGCGAGCGCAGCGGCAGAAGCGAGAGCGAGACGTTCAAGGAGATGCTCTGGAACGGACAGGTGATGTGGGGCATGATGCTCCACGATAATCTGAAATTTCTGGATTATCTATCCGGAAGAGAAGATATCGACGCTTCGAGGGTTGCGACAGTAGGCATGTCGATGGGCGGACTGATGGCCTGGTGGTCGTCGGCGCTCGACGGACGGATCGGAGTGACGGTCGATATCTGCGGGCAGGTGGAAGCCCGGGCATTGATCGAGCGGCGCGGTCTGGATCACCACGGGTTTTATTCGTATGTGCCCGGGCTGCTGAAACATGTCGAAACGCTGGATATTCAGAAGCGCATCGCGCCAAGGCCCCGGATCAGTCTGACCGGCAGGCACGACAGGTTGTGTCCACCCGAAGGGGTGCGGCGGCTGGATGAAGGACTCCGGTCCGCTTATGCGGAAACCGGACATGCCGAACATTGGCGCTGCGTTTCGGCGAGCGGCGGGCATGCGGAGACGCTCGATATGCGGGAAACCTGGCTGGCTTTTCTGAACAAGCATTTATAAACAAGCGGGCCGGACGGGCGGAACCGTCCGGCTGCCGCCCGTTGACAAGGAGGGAACCATGGTGCTTTGGGTAGGCAGGGAACCTTATTGCGATTACGCGACGCTTCGCGAAGCGGTGGAAGAAGCGGAGCGCCGTGCGCCGGATGTGCCGGAGACGATCTGCCTGCTGCCGGGTATCTACCGCGAGCAGGTGACCATTTATCGCTCCCATTTGTCGATTATCGGAATCGGACAGGTAGAGATTGCCATGGACCGCCATGCCCGGGAGCCGGACGGAAAAGGCGGGGAGATCGGCACTTTCGCCACGCCGACGCTGTTCCTCGGAGGGAGCGATCTTCGGATTGCGAATATCACCGTGTCGAATACGTCGGGACAAGGGGCCGAGATCGGGCAGGCGATCGCACTGACGGCGCACTGCGACCGAACGGTGTTCCGCGGCTGCACCTTCCGGGGGTATCAGGACACCCTGTTCACAGGACCTCTCCCGCCTTCGCCGAAAAAAGGCGGCGGCACTTCGTTCGGAGGCGTCGAAATCCGCCAGACGCATGACCGGTACAGACAGCTGTATATGAACTGCCGGATCGAAGGCACGGTCGACTACATCTTCGGCGGGGCTTCCGCTTGTTTCGAACACTGCGAGCTCCGCAGCCGGCTTCGTGCGGGGGATGAACCGTTCGGTTATGTGACGGCCGCTTCCACGCCGCGGGATCAAGCATGGGGGTACGTGTTTTTTGAATGTCTGTTGACCGCCGAGCCGGCTGTTCCCGCGGGTTCGGTCTATCTGGGCCGGCCTTGGCGCGAATATGCGCGGACGGTATTTGCCGGCTGCCGGATGGGAGACCATATTCATCCCTCCGGCTGGCACGACTGGAATCAACCCGCCAATCGGCAGACGGCCGATTACCGGGAATACGAGGCGGCAGCGGCGGCATTGCCTGCCGCCCGCGCCGATTGGGCGGTCAGCCGCCCAAACGGGGCCGAAGCCTGGAACAAAAAATCGCTGTTTCCGGATGATCCTTTCTGGGCATAATACGGCGAATAAAGAGCCAAATCGGCAGGTGAAAGAAAGGGGAATGTTAGGATGCACACGGGGGAAAAAGAAGCGGCTGCCGCCAGGCAGACGGGAGCGCGGACCGCGATCGAGAATCCGGTATTGAGAGGGTTCAATCCCGACCCGTGTCTGATTCGGGTTGAAGGAACCTATTACGTCGCCGTCTCGTCGTTCGAATGGCTGCCGGGAATCCGGATCTATTCTTCCGACGATCTGGCCTATTGGAGCCACCGGACCGATGTGCTCCGAGAAGCGGCCGACTTGGCCGGAAACCCGCACAACTGCAGTATTTGGGCGCCGCAGCTGAGTTACGCGGACGGCCTTTTTCATCTGATCTATACGGATGTCAAAAGCACACGCCGTCCGTTCAAAGATGTCCGCAATTACCTCATTACGGCCTCTTCGATCGAAGGGCCGTGGTCCGAACCGGTGTATCTGAACGGAATCGGCTTCGATCCTTCGCTGTTCCATGACGATGACGGCCGCAAATGGCTGCTGAACGTGCTCTGGGATCACCGGATTTCGGAAGGCAACAAATCGGTCGGCATTACTATTCAGGAGTATGATCCCTTGCTGCGCCGGATGATCGGCCGTCCCGTCAAGATCTTCGACGGAACGGAGCTTCGCAAAACGGAGGCGCCGCATATGTACCGGCACGGCGGCTGGTATTATCTGATTACGGCCGAGGGAGGAACCGGGGCGGGGCATGCGGTGACCGTGGCCCGGTCGCGCGGACTGCACGGTCCTTATGAAGTCGATCCAGGCAACCCGGTGCTGACTTCGGGCGATCGGCCGGACTGGCCTCTGCAGTGCGCCGGACATGCCAGCCTGGTCGATACGCCGGGCGGGGATTGGGTCATCGCGCATCTGTGTACGCGTCCGATCGAAGGCGAATATGCGATTTTAGGCCGGGAAACGGCGCTGCAGCGGGTCCGCTGGGACGAAGAAGGCTGGCTGAGACTGCTTGAAGGCGGGCATACTCCGCAGCTGACTTTTCTTCTGCCCGAAGAGTATGCGTCATCGGGGTCGGAACTTTCGAGCGGCGAAGGGAGCTTCGAAGACGGATTTGAAGGTGCCGAACTGCAGGCGGGCTGGAACGGTCCGCGCATTCTGCCAAACGCTGACTGGTGCTCGTTGAACGCCAGGCCGGGCTATCTTCGCCTGACGGCCGGAGAATCGCCCCAGAGTCTGTTTCGCCATCATCTGCTGGCGATCCGGCAGACGGACCGTTCTTTCCGGGCCGAGACAACCGTCGATTATCGTCCTCTATCTTTTTTGCAGATGGCCGGTCTGATGCTGTATCTCTGCGAAACCCGGTATCTATACGCTTTTATCAGCCACGACGAACGGCAGGGACGTATTGTGTCGATCATGCGGGGAGAGGAAGACGAATTCGAACTGATGGAACATCCGGTTTCCCTGGCGGAAGAAGGCGAAATCGGACTGGCGGTGGAAGTCGACGGACTTCGGGCGACATTCGGGTATCGCTTAGGCGGCTCCGGCGAATGGAAGAGTCTGGGCGAGCCTTATTCGATCGGTTTTCTGTCGGGAGGGTTCACGGGAAATTTCGTTGGAATCGCCGTGCACGACCTGGAGCAGCTGCACGGCAGCCATGCGGACTTCGGATATTTCCGCTATTCGGGATACAAATAACGAATAAAAAGCGCCATCGGGGTAAGGAAAAAAAAGCTGCGAGCATGCCTCGACAGCTTTTTTTTGCATAGATTTTCGAAAGGTTTCAATTATCTGAAAACAAGGATTCGGCCAAAAACTTAAAGCGTTTTCGATTTTTTTCGGACAACTTTCTCGAAATTCGCCAAAGTCGTCGGATAAGCGAGAATAAACGACTATTTGATATGAATGAATGCGCTGACAACGCCAGCCGCATGCATAGAAGGCCCATTGCCGGAATACGCTTTTTTCCTCGCTTTGCCGGGATAAAGGCAGGGTGATACACTGCATTATGCCAAACATATGTATCTTTATGCGGAATGGGACGAACGGCTCAAATCGGCGTTCCTACAAACGAGGAGGAAAGACATGAACGTTCTCAGGCGACTGCAGGACTATTACTGGGAGAAGAAGACGTATATGTTCGTCTCGATTCTTTTTCTGGCAATCGCTACTGCACTGGGGTTGGTCTACCCCAAACTGCTCCAGATCTTGATCGATGACGTGATTGTGCCCCGAAACTTCGAAGGAGTGCCGCAGCTTGCGCTTGCCGTGGTCGGCGTAGTGACGATCAAAGCGGTCATGCAGTTCCTGCACGGCTTCTTCGGCGCGCGGCTTGGTAACTTTCTGGCTTACCGGCTGCGCAATGCCTGCTACGAAAAACTTCAATTTCTGTCTTTCCGTTACTACGACACGGCCAGAACCGGCGACCTGATGTCCCGGCTGACCGGCGATCTCGAAGCGATCCGGCTGTTTATCGGCTTCGGCTTCGCCCAAATCCTCAACTTGTTCCTGATGGTGGGTTTCGGAGCGGCCATGATGCTCTCGATCAACTGGCAGCTGACGCTGTTTACACTGGTCACGATTCCTCCGCTCGTTTTTGTCGCTCTGCGTTTCGAAGCCCGCATTCATC
Organism: Saccharibacillus deserti; assembly: GCF_013618475.1. Classification (GTDB taxonomy): domain Bacteria; phylum Bacillota; class Bacilli; order Paenibacillales; family Paenibacillaceae; genus Saccharibacillus; species Saccharibacillus deserti. The sequence goes on from NZ_JABJVN010000001.1 coordinate 765,064, forward strand.
CGGCTTTTCAGGAAATGCGCCTTGCGCTCAGCTCTTTGACGACAGCGGTGCAGGAGAACGTAACGGGTGTCCGCACCGTCAAGGCATTTGCGCGCGAACCGCACGAAGTGAGCAAATTCTCGGTGCGCAACGACCGCTACAAAGACAATCAGCTGCATGCTTCGGGATTATGGAGCCGTTATTTCCCGGTCATGGAACTGCTTGCGTCGGGCTGTGCGGTGCTGCTGGTCGGCGTCGGCGGTACGATGGTCATCCGGGGCAGTCTGACGATCGGGGAGCTGGTCGCCTTTTTCAGTCTGATCTGGTACATTATCGGACCGATGTGGGGGCTCGGCTTCCATATCAACAACTATACGCAGTCCGAAGCTTCGGGTGAGCGCGTACTGGAAATCCTGAACCAGCCGATCGAAGTGCGCGACAAAGAAAACGCCATTTCGCTGGAAGGACGGGAAACGAGCGGACATGTCAAGTTCGACCGTGTCGGATTCGCCTACGGCAACAAACTGCACGCCGTACACGATATCAGCTTCGATGCTCCGGCCGGCAAGGTCATCGGTCTGCTGGGCGGCACAGGTGCCGGCAAATCGACCATTATCCAACTGCTCATGCGCGCCTACGATGTCACGGAAGGCACGATCACGCTCGACGGAACGGATATCCGGGATATCCGGGTCGAAGATCTGCGCGGACAAATCTCCACCGTCTTCCAGGAAACCTTCCTGTTCTCCTCGACGATCAAAGGCAATATCGGTTACGGAATCGGTGACGTTCCGATGGAAGAAATCGTTCGTGCGGCGAAGCTTGCCAAAGCGCACGACTTTATTATGGAAATGAAGGAAGGCTACGATACGGTCGTCGGCGAACGCGGCATGGGCTTGTCCGGCGGACAGAAACAGCGGATCGCCATTGCGCGCGCCCTGCTCAAGAATCCGAAAATCCTGATTCTGGACGATGCGACCAGCGCCGTGGATATGGAGACCGAACACGAGATTCAGGCCGGATTCCAGGAAGTCATGAAAGGGCGAACAACCTTCATCATTGCCCACCGGATTTCTTCGCTGCGCCATGCCGACGAAATTCTTGTACTAAACGAAGGACGGGTTGTCCAGAGGGGCCGGCACGAAGAATTGATTGCCCAACCGGGTCCTTATCAGGAAGTCTATGCGATTCAATATGCCGACCATATCGCCCAAACGGAGCAGGCCAATGAAGGGGGGGCGAACCTGTGAGCACGCACAGCGGGAAATTCAATCCCAAACTTGGGAAAAAGCCGCAAAACGATCCCGACCAGAGCCGCTTCGTATACAAGGACGACGACGAAATCGACAAAGCGTTTAACTGGAAACAGTTCGGCCGGCTCTTCTCGTACATGCGCCCTTACGCCAGGCAGATGCTGCCGCTGATTATCCTGATGACGATTCTCGGGACAGTCACCAAACTGGCGGTGCCTTACCTGACCGGCGTGCTTGCGATCGACAAAGCGATCAAGAACAGCGACCTGACGCTTCTGTATATCGTAACGGGGACGGTGCTTGGTTTGTACGTCGTCCAATGGGCGGCCAACGTTTTCCGGATCCGATACACGAATATCATCGGGCAGCGGGTCATTTACGATATCCGCTCCTCCTTGTTCACCCATATCCAGAAGCTGTCGTTCAACTTTTTCGACAAGCGTCCGGCCGGTTCCGTTCTCGTGCGGGTGACGAACGATGTCAACTCGCTGCAGGATCTGTTTACGAACGGGGCCGTCAACGCGATGATCGACTGCGTACAGTTGGCGGGGATTATCGTCATCTTGCTGCTGATCAACTGGAAGCTGGGGCTTGCGGTGATGATTACGGTTCCGATCATGTTCTTTATCTCGACCAAGCTGCGCCAGAAGATCCGGATGGCCTGGCAGGATGTGCGCCTCAAGAATTCGAGGATCAACTCGCACTTGAACGAAGCGATCCAGGGAATCCGGGTCACCCAGGCTTATACGCAGGAAAAAGAAAACATGAAATTCTTCAACGGCATGAATGCGGAAAGCCGACAGTCGTGGAACCGCGCTTCGACGATGAACCAGGCCTTCGGGCCGATGATCGAAATTACGGGCGGCGTCGGCTCGATGATCCTGTTCTGGTACGGAACGTATTTGATCCAGCAGGGAGAAGTGACGGTCGGCCTGCTCGTGACGTTTGCGAACTATGTCGGCAACTTCTGGGACCCGATCAACCGGTTGGGGCAGATGTACAACCAGCTGCTTGTGGCGATGGCTTCGTCGGAGCGGATCTTCGAGTTCCTGGACGAAAAGCCGAGCGTCGGCGACAAACCGGGAGCTGCGGCGCTGCCGAAAATCGAAGGCCATGTCAAACTTGAAAAAGTGGTGTTCGAATACGAACCCGGACGGCAGGCGCTCAAAGGAATCGATATCGAAGCGAAAGCGGGACAGTCGATTGCGCTCGTCGGCCATACCGGTTCCGGCAAATCGACGATCATCAATCTGCTCAGCCGTTTCTACGATGTGACGGAAGGGTCCGTCAAGATCGACGGCGTCGACGTACGGGATGTCAAATTGGAAAGTCTGCGTGCCCAGATCGGGATCGTGCTTCAGGACACCTTTATTTTCTCGGGCACGATTCGCGAAAATATCCGGTTCGGCCGCCTCGATGCAACCGACGGGGAGATCGAAGCCGTAACCAAGGCCGTCAAAGCGCACGAGTTCATCATGTCGCTGCCCGGAGGTTACGATACGGAAGTCGAAGAACGCGGCAGCGCCCTTTCGATGGGACAGCGCCAGCTGCTCTCGTTCGCCCGGGCCCTGCTTGCCGATCCGCGCATCTTGATCCTGGACGAAGCGACGGCCAGTATCGATACCGAGACCGAGCTGAAGATCCAGGAAGCGCTCAAAGTGCTGCTTCAGGGACGGACGTCCTTTATTGTGGCCCACCGTCTCTCGACGATCCGCCATGCCGACAAGATTATCGTGCTCGATCACGGCGAGATCAAGGAACAAGGCACGCATGCGGAGCTTATCCGGCATGGAGGCATCTACAACGGTCTGGTCGAAGCCCAATTCCGTTTTTTGTAAAAAAGATTGAGCATTGAAAATTTCTGGCGAATTAAATATGTAAACCGAAAACCTGCGACAATTTTCGCGGGTTTTCGCTATTTTTTCATAAAAATTTGATCGATCAGGGTTGCAATTCAGTCGGCCAGCACACAAAATAGAAAGGAACAACACAAAAGGCGTAGGAGTTGGTCAAACGATGTGGGGTGCTCCATTATCCGCGGACGCGAAGAAAATATTGCTTCTCGGCAGCGGTGAACTGGGCAAGGAAGTCGTGATCGAGGCCCAGCGTCTCGGCGTAGAATGTATTGCGGTAGACCGTTACCCGGATGCTCCGGCCATGCAGGTCGCGCATCGCGGCCACGTGATCGATATGTTGGACGCGGACGCGCTGAGAGAATTGATCTTGAAGGAACGTCCAGATCTGATCATACCGGAGATCGAAGCGATCGCCACAACGATGCTGCAGCAGTTGGAAAGCGAAGGATTTCGCGTCATTCCGACAGCAACGGCGGCAAGATTGACGATGGACCGCGAAGGAATTCGCCGGCTGGCCTCGGAAACGCTTGGGCTGCCGACGGCCGCGTACCGTTTTGCGGATACGCTGGAAGAACTGAAGAGTGCCGTAGCGGAACTCGGTTCGCCGTGTGTCATCAAACCGCTGATGAGTTCGTCGGGCAAAGGGCAGAGCGTGCTCCGAACGCCCGAAGATGCGGAGAAGTGCTGGCAGTTCGCGCTGGAAGGCGCGCGCGCCAAGAACAGTACCCGTGTCATCGTGGAAGCGTTCGTTCCGTTCGAGAGCGAAATTACGCTGCTTACGGTTCGAAGCGTATCGGGGACGACTTTTTGCCCGCCGATCGGACATATCCAGAAAGACGGCGACTATGTGGAATCCTGGCAGCCGCATCCGATGGACGAGGCCAAGCTGGAAGAAGCCAAGCGCATCGCCAAAGTCATTACGGACGAGCTGGGCGGATACGGACTGTTCGGCGTCGAATTGTTCCTGACGAAGGATGGCGTCGTCTTCAGCGAAGTGTCGCCGCGCCCGCACGATACCGGTATGGTGACGATGGCTACGCAGGATTTGTCGGAGTTCGCTCTGCATGTCCGGGCGATTCTCGGTCTGCCGGTCACGGAAGTGCACCTGCTTACTCCCGGCGCTTCCGCCACTTTAAAAGCAAGTCGGGCAAGTAAACGTTTCAAGGTCGGAGGTCTGACGGAAGCATTGAGCGTTCCGCGTACCCAGATTCGGGTATTCGGCAAGCCGGATTCAAAGCCGGGACGCAGAATGGCCGTCGCGCTCAGCGCGGCGGAAGATGTGGAGACTGCGCGGAACCGGGCTCGCGAAGCGGCCGGTCTGCTAAAAGAGGAGTATTCGGATGACAACTAACGTACTGGAAAAAACAGCGGATCTTCGCACGGCTTCTTGCAGCGATGCGGGGGTCCTGACAGAGCTGATGCGCAAACTGTCGTATCCCACGACACCAAGCGTGATGCGCGAACAGTTGGAAAGCCGCGAAAACAATCCGAATTACCTGACTTATTTGGCGGAGCGCCACGGAGAAACGGTCGGCATGATCGCCCTGCGTCGAATTCCCGCACGGGGCAAAGAACCGCAGATGACGCAGATTGCGGGTCTTGTGGTCAACGAAGACTGCCGCGGCTGCGGCATTGGCCGTCTGCTCGTGGAACAGGCGGAGGCCTGGGCGCGCGAATCGGGCAGCCGACTGCTGTTCCTGACGGGCATCAACCGGGAAGACCGGCTGGGCGCGCACGATTTTTACCGGAATGCGGGCTTTGAGAAATACGGCTGCAAATTTATAAAATCTCTTTAGGCCCCAACCGGCTTTTTAGAAACACAAACGAAATCTATCCCCTTCGGTTCCGGCTCCTGCGAGCGGAGCCTTTTTGTTTCAGGGAAACCGGGGAACGCCGGGCAGACGGCCCGGCTGTTTGCATGATTCCGAACAAGGAGGAGACAGCCTTATGATAAAGGGAACGACAAGAGCCGAATGTTCAATTGAGGGCGGCGCGCGAAGTCGGGAATCCGGATGCTTTCGAGCGGAGCGCTGGAGCAGGATGGCTTTGGGGTTCCTGCTGGCCTGCGGTCTCTGCACCGCTCTGCCGGCTGGCGAAGCCCGTGCCCAAACGGCTTACGAAGCGGCCTATGCCAAAGAGACGGCGGATAAGTCGAAATTCACGGCCAAAGTGGTTTACCTGGTTAATCTGGAGCGCCGCAAAGCGGGGCTCAAGCCGCTCACTCTCGATCACAAGGTGGCCAAAGCTTCGCGGCTTAAAGCGATCGACATGTCGAAAAAGCGGTATTTCGATCATCACTCGCCGACGTACGGCTCGCCGTTCAATTTGTTGAAGCTGCAAAAGGTCGTTTATCGGACGGCGGGGGAGAATATCGCAATGGGTCAGCGTTCGCCGGAAGAAGTCATGCGCAGCTGGATGAAGAGTTCCGGACACCGCACGAATATCCTGGATCCGAACTTTACGTCAATAGGTGTCGGCTTCTATAACGGGTATTGGGTTCAGCTGTTTATCGGTTGAGCCCGTCTGCGCCGACCGCATAACAAAAGAAACCCAACCTCCCGGGAGGTTGGGTTTCTTCATTATATAAAGGAATGGGACATGTAGGACTTGAACCTACAACCTGTCGATTAAGAGTCGAATGCTCTACCAATTGAGCTAATGTCCCATATTTCTTGTAACGGCCGCCCGATCAAATTTGTATGCTTGTTCCTGGCGACAAGAAATATCTTACCACAGATTAAAATAGTTTGGCAAGCACTTTATCAAAAAAAGTTTGTAAGAGGTTTTGATTCGTTTGCAAACCGCTTCACAAATCCTTATGGTAAAATTAAAACAGATAGGCCCGTAAGTACAGGGCACGCGGGGGGAGGAAGAACAGCATGAATTCATGGAAATGGATCTGGCGAACGACCGCCGTATCTTCGGCCGCGGCTACGCTTTTGTTGGCTGTCGGTTTCGGTTACGGAGCAAAAGAGCTGGTCTTCCCAAGCGCGAATCGGATCGATACGGAAACTTCCGCCAAAGCACCGCTCGCGGAGCGGACTCCTTCGGTGGAAGAAGGGAATTACCGGATCGTCTCGATCGGCGATTCGCTTGCGAAGGGCACGGGCGATACGACCGGACAAGGATTTGCCAGGCGGACAGCCGCACTGCTGGACAAAAAAAGCGAACGCGAAGTTCGTTTTCTGAATAATCTGGGCATCAACGGAATGACGACCGACGAACTGCTCCAAGAGCTGGAAGAGCCCGGCATCCAATACGTATTGAAGCAAGCGAACGTGATTTTGCTCTCGGTCGGAGCGAACGACTTGTTCCGGGGCGGCGCCGCCCTGCAGGCGGGTACGAATAATCCTAGCGCCGCCGCGCTCGCCGAAGCGCTGCCTGCCGCTTCGAACCGTCTCGGAGAAGCGCTTGACCGACTGCGCGAGATCAATGCGTCGGCACAAATCGTATATCTCGGTTTGTACAATCCGTTCGGCGACATCGAATCGCTGCGCCAGGCGGGAGACGAAGGGATCGCCGAGTGGAATGCCAAAGCGGCGGAGCGGATCGCCAAAGGACAAAACATGATGCTGACGCCGACTTTCGACTTGTTCCAGAGAAACACGGCGGCTTATTTGTCGTTTGATCACTTCCATCCCAATTCGGCGGGTTACCAGCGCATTGCCGAGCGGGTCGTACAGGGACTGGAATAAATCTGCGCCGGGCGGAGCTTCTCATCATGTGCGAATTTCGGCCGATATGGTTAGGGAAAGGGCGATGAAGCATGCAACAGTCAAATGGAGATTTCGTGCTGCGCGTCCGCGATCTGAACAAGCGGATCGGACGCAAACCGATTATCCGCACCATCAGCTTCGATGTACGGGAAGGCGAAATCTTCGGATTCTTGGGTCCGAACGGCGCCGGTAAAACGACCACGATCCGCATGCTTGTCGGGTTAATCAAACCTACGTCCGGCAGCGTGGAAATTTGCGGATACGACGTGCAGAAACAGCCGGAAGAAGCGTTAAAATACGTAGGGTCCATCGTCGAGAATCCCGAAATGTATCCTTTTCTGACGGGATGGGAGAATTTGATGCACTTTGCCCGCATGCATGACGGGATCGGGGAAGACCGGATCCGGGAAGTGACGGAGCTTGTCCATCTGGGCGGACGGATTCATGAAAAGGTGCGTACGTATTCGCTTGGCATGCGGCAGCGGCTCGGGATTGCGCAGGCGCTGCTTGCCCGTCCCAAACTGCTGATTCTGGATGAGCCCACCAACGGACTCGATCCCAAAGGCATCAAAGAGATGCGGAGCTTTATTCGGGAGCTTGCCGCCGGAGGACTGGCCGTGTTCGTATCCAGTCACCTGCTGAGCGAAATTCAGCTGCTGTGCGACCGCGTTGCGATTATCGGCGGAGGCCGGGAACTCGCCGTCGGATCGGTCGAGGAATTGATGGGAGCCGGCCGGGGAATGGTCATCTGGGACACGGAGCCCCGCGACCGGGCGGAGCGGCTGCTGCGCGAATATGCCGATATCGCCGTTCTGGACCCGGCCGGCGCCGCCGGGCTGGACGATACGGCTGCGGCGCTGCTCAATGCGCGCAGCATCGTCACCGAAACGCCGGAAGAACGCGTGGCCGAAGTGCTGGAGCGGATGGTCCGCGAAGGCATCGCGATCCGGGGCATGCACCGCGTCGCTCCGACGCTGGAGCGGTTTTTCCTGCAAATGACAGAGGGGGAAGGCATCGAGTGAAACGATTTTGGGCCATGGTACAAAATGAAGTCGTCAAGATCGTCAAAAAGAAGCGTTTCTATATCGTTCTGCTCATTCTGGCCGTTATGGTGCCGGTCTTCAGTTACGCGCAGATGAAGCAGTCGCTTGAACGCCGGGAAAGTTACGGCAGCGACTGGCGGCTTGAGGTGCAGCAGGCCATTATCGACAACCAGAATTCCTTGAGCAGCGACCGCGTGCCGCAGGAATGGAAAGTCTACCGGCAGATTTATATTCAACAGATGCAGTATTACCTCGATAACGACGTCAATCCGAACGAACCGGGCGGAGTGACTTTTACGCGGGAATTTATCGATAACGCTTCGACCCTGTTTATTCCGCTTATGATCATGACGATCGCCTCCGATCTCGTTTCTTCCGAACGGACCGGGGGAACGATCAAGATGCTGCTGACGCGTCCGAACCGAAGATGGAAAGTGCTGCTCAGCAAATTGACGGCGCTGCTCATGTTCGTCTCGCTGATCGTCGCCAGCGCCTATCTGATCTGCTACGCGATCGCGGGACTGTTTTTCGGATACACCGGCTGGAGCATTCCGATCTTTACCGGGTTCGTGCTGAACGGCTCCGATGTCGATCTCGGCTATGTCCAAGCGACGCCGCAGTGGCAGTACCTGCTGATGCAGGCCGGTCTGGTCTGGTTCGTGGGTGTGGTCGTGGCGCTGCTGGCTTTCATGGTTACGGTTCTGGTGCGGAGCACGGCGGCGAGTATCGTCGTGATGATGGCCGCATTAATCTCCGGTTCGATTCTGGCGAATATGGCTTCGGCCTGGACAAGCGCCAAGTATTTGTTTATGGTCAATCTCGGGCTTACGCAGTATCTGGCGGGAAGTCCGGCGCCGATCGAAGGCATGACACTGGGCTTTTCGCTGGCCGTTTTGGCGGTCTGGGGCGCGGTTTCCGTTATTATTTCTTTTATCGTCTTTACGAAGAGGGACGTTTTGACTTAGAATAAAAAGAGCGAAAATGAAAACACTTGTTTGCATTTTGGGAGTTTGAAGTTTCGAAAGCAAAGAGCGAGCAAGAGAGAAAGAAGGGGAAATCATGGCCGAACAGATCGATACGGCGGAACAGACGGCGGCGAAAATCGTCGAAGGATACGGTGCGGACGATATTCAGGTGCTGGAAGGACTGGTAGCGGTCCGCAAACGGCCCGGTATGTATATCGGGAGTACGAGCGCATCGGGCCTGCATCATCTCGTATGGGAAATCATCGATAATGCCGTGGACGAACATTTGGCCAAACACTGCGACCGGATCGAAGTGGCGCTGAACAAAGACGGATCCGTTACGGTCCGCGACAACGGGCGCGGCATTCCGACCGGCATGCACAAGAGCGGCGTACCGACACCGCAGGTCGTTTACACGGTTCTGCACGCCGGGGGCAAATTCGGCGGCGGGGGATATAAGAAGTCCGGCGGTCTGCACGGCGTCGGAGCGTCTGTAACCAACGCGCTTTCGGAATGGCTTGAAGTTGAAATTTACCGCGACGGCAAAATTCACCGCCAGCGGTTCGAATATCGCGTGGACAAGAAAGGCGCGGAACACGTCGGCGATCCGGTAACCGGACTCGAAGTGCTCGGCAATACGAGACAGACCGGCACGAAGGTTACGTTCAAGCCGGATATTCGCGTGTTCAAGAGCGGGATTTCGCTCAGCTACGATACGCTGGCCGAGCGTCTGCAGGAGATTGCTTTCCTGAACTCGGGTCTGCGCATCGTACTGACGGATCAGCGCAGCGACAAAGCCGACGAGTTTTATTACGAAGGCGGCGCGAAGCAGTTTGTCGAGTTCTTGAACGAAGGCAAGGAAGTGCTGCACGAAGTCGTGCGGTTCTATGCCGAGAAAGAAGATATCGAAGTCGAGGTGGCTTTCCAATACAATGCCGGCTACACCGAGACGATCGCTTCTTTCGTCAACTCCATACCGACGCGCGGCGGGGGTACCCACGAGACCGGATTCAAGACGGCGTATACGCGGGCGCTGAATGAATACGCACGCAAAACGGGCGTTCTAAAAGAAAAAGACAAAAACCTCGAAGGCGGCGACCTGCGCGAAGGCATGATGGCCGTTATCAGCGTCAAGATGGGCGAAGTGGAATTCGTCGGCCAGACCAAAGATCAGCTGGGCAGCGCTTCGGCGCGAAGCGCGGTCGATTCGATCGTCTCCGACAAAACCGCGCAGTTCCTGGAAGAAAATCCTCAGGTCGCGCAGATTCTGATCCGCAAATCGGTTCAGGCGGCGCGGGCCAGGGAAGCGGCGCGCAAAGCGCGCGACGAGATGCGCACAGGCAAGAAGCGCAGCGAAAGTTCCAACCTGAACGGCAAACTGACCCCGGCACAATCCAAAGACTTTACCAAGACGGAACTGTTTATCGTCGAAGGCGATTCAGCCGGCGGTTCGGCCAAACAGGGTCGGGATTCGAAGATCCAGGCGATTCTGCCGCTCAAAGGTAAGCCGCTCAATCCGGAAAAAGCCAAATTGGCGGAGATTCTCAAGAACGAAGAATACAGGGCTATCGTTTCGGCGATCGGCGCGGGCATCGGTCCGGAGTTCGCCGTGGAAGACAGCAATTTCTCCAAGATCGTCATCATGACCGACGCGGATACGGACGGCGCGCATATCCAGGTGCTGCTGCTGACCTTCTTCTACCGGTACATGAAGCCGATGATCGATCAGGGTAAGGTCTATATCGCCCAGCCGCCGCTGTTCAAAATCACGCGCAAAGGCTCCCGCAAGAACGACGTGTCCTATGCCTGGAGCGACGAAGAGCTGGAGAAACTGACGAAGAATGCCAAGAACTTCGAACTTCAACGTTACAAAGGCCTCGGCGAGATGAACCCGGACCAGCTCTGGGAAACGACGATGGACCCGACGACACGCACGCTGCTTCAGGTGCAGATCGAAGACGCCGCCAAAGCCGAACGCCGCGTATCGACGCTGATGGGCGACAAAGTCGACCCGCGCAAGCGTTGGATCGTGGAGCATGTGGACTTTACCGAAGTCGACGAATAAGCAGCAGAAGGAGATTTTTAACCAATGAGCGTACCGGAAGAACAATTCAAGCCGGCTTTTCTCGAAGAAGTGGTCGGAGACCGCTTTGGCCGGTATTCCAAATATATTATCCAGGACCGGGCTATTCCCGACGTTCGCGACGGACTGAAGCCGGTTCAGCGCCGAATCTTGTACGCCATGTACGAATCGGGCAACACGCCGGAAAAAGGCTACCGCAAATCGGCCAAAACGGTCGGCGACGTCATGGGCAACTATCATCCGCACGGAGACTCTTCGATCTACGAAGGCATGGTGCGGATGGCACAGCCCTGGAAAATGGCGCATACGCTTGTGGACGGACACGGCAACTGGGGTTCCATCGACGACGACCCGGCAGCGGCGATGCGTTATACGGAAGCCCGCCTGTCGACCATCGCCATGGAAATGCTGCGCGATATCGACAAGCGTACCGTGCAGTTCAAAGATAACTTCGATAATACGGCGAAAGAACCTGTCGTGCTGCCGGCCCGTTATCCGAATCTGCTCGTAAACGGCGTCAGCGGCATTTCGGCGGGATTCGCCACGGAAATTCCTCCGCACAATCTGCAGGAAGTCATCGACGCCTGTATCGCGGTGATGGAAAATCCGGCGATCGATCTGGACGGGATCATGCAGCATATCAAAGGTCCCGACTTCCCGACCGGAGGGATTGTGATGGGCGAAGCGGGGATCCGCGAAGCCTACTCGACGGGACGCGGCAAGATCCAGGTTCGTTCGAGAACGGAGATCGAGAATCTGCGCGGAGGCAAGCAGCAGCTTGTCATTACGCAGATCCCGTATCAGGTTGTCAAATCTCGTTTGGTGACGGCCATGGAAAATATCCGGCTGGAGAAAAAAGTCGAAGGCATTGCCGAAGTGCGGGACGAGAGCGGACGCGAAGGCATGCGCATCGTGGTCGAATTGAAAAAAGAAGCGGACGCAAACGGAATTTTGGCTTATCTGCTCAAAAAAACCGATCTGCAGGTCAGCTATAACTTCAATATGGTCGCGATTGTCAACAAAGCGCCGCAGCAGCTTGGCGTCAAGCCGATTCTTGAAGCGTATATCGGGCATCAGCGCGAAGTCATTACCAAACGGACCTCGCATGAGCTGGAAAAAGCCAAAGACCGTTCCCACGTCCTCGAAGGCCTGGTCAAAGCGCTGAATATTCTGGACGACGTCGTTGCGGCTATCCGGGCTTCGAAGAACCGTCAGGATGCCCAGAACAATCTGCAGTGGATGTTCGGATTTACCGAACGCCAGGCCGATTCGATCTTGACCCTCCAACTGTACCGGCTTACCAATCTCGAGATCACGCAGCTGGAGAAAGAACATTCGGAACTCGAAAAAAGAATTGCGGTGCTGGAAGGCATCTTGTCGAGCGATCGGAAGCTGAATGCGGTAATCCGCAAAGAACTGACGGAGATTCGGGACAAGTTCGGGATTCTCCGCCGTTCGGAACTGCAAAGCGAAGTCGAGGAGATCAAGCTGAATCTGGAAGTAATGATTCCGCAGGAAGAAGTCATCGTCTCGCTGTCGCAGGAAGGCTACATCAAACGGACCGGCATGCCTTCGTTTACACGTTCGGGCAGCGACCGGAGCGCCTCCGGTGCACGGGAAGGCGATTATATCCGTCAGCTGCTGGATGTCAGCACGCTGGACCGTCTGCTCGTGTTTACCCAGAAAGGACAATTCTATCTGCTGCCGGTTCACCAGATTCCGGAATTCAAGTGGAAAGATAACGGAACGGCGATCGTCAATGTGATTCCTCTGGACAAAGAGGAGCGGATCGTCTCGATTATTCCGGTCAAAGAACTGGAAGAGTCGGAGCAGTCGCTTGTGTTTACGACCCGCAAAGGCCAAGTGAAACGCACGCTGCTGCGCGATTACGCGACCAAGCGAAGCGGAGGCATGGCGGCCTGCAAGCTGGGTGACGGAGACGAAGTTCTGCACGTCAATCTGAGCGACGGAAACAAGGATATTCTGCTCATTACGGCGGAAGGCATGAGTATTCGCTTCGGCGAACAGGAGATTTCCACGATGGGCCGCGTCTCGACCGGTGTCCGCGGAATCCAGCTCAAGGAAGGCGATGAAGTGGTCTCGGCGCTGTTTGTCACAGGAGATGACGGCGAAGTGCTGGTCGTCAGCGATTTGGCGTATGCCAAGCGTTCGATGCTGCTCGAGTATCCGTCGCAGAGCCGCGGCGGCAAAGGAATTGCGACATTCGAATTCAAGGAAGGCAAACGGGTGAAGCCAAACGGAACCCGTCTCGTCGGCGCTTACAATACCCGGAGCACGCTGCCTGCGGTTGCGGTACTGTCCAGCGGAGAAAGACTTGAGTTCCCGGCCGGCAAAGCTTCGCTGACCGAACGCAAGCATATCGGCAGAGCGCTGCTTGCGATCGAAAAACCGGTAACGGTCGTCGATCTGCTTCCTTCGTTCGAGCGCGAACCTGTCCTTTAATCACAATTGCAAAAAAGACGTTCGGTCAGCTGCATAAGCGGCTATCCGAACGTCTTTTTGGTATGTTTTTCAAACGAAAAGATTCTGAAGCAGAGGCTGCTATTCGCCGTGCTCCAGTTCTTCGCGCAGCATCTTGTAGACGCTGCCTGACCACTGGGTCCATGGTGCAGCGGCCGGCGGCATCGAGATCAGCAGCGTCGATTCTTTCGTAATCGGATGCGGGAAGCGGAGGCGTACCGACCACAAAGCAATTTGTTCGCCGGGCTTGGTCTGCGACGCGCCGTACTTCTGATCGCCGTACAGCGGGCAGCCGAGGCTGCTCATCTGAACACGGATCTGGTGGGAGCGGCCCGTATGCAGCTCGACGCGCACCAGAGCCCGTCTGCCGTCATCGGCGAGTACCGAATAGTCCAGAATAGCTTCTTTGGCGCCGGGCGTTCCTTTGGTGACCGCCGTTACGGTGTTGCTGCGTTCGTCTTTGAGCAGATAATGGACCAGACGACCTTCGCGTTCGCGGGGCACGCCGTTGGTGACGGCCGCGTAGGTCTTGCGGATCGAATGCGTACGCACCGCATCCGAGAGACGCGAAGCGCCTTTCGACGTTTTGGCGAAGACCATCGCGCCGCCTACGGGACGATCCAGCCGATGGACCAGCCCGAGAAAGACATTGCCGGGTTTGTCATGCCGGATTTTGAGATCCCGCTTCAGCAGGGTCAGCATGTCGAGGTCGCCGCTAGCGTCTTCCTGCACCGGGATATTGACCGGCTTTACGACACCGAGCACATGGTTGTCTTCCAGCAGCACGGGAATAGGAGAGACCGCCCGGGCGTCGTCTCGGAATTCTGCCGGCGAATGCGCCGGACGGTCGTCCTGCTGCCGATCCCGCCGGATATCGCCTTTCATCAGTTCGACTCCCAGCGACCGAGGATGCCGCACGGCAGCGTCAGGCCGGAACGGCTGATCGGCAGGCCGATTTCGCCAGCGCTGATCTGTCCGCCGTAGCGCGGCTTCATCGTCATTTCCAGCATGTTCGACAGCACGGTCGGCGAGATGCCGGTTGTGTACGAATTGATCAGCATGAACAGCGGATTGTCGGACAGAATCTGCATGCACGATTCCAGGAACGGATATAGGCTCGATTCCAGTTTCCACGTCTCGCCGTTAGGCCCGCGTCCGTAGGAGGGAGGATCCATGATAATGGCGTCGTATTTATTGCCGCGGCGCTGTTCACGCTGTACAAACTTGAATACGTCGTCTGTGATAAAGCGTACCGGACGGTCGTTGAGACCGGAAAGCTGAATATTTTCCTTGGCCCATTGAACCATGCCTTTTGCCGCATCGACATGGACAACGCTCGCGCCGGCATAGGCCGAAGCGACGGTTGCACCGCCCGTATAGGCAAACAGGTTAAGGACTTGGATCGGGCGCCCGGCATGCTGGATCTTGTCCATCATCCAGCTCCAGTTGGCCGCCTGTTCCGGGAACAACCCCGTATGCTTGAAGCTGGTCGGCTTGATATAGAATTTCAGCTTGTCTTCGTAGGAGATGGTCCAGCGCTCCGGCAGCGTAGTCTTCCAGGTCCAGCTGCCTCCGCCTGCCGAGCTGCGGTGATAATGTCCCGCCGTTTCGCGCCAAGGCCCGCTTTCGTCCGCGATTGGCCAGATGATCTGCGGGTCCGGACGCCGCAGAACAACGTCGCCCCAGCGTTCCAGTTTGTCGCCTGCGCCGGTATCGATCAGTTCGTAATCTTTCCAATTTTGAGCCATATACATAGAAATTAAACCACCCTTGTTTTGTCGTTGTTGCGCCCGAATTTTACGAAGTTTATACGCTGTCGTTCGCTGTGTTTCCCAGAATATTATTGTACCCGAGGAGGGGGTAAAAAGCCAGAAATTCAAAAACGTTTGACATTGATAATCATTATCATTTATGATGTGGCATATCGGAATTCGCCGATGGGGCCAATTCCTGTTTTCACCACAAATTTTGGAGGTCTGATCATGAGCAAACTCATTCTCATATATGCCAGCATGACCGGCAATACGGAAGAAATGTCGGAATTGATTACAAAAGGCATCGAAGAATCCGGCGGAGAAGTTACGGTCAAATTGGCCGAAGACTGCAACGCCGATCTTCTGCTGCAGTACGACGGAATGATTCTGGGGGCATATACCTGGGGAGACGGCGAGCTGCCGGACGAGTTCCTCGATTTCTATGACGAATTGGACGAACTGGACCTATCGGGCAAAAAGGCGGCTGTGTTCGGCAGCGGCGATACCGTCTATGAGCAGTTTGCCAAAGCGGTCGACCTGCTGCAGGAAAAATTGGCGGAACGGGGCGCCGAGATGGTACTCGAACCGCTCAAATTGGAACTTAATCCGTCAGGCGACGAACGCGGGGCCTGCCTGGCCTTTGGCAGAAACTTTGCCGGCAGCGCGGTTAGCGTATGAGGGAAGAGCAGGGCCAACTACCGCTTGACGAACAGCCCGGGCTGCTGGAAGATCACCGGTTGGAACGCTGGCTGGCCTCGGTTCGAAATCCGGATCCATCGCGCGCTGCACAGGGGAAGCGTCCGCACCGGGAGAGTCGGCACGAGGAGGCGGGACCTGCGTCTGCCGACGCCGCTTACTCTTGGGCGCAGCGGGTCCAGTACGCCGTAGGCCATGCGGTCAACCGTTACTATGCGGCGGAACCGGAATTCCGGCAGCATGCCGATTCCGGCGAATTGGTCGATTACCGATGGCCGCGCAGGATCTCTTATTTCGATTCCGAGAAAAGTTACTGGGAGCTCAAAGACCAGGTGATCCGCAGTCTGGCTTCTTTTTTCGCGGCGAACGGCTATGAAGGAAAGCGTCCGGTTCTGCTCTACGAACAGTTCGAGACCTACGTCCCCGAGCTGGAGCTGAACCTGTCGATGATCTTCCAGGTCGCTTGGCAGCGCGGGAACCGGGAAGGCCTTCATCTTCAGAAATTCGTCGTCGAATACGATCCGCAGGTGCTCGACGGTTACCGGCATGCGGCCCGCGTTTTTTGCCGGCATGCGTTCGGAACGGATCCTTCCGTAATCGAAGTCTACACGGTGCTGGGCGGAGAACGGATCGAGCTGACGCTTGAAGATGTGCCGTACGAGAAGTCGCTCGATTATCTCAAACTGGCTTACAGCGGAATGGAAGAAGAACAGAAGAGCGGATGCGGCTGCGGATGCGGCCGACAGGAATCGGAACCGATCACGGGATCGGCTCCGTGCTGAAGTCCGCCGGTTGTCCGGCGGAGCCGTTTCGACTCGAACGTCTACTCGTTTCCGGCGGTCTTGGCAGGCTTCAAAGACCAAAATCGTAGTAATCCTGGATCGCGTAGGAACGGAACCCGCAGCTCTCGTAGAGATGCAGGGCATTTTCGTTCTGCGTTTCCACTCCGATATAAGGGCGTCTGCCCGACTCGTTCTCGCGGCGAATAATCTGGGCGAGAATACTGCGTCCGAGTCCTTGTCCGCGGGAGCTGCGCTCGATAACGAAGCCGAACACCCAAGCCTGCGCAGGCGTATCGTAGTCCATCACAAAAGTACCGACCGAGCGCCCTTTATGGACGACCATGCTGCGGACACGGTTGACGCTGCGGCTTTCTTCATCAAGCATGGCCTGCGCATCTTCTTCGCTCGTACCGAATCCGTCGGAGCAGAGCTCCAGGATCGTAACGCGGTCTCCGGGTTCGTAAGGACGGTAAGAGACGGATACGCTTTGGCCTGCAGCTCGCGGCATCTCGTCTGCCGCATCCGCATGCCAAGCCATTTCGTGTTCGGAAAAATCGTAGCGGCAGCGAATCGTTTTTAGCCAGGCCCGGGCAGACGCCGAAGCTTGGGGCGCATTCAACAAAATCGTTGTCGTAGGCGCCGGATCGATCGAAGCCAGCGCTTCTTCCCACAGCCGGGTGAAAATTCCCCGTCTGCGGAATTCCGGATGGACCATGCCGCACACTTCGTATTGACTGCCGAAACCGTACAGGGCTGCAAAGCCGACCAGCTGTCCGTTTTCGTAATAAAAATGATCCATATCAGGCGGACGCGTATCCATTTTCAGCATATCGCCGTTTAGTTTGAGCGAAAGATGATCCGTTTTCTCGCATAGATGCTGCAGCTCTTCGATTTCTTGAAGTTGTCGTTCGTTCAGCAAAGGAACCTCCTGTCGCGGCGTGTTTGTCAACCGCTTCTCAAATACGGTTAGTATACCATGGAAACAGCCGTATACCGCAAAAAACCCGGCTGCAGATTGAACCTGCAGCCGGGTTTTGCATGAACCGTTTACGCGCGAAGGTCGATCGAGCCGCCAAGATGAGGAGAAGCGCTCGTTTCCAGCATTTTTGCCATCTGCTCGCCCTGCTGTTTCGCTTGATCCATCGAAATGCTCAAGACTTGTTTCGAAGCCTGTTGTCTAACTGCGACCTGGCTCATTGCCATGGAGAGTGCCGCGATATCCATATCGGTTCCTCCTTTCCGGCTGGCGGAGTCGGTTTTTGCCCAGACGCAAGCCTACCTGTGTTATCGGTTTCGATAAAGCGGGAAAGAATAGGGCTTTTGCAGGAGTTGACTTTTTCGCAAGAATAAGATAAAATAATATACATTGTGGACACTTGAATAACGAAAATGCACTTATAGCATGCTTTGAAGATCCGAATCGCACTGGCGCGGTCATCGGAGCCGCAAGGATGGAAGAGAGGTAGGGCTTTCGTTGTTTTAGATTTCAGAGAACGAAGCCTTTCACCGTATAGTGACAGCTCATGAATTTTAACGAAACGATTTCGTTATGGACATGCAATCTGGCGGTTGTGTGCAAGAACGTATATAACGGGCAAGACAACGGGCGATTCGATCCATGAGAATCGGTCCGGCGAACGTAATCGTTCGGTTTGGCAAGAGTGCCGGCGTATGGCAAGACCGGCGAACGGTAAGAGGTTTCTCCGATTATTCAAGTGAAAAGCGGCGGCGGCACACAGCATGTGTCCGATAAGCCCGCTTGCGAACGGCTATCCTGCGGGATAGCCGTTTTTGTGTTTGCTTTTCATCTGCGCAGCCTTGATTCCTTCGCGAAATAGATTTATACTTATTCTAAGTTGAAATTATATAAAAAAATTGACCATAAATGGGGAATAAGAAGATGAAATCGATCAATTTGACGACCCAACGGCAGGCCGTATACGATGTGGTCCGCGAATCCGAAGACCATCCCACGGCGGCTGACGTGATGAACCGTCTAGTGGAGCGGGGGCACAGTTTCGCTTACGGGACCGTCTACAATTCGCTGCGTTACCTGACCGACAAAGATTTGCTCCGCGAACTCAAATTGGGCGAAACGGCAAGCCGGTACGATGCGAGAACGGACGATCACCAGCATATCGTATGCGAAATTTGCGGGAAAGTGGACGAAGTCACGGTACCGGTGCCGGAAGACTGGTTGACCCGGGTAGCGGAAGAAACGGGATACGAGGTGCAGGGCGCCCATATCGTGGTGGAAGGAGTGTGCGGGGCATGCAGAAGCAAGCGCAGGAAGTGATTTTTACGGATATGGCGTCTTTGGAGCCGGAAGTCTGCGAGATGACCAGACGCATCATCGTGGTCAGTCCTTTTCCGGGACGGATGCACGAGCTGATGCGGACGCTGATGGAAGCGTGTTTCGACGTGCTTGTTTTTCATCGTTGGGAGCATACGGAAGCGGGAGCGCTTCAGCCCGATCTGTTGATCTTCGATGTGAGCGGTTCGCAGGATGAAGATCCGGTCGGCGCTTTTCGGGAAAATATGCACCCGGTTCATGCCGCGGTACCGACGCTTTTCCTTGTAGACGAACGCATGCTGGAAGAAGACAGTGCGGTCGGCGGGCACGAAGAACTGCTGGTTTGGCCGGCGCGTCCGCAGGAAGGGCTGCATCATGTTCGCCGTATTTTGCGCAGCGCGGCTTCGCGCACGCTTGAAACTTCTTTTGCGCCCGACCCGGAATCCGTACGCGATCAATGGATCTTCAAAGACCTGCGTATCGACCGCCGCCGGATGACCGTATACCGAGGGGGAGCCCGAATCGACCTGACCAAGACGGAGTACGAGCTGATGCTGCTGCTGATCGAAGGACAAGGAAGCGTACGTACGCGCGAAGAGATGCTGAACCGCATATGGGGAACGCAGTATTTCGGGGGCAGCAACGTCGTTGACGTACATGTGAAAAGTTTGCGCAAAAAGTTGGGCGACAGTGCCGGAAAACCGCTGTATGTAGCGACGGTTCGCGGAGTCGGGTATCGTTTGGCGGATTGAAGGGCAAAGGCGGCGCGCTCTCGCGCCTCTTCACGGGATCTTCACGTAAAGCTCAAGTTTCCCTCATGATCGCCCGACGGGAGGATGGTAGAATTCAATTATTGATTTAGAAAAAGTCTAATATCAATTCTAAATCCATTGAATGAGTTCTGTACTCTATCCTCAATCCGGAAAGGAAGATTCTGAGATGACCGATTCCAAATTGACGACCAACCAGGGGGCTCCTGTCGGAGACAACCAAAATTCCAGAACGGCGGGACGCCGGGGGCCGGCGCTGCTGGAAGATTACCATCTGCTCGAGAAGCTGGCTCATTTCGACCGCGAGCGTATTCCCGAGCGTGTCGTGCATGCGCGCGGAGCGGGCGCTCACGGCGTATTCCGAACCGAACGCGGGATGGCTGCCTATACACGCGCGGCATTTCTGCAGGAAGCTGGACTCGAAACCCCCGTATTTGTCCGGTTCTCGACCGTTATTCACGGCACCGGTTCGCCGGAAACGGCCCGAGATCCGCGCGGATTTGCAGTCAAGTTTTATACCGGGGAAGGCAACTATGATCTTGTCGGCAACCATCTGCCGGTGTTTTTTATCCGTGATGCGATCAAATTCCCGGACATGGTGCATTCGCTCAAGCCGGATCCGCAGTCCAATCGGCAGGAGCCGGCCCGTTACTGGGACTTTATGACACGGATGCCGGAATCGACCCATATGATGACCTGGCTGTTCTCGGATCACGGCACGCCGGCCAATTATCGCGAAATGGACGGCTTCGGCGTTCATGCGTTCAAATGGGTGAATGCCTCCGGAGAAGTCGTCTACGTCAAATATAAATGGGAATCGAAGCAGGGCGTCCGTACGCTGGACACTTCGGAAGTACGCGAGATTCAGGGCCGTGATTTCAACCATGCGACGCGCGATTTGTTCGATCGGATCGAAGCAGGCGATTTCCCGGAATGGACACTTCGCGTGCAGATGATCCGGGCGGA
This sequence comes from Saccharibacillus deserti, assembly GCF_013618475.1. Lineage (GTDB taxonomy): Bacteria > Bacillota > Bacilli > Paenibacillales > Paenibacillaceae > Saccharibacillus > Saccharibacillus deserti. The sequence continues at coordinate 785,701 of NZ_JABJVN010000001.1, forward strand.
GCACATCGACGATTACGAATTCGATCCGCTCGATCCGACAAAAGTCTGGCCGGAAGAACAGTTTCCGCTGCAAACGGTGGGTACGATGACACTGAACCGCAATCCGCAGGATTTCTTCGCCGAAGTCGAGCAGTCCGCGTTTTCGCCAAGCGCTCTGGTGCCGGGAATCGAACCTTCGGAAGACAAACTGCTGCAGGGCCGTCTGTTCTCCTATCCGGACACGCAGCGCTACCGTCTGGGCGCCAACTACCTCCAACTGCCGGTCAACTGTCCGTATGCGCCCGTGCGCAATTATCAGCAGGGCGGGGCCATGAATATGCGGGGCCGTATGGAAAAAGAAAATTATGAACCCAACCGGTACGAAGAAAGCCCGGTCGAAGATCCTGCATTCCGCGAATCCGAGCCTGAATTGGAAGGGCGTGCAGGCCGTCAGCAGATCGCGAAGACCGACGATTTCACCCAGGCCGGCATGCAGTACCGTTCTTATACGGCCGAAGAACAGGATCATCTGATCGCCAATATCGTAAACGATCTGAGCGGGGTCGGTCAGGAGATCCAACTGCGGGCGATCTGCAACTTTGTACGCGCCGACCGCGAATACGGCATGCGCCTTGCCCGTGAACTCGGCGTGGACGTTTCCTCTTTTATGGGAGGACGCTGAACCGAAAAAATAGAGAAAAAAAGGCCGGGGTTCGCATCCAATGATGCGAACCCCGGCTTTGCTGCAGTCGGGCCGCCGTACGATTGAAGAATCGGCTTAATACTTGAACAGCATCGCGACCAGTTGGAAGCCCGAACCGATCGACCAGAACAATACATAATCGCCGCGCTTTACGCGTCCGGTCTCGACCGCTTCGTGCAGGGCGATAAACGGGCTGCTTGTCCCGGTATAACCGAATCGGTCTCCGACATAAAGCATTTGTTCGTCGCCGAGTCCGAACTGCCGCTGGATTTTCAGTACATTTGCGAGCGAAAACTGGGACAGGCAGTAGCTGCCGACCTCCCGCGGCGTTACGCCGTTGCGGCCGAGCAGCTTCTCGAGCATTTCGTAGGTCGGCGGCATGGCGGCATGCGCTTCGAACGGAAGCCAGAGAATGCTCTGCTTGGCGGAGCCGTATTTGACGGTCTTCGCCAGTCCTTCCGCCGGATAACGGATAAAGTCGCGGTTGACCGGATCGGTATGATAGATGGAATCGATAAACCCGCTTTCTTCTTCCGTACGCTCCAGGACGACGGCTGCGGCTGCATCGCCGTAATTGGCATAGGTAATGGCGCTGTCCGGATCGCTGATCAGGGTATTGTAGTCCGAACCGATAATCAAAGCGCGCCGGATATGCGGACTTGTGAGCATATAGCGGCTGGCATGATCCACGGCGACGACCATACCCGCGCAGTTGGCGTTGGAATCCATGACCATGGCCTGGGAGCCGGCTCCGATCGCGGCATGCACATACAGGGCGTTGACCGGGAAAGTCGTCTCGGGCAGCTGGGTCGAAAACACGATCATATCGATGTCGGATCCCTGCAGACCGGCTTTGGCGAGTACCTTTTTGGCCGCTTCGATCCCCATGGTCAAGCCGTTTTCCTCGCTGCTGTCGATGACATAACGCGATTTGCGGCCCATATGTTCCATGAAGCGCCGAATATCTTGGTCCTTACGGTCAAAATGTTCGAAATAAAATTCGTTGTCGATCGCGTTTTCGGGATGGTAAATATCTACGGCTTCAATACGAATACGGCTCATGCGAAGGTCTCCTTTTCCTATGTAACATCGACGCGCAAAACAAGACTCCGCAGTTGAAGGGCGGAGTCCCGAAAGGTTGAACCGGGGTTCGGATTTATTTCGTTACGATTTCGATCGTGTTCAGGCCGGCTTCGCGGGCAACCCGCGCCAACTGCATCTTGATAATCATCTGGGCGGCGCTGATAATGAAAACGACTTTTTGGAAGCCGGTTTCTTTGTAGCCCGCAAACGAACCTTTCAGCTTATCGATTTCTTCCGTACCAAGCAGATCCATATCCCGGCAGTCTACTTCGAGCGTAAAAGTTTTCGCATCGATCGAAGACGCCATTTTTGCGTAATCGCGTACGAAATTTTGGTAGTCTTGGGGAGTAAAGGTACCGCTAACTTTCATGTCCACTTTCTTTGCCGCCTGGTTGGTCTGAATACTGTATGGAGCTTGTGCCATGATAAGTTTTTCCTGCCTCTCAATATTTTCTATACCTCTTTCTTTATATCGGCGCGGAGCCCGGAGAATGAAGAGACCTACAATTATTCTACATTTTTTTTTGCAGGCCATGATACCAAAAAGGAAGAAACGGCGGAAGATATTTCGGATCTGATGCCCAAAGCAAAACGCCGCCGTCCGTACGAGCGAAGGAAAGTGGACGTAAATTGGCGCAGCGGCGCAGCGTAAGATAAAATAAGAGAATAATCACAACCGGAATAGGAGAGCCTGACGCCATGAGATATCGCAATATGCAGGAATGTATCGCCGATCTGGAACAAGCCGGACATTTGATCCGGGTAACGGAAGAAGTCGATCCGAATCTGGAGATGGCCGCTATCCATTTGAGAACGTTCGAGGCGGGCGGACCCGCTTTGTTTTTTGAAAAGGTAAAAGGATCGAAATACGGCGCGGTGTCGAATCTGTTCGGCACCATCGAGCGCAGCAAATACATCTTCCGCGATACGTGGGAATCGACGCAGGAAGTCATCGCTCTTCGCAATGATCCGATGAGAGCGCTGAAACAGCCGCATCGGTATGCGGGTACGGGTCTTGCGGCCCGCAAAGCGCTGCCGATCAAGAAATCCGGCCTTCCCGCCGGTTTCGAAGAGATCCGGATCTCCGACCTGCCGATGATCAAGAGCTGGCCGAACGACGGAGGGGCATTCGTGACGCTGCCGCAGGTGTACAGCGAAGATCCGGACAAGCCGGGCGTCATGAACGCCAATCTCGGCATGTACCGGATCCAGCTCAGCGGCAACGAATACGAACAGGACCGGGAAATCGGCGTGCATTACCAGATTCATCGCGGCATCGGGGTGCATCAATCCAAAGCCGCCAAGCGCGGACAACCGCTTAAGGTGAGCTGCTTTATCGGCGGACCGCCGGCGCACACGCTGTCTGCGGTTATGCCGCTGCCGGAAGGACTCAGCGAGCTGACGTTTGCGGGACTGCTGTCGGGACGCCATTTCCGCTACAGCTACGAAGACGGGTTCTGCGTCAGCCACGATGCCGATTTCGTCATCACCGGCGAGATCTATCCCGACGAGACGAAACCGGAAGGACCGTTCGGCGACCATCTCGGCTATTACAGCCTTGTGCACGAATTCCCGGTGATGCGGGTGCATAAAGTGTACGCCAAGAAAAATGCCGTGTATCCGTTCACCGTCGTCGGCCGTCCGCCCCAGGAGGATACGGCGTTCGGCGCCCTGATCCACGAATTGACCGGAGGCGCGGTGCAGCAGGAAATTCCGGGCGTCAAAGAAGTGCATGCGGTCGACGCCGCGGGTGTCCATCCGCTGCTGCTGGCCGTGGGCAGCGAACGCTATACGCCTTACCAGGCGGTCAAGCGTCCGGCCGAGATCCTGACGATCGCCAACCGGATTTTCGGTACGGGCCAGCTCAGTCTTGCCAAATATTTGTTTATTACGGCGGAAGACGACGTGCCGGTCAACGCACACGATATTCCGAAACTGTTCGCGCATGTGCTGGAGCGGATCAATCTGCGGCGCGATCTGCATTTCCAGACAAATACGACGATGGACACGCTCGATTATTCGGGCACCGGCCTCAACAGCGGCAGCAAAGTGACCTTCGCCGCCGTGGGCAGCCCGGTACGCAAACTGTCGACAGGCGTTCCGGCCGCATTGGCGGACCTGCCGGGCGGCTTTGGACAGGCAGGGATGGCGATGCCCGGCATCGCGCTGCTGCAGGGACCGGCATTTGTCGATTACGAGTCGGCGGAAGCGGAAATCGGCGAACTGGCGCAGGCGATCGCGGCGCGCGGTCCGCTCGACGGCTGCCCGATGATTGTCCTGTGCGACGATTCGGCATTTATGGAAACGGCATTCGATAATTTCCTGTGGGCCGGCTTTACCCGCAGCAATCCGTCGCACGATATCTATGGCGTCAACGCTGCGTACGAGCACAAGCACTGGGGCTGCGATAATGTCATTATCGATGCCCGTATCAAGCCGCACCAGGCGCCGCCGCTGATTCCGGATGCCGGCGTGGCCGAGCGTGTAGACCGTTTGTTCGAGCCAAGCGGAAGCTTGGGCATTCTGCGCGCCCTGCGGCGCTGATTCCGCCGTTTTCTGTTCAACCCGGTTTTCTTTCTTCGTATCCAGCGGAGGAAAAGAACCGGGTTTTTTGTTGTCTTTTTCAAAGAGGCCGAGATCCATCGTTTTCTTCTATATGTGTATAGAAAATGTCTATTGGCGAAACGATTGACCCTGGGACGCGGCGAGTGGTAAGCTTCTTCTCAACCCGAAAGCATACAAAAACCATCGGAATTATTAATTTAATTTTACGGCTGAGTGATTTCGAGAAAAAGAGAGGCGGAGAGAGCGCATGACGAACAAACGGAGCTTGAAATTCGGTGCCATTATTCACGGGGTAGGCGGAAGCGTAACGGGATGGAGACATCCGGAGGTGCTCGGCGACGCCAGTGTCAATTTCGATTTCTATAAACGCCAGGCGCAGACCGCGGAAGAAGGCAAGTTCGATCTGGTGTTTATCGCAGATGGCCTGTATATCAACGAAAAGTCGATTCCCCATTTTCTGAACCGGTTCGAGCCGCTTACGATTCTGTCGGCGCTTGCCGCTGTTACAAGCCGTATCGGCCTGGTCGGCACGCTCTCCACTTCGTACAGCGAGCCGTTCACCGTCGCCCGCCAGTTCGCTTCGCTCGACAAGATCAGCGGAGGGCGCGCCGGCTGGAATGTGGTGACTTCGCCGCTTGAAGGCACGGCGCGCAACCATACGATCCGCTCGCATCCGGCACATGCGGACCGCTACAAGATTGCCGAAGAGCATCTGGATGTCGTTCGCGGACTGTGGGATTCATGGGAAGACGATGCTTTTGTGCGGGACAAAGAGTCGGGCGTGTTTTTCGATCCCGGGAAGCTGCACCGCCTGAACCATCAGGGCGAATATTTCTCCGTCGAAGGACCGCTGAATATCGACCGTTCGAAACAGGGTCAGCCGGTCGTGTTCCAGGCGGGATCGTCCGAAGACGGAAAAAATCTGGCGGCACGTTCGGCGGATGCGGTGTTTACGGGACATGAACGTCTCGAAGATGCCCAGGCCTTTTACCGGGATGTGAAGCAGCGGGCTGTCGCCAACGGCCGGGAGCCGCAGGATATTGCGATTCTGCCGGGTATCAACCCGATCGTCGGCCGTACGCTCGAAGAAGCGGAAGCGAAGTACGAACAGATCGCTTCGCTTGTGACGATCGACAAGGCACTGGAGTATCTCGGCCGTTTCTTCGACCATCACGATTTCTCGCAGTATCCGCTTGACGAAGCTTTCCCGGATCTTGGCGATCTCGGCAGCAACGCATTCAAGAGCGGAACGGACAAGATCAAGCGCGATGCCAAAGAACAGCGTCTGACACTGCGCCAGGTCGCTCTGCGTTCGGCGACGCCGAAGACTTCCTTTATCGGAACGCCGGAAGACGTAGCCGATCGGATTCAGGAATGGTTCGAAGCGGAAGCCGCGGACGGATTTATTGTCCATACGGATATTCCGAGCGGCCTGCGGACTTTCGTCGATACGGTCGTTCCGATTCTCCAAGCGCGCGGATTATACCGCCTCGATTATGAATCCGATACGCTGCGGGGCAATCTGGGAGTGCCGATCCCGGAGAACCGTTATACGGCCGAGCGCAGCCGGGCGGCTGCCGGGAAAGCGGCGGCGGGAAGCCTTTCGTCCAACTGATCCCGCCGGAAAGGTATTCGATCGATCGCGGCAGCGCCGGAAGCCATGTATTCCGTTCCTGCCGCTCTTACATAAACAGAAGGAGGCTTACCCATGACGAACGGGATCATCCACAAGCTCGCGGCAGGCCGCGTCTATCCAAAAAGAAGGTTTAAGCTCGGCTGCGTGCTCGGAGCCCTTGCTCTTGCGCTCACTACGGCGCTTGCCGGATGCGGACCGGCACCGGGCGGAAGCACGGCGAAAGCCGCTTCGGGAACGGCCGGTTCGGCCGCTTCGACTCCTGTTCAAGGCGGCGAACTCACCTACGCTCTGGCCACTTCGCCCGATACGCTCGATCCGCGCCGGAGCGGACTCGCCGTTTCCGTCCGGGTATTCGGCGCCCTGTACGATACGCTGCTAATCCGCAATGCGGACGGTTCGCTCGGTCCGTCGCTGGCCACGGAATGGAAAGCGTCGGAAGGCGGTCTGAGCTATACGCTCAAACTCAGGGACGATGTGAAGTTCCAGGACGGTACGCCGTTCAATGCGGAAGCGGTCAAATACAACTTCGACAGCATTATCGACCCCGAGACCAAAGCGGCCAACGCTCTCGCGCTGCTGCACCCGTACAAATCGTCGGAAGTCATCGACGAGCATACGATCAAGCTGAACCTTGAGACCCCGTCCCAGGCGTTTCTCGGCAATCTGAGCCAGGGCATGTTGAGCCTCGTCTCGCCGACGGCCGCCCAAAAAGACGGTGAAAATTACGGGAAAAACCCGGTGGGTACAGGACCGTTCAAGTTCGTAAGCTGGTCGGAAAACGCGGAGATCAAGCTGGCGAAGAATCCCGATTATGCCTGGGGAAGCGCGGAGTCCCCAAATACCGGGGCGGCTTACCTCGATGCGCTGACCTTCAAAATCGTACCGGAAGAAGCGACGCGGATCGGCGGCGTGCAAAGCGGGCAGGTGCTGGCCGCCGAAACCGTTCCGCCGCAGAACGTGGTCGCGCTGCAAAACGATCCGAATGCGCAGCTGCTTCAGACCAATACGATCGGTTTCCCCTACACGCTGTTTTTCAATCTGGAGCATGAGCCCTGGAACGAACTCAAAGCGCGCCAGGCGGTGCAGTACGCCGTCGATCTCGACTCGATCGTCAAGACGCTGTACCTGGGCACTTATGAACGGGCCTGGTCTTCGGTCACGCCCGGCATTCTCGGATACGACGAATCGCTGGAAGGTCAAATCAAACCGGATACGGCCAAAGCGAACGCGCTGCTCGATGAATTGGGCTGGGTCAAGGGGGCGGACGGAATCCGCGTGAAAGACGGCAAAAAGCTGACGCTGCATTATGTGGACGGTTCGCCGAACCGTGAGAAGCGCAACGATATCGCTGCCATGATCCGCGAGCAGCTCAAAGCGATCGGAATCGAAACGGAGGTCGAGATTACCCAGGATATTGCCACGGTCGTGTACCAGAATTGGGACTACGATCTGTACGGCAACAGCCAGGTGAACTCGGATCCGCACGGTCTGGCTTCTTTTTACCATTCGACCGAAGAAGAAGGCCGGCGCACGCTGTCCGGATTGTCCGATCCGCAGGTCGACGAATGGCTCGATCAGGGAGCAATCGAACCCGACGAAGCCAAGCGGGCCGAGCTGTACAAAAAAGTGCAGCAGTATATCAGCGATCAGGCGCTGATCCTGCCGGTGTACGTATTCCCGTACACGGTAGCTGCAGGCCGATCGGTTCAGGGGCTCGCCTTCGACCCGTTCGGTTATCCGATCTTCAATGACGTCTATCTGCAAAAATAAACCGGCCGCGCGTTCCCGACAGCAGCGCAAACGGCCGGCAAGGAGGAATTTCGATGCTGCAGGCTATCGCTTCGCGCCTCGCCAGTTCGCTGCTTGTGATCGTCGGTTCGTTGGCCCTCGTCTTTTGTATCTTTTATCTGCTGCCGGGAGACCCGGTACTGTCGATGGTCGATCCGACTTCGGTCAGTCCGGAAGTTATCGAGAATCTTCGGGAGCAGCTCGGGCTGAACCGGCCTTTTCATGAAAGGCTGCTGACTTATTTCGGCGATATGCTGACCGGCGATTTCGGACGCTCGCTCGTCGGGTCGGAGCCGGTACTGCCCAAGATTCTGCATCAGGTTCCCGCGACCCTGCTGCTGACGGCGGCCAGTTCGCTGATTGCCATTGTGGTCGGCGTCGCGCTTGGCGTGCCATCGGCGGTTCGCAAAGGCGGCCTTATCGACTTCGCCGCACGTATTGTCGGACTGTTCGGCATCTCGATGCCGACATTCTGGTCGGGGATTCTGCTGATCCTGATCTTCTCCGTGCAGCTGAAGTGGCTGCCGGCCATGGGGTCGGACGGTTGGGCGACCCTTGTGATGCCGGCGCTTGCGCTTGGTTTTGTCGGAGCCGGTTCGATCGTACGCATGGTTCGCGGCAGTATGCTTGAGGTGCTGGGCGAACCGTTCGTCACGACGCTTCGGGCGAAAGGACTGCGTGAGCGGCTCGTTCAATACAAACATGTGCTGCGCAACGCGCTTATTCCGGCGGTGACGCTGATCGGGATGCAGATCGGCGACATGCTGGCGGGAACGGTCATTATCGAAACGGTCTTTTCCCGCCAGGGAGTCGGACGGATTCTCGCCGATGCGATTATGGCCAAAGATCTGCCGGTCGTGCAGGGCGTCGTCTTTTTCACGGCTATCGTCTACGTAGGCATCAATTTGCTGGTCGATCTGTCGTATGCGGCGATCGATCCCAGAATAAGACGGAGAGGGGCAGGGCAATGAAACATTCGGCGGCTGCGGCCAAAACGTCCGGACGCCTGCGGCGGATCCGGCAGGCAGGACTCGACAAGGCGCCATGCGGCGCCCAACATCGGACAAGCGGAACAAAACTGCGCTTCGGCTCTGCCGACGTGCTTACGGGACTGGCCGGGATCGCCGTAAGTTTTCTGGTCTTGTGTGCGCTTGTTCCCGGCTGGATCGCTCCGTATTCGCCGACGGAGATGAACACGGCAGCGATTTTGCAGGCGCCTTCGGTCCTGCATCCGCTCGGCACCGATTATTTCGGACGCGATGTCTTCAGCCTGATCGTATACGGGACCCGGGATTCGCTGCTGATCGGGATCTGTTCGGTATTGGTGGGCGTGCTGATCGGCGGGACGCTCGGTACGTTGGCCGGATACGCCGGAGGCAAGCTGGATACGGTACTCATGCGGCTGATGGATGTGCTGCTGACCGTTCCGGGGATCCTGCTCGCGCTGACGATCGCGGCCGCACTTGGACCGGGTCTGCGCAATATCGTGCTTGCGATCGCGATCTCCTCGGTACCGGGTTACGCCCGGGTGATGCGGGGACAGATTCTGGCGATTCGCCGCCGGGGTTACGTGTTCGCTTCGCGGGCAATCGGCGCAAGACCGTCTTCGATCCTGATCAGGCATGTGCTTCCGAATTCCGCTGCGCCGCTGCTGGTGATGGCGACACTCGGATTGGGCTCTTCCATTTTGGCGGGGGCGGGCCTCAGCTTTCTGGGTCTCGGCGTGCTGAAGGAAATTCCGGACTGGGGGGCCCTGCTGTCGCAGGGCCGCGGTTATCTGACGGTAGCGTGGTGGATCTGTACGTTCCCGGGCCTTGCGATCACGCTGTTTGTTCTGTCGATCAATCTGATCGGCGACCGCTGGCGCGACGCCGTCGATCCCAAGCGAAAAGGAAAAGTCTAAGTCTGACCGGCGGATTGGAATCAAAAAAGTCCGCAGCCTTACCCACCCTATACCGGAAAGGAGAATCGCGGCATGAAAACAGGGCTTGAAGTCAAAGAACTGACGATCGATGTGCATACGCCCCGCGGGACACTGACGGCGGTTTCGGAGATTTCGTTCGATATCGCCCCGGGAGAAACGGTCTGCCTGGTCGGCGAGTCCGGCAGCGGCAAGACGATCGCTTCCAAAGCGATCATGCGGCTGACCGATTACGAAAACGGCCGCATCGCCGGAGGCCATATCCGCCTGGGCGGCCAGTCTATCGAATCGCTGCCCGACCATCTTGTCCGGGGTCTGCGGGGCCGGCGTATCGCGATGATCTTCCAGGAACCGATGGCGGCTTTTGATCCGGTCTTTACGATCGGCAGCCAGATTGTGGAGACCATGCGCGCCCATCGCCGGGAGAAAAAATCGGTGCTGCAGCAGGAAGGAGTCGAACTGCTGCGCCGGGTGGGCATTCCCGAGCCGGAACTTCGCATGAAGCAGTACCCGGGCGAACTGTCCGGCGGCATGCTCCAGCGGGCTATGATTGCCATGGCGCTGTCGGGCGGACCGGAACTCTTGATCGCGGACGAGCCGACAACGGCGCTCGACGTTACGGTCCAGGCGCAAATTCTGGAGCTGCTGGACGAGCTGAAAGAGAGCCTGGGCATGTCGATCCTGCTGATTACGCACGATCTGGGCGTAGCGGCCCAAATGGCCGATCGGATCGTTGTGCTCTACGCAGGCCGGGTCGCCGAACAGGGTCCGGCAGCCGAAGTGCTAACGGCTCCGCGGCATCCGTATACCAGCGGGCTGCTGAATTCCGCGTTAACGCAGGACATCCGCCGCGGAGAGCGGCTTCGCGCGATCGAAGGTTCGCCGCCGGGTCTGGCGGATATGCCGGGCGGATGCCGCTTTCATCCGCGCTGCGCTTATGCTTCGGATCGGTGCCGCGAGAGCGTTCCTCCGCTCAGCGATCAGGGTTCCGGCCGTCTGGCCGCCTGCTGGCATGCGGACGAAGCGGCGGCCGGAGCCGCCGCCGCTTCGTTCGCTGCCGCCGTACAGCCGGAAGTGTCGCGGCCGCTGCTGCAGGCCGCGCTGCCGGTCGCCGCGATAAACGGGAAGGCTTCGCCTATTCTGCTTGAAGCGCAGAATCTCAAGAAACATTATCCGATCGGCGGCGGTTGGGGACGCCGGAAGCGCGTGATTCACGCCGTCGACGGCGTGTCGCTGTCGATTGCCGAAGGCGAAACGTTCGGGCTTGTCGGCGAATCGGGCAGCGGAAAGTCTACGCTCGGACGCCTGCTGCTGCAGCTGGAATCGCAGACGGAAGGCCGGGTTCTGTACGGGGGCGAAGAGTTGTCGCCGCAGGGCAGCAGGCGCTGGCGGGAGACCCGCCGCGATCTTCAGATCATTCATCAGGACCCTTACGGTACGGTCGACCCGCGCTGGAATATCGGCGAGATCATCGCCGAGCCGCTTGGCGTGCACACGAAGCTCACGGCAGCCGAGCGGCGCGGCCGGGTCGGCGAGCTGCTGGAACAGGTAGGACTGCAATCGTCCTGGCAGGACCGTTATCCGCACGAATTCTCGGGCGGACAGCGGCAGCGGATCGGGATCGCCCGGGCGATTGCGGTCAATCCCCGCTTTATCCTGGCCGACGAAGCGGTCTCCGCGCTTGACGTATCGGTACAGGCACAGATCGTAAATCTGCTGCAGGACCTGCAGCGGCAGCTCGGTCTGACCTCGCTTTTTATCGCACACGGCCTGCAGGTCGTGCGTCATATTTCGAACCGGATCGGGGTGATGTATCTGGGCAAGCTGGTCGAGGTTGCGCCGAGCGAAGAGCTGTTCCGCCGCCCCGCCCATCCGTATACCCGGGCGCTGCTTTCGTCCATTCCCGGATCGCCGCAGGCGGGGAACGAAACGTTCACGGCAAAAGGCGAGATTCCTTCGCCGATGAATCCGCCTGCGGGCTGCCGCTTCCATACGCGCTGCCCGATCGCGACCGACTTGTGCCGCCGGGCGGAACCCGCTTTTGTCTCTGTAGGCAGCGGACATACGGCTGCCTGCCATTATCCGCTTTGAAAAAGGAGGAAATCGATATGACCGCCAAAATCCTGGTTGTCTCGGGAAGTCCGAATTTGAATTCGAGGCTGTACGGGCCTATTCAATATCTGCAAGGCCGCCTGGACGAAGAAGGACTGGCCCACGAACTGCTGCATGTGGCGAATCTTCCGCCGGCAGATCTGATCGGCGCCAACTTTGCAAGTCCCGAGATCCGCGAAGCGCTGCAGCGGGTAGAAGCGGCCGAAGCGATTATCTTCGCAAGCCCGGTCTACAAAGCAGCCTACTCCGGGGTGCTCAAAACGTTCCTAGATCTGATCCCGCAGGAAGGGCTGCGCGACAAACCGGTGCTTCCCTTGTTTGTCGGCGGCACCCTTGCGCATCTGCTCGTTATCGATTATGCGTTCAAGCCTGTGCTGAACGCTCTGGCGGCGCGGAATATTCTGGGCGGCGTGTACAGCCTGGATCAGGATATCACGCGAAGACCCGAAGGCGGATACACGCTGTCCGAAGAAACCGTTTCGCGGCTCGAACGCTCGCTTTCGGAACTGCAAGTGGAACTCGAACGGCGCCGAAGCGTGCCGGCTTCACTGCCGGGTGTGCATATTTAGAAGAATCGGAAGGACAGAAAGAGGGGAATCGGATGAGTATTCGGTTGGGCATTTTGGATCAAACGCTGTTGTTCGAAGGAGATACGCCGGAGCGGGCGCTGCGTCATACGGTCGAATTGGCCCGATTGGCGGACCGGCTCGGTTACTATCGTTTCTGGGTGTCCGAACACCACGATTCGCGGGCGGCAGCCGGTTCTTCGCCCGAAGTGCTGGCCGCTTATCTGCTCGCGTCAACGGAGCGGATCCGGGTCGGATCGGGCGGAGTGATGCTCCAGCATTACAGTTCTTACAAAGTGGCGGAGAATTTCAACGTGTTGGCCGGATTGGAACCGGGGCGCCTGGATCTGGGCATCGGCCGTGCACCCGGCGGCCTGCCGCGTTCGACGCTTGCGCTGCGCCGGAATGCTCCGGAAGAAGACGCTTCGCTTGAAGGAAAACTCGAAGAGCTGCGCGGGTATATCGGCGGGATCGATCCGGGAGCGGACAGTCCGCTGGCCGGCCTTCGCGCCGAACCGGTGCCCGAAGAACCGGCCCGGCTGTATGTGTTGGGCGCAAGCTCGGACAGCGCGGATCTGGCCGCGCGGTTGGGACTGCCTTACGTGTTCTCGCTGTTTATCAACGGCGATCTCGATCAGGCTTCGGCGGCGCTGCAGCGGTATCGCGACCGGTTCGTGCCGGCGGGCGGATCGGAGCCGGAATCGATACTGGCCGTATCGGCCGCTTTGGCGGACAGCGATCGGGAAGCGCAGGATATCGCGGCCGAAAGCGATCTGTTCCGGGTCTTTCTGGCCAGCGGCCGCAAGATTACGATCGGCGATCGGGAGCGCGCCGAAGAGTTCGGCGTTCAATCGGGCGAAGCCTACCGGATCGAACAGGTGCCGTCTCCGCTGATCAAAGGTTCGGCGGAAACGGTCGGGCGTCGTCTGCTGGAAGCCGCAAGACTTGGAGGAGTGAATGAACTGATCGTGACGAGTCCGATCCGCGACTTTGCCAAACGTCTTCATTCCTATGAGCTGCTTCAGCGTTACTTTGCGGGCCATTCGGTTTCCGGAGCGGAAAGTCGCTCAGACTTTCAAGCCGCCGCGCATCCGTTTATCGGCAGGTAAAAAAACCTTCGACTCCACGCGGCCTGCGGAGTTGAAGGTTTTTTGTTGGGAATTCGCTTCTGTGCAAAGGCCATCGAAATACCGTTAAGCACTAAACGGCATCTTCTTAGAATCTTCGCGAAGTATACATCATTTTGGTCGTGGTCTTGATGATAACCTGGCGAGCCGGCAGTTTGTCGTCGGCTTTGGCTGCACCCGCTTCGCGGAACACTCCGTTGCAGGAAGAGCAGAGGCGTCCGCTGCGCGTATCGCAGCCGCAGGATTCGCAGGGATAAGTGAGATGCGTATAAGAAGAAGCCAGGCGGCCGGATTTGATAAAGACATGGAGTTCGGCCAAGGATACGCCTGTGGCTTCGGATAATTCTTTGGTCGTGCTTTTCGGTCGTCTCCACAGATAGTCCAAACAAAGATTGAGGTGTCCGTCCATTTGGCTGCTGCAGGAACCGCACATGTTTCGGAAGTTTTTCTGGAAAATCGTCCCGCATTTCGGGCAATAATCGACTAGCAGGGTCATTTGGATCACCTCTTCAAAGTTGTGTTAGAAATTCAGAACCTCTTTGTAGTCCTATAATACTATCTGATCTTGGGGTTCGCAAGTCCTAATTCACTCCTTTTTTCACAAAATCGACATTATATTTTCAGGATTTTGTCGAATATAATCATTCAATCATAGTCCTGGGTCCTAATTTTCGAAAAAAAACGTCAGTCTGTCTTTTGTACAAAAGACAGGCTGACGCCAAGGAGCGGGCAGACGGGATACTTATGAAGTTACCTTGGGAGTTCCAGAGAAAAAGTCGTACCCGACGGCCCGCTGTTTCGCAGTTTCAATTCTCCGCCCTGGGCTCTTGCGAGCAGACGGCTGTAAGTCAGACCCAGACCCAAACCGCGCGTAATGCGCTTTTTTTCTTCGCTGCGGAAAAAGCGGTCGAACACGTAATCGCGGTCCTGCTCCTGGATCCCCGCGCCGTTGTCGGTCACTTCCACGCCGATCCGCCCTTCCGACTCACGGATGGCGATGTGCAGACGAAGCGGGCGGGCCGGATGCGCGGCCTGCATGGCATTGTTGAGCAGGTTGACGACAATCTGCTGGATCCGCAGCGCGTCGCCCGTCGTATAGACCATTTCGTCGGGGAATTCGTAATCGAGTTCGATCGAATCGGATTCATGGGGAAGCCTCCATTGATAGACGATTTCCGATACCAGCAGTTTCAGATCGATCCGGTCCCGTCGTACCGAAACATGGCCGGAAGAAAACGCATTGTAGTCCAACAGATCCGCGACCATCCGCTCCATCCGTCCGGATTCCTGCAGAGCGATATCGAGAAACTCTTTGGCTTCCTCGCCGGTTACGACATCGTCGCGCACGGCCATCACCAGGCCTTTGATCGAAGTAACCGGCGTTTTCAATTCATGGGTTACGCCGGCCAGAGACAATTCGCGCCATTCTTCCAGCTGATGCAGGCGTCCGGCCATGCCGCGGAAAGAATCGACCAGCTCGCCGAGTTCGCGTTCGCCCGTTTCGATCTCCAAATCGACGTCGTAGCGCCCGTTGCGAATCTGGCGTGCACTTTCCGCGACCTGCCGGATCGGACGGGACAATTTGCGGGACAGCAGATAGATAGTGAACCAGCCCGAGAGGGCGAGGGCGCCGAACACGACCGCGAACATGATCAGCTCGTTGGATGTATAAGCGGGTGTTTTGCGGAATTGGCTGATATAGACGCCGCCGACTTCCTGCCCGTTTTCCATAATCGGCGTACGGATCAGCTGATATTCCGGCTCGCCGGATCGCGGCCGGGGATCCAGTTTCTGCTGAACCTGCGCATCCGTCATTTCGGGCCGCGTGAACAGGGCGTTTCCCTGCGGGTCGGCTACCAGCAGGCAGACATCCAGATTCATGTTGAACAGGCGCATGCGATCATCGAGAATCGTGTTCAGATTATCCGGAATGGTCAGGGTGCCGTCGCGATTGTTGACCCGGTCGGCGACTTCCTGCCCAAGCATGGCTGCGGTGCGCGAACGGTTGTCCATCGCGGTTTCCCGTATGCCGTACAGAGCGACTCCGATTACGATCGCCAGTGCCGCAAACAGAATCAGAAAATAGCGCAGCGTCCAATAGGTCAGCATGGAGGTTCCCCTGCGCCTGCGGGTTCCCCGGTCCTTGCTCCGTTTCGGCGTCTTGAGTTCTTGATTTATTCGGCTATGCAAAATTGATACCCCGTTCCCCGTAAAGTGCGAATCTCGCCGTGTTCCGTCGGCCAATGCGACAGCGCCTGACGCAGCCGCTTGATGGACAGGTCGACCGCACGGTCGCTGCCTTCGTAATCGGTTCCCCATACCTGTTCGATCAACTGCTCCCGCGTAAACATCCGGTTCGGCGAGGCCGACAGAAACATCAGCAGCGACAGATCCCGCGGGGTCAGCGG
Source organism: Saccharibacillus deserti (assembly GCF_013618475.1). Classification (GTDB taxonomy): domain Bacteria; phylum Bacillota; class Bacilli; order Paenibacillales; family Paenibacillaceae; genus Saccharibacillus; species Saccharibacillus deserti. The sequence goes on from NZ_JABJVN010000001.1 coordinate 801,589, forward strand.
AACTTCGGCTCCGTTGAGCGAGACCCGCTGCGCATTTCGGTCGATCACAAGCGTACCGAAGCTTCGGCTGGCCTCTGCATGGTTGTAAACGGGTCTTCGGCGCAGCACGGCATTGACCCGCGCCACGACTTCTTCCGGAATGAAAGGTTTGGTCATATAATCATCGGCTCCGCCGTTCAATCCGTTCAGCCGGTAATCGATATCGCCCAGCGCCGTCAGCATGATCACCGGGCAGGACCCTCGTCTGCGGATTTCCGTCAGCAGTTCCCAACCGTCGACGCCCGGCAGCATAATGTCGAGCAGCACGAGGGAGGGCTGCGTATCGTCGAACCGGTTCATCGCCTGGCTGCCGTCGGATACGCGCTGTACATCGAACCCGGCTTTTTTGAGATAGGCGGCGAGCACCCGTGCGATCGCTTCCTGGTCTTCGATAATCAAAATGGTCGTCAAGCCGTTTCCCTCCTTAGGTTCCGCTTCTTTGCTATGGATTCTATTCTACAAACAAAACCGGCGGGAACAAGGGGTTTTCCTTTTTTTAATACGGAAACGACAACATTTTTGCCCGGAAGCCGTTTTGACATTTGCCCGACACATTAAACGGATATGATACTAAAAAACAGATGCGCAGGAGGAGAAAATCATGAATAAAAAAGCGAGAAATTGGATCATTGCGGCAGCAGCGGTTGTCGTAATCGGCGGAGCAGGCGGTTATGCATTAGTGAATAATTATTTGGGCAACAATGTCGAAATCGAAAGTGTACTGCCGACCCAGGCCGCGGCAAACGCCAAGACGGCCGCAGGCGGAACCGCGGAAGCAGCCGCGGCGGGAGCGGCGGTCGCCGCAGACCAGTTGAACGGAACATGGAAGATCGCGGACGCATCCAAAGTGTATTTCTCGGTGACGACCTCCCAGGAAGAAGTCAACTTCGTCGACGATCAGGTCAGCGGAACCTGGGAGGTGAATGTGGGCGATGCGGCGCAGACGAGCGGCAGCGGCGCGATCGAAGTCGATGCGATCGACTCCGGCAACGCCCAGCGCGACGAACATATCAAAAGCGACGATTACTTCCAGATGAGCAAATATCCGCAGGCGACCTTTGCCGCAAAATCGTTCGACGGACTGCCGCAGGAGTGGACGGAAGGACAAGTTTACGACTTCAAAATGGACGGGACGCTGACGGTCAAAGGCATCGAAAAGCCGGTAACCTTCGAAGCCAAAGCTTCTTACCAGGGCGGAAAGCTTCTGCTGTCGGGTACGACTGTCGTGACTTTCGAAGACTTTGGTCTTGCGAACCCGCATTCCGTTGTGCTCAGCACGGAGAACGAGATCAACGTACAGCTGGAACTGACACTCGAAAAATAATCCGGCCGCTGCCCAATCGCAGTTCTGCACGGAAGCATGGCGGCAAATACGCCGGAAGCCCTTGGGCTTTCCGGCGTATTTGCCATGCCAACTCCACGACGCAGACCGCGACGAAGTGATTAAACAAGGCCGCTTTGCGGTATGAGGTTATGATGCCTTCTACTTTTATACGAAATGCGGAAAGGAAGCTGCCTTATGATCGTTCGATTCGGATACGTGGCCATGTCGCTCGAAATCCAGGATTCTTCGCCTTCCAAAACCATGACGATGGCGCGCTTCTCCAAACTGCCGGACCGGGAAGCCGGCCTGCGCGAACTGGAACGCATCGCGGCGGTCAATCTGCACAATACGCTGCGCCTGCTGCGCCATAACGTAGCGGAAGGAATCCATATGTACCGCTTTTCCTCCAAGTTGATTCCGCTGGCGACGCACGCCGAGCTGCAGGATTGGAATCCTTTTGCGGCACTGGCGGAGCCTTTTGCGGAAATCGGAGACTATGTGCGCAGGCACGGGCTTCGCGTTTCTTTTCACCCCGACCATTATACCGTGCTCAGTACCCCGCGCCCCGAGGTGCTGATTTCGTCGGTACGCGATCTGCGCTATCATGTGCAGATGCTGAAGGCGATGGGATTGGACGCCCGCTCCAAGAACAATATTCATATCGGCGGCGCCTACGGCGACAAACCTGCGGCGGCCGACCGGTTCGTGGAGCATTTTAAAGAACTCGATCCCGACATTCAATGCCGTCTCACCCTGGAAAACGACGACAAGACTTTTACGGCCGGCGAGACGCTTGCGGCCGCGCAGCGGACCGGCCTGCCGATGGTGCTCGATATCCATCATCATTGGGTTAACAGCGCGGGAGAGCCGGCATCCGATTGGTGGCCCGAAGTGGCCCGGACCTGGGAATCTCCGCTGGCGCGGATCGATGTGCCGGAAGGCGAGCATCTGCCGCCGAAGATTCATGCTTCAAGTCCCCGAAGCGCGACCGACCGCCGCAGCCATGCGGACGGTGTCGAAGCGGGTCCGCTGCTCGAATTCCTGTGGGAAGCGGCGAAGACTTCTTCGCATCTGGATGTCATGCTCGAAGCCAAACACAAAGACCGCGCGCTGTTTGGGCTGATGCGCGACCTGGAAGCTTACGAGGGAGAAGGGGTGAAGCGGTTGAGCGGAGGCAGCGTGGAGATCCTGCCCTGAATTCCGCCGGAAAACGAAGGTAAGGAATACAAAGTGGTAAGGCCTGGCGAATCCAGGATTCGTCTGGAGTCTGTACCTGGAAATAAACAAGAAAGGGCGGAAATCTATGAGAACGAATGCCGGGTCGTCGATCGTAATCGGTACGGCGATCATTACTGGATTGTGGGAGAAATCGTGCAGGTCTATCAGGATGGAGCTTTGTTTGATGCGGACGGTCTGCCCGATCCGGCGCAATTATCGATTCCTCTCTATATGGGACGCTCCGCTTACCGTATTCTGGACGACACGGCGGACAAGAAGATTCACCGCTTATAGAGAACATCGATAAGGCGAGGGACCGAACGAAAGCCTTGATAGCGGCGATTTCACCAAAAGGCCGTTCCCTGCAGACAGAGGAACGGCTTTTTGTTATCGATTTTTTCTATGGGTGTTGTCGATTGACAGCTTCGCCTGCGGACACTATGATACATTAAACCGACTTAATCAATCGGATAAATCGTAATGAAAGCGGGGCGGCCGAGTGAATATTGAGAATATCGAGTCTTTCGTCTATATCAACCACTATGGGAGCTTCAACAAAACGGCCGAAGCGCTGTTTTTGTCGCAGCCTTCGGTCACGGCGAGAATCCAGACGCTGGAGCGTGAACTCGGCTGCCGGCTGTTCGACCGGATCGGCAAGCAGATCGTACTGACGGAAGAAGGACGCAAATTTTTGCCGTATGCCCAGGAAATGCTGAAGACGCTGCAAAAAGGCCGCCAGCATATCCGCCGTTCGGAGAAGCTGCCGCAGGAACTGCGGATCGGCAGTACGATTTCCGTATCGAATTATCTGATTCCCGAGCTGCTGCCCCGCCTGCACGAACGCTGCCCCGGCGTTCATGTCAAATTGAGCACGGGAGGAACCGAAGAGCTGGTCAAGCGGCTGCTGGCGGGAGAGATCGATGTGGCGTTTATCCGCAAAGTGATGCACCCGTCTCTTCGCACCGCCGCCTTTTACGAAGATCCCATTCATCTGTATGTGCCTTCGAACCATCCGTTTGCCCGCGAAGAATCCGTATCGGTAGAAGCTTTGCAGGAGCACAAACTGGTCTTCTTCGAATGCGGGACCCTGGACTGGCTGCGGATCCACCGGGCATTCGAGGCGCTGGATTCGCCGCCGGATATCGCTTTTCACGTCGACAATTCCGAAACGGCCAAAAAGCTTATTTTGCGCGGAACGGGAATCGGCTTCCTGCCGGCGGTCTGCGCACGGGAAGAAGTCCGGGACGGCCGCTTGACGCCTGTCCGGGTCAGGGAGCTGTCCGAATTCGCTCTGCAAACGAGCCTGGTCGCACTGCGTCAGGACGATTCCGCGATTGCCCGGGAACTGGCCGCAATCTTCGGCGATCTGGTGCGCGAGGGCGGATTGGCGTCTTCTCCGCTCAAAGGCCGCAGCGGGCCCGAACCGCTTCGTGCGGCGGAAGACCGGCCCGAAGCCGTATCGGCTCCTTCAAGATAGCTCGTACGACTTGTTCGCCCGCTTTGTACATAAGGCTTTCGCTTGCGGGCGAAAGCCTTTTTGGACATCGAATCGGGATGCGGATCGGGATGCGGACCAAAACTTTCATTCCCCGGCAGCATCCGGTAAACTGGAGATGAAAGCGATATCATACAGAGGCGGAAGCCGGAAGGGTGGAACAAGGACTTGAACGACTTCATCAATGTGGGCATGATCGGCTACAAATTCATGGGTAAAGCGCACAGCAATGCGTACCGGGCGCTGCCGATGTTTCTGCCGGACGTGCCAAAGCCGAGAATGAAAGCGATCTGCGGCCGGGACGAGCAGGCGGTACGCGCGGCGGGCGAGCAGTTCGGCTGGGACAGCGTAGAGACCGACTGGCGCAGTCTGGTTGCGCGGGCGGATATCGATCTGGTCGATATCAACGCCCCAAGCGACGCGCACAAGGAAATCGCGTTGGCCGCTGCGGCGGCCGGCAAGCATATTTTCTGCGAAAAGCCGCTGGCGCTCAGTCTTGCCGATTCGAAAGAGATGCTGGAAGCCGCCGAGCAGGCAGGTGTCAAACATATGGTCGGCTTCAATTACCGTTTCGCGCCGGCCGTGCGTCTGGCCAAGAAACTGATCGAAGAAGGACGTCTGGGTACCCTTTACCATTTTCGCGGATTGTTCCTGCAGGATTGGATCATGGATCCTGACTTTCCTCTGGTGTGGAGACTGCGCAAGGAGGTAGCCGGCTCGGGTTCGCTCGGCGACCTGGGCGCGCATACGGTCGATATGGCACGCTATCTGGTAGGAGAGTTCGACGAAGTGGTCGGTATGACGGAGACGTTCATCAAAGAGCGGCCGATGCCGACGGAGATGACCGGACTTACGGCAAAAGGCAGTGCGGACGGTCCGCGCGGCGAAGTGACGGTGGACGATGCGGCGATGTTCATGGCCCGGTTCGCCGGCGGGGCGCTCGGCACGTTCGAAGCGACCCGCTTCGCGAACGGTCATCGAAGCACCAATTCATTCGAGATCAACGGCAGCCTTGGCAGCGTGCGGTTCGATTTTGAACGGATGAACGAGCTTGAAGTCTATTTCTCGAACGATGCCGAAGACGTGCAGGGCTTCCGGCGCGTGCTGGCGACCGATGCGGCGCATGAGTATATGCATGCCTGGTGGCCGGCCGGACATACGATCGGTTACGAACATACCGTGACGCATGAAGTGCACGAGCTGATGAAAGCGATCGCGGAAGACCGTCAACCGGTCCCGAACTTCGTGGACGGTGTGAAATGCCAGGCCGTTCTTGAAGCCGTGGAACGGTCGGCGGCCGAGAAACGCTGGGTCAGCCTGCGGGAATTCGACAACTGACGAAGCCGCACCAACAGAAGCCGCGCCAACAGCGGAGCCGTCAAAAAACCTTCTCCGGACCGGAGAAGGTTTTTTGGCTTGTTTGGCCTCAGCCGTTTTCTTTTTTGATATCCGGCACGTCCACTTTGATCTTGCGGTTGGCCGCTTGGAGCTGCTTGAGGAACTGCTCTTCCCGAAGCGGGGAAATCAGAATGCTGCCGCCGGTATAGAGGATCTCCAGACGGCTGCGCGAATGGGCGGGGCCCGAGTTGAAACTGCGTTTGCGGCGAACGGCTTCGATCCGGTCGATCGGGATATTCCAGTTCAGCGGACCCGAACGCACGCGCAGATGGCCGTCCTGAATCTCATAGTTCGTAATATACCAGGTGGAGACTACGAACATCAGAATCAACAGCCAGACCGGAATGAACAGCAGGGAGCCTCCGGTGCTGAGTCCCATCCAGACCAGGATCAGCAGAATGATAATAATGGACCAGTTCAGAATGAAGAAGAAAATGTCTTTCTCGCTTTTGTATCGATTCATGCCCGCCTCCGAATAAATGATTTCCTGTTCATTCTACAGGAGCGCGGCCGCTTCGTACAACGATGGAAAAGATCCGGGGGGTTGAAGGGCCTCAACTGTCACAAACCTGCATCCCCAAAAAGGAATTCGCTCTTTCGCTTTACCAGAGAAAAGAGTATAGTAGAAAACCGGAGTTCTCTTTTGCGACTCCCTGTTAGAGAGATAGAGTATGAACGAAAAGGGGTATTTGGATTGAGTAAGGGAAAGCCATTGGGTTTATGGGTGTTGACGGCATTGGTCGTCGGCAATATGGTCGGATCGGGCATTTTCATGCTGCCGCGTTCGCTGGCGGAAGCCGCAAGTCCGGCAGGTACGGTACTGGCCTGGGCAGTGACAGGTTTCGGTGTGCTGATGCTGGCGCTTGTATTCGGAAATCTGGCGCTGCGCAAACCGGATCTGAACGGAGGTCCGCAAATCTATGCCAAAGAATTGTTCCCGAACAGCCCGAATTTATCGCTGCTGTCGGGATTTATGTCGAGCTGGGGATACTGGATCGGCAATATCGCGGGATTTGTTGCGGTGATTACGACGTTCGCGAGTTATCTGTCCACCTTTTTCCCTGCAATGAACAGCACGGTGATCTTGATGAGCGCAGGCGACTTCCAACTGACGATCGGCCATGCGCTGAATTTCATCGTCTGCTCGCTGCTGCTGTGGAGTACGCATTTTCTGGCGCTGAGAGGCATCGAGGGTGCCGGACGGCTTAACTTGATCGCAACGGCTACGAAAGTGATCGGTTTTGCCCTGTTTATCGTCATCGCGCTGTTTGCGTTCCAGTCGTCCACGATGGGACAGTTCGCAGCCGCACATCTGGACAGCGAAGGACGATCCGTTTCGCTGCTGTCGCAGGTCAATGCGGCGGCGGTCGTGACCTTGTGGGCATTTATCGGCGTGGAGTCGGCGACCGTGTTCGCGGCACGCGCTAAACGCAAAAAAGACGTCAGCCGCGCGACGGTTGCCGGACTTGCGATCTCGATCGTGCTGTATGTGGGAATCAGTATTCTGACCATGGGCCTTCTGCCCAAGGAACAGCTGATGCAGTCGCAGAATCCGCTCGTCGATGCGATGGCGGCCGTACTCGGTCCGTACGGCGGTTATCTGCTGGCCGCGCTCGGATTGATCAGTCTGATCGGTTCCACGATCGGCTGGGTGCTGCTGAGTGCGGAAGTGCCTTACGAAGCGGCCCGGCAGCGTGTCTTCCTGCAGCCGTTTCGCAAAGAGAACGACAAAGGCATGCCGAAACTGTCGCTGTGGATCTCGAACGGTCTCGGCCAACTGCTGATCTTCTCGACGATCTCCGGTTCGATCTCGCAGGCGTTCGACTTCATTATCGTGGTCGCCACGCTTGCGTATCTGGTCCCTTACCTGATCGCCTCGGTCTACCAGCTTAAGCTGACGCTGACAGGGGAAGGATATTCGGTTATGCGGGAGCGCCGCATGGACGGCATCGTCGCGGTGCTTGCGACGATCTACTCGATCTGGGTCGTTTATGCGGGTATGGGCGATTGGCAAACCTTCCTGTTCGGCGTTCTGCTGCTGGCCAGCGGCATCGTGTTTTATCCGCTGCTGCACAAGCAGCTGCGGGAAGCGGACGAAAGGAACAAAGGGATTTGATTCAACCTCGATTAATGCTCGGAAACAGGCGGCCGCTTTATGGCCGTCTTTTTTTGATGTGCTTTTTCGTAAATGGGATATGAAAATTAAAACTTATCAAATCTTAGATTTGAGAAGAACGAGGGCATAAGAATGAAAACAAAGTGGATGATGATCGGGTTGATTGCGGTATTGACGGCATGCGGAGGAGAAAAGACTCAAGTGAACAATGAAGGGGACACGCCAACAGAGCGGGCCGCCGTTGTCGAACCAACCAGCGAAGAAACGCAGGCCGATCAGTCCGGGACCGAGGAAACGGTCAAAGCCGACGTTCCGCCCGCAACCGATGCCATTCAGTCGGATGATCCTGCGACGACCGCCAATACCAATCCAAGTGTCGATGAGGATACCCAAGCGAACGTGGACACATCGGACGTGATTGAAGATTATGCCGACTACGATCCGCAAAGCGTTGTGGAAATGGTCCAACAAGGCGCTTTGAATTCGTATTCGGCGCAGCCGGTCGGCGAAGTAATTGAAAATTTTTTCAGCAATCCCGAGTGGAGGCATTTCAAATCGGAAGAGGAAGACGACATCGTGGAGTTTACGGGAGACGCTCTTTACGAAGAAGAAGCGCATACGACTATTCAGTTTATGCTGCATGAAGATGTGACTTTTGAACTCGGGGAGTCTGGGTAGGTCTCGAAGGCCAGAACATCGATGAAGAGCATTCCATGTCCGACGAAGAAATCAAAGAAACGCTTAACATCATCTACGGCATCAAGCAGTAGAAAATGTGGGACATCGTTTAAGTATAACAAGAAAAAAGATCACCGTATCTGGGCGATCTTTTTTCTTTATGGTAAAATTAAGCGAGCAAGCGATCGGAAAAAGCATGCGCTGAAATCTGGGGCAAAGATGATTCTTATATGAGAAGAACCTTTAGTCAATTTCCGGCTGGAACAATAAGAAAATTCGGCAAAGTTTGGATCGTCACCAGAGAAGGCATGGAAGCAAGATATGGACCTGCAACAGCAACTAAAGAATGAGAGAATACGCTATAGCTATATGATTAAAAGAGGTTCGATTAACCCGAATATAAAACAATTTTACAGGAAGGTTGCCAACTGCCACAAGTCTATTCTGTTTAGATGAACAGTTTTCTCCGGCAGCCTTTGGATTTTCAAACGAACAGGACTTTCTCAACAGCTTGAAGCGTTCCGAATGAGAATTCGGAACGCTTTTTTAGGATATAAGGAAGCAGCCGCGCAGAAAGGCAACGTTCTTTTTGATCGTAATTCATTTGTCTGGGCTATCCTTGGACTGTTAAACTGAGGAAAGGCATACAGACCTACATAAATCAGAGAAACGGTGGAAATCAACCATGACCATTATCGGAATCGATCTGGGCACGACAAACAGCGCCGTCTCCGTCTGGAAAAACGGACAGGCCGTGCTGATCCCCAATGCCCTGGGGGATAAATTGACGCCGTCTGTCGTCGGTGTCGACGGCAACGGGGATATTTTGATCGGGCGGATCGCGCGGGAACGTCTGCTGACACACCCTCTGCTGACCACGGCCGCTTTCAAGCGGCATATGGGCACGCCGCGCGAAATCCGCCTCGGCGACCGCCGTTTTCGTGCGGAAGAGCTGTCGGCGCTTGTGCTTCGGGCACTCAAAGCGGACGCGGAGAGTTTCCTCGGCGAGCCGGTGACCGAAGCGGTCATCAGCGTACCGGCCTACTTCAACGACACGCAGCGCAAAGCGACCCGCATGGCGGGCGAGCTGGCCGGCCTGACGGTCGAACGTCTGCTCAACGAACCGACAGCTGCCGCGATCGCTTACGGACTGCACCAGCAGAAGCCCGAGACCCAGTTTCTGGTGTTCGATCTGGGCGGCGGGACGTTCGACGTCTCGATTCTGGAGCTGTTCGACGGCGTGATGGAAGTCAAGTCGGTTGCCGGAGACAATTATCTGGGCGGCGAAGATTTTACCGATGCCATCGTCGATCATTATTTGTCGTCGTTTAATGTGCAGGCTTCTTCGCTGGAACGCAAAACGCTTGCTTTTTTAAGGGATCAGGCGGAAATGGGCAAGCGCTTGTTGTCCCGGGATCAGCCGATTCACCTGCGGGCGGGTATCGGAGGCGAGATGAGAGAACTGCGGATCGACCGCGAACGGTTCGAAAAACTGGTACAGCCTTTGGTCGAACGGCTGCGGCGTCCGATCGAACGCGCGCTGCTGGATGCGTCGATCGATGCGTCGGCAGTGGACGAGATCGTGATGGTCGGCGGAGCTTCGCGTATGCCTGCGGTCTACGGGATGCTGAGCCGGATGTTCGGCCGTCTGCCTGCTGCGCATATCGATCCGGACGAGACCGTCGCGGTCGGTGCGGGCGTTCAGGCGGGCATGAAAGAACGCAGCGAAGAATTTCAGGATGTAGTCATGACGGACGTTTGCCCGTACACGCTCGGAACCGAGGTGGCCATGGCTTATGCGACAGGCGAATACGAGAGCGGGCATTTCAGTCCGATTATCGACCGCAACACGTTTGTTCCGGTCAGCCGGGTCAAACGGTTTTCTACGGTGAATGAGGAGCAGACCCGGATTATCGTGAAAATCTATCAGGGCGAGAACCGGCTTGCGGCGAACAATCTGCTGCTCGGCGAGCTGGAAGTCGAATTCCCTCCCGGAACGGCGGGCATCCGCGATATCGATATCCGTTACACTTACGATATCAACGGGATTCTGGAAGTCGAAGTCAAAACCGTCGGTTTGGACGACGTGCACCGGATTGTGATCGAAGAAAATCCCGGCGTGATGAGCCGGGAAGAGATCGAACGGCGTCTGGCGCAGCTGTCCGCCCTCAAAATGCATCCGAGAGACCAGGAGAAAAACCGGCTGCTGCTGGCACGCGGCGACCGTCTCTACGAGGAACGGCTGGGCGACGAACGGGAATGGATCGGGCTTGCCCTACAGCGCTTCGAAGCGGCTTTGCACCGGCAGGACGAGCGGGAAATCCGGGAGGAAGCGGAGCGGCTGGAACAGTTCCTGGATCAATTCGAAAGGAACCGGCGCTAAGATGGGGGTCTGGGGAATTCTGGGCATCGCGCCTACCGCAGATACCCGTGCCATCAAACGTGCCTATGCCGCCCTGCTCAAGCAGGTGCATCCGGAAGACGATCCGGAAGGTTTCCAGCGGCTGCGGGAAGCTTACGGGGAAGCGCTGGAATTAGCCAAGACGCTTACGCCGGAAGAGGTCGCGCGCGGACAGTCCGAAGCCGCTTCTGCGCAGGGTTTGCCCGGCATGGGAAGCTTTGACCGGGGCAATGAAGAAGATCGGCATGAGGCGCAGGCGGCAGAGCGGTCGCCTGGCGACCTGCCTGTCTGGGGGCGGGCCAACCGCCTGGCTCGGCGAAGAAAGGAAGAAGCTGCCGGGCAGCCGCCGAATCCGCAGCGGGAAGCCGATACGAACGGCCGCGCAGCGATTCCGGCATTTCCTGCGGAGCCGGCAGCAGGCGAAGAACGGGAAGCGGAAATATGGATTCGCCGCTTCGAACAGCTGTACGAAAATTATGCGCTGCGGATCCGAACGGAAGCCTGGCAGGAACTGCTCGAACAAGACCGGCTGCAGTGTCTGGCGTTCAAACAGGCGCTGCAGCCGCGTCTGCTCGTTTTTTTGGCCCAGCATCCTTATCTGCCGCGCGCGGTTTGGCGGATGTTGGACCGTATCTTTTATTGGACGGACGATGAGATTGGGCTGGCGCAGCTCGTTCCGCCCGGTTTTGCCGCTTTTATGCTCGATTCGATCCGGCAGGCGGCGGAGCTTCGTTTCGATTACCTGCCCAAAGGCGCGGATTTCGATCAGGACGAATTTCTCGGTCTTCGCAGCCGGGGAGCGGCCCGGCTCAGAAGCGGCAGTCTGGAAGAAGCGCTGGAAGATTTCGATGCGGCGTTCCGGCTGTTTGCCGGAGACCCGGATCTGCTGCGCCTTCGGGCGACGGCTCTGCATTTGATGGGCGACGACGAGAAAGCCGAGATCGACTGGGCTTCGCTGGTCGGACGTTATCCGCGAGAGCGGGATGCCCTGATGCGTCTGGCCGATCTGATGCTTGAAAGCGATCGGGCTTCCGATGCATTGGGATTATACCGGCGGGCGCTGGATCTGCTGCCGAACGATCCGCATGCCCTGCTGGGCCTGGCGCGCTGCTACCGCGAGCTGGAGCGATTCGCGGAATCGTTCCAGGCGTGCGAACTGGCGCTGCTGCTTGAACCTTCCGATATCGAGCTCCGCATCCGTCTGCTGGAGCTGCTGGAACAGGATCTGGAGCGGCAGTTGGTCGTACTGAAGCGCTATCCCGGCGACAAAGAAACGAGAGCTGCGGCAGCCGAGTGTCTGTTCGAGTTGGAACGGTACGCCGAATGCGAGCGCCTGCTGACGGAAGCGCCGCTGTACGGCTGGACGAGTGCAATGAAGACGCTGCTCGGCCGTACGCTTTGGAAGCTTGGACGCAGGGAAGAAGCGGAAAGAAGCTTCGACGAAGCGGTCGCTTTGGCTGAAGCGGCAGGGCAAAGCGGATATGAGGCAAGGCTGCACCGGGGAATTTATCGAATGGAGGCCGGACAAACGGAGCCTGCGGAAGAAGATCTGCGCCTTGCGTCCGCGCTTGGACCGGGCAGCCCGCAGCTTGCGGCCGCATTGGGACGCTGTGCATTCGAAAGCGGCAGATTCGAAGAGTCGGCCGCTTGGTACGGCCGTGCGCTGCAGGGCAAGCCCGATAGCGCCTACTATGCGGGCCGAGGGCTGGCGCTGCACAAACTGGAGCGCTACGCGGAAGCGATCGAAGATTTGGAACGCCGTTTGAGCGTCGAACCGGATTCGCAAGTCATCCTGCAGGCTCACGGCGATTGTCTGGCGAAGCTCGGACGTCCGCTGCCGGCATCGACCCGTTCGGAGCTTCCGCACAGCCGCGGCCGCTCCGGCGAGAGCGAGGAGGAATGAAAAATGGATGAGTATTCGTACCGCAGGGCGCTGCATTGGGCGGCGTCGCTCGGAGGCCCGCTGCTGGAAGAGCACGGGGCCAAACCGCCTTACGGCATGTATGAATGCGGCAAAGCCCGTTTGGATGCGGCCGGAATCCTCCGGAATCTTTGGCAGGTCGAAAATGCCGCAGACCTGCGGGAATTGGCGGAACGGTTCTGGTCGGGGCTCGACAATCCGGAGTTTCAGCAGATTCGGCTGTTCTTCAGCGGATTGACACGGGCGGAGCGTTCCTCCGATCTGGCAGCCCGGACGCCCGGAAGCGTGCGCGGCCGGGAAGGATACGTTGTCAATCTGTATATGGATCGCCTGCCGCCCGCGGGTATTGCCGCCTGGGACCTGGGCCGGCTTGCTTTTTATATCCGCTGCGCAAGGTTGGCGCGATATATCAACGAGCAGGAAGAAGCGGCCTACCTGCTGCACAATGCGGTCCGGGCCCGATTTTCTTACCGGAATTGGGCGGATTACGCGGTAGCTTATATGGCAGGGTGTCAATTCTCGCAAAAAGACTTGTCCGAGGAAGGGTCCGAGATCCGTCTGGGCCGTCTGCGCAGACTCCTGACCGGCCCGAAAAGTCCGTGGCGGGAGCTGGAATGGGACATCATCCTGCCCGAACCTCCGGCACTGCCGGAATAGACAGGAGTACGGAATAGCAGAGATCTGGCTCGGTACGACTCCGGCGTTGGAACTGCGCGGCTTGGGCCGGAACCGCCGCCGTACCTGGTACCGCAGCCGCCCAATGACGCGCCGGGACATCGTCCTGATTTGCGCAGTACTGATCTCGGCCGCCGCGTTTACGATGACGTTCCGGGACGGTTCGAGATTCTATAATCCGTTTTTGTAATGCTTGCATTCGGAGAGCCAACATCGGCAGAGAATTCAAAAACCGCCCGTACACGGATGTACGGGCGGTTTTTTGGCATACGGTTGATTTCTGCAAGCGGGCGGCTTCGACCTGCTCTGCATAAAGAGTCCGTGTTGGCGCAAACCGAGACCGTTTTAATCATAGGCGGGAATCAGCGAATATTCGTCAGCGCTTCGACAAACGCATCGATCGACGCCGATCCAGCAGGGGTTGGAGGAAGAGAAGCGAGCGGATCGGCAGCCCGGTTTTGTGCGAATTCGTCCAGCGATGTCCGCAGTCGGGTATCGAAAGCGGCGGCATCGCCGCCTGCCGAGCGTTCGCTAAGCATTGTATTCAGCAGATTCGGCCAACCGCGGCCGCCCTGCTCGTAACCCAGTTCGGGATAACGCCGGGCCAGCTCGAGGGCTTCGCCGAGCGTGCGTCCTTCCTGCAGCTGCGCTGCCAGATACAAGCCGACAAACCGATGGCCCGGATCGTCCGGCAGTGTTTGTTCGAACTCTTGAACAGCCTCGCCCGCACGGCTCCGGTAAAACAGCGAGGCGGCATGCAGGGAGCGGAGATAGGGCTCGATCTGTCCACCGTTCAGACGAATATACCGCTCATAATAATGTTCGTACGCGTCCCAATCCGCTTCTTCATACAGAAGGCTCAGCATCCGCTCGGCTTCCTGGGGCGCAGAGACGCCTGCCGTCAGACGTTCCAGCAACGGCAGCAGTTCCTTTTTTGCCTCGGTATCGTGCGAAATTTCGACGTTGGACAGTATCAGGCGTGCCCTCATCCGCAGCGCATGGATATTCCGCGGGTCGCTCTCGGCTTCCTGCCGATACTGCTCGAGAGCTTGACTAAGCCGGCCCTTCAGCAGCAGCCGATCCGTGCCGCTCAGCTCCCGCTGTTTCAGATAGAAGAAAGGCAGATGGTTCGTTTGTTCCGGATTCAGCCGGTAACCCGAACTTTCGCTGAGAGCCCGTCCTTCGGCATCGTAAGCCCGAACCAACCAGGAGAAGCGGGCGTTCGGATTCATGTAAGCGAGCAGGTAGTTCGGATCCGCATCTTCCCATTTCCCGGAATCGGGAAGGGTGGAAGCGCCGGGAGTGGCGTACAGTTCTTCGATGGGCAGCGACAGACGATTTTCCGGGATCCGGCTGCGAATTACCGTGCCGGTGCCCGATAATCCGTTCCTGTCGGGGATAAAGCCGGTCATGTCGTAATACGCGGCGCCTTGCACGGGCGTCCAGCGGAATTCGACCGTATCTTCGGTCAGCTTCTGTCCGTTGACCGGAGACTGAAGTTCGATCAGAGGCCGCAGCGTCAGATTTTTCGAGAGATTCCGACCCTGCTTGATTTCGATCCAGTCGTCCCATTGAACCGGGCGGCTCCGGCCGTCCACCTGTTCGTAGTCCAATCCGAGTTCGACCTGGTAAAAGCCGGGAGCGACATTGCGGATTTCAAAATTTCCGTTCGGGTCGGTGACGGTTTGATAAGGATCGTTCTGCTCCGCCGATTCCGATCCCTCTTCGCCGAGCAGGTAAATGCCGGCACGCCGCACGGGTGAGCCGTCCCGATCTATCAATTTGCCGCTGAATGTCGACGCAGCGGGCGTTTTCCCGTGCGCTTGCGTTGACGGTTCGCGCTTCGCCAGTTCCTGCTGCAGTTTCTGTGCGTCCGCGTGTCCGTCAAGGTCAAGCCGGTCCGCTGTCCGCTCCAGCATCCGGTTTGCTTCTTCGGCTTGGCCGAGCGCGTCATATTCGTAAGCCAGCTGGTTCGCAGCGCGCAGCAGCGTATCGCCCGGCGGTCCGCTGCCGACGTACAGCTCAAGCAGCGGCAGCCGGTCTTCCGGCGTCAACGGCGCGGGATTGCCGTCGTCCGATTGCATCATCGCCCGGGGGCCGAGCCGGACGTCGAACGTATAAGGCTCATAGGCGGAAGGGAGGATCGCAAATTCGGCGATCCGCTCCAGCTTGTCCGCTCCGGACGCTGCTTCGATTTTTTCCAACATCCGGGCGCGGATCGCTTCCGGCGTCTGCGAAGCCTGGTAGCGGTCGACGGCACCCGGAATCCACAAGGCGGCGGCAGTCAGCAGAAAAACCGGAACGAGCACGTACACGACCAAATGTTTGACTTTTATTTTAATTTTCAAGGC
This sequence comes from Saccharibacillus deserti, assembly GCF_013618475.1. Taxonomy (GTDB): domain Bacteria; phylum Bacillota; class Bacilli; order Paenibacillales; family Paenibacillaceae; genus Saccharibacillus; species Saccharibacillus deserti. Next base: position 817,205 of record NZ_JABJVN010000001.1, read on the forward strand.
GGTCCACCTCGTTTCGGTACGTATCGCTCCAGTAGATGCTTCCTCCGACCTCGATCAATTCGCGCTGCCCGGCAGCAGGATGCGGACTCTGCAGGGTATACGACAGCACGGGAAGAGCGGCGAGCAGCAGCAAAGCGGCAGTTCCGCCCATCAGACTTGCAGGGTTCAGCACCCATTCCAGCTCGCGGTTCCACAGGGCATGCAGCCGCGTTCTTCGCGGGGCGGGATGCGTGCGCTTCAGCACGGCCTCCTGTCCTGCAAACGTATGGAGCTTCAGCTCCTCGTCCAATTTTCGTTTGACCGCGCTGCGTTCCGTTTCCTTCATGTCGGTTCCTCCTTTTCCAAGATCCTTTTGAGCATCCTGCGTCCCCGTGCCAGTCTGGATTTGACCGTGTTTTCTCCGGATTCGAGCAGCTCGGCTATTTCCTTTATACTCAGCTCGTCGAAATAGTAGAGCACCACACTTTCCCGGTACGGGTAATCGAGCCGGCCTACCGCTTCCGCCAGACGGCCTTGTTCCCAATGCGCCATCACGATATCGTCGGCGCCGGCCGAGACGGTTGCCGGGTCGGCGGGAAGATCGCCGGGCATTCCGCCCGGAAGCAGATGCCGCCAGCTCCAGGTCCGCTGCCTCATCCGGCAGCGGTTGACGACGATCCGGATCAGCCAGGACTTCAGTTTGGCCGAATCATGAAGCTGTCCGATTTTCAGATAAGCCTGGACAAAAGCATCCTGAACCGCTTCTTCCGCCGTCTGCCGGTCCCGTACTAGCAGGGAAGCCGTTCGCAGGAGCAGGTCGCCGTACCCGTCCATCAGCTCCCGAAGGGCCGATTCTTCCTGGTTTTTCAGTCTATCGATAAGATCCAGATGGGATACCCCCTTTACCAATAAGATGCGGGCTGCGAGCAATAGGTTGCAAAAAGAGGGAGATAAACAAAATTCATCTAAGATGAGTTGTTTTTAACGAAAAATCCCGTTCACCCGCATGAAAATGCAGGGAACGGGATATAAAAATGAACATATAACGTTTTTGGCGTACATCGTTCCAAATTTTTCGCTTACAGGTAGTACATTTTGAACAAAATATCCTGATTATGATTGCCGAATTTCTTGCCGAAGATGGTGGCTCCGCCGACGTTCTTGGCGTCTTCCTTGACTTCGATCCGCAGCGTCCAGCGGTCGCAGCTCGTATCGAGGTCGGCAATCGAGATATCCGACATCGGATCGCCGTCGACGTAGGTGCCGTGCCCGGTAATCCGGATTGTTTTGAGCAGGCCGTACTGGTTGAGATTATGCGGCCACCAGTCGGGCGTCAGCTTGCCCCGGGTGTCGGCGAAATCGCCGGGACTGGTCCAGGTCCCAAGTTCGATCCCGTTCAGCGTAAAAGTAAGGTCCGAAGGCCAAACGTCGTTGGAGAAAGGGAATTCCGAAGAAAGTTCCATACTGATCTCGAACTGCTGGAGTTTTTCTTCTTTTTTGAGAAAGTTCGCGACATTGTACTGCACGAATCCCTGCGTAAACCACAGGATTTCCGCGTCCATCCGTTTCGGGTCCATAAAATATTTGGGTTCGTCGACCGGCCCGATAAAGTCTTTGTCCGATGCAAGCCCGCAGGTCGGTTTGAGATCGAAATCGGTGTAGTGACCGACGGGCACGGAAGTTTCGTACGAATCGAAAGAATGGAAAATCTTTTTGGGGAAATTGATTTCGATGTGGTCGACTTTCAGGATGGAGAGTTTCTGGAGACCCGATTTGCCGGGAACTTTCTCCGTTTTGATAATACCGGCGTCTTCGAGTTTCTTGATGTGCTTGATCACAATCGGACTGCTGATCTTCAATTCGGCGGCCAGTTCCTTGATGTTCATTTTGTTTTTGGACAGCAGCTGAATAATCTTGATACGAACATCGCTGGCAAGCGCTTCATAGACGACAAGAGAGGAGTGATCGATTTCCAACTGCATTTTATCCCACTTCTTTCGCTTGGTTTCATTAAACGGGCCGCGAGGGCCTTTGAATGAGCATATAATACCATAAAGATTATTAACCTGTACATAAATTAATGAAAGAGGTATTTTCAAAGCAAAAGAGCGGTTACATCTCGATATTAAGTAAACTTATTTGTTACTTAAGGCCGATAATTTTGTTTTAAGTTTATAAAAAAGTTATTGACACCGTTTTCAGCTTGGGGATATACTAAACTCGAGTTAAGGGTTCATACGACAGGAGGAGAATAGATTGAAAAGAAAATTGGGGGCCTTAGTAACAGGTTTCGCACTTACCGCATCGCTGCTGGCAGGCTGCGGGAACAGCAACGCCAACGACCCGAATACCATTACGTTTTGGACACCACTGACAGGCGAAGACGGCGCGTATATGGACAACCTGGTCAAAGCCTACAACGATACCAACCCGGCCGTTAAGGTCAAACACGTCGTAACGGCGGATATGTACACGAAGATCTCCACGGTGCTGAGTTCCGGCAAAGGCGTACCCGATCTGGCCATCATTCACGCGGACCGCGTACCGGGGTATGTGAAGCAGAATCAGCTCGAAGCCATGACGACGGTTATGCAAGCGCAACCAGAACTGAAAGAAGACAACTTCCTTCCGCAGGCCTGGGGAGCGGGCAACATCGACGGTACGCAGTATACGATTCCGCTCGATATTCACGCCAACGTTATGTATTACAACAAGGATCTGCTGGCCAAATACGGCGCGGAAAGCTTCCTTGACGATAACAATGTAACGATCGACGAAATCCTGAGCCTCAAAGGCAAACTCGATAAAGGCGATTACGTCGTCAACGATGCGCTGCTCGGCTGGGCGATGCTCGGACAGATCCAGAACCTGAACGGCGATATTCAAAAAGACGGCAAGCCTGCGGTCGATACGCCGGAAATGAAAACGGCCATCGAAGATGTGAAAAAAATCAACGATGCCGGTCTGATGACTCCGTTCGGCGAAGACGGTTACCTGATGTTCCAATCCGGCAATGTTCTGTTCTCGACGGACGGCACTTGGAGTTCCACGGCGCATGCTTCGGTTAAGAACCTCAACTTCGGTGTCACGAACGTGTACTCCGCCAGCCCGGACAAGTTCACCAACCGTTCTTCTTCCCACTTGTTCGCGATGTTCAACAACGAGAAGCGTTTGGACGAGAAGGAAAAAGGCATCGCTTCGTTCCTCGAATTCATTCGTGCTAACTCGGTTGAATGGGCAAAAGCCGGCCAGATCCCTGCCAGCAAGCAGGTTGTGGAAAGCCCGGAATTCTCGGAGTATATGCAGTCGTTCTTCACGAAGGATGAAAAAGAGATCGAATCTCTCTACATCTATACGTACGAATACTACCCGTATATCGCGGAAGCGGTAGACAAGTATGTCGGCGATCTGGTTCGCGGCAATCTGCCGATCGACGAAGGACTGAAAACGATGCAAAAAGAAGTCGAAGACAAGATTGCGGAATCGAACGGCGCCGCAGCCAAATCCGGCGAATAAGCTTGGACGTTTCGGAAAAGATATGCCCTTCGGGGCATATCGCTTTTTCCGGGCCTCCGGCGATTGTGTACGAAGCCTTGAACCGGATCGAAGATCCGGGCAGTCTTGAGAGGAGAACTGAAAGCCTATGAAAAAGAAACTGAATCTGGCACCCGTGTTCTTTGTGGGACCGCATCTGATCTTGTTCCTCGTATTTGTCGTCATTCCGACGATTTACGGTATTTATGCTTCGTTCACGCAGTGGAACCTGGCCGGCTCGCCGAACTGGGTAGGGTTTTCCAACTACAGCACGATTCTGTTCGACACGACGTCGACGTTCCATACGCAGTTTTTTAACGGTCTCAAAAATACCCTGCTGTTCGTCTTGTTCACCGTACCTCCGCTCATCGTGCTTCCTTTGATGATCGCGGTGGCGCTGTCGCACAAGAAACTCAAGGGCAAAACGTTTATTCAATCCGTACTTTATGTACCGGGTCTGATCTCCATTTCGGCATCGGCGCTGATCTTTACGCTGATCTTCAACAAACAGCTCGGCATCACCGGCAATGTGTTCGGTTCCACGATTGCCTGGGCGACGCATCAGCCTTACGCCTGGATCACTATTATTCTGTTGACCATCTGGGGCGGTATCGGCGGCAATATGATTATCTATCGCGCTTCGATCAGCGGAGTGTCCGAAGAATTGTACGAATCGGCGGAGCTTGACGGCGCCGGTCCGATCCGCAAATTTTTCAGCATCACACTGCCTTCGATCAATTTCCCGTTAATCTATACGTTCGTCATGACGACTGCCGGTGCATTCAACGTCTTCGGCCAGCCGCTGATGATGACCGACGGCGGTCCCCAGCAGAGCACCTCGGTGCTTATGATGTATATTCGCCAGCTCGCATTCGGCAGCGGCGAATCGATCGCGGGGATGGCATCGGCGATGGCGGTCCTGCTCGGCCTGGTGATTCTGGTCATTTCGGCCCTGCAATATTACGTCATGAACCGCAACGCAAACTGATTAGGAGGAGTGCATGATGTCAAACCAGGTAATGAATTTGGATAAAAGCGCAGTGGCCGTCGGCCGCAAGCGCACGAAAGTCAGCGTCTCGCAGGTCGTGGCCTATGTATTCCTCGGACTGCTTTGTCTGATCTGGATTGTTCCGGTTATCTTCGGGGTTACGACCTCTTTCCGTTCACAAACCGAAGTGGTCAGCGCCGGATTCCGGCTGCTTCCGGTCAACTGGATCATGGACAATTATACCGCGATTCTGGAAAATACGTCGACCGCCCCGATCCTGCGCTGGTTGACCAACTCGGTCGTCATCGCGACATCGCATACGCTGCTGGTTGTCGTCGTTATCTCCCTGACAGGCTACGGCTATGCACGGATGAAATTCAGAGGACGGAACGTTCTGTTTTTCACGCTGCTGGGGATTTCTTTCTTCCCGGGCGTCGTTAACCTGATTCCTTCCTACAAGATCATTGACGCTCTCGGTTGGGTTAACACATCATGGGCGATGATTATCCCGGGCCTTGCCGGCATGGGTAACATCTTCCTCGTCCGGCAGTTTATGCTGGGCATCCCGAAAGACCTGGACGAATCCGCCAAAGTCGACGGAGCCAGCGACTTCCGTATTTATTTCTCGATCATGCTGCCGCTGATCAAGCCGGTTCTGATCGTCTGTGCGCTGTTCTCGTTCACCGGTTCTTGGAACGACTTCCTGTGGCCGGTTATCGTCTACACCGATGTCGACAAGATGCCGGTTACCGCGGGTCTCCTGCTGCTGCAGGACATTTACGGCAACTACCGGATGATCGGACAGCTAATGGGCTCCGCGATTCTGGCGATTATCCCGACGCTTGCCCTGTTCCTGTTCGCACAGAAGTACTTTGTTCAGTCCATTAACCTGAACTCCGGCATCAAGGGTTAAGCAAACTTGTTAAGAGCTTTGTTTATGCTTGAGGTTTATATGAACTTTTGATCGAAGATTTAATGCTTGTCTCATTTTCAGCATTTTTAAAGCCCCACCCCAAAACATACAGAACTTGAATGGCCGAATTCGGCCGGTCCCGCAGCGTCCCACCGCGTGTCCCTCCGGCCGGCCGAGCTTCGGCGATATCAAGTCCGAATAGGAGCCACCGACCATGACAACCTACAACCTACCCAATCCGCTGATCGAGCAGCGGGCCGATCCTTTTATCTGCAAACATACCGACGGCTTCTATTATTTTATCGCTTCGGTTCCGGAATACGACCGTATCGAGCTGAGACGCGCATCCACGCTTGCAGCACTGCAGGAAGCCGAAGTCAAGAATATCTGGTACAAACATGGCAGCGGCCCGATGAGCGCCAATATCTGGGCTCCCGAAATCCATTACATCAATGAGAAATGGTATGTCTACTTTGCCGCGGCGCATACGTCCGAGACGAAAGAAGGCTTGTTCGACCATCGCATGTTCGTTCTCGAAAACGATTCCGTTAATCCGCTGGAAGGCCAGTGGGTCGAAAAAGGCCAGGTCAAAACCAAATGGGAATCGTTCGCGCTGGATGCGACAACGTTCGAACATCGCGGAATCCGCTATTATGTCTGGGCGCAAAAAGATCCGGAGATTGCGGGCAACTCCAATCTGTATATTTCCGAAATGGAAAATCCGTGGACGCTGCGCGGCGAGCAGGTCTGCATCTCCACACCGGAATACGATTGGGAAAAAATCGGATTCCTCGTCAACGAAGGAGCGGCCATTCTCAAAAGGAACGGCCGGATCTTCATGACGTTCTCCGGCAGTGCCACCGACCATAATTATTGTATGGGGTTGCTGACCGCCGACGAAGACAGCGACCTGCTGGATCCGAAGTCGTGGGTGAAGTCGCCCGCTCCGGTCTTCCAAACGTGCGAAAAAAGCGGCCAGTATGGACCCGGACACAACAGTTTTACCGTCTCGGAAGACGGAACGCTCGATCTGCTTGTTTATCACGGCAGAAGCTACAAGGAAATCGTCGGCGATCCGCTGTACGATCCCAACCGCCATGCCCGTGTGCAGGTCATTCATTGGAACGAAGACGGAACGCCGAACTTCGGTACGCCGAGACCCGACACTTCGGCCGAACCTTTGGCCCGTTTGTAAGGAACGGCCGCCGGAGACTTACCCGCATATGAACCGCCTGTTCGCTCGAGAAATGTCTATTCTCAAGCGAACGGGCTTTTTTTCTTTTCTTTTTGTATGCCGGGCGTCTTTTCGCTAAGATAGGAACAGAACGGCCGATATTCGGTCTTAAGAGAAAGCTCAAATTGGAGTTCAGGAGGCGGATACGGATGAGTCAGGGGATTCGACTGAAAGGCGGGATCGACGACAAAAGCTTCAATAATCGTCTCGATTACGACCCGGAGATTGTGGAGTTGTATTTGACGGAACAGGATATGGCGAATACGGAGCTGATCCGGCAGCGGGTACGCGAACTGCGCAGGCGAGGAATCGGTGCGTATATGCATCATCCTTCCAAATATCGGGGAGCGTACTTGGATATTTCGAGCGAGGAGCCCGGCATGTACCGATTCTACCGGGAATCGACGGCGGAGCTGCTCGAAATCTGCAGGCAGGAAGGATCGAAATGCGTCATTCATGCCCATTACGTGGGGATGGGAGGAGCTCCCGCCGACCGTGCGAGTTCGATCCGGCTGAGAGAAGCGATCGGCGCCATTCCCGGTTACGACAGCGGTCTGCTGCTCTGGGAAGATTCGACCGAAGGGCTGTTCTGCTACAGCAACCCGCACCTGATCGACGAAGTGATTGTGCCGCTGAAACTTCCGCTGAACGTGGACGTCAGTCATACCTTTATCGGCTTTCGCGGCGATAACGACAAACTGTGCGAAGTGCTGGAGCGTACGGCTCCTTATGCGCGTTATTATCACTTGGTGGACAGCATGGGAGAGAGGCACGATTCGCTGCCGCTTGGCTCGGGACGGATCGATTGGAAGCGGGTCAAGCCGTTTGTGGAAGGGAAAGACTATATTTTCGAGATCAATCTGAGCGGGGATCATACCGACTGTTCGCCGATGGTGGAGAGCGGAGTCTTTTTTGCGGAGATCGGGTCTTGAGCGAAGCGCTCGGGAGGAATCCATAGTGAAAAAAGTGCTGATTGCCGACGACGATGCCCATGTCCGTACACTGCTGCGGACGGTGCTGACCCAGGAAGGGTACCGGGTTATCGAAGCGAAGGACGGAGACGAAGCGGCGCGTCTGCTGGAACAATCTTCGGTTGACCTGGCTGTGCTCGACGTGATGATGCCGGGAGTGAACGGGCTCGATCTATGCACGGAGATCCGCAGCCTGTACGATATTCCCGTCATTCTGCTGACTGCACGCGAGCAGCTGGCGGACAAGGAAGCCGGCTATGCGCACGGCACGGACGATTATATTACCAAACCGTTCGAGCCGAGAGAACTTCTGTTTCGCATGAATGCGTTATTCCGCCGCTATTCGCTCGCCTCAAGCGAAAAGATCAAGTTGAACCGCGTAACGATCGACCGGCAGAACCACGAAGTAACGGACGGGGAAACGACGCTGCTGCTGCCGCTCAAAGAGTTCGAGCTGCTGGCGCAGTTGGCCCAGTATCCCGGCCGTCTGTTCGAACGCGGAGATCTGATCCGTCTGGTCTGGGGAGCCGACTATGAAGGAGACGAGCGGACGGTCGATGTGCATATCAAACGTCTGCGCCAGCGGTTTGCCGATCATTCGGACGATTTCACGATCCGAACGGTCCGGGGCATCGGCTATAAGTTGGAGGTGCCGCGCAAATGAACAAGCCGTCGGGCCTTGGTCGCCTGGGCAAAAGTCTCTATATGCGGGTCTGCCTGACGACGCTGCTGGTCGTTGCGGTCAGCGCGCTGCTTGGGTTCCTTGTCTCCAATGTGCATTATCATACCCGGCTCAAGCCGTTTAACGATGCCAAGCTGACGAAGATTGCCTACGAAGTCAAACGGATGGCGGAGCTTCGCCCCGGCGATGCCGACGCTTACCTGGACAATGCGGCGGCACTCGGCTATGAGCTGTACGTCACCGACGGCGAAGGTCAAGAAGGTTTTTACGGCCGGGAATTCCGGGCGCTTGATCTGGATCGGGACGCCGTGACCCGGGTTGCCGCCGGAGGCGAGTACCACGGGGTAGCCGAGTTTCCGAACCGGCCGTTTATTACGGGTTTTTTCGATAATCGGCTCAGCAATACGGTAGGTGTTCCGATGGAATGGAGAGGACGTCCTTCCGCGCTGTTTCTGCGCCCGGACGTCATTTTGCAGTTCGGCGAACTGCGCAGTTTCTTCGCCATGATCGGACTGCTGACCGTTGCGTTCAGTATCGGACTGTTTCTGATTGCGACCCGCTATCTGGTCAAGCCGATTACCCGGATGACCGAGGCTACACGCAGAATCGCGGACGGCCGTTACGATATCGAGCTGCCGACCCGGCGCAGCGACGAGATCGGCCAACTCGCCGGCCATTTTATGACGATGAGCCGAAGTCTCTCGAGGGCGGAAGAATCGCGCAGGGAATTTGTCGCCAACGTTTCGCACGAGATCCAATCGCCGCTGACATCGATTCAGGGGTTCGCATCGGAGTTGGCCGCGGCCGGTCTGCCCGACGAGCAGCGTCTGCGTTTCGCTTCGATTATCGGAGAAGAAAGCCGCAGGCTGTCGGCGCTCGGCCGTCAGCTTCTGCTGCTGTCATCGCTCGATCGGATAGAAGAAGGTCTTATTCGCAGTCCGCTCCAATTGAAAGCGGAGATCCGGCGCGCCGTTGACGTACTGGAATGGCAGCTCAGCGAGAAAGGGTTGGCGCTGCGTTTGTCCGTGCCGGAAAATCTTGCGGTGATGGGCGATGCGACCCTGCTCGATCAGGTCTGGATTAATCTGCTGTCGAATGCGGTGAAGCATATCCCCGAAGGCCGTTCGATTTCGGTGACGGCGGAGGAGGACGGCGATATGTGCGTGCTGCGTTTCGCGGATACGGGCAGCGGCATCCCTGCGGAGAAACTGCCGCTGCTGTTCGATCGGTTCTACCGGGCAGATCCGTCCCGTACCGACGGAGGCAGCACGGGCCTGGGCCTGGCCATCGCCAAGAAAATTGTGCTGCTGCATGGAGGGACGATTGCGGCGGAGAGCGAACCCGGCCGGGGTTCGACCTTTATCGTTTGGCTTCCGAAATTGTAATTTGGCGTTCATACTCCGTTCATTTTCCGGCCCTACACTTGGGGAACAGGATAGAAATCTGTCGTTCGGGCCAAGAAGCCGACAGCGAACCGCTTCTCGGCCCGACCGGAAAACAGGAGGAAGAACAAGATGTTTTTGGCGCTGCGGGAAATACGTTTTTCCAAAACGCGGTATGTGCTGATCGTAGCCATTATGCTGATGGTCTCGTTTCTGGTTTTGTTCGTGACAGGGCTTGCCAACGGTCTGGGCAATGCGACTTCTTCGGCGATACGCAATATGCCGGCCGATCATTTTATCGTGCAGCAAGATTCGGATGACCGCTTCGCGCGCTCCGAACTTCATGCGGAGCAGGTGAAGCAGGCACAGGCGATCGCGGGAACCGAAGGAGCCCAGCCGCTGGGAGTTCGGATGACTACCGTCACACGGGAAGGGACCGAAGGGCGGATCGATATCGCGCTGTTCGGCGTACAGGCGGAGAGTTGGCTGGTACCGGAAACGGTAGAAGGCCAACCGCTGAGCACGGCCGCCGCAGGAGAGGTATTGGCCGACCTTGATCTGAAAAAGTCCGGCGTCAAAATCGGCGATACGATGGTGGACGGAGCGACAGGTTTGAAATGGACAGTGGGCGGATTTACGGAAAATCGTTCGTACAGCCATATGCCCGCGGTATGGATGAATGAAAAAGACTGGGCGGCTTACCGCTCCGAGCTGATGGCCGCCCGCGGCGGCGAAACCGATACGGCTTACAATGCGATTGCGCTCCGGATCTCGAACGCGCAGGCGGATCAGCTGCGCAACGCGGTGCCGGATGCCGATGTGATCAGCCAATCGCAGGCCATCTCCGCGATTCCGGGGCACAAAGCCGAACAATCTTCGCTGCTGATGATGATCGTCTTCCTCTATGTCATCTCGGCCTTTGTGCTGGCGGTGTTTTTCTATGTCATTACGATCCAGAAAACCGCCCAGTTCGGTATTCTTAAAGCGATCGGCGCGAAGACCCGATACTTAGCCGGCAGCGTGATCGCGCAGGTGCTGGTGCTGTCGGTGGGCAGTCTGGCTGTCGGGGTAGGATTGGTTCTGATCATGAAATCGATGCTGCCGGCCGCTATGCCGTTTTCGCTGGGAGCCGGAACGATCGCGCTCAGCTGCGGGCTGTTCCTGGGCGTGGCTCTGCTCGGCGGGCTCGCTTCAGTTGTCAAAGTCGCCAAAACGGATGCGCTGGATGCGATAGGGAGGGCTGGAGCATGAATCATCGGATCGCTGCGGCGGTGCAGGCCAAGCCTGCCGCCGTACAGACCAAATTGAATCTGAGCGGAGTGTCGCATACGTATGGGGACGGCGAATCCGTACTCACTGTACTGGACAATTTGTCCTGTTCGGTAGCGGCCGGCGAATTGGTCGCCGTAGTCGGACCTTCGGGCTCCGGCAAGAGTACGTTCCTGTCGATTGCCGGTGCGCTGCTCACGCCGACCCGCGGGGAAGTCTCGATTGGCGGACGCAGCCTGGCCGGCATGAACGAACGTCAGCTCGCCGATTTAAGGCTGCATGAGATCGGGTTCATTTTCCAGGGGGCGAATTTGCTGCCGTATCTGAAAGCGGAAGAGCAGCTTCGCTTCGTGGCGAGGCTTGGACGGGCGGACAAAGCCCAGGCGGCGCGCCGGGCGGACGAGCTGCTGGAACGGCTCGGCCTGTCGGAACGCCGGAAGCATTATCCGGACAAGCTGTCCGGCGGAGAGCGTCAGCGCGTTGCCGTCGCCCGGGCGCTGATGAACGATCCGTCGGTGATCCTGGCCGACGAGCCGACAGCGAGCCTCGATGCGGACCGCGGCCGGGATGTCACGCGGCTGCTCGCCGAACGCGTCAAAGCCGAAGGCAAAGCGGGAATCATCGTCACGCACGATGAACGTATTCTGTCCTACTGCGACCGCGTCCTGCGCTTGGAAGCCGGACGGCTGCGCGAAGAATAACCGTTAAAGGAAAGCGCTTTGCGCTTTCTTTTTTGGTTTGGACTCGCCAAAATAAAAAGAAAGGGATATCATTTACACATAGAAACGTTTCGAATCAGAAAGACTTTCAACCGTTCAACAGCGCTTCGAAATGTTCCAACGAAATTTTCGGGAGGACGAAACCATGGATCAAACATCGGGTACCGATTCGAAGGCCGGCGGGCCGATCGAACTGACAATCATGACTTTCAATCTGAGAACGCATACGGCAAACGACGCCGGCAACGAATGGGTGCAACGTGCGCCTTGGGCGGCGGAAACGATCCAAGCCCATACGCCGTCGTTTGTCGGGGTACAGGAAGCCTACCTGCTCATGCTGGACGATCTGCAGCGCGAGCTTTCGGATTATGCCTGGATCGGCGAAGGCCGATGGGGCGGGACGGAAGACGAGGCCTGTGCCATTTTCTATCGCCGGGATGAATTCGAGGTCGTCGGCCAGGGGCAGTTTTGGTTGTCCGAGACGCCGCAGACGGTCGCTTCGCTGGGTTGGGACAGCGATTATCCGCGCATCTGTACCTGGGGCCGCTTCCTGCATCGCGCTTCCGGCCGGGAGATCCGCGTATACAATACGCATTTCGACCATATCGGCGAACAGGCGCGGATCGAAGGCGCCAAGTTGGTCGCCTCGGTGATGCTGCGTCACGATCGGGAGTTTCCCGGCAGCGCGTCCGTGCTGATGGGCGATATGAACGGAGGGCCTTCCGACGCTCCGCTGCGCTATCTGCGCGGCGAGCTCGCGGAACCCGGCGATATTCCGGCGCTGCAGGATGCGTACGGCAGACTGGAAGGTCCTTCGGGCCGGACGTTCCACGATTTCCTCGGCGGCCTCGAAGGCGAACCGATCGATTATATCTTTGCGTCCGCGCAGCTTCAGGTGCGGCGCAGCCTGATCGACCGCCGCGACTTCGGAGGCAAATATCCTTCCGATCATTATCCGCTTGTCGCGGAACTGACCTACGGACCGGTTTGACCCCCGCGGCCGTGGACTCCTGCTCGGATCGCCCGTTCATGCGATGAACGATCCCGAATTTGCAGAAGCCGTCCGGCTTTCCCGCTTCCCGTCCTGCGCTTGATGCGTAGAAACGGGAAGTTTTGTTTTGTTCAAAAAGAAGCTTGACCCTCACGCTGCGTGAGGCTTTATCCTGAGATCAGAAAGGAGGCGGACGACATCGCATGGAAAGTCAAAGAAGTCTCGCAGCTTGCGGGCATCAGTATCCGTACGCTGCATCATTATGATGAACGGGGTCTGCTGAAACCTCAGGCATTATCGGAAGCGGGCTACCGGCTGTATGCCGACACCGATCTGGAACGGCTGCAGCAGATTTTGTTTTTTCGGGAGCTTGGTTTTTCGCTCAAAGAAATCGGCCGTATCCTGGACAATCCCGCTTTTGACCGGCTGGAAGCTTTGGAGATGCAGCGGCGGATGCTGACCGACAAGATGGAGTCGACACGCCGGATGATCGCGAATATCGACCGAACGATCCAACATGCCAAAGGAGAGATTACGATGACTAACGAACAGCGGTTCGAAGGAATCGATTTTACGAACGATCCTTACGAACAAGAAGCGCGCGAACGCTGGGGAGACGCCGCAGTCGACGACTCCAAAGAAAGGTTGGCGACCCGGACTCCGCAGATGAGCGCCAAACTGCAGCGGGAGTGGGAAGAACGGATGCGTGCCTTGGCCGAAGTCCGGCGTGAAGATCCTGCTTCGCCTCATGCGCAGCAGCAGATCGGACAGTGGTATACGTTTTTGCACAACTTCGGTACGTATTCGTACGAAGCTTTTGCGGGATTGGGACAAATGTATGTGCAGGATGAACGCTTTGCACAAAATATCGACAAGTATGGGGTAGGCTTGGCGGCTTTTATGAGTGAAGCGATAGACGTGTATGTCGGAAACCAAGGAATCCGCGATGAAAATCGAAATTGAAGATACGATTAAGCAGTATGAGACTTGTTTCGCACTGCCCGAAGAGAAACGGCCCGACTATTTCCGATTTGCTATGATGGGGCCATTCGAGCAGATGTGGAACAGAATTAGCGTCCCCCTTCGGACTCCGATTCCCGGAGGCTACGACGTGGTAATGGCCGCGAATATGCTGGGCTACCTAACGCTTTCCGATTCGGAGAAAGGACTGCGGGCGCTGGAAGAAATGAAGCGGATGCAGGCGATGGAAACGGTTCGACGCGCGTTGAATGACTGTGTTCTTTTTATCGGGCAGGCTGGCATGCGTATTAAAGAAGATGAATTGAAGTTTGGCCTGTATATTGCGGACCCCGAAAAATTGAAGCTGCAGAAAAGTTACTGTGGTTTCGGCGGCATTCCCGGTTTCATACAAGTTTCTATTTTTCCAAATGCCTATAACAAATCCAGGCTCCCGGCTATTATCGCGCACGAGTTCAATCATAATCTGCGATTCTCGCATGTTGCCTGGAATCATGGGAATGTGACGGTCGGCGATTATTTGGTCATTGAAGGGCTGGCGGAATGTTTCGCGGAAGAACTGTACGGGGCTGATCGACTCGGCCCGTGGGTAGAGGACGCGCAAAAGGGAGGGAGTGATTTCGAGCGCAGCGTGTCTATTTTCGTCGAGGCACTCCATGTCAAAGGATTTTCGGAAGTGGCAGGCTTTATGTTTGGAGACGAAATTGCGCTGGAACAAGGTTATGAGCCTGTCGGCCTGCCTGCGTTCGCCGGCTACGCCGTAGGTTACGCGACAGTGCGAGCCTTTTTGAAACGTACAGGCGTCAGCATAGCTGAAGCTTCGATCATGAGTACGGAAGAGATTATTTGGGAGAGCGGATTTTTTAGGCTATAATAAACGCGTGAAAAAAAGTTCGAACGAATGAACGAATTGCCTCTGCACTTTGAACACTTAAACCAGGTGAATCGGGACCCCCGTATGCGAATCTGCGATCGTTTTTTAAGCTGAAAAGATTGCAGGTTTCGGGTCTCTACCTAGATTTTCCATGAATCGGAGTTCGGATGAACTGTCAATAAGGCCTTGCCGTCTTTACACAATCACCGGATCCAGCCGTATGTTTCCGATCTTCTCATCGTTCTTCTGCCCGAGTAAGCAAAAAAATGTTCGATCGCGCAAGAGAAGATCGGGTCGGTTCGGCTGCGATGACGCTTGGCGGCACCGTGCACGAGACCTTTATCCTGCTTCTGCTGCTGATCGGAGGCGCGGCTTATACCTGGTACCGCTTCGATCAGGGACAAGATGTATACGGGATCATGATCGCCGGCGTCGTACTGGGCTTGATCGCGGCGCTGATCACCGGTTTCGTACCGAAAATCGCTTTTATCACGGCTCCGCTGTATGCGATCTTCGAAGGTCTGGCATTGGGAGCGATCTCGGCCGTATTCGATATGGAGCATCCGGGAATCGTACTGAATGCCGTCTTGATCACGATCGGCACGCTGTTCGCGATGCTGCCGCTGTATATTACCCGGATCGTCAAAGTCACACCGGGCTTCCGTACGGGCATCATTATGGCGACCTTCTCGATCATGCTTGTCTACCTGTTCGATTTTGTGCTCGGATTCTTCGGAGTCAATGTGCCGTTTATTCACGAATCCGGTCTGATCGGAATCGGCATCAGCCTGTTCGTGGTCGTCATCGCGTCGCTGAATCTGCTGCTGGACTTTGATTTTATCGAGCAGGGAACACGCAGCGGAGCCCCTAAATACATGGAATGGCACGGGGCTTTCGGTTTGATGGTTACGCTGGTCCGGTTGTACCTTGAAGTACTGAAGCTGCTGTCCAAGTCCGCGAAAAGAAACTGAAGCAAGTACCGATCGTAAAAATAAAAACCGGCATCGCATATCGCGATGTCGGTTTTTTTATTGTCCGAACGCAGGCTCGGGTACGCTTAAGGCTTCTGTCTGCCGCGGAATTCCTTGACGGCCGCCGCCAGCTTGCTTTGCGCTTGTGCAAGCTGGGCGTCCGTTCCGCCTTTTTCCAACGTTCGCTGCGCTTCGTTGATCGCCCGGCGCAGCGCGCCGAACGCCGATGCCGGGTATTGGCCCGAACGGATGCCTTTCGGAAGGTCGAGCAGCTTGCGCGCGGCTTCAATGTCGGCGGCAAGCGCGGAGCCCGGGCTGCCGGAGGAAGGAAGGGCCTCGTAAGCCGGTTTCACCTGTTGGAAAGCCGTTTGGATCGCTTCCGGTGCGTCGGAAGCGGCGAGCAGTGCCTCCAATTTTTCGACCGCCGCATCGAACCCGGCCGTTTGCGCTTGGGACAGCTGACCAAGGTGCACGCGGTTCAGGACGTCGGTACGATATTGGAAAGTCTGCTTAAGAAGCTCGGAGCGCCCGCTGCGCCGGTCTTCGAATTCGGCGGCCAACTGCAGGTAATCCATGAAGCAGCGCCAGACTTCTTCGCTGCCGCCCGCCTCCATGAAAAACGGATAAAGTCTGTCGCGAATCAAAGCGATTTCGTTCATCAGCTGATCGGCGGTCGCCTCGCTCCATAAGCCGGGGTCGCTGCCGAATTCCGTATACAGATGCAGCTGCAGTTCGATCTCGAACAGAATCCGGTCGACGCCGACGTCTCCGTAGGTCCAGTACAGATCGTAAGGCGGGAACGCATCGGTTTGCATTAAGGCGTCCGTCAGCTCGCTGCGCGTGGAAGCGGGATCGAAGGCGACGGAAAAAGCTTTTAGGCTGCTTTGTTTGTAGGAAGCATACCGTTCGTCTTCAAAGCGGGTTTTGTAATACTCATTGAATTGAAACATCGCTCTGGCATCTCGAAGGAGGCGGACGCGGTCGGCGTCCTGCAGTCCGATTCCGGAAGGAGGCGCGCTTTCATACGACGCGGACAAGGAAGAACTGCCGCCGCTATCCTGCGCAACAGCCGGCAAAGAACCGAAACAGAGCAGGACGACAAGAAATGAAAAAGCCAAACGCTTCCTTTTTTTGCTGTCGAAAACGTTCAATAGGATTCCCTCCCGAAAGTATGCGAATGGGTAACATTTTTTCGATCCGAGGCTCCGACCGTTCAAGGATTCGGATTAGAATAAAAATCTTCGCACGTTTCCAGATACTCCCTGAAGACGGCGATGCTGTCTTCTCCGGCATCGACCCGGCTCAAAAGCGCTTCTAGTTTCTCGGTAAAAGCATCCAGCTTCTCCTGCGAATAACCGCCGGGCTCGTCGCCGGCTCGAAAATGAATATAATAGTAGCTCAGAGCTTTGTGCAAAATGTACCAGGTATACGGTTTTCCTTTTTGAATGTAATCTTCTAACGAGAAACGCGCATACTTGAGTGCCCGGTTCAGCTGTGTCGGCGTGGAACTTGCATGCTGTGCGATGGCGGTCGTCTCGGCAATGATTCGATTCGCATAACTTACTTGGTACTCATACACCAACTGTCCCTGCATGGAAGACATGGACATTTCAGCGGCCGCACGCTTGAATATCGAAATTTCATGGAGCAGTTGTACGCGAAGCGGATCGTTCATCGGAGCGGACGCTTCGCTTGCTGCGGCATGCATCACAGACGCCGCGACGGCGGGCGGAAGCGGCATGACAAACAGCGGCACGGCGAGAGAAACGGCTGCCAGGCTTGAGAAAGTCTTTTTCCCGCGGTTATTCAATTGGACATTCCTCCTGAAAATATGTATTTAAACGATTAATAAACAGGTTTTTTTGCGATAAACATAAAAATCTAAAATTAATATAGATTTACACTATCCGCAAAAAAAGATCAGCGTTTTACAAAGATCGAACTTATGAAACGAAAAAGAAATCGGAATCACATCGCAAAAAAGAGCCTTGTCCGCCGGGAGGCGCAGGGCTCTTTCTCTAATTAAAATCTTAATCCTCGATCGTCGACAAATCTCCCGCCGGGAGCTTCAGCTCCCAGGCTTTGAGCACGCGCCGCATAATTTTGCCGCTTCGCGTCTTCGGCAGCTTGTCCTTGAATTCGATCTCGCGCGGGGCGGCATGGGCGGACAGTCCTTCCTTGACGAATTTCGTGATTTCCGCTTTCAGGCCGTCCGTCGCCTCGTAGCCTTCGCGCAGCGAGATGAACGCTTTGATCACTTCGCCGCGAACAGGGTCCGGCTTGCCGATTACGCCCGCTTCCGCAACGGCGGGATGTTCGACCAGCTTGCTCTCCACCTCGAAGGGACCGACCCGTTCGCCGGACGTATTGATGACGTCGTCGATTCGGCCTTGGAACCAGAAGTAGCCGTCTTCGTCCATGTAGGCGGAGTCGCCGGAAATGTACCAGCCTTCGATTCGGGTGTATTCCTCGAACTTCGCCGGATTGTTCCAAATTCGGCGCATGATGGACGGCCAAGGCGTGCGGATCGCCAAATTTCCCATCCGCAGCGGCGGCAGCTCGTTGCCCTGGTCGTCGATGATCGCGGCTTGGACGCCCGGAATAGGCTTGCCCATCGAACCGGGACGGATATCCATCGACGGATAGTTGCAGATAAGCTGCGCGCCCGTTTCGGTCATCCACCACGTATCGTGGATACGCCGCCCGTACACGCGATGTCCCCAGCGGATAACTTCCGGATTCAGCGGTTCGCCGACGCTCAGCACGTGCCGCAGCGCAGACAGATCGTAGTCTTTGACCGACTCGTCGCCGGCGCCCATCAGCATGCGGAACGCGGTAGGCGCGCTGTACCAGACGGTGACTTTATAACGCTGCAGCGTCTCGTACCAATCCTGGGGACTGAAGCGTCCGCCTCGAATGACGTTCGTTACGCCGTTCAGCCACGGGGCGAAAATGCCGTACGACGTTCCGGTTACCCAGCCGGGATCGGCCGTGCACCAGTAGACGTCGTCCTCCCGCAAATCGAGCACGATCCGGCCCGTATACGCGTGCTGTACCATGGCGCCGTGCACGTGGTAGACGCCCTTCGGCTTTCCGGTCGAACCTGAAGTATAGTGAAGGATCAATCCGTCTTCCCGGTCGACCCATTCGATCTCGGTCTCCGTCCGCGCTTCGCGCATCAGCTTATTGAAGTCGGCAAACGGGGAATCTTCCGGCAGCATGCTCTCGTCTTCCGCCGTCTCGCCGCTTGTGGACGTATCGACCAGAATGACGTGTTTTAGCTCCGGCAGCTCGTGAGCGGGTACCCGCTCGGCAAGCTTGGGCGTCGTTACGATCGCGACCGCGCCGCTGTCCTTCAGCCGATCGCGCACCGCCGTCTCCATGAACGCCTCGAATAACGGTCCGGCAATCGCGCCGATCTTGATCACGCCGAGCAGGGTGAAATACAGCTCCGGCGTGCGCGGCATGAAAATGAACACACGGTCGCCTTTTCCGATGCCCAAGCTCCGCAGCATATTCGCGGCCCGGTTCGATTCCTGACGCAGCTGCTCGAACGTGTAGGACTCGCTGCGCTCCGGATCGCTGTAATACAGGGCGATTTTATCGCCGAGTCCCGACTGCGCATGCCGGTCGACCGCTTCGTAAGCCAGGTTCAGACGCCCCGTTTCATGCCAACTGAAGCATTTTTCCTCGTCCGCCCAATCGAAATTGCGCCGGGCCTCTTCGTAATCGCCCAGATTGGACCGCTGCGTTTCCACGCCAATGATTTCTACCGTATCCTTTTCCATAAGAGCCTCCAGTCGCCGAGAGAATGAGGTGTGCAGCCAAGCAACAAACCTTACAATTCTTACAGATGTAGCGCTTACAAATAAACGGTAAAATATAAAGCCTCGTCGTTTGGCCGTCGCGGCAGCCCGTCTAGGGAAGGCGGCATTACGGCTGTCCGGAAGCAAAACGTCGAATTTTCTGTAGTATAACACAATTAGAGAGATTGTCGATTTTTCGATGGAGAAAAGAGCGGTCTTACGGACCGCTCCTTTGATCTAAACGTTTATTTTATAGTTCAGCTGCAGTTCATCGGCAGGAAGTCCACGTATTCCCCAGTTCTGCCTTGGCGTCTCGAATAGCGTGATTTCAAGATCGCTTGGCGCAATATCCGTTGATTCGGCAGCCCGCTGGAACAGTAGTTCGATTAGACGCTTTTTGGATTCCGATGATCTTCCTTCGAAAATACTGATCTCGATAATCGTATAAGCTTCGGAACGGTCGTCCGGGAAAATGAAATCTTCATTCTCCATTGGGAAAAAGCGGTGAAACTTTTTGTTTTCCGGCAGCTCGAAAGCTTCAACCATACATGAATGGATCACTTCAGACCATTTTTCCTTTTTTGGATTCAGCTTTTCTTTGAGTCCGTAAATCTTGATTTGTCCCATTGGCTCAGCTCACCTTTCTATGCTCATCTATGCTATTCTCTGTTCAGCTTTATTTCATTTCCCAATTATTATAATTTTTTCATTCCTCTTTCACAAGCACCGGAATCGTTGTCAACAAGTTGACGATGGTGTTTGGTAAGCAAAGCGGCTATGATAAATACAAGAAAACAGCATAGTCTGCCATAAGCTCAACTTTTTTCGGCGGTGACCTGCTTGGAAGGGATGCCGCTCGGATCGAAAGGAGGCCGTATGGAACATATTAAGATTGATTATGAAGAAACGGTCGAGCGAGACGGGAAGACGCTGCTTGTCGAAGGTCCGATTTCGCCGGAGCGGCTAAAGGAAATGAGTCTCCATCCGCAGCTCGACGCGTTCCGCCGCCCGAAAGAGCAGCATGAAGCGCTGGTTGAGATCGCGGAACTGCCGGAAGGACGCATTATAGCGGCTGTTGAAGATAAAATGATCGTCGGTTACGTCACGTTTCATTATGCGGATGAATACGAGCGCTGGTCGGAAGGGAAAATGGACGATCTGATCGAACTTGGCGCCATTGAAGTTGCAAACGATTACAGAGGATTGGGATTAAGCAAAAAACTGCTGGAAATCGCTTTTCGCGGCGGTCAACTGGATCATGCTATCGTCTTTACAACGGAATATTACTGGCATTGGGATCTCGAAAGCACGGGATTGAGCGTCTGGGATTATCGCAAAATGATGGAGGATCTGATGAAGAACGTCGATATGGTCTGGTTTGCGACGGACGATCCGGAAATCTGCAGCCATCCGGCCAACTGCCTGATGGTTCGCGTCGGCAAAAAAGTGCCGCAGGATTCGGTCGAGGCGTTCGACCGGCTGCGATTCCGCCAGCGTTTCATGTACTGAATCGGAAGGAGTGAGCCCAAGATGCGGGACGCCGTTTATTTGTTCCACCCGAACAGCCTGAATTACGTGTTCGGCCAAGATCATCCGTTCGACCAGCGGCGGATCACGCTGACCCGCGATTTGCTGCGCACCGCCGGCGCTTTTCCTACCGAAGGCGAGATTCTGCCTGCCGACCGGCTGGACGAGGCGCTGCTGCACGCGGTGCATGTACCGGAATATGTCGAGCGGGTCAAAGCGCTCAGCGAACCTCTTCCCGATGACGGCCTGATCGGCGATGCGCAAAAATACGGCCTGGATACCGACGACACGCCGTTCTTCCCGGGGATGCACCGCAGCGCGGAAATCATCGCGGCGGCTTCCGTGGCGGCGGCCAAGCTCGTGATGGACGGCGATGCGCGCCATGCGGTGAATCTGGCCGGAGGGCTGCATCATGCCATGCCGCAGCGGGGGTCGGGATTCTGCGTCTACAATGACGCTTCGATCGCCATTTCGTTTATTCGCAAAGAGTACGGGGCGCGTGTCCTGTATGTCGATACCGACGTCCATCACGGCGACGGGGTGGAAATGTCGTTCTACAGCGATCCGGGCGTGTATACGTATTCGATCCATGAGACGGGCAAGTATCTGTTCCCCGGTACGGGCCTGGTCGAACAGCGAGGAGAAGGCGAAGGATTCGGCTGCACGGTCAACCTGCCGATGGAGCCTTACACGGAAGACGATTCTTGGCTGGAATGTTTCGGCAGCGTGCTGGACGATGTGCTGCGCAAAGCCAAACCGGATATCATTGTCAGTCAGCACGGCTGCGATGCGCACGCGCTCGACCCGCTGGCGCATGTGCACTGCTCGATGAAGATTTACCGCGAGATGCCCAAAATGCTGCATGAAGCGGCGCATGCTTACTGCGGGGGCCGCTGGGTGGCGCTCGGAGGAGGCGGATACGATATTTGGCGTGTGGTTCCGCGAGCCTGGGCGCTGCTGTGGATGGAGATGAGCGGACATCCGCTTCTCAAAAAGCTGGATGCCGATCCCAAGCTCAGACTGCCGCAGGAGTGGCTGGACCGCTGGCGTTCGGACAGTCCGGAAGAGCTGCCCGAGACCTGGCTCGACGATACCTCTTCCTGGAGCCCGATGCCAAGGCGGGCGGAGATCGAAGCCAGCAACCGTCGCGCGGCCGAACTGGCTTCCCTATATTTGCGGTAGTCCTGTATCCGAAGCGATCGCCAAAAAGCCTTTTTGTTCCGCAGGCAGCGGGGCAGAAAGGCTTTTTGGCGCTGCGTATTCTTCGTAAAGAAGAACAATCCGGAAGGCCGAACCGGCTGCCCGTTCAGCTGAACCGCGAATAAAGCTGCCAGACCAGCTCGCGGCGGTTCTTGGTGCCGGTCTTGCGAAAGATAGACTTCAGCAGGTCCTGCAGCGTGGATTCGGACAGATGCAGCGACAGCGCCGCTTCTTTGGCCGAAAGACCCTGCACGACCCGCTCGACGACTTCCTGCTCGCGTTCGTTCAGGCCGAAACTTTCGGCCAGTACCGGCAGAATCTCGGCGGGACGGGCCCGCTCGACGGTGACGGCGAGCTGGACTTCGCCGGCTGCGGTCTCCATCCGGCTGGCGCGGATGCCGATGTAATAGCCCCGGGCACGGGGACGCAGACCCGTGCGGCATATTCGGCAGAGGAGCCGCCTTGCAAAGACGGCGACAGGGCGCGGGCGCAGACGGCGCGGATCGGACGGGGCATGACGTCCGGTTCGATTCGCTCGGCGGTGCGCAGCGCGGCGAGCCAGCTCGGGGCCGCCGTATTGGCGGCCAGCAGGAGCAGCCGGTCCGACAGGACGAAGACGCCGGATTCGTGCGGGAGCGGAAGCGGCTGTTCGTCCGCCCCGTCCTCCGCATGTTCGGCGGAGAACGGGGCCTGCCGCAGATACGCGGCCATCTGCGGCAGCAGCGCCGCGACGAGGCGCACTTCGTCTTCCGTGAACGGAGGACGATCCGGGCGGCGCAGCAGCGACAGCCGCCCGCAGCGCTGCCCGCGCGCCGTCAGTACGGCGCGCAGTTCGTCGCCAAAGCCCGCCGGAGCGAGGATCTCGCGGTAGCGGGCACTGCGCTCGGGGCTGCCGCCGCAGGCCAGCCGGAGAGCGGCGGCAGGGATCCCGCCGGCCGCAAGCGTATCGTAGCGGTTGAAATCTTCGCCGCGGGATTCGTATTCCAACAGACGCGGATGAATCGCTCCGACATCCCCTTCGGTCACCGAGCCGGTGCCGAGGCCGGCATGTCCGTCCGCACCGGCGAAGCAGGCGCCGTCAAAAGGCACCGGTCCGGCCAGCAGGGACAAGCAGGCGCTTCGATAAGCGCGGGGAGACGGAAGCTTGTCCGCCAAGCGGTGAAGCTTGCCGGACAAGCGGCTTATCGTCTGATCCATATTCATCCTCCTCGCCGTTTTCCGTGTTCCGGGACGGGCAAACCGCGGAGTCTTCGCCGCAGTTGGGGCGGGGACTCCCGGCGGCTGACTATATTATCCGTTATCCGGGACTTCCTTTTCAACCCGAGAACCGCATTCATGCAGAGGGGATGCTTCGTTCTTCGCCTTCTGCCGCAGGGGCTTGGATGCTTCTTCCGCGGGTGTATAGGTGTATAATAGAAAGAAAATGAGACGGAAAGAGGTGCAGCAATGAACAAGCGGGGCAAACTGCTGATTGGAGGTTCGTGGATCGAGACGGCCGAGCAGATCGAAGTGACCAATCCGGCAAACGGAGAACTTGTCGGCCATGCTTCCAAAGCGACGGAAGCGGATGCGCTTGCGGCCGTCGACGCGGCTTACGGCGCGCTTGCATCCTGGTCGGCGCTGCCGGCGATCGAACGGAGCCGGCTTCTGCTGGGCTGGCACGCGCTGATCGGGCGGCATCAAGACGAATTGGCCCGGATCATGACGCTGGAGCAGGGAAAACCGCTGGCGGAAGCGGCGGGAGAGATCGCTTACGCGAACAGCTTTATTCAATGGTACGCCGAAGAAGGCAAACGGGTATACGGGGAGACGATTCCCGCCTCGTCGCCAAACAAAAGAATTTGGGTGATCAAGCAGCCGGTCGGCGTAGCGGCCATGATCACGCCGTGGAATTTCCCGGCTTCGATGATTACGCGCAAAGTCGCTCCGGCGCTTGCCGCCGGCTGCACGGTCGTAATCAAGCCGTCGGAAGAAACGCCGTTTACGGCGCTGCGTCTGGCGGAACTTGCGGCCGAAGCGGGGATTCCGGACGGCGTCATCAATATGGTGACAGGCGTTCCGGGCGAAATCGGCGGTGTGTGGCAGCAGGACCCGCGCGTCCGCAAGCTGTCTTTTACCGGATCGACCCGGATAGGCAAACAGCTGATGAAAGGCGCCGCCGACACCATGAAAAAGCTGTCGCTGGAACTCGGCGGACATGCGCCGTTTATCGTGACCGAACATGCCGATCTGGAGAAGGCGGTGGACGGCATGATGTCTTCCAAGTTCCGCAACGGCGGCCAGACCTGCGTTTGCACCAATCGGATCTATGTGCATGAGAGCCTGGTCGATCGCTTTTCCGAGCTTGCCGCGCGCAAAGTGTCCGAACTCGTGGTCGGAAACGGTCTCGATGCAGGTACGGAGATCGGTCCGCTGATCAATGCGGCCGCAGTCGGCAAAGTGCTGGCGCAGATTGAAGATGCCCGGGCCAAAGGCGCGAAAGTGCTGACGGGAGGCGGACGTGCGAACGAAGCGGGCGGCCATTTCGTACAGCCGACGCTGCTTGCGAACGTGACGGACGATATGGTCTGCATGAACGAGGAAACGTTCGGTCCGCTGGCTCCGGTCGCATCGTTTCGCACGATCGACGAAGTGATCGAACGCGCCAATCGCAGTCCGTACGGCTTGGCGGCTTACGTGTTCACCGAACGGATCGGCGAAGCGGTGCAGATCGCCGAGCGTCTCGAATTCGGCATCGTTGGTCTGAACGATCCGCTGCCGTCCACCGCGCAGGCGCCGTTCGGCGGCTTCAAGGAAAGCGGACTCGGCCGCGAAGGCGGTCGTTACGGGATCGAAGAATATCTGGAAGTGAAATATATTTCGCTGGGACTTTGAGCAGGCATCGAGTTTGAAGCGGCAACAGAAGATCGGGGAGTGCATACGCAGGTGAAATTCGAAGAGTTTACGCTGGGACAGACGTTCAGGACGTCTTCCCTGATTCTGAGCAGGGCAAGCATTGTGGAATTCGCGTCCGTCTACGATCCGCAGTATATGCACCTGGACGAAGCCAAAGCGGCGGAAGGACGGTTCAAAGGATTGATCGCTTCGGGGATTCAGACGATGGCGGTCTCTTTCAAGCTGTGGGTGGAAACGGGGGCGTACGGCGAAGAAGTGGTAGCGGGCACAGAAATGAACGACATCCGCTTTATCAAACCGGTCTATCCGGAAGATGAGCTGCATGTCGAGGTCGAAGTGACCGGTCTGCAAGAAAGGCGCCGCAGCGGAATCGTAACCGTGCGATTATCGACATTCAATCAAAAAAACGAAAAAGTATTCAGCGGAGAGCTGTCCGCCCTGGTGAGCCGGTAAGCCTGGGGGAATAGAGAGGCAGGTCCGAAGGCGTAACAAAGTTGTCATTCGATTGTAGTGTTCGAAGGAAGAGTCGTCTGCGCGTCATCTCTACAATGGATAAGGAGCTTGGCTTATACTTATCGATTGCAGAAGAAAGAAGGATGAAGCATTGTGACGACTTTACCGACACCCAAGGTTAAGGCGGCAGCGGGTACGCCTGCCGGCCGGATCAACGTGCTGGACCAACTGCGAGGCATCGCCCTGTTTGCGATTTTTATGTGCAATTTGTCGCATCTTGCCGGGGCTTCGATCGACGAAGGGGATGCGGTCGGCACGTTCCTGGCGCGGGCGATCGACGTCTTGTTCGGCAACAGCGCACGTCCGCTGTTCTCGTTCATGTTCGGCATCAGCATGATGCTGATCTTCGACGCCGCGGTTCGCAAAGGCCGGCAGCCTTATCCCATGCTGCTGCGGCGGATGGGGATGCTGCTGCTGTTCGGCGCGCTGCACGTATTTGCCGTCTGGAACGGCGATATCCTGTTCATGTATGCGCTGGACGGATTTATGCTGATCTTGTTCCTATGGATGCCCAAGCCGCTGCTGCTTCTGTCGGGCATGCTGCTGTTTCTGATCTCGTCGTATGAACTGCAGGCTGCGATGAGTCCGGAAATATCGAATTGGCTGCTGACGTTTTCTCCGTCGAACTGGATCTATAACGGAATCTCCAAGCTGCCGAATCCGGATGTATTCTTCTCGAATACCTACCTGGCTACCTCGTTCGGCGAGCTGGTGCTGGCGATCGAACATCTGACCTTTTTCCTGTTCGGCATGTACGCTTACCGCAGCGGCCTGTTCGTTCGTCTGCCGAAGTATCCGCGCCGGGCTGCGGGAATCGGGGCTCTGCTGCTTCTGCTCGGTTGGACGGGAAAATATATGTCCAGCGGCCTGTCGAGCGAAAACGCATGGATCATGACGCTGCATCCCGTCGCCTGCTTCTCGGTGACGATCGGAGCGGTGCTCCTGATCGTCGGACTGGCGGGACGGGAAGGCTCGGCGGCATCGCGTCTTCTGGAGCCGTTCCGTGCGGTCGGCCGGATGGCGTTCACCAACTATCTGATGCAGTCGCTGGTCTTCGTCACGTTGTTCAGCGCGTCGGGCGAAGGAGTCTTCGCTTCGCTCGGTGTCATCGGCAGTCTGCCGATGACCGCCGTCGTACCGATCGGGCTCGCCTTTTTTGCCCTGCAGATGGTCGCAAGCCGTTACTGGCTTCGAGCGTTCCTGTACGGTCCGTTTGAATGGTTGTGGAGAGCCGGCACCAATCTCGAATGGCCGGCATTCAAGAAACAAAGTCACGCGGAAGGGACGAACGAGACTCGGCACACAGCCTGACCGACGAAGTCATGCGACGTTGTCGACGGACCCGTGCACCCGGCTGTTGGCCCGGAATCCGGCTTCTGTCGTCTGTCGATACAGCCTCCGCGCAGCCGCCCTCACCGATCAACCGTTTCGGTGCAGGGCGGCTTTGTCATGCGCTTTATATCGGTTCCGCTTCCCTCGGGGTGTCGGTATAAACGGCGATCAGCACGATTGCCGTCTCTTCGCCTTCGTTCCAGACCCGGTGGGGAACGCCTGCGTTCCAACTGAAAGCATCGCCTTCGCTCAGCACGTACCGATCTTCGCCCTGCTCGGCGGTAACCGTTCCCCGCACGACCACATGCACTTCTTCGCCTTCATGCGAATGGGGAGTGTCGCCCGACGAAGCGCCCGGTGCGAGTTCGACGATCGTCATGCGCAGATGGGGCGTACGTCCGATATGCGAGATCGAGACATGGCTTGTACCGCCGGCAGTTTGATGACGGTCTTTTTTGCGGGTAACCTGCATGCGATCTTCTTTTTTTAGCAGCAAATAAACCAGCGGCACATCCAGGGCTTCGGCAATTTGTTCGAGGGTGGAGATGGACGGCGATGTTTTATTGTTTTCGAGCTGGCTCATGAATCCCTGGGACAATCCGGTAGCGGCACAGATCGAAGCGATTGTGATCCCTTTGCGTTTGCGTACGGTACGTATATTGGAACCGAGATCCATTTTTCCTGCTCCTTTTTGTCGGTTGGTAGGTCTTGCGTTTTTTTATCCTACCAACTTTCGCAACGCTTCGCCAGCATTTGCCTTCCAGGCTGCGCATATGCTCTTATAGACATAAATATGTCTTGACTCTGACCGGTCGGTCATCTAAGATGTACAACGAACAATGAGAAAAGGCTGGTGGGCGGATCATGAATCAAATCAATACCAAATGGATCGTAACCGGTCTGCTGCTCAGTATCCTGATGGCCGCGATGGACAACACGATCGTTGCGACCGCCATGGGAACCATCGTCGCCGATCTTGGGGGATTGGACCAGTTCGTTTGGGTCACTTCCGCTTATATGGTCGCCACGATGGCGGGCATGCCGATCTTCGGCAAGCTGTCCGATATGTACGGCCGCAAACGGTTTTTCGTCTTCGGATTGATCGTTTTCCTGATCGGTTCGGCGCTGTGCGGGCTCGCGCAGACGATGACGCAGCTCAGTATCTTCCGGGCGATCCAGGGAATCGGCGGCGGAGCGCTGATGCCGATTGCTTTCACCATTATCTTTGATACGTTCCCGCCCGAGAAACGGGGCAAGATGACGGGCATGCTGGGTGCGGTCTTCGGTTTGGCAAGCGTACTCGGACCTCTGCTCGGCGCCTACATTACCGACACGATCGGCTGGCACTGGGTCTTCTACGTCAATGTGCCGATCGGGATCGTGGCACTGGCGCTGATTCTTGTCTTCTACAAAGAATCGGCGGTGCATCAGAAACAGCGGATCGACTGGGCCGGCGCTTTTACGCTGGTCGTTGCCATCGTGGCCTTGATGTTCGCTCTTGAACTGGGCGGTTCCTACGGATGGAGCTCGATGCCGATTATCGCGCTGTTTGCCGCATTCGCGATTTTCTTTGTCGCCTTTGTTGCTGTCGAACGCAAAGCGGCCGATCCGATTCTGCCGTTCTGGCTGTTCAAGCGTCCGCTGTTCGCGTCTTCCCAGATTCTCGCCTTTCTGTATGGGGCGACCTTTATCATCCTGACCGTCTATATTCCGCTGTTCGTTCAGGCCGTTTACGGCGGTTCGGCCACCAATGCCGGTCTGATTCTGACGCCGATGATGTTGGGTTCGGTAGCCGGCAGCGCCATCGGCGGTATTTACCAGACGAAAATTTCGTTCCGCCGTTTGATGACCGTGTCCGTGATTTCGTTCTTCGCGGGTATGGCGCTGCTCGCTTTCATGACGCCGGATACATCGCGTCTGCTGCTGACGGTCTATATGGTTCTGGCAGGGTTCGGGGTCGGATTCTCGTTCTCGATGCTTCCGACCGCTTCCATGCACAATCTGGAGCCGAGATATCGGGGAACGGCGAACTCGACCAACTCGTTCCTGCGTTCTTTCGGCATGACGATGGGTATCACGGTCTTTGGCGCCATTCAGAGCAGTGTGCTCGCGAATCGGCTGGCCGAAGCGTTCGCCGGGCAGGAAGGCGGAGCCGCCGCCGGATTCGGAGGCGATCTGCGCCAAGTCTTCCAGTCCGATGTACGCTCGCAGATTCCGCCGGATATTCTCGACAAAATCGTAAATGCGATGTCGGATTCGATTACGGCGATGTTCCTCTATGCACTGGTGCCGATCGCACTGGCCGCAGTCGCTGTCGCCTTCATGGGCAAAGACAAAGCCGGTTCGGAAGAAACGAAATAGACCGCTCTTAGCGGTGTCCGAAAAAGAAATCCTGCCGCAGTCCGTATCGGCAGCTGGGCGATTCAAAAAGACTGCTCCGCCGGAACATTCCGGCCGGGCAGTCTTTTTGCTGTGTCTGCCGCCGGCTTCCTTATCTATTCGGGCGGGCCGGGGCTTGACGTCCGGAACGTTCAGGAGTCGAAGCGATCGGCCAGCAGCCGGACAGATAAGCGGCAGGCGGATACAAGTCTTAAATCGGGCGGCTCGGCAAGTCCGATCAGCAGCTGAACTCCGGCGAACGGATCGCTAAGAGACAGAGTCGACACGCCGAAACTGCCCGATACGCCTCCCAAGTTGAAGGTCAAATCACCGGCAAAAGAAGGCACGGGGTCGGCAGGGCGCGGATCCAGTCCGTAAGTTTCCTGCAGGCGGCGAAGTTCGGTCTCGGAAACTTGAACATCGGCGGCACTTGCCACTGCAGGCGACATCAGCAGGAGCGCCAGGCCCGCAAAGATTACTTTTTTCATCGATTCACCTGTTTCTATGAGAAGATTCGGGCAGAAGCGCCGCAAGGTTTTGCAGGGCGCCCTGCAGACCGGGTTCGGCTTTTTGGGCAAGCCGGACGAGCTTTGCCTGTCCGCCGAACAGGCGGTACAGCACGTTCTCCCGTTCATGGGTTTCAAGCGGCTCGAGCTGTTTATGTACGATTCCGGCAAGTTCCGCCGAGTCGATCGGAGCATGTTTCATCGGTTTGGCCGACTGTCCGCTTGCCCGCAGGATAGCGATAAGCACAGGCAGTGTATGGATATCCGGAGAATGTGCTTCGGCAAAAGCATCTGCGTACTCATCCTGCGCCGATTGATGCTCCGTATCGACCAGGTCCATGTAGCGCAGCATTAGCGGGAAATAGGCTTTGCTGTACAGGCCCAGTCCGAACACCGCATAAGTGCCGGGCATCACCGATTTTTCGCTGGGCGGCGTATCGTTGTACCAGGTGAACTCTTTCATGGCCAGTTCCGCATATTCGGCGATCGCAGGGAATATTTCGGGATATTGAAGCGCATTGGCAAAAAAGCGGTGAAGAGGCGATTTGGCCAGCTTTTTCAGCGGAAGCAGAGGTTTGGCCGCACTTTTGAGCTTGAGTGCATATTCGTTCGTGAAGCCCTGGCGCAGCAGATCGCACAAGTAATCCAGCGCTTCGAGGTAGGCCGCCGCTTCTTCGCGGACAATCTTCAGCTCGATTTGCTGCAGAATATCGTTCGCTGTGCCCCGGAACAGACTGCCGATTCGTTCGCTCTCTACCGAGCCGCTGCCGGTCTTCAGATACAGGGCCGCCGTCTCGGAATCGAGCATCGCCGCATAACGCAGATACTCCAGCCGAAGATTGGGTTCGGACTCCCCGATCTTGAGCGCGGCAAACAGGAAGAAATCCAGTGCTTCTTGATCGACGATTGGACGCCGGGCTTCGGGTTTGAGCGTGAAGCTCAGCGAATATTTGCCCGAGGCGGCGAAGTGAACGGGGAGGAAATACGTCTCCGCCCACTGCCGCAGCGCCCGCTTGTATTCGCCTCGCCATCCGGCCAACCGTTCGGGTTGGTCGCGGAATTTGCGGTTCACGCCGTTTAGCAGTTCACCGATTCGACCGGGGTCGGGTACAAGGCGTCCTTCGGGGAGCAAATCCGGATTCAACAGCCAGGAAGCGAAGAAAAACAGGTCTTTGGGTTTGGGGCGGGCCGGCGAATCCGACAAGACTTTCTCGGAGATAAACCGGTCCAGAGTTTCCCGTATCCGGGTTCGGGCGGCCTCGTCTATCAAGGTTTCGGCAAGTTTCAGCGTGGGGGAGGGATCGGACCGGCGGAATTCCAGTTCGACGTCCAGACGATAATCGAAAAAGCGCGGGCCCATTGTTCCCGACTGCCGCAGTTCAAGCAGGTTGTTCAGCAGTTCGGGCCAGAATTCGCTGCGCAGATGCTCGTCGGTCAGTTTTTCCGCGTCGCATTCCAGTTCGAATTTGTAGGAACTGTCGCTCCAATCCAGCGGGAGATACACATCGATAGCCAGCTCAAAAGGTGTTCGGCCCGGCTTGGGAATCAAACGCGTGATTTTGACATACCGGAAGATGCCCGCCTGAAGAGGACTCCAGTCTTTCATTTGATCGATCTGCTGCTTTTCCCTATTATAAATATCGCTCAACCGGCTCCAAACTTCCTGCAAAAAAAGGGAAGACGGGCTGTCCATGGCAGTTCCTCCTTATATCCCTCATAAATCCTTGAAAAAGAAAAATAAATAGGTAATTTGGGATTTTGCACAAAACACCCCAACGAGTTACAATCAAGCTCAGTGGCAGATTAGGGAAAGCATACCAACCGTTACAAGTGGGAATTATAGCATACAAGCGATATAAAAAACCATATCGTTCACGTAAGAGAAACGTTTCGATCAGGGTGCTGCAGCAGGCCTCACCCACAAGATCGGCCGCCTATTTCAGGGAGGGGAACGAAGTGAAAAAGCAGGTTCAGTTGGAACGCATTATCTGGAAGCTGAAGATGGCGGCGCGGCGGGACGCAGTTTTGAAAGAATTCGGAGCGAACCGGCACGGTTACCGGATGAACGAACCGATCGAAGCGGACAAGATCGAATCTTTCGAAAAGAAAACGGGGATTGCGCTTCCGGCCGAGTTTTCCGAATTCCTGCAAACCGTCGGCAACGGCGGAGCGGGACCTTATTACGGGATCTCGGAGCTGGATGCCGGGCATCCGCCGGGGCTGCTGAATCGGGAATGCCGGCTCGCTCCGGACATGGCGCAGGAAGAGTGGGGGGAACTGACCGCTTTTATGGATGATTCTTCGCTAAACGAACCGGAGAAAGAACGCCTGCGAGGCGAATTGTACGGCGGGCTGCTGGATATCGGAACGATGGGTTGGACGTTCGAAATGATGCTGGTGGTAACGGGGGCTTACCGCGGAAGGATCGTTTATATCGACCGCAGTCATCAGATTCCTTTTTTTACCTATGAAGCGAATTTCCTCGAATGGTACGAACGCTGGTTGGACGAGATTATCGGCGGCTACGATACGGGCTGGTTCGAAATGGAAGAAGCCCGCGACGAGGGGATACTGATCGATCTCTATCTATCGAGTCTGGAAGAAAAAGTGAAAGTCAGTGCGATCCGGGGGATGCACAAACTGCTGAAATTGAAGCAGGAAACACGGGCGTTTCTGCTGGAACAGTGCGACGATGTTTCGCCTGCGGTGCGTATGGCCGCTCTGGAAATCCTGGCCCAAAAAGATTACGCGGAAGCGGTACCTCGGTTGGAACAGGCGCTGGGCAGTCCGATCGCGGAAGAACGCCTGAACGCCGCCCGCCAGATCGATGCGCATGGAGAACCGGGCGGGGGAAGCTTGGCCCATGTGCTGTCGAGCCTGCTTCCGGAAGAAACCGATGCCCGGGTGCTGTGCCAATCCGCCCGTATTCTGGAACAAGGCCCCGTTAACCCGCTTCATCTGCTGATCCCGCTGTTTGATTGTCCGGATTCCGATATTCGCCGGGAAGCGGTTTTTCATGCGGGGCGGCTGCCCGGCAGACAGGCCTGGGCAGAAGCATTCGGCGCGGCGCTGAGCGATGCGGACGGGAAAGTGCGCCGTGCGGCGCTGGGCGCGCTTGAAGGCATTCCGCTGCCGGAACTGCTGCCCCGGTATGAACGTCTGCTGCACGATGCCGAGCCGGATACCGAAATGCGGCGTATGGTGCTTCGGAGATTGGACGAATACGGAGAACGGGCCCGGACACTGCTGGAGCGGCTGAGCGCGGACGAAGATCCGGAGATCGGCAGGGAAGCCCGGCACAAGATCGAACGGCTGAAAGTTAAAGTGAACAAGTCGTGAATAAAGCGTTTTCTTTGCCGCTTCTTTTCGATTGGGACTATAATGGAACAAAGCACGAAATCGAAAAAGACGGGAGAGGGTAACGATGGAAGCCTGCCTGCTGATTCACGGTTTCACGGGCGGCGTGCATGAACTGGCGCCGCTTGCCGGCTTTTTGGAAAGCAAAGGAATACGGGTCGGGACGTTCACGCTCAGCGGTCACGGCGGAAGCCGAAAAGAAATGCAGGATGCGGGCAGCCGGGAATGGATCGCCAGCGCGGAAGCCGCATTGGGAAAGCTGCTGGACGAACACGGGCAGGTGCATCTGATCGGCTTCTCGACGGGCGCGCTGATCGCAACGAGGCTGGCCGCTTTGTACAAAGAGCGAATCGCTTCGCTGACGCTGCTGTCCACGCCGGTATTTCCGCTCCATCCGCCCGCGATCGCCAGAACCCTGGTTCAACCCAAGATGGTCGGCCGGTACATCCGCAATCTGTTCATTGTGCCTTCCCGCGCCGCAAGGGAGTTTTACCGGCTTGTCGACGAATCGCTTGAATGGTATGAAGAAGCCCAGGCTCCGGCATTGATCGTGCAGGGAGCCAAAGACCATCTGGTCAAACCCCGCAGTGCCGCCTATTTGCAGGAACGGCTGGGAGCCGAGCGGAAAGAACTGCTGATTCTTTCGCGCAGCGGGCATCTGGTCTGTCATTCGCCCGATCAGCTCGAATTGTTCGATACCGTCTTGGATCATGTGAAGAGAGCCTCGGACAGCCCGCCAACCCCTCCTGCGAAATCTTCCGATTCTGCCGCGCGTACCGAAGATAACCGCACCGGCAGGTCGAACCCGTCTAACCGAAAGATCAAAACCGATCCGCCAAGCTTCGTTCCCCGTGAACGGGCTTTTTTTATGCGCGAAGAAAAGATATTGTAATTATCATATTGAAAATATCAAAAAGATATGATAAAGTTTCGTTAAAGTCGAAATGACAATATTGAACAAGAAAGCGGGGAATTCTTATGTTCGGATTCCGTTTTGCCAAATTCCAGCCCAGCGAGTACGTGATGAAGATCAAGAACGGCAAAGTCGTCAAAGAAGGCGTCGGTCTCGCGTTCCACTATTATGCCCCGACCACTTCGGTCGTCGTCGTTCCGGTTTCCTCGATCGATGTACCGTTCATGTTCGACGAAATGACGAGCGATTATCAGAAAATCACCGTCCAGGGACAGCTGATCTACCGGATTGCCGAGTACCGCCGCATGACCGAAGTGCTGAATTATACGTATGACTTGAAAAAGCAGCGTTATCTCTCCGACGATCCGGCTCTGCTGAGCCAGCGTGTCGTGAATATTGTCAAAGTGCGCATCAAGCGGGGACTTGCCCGGATGCCGCTCCGCGAAGCGATTCAGGCCAGCGAGAATCTGGCTCAGAGCCTGCGGGCGGAGCTGGTGCAGGATGAGGAAATGGCGGCGCTCGGCGTGGAATTGATGGGTCTGTCGATCCTGGCTATTTTGCCCAACAAAGACACCATGCGCGCGCTCGAAGCGAAAGCCCGGGAAGAGATTCTGCAGGATGCGGACGAAGCCCTGTACCGCCGCCGGAACGCCTCGATCGAACAGGAACGCCAGGTGAAAGAGAACGAACTTAATACGGAAATCGCCGTCGAGGCCAAAAAGCGGCAGATCCGCGAAACGCAGCTGAACGCCGAGCGCGCGGTCAAGCAGAAGAAACACGAGATGGCGGAAGAACAGCTGCGCTTCGATATCGGCATGGAATCGGACCGGCAGGAGCTGATCGGTCTGGAGACATCGAACCGAAAAGTCGCGGCCGACGCCAAAGCGTACGAGCTGACCGCGGTCATGAAGTCGCTCGAGAACGTCAGTCCCGGCGTGCTCGAAGCGATGGCGCAGATGGACATGCAGCCGGACAAGCTGATTGCGATCGCGTTCCGCGACATGGCGGGCAATGCCGACAAGATCGGCCAGCTGAACATTACGCCGGATCTGCTGCAGGGGCTGATGGGCGGGCAGGCGAATCCGGCGGCGAGAGGAGGAGGTCCGCGATGAGCTTTTTCGGAAAAAAAGAAGCGGCCGCAGATAGCGGAAGGCTGCAGGCTGCAGGCCCGGAGACGGAAATAAAGATCATACTGGTGAAACGCCGTACCCGGCTGGAAGAATTGGTGGTTCGTTATAACACGATCCAGCAGGCTCAGTTTTTCGTGGAAAGGCTGGGAGCGGATTTCAGCGATTATGTGCAGGAAGACCGGTTGTATCATACGGCGCTGCACCGGGCTTCGGAGACGCTTGCGAGTATCGGGCGCGTCCAGCAGGTCGACCGCGAGCATGTCCCGAATTTTATTTTTGGTCAAAAAGATATGGTCGTGGTGCTCGGTCAGGACGGATTAGTCGCCAATACGCTCAAATATGTGACCGAACAGCCGCTGATCGGGGTCAATCCCGATCCGCAGCGCTGGGACGGAGCCCTGCTGCCGTTTACGATTGCCGAGCTGCCCGCCGCGGTACGGGATCTGCTGCGCGGCAAACGTCCGATCCGGGAAGTCCGTCTGGCGCAGGCGGAGCTGAACGACGGACAGGTGCTGGTTGCGGTCAACGATCTGTTTATCGGGCGTCGCACGCATGTATCGGCGAGATACGAACTTCGCCAAAGCGAGGCGGCCGAGCAGCAGTCTTCGAGCGGCATCATCGTATCGACGGGCATGGGTTCGACCGGATGGCTGCGCAGCGTGCTGGCCGGAGCCGCGGGCATTTCTTCGCAGGCGGGCGGAGGAGCGGAGCAGCCGCTTGTACCGGACCCGACGTTCGGCTGGGATTCCCCGTATCTGTACTTCAGTGTACGCGAACCTTATCCGAGCCGCTCCACTTCGGCCAATCTGGTGTTCGGACGGATCGACGAGCGAAACCCGCTCAAGATCGTCTCGCAGATGCCCGAGGGCGGCGTAATCTTCAGCGACGGAGTCGAAGACGACTATCTGGAGTTCGGTTCGGGCATCGAAGCTTCGATTACCGTAGCGGAGCGGCGGGGACGGTTGGCAGTCTGAGACCTACAAAAAATATTCCAAAACGTTCTCCTACAAGGAGAACGTTTTTATTTTTTTGCCGGAGATTGGGTAAATATGGAGTATCGCTCGTACAGCCAGATGGAATAAAAAAGAGAGAAGGGAGCAACCCAATGAGCGAGCCGGTGAAAATTTACGTACTGCTCAAATTCGGTGAACGCCGTTTTATGGAAAAATTCCGGCGCGGGCAGCTGCATTTTCAATGCCTGAGCGCTTTTAAAAATCAGGAAAAAGACGAGGCGGGACGCAACGATCCATTCGAAGCGGCTTCCGCAATTTACAATCCGGGCAGTTATAAAATCTATGTCGGAGGAAAGCCTCTCGAAGACGTGGAAGGCCCGATCGTGCTGCAGGAAAACGAAGCGGACCGCCAGTATTCGCTCAGCCTGTACGGCGTGACGAACGAATCGCTTCAGCGTCATGTACAAGGCGAACAGGAAAGCCTTATCCATCCGTGGAACGAAAAGTTCGGCGATTACGCGGTAGTGATTACCCATCCCAAAGAATTCAGGAACCGGATCGATGCGGCCTGCCGCAAAAAAGGGTTCGGTCTGCGCGGAGGCATGGTCGCTTATCACGAAGTCGAGAACTTTACCGGGAAATGGGGATATTTCCGCAAACCGAAAGAATACGAATACCAGTCGGAATACCGCCTGCTGCTCGACTTGGAGAATCGGGAAGAAGACCATCTTCTGGAGATCGGAGATCTGTCGGATATCAGCGAAATAGGCGCTTACCGCGAGCTGATTCCCGGCATTCTGGCCAAGATCCGGCA
This sequence comes from Saccharibacillus deserti, assembly GCF_013618475.1. Taxonomy (GTDB): domain Bacteria; phylum Bacillota; class Bacilli; order Paenibacillales; family Paenibacillaceae; genus Saccharibacillus; species Saccharibacillus deserti. The sequence continues at coordinate 854,015 of NZ_JABJVN010000001.1, forward strand.
GGAAGGAGGCCTTCTGCCGCACGGGGAAGAAGAAAGGCCGTCTTCTTGACCGATGCCCATTTGTGTACCCGGACTCGACAAAAGAACATATGTTCGATATAATGGGAGGAGACCTTGTTAATGGAGATGCATACGATGAATGATGAATTTCTGAAGGACCTCCACGAGCTGGAACGCAGTGACGAAGACCGTTCGAAGCTTATGATGAAGGGAATCAAGAAGGCACTGGCCGAACGTCAATCCGCCAACCCGATCGAACGTTGGATGCAGCGCAAGCGGAAGAAGAAGATCCAAGCCTGGCATTCGGAGAAGGATACCCGCGAGACGAGAACGCAGGCGGAGCGCCGGGAATCCCCCAGAGAGAACGGATACCGGGAAGGCTCTTACGAAACGAGAACCGAATAAGCGCGCAGCGCACTCTACGGGAAGCACCCGCCTCTGTCCGCAGCAGAAGCGAGTGCTTGCTTTTTGCGTAGAAGTAAAGGGTGACCGACTTCATTTGCTTTGCCGTTCGGCTGGCGTATGATGGAGAGAAGCGGACCGGAAGAGTTCCGGAACCGCCGGCAGGGACATACCGCGGGAGGGAACAAGATGAAATTCGCCAATATCGAACAAGGCAGCGCCGCAGGGGTCGCTTTGATATCCGAAGGAAGTGTGGTACCGCTTGGCGCGCTCGCGCCATGGCTGGAAGGATGGACCGTTCCGCCGGCATCGACGGACGAACTGCTGAAATCGCCGGAGCGGATCGGACAAATCCGGACAGCTTGGGAACAGGCGGTACAAAGCGGAGAGGAGATCGGTCTGGAAGGATCGGCCGTGCGGTTTCTGCCGGCCGTGCTCAACCCCGGCAAACTGGTCTGTATCGGACTGAATTACAGACGCCATGCCGCAGAGACGAACATGGCGCTGCCCAAAGAACCGGTCGTGTTCGGCAAATTCTCGGATTCCGCAGCCGCGCACGGAGACGTCATCTTGCATCCCGCCGAAACGCGGCAGCTTGATTACGAAGCGGAGCTGTGTATCGTAATCGGGCGCACCGCTTCGAACGTGAGCGAGGAAGACGCACTGGATTTCGTGTTCGGATACTGCTGTGCCAACGATCTGTCGGCCCGGGATCTGCAGATGCGCTCGGGACAGTGGCTGCTTGGCAAGACGGGGGCAGGCTTCGCCCCGTTGGGTCCGTTTATCGCAACCGCCGACGAGATTCCCGATCCCAATAGGCTGCGTATCTCGGCCAGCGTAAACGGTCAGACCGTGCAGGATTCGAATACTTCGGACATGATCTTTTCCTGCCGCCACATTATCGCGTATCTGTCCCGGCATTTCACGCTTCGGCCGGGAGACGTCATTCTGACCGGAACGCCGGAAGGCGTCGTACTCGGCAAGCCCGAAGCGGAGCGTGTCTGGCTGAAGCCCGGCGACGAAGTGACGGTCTCGATCGAGGGTCTGGGCGAACTGACGAATACAATTGGCGAATAGGACGACAAGAAAAAGGGCTTCCGTCAGGAAGCCCTTTGCCTATTTGCGTATAAGAGTTTTCAAAAAACGATACCAAGACGCAGTCTACTTGGCTTCCTGTCGAAATTCAATCTTAGAAGACTTTCGTCGTCCACGATTCGCAGTTCCAGGTCTCGGTCACGATATCCCGGTAGAATTCCGGTTCGTGGGAAATCATCAGGATCGTGCCTTTGTAAGCCTGCAAAGCGCGCTTAAGCTCGTCTTTCGCATCGACGTCCAAGTGGTTCGTCGGCTCGTCGAGCACGAGGATATTCGTTTCGCGGTTGATCAGTTTGCACAGACGGACTTTGGCTTTCTCGCCGCCGCTGAGAACGGTCACTTTGCTCTCGATATGCTTCGTCGTCAAGCCGCACTTGGCCAGCGCCGCGCGCACTTCGAATTGGCTCAGCGAAGGGAATTCGCTCCAGATCTCTTCGATACACGTTTTCGAACCGTCGCCTTTCATTTCCTGTTCGAAGTAGCCGATCTGCTGGTGTTCGCCGCGTTCGACGGTACCGGACAGCGCCTGGATTTCGCCGAGGATACTGCGCAGCAGCGTCGTTTTGCCGATGCCGTTGGCGCCGACAAGAGCGATTTTTTGACCGCGTTCCATTTTCAGGTCAAGCGGACGGGACAGCGGTTCGTTGTAGCCGATAACGAGATTTTTGGCTTCGAAGATCAGCTTGCCGGCCGTACGGCCGACCTTGAAGTTGAACTGGGGCTTCGGACGTTCCTGCGCCAGTTCGATAACGTCCATCTTGTCGAGCTTTTTCTGACGGGACATCGCCATGTTGCGGGTCGCGACGCTCGCTTTGTTGCGCGCCACAAAGTCTTTGAGCTGCGAAATCTCCTGCTGCTGGCGCTTGAAGGCCGATTCCAGCTGCTGCTTTTTCATCGCGTATACTTCCTGGAAGTATTCATAGTCGCCGACGTAGCGGTTCAGTTCCTGATTTTCCATATGGTAAATGGTGTTGACGACGCTGTTCAGGAACGGAATATCGTGGGAGATCAGGATGAACGCGTTCTCGTATTCCTGCAGGTAGCGCGTCAGCCAGCCGATATGCACTTCGTCCAGATAGTTGGTCGGCTCGTCGAGGAGCAGGATGTCCGGTTTTTCCAGCAGCAGCTTGGTCAGAAGAACCTTCGTGCGCTGTCCGCCGGACAGATCGTCCACGTCTTTGTCGAGGCCCACGTCGGTCAGACCCAGCCCGCGCGCCGTTTCGTCGATCTTGGCGTCGATCAGGTAAAAGTCCTGCGCCGTCAGCGTATCTTGAATCGTGCCGACCTGTTCCAGCAGCGTCTCCAGTTCTTCCGGAGTGACGTCGCCCATGCGGCCGTACATGTCGTTCATTTCCTGTTCCATATCGAGCAGGTACTGGAACGCGCTTTTGAGCACGTCGCGGATCGTCATGCCTTTCTCCAGCACGGCATGCTGATCAAGATAGCCGACGCGAACGCGCTTGGACCATTCGACTTTGCCTTCGTCCGGCTGCAGCTTGCCCGTTACGATATTCATAAACGTCGATTTGCCTTCGCCGTTGGCGCCGATCAGACCGATATGTTCGCCTTTGAGCAGGCGGAAAGAGACATCCTTAAAAATGGCCCGGTCGCCGAAACCGTGGCTCAGTCGTTCTACATTTAGTATACTCATTAATGAAAGACACCTTTTTCTGTTAGATTTCGGTTGAACATTTTTAACACTTTTTCCGTTTCATTATAAAAGGTAACGGCGCACAACTCAATGGAAAGGTGGAAAACCGTCAAATGTTTTCATGGAAAAGAAAAAAAGAGCGAAAAAATGAAAATATGGACGGGAAAACGGAAGCCGCTCCGCAGCTGGAGCCTTTCGCCGTCCAGATCGAGCGGATTCGCCGCAAACGTCTGCTCGCCGCCCAATCTCCCGGAGCGGACGATGTGTTTGGTGCGAGCAGCCACTGCTACCGGCTCAACGAACCGCTGACGCATGCGGAGCTGGATACGCTGGAACAGGAGTGGGGCGTGACGCTGCCCGAAGATTTCGCCGCTTTTGTTACCGCAGTGGGCAACGGGGGGCCGGGTTCTTACGGAGGAGCCGGGCCGTATTACGGCATTTATGCCGTCGGCCGGATGGATCCCGACCTTGTGCGCTTGAGACAGCCTGCGAAGCTCAAGCCCGATCGGACTTGGGCTGCCGGAGAAACAGCCGATCCGCCCGTTTGGGACGAAGACCTTGACGACGATGCCTATGACGAAGCGCTGGCCGATCTGATGCGGGGGACGCTTACGATCGGAACAATGGGCTGCAGCAGCGAGATGCTGCTGATCGTGAGCGGGGAGCACCGCGGACGCGTCGTGTATCTGGATACGGAATATCTCAAGCCGTTTTTCGTGTATGAAAAAAACTTCCTGGATTGGTACGAACGCTGGCTCGACGAGGTAATTGCGGGCTTCAAGATCCATTGGTTCGCCGCGACGCCGGGCGGCGGAGAAACCGACCTGCTGACGTTGGCGCAGACCTCTGCGCACGAAGTCGAACGGGGCGAAGCGCTCAAAGCGCTGCTGCGTTTTCCCAAGCTTAGCGATCCCGCGATCGCGTTCGCCAAGCAGGCTGTGGACGATCCGTCGGATCAAGTCCGCTACTGGGCATTGGCGCTGCTGGCCGCCCATGCGCCGGATTCGGCCGATCCTATTCTGCTGGAAGATCTGGAAAGCGGGCAGGCGGACAAGCGCAAGGCGGCCGTGCAGCTGATCCATGGGTATCGCAAACAAGCGGCCCGTACGTTTGCCGAAACACTGCAAGCGGCGGTTCCGGAGGAAACGGACGAAGAGACGTTCCGCTTCGCGACTTATATATTGGAGTCGGCCGGCATCGAACCGCTTCCTCTGCTGCTGCCCGCCTTCCGAAGTCCCGCCGCCGAAATTCGCAAAAGCGCGATCTGGCAGGCCGGTAAATCTGTCCGCAAAGCCGATTACGTCGAGGCTTTTATCGATATTCTGCTGCGCGATCCCGAGACCCATGTCCAGCTTACGGCGATTCAGGCGCTTGACGGCGTGAAGGACAAACGGCTGCTGCCGGTCTACGAGCAGGTATTGGAGCAGCATCCGACGAACGAACATTATATTCGCAGCAACGTCCGTCATCGCTTAACGCAGTACGGATTCAATACGCACCCAAAAATCGAACGCGGCGTGCCCGCAGACTTGACGAGAGTGCGGGACATGCTGCGAGACATCATGGAGGAACACGGATGAAGATCAAATTTTGCGAAAAAAACATCGACCGCTTCTCGAAGCCGGCCTACAAGGAACTGAAAAGCAAATACGACGACGTGAAAGTGAAAAAAGACGGCTGCCTGAAAGAATGCCGGCTGTGCCGCACCGAACCGTTCGCGATCGTCAAAGGCGAGATCGTTCGGGCGGAAACGCCGAAAAAACTCGTGAAGAAGCTGGAAAAGGTCATCGCCAAAAACTAGCAAAAAACCGTGTCCCACGCCGGGATACGGTTTTTTTATAAGAAGAAAGAACGTTATTTCGCCACGCCGGTCAGATAGCCGTAACCCTGCGCTTCCATATCGGCCAGCGGTACGAATTTGATCGAAGCGCTGTTGATGCAGTAGCGTTTGCCGCCGCGATCTTCGGGACCGTCGTCGAACACATGGCCCAGATGGATATCGCCGGAACGGCTGCGCACTTCGGTACGGACCATATTGTAGGCTTTATCTTCTTTGTAAGTGACGACTTCGGGGAGGATCGGCTTCACGAAGCTCGGCCAGCCGCATTGGGAGTCGTATTTGTCTTCGCTGGCAAACAGCGGCTCCCCGGTCGAGACATCCACATAGATGCCCGGCTCGTACGTATCCCAATACTCGTTGGAATACGGATGTTCGGTATCCTGTTCAACGGCCACTTTGTACTGGATATCGGTCAGCAGCGATTTGAGTTCTTCGGCGCTGCGTTTCGGGTAATCCGCCGGATCGATCACGAGTTGACCGGCCTTTTTCGAAGCGGCGGCGGATTTGACGCTCTGGGAAGTGACACCGGCCGCTGCGCCTTCTTGGCCCGGAATCTCTTGTTCGTTCAGGATGCCCATATCGATATGGCAGTAGCCTTCCGGGTTCTTTTCCAGATAATCCTGATGGTACTCTTCCGCCATATAGAAGTTTTCGAGCGGCAGCATTTCGGTCACGATCTTCTTGTTGTATTTCTCTTGTTCCTTGGCGATGACGGCTTCGACGACCGATTTCTCGCTGTCTTCCGTATAGTAGACGCCGGAACGGTATTGGATGCCGCGATCGTTGCCCTGCTGGTTCACGCTTGTCGGATCGACGACTTTGAAAAATTCTTTGAGCACTTTATCGAGCGGCACGAGAGCCGGATCGTACGTGACTTCGACCGTTTCCGCGAAGCCGTGGTCGCCTTTGATCACGTCTTCGTAAGACGGATTCTCGCCGGTGCCGTTGGCATAGCCGGATACCGCGTCCTGCACGCCGTAGATCCGTGCCATATACGCTTCGACGCCCCAGAAGCAGCCGCCCGCGAGATACACTTTTTTGAGATCGGATTTGGAAAAATCGACGTCCGCGTTCGGGTTCGGAATACTGGCGGCGGTGACGGCTCCGTACGAAGAAGCGCCGGAAGCGCTCATGCCGAGTCCCGTGGACGAACAAGCGGAGATCAACAGCGAGAGCAAAGCGACCGAGAGCAGCGGCAGCCAGGCGGCGGGCCGTTTTTTGCGATTCATGCGCATAACCTCCTGTTATCTGGATTTAGGGAATATCGTTGATGTTCGCCGCGATCACGTCGTTGGCGTTGTGGCCCGGTACCGTTTTGGCCAGGCCGCCGTTCGAATCGATGTAAAAAGAAGTAGGATAAGCGCGTACGCCGAGCTGCTGCGCGTATTTGCCGTCTTGATCCAGCAGCACGGTCGTATTTTTCTCGTCGAGGCCGGCGTACCATTTTTTGAAATCCGCTTCGGATTTTTCGCCTTTGAAGTTCGGAGCGACAATGCTAATCACTTTGTAGTCGTTCTCCTGGCCGGACAGCGTGTTCAGTTCTTCCATGCCGGCGAGGCAGATCGAGCACCAGGAAGCCCAGTATTTGATATACACTTTTTCGCCTTGGAAATCCGCGAGTTTGACTTCATTGCCGCTCAGGTCTTTGAGATCGAACTGAGGAGCCGGTTTGGCGCTGGCCGTTTGGCCGGGTGCCGAAGTTGCCGCACCGTTCTGCCCGCAGGCGGACAGCAGCAGGGCGGCCGAGAGCGTCAGCAGAAGCAGCGGCAGCCATTTTCGGCGCAGGGAGCGGGCGTTGGCGTTATTCAAATGAGTCATCTCCTTGAGTTAAGAATGGAAGCCGGATCCAGGCCGGTCAGATCTGAAAAGCGGACGTGAGCACGGCCAGATTGTTGGTCATGAGCAGGACGCCCATCGCGATCAGGACGACGCCGGACACGATTTTGAGCTTGCCCATATGCTTGTACAGGTTCTTGAGGCGGCGCAGCAGCAGATCGGAGAACACGGCCAGCAGCAGGAACGGAACGGCCATGCCGACGGTGTAGACGAACATCATCCACACGCCGTAGCCGGCCGACCCGCCGCCCGCGGCCACGCCGAGCACGGCGGCGAGCACCGGCCCGATACATGGCGTCCAGCCGAAGCTGAACGTGAAGCCGAGCAGGAACGCGCCGAACCAGCCTTTTTGCTTGGTGCTGTCGAACGTGAGCCGTTTTTCTTTTTGCATGAACATCAGATTGAGCACGCCGGTCTGGTGGATACCGAACAAGACGACGACGGCGCCGCACGCGATCATGAACCACGAGCTGTTGATGACGCCGCCGAGCGCGCCCGCTCCGAAGCCGAGCAGCAGGAAGACGGTGGACAGCCCGAGGATGAACAGCAGCGTGCGCCCGATCAGTTTGGGATCGACGCGGAATCCGGCAGAGGAATCCGCCGCTTTGGAGCGCTCCGCTTCCGAACCGCCGAGAAAGGCGAAGTAGACGGGCAGCATGGGGAAGATGCAGGGCGAGAAGAAAGACAAGACTCCCGCCGCGAGCACGCTTCCGACATATAGGGATTCAGCAGGCAATGAAGCGTCACCTCCGGTGGAATAAGATCGGAAAACCGCGGTCAGAGCCGGGTTCCGGAATCGTTCGAATACGTATTTAAAGATGGCGATCGGCAGCGAAAAGCCCGGATATCAGGCAGGTCGAGCCGTGTGGATACAAGTTCTACATCTTATTGTACGCAAAAGAGTTTGTTTTGGATTAGTTATTCGAAATATTTTTAAAAAGAGCCGTACGGGGGAGCAGAGGGACTCGGCCAAAGAAAGAGGAAGAATTTTGCAGCAAACGAATGAAAAGGATTGCGCCCCATGAGAAAATATGCAACTTTATAAGGAGATTAGGAGGTGTTTTCCGTGTCGAGAAGATGGTTCAACCGGCTGACGTTTTCTTACCTGCCCATTCTTATTATCGTGCCCGTGATTCTGATGATTCTCTTCTTTCTCGGCTCGTCGGAGCTTTCGAAACGGGAAACGGCGCGGGCGAACGAAGTCTTCTCGCGTCAGGCCGTTCAGTCGCTGGATTACTCGTTCCGTTCGATCAGCGAGATGATGAACCGGGAAATTCTGTCGGGCGAGTTCCAGGCCTTTTTCTCGGCATCGGATAATCCTTATCTGGCGGCTAACGATGCGTCGACCCGGCTGGCCCGGCTCAAACTGACCAATCCGCTGATCGACTCGCTGTATATCTGCCGGCTGTCGGACGGTGTCGTCTTGAGCAATCTTTCGATCGGGCGCACGGAAGATTTTGCCGACCGGGCCTTTATCAAACAGATACTGGCCGGGCCGATCCCGACACGTTGGTCGGAGCCGAGGCAGATGCCCGGATTCCATGCGCAGTCCCGGACTATTGTGACGCTGACGCGGGGCATCCCCCTGCTGACAGGCGAGCAGGGCATTATGGTCGTCAATGTGTCGCTCGACTCGGTACGCGAGCTGCTGCGGGAAATGATCGGGGAAGAAACGAGTTTTATTCATCTGTATACGTCGCGCGGAGTACCGATGCTCGGAACGGAAGCCGGGTTCCCGGTCGTGGAAGCGCAGCGTCTGCAGAACGAATCCGGGCCTCGGGCGGTCGATCCCGACCGGGAGCTGTCTTCCGTCGTCTCTCCGTACACGGGCTGGGAAGTGCGCAGCGGCGTCATCGGAGATTCGCTCTCGCTGATCCTGAAAAGTATCTGGTACGTCTGGCTGGGCGCCGCCGCGCTGATTGTCGCGCTGGGTATCGGTTGGACCGCGGTTGTCTCGCGGCGCAATTACGAGCCGGTAGTCCGGCTGCTGCAGCGGCTCGATGCGCTGCCGCCGGGGACGCTTGAAGCCGCCGCGGCGCTGAACGAAGCGGCGCAGCTGGACGGGACCGCTGCCGAAGCGGCCGATCGGGGCGGCGAAGAAGCGAATGCGGGCAGCGAAGATCGGACGCCGCGAAGCGAACGAAGAAGCCGAAGGGGGCAGCATCCGGACGAGTTCGAACGGATCGAATCGACGCTCAGCGCCATGATCGCGCGCGCCGAGGCGGACCGCCGCCAGCAGCGGGAAGATATCGTATACCGGCGGCGCGAGTTTTTCAGGGAGCTGCTGGAAGGTTCGCGGATTGTGGAGCCGGAAGAATGGGAACACGAAGTCCGGCGGCTGCAGGCCGAATCGGCAGTCCGTACGGAGCCGGACCGACGGGATTTCGCCGCGTCGCCGGTTCTCGTGAAAGAACGAAGCGCACAGGCGCATAGCGCAGCCGCTCCCGGATTCGGTACGGGAGTCGTCGGTCTGCTGGAGATTGACCGGCCGGATGAATTCAACCGGGCTTATTCGGAGCGCAGCCGCGAACTGCTGCGTTATGCGCTCTCCAGCGCCGCGGGCGAACTGGCGGCGGAATGCGGGGCGCGGCTCTGGGCGGAGTGGCTGCCCGGCGGCAGGCTGGGTCTGCTGCTGCGGTTCGCGGAGACGAATCTGGCCGAGCCGGCTTCGTCTCCGGAAGAGCCGGCCGACGCCGCAAATTCGGCCGACAGGGATTCCGAAGACGCCGTAGCCGCGGCCATCGCGATCGGGCAGGAATTGGTCGCCTGGGTGGCGGCACATCTGAAATGCACCGTGACCGTAGCGCTCGGCGATCCGGTCGCTTCTCCGCGCGAGATTGCGCGCGGCTTTCGCGAAGCGGCGGAAGCGATGGGCTACAAGTCTTCTCTCGGCGGCGCACGGGTCATCGCCCGCCGCGAGCTGCGGCGGGGAGCGGCCGCGGAGCTGTACGGGGTGCTGCGCACCATCCGCGAGCTGGCGCAGACCTACCGCCTGGGCGAGCCGCAGTGGCGGGAGCAGTTGGAAGAGCTGCTCGGCGGCCTGCGTGCCGCCTTGCTGCCCAAAGACGATCTGTCCGGCCTAATGAATGTGCTGGCGTATCAGCTGCTGCGCGAGATGATGGAACTGCCCGGCGAAGCCAAGGAACTGTGGCGCAGCGAAGCCGCCCCGAAGCTGACCTCGGCGCTGGAACATTTCGATACGCTGGACGAATTGGAGAATTCCGTGCGCAGTCTGCTGGACGAATATGCCGACCGGCTGCGGCTGCTGCGCGAGAGCCGGAGCAGCCATGTGACGCTGCAGGAAGTCCGTGCGTTCATCGACGCCAACTTCAGCGATCCCAATCTGTCGCTGTCGTCGATCGCCGACCGGTTCGGGCTGAGCGCAAGCTACCTGAGCCGTCTGTTCAAAGACGCTTTCGGCCAGAACTTCGTCGATTATCTGGCGGGTGTGCGGGTCGAGGCGGCCAAAGCGATGCTGCGCGAAACGTCCGATCCGATCCAGGAGATCGCGACGCGTGTCGGCTATGCCAACTATATGTCGTTCAGCCGAGCGTTCAAAAAGGTAGCCGCGGCCACTCCCGGAGAGTACCGCGGCCGAAGCCGAACGGCAGAGAATACGGAATAATCCAAAAACGCTTTGTCCAAATGAGAGCAAAACGCCAAAGAGTGGGTAATAGCTAAAAGAGAAGCGAAGCAGCAAGCCCATTCGCATAAACGAGAGGAGCAACAGACTATGGCAGAGACAGAAAAAAGTGCAATCATTGTCGGAGCGGTAGCGGGAGCGCTGATCGGAGCCGGCCTGGCCGTGCTGGTGGCCGCCCAAGAAGGCTCTTCCCTGAAAGACAAATTCATGAACACGGTGAATCTGCTTAAGGAGCAGGGGACGGTTCTGAACGAACGCAGCCAGGAACTCAAGGAAAAAGGTCAGGAAGTCAAAGGCATCCTGCAGGAATCCGTGGAAGTTGTTCGCGAGTTCAAAGACGAAGCGGCTTCGGCGGCTTCGGATATCAAAAGCGAAGTCAAAGCGTTCAAATCCTGAGCGCAAATGGTTCGGCATATCCGCTTCCAAAGTTCCGCACCCGATACGGGTGCGGAACTTTTTTTTGAAAAACGAATTGGCTGTAAAGGAATCTCACTTGATATTAGATCAGCCTTAAGAAGGCTGATGGCTTGTATGATCTTCCTGATGAGTCTATTAGAATGGATTAACCGGTCGGATACTGCTCGCAAAAGAAGCCGAATCATCATATAATTATATGCCGGGCAACTTGCTTTGTAAGAAAATGAGCGGAGGGGTTTTAATGAAAAAGAGAAAGATAGCACTGGCTTTGCTGGCAGTGGCCGGAATTACGGGAAGTGCTCTTGAAGAGCGGGGTGAGGCTAGAGAGATTGGCAAGGCAGTAAATGGAAACGAACAAACGCAAAGGCTCCAGCTCGCCATTAAATCCAAGGCGGCATTGAAACTGGACAAAAATTTCGGCAAGTTTTTTGTGAAAGGCAAAGTCCCCGGTTTGGGCGTGTATCTGGGAATGCCCGAAGCTCAGGTGAAAACCTTGTACGGAAAAAAAGTGGATAGATTTTACGATATGGGGGGAGAATTTTATCAATACGAAAAACTGGATCATGTGTACTTCTGTTATAGTTACAGCAAAAATGGTCCCATTCTGTCCACAATCTATGTCCAAACGCCTCCTGTACAAAATTTAAAAGCAAGTCAGGTAAAAAAGATTTTGGGAAATAAGGGGGTCACTTATTTCGACGACGCCGTAGGGAGTTATATGTTGGCGTACGAATACGAGGAATATCATCTCTCTTTTGAATTGGACTCGCCAGCAGGTAACGTTTTTCTGGTGAAGATGCAGCGGAAATACGAATAAAACCCGAGACTCGGAAAGTTTTCAGACCTTAAGCCGTTTTTAGGACAGTCCCAAACATGGTTAAAGAGCACCGTATGCCGTTGGCCCAACTATGAGGTTAAGCGACGAAGCCGTCGGTCTCGGCCGGATAATGAAAAAGAGTGGTCCTGTTTGAAGTTCCTTCACAACGGATCGCTCTTTTTCATTTTGCGTAAATCGGCCGCACAAAAATCGAAACCCCGTCAAAAAACGTGAATCCCGCGCCGCTGCAAGCTTCCTCGCTATTTTTACTCCGGATTCACTCGGCAATCGCAAAAAACGTTAACCGCTCGAAACCTGACCATTGCCGAAAATTTAATGCTTCGGTACAGTGGGGATGCAGCCGATAGAAAGCGCTTGCAATATCGTTTCGCTGCTGGACGTATCATTCTATTTCGGAGGTGGGCAGATGGGCAGCCTGAATATCGGGGCGCGCAAAGACAGCGAGAAGCAGAGCCGTCTAAGAGAGCAAAGCGCTCTGGGCAAACGCCGGCGCTGGAATATGAACAAGCCTCTTCTGATCATGTTCCTGCCGATCGCGATTTTCTTTATCCTTTTCAAATACGTGCCCATGTTCGGATTCATTATCGCTTTCAAGGACTACAACTTCGCGGACGGCATGTTCGGCAGCCCATGGGTCGGGTTCGACAATTACAGGTATCTGTTCCAGAACCCCGACACCCTGGGCATTATCCGCAATACGCTGGTGCTGAGCGCACTGACCGTGTTCGTCGGATTTCCGTTCCCGGTCATTCTGGCGATTCTGCTCAACGAAGTGCGGCGCTCCTGGTTCAAACGCTGGACACAGACGCTGCTGTATCTTCCGCATTTCCTCAATTGGGTCATCGTGGGCGGGCTGGTGCTGATGATGTTCTCGATCGAGACGGGCTTCGTCAACAATGTGCTGGAGCGGATCACCGGCAGCGCGTACCCGTTTCTGTTCAATGAAGGTTCGTGGATCACGATCTTCGTCGCTTCCGGGATCTGGAAAGGCGCGGGCTGGTCGGCGATCATCTATCTGGCGGCCCTTACGTCGATCGATCCGAGCCTGTACGAAGCGGCGGGCATGGACGGGGCGGGCAAATGGAAGCAAATTCGTCATATTACCCTGCCCGGGCTGATGCCGACGATCGTGCTCATGTTTATTCTCGGCATCGGCAACGTTATGGATGTCGGTTTCGATCAGGTGTACGTGCTGCAGAATGCGGTAGTCATCAACGTGGCGGAAGTCATCAGTACCTGGAACTTCAAAGTGGGCCTCGGTTCGGGTCAGTTCAGCTATGCGACGGCAATGGGATTGTTCGAATCGCTGATCGGGCTGACGCTGGTGCTGGTGGTCAACGGGATCGCCCGGCGGTCGGGACGCGGACTGTGGTAAGATTCCGTGTCCGAAATTGCTCGCATCCGTCATACGAAAGGGGAGAACGGGGATGAAGCCGACAAACGGCGAAAAAGTATTTTACGGCATCAACTATATCATTCTGGCGCTAGCCGCCCTCAGCTGCCTGCTGCCGATCATCCATATCGCCTCGCTGTCGCTCAGCGGCAACGAAGCGATCACGCTCGGCAAAGTGGGGCTGTGGCCGCGCGACTTCACCTGGACGGCCTACAGCAAGCTGATCGAGGATACGAATATCGCCGGCGCTTTTCGCAACAGTCTGGTCATTACGCTGGTCGGCACGGCGCTGAATATGGTCTTCACCATCCTTGCCGCGTATCCGCTGTCCCGCAAACATTTCTACGCGAGACGCACCTTGACGCTTGCGATCGTCTTCACCATGCTGTTCACCGCCGGTTTGATTCCCAATTATCTGCTGGCGAAATCGCTTGGTCTGGTCGGCAATTACGGAGCGTTGTGGCTGCCGGGTCTCGTAAGCGTATACAATCTGCTGGTGCTGAAGTCTTTTTTCGAAAATATTCCGGAAGAACTGGAAGACGCGGCGCGGATCGACGGCAGCGGCGAATGGCGGATCATTCTGCAGATCGTGCTTCCGCTGTCGATCCCGGTCATCGCAACGATCGCGCTGTTCTACGGGGTGGCGCACTGGAACTCGTTCTTCAACGTGCTGATCTATATCAACGACCCGGAGCGCTTCAATCTGTCGGTGCTCGTGCAAAATATGATCCAAAGCCAATCGCTGATGTCGGAACTGGCGATGCTCGATCCGGACGCGTTCCGCAAGCTTACGCCCGAATCGATCCGTTCCGCCGGGATTATCGTAATGATTCTTCCCATGCTGATCGTGTACCCGTTTTTACAAAAATATTTTGTCAAAGGCATGCTGATCGGATCGGTCAAAGGGTGACGGAAGGCGCATCTACTCAAACACAAGAGAGGGGTAAGGGTATGAGCAAACAGAACTGGAGCAAAACGATGATGGGCGGATTCGCGGCGGTCACGGCGCTGTCGATGGTGCTGGCGGGCTGCGGATCGGACAGCGAAAAGCCGCAGGCGGCGGACGGGGAAAAAAGCGAGGCCAAAGAAGAAATTTCCGTCTCCATTTACGACCGCGGGCAAATCCCCAAAGAGGAAGGCACGTATTCGGATAACCGCTGGACCAAATGGATCAATGAAAACGGACCCGTCGGCGTCGATTTCGTGCCGATTCCCCGGAACGAGTCGCAGCAGAAATACAGCATGCTGTTCGCTTCCGGCGACGCGCCCGATCTGGTACTGGAATACGATACGGATTTCCTGAACTCGCTGTGGACGCAGAAACAGCTGCTGCCGCTCGACGATCTGGTCGAAAAAAGCAGTACCGAATACAAAGCGCTGCTGGAGAAAGTTCCGGCACTGCGGACGCTTGGCACGAAGCCGGACGGCAAACTGTACAATATCGGCATGGTTACCAAACCGGAAGTGCTCGGAGCGATGGTCATCCGGCAGGACTGGCTCGACAAGCTGGGGCTTGAAGTGCCGCAGACGACCGAAGAACTGTACGCGGTCGCCGATGCTTTTGCCAACCAGGATCCGGACGGCAACGGGGTCAAAGACACGTTCGGGATGAATCTCAGCCAGTTCGCTTCCTTCTACGTGGACGCCATGTTCCAGAACGAGATGTTCATTATCGAAGACGGCCAGCTGGTGCGCCAATTCGACCGCATCAAGCCGGCGTACGAGTTCAAGAAAAAACTGTTTGAGAACGGCATCGTGGACAAAGACTTCCTGTCGGACAAAAACGGCCAAAAAGCGGAGCAGGATTTTGCCAGCGGCAAACTCGGCATTTACCTGGCTTACCGTTCGGTGATCAGCAAAAACTTCGATACGCTCAAAAACACCGATCCGAATGCGAAGATTACGCCGATGGCGTTCCCGGAAAGCGAATTCGGCCGGTTCGGTCCCGATTTCAATCCTTCGATCCAGATGACGGGCGCCGTAAACGCGAACGCGAAGAATCCGGAAGCGGTCATGAAATATATCGACTTCATGGTGACGCCGTCCACGGTCGAGACGCTGTCCAACGGGATTGAAGGCGAGCATTATACGAAAGAAAGCGACGGCAAGATCAAACCGATCGACGAAAAGAAAAACGAAACGGAAATGGGCTATCTGAACGACTACCGGATGTTCATGCCGAAATATATCGTGGAAAGCAACAATGTGGACGGACGACAGCTGGATTCGACCGACCCGATCGATAAGGAGTGGCTCGCGATCGCGGCCGAAATGGATACCCTGTATCTCGATCCGGCGCATCCGCACCCGGGCTTCACGCACGCCAAGTTCCGTCCTTCGCTCGACAAAGCGATGACGACGACGTTCAACGACGGCTGGAACAACATGAACGATACGATGGCCAAAGCGGTCGTCAGCGGCAGCGGCTACAGTGTCGATCAAGGTGTGGAAGACGTCAAAAAATCGTGGTACGCATCCGGCGGACAGGCGCTCGAAGACTGGTACAAACAATGGTACCAAGACAACAAAGATTCCTGGATCTTCATGGAACAGCTCTACACGATGAAATTCGAGTAATTCTTGGGTCTCGTCGGACGGAGCCGGACAGTCATACGCTAAAAAAACGGCTTCGGGCGAATCTTCGCACCGGAGCCGCTTGCGGGAGGACGGAATATGCTCGTATACGATGAAAAGACGCTTGAACGGACAAGGCGGCTGATCGCTTCGGAACCTTCGGTAAAGCGGGGCTGGGCGGCCTTTGCGGCCGACAGGTCCGCGCGCGGCGGCAGATGGCTGGAGGAAGCGCGTCAGCGGATCGCCCTGCTGCGCGAACGCTGGCTGACGTATGGAGGCAGCAAACGGTTTACGCTCGGCAACGAAGTGCGGGAGCTAGCCAAGGAAGCGCAGAACCTGGCTTTTTATGCCCGGGTGGAAGGCTGCGGAGCGGCAGAACCGATTGTGCGCGGACTGATCGCGCTGCTCGGCGAAGAAGAAAGCTGGGTTTACCAGAGCGGCGGAGGCCGGCATTCCGATCTGTGGACGGCGGATATCGGCGTCTATCTCTCGTCGGCGTACGACGCGGTCAAGGAGTCGTGCAGCTTGCAGGAGCGCGAAGCGATCGAAGAGATGCTGTACCGCAAAGCGTACCTGCCGCTGTACGGCGACTGGCTGCATCCTCTTCGCAGGATTCATGCGCTCGATACGATGGGCCATAACTGGTGGATCGTCTGCGTATCCGCGGCGGGTCTGCTGCTGCTGACGATTCGGGGCCGGGTTCCGCACGCGGAGGAAGCGCTGCATACGATTACGGAAGGCATCCGCGAATGGTTTGCGTATCCGGGCAATGTGCTGCAGAACAAACAGGCCAATTTCGGTGCGGACGGCGAATATATCGAGACGATGGGCTATCTGGATTATGCGCTGGGCAATTTCCTGGTCTTCGAAGCGGCTTACCGGCGGCAGACGGGAGATGCTTCGCTCGGAAGCCTGCCAGTACTGGCCCGGATTCCGGATGTTTATATGCAGACGCTGTATTGGAAAAAAGCGGAGGAGCAAAGCGCGGCGGGCAAAGAGGTTACGGGAAACGTCGGCACTTTTCATTTCGGTGACGAAGGCGACCGCAGAAAGCATGCCTATGTCTGGCTGGAATTGGCCGACCGCTACCGGCATGGCGGGCTGCTGGGATTGTTCAACGATCTCAAAAGCGATCCGTCCGAGGCGGCGGAGTTTGCCTGCTATCCGGAAGGGCTGGCCGCGGACAAGCCTGTGACCGGCGATGAAGAAGGCATCACCGTATTCGCCCATTCGGGCTGCGGCTTCGTCCGCTGGAAGAGCGGCCAAGAGCAGGCGGTGCTGGCGGTCAAGACGGGAGAAAGCTGGAACCACAATCATCTGGACGCCGGTACGTTCATTCTGACTCTCGGCGGGCGCATCTTTGTCGACGATTCCGGACACTGCGCCTACTCCAAACCGCTGTACAACGCCTATTACAGACAGTCGACCGCCCATAACGTCGTCCTGCTGGACGGCCGGGGCCAGGCGCCGGGACTGATCGAGGAAGGGACCAAATTTCCCGGCTCGCTGCCCGATCGCTTGGACATGCCGGGTTACAAGTATCTGCTTGCGGACTGTACAGGGCCTTATTCCGGATTGTACCGAAGATTCTACCGGCACTTTCTCTGCCTGGACGGAGCGATGATTCTTGTCGACGACCTGCAGTCGGAACGCGGCGGAACATTCGAATGGCTGCTGCATATGCCGGCCGGACTGAAGATCGGGCAGGGCAGGGCGGAGCCGTATTTGTCCGTGCGCAGCGAAGAGCGCGAGATGCGGGTGATGCACCCTTTTCCTCAGAAAAAAGAATACGTACAGGCTCGAGGATACCTGCATGCGAAGCTTCGCGGCAGCGGAGAGGAAGATGTATTTCCCCAAGCGGATTATGCCAAGATTCGTTCCGCGTCGGTGGATGGACGAATCAAGTGGGTCAGTGTGTTTCTGCTGCCGGCTGCGGGAGAGTTCTGGACAAGCGTACAGCGGCTGGACGAAGCGGACTACGGTGCAGGGGCGCCGACGCCGAACGCGCCGCTGCCGCGGGGCGGCGGAAGCGCCGCGTCAGCGGAAAGTTCCTCCGACGGCGAAGACATCCAGGCGCTTCGCTTGAACCGCCCGGATAGAGGAAGCCTCGATCTGTTCGTCAATCCCCGGGCCGACGGCCGGGTGATGCACGACAATTCCCACGCGGTCTTCGGCGAACTTGAGACCGATGCGTTCCTGAGTACGCTCTCTCGAGATGCGTCCGGACGCATCTGCCGGGTTACTCTGCATAACGGCAGCTATCTCAAGCTGGGCGGACAGTGTCTGTTCAGTTCGCTGCTCAAAGCCGGCGCCGCGCTGGATTACGAGAACGGGCTGCATGCGGAAGTGTCGCTGTCCGCGGATGCCTGGTGTTATTTTGCGCCTGCCGCACCCAAGCCCGGCACGCCCGATCTTTCCGGTACCGAGGCGGCGCTGCCGTTTGACGCGCAAGAGCGGGCCCGCGGCGCGGGACTGCGTTTCGATCCCGATTCGGGACTGTGGAAACGCCGGATGGAAGCGGGGCAAAGCGGGTTCCGTCTGGTCTTCGACCTTCCATACGGCCTCTGACGGAATGTAGCTACCTTGAACCTGCCGCTCCAGCAGGCCCTTACTTCAATCGAACGGAGGTTTATTCGATGTTCAAAACCGAAGAAAAATGCAAAGCGCGTCTGGACGAACTGGAGACGCTCCGGCATCGCGTCGTACACGCGTTCGGAGAGCTGGAAGTTCTGCCGGACGAAGCGGGCGAGATCGCCGCTGCGCCGCCGTCCGCCGATACGGCGGGCTGGACAGGGATGCCGATCGGCAGCCGCTGGACCGGACGCGACCGCTATCTGTGGCTGCGCCTGGACGTTCGGCTGCCCGAGCTGGTCCCGGGGCACCGGCTCGTCGGATTGTTCGATTTCGGTCTGACGCCGCACGGGAACAGCAGGGGCTTCGAATCTTTGCTGTTCGTAAACGGCCGGCCGCGCCAGGGGGTCGATTCCAATCACCGGGAAGTGTTTCTGGACGATCTGGCCGGACAGACGGCGCAGCTGCATTTCCGGCTGTGGTCGGGACTTGAAGGAGGCGGTCCGCGCACCGAGCAGGAGCATTCGCTGGCCCGGGCGGACCTCTCCCTGCTGCATGAAGAAACGGACGATCTGTATTATACCGGCCGTGCGGTACTGGAGACCGTGCACGTACTCGGCGATACCCGGGCCGAGCGCCACGATCTGCTGCTTGCGCTGGACCGCTCGCTGAGCCGGCTCGATTGGTCCCGGCCGGGTTCCGAAGCTTTTCGGGCTTCGATTGGGCTAGCGCTCGCGGAATTGAAGCGCCGGCTTGTCGCCCTGCGCGCGGATTATCCGCAGCCGGCCGATCCCGTTACCGTGCGCTGCATCGGGCATACGCATATCGACGTGGCCTGGCTGTGGCGTCTGCGCCATACGCGGGAGAAAGCGGCCCGGTCTTTTTCGACGGTGCTTGCGCTGATGGAGCAGTACCCGGACTATGTGTTTCTGCAGACCCAACCCCAGCTCTACGCCTATATCAAGCAGGATTATCCGCAGCTGTACGAACGAATCCGGGAAAAGGTGCGGGAAGGACGCTGGGAAGCCGGAGGCGCCATGTGGCTGGAAGCGGACTGCAATCTGACTTCGGGCGAGTCGCTGGTGCGGCAGATCCTGCACGGGACCGCTTTTTTCAGGCGAGAATTTCAAACGGAAAACCGTTATCTGTGGCTGCCCGACGTGTTCGGTTACAGCTGGGCGCTGCCGCAGATTCTGCGCAAGTGCGGGATTACGTCGTTCATGACGACCAAGATCAGCTGGAGCCAGTACAACCGGATGCCGCATGATACGTTCGTCTGGCGCGGGATCGACGGTTCCGAAGTGCTGACCCATTTTATTACGACGCCCGAAATCGAGTTTCCGCAGGAAAGCTATTATACCTATAACGGATATGTCGTGCCGGAGACGGTGCAGGGGATCTGGGAGCAGTATCGGGACCGGCCGATGAATCGCGAACTGCTGCTCTGCTACGGCTACGGCGACGGAGGAGGCGGCGTGAACCGCGACATGCTGGAGATGCGGCGCAGGCTTGAACATATGCCGGGCCTGCCGAGAACCGTCACGGGACGGGCGGACGAATATTTCGAGCGTCTGGAGCGCACGGCGGCGGAGACCGAAGCGTACGTGCATACGTGGGACGGCGAGCTGTATCTGGAAAATCACCGGGGAACGTATACGAGCCAGGCCTGGATCAAAAAAGCGAACCGGCACCTGGAGCTTGCGCTGCGGCGTTCGGAGATGCTGTCCATCGCAGCCGACAGGCTGGGCGCGGACGCTTCCCGGGGCGATGGGCGGCAGATTGCCGAAGCGTGGGAAATCGCGCTGCGCAACCAGTTTCACGATATCATTCCGGGATCGTCGATCGCGGAAGTGTACAACGATGCCAAAGAAGAATATCGGGAAGCGGAGCGGCTGACGCATTCGGCGCAGCAGGCGGCGATTGAGGTTCTGCTGGATGCCGGAGCGGACAATACGGACGGCGATACGGCAAAAAGAACCGCATACCCGGGTACGCTGCGCTTTACGCTGTTCAACGATTCTTCCTGGCCAAGCGAAGGTTTGGCGGAGATTGCAGACCCCGAAGCCGAAGCAGGCTTGGCAGCGCGGGGGCAGTGGCGCACGCAGGACGGACGCAGGCTGGACGCCCAGCGAAGCGGCTCGGGCTGGTTGGTGGAGACCGGCGGCGTGCTTCCGCTCGGGTTTGCGGAGATTGTCTTCGAGCCGTCCGGGGAGCAGGCGCCGATCGACAGCGCCGGAGGAGAAAAGGAAAATGCGGAGCAGGCGGAGAACGGATTCGTTTGGGCGGACGGCTGCCTGGAGACGCCGTTTTATCTCGTCGAATGGGACGAAGCGGGACGCCTGCGGCGTCTGTATGACCGCGAACACCGGCGCGAGGTGCTGGCTGCGGGCCAGGCGGGCAATGTGCTTCAGGTATTCGAAGACAAGCCGCTGCAGTTCGACGCGTGGAATATCGATCTTTTTTATACGGAAAAAATGCGGACGGTCGACGACCTTCAATCCAGGCGTCTAAAAGAAAACGGACCGCTGCGGGTATCGGTCGAATTCGAATGGATCTATGGCGATTCGAAGATTCGTCAGGAAGTGCGCTTGTACCGCCGCAGTCGAAGAATCGATTTTGTGACCGAAGTCGATTGGAGAGAACGCCGCCAACTGCTCAAAGCCGCTTTTCCCGTCGATATCCGCGCCGCCGAAGCTTCCTACGAGATCCAGTTCGGCAGCGTCCGCCGCCCGACCCATTGGAATACGAGCTGGGATTACGCCCGGTTCGAGACGGTGGGCCATCAGTGGGCGGATTTGTCGGAACGGGGCTACGGGGTGAGCCTGCTGAACGACTGCAAATACGGATACGATATCAAAGGAAACACGCTGCGCCTGAGCCTGATCAAATCGGCCGAATATCCCGATCCCGATGCGGATCTGGGCGAGCACGCCTTTACCTATTCGCTGCTTCCCCATGCCGGCGACTGGGCGGAGGGCGCCGCGGCGCAGGAAGCGTGGGATTTGAACAGTCCGCTGTCCGTATGGCCGGGTTCTTCCCGGTTGGCGGGACAGTCTCTGCTGCAGTCTTCGGCCGCGCATCTCGCGATCGATGCGATCAAACCGGCAGAAAACGGGGATGGAGCCATCGTACGGGTACACGAATGCGAAGGCCGCAGCGGAGAAACGGAACTGTCTTCAGGTCTGGGCACGGCATCCTGGCAGGAGACCGACCTGCTGGAGCGCCCGATCGCCGAAGAACGAACCGATGCCTGGACCTTTGCCGTCAAACCGTATGAAATCCGGACGTTCCGGGTGCGATTCGGCGGTTCAGCTTCTTCTCAAGCGGAAGATGCGGACAAGAAACGGATGCCCGGCGGGGCAGAAAGAGGGGTTCACCATGAAGCACGATAACACGAACCGTCCCGCGGCATCGGCAATCCGTCCCGCGGCACCCGAAGACTCCTCTTCAGCCGAGCACGGGGAGACGGCACTTGCGGGGCAGTCGTCAGACACCGGCGGAAAGCTCCCGGTGTTCGAGCGGGCCGCCGCGTACGCTTTGCGGCAGATCGATGCCGGATTGGATACATTCGGGCCGTGCGCGTATCCGGCTCCGTCCAGTATAGGTGGCGTGTATCCGGCGATTTCCAATTTCGAATGGACATCGGGTTTCTGGACCGGCATGCTATGGCTGGCCTACGAACTGACCGCAGAACCCAAATACCGCCGGGCGGCCGAAAGCCAGCTGCCGGATTATCGGCTCCGTCTGGATGAACGGATCGGGACGAATACGCACGATCTGGGCTTTTTGTACAGTTTGTCCGCGGTAAACGAATACCGGATTACCGGAAATCCCAAAGCCCGGGAAGCCGGCCTGATCGCCGCGGATCTGCTGGCCGGGCGCTATCTGCCGCAGGCCGGCATTATCCAGGCCTGGGGAGATCTGAACGATCCGTCCGAGCGCGGGCGCATGATTATCGACTGCCTGCTGAATCTGCCGCTGCTGTACTGGGCCGGCGCGGAAACGGGCGATCCCCGTTATGCGCAGTATGCGCTCAGCCATGCGAGGCAGTCGGCCCGCTATCTGGTCCGTCCCGACCGTACGACCTATCACACGTATTATATGGATGCCGAGACCGGCAGGCCGAAGTTCGGCACGACCCATCAGGGTCATGCCGACGACTCGTGTTGGGCAAGAGGCCAGGCTTGGGGGATTTACGGGTTCATGCTCAGCGACCGGTATGCCGGCGGATCGGAATTCCGCGAGACCGCGCAGTCTCTGGCCGATTATTTCGCGGAAAGAACACCCGAAGACGGAGTGGTGTACTGGGATCTGGCGTTCAAGGAAGGCCGCGAACAGGAACGGGATTCTTCCGCTTCGGCGGTAGCCGCCTGCGGCCTGCTGGAGCTTGCGCGCCGTCTTCCGCCCGGCAGCTCGCAGAGCCGCAGCGCCGAGCGCCGGGCGCTCGATATCCTGGCCGCGCTGGACGCCGACTATACGACGCGCGATCTTCCGGGATCGAACGGCATCCTCAAACACGGCGTATACAACAAGCCCCGCGGGATCGGGATCGACGAGTGCACGATCTGGGGCGACTATTATTATTTCGAAGCGCTGGTCCGGGTACTGAAGCCGGATTGGCAGCCCTGATTGGGAGATCCGAAGTTCCCGGCTTTCTTGCGGTGCTGCGGTCGGGAAGCGGGCGCGGCGGAAACGGCGGGGCGGGAAAGCCGACAGGCGCAGAAAAGGCGCAACGGCTGCACGAGAAAAAAGGTTTGCGAAAAGGGGCCATGCTGCCCAGACAAAATCGACTTATGCTATCTTTGACAACCGGCACACTGCTGCTCGGGAAGCAAAGAATGAATCAACGTGTTTCCGAAACGTACACGAACGAATAAAAAAAGGAAGCCCAAGCTCGAGCGCGGCTCGGTTTGTGCTTCCTTTGTTGTTATGGCTTCGAATCCGAAAGCAGATGCTCGAAGAGACGCTGTTCAGATCTTCTGTTCCCACAGCTTCGCTTGGTACTCTTTGACCTGCTGTTCGGAAGCTTCCGGCCAAACGGTACGGAATTCATGCTTGTCCTGCGGAATAATCTCGACCATCTTGTCGATCATATCCTGCGGATCGAACTGCTGGGCCAGCATCTGCTCGCCCTTGAGCAGATCCGAGCGTTTGGTAAAGTTCTTTTTCTCGTCGTACCATTTTTCTTTTTCCTCGAACATCATGTCGTTGAAGCCCGTCTTGTACGGACCCGGATTGATCGTGGCCACCTGCACGCCGTAATCTTCGAGTTCCTGCTGCAGAGCCTGTGCCAAGGCTTCGAGGGCATGTTTGGAAGCGCAGTACGGGCCGAGAAACGGATTGACGCTCAAACCGGCGATCGAACTGGTGAATACAATCTTGCCTTTCTTTTTGGCCACGAATTTGCGGGCTGCGATCTGCGCAAGTTCGATAGCGCTGAAGAAGTTCGTTTCGAACACCTGTCTGACATTGTCCACAGGCACTTCCGCAAACGGTCCGGTATGACCGATCGCGGCGTTGCTGACGAAAATATCGAAGTCATGCCCGTTCACCTGCGCGCGGTCGAGCGGATTATTGACGTCGAGCTTGAAAACTTCGATGTCGAGTCCTTCGGAACGGGCGTATTCGCGGAATTCGGGCACCTGCGAGATCGTCTCTACGGTTGCAATCACCCGGTGTCCGGCGCGCGCCAGGCCGATCGCGGTTCCTTTGCCGAGACCGCTGCCCGCGCCGGTGATGAATATCGTTTTTTTGTTCGAAAAAATTGCCATGTCCTTATCCTCCTTCATCGTTCTTCCGAAATGGGATGGTTGAAATCGAACCTTGTGTCGCGATCGAAGCGAAAGCGAATCTTTGAACTTTTACCCGGCATCGGAATTACGAATCAGGACCGCTGCCGAAAAAAGAACGGAAAACTTGTTTACGGAACGTGTGTTCGGTGTATAATAAAAGTAAAACGACGGGGCGGACGGAAGGCCCGGATGCCAACCGTCGACAGATCGGAGGAAACCGTTTGGCAGCGAATCGCATCGTCATGCTGGTGGACATGGAAAGTTTCTACGCGGGGGTCGAGAAGGCCGGGAATCCCGCACTTCGGAAAGTCCCGCTCGCGGTAGTCGGAGACCCCGAGGTGCCTTCAAGCGCGGTACTTGCGGCTTGTCCTATTGCCAAAAGGTATGATATTCGTACGGGAGAACGGCTGGATGCGGCGCTCGCCAAATGCCCGGCACTGACGGCGGTTCGCCCGAGGATGCTTGCCTACATCGAGGTGTCGGCGCAAATCGCGGGCATTCTCGAAGCGTATACCGATTTGGTCGAACCGTATTCAATCGACGAAATGTTTGCGGACGTAACCGGATCGCTGCATCTGTACGGGGGCGATCCGCAGGAGCTGGCGCGGTTGATCCAGAGCCGTATTGCGATCGAAACGGGAGTTCGGGCGAGATTTGGCATCGGCGGCAACAAGGTCCGCGCCAAGCTCGCCTGCGATCTGGTCGCCAAGCGAACCGGCGAAGGCATTTTCTTTTTACATAAGCAGGAAGACTGGGAGCAGCGGATCTGGAGCGAACCGGTTCGCCGGATGTGGGGCGTAGGCGGCAGGATGGAGAAACATCTGCGCAGCCTGCGGATTTTGACGATCGGCGATCTGGCCCGGACGCCGCCCGACAAGCTGCAGAGCCGCTGGGGCGTCAACGGGGAAGTACTGTGGAGAATCGCGAACGGACAAGACGATTCGCCCGTGTCTCCCTGGACGGCGAGAGAACAAAAAGAGATCGGAACGACGATCACGCTTCCCCGCGCTTACCGTCTGCAGAGCGAAATCGAAACGGTGCTGCTCGATTTGTGCACCGAGATCGGACGCCGGGCAAGGAGGATGCGCCGGATGGGCGAAGTCGTCTCCGTCGGCGCGGGAGGCGAAGGCGGCAGGCACGAAAGCCGGGGATTCCGTCTGCGAGCCGCCCTGCCCGACCCCAGCGATATGACTTCGGAGCTCTTCGAGACGGCGCGCCGCCTGTTCCGCGAAGGTTGGGACGGCTGGCCGGTGAAGCGGCTCAGTCTGTCGCTGTCCCGGCTCGGTTCTTCGGAGGTTTATCAGCCTTCGCTGTTCGAAGACCGGGCGCGCCAGCGCGCGATTGACCGCGTCATGGACGAAATCAAAGACCGTTTCGGCGAGACGGCTATTGCCAGAGGGCGTTCGTTTACGGACGAAAGCCGGTCCAAAGACCGCGCGGACAAGATCGGAGGACATTACAAATGACCAGGAAACTCGAAGGCAACGGACTGTGGGAATCGAGCCGGATGATCCTGCCGCAGTACCGGGAACGAATCGTGCGGGCGGCGGCGGAGAGGGACGCGGAACCGGAAGCCGCGGTACACGAAGACCGGCTGGAAGAAATCGCGGAAGCGGTCAAGCGTTCGCTGGCGCTTGGACTGACCGTGCGATTGGAACTTCGCCAAGAAGAGGGACATGGAGCGGAAGGGATCGTGGTCGACGCCAGCCCGCTTCAAGGCATGCTGAGGCTGCGGCAGGAGTCCGGCAAGGTTCGCCGGATCGCTTACCGCCATATCACGGGCGCGTCGCTAAAAGAATGTTGAACCGGACGGGGTCCGCGGCGAATCGGGCAAAAAGGAGTGCTGGCCATGCGAGCGACGGAAGAAGATTTTGCCCTGATCCGGGCGATGCTCGAACTGCCTTACCTGATCAAAGTGCTGGATGCCGATATGAAGCGGATCGAATCTTCCCCGCTGCGCACGAAAAAGGCGCTGCTCAGGCAGATGGACCGCCTGCGGGAAGAAACGCGGCTGGAGATGCGCGAACTGCGCCACTCGCTTCGCGTCCGCGGGATCAAGATCGTGAAGCAGGATCGGCAGGAAGATCGCTTGTGCGCCGATTATGTATGCCGCGGGCATCATGACCGGATGCTGTTGATGTGGAGCCGGATCAAGGCGGATGTGGAAGAAATCGCGGAAGAGTGTCTGGAGGTGAGGGCGCCGAGCGGCTTCGCCGGGCGAATCCGTACGGCAGTTCCGGCGCATTCGGAGCTGGCGGGACCTGCGCAGCGGCAAGGCGAATGAATCTCGGCCGCCGTCTTCCTTTTGCCGGACGCGTCCCGTTATAATAAGAAGAAAACGCGACGGGAGAGGTTGGCATGGGGGGCACGGCAGGAGGAACGGCAAACGGAGTATTGGAGCAGGCGGTGAGAACGTATTGGCCGAACTATTCGGGAATTCCGGAAGCGGGGGCAAAAGGATGGAACAATACGACGCGGTTTGTGAAGCACGAAGGAAGCAAATACGTGCTGCGCGTCTACGAGACCCATCGCGAACCCGACCGGATTCTGTTCGAACACGAAGTGCTTCTGCATCTGGCGGAAGCCGGGCTGACGTTCCGGACGCCGGTTCCGCAGTCCGGTCTTGACGGATCGACGCTCGTCCAACTGGAAGACGGAAGCGGCCGCTACGCCTGTTTGTTCGGATATATCGACGGAACGCGCCCGGCGGACGAAGACCGTCGTCCGCTGCGCGCATTCGGCCAAGCGGCGGGTGAACTGTCCGCGGCGCTGTCGCGGATCGAGACCCGGCTGGCCCCGGCTTACCGGCCGTATTATGAGCTGGAACAAGCCTATCCGCTCTGTACGCCGGAACGGGTAGCCGCTTTTGGCTCCGGCTCCGGGCTTCCTGCCGGACTGTCCGGCGTAGAACCGGAACTTGGATATCTGTCCGCCGTCTACCGGGGAATTCTGCAGCAGACGGACAAGCTTCGGCATCTGCCGCATCAGCTTGTCCACGGCGACCTGAATGCTTCGAATATGCTGATTCGGACAGGCGAGCCGGATACAATCGAAGCGCTGCTGGATTTCGAGTTCTGCACGTATGATGTCCGGGCGATGGAAGCGGCCGTTCTGTTGTCGGGGCTGCCCCGATGGGAACGCGGACTGCCCGATCCGATGGCTCTGTGCGGAGACGGGTTCCGCCGGCACGCCCCTTTGGAGGCGGCGGAGATCGAAGCGGTTCCTCTGCTGATGCGGCTGCGCAAAGTGGACGTCTTTTTGCACTTCCTTACCCGGTACTGGGAAGGGACGGACGGCATCGAGGTATTGGGCGAACAGATTCTTTCCTTGTCGGGCGATTTGAAGCGAATGGACGACGAAGAAGCGGAACTGCTGCGAAGACTAACCCGTATTTTGTCCAATTGAGAATAGAGAACCGGCCGGATACCTCGTGTATCTGCCGGTTTTCTTTTATTTTCAACCTATTTTTCCGTAAAGAAGCAAAAAAATTTTTTATATTTCTAGTTGATTATCATTCTCAATTGAGATATATTGGTCACATCGGCAGTTCAAATTCAGTTATCCCATTATATCGGCAAGGAGTGAAAGCGATGGAAACCAGCCTATACCGCCGTCATGCGGCACCGGGGGAATTGTATGCACAGATCCTCGACTTCCTGCACCGGTACGAAAGTCATAGACAAACCGAACCTTCCAGACTTCGCGCCATGATCGAAGACGAGGAAAAAGGCAGCCGGGTCGGCAGCCTCACGGTCGTCAATGCGATCCAATGCATCGGACGGCATGAACCGATCAACGGAACAACCATTGCGGAGAAAATCGGACTTTCGCGCGCGGGCGTAACCAAGATCGGAACCCGTCTGGTACGCGAAGGCCTGGTCAAGCGCGAACGGATGCGTCATAACCGCAAAGAAATCTATTACCGTCTGACGCCGGAAGGCCGTGAACTCTTCGATACCCATCGGCAGCTGCTGGAGAACGAAGAAGAGCGGTTCCGCGTATTCCTCGGCGCTTACAGCGGCGAACAGCTTGCTTTCGTCGGCGAATTTCTGCGGCATGCGGGTGCCGAATTCGAACGTCAGCCGCTGACGGCGGGTGACTCCCGCTGAGTTCGGCGAGTGCAGCCGGAGCAGCGGGAACGAATAGCCCCCGCCTTTTCCATATCTAGAGTAAAAAAACAGCCGTGCAGGACGGAAACGTCTTTGCGGGCTGTTTCTTTGTTCAATAAGTTTGTTCAATTCAAAATAAGAACGAAAACCAAATCCTCGATTTTCGACTCGAAAGCAGCCGGCTTGAATTCGACCTGTCTCGAAAAGGGTATACATAAGTTAGGGCTTTTTTGTCGGCCCACGGCGGCGGTCGCACACAGCGATCCCGACTCAAGGAGGACAAGCCATGACAACCTTTTCGGAGCCTGCGGCAGCCCGTGACAAACGGGAAGCCGTCAGAGGCCATTCCCGCAGCCTATGGTCCGGCATCCTGTTCGGACTCGGCTGCGTCGCTTTTATCGACGAAGTCGTTTTTCACCAACTGCTGCATTGGCATCATTTTTACGACAAATCCACGACCGCCGTCGGACTGGTGTCGGACGGAGTGTTTCACGCGTTCAGCTGGTTCGCTACGGTAGCTTCCTTGTTCATGCTGGCCGATCTGCGCCGCAGGCGTTCCCTGTTTGCCGCGCGCTGGTGGGGAGGCCTGCTGCTGGGCGCGGGGTTCTTCCAACTCTACGACGGCATCGTGCAGCATAAACTGATGGAACTGCATCAGATCCGCTACGGGGTAGATCTGACCGTATACGATTGGACCTGGAACATTGCCGCCGTTGTGCTGCTCGTGGCGGGAGTGACCGCCACGTTTCGCACACGCGGCGAAGCTTCCGCTTCCGGCGGGAAAGACCGGGATTAAGACATGAATCAGCTCGAAGAAAACGTCAATCTGCAAACCGTTCATTCTATGCATGATCACGGTTCGGGAGGCAGCGAATTCGATGCGGGATCCGGAATCCCCGGCGGACTAACGGATATGCTTCCGCTGGTTCTTGCGGCAGTCCTGCCGATCGCCGCGTATCTGACTGCGGTCGTACTCACCAACCGCAGGTATAAGCGCTGGCCGATTCGGCGCTCCCTGCTTGGCTGCACCGGCATTCTTTTATCGGCCGCGGCGATTGCGGGTCCGCTGGCCGAAGCTTCGCATCATAATTTCACGCTGCATATGCTCGGCCATCTGCTGCTCGGAATGCTGGGTCCGCTGCTGATCGTCTTATCCGCACCGGCTGCGCTGCTGCTTCGCTCGCTGCCCCGCAGGCAGGCGCGAATGCTGTCGCTGCTGCTTCGAAGCCGGGCGGCGGCCTTTTTGACTCATCCGATTACGGCGTCCGCGCTGAATATGGGAGGATTGTGGCTGCTTTATGCGACAGGACTGTTCGCAGCCATGCATACGTCGCCGATTCTGTATGCCTTGGTGCATATCCATGTTTTTGCCGCCGGTTATCTGTTCACCGCTGCGCTTATTCCGGTTGACCCCGCCCCGCATCGGCCAAGCTTCCCTCTGCGGGCTGCGGTCATGATCGCGGCGTTTGCTTCACACGGGATTCTGGGCAAGTTCATGTATGCGTATCCGCCGGCGGGTGTCGATCCCGAGGATGCGAAGAGAGGGGCGCAGCTGATGTATTACGGCGGAGACGCCGTCGATCTGCTGCTGATTGTTCTTTTCTGCTCGGCGTGGTACAAACAAAGCGGACGTACCCGTCCTTTCTTTTCCCGCAAGGATTCGAAAGAAAGGATGCAAGCTTCCGTTCAAAAGCCGTCTAAAGAGGGTATACATAGTTGAAACGCTTACGTCCGGACGCCGGCCTTCCGCCGCTTCCGGTATCGCCTATTCCCAAAGAGAGAGGAAGAGATCAAATGTCGAAATTTCTGCAGGATTTGCTGGAACCTACGGGCGGGGCGCTGCGCCCGCAGCCGCTGGAGCCCGTCAAGGTCGTATCGGGACGGATCGTAGCCTGCGACCTGCTGACGTCGCCCGTGGAGGCTTTCGAATACGAAATCGCGCCCGGAACGTATCCGGTATATGCCTGGCACAGCGAACAGGAAGGTACGATTGCAGGCGCGGAGCTTCGTCTGTCCGAGACCAAGCCGGTTCGCTGGGAACTTGCCGTACGTCCGGGGCAGGACAAAGCTTCCCTTAAAGAAGACGAGCTCTTCGGTTATCCGGTCGATGCCGGACTCGGCAGCTTTGCCGATGAAGAAGCGATTCGCGCCGTTGAAGCGCTGGATCAGCGTCTGCAGGAAGAACTTGGAGACGAGTATATCAGTCTGTACGACGATCTCGTAGCCGATGTCCTGGAAGAACACGACGGCGTATGGGGCAATCTGCCTGCGGATGAAGAAAGCGGCCTGAATGTGATCCTGTTTACTTCCGGATATGGAGACGGGTTTTATGCGTCCTACTGGGGACTGGACGAACAGGACAATGTGGTGTCGCTGCTGACGGATTTCCAGGTCGTGACGGACAAAGAAAAAGCGGTTTGAGCTGTGGCAAAATAAAGGAACGACAAAAAGGCAGGCAGCGGAAATAAAAACGCGGCCTGCTTTTTTGCGTCGGTGTGGATTGGCGCTTCCGAACAATCGGCAAATATTCGTGCTATAATGCAGAAAAATTAGGGACAGCCTCGGGCAGCAGGCTTCCGAGCAGGAGGAATAGATCAGTGACAAACGATTCGACCAAACAAGCGGGAACAGGAACAGAAGAAATGGCGGCCAAACTGCATACCCTGCACCGTATAACGCGGCTGCTGGAGCAATCCGGCGTCGATTATGTGATCGGAGGCAGCGGCATGCTCTACGGTCTGGGATTGGTAGACCGTGTACGCGACTGGGATCTGATGACCGACTCCCCGGTATCCGAAGTGCGTGCCGCGCTTGACGGGCTTCGGTTGACCGAAGACTCGGCGCCAAGCGAGCTGTACGGCAGCGGCTGCAAGCTGCGGATCGAAGAAACGGAGCCCGAAGTGGAAGTGATCATCGGTTTTTCCATACGGGCGGAGGCGGGTTTCTGTCGGCTGCCGGCGCGGACGGGAGGGATTTGCGGCGGCCTGCGCATCGCCAGTCCGACCCTCTGGTTTGCGGCTTACGCCTTGATGGGCCGAACCGAGAAGGCGGCGCTGCTCGAAACGTATCTGATGGATCGGGGCGCGGAACGGTCGGCGCTGTCGCATCTGCGCGGAGAGCCTCTGCCCGCGGAGCTGTCGGAGCGGTTAAACCGTCTGCCTTCAAGAGAAGTTTAGATAGGGCCCGAAGCGCGGATCACTTGGGTACGGGGCAGGCGTGATCTTTAGCCCGCCCAGGCCTCCACCTGTTCTCAGAGCCGCCTTGCAATAGAAGAGCCTTCGGCCGCCGGTTCCGGCAGTGGAGACTTGCGGCGGTTAACGAGCCTAATGCTTCCTGCGATCATCAGCAGGCCGATCAGCAGAGTAGCCGTAGCCGATTCGCCCAGCAGTGCAATGCTGAATCCATTGGACAAGACAGGGATCAGAAACGTGTAGGCGCCGACGGTACTGACTTCTCCGGCGTCAATCAGCAGAAAATAAATCATCCATCCCCCGGCGATCACGAATACGGAGATAAACAGCAGAATCAGGATAAAAGAAGGGGACCAAACGATAGCACTCCAGCTTTCCGTACCGGAACCGAGCAGAAGCAGGACAAAGCCGCCGAGCAGCAGCTGCAGGGTAACCGCCCAGATCGAGTCGAGTCGAGGACCCTGTTTCTTCATATATACAGTACCAAGCGCCCAGCACAGCGCCGAAGCCAGTGCCAATGCGATGCCCAGTGGAGACAGATGGCCTTCGAGTCCTCCGAGGCTGATTACGGCGACACCGGCAAAACCGAGCACAAGTCCGGCGGTTTTGAATCGATTCAAGCTTTCTCCAAGCCATAACCGGGAGAAAATGCCCAGCAGAATCGGCTGCAAAAATACGAGCGTGGAAAACAGTCCGGCCGGAAGGTAACCGATGCCAATCGTCTGCAGCCCGTAGTAGCCCACGACGTTAAGAAGAGCTAGCAGAAGATAAGGACCGGCATTTTGTGTCCAGCGAAATGCGCTTATTCGGCGCAAAGCGAATGGCAGCAGAATCAGACCGCCGATCAGTGTACGCAGTCCGGAGAACAGCAGCGGAGGAGTGTGCGGCAGCGCCATTTTGGTCAGCGGCCAATTGATGCCCCAGACGAGTACGAGGAATAACACCATCCCCCAGGTTTGTTTTGGCGAAAAAGTAGGCATGTTCCATCTCCTTTTAGACTTTCGGTGCGCGAAACGGCGGCCAAGCCGGCGGTCCGCGCTTTTTTTTGTAGGCTCACTAAGCGTATACTTAAAACAGATATAAAGAAAATGAATGTTTTGCATAAAGGAGATAACGATAACGTTATGTCTATTACTCAAATCGCGGTATTCGTCCGGGTTGCCGAAACGCTCAGCTTCACCCGAGCGGCAGAGGAACTGCATATGAGCCAGCCTGCCGTCAGCCATGCGATTGCAGCGATCGAGACGGAGCTTGCGACCCGGCTGCTGCTGCGCGATCGTCGGCGTGGCGTAGCCCTGACCGCAATCGGGGAGCAGGTACTGCCCCAATTTCGCGCCATGCTGCAGCGTATGGACAAAGTCCACCAACAGGTCGCCGCAGAAAAAGGGATCGAAACGGGCCGGGTATCGGTTGGGGCTTTTCCTTCGGCGTCCGCCTATTTTTTGCCGACCCTGATCCAGGAAATCCGTGCCCATTATCCGAATCTTCATTTCGATCTGCATGAAGGAACGGCCGACGAGATTCGCGAAGGGCTGCACGAGCGCAAATACGATATCGGATTTGTACTGCTACCGGCGCCGGGACTGGATACCGTACAGCTGGCCGACAGCCGGATGCTTCTGCTGCTGCCCGACAGCCATCCCCTGCTCGTCCAAGAAAAGGTGGCGATTGGTGATTTGGAAGGAGAAGATCTGATCCTCTGCCGGGGAGGCCACGAAGTTGCCGTACTGCACGCCTTTGAGCAGGCCGGGGTTGATGCGCAGATTACGTTTACGACTCAAAATGTGAGTACGATGGTGGGCATGGTCGACCAGAAATTGGGCATCGGGATCGTATCGGAAATGGCTCTGTCCACACATCCGCATACTCTGCAGGTTCGTGATATCGTGCCGCCGATCGTTCGCGGAATCGGCGCCGCTTTGTCTTCGATCGAAGAAGCTTCACCGGCGGTGCGCTTGTTTTTGGAGACAGCGGTCCGTAAATTCGTGCGAACGCATGATCCCGTTTTGCAATGACCCGGAAGCGTTTCATCCAGGCTTGAGGAGGCAAATACAATGACGGAGAATCAGCGGAATACAGAACCTTTCACACGGGTTACGCATGGCGAGATCCAGGCTTCGGTAATTCTGGAGGCGGGCTCCTACAAGAACGAATGGTTTGAAAGGCGGGCGGAAGAAGGGGTCACGGGCAGCGGGTCCGATTGGGCGTCACTGGCGGACGTTTTTTTGCAGGAGAAAATGCCCCATCTGGACGGAATCGTCAAATTCGACCCGGAGAGCAGTATGTTTGCCGCTTATTCGGGTGATCCCGAATCGTTGAGATTGTTCATCTACGGGTTCAAGGATGCGTGCGAAGACGATGTCCTGATTCGAAGTTTGTTTTCACGGGCAATATTGGACTGAAGGTTGAGCCGCCCGGGACAAACCCGGTACAAGCGGAGTCTTAATCCGTGTTTGTATGAGAAAAGTCCCGCGTACACAATTCGTTCAAATGTCCGTTGCCGTTTGGCAGCCGTCTTGATAGGATAGGAAAGCTTGGTTTTAAGCTCTTTTTGGGCGTATAGGATCAAAATTGCGTTGCAAAAAGCCTTTTGGTTTAATAACCCAAAGAGACCAACAAACAGAAATACATACAGGAGGGGTACATAATGAAGAAACTTTGGACGGCCGCATTTTCGGCCATGATCGTCGCTAGCCTGGCGGCATGCGGAAACAATGAGGAAAAAGCCGCCGAACCGGCAGCTGCTCCGGCGGAGACGCCGGCAGCGGAAACACCTGCAGCGGAAACACCCGCCGCAGAAACGCCTGCAGCCGAAACAGCCGGCGTTCCGACAGCGGAAGAGCTGCTCAATAAAGCCCAGGAAGCCAGCAAAGAACTGAAAAGCTACAACATGGTAGCCGACGTCGATCAAAGCTACACCCTGAACGGCGAAGAAACGGTTTCCAAAACATCGATGAATACGGATATGATTGTCGATCCGATCAGCGCTTATCAGCAAATCACGACTGAAAGCGCGGGAACAAAAAGCGAAATCAAACAGTACATTACGAAAGACGCGATCTATACGGGCATGGACGACCAGTGGACAAAGCTGCCGGAAGAAAACCGTGAACAGGTAATGGCTTCGCTGGAAAGCACAGCCAACCTGGAAAATTCGTTTGAGCAGTTCAAGTCGGTTGCCGAAGATATGAAAGTGACCGAAGAAGGCGACGATTATATCCTGACCGCGAATCTGTCGGGCGACAAGATCAAATCGATGGCTTCGAAAGTACTGGGTCAATCCGGTACGGACGAAGAGTCGGCCGCCGCTCTGGATCAGATGAATATCGAAGAAATGAAGTTGACGTATGCCGTAAACAAAGAAACTTCTTATCCGACCCAATCGGTTGTCGACATGACAATGTCGATGAACGGCGATGCGGGCGAAGGTACGGAGATGAATATGAGCATGCATATGGTTATGGACAGCACAATTTCCAAGCACAACGAGATTAAAGCGATTGAAATTCCGAAAGAAGTTGTCGACGGCGCCCAATAACGGGACGTTTCGCCGCTTTTTCCGGGTCGGACCGGCCGCGCGTCAAACGCGGCCGGTTTTTTTGTGCGTACCCGGGGCTTTGGGCACATGAATATCTTCCCACGGTGTAGGTTATCGGATATGCTAGAAAAAAGAAAGAATCGTGCGGCCAAAGGTGGAATCGGACATGAAAACAATCGATCATTTTGACATCATAGAAACTTTTTCCGAATGTGGCCGCAAAGCTGTATACCGCGCCGTACGTAGAGAATCCGGTGAGAAAGTCATCTTGAAGGTTCTTTGCGCGGGTACCGCCGATGCGGAAGAGGTGCTGCGCTTCAAAAGGGAGTACCGTCTGCTAAAACGTCTGAATGAAGAAATCCGGGGCGTGGTCCGTCCGCTTCGGCTGGAAGAACGGGGCGGGCTGCTGCTGTTGGAAATGGAAGATATCGGCGGCATTTCGCTGGACCGAATCGGCAGCGAAGGATCGGTCGACCAACAGACACGGCTTCGGACAATGATCGAATTCATCGATATTTTGGGCGAAGTCCATACCCGGGGGGTGATTCACAAAGACATCAAACCGGCCAATCTGATCTGGAATCGTGCGGCCGGCGAACTCCGGCTGATCGATTTCGGCCTGTCCGCCGAGGCTGCGCAGGGCGAAGAAGTTTCGCCTCACCCGGTGCAGCCGGAAGGAAGCCTCGCTTACATGTCTCCGGAACAGACCGGACGGACCAATCGGAGGATCGATTATCGCAGCGACTATTACGCCCTCGGCGTTACTCTGTACGAAATGGCGGCCGGACTTCGGCCTTACCGCGAAGAGACGGCTCTGGAGTACTTGTATTCGCTGTTGGCCAAGACTCCCGTTTCGCCGTATGAAGCCGCACCGCAGCGTGTCTCGAAAGCTTTATCGGGTATCATCATGAAGCTGATGAGCAAGTCGCCCGAAGATCGTTATCAGACCGCGTACGGGATCCGGTCGGATCTGCAGCGCTGCCTGGCGGGGGAAGAAGAATTCGAACCGGGCTCCCGGGACACGGCGGCTCTTTTTCGCCTGCCGCCTTCCCTGTACGGCAGAAGCGAAGAGCTGCGTCTGGCGGAAGAAGCGTTTGCCGCATCTGCCGGCGCGGCGCCGAGACTGGTTCTGGTGTCGGGGGAAGCCGGAGCAGGCAAGACCTCGTTCGTGCGCGAACTCCTTCCCGCCGTAGTACGGGAGAACGGACGATTTGCCGAAGGCAAATGCGATGCCTATCAGCGCAGCTTTCCGCATGCGGCTTTCGTACAGGCGCTGCGCGGCTTGATCGTGCAGATGGCCTCGGAACTTGACGGCGTAAGGCCAAGCGATTCGGAGACGGCGAGAAGTCTGCGCCGGGAACTTGATGGCAACGGCGCGCTCATGCTGCGGCTGATCCCCGAACTTGAAGCCTGGATCGGCAGTCAGCCGGAGCCTGCCGGACTCGGCCCGGCGGAAGATACGAACCGGTTCTTTATGACGGCTGCCGCATTTGTGCGCGGGCTGCTGGATGGAGGACGTCCGCTGCTGCTGTTTCTAGACGATATGCACCGGGCCGATCCCGCCGAATTTGAATGGATGGAGCGTCTGCTGCTTGATCCGCAGCTGCGCGGACTCTGCGTCGTCTGCGCTTATCGTGCGGACGAGATCGGGGAGAATCATGCGCTGCTTCAGGCCGAAACCCGTATCCGTGCGAGGCGCAGCGTCACCAAGCTTCGGATCGGGCCGCTGTCGAAGCGGGAACTGGAAGCGCTGGCTGCCGATACGCTGCATACGGATGTCGAACGCGTCGCGCCTTTGGCCGAGTGGCTTCGGCAGCAGACCCGAGGCAATGCGCTGTTTGCCAGAGAAATGCTGCGGGAGCTGCACCGGGACGGACTTCTCTTTTTTGCCCCGCTGCAGGGCGGATGGGAATGGGATGCCCGGCGTGCCGCCGAAATTGAAGTCGGAGAAGATGTGCTTGAACTGCTGATGGAACGACTGCGGCATCTCGGACGGGATACGCTTGGCGTTCTGGCCTTGGGGGCGGTGCTTGGCATAGGGTTCACCCGGGAGGGACTGGCCGGGATCGCGGACGGCGATGCCGATCTGATCGACCGCTGTTTGAAGGAAGCGCTGAGCGAAGAACTGATCGTCGCGGATTGCACCGGCGTTTCCGTAGGAGAAACCCTTCCGGCCGGCGGGATATACGGGGCGGCAGAACTTCGTTCCTCCGATCATCTGCAGGTGCGTTTCCGTTTCCGGCATGACCGTATTCAGCAGGCCGCCTACGAGCTGCGAACACCCGAGGAAATCGGCCGGCTGCATCTGCGGATCGGTCGTATGCGGCTTCGCGAGATCGAAAATCAGCCTTCCGGCAGCGAAGAGCAGCACCTGGAAGCGGCCGCCCATCTGAACGAAGGCCGCTTCTGGATCGAAACCGAAGAAGAGCGGCTCCGGTTGATCCGGTTGAATATTCGGGCTGCGGCAGCGGCCAAGTCCGCTTACGGTTACGATACGGCCCTGCGCTTCACGGGTACGGCTCTCGAAATGCTGGGTACGGACCGCTGGGAAAGACATGCCGGGTTTGCCCGCGAAGTTCTTGTGCTTCATGCGGAATGCGCTTACTTGTGCAGACAGGTTGAAGAAGCGGATACGGCCTGCGGCGAGCTGCTGGTCCGTACTCGCGATTCGCTCGAAGCGGCGAAACTTTACGAGATGCAGGCCGCCTATTACTTTTATCTGGGCTTGATGCAGGAATCGATCCGCGCGGGAAGACAGGGCCTGGAAAAGCTGGGAATTCGTCTGCCCGAACGGGCCGGCATGCCTTCGGTGCTGTCCGAACTGGCCGCAGTCAAGCTCAAGCTGGCCGGAACTTCGATTCGCAGGCTGGAGAGCGGCGCCGAGATGAGCGATATCCGGGTCAAATTGGCGATGCGGCTGCTGATCGGCATATTCCCGCCTGCGTTTATCTCGGGCGAGCAGTCTTTGTTCGGCTTGATCGTATTGAAAAAAACGGCACTGACGCTGAAATACGGGATCGCTCCCGAGTCGGCGCTTGCTTTTACCGGTTATGCGCTGCTGCTGTCGGGGATGGGCGATATTCGCGGCGCCTACGATTTCGGCAGTCTGGCTCTGCGCATTAACGAGCGCTTCGACGACCTTCAATCGCGCAGCGCGGCGCAGGTCCTGTTCGCGCTGTTCGCCAGAGTATGGAAAGAGCCTTGGGACCGGCTGCCGGAAGCTTTCGGGGAAGCGATCGACTCCGGTCTCCGGTCGGGCAATCTGCTGTATTTGGCGCATGCCTGTTTTTATATTCATTTGTGGCATCCCGATTTGGACCTGAACGCCCAGATCGAAGAAAGCGGCCGCTATCTGGCGCTGATCCAAAATACCGGGCATCAGGAAGCGTTGGCGACAGCCCGCCTGGCGCGGCAGCAGTGGCTCGGCCTTGCCGGGCAGCTGGACGATCCGCTGTCGTTCAACGGGCCGGACTTTAATGAAGAAGCTTGTCTGAAACAGTTGGAACAAGCGGATTACCAGTCGGGCATCGCCATCTATCATCTCTACAAAATGAAGCAGCGGTTCACCTGGGGCCGGTACGAAGAGGCGGCCGTATCGCTGGAGCGGGCCGAAGCGGTGATCGGAGCTCTGGCGGGTTCGGCGTTTATGGAAGAGTTCTCGCTGTACGCTTTCCTGATCTGCGCCTATGCCGCTCCTTCGACGGATGCAGGGGTCCGCCGGCGAAGACAAGCCCGGATGCGGCGCGAATTCCGCCGTTTTGTGAGATGGCAGTCGCACAATCCGGCGAATTTTGATTGGCATGTGCGTCTGCTTCGGGCGGAACGGGCCCGATTGGCAGGACGAACGGAAGAAGCGCGCCTGCTGTACGATTTGGCTGCGGAAGAAGCGGAGCGCCGTGCGCCTGTCCGTTACAAAGCGCTCGGATTCGAGCTGGCCGCGGCTTTTCATCTGGACAAGCAGCATGCCGATTACGGCCAGTATCTGTTCGACAAATCGGTTTATCATTACGCAATCTGGGGAGCCGAAGGCAAAGTCCGCCAGATGAACCCGCGTCGTCCCCGCCCGTCTCCTCTTCGCGAAAGCGGGCGCCTGCGTCCGGGAGTCCTTACCGCTTCTTCGGAGAGTCTCGATCTCGACGCGCTGCTGCTCGCTTCGCAGGCGATCTCGAAAGAAATCGAACTGGATCATCTGCTGCAGGTGCTGATGGAGATTGTCATCAAAAATGCGGGCGCCCAGCGGGGATGTATCCTGCTGAGGCAGAGCCCGATGATGGTCGAAGGCCGGTATTTGGCGGAGCAGGACCGGATTTCGGTTACGGTGCGGGAGACGACGCTGTACGATCGGCTGCCGGAAAAGCTGCTGAAGTCGGTTGAAGAGAACCGGCAGACGATCATTGTCGATGATGCCGGCTCCGACGGCAGATTGAGCGATGATCCGTATATCCGGATGAATCGTCCCCGCTCGCTGGTCTGTATGCCGCTGATCAACCAGAACAAGACGGTGGCCGTGATCTATTTGGAGAACAATCTGGTCACGGGCGCTTTTACGCAGGAGCGAATGAAGATTATCAATCTGCTGTCCCGGGATATGGTCTTTTCGCTGGAGAACGCCAGTCTATACGAAGAACTCGAACAATCCGAAGCGAAATACCGCGAGCTGGTGGACAATATGCAGGACGGCATTTTTATGATTCAAGGCGGACGCTTCGTGTATGTCAACAATGCTTTGGCCGATATGGTTGGCTATCGTACCGAAGAAATGCTGGGTGCGCGGTACGACGCGTTTATCCATCCGAGAGATACGGAGCGGATCCAACAGTACTACCGGAACCGAATCGAAGGCAAGGAAGCTCCGCAGGAATACGAATCGGCTCTGCTGCATCGCGACGGCATACGGATGATCATGGCGATCCATAAAGTGGCC
Organism: Saccharibacillus deserti; assembly: GCF_013618475.1. Classification (GTDB taxonomy): domain Bacteria; phylum Bacillota; class Bacilli; order Paenibacillales; family Paenibacillaceae; genus Saccharibacillus; species Saccharibacillus deserti. Next base: position 893,829 of record NZ_JABJVN010000001.1, read on the forward strand.
GGCGTGTCTTATCGCGGACAGCCGGCCGTGCAGGGAACGGTCAAAGACATTACCGCGCGCAAAAAAGCCGAGCAGGAGCTGAAACGGCATAAAGACCATCTTGAGGAAATCGTGGCCGAACGGACAGAAGAGCTTGAGCGCAATAACGAAGAGCTGAACCGTTCACTGAATCTGATCGAGAAGCTATCCGTTACCGACGAGCTGACCGGATTGTACAATCGGAGACATTTTAATACCGTTTTTGCCGAAATTATCGTCCGGGCGAACAGCGGAAGCAAAGCGCTTGCTTATCTGATGCTGGATATCGATTATTACAAAAAGTACAACGATACCTACGGGCATTACGAAGGAGACCACGTACTGCGGCTCCTGGGCGAAGTACTGCAGGGGCTTTCTCCGGAAGAACGCCATTTTGCTTTTCGTCTGGGAGGCGAAGAGTTCGGCGTGCTGCTGCCCGGCATGGAAAAAGAAGAAGCATGGGCCTACGCGGAAAAACTGCGTGCAGGCATCGAAGCCCTGGAAATCGCACATGTACAAAATCCGCAGCAGGGCATCGTGACGGCTTCGGTCGGTGTCGTGTGGGGACGCGGTCCGGGGCTGGACGGGGAAGAGCTGTACAAATTGGCCGACGAAGCGATGTACGTTTCGAAGCACGGCGGCCGCAACCGGGTGACGATGATCGAAAAGGACGGCGGAAACGTCCGGACGGCTTCGCCGTGAATCCGGCAGGACGCGCACACAGAGAGGATGACTCTTTGTCGGCGCGTCTTTTTTGGCGCTTCAGGCGTAGAGGCGGCCCGACAGCGCAAAGCGCCGAGGCAAAGTCCGAATCGGCTTATGCGTCTTTGCTATAGTAAGCCATAGCCTGAGGATATAGACAGAAAAACGGGACTGGAGGATATGAGAGGCGATCAGGTGGGAGAAACCTTATAGGGCAAGGGATTGCAGGCCAAAGACGCCAAAAGCGGTTTATTTCCGTTATCGGTAATTCCGAGGGCTGAACATGGAATTCGCCTATAACGCCTGTTGAAGAGCTTTCGCAGCCGATTGACACTTCGCCGCACGCTGACCTATGATCATACTCAAAGTCCAGGACGGGCCGCCGGAAGGCAGGTACCTCCCAATAACCGGCAGAGAGGAAGATTAATATGAGTCAAGCGAAAAGTTCGAATTTGGGGTATCCGAGAATCGGCGAGAAACGGGAATGGAAAAAACTGCTGGAGGCGCATTGGTCCGGCAAGATCGACTCGGCCGAGCTGGAAAGCGAAACGAAAAAACTGCGGTTGGAGTACCTGAAAAAACAGCGCGACCTGCAAACGGAACTGATTCCGGTCGGCGATTTCTCGCTCTATGATCATGTACTCGACACGGCGTTCACCTTCGGCCTCGTTCCGCAGCGTTTTACCGGCGGAGCGAACACGGCTGCGCATGACGGTGACTGCGGCTGCGCGGCAGGCTCGCATGACGAAGAAGCGGCCGCATCGGCGGATGCCGGAACGAAAGTTTTCGCTCCGGACGGGAACGGCGCTTACGGCCTCGACGCTTACTTCGCCGTGGCCCGCGGAACCAAAGCGTTCGCCGCTTCACCGATGACCAAATGGTTCGATACGAACTACCATTATATCGTGCCGGAACTTCAGGGGCTGACACCGAAGCTCACGGTTAACCGCCCGCTGGCTTTTTACCTTGAAGCGAAGGAAGAGCTTGGGATCGACGGCAAACCGGTCATCGTAGGACCGCTCACGCTGCTCAAACTCGCACGCGGCATCGAAGAAGGCAAATTCGATGCGCTGCTGGATCAACTCATTCCGCTGTATGCCCAAGTCTTGAAAGAATTGAGCGAAGCCGGAGCTGCATGGGTACAGATCGACGAGCCGATTCTCGTACTGGAGACAAGCGACGAAGATATCGCCCGTCTCAACAAAGTTTATGCCGCTTTCCGCGCCGCGGCGCCGGAACTGAACATCCTGCTGCAGACGTACTTCGAATCGGTATCGCGCTACGAAGAAATCGTGCAGCTGCCGGTACAGGCGATCGGTCTCGACTTCGTGCATGACCGGGGCCGCAACCTTGCCGCTCTCGAGCAGCACGGTTTCCCGCAGGACAAAATCCTCGGTGCCGGCGTGATCGACGGCCGCAACATCTGGCGTTCGGATCTGCAGGTGAAACTTGATCTGCTGGGACGGATCCAGCAGGCCGCACAGCCGAAAGAATTGTTCGTGCAGCCTTCGTCGAGCCTGCTGCATGTACCGGTTACGACCCGCAGCGAACAGGCGCTCGAGAGCAAGATCCGCGACGGCCTGAGCTTCGCCGACGAGAAACTGACGGAAATCGCCGTATTGGTCAAAGCGCTGAACGAAGGCGCCGAAGCGGTGGGTGCCGAAATCTCCGAGAGCGTAAATGCCGTTGCCGCGCTGAACGCTTCCCCGGAACGCAATGACGAATCGGTCCGCGACGCGCTGGGCAAGCTGGACGCACGCCGTCCGGAGAGACGCTCTCCTTATGCGGTGCGCCGCGACGTACAGGCGAAGCACTGGCCGCTGCCGCTGCTGCCGACGACGACAATCGGCAGTCTGCCGCAGACGACGGAAGTTCGCCAAGCCCGCAGCAAATGGAAAAAAGGCGAGTGGAACGAAGAGCAGTACGTGGAATTCCTGCATGCCGAAACGGAACGCTGGATCCGGATTCAAGAAGAGATCGGTATCGACGTGCTGGTGCACGGCGAATTCGAACGCAACGACATGGTCGAATACTTCGGCGAGCAGCTGGCCGGATTCACCACTTCGGGCTTCGCCTGGGTACAGTCGTACGGTTCGCGCTGCGTGAAGCCGCCGATCCTGTACGGGGACGTGAAGCTGCTCAGCCCGATGACGGTGACGGAAAGCGCCTATGCGCAGTCGCTGACCGACAAGCCGGTCAAAGGCATGCTGACCGGTCCGATCACGATCTATAATTGGTCGTTCGTCCGCGACGATCTGCCGCGTTCCGTCGTGCAGAACCAGATCGCGCTGGCGCTTCGCTCCGAAGTAAACGCGCTGGAAGAAGCGGGTATCGGCATGATCCAGGTCGACGAACCTGCGCTGCGCGAAGGTCTGCCGCTCAAAGCCGAAGACTGGCAGTCGTATCTGGATGATGCGGTCTACGCCTTCCGCGCTTCGACGACAAGCGTACAGGATGAGACGCAGATCCATACCCATATGTGCTATGCGGAGTTCGGCGATATCATTCAGGCGATCTCCGATCTCGACGCCGACGTGATCTCGATCGAAGCGGCGCGCAGCCACGGCGATCTGGTGACCGCATTCGAAGACGGCACCTACGACAAAGGCATCGGCCTTGGCGTATTCGATATCCACAGCCCGCGTCTGCCGGAGCAGTCCGAGATCGAATCGATCGCACAGCGTGCGCTGGAAGTGCTCGATCCGGCCCAGTTCTGGATCAACCCGGACTGCGGCCTCAAGACTCGCCGCGAAGAAGAGGTCATTCCTTCTCTCAAAACGATGGTGGCTTCCGCGGTCGCCCTGCGCGAACAGTTCGCGAAGGCCGGAGCGGCAGGAGGCGCCGGAGCAGTCGGCGGCAGCATCTAATGGGCCTGCTCGACGAACTGCGAACAAGAGTCCTCGTCGCCGACGGCGCGATGGGCACGCTGCTGTACTTGAACGGCATCGACCGCTGTTTCGAAGAGCTGAACCTGACACGGCCCGAGCAGGTACGCCAGATTCACCAGGCGTATCTCGGCGCAGGCGCCGAAGTGATCCAGACCAATACGTATGCGGCGAACGACCACAAGCTGAAGCGTTATAATCTGGAATACGAGCTGGAAGCGATCAACCGGGCGGGGGCCCGGTTGGCCCGTTCGGCCGCGGAAGGAACCAGCGCTTATGTGCTGGGTACGATCGGCGGCATTCGAAGCACGAAGCCGGGAGAAGTGACGCTTGGCGAGATCAAACGCAGCAACGAACGCCAGATCGAGTCTTTGCTCGGCGAAGGCGTGGACGGGCTGCTGCTCGAGACGTTCTACGATCCGGAAGAACTGCGGGCCACGCTTGCGCTGGCACGGCAGAAGACCGATCTGCCGATCGTCGCACAGGTATCGACCCAGGATTCGGGATTTCTGCAGGACGGCAGCACGCTGACCGAGATGTTTGCGATTCTCGAAGGACTCGGTGCGGATGTCGTCGGTCTCAACTGCCGGCTCGGTCCGTTCCATATGACCCGTTACCTCAAGCAGGTCCCGCTTCCCAAGCATGCGTTTCTGTCGGCCTACCCGAACGCGGGTCTGCCGGAGTATAACGAAGGGCGTCTGCGCTATCGTTCGGGAGCCGATTACTTCGGCCGCAGCGCGCTGGAACTGCGCGGAGAAGGCGTTCGCCTGATCGGCGGCTGCTGCGGGACCACGCCGGAGCATGTCGCGGCCATGGTGGAAGCGGTCAAAGGCGCGGCTCCGATCACGGAGAAGATAACGGAACGGTCTACGGATACGGACCCCGTTCCGTTCGGCCGGATCGAAGTCCGGGAGAAAGCCGAAGAGTTGTCCGGTTCGGAAGACGGTCCGCCTGCCGAGATTCCGTTCCACACGGCCGCTGCCGCCAAAGACCATTCGGTTATTGTCGAACTCGACCCGCCGCGTACCCTGCGGACGGAAGGATTCTTCAAAGGCGTGCAGGCGCTCAAGGAAGCGGGGATCGACGCGCTGACCATGGCCGACAACTCGCTGGCCAGCCCGCGGATCGCCAACGAATCGCTCGCTTCGGTCGTCAAGGAGAAATACGGGGTCAAGCCGCTTGTCCATGTCGCCTGCCGCGACCGGAACATGATCGGTCTGCAGTCGCATCTGATGGGGCTTGCCGCTTCCGGTATCAACCAGATGATCGCGATTACCGGCGATCCGTCCAAGGTCGGCGACGTGCCGGGCGCGACTTCGGTCTACGATTACAATTCGTTCGATCTGATCAAGCTGTGCAAACAGTTCAACGAAGGCCGTCTGCCGTCGGGCCGTTCGCTGGGTCTTCGGGCCAACTTCTCCGTCGGCGCCGCTTTTGATCCCAATGGGCGTCATCTGGATAAAAGCGTGCAGCGCCTGGAGAAGAAGATTGCGGCCGGCGCGGATTACTTTATGACCCAGCCGGTCTACGACGAGCGCCGGATCGAAGAACTCTACCATGCGACCAAGCATTTGAAACAGCAGATCTTTATCGGCGTCATGCCGCTGATCAGTGCGCAGAATGCGGCTTTCCTGCATAACGAAGTGCCGGGAATCCGTCTGACGGACGAAATCCTCGAGCGGATGCAGCGGCACGAACACGACAAGGAAGCCGCGATGCAAGAAGGCATGGCGATCTCGCGTTCGCTGATCGACGCTATCTTGGAATACTTCGGCGGCGTCTATATCATGACTCCGTTCCTGCGCTACGAGCAGTCGGCGGAGCTGACGCGGTACGTGCACGAAGCCGCGGCCAAGCGGGCGCTGAGCAAATCCCGGTTGGTCCAGTGAATGGATCGACGTTTTTTCTATCCCTATCCTCAAAAAAAGCTTTCCGAACCGTCTGCCGAGGCAGATGGACGGAAAGCTTTTTATTTGGTGCGTAAGCTTACTTTTATCTGGGTCAAGGTGCTAGTCCATGATCCCGTCGTTGTAATAATTGATAATGTCCCGGCGCCGGATAATGCCGAGGAAGATGCCTTCATGGTCGGTGACCGGAACGAAGTTCTGATCGGCCGCGAGCGTCAGCATGTCTTCCATATCCGCGTCGATCACGACCGATTCGTTGTGCCGGTACAGCTTGATGCTGCTCAGCGGCACTTCGGCCATTGTCGACAAATCGAAATTGAACGTATGCTTGAGCTTCCAGAGCAGGTCGCCTTCGGACAGAGTGCCGACATAACGTCCCGTTTCATCGATGATCGGAACCGCAGAATAATGATTTTCTTCCAGCAAATCCATTGCTTCCATCATGGTAGCGGAAGAAGGGATATACTTGACCTTGTCTTTGGACAGCAGAAAGCGTGAAACTTCCATATATGTATACACTCCTTAAGCGTCTTATTTCCGAAACCCTCATCTCTATTAAAACATAGTTGAAGGCTTTTTTGAACGCTTGGCGGGTTATACGACAAAAGCGTAACTATTTCGCGAGGCGCTGCGTTTATCCGGTGAATATCGGATAGACAAATCCGTTCCGAAAAAAGGTCTGCCGAAAGAGGGAGAGAAGCCGGTATGTCGAACCTCTCTTTGTCCCTATTGAGTATTCGCAAGAAACGGCGTGAAGGATATCCTTGTACATTCGAGTACGGGGATTTTATGATCGACGGACTGCGGCTGTACGATCGAGTGCTGCAGCAGTACTCCAATCTTGACGATATAAGCTGTCTCGGATTCGGGGCGGAAGCGTTTCGGCGCAAACAAATCGAGAAGCTGCTGCTGATCGGGAATGTTCCGCATACGGACTCGGCGGTTTTCATTGGCCGGCATCGGCAGAATGAACTGCTTTGAACGACAGACACAGCGGCAACGATCAGCGGAATGTAAATTTTGCGTTAAACAATGAAAGAACCCGTCTGTTCCACTCAAGGCTCGGATAAAATATAAACAGGAACCTGTCTGTACGTCTAGGAATTCCAGGGCAATTCGAGCCGGGAGGAAAACGAACATGAATAAATCGATGACCAAAAGCAACTTTAGCGCCGTATCCGGTTTGCTGCTCATGCTCACGGCATGCGGTACCGAAAATTCTGCCGAAGGCATATCTCCGCAGAGCAGGCCCGCCGCCGCTTCCGCTGTGCAGAATACGGATATGCCGGTGCCGTCCGCGGAAGAACTGCTGAAGCTGGCCGAAGCCGCAAGCCGTGAAGTGACCGGCTACAAGCTGCATACCGACCGGGAAGAGCATGTCATGACCGCTCCGGACGGCAGCCCTGATGCCCATTACCGGATTGTGACAAAACTGACCCTTAATCCTCTTGCCGCTTACCGCGAACTGGATCTTCTGCAGGAAGGCGATGAGCCGAAGCAGCCGCTTAAACGTTATGTCGGCGAGGAAGCCGTATATAGCGCTTACCGGGAGACCGGTTGGGTAAAAGAGAAGCGGGAAGATCTGCCGGCAACGCTCGAAAATCTGCGAGGGGCCGTAGATTTGCCGCAGCAGCTGCAAGCTTTGGCGGAGGCGGGCGGCGACAGAAGCGTTGCTGTGCAAAACGGGAACCCGCTGTTGACAGTCGTGCTGGAAGGTAATGAAAAGCGTGAAATCGCCGAGCAGTATATGCGGCAGTCCGACGATTCCCTTCCCCGCATGCAGGGGAATATTTCCAGATGGGACGTTCATCGACTTGAAGTAAGCTACGAATTCGACCGGACAAGCCTGCTGCCCGTTTCAAGTACGGTGAAGTTCGAATTGGCGATTCCGGAAGACGCCGAATTGCAGCCGGGAGCGCAAAGAAAATTCAATATGCGGGCCGATTATTCGGACTACAACAAGATCGACAGGATCGAAATTCCTGCGGAAGTTATACAGCAGGCAGGCGGTTCGGAAGAACCGTAACCGGCAAACGAAGGAGCTGGACGGAGATGTCCGGAAATACGCGGACAGTTTCTCGGGTTTTCAGGATCGGCTGCTGGCAGAACGGGGATACTGGCTTCGTTTCATCCGCGCCGTCCCGAATACGAGCGTGACTTGACGCAGGGCAGTCCGTTTTCCGGACAAAAAGATCGTGTTCCCGATAAAAAGGAACACGATCTTTTTTATGGACCGCCTTCATTTCTCCGACAGTCCGCCTTCCGGCAGCAGTGCCTTGATCCGGAACGCCATGCGCAGTCGCAGCGTTTCTTCCGGGTCTTTCAGGCTTCGGCCGATAATCTCTTCGCATTTTTCGAGCCGGTAGATGACCGTATTGCGATGGATGTACAGCCTTTTGGCCGTCTCCGCGAGCTGACAGTGCGTCTCCAGATAAACGGACAGCGTCTGCAGCAGCATCTGATGGTCTTTGAGCGTCTCGTCGGTGAAGCCCTGCATGGTGTCGGCATAAAATTTGTACAGATGTTCATACGGGATCATGCGCAGAATTTCGGGAACTTCTTTGGGCTGGTACAGTTCGATGAACTTGGACTTGCCGGCCATGCCGCCGAAATACAGCGCTTCGTTCGCTTCTTTGTAGGAGACGGGAACATGTACAAGCGGCTGGGCGTAGCTGCTGAAGCCGAACGACAGCTCCGAGGCGTCATGCGCCGCGATCCGATGCTGCAGCCGCCCCAGCAGGGCGACAAAAGACGGCTCGACCATTTTCCATTCTTCGGCAAGCGGCATCAGCAGGACATAGGCGCGGTCATGGATAAACAGATGAACCGGATGGGGAAAGTGAACCAGCTCGGCTTCGAGATGTTCGGCGATCCGGTCCTGCTCGGCTTTGTATTGGACGAACGAAGTCGTTTTGTCCGTGCCGCCGAGTTTGCCGACCGCGCAGATGTAACGCTGGTCGCCGGACAGTCCGAACTCCCGTCCGCGGCTCGCGATCTCTTCGCTGCCCGAGAAGGCTCCGCCGATGAAGTTGGCAAAAAATTCGTTCTGGATGCGGCGTCGGTTCTGTTTAAGCGCATTCTCTTTCATTAGTTCGAACGCGATGACGTTGGTAGCCTGCTCAATCGTGAGGATACCCGAACGGTCGGAAAGCGGTAGCGTACCGGCGATACACAAATAATGGAGCTGCTTATGCGTATAGACCGGAAACAGGGTCAGCGTCTCGCGGCCGCCGTCGAGCAGGGAAAAAGCGGAGAAAACCGAAGGCGACGCGTGGAATCGGCTTCCTCCGGTGAGCAGCGCTTCCAGTCTGCCTGCGGTGGACGCATGCGGAAAGCGGCCGAACAGGGGCTGAAGATAGGGACCGAGCAGCAGAACGGGCAGGTGCAGCAGAGCGGACAGCTGGTCCAGCAGTTTGGGGATGCCCTGCCCGCTCATGATCTGCTGGGTGAACTGCCGATGCGTCTGCATGGCGTTATGCAGTTCCGTTGTCCGCACATCGAGGATACGGCTCAGGGACTTGTTGACGATATCGCCAAGCGAAGGCTCGGGCGGAAGCTCCAGCAGCGGCAGATTCAGTTCGTCCGCAAGCTGCGCCGCCGTTTCCGGGATACGGCCCAGGTAGCGCTTGCTTTTGATGCCGAGCGCGGCGCATTCCTGACGTCCCATTTCCCGGATCAGTTCGAGCAGGGAAGGCAGATCGTCTTTGAAATGAAAAGCGGTGGTAATGAGCAGTTCGTTTTTTTTCAAATACGGAATGATATCCGGAGCGTCCATCATATTCACGGTCAGCACTTCCCGATTCAAGCCTTTTGCTCCCGCGGCGATGGCAGTTCCGTCAAATACGGGCAGTTTCAACAGGTCATCCAATTTCATGATTTCGTGCCCCTTTAGTTAACATGTCCAACAAAATCACTGATTCTTCTACACTTCCGTGAATGCTTTCAGCGTTGTTTTATTCTACAATGGATGAAACGGCTTTGCCAAGTTAATTAAACTAACACCGGTTGGAAAGCTTGAACTGACGGAATGGGGGAATTGCATTGATGATTGAACAGCCGAAGCCGTCCGCCTTATCCGAGCAGGTCGAAAAAATGATCGATTGGCTGGCTGCGCATGGCGGAGGCCGGGAAGAAGGAGTTACCCGTCTGCTGTACGACCCGGCCTGGCGCTCCGCGCAGCGGGCAATCGAAGCGAAAATGGAAGAGATCGGGCTGCTGCCGCGTTACGACGACGCCGGAAATCTGTTCGGCCGGATGGCCGGCCGGGATCCCGAAGCGCGCGTGGTGCTGACCGGTTCGCATGTCGATACGGTGACGGGCGGCGGCAAATACGACGGCGCTTACGGCATCGTCGCCGCGCTGATCGCGGCGGAACACCTGCTTGCGCATCACGGAGCGCCGCTCAAGCCGATCGAAGTCGTCTCGCTGTGCGAAGAAGAAGGAAGCCGCTTCCCGATGACCTACTGGGGTTCGGGCCACATCACCGGCGTGAAAAAAAGGGAAGACGCGGCCGGAATCGCGGACGCAAACGGCGTGCCGTTCGAAGAAGCGATGCGCGAAGCCGGTTTCGGATACGGCCTTCACCCCGAACCCAAACGGGGCGACCTGGACTGCTTTATCGAACTGCATATCGAGCAGGGCCAGATTCTGGAACGCGAAGGACAATCGATCGGTATCGTCAGCCATATCGTGGGCCAGCGCCGCTATGACATCACGGTAACAGGCGAGAGCAATCATGCCGGCACGACGCCGATGCGCTGGCGCCGGGATGCCATGTCTACCGCGGCGGAACTGATCCGCGTGCTGATGAACCGGGCGAACGCGGACCAAACGGGGCTGGTGGCCACCGTCGGCCGGATGGACGTCCAGCCCAATGTCGGCAACGTGATCGCCCGGGAAGTGACATTCAGCCTGGACGTGCGCCATGAAGACAGCGAGACGATCCGTGCTTTTTGCGAAGAGTGTTTCGGAGAATTCGGGGCGATCGCCGCAGCGCAGGGAACGAGTGTTGAGATTCGCAAGTGGATGGATGAAGAGCCGGTTGCGATGGACGCCGGACTGGGAACGGCCGCGGAATCTATTTTGCGGCAGCAGGGCATTGCGTACCGCCGGATGACGAGCGGAGCGGGCCACGATTCGCAGGTATTCGGCACCTTTTGTCCGACTGCGCTGCTATTCGTGCCGAGCCGCGGAGGCCTCAGCCATTCGCCTGCCGAGTTTACGGAGACGGAAGATCTGGAACGCGGCGTAAAGCTGCTGATCGACCTGCTGTACAAGCTGGCTTATTGAACGATAATCGAGGAGGACGACGATACATGACCACATACCGCGAAATTCAAGCCCCTTTGAGAACGATCATGACGCCCGGACCGGTGGAAGCCGATCCGAGAGTGCTGCGGGCGATGACGACACCGATTCTGGGACAGTTCGATCCGGCTTTTACGCAAATGATGAACGAGACGATGGATATGTTGCGGCAGACGTTCCAAACGAAGAATCAATGGGCGTTCCCGGTCGACGGCACTTCCCGTTCCGGCATCGAGGCGGTCCTCTGCAGTCTGATCGAACCGGGCGACAAAGTGCTGGTTCCGATCTTCGGCCGCTTCGGCCATCTGCTGACCGAGATCGCCGAGCGCAGCGGCGCGGAAGTCCATCTGATGGAATGCGCGTGGGGCGAAGTGTTCGATCAGCAGGCCGTCATCGACGAAGTGAAGCGGCTTCAGCCCAAGATCCTGGCCATCGTGCACGGGGAAACGTCGACGGGCTGTATGCAGCCGCTGGACGCGATCGGTCCGGCCTGCCGCGAGCTGGGCGTGCTGACCGTGGTCGACGCCGTCGCTTCGATCGGCGGAGTACCGGTCAAGGTGGACGAATGGCAGCTGGACGCCGTTATCGGCGGGACGCAGAAGTGCATCTCCGTTCCGTCCGGCATGGCGCCGGTGACGTACAACGAACGCGTGGAACGGATTCTGGACAGCCGTAAAAGAGTCGAACGGGGCGTTGCCCAAGCCGGCGACCGCCGGGAAGTGGCGCATCCGATCCGCAGCAATTATTTTGATCTCAGCCAACTGCAGGATTATTGGGGACCGCGCCGCCTGAACCATCACACGGAAGCGACGTCGATGCTGTACGCGCTGCGCGAAGGACTGCGCCTTATTTTGGAAGAAGGACTGGAAGAACGGTTCGAACGCCACCGGCTGCATGAACGGGCGCTGATGGCCGGCCTGCGAGGCATGGGCCTGACGCTGTTTAACAACGTGGCGTGGAAGCTTCCGGTCGTCACGTGCATCCGTATTCCCGAAGGCGTCGACGGCGAATCGGTACGCGGCATGCTGCTGAAGCAGTTCGGTATCGAGATCGCCAGCTCGTTCGGCCCGCTGCACGGCCAGATCTGGCGGATCGGCACGATGGGCTACAGCTGCCGGCAGGAGAACGTACTGTTCGTACTGGCGGCGCTGGAAGCCGTATTGATCCGGCACCGAGCACCGATTACGGTCGGGCGCGGGGTGCAGGAGGCGTTGGATGTCTATGAGGGAGTGGCGGCGTCAGTGGTCGTCTAGCAGAGTAGGAAATAGGGAGGGTGAGGAACGGGGCTGCGGGGGAATCCGTTTCGGTCGCTTCCTGTCTTTGAGAAATTTGATTATATGTAAATGGTGAGTTCTCAAAAACAGAGGCGAACGCTCCGCTTATGCTTCCGAAGTGCCTTTCTTCGAAAGGCTTTAGCTCCTACACGAGTTCCCCCTCCGCCCCCGAACATCCGTGCTTGGAGTTGGGTAAGGGAAAAGAGCAAGAGAAAGAGCAAAGATTAAGGCAACAAAGTCCTAAAAAGGTTAAGAGCAAAAACAGATATAAAGAAACATAAAAAAGCAAAAGGATTGCGGATTTTTTGGGATCATGGTTGTTAAAGGAAGTTCGATTCAGTGTCGAAACGAATCCCCTTCGCAGCCTTGAGGCTTCCGTAACGAATAGGAACTTCACTAAACAACCAAGGATTCCGGAATTCTCCGGAATCCTTTTGCGTAAAACAAGCAAAAGAGGGACGGAAGGTGAAACATGCGGCATCAAATCGCGCTGCGGTCGGGGCTGGCGGGACTGCAGTGGTTGTTTTTCCTGTTTACGAATACGGTGGTCATTCCGATCACGGTGGGAGCGGCGTTCGGGCTGCCGCAGGGGAGAATTCAATTTCTGATCCAATGTTCGTTTGTGCTGACAGGGCTTGCCTGCGCGGTGCAGGCGTGGCTCGGGCATCGGAGATCGATTATGGAAGGGCAGTCGGGGCTGTGGTGGGGCGTGATCTTGAGCCTGTGCGCCGCGGCGCCGTCGCTCGGCATCACGCTGCCGCAGTTGGGCGGAAGCCTGGCGGCCGGGATTCTCATCTCCGGCGTGCTGACCATCCTGATCGGCGTGTGCGGACTGGCGGCACCGCTGTCGCGGCTGTTCACGCCGGGCGTGATGGCGGTGTTTATGTTCTTGCTCGGCTGCCGGTTGAATACGATTTTTCTCGAAGGCATGCTGGGGATTTCGGCGGGAGATGCCCCGGATTCGGCACTGATCCGGCCCGGTATTTTCGGTCTGGCGGCGGCTGTCGCGCTGTTCGTGGCGGTGCTGTCGGTCAGAGCGAGGCCGGCGATTGCGCAGTATGCGCTGCTGATCGGCATTCTCGGCGGTTGGGCGCTGCATAGACTTCTGTTCGGTCCGCAAGCGCAGGCTGCGGAGAATCTGGAATGGGGATGGTTTCCGCTCGGGCAGCCGAACGGCGGGCTGGACGTCGGCGTGATCGCGATCGCGGTCATTGCGGGATTGATCAATGCGTCGAACACGTTCGGCGCCTTAAAAGGAACGGATCGTATTTATGAACGGGAAGCGGACAGCGGGCAGTATCGGCGTTCGTTTACGATCAGCGGGATTTTGGCGGTGTTTTCGGGACTGCTCGGCTTGGTGCCGTATGCGCCGTATGTCTCGTCTGTCGGATTTTTGCTGCAGACCCGAATTCGGGATAGACTTCCGTTTGTGCTCGGCGGGCTGCTGTTTGCCGTCATCGGGCTGATTCCGGCGGTGAGCGGGGTCTTGACGGCGCTTCCGCTGAGTATCGGAAGCGCCGTGCTGCTCGTTACTTATTTGCGGCTGCTCGGTTCGTCGCTGCAGTATTTCGGCCGGATCCGGATAGATCCGGCCAATCTGTACCGGACGGCAGCCCCGCTGTTTGTCGGCATTATTTTGATGGGGATGCCTTCGTCGTATTTCGCTTCGCTGCCGCCGCTATTGCGTCCGCTGCTCGGCAACGGGCTGCTGGTCGGCATCATCCTGGCGCTGCTGCTGGACCGGATGCGGTCGGGCGCACGGGAACCGGAACGGTCTGAAGCATACAGCGGCAACGAATCCAATACCAAGGAGGAATAAGAGATGAGCGAAACGGGAAAAAGACTCGAACATCAATCGAAAAAGACTGCAAAGCCGGCCTCGGCGTTCAATCGGACGGAAAAGGAATACGGCGGCGCGTTCGTCGATCGGCATGTCGAACGGGCGCCGACCGGAAGCGGCCCGCTGGACGGTCTGACTTTTGCGGTCAAAGACGTATTCGATGTCGAAGGCGTGACCAGCGGAGCCGGGAATCCCGATTGGCTGCGTACGCATGAACCGTCCGGCCGGACGGCTCCGGCCCTGCTTAAGCTGCTCGAAGGAGGCGCCCGGCTTCAGGGCACCACGCACACCGACGAGCTGATGTACAGCCTGAACGGTCAGAACTCGCATTACGGCACGCCGGTCAACCCGGCTGCGCCGGAGCGGATTCCGGGCGGTTCTTCCAGCGGTTCGGCCGTCGCGGCGGCGGCCGGGCTGGTCGATTTTGCCGTCGGCACGGACACGGGCGGATCGGTACGCATTCCTTCGTCCTACTGCGGCTTGTACGGATTTCGGCCGACGCACGGCGCCGTGTCCGCAGAAGGCGTTATTCCGCTGGCGGCAAGCTTCGACACGGTCGGCTGGATGAGCCGCGATGTCTCCGTTTTGCGCCGGGTCGGTCAGGTCCTGCTCGGCGGCAACGGTGCACGCAGCGAACGAGCGCAGCCGTTTACCCGTTTTTTTGCCGCGGAAGAAGCATGGGCGCTGCCGGAATCTTCCGATCGCAGGAAGCTGCAGCAGCAGCTCTGCGTTAGCGAAGGATGGGAAAACGGGCGGATCGAAATCGCGCTTACGGCCGAAGGGGAATCGTTGGGCGACTGGTCGGCGGCTTTTCGCGTGCTGCAGGGGCTGGAGATTTGGGAGCAGCACGGGGCGTGGATCGAGCGCGAACGCCCGGCATTCGGTCCGGGAATCGCGGAACGTTTCCAATGGACGAGCACTTTGCGCGCAGGAGACAGCGGGGCGGAAGCCGAACGGCGTCGGCGCGTACGCGGCCAATTGATCGACCTGCTTGGCAGCGACGGGCTGCTGGCCGTGCCGACCGCACCGGGTCCCGCGCCGCTTCTTGGACTTGGAGGTCCGGAAGCGGAAGCCTACCGCGCCAAAACGATGCAGCTGTCCTGCATCGCGGGCCTGTCCGGACTGCCTCAGGTGACCGTTCCGGTGCTGCGCGAAGACGGGCTGCCGATCGGATTGTCATGGATCGGAGGCCCGGGCACCGACCTGCGGCTGCTGGACTGGATCGCGGAGCGATTCGGCGGGGAGGTAAGGCCGTGAGAATGGCGACGATTCGGTATGAAGGAAAGGAACAAGCGGCGCTGATAACCGAGGCCGGATTGCTTCCGCTTGCGGCAGTAAACGAACGGGAGGGCACGGACTGGGAAACGGATCTGTGGAATCTGCTGCAGGCGGGCCGACTGGATTCGCTGCGGGATTGGTACGATCGAGGCGGAGCGCGGCGGCTGACAGCCCTGCCGAAGCTGGCCGAGCATGAAGTGACCTACGGTCCGCTGTATCGCCGGCCGGGCAAGATCATCGGGATCGGCATGAATTATCTGGCCAAAGCCATTGAACTGTCGGGGCGTCCGCCTGAAGACGAACCCGTCGTTTTTCTCAAACCGGACACGTCGCTGATCGGACCCGGCGAATATATCGAATGGCCTGCGGGAATCGGAGAAGTGACGGCGGAAGCGGAACTTGCGATCGTGATCGGCCGTCGCTGCCGCTCGGTCGGGGAAGCGGAAGCGCTGGAGTATGCGGCCGGCTATGCTTCTTCGCTCGACATGACGGCCAAAGAGATTCATGCGCGCAATCCGCGCTTCATGCAGCGGGCCAAAAGCTATGACACTTTCGCAAGCCTGGGCGCTTCGCTCGTAACGCCCGACGAGTATGAAGATTTGAATACGCTTGAAGTCGTTACACGACTCAACGGAGAGCCGGTACACCGGAATACGGTGGACCGGATGATTTTTTCGCCGAGCTATCTGATTTCGTTCTTGTCAAAGATCATGACGTTGAATCCCGGCGATGTGATCCTGACAGGGACACCCGGTTCGGTCGTCATCGGTTACGGAGACGTGGCGGAGTGCGATATTTTTAAACAGGTAAGTCTGCGCAACCCGGTCATAGCTGACATGGAATACAAGCCGCTGTAGCCGGGTTTTATCCTTCAAGGCATAAATAAACCGCTTACACCATGACATCACACTTTGTGTGATGTTTTTTTGTTTAATTTCAACAGCAAACCCTGCGATAATCTACGTTTTTGTCAATGAATTGTGCGGGAGAGGTGATAAAATAAGAAATAAGAAATGAGAGTAAGAAAACATTACATAAACAAGTGACGTTATCTTACCGGATTCAAAATCGTCTATAGAGGGAGCGTGCTAAGGATGTCCACGAATTTGGCAGGTCGAGTGTTGGAGGAAACGCAGCTGCATGAAGAGATCGGGTTGGACGACTCCCTGAAACCCAAACGGGAAAACGAAAGAACGGTCGGTCCGGTAGCGTACATGTTTATGTGGATCGGAGACGGCGTCAATCTGGGGAACATGACGCTTGGAGCAAGCTTGATCGCGGCGGGGATGGCAACGCTCAATGTGTTCCAGACTTTCGTGGCCGCGATCATCGCGATCGGCATTATTTCCGTCATCTTCGCGCTCAACGATCGCTTCGGTTATCGCACAGGCATCCCTTACGTGGTTCAGCTTCGCATGTCGTTTGGCATCAAAGGATCCGTGATTTCTTCGTTCCTGCGCGGCGTGCCCGCTATCGTCTGGTACGGCTTCCAGAGTTGGGTCGGGGCGACGGCGCTGAACGAGATCGTCAAAGTCCTCAGCGGCGGCGGGTTCGACAGCATCCCGATCTGCTTCGTCATCTTGCAGGGGATCCAGATTGGACTGTCGCTTTACGGCTTTCATGCGATCAAGTGGGTGGAGACGCTCGCTTCGGTCGTCATCATGCTGGCTCTCGTCTACGTGTTCGGGGTTCTGCTGAATTCGCACAGCGCGGCCATTGCCGATGTGTGGGTCAACACCGAAGGCACCTGGGGACTTCCGTTCTTCGCTTTTATCATGGTCTTCCTGGGCAACTACGCGGCGATCTTCCTGAGCGCGGCCGACTATTCCCGTGAGCTCAAGACGGGCATCAGCGACAAAAAGCGCGGCATGCTCTACTTCCTGCCGATCGTGGTCGCCTACGGTTTCGTTCTGACGATCGGAGCGATGATGGCGGCGGCGACAGGCATCTCGAATCCGGTCAAAGCGTTCGCGATTATCGTCGATAACCCGTATATCACCGTCGCGGTATCGGCCTTTATCGTCATCGGCGCGGTGGCTGTCAACATGGTCGCCAACATCGTGCCTCCGGCTTACGTCATCTCGCTCGTGACCAAGATGAAATACAAAGCTTCGGTTGTCGTAACCGGTCTGCTGGCGCTCTGTTCGTTCCCTTGGGTGCTCGTACAGGATTCTTCGGCGCAGGGGTTGAACACGTTCATTCTGATCTACTCGGCTTTCCTCGGTCCGATCGTCGCGATCCTGCTCGCGGACTACTACATTCTGCGTCGCCAGAAGGTCGATGCCATGGAGCTGTATCGGGAAAACGGAATCTTCGCGGGCTACAATCCGAGCGCGCTGCTCGCCATGGCGATCGGAGCGGGTGCGGCTTTCCTGCTGGTAGACATCGGCTGGGTCATCGGTTTTACGGCGGCGGGCGCGTCGTATCTGCTGCTGAGCAAATACGCTTTCAAAAGCTCTTCGTTCAAAAAAGGGACGATTTACGAGACTCCTTCCCATTGATGGCCGATCGAAAAAACGAATAAAGATCGAACTCCGGGGCGCGGCGGGACGTATGCGCTTCGGACGGATCGATCCCTAAGGAGAGATGTACCATGGAACGTTTGGACCTGATCGTTCGCGGCGGCAGCGTGGTGCTGCCGGGCAGCGTCACGAAAGCTGATATCGGAATCAAAGACGGGAAAATTGTTGCAATCGACGAACAGCTGAAATTGGAAGCGGAACGGGAGTGGGACGCGTCCGGAAGGCATGTCCTGCCGGGGATGATCGACGTACATGTCCACTTCAGCGAGCCGGGGCGCGAGCATTGGGAAGGGTTTACGACCGGTTCGGCCATGATGGCCGCCGGGGGCTGTACCACCTTTTTCGATATGCCGCTGAACGGTATTCCTTCAACCGTGACGGAAGAGGCGCTGCTGGACAAAGCCCGTCTCGGCAGCGAAAAATCGCTCGTCGATTTCGGCCTCTGGGGCGGACTGGTGCCGGGCAACGAAGACGATCTGCAGCCGCTGGCGGAATCGGGCGTGATCGGGTTCAAAGCGTTTCTGTCCACGACCGGCAACAAGGAATTCGAAGCGGTGGACGATATGACGCTGCTGACCGGCATGAAAAAGATCGCGGCGCTCGGCAAGATTCTGGCCCTGCATTCGGAAAGCGCGGCGATCACCAACTGGCTTAAGGAAGAAAAAGAAAAAGCCGGCCTGTTCGGCGCCGACGACTATCTGGAGACGCGTCCGATCATCGCCGAAGTCGAAGCGGTGGAGCGTGCGCTGTACTACTCGGAAATTACCGGCTGTGCGCTGCATTTCGTGCATATCAGCTCGGCCGCGGCCGTCGCGAAGATCGAAGCGGCCAAAGCCCGGGGCATGGACGTAAGCGTCGAGACGTGCGCGCATTACCTGCTGTTCAACCATGACGATCTGCGGGAAAAAGGAACGATCGCCAAATGCGCGCCTCCGCTGCGCGAAGCGGACGAGCAGCAGCGGCTGATCGCCCTGCTCGCGGACAATAAATTCGACATGCTGTCGTCGGACCATTCGCCTTGTCCGTACGACATGAAAGATCCGAAAGACTTCAATCTGTTCCAGGCGTGGGGCGGGATCAGCGGCGGGCAGTTCACCCTGCTGTCGGCGCTGGAAACGGCGCTTGCGCAGAACATTCCGCTTACCCGGGTTGCCGCCTGGACCGCTTCCAATCCGGCCGCCCGCTTCGGCCTGTCGGATCGCAAAGGCGCGATCGCCGTCGGCCTCGATGCGGACCTTGCGATCGTCGATTTGAACGAAGCGTTCACCGTGACGGAAGACAATTATTACGCGAAGCATAAACAGACCCTCTACATGGGGCATACGTTCCCGTGCAGCGTCAGCGGAACAATCGTGCGCGGCGAGATCGTCGTCCGAGGCGGCGAAGTAACGGCGGCCCCGCCGACGGGAAGCTGGCAGAAGCCGGCGGGGCTCGGGGCTGCGGCGGAAGAACTGTCGGCGACGTAGTCAATTCGGGTACGAAAAAAAGATACACCACTTCGAAGACCGGACAGCCTGCTTGACCAACGTTTGCAGTCTGCTTAATCTGCCCGAAAAACCGCTCTTTCGCCGCTTTGGCGAAAGAGCGGTTTTGACGTGAGTTTTTTCCAGGGGAGCTGTCCGTCACCCCATTTTAACGAATCCTGAATTCGTTAGACGGTGTTTGGAGGCAGTTTGAAAAACGTAACGAATCCTGCGATCGCTATTTGCTGTGTACGGGCGAACAAACGCAGCTTTTCACCTGTTAGCGATATGAGGGTTCGTTAGAGTCGCAAAAGAGCTTAAAAAGCCGAAATAACGTGATAGCGATTCGTTAGCCTGTTTTTGATCGATTGGGATTGGGCGCTTCGGCTGCTATCCTCGCTCTAACCGTCTTCGCCAGCCCCGCGATTCCTGCCTACAGTGACACTCAGCGTGCTCCTCCTTCAACCCATCCCTCAGAACTCCGCAACCACCATCTGATGGCACGACCACTCGGGTACGGTGCAGGCGATTTTTCCGTTCTCCTGCACAAAATCGAGCAGTGTGCGCTGCGGAGCAAGGTACAGCCGCTTGACCGGACGCGTCTCGGCGAGCGTCACGTCGGTGCTTCGCACGCTCGGCAGATCCTCGATCACTTCGGTATCTTTGCCGCGGCGGATCGGAGGAGCGTACAACAGATGCAGCACGCGCCGGTTCGAGTCCGGCTGCTCCTGCAGCGTGACGATTCCCTGCGCGGGCAGATTGACCGACAATGTACGCCCGCCGGCCGACGATTCCATCAAGCAGTCGAGCAGATGGATCAGGATCTCCTTGACCGGGAGGCTGCCATAAAGCGCATAATCCGCAAACAGATTCCACGCCGCATAAATTCCGTCTGCTCCCTGGGTAAAGCCCGGTCCGGCATCTATGCCTTGGGACGGAGCATGGCGATGCGAAGTGAAGGCGAAGAGGTCGCGGTTAAAATACGGATTCTGCCGGCTGCCCAGCGGGGTACCGCCTGACGCCAATCCGACTTCATACCCTTTCGCATATACCAGAAACCCGGCGTTCTTCAGTGAAGGAAGTTCGAACTCCGGACTCGCATAAGTCGGGTTGAACGGCGACTCTCCGATCCATTCCGCTCCAAGATCCAACGTAAAGCGGTCTCCCGCCGGTGTGAGTCCCGAACGTCCCGTCGCCAAAATCTGTCCGCCCGCCGCCGTGAAAGCGGCAAGTTTCGCTTTCAGTTCGGGCGTGACGGCAATCAGATCCGGTAGAACCAGAATCCGGTAAGACTGCAGATCGCTCTGCATATCCACGACATCGAACAAATAATGTCCTTCCAGCAGAATACGCACCGCGCCGGTATCGGCCGCCGCGACGGCTTCCCGGTCGACGGTGCCGTCTTCGAACGATGATCCGGCCGCTTCGGCGGACAACAGTGCGATATCGGCGACCGCAGAGACGTTCCGGCACCATTCTTCTTTGGCTTCGACTTCCGCATAGGCTTCGCCGATCAAAGCATAAGTCGCTTCGTCCATTTCGCCGAGCGGATGCAGCTGGTCTCCGACCGAGCAGCCGGCACCGTTCGCCAGAGTCAGGGCCGCTTCGTAACGCAGGGCATTGGGATGCTTGAAGCCGCCGAATTCGCCCCAGAATTGATGGAACTTGCCGGTCATGCCGAGCACGTCCATGCCAAGCCCCTGGGCATAACGGGCCGAGAGAGGGAAGTGGTCGTAACCCCAGCCGCCGGTCGGCAGCGATTCCAGTTCCAGATGGGTATTGAACGCAGCCAGATCCCGGCGCCCGCGCGCAATATGGCCGTTGTTGTGAAACAGCGGCAGCCCCGGCTTGGAGGCGTGCACGGCTTCGTCCATGGCGGCTCCGTATTTGGCATAGGTCTCTTCCCAGAGCATACGCATGTCTTCCATGCTGCGGGGGTCGGAACCCCGGCGGCGAATCTCGGCGACGCAGAACTGGCAGTAGCATTCGCGTACGCCGACGATATCGAGGAAAATGCCGTCCGCGTCATACCGGTCGACCACTTCCCGAACCTGTGCCGCCAGCATCTCCAGATAAGGCGTGTTCATACAGAACTGATGGTAGCCGGGTTCCATAAAATCGGCGGCCCAGTTGGTGCGTTCCTGCCGGTCGCGAATCAGCCATTCCGGATGACGGCGTGCCAGCTTTTCGTCGAGGCCCGCGGAGAGGTAGACCGGCGTACGGACTCCGATCTCATGCGCAGCTTCGATCTGTGCGCCGAGCAGGTCGAACGACAGATTCGGGTGGGTGTCGTTGGCTTCGGACGGATGGTAAGCCCAGCCGTGATGGCATTTGGAGAAGACGGTGATCGAGTCCACATGGCCGAGCTTGAGCATGTTCTGAAACTGCGTTTTGGAAAAGTAGAGGCCGATATCGGGCAGCGCTTCGGATGTGTGGAAATCGAGATGAACCTGGCGGAATCTCATGGAAAGTCCTCCTGTACGAACAAAATGGATGCAGATTGGCAAAACGGCGAACCGTACGATCTCTACTACTGTAACCGATCTTTTTGCCGAAAAAAGCTGACAATCCCGACTCTGTATCGTACAATCTCTACATCATTTACCGATGGGTTCAACAGAACGGAGGGAAACTGTGCGCGTGTTGGAACTGGATATTCCGCCTCTGCCGGAGATTGCCGCCGTCGGACACGGCATTTGGCGCAAAGGGATGAGGCATGCCGAGCGGGTCTTCGAAGCTTACGATCTGATCGTATGCGTGTCGGGGACGCTCTACATCGAAGAAGAAGGGGAACGCTACGCAATCGCTCCCGGAGAGATGCTGATTCTGGAAGCGGGACGCCGACATGGCGGTTATCGGGCAGTCGAATACGACACCGAAGTGTATTGGATCCATTTTCGCCAAACAGCCGCAGCCCGGATCCGGGAGAGCGAAGAGCTTGCGCCCGGACAGCCGCTGCCGCCCCGTACAAGCCAGGCAACGCAGCCGGGCCCCGGCAGTATCGCGGTTCCGAAATATGCGGCCGTCGATCTGGCGGCGCTTCGGCCGCTGCTGAACGGTATGCTGCGTTTGTACGAAACGCTGACGCTGGCCCGCTCTTTCGAGCTTCAAGTCGAGTTCGGTCAACTGCTGCTTCATCTGCGAAAAGGATTGTCGATCTCGCCGGGCCGCTCCCGCGCCGATCGCCTCGGCGAAGAAACGGCCGCTTATCTGGCGCGCTGCCTACGGCAGCCGTTCGATTCGGCTGTGATGGAGCGCGATCTGCATTATCATTTCGATTACCTGTCCCGCTGCCTCAAACGGTACACCGGGATGAGTCCGCTCTCTTACCGGCATCATCTGCAGATTGAACGTGCCAAACGCCTGCTTGCGCATTCCGACGATACGCTCGGCATGCTGGCCGAACAATGCGGATTCCGCGACGCCAACTATTTCGCCCGTTTGTTCAAGCGCGAAACGTCGCTGACACCCGGCGAATACCGCAGGCGCTATTCGGTGTTCCGCACTTGATCTCCCGCAGGCAAATATCAAAAAGCCGTGCTTGCGCACGGCCGGGTGGAGCCATCAACCGAACTTTTCTCTGCCAATGCTTCCAGCCCTTCGTTCACGGACGCGAACTTTTTCCGGCTGCGGTTCTTGTTCAAGCCCCGCCGAATCCGAAATAAGCGGCCGCATTGCCGTAGGCGATATCCTGCACGATTCCGCCCAGCAGTTCCGGATCGTCTGGCGCTTCGCCGCGCTGCGCCAGTTCGCCGAACCATTCGCACAGGACACGTCGGAAATATTCGTGGCGGGTGTAGGAGAGGAAGCTGCGCGAATCCGTCAGCATGCCCACGAACCGCGGCAGCAGCCCGTTGTCGGCCAGCAGTGTCATCTGTCGGCGCATGCCGTCCCTTGTATCGTTGTACCACCAGCCGGAACCGAGCTGCATTTTGCCGGGAATATCCCGCTGATAGCAGCCCATCAGCGCAAGCAGCGCCGGATAATCGCCGGGGTTGAGCGAGTAGAGAATGGTCTTCGGCAGACCCGATTCGGTCTCGGCCCGGTCGAGCAGGCTGGATAAGGATACGGTCAGCGGCAGATCGTTCAGCGCATCGTACCCGGTATCCGGGCCAAGCTTACGGAACATCGGCGTATTGTTGTTGCGGTAAGCGTGCAGATGCAGCTGCATCGTCCAGCCCTGCTTCGTATAGGCGGCGATCAGGCGCAGCAGCAGTTCGGTACGGTAAGCGGTTACTTCCTGCCCGGATAGAGACCCGCCGGACAGCCGCTTGGCGAAGATCGTTTCCAGCGTCTGCGGATCGGCGGCCGCGTATTTCAGCGTATCCAGCGCATGGTCGGACAGGCGGCATCCCCGTTCATGGAAAAAGGCGACCCGTTTATCCAGCAGATCGGCGAGCGCCGCAAACGAAGAAACGGAACGTCCGCATGTCTGTTCCAGACGCGCGATCCAATCGGGAAAACCTTCGGCGTCGATATTCAGCGCTTTGTCCGGACGGAAGGTCGGCAGTACGGCGAATCGGGATTCTTCTTCCGCCAGCAGGCGATGGTATTCCAGATCGTCCGCGGGATCGTCGGTCGTGCAGACGATCCGGACGTTCGAGCGGGCGATCAGCGCGCGTCTGGTGAAATCCGGTTCCTGCAGCCGGGCGTTGGCCCGTTCCCAGATATCGGGTGCGCTCTGCCCATCGAGCGGCGTATCGATACCGAAAAAGCGGCGCAGCTCCAGATGGGTCCAGCTGTAGAGCGGATTGCCGACCGTTCTCGGAACGGTCTCCGCCCAGGCGGCAAAACGGTCGTAATCCGAAGCCGAGCCGGTAATCCGCTGCTCATCGATTCCGTTAGCCCGCATCAACCGCCATTTGTAATGGTCTCCGTACAGCCAGGCCTGCGTCAAGTTGGCAAACGGGCGGTCTTTGTAAATTTCCCGCGGATCGAGATGGCAGTGATAATCGATGATCGGCATGGGGCTCGCGTAATCGTGGAACAGTTTTTTGGCAATATCCGTGGACAGCAGGAAATCGTCGTTCAGGAAACCGCCTTTTGCCGATTGCGGCGTGCCGCCGCCTGCCTCCGAACGGACTTCGCCCGGTTTGTTCGTGTTTGTATTCATAGCGTAACCCCCGTTTTGAAAATGGCCAGCTCGCGTACCTGATTCTGCTCGTTGCGCGTCGGACGGCCGCTTGCGACTTCGATCAGATAAGAGACAAAGTCTTCAAGCACTTCTTCCATCGGCCGCTCCAGCAGGGGCCCGGCGTTGAAGTCCATCCAATGTCCTTTTTTGGCAAACAGTTCGTTGTTGGTGGCGATCTTCACGGTCGGGACAAAGCTGCCGAACGGCGTGCCGCGCCCGGTCGTGAACAGCACAATCTGGCAGTCCGCTGCGGCCAGCGCCGAAGAAGCGACGAGGTCGTTGCCGGGCGCCTGCAGCAGACTGAGGCCTTTGCGCCGCAGTTTCTCGCCGTATTTGAGTACGTCGACCACGGCCGAAGTGCCCGCTTTTTGCGTACAGCCAAGCGATTTGTCTTCCAGGGTGCTGATACCGCCCGCTTTGTTGCCCGGCGAAGGATTTTCGTAGACCGATTCGCCGTGCGACAGGAAATACTGTTTGAAATCGTTGATGAGCCAGACGATGTCCCGGAACACTTCTTCATTTTGCGCGCGGGCCATCAGCACTTTTTCGGCGCCGAACATTTCGGGAACTTCGGTCAGAATCGTGCTGCCGCCTTGGCCGATCAGGAAGTCGGAGAAAGCGCCGAGCAGCGGATTGGCCGTAATGCCCGAGAAACCGTCGGAACCGCCGCATTTGAGTCCGACGTTCAGTTCGCTCAGCGGCACGGGTTCGCGCTTGTCGCCAAGCGAAGCTTCGTACAATTCTTCGAGCAGCTGCATGCCCGCTTCAACCTCGTCGCCGACTTCCTGGGCAACAAGGAACTTGACGCGCGATTCGTCGAAACGGCCCAGTTTCTCCCGGAATTCCGCTACGATGTTGTTCTCGCAGCCAAGCCCGAATACGAGCACGCCGCCCGCATTCGGATGCTGCACGGCGTCAAGCAGAATATCGCGCGTCATGCGGTGGTCGTCGCCGAGCTGCGAGCAGCCGTAGGGATGCTTGAGCACCGTTACATTGTCGAACGCGCCGAGATCGGGATGAAGAAGCTTGAACTCCGCGACGATCTGTTCGGCGATGCCGTTGACGCATCCGACCGTAGGCACAAGGAACAGATCGTTGCGGATGCCGACCTTGCCGCTGCCGCGGCGGTAACCGTCGAAGGTCAACCCGCGGGAGGGGTAGAGGACGGGATGCATGTCCGGAACATATTCGTATTCTTCTTCGCCGGCAAGCGTGGTCCGGATATTATGAAGATGGACCCATTCGCCGGCTGCGATATCTTCGACCGCGTAGCCGATCGGCGCGCCGTATTTCATGACGACTTCACCCCGGGCAATCGGAGCCGTCGCGATCTTGTGTCCCTGAGGTACTTCGCGCAGCGTTTCGAGCTTCAGGCCTTCGGCTTCAAGCGGCTCGCCGCCGTTCAGCGGGCGAAGAGCGACAGCCACGTTGTCGCGCGCATTCATTTTCATCAAAGTTCGCATGTCGTTGTTCCTCCTTTTACGAGTCGGTGCAGCAGTTCGCGGGGGGCTGAAGTTTCCAACTCCCGCAGCCGGTTCTGCACCGCGGCAGCGAGACCGTCCAGTTCGTTCAAGTCGAGTCCCCAGAGGGAAGTGTCGCCCAAGATCACCGGAACGAAGTCTGCCGGATCGGATGGGGCACGGTCGAAAATAGCGAGTACGGAAGCTTCATCCTGGCGTACGGCCCGGTCGCCCTTGTAGCCGTAGAGCAGGGCGGACAAAGCGAGTACGATGCCATGCGGCAGTTCGCGGCGTTCCCGAACGAAGCGAAGCAGAATCGGCAGCAGGCGCGATCTGAATTTCGATACGCTGTTCAGCGAGATCGAACGCAGCTCGTGCCGGATCGAAGGATTGCGGAAGCGTTCCTGCACGGCTTCCGCGTAGGAGCGAAGCTGCTCGAGCGGCAGATCGAGCATAGGAATCAGTTCGTGTTCGATCAAGGAGCGGACGTAACCGGAGAAAGCTTCGTCGTTCATCACGTCTTCGACCGTTTCCAGTCCGGCCAGCAGACCCAGGGGCACCATGGCCGTATGCGGACCGTTCAGCAGATGCACTTTGCGCTCGCGGTACGGCGTCATATCTTCGGTTACGATAACGTTCAAGCCGGCTTGTTCGAAAGGCAGCTGTTCGCGAATAGAATCGGGTCCTTCGATCACCCAGAGCAGATACGGTTCCGCGGTTACCGCCAGATCGTCCCGATAACCGAGCCGCTGCTGCAGTTCCTGTTCCCGGCCGCGGGGGAAACCCGGCACAATCCGGTCGACCAGACTGCAGCAGAACGTATTGTCCGTATCCAGCCACTTCTTGAAGTCTTCGCCGAGACTCCAATCATCCGCATGCTTCTTCACAATTTCCAGCAGTTTCTCGCCGTTGCGGTCGATCAGCTCGCAGGGAATCACGGTGAAACCGGGTCCGCCCAGCGAAAATCGCCGGTACAGCAGGGCGGTCAGCTTGCCGGGAAAGCCTGCGGGCGGCTCGTCTTCGTACCGATCCTCCGGCCGATACACGATTCCCGCTTCGGTGGTGTTGGAGACAATCAGACTCAGCTGCCGGTCGTCCGCAAGCGCCAGATAATCGGCATAATCCGTATAAGGATTGACCAGACGGCTAATGCTGGAGACGACTTCGGCGGAATCGACCGGCTGCCCCTGTTCGATTCCGTTCAGCAGCACGGTGAACAGATAATCCTGCCGGGCGAATGCGAAGTTCGTCTCTTTCGAGATCGGCTGAACCAAAACGGCGCTCCCGCCGAACAGTCCGCGATCGTTCATCTGCTGCATCTGCCAGTTGAAGAAGGCACGCATGAAATTTCCGCCGCCGAACTGGATTGCTTTTTCGGGGAAAACGGTCAGGTCTGTTCGGATACTGCGCGACAATCCGGGGAAACTTGTCATCTTTTTTGCTCCTTTGGAGTCATTTTTGCACACGTGAACATTTCGGGATGAAAAAACGCCGATTCCGGCTGCGCCGGCGAATCCGGCGCCGAAACGGAATCAGCTCCCGCCGGTGTCCGCCGGTTCGGCGACGGAACGCCGCCGGACCAACCGGCTGCCGAGCAGATGCTGAACCGGCTTCAGATCCGGGTGCTCCATATGCCGCAGCAGCAGCTTCGTGCCTTCCTCGGCAATCTCCGCCACGGATTTGCGAATGGTCGTCAGCGGGGGATTCGTATACCGCGCGAACACCATATCGTCGAAGCCGATCAGCGATATGTCGCCGGGAATACTCACGCCGCGGTCGAAGCAGGCATTCATGGCGCCGATCGCCATGTCATCGTTGCCGCAGAAGACGGCGGTTGGACGCTGCGGCAGATCGAGCAGGCGGTTCATCGCGCTATATCCGCTCTCGATACTGTAGTCGCCCTGGACGAAATAATTCGGGTTCGGAGACAGCCCGTGCGCGATCAATCCGTCCATATAGCCGGAGCGGCGTTCGGACGAAGACTTGAAGCCCGGCTTTCCTTCGATGATGGCGATCCGCCGGTGTCCCTGTTCGCAGGCATGGTCGGCCGCGGCTCTTCCGCCGACCCGGTCATCGGAGGCGACATTCGGAATCGACGGATCGTCCAACTGACGGTTGAGCACGACCAGAGGGATCCCCGAAGCCCGCACATGGTAAATGAATCCGTTGTCGAGTTCGCTCTGGCTCATGACCAGGATCCCGTCGTAACGGCGGGGATTGACGCTGCCCAGACTGCCGGGATCGTCGATGCCGCTGACCGTCAGCATGTAGTTTTTGTCCAGTTCCCGCCGGATGCCTTTGAGCGCCTCCGCGAGGAAGCTGGACGAAGTGCCCTGCTCGATACTGGAGAAAAACAGCCCGATCGTGTTGGATTTGCGCGTGACGAGATTTTTGGCGCTGTAGTTGGGCACGTAATTCATATCCGAAGCGATCTTCTCGATCCGCTCCCGCGTTCCCGGCTTGATGAGCGAACTTCCGTTCAGCGCGCGGGAAACGGTCGTATGGGAGACTCCGGCCGCCCGCGCAATGTCTTTGATCGTAATCATGGTTTGATCTCCCGCCTTTAAATGTTAACGTTTTCATCATAAAGCCGTCGGCGGGGGTTGTCAACGCGGAGAAGAGTGCGAAAAGCCGGTTTTTTGAGACGTATTTCTGTCTGTACAGCCGCTATAACACGTGTTATATTGGGTGCGAGGTGCTATGATGACTCCCAAATCGACAAATTCCAAAAGAACGACCAGTCAGGATGTGGCGCGTCTGGCCGGCGTCTCGCGCAGCGTGGTCTCGGCCGTACTGAACGGGACGCCGGGAATCGGCGTGGGCGAGCAGACGCGCGAAAAGGTGCTGGAAGCGATTCGCCAGTTGGATTACCATGTGGACGCGCGCGCGCGCGGAATGAAGACGGGCCGCAGCATGACGCTTGCCGCATTCGGCGATACGGGCCATCCGCTGTTTATGCGGCTGCTGGAAGGCATGCAGCGGGCGGGGGAAGCGCAGGGCTACCATCTGCTGCTCAGCTCGCCGGGGCGGGGAAAGCCCGGCGAAGCGCGCGCCGAACTGCTGGAACTTTACCATCAGCGCAGAATTGACGGAATTGTGACGCTTGACGATACCAGTTATGCAGATCCGGAGTGGGCGGAGCGGATCCGCGCGATCGGCGTGCCTTACGTATCGGTGGAAGGATATGCCGAGACGGAAAATATTCATTCCGTGCATGCCGATTACCGGGGCAGTATAGAGACGGCGCTCGACTATTTGCGGGCGAAGTCTCCCCGGTCCGTCTCCGCTCCGGAGTACGCGGAAGTATTCAGCGCTTCGCACGGCGGCCGAATCAACGAAGCGGAGCGGCAGCGCAGGCAGGGCTATGAAGACTGGTGCCGGAGGCACGGTTTGCAGCCGGCCGTGTCGCGCCATCTGCAGCAGGCCGACCGGGTAGACTGGACCGGCTGGTGCCAACGGCGCAGCGGGCGCAAGCAGGCTCCGCCGGTTCTGGTGAATTGGTCCAGTGCGGTTCCCGATCTGTACCGCGCCGCGCGAACCTGCGGATTGACCGTCGGCGGCGATCTGCGCGTGATGGCCGCCGACAATACGATTCAAGGCGACGTATTGAGCGTGCCGACGCTCAGCTGCGTGGAGATTCCTTATGCGGCAATGGGCGAAGCGGCGGTCGCCGGCGTGCTGAGGCAGGCGCAGGGCGAGAGCGGATCGCCTTCCAAGCTGCGGCTGCCCGCCCTGCTGAAGCCGGGCGAGAGCGCGTAATTCCGTTCGCCCATGCGGGGGGACGAATATCGGGCGGCGCAGTCCGCAGAAGATCGGCCGGAGCTTTGGCGGACAGAATTGAGAGTAGATGGTTTGGTCGGCAGCTTCAGAATTCAAGGCGGCATTCTTCGGAAGCCGCCCATTTCTTGGTCACATAACACGTGTTATACAGGGAGCGATGAGATGTTTTCAACCGAAGAAAAACTGGCTGCACGCATTCAGGAGCTGGAAGCTTACCGATACAGGGAGCCGATCGAACTCGGCGAATGGGCCGGGATCGAAGATGAAGAAGGAGCCAATGGCGCTTATCCGCCGGTCTCGTTCCGCGAAGGGCGGACGTATGCGATCGGCGACCGCTGGAGCGGGCGGGATCGCTATATCTGGCTGCAGCGCCGCGTAGAGATTCCGGCCGAATGGAGCGGCCGCCGCATTGTCGGTTTGTTCGATTTCGGCCGCACGGGCGATTTCTACAACAGCGGCTTCGAATCGCTGTTGTTCGTGGACGGGCATCCGTATCAGGGCGTAGATTCGAATCATTTGGAAGTTTTTTTGGAAGCGGATACAATCGGCCGGACACTCGAGCTGTCTTTCCGGCTCTGGTCGGGACTTGAAGGCGGCGGCCTGCCTACCCCTCAGGAGCATGTGATCCGTGCGGCGAGGCTGACATGGCTCGACGAAGCGGCGGACGATTTGTATTACAGGGCGCGAGCCGTGCTTGGCGTCTGCCGGGAACTGCCGGAGAATAACGCGCTGAAGCCGGAGCTGCTGTCTGCACTCAACCGCGCGTTTGGCGCGATCGACTGGTCCAAACCGGGGAGTGCCGGTTTTTACGACAGCGTAGAGGCGGCGGGCCGGGAACTGCAGAGCCGCTTATCCGGCATCCGCAGCGCGGAACATCCGGTCACGGTCACGGCGGTGGGACATACGCATATCGATGTGGCCTGGTTATGGCGGCTGACCCACACCCGGGAAAAAGCGGCGCGTTCTTTCTCGACCGTGCTGCGTCTGATGCGCCAATTTCCGGAGTACGTCTTTTTGCAAACCCAGCCCCAGCTGTACGCCTACATGAAGCAGGATTACCCGGAGCTGTACGAACAAATCGCCGAGCGGGTCCGCGAAGGACGCTGGGAGGCGGGCGGCGCGATGTGGCTGGAAGCCGACTGCAATCTGACGAGCGGCGAGTCGCTGGTACGTCAGATTCTGTACGGCACACAGTTTTTCCGGGATGAATTCGGCGTGGAGTGCAAGCATCTGTGGCTGCCCGACGTGTTCGGTTACAGCTGGGCGCTGCCGCAGATTCTGCGCAAATCCGGGATCGGGACGTTCATGACGACAAAGCTCGGATGGAACCGCTACAACAAGATGCCGCACGATACGTTCTACTGGCGGGGGATCGACGGCAGCGAAGTGCTGACCCATTTTATCACGACGCGCGCCAAACCTTTGTCCCAGGGCGTTACGTACAACGGGGTGATCGAAGCTTTTTCCGTGCAGGGGATCTGGGATTTGTACCGGGACAAAAATCTCAATACCGAACTGCTGCTGGCGTACGGCTACGGCGACGGAGGAGGGGGCGTCAACCGCGACATGCTGGAAATGCGCCGGCGCTTGGATACGCTGCCGGGTATTCCGAGCGTCAAGCCGGGCCGCGCGGACGACTATTTCGAGCGCTTGAACGAGACGATCCGGACCACCGGCGAATACGTGCACACCTGGGACGGCGAACTGTACTTGGAGACGCATCGGGGGACGTATACGAGTCAGGCGCACAACAAGCGGATGAACCGGAAGCTGGAAATGACCTACCGGGAAGCCGAATGGCTGCATGTGCTGCTGGCGGCGGAGCAGGGAGATTTCGGGAGTTATCCGGCGGCGGAGCTGCTGGAAGGCTGGCAAATCCTGCTGCGCAACCAGTTCCACGATATCATTCCGGGCTCGGCGATCCGGGAAGTGTACGAAGATTCGCGCGTCGAATACGAACAAGCGGAGCGGATCGGCGGAACTCTGGTGGAGCTTGCGGCGCGGCAGTTAACGCAGGATTCCGCGGCGGAACAGGCCGCTGCGCACCCTTCGAATACGCCGGTTGTCGCCGCGCTGGATCCCGCGACCGCGGCCTCCGGCGAACTCCGGGAGACTAATGCCGAACCGTCTGCCGGGGAAACGGCCTATACCGTGTTCAGCGGCGCTTTCTTCGAACGGACCGGCTTGGTGGACGTGCGCTGCGAAGACGCCGCCAACCGCTCCTGGACGGATGCGCAGGGCCGCGGTCTGCGCGCCCAGCCTATGGAAGGCGGCGAATGGCTCGTCGAAGTGCCGTCGCTGCCGCCCATGGGGAGCACGGTCATTTACGCCTCGGCTGCTGCAAATCAAGCCGGGCAAGAAGAACCTTTCGCCCGGGAAGAAGCACGGTTGACGACGCCTTTCTATGTGCTGGAATGGAACGAAGCGGGGCAGCTCAGCCGTATCTTCGACCGGGAAGCGCAGCGCGAAGTGCTCTTCGACGGCGAATGCGGCAACGTGATGCAGGTGTTCGAAGACAAACCGCTGGAATACGACGCCTGGAATATCGATCTGGACGATATGCAAAAAAAGCGCGAAATCACGGATGTAATCTCGATGGAGTGGATCCGCACCGGGCCGCTTGCGGCCGTGCTGCGCACGGTCTGGCGTTATATGGACTCTTCCGTCACCCAGGACATGAAGGTTTACGCGAGCCGGCGGCAGATCGATTTCGAGACGACGGTAGACTGGCGGGAACAGCATCAACTGCTCAAGGTGTCATTCCCGGCTGCGATCCGTGCGACCGAAGCGACTTACGATATCCAGTTCGGCAACGTCAAACGGCCGACGCACTGGAATACAAGTTGGGACTACGCGCGCTTCGAGAGTGTCGGCCATCAATGGGCGGATTTGTCGGAGCGGGATTACGGCGTGAGCCTGCTGAACGACTGCAAATACGGCTACGATATCAAAGACCACACGATCCGGCTGACCTTGATCAAGTCGGCGACCGATCCGGACTGGAGCGCCGATCAGGGTGAACATGTGTTCACCTATGCTCTGCTGCCGCATGCCGGCGATTGGGCGGAAGGCCGCACGGCGGAAGAAGCATGGTCGCTGAACGATCCGCCGAGAGCGGTCCGCGGAGCGTATACCGCCGGAGCAGGCCGCTCGCTGATCCGGACGGATACGGCGGGAATCGCAATCGATGCGATCAAGCGTGCCGAAGACGGCGGCGGATTTATCGTGCGGCTGCACGAATACATGGGACGCCGGATTCAGGTCAATATTTCCAGCGATTATCCCGTTTCTTCGTGGCGGGTATGCGATCTGCTGGAACGCTCGATCGAAGGCGAGCCGGAGAGCCTTGGCGCGCACAGACGGCAGCTGTTCAAACCGTACGAGATCATCACGCTGCGCGTGAATGTGCAGCACTGAGGACCGAGCCGGCGCTTCATCGGAAAATAGTCTTCGGCAATACGCAGAGAAGATGGAGCGGGGCGGGAAGTTCGGCAAGAAGCCGGGCGGAAGAAATTTCCGCCCGGCTTCTTTTTCGTACACGAACAGGAGTCGGCAGGTCGTCAGTCCGCTCCGCCCGCTGTCCGCTCCATATTCCGATATTCGCGCGGCGAGACGCCCGACAGGCGTTTGAACATTTTGCCGAAATGCGAAAAGTTGTCGAAGCCGGCAAGTTCGGAGACGAGCGTCACACTGTGCCGGGTCTCCCGCAGCAGGCGCTGGGCTTCCCGGATCCGGGTCAGATTGACGTATTCCGCGAATCCGAATCCCGTGACTTCTTTGAACGTCCGGCTCAAGTGGCTGCGGCTGATATAGAAGCGCCGCGCCAATTCGTCCAGCTCCAGCGGTTCTGCGAAATGCCGGTTGATATGACGTACGATTTCCGCGACTTTGCGCCGGACGGGCGTCGGCTCGGGGCGGGGAAGGGTGTCGCTTCTGCCTGAAGCCCGGGCGGCGAGCAGCAGCAGTTCCCCCGCCATATGGCGAATATGCAGGCGATAGCCGGCCGGACGTTCATGCAGCTCTCGCAGCAGCGACAGCAGCAGTTCCTCGGCGCGCAGCTTTTCCTGTAAATTGAGCGAAACGAGCGCATCCCCGCGGGTAAAAGGCGTCCGCAGCAGCTCCCGTTCTTCCGGCGGATATTCGTCGAAATAAGCGGGCGAAAAATACAGCACTACCCGCTCGTGATCGGGAATTCCGGAATCGGTACTTTTGTGTACGGCGTTGGAATCGATCAGGACAAGATCGCCCGCGGAGACCCGGTAGGCGCTGTCTTTGACAAAATAGTTGCGCTCGCCGCTGAACAGGTAATACAGCTCACAGCCGGCATGGTAATGGTTCTGCAGCATGGAGAAGTGTCCGATGCGGCGGTCGAACTCGGCCCGAACAAGGTCGTGCGGTTCGCCGTAACGCATCAGGTCGGGAAGCTGCTGAAGCTGCATGGGAAGCTCCTTTCGGCGCGTAGGAAGAATACGCTTTCATATTATGGGACTATTTTAGCAAAAAAAGCGGGGTTCCTGTCAAAAAGGTGCGAAAAGCGGAGTCAGCATGCAAATGGTGGGATAGCCTTGCAGAAAGGAAAGATTCCATTATACGGAAGTAGGGCTGCGGACATGGGCAAAACCTTTTATTTGGCGGGCGATTCGACAATGGCGGAGTATCCGCCCGAAAGACTGCCGATGCAGGGCTGGGGCGCAAAGCTCGATTTGTTTTTGGACAAAGAAGTGCGGGTGGTCAACGAAGCGATATGCGGGCGCAGCAGCAAAAGCTTTATCGGAGAAGGAAGGCTGGAGCGGATTCTGGAAGCCATCGGCGAAGGGGATGTGCTGCTGATCCAGTTCGGACACAACGACGAGAAGGATGATCCCGACCGGCATACGAGTCCGTGGAGTACCTATGCCGACACGCTGAAGCAATATCTCGACGGAGCAAGGGAGCGGGGAGCGCAGCCGGTACTGATTACGCCGATCTCCCGCCGTTATTTCGATGCCGACGGGCTGCTGACGCCGACGCACGGCGATTATCCGCGGGCGATGGAAGCGCTGGCGCAGCGCGAACGGGTGCCGCTGATCGACCTGACGGGCCGCAGCGCTTCGATATTCAAGGAAATGGGGCCGCAGCGTTCGAGAAGCTGGTTTGCGCAGCTTCTTCCGGGCGAGCATGACAACTATCCGGACGGAATCGCCGACGATACGCATTTGAACGAGACCGGCGCGGAAGCGGTGGCCAAGATCGCGGCCCAGGCGCTTGAAGCGGCGGGATTGGCTGCAGGCCTGCGACGAAGTATCGGAGGAGCTTGAAGCCGGCGACCGGCAGCGGAATATTTCGGCGCACCGCCTTTCCTTTTTGCTGGAGAGGCGGTCTTTGCCGTGTTAAAATTCGGGTGAACAGCCAACCGAACAGAAAAGACCGATAAGGAGGGCATAGACCTATGGAAATTCGACTGCTGCATCCCGGCGATGCGGAAGATTACTTGAATCTGCGCCTCGAAGCGCTTCGTCTGCATCCGGAAGCTTTCGGTTCGAGCTATGAGGAAGAGTGCGGCGACACGCCGGTCAAATACGAAGAGCGTTTCGCCGGGGGAGCATTTTTTACATACGGAGTTTTTGTGGAGGGCCAATTGTGCGGTTCGGCGACTCTCGTTCCCGCGATGCGCCATAAGCTGAGGCATCGCGCGCAGATCGTCTCGGTGTATGTCTCGGAAGGCCTTCGAAGGCGCGGAGCCGCCCGTGCGCTTCTTGCCGCCGTCTGCGGCAAAGCGCTGGAACTGGATAACATCGAACAGCTGCATCTGAGCGTCACGTCGACGAACCTTTCCGCCGTTTCCTTGTATGAATCGATCGGATTCGAGACTTACGGCGAAGAGAAACACGCGCTTAAGATAGACGGGAGATATTTGGACGAAAAGCTCATGGTCCGTTTTCTGCGGGGCTAAACCCCGGTGAACGGACGATCCGAAGACGAAGCGTGTACGGAAACGGCGGCATGCTGCCCAAAAATGAATCGGAAAGGAGTGCGCCATGCGCCCACCGCTGATCGAGACCAAGCTGTTTGTCCCTCGCATTCTTTCCGGTACGGTGGATCGCCCGCATCTGATCGGGCTGCTGGAAGCCGGAAGCAGGCGGAAGCTGACCGTGATTGCCGCTCCGGCGGGATACGGCAAAACCACACTGGCTGCGCAGTGGCTGGCCGCCTGCGGCCTCCCAGCCGCTTGGATCACGCTGGACGAAGGAGATAACGACTTCGCACGGTTCCTGACGTATTTCACCGCAGCGGTCGACCGGCACTCCGGGCGCCGTTCGGGAGAAGCGCTGCGGCTGCTGGAATCGCCGCAGCCGCCTTCGCCCGAAACGACGGGAACGGTGCTGATCGCCGGTTTGGATCAATCCGCCGATCCGTGCGTTTTGGTGCTGGACGACTATCATACGATTCGTGCGGAGACGGTGCACCGTCTGATCTCGTTCCTGCTCCATTATCTGCCGCCCCACATCCGCTTGGTTCTGCTGACGCGAGAAGAGCCGGATCTTCCGCTTGCCCGGCTGCGCATTCAAGGCGAAGTGAACGATATCGGCACGGCGGAACTTCGCTTCGGACCGGACGAGACATTCGCTTTTCTGAACGAGGCGGCGGGAATATCCGTTCGCCGCGAAGAGCTTTACGCTCTGGCCGAGCGGACCGAAGGATGGATAGCCGGACTGCAGTTTGCCGCTGCGTCGCTTCGGGATCGTCCGTTATCCGGTCAACAGCTGCAGGATTTCGGCGGCAGCCGAAGCGGGTTGACGGATTATCTGATCGAAGAGGTGCTGCACAAACAGCCCGAGTCCGTTCAGCGGTTCCTGCTTCGGACTTCGTTTTTGGAACGTCTTTGCGGCTCGCTTTGCGATGCGGTTCTGCTGGATGCTTCTCTTTCGGGCCAAAAGATGCTGCGGCTGCTCGAACGCGCCCATCTGTTTGTCGTGCCGCTGGACGATGAACGGCATTGGTACAGATATCATCCGCTTTTTGCCGAGGCTTTGCGCAGAAGATGGCGATGGCTTACCGATTCAGTGCGGGAAAAAGACGAAGAAGCGGAGCGGTATGCCCGCGCCAGTGATTGGTACGCGGGCAGCGGGCTGCTCGGTGAGAGTTTCGCCTACGCGGTTGGATCGGGCCGGTTCGAACTTGCCGCGAAGCTTGCGGAAGGAGAAGGGATGCCGCTGCATCTTCTCGGTGAAATGCGTTCTGTGCTTCGCTGGCTCGAGTCTCTTCCGCCCAGCATGCTTGATGAGAGGCCTTCGCTCTGGGTCTTGTACGGTTCCGCTCTGCTGCTGGCGGGCAGACCGACGGAAATCGAATCGAAATTCCAAGCGGCGGAGGCGCTCATGGAAGAATGGGGATCGGATACGCGGACACGGAATCTGAGAGGGCTGATTGCCGCTACCCGGGCTGCGGCTGTCGGTGTAGCCATCGCAGGGCACGCCGGATCCGCCGATCGGCGGCTTGAAGCGGCCGAAGATATCCTGCAGGCCGGCGAAGCGGAAGACAAGACATCCGCGCTCATCGAGCGGATCGTGGGGGACGGCGGACGCGCTTTGCGGCGTACCGAAGAATTGGAGGCGGTCATTCGGCTGTCGCAGCTGGCTATCCGGGATTTGGATACCCGCATGATGCCGATTCGAATGACCATGTACTGGCTGATTGGTGCGGCATCCCGTTTCCTTGGGTATAACGGGCAGGCGGAGAAGGCGTATTCCGCGGTTCTGAACCTCGATCGTAAACTCGGCGGAAGCCTGATCGGGGCGATGGCGAATACGGATCTCGGCAGATTGTACGAAGAAGAAGCCCGCCTGCATGAAGCGGAAGATTGTTACCGCCGTGCACTGGACAACCTGAGAGAGCTGCCTCTTCAAGCGGCCTACGAAGCCTGCCTTGGGAGAGCCCGGATCTTCCGGAAACGGAAAGAACCGGAAAAAGCGCTGGAGTATGTTCGGAAAAGCCGGGAGCTGGCGCGGCGCAGCGGAAATCCGGAACTGGAATTGGAAGCCCTGCTTCTGGCGGGGAGGGTTTGGTTGGATAGCGGGCAGACGGAAGAAGCCGAAGCCATGGCGTCGGAAGCGGACAAGAAGGTACACTTTCATCGTCTGCCCGACGGCTCTGCCAAAGTTGCGCGGTTCCGAACGTCGATTCTCGAGTATCGCTCTGCCCGGCGAATCGAAGGCTTTGCGTATCCGACGCCCGAGCCGCTGACTCTCCGGGAAACCGAAATCCTGCGGCTAATCGCCGACGGTCTGTCGAACGCCGAGATCGGAGCCAGGCTGTTTCTGGCACTCGATACGGTGAAAGGGCATAACCGGCGGATCTTTGGGAAGCTGCAGGTCCAGCGCCGGACCGAAGCGATTGCCCGGGCGAGAAAGCTCGGCTTGATCGACTGATCCACACTTAAGTGTCTAGGCTTGTTCCGCTCTTTCCGATATGCTGACGGAGATCACGATTCGAGAAGCGAAGGGGAGCGGACGATGAAGACGGCAAATGACAGGAAAAAGGAACAGGCGGCGGGTTTATTGTTTCTGGTGGCGACAGCGGCGTATTTGACAGGAAGCGGATGGATCGGCGGTACCCTCGGGCAGTCCGATTTCTTGGTGCATCTATCTTCGGAATCCTCAAAAATTCGGATCGGTTTATTTCTGGAAACGATCAATTCCGCAGCGGTGATCGCCATATCCGTACTGCTGTTTCCGATCCTGAAGCGATACAGCGAAACGACGGCCGTAGGTTATCTGTCGGCGAGAATCGTCGAAGCGGTTCTGCTGACAATAGGGATCGGGCTGGTCTTCGCCCTGCTGGACTGGAGCGGTTCCGCTGCCGAAAATGCTTTACAGCCTGCTGCTCAGACTGTGGGCGATTTGGCGGCTGCGGTGCAGACCATGACTTTTCAATTGGCTATGCTGTCGCTCGGATTGGGAAGTCTCGCTTTTTGCTGGCTGCTGTATCGCGAGAGACTCGTCCCCCGGCTGCTGGCGGGGTTAGGGATAATCGGTTATATCGCGTTGACGCTCAGCAGCTGTTTTTCGCTGGCCGGCTTGGAGCCGGGCGCGCTTTTGTTCATCCCCGGCGCGGTGTTCGAGATCGTATTTCCTGTATGGCTGATAGTCAGGGGACTGGATACAGGCAGGACGAAATAAGACGGACTGTCGCACGCCAGGCATTGGCTGTCTGTACACGTACCGCAACATCTGCAAAAGCCATAAAAAGAAACCCGATTCTCCAAGGAGAACCGGGTTTTCGTCAAGGCCGCGCCGCCCCTTATTTCGAAGCGCTCAAGCCAGGACTCGATGGCGTATGGTATGGCTCAGTAACGTCTATTCCGTTCGCGCGAACGGCGGCCCCGCCGAAGAACAAGCCCCGGAAAAAGGTTCCGCCAAAAATCCCGCGGTGGTTTGCACGGGCGCGGGTATAGCCGCTATGGGAATAAGGATTGGAGTTCGAACGCATGCCTGAATGAACGCTGTCGGTATTTTGCGATTTGTTCGGCGTACCGGTGTACGTTCGCTGACCGGTGCTGAATCCGCCGCGGCGTGCACCGGCTTGTTCCGGCACAACCGCCGAAGCGGCGAACAAAATCAGGAAAGACAAGATTATGGAGAATATTTTCTTGGATCGGTGCATAATAACCAAAATTCCTCCTAATAAGATCAATAGCGAAAAGCAAGAGTAAAGACCCTTTGCCTTTGTTTGATCTTATACGGAGGAACGGTAAGACTGTTTCAATTTTTAACGATTATTTACAGGTTTGATTGGCTGCGCCAATCAAACCGGCGCGGTCCACTGCCCGTACTCCTGCTCGACCCAATCGATCCAGTCGACGCTGGCCTGGGTACGCATAATGGCTTTTTGCAGCAGAATGTAATCCTCGAATCCGATATGGCCGGGATGGCGGTGTTCGGCCGGAATGGCTACCTGAATATCTTTGTAGTACTTCATTCGATCGACGTGGTATTTCCGGCGTTCCGCGAACATGCGGCGTACCTCGGAAGGTTCGGCCAAGTGGATGCAGAAACACTTCAGGTTGAATTCGTCGCGCATGACCGGAGGTGCCGTCGGCTCCGACAGCCACTCGTGCAGCTTGAGGGTGCCTTCGGGCGTAATGGAATACAGCTTTTTGTCCGGTTTGTCCGCCTGCTGAATCCATTTTGCGCTGAGCAGACCCTGTTCTTCCATACTGCCGAGCAGCGGATAAATCTGGCTGTGCTTCGCCTGCCAGAAAGGCTGGATCTTGAGCATCAAATCATAGCCCGACGCTTCCGTGCGCGAGACCAGCGCAAGCAGGCCGTAAGAAAGTATATTCATATAAATCACCCGTTTTCTGTATTCAAGGCGCCCCACCAAGGGACGAACGTATTCCTCCACACAAGTGTACAACATTAAAAGAGGCCGAGGCAACCGGCAAGAACGCTCCGTTTGGACGAAAGACTGGATCCTGTTCATGGCAAAAAGCGCGTTTTCCGAAGAAAACGCGCCGGGTTGTACAAAGGATTACGTACGTAAGGCCGAAGGGTGGCTTTGCGGCATTAAGCCGTCGGCTGACCGCTTCCGTCCGCTTTTTTGATTTTTTCGTAACCGTCCGCGATGAGTTCGAGCAGCCCGGTTTTCGGATCGATCAGCATGCCGTGCACCGGAATGCCTGCCGGCATCAGCGGATGGTTGGAGATCATGTTGACGCTGTGCATGACGCCTTCCGTCTCGTTCTCCACGCCTTTGAACCATTGGCCGAGCTGTACGCCGGAGTGTTCGAGCGTATCGAGCACTTCCTGCGACACGCCGCGATCGAGCATTTGACCCATGATATGGTCGGCGTTAAGCGAAGCCATGCCGCATTCGTGATGACCGACTACGATCACTTCTTCCGCCTGCAGTTCGTACAGGGCAACGAGGATGCTGCGCATGATACTGCCGAACGGCGAAGAAATGACGGCGCCTGCCGTCTTGAGGATCTTGGCGTCTCCGTTGCGCATGTTCATGGCACGGGGGAGGAGCTCGGTCAGCCGGGTATCCATGCAGGTCAGCACGACGACTTTTTTCTCCGGGAACTTGCCGCTGATAAATGCCTCGTAGTCTTTGTTTTCGACGAATGCTTTGTTATGGTCCAAAATTTCCGTAATCTGGTTCAAAGTCCGCGCCTCCTTTTTCGCCCTCGGGCGTTATCACGAATTTTACATAAAGAAACGTCCAGAATTCAAGCCCGAATTTTGGCGAAAAATCGCGTAAGCGTTTCAAAAGCGTGTTTCGATGCAAAAAGGAGCGGCCCGAAAAGTATTCGTCCATATTGATTCTGTGTTCTTCAAAAAGTATGATCAATAGGGAAGCCCTGATATTTACTATATTTATGGAACGATCAAACAAACGAGGTGAACGATCCTAATGAATGAGCAGCTGCAGGAACAATGGAACGGATTTCGCAAATTGGTGGCCAAAATCGGAAGTTACAACGAAGCCGTTGCCCTGATGTATTGGGATCTTCGTACGGGAGCTCCAAGCAAAGGCGCGGAAACGCGGGCGGAGACGATCGGCCTGCTGTCGACCGAAGCCTTCAAGCTGGAAACGTCGGACGAAATGGGTACATATCTCGATCTGTTTACGCAGGAAGAGCATTCGGCGCAGCTTGACGATGTGGATCGCCGACTCGTAGAGACGGTCAAAAAAAGTTACGATCAGAACCGCAAAATTCCGGAAAGCGAATTTACGGCCTATACGATTCTTACCTCCAAGTCTGAAACGAAATGGGAAGGTGCCAAGGACAGCGGCGATTTCGATTCGTTCGAGCCTTTCCTGACGGAAATCGTGGCGACGCTGCGCAAATTTATCGGGTACTGGGGGGCGAAAGACACGCCTTACGACACCCTGCTCGACATGTACGAACCGGATATGACGGTCGAACGTCTGGATGCGGTATTCGATCGGCTGAAGCGGCGCTTGGTGCCGTTGGCCGAAGCGATCGCGGCTTCGGATATCCGTCCGGAGCTGCCGTTCCTGGATGCCGCGTATCCGAAAGAAGGGCAAAAAGCGTTCAGCCATTTCATTCTCAAGGAAATGGGCTACGACTTCGAGGCCGGACGCCTGGACGAAACCGTGCATCCGTTCGCGACGGGGCTTAACCCGGGCGACGTTCGTATCACGACCCACTACCACGAACGCGACGTATTGAGCGCGGCGTTCAGTTCGCTGCACGAAGGCGGCCATGCGCTCTACGAACAGAATATCGATCCGAAACTGACCGGTACGCCGCTTGCCCAGGGCACATCGATGGGCATTCACGAGTCTCAGTCTCGTTTTTGGGAAAATATGATCGGGCGCAGCCTTCCGTTCTGGCAGCGGTATTTCGGCGAGCTGCAGAAGCAGTTTCCGGATCAATTGATCGGCGTGACCCCGGAGCAGTTCCATTTTGCCGCCAACCGGGTAGAGAATTCGCTGATCCGGATCGAAGCGGACGAGCTGACTTACAATCTGCATATCATCATCCGCTACGAGATCGAGAAGATGCTCTTCAATGAAGATCTCGACGTGAAAAAACTGCCGGAAGTCTGGAATGCGAAATACGAAAGCTATCTGGGCATCACGCCGCCGAACCATTCGCAGGGCGTGCTGCAGGATGTCCACTGGTCGGGCGGCGCGTTCGGTTACTTCGCTTCCTATTCGCTCGGCAATATGTACGCGGCGCAGATCATGCATACTTTGCGTCAAGAGATGGACAATTTCGACGAATTGATCGAGCAGGGTAATCTGCTGCCGATCAAGGAATGGCTAACAAAGAAGATTTACCGCTTCGGCAAATCGAAAAAACCGTCCGAAATCATTTTCGAAGTGACCGGCGAAGAATTGAATCCCGATTATCTCGCGGATTATTTGGAACGGAAGTACTCGAGCCTGTATAATCTGAAATTGTAACCTTCGTTTCCGCATGGGAGCGGGCGGCAGCTGCGGCTGCTTGTCCCCGGTTCCGCGCGGAACCGATCGAAATCCTGCCGGTTCCTCCGAGGAACGGCGGGATTTTTGTCCCCGGAGAGAAATGTAAGGAGCATGGGAGTTTCTAAAATTCAGTGAACGTTTCTGAAAACGAGGGAAGGGATTCAATGGCTGGCCTATTTGGCTTTCGCGTGATCAAAACGGCGTTTGCGGCTTTTGCCGCGGTGATGATTGCGCACTTTGTCGGGATTCCGTCGGCGACTTCGGCGGGACTGCTGGCGATCCTGGGACTCGACACGACGATCAAAAGAAGTATCAAAACGGTCGTGGACCGCTTTTTCGCTTCGATCGTCGGATTGGCGGTCGCCTGTGTCTTGTTTGGGGGACTCGGCTTTCACTACTGGGTCATTCCGCTTTATATCCTGATCGCTTTTCCGGTTATCGTCAGAGCTTCGTTCAAAGGCGGAATCGTCACCAATGCGGTCGTCGTGTTCCATGTGTTTAACGCGGGGGAAATCTCCTGGCCGGTGCTGTGGACGGAACTCCAGCTTCTCGTCATCGGTCTGGGTTCGGCAATGCTGGTCAATCTGGTCTATATGCCGAATCCGGAAGAAAAGCTGTCGAAGATCCGCAGCGAAGCGGACGAATGTTTCTCGCGGATCTTCGCCCAATTTGCCCGTACCCTGCGCAATCCAGACTATGTATGGGACGGCCGGGAACTGATCGAAGCGGACAAAAAAGTGGAAGAAGGATTGGCGCTGGCAAGGCGTTCCCTGGAAAATCAGGTCATGAAAGCCGACGATTTCTGGAGCGTGTATTTCTACATGCGCAAGCAGCAGTTGGAATCGATCCAGACGATGGCGCAGTTGGTCTCGCAGGTCTACCGGCAGATCTCCCAGGCGGAGCTGACGGCGGAATTGTTCGACCGGTTGGAACGCGATGTCAAAAGCGAGTATTATACGGGCAGAGCCGCCGAGATGCTCCGGGAGCTGGAAGAGCGTTTCAAAGAAATGAATCTGCCGGATACCCGCGAAGAGTTCGAGGTGCGCTCGGCGATTTTGCAGCTCTGCCGGGAACTCAACCGCTACTTGGGCATGTCCAAAAAAGACAAGGCGCCGCATGTAACGTGAAAAGCCGGAGAATGAAGCGGGTCCGTACTAGGGCGTCCGAAAATGTTCACAAGGAAGAGGGCGGTGCGTCTACCGACCTCTTTTTGACGCATGCAGCCGGATGGGGTTGGAATTCGCGCTGTTTTTTTGTGAATGATTTGATGATAAAATGAACGTATGTTCGTATCCGCACGCTTTTTGCCGGAAGTCTGTTATAATCAGGGAGAGAAAAGAAGGCACGATGACGGAGGGGAATCATGGCCAAGTTAACGCCGATGATGGAACAGTATCTCAAGATCAAGGAAGAAGCCAAGGACGCGATCCTGTTTTTCCGGCTTGGGGACTTTTATGAAATATTTTTCGACGATGCCATTACCGCTTCGCGGGAACTGGAGATTACGCTGACCGGACGGAACGCGGGGCTTGAAGAACGGGCTCCGATGTGCGGAGTCCCTTATCATGCGGCCGAAGGGTATGTGCAGCGTCTGATCGAAAAAGGCTACAAAGTCGCCATCTGCGAACAGGTGGAAGAAGCGGGGGCCGGGCGCGGAATGATGCGCCGCGAGATCGTACGCGTCGTGACGCCGGGCACGCTGATGGAAAGCCGGGCGCTCGGGGAAAAATCGAACAACTACCTCGTCTGCGTAACCAGCAGCGGCGGCATGACGGCGATTGCGGCCTGCGACCTGTCGACGGGCGATCTGCATGTCACGTCCGCGCCGGACAATGAAGAATGGATCAAAGGCGAAGTGGGCGTTTAC
Source organism: Saccharibacillus deserti (assembly GCF_013618475.1). Taxonomy (GTDB): domain Bacteria; phylum Bacillota; class Bacilli; order Paenibacillales; family Paenibacillaceae; genus Saccharibacillus; species Saccharibacillus deserti. Next base: position 938,205 of record NZ_JABJVN010000001.1, read on the forward strand.
CAACCGTCCGAAGCGATCGGCGACGCTGCGCTGCTGGACCTGCTCTCCGCGCAGATCGCTCCGATGGAGCGGCGCCTGGTCTGCACGCCTTGGGACAAGAGCCGGGAAGAAGGAGCGCGGGAACAGTTCGGCGAAGCCGTCTGGGCCCGTCTCGACGCGGAGCGCCGCGTCTGTGTCGCCCGTTTGTTCGCTTATCTGGCGGAAACCCAGAAGAGAGCGCTGGGCCAGCTGACGAAAATCTCGGTCTACGAGCCTAATCATTATATGATTCTGGATTCGTTCACCCGCCGCAATCTGGAATTGACGGAAACGGTGCGCGAACGCTCCAAAAAAGGTTCGCTGCTCTGGCTGCTCGACCGGACCAAAACGTCGATGGGCGCCCGGACGCTGCGCCGCTGGATCGACAAGCCGCTGCTTCAGCGCGGTTCGATCGAAGATCGTCTGGAAGCGGTCGAACGGCTGCACCGCGATCTGATCCTGCGGGGAGATATCCAGGAAGGCCTGAACGAAATCTACGATCTCGAACGGCTTGTCGGACGGGTCGCTTTCGGCAGCGCCAACGGCCGCGATATGGTCGCGCTGCGGGATTCGCTGCTGCAGATCCCCCATCTCAAACGCATCTGTCTGGACTCCGGTTCGCAGACGCTTGGCACAACGGCTAACCGGATGGACGAATGCGCGGAACTTGCGCAGGCGATCTCCGCGGCCGTAACCGACGAACCTCCGGTATCCGTGCGCGACGGCGGACTGATTCGCAAAGGCTATCACGAGCATCTGGATCAGCTGCGCGAAGCGAGCGTCAACGGCAAGCGCTGGATCGCCGAACTTGAAGCCGAAGAACGCCGGGTAACCGGTATCCGTTCGCTCAAAGTCGGGTACAACAAAGTATTCGGCTACTATATCGAAGTGACGCGCGCCAACTTGAACCAACTTCCGGAAGGCCGTTACGAACGCAAACAGACCCTAGCCAACGCCGAACGTTACATCACGCCCGAATTGAAAGAAAAAGAGTCGCTGATTCTCGAAGCGGAAGAGAAAATGGCCGATCTCGAATACGGACTGTTTCTGGAACTGCGGGAGAAAGTCGCGGAGAGGATTCCCCGGCTCAAAGCGCTGGCCGAGCGGGTAGCCGAAATCGATGTGTATCAGGCTTTTGCGGAAGCGAGCGCGGAAAAGTCGTTCGTTCGTCCGCAGCTGCACGACGGTTACGACCTGACGGTCGAGAACGGACGCCATCCGGTTGTCGAAGCGGTGATGGAAGGCGGCTCGTTTGTGGCCAATGCCACGGATCTGGCGCGGGAAGGCGCGAATATCATGCTGATTACCGGACCGAATATGGCCGGCAAGAGCACGTATATGCGCCAAGTCGCCCTGATCTCGATCATGGCGCAGATCGGCTGTTTCGTTCCCGCATCCCGGGCGAATGTGCCGCTGCTTGACCGTATCTTCACACGGATCGGAGCGGCGGACGATCTGGTCGGCGGTCAAAGTACATTCATGGTCGAGATGGCCGATATCCAGGTCATGACCGAGCAGGCGACAAAAGACAGTCTGATTATCATCGACGAACTCGGGCGGGGAACTTCCACCAGCGAAGGCATGGCGATCGCCCAGGCGGTGATCGAGCATGTGCACGAGTCGATCGGCTGCAAAGCGCTTGTCTCTACCCATTTCCACGAACTCGCGCATCTGGAAGAAAGTCTGCCGCGTCTGCGCAACTATTGTATGGCGGTACGCGAGAGCGGCGACAATGTCGCCTTTCTGCGCAAACTCGTCGCGGGAGCGGCCAGTACGAGTTACGGCATTTACTGTGCCCGTCTGGCGGGGCTTCCGGGCAGCATCATCGACCGGGCTTACGGTCTGCTGCAGGGCTTCGAACAGGCTGCTGCGGTTGTCACCGTGGGCGGCGTTGAACAGGAAGGCAAGCGCCTGTATGCTCCGCCGGCGAACCAGGCGGCCGATCGCATGTCCGAAGAAGCGCGCGAACAGGCTCCGGCGGAATTTGCGGCCGCTGCCGATACGCGCCCGGCGCAGATTGTGACCGCTGCCGAGTCGCCGGAAGAACCGTCCGCTGCGAAGATGCCGGATAACGGCGTAGTGCAGCTCTCGATCTTCGGCGAAGAAGAACGGACGCCGCAGGCCGTGCCGGTTCCGGCAAAAGAAGATCCGAAAGTCAAAAAAATGCTTCAGCGCGTCCGGGAAATCGACGTGATGAATCTGACGCCGCTGCAGGCGATGCAGATGCTGAACGAACTGAAACTGGAAGCGCAGCGGCTGGGATAACCGTCGACAATCGCACGGGAAAGGAGAAATCATATGGCCAGAATCAAAGTACTGGACGAACATATCGCCAACCAGATCGCGGCCGGCGAGGTGGTGGAACGGCCGGCTTCGGTCGTCAAAGAGTTGGTCGAGAACGCGATCGACGCCGGGGCGACCAAAGTCGACGTATGGACGGAAGAAGGCGGACTGTCTTCGATCCGGGTGACCGACAACGGTTCGGGCATCGAACCGGACGACTGCGAGACGGCTTTTTACCGGCATGCCACCAGCAAAATTTCGGGCGGCCGCGATTTGTTCCAAATCACGAGCCTGGGATTTCGCGGCGAAGCGCTGCCGAGTATCGCTTCGGTCGCCAAAGTCGAAGTGCTGACCGCCTGCGGCGACGACGGAGCGGGACGCCGGCTTGTTATCGAAGGCGGTACGCTCAAGAGCAACGAAGACGCCCCCGCTTCGCGAGGAACGGATTTTCGCGTACGGGAACTGTTCTATAACACGCCTGCCCGCCTGAAATACATGAAGACGGTGCAGACGGAACTGGGACATATTTCCGATTATATGTACCGGATGGCGCTGTCGAATCCGGACGTCGCGTTCACGCTGCGCCATAACGGGAACTCGCTGCTCCAGACGCTGGGCGGCGGCGACCTGCTCCAGGTTATCGCGGCGGTGTACGGGACGACAAGCGCCAAAGCGATGCTGCCGCTCGAAGGCGAGAATCTCGACTTTTCCGTCGGAGGATTCGTCAGCCTGCCGGACTTCACCCGTTCGAACCGCAGCGCGATCACGACGGTCGTGAACGGCCGCTATATCCGCAGCCATGTGCTGAACCAGGCGATCATGCGCGCCTACCATACGCTGCTGCCGGTTGGCCGGCATCCGCTTGTCGTCCTGCGTCTGGCGATGCATCCTTCGCTCGTCGATGTCAACGTGCATCCGGCCAAGCTTGAAGTGCGCTTCAGCAAGGAAGCGGAGCTGACCGAATTCGTCCAGGATACGATCCGCGCCGCATTGGCCCGCGAAGTGCTGATTCCCAAAGCGATCAACCAGCGGATCGGCAAAAGCAGCAGCATGGTCCAGGAGCAGTTCCATTTCCCGAAACGGGAAGAGCTGCTCGGTGAAGCTGCGGAGGAACGGCCGCAAGGTGCAGCCGCGCCGCCCGCTCTGTCGCCCGGCGCGGCTGCGCCGGGCCGGGCCGAACCGTCGGACGATGCCGACGATTTCGTGCCGGGCGAGCCTGCGGCCGCACCGGCCGGCGCTGCGCAGCCGGCTTCGCCCCCGCAAGCGCCTGCGGCCGCTTCCGAAGAACGGGCCGGCGCGCGCTCCGCGCCGCGCGCCGCGGAACCCGGAGCGCAGTCTGCGCCGCGCTCCGGAGCGTCCGCTGCCGCGCACGCCGGGCAGCCTTCCGCTTATCCGGCCGAAGGCGGCAGGCGCGATCCGCTCCCGCAGGAGCTGCGGGAGCGCGGCCGCAGCAGCGGTTACGCCGGAGGACGCGAAGCTACCGGCGGTTCCGGCCGGCCGGCGGCGCCGGGCGCCCAAGGCAGCCGCCCCTCGGCGCCGGCTGGCCAGAACGCCGCGCTGGCCCGCGCGGCCGAACTCTATACCCGGGGCGAGGCGCCGAAACGACCCGCTTTCCCGGAAATGACTTTGATCGGGCAGCATCACGGCACGTATCTGATCGCGCAAAACGACGAAGGCTTGTTCCTGATCGACCAGCATGCGGCGCATGAGCGGATCAATTACGAGTATTATTACGAAAAGTTCGGGCAGCCGGAAGCGGCTTCGCAGGAACTGCTGCTCCCGATTACCATCGAGTTCACTTCGGCCGAGAGCGCCAAGATTCGCGACCGGATCGGTTGGTTTGAACAGGCCGGCGTCTATATGGAGCCGTTCGGCGGCCAGACGTTCCGCGTCACGGCTTATCCCCACTGGTTCCCGGCCGGAGACGAACAGTCCATTATCGAAGAAATGGCCGAGTGGGTTCTCAGCGAACGCGCCATCGATCTGGCCAAACTGCGCGAGAAAGCGTCCACGCTCTGCTCGTGCAAAGCTTCCATCAAAGCCAATCAGCGCTTGAGCGACATCCAGGCCCAGACCTTGATCGAACGCCTGGGCCAGTGCAAACAGCCTTATACCTGCCCTCACGGCAGACCGATCGTGGTTTCTTTTTCGACTTACGATTTGGAGAAATTGTTTAAACGGGTGATGTAAGACCTTCCCCCAATCCCCAAAGCGACTTTAATCCGATTTCCGAAACGGGACGCTTCAACCCGTTTCGGAAATGACCCGGGAGCGATTTAATCAATTGGGGGAAGGTCCGGCTTCGTCGCAAACAATCCCCAAAGCGACTTTAATCCGATTTCCGAAACGGGACGCTTCAACCCGTTTCGGAAATGACCCGGGAGCGATTTTTAATCAATTGGGGGAAGGTCCGGCTTCGTCGAAGCCCCGGTCTTCCGGCAGAATTGTATGCTGTCCCGAAGCCCCAAAAAAGAACCGAACCGACCGGCGTCTTCCCGAAGCCCGCCGCTCGGTTTTTCCAAAGGAGAACATTGTTCATGATGATCGTAACGACCGGCGATTCGCCTGCCGAGGCCGAATTGAACCGGGCCCGGAAGATAGCCGAGCAGTCGGGCATTCGTTTGGTGCCCCGCAGCCGAACTTCGATTCCCAATCTATTTCCGAAATACGGCGCGTCCGCGGTGCTGATTGTAACCCAGGGCAAAGTCCGTTTGTTTCGCGCGGATCAGCCCGTGCTGGAATATCATCCGAGCATGGGGTATGTGCGCGCCAAGCGGCTGCTCAAAGGCGAACCCGATCCGATGATCGATGCCGCCCGCGCCGTCGAGGGCGATTCCGTACTCGACTGTACGGCCGGGCTCGGCACCGATTCGCTGGTATTTGCCGTACGCGTCGGACCCGAAGGCAGGGTCTGCGCGCTGGAAGCGTCGCCGGAGCTTTCCGTGCTGCTGCGGGAAGGGTTGGCCAGCTACGAAGTCGAGAAGCCTTCCGTGACTGCAGCCATGCGGCGCGTGGAAGTGATTCATGCCGACCACCTGTCCTACCTTCGTTCGCTGCCCGACAACAGTTTCGATATCGTTTATTTCGATCCGATGTTCCGCAAGCCGGTGTACGACTCGTCGGCGATCTCGCCGCTGCGGGCGTTTGCCGATGCCCGGCCGCTGAGCGAAGAAGCGATTCGCGAAGCGGTTCGGGTGGCCCGCAAAACGGTTGTCCTGAAAGAAAAGAAAGGCAGCGGAGAAATGGAGCGGCTCGGCTTCTCGTCTGACGGCCGCAACCATGCCAAAATTACGTACGGAGTGATTCCCATTGATTGAAACAAGTCTGACCGAACAACAGCCGGCCCATGCAAAGCCCAAATTGCTCGTTCTGATCGGACCGACGGCGGTCGGCAAGACCAAACTCAGTATCGAACTGGCCAAAGCTTTTTCGTGCGAGATCCTGTCGGGCGATTCGATGCAGGTGTACCGGGGAATGGATATCGGTACGGCCAAAATTTCGCACTCCGAAACGGAAGGCGTTCCGCATCACTTGATCGATATTCATGAGCCCGACGAGCCTTTTTCCGTGTCCGAGTTTCAGGAACGCTGCGATGCGCTCATCCCGGAGATTGCTCAGCGCGGCCGTCTTCCGTTTATCGTCGGCGGTACGGGCCTCTATATCGAATCGTTCTGCTACCGGTACGAATTCGCGGAGAGCGGAGCCGACGAAGCCTTTCGTCAGGAGCAGGCGCGTTTCGCGGAAACCGACGGCACCGAAGCGCTGCACGCGCGCCTTCGGGCGATCGACCCGAATTCGGCGGAGCGGCTGCATCCCAATGATACGCGCCGGGTTATCCGTGCGCTGGAGATTCACAAACTGACGGGAGAAACCCTGTCGGAACGCTTGGCCAAGCAGAAAAAGACCACGCCTTACGACCTATGTTTGATCGGTTTGACAATGGACCGTCAAATGCTATATAACCGTATTGAAGAGAGAATCGACCAAATGATGGATAGTGGGCTGATCGAAGAAGTACAAGCTCTGCGGGATCGGGGGTACACCCCGGATATGGTCTCGATGCAGGGTCTGGGCTACAAAGAGATCTGGCCTTACCTGGAAGGCACCTGCTCGCTGGAAGAAGCGGTATATCGGCTGAAGAGAGACACCCGCCATTTTGCCAAGCGGCAGCTTTCCTGGTTCCGGCATATGCAGGACATCCACTGGGTCGACGTTTCCGAAACGGAAAACTTTTCTGCAAATTACGAGAAGATTCATGGTATAATCACAGGAAGATTTGGCTCCGATTTTTAAACAAAAATGACAGTAAAATGACAATTGGGGGTACCGGTTATGAACAAATCCATTAATATTCAAGACACGTTCCTGAACCAACTGCGCAAAGAGAATATCCCTGCCACGGTTTACCTGACCAACGGATTTCAAATTCGGGGCACGATCAAAGCCTTCGATAATTTCACGATTGTCATCGACAGCGACGGACGCCAGCAGATGGTATACAAACATGCCATTTCGACGTTTATGCCTCAGCGCAACGTTTCCTTGGCTCAGCAGGAAGGCACAACCGGAGAGTAACCAATTAAACCGGCTGTGCCGGTTTTTTGGCCGCCGCGCGGATCTGTCGAAGCCCCAAGCGGTAACGAAGGGATGACAAACCTGTAATGGCCATTCTTGAAACTTTTCGTGTATCCTTACGTTTAAACCAATAGCTTGCGAATAGGAGCAACCTTCAGGGGTTGTTCTTTTCATTAGCGAATAAAGCAGCGGAGAACGTTCACGGCTGCAAAGAAAGCAAAAGGGGTGTCACAAACCATCATGCCTAACCCACAACTGAGCCGCTCCAACCGGACGACCGGAGGAAGCGGAAGCGGCGGGAACGGCGGAGGCAAAAAACCTCCGGCGGCTGCGAAAAAGAAAACGTCCCCGAAAAAGAAAAAAATTACGGGAAAACGCGTGTTTTGGACTCTGTTTTTCACGGCTGCTCTGGCGGTGCTCTGCGCACTTGGCGGCTATCTGTTCATTACCATCAACGGCGAGAAGATCCTTGCGGAAAACAAAGACAAGATCGATATCAAGGCACCGACGGTCATCTACGACCGGACGGGCGTGCAGATCGGCGAGATCAAAATCCAGCGCGGAGAAGAAGTGGAGAGCGCGGATATTCCGAAACTTCTCCAGGATGCTTTTGTCGCAACGGAAGACAAGCGCTTCTTCGAACATTCCGGGGTCGATCTGCGATCGATCGGACGCGCAGCCGTACGGGATATTATCGCGCGTTCCGCCGTCGAAGGCGGCAGCACGATTACCCAGCAGCTGGCCAAAAATATCTTCCTGTCGGCGGACAAAACCTTTTTCCGCAAAGCGACGGAAGTGTCGATTGCCCTGGCACTTGAACGGGAGTTCAAAAAAGAAGAAATCCTGGCGATGTATCTCAACCGGATTTCGTTCGGGGGCCAATATTACGGGATCAAGGCCGCTTCCCAACGCTACTTCGGCAAAAGCGACCTGAACGATCTGAAGCTGTGGGAAATGGCGACGCTCGCGGCTATGCCAAAAGCTCCGACCCGGTACAATCCGATTGCCAATCCCGACAAGTCCAAAGAACGCCGCGCTGTGGTGCTCCAGCTTATGTATGAGCAGGGATACATTACGGAGGCGGAAAAAGACAAAGCGGCGGCCGTCGATTACAAGTATACGCCGCCGGAAACCAAAGAAACGCATTATCAGGCTTTTATCGATTATGTGCTGCAGGAAGCCGAAGACGCCACGGCGTTGACCGAGGACGATCTGAACCGCGGCGGCTACAAAATCTATACGACTATGGACGCCAAAGCCCAGCAAAGTCTGGAAGACGCGTTCAAAGACGACTCGTTGTTCGAGCAAAGTCCGGACAATCAGCCGGTACAGGCATCCATGACGATCACGAACAACCAGAACGGCAGTATCGTCGCCATCTTGGGCGCACGCAATTACCACAAAGGCGACTTCAACCGTGCCGTAAACAGCCGCAGGCAGCCGGGTTCGGCTTTCAAGCCGATCGCGTCTTACGCGCCAGCGCTTGAATCGGGCCAGTTTACGGTCGATTCGCGGCTGAGCAACGAACAGCAGAGTTTCGGCAAGTACAGTCCCAAGAACCTGCACGGGTACAGCCAATCCGTTTCGATGAAAGAAGCGTTGGCGGAGTCGATCAATATTCCGGCCGTATGGCTGCTGAATCAGATCGGCGTCGAGACCGGCTTCCAGTTTGCGGAGTCGCTCGGTATTCCTCTGACCGAGAAAGACCATAACCTGAGCCTTGCGCTCGGCGGTCTCAGCAGCGGGACCAATACACTCGAAATGGCGCAGGCGTACAACTCGTTCGCCAACGGCGGCAATTATGTCGGAGCGTATGCAATCAAGTCGATTCGAGACTCGAACGAGATCGAGATCTACAGCCGAATCGACGACTCCAAGTCGGTCATGAGCGAGCAGACCGCTTACGACATGACGCGAATGATGCAGAGCGTAATCACCGACGGTACAGGCAAAAAAGCCGATATCGGTCGTCCTCTGGCCGGGAAGACGGGTACGACGCAGAGCGGGATCGATGGCAACAGTGCCAACCGCGATGTCTGGTTTGTCGGGTATACGCCGGAATGGACCGGAGCCGTATGGATGGGCTACGACAAGCCGGATGCCGAGCATATGCTCAAGAACAGCAGCGGCCTTGCCGCCTCGATGTTCGCCCGGGTTATGAGCCAGGCTCTTGAAGGAACGCCGGTTACCGACTTCAAAGCACCGGATGCCCCGGCCCAAGAGCCGGTCGTCCAGGAGCCGGAACCCGAACCGCCGGCGCCTGCCGAGCCGGTCGGCGCACCGGCAGGGCTTGTCGCTTCCTACGATGTGGGCGGCGAGAAAATCGTTCTGTCCTGGCAGCCGGTACCCGGAGACAATGTCCGCTACCGTCTGTATCGCCAGGAGTCGTCCGAAGCCCAGCCTTCGATGCTCTCCGACGGCCTGATGTCCGCTTCGGCGGAAGATTCGGGAGCATTGGCCGGATTGACTTACAGTTATGCGGTTACCGCCTATCGGGCGGGTGAAGAACCGGTTGTGGAGTCCGCGGCTTCCAATACGGTCAGTCTGACCGTACCTGCTCAGGACAATCCGGAAGAGGTGGTGCCGGAAGAGACGGTTCCGCCCGAGGAAATTGAAGAGACGCCGCCGCCGGTTGATGAAGATCAAGAAGCCGTGCCTCCTCCCGTGGAAGACAACGGTCAAAACGGGAACGGAAACAACGGCGGCGAATCGGATAATGGAAATAACGGGAATAATGGTAACAACGGAAACAACGGAAACAACGGAAACAACGGAAACAACGGAAATAACGGAAATGACGGAAATGACGGAAATGACGGAAGTAACGGTGAGGGCGGCCAAACGACCGATCCGGGAACAGCGGTACCGCCCGAAGACGGCACGGAAAGCGAGCCAATTCCGGGTACCGTCGTTCCGGATGCTCCCGCCGATCAAGGGCAGCCCGATCCGACAGCCGAACCTCCGACCGATCCTAACGCCCAAACGACCGATCCGGGAACCGGTGAGGTTACGGACGGAACACAGGGCGACGCGACGACGCAGCCTTAAAAGAGGTCGGATAGGACGCAAAGAACGGCGCGTTGGCATCATTTTGTCCCTTCCAGGACATTCCAATCAAGCGGGCTCCGGAGCCGAAAACGGCTTTCCGGAGCTTTTTTGCGCATTTTTTGCTTAAATCGGGTAATGTACAGCAGGAGCAAGCCAGTTCTTTTGTGAAGTGGCCCAAGAATGTGATAAGCTTGATTCAAATGGAATAATGGAAAGGGTCGGTTCCCTATGAAACGTAAATTTGCTGACAGAGCCAACTGGCGGCGCGTAACCGACCGGAGATTCTTGTGCCGGTATATCGACAGCCGCCGTTTTACGGGCTACGTAACCTTGTACAACATGCTCAAGCTGAAGGAACCGCTGATGAAAACGTATGGGGGACTCACGTTTTGCGTGGCCGACAAAGGCTATTCTTGGCTGCAGTACTTTCCCAAGGATGCCCACTTTATCGTCACCACCATGTTTAACGAAAAAAGGGAAGTCGTGGAGTGGTACATCGATATCTGCAAATCTCAGGGCGTGACGGATCAGGGAGTGCCCTGGTTCGACGACTTGTATTTGGACATCGTGGTGTTGGGAGACGGAACCGTCTTTCTGCTGGATGAAGACGAATTGGACGACGCGCTTCGGCGCGGCGTGATCACGGAAGCGGACTATGCGTTGGCGACCAAGACGGCGCACGGGCTGCTGCGTATGATCGATGCCCATGCTTTTCCGTATTTCCGGCTTTCGATCGAACATCGCAGACGGCTGTTCCCGGCTTCGGCGCTGAAGGTCTGAACGTTGGCCGCGGTGTCGGGTGAAAGGGGAATCAGTGAACGTGGGAAACCTAGAGCGGGCGGGAGATTTTTGCGCAGAAGGACCCGGGCAAGAGCTTAAGCGGCAATCAAGCCGCGGCAGCCGTCGGAAGAAGCGCCTGCTTCTTGCGATTTTGGCCGGTATCCTTCTGTTTGCCTCCTGGACGCTGTATATTCAACTCCGAATCGGTCAGGGGATGACCCTGGATCATAACCACCAAACGGATGTGGGCATTGTGCTGGGAGCAAGCCTCTGGGACAACAAACCGAGCCCGGCGCTCCAGGAAAGACTGGAGGCCGCTTACGAAGGCTACCGGCGCGAGGAGTATCCGGTGCTGATCGTCAGCGGGGGCCTCGATCATCCGCAGATGAGATTGACCGAAGCGGAAGGCATGGCTGCCTATCTGGAAGAGCGCGGTGTACCGAAAGAACGAATTCTGCTGGAAAACAAAGCGACAAGCACTTACGAAAATCTGCTGTTCAGCAAAAAGATTATGCAAGAGCACGATATGCGGGACGCCACGATCGTGACCCATCGCTTCCATGGAGCAAGAGCTCTGGATATTGCGGAGTTTTTGGGTTACGAAGATCCCCAGTTTGCGCTTGCTCCGACCCGGGCTTTGAATTTGTGGCAGACACGCGGACGCGAAATGCTTGCTTTTACCAAATGGCTGTTCGATAAGCCGTCATTGCCAGTCGACAGCTGAACGGCGATAATGAAAGGTCCGAAACCCTAAGGAAGAGAAGGAGAACAAAAGCATGCAGAATACAACAACATACGATACGACTCCGGAAGAGAATTCGCGCGCCATTTTGGTGAGTCTCGTCACCGATGAAGTGAAGCGTTCGGGCATCGATCCGGTTTATTCGCTGGAAGAGTTGGTCGCACTCGCCGAAACCGCAGGAGTCCAAGTGCTGACGACTCTTGCTCAGAACAAAGAGAAGAAAGACACGAAATGGTTTATCGGCAAAGGGAAGGTTCAGGAACTAAAAGTGCTGGCGGACGAACTTGGTGCCAATACCGCTATTTTCGATCAGGAACTCTCCGGAGCGCAGGTTCGCAATCTGGAGCAAGAACTGGACTTGAAAATTATTGACCGGACCCAGCTGATTCTGGATATCTTCGCCCAGCGTGCCAAAACGCGCGAAGGCATTATCCAGGTAGAATTGGCGCAGCTCAGCTATCTGCTGCCGCGTCTGGCGGGACAAGGAGGCAACCTGTCGAGACTCGGCGGCGGACTGGGTTCGCGGGGCCCCGGCGAAACGAAGCTCGAGACGGATCGCCGGCATATCCGCGGACGGATCGACGAACTGCGCCGCCAGATCGGCGAAGTGGAGAAACATCGTACACTGCAGCGGCAGCGCCGCAAGAAAAGCGGAACGGTTCAAGTCGCGCTGGTCGGTTATACCAACGCAGGCAAGTCGACGCTGCTGCGTCAGCTGACCAATGCCGACGTGTATGTGCAGAATCAGCTGTTCGCTACCCTCGATCCGACGTCGAGAATGCTGGAGCTGCCGGGCGGCCGCGAGATCATTTTGACCGATACGGTCGGTTTTATCCAGAATCTGCCGCACAATCTGATCGCTGCTTTCCGGGCAACGCTTGAAGAAGTGAACGAAGCCGATCTGGTTCTGCATGTTGTAGACGCTTCCGCGGCCATGCTGGATGACCAGATGAGAGTCGTGGACCGAATTCTGGAAGAACTCGGAGCCGGAGGCAAGCCGCAGATCCGATTGTACAACAAGAAAGATCTCTGTGCGCCTGAGCAGCTGGAGCTGCTTCCGGAAGACGAATCGAATCTGCGGATCAGCGCCTACAGCGAATCGGATATGGAAAGGCTGCTGAATCGTCTGCAGGAAGAACTGACCGGAGGCACGGTAAGCTACCGCATTCCGGCTTCCCGCGGCGACTTGTCTGCCCAGCTCTACAAATTGGGCGAAGTAGTGTCCCAAGAGTTCGAGGAAGAAGACGTAGTGTACGAAGTGAGACTGCATAAAGGCGAGTCGGAAAAGTATGAGTACCTGCTCGAAGAATATAAAGTTTAAAAAAGCTCCGCGACTTTCCCGCTTCTTCCGAAGCGGGAAAGTCTGTCGTGGGACAAAATTCTGTTAGATAGTAAAGAGACAATCTTACACAGGAATAACGCACTAATGATGGGAAGCGTCAGCTTCCTGTCTGACACGGTCGGTGACGGCAGCGTCGGGCAGGTCCGGTTGGCGGATACTTTTGCGAAACAGAAGGACGGAATATAAAAATGAGAACATTCGATACAAGAATCGAGCAGTGGAAAAACGAAGCGGAAGCACGGGTTCGTCCCCGCTTCGACAGCATAGATGAAGTTGTGGAACATAATCAGTGGAAAGTGATCGAAGCTTTCCGGGCATGCAAAGTCAGCGATTATCATTTTAATCCTTCAACGGGCTACGCTTATAACGACCGGGGGCGCGAAGTGCTCGACGAGCTGTATGCCAAAGTGTTTGGAGCCGAAGCGGCGCTGGTACGCCCTCACTTCGCTTCGGGTACGCATACCATTTCGACGGCGCTGTTCGGCGTGCTGCGTCCCGGCGACGAACTGCTGTATATCACGGGCGCTCCCTACGATACCCTGCATAAAGTAATCGGCAAAAAAGGCGACGGAACAGGTTCGCTTGCCGATTTCGGAATCGGCTACAAGGAAGCGGCTCTGCTGGGCGACGGAGGAGTCGACTGGGACGAAGTGGCCCGGCAGATTACGCCGAACACCAAGGTCGTCGGAATCCAGCGTTCGCGGGGATATGCTTGGCGTCTGCCTTTTACGGTAGCGGAAATTGGCGACATGACACGTAAAGTCAAAGAAATGTGTCCCGGTGCCGTTGTATTCGTGGATAATTGTTACGGCGAATTTACGGAGAAGCTCGAACCTACCGAAGTTGGCGTCGATCTGATGGCCGGATCCCTGATCAAGAATCCCGGCGGCGGCTTGGCGGAAACAGGCGGTTATATCTGCGGCCGCGCAGACTTGGTCGAACGGGCGGCTTATCGATTGACGGCACCGGGAATCGGAGCGGAAGTCGGCGCGATGCTCGGTACGACCCGCGGAATTTATCAGGGGCTGTATATGGCGCCTACCATTGTGGGACAAGCGGTAAAAGGAAGCGTTTTTGCGGCGGCCATGTTTGAATTGGCGGGGTTTGCCAGCAGTCCGGCATGGGATGCGCCGAGAACGGATCTGATCCAGGCAGTCGTATTCGATCGGCCGGAGCAGCTGATTGCTTTTGTACAGGGCGTTCAGTTGGCAGCGGCGGTGGACAGCCACGTCGTTCCCGAGCCTTGGGATATGCCGGGATACGAACACCCCGTCATTATGGCGGCAGGTACGTTTATTCAGGGAGGAAGCCTTGAATTGTCGGCCGATGCTCCGATCCGTGAACCTTACATTGGCTACCTGCAGGGCGGTTTGACTTATTCCCACGTAAAGTACGGGGTGCTAAATGCACTCCAGACACTTTTTGACCGTAATTTACTGTGAGTTAATCTAACACATCATTGACGCTTCCTATCAGGATATGTACAATAAGAGAGAGAATAAGAAAAGTACATTGGAAGGTTGATGAAGATATGGGCGATGATATTCGCAGAAATATGGCCTTGTTCCCGATAGGGATCGTAATGAAACTTACCGATCTGTCCGCACGGCAGATCCGTTACTACGAACAGCATAGTCTGATCGTTCCCGCGCGGACATCCGGCAATCAGCGGTTGTTCTCTTTCAACGATGTCGAGCGGCTGCTCGAGATCAAAGCGCTGATCGAAAAAGGGGTCAATATTGCCGGTATCAAGCAGGTGATGAACCCGGTTACGAAAGAATCCGAAGAAGCGACGGTCCTGAACGCGGCGACCGAAGAAAAGCGCAAAGAGCTTTCCGATTCGCAGCTTCACCGTATGCTTAAGCAGCAGTTGGTTTCCGGCAAGAAACCGGGTCAAGTCTCGTTGATTCAGGGCGAACTGTCCCGATTCTTTAATAGAAAATAAGATCGACCTGCATCTTGTGCGCCGAAGCGGTATCCGCAAAGGTGCGTTCGACGCACGAGGTGCGTATACTTAAGCTTGTAAGGAATAAAAGAGAAGAAGAGGAGAGGGTATCTTGAGTTACAAAAAAGAGGACATCCTGCGTATTGCCAAGGAAGAGAACGTTCGCTTTATCCGCCTTCAATTTACCGATTTGCTCGGCGCGATCAAAAACGTCGAGATTCCGGTAAGCCAATTGGAAAAAGCGCTCGACAACAAAATGATGTTTGACGGCTCTTCCATCGAAGGTTATGTACGGATCGAAGAATCGGACATGTATCTGTACCCGGACCTTGATACCTGGGTCGTATTCCCTTGGGTAACCGAAAACCGCGTTGCCCGCATGATCTGCGATATCTACCTTCCTTCCGGCAAGCCGTTCCCTGGCGACCCGCGGGCGGTACTGCGCCGTGCGTTGGAAGAAGCCGAAGAAATGGGCTTCAGCGCGATGAATGTAGGACCCGAGCCTGAATTCTTCCTGTTCCGCACGGACGAGAACGGCAATCCGACCGACGAATTGAACGACCAGGGCGGTTACTTCGACTTGGCGCCTATGGATCTTGGCGAGAACTGCCGCCGCGAGATCGTCATCACGCTGGAAGAAATGGGCTTCGAGATCGAAGCTTCCCACCACGAAGTGGCTCCGGGACAGCACGAGATCGATTTCAAGTACGAGAACGCGCTCAAAGCGGCCGACCAGATCCAGACGTTCAAGCTGGTCGTCAAGACGATCGCGCGTCAGCACGGTCTTCATGCGACCTTTATGCCCAAACCTTTGTTTGGCATGAACGGTTCGGGTATGCACTGTCACCAGTCGCTGTTCCGCGGCGGTGAAAATGCGTTCTATGACGAAAGCGATACGCTAGGTCTGAGCGAGACGGCCCGTTACTATATGGCCGGTATCCTCAAGCATGCGCGCGCATTTGCGGCGATCACCAACCCGACCGTCAACTCGTATAAACGTCTCGTACCGGGCTATGAAGCGCCTTGTTACGTGGCTTGGTCCGCCAGCAATCGCAGCCCGATGATCCGGATCCCGGCATCGCGTGGAATGAGTACGCGTATCGAAGTCCGCAACCCGGACCCGGCCGCGAACCCTTACCTGGCATTGGCTGTGATGTTGAAGTCGGGTCTGGACGGAATTCGCAGACAGCTTACGCTGCCGGCTCCGATCGACCGCAACATCTATGTAATGTCCGAAGAGGAGCGGATTGAAGAAGGAATTCCGAGCCTTCCGGCCGACCTGAAGGAAGCGCTCAACGAGCTGATCCGCGACGAAGTCGTGGTACAGGCTATGGGCGAACACGCTCTGACCCACTTCTACGAACTGAAGGAAATCGAATGGGATATGTACCGCACGCAGGTCCACCAGTGGGAACGCGATCAGTACATGACTCTCTACTAGAACCTCAAACCCTTGGCGCTCTAAGCGTTGAGGGTTTTTTTGTGAATTGACTTCCGGCGAATATCCATGGCCGATTCGAATTTATTCATTGATGCTAAAGAACAAGTCGGTTTCCTCCTCGTTGGGTTCTCGACAATTGCACGATACCGGAGATGCGGCTTGTTTGCTATTTTTTAAGTTAAAATCTATGAAGGACATGTTGGGGTGAAGGGGCCAAAAATCGGGTAGAACTATTGAAACTCGCATCGCCGATTTCAACTAGGATCGTCAAGTAGAAGGGGTCTACAGAAGTTAGGTTCATCACAAAAACTATATACTCTTTCAGTGAGGAATGCTAAAAAGAAGATAAAGAGGTACTTAAAGATTCGGCAGATACAGTTGAAAATCCAAAGCGGAGATTATACAATTTTTATTATAAATTTCCGCCTGAACTTGTTAGGAGTGATCAAACTTGAAAGTATTTGCTTTAACAGTAATCGGCTATTTTCTTGCTTTGCTTTTATACAGACTCATAGTTCAACACTTCAAAAAATACAACAAAGAAAATATAGGTTTGTGCGGCATTATGATAATGATGTTAATAAGTAGCCGAAACCTTTTACAACTCAATATGTTCATTCTCATGCCTTTAATCATTATATGTCTTGTTTTTATGGTAATGAACAGCATGGTTTTATCAAACTATGATAAGAAGACGTTATGAAAATTTGAATGTACATAATTTTCGATTTCACAGGCGGAAACCTCGGATAATGAATCTCTAACAACTCTTTGATTGACAAAGCCTACTCCACCTTGGTTCGTCTGGCCGAAGTCTGAACATGACGCCAACCGGCAAGCGGTTCGGTGGACAGAATAAGGCTACACCTTCCTTTACGGACGTATTCGTCATCTTCTCGAAAGACTTGACCGGTTTCATCGCTTCCGGCGATCGAGAATGCTCCAGCATACGAAGCAATTCAATTCATTGATATATTCGAATTAAAAGCTTCTATAATTTTTCAGAATGTAACGATTCCGGCTGCTTCCATAAACCGCGAAAGCGCGGATGTTATATACGTGTCCCGTCGCTTTATAAACATCGTAGGTACGACCCGGTAAGGGTCTTCCAGCGGATAAGCATTCAATCTGTCTTCCATGCGCGATTCGATCATGGACATCGGCAGCACGGTGACTCCCAGCCCGTATTCCACGCATTTCAGCACGCCTTCCAATGTGCCGTATTCCATCACTTTCATCGGAGCATGCCCGTTATCTTCCAACCAGCGTTGCCAGCGTCCCAAATAGATGCAATGTTCGAACGAGGAAAGCAGCGGTTTGTCTAAAATCGATGTCCAAACAAAAGGTTTCGTTGAATGACTCGTAATTAACGCCAACGATTCTTCCAGCACGAGATATTCTACGATTTCGGGATGTCGAACAGGCCCGTCTACGAAAGCGCCGTCCACTTTGTATTTGAGAATATCTTCGATCTGATCGACGGTAGGCGCCATGTACATGCTCAACTCCACCTGCGGAAATCGTTCGTGATAGCGCGCGAAAATGAGCGGTAAATGTGTGGACGCCGTAGACTCCATCGCACCGATGCGCAGCGATCCGCGCGGTGTTGAAGAAGGATTAACCGCTTCAACTGCTTCTTCGAAATCGTTCAGCAGCTTGTTGGCATAGCGTAAAAATTCACGTCCCGCAGGCGTCAACGAGATTTTTTTGTGAGATCGATACAGCAAGGGCACGCCCAGTTCTTTTTCGAGGCGTTGGATTCGCGAGGTTACGTTGGACTGTACATAATTCAGTTTTTCGGCTGCTTTGGTAATGTTCTGTTCGATCGCTACTGCTTTGAAAATTTCCAATGATTTGATGTCCAAATGGATACGAGCCTCCTTGCATCTTAAAAAGTGATGATGAAGATACATTTTAATGATTTTACAAGATTCAAAACGATGTGTAAACTTGAGGACACAAAGCAAGCAAATATACTTAAAAGGTGGAATACATGTGGATTATCAAGCGATCAACCTGAACGAAAAGTTTTCTTTGCTGCATGAACAGTGGTCTCCGAGAGTGATTGGCGAAATGAACGACTACCAGTTCAAGATCGTCAAAATAGAAGGTCATTTCGTCTGGCATGTTCATCCGGATACGGACGAAGTGTTTGTCGTGATCGAAGGAGAGATGGTTATCGACTTTCGCGACGGACAAGTGAATCTGGCTCAAGGCGAAATGTTCGTGGTTCCGAAAGGCGTGGAACATAAGCCGTTTGCCGAGCGGGAATGTCGCGTCATGTTGGTGGAGCCGAGAGGGGTACTGAATACGGGGGATACGGAATCGGACCGCACGGCAGCCAACAATGTTTGGATCTGATGCTTCGCTTTATGACCAACTCCATTCTTCAAGTTTTGTGACTTGAGCCGGGTTTTGCATGGTTTTTTAAGACTCCAATAAATGCTTCAACTGCTTGTTTATAATCGACGTATGAGATCGGCGCATTGCGCGGAACTTAAAGTCGAAAGCATCGGCCTCGCCTGGCATCCGCCGGCGGGGCCGTTTTTCATTTTCAGAAGCGACAAGGTCACTTTTCTTCGTAAAATTTCTCAGGCAATATCATCAGATATTAACTTTCCTGTTTTTAGGCCGATAACTAGGGCCTGTACGCAACCTATTTAAGCCAGATCCGAATTGAAATTAAAGCTAAAAAAGCCTTGAACATGCTCGCTGCCTTATCGTAACAAGTCGCTAGGCGTCTGTAGTTTTTCATTTTATTGAAAAGCATTCGACCAAATGACGTTCTTTTTACACCGTACAGTCGTAGGCGTGCTGCACTCGGCGATTCTTCTTGCTGGAAATCACAGCGATCGCATTTTGTTCCCTTAAAAGAGTCCGTATCGCGTCCGTATCGTAAGCTCGATCGGCAAAACCTCACGGTTTGACAGGTCGAACTGGGCGAGCATTTCGTATCCTTGGACGGAATCGTGAGCTTGCCTCGGCGTCAGCTCGAACTTGAGCGGATTTTCCGAGGCGCATCGACGACCGTATGAATTTTGGTCGTCAATCTGCCTCGGGAACGTCCGATCGCTTGCTTGTGCTGCCCCCTTTTGCGCCCGTTCCATGCTGATGAACCCGGACAATTATTGTATCCAACATGATTTGTTCGAAATCAGGCTCAATCGCCACATGCTCCAAGATTTTCTCCCAAGTTTCTGACTTTTGCAGTCGCCAGAAAAAGCTGTAAGCGGAAGACCAAGGTCCATAATTGTCGGGTAAATCCCGCCAAGCTGCTCCGCTACGCGCAACCTAAAGGACCGCATTCAGTCGATACCTCCGATCTTTCGGAGGCCGTCCTCCTTGTGTTTTTCGTTCAGGGGGCAGAAAAGATTCAATGGCGTTCCATTCTTCGTGGGTTCAATCGTATCGTCGTCTCATGTCTTTAATTTAATAGATTTGAGGGCATTCTTGAAGTTTGTGTACAGGCCCTAAATAGTTTGAAAAAAAACTTCTCCACCTCTTTGCTGAGGGAGTTTGCTTTGACGATCTCAGTTTTAGGTTTTGGGTCTATAAAGGCTTTCTAAAAATACTCATATAAGAAAATAAGAATAAAAAATCCGCTTTAAACTAATAATTGAAAACAGCTTTTTCTAGTCTATAGTGTGTCTTAAATCACTTCTCAATCCCCAGACTTCGTTTCAAACCTTCCTGCAGTACCTGACTGAAATTGAGTCGTTGCGCTTCAGCGGCATCATTAAGCCACTTCGGCACCGTAAGTGTCTTTTTAACCGCTTTGATCGCCATCGCCTCACGGACGACTGGCATATAAACCTGAACCTCAATTGCGGCTTCTCCGGGCTTAGCCTGTTGAAGCACAACTTCGAGCGGAGACGGATCCGGAATGTCATCGCCGTCAGACTCCAATTCATACATAAAACCTTCGAGCGCTTCGCGCGCTTCGGCGTGTGCTTCTTCGGCGGTATCGCCAAAAGTCACGCATCCCGGAAGATCGACAAAACGCACGGACCCGCTTTCATCGGCAGTATCGAGCAAAGCCCAATAGCGATAAACGTCTTTCTTTTGCATATATATTAATCCTCCTTCGGGGAAGAAAGGGGCTTCTTAGCCCCACAATCCTGCAGATTTTAGGACACTTGCCACTGTCTTTGGCGGGTAACTCTTGACCGGATGTTTCACCGTTATCTTACCCAGCTTCGTCAGGTGTTTGAAATAGTGATGACTTCCTCAGACTGAACTGAGATACCAACCGTCTTTTTCCAGTAGAGCGATGACCTCTCGTGACGTGTATTGTTTCATCGCATTCCACCTTACACTTATCATCATACACGTATAATAAGCACGTGTAAACGTGTGAATAATACGTGTTAGCGTTGTTTTTTAAAAAACTTCTCTGTGTATAATAGGGACCAGGTGAACGTATAATGGAAACGAATGATAAGTTATATCGCATATTATAAGCGCACTGGACATCGTACGGATGTGCGCCTATACAGCATGAGCTTTTGGGGACAGGTCAGAGCTTGGAAGCGATCCGTGTAGCGCTTGTGGAATTACGCCAGGAAGGATATGTAGATTGCGATCCGCGCGGCGGAGCGAAGACGATTCGGCTGACGGACAAGGCGCCCTGGGACGAGTTCCGTGAGGATCGGTCAGGCAGCGGGATTGAAAATCGTAATGGCAATCTTTTGGTTTGTGAAATGACTGAAAAGATTCCTCTGGGAGTAGGATCCAGAGGAGTCTTCCTTCATTAAAAAGTAACCGTTTTGATGCCCACAAAACTGCCCACAAAATGCCCGCAAGATTTCGAAATCGTATGATAGAAGATGAAAAGTAAATTGTTCGAATCCGCTTTATATCAAGCTTTGCAGTAACCATACAATACAGTTTGAAAGCAGGGAACATAAACCGTACGCAGGTCCACCGATGGGAACGCGATCAGTATATGATTCTTTACAAGAATAGGTAATCGCGGCCGCAGCAAGGGTTTGTGCATTCCGCACATCCCTGCCGCGGCTTTTCTTGCGTTGTTTTACTTAAGATTGTGAACACATGTTGACCACGAACTTTTTCGGAAATACCATTGGTTTGGGTGAAAGTGAATTGAAATATCGAAGAAGGGGACTGGGCATTGATTTAAAGATTCCTAAAGCGAATGTTGAACATTAAAAATGATTGCATAAGGAGAACAGCCAAATGGAGAAAATCCTTAGAAAAGAAGAATTAACAGGACATGATGTTTTTGAGCTGCAACGAGGGTATTTGGAAGATCTACATTGGTTGGAGGATTCTATCTATCTTACGGAGGAATGTTTGGATCATACAGGTTTGAACAAGATGTTTGGGGAGTGTCTCGATAATTTCAATTATTATGGATTTAACAGGGTTTCCAAAGCGGAGTGGGACACAATCAAAAAGAGAATGGATCAAGCAAAGTGAGCTCCAATAAAGTGATTTTGGAACAAATTAATCATTGGGTGAACGAATGTTTTGAAAATCATGATTGTTTTAAAATTTTAGGACTCTAGGATGGTTTAATAAAAAGATTCTTTTTTCGGGAAAATCTTTTAAAAGATTTTTTTGTTGAATATTTATTTAAGAGAAGGGTAATGAACGGGGTGACACTTGAGTGTCACTCCAGCTTCGACTAGCGTCGGAGAAACAGCGGGAGTTCAGACGGGGAAACCCAGCGCTGGACTCTCTGCGTTTTTTTTGCCGGAATTTTGCCCCGATTTGCTCCTCTTCCTAAACAAGTACCTTTACAGCTTGCCTACCTAACCGATTCCGTCATGTTCAAACCTGTCGCAATTTGCTAGACTAGAAGTACTTTGTCATAGTGAGGGATCTGTCCAATATGAATGCGTACGGAAATTATATGGAATTCGACCGGGCCAGATGGGCCGCGCTGCGAAGCCGGACACCTCTGAGGCTGTCGGAAGAAGAATTGGAACGGATCAAAGGACTGAACGATAAAATTTCGCTGCGTGAAGTCGAAGACATCTATATTCCGCTTACCCGCCTGATCAATCTCAGAGTGCGGGCGGAGCAGTATCTGCGTGAAGTCACCGGTGCTTTTCTCGGCTGCGAGCCGGTACATAAGCCGTTTATTATCGGGGTTGCCGGCAGTGTCGCCGTAGGCAAGAGCACGGTTGCGCGCCTTCTGCGTACCCTTTTGTCCCGCTGGGAACACCATCCGAAAGTGGATCTTGTGACAACGGACGGATTTCTGTACCCGACCCGCGTTCTGGAGGCCAAAGGGCTTATGAGTCGAAAAGGGTTTCCGGAAAGCTACGACACGAAAAAACTGATCGATTTCCTGACCCGGATCCGAGCCGGCGAACGCGGTGTGGAAGCTCCCGTTTATTCGCACATCACATACGATATTCTGCCCGACCGCCTGGAAATCGTCGACAGCCCGGATATTTTGATTGTGGAAGGAGTCAACGTACTGCAGGTCAGCAAAGGGCAGCCATTGTTCGTGAGCGACTTTTTCGATTTTTCCATTTATATCGATGCCGAAGAACAAGAAATCCGAAACTGGTATATCGATCGTTTTCTGCTGCTGCAGCAAACCGCTTTCCGCGATCCGTCTTCCTATTTCCATCGGTATGCCGAGCTGACGAACGCGGAAGCGGTTGCCCGTGCCACAAAAATATGGGAAGAAATCAATTTGCTTAACCTGAACGAAAACATCCTGCCTACCCGGGGCAGAGCGGACCTGGTCTTGAGCAAAGGCCCGGATCATCAAATCCACCGCGTGTATCTAAAAGATTTGTAGCCCCGTACGGCAAAAAAGAATAAGGAAGGTGTCATTTATTTTGAGGTTATCCGGAAAAGGCTTTACACGGTTTGCGATTGGGAAAAGAAAACGTTCGACGCTGATTGCGGCTGCGCTGGCGCTGGTTGTAAGCGGCAGTGCCGCAGCACTCCAGCCGCCGCAGGCTGCAGCCCAGGTTTCATATACGCCTTCTTACGAAGCGGCCTCGCTGTCCGCATTCTCTTCGGAATTTGCGGCGGGGCTCTACAGCTCGAACGCCATCTTGATTGATCTCGGCGATGGCGAAGTGCAGTTGAAGAAAAATATCAATCAGAAGGTCTACCCGGCGTCCATGACCAAGATGATGACGGTGCTTGTCGCGTTGGAGAATCTGTCCGATCCGCAGAAAAAAGTCACGCTGCCCGCGTCGATTTTTCCGGATTTGAAAAAACAAGGCGCGTCGATGGCCGGATTTCTTCCGGGCGAAAAGGTGAAAGGTATCGATCTGCTGTACGGTTCGATGCTGCCTTCCGGAGCCGACGCTTCGATCGGGCTGGCTTATGCGATATCCGGGTCCGAAGCGGCATTTGTCAAAAAGATGAATGCCAAAGCCAAAAAGCTCGGCATGAAGCATACGCATTTCACGAACGTCACGGGGCTGCCCAATGCCGACCATTATACGACGGTGAAAGACATGTCGGTCTTGATGAAAGCCGCGCTCAAAAACCCGACTTTCCGTAAATTGATGACTACGCACAAATACTCGACCGCTCCGACCAACCTTCATCCCAACGGAATCACGGTCCGAAGCACCTTGTCCGAGAGTGCCCCGACATTGAATTTCAAAGGAGGCAGGATTTTGGGAGGCAAGACCGGATATACCCGGGCCGCAGGTCTTTGTCTGGCTTCGCTCGCGGTGAAAAACGGCAGGGAATATATGCTGGTGACGGCAGGAGCGGACGGCAGCCCCTGGTCGAAACCCTACCATATCCAGGATGCGCTGAACGTGTATCCGAAAATTAAAAATTAGAGTGGAAAAAGAACGCATGTTCGCTTATAATACAAACATACGTTCCGAACGATACGCCGAAGTTTTGGAAAAGGCGGAAGCGGGTCGGTCAAGGGACCGGGAGGGTGTGTTTGTGGAGATGAGTCGTCTGGAGCGGAAGATTCTGGGGATGCTGCGCCGCCGCCGTATGCTGTCTTTCGGGCAGCTGTCGATGTCGAGATTGATCCGCCGAAGCGGCGGCGCTTTTCGCGAAGTCACGATTGCCTTGATCAATCTGGAGCAGGAGGCTTATATTCGCTGGTCCGACAAATCGTCGCTCCAACACATTTCTTTACTTCGCAAAGCTTACGGTTGGAGGCAGCTGCTGCCGTCCGTTCGTCGAACCGATCCTTTTCGTCGAAGCCGGGGGGCTGCACTGCCCCGGGATAGCCAAACGCCTCCTTGCGCGCCGAGCGTCGCGCTTCGACCGGAACGCCGTTCGGGCAGCCAGGAACACTCGCCTAGGCGGCGTAGAGCCGATTAACGGCAAGTCTATTTGAAATAATCGTATACATGCAGACGCAGACATTCCAAAAAAACTCCTCCGAATTTCGGGGGAGTTTTTTAGTGCGAGCGATAGGCCGTAAAAGACCTTGTCGACCTCAATGGAAATTGCGGAACAAGCCGACGACTTTGCCCAAAATCGTAACGTGAGTCAGGCGAAGCGGTTCGTACGTCGGGTTTTCGGGCTGAAGGCGAATATGGTCTTTCTCCTTGTAGAAGGTCTTGACCGTCGCTTCGTCTTCTTCGGTCATCGCAACGACAATGTCGCCGTTGTTGGCCGTCTGCTGCTGGCGTACAACGACATAGTCGCCGTTGTTGATCCCGGCTTCGATCATGCTGTCCCCCATAACGGATAACATGAATACCTGATCGTCCCCGACCATCGTCTGAGGCAACGGGAAGTAATCCTCGATGTTTTCGGTAGCCGTAATCGGCACGCCTGCCGTAACTTTGCCGACAACGGGAACGCGCCGGATCGTCGAGGCGAACAAATTGCCGCTTTCCGATTCTTCAAGTCCAAGCAGTTCGATCGCACGGGGTTTCGTCGGATCGCGTCGGATCAGGCCTTTTTTCTCCAGACGGTCCAAGTGCCCGTGAACGGTAGAACTGGAAGCGAGGCCTACCGCTTCGCCGATTTCCCGAACGGAAGGCGGATACCCTTTCGACTTGACTTCGGTACGGATAAATTCCAGAATAGCCTGCTGGCGTATGGATATCTTCGACATGTCGTATCAACCCCATCCATTATTCGTTAGTAGTTGGCTTATAAGTACCCGGCAAGGAAGATGATGATTTCGAATGCGAATACGGGAAAATTATATCATAGAACTTCCGTTCGTACAAACGTAAGTTCTAAGATTCGGCTGCGCGTTCTGCCGAATCCGCTCGTTTTCGCTGAAAAGCGGGAGCAGAGCGGATGAGAGAATACGAACAAATTTTCCCGAACAAACGTTCCAAAAACGCTTGTCCAAAACGTATGTTCGTGCTATATTGGATTTCAGAAGGCAGAACAAACGTTTGGGAGAGTGTTGAAAATGCCAAAATACACGACTTATAAAAGTATCTATGAAGCGGCCGGTACACCCGACAAATCGAGCATGGGCGCACCTTATTCCATTTCTTCTTTTTTACATAGTCTGGGACTGTCCAAATCCCGGTGGACGAGAACGGGAGCTTCCCGGATCCGGCTAGTCCTGTTCGTTGTGATCGGACTGTTCGCGGGGACCGGAGTGGTTCATGCCCTGCAGAGCAGCGAACCTGCCGCGGAAGTGCACACGGTTATCGTGTCGCCGGGCGACACCTTGTGGTCCATCGCCGAACGAAGCAAACCGGCCGGAGCGGATATCCGCATTTTCATCACAGGCATTCAGCAGAAAAATGGCCTGACCGGAAGCGAAATTCACGTCGGCGAAGAATTGATTCTTCCCAATTTTTAACGGCTGCACGCAGGGCACTGTGACGGGTGCGAACCCTTGAAGCGTGCGGCTTGTAGAAACCTATAGAGCTTGCAGGGCTGTCGCCTTGACAAGCTCTTTTTTTCATGTGAAAGTATAAAGAAGTATGGTTACAAGGAGGGTGCACATGGATATCGATACTCTGGTAAGCCGGATCAACGAGCTTGCCCGTAAACATAAAGCCGAAGGCTTGAGTGAAGAAGAACATAAAGAGCGTACGGAACTGCGCAAAGTTTACTTGGGCAATATACGGCGCAATTTTCGTCAGGAGCTCGATTCGATCGAATGGGTCGATGGAGAGCCGGGCAGCGACTCGAAGCTGCATTAAGGACCGAAGTCACCCTGTACATCTTCATCCTGGCAGGCGGCGATATCGGGATACGCTTCACCGGAACGGAAACGGCTCGCCGGTTCGCGGAAAAGGGAGTGCCGCGGCTGGGCGGGTTTTTCTTGTATAGAGTCACCTATTTTAAGGGGGAAAACGAATGTCCCGTTCATGGGAGAGAAAGGTACGCCAAAATCAGCAAAAAACAAACAGCCTCAGACAGAAAACCGGGCAGGACCGAATCGGAAGTTCGGGAACAGGCAGCCAAACGTTCGATACGTTCAAAGGAAGAAACTATATGTTCCCATCCTTCCTGCTTATCGTTGCGATTTTCCTGACCATTATTACGGTAGCTGCTCAAACTTCGGGAGTTAAAGAAGCTTCGGGCGCTTCGTACTGGTTTATTATCGTCATGTATCTGATTCTGGCCGTGATCATGTTCCTGCGCCGTCCGTTTCTGCGGATCGGCAAAGACCGGATGAGTACGATTCGCTTCAACCGCGAACGGACGCTGATGGCGGGCGATATTGCCAAATTCCGTATCGAAAAAGGCTACGTGACCGTAGAAACCAAAGGCAAAGGCGCCAACTGGATTTTCTCGCGTTTCCTGAAAATGTTCAAGACGGAAGAGATTGCCCAGCGCGTTACGGAATTTGCGGCCCAGCACCAAATCCCGGTAGAAAAGAAATAGTCCGTTTTTTTGCGGGCAGGAGTCGACAGAACGATTATACGGAAGAGCGAGGGGACAACGAATGACGGTGAACAACGAAGTCAAAGCGGTGATTTTCGATCTGGACGACACGCTGTTGTGGGATGAGCGCAGTGTCAAAGAATCTTTTGTGGCAGCTTCCGAAGAAGCGGCAAGCCGCACGGGCATCGATGCGGATGCGCTCGAAGCGGCCGTGCGCGAGCGAGCACGCGACTTGTATGCGACTTACGAAACTTTTCCTTTTACCCAGATGATCGGCATCAGTCCTTTTGAAGGGCTCTGGGCAAACTTTGATAAAGGCGAACAGCCCGAGTTCCGCAAACTGCAGGAAATCGCTCCCGTTTACCGGAAAGAAGCCTGGCGTCTCGGTCTGGCGGATCTCGGTGTCGAAGACGAAGAGTTGGCTTTGGAACTTTCCGCTCTGTTCGCTTCCGAACGCCGCAAGCGCCCCCTCGTGTATGAGGAGACTTACGAAGTGCTGGATGAACTCAAAGGCCGGGTCAAGCTGCTGCTGCTCACGAACGGCTGCCCTTCGCTTCAACAAGAAAAGTTGGACGGCGTTCCGCAGCTTGTGCCTTACTTTGATCATATCGTGATCTCGGGTACATTTGGCAAAGGGAAGCCGGATACGTCGATCTTCCATCATGCCCTCGATTTGCTTGGGGTCAAACCGGAAGAAGCGTTGATGGTCGGAGACAAGCAAAGCACCGATATCCGCGGCGCATTGGATACCGGCATTCCGTCCGTCTGGATCAACCGCGGCGGGCGTTCGCCTCATTCGGGCATTGTGCCCGTTTATCAAATCGATTCCTTGCGCGACCTGCCCGAGCTGGCGGGAATCCGCGTTTCCTGAGAAATCGGCGACACGGTTTTCCGTCCGCCCGCTGCGGCGGGCGGGCTTTTTTTCGCCCTTTCGCCGAATAGGGGAGAAAAGGCACGGGACGACAACCGAAAATCGGGTATAGGATGCCTATAGAATGAAGAAAAGGAGGAGTGCGGCTGTGGAACTTTATTTTCTCGGCACCAATGCGGGGCTGCCGACCACGCAGCGCAACGTTACATCCGTCGCGCTCCGCATGTTGGAGGAGCGGCGTTCTTCGTGGCTGTTCGACTGCGGCGAAGCCACGCAGCACCAAATTCTTCATTCGCCGCTCAAGTTGAGCCGTCTGGAGAAAATTTTTATCACGCATATGCACGGCGATCATGTCTTCGGGCTGCCGGGGCTGCTGTCCAGCCGCTCTTCGCAGGAGGGCAGCCCGCCGCTTACCGTATACGGACCGCAGGGGCTGAAGCAGTTCCTTGAGGTAACGCTCGGATCGACGCAGAGCCGCGTCACCTTCGGGCTCGAAATCGTGGAACATGCCGGCGGATTGATTTTTGAAGACGAACGATTCAAGGTGGAAGCCCGGGCATTGGAACACCGGATTGAAAGCTACGGTTACCGGATTACGGAAAAAGACCGCCCCGGCAGTCTGAATCTGGAACTCCTGCAGGAATGGGGCGTGCGTCCGGGGCCCGAATACGGTAAGCTTAAGAATGGAGAGAGTCTCGAAGTGGGTGGGCGTCTCATTACGCCCGAACAGGTTCTTGGCCCGCCCAAACGCGGGCGCGTAGTAACGATTCTGGGCGATACGCGTCCAACACCGAATATCGATCCGCTAGCACACGGAGCGGATGTGCTGGTGCACGAGTCGACTTTCACCGACGAATTTTCCGATTTGGCCTATACGTATTACCACAGCACAGCTGTTCAGGCTGCCGAAGCGGCAAAAAAGGCGGGGGTGGGCGAGCTGATCTTGACCCATTTCAGTTCGCGTTACAAAGATCTGGAACAGCTCCAGCCTCTGCTGGATGAAGCAAAGGCCATATTTGTACACACGCAGCTGGCGATCGAACATCACGTGTATCCGATCCGCCTTGCGCACGAACAAGAAAAGGAATGAAGACAGATGCAGAGCCGAAATGCGCTTTTGATTGATCTGGATGGAACGCTTTATCACGGTGAACGCAGGGTGCCCGGCGCCGACGAACTGATTACGGCGCTGGACGAGCAGGGGATTCCGTTTCTTTTTCTGACGAACAATTCGTCCGCCGCACCGGAAACGGTTGCGCTCAGGTTGAATAAAATGGGAATCCCGGCCAAACCCGAACAGGTCTGCACCTCTTCAATGGCGGCCGCCGCTTATATGGCGGCGCGGAAGCCCGGAGCTTCCGCCGCTATCTTCGGCGAGTCGGGACTGCGCGGAGCGGTTGCTGCAGCCGGATTGACCGAGTTTACAGGCCAGACCGGAAAGCCGGATTATGTGATCCAGGGGATCGACCGCGAGTTTTCGTACGAAAAGCTGGCGCGCGCGGGCAGCTTGATTCTGGCCGGAGCCGAATTTGTTCTGACCAATCCCGACCTGCTGCTGCCTTCCGAAGGCGGTTTGATGCCGGGAGCGGGCACGCTTGGCGCTTCGCTGGAAGCGATGACAGGCGTTAAACCGACGGTTATCGGCAAACCTTCGCCGATTCTGATGAATTTTGCTTTCAATCTGCTGGGCGTCGGCGCTTCGCAGGTCACGATCATCGGCGATAATATGATGACCGATATCAAAGCCGGTGCCGATTCCGGCTGCCGCTCGCTGCTGCTGCTGACCGAAGAAGGCGTAACGACACCGGGCAATCTGGAGCGCCACAAGAAATTGTCCGGCGTAGAGCCGGATCTGGTCCGATCGACGCTGCAAGAAGTACGGGAATGGGCATTAAGCCGATAAAGACCGATAAAGAAAGGAACGATGCGCTATGCCGGAACTGCCGGAAATCGAACATTATCGCAGACAGCTTGGACAATGGATACTGGATCGACCGATCGAACACGTCCATCTGCATCATGCAAGCAGTACAGATGTCGTGCCGGAAGAGTTTGCCGCTGCACTGAAAGGAAGAAGTCTGCTCTTTTTGGAACGCCGCGGGACTTTTCTTGTTTTCCATCTCGACAATGGACATCGCCTTCTGATTGCTTTGGCCAAAGACGGAGCTTTATACTGCGGCGAAGCCGGGGAGGAGCCTCCGTTTGTCTCGCAAGCCGAGATCGGTTTCGGCGAACGGACGCTGTACGTTGCAGGCAAAGGCAGCGTGCTGCGCCTGCTTACGGTACGCGGACTCGACGACGTCTTGAAGACGCTGGGTCCCGATCCTTTTTCGCGTCAAGCCACGCCTGAATATTTCTTGACCCAACTCAAAAAACGCCGCGGCGCGCTGCGCAGTATTCTGACCGGGCAAAAACTCCTATCGGGCATCGGACCGCGTTATGCGGACGAGATTGCTTTTGCGGCCGGGCTTTTGCCTTCCGTCAAAGTACAGGACCTGAACGGCGAAAGCGCCGCACGGTTGTACGAAGCGCTTGAAGAAGTGCTGGAAGCCGCGATCGATTCGGGCGGCTGTATCGCGACTCCGCTGAGTGCGGAAGACACGATAACCGGCGGATACCTGTCGCAGTGCCGAGTCTACGAACGCGAAGGCGAAGCGTGTACCGAAGGCGGATCGTTGGTGCAGAAGATGGATGTAGCAGGCAAAAAAGCTTTCTATTGTCCGCAATGCCAGTATGAGCAGACGCCCGTTTTTTCTTGACCGAAGGCCTTCGAGAGGAGTGAAAAGGTGACGAATACGGAAAACAAACCGAAAATCCATCTCTACATGGACGATTGGCGTCCTTGTCCCGACGGCTTTGCTTTGGCCCGTACCGGCGAAGAATGCCTGACCCTGCTGCAGGAATGCGAAGTTGGCATTTTGTCGCTCGATCATGAAATGGGACCGGGTGAACCGAGCGGAAGCGAAGTTGCGGCGAGAATCGTAGCGAACGGCACCTTCCCTCAAGAAATTTATTTGCATACATCCAGTGAGTACGGCCGGCGCAGCATGTACGAAATTTTGTATGCGGGCAAACCGGATCATGTCGTGCTGCATCGCGGTCCTATGCCCGACGAGGTCCGCAAACGTACGGCGGACGAACAATCGAGCCCGTGAGAGAATCGACGGAAAAGGAACTGCTGCGCTGGATTGAAGCTGGAGAACGTCAAATTATCGTTTTCGGACATACCCCTTTTTGCGGAACATGCCGTGTCGCCCGCCGTATGCTTGAAGTGGTCGAACAGATGAATCCGGAAATCGACGTGTATGCGCTGGATCTTAACTTTGCGCCCGCGTTTATTCAAAAGTACCGGATCAGCAGTACGCCTTCGCTGAGCGTATTCGAGCCGGGCAGACGCGGCGAGCCCAGAACGGTCTACGCGATGCAGTCGGTTCCGCATCTGCTCGATTTTATCGGGTAACCGCAAATCGGCCTGACCGTGCGCAAAACGAAGTAAGAAGGAACGAACAAGACGAGACGCGGCGGGCGGGGATTTCCGGTCAACGGACCCTGCCGCCCGGACTCTGTGGAGGGTAACGTATTTTGAGTGAGCATGAAAAAGAAAACGTAGAGCAGGCCGATTTGGCGGAAACGGTCCAGGAAGAAAGTCTTTTTATTTGTACCGCCAACCGTGATTTCGCCGCTTACGCGCAGGAAGAACTTCGCCGGTTGTTCGGATCGGTCAAAAGCAGTGTGCTGAGCGATCGCGAAGTACTGCTGGTCCGGTTGAATACAGGGACGGAGGACGCGGTGCGTCAGATTGCGGACAGCCGTCCCGTTTTCCTGCGCCATATCCAGCCTGTCCAATTCGAGCGTCAAGGCGAAAATGTCGGCGAGCTGCTGAGCGAAGCGGCTGCGTTCGTGGCGGGCAGCGGATTGATCGGAGCAGGAATCAAAGCGGCGCTTCAGGTTCGCAAAAGCGAGGATGCCGGAGGCGAAAGCGCTCCGAAGCTCAAAGAATGGCTGGAAGAGCTTCTGCGCGCAACGGAAGCCGAGTTCGTCTCGGCGGGTGCCGATTGGATCGTGTCGGTCTATGTGACTGCAGGAGCCGTATATGCCGGTGTGTCGCGTCCCGAAGACAATCTGTCGGACTGGAGCGGCGGAGCGGTTCGTTTTCGCCGGGAAGAAGGACAGCTGTCCCGTGCCAAATTCAAGCTGCTGGAAGCCGAGCGCGAGTTCGGTCTGGATCTGTCGGCTTACCGCAGTGCGGTCGATATCGGAGCGGCACCGGGCGGCTGGACTTCGCTGCTGCTTGAACGGGGACTGAAAGTCACGGCGGTCGATCCGGCCAAACTGCATCCGTCGCTGCTCAAAATGCCGAATTTGACTTATATCCGCAAGAATGCGGCCGAAATGAAATTTCGGGAAAACGAGTTCGATCTGCTGGTATGCGACATGAGTTGGAGCCCCAAGCTGATGGTACAGCTGG
Organism: Saccharibacillus deserti; assembly: GCF_013618475.1. Taxonomy (GTDB): domain Bacteria; phylum Bacillota; class Bacilli; order Paenibacillales; family Paenibacillaceae; genus Saccharibacillus; species Saccharibacillus deserti. The sequence continues at coordinate 970,497 of NZ_JABJVN010000001.1, forward strand.
TGACCGGACTGCTGCATGCGCTCACGCCTGGCGGTACGGCTGTCGTGACGATCAAATTGATGCACAAAAAGCCGATGGCGCTGATCAAGGAAGTCATCGCTTCGTTTGAAGAGTCGCGTCTGCAGGTACAGGGTGCCAAACAGCTGTTCCACAACCGGGAAGAAATCACGCTTTACATGATCAAGTATTAAGAAATAGGTCTTTACACTTGGCGAGCAATAGGTTTATAATGACCTCAAAATCATAAAAGCGACAATACAGGGAAAGCATCCCTCATGAACCCGGTCTTCGGACCCGGTTCGCGAGGGGTGCTTTCTTTTTTTGTCCGGAAAGGGGTGGGGTTCTTCATGCCGTACCCGTCAAATTTGGAACGAGGCGCCCTCATAGGAGAACGATATCGGGTGGAAGGCATATTGGGAAGCGGAGGGATGGGCAAGGTCTATCTAACTTCCGATGCCAAGCTTCCGGGCAAACGGTGGGCGGTCAAGGAAACGATGGCCGATACGGCGGATTATGAACGGATCGAAAATGAAGCGCGTATGCTGACCCGTCTGCGCCATCCGAGTCTGCCGCAGGTCGCCGATTTTTTTCCTCCGGATGCGGAGGGCCGCGTATTTCTTGTGATGGAATACATCGAAGGCATGAATCTGGGCGATTATGCGGAACGGTTGGGCGGGTATCCGGCTGTTCCTTTCATACTTGATCTGGCCCTGAGGATTTGCGAAGTGTTGGAGTATTTGCACGGACAGAGTCCTCCGGTCGTTTTTCGCGACCTGAAACCCGGCAATGTGATGATCGGTCCGGATGGAACGGTCCGCCTGATCGATTTCGGGATTGCACGCAGCGCAACTCCCGACAAAAATGCGGACACCGTGAAGCTTGGCACGATCGGTTTTGCGGCGCCTGAGCAGTATGAAGGAAAAAGCGACCCTGCCAGCGACCAATACGCTCTTGGCGCACTGCTGCTGTATCTGGGTACCGGAGGACGCTTCAGCGAATGGACGGCCGAAGCGCAGCGGGCACTTCGGCCGGATCTTCCGCCGCCGCTGATTCCGGCAATCCGCAAAATGCTCAGTTATCGCCGGGAAGACCGCTATCCGAATCTGTCGGAAGTGGAAAGGCTGCTGCGGCCCGCTCGGATCGAAAGCGAACAAGTTCCATCTGCCAAAAGCGGAGGAGGAACCTTGACGATTGCGGTGCTTGGGACTTTTGCCGGCTGCGGCACGACGCACACGGCCATAGCGGCGGCACATACGCTGGCAAAAGCAGGCGGCCGAACCGCCGTTGTCGAACTAGGCAGCCGTTTCGGCGCTTTTGAACGGCTTGCCGGAGAATGGATAGGCGAACCGCTGAAAGGAAAAACCAGCTTTACGGTTCAAGGGGTCGATTATTGGCCGGCAGCCAAACGCGAAACGCTGGCGGAGATTTTGGGCAGAGGTTACCGCCACGTGGTGCTTGATCTGGGGCTGTGCAGGGAGGAGCGGGATTTCGAAGAATTCCAGCGTGCCGATTTTGCCTGGATCGTCGGTTCGGGCAGCGAGTGGAGAAGCGGCGATCTGACCGCTTTTGCTCATCGCGAAAGTCTCCGCTTCCGCCCCAAATGGACGTATCTTCTGCCGCATGCGCTGCCGGAAACGGTTCGGGAGATGCGCGGCAGACTGGGACACAAAAAAGTCTTTTCGCTGCCCCCGCTGCCCGATCCGTTCGGAGGAGGGGCCGAATCGAAGAAGGCTTTTGAGCCGATGCTGGGTGCGCTGTATACACGCGCCGAGCGGCGTTCCCTGCTGAAGCGCAAGCCAAGGTAAAAAGGGCGGGAAACCGCGTTCAAGTGCAGGAAACGAAGGGAGAAACGAATCATGTCGAGAATCAAATTTCGCCAGCGTCAGCGTCTGTTGGCCGGCGTGGCGGGAGCCGCGGCGGCACTGCTGATCGGGGCGGCGGCGGTCATCCCGTATGTCCGTCATATTGAGAAGAAATACGAAGGAGAGCAGGTGGTGTACGAACGGCAGATCGAGGAGATGAACGCCGAACGAATTCCGGTCTTTGCGCTCAAGCGCGATATCCGGGCAGGAGAAAAAATCGAATCCGACGATCTTGCGGAAATCGAAGTGGTTAAAGCGACAGTGCCCAGCGATATGCCGGGCAAGGAAGACGCAGTGGGCCGTTACGCCAAGGTCTCTCTGCCTCGCAATACGCCGGTAAGCTCGTCCATGCTGTATGAAGGCGAAGTCACGCCCAAAGATTTGCGGAATCAGGAATTCCGTTTGATCGAACTGCCAAGTCGCCTGCAGACGGGAGAATTTATCGATGTGAGGGTCAAGTTTCCGACCGGCGAAGATTTTATCGTCCTGTCGAAAAAGCGCACCGAACAATTGGCATCCGGCACGGTGTGGTTACGGATGAACGAACGCGAGATTTTGACGATGTCTTCGGCTATTGTCGATGCTTACCTGAACGATGCTTCAATCTACGCGGTCACTTATGTCGAGCCGGGACTTCAGCAGGCGGCGGCCGTTACGTATCCGTCCAACGCCCGTGTGCTTGATCTGATCGAAAACGATCCGAATATTGTTCAGCGTGCCGTTACCGAACTCGAGCGCCGGATGCGCGACAAACTGGAAACCGGACTCGACCTGCTTACGCCCGAAGAGATCCAGAAGTATATCAACAACAAAGCCAACAGCGCTGTCATCAATCCGGGAACGCAGGACAATGCCTTGATCCCGGATGAACAGGCGTCTGCAGACGGCGGCGCAGGCAGCCAAACGCCCGCCGCTCCGCAGGAAGAACCGGCTGATCCGGGTTCGGCGGAAGCCGCAGCGGGCAACTGAGGAGGAATCGAATTGAACGAAGCTGTTTTTATAGGAGACTGCGACAAAAGCGATCTGCTGTTTTATCTGGGGAAACTGGCGGCGGAGGCGGGGCGCAAAGTGCTGATCGTCGATTATACGCTGCACCGAAATTACGAGTTTTCTTTTCCGGCTTTGGATATGCCCGGAGAGCCGCAGGAATATGACGGATTCGAAGTTTGGATTCCTGCGGACGGCATACAGCCCGGCAGACGGACGGACTATGATCTGGTTCTGTACGATACGGATGATCCGCGGCGGCTGCCGCAGCTTCCGGAGTCGGCATGCCGTTTTCTGGTCACGGGGTGTGAACAAACGTCTGTCCGACGGGGCATAAGGCTGCTGGAACATTTTTTCGCGGATCGTCCGATCGCCGAGCTGTGCGCTTTTCGCAAAGTGCTGATCGAAGGAGCGAGCGAGCCGGGAGAAGCTTATTTTTCCGAGCAGTTTGAGCCTTTTCCGGTCGACTGGAAAGAGTCTTTCGTTTATTATCCCGACGAACGCGATTTGGCGCTGAAGATTGGCAATCAGTATGCCGGAAGATTGAAGCTCAAAGGCCTATCGCCGGAAATGAAAAAAGCCGTACAGGGGATTGCATCGGTTTTGCTGGAAAAAGAACAAAAGGAAATACGCAAGCTCTGGAAAAGAGCCGAGAGGAGCAAATGAGATGGGGCAAATCGCATTTTGGAGCGTGGGACATGGAGCGGGGGTAACCGCATCGGTCGCCGCCGTCGCGTCATTGATCGGAAGCGAATATCGGATTCGGACGCTGGTTTCGCAGCCGCAGGGAGAAGAGAATACGCTGGAGCGGGGGTTTGCCCGCTCGATCAATACATACAGCCGCAACCTGTCTACGGAGGCGGGAACAGGGCTTGATGCGCTGGTCCGTCTGGCCCGCAGCGGGAAGCTGGAGCGGGAAACGGTCAAGAATAACGCGCTGCTGATCGAACGCGACCGTCTCGATCTGCTCAGCGGGTCGGAGCGGATGAATCGGCTGCAGTTTGAAAATGCCGGCGGCCTGATCGGAAACATCTATGCCCAGGCCCGAGGGTATTACGACTGCATTTTGCTGGATATCCGCTCGGGAACCGACAGTCCGGCTGCCGCCCAGGCGCTTGCGGACTCGGACTTGGTCGTCGTGTGTCTGAACCAGAATGCGGGGATGCTGGAGCGTTATTTCGACCGCAGCGGTTGGCCGGCCGAACTTCACGGCAAAAAGCAGCTGCTGCTGTTCTCCGGATACGATCCGCGTTCGAAGTACAAAGCGTCCAATATTTTGCGAAAATACGGCCGCAGGGAACCGACATTGACTCTGCCGTACAATTCCGATTTCCGTGACGCGGTCAACGACGGCGATATCAAAGGATTTATTGCGCGAAGCCGCCCGCTTGACCGCAGACACGACAATTACCCGTTTATCACGGAAGTACGCCGGACGGCGGAGAAACTGCTGGAAGAAATCGGCGTAAACACAAGATTGAAACATGTGAATGCCGCCAAAGGAGCGTCGTAAAGCATGGATTGGATAAATCTGCTCCTGATTGCCGGGATTCTGATCGGAGTCTTGTTAGGGCTGTTTCTGATCCTTCGCCAAAGTCCTTCGAACGAAGACCGGTACGGGCAAAATGCAGAGCCGTTCACCGTCGAAGGACTTCAGGCTTACGTTACAACGGCTGTCAATGCGTTCGTCAATGCCAACCTGCTTGATCTCGGTCTGTCTCCGGAAGAGTTCGAACGCAGAAGAAATGTGGTAGCCGAACTCAAAAACTCGCTCAAGGCTTGCAGTTCCGGCAGCCTGGCGGACAAAACCTACGTGAAGTCGTTTATTGCCGATCTGCTGCTTCGGGGCGGCGCTGTCAACGAAACGACCATCGATCAGGTACTGCCTTTCGGAGACGAGCGGCGGCTCAGCGATCCGGATAAGTTCGATATTCTGCTGCATGTCTACAAGCGGGAGCACGGGATGCAGGCTTTAAGCGTGCTGTTCGAAAAGTACGGGTTGGCGGAATTGAAATCCGTGATCGAAAACGGAGAAACCGAGTCGCATATCATCACTGCCGAAGAGATTCGGGATCTGTACGCCCGGGAATCTCCGTCCTTGTCGTTTGACGACAAACTGCAGATCGTAGTCCAGCGCATCTATCAGCAGTACAAAGGGTTCGGGCCGATCGACGAGCTGCGCGATCAGACGATCGACGGCGTATCGGGCGGAGTCTCCGGTCTGCCTTCGCAAATGCGGGAAATCGAGGATGAGGTAGAGCTGATGCAGTCCATGCGAGAAAAAGGGCCCAGAGGCTGCGACAGCGTCTGGATCTTCTATCGGGGGAAATCGATCCGTTTGGCTTTTCTCGGCTTTGGCAGCGACTTGGAACTCAAGCGGGTCTGCCAGAACATTTACAAGTTCGGAAGTCCCGGGCAGCTGTCCGAAGCCAAAGCGTACATGGTCAACGAAATGCAGGACGGATCCCGGGTAGTGGTTGTGCGGCCTCCTTTTTCCGAAAGTTGGGCGTTTTTCGTCCGCAAGTTCGATCTGCCCAATTTGAGTCTGGACCGTTTGCTTGCTTCGGAACGCGTAAGCGGAGCCGAGCTGCCGATCCGGATGCTGGATTACCTGATGAAAGGTGCCCAGGTAACCGCCGTGACGGGAGAACAGGGGTCGGGAAAAACAACGCTGTTGATGGCTATGGTCAAAAGCATCTACGGTACCTTCAACCTGCGGGTTCAAGAGCTGGCGTTCGAGCTGCACCTGCGCCGATTATATCCCGAACGCAACACGCTGGCTTTTCGCGAAACGGATAAGATCAGCGGTCAGGAAGGACTGGATCTTCAGAAAAAAACAGACGGTACGGTCAATATCCTAGGTGAGGTAGCCACGGATCCGGTAGCGGCGTGGGCGGTCCAGATGTCCCAGGTCGCAAGCAAATTCACGGTGTTCAGCCACCATGCCAAAACAACGAAAGACTTGATCTGGTCGCTGCGCAATTCGCTGCTTAAGACGGGAACTTTCCAAAATGAGCGTATCGCCGAAGAACAGGTGGCGAGTGTGATTGCCTTCGATGTGCATTTGGAAAAAGAACGAGAGGGTACCCGGTATATCGAGCGGGTAACCGAATGCCTGGTGCTCGACCCGGACGAAGAAGGGTTTGCGGAGCTTGGACGCAGACTTGCGAACGGCGCAGACGAGGCCGCGGCACTGAACGTCCTGGCGCAGGCGAATCTGAATTATTACCGCCGGATGACGGGGCGAACCTTCGAAGCCCGCAACATTATCGAATTCCGCGATGGGGTCTATGTTGCGCTTCACCGGCCTACGGCGAGAAAAGTCGAACAGATGGCGAGTAATATGTCAAAGGCGGACGCAGCGTCTTTCCGTGCTTTTCTGGAACGGTACTGGGGGAGCGAATCCGCATGAATATGAAACTGCCGATCCTGCTTGCGCTGGTTCTGTACCTGGTTCCCGCCGTACTCTGGTTTGTGCTGAAACGCCGCAGAACATCCGGCAGCAGCGAAGAAGAATCGCTGACCAGCTGGATGAATCGGCAGCCGGGTCTGAAGAAAGACAATCCCGCACTTACGCGCTTGTACCAGCGTTCCTACGTCCGTTTCTCGAAGATTCCGATTTTTCGCGGACAAGTCAAGCGGATCCGTCAGCGTCTTATGGTAGTCAGTCCGTACGACGAGATGACCCTGCGCAAAGAAACGATGAGAATTACGTACGCCGTGCTGTTGATCGTGCTCAGTCTCGTTCTGGCACTGGCCCTGTTTGGCCGGAATTATTCCGTGATGGTGTTGGGGTTGATCGGCTGTCTGGCTCTGAACGGCATGCTGATCGATCTGTTCGTTCATCGCGTGGAAAACCGTTTGTTAAAAGATTTCCGGGACTTTCTCGAAGATCACCGGCACCAATTCCAGGCGACCCGAATGGTGGATGAAGCCATTTACGAAGCGGCCCAGCTGTCCGGACACGATATGAAGCTGCACGGCGAGCGGATCCACGGCGTACTGACAGCCAAAGATCCGGCCCGCAGCCTGACTTCTTACTACGAGGTGGCGCCCAACCGTTATCTGAAAGGATTTACCGGAATTGCCTACATGATTATGGAATATGGAGACAAGGCTACATCCAAAGGTTCGCTGTACCTGAACGCCATCAGCAAATTTGTGCAGGACATCAACTTCGATCTGCTGCGCAGAAACCGGCTGAGTTATCAGCTGAACAGCCTGACCGTAATTGCTCTGGCTCCGATTCTGCTGTCTTTTCCGCTGCAGCGCTGGGCCGAGAACTATTTCCCCGTAATGGGTGAATTTTATGAAGGCCGAATCGGGACGGCGTCCAAACTGCTGCTGTATGCGGTGTCCGTTACCGCTTATGTATTGATCCGTAAATTGGCGGAAACGGAAGAATCGCGGTATACGCCCAAATCCGGAGGTATACGCTGGGAGAAAAAGCTGTACGCCTACCGCTGGATTCGTTATGTGGTCGATCGGTTCGTACCTCCGCCGCACACAAAAGCTCATCTTCACCTGTCCAGGCTGATCAAAGAATCGAATTCGCCTCTCATGCTCGAATGGCTGACGGTCAGACGTCTGCTGCTCGGACTGCTGGCGGCTGTATTTACGCTTGGTATGTTCCTTTCCGTACACGGGCATCAAGCGGAGAGGATCCGTGAAGCTCCGACTTATTTGAAAGGCGGTCTGATGATCGGGCGCGTGAACGACGAAGAACGCACGGAAGCCGAGCGCCGTACCGAATTCGACCGGGAAATCATGAACGGAATCGAAACCCGCGGAGCGTCGTGGGAAGAAACGGTTCGGCAGCGTATCCGCCAAAATTCGGGAGAGCTGCTGAGCGAAATTCAACAGAATGAAGCGGCTGTCCGGATTATTCAAAAATTGGACGAGGCGGATAACGAATACCTGAAATGGTGGGAGGTGCTGATTGCTGCGGGAATAGGGGCGGCCGCCTATTTCGTGCCGCTGGGTATCATGCATTTTCAGCGGCGGGTTCGGGGGATGGAGATGCAAAGCGAAGTCGACCAGTTCCGAATGCTGCTCTCGATTCTGAGTCAGTTCGACCGGATCAGTGTGGATATTATTCTGGAATGGCTGGAACGTTTCGCGATCATTTTCAAGCCGGCTCTTCAACGCTGTCTGCTCGATTTCGATGCCGGCGCTTCTACGGCGCTGGCCGAACTTAAGAACGAAGCACCGTTCCCGTCGTTTGTCCGGTTGATCGAACGGCTCGAGAATGCGCTGGAGCGTATTTCGGTTCTGGAAGCGTTCGACGATCTGGAGATGGAACAGGAATATTACCGGGAGCAGAAAAAAGAAACGATGGACCGTCTGATCGAAAACAAAGCGAGTTGGGGCCGCGATATCGGATTCGCTCCGATTCTTTTTATGCTCGGGGCCTATATTATTGTGCCGTTCCTGTACGTTTCGTTTATGCAGATGAAAGACCTTATCGCTCAACTGAGCCGAATTTAGATTTATCCAACTTCACTTAAAAGGGGATTACTTATTATGGGAAGCAATGCAACTTCGGGATTGAAATTGGCTGCCGGTATTTTTCTTACGCTCGCCCTGATTACGACGGTGGTCGTCATCTTTATTTCTTCGCAGGATGCGGCCAAGGAAGGGCAGACGCAGTTTTCGACGATTCAGACGCAGCTTTCGCAGACACGCTTCAATATTTACGAAAATACGACGTTGTCCGGCAGTCAGGTCATGAACGCCGTTCGCCAATACAACAATGATGCGCAGTTTGGCGTTTACGTATTGACCGGCAAAGGCGGCGCGACTTATTACGGCAGCCAGTTCAACCAAACGACCGGCGTGATCGCGGGGGAAGACAAGAACACGAACCTGAGCCCGGCTCTGAACGAAGCGGACAACAACTTTATCAATCCTTCGGGGAAATTCAAATCGTCCATTGTACGCGATGCCAACAACATGGTACGCGGAATCATTTTTACCCAAGCCAAATAAAAATCCGAGCAGAAGCGTTGGTTCTCCGGTAATGCCGGGAACCAACGCTTACGGGGGAAGACATGGGAAACGCAAAAAGTTTCATGATGCTGGCGGCAGTGTTCTTTTTGTTCATCGGTGCTTGTACCTATGCGGCGGAAATCGTGCATGCGATCGACGGAGGAACCCGCCTGCTTTATCGCGTGAACGAAAATAACGACAGCAAAATAAAAGCCAAGCTGGATGCTGCGGGAAGCGAAGCGTACAGCGCGGCGCAGATTGTCTGCATGATCCGGAATATCGAAGAACTCGACGCCGACATTGAGGTCGACGGCCTTCTTTATTCGCGCAGCATGGACTATGAAGGCCTGAATCCGGCTCTAGTCGATTCAAGCAAAATCTATCGTGCGGTCTATATGCGGGATATTTCCGGGTATTTGATCAAAATCGTATTTAGGGGCTGAAAGATGAAATATGTAACCGGCATATTCGCCGCCCTGCTGGCCGTTCTGCTGCTGTTTATGTATCCGATGTACGAACAGGCGAGAAGCCAGGACAAAATCGCCGGCAGTATCGTCCAGGGGGCCGCCGCTCGTCTTGTCGACAGCGCACGCACCAAAGGGATGCTGACTCCGCAGATGTACGAAGAGTTTAATGCGCAGCTGGCTGCGACCGGCAATCAATATGAAGTGGAACTGGAACATTTGCACAAAAAGTACAATCCCGATTACAGCGATCCCGCGCGCGCCGATACGTTCCAAAACAGTTTTACGATATTTTATGACGGGTTCTATAACGAACAGATTCTTCCAATCCTGTTTCCGGATAACGGTACACCGCCCGAAGACGCTTCCCGTGTTTACAAGATGCAGGTAGGCGATTATATTGGGATCCGGTTAAAAAACGTCAATCGAACCGCGGCGGTGCAGCTATGGGATTTTCTTGTCCATGACAACACGGAAGATGCGGCATCGGTCTTGATGAACTACGAAGGAATGGTTCTCAATGAAGATTACTAGCTTTGCGATTGTGTTCGTTCTTATTTTTTATCCGCTGTTCCAGATCGCTTTCATGCATCTGGAGGACCAGGATCGGGCCCAACGTCTTACAGACCGGTACAATATGATGATGAAGACGGCTATTCAGGATGCGGCTTATGTATTGAACGAGACGGTGGACCAGGATTTTGAGCCCGGGTACGGATCGAGGAAGTTTTTTCGCGCCAATAAAGAACGTGCAGTCGAGACGTTCTACCGGACGCTTGCGCTGAATTTTAATATCGACGGGGATTCGGTGGCTCTTGGCGCACTTGCCGGATATGTTCCGGCAATCGCCGTAATCGATTATGACGGATACTCCATTTATGCTACGGAATCTTTTGTTGATGCCGACGGACAAGCGCAGATGGGAGAGGTATGGTCTCCGAAAAAGCCTTACACCTACTCGGATGCCCAAAACAACACGGTGCAGTTTTCTTTGGACGGATTTGTAAAGTGCTTCGATCGCGTTTCCGGCCGTTGGGTGCAGGGACCTCGAAGCGAACTGGCCGATACCTTACAGATCCCTCTGCTGCGCGATGCGGAATTGTTCGAAAGCGTCCGCCGGCAGACGATTATTAACGGGATACAAAGCGACCTCGCTTACACGATCAACCGGCACAACCGTTACGCGGCCCGCTACGGGATCGATTACGTATTCACGCTGCCGCAAATTTCCGGGGAGGAGTGGGACAACGGAATTGACGATATCGGTTTTGCGGCTTTTCTGCAGGGAATACCGGTCGGCGATCAGCAGTATAACAATTACTCGTTTGCGGGAGGGCGTCTTACGAAAAAGAAAATGGTCTATGCGTCCGCGGATCCGAAGACGGGAATCAAATACTACTCGCGGAATCCGGCCGAGCTGCCTGCCAAGATCGAAGAACGTTTTGAAAGCGAGAAAGAGGCTGCGCGTTCGGGTTATTTCCCTGTCCGAAGCGATCGTCCTTGAACGGAGAGAACCTGCGGCGGCGCAAGGCCGACGATAGACAGGCGGCGGTAAACAGACAAGGGTAAAGAGCAAAATAGGATCGGAATTCAGGGAAAGCCCGGCAGGGATTCACTTGCTGCGTCCGCTTTCAAAACTGCGCAGCAGTTCAAGCAGATGATGCTGTTGGGGTTCGGTCAAGCGGTTGAACAGTTCGAGTACCGCACGTTCGTTTTCTTTTAACGGATGTTCAAGCAGGTCGTCGATCGGAAGCAGTTCGGACAGCGGAATGCCCAGTGCACGGCTGAGGCTGCTCAGGGTGTTGAGCCTGGGGGAGCGCCGATTGCATTCGATATCGCTGATCGAGGATTGGGAGACATTGGCGCGATGCGCCAATTCAACCGAGGAGAGGTGACGAGCTTTGCGCAGATAGCGCAGTTTGCTTCCGATATCCATAAGATCCGCCTTTCTCTGAGAAAAGATAAATAAATGGTGGAAACAGGGCAGATCTTGATAAGTTCCGAACTCAGCCCTCAAGTAAGAATATATACCGAATCGGAGCCGACGGTCTACGGAATCTTTTTGGGCTGCGCTTGGGAAAATAAAACGTGCAAAACGCGCAGCCCTGTGCCGCATTGCGGTAGAGGGCTGCGCGTTTGTTTTTGCTGCGGAACAAGGGAGGGCGTACGGCCTGCACAAGAAGAGACGGGTGCGGCCGAGTCCGCGCAGGTTCAATCCCGGCTTTGGATCACGAGCAGCAGGCCGCTTTCGATCGTGACGGTTCCGGTCGGACCCGCAAGTTTGTTGCTAACGGACAGCGATTGCCCTTGACGAAGAGTTGCATTCTGCAGCGGGTATTCGAACCCTTCCAGCGTGACTCCGCTGACCTCCATGGTAGCCGGAATCAGGGAAACGTATGTAAATCCACGCTCTTCCACGACCAGATGGCTGCCGGTCAGCCGAATATAGTTGTTGCGGTCGCGAATGGTGCAGACGACTTGATGGCGAAGCGCGCGGATCAGCAGCTGTACATTGGCGAGCGTATGATCCATCCGTCCGCCGGTAACGCCGAGCATGACGATTTCCGAAGGGCGTTCGTCCAACGCCAGCTCGAAGGCAAGCTCCGTATCAGTATAATTCTTGTCGACAGGATCGCAGGAGTCGATACGGCCGCTCGAAGCCCGGATTCGCTTCACGTCTTCGCCCGAGACCGAATCGAAATCGCCTACCGCGATATCGGGACGAAGGCCGCGTTCAATCAGGAGAAGCGCTCCGCGGTCGGCGCCGATCAGCAGATCGCCGGGGCGTATATGATTGAGATAGTCGTCTGTCCATGCGCCTCCCGAGACAATGACGACACGTTTGTCGTTCATGGGAAGGTTCCGCCTCCTTTCTCGATTTGGGAATAGGCTGACGCTTACACCGCCGTCCTACGGGTATCAGTATAGCGGACGCAGGGCAGGGCTTACAATGAATTTCGCGCGTCTGCCGTTCTCGGTAATGCCCGGCAGAAGGCGCGAATAGATTCTTTGAAGCTTTTTTGCGGCGGCATTCCCGGTTTGCGCCAAACAAGTTTGCGGGATTGACAAAAAAACACGCGTAAGAGAGCGCTTAAACGGTTAAAAAATACATAAGTGCGTCCGGAAGTTCTTTTTGCCAAAATCCCCACAAATGCTTGCCTTCCTTCTCCGAATAACGGACTGTCGCTCCGCGTTCCAGCAGCAGATCGCGCGTGCGGCGGTTAAGGTCGACGAAGTCGAAAATGCCGTGATCCGTCTCGTATTCATTTTCCTGCAGCCCTACGATCATGTATACGTTCAGCCAAACCAGATCGGCCGTGCGGGCCAGAATCGCTTGAGATTCTTCGTAAAAAGCGCCGGATAAGCTGATAATGCGCGGGAATTCGCCGGGATAGAGCAGGGACAGATGCAAAGACAGGGATCCGCCCAGCGAATCTCCGGCCAGAATGCGTTCGTCGCTCCGGGCCCGATACTTCTGCTCGACGAAAGGAATGATTTCTTCCGCCACGCACCGGGTATAAGCTTCGTGCAGATTTCCGAACGGTGCGTATTCGGCAGTCCGCTTTTTCACATCCACTTCGATGCCCACTATAATGAAAGGTTCCGCTCCTTCGTCAAGAATCAGCTGATTGGCGTAAGTGGCGATTCGTCCGAAATTAAAAAACTCCTCGCCGTCCTGGCAGTATACGACCGGATAGCTGAGCACTTCGTTGTAACCCGGGGGCAGATAGATGCGCAGGGTTCTATCTTCATTTAAAAAGGTGCTGGCAATGACTTCTTTCACAATAGTACGTTTAAGATAGCGGGAATCGGTCATGGGAACTGTCTCCTTTTATGCGTATTGCCGTCCGTTTTGCATGCGCTTTACACGGCGGCCGCGAATGCGGTAAGATTGGGTCTGTGCGGATGAAAAACCGTAAAATGTTCGAATTAGTCTTTCTTGTTATATGAATATTAATGTCCTGTTGCATATACACTTGAAGAAATCGCCGAACAATTATGCTTAATTTCTTTGACTCGCGTATAGAACAGGTGTATAATAATGATATAACAGAGGGCCAAGATATTCAAATTTTTTATTGAGGTGAAAACAATGAGCAAGGTTCCTTATGAAGTGTATACGGAAGAAGTCGAGGCTCTTTCCGTTCTTTCGCCGGATGGCGAAATTGTTAACGAAGCATTGATGCCAGAATTGACTGACGATCAACTGAAAGAAGTTATGCGTCGGATGGTATTTACCCGGACTTGGGATGAAAGAGCGATCAACCTGGGCCGTCAAGGACGCCTTGGTTTCTATGCACCGGTATCCGGTCAAGAAGCGACGATGGTCGGCAGCGAATTCGCCCTGCAAAAAGAAGATTTCGTTTGCCCGGGCTACCGCGATATTCCGCAGCTCGTATGGCACGGACTTCCGCTGTATCAAGCATTCCTGTACTCCCGCGGTCATCAGCACGGCGGACAGATTCCGGAAGGCGTAAACGTTCTGATGCCTCAGATCATCATCGGCGCGCAGATCCTGCACGCGATGGGGATCGCCATGGGCTTCAAGCTCAAAAAGCAAAAACAAGTCGCAATCACCTATACGGGTGACGGCGGTTCGTCGGAAGGCGATTTCTACGAAGGTCTGAACTACGCCGGCGTATTCAAACTGCCTGTAATCTTCTTCGTACAAAACAACGGCTATGCGATCACGACTCCGTTCGCGAAGCAAACCGCTGCCCTGTCGATCGCCCACAAAGCGGTTGCCGCAGGCATCAAAGGCGTAAAAGTCGACGGCATGGACGTTCTGGCCGTTATCAAATCGGTTCAAGACGCTGCAGAACGCGGACGCAGCGGCGAAGGTGCAACACTGATCGAAGCCGTCACTTACCGCTTCAAGCCGCACTCCCTTTCCGATGATACTTCGAAGTACCGGACGAAAGAAGAAGAAGGACAATGGAGCGAGAAGGACCCGATTACCCGTCTTGCGAAATACCTGGAGAAAAAAGGACTTTGGACAGCCGAAGACACGGAACGCGTAAGAGCGGAAGCCAAAGAAACCGTAGCCGAGCAAATCAAGAAGGCCGAGAAAACGGACAAAATGACCGTTTCCGGTCTGATCGATTCCATGTTCGAACATACACCTAAACATCTGGAAGAACAAAAAGCGGACTTCCAGTAAAAGAATCGGTTCCGGCGGAGCGGTCTTCAAGGGCGCTCCACCGAACCTTTTACCTGCGCATACAAGATTCACATGAACATAGAGCGGTATTCCATCGAACGTAACGTTAAGGAGGAAATGTAGCAATGGCACAAATGAATATGAAAGAAGCAATCCGCGACGCAATGCGCGTGGAACTGAAACGCGATCCGAACGTGCTCATCTTCGGCGAAGACGTGGGTAACGTCGGCGGCGTATTCCGGGTAACGGAAGGACTGCAAAAAGAATTCGGCGAGGAACGCGTATTCGATACGCCGCTGGCTGAATCCGCAATCGGCGGTATGGCTGTCGGTCTGGGCGTACAAGGGTTCCGCCCGATCGCCGAAATCCAGTTCGTCGGCTTCATCTTCGAAGCTCTCGACCAAATGATCGTTCAAGCGGCGCGTATGCGTTACCGTTCGGGCGGCCGTTACAACTCGCCGATCGTATTCCGCACGCCTTTCGGCGGCGGCGTAAAAGCGGCCGAGCTGCACACGGATGCACTCGAAGGCCTGCTGGTTCAAAGCCCGGGTATCAAAGTGGTGGTTCCTTCGAACCCTTACGATGCCAAAGGCCTGCTGATCTCCGCGATCCGCGATAACGATCCGGTCTTCTTCATGGAACACTTGAACCTGTACCATGCTTTCCGCTCGGAAGTGCCGGAAGGCGAATACACGGTCGAATTGGGCAAAGCGAATGTGGTTCGCGAAGGTTCGGACGTTACGATCCTGACTTACGGCATGTGTGTACACACGTCCGTCAAAGCTGCCGAGCAGCTCGAAAAAGAAGGCATCAAGGCCGAAGTTATCGACCTTCGTACCCTCAACCCGCTCGATATCGATACGATCGTGGCTTCGGTCAAGAAAACGAACCGTGCGATCGTCGTTCAGGAAGCCCAAAAAACAGCCGGCGTAGCCGCTGAAGTCATTGCTCAAATCAACGAAAAAGCTATTCTTCACCTGGAAGCGCCAGTCCTTCGCGTGACTCCTCCGGATACGGTTTACGCATTTGCGCAAATCGAGGATGCATGGCTGCCGACTCCGGAACGCATTATCGCAAACGTGAAGAAAGTTCTCGAATTCTAATTCGTAATATCCAGAAGGAGGTAGTGCAACGTGGCAAAATTTGAATATAAATTCCCTGAACTTGGCGAAGGCCTGCATGAAGGCGAAATCGTCAAAATGCATATCAAAGCCGGGGACAAAGTCACCGACGATGATATCATCATGGAAGTGCAAAACGATAAGGCGGTCGTGGAAGTTCCTTGTCCGGTAAACGGCACGGTACTGGAAGTTCGCGCCGCAGACGGCGAAGTTCACCATGTGGGCGACATCATCGCGATCATCGAAGCCGAAGGCGAGCTGCCTGAAGGTTCGGAAGAAACGGCACCGGGTCCTCAAGCGGACGCGGCTCAGGAAGCGAACGCGGCAGTAGGCGGAGTGGACACGAAGTCGTCGCCGGCAACAGCGGATCCTTCGGAATCGCAGGGTGCTTCTTCGCAGGGTTCCGCAAGCAACAAATTTGCTTACAAGTTCCCTGAACTCGGCGAAGGCCTGCATGAAGGCGAAATCGTCAAAATGCATATCAAAGCCGGAGACAAAGTCACCGACGACGATATCATCATGGAAGTACAAAACGATAAAGCGGTCGTCGAGGTTCCTTGTCCGGTAAACGGCACAGTGCTCGAAGTCCGCGTAGCCGACGGCGAAGTTCACCATGTCGGCGATATCGTAGCGATCATTGCGGTAGAAGGCGAACTGCCTGAAGGTTCGGAGACGATTGAGGAATCCGCTCCGGCAGCCGAAGCGAAAGCTCCGACCGCAACTTCCCCGGCAGCCGCTCCTGCATCGGCTTCGGGCCGTGAAGTATTGGCAACGCCAAGCGTGCGCAAATTCGCCCGTGAAGAAAGCGTCGATCTGAGCCAAGTTCAAGGCACAGGCAAAAACGGCAAAATCTCGCGTGAAGACGTAGAGAACTTCAAGAAAAACGGCGGACAAGCCCCAGCTGCTGCATCCGCTCCGGCCGCTGCTGCGACTGCGGAAGCTCCGGCTGCCGCGAAAGCCGAAGCTCCTGCCAAAGCCGCTGCATCCGCTCCGGCCGCATCGTCTGCAGCTGCTGCCGACGAAGAACGCGTACCGTTCAAAGGGATCCGTAAAGCCATCTCGAACGCGATGGTCAAATCGGCTTACACGGCTCCGCACGTTACCATCATGGACGAAGTCGACGTAACCGAACTGGTCGCTTTCCGCACCCGCATGAAACCGCTGGCCGAGAAGAAAGGCATCAAGGTTACTTACCTGCCGTTCATCGTCAAGGCTCTGGTTGCCGCAGTACGCGAATTCCCGGCTCTGAACGCTTCGATCGACGAAGTGGCCAACGAAATCGTCTACAAAAAACACTATGACATCGGGATTGCGACAGACACCGAAAACGGTCTGATCGTACCGGTTGTCAAAGACGCCGACCGCAAGAGCGTATTCAAGATCGCGGAATCGATCAGCGATCTGGCCAAACGCGGCCGCGACGGCAAGCTTGCTCCGAACGAGATGAGAGGCAGCACGATCTCCATCACGAATATCGGTTCCGCAGGCGGTATGTTCTTCACTCCGATCATTAACTATCCGGAAGTGGCAATCCTCGGAACGGGCCGCATCAGCGAAAAAGCCATCGTAAGAAACGGCGAAATCGTGGCTGCTCCAATGATGGCATTGTCCCTGAGCTTCGACCACCGTCTCATCGACGGCGCTACTGCACAAAATTGCATGAACTATCTTAAATCCCTGCTCGCTAATCCCGAGCTGATGGTAATGGAGGTATAAACAATGGTAGTAGGAGACGCTTCCCTGGATATTGATACATTGGTAATCGGTGCGGGACCCGGCGGCTATGTAGCCGCCATCCGCGCCGCTCAACTGGGACAAAAGGTTCTGATCGTGGACAAAGCCGAGCTCGGCGGTGTCTGCCTCAACCGCGGTTGTATCCCTTCCAAAGCTTTGATCTCGGCTGCGCACAGCTACGAAAACGCGCTGCACGGCGAAGCTTTCGGTATTACGGCAAGCGACGTTAAGGTCGACTTTGCCAAAACCCAGGAATTCAAGAACAGCGTTGTCAAAAAAATGACAAACGGCGTAAGCGGATTGCTGAAAGGCAACAACGTTGAAGTCTTCAACGGCGAATGCATGTTCATCAACCAAAACGAAGCACGCGTGTTCAACGATCACGAATCGCCGCGCTACCGTTTCAAGAACTGCATTATCGCGACGGGTTCCCGCCCGATCGAATTGAAACCTTTCCCGTTCGGCGGACGCATCCTCTCTTCGACCGAAGCACTGAACCTGCCTGAAATTCCGAAAAGCCTCGTCGTAATCGGCGGCGGTTATATCGGTGCCGAGCTGGGTCAGATGTATGCGAAGTTCGGCACGAAAGTGACGATCATCGAAGGTCTGGACACGGTTCTGCCTGGTTTTGATAAAGACATGACCAACCTCGTGTCGAAAACCATGAAGAAAAACGGCATTGAAATTCATGCGAATGCCAAAGCCGAGAGCGCAACGCAAACGGACACAGACGTTACCGTGAAATTCTCCGTCGGCGGAGAAAGCAAAGAAATCACGGCCGACTACCTGCTGGTAACGGTAGGCCGCCGTCCGAACACGGACGGCGAACTGGGTCTGGACATGATCGAAATCGAGCTCGACGAGCGCGGTCTGATCAAAGTCGACCAACAGGGCCGTACGAATATCCCGCACATCTTCGCAATCGGCGATATCGTACCGGGTCTGGCGCTGGCGCACAAAGCTTCGTACGAAGGCAAAGTGGCGGCTGAAGCAATTGCCGGCCATTCATCCGTTGTCGATTACAAGTGCATGCCTGCCGTGGTCTTCACGGATCCGGAATGCTCGAGCGTAGGCCTTACCGAAAAAGAAGCCAAAGAAAAAGGCTTTAACGTGGTAGCGGGCAAGTTCAGCTATGGCGGCAACGGCCGTGCGGTATCGCTGAACCATCCGGAAGGCTTCGTCAAGATCGTAGCGGAAGAAAGCACCGGCGTCGTATTGGGCAGCCAAATCGTCGGTCTCGAAGCCACGAACATGATCGCCGAAATGGGTCTTGCTGTCGAAATGGGCGCTACCCTGGAAGATCTGGCTCTGACTATTCACGCTCACCCTACACTGGGCGAAATCGTGATGGAAGCGGCCGAGCTGGTTCTGGGCAACCCGATCCATGCAATCGCTCCTAAGAAACGTTAATTCACGGCTCCAACAAAATAAACTCAAAGTTCGGTTTCGCATTTTCATTCGTACTCACCGAATTTTGTCCTAACGAAGCGGGCGCCTCCAGGCGTCCGCTTTTTCATGTCTGCCTCCAAAAGTTTGGGACGCGGCCCGGTGAATTTTGCTGCCTATTTCCTTTTTTTCTGATGGGTAAAGCCTATTCTTTTTTGCGGCGGACATGATAAACTAGACGAACGAGCATTTGCTTTCGGCTTTACAAAATAAGAATAACGAATAAGGGCGGCGCTGCGGTTACAACGTGCATACCCTGGAACAGAGGTGACATTTTTTGCGTAAATACTTGGATTTGCTGCAGGATATTTTGGATCACGGTACGGAAAAAGGAGATCGTACCGGAACAGGTACGGTATCGGTGTTCGGCCGCCAGCTTCGGTTTGATCTGCAGGAAGGATTTCCTCTCCTGACCACCAAAAAGCTCCACTTGAAATCGATCGTGCATGAACTGCTGTGGTTCCTGAAAGGGGAGACGAATGTCGGCTACCTACAGGAAAACGGCGTGCGGATCTGGAACGAATGGGCCGACGAAAATGGGGAGCTGGGACCGGTCTACGGATCGCAGTGGCGTGCCTGGGAAACGCCGGACGGCCGGAAGATCGACCAGATTTCGCAGGTGATCGATTCGATCAAGAACAACCCTGATTCCCGGCGTCATATCGTCAGTGCCTGGAACGTAGCCGAGATCGACAATATGAAGCTGCCTCCCTGCCATCTGCTGTTCCAATTTTATGTGGCGGACGGCAAATTGTCGTGTATGCTGACGATGCGTTCCGTGGATACGTTCCTAGGTCTGCCTTTTAATATTGCCAGCTATTCGCTGCTTACCCATATGATCGCCCAGCAGTGCGGACTCGAAGTGGGAGAATTCATCTGGTCGGGCGGCGATGTCCATATTTATTCCAATCATATCGAGCAGGTCCGTACCCAGCTCGAACGCGAGCCGGGCGAACTTCCGCAGTTGCGAATCCTGCGCAAGCCCGATTCGATCTTTGATTACCGGTACGAAGATTTCGAATTCGAAAATTACAACCCGCAGCCGGGCATCAAAGCGCCGATTGCCGTATAGAGGAGGGAAGCGTTATGCCACAGGTTACGCTGATTTGGGCGCAGGACCTCAATGGACTGATCGGCAGGGATAATGATTTGCCTTGGCGGCTTCCGGCCGATATGGCGTATTTCAAGCGCGAGACGCTGGGCAAGCCGGTAGTGATGGGACGCAGGACATGGGAGTCGTTCGGTTCCAGGCCGCTCAAAGACCGGATGAATATCGTATTGACCCGCGAGGCTTCTTACGAAGCGCAAGGAGCCGTGGTCGTGCATACGCCCGAAGAAGCGCTTGGGGCTGCGGTCGGAGCGGAGATCATGGTGATCGGCGGTTCGCAGATTTATGAGCTATTCCTGCCTTTGGCCGACCGTCTGCGTCTGACCCGGGTGCATGAAGCGTTTGAAGGGGATACCCACTTTCCGGAAGTCGATTGGAGCGTATGGTCGCTGGCCGATTCCCGGGAAGGGATCGTCGACGAGAAGAACAAGTACCGCCATGCTTTTGAGATTTACGAACGTACTGCAGAAAATGCAAATTAATTTCCGTATAATCTATTTTAAAAAGCGAATGAAAAATGATAATATAGTTGAAATATATGTTTTGCGCTAAAATAGAGAAGAAAAATCGAGAACTTATGCGGATGGGGGAAACGTTCGATGTCTACACCTACTGGATTTATGGAATATAAGCGTCAGCTGCCGGCGGACCGCAGCCCGCTTGAGCGGATCAAGGATTGGGAAGAATTCCATAAACATATGTCGGAAGAAGAACTGCGTACGCAGGGAGCAAGATGCATGGACTGCGGAACGCCATACTGCCATGTGGGCGTCAATATGACAGGCGGCACTTCCGGCTGCCCGGTACACAACCTGATTCCGGAGTGGAACAATCTGGTATACCGGGGACAATGGAGAGAAGCGCTCGAACGTTTGCACAAGACGAATAACTTCCCGGAATTTACCGGCAGAATCTGTCCGGCTCCATGCGAAGGTTCCTGTACGGTCGGTTTGATCGGGCAGCCGGTGACGATCAAGACCATCGAAGAAGCGATTATCGAAAAAGGCTTCGCCGAAGGCTGGGTACAGCCCGAACCGCCCAAGAACCGTACAGGCAAAAAAGTGGCCGTAGTCGGTTCCGGGCCTGCAGGCCTGGCTTGTGCGGCCCAACTGAACAAAGCCGGTCATTACGTGACGGTCTACGAACGGTCGGACCGGGTAGGAGGCCTGCTGACTTACGGTATCCCGTCCATGAAACTCGAAAAAGATATCGTGCAGCGCCGCGTGGATCTGCTGGTCGCCGAAGGCATCACTTTCGTGACTTCGACGGAAATCGGCAAAGATATTCCGGCCCGGCAGCTGACGGACGAATTTGACGCTGTCGTACTTTGCGGCGGTGCAACGAAACCGCGTGAATTTAATATCGAAGGCAGCCATCTCAAAGGCGTCACGTATGCAATGGACTTCCTGAACGGTACAATCAAAAGTTATCTCGATTCCAATCTGGAAAACGGCGAATACATTTCGGCTGCCGGCAAAGACGTCATCGTCATCGGCGGCGGCGATACCGGATCGGACTGTGTGGCGACCTCACTGCGTCACGGCTGCAGTACGGTCACTCAGTTCGGTACGCATGCCAAAGCTCCGATGGAGCGCGATATGCTGGCCAATCCTTGGCCGCAGTTCCCGAATGTCTATACGCTTGATTATGCACAGGAAGAAGCCAAAGCGATGTTCGGCGACGATCCGCGCGAATTCTCCATCATGACGACCAAGTTCGTGGGTGACGAAGAAGGCAACCTGAAAGAACTGCATACCGTGCAGATCCAGCGGATCGTCGACGAGACCGGACGTAAAATTTACGCGCCGATCGAAGGGACGGAGCGCGTATTCCCGGCCCAGATGGCGTTGATCGCGATCGGTTTCGACGGACCGGAGCAGACGCTGGCCCAGCAGTTGGAACTGCAAACGGACCGCTGGACAAACGTCAAAGCCAAATACGGCGAATACAAGACCAATGCCGACAAAGTATTTGCCGCCGGCGATATGCGCCGCGGACAAAGTCTGGTCGTTTGGGCGATCAACGAAGGCCGGGAAGCGGCACGCGAAGTGGACAAGTTCCTTATGGGAGCTACGGTGCTCGTATAATCGTTTTCCCGAAAAGCCGCACTTGAGGTGCGGCTTTTTTCATGCTTCTTTTTGGCGCTTGGCCGATTGGCAAACCGTTTGTCGGTAGCGAAAAAAATGGCCGCATGCTAAAATAAATATTCGGATGTTCGTACGCAGACACGTGACCAGGCAGGTCGGGAAGAAGACTCCCGGCCTTTTGCTTGCTTTACCCACAGGAGGAGATTGACTTGCAGCTTATTATTGCGGAAAAGCCCGACCAGGGAGCCAAGCTGGCGGCACCGTTCAAACATAGAAAAACGCAGGGGTATATCGTCATCGACAAATGCCCCGCGTTTCCGGACGGGGCTTATGTCAGCTGGGCGGTCGGGCATATTTGCGAGCTTGTACCGCCCGAAGAATACGACCCGGGCTACAAACGCTGGAGTCTGGATCGACTGCCGATTCTGCCGGGCAAGTTCAAACATCGGGTTACACCGTCAAAAGCCAAACAGTTCAACCTGCTGAACGATTTGTTGAAGCGGCCCGAAGTCAAAGAGATTATTATCGCGAGCGATGCCGGGCGCGAAGGCGAATATATCGTGCGGATCGTGATCCAGCTCAGCGGAGTGAAGAAACCGATGAAGCGTCTATGGATTTCTTCGCTGACGCCTCGCGCGGTCGAGCAGGGATTTGCCAATCTCAAAGAAGAGATCGAAACGCGGAATTTGTATTACGAAGCGGTCAGCCGTTCCTGCGCCGATTGGCTTGTCGGCATGAACGGTTCACGCGTCTACTCGCTGCTGTTCCAGCGTCGGGGGGTCCAGGGCGTATTCTCTACGGGGCGCGTGCAAAGTCCGACACTGGCTCTGATCGTAGCCCGGGAGAAAGAGATTTCCAATTTCAAAACGGAGCCGTTCTGGGAAGTCAAAGCCAAATTTGCGATCCACGGCGCGGAGTATGAAGGAACCTGGTTCAAAGGAGAAGAGACGCGTCTGAAAACGCCGGAGGAAGCGGAAGCGATCCGTTCGCGCTGCGAAGGCAAAGAGGCCGTAGTCGATTCGATCGAAACCGAACGCAAAGAATTTCAACCGCCGCAGCTGTTCTCTTTGTCTTCCCTGCAGGCATCGGCCAACCAGATTTTTAAATATTCGCCGCAGGATACGTTAAGTTCCCTGCAGCAGCTTTATCTGGACGGTTTTATCTCTTATCCGCGCTCGGATTCGGCTTATGTCACGGACGAAGAAGCCAAGCAGTTCCCGGATATTTTGAAAAAGCTTGAAGGGTTCCAGGAGCTGAAACCGTTCCTGCCCGCTCCCAAACCGACGCTGATCGGCAATAAGCGGTACGTGAACGCCTCCAAAGTCGGCGATCACTATGCGATTATTCCGACCGAGCAGGTTCCGCCGCCGGGCAAACTTCAAGGCATGGCGCTCAACTTGTATCTGCTGATTGCCAAGCGGCTGATTGCGGCACATGAAGAGAAAGCGATTATCGATTATACGAATTTGGTAACGCTGGTGGACGGGTTGGATCCTTTTATGACCAAAGGCAAAGTGATCGTCCAGGAAGGCTGGCGTAAAGTGCTGTACGACAATACGCCCAAGAAAAAGCCGAAATCCGGCAAAGAAGACGACAAAAGCGAGAAAGAAGACGATGAAGAAGACTTGTCCGTCCTGCCTCCCGTCCAAAAAGGCGATACCGGCCGCACAGCCGACGTTCAGGTCAAAGAAGGCAGGACGCAGCCGCCGAAACGCTATACGGAAGGGCAGCTCATTACCCTGATGAAGACGGCCGGCAAGCATCTGGACAATGCCGAACTGGAGAAAGTGCTTCAGCGCACCGAGGGATTGGGAACGGAAGCGACGCGCGCAGGCATCATCGGAGGGCTGAAAGACCGTCAATATATCGAAGTGCGCAAGAATATGGTTTATGCGACAAACAAAGGGACGGTACTGGTCGAAGCGCTGGGCGAAAGCGTACTGGCTTCGGCCGAGA
This sequence comes from Saccharibacillus deserti, assembly GCF_013618475.1. Taxonomy (GTDB): domain Bacteria; phylum Bacillota; class Bacilli; order Paenibacillales; family Paenibacillaceae; genus Saccharibacillus; species Saccharibacillus deserti. The sequence continues at coordinate 994,411 of NZ_JABJVN010000001.1, forward strand.
TGACGGCCAAGTGGGAGCAGCGGCTCGGCGAAATCGGGCAGGGTCAGGAGTCGCCGAAAGCTTTTATGGAACAGGCACAGCGCCTGGCGCAGAAGATCGTATCCGACGCGGTGGCGGCCGAGAAAGACTGGACGTTTACGGTCGAACTGCCCAAAAGCGAAGAACGGCCGGCCTACGCTCGAAGCGGCGGTCAGACTGCGGCGGAAGGCCAGCGGGAAGCGCGCGGAGGTTCGCCGGAACTGGGCGCATGTCCGATCTGCGGCAGACCGGTGGTCGATAAGAAGAAGTTGTATGGCTGCACAGGGTATCCGGACTGCGGGTTTACCGTTTCCAAAAAGATTCTGGGCAAAGCGATCTCCGATACCCAGGTCAAACGCCTTTTGGACAAAGGGCAGACCCTGATGCTTAAAGGATTCAAAAAAGGAGAAAAAAGTTTCGATGCGGCGCTTGCCTGGAACGCGGAGCAGAAGAAACTCGATTTTCGGTTTGCGGATCGGTCGGAGAAAACGGATAAAGCCAAACAGGGAAAATAATTAAAAAACGGACCCTTTAAAGGGTCCGTTTTTGAAGAGAAGAGGACGTGAAGCGTTCGATCAGTTGGGGCACTTCGGGCAGCTTGGCAACGGTGTGCAGGGTGCCTTTGGAAGATTCATTCAGCTCGATCATATTGTAGGCCCACTCGCGTTCCTGCTTGAGGTAGACGGCATGGATATCGGCGCTCAGCGCGGGAGCAATATCGGTACGGAGCGAATTGCCGATCATCCAGGTCGAAGGGCGGGGCAGCGACTTGGCGCGCAGGATGCTTTCCAGCGCCTGTACGTTTTTGTGCTGATGGATAAAGATATCGCTGCCGAAATACGTACCCAGTTTCATCTGGTCGATCTTGCGCTGTTGAATGCGGTCTTCGCCGCCCGTGTACAGGTACAGGGCATGTCCTTCGCTGCGAAGGGATTCGAGGGTTTCGACCATGCCCGGATACGCTTCGACTTCCTGATCGTAAACGCTGAGTCCGAGTTTCATCAAGAAGGCTTCTTCGGCGCTGCTGCCGATCCGTTTGTAGGCGTCGGCGAAATAGCGGTAAGTCGCAATGAGGGATTCGGGGAAATGATGGCTCGCGAATCCGACTACATGTACGCCTGCAATATCGATCTCGAGCTGCTTTTGGCGAACCTGCTCGGTCGTAAGGCCGAAATCGGCAAACCAGCCGGTCATGCGGGTGAAGAACTCGTCCAGAATCTTATCGAAGTATTTGTTGCAGTAGACGAGCGTGTCGTCCAGATCAAAAATCAGATGCTGCTTGCAGGTTCCTGTCACGGGAAGATTCACTCCTTTGGAAAATCGCGACAGGGATCGGTGCTGTGATTCGAAGAATTCGGTCAAAGGCGAAGATACGATTCCAGAAACATTTGCAGTTCCGATGCCCCGTCGGGACGTATGCTGAATTTTTCGTTGGATTGTTCGCCGATATGCGTGCGCAGCAGCCCCGCGGTTCGCAGCAGGACCATATGGTGTTTAAGCGCTTCGGCCGGTTGTCCGAGATCCCGCTCCATTTCAAGCAGGGAACGCGGCTGGTCGGCGACGTAACGCAGCATTTTGAGGCGGTCGGGCATAGCCAAAGCGCGCGTCATACGCAGCAGTACGGTCGGAGGTTCGTTCTCTTCCGCTTCCGGTACATCGACCGGATACTGGATCAGCAGCACGTTCTGGTAAAAACAGTACGTGTTCATCGGCCGATTATGCACGGTCGGGAACAAAATGACCGTCTTCAGATCCAGCGGAGTCTCGACCACGAGGCCGCCCGATGCGTATTCGACGAGGGCGCCGGCATCCATCTTGAGCAGAAGTTCGCGCTTTTCGGCGGCGTCTTCTTCGATCAGCGGCAGGATGGAATCCCGGATATCCTTGAAGTAATAAGTATACCATGATTTCAGCAGGGGCGTGTAGTCGCGCTGAATGCGGGACATGTCCGCCTGCGTCAGCAGGGGAAGCTGCGGAGAAATGCGCTCGAGCAGGCGTTCCGCCGGTTCGGCGAGAAGACGGTCGAGGAAGACCGGAATGTCTTCGTCCTCTTCGCGTTCGATGACGAGGGCATACAAGGCGTCGAAATCGAGAAACGGCCATTCATTCGCTTCGGCGAATCTTTGCCGGAGTTCGTGAGGCATGCCCGCCTCGGCTTCTTCGGACCAACCTGCACCGATATCGAGGTTCGGGAGCCATTTTTTTGTCATATGCACCATAAAACTTCCGAGCAGTTCGTAAATCTCGGATACGTCGATTTTGACTTCGTAATTGTTCAATCGATGACCTCCTATACCAAACATCGCCTTGCCTTTTGAACCTATTATGTATGTTTACGCATGAACTTGTCCACTACTAAGTGAGGGTGCGGCAGCCCGGAAGGGATGCCCCCGGAGAAAGGAAGATTGTGTTGTCTGCGCGTTCCCAATATTCGTATTATATTTTGCTCGGAGTCGTGGTCATGGCGGGTTTGAGCCAGGGCATGCTGCTGCCGCTGCTGTCCATTTTGCTGGAGGAACAGGGGGTCTCCGCTTCGGTCAACGGTCTGAATTCGGCAGCGCTTTATATCGGTTCTTTTGCCATGACGCTGGCTGCCGAGCGTCTGGTCGGCGTTGTCGGATTCAAGAAACTGCTGATCGGCGGTCTCGTCATGGTGATGATCGCCCTTCCGCTGTTTCCTCTGATTCCGGGGATCGGAATCTGGTTCGTGCTCCGCATGATCGTGGGAGCCGGAGACAGCGCGCTGAATTATGTGGCCCAGCTCTGGGTGCTGCTGGTGACGCCGGCAGAGAAACGCGGGCGCAACCTGTCGCTTTACGGCATGTCCTACGGGATCGGCTTCAGTATCGGTCCGCTCGGAATCGGGCTGGTCGATTACGGCGATTATGTTCCGTTTGTAGGACTGGCTGCATTGTTCCTGATTGTGCTGATTCTTGTTCTGCGCTATTTGCCCGAGTACCGGCCGGAACGGGAAGCCCAGCATTCAACCGGCTTCGGACGTTTTCCGCGGATTTACCGGTATGCCTGGTTTGCGCTGATTCCCGCTTTCCTGTACGGCTACATGGAAGCTTCGCTGAACGGCAATTTCCCCGTGTACGGGCTGCGTATCGGCTTGTCCAAAGAAGACATTGCGCTGCTGCTGCTCTGTATCGGAATTGGCGGGCTGATTCTCCAGCTTCCGCTTGGGATGCTCAGCGACCGTTTCGGACGTCGTCCGATCCTGATCGCGGCCGGTATCTGCGGCGGCCTGCTGTTTGTGCTCGTGCCGCTGGCCGGAACCAACCTGTGGGCCAACCTTGCGCTGTTCCTGGTGGCCGGGGGATTGGTCGGTTCGTTCTATTCGCTCGGGATGGCCTATGCCGCCGACCTGCTGCCCCGGGGTCTTATTCCGTCCGCCAATGTCGTAGCTTCTTTCCATTTCAGTATCGGCAGTATGGCGGGACCGGGGATCGGCGGTTACGGCATGCAGCACGGTTCTCCTTTTTTGCTGTTCTGGATCATGGGCGGCGCATATGTGCTGTTCGGGATGATGGGGTTCTTTTTCCGGGGGACACAGGCGAAAAAGTTCGAGAAAAAAGCCGCCTGACGTGGCAATAGGCAAGCGTTTCGGGGTACACTAGAGGAGTCAAGTTTACCAAGTCAGGGGAGTCGGATGGCGAATGATCAAGGTGAGAGGTTTGAGAAAGACCGTAAGCAGCGACAAGATACCCGTGCTCAAAGGGATAGACTTCGATCTCGTGCGCGGCGAGTTCGTGGCGATCGTCGGACCGAGCGGCAGCGGCAAAAGTATGCTGCTGCGCTGCCTGGCTCTGCGTGAAAAGTGGGATGGCGGAACGTTCGTCGTGGATGATCTCGACATCTTCAAAGCGGGCTGGTCCGGCCGCAGACGCATTCAGCGGGAATGGGCGTATCTGCAGCAGAATCCGGATCTCGACCCGAACCGGACCGCGCTGAAAAACGTGCTTATCGGTCAGGTCGGCCAGACGCCGGCTTGGCGGCGCTTCACCGGCATGGTGCGTACCGACGATTATATGGGCGCCATGGACATGATCGAATCGTTTGGTTTGCTGGACAAAGCCAAACTGAAATCGGACAGCCTGAGCGGAGGCGAGAAGCAGCGGATCGCGACGGCGCGCGCCTTGGCTCACGGTGCGAATGTGCTGCTTGCGGACGAACCCGTGATCGGGCTCGACCCGCAGACGGCCGACAGTGTGCTCGGCATGCTCAAGAACTTGTGCGAGAAGCAGGAGACAACCGTCGTGGCGGTGCTTCCGATCGAGTTGGCGGAGAGACATGCACACCGCATCTGGAGTATGGAAGACGGCAAAATCGTGCTCGATATTCGCGGAAGACGGTTGACGGCGGCGGAGAAAAGCCGGCTGTAGCCGAATTCGGCGCAGCGAACGACAGAGAGAATGGCCCAATCGGAAGAGAGTGAGCGAATACATGAAGAAAATGTGGTTGAGCGCGGCTTGTGCGGCAGGTCTGCTGCTTCTGTCGGGCTGCAGCGACACGCTGTCCCTGCCGGACCCGACGTCGCTGATTCGGCCTCCGCGCCTTCCGGCGGACAAGGAAGTGCTCAAGAACGTCATCGACCGGCAGCTTCCGGCGGGGGCGACAGCGGTGCGTACACGGGATTCCGAGGATACGCAAGCGGTCCATTACGCCGATCTTGATGGAGACGGAAAAAGAGAAGCGGTCGTTTTTTACAAGCCGGTCGAAAACGGAAGGAATATTCATCTGATGATCCTGCAGGAGCAGGGCGATACCTGGGTGAATGTGCTGGATATCGAAGGCAAAGGCCAGCAGCTCGACAAGCTGGACTTTACGGATATCTCCGGCGACGGCTATACCGACATCGTCGTCGGTTACGGTGCGGACGGAGAAGACGGGGCCAATGGTACGAACAGCACGCTGATGGTCTATTCGTATGCGGGTCAGGCCCTCGAGATTTTGGGGACCAAACTCGAACTGCCGTATTCCGAATTTGCTCTGGTCGATATGAACAAGGACAATCTGCAGGAATTGGTGCTGGTCAATCTCAAGCCGAATATCGGAACGGAGATCCGCGTTTATCAATACCAGGGGACCGACTTCCAGGAACTTTCTTCGCTGATTCTGCCCAACAAGACCGTTACGGGCTATTACAATGTAACGGCAGGCGAAGTGGCCAAAGATCAGAACGGCGTGGTGCTCGACATTATGATCGGCGCGGGTTCCTATACCCAGGTCGTCATGATGAAGAACGGTATTTTGCAATCGGTACTGGGCGAAGACGCGGCGTTCAAAGACGGCTTTGTCAAAAGCGAAGATGTGAACGGAGACGGCATTATCGAGATCAGCATGCTGAAAACGCCTTACGGCTGGAGCGATTTCAAGAACAAGGAAGATATTCCGATCCTGACGGTCTATGGGCAGTGGGACGGCAGCAAAGGCGTGACGCCGGTCAGGGAACAGTACCGCGATGCGAACGGGCGTTTTACGCTGCCGCCGTTTCCGCAGGAACTGTTGGGTAACGTGACCTTGAATACGGTATCCATGGTCGATAAATACCTGCAGTTTGTGCGGATCGACGATCGGAAATGGCTCGAGGAAGTTCGGTTTTTTACCCCGGTTCAATGGCAAAACGAATCCGAAGAAAAAGGCTGGATCAAGCTGTATAGTACAAGCAGCCAGGTGATTGCGTACCGGGTGAATCCGGAAGGCGAACTGGCCGCCGGCAAAACCGGCGCCCCGGCCACTTGAGTCCGCATCCATGACATATAACGGCAGGGAAGTCCGGAAAGGAGATTTTCATGAGTAAAGTATTGATTTTGGAAGACGAGGAATCGATCCGCAGTTTTATTGTCATCAACTTAAAGCGCAACGGATTTGAAGTGCTCGAAGCCGCGGAAGGCAATGAGGCGCTTCATATTTTGCAGACGGAACCGGGTATCGATATCGCGCTGCTCGACGTGATGGTTCCGGGCATCGACGGTTTCGAAGTATGCCGGCGAATCCGGGAAACGAACGAACGCATGGGCATCATTTTCCTGACGGCCAAAGTTCAGGAACAAGACAAAGTCTATGCGCTGTCGGTCGGAGCCGACGACCATGTCAGCAAGCCGTTCAGCCCGACGGAACTGATTGCGCGGATCCATTCGCTGCTCCGGCGCGTCAATGTGCACCGGGAGACCGCCGCCAAAGTTACGTTCGATTCGGGTCCGTTCAAGCTTGATCTGATTTCCAAACAGTTCAAAAAGAACAGCCAGGCGATCGAACTTACGCCGACGGAGTTTTCGTTGATCCAGTTTTTCCTCGAAAAAGAAAATACGCCGCTCAGCCGGGACGTGCTGCTCGATCACGTCTGGGGCAAGGAATATATGGGCGATCCGAAGATCGTGGATGTCAATATTCGCCGGCTGCGCCAGAAGATCGAAGACAATCCGTCGGAGCCCGAATACTTGCAAACGGTATGGGGGCACGGCTATAAATGGAAAGGTCAGGGTCAATGATCAAGAAAGGGATCGGCAGACAGATCGTGCTGCACTATTTCATCGTCATCTTCCTGGCGCTGATGCTCGTGGAAGTGGTATTTCTGTTTGCGATCCGGACTTACTACTACGATACGATCTACAACATGATTTCGAGCCATATCGATGTAACGGTTCGAAGCGCGCTGATCTCGACCAATTCGAGCGATTACAGCGAGGAAGAATATCTGAGCCAGATTCTGAGTCTGCTCAAGCTGCCTGAATCCGAGCTGCAAATCCTGGACGGCAAAGGCGACGTCAAGATCAGTTCTTCGGGCTTTGAAGTCGACAAGCCGGTTCAGACCAGCGATATTCCGCAGGCGCTGGCTTCCGGAGGTACCGCCAAATGGATCGGGCGCCAAGCGACGACGGGCGAGCCCGTTATGGCGGTCACCACGACCCTTCAGCAGGGAGGCGGACAGGTCTATCTGGCCCGCTTCGTCACTTCGATCGAAAAAGTCAATCAGCGGCTGACCGAGATTACGCTGGTTTCGATGGCGGTTATTGCGGCGGTTCTGGTTACGGTGCTAATCGTCAGTATCGGACTGGCCAATTCCATCGTACGGCCGATCAACAATATCATTGCCGTTTCCGCGCAGATGGCCAAAGGCAGGTTCGATGTCCGGGTCGAAGGCGACTATCGGTACGAGCTGGGCGAAATGGGTTCCACTTTGAACTATATGGCCGAAGAAATCGTGCGAAGCAACCAGATCAAAGACGACTTTATTTCTTCGATCTCGCATGAACTTCGTACACCGCTCACTTCGATCAAAGGCTGGAGCGAAACACTTGATTCGGGAGGATACGATCCGGACGAGACCCGGCTCGGTATGGGAATCATCGCCAAAGAAACGGAGCGGCTGATCGGGTTGGTCGAAGAGCTGCTCGACTTTTCGAAACTTCAGCAGAACGAGATGAAGCTGACGATGAAAAGGGTCGAACTCAAAGAACTGCTCAAAGAAATCGTGCTGAACGTTTGGGCCAAAGCCGAACTCAAAAAAGTGCAGCTGCGCGTGGAAGCGGACGAAGGGTCGTTTGCCGTCTACGGCGATGCGAACCGGCTGAAGCAGGTTTTTCTGAACATCGTCGACAATGCGGTGAAATTCTCGCACGAAAGCTCCGTCATTGTGCTGCATCTGTCGCGTGAAGACGGCTGGGTCCGGGCGGCGGTGCAGGACAGCGGAATCGGTATCGACGAAGAGAATCTGAGGCGGGTCAAAGACCGCTTCTTCCAGGTGAACACGCAGGGCGGGGGAACGGGGTTGGGGCTTGCGATTACCCAACAGCTCGTAGAACTGCATGAAGGACAGCTGGAGATGACGAGCGAACTTGGCGTCGGCACGACGGTCAGCGTCAAGCTGCCGCTGTTGGAAGAACCGGCAGTCGAAGAACGGGAGCTTGAACTTCCGGCAGGTCCTGAGCAAGGACCCGAACAGATCTAATCGGCTGGAGGATTGGCCTGCCGAGAAAAGTCCCTTATCGGATAGGAGCGTAAGAAGCGAATGAGTTTTTCTGCGGAAATGAAAATTCGTGAAGCAGGTCCCGAAGATGTGCCGATTCTGGCAGAGATGCTGCGCGAAGCGGCCGAGCGTATGGTTGAGGCGGGAGTGGACCAATGGAAGCCCGAAATGTTTGCAGAGGAAGCGGTCCGGGGTTATTTTGAGACCCGGCGCGTGTTTCTTCTGACGGCGGACGACCAGCCGGCCGGATTGTGTACGCTGCAATGCGGCGATCCGTCCTACTGGAAAGAGCTGGACGACGAACGGTATCTGTATCTGCATCGGCTTACGGTTCGCCCGGCTTATCGGGGAACGGATTTCGGTGCCAGGATGCTTCGCTTTGCGGAAGAAGAAGCCCTGCGGCAGGGCAAACTCGGGCTAAGACTGGATTGTGCCGCCCATCTGCCTAAGCTGAATGCCTATTACCAAAACCAGGGATTCCGATTCGTCGCCGAGCGCGACTTGAACCGGAGTGTAGGCGGCCGTTACGTGAACCTGTATCAAAAGACCTTTTGATTCCCTGTATCCCGAATCCGTGGTACGTTCCGGGAACGACAAAAAGCCGTATCCGAATTTGATTTCATAAATTCGGATACGGCTTTTTTGAATAAAACGGATCATCTACGAAGAAATATTGCCGGTCCGGCGCATACTCGCCGCTTCATAAGGGTCCTGAAGAGCGCGTACAGGCTGGGACCGAACGACAGGTTTGGCATAAACGGTCTCATGCGGACCAATGACCAGAATCTCGTTTGGCGTACCCTGGATCACGGCTCCGTCGCGAATGACGGCTTGTTCTCCGATAATGGCATATTCAATCTTGACATTGCGCCCAATTTGGGCTTCCGGCATGATAACACTGTCGGCAATCGCAGAACCTTTCCCGATCTGAACACCGCGGAAGAGCACCGAATGTTTGACGCTGCCTTCGTTCACGCAGGTTTCATGGACCATCGAAGCGATCGGAGAAGGGGAAAGCGTACGGCGGAACAACGCGGGACGGCTGAGCTGCCGATTGGTGAACATTGGCCAATCCGGTTTGTTCAATGCGAACTCGCTGTTATCGCCGAGCAGATCCATATGCGCTTCCCACAGGCTGTTCACTGTACCCACGTCTCTCCAGTAGCCGGCAAATGGATAAGCGCTTACCTGCGAACCGTCGCTCAGCATCAAAGGCAGCAGATCTTTGCCGAAATCGTGGGTGGACGTTTCGTGATGAAGGTCGTTCAGCAGGTAGCTGCGCAGATACGACCATTTGAAAATATAGATTCCCATCGAAGCCAGGCTGCTCATCGGCTTGGCCGGTTTTTCCGTGAAGTCCACGATCCGCATGTTGGCATCCGCGGTTACAATCCCGAAGCGGTGAGCTTCACTCAGCGGAACTTCCATCACGGAGAGAGTGGCATCCGCGCCGGAACGCTTGTGGGCCTCCAACATCTCGGCATAATCCATATGATAGATATGATCGCCGGACAAGATCAGCACATGTTCCGGATCATGGCGATCGATAAACTCGATATTTTTGGTGATGGCGTCGGCCGTGCCGCGATATTCCCCGTGTTCCCCGGAAGGAAGCAAAGTGACTTCGCCGCTTCCCGCAGCGATCTTCCAAGGATGTCCCTCGCCGATATGCTCATGGAGCGATTCGGCGGCGTACTGGGTCAGCACGCCGACGGTATCGATTCCCGAATTTAGGCAGTTGCTGAGAGGGAAATCGACAATGCGATAATGCCCGCCGAATGGCACCGCCGGTTTGGCCAATTTGGATGTGAGCGGCGCAAGTCGTCGGCCTTCCCCCCCGGCAAGCAGCATAGCGATGCAGTCTTTCTTATTCATGTTAATTTCCCTCCCGTGATGTATGTCAATATGATACATAATTAAACGGAAGAATACGGCTTTGAAACTTTACCGAAAGGAAATAAGTTGCAATCTTCGAAAAATTATTTTTTAGTATCAACTTATTCAGGTCACCCTTAGACGGGTAATAAGACTATTGATGCGTCCAAAACCAACCACTTGGCGGACGCTAACATCGGACAAGGGAGAGTGAAGAGGATGGGCAAAGCGCGGATGGCTGGATCGCAGCCTTTATCGCAAGAAGACATTTACTTATTCCATGAAGGTAACTTTTTTCACAGCTATCGCATGTTCGGCGCTCATCCGACGACGGAAGGCGGACAAGAAGGCGTGCGGTTTACGGTGTGGGCCCCCAATGCCGCAGCCGTCGGAATCGCGATGGACCGCAACAGCTGGGAAGGAAGCCTCAATCCTATGGAATCCATTGCCGAATCCGGCGGGATTTGGAGCTTGTTCATCGAAGGAATCGGCCATGGGGAACTGTACAAGTACGATATCCGCTCGGTAACGGGCGAACGTCTGCTCAAAGCGGATCCGTACGGCGTTTATGCGGAAGTTCGTCCCCATACCGCTTCGCGCGTGGGCTCGATCGAAGGATACGTCTGGGGTGACCAAGCCTGGAAAAGAAAACGGAAAGCGCCTTACGCCAAACCGGTCAACATTTACGAAATACAGCTGGGAACCTGGAAGCAAAAAGAAGACGGAACCTTCTATACATATCGGGAATTGGCCGACGTGCTGATCCCCTACGTAAAAGAAATGGGGTATACGCATCTGGAGTTTATGCCGTTGACCGAGTATCCTTATGATCTGTCATGGGGATACCAAGCGACGGGATATTTTGCGCCGACCAGCCGCTACGGTGAAGCCAAAGATCTCATGTACTTGATCGATCGCTGCCATCAGGCTGACATCGGTGTGCTGCTGGATTGGGTGCCGGGCCACTTTGCCAAAGACGCACACGGCCTGCGCCAGTTCGACGGGACTCCGCAGTACGAGTATGCCGATCCGATGCTGGCCGAGAAGCCGGGTTGGGGAACGCTGTCATTCGATTTCGGCAAACCTGAAGTCCAATCGTTCCTGATCTCAAGCGCTCTCTATTGGATGGATGTATTCCATTTTGACGGTCTGCGGATCGATGCGGTGACCAGTATGCTGCGTCTGGATTTCGAGAAGAAACCCCATCAATGGGCGCCCAATGCGCAGGGCGGCGTAGAGAATTACGACGCGATCCACTTTTTGCAAAAACTGAACAAAACGATCTTCGGCTATTATCCGAACGCGATCATGGCGGCCGAAGAATCAAGCGCCTGGCCTCTGGTCACTTCTCCCGCGCACGAGGGAGGGCTGGGTTTCAATTACAAATGGAATATGGGCTGGATGAACGATACGCTCAAATATGTGGAAGCCGGATTCGAGACCCGTCCTTCCCTGCATAATTTGCTGACGTTCCCGCTCGTCTACGCACATTCCGAGAACTATGTGCTGCCGCTGTCCCACGACGAAGTGGTTCACGGCAAGAAGTCGCTGCTGGACAAAATGCCGGGTCTGTACGAAGAAAAGTTCGCGGGTCTGCGCCTGCTGCTCGGTTATCAGATCACGCATCCCGGCAAAAAGCTCCTGTTCATGGGAGGAGAGTTCGGCCAGTTTATCGAATGGAGAGACGAGGAGCCGCTCGACTGGATTCTGCTCGACTATGAAGCGCACCGGAAGATGCAGGCTTATACGGCGGCGCTGAACCATTTTTACCTGGAAGAAAAAGCGCTTTGGGAAATCGACCACGACTGGGACGGTTACGATTGGATCAGTGCTTCCGACGAGAATCAGAGCGTCATTACCTTTATGAGAAAAGGCAAAAAAACAGGCGATACGCTGTATATCCTGATCAACTTCCAGCCTGTGGGCTACGACGATTACCGAATCGGCGTCGATAAATCGGGCGGCTACAAGGAAGTGTTCAACAGCGACGAGACTCGGTTTGGTGGAGAAGGACGCTTGAACGGCGACGTGCTGCGTGCGGTCAAAGAATCGTGGCACGGCCGGGACTATCATCTGTCGGTCAAGCTTCCGCCTCTGGGAATCGTCATACTCAAAAAAAGCGGACGGCTTGCGGATACGCTGAAAGCGGCGGTTCGCAGCGAAAAGGCTGAGCCCGCTCCAAAGCGGAAAAGTCCAGCCAAAAAAGAAGCGGACGGATCGAAAGCGGCTGCAGTGAAAAAAGCGCCTGCCAAGAAAAAAGCTTCTTCCAAATCGGAAGAGTCGCCGGCAGCGGACGAAAAAGGAACCGAAAGAAAGGGGAAAGCAAAATGAAATTGCTATTTGCAGCCGCAGAAGCGGCGCCTTTTATCAAAACGGGTGGGTTGGCCGATGTGATCGGCGCTTTACCCCGAGCATTGAAGCAGGCGGGGGCCGATATTCGTGTCGTGCTGCCCAAGTATAAAGGCATCCCCGATGCCTATAAGGAAAAAATGACGCATGTCGGCGAAACCAGCGTCAACCTGGGATGGCGCGGACAATACTGCGGCATCGAACAATATGACGACGACGGCATTCCGGTGTACTTTGTCGATAACGAATTTTACTTCGGCCGTGACGGAGTGTACGGTTACGGAGACGACGGCGAGCGGTTTGCCTTTTTCAACAAGGCGGTTCTGGATATTCTGCCGGAAATCGGCTTCAAGCCCGATGTGATCCACTGCCATGACTGGCATACGGGCATGATTCCGCTGCTGCTGCAGGACACGTATGCGCATGATCCTTTTTACGACAATATTGAGACGGTGTATACGATCCATAACCTGCTGTATCAAGGCGTATTCCCGTATGCGGTATTCGGCGAACTGCTGGGACTCGACAACCGTCACTTCACGAACGAAGGCGCGGAATATTACGGGAACGTGAATTTCATGAAAGCCGGCATTGTGTATTCGGGCAAAGTGACGACGGTCAGTCCTACTTACGCGCAGGAAATCCGTACAGCTTATTACGGCTACGGGCTCGACGGCCTGCTGTCTTCGATCGGCGACAAGCTGACGGGGATCGTCAACGGGATCGACACCAAAAGCTATAATCCGAATACGGACAAAACCCTGCATACCCGCTACAAGAGCAGCCTGGCCAAAAAGCGCGAGAACAAAACGGCGCTGCAGACGGAACTGGGGCTGCCGGTCAGTGTAAAAACGCCGATGATCGGAATCGTGTCGCGTCTGGTTGAACCGAAAGGCCTCGATCTGGTCGTGCGCGTATTGGACGAGCTGCTGTACGGCGAAGATGTTCAGGTAGTGGTGCTGGGTACCGGCGAAGCGGGCTACGAAGACTGGTTCCGCCAAGCCGCTTATCGTCATCCGGAACAGCTTGCGGTGCAGATTCGCTTCAGCGAAGCGCTATCGCGCAATGTTTATGCGGCCAGCGATCTGTTCCTGATGCCGTCCATGTTTGAACCGTGCGGCATCAGCCAGCTGCTTGCCATGCGCTACGGCAGCGTTCCGGTCGTGCGTGAAACCGGCGGATTGAACGATACGGTCCAGGCGTACAACGAATACACCGGCGAAGGCAACGGCTTCAGTTTCGCGGCGTACAACGCGCATGATATGCTGCATACGCTGCGCCGCGCGCTCGCTTTCTACCGCGAAGAACCGACATGGAAAAAGATCGTTCAAAACGGGATGACCTCGGATTTCAGCTGGCTCGCTTCGGCAAAAGAGTACATGGGAATCTACGAAGAATTGAAAGGCTGACCCCTGTGGAACCGCGTGTTACCAAACAGGAGAACGCGCGCGAAGAACCGGATTTATTATCCGGTTCTTTTTTATGGAAAAAGCTTGCCAAAACGGGGGATACCCGGCAAAATAAAGAGGTACAAATGTTCGTACGGCTAACGAGAATAGGTTGGAGGAGGGATAGCGATGAGCGTTTTTGCGGAATACCTGACCAAGATCGACGATCCGCTGCAAAAGGAACGTTTGGAAAATGTGTTTGCCTGGGTACAGGAGACTTTTCCGAATCTGGGAACAAAAATAGCTTGGAATCAGCCTATGTTCACCGACCATGATACGTTTATTTTGGCATTCAGCAGCGCCAAAGCGCATATGTCCGTTGCCCCGGAAGCGGCGGCCATGCAGCGTTTTTCCAGCCGGATCGAGCAGGCGGGTTATGCCCAGACCGCGCAGCTGTTTCGGATTCCGTGGAAAATGCCTGTCGATTACGAGCTGCTGCAAGATCTGATCGCTTTTAATATCGAAGACAAAGCGGATTGTACGACGTTCTGGAGAAAGTGAAGCGCAGGAAAGAAGCAGTCGGACAGCGGTTCCCCGCCGATCCGGCTGCTGAAGTCCGGAAGGAGCCGCGATCGGTTTTTAACCGGTCACGATTCGTCCGTGCCCGTTTCAAAACGGACTGAAGTAATAAACCAACATAAACAAAGCCGTTTTCACCCCGGTGCCGACCGATCCCCCACTCAGACGTTTTAACACTGCCAATACCGATACCACAATCGCTGCCATCGAAACGACGAAGAACATACCCGCCGCCTCCTTTCCTATCCGGTTCTCCCCCTAACCACTTAAGGAAAAATAACCAAATTAAAGGGTTTAAAACGCTTTCTTTTTGGGGGATCGGAGAAAATTTTGCGGCAAAAAGCCGCCTGCGCAGCAGGACGGCTTCTTGGTGTTTCAAAAATGACGTTTATCGAGCCAACAGCGGTTCAATCCGCTTCTTCTTCGCTCTCGGGAAGGCCGTCTCTATCCAGATTCCGGTACAAAATCCGATATCCGTACGGATCGAGCGGAATGGCCAGCTGCCCATCTACAGTCGGTACATTTTCTCCGGTCAGCGCGTCGCGCCAATCGTCGGTTTCGATCGGATGCGACAAAGTGCGGCCTTGATCGGTATTGTTCATCCAGAAGGTAAAATGGATATGGTCGTTGATCCGTTCGTACACAATACACGGATTGCCGGAATCGGCCATCAGGAAGCGGAAACGGCCGCCTCGCAGCGCCGCATTATTCTTGCGCAGCACGATCATCATGCGATAGAAATTGAACAGTTCGCGGTCCTGACGGGAAGGATTCCATTCCATGCATTTGCGGCAGTCCGGGTCCGCGCCGCCCTGCAGCCCAATCTCGTCGCCGTAGAAAATGCAGGGCGTGCCCATATACGTGAACAGGAACACGATCGCAAGCTTGAGCTTGCGTTTGTCGCCGCCCAGCCGGGTAAGCAGACGCGGAGTATCGTGACTGCACAGCATGTTGAAGACCACTTCGTTCGTCTGCTGCGGATAACGCATCAGCAGGCTGCCCATATGACTGGCAAACTGATAACCGTCCATACCGCCGCCGAAGAACGCCAATACTTTATCGGAAAAAGGGTAGTTCATGACGGAATCGAACTGGTCGCCCATAAGCCACGATAACGAGTCGCTCCACACTTCGCCGACCAGATAGGCATCCGGTTTGGCCGCTTTGACCACATCGCGGAACTCGCGCCAGAAATGATGGTCCACTTCATCCGCGACATCGAGCCGCCAGCCGTCGACGCCGATTTCCTGGATCCAGTATTTGGCGACGCCAAGCAGATATTTGCGCACTTCCTCGTTGCCGGTATTGAACTTGGGCATGTTGGAATAGAAACCGAAGGTATCATAGGTAGGAATACCGTCTTTGACGCCAAGCGGGAACTCGTTCACATGGAACCAATCCGCATAAGGCGAATAAGGACCTTTTGCGACGACATCCTGAAAAGGAGGAAAGTGGTCGCTGCAGTGATTGAATACGGCATCCAGGATGACGCGAATCCCCTTGCTATGACAAGCTTCAACGAGTTTTTTGAGCGTTTTGCTGTCGCCCAGATGAGGATCGACCGTTTTGTAATCGATCGTATCGTATTTGTGATAAGAGTTTGCGGTGAAGACGGGGGTGAAATAAATCGCGTTAATCCCCAGCTCCACCAGATAATCGATATGGTTCAATACCCCGCGCAGGTCGCCGCCGAACGAATCGGTGAGATTGGGCTGTCCGCCCCAGGGGAGTGTGCCGGGAGGATCGTTCGACGGATCGCCGTTTGCGAACCGGTCGGGCATAATCTGATAAAAGATGGCTTTTTTGGCCCAATCCGGCGCGGCGAACAGATCGACTTTGTGAATATAGGGGAATTCGTAGTAGCCTCCCGTGGGCACCGGCATTCCGTTATGCAGTTCATTGTCGGCTTTGTACAGCGTTTCGCTGCCGGCGATCAATCGGAATATGTAAGCGACACGTTTGAAATTTGGACGTACCGGACCTTCCCAATAATCGAAGTATTCGTCGGTGGCCGCTTTTTCCAATTCCACTTCGAAATAGGTCCGATTCCAGTCGTACTTGTCGCCGGTCAGTGCGGTTACCCGGTCGACATCGTTTTTCTTGGTGCGAAACCGCAGATGGATCGTATGCAGATCGTAGGCATACGCCCATTTGTCGCGCGGTACATGGTACATGGCTTCACGAAACATGGAATCGCCCCTTTTGTCGGAATAAACAGGAAAAATCGTCAGGCGGGGGACAGTTACCCAGCAGCATACAGATGGATGTTATTACCCGGGAAAAGTTTACATTGAAACCAAAAGAATCAAAGCGTCGGGTCGAACCGGGAAAAATGCACACCAAAAAGCCCTTCTCCGGCGCGTTCGAAACGAACACGGGAAAAGGGCGGACGTTTACTGCGCGTTCGATCCTGAAAAAGGAATCGGAGCGCTCGAATGGGAAGGGAGTTCGAGAAATTCCCGGCGTACGCGCTCCAGTAGGCCCGGAACGGTCAGGGTGTCGCAGACGGTACCCGCCAGCATCTTGGCCCCGAAAATCATGGCTTCGTAGGCGCTATCCTGCTGCGCGAGATCACGGAAACCGATACTGTGCAGCTCGTGGCGTTCCTTAACAACCTGAATGTAAGGATGGATCGCGGGGCAGCGGGTAGAGACGTTGCCGACATCGGCCGAACCTCCGTTTTCCGGTTCCTGAATAATTCCGGGGTCGACGCCGGCTTCGATCAGATTGCGGGTAAAGGTCTCGGACAGCGTCTCATTGGTAATCAGTTCGTCGTACGAATATTCGTAGTTCGACACTTTCAGCTCGCATCCGGTCTGCAGTGCGGCACCTTCGGCGATCCGGCGGACTTTGGCCACTAGTTCGTTCGTATAGGGCCGATCGGCCGAGCGGACATAGAACTGGGCCGAAGCGTAATCGGGAATAATATTGGCCGCAACGCCGCCTTGATTGATAATGCCATGGATCCGGGCGTCCGTGCGCGTCTGCTGACGCAGGGCGTTGATTGCGTTGAACAGCTGGAGCACCGCGTCCAGCGCGTTGATGCCCGCTTCGGGGCTGGCTGCGGCGTGGGAGGCTTTTCCATAGAATTCATATTGGATCGCATCCATCGCCAGCGCGCTGCCGGATTTCTGGAACGCGTAATACGGATGCGCCATCAGCGCGAAGTCGCAGTCGTCGAACAATCCGGCGTCGGCCATCGTAACTTTGGCGCCGCGTGTTTCTTCGGCCGGCGTACCGTAAACGCGCAGCGTACCTCCAAGCTCCCGTACGGTTTCCTGGAGACCGATCGCCGCGCCCAGACTCATCGTGCAGATCAGATGATGTCCGCAGGCATGGCCGATTTCCGGCAGCGCATCGTATTCGCACAGCAGCGCAATCGTCGGTCCCGGTTTGTCCGAGCGGAATGTACCGATAAAAGCGGTCTCGATTCCGAGTACCGGAGCTTCGACTTCAAAGCCATGCGCCAAGAGCGATTGTTTGAGCCTGGCGGACGCTTTGAATTCTTCGTTTCCGAGCTCCGGGTTCTGTGCAATATAGACAGCGATCTCTTTGAGTTCCGCATGATAACGGTCAATCGTATCTTCGATTCGCTGCTTATGCGCTTTATTATTCATCAATGGAAAGACTCCCCGCTTTGTTTATTTAGAAGTGAATTTTAGCATGCGAAGCGAACGTTTTCAACGCCGACGCGGCTTTTTGAGTAATGAAAAAGAAAGAAAAACAAAAAAAACAGGCGACATTTGCTGAATATTGTTGTATAAATATGAATATCATTTTATAATGACTTGTCATTTTACAACAG
Source organism: Saccharibacillus deserti (assembly GCF_013618475.1). Classification (GTDB taxonomy): domain Bacteria; phylum Bacillota; class Bacilli; order Paenibacillales; family Paenibacillaceae; genus Saccharibacillus; species Saccharibacillus deserti. Next base: position 1,012,397 of record NZ_JABJVN010000001.1, read on the forward strand.
AGTGGAGAGAGAGCATGCTGAGACTGAAACGGATCATCCCGATGCTGCTGGCTCTGCTGATGCTGACGTTGGCGCTGTATCCCGGCCACGGACAAGCACAAGCACAGGGCGACTCGGGCACAAACGACAAAAAGACGATTATCGTCGGGTTAAGCGCGGATTTCGCGCCGTACGAATTTATGCTGACGGTAGACGGCAAGAGCAAAATCGTCGGTTCCGACGTCATGATCGCCGAACAAATCGCGGCCGACATGGGCGCGGAACTGAAGCTTGAGAATATGCCGTTCGACAGTCTGCTGCCGGCGCTGCAGAGCGGCCGGATCGATATGGTTATCTCCGGCATGACGCCGACCGACGAGCGCAGACAAAACGTCGACTTTTCGGATCTGTACTACATTTCCAAACAGGTCATCCTGACGCGCGCCGAAGATGCCGACAAGTTCCCGACGATGGCGGAACTCGAAGGTCTGCCGATCGGGGTACAGACGGGTTCGATTCAAGAAGAAATTGCGAATGGCATTCCGAACGCGCAGGTCACGGCCGTCAAAAGTATCTCCGACGTCGTCAGCCTGCTGCTGTCCGATCGCGTAGACGCAGCCGTCTTCGAAGGTCCGGTCGCCGAAGCGCAGGTCAAGAACCGTGCGGGTCTGGCGATCGCCGAAGCCGTGCCGGAAGACAGCGATACGCCGATGGCGATCGCCGTGGAGAAAGGCAATACGCAGCTGCTGACCGACATCAACAGCACGCTGAAGCGGCTGAACGATGAAAATGCGGTCGAAGGCTATATTCAGGCCGCCAACGAACTGAATTCCGGAGAGAACGCGCCGAGCAACATTTTCTCGTTCTTCTGGAAATATCGCGGTTATTACGCGGACGGCGTTCAGTATACCCTGCTGCTGTCGGCACTGGGCGTCCTGTTCGGATTCCTGATCGGTCTGTTGGTTTCCTTGCTGAGATTGTCGGGCGTCAAGATTCTGAAATGGATTGCCGTGGCCTATATCGAAGTGCTGCGGGGCACGCCGATGCTCGTCCAGCTCCTTATCATTCACTTCGGTTTGGCCAGCGCCTTCGATATCAAGTTTACGGTGCTGCAGTCGGGTATTATTACCTTGTCCCTCAACAGCTCGGCTTACCTGGCGGAAATCTTCCGTGCGGGAATCCAGGGCGTCGACAAAGGACAGATGGAAGCGGCGCGTTCCCTCGGTATGCCGCGCGGACTGGCGATGCGGACCATTATTATCCCGCAGGCGATCAAAAGCGTCCTGCCGGCGATCGGCAACGAGTTTGTCGTCATTATCAAGGAGTCGTCCATCGTATCGTTTATCGGGGTCGCCGACTTGATGTTCCAAGCCAACGCCGTACGTACGCTGACGTATTCCGGACTGTATCCGCTCGTGATCGCGGCGTTTATTTATCTGATTATGACGCTTATTCTGTCGAAACTGTTGAATGTATTGGAACGGAGGTTGAGTGCCGGTGATATCCGCTAAAAATCTGCAAAAGTCTTTTGGCAAAAATCAGGTCCTCAAAGGGATCGACGCCGAAATCCAAAAAGGCGAAGTCGTTGTCGTAATCGGTCCGAGCGGCTCGGGCAAAAGTACGTTTCTGCGCTGTCTGAACCGACTTGAAGAAGTGACGGGCGGAGAGATTCTGTTCGAAGGCAAGCCGATTACGGACAAGAAGCACAATATCGACAAGACCCGCGAGAAGATGGGCATGGTGTTCCAGCAGTTCAATTTGTTCCCGCACAAGACCGTGCTGGACAATATTACGCTGGCTCCAACCAAACTGCTCGGACTTTCCAAAGCCGAAGCCGACAAGCGCGCCGAAGCGCTGCTGCAGTCGGTCGGTCTGGAAGACAAGAAGAACGCGTATCCGGCGCAGCTGTCGGGCGGTCAAAAACAGCGGATCGCGATCGTGCGGGCACTTGCGATGCAGCCCCACGTGATGTTGTTCGACGAACCGACGTCGGCGCTTGACCCGGAAATGGTTGGCGAGGTGCTGGACGTGATGAAAAAGCTGGCCGAAGACGGCATGACGATGGTGATCGTCACGCACGAAATGGGCTTCGCCCGCGAAGTCGGCGACCGGATCCTGTTTATGGACGGCGGCGTGATCGTCGAGGAAGGGACGCCGGAAGAAGTATTCGGCGCACCGAAAAACGTACGGACGCAGGACTTTTTGAGCAAGGTACTGTAAGGAAGAGCGAAGTTTGCAAGCGAACAGAGATCGGATTGCGAAAAGCCCGGACGTCATCGTCCGGGCTTTTCGTGATGCTTGTCATAGCGATTCCTTTTTCCCTAAGGCATCATGGACAAGATATGCGCAAATCAGCAGTTCGGGGGAGGATCCTATGGCGACAATCATTTCCAACCGCCGCGTGGCGGAAGGCATTTACGTGATGCACGCGGAAGGGCAGTTCGGGGCGAAAATGGGACAGTTTTTTATGGTGCGAGGTTGGGACGGTTATCCGCTCTTGTCGCGTCCGCTCAGCGTGTACGACCAGAACGAATACGGAGTCAAGTTTCTATATAAAACGGCCGGAGAAGGCACGCGGATGCTGTCCCGGATGACAGCCGGAGACGACGTTACGCTGCTCGGACCGCTCGGCAACGGTTTTCCTCGGGCGCAGGGCCGAACCGCACTCGTCGGAGGCGGAATCGGGATTGCGCCTCTTTACTATACGGCGAGACATCTGGAGCAGGCCGATCTGTACTTGGGATTCAGTGAGAAAGTGTATGAAGAGCATGAATTCGAAGCGCTTGGCCATAAGCTGGAGATCGATCTCGGAGGGAGAGTGCTGGACCGCGTCGATTTCGATGCCTACGATACCATTTTCGTGTGCGGACCCGAACCGATGCTTCGTGCCGTCCAGATCAAAAGCGCCATGTCGTCGGGCAGAGCCGACGTCTATGTCTCGCTCGAGAACCGGATGGCCTGCGGAATCGGAGCCTGTCTGGTATGCAGCGTCGGCTGCGAGAGCGGGCGAAAAAAAGCGTGTACCGACGGACCGGTATTCCGCGCGGAAGAGGTGGTGCTGGCATGATCGAATCGACATTGGATACGTCCTGCCGCATAGGGCCGGTGACGTTCAAGAATCCGCTGATCATGGCTTCCGGAACATTCGGTTTCGGCAAAGAATACGGAAATCTGTACGATTTGTCCAAGCTCGGCGGGATTTCGGGCAAAGGAATTACCCTGCACCCGCGTCCGGGCAACCCGGGGATCCGCGTTTACGAGACGCCTTCCGGCATGCTGAACAGCGTCGGTCTCGAAAATCCGGGCATCGTTTCATTTTTGGCGGACGAGTGCGCTTTTTGGGAAAAGCTTGATACCGTCCGCATCGTCAATCTGGGCGGCGGTACCGTGCAGGACTATGTGGAAGGAGCCGCGATGATCGATGAAGATAGCCGTATCCGCGAACGGGAAGGACGAAAAGCGGTCGATATGATCGAACTCAACATCTCCTGTCCGAACGTCAAAGCGGGCGGCATGGCCTATGGGATCAAGACGTGTGTTGCGCGCGAAGTCGTACGTGAAGTACGGGACGCTACCCGACTGCCTCTTATGGTCAAATTGTCCCCGAATGCGGAAGATATCGCCGACATGGCGCAGATGTGCGAAGAAGAAGAGGCGGAAGCCGTCTCGCTGATCAATACGCTGTCCGGCATGAAGATCGATGTGCGCAGACGCCGCAGCGTGTTCGAGAATTTGTATGCCGGATTGTCGGGTCCCGCCGTCAAGCCGATTGCGCTGCGCATGGTCCATCAGGTGTGCAAAAGAGTACACATTCCCGTCGTGGGGATGGGTGGCATTTCGAGTTCGGAAGATATAATTGAGTTCATTATGGCAGGAGCCCGGGCGGTACAGGTCGGTACGTATAATTTCGTCAACTGGCATGCGGGAGCGGAGCTTGCCGAAGGCGTCGAGCGGTTTATGGTCGCGGAAGGCATTCGGAGTCTGGACGAGATTCGGGGTATTTTATAAAGGGGGCTGCCGGTTATGGCTTATTTGTACGATCCTGCCGATATTCGGGTCGAATGCAGGGAGATGGGGCGCGATCTGCTGCTGATGGTAACGGGAGGAAACTCGCATATCGGAGCGGTATCAACGGCTTATGCTGAAGAAGGCCGTATTCGGGTCGAGACTTCGACCGTGCCCGGACACAAAGAGAACGTGCTGAGCGAACGTGCCGCGCGGCATGCCGCCCGTCTGCTGGCATGTACGGTGACGGTAGCGATGGGGATTCACTACGACGGCCTTAACCGGGAGCAGATCGAAGAAATCGGGAGCATCGTGTCGGTCCGGATCGAAGAGGCGCTGAACGAAGCCGCAAAATTAATTTAAAAATTTGCAACACAATTATGAAACCGATCGTGGTGAGGTTCGTAATAAAAAGGGTAATGGTTGAAATCGAATAATAAGAATACGCTCAAGGAGGCAAACCGAATGTCCGTTTTTAAAAGATTGAGAGATCTCACTTTGTCCAACGTGTACTCATTGATTGAGAAAGCCGAGGATCCGGTTAAACTGACGGATCAGTACATTCGCGATATGCAGGAAGACCTGGCCGACGCGGAGAAAGCCGTTGCCGCCCAGATCGCAATCGAAAAGAAATTCAAGCAGCTTTACGAAGAGCAGTCCGAGCTGGTTAACCGCCGTACGGAGCAGGCCCACATGGCCGCCCAGGCACAGAACGTCGATCTGGCGCGCCGCGCGCTTGAAGAGAAGAATGCGGCCGAACAGAAGATGACCGAATACAAGAACAGCTTCGACCAGAACAAAGCGGCCGCCGACAATCTGCGCGGCAAGCTCGAAGAAATGCGCAAGCAGCTGACCGAGATGAAAAACAAGCGCGATACGCTGGTTGCCCGCTACAGCGCGGCCAAAGCGCAAACGGAAATCAACAAAACGATGTCCGGCTTCAATTCCGACAGCGCCACTTCCGGCCTGAAACGGATGGAAGACAAGATGCTCAATATGGAAGCTCAAGCCGAAGCCAGCAACGAAATGTCTGCCAAAGGCAAATCGCTGGACGACGAGTTCGCCGAACTTGGCAAAAACAGCGCGGTTGAGAGCGAATTGGCCGAGCTGATGAAGCAGTACGAGAAAAAAGAATAGGCTGCCGAATCGCTCAAGAGCGAATTGGCCGAGCTGAAAAGAATAGGCTGCCGAATCGCTCAAGAGCGAATTGGCCGAGCTGATGAAGCAGTACGAGAAAAAAGAATAGGCTGCCGAATCGCTCAAGAGCGAATTGGCCGAGCTGATGAAGCAGTACGAGAAAAAAGAATAGGCTGCCGGATCGCTCAAGAGCGAATTGGCCGAGCTGATGAAGCAAAGTAGCAGGCCCGTGCACTCGCAGGGCGACGCGGCGAAGAAAGCCGGGCGAAGGGGAACGCATGTACGCATGCGGCTCCCTTCGCTTTTTCATGGTTTTGTGCCCGCGCTTTTCGAAAGAGCGGTGCTGCATACATAATCGGCGCAGGAGGAGGACGGAAAGTGGAATTTTCGGATTTGGCAAGACTGGCGGTATGGACGCTTTCCGGAGCGGTGCTGTTGACCCTGTTGATGGTGATCGATTCGTTGTTTACGAAATACAAAGATTTTCAGGAATTGAAAAAAGGCAATCTCGCGGTCACGATTCGTCTGGTCATGAAGATTTTTGCCCAGGCGCTTATTTTGAAGTACGTACTGGAAGGATCTTCGGGGATTGTCAGCGCCTGGATCATCTCGTTCGTTTCTTTCGTTGTTTTGCTGGCGCTGGAGAGTGCGGTCGAGTTTGTTCTGCGCAAATGGGGCGGACTTAACCTGGATGAAGGAACGGAACGGGGCAATGTGGCACACGGTTTGTTTGCGGGAACGCTGCATGTAATCGGAGCCATGATTATTACGGCGGCACTGTCGATTTAGAGCGGCAGGAGTGTTGCAGGAATCCGCACGAAAAGGGGAGAATCGGCGAGCTGCCGGTTCCCCCTTTTTCGTTCAGGCTTCTTGCGTACCGTTTTCCCGGCTTCGCCGTTCGATGGCTTCGGACATGGTCTTATCCGTCAGATGCGCATAAATTTCGGTCGTTTCGGTAGAAGCGTGGCCCAGCTGTTCTTTCGTTTTATAGATATCGTTTTGCAAATAATAATCCGTGGCAAACGAATGGCGCAGCTTGTGCACCGTCAGGTAAGGTTTGCCGAAGCGTTTGGCGTATTTGATAATCATGGCCTGGATCGCCCGCTTGGTCATCCGCTTGCCTTCGGTTTGACCGTTCGGAATCGCGAGAAAAAGCGCTTTTTCCCGTTTGGAAGCGGCATACTCGCTGTCTCGAAGCGGCAGATAACGCTCCAGCGCGAATCGGGCCTGATCGCGGAAATAGACCGGGGTCTTGAAGGTTTCGTCGTTGCTGCCTTTGCGCAGAACATGCAGCAGCTTGTTGCCTACGTCGAGATCCGAGAGATTCAAGTTGATGACTTCCGAGACGCGCAGTCCCGAATTAAGGATCAGACTCGCAATACAAGCATCTCTTTCCTTGTTCTTGGCATGGGCATAAAGCGCCTGCTTGTTGGCAGATACATCGGCGGCATAGCCTTCTCGGATATAATCGATAAAAGCGACAAGTTCTTCTTCTTCCAGAATCTTGCCTTTGAGCTTGGCCGCGGTATCTTTGGGTTTGTTGGTCCGTTTGATCTCGATCTTGGCCATGACGTTGCGTTTGAGCAGCGGATAAAAATCGTCGTCTTCCGCGATTTGGCTCAGGTAATGGAACATCGAACGAAGCGCCGACAGTTTACGGATGACGGTCGTACGGGAGTTGGTGCCTTCGGTGCGTGTCGTCAGATACAGCCGGTATCCGGTAATATTCTCGATCCGCAGCGATTCCAATTCGGCGAGGGTCACGTCTTTGAGGGCAGCGGCAGAAGAAAGACCTTCGGCGCGCAGCCAGTTGAAGAACGATTCGTAATCCCGAACATACTCCAGCAGGGTGGAAGGGGAGAGATCGGGCAGTTTGTAATCGATAAATTGCTGGACATACCAAGGCATCTCCGGCAGCTTCTCGCCAAGACGCGTACGGTCGATCGCTTTTTGAATACTCATGGGGCTTCTCCTTTTTGCAAAAGATGAACAGGCCGCCCGGTACAAACCGGTTAGTCGTTTTATTTTACCACACGATGAAGCTCTTCAGGCAAACTCCCGTTCGTGAATTTCGGATACCGGAGTTGCCGGGAAGCCCGCGGGTCGGTTACGATAAAGAGACAGCAGAGCGGATAACAGGGAAAAAGGAGCCGAAAAGAATGGGACCGATTGTAGAACTGGAACTTGTACCGGAACCCCGCCGGGCGGTGATCGAAAATCTGCTTCAGTTTTATTTGTATGATTTTACGCGGTATCTGGATATTGCGGCGGATGAGAACGGCCGTCTGCCGGATTATCCCGATCTGGACGACTTTTGGGCATATCCGCAGCGCAAATTCCCTTTCTTGATCCGTGCCGACGGAGAGCCGGCCGGATTGGCGCTGGTCGAACGTACCGATGATGAGGGAAGCCGGCCTTCGTATTATATGGTCGAGTTTTTCGTGCTGCAGAAGTTTCGCAGACGCGGAGTCGGCAGGGTAGCCGCGGCTATGCTGTTCGATCGTTTCAAAGGCCGCTGGAAAGTGACCCAACTCAAAAACAACGAGCCGGCCCAGCAGTTCTGGCGGCGGATTATCGGGATATATACGGCGGGAGCGTACAAAGAGCGCACTCATCCGTTTCAGGGACATCCCAGCCAGTATTTCGAAAGTTAAACGCTTGTCTCGTATAAACAGTAGGCTTTCGTTCGTCTGAATGGCACAAGGGTTAGGTGCGAATCAGACGTGCGAAACCGAACCTCTGAAGAGACAAGCGTTAAACGCTTGTCTCGTATAAACAGTAGGCTTTCGTTCGTCTGAATGGCACAAGGGTTAGGTGCGAATCAGACGTG
>NZ_JABJVN010000001.1:1020354-1356774 GCF_013618475.1 Saccharibacillus deserti
GTGCGAAACCGAACCTCTGAAGAGACAAGCGTTAAACGCTTGTCTCGTATAAAAAGTAGGCTTTCGTTCGTCTCCTCCTTTTCGAAATAATTTTGGAATGCGCTTTCTTTATAGGTTTTTCCGGGTAAAAAGAAAGAGGGCTTTAATTTGGGCGCCGAGACGAGGAGGATGTAAAAGTGGAGAAACGAACATATGGCAGTACAGGCATGGAGGTCAGCGTACTCGGTTTCGGAGCGTCCGAAATCGGCAGCGGCGTTTCGCAGCAGGATGTGGACAAGCTGCTTGGGAGCGCCATCGATGCCGGATTGAATATTATCGATACGGCCGAATGCTACGGAGACAGCGAGGAATTGATCGGCAGGTCGATCGCTCACCGCCGCGACGATTTCTACCTGTTCACCAAATGCGGCCATGCCGCCGGTATAGACGGACCGGACTGGGATCCCGTTACGCTTGCCGCGACGATCGACCGGAGTCTCAAGCGTCTGCAGGTGGACCATGTGGACATGATTCATCTGCACAGCTGCTCGGAAGAAGTACTGCGCCGAGGCGAAGTGATCGAAGTGCTGCAGCAGGCGAAAAAAGCGGGCAAAACCCGTTATATCGGCTACAGCGGCGATACCGCGGATGCTTTGTATGCGATCCGGACAGACGCGTTCGACAGTCTGGAAACGTCGCTGAACGTGGCGGATCAGGAAGCGATCGAACTGACGCTGCCGGAAGCGGTGAAGCGGAATATGGGCGTTACGATCAAACGTCCGATTGCCAATGCCGCCTGGCTGTTCGATACCGTGGAACCGTCGGATTATGCCTACGTGTATTGGAAACGGCTGCGCGATTTGAATTACGGGTTTCAGTCCCAAGAAGACTCTGTCGCGACCGCGCTGCGCTTTACGCTGTCGACGCCGGGCGTGCATACCGCGATCGTAGGCACGACGAAGCCGGACCGCTGGCATCAGAATGCCAAGCTGCTCGAAGCCGGTCCGCTGGAAGCCGAACGGTACGAAGAAATTGTCCGCCGCTGGCGGGAAATCGCACCCGCGGATTGGACCGGCCGAACCTGAGACTGCATACAAAAGCCCCCTGATTCCGCTCAAGCGGACAGGGGGCTTTTTTTATAAGCAAGAGTAGCTTCAAGCTCAAGCCTTCTTGTTCGAAGCGTCAGAGATACATCTGAGATCTCATCTTAAACCAGTCGAACACGTGATTCGCAAGTACTTTCAGTACCGCATAACCGGGAACGGCCACCAGAATGCCACCGACGCCGAAAAGATTGCCGGCGGTCAAAATGACGAAAATGATCGTAATGGGATGAATCTTAAGCGACTTGCCCATGATTTGCGGCGAAATGAATTTGCCTTCCACCAGCTGTACGACCGTCCAGACGATAACCATTTTGAGCAGCATGATAGGTGAAGTGACCGCCGCCACGATAAGAGCCGGCGTAATCGCGATCGCGGGACCGAGATACGGAACGATAGCGGTACACGCGGCAACGATTGCCAGAACGAGCGAATATTCAAGTCCGATAATCCGGTAGCCGATATAGAGGAGCACACCGATACACATGCTGACGATGATCTGACCGCGAATATACGAGCTGATCTGGTGATTCGTTTCTTTGAGAACGGTCAATGTGCCCGGACGGAGTTTGGTCGGGATAAAGCTCAAGATATAATCCGGCAGCTTATGTCCGTCTTTCAGCAGATAGAAGAGGATAAAAGGCAGCGTGACGATAGCCAGCACCAGTTCTTTGACTACGCCGAGAAGTCCTCCTATACCCGACCAGGTGTGATTGAGGATCGTGGTGGCCCGTTCGGAAAAGGTGCTGACGATCTCCTGCGTATTCAGACTGGTGGCCGTCTGGAATTGGGTGACCAGATCGCTGCCGATCCATTTCTCGAATTCGGTCTGGATCGTTTGGCTGTAGGCCGGGAAATTTTCGAAAAAGCCCAACAGCTGCTCGCGGATCACCGGCACGATCAAGATAATGATGGTAGTCAGAGCACCGATGACGAGCACATACAAACAGAGGATAGTATACACCCGTTTAACCTTTTTCTTTTCCATAAAATCGACGATCGGGTTGAGCAGGTAATAAACGACACCCGTCAGAATAATCGGCAAAACGATCGTCTTGACCAGTACCCACAGCGGATTGAAAATGAACGATATTTTGGAAAAGACGAGCACGTTTACGCCGACCAACAGCGCAATAAACAAAAACAGCACAAATTTGTTGTTCAGGAATAATCTTCGAAACCTTCCTGACCAGACTCTCGGTTGGTTCATTCGGCACTTCTCCATTCTTGGCTTAATCTTTCCGCACATTCTTTCTTAGTAAGCATACAAAACGCACAAAACCGACGCAAGTCAGCGGCGATCCGAAACGGACGTTTTTTCCGGCGGGTCTCCTTCGGCTCCGTAAAACCCGTGCATCTGCAGCAGCAGAGCCAGTTGTCCGACCATTTTGGCCGCCGGGTACGGCATGGAACGGATGATCCACCATTCGAACAGTCCGGAGATGGCTGTCGTTACGAATTGAACGGCGATTTCGCGGTTGATTCGCGCGTCATGAACGCGGAGGTCGAATTGTTGTTCCACGCCCTGCTGCAGCAGCGCGGATAACCGCAGGCGAAAAGCCGGCAGGCTGTCGCCCTGGATCAGTACCGAATAAACCTCGAACCGGCTCTCCAGATACTCGAACGTGCGCAGCATCGAAGTTTCGGGCGATTCGTCCGGACGGATCGGCCGGCAGCTTTCGTTCAACTGCTGAAGATAGGTGTCGATACACTGGTTCAGTAGATCGAATTTGTCTTCGAAATGCAGATACACGGTTCCGCGGTTGACGTCTGCGCGCTCGGCAATTTCCTGAATGGTGATCCGTTCGAATTTTTTTTCTTTGAGCAGTTCAATCAGCGCTTCGAATAATCCTTCTCTCGTTTTGCGAACGCGTCTGTCCATCGGTTTTTGGCTCCTTTACTGAACAAAGATAGGGGGCGTGTCGCGAAAACGACAAAAAGGCCCACATCAACGATTGCCGCTTGCCCGGATCTCGCTTACGTTAAAAATAATCAACAGCTGTTAAGGAATCAACATTTGTCGATAAATATACCGTAAAGCGAGAAGGAGAACAATGATGCGAATATTGATTTATGGAGCAGGCGTATTAGGAAGTGCAGTGGCCCATCTGCTGATGCAGGGCAAACACGAGGTGACGATGCTGGCAAGGGGAATAAGGGCGCAGCAGTTGGAACAAAGCGGATTGGTCATTCGGCATCATTTTCAAAAAAGAACAACAACAGATTGGCCGCGGGTCATTCGCAAGCTTGAAGCGGACGATCGGTATGATCTGATCTTTACGGTAATGAAATATTCGGATCTCGAAGCGGTACTGCCGAATCTGGCGGACAATATAAGCGAGAACATCGTCATGATCGGCAATAATCCCGATATCGCGGCGACGGAAGCGGGGATTCAGCGGTTGGCCGGCGGACGGAAACGACTGTCGTTCGGTTTTCAGCTTGGAGGCGGCATCCGCAGAGAAGACGGAACCGTCATATCGATCCAAACCGGCGCGGGAAAACTTATTGTGGGAGCTCTGAACGGAGAAATTGAATTTCTGCTTCTTCTTCAGCAGGCATTTGCCGACAGCCGCTGCAAACTTGTCATTCACAGCAATATCGATGCCTGGCTCAAAACTCATATGATCTCGGTCGTGCCGCTGGCCGCCGCATGGAGCAGCCGGGGAGGCGACGTCAAAGGGGTAGCGAGCGACAGGGTACTGCTGCGGCAGGTGGTCGAGGCGATGGCGGAAGGGTTGGAGCTGCTCGAAGCCGCCGGCTATCCGGCGGTGCCGGCACTGCAGGCCCAAATCATCCGCCGGCACAAAGCTGCGGTACGCGTGCTGCTAAGTTTGTATCATCGGCTGCCGGCTGCGCGGTTGATCGACGGTTCTTTTGCGGAAATCGAAAGTTTGGACGCTGTTTTCCGCGGATGGGCGCAAACTCAGGGACAAACGGCACCGGCGTGGAACCGCCTGCTCCAGGAAGCGCAAAACCATAGACAGGTCATTTCGAACTAAAAAAATCATTAAATGAAAAATTCACAATAACAAAAACAAAAAAAACTAGAAAAAGGAAGCAGCCGGCACCGCCTTTTTACGCAAACAACCTTTGAATAAAGGCTGAACTTATTGTATGATGGTGTTCGCGAATAAGAGGTTTTTTGCGCGATCATTTTCCAGGCAAGGGGACGACTAACGATGAATCCGAAAGCTCTTCATTATACAATGCCCGCCGAGTGGGCCCCGCACGAACGCACGATGCTGTCCTGGCCGATCCAATCTTCGATGGTATATCCGGACAATTACGAAGAAGTCTGCGGCGGTTACGCCGAACTGGTCAAAGCGATTGCCGAGTTCGAACCGGTCACGCTGATCGTGAATCCGGAAGACGAGGAGCGGCTGCGTCCGATCTTCGCCGGACATCCGGTCGAACTGCTGGCGATTGCCCATAACGACGCCTGGCTGCGGGACAATGGTCCGACGATCGTCGTGAACGAAGACGGCGAGCGAGCCGGCATCAACTGGGGCTTCAATGCCTGGGGCGGCAAGTACTCGCCCTGGGATCTGGACGACGCGGTAGCACCGGCGGTGCTCGAGCATCTGGGACTGCGCCGGTTCGACGCACCGCTCGTGCTTGAAGGCGGTTCGATCCATGTCGACGGAGAAGGTACGCTGCTGACCACGGAAGAATGCCTGCTGAACGAGAACCGCAATCCTTCGCTGAGCCGCGAGGAGATCGAACGTTACGTCCGAGAATTCACCAATGTCGAGAAGATCATCTGGCTGAACCGCGGGCTGGCCGGCGACGAGACGGACGGTCATGTCGACAACGCCGCCTGTTTCGCCGCGCCGGGCAAAGTCATCATCCAGGTCTGCGACGATCCGGAGGACGACAATTACGCGATTACGCAGGAGAACCTGCGTATTCTGGAACAATCGACAGATGCACGCGGACGCCGGCTCGAGATCGTCAAGATCCAGCAGCCGCCCCATACCGAATATGAAGGCAGCCGCCTGACCCTCAGCTACCTGAACTTTTACTTCGTTAACGGAGGCATTATTCTGCCGGTCTTCGGCGGAGCCGCCGAGGAGACCGACCGTCTGGCCGAAGAAGTGCTCCAGCAAACGTTCCCCGACTACCGGATTCGTACCGTCGACGGTATGGCCGTGATCCGTGAAGGCGGCAACGTGCACTGCACCACCCAGCAGATTCCGGCGGGACGCCAAAACTAAATATCGAAGAACGAATCGACCATAGAGAACCGTAAATCGAGAGGAGAAGTGAATTTCCCCATGAGAAAAGTGAAAGTGGCCGCAACCCAGATGAGCTGCACTTGGGACATCGACGACAATATCCGCAAAGCCGAAGCACTGGTGCGCAAAGCGGCGGCGGAAGGCGCACAGGTCATCCTGCTGCAGGAATTGTTCGAGACGCCTTATTTCTGCCAAAAAGAAAAAGCCGAATACTATCAGTACGCAACGGAACTCGAGAGCAACAAAGCGATCCACCATTTCAAGCAGATCGCCAAAGAGCTGGAAGTCGTACTGCCGATCAGCTTCTATGAAAAGAAAAACTATGCCCGCTACAACGCGCTCGCGATGATCGACGCGGACGGCGAGATCATGGGCACGTATCGCAAAAGCCATATTCCGGACGGACCGGGTTACGAAGAGAAATTCTACTTCAATCCGGGCGATACCGGCTTCAAAGTATGGAATACCCGCTACGGCAAAATCGGCGTCGGCATCTGCTGGGATCAATGGTATCCCGAAGCCGCCCGCGCCATGGCGCTGATGGGCGCGGAGATCCTGCTGTACCCGACCGCGATCGGGTCCGAGCCGCAGGACAGCTCGATCGACTCCAAAGACCATTGGCAGGCGTGCATGCTCGGTCATGCCGGTTCCAATCTGATTCCGGTCATCGCGTCCAACCGGATCGGTCCGGAGAGCGACGAAGATTCGTCGATCAACTTCTACGGCTCCTCGTTTATCGCGGGACCGCGCGGCAGCAAAATCGTCGAAGCCAGCCGTGACCAAGAAGAAGTGCTGACCGCCGAATTCGACCTCGACCAGCTCGAGATCGACCGCATCGAGTGGGGCGTTTTCCGCGACCGGAGACCGGAACTGTACGGCGTGCTGGCCACGTACGACGGCGAACGGAAAATGGGGCAGTAAGCCTCCGCATTTGAACGAGCAAAAGCCGTCCCTTCTGCAGAAGGGACGGCTTTTTTTGAGTGTTATTCTTGACGGCCGCAAGCTCAAGGATTGGCTGCCTGCACGTATTCGCTGCGGGCTAACCTTCTTTTAAACTTCCTGGTCCCAATCGGAGAGAGCAGCCGTTTCTTCGGGCATGGCCGGCAGATACAGGGTGAATGTACTGCCTGAGCCTTCCCGGCTCTCAAGCGTCATGCAGCCGCCGAGCAGACGGGCGAATTCCCGGCAGATCGACAAGCCGAGTCCGGTTCCGCCATACATGCGCTCCGTGCCGCCGTCCGCCTGACGAAACGCTTCGAAAATCATCTCGCGTTTGTCTTCGGCAATACCGATTCCCGTATCGCAGACCGTAACGGAGATCGCGGGCCTGTTTTCGGAAGCGCCGGGTGCGGAGCAGGGCAGCTTGGAAGCGGACACGGTTTGCACCGTGCACGATACTTTGCCTTTTTGCGTAAACTTGAAAGCATTGGAGAGCAGATTTTTGAGGATCTGCTGCAGTCTTTTGCCATCGGTATAGAAAAATTCGGGAACATCTTCGGCAACCGATATTTCGAATTCCAGGTTTTTTTGTCGGGCGGTCGCTTCGAATCCGTAGCGGGCAAGTTCGGAGAAATCATGCAGCGACACGGCTTCGCGCGTAATCTCCAGCATGCCGGCTTCCACTTTTGACAGATCCAGAACATCATTGACAATGTTCAGAAGCTCCTGCCCCGAACGGTTGATGATTTCGGCATAACTTTTGTCTTCGCTTTCGGCATATTCGGGATTCTCCGCAATCAATTGGGACAAGATCAGGATACTGTTGAGAGGCGTCCGAAGTTCGTGCGACATATTGGCCAAAAATTCGGATTTGTATTGGGAAGAGCGGCGCAGTTCTTCGGCGGTCGCTTCCAGCTCCTGCTTCGCGTCGAGCAGTTCGCGGCGGCTGTTTTCGGCCTGGGCGTACTGCTGTTTGAGGCGGACGTTGACGGAACGCAGTTCGTGCTGCTGGGTCTGAAGCTCTTCGGTCAGCATCTGCGATTCCCGAAGCAGCCGTTCCACTTCCGTACGGCCCGATATGTTCTGCAGCGCAATGCCGAGGGTCGAACGGAGCTGCCTGATCAGTTCGCGGTGCAGGGGAGAGAAGGTCTGCAGCGAAGCGAATTCCACGACCGCTTCGATCCGGTCGTCGGCTTCGATCGGTACGACCCAGAGCTGCCGCGGACGGAATTCCGCGTTTCCCGTCCGAAGCATGCCTTCGTAGCTTTCGGGAATATCGATCAGAATTTCGCGGCCGTCGTGAGCGGCCTGCCCGACCAGACCTTCGCCGATTTCGAAGTGCGGCCGGGTATCCGACGGACTGCCGTCGGCATAAGACGCGAGGCGGGAGAAGCGGGTCTGTCCGTTCTTGTATTCGCGAATATAGAACAATCCGGAAGATGCGTTTACGGCCGGAGCCACGATCGACAAAAACATACGTGCAAGCATATCCCGATCGGATACTTGATGATACAGAAGTACCAGCTCGTTGAGACGGGTCTGAAGCCAATTGTTTTCTTCGATGCGCTGATTCGATTCGCGGACCCTGCGGTTATGGTCTTCAAGCGCATCGAGCATATGATTGTAACCCCGCGTGATATCGCTGATCTCGTCGTCATTTTCCACCTGCAAACGGGACATTTTCTCGACGGCGCCCGGATCGAAACGATCCATGACGTCCGTAATACGGCGCAGGCTGCGTCCCGTTCCCCGGATCACCCACAATGCGCAGGCCACTCCGATCAGAATAATCGCGAGAGCGGAGATGGCGCTGACGACCAGAATCTGATTGAACCGGTCGTCCGCTTCCTGCTGCGCCCGTTTCATTTTTTCTTCCTGCATCCCCGTGTAATTCCCCAGATTACGCAGCAAATTGGTGCGTATGCCCTGCGCTTCTTCGACGAACAACACGGCCGCGGTTTGGGATCTGCCCTGTTCGAGTGCTGTATTTATGCGCTTCACAACTTCCATATAACGGTCCATCCCTTGCTGGATCGAATCGAGCAGACCCGCATTGGCATCGCTACCGACGTGGAGCTGAAGATACGATAGATGCGTATAGGCAGCCGAACTGCGTCTGGCGATCAGGGAAGTATGCATCGTGACCTGCCGGGAATCGGTTTCGTTGAGGAGATAGCCTACCTCGCTGTCGAGATAGGAGAAGTTGTTGCGAAACGCGGCCGAGCGGCTGACCTTTTCATAGCGCTCGTCCATGATCTCCGACAAATTTTGCCGAACTCCGTCGAGCATGGCGGCCAGTACAAACAGCAGAATCATCAGCGCGAACAGAATCGTTCCGAAGCCGAGCAGCTGTTTTTTTCGATAGCTCATCATGGCTCTTCCTGCTTTCCGGTTCAAATTGAAATGGCTCTACACGTTTTTACCTTAAAGCCGGGTTCTTGAAGCAATGCGACGTGAGCTTTGTGACAAGAAACAGCAGGGAGAGGAACACGGCAGAGAGAAGGAATATACAAGCGCAGCGAGATATGTTACAATATTCACAATTAAAGAATCATTAATTTGAACGGCGAAAGGAGGTGAATCCTTTGTTGGATCTTCAAGATCTGCTCCCCTATTTATTTTCAGTCAGCCTGCTGCTGGTGCTGCGTTATTTCTATCTGCTGTTTCTGTACGGCGGACTCCGGATCCGGTGGATCGAACTCAACAACTACGATTACCGCTGTTCGTTCCTCTCGATTCCGGCACTCGGCAGCGGCAGCTCGCCTTCAAGGCTCAGCCGGATGATTAGACGCCGCGAAGCCCCGGATGAAGACGGCGGCGACTGCTTTTTCCTATTCGATGACATTCAGTCCAATCGATTAGGAGGAGCAGTATGGAACAGGGAAAAGGATTCATTTTCGGCTCGAAACAAGGCAAATTTATCGCTTTAACGGTCCTGATCGGAATGATGGTCTTATTGTCCGGCTGCGGCGTGCAGAGCGGCGAGATCACAAGCAGCACACCGGGATTTTTTAATCACTATATCGTGTTTCCGATTTCTTATCTGATTCAGCATCTGGCGGGATGGTTTGGTGGAAGCTACGGGATCGGCATCATCTCGATTACCCTGATCGTGCGAACCGTATTGTTCCCGCTGATGATGCGGCAGGCGCGTTCCCAACAGCAGATGAAGATCAAGATGAGCGTCATGCAGCCGGATCTCGACGAGTTGAAAAAGAAGTACGAAAACAAAAAAGATGCCGAGCAGCAAAAACAAATGCAGCAGGAAATGATGGCCATCTATCAAAAACACAGCTTCAACCCGCTCAATATCGGCTGTTTGCCCATCTTGATTCAGCTTCCCATTCTGTCGGGGCTGTATACGGCGATCCGCTTGACTCCGGAATTGTCCACCCATTCGTTCTGGTGGTTCAAGCTGGGGCAGCCGGATTGGATCATGGCGGTTCTGGTCGCTATTTTGTATCTGGGCCAAGCGAAAATTTCGCAGTACAGCATGACGCCGGAGCAGCGCAAACAGATGGCGATCATGGCTTATATCTCCCCGCTGATGATGCTCTTCTTCTCATTCAGCGCTCCGGCCGCCATGCCGCTGTACTGGATGGCGAGCGGCACATTCCTGCTGCTGCAGACGCTACTGTTCCGCAAAATGTATCCGACCGACCCGGACACGATCGCGGCCATGCAGGCCCAAGCGGCGCTGCCAAAGCCCGAGCAGCCGGGTAAACCGGGCCCGGGTCAACCCCGCAGCCCAAAAGCAAAAGGTCAAACTCCGCAGAACGGAAAACAGGCAGTGGGTCTGCCGTCGTCCAAAACGTCCGGCGCGACGCGTTCGGCCCAATCGGCCAAGACCTCCGGCAGGAATAGAGAGACGGCGAAGCGGTCAGGAAGCAAGCCGGGCGAAAAAATGAAAAAGCCGGCCAAAGCCTAAGACAACAATAAGCGGCGTTTGGCCTGCACGAATCCCGGAAACCCCAACAAAAGCCCTGCACGGATACTTCAATCCGGTGCAGGGCTTTTTGGGTATGGGGGAGTCTGGTCCAACAACCGTGACCCAAGGTCAGCGTACAGTCGATCCGTTCAAACTCACCGCACGCATGAAGTTGCCGATGATCTGATGTCCGATCCGGCCTTCTGCCGTCAACAGCGACTCGGGATGGAATTGCACGGCGTAAACCGGCAGTTCCCGATGTCGGATTCCCATGACGACGCCGTCTTCGGAGCGGGCTGTTATTTCGAGACATTCCGGCATCCGCTCGGCATGCAGCGAATGGTAGCGGCCCACTTTGAACGGCTCTTCGATGCCGTCGAACAGCGGACAGTCTGCCGACGCGCTGACTTGGGCCGGTTTGCCGTGCTGCGGAATATCCAGGATCCCCAGCATGCCTCCGTAATATTCGACGATGCCTTGAAGACCGAGGCAGACCCCGAACAGAGGCAGTTCCCGTTCCGCCGCGAGATCCAGAACCTCACGCATCCGGAAATCGTCCGGACGTCCCGGTCCGGGAGACAATACGACCGCATCGAACGCTTCGCTGCCTCGCAGGGTACGCAGGGCGGCGGCGGTCCGAAGAACCAGCACTTCCGCTCCCGTTTCCTTGAAGTAACCGGCGAGCGTATGCACGAACGAATCCTCGTGATCGACGAACAGCAGCCGTTTGCCGATGCCGGGTGCCGGGCGGGCGCTGTCGGCAGCCGAGAGATCCGAGGCCGCACGGGCGGGCTGCAGGCCGCGGACCGCTTTGATCAATGCGGCGCCTTTGGTCAGCGTTTCTTCTTCTTCCTCGGCGGGAATCGAATCGTACAGCAGCGTCGCGCCAACCCGGATTTCCGCTGTGCCTTGGCGGATACGGATGGTGCGCAGGGTCAGGCCGGTATTGAGGCCGCCGTCGAAGCTGTAGAAGCCTACCGCGCCTCCGTACCAGTCGCGCGGGGAATCTTCATGGTCTTCGATCCAGCGGATCGCCGCTTTTTTGGGAGCGCCGGTAACCGTTACCGCCCACATATGGGTCATGAACGCATCCAGGGCGTCGTTTCCTTCACGAAGGGTGCCTTCCACATGGTCGACCGTATGGAACAGATGCGAATACGTCTCGATCTGGCGGTGTCCGATGACGTTGACCGAACCCGGCTCGCATACGCGGGATTTGTCGTTGCGGTCTACATCCGTGCACATATTCAGCTCGGCTTCGTCTTTGCGCGAATTGAGCAGTTTGCGGATCTGCTCCGCGTCTTCGATCGGCGAAGCGCCGCGTTTGATCGTGCCCGAGATCGGACAGGTTTCCATCCGTCTGCCTTCGACGCGTACATACATTTCCGGGGAAGACCCGACCAGATGCTCGCTGCCGAGGTTGACGATAAAACCGTACGGACTCGGATTGATCGCGCTCAGCCGTTCGAATACGACGGAAGGCGAATCCGGGCACGGTTCGTAGATCGTCTGGGTCGGGACGACTTCGAACAGATTGCCGACTTTGAACTGCTCGATCGCCGTATCGACGAGGCTCGCATAGCGTCCCGGTACATAGGCCGGAAGCTGCGACCGGTCGACACCGGGAACGATCGCGGCGGTCGACGGCGTCGAGCGGTCCAGTCCTTCGGTCGAACGTCCGTCCAGAGCGAAATCGTAGCTCAGGCTGTAAGCCTGATCCTGCTGGCGGTCGACAATCACAATCTCGTCCGGCAGATACAACACGACATCGGGGCGTTCCAGGGTACGCTCGTGCTTGAGTTCCATCGGCTCGAACTGGAAGACCAGGTCGTAGCCGAAGGCGCCGTACAGGCCGAGCTGCGAATCTTCCGGAGCTTCCAGCGCTTCCTTGATGCTGCGCACCAAAGTGAAGATCGACGGGCGGCGTGTCCGATCTTCTTCCGACAGCATCTCGTCTTCGTCTTCCCGATGAAGAATGGAACCCGAGATCAGCCGGCCCTCGCGGCTCAGATCAAATACGGGATCGGCGGCAAGGCGGCCGTGCAGGAAATCGAGCAGCAGATCGCCGCGTTCGTTAAGAGCCTGAATCTCAAAAAGACCGCGCGAAGAGCGCAGCTCGATCGGCGGATTCAAAAAACCGACGTCCCATCTCGAATAGCGGCCCGGAAATTCATAACCGCTCGTGAACAGGGCGCCCCGTTGGGTATCGATGGCGGCAAGAATGGAAGAAATGGCCTCCGAAGAATCGAGAGGGGTCAGGGTACGGGTTACTTGAAGTTGGCCCCGCGTGGCGTAGGTCGCCTGCTGGGGGGATAGGGTGGCTTTAAATTTCACTTTTTCTCCTCCTTGGGTACGTAAAAGGTTGGAGAGAAAAGAGAAAGAAAGTGTGATGGATATGCGATTGAAAAGGGGTCTCGGCTCCGCTCAACTTGTCTCTGCTCTAGTCTCTGCTCCGGCTCTGCTCCGGCTCTGCTGTCGGACATGAATACTCTCGGTCATACGTGCGGACTCTTCCGCGGCCATCCGGCTCTCCGGACTTATGGGAAATCATACCGGGTCGGCGGGTAGGTTGTCAATGGCGGAGCCTGTTTCGCGTGGCTTTGATCCGAAAAAAGGTTGCAAGCGGCGAAAAAGAAGCATACAATAAACATATGAACAGCTGCTCATATGTTTATTCGGAAGGGGGCGGAGAAGATGAATCGATCCGAAGAACAAACGATAGACACAGCTCACACTTCACATCATGTACACGGTCACAGTCGCGCACAGGGTCACAACCATGCACACGGCCATTCGCACGGCAGCGGGGGACACACGCACGGAGCCAACAAGAAAGCGCTCAAGCTGTCCTTTTTCCTCATTGCCGCCTACATGGTCGTCGAGGTTGTCGGAGGTCTGCTGACAAACAGCCTCGCGCTGCTGTCCGATGCGGGGCACATGCTCAGCGACGCGGCGGCGCTCGGTTTCAGTCTGCTGGCAATGATCTGGGGAGAACGCCGGGCGAGCAGCGCCAAGACTTACGGGTACAAACGCTTTGAAGTTTTGGCTGCGCTTCTCAACGGGCTCGCACTGATCGGGATTTCGCTCTACATTTTCTATGAAGCGTTCCAGCGTTTCTCCGATCCGCCGAGCGTCATGAGTTCGGGGATGCTGACCATTGCCGTAATCGGGCTGCTGGTCAATATCGCCGCCGCCTATATCTTGATGGGCGGAGACACTTCGGGAAATCTGAATTTGCGGAGCGCTTTCCTGCATGTGATCGGCGATCTGCTGGGCTCCGTCGGCGCGATCGCCGCGGCGATTCTGATCATGGCGTTCGATTGGAGGTTGGCTGATCCTCTCGCAAGCGTCATAGTCGCCGTCCTGGTCCTGTTCAGTGCTTACCGGATTACGCGCGATTCGATCCATATTCTGATGGAAGGCACGCCTGCGGGTTACGATACCGACGAAGTCCGCCGTGGACTTACCGAAATTCCGGGAGTGGTGGAGGTGCACGATCTGCATATCTGGTCGCTTTCTTCCGATACTCCGCTGCTGAGTACCCATCTCGTATTGGACGATCAAGCCGACCGTTTCGAAGTCATGGATCGAGCGCGCCGTCTTCTGACCGAAGAATTCGCTATCGCGCATATTACGATTCAGCTCGACCTGCCCGGCAGCGTCTGCGGAGTAAGCGACGAAGAGTCGGCTTCCTCCGTACCTACGCACGGCCGAAAAGCGGAGAACCCGCAGATTTGAGCCTATTTTCGCTTCGGCGGAGTATCAAAAAAAGGAAGCCTCTGCCCAGAGGCTTCCTTTTTCGTTTATGCGGTCGAACCGATTCATTTCGTCTGGATCAGCCGTGTTTCAAGTGCTGAAGAGTCTGGGCGAAAATTTCTTCCACATGCCGGTCGTCAAGCGAGTAGAAAACCGTTTTGCCGACTTTTCTCCGTTTGACGATCCGGGTATTGCGCAGATAGCGGAGCTGGTGGGAGACCGCCGACTGCGTCATATCGAGCACAATGCACAGATCGTGCACGCAGAGTTCTTTTTGCAGCATCGCATAGATCAGTCTGACCCGCGTCGGGTCGCCGAGCGCTTTGAACATTTCGGCCATATCGACAGCGGTGGAATCGTCCACAAAGTTCTCCTTGATCCGCACCAACGTATCGTGGGGAGCGGCACTGTCCGCGCCATCGTGTCCGCATTCATCCATCGTGTCCTCGCGCAGCGTTTCCTGTGTCACGCTTCATCACCTTCCCGTATGCGTCGTGTATCCATTATAACAAAAATCGTTGGGATTACGAATACGCTTTTTGAGCGTAAAACTTTTGACTTTGATCAGCAGGGGGTCTATAATCGGGTTAATACATGAACATATGCTCATATATAATTCGTAACTGTTTTGAATAGCGCCGCATGCCGTAAAGCCTGACCCACAGATCAAAGACGAACCGGAGGGATAACGATGGGAACCGCAGCAGAAAATGTGAAGCGGGAATGGGTGCTCGAAGGTTTGGATTGTGCGAACTGTGCGCTCAAGATCGAAAACAGCGTGCAGAAAATGCCCGGAGTGGCGTCGTGTTCGCTCAATTTTGTCAATAAGACGCTTACGTTCGAAACCGTTTCGGCGGCGGAAACAGAAGTGAATTCCAAAACGGCGGCCACAATCAAAAAGCTCGAGCCGCATGTCCGCATTCTCGTCAAAGGAACCGGACAGTCCGTCGATGCTGCGGGGCGTATTCTTCCGGTGAATGCCGCTGCGGGAGTCGGTGCCGCGCCTGTGGGCGGTTTGCACGGAGGAGGCCGCAGCGAGGATCCCACGGCCGATGCTGCGGACCATGACCATGCCGGGCATACGCACGATCATGGAGGAGCCGCGTCCCAGAAAAAGATGATCGCAAGACTGGTCGCCGGAGCCGCGCTGATGGCTGCAGCTATGCTGGTCCCGCTCGGCGCCGGCGCCGAACTGACACTGTTCCTGCTGGCCTATCTTATCGTCGGCGGGGATGTGCTGCTGCAGGCGGTGAAAAATATCGTTCGGGGCCAGGTATTCGACGAGTATTTTCTGATGTCGGTAGCGACTATCGGCGCATTTGCTATCGGGCAGTACCCCGAAGGCGTAGCCGTTATGCTGTTTTATCAGGTCGGCGAATATTTTCAAAGTCTGGCCGTTAACCGCTCGCGCAAATCGATCACTTCGCTGCTTCAGGTACGCCCCGATTATGCCAATCTGCAGACGGAAGGAGAGACGAAGCGGGTCCGTCCCGAAATGGTCGGAATCGGCGCTATCGTTCTCGTTCGTCCCGGCGAGAAAGTGCCGCTGGACGGAAAGGTCGCAGAAGGTTCTTCCATGGTGGATACGTCTGCGCTGACAGGGGAGTCCGTTCCGCGCGTGGTGAAGGCGGGAGACGAAGTGCTGGGCGGATTCATCAACAAAAACGGGGTGCTGACGGTCGAAGTCCTGCGCACGTTCGGCGAATCGTCCGTAGCCAAAATTCTCGAGCTGGTTGAAAATGCGGCCGGCCGCAAAGCGCCGACCGAGACTTTTATCAACAAATTTGCCCGCGGTTATACGCCGGTTGTGGTCCTTACCGCGCTGCTGCTTGCTATTGTGCCTCCGCTTGTCGTTCCAGCCGCGGAATTCTCCGACTGGGTCTACCGGGCTTTGATCTTCCTCGTCATTTCTTGTCCTTGCGCTCTCGTCGTCTCGATCCCGCTCGGTTTCTTCGGCGGGATCGGCGCGGCTTCCAAACAAGGAATCCTGGTCAAAGGCGGGAATTATCTCGAAGCGCTGAACGATGTCAAATACGTCGTGTTCGACAAGACGGGAACGCTGACCCGGGGCAGCTTCAAAGTAACGGAGATTGTTCCTGCAGAAGGTTTTTCCGCCAAGCAACTGCTGGAAACGGCGGCTTATGCCGAACTCCATTCCGGTCATCCGATCGCCGATTCGATTCGCGAAGCGTACGGACAGGAGCCGGACAAGAATCAACTGCACGATTACGAAGAAGTGTCCGGCCACGGGATTCGCGCGAAGCGAAACGGACAGACGATTCTGGCGGGCAACGGAAGACTGATGCGTGCCGAAGGTATTGCTTTCGATGAACCCGAGAACGCGGGAACGGTTGTCCATGTGGCGGCGGACGGACGTTATGCCGGACGGATTGTAATCGCGGACGAGATCAAGCCTGACGCCGCGGAAGCGATCCGCGGGCTCAAAGCTCTCGGCATCCGCCGGACGATCATGCTGACCGGAGATGCGAGAAGCGTAGCCGATCAAGTGGGCCGCCGTCTGGGGATCGACGAAGTCTACGCGGAGCTTCTGCCCGAAGACAAAGTCGAACAGATCGAGAAACTGGACAGAGCCAAATCGCCGAAAGAGAAAATTCTGTTTATCGGCGACGGAATCAATGATACGCCGGTGCTGGCACGGGCCGATATCGGTGCCGCCATGGGTGGATTAGGCTCGGATGCCGCGATCGAAGCGGCCGATGTGGTCATTATGACCGATGAGCCTTCCAAGCTTGTGACGGCAATCGGCATCGCCAAACGGACACGCCGGATCGTTTGGCAGAACATCGTATTCGCGCTTGGGGTCAAAGCCGTATTTCTGATCCTGGGAGCTTTCGGTATTGCGACGATGTGGGAAGCCGTGTTCTCGGATGTTGGCGTGACGCTGATTGCGGTCCTCAATGCCATGCGTGTACTGCGCTTTGATCAAAGCGCAGTCCCAACGGCCGGGCATGCCGAAGCGGCCGGCCGATCGGCTCAAGCCTGATCGCCGGCACACACGTATACGTGCGCAGCGTAATCTGTCCATAGATCTACCCGAATAACCGCCTGGTCAGCCGACCGGGCGGTTATTCGGGTTTTTCTTGTGGCCGGTATTGTTGGCACTGGATTTCCGGCCTGAAACCCGTTAACCTAACAATAATCCCGCTGGGGAGGAAAAACATGGGTAAGAACCGAATAGAAAGTCATGCAAAAAAAGCGATGGAGGTGATCAGATGCAACAACCGCACTGCGCTTATCATCCCGACCGGGAAGCCCGTCACCAATGTACACACTGCGGCCGCATGCTGTGCGACGAGTGTTACAATCCGGCAACGAAAAGCTGTATCTACAAAGACTGCACCGCTTCGGGCATGCCTTCCGGCGAATGGTCCGCGTATCGGGAAGATCCAAGGGACCGTCCGGGCAGGCAGCCCGGAGACGGAAGTTGGTCGTCCAATCCGGGCTGCCAGATCGTGATCTCGATTCTGGCCATCATAGGCGGATTGTTCATGCTGCTGCTGGCGATCTGCGGAGGAATGATTTTCTTCAATTACTGAAACGGACGCGTGATCGAATCTGCTTGAAGTACGAAAGGAGGGAGCCTGTGGAATTCCCTGTTTATATTTGGCTCGGACCGTGGCGGATCCATCCGCATGTCTTGTTCGAGGCCCTGTCTTATTTCATCGGCTTCCGTCTTTATTTGTGGACACGCCGCCCGAGTGAAATGTCCAAGCTCGCCGGCCTGCAGATTTTGGGAGGCACCATCTTGGGCGCCGCGATCGGCGCCAAGATGCTTTATTATTTCGAAGACCCCGCAGCCACCTGGGAACAGCTTCGTCAGGGGAACCTCCTGTGGGGAGGCAAAACGATCGTGGGCGGGCTGCTCGGAGGATTGATCGGCGTCGAGCTGGCCAAGAAGTGGGCGGGCTGGAAATCGTCGACCGGGGACGATTTTGTCTATCCGTTGATCGTCGGCATGGCGATCGGACGGATCGGATGTTTCCTGACCGGACTGGAAGATCATACATATGGAATCGCCACTTCCTGGATCATCGGAGTCGATTTCGGCGACGGGATTTTGCGCCATCCGGCGCAGCTGTACGAGATCGGATTTTTGCTTGCGCTGGGCTTAATCCTGTATCCCCTGTATCGCAGCAGCAGAAAAGCGCAGCCGGGGCCGGACGGATACATCTCCGGAAAGATGTTCCAATGGTTTATGGCGGGTTATCTCGCGTTCCGTTTTGTTATCGAGTTTATCAAACCGACGCCGCATCCGTATTTCGGACTCAATAATATCCAGCTGGCCTGTATCGCGGGACTGATCTATTACGGCTGGCTGCTGGTCCGCCGCGGCGGAGACGGCAGCCGGATACGGGCAAACAAGCCGGCTGCCGGTTGATAACCGCAATCGTTCCCAAGTCTTCCCGAGCCGGCGAAGCTGCTCGGTTCGACGCATTTCGATCTTCCTATTCCACTATGAAAAGGAGCGTGTTCCGCCATGCCGAACCGTCCTTACCTGTACCATGAGCTGACCAACAGTATCTGCTCGACCTGCTACCGCAAGGTCGAGGCGAAGATCATCGAAGAAAACGGCCGGATGTACATGCTCAAACGCTGCCTTGTGCACGGCCCCGAGAAAGTGCTGATCTCGACCGATGTCGAGTATTACAAAAAAACGCGCGAATTCATTAAAGCTTCGGAAATGCCGCTTCGTTGGAATACCCCGATCAAGTACGGTTGCCCCTATGACTGCGGCTTGTGTCCGGACCACGAGCAGCACAGCTGCCTGACGCTGCTGGAAATTACGGATCACTGCAACATGAAATGCCCGATTTGTTTTGCCGAATCTTCGCCGCAGCGTACGACGCATCGTTCGCTCGAGCAGATCGGATTTATGCTGGACCGGATTATCGAGAACGAAGGCGAAGCGGATATCGTGCAGATCAGCGGCGGCGAGCCGACGACGCATCCGCAGTTTTTCGAAATTCTCGATCTCTGCCGCACGCGGCCGATCAAACATATCATGGTCAATACGAACGGCGTGCGCATCGCGCAGGACCGGGCGTTCACCGAACGGCTCGCTTCCTACATGCCGGGCTTCGAAATCTATTTGCAGTTCGACAGCTTCGAATCCCATGTGCTGAAGGAGCTGCGCGGCGCCGACGTGCGTCGGATTCGCGAGGATGCGATTCGCCATCTGAACGAATTCAATTTGTCCACGACCCTTGTCGTCACGCTCAAAAAAGGACTCAATGACCATGATGTCGGTACGATCATCCAATACGGATTGAAGCAGAAAGCGGTACGCGGAGTGACGATCCAGCCGATTCAGGCGGCGGGACGCCTGGAGGGATACGATCCTTCGACCGACCGCCTCACCGTCAGCGAAGTCCGGCAAATGATTATCGATCAGTCGGGCGTGTTCGAACCGGACGATATTCTGCCGGTGCCGTGCCATCCCGACTGCCTGGCGATGGGGTATGCGCTCAAGCTCGGAGGCGAGGTGCTGCCGCTGACCCGTATGATCGACAAAGAAACGCTGCTCGAAGGCGACAGCAACACGATCGTGTTCGAACATGATCCGATTGTGCGCGGCAAGCTGTTCGAACTGCTGTCGACCGGGCATTCGCCCGTTTCTTCGGCGCTGTCGCTCAAAAGTCTGCTCTGCTGCCTGCCGCTTGCGGCCGTGCCGGAAGAGATCGTATACGACAACGTGTTCCGCGTTATCATTATGCAGTTCCTCGATGCCTACAACTTCGACGTGCGCTCGGTCAAAAAATCGTGCGTGCATATCGCTCACCCGGACGGACGGATCATTCCGTTCGATACGTACAATATGTTCTACCGGGACGACAAGGAAACGCTGCTCGAAGAACGCAAAGCGGAGATTGCGACGGCCTGGGATTCTTCGCCGGGCTGCCGCTGACCGTACGAAACTGCGGCAGCGGATCTGCGAATACGTCCTGACCCGAAATAGAACGCCAAAAGCTGCGCCGACTCTCCAGCAGAGTCGGCGCAGCTTTTATTCGGATGCGGAGCGCCTATACGCCGCTTCCTTGGCCGTTAGGCGCCGATGCGCGGCCAGCAGGAACGGAAGTCCGCAGGCGGTCAGCAGCGCCAGCGGAGCGAAGACGGCGAATCCGCTTTGCAGCGCGAACCGATCCAGCAGCAGCCCTCCGACGATCGGCGCGGCGACATTGCCGATATTGTTGAACCCGATTGTGCCGAAATACGTTCCTTTCCACTCGGGCTGTGCGATCCGGTCGATCAGCATATCCAGCATCGTAAATAGCAGCACTTCGCCGACCGTAAAGACGAATACGCCGGTAAGCAGCAGCGGCAGTCCATGTCCCAGTCCGAACATCAGCAGCGAACCGGCCACGAACACGTTGCCGAAGATAAGCGGGACGACCGGACGGAACCGGCGGACAGTTTGGACGATAGGATATTGGACGATGAGTACAACCGCGGCGTTCATCGCCAGCATGTAGGAAAACAGTTCTTTGCCGTTCGCGATATTCGGGTTCAGCGTCAAGTACTGCGCCAGCGTCGAACTGAAATGTCCGTAGCCCAGCACGCAGAGCGTGGTTCCGATCAATACGGGCAGGAAGACCCGGTCGCGGCCCGTGACCGACAGCGCCTGACGGATTCGCGGAGGCGCGGAATCGCTTCGTGCGGGCATCATGCTGCGGTGCGCCGAGAACTGGGCGATCAGTACAAGTCCGTACAGGACGTACACGACCCCCGCGGCCACAAACGGCAGGGTCGATTCCGCCGAACCGAGGCGCAGTCCGAGAATCGGTCCGATCACGACTCCGATATTGATCGCCGCGTAGCGCAGATTGAATGCGAGCAGTTTGTGTTCGGGCGGCGTCGTGTCGGACAGCAGTGCCCGAGAAGCCGGTTCGAACACCGAGCGGCACAAGCCGTTCAATACATTGACGACAAAAAACATCCACACTTCGCTGGACGCCGCAAAACCGAAAAAGACGGCCGCCCAGAAAAAAACGGAAACAAGCAGAACTTTCTTGCGTCCGATCCGATCGGAGATGTATCCGCCGTAGAAACTTACCGAAACGCCGGCAAGCGAGCTTGCGGCGACGATAAATCCGGTGAGGGTCGCGGAGACACCCATCGTTCCTGTCAAATAGATCGCAAGAAAAGGGATGCTCATCGACGTAACGAGGCGGCCGAACATCGTGCCGACGATAATCGTCCAGGCAAGAGGGTGAATCTGTTTAAGCGTTTTTGGAATCATGGTTTTACCCTCCTTCTCGACGGCTTCCACCATTGTAATCCGTTAAAAGGGGAAGAAAAAGGGCAAGAATTATTTTGCTTTTTTCACCTTTTATATGGTGCAATACACATGAAGATTGGGGTGCGTCTATGCATGGAAAGGAGCAAACGGATGGATCATGGCATGATGCAGTATTTGCGGATTTACGATTACTTGAAAGATGGACGCTTCGGCGGGGAAGAGGAAGCGGCCGTCACGGTTGCGCAGTTGGCTGAACTGCTGCACTGCACGCCGCGCAACGTGAAGTTCGTGCTGCGCAAACTGGAAGAAGCGGGCTGGATCCGGTGGATGCCGGGCCGCGGGCGGGGGAACGGATCGAAGCTGCGCTTTTTGCGCTCCGCGGAAGAAGTGCTGGAGCAGCGGGTCCGCAGCCTGCTGGAACACGGGCGGGCAAGCGATGCGCTCGACCTGATCGCCCAATCCGGCGAGGACGAAACGCTCAAAGCGCGGCTGGGGTCGTTATTCAATCTCTACCTCGGGCTGCACAACGAACCGGCGGACAGCACGGATTACGATGTGCTGCGCATGATCCGCTACCGCAAAATGGAACCGCTCGATACATGCTCTGCGTATACGGCATTCGAAGTCTATATTCTCGGCCAAATTTACGAGACGCTGATCAAGTACGATGCGGCTTCGGGCAAATTCCAGCCGAGACTGGCGCATCGCTGGGAAGCAAGCGAACGCGGAGACCGCTGGACGTTTCATCTGCGCAAAGGCGTACGCTTTCACAACGGCCGCCTGTTCACGTCCGCCGACGTGCGCGAAACGCTGCTGCGGCTGCGCCGCAAAGAGTCCATGGCGCTGCGTCTGCTGTGCGACATCGAGCAGGTGGAGACCCCCGGCGAATATACGGTCATCTTCCGCCTGTCGCGTCCCAACACTTTTTTTCTGCATCTGGTCGGCAGTTTGTATCTGTCCGTCGTACCGGCGGAATCCGACGACGGGGAGCGTCCGATCGGCAGCGGACCGTTTCGCGTCTCCGAATTGAGCGAACACCGCCTGTCGCTGAGCGCGTTCGACGGCTATTACGGTTATCGGCCGCTGCTGGATCGGGTGGATGTCTGGTTCATGCCGAATGCCGACACGGAGATGCGCACGTATCATCTGTCGGAAGACGATGAGGTCGAAGGCAGCCGGCAGATCGATTCGCCCGCGCAGGGCTGCCGGTATTTGATCTTTAACTTTCGCCGCGAAGGCCCGCATCATCGGGCGGATTTTCGTCAAGCGATACGAATCCTGTATGACCGGGAGCTGCTGGTGAGCGAATTGGGCGGAGATCGCCTGGCGCCGGCTTCGGGTTTCCTGCCCCGGTTCAGCGACTCGTCGGCCCTGTCTTCCGGGACGCTGAACGATGCGCGGGCGCTTCTGCGCGCAAGCGGCTACGGCGGAGAAGCGGTGAGGCTCGTTTTTACCGACAAGAAGGAAGAATGGATCGAAGCCAACTGGCTGCGCCGCCGCGCGGATCGGATCGGACTGCGCCTCGAACCTTGCCCGTACGATCCCGCGCTCGGGTATCCGCAGGTGGACGGAGCGGAGCTTGCCATTGCCTCGGAAGTGCTCGAAGACGACTGGGAGCTCGACCTGTTGAACTTTTTTTTGAACGGCATCAATTATTTGGGGCGGATGCTGCTCGGCGAACAGCGGGAAGAGCTGCTTGCGCTGTTTGACGGGTTCATGACGGAAGACGACAGCGGCCGGGCCGAGATTTTCGCTCGGGCGCAGCGTCTGCTCGGGGACAACAACTGGCTGCTGTACGGTGCGCATACGAGCCACCGCGCCTACTTCAACCGCAGCCTGTACGGTTTGCGCATGGGGTCGCTGGGGTTTCCCAATTTGTCCCGGCTCTGGGTAAGAGGCGAAGACGGCGGTCCGTCGGACAGCCATTGAACCGCGCAGCATTCGATTCTATACTTGTAGAGGTAGGCGGCGGAATACCGCGCCTAAGAAAGAGAGGCTGATCCAAGCATGAAGATCTCTGAAGAAGCCGCGACGCCGCGGCGCAAAGTCATCATTGATACGGATACGGCGGGAGACGACACGATCGCGATCCTGACCGCCCTGCACCATTTCGACGTATTGGGCATTCTCATGACGGGCGGTAATGTCCGATTCGACCAGGAAGTCGAAAATGCGCTGTACACGATCCAGGTCGCGGGAAAAGGAGGCGCGGAAGGCGGTATTCCCGTCTACAAAGGCTGCGAACGGCCGCTGTTGGCCTCCTGGAATTCGCCGCCGCATCTCACCGTCGAAGACGTGCACGGCAGCGACGGCATGGGGGGCGCCAACTTTCCTCCGGCCATTCAGCGCCCGGCCGAAGGGCACGCGGTCGATTTCCTGATCGAGAGCGTGCATCGGCATCCCGGCGAGATCACGCTGCTGGCGATCGCGCCGCTGACCAATATCGCGATGGCGATCCAGAAAGACCCGACAATCGTGCCCCTAATTGCACATTTGTACATCATGGGCGGAACCAACAATGCGCTGGGCAACATTACGCCGGCGGCGGAATACAATTTCTATACCGATCCGGAAGCGGCCAGCCTTGTGCTGAACTCCGGCATCCCCGCGACGATGGTCGGCTGGGAGATGTGCACGGACTTTTCGCTGATGGACGACGAGGATCATGCGGAGATTGCGGCGCTCGGCACATCGGGTGCGGCATTTTTCGCTGCCGTCAACAAGGTGGTCATGTCGTTTAACAAAACGGTGCATCGCCTGAACGGTACGACGCATCCGGATACGCTGCTGATGGCGGTGGCCGCCGACGAGAGGATCATGACCCGCAGCGGCGAGTATTTTGTCGACGTAGAGACGAAGGGCGAATGGACGCGGGGCTACAGCGTAGTCGATATCAACGGACGTCTCGGCCTGCCGGCAAATGTACGGGTATGCGAAGGCATTGATCGGGTACGCTTCAAAACGATGCTGCTGGATGTGCTTGATTCGATCGAATAACCGAAGCCGGATTTCAACCAAGGAGGGAAAACGATGAGAAAACAAGAACTTCAGATCGACACGCAGATCCTGAAGAAGATCCGTATGGACTATTTACTCTATGCCCCTTCGAATGACGGAGAAGAGACCGGACACAAATGGCCGCTGATTTTGTATTTGCACGGAGCGGGAGGCAGCGGTTCGCAGCTGGACGAGCTTCGCAAAGAAGGCCTGCCCGCGCGGCTGGAAACCGAAAGCGAGTTTCCGTTTATCGTCGTCGCTCCGCAGTGCCCGCTTGGCGCTTTCTGGAATACACGCGAAGACGAAGTATTGGCGATTCTGAACGAGGTAACGGAAAACTGGAACGTCGATCCCGATCGCGTCTATCTGACCGGTTTCAGTATGGGCGCTTACGGAGTCTGGCAGTTGGCCGCGCATCACCGGGAACGTTTTGCCGCCATTGCGCCGGTCTCGGGCGGAGGAGATCCGGCCTACGCCCGGAAGCTGGCGGATATGCCAACGTGGATTTTTCATGGCGAAGACGATAAAGTGATCCGCCCGACCGAATCGGAGAAGATCGCCGAAGCCATGCGAAAAGCCGGTGCGGAAGTGGAACTTACGCTGTATCCGGGAATGGCACACGACTGCTGGAAAAAAGTGTACACCAACGATGCGCTGTACCGTTGGTTTATGGAGCATTCCGCCGTGCGCAAAATCGGACCTGTCAATGGATCTTCTCCTTCCGGGGAGATGCGAAGCGGCGTGGATATCCGAATTTCCGAAACCGCGGAAGGTTCGGAATTGCCCGATCCGGAACCCGATTCGCGTATTGTTCGTCCTTCCCGGGAAGACGGTCCGGCTGCGCTGGGGCTCTACAGCGACGGTACGGAGCGGCTGCGGATCGAGCCGGTGCGCGAAGGGGATGCCGAAGAGCTGCTGAGGCTCGAACAAGACAACCAGAGCTTTTTCCGCCGCTTTGCGGGCACGCGCGACGACTCTTTCTATACGCTCGAAAAGCAGGAAGAGCGTGTGCGCCGGGCGGTAGACGCGGCGGCTCTCGATCAACGTTATCTGTTTGCCGTGCGTGAACGCCAGACGGAAGCGATGACCGGGATCGTCGATTTGACGGGTGTCAGTCGGGGCAGCCTGCAGAGCGCATGGATCGGTTATTTTCTCGATTTGAAAGCCAATGGCCAAGGGTATATGACCGAAGCGGTACGTTTCGTGGTTCGGCACGCATTTGAAGTGTTGGCCCTGCACCGGATCGAAGCGGGCGTGATGCCGCATAACGAACCTTCGATCCGCGTGTTGGAAAAAGCGGGTTTTGTACGCGAAGGCCTGTCGCGGCGCAACGTGAAGATCGACGGGCGTTGGCGCGACCATGTCCTGCTGGCGATCCTGAATCCGAAAGATCTGGCGCAGGAAGAGTCGGAATCAAGCGGCGGCGCGGAGGATATCCATCCATGAAGATTACCGACAGCGCCAAAGCTTTTATCGAACGCGAAATGGAAAAGACCGGTATTCCTACCCTGCGCGTGCTCTCGAGCGGTCGGAGCTGCAGCTGCTGCGGTCCGGGCTTTCTCGTCAAGCTGGGCCGCGCGGAGCAGAACGATCGCGGCCTTACCGTTAACGGCCTCGAGATAGCGTACGAGCCGCATGCGGTGAGCTTCGTGGATACGCTCACGCTGGATCTGCTCGTCGACGAACGGGGAACGGGATTGGTGATGCACAGCGAAGACCGCTGCACGTTGTAGGGCGGAAGCCGAAAAGAAAGGGGCGATATGCCGTTATGGCCGTTACGGAAATGCTGGACATCTTCAATGAAAATCTCGAACCGGTCGGAACGGCGTCCCGTGGGGACGTACACGAACGGGGATTATGGCACCAGGTCTTTCACTGCTGGATTGTGTCGGGTTCGCCGGAGACCGGCTGGACGCTCCTGTTCCAGCTGCGTCATCCGGATAAGGAGTCTTTTCCGAACAAGCTGGATACGTCGAGCGCCGGGCATCTGCTTGCGGGCGAGACGAAGGAAGACGGACTGCGCGAGCTGGAAGAAGAACTCGGATTGCACGCCCGTTATGAAGAACTGACCTACTGCGGACTGCACCAAGAAGAATACCGTATCTCCGAGCATTATATGGACCGCGAGTTTACGCATGTGCATCTGTACCGCTGCAGCCTGCCCCTGGGCGAATACCGGGTGCAGCACAGCGAAGTATCGGGATTGTTCCGGGTCGAAGCGGAAGAATTCCGCGAACTGATCGGGGGACGGAGAGAGCGGATCACGGCCAGAGGGTTGACCTACGACGAGCAGCTTCGCCCGGTACCCGAAGAGCGTTCCGTGACCTGGGCAGATTTCACCGATAATACGGAAGAGTATTACGGACTGCTGTTTGGCGCTTTGGACCGTTTAGACCCAGGCGGCTCTCATCCTTCCCCGGCCGGCAGCCGGACATGACCCATCCATTCGCCCGGCGTATCCGGGAGATGTACCCGGAGATGCCGATCACGGATGTGCAGACCGAACATGCGGCGCGGCGTTATCTCGTATTCACGGTGAATCACCGGCTGGTTTTTCAGTTTGCCCGAACCGAAGCGGATGCCGAAGCGCTCAAGCGGAGACGCTGGAACAGCTCAACGGGACGGACGCGGCCGAGCGGGCAGCCGTCAGTTCGGCGGCCTTTCTGAGCCGGGGCCGATTCCACGCAAGCGTGCAGCCGCTGCGCGAAGCGCCGCATGGATCGGATCACGAAGAAGACGAATCGCTGCAGTACGGCTTGGCTGCCTATAAACGATATGCTTGCGGCCCGCCGGGCGGCAGCCGAGAAACTTAACGCTTCCGGCAACCCGTCTTAACATTCACCGAACATTTTTCCCGCAAAATAGAAGGATATGAAAAATGAACCCGCATTCGCGCCCGATAAGGCGGTGCGGATGCAGTGAAATGTTAAGGAGCTGAGAACATGAGCGAGTCGGCGGCGCACGGTTGGGAAGGGCTGGACGGTTTGGAGAAAGCGGCCGGAGAAGAAGTACGCACGCTGTGCGAACGTTATGCGCCTTATTTGATGTTTGATCTACGCGAACCTTTTCTGCCCAATCTGGTCGGATTTACGCGCCTGCAGCCTGAAGAAGAATCGCCTTCGTATCCCCGGTCGTTCAAAGAAAGCGATCCGCGTACCGCTTCCGTTTTGGAGTATGCGATCTGGTGGGATTATGAGATCGGTCACCTGTACCAGATGGAACAGGTCTGGATCTACCTCGGTCCCAATGGAGAGGTGCTGGACTGCGAAGCTACTTTTCACGGAAAAATACTCAAAGGCCTGCTTAAAAACCGGAGCAACCTGAGCGATGGTACGCATGTCCGGTTGTTCGCCCAACCCGGCAAACATGCTTTGTCGCCCATGCCGGAAGTATTCGAACTGCTGCCGGACCTGTACCTGGCTGCCGGTGCGCATGCCGGTGCGGACGGCCTGTATGCCGGCGGCGAGATTGCCTGTGCGCTGCCCGGCGGGGGCGAAGCCGACGAGATCCATACGAGGGTGAGACGCTACCTGCGTTCCTTCGCGTTCAAACCGGCGCTGGAATATACCGAGTACAGACTGCTGCCCGAGCAGTTTCTTCCCTGGACGAAACTTCGTGAAGCGATTCCGCTGCGTTTGGCCGACCGGCTGTTGGAACTTGAGCTGATCTTTGCCCGGGACGGACTGCGGGGAGCCGAAGAATCGGCGGCTGAGCGGCGTATGCGGCGGAGTCGGGAGAGTGGAAGCGGTGCGGGTCGGGAAGAAGCCAGATAAAAGTCAAACGATTCTGTCGCGATAAGCGGGAGAGTCGTTTTTTCGTTGGCCGACCGCTCGTTATCTCCCCGGTTTACCGGGGGTTCCGCTGCGTACTTGTTCGGTTTGTCCGGGATGGAAAGGTTGGTATACTGGGAAAAAGACGACGAAAGAAGGCGATCGCCATGAACAAAAAGAGCCAGCGCGAAAATGCGTTCAAAGCGGCTGCGATTCGCGAAATCCGCGAACGCCGCCTGGCCGTGACCCGTCAGCTGCTTGGCAATCAGACGCTTGCCCGTTACGGCGCCGAACCGTCTATTGCGGGCATCGTGGAAGAGGAAGAGAAGCATTCCGCCGCCGTTTATTTTCCCGTCGAGAACGAAGACTACTTTTTTGCAGTTTATCTCGATACGGATCCCGAAGCATCTCTGCGTTTCACGGGAATGGTGCCGGGCTGCCGCGTCTACGGAAGAATCGGTTCCGAGACCCGCAATCTTTCCGAACTGCTGAGTCTTTTTCCGTTGGAAGCCTGCGAGCAGTGGCAAAAAGGCGATCCGATCTCCAATCGGAGCTCGGCCCGGTGTTTGTTCAGCGGAATGACGATCGAACCGGATCAACGAATGTATGTGGAACCCGAAGCGAAGCTGGACGGTTTGCTGGATGTACTGGAACGCTACCCGGAACATTTCCCTCCGGCCGACGACTTTTTTGTACATATTCAGATTGCTTATTACGGCTACCGGGAGCAGATGTCGGGGATCCATCTGTCCGCCAAGGCCATGTCCCGACTGGCGGCTCTCGGACTGGAATTGGATATCGATCTTCATGCCGGCGGCCCCGATCTGTTTGCGGAACCCTGATCAAATCGGCGAACCGCCTCTTTTTTCGAACCCGCCCAGCCGAATTTTTATAATTAGCTTGCCAATTTGGAATCGGCGTGACAGTTTTGAAGCGGGCATGCAGTATCTGGAAGCCTGGATACGCGACGACCAGTGGGGAAGAGACTGGTATGCAGGCAGCGGATTCCGTCTGGTCGACTCGTATTTGCAGGTGTACGTAGAAGGGGAAAAAGATCTCAAGGCCTTGCCGAAAGCAAAATTCCACAGCTGCATTCCGTATCGGTGCTTGCCCATTACCCCGGTTCGGATAAAGCTTATATCCTGAGCAAATTCACTCGGGTACATGAGATGGGCCAGTTCGATTTGGATTTGACAGACCGGAATAATAATTAAATTTCAACACATGAAAAATTCACAATAATAAAACCAAAAAAAGCAGAAAAACAAACACAAAACCCCTCAAATCTTGACAAACCAAAATGATTACGAATATTATAGACATATATAGTCCCTGATTGAAACCGGCTTCTGCTCAGTTAGAAACGGTTTTTTTGAAGCAATAAAAGATATAGTATATCTATAATGGTTTTGATATGGAGGATGATCGATAATGAAAAAAACGAAAACAAATAACGAGTGGACGGATCAAGCGGATGTAGTGATTGTCGGAGGAGGACCGGCCGGCTTAAGTGCCGCGCTTGTGCTCGGCCGTGCCCGGCGCAGCGTCTTGGTCATCGACGAAGCGCTGCCCAGGCATCGGGTGACCGGACACTCCCACGGGTTCCTGACCCGGGACGGTATCGAACCGGAAGAACTGCGCAGAATCTCCCAGGAGCAGATCGCGAAGTATCCGTCGGTTCGTTTTGTGCAGGGAAGAGTAGTCGAAGCGGCAGGAAGCGATGGGGATTTCCGTCTGACTACGGGAAGCTCGGACGTATATCGGGCGGAGAAACTGCTGTTTGCCGTCGGAATGAAGGACCTCCCGATCGGGATCGAAGGTCTGGAAGACGTATATGGCAAAAGCGCGTATGTCTGTCCGTACTGCGACGGCTGGGAAATGCAGGATCGTCCGATCGGCATTCTTGCACAAGGCGATGCGGCTCTGCATCTGACACGCACGGTTACCGGCTGGAGCGATGATATCGCGCTGTTCACCAACGGAGAAGTCCGGAGCGATACGGAAAAAGAAGAGCTGCGGAGCAAAGGAGTCGAAGTCTACGAAGCGGCTGTTCGCCGGATCGTTTCGGCAGGCGGACAAACGCAGCGAATTATTCTGGAAGACGGAACGGATATTCCGAGAACGGCGATTTTCTTTGCTCCGAAACTGGCACCCGGATCGGAGCTTCCGGCGAAACTCGGCTGCGATACGATGGAATCCGGGGCCATGGCCGTAGACGAGTTGTGCCGATCGAGCGTAAGCGGAATTTTCGGCGCGGGAGACGGCGCTTCGCAGAGATATCAAGTCGCGGCAGCCGTAGCGGCGGGATCGACGGCCGGCGCGGTCATCAACTCCGAACTTCTTGAACGTGACTGGAAGCTGCGCGGTGCGGAATCCCGAATCCTGTAAATCGGTTCGCCGTACTTGAAGGTTGTTCCCCGCTGTCTGGGCCCATAGAATAAATTCAGGCACTGCAGAGACCGACAAAGAGGGTGAACAATCTGATGGATAGACCAAACGCACGGATGGAGTTCAGATACGAAGTAAGCAGACATGAAGTTCTGGAAACCGATGTGCCGCAGGAGCGGATCGCGCAAATGCTGCGGTTGATGGACGATCTGGATCGCACGTTTTGTGTGCTTTCCTTCAGCGACCAGCTCTATATTCAATGCGCCGGATCCGCGGAAGAGATGATTGTCGAAATGCGAGTCCCGCATCGTGACGAATTTCGGCATTTTGCAATCGGGCAAGAGATGCAAATACCGAAGAAGAACGGGTTTCTGCGTCCCAAATCGTCCAACCGCGAAGTTGTCGAAACTTTTGACGCCGCGGTGTCCGAAGTTTTGTTCCGGTACTTTGCCGAAACGCGGGATATTCCTCCGGGATTCGTTAAACGGGACATGACGGACTTTTTCGAATAAAATACCGTTCACGGAAGCCGGCGAAGCTTTTCGCCGGCTTCTTTTTTGATTGGAGAGTCCGCTTCTGAGGTAAATTACCGAATGAATACCGAAAACGGGGAGGAACTGGATTGAGCGGATCAGGCAGCGAAATCATTTTCTGGGTACTGGGCCTGCTTTGTATTGCTTTTGGCCTCTATTCCGGTGTTCGACAGCGCAGGCTGGCACAAAGCGAACACACGGTGCCGGGAGAGATCATACGTTATGAAGAGTTGGCGGACACGGGATTCGACAGGGCAAGTACCGGTATCAAATATTATCCGGTCGTGAGATTTCTTGCGGGGAACGTAAATGTGGAGCGAGTCTCGCAGCTTGGCAGCTCTGCGCCTCAGCCGCCGATCGGAACAAAGGTAGAGGTGCATTATCGGCCGGACAATACCGCGGCTTTCGAAATTTTGAGCGGAACCGACGCGCTGCGCAAGCAGACCGGGCCGATTGTGCTTGGCGTGGTCTTTTTGGCTGTCGGATTCGCACTTTTGCTGTAAATCAAGTGTAAATCAAGGAGGGAACCTGTATGCCAACCGACCGACCGATCATTCAACCGTACCATATCGATATTCCGCAAACCGACCTTGACGATCTGCATCAACGACTGGCTCGGACGCGGTGGCCGGAAGACGCTCCCGGAGGAGGCTGGAATTACGGTGTTCCGCTGACCTATATGCGCGAGCTGGCCGACTACTGGAGGAACGGCTACGATTGGCGCAAGCATGAAGCGGAGCTGAACGCCTACCCGCAGTTCATGACGCAGATCGGCGGA
The DNA here is from genome assembly GCF_013618475.1 of Saccharibacillus deserti. Lineage (GTDB taxonomy): Bacteria > Bacillota > Bacilli > Paenibacillales > Paenibacillaceae > Saccharibacillus > Saccharibacillus deserti. The sequence goes on from NZ_JABJVN010000001.1 coordinate 1,052,022, forward strand.
GAGAACGTACATTTTCTGCATATCCGTTCTTCCGAACCGGATGCGCTGCCGCTGCTGCTTATTCACGGCTGGCCGGGTTCGATCGTCGAATTTCTGGATCTGATCGGTCCGCTGACCCGTCCGCAGGATTATGGCCGGCCCGCTTCGGATGCTTTTCATCTGGTTATTCCGTCGCTCCCGGGCTACGGCTTCTCCGGTCCGACTTCGCAGGCGGGCATGGATTACAAAAGGATCGCCGGCATGTTCGTAACGCTGATGAAAAGGCTCGGTTACGAACGTTACGGGACGCAGGGCGGCGACTGGGGGTCTTTTATCTCGCTGGAGATCGGCGGCCGGGACCCCGGCAGTGTCGCCGGCGTTCACGTCAACATGCTGATGACCCCGCCGCCGGAGAATCCCAAACAGTTGGCCAAGCTCAAACCGGAAGATCGCGAGATGCTTGAGAAAATGAAACATTACGCCAAAGAGCAATCGGGCTATTCCGTCCAGCAGGGAACCCGTCCGCAGACGCTGTCTTACGCGCTGACGGATTCGCCGTCCGGGCAGTTGGCCTGGATCATCGAGAAATTCTACGAATGGACGGACAAGACCGGACTGCCCGAAGAAGCGATCGACAAGGACCGCCTGCTGACCAATGTCTCGATCTATTGGCTGACCGCAACGGCCGGTTCTTCGGCCCGTTTGTATTACGAAACGATGCATACCCAGGAGCCTCCGCTGCCGGAAGGCCTTTCTTCTGAGCATGCGCCTCCGCTCGGCGTTGCCGTGTTTCCCAAAGACGTCTCGCATCCGATCCGCGCTTGGGCGGAAGAGAAGTACAACGTCCGGCATTGGACCGAGTTCGACCGCGGCGGTCACTTCGCGGCGTTGGAAGAGCCGGAGCTGCTGACCGAAGATATCGTCGAATTTTTCCGTGAACTTCGCACCTGAGACGCCTGGACCGAGACCGTATACGGAAAAACTTGACGTGAAACGCGTTCCAGCCTGTACGGTAGGCAGTAAGGAACATCGGCCAACAGCCGATTCCATTTCCTAACCGGGAGGCTTGTCTGTGATGAATCATGCTGAGGATGTTCGTTCCACCGGAACGGCTTCGTCCAAATTGGTATTTATCGATATTGACGGAACGCTTGTCGACGACTACGGAACCGTACCCGAATCCGCAATCCGCGCCTGCAAGCAGGCACGGGCGAACGGCCATCGGCTTTACCTGTGTACCGGACGTTCCAAGCCCGAGATCTACGACGCGATCTGGGACATCGGTTTCGACGGACTGATCGGCGCGGGCGGCGGGTATGTCGAATGTGATACCGAAACCCTCTACCATAAGCAGGTGTCCGAAGAAGACGTGCGGCATATGGTAGACTTTTTCGAACGGCACGGAATCGATTTCTACCTGGAGTCCAACGCCGGGCTGTATGCCAGCCGCAATCTGCGCGACCGCTTGATCGCCCTCATTCACGGCGACATCCTCAACGACCCCGGAGCGCGGGATCGATTCGAGAACTCGCCGCATCCTTTTCTTGGCGCATTGACCTACGGGGAGAGCCATCTGTACAAAAGCGACGTCAACAAAGTTTGTTTCCTGGAGGGCGCTCTCCCGTTCGAGGTGATCCAAGCGGAATTTGAAGGCAAATTCGAAGTTCTGCGGTGCACCGTGCCGATGTTTGGCAAAAACAGCGGCGAACTGGCCGTTCCCGGCGTACACAAAGCGGTGGCGATCGCCGATGTGCTCGTGCATCTGAATCGTTCGGTCGCCGACACGATCGCGATCGGAGACGGACTGAACGATCTGGAAATGCTGCAGTACTGCGCGGTCGGTATTGCGATGGGCGACGCTCGGGAAGAACTGAAAGCGGTCGCCGACCATGTGACCGGTACTATCGCGGAAGACGGGCTGTACCACAGCTTCGTCAAATACGGACTGATTGCACCGCAGAACGTCTGAGGCGGAGAAGCTTCATGTGGGATTGCGTTCCGCTCGCGGCGGGTAATGAAGAAAAGGTAACGGCATCCGGACGTACGTACCGGGTGCTTCTTTTTAATCTGAGAGGAGCGATTCCATGACTTCAACGAACGTAAACGCCGCTCAATCCGGTACTTTTACAATCGGAGGCGATATGACGGTCAACCGGCTGGGTTACGGCACGATGCAGCTGACGGGTCCCGGCGTCTGGGGAGATCCTAAAGATCCCGACGAAGCGGTCCGCGTGCTCAAGCGCGCAGCCGAGTTCGGCGTCAACTTTATCGATACGGCCGATTCTTACGGGCCGGCGGTCGCCGAGCCTCTGATCCGCAAAGCGCTGCACCCGTACAGCGACGATATGGTTATTGCCACCAAAGCCGGCCTGACCCGTTCGGGTCCCAACGATTGGCGTCCGGTCGGACGTCCGGAGTATTTGCGCCAGCAGGCGGAGATGAGTCTGCGTCTGCTCGGTCTGGAGCGGATCGACCTCTTCCAGCTGCACCGGATCGATCCGAACGTGCCGCTGGCCGACCAGCTCGGCGAACTGGAGCTGCTGCGCAAGGAAGGCAAGATCCGGCATATCGGGCTGAGCGAAGTCAGCGTCGAGCAGCTGCGCGAAGCACGCGAGATCACGGATATCGTATCCGTGCAGAACCTGTACAATCTGTCGAACCGCAAAGCGGAAGACGTATTGGAGGAAGCGGAATCCGGCGGGATTGCTTTTATCCCCTGGTTCCCTCTCGCAACCGGCGCATTGGCCCAAGACGGAGGACCGTTGGATGAAATATCCAAGCGTCTGAACGCCAAGCCGGCCCAGATCGCACTCGCCTGGCTGCTGAGACGTTCGCCGGCCATTCTGCCGATTCCGGGCACTTCGTCCGTTGCCCATCTGGAAGACAATATGGCCGCGGCCGGCCTTCAGCTGAGCGACGAAGACTTCGAGACGCTCAGCCATCTGGCTTAACCCGATGGACATGAACAAGAACAACGAAGAAGGCGGCGCGGACAAACGGAATCCTCTGTTTCGGGGGTTAAAATCGCTGGAAGGTCCGTTCGATCGGTTCGATCCGTTTTCGCTGCCGGCTGCGCCGGGCGAACTGTTCCTGCAGTGGTTCGAAGAAGCACTTCGAAACAAAGTCCAAGAACCGCATGCCGCGACCTTGTCCACCGTCGATCCGGACGGCAGACCGGATGCACGCATCCTGATTCTCAAAGACGTGCACGGCGACACTTTCTATTTCGCATCCGGCATGGAAAGCCGCAAAGGACAGCAGCTTCAACGCCGTCCTTACGCGGCTTTGACTTTCTACTGGCCGACACTCGGCCGGCAGATTCGTCTGCGCGGCCGCGTATCGGACACCGGAGCACAGGAAGGTGCCGAAGATCTGCGCCGGCGCGGTACCGAAGCGCGCGCATTGGCCATGCTCGGGCGGCAGAGCCGGCAGCTGGGCAGCGAAGAACAGCTGGAACAGGCTCTGGCCGAGCAGCGGGAGGTGCTGCAGGGCGATCCGGAAGCGGTCACGCCGCTGTGGCGGCTGTGGGCGCTGGAATTGGACGAGGCGGAGTTCTGGCAGGCCGTTCCCGACCGCAAACACACGCGGATCCAATATCGGCTGAGCGGAGAAGGCCGTTGGGAACACGGCCTCTTATGGCCGTAATCCTGTAGACCGCCGGCGGACAAGAACGGCAGAAGCCGTTCGCCGAATAACCCGAAGCCGCTTGATCGGCCCGGGTTATTCGGTGCGGCAAAATAATATTTCGAAATTAAAAGATATTGTTCATTTTTCGGCAGATAAATCCGTTATAATAGGGAATAAGAAACGGAAACGGTTAATAAAGAATAGAGGAACACATTACCAGAGGAGGTATGGACCATGATTAGGCATGTGATCTTCGATTTCGACGGAACGATTGTCAATTCCCGGCCGCTGATTGTCGAGCTGTATAACAGCTTGGCGGCCAAGCACGGCTATCAAGCGATCGGCGACGATACATCGGAGCCATTTGCCGGTCTGTCCATACGCCAGCGTTCCAAAACGCTGGGCATTCCGCTGTACCGCCTGCCGTTCCTCGGATTCCAGCTGTTCTCGGAATATCGCCGCAAGATCAAAACGCTTGAGCTCAAAGACGGCGTAGGCGATCTGATCCGGGACCTGAATGCGCAGGGTTATCAGCTGAGCATCATCTCGTCCAACCTGGAGAGCAATATCCGCTCCTTCCTGAGACACAATGGAATCAGCCAATTCGTGCAGGTTCGTTCCTGCTTCAGTCTGTTCGGCAAACACCGGGCGATCCATTCGTTTCTGCGCGACAACAAGCTGCATCCCCGCGAAGCCCTGTATATCGGGGACGAATTGCGGGATATCCAGGCCGGCCAGCGTTCGGGCATCAAGATGATCGCAGCGGCTTGGGGATACGATTCGTCGGAACTTATGACCCGTTTCTCGCCCGATTTTATGGCTTTTTATCCGGGCGAAGTCTCGGCAGCCATCGAAGGCTTCAACGCAAGCGCAGGGAGAGCCGCAGGTGCCCTTTGAAATGTAAGCGTTATTTTAAGTTTTCAAGCAAGCAGTTGTTTTCCTTTTCCAACCCTTCCGCACCGCCCAAAAGCCCGTTATCCCTTTATAGGGATAACGGGCTTTTATAAATAGGATTCCGGGGCTGTTCGATCTTCGGATTCGAGCTTCAAATTACGATTTCCATTCCCGGCGTAAGCGGGAACAATCCGTCCCGGCCTTCGCTTTGCAAAATACGGCAGACTTCGCGGGTAGAGACGTCGGGCGCATGGACCAATACGACGGCTGCCGCAGGAGCTTCCTCAAGCATAAGCCGAACGTCGCCGATACCTTGATGAACTTTGTAAAACTGGTGCATAACCCGGCAGCGGACATCCGGCAGCCGATTGTCGAGCAGCATTCGGGCGCGCGTTCCCCGGGAAGCATGCCCGGTCAGGAGGATCAGATTGTCCGAATCGGGTGCGAGATGCTCCACATACGCCTGCGATACCGCTGATTCCAGCATCCCGTCGGCAGTCAAGATAAGACAGGGGCCTTCGCGCCGAAGTGCTTCCGATCGTTCCGCTTCGTTATCGACAAGAATCAGACGAGGCGAACACTCCTGGGTCAATGTCCGGATTTGCGCCGCGACGCCGGGCCGAAGCCAGAGCGGGTCGTCGATCAGATAAAGCAGTCCCTGCCAGATGGTGCGCTCGACCACGACCCGGTAAGGCGCAAGAGACTGGAAGGCCCAGATTAGCAGGTCCTGGCTGCGTCCAAAAGCCGGCACAGGAAGAAGAACCCGTCCGCCGTTTTCCAATACGCTCCGAATCTCGGATCGAATGCGTTCCAGCTTGATTTCCTGCGCTTCGTCGTCCGTCCCGTAGGCGTTGTCCACAATGGACAGGTCGGCGATCGGCACGTTTCCGTTTTCTTCGGAAACGGCGGGAGAGTCGGCTTCCAGCAGAATCGACTCCCGGGTGTAATCGCCGGAGAAGAAGATGTGCCGGCCTTCGGTCTGCAGACGCAGCCAGATCGAACCGGATAGATGGCCTGTACGGCCCCACATGATCCGAATCGGTTCTTCGCCGGGGCTGGGCGCCCATTCGAACCATCGGCACGGCGGCGCGCAGTCTTCCAGATAGAGAAACCGCATGGCTTTGATATGCTCCGGCCCGTAAGGGAGGGTTCCTCCGCGTGACGCAACGAAATGCCCCCAGCTGTCGAAGCCTTTGTGCAGCTGCCCGGCCGTGGCGCGGGTCGTCCAGATTGCGCCTTCGTACCCGTGCTTGTAGAGCAGGGGCAGGGCCATCGCATGGTCTTCGTGCGCATGGGAGAGGAAAACGGAAGTCAGGTCCGGGATCTCCGAAGGATTCAGCAGCGGATAGAGACCCCGGTCTTCTTTCTTGACGCCGCAGTCGAGCAGCAGGCGGCGGCGTTCGCCGACAAGACGATAGCAGGAGCGGCCGTGTTCGCCGGCTCCGCCCCAAACCTGTAATTTCATCATCGTTTATTCCACTTTCTTTTCGAGCCGAGGCTCTCCATAATCGTCAGGATCACCGTCGTGAATCCGACCGACACGACGGCCATCGCCATGCCAAGCGATACCTGGCCTTGTTCGAACTGCGCGAAGATAAACGTGGCCGACGTCTGCATCGAAGGCGGCAGAATCAGCAGGGAACCGACCAATTCGCGCGAAGCGATCGTGAACGTCATGGTCCATCCGGCCAGAATGCCCGGCAGAATCAAGGGCAGCGTAATACGAGATAACAGATACCAAGGCCTTCCGCCGAATACTTGCCCCGCCTGCATCAGGGAACCGTCGATCTGCCCGGCCGCGCTTTTGACATACTGGACGGTATAGGGCACGAAGAGTACGACATAAGTCAGAATGACGATGCCGGCCGTGTTGTACAGCGGAATCGGCATCCACGGCGAGTTCCAGAGCAGGATCAAGCCTACGACGATGACGATGCCGGGCACGGTGTTGGGCAGCAGGCTGAGCAGGTCGACCGAACGCTGTCCGATCGTTTTGGAACGGCGAATCACCAGCGCAAACCAAGTGCCCAACACCGCGGCGATACTTGAAGCCGCGAGTGCAAGCCAGATACTGTTCATCAGCGCTTTCATGCCCGGCGTTCCGAAGCTCAGCAGCTCCCGGTAAGCATCCAGCGTCGTGTTGCTCCAGGACAAACCTTCCCCGCGCAGCTTCATGGTCGAGGCCGCGACGATCGAGAAATACGGGATCCCGATCGAGAAGACCAGCAGCAGCAGAACGAATAATCCGCCCAGCCACAGCACCGGGCCGCGGGACGTTTCGGCGGAGCGGCGGGAGCCTTTGCCGCCGACGAGGCTGTACGTATAGCGCCGGTTCACGACCGACTGCACGTACCACATCAACAGACACACGGTTAACAGCAGCGAAGACAGCGAAGTCGCTTTGCCGAAATCGATCGGCCAGCTGGAGACGTACCGATGGATCTCGGACGTCATAACGTCGTAACCGATCCGTTTGCCGAACGTGGCCGGGGTGCCGAACTCCGCAATCGTTTTGACAAAAATCAGCATCGCTCCCATACCGAACGAAGACAGCAGCAGCGGAACGACGATGCGGCGGAATCGGTACCAGGCCGGAGCGCCCAGCACGGAAGCCGCTTCTTCCAGGCTTCCGCCGATCCGCTCCAGCGCTCCGCGCAGCAGCAGGTACAGAAAAGGAAACAGATGCAGGCTCATGATCGCGATCATGCCGCCGAAGCTGAAGAAAGAAGGCGCGAGGCGCCCCAGGGCCGGGACAAGCTGCTCCAGGTAGCCGTTTTTTTGCATAAACAGGATCCAGCCCATCGACCCGATGTAAGGAGGCGTCATAAACGGAATCAGCAGGACCACTTCCAGCCCTTTGATGCGGCCGATCGACGTATGGACCATAATCCAGGCCAGCGGAAGCGCAAGCAGCGTCGTGCCGAAAATAACGCAGATCCCGAGCCAGACCGTATTCAGCATGACTTGGGCCAAATCGGCGTCCGCAATCGTACGGAAGGGAGCTGCAAGCTGCAGCTCCCCGTCCCGATACACGCTTTGGATAAAAATTTGGATCAGGGGGATAACAATCATGACCGTCAGGACCAGCAGGGCCAGCAGGACCGACAATCCCCGGATCGGTTTAAGCGTCAGGGATTTGTTCATGTTACTTGAACAGCTTCAGGAAGCGTTCCGTCACATCGGCACCGTTCTCGTTCATCCAGTCCCAATCGACGGCCAGCTGCGGAATTTCGTCGAGGTTGGCCCGGTTTTCGGCTTTGATATCGGTACGTCCCGGCATGAGGTAGGCCTCGGATACCATTTTTTGCGCTTCGTCGGACAGCAGGTAGTCGATAAACGCTTTGGCGTTGGCTTCGTGTTCGGTTGTATTAAGGATAGCCGCCGGTCTCGGGCTGATTACGGTACCTTCGCTCGGGTAGACGATATCGATCGGCTCGCCTTTGGCTTTGGCGCTGTACGTCATATAATCGACGGCCGAGACTACGATCCCTTTGGCGCCCGTGATGACCGGGTCCAGCGCTTCTTTGTTGGCTCCGGCCATTGTCACACCGTTGGCTTTGTAGCTTTCGAACAAGGACCAGCCTTTGTCGCCGTTCGCGTTCAGGTAGCCGGTCATGAAATCGAGCGCGGAGCCGGACAAGGAAGGATCGGGGATATTGACTTGGTCTTTGTATTCCGGTTTGCTCAGATCGGCCCAGGAAGCCGGAGGCGTGGCGATCAGTTTGGTGTTGTAGGCGATGCCCAGAGCGGAAGCGCTGGCGCCGAAGTAATTGCCGTCCGCATCCGACCAGTCGGGATTCAGTTTGTCGGCGTTTTTCGCTTCCGGATACGGCATGGTCAATCCGTCGGCTTTGAGGCCTTGGGCAGCCGGGAGAGAAGCGAGAATGACGACATCCGCCGCGGGATTGCTTTTCTCCGCTTCCAGGCGGGCCAGAATCTTGCCGGTCGTTCCCTGGAACACTTCGACGTCTACGCCGCTCTCGGCTTCATAGCCTTCGATGATCTTGTTGGCGAGTCCTTCGGGGCCGGCGGTGTAGACGGTCAGCTTGGTATCCGCGCTCTGCGTCTGCTTGGCAGGCGTGCTTCCGGCAGCGGCGGCCGGGTCGGCGGACGCTGCCGGTGCCGAACTGCCCGTGCTGCCGCAGGCGGTAAGCGCCATGCCAAAAGCGAGCGTCAGTGCGATCGGGGCCGTTCTGGCCAGTTTTGTTTTAACGGTAAAAGTACGGTTCCACATAAGTATTCCTCCTGGGAAATGTGATTTAAGTATAAAAGAAAGCGGGCAAACGACAGATTAAGATTTGGGCACGGCGTTCAGCCGATGCAGTTTCTTGCGGGGGAGATATACCGTCATGCGGCTGCCCGCCGGAATCCGGCAGTCGTAGTAAGCCGTCCAGCGCTCCTCTTGGCCGTCGGCCTGCACATGCACTTCGTAGCGGTCGCCCATGTAGCTGGCCTGCACGATCTCGACTTCGTACGCATCGCAGGCGCCTTCGCCAAGCGGCTCCCAGCGCAGATGTTCCGGGCGGAACATCGCGAGTGTGACCGCCGGTTCCGGCGGGTTCTTCTTCGGATCAAGATCGGCATCATTCGTCGCCTGCAGCGGTTCCGCCGAGGGAGAGGCCGCAGTAATCCAGTTGGAGCGCCCGATAAAACGCGCCACGAACGGATCGGTCGGCTTGGCGTAAATCTCTTCGGGCGTTCCGCGCTGCAGCACCCGTCCGCTGTGCATCACGACGATTTCGTCGGACATCGACATGGCTTCGATCTGGTCATGCGTCACGTACAGCGCCGTCAGGCCGAGGTCCCGGACAAGCGAGAGCATCTCGACTCTCATCTCTTCGCGCAGCGAAGCATCCAGCGCGCTGAGCGGCTCGTCGAACAGGACAAGGCGGGGCTGAACCGCGACGGCCCGGGCAAAAGCGACCCGCTGCTGCTGACCGCCGGAGAGCTGGTGCGGATAGCGGTCCATCATCGCGCCGAGCTGTACTTTTTCCAGCGCGCGTGTGACCGTTTGTTTCAGATCCTGGGTCCGGCGGCTTGTGCGAAGACCGAAAGCGACGTTCTCGAACACCGTCATATGCGGCCAGAGCGCGAAATCCTGAAATACCATGCCGAATCCGCGCTTATGTGCCGGGGTACTGCGCTTGCGCGAAGCGTCGAACAGCGTGTCGCCGCCGATCGAGATCGTGCCGGTATCCGGCGCCTCGAGGCCCGCGATCATGCGCAGCAGCGTCGTTTTGCCGCATCCGGACGGACCGAGCAGCGTAGTGAACGTGCCTTCCTTGACGATCAGGTCGGTCGGGTGCAGCGCGGTTGTCGGCCCGAACGTTTTGCTCAATCCTTCAATGTATAAGTCCATGTGCATTCCTTTCCTGCTTCCGTTAACTGTTCAGCGTGATCGCCGCTTACAAATTCAGTTTACGCTCCTTGTTCGCTGCCCGTATTAACGCAAAATCAACACAAAATTAATTTTTCCAATGATTCCTGTTAACATTCATAGATTTTACTGATAAGGAGGGTGCGGGATAGGCCCGAAAGGGAAGGAAGATCGTGACATGATGAACTTAAATCTGACCAAACTGAAGATCGTGGAGCTGCTCGAAAAATACAACAAGATCACCACAGTAGCGGAAATGTTGAATCTGAAGCAGCCTACCGTTACGTTTCATATGAAAAACATGGAGAAAGACTTCGGAGTCAAACTGTTCGAGACCCGAATGGGCAAAATTGTCCTGACGGACGCCGGACGCGCGCTTGAGCATTACGCCGTCAAAATAGGCGCTCTGGCCGGCGAAGCGCAGCGTGCGGTGAGCGAATTCGATACGCTTCGCAAAGGCACGCTGCGGATCGGAGCCAGCTACGTACCCGCTACCTATATTCTGCCCGGTGTGCTGCACCGATTCGCGCGGATTCATCCGGGCGTACAGGTATCGTTGTCGGTCAAGACGGCTCCGGCCGTACGGGACATGCTGGAGCGCCATGAGATCGATCTCGGCATCGCGTCGACCGACTCGTTGGAGTCGCCGGAACTGATCGCCGAGCCGATCTGCCGGGACGAACTGGTGCTTATTTTCGCGCCTTCGCACAGACTTGCGGCACTCGACGCTCCGACGCCGGAACAGATCGCTTCTTCGTATTTTGTCATGCACGGTATGGAATCGAGTACAAGGCGCTTAACGGAGCGATGGCTTGCGACCCATTCGCGGCGTCTGCCGTCTTATCTGGAATTCGATTCATTGGAAGCGATCAAGCAGACGGTCAGGCTCGGCGAGCATGTCTCGTTTGTGTCCAGACTTGCCGTTCAAGACGAGATCGAACGCGGACTGCTGCAGATGCGGGCCATCCCGGGGATCGCTCTGAATCGTTCCATCTATATGGTCACGAACAAGCAGCGGTATCGTTCGGCCCTGCTGGCGAAATTTACGGACCAGGTATCGGAATGGTTGAGAGAATCGCCTTTGTAAGGCAAGGAGCCGGCGAGGAAACGATCCGTACACGGTTTGCTTGTTTCAGTCCGGGCATTTGCATGTAATACAAAGGGAGAAAGCAGACGGTCCGTTGAAGTGAAAACCGGTATCACAGGAGGCCGCTAGCCATGATTCGACATATCATCTTCGACTTTGACGGGACCATTGCCCATTCCCGTCCCCTGATCAGCAAAATCTATAACCGGGCAGCCCAAAAACACGGGTATCGCCCGATCCGCGAAGATGACCAAGGTCCTTTTGCCGGACATTCGATCAGTCAACGGCGAAAAGCGCTGGGGATTCCGCTCTACCGGATGCCGGCATTGGGGTTGAACGTGGTTCTGGGATACCGTCGGGGGATCGAGAATCTGGAAGTGAAGCCGGGTATCGGAGAACTGATCGACCAGCTGCATGAAAAAGGATATCCGCTCAGCATCATTTCGTCCAATCTGGAGCGAAACATCCGGGCTTTCCTGCGAAACCAAGGCATCGACCATTTTGAACAGATTCGCTCGGCGCGCAGCCTGTTCGGCAAACACCGGGCGATTCGTTCTTTTCTTAAGCGCAACGATCTCAAAGCGGAAGAAGTGCTGTATATCGGGGATGAACTGCGGGATATCAAAGCCGGACGGCGTACGGGGGTCCATGTGATCTCGGCGGCTTGGGGATACGATTCCCTGGAGTCGATGAGACGGATCTCGCCGGACTTTACGGTGTCCTGCCCTGCAGAAGTACTCACGGCGATCCAACGATTCGATGCAATGACGATATAATCAGCCGAAATAGAACGGACATGATATTCGGGCTGCCCGATCATTGTTTACATAATTTTAATTATGAAACTACATTTAGACTGGGATCGGTTAAACGAAGGAGGTTCATCCGATGAAAGCAAAAGGGCAGGAGCTCGCCGAACGGATTGCAGAGCGCTTTTGTCAAGAAAAGACCGTTGATTGTTCGCCTATTGTAGGCCGCGGCTTCGTCAATCAAGTCTACAGCGTCGAAACACGCAGCCGAAAATTGATCGTGCGTCTGAATACGGCCGACCGCTACGCGGAATACGTCAAAGAAGAATGGTGTATCCGGCAGGCGGCTGCAGCGGGAATCCCTGGCCCCACCGTGCTTGCGATCGGCGTCGAAGACGGGTATGCCTACATGCTTCAATCTTGGGTGAAAGGGGTCAACGGACTGGATACGGACTATCCGGAAAATGTGATTTGGCGGCGGCTGGGCGAATATGCCCGTCTGATTCATGCCATTCCGGTGCAAGGGTACGGAGGCGATCTGGAAAACGCGAACCAAGGGCTTTTTGACAATCCGCCTCATCCGGGTTCCGACGGCAGTTGGCAGGATCATATCCGCTACAATATCGACAGCTTGAACGACTCCGATCCTCTGCTTGCAAGAGGCGTTATTACGGAGAACGAGTCGCGTCAGATCAAAACGATTTTCGAACAGCTGGCTGTGCAGTCTTTTCAATTCGGCTTGATCCACGGAGACTTGTCTGTCAAAAATGTACTCGTCGAGCAGGGAGAAGGGGCCGCAGCGGGGGAAGTGACCATTGCGCTGCTGGATTGGGGCGCCGCGGAAGTACATCCCGTCCCGCACGGAGAGGTGATCCAGCTGATGCAGACGCAGTTCCAAGGTGGAATGCCTAATCACGAACAGCTTGAAGCTTTTTACGAGGGATACGGCCTTCCTGACGAACAGCGGGCTGATACGAAAAAGCTGATGCTTCTGCGTGCGGTCGATACGCTGCGCTGGGCAGTAGACCGTGCACCGGAACAGTTCGAAACGTTTGCCGGGTGGGTCCGTCACAGCGTCCGAATGAATCTGGATCCTGATACAAAAAATTAAAAGTATTGATTTGATTATTTTGAATTGATTTTATTTAATAACAGGATACCGAGTCCGTTCCGGAATCGGTCGATATCAAGATCGATTTCTATCAAAAACCGGCCCAGGCCGCTCCTGCCCGTACGATCTTTGCGACCAACTCCTCTACGCTGCTGCCGAGCCAGTTTGCCCATGCCACAGGCCACAGGCCGTCCGGAGAAGTTCCTGACGCTGCATTTTGCCAATGAGATCTGGAAAAACAATACGGCCGAGATCATGAAGCACTCCACCACGGCCGAGCGGGTGTTCCATGAGGTGATTGCGTTCGCGAAAGAGATTGGCATGGTCGCTCTTCCTCCGCAAAAAGAACAGGCCGGTTACATCGTGAACTCGCCGCTGGTTCCGCTGCTCAGTTCGGCGCAAAAACTTCCGGTCACCGGAATTGCCGATATCGAAACGATCGACAAGACCTGGATGCTCGCGACCGGCGCTCCGGTCGGCCCGTTCGGGATGCTCGATATCGTCGGCATCAATACCGCTTATCCTATCGCGCGCACAAGAGCCGAACATACCGGGGACAAAGCCTATCAGGCGGTAGCGGATCTGCTTAAGAACAATTATATGGATCAGGGCAAATTGGGCGAAGCAACCGGAGAAGGGTTCTACAAATATCCGAATCCGAGCTATCTGGCGCCGGGTTTCCTGAAGCCTTAATCGATGGATTTCAAAAGGCGGAGAGCTAAAGCTCTTCGCTTTTTTGTGTGTAGCGTAAAGTGAAATGCGAACTTTTCTTGAAACGAAGCGTTCATTCCAATAAGTTGTTCAATTAAGAAGAGGAGCGTGTATAAATGGATTCTACGGATGCGTTTTACTCGATTTTTCATCTGACACTGCCCGGACTCAAAGTGATCGCCGTCCTTCTGATTGCTATCATGCTGTCAGGATTGACCGCCACCTTTACGAAGTTTCGCCACAATCTGACCGGACCCAAAATCTTAAGCTTAGGGATTACCTTTATTGCATTAGCTTTCCTTTTTGCGACAACTTTTAATTTCAATCACGCGATGCCTAGTCTGCAATTCATCGTCCTTTTAGCCGGTATTACTTTATGCTTTATAGGGGTATGCTGGAAAAAGTAACAGTTGATCAATCACACCCAGCCGCTGGTTCCAAGTCTTCGCAATCGATAAAATCTTGGGCTCCATCAGCAAAGTATGGCCATTTTTTACCAGAATCCGCGTTCGCGTTCATTCCGCTGTGATCCTGCCCCTTTAAAGTGAGGAGGTACTCAACCCCAACCTTCGAAGGAGTGGATCAACCGCAATGAATACGAAAAGTCCAAGTACGTTCACCCAAAAGCTCACCGTTACCGCTTTGAGCGCCGCCGTTCTCTTCACCAGCTGGGGGGCCGCGCCTCAGGTGCATGCCGCTTCGAACGCAGTTCCGACTTACGAAGTGAAATTCCTGCTCGATTCGAATGACGTGCTGAACGCAAACGGATCGCTGCAAGCTTCGGTCAATGACGCTTTTGAGATTACGACTGCGCCGAAGCGCCAATTGGTGGAATATTTCGATACGGATGCCCAAGAGTTGAATAACGAAGGCTGGAACGTGCGTTTTCGTAAAAAAGAAGACAAAACCGATTACGAGCTGACGTACAAAAAGCGCTTCGCGGTACAAAACGGACAAATCGATGCCGCGCTGAGTGCCGCCAACGCCGCCGGTTTCGATTCTTCCGATACAAACTACGAAGCCGAAGTCGATTGGGGTTACGGCAAACAGACCCTGAGCTTCTCCAATACGAAGAAGGTCAAAGCATCCGCCGGCCTGATGCTGCCTTCCGCCAGCAAAGCGCTGGAACTGCTCGTCAAAGAGATTCCCGGCAAGCTGGAGAAGACACGTTCGAACGGTTGGGGAAAAACGATCTTGAAAAAATCGCGCGTACACGGCCCGATCGAGGTCAGCAAGTATGCCGGCGAATTTAACGGGGTAGAAGTGGATATCGAAGTACTGCCTATTCTGAATGCATCCGGTACAGGCAGCGAACCGCTCGTCGAGATCTCGTTCAAAACGGACGATTACTCGGCTGCCTCCGCCAATCGCGCAGAATTGATGGACGAGCTGAACGCGGAAGGGTGGTTGGTTCCTGCCGATTCGCTCAAGACGAATCTGATTCTGGATCGGTACTAAGGCGGAAGTCGGTAGACGTGGAACATTAAAAAGGGTAAAGGCAAAGAGCTGAAGCTCTTTGCCTTTTTTTGTGGAAGAATGAATTCTTTCTATTGATAATTTACATAATAAAAGTTACGTAAACTAAATTTATTGCTTTCTATCCTTTATCGGCGGAAATCCAAACCTTCGGGCATATTCTCAACTGAACCGGGAAGGACTCTCGTAACCAACGCGAAAACCAACCTCTGCGGCTCCGATCTCGGTTCCGAGTATAAGCTTTTTCCGCCAAATGCGTGACGTTCAACGGATGCATAGAGTCGCGATTGATCCGGTTTACCGTTTCCGCTATACGGTTAGCGAAACTTCCGGCGGCGGCGTACCTTGCAATATACGCACCCTGATCGCCTTGCAGCACGCAGAGACGCTGCCGATTTTTCGGCAGCAGGGGTATGGACATATCCTCAATATCGCTTCGACGGCCGGTCACAAAACCGTACCCAACCAAGCCGTTTATTCCGGCACCGAGTTTGCGGTAGGGGCCATTTCCGATGGCCTGCGTCAGGAAGCGGGTCCCGACGTTCGGGTGACGGTCATTTCTCCGGGTATTACCGATACGGACTTTGCCGCAGGAATTATAGATCCGAAGATCAAGCGGTGTCTTGAAGAAATACGCGATCAAATGGCAATGCCACCGGAGGCGGTCGCCCGAGCGATAGTCTTTGCTATTGAACAGCCTGCCGAAGTCAATGTAGGAGAAATCGTCATCAGCCCTTCTGCTCAAGCCTGAAACAGCATGCCAATATCCCGTTAAAGCGAAATAGAGAAATGCCGGGAAAAGGGCGAAAAACGCCATAAAAAAACAGCGTATAATATAAATTATACGCTGTTTCGTTTTAGAACGATTTTATACTGCTTAAACGGCTCTTTATCCAACTTGTTTTAACCCAATTTAAAGTCATTTTCCATATTATTCAACCTTGTTCGATGTCTTCGTTCTAGAGATATGATTTACATAATATATATTATTAATCAGATCCTCCGAGCGGAATTTTCACGACCGAAAGAGTGGTATCCGCTTGAACGATAACCTTGCTATTTAGAAGAATGATTTGGGAAGTTCTTGCCGCTTTTTTGACAGCTGCCGTTATTCGTAAATTTGCTGTATCGATGTCGAACACCTTTAGAGTTCCACCTGTGAGAAGAGCGGCTATTCGTCCGCTGCCTGCTTGGAAACCAATAATCGGTTTATCCAGTTCTGCAATAATTTCCGGTTGGGTCTCGGAAGGGGCGCCGACGGAAATACGTTGAATCAAATTGCTGTCGTCTCCTTTTTGTACGATATAGAAATATTCCCCTTCCATGACAATAGAATTAGCAGACATGCCGCGCATATAATCAACGGGAATGTAATTGAAGCTTTTTGCGATTTTGCCCGTTTTGAGGTCTACTTTGTCGATCACGGCTGCGTACCCGCGATCGGGGCTCATTGGAATATTCCGAGTGTACATATATCCTCCGCTGATCCCGAGAATGGCATTATGATCGCCTTTTACTTCCCACAGCGTTTTGCCGGTTATTGCATCATAAGCTTTGAGTGTTTCTCTCATGTACGCCCCGGAACTTACGCTTACAGCAAAAATCATATTCCCGCGAATACCGACCGGCTTGCCGACGACTTTGGACAGAGTGCGAATCGTTCGACCGGTTGCGGCATCGATCTGCGTCAATCCTTTGTTATCTGAAATGTAGAGGGTGTTTCCGGACAGTCTGAAATCGTTTGGAGGATATTCTTCGGAAGATTTGGAAGGCTTGGCGGGCGCGTTTATCGTCCAGAGCACCTTTCCGTTTTTGGCGTTCAGTTTAACGATCTTGCCTTTGGTCGTTGCGATATAGACGGAATTGTTCAAAGTGACTGCAGGCGCGTAAGATTTGGCTGCGTAGCTCCATTTGGTTTTGCCGGTCGAGATGTCGGATGCAATCAGTTTGGAGCCCGATTGATAGTAGATTGCGCTGCCGCCTACGACAGCTTGGGGAGAATCGACAGACCTGCTCCATTGCGGCGAAGACGGGGTATTGGATGTCAGAGTGAATAAGCCTCTATCGGCAGAAGCCGCTTCGGTGCTTGGTGTTCCTGCGTAAAAGCCGAAAGTTCCCGCAAGCAGAAGTGCGGCTGCGGAAGCGGCGAACCTGCGGTTGTTTTTAATTACATGCTTCGATGGAATCTTCAATGAATAAACCTCCCGAAAAATTATTTAATTGCTCTCCTTGTATAGACTCTTATCTCCCGCAAACCGTTTCGTTTTATGGAATCGAATTTTTAATCTTGTGTTTTCCTGCAGTCGCAGGTCTCGGCGCATGCGGAGCTTGGCTGGATGATCCGTCCAAGAAGATGAGCAAAAGCAACCCGAACCAGGCAAGCTATATCTTGATGCTGGATGAGACGGCTGCGATCCGCAAGAAATTTTCGCGTGCCGTCACCGACTCCGATGGTCAGGTGCGTTATGATTGGAAGAAGCCCGCTGTCAGCAATCTGGTCGAATTGTATGCGGTGTTTGGCAATCTTTCGATTCCGGGCGTAGAGCGACGATTCGACGGACAAGGTTGTAAATTCGGCCGAACTGGACAAGATTCCGAAACGCGGAGCACACCCTGCTGGCGGCCCAAAAGGCGATGGGATTCGTAACCTTCGATTGATTCCCGGAATACGATCCTGCACTTCTATTCAAGATGCCGCTTTCGGCAAATTCGGTAGCATTTTTTTATTTACATAATATTATTATGGTAAACTAAATAATTCTCGAAATATTTTCATAAAAAAGCGAACTCGATTCCTTGTCGAAGCGTATATCGGTCAGACAAAAGGAGGGGACACTATGAACGAGGCGTTAAGCCGGGAGGAGGCCAAGCGTTTGTTCGAGCGGCATTCGAAATCGATCTTCGGCATTTTGCTTGCCTTGACCAAATCGAAAGTGCTCGCAGACGATCTGACCCAGGAGACGTTCATCCGCGCCTTCTGCAAGTATGATCAGTATCGCGGCGAAGAAGGAAGCGACAGTGCGTTTCGCCCCTGGCTCGCCCGTATTGCCGTCAATCTGGCACGCAGCCATTACCGCAAACTGAAATGGCAGACGCTGTTCGGCCAGGTGCCGGATCAAGCGACAGAACGGACGGCCGAAGCGATCGCGCTTCTGAACGAACGGCAGCTCGAACTGTGGCAGGCGGTCTGCCGTCTGCCGCATAAGAGCAGAGAAGTGATTCTGCTGCATTATTATGCGGACATTCCGCTTAAGGAAGCCGCAGAGACGCTGGACATCCCGCTCGGTACCTGCAAGTCGAGACTGGCTGCAGGGCTCGCGAAACTGAGAGTAAGCCCGGATCTGCTGGATTACGGCGTACCCGGCTATGTCAAGAGCAAGGAGGAACTGCGATGACCCGCGACAACAGACTCGTTCAAAACGATATCCCGGAACAGGACATGACGCAGCGTTTGAAGCACGAAGGGCCGGGATCGATTGCGAACTTAAGATCCGACATCTCGTTCGAGTCCGTATGGGAAGGAGAACTTAAACAAATGAGACAAGTGAAGGCTTCCGGGATGGGCAGCCGATTCAGAAAGGGGTTTGCCATTGCCGCGGTTCTGCTGCTTGCGGCAGCGGCGATCTTCGGCATTCAGCTGCTCAACTCCTCCAAGCCGGTGCCTGCCGTTTCGGACGTATCGGGTATAGAATTTCGGGAATTACGCGATATTTATGCGCCGAATGCAAATAGAAATGTGGAAGATGAACAGATCGAACAACTGTCGACGCCATTGAATATCGTATTGAAAGATCAGGACGTTACACTGACACTTGTCAAAGGATATTATGATGGCGGCCGGGCCATGATCGATTATGTGGTCGACGATCAAAGTGGCGGTGCGGACTTGAACGCGGACAATGCTTCGTTCAACTATACATTAAAGCCTTCTGCGGTCGGCGAAGAATGGAATCAGAATCCTACCCGTTCCAAGACCTTTTTGGGCAGCCACCGATTCGCGGGTACCCTTACCTATATACTCAATTCGTATAACGGACCAACAGACCTCACCTTAAACCTGAAAGTCAGCCGACTTGCCACAAAAAACGGGAATTGGGAAGCAAAGATTCCTCTATCTTCGGCCAAAACGGATAAGCTGACTTCGACCTTTTATCCGGGAACCTCTTTCACTTATAAAGGGAATGAATTTACTTTGACCGAATTTTCCGCCGGCCCGACTTTCAACCTCATCCGAATGACTCAAAAAGCTCCGGGCGAAATTTCTGCACAGGGTATTATGTACTACGATGATATCGATACCTATTTTCATGAGCAGTGGATGACGGGAGACGGCTCCGAAGAAGGAAGTATGAAATGGGTTCAGGCGCTTGATCCTTTTACAACCATTAATTCCAAACCTTCTTCGCTTGGACTCCGTATCTTCGAATCCCAAATAATGGACGATACGAATACAGGCACGGATACACAGCCTTTTGAAGGCAAAATACCGATAACACTGACTGGTTTCGACGGAGAAACGATGACGCTGACCGATGTCGATTTCCAGAAAGACCGGACGATCGTACAATTGAAATATAGCGATCCGAACGTACAGACGTGGTTTCCGTATTTCAATTCTTCGAAAATAAAGGGCGGCTACCCGGCGTATTACAATCCGCAGCGGATCTCCAAAGACGAACTTTTATACGAAGCGATCTTCCCGCCGATGGACCCGGACGAGTTGACCGAGTTTGCGGCCACAACTTCGAAAAAGACGAAGTTTAAATCTTTCGAAATTCCGCTCGATTGGGACAAAGCCGTACCTGGGCGCCCAAATGCCAATCCTGCCGCACCGGAATGAAAAGCAAATAAAAGAGCCGCTCTATCAGAGCGGCTCTTTTTACTGCGTACATCCGGGGAAGGATCAGCCCTTCAGCCAGGCATTCGCCAGCAGCATAGCGCCTTTCTTGGCATTCGTCTCGGCCAGCGTATTCAGCATCACAAAGTCGTGAATGATACCCTGGAAGCGGGCGGCCGTAACCGGAACGCCGGCTTCGCGCAGCTTGTTGGCGTAGGCTTCGCCTTCGTCGCGCAGCACGTCGGCTTCGCCGGTGATCACGAGCGCTTCAGGCAGTCCCTGCAGCTGCTCGGTCGTCGCGCGGAGCGGAGAGGCCGTAATCTGATTGCGCTCCTGCGGATTGGTCGTATACTGATCCCAGAACCATTTCATGCCTTCCTTCATGAGGAAGTACCCTTCCGCGAACTGATTGTACGATTCCGTCTCGAACGAAGCATCCGTGACGGGATAGAACAGCAGCTGCTTCGCGATCTTCGGACCGCTGCGTTCTTTGGCCATCAAAGTGATCGCAGCCGTCATGTTTCCGCCGACGCTGTCGCCGCCTGCATACAGTTTCGAAGTGTCGAACCCTTCGGTCTCTCCCTGAGCCGAGATCCATTCGAGCACGGCGTAGATCTCTTCAATCGCCACCGGATATTTGTTCTCCGGAGAAAGGCTGTAATTCGGGAACACCACTGCGACTTCCGCGCCTACGGCGAGCTCTCGAATCAGGCGGTCATGCGTGTGCGCATTGCCGAATACCCAGCCTGCACCATGGGTGTAGAGAAGAACGGGGAGAACGGCCTTCGTTCCTTGTGG
Source organism: Saccharibacillus deserti (assembly GCF_013618475.1). Taxonomy (GTDB): domain Bacteria; phylum Bacillota; class Bacilli; order Paenibacillales; family Paenibacillaceae; genus Saccharibacillus; species Saccharibacillus deserti. Next base: position 1,072,668 of record NZ_JABJVN010000001.1, read on the forward strand.
ACGCACAATACGGACCGAGACTTCGCCTTTCGGTCCGCCCGGAATCGTCTTGTCTTCGATTTCGACATCCGGTTTGAATACGTCGCCCGATTGAACCTGGTCGACGGTCTCGCGGCCTTTCTCCGGTCCGAGGTCGGACAGGAACGGCGGCTTGGCGTTGTCGTCGGCAAACTGTTGAGCTGCGGATTCGAGAACAGGCTTCTTGGCATTCGTCATGGAACAGACTCCTTCCGGTGCTGATCAGCACCCGTGCAGATTTGAGGGATTTTAGCCTACCCCAGCTAATTACCACAAATTGAATCGCGAAAAACAAAGAAGGGTCCGTTATTTCATTCTCTCCGTTTCTCCGCAGCTGCCGGGCAAGGATTCGTGCGCTTATTTTGAGCTTTTCGCCAGGGTCAGACCCAGCCACTTCGTATCCGTACGAATCAGCAGACCCGACTTGGTTGCCGAGATCGATTGAATATCACCGGAACCTGCAGCCAGTCTGCCGATAGGAGTCCCCGTCTTCAAGTTGAATGCATGGATTTCTCCGTTCTCCAGCCCGATATAGACAAGCTGCCCGGATACGACCGGTGCGATAGCGGCTTTGCTGCCAGGATCTCCAAACGTTACGGAAACTCCGTTGGCCAACTTGACTCCCGTCAATCCTGTTTCTTTTTGGAAGAAAGCCCATCCCTGCTCCGGGCCGCCGATCCAGTCTCCGGCGTTGGCATAACTCTTGGCCGCGTCCGCATATTTTCCCTGGGACATAGAAAAGCGGGTCAACCGCAGTCCGTCTTCCGTCTCATCTACCGAGTATCCGACAGAGCCCTGCAGGAAAGTACGGCTGTTTTGGAGATCGATCGCCGACGACTCAAGAGGCGCATACTGCCCGGCTTGCGTGAGTTTGCCGCTTTTCAGATCGGCATGAACAAGGGTAATCAGATAGTCCGCGGCCGCCGATTCTTCGCTTTCCTCCTGAGGATTGTCCAATTCGTTGTCCGAATCCTGCTGGATGTCCGCCGCCGAATCTTCCTCGTCTTCCTCTTCGTCAGCGGAGAATGCTGCCGTTGCGGACAAATCGCGCAGGATCAGTTTGTCATCTTGCGTACCCAGCACTTCGTACGAACCTTCGATCTGCCAGAGCAGACTTCCGGTTTCCGCATACACGCCGTACAGGATTCGGTCTCCGGCGGGCGTCGTACCTTCGGCAGCCAGCACATCGCCGTAGCGGCCCAGCACCTGCAGAGTCTCGGACTGGATCTCGTCGTTTTCCCACTTGAGCTTTCCGTTTCCGGTATGATACGCGGCCAATCTGCCCGAAGAGTCGGAATAATAAAGACTGCCCTGCAGCACCCGAAGTGAAGTTTCCGAAGCTTCGGCAGTATGTCCGAGTTCGGTGCTCCACCGTTTTTTTCCTTTTTGGCTGTCCAGTTTGGTGATCCGTTCGTTCTCTTCGATCAGGAATACGGAAGCATTGGCCGAAGCAGACGGAAGGGTTCCGCCGGCGTAACTCCATCTAAGTTTGCCGGTTGCGGCATCCGCGGCGCGAAGAGAACCGTCCGATTCATAGAAAAAGAGTCCGTCCGCAGTTTGAACAGCCGCGCCGGAAACCTCTGCCTCCTGCTTCGATATTTCCCATGCGGCTTTGAGAAGAGGAGCTTGGGCCGCCGCAGGCCGTTTCTTGTCTGCCGCTTTACCGTCCGCTTTCTTCTGGCTTTGAACGTTCTTTTGCCCTTGTCCGTTTTTCTGGGCAGGTTTATTCTCGTTCTTCGCCTGAGCGGTACCGACTGCCGATACGGTGCCTATGCTCAGCAGAACGGCCGCCACGACGGCGGCTGTACGCAATTTTCTCATGATTTGTGATCCTCCCGGAGTCGAATAGCCGCCTTCGATCCTGACAAGGCGGCAGTTACTTATTCAGTTATTATCGGTCCTGCGGAGAAGGAAATGTAGCTTTCGCGTTCAAGGATGCTTCACGGCAATCAGTTCTTTTTCCGTTTGAATCAGCACCGTACGACCTGCAAAAAGAGTCTCGCCATAGGTTCGGCTGCCGGTATCGACTGCGCCCGACGTTTGGCCCGAAGCCAGATCGATCAAATAGAACTTGCCATCGCTCAGTCCCGCATACAGTCCTGCTTCATGCAGATCGAGCCGGGCAAGCGGATTACCCGCAAGCTTGTACGTCGTCGTTCCTTTTTGGCCCGGCAGCAGCGAACTCAGGCTCAGACCTTCTTGGAAAAACAGCCTGTTCTTATAGGGCCCCGCCAGGAATTTGCCGTACCCTTCATAAACGACAGGCTTCTGCTTATTGGGGTCTTGATTCAGATTGAACCGGTACAAGACAGGAGCAATCCCTTCCAGCACGCCTGCAGTATACTTCTCCATTGCGACATACACATAACCTCCTTCAACCACGAGCTGCTCCGCCGATTGGTACAAGCCGTCTGTAACCTGGACGTAATCGTAAGAAGTCTTTATTCGGCCGGTCTTGATCTCGACTTGATCGAGCTTGGCCGCATGATTCGGAGATGCCCATTGAGCGGTATTGCGCAGATACAGAAGACCGTTTCGAAACTCGAGCACAGGGCCGTGACTGCTGTTGAGCGTCCACAGATTCCGCCCTGTTTTCGGATTGTACGCTTTGTACTGATCGAAGGTCAGCGCTCCGCTGACGACCGAAGCGACGATCAGGATCCCGTCATACACGCCATAGGAGGTTGGACCGCCGTATTCGCTTTCGGTCGACGTTTTCCACAGCTGCCTGCCGGTTGCGGGATCATAGGCTTTCAAAGCGAACGGACCGCCGACATAGAGAATGCCTGCAGATAGGGAAGAAGTGATATTCGACGTTTGAGGATCGAAACCCGTTTGGGTTTGCCAGAGCTGCCGTCCCGTCTGTATGTTCAGCGCCCGAAGCGTGCCGGCAGCGTCTACGACATAAAGTGTATCTTGGCCGAGCATCACCGGGGAAGCCGGTTTGACGTTTGCCGTCCAGCGGGTTCGTCCGGTTGAAGCGGCAGCCGCGTACAACTTTCCTCCTTTTGGGAAAAAGACGAGCCCGCCGGAGATCCGTGCAGACAAGTGAATATTTCCCCCAGCAGGCGAAGAATCCATTTTTGTTTTCCACAGCGTCTTCAACGCCGGAACGTTCTCGTTTTCCGTACTGAAAATAGCAGGATTGATATAGGAAACAACAGGAGAGGCGGCAGCGGAAGGCAGGATGGAGCAGACAAGTCCGACGGAGATCACAGCAGTCATAACACGAGCATTTTTGGGCATCATCAAGGACCTCTCTTTGCGGCATGACTTTAGTTTACATAGTAATAAATATGTAACTTTATTCAATTTCCTATTTTATCCTTTTCGTCTCTTTAACGTTACGCCCACCCAAAGAGTTGCCGAAGTTTTGAACAAAACTTGCCAGGCACCCCCAAATTGGTCCACAATATTATAGAAGAAACTTGATAAGCGGAAACGGGGCGAACTTGACCATGACGACGATCCGGATTCCCGACGACGAAGCCTGCGAGACTTATACCGAGTATCTGGAAGCTTTTTTGATCTGGATGCAGGACGCGGGATACACCGATTATACGCAAAAAAATTATCTCAGCGACGTGCGGCACTTTCTGATCGCACTGAACGAACGGGAACTGAATACGGTCAAGAAAATTCATGTGATGTCTTTCCTGTCGAGTGCCAGACGCGAAGGGGCGGGGGATGCGACGCGCAACCGCAAACATGCCGCCGTGCAGTGTTTTTTCAAAGCGCTGATCGAACTGGAACTGCTGGAGCACAACCCGGCATTCGGGATCAAAAAAGCCAAAACCGAAACGAACCGGGCTCCCGTCTATCTGGACGAACGGCAGATCGGCGTTTTCCTGGAAGCGGTCGAAGGCAAGTATCGGGGGCGCAATCTGGCGATTTTCCTGCTTATGGCCTATATGGGGCTGCGGGTCGGCGAAGTTCACGCGCTCAACGTGTCCCATTACAATGCCGAGCGGCGCACGCTCCAGGTGTTCGGCAAAGGGCGAAAATGGCGTACGCTTCCGGTTCCCGAAGCGGTAGGCGGCGTGTTGGAGGAAGCGATTGCGCAGCGCCTCTCGCCGTGGACGCAGCGGGAAGAAGCGCTGTTCGTTTCGCAAAAAGGCCGCCGGATGTCGATTCGTGCGATCCAGCAGCTGGCCGCCGATACGTTTGACCGATTTCAGCAGGATCTGGATCCCAACCAGCGTATTGCGTATTCGAGCCACAAACTGCGGCATTCGTTTGCGACCATGCTGCTGCGCAGGGGCGCGGATCTGCGAACGGTTCAGGAAATGCTCGGGCATGCTTCGATCCAGACGACAACCGTATACACACACGTAACGAACCGGGAGAAGGAAGAAGCGATGGATCGCCTTGATGTTAAGCTGCCTGGAGATAAGGGTAAGAACTCCTAAGTACGTGACGGAAAAAGGCGGTCTCTGCGACGCGGCTTTCCGAATCTAAGGAGGTTATCGAAATGGGATTCAATCTTGGAGGACTGGGAGATATGCTGGGCAAGCTTCAAGGAGGTGCAGGCGGAACCGGCGGATTGTCGGAGATGCTGAAAAAGCTTCCGTTAGGCGAAATCCTGCAAAAGCTGCCGCTGGACCAACTGCTGAATTCGGAGTTTTTGCAAAAGTATACCCCGTTCAAGTCGGCCGCGGAAATGCTGCAAAAGTTCGGAATCGGCGGCAGCGACGCGAACGCTCTGCAGAATGTTCCGCCGCAGGAGCTGGACGAAAAGGTGAATGCCAACACGCAGTTCGGCTCGATGCAGGAACTGCTGCAAAAAGGGCTGGAGTTCATGCAGCAGCGGCAGGGCAAGTAATCGTATAGTCCTTCCATTGGCCTTAGGATTCCGGTCCGAACCTATCCAAACGCGGTTGCGCCCAAAGCGGCGAACCGCGTTTTTTGAATGGAGACTCTAGCGATGCGGGAACGATTTTCCCTACCCCGGATTGTTCATTTTCGGCCATCGTGCTATCGTAGTCAGACAGGAAGTTTGCTGCCGGAACATGCGATCAAGCACGGCGGTTATCAAGGCCTTACGGAGCGGGGAAACGCCCCGAAGGCAGAAGGGGTCTAAACAGAAATGCGTTTCGATATCGAATATTTGTCTTTCTTCGTGATCCAGGTTGAAGGCCGCGAAGGCCAGGGTGCCCGGGGTTACAAGCATTATCAGACCATGGACGATTACGATTATGAAGACAGTCCGGTCAAAAAATTCCTCGACAGCGAGTTTTCGCGGATCGCCAAACGGAAAGTGGAGAAAAATCCGCTGACCGAGCAGGCGCCCACCAAGATCGGAACGTTTATCGTGGAGCCGGGCTACGAGCTGGACAGCAACCCGAACTTCAATATGTTCAACCGGATGCGGACCGCGGACGGCAAAGAAGACTACAAAAACGCCTGCGACGATCTGGTACGCAATTATCTGGATACGGGATCGGTTCGCGGCGGCGCACTGGTCCTCACCCGGGCCAAAATGACGACGCATTCCGACGATCCGTTTATTTTCGTCATGAAATGCGACTTCGAGAACAAGATCGCACGGATCTCCGATGAGCAGAACCTGATCGACGAAGTGGAAATGGCCATCAGTACCAAGAGCATCAAGTCGATCATGTATCCGCATATGCCGGAAGCGGGGATGACCGAAGACTGGGAATTGAAGATCCATCAACCTTCGCATGCCCGATACTTCGAAGATTTTCTGAAGTTTGTCGTCTACGAGCAGTCGATGCCGGAGATCGTAAACGAGCGCGTGATGGAATTTGTTCAGACTTATGTCGAAGAAAAGTGGCCGGACGAGACAAGCGAAGAGCGGCAGCGCGAAGAGCACGATCTCGAATTGTGGACAGCCAGCGACAAGCGGGATATTCAGGAAAAGTGGGAACCCCAGCAGGTGATGGAAGCCGCCGAACGGATTACGGAATTCCAGCCGGAAATCGAGGTCCGCTTCAAATTGGGCAACAGCCAGATCAAAGGTCTGTTGGCGGACTTTGGATACGGCGTGCATATTACCCGCCTGAACGGCCGTTATGCGGTTATTCTGGAAGGGGAGTCGTTTGTGTTCGACAAAGGACATTCCCCGGTCGAGCTGCTTCAGCCCGAGGATTTCGAGACGGTAGCCAAGCGGCTGCTGGAACGCAAGGAAGAACCGGGCGACGGTCTTCCGTACTAAACTGCCAAGGGAGAGACGCCTTTGACAAAACGTGACGGCCGTGATCCGCTTTCGGGAATCCGGATCGAGAGTTCCGGGGATGTCCGGTTTCTGTCCGGCGCGGAAAGTTCTTTCTGCGTAGACCGCGCCCAAGAGCTGATTGCGCGTGTTCGGCCCGATATCGATCCGGATGAATTGATGCCTGTCCGGGCACTTGAGCTGGACAAGAATGAACGGCTGCTGGAATATGGACGGCAGCACGGCGGTATTCCTTTCTATCGGGGACCGCATCTGTTTCTGCGTATGGACGCTTCGGGCGAACTTCTCGATCTGCAGACCGATTGGACGCCCTGCCGGTTCGAATCGCCTCCAATCCAAGAGTCTCTTTCCGAAATCCATCCGCCCGAAGATGCCTCCTGCATACGGGCGGTATATGCGTTGGACGTCTCTGCGGTTCGGCCGTTCTATCTGTTTGCGCCGCGCGCCTATGATCGGGAAGGCCGGAGGATCGTTCAAGGAGAGAAGTTGGGGCCTTGGGAATGGATCGACCTGCGCGGCGGCGGATCGGTCAAGCGAAGTTCGGCTGCCCCGATCCGCCCGCTTCAGGGCCGTCTGCCTGCCGGCGATTCGAACAGGCCGGAGCCTCTGGAACGCGATGAGCTGCGGCGCGTTCGGAGCTCCGTGCTTGACTATCTGCTGCGAAGCCCACGTCCTCGAGCTTACCGCTGGGCGTTTCTCGCCGGCAGGGAACGCTCTTCGTTTCAAGCGGCGGGCAGCTCTGTCCATGTCCGCGTTTACCGCCTCGTTCATGGGATTCCGGTGCTGGGCGCCTGTCTCGATTTGTATGTAGATCGGCGTACCGGGAAGCTGTCGGCCGTTTCCGACGAGCTTCAATTTCGCCGGATTTGCCTGGAACGGTTTGCCGAAGCCTTCGACAAACCCCGACTATCCGAAGACGAAGCCTGGCAGAATCTCCGCGGACAAATTCGAGCGCTGCCTTATTATGCGCTGACCGGCAGCGAAGAAGGCGAAGCACGGCAAGCCTCGCTGATCTGGATCGAAGAAAGCGAGTTTGCGTGCGATGCGTCTACCGGCCAGCTGGTTCGCGCCGAAATCATAAGGCTGTAGCCGGAGATCGCCTCCTGCTTCGGCCATACGGAAAAGCCCGGGTTTCTCCTTGGAGAAACCCGGGCTTTTTGACATGCCGCTGTTTGTCTTACAGGTTGACTTTGGCAATTTCCGATTTGAGCTTGTTTGCCGAAGCATTGAGCAGTTCCAGCTCTTTGTCGTTCATCGGAATTTCCAGATGCTCGCGGACACCGGAGCTGTCGACGACACACGGCAGTCCGAGATAAACGTCGGAAATACCGTGATAGTTGTCCAGCAGTGTCGATACGTTCAATACGGAACTTTCGTTCTGCAAGATGGCGGTTACGATCCGGTCCAGGGCAAGGGCGATCGCGTAATACGTCGATCCTTTGGCATTGATGATCTCGTAAGCGGCATTTTTCGTATTATGGAAGATTTGGTCCTGATCGCTTTCCGACAAGCTGAGATCCGCACCGGCTACGTTCGCCATACTCCATACCGGCAGCTCGGAATCGCCGTGCTCGCCGATAATGTGCGCATGAATACTGCGCGGATCGAGGTTCTTCTGCTTGCCGATCAGATAACGGAAGCGTGCGCTGTCGAGCAGCGTACCCGAACCGATAACCCGGTGAGCCGGCCAGCCGCTCTTCTTGTACGAAACGTACGAGAGGATATCAACCGGATTGGTAGCTACCAAAATGATGCCGTTATCATTGTATTTGACGATATTGCCGATGATTTGATCGAAGATTCCCGCGTTGCGGTTGAGCAGATCGATACGCGTTTCGCCCGGACGCTGTGCCGCGCCGGCTGCGATTACGATAACGGCTGCGTCTTTGCAATCGGAATAATCGCCGGCCCAGACTTTGACACCGCCCACGAATGGAAGTCCGTGATTCATGTCGAGCGCCTGTCCAAGTGCAAGTTCCTTGTTCACGTCAACAAGTACGAGTTCGGTCATACGCTGCCTGAGCAGCAGAGTGTAGGCCGTTGTGGCTCCTACGTCGCCCGTGCCGATTACGACGACACGGCGGGAACGCATGGATGAGCTGGTCATATTCGATTCACTCCGTTTCTTAGACTTGTAAGATAGAAGAAAAGTTCCTCTTAACTTTTAACCAGTTTACATGGTAAAAAGCCACCTGTCACGAAATTGTGTCAAAAGTCTTTGTATGACCCGATCCCCCTTTTGGTATAATAAAAAAATGTTTGAACAAGTACTCGGGAACACCCGATAGAAAAGAGTTGAATGATTATGCGCGGATTTGCGATCCTGCTCGGGTTCGGTTTAGCCGGCGTCCTGCTGCACGACGTGCTGCATGTTCCGCTGCCGGGCAATGTCTTGGGTCTGCTGCTGTTTTTGGGTGCGCTGTTCGGGAAGGTCGTCAAGCTGGAATGGGTCGAAGAGTCGGCCAACCTGCTGACCGGGCATCTTCTGCTGTTCTTTATTCCCTATGTGATCGGGGCGGCGGCTTTGATTCCGCTGCTGGGCGCAAATGCCGTATCGATTGTTGTCGGCGTTGTCGGCAGCACGTTTGCCGTTCTGTGGGTGACGGGAACGGTCGCCAAGAAAACGGCTCCGAAAAACAAAAAGGAGGAGCAAGATGATCGTCTTTCTGCATGATCCATTGTTCGGATTAACTCTGACAGTCGGCGCTTACGCAATCGCCCGGGGCATTCATTCGCGCATACGCTGGCTGCATCCGATTCTGAGCAGCAGTGCGATCATTCTGATCGTACTTGCCCTGCTGCGTTTTCCGATTGCCGAGTTCCAGGGGGAAGTCGGACTGCTGACGACGCTGCTCGGGCCGGCTACGGTGGCTCTTGGCGTGCCGATTTATAAGCACCGCCGTTTGATCCGCGAACGTGTCGCTTCCGTTCTGATCTCCGTATTGGCCGGATCGGTAACCGGCATCTGCAGCGCGGGGGCGCTGGTCCTTCTGACCCGAGGTTCCCACGAAGTGCTGCTCAGTATCCTGCCAAAATCGGTCAGTTCGCCGATCGGAATCGAAATCTCCCGCTCGCTTGGCGGTACGCCTGAACTGTCCGTCATGTTCAGCGTGGTGACGGGGGTACTCGGCGGTGTGCTCGGCCCCGCGTTCTTGTACCGGTCCGGCCTGCGGGACCCCGTATCGTTCGGACTTGCGATGGGCAGCGCGGCTCACGGCTTCGGCACGGCACGAAGCCTTCAGGAATCCGAAACGGCCGGCAGCTTCAGCGCCCTGGCCATGGGACTCTCGGGCATCACAACTTCGCTGCTGTTTATTCCGCTTTATTTTTGGCTGGGATAGAAGGATAGCGTCCGGAAGACGCTCCGGATCTTTTATGCTATAATGACGGAGGAATTGGGCGCTTGGGCGCTTTAATGGGACATTATTCGGAATCAAAGGGGGCGGCTGCAATGCGGATCGGAAGAAGGGTGCTGCTGCCCCTTCTTGCCGCACTGATCGTGCTGGCCGGATGCAACGGCGAACCTGCCGAGAAAGAACCGGCATCACCGCCTGTCGTACACAAGGACACGGCCGACGATGTCGGAGGTCAGGAAATCACACTGGTCGAGCCCGAACAGGGCGGAACCGTAAACGAGCACGAAGAGTATGTCGTACAGACCCGGCTGACGGAAATACATTTGTTCGACGGTTCGACGGGGATGGCGTGGGGACTGACCCGAAGCGCCCTTCGCATGTATCTGACCGACAACAACGGCAAGAGCTGGGTGCCGCTGTCCCCATCGGAACAAGTCGCGTTTTCGGACGTGCCGGAATACGGCAGGGATGTTTTCTTCACGGATACGATGCACGGGTGGATTGTACGCAGTGCGGGACTCTCGGAAGAATCGCTTGTGCTGCGGACGAATGACGGAGGCGCCAATTGGGCGCTTGCGACACTCGGAAGAACGGACGAACTGCCGGTTTCGCTGTATTTCACGGATCACAAAAAAGGCTGGCTCATGACCACCAAAGCTTCGGATACGGCGGGAAGGGAAGAGAAGACGCTCTACCGAACGCGCGACGGCGGAGAGAGTTGGACTGCCGTAATGCGAACGGACAACGGTTCCCAGCCGACGGGTTCTTCGCAGCCGCTTCCGGATATCGGGTACTTGACGGGGATGCATTTCGAGTCGGACGGCAGCGGTTATGCCACGATGCTCGATCTCGGACGGCCTGCGCTCTATCGCACAATCGACGGCGGCCGAAACTGGAACAAGTCCACTTCGTTTTTCGCAGGCGCTAATCCGATCGGAACCTGCGATGTGATGATAAGCGGCAAGCCCCAGTCTTACCGCGACGGGTCGGGTTCCTGGGTACCGGTCGGCTGCAAGCAGCGCGACGAAGTGCTGTACAGCGGCTACTTTACGCAGAACGGGGGAGCGGGATGGAAGCACGTTCCGTTCAAGCTTCCCGCCCAAGAAGCGCTTAATCTTCAGATCGCACCGGTATTTCTTGACCGCATGAACGGTTGGATGGCGCGTGGATCGCTGCTTTACCGGACGGTGAACGGGGGACGAAGCTGGGCAGAACTCCCCCGGAGCCAAAAACTGCAAGAAAACATGGAAAAGTATCCCGAGATTTTCCAGGTGGAGTTTGTTTCGGAGAAAGTGGGCTGGATTCTGATCGGCAAAACGGACATCCGACGTTCTCTGCTGCTTCAAACATTGGATGGCGGCGTCACTTGGCACGTTATTTGATCCATGTGCCGCAGGTTTTTCTACACGCTCTCGAAAGAGGGCGTATTTTTCATTTCCAAATGTGAAATAAATCACATACATGCTTCGGAAAATCTGTTATTTTTTAAATATAAAGAATGTAACCAAACAAACGACGGATAAACCTTCACCCAAACCCAATTGAGGAGTGATCCATATGACCACCGCAACCGCCCAACTGACTCGCAACTATCTGACTCTCTGCTACAACTGCCAGGACGCTCACCTTTGCGAAACCGAAGAACAATGTCTGGCATGCTGGGCCGAACAAGGCATGCTGAACGAAGAAGAACAAGACACAGCCGAAACGGGCAAACTGCTGAAGATGTACTACGCGTAACTTTCCTTTCAAAGACAGGGATTGGCACGCACTTTACCCAATTAAGTGAATTTAATCACAATATCAATCGAGTCTTTCGCCCCTACCCCGCGAAGGACTTTTTGTAATGTCGGGATTGGACCTCTGAATGAATACCGCGTTTCCGTCTGCAACCCCCCGGGTTAATAATAAGTGGAAAAGCGAAGGGAGCTGAAAAGAACATGAGTTTCGAATCGATGACCGTAATCGTTACCGGAGCCGCACAAGGAATCGGACGTACGGTAGCAGCCGAATATGCGAAAAAGGGAGCACGGGTCGTGCTTGCCGATACGCAGGAGCCCGAAGGAGCGGCAGCGGCAGCCGAAATCCGGAACAATGGAGGAGAGGCCATCTTCGTCCCCTGCGATGTATCGCAAGAAGCCGATATCACGCATTTGATGCGCGAAACGATCGAAGCATTCGGCCAGATCGATATTCTGATCAACAATGCCGGTTTTGGCATTTGGAAATCTCCATATGAATTGACCGTCAAAGAATGGGACGACGTGCTGAACACCAACGTACGGGGCCCTTTCCTGGCGACCCGTGAAGCGGCCCTGCATATGCGCAAGCATGGAAAAGGTTCCGTCGTCAATCTTTGTTCGACGCGCGCCCATATGTCGGAGCCGAACTTTGACGCTTATGCCGCTTCCAAAGGCGCAATCCTGGCCCTGACCCATTCGCTTGCCATTTCGCTTGGGGCGGACGGAATCCGGGTCAACTGCATTAGTCCGGGATGGATCGAAACCAAAGATTACGAAAAACTCCGCGAGATCGATCACAAGCAGCACCCGGCAGGGAAGGTCGGAACACCGGAAGATGTGGCGCGCGCCTGCCTGTATCTTACCCACCCGGACAATACGTTCCTTACGGGAACCGAGCTTGTACTCGACGGCGGAATGACGCGCAAAATGATTTACGAAGAATAGCGAGCGCAAGAGAATACGGTGAATAGGCGTCTTATGGGAGAGGACCTTCCGTCAAAGCCCTTTTCCATCGATTTAGAGCGGACAGCGCTTCATGTGCTGTCCGCTTTTTTGACACACCAAGCATTTTGTTCATTTTTTTGTCATACTCGATGTAAAAAAATGGTTTAGAGCTTAGATCAGAGGGTAATAAGAAGAATACGAAGCATTTGTCCTCCACAAAATCGCAACTCTATTTTCTCCAAGTAGCGTGTATGGACGGTCGGGCGTGAACGCGGCTTCATTCATTGCGGACATCCGCGCAAATTACGGGGAGGGATTTATATGGAATATTCTTATTCGCCGGTCACGTACCGGATCAGCAGCGGTTTGAACGGACTTACAGGCAGAAGCGGGGCGGGTTTCCGGAATCCGGTTGCCAGATCGGGAGCACCGATGATCGATTCATCCATTCCGCAGACCAACTACGATCAGCCGAACGTCATGTCCACCCTGCAGAACAATCTGGGCCGTACGGGAGTTTTCTACATGATCCCGGGAATGAACACCGGACAGGCAGCGGGCTGCGTTTCGATTGAAGGACGTCTCGAAGCGGCGGGAAGCGATCATATCGTGCTGAGCGCGGAGTTCGGACAGCGCATGGTCGTTACGCTGAGCAGTATCGATTACGTCGTATTCAACGATACAACCGGGTATTTCTATTCAGGCAACGAAGCCTTTTTTGCCGGACAATAAACCCTTTGTGCAGGCGAACAAATCCTAGAAACGAAAGAATCGAGGTTTAAACGCTATGGACGGCAATAGGTAAAAGACCTTTTCTGACGCTTGGGCGGACAGAAGAGGTCTTTTTGGTTTTTCAAGACAGCTCTGCATTCCTGTTGGGCAGGTCAATCACGTAGGTCGTGATCGAACAAGGAGGAGTCTCGGCCGTAAATTCGGTATGTTCCAGCAGAATCGGTTCAAGTTCGGCCAAGTTTTCTTCCGCCGTCGTCCGATAGACCCGAACCTGCGAATCGGAATGCGGATGCCCGGAGTTCCATCCTCTCAATTGATACCGATAGACTGCGGCCTCCGTCTCGCTGTCATTATACGTGACGATCACCAGACGCCGCGACGAAGGATCGACCGCAGCCAGCGATTTGTCTCCGTCGTTGGCTATGATTACGCTGCCCGGGCGGATGAAGCGGCTGTAATGGCCCAGCGCATAATACTGCTTGTACATCGCATACGACTCGGATTCATTGTTCTCGAACGGGGCAAAGATCAGCCCCCATGTGCTGGAATCGCTCTCGACGGCCTGCCAGTAGACCCAGGCTTCGGCCTGCATGATTTTCAGATCGCGGGTAATGCCCTGCACCAGACGCTGCGCACCGGTCATGCTATAGGGATCGACGGTCGGATGTTCGCCGTTCTCGAAACCGAATTCCGACATCCAGAGCTTTTTGCCGTCGGCCGCGACCGCTTCGAAGAAAGGCCGCGGATCGTAATCGGGAGTATTGTACGTATGGGTGTTCACCTGTTCAATCCGGGCCTTGGTCTCCGGTTCGAACGCCTGCCAGGTCTCAAGCGCCATCTGCACGAGCGATTCATCGGATGCGCTGATCGAAGTGTCGACCAATCCTTTGGCTCTCAGGGCCTCATAAACTTCGCGAATAACGGCCTGCTGCTGCGCAGGTCCGATATGGGCGCCTTCCTGCTTGGCAATCCGGTACTTCCACCAGTCGGCTACCGGCTCATTGAATGGGGCCAAGGTACGGAACACGATGCCCCATTCGTCGCGGAAATGTTTGACTGTCTCGGTCAAGTACTCCGCAAACTCGCGTTCCCGGCCGGAACGCAGATTGCCGCCTCCGTCGAAGCCTCCGGTGGTACAGCCGTCTGCACCGTCTTTACGCTCGGGATCGTAGCTGCAGGTCATCCACCAGGGCGGACTGTTGGAGAACGCTTCAAAAATCGGCGTCTCCGCAATCTTGCGAATTTGCCGCGTTACCGTCCGCTGACCGGCGTCGCGCGACCAGTCCCAGGTGCCGTCTTCATTTTGATAGGACAAGATGGCTTTGCCGTAATGAAGATAAGGATCGCGTGCGTCTTTGGTGCCTCCGATATTGTACCTGGCGATATTGAAGCCCAGTCCCTTTTCGGCAGAGTAGAGTTTCTCGACGATTTCTGTCCGCCGTTCTTCGCTCCATCCGCCGATCACATTGGCCCACCAGGCCAGCGAGGTTCCCCAACCTTCGAACGTTTGAAATCTTGCCGCTAGATCGATCCCGATCACGGATGCAGCTGCCGGATCGGAAGAGTGGGGAGGTGAAATCTCCTGCTTTTTTTTCATGCTGTTCCCTCCTTATAAGGTCTTTTTCGCTTGCGTCTATAGTATAGCGTCATTCCCAAGTAAGCGTATACAAAATATAGGCAGCGTCTTCAGGCAGGAATATCTTCAAGCGTTCTCGAAACGGGTTTAGGACAGGGCAGGCTTGAACACATGCGGAAAAGGAAAGGATGAAGCGAAGCATGAATCTGCACGAAATCGCCGGAGTTGCCCCTTCTCCCAGACAGCTGGCTTGGCAGCGGCTGGAGTTCTACGGGTTTATCCACTTCGGCATGAACACGATGACCGGCCGCGAATGGGGAGAAGGACATGAAGATCCTGCGTTGTTCCGCCCGGAACGATTGGATGCCGAGGAATGGGTTCTTCTATTCAAAGAAGCCGGTATGCGCGCCCTGATTCTGACCTGCAAACATCACGACGGATTCTGCTTGTGGCCTAGCCGATTCTCGTCGCATACGGTGGCCCGGAGTCCCTGGCGCGAAGGGCAGGGGAATTTGGTGCGGGAAACGGCGGAGGCCTGCAGAAAACACGGTCTGAAGTTCGGCATTTACCTGTCCCCCTGGGACCGAACGGAACCAAGTTACGGCTTGGGACAAGCCTATGACGATTTCTACGTCAATCAGCTGACCGAACTGCTGACGCAGTACGGCGAGATTTCCTGCGTCTGGCTTGACGGAGCGAACGGGGAAGGTCCCAATGGGAAAAAGCAGTTCTATGACTGGCCTCGGTATTACGAGGTCGTGCGCCGTCTGCAGCCTGGCTGCGTGATCAGCGTCTGCGGCCCGGATATTCGCTGGGTCGGCAATGAAGCGGGGGAGACCCGCACGGAAGAATGGAGCGTCGTTCCCGCACCGCTGCGCGATGCCGAAAAGACGGCCGAGAAATCGCAGCAGAGCGACGATGCCTCGTTCTCCCGTTCGTTTCTTTCGATGGAAGAAGACCTGGGCAGCCGAAAAGCGATCGGGAAGTACGATGGAGAATGGGTGTGGTATCCGGCCGAAGTCAATACTTCGATTCGTCCGGGCTGGTTCTATCATCCGGAAGAAGACGGCCGGGTCCGAGATGCCAATGAACTGTTTCGCCTGTATATGAACGCCGTAGGCGGCAATGCGACCTTTCTGCTCAATGTGCCGCCGGATGCACAGGGGCAAATCGCGAAGCCGGACCGCGAAGCGCTGCAAGGCTTGGGCAGGCGACTTGGGCGCCTGGCCGATATGACGCTGACCCGGAAAGCGTCGATGAGAGTTTCGAGTGCGCTGACCGGCAGAGGAATCGGTGCGGAAGGCGGATTGGAGTCGGCCGCGGTGGAATTCTCCAACAGCGGCTGGCAGCCGGAAGCATACGACCAGGAACCGTGGGTCGAACTTTCGTTTGCAGAGCCGGTCGGGTTGGACACCGTCTCTCTTGGGGAACATCTGCCGGCCGGCCAGCGAATCGAAGCGTTCGAAGTCCGGATTCCGGCGGATGAAGGGGCGGCGGATTCGCAGTCCTGGCAGCCAATATCCCAGGGCCGGATTGTGGGATATCGGAATATCCGCCAGTTTGCTCCGGTTCGGACATGCAGAATTCGAATCGTTTTCACCCGATACCGGGAATTTCCTACCCTGGATGAGGTCCGGGTCTATTCTTTTTCCGGCCAATCTGCCGATTTAAGCGAAATTCAAGCGGATTCCAAAAAGCCGGACTGGTACAAGGAGGGAACAAAATGATAAGATAGTGGAACGGAATTTGTTAGGCAATGGACATATGTACGGGGAGGAAATACGATGACCACGCTCCAGACCCTCCTTCGGGCCACTCCCGACGAGGGTCCTCTTGAACTCTCTCGGCTCATGCTGAATCGTCTGCAGGGCTTTACGTTCGAACCGGAAGGCCGTGCCCTGATCCAGGCTTCCCTCGATTGGGTGGACGATTTCGGGCTGGAGGAAGAGACCCAGATCCGCGTGGACGAACGGATCAACGAAGCCTGGTCGGCTTTTGTCCTTCTGACCGCCGAGGAACGAACCTGGTTTTACGATACGGTGCTGGACATTTTGGAAAAAGAACCGTTTATCGAAGCGAATGCAGCGAGAAAAACAGCCAAGCTGACCGAGCTGTTCGCACTTCGCAAAGCTTCTCTCGAAAGCTCGTACGCACTTCGGGGCGAGCTGAGGCTTAATCACGGACGAGTGCTGCTTTTGCTTGGTAGATGGGTTGAAAAAGGGACGGACGCCGATCTGCTTGATCCGATTTTCCAGGGACTTTCGCGCGCCGCAGCAGCGCTGTCGGAAATTTACTTTAATCATCCGCATTATATGGACGATGACGATCTGCGGGCCGAGGCTGCAGAACTGCTGCCTCGGCTGGTTCGGACGTTCTATCCGGCCTGTAATGCGACCCATGTCTACATGCTCGGTTATCATCACGATTATGCTTCCGAGTTTGTAGGCTTGATCGATTTCTACCTGAAGCTGGACCAGCCCAAAGAGGAGAAAGGCAAAGCCTATTTCAGCTTGGCTACTTCTTTTATAGGCGAGGGTGCTCCGATCCTGGAAAGAGGAATCGGCTCCGTGCTCGATACGCTCGAACTGCGGATGAGAGAATGGACGGACCGGCAGTTCGACGAGTTTATCGATACTTTCGTCTATTATCCGCTGCTGCGGCAGCCTCTGCTTCAGATTGCACGTTCGCCCGACCGCCGTCTGATTCTGGATCTGGTCGCCAAGCAGAACCGGCAGACGGAGCGCACGCGCAAAGCCGCCGATACGCTGCGGGAAGCGAACGGAATCATTGAGCAGATTGCCGCCTATACGATGCCAAGCGGCGAAGGCGGCGTAAGCTTCCGGGATTTCAACTTCAAGCTGGCCGTTATCGAAGAATTGATGTACAAACAGCATGTGCTGCGGCCCCGCTTCGATATCGGGGTGTTTGTACAGGAATATGCGCTGCGGGAAATATCGATTGCCGAAGAAGGCGATCGGCCGATTCCCGAAATACGGGAATATTTCGAGAGACTGGTGCTGACCGAAGAAGACCTTGCGCATGTCACCAAATTGGTTGTAGGGAGCGGGCAGCAGGTGCAGTACCAGATTATTCCGTTCCACAGCGGGGAAGAAGGCTATTTCGACGTGTATTCGCTCGAAGATCTGTGCCATCTGCCCAATCTGCGGGTCCTGCAGGGGATCGGGCTGCTAAAAGCGGACCCGGCCCCCGCGCACGAACGCGGGATCATTCTGATCCAGGATTGAGGCGCCGCCGCGTGAACCGAAGCAAAAGGAAAGGATAGGTGCGCGATGAACAAAGAATCAGAAGGAAGCGGCTTCCCGAAGCCGAGCAAAGAGCCTATACCGGGCGTTCTGAATCCTCAGAATGAAGAAGCCTGGAACCGGGAAACGTACGAAGCCTGGGTAAGCCGATTCGGCACGCCCGAAGAGGCCGCCGCGAGGATCGCGAGAGAACCGTTGAAGTCGCTGTCCGTACTTGGCGAGAATATCGGTTCCCCCGAAGGCAAGCGGATCATGAACCTGATGGGTTCCAACGGCAGCAAAGCGATCGCTTTGGCCCTGCTGGGCGCGTCCGTTACCGTAGCCGATTTCTCTCCGGGCAACCGCCGTTACGCGCTCGAACTGGCGCAGGCGGCCGGAGTGCCGCTCGATTACATCGTCTCCGATGTGCTGAAGCTGGATACGCAGCGGTTGGGCGGACAATTCGATATTGTATTTGCCGAAATGGGCATTCTGCATTATTTTGCGGACCTGGCTCCGTTTATGGATAAGGTACGGATTCTGCTGGTGCAGGGAGGCCGATTCGTGCTGCGCGATTTCCATCCGATTTCGACCAAGCTGATTTCGTCGCGGGGAACGACGGCCAAGATCCGCAAGCACAAAGTCGACGGAGACTATTTCGACACCGGGCTGGAAGAACAGGAAGCTTCTTTTGCCAAGTATGCCGAAGGAGAAACGGCCAAAGTCCGGCTGCGCAAATGGAACCTCGGCGAAATCGTAACGGCTGCGGCGCAAAGCGGGCTTACGATTTCAGGTCTGACTGAAGAACCCAATTTGTCCGGAGACAGCTTCGATAAGGGGATTCCCAAAACATTCACCTTAATCGCGCATAAATATTCGGAAGATCGGCCGTAAAAACGTGCAGGAAGGCGTGCGGAACGCGAGCAGTCGCAAAGAATCGAACAGATCGACTTTAAACCGCCCACAAGGCGGTTTATTGCCTTTTTTGACCTCTCTTTCCTATTTTGCTTACGAACCGTTGGAATTATAATTAAAGTTATAGCTAAAATAGAAACGGAGTGAACGAAATTGGGGAGTTGCTAGTTTGGGTCGGAAGGCCGCAGGGTAAACTGTCGTCAAAGACTAAAGCTTCATATGATACAGGAAAACGAAGGAGGTGGACCCGGTTTCCGATAAACAACGCGAATGTGCGCGGCGCGGAAAACGGGATGTATATTGAATAGTGACCCCTTGCCAGGTTGGTTAAGTATTTTAACGGTTGTGCTGCTTGTCGGTTTAAACGGTTTTTTTGTAGCGGCTGAATTTGCGATGGTACGGATCCGGGAGAGCCGGATTGCCGCGCTGGCGGATTCGGGCAGCCGGCGTGCCGGATTTGCCAGAAGCATGGTGAATAACCTCGACGCCTATCTGTCCGCCTGCCAGCTCGGAATCACGCTGGCTTCGCTGGGACTGGGCTGGATCGGGGAACCGGCAGTCGCTTCGTTCCTGCGTCCCCTGTTCCACGGTTTGGGCTGGACAAATGAGGTCGCGATCCACGGTACGGCCGTGGCGATCGCTTTTGTCCTGATTACCGTTCTGCATATTGTCATCGGGGAACTTGCTCCCAAATCGATGGCGATCCGCAAACCGGAATCGGTGGTCATGGTTGCGGCGGCTCCGATGGTCTTTTTCTACAAAATCATGTATCCGTTTATCTGGGCGTTGAACGGAATGGCGAATGCCCTGCTCCGCGTGCTGAAAATTGAACCGGCGTCCGAACTTGATGCGGCGCATACCGAAGAAGAAATCCGGATACTGGTGAAGGAAAGCAACAAGAACGGGCTGATTGACAATACCGAAATGGCGCTTGTCGACAACATTTTCGAATTTGCCGATACGACGGCACGCGAAGTCATGATTCCCCGAACGGAAATGATCTGTCTGTACACCAATCTGTCGCGCGAAGAGAATCTGGAAACGGCTTATGACGGCATGCGTACGCGCTACCCGGTCTGCGAGCAGGACAAAGACCATATTATTGGCTTTATCCATATCAAGGACCTGATGCGTTCGCCGGATGCCGACTACGACAGCTTGATCCGTCCGATTATCGCGGTACCGGAGTCGATCCGGATCAGCGAATTGATGAAGCTTATGCAGCGCAGCCGGACGCAGATTGCGATGCTCGTCGACGAGTACGGCGGAACGGCCGGACTGGTCACGCTCGAAGATATCATGGAAGAAATCGTCGGCGAAATTCAGGATGAGTTCGACGAAGAAGAACGTCCGGAAACCGAGCAGGCCGGCGAATTCAGTTATTCGATCGACGGCATGATGCTGATCGAAGACGTAAACAGCCAATTCGGATTCGAGCTGGACTTCGAAGACTACGATACGATCGGCGGCTGGCTGTATGCGCGGATCGATGCGCTTCCGCCGCAAAAAGGCCAGTCGGTCGACCACGATGGCTGCACCTTTATCGTCGATGAAACGGAACAAAAACGTATTTCCCGGGTACGCATTTTGAAGCCTCTTCCGGAAGAAGACCGGATGCCGGAACGCGAAGCTTATACCGAAGACTCCTTCGGTGAAGAAGAACAACCGGACGATTATGACATGCTTGCTGCCAAACGCGCCGAAGCCGGCGCTTAAGGCCTTATTTTCGACTTGTTCCATTCAAATTTTCTTCATTCAAGCCAGCCGTTTTTTTTCGGCTGGTTTTTTATGTTCAATTTTTATCCAATAAGAAACATTCGCTCTACGCGCGCGTATCGAAGAACATGAACTCGGAAGGCTTTGGGCAGCGCCGGGATTCATTGACTTCAATAGAAAATCCCGCTACGCTTTAACGTATGGAGGGGTAACTCATGGAATCGAATCAAGAAGAAGTAAAAAGGAACGAAGAACGGTTCAGGCAGCTGCACCCGGACTGGATTGCGGCTTCCCGTTTGGGCAGCGCTTATTTCTACGCGCTTCCCTTGTTGATTGCGGCGGCGCTGACGATACTCGGCTCCGTATTCGACTGGGACTGGCTGCCGCTCTGGATCGGTTCGCTGATTACGCTGGGACTTGCGCTTTTGTTCGTATTTGCCGTATTCCGTGTACCGGTCATGCTGTATAACCGTTTTGGTTTTGCCATTTTCGAAGAAGAGATCGAAATCCGCAAAGGTCTGTTCCTGATCAGCGAAACGCTGATTCCCATGACCAAAGTGCAGCATGTGGAGTTGGAGCACGGGCCGATTCTGCGCAAATACGGACTGGCCGAATTGAAGATCGTCACGGCAGCGACGACGCATTCGATCGCCGGATTGAAGTCCGAAGAAGCCGAGAAATTCAAGCGAATGATCGGAGAACTGGCGCGGAGGACCGAAGAATGAGCGGCCCCAAACGGATGTCGCCGCTGTATGTCGTCTTCGCCCTGTTAAAAATGCTGCGCGGGCTGGTGCCCCTGATCGTCATTTTCGGTGTCCAATTTCTGGCCGGAGGGCAGATAACTTCGGTCGTGTACTGGATCGGAGGCGCTGCCCTGGTGCTGCTCGTATTGGCCGGCATCCTGGAAAGTATCGGATGGAAAAGGTTTACTTACGAAGAAGAAAGCGACCGGATCACGATCCGCAAAGGATTGATTCAGCGCAGCGAGAAAATCATCTACTACTCGCGCATTCATTCCGTCAGCCAGGAGCAGCCTTTGATCCAGCGGCTGCTGGGCGTCGTGCAGTTGAAGATCGAGACGCCGGGCGGCAGCGAAGGAGACGCCGTGCTGCCGGTTCTGCCGCGCCGCGAAGCGGAGCGGCTGCAGCGCGCGCTGAATGAGCGCGCGGTAGCCGTTTCCGCCGCCGAATCCGCGGCGGCGGAAACGGCCGAAGGCGGCCCTGCGCAGCAGGCCGCCTTCGAGGCTCCGGCCGGCGGGCCGCAGCCTTGGGTCCGCCGCGATGCCGGCGGACCGGGCGATGCGGGCGCGGAGAAGCTTTCCGCCGCGCCCGCATCGCGGGCGGCGCAGGACCGCCCCGCCGAAGGCGGGCCTGCGCCGCAAGAACAGGCGGCCGCCGCTGCCGGGCGGCCGCGGGCAAGCGAGCCGGTGCTGCTCTACCGGCTCGGACCCGGCCGCCTGTTCCAGGCGGCGCTGACCGAACTGAATCTCGGTCTGGCTGTCGCTTTCGTAGCCGGGATTGCTTCCTTCGCGGACGATCTGCTGCCGGATGTGTGGCTCAACCGGCTGGTCTCCAATGCTCAGGCTTATCTGACCGGCATACGGGCCATTCTGATCATCGCGACGGCGGCGCTGCTGTTCGCCTGGCTGCTGTCGCTTGTGCTGTTCATCGTCAAGTTTGCCGGCTTCTCGCTGTACCGGGAAGGAGAGAGGCTGTCGATCCGCTACGGACTGCTGGAACGCAAACAGTTTCTGTTCGATCCGGCGCGCGTTCAGGCCGTAACCGTACGCGAAGGTTGGCTGCGGCAGCTGCTGGGCTATGCCCACGTCGAAGTCAATGTGGTCTCCTCGTCTTCGGAGAAGGAGACGCCGGCGCTGCATCCGTTTATCCCGCGTGCAGCCATTCCGCAGCTGTTGGAGCGGACGATTCCGCAATTTTCGTTTGCCGCAGCCGAATTCCGTCCTCCGGGCCGGGCGCTGCCCGGATATGTACGGACCGGACTGACCGTAACCGTCATTTTGGCCGCGGTACTGATTTATTTCTTCCCGCATATGGGAAGATGGGCACTGGCTCTGATTCCGCTCGTCTTCGCTCTGGATTATTGGAGCTTCCGGACCAGCGGCGCGGCGCTTGACGGTCAGCGGCTTACGATCGTAAACCGCGGGATCTCCAAGCAGACGCATTGTACGCTGAGGCGCCACGTGGTGGCGCTGCGGATCAGCGGCAGCCGCTGGCAGAGAAAAGGGCAGATGCTCAACCTCAAAGCCCATCTGCTCGGAGGCGCCGGCGGATCCGCGCTCAGCGTCGCGCGGCTGAAGAATTCCGATGTCGAACGGATCTATGACTGGTACAGGCGGGAACGTAAATCATGACTTTATTTATAACCCGTCAAAATAACTTTATCAAAAATGGAGAAAACAGGAACCTTTCGGGTTCCTGTTTCGTTATATAGGCATATCATGCATTTACATAGAAAAAGGGGGATGAAAATGAACCCGCATAAACAAAGGTCGCTTTCCAAATTTCTGGCGGTTCCCGCTTCGGCATTCCTGTTGGTTTATCTGCTGGTTCCCGGCATCGGACAGGCCGAAGAAGTACCGGAAGATCCGCTGCCTACCGCTTTGGAACAGCAGACTTTCAGTTCGTTCGGACTGCCCCAGCTGCCCGGCGCTTTGACGCCGCCGCCGCCGCTGTCTCCTTCGGCCAATTCCAGGCAGGATTTAATTCATAACAAGTATTTAAAGAACGGAATGAGCAGCCTTCAAATCGAAGGAGAGACTGCGGTTCATATCTCGGCAACGACAATCGCTTCGGCTGACGCTTCCCAATCCGGCGTGACCGCCTCGCTTCAGCGCTGGACCGGAAACAGCTGGGTGGAAGAAGCAGGTCCGATGTCGAGCAGCTCGCTGTCCGGTTCCAGTACGCTGAATTTCAACAAGAGCCTGATCAAAGGCTACTATTACCGGATCAAGTCGGAACATTGGGCTTCCGGCGGCGGCATGCGTGAATCAAGTACGGTCTTCAGCAGTACGCTGCTGGTCAGCGAATAGAACCGGCAGAACCGCCTAAGCTTAAGGCACGCCAAAACCGCCTGCCCAAGAAGACAAGCGGTTCCCGGATCACGAAGCTCCGTCTATCATATGGGCGGCGATCCCGATCAATTCTTCTTCGCTCAGCATTCCGTAAATGAAAATATCGAGTTCTCCGCGAATCAGGTGGACCGTATCTTCGCCTTCCTGATCGGCATACTGCGCGGTGAGTCCATTATTCAGATCGACCTGCTTGACCTTGTCCGTACCGAAGCTGTACGTGCCGTTCGGTCCGTTAAGGCGGCTGACATGAATCGTTGCATTCCGCTCGCTGCCCGATTCGTAGTAGAGCGTAAGCACATCGGGAGACGATCCGTCGTCCGGAACGCCGAGCGTTACTTTTTTTAAAGTCAGATCGGAAGGGATCTCAGGGAACTGCGGCATGGGGAAAGCCAGACGCTGACGGGCTTCCTGCAGACTCGTCTCCTGATTTTCGTAGCGGACAACGGTCTCTTCAACTTCGCCTGGCAGTTCCGCACGGGAAGAAGTCGGCTGTTCGACGCCATCGGGAGGAGGGGGAGTAAGCGCTCCTTCGGTATCGAGCTTCTTGTTTTCACCGGTAACCAGCACAGTCTCTCCGCCGCCGCCCCAGGTATAGAGCTTCTGATAGAGCGGTGTCAATGCGCCGGTCCGGACCGGCTCGGAGAAAGCGACCGATCCGAACAGGATCAGACCCGCCGCCGCACCCGTCAGACGGAGAGTCCGTTTACGGCGCCTTCTTGCCTGTGTTTGTTGACGATGTTTTTGCACGCGCTGCCAGGCGGCCCGGCGGGATTCCGGGTCGACCGGGGAGGCCGAATTCACAGCCCGGTCGAATGCCTCGTCGAAAAGTTCGTCAAATTTTTCGTTGTTCATCGCTGCCCTCCCATTCCTTGCGCAGCACTTTGCGCATATTTTCCCTCGCCCTGAACAATCTTTGTCGGATGATATCTTCGCTTGTGCCCAGCGAATCGGCGATTTCCTTGTAGGACATTCCGTACTTCCAGCGATAGAGGATAATGGCCCGGTATTCCGGCTTCATCCCTTGAAGATGCCGCAGGATCGCTTCTTCCATCATTCGGACTTCGACCGCCTTCTCGGGCGAAGTGCCGAAATCCTGTCTGGCCTCTATATGATTAAGAACGCTGTCCGCGTCTACATGGTTACGGTGTCTTTTATTTTTTCTCAAATCATTGATTGCGCTGTTGCGCGTGACCACCTTCAACCAGGCAAAAAACTTGGATTCGTTGTCGAATTCCGGCCGGCTTCCGATCAGTTTCAGGAAAGCTTCCTGGATCACATCTTCGGCGGCCGCATGATCTCTTACAATATAGAAGATCGCTCCGTATGCCAGATCGTAATATTCGTTATAGATCAGCTCCTGCATGCCTTCATCCAGTTCATCGAAGCCATGGGTAAGGAGCATCTGAAGATGTTGAGCCATATGTACTCCTTCCTCGGTTCCTGTAATGTCCATTCGAAACGGACTATTCCTTACCGGTTTATCTTCCACAGTGGAAGAAAATAGTTCATCATTCTCCATATTCTACACGAAATAAGGAAGAAGGTGGGCTTTTTTTATTACATCGCCTGCGGATAGCCGTTTGTTTTCTGAAGGTTGCGCCGCCAAAAAGAAGCACATCAAAAGACCCGGCAGCTTCCGCTGCCGGGTCTTTTGATCGTAGTTTGTCTGCTTAAATCGGATTGCGTGTAAAATTTTGTCTATTCGTCGCTGCTGCGCTTGCCGGTCTGCGTGCCCTGCTGCTCCGCGGCACGGATCAATGATTCTTCGTCTTCGGCCGAGACATCGATCTCCGCAATGCCTTCGCCTTCGCCGGCTTCCACATAACGGCGCTCTGCCGGTGTCATCTCGACGCTGCGGTTGCCTTCGGCCATATCGTTGCCGGTGAAGTTCTCATAAGGTTCTACCGTACCTTCGCCTACATTGTTCTCGCTGGACATTTCATTGTAGCTTTCCACATCGCGCTTGGTAGACATCGCAGGGGAGTCGGCGTTGCCGTAGCTTTCGACCGCCTGCCAGGCATTGGCGTCATCGAATTTGCCGGCGTGCTGCTGACGATTCTCGCCCGCGCCGGATGGGGGCGAAGTCATCACGTCTTCTTCCACAGGGCGGTAATCGGTAATCGGAGCATTTTCCGGCGTGGTCTCCACGTTATAAGCCGTATAAGGAACCGCTTCTAGACGTTCGAACGGAATTTCCTTGCCGGTCGTGGCGTCGATGCCGTATGTGCCGTCTTCCATCCGTTTGAGCGCGTCATTGACTTCATCGAGCCGGTCGGACAGATCGGAATCGATCGCCATATCCCGTCCACGTTCGAATTCCTCGGTACCGAGATCGCCCGGGTGGTTGTCGACAGCCGTAAGTTCGCCGGTCGATACGCGGATCGAAGTCTCGAAGCCTTCCGTCGTGTTCTCGGAGTTGTCGAAATGCTGTTCCAGTTCGCTTTTGCGTTCCAACAGCAGCTGCTTCAGTTGATCTATTTGCGAGTCGTTTAAATGTTTCATGATTTCTTCCTCCATTCGTGTTGGCACGCTTGAACGGGCTTGTATTCCCGGGTGCTTCTTTCCTTTCTATACCCGTACCATAGACAAACCAATCTTGCGGGCGGGTGGAGAGGGAGAAGAGACTTAATCGTAATTCACCCTAAAAGCGCTTAAGTGTTAGCTGCCGCTCCAATCGGGTTAAATGAGAAAAAGAAAGCCCCTAGCACATTTTCAAAATCCAATCCCATCCATAAGGAGCGATCAGCGATTATGAAAGCACTCACTTATCAGGGCAAGCGTAAAGTCAAAGTCAAGGATGTGGCTACGCCCAAGCTGGAGAAAAAAGACGACATTATCATTCGCGTGACGTCGACTTCCATATGCGGGTCCGATCTGCATCTGTTCAACGGAGAAATACCGGGCATGAACGACGATTACATCATCGGACACGAACCGATGGGCATCGTCGAAGAAATCGGTCCGGAAGTCACGCACGTCAAAAAGGGCGACCGCGTCATTATTCCGTTCAACGTCTCCTGCGGACAATGTTTCTTCTGTCAAAACCAGATGGAAAGCCAATGCGACAACGCCAACGACAATCCGGCCAAAGATACGGGCGCGATGCTGGGCTATTCCCATACGTACGGCGGTTTTGCCGGGGGACAGGCGGAGCTGCTGCGGGTGCCGTACGGCAACTTCGGACCGCTGGTCATCCCGAACGACGCCGAAGTGACGGACGAGCAGGTCCTGTTCTTGTCGGACGTTATTCCGACCGCTTATTGGAGTGTGGATAACGCCGGCGTCAAAAAAGGCGATACGGTCATTGTGCTCGGCTGCGGACCAATCGGGCTGATGGTGCAGAAATTCGCTTGGCAAAAAGGCGCGTCCCGCGTCATCGCGGTTGATCACGTGGAATACCGCCTGGAGCATGCCCGCCGCACGAACAAAGTGGAAACGTTCAACTTTATGGAGAACGACGATCTCGACAAACATCTGCTGGAGATCACGAGCGGCGGCGCGGATGTCGTCATCGACTGCGTCGGCCTCGATTCCGAGAAGACGTTCATGGAAAAAGTCGAAACGAAGCTCAAACTGCAGGGCGGAGGACTGGGCGCGTTCCATATGGCTTCGAACGTCGTGCGCAAATTCGGCACGATCCAGGTGACGGGCGTGTACGGACTGCGCTACAACAACTTCCCGTTCGGCCATATCTTCGAGCGCAACGTGACGATCAAGACGGGCCAGGCACCGGTCATACACTATATGCCGGAGCTGTTCAACCAGATCAAGACCGGTCAGCTCGACCCGACGGACATCATTACGCATCGCCTTCCGTTGGATGAAGCCGAGCATGCCTACGATATTTTCGACAGCAAGAAAGAAGACTGCATCAAAGTCATCTTGAAGCCGTAAAGGCGCCAACGAATCGTATAAGGAGCCGGGCTTCGGCTTAAGTCGGCCATTCGTCCGGTTTTCGGGCAAGCATACTGAAAAGCCCTCCGACTTCCCGCAAGGGAAGAGGAGGGCTTTTGGCGTGCCCGCATGATGCGGGCACGAGATTCGATGATTTAGAACGCCCAGCTGCCGCCGCGGAAGACCGGTTCGGCGCTGCCATCCTGCGTGATACCGTCGATGTTCATTTCGGCGGAGCCGATCATGAAGTCGACGTGCGTAATGCTCTGGTTAATGCCGGCTTCGGCCAGCTCTTCGCGGGACATCGTTTTGCCGCCTTCGATATTGAACGCGTAGGCGCTGCCGATCGCGAGGTGGTTCGAAGCATTCTCGTCGAACAGCGTATTATAGTAGAGAATGCCCGAATCGGAAATCGGAGATTTATGCGGCACGAGCGCCACTTCGCCGATATAATGCGAACCTTCGTCCATTTCGACGAGACGTTTGAGCGTCTCAAGGCCCTGCTCCGCCTTCACGTCGACGATACGTCCGTTCTCGAACGTCAGCGTGAAGTTGTCGATGATATTGCCGCCGTAGCTGAGCGGCTTCGTGCTGGACACGGTGCCGCTTACGCCCGTCTTGAGCGCGGCCGTGAACACTTCTTCGGTTGGCATGTTGGCTACAAATGCGGATCCGCGTTCGCTTTCGCTGTCGGCTGCGACCCACAGATGCGTGGACGGCAGTTCGATCGTCAGATCGGTACCCGGCGCGGTGTAATGCAGCGCTTTGTATTTCTTGTCGTTGAGATACGCCGCTTTGGCGGTCAGAGTCTCGATATGCTGCTGCCAAGCCGCAACCGGATCCGGCTGATCGACGCGGACCGCTTTGAAGATCGCGTCCCACATCGCCGGGATTTGTTCTTCTTCCGGCAGGTGAGGGAACACTTTGGCTGCCCAGGCAGCCGAAGGAACGGCCACGATCGACCAGGCGAGCTTGTCGGACTGCACGTATTGGCGGTATTTGCTCAGCGCTTCGCCGGATACTTTTTGCAGCGTCGAGATCCGGGAAGGATCCACGCCGCTCAGCAGGTCGGGATTATTCGAGACGACCGCGAGCATGGCGCCGCCGTTCTCCGCGAGTTCTTCGCGTTCCGCCGCCATCCATTTCGGCGCGATTTCGAACGAGTCGTCGGGAGCGAGATCGTAGCGCATCCGCGTAATGGCTTCGTCGGCCAGATTGACTTTGACCAATTTGGCACCTGCCGCGTAAGCGTGCTTCACGACAAGACGTACGTATTCGAGCGAATCCGCGCTGGCGTCGATCATCAGAATCTGTCCGGGCTGTACATTCACACCGACTTTGACTGCGAGTTCGGCGTATTTGTTAAGGTTCGTTTGAAAATCCGACATGAGAGTCCTCCGTTTCGTCACTTGCTTGAATAAGATAAAAGCTATGCTTTCCATTGTACAAGATCACGCAGGGAAAGGAAATCTAACATTGGTTAATTCGAAGCGGAAAGGAAGAGGATTTCTGTGAAACCCATAGATTTTGCGCGATAAAGCAGGAACCCGAAATACGGAAAGCGAAGTTTGAAGCATTCAAGGCATCGTCCAATTTCTCAGCCAAAGGAGCTTCTCATGAAACCGACCTTTCACCAGCCGCTTGTCACGCATCTGTATACCGCCGATCCGTCCGCTCACGTTTTTGAAGGCCGAATTTATATCTATCCTTCGCACGATCTGGATCACGACGAACCCAGCAACGACAGCGGGGATCAATACAAGATGGAAGACTACCACGTGTTCTCGATGTCGAATACGGTTTCGCCGGTGGTGGACCATGGAGAAGTGCTGCATGTGCGCGATGTTCCCTGGGCTTCCCGGCAGATGTGGGCTCCCGACGCGGCTTACCGAAACGGCCGTTATTATCTCTTTTTTCCCGCGCGGGACCATGAAGGCGTTTTCCGGATCGGCGTCGCGACTTCGGACTCGCCGGCGGGACCGTTCCGAGCGGAACCCCATTACATTCCGGGCAGCTTCAGTATCGATCCCGCTGTGTTTATCGACGACGATAACCGGGCGTATCTGTACTTTGGCGGATTATGGGGAGGTCAGCTTGAAAAATGGCGGTCCGGAACGTTCGAACCCGAGCGGGTGGACGGGCCGGCAGCCGGCCAACCGGCTCTGGGACCGCGTGCGGCTCGCCTGAGCGAAGATCTGCTGAATTTTGAAAGTCCGCCTCGTGAGATTTCCATCGTGGACGAAGGGGGAGCAGCCATTACGGCAGACGACGAAGAACGCCGTTATTTCGAAGGTCCGTGGATGCACAAACACCGGGGGCTGTATTATTTGTCTTATTCGACCGGAACGACGCATAAGCTGGTCTATGCGACGTCCGAACATCCGGAAGGGCCTTTCACCTACCGCGGCGTGATTCTGAATCCCGTCATCGGCTGGACGACCCACCATTCCATTGTGGAATTCGAAGACAAATGGTATTTGTTCTATCACGACAGCTCGCTTTCCAAAGGCGTTAATCACAAGCGCTGTATCAAGTTTGCCGAACTTCATTATAACGAGGACGGGTCGATCCGGACTGTACTCTAAGCGCTCCAAGTCCGGCGGGAATCGGCAGGGGCGTCTCCTTGAAACGAATAAATTTGATCGAAAAAGACCCTTGATCCGCATCAAATGCGGGTCAAGGGTCTTTTTGGCTTACGGGATCGTCGATTCGCTCGCTGATCTATTTGTTATACAGTTCATTCATGATTTCGCGGTTTTTTTCTTTGAACAATTCGTTGTGGGAAGAAACCATCCCGTAACCGACCGCATCCGGCTTGATGAACTGCTTGGCTTTGTTCACTGCGTTCGCCGCGTCCTGGAACGCTCCGGCGATCAGGTGAAGTTTGCCGTCATGATGCAGAATGTCGCCGGCCGCGAAAATGCCCGGCACGGACGTCTCGCTCGACGAGGAACCGAGAATCTGATACTCGTTCATCTCGATCTTGATCTCGCTTTTTTTCAGCAGTTCCGTATCGCGCTGGTAACCGTGGCTGATAATGACGTCGTCCACAGCCAGTTCGAATTCCTCGCGGTCTTCATTTTTCTCGAGCAGGACCTTTTCGATCTCCGAATGGTCTTCGCTCGCGATCAACCGCTTGATCGAAGCGCTGAGCAGCAGTTCGACGCCGTTTGCTTTCATCTTCGTAATGTCGGCTTCGTGTCCTTTGATTTCTTCTTTGCGGTAGGTCAGATACACTTTTTTGGCAAAAGGAGCGAGTTCGTTGGCCCAGTCTACGGCCGAATGCCCGCCTCCGGAGATCAGAACCGTCTTGTCTTTGAAGCGGGAGATCGACTTCACGGTATAGTGCAGATTTGTCACTTCGAAGCGTTCCGCTCCTTCGATATCCAGACGGGTCGGATTCAGAATGCCGCCGCCTACGGCGAGAATGATCGATTTGGATCGATGCAGCTCGCCCGAGAGGGTATGCAGCACGAAATGTCCGTCTTCTTCCGTCCGGCTGATCGAGGTCACTTTCTCGTTCAGCACGACGTCGGGCTTGAATGTGAGGCCCTGCTCGACGGTCTGTTCGATCAGCTTCGCCCCGGGCATCGGCGTCAGGCCGCCGACGTCCCAGATCATTTTCTCCGGGTAGACGTGGACTTTGCCGCCGAGAAACGGCTGATACTCAATGATCTTCGTCTTCATTTCGCGCAGCCCGCTATAGAAAGCGGAGAATAACCCCGCGGGCCCTCCGCCGATAATCGTAACGTCCCAGACTTCGATATTTTCCATGTAAATGGGCCTCCTCTATGTATACGAAACTTCGCAGATAATGATAATCAATATCATTAAAGAGTATACCAGCATTTTTCCCTTGAATACAATACCGGTTTTGCAGATTGCCAAGCTTGCGCAGCGAAACCCGTCGCGCCGGCCTGGCGGCTGCACAAAAAAAGCCCGAGAACGGCGCTGCCGTTTTCGGGCTCAGGGTCGCTGAACGATTGCTGAAGATCGGGAAAGAGAAGATTCCTGCCGCTGAAGGGCGGGGCAAAGCAGAATGCGCATATACGGACGATTCGGCAGATGCAGCCAAACCGGCTGGGTATCGGGCTCGTAGCTTCGAAGAGCCGCCTGCTCGGCTAGAAGCACAGCGGTGCGGAGCGCCGGAAAATCGGGAGGTGCAGGGGCGGCTGTCGGCAAAAGCATGTTTTTGTCGTACCGGGGAGGACTGTCGGAACTGATCGCACGCCTCGAAGAAAAACCGCTGGATCAAGGCGCGCGGTTTGTTCAAGGCAGCGGCGCTGCTTCGCTGGCGCGGCTGCTGGGCGAACGGATCGAAGCGTCTTCGCGGCTGCGGAAAATCGATTACGTGTCGGTCGCCAATATTGCGCTGGCTTACCGTACAGCCGACCTGAATATCTCGTTCGAACGTTCCGGATTTCTCGTTCCGCGCAAAGAAGGCAAACGGATCACGGCCTGCACCTGGTCGTCGACCAAGCGGACGCATGTCGCCCCCGAAGGGCAGACGCTGCTGCGGACTTATATCGGCCGCTCGGGTGCGCAGGAATGGACATCCATGAGCGATGCCGAACTGATCGAAGAGGCCCGGCGCGGCCGGCGCGAACTGACGGGACTCGATGCCGATCCCCGGTGGTCGCAGGTCGACCGCTGCTTGTCGGCGATGCCGCAGTATCCGGTCGGTCATGTGATAACCGTTCTCCCGATCGAGCGTTCGAAGGGACAAACCTAGACTGATCGAACAAAATTGTGTATCGTAACGTAATGAGGTGAACAGCCCGGTTCTTCGAGAACGTCTTCGGATACCGCGGCAAAAAGGAGAGGACTTGCATGAACAATCGAACCTTTCTTCGGTTCCTTGGCAGCCGGCATACTTCGGTTGGCCGTACGGGCTTCCGGCGGACGGCGGGCACGGCAGCCGGGTTATGGCTGCCGCTGCTCGCCCTGCTGCTGACCCTGTCGGCCTGCGGCGCCAAGCCGGTCGAACGCGCGGCTTCCGATCCGGAAATCGCCGGGCAGGTATCCGGGTCTGGCAGCTCCGCTGCCGCAGACAAAGCGGATGCCGAACCCGTCACGCTGACCATTTCGGCCGCCGCCAGCCTGACCGATGCGCTGGGAGAGATCGAGCGCACGTATGAAGCATCGCATCCGTACGTCGAACTGGATTTCAACTTCGGCGCTTCCGGCGCCCTTCAGCGGCAGATCGAGCAGGGGGCTCCCGCCGATCTGTTCTTGTCCGCTTCTTCCCGGAATATGCAGGCGCTGCTGGACGGGGGCCTGATTGACGCCAAGCAGGAAACGGACTGGCTGAGCAATACGTTGGTCGCGGTTGCCCCGAATGATTCGCCTCTCTCGAAGATCGAAGATCTGAAAAGCGGCGAAATCAAGCATATCGCGATCGGGATTCCGGACAGCGTGCCGGCCGGCAAGTACGCGCAGGAAGCGCTGACGAACGCCGGACTGTGGGACTCGCTGCAGGGCAGGCTCGTTCAGGGCAAAGACGTCCGCCAGGTGCTGCAGTATACGGAAACCGGCAACGCCGACGTGGGTTTTGTGTACAAGACGGACGCCCTGACTTCCGAACGGGTCAAAATCGCGTTCGATGTCGATCCCGACAGTTACTCGCCGATTCTGTATCCGGTCGGCATCGTCCAAGCGACCCGGCATGAAGAAGCGGCTCAGGCATTCTACGATTACCTGCAAACGCCGGAAGCGTTGCAGGTCCTGAGCGGCTTCGGCTTCTCCGCGGCGCAATGACCCTATTGGCGGAGTTCGGACGAAGCGATTATTGGGCGCCGGTCCGCCTGTCGCTTCAAGTGGCGCTGCTGTCGAGCGTCATTGTGATCGTGTTGGGCACGGCCGCCGCCTGGTGCATGTCGAGGCGCGAACGGTTCCGCGGCAAAACGGTATTGGAGACGCTGTTTATGCTCCCGCTTGTGCTGCCGCCGACCGTAGTCGGCTTTCTGCTGCTGATGCTGCTCGGCCGCCGCAGCGGGCTTGGCGCCCTGATCGAGCGAATCTTTCATTCGCCGATCATTTTCTCCTGGTGGGCGGCGGTGATTGCGGCCGTCGTGGTGGCGTTCCCGCTCGTTTACCGGACGACGGTCGTGGGTTTCGAAGCGGTGGACCGCGACCTGGAAGATGCGGGCCGTTCGATCGGCGCGAACGAGCGCCAGGTGTTCCGGCATATTACGCTGCCGCTGATCCTGCCGTCGCTCAAGACCGCTTACGTGCTGGGCTTCGCCCGCAGTCTCGGCGAATTCGGCGCGACGCTGATGATCGCGGGGAATATTCCCGGACGGACGCAGACGGTCCCGACGGCGATCTATGTAGCCGTGGACGCCGGGCATCTGTCGTCGGCTTGGGCCTGGACGGTTGCGATCGTGGCAATCTCGTTCGTCTTGCTTCTGCTGACGGGGCGTCGGCCGGAGAAGCGCTGAGCGATTCATGAACAGAGAAGGTTCCGCGAATCCGACATAAGAAAGGCCGTTTGCAGCGGAGCGCTCCGCTGCAAACGGCCTTTTTGACGCAAAGAAATCGGGCGGCTCTTAACCGGGGCCAAGCGATGAATCGGGCGGATCAGTCTTTGAAATAATAACCGGCTTCAAGATCCGCCATGAGCCCCGGCTGCTCCGGATGCCAATTCAGCTCCTGCTGCGTCCACGTACTCGATGCAGGGTTATCCGCCGTCGCGGCGAAAGCGATCCATCCGAAATGGGCAGCCGCTTCCTCGGCCGGAATCGAGACGGCCGGCAGGTTCAAGCCGCGCCCGATCGCTTCGGCGATCTCGCGAAAAGCGATCGCGGATTCGCCGACGCCGTGCAGGCGCGTTCCGGCCGGCGCCGACTCCAGCGCCAGGCGGAACAAGCGGGCCGCATCCAGGCGATGCACGGCCGGCCAGCGGTTGGAGCCGTTGCCTACGTAAGCGGAGACGCCTTTATCGCGAGCCGTTTGGACCAGAACGCGGATGAATCCGTAATCGTCCGCGCCGTGCACGGTCGGCGAGAGCCGAACGACCGACGAGCGGATACCGCGTTCACTAAGTTCCGATACGGCTTGTTCGGCATATCTGCCAAGCGAAGCCGGAGCGTCCGCTTCCTTAGCCGGATGACCTTGCTTCATCAGGAGCATGCCCGACGTCAGCACGCATGGGCTGCCCGATCCTTCGAGTGCCGCCCCGATCGCGTCCGTCGCCAAACGATCCGCTTCGACGGACGCCGCAACATCCGAAAAGTCGTGGATATACGCCAAGTGGATCACGCCGTCCGCCGCTTCGGCTCCGCGGCGCAGGCTGTCCAAATCGCCAAGCTCGCCGCGCCAAGGTTCCGCGCCGGCCTGCTTCAAGGTCCCGTCTCCTTTTTGCGAGCGCGAAAGCCCGATTACGCTGTGCCCCGCATCCAACAGCTCCCGCACAACCGCCATACCGATAAATCCTGTCGCTCCCGTAACGAATACTTTCATTTTTCCGCCTCCGTTTATGAATATTTGGGCTGATCCTTCTTCTGCACCGATAGCGTAAACCCTAGAGTGAACTCTATAGCAAGGCTTGATTTTTCATGCTATGATTCGGCTATGGAAAATACCTATTCGAGCAAGCAGGCTTCGGAAGTCACGGGACTGAGTGTCCATGCGCTGCGTTATTACGAAAAAGAAGGACTGATCGACGGAATCCTGCGAGACGAGAACGGCTACCGCGTTTATTCGACTTCGGATATCGCCTGGTTTCAGGTCATTACGTATTTTCGCCGCCTCGGGCTGTCGGTCAACGACATCAAGACGTTCAACGTCCCCAAAGACGGAAGCGCCTCGAGCGCAACGGCGCGGCGTGAATTCATGGAGAATTACCGCGAAAAAGTCGTTGAACAGATGAAAGAACTGCAGGATTCGCTGGAAAAGATCGATTATAAGATCGGATTTTTCAGGGATTTGGAGCGGTTGGAAAGAGCAGGGAAGGAGAATGCGGAGGAAGCAGGCCCGCCAAGCCCGTAGGGGCAAGTTGAAGATTGGCGAAATAGCCGAATCCGGACAATTTTTTCAAACCGGTCGAGAGCTATTCCGGCAATTGGTCGATCCTCGAAGAAAAAAATAGAGAGTGGGAAAATGTCTACCGGCAGCGCTGGTCCCGCGACATACGGCGTCAACTGTACCGGATCGTGCAGTTGGAAAGTGTTCGTCAAGAACGGCATCATTACCTGGGAAAACCAGCAGATCGATTATCCGTCCTGCGGAGCCGACATGCCGGAATTCGAACCGCGCGGCTGTCCGCGGGGAGCGACATTCTCCAACCCGCATGATTTTTTAGGGTTTACCCTGTCGGGGAAAGGGATTCCCCCTATATGCCGTCGGCAGGGCGGTCGATACAATGGGGACAGTAGACCGGTATCGGAGAAACGGAGTTCCGCTCCTTCCGCTTTTCGTGCCGGGCGAACAACTGTCGAAAAGGTGAGTGTAATGATCAAAAAGGTGCAGCTCCCGCTCTAAACGCTGAATTTGACGGTCGGTTTCATGGTCTGGGCAATTATCTCTTCGCTGATGCCGTTCATCAAGGAAGGCATCGCGATTCCGGCAGACCGTCTGGCGATCGTAACGGCCGTTCCGGTCGTACGGGTTCGATTCTGCGTATTCCCCTCGGGTATTACGCCAACGTCATCGGTGCACGGCTCGTTTTCCTGTTCAGTTTTGTGCTTCTGCTGTTTCCCGTGTATGATATCAGCGTAGCCCCATCGATGACCGCGCTGATCATCGGCGGTCTGTTCCTCGGGGCCGGCGGAGCCGTATTCTCGGTAGGCGTCTCCTCGCGGCCCAAGTATTATCCAACGGCCAAACACGGCTTCGTCAACGGCATGTACGGCATGGGCAATACCGGGACGGCTATCAGCACGTTCGCGGCCCCGGTACTTGCAACGCAGATCGGCTGGCAGGCCGCCGTCAAATGGTACCTGGCCCTGCTGCTCTTTATCGTGCTGAACTTCCTGCTGGGCGACCGCAAAGAAGTAAAAGTAAAAACTCCGATCATGGAGCAGATCAAAGGCATCTATAAAAACGAAAAGCTTTGGCTGATCTCGCTGTTCTATTTCATTACCTTTGGCCCGTTCGTGGCCTTCACCGTCTATCTCCCGAACTTCCTGGTTTCGAATTTCGGACTGGACAAAGTCGATGCCGGCATGAGAACCGCCGGTTTTATTGCCATCGCGACCTTCTTCCGTCCGATCGGCGGCTGGCTGGCGATCGCTTTCTGCGCGGGTCTGGGCAACGGAATCATCTTCAAGCTGGTTCCGTTCTACTTCCAGAAGCAGGCGGGGATTGCGAACGGAATCGTATCGATGATGGGCGGTCTGGGCGGATTCTTCCCGCCGATCATGCTGGCGGCCATTCACGGCATCACGGGTCAGTATTCGATCGGATTCATGCCGCTGTCCCAGTTCGCGACGGTCAGCATGGTTCTGGTCTTCTGGCTGTACTTCCAAGACAAGAGAAACCCGGATGCGGTGGGAGGCAGAACGGCTACACAAGCGCAGTCCAAAGCCATGCGCAAATAAGAGGCGGGGAACTTTCCGGCCAAGCAACCAAAGGCCGTCCGGGAATCCCGGGCGGCTTCGTATGCAGGAGGCATGTCAAATGAGTCATTCGCACGAAGAACGCTATTCGCGCCAGATCCGGTTCGCTCCGATCGGCACAATCGGGCAAGAGCGCCTGGCGGATGCCTCCGTGGCCGTGATCGGCTGCGGAGCGCTCGGATCCGCTATCGCCGAACAGCTGACCCGCGCGGGTGTGGGCGAGCTGCATCTGGTCGACCGGGACTATGTGGAATGGTCCAATCTGCAGCGCCAGCAGCTTTTTACGGAAAGCGATGCCGAGCAAATGAAGCCCAAGGTGGAAGCCGCGCGGACAAGACTGCTGGACATCCGTTCCGATCTCAAGCTCCATACGTATTTCGACGATCTCGATATTCCCCTGATCCGCCGATTGGCCGCGGAATGTTCGCTGATCATGGACGCGACCGACAATTTCGAGACCCGGCTGCTGATCGGCGATGCGGCGCTTGAAGCGGGAATTCCGTGGATTTACGGCGCCTGCGTAGGCGGCTCGGGTACGGTCTTTCCGTTTGTTCCAGGGCGCTCCGCATGCTTCCGCTGCCTGATCCCGGTGCTTCCCGCGGCCAACGGCACCTGCGATACCGCCGGCATCATTGCGCCGGCCGTCCAGATGACCGCCGCCATGCAGTGCGCGGAAGCCCTGAAATGGCTCAGCGGAAACCCGGATTCGCTGCGGATCAAAGTGCATCATTTCGATCTCTGGACAGGCACGCAGATGGATACCGGGATTTCCCGGATCCGCCGCGCGGACTGTCCGTCCTGCGG
Organism: Saccharibacillus deserti; assembly: GCF_013618475.1. Classification (GTDB taxonomy): domain Bacteria; phylum Bacillota; class Bacilli; order Paenibacillales; family Paenibacillaceae; genus Saccharibacillus; species Saccharibacillus deserti. Next base: position 1,110,452 of record NZ_JABJVN010000001.1, read on the forward strand.
TCCGGATGCGAGCTTCCCCGCGCTGGCCCATGCCGCGGCCAGACCCGCTTACGCGGCGCTCTGCGGACGCGACACCGTGCAGGTGCTTCCGGACCCGGCAAGGCCGCTGACACTGGACGATGCCGAAAGGGTCGGTCTTCGGGTCGGCAGCGATCTTCGGCGCACCCCGCATTTCGTACAGTTTCACGCGATGGGTGCGCGGTTTATTCTGTTCGGCACCGGCAGGCTGCTGATTCACGGCACGGGCAGTGTGGACGAAGGACGCAGACTGCACCGGAAGGTATTCGGATAAGGAAGTGCGAATAAGAGAAGAAGAAATCAGCGGGAAAAAGAAAGGGGAAGGAATCTTGCACGAGTCTGCAGACGAACACAAATCGTCGAACAAGCCAACATCCGGACCGGTTATTTGCCTGGCCGTGCTGACCGTCAGCGACACTCGGACGAAAGAAACGGACAAGAGCGGGCGGCGGATTCTTGAACTGGCCGGTAAAGCGGGGATTGAAGCTGCCGAGTATACGCTGTGCACCGACGATGCGGAAGCGATCCATTCGATTATCGCGGGTTGGCTGCTCAAGCCCGGGATCGACGCGATCGTGACGACCGGAGGCACGGGAATCGCCCAACGGGACGTAACGCTCGAAGCTGCCCGTCCTTTGTTCGAAAAAGAGATCGACGGCTTCGGCGAACTGTTTCGGTATTTGAGTTTTGCCGAAGATATCGGAACGAAGGCGGTCCTCAGCCGAGCCGCGGCCGGTACCGCGCGGGAGAAAGCGATTTTCGTTCTGCCCGGATCGACCGGTGCCGTCACGCTGGCCATGAACCGGATCATTCTGCCGGAAATCCGGCATATCCTGCATGAGTTGACGAAACACCGTTAATCGTATTGTGTGCCGGCGGGCATGGTTGGCAAACCTTCGCGCAGCAGGCCGCCGTCCGGCAGCCCTTACAGACTCCTGCGCAGCGGAGTGGATGCCGCTTTTTCACGCAAAAACCCGGTTTCGGGAAGAGGATGTTTTCTTCGCGCGAACCCGGGTCTGCCAAATAGCGTTGACAAGGAACTAGTCCCGCCGGGAGTAGTCGCCGGATTTGCCTCCGGTCTTCTCCAGCAGCATCGTCGGTCCGATCACCATATCCTTGCCTGCGGCTTTGCACATATCGTAGATCGTGAGCGCCGCCGCGCTGGCCGCGGTCAGCGCCTCCATTTCGACGCCCGTAGGACCTTTGGTCCGGACCGTCGCGTAGAGAAAGACTTCATAGGAGGCCGCCGCTTCGTCGATTTTCCACTCGAATTCGATATCGACGCCGCTGAGCATCAGCGGATGGCACATCGGAATAATCTGCGCCGTATTTTTGGCGGCCATGATTCCGGCGACCTGGGCTACGGCGAGCACATCGCCTTTTTTGCCGCCTCCGCTCCGGATCTGGCGGTAGATGACTTCGTTGACGCGCACCGATGTTGCCGCACGGGCGGTACGCACCGTTTCGTTCTTCTCCGAGACGTCGACCATGCGCGCACGTCCCTGTTCGTTAAAGTGAGTCAATTCGGACAAAACCATCCATCCCTTCATCGTTTGAAGATGAACCCAGTATAGCACGAGAAAAGGAGCGGTCCATCATGGTCGAACTCAGAAATCCGATTTCCGTCAGCGAAGCGATCGCCCGCATAGCGGCGGAAACCCGGCTGCTCGGCAGCGAGCAGATCCCCCTCGGGGAGGCGTACGGACGCATACTGGCGCAGCCGCTGAAAGCCCTGCATGACGTACCCTCTTTTGACCGTTCGCCTTACGACGGCTTTGCGATCCGGGCCGAAGATTCGGCCGAAGCGTCGGGCATGAACCGGATCGCTTTTAAAGTCGTGGACCATATCGGCGCCGGATCCGTTTCTTCGATCCGGATCGGAGCGAACGAGGCGGTCCGCATCATGACCGGCGCGCAGCTGCCCGAAGGAGCCGACGCCGTCGTCATGCTGGAACAGACGCAGGAGGCGGGATCTTCCTTTACGCTTCGCAAGCCGTTCCGGTCCGGCGAGAATATCTCGTTTCGCGGCGAGGATATGCGGCTGGGCGAAGAAATCCTGCCCGCCGGCAGCCTGATCCATCCCGGCACCGTCGCCCTTCTGGCGACCTTCGGCTGCAATCAGGCCGAAGTCGCCAGACTGCCGGTTGTCGGCCTACTCGCAACCGGCACGGAACTGCTGGAAACCGGCGCTCCGCTGGAACCGGGCAAGATCCGCAACAGCAACGGCCCCATGATTGCCGCCCAGCTGAAGCGGATGGGCGTGCCCTGCCGGATGTATGCTGCGGCCGCCGACCGCCTCGAAGATCTGCTCGAGACGGTGCGCGGAGCGCTCGGCGAATGCGACTGCCTCATTACGACAGGCGGCGTATCGGTCGGGGATTTCGACCTGCTGCCTGCCGTGTATGAGTCGCTTGGCGCGAAAGTGCTGTTCAATAAAGTCGCCATGCGTCCGGGCAGCGTCACTACGGTGGCCGCCGCCGGGAAGCAGTTTCTGTTCGGCTTGTCGGGCAATCCGTCGGCCTGCTATACCGGCTTCGAGCTGTTCGCCCGGCCCGCTCTGCTTCGCATGATGGGGGCTCAGCGGATTTATCCGCTGCACACCCGGGCGGTGCTCGGCGAAGATTTTGCCAAGCCGAATCCGTTTATGCGCTTCGTTCGTGCCGTCTATGACGGGCAAACCGTGCGTCCCGCCGGATTCAACAAGTCGAACGCCGTCTCGTCGATCGGACGCGGCAATGCGCTGCTCGTCCTGCCGGGCGGAACGCGCGGCTTCAAAGCCGGAGACTCGGTGGACGTGCTGCTTCCGGGTATGGAAGAAGGGTCGGACCTATGGATGCTGTAACCGGCAGCCAAGGCCAAGAAAGCCGCGGACAAATAGATCCCAAAGAAGCGCCTCCGTATAACGGCCGGGCGAAGAGGCTCCAGGTCGTCGGTTTCAAGAACAGCGGCAAAACGACGCTGACCGAGACGCTGCTTCGCTTTGCGATCGGGCACGGGCTGTGCGCTTCGGCGATCAAGCATCACGGACACGGCGGGGTGCCGGAAGCGCCGCCCGGCGATACCGACGCTTCGCGTCTGTTCCAGGCGGGAGCCGAAAGTTCGATCGTCGCCGGAGGCGGCCAGATTGTACTGCAGGGACGACGCCCGATCGAAGAAGCCGGCAAATTGACCCCGTTGATCCGACTGACCGAGGCTTATGCGCACCCCGATCTGATCCTGATCGAAGGGTTCAAGGCAGAGCCGTATCCCAAGATCGTGCTGCTTCGTTCCCTCGAAGATTGGACGGAGCTGAAGCGGCTGACGAATATTGTATTGATCCTGACCGTAGACGAGGACCTTGCCCGGCATCCCTCGTTATCGATAGAAGCGAAACCGGACGGCGGTTCGAACCCGCGCGTGCTGCCCCGCGCACGGTCCGAAGAGATTGCCGCCTGGTTTACCCACTGGTTGAAAGGAGAACAAGCAGCCGATGAAACCTTATGAGATCGTAACCGAACCGATCGATCCGCAGCGTTACGCCGATTATGTGCTGCGCCCGGAGGCGGGTGCGGTCACTTTGTTTACCGGTCATGTGCGCGAATGGACAAGAGGGATACGAACGCTGTATCTGGCGTATGAAGCTTACGTTCCGATGGCGGAGAAAATGCTGGCGAAGATCGGGGCGGAAATCGATCGGCAGTGGCCCGGCACGCGTACGGCGATCGCACACCGGATCGGCGAACTGAAAATCGGAGAGATCGCGGTCGTGATCGCCGTATCTTCTGCGCATCGCAAAGACGCTTACGAGGCAAACGAATATGCGATCGAACGGATCAAAGAACTCGTTCCGATCTGGAAAAAAGAAATTTGGGAAAACGGGACGGAATGGATCGGCGACCAGCGCGGCAAGCCGGAACCGGATTCCGGACAAGCCGATCCGGCTCCCACGACCCTTAAGCCGAGGAGAGAACTGCCATGATTACGCTGTATTACTTCGCCGGTCTGCGCGAAGCGACGGGCACTGCCCAGGAACAAGCCGAATTGGAAGGCCGGACGGTCGATGAACTGCTGGACTGGGTAAGACACAAATATCCGCACCTCTCGCTCGATGCGGTGCGTGTTGCGGTTAATGAAGAATATGCGCTGCCGGACGATCGGCTGCGCAGCGGAGATACCGCCGCGCTGATTCCGCCGGTTAGCGGCGGATGACGCAGCCGTCCGCGAACCCGATTCCGGGCCGGTCGGTCGGCATTCTGCTTGCGGGCGGATTGTCGCGCCGTTACGGTTCGGCGAAGGCTTTCGCCGAATACGAAGGCCGTTCGTTCCATGAACGCGGGCATGAAGCGCTCTCGGGCGCCTGCGACCTGGTAATCGTCTCCGCCAGCGAAGCGCTGGCTCCGGACTTCCCGGCCGCTTACGAAGTCTGCGCCGATCTGCCGCAGCTTGCAGGCCTCGGCCCGTTGGCCGGCCTGGCCTCGGTTATGCAGCGGTATCCGGCAGAGCGTTATATCGTGCTTCCGTGCGATATGCCCCGAATCGGTCCGCAGGAAATCCGGCGGCTGCGAGCTGCAGCCGAAGACGGCCCGGCGGCCGATATCGCGGCGCTCCGCAGCCCGGAGGCGGGAGATCTTCCGCTGCTGAGCGTCTGGCGCGGCGGACTGGCCGATCTTCTGGAAAAGCGTGTCCTAAGCGGACACCTTGGCGTCATGAAGCTGCTGGCGGAACTCGATACGCTCTGGGTAGACGCTGCGCTTATTCATGCCGATCCGGCGATTTTTCACAACTTTAACGTTCCGCCGGACGCGGGTTAACCCGAAGCGCCGACGAAGGAGAGGAGAGAGGAGAAGCCATGAACCTGCATACGCCTACGGACCGGCTTCGCCGGCCGATCCGCGATCTGCGCATTTCGGTCACCGACCGCTGCAATTTCCGGTGCACCTACTGTATGCCCAAAGAAATTTTCGGCGACGATTTTGCTTTTATGTCCAAGAACGAGCTGCTGACCTTCGAAGAGATCGAGCGCCTGACCCGGCTGTTCGCTTCGATCGGGGTCAAAAAGATCCGTCTGACGGGGGGAGAACCGCTGCTGAGGCGGGGAATGCCCGATCTGGTATCGCGTATTCTGAAGGTGCAAGGCGTGGAAGACGTCGGCCTGACCACCAACGGTCTGCTGCTCGGTGCCCATGCCCGGCCGCTGCACGACGCGGGACTTCGCCGGCTCAATGTCAGTCTGGATGCTCTCGATTCCGAGCTTTTCGGCCGGCTGAACGGACGCGGCATCGATTCGGCCCAGATCCTGCGTCAGATCGAACAGGCGCAGCAGGTAGGATTTGACGTCAAAGTTAATATGGTCGTGCAAAAAGACGCCAACGATGCCGAGATCCTGCCGATGGCCGCTTACTTCAAAGAACGGGGCATTGCGCTGCGGTTTATCGAGTTCATGGATGTCGGCAACGACAACGGCTGGAGCTTCAAGCGCGTCGTGACCAAAAAAGAAATCTTCGAGCGCTTGAGCGCCGTTCATGAACTGGAACCGGTAGAACCGGATTATTTCGGGGAAGTCGCTTCGCGCTACCGGTACGCAGGCACAAACGCCGAAGTAGGTTTCATCACCTCGGTGTCCGAATCGTTCTGCTCGTCCTGCACAAGAGCGCGGCTGTCTTCCAACGGGATTTTCTATACCTGTCTGTTCGCGTCGAGCGGCTTCGACCTGCGCGCACCGCTGCGCGGCGGAGCAAGCGACGAGGAGCTGTTGGAGCAGATTATCGGCGTGTGGGAGGACCGTGCGGATCGCTATTCCGACGAACGCACGGAGCAAACGGCCAAGAATCGCAAAAAGATCAACATGTCCTATATCGGCGGTTGAGAAAGTTTGCATCGAAATTCCGCTCGAGCATCCAAAGAGCGCCGATCACTGATCGGCGCTCTTTTTAACGGTAAAATCGATCGGTCGAAAAGCTGCGTTCATTCGACGAATATGAACTGAAAAAGCGATGGTTCTCCATATAACCGCTCGTGCGCGGTTATTTATTAAAACGATCCGAGAAAAACGCCAGACCCAACGAGATCGAGCTTTTTTTATTTACGCGTACGCTTCCGGACGCTCCGGCTTCAAACGGTCAGCGGTTGATCGACGGCGTCTGTCCATCGTCTTTGGCCGCGTCGAAATTGCCTTCGCCGAACCGCTCAGGACTTGCATACAGCCGCAATAGCTTGGTCGTCAGCTTAGATATAATGTGAGTTTCTTCCCGAACTTTGGGTAATTAAGGGTTGACTCAGCAAGGAAAGGAGACACGCACATGCTTAACCGGGCAAAAAAAATCGGATGCTTCTGGATCTCGGTGGCACTCATCGTGTTGACGGCAACCGGATGTGCAAAAGGAGAGCAGGCCGAAGGAGGGACGGGTCTGCTGCAAGACGATGAATTCGTATTTACGGCCTCCGGTGAATTTCGTCCGTTCAGCTATCTGAATGACGATCTGAGCATGTCCGGCTTCGATATCGAAGTGGGCAATGCGATTGCGAAAGAACTTGGCGTCAAGCCGGTAGCCAAACGGATGAAAATGGTCGGACTCGTCGAAGGGGTCAAAAACGGACGCGCGGACGCTGCGGTCGCCAGTTTGACGATCAACGATCTCCGCGCGAAGCATGTCCTGTTTTCCACGCCTTATTATTACTCGGGACCGCAGATCTTTACCCGTCCCGACAGTCCGATCCAGACCACGGACGACCTGCAGGGCAAAGAAATTGCCGTCGCCAAAGGGACCAGCTATCTGGATATCGCCAAACGGTACACCGGCAACGTTAAGACGTACGATAGCGATATCACCGCTCTGCAGGCGCTCGCCGATGGGCGGCATGATGCCGTCATTACGGATTTCGTAACCGGTCGAACCTCCATTCAGGAAGGGATCGAAGTGGAAGAACGCCAGCTGATCGAGCGAAGCGAGCAGGCGATCGTTGTTCCGACGGATAATCCGGTGCTGCTCAAGCGGATCAACGAAGCATTGGAGAACCTGCGGCAGGACGGCACCATGAAGAGAATCAGTGAGAAATACTTCGGCGAAGATATTACGACCAAGCCGGAATAACCCGCAGAGGGAAAGAAAGGATGTGTCCGAATGACCGGAATCGCGCACTTTTTTGAAACGTTTGCTAACAGCGGGGGCATGCTTACGCGTGCGATGCTGCTGACGCTCGAGCTGGCCGTCGTCTCCATTTTGCTAGGGATCGTGGTCGGGCTGTTTTTCGCACTGCTGAAATTGTCAGGCTGGAAAGGCGTGGCCTGGATCTCGGATGTCTACATTTATCTGGTCCGCGGAACGCCTCTGATCGTACAGATCTTTATCTTGTACTTCGGATTGAGCGGCCTGTTCCTTATCCCGGACTTCTGGGCGGCTTCGCTTGCGCTCGCGCTGCATAACGGAGCCTATATCGCGGAAATCTTCCGCGGTTCGATCCAGTCGATCGACAAAGGGCAGATGGAAGGCGCCACATCGCTCGGTATGAATCGTTCGCTGGCCATGCGCCGTATCATTTTGCCCCAGGCTTTCCGCCGGGCGCTTCCTCCGCTTGGCAACCAGTTCATCATCGGACTGAAAGACTCGTCGCTGGCGGCTTTCATATCGATGAACGAACTGTTCAACGTGGCGACGACGCTTGGATCGAACAATTTCGACGAGATGACCTATCTGCTGATCGTCGCCGTCTACTATCTCATTCTGGTCGGCCTGCTGACGCTGCTCGTTCGGGCGGTCGAACGCCGGATGGCCGTCAGCGAACGCTGATAACGGCCCGGTTTTCTGTTCAAATCCGAAGAAAGGGAGGGAGACCACAATGAAAGAAATGATTCGCCTGGAAGGATTGTCCAAATCGTTCGGCGAGCTGCAGGTGCTCAAAGGCATTGACCTGATCGTGGAGGAGAGCGAGGTGGTGTGCCTGATCGGCGTCAGCGGTTCGGGCAAAAGTACGCTGCTGCGCTGCCTGAACTTTCTGGAAGAAAGCAACGGCGGGAAGATCTGCATCGAAGGGCGGCAGATTGATCCCAAAACCGACGATCTTAACAAGATTCGCGAGAAAGTGGGCATGGTATTCCAGCATTTCAACCTGTTCCCGCATATGACGGTGCTGGAGAATGTAATCGAAGCGCCGGTCCGGGTCAAAAAAGTGCCGAAAGAGCAGGCGGTTCGCGAAGCGAAAGCGCTGCTGGACAAAGTGGGACTTGCGGAAAAATCCGACGTCTACCCCGGCAAATTGTCCGGCGGACAGAAGCAGCGCGTCGCGATCGCCCGCGCGCTGGCCATGAAGCCGGACATCATGCTGTTCGACGAGGCGACTTCCGCGCTCGATCCGGAACTGGTTGAAGAAGTTCTCCGAACGATGCGACAGTTGGCGGAAGAAGGCATGACCATGGTCGTCGTCACGCACGAGATGAATTTTGCCCGCGAAGTGGCCGATACGATCGTGTTTCTGCACGGCGGCAGCATTATCGAAAAAGCGCCTGCGGAACAGTTTTTCACGAATCCGCAGGCACCGGAAGCGCAGACCTTCCTGCAAACGACCGCATTCCGGTAAGGAATTCGCGCCAGGCGGCGGCAGGAGATAGCGACGCGGCTCACGGACGAATAAATAAAGGGCCTTCATAAAGATGAAGGCTCTTTATTTTGTTCCGGGAGATTCCTCCAGCATGCCGATATACCGCATCAATTCGGCAATGGCCGCGTACTGCCGTTCAAGCCGAAGGTTCAGTTTCTCCAGTGCGACCCGGAACGATTTCTCCACGGCGGGGAGGTTGCGGGTATCCAGATCGTCGAGCAGCTGCCGGATCGCCTCGATAAAATACACGGTCTGGCGCAGGCTGCTGATGACGATAATCCGCCGCAGCTCGCGCGGCGTAAACTCGCGGTATCCGTTCCGTGGATTGCGCCGCGGGCGGATCAGCCCTTCTTTTTCCCAGTGGCGTACCGCCGACGGATTGACGCCCGCGATCCGGGAAACTTCTCCGACACTCATCGAGTCCGTAATCTTCCGTCCGTTATATTTCGAGAAATCCGTTTGTTCGAGCTGCCGCATGACCTCCGTGATCCGGCTTTTTTCCGTATGGATCCGGGCCTGCTCGGCATTGAGTGCCCACAGCGCTTCTTCGATCTTCCGCTCCCGAATTTTGCGCATGACCGAGTAAGCGATCGGAATGGGATACGCCGCAAGCAGGAAGCGGAGCGAACGAAACGCCTGCATATGCGTCGGCGTATAAAGCCTGCGTCCGGCACCGACCCTCGGTACGTCGGGGATCAGCCCCTGCTGCTCGTAACTGCGCAGCGTCGTCGTGCTTACCCCCAGCGACTCGGCCGCCTGCTTGGGTGTCCGGTGCACATGATAAGGATTTTCGCTCTGCATGATTTCTTCTCCTTCCCTGTACCGATAACGCTAACCTTCAACTTGCACCTTCAAGTGCTACGACAACATTTAACCGGAAAAGACTCTGCCGTACAAGGGTTTTTCGGCATTCAACCGAAAGATTGCATGAATGTTATATGATCGAAGCAAGAACGTTCGCGAAGAACAGGAGAGGGGTACGTCCATGAATACAGGCAGCAGAAACAACGCCATTCAAGTCCGGGGAGCCCGGGAAGCCTATCTGAAATCGGTCGATCTGGATATTCCGCGGGAAAAGCTGGTCGTCTTCACGGGATTGTCGGGCTCGGGCAAATCGACGCTGGTCGAAACGATCTTCCAGGAAAGCCAGCGGCAGTACCTGGAAGCGGTCGGATACCAGGGAATTCGCAAGCCCAAAGTCGACGCGATCCGGTTCCTCTCGTCCGCCATTCAGATTACGCAGAGCGAATCGAACCGCAATCCCCGCTCGACGGTCGGGACGAAGACCCATATTTACACGGATCTGCGCATGATCTATGAAAAGCTCGGCGAGCGGGATTGTCCGCACTGCGGCGAACGGATCTCGGCCGCCGACTGCAGGGAAACGACAGTCAAGGCAGACGGGGAGTTCCGCGTCTACATGGACTGCAGCCGCTGCGGCGAACGGATGGACAAGCTGACCCGAAGCCATTTCTCCGCCAATACGAGAGAAGGCGCATGCCCGGAATGCCAAGGGCTCGGCAGTCTGCTCAGTCTGGCGCCGGAGCGCTGCGTTGACGAATCGCTGTCCCCGGAAGAAGGAGCCGTCGATTATTGGAACTCGGCGTACAAAGACTACCAAGTCGATCTGCTCCGCAAAGCCATGAAGCATTACGGCGTTCCGGTTTCCGGGGACACACCGGTTGGCCGATATACCGAAGCGCAGAAAGCCCTGCTGTACCACGGCGCCGAGTCGGAGGAAGTCAAACGTCTTTTCCCGCAGATTCCGCTTCCGAAAACGGTGTCCGCCGGACGCTTCGAAGGCGTGCTGACGACGCTGTGGAGACGGATGTCGGAGAAGGAAGGCGATGCCAAAGCGTTGAACCGTTATTTCGATTCGGTCAGCTGCCCTGCATGCGCCGGAGAACGTCTGAATCCGATCAGCCGCAGCGTCACGGTCGAAAACCGCAGACTGCCCGAGCTCAGCGCCTTGTCGCTGGAAGAGCTGGGGCAGTGGTTGGACGCTTTCGGCACGCAAGCCCGGAGGCCGGAGACGGCGGAAGCGGCCGGAGGAGATTCGGTCGGGATCTATCTCGAAGATCTAAAGACGAAGATCCGAAGATTGGAGCGGATCGGACTCGGCTATCTGTCGATCGACCGGCAGACGATTACGTTATCCGGCGGAGAAAGCCAGCGGATCAAGCTTGCGGCGGCGCTGGATTCCGATCTGACCGGAATGATGTATCTGCTCGACGAACCCACGATCGGGCTTCATCCGCGCGACACACAGGGCGTGATCGCGGTGCTGCAGCGGCTTCGGGATCTGGGCAACAGCGTGCTCGTCATCGAGCACGATACCGATGTCATGCAGGCGGCCGATCATGTGATCGACATGGGCCCGGGTTCCGGCAGGCACGGCGGCGAGGTCGTCGGACAAGGTACGCTTGAAGAGTTGATGCGAAGCGAGTCGTCCGTGACGGGCCGCTATCTGAGACGAGACAAACAACCTCCGCGTATCCCCCGCCCGGGAGACGGGTTATCGATCGGGATCGAGCATGCTTCGCTGCACAACCTGCAGAACGTCAGCGCAAGCTTTCCGACCGGCTGTTTGATCGCGGTCACCGGAGTGTCCGGCTCGGGCAAGTCTTCGCTGATCTTCGGCGTGCTGGCTGCGGCGGCCGATCCCGAGAACCGTTCCGACCGGCGCTTCGGACAGGTAACGGGTCTGGAAGCTTTCGAACGCGTCGTTACCATCAAGCAATCGGCGATTGCCAGAATGAAGCGTTCCAACATAGCCACCTACTCCGAAGCCTACGGGGAGATCCGCAAGCTGTACGGCGGTCTGGGCGCAGCCGCCTCTCGCGGTCTTTCGGCCAAAAGCTTCTCGTTCAACACCCCGGGCGGCCGCTGCGAAAACTGCGAAGGGCTTGGGACGATTACCAGCAGCATGCTCTTTTTTGAAAACATCGAAGAAATCTGTCCGGTCTGCGGAGGCAGGCAGTTCAGCGACGAAGTACTGGCCGTAACCTACCGGGGCCGTTCGATTCATGAAACGCTGCGGCTGTCGATCGAAGAAGCGGCGAGCGATTTCGCCGACCTTCCGAAACTCAACCGTATTCTGAATCTGCTGAACGATGTGGGACTGGGTTATCTGGAATTGGGACAGACGCTGACGACGCTCTCCGGCGGCGAAGCGCAGCGGTTGAAACTTGCCGTCGAGCTGCTTGGTTCGAAAGCCGAACGCATCTTGTATCTGATGGATGAACCGACGACGGGGCTGCATCCGGCGGACGTGGACCATTTTCTCGCACTGCTGAACCGGATGGTGGATTCCGGCAGTACCGTCGTGGTCGTCGAGCACAATATGCAGATGGTGGCGGCCGCGGACTGGATCGTCGATCTGGGTCCGGAAGGCGGCGTGAACGGCGGAAAAGTCGGGTTCAGCGGAACGCCGGCGGATCTGATTGCAGCGGGGCGCGGCGCGACAGCGGAACATTTAAGCAGACAGCAGTGAAAACGGGCGTTCCTTCGCCTGTCGGTTGTTCGCTCCAAGCGGATACCCGGCAGAGGAAGGGACGCTTTTTGGAATAGGCGTTAACCTGCCGCGGATCTATTGTTAACCCTTAATTATATTAATGGTTTACAATAAAAACTCGGCAAGTTATACTGCTAAAGGGTCGGAAGCGGCTGCTGTTTCCGGACTCCGCAGTCTATAGGTTGGAGGTCGATTGTATTGAAAACAAAAGAAATGGTATACGCGGCTTTGTTCGCCGCACTGATCGCGGTGCTGGGCATGATCCCGGCGATTCCGCTCGGATTCATCCCTGTCCCGATCACCCTGCAGACGCTGGGCGTGATGCTGGCAGGCGGTTTTTTGGGCAAAAAGACAGGCGCGCTCAGTCTCGTCTTGTTTATCGTATTGGTCGCGATCGGACTGCCGATTCTCGCCGGAGGCTCCGGCGGATTGGCTCCGCTTGTCGGACCGACGGCCGGTTATATCTTCAGTTGGCCGATCGCGGCTTTCTTCATCGGATGGGCATCGGAGAAAGTATGGCCCCGCCTGAAAACCTGGAAGCTGATTGCGATCAACGTCGTATTCGGCGTGATCCTCATCAATCTGATCGGCGCGCCGGTCATGGCTCTGATTACGAATACCCCGATCTGGCCGGGACTTGCCGCTTCCGCCGTGTTCCTGCCGGGCGATCTGATCAAAGCGGTCTTGGCCGCTATCGTTGCCGTTCAGGCCCGGGCGGTCAGCCCGATCGAAGAGAAAGTGCACGGCGCCTGAGATGCTGGAATTCGACGCGGTTCATTTTCATTATCGAAAAGGACGGGAAGTCCTGCGCGGTGCAACTTTCTCGGTCCAAGCCGGCGAATTTGTCTCGATCGTCGGAGGCAACGGAAGCGGCAAATCGACGCTGGCCAAACTGATGAACGGTCTGCTGATTCCCCGCGAAGGATCGGTCCGGCTCGACGGCGAACCGACTTCCGATCCGCATCATCTTCAATCGGTGCGCCGCGCGGTCGGGTTGATCTTCCAGAATCCCGACGACCAGTTCATCACGACCGGCGTAAGCGACGAGATCGTATTCGGACTGGAAAATATCCGCGTGCCCGCCGCAGAAATTGGCGAACGCGTCGTTCGGGCGCTTCGGGCGGTACGAATGGAACGTTACGCCGATTCGGCGCCGCACGAGCTGTCGGGCGGGCAGAAACAGCGCGCGGCTATCGCCGCGGTACTGGCGATGCGTCCGCGACTGATCGTATTCGACGAAGCGACCTCGATGCTCGATCCGCAGGGCAGAGCCGACGTACTTCAGTTGATGAAAGAACTGCATCGGCAGGGACTGACGGTCGTGCAGATCACGCATTATATGGACGAAGTACCGGCCTCGGACCGGGTTCTTCTGCTGGACCGGGGAGCGATCGCGTTCGACGGTACACCGGACGATTTCTTCGCTTCGGCCGACCTTGAATCTTACGCGCTGGAAAAACCGTTCGCCGTGCGTGTTCGCGAAGCGCTCGGCCTGACCGGTTCGCTGTCGGACGATTGGAAGGAGCGTGCGGCGTCCCAATGGTAAAAAGAAAGCTTGGGCCAAACGAATCCGTAAGCGGAAACGGAAGTCCGGCCTCTTACGAATTGCAAAATATTGAAGTCACGGTCGACGGACAATCGATCCTTCGGGATATCCGCTGCACCCTGCAGCAGGGAAGCTGGACATCGCTGATCGGTCCGACCGGCGCAGGCAAATCCACATTTGCCCGTCTCTGCAAAGGGCTGATACCCGATTACGCCGGCGAATACCGGATCGGCGGCCGCCCCGCCGCCAAAGACCGCAAAGGCCGGGCGCAGGTTCTGCCGGATATCGGGTTCGTTTTCCAATATCCGGAGCACCAGATCTTCGAGACGACGGTAGAACGCGAACTGGGCTTTGCGCTGCGTATGCGGGGCGATTCGCCCCGCGAGATCGAAGCGGCGATCTCGCGCATCCTGCCGATATTCGGCCTCGGCGAAGAACTGCTTGCGCAGTCGCCGCTGCTGCTCAGCGGCGGGCAGAAGCGGCGGATCGCGATCGCTTCCGTGCTGATTGCCGAGCCGAAGCTGCTTATTCTCGACGAGCCGACGGCCGCGCTCGATCCGCTGAGCCGCCGCGAGCTGCTGGATCTCCTGCACTCCTGGCAGCGGCGCGAAGAGCGGACGATCCTGTTCATTTCGCACCGGATGGAAGACGTGGCGGAGTATTCGGACCGGGTACTGCTGCTTCGCGAAGGCCGGCTGATCGGCGATCTGGAAACGAACGAACTGTTTCTCGGTCGCAGCGAGCTGCTGGAACAGGCGGGTCTTGTCCTGCCGGAGTCCGTTCAACTGCTGCAGCTGATCCGCGAGCTGTCCGGTGTCGACCTTCAGCCGGCGAGCTGCCGCGAAGACGAAATCATGCGGGTTGTGCAGGAAGCCTGGGAAGGTCGAAAGGGGAGAAGTACCTATGGCGAATAGACTGCTGATCGGTCAATTTGTCGAAGCCGATTCGATGCTGCACCGGCTCGATCCCCGTACCAAACTGCTCGGTATGCTGCCGCCGATGATCGCGCTGCTGAATATCCGCAGTTGGAGCGGGTACGGAGCGGCTGCCCTGCTCGTTCTGGGCCTCATGCTGCTCTCCCTCGTCCCGCTTCGCCGGTATCTGCGCGGTCTGCTGCCGATTCTGCCCGTACTGCTGTTCACACTGCTCTACCATATCCTGCTCGGACGCGGCGAGGGGGTGATCGCCTCGTACGGCGTTATCCGGATTACCGGGGAAGGCATACAGGAAGGACTGCGGATCTTCGCGCGCATCGTTCTGCTCATTTTGCTGGCTTCCGTATTGACCGGCACGACCCGGCCGCTGATCCTGGCGCAGGGATTGGAGCGGCTGCTGAAGCCGCTGTCCAAACTTCGCGTACCGGTCGAGCAGTTCTCGCTCATGATCGTGATCGCGATTCGCTTTATTCCGACCGTACTGGAAGAGGTCGAGCGGATTCAGCTCGCCAGGCGGGCCAGAGGTTTCGAGCCGACCGGCATGAATCCGATTCGCCGCCTGTTCGCGTCCGTCCCCGTACTCGTTCCGCTGCTGGTCACGACCGTGCGGCGCGCGGACAACCTGACGATGGCGATCGATGCACGCGCCTATGGAGACGGCCGCGGCCGAACCGTCTACCGGCCGCTTGCGCCCGGCGGCAAAGACGCTGCCGCGGCCGCCGCAATCGTGCTGGCGGCGGCACTGATCCTGGCGATCGATGTGCTGGCCGGGCGCTAAAAGAAGCCGCATACGAACATGCGGCAGACCCTTTTCCTCCAGCAGGCTTCAGCCCAGTGCGACTGCCGATTTACCTTGCTTTTCCCGGCTGCCTTTTATTCAAGCGGACTGCCGAAGAGAGATACCCAAACAGGAAGAACCCCAACGCTTTAAATAGAGCGTTGGGGTTCTTCCTGTTTTCAAGGCTTGATACTTCACTTCCCGCAGCGTACAGGATGCCTAACGAATCCTTCTATCGCTATCTGCCGATATTCAGCCTTTTACGCAATCTACCGAATCCTCGCAGCCTTATTTGCTGCAATTAGCCCGGTTGAAAGCCGTTTCGAATCAGATAGCGTGATGACGATTCGTTAAAAAAGGGGACTGTACGCTGGAGAGCAAACAGCGGGACCCGGATTCGTTAGAGCCAACGGACCGTCCATGTTCAGTTAAAAAACCAAGACTTCCGCGATACGGAAGTCTTCGCGGCGTCAGGAAGCGAGCCGCAGCACCAGAATGCCCGCCAAAGCCAGCAGAATCCCGAACGCTTCGCGCCGGCTCATGCTTTCTTTGAGATAGAAGCGCGCATACAGCAGCACGATCACGATGTTGAGCGCGATGATCGCGGATACGATCCCCGTAATCCCCACCTGCAGGGCGTTCAGCATCAGCACCATGCCGGCGATATTGGTCAATCCGACCGTCATGCCCCAGACCAAAGTACGCTGCGCGCTCCAGACGGGAGAAGAGACTGCGGCGGCGTTTTGCGGCCCGGCTATACTTTCCGGCGCCGCTTCCTCGCCAGCGCCGGACTTCCCGGTACCCGCAAACGGGGAAGACGAAGCCTTTTGACGAATGCGCATCCGGTCCGCCGCATACATGCCCAGAAACAGCAGCGTGCCCGATCCGAACATGGCGGTCAGTACCGGAAGCATGGAAGCGCCGGACAGAACCGATTGTTTGGAACTGAGATCCGTGAAGCTGTACAGCAGCATGGCAAGCGTGCCCCACTGCCAGCCGCGCAGCTGGCCGCCGCGCAGATCCTGTCCGTAGCGGACAACGACCAACGCCAGTACGACGATGCCGAAGCCGACAGCCTGCATGAAGCCAAGGGATTCTCCCCACAGCAGATAGGCGGCCAGCACCACGATCACGGGCGTCAGCGCGGAGAAGAACGCCACTACGGACGCTCGTCCCACTTCATATCCCCGATACAGCGACGCATTGGCGGCAAACGAGAACAGGCCCATCAGCACGCCGAACTGCACACCGCCGTTCCACGGCTGCTGCGCCCGCAGATTCAGCAGCAGCGAGATTAGCGCCCCGGATACGTACACGCCGACGAACAGCAAATTCCGGTCCGCCGGCCGCTGAGACGTCCATTGATACAAAATCCCTCTTACGCCGAAGCAGGCCGCCGCTCCGAGCGCATACAGAAACCACACCTTGAATCCAACCTCCCTGCGGATTCCACCCTTGTGTCGAGGGAAATCCAGAAATTACCGTTCTCTTGCGAGGAAGGCTTTATTTCACCCTTTCGCTTTAGAGCCCGTGGATTCCTTCATTCCCTATATATTCGTCATCGTTCTTGACCCGGATTTATGCCTGGCTGTCTGCTCGGATCGGCCGGACCGATCTTTCCGTTACCCCAGTCGATCCAGCAGCGGCGCAATTTGGCGGATCTCGGGCAGCGCGGCAGGCTTGAGCGGCAGAGGCAGCCCCGAAGCCTCCATCCAGCCCCGTTCGATCGCGATCGCCGCCGCCGCGCGCACACTGCCATGCCGGTCAAACAGCGACCAGATCGGTTCCAATTCCGCGCTTAGTCGCTGTGCTTCTTCGGCGTCTCCCGCCCGTGCGCTGCGCACGATATCCAGACAGGTCTGCGGAAACAGACCGCCAAGGACGGAATACCAGCCGTCGCAGCCCGCGAGCAGACCGGCTGCGCCCATCCGATCGCCGCTGACGCCGATCGTCATGCCTTCCGGAAGCAGCGTGCGCAGCGATTCCACCCGAAACCGGGCCTGCTCCGCTTCGTCCGGAACGCCGGGGATCTTGATCGAAGCGACCTGCGGCAGAGCGGCGATCCGTCCATGCAGCTCGTCGCTGAACGCAAAGCGCGTCGTACGCGGATTGTCATACACGCAGAGCGGGACGGACAGCGTACGCGATATCTGTTCGTACAGCGAATAGACTTCTTCGTCCGTCAGCGGTTGGTACGACACCGGCGCCAGCAGCACGGCGGATGCGCCCGCCTGCTGGGCATCTTCGGCCAACCGCAGCACGTCACGTGTGCGCAGCGCTCCGATCCCGGCCATAACGGGAATTCCGTCGGCGTGACGCACCGCGAGTTCGACCGTACGCCGGCGTTCTTCGCCGTCCAGATACATATAGCTTCCGGTCGAGCCCAGTACCCCGATCGAATGTACATGGGCCGCTGCAAGACGATCGATCATGGAGGCAAAAGCTTTTTCGTCGATCCCGTCTTGGATCAGCGGCGTCAGGGGAAAAGCGGATAATCCGGTAAACATAGGGGCACGCTCCTTTACTTTTGAGAGAAGATGTCGTTTATTATAAAGAATAAACTGGTCTGACCGACAGATCCAGATTCATCAAAAAGAAAGGGGCCAGAATACAATGCTCGAATTAACGCCGCTGCTGAACCCCGAACGGGACGAACCGCTGTATGCGCAGCTGTATACTTATGTACGC
Source organism: Saccharibacillus deserti (assembly GCF_013618475.1). Lineage (GTDB taxonomy): Bacteria > Bacillota > Bacilli > Paenibacillales > Paenibacillaceae > Saccharibacillus > Saccharibacillus deserti. The sequence goes on from NZ_JABJVN010000001.1 coordinate 1,128,505, forward strand.
GAAGAGATCCGGGAGCAGCGTCTTGTCCCCGGCCGGCGTCTGCCTTCCCAGCGAAGCCTGGCCCGGCATCTGGGCGTCAGCCGCAATACGGTGGATGCCGCTTACCAGCAGCTGCTGGCGGAAGGCTACGTCCACAGCGAAGCGAGAAGAGGACTGTTTGTCGCCGAACTGCCGGATGACCTGCCTCCAAGCGGCCGTCGCATTCAGGAAAAAGATTCACCCCACGGCAGCGTGCAGGCGTTCGGTACGCTGCCCGAGCAGAACCGCCGGGCTGCGCCGACCTGCGATTTTCGCTATGGAGACATCGATACCGATCATTTCCCGTTCAAAGCGTGGAGAACCTTGGCGGCGCGAAGCCTGTCCGCGGAAAATGCCCATCTCCTGCTGTACGGGGAAGCCCGGGGAGAAATGGATTTGCGCAAGCAGATCGCAAAGTACGTCTACCAAGCAAGAGGCGTGTCGTGCCGCCCTGAGCAGATCGTGGTCGGAGCGGGAACGCCTTATCTGCTGGATCTTCTGCGCAGACTGATCGGAGACGGCGGACGGTATGCGATGGAAGACCCCGGTTATTTGCGGGCGCGCCGCGTTCTGGAGGAGAGCGGCCGCTCCGTTCTGTCGATTCCGCTCGACGAGCACGGCATCCGGGTAGACCGGCTTGCGGCGGCAGGCGCCAACACGGTATATGTCACGCCTTCGCACCAGTTTCCGCTGGGCATGATCATGCCGGCGGCACGCCGCCTCGAACTGATTCAATGGGCGCGCGAGCGCGGAGGCACGATTCTCGAGGACGACTACGACAGTGAGTTTCGGTACGAAGGCCGGCCTGTACCGTCGCTGCACAGTTTGGATCCTTACGGAAACACCGTTTATATGGGCACCTTTTCCAAATCATGGATGCCGTCGGCGCGGGTCGGTTATATCGTCCTGCCGGAGAAACTGCTGCCCGCCTACCGGCAATACGAGGATCTGTTCAAACAGACCGTGCCCCGGATCGAACAGCATACGCTCGGATTGTTTATGGAGAGCGGGGAATGGGAGCGGCACCTCAACCAGATGCGCCAGCTGTACAAAAAAAGATATACGGCGCTGCACGAAGCGATCGGCCGGGAATGGGGAGATTCGGTACGCGTGGTCGGTTCGGCGGCGGGTCTGCATGTGGTGCTGGAGCTTGGCGGCGCCCTGGCCGGACTCTCGGAACAGGACGCTATCGACGCCGCCAAACGCCGGGGCGTGATCGTGTACGGCGGCTCGGTTTTTCGGCACGATCCCGTAGAAAAAACTCCGGTGCGTCTTCTGCTCGGTTTTGCGGGACTTTCGGAAACGAAGATCGAACAGGGAATCTCTCTGCTGGGGCAGGCGTGGAGAGATCCCGAACGGTAACCTCTGCCCCTCGCCGGCTTTGATCGGACGCAGACTCGCCCTTTACTCCTTTCAATCCGAATAACGGCGTTTCCGGTAGCTTTTCGGGGTCGATCCGGTCAGCCCCTTGAACATGCGGTAAAAATGGGCCGTCGTTTCGTAGCCGCACCGACGGGAGATTTCCTCGATCGTCAGTTCCGTGGCCCGCAGCAGTTTTTTGGCGCGGATCATCCGTTTGGCATTGGCGTATTGGGTGAGGTTCATGGTCGTCAGCCGTTCAGAAACAGATCGCCGCTCTTTTTCTCGTACCCGTCCTGATCGATAAAAAAACGCCCCGCCCCCGGTGAATGTAGACCAGCTCGTAACGGTCGCCATCGCACCCACTACGGCGAACTATGCCGCCACGCCAAATTCACCGGCTTCCGTCTGACGGTCCAGGATATGCCGGACGCGTCCCGCATTCTGGAGCCGGCGTTCGTCGAAGCACTGCGGGGTTACGCCGACGAAGATATCCCGGTCGATCTGCTGGTAACGGCAGATCGGATGGATGAAGTGTTGGAACTGCTGCGGCAGGTGCCGCGGCTGAGGGGCATCGTCGACCATCTGGCCAAACCCGGTATCCGGGAGCGGCGGTTCGAACCGTGGGCGAGCCGGTTAAGCGAGTTGGCTCGTCTGCCGAATCTGTACGGCAAAATGTCCGGATTAGTCACGGAAGCCGATTCCGCCGCCTGGAAAACAGAAGACTTCGTTCCCTACATCCGGCATGCTCTGCATGCTTTCGGTCCGGAGCGTGTCCTGTTCGGCAGCGATTGGCCCGTCTGCCTGCTGGCGGCTCCCTATGGACAGGTAACGGAAATTTTGCGGCAGGCGCTTCCGGACGAATGGGGAGAGCGGGAAAGAGCGCTGCTGTTCGGCGGAAATGCCATCCTGTCGTACTGCCATTATTCGCTGAACGACAATTCGCTGCTCGGACTTCTGCCGCTGCTGCAGGAGAGAGGAGTCGGCGTCGTCAACGCGTCGCCGCTGTCGATGGGACTGCTCGGCACCCGCCCTATCGCCGGCTGGCATCCCGCGGGCGAGAAACTGAGAGCGGCCTGCCGCATGGCCGCAGAGCACTGCGCGGCGAAAGGCAGCGATATCGCAAAGCTGGCGGTCCAGTATTCGACGCGCAACGAACGAATCCCCACCACGCTTGTCAGCACGGCAACTCCGGCCAATATCGTCAAGAATGCGGCCTGGACCGACGAACCGCTGGACGAAGAACTGCTGCGGGAAGTGCTGGACATTCTGAAGCCGGTGCATAATGTCTCCTGGGTCAGCGGACGTCCGGAATACAACGGCTTTTCCGGCGAATCCGCGACGCAGACGGAAGGGGGCGGCCGATAATGCGGGGGATCGTCTGCGAAGAGATCGGACGCCTGGCGTGGCGCGAAGACCTGCCGGAGCCGATGCTTGCGTCCGGTCACGCGATCGTCCGCATCCGCCGGATCGGCATCTGCGGCACGGATCTGCACGCGTACCGGGGGAGACAGCCTTTTTTCGACTATCCGCGTATCCTGGGGCATGAACTGGCAGGCATCGTCGAAGAGATCGGCGAAAACGAGTCGGTCCTGCGCACCGGCGATCAGGTCAGCCTGATCCCGTATTTGCACTGCGGGCAATGCGGGGCATGCCGAAACGGAAAGACCAACTGCTGCCGGCAGATGCGGATGTTCGGCGTGCACGTGGACGGAGGCATGCGGGAGCGGGTCTCGATTCCGGTCAGCCGCCTGATCCGCACGGAAGGCTTGACGCTGGACCAGTCCGCGATGCTGGAGCCGCTTGCGATCGGCGCGCACGGCATTCGGCGCGCCGGCGTGCAGTCGGGCGGCACCGTACTGGTTATCGGCGCGGGGCCGATCGGACTCGGCGTCATGATTCTCGCCCGGCATGCCGGCGCGAACGTGATCGCGATGGACATCAACGAAGAGCGGCTGGCGTTCTGCCGCTCCTGGGCGGGCGTGGAACATACGCTGGCGGCGGACGGTGCGCCGAGGCGGCTCGAAGAACTGACGGGCGGCGAACTCGCTCCGGTCGTGATCGACGCGACCGGCAATGCGGCATCGATGATGGACGCGTTCCGCCTCGTCTCGCACGGCGGTTCGCTTGTGTATGTGGGTTTGGTCAAAGGCGAGATCGCGTTCGACGATCCGCATTTCCACAGCCGTGAGCTGACGCTGTCCGCCAGCCGCAACGCTACGCGGGAAGATTTCGATTTCGTGCTGGATGCGATGGCGTCGGGCGCGATCGACACGGACCGTTATCGAAGGTGATCAAGGCGATGGTGGACGTCGGCGATTAAAGCGGTGGGAGTCCTACAAATTGTCGGGTTCCTGATCGACGATCAGAAGTATCACGGGCAGGTCATCTATAACGACGGTACGCTGGCGGTTTATTGATCTTTGCGAGCCAAGCCCTTTCTCCTATAAAGAGTTGGCTTGTTTTTTTGCATGCAGAGGATAGACTCGCTTGAAAAAAAGAGTGTACAATAGATAGCGTTCGGTTCATTGGGAAACTCTGACCGGGCATTGATCGAAAACTCCCAAAAAGAAAAAGAATATTTCGCCAAAGAATTATTGACCGATATCGACGATACGGAACTTGCGGTGTTGAGAAAGGTACCGGGTCGATGGAATACGAACGTGGAGCGAATGAAAGCCAACGGGCAAACGAAATACGAAGGAGGCACAATCATGATGATTCCAAGTCTGGAACGCATTAACCAATTGTCGAAAAAAGCAAAAGCGGAAGGTTTGACGGAAGCGGAAAAAGAGGAGCAGGCCCTTCTTCGGAAAGAATATCTGCGGACCTTCCGCGGATCGGTCGATGAGCTCCTGCTGAACTCGACGATCGTCGATCCGCTGGGCGACGATGTTACTCCGGAGAAGCTTAGAGCCAAGCAGAACGAGAACGGTAAAAACAAACATCATTGATTCGCAGCTTTTGCCTCGTCGATTCGGGAACAACCGGTCGACGATTTTTTTATGGGAAGCTTCAATCTGCCCAAATTTCTGGAGGCATTTTTATCTTTTTATCCTTTGGTTTTAAATAAAGGTTGGTTTAAGGTTCTTCGGCAATAATGAAAGCAAGAAGACAAGAGCAGTTGCAGCGCTTCAGGCAGTGGCACCCAAGACGGAAGACAACCAAATCGCACCCATAAAAATCGGAGGTACAGTAACATGATGAACAAATGGATGATTAAAGGTATGACGGTAATGATCGCAGGTACGGTAGTATTGGCGGGATGCAGCAGCACGACCCCGACCGATACGGAAACAGCGGAAACAGCGGTAACGGAAACAACCGCCAGCGCAGCGACGACGGCCGACACGTCGACAACAAATACGACGGCGAACGAGACGGTATCGGTAGATTCGGGCGCAGGTGCCGAAGGCACGCCGCCGGGAGAGCCGCCGACGGGAGGAGCAGGAGGCACGCCGCCTGACGGCCAGGCCGGAGAAGCCAAAGATTCCATTATCGAGGTCGTGGAGCAGGTGGCGGCTGATACGGCGATTACCGAAGAATCGGACGAAGTCGAACTGGCCGACGCTTTTCTGGCTACCTTGACGGACGAAGAAAAGGAAACGGTCTCTTATGAGCTGACGGAAGAAAACGCAGTACACTGGACCAATCTGCCGGCGAATTCGACAAACCGGAACGGCGCCGCTCTTGGCGATCTGTCCGAAGAAAGCGTGGAAGCCGCATTGAAGCTGGCCAAAGCTTCGCTGAGCGAAGAAGGATTCGAAACGATGCTGAACATTATCCGCTCGGACGAGTTCCTGACGACGGATACGGGCCGTACGGAATGGGGGTCGGGACTGTATTATATTGCGATCCTGGGCACGCCTTCGGCTACCGATACCTGGATGCTGCAGATCAGCGGACACCACTTGGCGGAAAATCTCGTCTTCAACGGCGAAGAAGTCAGCGCGACGCCGCAGTTTACCGGCACGGAACCCCAGACATTCGAGCTGGACGGTACGACGTATTCCCCGGTCGAAACGCGTAAGGAAGGTATGTATGCCGTTATCGATTCGCTGGACGACACACAGCTTGCGACCGCGAAAATTTCGAAAAGTTTCACGGACGTCGTAGTCGGCGCAGGCCAAGACGGCCAGTTCCCGGAAAGCGAAGGGATTCGGTATGCGGAGCTGAACACGGAGCAGCAGGAATTGGTGAAAACGGCGATCCAGGCCTGGGTGAAGGACGCGAATAGCGAAACGTCCGAAACGCTGCTGACCGAATACTTGTCCGAAGAAGCGTTGGCCGAAACGTATATCGGCTGGTCCGGTTCGACAGATCCCGACGTCATCGGTTCGTACGTGAGAATCGACGGACCTCGGCTGTGGCTGGAAATGGCCGCTCAGCAAGGCGTAGCCTACAGCAGCGGCGAATCCGCCGAAGCACATTTCCATACGGTGTGGCGCGATAAAGTGTCAGATTACGCCGGCGAATTTACGGAGTAATCGCGAAAAGCTCGCCATCCCGAAAGATCCGTTATCGAATAGAAAGCAAAAAGGACCTTCAACTGAAGGTCCTTTTCTTAATTTTTGAGAGCGAGGCAAAGCAAAATCTTAAAAAGATTTATTTGAATTCCAAGCTTCTTCACAAAATCAGTATTTTGTACATATGTATAAACAGACTTTCTTAAAGCTCATTCGTCTTCTTTCGTCTTCTATTGTCATTGTCCATTCTTGAAATTTATTACTCAAAACATAAACAATTATGACTTAATTTATTTATATCCCTCGGTAAAGTCTCCAATAAGCATGGATAAATGTGAAAAACAAAAAAGAGTCTAATCAGCCAAACGGGCTGCCTAAACTCTTTTGATCCGAACTGCTTGAATCCCGAAAAATCAACGTCCAACGTTCACAACCGCTCCAATCCAGGTCGGTTCACTCCCTGCAGCCCGCACTAGGCAGTCGGCACAATCTGCGAACGACAATGGACGAAACGGAGCGATATGCGCCGACGGGCCTGCCGTATAATCCCGTGTGGCTGGGGACTTAGTCAGCCCCGCCGGTCGTACGATTACCCATTCCAGGCCGCTTCCCTGCACCGCATATTCGGCAGCCGCTTTATCTTTGATCGCTTTGGAGAAGACGCGCCGATTCAGACCGATCATGAACCGATCCAGAGCAGCCAGCTCTTTGCCATCGCTTAGGCCGATTCCGCTCTGCATCACAAGGCGATGGACGCCGGTACGCCGGCAGGCCTCAAGAAGATTCGGTATCCCTTCCGACATCACCGTACCCGGCGAGAAGTTTGCGGCCATCATGTCCAGAACTCCTTTGGACCGGCCGGAGCCTGCTGAACGGCCGCTTGGACCGATGCAGCTGATCACCGTATCGGTGCCCGCAACCGCTTCCGCCAAGCCGGCTTTATCATACACGTCAGCCTGCCGGATCCGGAGTCCTTGCTCGGCGGGTATGTTCTCCGGCCGCCGGGCTACCGCCACCACTTCATAGTCCAGTTCAAGCAGCCGCTCGACTACTTTTCGCCCGGTTTCCCCCGTTGCTCCGATTACCGCGATTTTCATCGACTATTCCCCTTTCGACAACCGCTCCTTTCGGCCCGGTTCGGTTCTCTACACTATCGTGCTCAAATGCACACTCGTGCAATAAAAAGCCGTTAGGTATAATTGTAGGGAAACGCGGAGAATCGGCAATGATCAAAAGGACCGCTTTCGTGCATTCATTCACACATCGGCTGTAATTGTGCATGATTTTCCGAAAAACAGGAGGTTTCTATAAGGTGAACACCGATCGAAGAAAACGCAAATCGCAGGAAGCGATCAAAAAGGCACTCGTTGAACTGATCACGGTCAAAAAATTCGATCAAATTACGATACAGGACATTTCCGATAAAGCGGACGTAGGTCGAAGAACGTTCTATCTTCATTACATGGATAAGTTCGACCTTTTGGATCAGCTTATCGAAGAACAGATGCAGGAGATGCGTCAGCTCTGCGATTCGTCCGAAAAAGACGCCGACTACAAGGAGATGGGATTATTGTGGTTTCAGTATTTTGAAAATCATTCCCTGTTTTTCTCCGCTATGCTGACGAATAAAGGAAGCTCTTTTTTTCGAAGTCGACTGCTTGAATTTTTTCTGCAGGAATTAAAAAGTACCGATGTGCAGAATCCGGAAAAACCCCATCCGAAGACGGCTAATCCGGATGAGGTCGATATTCAGTTTTTGGGAGCCGCTATCGTGGGCATCGTCGAATGGTGGTTTGAACAAGGAAAGCCCTTTCCCCCTGCCGTCATGGCTCAACGGGTCGGCTCTCTGCTTGAACGAAATCTGGAAATGACATAAACAACAGAACGTTAACCCACTTCCAACCCGTAAGCCCGGCAGGCCTCTTCCAACCCGCCCGCGAAAAACGTCTCCGACGTCGTGAACGCCCATTCCCCGTCAATCTTCCGGAACTGGCCCAGGACCAAGGTGTCGCATACCGCGCTCGGCATATACTCGAACGTATGATACAGATCCAGTTCGTTGTCGATCGTCAATTCCACTTTCCGCTTATAGGTGTCCAGCGAGCCGACGATTACGATCCGCGTACAGTGCTTCGGCAGCTTAACCAGGTCGAGCAGCAGCAGCTTTTCCCATAGATTATCGTTGATCAGCCGTACGCAGCCGCTCGGATGCTCCGCCTGATTATAGAAAATAAAATCGTCTTCGCCCGCACACACGTCATGCTCGTTCACGAGGAAAGCCGAAAGGTCGATGTCCACGTCGTCTTCCGAATTAAGCTTTGATAGCTTGAGCGTAAGCACTTTCCCGGGCGAGACGCCAATGCGTGAACGCAGCCGCTCTTCCGTCTTGTCTAGCTGCGTCTTGTCCCATACTTCAACTCCCAACTGCTCCGCCATCTGAAGCGCAGCACGGCTGAAATAGCTTGTCGCCACGACCATGTAGCTCTGACAGTCGTACATATTCGCGCCCGCGTATACTTCCTGGATCGCCCTCACCGGCACAACATTGCTGAAACATTTGAGCTGTACGGCCGTCCGGGTTTCGCCTTTGACCAGAATGAGATCTACTCCGTAGTCCGGCGCATAAGGATCGCTCGTCGGCACTTCGACTTCATAGCCGAGTTTGGTAAACAGATCCTGCATATGATATTCGAACGTACGCCCGTCGAGCGCGATCTCTTCCAGGACTTCCGGGGTAAAGGAGTAGGTCGTCGTCAGGTCGGGGATCCCGTAGCTCTGCGCCACCTGCTGCATGCCCGCCTCATAACCGTCGCCGATCGCGTTGAAGCGCCATTCCTCTTTGTAGGCATAGAGCGCCCCCAGTTCCAGAGCCGTATTGACCGAATCGTGTTCCATCTCGATGTCGTAGCGCAGCATTTCCCGGTTGTCGTAGGTCATGACGCGGATATACAGCTCTTCCGGAGCGCCATTCGGCATCACGAGTGTGAACAGGATTTTGTCGAGTCCCGCCTGACCCAGGGCGGTCAGATTGACCGTATACACTTCCATATCCTCCGTCGGCAGCTCGCGTCCATCCACGTGTGTCACCCCGACCGTCGACTTGTTCCCGAAAAAGGCGATGCTCTCCGCATCCGGAAGCCGATTGTCGGCCAGCAGCATCCCGGCCGTCAGACATTCGCCTTCCGACGTTTTCCAGCCGATCCCTACTTTCAGGTTGCTGTGACCGACGGGCGTTTTGGATCCTTTGACAACACTTTGGGAGTCCGAGCGGTCTTCGGTCCGAATCACGCGTACCCGTCCGCTCATCGGCAGGTCCGTTTTGTTGATATACTGAGTGAACTTGTTGAAAATCTTGCGGTAGAGGACCGACGTCGCAAGGCTCGAAATCTTCGGGGCATGCGTCAGCGTAATGTTCTTCGGCGTCTTCTGCGTGCAGCGCAGCGGATAGCCTTTGATCGAGATAAAGTTCCAGAACAGGTGCGGGGCATTCATGGAGGCGATCGGATTCAGGTAAGGCGTCACTTCCTCGTCCGTAAACCAGATAATATGCGTCAGTTCGCTCGTCGTGAACAGTTTGGAAAACAGGTCGATCTTCTCGCCGCGCAGCGGATCTTTGCCGTAGATCTCGTCTTTGAGATAAGTATGCGTATTCTCATGCGTAAACGGCGGCAGCCGGTAAAAGAAGCCATCCGACTGTGCCACAACCTTTACCGGTCCGGCAAACGTCAGCGGGGACAGCTTGTTGAATACCGTCTGCATATTGCTGCGCTTCATGTATTTTTGCAAACCCTCGGCGGCGTTCACGATCAGGATGACGTTCATTTTGTCGGCTTCGACGCCCTGACGGGTTAAGTAGGATTGATACGAACTTCGATAACTGCTGGAACCCATAATATTTCCTCCTTTGGTTCAAGAAGACCAGATGCTCCCTAAATAGTACTCTCTTTCCGACTGGAAGTGAATGACCAAAAAGAGAAAAAGATCCTGACCCAAACAAAAAAGAACCGCCTTCTCTCATCCAAGTTAGTCCCTGAACGACACTGCATACGGCCGAACATGCTATTCAAATGATGCGGCTGGACTGAAAAGAAAAAGCCACCAAAGGCGTCTTGTTCTGCGCCCTTGGTGGCTTTGTGTTTAACATGCTGCATTTACAGTTTGATACAGTTTGAACCGAACCATCCGATTGACCGGTCGGGTAATAATCAGATGGGTCAGGAACCAGATCGCGGCTCCCAACAGAATCAGGGAAACCACACTCACAAGCAGCGACATATTCCGGCTTTCGACATAGTCGACTAGGGTTTTGCAGCGGAAGCCAGCACGCGCACACGCCTTCGGTCGCTTCTATACATCTCCGCGTGCCGCAGAAATTCATCGTTCCCCGTCTCCTTCGCCCTGTTCTCCGTATAGCATGCAATCTCTTCCAACCGGGCCGCCAAGGTCGAGAACAGTTCGCTGCAATCAAACGGTTTGCCGTAAGCTTCAATCAGCCGGTCCAGACGCCGCAGACGTTCGTCGGCGGTGAATCCGCAGTCTTCCGCATCTCCGGCAAATGGGACAAGGCGGTACGCCAGATAAGCCAGATCCCGGATCCGAGGACCCGGCGAAGCCGTATCGAAGTCGAACAAACCGCTCACTTTGCCGTCGATAAACGTCATATTATAAGGAGCCGCGTCATTGTGGCAGATCACTTCGGCCGGCTGATGAATAGGCATCCCCCAGATCAGCGCCTCGTGGACAAGCGGCTCGCTGACATCGTGAATCCGCCGCATCAGTCTGCCCGCACCGCTTAGAATCTCCGGCGACCACAGCCAACCGGGCAGCGGATAGTTCCCGACCTCCCCGGGGAGAAAAGACAGTACCTCTCTTCCTTGTTCGTCGAACCCGATCGGCTCCGGCACCTCTTCGATCCCCGAAGCGCGCAGCAGATCCAGCAGACGGTGAACGGCAGGCGTCCACACGCCCGCCCGGCGATGCACCTCGTTTCCGATCCGGCTTACCGTATTGGAGTTTCCTCCACTCAACACTTCTTCTTGCATCTCAATCCCCTTCCCATATGTCGGAATCAAACAGGTTCTCGTATAATCGAAGAAAACATACCCTAAGGAGCTGAAGCGATGACACTGCCCGGAATGCAGGTGGAAAATATGCAGATGAACCTCTCGCTTGGCGGACTGCGGTTGAATGTGCTGTATATTCGCTCGGGCACTTTTTTTCAATCGATGCCTGCCCATACGCATAGCGGCAAAAGTTACGGGCTGCATTACATACCGGCTGGACGCGGCTAGGTAATCGCAGACGGTGTCCGGTATCCCCTTGCGCCCCGCCCCCTATATAGGACCGGTCCCGATATCGTGCACGAACAGATCCCCGATCCGGCGGACCCCATGTACGAAATACGAAGATCCGGACGTAATGTAACCTTTCTCGCCATTGCCGCTGACCATGCCTTTCCGCCACTCTCTCCCCGGATCGAGCAGGGGCAGCTCGGCATAGGCGACGGCATGATTGCCTCTGGCATAATTTGACGGTATTCTTGGTCAGTTCTGTTTAAAGCCGTGATAGAACGTACTCAGCAGCAGCTCCGCAGCGGAATTTCGCGCAATATTCCCGTCGGCCACCTGCTGCCAGGTCAAGAACAACAACGAGTACAGAACGTCGACGATCCAATTTTTGTTTGCGTCTTGGCGAAAATATCCTTTTTGCTGCAAAAATTCGATCGCATGAAGCAGAGGTTCTCTCAGCACTTGATCTTTCTTTTCGACCTCTTTGCTTCGGTTGACGCTGACTTCGTGGTCCAGGAAATAGATTTTGTCGCCCAACGGAATCAAAGCTTCGATCAGTTTGGGAATATAGGACTCGTAATTCATTTCATCCAGCTTGATCGGTTCAATCGTCTCGGCCACCACTTCGATCGCCCGAAAGCTCAAATGGACCATCAGCTGCTCCCGGCTCTCCACGTAACGATGCAGGGTCGCGATTCCGATCCCAGCGGCTTCCGCGATCTCGTTCATGGAGGCTCCCGGATTTTCGATCAGACAGGTTGTGGCTTCGTCCAGAATCGTATTTAAACGTGTCTGCTTAAATGAAGTCAGTTCTTTTTTGGTCATGCTGCACCTCTTCGTGAGCCGCGTATTTAATCGAAAATGACTCACTTGATAGTATAGCATATCAGCCAAATCAAGAGACCACCATCAAACCTATAATGCTCAACACGAGTCCCGCCACGAACGCCAACTTTTTCATATTTCTTGGATTCTTTGAATAGATAAATGCCCAGCAGTACACTGCCCGAAGCGCCTACGCCTGTCCAGATGCCGTATCCGATACTGATCGGAAAGCTTCAAAAAGATCACGCCTCCGACTTCAAAAACCGGCCAAAATTAAAAAATCCAACTCATATTCTATGCCCCGCTTCCTTGGATGGAGTCGGCACGATTGGTCCAGCCGTGCTTGTCCGCCGTATGCAGCGCTTTCTGGAACTGCCACGCGTACATGGCGGAAGCCCCGATATAGCGGGCTTTGCCGGATTTGACGACATCGTGCAGCGCCTCCATCGTTTCTTCGATCGGCGTATGGGGATCCCAGCGGTGAATGATATACAAGTCAACGTAATCCGTCCCCAGCCGGCCGAGAATTTCTTCGCTCGCGCCCATCAAATACACATTGGCCGTATCGAAAAAGGTGATGCCGAGTTTCAGCGCTCTGCGGATCTCCGGGCGGCTGTTCTCCTCGTCCAGAACCCAGGAGTGAACCCATTTTGGGGAATCTCCGCTTCCCGAAGAAGAATTTCGGCCGCCCCGGCGGGTCGGTTACGAGAGCCAGTCGCAGTTCAGCCGGGAATATTCATGGCTGCTCGGCGTATCGCCGCGTGCGGCAGGCGTATATCGGATCTACGGAAGGGAACGACTGGGTGCGGGAAAATAAAAAAAGCCGGATCAGCGCAGTATAACATGCGCCGATCCGGCTTTTAAGTGAGAGATGAAATGAAAAAACATCTTTAGCCTAGGCTAAAGATGTTTTTAAAAACGGAATTACAGTTTTACAACGTTTTCCGCTTGTGGTCCACGGCTGCCTTGAACAACGTTGAATTCTACGCGTTGTCCTTCGTCCAATGTTTTGAAACCTTCGTCTTGAATAGCGGAGAAGTGAACGAACACGTCGTTGCCGCCTTCGATTTCGATGAAGCCAAATCCTTTATCCGCGTTGAACCATTTAACTGTACCTGTTTGCATGTGAGGTACCTCCAAAAATTAAATTTTACATGACTTAGTTTATTCAGAAATAATCCGATAAAATTAAAAATCACATATTTCACAAGGTTATTACTCTAGCGAATCCTAACCCTCTGAAATAGGTGAGTTCCGATTGCGTTGTCATTTGCTATACCCTTACTATAACCTATCGTTTGCTTAAATGCAATCCTTGTACGGGGTTTTTTTATTTAATTATAAAAAGAAGCCAAACGCGGATGTCGCCGGCTTCTTTGGGCGCTGCCGAATTACGGGCGGAATCTCTTCCCTTTCATGCGTTCCAGCACGAAAAAATAGCTTTTGCCGCTGTCTATCGTCTTGATGTCCATGACCGCAAACAGCGTATCGGGGTCCACTTTTCGAAACATATCGATAATGTCTTTATGGTCGTAGACCATTGCCGCACTGACTTTGCCGCGATATTCGATCTGGCGCAGCCTTGCGGCACTCCTGCGCGTGCGAAGCATCGGACGCGCAAGCGCCATCGCCGGGCGGATCGGACTGCGTGGAATTTTGTCGAACGGCAGATTCATGGGAATCCACCGCGGGTTGACCGCATACAGTTCGCCGTTCTTTTTTTGAAAAACCAACGGATGGACATGTTCGGCGTTCTCGAACTGTTTGCCGTACCAGCCCGATACGGTCAGAAGGCCTTCGAGCGGATGTCCGGAAACGATCTCCGAACCTTTCCACAAATCCCACATGCCTTCAGAATCTATCGGTTCCAAGGTATCGAACAGCGCAAAAGCCTCTTCCTGGGAAGCGCCGGCCTCTCGCATCCGGTTCAATCTCTCTTTTCCCGTATTCAATATCCGTTCCTCCTCCGTGATCCGATGTACTGGGGCGCAGACGCTTCTTCCCCGCCATGCCCGATGTGGTTTGATCGTATCACGGAGCGGTGTCCCGTTCAATGAAGCGGAAGCGGGGAACAATCAGTTCAGTGTCCGCACAGCTTCCGGCGAGAATGCGACCAGTTCGTTCAAGCGTCCTTCTTCGACTTTGCTCGCCCAAGCCGGATCGGCCAGCAAAGCGCGGCCGATCGCGACCAGATCGAATTCGCCGCGATCCAGCCGTTCGAGCAGATCGTCGATGCCGCTTACGCCGGCGCCTTTGCCTTCGGAGAACAGGCTTGTGAATTCGCCGTCCAATCCGACGGAGCCGACCGTAATCGTCGGTTTGCCGCTCAGCTTCTTCGTCCATCCGGCCAGATTCAGATCGGAGCCTTCGAATTCCGGTTCCCAGAAGCGGCGCGTGGAGCAGTGGAAGATGTCGACGCCCGCTTCGCTCAGCGGTTTCAGGAAACGTTCCAGCTCTTCCGGCGTCTGGGCAAGCTTCGCTTTATAATCGCTGCCTTTCCACTGCGAGAAGCGGAAGACAATCGGGAAGTCGCTGCCGACCGCTTCCCGGCAGGCTTCGATCACTTCAACCGCAAAGCGGGTGCGTTTCACCAAGTCGCCGCCGTAACGGTCGGTACGGGTATTCGTTTGGGCCCAGAAAAATTGGTCGATCAGGTACTCGTGCGCACCGTGCAGCTCGATCCCGTCAAATCCGGCTTGCTTGGCGGCTGCAGCCGAAGCGGCGAACTGTCGAACCAGCTCCGCCACTTCCTGCTCCGTATAATCGTTCACCTGGCCGCGGGCGCCCATATGCCAGATTTGCGGAATGATTTTGCCGCCCGCCGCATGGACTTCGTCAACGGCGTGTTTCCAGCCGGCCAGTGCCGCTTCGCCGTACAGATGCGGAACGTTCTGCTGATTGGAAGCGTCCGGATGGTCGATAACCGTTCCTTCCGTGACGATGAGACCGACGCTGTTCTCCGCTCTATGGCGATAATACGCGGCTACGTTCGAACCCGGTACGCCTTCCGGCGAGAATTGGCGCGTCATCGGAGCCATAACGACCCGGTTGGACAACGATAAACTTCCGGCATCAAAAGGTTGGAACAAAGCTTGGACAGATCTTGCGGATTGCGGGTGGGTCATAACAATCGCCTCCTGAAAAGTGGGGTGGGGGTTAAGCCATACTTATTGACTGAATGGTCAATAAGTATTCAAAAAAAACGGCCGCTTCTAAGACATATACGCAAATGACAAATCGACTTCATCTTCGACGCCGGACCGCTGCATGTAAACCCAAAACGGGATCTGTGCGCCGAAGAAACTCGCTTATTCGAAAAAGTCGATGCGTTTGTGTACATGCCTTTGCGAAGAAACCGATTTTTCAAACGTCATACCTGCATTAACGCGACTGCCGTGCGCAGGACGCCGCCAATCTCTTCCCGGGAACTGCCGGACTTCTCCATCACCTTCGCTCCGCTGATCGCGTTGTTAAGGTGGATGGCCAACTCCCGGCTGCCCAGGCGCGCGGTAAAGATTCCCTGCTCCTGTCCGCTTCGGATCGTCTGTTCGACCAGCTGCTGCATCCGGCTGGACATCCACTCGATCTCCCGGTTGATGTCTTCGTCTTCGCCTCCGAATTCGAGTGCCGAGTTGATAATGAGGCATCCTCTGCTCACCGATTCCGCATCCGGGAACAAGGCCGCATCGCAGATCGCTTCCAACTGCCGCAGAGGCGAAGCCTCGGCGGCAATCCGTTCTTCCAGAAGTTCCAGCGTTTGTTCCCGGTACAGCTTCAGGGATTGAAGAAATAATTCTTTTTTGCTTTTGAATACGCCATATAAGCTCTGTTTTTTCACCTGGGTCGTGCGTGTCAGATCGTCGTAAGACGTTCCATGGTATCCTTTTTCCCGGAAAACCTCCATACACTGGTGAAGCGCCGCATCGGCATCAAATTGTCTTGGTCTGCTCATATCGACACTCTACCAGTAATTGACCGATTGGTCAAGTATACATGTAAAGTCTGAAACTTTTGCGTTTTAGGTTGCCGGAGTCTCGGACTCGGCCTTTTTGCTTTTCGCCGGAGCCTTCTTGGCGGCCGGTTTGCGGGCAGCGGGTTTTTTCGTTTTGGCGGCGGCCCGTTCTTCCTGGCGCTGCTGCTCTTCGAGCTCTACCCGTTCCTTTTTCGCAAGACGCTCCTGCTGCATGGCTTCGACGTCTTTGAGTACCCGCTTCTGGCTCTCGGGGTTCGACATGCTCAGGAATTTCTCGAAGGCTTCGGGATACATAAACTTTTTACTCTCGTCCGTACCGGGGAAATTGACCTCGATCCGGTTGTCTTCGTTCTGTACGATTCGTCCCTGTCCGTAAAGCGCGTGTTCGACCTCTTGACCGACCATTTCCATAATAAAATCTCTCCTTTTGTCTGTTCCTTTATTAATTGTAACACATGTCTGTCAAGTAGTTTCCTTTACCCGTCTGCGGCCGCTTTTAACCGTTCTTTTGCCGGTTGGCGTATGCCTTCCTTTAGCTTGCTAACAAGGCAGCCCATTATCTTGGTAGTCCAAGTTCTTGAGCCGAGCGGAAATCCCGTGTTTTAATGGGGGAATCGCAGAGAGCTGCACAGGAATAAGGGAAAGAAGGGGTTCGGGTTGAGAAAAGTAGGATGGGATTTATCGGTGATCGCGCTGGGAGCTTTCGCTTTTGCTCTGGGGATCAACCTCTTCGTTATTCCTCAAGGATTAGGGGAAGGCGGCGTGGTCGGCGTTACGATCATTTTGTATTATCTGCTCCAGTGGCCGCCGGGTTGGACAAGTCTGATCCTCAATACGGCGCTTCTTGCGATCGGGTACCGGCTGCTGCCGCGCAAGACCGTGGGTTATACGCTGGCCGCCGTCGCTTTTCACTCGTTGTTTTTGCATCTGACCGAAGGGTGGCCGCCGGTGGCGGAGGATCTGATGATCAATGCGCTGTTCGGCGGGGCCTTGATCGGACTGGGAATCGGACTGGTTATCCGGGCGGACGGAACGACGGCCGGAACCGTCATCCTCGCAAAATTGATGCACAAATTCTGGGGCTGGAAGATCAGTTACGCGCTGCTGCTGTGCGATGCGGTCGTGGCCGCCTCTTCGGTCTTCATCATCGGCGCGGAGAAGCTGCTGTTCACGGTCATCATGTTGGTGGCCGCCACCAAGATCATGGATCTGGTTACGACAGAAAACCGTACGCCGCAGTCGGTTCCGAAAATATCGTAAAACTTCCGGCTTTGCAGCGTTGATGACGATTCGGTGGTTGTTCGAACTTTGTGATTGAAATCACGATTCTCTGCGCCGGTTTTTCTATAATGAAAAAGAAGAGACTTTTACCCCAATCCGAGGAGTGAACGATCAATAGGCCCGCTACCGCCTGAAGCGGTAGCGGGCCTATTTGCAGAGTCTCGCAGGCGGCCTGCGGCCTTCTTCTGACCGGGCGCCGCTCAACGTTCCTCCGCCATCTTCTCGAAATGCTCCAGCACAACCGCACGAAACTGCTCTGCGGCTTGGGAATGGTAGCGTCCTTCTGTCCACAGCAGCGCAATTTCCCGAGACAAGTCCGCTTCTTCCAGACGGAGATAACACACCGATTCGTGCCTGCCGCGTGCCGTTTCGGGAAGGATCGCCAGACCGATTCCCGCTTCGACCAACGCGAGCAGCCGGGTCGGTTCGTCTCCTTCATAGACATAATCGAGCGACATTCCTTTGGAACGACAGACTTGATCCACCAGATCCCGCGTTCCGTAGCCTTTTTTGACGCCGACCAAAGATTCGCCCTGCAGCTGAACAAGTTCGATACTTGCGCGGTCGGCCAGACGATGGCTTTCGGGTACGGCCAGGATCAACGGATCCCGATGCACAATGCGGCAGCCGATCCCTACTCCCTGCACGGGAGGCGAAGACAGCGCAAAATCGACTTCGTTTCGCTGCAGCGATTCCTGCATTTCCCGCGTTGTCTGCATCTGCACATGGAACTTCGCGCCCGGTCTGCGCTTGCGGAATTCGCTCAGAATAGCCGGCAGCCGACTTCCGGCCGTGACGGCAAGCTTCACCGTCTCTTCCGCCCGATCGGACAAATCTTGAACTTCCCGCCGGCCCTGCTCCAGTTCGAACAACGCTTTTTCCGCTCGTCTCACGAATATCTTTCCGGACTCGTTCAAACGAAGACGGCGACCGGTACGGTCGAACAGCGGCACGCCGAGATCTTCTTCCAGACGCCGGATCGTTTTGCTCAGCGAAGACTGGGTAACATGCAGGGCATGCGCCGCTTCGGTCATATGTTCCAAGCGGGCTACGGTCATCAGGTACTGCAGCTGCAGCAGTTCCATTATTCATTCCTCCCCGTCCATGAAATCATAGCATAAAAGGCGTTGGAATACATGAACGATTCACGGTACGCTCTAATCAGATCGGTCGGGGGAAACCGGCTTGATCGGAAAGGGGCTATGAACATGAGTGCACGCAGTTGGGTGCTGCTGATTGCCGTAGGACTTGGCGTAATGCTGAATCCGCTGAATTCTTCGATGGTATCGGTAGCAATTCCGTCGATTCAGCAGACTTTCGGTCTTGATTTCACGACGGTCTCGTGGATTATTTTTGCTTTTTACTTGTCCAGTGCGGCTGCTCAGCCTATCATGGGCAAAATCAGCGATTGGGTAGGGCGGCGCCGGATTTTCCTGATCGGATTGGCCGTATCGGTTATCGCTTCGTTTGCGGCCGCCCTATCGCCGGACTTCGCTTGGCTGATCGGCCTGCGTATCCTGCAGTCGATCGGAACCAGCATGATGATTGCGGTCGGGATGGCCATCGTCCGCGTTCATATTACGGAGAAACAAGGCTCGGCTTTGGCGGTCTTGTCGGTCTTCCTGTCGGGAGCCGCCGCGATCGGACCTTTTGCCGGAGGGCTGTTGATCCATGTTTGGGATTGGCGGGCGGTCTTTATGGTAAACGTTCCTGTCGCCGGGGCCGCTCTTCTGCTCGCCTGGCGGGTGCTGCCCCAAGATGCGCCGCAGGCGAAACCGGATGCACATCCGCTGCGGCGGGCATGGATGAAACGGATCGATCCGTTCGGGATCCTGCTGTTTCTGTCCGGCTTGACGACGCTGATGCTGGGACTGCTGACGTCTGCGTCTTCCGGACGAATATACCCGGGCTCTGCCGGTTTGGGTCTGGCGGGTATCGGACTATTGGTTTTTCTGGTTCGGCACGAATGGCGGCACACGTCCCCTTTTATTCCGGTTCGGATTTTTGCCCGGTATCCGGAGCTTATTCGTGTGAACCTTGAATTTGTAGGCGTCAATATTTTGTTTTACTCGATCTTCTTCGGGCTGCCTTCCTATTTACAGCAGGTTAGGGGAGTGAACGAACTCCTTACGGGATGGCTGATGCTCAGCCTGGGTTTGTGTTCGCTGCTCGCCGCTCCTTTTGCCGGACGCTGGGTAGACCGTTTCGGTTCGCGCCCGGTGATTCGCGCTTCCGCTCTCCTAATGGCGCTCGGTTCTTTGGGCCTGCTTGGAATCGGGCCTTACTCTTCTTTGTTTGCTTTCATCCCGATTCTGGCTGCTTTCGGTCTCGCCAACGGATTGAACGGGGTTGCCATGCAGGCCGCCTTGTTCGAACATTCACCGGTAGAGATTGCGGGCGTGGCTTCCGGGCTGTTTAACACGTCCCGGTATCTGGGAACGATTCTGTCTTCGCTGCTGCTCGCTGTCCTCATGGGCGGTACCTTTACGCATGAAGGTCTGGGCCGGCTGGGATTTATTCTGCTGCTGCTCGCGATTACGCTCGCTTGGACGGGTAAGAGCGGGAACGGTCGAAAATCCCGTTTGCCCAATCCGTGAATTCTTTTTTCCAATAAGCGTATTTCTTGGGGCTTATCACTTTATCGATCAGCGTGGTTTGCTCGCAGTCTCCGAATCCGTGATCCGCGCCTTCGAGCACCACGACTTTGTGGTCAATCCCCCGTTGTTCGAGCGCATGTGTATAGTTTTTTACTCCCCGGGTACCGAGCAGATGATCTTTGTCCCCGTAGCAGAGAAACTGGGGAGGATCGCCTTCCCGTACATGCTGGGTCAGCGAATAATAGTTGAGCAGATTTGCCCGTTCATCGGGATCTTCCGCTTCTTCCCGGTGAAGCAGGGAGACGGCAATCGATGGGAGATCCGTACAGGAAATCAGCGGATAGATCAGCCCGGCCAGAGTTAGGCTGTCGTCGATCCGATCGATCGGATCTTCGCGGTAATCTTCGCAGACCATGGAAGACCCGCGCAGCAGGGTAACGAGCGCGCCTACCATATGTCCGCCTGCCGAAAAGCCGATCGCCCCGATCTTGCCGGGATCGATTCCGTACCGCTGGGCATGGTACCGGACGAAACGCACGGCGCGCTGCAAATCGAGGAAAGGCACCGGCGCTTTGTAAGGATTAAGCCGGTATTCCAATACAAACGCGGAAATGCCGGCTTCATTGAGCGATCTGGCAATGCCTTCGCCTTCGTGTTTGGAAGATTTGGCCATGTAGCCGCCGCCGGGTACGACGATGATGGCGCGATCGCTGCCCGGTTTCAGATAAGGCACCAGATAAGGCTGGTCGTCATAGGTCTCGGATCCTTCCCCGTGCCGAATCTCGGCCGCATAGGTCGCTTCGTGGATCCAATGCCGGCGTTTGCTGCTGTATTCGCTTTTTTTCATGACGGCAAGCGCTTTGAGGCCGGACAGCAGCAGGGACGGATGACGGTTCTTGAGTTCCAGTTCGTCGAATTTGCTGCCTCCGGTGTTGTAGGGAACTTTATCGCCCCAGATTGTGAGTTTAACTGCCATATTCTCGCCCTCTCTCTTGATCTCTATGCTGCGGAATCTGCGTTCGATTTTTTTTCGGTGTGTGTAAACGCCTTAACCGAGAGGATTGGGGTTGACTCATTCCCGGTAAACAAAATGATAAAGCCGGGGCCGCTGC
Source organism: Saccharibacillus deserti (assembly GCF_013618475.1). Taxonomy (GTDB): domain Bacteria; phylum Bacillota; class Bacilli; order Paenibacillales; family Paenibacillaceae; genus Saccharibacillus; species Saccharibacillus deserti. The sequence continues at coordinate 1,149,424 of NZ_JABJVN010000001.1, forward strand.
TTCGACTATGCCGTTTTGGACGCGAACAGCCGCTATCTGATCGCAGTGTCGCTCAAGCGCATAAAAGGAGCACGCCTCCAAAGGGGAAGTTGATGATCGCCGCTTGTCAAAAAAACCGAAACCGCCTCTATCGGGCAGTTTCGGTTTTTTGATGTCGCGTTATGGCGGATCCATTTGATCGGGGTACGGACCGTTTATGTGTAACGTAGGCTATGATAACGCTTACGTTTGTCTATCCTATCCCTGCTGCGTTTCTTCGAGCGGGGGATCGGTGCGGAGGTTTGCTTCCTGTTGATCTTTGCGATACGCATTCATGACCGTATCAAGGAGTCCCGGGAATCGGGCGTTCAAGTCTTCGGTCCGCAGAGAAAGAAGACGCTGCGTTCCTTGTGCACGGGTATGGGTAATGCCGGCTTCCCGCAGGGCTCTGGCATGCTGGGACAAGGTCGATTTGGCAATCGGCACGTCAAAGCATTTGCAGGCCTGTTCTTCGCCGCTGTTATAGATTTGCGCGACCATATGCAGCCGAACGGGGTCGCTCAGTGCATAGAGTACAGACGGAAGCCGGATGTCTTTGCGGTCCGGATGATGAAGAAGTTTCATGCCTATCCCTCCTTACGGGCGTTCAATTGACGAATGAAGTTTCAATTGTACTTTACAGGATCGCCTGCTATACTTCAATTGTTCGTTTATGACCGAACTATAGAAAAAGGAGCAATCACCGTGAACCCACCCGCAAATCTTCCTGCCGACGGTCTATCCCAGGATTCGAATCATCCCGTTCTGGCCCGTGAAGGCCTAACCATCCTGATGTTCAGCATTGCCATTATTCTGGTTATCATGAATACGGCCATGTTCAATATGGCACTGCCCGATGTTACGGCGGACTTCGGTATTTCCGGCACATCGGCTTCCTGGATCGTAACCGGCTACTCGATTATGTTCGCGATCTCGTCGATTACGTTCAGCCGCTTGTCGGACTTCGTACCGCTGCGGAGACTGCTGATTACCGGATTGATCGCCCTGGGTCTTGCCGGCGTCGTCGGATTCTTCAGCCAGAGCTTCATCGTGCTGCTGCTGTGCCGGATCGTTCAGGCCGCAGGAGCGGGCGGAGCCGTCTCGCTGTCCATGGTGCTCTTCACCCGGTATATTCCGCTTAAGCGCCGGGGCGGCGCAATGGCTACCATTATGTCGGCCGTCTCGCTCGGACTCGGACTTGGCCCTGTGGTCGGCGGACTGATCGTCGAGAACCTCAGCTGGCATTGGCTGTTCGCGATTACGGCCGCGGTGCTGCTGTTGGTTCCGTTCTTCGCCTGGCTGCTGCCCAAAGAACTGCCTCAGCGCGGATCGTTCGATGCGCTTGGCGGCGTTCTGCTGGCTGTCGGAATCACCTGCCTGCTTCTGTTCCTGACCGGCCGCGCCTGGATCGTATTGACGATCGGACTGATCTCCCTTGTGCTGTTCGTGCTGCGGATCCGCAAGACACCGGATCCGTTCGTGCTGCCGTCGCTGTTTGCGAACCGCCGCTACATGCTGCTCGTTCTGGCCGGCATGACCGCTTATATCTGCAACTTCGCAACGCTGTTCCTGCTTCCGCAGATTCTGACCAAGAACTTCGAGTTCACGGCCGGTTATGCCGGATTGGTCATTTTCCCGGGTTCGCTGCTGGCCATCATTGCGTCCCGCAAAATCGGTCGGGTGATCGACCGCCACGGCAACCACGGCATTCTGCGTCTCGGTCCGGTCATGCTTCTGCTCTCGACCCTGCTGTTCGCGCTGTTTATCGGCCACTCCTGGGTTGCCGCCATGCTGACCTATATGATCTTGAGCCTGTCGTTCGCCGCACTGTCCAGCAGTCTGTCGAACGAACTGTCGCGCGTACTGCCGGAATCGTTCATCGGCTCCGGGATGGGCTTGTTCCAGCTGCTGCAGTTCTTCAGCGGAGCGTTCAGCGTCGCGATGGCCACAACCGCGCTGGAATGGCAGCATACGCTGCCGCTCGGAACCGCCTATGCCAATATCTATTGGGGATTGTCGGTCGCCGCATTCGTCGCGATCCTGTGTGCGTTGTGGTATCGCCGGCATTCGCGTCTGGCGGTGAGCTGAAGCTATTTGCGAGTTAGACCTTTTGCCCGATTTGCTTGAACGACAAAAAGCCAAAGTCTCCATGATGGAGACTTTGGCTTTTTTGCTGCGCGATTTCTGGCAGGGGTTTGTGATTGTACGCACGAGGTTTGAGTGTTGATAGAGAGGAAAGGATCAGAAAGAGAGTTTCGGGATTGGCGGGGCAAGCGGACAGAACGGCAGTGCCCGGCCTACAGGTTCCCCGTATACGTAGGTGTTGATCCAATCCACAAAGTCGTCGGGACCGTGCATATACCCCCATCCTTCGAATGTTCGTCTGCCGTTATGGAAGTGTTCCATATGCCAGCGAAACGGATGGATCCCTTTTTGCCCATACATCCAGTCGTAAAAGCGGGTTTGCAGCCATTCGATGCATAAGGCCGCGTCTTCCCTGAATTCGTAATAGGTATAGACGGAGTCGCTGTTGTCCATACTTACGATAAGCGTAGGCACATTTGCGAATTCGGGAGGTTCCTCGGCGTTCAGCGCCTGGCGCACCGGGTCGGGTTCCATTTCGAACGGCCGGGCGGAAGGAGCGGATCGCTCACTGTGCGCTTTATGCAGAATCCCGATGCCGACTTCCAGCACGCTCTTGGACGACGTATGGCGGCACAGATATCCGTAGAGCTTATCCCGTGTCCAAAAAGCTGTGAATCTAGCGTAGCGTTCAAGCATTCGTTCCGCCGATTCGTATAGGGGAAGCGGGTACGGAAGAGAATCATAGTGGCCTGTCACTTCGCTGTCGAACCTTTTTCCCATAGCGGTATCTCCAATTTGTCCGCAGGCATGAATCAGAATCAGCTGCGGCCTTGTAAAACGTTCCAGCCACTGCGCGAAATCGCGATACGCTTGGCGGGCCGCATCCCGACTGCCTTCATACGTCTGCGATTGATATAAATCCGCCCATGCCGTAACCTCCCTGAGTTCTCCCTGTATGTCCAACAATTTTCCGTATAGTGTCACGCCGCTTCCCCCATTCCAAGCCGAGATCGATTGGTTTCTATGTGAACGTAAACGTTCCGTCTGCCGTGTTTGTTACGGAATTCGCGTTCGCAAACGAATATAGCTCATGTGTTGATCGACAACTTCGGGATCGGCGGTATAACGAATGTCGAAGACGATATGAAAATGTTTCTGGAAGCTTAACGGTTAAGAAGCAGGTCCGAAATCGCAAGATAAAGGAATGCTGCAAAGATATCAAGTAAAAAAGCGCATTAAGGCGGGTTGGAATAGGATTTGAGTATTGGCAGTTTTTCTTTTTATTTTTTCTGTTTTTGAATTTGGTTTTATTATTGTGAATTTTTCATTACCTTAAATAATTATTTTATTGGATAGAAAAGTTCCAGCTGTTCCATCTTCCTCAGTTCTTCGTTCAACACGTGATTATGATCGGCTCCGACGATGCACAGCATTTTCTTGCCCGGATGCCGCTTGATCGCATTCTTGATCCGCTGCATCATAATGATATGCCTCCCCGTCCAACGAAACGCATGCGCTTCGGCATCCAGCCGCTCCAACCATTGATATTTAAGCCGCGTCGTTTCGTCAAAAGCTTCGCAGTTAAACGCGATCTCCCCTTTCCCTGCCGCTGCAAGCTGCTTCTCCCACCACTCGTCCGACTTCGCTTCAAGCTTGATACGGGCTTCCCCCGAGTAATGCCGCATATAGTCGAAATCGTTCCATACATCGAGTTCCACCCAGTCGATCGGCTCAAAGGCATACCCCTTTTCTTCGCACAGCGGGAAGATCAATTCATAATACTCGCTTGGCGGTTCTCCCCAATATCCCCGATCGAGCGAATTCTGCCTGTATTTGTCCCAACTCGCCGGCAGCACTTCCCCGCAGATTACGTCCGGATCGAAGTCGAGGATAAGGGCTTTGATCGTTTCAAGCGTGAGTCCGTGCTGAATACGCAGTTCTTCGTTATGGACCACGCCCAGGGGTGTTCTTAGCCTTTATGTATAGGGCTTATTTATATTTTAATTGTTTTTTCCGGCAGCTCTGCGTAGTAAGACATCAGTTCGACCACAATCGTCCCTTCAAACGTCCGGTCTACCGGACCAACCGAGTCTACTCGAGTTTTCAATCCATGGGGTCCAAATTCATGATCCGATGCAAAAAACAAAGACGTACTGCTCATACCGGACGAAGGTAACGGTTTGGCGTCCAAATAGGTTTGGGCATAAAAATTCAACTGAATATTATCTTCCGATTCGTATTGGACAAGTGCCAGGACCTGATCTTTCGAACAGACCGACTTGTTAACCTCCATACGCTGCTCCTTGAACCGCTGCCATTCTTCTGCCGTAAAGCCTTCCGAGGCCGGATTTTCGAATGTCTTTTGGGTTTCTTCCCATATATCGTAGCGTGTCCATGCGTTAACATAAAAGAAGCGTTTTTTTTGGCAAAAAGGATCGTGAAACGAATATTTGGTTTCGTTTTGCGAATCTCCGAATTCCACCACGATCGGATCGGTATGTACAGGAATCGCGCAAAATGTACGATCAAACTTTAAGGCAATATCCAGCTCTTGATCCAAGTCGAGATCCGGAAACGGTTCGGAACTTTCCTGCTCATAACAAGTCAAAGATAAACGCTCCAACTCCACTTCTTCAAAACCGGCGAGTTCCATTCCGTTTTCGATGAAATGCTGCAGCCGCATATAGAAGGTAGGGTTCTGTTCCATACCGTAAGTCGACTCCGACGAATGGAAAGTCATCGATTGGCCTTGAATAATCATCCGGGAGATAAATTCTTGTTGATTGTCAAGAACCGTATCTTCTCTCAGATGTCGCTGCATGAGTTCACGATTGGAAAAGGTTTCTTCGGATTCGTAAACGCTTTCTTCTTCGTCCGGGCCCGGCGAACGTTCCGGCAGTTTGCGCAGCGTCCACAGTTTATGGGTCTGCTGCTCCAAGGTGATGGAAATCAGCAGAACATCGGTATGGTTGATTTTAACCAGACGGTTGAGCAGGACTTCGCGGTCGGGGACCAGCATCGTATCTTTCAGTTCTTTTAGCTGCATAAGAACCTCCTTGGATAAATAAAATGACGCCGCACCCTCCCTCGCTGCTTCCTCAACAAGGCTGCGATACCGGAGAGGCGGCTTATTTTCTAAGTTTTCAGCTTAAAGCTTGATGGTTAGTTCCGGCAGCTCCAAGGAATAAGATAGCAGTTCGACAACAAAACTCCCGCTAAATGTTTTGTCTACCCAACCAATGGTCTCTACTCGGCGTTTTAATCCGTTGTGTCCCAACCCGCGTTCGGTTTTATAAAAAACGGAAAATCCTAAGCCGCCGGTCCAAGCCCGAGGTTGTGCATCCAAATAATCTTTCGCCAAAAAATGCAGCTGGATATTGTCTTCCGCTTCGTATTCGATAACAGCCAGATCTTCTCCTTTGGAACAAGCCGATTCAAGGCCTTCAAGATATTGTTCTTTGAACGTCTGCCAATCTTCTTCTGTAGAACTCTCAGGTTTAGGCTTTGCGAAGTTTTCTTCGACTTGTTTCCAAATATCATCCCGTGTCAATATCTGCTCGAATTCATTATTATGATTTTCATCTTTTTAGTTTCTAATGTGAATTTTTCACTGTTTGAATCGGCCCTTGAAGATTCAGCAGAATCATCTGCCGCGTCATCTCTTCCGGCGTCTGGCGCATGCCGTCGTTCAGCCAACCGTGGATTACACCGACATAGGCCGAGCCGATATAGCTGGCGATGACGTCTTTTTGTACCGGCAGGCGGCTTTCGTCAAGGTTCGCGAACTTTTCCTCGTAAAACCTTGCGAAATACCGCTTCATGTACTGCACGAAGTCCGTCATTGCTTTGCGTTCAAACATGACTTCGAAGAAGGTCTGATGCTTTTTCACATACGTAAATATTCGGCCGGCAATATACGCCTGCTGTTCGTCGATCGACAGATCGCCTAGCTGCGCCTCGCTTGCTTCGCCGAACAAATCGTCCAGAATATCGTCCGTCACGCTTTGGAGCAGATGGTCCTTCGTCTCGTAATGCAGATAAAATGTTTTGCGGTTCACGGTCGCGTGCTGCGTGATGTCGGCGATCGTGATTCGGTCGTACGGCTTTTCTTTCAGCAGCAGTAGGAACGCTTCCCGCAGCAGCTTTCTCGTGCGCACCACTCTCGGATCAAGCCGCCCGCTTTCTTTCTCGGCATTTGTTGGCATTCCGATTCCCTTCTTTATCCGTTTATTCGAATTCCTTTTCCTTATACCCCAATTTAGTCGAAAACGAGGCATAAGCCTCAACCGTGCAACTGATGGCTATTGTAGCACAATGGGTTACCGTCTATACTCTAACTATGAGTTGATAGCAATTTAATGTTTTAAAATATAAATGAACAGGAGACTTTCTTATGACACCATCGACTATGACCGCCCACGATCTCGTTTTGCGGCAGCGCCGCTTTTTCCGCACGGGTCAAACGAAAAGCGTCGCTTACCGCATCGAGGCGCTCAAGCGCCTGCGCCGGGGGATCGAAGAGTATCAGCCACGCATTTTGGCCGCGCTGCGCGCCGATCTGAACAAATCGGAAGCCGAAGGCTTCAGCTCGGAGATCCGTCTGGTCCTCGGCGAACTGGATTATACGCTTGCCAATCTGGAACAGTGGGCCGCTCCGCGTGTCGTCCCGACTTCGGAACAAATCGTCGGCGGCACCAGCACGATCCATCCCGAACCTTACGGCGTCACCCTTGTGATTGCCCCATGGAACTATCCGTTCCAGCTCGCTTTCTCCCCGCTGGTCGGAGCGATCTCCGCGGGCAACTGTGCGGTGCTCAAGCCGTCCGAGCTGACGCCGTCCGTCTCGAAAGTGAGCGCCGAGCTGATTCGCGACTGCTTCCCTGTCGAGTACATCGCCGCGATGGAAGGCGAAGTCGAGACAAGCACGGAGCTGCTGCACGAGCAATTCGACTATATCTTCTTCACCGGCAGTACGCCGGTCGGAAAAGTCGTCATGCGCGCCGCCGCCGAACATCTGACGCCGACCACGCTTGAACTGGGCGGCAAAAGCCCGGCGATCGTGCACAAAGACGCCAATTTGCAGCGCGCGGCCCAAAGCCTCGTTCGCGGCAAGTTCCTGAACGCGGGCCAGACGTGCGTTGCACCGGATTATCTGCTGGTACACGAAGACGTCCGGGAAGAACTGCTGCGCGGAATCAAGCTTGAGATCGCGGACAAATACGGCGAAGACGTGACGCAGAATCCGGACTTCCCGCATATCGTCAACGAACGCAATTTCGACCGGCTCAGCCTTTTCCTGACTGACGGCGAAGCGCTGATCGGCGGACGGACCGTGCGCGAGCAGCGCCTGATCGAACCTACGCTGCTGCACGGGATCGACTGGAACTCTCCGGTGATGCAGGAAGAAATCTTTGGTCCAATCCTGCCGGTGATGACCTATACCGACCTTGCTCCCGTGCTGGAGGAGATCGTCGACCGTCCGAAACCGCTTGCGCTGTACCTGTTCACCCGGGATCAAGACGTACAGGATCTCGTGCTGAATACGGTCTCCTTCGGCGGCGGCTGCGTGAACGAGACGCTGCTGCATATGAGTTCGCATGAGCTGCCTTTCGGCGGCGTCGGCGCAAGCGGCATGGGTTCGTATCACGGCCGCCAGAGCTTCGAGACGTTCTCGCACCACAAATCGATGCTCGTGCGCAGCGTGTAATCCCCGCTTCTTTTTTATCCCCGCCTCATTCCTCTTTCACGAAACGCGGTTCTTCGCCAAGCAGCGAAAGAACCGCGTTTTTTTGTACTTTTCTTTTGCCTTTTCCGCTTATCTTCCGCTTTATTTGCCGGGACCCTCCTTTTCTGCCGCGTCTATTTGCTATCCGATGTAACCGAATGGCCGGCTCGCCCATCTAATGTCTATCTTCACTTACAAAAAAGATAAAGAAAGCTTGGAAAGGAACGATGCCGTTTGGAAAACGAAGAGTTGATTCGGCGAGCGAGAGACGGGGACCGGGACGCTTTTGTCACCCTGATGCGGCAGAATGAAGAAGCGCTGCATCATATGGCCTGGTCCATGCTGAGAAAAAACGAAGACGTCGCGGACGCCATGCAGGAAACGGTCCTGAAAGCCTATCGGTCGATCTCCTCCCTGCGGGAGCCGAACTATTTCAGAACCTGGATGTTCCGCATCCTGATCAACGAATGCAATACCCTGTTGAGAGGCCGGAAAAGGACAGTCTCGGTCGCCGACTTCCCGATCACCGCTTCCTCTGCCAACGACTATGACCGGGTAGATCTGCGCGATGCGGTCGACCGGCTGGAAGAAAAGCAGCGCACGGTCGTCATCCTGCATTATTTTGAAGACTTGAGTGTGGCACAGACCGCACAGACGCTGGAATTGACGGAAAGCGCGGTCAAGACGAGACTGATGCGGGCACGCGCAGCTTTGATGCAAAAATTCAAATCGAATCCGAAAGGGAGTATGCATTATGAATCCGTCTAACACCGAGCAGCAGCTGGAGGCCGAATTGAACCGCGCCGGCCGGGTCCCTATGCCGATTTCCCCGCTTGTCCGTTCCCGGCTGGATCACGTCTACGCTTCGCTGCCCGATTCTCCTGCGACGCCTGACGGTTCCGCCGAAATTGAAAGTCCTGGTGTCCGGGCGATCTTGCGCACGAAACACCGTTTCTCTCTTCTTCGCCGCACCGCTGTAGCCGCCGCTTCGGTCATCGCTTTATCTACCGGGCTGTTCGCTTCCGGCTTCGTCTCGCCGGCCATGGCCGATACGATCCGCGATATTCCCGTGATTGGCAGTCTCTTCAGCAAAATGGAGGGCGATGCGGGCCTGCGTACGGCGGGCGAACGCAGTCAGGGCTCGTTTGTCGATGCGGCTGCGACCACAGCCGACGGCGTTCGTCTAAACGTACGCGAAACGATCTTCGACGGAACTCGGCTTGCGTTTGCCGTCGATCTGACGGTGCCGGGCATCCCGAGCGCAAGAAAACTAGAAGAAAACATGCAGACGGTGAATGTAAGTCTTGAAGGAATCGGCAAGCTGGACGGTGTCTTCTACAGTAACCCGGAACACAAAAACGGCGACACGTACGGCATGCTGATGGATCTGCCGCTGAATACCGAACAGGCGCGGAAGCTCGGCACGCATTTTGACGGACAGATCTCGATCTCGTTGGTTGGCCAGCAGCCGCTGAACGTAACCGTGCCGTTCAAGCGAATCAACGGGGGCCGCGAACTGCATCTGAATCCCGGACCGTCCACAAGCGATGAACAATACGTGCTGAGCATTGATTCGCTCGACGTGACAGCGTCGACGGTGCAGCTCGGTACGTCGCTCTCGCTTCGCGATGCTTCGGCTTCGGCCGCCAAGCAGGAAGAACTTCTGCTGAACAGCGCCTACGAAGTCGTTGATGATCAAGGTAAAGTGCTCGATGTCGTAGGCGGAGAAGGTTCGCTCGAAAACGGTGTGATGAACTATACGTCCAATTACGGTGCCGATCTGAGCCAATCGCAATTTATCGTCATAAAGCCTTATGTCCGGGCAGACGGAGCCGACAGCGAGGCGGAGAAGGTGTATCTGGAAGCCCTGGCGCTTAAGATCGACTTGACATCGCCAGCCGGTAAGTAAACGAAACGGTAGACATGAACTTTTACGGACGTTCTCATTTCAAATCCGCGTGATGACAAAAAGGCTCCGGCGAGTGCAAACTCGCGGAGCCTTTTTCAATTTATGACAGCTGCAGCAGACAGCCCCGATCTACACGATCCCACGCACGGAAATTTGTGTCAGATCGCTTTGCGCGCCTGATCGAACAGAATGTTGTTTTCCATATGGATATGCTCGAATGTGTCTTTTTCCAGCGCTTCGAGGCGGCTGAGTACCAGGCGATGGGTACCGCAGGCATCCATCGGAGGCACGAAATCGCCGGTGATCTCGCGCAGTTCCTTGAGCAGTTCGCCCGCCTGTTCATGTTCGCTTTCCAGCTCGCTGAGGTGAGGCGCAAGCGCCTCCGCCGTTTCCGCGGAAGGATTCCGGAAATAAGCGGCCAGCAGCGGAAACACATTCCGGTCTTCGTCTTCGGTATGTTCCAGCAGTTCTTTTTTGAGAAGGGAGAAGATCTCCTGCACCCGCAGCAGATAAGGGCGATGGCCGCCGTGTACGCGGGCAAGCTTCGTCACATAAGGCGTGAGCGCCGGCAGTTCCTGGCGCAGCGTCTCATGGTACTTGCGCTGGATATGTGCGATCAATTCCTGCGGTTCCAGCGAATTCGGCTTCATTTCCTGATGTTGGGTCACCTGCCGACCGATCTCTTCGATCCGGCGCAGAACTTCCGCGGTGTCGAGTCCCCGTTCTTCGGCCGCCTGCTTGATCGGCATTTTGCCGCCGCAGCAGAAGTCGATCCGCAGCTCGCGGAACAGGTCGCCCGTACGCGGCTGCTGGCTGACAATGTCCGATACCCAGGTTTCTTCGTTAAATGTTTGATTCATGGTGGTCATGATTTGTGCCTCCCGTATATGAAGATGAATAAAGGGTCTGTCGTCTTTTTCTTCTTCAGTATAGGCGGGCGGATCGGAGGACCTTGTGATTCCAAGCACTTTTTTTCACAAGTATTATTTTCTGAACGTTCGCTCGTTGTCTTCGAAGCGGATCTTGCGGATCCAGGTGCGGTCGACGGTCCGAACGATGAGGCCTTCCGCTTTCCCGGCGACTTCCATCCCTACCTCAGTCTGTTCGAATCCTTTCAAATAAGCAAACGTGTCGGCAAAAGAAACCGGGAATTCGCCGCGGTCGACCGTATCCAGCAGCGGAGCCGCCTGCAGGTCCAGGGAGTCGACAATTCTTTCCTTGGCCTGCTCATTGTAAAAAGGCCGGTTCCCGTGATCGCGCCACTGCGCTATTTTCTCCTGGGGCTGTGCAAGCAGCGCGTCCAGTTCTTCCCGGTTCAGCGAAAAAACATCGAACACCCGGTAGTTTTGCGTTTTGTTGCCGGAATAATTTTTGGAAGCTTTGGTCTTGCCGCCATAGGATTCCTGATAAAAAACGGTCAATGCCCGGTCAGGATGCTCGGGTATTTGGTCAAAGAGTTGATTTTGTTCAAGTCCATTTCGATTTCTCCTCTTCGTTAGGGGCTGACGCGGAACAACAGGGCGAACTGCTTGGCCATGAATGACGGCGTATACGGCATATCGCTGCGCAGCCAGCCTGCGATGGTGCCGATCAGGGCGGCGGAACCGAACCAGATCGCGACATCGGGCTGAACCTGACTGTTCTTGACCGGCATTTCCTGGATACCTGTTCGGATCTTGCTGACGAATACGTTCAAGAGACGCTCATGAAAAACAGGCGTTTTCCCGGCTCCCAAGACGACTTTGTAGAAATCCGCATTGGCCGCAATATGTTCGAGCAGACCCAGCAGCATCGTCTCGTTCGTGCCGTTTCGATGCTGTTCGATCGTGCGCGTCATCACGCGCTCCACATCCTGCGCCATCTCGTCCGCCATCGTCTCCAGCATATCGTGGATATCTTTGTAATGCAGATAAAAAGTCACCCGGTTGATCGTCGCCCGCTCCGCGATCCGGTTGACGGTAATCTTGTCCACATCCATCTCCTGCATGAGTTCGATCAAGGCGTCTTTGAGCAGCTGGCGGGTGCGCAGCACTCTGGGGTCGGTCCTTTTTTCTTTCGGTTCGCTCATGGTTGCGCTTCCTTTTCATATGTTTTTATTTACACATTCGTTTGTTGTGTATATTATTCGAATTTTAAACAACACTCTGTCCCTTTTGTGCAAACTAATTTACATTTTCGTGAAAAGTGTCGCTTGTAAGGAAGGTCTTCGCATGATTATAATCTGGTTTATGCAATGTCGATTATCCGACACGTTGTAAAAAAAGTCTAGCCCAAAATGAGAGGACGGAGAGAAATTGAGCAGTACCCCTACCATCGACACCGGATCGGCCCGAAAAGGACCGATCATGTTCATCATGATTCTGGGCGCCTTCCTGGCGACCCTAAATCAGACGCTGATGAGTGTCGCCACGCCGGAGCTGATGAAAGATTTCGATATTACGGCCGCGACGGCGCAGTGGCTGACAACCGGCTATCTGCTGGTCAACGGCGTGCTGATTCCGATCACCGCTTATCTGATGCAAAAGTTCTCGACGCGCCAGCTGTTCCAGGCTTCGATGATGATCTTCCTCGCCGGCACGGTCGTCTCGGCGCTCGCCGGCGATTTCCCGATGCTGCTGACCGGACGATTGATCCAGGCGGCCGGCGCCGGCATCATCATGCCGCTGCTGATGAACGTCATCTTGGCGCTGTTCCCGCCGGAGAAACGCGGATCGGCCATGGGCCTTGTCGGTCTGGCCATTATCGTCGCTCCGGCGATCGGACCGACGCTTGCCGGCTATACCCTGGAACATTATTCCTGGGAAACGATGTTCTACGCCATGATCCCGCTGGCCGTCATTGTCATCGTGCTCGGCTTCATCTATCTGCGCAATGTCGGCGAACGCGTGAACGTCAAGTTCGACGCTCTTAGCGTCATCATGTCCACGATCGGTTTCGGCGCTCTGCTGTACGGCTTCAGCCGTGCGGGCAGCCTCGGCTGGTCCAGCGCCGAAGTCTTGATCATGATCGCGGTCGGCGTGGTCGGACTTGTCGCTTTCTCGTGGAGACAGCTCAAGATGAAGACCCCGCTGCTCGACCTGCGCGCATTCAAGTTCAATATGTTCTCGCTGACGATCGTCATCAGTATCGCCGTGACCATGATTATGTATGCGGACATGATGCTGCTGCCGCTGTACCTGCAAAGCGCACGCGGCTATACGGCGATCGAGTCCGGCCTGCTGCTGCTGCCGGGCGCGCTGCTCATGGGCCTGCTGATGCCGATCACCGGACGCCTGTTCGACCGGTTCGGCGCCAAATGGCTGACGATTATCGGGATGGCGATCGTGATTGCCACGACGCTTGGGTTTATCAACCTGACCGATACGACCAGCTATACGTATCTGGTGCTTATGTCCACCGCCCGCCGGATCGGGATGGCTTTCATGATGATGCCGCTCCAGACGGCCGGCCTCAATCAGCTGCCTCCCCGCTTGAACGCCCACGGCACGGCGATCAGCAACACGACCCGGCAGGTGGCCGGAGCGATCGGCACCTCGCTGCTTGTCACCGTCATGTCCGATCGCGCGAAGAGCCATGCGGCCGACATGATGCAGAGCGGAGCCGACCCGTCGCAGATCGCTGTCCAGGCGCAGATCTCCGGGATCAACGACGCTTATGTGGTGATCGTCGGCATCGGCGCGGTGGGTCTGCTGCTGTCGTTCTTTATCAAGAATGTGAAGCGCGGTTCGGACGAGACCGTGATCGTGCATGCGGATAAGAGCCGAACGGTAGAAGGTTAAGCGTCCCGAGTTTAAATTCGATCGTTTGATAACAAAAGATGTTGAGAACGAAAACCCGGCCTTCTATAGAAGGCCGGGTTTTTGGTATGAAGCATTGTTAAGTCCCGAAGTTCGAATTACCGCATCTTAAGCTCCAAGCCCTGTTTGACCGCCGCCCATTCTTCATCCACAATGCAGATCTTGCGACCAAGCCGATATCACCCAGGGGGCCGCTTTTTCGATTTGGTTTGGGTTTTGCTTGGTTTTGGATTTACTATTGTGAATTTATCAGGTGTTTAATTTTTAATTTTATTTCTTTTCATAAAAAAAAGTATCCCTGCCGCAGCAAAGATACTTTTTTCGCTTCAAAAATCCGCAGTCTGCCGTTTTTTCGAAATCTTCGGCCGGGTCAGTTCGAAACTGCGGCGTACCAGGTCCAGAATATCTTCTTCGCCCAGCGCGCCGTCGAGAATCACCGTATTCCAGTGTTCTTTGTTCATATGATAGCCGGGCCGGATCTCTTCGTGCAGATCCCGCAGCATGGCGGCCCGCATCGGCTCGCACTTGAGATTGGCGCAGGCATGGCCTTCCCGCTCGTAAATAAACGCGAACGATTTCTTGTTGCCGCCGTGCCGCATCACCGTCCAGGTCTCGTCGAACGGATAATCTTCGTACGCGCCCGGAAACTCCAGGCAGCGCTCGATCAGTTCCTGCCTGTTCATTGCCTTCCTCCGTCAATCGTCACCGTCGTTATCGTCGTTCGTATCGTTCATCTCTTGGTTTTCCGTATCGTTGTCCATGTCGCCGTCGTCTCCGTTGTCCGCTCCGCAGCCCATCACAGCCGACAGCACTCCGACCGCGAGCAGCATATTCAGCATTTTTTTCATGGCGATGTCTCCTCTTTCCTACGTATGATCGTCTTCTCCCTATAAGATAACCCGCAGAAGAACCGTTTGAACGGTTGGGAAAGAGACGATTTCGGCGATTGTCCGGTTGGCTTGCGGTCAGACCCGGTTGTACTTGCTGCGGTCTTCCCCGGTAATCTCGCGGATCACCCGGCACGGATTGCCCGCGGCGATCACGCCCGGCGGAATATTCCGATTGACCACGCTGCCTGCTCCGATAACGCTGCCGGCCCCGATCGTCACGCCGGGCAGCACCACGACATTCCCGCCGATCCAGACATTGTCTTCTACCGTAATCGGATACGCGTATTCCAGTCCCTGATTGCGCTGCTCGATATCGAGCGGATGCCCCGCCGTATAAAAACCGCAGTTGGGCGCGATAAAGACATTGTCTCCGAACGTGACTTTGGCCGCATCGAGAATAATCAGATTGTGGTTGGCATAAAAGTTCTGTCCGAACTCGATATGATAACCCAGGTCGCAGTAAAAAGGCTGTTCGATCACGAATGAACCTTCCGCCTTGGCTACGATCTTGCGGATCATCGCTTCGCGCTCATCGAGCTTCAACGGATTGAGCTGATTGTGCTCGAAGCAGAGCGATTTGCAGTAAATGCGCTCGCGGACGAGCTGCGGATCGTTGTTGTTGTCGTAGAGCAGCCCCGCGGCCGCTTTTTCTTTTTCCGTCCTGTCCGGATGCCCGCTCATTCGTTAACCCCCTCAGTCTTCGAACAGATCGGTGACCGCGCCCTTGGACGCCGAAGATACCAGTCTCGCGTATTTGGCGAGCACGCCCGAAGACACTTTGTAAGGAGGCTGCACCCAGGCTTTCGCGCGGGCGGCCAGTTCCTCTTCGCCCACTTCCATCGTGACTTCCCGGCTTTCGCTGTCGAACGTCACCAGGTCGTCCGTTTGCAGCAGCGCGATCGGTCCGCCCACCTGCGCTTCCGGCGAAACGTGGCCGACGACGAAGCCGTGCGAACCGCCCGAGAAACGGCCGTCTGTCATCAGCGCCACTTCGCCGCCCAGTCCCCGGCCGACGATCATCGCGGTTACGGACAGCATTTCCGGCATGCCCGGTCCGCCTTTCGGCCCGCAGTAGCGGATGACCAGCACGTCGCCTTTTTGAATCTCGTCTCTTTCGATGGCTGCCGTGGCTTCGTCCTCGCTGTCGTACACTTTGGCCGGACCCGTGAAGCGCGTTTTTTTCATGCCCGACATTTTGGCTACCGCGCCGTCCGGCGCCAGATTGCCTTTGAGCACGACCAGGGGGCCGTTAGGTTTCAGCGGACGGTCGAACGGACGAATGACGTCCTGGCCTTCCTGCAGAGAAGGCATGTCGGCCAGATTCTCCGCCAGGGTCCGCCCGGTCACGGTCATGCAGTCCCCGTGCAGCAGCCCTTGTTCCAACAGCATCTTCATGACGCCCGGCACGCCGCCGATATCGTTCAGATCCTGCATGACGTGGGCGCCGCTCGGCTTCAAGTCGGCCAGATGCGGCACCTGCAGGCGAATGCGTTCGAAATCGTCCAGCGTCAGATCGACTTCGACCGAGTGGGCCATCGCCAGCAGATGCAGGAACGCGTTCGTCGATCCGCCGAGCGCCATCACGACCGTGATCGCGTTCTCGAACGCTTCTTTGGTCATGATGTCGCGCGGATAGATGCCTTTCTCCAGCAAGTTGATGACCGCGGCTCCGGCTTTCTCGCATTCTTCCGCTTTGTCTGGCGAAATCGCGGGCGTCGACGACGAACCCGGCAGGCTCATTCCCATCGCTTCCGCGGAAGCGGCCATCGTATTGGCGGTGTACATGCCTCCGCAAGCGCCGGGTCCCGGACAAGCGCTGCACTCCACTTTATGGAGCTCTTCTTCGCTCAGGCGTCCGTCCTGATACTGGCCGACCGCTTCGAACGCGGAGACGATGTCGATTTTTTTGCCGTCCAAAATTCCCGGTTGAATCGTGCCGCCGTAGACGTACACGGACGGCACGTTCAAGCGTCCCATCGCCATCAGGCAGGCCGGCGTATTTTTGTCGCAGCCGCCGACGGCGACCAAGGCGTCGAAGCGCTCCGCTCCGGTGACAATCTCGATCGAATCGGCGATCGCTTCGCGGCTCGGCAGCGAGAACAGCATGCCTTCGTGTCCCATCGAGATGCCGTCCGACACGGTGATCGTATTGAAGACGAGCGGCGCGCCGCCGCTGTCTTTCACGCCTTTTTTGGCGCGGAAAGCCAGGTCGTTGATATGCATGTTGCACGGCGTCACTTCGCTCCACGTGCTGGCCACGCCGATCATCGGCTTTTTGAAATCCTCGTCCGTAAAACCTACCGCGCGCAGCATCGCCCGGTTCGGCATGCGGTTGGCTCCCTCGCTGATCGCTTTGCTGCGAATTCTCAAATCTTTCGAATTTCCTGTAGTTTGATCCATTATTATTCGCTCCTATCTGAATGAAGTATCAAAGCAGGCGTTGCAATTCGCGCATCGGGCGGATCAAATTGCTTCTCATCGCTTCGCGCGCCTGTGCGGCGTTCCCGCTCCGGAAAGCCTCGATAATCCGGAGATGTTCGTCGACCGAAGCCTGCGTCGAGTCGATCGGCTGCTTCAAAAACACGTATTTGAAACGCCGGATATGCACTTGAAGCGAATCGCTGAAACTTGCGGTATACGGATTATCGGATAATTCGACGATCAGGTTGTGAAATTGCTCATCCGCCTCCATCGCCCCATAAGGCTGGCCGCGGACGACCGCTTGTTCGAATTCGGCGTTCAGCGCGCTCAAACGTTCGATCTCTTCCGGGCGAACGAGTGGAGCCGCGACTTCCGCGGCCAGCGCATGCAGAGCCGCCAGGGTCGAATACAGCTTGAAAATGTCTTCTTTCTCGATCAGCGTCACTCTCGTCTCCCGTCCGGGGTAAGCGGCGACCAGCCCTCTCATCTCCAATAACTGAAAAGCTTCGCGAATCGGGGTCCGGCTGACGCCCAGCGATTCGCCGAGTTCGGCTTCGAGCAGTTTCTCGCCGGGCCGGATCGTGCCGTCGATAATCCAGCGTTGAATTTGATCGAATGCTCTTCCTTTCGCCGAAATTCTTGCGGGAGCCGCAAAGTCTTTGGGAATCGGCAACGGCTTACCTCCTTTTTTCACCGCTAAACAAATTCGTTACATGCAATATATCGCATACGTATGCCGAAAGCAACGCTTAATGTGTAATCGGTCCGAATCCGCCGATTGGCCGCGCTTGTTAACGCAAAGCGGTCTGCGGGTATGTAATCTTGAGCATAGTCGCAGATTCGAACAGGCAAATCCGAAAAGGAGGAATGTTATGAATAAGCTGCATCAGCTTTTCGCGCAGGTCTATGAGGAAGTGAGATCGGTGCTGGATGAAACGGCAGACAGGTCCCATCCGCTCGTCGCCTTGTTCCGCGCTTCCCTCAAAGAAGAGCACCAAGCGCTCGAGAACCTTCTTCCGAAGCTGGAACGCGGCGACGGACTCGAAGATTTCAAGACAGATTGTTCGGTCGTCTATCTAAACGACGAGATCATCGAATCGACGTTCAGGGCCTGGCTCCGCGCGGTGGATTGGATGGATCACGAAGATTCGGAAGAAGCGGCGAAGCTTGAGAACCGTTTTCCCGCTATGAAAAGCACCTTAAAAAAAGCGGCGGCGGAAATGGAGCGGATCTACGGAGCCGAGAAGATCAAGTTCGTCATCCCCGCTCTCTATCAGCCGCGGACGGGAGGTCTTCGATGAGCTGGCAAAAAGAACGGATCGACATGAACGTCTACAGTCAGGGCGAAGTGGATCGCTGGGTGTACAGCACGTGCAATCTCTGCTCGGTCGGCTGCGGCTGCGAGATTGCCGTCAAGGACGAGCAGATCGTCGGGATCCGCGGCAACGGCAAGCATTCGATCAACCGCGGGCGTCTCGGCCCGAAGGGCGAGCATCAATGGCAGGCCAATGCAAGTCCGGACCGTCTGCTCTCCCCGCTGATTCGCAACGAACTCGGGGAGCTGCTCCCCGCCTCTTGGGACGAAGCGATGAATCTGATCGTAAACAAAATGAAAAACGCTATCTCGGAAAAAGGACCGAACAGCGTCGCGATCTATTCCACGGGGCAGGCGTTCCTGGAAGACTATTATACGATTGCCAAGATCGGCCGGGCCGGCATCGGCACCCATCTGCTCGACGCCAATACACGGCTGTGCACAGCCACGACGGAGTTCTGCCTGCTGCAGTCGTTCGGCGCGGACGGAACGCCCGCTTCCTACGACGACGTGGACGAGACCGACACGCTGATGCTGTTCGGGCATAACGTCGCCGAGACCGGGACCGTTCTGCACGAGCGGATCATGGACCGCAAAGCGCGCACCGGCAAACCGTTCATCATCGCCGTCGATCCCCGCCGCACCCTGACCGTGCGGGGCGCGGATCTGCATCTGCAGTTGATTCCGGGCACCAATGTTCCATTGCTGAACGGGCTGCTGCGGATCATGCTGGAAAACGGCGCGGCCGACGAAGATTTTATCGCCGCGCATACGATCGGCTTTGCGGAAATGTCGGATGCGCTCGACGAATGGACGCCGGAGCGGACGTCGGAAGCGACCGGCATTCCGCTCGGGACGCTGCTCGAAGCGGGACGCATCCTGTCCGAGACACCTTCGCTTGTCACGACCACGCTGCAGGGCGCTTTCCAGAGCGCGGACGCGACGACCGCCTGCGTGGCGATCAACAACATGCATCTGGTACGCGGCTTGATCGGACGCCCCGGCTGCGGGCCGCTGCATATGGCCGGCCAGCCGAGTTCGTCGGCGAACCGTACGGCGGGCGGCGTCGGCACGTATCCGGCCAACCGCAATCCGATGAACCCGCAGCATCTGGGCGAGATGGGACGGCTGTGGAACGTCGATCCCATGAATCTGCCCGCCGGTCCCGAGAAAGGGATCGAAGAACAGCTGGAGATGATCGAACAGGACCAGATCGACGTGTTCTGGAATATCGGCACCAATCCGCTCGTCTCCCTGCCCAACCGCAAACGGGCCAGGAAGGCTTTGGAAAAAGTGTTCCTCATCATGCAGGACCATTTCCTGACCGAGACGTCCAAAGTCGCGGACGTTGTGCTGCCGGCCGCCATGTGGGGCGAAAAAGAAGGCACGATGGAGAATGCCGACCGGCGCATCAATCTGCTGCGCAAAGCGGTCGATCCGCCCGAAGGCGTACGGACCGATCTCGATATCCTGATCGATTTTGCGCGGCGCATGGACTTCCGCGACCAAGACGGACAGCCGCTGATCGGCTATTCGACGCCGGAAGAAGCGTTCGAAGAATGGAAGACCGTCTCCGCGGGACGTCCGTGCGACATGACGGGCATGACGTACGGCAAGCTGGAGCGGCATAACGGGCTGCGCTGGCCGACGACGGAGCAAAAGCCCGGCGGTACGGCGCGATTGTACGAGGACTTCAAGTTCCCGACTTCTCCCGAGTATGCGCAGAGCTACACCAAAGATCAGTTCACCGGACGCGCGCTGACCAAAGTCGAATACGAAGCGAAGCAGCCGAACGGGCGCGCGATCCTGCACGCGACCCGTTATAATCCGCCGTCCGAGCAGCCCGGCGGCGACTTCCCGCTGTGGCTGACGACGGGCCGCCTCGTCTGGCATTGGCATACGCGCACCAAGACAGGGCGCTCGCCCTATCTGCAGGCCGCCGCTCCGCACGGCTACGTGGAGATCCATACCGACGATGCCCGCGAGCTGGACATCATCGAAGGCGAAGTCGTGCGCGTCGTTTCGCCGCGCGGCTGGATCGAAGTGCCGGCGAAGATCGGCGACGCCGTGCAGCGCGGCCTGCTGTTCGTACCGTTTCATTTCGGCAGTTGGGAAAGCAATCAGGCCGCGAACGACCTGACGGCGGACTTCGTCGATCCGCTGTCCAAGCAGCCGACGTTCAAACAGTCCGCCTGCCGGATCGAGAAGCTGCGCAGGCCGCATCTCGTCGCAAGCGGCGAGACGCTCGGCTATATCGCCGAGCAGTATAAGATGAGCGTCGACGACCTGCTCAGAGTCAATCGCATGGACACGCCTTACGGCATCCAGACCGGCCAGCATCTCGAAGTGCCGATCTCGGTCATGAACGTACCGATCCAGCCTTATTCGCCGCAGCGGACGGATTTTAAGCGGACGGAGCCGGAGGAAAAAGGCCGCGATTGAAGCCGCTGCGCGGAGACCCGGGCGGGCCGGGCATAAGAGGAGATACCAAAAAGGAACATCTGCCGGTTGGGCAGATGCTCCTTTATACATCCAAACAGCAAGTCCAAGCAATAAATAAAAAAAGAGCGTTTGCCTCAGCGGCAAACGCTCTTTTTTTGACAAACCTTTATTTTGGGGTCAGCCGACCGCTTGCGCATGAAATTAGTGCCAATGAACAGTTAATTTGACGAAAGACACTCCTTTTCGCCAAATACCTGCGCCGCAACACTGCCATAACACTTAATCGGCTCTTTTGGCGGCTCCAAAGACGGTTTTGGCCAAAATCGCTGCCGCAGCGCAGCTGTTTGCCGCGACAAAACCCACTGCGGCTAATTAGCTGCGGCTGCGCCGTTATTTCCGCGACTGCATCCGCTCCGGTCAGACTGCCGATCGCATGTGGTTATTTCCGCGAATGCCGCTGTGCGACTTCCGCCGAGGCAGCGGCTCGGCCGCGAACCCGGACCGGCGTATTGCGCCGATCTAGCGAATCATCGCCGCCAGCTCATCCAAGCCGATCTCGAACGACGGATTGAACCCGTCCGAACGCGCGTAGTTCGCCAGGCTGTGCAGGAACTGACGACCGTCCGGCGACTGCCCGGCCGCGGCCGCGTCGACGGCGCAGACGATCAGGCTGCCGCCGCCGGTCTTGCATTCGAACAGCAGGCCGAGCTTGTGGTTGCGCTCGAAGTTGTCGATCGTCTGCACGATCGGTTCCCATTCCGACGAAGTGCCGTCGAGAATGATCGAACGCGAATTCATGACGACGTTCCACCAGGCGTATGTCGAATGGGTGGCCGAAGGGAAGTCTCGCAGGGCCGGATGTTCGCTGCGGATCAGCAGACCGTGCGTGCCGACCGGCACTTTGCGCTCCATGCTTTCCGAGATCGAGCGGAACATCGGGTAGCACCAGAAGTCCGACGCGTACGTACCTTCGATCGCGTTTTCCAGAACGGCCGGACTCGGCATCAGCAGCACTTTGCCGCCGGCCGCGAGCTGCGCTATCGCTTCGTCCGTGAGCGTCTCGAAGACATGGATGCCGCCGAAGTCCGCCTGAACGCCGGACGGATAAATCCATAGTTCGTACTGTTTGTACACGTTTGTCCCTTTGATGCGCAGCGACAGCTCGGCTCTCTGCATCGTCTGCACCGGAGCAAGCGCAAGCTCCACGTTTCCAACTTCGAATACGTCGCCGCTTTGCGTCAATTCCGCCGAAAGCGTGCCTTCGCCCAACGTCTCTTTGCCTGCAGCCAGCTCCCACTCCACATGGATCATGCCCGGTGCCGCTTCGCGGTACCAGCTCAGCTCCACGGCCGCGCGGAATTCTTCGCCGCCGACCAGGTTGTACGACGGGAAACGCGCCAGCAGCACCGCGTCGTCGCAGAACGAACGCCAGTCTTCCGGCGTGATGAGCCCTTTGGAATCCATGAAGGCGTCCAAAGCGCCGACAAGAGCCGTGCCCTGCCCGCTGAAGTCCTGCAGGTCAAGCAGTTGGAACCCGGCCAGTTTGCGCGAGCGCAGTGCCGCTTCCAGCTCTTCCTTGTAGCAGTCCATCGCCAACTTGCCGGAATTTTCGAAATAGGCGCGGGCCAGGTGGCCAAGACCTTTTTCCTCCAGCCGCTCGCGGAAAATCTTGAAATTCTCCGCCTGCAGCGGTCCCGTGTATTTGTCGATCTCGTCGAAGTTCGGGAACGTTCCGTACTGTCCGATCTCGTGCGAGACGACCGGAAGCGGCGAGATCCAGTCTCCGCCGTCGCCTTCGGCTTCGACCGTTTTCATCTCCGTGCCGTATTGGATCTGGATCGTTTTCGCGCCGCCGTCTTCCCCGTCTGCGCTTTGCAGGCGCGAAGGCGAGATCGGCTCGTCGTAATCCGCCATCGTGCCCGGAGGTGCGAGCTGCACATGTCCCTGCGGCGCGTCGCACATCGCGTACGAACCCCGGAATCTGCGCTCGCGCGAGAACCGCACGCCGCAGAAGAAATCGTCATGTTCGAGCAGTTCCGGCACCCACTGGTGATTGTTCGATCCCTGCGTATACAGCGGACGGCCGTCGAACTCTTTGTAGCCTTTGAGGATCGAATCGATCTTCGGGCGGCTGCCCCATAATTCGTTGCCGAGCGAGAACATGACGAACGACGGATGGTTGCCGAACGCTTGGAGAATGGCATACCCTTCTTCGATCAGGTAATCCTGCTCGGCCTGGTTATGGTTCTCGTCGCCCGGCTCCGTCACCGTGCCCCAGAACGGCAGTTCCGGCTCCATATAGATGCCCAGCAGGTCCGCCGCGACGAACGCCGCTTCCGGGGGGCAGGCGGTGTGGAAGCGGTAATGGTTCATGCCGTAAGATTTGGAAATGTTCAAGATCCGCACCCACTCGTCCACGTCGGTCGGCGCATAGCCGGTCAGCGGGAAAATAAGGCCGTCGTGTTTGCCGCGCAGGAACGTGCGGCGTCCGTTGATCTCGAACTTGTCGCCGGCCGATTTGAACGCGCGCAGTCCGAAGACGCTCTGCGTCACATCGATCACGCTGCCGTCTTCGCCGAGCAGTTCCAGCTTGAGGCGGTACAGCTCCGGCGTCCATTCGCTCCACAGTTTGGCGTCCGCACCCAGCGGATATTCCACGTCGAGCGTACGGCCATCCGTTTTCACGTCCAGCGTCTGCGCCGTATGTACCGTCTCGCCGTTGAAGCTGACCGCGGACAAACGCAGCCCCGACGCTTCCCCGCCTTCGATCTGCGCCGTGATGCGAACGCTGCGATCGTCGACATTCGGGTAGGTACGCATCTGCTTCAGATAGGCCGGGCCGTAGAACTGAAGCTCAATCGCGCCCGTGATCCCGTTCCAGTTCGTCTGCGTATCCGGAGAAGTCATATGGCCGCCCTTGGTCGGATAATCCGTATTGTCCACGCGGACCGTCAGCGTCGCGTTGCCGGCGCGCAGTTTGCCCGTCAAGTCATACACATGCGGCGCGTTGAGGCTGCCTTGGCTTCCCAATTCTTCTCCGTTCAACCACACCGTTGTAACGCGCGTACGTTCCAGGTGAAGCCAAGCGGTCCGCGGCGCCCATTCCTCCGGAATTTCGATTTCTTTTTGGAACCAGGCATACCCTTCGAATTTGTAGGCATCCGTAAGCGAGCCGATCAATCTCTCTTCATTGCGCGGCCCTTTGCGGGCATGCGAAGTCGTGCCGGGCAGCTCGATCGCGTCGTCGAACGTCTGCGTTTGCGGCAGGCCCCGTTTCTCGGCGTCCAAAGCCAGCTTCCACGAGCCGGACAAGTCGATTCTATTCAACATGGTTCATCACTCCTATGGATGTATACGGTTTCGTCAAGATCCGGACCTCTGCTTGATCCCGGGCAGAAGCGCCCCGTTCCGGTCTCCCCGTTTTACTATAACGTTTTCGTAAAAGTTCGGCAATTGCTTTGTGAACCGTTTTCGGTTTACGTATACGCCGGATCAATCCGAAGCGCCGCGGGTGCCGGAGTCCGGTCCGAACGGGTTCAGCCTGCGAAAAAAAGCTCCGAATCGCCGGGATTCGGAGCTTGCGCCGCCGCGTAAGCGGCTTTTCTTTTTTATAGCCAGGACAGCCGCAGATACAAGCCCAGCAGCGCAATGAACAGCGTCGGAATCGTCAGGATAACCCCGATCCCGAAATATTGGCCCCAGGTGATCCGGATGCCTTTGTTGTTCAGGACATGCAGCCACAGCAGCGTCGCCAGCGAGCCGATCGGCGTCAGTTTCGGTCCGAGGTCGGCTCCGATCACATTCGCGTATACCAGCGCTTCGTGAATGCGGCCGCCCATATCCGCCGAGTCGATCGCAAGCGCTCCGATCAGCACCGTCGGCAGATTGTTCATGACCGGCGACAAAATGGCGCTCAGGAAGCCCATTCCCATCGTGGCCGCACAATCCCAGGCTGGAGAACGCCCGAATGCCTTCCGCCAGCAGATCGGTCAGTCCCGCGCTGCGCAGACCGTATACGACCACATACATGCCGACGGAGAAAAGACGATCGACCACGGCGATCCCTTGACCACGGCCGCAACGGAAATCGCCGGACTGCGCCGGGCCAGAACCAACGAGATCAAGATGATCGCTACAAAAGCGAGCGTCGCATTCCACACTACGTCCGTTACGTCGCGCACGTCCTGAAGATCCACCACGCCGGTCAGCAGCGCGAGCGCCGCGCCTCCGCAGGCGGACCAGCCGACCGGCAGCCCCCGCGGACGCCGGATCGCCAGGAACAGAGTCAAAACAAAAATCAAAGTCGGCCATAGCGCAGCGTACATACGCCATCCTCCAATAGTGCGAGCTCCCTCGGAATCCCCACGAATCAATCATATAACCGTTTATCTCTTAGACCCTCGGATGCGGCGAAGCAAATTCTCCCTTCCCCGGGCGAACGAACAAAAGCAAAAAGACGCCCTCGGGCGTCTCCTTATCCCACCGACCGCTGCGAATCGGTCTTTAGATCGATTTTCTCAAGGAACGGATCACCTGCTCCGAACACAGCAGCATCAGCAGCACGAAGATCAGCGTCACGATCGGGAACAGACCGATCCCCGCCTGCGAAGCCAGTACGCCGAACAGCGGCGGCAGGAAGGTCGTGCCGGTGTAGGCTACAGCCATTTGATAACCGATCAACTTGGCCGAATTGGCCCGCCCGAACCGTGCCGGCGTCTCATGGATAAAGCCCGGGTAGACCGGAGCGAAACCCAGTCCGATCAATACGAATCCGGTCAGCATGACAAAATCGGGCAGCGGAAGCAGCAGCAGTACGGCTCCAAGCGCCGAAATGAGCTGGCCGGCGAGGATCAGCGTCCGGTTGCCGACTTTCAAGGTGATAAATCCGGTAATCAGGCGGCCGACGGTAATCCCCCCGTAATACAGCGAGATCCAGCCGGCGGCCGTTACGGGCGAGATCCCCCGAGAACCGACCAGGAAGCTGGCCCCCCACAGGCCGACCATCGTCTCGACGCCGCAGTAGAACAAGAAAGCGAGCAGCGTCATTTTCACGCCGCGAAGACGCAGCGGACGTTCGGCCGGCAGCGCCTCGGTTTTCTTGGACCGATCCGCGCCTTTGGCTGCGGCCTGCGCGGCTTCTTTCTCATCCGCGAGCGTAAGGCGCTGCGCCGAGACTTTTTTCCAGAGCGGCAGCGTGACCAAGAGAACGATTACGAGTCCGAACTGGATCACGGCAACGGCCGTGTAACCGGCCCGCCACGAATCGTGTTCCTTGATGAAGTAGGACATCAGCAGCGGACTTGCCGTCGCTCCGACGCCCCAGAAGCAGTGCAGCCAGCTCATATGATGCGCTTCATAATGCGTCGCCACATAATGGTTCAACGCCGCATCGACCGCTCCCGCACCAAGCCCGAGCGGAATCGCCAGCAGGGCCAACCAGAACAGCGACGGGGCAAACGAGAAGCCCAGCAGCGCCGCAGCGGTCATCAGACAGCTGAGCAGGGTCAGCGGCCCGGTGCCAAGCTTGGCGATCAGCCTGCCGCTGAGCAGGCTCGACACGATCGTGCCGGCGGCGACGATCATGGCCAGCAGGCCGGCCGCTTCAAGCGGTGCGCCGAGATCCGGCCGCATCACCGGCCAAGCCGATCCCAGCAGCGCATCCGGCAGTCCCAAACTGATAAAAGCCAGGTAAATCACGATCAGAAACAAAGTTGCCATGCAAACCTTCCTTTCGCGCTTTGCGCGTAAATGATAACGCAGATTCCTGCCATCCGGGCAGCCGGCCGTTCAGACCGGTTCGCCGGACGTTTGACTGTAGGAAAGCTTCGGTTCCAGCTCTTGCAGGGCAAGCTTCCGCAGCCCTAAGGCAAAATGTTCCGCGAAACGTCCGGATCCTTCGACTTCAGGCTCGGCGGGCAGTGGGTAACGCCGGATAAAGTCCTGCCACGCGTCTCTCCAAGGCGAAGAGTTCAAGCGCTCTCCGTACAACACGATCCGGTCCGGAGCCAGCACCGCAGATACGGTATGCGCCAGGCGGCAGACGGTTTCTTCGAATGCGCCACCTTCAAGCGGACCGTTCCAATCGATACCGAGCGGAAGATATTTGACCTCGCCCGCCATGCCTTTTCTTCCCGGGATCGTCCTGCCGCCTATCGAGATCGCCAGCCCCGGCGGATATTTGTCGGGAAAGTAGAGTCCGAGCACGATGCGTTCCCCGCCGTGCCTTGGCGGCGTCTCGCCGGCCAGATACCCCTGCAGCGCCGCGTTGACGTCGTTCTCCAGAAGCACGGGCAGGCCGAAGCGCTCTCCGATCAGCGCCGCGGGATTGAGACCGATCAGCCGCTTATGGCTGCTGACTTCGATTTCCCCGTCGACCGCCTGCCCGGGAATGCCCAATCCCACGATCCCGATGTTCGGATAGTCCGTCAGCAGCCGCCCGGTCCAATCGAGCCACGATTGACAATCCAGCTCTTCAAAAGGCAGGTCTCCGCGCGCGACCTCTTCCCCGCGCAGATCGACGACCGAAGCGAACACCGTATCCAGGCTTTCGCGTTCGTAAAGATGCATGACCAGCGCCAGGCTGTGCCGGTAATTGAAGCGGTAGAGAGTCGCCGGTCTTCCGCCGGTAGACGCTCCCGCCTCTTCTTCCGTCAGTTCTCCGCGTTCCGCAAGTTCGCGTACCAGGGCCGCAACGGTCACCACGCTCAATCCCGTTTCTTTGGACAGTTGGGGCTTGCTGGCCGTTCCGATTCGTTTCAGTGTTCGCCGCACCGTATTCAAATTGATTTCTTTCATCAAAGTCGTATCGGCCCGTTTCATTTCAACCTCCATTCACTTTATAAATATGGTTTATAAAGTATCTGCATTTATATTGCCTGCGAGAGTCCTTCTTGTCAACGGCTTGCGCAAAATGGGTCAAAATCAAAAAACGCGAGACCGGTTTTGCACCGGGTCTCGCGTTTGGTCGAATCAAACCGGATTGGACGATTTTCGGCCGAATACAATGAAATACAAGACGGATGCAGCCGCGATCCAGAGGGCGAAAAAGCCGAAAACAGCGCTGAATGGAACTCCGTCTCCGCTGCGGCCATCCAGCACGAGGCCGAGTACGGACGTACCTACCGCTCCGGCAATAAAGCTGGTCATCATGTAAATGCCCATGCCGACTCCGGTCTGCGGCCCGCTAAGCGTGCGGCTTACCGTGTTGGCCAGCGTAATCTGCGCGAATGTCAGTCCTGTATTGACGAAGATCAGCAGCAGCCCGACCGGCCACGCTCCCAACCCGATCCGGGCGAACAAGACGATATAGCCGATCAACTGCAAGGCAAACGCCCAAGCGAACAAGAACCGGTTGCCTTTCGCGTCGGCAATCTTGCCGCCCGCAAGTCCCAACAAAGCAGCGGCGACCGCTCCGGGGAACATGACGGCGCCCGTCTGCAGCGAATCGAGTCCGTGCACGGTATTGAGCAGCTGCGGGATCAGATACGGTACGCACAGATTCAGCGTCAGCGCCATGCAGCCGATGATCAATCCCATCGTGTATTTACCGATACGGAAAATACCGGGATCGACGAACGGCTGGTCCGCGCGGCGAATCCTCCAGACAAACAGGAGGAACGCAGCCAGCGTCGCGCAGGCATAGATCCAGTTCCGTCCCGTAATGGACAGCAGCAGCAGGGCGATCGAAGCGGCCAACAGCAGGCCTCCCGGCAGATCCGCTTTACCGGGAACGGAAGGCTCCGTTTTCAGATATTTGCGAAAGAACGGCAGGGCGATCAGTACGAGCAGCGAGATGGCGAACAGAAGCCGCCAGCTGGCAAAGCCCAGCAGGAATCCGGCGATGATCGGACCGATCGCGGTGCCGAGCGCCATGCCGGCCGATGTGATGCCGAGCGCCCTGCCCCGCTGGTCGACCGAAACGTAACGAATCGGAATCAGCATCGAAGACGCCGGAATGACCGAAGCGCCGATCGACTGAAACACGCGGCCGACAATGATCATGCCGAAGCCGTTCGCGGACATGCCGATGACCGATCCGGCTGCAAAGCAGACCAGGCCGAACGTAATCAGCTTTTTGAGCCCGAATTTGTCGGCGAGTTTGCCGTAGGTCACAGATCCGATCGCATACACGATAATATAAGCCGTCACGACCCAGCTCACCTGCGACGAGGAGAGGCCGAACTCCTGCCGAAGAACCGGCAGGGCGACGTTGAACATGGTGGAATTCATGACGGAAATGACCATGGCGAAAGCGAGCACCGCGATCAAAGCGAACGGGTTCGGAGCGTGTTTGACGGTTGCGGTAATCATGCGGATGCCCTACTTCCGCTCGAGCGGGGATCTGGCGACGACATGAAGATCGAGATTCTTCATATTCGCCATGACCCGGTCCATGCGGAGAGGTCCGGGAACGGAAGGAAACGCATGGGGTTCGTAAGGTTCTCCGAGCGTGCGGAAGAAAGGTTCGAACAAACCGGATGCCAGCAGGCCCGCCACTTTGGTATAATGGGTATCCAGCCGATAAGCATGCACGGTACCGGCCGGAACGTGCAGGAAATCTCCGGGGAACAGAACGATTTCTTCGCCGTTCGCCCACATCGTCATTTGGCCCTGCAGACAGAAGAAAGTTTCGGTGTGATGCTCGTGGTAATGCTCGACGATCGGATCGCCTTTCGGCCCGTCGGACAAGACGAAAATGTACTCGCCGTTCGTATTAGCCTGCGCAGCTACGAGCCGGTGAAGCTGATCGCCTGTCAGCAGACGTTCTCCTTCCCCATTTTCGATCACGTAAGGCGCGATAAGACCGGGATTGTGCGCATGATCTCCTGCATTCGCGGAACCCCACTGCGGCAGTTCGCCGGTGAACGCGACATCGGCCGCTTGCGAAGCCCGTTCCAGATGTTCTTCGCCGAAGGTCGGATGTTCTTCGGCCGGCGGCTCTACGTAAACGTAAGGTTCTCCGAGCGCCCGGTACATGTCCGAGACGCGGCCCGGCACCGTATAGGAAGCGAAGGCGCTGCGATGTGCCGCCATTCGGTAAGCATGTTTGACGCCCGGCGGAATATGCGCGTAATCGCCCGGAGCGAGCATGTAATAAGCTCCGTCCAGCATCAGTTCGATACGTCCTTCGAGCACGAGAATGGATTCGTACGTATTTTCGTGCAGATGGACGGGAAATTCTTCGCCTTTTCCTCCGGCGATCGTGGCGAGCTCGAATACGCCGCCGCCGCTGGCCGTATCGGCAATAATCGTGGCGACCTGACGGCCGAATACGTAACGTTCCCCGTCTCCCCGGCGCAGCAGATAAGCCTTGCATTCTTTGGGCAGTGTGTGTTGAAGTTGTGTCATTATTGTGCCTCCCTTGGCTGATTTATCTCAAATTTTAACGAAATATCCTTCCCTAAAATACGGGGATCCCCGCCCTTCTATGGGCAAATGCGACACGCTGCGGGGAAAGGAGCCTATTTTTGAATACAGAAAAAGAATCTGCCCTTATCGGTCACGTTTTTGCAAACGGACATTCGATTCATGTGGAATCTCTGCAAGCAGATCGATCTTATCCGAATCATGTTCATTCTTTTTGTCAAATCGTCTATGTGCTGAAAGGCGGCGGCCATCTGCTGCTTCGCGGAAACGAGCTGACCGCGGCACAGGGCGATCTTTTTTATATTCCGCCGGGCGAAGAGCATACTTTTCGTACCGAAAAAAAAGCGGGCCCGGGACTTCGGCTGATCACCTGCCTGTTCGAACGCACACTGCTGAATCCCTCCTCCGGAGAAAGCGGACATCCGCTGCTCGGCGAACTGGACGATCTGACCCGCCTGTTCGGCAGCCTGGACCGCTGCCTTCGGGTTCGCGACCGCTCCCGCGAGCTGGGCCGCGTCATGCATGCGCTCGAACTTAATCTTCGGCACAAACCGAGCGGCTACCGCTACAAATTGTTCGTGACGCTTATGGATCTGCTCGAACGGATTCGCCGGGCCGCTGCCCTGCCGGAAGACGATTCCGCTCCGGAGCGCAGTTTCGATCCCGGCGACGATCCTGTCCGTTATGCCGTAGACCATCTGACCGCCTGCTACAAAGCGCCGCTCCGGTTCGAAGAGCTGTGCGAGAAGGCTTCGATCAGTCCAAGGCATCTCCAGCGCAAGTTCAAGGCACAGACCGGTCTGACTTTTATCTCCATGCTGCAGGAAATTCGTATCCGGCAGAGCTGCGAACTGCTGCAGAGTACCGATTGGAGCGTACAGGAAGTGGCGCGCGAAGTCGGGATCGAAGACATGAAATATTTTTACCGCTTGTTCCGTGACAAATGCGGCATGACGCCGGGCGAATTTCGCGGCGGCGAAACGGTATAAACCGGTGCAAATCCGAATCGGCCGAATACATTGGCAGAACGGATTGACAGCACAAAAAAGCTCCGTCGCAACTTTGGCTGCGATGGAGCTTTTCCTGTTCGGAACCGGAACGTTAAACGGATATCCGGCACGGTCTTCCGGGTTCGGGCCTCGTTCAGCACAAGCTGCGGAGAAAACGCCCGATCCTCCGCGCCGCTTCGCGCAGCGCGTCTTCGCCTTGAACAAGCGAGAAGCGTATGTAGCCTTCGCCTTCCGCGCCGAATGCGGAACCCGGAATAGAGCCGATGCCTTCGCGCAGCATCAGCTGCCGCGAGAACTCTTTGGACGTCCAGACGAGATCTTTGGAACGCAGCCGCTCGGGCAGCCGCGCCCACAGAAACATCGTGGCGCCCGGAGAACGCACCCGCCAGCCTTCCGCGGCCAGCGCTTCGACGAAGACATCGCGTCTTCGCTCATATAGAGGCGCAACGCCCCGGTCGCCGGGCGGCGCGTTCATGGCTTGTTCCAGAGCGAAAACGGCCGCTTCCTGAATCGGCTCGAATACGCCGAAATCGATATGCCCTTTCAGCTCGCCCAACGCTTCGACAGCTTCGGCATTGCCCGCCATGTAGCCGACCCGGCATCCTGCCATATTGAAACTTTTGGAAAACGAATGCAGTTCCACAGCGGTCTCTTTAGCATCGGGCACTTCGAAAATACTGATCGGCCGATAGCCGTCAAAGCCCATTTCGGAATAGGCCAAATCATGCACGATCAGCACATTCCACCGTTTTGCTTTTTCCGTCAGCCGTTCAAAAAAGGCGAGATCCGCCAAAGCCGCCACCGGATTGCCCGGAAAATTCAGCAGAATAAACACCGCTTGCTCCCAGATCCTATCGGGTATGGCGTCCAGGTCGGGAATAAAACCGTTCTCTTCGCGCAGCGGCATCAGCCAGGGCTCCACGCCGGCAACCGCCAGGGAACCCGCATAGATCGGATAACCGGGATCCGGCAGAATCGCCAGGTCCCCGGGATTGCAGATCGCCTGCGCGAGATGCGCCAGCCCGTCCTGCGAGCCGAGCAGCGGCAGAATTTCCGTGTCGGGATCCAGCTCGGCGCCGAAGCGGTGCTTCATCCATGCTGCGCACTGCCGCCGAAAATCGGACGTGCCTCTCGTTCCCGGGTAGGTATAAGCGCTCTCGCGCAGCACGGCCAGACTAAGCTTCTGCCGAATTTCCGGCGAAGGCGCCTCGTCCGGCGCTCCGATCCCGAGATTGATCACGGTTTGTCCCGCCTGTTGGGCTTGTTCTCTCCACAGTGCCGCTTCCGAAAATACGGACGAACCCATGGCATCGAGCTTCTTGGCTCTCCACGAGCGGCTCACGGGCGAAGCCGGCTTCGTATCCGGTTCCGGACGAACCAGATCCAGGATATACCAGGCATCGCAGGCGAAATGTTCCGAACCTTCCAGAGGGGCAGCCAAGCTGCGGAACCCGTGCTTGCGATAAAAGCGGTTTGCCGCTTCCATATTGCTCAGCGTCTCCAGATAACATTGTCCGTAATGCCGGCTTGCGAAATCCAGCGCCGTGCGCAGCAGCTTCTGCGCGATGCCCGTTCCACGGGCTTCGGGGTACAGATACATTTTCTGGAGCTCGCACACTTCGCCCGATCCGGCATAAGGCGCAATACCGCAGCCGCCAACGACTCTTCCTTCGCTCAGAACCACCCAGTATGCCCGGTTCGCAGAAAAATCCTGCGTGCCGCCTGCGTTATATTCCCGATACAAATCGCTCAGGCCGGGGTCCGCCCAGGCGAGTCCTTCGCGATTGCCGCCAAACTCGATCAAAGAC
Source organism: Saccharibacillus deserti (assembly GCF_013618475.1). Lineage (GTDB taxonomy): Bacteria > Bacillota > Bacilli > Paenibacillales > Paenibacillaceae > Saccharibacillus > Saccharibacillus deserti. The sequence continues at coordinate 1,182,210 of NZ_JABJVN010000001.1, forward strand.
TCCCGGATCACCGTTTCGATCGCTGCGTTGTCTTCCCTGCGTATCTTTCTAATTTCCACGCGCTGGCCCCTTTCGGCTTTTCCGGCTTTATTTTTATGTTACTCCCGTGTTTCTCCCGCAGTATTTGTTCCGTACAGCTTGTCAAAAACCAGCAGGCTTGCCGCCGAAACCCGGCCGCGGTCGCTGTTGTCCAGCCAGGCCAATTCTTCGATTTCCGCAGCCGGAGCAAGTTCCCCGTCGTAGTCGGCCGTATAGCCGATCATCCGCACCCGGACCTCTCCGCCTTTACCGTCTGCCGGCGCTTCGAACACGCCGAACCGTTTGGCCGTTTCCGGTCGGATCCGCACCGTAAGTTCTTCTTCGATTTCCCGTACCAGCGTCTCGACGTCGCTTTCGCCGCTCTCGCGTTTCCCGCCCGGGAAGTAATAAATTTCTTTGCCTTTGGAACGTGCGCTCAGCACTTTGCCGTCTTCGAGCAGAATCCAGGCGACCTTGTCGATCACAAGCGGCTGTTTGTCCGTATTGTTTTCCATCATGGTTCCTCCTACAGCGTTTTGAATGCCGAAGCCTGAAGCTCCGGCGGCTCCGTTTTCTTTTTCCCGCCAAACTTGAATACATAGATCCCCGCCACAATAATGGCCACACCCGCCAGCTGCTTCCAGTCGAAAGCCACCTTCTCAAGCCCCAGCCAGCCCATCGAGTCGAACAGCAGGGCAAACCCGAGCTGCGACGTCAACGTCACCGAAACCGAGAAAGTCGGCCCGAGTATTTTGACGCCCAACACCAGACAGATCACGACGCCGACGCCGATCAGGCCGCTGAATGCGTACCAAAGTTTCATGTTTTGCAGATCGAACGTTCTTCCGCCTTCGAAGATCAGACTGCACGCCAGCGAGGCGATAAAGCCCATACCGAGTACCCAGGTCGTGGTTGCCCACGAACCCATATGTACGTCCGTACGGTTGTTGAATATCGTTTGCAGCGCGACCATCGCTCCCGCGAACGCCGCAAGCACCAATCCGAATCCCATTCGAGTCCCTCCCCGTTTCTGCCGTTTTCCGGCCTCTGCCTTCTTGGTTGGCTTAATGCTCGTACAGATTCCGCCCCGCCAGCTGTTCCAGGCGCAGCCGGTCCCGCACATGCAAAAAGCCTCCGCTGCGCTCCACCAATCCGTCTTCCGACAGCTTGCGGATCACCCGGTTGAGATGCCGATAGCTGGTTCCGATCAGGTTAGCCGTATCGGTCAGCTCCGAGGTGGCCAGCCGTCCCTGGAAGCCGGCATCGCTCTCGTCGTAACAAACGGACAGCAGGTAGCCCGCCAGCCGCACTTCCACCGGGTACATCAGATTGAAACTGAGAAAGTCCGACTTGATATAGAACTTTTTCGTAATGATGTCCAGCATAAAACGCAGCAGCGGCGCATGATCTTCTCCGTACCGTTTGAGCATTTTTCCGGATATGCCGATCACCACCGCCGGAGAAACGGCTTCGACCGTATTGATAATATCCAGATCGCGCAAATATTCGATATCTCCGATGACTTCCGGCGGATTTTTGAACGAAATGACCAAGGTTTTGCCTTCCGGCGACGTCGTATAAATCTTGATCTTGCCTTTGACCAGCACGTAGAGCAGATCCGCACGTTCGCCCTGGCCGCACAGCTGCTCTCCCGGCTCGAACGCATACAGGCTCAAATACGGCCGCAGCGGTTCATGGAACACCTTTTCGATCCCATGCTGCGCCAGATAAACTTCAAGCAGACCGAGGTCTTTGATTTCTTTCATGGACAAGAACTCCTTCGCGTCGAATCAAACAGGACTTTCCCGCCCTACAGCTTCATGACCAACACCCCGCCGATCATCAGTGCGAGACCGATAAACTGCGGAGCGCCCATTTTGCTTTTCGGTCTTCCGAACCCGCCGAAGGTATCGATCAGGAACGTCACGCACAGCTGGGCAATCAGCAGCGCCGAGATGGTAAAGGTGACGCCGATCGTCTGAATGGCGGTGACTTCGCTGTAAATGATGACCGCGCCAAACGCGCCGCCTGCCAGATACAAGGGTTTTACTTTGCGGAATCCGCCGAGATCGCCGTCCTTCACAAATAAATAAATAAGCAGCGCCATAACGAATCCCGTCAGTTGGGTCACCGTGGCCGCCTGCCATGTCCCGATATCTTCGCTGATTCGGGCATTGGCGACTCCCTGCAGCGTAATGCAGGCTCCGCCCAGAAAAGCGAATATTATGCCTCTTATCAACGTTTTGTCCTCCGTTTCCTTGGGGCGCGTCTCCTCCTAAAAAGGCGAGCGCGCCGATTTCCTTCCCCATTATACGGACAGGGCGGCATGTCGAGGGAAGGACATATGTCCCAAATTTTGAAATCGGGACAAAAAAAGCTTTTCTCCGCCTGAAATCGGAGAAAAGCTGTTCCTGCCCGAAGCCGTCCGCGCTTAGTCCGCCGCGGCGGGTTCGCTCAGGCGGCCCTGCAGAAATTCGGTAACTTTGCGTGTATAGGACGCTTTGTCGATCAGGAACGAATCGCCGTGTCCGGCGCCTTCGACGATCAGCAGGTCTTTCTCGGCCGGGCACGCTGCGTACAGCTCGTGCACCATCGACGTCGGAACAAACACATCGTTCGAGCCATGGATAAACAGCATCGGTGTCCGGCTGCGCCGGACCTGGTTCAGCGCGGAGGCTTCGGTAAACGAATAACCGGCTTTGATCCGGGTCAGCGCTTCGGTTGCCGGCAGCATCGGGAAAGCGGGCAGCTTGTACATGCGCTTCATCTGATGGGCCAGTTCGTCGCGAACGGACGTATAACCGCAGTCTTCGACAATCGCTTTGACATGGGGAGGCAGATCTTCTCCGCTTGTCATCATGACGGTCGCACCGCCCATGGAAATCCCGTGCAGCACAATCTGCGCAGCCGGTCCGTCCTGAGCGATGATCTGGCGGATCCAGCCGAGATAATCGACCCGTTCATGCCAGCCGTAGCCGATATAAGTCCCTTCGCTGCGGCCGTGGCCGCGTGCATCCGGTACCAGAATATTCATGCCGAGATCTTCGTGGTAGAACTTGGCGACCCCGCTCATGATCGAAGCGTCGCCGGAATAACCGTGCGCCAAAACGGCGGTTCGCTTGGTCGGCTGCTTGGCGGACAGATAATACCCGTGCAGCTTCAGATTGTCGCCGGACAGAAGCGTGCGATGCTCGAACGGCTGCTCCGCCCACCAGATGCGGCTGGACTCCGTCTCGGTCTGCACATCGGGATTGGGCTGCAGGCCGGGATCGGCGTCCAGAAACGACTTAGGCGCCCGGGCCACGGCCATGCGGTAGAAATAGAAGCTGCCCGCCACGACGGCCGCGGCCGGAACGGCGGCAATTCCCAGAGCGGTCAATAAAGCTTTGGATGTTTTCACGATAATCTCTCCTTTGTCTGTGGAGCTGCGGCGTATTCGAGCCCGGCGGACCGAATCCCGGTCAGACCCGGCCGATGCGAGCCAGCGCGTTCATGACGCCCATATGTTGATTCATATGCGCGACGTTCAGCATCAGCAGGTCCCCGAGCGTTTCCGCTTTGGCAAAATTGTCCGGATTGGCAAGCGCCTCCCCTTGTTTGCCGGCAAAAGAATCCCGGAAGCGCTGCGGAAGTCTGCGCATTTCTTCGATCAGTTCGTCCCAGGCCGGCGGTTCGCCCTGCCAGTCCGAAGGACGGGTACCCGGCGCAAAAAAGGTGGCATAAGCGGCAGGCAGAACAGAAGCCCGTCCGGACAGTCCGTTTACGACGCGGTCGCTGACTGCGAGGATATGGCCCAGATTCCAATACAGGTGATTGTTGAATCCTTGCGGGATCACCGTTCTGGCTTCGTCGGATACACTCTCCGCGTGCTTCAAAATGCCTGTCTGAGCCCGGTCCATCAGCTTGAATACAAAATCGTCGGTCATTGTTGTGCCTCCATGCCGTCTGGCGAAGCTCTTCGGCAAGCCCGCGCGGTACGGCGATTTTTGAAATCCTTCACTTTTCCAGTATACAATGACGCCTTTCGGGCAGGCAACGCGGCGCCGCTTATCGGATGACGGCATAGTGGGTAATAAGTAAACGTTATCTTGTTTTTTATCCGACTTTGAGAGGAGTTTTTTGTTTGAATTCCAACCACTCGCCCAAAGATGTTCTGTTCACTCCGGAGTTCACCCAGGATCCTTATCCGGTCTATGCCCGAATGAGAGAAGAAGAACCGATCGCAAAGCTGATGTTTCCCGACGGCCAATTCGGATGGATGATTACCCGTTACGAAGATGCCGTCGAGATTCTCAAAGACAACCGTTTTATCAAGGACATGACCAAAATTTACGGCAGCGGCAGCCAAAGCATTTTCACGAACAATATGCTTTTCGCCGATCCGCCGGATCACCGCAGACTGCGCGGGCTGGTCCAGCAGGCGTTTACGCCCAAGCTGATCGAGGGCATGCGCGGGCATATCCAGCAGATTGCGGACAATTTGCTGGATGCCGTCGAAGGACGCGATACGATCGAATTGATCGACGATTACGCTTTTCCGCTGCCGATTATCGTCATCAGCGAAATTCTCGGGGTTCCGATCGAAGATCAGGAGAAATTCCGCACCTGGTCAAACTCGATTATCGGCGCTTCGAATGCGGAAGAAGGTCCCACAGTCTATCAGCATATGCAGGAATTCACGGAATATCTCGGCAGATGGTTCGAAAAAGTCCGGCGCGAACCGGGAGACGATCTCATCAGCCAGCTGATCGTGGCGGAAGAAGCCGGCGAACGCCTGTCGGAACAGGAAATCTACGGCGTGGTATCCCTACTGATCATCGCCGGTCACGAAACGACGGTCAATCTGATCGGCAACGGCATTCTTTCGCTGCTGCAGCATCCCGACCAGCTGCGCAAACTGCAGGAGAACCCCGAATTGATCAAAGGGGCTATCGAAGAAATGCTGCGCTACAACGGCCCCGTCGAGTTCAGCACATCCCGCTGGGCCGGCGAAGATCTGGAGTTTCGCGGACATGCGATGCAAAAAGGCGACCTGATCGTCGTGGCGCTCGATTCCGCAGACCGGGACGGCGCGCAGTTTGCCGATCCGGATCTGTTCGATATTACCCGGGAGCGAAGCCGGCATCTGGCGTTCGGACACGGGATCCATATGTGCCTGGGCGCGCCGCTGGCCCGGCTCGAAGGCGAAATTGCCGTCAATACGCTGATCCGCCGCTTCCCCAACCTTCGTCTGCGGAAGGATGCCGGCGAACTGGAATGGCGCCCGGGAATGATTGTACGCGGCGTCAAAGCCATCCCGCTGTCTCTCTAAAAAGTATGAACACATAAGCGGCCCACGAAAAAGAGCCTTTTCCCCGTATTAGGGAAAAGGCTCTTTGTTCGGGACTATTCCATAAAGACGACGCGATTCTTGCCTTCCCGCTTGGCCTGCATCAAAGCGCGGTCCGCCTGCAGAACGAAATGCGTGAACCGGTGATCGGAAGTCGGACGCATCAAAGCTCCGCCGATGCTCACGGTCACATAATCCCAATCCCCGGCGCTCTCTTCATTCCGGCGAATCTGCAGATCGACGACTCCCTGGCGCAGATGCTCCGCGAGTTCTTCCGCGCGCCCGGCATGGCTTTCGTCCAGACGCATCATGAAAGTACCGCCTCCCGTGCGGGATACGCGAGCTCCGTACTGGCGTCCGAACAAATCGAGTACCTGCGCGACGTTCTGGATACAGAGATCGCCGCCTTGAAGTCCGTGTACGGCATTGTAGCTGCGGAAATCGTCGATATCGATCTCCAGCAGCGCGATCGGACCGCTTTCGCTTTCGGAAGCTTCAATCCAGTCTTTCTCGAGCAGCTGTTCGAACGTCCGCCGGTTCGGAAGATCCGTCAGCGGATCCGTCGTCATATAGCTGTTCAGCTGATCGGTAATGCTGATATACTCCGTCTGCTGTTCAGGCGTTTCGGCGATTTTGCGCGCAATCAGCATGACCGAAGATCTTCCGCTATGCGAGACGGCCGCCAACGTAATATCAAGCAGAAGCGGTTCGCACGTGAGATTCACGAACGCCTGGCTGCCCGATACCAGCGAAGAAGCATCCTGTTCCAACTGTTTGAGCAGGGCTTTCATCGGTTCGCGGGATTCTTCCAGTACAAAAGGCAGGAAATCCTGTCCGATCAGCGATTCCTTGTCGGCTTCGCCCAGCAGCACGGCCGCCTGCTCGTTGCAGTAAACGATATGCCGATCGGTCAGCGTAAAGAAAGCGACCGGCGAAAATTCCATCAGCTGCAAATAACGCTGCTCGTTCTGCCGCAGAATCCGCGCATTCTGCAGCGCCTGCTCTTCCGCCTGCTGAAGATCGCTTTTGGTCTGATTGTCGACAACCGCGCGCAGCTCGAACAGGGCGTTCAGCTCCTCGAGCTTCCACTCGAAAGCGGTTGATTGAACAACTTCCCGCCATTTCTCGAACGATTTGCGCGGCGATAAACGAACTCCCTCGCTTTCCCGAATGACCGCTTTGGCCGGATCGCCGGCCCAATCGACAATCTGCAGCATTTCAGGCCGGAACCAGATGATATAATTTTGTTGACCGGGTGACAATGCGACATACAAGGCACCGGAGGCTTTTTGCTTGTAAGCAGCGGCTCGGGCAAATTCCAGGCTCAATCTGGACGTATGATACGTATAGTTGCGGGCCTTGCCGGCCATCCAACCGGCCAGTTCCCGGATCTCGCCCGGCGCCGGCGTATCTCCGAACGTCATCAGCTTGTCGTTATAGCTGACCGCTGCCCCGGAAGCGCCCATCAATTCGAGCAGCCTCCGTTCGGAGGCATACAGGTCTTCCACCACCCGGAACGGACTCGAGCTGCCGATAAAGATTTTCGCGATCCGCGAAGCTTCCGTCCGCAAGCGCAGCTCCGCCTGGTATTGGTCCAACTGCTGGCGCTGGTACAATTCGTTCGAGAAAAAAGCGCCCAGGAAATTGCACAGATTCCGAATCCGATGCGAAACGTATTTCGGCGAATAATGATGACAGGTAATCATGCCCCAGAGCTGCCCCTCGTGAATGAGCGAGATCGTTACGGTCGCTTTTACGCCCATATTTTTCAAATACTCGATATGGAGCGGCGAAACGCTGCGCAGAACAGACAGACTCAAATTAAGCGGTTTGCCGGTTACCGGCTGTACGGTCGGTACGATCTCGACCGGCGTATAGCTGATATCCACGATCGTGCGCAGCCAATTGCGCAGATACAAGGCCCGTGCCTGCTTCGGAATATCCGATGCCGGATAATGATGGCCCAGGAAAGGTTCGAGCTGCGATTCCTTCGCTTCCGCAATGACCTTTCCGTTCCATTCCTTATCGAATTCATAGACCATGACCCGGTCGTATCCCAGAATTTCCTTAACCTGTTCCGCCGCTATCTGACTGGCCGCATAGCGGTCCGCCGTTTGTTTGAGCTTCACAAAAAACGTGCGGATCCAGCGGAAATCTTCGATCTCGTCTTCTTCTTTTTCGTTTTCCTTCTCCAGTTCAAGGATCAGCAGACCTTCGCTTTCGTGGGCGACGGCAGTAAACCGCATCGGCCGGCCGTTCACTTCGATCAGAACTTTCAGATACTGAAGATCGGATGAAGCTTCGGCGTTCAGATTGCGATTGACCAGATCCGTCATTACATCTTGTCCGATCAAGTCGGCCAGCGTCATGCCGAGCAGTTCTTCCGGCGAACGTCCGAGCAGTTGGGCCGAATTGCGGCTGCATTGGACAATCTTGCCCGAAGGCGTACGCCGGGCGGCGATCAGTACACCGTTCGGCTGGATCATGCCGGGAATGTGGATGGGTTCCTTGTCGCAATTGGTGAGATCTATCGGTTCGTCGGTAACATATCCGCCGCTCGTAAGCAGCGAACGGTCAAGCGGCTCGCTGTCGGAATTGGGATTGATATTGGACATGGAAGGAACAACCTCCTGTTGAGTATAGGGTTTGGTCTTCTAAGATGCGTATGACAGGTGGTTTCACTTCGCGAGCCAACGCTCCAGCAGCCGGAATGTCTCGATAGCCGTATCCGTGATTTCCGTGCAGCGCTCCTCGCTGTCCGCGGCTTCCAGCAGACGCTCCCGGAACTCCCCCCAACGAATACGGGTATTCGGCCCGTATGCGTTAAAATAGGACAGGCCCGCCTCCGGCGTAATCGCAAGCGACTGCGAAAGTTTCTTCGTGATCATCTGCCCGCCCATTGTCGATCCTTCGATCACATAAAAGCAGCCCAGAAGTTTGCCTGGGGTGGACAGGTCGGGCAGTTCTCCGCAGAGCGGCAGAGCAGCGATTTGGGCAGGAGACAGCCCCAATCGGATCAGATCGCGCTCCAGCATCGGCGTCTTGCGCCGGGTTTCGAGATCATAACCGGCTCCGCGCGGCGCTTGCGAGGTCTCCGCCCGGCTTTCCAGCGGAGCCACGAATCCGTAGAACAATTCGAGGTACCTTCTATACTCGTCCAATCCGATCGTGCCATTCATGATGGCCGAAGCGTAAGGATTTGCTTCTACACGATCGTGATAAGGCGCGCTTTCATTTTTCAGGCGTTCCAAAATAGTAGCGGTCATTGAGTACATCTCTCCCCGTAGCCGCGCCGAAAAATGACGCGGCGGCCTTGAAGCCGCCGCGTTCCGCACGAACTTTTGTGTATTGTCGGTACCGATTCACTTTCATTTCGAAACGTTCTTTCTTTAAAACGTCTCTTGTTATAAGAATACCTGATTAGCCGGTCAAAAAAAAGAGCGACCGAATCGGCGTTTTGCCGCTTCGGTCGCTCTTTTTTTGCTTACGCAAAAAGAAGCGGGGGTTTAATACTCGTGCCAAACGTCGCGGTATTCCGGATTGCGTTTGAATTGGGCGCGCACATACGAACATACAGGGAAAATCCGTTTGTCTTCCAGGCGCGCTTCTTCCACCAGCCGCTCCAACAGCGTCTTGGCGATGCTGCCGCCGCGATACTCGGGATCGACATACGTATGGTTGGCCATCCACGTATCCGGTTCGGGGCCTTCCGCGTACGTGATTTCACCGATAACCTGACCGCCTTTTTTCAATTTGAAACCGGTCGCTTCGCGTACAAATTCCGCACCGGCAAGCAGGGAACCGGCCGGCTCATGATCTTTGCCCGCATCCTTTGCCGCCGTCACCCCCTGCTTGATCGCCGCAGCCTCCGCTTTCAAATCGCCGATCCCCAATTTCAGATAAGACAGCGAAGACTTGAACTTGGCGGGTTTGTCCTTCATTTGGGTTTGCACCTGTTCCATGTTTCCTTTTAGCGTGTCTACTTCGGTTTTGAGGCTGTTCATGGATGCCTTGATCCCGTCCAGCGCCTGCTTGGTATCGTTCATGCTTGTTTTAATCGTTTTTAGCATTGCCATCTCCAACGCCTCCTTTGTCGCTTATTACCCACTTTCGGGCTTTTTCGAGCTTGCTCACTCCCGAAAACGCGTAAAACCGAAAAATAAAGCGTTATTTTGCGTGCTTTGCAGCCCGAAAGAGCTGAACGACCCACACACGCTTTTACAAACACCGAGATGTTTTTACAAACGTTTTACTTTTTATCCGGTGGGGTTAATATAGAACCAACACCAGCGATACTTCAAAGCCTCACCGAAACGAAGCATACGCCGGTGCCACTCAAGACTTTTCCATCATCCATAATAAGGAGGGACAAGTCCAATGGGCTAGGTAAGCGAAGCATATTCCGAACCTCCTGCACACGAAGAAAGGCGCCCGTGAAAACGTCTTTCGGGAGAAGCGGATATGCGGGAACTCAGATACTCGCCGCAGACCATTGAAGAGGAAAAAAGTTTTACCGAGGTATGGCGGAAGAATGAAAACCGATCGAAGCGAGATTTCAATTTCTTGTTCGAAGGGAGCAGGATTCCGATGACACAGGTTAGCGAAGCGTATCAATGACCGATTTTCACGCATGAAAAACGGACGTGACAACGTTTTTCGTGAGATCGAGGATGCGCGGGAACTCAGAAGCTTGAACTTGATACCGGAAAATGCCACAGCAGAGCTCTTATCTGCGAAGGGAGAAGATTCCGATGACACAGGTCAGCGAAGCATGCTGAGTGGTTTTACGCAAAGGAGGCGTACGTGACAGCACCTTCCTGTAAAATCAGGTATGTGGGAAACTCAGAGCCAACCGCCGTAAACCGTCGAATGCATCAAGTTAAAAAACGATTCAGCAATATGTGAATGTAACAGGTAACTCAAGGTTCCGTAAGGACTTCCGATTGATAAAAACAAACAAGGTTAAGGTGAAAACTTGAATAAACCCTATATTTTTGTAGAAGGAAGCAGCGATTTCGAGCAGGCACAGAAGCCTTGCAAAAAAGGAGCATGATTCCAATGCAATAGATTAGGCAGACAGGCCGTTGTCGTCGCATACTGGACGAGAAGATCCAGAAGACGCTTAATGCGAACAATCAGGCTGTCTAACCGAAAAGGGAAACTATTGTTCATCGGAAGAAGCCGTTTCGAGCAGGATTAGGCCTTGCATGGAAAGGAGCAGGATTCCAATGCAATAGCGAAAGCGAAGCATACTAGAACGATTCTCACCCGGGAAAAACGTACGTGAAAACGTTTTTCGTGAAATCGATGTATGCGGGAACTCACCCCCATCTGCAAGAAGACATGGCATGACCGCGAAGATGCGGCAAGCTCCGATAAAAACGGAGTTCGGATGCAGGACCCGGGCAAGAAAAATTTAAATATCGAACCGCTAAACGATTGACGAAAGCTGTGAAGCATACGTGAATCGGCAAGACTGGAACGCAAGCAAATTGTTCGCCATGTCAAGCATGTGGATTGGATGTTCAGGAGGAACGAAGAAAATTGAATACGGACCATAACGAATAATCCCCCGCAGTCTTGTTAATTCAAGGATGCGGGGGTATTTGTACGTTAAGCTCTTTCGATATTCTATTCCGCGTAAAGTCCTTCTTCTTCCAGCATCTCCTGCAGGTCGAACAGCATGACAATCCGGTCGTTCGTTTTGTACATGCCGGTGAAAAAAGAACCTTTTCTTTTGCCCCGGCTTCGTCCGTCCGATATTTGCGGCGCCTGCGCTCCGACTTTGAGCACCTCGGTGACTTCTTCCACAATCAGTCCTACGGTCAGCCTGCCCAATTCGACGACAAGAAGCCTCTGCTTCGGATCGTACGACGTTTCGTCGAAGCCGAAAGCAAACCGAACATCGAATACCGGCATAATCTTGCCTTGAATTTTCATCATGCCCCGCACAGCCGAATAATAATCCGATACCGGCCCCCCTTCGGGCACGGTCAATATTTGCAGCACGTTTCCGATCGGCAGGCCGTACTCTTCCCTTTCTATTTTAAAGACGACGTACTGCTCGGCATTATCCTGGAACATCAGGCAGAGCCCCCTCCGGTATTGGTTTGGCGTCTTCTTATTATAAAGGGAACCCGCCGCTATTCAAAAGCGAAATCGGTCAAACGGGCATAAATTTGACTGAGCGGAACCTGTCGGTCGACCAGCCCCGCTTCATATACGGACTTCGGCATCCCGTAAACGACGCAGCTTTCTTCCGATTCGGCAATTACACGACCTTTAAGATTCTTGACGTCGCGGCAGCCTGCCGTTCCGTCGACCCCCATCCCGGTCAAAATGGCGACAACCAACCGACTGCCGAACAGCGGAGCGGCCGAAGCGAGCGTCACGTCGATCGAAGGCTTGTACAAAGCTTTCGGCGCAAGATCCGAACGGATACGCAGCTGCATGCTTCCGTCCGCTTTTCGCTCCGTTATCGTTTGAAATCCCGCAGGCGCCACATACGCCGTACCGGGTTTCAGAACGTCTCCGTCCTCGGCTTCGCGAATTTCCAATGCGCAAAGATTGTTAAAGCGGTCTGCCAGCGGCTTCGTAAAACCCGGCGGCATATGCTGGATGACGACGACCGGAATCGGAAAATCTTCCGGAAAGTGCGGCAGAATCGACTGCAGGGCGGAAGGACCGCCTGTCGAACAGCCGATGACCAACAAGTCGGCCGCCTGCGTTCGGGCTGCCTTGGGTCTCTCTTCCGCGCTTTGCGGCGCGGGTTCTCCGCTGCCCGGACGAGAAATTTTTGCGCCTGCCGCCGATTTGACCCGTTCCAGAAAGTCGGCTACGACTTCGGAACGATCCGGCTCATGAACCAGCCGATCTTTCAGGAAAAAGTCGACGGCTCCTAGCTGGAGCGCCCGAATCGTCGCTTCCGTTCCGTGGTCGGTCTGCACGCTCAGCATAACGACCGGAACGGGATGATCTTCCATGATCTGCGCCAAGGCGGCAATGCCGTCCATTTCCGGCATTTCGACGTCCATGGTCACCAGATCCGGCTTCAACCGTTTTATTTTTTCGATCGCTTCCCGGCCGTTGCGCGCGATGCCCGCAATAAAGAAATCCGGGTCCGCCTCGAACAACAGCGTAATCGCCCGACGCATGAACGCGGAATCATCGACGATCAAGACCCCGTACTTGCCCATCTGCTTCTACCCCTTTCGATAAAAGAAAGTTTCGTTCGCTTTGACCGTCTCGAATCCGCAGTCGAAACCTCTCAACGTCTCCGCATGCCCCAAGAACAAATGCCCTCCGGGCTTAAGCAGGCGCTGAAATTGGCCGATCACGCCAAGAATGGTTTCTACGTCGAAGTATATCATGACATTCCGGCAAAATACGGCGTCGACCGGTCCGATCGATTCGACCTGGCTCTTGTTGAGCAGATTGATTTCCCGAAATTCGACTTGTTCCCGGATCGAGGCCTTAACCCGATAGCCCGTGCCTTCTTCCGCGAAAAACGCTTGTTTCCGACTTTCGTCGGTACGGCGGAAACAGAGCGACGATCCCGGATAGAAGGCTTCGGAAGCCGTTTTGATCACTCGCCGATTGATATCGGAGCCGATAATGCGAACCGGATTGCGCGCAGTAATGCCGGAGTGCTCAAGCATCATTCCAATGCTGTAAGGTTCTTCGCCCGTCGAACAGGCGGCGCTCCAGATCCGAATCTCCTGCCCGGCCGGAGTCCGCTCCGCAATCTTGACGAGTTCGTTCAATTGGGCTTCTTCTCGGAAAAAGTAAGTCTCGTTAATCGTGACGTGCTGCATCAGCATTTCCCATTCCTGCGGACTGCGCTCCAGAAATTCAAGGTAAGAATCGCAATCCAAACCGAGTTCTTTTAATCTCCGTGCAGCTTTGGGTTCCAAAGTGAACAAATTGTTCATGTAATTCAAGCCGCTGTGGCGGTAAATCAGATCGGCAAGGCGAACCAACGGCGTATTCTTTTCCATGTTCTCATGTTTTGACGATTGGGCAAACATACGTATTCATGTTCCTTTCTGTAAAAAATGCGCACAGAAAGCTCCGAAAGCTTTCTGCGCGTATACAGGGCAATAATCATCTGGATTTAATTGAATTTTACGCTGTTCAAGGAATGGCGTACCGTTTGGGCTTGATCGGCCGCTTCCGCGAAACTTTGACCCATGCGGCGCAGCTCGTCCGCAAATCGTGCCGTAAACACTGCCGCTTCTTTCGCTTCCTGGGCCAATTTTCTTCCTTGGTCTCCGACGATCCGCAAAGTGCTGAACGGACCCGCGGAACGAAGAGCTTCATTCATGCGCTCATCGAGAGTTTTGCTTAGGCTCAACTGCGTTTCGAATGCCGAACGGCTCCGCGCCGTTTGAATTTCGTCAAGAGCCTGCCCGATCTTCTGAATCCGTTTGGCTTGTTCTTCGGAGCGGACTTGAACTTCGGCCGCCGCGCCGACGGTTTTAAGGCTCTGCTTTTTGAACTCGCGCACGGTCGTCTCCTGCAAGGCAGCCGCACTTTGCGTTTCTTCGACTGCTTTGCGGACCGCTTCGGATCGACCTGCCGCTTCTTCGGTTTCTTTCGCCAGAAGGCCGGTCATGCTGCCGACCTGACCGACTGCGGCCGATGCATGCTCGAGGCGTTCCTGCAGCTCTGCCTGATGTCCCGACTGCTGCGCGACGGAAACTTTGATCGAAGCGAGTTTCTCTCTGGCGTTCCGGATACCGGCAACGACGTTCGTCGAAGTCTCGGCTTGTTCGCGAACCGAAACGGTAACCTCCTCCGCCTGCTTCGTCACGTTCTCGACCGCTTTGACGATTTCCCGGCTTTGCTGCGCTTGTTCGACCGCTGCCGCCGTAATTTGACCCATCTGTTCCCGGGCATTGACGATTCCCTGCACGATTTCCTGTATGCCGGCCGCCTGTTCTTTCACGGCTAGCGTCACCATGTCCGCCTGTCCGGCCACGTTGGCAACGGCTGCCGCAATGTCTTTTCCCTGCTTGGCTTGTTCGATCGTGGCGGTCGTGATTTGTCTGACCTGTTCGCGGGCATCCGCGACGCCCTGAGCGACTTCCTTGGCGGAACTTGCCTGCTCTACGGCGGCGCTGGTCACCATTTCGGCCTGCTTCGCGACGCTTTCGACCGCGGACACCACTTCTTTGCTCTGCTTGGCCATCTCTACGGTAGCATAAGTGATCTGACCGACTTGTTCCCGGGCGCTGACGACGCCTTTGACGATTTCTTCGACCGACTGCGCTTGTTCCTTGACGGCTGCCGTCACCATCTCCGCCTGTTTCGTAACGCCGGCCGCCGCTTCGCTCAGCACATTGCCTTGCTGAGCCTGCTGGACCATCGCGGTCGATATCTGACGCATCTGCTCGCGGGCATTCGTAATTCCCCGGATGATGTCTTGAACGCCGGCCGCCTGTTCGACCGCCGCCGTCGTTACCATTTCGGCCTGTCTCGTCACGTTTTCCACGGCTCCGACCAGCTCACGGCTCTGTTTGGCCTGCTCGATCGTCGCGCTGCTGATTTGTCCAACCTGCTCGCGGGCGCTGAAGACGCCTTTGATAATTTCGCCGACGCCCATCGCTTGTTCTTTGACCGCGGACGATACCATTTCGGCCTGCTTGGTCACATTGTCCACGGCACGGGCAATGTTGGCTCCCTGCTTGGCTTGTTCGCGGGTAGCGGACGTCACTTGACGGACCTGTTCGCGGGCGTTGGAAATGCCTTTTACGATTTCTTGAACGCCTTCGGATTGTTCCCGGGTCGCCGACGTCACCATATCCGCCTGTTCGACGAGACGGGAAATGGATTCGACGACGCTTTCGGCTCCTTTGGCCTGTTCGATGGTGGCGGTAGTAATCTGGGTGACTTCGACGGTAATGCGGTCGATCCCCCCCACAATCTTCTGGATCGCGCTGCCGGCTTCGTCGGCCAATACCGTTCCCTGTTGGACTTTTTCCGTCCCGAGATCGATCGCCTTGATCGCATCCGACGATTCGGACTGAATCCCTTTGATCAATTTCGCGATTTCCTTGGTCGCTTTGGCGCTGCGTTCCGCCAATTTGCGAACTTCTTCCGCCACTACCGCGAATCCTTTGCCGTGTTCGCCGGCGCGGGCCGCTTCGATCGCCGCATTCAAGGCCAGCAGGTTCGTCTGCTCCGCAATATCGTCGATGACTTCAATAATGCTGCCGATCTCCTCCGAACTTTTGCCCAGATTTGTCATGACGCCCGAAGCCTGCATGACCACTTCCGCAATTTCTTTCATGCCGTTGACCGACTGCACGACTGCCGTCTGTCCGTCTTTGGCATCGGCAAGCACTTCTTCGGACAATCCGTTCACCGTTTGGGCATTGCGGGCTACCTGCTCGATCGAAGCGGCCATTTGCTGAACGGAAGCGGAAGTGTCGCCGGTATAGCGCTGCAGTTCTTCCGCATTTTGGGCCACGCTTTTGACGGAAGTGCCCATTTGTTCGATCGAAGCCGAAATCTGTTCGACCGAGCTTGCCGTGCTTTCGCTGTTGCCGGCAACCTGCTGGATCGAAGCGACCATTTCCTGCACGGCTTCCGTCGTGTCCCTGGCGGAAGACGACAAGCTTTCCGCGTTATCGGACACGCCCTGGATCGAGCGGCTCATCTGCTCGATGGAAGCCGAGATTTGTTCGACCGAGCTTGCCGTGCTCTGGCTGTTGCCCGCCACCTGCTGGACGGAAGCCGCCATTTCCTGCACGGCAGCCGCCGTTTCTTCCGCCGAGGAGGTCAGGCTTTCGGCGTTATTGGCCACGCTTTTGATCGAACTGCCCATCTCCTCGATCGAAGCGGAAATTTCTTCGACGGAACCTGCCGTGCTGGTCGCATTGCCTGCCACTTGTTCAATCGAAGCGACCATTTCTTGGACGGCGTCCGTCATTTCGAGCGAAGAAGCGCTCAAGCTTTCGGCATTGGCCGCTACTCCCTTCACGGATCCGCCCATTTCCTCGATCGAAGCGGAGACCTGTTCGACCGAACCTGCCGTGCTTTCCGCGTTGCCCGCGATCTGCTGAATCGAAGCGGCCATCTCCTGAATGGCGGCAAGCGTCTCTTCGGCCGATCCGGTCAAGCTTTCGGCGTTGTCGGCTACGCCTTTGACGGATACGCTCATCTCTTCGATCGAAGCAGAGATTTGTTCGACCGAACCGACCGTGCTTTCCGCATTGCCGGCAACCTGCTGGATCGACACGATCATTTCCTGCACCGCGGAAGTCGTCTCGCCGGCCGAAGCGGCCAGGCTTTCGGCATTGTCGGCGACTCCTTGAACCGAGCCGCTCATCTCTTCGATCGAAACGGAAATTTGTTCGATCGAACCGGCCGTGCTTTGCGCATTGCCCGCGACCTGCTGAATCGAAGCGGCCATTTCTTGAATGGCGGCTGCCGTTTCTTCCGCGGAAGCCGTTAAACTTTCGGCGTTAACGGATACGTCTTTAATGGAGGCATCCATCGTTTCGATCAATCCGGAGATTTCTTCGACCGAATCGGCAGCGCTTTCCGCATGGCCGTTCAAAACTTCGGTCTCCCGGTTCATTCCGCGGAATTTGCCGATCGTCTCCTCGATGCTCCGTTCGATCCGAAGGGAATCTTCTTTGGCATCGTCGACCGAGCGTTTCAGCGAAACGAAACCTTCCACGGCGGTTTTCGCCGCGTCGGACGCACGTTCGGAAGCCAATTTCCCTGCTTGGGCGGACTCGCTCAGGTTTTGAACGAAATCGGATGCTTCCGCGGACGTTTCCGCCGTTTGATCCGCTTTCTTTGCCAACAGCGCGGCATCCGCCTCGGCGGAACGAACGTCGTCGGCAGCTTCCCGGATCAACCGTTCCGATTTGCGCTCTTCTTCGCCATGCTGCTCCAGCGAACGGGACAGCTTGTCCGAAATTTCCGAAGCTTCCTGCAGCGTCCGCTTCGCTTTATCCGACTGTCCGCCCAGTTCTTCGAGCGATTCGGCCAACTCTTTCGCGCCGCGTGCATGTCCTTCCGCCGTTTGCGCTCTCTCTTGCGTTTCTTCGGCAAGATGGCCTGCTTTTCCCGAAACTTCGTTCAAAGCGCGATCCAGGCTTTGTACGTCCTGCGAGGCCCGAACGACGCTGCGCTCAATGCCCAGCTCGTTAATTCTTTTTGCCGCGATTTTCGATGTGAATCCCATGATGATTTCCCCCTGTATGCTTTCGGTTATATTTTGAATTCCGTATGATTCGGATCGGAAGGAAGCCCCTTGTCCCTGCCCGTCAGGCTAAAAACCCCGGTAATGTCGAGGATAAGCGCCACTCCGCCGTCTCCCAGTATCGTGGCTCCGGATATGCCTTCCGTTTTTCCGACGTAAGAGCCCATCGACTTGACGACGATCTCCTGGTTGCCTACAAGTTCATCCACCACCAGCGCGATTCGTTTTTCCGCCGCGCCTACGATCACGATGAAGACGTTGTCGTCGCCGCGCACCGCCGGCCGCGGGACGCGGAAATGATCGTGGATCCAGGCCAGCGGAAGCACTTGTTCCCGGATTCGAACGGCCATCTGCCCTTTGATGGAATGAATCTCGCTGCGGGGAAGCCTCATGATTTCGATAACGCTGCTGATCGGCAGCGCATAAGTCGAATTGTGGATCCGAATCAGCAGTCCCCGCATGATCGCGAGCGTCAGCGGCAGCTTAATCGTGAACTTCGTTCCTTCGCCGGGTTTCGTTTCCACGTCGATGATGCCGTTAAGCTTTTCGATATGGCTGCGGACGATATCCATCCCCACGCCGCGGCCGGAAATGTCGCTGATTTCCTGGGCCGTCGAAAATCCCGGAGCAAAGATCAGATAAATAAGTTCCTGCTCGGACATCTGTGCGGCCTGTGCTTCGGTAATCAGCTTTTTGCCCAATGCCGACTGCTTGATTCTTTCGGCGTCGATCCCGGCTCCGTCGTCTTCGATCGTCAGCACCACCTGGTTTTCCTGATGCAGCGCCTTCAATCGAATCATTCCGATCTCCGCTTTGCCTGCCGCCCTCCGCTTTTCCCGGGCTTCGATGCCGTGGTCCGCGCTGTTGCGCAGCAAATGGATTAGCGGATCGCCAATCTCTTCGATAACGGTTCGGTCGAGCTCGGTTTCTTTGCCTTCCAGAATCAGATTAATCGGTTTATCGATCTTCTGCGCAAGATCTCGAATCATGCGAGGGAAGCGATTGAACAGCTGTTCAATCGGCAGCATTCGCGTTTTCATGACGCTTTCCTGCAGTTCTCCCACCACTCTCGAGATATGGTTGGCGATGCTGTCGAATTCATCCATCGTATCGTCCGCGTCGGCGCTCACCAGATCTCTCAGCAGCCCGCCTACTTGGGCGATCCGTGTCTGGTCGATCACGAGTTCTCCGACGAGATTCATCAAATTCTCCAGTCTTTCCACATCCACTCTCACGCTTTGCCCCGTCACTTTGCGAGGTTCGTCGGCTTCGGATTTGGCCGCGGCTGCCGCAGGTATGGGAAGATTTTCCGCGCGAGACGCTTCGTCGGCCCGGCCGGCTTCTCCGTGCACCGATTCCGCTTGCTCTTCCGGCTCCCCTTGCTCTTCCCGCGGTTTTGTACCGAGAGGATTCAGTCGATCGTTCAGCAGCTCGAATCCGTCGATCGGCTCGCCGTTCAGTATTGAAACGAGATGACTTTCAAAAGTTTCGAATTTTTCGGCGCAGGCGATCAGATACGTTACCGTCAACGGGCCCGAGGCTTCCTCGTCGATCTGCTCCAATCCCGGATGCATGGCAATTACTTTCGCGCATTCTTCGATCCGGTTTTTCAAAATGAACGCTCTGGCCATTTTCATCTCGCAGGCTTCGGCAATTCGCACCCGAACGGCCCCGCCTTTGAGTCCTTCCGATTCGGCCTCTTCGAGCATCCGCCTTTCTTCGAAACCGAAGAGATCGTCGGCGGCCGCTTCTTCCGCGGCTTTCGGCTGTTCTCCGACGGTCAGTTTTCGCAACTCCCCGACCAGCGGACCCGTCTCGCCGTCGCAGCTGCCTTTTTGTTCGATCTGCTTTTTAAAATCGTGCAGCCTGTCGAGGCAAAGAAACAGTACGTTGATAATCGGACCGCTGACTTTCAACTTTCCTCCGCGGATCTGATCCAGTACGTTTTCCATTTCATGCGTCAAACTTTTCATCGCTTCGAAACCCATGGCCGCCGAAGAACCTTTCAACGTATGCGCAGCCCGGAAAATGGCTTGGATAATCGATTCCGATTCTCCGTCTTGTTCGAGCTTCAAAATCTCCTGTTCAAGCAGCTGCAGCTGCTCGTCGGCTTCTTCGAGAAAAAATTTCATCAACTCGTCGCGGTTCATATTTTCTAGCCTTCTTTCATCGCAGCGTGCTGCCTATATTCAGAATGGTAATGAAATCGTCGTCCAGATAGCCGATTCCCGAGAAGTAGTGGCTGTCGATGCCCGATGTGCTGTCTCCCGAATGTTCGATAGACGAAAAATGGATGACCTGGCGAACCCGATCGACGACCATGCCGACAATTTCGTCTTGATGGTTGACCACGACGATCCGAGTCGACCGGGAGAGGGACGTCTCTTCCATGCCGAAGCGTTTGCGCAGGCTGATGATTGGAACAATCTTGCCTCTTAAGTTCGTTACGCCTTCCATAAAGAATCGGCTGTTCGGCACGACGGTAATCTTTTGCATTTTAATGATTTCGTAAATGTGGGAAATGGGAAGCGCGTATCGCTCGCTGCCGAGTTCGATCGCGATAAACTGCTGACCGGAGTCTTCCATAAGAATCTCGCCTTTCATGTTTGTTTGGGATTAAATGTTATAACTACGTTTCGCTTCTAATTTTTATATTCTCATCATACCTCCGCAAATGGGTTTGGTAACCGAAAAAATGCATGCGGAAACGCGCAAAACTTTTTGCGTGCTTCCGCAATCCCGGCGCGCGGAATCCTTTTGTATCCACATAAAAAATCCGGAACCCGCGTAAGGTTCCGGACTTCTTCCTAACGGCTCCAGCCGCGCGGATTATGAATCAGACAACGATATGCTCGAGAATGCCGATGTCTTTGGCTTTGCCGACCGCTTCGATTCTGGATTTGACCCCAAGCTTTTGGAAAAGATGGGTCAGCTGATATTCGAGCGAACGCTGGCTCATGCACAGCTGCTCCGCAATCAGGCGATTTCCTCTTCCCTGCGCAATCTGCCGAAGGATTTCGATCTCCCGTTCGAGCAGGTCGGGTCTGGCCGAATCGGACTTTGCGGCGCGTTCCTCCTGCTGGGTTCGACGCATGGCGCGGAATACGTCCAGCGGAAGCACAACTTCTTTGCGCATCGCGCAGCGGATGGCCGATACCAACTGCTCGCGCGTGGAAGTCTTGGGCACGTATCCGGCGAGTCCGTAATCGATCAGCCGGTTAAGATGCGGAGCGATCTCGAAACCCGTGTAGATTAAAATGCAGGAATCCGGCACAGTCCGAATCACTTCCGCCGCCAGATCGATTCCATTAAACGGCGGCATGAACAGATCGAACAGCATGATATCGAATCGTTCCTGCCGGACCAGCTCAATCAAGCCTTCGAACGAATTCAGCGCGGTTACCCGGAATTCCCCGTCCTTTTCCAGAATAAGCTTGGTCCCTTCCGTAACGGCAGGATGGTCGTCCAGTAAAAGTATATTCAGCATCATAGCCTCCGTATTCGATAAGTAAAAAGGAAAAGCGTCGCTTGTTCAAGCGGCGGAGCGGATCTCGGGAAGATGAATATGGATCGTAAGCCCGAGGCCGGAAGCCGAGTCGATCTGTATGTCTCCTTCCAGGCTTCTCACTCTTTCTTTGATCCCGTGCAGTCCCATGGTGGACAGCAGGTTTTGCAGTTTCGTCTCCGGAATGCCGACGCCGTCGTCTTCGTAGGTCATCAGCACTCCGCCTTTATAATCGGTCAGGGACAAATTCACCTGAGTGGCATTCGAATGTTTGATTGCGTTGTTTAGCAATTCCTGGTTGATTCGGTATAAAGCGATCATCTGCTCGTCTTGAAGTTTTGCGGTGAATCCGCTTTGGTCGAAGCGGATTCGGTAATCCGCGCGCAGCTGAACCTGGTCATGCAGCGTTTCGAGCGCCTGCCCGATCCCCCATTCTTTCAGGAAAGGCGGCCTTAACTCGTGACAGGTCGTCCGAATCTGGTGAACCACGTCAAGCAGTCCTTCGCAGACCCGCCGCACTTCTTCTTTCGACTTTTCGTTCATGCCGCTTGAATATTGAAGCATTTCGAGTTTGCGGTACCAAATGATCTGCTCCTGCAGCGCCGAGTCGTGTAGGTCTTGGGAGAGCATTCGTCTTTCTTTTTCCGAAACGGCATACATGAGGCGCAGCAGCCAGGCGGGTGTCCGCTGCCTTTGCGCCAGCGTCTCCAGTTCGTTGGTCAAATCTTTGATTTTGAACATGTTTTCGTAAAAAGAATCGGCGTATCGGGACAGCGTCTGCAGCCAGATTCGAACCGGTTTTTCTTCCAACACAGCCGGCGGTTTTTCCAGACACACCAACTGCATCATGCCCCGCCGCTCCCCGACCACAAAAAAGGCCAAATCGCCGTTTTTGAAAATTTTGCCGACCGGAAGGCGAATCTCCCGATACTTGTTAAGCAGGGCCAGTGTTCCTTCTTGCGGCAGATCTCCCTGAAGACAGGAAAAATACCTAAACCCTGCCGTTTCCAGAATAGAAATTCCATCCGTGCCCAGAACGCTTTTAAATTCCTCGATCAATCTTTGTTCCAGTTCGGAAATCTTCATCATATGCGAAGCATCCTCCGAAAAGCGGTCCAGGCTGTGTTGAAGCTTCAGATATAAGGCTTCTCCGTCGAGCAGCGCCCGTTCGGCATTTCTGCGCAGGGTGACGTCGCGAAGTACGGCAATTACCTCGATCAATTCTCCGGCGGCGTCCAGCAGCGGCGTCATATTGCATTCCAAATCGATCATTTGGCCGTCGCTGCGCGGGAATTTCAGTTCGAAATTCGATACGCACTCGCCTTCGGCCAACCTGTCGCGCACTTCCCGGATTCTTTCCGCTTCTTCGCGGGTCATATATTCGGTAACGGAATAAGCGAACAGGTAGGGACCTCGGTCATAACCGAGTCTTTTTTCGAAAGAGGTCGATACGTATACCGGAACGAGACGAGGATCCAACACGAGGATGATATCCATGGCACTCCCGGCGATTCGTTCATAAGTATTCTGCTTGCGTTCCCATTCGCTCTGCAAATCGTGCTTGTCCGTTCTATTGATCGCGGTGACGAAAACGCCGCTGACCTTTCCGGACCGATAAGCGGGACTGTAAGTCACATGCCAATGCCTATATGCCGGAGACAGGTGAATCGAGATTTGATCGATCGCGACCGTTTCGCCGCCGACTGCACGGTTGAACGCGTCCAGCATCCGGACCTTATATGCGGGAGAAGTCATTTCTACCAGCGATTTCCCGACGCAGGACATGCCCAATTCCGCCATCAAGCGTTTCCCATACGGGTTCAACCCGGTAACGACGCCGTTCAGTCCGGCTTCCAGGATAAGGTTTTGATGCTGTTCGAAAAAGGAATAGTAATAGCTTTGGGATTCTACAAGATTTTTTTCGCGTTTTTTTGTCAATATCAAATGAAAAGACAGAAGACCTAAACAAATGAGGGTCAAAAAAGCGATCGACCCGAGTTGGGTAAGCATGTTAAACGTTCACTCCCGGTTTTCGCCCCCTTCTTTACTCAGTAGGCAAAGCCATGCCCACTACGTAATTTGACGGAAAGCATTTTGGTATCGGCACGATGAATCAAGTCATTGATGCTGGCGGTCCAGGAATCGGAAAACGCCGCTCCGATACTGACCGACAAACGCTCGCCGGAAGGCAGATCGATTCTTTCCAATCCGGTCAGCAGAGTCTGAGCCTGCTCGGCCATGCGCATGGGCAGCGAATTCGGAAGAAGCACAATAAACCGGTCTCCCTGCAGACGAACGATCGCCGAATCTTCGCCGCACAGCTTGGCAAGAATACTCGCGCACTTGACAAGCAAGCTATCTCCGTAGGCATGCCCGTAAGTACTGTTAATTTCTTTGAAATCTTTCAAATCGATGCATAAAGCCCCCAGCGGATGGCGGATAAGATCGTGCGTACGCTGAACCACGTCGATAAAACGGCGATTAAACACATCCGTGACTTCGTCTTTATATTGGGCATATTCTATCGACAGCACGTGCGACAGCAGTTCGGACATAGAATGGAACAGTTCGACTTCCTGCGCCGTGAATACTTTCGGACGCTTATCGATCGCGCAGATCGTCCCGAACGCTTCTCCGCTGCTTGAGCGGATCGGCACTCCGATAAAGGAAGACTTTCCCAGTTTGCGGGTAAGGCCCAGTACGGCGGTAAGCGGATCGTTCTCGGTATCGGGAATCGTAACTGCAAGTTTTCCGTTTGCGCAGGCCAACTTACAGTAGGTATGTTCAAAAGGAAAGGAAGTACCGGCTTCCACAAGCTGCTCATGTCGATTAAAGGCTGTCAGGATAAAATTATCGACTTTATCGTTTACGGCAATAAAAAGAGTTTGGACATCAATCGAACGGCGAAGGACTTCCATAATGTTACGGGATGCCGCTTGAAATGGCTCGCGCGACACGATATCTTGAATAATCATATCTTTTGTTCTCCTCCTTACTTGGATATCGGAACCTTGTCCGGTTTTTTTCGGGCTTTGCCTTAAAATGAGAAATAATGACTAAACCGCATTTTCGTGTTTTACAATCCCTACTTTTTTCCTTCTTGACTAGACAACGGTTACCCACTTCCGCAAAGCTTGCTCGACGCGCTCGAGTTGGAACGGCTTAACGATAAAATCTATGGCTCCCGCATGGACGGCTTCCACGATCATCCCCTGTTGACCCATTGCCGAACACATGATGATCTGAGCGTCCGGATCGCTCTCCTTGATTTTGCGAACCGCCGTGATTCCGTCCATTTCCGGCATCGTGATGTCCATGGTAACGATATCGGGTTTTACCCGCGCATATTCGCGAAAAGCTTCCACGCCGTTGGCCGCCTCCGCCACCACTTCATGCCCCAATTTATTCAGCATTTCTTTCAATACAATTCGCATAAAAGCTGCGTCGTCCACAATCATGATTTTAGCCATTCGTATTTCCCCCTGTTTCTTGATCCGTTTGTTCCTCAATTATAGGCGCGGACTGGGGGTGCAGAAACGAAAAAAGAGCGGGAAACCCCGCAATCTTTCTTGCGCGGTTCCGCAATGCCAATGAAAAAGAAGCCCGGAAATCCGCTCAAACGGATTTCCGGGCTAAAAATCTTGGTTTCAAAACCTAGGCTCAAACGCTTAGAATGCCCGGACGCGGCGTTACGCCGAAAGCCGCCGCCAAATCCGACAACTCCCGTTCGGTAATGCGCCGCTTAATCTCGTGATGCGCGATCAACATATAGATCTGGGCTGCTTTTTCGATCGTTTCGATCAAACCGAAAGCTTCGTCGATCGACGTTCCCGTTCCAAAAATGCCGTGCTGCGGCCAAATTACGGAACGGTATTCCTTCATTTTCTCGGCCGTGGCGCGTCCGATCTCGTTCGAACCGGGAACCATCCACGGAATGATACCGATGCCTTCCGGGAATACGACGATACATTCGGTACACATTTCCCATAGCGTTTTGGTAAATTTGGCTTCCTCCAAATCGTGGATGAAAGTCATCGCCAATACGTTCGTCGCATGATTATGGATCACGACGCGATGGTCCGGATCGGCTTTCAGCCGCTCGGTATGGCTCATGAAATGCGAGGCCAGCTCGCTGGTAGGTTTGGCTTTGTTCTCCATCCCCCACAGCAGCTCGAGTTTGCTTCCGTCTTTGGAAACGCGCAGCAGTCCCAGGTTGCCGGCCGGATCCTGCAGCACGTTTTTGAAATATTTTCCGGAACCGGTCACGATGAAATACCTGCCGGCCAGCTCGTTCACGGGGAAAGCCGGCTCGATAACGCGAACCACATTGTCGGGATCGAAATACTTTTCCACTTCGGCTTCGTCCAGCAGATAGCTTACATTGCCGCCGTTGCGCTCGTCCCAGCCGTTGCGCCACATATGTTGGGTAATTTCGGACATTTCGCGGATAAAAGGGATCTCCAGGGATTTCGCCGTTTTCTCGGCTTTTATTGTGCTCATGGCAGGGGCTCCTTTGTGCGTTGAGGCGCTCCGGAGAAAAGGACCGTCGACTGCCGTCGGATTTGGATATCCCAATGCCAGCGTTTCGCTTCTCCGTTTCCTTTTCTCTTACGCTTGGTACGCACGTATTGGTATTTTTAATCAAGAACAGGCAGAAGGATCTTCTCTGTTGCACCGATACATAGGCTCGTTATCCGTTTCAATTATGGGAACCTACGCCGCTTTCTTGTCCGCGTTTGGACAGCACTTCTTTTTCATGGGTTTTGACGCGGGCCAGCCAGTCTTCTCGCACCGGAACGCCCGCTTGTTCGCAAAAATAATCCCAAACAGCGCCGAACGGGTATGATTTGAATTCTTCGACAAGGGCCAGACGGGACGTATAGTCCTGCTCGATTTCGATCTGTTTGAGCTGCTCGGTCGGTTCAAGCATCGCGCGCAGCAGGGCTTTTTGCATGCTGCGAACGCCGATGACCCATGCGGCGATATGGTTGATGCTGCCGTCGAAAAAATCGAGGCCGATATGGGTGCGCGGCAGCAAATCGCCGCGGACGAGTTCGCGGGCGATTTCCAGCAGTTCATCGTCCATCGTCACGACGTGGTCGCTATCCCAGCGTACGGGACGGCTGACATGCAGCAGCAGTTGATCGGTGAACATCAAGATAGAGGAAAGTTTGCTGGAGATGACTTCCGTCGGGTGGAAATGGCCGGCGTCGAGGCATACGGCTTTGCCGCGGCTCAGCGCATAGCCCATATAAAATTCATGCGAACCGACGACGTAGCTTTCCGAACCGATGCCGAACAGTTTGCTTTCGACGGCATCGATGTTGTAGGTCTCGTCGATTTTATCGGCAAAAATCTCGTCGAGCGAATCGCGCAGGCGGGCGCGCGGCGACCAGCGGTCGACCGGAGTATCTTTGTAACCGTCCGGCATCCAATGGTTGGTCACGCAAGGCTGGCCCAATTCGCGTCCGAACGTTTCGGCAATGCGGCGGGACGCTTTGCAGTGTTCGATCCAAAATTTACGAATTTCCGGATCGGCATGGCTGAGCGTAAATCCGTCTTCCGCTTTCGGATGCGAAAACAGCGTCGGGTTAAAGTCGAGGCCCAGCCCGTTTTTTCGGGCCCAATCGATCCAGCTCTGAAAATGCCGGGGTTCGAGAGCGTCCAGGTCGACTTTCTCGTCGGTATCCGCGTAGATCGCATGCAGGTTCACTTTGTGTTTGCCCGGAATCAACGACAGCGCTTCGTCCAGGTCCGCCCGCAGCTCCTCCGGCGTCGAAGCCCGTCCCGGATAACTGCCGGTAACGGCGATGCCGCCGCTCAGCGTTTTGTCCCGGAACAGGAACCCTTCAACATCGTCTCCCTGCCAACAGTGTAGGGAAATTTTGATTCCGGCCAGCTTTTCGATTGCCGAATCGACGTCTACGCCGTGTTTCCCGTACAACTTTTTCGCTTCAAGATAAGCTTTCTCGGTGTTTTCACTCATCGCAAGCTCTCCTTCAAAGTCAATTGATTGATCGATTTCCATCGATCGAGCAGCTTTTCCCGATCCGGAACCGGTTTCGGGCGATAAACGTCCGGAGGAAACGACCCGGCGATTATGCGCCTCGCTTCGCCCAAGTCCGCCAGTTCGCCGGAAGCGATCAGCTGCACGGCGATATTGCCGACCGCGGTCGCTTCGAACGGCCCGGTACGAACCTCGATGCCCAGCAGATCGGCGGTAGACTGCGACAACAGCTTGTTATTGGCTCCGCCGCCGACGATATGCAGCACCTCGTACGCGTTTCCGGTCAATCGTTCCAATTCGCGCATCGCGTCCAGATAAGCCAGCGCCAAACTGTCGAAAATACATCTTGCCAGACGTCCCGGCGTATCGGGTACCGGCTGCCCGCTTTCCCGGCAAAAATCGCGGATTTCTTCCGACATGCCGGCAGGATTCAGAAAGCGGCTGCCGCTGCAGGCAACAAGGCTGCGGAACGCTTCTTCGGCGCCGGCCGCTTCCGCCAGTTCGGCATAACTGCTCCGTGCGCCGTGCTCGCGGCGCACTTCCTGAATCATCCACAAGCCCACGATGTTTTTGAGAAAGCGAAAAGTCCCGTAGGCTCCCCATTCGTTCGTATAATTCGCTTCCCTCTGCGCCGCTCCGTTCAGCGGACGATGCCGTTCGGCTCCGAGAAGCGACCACGTTCCGCTGCTGAGGTAAGCCCATTCGCGCCCGTGTTCGGCCGGCACGCCGACGACGGCGGAAGCGGTATCATGGGTCGGCGCAACGACGATCGTGCAGTCCGGATAATCGCCGGATTCCATGAATTCCGCCTTCAAACTTCCAAGCAGCGTTCCCGGTTCGGTCAGCTGCGCGAATTGCTCCCGCTTCAAACCCAGAAGTTTGAGCAAATCCGAATCGTATTCGCGCGTATGCAAATTCAACATTTGGGTCGTGGAAGCATTCGTTGCTTCGTTGATTGCCTTTCCTGTCAATCGGTAATAGAAATAGTCCGGTATAAGCAGAATTTTTTTTGCCTGCTTCAATTGATTTCGATCATGTACGTACAATTGGTAAAGAGTATTGAAAATCTGTTTCTGAATGCCCGTCTTTTTATAGACCAGGTCCCAGTCAACCGTCTCCGAATGAAGCCGCTCCGCCGCTCCGATAGTTCGGGAATCGCGATACGCGTACGCGTCGTGCAGCTTCTCTCCCGCTTCGTCCAGCAGCACGTAATCTACGCCCCACGTGTCGATACCCAACGTACAGCATTCAATGCCTGCCTTTTTCGCCTTTTTCAATCCTTTCAAAATTTCCTCGAATAGAACGTCCAGATCCCAATAATCGTATCCGTCCTTTTCCGTAAAAGCGTTTTCAAAACGATGGATTTCATTCAGCTCCAGTTTGCCTTGCTTAAGGTTCCCTCCTATTACGCGGCCGCTGGAAGCCCCTATATCGACGGCAATCGCATACGTCATATTCATTCCCCCAAAATATGTATGAAATCGGAAATTTCGAGTGTTGAGTCATTGTCATTCGATCAGATATACTTCTATCGTACCTGCGTTTTTCTTTGAAGTCAACATATACAGTGGGTTATATGTTGTTTTCTACCGTTCGAATCTTTTCAACAGACATTTCTCGTTATTTCTAAAAAGAAAAAAGAGAAGCTTCCGCTTCTCTTTTCGGGAAAATTTCCAGCCTATCCCGTCTAAGGCTGTACAGCAGTTGGAAGCAGAAATGCAGGTTAGCGCCATTCTCTTTTAAGCTTCCATAAGGGACTGCTCACTTGGGCTTTCGAATTCCAATAGCAGCGACGTCCCTTTGGAATACGTATGCAGAAGCATATGATCGGCCGAAGCATGCATCAAAGCGAATCCTTTGCCGAGCGAGCGTTTGCTGCTGTATCCCGAAATGAGAACGGTCTTAGGCAGCTCGTGCAGAGGAATACCCGATCCTTTATCCGAAATAAGGATTTGAAGCGTACCTTGACTATCGTAAACAGAGACCCTTCCTCCGACCGCGTGCTTGATCAGATTGGTTACTCCTTCCGATACGGCCAGTTTGACATGCATCAGCCTTTTCGGGTCGTATCGACCCGCACAATGTTCCGCCACAAAATTCCGGCTTACCGCGACATCCGATTTCCCTACGACTTCGATTGCCCCTATAAAGCTGCCCAAATGCTCTTCCACTTCTTCCCGGGTCAGACAGAGATCCACTTTGCTGTGCGATAGCGTTTCAATCACATCTTTATAGGAACGGAGAATATCTTCATGCATCTTGTCCCGATATTGTACGGCAGGAGTAATATCCGTCAGTACAATCGAGACATTGCCAGGTTCCGGATAGAAATGAACCTCGTACGTCTTCCCGGACTCTTTGAAAATATCATAAAAGGCCTGCTGCTGATTAAGCGAGCGAGCGGCCAATACCTCGATTTGTTCGGCCAGCGAACGAGAGAACAAATATTCGATCGAAAGTCCAGGTGTATATTTGATCAAACTTGTACCCCCGATGAAAAGTCCATTTTCTTGAAATTCCTCTCCCTGGTTCGGCTCTTCCTTCTCCTCCGGATTAAAGACGAGCACTTGACGGACAGAAGCGATAAAAGAAGGATCTACTTTGGTTACAAGTACAGGATCAAGCACTTTTCCAGCCATTTCTTGGAGCAGGTTAGTAACGGCAAGGTCGTCTTTATGCTGCGCAATCAGATGATCCAATTGGTTGCACAAAGTAATAATTCTTGACTCATAAGGGATTTTTTGCCCTTTTAAGCCATGGGGATATCCTTTGCCGTCAAATCTTTCGTGATGATACCGAACCCAGTCCGCTACTTTGGCATCTCCTGTAATGTTGAATATAATCTGTGCCCCCAGCTCGGTATGCGAACGATACTCCGCCTCCTCTGTCAGCGAAAGCGCCCCGCGCTTGCGAAAAATATGGGCTTGAATGAGCGCTTTGCCGATGTCGTGCAGGATAGCCGACATAATCAGCTCACTTCGAGTCGATCTCGAATAAGAAATCTCATCCAGGAAATACTCGATAATGATGCCCATTCGACTTCCATGGCCTTGGGATTCTTTTTCCTGCTTGATTTCTGCAAGCCTTATGAATTCCTCGGATGATTTTTTCCGTGCGGTATACTGCTTCAAAAACGCTCGTGAAAAAAAGAGGATAAAGAATAAAAGGACTGCCGTATACAGCGTTTCCGAAACCAGAACCCCCGTTCCGAAATGGTGAATGAAGTGAGGAATCATAGTCATGCCCAAAAGCGCCGGAATTGAAATTTCCTTGAATTTGAAATGAAAGTTTTCCATAAACGGACTTCCCATTACCGTTTTACGGATTCCGGCAATCAGCAGCGTATTCAAAAATTCAAAGAAAATAATGCCTAGCCCTGACTTAATGTATAAAGAAGCGGTTCCCAGCTGCATAAGAAGAACATGGGACAGCAGCACACAAATCGAGTACATACCCAAGGTCGTCAAAAGGCGGAAACCGGCTAATTTGCTGATTTTCCAAGTTGAAGATTTCAGATAAAAAAGAAAAGTGCTTACGTACAGGCCAAACAGCGCCGTTTCGAAACCAAGTGTCTGCAGCAGAATAAAAACTCCGATGATTCCTCCACTGTATTCGTCGCCGCTCGGCAGACGAACCGGGAACAGATCAAGCATAACAATCAAGATCATAACGAGCAGGGCATCTTCAAAGCGAATGAAAGACGTATTCCAAATCAAGAAAATGACAGAAGATATTCCTATCAAGCAAAGTGCCCACGTATAGCCGTTTTTCTCCTTCATTCGATTACAGTCCTCCGCTTCGACATGCCTAGCATGAACAGGATAAGGCCGATTCCAACAACCAGGTCCCCCGGACTAAGCACATAGTTGGTTCCGACCGGCGTAAGAAACGGAATCCAATCTCCCAGCCAAGCAAAAGAATTTTCTCCCATACCACTGTGCCGGGAAGCCAGACTGTAGTCGGTCAAATGCTCCAAACCGGCCTGTCTCAAAGCTTCTGAAGAAACCGGCATTTTTCCCCCATTTGAAAAAAGAGCGACCAGATTCATGGAACATCCCAATCCGATAAGCGGAATTCCCGCTTTTTTACGGTTGAGCGCAAAGCATACCAGAAGCGCAACGAAAGCTCCTTCCAGCAGAAATGGGATCGTTTCTCCTGTTCGCAGGGTATAAAAAGCCAGATAAATTTGAATACCGAGGCTCCCTATGAGCAAGTAAGAAGCTTTAAACCTTAAATGGATAAGCATGAACAAAGGATTTCTTCCCAATAAAAGCATCCATACCAATCCGGTCAGCAGGAAATAAACCATGTTCTCACCCCGGTACATAAAAATAAGGCGGAACCGGATCAACCGATCCCGCCTGGCAGAAGGAATTTAAGTCCAAGGTCTTTGAACGACAGTTGCCAGAGCCAATGCAGCAAGAATCGCAGTGTTGTAAGCGATCCACAGAATGCGTTTTTTCATGGAATTCCTTCTCCCTTCCAAGCTGTATGGGCAGGATTACGCCTACCTTATATGATTATCTTCCGTTAAACGGAAGAAGCAGCTTCCTAGCTGAATGATGCGGCAGAGGCTTACTCGAATACCTGCTTGCCCAGTATTTCATCGATTTGAAGAAGTTCGAACACTTCCGTCACTTCCGGTCTGATCTTTTCGATCCGAACCGCTTTGCCGGCTTCCTGTAGATCGGAAACAAGCCTAATAATCAATCCGATTCCCGAGGAATCAACGAAATACACTTTCTCGAAGTCAAATACGATTCGATTATGAAGAGAGAGGACAGGCTGGATATCCTCTTCGATAACATCGCCTGCGTCGATATCGATATCCCCTTCGCACAAGACGACAATTTCATGTTCTTTTTCAATCAACTGATACGTAAACACGCTTTTCCCTCCCGTTGGATACAAAATTAATGGATAATAAGTTCGCCGTCGGCATTAAGTCTGGCATGAATATGCCGCTTTTCGGCGGGCAACTGATAGAACCTTTTTCCTACCTGGAGAATGGTGCCTTCAAAAGCTCGCGCTGCCTGAATTTCAGAATACTCCGGAACATGCAGCTTGGTCGATGCTCCTCTTGATCCTACTTCATTTACCCGCATCCCTTTACCTGCATAATAGACCCCGCCCCGCAAAAAACCCTGGCTTTCCATATGCCCTTGACAGTAAATCATGCCTCCATAACATCCTTTGCCGATGACAATATCGCCTCCCGAATAAATATGGCTGTTATGAGCGTAATCAAATTTGGCAAAAACGTGATTTTCTATCGGGGGTTCGACAAGGGCATACAGATAATCGGTCTGCTGTTTAAACTGATCCAGATCATTTAAATCCAGCAGCAAATCGGTTAACGGATTTAAAAGTTTCCTGTATAGTTCTTTCGAATATTTTCCCCATTCTTCGTCCAGATACGATTGGTTGCTCTCAATTTTCTCGAACAGCTGGGTAAACGTATCATTTAAATATTTGAATTTCCCTTTTAATAAAACGTTCAACAGAGGACCAAGACCCGAAGATTGAAAATCGGTCATTTTGAAAGCCGCTGCATGACTTACCTGATAAATAGCCGATTTGAGCAGGACCAATTTGCTGGAAACCTCTTTTAGCAGCGGCTCTATTTCGGCGTAGAGCATGTTGCTTTTCCCCACTGTAATCTTGCTGGAAATAATGTTAGCTTGAACAATCAAGGACTGGGAAGCAACAATATTCGCCATATTTACGTTGCCGCGAACCAAGATGCTTCCACTTGTATCTACCTTCATTCCGTCTTGAACCGATCCGCCGATTTCGACATCTCCCTGGAAGTGAATATTGCCGCTGGACAAGTCTACATCGCCGCCGTGCATAAGTTTGGGAATGATGGAAACTTTGACCTGGTATCCTTGTTGACGGATCTGAGGCATTCCCGATCTGAGCGCAACGGATCGGCTGTCGTCATCTGTCCACGCCGTGCCCTCTCCCTTCATGGGCACGATCGGATAAACGGGCGGCGCCTCAACCGATTCGCCTTTGATATTGATCCCGGGCACGCCTGGTACAGGTGGAACAATGACACCGAGTATTTGCCCTTCGCTTGCCGTCGGAAATTCCCGGATTTCCCGATAATCGACGGTTCCATCCTCGCGCTTTCGGGGAAAGGCATGCTGAGTTTCCTTTTCAATCGGCGTCTGAAAACGTCCATGCGAACCCGGCACAGGAACTAGCCCTTCAGCAATTCGGAAAACGCTCGGTACAACAGAACGGCATGCCTCGACAATCACATCCTGTTTGATCCCAAAAGTTATATTTTTCTCCTTCAGAGCAGACATCACTTCATCAAGCTGAATTTCTACAGGAAGCCGCACCTCTGAAAATTTAAATTCAGCCTGATAGCATGGAGCCATGTCCTGGAGAAAACGGTGTACCCGATATCCGGGTTTGACATGCAGCATCAGACTCATCTGGGTTTCATCCGTAACGAGTTCCCATTCCGGTTCCACATATTCAAGTTCAGGCTCGACGACTATACGGTCATGTTCGCTCACAGGCTCCTGCATTTCCAGCACAACCCCGTTTTTCAGAACTTTCGCATGTTGGACAGGTCCGATCAGCGGATATCGTTCCGGAGTCGAACAGATATGGACAACACCTCCTTCTACCCACACTTTCCCTTCGTGCTGCATTTGAATCGGAGAGAGGGCAACCTCTTCCGAACGGGAAGAGTGAGGCAAAGTTTCAGATCCGTCATTCAAGTCAAGCGTAAGCGAAACCAGCTTGTCCAAACTCATGACCGGCTCGAAGGGAACCGAAGCCGGAGCAGCATTCAACGTGACCCGAACGGTGGACGGTTTGGCCGCCAAGCCGAACACCCCTTTGGAGCCGCTATCCAATATTTCGATATTTACATTCTCTTTTTGAGTCCCGAGAAGCTCCAGAGCAAGCCGGATCGCTTCGTTAACCGTCTTTCCTTTCGTCACGACATTTCGTCCCATGAATGTCATCCTCTCTTGCTGCAGTACCCGAATCGATTGGAAGAGAGCACTCTTGCAAACCACTTGTATGCCAAAGAGACCTTTTGGCGGCCCGGCTGCCTTTTATTTAAGTAGGCCCGTGGCTTTGCGTCCTCCCCTTTCGTAAGAGTTTGCCATTTTCAATTGATCTCCGGTTCTTTAGACTCTTCTTTTTGGTTCATTATACCCACCAAGTTTTTTTAAATCAATACTTTTTAACTATATATTTTTATCGCTTTAAATCAACAGAGATGATACATATGTCATCTGTCTCCCGAATGGCCAATTTGGCCACTTGTTCAACGAACTTTTCGTTGGAAAGGTGCTGAAATTCCTGCGTGTAACTGCCCAAGCTGAATATGGACTCTTTCATAGACAAACCGGGCTGCTCAATAAGTCCATCCGTATAAAGAAGAATTTTGGAGAGGCGATCGATAGGCTCGGTCTGAACGTTTCCCCGGATATCCTTTTTGATACCGATCGGAATAGTGGTTCCTTTCAACTGCCGAATTTCTCCCTCCTTCGAAAAAATCAGAGCTGGCGGATGGCCGGCATTGAAATAATGAAGCAGCCGGGTTTCCAGGTCGATTAAAAGATAAATAGCCGTCAAATATACGGTATGTTTGCTGTTTTTGAACAAATTCAGCACTTTCATGTTCAGCTCTTCACAGACCGAATGCGGATCAATCAGCCTCCCCACTAATCCGTCGAGAAGCGAACGGATCGACATGCTGATCAGCGCCGCGGAAAGTCCATGGCCCGAAACGTCAAGCAGCAAAACGGCATATTTGTTTCGGCCCACTTCCGCCCAGTAGAACATATCTCCGGATACTTCGTCCGATTGGATATACTTACCGTGAATCCGGATCGAGTCATTGACAATAGGAAGACTAAGCACACTGCTTTGAAGATGCTTGGCCAACTGCAGTTCTTTCTCCATTTTCATTTCGCGATTTTTACGGATGTCCATTTCCTTCTTCAATTTCAAAGCGGACTTTACACGGGCAAGCAGTTCGAATTCGGGGCTTCCTTTTTCGATAAAATCCATACCACCCGCGTTGAAAGCTTCCTTGAACATCGTGCGGTTGCCAGTCAAAAAAATGATTGGTAAATCAGCATAGACTTTATGCTCTTTTATCGTGCGGCAGGCAGCAATACCGTCCATGCCGGGCATGACAATATCAAGCAAAATCAAATCGACATCGGCAGGCTTTCGTGGAGGATTTCCATCTTTAAGACCGAGAATTTGAAGAGCACCGAGAGCGCAATCTGCCGTTCGAATCTTAGAATAGCCGGCTCTTTCCAAAATCCCTTTCAAATATAAAAGGTTTAATTTGGAATCATCGACAATTAGTATACCCATGGCGCTACTCCTTCAGATAGGTTATCTATATATTCGTCAAAACAAGAAAATTTATGTATAGAAATCCAGAATAAATTTGAACCCAACAAAAAAGGACCGCCTTTGCAGGCGATCCAAACTGTCCATTTACAGAAAACCTTCATTGCTATGGTCAATCCTTTTTTCCATTTCGAGCAGCTCTCGCTTTAATTGGTCCAAACGATTTTCCGCTTCCTGCAATTTGTTCTTTACGCTCTGAAGGCGATAATGCGCGTTTCGCGTTTCGCTCTCCGCCTTGTTGAGCTGTTTCTCGTACTCAATTCTGCGGTGAAGAGGAAAAAGAATGCAGTCGTACCGAATTCCGTCTTTCGATTCACGTCGAACAGCATTGAACAGTACGGGCGTTTCAATTTTTTCGAGCGAATATAACGACAGAAACATTTCGTCCACTTTGCCGTTCAACGTAATTAAAGTGTTGAAATAAATTTGGAACAGCAGGCAGCTCGATTTGGAAAGAATATACTCGATTTTCATTCCTTTTAATATTTCTTCTTCATACCCCAACAACGAAGCCAGGGTTCGGTTGACGTCTAAAATACGATTATCTTCCGACAAAGACAGATAACCGCACGGGGCTTCCCTCATGATCATGTCCAAAGCTTATCTTTCCCCATCGTGATCTTCGCCTATAGCGGAATCGGACAAATATTCGCGAATCAAACGAACCGTTTCGTCGGGATGGCTCAAATGCGGGCAGTGCCCCGTAGCCTGCATCAGCCTGTATTCACTTTTTTTCAATTTTTGATTCATATATTCGCCAACCGCTATCGGGGCGATTACGTCTTCCCGGCATTGAAGAATCAAGGACGGAACCGAGACAAGAGGCAGATCTTTCCGATTGTCGGAAAAGAAAGTCGCCATCGAAAAACGTAAAGCGATATCAGGATCGATGCTGCAAAAATTGCTTTCCAGTTCGGCAGCCAATTCGGGCCGATCCGGATTTTGCGCAACCGCAAGGGCAAGATTGCCGGCCCAGCCCATAAAATTCTGTTCAAGCAGTTCGACCAATCCTTCCAGCTGCTCCTGATCGAATCCCCCGTAATAGTCGTCGGACGGATCATTGAGGTAATAAGGAGAAGGGCCGATCAGCACAAGACGATTGAAATGCTTGGGTTCTTGGATAGACGCCATCAGTCCAATCATTGCGCCTACCGAATGGCCGACGAAAATAGCGTCCTGTGCACCAATAGCTTGGCAAACCTCAATGACATCTTGAACGTAACCCGAAAGGCTGCCGTAGCGTTCAGGCGTATAAGCATGCAAATCGGATTTTCCGGTTCCTACATAGTCGAACAAGACGATCCGATAACTTCGTTGAAATTGTTCAGTAACCAGACGAAACATATGTTGATCGCAACCGAAACCAGGCGCGAAAATCATATATTGAGTTCCTTCGCCAAAAATCTTTACATTATTGCGCAATAAAACCGAAGAATTCATCAAACCCGGACCTCCAATCGATTATGCGAAAATAGTATTTCTTTGAATCCCAGTTTACAAAATTCAAGCCTTATTCTTATCCATTCTACCTTCAATAGTCTTCCCCTTCTAGCAAAAATGAAAATTCCACAAGAAAAAGATTAAAAAAGCCTCGGTTTAGTTTCCCGAAGCTCCAGTCATTCTATTCTTCCGAATCCACATTATGGTAGACCTGCTGTACATCTTCAAGATCTTCGAGCGCATCGATCATTTTGTCGAACTGCTTCTCGGAATCGCCGTCGAGCGATACGAACGTCTGCGGCAGCATCGTGATTTCGGCTACCGTAAATTCTTCGATCCCCGCACCGCGCAGCGCTTCCTGCACCGCATGAAATTGATCCGGCGCCGCGTAGATAATAACGGAATCGTCTTCGGTTACGATATCGCGCGCATCCACATCCGCTTCCATCAGCAGTTCGAGCACCTGCTCTTCATCTTTGCCTTCGATGCCGATGACGGCCGTCTCGTCGAACATGTAAGCGACCGATCCGCTGACGCCAAGGTTTCCGCCGTTTTTGCTGAATGCGGAACGTACGTCTGAAGCGGTCCGGTTGACGTTGTTCGTCAGCGTATCCACGATCACCATCGCTCCGTTCGGGCCAAAGCCTTCATAACGCAGCTCCGTGTAGGTCTCGTCGCCGCTGCCTTTGGCTTTGTCCATCGCCCGGTCGATGATTGCTTTGGGAACGTTATAAGTCTTGGCGCGTTCGAGCACGACTTTCAGAGCACGGTTCGATTCCGGATCCGGCTCGCCTTTTTTGGCCGCCACATAAATTTCAACGCCGAATTTGGCATAGACCCGGCTGGTGTTGGCATCTTTGGAAGCCTTCTTTTCCTTGATATTGTTCCATTTACGACCCATATCTATCCCGCTCGCTTTCCATGAATAGGTTACGTTCTTGAATTCACACCCATATATTGTAGCCTGAAAAAGACGCCGTAACAAGTGCCGCCTGCCTGTACACTCTGCCGGGCGGAAGCCGGGAGCCTGCCTGTCAGGCATCCCCGCTCAGTTTGTTGAACGCCCGCCGGGCATTCTGCAAGAAGAATTCCCGCTGCTTCCGCTCTTGCGCGGACAGATCGCCCTGAAGACGATGTTCGGCTTCGCCGATCGCCAGATGCAGACTCTCCTTGAGCGCGCTGCGTTCCGCATCGTTCAACAGCCCTTTGAGCTTGTCCGTAATATTTGGCGTGTACGGCATGCGATTATATTCTTCGGCACTGATTGTTCTTACATCCAGATAGGTGTTTTTCACTTCAATAATCGTGCTTGGCGCACGCAGCGTTTTGTCCGTTTCCACGACGACACATTTATTGACGTGATCCGGATATACATTGATAATCTTCTGTCTGATTCCCAACATACCGCAAATCCGGCTGAATGGAATCCGGTGTTCCCGGCTGACTTCATCCGACATAGCCTCTCCTCCGTTCCCGCATCGGTCCTCGCGAACCGGATAATTCAAGCATATCATAATCGGCTCAAAACGGCTTCATCCATTGACAAACCGTTTGATTTTTCGATATAGTTGTT
Organism: Saccharibacillus deserti; assembly: GCF_013618475.1. GTDB lineage: Bacteria > Bacillota > Bacilli > Paenibacillales > Paenibacillaceae > Saccharibacillus > Saccharibacillus deserti. The sequence continues at coordinate 1,220,696 of NZ_JABJVN010000001.1, forward strand.
AAGACAATTATTAAAAAGTTTCCTTTTCTTTTTAAAGAATGGATAGAACGGAGTCGATATGAACAAAGAAGCTTTATGGAGTCGTCCTTTTTTAACGATCAGTTTCAGCAGTTTTTTTATTTTTATCAATTTTTATATTCTTGCCGTGACTCTGCCGGAGTACGCTTTGGCGAATCTGGGCGGAAGTCCGAACAGCATCGGGCTGGTGACGACGATCTTCGTGATTGCCGCCGTTCTGTTCCGGCCGCTGACCGGCAAATGGCTGGACGAGATCAACCGCAAAAAACTGCTCGTTTTCTCGGTGATTATGTTTGCCGCCTGCAGTTTGTTTTATGTATGGATCGATAATTATGCCCTGCTGTTGGTTCTGCGATTCGTGCACGGGATTTCTTTTGGCATTGCGGCCACGACCACTTCCACCGTTGTGTTGGACGTCATCCCGAGAGAACGCAAAGGCGAAGGGATCGGCTACTTCACTCTTTTCATGAGCCTTGCCATGGTGTTCGGACCTTTCATCGGTCTGTCGGTCTCGTCCGGCGCCGGTTATCCGGTCCTGTTCTTCTTGATTGTGATCTTCGGGATGCTCGCCTGTTTGTTCGGTGTTATCACTCCGATTCCCAAACGCGACATTCAACCCAGCGATCTGGGAGCCTGGCATTTCAAACGTTTCATTGAACCCCGCGCCGTTCCGATTGCTGCGGCCGGATTTCTGATCGCGTTCGCTTACGGAGCGATTTCGACCTTTATTTCGGTTTATGCGAATTCTTTGGGCCTCAAGAGCGCTGCAAGCTATTTCTTTGTCGTGTTCGCCGCGGCCGTACTGCTGTCCCGTCCCTTTACCGGCCGGCTGTTTGACCGGCGAGGCGCTCATATGCTCGTGTATCCCGGGATTGCTTTGTTTGCGTTAGGCCTGCTCGCCCTCAGTCAGGTCCAGTCCGCCCTATTCTTTCTGGTGACGGCCGCTGTGATCGGTCTCGGTTACGGGGCGATCATTCCGAGCTTCCAAACGCTTGCCGTGCAGTCCGCCCCCGCTCACCGAAGCGGCTTGGCTACCGGCACCTACTTTGTCCTGTTCGATCTGGGGTACGGCCTGGGATCTTATCTGCTCGGCCTGGCTGCGTCGTCGGCCGGTTACCGCGTAATGTATCTGATTGGAGGCGCCGCGGCTCTGATCGCCCTGTTGTCTTATTACCTGCTGTATCATCGGCCGCTGCGGCGCAAGCATGGGCAGAGCCCGGCTGGCGCAGCCTATAAAGCCTCCTTGTAGCAGGCGCGGTCTTCTCTCGGGAAGGCAGCCGCTCCGCACAGCAAAGACCGGAAGATAACCCTTCCGGTCTTTTGGTCTGTCCGCTATTCGGATTTGCAGCGGCGGAAGACTCATTTGTCTTCCGTATAGGGACGATCGCCGCGGCCGATAATCAGGTTGGAAGCCTCATGCCGGAAGTGGCCGAGGTGCCGTCTTCGTCGAAATAAGAGGTATTGGTCGCTCCGCTGCGCCGGAACACTTCATAAATCCGGCTCCGCATCGCCTCGTCCTCATCGACCATCACGAGAATTTCGCCTGCCTGCACACGTTCGTCGTAATATTCGGCTTCTTTCTCCGGAATGCCCAGACCGATAAATCCACCCGCCAATCCGCCGACTCCCGCTCCAAGCGTGGCTCCCGCCAGTCCCGCGGCAATCGGTCCGGCTGCCAGCAGCGGCCCGATGCCCGGAATCGCCAGCGCACCCAAACTTGCGAGGACTCCGGCCGCTCCGCCAAGCGTCCCTCCTGTTAGGACGCCGGCCGTCATCCCTTCCGGTGCTTTAGTCCCGGTTTCTTGGCGAATTTCTTCCGATTCCTTGGTATGTTTAGCCACAACCGAAATATTTTCCCGGTCGAATCCCGCTTCCGTCAGTGCATGAATAGCCTGAACGGCTTCTTCTTCATGCTTGAATGTGGCCGAAATTTTCTTTTTCATGCCCATTCCTCCCTGTTTTATCGATATGCCTCTTTTTTAGCCGTTCCTTTTTCCCGTCAAACTTTCTCCAAAATGGGAAGCTTCTCAGTCTCCTACGGAAAACCTATCCCCCTTTCTTCCCTTGGCGGTTTGATCTGCACATAGTATGATAGGACTATACGCATGGACAGTTCGGATAAGCGCGGATTTAAGGAGGGCATTTACAAAATGAAAGAATCGGAACATCCAGATCAGATTGTCGCCCAGTTTCTTCATGCGCTTGAAGATTGTATTTACGTTATGGACTGGGACGGAGAACATTTCCGCTATCGGTACGTCAACCGGGCAGCAACCCTGCTCAGCAATCTGGGCCCGGAACATATGGGACAGACGTTCTCCGATGTGTACGGCCACGAACCCGAAATGGGCAGATATCTGCACCATAAATATATGAAAGTCGTTAACGAGCGCCAAAGTATCCGCTTCGAAGACGGTACGCTTCTTCCGACCGGCGCGCTCAGCGGCGAGAGTATTTTATCTCCGATCTTTGGCGACCGGGGCGAAGTCCAGTCCGTGGTTTGCGTAACGCGGGATATGATTCCCGTGTCCGAACAGGGAAGCCGGCTGCATCATTATGCGTATCACGACGAGCTGACCCAGCTGTTCAACCGGCGCTTTTTGTACGAATTCATCCATGAACCGTTTGGACTTTTCCTGATCGATCTCGATAATTTCAAAAATATCAACGATGCCCTCGGCCATGAGACCGGCGATACCTTGTTGATCGAAGTCGCCCAACGTTTCAGACAATCGTTCGGTTCGCCTTATGTGATTGCGCGTCAGGGCGCCGACGAATTCATTATTGTATGCGAGAAACCGATCCTGTGCCCGGAAGAACAGGCAAAGCGGATTCTGAAAATCCTCGACAAACCGTTTCTGCTCGGGGATCGGATGATCCGGGTCAGTGCGAGCGTCGGCATTTCTTCTTCTTCCGAGCGCAAGGATCTCTCAACCCTGCTTCGCCAGGCCGATATCGCGCTGTATTATGCCAAAAGCAAAGGGCGCAGCCGTTATCACGAATACAACGAATCGCTGCGCTACGACCAGGTCATCAAGTTCGACTATGAGATCGCGCTCAACCAATGTATCGAACGCGAAGAACTGCTGCTGCATTACCAGCCGATCTTCGACGCTGCCCATAACAAAGTGGTCGAGGTCGAAGCGCTGCTGCGGTGGAATCTGGGTCATGCCGGCCTAGTCCCTCCGTCCGATTTCATTCCCGTCGCCGAAGAAACCGGCCTGATTGTTCCGATCGGCGAGTGGGTCATTCGCCAAGCCTGCAAAGACCTGCCCAAGATCAGCCGGAAATTCGGACCCGATGTCCGGGTAGCCATCAATATTTCGCGTGCCCAGTTCGAATCGGATCATTTTGTCGAACGGCTAAATACTATTATCGCCGAAGAAGGCATGTCGCCGAACCGGTTCGATCTGGAAGTGACCGAGACCCTCGTGATGCGCAATCTGGAAGAAATCTGCATCCTGCTGGAACAGCTTCGCGGACAGGGCTTTATGATCTCCCTCGACGATTTCGGCACCGGCTATTCTTCGTTGGGAATCCTGGCTCAAATTCCGATCGACAAATTCAAACTGGATCGCTCTTTTATCGTTCAAATGAATCCGGCCGTCATCTCCGCTCTGCTGGCCATGGCGCGCGCCATGAACCTGGACGTGGTAGCCGAAGGTGTCGAAGACGGCGAGCAGCTGATTCAGCTGATGAATATGGGCTGTCCGGGTATTCAGGGTTATCTGATCTGCCGCCCGATGAGCGTCGACGATCTGCCCCATATTTGGTACCCCAATATCCAGTCTTCCCTGGTATGACCGTACGGGTATACAAAAAGCTGTTTCGACTGCCGCAGCAAGCGGGTCGAAACAGCTTTTTTTGTCGATGATTCGATGACGCTTACTGAATTAATCCGACCTGCCGGGCCTGCTCTTCCGTCAGGATGAATTGTTCGGTCTCCCAATAATCTTTCTCGGGATCCAGCCCGAACATATCGATAATCTTGTTCCAAATCTTCCGCTGCATCGCTTCCTGCTGCGTAATCATGATTTTCACTGCGGTTGTCCCCTTTCGCTTATGGCCGGTTTTTGCCTTCTCTCTTATCTTTACCCGGCAGCTGGCAAATTCGACGCGAATCCCGCTTTGCTGAACTCTACACCGGTGTGGCGCCGCTGCCTCGTTGGCATCCTACCAGATGGTCGTCGACTATCCCGGAAGCCTGCATCAGCGCATAACAGATCGTGCTGCCGACAAATTTGAACCCGCGTTTCTTGAGTTCTTTGCTCAAGCGATCCGACACATCCGTTCGGGCGGGCACTTCTTCGGGCAAATGGCGGTTTCCTTCAATCGTCCGTCCCTCCACAAAAGACCAGATATACGTATCGAAGCTTCCGAATTCTGTCTGCACACGCAGAAACGCTTTCGCGTTTTGGACAGCCGATTCGAGCTTCAGGCGGTTGCGGATAATGCCGGCATCGCCCATCAGTTCGTCGATTTTGGCCGCATCGTAGGAAGCTACGATTTCGGGGTCGAAGCCGTCCATCACTTCCCGATAACGCTCGCGTTTTTTCAGGACGGTGTACCAGCTCAGTCCCGCCTGTGCGCCTTCCAGGGTCAGCAGCTCGAACCAGGTTCGATCGTCGTGAACGGGAACGCCCCATTCTTCGTCATGATAACGGATATACAGCGGATCATCGTTAACCCAACTGCATCGGACCGGATTCTCCCGCATTTCGAATCGCTCCCCTGCTCGCTTGTTTGATTTTACTTGGCACCCAAGCCCCGTTTGGGCAGTACCTTTACATAATCGTCGGACAATTTCATCAGCTGCAAAATATACTCGTAATCTTCGCGGTACGGCTCCAGGTCGGTGATCGGTTCGTGCGTGTCCAACGACACCGCTGTTCCGTCTTCGAATCCTTCTCCCGGAATATACAAAATGCCGTCCCCGACAAAAGAACCGGTAGGCAGATAATAACGGATCCCGACGACGTTGCGATCGGTGTTCAGCAGATCGCGGCCGAATACGGTATGGTTTTCTTTGGACAACGAAACGCCAAGCAGGTTCATCAGTGTCGGCACAAAGTCCATCTGCCCGCCTGCCAATTCGATCCGCTCGCCTTTTTCCAGACCCGGCACATGCACAATCAGCGGAATATTGAACCGGCTGGCATTGGCCTCATAAGAGATGCCGAGCATCGACGATACCCAGGCGGGATCGTTCTCGGCCGTAGCCAATCCGCCATGATCGCCGTACACGAGCAGCAGCGTATTGTCCCACAAGCCTTTGGCTTTGAGGTTGTCGATCAATTTGCCGAGTGCGTAGTCCGTGTAATGTTGGGCGTTCAGGTAACTCCCGAGCTGTGTTCCCTGAAGGCGTTCCGGGATCTCAAGCTGCGGGAACTCTTTGGGCACATCAAACGGAGCGTGGCTGGATGTGGTCACGAACTGGGCATAGAACGGCGAACCGTCCGCACGCATTTCGTCGATTTTCTCGAGTCCCACCCGGTACATCTCTTCGTCGGAAGCTCCGAAATTATTGAAATGATCGTTGACGTAACTCGGCTTATCGTAAAAGTTCTGAAATCCGAGCGCCGGGTACAGCTGATTCCGGTCCCAGAACGTGGCGTTGTTGATCTGGAATGTAGCGGTCTCGTAGCCTTTCTCTTCCAAGAGACGCGGCGAACTCGGAATCTCCCGGTCTCCGTAACCGGTAGACATTGCAATCGCCGCCGTCGGATAAATGGAAGTGTTCGAAATAAACTCCGCATCCGAAGTGTTACCCGGGCCGATTTGCTGGAAAATGTTCGGGAAATAAAAACTTTGTCCGATCAGTTCATTCAGATTCGGCGTCACTTCCTTGTTATCGAGCTTGTAGCCGATCGGGAAGTTCTGGAACGATTCCATTTGGACGACGATCACGTTCATGTCTTCCGCCGCTCCGAAATAAGCCGGTCCGGACGTTTTGCTGCCGGAAGCGTCTTCCGCGCCCTTGTTCACATACGGAAAAGTCTGCTGGAGAGCTTCCACCTGAGCCGCGACTTCTTCGGGCGAAGTGCTGGCCAAGAACTCGCGTTCTTTCTTTTTTTCGATAGCGGTGCTGACCTGATAATTCAGAAAACCGATATTTTCGGCGCGTACGATCTCATTGCTGATTGCGGAGCCCCGGCTGATCCATACGCCGGACAGCAGCAGGCAGACAACCAATACCAACGATACCGCGATGCGGCTCATACGTGTAGCGGCGCCGCTCCAGGAAGATTTTCCGGCGGAAGCAAACGAGAGCTGCCCGCGCGACCGGCGGCGCCGAAGCGCCCGTACGCCAAAGCGAACGAAAATGAACGCAAAGTCCGCAAAAAAGATGAAAAAGGCAGGTCTGATCAATCCGCCTACCATGTTGCCCACTTCGGGAACCTGGCCGAGCGACCCCAGCACCGTGTAGGTCGGAACGGAACCGAAATAGGAATGATACACGGCAGCCGAGAACAAGAGGAGCGACAGCAGCACATCGGCGGTCCAGGCTGTCCCCTTTTTCCAGCGTCTTGGAATCAGCAGCTCCAGCAGGCAGGTCAATCCGAGCGCCGTGGACAGATCGATAAAAACGCCGCCCAGTTCGAATTCGGAGAAGAAAAACCAGCGCAGCAGCAGCAGCTTGGCAAACAGGATACCGGAAGCGGTCAAAAATGCTTTATCGGGTCCTCGGCTCGTCTGAAGCGGAGTCGGAATTAATTTCATGATTGGACACCTTCTTTGTTTACAGGATATGGATTCAACAACTTATTATAAAACACTCTCTTTACACCGTCAAAACATTGCGTTAACACAAAGTCTTTTTTTCGGAAAAATCCAACGAAAAAGACCCCGGGCATCGAAATTCCCGGGGTTCGGCTGTGTAAGCCGCAGATGATCGTTCCTATTCGGAACGAATCTAAATCTTCGAATCGTAATGGCGATGTTCGAACGCGGACATCCACCCGTCCAACGTAACCAGACCGTACGAATACTGCTTCAATCGGCGTTTGTCCGTAGGCGAACCCGGATTGAACAAGGTAAGGTTTGCTTCCTTTTTGGGATTCGGGACGGTTCTGGATAACGGGATGTGCGAATGTCCAAAGACGACAATGTCGACTTCCTCGTCTTCGAATGCGGCAAGCGCATTGGCTTCCGTACTCCCCCGGCCCAAATGTCCGTGCGTCAGTCCGATTCGCCAGCCTCCGATTTCGACAATCCGGCGGTAGCCCCAGCGTTCGACGATAGCCGGTCCGTCATTGTTGCCGGCTACGCCGTGAACCGGAGCGTAGACGGCCAGCAGATCGTACACCTCCGGAGACGTCCAATCGCCCGCATGAAGAATCAGATCGGCCTCCGCCAGTTCTTCGACCAGCCTTGGCGGAAGAGCTTTTGCCATTCGGGGCATATGCGTATCGGAGACTACGACGATTCTGGTCCTGCCGGTCGACAGCAGCGCTTCGTTCATTGCGCTCGGACCTGTTCGCGGCGTTTGGCCCGATCCTGCTCGCTGAGCTTCGGACAGTTGTAACAGTATTCGGCTCCCGGAAGCATATGGTACAGGCAGCAGCTTGGGCGCAGTTGGATCTGCTCCGTCGGATCGGTCAGATGGGGCGTGTAGCGAAAACGCAGATCGAACGGATTTTTTTTGCGGCCAAAAAGATCGGGCTCCAGCGTCTTCATCTGTTCGTAAATCTTCTCCAGCCGGTCGCGGTGCGGCGCCAGCATCGGCCCGAACTGCGGATGGCTGCGCCACATTTGCGCAAAATAATCCGCGCGGCCCGGCAGCTGCGCCCAGATCATGCCGACAGCAAGGCCGGACAGCGCGGCAAAATTCTCGAACAGCGGACGGCAGGTCTGCCCGTAAAAGAAAGCCAGACCTTCGCGCATCCATTCGTCGCGCCCGGCTTCGTCCTCCGGCGCCGTCTGCGCGAGGCGGCTGCCGATCACAAAGTTCAGACTGTGCCCATTCTCCAGTCGAAACAGCTGCACGCTCAGATTGGCTGCGGAAAACTCCGGACGCAGTCCGGCGGCTGCCGGGAAGTACATCGAAGCGGTGACGACCCCGCTGTACCAACTGCAAAAGTAAGTGACGGCCGCCTGAAGATCCGGGGCCCGCAGAACATCGGCAAATACACGCAAAAAAGACTCCGCGCCTTTTGGTGTGGACAGTTCGGCCAGCGAAGCCGACAATTCGGCGCCCTCCAGCGGTTCTGCACTCATGTAAAACTGCGGCAGCAGCAAATTCTTGTCGAATTCGATCATGGACGGTTCGGCCATCAAAAAATCATCCTTTCCGAATCGGGAATGTTTCTCGTTTGTTTATCGTACTTGATTCCATGCAGGGGTACAACACGAATCGTTAATGGGTTAAAAAAAGACCGTTTCCTTCGCAAGAAGGAGACGGTCCGATACGTATCGTATGAAAGCTTGCAAAAATCGCGGCCGGATCAGACCTCCCGCATCCGCGGGGCTTATCCGGATCGCTTCTTCAGCCAAACCGGCCCATGATATATTCCTGGGTCATTTGGTTCGAAGGGTTCGAGAACAGCTTGGTCGTATCGTCGTGCTCGATCAGATTGCCCAGATAGAAATAGGCGGTCGAATCGGATACGCGTGCGGCCTGCTGCATATTGTGCGTGACGATCACGATGCGAAGATCTTTTTTGAGTTCGATGATCAGCTCTTCGACTTTGCCGGTCGATACCGGGTCAAGTGCGGAAGCCGGTTCGTCGAGCAGCAGAATCTGCGGACTGACGGACAGGGCACGCGCGATGCACAGACGCTGCTGCTGGCCGCCGGACAGCGACAGGGCGGATTCTTTCAAACGGTCTTTGACTTCGTCCCACAAAGCGGCGCGGCGCAGGCTCTGCTCGACAATCTCGTCCAGCTGCTTTTTGCCGCGTGTCCCGTGGTATCTCGGACCAAATGCGATATTTTCGTAAATCGACTTGTAGAACGGATTCGGGCGCTGCCAAACCATGCCGATCTTCTGGCGAAGCGTGACCGCATCGGTGTTCTTGTCGTTCAAATCCTGCCCGTCCATCCAGATCCGTCCGGCAACGCGCGCGGACGCAATCTCGTCGTTCATCCGGTTCAGGGAGCGTAGGAAGGTCGACTTCCCGCAGCCCGACGGCCCGATCAGCGCGGTCACGCTTTTCTCGGGAAATTCCATATTGATCTTCTTGACGGCCTCGTTCGTGCCGTAAAATACACTCAGTTCTTCCGTGCCAAAGCGCGGCTGCGTACTGGTCTGCATAACGGAAGCCCTCCTATTCCATCCGCTTGGAAGCGGTAATCTTGCGGTACACGAAACGTCCGAACCAGCGTGCGACCAGATTGAACAGCAGAACCATGATCACGAGCACGGCGGAGGCGCCTGCGGCAACCTGCTTCGCATCCGGTACCACGCCTTCGCTGTTCAGCTTCCAGATGTGTACGGCCAGCGTTTCCGCCGGACGCAGCGGGTTGATCGGGGAACGCGGATGCAGTGGATTCCAGTCGGTGAAATCAAGCGGCGGCGTCGTCATGCCCGAGGTGAACAGCAGCGCGGCGGCTTCGCCGAACACGCGGCCGGCCGCGAGAATGGTACCGGTAATCAAACTCGGCAGCGCGACGGGCAGCAGGATCGAGGTGATGATCTTCCATTTGGACAAACCGAGTGCAAGCCCGGCTTCCTTCTGCTCTCTCGGTACGGCGCGGAACGATTGTTCCGTGATCCGAACCATCAGCGGCAGATTGAAGATCGCCAGCGCGATCGCGCCGGACAGCAGCGAATAGCCGAGATCGAAAGTATTAACAAACAGCAGGAGACCGAACAAACCGACAACGATCGACGGGAAAGACGACAGAACTTCGACGACCAGGCGAATGAAGGCGGTGACTTTGCCTTCTCGCGCATATTCCGCCATGTAAATGCCGCCGCCCAGACCGATCGGGATGGTGATGATCATGGTCAGTACGAGCAGGAACAGCGAGTTGAACAGCTGCGGCCCGATTCCGCCGCCCGCCTTCATATTCTGCGAAGGCGAGGTCAGGAAATGCCAGTCGATATGGGCAATCCCCCGGAAGAGGATAATGCCGAGCAGCCCGGCCAGAATCGCGACGATGAGAACCGCGAAAAAGACGATAATGCCGGTCGCAAGTTTGTCTGCGGTTTTTGCGTTCACAGTTTATTCCTCCTTTGGAGCAGCCGTACCGCAATGATGAACACGAAGGTCATAAAGAGCAGCATCAGCGCCATACTCCAGAGGACGTTGTTCTGTACCGTTCCGGTTACCGTGTTGCTCATGTTCAAGGTAATCACGCTGGTCAGGGTCGAAGCCGATTGAACCAGGGAAGTCGGCAGGAACGGAGCATTGCCGATAACCATCTGTACGGCAAGCGCTTCGCCGAAAGCGCGCGCGATGCCGAGGATAATACCCGTCCAGAGCGAAGGAGCCAAAGTCGGCAGCACAACGCGGTAGATCGTCTGCCAGCGCGTTGCGCCAAGCGCATAGGACGCTTCACGCATGCCGCGCGGCAGCGAAGTCAGCGCGTCCGCGGCGATACTTGTAATCGTCGGCAGGATCATGATCGACAGGACCAGAGCACCCGCACCCACGCCGTAGCCTACCGAAGTCCCGCCTGTCAGCGAACTGATGAACGGAATAAGGACGGTCAGGCCGATAAAGCCGTAAACGACCGACGGAATGCCCGAAAGAAGCTCGATAGCCGGCTGCAGGATTCTTTTGCCTTTGCCCGGTACGATTTCGGTCATGAACAAGGCCGCGCAGATACTGAGCGGGCCCGCGATCAGGGCAGCCAGCATCGAGACGACGAACGAACCCGCGATGAACGGAAGTGCGCCGAACGACGGAGTATCACCGGTCGGATTCCAACTGCGGCCGAACAGAAACTCGGCCAGGCTCACGCCGTCTTTCGTAAAGGTGGCCAGTCCCTTGGAAGCGACGAAGTACACGATCGAGACGATCACGACGATCAGCATGAGCACGCAGAGGTACGTATAAGTCTTGCCGATCAGGTCTTCGCGGCGATGTCTGGCGAATCCGCGCGAGGCGGGTTTAGTATTTTCCATAAGTGGTTACCCTCTCCATTCGTTGTTAAACGCGCAAATAGAGGCGGAGAAACCGCCTCTTTTTTGCCGGTGCTGCCGAAAGATTACTGAATCGTTTTGCCTTCTGCGTCACGCTTGGTTTCCATGCTGGATACCGGGATGTAACCCAGTTCCACAACGTCCGCGTTTTGTACTTCTTCGGTCATCATGTAATCGAGGAAAGCCTTGGCTGCGCCTTCCGGCTCGCCTTTCGTGTACATGTGCTCGTAAGCCCAGATTGGGTATTTGCCGCTTTGTACGTTTTCTTCTTTTGGTTCTACGCCTTCGTAGCTCAGAGCCGTAACGGTGTCGTCGAGGTACGAGAACGCCAGGTAACCTACGGCGCCTTTGGTATCGGCAACGATTTGTTTCACGGTACCCGAGGAATCCTGTTCGATGGCGCCCGGTACGTTTTCGACTTTTTCGCCCAGTGCGTACTTCTCGAATGTGGCACGCGTACCCGAGCTGCTCGGACGGTTAACGATGACGATCGCTTGATCGGAACCGCCAACTTCTTTCCAGTTCTTCACTTTGCCGCTGAAGACGTCCAGCAGCTGCTGTTTGGTCAGATCGGTTACGCCCGTATCTTTGTTCACGACAGTTGCCATAGCGACAACCGCGACTTGATGGTCAACCAGTTCGGCTGCCTTGTCGGCATCCAGTTTTTCTTCCGCGAATACGTCCGAGTTGCCGATATCGGCCGCGCCTTCGGATACCTGGGTCAGGCCCGTGCCGCTGCCTCCGCCCTGTACTTGAACCGTAACTTCGGCATTCTCGGCCATGTATTTCTGACCCACTTGATCGACCAGCGGCTGCAGAGCCGTCGATCCGACTGCCAGGATGGATCCCGATACGGACTCTGCCGCCGGTGTTTCTGTAGCTGCCGGAGTGGTGCCCGAACCTGCTGCCGGTGTTTCCGTAGTCGCCGTTGTGCTTCCGTTACCGCAAGCGGTAAGTGCGAGCATAGCGGAAAGTGTTAAAGTGCCGAATAACGTTTTTTTCGATTTCATGTCTGGTTTGACCCTCCTAGTGGTGTTCATACGATTGCGGCCGTCTGCTCTCTATCCGAGTTGTCCGTGCCGCTTAACAGTTCCTATTGTAGAGAGCGAAAATTAACGCAAAACCATTGTTTTGTAAAAACAGTGTAAAATATTTCGTTTTGGCTTCAAAAATAAAAAAGATGTCCGCAGAGATCGCGGACATCGTATTCCATTTCTATTCGGGCTGCTATTAAAATGGCTTCTTCTCTTCTACATCTCTCAGCATATCTCAGCGCGCCGCTTCCACGATGCGCCAGAAAGCCGGCTTGGCTTGAAGCTTGCGGTCGAAAGGCAGCGGCCAGTTGAGGCGGCCCCGCACCGGGAAGCCGTCCAACCAGGTACGCGTGTCGGCCGCTCCCCAAAACGTAACCGAATCGATCGCCGAACGGTATTCGCGGAACAGACGGAAGATCTCTTCGTAGCGGACCGTCAGCAGCTGCTCCATCTCCGGCGTCGGCGCGGCAAGGTCCGTTCTCCGGTCTTCCAACCGGAACGCGGAAAGATCCAGCTCCGTGATATGCAGCCTGACGCCAAGCGAAATGTAAAGCTCGATGGCTTCCTTGATTTCGTCGATCGGAGGACCGTACAGGTTCCAGTGTCCCTGCATTCCGATGCCGTGCACGGGAGTTCCGGCCGCTTTGAGCGAACCGACGAGGCGATGGATCTTCTCCCGCTTGAGCGGGTCTGTCTCGTTGTAATCGTTGTAAAACAGCAGGGCGTCGGGATCGGCGCGATACGCGATATGGAACGCCTGCTCCAGATAGTCTTCGCCGACGCAGTCCAGCCAAGGCGTTTGCCGCAAATAGCCGGCCGCTCCGTCTTCGACGGCTTCATTGACGACGTCCCAGGCCCCGATCCTGCCCGCGTAGCGCCGCATGACGGTATACGTATGCTCTTCCAAACGTTTCAGTACCTTGGTCCGCGAGGCTTGGCCGCCGTCTTCTTGGAATACCCAGGTCGGCGTCTGATTATGCCAGACCAGCGTGTGTCCCCGAACGGCCATCTTGTGCCGAACGGCGAAGCCGACGATCTCGTCGGCCGCTTCAAACGTGTACCGGTCTTCTTCCGGATGGATCTCCTCGAACTTCATCTGATTCTCGGCAGTCAGGCTGTTATAGTGGCGGGCTACAAATTCCCGCTCCCGCCGAAGCGTTTCCGTACTTACGGCGGCGCCTATGCGAAACAGGTTTGTACACGCGTTTTTCCCCCTGTGCTTCGATTTGCTTCCAGTATGTCACCAGCAGGAAGGGCAGGCAATGTACGCATCTACGCTTTGTTGGACAATTCTACACTCATTTGTAAGCGTATTCTTTAATCTTCGGACGCTTTGGCCCGATAAGCGGCCGGGCTGCAGCCGACGGCCGCCTTGAAGCTGCGGCTGAAATAGGCCGGGTCCGCGTATCCCGTCTGGCGGGCAACCTGATGCACTTTCAGCGATGTCTGCTGCAGCAGCAGGCAGGCCCGGTTGATCCGGATCCGGGTCAAATGCCAGGTGAACGAACGGCCCGTTTCCGCCGTAAACAGCGCACTCAGATAATTGGGCGTCAGCTTGAGCTGCAGCGACAGCTTGTGCAGCGTAAGCTCGGGATCCGCATAGTCCGACTCGATCGCCAGCAGAGCCAGCCGGACGGCCCGGTTCATAAAGTCAAAGTTCGGCAGCGGATCGAAAGGTTCGTTTAAGCCCAGGCGGCCCAGGCTTTGATGATACAGACTTTTCAATTCGCCCGGCGAAGCGGCCACTCCGCCGATTCCGAGCCGAACCGTTTCGTTCAGCCGCCGTTCCAGCAGTCTTCTGCAGTCCGCCGCATATTCTTCGAGCGGAGGCACGCTGTATCCGTCCGCAAACAGCACGGCTGTCAGCAGCTGTTCGCCGGCGGCCACCACGGAAGTTCCGAATCCGGACAGCGCATCTTCGAGCAGCATCTTGGCCAGAAACCGGTCAGGCTTGGTCCAAAATGCCCGATCCGGTACCATCACGGTAAACAACCCGACCCAGTTGAACGGAGGAAACAGCGAGCGGTCGCTCAGCAAATCGCCGACATCCGGATCGCCGAGGAAATCCTGCATCTTTTTTTCCAAGGCATAACGTTCCCGCAGCAGCCGCGCCGCTTCCGGCTGTCCCCCGCCCGGCGCGGAGAAATCCGCGTCCGCTTCCGGAAGGGCAAACGCATACTGGCACAGTTCGAGCAGAATCCGGAGAATCGAAGCGCGAATCGCAAAAGACTCCAAAGAAGGCTCTTCCTCTTCCCCGCCGGACAGACGCGACAAGCGTTCCAAATCGGGCTGAAGCTTCGTCGTCAGCTCCGAATCGGCGGCAAACAAACTGCTGCCTAGCGACGCGATCCGGCCGTACATGACCGCATCGTCGATATCGAAATGGATACAGAAATAGGTTATGGTATTCGATTTCCCGATCCGGCTCTCGTGTCTGCATCCGGGCGCGAGCAGCAGCAGCTCCCCCGGATGCTGGATATGGGGCTCTCCGCCGATCCGCGTGATCTGCTGCCCTTCCCGTACATAATTCAGCTCGAACAGCGCATGATCATGCGGCGGATACGACCATCCCGACGCCACTTTGCGCCAATGCGCGCCGCACATTTGGAAAGAAAAACGCAGATCCGGCAGCGCGTACTGCCCGAGATTGAATTCTCTTCCTCCTCCCGCTTCGGAAGTCCAGGACATCTTGTTTCCTCCTTTTTTGAAAATACGCTTATTTTCGAAAAAACGAGCCCGCCTTTCGGACGAAAGGCGGGCTCGTTTCCGCTTCGGGCTTCAAATTCCGACCTCAGCCCAGGTCCGCCCGGTCCGTCAATTCGACAAACGGGGTTGAAGCACCCTCCGCGGACTCGCTGTCCCCGCCGAAGCCGTGCAGCTCGAACACCACGATCTCGTTGCTGCCGCTGCGCAGCAGGGGAGCCGGCACGTACAGCGTCCGGGTCGGACCTGCCTGCCAGTAGCGGCCCAGCAGGAACCCGTTCACCCAGACGTTTCCTTTGCCCCAGCCGTCCGTGCGAACGAACGTATCGGCCGGTTCTTCGACCGAAAAAGTGCCCCGGTAGAACGCGGGACGCGCTCCGGACGATTCTTCGCCCGTGAACGACGCTTCGTTCTTCGCGCTGTTGAACGAAGCGAATTCGAGAGCCGACAGATCGTCCAGCGGCAGCGGCGTAATCTCCCACCCGTGCAGGAACTGATTGCCGACGCGCACGCCTTCGGTAATGCCTTTACGATCGCGCATCAGCGGCCCGTAATTGATCCGGCCCATATTCTCGACTAGAATGTCGAGGCGCAGCCCGCCTTCCGGTACGCTAAGCACGGTGCCTTCCTGCGGTTCCCAGCGGTTGACAAGCGCGATCTGCTTGCCGTCCGCGAAAACGATCGCCCGGTCGCGCACCTCCTGCAGGAACAGCTTCCCTCCGTTATGTTCGCTGCCGATCGTGGTCGTATACAAAATAAAGCCGTAGGCCTGGCCGACTTTTTCCATCGGTTCCGGAACGGCGCCGCGGATCGGATCGCCCGACAAACGGACCGCCTGCTCCAACAACCCGGCCGACTCCTGAAGTTCGACGCGCCCGTAGGCCTGCTTGGGCAGCGGGGCGGGCGGCTCCGGCGGCGTCAGTCCAAGACGCTTCGACAGCAGTTCGCGCACCGCGAAGTACGCTTCCGACGGATCTCCGCTTTCGCTCAGCAGCGCGCTGTAATCGTAGCTGGTAACGGTCGGCTCGTAATGGTTGACATGGTTCGCGCCGTTCATGAAACCGAAGTTGGTTCCGCCGTGGAACATATAAAAGTTGAACGAAGCTTCAAGATCCAGCATCTGCCCGACCTCCGTTACAATCTCGGATGCGGAGCGTGTATGGTGGGGCCCCAACCAGCGATCGAACCAGCCGTCCCAGAATTCCATGACCATAAGCGGCCCTTCCGGCTGATGCCGGCGCAGCTCTTCGAACGCTCCGGCCGTCCCCGAACCGAAATTGACCGTCGCCAGCGTTCCGGCGAGCGAGCCGGCGCGCAGCATGGACACTTCCGGGCCGTCGGACGTGAACAGCAGCACGTCCATACCGCGCCGGATCATCCCGCTTCGCAAATATTCCAGATATTCCGTATCCGACCCGTAGCTGCCGTACTCGTTCTCGATTTGCAGGGCGATAATCGGTCCGCCTGCGCTGCACAGCAGCGGGCGAAGACGCGGCAGCAGCTCGTCGAAATAAGCGTCCACTTTGGACAGATACGCCGCATCCGAACAGCGCAGACGCAGGTCCCCGTCTTCGAGCAGCCAGGCCGGCAGCCCTCCGAATTCCCATTCCGCGCAAATATACGGACTGGGACGGACGATGACATGCAGACCCAGCGAGCCGGCCAAGCGCACGAAGGCTTCGAGATCGGCGATGCCGTCGAAGACGAAATATCCTTCCCGCGGTTCATGCAGATTCCAAGGCACATACGTCTCGACCGTATTGAAACCGCAGGCGATCAGCCTGCGGAGACGGTCCTCCCAATATTCCGGAACGACGCGGAAATAATGAATCGCTCCCGAACGCAGCTGAATCGGTTCATTTTCATAATAAAAGCGGTTTCCTCTTGTCTCGAACGTCGGCATAAGCGCCCTCCCTTTTATACGGACTGCAGTTTTCCCACAACCGGGCGGCCGTATAGGACCGGTGTGGATAGCACCCTCTTGATCCCAATAGGGAGAACTTCGCGCCGAAGCCGCTCCCTTCCTGCCTTCCGCCGCAAAAAACCGGGATGTGTGCCTGCTGCCGGATTTTTGCGCCTATACGGTTTCCGTCCGCCCTGCCCGAAAAGCCGGGTAAGCCTCGACATGTTCCAGAAACCTGCGCAGCGCGGGCGAAGCGTGTTCGCCGCTTTTGAGGCAGATTCCGAGCCGGCGATAGGCGGGAACGCTCAGTTCTTTTTGCACAACGCGGTACGGGGTCCGGTTCAGCACAAGTTCCGGGAGAATACTGATTCCAAGGCCGCTCTCGACCATGGAGATAATCGCGTAATCGTCGCGTGCGGTAAAACGTACTTTCGGATGGATGCCGTGCAGCTCGAAGATATCCCGAATCTCGTTGACCGTGCCTTCTTCCAGCAGCAGAAAAGGCTCTTCGCCAAGCATCTCGACCGGGAACCGTTCCAGGTCCGCCAGCGGATGATTCTCGGGCAGAATCACAACCAGGCGATCCTGCATCAGAAATCGGCTCTCAAAGTCCGTCCGCACGGGCAGGCGCTGAAAGCCGCAGTCGGCCTGACCGGTGTCGAGCCAATTCTCGATATCGCTGTAATGACCGTGGAGCAGTTCGAAGTCGACGCCCGGATACTGCTGCTGGAACGTCTGGACCAGTCCCGGCAGCCAGTTGACGGCGGCACTTGTAAACGTGGCGAGGCGGATCAATCCCGAACGAAGCCCGCGCAGATTCGCCGTCTCGTCGATCAGTTCCCGATGCGCCTGGACGACCTGGCGGATATAAGGCAGCAGACGCTGCCCGTCCGACGTCAGGCGGATGCCGGAGCGGTCCCGGATCAGCAGGGTCAGCCGCCATTCTTTTTCCAGCGCGTTCAGCATATGGCTGATACTGGACTGCGTATAACCGAGCGAGGCCGCGGCTTTGGTCAGGCTTCCGGTCTCAAGCGTTTTGAGAAAAGCTTCGTATTTCTGCGTGGACATCCTGGCCCTCTTTCCATCATTAAAATTGTTCATGTTAACCATGAAAAACATTCGCTTTGCTCATGCTTTTCTTCAACTTATACTGAGAAAGGCAAAAAATCAACGGATTTTTATGCAGGTTCTCCAAACTCTATGCGACCGGAAAAGGATGACGAAAAGAATGAAGATGCACATGACGAAAAAAACGGCCGATCTGTCGATCGCCCTGGTCTCGGCGGCCTGGGGCTCGTCCTATTTGCTGATGAAATTGGGCCTCGACGGGATGGAACCGTTCATGCTGATCGCCTGGCGGTTCCTATTGGCCTTCGCGCTGACGGCGCCGCTGTTCTGGCGCCGAATAAGGCTGGCCGACCTGAAGATGGTGGGCTGTGCCGCGGTGCTGGGCTTCGTGCTGTTCGCCATGCTGGCGCTGCTCATTACGGGACTTGAGACGACGACCGCGTCATCGGCCGGTTTCCTGACCAGCGCCATGGTCGTCTTCGTGCCGATGATCCAGCTCGCGATCACCCGCCGGCGGCCGAGTCTTGCCATGACCGCAGGCATCGTGCTGACGATGGGCGGTATCGCGCTGCTGACCCTGCAGCATTCGTTGACGTTCGAGAGCGGATCGCTGCTCTGCCTGCTCGGGGCATTCGTCTACGCCGTGCATATCATTCTGACGAACCGGTTCGCCAAACGTGCCGACGGCCTGACGCTGGGCGTGCTTCAGCTCGGATTCACCGGATTGTTCGGATTGATTTTGGGACTGGGCTTCGAGACGCCTTCGATCCCTCAGGGCGCTTCGCAGTGGACCGCCGTCATCGGTCTTGCGGTGATCTGCAGCGCATTCGGGTTCGTGATGCAGACCGTCGCGCAGAAACATACGACGCCCGAACGAATCGGCGTGCTGTTCTCGCTGGAACCGGTCTTCGCCGCTTTGTTCGGCTTCGTGTTCCTGGGCGAGATGCTCGGCACGCAGGGGTATCTGGGCGCCCTCCTCATTCTTGGAGGCGTCATGGTATCGGGGCTCAAATCCGCTCCGGCCCGTTCGCTGCCCCGCCCGCCGCGTATTCCGGGAA
This sequence comes from Saccharibacillus deserti, assembly GCF_013618475.1. GTDB lineage: Bacteria > Bacillota > Bacilli > Paenibacillales > Paenibacillaceae > Saccharibacillus > Saccharibacillus deserti. The sequence continues at coordinate 1,239,569 of NZ_JABJVN010000001.1, forward strand.
GCCGTTCAAGATCCCGCGCCAAAGACCGCGGTCTTCGGACGGAAGCCGGCGCGTAATCCCGGCCGGTCGGCCTTCCCCTGTTCGCTCTATTCCGATCTCTTCCATACAACCATGAAAAGCCCGTTTCGGCAGCTTGCCGGAACGGGCTTTTTCGTGCGGGCGACGGTTTTTCGCGGCCCCCTGGAAATCTTTTCTCCGCGCCGCGCCCATCAATTTCGCCTTACGCGCCGCATATCTGACTTTGAAGTGCCTATAGAACTTCAAAGTGCGTACTGTTCGCGCCGCCCTTCCGGCCGCACACTAAAGCGGAACGCAAACAGATCCATCCCCCAAAAAGGAGCGAATATCCATGAATGTATCCAACCCTGTCTCATCCCTGCAGATCGAACCGGACGAATCGACCCTGCCCGCCGAACCGAAAGTCGCTTTGATTGTCGGAGTTAACGGGGTGATCGGACGCAATCTGGCGGATCACCTGATCTCGCTGCCCGATTGGACCGTAATCGGCGTCTCGCGCCGGGGCGGTCATTCTTCGGAGGACATCCGCTATATTTCGGCCGATCTGCTGGATAAAGAGAGCACCCTCCAAGCCCTTGCCGGGCTGCCGCAGGTTACGCATATTTTCTACGCCGCTTATCAGGAACGGGAAACTTGGGCCGAGCTGGTTGCGCCCAATCTGGCGATGCTGGTCAACGTCGTGGATGCGCTGGAACCGATTGCCGCTAACCTGCGCCATATCAGCTTGATGCAGGGCTATAAAGTATACGGTGCGCATTTGGGACCGTTCAAGACGCCCGCCAGAGAAAGCGACGCTTTCCATATGCCTCCGGAATTCAACGTCGACCAACAGCAGTTTCTGGAGCGCCGCCAAATCGGCAGCAGCTGGACCTGGTCCGCGCTGCGTCCTTCCGTCGTGTGCGGCTTCGCGCTCGGCAATCCCATGAATCTGGCGATGGTCATCGCGGTTTATGCGTCGTTATCCAAAGAACTCGGGCTTCCGCTGCGTTTTCCCGGCAAGCCCGGCGCTTACCACAGCCTGCTGGAGATGACCGACGCCGGACTGCTCGCCCGGGCAACCGTTTGGGCCGCGACCGACGAACGCTGCGCCAATCAGGCGTTCAATATCAACAACGGCGACCTGTTTCGCTGGAGCGAAATGTGGCCGAAGATCGCCGCTTATTTCGAATTGGAGACGGCTCCGCCGCTGCCGATGCCGCTGAAGGACGTGATGCAGGGCAAAGAAAGCCTATGGAACGACATGGCTGCCAAACACGGCCTGGCACCGCATGCTTACGCGGAAGTGTCTTCGTGGGCTTTCGGCGATTTCGTGTTCGGCTGGGATTACGACTTCTTCGCGGACGGCGGCAAAGCCCGGCGGCTCGGCTGGCATGAGTTCGTCGATACCGAGCGTATGTTTATGGAGATCTTCGACGATCTGCGCCGCCGCAGGGTCATTCCTTCCTGAGACGCTTCTCCGCCGCTTCCGGGCCGTAAGTCCGCTCGATATGCGCCTCTCCCCATCGGCACATCGCATGCAGGATTTCTTTGAGACTCCAGCCGTATTCGGACAATTCGTATTCGACTTTGGGAGGGACGGTGTTGTGGGAAATTCTCACGATCACACCGTCCTTTTCAAGTTCCTTGAGCTGCTGGGTCAGCACTTTCTGCGTCACCGCCGGCAGCATCCGCAGCAGCTCGCCGTTGCGCTTTTTGCCGAATGTCAGCAGAAACAAAATGACGGGTTTCCATTTGCCGCCGATCACTTCGAGTGTCGCTTCAACGGCCGTATTGTACACTTTGGGCGGTTCGCTCACGGGCGCAGTGTCCGGCTGTCGTAATCGCTGCGCAGCATGCCGTATACCTTGGAATCGATATATTCGCCGTTGTAGGCGAATTCTTCGCGTTTGACGCCTTCGAGCACGAAGCCGTTTTTGACATAGGTTCGCTCGGCTCTCGGGTTGAAGCTGTAGACCTCCAGTCCGATTCGGTGGAGATCCAATTCCTCGAAACCGTACCGTACGAACAAAGCGATCGCTTCCGAGCCGATGCCCCGCCCCTGACCCGCCGCGCCGATCAGAATTCGAAAGTTTACATTGCCCGTATTTTCATCATATTCGTTGAATACAGCTTCGCCGATCAAAGCTCCGGTTTCACGGTCCGTGATCGCCAGGTCCAGCCGGTCGTTCGACGCGTTGCGCGTGGCATACCATACCCGGATATGCTCCGCCTCTTCCAGGGTCGAAGATTTGCGCGCTTCTTCGTCGTTTAAGGCCGAACCCGTCAGACGCCGGACTTCAAGTTCTTCCAGAATGGCTACCATTTGTTCTCCGTCGCCTTCTTCAAAAGGACGCAGAATCGTTTTAACTCCGTTCAGCACCGGTTTTCGTGTAAAATCCCTGTTTTTCATCTTGTACCTCCTCGATTTGATTCTACCCGCATATAGAGTGAGTATAATAATAAGGCCGCTTGATTGCCAACCCATTTCAGAAAAAGGAGTGACTTTCCAATGTCTGCTATCTCTGCGCCGCTGCCTCCGGCCGAACCGCGCGCGTCGCGCGAACGTGTGGGGGAATGGGGACTGCTGCGCGGGCTGTCTTTTCTCGCGATCGCTTTGCAGCACAGCCTCGGCGAATACATTTACCGCAGCGATATTCGGTACCCGGATGCCGTAACGCTGGGTCTGCTGTACCATTTTATCCGCTATGGCACGCTCACCTTCGTTTTTCTCGCCGGCGCTATCCTTTTCTACCAATACGGACGTTCGAGCAGAAGATATGGTCCGGTTCTGCTCAAAAGAATCGGCGACATCTATGTTCCGTTCGCCTGCTGGACGCTGCTGTACTGGATTGTCGTAAAAGCCCTGTCGGGCGAAGTTTGGTTTCAAGCGGGCGATCTGCCCCATCTGCTTCAGCAGTTCGTCGCGCCTACTTACGGCTATCATCTGTGGTTTGTCGTGATGATCTTCCAGTTCTATCTGCTCTTCCCGCTGTTTCGCACCGCGGCGCAAGGGCTGGGAAGCTGGACGGGAGCCGGGAGTACCGAAACTTCCCGCACACGCCGGATGCTGCTGCTGATGCTTCTTCTGGCGATGGCCTACGGATGGCTCATGTACCTGTCCTATTACCGGATGCCGCTCTGGCAGACGGACGGACTGTGGCACACGCTGCTTCAGTACCGCACTTACGAATTCCCGTATTATCTGTTCTATTTCGTACTCGGCGGGATCTGCGGAGCCCATATCGAGCGGTTTCGTGCGCTGACGCTCAAACTTCTGCCTTGGAGCACGCCGGCTTTTATCGCGATGTACGTATGGATGAACGCCGATCTGCTGCGCTTCTCGGGCGAACAGATCAATCTCAACGTGTCCACCTATCTGAAGCCCACCAGCTTTATCGCCGTAACGGTACAGATTCTGATGATCTACGGCTGGGCGCTGCTGCTGGACAAAAACGGCGGTTGGTGGAAAAAGATGCTGCTGCTGTGCGGGAAATATTCGTTTGGCGCGTATCTGGCCCACGCGATGCTGCTGATGCTGATTGCCAATCGTACCCGTGACCTCACGCTGACCGGCTATCATTCGATCGCCGCCGTGTTCACCGCGCTGGTCGTCGCCGCCGCTTCGCTGCTGCTGTGCGCGGGACTGTCGCGCCTGCCGGGCGGGCGTTGGTTGACCGGCGGTGCAGGCAGCAAAAAGGAGAGCCGCTGATCCCGCGCGGCTCTCCTTTTTCGGCTTCAGGCTTCCCGGCCGCGCCTCCGAAATTCCCGTCGATCTGGAACGGAGGATGATTGTCGAACAGATTGGGAAGCGTGGACTTTGCAAGCAGAGCCCTGACGTTGGCGTAAGCCTGCTCGCCGTCACTCAGGCCGCGTTCGTCATCGGCGCTCCTCCCCGGCGGTGCCGATCGGTCTGTCTTGACCGGCGATCACGACAGCATCGCCGGTGTAGTCGACGGTCCGGGAACCGCTTCGGCCTACGATCCGCACCAGAAACGGACGGGAATCGTTCATCCCTTCATAACGACCCACCCGGGCTTCCGAACTGCCGGATTTCTCTCGGCGTGTCGGTTCCGTGCGCACGGAACATCGGCAGGAACGCGCCGAGCTGGAACCAGCGCACATACAGCTCGCGATACCCAAAGTCCTCGCTGCCCTGTTCGTAATCGCCGTTCCAGAACCGGAGCGCGGGATCATTGCGGACAAAATAAGCACCGATATCCAGCGTCCAATAAGGCGAGCCGGTCAAGCAGAAATTGAGTCCGTCCGCGATCTGGCTGCGCAGCGTCTCCCAGTTGGCGGACGTGTCTCCGGACCATGTGATCGCGGCGTAACGATGCTGGCCGCCGTAAGCGGAGCGGGTCAGATTCACGACCCGCTTGTCTTCGCTCTCCTCCCGCTGCCCACCAGGCATCGCCCCCTTGGGCGAACAGTTCTTCCCGGATCTGCTTCCAGCACAGCTTTCGGGCTTCTTCGTCAAAAGCGTCGTAGGTCGATCCGTTTCCGAGCAAAAATCCGTTTTCGCCCATTTCCCGGTGATTGTCCCCGCCCGCGCTTATATTCGGCCAGATCGAGACCATCCATTTGACGTTCATCGCATGCAGCGCCTCCGCCAGATTCCCGTCTATATTGGATTGGTTGGATACGGAATCCGCCGAGTAAGCGTTCTCATTTGGAGTCCATGGTTTCCGCTTTCAAACAATAAAGACGATTCGGCGGTTTTGTCAATGCAAAAAGACAGCCCGGTGCATGCCGCCGTGCACCGGACTGTCTATTCCAAAAGACAAAGCCTGTCATCCGAAAATCTTACATCGCGAGCGCATCGCCCGGAAGAACGCCCGCGTGCAGCAGCTTGCGCTGCAGCTCTTCGCCGATCGTGACCATCGGCAGCCGCAGCGTGCCGTGCGCGATCTGTCCGAGCTCGGCCAGCATCCATTTGATCGGCGCCGGGTTCGGCTCTTCGAACAGCAGGCCGATCAACGGCAGCAGTTCTTCGAAGCCGGCGCGCGCTTCGTCCAGCCGGCCCGACCGGAAGTTCCGGTACAGGTTCAGGAACGCTTCCGGGCGAACATGCGCCGAAGCGGACATCCCGCCCGCCGCTCCGGCTTCGAGGAATTCCAGCAGCCGGGCGTCGTCGCCGCACAGGAACGGCTTGACGGGACCGGAAGCCCGCAGCCCCCGCAGCAGTTCCGTGCTGCCGGAGCAGTCTTTGAGCGCGGCTATATTATCCATATCCAGAATGGTGCGTACCGTATCGGTCTCCATCCGCACGCCGGTGCGAGCCGGAATTTCGTAGACGATAACCGGCAGCCCGACTTCCGCAATCTTGCGGAAATGCTCGATGATGCCGCGCTGCGAAGGCTTGTTATAGTAAGGAACGACGGCCAGCACGGCATCGGCGCCCAATTTGCCGGCGAGTTCGGTCTTCTTGACCGAAGCACGCGTATCGTTCGTTCCCGTCCCGAGTACGAGCGGGATTTTCGCCGCGCCGATCGCGGACTTGGCGGCAGCGGACAGCAGGCTCAGTTCTTCCGGGCTTACGGTCGGCGATTCGCCGGTCGTGCCGTTCACGACCAGACCGTGCATGCCCTGCGCGACGAGAGACGAAGACAATTTGTGGAACGATTCGAGATCGAGTTCCCCATTTGGCAAGAAAGGTGTGATGATCGGCATATAGATGCCGTGCAGCTGTTGTTCGGTTAACATTGTATTTCCTCCCAGCAGGCTTTTGTTAATTCTACTGTAGCATGGAAAGATTCATCGACGTTAGCTATAATAAGTGATGGGAAGTATCAATTATTTTGATGAATGACGATAAATCGCCAAGAGGCACGATAAAAAGGAGCGAAACCCATGGAATTGACCTATCTCCGGACTTTTCGGGAAGTGGCTCGGCGCCAGAGCTTTACCCGCGCGGCCGAAGAACTCGGTTATGCCCAATCCAGCGTCACCATGCAGATGCAAAAACTGGAACGCGAGTACGGCGTGACGCTGTTCGAACGCTACGGCCGCCAACTCCGGCTGACGCAGCCGGGCGAAGCGCTGCTCAAGCTGGCCGTGCAAATGCTGGAATTGTACGACGAATCCAAGGAAGCGATCGGCAACCAGCTGGACGGCGCGGTCACCATCGGCACCATCGATTCGCTGGCCGCCTATTATCTGCCGCCGCATCTGCAGCAGCTTCGGCTCAAGCATCCCGGCATCGCCATCCAGATGCTGCCCGACAGCGAAAGCAATCTGATCAACAAGCTGAAAGAAGGCGAATACGATCTGGTCCTCCTGCTCGATCGCAAGCCCGCCGATCCTTCGCTGCGCTGCCTCACCGTGCGCGAAGAACCGCTTGTGCTCGTCGCGCCGCCCGGGCATCCGCTGACCGCGACCGGAAGTGCGGAGAGCATTCGCCTGAACGACCTGGGCGGATGCGAGCTGATCGTCTCCGAAGGCAGCTGCCTGTACCGCAGCACTTTCGAGAAAGTGCTGCGCGAACACGGTGTCGCTTACCGGATCGGATTCGAACTCGGCAGCCTCGAAGCGATCAAACACTGCGTCATGAACGGTCTCGGCATCGCGCTGCTTCCGCAGATCGCCGTCGAAGAAGAACTGCGCCGCGGCACGCTCGCCAGCATCCCGTTCGTGCATCCCGACCTGCGCTTCCACCTGCAAATTCTGCTGCATCCCAAAAAGTGGATGTCCCAAATGCTCCTGACCCTGATCGGGCTGATGACCGGCGAAGACGCGGAGCGGGTGAACGAACGGCTGAACGGGGCGGACGTATCGATGAAGTGAGCGGCAGCCTGTTGGCAGACCGGCGGATCTGGCGGGGTTAGTGGCGGAAGAAGATGCAAAAAGACGGCCCCAAGGCCGCCTTTAACTTATCGAGAACCCCAACAGGAAGCCCAACTTTCCAAAAGGAACGTTGGGCTTCTTTTCATTCCCTCTTTTACGCGCCATATTCCATCTGTAACGAATCCTCCTATCGCTATTTGCCGATGTTCAACTTTTTGTATCATCTAACGAATCGTCATATTCTTATTGTCGCAATTATGCCTGTTTTAAGCGGATTTGGAGCAAATAGCGTGATGAGGATTCGTTAAAGTGGTCAAGCGACATAGGTTCGCTTGATACGCGAAGACGATCCGCAGGTACCACATACTTCTACTTCTACTTCTACTTCTACTTCTACTTCTACTTCTACTTCTACTTCCCCTGCTTCTCCCCCTGACCTGCTACCTCTCCTTCAACTTAGCCGACCGTCCCCGTATTCTCTTTCGAGCCGGTTTTGGGCCAGCGAATCGTCGCTTTGAACAAATCGCCGTCCAGCTCGATATCGAATGTGCCCCCCTGCAGTTCGACCAGGCTTTTTACAATGGCAAGTCCCAGGCCCGAACCCTCCGCGCTGCGCGCACGGTCTCCCCGCACGAACCGTTCCATGATCTCGTCGGGTTTGAAATCCAGTTCGGCGGCCGATACATTTTTGAAGTGGATGCTCACTGTTTCTGCATTCTCCGTCAGCTCGACGTAGGCGCGGGAACCGGGCATCGCATATTTTGAGATATTCAGGTAAAGGTTCTCGAAAATACGGAACGTCTTCTCGCTGTCGAGCGGAAGCACGACTTTGCGTTCCGGCAGATTGAAGCGCAGCTGCACACCGGATTCGTCCAGACGCTCGCCCAGCTCGATTTGTGCCTGCTTGAGCATTTCCACCAGATCCACATCGACCGGCGTCATCTCGGTATTGCCGCTCGAAGCCCGCGTGTACTCGAACAGATCTTCGATCAGCCGGTTCAGGCGCTGCGACTTGCCGCTCAGCACATCGATATAAGACCGGCGTTCCTCCTCCGTCAGATTCGCCTGCTGAAGCAGATTGATATACGTGACGATCGCGGTCAGCGGCGTTTTGAGATCGTGCGAGACGTTTGTTACCAGCTCGCTTTTCATCTTTTGGCTTTTGGTTTCTTCCTCGACGGCATGCTTGAACCCTTCGCGGATACGCTGCAGTTCGTTTCTGAGCGGATCGAATAATCCCAGATTTCCTTCGATTTGAAGGTCAAGATCGCCGCGCGCCATGCTTTGAACGGAAACGTACAATTGATCGTAATGGCGGAAGATTCGGTCTTTGTCCGTTTTGATTCTGTAAAAAACAGCCAGCATATAAGGAATCAGCGGGGCCAGTGCATAATAGCCGATGTACACGGCTAATACAGCTATTGCAGTGACGACAAAAAAATGCACCAGAAACGCTTTGATCAGTGAACGATCGCTGCGATCCGAGGGGTCGAACGTATGCAGACGGACGAACAGACGGCCAATCAGACTGCGGCGGGTAAACATTCGTCCAAAACCGTCCCTTGCAGCCAGCATAAGAAACCAACCCAGACCGCACCAAAAGGTCAAAATTAGAAGCCAGCTTCCATAGATCAAAGCCTGCGCCATCCATTCCGGCAGCCGATTGCCGGTCTGCCCGATGGTGTACGACCAGATCGAAAATTCCCGGTGCATCATCAAAGGCACCGCGGCACCGATCAGCCAAAATTCAAACGGCAGCCTGGGTACCCGGGCTCTCCAGGACCGCTTTCCTTCTTTCTGGCCTGTGGTCGCTGCATGCCGTGTGCGGCGCGCAGATTCCAAAGGCAGCAGCCCGATCAGGAAAGCCGAGCCCAGCGCCAGCAGCGCCATCTGCCAAAAGCCCGACTCCCGAATTCCGCCGTAATAAAAAGGCTCGATTCTGGGCAGGTTGCCGTACTCATTCCGAGGCAGCGCATAAACGATTGTAAACGCCGAAGGCTGCTGGATTCGCTCCAAAGAAGGATTCAACTCGGAAATATCCGGCAGTGAAGGCGATATGTTCTCGATCTCCGAAATGACAACACGATGATGAAGCTGATTAAACAAAAGCCGGTCACGCCACTCGGTCTCCATGCCGTACCAGACCGGAATCGACATCGTGCCTGCAGCATCAAACTTTACGACCGCATAGAAGGCATATTTTCGCATCAACGATGAGTCCTCGGCCGGAGAGTCCGAGAATCCCAAATTATGCAGCGCTTCGGAACTGCCGATCGAATTCAACTGCGGCCCCAAATGAATCACTTCGTAATCCATTTGAAAAACATGGTTTCCCTCTGCAAACTGGCTCTGCCAGCTTTCGATCAGAGTGTTGAATCGGTTCTTGAAGCTCTGCGGAAAAGCCACAGCAGATGTACGGGAATTATAGGCATTCCAGTCTCCCGGCAGGAACAAGTCCGAGGGATCGAGCTTTGTTTGCTGTTTCGGCAGATTCTGCTGGGCAAGCGTAAGCGGCAGTGCATAATTCATTTTTTCCATATAATCTGTCCATTGGCTGGGAATCAGACCGCTTCCCATCGAAATATCGGATGTTTCCTGTTTAATCCAATCATCTACCCGGCTCTCTACAGCCGGATACTGCAGCAGGACAAACCAAGCGACCAGACCCAGCAGAACCATTCGTATATACACGGGCCGGATACCCGGTATCCTGCGCTTCAAGCGTTTGGTCTTGGATGCCGTCGGCTTCTTCTCTTCCAGCTTTTCCAATTTGTCTGCAGCGGATTCTTTATTGTTTCTCAATTTTATACCCGACCCCCCATACGACTTTCAGATACTTCGGATGTTTGGGATTGATCTCGATCTTCTCCCGGATATTGCGGATGTGGACCATGATCGTCTCTGTGGAGACGGCGCGGTCGTTCCAGATCCGTTCGTAGATTTCGTCCGCCGGAAACACGCGCCCCGGATGCCGGATCAGCAGCGACAGGATCTTGAATTCGAGCGGCGTCAGGCGAACCGGAATACCGTCCACGCACACATCCACCGCTTCTTCGTCCAGTTCCAGTCCTCCCACCGCGTGCCGGGTGCTTTTTCCCGCTCCGGTCGACAACACGGACAAATACCGCGCATACCGGCGCAGCTGCGAATGGATCCGGGCCATCAGCTCCATCGGAGCGAAAGGCTTGGCGACGTAATCGTCTCCTCCGATATTGAGCCCGGCGATTTTGTCGATCTCTTCCGATTTGGCACTGAGAAAAATAACCGGAAAATCGTATTTCTCGCGCAGCTTCATCGTCATCGCGATCCCGTCCATGCGCGGCATCATGACGTCCACGATCGCCAGATGCACTTCGTCCGCGTCCTCGATCCGGGCCAATCCTTCCACACCGTCGGCGGCCTGCAGAACTTCATAGCCCTGATTCCGCAAATAAATGGATACCCCCTCCAGAATTTCTTTGTCGTCTTCCACTACAAGTATCCGATACGCCATGATGTCTCCTTTCTTTTGTTCCTTTTTCTTATCGACGCTCCAATCGTACCAAACGTTTCCTTATGACTTCCCGGGAGAAAACGAAAGAAATTCGAAAGAAACTTCTCTTTTTGCCGAAAATGCCAAAAAAGCCGCTCCCTTAAAAGGACGGCTTGTTCGCTGATGCAAGAATCGGGCGGATGCGGCGGGCGCTCAGAATCCGGAACTTGCTGCCGTCTGTCCGTCCGCGAAGACGATACTTCCCTGAACGGATTTGCAGCGTTTCTTGATCCGGGCCGATTCCTCCACGATCTCTTCGATATTGTCGTACGCGCGGCTGCGGTTCGTCACTACGGCAATCGACAGCGAGACGAGCGGAATCAATCCCCGGCTGCCGAAGCGGTTTTCTCCCGTAACCGATCCGCGCAGCAGGTCCTCGCTCCGGTAGAAGTCCCGTTTCAGCCGCTCGAATTCGTCGATCGCGCGGCTGCAGGTCTCCTCATACTCGTGATGATGCAAGATGGCGATGTAGTCGTCTCCGCCGATATGTCCAAAAAAGCTGTCCGGCTGCGCGAAGACTTCGCTGAGCAGATTGGCCGTCGCCTGCAGCAGCAGATCGCCCTGTTTGAAGCCGTACCCGTCATTGTAGGATTTGAATTGATCCAGATCGATATACAGCACGCTGAAAGACTCCAGCCCCAGCGTCTGCTGCAGCCGGTCTTCGATAATCCGGTTGCCGGGCAGTCCCGTGAGCGGATTCATAAAGGTCGCGATCTGCGTACGCACGTCCGCGACCGACAGCAGCAGAAGACGTACGCTGACCGCTCCGCGCAGACTTCCTCCGCCGCTGACCAGAACGAGATCGTACAGTTCTTCTTCCGGACGGTTCATGGCCCGGATACTGACATCCGTAATCAATTCGCTTTCATCGACCAGAAGCGGACGGGAATTGGACAGTACCCCGACCGGACGGTTCATGAACAGGGTGTACCCGTAGCGTGTGCCGATCTGCTGATAGAACTGGACCCGCATCATCAAGGCGTTCGTACCGTCCTCGCAGGCGATCGCCAGTCCTTCAAGCTTGGGATTTCGTTTGAACAGTTCGTCTACCGCTTCGCACTTCGTACGGGCTTCGACGACCGGAATCGCTTCCGCGATCTCTCCGATTTTTGTAAGCAACCCCATCGTCTCCTTTCTCGCTCATGCCAAGATCCGAACCCCGCTTCAAGCAAAGCGGCCCCGGGGTTTGATTTCGGCGGCCGGTACCGGATTCTTGACCGCGGGTGTAGGCAGGAACGTCTCTTCAACCGGAAAACGGCCCGGTTGAAGCTTGGGATCCGGTCGGCCGAGCGCATAGCCCTGTCCGAATTGAATGCCTTCCTGTCTGAGAAACTCGGCTTCCGCACGGGTCTCAATGCCTTCGGCAATAATCGAAGTACCCGAGCCCTGCGCGAACTCCTGCAGCAGCTTCACCATCCGCTGACGGTCCGGGTGCCGATGCAGATCGCGGATAAGCGACTTGTCGAGTTTGATAAATTCGGGCTTCAGACTGACAATCGTCTGCAGACTGCTGTAGCCGGAACCCGCGTCGTCCACAGCGATCCGAAAGCCCTGCGAGCGATAATGCGACAGCACCCGTTCGAATTCGGCGTGGTCGCCGACGGACTGCTTCTCCGTCAGTTCGAACACGATCCGCTCCGGCGGAAGTCCGAGCCGTTCGAGCAGACGGGCCGTTTCTCCGCTGCGATAAGCCGCGTCCGTCAAAATCATGGGATGCACATTGATAAATACGACTTCTCCCGGCTGTTCATCCGGTGTCGACAAGCTTCGGTGCGCCGCCTCGAACCGTTCAAGCGACGTTTCCCGGCAGTAGCGTTCGAATTCGAACACGCGGCTGCTTCGGCCGATATAATCGTAGAACGTTTCGGTGTCGGGAAACGATTTCGAGAGCGGCGGACGGTTGAGCACCTCGTAGCCGAGACAGCTGCCATCCTGCAGATTCAGGATCGGTTGAAAAAAGGTAGACAGCTTGCGCCCCTGAACGATCCGATGCAGTTCTCTGGATTGACCGTAGATCCGCGCCGAAAACCGGGCCGTGTCCAACAAATCGTGCCAGGCCGAGACCGGACCGGATGCAAAAAGCGGGAATTTCATGTTCACTCACCTTAATATGCGTAGAATCGAGATTAAAACGGGCTTCGGACATCTCTATGCGTCTATCGTAACACCCGGATACCAAGCAAGCGTCAACGGAATGTAAAACCTGTGTCAACGAAACGGTTTTCCGGGTCCAGCGACCCTGCAGGCATAATCGATTCCCGGGACCTCTTCGCATATTCGCCCACATCGGCCTTCTCCCGACCCATACAAAAGACCCGTACCTTTTCTCCGGCCGAAACGAAGAACGGGTACGGGCCCTGCGGACTGCGCGGTATTAAGCCGAAGCGCGGACAGACGAAGCTCAGCTGCCTACCGGATTCGTATTCAGTTCGTTCAGGCGAATCGCGATTTGCTTGAGCAGATCGCCGCGGCTGATTACGCCGACGACCTGCTTCTTGTCATTGACGACGGGCAGCTTCTTGAAATGATGTCTGGCGAGAACGCCCAAAGCTTCTTCCAGGTCCTGATCCGGCAAAACGAACTGCGCGTTTTTTTTCATGATTTTGCGTGCCGGCGTACCTGCCTTGTAGGACAGCGCTTCGGCCAGCTCTTCCGGCTGATTCACGAAAACATAGCTGAACATGTCGTAGACGGTCTGCCGGCTAGGGTTGATGTAGCGCAAAATGTCGCCGTCGCTGACCATTCCGGTCAACCGGCCTTCCGCATCGACAACCGGAGCTCCATTGATCCGTTTCGAGACGAACAGCTGCAAAATGTCGGAGACCGGCAAATCCTGATCGACGGTGTGCACATCCTTGATCATAAAATCCCGTACTTTCATTGGATTCTCCCTCTTTCCGTATGGGGATGAACAGACAGCCCTTGGCGGGGTATACCTTGATTTTACTCCTCCGCGCCGATATAGTAAACGCTTTCTTTTTCTGAAAAAGAAGAAGCCGCGCGGGTTCGCGGCTTCTTCCGGACAATTTTGGGTGATGCGCAGCTCCTGCCGGGATAGGGTCAGATTTGCGGATTATCCGTCAGCGACAGCGTCACCTGCTCCTCCCGTCCTCCGCGGTAGAAGGCCACTTCCATCCGGTCCCCGACTTTCTTCTGCGTAAAGAGATGCTGCCGGAGATCGCCGGAACTCCGGATCTCCTGTCCGTCGACCTTCGTGATGACATCCAACTCGCGAAGCCCCGCCTGCGCGGCCGCCGAGTTGGGCAGCACGCGCTGCACCACGGCCCCGGCCGTCACGTCCGCCGGCAGGCCCAGGTCCGATTGATAATAGGCAGACGGGATCGAAGCCAGATCGACCGTGGTCACGCCCATAGTCGGCCGCTGCACTTCGCCGTTTGCTTCAAGCTGCTCGATGATCGGGACGGCAATATCGATCGGAATGGCCAGGCCAATCCCTTCGACTGTCTCCGTGCTGATCTTGGCCGAGTTGATTCCGATCAGTTTGCCGGAAGCATCAAGCAGTGCGCCTCCGCTGTTGCCCGGATTGATCGCGGCATCCGTCTGGATCGCTTCGGATTGGAAATCCGGCTGTCCGTCTTCGTTCACATCGACAGGCACTACGCGCTCAAGCCCGGATACGACTCCCGTCGTCACCGAACCGGCAAATTCCAGCCCCAACGGGTTGCCGATCGCGATGACCGGCTGCCCCGCTCTCAGCGCCGAGGAATCCCCGAATTCGACAAGGGTATCCGCCGCCGAGGCATCCATGGTCACCACGGCCAGATCGGTCCAGACGTCGGTGCCGACAAGCTTCCCTTCGACATCCGTTCCGTCCGCCAGCGTGACTTCAAGCTGGTTGGAACCGGCAACCACGTGATTATTCGTGACGATATACGCCAGATCGCCTTCTTTCTTGTAAATGACGCCCGAGCCGGTGCCGACCGGTACCCCGGCTGCGTCTTCCTGCATCCCGAACATCCCGCCGCCGCCGCGGCTCTGGATATTGGTGATCCCTACAATAGCGCCTCCGATTCGCTCCACGACGCCCGGCACATCCGTGCCTTCGGCCAGAGTCAGAGAAGCCGGCTGCGCTTCCTGCTCTTCCGGCGTATCCACCGGGCTGGACATCGGCTGCGCCGACGTTTGCTGCTCTGCGCCCGGCTGTGCTTCCGTGTTCGCGGACGATTCGCCGTCTATCAGCCCGGTACGGGGCAGAATCAGCGCCACGAGCAGCGCTCCGACAATCAATCCGATCAGGCTTGACAGGAAATAACCCCATCGGCTTCCTTTTGAGCGGCGCGGAGGGCTTCCTTCGGGCCCACTGCTGCGATATTCCATTAGCCTCCGTCCTTTCGAATAAGATTTGGGGTATTGACGACTGGGATAATCTTTCCTAATGTCTCATACCCGGAGAAGCCTGAGCGTAAACGTCCATGAACCGGGCTTTTCTGGAATCGCAGCCAGTTTTCGCTTATACTGGCAGGGTATAATAAATCCAATCGGAGTTATGCAAGGAGGCCGAACATGAGCTTTGCGGAAACAGGAACGATCCGGATCGTCGAATACGGACCCAAGCACGCGGCGTCGCTGGCGGAGATGTGGAATCGCAGCAGCGAGAGCTGGGGCGGAGACGGCTACGTCCATACGGAAGAAGAAACGCGGGAGAAGCAGGAACGCAGCACCGACCTGCACACCTTCCTCGCGCTCGACGGCGAGACCGTCGTCGGCTTCTGCAGTTTCTCCTATTACCAGGAAGACGAAGGAGCCTTGTATATTCCGCTCCTGAACGTGCGTCCCGATTACCACGGACAAAAAGTCGGCAAGGCGCTGGTGCTCAATGCCGTCCGCCGCACGATCGAAATGGGCTGGCCCCGGCTCGATCTCTATACGTGGGCAGGCAATACCAAAGCCGTTCCCGCGTACAAGAAATGCGGATTTTTCTGGGAAAAACGCGACGATACCACGCATTTGATGAACTTTATCCCGAGCGTGCTGAATACGGAAGCGGTCGCGCCGTTCTTCGAGACGGCGGACTGGTACGCCGACGGCAGACGCGACCTGTCGGTCTATCCCGACGGCGAACGCGAGAACGGATTCGACTTTTTCACGTATACCTGGGAAAAAGACGGGCGTAATCTGACCATGCAGTTCGAACGCACGGGGCGCGGGCTGCGCAGAATCGAAACGGACGACTACGCCGTCGAATCCGTCATCGGGCGGCACCGTCTGCCGTTCGGACGCAGCTACCCGGTCACGTACCGGATTGTCAACAAAAGCGGCGCTCCGCTGGAAGTGAAGATCGCGGGCAGGAACGGCAAAGGCGTAGCGTTCGATCTGAACGCATCGGCTACTCTGCAGGAAGCGGGCAGTGTACGCGAAATCGAAGGATTGTTCGAACTCAAGGAAATGCCGGAAGAGCCGAGCGCGCAGCGAACACATCCCGGCGTGGAAGCGGAACTGACCATCAACGGACGCACCGCTTCGTTCAAGACGGGGATCGCGCCGGTATTCCCGATCAAGCTGACGGCGGTCACGGCTTCCGCGCTTGCTTATCCGGGCGGCGAGAGCGAAGTCCAGCTCGGATTCGAGAGCCGCTTCGCGGAAGACGCCGAGATCGAAGTCACGCTGCCGGAATCGGAAGCCGTTTCGTTCCGTCCTTCGACGCTTGCGATGTACCTGCCTGCGGGCGGGCGGACTTCCGCCTCGCTTGCCGCGCTTGTGCGCCGGCCCGGAATCGCCGCTTCGGATGTAAGGATCGCCGTGACATCGGGCGGCGAGACCTTCGAGGTCCGCGGCGAATTGGAAGCGGTCTTCCCTGCCCGAACCGGATTTTTCCAAGGAGAAACGCCGCGCGAATGGATGCTCGGAAACGGTCCGGTAACGGTTCGTTTGCACAAATCCAGCCATCGGCTCAGTCTGCGAACCGCCGGGCAGCAGGGGGCGCCCTTCGAGTTCGGCCTGCCGAAGCTCGGACCTCCGTTCAGCGACCGCTTTATCGAACGGAAGCCGTCGGACGTCCGTTTCAAACAGCATGACGAATTCCTCGTGCTCGAAGCGGATTACGAGTGGGAAGAGCCGGCCGGCGTCCGGGTAACCCTCGTTGCGGAATTGGCTTCCGGCGGGATACTGAAGCTGTCGCACCGGATTCTTCGCCTCGACGGAGATCCTCTTCCCGAAGACCTGAAGCTCAAGTTAGCGTTGCCGGTCTCGTTCCGGGAAGCCGTCCTGCCTTATGACGGCGCTTTCCACGATCTGGGTACCGGAGCCGACTCGATCAACCGAGATTATTGGAAACCGGAGCGGCTGACCGAGAACTGGATATTTTTCCGTTGGCCGTCTGCGGCCTGCGGCATCGTCTGGCCCCAGCCGCTCCGCCCTGTCCGCAGCGGCTGGGGATACGCGTTGGAACAGCCGATCGGACCGCTGAATCCGGGCGATTCGGCAGAAACCGCTCCGCTGAGCTTGTCCGTCGGTACATTCGGCGATTGGCGGGAGCTGCGCGCCCACGCCCTGCAGAGCGGAGGGTTGGCTCCGCACCTGAGCTGGCCGTCATCCCAGGAAGAACGTTCGTCCCATGCCCCGTCGTTAAGAAACGAGCATATGGAAGCTTCGCTGAACGCCGGCAATCCCTTTCTTCCGGATACGTTCGAAGCGGCGCTGCTGGAACGCAAAGACGTCAATTTGAAGGGTACGCTGCGCCTTGCGTCGAAACTTGGAGCCATCGCGGATACGGAGCTGTACGCCGATCCGTCGCTTGAACTGCGTCAGGCCTCCCGCAAGATAGAATTGGCCGGGCGGCCGGAAGCCGATATCGTGACGTTCGATTTCGATATGGACGCCTTCTCGCTGAGCCGCCGCCAGTTGGTATTCCCCGCTGCCGCAGGCGGCGAGCAGCCAATCCGTACACGGAAACTGACGGATCGGGGATTGGACGCGTTCGAAGCCGACAACGGCCTTTTGACCCTTCGGGTCTCTCCCGCCTTTGGACCGGCTCTCTATTCTCTTCGCTATCAGGGCCGCGAATGGCTGGATACTTCGTTCCCGCAGGCCGGACCGAAATCGTTCTGGAATCCGTGGTTCGGCGGCGTTTCCGGCGTGCCCGTCGGCATGACGGACCGTTCGGTCATGGAAGAGCAGATCGAAGCGGACTTTGCCGCATTGACCGACAATCTCGGCAATGTATGGTCGGGGCTTAAGCTTACGGTACGCATCGGGCAAAACGAATCGTTCAAAGGCCTTACGTACCATCAGTACTTCCTGCTGCGCTCCGGTTCTCCGGTCATGGCTTACACGACGGAAGTCGAGCAGAATACCGGCCTCCCAATCGCCAATGCTTTGCTCAACAAAAGCTCGTTCTTTTCCAGCTCGGCCGACCTCAAGGACGGACGGTTCGAAGTGCGGGACTTCCGCGGCGAAAAGGTCGTCTACAAAACCGGCAAATACGATATCGACGTGGAGTTCGAAGGCGTGCTGCGCCTGTTCTCCGCCGAGCGCGAAGAACGGCTGCTCGTCGTTCCCGGACTTGAAGGTCCCCTGCGCCAGTACGGCGTGCTGCTGAACGAACTGGCCGGCATCGCTTGCGACGACCGCTTCGACGGCCGAGACGGCGCGTACAGCTTCGCCGGACCGTACTTTTACCTACTGACCGATCTCGATCCGCAGGATGACGAACTGCTTGCCCTGCGCCGCATTTCTTTTAAACGGGAGGAGACTTCATCATGAAAATCATCGACGCCCATATCCATTACTCCGAAATCGAAAGTTTCCATCAGACGGCCGCCGACGTGTCGCGCCTGAGTTATACGCCGGAAGGACTGGCGGACGAATTCCGCCGGGCCGGCGTCGTAGCCGCGGTCGGCATGGGCGTGACCGAGACGACTCCGGGCGGCTTCCCCGACCATGCGTCGGCCAATCCGATGGGACTGGACCTTGGAGGCGGTACGCTCGATACGCTGCCGGCCAACGTATTCGAATGCGCCGGCATCAATCCGCATACCCTGCACGAACCCGGGCAGCTCGAAGCGCTGGAGCGTTCGCTGCAGCATCCGAAAACGGTCGGCATCAAGCTGTATGCGGGCTATTACCATTTTGCCGTCAACGACCCGATCTACGATCCGGTCTATGCGCTGGCTTCCCGCTACAAGCTTCCGATCGTCATTCACGGAGGCCTCACCTACTCCGACCGCGGACTGCTGAAATATTCGCATCCGCTGTCGATGGAAGAAGCGCTGCTGGCGCACCGGGACATCACCTTCATGATCTGCCATCTCGGCGATCCGTGGGTGATGGACACGGCCGCCATGCTGGAGAAAAACCCGAATCTGTACGCGGACCTGTCCGGCTGGTTTGTCGGCGACGACGACAAGATCACCCGCATGCTGACCGAGCAGACCTACGTCGACCACTTCAAGCGGGCGATCGTGTTCGCGGAGCGGTACGACCGGCTCGTCTTCGGTACGGATTGGCCGCTGATTCCGATCGATTCGTATATCCGGTTCGTGAAGCATCTGATTCCGGAGAAATATTGGCATCACGTATTCTACCAAAACGCGCTGGACGTGTTCCCGAAGCTCAAAGAGCAGCTTCCGCGGGATTGACTTCAGTCTATAACAAAAACCTCGATCTCCGCTTGATGGCGGGAATCGAGGTTTTTCTATGATATCCGGGTCAGAGGCCGCGCCATGCGAGGCTGGGACCGCGTACCCGACTGTATCTGCTTATTCGAGCCGCTTACTGCGTTTCCGACCACAAGCCGGTAAACACATCCACTTTCACGAGAATCTGCCGGCCGTTCCATTCGACGCGGCACAGCACGTTTCCGTCGCCGTCGAATCCATCTATCCAATCATCCCCGATGGGCGTCCACCCCGCGTTCTCTGCCAAGAAGCGGAGTCGTTTGTCCAGCGCCGCAAGGTAAACGGTGCCGTCGGAAGACATCAGTCCTTCCGTATCGATCCCGCTTTCTTCCCCGGATATTCGGGCAAGCGTCAGGATCGGCGAGCCCGACGTTCCGTCGAATACGGTACCTGTCGAAGCATTCACTCCATAGGAGCTTCCCTGACCGGAGGATTCGCTGCTGGCGGGAACACCGATACGGTATACGCCATTGTCCCCACTTACATTCCAACCTTCCGCTGCTTGGGGATCTTCGATGCCTATTCGCTGCGCAATCGCCGCGGGAAGTTCGGTATCCGTATAACCCAGCCCCCCGTTTGCAATGACTTTCGTTTCGGCAATCGACAGGTCTTTGTCATAGGTCACGATGACCGTTAGCGGAAATTCGACGACCCCTGCCCGTCCTTCGAGCCTTGCCGTCAGCGCATCTCCGGCGAGTGCATAATAGTCGATCGCACCGAAGCCGACTTGATCGAAAATATGTTTGCCGCTGCCGATATCTTTGTAGCGCTTGGTTACATGAGTCCCGTTCAACTCCGCATTCAGAATCGCAGCTCCGTTCTGCTGCACGATAGAAGATTTCATCGCTTGCTGCAAATGCGCGACCGGATCTTCGACCGGAATCTCGTCCAGCGTCTCGCCATCGAGCACATGCGCTTCCTGCAGACTTAACTCCGTTCCGCTTCCGGTTGGCACGATCAGCAGAATCTCTTCTTTTCCATCCCCGTTCAGATCTGTCCGTGAAATCAGCACCGACTTGGTGCCTCCTTCCGGCTCGTAGTTCCAGACATAGGATACGGCAGTACCCTTTTCCTTCCGGATCGTAAACCGGCTCCGTATAGGATGATCCGGATCGGTTCCTTTAGACACATGGACAGAAAGGTCGTCATAAGCCGATAGTTTATAGCCTTCTTCACCGACAGCGGGCACCTCCACCCGTTGGCTTAGCCGTTTGTTGGAAGGAGGTTCCGCCGACGCTCCGTTGGAAGCTTCGTTTATTGATTGGCTGGCAGGCATTTCAGTCGAAGCGGCAGTCGAAGCCGGCTCGGGATCGGACGCTTTGTTTTGCGTGGCGGGGCCGGTCATCGCACAGCCGCCGAGCAGCAGCACAGCCAGGGTTCCACCTACTAGACTTTGCCGCGTAGGTTTACGATATTTGGCAATCATAGTCATTCTCCTGTGCATTTCTTTGCGGCTGCTCCACAGGCTCGAAGCCCCTGACAGCTTGACCGGGGCAGCGCCACGTTCAAGCAGTGCGATCAGCGTCAAACCGTATTCCCGACGTTCTTCCACCGGGAGCCGGCCAAGCGCCATTTCGTCGCAGGCTGTCTCCTGGTCTTCCCTCAATTTGCGAAAAGCGAATGCCAGCAGCGGATTAAACCAATGCAGGGCACTCAGCAGCGCCGCCAGTATATTCACAGCGATATCGCGCCGCTTAATATGCGACAGTTCATGCAGCAGCACATGACGCAGATGTTGTGGGTCCAGGGAAGAAATCAGTCCCGGTGGAAGCAGCAAAAGCGGACGGAAGACGCCGAATACGGTTGGAACCGATACGGCCTCCGTGAAGATAAGCCGCGGCGATCGGCGAAGAGCAAGCCGTTCGCGGCAGAATTCAATCAGTTCCAGGACATGATTCCTATCCGGGAGCATGAGGTTGGAATCCCGACGAAGACGACGCTTGAACCCCGTTCCGGCTGTACATCCCGTAATGATCCAGGCGAGCGCACCCGTCAGCCAGATTAGCGCGGCCGCCGACCACCCATCAAGATGAACAGAGCCGGAGATATGCTGTGCTTCAGAGTAAACGTTACCCGGGTTCGCAAAAGTTTTCGGCTGCTCCGATCCGTCTAAGTTTTGTACGATTGCGGGAAAAGGAACCGTTTGGACTGCGTTCGAAGCTTTCGGTTCGGTTTCTTTCGGCGCATTCGCCAAAGGCTGCCCGGGATCAGCCTGTGTCGTCTGCCCGGTGTTGAGAACGTTCGACCAGGATTGAGGCAGCCACCCGTACAGGCTCATTGGACTTTCCGGAGACCACGGAATAAGCAGCCTGAGAAACAGCGGCAGCCACAGCAGGTACATCCAGCCCGGTCTTATGAGAGGCTGCAGCAGCCGGCGAAGAATGAGAACCACCAAGGCAAGCAGGCTCGCCATCGCGGAGAGCAGCAGAACTTCTTGGAATCCCGCTTTCAATCCTTCCAGCAAAACATTTATCGTATGGTTCATGTTTCTTCATCCTTTCGCCTATTCACCTACAGCGGCAACTTGTTCCCACATTCCCGCGAATAGATCCGCTTTGATCGTCGGCTTGCCTTCGCCGCGCCCTACGCTCGCGGCCGCCGACAGCATCAGCATCCGCCCAAACCATCCTTCCAATGCGCTCAGCACCGCATTCAGTCCTTTCGCTCGTCCAGAATTTTGCGCAGCTCGTCGATGTCTTCCTTCGTCAGCTTCTCGTCGCGCAGGAAATGCGCCAGCATGGGACGCATTGTTCCTCCGTAAACGCGCTGAAGAAACGAACTCGTCTCGGACCGTACGCACTCTTCTTCCTGCACCTTCGGATAGTAGGCATAGATACGCCCTTCCTGCTTGTAGCCGACCGCTTTTTTCTCGGTCAGACGCTTGATCAAAGTACGGACCGTCTTGGGATTCCACTTCCGGCTTCCTTCCAGCTCCCGAATAATATCGTTTGCCGTTCGGGGCGAGCCGGCCCACAGCACTTTCATCACTTCCCATTCCGCATCCGAAATACGGGGAATCGATCGATCCATCATGCGCCTCCGTTCTTTTTCAAACATTTGACTACGATCGTAATCCTTGAAATTAATACTACACTTGTAATCCAATGAGGTCAAGAGGTCGATTGCGGACGCCCGCCTTTGGATATACTGACGAAGCGATCCACTTCGGATTCCGCACAAAAATCCGGTCCGCTTTCGAAGGACCGGATTTTTATATTCGATGAACATCCACTCATTTCACCGGCTTCACGTACAGTACATCGCCGATCTGCTTCAATACCCGGTCCGCCTCGGGGATCGGCAGAAGAGGAAAGTCATGCATCATCCCGTCATATTCAAACAGCTGTACCTGTCCCCCCTCGACTTCTATCCGTTTTTGTAACCGCCGTATATCGGGCAGCAGAATCTCCGAAGTTCCGGCTACCAGAACCATATCGGCCAATCCCTGCACCGGTCCATATAAGGGACTGACTCCCGGATGGGTCAAATCCTGTCCGCCTGCCCAGGCTTTGCCGAATTCCCGGATAGCAGATACCACTTGGAGAGGATCTTTCGGTTCCAACGGAGGAATATCCGGATTTATCATGCTCGAATCCAATACGGGAGAAATCAACAGCAGGCGTCCCGGCTGCGGCATTCCCTTACCAAGCAGGCTTTGGGCCAATGCCAAAGCAGATGCACCACCCGAAGAATCCCCGGCAATGACGATATTGGCCGGCTCCGTTTCGGCAAGGAGTTCGGCATACAGCCGAATAAGTTTCTCCGATGTTTCCGCAAAATGGGCATTCGGCGCTTTCGGATAAAGAGGCATCCGAACTTCGGCTTCATATCTGCGGCCCAGTTCCAGAAAAAATTTACGATGAAAAAAAGTCGGCTGCATGACATAGCCGCTGCCGTGCAGATACAGGATATGCCGATCATTTCTGCGATCGGGACGGCGCAGACGAAGCACTTCCATCCCGCCCTGCCTAATGACATGCACATGTCCCGATCTTCGCAGTATTCCTCGAATTTTATAAGGCTTTTCGTTTCTCCTGCGTCTATACTTCAGGTATAGACGCACTATCTGCCGGCCGTCATAGATTTTTCGGTAGACGGACAGCCTGGCAAGCATGGCAAATATCCATGCCGTGTTTTGAAGTTTCATCTTTTCTCTCCCCACTGTTTCGTCTGACCAACTTTTATTCCATGAAAAAGCCTGCGCGGATCGATACCGCGCAGGCTTTTCGGTCTCTTCCCTCTATAATAAGCGATCCGACATTGGCGTGCATCCCGATCGGCCGGAAGCTAACCGCGCCGATCCATTCATTCGTCCGGCAGCACCCTGCGCGCAAAGTCCACAAACTGGAACTTGTCCAGCCGGTGCCGGGATTCGGTGTATTGGAATAACGTCGTGTCTTCCAAATGCACATAGTTGCGCACGACCACGATATGCGTATCGCGCGCCAGGTCCAGCAGCCGTTTATCCTCTTCCGAGACCTGTTCGACCGAAATCTCTTTTTTGGCATACGCGATCTTCAGCGATAACTCGCCTTCCAGATACGCATAAATCGATTGGCTCGCGATTTCTTCGGTCAACTCGGGGATAAGCGAAGCCAGGAAATAATCCTTGTCCAGAATCACTTTCTCCCCTTCGATCTCGCGGGCGCGGACGACTTTCCAGATCGGTTCGGTTTCCCTCACCTGCAGTTGGCGTGCCGCGCTCCGCGGACAAGGGATCCGGACGGTCTCATGTACCAGCGTGCGCACCGTGCGGCCCAGGCGTTCCGATACCTCTTTGAAGCTGACCAGGCCGGAGATCGGAAATTCCATTCGATTCATATCGAGTACAAAAGACCCTTTGCCTCTGATCTTGTGAATGTAGCCGTTTTGCGACAGCAGATGCAGCGCTTTGCGGACCGTTTCTCTCGAGGTACCGTATTCCGCCGCAATTTCGTTCTCGGAAGGCAGCTTGATTCCCGACTTGAGCAGACCGGTCTCGATCCGCTGCGTATAATCGCTATAAATTTGCGAGAAAATGTTTTTATTCATCGTTGATCACCGTGACCCATTTTACGGGGGATTTTGTGAAAAAGCAAAGATGTTCGTCACGTCCGCAGCCGCCGCCTCTTTCCCCAAAAACGGTCCGCCTCCCGGTTCGAAACCGGGCGGCGGACCGTCGATCTTGCTCTTATCCAATCTTTCGCCGCGAAAAGGAAATTAATCTTCGGCACCTGTCAGGTGTACGCGCAGAACCGGCGTTTTGCCCGCTTCCGCTTCACCCGTCAGTTCTTCGATGCTTGCGACGATATCCTGCCCGACCGGAACGATAACCGGCGAGATGGTCGAATATCCGCCTGCGGTAATCACTTCCCGATCGAATTCGAGCAGCAGCTGACCGGCTTTGACCACATCTCCTGTGGCGACATGGGCTTTGAAGCCGCTGCCTTTGAGACCGACCGTGTCGATCCCGACATGGATCAGAACCTGAACGCCGGTGGCGTGTTCCAGAATGACCGCATGCTTGCTCTTGTCGATGACATGCGCAACCGTTCCGTCGAACGGAGCCACTACCCGGCCTTCCGACGGTTCGATCGCAATACCGTCACCCATTTGTTTCTCGGCAAAAGCCGGATCCGGCACTTTGTCGAGCGAAACGGCTCTGCCCTGGATCGGAGCGAGCAGATCGAGCACGTTGACCGCGTCTTTGTCTGCCAAAGCCGCACCGGCCGTACCTGCAGCCGTTGTAGAAGCGTGCGAGACTACCGTATTTCCGCTGTTTGGAATCGGGCTGGTCGCATTCTCTACTTTTTTCACATCGCGCTCCGCCAGATCTTCTTCAAGCTCTTCGCCGGAAGCGGACTGCTTGCGGGTCACAATCTTGCCGTAGACGATAGTCCCGACAAAGGGAAGCACCAAACAGATCGCCATACCGATAAAGAAGATGCTCCAGTCGCCGACGTTAACCGCCAGGAAGCCCGGCAGACCGCCGACGCCGACGGCAAAGGCACGTACATTGTTCATGGTCAGCAGGATCCCGCCGAGTGCCGAACCGAGCATACCCATGAACAGCGGATATTTGAAGCGTACGTTAACCCCGAATACCGCAGGTTCCGTAACGCCCAGGAACGCCGTAATGGAAGTTGTCGCAGACAAGCTTTTCATTTTCTGCGAACGGATCACGAACATCATGGCAAGTGCCGCAGAACCCTGCGCGATATTGGACAGCGCCAGCATCGGCCAGAGGAACGTACCGCCGGTCGAGTTAATCAGCTGCAGATCGACCGCGAGGAACGTATGGTGCATCCCCGTGATAACGAGCGGCGCGTACAGACCGCCGTACAGCAGACCGCCAAGCCAAGGTACCGTGTCAAACAGCCATACGACACCGTCTGTCAGCCAGTTGCCCAGTGTGAACGTAACCGGTCCGATGATGACAAAAGCCAGGAAACCGGTTACGAGCAGCGCCACCGGAGCCACAACGAGCAGCTTGAGCGAATCGGGTACTTTACGGTTCAGCCATTTTTCGATCACGACCAGCACATAGGCCGCGACGAGCATCGGCAGTACCTGCCCCTGATAACCGACCGCATTGATATGCAGCCCGAACAAGTTCCAGGTTGGTACGGTGCCTGCATTCACGGCTTCCGCATAACTATAAGCGCTCAGCAGACCCGGATTGACGAGAATCAAGCCGAGGACCACGCCGAGCAGCGGACTGCCGCCGAACCTTGTCGCCGCCGACCAGCCGACGAGCGCAGGAAGGAATGTGAACGCGGTGCTGGCGATCGTATTGACGATAGCCGCAAAGTCGGCCCACTGCGGGTAGACTTCGATCAGTGCTTTGCTGGCGAAGAAAATGTCTTTACCCGTGAGCAGGTTGTTGATCCCGAGCAGCAGACCGGCTGTTACGAGTGCCGGCAGCAGCGGGATGAAGATATCGGACAGCGTCTTGATAAACTGCTGGACAGGACTCTTATGCTTGATCGCCGCCGATTTGACATCGTCTTTGGTGGCGCGTTGGCCTCCGGTAATCGCTATCAATTCTTCATAGGCTTTGTCGACGATACCGGGACCGATAATGACCTGGAACTGGCCCTGCGTAGAAAAGTAACCTTTTGCCAGCTCATTATCGTCCAACGCTTGTTTGTCGACCTTGCTTTCGTCCACGAGCGAGAAACGAAGCCGCGTGACGCAGTGCGTCGCGACTTCGATATTGTCTTTGCCGCCTATGGCCTGGACAATCTTCTCGACATCCTCTCTTTTTACCGACATTCTCTCATCCCCATTCTCTCTTATAAAATACCGGGGGGATTACCCCCGGACGATCCACATAAACGAAGCGTACGCCGCAAGCTTCATGGCTCCGCTCCAGTCCGGTACTTCCTCCATGTTGCCGGACAGAAGTTCGGCAGGCGAGTCCGCAAGCGCACGGTGAGATTCCGGCAGTACAAATTCCGTTTCTTCGCCGGTGAAGTTCGACACCACGACCAGGGTATCCCGATCATTGCTGCGGGCGTATGCGAATACCTGCGGATGATTGTCGTCC
This sequence comes from Saccharibacillus deserti, assembly GCF_013618475.1. Classification (GTDB taxonomy): domain Bacteria; phylum Bacillota; class Bacilli; order Paenibacillales; family Paenibacillaceae; genus Saccharibacillus; species Saccharibacillus deserti. The sequence goes on from NZ_JABJVN010000001.1 coordinate 1,266,045, forward strand.
AGCCGAATGTAACGTCCGTCGGTCAGGACATCCTCCGTCTTGCGCAGATGAATCAGCGTCTTGTAATGGCTGAATACCGAATTCGGATCTTCGCGCTGCATTTTGACATTGATCTGCGGATAACGCTCGTCCACTTTGATCCACGGCGTGCCGTCGGTAAAACCGGCCTGCGGGCCGTAGTTCCACTGCATCGGCGTACGGGCATTGTCCCGGGAACGTTTGGCGATGATCTCGAACGCTTCCTCCGGCGATTTGCCCATCTCGATCATCAGGCGGTACATGTTCTTCGATTCAATATCCCGGAACTCCGAGATATCGTGCCAGTTCGGATTCGGCATGCCGATCTCTTCGCCCTGGAATACATAAGGCGTTCCCTGCAGGCCGTGCAGCGTTGTCGCCAGCATCTTCGCGCTTGCGACGCGGCAGCGGCCGTCGTCCGCGAAACGGGACAGGGCGCGCGGCTGATCGTGATTGTTCCAGAACAGCGCGTTCCAGCCTCCGCCTTCCTGCATGCCGACCTGCCACGAAGACAGAAGAGTCTTGAGCGCCTCGAAATCGTAAGGCATCAATTCCCACTTTTTACCCTGCGGATAATCGACCTTCAGATGGTGGAAGTTGAACGTCATCGAGAACTCCCGTTCCGCCGGATTCGAATACCGGATGCAGTGCTGGAGCGTCGTGGACGACATTTCGCCGACGGTAATCAGATCGTAAGGACCGTAGACCCGTTCATACAGCTCTTTGATGTATTCGTGCACTCTCGGTCCGTCGGTATAATACCTTCTGCCGTCGCCCGTCATGATCGATCCGTCGTCGTCGGGGAAATCCTGGTCTTTAGAGATCAGATTGATGACGTCCATGCGGAATCCGTCGACGCCTTTGTCCGCCCAGAATCTCATCAGATCCGCCGCTTCCTGCCGGACTTTCGGATTTTCCCAGTTCAGATCGGCCTGCGTCTTGTCGAAAAGAGCCAGAAAATACTGCCCGGTCGCTTGGTCGTACTGCCATGCCGATCCGCCGAACTTGGACTGCCAGTTGTTCGGCACGCCTCCGCCCGGAGCGGGGTCCCGCCAGATGTAATAGTCGCGATACGGATTGTCGATCGACTTTCTCGACTCCCGGAACCACTGATGCTCCGTCGAAGAATGATTGACCACGATATCGAGCATCAGGTGCATATCGCGGGCTTTCAAGCCGGCGGCAAGTTCGTCGAAGTCTTCCATGGTTCCGTACATCGGATCGATGGACCGATAATCCGCGACATCGTAACCGTTATCGTTCTGGGGCGAGACGTAAACCGGCTGCAGCCAGACAATGTCCACGCCAAGGTCCTTGAGATAGTCCAGCTTCTCCGTCAATCCGCGGATATCGCCGACTCCGCTGCCCGTCGTATCGTTGAAACTGCGCGGATACACCTGATAAACGACCGATCTGCGCCACCATTCCGATTTGCTGTTTGTTTGCTCTGCTGTCATGCCGCGTGCCTCCTTCGGGTATATCCAGAAGCCGTAGACTCTTCGGAATCGCATTCGCAGTTATCAAATAGCCGCAGCCTATACCCATCATGTATATACAAGTATGTTTCCGAAACGATTGTAACCTTGTATATACATGAAGTCAACCTGTCTATATATAACCATCCGAACACAGCGAGCAAACAGGTTTTTCGGATTTTTCCGAATTGTTTACGGCTGCCAAGGTCCTGTGCCCGCTTTATATCTTCATTACCCAAAATCAGGAATCTGTCCACGCTAAAAAAAAGACGAAAAGCGGAAAGCCGGTGGGCTTTGCTTTTCGTCTTGTTCGGTTAAGCGTTCCGGGCGTGGAACTGTCGTCCGTCATGTACCGCTTCCACGTAGCCGGCGCGAACGGTGAAGTCGCCGAAATGCTCGCCGTCCAGCCGTTCTTTCGCGTAGCGCCCGATGATCGGTTTCAATGAAGCGAGAATCTCTTCTTCGCCGATGTTTTCCTTGTACATCTTGTTGAGTCTTGCCCCGTCGTGCGCACCGCCGAGATACATATTGTATTTCCCCGGTCCCTTGCCGATAAAAGCCAGCTCCGCCAGCATCGGGCGGGCGCAGCCGTTCGGGCATCCGGTCATCCGGATCACGATTTCTTTGTCGCGCAGCCCTTCTTGTTCCAGCATCGCTTCCAGCTTGTCGATCAGGCCCGGCAGATAACGTTCGGATTCCGCCATCGCCAGTCCGCAGGTCGGCAGCGACACGCAGGCCATCGAGCTGCGGCGCAGCGCGGAATAATGCGCGCCGTCCGTCAGGTTGTATTGGGCAATCAGCCGTTCGATCTTGCGCTTTTTCTGCGAGCTGACGCTGCCGATAATCAGGTTCTGATTCGCCGTCAACCGGAAATCGCCGTCGTGTTCTTTGGCGATCTCCCGCAGGCCGGTCATCAGCGGGTACCCTTCGAAATCGGCGATCCGTCCGTTTTGCACGAACAGCGTGAAATGCCATTTGCCGTTGCTGCCTTTGATCCAGCCGTAACGGTCTCCGTTATGGTCGAAGCCGAATTCGCGCGCCGGCTCCAGTTCCCAGCCGAGGCGGCTGTGCAGTTCGTTCACGAACCAGTCCAGTCCGCGGTCGTCGATCGTGTACTTGAAGCGGGCGTGCTTGCGTACCGCACGGTCGCCGTAATCGCGCTGAATCGTCACGACTTTTTCCGCCAGGTCGATCGACTGCTCCGGCGTAATGAAGCCGATCAGCTTGCCGAGCTGCGGATACGTCTTCACGTCGCCGTGCGACATCCCCATGCCGCCGCCGACCGTCACGTTGAATCCGGCAAGCTTGCCGTGTTCGATAATGGCGATCAGGCCCAAATCCTGCGAGAACACGTCGACATCGTTGGATGGCGGCACCGCAATGCCGATCTTGAATTTGCGCGGCAGATAGACCGGACCATAGATCGGTTCCTGTTCGGTCCCGGTATCGCGGCTGTCCACGACCTTCTCTTCGTCAAGCCAAATCTCGTGATAAGCGCGGGTATGCGGATCGAGATGCCGGCTGACTTTGTCGGCCCACTCGTACACTTCCGAATGGATTTCGGACTGGTACGGATTCGGATTGCACATCACGTTCCGGTTGACGTCGCCGCAGGCGGCAAGCGTGCTGAGCAGCGCCTCGTTGACTTCGCGGATCGTATTCTTGAGATTCCACTTGAGTACGCCGTGCAGCTGGAACGACTGGCGCGTCGTCAGGCGGATCGTTTCGTTGCCGTATTTGTGCGAGATGCGGTCCATCATCAGCCATTGTTCGGGCGTGACCACACCGCCGGAAGCGCGCACCCGAAGCATGAACTGGTAAGCCGGCTCAAGCTTCGACTTGCTGCGTTCGCCCCGCAGATCGCGGTCGTCCTGCATATAGCTGCCGTGATGCTTCATCAGCCGGTTGTCGTCTTCCGGGATGGAGCCGGTCAGCGGGTCTTTGAGCGTCTCCACGAGGCTGCCCCGCAGATAAGCGCTATTTCGTTTGATATCCTCCACGTCGCTGTGCGGTCTGTCGTGCGGCGGGAACTTTTTCCATTCTGGTGCCTGTGTTGGTTGCTGCGTCATGATCAAGCCTCTCCTTCCCCGTTCAAACGGACCGTTTCCTTGTCGCGAAACCGCGATTTACCGGATCAATACACATCGCGCTGGTAGCGTTTCTCCTGCTGCATCCGCAGCAGATATTCGGACGCCTGCTCGGGACTGAGTCCTCCGCCCTGCGCGATAATCGTCTCCAGCGCCGAATGCACATCGTGTGCCATGTGCTTCTCGTCGCCGCATACGTAGACTGCCGCGCCGCCGTCGATCCATTCGTAAAGCTCTTTGCTTTTCTCGAGCATCCGGTGCTGCACATAGACCTTCTGATCCGTATCGCGGGAAAAAGCCACATCCATCCGGGTCAGTACGCCGTCTTTGATCCAGCGCTGCCATTCCACCTGATACAGGAAGTCGGTCGAGAAATGCTGGTCGCCGTAAAATAGCCAGCTTTTGCCGCGTGAACCGGTCTCTTCGCGTTCGGCCAGGAAAGACCGGAAAGGAGCGACGCCCGTGCCCGGTCCGATCAGGATAATCGGCGTGTCGGGATTCTGCGGCAGCTTGAAGTTCGGATTGTGCTGGATAAATACCGGCAGGCGGTCACCCGGCTCCAAGCGTTCGGCCATCTGCACGGAGCAGACGCCGTAGCGGTCGCGGCCTCCGCAGGCGTAACGCACGGTCCGCACGGTCAGATGCACCTCGTCCGGCGTCGCCTGGGGGCTGCTGGCGATCGAGTACAGCCTGGCCGGCATTTTACGCAGGATTCCGGTCAGTTCGGCGGCCGATTTGCCGTGCAGGTTGAAGTCGCGAATCAGGTCGAGCAGATCGTGATTCCCAAGATACGCACGCAGCTCTTCGGCGGCTTCCGGCGAAGTCAGACGGGCAAGCGTATCGTTTCCGGTCAGCTTCGCAGCCTGCTCCAGCAGCGGCTTGGTCAGCACGGTAATCTCATAATGGCGATGCAGCGCTTCACGCAGCGCAGCCGACCCGTTCTTGCCGGTTGCCACATTTTCCTGCGGGTCCCAGCCCATCTCTTTGATGATCTCGTCCACAAGGCGCGGATGGTTCTCCGGGTAGACGCCGAGACTGTCTCCCGGTTCGTAAGTCAGGCCCGACCCTTCCAGCGACAGCTCCAGATGGCGCGTCTCGCGGGCGGAGCCGCGGCCGTTCAGGTTCAGGTTCTCCAGCACTTCCGCCTGGAACGGACGGCTGCGCGAGTATTCGGATTCCGAGTCGGAGCTGAGCGGAGCCGCCGCATCGGCTGCGGAAGCCGCGGCCGCCGGAGTGGCGCCGAGCGCTTCCGTCACCGCTTTCATCCATTCGCCGGCCGTCTCGTCGAAGTCCACGTCGCAATCGGCCCGATCGGCCAGGCGCGAAGCGCCAAGTTCCGCCAGGCGCGTATCGAAATCTTTGCCGGTCTGACAAAAGAATTCATAGGAGGTATCGCCGAGCGCCAGCACGGAATAATTCAGGCTGTCCAGTTTTGGCGCGCGTTTGCTGTACAGAAATTCGTGGAAAGAAATCGCGTTGTCCGGCGGTTCGCCTTCGCCGTGCGTACTGACGATAATCAGCAGGTTCGCGATTTTCTTCAGATTGTTCGGCTTGAAGTCGGCCATCGACAGCACTTCCGTCTTGACCTGCTGTTCTTCGAGGCACTTCGCCAGCTTCTTGGCCAGACCGCTGCCGTTGCCGGTCTGGGAACCGTACAATACTGTAACTTCGCGCGGCGCTGACGGAGTCTGCGGCGCGCTTTCCGCCTGCGGCGCCGCAGGTACGGCTATGCCCGGCGTCTGCACGCCGGCGGCTGCCTGGGCCGACAAGTATCCGGTCAGCCAGACCTGCTGGTGTCCGTTCAAAGTAGGAAGCAGACGGTTCAGCAGCTCCGTCTGCTGTTCATTAAAAGGGCTGTTCGTTACATTCAATACCAAATCGTCCACCTCACACGGCATCATTCCCGCTTGAATCCGAAATCCAAATCGGGTAGTCATTCCTTGTTAATTCCCAGTTAATCGATCAGAATTTATTTTGCTCTCTTGACCCTATCACACGGACAAAATAGGGTCAATTCGATTCGGTTTATGAGAATCATCAGATTTTCTGATAATGGGTTAACAAAACACAATCCACAAAAGCCATTTCCCTTTGTAGGTATGAAGTTGAACGTATTCTTTCATCTAACAAAAGGAGTTGGACTGGCATGAGTACGCGTTGGGTTCCCTATCTGGTTATGGACGGAAATGCGGGAGAAGCGGCGGACTTTTATGCCAAAACGCTTGGAGGCGAAGTCGTCGGCAGGATGACATTCGGAGATATGCCGGAAGGTCCGCAGGACCCCGTTCCGGAAGAGACCAAGTCCCGGATCACCCATGTACGCGTCGGATCGGGCCCGCAGGGACTTATGCTCTCGGACACGTTCCCGGGCATGCCCTATCGGATCGGCAATCCTATCACGATCCCGATCGGTCTCGACGATGCGGCTCGCGCGCGACATTTACGAAGCGCTGGCCGAAGGCGGAACGATCGACATGCCGCTGCAGGAGACGTTCTTCAGCCCCGCTTTACGGGCAGGTGACGGACAAATTCGGCGTACCTTTCCACATCAATACGACTCCGGCTAACTATCGGTATTTGTCGAAAAAGCGTATTATTTGCGTTTAAATCTTCAATTTTGTCGATTTCGATCGATATAGAGAATATAGTTTTCTATATTGGCTGCGGAGGTTTACAACACATGATTAAAATCAGAACATTCCTGGCGCTGATCTTCGCCGCTTTTGTCATTCTGCTGAGCGCGACATTCGGATTTCTGCTAAGCGGACGCTCCACCCAGGCGCTAGAAAAAGAAATCGGGGGCTCGCTGGCCGGAACGGCCTACCAGCTGTCGGACAAACTCGATAACTTCATGTGGTCCCGCTCCGGCGAAGTGCGGCTGCTGACCGAACTGGACCCGCTTAAACAGCCCTCAGATCCGGAGAAAGCCCAACGTCTGCTCAATCAGCTGCAGTCGAACTTCCCTTCGTTTTCGTGGATCGGCTTCATGGATGCGAAAGGCAAAGTGCTGGCGGGGACAAACGGAATCCTGGTAGGCAAAAACATTGCCGAACGGCCGGTATTCGCGGAAGGGATCAAAGGTTCTTTTATCGGCGATGTGCACGAAGCGGTGCTTCTCGCCAAGCTGCTGCCGAATCCGAGCGGCGAGCCGCTGCAGTTTGTCGACATCAGCTACCTGGTGCGCAGCGATGCTGGCAAAACGGTGGGCGTTCTCGCGGCGCACCTCAGTTGGGAATGGGCCAAAGAAGTCGAACGGACCCTGCTGCAGCCCCTCTCCGATTCAGGCAAAGACTTTGAAGTCTTTATTGTCAGCCAGAAAGACGATACCGTACTGCTCGGACCGGAAGGATGGGCAGGCCGGGAACTCAAACTTGCCAGCGTAACCAATTCGCGCAGCGGGCAAAATTCCTGGGTACAGGAAACATGGCCGGACGGCCAAAAACATCTGACGGGTTACGCCTACGGAGACGGTTACCTCGACTATCCCGGACTGGGCTGGACCGTATTGGTCCGGCAGCCCGAATCGGTCGCTTTCGCACCGGTCGACAAAATCAGGCAGGATGTTATCGTGGCCGGTCTTATTGCGGCTGCTTTGTTTGCAGGGATCGGACTGCTGACCGCGGAATTCATCTCCCGGCCGATTCGCAGACTGACCCTGGCCGCCGATCAGGTTCGGCGGGGCGAAGCTGCGGAGATCCCGCAGACCAAAAGCTTCAAAGATATCGACAGTCTCTCGTATTCGCTGCACAGTCTGCTGGGCTCGCTGCTGCGTACGGAACATGCTCTCGGACATATGGAGAATGCCGCGCTGCGCGACCAGCTGACCGAGATGCCGAATCGGCTGGCGTTGGAACGGTATCTGGAAGACACCATTGAAGGACTGGAACGTACCTCGGAGACTTTGGCCTTTATGTATCTGGATCTGGACGGGTTCAAAAAAGTCAACGATACGTTTGGCCATCAGGTCGGCGATATTCTGCTAAAAAAAGTCGCCAAACGTCTGCAAACGACAATGCAGCCCGGCGATATCGCGATTCGGCTCGGCGGAGACGAGTTTCTGTTGATTGTGCGCCGGCCGATCGAAAGCGTCCAGGCGGAAGCCGAGAAACTGGCCGGCGAAGTGCTGAAGCTGATCAACAATCCGTTTATCGTCGGGATGCACCAGCTGTCGATCGGCTGCAGTATCGGTGCGGCCTTCTATACTCCGGATATCGAAAGTGTAACGGAAGTCATCCAGACCGCCGACGATTGCCTGTACCAATCCAAGAAATCGGGCAAAAACCAGGTCACTTTCCACGGAGCCGATCCGGCGGCAGATTGAACGTTCTCCTGGCGCTTCATCCGTATACTTCAAATATACGCTTCAAAAACCGCACGGCCCCGACGAGAAGTCGGCTGCCGTGCGGTTTTTTTGGACATGCAGGCTTCGGATGCCGGACGGCTTCTGCCGGATACCCGGTTTTTTTACCGGTTCCCGGCTTGGTGGAGATTCTGCATGTCGTTCCCCTTGCGTTCCGCTCCGCCGCGGAAATGTTCTCTCACCGTATCGTAGGCGAGCTGGGGACGGCGGTAGCCGTCGGCCAACCCTTCGCTGTTGCGGGTGCAGCCGCGGCTGAGCAGCCAACCGGTCGCTTCCGTTACGCGGCAGCCGCCGAACTGCCGGATGAAGACGCCCGCAAGCGGCGAGTCTTCATCCAGATAGGCGCGCAGATTGTCGTCCGGAATATCGCACTGCCGTTCCTCCGAGCCTTTGACACGCTCCCGGCTGCGAAATCCGTAGTAGCCGTCGGCGCCGAATTCGCTTAGAATCAGCGCTTTTCCTTCTCCGCCGAGCCGGCCTGCCCACGCCGCGGCCTGCTGCATCAATTGGCCGGGATCTTCGTCCGTGTACCAACCGGGGTACAGATTGACCGGGACGATATCCGCCAGATCCAGACAAAAAAGTTACAGGGCTCGGGAATCCTCCTCCACCCTAAACTCGAATCGTCCTCCGCCGCCTTCTCCGTGATCGGAACAGCCGTCCAGTCTGTATACCTTTCCTGTCCACCCTGGTTTTGCGGTTCTGCGGGGCTCGGAAAGGATCCGCTCGCAGGTCTCGAACACCTTGTCCGGCGACCCATAGCCATCTTCCGAATTGTCGAACAGATAATGAACGGACCGGCCGTCATATTCCAAATTGTGAAAAATCGGATCGCCTTCGTCCGTGTACAAAGCAAGCTGTACGGACGCCGGATGGGCCTGCTCGACCTGCTCCATAAACCTGTGCCAAACTTGGACATTGATCGTTCCGCCCGGCCCCTGAATCACATCGCCGTTCTTCTCCGCCCGGTCCGTCCGGTAGCGAATAGAAGCGATACGCTGCCGCAGATCTTCGGATACCCCGGAGTCGATCTCATACGCCGTATTCGTATTCGACTTCTCCATCAGCATGCCGGGTCCCCCGGACGAACCGAGCCACAGCCGAAACTGTTTCGGTTCGCCGCCCGCTTCGTATCGAATCTCGTAGTCGGCCGGCCCCACGTCCGGTATACCTCTGAGCCGATCGGCCTGCCGGAAGGCTTCACCAAAAGCTTCCGCGTCTTCGGCCTTGTCCAGCCTGCCGAGCGGCCGGGGTTCGTCAAGCGGGATGACGCGGTTGACGATGACCGGTCCCTGGACCGGTTCGGCGGAACCTCCTGTCGAACAGCCGGTAAATACCGCGGCAAGCGCCAACAAAACGAGTATTTCCTTTTTTGTTTTCCGTCTCTTTGTGGATGGCATCGAATCTCCCCCTTTGTCCCATAAACGCCGCGGCAGCGAAAAGAGTTGCAAAAAAACCGCTGCGAGCCGAAGCTCCAGCGGGTGATCTATAAGCTATGCTTCGTATCCGATAAAGCTGCGGCAAAAATCAATTATCTGAAAAACTTGCCGGCTTTCCAGTACAACAGCTCCTGCCAGCGCGGACTGGTCTGGATCATTTCGTGCATCTGCTCCAGATCGACGGTGCGTCCCGCCGCATTGCTGACAATCAACGAACGGCCGCGGTATTCGGTCCGATAGCCGAACCAGGCCGCGATCAGGGGCACAATCTCGTCGCGATAGGGGCGTACCGTCAGCAGCTGCAGAAAAGTATGATAACTGAGGGAATATCCGGCATCGGGCGCTCTGCGCACGTATTTGGGTTTGATCGCCGCTTCGCATTCGGGACATCTCTGCTGCATCCCCAATCTGTAATTCGGGGTTTCGAACCGGCATGCGCAATCGGGACAGCCTACCAGCGCCAGGTCGCGCCGGGCATTATCGGGAACATGAACATTCATGGGAATCTCTTCTCTCCTTTTCTCTGGGGCTTCTTCCGGGGTGCTCGCCTGAGGCGTTTCTTGGTTCCCTATTGTACTCTTTTTGATCCAACAAAAAAAGTCCCGGTTCAAGACCGGGACTCCGATTATCGAGAAAGTCATTTCACTTCGGATCAGCCCCAGACTTCGTCCGCCACTTCCTTGACGAAGCGGAGCTTGGCCCACTGCTGCTCTTCGGTCAGGACATTGCCTTCTTCCGTCGAAGCGAAGCCGCACTGCGGGCTGACGCACAGCTGATTGATATCGACGTACTGCGCCGCTTCTTCGATCCGTTTGAGGATCTGCGCTTTGTCTTCCAGCTCGCCGAACTTGGAGCTGAACAGACCCAGCACCACCTGCTGGTCTTTCACGTATTGGAGCGGCTCGAAGCCGCCGGCGCGTTCGCTGTCGTATTCCAGATAGAAGCCCGACACGTTGGAACCGCCGAACAGAATCTCCGCGATCGGATCGTAGCCGCCGCCTTCGCCGGCGTAGGTCGACTTGAAGTTGCCGCGGCAGACATGCGTGGTGACGACCAGATCGGCCGGGAGGTTCTCGATCGCCAGATTGTTGACGAACAGGAAGCCTTTGGCCATTTCGTTGATATCCACGCCCGCTTCTTCCTGCATCGCGCGGAACTGACGGTCGCTCAGTGCGCCCCAGGTGCAGTCGTCCAGTTGGATATTGCGGCAGCCCGCTTCGTAGAAAGCGAGGATCGCATCGCGGTAAGCCGTGCCTACATCCGTGTACAGATCCTGACGGTTCGGATAGAATTCGTCCACCGTCTTGATGTTGTCGCCGCGGAAGAGTTCGAACAACAGCTGTGCCGGTGCCGGAATCGTCTGACGGGCCACGACGTCGTCGCCGGCCGCGCTTTTCAGGAATTTGAAATCTTCGACCATCGGGTGCTTCGCGCCTTCGCCGACTTTGCCGGTCAGGAGCGCCGTTTCCGCGCGGGATTCCACGCCATGGAACAGGTAGCCCGTATCGGACGCTTTTTTGCCGACGCCTCCCAGTCCCCAGAAGAAGTCCAGATGCCACCACGAACGGCGGAATTCGCCGTCGGTTACGCCTTTGAGGCCCACTTCTTTTTGCTTGGCGACGAGCTTCACGATCTCTTCGTCTTCAACTCTGCGCAGGTCCGCCGCGCCGATCTCGCCCGCCGCAAACCGGGCGCGCGCTTCTTTGATCGCCTGCGGACGCAGGAAACTGCCTACGATATCGTGACGGAAAGGAACCGTGTCTCTTTGGGTAGCCTGCTCGAAAATGGTGCTCATGGATAACATCCTCCTCGGGAATATCGAATACGATTTTAATGTTCAGGCAAGTATCTGTTTGTTTGAACCGTTCATCGTCGAGCGGAAGGCGGCCTGCCGACTTCGACGGGAGATTAGGAAATACTATATCATCTCCCGCTTGGAGCGGCGTAACGCCTAAAAACTATACCCCGCTATATCAAAATCTTATAGCGGGGTATATTGGTCGGAATTAGAAGCGTGCCGTGCCTGCTTACGGGCGGCAGTTTGCCATGCGTTTATCTTGGACCGGCTGGGTTTTTATCCGATGGCAGGCAAACTCAACGTCTTCAGTCGGCCCAGACTTCGGCAGCCGTCTCGGCCACGAGCCGGATCTTGTCCCACTGCTCGTCTTCGGTCAGCAGATTGCCTTCTTCCGTCGAAGCGAAGCCGCACTGCGTACTCAGACACAGTCGGTCGATGGGAACAAAAGCGGAAGCTTCCGCGATTCGGGATTGGAGTACTTCCCGGCTCTCCAATCCGCCGTGCTTGGTCGTCACGAGGCCCAGGACCACAAACTGTTCCTTGATAAAGCGCAGCGGTTCAAAACCTCCGGCGCGTTCGTTATCGTACTCGAGGAAGAAAGCATCGACGCGGCAGCCGCCAAACAAAGCTTCCGCGACCGGCTCGTACCCGCCCGAAGCGAACCAGGTCGAATGGAAGTTTCCGCGGCAGACATGCAGGGCGATCGTCATATCGGAAGGACGCTCCGCAATCGATTCGTTGATTAGCCGAACGTAATCCGCGGCCAGCTTATCCGGATCGTTGCCCTGGCTGCGCAGCTGCGTCCGGTGCAGCAAGCTGCAGAGTGTTCCCCAGGTCGTATCGTCGAACTGCAGATACCGGCAGCCCGCCGCATAGAAAGCGCGGATCGCGTCCCGGTAGACCGTCACGATATCCGCGAACAGCTCTTCGTCGCTGTCGTAAGCCGCTCCTCCGTGATAACGCTGCACGAAATGGAACAGCGCCGGAGAAGGAAGGGTCATTTTGGCGGCTGCGTCTCCCGCCAGCGCTTGCAGCGACTCGAAATGCCGGAGCATGGGATGGCTGCCGAAAGCGATCTTGCCCGAAATACGGAACGATTCCGCCCGCTGTTTGGCATCCGTACGGCCGGCCGCGGCGTTCAGGTCGATTTTCTCCGTGCCTTCGATCCCGAAAAAGAAATCGAGGTGCCACCACGAGCGGCGGAACTCGCCGTCGGTGACGACGGCAAGGCCAAGTTCTTTTTGCCGCTCGACAAGCTTGGCGATTTCCGCCGTTTCAAGCTCATACAGCTGTTCGTCCGTCAGCTTGCGTTCCCGATGCAGACGCCGGGCTTCGAGAAGCTCCGGCGGACGCAAAAAACTGCCTACGAGATCGCAGCGAAAAGGCGGCGAAGTTCTGATTGTGCCGATCACTGGACTTTGCATACGTTCCTCCCGATTCAAAAATGGAAATGTAAAACGCTTCTCCGTCAAAACAGAAACTGGTTCGCCGCGAAATACCGCCGGGCCACCAGATCGTTCAGCAGATCGATATAGGCGGCCGCGATCGGGCTTGGCCTGCGGTCTTTGTGCGCAATCCAGCCGACCGTGAACAATTCGCCCGTTTCCACCGGTACCGACTTCAATACCGATCCGTCGAGTTCGGCGGCCAGAATCCCCGTTCCCACCGTATAACTGTCCGTTCCCGCCAACAAACTGGACAGCGTGGCCCGGTCGTTGACCTTGACGCTTCGCCCCGTTTCCGGCAGATGCAGCAGTTCCTCCGAGAAGTGCAGCGAACTGCTCTCTCCCTGATCGAACGTAATGTACGGGTAGGGCGGCAGATCGTCGATCTTGACGATTTCCCGATGGGCAAGCGGATGGGACAGCCCGACAAAGATATGCGGCTGCGTATTGAACAGCGGCGTGAATTTGAGGCTGCCGTCGCTGAACATCTTGTTCATGACCCTCGCATTGCGGTCGCACAGATACAAGATGCCCAGATCGCTGCGCAGTGTGCGCACGTCTTCGATGATGTCGGACGTCTGCGTTTCACGCAGCGAGAAAGCATATTCGGCTTCTTCTCGCCCTACCATCAGAGCGGAGAACGCTTCGGAAGCAAAAGCGTAATGCTGCGTCGAGACGGAGAAATGAACCGTGCTGCGCCGCTTGTTCTTGTAACGCCCTTCCAGCAGTTCCGCCTGTTCGACGATCTGCCGGGCATGGGCCATAAATTCCACGCCGTCCGCGGACAAGGTGATTCCCCGGTTGGTCCGATCAAAAATGGTCACGCCGAGTTCCTGCTCCAGATCCTTGATCGCGTTGGACAGACTCGGCTGCGAAATAAACAGGCGTTTGGCCGCCTCGTTGATCGAGCCGCATCCGGCTACCTCAATCGCATACCTGAGCTGCTGCAAAGTCAATTCCGTTCCCCCGCTTTCAACTTACGCCGTACTTTTTGTCCCAAGATCCCTGCTGCTTGCGAATAAACACGATTTGCCCGATATGGTAGGCGTTATGGATGGTAAGATGGGTAAGATCCCCCGTCCATTTATCGACAGCGGACTCATCGGCCTGTTCGATCGATTCGATCCAGCTGCCCATGACGGAATGGTAAGCGTCCATGGCCTGCTGCCACGAGCCTTCGCCGCGCTCCCGCGGATCGAAGGTATCGTCGTTGCCGCCTTCGAAAGCCTCGACCGTTTCGCCGAGGAACCGCTTGAGATACCTTTCGTTATAAAAGTTCAAATGCCGCACGATTTCGTGTACGCTGTTCATTTCTTCGTTGCTTTTCCAGTCGGCCTGCTTTTGGGTCAACCCTTTGACGGCAGAGGCCATCGAAGTAAACCAACCATTTTCGCTGCGGCAGGCCCGAAGCTGATCCAACAAAATCTCCCGATTCTTCATGTGCTTCCTCCCGGTCTTCGAATGGAATGACGGCGGACCACGTACAATTAACGGCGTTCGGCCAGCTCCAGATGATAATCGCCGACCGCTCCTTGATCATACAAATTGTCCAGCGATGTCGAATAATTATGAATATCCGCGACCTGTTCGAATCCGATCTGCGGAACACGCACGCGAAAAGTTCCCCGGTAGAGCAGCGTCGTCACGTCGTGATAATCGTCATGGGTGACTTTGAAATCGAAGGCGACCGCTCGGCGCTCTTGTCCGGGGGCTCCGACCGTAAATTCACGCAGATTCATCACTTCAAATCGTCGATCATCGATCCATACCGGATTCGTATTCATGGCATCGCCTCCTGTATGCTTGATGTGGATAAGGATCGAAAGCAGTTTTACTATAATGGATTTGCAGGCGGGATTCCACCCCTTTGGGAAGCCGACGCTTTGAAATGGAAAATTTGCGCCAAAAAGGAGACCCGCATGAGCCTGAGCAGCCAACCGATTACGAAAAATTCGCCTTCCGCCGCCGCGATTCAAACGCTGTACGAAGAAGCTTTCCCTGCAAACGAAAGAGCCCCGCTGTCTATCCTGTACAGGAGAGCGCGCAGGCCTTTCGTCGATTTTACCGCTTATTACGAACAAGATACCTTTATCGGCTTCACGTATCTCGCCCGCCGCGAGAATCTGGTCTTTCTGATGTATCTGGCTATCGATCCCACGCAGCGTTCCCGCGGATACGGCAGCCGGGTACTGGAACAGATTCGCGCAGCGTATCCGGGCAGCCGGATCGTCCTGAATATCGAAGCGCCCGATCCGGCCGCGGCGAATGCCGAGGAACGCCTCCGCCGGCGCGAATTCTATCTGCGCAGCGGATATGAAGCTTCCGGGTATCTCGTCAAGGAGTTCGGCGTCCAATATGAAGCACTCGTTCAGGGAGGAACTTTTGGCCGGGAAGAATATCTGCGCCTCTACAAGCGCTTTATGGGATTTCCGCTGTCCGTGCTGGCCCGTCCGAAGATTGTTTCAGCGCCGGACGCGCCGCCGCCGATTGGCGGATCAAGAACATGAACATGCCGACCAGCACCAGTACGCCGCCGCCGATCTGAATCCAGGTCATATGCTCGCCCAGCAGCCAGACCGCAAGCAGCGACGCGCCGACGGGCTCGCCCAGAATACTCATGGAAATCGTCGTGGCGTTGACATAGTTCAGCAGCCAGTTGTTGATGACATGGGCAAGCGTCGGCACGATCGCGAGCAGCACGAATACCCCCCATTCCCGGGCCGGATAATCGAAAAATTCCTGTACCGTCGCCAAATTGTAAAGGGTCAGAAACACGGCGGCGGCCAGGAAAACGCAGAAGCTGTAGATCCAGTGCGAGACTTTTTTGACCGCGTTTTGCCCGATAAACAAATAGCCGACCACCGCGATCACGCACAGAAACGACAGCAGGTCCCCCCGGATAGCCTGGGCGCTCAGTCCGAAATCGCCCCAACCGATGATCATGACGCCGACCGTGGCGACAATCAGCGCAAAGATAGACGCCCGCGTCGTCCGCTCCCGGAACAGGATAAATCCGGCGGCAAGCGAGACCAGCGGCTGCAGCGCGAGGATGATCGTCGAACTGGCTACCGTGGTCAACTTCAGCGATTCGAACCACAGCGCAAAATGCATGGCCAGAAACAATCCGGAAAAGATCAGCAGACGGGCTTCTTTGCCGCCGATCCGTTTGAATTCGCTGCGCTTGATCCAGACAATCGGCAGCATCAGGAAGCAGGCAAACCACATCCGGTACATACTCAGAATTGAAGAAGGCGCGTCCGACCATTTGACGAAAATCGCCGAGAACGAAACGGCAATGATCGAAATGGTCAGCGGAATAGCAATCGATTTTTTCATGGTTCTCTCTGTCTCTCCAGTCTGTCGGATCTGTAGGATGCGTCTTGGCATCAACGGATACCATGATAACAATATTCTCTCCAAAAAGGTACTCCTTGCGCTTCGATTCTCCCGAAATGCACGATCGCGAAAGTTTCTTCGCGGATTGGGTCATTTTTCCAGAACCGCATGGCGATCTTCTCCCCGCGCAGCCGCCCCGCTGAAGCACCTGCTTTTGAGTCAGTTTCCACGCCCCCGTTTAACACTTTGTAGGTTGGTTAAATGGAGCAAGACGGAAAGCACTTACCTACTTGAGGAGTGAAACCAATGTTTGAAAAAAATAAAGCGGCCTCACATATCGAAAAATTGATTCAGGACATGTGTACGTCGAGTTTCAATCATCCGCCCGGTAGGATCGGCGTCTATCCGGACGAGCGTTCTCTAATTATCCATCTCGAAGATTTTATGGGAGACGAAGTTCTCCGCCTTATCAATCTGCATGACCAGGATGCCCTGCGATCCGTCCAGGAATTGATGGTTGAACATATGCTTCCCAATCTGACACGTACACTCAAAGAAACGACGGGAACGGAGATCGACGCTTTTTATTACGACTGGTTCGATAAGGACCTGTCCGGAATGCTGATCGGTATGCCCAAAGAGCCGCTTCATTCGGCGCGGTCCGAGCTGTACCCCGGCAAAGACGCCGTTCACGAGAAGATTGGCCAAGTCACTTGCGAAATCCAGAAAATTCCAGACGAGACTTATTCCTATTGGGCAGCCGACCATATTCTCGTGATTATCCGTGAAGGAATCCTGATCAAGCTCGAGAAGGCTTTCCTGGAACAGGGAGCCGGCGAAATTCTGAGAAAAGTCAAACGCAATCTCGAAAAAAACGTTATTCAACAAGAAGCCAATACGCCTATCGAGAAACACCTGAACCGGAAAATCAAAAGTTATTATCTCGATTGGTCTTTCGATCAAAACAAAAGCTTTTTGATTTATGTATTCGAAAAATAGCCGCAAACCAAAACAAAATCCGGTCCCGCTGTCGAAAGACAAGCCGGTCCCGGATTTTGTGGGTTATAGAGGCGATTCCCCGCCCTTTTACTTGGAAGCGTTCCGCTGCTCCTGTTCGCGCAGCTCGATCCGGCGGATCTTGCCCGATGCCGTCTTCGGCAGATCCGTCACGAATTCGATCTTGCGCGGATATTTGTAGGGAGCGGTCCATTCCTTGACGCTCGCCTGCAGCTCTTTGACCAGCTCCGGCGTTCCTTCCGCGCCGTCGCGCAGAACGACAAACGCTTTGACGATGCTGCCGCGGATCTCGTCCGGACTTGCAACGGCCGCACATTCCTTGACGGACGGATGTCTCATCAGCGCTTCTTCGACTTCGAACGGTCCGATCGTATAGCCCGAACTGATAATAATATCGTCTCCGCGGCCTTCGAACCAGAAATACCCTTCGTCGTCGAGACTCGCGCGGTCGCCCGTAATGAAGTATTCCCCGCGCATCGACTGTCCTTTGCGTTCGGGATCTTTGAAGTATTCGCGGAAAAGGGCCGGCAGTTCGCCGTGGACGGCAATATTGCCGACTTCGCCCGGAGCAACCGGTACCCCTTCGTCGTCGACGACAAGCGCAAGGCCGTCCGCCATCGATTTGCCCATGGCGCCCAGACGAACCGGCGAACCGACCAGATTGCCGATCAGCAGCGTACTCTCGGTCTGGCCGTATCCGTCCCGGATCGTCAGACGGTGATGCTTCTGGAATTCGTCGATGACGCCCTGATTCAGCGGTTCTCCCGCCGAGACGGCGCTGCGCAGATTCGTCAGGTCGTATTCGTCCAGCCCGTGGGATTTGACCATAAGCCGGTATTCGGTCGGCGTGCAGCACAGGACGCCGATCTTGTAATCCTGAAGCAGATGCAGATAGCGCTTCGGATCGAAGGCGCCGCTGTATACGAAGCCGGTCGCCCCGCTGCCCAGCACGGACAGGAACGGACTCCAGATCCATTTCTGCCAGCCGGGAGCCGCCGTTGCCCAGACCGTGTCTTCTGCGCGGATATCCAGCCAGGAAGAAGTGATGCGCAGATGCGCGTAGGCCCAGCCGTGCGTATGCACCACGCCTTTGGGATGACCGGTCGTTCCCGACGTATAGGCGAGAATCGCCATATCGTCCCGGAAAGTTTCCGCCGCTTCGAAGGTATCGGGCTGTCCCTGCGTCAGCTCGTTCAGATCGATCCAACCTTCGGCCGCCGCGGTATCCGCCGTCTCGGTCACCCGAATCCGGTGGTTCAGTGCCGGAAGTTCTTCTTCGATCCGGTCCACTTCGCCCGTAACCGACGGCCAGGAGATGACCGCGCGCGCTTCGGAATGAATCAGGCGGTAAGACAGGTCTTTGGCCCGCAGCATTTCCGAGGACGGAATGATGACCAATCCAAGCTTCAGGCACGCCATATAAATGACATAAGCCACGATGCGCCGGGGAACGGTTACGAGCACTTTGTCTCCTTTTTGCAGACCCAGTCCCGACAATCCTCCCGCAAGTTGATTGGCGCGCTTCAACAGTTCGCCGTATGTGATCTCCGCCCGCTCGCCGGCTTCGCCGAGCCATTTGAGCGCGATTTTCTCGGGAGCGTAATGCTCCATTTCGGAGGTCAGGTTATATCTTTCCGGTGCAATCCATTCGCTGTACTTCATCCGACATGTCTCCTTTTTCTCACCCAGTATTAAGATCAGATGGCTATTAGTATAGCACGTATTAGGACCAGGTGTTAAGCGAGAAGCCTCTTTATGTGTCCGCGACATGAAATCCCGTCCAAATAAAACGTTTGCAACTTCTTTGATTATTTGTGATTTGTTTCACAACATTATATTTCAAATCTGTTTTAATAAAAGGGTAACCTATTCTGTGGAGGCGAACAACATGAGTTTTGACGGTGCAGTAATCGAACGGCAGGGCAAAAAGTTTGCGGCGGTGGCAGTCAAGCTGCATGTACTGGGTTATTCCGGTACCTGCGAAGAAATGGCGGCGAAATACGCTTCTTATTTTCCGGATATGCCGATCGTCCTGGTCTCGCAGGACGCGGACGGCACTTTGAAATACTGCGGCGATTCCGATTGCGTCGCTTGTCTCTCCGAACTTGGCGCCGCATCGATTCCTTGGCAGACGTATCCTTCCGTTCCGAAAAAGGAACTTGCACTCCGGTGATTGCCGGAGTGTTTTTTCTTCTTCTCACCTTTATGTCCGGACACCCCGTATCCACTGCCCCGACCGGCAAAAGCGCAAGAAAGGCTCCTGCCGGAGATTCGCCCTTCTTGCGCCTTGTCGATCTATTTTTTATACACTGCGGAATGCTACCGTTCCCGTATTTACGCTGCGATTGACACGAAAAGCCTTCTCCGCCGTGTCGAATTCTTCTCCCCATTGGAGCGTATAGCGAAACTCGTAGAATCCGCCCAGCGTTGCTTTGAAATTCGTTTCCCAGTAATTGGTCATTACCCAAGCGTACAGCGAGAGACGGTCCTGTTCGGACTGCTGTCCATGTACCTTGCGCTCGCCGAAAGCAAGCGGTCCGGTCTGGATCAGCGGCGTATCCGGCGTAGACAGCGCAAGCCCGCCTCTCGGGTCCACAAGCGCCATTCCTTCCTGAATGCAGTAGAAGTCGGTCAGCGTTCCCGGAATCTGATCGATTCCCGGACGAACTTCCGCCCCGGCTTTTTCGAGCCAGAGCTGCCCGCTGTCTTCACCTGCAAAAGGCAGCGAGACATAGACGTTTTCGGGTTCCCATACGCTTGTTTTATGCATGCGAACCGATACGTCTACACGCGGGAGACCGGCGTATACTTTGAGAAACAGGGAGTAGTGGGTCATCCCTTCCACCGCGTAGGTCAACTCCACGGTAGCATACAGAAGCCCTTTGGCGATTTCTTTGACGCCGATCAGACGGCCTGCGAAGCGCTGCACATTCATCCCTTTGCGGTTGCGACCCATGATTCTTCTGACCGTCATCTGATCGCCGCGCTCGCCTTGGGTCACTTCATAAACAGGGGTGAAAGCACCGTGCTCCTGCCCGAAATCGATCATTTCCCGACTTGTCCGCTTGTCGATCCAGGAAACGATACCTTCCCCCTGCTCCCACGCAATGTGTACATGGGCAGATTCGATTCCGTTTTCCGTGACGACGATTTGCTGCCTGTTTCCGCCTTCGGTCGGCGTAATCAGATCCCGAATATCATGCACGCGGTCGGCGCCGATCAACCGCGTGCTGCTTGCCGTACTGCCCGTTTTCTGCGACGAAGCGCCGCGGATCGAATAGCGCTTTTCTTCGCCCGCTTGAAGCTCGGCCATGATCGCAATCTGGTATCCCCGGCTCACTCTCTCCTGCTGGTGAGGTACCACGTCTCCGGTTGCTTCCTCGACGACTTCCAGTCCGTTTCTGAAATAATCTGCTTCCCACTGTTCTTCCAGATACATAAGCGCCAAATCTTCGACCGGGTAATCGAACGAATTGATCACCTTGTACGTAAAAGCGCGATTCGCCCGAAGCAGGACGTCGCCGCGTTTTCTCGTCACTTGATCCAGACAGCGGTGCGCCAGGCGGCTCGCTCCGGCGGCATAAGCTTCTTTTCTGGCCGCCAATTCCTGCACCAGGGGATGCCAAGGCTCGGAGATCGAAGAATGATAGCCCCATGTGTGTTCGGCGTACATCAGCATCTGCTGCTCCGCTTCTTTTACCTTGTCCGCGCTGATCGTTTCTCTCTGCGGATCGAGCCTTTTGACGAGAGAAAGCGTACGCTGCGCATTGCGGAAAATCTGGGTATGCATCGCGGTGGAAGCTACGCCGTCCGACCACCAGTCGGGCCAGTCCCCTTTATATACGGGGATGTCTACCTTCTGCTGCTTGACGAGATCGAAGTAACGGTTCAGCGTGGTCATCTCAATCTCGGCCACATCGCCGTGTTTGGCATTCCATTCCCGGATAAAGCCCATGACGCGTCCGTTCGGAGCCGCGTTGTCCCGAAGAAGTCCCATCACGTTGACCAGCACGAAATCGTACGGATATCCTTCTTTGTCGAGCTGCTCCAGGTAACGACCGATCCTTGTCTCGGCAGTCTTCCAATGATCTTCGGCGATGCCCCAGACTGGCGTCTCGTCCTGAATGGAGTAGGACAGCATCCCGTCGGGATTGAGACCCAGGTCGTTGCCCATCATGTAATGTTCGCCGCTCCAGACCAG
Source organism: Saccharibacillus deserti (assembly GCF_013618475.1). Classification (GTDB taxonomy): domain Bacteria; phylum Bacillota; class Bacilli; order Paenibacillales; family Paenibacillaceae; genus Saccharibacillus; species Saccharibacillus deserti. The sequence continues at coordinate 1,287,221 of NZ_JABJVN010000001.1, forward strand.
GATTCGGCTGCCGCCAGGCGTCTCCCAATAAAAAGGAAACTGCTTGCGACCGATCGCGAACATCCCGTGATGGGTATGGATGCTGCTCAGCAGGTGCTCGACTCCGGCATCGGCCAAAGCCTGCGCGTATCCCCAGCTGTAGCCGTTAATATCCGCCGTCATGGCCGAACGCACCCGCAGGCCCAAAGGCTCGGCGAACAGACCGGCCCTGGCGACCATCCCCGACAAAAGCTCGTAATCGATCAGTTCTGTCATGTTCAAATAAGTACCCGAAAGCTCGATATCGCCTCTGCGCAGCGCGTCGACGAACCGCTCCTTTTCATCGTCCGCCGCTTCTTCCAGAAACTTCTCGACGGCCCAGAACGTTTCGCACGTCCATTTGAACCCTTCCCATTCGGGATGTTCTTCGGTCCGGGAAGCTTCGCAAATCGCAATGGCCTGCCGGATAAAGTCCACCTGGTACTGTTCGATTTTCTCCTGTCTTTCCGTATAGCCGATATCGGTATGGGAATGGTGAATCACATAAATCTTCCGCTTTTTCGCTGCCGCCTGCATCACTTTCGCCTCCATTCGTATACGGTTCGCCGCACCCGCGGCTTTCTTGTCATTCGTGCCTGCTTATCACGAAGTCGTGAATACCCAGCAGTGTGCTAAACAGTGTACTGCGGCTTACGCGAATATCGATTTCCGGGCAATTGGATAGTAGGCCTGTTTGAAAAGCAGGGACAAACAAATGGGCGCTTTTGGAAATTTGCCCGCCAAGCACGATCGTATCCGGCCGAAAGCTCAGCAGCGAAGGAAGCAGAATCTGGGCCATGCGCTGTCCGAACTGTTCAAATACGCTCCTTGCACCCATATCCTCCTCATCCGCAAGCATGGCCAGATCGCGAACGTCAAGTTCCGCCGCAGCAAGTCCCTGCCGGCCGGCCAGTTCCAGCACGCCCCTTCGGGAAATGCAATCGTCCGCGATGCCCGCTCCGTAAGGGAGACGATACAGCCATCCCTCGTCCGGCACATCTTCTCGCCGTTTCACCGGCTTCCCTTCTTCCAGAAAGCAGGAACCCAGCCCCGTTCCGATCGTCAGACAAAGCGCCCGCCGCGCCTCGGCCGCAGCTCCGCCGGAAGCCGACTCACCAAGCCCGAACAGCAGCGCGTCATTCTCGAACGCAATGCGAAAATGCGGTGCCAACCTGCGGCTTATCGCCGGTTCACGGCGCAGGGCTTGTTCGAGCAGCCGGCCGAAAGGAAGACCATACAGGGAATCGAACTTGCCGAGCCCCCGGATTCGACTGACACCTTCCGTGTAATCGAACGGTCCGGGGAAAGCAAGACCGAATCCGTCTACCGCGGAATCCGATTCCGTCTGGGCGAGAACCTGCCCAAACACGTCCGCAAAATACGCGATCAGCGGCTCGGCGTCCAGATCGGCTGTCGATGCGTAGTAACCCACCGTCGCTTCCGAAACTTCTCCGTCGATGACGGCGGCCGCTTTGATCTGCGTTCCCCCGACATCGAAAGCGACAATCAGAGAAGACATATCCGGCACCTCCTAAGTCCGTACATAGGCTTTGATCGTGCCTACCGTCCGGCCTTCGCTGGGTCCGCTGGGCCGAATCGTATAGCCGCCGACCGCCGCCGGTACGATAAAGGTCTCGGCATAGCGGATCACGAACGGTTCGAACGATCCGTCCATGCTCTCGACGGCCGCTTCTTCGCCCGATACCAGGTTCAGCATGTGAACGCTTCCATTTTGTTCGTGCGATACGGCCTCGGAAAACCAATGCCGGCGCGTTTCGATAAACTGCAGGTTATGCAGCCCTGTCCGCTCTTCGGTCCAACCTGTTCCCTGTGCAATCTGTTCGATGCAATTGACGCATTCCGCTTCTGTCCATGCGGTCGTCCGGTCCCAGCGAATCACTTGTTCTCCGTGCTTCAAATGCACCGGACGGGGCCTGCCGTCCAATCCCATCCGATTCCAGTCCCACAGTTTGAACGTGAAAATGTAAGGCGTGGCGCTAATCTCCAGAACCATACAGCCCGATGCGGAACAATGTACGGTTCCGGCGGGAATAAGGAAGTGGTCATGTGCGGACGCGGGAAACTTTTGAATATATCGCTCGGCCGGGAAAGGCTCTTTGCCATCCTGCGCCGTATGCAAATCGGCGATCATGTCTTCGGAAGAAATATTCTCGCGCAGACCGAGATACACTTGGGCCCCGGGCTCGGCATCCAAAATGTAATAACTCTCATCCTGCGTATACATCATGCCGAAGTGCTCGTGAATGTATTCCGTGCTCGGATGAACCTGAAGGCTCAAATTCTGTCCGCCGATCGTATCGAGAAAATCGAACCGAATCGGAAATTCGGCTCCGAAACGGGCATACACGTTCTCGCCGAGCAGTTCGATCGCCCGAAAAAACACCAAATTGATCGCCGGCAGTTCCAGGCGTACCTTCCCATAGAGAAAATAAAGACTGTTCTCTTCCGGCACGCCGTCGAATCCCCAGGCATAAGGGTTGTCCCCCTTGGGCAGACCGATATGTTTTTCCAACCATTGTCCTCCCCACACGCCGGGATCGAAATAAGGAACCAAACGAAACGGACGAACGGCGGTCTGGGACAAACCTTCAAACAGTGCCCGGCCCGTCACCATGACAGGCGAATCCCGGGCATTCGTATCCAGATAATAATCGACATCGGCCAGCAGCCCTTTTTTCAAACGGTCGGCCATGCGCCATTCGAAGAAAAAGCCGCGTTTATACCGTTTCAATATGTCGTCTTCCGGCCGCATCTCGCGCCAGCCGCCGATCTCCTGCCCGCGATAACGCCGCTGAATCTCCCAACGCGCCAAGTCGGCGTAGAGCAGCAGATCGCCGCGGGCGGCCAGGGAGGCGCCGAAGCCGATCACCAAGACAATTTCCGCAGACGAATCTTCAATCGATCCGCGCAGCTCGTGAAGCTTTCCCGCATCGTAAAACTCTTCGATTCGAAACGAAGACAGATAACCGAACACGCGATCCTCGGTCATATAACGCCCGATCTTGCGATCGACTTCGGACGGAGGCAGCGCCGCTTCTTCGGCCTGCCGCACTTCCAACGAGAATGAAGCAAACGCCTGCTTGCATCCTTCGACAATTTCCTCCTGCCGAACGCCGGGATAACATTCCAGTACAATCACTGTTTTCGGTTTGCCCAGCCGTTCAACTGCAGACACAAGCTCGCGGCCAATCGCCGGATAGCCCGCCCAAGCTGCGTCATCCTGCCCGTGGATCGAGATAAAAGGCTCTTGATCATAGCCTGGCGACATGGATATGAAATCACTCCTTTACTTTTTATGCTCAAAATATATCACAAATTAACATAAACGAACAAAAAATATTTTTGGTCTTTTGTTCATACGACATGAAGCTCGATTCCCGCTTGTTCGATCTGAAGCCGGTCTTCTTCGCTCAATCCCTGATCGGTGACCCAGACATCAATATCGTTCAACGCGGCAACCCGGGTAAGGAAGCGTTGGCCGACCTTGGAAGAATCGAGCAGCATGATTACTTTTTTGGCGGAACGGATCATGGCTTTCTTTACCTGGGTATCAAGCAGATTAGGGTCCGTGAAGCCCGATTCATGCGTAAAGCCGAGAGCGGACAAAAACAACACGTCTGCGTGATAATGCGCAAAAAAACGTTCCGCTTCGGGACCGACAAAGGTACCCGACTTGTCCCGAAACAGTCCTCCGCAGCTGATCACGGTCCGCTTCTCGGAAGCGTAAGGACGAAACAGATTAAGCGTATCAATGCCGTTGGTCAGCAGCGTCAATTCGTCCAGACGTTCCAAGTGCACGGTCATACGCGATACCGTTGTTCCGTTTTCCAGGGCAATGGTACAGCCGCTGTGTACAAAGTTTTCGGCGGCATAAGCGGCCAACCTGTTTTTTGTGTCGCGATTGCTGGATTCTTTGGTCGTAATTGCCGGTTCTTCCCGGATCTCTTCCGCCGCCGGCGCCCGATAAACGGCTCCTCCATGGGAGCGGTTGATCAGATGCTCCTGTTCCAAAGCGTTCAAATCGCGGCGAATCGTCATTTCCGACACGCCGAAGTGTAGGCTCAATTCTTTTAATGTAGCCGCACCCTTGTCGGCGAGATAAGCGAATAAGGCTTGTTTTCGTTGTAATGGCAGCATCGTTCACACCTCTTTTTCTCAATCTGACAAGCTAACTTTCCTATTTTAACATAAACGAACATAAAAAAGCGGCCCCAGGGACCGCTTCTTCTTTCGCGAACTTCTACTCTTCTGAAAATCGCTATCCTTCACATCTCCAACAAATACTGCACATCGCTGCCGTCCGTCGGATAAGCGAACAGCGTGTCGCTCAGCTGCGGTGCCGTCAGTCCGTGCCGTATCGCAATCGTGAAATAGTTGATCAGATGCTCCGCTTCGCCGTTCAGGATATGGGCACCCAGGATCCTGCCGTCCGCTTTATCGAGAATGACCTTCGCCCTGCTCGGTTGTTCGCCGATCCGTTTGTACGTATACCAAGCCGACATATCCACGTGGTTGACCTTGATATCTTTGCCGCTGTCTTTGGCCTGCGCTTCGCTCATGCCGACCGACGCGAGCATGGGATAAGTGAAAGCAATCGACGGAATCGCCGTGTAATTGGGCTTCGAGCTGTCGGCTTGAAGCAGATTGGCCGCTACGGACCGGGCTTCGAGTCCGGCGGCCGGAGTCAGCGAAGGACCGGGCGATCCGGATACGTCGCCTGCCGCATATACGTCCGGATTGCTGGTGCTGCGCAGATATTCGTTGACGGTTACGCCTTTTTTATCGAAGTCGACTTCGCCCTGTTCCAGATCCAGTTCGTCGATATTCGGAACCCGGCCGGCGCCGTGCACGACCGCTCCGCATTCGAGGCGCAGCGGCGTACCGTTTTGCGTGCCTTCGAGCAGGAAGCCTCTGCCGGAGCGTGACAGCTTGGTCGTCTTCGTGTTCAGATGGAACGCAATTCCGATCTTTTTCATACTGTCGACCAGCGCCTCTACCAGATCGGGATCGAAATTTTTGAGCGGCTTGTCGTCGTTATGAATCACATGTACCTTTGCTCCGGCTTCGGCCGCGATATGCGCGAATTCGAACGAAATATACCCGCCGCCGATAAATGCGATCGTGTCGGGAAGACTCTCCAGGTCGAGAAAATCGTCGCTGTGAAGAAGCAGCTCTTCGCCGTCGATACCGAGCGTCGCAGGGCGGGCGCCGGTCGCAATCAGGATCTTGCCGCCGGTCAGCGTATGCTCGCCGACCGTAATCGTACGCTTATCCGCAAAAGAAGCGGTACCGTGGAAATAGCGGATCCCCGCCTGCTCGAACTTTTCTTCGGTCGATTTCGGAATGCCTTCGGTAAATGTATTTTTGAACGCCATCAGTTCGGACCAATCGATCGCGTTCTCGCTTTGGATGCCTTTGCCGGTCAGATTTCGGCTGCGCGCGATCAGTTCGGCGGCTCCGGCCAGCACCCGCTTGGGATCGCAGCCTCGCTGGGAGCAGGTACCTCCGAATGGACGCGGATCGATGATCGCTACGCTCCAGCCCTTCTCCCGGCAGGAAGTTGCGACATTCTGTCCGGCACTGCCGGTTCCGAGTACGATCAGATCAAAATTGAAATCGGATAGGGGCTTCATAGAAAATTCCTCACTCTCTGGGTATGGACTGCATTTATCTTTCGCTTACCATTACCCGAATTGCCCGCTTGCGCCTTGTTTCGTCCGCCGCGCCAAAAGGCCCGGACGGGCGGCGATCTTCTCGCCGCCCGTCCGGGCCTTTTGGCTGAACTGCGTTCTTATTTGGCCTTTTCGGCGATGATCGTCGAAACGGCATGTTTGTAAATGAGACTCTGCTTGCCGGCAGAAGTTCGTACGACGATCACGAAACGGTCGAACGCTTCGATCTTCCCTTGAATACGGGCACCATTGACCGTAATGACCGTGCAGTCGCGCCCGCTCTCGCTAAGCTGCCGCAGCTGATCGTCCTGCTGAAAGCCTGTTCGTTGTTCTCCGGATGGTTCATTGGACATTGTGATCCCTCTCTCTATGTTAATGGGATAAGATTCGTCTCGACGTTCTTCCGCGTCAATCCGATTCCTGGTCATTATACCATCCCGAACCGCCCGAGTCTCAAAAAAGCCTGGAGCAAATTTGCGCGGCGGCCGCCTTTGGAAATCGGCCTATGCTCTCATGGTGCACGAAAATCAAGAAATCTCCTGATCGGGGCTGTTCGGCCCGTTCTTCTGGTACTGCTTCGGCGTTATTCCGTACTTTTCCTTGAAAATACGGATAAAATGATTCGTCGACTGGTAGCCGAGTTTCTCGGCGATCGCACTTACGGTCATCTGACCGCCCTGCAGCAGCCCTGCCGCCGCTTCCATTCGGCGAGCCGTGACGTACTCGATAAAGGTGCTGCCGGTGTTCAATTTGAACTGGCGGCTGACATAGTTCGGAGTGACTCCCAGATGTTCGGCCGCCCGGTCCAGACTGATCTCGTTGTACAGATGGTCTGCGACAAACTGCCGCACGCCTTCGACCAGATCCCGGTTGGTCCGCTGTTTGCGTTCTTCCAGATGTCCGAATGCGGTGTCCAGACGTTCCCTCATCCATTCAAGAAACAGTTCCGCATCGGAAATCCCGCCCGCTTCCGCGCGAATATCCGTATCGAACAGCAGCTGCGGATCCACACCCATGCCTTTTAGCGTCTTGTGGAACGTATAGACCAATTCGCCCAACTGCTGCCGGCCGTAATCCGCCGTGAAACCGCCGCTTCGCATCTCTTCGACCGCGCCTTCGACCGCCTGGCGTGCGCGGTTCCGTTCGCCGGCTTTCAACCCATTCTCCAGATCCGCGAAGAAGCGCACGGACCCTCCCGTCGATCTTCGCTCTTCCTCGTTCAGCTCCCCGTAATCCAGCCGAAGCCGATCGGGATAGAAGAATCCGTAGCGGCCGGCTTCTATCGCTTCCCGGTGCGAATAGGCGGCGGCATCGCTTCCCTGCTGCCGGGTTGAGCCGATGCAGAGGGTATACGCCTCTCCCGCTGCCGGAACAATCCGCTTTGCAATCAAGCTACCGGCTTGCGCGGAAGACAGCCGCAGATCGACAATTCCGTACAAACTGCGGTCCGGCGCCACAATCACCCAAATCCGTGCGTCTTCGGCGGACTGTGCTTCCAGGCGCTCGGCCAACTGGTAGGCTTCCGCCAGCTGCGGAGCACCCGGTCCGGCGCTTCTTGGCTGCAGGATAAAGCAGCAGATACGGTCTCCGAGCAGTTCAAGCCCAAGAAAACGGCGCATCTCCTGCGCATTTCCGGTATCGGATGCGCCGGCGGCTTCTTCGCCGGGCTCCGGCGGTATCCGGTGCCCGCCGCTCAGCAGTTCCATGATGTAATGGTACTTGATGACCGGTTTGTTGACGGCCAGCTGCTCGTTCAGATCGTGCAGCTGCAGCGAGTAGCGCTGCAGGGTAGACCCGATCGGTCCGTATTGTTTTTTGGTCAATACATACAGCAGGGCGAGACCCACGAGCAGCAGTCCCGCCCAGAGCGCGTACATGAGGTTTTTGAGATCGGCCGCTTTTTTGTAAAAAAGGCTCTTGTCCACAAGCGTCACGTAATCCCAGTTATTGACCCGCGAATGCGCATAAGCGACCACGGCTTCCCGTCCGTCCAGCTCCGCTTCGAAACTTCCCTGCTGCGGGTCTCCTCCGCCGGTCCGCTGCGCCCAGAGCGCGGCCGCCTGCATATAAGCCGCTCCGCTGTCGGGATCGGCGTTTCCCGTCACAAGCTCTCCCCGTTCGTCCACGATAAAAGCCAGTCCGCTGGCCGGATCAAAAGAATCGGCCAGCGACTGGCGCACCGCGCTTTCCTTCAGATGGATAGCGAAGACCGCCTTCCGGCGATCGAGCGGCGCGAAGTACGGATAGCTGCGCACATAGCTGATCAAGCGCTCTTCGCCTCCGCCGGCGTCGGGCGCGGAAGCGGCATACCAGCCGACCTGGGCATCCGTTGTCAGGAATTTGTCCAGCCAGGGTTTGCGAAAGCCGGGATCGCGCCCGGATTCCTGAGGGAAGTAGAAAAACCGCGTGCCGTAGAAGAAGACCGGATCCCGGAAATAATACATATCGACATAACGGATAAACGGCTGCTCCGACTGAAGGGCCGATAACGCTTCCTGCACGTTCACGATCGCGGAATAATCATGCCGGATCTGATGGGTCATCGGGTAAAACAAAGCGGTATTGTCATCCGACAGCTCGGTCAGATTCCGCTTGGCGATCTGTACCGTCGGCATCAGCAGCTGCTCGTCGACCGTATTGCGGATCTGCTTGACGGACTGCGTGTTGAACCGGTACAGCTCGGTGTTGTAAGCCTGCATCATATATTGGAAAATGCCGATCTGCGGCAGAACGCCAAGAAGCAGAATCAGCGCCAGATTGAAAAAAAGCAGCCGCGAGAAAAAAGCGGACTCGTTCAATTTTCGGTTCGGCATGCCTTCTCCCCCTTTCGCCGGGCTTCCGGGCTTCCGGGCTTCCGGGCTTCCGGGCTTGATGTAGTTCCTCACTCTACCCGGCAGCATAGACTCCATTCGCCAACAAACCGATCCTTCAGGCCTTCGGCCATCAATACCGTTCGATAAACCTTCTGTACTTCACCCAGCTGGGTTATACTCGCAATCTCTTCCACGGCCGCTTCAAACTTGGAAGAGTCGTATACCAACTCCGCTTTTGCCCGCTCGCCGCGCCAGATGACGGAGCCCGGACCCATTTCGGGACGATTCAGGCTGATGAGGTGCTCCGTTACCCGGTTTCCGGGCCTCTGTGCTTCCATCCCGGCCTGTTCCGGTTGTTCGCCATCGGAAATAAATTCAAATACGTCGCGCACTTCCAGCTTGGCGGACGCCTCCCCTTCTCTGCAGGTCCATAGGAAGTGCCGGGTAAACAGTTCCAATTCCGTTTCGGGACCGTAGGCTCCCGTCAAATCGAGATCGAAATGGAGATGATCTCCGTCCCTGACGCTGCGCAAAACGTTCGCGGCATATTCTTCCCCCGCCTGCTGCCCGCAGCCGTTGATGACGGGCACGGAATGTCCTCGCGACGACGTATGAAGATAGCTATAGCGCCCGGCACCGAAGTAATCTTTAGTATACATGCCCGGTCCCAGGTCAGTCAGCAGCGTCTCTCCGCCGATATGGACAATAAAATGTCCCAGATCGTTGTGATTGTGCGGCTCGCCGTTGTGTCCTCCCTTGGCCGAAAAAGCGAACAGACCCGACGGTGTGTCGCGTTTGTCGATAATCCAACCGGCATCCGGGAAGTCGATCGTTCCCATCCGAAGCTCGCCCTCCGCGGAATCTTCGTCGGTCCACAACAGATTGCGAACCAGATGCGGCCAGCGGTAGCAGCGGTCGTCGTGAAAAAGCGGCGGGCGCGGCAGGGCCGGAACGGAAGCGCCGATACGGCTGCGCAGCCGGGTCAACATCCCGGGATGCAAAAGAAGAGACGGAGAGCAGTCCGAGTAATTGATACAGGTCATCGACGATAGCGCCGTGCTGCCCGCATAGTCGGCGATGCGCCGTATTTTGTCATCCTCGAGAAGATCGACTTCCCTGTCGGTATAGTCATACAACATTTCTGCCCAATATACGTAATAACCGAAGCCATAGGTCCAGTAACCGGCTCCTTCCAGGCAGCAGCCGTCTTCCCCATAGCCGGACAAAAAGCTCTCCATCGCGTCAGCGATGCGGGCCTGCATCCCGGCCAGGCGTTCACGGTCTTCCACCAGCAGCAGCGCCGCCATGCCGACCGCGCCGGCGCAGACGGCGGACCAGTTATGCTCCGCGGAGAACCAGAAGAACGGCTGCCCGCTGCCGAACGTCGGCTCAAAGACGCGCCGTTCGACTTCGAGCCGGACCCGCTGCGAGACCCACGGATGCAGCCGGTCGCCGACCAGCAGCAGCATTTCCGCCAGCGCGTGTCCGGTCTCCGCCGCGAACAAGTCGACGATGCGATCCGAAGGCAGCGAATCCCGCGCTCCCCTGTGCGAGTACGGCAGATGCGCGGGCACCGCCCAGCTGTATTCGCCGCAGATCTCCCAAATCGTCTGTTCGAGCGGTTCGAGATATTTGTCGTCTTCGTCGATCAACAGCGCCATCGCCAATGCCAACAGCCGCCCGCGGCGGTGGAAATAGGGACGTTCGTATTCGAATCGCGTGCCTGTCTCCCGAAACGTCTTGAAATCGGCGAAGTTCAGCGCCGGCAGCGGCTGACTTGCGCCGATCTCCGCTTCGGCACGGATTTCTTCAAGCAGTCGCTCCAAATATAAGGAAGAACGAAGCCCGGCCAATTTTTCCGGCGTAATGACGGCACCGGCCAGATGGTTTGGCCGCCGCTCCACTTTCAAAATCGCTTTCCTCAATTCATGGTATGCAACCATGATCCGCCTCCTCTTATGATGCCTGCCCCTTGATATATGGAGCCGCAAAGTGCCCCGTCCCGGAAAAACCCCGGCACTTGGGTCAAAATTCGCCTTCTCGTGCGGAACAACAGGCATGAAAGACGCACGTAAGGGAGACGGGCATCCCCGCTTGACTGCCCGTCTCCCCGCTGCTTTCGTCTTACTCGCTGACCATCTGCCGATAGGCTTCGTTGACGTCTTGTTCCACCTGTGAACCTCCGTTATCCATAAAGTTCCGCACGAACGTATCGAAACTATCGACCGGCTGTTCGCCGATGATGATCTTGGTATATGTTTCTTCCTGAAGTTTGAGAAGGTTTCCGGAGTACTGCGACAGACTGTCGACGGCTGGCGCGATAACCGGAGGGTAGCCTTTCGTTTTGACGGATTCTCCGAACTCATACAACTTGGAAAGCTCTTTTTTGCCGTATGCCGGGTTCTCCATAATGTTGAACACCTGGGCTCCGCGTTTGAAGCTGGCGTTCGCATCGCTCTCGTCCTTGATCTTCGTGATTGATCCATCCCCGTTTTTTTTCCAATCGAGGCCTTCTTCGCCCCGGAACACGGTCAAATAATAATCATAATCCGTAAAGCTCGTCTCGAGCATGCTCAAGAATAATTCCACCTTGCGCGGATCTTCGGCCGCTTTCGGCGAGATTCCGATCGGAACGCTGTTCACGCCCCACTGCGGTGCGCCCGATTGGCCGTCCGGTCCGACCGGCGGCACTCCGAAAGCGATCTCGCCGTCCGGCTGCGCTTTTTTGAAGTTTTGATATTGTTCGCCGCCCGCGTCTTCGCTGTCGAACAGCTCGTTGCGCCAATGGTAAAACATACCGTTGCCGGTCAAACCTATCCGGTTGTTATAGAAGGCATGGGAATCCGCCCAGTAACCGCCCGTATTTTCGCCCGTGATAAATTCGGGATCGATCAGTTCTTTCTCGTACCAGTCATGCAGTACGGCAAGCGCCTTTTTCATTTCCGGCTGCACGGCCGCAAATTCGATTTTGCCGTCTTTCATGACGTAGTTGGTGCCGTTAGCCGGCATTCCGAACGCGCCGAGCACGTAGGGAATCGCGTAATCGGACATGCCGTACGTATCTTTTTTCCCATTGCCGTCGGGATCTTCATTGCGGAACTTCGTCAGGGCGGTCTCGAATTCATCCAGCGTTTCGGGAATTTTATCGATGCCGACCTTGTCCAGCCAGTCCTTGCGCCAGATCGTCGACTGGGCGTAGTCCCCGTTAAGATTGATAGCGGGAAGCCCATAGATTTTGCCTTCGTACTTGACCGTGTTCCAGAGCGAAGCATCGTACTCGTCGATGACTTTCGCGTACGTCGGCGCATATTTTTGGATGTCCTCCTCGGGAATTTCCGCCAAAATGCCGTTGGCCACATACTTCGGAATTTGTTCCCGGATCTGAAGCACGTCGGGAATTTCGCCTGCCGCAAACTTCACGTTGACCTGGTCGTTCCACTGCTGCGCGTCCACGTACCAGACGTTGAATTTCGCGTTGAACTTGTCTTCCACCATTTTGAAAATGTTCGAATTCGGATCGGGCTGCGCGTATGAGTTGTAAGCGAGCCAATCCAGCTGTACCGGTTCCGACGAGTCGGCTCCTTCCGCCGGCTTCGAGGAATCCGGTTCTCCGCAAGCCGACAGCATTCCCGCCAGCAGCGCAATCGCCGCCAATCCCGAACCTGCTTTGCCCAAACGATTTCTTTTCATGACAATCCCTCCAACTGGCCGCATGCAGACGCCGGTAGTCCGATCGATCCCGGAGTAAGCGCATACATATCCGACCTAGATTATATCGGACATTGTCCGACCTGTGAACCCGGGCGTAGCAGGCTTCGCTTCGGGCCTATCAGCCTTTGGAAGCCGCCGCGGCTCCGGGGAATTACCCTTTGACGGAACCCAGCATGGTACCTTTGACGAAATATTTTTGCAGAAACGGATAGATGCAGATGATCGGCAGAATGGATACGACCAGCGTCGCCATCTTCATCGATTCGGTATTGACCGGCTTATCCATGCTGTCGGTTACGCCGGAGGAAGGGTCCAGCGTGCCGTCGATGACGATCCGCCGCAGGATCAGCTGAAGCACCTGCTTGTGTTCGTCCTGGATGTACAGCATGGAGTCGAACCAGGCGTTCCAGTGGCCGACGGCGCTGTACAGCGAGACGGTGGCGAGAATGGGCATCGACAGCGGCATGATGATCTTCCAGAGGATGTACAGTTCGCCGGCTCCGTCGATCTTGGCGGATTCTTCCAGGCTTTCCGGCAGCGCGGCGATAAAGTTGCGGACGATCAGGAGCAGGAACACACTGACCACTCCCGGCAGCACCAGCGCCCAGACCGAATTCATCAGCCCCAGGTTCTTGATCAGCATGTAGCTTGGAATCAGTCCGCCGGAGAAAAACATGGTGAATACGATCAGCGCGGTCCAAAACGGACGGTGCGGCAGGCTTTTTTTGGACAGAGGATACGCGCCCATAAAAGTCAGAATGACGGTCAGCGCCGTGCCGAGCACGGTCCGAATAATCGTATTGCCGTAAGCCGTCCAGATGATCGACTTGCGGAATACTTCCTGATAGCCGCTGAAGTCGAATTTCGTCGGGAACAGGTGGAATCCGTAGCTGTTGATGACCTCCACGGGGCTGACCGAGACGGTCAGCACCTGCATCATGGGCACGATAATCGAGACGCACAGCAGAACCAGGACCGTATAGGCAAAAGTGACATAAATACGGTCGGACCAGCTTCGATGCTTGATTTTCATAAGATTCATGCTCCTTTCTCAGAAGATGGCCTGGTCGCTGAAACGGCGCGCAATCGTGTTGGCGGTCAGCACCATAATCAGCGCGATCACGTTCTTGAACAATCCGACCGCGGCGGCGTAGCTGTAGTTCATCTTGGCGATTCCCTCGGTGTACGTATAGGTCGAGATCACGTCGCCGACGCTGAGCACATTCGTGTTAAGCAGATTGAAAATCTGATCAAAATCGTCGTTGATGATACTGCCCGAATTCAGAATAACCATGATTACGATCACAGGAGCGATCGACGGCAGCGTGATATACCAGACCTTCTTGAGCCGGCTGATCCCGTCCACCTCCGCCGCTTCGTACAGTTCGGGACTGATCCCCGCGATCGCGGCCAGATAGATAATCGCCGAGAAGCCGACCCCTTTCCAGATGTCCGTACTGACGAGAATCGTGCGGAACCAATCCGTGCTGGCGAGAAAATACACCGGCTGGAAGCCCAGCTCCATCAGCAGCACGTTCAGCGCGCCGCGGCTTGGAGACAAAATCTCGATCACGATGCCCGACAGCACGATCCAGGAAAGAAAATGCGGCAGGTAGCTGATCGTCTGCACGAATTTCTTGAATCTCGGCCGCATGACTTCATTGATCAGCAGAGCCAGAAGGATCGGAGCCGGGAAGCCGAACAGAATCTTGTAGGCGTTGATAATCAGCGTGTTCTTCAGCACCTGCATGAAATAGATTCCGTCGAACAATTCGCGAAAATGCTTCAATCCCACGAACTCGCTGCCCGAGATGCCTTTGAAGATCCGGAAATCCTGAAACGCCATCAGCACTCCGTAAATAGGCACGTAATGGAAGATCACGAAGTACGCCAGGACCGGCAGCAGCATGAAAAAATAATACCGGTGCTTGATGTAGCTTCGGAGCGTCCCGGAGCTTTTGCGCTCCAGGGTGCCGGGTAACGCGATTGATTTGCGCTGCATGGTTCACCTCCAGATTCGAATAGAATACGCAGCCGCCTGGGTCTTTCGTTCGGGTCGAACACCGATTTGAAAGCGTATTCAATTTCTGAGGCCAACTCTACCTTTCCGGTCGCGGCAGGGCAATGACTCATATTCGCCTTTATGGCGATTTTTTGACGAAAACGGTGCCCGGAAAAAATGGCGTTTTTTGCGGAAACGGCGATTTTTTAAGCTGAACGTCCTCATAAAAGAGCGCAGCCGCGCGCTTTAATCCACTACATTTCGCCGAGGCCATCGATAGAAGAACGCCAAAAAAAGACCGGCCTCCAAAGTGCGGAAACCGGTCTTTCGAAGCGGTACAGATGCCGAATTTCAACTTCTGCGGCGCCCGATATACAGGATATGCGGCGACAAGCCCAGAATATGACGGTCGTCCGAGACCCCGATCAGATGCGAGACGACTGCCGCAAACTCATCGTCGCCCTGTTCGCGCCAGTACGCCCACTGCTCGGGTGTCATCGTGCCGGCTACGCTGCTCGAAGCGACCATCTTGAGACTTTCAAAACCGCGGGCTTCCATAAACGGCTCGATCGTATCGACCTCGAAATAATAGGCGCCGGTGAATCGGCCTTCGTCGGCATGATCGAACGCTCCCGAAGCCATAAACCGGTTCAGTCCTTCCGCCGTATGGTTCGGTTTCCAGGCATCGGGTTGGGCCAGCGACTTGCGCAGAAACGAGGTGCGCGGCATAAAAGCGACGAAGACCAGGCCGCCGGGGCGCGTGACGCGATGCAGCTCACGCACGGCAAGGTCGCGGTCTTCTTCCTGCTGCAGATGATACAGCGGTCCGAGCATCAGCGAAGCATCGAAACTTCCTTCTTCGAGTCCGTTCAGATCCCGGGCATCCCGCGCATGGAACCCGTCGAACCGGTCGCTCACGCCTTCCTCGCGCGCTTTGAGTTCGGCCGTCTCTACCAATCTCGGCGTAAGATCGGTGAGCGTTAAGCGGAAGCCTTTCTTCGCGAGCGCCACGGCGTATTTCCCCGGTCCCGCTCCATTATCCAGCACGCGGGCCTGCTGCGGCAGATGCGCCAGAATATGATGCATATTCACTATGAATTCGATCGGTTCCCGGTCCAAGCGGCCCCATTCGTCAAAAGCGCTGTAATAGTCGATTAAGTTTTTCATGGAATCTCTCCGTTCAAAGATCATGGGGGTTGATTTGGATTGATGCTGGCTGTGCCTATTCACCTCCTAGACGTTGTCCACTCGCGATCTTTTTTTGATCTTCCCCCATAGGAATCCGATCGCGAATACCAGAAACATGATGCCATAAGCATAAATCGCGACAGGAGTACTTCGGATGACGCCTTTCTCGAATGCCATGTACACCCAAGCGCCCGACATCACGAACGATAACGCATAATATTGGCTCCATGCGGCAAGCGCCATATTCCGGTTCGCATCGTCGAGCAGCACGAACTGCCACAGGTAGAGCAGGAACGAGATCAGCCACAGGCTGTTCCCCCATACGAAATTCTTTACCGAACTGCCTTCCAAACGAGCGAAGCGCATGCCGATCCACAGCCAGAAAGCTCCGAATACGATCTGTCCGATACGCAGCGGGAAGATCCATAACAGAACGAACGACAACGCTCCGTAGAGCAGCGGGATCGATATCCATATCCATGCTTTCTTTTTTTCGCTCACCCTTATCTCCCTCCGATCTTGGTCTGATTGCACAACTTCTCTCTTTATAGACGCGCCAGCGGACAAATCGTTGGCTCCGGCAGCCAAAGCACGCAAAAAAACTCCTCCGATTTTCAACCGAAGGAGCTTCTGCGTCAGGCGTATTCAATACACAAACCGCCGCTGCGCCCAGAAGCTGAAGACGAAGATCGACACCTCGGTCAGAATCTTCGCGGCCAGAAGCGGGAGAATCAGCTGTTCCTTATAGAAATACAGCAGTCCGTAATTGAGCAGCAGCACAAGCGCCACAAGCGAGAAATATTTGGGCATCGACCTGCCGATCTTCGCCGTATGGGGGCCGCCGAAGACATATCTGCGGTTCATCGTATAGTTGAAGACCGAGCTGCACAGCCGGGCGGCGACGACCGAGAAGAACAGGTTATGCGACAGATACTGGAAGACGAACAGCAGCAGGAAGTCGATCAGCGCCGAGGCCGCCGACGAAGCGCCAAACGCCAGAATCGGCAGATAGATGCGCAGGGAGTCAATCAGCGGACGAAAGTGGGACGATTTGTTTGCTTCCAGATAGACCGTCTCGATAAAGACTTCCCGGATCATGCGGCCTTCCCGGCGTGCCCCCAGCAGCATATTCATCTCGTATTCGAAGCGGTCGCCGGGAATCTCGCACAGCCAATCCAGCAGCTCGTACGAAAAAGCGCGCAGCCCCGTCTGGGTGTCCTGGACTTTGCCGCCGGCTGCGATCGCAAACACGCCGCGGGTGACGCTGTTGCCAAAACGGCTGCGCAGCGGGACCTTTCCCGTAAATCTGCGGCTGCCGAGCACCAGACATGCCGACGACTCGCGCTTGATCGCTTCGGCGACTCGCTTGATATCTTGGGGCAGATGCTGCCCGTCGCTGTCGGCGCAGATCACGGCTTCCTGCAGGCCCCCTTCGCGGATATGCCGGAATCCCGTCTTGAGCGCGCAGCCTTTGCCCAGATTATGCGTATGCGTGAGCACCGTGCAGCCGTAGGCTTGAGCACTCTCGAAAATGCCCCGGTAAGCCGGGCCGCTGCCGTCGTCGACGATCACGATCGGACCGAGGCCGTATTCCTGCAGCTTGACGGTCAGGTTCAGCAGACGGACATCGGGTTCATAGGAAGGAATCAGGATCGTCATGATCTATTCCCCCTCGCCCACGTACAGAATGTCGCTGACGCCGCGTTCTTTGTTCTCGCCCTGCGGATTGTTGACGACCCGTCCCCTAAAATACATCGTCGAAGAACCGCCGCCATCGAGATTGTACGCTTCGGTCGCGCCGAGATTCTGCATAACGGCCGCAAGTTCGTCAAGCGTCATACCCCGGCTCTCGTCCGAACGCCCGTCAACCACCACGAATACATAATGATTGGCCGAGATCATCCCGATCGCCGTACGCGGATTGGCATCCTGGATCGAACGGTTGCCGAAGTTCTTGTCGATACTGACGCTGCCGAAGTCCCCGACGATTTCGCCGTTTTGGATCAGAATCGGACCAAACGACAGTGTATGGAGCACGCCGGATTCCAGCAGCTCGGATGACGAGACCGCGGTCTCGTCGTAAGTCTGCATCGTGCCGTCGCTCATCAGGGCTGCCGCATCGCGTACCGGCTCGTCGCGGTACAGCGTGCCGTTCCGGATAATGACGCCGTCATCCCGGAATCCGTAGTAGTCGCCGTTGATCGCCAGAATCGCGCCGGCATCCGCAGCGATATTCGAGGTCTTGTCGGTGATATTGGTTCCGAAGCTGTTGTTGGCCAAAGCCGACTTGAGGTCGGCGGCATTCTGAAGCACCACGTCCGCCACATAATACGTGATCTGATCCGAACCGGAGCCGGTAACGACCTGCTCGATCTGAATATCGATATCCTCGCTGCTGTAGCTCCAGTCGTCGGATACCGCGTTTGCTTCGACAGCCAATTGGGCTGTATCTTCGCTGCTTGAACTTGCGGCAGCCGTACTCAAGGAACGGTCGACAACGGCTACTTCGACGTGCGGAATCAGGTATCGGTTGGCCAGGCTGTATAAGACGGTTCCGAGCACAAGCACGATCACCATTACAATAATCGGCCACCTGCGCTTCTTGCGGGTAGATGGGGAAACGGGTTCGTCTGCTCTCATCATGGGAAGCTCACCTCTTCGTATTCTGTGATGAGTTCAGAATAAGAGAGCCGGCTTAAATGAATCTGAAATAGAAAAAAGGGAGTTCATTCAAAAAGCAGAGTTGATATATAATTCACAAGTCTTTATATTCTATAATTCCTTTTTTCTATTAAGAGCAATCAGTATGTCTATCTATTTACAAAAATAAAGACAATTCTGCAATTTCACTTCTCAAAAGATTGTTAATATTTTTTCTATTGTCTTCCAATTTCATAAATCGTTCTCTCTTACTGGAATCGGAAAAATAATATTCAAAATCAACCTTGCAATTTTTCTCTTCAAAATATTCTACGTTTACTGGATCTGTAATCGAAATTGCGTGCCCATCGTTATCTAAAATCACAGCCTTTACATTATATAGCTTAAACAAGTTTTTAAGTCCTTCATCATTCGATAAAAAAAACGGTAAAAAGTAGCGACCTTCTCCAATACGTGCCATAAAATATTCCATCACTCGTGGTGCTGTAAGATCCCAAGCAATATTTTCGATGATTGCTTGTAGATTTTCCATTTCCATATTTTTCTGTAGCTTTCTAAAGATATCCATTCCTTTTTCCTTGTCAAAAAACTTATGGGCAATGATCATTTCACGATCCAAATAGACGCCGACTACTTCATGCATATAAGCAAAGAGTTCAGTAGTCTTTTTTGCTGCGTTTCTTCCACTTCTAAAGTTAATTTTCAACATACCGATTAAAAATAACGTCATTTGTTTCTGTACAAATCGGAACTCATTATAAAACTCTCGCCCAATTTCACTACAAAAAATGCTTTTTACAAATTCGTCTGTTGTTTCTACCGCTTCATGTACAGTGATTCCATATTGTAGTTCCCCGGTGGTTTTAAAAATTTTGGAGTCGATACTTTTAAATAATTCCATGCTAATCATATTCTTATAGATATCAGAATGCTTGGCCTTAAATTCGTCTAAGTTAAAATGATCTGTAGAGAAACCTTTTGTATTTTCGATTAAATAAAAAAAATAATCATAATTTAAATTATGTTCTAATAATAGGCCCAGCTTCTTGAATGGAGGATAATCGAATGATCTCTCCTTTCGGTTCACAAATTGATGGATGTAGCTGGCATAATTCGTATCTAGCATAATGGAATAATCTAACGCAAATACAGCTTGTCCCGTAGAAGATTTGAACATATCGCTTGTTGTTTCAACATCCAGAAAATATAGCTGCTCCGACTGAAAATAAGGGATGATATCCAACTCACCACTATTCATCAACCTCGCTAAATCAGGGGGATACACTTTTTTGTTGTAATCTTCTAAACAAACAATTGCCTTAATATCTTTACTGTAAGGAGCTAAAAGCCAGGCTTTATACATTTCCGATACATTTTGAGCTTTAGCTAAGCCGTAGATCATGTCTCGCATCTCTAAGTCATGCAATTCCAATATATTCACTCTCCTAAAATCTAAGTAATCTTATACTCGATTTACCGATATAATTGCATTATTTTCTTTTCTCCTAAGTTACATAATTAGTTTCAGATGAAAAATTATTGTAAAATGATCCATCACCTTCTTACTTCATATACCTATATATCAAGCAAATTTTCAGAGCACTTTACTTTCTACGATGATTGATAATCGATACGTGTTCTGCCTCATCGCCCCATCTCTTTTTCGTAATAAACAAGTGTCATCCGCTCGTTCACCACTTTGTGCTCGCCAAAGCGTCGATAACCGAGCGATTCGTACAAGCGGCAGTTACCTTCTTCCTGCAAAACGGTGTCCAGCTCCCAACGCGGCGCGTCCGCATACATGGCTTCGATCCATTTAAAGGTTTCTCTGGCAATGCCGCGTCCCTGATATTCCGGCAGAACGAACACGGGACTAACCCGACAACGACTCTCGCTGCGTACAATGCGAATCGCTCCTACGGTCTTGGCATCTTTTTGAATCACATAGTAATCGGTGAAAGGTTGTTCGATTCGCCGGCGGACGTCTTTAACCGATTCCGACGCCGGGCTGGTGTTCGTATCGCGGTATTTTTCCAGCAGCGGCGCGAAGGCCCGTATTTGCATATCATGAATCGTATGCGCATCTTCAGGCCCGGCCAAACTTAATGTAATAGACATAGGGTCCCTCCTTTTTTATTGAGTCATGCCTGTATTCATTCGCGATCGGATTACCCTTCGACCAATTGGTACAAACGAATATCGCCTTCCGGCGTTTCCGCGATCAGAACGTCTCTCCGATCCTTCACCCTATATATAGGAGTTCCCGCTTTCAGGCGGTTGGCATCTCCGTTTTGGAACGAATCGCCGTCGCTGTTTTGTCGAAGCACCTCCGTAAGACGTTCGCTCCGCTTCAGCTCCAATTCGTCCACCCAAGACACGCCGGCTGTATAAATGACATCTTCGTATTGGAACACGCTGGCCTGCTCTTCAAGCTTCAGCCATTCGGCCGCGGTGGGGTTTTGGGTGACGGAGATCTGCTCGGTGCGAGACTGAGGCTCCGAAGCACAGGCGACTGGCAGGAACAAAGCAAGCGAAGCGGCGGCCGCCCGCGTGATCTGTCGAAATCCGAGTTTTTGGGTCATCTTCGTATCCACTCCTTTTGGCTTACCTTCTCGTTTATTGAACAAGGATCGATCGAAAAGCTTCGGTGTAGGACGACTTCTCGGTTTCTACGCGTGCAAGATGATCGTAAAAACTATACGAAAATTTGAAAACATGACCGAAATCCCAACCGCTTGCGCGGTAATCCTTGTTCCAAAATTCGCTGTCGATCGGCAGCCGTTCGCTGCGTTTCGCTTGCTCCAGCGGCAGTCGGTCGACAGGAGACACCAGCTTGATCGTGTCCATGGAAGACATACAGCGGCTGGCGCGCAGCGCTTTGGCCAACTTGAACAGCGGAACCGTTCCCCGATAGAAAAATTCCGGATGGCCGAGATCGTACAGAATATTCAATGCGTGCGAAAAAGTCAGTAAATGGCCAATCAGGTCATGATGGGCTTCCGCACGGTAAATGACAGGAAAAGCAGCCAACTCTTCCAGCACGAACCCCGATAAATCTTCGGGAGTACGAATAATCGGAAAGTGGTCCTGCGGATCGATCGTCAAACGTTTCACCTCGGACGCGGTACAGCCGATCCATGAACGTCCGGGGATCGTCTTTTCGAACGAATCGACCAGGTCGGCGATGCCCGCAATCTGCTCCCTGCTTCCCCAACCGTCCAGTTCGCGGATTGCCGATAGGCTCGCCGCACTGTAGATCACATTGTGGCCAACCCAGTGCAGACCGTCGATCGTCCGCTCCAATGCCGTTAACAGGATCGATTCGGCTTCAAGCGGATTCAGGATCGGGACGTCTGGATCCAGGCCGAACCCTCGATCTTTCTTCGATACGGAATAGGCCATTTCTTGCGCTTGAACCAAAACGCGCTGCCGTACATCCGGATCCAAGCGATTATTTTTGACGAAAAAATAACTGCCGATCGCCGCCGCGCCGAAATGAGCCTGCCAGATATCCTCCGTTTCTTTTTTGCAGCTTGAAAGGATGGACAGGCCGTTACTTAACAAAAACAATTCAGGTTTGATCTTCTCCGCCATGATCGGCCTCCTTGTCGTTAAGCAGATTGATTTTTCGAAGCCCTGCAAAAAGCAGAATAACTTTTTGATCGACCGCTGCATGTTTTTTTGAACTGCGGTACCGAATCAACCCGTACGTACCGCCCTGCATCAGTAAAATCTCTCATCCCAAACCCAACAAACGCTTTGCCTGATTCCTCACTTATTTCCACTCTTTTCTTAGCCGCCTTATTCCCCCCATTATATCCCCTCTTCTGTGGACGCACAAAAAACCGGCCTGAATGTTCGACTGAACATTCAGGCCGGACGGACTTGGGTCGCGTTACTCTTCGACGTACATACTCTGGTCCTGCAGCCGGATCAGCACTTTGCCGAATCGGCCTCCTTCATAAATTTGCACGCTGTCCGGCGGATAATTCGCCTGGATATGCGCTTCGACGATGCTTCGGCTTCGCTCATCCGCAGGCAGGTTGTGATGGCGCAGCCAAGTGAGGGTATGTTTGAGCGCTTCCTCCGGCGTATGCCGCGTCGTCTTGAGTTCACGGGTCACCAACGTCTCATACGCGTATCCGTTCAGACCGAGCAGATGCAGCAGATAACTCATCTCCGTTATTTTGGGCTGGAATGGTTCGCCGGTGATCAGCGGCACGACTTCGCTGACCAGGCTGCTCTCCGACGAGCTGTACGGCATGCTGATATAAGCGAACTTGCGGGCGCAGCTCAAGATCCGCTTCACGCTTTCCCAATCGTGTACGACCGGACACATCGAGACGAAGACCAGATCGAACGCTTCATTCCAGCCTTTTTCCCCGATATCGATCTGTTCGAATTCCCCCGAGACGATCTGCACCGGACTTTCCGTAAAACGGGCCGTGTTCCGCTTCAGCAGTTCGACCTGCGGCGGCGACGATTCGAATGCGGTCACGCGGGCGCCGCGCTCGGCAAAAGGTACCGTGAATACCCCCGATGCCGCGCCGATATCCAGTACCGATGCCCCTTCGAACGCTATGCCGCGGCTTGCCAGCCAGTTCACGATTCGTGCGCTGCGTCTGCGGCCTTCTTCGTTGAACGACTGCTCGTTGAACGTTTGCGCTTTGCTGTTGAATGCCGTAGCCGGATCGACTCCCGAACGTTTCATCCGGGCCGCCGCGCCGTCTCCGTATTCTTTCCATTCCTGTTCCCAGACTGCCGGATTAAAAAAAGGCTTCATTGTCGCTTCACCCTGACCTTTCGGATATCGGATAATATCTATTAGAGATATAATATGTCTATGATAACCGATTAAGAGGGTTCTGGCAAGCCTGCACACAGCTGGATAGGCAAAAAAACGAAGGCCCGACCGCCGTATGACGATCTGGCCTTCGCGTTCGTGATTCAACCCAGCAGATTTCGGGCTTGTTCGGCTGTTTGACGCACGATCTCCGCCGCGGAATCTCCATCTGTCAGCAGCCGTGTCCCTTGACCCGCCCACAAAGCCATATGCTCGGCGTCGCCTCGCCGGGCGGCAGCATTGCGGATTTCCCGGGTCAGCGTATTTTGGGACGGAAAAGGCAGAGGGACCGTGCCGCCTACGTTCCATTCGCGGATAAACGTATTCTCGATGCCTCTGGCCGGTCTTCCGGAAAAAGCGTCGGTCAGTATCGTGCTTTCTTCCGTGCTGGCAAGCAGTGCCCGCTTGTAAGCCGGATGCGCCCCCGACTCGCGGGAGGTCAGGAAACGTGTACCCATCTGCACGCCGGACGCTCCCAGGATCAGCGCGGCCGCAAGCCCCCGACCGTCCATGATGCCGCCCGCCGCGATCACCGGAATGCCCACACGGTCGACGATCTGCGGAACGAGCGCCATCGTACCGATGTTTGCGCCCATGCGCCGGGAAGACGTACCGAACGTGCCCCGGTGTCCGCCCGCTTCGCTGCCCTGCGCCGTAACGGCGTGGCAGCCCGCTTTTTCCGCACGGATCGCTTCCTCCACGGTCGTTGCAGTCGCGATGACTTTCATTCCCGCTTGCTCCGCCCGGTTCATATGAATTTCCGACAGCAGCCCGAACGTGATACTGACAATCGGCACCTCTTCTTCCACCAATACGGCGAACTGCTCTTCAAAATGGTCGGGCGTGCGCACCTCGCTCCGAACGGGATGCGGCAGATCCAGCGAATCGCGCAGCGGATTCAGCTTCCCGTTGACTTCGTCGAAGCGGCCGAGATCATCCGGACCGACACGGGCGAACAGGTTAACGGCAAAAGGCGCATCGGTCATTTCCCGGATAGCACGGATATGGCTTCGGATCTCTTCCGGTTTCAGATAGGCGGCTCCAAGCGTGCCCAGTCCGCCCGCTTCGGAGACGGCGGATACGAGCGGAGCCATATTGGCGAGGCCTGCCATACCCGCCAGCACGAGCGGATGACGGATGCCGAGCAGCTCGCAAAGCGGGGTAGAGTGGGAGAAACTCATCGCAATATCCTCCTTGATGGTATTGATTGTTTTCAGCCGGGTACAGTCGGCAGATTCGATATCTTTTTTTCAAGACAGAATCAGCAGCACAACGGAAGTCTCGTCCGCTTCGCGCAGATTGAACTGCAGCACCCGGATCGCTTCCAGCATTTCCGAACCCGCCTCGGCCTCCTGCGCATCGTTAAACCCGTTATAGTAGGCGCCCAGTTCGTTCTCGTCGTAATTCGCAAGGTTCTGCTTGTCGAGATGGGCTTGTTTATGCTCCTTCGTCAGCACCGTGCAGAGCGCGTAATGATCTTCGGTCCGGTCCCTGCGGTTAAAGACATTCGGCTCACTTCTTCCTGATGTTGGATTGGGTTAAATCATGGCTTCCTGTAGGCTGCAGGGTATGTATCCGATTCAGAAATTCGGCAGCTTCTTTTCGTGACCGAAGAATAACGACTTCTTTTGTATCCGTATATCGCTTAAGCGCCTCCAGGACTTTTGGGCGGGTGTTTTTCTTGTAATTCCATACCCAGACAGCAAATCCGGCATTCAGCTTTTCTTCGCATCCTTCATTGAGGTCCGGGCGTGTTTTGCCATGGTACATAATTCGTCTTTTGAACACCCGGTACAAACAGAGCATTCTTGGCATATCCAGAAAAACGATCGTATCCGCCGCCCGCAGCCGAATATCCAGCGTTCTCGTATAGTTGCCGTCGATGATCCATTTCTCCCGCTCCGACGCTTCCTTGAGAAATTCGTCCCATTCTTTGTTCGGAGTCGGCGTCCAGCCTGTCTGCCAGTAATGACTGTCCAGATGGACCACCGGTAGTCCCAGACATTCGCCGATCCTTCTCGATAGCACCGATTTCCCGGAGCCAGGCGAGCCGATCACCGTCACTTTTTGCATTTGGTCTCCTCCGTCTCGGTTCAAAAGTCTTCTGGAATTTCCATATGTTCCGAAACTCTATTTTTCAGCAGCCCGATTAATTCCTCGTCCATGCAGCCGTAGTCGTCGGGAATATCGATGCGGCTGCAAATGAATAATAATTGGATAGAAGATTCCTCCCTAGTACCCTTTCAACTCTTAATCACAGGTTACGTTTTCCTGAAACGCACACGCTTTAGGTGCGATTCAGGGGAACGTAACCGTACCTTTAGTGTTGACAAGGTACTAGGCTTACGCTGCCTCGCTGTCATCTTCTGATCTCTTACCCCATTATCCATGTAATCAGCCCGTAGACGATTCCGAATTCAACGGCGACGACCGCCAGACACACGAAAATATAAAAAGACAGTTTGGCCGACGCGATCCGGTCTTCGATATATCTCCCTTTGAACAAAGAAAAGAGATCGGGCGTAAACGAGTAGCGGACCGATTTGTTGAAATCTTCTTCATCCGAGAACCCATGCCGGAAAATGAACCCGTAGACCGGGATATTGGCGATCAGCAGGATGATTGCGATGAGGACTCCCATGGTTCTCCCTCCTTATCTTATCGTTTACCCGCACCGCAGGATCACCCAAGCTTTTTTCGAAGTCACTCCGCCTCCCGCCCGTCTCCGCTTCCCGGGAACTCCTAGTCTTCCTATACGGGTGCGTTGACTGAATCTGCCTGATTGCTCCCGGTATATGCAAGATTGTTCCTACGATCTAAACGTTTCTTCCTAAGTCTTGGAGGTAGGAGGTAGCGGTTTCTGTCCTTTACGTCCCGCCTTCTCCCAGCCATTTTTCCATATATTCCAGCAGCCGCCGCTCCGCTTCTGGGTCGCCGTTCTCCCGGCATGTGTCCAGGAACGATCCGGCAAACAGGGCGGCGTACACGTCGACGGCCCGCTGCTGCGCCTCGTCCAGACCCATACACCGGCACAGTTCATCCGTATAAAAAAGCGCCTGCTCCCCGATATCGCATACGATCGCGGTCCGGGTCAGCGCGATAAAATAAAGCGGATCGCCGTAGCAGACCGTGTCGAAATCGACGATCCCCCGCAGTTCGCCTCTCTCTACGATCACGTTCTTGATCGTCAGATCGTCGAGAAAACAGATTGGTTCGACCGCCGCCAAATACGGATTCAGCCGCTGCAGCCGATCGTCGAGCAGCGCCAGCAGCTTCTCGCCGACAATCTTCCCGCTGCGCGCAAAATGATCCTGCCGATCGCGGGCAATCAGTTCGTTCCACGAGCGGAACGGACCCGGTTCGCCGATCGGTACCCAGCCGAACGCTTCACCGCGCGGGATCCTGCCTGCCACGCGCTGAAACGAAACGACTTGCTCCGCTGCTGCCGTCATCTGCGCTTCGGTCATATCCGGCAGCTCGTCGCGCAGATCGCGGCCGGGAATCTCTTCCAGAACCATATAGGCAAACGGATAGCGGCCGCTGTGCAGATCGGAAGCCAGAATGCGCGGAACCGGAATCCCCAGCTCGCGCAGATCGGCCATATTGTCTGCGGTCCCGCGCATGACGGCAGGATCCGTATTCGTACGCACGATGATCGAACGGTCGGCGCCACTGGCACGGTAGACCACATTGCGATGTCCGAATGTCATTCGTTCAACAGACTCCGGTTCGCTGCCCAGCGTCTCGGCGGCAAGCCGGCGAATCAGGGATTCCGGGTTGGAATCAGTCATTGGTTTTCCTCTTTTCCGTCTGGCTTGAATCGCCAACTCGTCTGCTATTGGAGGCTGCGCTTCTTCATGACGGCTACATACAACTGCGCCTGCTCGCCCGGAATCCGGTACATGCCGATCGCGTTCAGATGCCGCACCGACATTGCCGTCAACTCGATCGCCTGCGCTTCTTCGCATCCGAATGTTTCCGTGCGGAAAACGGGACTGTTCGTCCGGACAGACAGCTCCTGCAGGACGGCCGACTGCCGCCGAATCTCTGCCGGGAAGCTTTCGTGCGCCCAGGCCCACATCCAGCTGCGCTGGGTCTCCGACCAGGTTCCGATACAGATGACCTCGTACGAGATTCTTCCGGCCTCTCCTTCGATAAAATCGAGCGTGCCGTTTGCTATATCGATCCAATATTCTTCATAGCCGCTTACATTCGATTCCGTTACGAATTTCTCCTGCTTGTCGGCCAGCTCCTGCCGGGCCGCAAGCAAAAATTCCCCGAATTCTTCGCGTGTCATAGAGGCTCCTTTATGCTTTTTTCGTAGTGTTCCTTATTCCTGCCGAACGTTCGTTCGCCGAAAAAGCCCGGGAATCTTCTCCCGGGCTTTTCGTTGTCCGATTTCCGCTGCTGCAGAAGGCTCAACCGAAGAACAAATCCAGCAGATTGGACCCGGCGGAAGACTGGTTGTTGTAGAATTCCGAATATCCGCAGTTCGTGCAGCTGACAACCGTAAAATGATTATGTTCGATGTCGAACATTTTGGACAAACCGGTTCCCGCCATCGATACTTCTTTGGTTTCGGCATTTGGACTTCCGCATTTGACGCAGCCTTTTTCAGCCATATCCGATTCCTCCCCGTTCCTTTTTATCGTCCTCTCCTTCTTTACCCGCTGGAGGGAAAAATATGCAGAAAAATCAGCGCAGCCGCTTCGTCAAATACAGAACCAGATCGTCGTCGATCATTTCCGCGTCACCGTACCGGGAATATTTCCCCTCTTTGCATAGGCCGCGCCCAGCATGTCCATCAGATTCGCAAACCCGATGCAGTGCGCGCCGAAACCGCTCACGTAGTCTTCCAGCAGCTCCTCCGCATGCAGCGGCCAGCCCGTTTCTTCGATCAACTGCCGGTAGACGGCATCTTTCCAGACATATCCGTTCCGGTCCGGCAGCGTCCCGTCCAGGTCGAACAGGATACCGCGGATCACGACCGTACGCTTTCTTTTGCCGGATGAGTGTTCGCTTCGGTCCACGCCGTACGCACATAGCCAAGTCTCATGCCCGCGTGCTCCATATTGCGGTGGCTTTGCGACAGGAAGGCGCATTGGCCAACGACAAGTTCGTTGTTTCTTAAAAAAGCTTCGCCGATCCGCCGCTCGATCAATCTGCGATGCAGCCCGCGGCCGCGGAATTCCGGCAGCGTGGCGGCAAACGTCAGCGAAGCACGGCGATCGCGCTCGAACAAGACCGCGGTCGCGGCAGGCGTTCCGTCCGACTCCGCGACCAGAAAGGTCCAGCCTTCGCGGCCGTGCAGCACTTCGTTATTTTGTTGAACAGGCAGAATGCCGTGATCCGGCAGACCCGTTCCCCGGCAGTGCAGCATGGCGTAGGTCTCCATTTCGCCCGCGTGAAGCTCGCGAATAACGATCCGGTCAAGATTCGCATCGGAACCGGACCATCGGTCCGGAATTTCGCGCGGCTGTGCAATCAAGGAAGCGTGGATACCGGAAGCGTACAGTCCCAGTTCCGCCATACGGCCCAGAAAGTCCGGTCCTACCCGGGAAGGCACGATTTCCAGCTGAACCTTCCGTCCTCTCGCGCGAAAAAACTCCAGAATCGGCTCCAGCTGCCCGATATCCGTATCCGTAAGTCCTTTGACGGTGTTAAACGCGGGCCAGGGCATCGTTCCACTGGTAAAAGCGGTCGCACCGCCGAACGTTTGAAGCTCAATCCCTTCCGGATTGCCCGGCCGGGACTGGATCGCCCGCATCCGGTCGGTCATATAATCAATCTCCGATTGTTCGACAGATTCGATCAGGGCGGGAGACGGCAGCAGCGATCGGGAAGTTGACATGAGTTACCCCTTTTCTTTTTCAAGCTGAATGACGGGCTTTGCCGCTCAATTCGGCTCTCTTCCCAGTACGTTCTCGATAAACCCGCTTTTCGCCCGCGTGTAGGCTTCCCGGTCGTCCGTGTAGCGCCCGGCCAGATCCCGCTTCAGCTCGGCGTACTGCCGCACCGATTCCGGCTGCTGCCGCATAAGGTCCCGGAAGCGAAGCTGAATATCCCAGCGTTCCTCATGCTCTTGCATCAGATGCAGATGGCATTTGCGCCGATCGCTCTCCACTTTGACAAAAAACCGCCGCCATTCGTGCCCGTCCAGCTCCAGAGGCACGTAATGCCAGTCCTCTTGTTGTAAACGCGCGATCACGGCTTCCAGTTGGTCATAAGAAGGAATCTTCGCCATCAAATCCAGAATGGGCTTGGCCGGCAGGCCGGGGATCGACGTACTTCCGATATGTTCGACCTCGCGCACGCCGTGCGGAGACAGCAGCTTGTGCAGATGCTCCGCCTCCCATTTCCCTGCGGCTGCCCACGCGGGATTACTCGGCTTGATCTCCACCGCTTCCGTCGCCCAGATCGGCCAATCGTTTGACTGTTCGGTCATGGTATCGCTCCTTTTGACCTTTCTATTTTAAAAAAACAAAACTTTATTTGCTTCGGATCTGTTCATTCTAAGCAAGACCAAAACGGTAAGCAAAGGAGCTTTATTCATGATTACTCTCCGCAAAATCACGCTGGAAAACCGGCGCGCCATTTTTAACCTGGAAGTCGAAGACACTCAAAAAGGCTACGTGGCTTCGAATCTGTCCAGCGTCGCTTCCTGCTACGTGCTGCTCACCAATGGAAGCCGCCCGTTTCCGTTTGCGATCTACGCGGACGAAGAACCGGTCGGATTCGTTATGATCATTCACGGCGACACCGGCTACGAGCTTCCGTCCATTGTGGATGACAGCTACTGCATTATGCGTCTGATGATCGACAAACGGTTCCAAAACCGCGGCTACGGCCAGGAAGCGATGGCGAAAATCCTGAAGTTCATCCGTACGTTTCCCGCCGGACCGGCTTCCTACTGCTGGATTCCGTATGAAGCCGATAATGTGAACGCCAAGCGTCTGTACGAAAGTTTCGGCTTCCGAGACAACGGCGAGTTTACCGACGGAGAGCCGATTACGGTGCTGAAGCTGTAAACGGGCGAATCCGATAGCTGTCGTCGATCAGGCGGAGCGGCTTTGCATGTTGGGCAATCGCCTTCAATACGGCGCAGACCCCGGCCCTTCCCTTTTTCCAGTTCCGGGGTCTACTGTCTCTGCTTGTTTCCAACGTACTTTTTCTAATCCTGATACAGGGTTTGCCCGATCCGCTTTTCGATATCGAATTCTTCGATCTTCGTCAACTCCCGCTTGCCCTGGTTTCCCTTCTGCTCATGCCTTCTGCCCTTATCATCCGTTTTCTTGATCGAATAATCGCCCGTTACCAGGTTATAATCGGCTTCGTCAGCTGTTTGTTCCGTCTGTGTTCCTGTGAAAAAAGACCCGGTCGTTATCCCGATCAGTTTCCAGTCTTTCTCCTGATAGCGGAACCGGTCGGTACGATACCAACGATCATTGCTGCCTCCGTAATGGCGGATCACCACAGTACCTCTTTCAATGGTCAGCCCGTGAAAAGGATCTCCCCAGACGCCGCCTTCATCCTGGCTCAGTACCGTATGTTCCGCGATCACAGACAAACTGAATGTCTCTCCGCCGCGGCCGAAAGCAAGCAGCAGGGAGCGGGGCGGAGATTCTCCTTCTTCGGCATCCCGCTCGATCACAATGGCAAGATCCGGAACACCGTCCCGGTTCATGTCACCTTGTACGCGGGCTTCCGCTCCATTCGGCTGCTTCAATTTATGCCAACCGTAAGGGATCAGCGCAGATTCTTTGACTCCCCGGGCACCGGCAGCCTGGTAAACGCCGCTTGCTTTTGTCGAAACAGCTGCCGGCTTGACGGACGAATCCTTATCCTCGTCTGCCGCAGCTTCGCGATGTATGGACGATGTACGCCTAAGCCCTTGTTCTTGAGCAGCATGGGTTTCGGGAGCAGCCGATTCCTCCCTGCAGGCCGTCAATAGACCTCCGAACAAACCGGCAAGCAAAGATACGGCCAGAACGCGCTGCAAGAATCGGTGCTTCCTTTTGGGTTTTGCGTCCGATACAGCTCTGAATCGACCGTTTTCTTCATCCGTCTGCATCAAGCGGCTCTCCTGCGGACCCTCGACTTCTTTCTTGATTCCCATAAATCTTTCTCCTATTCCATTCAACGATTTCGTGCCTAGTCAATCCGTATGTATCCGTTCACCTGTGCCGAGGCACAAGGTCCGGACCATATTTGTGTTCGTTGCCGACCAGCGGCTTCAAAGCCAAACGTTCCGCGATGTCGGCTGCTTTTTCTCTGAAAATCACAATTCTTCCCCTCCCGTCACCGCTTCGCTGCACGATTTGGCCAAGATCCAGCCGCTTAGTCCGTAAGAGGCGGAGATGACGTAAACGTTATATCCTTCCGCCTTCAGTTGGTTCTGCAGATTCTCCAAGGTGTCATAATTCATCGGCCAGCCGTAATTTTTCCTTTTTTCCAACAGCTCTACCGTATCCGGCCAGGAGAACAGATCTTTCACATCGAGTGTCGAGATCTCGAGAATCAGGCTGCCCGGCAGCTCGTCTTCGAAATAATGGGCCTGTACGTCCGAGAATACGAGTTCATTCCAGAAACGCACAACTCCGTTATCGTATTCCGTATTCATCCGGATTTCGCCTTCTTTAAGGTTAATCAAATAAGAAATGATTTCGTTGTCGTGTACCCGCATTCTTCCGCACTCTCCCGTACGCCTATTTTTGCTTTTTGACGCTTCGACCAGCCGGCCCTACCTGATCCAGCAGCCGCCTGGCCGCTTTTTGATCCGTGATTCGCAGCACTTTAGTGCCGCACCGAGCCAACTTTTGTTCAAAATCCGGACGCGCGCGCTCAAACTCGTTTTTCCAGCGAAACATCATCTTCAGCATGGCCAAATTTTGCCGCTGGCCACAATACCGACGATCCATATTTTTTGCATATCAGCTCGCCAGGTCTTTCCAGAATGCAATAGGCTTGATCCGTTCAGCGTTCATCTCCGCATACTCTTTTTCCCTAAATTCGATACCGAAATATTCGTCCAGATCCGCTCCGTAATAAATGATGTCGGTCTGATGGACCGAAAAAACCGGATTCCCCGCTTCATGCGGCGACTCGGGCATATAGCGGTGGGAATATATGGGAATCAGCCGGGGAACGCGGGCATATTCACGAACCGCCCTAGCCGCGGCCGCTTCCGTTTCACGGGGACGCTCTCCCCAACCCTCGTACCAGAATGCGTTCTGCCGGATATCGAACAGTATGCCTTCGAGCGGAGCGCGCAGGCGCGAGTGAATCCGAACCTGATTATTCACGGAAAAATTGCGCCACTCCGGAAATCCTTCGCCTGCAGGAAGGGCATGCGTCAGCAGCTCGCGCAGATCCGGCGGAAAACGCAGTCCGTAAAGCGTTTCGATCTGCCGGAACTCTTCTGTCGTCAGTCCCCGGTCGCAGCGAACGCCGTGACGACGAAACCGTTCAACGATAGCCGCTGCGTTCATCCGCTGCACCTCCCCTTGTCGATGGTCGAAGGTTCATGAAGACTTTTTCTCCGCCGGGCCGTTCGGCAGATCGTCGCCGGGATACTGCTCCAGATAACCGTCGCTGAGCGCATACCGGGTGAAGAAAGAAAGATCTTCGCCGATGATCGTCAGATCGAAGATCTTCTGCCCCGTACTTTCCAGACGCAGGTCGTAAGTGCGGATTTCTTCCTCCACATCGTCAAGCAGAGTCAAGACAACCTGTCTGACCAATTCCCCATGCTCGTGCAGCAGCCATTCCAGCCGCGCCGGCATCCGATTCTCGATCATTCTGCCGTAGCAGTAATATTCAATCTCATGGGAGGGCGCGTATTCGATACAGGCGTAACGCTCTGCGCGGCTGCCCGATATGATATAGTCTTTTTGTGCGTGGTCCATATTCCATTCCCCTTTTGTATGTAAACACCCGGATAGGCGCAGCGCCTGCACAGGCGAGGCATTTCCTTGCCGTTCTTCGTCGGTTGGGCTACAATAATGGGTGCGCCCGGACGGGCCGAACGACCCAATCCAAGAATTGCGAAGGTGAATCCATGATCGAAATCAAACATTCCAAACTCAGCGGCGGCGAATTTACCCGCGGCGTATTCGCTACCCGGGATATCGCCAAAGGCGAACTGATCCATGAAGCGCCCGTTGTCGCTTACGACAATGACGACCATGAACATATCGAGAAAACGATCCTGGCCGATTATGTATTTGAGTACGGAGCCAACCATACCGCGATTCTGCTAGGTTACGGCAGCCTGCTCAACCATTCCTATACGCCAAATGCGACGTACGAGATCAGCTTTGAGAAGCATACCTTCGATTTCTATGCTTACACCGATATCCAAGCAGGCGACGAAATTCTGATCAATTACAACGGCGAAGAAGATTGCGACGATCCGCTGTGGTTTATGGAAGAAAAGAAGCAGTAAGGCCGCCTGCTTTGGCACTTTGGCTGCTGTTCCTCTCATTTGGCTCAAAGGCCGCCCTGCGGGCGGCCAGGCTGTCGAGAAAGTCCTATTCGTTGTAGAATCTCGTCGGCTGCGGGAGAAATTCGTTAGCGGATGCTTCCGATGTGCCTTTCTCCGAAAGGCTTTAGGTCGCGTGTTGAAATCGGGGAAAAGGATTGAAATTTAGCGGAATTTCCCCGATTTCAAAGGCGAACACTATCGTTCCTCCACTGAATTTCTCCCTCCGCCTCCTCGTTTCACTCGGAAGCAGACTTTTCTCGACAAATTTGCCGCCCTCCGGGCGGCCTTTTTCCTGTTCTTTCCTCCATCGTAACAAAAGCCCTTGCCCGAAGGCAAGGACCGAAAACAAACGATTCCGCAGGCGGAAGGCGCGGACACGGCGGAAAACGAATCACGCCGGTTTACGAATCCGTACGTTTCGCTTCCACGGCAAAACGCAGTACCGTTTTGCGTTTCTCGGGCACGGTTTTTCTCGGATCCGACAAATAAATCTCCCGGTGCAGCTTGCTTTTGCGTGTCCATCCGTTTTCTTCGCAGAACGCTTCCATCCGGGCAAAGCTGGCGGGCTCGTCTTCGAATCTGCCGAGATGCATCATCTGGCAGCTCGGTCCGTCTTCCAAGGTTTCAAAACGCAGGTCGTCCAGTCTCGGATTGGGCTTTTTTTTCTTCGTTTGTTCGAAGAAACGCACGTATTGTTCCGGGGTCAGAAAATCCGGCTGACGGATCATGATCTTGAACTTCAGATTGCTTTTGTCCGTCGAAGGTTTCGTATGGTCGACCAGATCCCAGATCCCTTCCAGCGGGAAC
Organism: Saccharibacillus deserti; assembly: GCF_013618475.1. GTDB lineage: Bacteria > Bacillota > Bacilli > Paenibacillales > Paenibacillaceae > Saccharibacillus > Saccharibacillus deserti. The sequence continues at coordinate 1,321,440 of NZ_JABJVN010000001.1, forward strand.
ACGGTGTATTCGTAGTAACCGGCCGGCACGTTGTCGCTTTTGTAGGACATTTTTACCGCATAAGTCACGCTGTACAGAGCTCCGGTCGTTTCGGCGAAAGGAGCTGCGTTCGGATCGCCGGTTCCTTCGATCGAGATAAAAGGCATGGAGGGCACATCAATGATTTCGGGCACGGTTTTGGGACCATAAAAAGCCTTGTAGTCTTTTTTGTAATCGATTTTTCCGCTCATCCCATTTCCTCTCTTCCGCTTATTCCGAATTTGTTGAAAAAGGATTTGGCCTGCCGCCCGGATACGCCGGATTCGCAGCCAGCCAGTTCACCATAAAGTCGAACAGCTCAAGCGAATACCGATGATCGTTCCGGCTCCCCGGCAGACTTTGTTCAATCTGCGCGACGTTGCTCTCGATATCGACCGATTCGATAAACTGCACAAGGCCCGGACAGAACCCGTTCAACGCGCGGAAATACCGCTGCTGCGGTTCGATAAAGGTCAGGTTCAGTTCGAATCCTCTTCGCTGGCGGGCCCGATCTCCGGCCTTCCGCTCTCTTAATCGGGATTCGGGTGCCGACAGCAGAAAATAGGTGTCGGGAAACCCGATTTTTTGCCTAGCGAACAGCGGCCGGTAGAACGCTTCGACAAATGCCAGGCTCTGTCCGTCGAACAAGGTGAAATCGAAGGCCCAGTTATACCAGAACGGCTGAAACAAATCGATATCGATCACGACCTGCCGCTTCGGTTCTTTCTGCAGTGCCATCTTCCAGCGGTCCGCCTGACGTTCGAAAAACCATTCGGGGTATTCCGGGTCCGGCTTTTCCCACAGCATCGCGATTTCGGGAATATGTAAAGCTCCGCTGCGGGCCGCGAAAGCTGCCGAAGTCGTCGTTTTGCCGGCTGCGCTCGCTCCTTCAATACTGATCATCGTCATCTTGGTTCTCCTTGCCATTCCTCGTTTACGTGCCAAACTGCTTCAAATGATGGTCCAGATGTTTGTACAAGCCTTTGCCCCATTCCTCGGCCGACAGCCGGCCGAAGAACGGATGCATCTGCTTTTCGCAGGACTGCGGTCCTTTTTCTCCGAGGCGCTCGATCTGCCGCAGCAGCCGTTCTTTCTCGGGATTGAACTCCCGCTCTCCGTCCATTAGAATCGCCGGAATAGTGGACATATTCAGAGGAAGAGGCTTGTCGTTGTAGAACACCGGTTTGGCAAATCTGCCGATCACCCGCCCCAGCCCGCTTCGCGAAGCCGTCAGTTCGCCTGTCGCAATGTCTTGAAAAGCGGAGCAGTGCGCCAGCATCTGTGCCGGATTCATCTTGCCCCAGAGCGGCCGAGCATCCGGGCTCAGCCGCCCAATCCGCAGCCGGATTTCCTGCATGGCCGAAGATTCGAATAGATTGTTCATCCCACAGCTCCTTTCTAAAAACACCCAACAAGTGTTCCCATTATCATAATTCGCCGGATTCCAGAAATATCCTTCCGGCTCGGAGCCAAATTAAAAAAATGACCTGCAGCTTTGCACAGGTCATTCGCTCTGCCTTTAGCAGCTTTCAGTCCCACCGATAACCGACCGCTTGCAGCCATTCTCTGGCGATAATCATATGTCCGGTCTGCGAAGGGTGAACCCGGTCCGCGGCCAGTTCCAGGGAATAATGATGCTCCAGGTAACGGTCGAACGCGGATTGAATATCGACGAACCTGGTGCCCTGCCGCTCGCCGATCCGCTTCACGGCGGCCCCGTATGCCAGACTCATCTGCCGAAGAACATCATCCGGGCTGCTCTCGATGAAGAAAGGGGTCATAAGCAGAATCTCACGTACGCCCGAAACTTTGGCTTCCTCAACCAGCTTCTCAAGCGTCTCTTCGTACTCGCCCAGCGAAACATGGCTTTCCGTCAGCATAGGGCGGTTATAGTGCCTCAACATATCGTTGATGCCGATCATGATCGACACCCAGTCCGGCCGCAGGCCGATCACGTCGGACTGCCAGCGTTCCCGAAGTTCGCGTACGGTATTGGCGCTGACGCCCATATTGACCATACGCAGGTTCAACTTGGGATAGGTCGAATCGAGCAGAGCCTGGATCTGGGAGACGTAACCGCTGCCCAGCGCGTCTCCTTTGCCTTCCCCTACCGGACGCATGCGCCCACAGTCGGTAATCGAATCGCCGATCATCACCAGCTTGGTTCCCGGAGGGATCATGGATGGGCCGGTTCGGCGACCGACACCCAGGCTCCTTCCTGCGAAGCGGAAGCCGCTTCCGCCCGGATCACCGCCAATGTGGCGGCTGTACTCTCGGGCGTGCAGACCGTAATCGGCCGATCGCTCAGCACGGCGTTCAGGAAATAGACCAGTTCGCCGTAGTAGCCGCTGTCCGCCGAAAGCTCGGGGACGAAGCCCGGTCCGTCATTGGGATTCACGGTCACATCCGCACCGTCGAACTGAATATTGGCACGCTCAAAGTTTACCCGATATCCCATATAGAAGCCGAAATCCCCTTCAAGTGTCCAGTCCGCTTGAGCATTGATGACTTTGCCGTCGGGATAATAATAATGACTGGAGACGATGTCGCTGCCGGCTCCTTGAATCACGTTCCGTCCCAGCGTCGATACGCGCTTCGGGCTTCCGAACAGGTATTGAATCATGTCGGTATCGTGAATATGCATATCCAGCAGACACCCGCCGCTCAGCTTCTCGTCCAGAAACCATCCCTGTGGAGCCCCCGATCCCCGATAGAAATACCCCTGGGTGACAGCTCCGTAACGGCGGTCTTCGACGCACTGCTTCAGATACGCATAGCCTGGCCAAAACCGCAGACACTGACCGATCATCAGCTTTTTTCCGGTTCTGGCGGCGGTCTCGACCATTCGTCCGGCCTCTTCCGCATTCAGCGCCATCGGCTTCTCGCACATCACATGATACCCTTTTTCCATCAGGATACAGCTCATCTCGGCATGCAGGTAAGTGGGCACGGCCAGATCGATCATGTCCAGCTCCTCGTCTGCAATCATCCGCTCGAAATGATCGTACAGCCGGTACGGAGTCAAGTCGTAGACTTCCTGCAAAGTAGACATATTCCCGCCGGCTTTGGCATTTTTCAACTCGTCGATCCGAATATCGCAGATCGCGTTCAACGAAACAGGAAGACCTTCCGCAATCAGACGGGTGTAGTTATCGAAGTGCATACGACCCATGAATCCGAATCCGATTAATCCAATTTTCAACATAAGCCGGAGTCCTCCTAATTGAGCTTGATCAAAAAATTACAGGGAGCCGCGCCCCAAGATCGCATTCATCGAAGCCGACGTATTGGAAATGATCTGCTCGGCATGGTGCACGTAGTTCGGGATCATCTCGGCCGTCGCGTATCCGTCGTAGCCGATATCGCGGAGTGCCGCCATGACGGCCGGATAATCCACATTGCCCGCAAGCAGATCGACAAATCCGTGCAGCCCGCCCGCTTGACGCCGATAGTCTTTGAAATGGACTTTCTTGATCCGGCTGCCCAGTATGCGTACCCACTGCTCGGGATAGCCGGAATGGACAACATTGCCGACATCGAAATAGGAACCGACAAACTCCGACCCGATCGAATCGATAAATTGGCGCATCTCCAGCGGCGAGAGCAGGAACTTGTTCCAGACGTTTTCGATTCCGATCGCGACGCCTGTCTGACGGGCCAAGGGAGCCAGACTGCCCACCGCTTCCTGGGCACGCTCATAGGCTTTGTCGTAATCGACAACTTCGGAGCCCGGAATAAAGTCTACGCCGACCGCTCCGGGAATGACCAGAATCGTATCCGCTCCCAGAGCTGCGGCCGTCTCCAGCTGCTTCCTGCCGATCTCGACGGCTCTCGTCCGGGTCGTCTCCGATTCGCTGGTCATCGAATAGGACCAGTACAATCCCGTCGCCAAGCCGCTGATCTCAAGTCCCAGCTCTTCGATCTGTCTGCGCAGCGTCAGTACCTCGCGCTCGCTGCTCTCAAGCCCCAATTCCCCGGATTCGTTCAGCGACAGCTCGATCCCGTCGAATCCGGCTTTTTGGGCCAATACCGCACACTCCAGAATCGGTTTGCCTTCCGGAAACGACCAGATATTGATGCCTTTTTTCATGTCCATTCCTCCAACCGTCCGATTTTAATCCCAATCGATTGCGCAGAAGCGGCCGTTTTCCGCGGATTCATTGGCTTTGAGGCACAGCAGCGCGCTCAGCAGTCCGTCATCCAGGGTAGTCGTCGAAGACGCTTCCCCGCGCAGCACTTTCAGATAATTGTCGACCAGCCGCTGATCGCCTCCGCCGTGACCGTCGTAAGCTTCCAAATCGAGCTTGTGCGTTTCTACCCGTGGTTCGTGATGCATGAATACGTTTAGCTCGCCTGTGTACCAGTCGAATTCCAGTGTCCCTTTGTACCCGAGCAGACGCGCCCCTCTCTTGGCGGCTCCCCGGCGCGCGAAGAAATTCTGCGAATAATTCACATGCATGCCCGATTCGTAGCGGATCAGGGCGCTTCCGGAATCTTCATTGCCGGTATCTTCGGCAAAGCAGCAGTATTCGCCGTATTCATGATAAAGCGCGCTGTCCGGGCAGGTTCGGTTCTCCTCGCAGTCCCGACACATTAGCTTCGCAGGTTTGTTTCCCGTGAAGATCCGTTTGGACTTCATGGCGCAGACCGCCGTCGGCTTCAGGCCAAGCAGATAGTTGATATAATCGAAGTCATGCGTCGCTTTTTGCAGAAACAGCCCTCCGGAAATCCGTTCGTCGCGGTACCAATTCTGATAGTAAACCGCTCCGTAAGGAACGTTGTTGACCGCCTGCACATGTTCGACGGTCCCGATTTTCCCCGAATCGACGATCTCTTTGGCCAGCTTGACGAGCGGCGTATTCCGAAGCGGAAAAGAAACGACCACCTTGGACCGCGAAGCTTCATAGCCTGCTTTCAATCTGGCCAGATCGGCATAGGTCGTTGCGACCGGCTTTTCCAAAAACAGCGTCAAATCGCGTTCCAATACTTTCAGAGCCATTTCGGTGTGCAGATCGCAGCGGGTTCCGATCACGACCCCGTCCAGTTCGGCTTCATTCAGCATATCGTCCGCCCGCTCATAAAACGCGATCGATCCGGCCTGCTCCCCAAGCTGCTCTTGAAGCGCTTCCCGCCGCGGGTCCGCAATCGCGACCACGCGGCTGCCGGGATCAAGCTCGGGGATATGGCTCATCAGACTGCTGATCCGAACCCCGTAGCCGATTACGCCGATTCTCATCGAGCGGCCTCCTCCCGAACCGGCAGATCGACCCATTGATAAGGCGTCTGCGCGGCTTGGCTGCCATACTCGATCAACGTCATGATCAGAATCGTTTCTTCCGCCCGAACCGAAGGGGTACCGGTATCAAAGAAACGCAGCAGGTCTGCGATAAAAGCGGCAAAGAAGTCGGCTTCCGCCGTAAATCTGGCGGATTCTCCGTTTTTGTACTGCAGCGTCAGCAGAAACGGACTGTTCTGAATATGAAGAAGCGCCGCCTGTCTTCCATCTTCGTAATCGACCAGCAGGGAAGGAGCAAGTTTGGTCCCTACGGACATCACCCGTCTGGCTCCGATGCCCATCAGGGATACGATCGGCTCAATCTGGTGAACGGCATAATTGGAATATTGACCCGGCCCCTGGCTGAATACCGTATCGATCTCCCTGCCCCGGGCTTCCGCATATTCGGGAGCAAACCGCAGAGCCGAAGAAGAATACAGCGGCGTTTGATGGTTCGCCGCCCGCTCGAACATCCGAAGCGCGGTGCCCCGGTCGGGAGCGAATGTCTTGTCGACATAGGTCGGCTTCCCGGATTCCAGCGCAAGCCGGGACAGTTCTTCGTGAAATTCCGGATGATCGGGCGACAGAACGATCAGGTAATCGCTGCTGTCGATCACCTCCTGAATCGTAGACAGCAGCTCGATGCCGCTGCCTTGGCACCAGTCGGCATTGGTCTTCCCGGTGGGCGAATCGATTTTGCCGTAGGCGCACGTTACTTTAAAGGTGCCGCCGGACGCCTGCTCGATCCAGCCCGGGTAGTGATTGGCATGCCACTCGTCGAGAAAATAGTCGATGAATCCGATTCTTTTCATTGCTTCGCCTCCGGGACCTGGTCGAATACCACTTCTTTGTTTTGTTCGGATGAATCGTAGATGCCCTGAATAATTTGCGACGACAGAATCACCGTATCGATATGGGAAGCCAGCTTCCTGCCTGAGCGGATACAATCCAGGAAAGAATCGATCTCGGTCTGGAACATTTCTTCGGATTTAAAAGTAGGCGTAGTCTCCAGCAGGACGCCGTCTTTGGCTCCGTATACGACAAAGCCTTTGCCATACTGCAGGCGGATTCCCGCGCGGTCTCCGAGAATATCGATATACATCTCTTCCGCCCCGATATTCTGCGCCCAGGCTCCATTTAGTGAAATCGTCGGACCTTCCGTCCGGATCAGAGCCGTTACGAAATCGTCCACATCGTAAGTGCCCGCATAGTCCGGCGGGCCGGCCCACATGTTGAGATAGGCGTAATTCGGCATATCCAGACCCAATTTGCTGTAGGTTTGCCCGGAAACCGCTTTGGGCCGCGGATCGCCCAACGCGTACATGACGATATCGAGGAAGTGGACGCCCCAGTCGATCAGGGCGCCTCCTCCCGCAATCGACTTGGTCGTGAAAGCCCCGCCGAGTCCCGGAATGGAACGCTGCGACCTGAAGCTGACATAGACATGGTAAACTTCGCCGAGTTCGCCGTCCCCGATCATCTGTTTGATTCGGTTGACCCCCGTATTGAAACGGTTTACGACCCCGATATTCAGAACCCGTCCGGTCTCATGCTGGGCCTGCTGCATCTCCAGCGCCTCGGCATAAGTCCGGGCTGCCGGCTTCTCGCAGAGCACGTTCTTGCCGGCTCTCAGGCTGTCGATCGAGATCGAAGCGTGCACGTCGTTCGATGTACAGACGGATACCGCTTCGATCTCCGGATCGTCCAGCGCCATGCGATAATCTTCGATCGCTTCTCCGCAGCCGTAATCCTGCACCGCTTTCTCCGCTTTTTCGCCGACAATATCGCAAAAATATTTGATTTCGGCGTCCGGATTGGCCAGATAAGCCGGAATATGTGTACCGTTGGCAATACTGCCGCACCCGATAATGGCGACTTTCATCTTGGACAATGGAGGTTCCTCCCTGGAATCGCGAAATCCGCTTTTATTCGTTTACCTGCACGGTTAGAGCCGGGCCGGAAGTCACACCAGCCGCGTTCACCAATTCGCAGGTGTATACATAAGTGCCCGCCGCTTTGCCCGAGATCTGTGTCGAGATTTCCTGCGCACTCGGTGTCGTCGCAGTCAGAGCCTGCGAATCAATCCGTACCCCGTTTTCATACAGCCGGTATTCGGCCGCATTTGTTCCCCACCACATGTTCATGGTTACCTCGTAATTCCCGTCGCCGTCCCAGTTGTTATGGGACAGTGCCGGACCGCCCGGAGAAGCATCCGTGACGACTACGGTCAGAGGTTCCGATTCGGTCGTGCCGTAACCGTTGGACAGTTTGACCGTGTACGTATAGGTACCGTTGGTTCTGCCCGACACGGGCGTGGTTACGGTTTGCGCATTTGGCGAAGCGTCGCTCAGCGTCTGCGAGTCGATCAACTCTCCGTTTTCGTACAGTTTGAATGTCGAAGCGTTAGGGCCCCACCACATGTTCATCGTTACGGAGTAGTTCCCATCTTTTAATCCCGTGGCATGGCCGCTGTTTGTCGAGAGTACGGGCCTGCCCGGTACTCCTGTCGCAAGGGCGGGAGCACCGACCGTCACTTCGGCTTGTGCACGGATCGGGGTTCCCGAAACCGTACCTTCGACGGTGAAGACCTGTTCAGCGGCATACTGAGCCGGGGTGATCTTTTCCCAGACGACGCGAAGTTCCGCCGTCTGCTGATTGCTGTAGACGGCCGTCACTACCGTAGGCAGAACAGGCGCCAGACCCGCGGTCGTTTTCACCTTCACCGGATTGATACTGGCGATTGGAGATACTTTGCCGTACAAGGCCAATTCTTCAAGGGTCGTCCATGTGCCGTACGGCCCGCTGTTTCCGTTTCCGATAAATTTTACATATCTGGCAGATACCGGATCAAACCGGTGCTGTTCCATATTCGGAGACGTTCCGCTGCTCGAACCGCTGTAGACGATCGTATAGGTCGCATCGTCCGTCGATACGGCAATATCGAATGCGTTTTTCCGGGATGTCGCGTTGCCGAACAAGAGATCGACCCGGTCCACGTTCTGCACACGGCCCAGATCGTACTTGGCCCACACGCCTATTCCCTCTGCCGCCCAGCCTTCTGTCAAATCGCCGTCTATCGTTTTTTCTGCCGAACCGATACTGGCGGTTACCGCCACAATTTTGAGCATCGGGGTTAACACCATGTCTTTTGTAAGGTCGGCATTCGACAAGAGGACCGATTCGGAATATTTATCCGTCTTCTCGTATGCAACGTTCAGTACATAATTTCCGTTTGGAAGATCATTCGCCGTATATCGGCCTTCTTCATCCGCCAACACCGATTTGACGAGAAATCCTTTGGGCGTTCTCACTTCCACTTTCGCTTTGGATGCCGCTTCCCCGCCATCTTTGGTTACAGTACCGCTGATTTTGAACAAGTTCTGCAGCTTTACCGTAACCGACGGTCCGGTATCGGAGAGCGTCCCCGAAGCGGTCACCGCTTCGATCCGGTAGACATGACGCCCAGACGGAGCATCGGTCAATACGAGATTGTTCTGCTCGGCGCCTGTTACTTCTTGGACGAGCTTGGTTCCGTCAAATAGACGGTAGCCGACAATCGCACTGTCTGCTTGTATGCCGGACCAGGTCAGCTTCACCGTATCTTCTGCGATATCCGATGCGGTCAGCGTTCCGTTGTTCCAGATGGGACGCTCCAGCAGGTCGCCCCGTGTCTCCGAGTGCTCGAGCACATAGGTGCCGGGAGCGCCGTTGAAGCTCAGTACGCCTCCGTCTTCCGTAACTTCGATCTGCTCGGCAGAGGCCGCTCCCTCTCGCTTGACGCTCCAATAACCCGCTTTCAGATCCGTGACGACATACTGCAGATAGTCTTCGGATCCGGGGATTTTCAGGGTCACCGTGCCGCTCAGACGGTCGCCGCTCTTGCTAAACAAAGCAACCCGGTCGGCGATTTTGGCGCCTACCATGCTGTCGAGATCGATCATTTCGACGGCCAGCGGATCGGGTCCGTCCTCATTGTCCATCACCTGCATGACATTCAGGAAATGGTCTTCCTTCTTTTGCTCTTTAGGAGAGATCTCTACCCGCCAGGAGCCCGGCTCGAGATTGCCCTTACCGGCGGCCGAACTTTCATAATTTTCGCCAAATACGGAATACTCGTTCTCTTTTCCGCCTACCGGATTAATGTTCAAATTCTCCTCCGACGGCAGCAGGGTCGTATTGACCAGCTTGCCGTTATAACCGTAGGCGCTTCGCGTAACCGTGGTGACATTGCCCTCCACCAGAGGTTTCTCTTCGCTGTGCAGCAGCCAGTATTTCTTGAACTGTTCATTCGTCGAATCGACTCTGTCATAGACGATCATGGCGGCCGGATGATCATCGTCTTTCAGATTCAAGAAGACGAACGAACGGTTGTATTTGGACACTTTGCTTGCATAGACTTTGGTCAAATCGCCTTTCAGGTAGGTGTAATCGGGCTTTATCAGATCGGGACCGAACTGCTGCCCGGCGACCGAAGCTATTTTGTATACGCTCTCTTTTCCTTGTTCCGGCGGTTGAAGCTCTGTGTTATAGAGAGGTTCTACCCCTTGCGCAGGCCACTGCACGCCTCCATCATTCGAACGCTTTTCTCCCCATAGCTTGAATTCTTCTTTTCCATCGTAGATCAGCATGGAGTTATGGGCGATGGTCCGCTTATAGTAATTCACATCATGTTTATCGCCGTAACTGGCATAGACCCCGGAGTCGACCGCAAGAGAACCTTTGTAATACATTTGAAAAGCGCCCGGATCGAGATGATCATGGTTATTCGTGTGATATTCGCCCACTTTCATCTCGGCTACGACGGCTTTGGAGTCTTTGCCCGTATCCCAGCCGGTTCTTGCCACCATCGAGCCGTTCGGAGAACCGAAGTAGCGGGTCAGGGCCAGATCGTCAACCGGTTTGCCCGGCAGATCCGGATTGTGCAGCAGCAGAACCAGGATCGGGTCTACATTCCAATCGGACTGTGCATATTCGTTCTGGAACGCCTGCTTGAAATAAGGGTTCTTATAGTAATCCGCGGTGTACAAGAACGTACTCGGCTGTGCCGCATAATTCTCTCGATCCGTCACAAGCCACGAATCGCCGTCTCTGAGCAAATCGCCGTCGGGCGTTCGGGTATACAGGACGCGGTAAGGAACATCGCCCATATTTTTGTTAAATACGTCCGGATATCCCATACGGGCGTAGATCAAGTTGGCGATGACATCAAACGTATACCGATTTTGACCGTACGAATCGCCCTGATAATGCATACCGGCTTTATACAGGAAAGCGCGCGAGGGAACGAATTCCTTCAGCAGAATCTCGGTAGCCGAACTGTACATGTAAGGTTCTTCGTCGAAGATGGCTGTGCCTACGCTGAGCAGATCCCGGGAGACATGATTTTCCGAGCGGTTTCCCGTGATGTAGTAGCCCATACTTGCATCCATGGGATATCCGCCCAGGGTTTCGCTCTCGGCCATTTCTTCGAATAGGGCGACAAATTCCGCTTTTTGCGTTTCGGTCAGGTACTTATAGCACCAGTCATAAACCAGCGCCCCGGCAAACAGCGTGTCTCCGGCATGGCCGGAAGACTTATCCAGATTATTCGATTCGAACGATTCCATGAAATTTTTCATCATTCCGATAGCGGCTTCGCCCAATTCCTCACCGGCTGCCTGATCCTGTTCCAGTAGGGACAGCAGCGCTTTGGACTTGATCGACAGCAGCAGCGCTTCGTCAAAATTATCGTTTTGACCGGCCGGAATTGCGCCTAACAGCCCATCCTTGTTAGTGACGGCTGCTGCTTCGTTCACCTTCTCCAAGTAGTCCTTCATTTCGGTCTTCGCAAGTTTCTCTCGGAGTGCAGGAAGACCCTGCGCACGGACCAACAACCGGGGATGCCCCGCAGGCGGCTTCAGCTGAGTGACGATTTCACCGACAACGACGGCTGTGGAAGGCCCCCCTGTAGAACGGTTCCCCTCGTTATCCATCGCTTCCACTTTATAGATATGCCGCCCGTCAACGATATCGGTTACCTTAAAGGTGTTCACGTTACCGGCCGTCGATCCGATTTTTACATTTCCTTCATAGATTCCGTATTCTTTGATCGGCCCGCGATCGTCGACCGCGTTCGGCCAGGTTAGCGTCACACTTTTTTCGATCGGTTTGGTTTTCGTCAACGCACCGCCCGACCAAACAGGCGCGTTATTGTTTAAAGTCAGATAATCGACATAATACACGCCTTTATTTTTCTGCGGCAGATAAGTCAGGCGGGTCAAATCTCCGGTTCCCGGCTTAAGAGGCAGATTTGATACGGTATAGGTTCCCGTCTCTTTGTTCAATCTGTTATCTTTTCTTCCGAACTTATACGCATCGCTGATCACCGTCATATTGTACTTGCCCGCCGGCTTATCGATTTCGAGCCGCAGGGTTACCCACTTGCCGATCAGGCTGCCGGAAGGCATATTGATGACTTCGGCATTTGTAATATCCCGCCACACCCCACCGCTGTAAGTCAGCTTGACTGCGATATTGCTCTGGTTATCCGTGACCGCAAAGTTGAAATGCGGATCCGCCCCTTCGTATTTCTCGATCCGCACCCGGGTCTCGACCGTAAACTTGCCGGTCTGCGGACTAATTGTACGGTAGATGCTGGCAGCAGGTCTGAATTCTTCATTCGCCGCATAATGATTGTCCGTGAGCTTCATACTTTTGTGCTCCGCCGAAGGATCTTCCACGATTTCCAGAGTTCCGATGCCCGGGTCGGATCCCAGCGTCCAGCCGGCTCCCGCCGTTTTGGGACCGATCGGTTCATTGTCGAAACTTTCCGTAAACGTCGGGAGTTCCGCACCGGCAGCCGAAGGCGTCAAGATTCCGGAATACCCGGAAAAAGCGACAAGGAATCCCATAAACCCGGTGAAAAGCTTTTTATTCTTCATCGACTCACGCTCGCTTCTTTGATAGATTTGGAAGTCTCGCTTACCCTTTTACCGATCCGATCAACGCGCCCTGCTCGAAATGCTTTTGAATGAAAGGATAGACCAGAATAATAGGCAGACTGCCGAGCAGAATAAGCGCGTATTTCAGAGATTCCAGCACGACCGTCTTTCCCGAAGCCGAGGCCGTTTCCAAGACGTCTCCGCTTTGACCGACCACAACCAGGTTACGGATCATCAGCTGAAGCGGGAACAAATTCGGATCTCTGAGCAGCAGAAGTGCCGCCGAGAAACTGTTCCATATTTCTACGGCGTAGAAGAGACCGACCGTCATCAGTACAGGTTTGGACAGAGGAATCACAATAGAGCGAAGCAGTCCGAAATCCGACAGTCCGTCGATACGTCCCGCTTCTTCGATCTCGATCGGCAGACCCTGGAAAAAGGTTCGCATCACGATCAGATTGTAGGTATTGATCGCGCTTGGCAGCACCATCGCCCAGATCGTGTCCATCAGGCCGTACGATTTCATGACCAGATAAAAAGGAATCATCCCGCCGTTGAACATAATGGTGAATACGATTATCAGCATGACCGGCTTGCCAAACAGCAGCGACTTTCTCGACAGCGCGTAAGCACCCATGATCGTCAGCGTCATCGAAATGCAGCTTCCCAGCACCAGATACAGCAGCGTATTGCGGTAGCCGATCCACAGTCTTTCGTCGCCAAGCGCGGCCGATACGGCATCCCATTGAAACCCTTTGGGCCACAATCCGACTTCGTTGCGCACCACGTAATCCGGCGAACTGAGCGCAACGGAAGCCATATGGATAAAAGGAAACAATGAAGCAAACGCAATACCCGCCAGCAGCAGGAAATTCACCACGTCAAAGATTCGGATCTGTCCGCGTTTTACCATAGGCTCGTCTCCCCCACTTTGCGGCTGACGCGATTCGCCGAATAAATCAACAGCAGGGAAATCAGCGCCATCGACAGATCAATGGCGGAAGCGTAACTGTAGCTGCCTCCGATGATCCCTGTTCGGTACACATAAGTCGAGACAATATCCGAAGTTTCGATCGTAGCCACATTGCCGAGCAGGAACGCTTTGTCGAAGCTCAGCTCCAGGATGCCGCCCAACTGAAGAATGAATACGATGACCATCGCCGGCACGATCCCGGGCAGGGTGACATGGAGCGTCTGCTTCCATCTGCCGGCCCCGTCCATCCTCGCCGCTTCATACAGCTGCGGATCGACCGCGGCCAAAGCCGCCAGATAGATGATCGTGCTGAAGCCTACCTGCTGCCAGACATCCGAAGCGATATAGATCGTACGGAACCATTCCGCTTTTTGCAGAAAATAGACAGGCTCAAAGCCTACCCACTGAATCATTTGATTGATCCACCCCGTACTCGGAGACAGCAGCATGATCAGAATACTGGAGATCACGACCTGGGACATGAAGAACGGCATATAGCTGACCGTCTGGACAAACCTTCTGTACTTTTTCCAGCGCATCAAGTAGAACAAGACGGCCAGGATAATCGGTGCCGGATACAGAAACAGGAACCGATAGAGCCCAAGCAGCAGCGTATTGCGGATAATATTCCACGCATCCGGATTCCGCAGGAACCATTCGTAATACTTCAATCCCACCCATTCGCTCTCCCATACGCCTTTGAACAAATTGTAATCCTTAAAAGAAATCACAATTCCGAACATCGGAACATACTTGAACAGAATGTAGTACAGCAGGACAGGAGCCAGCAGCAGCAGATAGTTGCGATCTTTCTTGAATCGCTTGAGGATCGTTGATTTCAAATGGAGGTCTCCTCTCCCGATCTACCAATAGGGCAGCCCGTCTTCGATCAGACTTGTGCCCTGTGAGGCTGGATTATTTCGCGTTTGCGATCTGACGGTCCAAAGCCGTTTGGTACGCGGCTTTGATCTTTTCCACTTCATATTTGTCCAGCCCTTTGACGAAGTCTTCCCATTCCGTCATCGGGCGATCGCCGAAGATGAACTTGGTCGTCTCGGTTGTCCAATACTTCCAGATCTGATCGTTGGCCGGACCGATAGTCGCGCCTTCTTCGGCCGTCAGCATCGGAAGATCGCCCGCAACCGGCATCCGGTATTTCGGCGCTTCGATGTACGGCGGCTGTTCGCTTTCTTTGACCAGCGCCATCCAGGCGTCGAAGTCGAACCAACCGTAGGTGCCCGCCGTTTGAATCCCGGAGATGACCCGCAGATCGCTGGCTTCTTTGTAGTTTTCGTTGAATTTGCGTTTGCCGTCCACCAGGGTGTACGTCTCGCCTTCTTTGCCCCAGCTCTGAACGTCCCGGCCTTTCTCGGAGAAGATATAATCCAGATAGCGCAGCGAAGCATCCAGATTTTCCGTTGTCGAAGCTACGGCCAGACCGTAGATTTCCGCGCCGCCTTTGGGCAGATACCCTTTGGTTCCGGCTCCGAGCGGCGGAGGCATAAACTTGAGATTGCCTTCCGTAAGCTGATTGTTCATGATCTCGATTTGGCCGATGAACTGGACCGTGATAAACGATTTGTTGGTTGTCATGAACTGCGTCCAGGCTTTGTAATCCATAGTCAGCCAATCCGGAGGCATCAGCCCTTCATCCACAAACTTGTTCAGCATACCGACCATCTCTTTGGCGGCCGGGTCCTGCATCCCGAATTTCATTTGGGTCGGGTCTTCCGGATTCCGATGCAGCTCGGGATAGATTCCGAAGGAAGGACCGATGTAATTCAGCGTATTCAATCCGTGCCGAACGGCAAACGGATAACTGTCGGGATAAATTTCTTTGAGTTTCTTGGCCGTTTCGTACAGCTCGTCCCACGTCTTGGGTTCCTGCAGATTGTGTTTCTTGAAAATATCTTCCCGATAGAACCAGACAGCCTGATTGCCTTCGCCTGCCCCGTCATTAATGATACTGAGGATCTCGCCTGTCG
Source organism: Saccharibacillus deserti (assembly GCF_013618475.1). GTDB lineage: Bacteria > Bacillota > Bacilli > Paenibacillales > Paenibacillaceae > Saccharibacillus > Saccharibacillus deserti. The sequence continues at coordinate 1,336,611 of NZ_JABJVN010000001.1, forward strand.
GAGTCGTGACCCGCTCTTTCACATCCGGCTTGCTGTCGAGATACTTTTTGACATTCGGCATTTTGTCCATATGCTGCGACAAGTCGAGGAATGCTCCCTGCGGACCGAATTTCTGTACTTCTTCCGGGAAGACGGACATGATATCGGGCATGCTGCCGGACGATACGGCCAGCGCCAGCGATTCGGGGCCTGTAGCCAATACCTGCTCGACGGTAATGTTCGTTTCTTCTTTGACCCATTTCCAGACTCCCCAGTCTTCCTTGGCCGGCCATCCGGTGTTATTTTCCGTATAAATCTTGATCGTGGCCGCTTCCGGAAGATCGGAAGGGGCACTCGCCGTCGCGGCGGGTTCAGCGGAGCCTGCAGGTTTTGGTGTCGTTTCGGCGGCTTCTTTCGAGCAGGATACCGTCACCAGCGTCAGCAGCGTAACCGCAGCCCATGAAAATTTGGATCTCTTCATACCCATCCCACCTTTTTTCGTTTGTGGTCCTTTTGACAGCCTAATCATACGAATTCGAACGGGGGCCGTACATAAGCTGTTCTCGCCAAAACCTGTACTTTCTTCGAAAGATGAAATAAGTACCAGGTTTCTGTAAAACCGACAAGTTCGACGAACCCAAAAAAAACGATGGCGGACGGGAGTTTCCCGATTCTGCCATCGTTTCGGTTCATCCCGCATTGCCCGGAGGGGACATACGGCTTTTCCGATAATCGTTGGGCGTAAGCCCCGTGTGTTTCTTGAACATCCGGTTGAACGAAGTGATATTCCGATACCCTACCGCCTCCGCAATCTGCTGAATTTTCAGCGGACTTTCCACAAGCAGAACCGTCGCCTCGCGAATCCGCACTTCGTTGATATACTCGACCAGATTGGTCCCCGTCTTGTCTTTGAAGTAAGTCGACAGATAGCCGCTGCTGATATTGAGCTTGTCCGCCAGCGTATCGAGATAGATTTCGTCGGCCAAATGGGCATTCACATACTCCATGACAAAAGAAGTGATGCCGTCTTTGCGCTCCTTCTTCTCCCGAATCCGTTCGGACCCTTCTTTGATCCAGTGAAGCAGCAGCGCCTGGAGTTCGTTGACGGTCGTACACTCGCGGATCTGTTCGCTGCATCGCTCCGGCGTACCGCCGGCTCCTCCTTCGGCGGGCGCGGCCTGACGGATCCGTTCCGCCGCCCCCTCGGCAAAACGGACCCAGGCCGCCTCCGAAACCGTCTGCGTTTCCCATTTTGCAAAAAAACGCCCCAGCAAAAGAGCCAACTCTTCGAAGTTTCCTTCTTTCATATTTGCCTGGAACGCTTTTTCCTGCTCTTTGGTAAACGCACACACGACCGGATCGGCCGAAGAATCGTCCACAATCTCCGTTTCGTCGATCAGCCTGCGGTTTCCGATCCGTTCGTGCACCTGTTTGTAGGCTTCGGGCACCTGCTTGAAATGATCGAATCTCGAAGTCATGGCGATCGTGATGATACCGCTGTCGGAATCGTGATCGAAGACGGATTTCATGCCGGCCAGCATTTCTTTGAGCGCCTGCGTATCTTCGGTGAAGACGAGACTCAAGATCTGGTCATGCTCGATCTGGATGGTCAGCGCTTCTTCGAACGTCCGATTCAGCTTCACTTCGATAAAAGCTTTGATGTAATACAGCCACCCTTGAAAAGAACCGTGCATCGGGGACGCCTGCTTCTTCTCCCGGACATGAAATAGAAGAAAAACGAACGGCTGATCCGGAAATTCCAGCTTGGCCAGGTCGCTTTCCCGGCTGCGGATATCTTTGAGATAGTTGAAAAAGGCCCACTGCTTCAGCATATTGTCCTTGTTGTTGAACTGGCCGCTGATCATTTCGAATTCATGGATCTTGGAACGGAACGGTTTGCCTGCCTGGGCATTTCCCATCGAATGGATCAGCTGTTTGAGCGGATTATTGATACGGGCCGCCAGGAAGATCGAGATCAGTACACTCACGAGGATCACGATCACGATAACGGCGACCATGGTCACGTTCAGCCGCGACTGCGAGGTCATCTGCTCGACGGGCAGACGGTGGATATAGGTCATCTCGCTGCCCGCGCCCGTCGTATAGAAATGATATTTGTGATCCCGCACAAATCCGCTGTCGCCGTGCCGCTTCAACTGCTCCAACGGAAGAAAAGGATCGGCTGCCGAGCGTTCGAACATCGTTTCCCCCGCGGCGTTGTACATCATAAAGTCTTCATTAAGAGTCTGATCGAACGCTTTGTACATCTTGTCGGCATCCAAAAAGACCGCCATATAGAAATTCCGGTCGTTTTGGATCTTGAAGATGATCGGGATCGATTCGCCGCGGCTGCCTTTTCGGTCGCGAAAAGAAACGTTGGAAAAAGTCGCCGCCGGGAAAACCCGGTTCGTATACGATTCGTCAAACTGCTTGTTCCAGAACTCGAGAGGATAAGCTTCGCTTTTCATAAAAACGTTGAACAGGGTATCGGGCTGCGTGCTTGTGCCTTTTTCCAATATAAAACTTGGGGATTTGGAGTAAAAAACGATGTTGTCGATGTATAAATAAGGGTTCGTCACCCAGGATTGAATGTCTTTGATGACTTCGGCATAGTTGCTGTAGTCTGGTTCCCGCTGCAGACGCTGAACCGATTCGCTGAAATAAAAAAGAACCATTTGTTTTTTGATCATTTCCAAATGGTCCTCGTAATTTTCCATCGTGTTGTGCAGCATAAGCGTATTGTACTTGCCGATTTCTTGTCGAATATGGGTAATGGACGCCGATACGGCGTAATAGGTTAACGAAGCCAACAGCACGATAATACATAAAAACCCCGTAATCAGCTGCAGGAACAACGAATTCAATTTCAAGCGGATGAAGCGCTTCGGCTTAATCTTCCGCATCGTGCCCCACCCTCCCCGCTCTTCAATCTAGTCAGCTCCCTACTCATAGTAAGGAGCAGACGGCAGCCTGTCAAACCTTAATTTAAGCGTTTACATGAAGCTTGAACAGATCCACTTCCCCATGCAGCGGTTTCCCCGCGATAAACTGTTCCACTTCGCGCACCGTATAGCGGCCGATCCGAAGCAGCCCGTTGTTGGCCGCTCCGGCAATATGCGGAATCAGCGTCACATTCGGCAGAACGCGAAACGGATGGTCGATCTCGGGCGGCTCGGGATCCGTCACATCCAGACAGGCCCACAATCGGCCCTGCCTCAGCTCCGCGATCAGAGCCGCCTCGTCAATCAGCGACCCTCTGGCCGTATTGATCAGGATCGCATCGTCTTTCATCCGCTTCAGCGCCGATTCGCCCAGCATATGATACGTCTGGGGAAGGGAAGGCGCATGAATGGAGACAACGTCCGACTCGGCCAGCAGGCGCTCCAGCTCGACTTTCACGGCTCCCATTTCGTTGATTCGGGCTTCGGATACAAAAGGATCGTAGACCTGCACCTGCACATCGAACGCCTGCAGCAGCCGGATCAGATGTCCTCCGGACATACCCGACCCGATAATTCCGATCGTCATTCCGTACAGTTCTCTGACGAGCCCCCGATCTTTCTCCCATTCGCCGGCACGGGTGTTTCGGGCCAGCTGCCAGATATTTTTAAGCGATACGATAATGAGTCCAAGCGTCGTTTCCGCCACTCCCTGCGCAATCGCGTCGTTCGCACTGCAGACGCGGATTCCCCGCTCGGCCACGGCAAGGCTCAAGATCGGTTTGACGCTGCCCGCCGCATGGGCGATCAGCTGCAGGGAAGGGCAGCGATCCAGCATTTCCGCATCCAACGGAGGACAGGCCCAGGAAGTAATCACAATGTCGGCCCCTTCGATCAGTTCCGCCACCGCTTCGCGGCTCGGAACTCCCGGAACGGGGTTGATCCGCAGCCGGCCCAATTCGCGCAGCCGTTCCAACCGCTCCTGATCGAACATCCGCTCGGTGTAATCGAGCCCTTGAATCATGGCAATATTCGGCGTCTTCATGTTATCGTCTCCCGACTCTGATAAGTTCTTACTCGTTCGCCAGCCACCGATCGAGGAAAGCGTAAGCCAACCTCCGGATGTCTTCCGGGAAATCATGTGCTCCCGTTCCGATGTAAGATTGGAAGCTTTCTTCTTCGCCCAGCCAGCCGTAAAGCTTTTTCAACTCCAGGTAACCGCCGCCGATCGCCTCCCAATGAGGAAAAATCTTGTCGTTTTGACCCGAGTAGCCAAAAAAAGGAGTCGGTGCGCTGAGCGCGATAATCTCATGAAAATCGAACGGGACTTCTCCCCGCTTCAGATCGGCGGAGAGGTTGGGAATATGGGTATAAGGATAGCTGCGGTAAGACCAATGTTCGGGATTCCGGTCTCCGGTGAACGGACTGAATCCGCAGCTGGCTATGACCGCCCGGACCCGATTATCCATCCCGGCCAGGAAATACGCGTTATAAGCGCCGAAGGAATGCCCGATCGCTCCGATCGCTTCCGGGTTCACATCCTTCAGGGAACTTAATACATCGATTGCTTGTCTATGGTCCGCGATATTCTTAGCCACGGTGGACCAGTGCAGATACCGCTCGTCGAACGGTCCGCTGTCGAACGCCGCTTTGCCCGGATAAATCCGTTCGCCGGCGGTCAGGGCATCGGGGGCAAGCACCACATAACCGCGCTGCGCCAGTTCGACGGCATACCTGCGATTGGGCCTTCCCGATGCCAGCGCGATATCGTCTTTGCCCTGCCCGATCGTCGGATGCAGAGCCAGTACGGCGGGATACCCTCCTCCGGGCAGGTGCTTGAACTTGGGTTCATGCGGAACCAGGAGATAGGCGGTCACTTCGTCCGCATACACCGTATCATACCGGATCCCGTAGCGGGTATAGCCGGTATGCTCGCTTCGGGAATAACTGTCGGTGCGCACGGGCACACCTGCGGGAAGTCCGCCGATATACGTCAGCCAGGTTGTCCGAATCCCGGCCAGCTTGTCCTTCCACTGTTCCAGGCTTTCGATGCCTGCCAGCAGAGGCGGAATACCCGATCGGTTCAGCTGCTCCAAACGGTAAGCCATTGCCGCCGCCTCCTTCTATTCCCGCAGCCACTGCGCCAGATTCGCCCCGACAAACCCGTCGTCGTTAAGCTGCGGGTAATCCCGGTATACCCGGTCGATTTCTTCGGCCTGCCCCGGCGACAACTGCTCATGCGGATTCAAGCACCAGGTGCCCGCCATCAGCCCCTGTCTGCGCAGCACTTCGTGAATACCCGGAATACAGCCTGCGAAATGGTGCGCCGGATCGAAGAATGCGGCATTCGCATCCGTCACTTCGATATTTCGCGTCAGCGCTTCTTCGGCGAATCCTTCTTCGCCCCGCCGGCTTTTGATTTCTTCCAGCAGCTCGACAGCCCGCTTCGTCCATACCGCCCAGTGGCCAAGCAGCCCGCCGACGATCCTTTTTTCCACACGGGTTCCATCGGTCATGAATCGGTAGGTTGTCAGCAGATCCGCTACGATATTGTCGTCGTTGCCCGTATACAAAGCGATCTGGTCTCTTCGCGCCGAAGCGCAGACCGCCCGCACCACTTCAAGAGTCTGATAACGGTTAAACGGAGCGATCTTGATCGCGACCACATTCGGAATATCGGCGAACGCTTTCCAGAAATCGTAAGTCAGGATTCTTCCGCCTACCGACGGCTGCATGTAGAATCCGATCACCGGAATCACTTCCGCCACGAGCCGCGTGCGCTTCAGCAGTTCGTCTTCGCTCCACTCCGCCAAACCGCCCATACTCAGCAGTCCGGCCTCGTAGCCGAGCGCGGTGGCCGTCTGCGCTTCGTCTAGAGCCTGGTCGGTCGGCCCGCATATTCCGGCTGCTTTGAGAAACGGCCGGCTCAGTTCCGCACGTGCCACTTCTTCCGCTGCCAAGCGCAGGACCGGTTCGTACAAACCGATAGACGGGTCCCGGATTTCGAACTGCGTGGAGTGTACGCCTACCGCAATTCCTCCCGCACCGGAAGCGATATAATAGCGGGTCAGCGCACGCTGATGGCGTTCATCCAGCCTACGCCGTTCGTCCAGAGCCAGCGGATGCGCCGGAATGACAAGACCGTCATGCAGCGCTCTGCCCATTTCGGGCGACAGGGGCTTGTAACCCATCTAATAGTTCCCCTTTCTCTCCTGAAAATGCGTCGGTTTGTTCCAGGTTTTTCCCCCGTTCAACGCCCAATCGGCCGTCCAATCGATCATCTGCAGGAGGGACACCTGCGGGTAGCCGAACAGCTGATGCGACTTGGAAGCGTTGCTGAGCAGCGCGGTATCCGACTCCGTGCCTTCGAAGACCGGTTGTCGATCCAGCCGCCTGCCGATCTCTTCGGCGGCCCAGCGGATCGACATCGTCTCCGGACCGGTGATGTTGACGATATTCGGCGGGCAGCTGCAGACACTCAAACATCTCAAAGCCATCTCGTTGGCGTCTCCCTGCCAGATCACATTCGCATGTCCGGTCGTGAGGGAAATAGGCTGTCCGCTTTGTACGGATCGGGCCAATTCCAGCAGCACCCCATAGCGCATATCGATCGCATAATTCAGCCGATAGATCACCATTGGAATCCCGTATTCATGGGAAAAGTGTTCGAAAATGCGTTCGCGTCCCAGACAGGATTGGGCATATTCCCCTGTCGGCGCGGGAACGATCAATTCCGTCACGCCGCCGAGTCCAACCGAAGTAAACGGATACACGTTGCCGGACGAGAATACGACGATCCGCGAGTTTTTGAACTTCTCCGCGACTCGTCCGGGTAGATACGCGTTCATAGCCCAGGTAAAATGTTCGTTGCCGGTCGTTCCGAATTTGTTGCCGGCCATATAAAGGACGTTTCCCACTTCGGGCAGACTTTGCAGCTCCTTGTCGTTCAGCAGATCGCAGACCAGAGTCTCGACTCCGGCCTCTTCCAGTTCGCGCCTTGCGGCTTCGTTGGAGAAGCGGGAGACGCCGATGACCCGTTTTCGGATGCCCGCCGCGCGGATCGCCTGAACAGCCAGCCTGGCCAGACTTGGCCCCATCTTGCCGCCCACGCCCAGCAGCATCAGATCGCCATCCAGTGCCGCCAGCTCGGCAATCAGCTTGTCCGAAGGCTGCGCCAATTTCATTTCCAATTCCGCAATCGTATCCATATCTGTCTCTCCTTTGCCGGGCCGAGTGCCGGATGATTAGATCCAGTATAGCCGCTGCTTTTCATTAAAGACAGGACTTTAAATAGTCTTTAAATTGCAGCAAAAAAGGGAGGTCCCCTTCTTAACGGGCCTCCCCTGTATCCAATCAATTGACCGATCTTCCCGCCAACAGAACCAGCCGATAAATCTGCCGGGGTCTTCCTTTGGGTACTTTCTCCATGCCGGCAATTTCCACCAGGCCGCTCTCCATCCACTGCAGCAGCAGCCTGTGCATACTCCGGACAGTGATATCGAGGATATCCGCCAATTCATGCACGGTGTAGTCGGTAACGCCGGTTCGGGCGAAACGGTTCATCAATCGACTCAGATACGCGGATGTCATGCCGGCTTCTTCGGCTGTCCGGATCAGTTCCGGATCGGTCAGCGCCGCAGCCTGCTCCACGGGAGCCGCCATTTCGAGCGGTCCGATAATGGAGTGGTCTTCCCGCAGAATAAAGCAGGCATTGCCTCCGGCTTCTTTGGATCTGCGCAGAGCGCTTCGGGCCAGCGTGCCCGCTTCGTTGGCCGAACGTCCGAAGCCGACTCCCATACTCAAAGTCAGACCCAGACGTTTATTGGCGCTGCGGGCCAGCGGAATCGACTTGTAGCCGCCGGTTTCCCGTTCGAAGATCCCCCGTGTCGTAAAAAACAAATATTCGTCGCTGCCTATAGGCGTCAGGCAGCCGTCCAGCGATTCCACGTAATCGAGCAGGGTCCGGTGGATCTCCAGCTTCAACTTCTGGATTTCGTGTTCGGATGAACGCTGCTGGACGGATTTTCCGAAATTATCGACATTCACCATGCCCACCACGATCTGCGCTTCTTTGCTTTTTCTCGTCTCGGTCGACAGCAGCGCCCGTTCCAGCGCTACCGTAATATTGGAATCGGTCGGAACCACCCATTCGTTGGGAATTCCGAGTTCCGTCAAAGCCCGCGAGACGCACTCTTCCGCCGTCAGCGCCGCCTGGCTGCCGCCTTCTTCATACTGCTGCCGATGAAACCGGATCAGCTCTTCGCTTGGCGTATAAGAAGGTCCGTCGAAATACACGGCCGTCACCAGAGTCTCTTCGATTTCTTTGAACGCATTCTCGACCATGGACCTGCTCAGCGTATCGATCGTCAATCGAAAAGAAGACTCCAGTCCCTGTTTGTTTTTCAATCGGTACAACGCCCGAAACAGCCCGGTATCCGTAAGCGGCACGTAATGCACGGGGATGCTCAGCCGTGTCTCCTGTCTGACTCTGCCATAAGGCATCGGTCCCGACAGAAGCAGCACTTCCGCTTCGGCTGCCGTCTCTTCCGCCAGACGCGGCACTTCTTCTTCGGTGCAGCCCCGCGCGATCGGGTCGAAAGAAGGGAAGTTGCGAATCACTTTGACCATTTTTTGAACCAGTGCCTCCGGGCCGATCAGTCCGATCGGAATCCCTTTGGCCGGCGTACTGCTGGAGTTGGACATCACGAGACTCCTTTCGGGCTGGATAGGTCGCCGGCATGCAGCCTGCGGCGGTTCAGGCGAAACGGCTGCCGGGAACTTCAGCCTTCGACGATATCCGCGTGCAAATCGGTGGCAACCGCAATCATCCGGTTAACGGCTCCTTCGTCCGGCGGCGCCACATACAAATCCCCCGCATACAGCCGGAAAGGAATAAGCTTGTCGCCCTGCTGCCACATAAAAAAGTCGCCTTCGATCGACATGCGGCTCTCGGGTCCGTTCACCGTCAGCGTATCGGAATACGCAAAGTCGGATTGGGAAGCAAAATAATCCCGGCACTCTTCGAGAGAAAGCGCAGGATGCGGCTGGTCGGACTGCATGGATCTTGTGATACGAAAACGCTGATTCATAACGATGATCCTCCATTGTTTGAAATGGTCACACTTAGTTCTTTTTGATTTTACCATACAGCAAACCGTCTATTGCGAGCACCAGAACCGCTGCGGCTGCAATTTGAAGAAAAAGGACGGGTTTGGGCGAATCCGGCGATCCATCTTCCTCTTCACAGCCCGAACCTGTCTTGAATCATCCGGGCGGTTTGCTCGGCGTCTAACCCCATATTGTATCACCGGATACCCACCCTTCACCTTGAGGCACTAAAAACAACTGATCGATTGCTGCCGGATGCGAACTTACGATTCCGCTGCGTTCATCTGAACTAGAATCCATCTTGAGCTTAATCCTTCCGACGGTTTTTGTAATCTTCTTTGATTTCGTCTTCAGGATCCCAAATTGACCAAGCCCCTTCCAACAGATTCCCTTCCGGATCTCGAAAATAAAAAGACTTGGCTTCACCTTTACCAAACGTATGCAGCTCTTCTACCGCAACTCCTTGGTCTTTCAAATTCTTATGGGTAAACTCGATGTTCGGACAATGGATAGCCATGATCGGAAAAGGCTTTCCGTTTCTTGTGATCTCAAGCGGCTGCTTGTCTTCGGTTTCAATCAGTAGCAGTGCAATGGAGTGCTTATGCGGGTGGTGCAGCACAGCCATAAAGGAACCCCGATCCTGGAATTTATTAATCAGTTTGAAGTCCAGATTTCTCGTATACCAATCGATGGACTGCTCAATCTCCGTTGTCGGTACATAAACATATCCAATTCGAGTAAACGCAAATTCAGGATTCATGAGTGTCACTTCCCTTTCTGTTTTTTAGAATTTCTTTTATTTCATGCGTCGTTTCCGTAATGAATATCTCCACCTGGGCTGCTGTAAAATAGCGGTTGGAGATATGCGGCTCATTATTCGGATTATCCAACCACTGCAGCTTGAGATCCCGGTACTGCCTAACTTCCTCTGCCGTCACAAAAGGCCGGATCGCATACCCCTCCGCTTGTGCCAGCCTCCTTTTTATTTCCGATGCCTGGTTTAATGATCTTTGAAGTTCAAACTCAAGTTGACTAGCTTCCCCGTGATAAACGTCTCGGATCCGGTCACCGGTATAAGCTTTTTCAAAATCGGAATATAACGTTTCGGTCCAGCGCAGATCCGTATAGATATGAGTAAAATAACCCACCACAAAGTCGCTCCACTCGGGTTCCGGCTCCAGCAGGAGATACTCTTCAAACTTTTCAAATATGCGTTCTTTCTCGGGCAATCTGCCTTCGCGTACAAGATGGGTAGAACCTTTCTCTTCCCGGGTCACGTTCCCTCTACTGTGAACGGCATCCGGTGCGATACTTCCCAATAATAAATGAGGGGTGGGATTTCCCGAATACAACTGCTGCGATACTGCAAAGTGAACCATGGGCCACGGCATGTTTAGTCCTCCTGTTAGGGCTGCCAATTCTAATTGATCGACTTACAGGTCTTTTTCAACTTCGCTTGATACTTTTAGCATCTGTGCTTTGGTTTGGCTCAGGCGTTTCTCGGCACCGTGCGGATTCAAAGGTTCCCGAGAATGCTTTTGCAGCTGTTAACAGATCTTCGCATGTTTTCGCCAGGATCCATTCTTTCAGTCCATCATCTGTGCTTTACTTAAGTTCTCTAAAAAAATTAACTTTCCGTGGGCTGCGGCTCTCCCAGGAAATCTTCAAACGCAGATACGATCTTCTCGACATCCAGGGGTTTTTTCGAGATCACATCGATATCGTTGGGTTGGATTGACGTACAGCCCTTGTTCTCCTTTTTCACTGCCAATCGTATTAATCCCATACCCGGTCTAATTGATCTGAATAAAAAACTAATGCTTTCCTATAACTTTGTATGCCTTCATCCTTACTTGTTTCGGCTAATTGCTTTAATAATATCGACATTGCATCACTGAATGCTTTCTGATTGTAGAGAACCATAGCATAAAAAATTTGATATTCTCTGCAGTCCGGAAATTCTCTAATCGCTTCTTCAAATATTGATTTGGCTTCATCGTACATTCCTAACGTTCTATATGTACTTCCGAGACCCAACAAAGCCCCTTTTTTTTCCTTTTCTTTCAACCCAAGTTCCAAAGACTTCTTATAATAAGGAACTGCCTCCCTTTCAAGGCCTAGAACATCATGAGTCCAAGCGCATTGATACCATACAGAAGGGTTGGATGGCTGCAAGTCTATTAATTCCAGCAACAATGTTCTTGCTTCTTCAGATTCCCCTGATTCTCTTAATTGAATTGCAGCTTCTAATGGATTCACGTTTATCATTCCTTTTATGCCAATTTATCATCAATCTCCGCTTTCACACCTAATAGCTGCAGTTTCATGGCTCCGATCTCACCGATGTTTCGATATATCCTTGAATCTATATCCAACTGAAGACATTCAGCGGTTCATGTAACACTTGTTCCTCGTATTCCATATCTCCCGGCACATATCGGGGATCCGAGTAAGCTTTGTATTTATCCAGGAATTCTTGATCATCGATATGTCTGGTAAATCGTGATGTTCGCCTCGATAGAAATGAGATTCGTCTTTGGCGATTACCGCATCCGGAACCCATAATCACAATCCCCTCTATTCCTGACTTAGCGTGGACCCGGTCAACATCGCACGCTCGTTATGTTTTCAATGAACAAACTGTAACTGATTGGAGTTTTTCTTTTTTGCCGCCAACCGGATTTCCTGGTCTTTCTTTTCATTTTCGACAGCGGATAGAGCCATAATCGCAATCTCAGTATCTTGGAATAGAGGTTTCCAATCCGGCTGTTGAGCTCTTACCGCCTCTCCTTCGAAACGCATCGCGATACGCACCAACTTATCCGGACTGCCATAAGTATTGTCAGAAAACACTACAAACCCAGGATACTTGTTTATCAGTTCAGAGGCCGCTTCTTCTATAATCAGACGGCCTGCTTGAGTTTCCGGAAAAGGTTTGGTTTGGCTGCATGCGGTAGTGAACAGGAATAAGAGCAGCGTAAGCGGCACCATGCTTTTTGGCTTCATTACTTATGGCCTTCTCCAACTTTTCAATGAATTTAGCTTGTAGCAGACCAATGACAATCACTCCTACATATTCGAATTGGGCTTGTCGGGATTTGGGTAGAACTTGGCAGCCATTGTCTGTAGAACATTTTCAAAATAGCGATAGATTTCCTCTGCCTTTTCCAGAAACTCTACTATACGCACATCGCTATCCAAGTAACACGTGTACAGATAGTCAACCAAATCGGGATCAATCCCAGAGTGGTTGATTATAGCGTTCTTCATCTTCCTAATGTCATCTTCCCAGATCCCCGTATCTTCCAAAATCAAAGAGTATAAGGCACGAAGCAATCTTTTGGAATACCCTTTTATATATCTGGTTTGCAGGGCCGGGTCATCCGCTTCGCCAAGTAAACGATGCAGACGATCCACTTCTTCCGGAGTCTCCGTATTCAAGTCTAAAATGAACGCGGGAGAAATAAGGATCGGGGGTGCTTTTTCACCCATGTCCTCACCTTCTACACAAACGCAGACGATCTTAATCCAAAAGCCCCACTCATTCGGTTTGCTGAATACATCGTCAATCGAGCAAATGATCGTATCAATCTTGGTGAGGAATGGATATTCTTCCAACAGCCTTTCTTTGATAGAAGATAATTTGGCGTAATCGATATCCTCCGGATTTGCACATAAAAGAGTGAAGTCCGCATCCGACTGAAACGGTTTAGCCGTTCCTTTTGGGATGGAGCCGCACATATACATGCTATGAACCTTGTCTTTGAATTCGTTGCGGACTTGGTCGATATATTTCGCAACAAACTCTTTATATTCGCTTTGAATATTCATGTGAGTTATGACTTTTTCCAATATCATAGGAATCTCTCCTATTCCTCGAATTCGCTCTCAAAATCCGATCTTAGTATTGAATACATTCTTTGATCTAAATATTCCCCTTTTATCTTTAATTGCTTTCTAAGCACGCCTTCCATGACCAACCCCAGCTTCTCCATCACTCGATAAGACCCCAGGTTGTTCACGTTACACTGGGCTTCGATACGGTTTAGCCCGAGTTCTGAAAAACCATATTTCACAATTTGGCTGGTTGCCTCTGTTATAATCCCTTGATTCCAGTAGTCTTTTGAAAGAACGTAGCCAAGCTCCGCCTTGTTATGGATCGGATCGATCCTGTCCTCCCAATCAGTTGGCCACTTGATTTATAGACGATCCCCCAGTGAAATCCTTCGTGTCTTTTATATTTATCCAGTACTTTTTGAATATACTTGATCGAGTCTTCTTTGGAAGCATGCCTTTCCCATGTCGTTTGCGAAGTTACGATTGGATCGGAGGCAATCCGGTAATAATCCTCGGCATCCATCATCGAAAACTTTCTCAGTAATAATCGATTCGTTTCGAACGTCGGAGATTCGCCAAATAATTGTTCGATTCCCATGAGTCCTCACCCTTATCCCTGATTACCATGCTTTCGTCTAATGTTCCTGTATTCACGGCGTGTCCCGATCAATAAACCCCAGAAATTGATGTCTAATGTCTTCCGTACAAAAACCGCAGCAGGTTAGCAGCAAACGGCTCATGGAGATCCCCATCCTTCCTTAAGAGTTTTGTAACCGGTATGGTTTAAACGTTTCCCCATTTTCTTGCAAGCCATTTGTCCATCTGCTTTTTAACTTCTTTTCCCACGGATCGACGCCTGCCAGACTAAGAAAAAATGTACGCTGCATGGGTATTAGATTGTCTAATGTAACACGTCTTCTTGAATTAGCTGATAAACGTTTGCATGGTTTTTCCGTTTTCTATCCGCTCTTCAAATTGACCTTTCGTGTATTCATTGATCACTCTTTTCCAAAATATCCGTGTTCCTGGATTACTCTCAATTTGATGCACTTCCCACGGCCCTTGATGTCGGTCGTTTCCTTTTTTAAAATAATCATCCAAAGGGTAAGGACTGTACTTCCTATTCTCTTCTACATCAAAGTTGAGGAATTCCGAAAAATCATAAATATAAGATAGTAAAATTCATTTCGTAATCCTCCGCTTTAATTCTTACCGCATGTTATTTCCGATAACTTTCCTGTATTCACTATTTGGCAAATGCCGGATCAAGGGCGTATGCCCGCAGCGTGAATATGATGTTATCAGATGGGGCAGCCCTTTTTGAGTTGCGAAATCAATCAGTTTCTTATCTTTTCATATTTTTGTAACCAGTCCTTCCCGCTTGTCCATTGAATATTCGGCTTTTTCCCTTTTAAAATGTCTTCCCCTGCTTTAGCCATTATCCATTCCTTCAGTCCATCATTAGGACTTTGCTTAAGCTCTTTAAATAAAATTCAAATCCTTTATCTCCAGTATTTATTATCTCTTCGTAAAGCTTTCTATTTGCATTTATATAGTCACTGGGATTACTTGAAAATGAAGTGTCTTTGTTCGATGTAATAATATCTAAATTTTCATTGATGCTCTGTTCAACTTCTGTTATTTCCGTTTTATTATCACTTTTATCTGGTATTTTTTTTGATTGACATGCTGTAGCAGATAGCATACAAGCAGCTGTAATAAAACAAATCAATATCATTCTTTTCATGAATTCGCCTCATTCTATTTTGTGTTTTAATTATCTTGTATTCACGACCCGACGCATGTCGGGTTTCCGGCGAATGCCGGACCCAGGACGAATGTCCACAGCGTGAATATAGGGTTATCTGAAGGATCCTTTTCGAGTTGTCATACAATCTCTTATTTATTCAACTCTGATTTCAGCCTTAAAAAAATTCTCTCTTGGTATCGGTTCTCCAGCCATCCTTCTTAACATTGATAATTGTCCGACATGCGTCATAACGTCTGATAAAGGCCCTTGTATAAGTTGTTCAATAATTCTTTCTCTTTGAGGTATCCCTATTGTTTCAATTAATTCATCCAGTTTGGAAAGTTCCTTAAAGAATGTATTAACTTCGTCATCCCAGGTACTTATTTGTACGACCATTTGTATTCGATCATCAAATACGGTTTGAGCATATCTAATGACATCCGACATGTGTTTCAAAATCTCTATAGGTGTTCTGACTCCACTTCCTATATCAAAATTGTAATAATTTATTGGTGTATTCAAAATCGCTTTTGAACTCCGATATTTAAGCGTCGATATATAGTGTCTTAAAAAATAAACTTCATTCATTTTTTTCATCCTTTGCTCTGTTACTTCTAAAGGTTTACCGATCTTTCAGGTAACGTTCCTGTATTCACGACCCAGCGCATGCTGGGTGTCCGGCGAATGCCGGACCAAAGGCGTATGCCCGCAGCCTGAATATTATGTTTTAAGATGTCAGCTCCTTCTTCGAGACACATATACATTTCACGTCTCGTGCAACTAAACATACTTCTGGAGTTTGATATTACATTCTGACGTAGTCGCAGTAACGTATTCGATATAGTTTACAGACCCGTTAAAGTTCAAATAGGCTTCATAACGCATACGGATTGCAGGCAAAGTAATCATATCTAGCACATTTTCTTTTGGAACCCACCTGCAATCGCTTGTTTCTTCAGACGTAGATAACTCACCACCTAAAGATTTGCATGCGAAGTCAAACATTACTTTTGTTGGGACATCAGTCACACCGTCGTACCATTTATGTATCGCTGTGTTTGACACAACACTAATTAAATGGCTAACAGTAGCATCTATTCCACTTTCCTCTTTGATTTCACGAATTACGCCATCAATCAAGTTCTCGCCAACTTCAATTATCCCGCCAGGATAAACCCAACCATCGTCATGAGCTTTGACTAACAGGATGTTTCCCTTCTCGTCTTCAACAATTCCGCCGGCCGATACAATGTGTGTTGGAAATGCCATTTACACAACCTCCTATTTAGATAAAATGGGTTTCCTATGGTACTTATCCTTTTTTGTTGCTTGAAAGTAGATGCTTGTAGGTTTTGAGTTTTTGCGCTGATTTCTTATGACGTTTCTCGCATTCACGAACTCCCATAGGGAGTTGTCGCAGCATCCACTTCTTCGAACCCACGTCTGCGACCGAAGGGGCAGCCCGACGCGTGAATGCGGTGTTATATGAAGGGGAAGCCTTCTCCGAACTACTCTAGCCCGTTTTTGGAATTTCAATCGTTTGAGTTATTACTTTATGTAGTCCTTCTAGTCCATTAATCTCAATACACTCTTGATCTTCCGTATATTTCAGATTGTGTTCTCGATAATATTTTCTCCAAAAATACACAGCCGGTTTGTTCGCTTCAAGCTGACTAATACTAATTTTTCCTTTAAACTGGCCTAATACTTTAGCTACACCTTTAGATGCAATGTTCAGGCCTCTATACTTTCTTAGTAAAAACAACTCTTGTATAGTATAATCAACTCCTCCAGCAACAAACGGAGGAGAACAGACTAATATAAATCCAACTGTCTTTTCCTCATACTTGATGAAAAATGGATACAATTCATCCCTCTCAAGATATAGATAAGTATTTGTTGGATCAAATTGTCCATTTTCTTGAGGATCTTCACCTGTATATTGCGATAAATCATACAAATAAAGATTATATAGATTTAAAAATTTATCCTTTTGATCTTTACTAATTCTTCCTATCTCCACGTCCATTGGATATCTCCTTATTTATCTTTTTGCTTCCCTTTCATTTAATGCTCCTGCATTTACGAGCCGACGCATGTCGGGTGTCCGGCGATTGCCGGACCAAGGGCGCATGCCCGCAGCGTGAATATGATGTTATGTGATGTACCGGGCTCCTTAAATCGACTTACAAATCGCTTCTGTATGTACTTATCTGCTTTTCTAATGTCTTTCTTACGTCTTCATAGGTTCTAATCACTTCATCCAAGTCGTTCTTTAATTCTTTATGTTCTTCCCAATAGGCTTGATCAATCTGGAGTACGGAACAAAATAAATCTCCGATATATAAATCTCCTGATGTAAATGGATTCTGTATTAGTCGCTCTAGGGCTAATGGCAAAAGCCAATCTAGATTCATTTGTTGCCCGATCAAAATCCTTAAATCTTCATTGTTCCATTCACAAAGAGGTTTCTTCCTTAATTGATGGACTTGGATCACTAATGAGGAAGCAAAATTCGGTTCATCCCAACATTCACCTTCAAGCTCTTCAAGGGTTTGGGTTAGATCGACTTGCTGCATGGTTTCACCCTCTTAAATAAATGGTTTCCGGTATGTCACATAACGTTCCTGTATTGACGACTCGACGTATGTCGAGTATCCGGCGAATGCCGGATCAAGGACGAATGTCCGCAGCGTGAATATTATGTTAAGTGAAGTTCCATTCTTCTTTGAACCGCTTACTCAATTTCTTGAAATCTCTTTCTTATGAACGAAGCAGTTTAAGTTCTTTAAGGTCTACATTGAATTCCCCTTCGATCAGTACATCTAGTCCCAAAAGTCCATGAATATTGTGATATTTGAATGAAGTGAAATCTATGTATATATCTTTTAAAATGAAATCTCCTACTTGAATACCGTCGATACGCTTACTGAAGGCATGCTCTTTGCCTCCAATTCCATAACTAGTGATGATCTCATCTTCGATTCCAACTTGAATTCCAATCTCATCTACTTCATCTTGTGAAATCAAACTATGACTGGCTCCGGTATCAATCACAATGTTCGATATGATTTTCTTCTGCTTATTAAAATGGACCGTTATTTCTGTAAATAACAGTCCATCTCTATATTCAATGTTCATTTAAAGATTTCTCCTTAACCCTATGTTTTTTCGTACCTTCACAACAACTTGATCTTTAGAAGTATGATAAACCAAGGTCTTATCACGACTATTCAATAACTCTCGGGTTGCTTCTTCATCACTGACAGGACCGATCACAGCCACATCATCAATGATTTCCTGATTGTCTGTTTCTTCCGAATGAAGCACTTCGAACTTCACAAATTGATTGGGGAAAATCTGTTGAACTTCTTGCCATTTCATTATTATCCCTCCTGTCTTTGGATGGTTATATTATACCATTCTGCAAGTCTACAACTCTCACTGGAATTTCACTTAACGTTCCTGTATTCACGACTCGACGCATATCGGGTGTCCGGCGTATGCCGGGCCAAGGACGTATGCCCGCAGCGTGAATATGATGTTATGTGATATCGACGGCTTCTTTGAGTAGCTAGATGCCTAGAACTGAAATATATTCGTAGGTTTCCAATTGTTCTTTAATCCATATTTGAAATTCTTTAGCTATTTCCCTTACTTTCAAAATATTATTATTAAAATCTTGTTGAAATTCTTGTTCAGTATCGGCAAAGATGAAATATACATTCATTTTTAGTTGATCAATTGTTACATCTTCATCAATAAAATTGATTAACATATCTAATCTATCAAGGATTTTAAACCAAGTTTCTCGACCGATTTTATTAAACGCATAATGATCATATTCAGGAAATTCATTATCAATTGATTTTTCTATAAAACCAAATACTTCTTCAGTAAAGAAAATCGATTTTTCACTCCAACATTCTCCAAAATATTTTCCGGGTAAGACTTCGATGTAACAGCTTCCTTCTAGCTCTTCCTTTGATCTTATAATCTTCATTGACTTCCCTTTCACCATTCTAGTCGATTTCATATAACGTTCCTGTATTCACGAACCCTCACCACCCTAAGGGAACGAAGCGACCGACCGCGACGCGGTTGGGTGGTGCAGGGTTGTCGCCTGAGTCCGCTTCCATGCTACTGAATTAGCACCGTAGTGAATAATCTTCAAATGCTTCTGGCGACCAAGGGACAGCTAGCTGGACCGCCGCGTGCATGCTTTGTTATCTGATGGAATTCCTCCGCTTCTTCGAATTGAGACAGGACGTCGGCCCGCAAAATATTTTTTATAATAATTGAACTAACGTCTCCGCTAATTCAATCTACGTTAACCTTTAAATCACTTTTATTTTATAACAACCGTTTTTTTAATCTCTCTAAATTTTCTTCTAGAAATATAGCATTTTTTTCAATGCCCCGACGATTACACCATCCAATACTAATAAAGGCATCAGTAAAACTGTAGAAAGGCAAAACATTTTCTAAATCAATTAATGGTCTGATACTGTTATAACCTTCTTGAAATGCATTATACAAGCTAACATCAACACTTAGAAAATCACGATACACTTTAGTGAAGTCGATTTCTGTTGAACCAAACTTTACACTTTCAAAATCTATTATTCCTGAAACTTCTTCATTATCAACAATTATATTTGCAGGACGAAAATCCATATGTACGAAGCTTGGTCCATCTGGGGGCGGTAGCTGTTTCTTCATCTTTTCATATTTTTCAATGGCTTTTATATATAACCGTTCATCTAATATGTCCTTTACATCTTCAGCAACACTATAAAACTGACGTTCAATAAAATTAGACCAATTCGGAAATTCATTTTGTATACCTGTTAATACTTGATTATCTGGAGGACGAGTAGAATGCATTTCAGCATGAAGAACTCCAACTTGGTATGCAACTGTTGGTGTAGCCTTAGATGTTAATGGTTTTCCTTTTAATTCAGACAATAAAAAAGCACCAGGACACTCCTCATCACCTGACCAATAATCCAACATTACAGGGATGGAAACATTTCCTTTTAAAATTTCATAGGATTCTAACTCTCGCTGATACTTCAATTTTGAAAAAGGAATTTTCAAAAAAACATTTGCACTATTGGATAAAGTACATTTATAAACTGTTGAACTATGGGAGTCTTCAACCTCATTAATTGATACCACCTGTAATCCTAACTGTTGAATGACACGATTTAACATCAAACTTTCCCCCTTTTAATAAAATTCAAACTCTCATTTATTCCATCAAGCAACAGGACGTTGCGATTGAAATACTTACAAGTCTTTGGAGGAATTCTTTCTAATAACGTTCCTGTGTTCACGACCCGGCAATGCCGGGTATCCGACGCATGTCGGATCAAGGACGAATGTCCGCAGCGTGAATATTATGTTATAGGATGTCAGCAGCTTCTTCGAATTACTTACATGAAGTTGTTTACAAATTGAAATTGACTTTGATTTGCTTTGCAACTTCTTCGGCACTCAAATACGTGTTATTAATCCTTAAATAGTTTTCTTTTTGAATTTCTTCTGA
>NZ_JABJVN010000002.1 GCF_013618475.1 Saccharibacillus deserti
TCACGGCCGTGACGATCTCGACGCCGAACGGCGATACGGTAGCGGAAAACGCGACGCTGGCGCTTGAGGCAGAGGTCACGCCAAACGGATCGAATCAAGAAGTAACCTGGGCGGTCGCTGCCGGAACGGGAACGGCCACGATCGATGCGGAAACCGGCGTACTGACCGGCCAAACCGCAGGCACGGTGACGGTCACGGCGACGTCGGTCGGTAATTCGAACGTATCGGATACCCAGGTGATTACCGTAGTGAGCACGCTATAGGCGATTAATTAAGAAATTTTCGGTCAAAATTCGAAAGAGGAGCCTTTCAAGGCTCCTCCAACGTGTCGAGAAAGTCGTATTCTGAACAAAGTGAGGAGGCGGAGGGAGAAATTCAGTGTAGGAACGATAGTGTTCGCCTTTGAAATCGAGAAAATTCTGCTGAAATTTAATCTTCTTCTCGATTTCAACACGCGACCGGAACGAATTTCTCCCGCAGCTGACGAACTTATAAAACGAATAGGACTTTCTCGACAGCCAGGAGGAGCCTTTCAAGGCTCCTCTTTTTTGAGTGAAGATTTGCGGATTTCTTTGCATACGAGTATGTTAAAATGAAAGTGTTAAAATGAAAGCAAACAATCAAAAAGAAACCGAATATCGAAGGGAGAACGAAATGCGTAAACTTGTATTTTTCGTAGGAGGCGCCGGGAGCGGCAAGACCACGCTGGCAAAAGGAATCACCGACAAGCATCATGCGGTCTTCCTTGATATGGATACCGTGTCCCGCCGGGCAAGCGAGAAGATTATGCGGATTGCGGGCCACGATCCCGACGACCGCGATTCGGCGGCTTACAAAGAATTGTGCAGGGATCTGGGCTATGAAATGACCATGGATGTGGCGCGGGAGAATCTGGAGCTGAATGCCGACGTGTTCGCGGTAGGTCCGTTCACCAGCGAGATCCGGAATGCGAACTGGATTCACGAAGAACTGGCGAAGATCGGCGCCACCGTAAACGACGTCGAAGTCAAAGTCGTGTACGTCTATCTCGCCGATATGACGCAGTACAAGAAGCGTATCGAAGAACGCGGCCACAAAGCCGACGAGTGGAAGCTGGCGAACTGGGACCTGTTCGTGAAGCGCATGGAACGGACCGATGTGGAGTGGGACCTGCCGGGCGATTCGGTTCTCTATTTCGACAACTCCGCTTCGACGCTGGAAGAAAACACGCTTGCGGTCGAGCGTTTTGTGTACGGCACACGGGATTAGGCGGAAAGTTTGCGCGCCGCCGGAACAATAGGCCGGGCGCATCGCACAAGAAAGCGAGGCCTCTCCGCAGGGAGAGGCCTCGCTTTCGGCCGTGCTTATATCGTATTTGGTGGGTACGACCCTGTCCAACCGCGGAACTGTCTGCGATAGACGATCACGCGAGCTTACGGTTCTTCTTCCCGGTCGTACAGCCTGCTCTTCGGCTGTTCGCTCTTCAGCTCCTTCGACAAGCGGCGGAAATGCCGCATATGCAGCACGAACGTATACCCGCGCAGCGCAGCCAGCAGAACAGGCAGCAGAATGCCGGGCAGCGTATACAATTCAAAGTAGAAGATGGCGGCAATCGCCAAGGCGACAAACAGCACATCGAACATCATTTTCTGCTGCAGGCGAAGCTGGAGCTTCCGCTTATCCATCCGCAGGTTCTCCGCTGCGGCCGCCTGCCGCTTGGCCTTCCGCCGCTTCCCGCAGCCGGACGGCAAATTCGTCTTCCGACAGGATCCGGACGCCGCTGCCGCCCGCCGCAAGCCGCGCGGCCGACTGCGTCTTGCCGCTCATGTACCCGCCTGCGGCGTATTTCGCATAGTCGCTGCGTCCGACCACCACATAATCGGTCTTCCATTCGACCGATTCGGCGCACAGCGCGCCCAGTCCGGCGGCTGTGCGCTGGGCTTCTTCGCGTTTCATGCCGCTCAGGCGCCCCGAGAACACAATCCGCTTGCCGTAGAGCGGATTGCCGCGGTCGGCCGCCGTATTCGGCGCCGGAGGCGCGGCTTTGCTCTTCGCAGCCCGGCCGGGTACGATGCTGCCGGCCGCGGAACCGCCGGTCTTCCCGGCGGCCGGTACGCTTCCCGTTCCCCGCGCGGCGGAAGCCGCTGCTTTTCGGCTCCGTCCGCCTTTGGTACCCGAAGAAAAGGTGAGATGCTCGCCGCTGTCGAGCATCTGGCCCAGCCGGTAGCCGTAGCGTTCGGCCAGACCCCCGCAGTCCGATGCTTTGCCTTCTTCCAAGCAGCGAAGAAAGATACGGGCGGCCGCCCGCGCGTCTTCCAGCGCGTCGTGATGCTTGAACGCATTCAAGCCCAGTTCGCGGGTGACCGTATTCAGCTTATGGTTGGGCATATCCGGCCAGATTCTGCGCGCCAGCAGGCACGAGCACATGTAGCGGATATGCGGCATTTCCAGTCCGTGAGTCACGGCGCTGCGCCGCAGTACGCTCATATCGAACGAAGCGTTGTGCGCGACCAGCACGCGATCTTCGATCCGCCGCCGCAGTTCCGGCCAAATATCGGCAAAAGACGGCGAGTTGACGACCTGGTCCGGCGTGATGCCGTGTACCGCGATGCAGAAGTAATCGAAGTCGTCGTGCGGATTGACGAGCGTATAATATTCGTCGACAATTTGTCCGCCGCGCACGTCGACAAGACCTACCGCGCAGACGCTTGCCCGTTTGGCATTGGCCGTTTCAAAGTCGATGGCCACAAAGTCCATAACGTCGATCCTCCTTTTAGGGATAAAATGCCGGTCAGCTGCCGATAAACGGACAGCGCCGGACAAAATCGGGTTTGCCGACCTGGTCGACCAGAAAGCGCGCAACGTCCCCGTTGTAGATGCGGTTGCCCGTCATCCGTTCGGGATCGGCTTTGACCGCGCATCCGCCCTGGCCTTCCTTGACGACCGGCAGGCGCACCAGCGTCCATTCCACGGAACTGTGCTGAAGCACGTTCAGTTCCCGCAGCCGGTCGGAAGCGAACTGCGGATGAAGCGAACGCAGCATGCGGGAGACGACGCGGCCTCCAAACGACTTGCGCTCGCCCTGAACTTTGAGCGACAGTCCGGTTACGCCGATATAGCGCCTTACGCCGGCCCGTTCCATCTCTTCGATCACACGGCAGGTCACCGTGCTGTAAAGCGGTTCTTCCTCCGGCGGTCTGCCGAACGTATTGATGACGGCGGAGCAGCCGGCCAGCAGTTCGCGCAGCGAATCGAAACGCGTGACGTCTCCCTGCACAACGGAGAGTCTCGCGGCCATTTCCGGCGGAAGCTGCATGCTTCGCACGTTCCGGACAAGCATCCGCACCCGGTAGCCCTGCTGCAGCGCACAGCTGACGACATAGCGTCCCACGCTGCCCGTTCCGCCGATGACGGCGATGAGCTTAGACTGATTCATGTGACCCTCCATCTATATCGATCCTGAAAATTCGGTATCGGGATCTGCCGCCGCAGCGGCGGCAGTCCTCTTTACCATTATGCGATTCCGGCGTTCCGGTTTCAACTTTGCAGCCTGCGGGGCGGCAGACAAGGAGGGGCTTTTTACATAAATCGTAATCTTTCTTAATACGGGGCGAATGTTTCTTTCCTACACTGGAAAAGGTTTGAAACCCCATACAGAAGGAGCGGATTGATTTGCAAAAGGTTGGACCTGCACGCGGAAAAAGCAAGGCGGCTTGGATGGCGGGAGCCCTGTCGGCGGCCATGCTTCTCGGAACCGGAGCCCAGGCGGCGTCGGCGGCCGATCAGCCCGAAATTCAGGCGCAGAACGTAATTCTCTTGATTCCGGACGGTATGGGCATGGACGGCACGACACTGACCCGCTGGTACAACGGCGGCAAGCCGCTGGCCATGGACGAAATGGCCAGCGGACTGGTGCGGACCTATTCGGCCGATGCCGCAATCGCGGACTCGGCGCCGGCGGGCACGGCTTTTGCGACCGGCTACAAATCGCATACCGGTTATGTAGGCGTACTGCCGGACCGCAACACGATGCCGGGCCTCGATCCGATTGCAAACGGCGACGCCAAGAAGCCGGTCGCGAACGTGCTGGAAGCGGCGCGTCTGTCCGGCAAATCCACAGGGATCGTAGCCACTTCGGAAATCATGCACGCCACGCCGGCGGCATTCAGCGCCCATTATCCGGATCGCAGCAACTATGATGCGCTGAGCGAACAGCAGGTCTACGCGGATATCGATGTGGTGCTCGGCGGCGGCGCGAAATACTTCACGCCGGCCGGCCGCAAAGACGGAGAAAATCTGCAGCAGGTTATTCGCGACCGGGGTTACGACCTGGTAAACGATACGGCAGGCATGAAAAAATCCGGATCCGACAAATTGTGGGGCATGTTCGCGGAGACCGCGATGAGCTACGACATGGATCGCGATCCGGCCAAACAGCCGAGTCTTGCCGAGATGACGTCCAAAGCGATCGATGTACTGGACCGCAGCGAAGACGGATTCTTCCTCATGGTCGAAGGCAGCAAGGTCGACTGGGCGGCCCACGCGAACGATCCGATCGGCATCATCAGCGACGTGAATGCTTTCGACAAAGCCGTAGGCGAAGCGCTTGAGTTTGCCAAAAAAGACGGCAATACGATGGTGATCGCGGTTACGGACCACGGCAACGGCGGCATCTCGATCGGCGACCGCGCAACGACGGGCACGTATGACAAAGAGCCGCTTGCCACGTTCACCGCGCCGCTGCTCAAAGCGAAGCTGACGGGCGAAGGCGTCGAAAGCAAGCTTGCCAATCCGCGGACCAACAGCAATATCAAACAGGTGATGGCCCAATACTACGGCATCAACGATCTGAGCAACAAGGAAGTCGAAGCGATCCGCCGGGCGGAAAAAGGCAAATTGAACTCGGTCATCGGACCGATGATCAGCGAACGCGCGCATATCGGCTGGACATCGGGCGGCCATACGGGCGGCGATGTGGTCTTGTATTCCTACGCGCCGGACGGCCGCAAGCTGAGCGGGCTGCTGGAGAACACGGACATTGCACGGGCCATGGCTTCGGCGCTGGGTCTCAATCTCTCCGAAGTCTCGAAGCAGCTGTTCGTACCGGCCGAAGAAGCGTTCAAAGCCAAAGGCGCACAGTGGAAAATCGACAGCGCGGACAAAGCCAATCCGGTGCTGGTCGTGACCAAAGGCAAAGACACGCTGCGCCTGCCGGTGTTCAAGAGTACGGCGGAACTTAACGGCAAAAGCGTACAGCTCAAAGGAAACGTGATCGACAACGGCGTGAAACTGTTCGTGCCGCAGGATGCGGTGGATCTGCTGCCTTAAAAAGGCGATAATGAGCGGCCCGGCATGAACCCGATTCCGCCCGCCGGCGCACGGTTTGACGCCGGAGCGCAGAGCCGGCAGGATCGGACTTCAGCGTTCAGACTTCGGAGGATGTTTTCCGGAGTCTTTTTTTGTCTTGGCGTGATACCAAGCATCTTCAATCGGGTATTGATACAAGAGCAGCCTGCCTGCTCGATCGGCCGAATTCCATGACAATCAACCCGGGAGAACACTATGATCCTATTTGAAGAAGTAACCAAAATTTATGACGACGGGCGTACGGCTGCCGCCGGATTGTCTTTTGAAGTCCAAAAAGGCGAATTTTTCGTTCTGATCGGCCCAAGCGGCTGCGGCAAAACGACGGTGCTCAAGATGATCAACCGTTTGATCGAAGCGAGCGGAGGGCGGATCGGTATCGACGGCCGTCCGATCGGCGGATACAAGCCGAACGAACTGCGCTGGAATATCGGGTATGTGCTGCAGCAGATCGCCCTGTTTCCCCATATGACCGTGGCGGAGAATGTCGCGGTCGTGCCGGAGCTGATGAAGAAGCCCCGCGAAGAGATCGACAAGACGGTAGACCGTCTGCTGCACCAGGTGGGACTTGACCCGGACGTATACCGCAGCAAACGTCCGGACGAACTGTCCGGCGGCCAGCAGCAGCGGGTAGGTGTGGTGCGCGCGCTTGCGGCCGACCCCGATATCCTGCTGATGGACGAGCCGTTCAGCGCCCTGGATCCCGTTACGCGGGAAAAGCTGCAGAACGATCTGTTGGAACTTCAGCGCACCATCCGCAAGACGATCGTATTCGTGACCCACGATATGCGGGAAGCGCTCAAGCTCGGCGATCGGATCTGTCTGATGGACGGCGGACGGATCGTACAGATCGGCACGCCGGACGAGATCGTGAATCGCCCCGCGAACGACTTCGTGCGCGAGTTTCTGGGCGGGGAGAACGCCGGACTGCCGCTGCGCGGAGCCCGTTTGTCCCTGACGGCCGCAGAATTGTGCGAGCCGCTCGAACCCGACAGCCGTCTGGCGGCGGACGGCGCGGTCACGATCGGAGCCGATACCGAACTCGGTGATCTGCTGTGGCATCTTGCGGCGGAAGAACGGCTGCTGGTGCGAAGCGGCGATGTGGTGATCGGACTGCTGGAGCGTGAACGGACGCTCAAACGGATTGCCCGCGAACTGGCAGAAGGGGGCGAAGAGCGATGAATACTTTTCTCGATGTGCTTGGCGAACGCCAGGGTCAGCTCTGGTCGACGCTTGGCGAACATATCGCCCTGTCGTTCATTTCCCTGCTGATCGCTTCGCTGATCGCCGTTCCGCTCGGTCTGCTGCTGGCGAGAAGTCCCCGCTCCGCGGAAGGCGTGATCGGGGTCACCGCCGTTCTGCAGACGATTCCGTCGCTGGCTCTGCTCGGCCTGATGATTCCGCTGCTGGGAATCGGCCGTATCCCGGCCGTGGTCGCGCTCGTTATTTATGCGCTGCTGCCGATTGTACGCAATACGTACACCGGCGTGCGCGAAGTGGACCCATCGCTGCTCGAAGCGGCCGACGCGATGGGCATGAACCGCCGCCGGAGGCTGATCCGTGTCGAGCTGCCGCTGGCGATGCCCGTCATCATGGCGGGGCTGCGTACGGCAACCGTACTGATTATCGGGACGGCCACGCTGGCCGCGCTGATCGGCGGAGGCGGTCTCGGCGAGCTGATCCTGCTCGGGATCGACCGCAACGACACGAACCTGATCCTGCTCGGCGCTATACCCGCGGCACTATTGGCCATTATTTTCGATACGGCGCTGCGTTTCCTCGAGAAGCTGTCGCTAAAGCGTTCGCTTGCGGCATTGGGCGGATTCGCCGTCGTAATTGCCGCCTTCCTGATTATCCCGCTGCTCGGCCAATCGGGCAAAGCCGACCTGGTGATTGCGGGCAAGCTGGGGGCGGAACCGGAAATCCTGATCCATATGTACAAAGAATTGATCGAGCAGGATACCGACCTTGAAGTCGAACTGAAGCCGGGTCTCGGCAAGACTTCGTTCATATTCGCGGCTCTGCAAAATGGGAATGTGGATATTTATCCGGAATTTACGGGAACGGCCATCAGCGAATTCATGAAGACGACCGCCGTCAGTACCGATGCCGCGGAAGTGTATGCCCAGGCCCGGGACGGCATGAAAAGCAAGTTTGGCATGGCGATGCTCGAACCGATGGCCTACAATAATACGTACGCGCTGGCCATGTCGAAGAAATTGGCCGATCAGTACGAGGTCAAGACGATTTCCGATCTCAAGCCGCTGCAAAATAATCTGGAAGCCGGATTTACGCTGGAGTTTTCCGACCGCGAAGACGGCTATCTCGGGATTCAGGAGCGGTACGGAATCAAGTTCCACACCGTATTTACGATGGAGCCGAAAGTCCGCTACCAGGCGATCGAGAGCGGCGACATCGATCTGCTCGACGCCTATTCCACGGACAGCGAACTGGCGCAGTACGATTTGACCGTGCTGGAAGACGATCAAGGACTGTTCCCGCCTTATCAGGGCGCTCCGCTTATGCTTCAGAGCACTCTGGAAGCCCATCCGGAGCTGGCCGACACGCTGAACGTATTGGCCGGTCAGATCACCGACGACGAGATGCGGAAGATGAATTATGCGGTCAACGCGGAAGGGCGTCCGGCGGCGGAAGTGGCGCGGGAATTCCTGACGGCCAAAGGGCTGCTTGACAGCCGTTAAGAGCGGCCGAAGAAGCGGATGACCCGGAAAGGGCGGATCGACATGCAACAAGGAATAGGATCGGTTCCCGAGAAACCGGTCGAGTATTATCCCCGCAAAGGCAAAATGCTGCAAATCGCTTTGTTCGGACTGCTATTCGTTATAGCTGGGTTTTATCTGATGATTATCGGCTTTGGGCCGGGGGAAGACCATTCGATCTTCGGCGGAATCATGGGGGGGCTGTCGCTGCTGCTCGGATTGGCGGGCTTGGTCTTGGGAGTGAAACAGTCGTTAAGCCGGCAGCCGGGGCTGATCCTCGACGAGAACGGGCTGTACGACCATACATCGGCTTCGGGCGCCGGATTTGTGGCCTGGAGCGCGATCAGCCGGATTGAACCTTACGCGCTGATGAACCAGCCGTTTATCGGCGTCGATCTGTACGATCCGGCCGAATGGCTCGAGCGGCGCGGCGCGGTTTCCCGGGGCTTGATGAAAGCGAACCGCGGACTCGTGTCGTACCCGGTCAATCTTGCCATGCAGGGTTTCGGGCGCGAAGCGGCGGACATTCTGATCGAGATGGAAGCGTACTGGCAGCGTTACGGCGATCCGGGCGCAGCGCGGAGCAGCATGGAAGATCCCGACCGAAGGTACTGAGACTGGGCGGGGGAGAACGGATTTCGGACGGATACGTCAAAAACACCGAAAAGGCCGCGGCCTTTTCGGTGTTTTTGTGTGGGCTGCGCGTCTGCGCAAAACTGCCAAACCTGCTTATTTCGGCACGTTTCCGCCCGCAATCCGGTCTCCCGAATCGCCGGAAGGGTCGGTCTTCTGATCGTCCGGACCGGCATGGATGATCACCGAGCGGCCGGCGATAGACATCGGGCTGTCCGGCTGAAGGTCCGCGCCTTCGAGGAAAAATTCCTGAGAGACTTTGCCGTTTGCTTCGACCGTCAGGTTCTTGGTAAAGTCGCCGACATGCGCACCTTTGGGATTATGATGTCCGTGCTCGTGGGTGGTCGGGTTGAAATGGCCAAGCGCGGTCGCGAAATCGCCGCCTTTGATCGGCATATGGTGAATATGGATACCGTGTGGGCCCGGCGGCAGTCCCGTCAGATTAACTTTAACGCGTACGCCGTCTTTTTCTTCCGTCAGATCGATACTGCCGCGGGTTTTGCCGTCGGCGTTTTTGACGATCGTCTTGGCGGAGCCGGCCGAGACCGCTTGGTTCGACGCGTCCCAGTACACGGGAACGTCAAGCATGTCGCCGACTGCACGCACGGGCACATAGGTCGTGCCGTTGTAGCTCAGCGCCGGAGGATTGGTTCCGTTGTGATGGCCGGTAGGCGCCGGCGCCTGCTGGCGTTCGCCGAACGCGAAGAAAGTGACTTTGGAGACGACCGCGGAAACGGATGTGCCGGCTGCTCCGGCCGTCAAGCCCGAGAACAGGACGGCTCCGCATACGAATGAAGCCGCGAGGTGCTTTTTGCCGAGAGGTTTTTTGGCCATGTCTGGAATTCCTCCTTGGAAGTTGGAGTCGGACGGGAAAGCGCTCTTCGCTGGTCCTTACCCGTGCCCGAATCCGGCGAAACGAAGGTGTAAGCTGTTTTATAGTCAGGTCTGTAAAATAGTGCTACCCAGAAAGCGGCCGATTTGCTACAGTAGAAAAACTGGATTTGGCTTTAGGAAGAAACGATGCTTCGAATTTTATGGAATAAAATGGTACACTTCAATTATCCTTAATCAGGGAAGAGGGATCGCGGTTTGCATAAAACGATCAGTCTGGCGCTTGGTTCGATCTGCGCCGTCTTTCTGTTTTTTACCATGATATCGGCGATCCGTTTCGTACAGTCCGCCTGGCAGGTGCCGCAGACGCAGATGCAAGAGACGGACCGGTACCGGCTTGTACTGATTACGCAGGATCTCGGCACGCCGTTCTGGAACAAGGTGGGCGAAGGCGCGGAAGAAGAAGCCCTGCGCCTCGGCGCCAATCTGGAAGTGTGGGGGACGTACGGGGAAGACCGCGAAGATTTTCTCAAACAGCTCGAGATCGCGATCGATTCCAAAGTGGACGGGATTATCGTGCAGGGCATGGACGAAGACCAATTCGACCATCTGACCAAAGTCAAAGCGGCTTTTTCCGGAATCCCGGTCATTACGGTCGCAAGCGATGTGCCGATGTCCGAAAGCATGCGCAAAACGTATGTCGGCTCCGATGCGCGGGCTGCCGGGAAAATGCTGGCGGAGCGGCTTGTCCAGGACATGGGGACAAAAGGGACCGTGGTGCTGATGGGCGACGAACGCGAAGAATACGATCAGAAGCGGAGGGTCGAAGGCGTTCGCGGCGTATTGGACGCTTATCCGGATATTCGCGTGGAAGAGGTGACTACCTCCGACGAAGAAGAGAAGGTCGCTGCGGCGACGCAGGCGGTCATGAACCGGTTTCCCGGCGTGAACGCTTTCGTCTCGGTAGATGCCAATCTGACGGCGGCGATGGTCCAGGAGATCGGCCGGCGCTCGCAGATCGCTCCCTACCATCTCTATTCGTTCGACGATAATCCGGAGATTCTGCCGCTGCTGCGCCAGGGCAAACTGGACGGCATCGTGGAACAATCGCCGGGCGAGATGGGACAGACGGGGGTACGCATGATGATGCGCTGGCTGGACGGGGAGACCGTGCCGCTGGACACCGAAGGCTATCCGACCGCAATCCGGGTCCTGACGACGGAGGATGCGCCATGATCGGAATCCAACGCAAAATCTGGACGCTCACGGCACTGGTCATGTTTATCATGGCCGCGATCTGGATCATGCTGACTTATTACAACCAGAAGACGCAGGATCAATACAACGACATTTTGCAGCGGTATCTGAATATGAACGAGGTTACGGCGGCGAGCCGGCAGACCGTAAACTCGCTGAACATCTACCTGCTCACGCCGACCGAAGGCAATCTCAGCAGTCTGCGGCGGAGCGAAGAAGAACTGCGTAATACCAGGAGTTCGGTCGGTCTGCTGCGCAACGGGAAGAACGATTTTGCGCTGACGAGCTACATAAATTTGATCGACAGCCTGCTCGAAACGACGGACCGTTCGGTCCGGTTCAAATCGGAGCGGGAAAGCGAGGAAGCGACGCGAACCTTTGCCGAAGCGACGCGCATCTCCCGTTATATCTCGGAGATGACGCTGCAACTGCTCGATATCGAATTGAACACGTACGAGCATTTCTACCGTAGTATCATCGAACAGGCCCAGGAGCTGAAGAAGCTCGGCATCTGGATTCTGCTGTCGATCACATTCGGGCTGCTGCTGTTCACCTATTGGTTCTCGCTCAGTATTACAAGGCCGGTGCAGCAGCTGACCAAAGCCGCCCAGGAGTTGGCAAAAGGCCGGTTCGAGCGGCAGATCGTAGTAAATTCGACGGACGAGATCCATTTTCTGGCGACCACTTTCGAACGCATGCGGATCAACATCAACAACCTGATCTACGAAATCCGGAAGAAGGCGCGGCTCGAGAGCGAACTCCAGCAGAACCGGCTGCTGCTTCAGGAGAGCCAGCTGCGCAGTTTGCAGAGCCAGATCAATCCGCATTTTCTGTTCAATATTCTCGATACGCTGTCCAAGAAAGCTTTTCTGGAAGGCGCGGAAGAAACAAGCGATCTGCTGGTCAGCGTCGCCGGCCTGCTGCGCTACAATCTGAAGCGGCTCGACCGCGCGGTCACGCTCTACGACGAAGTTCGCGTGATGCGTCAATACATGGAGATCCAGTCGGCACGCTTCACGGATCGGCTCAATCTGGTGACGGAGATCGACGAGAAATGTCTGTCCGTCCAGATTCCGGGTCTGACGCTGCAGCCGATTGTGGAAAATGCGGTGATCCATGCGATCGAACCGTCGGAAAGCGGAGGAACAATTACCGTAACGATCGCGGACGGCGGCGACGCGGTATGGCTGACGATCGCGGACGACGGCCCGGGCATGAGCGAAGAGAAGAGGACGGGCATTCTCGAAGAGCGCGAGATGCAGCCGGAAGGACATTCCACGGGAATCGGCTTCGGCAACGTGGTCCGGCGGCTGAGATTGTTCTACGGCATCAAGGATGTAATCGAAATCGACAGCGGAGAAGGGCGGGGCGTAAGGGTCCTGCTCAAATTACCGAAGACAAGGAGAAGCGACAACGATGACGAAGCTGCTGATCGTGGATGACGAACAGGTCGGCCGGGAAGGCCTGCAGGCCATATTGCAAAAAGGCTTCCCCGAACTGACGATCGAACAGGCGAAAAACGGGAAGATGGCGGTGGAACTGGCGGAATCGTTCCGTCCCGAGCTGATTCTGATGGATATCAAAATGCCGGGCATGGACGGGCTGGAAGCGGCGGAGATTATCGGCAAAAAATATCCGGCGATCAAAATCGTCATGGTCACGGCTTACGATACGTTCGATTATGCACGCCGGGCACTCAAGCTCGGGGTCAAAGACTATCTGCTCAAACCGAGCAAAGCGGGCGAAATCAAAAAGACGGTCGGCCGCGTGCTGGAGCAGATCGGCGAGGAAAATATCGAGCGCGAACGCAGCCGTCTGCGCGAAGACGCGTTGGAGCGGGTTATGCCCGTCATCGAGACGGATATCGTGACGCAGCTGCTGTTCGACCATGTGCACGAAGTGCATTCGGACGAACTGGTGGCCTGGCTCGGGGCGGATGCCGGCAGCGAGACTTTCGCGCTGTCCGTGCTGGTGCCCGACGGAGCCGAAGGCGCCTACGGCGCAATCCGCGACCGCGTGCGCCGCGAAGCCGCGGGCTGGGTCGGGGCGCTGTACGGCCGGCAGATTCCGGTTATCGCGTTCCGCGACCGCAGCCGGCCTTTTCGCGCCCAGGCTTCCGAACTGGCCCGGGGGCTGCTCGAAGCCGGAAGAACCCGTTCGAACGTGCACGAAGGCTGGTTTGTCGGCGTGGGCAGCGTCTGCGCCTCGCTGGCGCAGGTGCGGCAGTCCTACCGCGAAGCGCTGCTTGCCACACCCGACCCTCAGCAGCCCGTGCGGTACCGCCTGTATACGGACAAGCCGGAGAGCGGAAATTCGGATTCGGTACTGGATTATCCGGACAAGCGCTGGGAACAGCACTTTTTCGAACAGATCCGGGTCGGCGACTGGGATGGGATCCGGACGGAAACGCTGGATTTCCTGCGCCGCTGCGAGAGCGAAGGAGCGGACCGCCTGCAGGCGCAGCAGCGCGTATCGGAGCGTCTGTGGGTCGCGCTGCGCGTACTCGCGGAGATGGGCGTAGACATGGATACGCCGACCTTCTCGTTCCAGGCGCACGATTATCGCCAGCTGCGCGCCGAGACCGGCTCGATCCTGGACCGGATCAAGCAGGCGTACGCGGAGCACCTCGACCGGATCAAGCCGGACACCGTGCGGCGGATCAAGCAGTATATCGCCGAGCGTTCGCACGAAGACATTTCGCTCGAATCGATCGGCGAGAAGTTCGAACTGAGTCCTTTTTATATCAGCAAACTGTTCAAGGAGCAGGTCGGCGTCAACTATATCGACTTTCTGACCCAGTGCCGGATCGACAAAGCGAAGAAGCTGATGAGCGACCCGGCCCGCAGCCTCAAAGAAATCACGTTCGAAGTCGGCTACCACGACCCGAACTATTTCAGCAAAGTATTCAAAAAGATGTGCGATATCTCGCCGACGGAATACCGCAAAGCCCTCCTGGGAGGCGCAGAATGACCGCCGAACGGAGCCTTGAAAAAGGCGGAGAAGAATGTCGGCGTGGGACCGCCGAACGGAGCCTTGAAAAAGGCGGAGAGGAATGTCGGCGTGGGACCGCCGAACGGAGCCTTGAAAGAGGCGGAGAAGGCTGGCAGCGGAGAACCGCCGAACTCCGCCTTCGCCTACTGCCTCTGCTCGCATTGCTTGCGCTGCTGCTCGCGCTTGCGGCCTGTTCCGGCAGCGAACAGCCCTCGCCGCCCGAAGCTGCCGGCAGCGCGGTTCCGGCAGCCTCGACCTCAAGCGATACCGGCAGAGCTGCGCCTGCTTCAGGCGAAGGCGCTGCGGCAGCGGCGGTCAAGCCGGATGCCGTAAGCGGAGAGAAGCCGATCACGATCGGCTTTGCCATGGATACGCTGCTGGAGGAGCGCTGGAAGAAAGACCGCGACCTGTTTGTCGAAGCCGCCGGGGAACTGGGGGCGGACGTGATCGTCAAGTCGGCTGCCGGCGACGATGCGCGGCAGATTTCCCAGGCGGAAGCGATGATCAGCCAAGGCGTCGACGTACTTGTCGTCGTGCCGCATAACGCCGAAGCGACAGCGGCCATCGTTAGTAAGGCGCACAAATCGGGGATCAAAGTGCTGTCTTATGACCGGCTGATCAAAAACGCGGATGTCGATCTGTACGTCTCGTTTGACAATATCGAGGTGGGACGCCTCCAAGCCCAGACGATTGCGAAACAGGTGCCTTCCGGCAATTACGTCTATATTGGCGGAGCCGATACGGACAATAACGCGCATCAATTCAAAGACGGCGTGTTCGAAGTGCTCCAGCCGCGGATCGATCGCGGGGATATCCGGATTGTCTACGACCAGTGGTCGAAAGACTGGAAGCCCGTACACGCACTGGACCATATGCGCGAGGCGCTGGACGCCAACGGCACCGGCGGGATCGATGCCGTGATCGCGGCCAACGACGCCACGGCGGGCGGCGCGGTGCAGGCGCTGGCGGAATACGGCCTGGAAGGCCGCATTCCGGTCGCGGGCCAGGACGCGGACCTTGCGGCGATGCGCCGGATCGCTTCCGGCACGCAGACGATGACCGTCTACAAGCCGATCGGCCGGCTGGCCGAAGAGACGGCGCGCCTGGCCGTCGCGCTCGCCAAAGGCGATCCGACCGGCGCGACCCGCCGCGTCAACAACGGCAAGATCGAAGTGCCGTCGATCCTGCTTAAGCCGGTCGCCGTCGACGCCTCCAATCTGGAGGAGACGGTGATCGCCGACGGTTTTCATTCGCGGGAAGATGTGTATGGGACTGATGAAGGCGAGTAAGGCGAAGGTTTAGCGGGGATGCAGCGCCGCGGCCGCGCACTTATTTGGATCCAACCAGCCGCTAACAAGGAAATAACGGTCTCTATGCAGTTATTTTGCATCAGGCCGCTCCGCAAACTGCGTTAGAAGCCGAACCAAGCTCGAATTCAAACGCCGAACCGGTCTCCGGTTTACTCAAACGTTCATCCGGAAGCTCCAAACTCCCAATTTCGACTCCAGTA
The DNA here is from genome assembly GCF_013618475.1 of Saccharibacillus deserti. Taxonomy (GTDB): domain Bacteria; phylum Bacillota; class Bacilli; order Paenibacillales; family Paenibacillaceae; genus Saccharibacillus; species Saccharibacillus deserti. Next base: position 15,286 of record NZ_JABJVN010000002.1, read on the forward strand.
CTGTCCGCTTTCGACTCCGGTGCGACCCGCTTACCCTACCCAACGACCCGAGACCTTTCCCAAGCCGGAGAAGGTCTCTTTTTTGTGCCCGCGGCGAAGCGAATTTCAGCAGGACGGCCTTTTTTTGCAAACGCTTACCCATTCTCCTTAAAAAAGTACAGACGGTCGCAAAAGAGTGCTAACGATAAGCGCTTACATCAAGCTGAAGCGGTGCTATATTTGATCTTGCCAGAAGGAATCAACCACACCAGACAAACCGAAAGGGGTTCGTTCATTTGAAAAAGCATTTTAAGGGGATTGTGCTTCTCATTGCGGTCATGATGTTCTCGATCGTTGCCAGCGCCTGCAGCAATACCGGCGGAAGCGGCGGAGGAAGCGTTAGCGTCGGAATCGTACTGCCAACGAAAGATGAGCCGAGGTGGGTACAGGACGAGCAGCGATTCAAGGACGCGCTGTCGGGTACCAAATACACCACCGAAATCCTGTTCAGCCAGGGCTCTTCCGCCAAAGAAAAAGAGAATGTGGAAACGCTGCTGAACAAAGGCATCAAGGTTCTGATCATCTGCCCGCAGGACGGCGACGCCGCTGCTGCAGCGGTAGAAGCGGCCAAAAAAGACGGCGTAACCGTCATCGCTTACGACCGTCTGATCACAAGCACGGACGCTGTCGACTACTACGTGACTTTCGACAGCCTTGCGGTTGGCGCGGCTCAAGCGCAGTACCTGATCGACAACGGCAAAGGAAACGGCCAACCGCTGTACCTGTACGCCGGCGCTGCAACCGACAACAACGCCTTCCTGTTCTTCCAGGGCGCATGGGAAGTCCTGCAGCCTAAGATCGCGGACGGAACGTTCAAGATCGCGAACTCGCCGGAAGCGGAAGCGCTCAAAGATACCAAAGATCTTTCCCGCGACCAAATGAGCAGCATTATCGGCCAGGTTACGACCAACTGGGATCCGAACGATGCCAAGAACAAAGCCCAGACTCACCTGACGTCCGCCGCTGCCGACATGAAAGGCGACGTCGCCATCCTCGCTCCGAACGACGGTACGGCACGCTCGATCGCCGACGTATTCGGTTCCGACAGCGCCGTAACCGACTATGTCATTACCGGCCAGGATGCCGAGCAGGCTTCGATCCAGTATATCCTTGACGGCAAGCAGTCCATGACGGTATTCAAAGACGTGCGTACGCTCGTTAAAGACGCAATGGGCATGGCTGTCGAAGTACTGGACGGCAAATCCCCGGAAACGACAGGCTCTTACAACAATGGCAACGTGGACGTCAAAGCCAAACAAACCGACGTGATCGTGGTCGACAAAGCCAACGTACAAAAAGAACTGATCGATTCGGAATACTACAAAGCGGAAGACTTCACGGGGCTGTAAGGATCGAACCCATTTGGGAGCGGTCAACCACAGTAAATAGCCGGCTGGGATAGGGACGGGGATGCCCCGTTCCTCTTTCCCGGTACACCGGGCAGCAAGGGGTGCGACAGAAATGGGCGGAAACATATTGGACAAAAAGCAAGGCCGGACAGCCGGAAGCCCGGACGGCAACATTTTGGAGATGCGCGGCATTTCCAAAAACTTTACGGGCGTCAAAGCGCTCTCGGATGTGAATTTCCAGGTTAAAAAAGGCGAAATTCATTTTCTGGTCGGCGAAAACGGCGCGGGCAAATCGACATTGATGAAGGTGCTGAGCGGGGTCTATCCGTACGGCACATACGAGGGAGACATCGTCTACGAGGGTACGGTCCAGCAGTTCGGCAAGATTACGGACAGCGTCAAGACGGGAATCGCGATCATCTATCAGGAGCTGGCTTTGTTCCCGGACCTGAGCGTGTACGAAAACATTTTTGCGGGAAACGAAGTGAAGCGCGGCGGCGTGATCGACTGGAACGAGACGATCATCGAAGCGCGCAAAATGCTGCAAAAGGTCAAACTGAACGTCAATCCGGAAACGATCATCCGCGACCTGGGCGTCGGCAAGCAGCAGCTCGTCGAGATTGCCAAGGCGCTCAGCAAAAACGTCAAACTGCTGATTCTGGACGAACCGACGGCGGCGCTGAACGAGAACGACAGCGAGAACCTTTTGGAACTTTTGCGCGAGTTGAAGAGCCAGGGCATTACCTGCATCATGATTTCGCACAAACTCAAGGAAGTCATTGCGATCGCCGACAAAGCGACGGTCATCCGCGACGGCAAAACGATCTGCACGCTGGACGCTGCCAAAGGCGAGATCACCGAAGCGACGATCATCAAGAACATGGTCGGACGCGATATCGAAGACATCTATCCGAAGCGCCCGGACAAGAAGTTCGGCAGCCCTATTCTCGAGGTCAAGAACTGGACCGCTTACGATCCGACACTTGGCCGCAACCTCGTCAAGAACGTCGACCTCTATGTGAAAAAAGGCGAAATCGTCGGTATTGCGGGCCTCATGGGCTCGGGCCGTACGGAGTTCGCGCTCAGCATTTTCGGCAATCCAAGAAATTACAAGCTGGACGGCGAGCTGTATGTCGACGGCAAACCGAGAAAGTTCAACCACACGAGCGACGCGATCAAAGCGGGCATCGCTTACGTAACCGAAGACCGCAAAGGCGACGGCCTGTTCCTGATCCAGGACATCAAGAGCAACGTCAGCGCGGCCAACCTCAAAGGAATCTCGCCGGGCGGCATCATCAACGACAACGAAGAAGTCAAAGTCGCCAACGATTACAAAGGTTCCATGAACATCAAAGCCCCGTCCGTAGAGCAGATCGTCGGCAACCTGAGCGGCGGCAACCAGCAGAAAGTCTCGCTCGGCAAATGGTTGTTCGTCGGCCCGCAGCTGCTGATCCTGGACGAACCGACGCGGGGGATCGACGTGGGCGCCAAGTTCGAAATCTACACGATCATGAACAAACTGATCGCCCAGGGCATGAGCATCATCATGATCTCGTCCGAACTCGGCGAAGTTCTCGGAATGAGCGATCGCATTTACGTCATGGCCGAAGGCCGGATCAAAGGCGAAATCGCGGCCGAAGAAGCCGATCAAGAAAAAATTATGCATTTCGCCACGCAATAGGAGGGGAAAACCGTGAACTTCTTTCAAGAAGCCAAATCTTTGCTCAAAGTGAATATCCGCGATTACGGCATGTATATCGCTTTGTTCGTCATCATGCTTACCTTTACGATCCTGACGGACGGACTGTTCATCTCGTCGCGGAACATCAGCAACCTGCTCGACGCCACCGGATACATTGCGGTATTGGCCGTCGGCATGACGCTGGTCATCGTCATCCGGCATATCGACTTGTCGGTCGGTTTCGCCGCCGGCTTCATGGGCGCGATCGCCGCGATCATGCTGTCGCAGCTCGGCGTACCCGTCTACTTCACGATTCCGATCATCCTCATTCTCGGTATCGTCATCGGGATGTTCAACGGCGTGCTGGTCGCATCCGTAGGCATTCCGGCCTTCGTCTCGTCGCTTGCGGCGATGCTGATCTTCCGCGGCGCCCTGCTCCAGGTCACCGAGAAGACCGGCACGATCATTGTCAAAGACGATACGTTCAATGCGCTCGGCAATGGCTTCCTGCCTTCGCTCGGACATATCGCCGGGCTGAACGTCTTGTCGCTGATCCTCGGCGGACTGGTGATTCTGTACTTCGTGTACGCCGAAATCTCCAAACGCAACCAGAAGATCAAATACAAATTCGAAGTCCCTTCCAACAAGATCTTCGCCGTCAAACTGGTCTTCGTATCGGCGATTATCGCTTACGTAACCTGGATTCTGGCCGGCTACAACGGTTTTTCCTGGACAGTCGTCATTACGCTGCTCGTCGTTGCGATCTACCACTTCCTGACGACCAAGACCGTACTCGGCCGTCATATCTATGCGGTAGGCAGCAACCCGGAAGCGGCGCACCTGACCGGGATTAACGTCAAGAAGATCACGTATATCGTCTTCGGTTCCATGGGGATGCTGTCCGCCCTGTCGGGGATTATGTACACGGCCCGTCTGCAGTCGGCAACGACAACGGCCGGTACGCTGTTCGAGCTTGATGCGATCGCGGCCGCTTACGTCGGCGGCGTATCCGCAGCCGGCGGCGTCGGCAAAGTCACCGGCTCCATCATCGGCGCGGTCGTTATGGCTTCGCTGTCGAGCGGCATGAACCTGCTCGGCGTCGGCATCTCGTATCAGTACATGATCCGCGGCGGCGTATTGGCCGCAGCCGTTATCTTCGATGTCATGACACGCAGAAAAAGAGGCTAAAGCACGGTTGGCCTGTTCGCTCCAGGTTTTGTGTTCAAGTCACTTCCGGTTCCCGTTAGGGTGCTTAAGCCGCTTTCGAGATTCTTCCGCTTGTCGGGAGGAAACGCGAAAGCGGCTTTTTTGCGCGGAAGCCGTTTCCCGGCGGAAATGGAATGGCGCTGCGGTTCTGTCGGTTCTGTCGCTGCCGCCGCGCTGTCGTCGTCACTGTTGCGGCCGCTGCGCAGCGGGCGACGTATCCGGAACGGCTGCCCGCCTGCTGTCAGGCAGGCAGCCAGGCAGCCAGGCAGCCAGGGCAGATCCCCCCGTCGACCGATCGGAACCGTTTCCGGCGTTTGAAAAATCTAACGGACCGAGGCGACGCTTAGAAGCGGATTCGAACGGTTTGGGAATTCTAACGGAATCAGATGACGCTTAGAATGAAATTGGGCTTGCTTTTGACGGAAAAAGAGGGCAAAAAAGCCGCTAACGGATATCGAATCCGTTAAAATCCCGGAAACGCTTGATTCGGCCCTCTAAGGGATATACAATCCGTTAGCCGAGCCGAGCCGAGCCGAGCCGAGCCGAGCCGAGCCGAGCCGAGCCGAGCCGAGCCGGAATTTGCGGACCCGGCACATGCCGCGCTGCCCGTTCGGCTTCCCGCAGGGATCGCGGAGCCGGACATCTACCGCTTTGACGGGCCGGTCGTCTGCGGGCGCGCTACCTTTTCGACATCCGATCTGGTAAAGTTACAGGGTAAGGTCTTACATAAGGCGCTTCCGCGCCATTAAGTAAGCCGAAAACGATTTCAATCTCAAGGAGGAGTCATAATGAGCGAGGCGGCAAGCGGCAAGATCAAGTGGGGCATTCTGGGAACGGGCTGGATCGCCGAGCAGTTTGCGGCCGATCTGAAGCACGCTTCGAACGGAGAACTGTATGCGATCGGATCGCGCACGCTCGAGAGTGCCAGCAAGTTCGCGGACAAGTTCGGCGCGCCGGTATCGCACGGCAGCTACGAAGAATTGGCTAACGATCCGGACGTGGACGCGATTTATGTGGCGACTCCGCATCCTTTTCATAAAGAAAACGTACTGACCGCCCTTAACGGAGGCAAAGCGGTATTGTGCGAAAAACCGTTTACCGTCAATTCCCGGGAGCTTGAAGAACTGATCGTGACGGCGCGCGAGAAAAAGCTGTTCCTGATGGAAGCCATGTGGTCGCGCTTCCTCAAGCCGCTTGTGCAGGTGCGGGAGTGGCTGTCCGAAGAACGTCTCGGCGAACTGCGCATCGTCAAAGCCGAATTCGGCTTCGATGCCGGCTGGAATCCGGAAGGCCGCCTGCTGAATCCGGAACTTGGCGGAGGCGCACTGCTGGACGCGGGGATCTACCCGGTCTCGTTCGCTTCTATGGTATTCGGGCCCAACCCGGACAACATCTGGACGACCGCCCATATCGGCGAGACCGGCGTGGACGAGCACTTCACGATTTTGCTCGATTACGGTCAGGGCCGCACCGCTTCGCTGCACGGCGGCGTGCGGCTGGAATTCCCGAACGATGCGTATATCCATGGCACCAAGGGCTATATCCATATTCCGCAGTTCCTGTTCGCGAAGGAAGCGACGCTGCATGTAAACGGCGAAGATCCGGTCACGGTAACGGACGACCGCGAAGATCGCGGCATCAAAGGCTACGCCTACGAAGCCGAAGAAGTCGGCCTCGCGCTGCTGGAAGGCCGCCGCGAGAGCGGCGTGATCTCGCTGGCCGAGTCTATGGGCATTATGCGCCTGTTGGACAATGTGCGTGCGCAGTGGGGTCTCAAGTACCCGTTTGAATAATATCGCCGAGTAACGGGATGCCGGTTCGGCAGATTTTATGGCTTGGCGTCATCTGAATTCAGACCACGAACCCTTAGGGTTCGTGGTCTTTTTTATTAGGTTCCATCCTTGTGAAACTCCCGCCGAAAATCTGTTATTCAACAAAAATATGAGGGGAAGCAATTGTATTCGCTTGCTATCTAACTTATAATTTTCTTGTTCTATCTATATGGGGATATCGTCCCTTTTTCGATCGGATATTAGCTGTTGATTGAAATTGCGTGAAAATACGTCGTTTCAAACCAGGGAGGCGCACTTCCTGGCGTACGGGCGATCGATCGTTTTTCGGACATTAGTGGACATGAAGTAAATATACGCTGTACAACGGGGGAGCCTTTAACCATGAAAAAAGTAACTAAAGTCGCTTTGAGTCTGCTGATTGGATTGGCGGCATTCGTTCCGACGGCAAGCGCCCAGAACCATTCGCTGCAGATCAAAGAAATCGCGCAGCCGAATCCGACTTCGGGCAAATCTTTTAAAAATATCGTGTCCGGTCTTTCCGTTTCGCAAAAGAATCATCTTACCCGGTCCCTGTACAAATTTAATAACTTTAATGAATTCGATATCAATCACTATACGAATGACCAGATCATAGAGTGGATTACTTGGGGAGGGGGATTGGATAAGGATTTTAGATACGAGAGCGGACTGGGCAATTTCTTTCAAGAGGGGAAACTGATCCCGGCCTACAACTGGTATTATTATCCGATCACGAAGACCCGACTGGACGCTTTCACGATGCGCTCTTTGGGAATAAAATTGAAACCCGGTATGTACGACGCGGACTCGGACGGCCTTCCCGAAGCTTTTTACAAAAACAATTTATTTTATTTCATAGGGATCGAAGCGGGAGGAGACCCGATGAATTATTCTCCTCAGGTTCATAAGCTGTACGATCTGGGCAATGGTCTTCATTATGCGGAATTCAACATGCATAGTTGGTTGTACGACGGGACGGATTCTTCCAATGAAGCTGCTTCGATCGATACGTGGACAGCCGGACAGAAGGCCAGAGTGACCGAGAAAGTTCCGGGTTATGCCGTTCTCCGCAAGGTCAAGACAAATGCAGGATACGATTGGAGACTGGTGCGTTACAGTACGGAAGACGGGAAGCTCAGTAATGCCCAGATTCAAGCTTACGCAAAACGAAAATAAAGAAAAAGAGGGGATTTTGCAGGTGAAAAAAATAATGAATCTGCTGTTGACTGCGGGTATGGTCGTAACGCTGAGCGGATGTGGGAAGCCGATTCCGGTGGATCAGGCCATTCCGGGCGCTTACCGAAATCTGGCCGAAGCAAAATCGTACGCTTTTCAGGCGAAAATGAAACTGCGAGTAGACGAAGACTCTGTGAATCTGCCGGAAGAAGGATTCAACGATATGGAGACGGCCCTCTCCTATGGCAGCCCTCTATTTATGCTGCTCGGAAAAGAGGCGACGATTGAAATTCAGGGGGCCTACGACCGGGAAGAGAATAGGGCGGAAGCCGAATTGAAGCTGCAGCTTGATGGCGGCGATGATTCTTCGACCACCATCAAGTCCGTCATCGTGGCGACCGAGGACAACGCCTGGATTAAGATCCCGGAAAACTTCGCCGTAATGATGGGTGAACCGGAAGTCGGCGGCAAATATTATGAACTCGGCACAGGATACAAGATTCCGCTTACTCCCGCCAATCTCAGTCAGCTGGGCACCGAGGGCCTGAAGATCATCACGGAAGATTTGGAAGGGATCGCCCTGAAGAATGTCAAAGGCCAGCGGGGAAACTTGAAAGTCGATACACTGAGCCGGCTGGAAATCACCGAAGACAATCTGGAAGACGTCCTGCGCATCGCGGTCAAGAATATCCTGCCGAAGCTGGTCGAACTGCTGGGGACTTCAGAGTGGCGGAGCAAACTCGATCTCACGGAAGAAGATATCTCGAGTATGAGAAGTTCTTTTGAACAAATTACCAATGAGGAGATTTCAACGGAAGCCAACAACCTCAAGGAAGGGATGGAGCTGCGAAAAGCGTTTGTGGATCTCGGCACGAACAAGAGCAGCCGGTTGAAATATATAGGGGCCAAGTTTGACCTGGATGTGCTGGGGGACGGAGACACATTCACCTTGAAAGCGGACATAAACGCAGTGCTGGATCGCTACAATAAAAAACAGCAGTTGAAGTACGGCATTCCAACCGAAGACGAAGTGTTCCGGGATGGCGAATACGACGAATACACCGAGGAAGATTTGGAGTAAGGAAGGGACAAATCGCAAATCGGCGCTGTTCCTGGTTATCTTTAAAAAGGTTCGTATCCTTTTTCGTTGCAATCTTATCAACTCCGCCCGGTCTTCTTTTTTGAAGACCGGGCTTTTTTTGCGCGGATCACCGGGAAATCCGGAATCAAAGGTTTACATTTTGCCAGAAATAGGCTAAAACAGAGACTTGAACCGACATCATGGGTAAATAAATGCCAGGCTTGCGCCATGGACATCAGAGAGGGGAAAAAGACATTGAAAAAGCGAACATCGATCCTGCTTGCGCTGGCTCTGACCGTATCGGTCTCGGCGGCGCCGATCGGACAACCTACATACGCGGCGGACAGCGCCGTCAGCATCGTGAACGGAACGGCGAAGCCGGCGGATTATGCCCTGCTGGGAAGCTTGAGCGAGGGGCTGGTCTCGTTCTGGGACAGCGGCAGCAAGCTCTACGGATATACGAACACAAACGGCAAAACCATCATCAAAGCCCAATACCGCGAGGTTAAGCCGTTCAGCGAAGGTTTGGCGGCGGTCCAACAAAACAAGCTGTGGGGCTTTGTCGACAAAACGGGCAAAGTAGTCATCAAACCGCAGTACGAACGCGTTGTCGAAGGATTCAGCGGAGGCGTCGCGGCCGTCAAGAAAACCGGCGGCAAATGGACCTATATCGACAAGGCGGGCAAACCTAAGTTTACCGCGGCCTACGACGAAGTGCATGAGTTCAAAGACGGCATGGCCGTCGTCTGGAAGCGCAAAGGCGCGGCGTATCTCGGCGGATTTATCGATCTCAAAGGCAAAGAAATCGTCAAACCGCAGTATGCCATGGTCAACGTGTTCAGCGAAGGATTGGCTCCGGTCATGAAGAACGGCAAATGGGGCTATATCGATAAAAAAGGCAAAGTGGCGATCAAGCCGCAGTTCGACGGGGCTGCGCCATTCAGCGAAGGATTGGCCTTGTTCCTGCAAAACGGCAAATACGGCTACGTGAATGCCAAAGGCAAAATCGTCGTCAAAGCCCAGTACACCGGCGGTCAGCCGTTCAGCGAAGGCCGGGCGGCCGTCAAAGTCGGCGGAACCGCGACCGACCGGAGCGGCAAATGGGGATATATCGGCACAACAGGCAAACTGGTCATCCCGGCGCAGTTTACGGACCAGGGAGCGGAGATCGGCGCGTTCAAGGAAGGCGTCGCTTTCGTGCAGCGCGAAGGCGGCAGCCGTCTGTTGATCGACCGCTTCGGCCGAACGTTGGTCGACCTGAAGACGAACGATATCACGGTCGGCGAATTCGAAGGCGGAACGGCGATTGTCAGCCAACTGGCCGGGTCCGGGCAGTATCACTTCATGCAGAACCCGCTGAAGAAGAAGTAAGCAGATTCCAAGATTTCGTTTGCATAAAAAAGCCGATCCGGCGCTTGAGTCGCTCAAGCGCACGGATCGGCTTTTTTGGTGATGCCTGATTGTCCATGTCCGCTTCAAAGAGGCGAATCAAGCGGTCGGGCCGCTTCCCGTCTCTTCATGCAGCGAAGCGCTCTCCGAATTCGAAGGGTGCTCCCCATTGGGTACGGCGGATTCGACAGCAGGCTCGCCGGAAGCATCTTCCGAACGGGCCGGCATCGGGAATTCCGGCAGCGCATCGAAGTAGGCGCGCAGCTCGGCTTCTTTGCGCGGATCGTCGAAAGCGATCTTGCCGTCCAGATAATGTTTCAGCGCCAGTTCCCAGGTCGGCAAGGCGCGGCGAGCGGCCAGGGATTTGGCGGCCGAACGGACGATGCGGCGCTCTTTCGAGTTGGAGAACATGTCTTTGTACTCTTTGGCCAGCGTCAGGTCCAGCTTGTCGTAGACAGCCCGGAAAATGTCGGCGGTCATCTTGGCATCGTCCAATGCGCGGTGCGCGGCGCCCGAAGCTTCGATTTCCAGCCTTTCCAACGCGCCTTCGACGCTGACATCGTTCTTGAGTCCCTGCGTCAGCAGGAAGCCTTTGAGCAGATCGAGCGAAGGGGTCTGGGTCCAGTAGGTTTCTTCCAGCTTGTGCATACGTACGTCCTGCACAATGCGCTTGATGTCTTCGCCGCCCCAAACGACGAAGGTCAGCGGACCCGGCTGGGCATCCAGCCAGGCACGGAAATCGCCGATGACTTTCGGGAAGCGGGCAGCCGTGTCGATCGACTCCTGCGGAATCCCGGTTTTCTTTTTGATGAACGAATTCAGCTTGGCAAAATAAACGGGCTTGATAAATGCCGAGAACGTATCGGTATCGCGCAGCGATTCGTCCAGACGCACAGCTCCGATCTCGATCACTTCCATCGGGTGCGGACTTGCGAACTTGCGGCCGTTAAATTCAATATCCAGAACAATATAATTCAAAAGGTCTGCCTCCATACCATATCCAAAATAAAAAGCGATCGTCTTTGTCTAGTTTAACAAAAAAACGGCGGCAGAGGGGGAAGGATTGCAAAACGCTGTCCAAACCCTGCAGTTTCACAAAAAAATGGCAAAAATAAGGAAGATGAATAAACTTTAATTCGGAATTGGAAAAAAGACGGAAGATAACAAGTACAAATGTGTAATTTTTTTGTCTAAAAAGTCCGATAAACGGCTTAGAGACGTTGCGATCGAGTCAAAGTGAAGAAAGGGGAAGTTAAATTGAAGAAAACGAAGGTTGAAAAAATCACAAAAAAGCCCGGAGGGTCCAAAAGGATTTCTTTAAAAATCAAGCTTCCGCTGCTGATCAGTCTGCTGACTATTGTAGTGCTGCTGGTTTGCAGCACGGTCATGTACATATTCGGCGCGGAGCTTCTGACCAAGAAAAGCACGGATGAAATGAAAGCGAACGCGGACCGAATCGGCGAAAGTCTGTCGACGACGGTCGATCTGGAAGGCCAAATTTCCGGAGCACTGTCCGTATCGCCGGCGCTGCGGGAACTGCTGACGCTGAGAAAGTCCGGTTCGCTGACCGACGATGCTTTCTTTGCCCCGAACAATGAGGTTCTGAACCGGGCCAATACGATGTTCGCGGAAACGAAAGCCGGTTCGAACGGCATCGAATCGATGATGGTCGCCGATCTCAAAGGAACGGTTGTCGCAAGCAGCAACCCGGATTCGCTCAAAGGGGACCGTTCGGACCGCGAGTATTTCCAGAAAGTCACGGAAACGGGGACACCGTTCGTCAGCGATGCGATCGTCTCCAAGACGACGGGCAATCTGATCGTCGTTTTCGCCCAGCCGGTCAAATCGGCCGACGGCGAACTGCTGGGCGTGTCGATCAATACGATCGCGGCCGACTTTTTCGTAAGCAAGCTTCAGGATATCCGGATCAATGCGGAAGGCTTCATTACCGTCACGAGCCGCGGAGGCACGGTCATCTACAATTCCAAAGACGCGTCGTTGATCGGCAAACCGTATGAAGCCGAAGGCTTTGACAAACTGATCGGCGCCGATACAAAAGGGAAGATCATTCAGGGCAGCGTGGACAGCAAGGATTCGTATATCCGTTACTCCAAAATCCCTGTAGCCGACTGGATCGTGATCGTGCAGGATTCGTATGCCGATATTCAGCGTCCGCTCGGCGATCTGCTGAAAAGTATGCTGATTGCACTGCTCGCTTCGGTCGTGTTGGCCGTTGCGGTGGGTACCTTTATTTCACGCAGCATCACCAATCCGATTGCGCGTCTGACCGGTTTGTTCAAGCATCTGGCCGACGGCGATCTGACCGTACGGGCAGAAGGCAAATACAAGAACGAATTTGCGGATCTCGCGGACAGTTTCAATACGATGGTCGACAGCAACAAGCTGTTGATCGGCCAGATGAACCATTCGATCGAAGTGCTGAATACGAACACGGCCGACCTCGAGCAGACGTCGCAGAATACGGCGCGTTCGATCGGCGAGACGTCCGTCACGACCATGGAAATCGCGAAAGCGATGGAATCGCAGTCGCACGATACCGAGCGGATCGTCGGACGTTTCTACGGAATCGGCGACAAGATCGAATCGTTGGGGCGCAAAACGGAAAATATTCAGGGCAGCGCCGATTCGATCGGACGCGTATTCGAAGCCAGCAGTGTCGTGGTGAATACGCTGATCGACATCAATTCCAAAAACGAACAGGAAATCCAGAATATTTCGACGACCACCGAGATGCTGGCGGAGAGCTCGCAGCGGATCGGACAGATCACGGATGCGATCAACCAGATCTCGGCGCAGACGAATCTGCTGGCGCTGAACGCTTCGATCGAAGCGGCCAGAGCGGGCGAGCACGGCCGCGGCTTCGCGGTCGTAGCGGACGAAATCCGCAAACTGGCCCAGCAGTCGTCCAATCAGGCGAACGAAATCGGCGGCATCATCCGGCAGACGCTGGAACAGGTCGATAAGAGCAACGAGAGCGTCGGCGCAATCCGCGAGATTTCTTCGACGCAGAACGATTATGTGGATCGCACGCGCCAGGCGTTTGAAGACATTGCGAACAGCGTGACGTCCATTACGAGTCAGATCCGCGACATGGCGTCGGAATTCAAATCGATGGAACGCGACAAAGATGAAGTACTGGAAGCTTCGCAGAGTCTGTCCGCTTCCGGCGAACAGGTATCCGCTTCCGTCGAAGAAGTGACGGCGACGGTACAGGAGCAGTCCAATATGGTCCGGCACCTGGCCGACATGGTGCAGAGCATCGAGCGTCTGACCCACCAGTTGGGCGAAGCCGCCGCAGGATTCAAATTGTAAGACCGGAACGGTAAAAAAGTTCAACTGCGTGTTCGTATTCCCTGAGTACGAAGACCCACAGGGAGGAAGCTCGACATGCCCATCATGCCTATCGACACGACCAAAAAAGCTTCCCGTATCGCTCCCGTCCAGCCGGTACAGCGTCCGCAGCCTGCCGGGCTGCGTTTCAAACTGCCGGGAGCCGAAGCGTTCTCCCGAGCCTTACAGCCGCGCCGCAAAGCGTCATACGGACGGAATGTCACCGTCCGCGAAGAAGGCTGGATTCGGCAATACGGGATCCTGCCGGACGGCACGCGCATTCTGCTCAGCGAAGAGCGCGAGCATGAGCGGCATGCGCTTCCGCTGCCGCATGCCGACATACGGCGAACGGTCGCCGTTGCGGAACCCGATCCGCGGCACGATCCGGAATCCAGCATAAAATCCAGCGCAGAGAAACTGCAGGCGCTGCTGAACGACTAACATCTATAAAGGTCCCCTCTCCACGGCAGCGTGGAAGGGGGACCTTTTTGGCATGAATGAACGGGATATTCGCTTCAAATTCGGCGCGAAGAAAGCGAATAACGGCGGGACAACCGTTACTTTTGCGCGCCGGACTCGCCCAACAATACGTTTTGCTCACAGAGGCTGCGCAGGATATAGACCGCCGTCCGGTGGCCAACGCCCAGATGCCGGCACACGTCGTCGGTCGGCCGGATCGGACGACCCGGCGTGCAGGCCAGCCGTACCGTTTCCCGTTCCGCGCCGGAATAGCGGAAGGCGGAACTCGTAGGCTGCCGCTTGATATCGTCCCAGCACCATCCGCAGCAGCGTCACGCAGAGATCCGGCCGCCGGTCCGCGTCGTCGTAGGCGAACGAGATCACCTGGAATCCCATCGCGGTCAGAAGCGTTTCCCGGTTCGTTCCCTGAGGCAAACAGGAAAAGAGCGGGACGTTCTTCGTCGCCGCGGATCGGAGGAAAAAGATGCCGTATACGTGGAACGGTTTTTTCCTGCCGATGCTGTTCAGTTAGCGTATTGTAAAACGAAACAGCCGGAAACTCCAGCGTATTCTTGCCCGCTCCCTTTCTGGCATTCCCGGCGGCCTACAGCCGATGATTCGCTTCCGCATACCGCCCCGGCGGCATGCCTTTGTACTTGCGGAATACCCGCGCAAAGTATCCGGCATCTCCGTATCCGACGCTGCGCGCGATTTCCTGAACCGTGTGTCCGCCGCTGCGCAGCATGGCTTCGGCTTCCTGGATACGCAGCATATTGACGTATTCCGTCAGCGTGCATCCGGTGGAACGCTTGAAGACGTGGCAGAAATACGTCGGCGTCACACAGCAGAGTCCCGCGGCCGTCTTGACGTCGATCGGCTCGCGGAAACGTTCGCTGAGATGCAGCAGCAGGGGATAGACGACGCTGTCCGTTCCCGCGCCGCTCCGATCAACGCGTCCCGCCGCTGCGCCCGAACCGGCCCGGTGACCGCCGGCGTCGATGCCCGGGCTGCCGGCTCCCGCCGTATCCGGCTCGCCGCCGTAAGCCGTCCGGGCGGCGGTCTCCGAACCGCGCAGCGCCAAGCCGAGCGCGGCCAGCAGCGCGGCTTTGACCAGCAGTTCGTAACCCGGCTCGCAGGCTCCGTATTCGGATACGATCCGCAGCAGCTGCAGCCGGAGCTCTTCCGCGGATTCTTTTTCGTAAAAAGAACGCAGCGCAAGCTTCCCTTCCAGCAGCGGCCGCACGTAGCGCGTCTCCGTATGGTCGAGCGCGTGATTGCGCAGCAGCGCTTCGCCGAAGACGAGCGCATACAGTCGGCTGCCTTCTTCGAGCGGAAACGCCGCATGCAGCTGCTTCGTGTTGACGAAAGCGCAGCCGCCCGCCGACAGTTCGCGCAGTTGGCTGCCGACCTGCACGCTGAACCGCCCGTCCGTCACGGCGATCCACTCCAGATGTTCGTGCCAATGCGGCGGAATACAGAACATGTCGGGATCCGATTCGCAGATAAGGAACGCGTTCAGCGGAAAAGTGCGATCCGGGATATCCGTATGCTCGCGGCGCCAAGTTTCCGGCTGCGCGGCGGAATCGCGGGAGGCCTTATCGACAGCCCCGGAAGCGTCCAGACCGGAGAAAGCCGCGGTCGTGCCGCCGGATCGGCTGGGAATTTCTTCCGCGCGGCGGATCGGGAATAAAGCCATCATGAACGCCCTCCTTGTGGGAACCCTGTATTCGCATAGTCGAACAAAACGTAATCCAGTCCTCTATCTTCGTATTCTGCGCTCTGCCGGACAATCCTTTTTCCCGCTTATAATTGTATTCAAGAAAGATAACGCTTCCACACGAACAAAGGAACAGCATAATCCAATCCTATCCCTAGCGGATATTCCGAATGTGATCGAAGCCGGGCTGCCGGAGATGCCGAGACTTTCCGCGCAGCCGATAACCCCGGTCAACCCGGGCAAAGGAGGCCCTACCCTCATGCTGTACAGCCAAGAGAAAGCCCTGATCTGGACCTACGACCACGAGACGCTGCGGATCGAACCGTGGGGACCGAATGCTTTTCGCGTGCGGGCGTCCAAAGACAAGCTGCAAGGCGACGACTGGGCGCTGCTGCCGGCGGGAGAACCTTCGGCGAGTGCGTCCGTAACGATTGCGGAAGACGGCCGAAGCGCGTTTATCGTCAACGGGAAGATCCGGGCGGACGTCGAACGAGGCGGCCGGATCACCTTTACGGACGGGAGCGGCAAAGTGCTGCTGAAAGAGACGCAAAAAACGTACCAGCTCAAATCCGGCGGGCGCGACATCGTGCCGATTCCGGGTACGCGCGACTATGAAGTGACGCTGCGGTTCGAATCGAATCCGGACGAAAAGCTGTTCGGAATGGGGCAGTACCAGCAGTCGCTGCTCAATCTCAAAGGCTGCCGCCTCGAACTCACCCATCGCAACAGCCAGACCAGCGTCCCGTTCCTGCTGTCGGATCGCGGGTACGGCATGCTGTGGCATAACCCGGCGATCGGGCAGGCCAGCTTCAACGTCAACGTGACGGAATGGGCAGCCAAGTCGACCAAGCAGCTCGATTACTGGATCGTCGCGGGCGACACGCCGGCGCAGATCGAAGAAGCGTATGCCGACGCCACGGGCAAAGTCCCGATGATGCCGGATTACGCGATGGGCTTCTGGCAGTGCAAGCTGCGCTACCGGAGCCAGGAAGAACTACTGGGCGTCGCGCGCGAGCATGTCCGGCGGGGTCTGCCTGTTTCGGTGATCGTGATCGACTTTTTCCACTGGCCGAACCAGGGCGACTGGACGTTTGACGAAGCCTATTGGCCCGACCCGGAAGGCATGGTGCGCGAGCTGCGGGAGATGGGGATCGAGCTGATGGTGTCCGTATGGCCGACCGTGCAGACGGAGAGCGTGAACTACGGCGAAATGGTGGAAAAAGGCTATCTGGTCCGCACCGACCGCGGCGTGCGCACGCAGTTCCAGTTTCTCGGACAAAACGAAATCTTCGACGCCACCCATCCGCACGCGCGGGAGTTCGTTTGGGAGCAGATCAAGCGTAACTATTATGGCAAAGGCATCCGGCTGTTCTGGCTGGACGAAGCCGAGCCGGAGTTCGCGGTGTACGACCACGACATTTACCGCTATGACGCGGGACCTGCGCTGCAGGTCGGCAACTGGTATCCGAGCCAGTACAGCCGCGCTTTCTATGAAGGCATGACGGGTGAAGGGCAGGAGAACGTCATCAATCTGGTGCGCAGCGCCTGGGCGGGCAGCCAGCGTTACGGGGCGCTCGCGTGGTCCGGCGATATCGCGTCGACGTTTGAAGTGCTGGGCCATCAGGTGCGGGCGGGGCTGAACATGGCGATCGCGGGCATTCCGTGGTGGACGACGGATATCGGCGGGTTCCACGGCGGCAATCCGGACGATCCGGCGTTCCGGGAATGTATCATCCGCTGGTTCCAGTACGGCACCTTCTGTCCGGTCATGCGGCTGCACGGCGATCGTTCGCCGTACCGCGAAGCGGATACGGGCCTGCCGGGCGGCGGGCTGTGGGGCAGCGGCGCGGACAACGAAGTGTGGAGCTACGGCGACGAAGCGTACGGTATTTTTGCGGAATATATGCGGCTGCGGAAACGCCTGCGTCCTTATTTGACCAAGCAGATGGAAGCCGCGCATCTCAAAGGCACCCCGCCGATGCGCCCGCTGTTCTACGATTTCCCGGACGATTCGGCGGCCTGGGACGTGGACGATCAGTTCATGCTCGGCCCCGATCTGCTGATCGCGCCGATTCTGCATGCGGGAAAGCGCAGCCGCAGCGTGTATCTGCCGGCAGGTGCGCAGTGGACGGACGCCTACAGCGGAGAAGTGTATCGGGGAGGTGCCCCGATCGAAGCCCAGGCGCCGCTTGAGCGGATCCCGCTGTATGTGAAAAACGGGGCCCAACTGCCGATCGCGGAATAAGCCGCATGCGGATGAAGGGTTCGATCCGGCGGCGTTCTCCGGTTCCGGCCGAATTCGCTCCTTCCCGAACGCCTGTTTTTCGGACCGTCCCGGTACCCGAAGCACAGTCTGGCGTTCGCCAATCGTCGCTGTTATACTGGGGAAGGCTCGCGAATAGACAGGCCATTAACCCCAAGCGAACGAATCCAGGAGGAAACCATGACCGAAAAATTCAAGATCGAAACGGACCCTTCCCGCAAGCTCTTTATTGCCGCTGTCGGAAGCTCTTTTCAAATAAGCGACGCGGGAGCACTGGCAATGGCGTTTCTGCAGGAAGGCGGCAAGATCCAGACCCAGACAAGCGAGTATACGTTTGTCGCGGACACTTCCGCGCTTGAACAGGTGGACCCGGCCCTGCTGGGCATGCTGGAGCAGGCTTTCAAGATGTACACGGCGGTCGGATTCAAAAAAGTCTACGTGATCGAACCGAAATCCGCTGCCGCAGGCGCGCAAATCCGCGGAATCGCGGAGAAGATGAACTTCGACGGAGAATTCGTGAAAAGCATGGACGAGATCCAGTAAAAGGACTGCAGCCCGGGCCTCCGGGCCGTTTCTGCACCTACCCAGCCGTTCCCGATGCCCAGGCGCTTCGCGGAGCGGCTTTGCTGCGTCTTCGGCCTTGCGAATCTTCCTTGTCGCCGTTTAAGAAAGCGGTTGCGCATCGGCCGGATCATCGTTAATATTTAGAAGAATGATTAAGGTAACGATGAATGGGAGGAATCGCAATGAAATACCGGAATCTGGGGCGTACCGGCCTCAAAGTCAGCGAGATCGGGCTCGGCAGCTGGCTGACGTACGGCACGGCTGCCGAGCAGAAAGCGGCGGACGCCTGTGTCGAAGCGGCTTTTGAACAGGGAATCAATTTCTTCGATACGGCCAATGCCTACAACCGCGGCGAAGGCGAGAAAGCGATCGGAGCCGCTCTGGGCAAATACGAGCGTTCCCGCTATGTGCTCAGCACCAAAGTCTTTTTCCCGATGGGCGACGGTCCCAACGATCGCGGGCTGTCCCGCAAACACATCATGGAGCAGTGCGAAGCCAGCCTGAAGCGGCTCGGCACGGATTATATCGACGTCTACTTCTGTCACCGTTACGACAGCGAGACGCCGGTCGACGAGACGCTGCGCGCGCTCGACGATCTGACGGCGCAGGGCAAGATCCTGTACGCCGGCGTCAGCGAATGGACCGCTGCGCAGATCACGGACGCGGCGGGCATCGCCGAGCGCCGGAACCTGCGGCCGCTGGCTTCGAACCAGCCGATCTACAATCTGTTCGAACGTTATATCGAAGACGAAGTGCTGCCGGTTTCGGCTGCCGCCGGGCTGGGGCAGGTCGTCTTCTCGCCGCTGGCTCAAGGCATCCTGACCGGCAAGTACAAGCCGGGCCAGCAGCCGGCCGCCGGAACGCGCGGCGCGGACGATACGGTCAATCAGGTCATCGGCAGCTATCTGCGCGACGATGTGCTGAACGTGACCCAGGAGCTGAACTTGCTTGCGGAGCAGCAGGGGATCAAGCTGTCGCAGCTGGCGCTGGCCTGGGTGCTGCGTCAGCCGGGCGTCAGCTCGGCGATCATCGGAGCGAGCCGTCCGGAGCAGGTGCGCGAAAATGCGGAAGCTTCCGGCATTGTGCTGAGCGAAGAGACCCTGACGCGAATCGAGCAGATCATGGAGCCGGTAAAAGACTTCGCGCCGGCACGCTGATCCTGCCGCGAACCCGGAATACGAAGCGCCGTACACGGAATACGCAGTAATCGGTAAAGCCCGACCGCGGAGACGATTCCGCAGTCGGGCTTTGTTGGTGTGCAGTCCGGGTGTAGGGCTTCGGCGCTGCTGCAGCTTGTGCGCAGCGCCGATCAGCCGGGATTTCTGACGGGGTGCTGCCGTTCTTGCCGGCGTTTCTGAATCGCCGCCAGCAGTTTGCGGATCGCGCGTTCGGGACGAAGCCCGATCGGAAGATGTCCCGCGCCGCCGCGGATCAGCTCGGAGATGTCCGTACACAGCGCATCCAGTTCTTCGAGCGTGGCCCGCTGATCGCGGTCGGGAATAAAGCGCGCTTCGCTTCGGTCGGACCATCCGGGCAGCAGCCGGTTCAGTGCCGCATCGCGCGCTTTGTCCGCAGCCGACTGGGAAACGGCCGTACGCATCTGTTCGTGCGCGGCAATGCCCTGGAGAAAAGGAAATTTTTCCGGAGCAAGCAGTCCGCTTTGCTCGGAGGCGCCGAGCATCCGGTACAAACAGCCGTACGCACCGGCCATCCGGTGCTGGGCCCGCTCCAACTCCAGCGGCAGCGTGGCGGGATAGCGCTCCCGGCTGCCGCTGTGATCCACGGAGCTTGGCCCGCGGCGCAGCAGCGCGGCAATATGGTCGGCGGCTTCCGCCAGTTCGGCGAGTTTGGCCGCGCACCGTTCCCGGCCCGCCGTCCGTTCCTGACGGGATCTGCGCTGGATCAGCATCAGGACGCTCGTCAGCAGAAAAGCGGCGGCTCCCGCAGCGATCGCTTCTTTGCGGTCGCTGCGCCGTTTCGCGGCCCATCCGGTCGGCTCGGGTCTATTTTCTTGGACAGGATGAACGTCGATCGGCTGAAGCCTTCCCGATTCCGGCAGATTCATCGGATGCATGCCTCCTTTGCCCTTACGGGTTCGCAATCTTCGCCCGCAGGCGAATATCGGGGTCCGTTAGACGGCTGCGGACACCCTTACTTTCATTTCACCCGGAACAGAGGCAGACAATCTTTCGCGGGGGGTTTATTTTGACAAGCCAAATACAGATATATAACAAAGACGCATTCAATCGGATCAAAGGAGATACGCACATCATGGGAAAAGGGTTAAAAATGCTGTTGGCCGCGGCGCTGACGGCAGGCATATTCACTACGGGTGCACTGCCCGGAGCGGCGGTCCGGGCGGCTTCCGCTGCGGCCAAAACGTTCGGCTATTCCGACCCGGCAGCGGGACGGATCTACGTCCCGATCCGGGTGCTGAGCGATTTCGCGGGAGCGAAGATCAACGGCACTTCGGCGGGCAAACTTCAACTGATCAAAGGCAAACAGCGGATTCTTCTTCAGACCGGACGCAAAAAAGCGGAGATCAACGGCAAAAAGGTAAAACTCGACGCGGCGCCTTTTGCTTACGGAGGCGTGACGTATGTGCCGCTTGGCCTGGCGGCCTCCCATCTGGGTCTGACCGTCGAATGGGACGAATCGACATCCTCGATGCGGATGACGAGCGGCGAGGATACCCTGGATCTGCCGGTGATCGAACGCGGTTCGCTGACGGATCGTCCGGTCACTTACCGGCAGCAGGTGTTCTACGTCGGCGCTTCCGCGTTCCGGGCCCATATCGTCACCGTGCAGCTGATGCATCCCCGGGTCTCGCTGGACGCCGCTTTTGCCCATCACCGGGCGGGTACCGTACAGCATCTGAAATCGATCGCCGCACAGAACGGCGCTTATGCCGCCATTAACGCCACCTATTTCGACGCTTACAGTTCGGCCGTTTACCGGGCGCCGTACGGCTATCTGGTCAGCAAAGGCGACGTCAAATTCGTCAACGGCGGCACCGATCTCACCGTATTCGCCTACGACCGGAACCAGCTGGCGCGCCTTATTCCCGGACTGCAGTTCGGCAAAGCTTTCGAAGCGGGGCAGGTCGAAGGCGCCGTGCAGGCCGGACCGCTGCTGGTCAAGAACGGACGCGTGGCGGTCAATGCGGTCAAGGAAGGCTTCCGCGATCCCGCGATCCTGCGCGGACGCGCGGCACGCAGCGCAATCGGCATCACCCGGAACCACAAGCTGATCATGGTTACCCTGCCGAGCGCTTCGATGCCCCAGCTGGCGCGAATCATGAAGCAGGCCGGCGCTTACCAGGCCATGAATCTGGATGGCGGCGCTTCGAGCGGGCTGTACCTGAACGGCAAATACGTGACCAAGCCGGGCCGCAAAGTCAGCAACGCCCTGCTGGTCAAGGTGAAGAAATAAAGCACGCGGCCGAAACGGATTTCTCCCGCAGCCGGCAAGTTTCTGTAACGAAGAGGAATTTCTCGGCAGCCTGACAACGACCTTCAAAGCGGTCCTTTCTTTATCCGCCGGGAACCGGGAGCTTTGACAAGGTTAAACGTTTCGCTCCGCGCAGGAATTTTCCGCAAGCAAACTTCCGAACTCACCCAGTCTTTTAGCCTAATATTACCGGGACTTTTTACCGATAAAAACCGGGTGATCAAGAAAATTTCGCGGGGATGTGAACGTAGTGAAAGATTGGAAACAAATGCGTGGCGAAGATCTGCGGCTCAAAAACAGGCTGGTCTTCTATTCGCTGGCCATTACCGTGCTGCTGGCCCTTGTGATGTACGTCTCGGTCGAAATGGAAGCGACGGCCCGGTATCTCCTGATCGCCGGCGATCTCGCCAGCGTGATCGTCGTCGGCATTTTGCATTTCAGCCGCAAGCATGACAAAGCGGTCGCTTACGCGGTGATCATCATGCTCGCGCTCTCCCACACGGCGGCCAACATTATCGTGCCGAGCGTGGTCAATATCGTGCCGGTCTATCTGCTGCTCGTCTTGTCGCTCGTCTACATGCAGCGCGCTCCGCTCTATACGGGATTTGCAGGCTCCGTCCTGCTGCTTGCCGCTTACTTCTACAGAGGCGACGCTTACGGCATGGAGCGGGACCATATGGTCGCGCATCTGATCTTCTTTGTGATTATCGGCGTGATTCTGTTCAACTTCCAGCGCATCGCCGACCGCATGTTCCAGCAGTTGGCCGAGACGCAGCAGCGTACGCAGGAAGTATTGGAACGGACAGAACGCCAGAGCGTTTCGCTGCGCGAAAACGTGCGGGTCGTCTCCGACAATATGGAAGCCGTCTCGTCGGGCAGCGAGGAGAATGCCGTCTCGTTCGACGAAATGAATATTGCCGTTCAGGAAGTGGTGCAGGGGGCCGTCTCGCAGAATGAACTGCTGGCCGGCATGACCGAGTCGATCCGCGTCAGCGGCGAACAGCTCGGCGGCATGCTGGCATCGCTTGGACAGCTGCGCGAGAAGAGCGAAACGGCGGCGGATTCGTCCCATCGCGGCGACGAGATCGTCGGCGGTCTCTACCGCCTGATCGGCGAGTTCGAAGCCCAGGTACGCACCGCCGCCGAAGAAGTAAACGGACTGGCCGAGCAGGTCTCGTCGTCCTCGCAGCTGATCGGCACGATTCAGGAAATCTCGTCGCAGACCAATCTGCTGTCGCTGAACGCCAGTATCGAAGCGGCGCGCGCCGGCGAATCCGGCCGGGGCTTCGCCGTTGTCGCCGACGAGATCCGCAAGCTTGCCGATCTGTCCGCCAAGGCGGCGGAGCAGATCTCGGGCAATCTGACGCTGGTCGGCGGCCACTCCAATACGACGCAGCGCAGTATGCGGACCATCGCGGTCCGTATGCAGGAATGTATGGACATGGTGGAAGAGACGCGCGACGTGTTCACCTCGATCAGCTCGTCCGTCGAAGAAGTGAGCGAGTCCGTGAACCGCTACGACGGCCTGATCGGCACGGTCCGCGTCTCGTCGGAAGAGATCGAACGCTCGTCGGAGAGTCTGGCCGCGATCAGCGAACAGTCCACCGCCGCCATGCAGGAAGTCTCCGCTTCGCTGACCGAACTGGTCCGCAAGAACTCCGATATTCTGGACCGTATCCGCCGCAACGAGACGGCGCTGCGCAGTATGGCGGCCGAAGCGTTGGAAGACGAATCGGATAACCCGCAGGCTCTGCTGGGCTGAACGTTCTCCTAAGATCCTCCGGATAAAAAACACGAAAGCCCGCTGCCGATTCCTCGGTTGGCGGGCTTTTGTGTATGAAGAGGGAAGAGCTCAGCGCTTTGTATATCCGGCTTGACGGCAGCGGCGGGATTCAGCGGCATTCGCCCTGCACCGTCATGCGGCCGTCCGCTCCGAGTACAGCCGTCAATTCGCCGCTCAGACTCTCCGTGTATCCGCAGACCGTGTCGCGGTACGTTCGGCCTTCGCTGTCGACGGCTTCAAGCACCAGAGCGCCGGCGCCCTGCATCTCAAGCTCCGGGCGGATACTGCGGCTCTCGCCGCTCGGGATCTTCCGCTCGTAGGCATATCCCGATTCCTGACCGTCCAGGAAGAGTTCAACCGACAGGAGCTGCGCGCCGGAGCGGTTGTCGAGCGTGACGACAAGCGGCCGCATATCCCGGAAGATCGGCAGCAGAACGAAGATGGCGAAGATCGCTGCGCCGACTCCCACGGCTGCCAGCAGCGGGAGAACGAGTCGTTTGGCCCGGCCGGGCGGTTGGGCAGTGGGGCGTGCGGATGTCATGGCGGTTTCCCTCCGTAATCGTAATGAGGCGGTCTGCCCCTAAGAGGAAGACGAAGGATCGGCCGGAATTATAGCACCGATTCGGTCAATTATACCGAAGTTATAAATACGTCACCCCGCCGTAAATGGCAAACAGCACACAGACACCGCCGATCCAGCAGAGCGTGACCAGGTGGCGGCGGGTGTCCGGCAGCAGCTTTTTCTCCAGCAGCATAATCGCCGTACCCAACGCCAGCAGGAGAGCGAACGCGATCAGGTCAAGCCGATAAGAGGGAAGCTGGAGCACCACCATCCCGATCAGCAGCGCCACCGCAAGGATCGTCAGACTGTACATATACACCTTGCCGCGCGGCAGATCAACGAGTTTGCGCCGATCCGGTCCTGTTACGATAAACAGGGGAAGCACGAAATGGACCAGCAGAACAAGAAGGGCATTGCCCAACAGAATAATAGGGAAGGTATGCGGATTCATAGAACGTTCCTCCTTTCTTCAGCCGAGCAGATCCCCAATATAGAAGAACGCCGCCAGACCCACCATCAGCACGGCCATGATCCCCGACGGCCGATGTTCTCTCGTTTCCCGGACGTATCGGCGTTCGATCAGGGCATTCAGAATCATGGACAGCGCCATCAGGCTCAGAGCCGGCACCCACACCGGGCGATCCAGCGATTGGAGCAGCAGCAGGAAGACGGCGATCCCGGGCAGAAAAGCGGCAGCCGTCAGCCCATAATAAGTCCGTTTGGTCCGGGCATCTTCAAACGTCGGTTTCCCCCGCACGATCAGCAGCCGCAGCAGCATGGCGGCAACAGCCAGCAGGCTGAGAATAAGAATAAAAGGTTCCTGCATCATGTTCGACCTCCCTGTGCGGCAGAAATGGATGAATCAGTCAAGCTGCTGCGGCGTTCACACCTGCGGGACGAGCAGCATATAAGCGGCAATTGCGACAATCGTGACGCCATAAGACAAGAGTGTCGCCAGATGTCTTCGCGTAGCCGGCAGATATTTCTTCTCCAGGAGCGCCTGCGACAATCCGAACAAGGCCACAATACCAAGCGCCGCGGCCAGGAAGAACGGTTGGCTGGTGCCATAAATAATCAGTACCGCCAGTGCTGCGGCCAGGATCAGATTGATACCGAACATAAGCAGCTTCGGAGCGGTCCGGTCCAGATCCATCAGCGTCCGCCGATCTTCCCCGCGAACGATCCGCCAGTTGAAAAAGATCCGCGCTGCGAAGATCACGACCAGGATAATCAAGTTGGAATAGTTGGACATAGAATCACCTCTATCTTATAAACGGTGGAATAAGGGGATGGGTTACGGGAAAAGGCGGTTTCGCGCAAATTCCAGCTCGTTCTCAAGGCTTGGAACCCGCTGCGCTCTTCGCGCAGCGGATTCAGCGTAACAGATACAGCGCAAGCGCCAGCACCGCGTGTATGGCGGCCATAATCCCCGATACCACGTGCTCTCTCGTTGCGCGTACATACTTGAAATCGATCACGGCATGCAGCAGATAGATCAAGGCCACCATACCGACAGCGGACGGCAGCGCAGTCTTTTCCGGCAGATAGTAGAGGAAGAGAAGCGTCGGGACGATCAGCAGCGCACTCAGTCCGGTATGCAGCCAGTGGTAACGCCGCTTCAGCTTCTTGTCGTTGAACACGGCACGTCCATTCACGATAAAGATGCCGAGCAGCAGCTGGACCAGGATCAGGCAGCCGATCAGAAAGGCGAATTGATTTAACTTCTCCATAGAACGGTATACTCCTTAGGATGAATTTGGACGAAGATCATTGTACTTCCTATAGACACGCCGGAACGGCTGCAAGTTCGGGGGAATATGAATTTATCTCAATAAATCATAAACCAAAATTGTTATTTCTTTGTGAAAAATATTCCCATTTCTGCCCAGACCAAGTACAATGAGGATAGCAAGCAACGTCTTACGGCCCATGACCTTAGACACGCACGATCGTGATCTGCCCTTTTTCTTGTCCGGCGATGCCGACTGCACATATTCGGCCGCCGCATTACCTTGCCAGATTCCGGAAGCACCGGACCTCTTCACGGGATCTGTCTCATCAGGGAGTGACACCTTATGGCCTATATGATCCCGGAAACCGTGCCCCGTACAGCGACCGCAGGCGAACGCCTGCTGTTCCACACGCTCCGCGAACACCTTCCCGACGATTACATCGTCTACTATGAACCCCAAATCGCCGGCCGGCGTCCCGACTATGTCGTGATCGGACCGGATCTTGGCATGCTCGTGCTTGAAGTGAAAGATTATACCGAGAGCACGCTGTACGAACTTTATCCCGACGAATGGCGCATCTACAACACCAAGGGCGAGCTGCATACCGTCAGCAATCCGCTGCACCAAGCCCGTACCTACGCCTTCAACATCGTGGACAAACTCAAAAAAGACAAAAGTCTGGTCAAAGTCGGCGGCAGCCACTACGGCAGACTCAAATTCCGGTTCGGCTTCGGCGTCGTGTTCACCCGGATGCGGGAAACGCATATCGTCAAGCACCAACTGCACCGCGTGATCGATCCCCAGTTCCTGCTGACCCGAGACGATATCGATACGGAAAATGAAAGCTTCGACGGCACGGCGCTGCTGGAGCGGATGCTGGGCATGTTCCATTTTCCTTTTCACGCCAGCCAACTGCTGAGCGCGGAAGATGTCAAAGCGATCCGCTACCATCTGTTCCCCGAGGTGCGGATCAGCGCGGAGTTCAAGCCGCCGTCACACTACGACGATCAGCTGCTGCTGTCGCTGCACAATCTGCAGGCGATGGATCTGCATCAGGAAGCGCTCGCGCGTCAGCTCGGCGACAAGAACCGCCTGATTCGCGGCGTCGCCGGCAGCGGCAAGACGCTCATCCTATCCGCCCGCGCCCGCCTGCTGTCCAAGGAACATCCGGACTGGAAGATTCTCGTCCTCTGCTACGGCATTCCGCTGTCCCGTGTGCTCAAAGGCATGATCCAGAAGATGCTGGAAGAACCGGAAGACCTGTTCGATTTTGCCGGCATGAGTACGGACGAGAATGGCAATTCGGCTGCCACCAAGCACAATATCGAAACGGCGACTTTCCATGAATGGCTGTGGAACGCGCTGCGTATCCGGGACGATGGGATCGACACCCTGCTGCCCAAAATCGACCGCGGCGAGACCATCCTGCCCAAATACGACGCGATCCTGATCGACGAAGGCCAGGACTTCGAACCGTCGTGGCTGGAACTGCTGAGTAAAGTGCTGAATCCGGAAACCCAGTCGCTGCTGCTCGTGGAAGACAAAGCCCAGAACATTTTCAAACGCAAAACAAGCCTATCGTCCAGCACCGGCCTCGACTTCCGTGGACGTTCCAAGATTCTGAGCATCAACTACCGCAACACGTCGCAGATCGTCGGCTTTGCCTGGGACTTCTACCGCACGCATTCGTCCCTGAAGGATCGCGTCAAAGAAGGCAGCAGCATCGAAGGCGTCGAGATCATCCCGCCCCAGAGCACCAAGCGCAAAGGCGCGGAGCCGATCATCAAGCAATGCGCCAACTTTAATGAAGAAGCATCCTGGGTCGCCCGCGCGATCCGCAAGCTGCATGACGAGAAAAAAGTGCCTTATGCCGAGATCGCGATTCTGTACCGGGTGCGGAACAACTACTCGTATTCGTACGTGGATCGGCTGCAAAAAGAGTTGGATCGATTGGAGATTCCGCACGACTGGATCGCAGAGAACACGGCGTCCAAACGGGCGTATGACCGTGGAGCCGATAAAGTGAAGTTGTCGACGATCGACAGTTCGAAAGGATTGGACTTTAAAGCGGTGTTTATCGTGAACGTGGAGAGTATGCCTTTTAAGCTGGAGGAGAACGTGGAGCGGGAAGTTTCGCTGTTCTATATCGGGATGACTCGGGCGATGGATTGGTTGTTCCTTAGTTATTGTAAGGTGGAGGGGTTTGCGGGGTGGTTAGAAAGTGAAGTAAAAGATTCTATCAAGGATATTACTATTAAAAATTTTGATACAAAGAGCATAGTTAGGTGAATGCTCGATTGGAGAATGGTAATGACATTAAAAGTTTATCGAATTGATACAAGTGTTGTAGGGAAAGTATTTAATATTTTAAGAAAAACAGACCTTCCTGTGGCTCATGGGATTTCGCCTCAATTTAAGCTTGGAAATTCGGTATTAAATGCCATCATTGATTATAAAAAGTTTGAAAATCATTATATTATTAAAGACAAGGATGAATTAGACCGTTTTGAAAATGCACTGGGAAATAGCTGGATTCCAAAAGAACAATATTATATAAGACATCCTAAAATTAAAAAAGACAGGTTACTAATCGAGGCGAATAAGTTTCACGAATATATATAGAGAGAACAGATTTCAGAAATTATAGCATTTTTGAGAAGCCATATTTCTTTAAAGCACCTGACAATACGCTCAATAGAAGATCAAGGTTTTTCAGCATTTTCCAATCTACCCATTGAAAGTATGTAAATAGATGGAAAAGCCGAAGTAAAACTTAAAAATATGAAAGAATTAATTATTGATTGCCCTTCAGGATTAAAGATCTCAGAGCGACGGAAGGATTTTGTATGGTTAGAAGATTTTCCAGAGTTGTTAGCTATTATGGATGATTTTTAAGGAGGAGAGTTTCATCACATTATAGAATGTGGGAATTCGTTTAATTTGGATCTTAAGGAAGCTAAGCTTATGGGAATCAATGCTTCTTGGACAAAGTCTTCAAGATTCGAAATAAGTTTTAAATGCTAAATAATATGTTCTTATTTGTTATTATCATATAATGATTTCAATAGATATGAATTTGGAGGCAAATATGAGCTTACCTTCTCTTAACCTTATTAATATCCTAAAGCGCTGCAAACAATCATCCAAAGAAGCTGTCGAAAACCTCGAAAGCTTCAGCGATTTCAAACAATATATGCATATTCAGCGTCCAGTAGAAGTAGAGCTCGAACAGCAGATCAACGAAGCTTATACTTCTGAGGAAGCACGCTTGATTTTGGTCTGCGGCGGGGTAGGCGACGGGAAGTCGCATATCCTGTCGTATTTGAAAAACAAGCATCCGTTCTTAAATGATGAGTCGCTCTTCTATCTACATAACGATGCCACGGAGAGTTTCTCGCCCAAACGAACCTCGATTGAAACGCTGGCTAAGGTTCTTCAACCTTTTTCGGATGAAGAGCTTCAATCCGGCCATACCAAAAATATCGTATTGGCGATCAACCTCGGTGCGCTGAATAACTTCATCGATTCGGAGGAAGGCAAAGCGTTCTCCAGATTGAAATCCTACGTTTACCAAAAGAAAATTCTAGAGTCGGTAATCGCCGAAGACGAAAGTCCGGATGACCATATTTTCAAATACGTAAATTTTAGCGACTATCATATGTACCAACTTACCGCGGACGGACCGAAGTCGGATTATATCAAAGGAATTTTCCGAAAAATCACGCAGCCGACCGAAAACAATCCGTTTTATCAAGCGTATCTTCGAGATCGTACGGAAGATGCAGAAATCGCAGCCCAAAATCCGATTATGCAAAATTACGAATTGTTGCAGCACGAAGACGTTCAAGACAAAGTCATCTCGCTGCTTATTCAGGTTATGGTCAAAGAAAAATTGATCATTTCCACGCGTGCCTTACTGGATTTTGTATACAACTTGCTCGTTCCTTCCGTCTTGGAGAATATGAGTCATAAGCAGATCGTCGACTATGTACGCGAACAGGATTTTCAAGATTACGTCGCTTGCTTATTGCCGTTCCTCATTTTCGAGAAAGTCGATGCATCTGCGATCCACCAAGCTATCGACCATATCAATCCGACTCGAATGCGTACCGAGAAACTGGACGGATACTTGATCGAGTTCAAGTCGAATCGGGAAGGTGCCGGGCTTTTTGCTAACCACATCAGCATTACTCGTTTACCGTACTTCTCAAGATCGCTTTTCCAACAATCTCCTTGGCGCAACGAAGACAATAAAGAACAAGCCTACAAGCAGCGCTTAATCAAATTGTTTGTCTACTTGTATTATTTTATTCCAAAAGAAGAGCATGATTCATTCAGTGACAAAACGTATGAGCAATTCATGCGCAACTTATTCTACTGGAACAAACACGAACTTCGGATGCTCGCGCGTCTGTACAAAGAAGACATCAGCGAAGCTATTTATAAGTGGAATGGCGAAGCCAACAACGATTTGGTCTACGTACAAGTCGGACAGCCGCAAACGCAATATTATGCACTACAAAAGTTAGAGATTGAGGCGCATATCGAGCGAGCCAATACGCTACCCGATACGGAACTCTTCAAATTCCTATCCATGATGACTATTCGGTTTAGAACCAAGGGAGCGACGTACAAAGACAATTCCGAAATCCCGGCAATCGACATCGACTATTCGCTTTACGCTTTGCTGATCCGCATCAAGCAAGGGTATCGTCCGAATAAAAAGGACAAATTCCAATATATTAAATTCGTTGAGTTTATCGATAAGCTGAACAATACCGGCATTCAAAAGAACGAAATGATCTTTGAGAGCAAGCAGTTCGGAAAGTCGACTCGTTACCGGTTGCAATACGACGAGATCTTCGACGAATATTCGTTTATGGAGACGTGAATCTAATGAGCTATCACTTGAACTTAGAAGAAATTCGCAAGCAATTCAAGTTCGATTCTTCGATCAAGCATAATCCGCGAGTCGAGCTTGAGTTTTTGCCGTATACGACAAAATTCAAAGAAACCCAGTACAACTTCCGTGAAGTAACAGGGGAGTTTATGCGGTTGGTCGGACAAAAGAAATTGCCGGAAGCGGTAGATGCAGAAAAGTTGCTGAACACGGCGTTGGCCGCCATTACGTTTAATCAATCCAATCAAGCGAACCAGCGCGGCGAGTTTCGTCAGATGATGAAGACTCTCTTCTTGGACGAAAATGACCAGTTGTATTTGTTCCATCCGCAAACGCTGTATTACATAAATACGCTGGAAAATGACAATAAGAGACTGGCGCTCTTTTTATACAATGTTCTCTGGAATCAACGCGAAGCTTGGGCTGTCGACACGTCAGACCAAGGCGAAGCCGACCTGATGAGTAAGTTACTGTTTCGTTCGTTGCCGGAGTTGACTGCCGCAAAAGAAGGCGGGAAAAATTACGCGGTGATGTTGCCTGAGATTTCGGACTTGTTCATTCAAGATTTCGAGTGGCTTACTACGAAGAAAGAGCTTTTTACTCAGCAAGTAGAGAAAGTCCTTTCTTACTATTATTTCTTCTATGTGACTCAATTCGCGATTCGTAACGAAGCCTTATTCAATACTAACGACCAAGAAATCATTCCGGTCTATTTCACTTTTGAAGAAGAAGAGCGGTTATCCAAAACAAGAGTCAGTTACGAGTACGGATGGAGAAGTTTGGAGAAATCCGTAAACAAGCTCTTCTCGCACGTTAATCTGTTGAAAATGTTGAATTTTGCGGAGCGCAGCCCAGAAGATGATACTCTACAATGGCCCCTGTCCTATCTGGAAATCGCAGCTCAGATCGAGCGAATGACGGTAGAAGAACAAGAGCAATTCGAGCAAGAACTCGATCAATTAACGGAAGAATATCAGACGAAATTATCTGGTGACAGTAAATGGGGCTTGATGGGGACGACGCCAGACCGTTACGATCTGCCTGCCTTGAATAAAATCAGTCATTTATATCGGATGATCGATTATCAATTCAATCAGACTACCCGTTCCAAACCTTATAACGATTACAAACAATGGTTTGTCCATTTCTGCCAAAAGACGTTTTTGAAGTCTCGCGGCCGGTCGGGCAAAATGTTGATTCTGGATACCGACTATTTGCTCTTTTTAACGAAGATGATCATTAAGGACGAATCCAAAATTCGTCTGAAGCGGTTGGTCGAAGAGTTTGAAGCTAGAGGAATAAAATTCGACCGAGACACGCAAGCGGCAGTTGTGGATTACTTTGAGAAACTGAACTTACTGGAGAAAAAAAGCGATAGTGGGGATGCTATATATGTCAAAGCATTTTTATAATTATTTGGCTGAGCGAATCAGAAGCTTCTTTAACGAGACAAACATTCAGCCTGGCGAGAAGTATCATATTCAATTTGAGCGAGCGGAACAGGTCGAAAGTTTAGTGGAACAAGTGAATGATTTGCCTGAATCTGGGGCTTTCTATATGCAAACCGAAGAAGGCGTGTACCAATCGGTTTGTCTGGTTGCTACAGAAGCCAAAGTTCTGATTGCGTCCAACTCGGAAGAAGTCACGCCGGATTTCTTGACGACACTTCGCAATAAAGTAGGCACGCAAGAAGAGCATTTCATCGATAAAGCTATGCTGCTTATTCATAATTCCAACTTAGACAGTCTGGTACAAGGCATGACTTCTTTTTCCAAAGAGGGAATGCCGTTTCATATCGATTCGATCGAGCGAAATCTCCAAGAAATGATGATCAGTTCGTCGCTATCGCAAGCGGAGAAACAAATTCTCAAGTTCAGCATGGCGGCAAACAAAGCGCAACAAGGCATACATGAACAAGTCACTTTGTTTGATTATGAGAAAATTCTGACCGTTCTGAACAATCAAAAGCTTGAAGACAAAGACTATAAAGATTTTGGTCTATTCCAAGATTCGGAGTTATTCAATACGCCGATGAAGGACAAACAGATCCAAGAGCGTTTGAGCCAAAATCAGGCGCTTTTCACCAATGTAGAAATGGCTCACCAATATGGGCCGATCGACAGCAGCTTGGAGCGTTACTTCGACGATCAGGGCGTGAGAATCCTCTCAGGATCAGACTGGCAAGATACGGATTTCGGCAACGTCGCACGCTCCAATAATAAAAAGCTCGAAGGTAAAGGCCTTGAATATCTTGAGCCGTCCAAAAAGCTTACTCTAGAAGGATTAAGCTATTGGGAGCGCGCTGATGGGGAGACCAAAAGCAAGCAGCGTAAGCGCAATATCATTATCTTCAATCCCCAACAGGCCAAGAAGATTACTTTAGAATTTCCGTTCAACGATTTCATTAAAAATGACTTCATTACGAAGAATACGATTAAATACAATATCCACTCGGAACCATCCGGTAAGAAAATCAAAGTCGAATTGACGCATGCTCCCGGGCAAACCACTTTCTACGGTGTGAAATACAAAACAGACGTGTCTCAGACGTACGAGTTCAAGATCGCCGTTGTTGAGACGGAAGAAAGATGGCTTCAAGCGATCCAGACTTCTTATACCGTGAACTTGGTTAAAGTGAGATCCAGACATTCCAGCATTCTAATTAATTCGGACGACGAGCAATGGATCTTCAACAAAGATCAGCCGGATGTTATGAAGGTTCAGCTGATGGAGGACTTTGCAGACAATCAATTCGAAGTCGGGGAAACGGACGAACTTGTAGTCAGCAAAAACCCGGACATGGCAAACGAAGAAGAGCTTATTCATTTTGTGCTCAAACTATCGAATACGGAAATTCCATTGTCTATTCAAGACGTAGTGGAGCGACCGATCCCGATCGGTGGATTCAGCGTATGGAAAATGAAGCGGGAGAAGCAAGAGCACTTCACCTATCGAATCGAGAACGACAAGATGAAGATCATTCAAGGGACCCGAGAGACTTACGCCCAAGGCGAATTTAAAAAGAACTTGGAGCGGGAACTGAAGCTGATCGAAGCGAACCACTTGTACTTTGTTGAAGAAGTCGGAACTTTGGCTCCCGAACCTATCCATGTTCCTGAACCGGTAAAAGAAGCTTATATCGATCTGCTTCGTTACTTCCGGGATCATCAACTGCTACCTAGCTTGGCTTATTTGGATGAAGATTATGCGGCCCTGGCCAGACGATATGTCGAGGCCTACCTTCATGAATTAAAGCAGTTGCAGAATGGCCAATCCTTACTGCCGTCGCATCGGGACCTCGTTTTGCTAGGCACCATCAAAAAAGGATTGAAGGATTCGGAATGGTTATATACCCCACTACATCCTCTCAATTTGGCATATCAGCTGCAGCTTAGCGACCTAGTCGGCAATGAAGCTATTAATGATGAATTGCTTCGTTCTCTTCGACCTACGCATTTGTTGCCTTATGTTTCTTTTAATAATTCGTTATACAAGGCAATCGAGCCAAGCGATTCTTATGAATGGACGACGTACATCGATCAGAGTTTACCGCGATTTGAATCATCCAAAACGTTCGTGAATAAGCTCGTACAAGAAAAGGTCGAAGAGTTCACGGAACACTTCTCTTATTTGTTTGATCTGGATTATCGAGCCCCATTGAAGATCAATACGATCAATATGGGGGATTGTCGAGAAATCCTTCAAGGTCTGTTCGAGTACTATAAGCGTCAGTTGAAGCGTGAAATCGATAAGACGGATCTATTGCCGATCGAATTGCATATTTACGCGAAGAACGGAATCAATAATGTATTCGAAGAAATGTCTCAGTATTCGGATGCCGAAGAGATTGCGAAGATTTTCAACTTGAAGCTGGAGCTTGAAGGGTATCATTCCGAAGAGCTGTTGAATATATTCCGAGATCAAGTGAAGTTCTATTCTCGTGACGTAGAAGAGGTCACCGAATATGAATACAGCCATATCACGTTCTATCAAATGAGCGAGATTGAACAAGTGGCGACAAGCAATGCTTCGGAGATCATTACCGGGGTATCGCTGTTCGGTCTTGTATCCGGCATTCCGTCCGTATTCATCAATGAAGATTATAAGACGGGGTTTGGTACAAAGTATTATCGCGAATCCGATACGCCTTTGCTTTTGCTCGTTCCAAAGCTCAATTCTTTGCTGCGCGTAGCCCGCACCTTGGATAACTACCAAGAAGACATGAATATCGTGACAGCAATCTCGGCAGAGCATAAGCAGAAGCTGGATGCCGTATACGATTCTTCGCACTGGGTAACTTTTATCGAGCCGAAAGTGGATCTGAGTTTCTTCAAAAACAACGATGCGCAAAAGGACTTATTGGTCATTCACTATAGCGACCAGTACACGTCTTCAAGCGGCTTCGATGCGATTACAGTGACTAGAAGGTCGAAGCAATATCAGAAGCTGATCAAAGAGTTCCTGAACTCCCATCAGATTCAAGCTACAGATCAAGTGTTGCCGCAAATCATCAACTTCTTCAACGCGATTAACGGAAATTGGTTGCTTCGCTTGTTGGCGCAAAAAAATCAATTTCCTAGAGAGAAAATTAGCATTTTGTCTGCGGTGAAATTGGCTTTGGCTGCTTTCGCACATAGGGATATCACTTGGATTCCGATCTCCATGGAAGAAATTCTGCGAATCTCCGGCGGAACAGGGTTGCGTCAATCGGAGGGACTTTTCTCGGCCAGAAACTTGGGGAAATTCGGCTCTTATAGCGATGATCTGCTGCTGATTGGAGTCGAACAGCAAGAAGCAGAGGTGAAAGTACACTTTTACCCGATTGAAGTGAAGATTGGGCACAACGCTCCGAATGTTTACGATAAAGCGATCTCGCAAGTCAAAGAAACCTATCAGCTGCTATTGGATTTCTTGACGGATCGCGAAGAAGATCCGTTCAAAGCGAAGTTGTATCGCAACTTCTTCATGCAGTTGGCTATTGCGAGTGCAGAGAAAATGGATTTGTATTCGATCTGGTCGGAGCAACATTGGGAGAACGTGACGAACAGCGAATTGCGGAAAAAGCTGCTCAATGATGAATATACGATCTCTAACGTACTTCAAGATTATATCGGAGCCGGAGCCGTTATCTCATTCAAAAAAGAGTTGGTTTTCACCGAGATCAAACGAACGGAAGACGTTCTGATCTTCAACTATCCCGAGCAGAGCGGCTACGACTTTATCGTTAAAGATGTCGAAGAACTTAAACGATATATTCAGAGCGAAAACGGAGATATTCCGGCGGATCAGTTGCTTTCGAACTTGTATGTAGCCGGAGAAGCAGCGAGTGTTTCTTCGAAAGAAAATATAGACACCGAAATTGAAGAAGTACGAGTCGAACAAGAACCGGAAATAGAAAATTCTCAACGAGTAGCTGAAGTTTCGGCAGACTATGGGTTGAGCCCAAAATTGATCTCTCCGTTACGCTCTGAAGACGCACCTGTCGTAGAAATGGAAGAGCAAGCGCAAACTGTCGCTTCAGGCAGCCCTCTTGAAATACTTTTCGGTCACAATGCTCAGACCCAGGAAGAGATCAAATGGTACCCGACTTCGACAGATAAAGTGATGCATACCAATACGGGGATCATTGGCACAATGGGAACGGGGAAGACGCAGTTTACGAAGTCGCTAATTACCCAGCTGAGTCGGAGTAGTCAAGACAACGTAAATGGCACGAAGATCGGAATTCTGATCTTTGACTATAAAGGCGATTACATCAAGCCTGACTTTACCGAAAAGACAGGGGCTAAAGTATACGACCTCTACCATCTGCCCTACAATCCTCTCTCGCTCTATGTAACGCAACCGATTCGTCCGTTACTACCGGTGCATACGAGTGGGTCTTTGACCGATACCATTGCCAAATCGTTCAATCTTGGACAGGTTCAAGTAAACACTTTGAAAGGGGTGATTATGGATGCCTATACCCAAAAAGGCATTCTGAAAAATGATTCTACGACATGGGAGCAGCCAGCACCGACGCTTAGCGATGTGTATAACATCTATGCGGGTAGAGAAGACGCTAAAGTCGACAGTCTGTATGCAGCCTTGCAAGAGCTGTACGAGATGGAAGTATTCGAACCGGATGCAAGCAAAACAATTCCGTTGTTCGACATGATTGATGGAATTACAGTTATCAACTTGTCGGGATTTAATGCGAGCATTCAGAATCTGATCGTATCGATCACGCTGGACGTTTTCTATAATCAGATGCAAATGCAGGGTCATAGTGCCGTTAGCGGAGCACGTGGAGAATATCGTGAAATTACTAAGATGGTTTTAGTAGATGAAGCAGATAACTTCTTAAGTAAGGACTTTACTTCGATTAAGAAGATTCTCAAAGAAGGAAGAGAGTATGGAGTGGGAACCATTCTGTCTACGCAGTTCCTAAGTCACTTCTCGACTTCGGATAACGATTACGCAAATTATATTCTGACTTGGATAGTACATAGCGTATCGGAGATGTCTGCAAAAGAAATTCGGATGGTGTTCAGCACGCAGAGTAAGGCAGAGGAAGAGAATATCATGAATCGGATTAAGTCTTTGCAGAAGCATTACAGTGTTGTGAAGGCGGGAGCAGGGCAGCCGATTTGGATGCGGGATCGGGCTTTTTGGGAACTGTAAAAACTCATTTTTAGAATTTAAAGAATTCTTAGGGCATGTTCAATGCGAATTTATATGCTAAGTAGTGCGCTTACATGCTCTAAGAAGCCTAAACATCTTGATTTTTATAATAATATTCAAGGAGGAGTAAAAATGAATTTTAATGCGACACAAAGAACAATAGAAGAAGTATTGAATATGCCTAAAAGGTATGTAGTGCCTCGATTTCAGCGTGAATATTCTTGGAAAATAGATGAAATTGACGAATTGTGGAAAGATATTATGCTTGGATTGAAATATGTCGATGGTAAGTTGACTACGACTGATTACTTTATTGGTTCTCTTGTCTTAGTGGGGGCACAGGATGATAATGTTTTAAAAATTGTAGATGGCCAGCAACGTTTAACAACCATAACTATATTGCTTAGCGCATTAGTACATTATTGTGATCATATTGGAGAAGATAAAATAGCAAAAGGATCTTACACATATATAGAAGGAATTACAAAAGACTCAGAACCATATTTTCGCTTGGATAATGAACGTTCATCTAACTTCATTAAGCAAACCATTCAAAATAGAGAAACAGAAAAAATTGCTCCAAAAGGAATAGAACAAAATAATTTAATGAATGCTTACAAATTCTTTGAAAAAAAATTCTATTCAAAAGAGATTGTAGCTGATGTTAATTATTTTACGAATGCTAATAAAAATAGCGAAAGCAAAGTTGAAGAACTGGAATGCATTAAAGCTGTGAGAGATCAAGTATTGGCTTTTAAAACTATATACATCATTGAGCCAGATGAGAATGAAGCTTATAGTATTTTCGAAACGCTAAATGCTAAAGGATTAGATTTATCGACTGCAGATCTTATAAAAAACCAAGTTTTTAAAGAACTATCAAATGTACATCCGATTGATTATGCCAAAGTTCAATGGGAGAAAATGAAGAAAAATTTATATCAAAGAGAAAATCAAATCGATGCAAAAATATTCATAAGACATTATTGGATTTCTAAATATGAACATGTAGCTGAAGCAAAAGTATATCGCTCCTTTACAAAAAACATACAGAGAACGCAGCAGGATATGAAAATTTTTTTGGAAGACTTGGTTGCGCAATCGAAATATTATAAAATGATTTCTTCTCCCAATGTAGAAGATTGGAATAATAAAAACGTAAAACAAATTTACAAATCTCTTAGAGCATTAAACTTAATGCGTATAGTATCGCCACGTTCTCTCATACTATCCTTATTTGAAAATTATTATAGAGGTGAAATATCAGCAAAATACTTAACAAAAGCAATAAAAGCTATCGAGGATTTTCATTTTTTATTCTCGGCTGTATGCTCTGCAAGTGCTTCTGGCTTAGAAAGCAAATATTCAAGGTTCGCAAGAGAAATAAGAAAAGCAGAAACGAAGCAAAAGAAACATAAAAAAATCGATCAATTAGTAGAAGAACTTATTAATAAGCGACCTGAATTTGATGAATTTTATAATAGGTTTGCTGAAAGACTAGTTTTTTCTGATGAATATACAAAAGAGAAGAAAACTATACAGTATTTCTTTCAGCGTCTAGAATCACATTTGCTCGGAAACGATGAGCTTGACATGAGTAACATGAGTTTGGAACACATAGGGCCTCAAATGAATAAGGATGATTTTATATATACTATTGGAAATATGATTCCTCTCCATCCTGATATCAATAGTAAATGTGGAAATAAAGCTCTTGGTTTGAAGGTGGATTATTATAAGAGATCTAATTTCCATTCAGTTAAGCATTTTCTAAGCGAATTAGGTACTAGTACTTCATGGAATGAAGATGATATAAACAAGAGAACAAAAAAACTTGCTAAGATTGCCTACGATGAGATTTTTGATTTAAAATGAATGAATTTATTTTGGAATTAGAATTTTAAATATTTATGAGAGGCCTTTAAATAAATTCAATTGTTCTTTTGCTAGATTGGCCTCTAGGGAGATTCTGATGGTTTGGCGAGCCTCTTCCAAAGATTTACCAGCAGAACTCAACACATGACTTGGCTTACTAGAACTACAAGCCGATCCAGAAGAAAGCGCAGCATAGTCAGCCAGTTTTTTAAGCAGCAGTTCATTATTCACTCCAATAAACTGCAAACTAATCAATCCAGGAATCTTGTCTTTTTCGTCGCTGTTAAACTTGATCTTCCCGGATAGGTTAGTCTTGAAAATGTCTGTCAAGTACTGCTCAAGCTCGGTCAAACGCTGCACATTCTGTTTAAGATTCGCAGCAGCCAGCTCAGCAGCCTTACCTAGTCCAACTATGTTATGCACAGCAAGCGTCCCACTGCGGTAGTTATTCTCTTGCCCGCCGCCATGCATAAGAGGAGTCAATCGAGTGTAAATCTCTTTCGACTGCTTCCGAATGATCGCAGCTCCGATTCCTTTAGGGCCGCCCATCTTATGGCCAGAGATCGAAAGGAAACGAATGCCTTTCAGCTTCTTTAAGTCTACAGGCACCTTGCCCATGACTTGGGTCGCATCCGTGTGGAAGAAGAGGCCATTCTGTTCAAACAATGCAGAGAGCTCTGCCATCGGATTCAGCGAACCGATCTCGTTATTACCCCACATGATTGAAGTAAGAAGTGGCTGCGATTGCGCAGTCACTTCTTTTACTTTTTCCACATCTACCCGTGCGTACTGGTCTACATCCATGAAGGATACATCATAGCCGCGTTCATTCAAGAAGTTGAAGGCCTCAATAACGGAAGGATGTTCGACTTTAGTAGTCAGCAGCCGTTTATTGGCTCCATCTTCACGACCATAATAATCAGCAATGCCCTTGATAATCATGTTATTGCTTTCCGTAGCTCCGCTTGTAAAAACAACTTCGTCCGGATCGCAGCCAAGCAGCGATGCGACTTGCTCGCGGGCTTTGGCTACGGCTTTTTTGGCGTTTTCGGCCAACGAATAAAACTTGCTGGAAGGATTGCCGTATTCCTCTTGGAGATAGGGCATCATCGCTTCCAATACTTCAGTATGAATTTTGGTCGTTGCGCTATTGTCTAAGTAGATCATATCGATCCCTACTTTCCATTAGAGTAGTAAGGCACGCATAAAGCGTTCAAAATTCCCTGCACTTTTGTATTCGCCTGCAAGCGAACGAATACCGCGTTCCAGATGGGCGTTAAAGTACCCTGGGAAGTATTCTTCGTCCGATAGCTCTTTACCGGCTACTTGAGTAATTAAAGCCTTAAATACGTAATCGTACTCGCCTGTAACCGTATTACGATTGAGCACCAACCCATCCGAAAAGTCTTTCGTGATCGGTTCTACTTTTTCATTATGAATATTGTTGCGCAATGACAAACTGACCGCATAACGGATCAAAATATTCGGCGTGATACCGGTAGAAGAGTGCAGTTGAGTCAAATTGTCTTTGGCATATTTGGATGTTCGTAGAGTGAAGTTCATAGCGGGTTGCTCTCCTCACTAATATTAAAGTAGCGACCCTTCACAATTTTGGCGCTGTCGATCCCTTGATCGAATTCCAAAGTATACGTTCTTGCCGTAATGTCTTTGAGCAGTTCGTATTGGTCGGTTGTCACTTCGGAGTCTGTCGTAAACATGAGTACCTGTTCACCGCATCTTGGGATGAAGTGCTGGATCAAAGCTCGTTTATGATCTTGGTCCAAGCGTCCCATCAAAGTATCAAAGACAAAAGGAAGTTTCCAACCCGAGACTTTGAACATAGCCCAGATCACGGTAAGCATCAGCATTTCTTTCTCGCCGGCGGATAAGCGTTCTTTGGTGATAGCGTGTTGTTCGCGATTATAGAGATGCAGCTCAAAGGTCGAGTGATCGATATGAATACGGTCGATGTATTCTTTTTTGCGGAATAATATATTGACCATCTTGGTTGCTTCGTTCGCGACATCGTCCAGCTTTTTACGCCATTGCCGATCTCTGAAACGTTGACTGACCAGTAGTAGTTTTTCCGTCATAACAAACGAGTTCTCGGCTTTATGATATTCGCGAATCTTATCTGTAATCTTGTTAGATGCTAGGGTATGCAGACGAATAGTCTCGTTCGCTTCATGAATTTCTTTATTATATTGTTCGATCAATAAACGCAGCTGCTCGACGCGTTTCGTTTTCTTTTCAATCTGTTCCAAGATTTCTTTGAATTCGCTGGACTGGTCGTTCTTCTCGATTGCCTTTCGCAGTTTTTGAGACTCTGCAAGCATCTTGGCATTTTGATCGAAAAGATGAATATATTGCTTGGCATCGATTTTTTGAATCAGATTGAACAAGTTATAGATCTCGCTCCGCTGTGCAAACGAAGCCCGGTGGATCAATTGAACGTTCTCCGGCTGCATAATGTCTAGGATACCTTTATGTAGCTGTTCAATATTCAACTCGACATTCGTCTGTCCCGCCGCTCGTTGAAGTTGCACAACCAACTCATTCAGCTTGTTTTTTTCCAAGGCAGACGCCACGTATTCGAACGATTCATTTTCTTTCTCCAGATCAAGTTGCTCGACGACTTTGCTCAAGAGATCTCTGGTCATATAGAAGGGAAGGAGAGAAGTAG
This sequence comes from Saccharibacillus deserti, assembly GCF_013618475.1. Taxonomy (GTDB): domain Bacteria; phylum Bacillota; class Bacilli; order Paenibacillales; family Paenibacillaceae; genus Saccharibacillus; species Saccharibacillus deserti. The sequence continues at coordinate 57,021 of NZ_JABJVN010000002.1, forward strand.
TGAACAAACGAATTTGCTCGCTATTTGCTTTTCTTCTATTCTCGATCCCGTTCACTTGAGCCAGTAGATTTTGTCGTTCGTCACGTTGCAGACCGCCGTGTTCGTCAAAGTCTTTCTTGTGCTGCTTGATCTCGTCTTGCAACCGTATCGATTCTTCGTCACTCAAGGCAATCGAACCGATCTTTTCTTCGACAAAGGTCTGCAACTCCGTGATCTTGTCGATCAGCTTTTCTTGTTCTTCAATGTCTAATGCAGCACTTGCGTTTTTCTGCGAATATTGTATGCGATACGTCTGCAAGTCCTTCTCCAAGTTCATAAAAAGGTCTAAGTTGAACAGGATCTTGCCTGACTCGCTTAAATATTCAGGAATCTTCTCGTCGGAGACAATCCTGGAGATGTCTTCCCCGTCAAAAAGACAAAGCTCAAAAAGACGGGGAGGCATTTCTTCGCGTAGACGGTTCTGGAAATCGGACTTCTGCTGCTCATTTAATCGATTGCCGTCTTTTATAACTTCAAATTCTTCTCTGACTTTTCCTTTTTTGAAGTGCCAATGTCTTGTGAGTATATAGTTGGCTTTTCTAAATTCTTCTGTAGACGTATATTCAAGTCTAATCTGATAATCATTTTCCCCGCCTTGAATGGCTTTTCTATTTAATAGGGAATGAATTTTTTTGAAGTAAGGTTCGTTATCCGTCATAAATCCGTAGGCCATAGACCCAAATAATACGATCCGTAGCGATTCAAGAATTGTTGTCTTACCGGCACCATTTTTCCCGCCCAATAGAACGACGTTACGCTCCTTATCTGTTCTAAAGTCAAAAGAGTGAGAAGTGCCATAGTAAGCGCCTATATTACGAAGCAACAGTTTGGTAATATGCATGAAAAACTAATCCACCTTTTATAGATGCAAGAAGTCTTGCTTCAAAGTTTTGTCGAACGCTTGGAACAGTCCCCGTCTGACTTTGACTCCGGAGAAATCTTTTTCTACCGAAATCAGCTTTTTGAGAACGCTAAGGTTTACGCCTTCTTCTTGGCAAAGAGTCTCCAGATCGGTCAATTGATCATCTTTGAACACCGGGCGGTCATTGTGATCCCAATCGTAAACTTCGCCGGTTTCTTCTTCTACGATTCTAGGCAGGCTATCTTCCCATTGCAGATCGGCGTGCCAGTATTTGCGGATTTCTTTCAGTTCTTCTACAGTGATTAACTCCATTGACGGATCATGCAATTCACGAATCAATTTTTGCGTACGCAGCAGCTCTCTGAGGATCTCTTCGCGAGCCTTGATCGTAAATGGACCTACACCCAAGCGTTTAAGTTCGTCTCCATCTTGGATGAGAATATCCAACTCTTCGACAGTCGCCAGATTGATGCTGTTCTCTTCCAAATAAGCTTTCAAGTTTTCTTTGAGTACGACTTCTTGTCCGCTCAGCTCATCATTAAAAGGAAGCAAGTAGACTTCACCGTTCATCCGTTGTTTCTGTCTCTTGGACTTATCTTCGCGAATTTGAACAAGGAAAGCTCTGAAATCATAAAGAGGACGCAGCCAATCTACGCCGTTATTAATAAAACCGCTGAGCGCTTTGTCTTCACTGACTACGGTGCACGTCCAGCAGCCGAAGCGGCTGTTCCCGCAAGAGCCGGCGCTTTCTTTCACTTCTTTGTCTACAATCAAAGGGCATTCGCTGTTCGAACTTTGGTAAAGTTCAAGCAGCTCATTGTTGTCGTCGCCCCAAGGAGATTCATACTGAAGCAAGAATTCCCATACGTCATCGACATGGAAAGTACGGATCGGCGCAAAAACAAAAGCATTTCTCAATGTGGAGTGACGCATAAGCTTTTTGCCTTCGATCGTGTGCGATTGCATAACGGCGGCACGAGTCGCGCTTTCCGAATCGCGAACGCCCAGCAACATGATGACTTCACCAAATTGATCGACTTTATCCAAAATAAAACGGTTGGCAGGCTCGATTTTCAAGCGATCCGTACACCATCTGAACTTTTGACGCGGAGTCGGGTAACCTTTGCCGATGATCGAAGACCAGAAAGTTTGATCGACTTTTGGACGAACTTTTTGCGTTTCAAAAGGCAGGCCGAGTTCGAGTGCTTTTTCCTGAATACGCCCTAACGTACGAGTAATCTTGTCAATAATAAGTGGAGTCTCCACTTGAGTGTCCGAAGAGATCACGTAGACTTTTTTATGCAGTTGGGATGACTCTAATTCTTGCAGCGCTTGGAAGACTAGTTGAACGACGGCAGTCGAGTCCTTGCCACCGCTGAATCCGACTACCCAAGGGCGTTCGTCCATCAGATAAACTTCTTTTACAAGTTCTTTGGCTTCCGTAAATTTGGTGCCTGTATTAAATATGTTAAGTCCGAAATCAACCATTTTGAGAAGCCTCCTTGAATCTATTTTCAATTTTCTGTTCTTGTTCGGTGAGCGGGAGTCCTATTTTGGACTTAATTAAGTTTGCCGTTAGTTGAATCGTTTCACCGTTCTTATTGATGCGGCCCGTATTGCTATAAGCGCGACCTTGCCAATCGGTCTTGTTCTCCCGATTCCAATCGATATCGTTCAAGCGATGAATATACGTTTCCCATTCATCGGGATGATTAAGGTAAAGGTAGTAGCCGACGTTCCCAAGAGACTCCAGGAAGATGCCATGCCCTACAATGGAATGAATACGCAGCTCTCTCGGTGAAATTTTCTTTTCTAAAACGTCTTGCCACTCTGGGATTGAGGTGCATAACAGCTTCCAGAACGTCGTAACAAATTCTTTTTCTTGTTCCGAGATCAGATCGCCTTTGCGCTTATTGATGAGACGGGACGTTGTGTTGAATATGTGGTTCAGCGCGAACAGCTTAGGCGAGTTTTTGGACAAAGATACTTTTTCGCGATCCGTATAGCGCTCCAGTAAAGGAAGCTCCGAAATTAAGCTCTTCGTAATCAGGGAAAGCTGATCGCGGTGGTCGTACAAAATGCCGATCGAAGACGTAGTGTTCACCGCGTGTCTATTGAGATCGGAAAACATCTGCTGAGAACGAGTTAGCCCCAAATCATGAAAAAAGACCACTGAGATTGTCTCATCGCCAAGGTCGGGAGAGATCTTCAGGGCTTCTTCGATAGCAGCTCTACGGTGTTGGCCGTCGTTGATCAGAAATTTGGAATCGAGAGAAATGTTTAGATAACCGACGTCTTTAAGGTCTTTGGAAGCTTCCTTGAACTTCATATCTCCGTCCACCGATGCGGTTAAAGAGGAGAATATGTAGTCTTTCGGATTTTCTAAAATATAGTTTGTGATGTCGGGAACCCGCGATTTGTTCATCAGACGTTGTGCGCGATGCTCAGCCGGAATCTCTTCTTCATCAAATAGAAAGATTCTAGGGATGAGGCGTAACGGGCACATGACGGTATAGAATTCTCTACCCGCCTGGATGCCTCGGAGTGCAGGGAAAGTATAACTGAAGTTCATCAGCATTCTCCTTTATTACGTACGTAATTACGTTCTTTGTACGTGTATTCTACTCCAATAGTATTGAGTCATCAAGAGAACAGTGACAATTTTTCGTGTACATTTTACTGAATTTGATTTAACATAAACGCTATTTCGTATACATCAGCTAGTTTTCCGGCATTTGTAATCTTCCATATATAGAACCGAGTATATCGATTTCGCTATTTTATATACAAAGGGAAAGTGAATTGTATACTGGTAAAGTCATAATCATATTTTCGAGGGAGAATTGTATACGCTTACGCAAAAACGTCTTTTATTCCAATTTATATCTTTTGACTACGAAAATGTAGAAGAGTGCTGAAAGAACAAGACATGCAAATATATAAGAGATATGAAGCCTGGCTGCGCGGCATGGTTGCGAATATCGGCTGCATGTACATTTTGAACGGCGGGCCTAAATTTATATAAAACCGAATCAGATACAAAAAAAGCTTGCCCCTTCACAAAGAGAGGCGAGCTTTTTTATTTAAAAAATCACATCGACCAGGCTGCTTTGGGAATCCGGTATTTAAAGTAACTTTCATCGTTCTTCTGAACATAGATGTAAGGCGGATTATCGGGAGCGGCAGCAAGTTTGTACACGATAAGATCCGCATGGGTTTCATGGCTGAGGGGTTCCAAGTCAATGGACTGAAGATTCTCGGTATCGACGTAAGCAAGGGTGGCGCTGCGCCATTCGATTGAGGGAGCATTGGCGATTATCCGTCTGATGCTGTTGAACGAACCGACATGGCCTGTGATAAAAATGGCAAATTCGATAACCCCATACAGCAGCAGGCCAACAATAAATACAGCCGCTGATTTTTTACTTTTTTCATAAAAGAACTCCAACCCCCTTACCTCAAGTCCGCTGCACCAACCGAATCTCCGGCAGCTCCTGCTGCTTCTTGGCAATCGGATTGAAGCGGGAAGCGACTTTGCGGACGGGGCCTAGGCTGGCGATCCGGATCAGGGTGCGGATGGTGCCGACTCCGATTCTGGTTTTGGGATAGACCAGGTTGGGCACTCCGGGAGGCAGCTGCTGGGCTTTGTCGATCAGCGGGCGCATCCACTGTTCATACTGTTCGAGATAAGGCTGCAGATCGCCGGATTGCCGAGTACCGGATTCCTGCGGCGGAGCCTGCGAGAGGAACGAAGCCAGTACGTATCCGCCGATCAGCGCAAGCGACGAACCGCCGCCTCCGATCGGCGTGACGCACCAGGCGGCGTCACCCATGACGCACGTCCGGCCTGTAGACCAACGGGTCATCATGATTTGCGTCAAGTAGTCGAAGTAGACGTCCCGTGAAGTAGCGAAGCCGTCGACGACGCGCTGCGTCTGCCAGCCGGCGCCTTCGAAGACGCGTCGCAGTTCGGCGCGGGCCTGATCGTTCGGCAGGGAAGCGAAGTTCCGGTCTTTGCTCGTAAAAGCAAGCGTAGCGCGGATCGTGCCCTGATTGTCCGGGCGCAGCGAGACCTGGCGCCGGTCCGGAGCCGTGTACCAGCGCCACCAGCGGTCGTCTTCGGCGGTGCGCTCGATCGTGCCGTAAGCGATGTTCAGACCCAGTTCGCGCCGGGAGACGCCGCCTGCGAACACGCTGTCCCGCGTTCTCGACCGTACGCCTTCGGCGATGATGAGCAGGTCGTAGATTTCTTTTTGGCCGGAATGCAGATCAATCTCGACGCTCTCCTCATGGTTGTGTACGTGCTCGATCCAGTCTCCGAAGCGGATCGAGACTTCAGGCGGGAGCGCCTCCAGAATGAGGCGGGCCAGGTCTCCGCGCAGGATCTCCAGTTCGGCGGTCAGACCGTCCGTCCCCCGGACCGGGAAAGCCCCGACGGTGCGCCCTTTGTCGTCGACGAACGCGGTGCCTTCTTCGGTCGTCGTTTGGGCGCGCACTTGGTCTTCGAGTCCCATTTTGGCTAATACTTCACGGCCCAGGCCGCGTACGTCGATATTTTGTCCGCCATCCCGGAAAGCTTCGGCGCGTTCGAGCACGGTTACGGCCCAGCCGGCTTGGCTCAACCAGTATGCTGCGCCGAGGCCGGCAATGCTTCCTCCGGAAATGAGCGCTGTTCGTGTGGACATGGTCGTTCTCCTCTCGATGTGGGACTGGCGTACGGATCAAAGGATCGGGAATAAAGGGTGCCAGATAGAGAGGCAGCTAGAGACATCTTACCCGCAGCCGGGTTGGTGAAACGAAGCTTAGAATAGGCGCCGCTTACAGCCGAATTGATAGTCCCTGCCCCGTATGTAAGAGGTGCTGTCTTCGATCGAAGTCAGCGAGCGGCGGGGGCCTATTTTAACGTACAGATAATAAGGGTTGTGTTTGGCATCCAGCAGGGTCACTTCGTGCATGTCCCGCATACGCTTCTTTTTCATTTTTATACTCCTTGGATAAAGTGCGGAAATTCTTTCTTATCCCCTAAATTCCCTGCTTTGGCTACAAATCCTTTTCTTCCATCGTCTAGACAAGAACCGGTAAGCCGGACGAATCGATAGATCCCGGTCATGAAGGAGTGAATAAGATCCGAATTTTCAAGAAAATCAGAGGGTCTGCGCTGCTGCTTGCGGCCTTGTCCCTGAGCGCCTGCTCCGTGCCGGAGCCTCTGCGCGAACCGCCGGAATTAAGCGCAGTCGCAGGCGGCGGAAGCGGTTCGGAGGTCGATGTGCCCACCGAACTCTCCACGTATAACTGGGGCGGAGAGATGACGTACGGCGGACCGTGGGAAGCGATGGCGGACGAAGAAGCGGTGCCCGTACCCGCTGGCTCCAAGATCTCTTTGTCTTTTGCCCCGGAAGCTCCTGACGAGATCAGGGTGCGGCTGATGACCGGTTCCTCCCAATTCAAGGAGATCGAATCGGCGGAAGGAAGCTTTGACCTCCCGGATCAGCCGGGCGAATATGTATACGGCATCAATGGAAAATGGATGGAAGGCTCGGCCTTATATGCGTTGAAGGTGAGAGTGCGGGACTGAGAGTCGATCTTCTTCACACCAAAAAGCGTCTGCCCCAACCAACCGGAGCAGACGCTTTATCTTTTGTATAAGACGATGTGCATTCGAGCCTGCCCGTCCCTTTACTCGAACTCTTCCTCGTCTTCCGCATACGTCGTGAACAGTTCGAGCGTCTCGAACAGCAGCGTCATCTCTCCGGATACGTGCAGCGGAACGGTCTCTTCGTCTTGGATACCGGCCCGTTCGTATTGCACATCCGTCAGCAGGTCGCTGTCGACGAGCTTGAGCGAGAGAGGGTCGGACAGTTCTTCGGGAGGGAGGGTCGATGATATCCGCAAAAAGAAGCCCGACCGCCGCCGAAGCGAAACGTTTTGGGTCCGTTCTCGGTATCCTAGGGCTCCGGGTGGTAGAATGGAGAAGGTCCGAACAACCCGGATTTACGGATACGGAAAGGAATCATATCCCATGAAAAAAATTATTGTTGTCGGCTCCGGGATTCTCGGAGCTTCGGCGGCTTATCATTTGTCGCGCCTGGGTGCGGACGTACAGGTGACTCTGGTCGACGCCCGGCATCCCGGCCGGGCGACCGACGCGGCAGCCGGCATTATCTGTCCGTGGCTGTCGCAGCGGCGCAATCAGGCCTGGTACCGGCTCGCCCGGGGCGGAGCGCGTTATTACGCCGAATTGACGGAAGAACTGCACCGGCTGGGCGAGACCGAGACCGGATATGCCCGCGTCGGCGCGCTCAGTCTGCATTCCGATCCCGCCAAGATCGGGCAGATGCGCGAACGGGCAGTGAAGCGGCGCGAAGACGCGCCGGAGATCGGAGAGATCGAGGTGCTGGGCAGCGAACAGGTACAAGGCGAGTTCCCGCTGCTGAACGGGGACTGCCAGGCGGTCCGCGTAAGCGGAGCGGCCCGGGTAGACGGGCGCGCCCTGCGGGATGCGCTGGTGTCGGCGGCGCAGCGCGGCGGCGTAACGGTGCGCGAAGGCGAAGCGGTGCTGCATCCGGCGCAGACCGAAGCGGCGGCAACTGCAGACGGTGATCAGCCAAGGCGCGCCGCCGGCGTTACCGTCGGCGGCGAGCGGCTGGAAGCGGACGAGGTAATCGTCTGCGCGGGTGCCTGGGCGGGCGAACTGCTGCGGCCGCTGGGGCTGGATTTCCGCGTGACGTATCAGAAAGGGCAGATTCTGCATATGCGGATGCCGGATCGGCCGGATAGCGGGCAGTGGCCGGTGGTCATTCCTCCGACGGATCAATATCTGCTGGCGTTCGAAGACGGCCGGATGGTCGTGGGCGCCACGCACGAGAACGAAGTGGAACTGGGCGATATCCGCGTCACGGCGGGCGGCGTACACGAAGTGCTGAACAAAGGGCTGGAGCTTGCTCCGGGGCTGGCTGGCGGCGAGCCTGGCGAGGTGCGGGTGGGATTTCGGCCGTTTACGCCGGGCTTTCTGCCCGTGATCGGACGGGTTCCCGGCTGGGAAGGACTGATTACGGCCAACGGCCTCGGCGCGTCGGGACTGACGATGGGCCCGTTTCTCGGCCGGCAGCTTGCGAAGCTTGCGCTGGGTCTGGAGCCGGATCTGCCGCTGGACGATTATGCGGTGGAGCAAGCGCTGGGCGAAAGATAACAGGCGGAAGAAGATAAGCAGGCAGTCTCTTACTTCGTCAGCTTCAGACATTCATTGGAGACGCCGGTGCAGAGATCGAACGTCGAATCGTCGGCCAGACTGTGGAATTCACCGTTTTCGGCATAGTAGATGGTAGAGACTTGCGTCGCAATAACAGAAGAATCCGAACCGCTGCTCCACGAGTCGAGATAAACGATATAGGGGCCGCTTGCCTCCAGATGCCGACGCTGTTGATTGTCTAATGCAGCCGGTTTGCTTTTTTTCATCGTAAGATCCTCCTGTTCGAATGAGTCCATAAAAGAAAACAGACCGGAGTCCGGCTTCCTGCGAAGCGTGCTCCGGTCTTGTTGGCGTTGAGATCGTTGTTTCGTTGACACCTAAGGCGCAGCGAATGGGCCTAGGTGCCAAACAAATAAGCGATCGGAGTCAGCCACAGCCCATACAGCGCCAGGATGCCCAGAGAAAAAAATGTCGCGATCCGGAATACAAAAGACTGTTTGCGGTGCGGGAACAGGAAGCGCAGGCCGAAGGCCGCGCCGATCAGGGCCAACAGGAAACCGGGCAGCCACTGTGAACCGTACAGCCGGATATCGAGAGAAGCGACAAACAGATAGAGGGCACAAGCGCCCGGCAGCAGAACGGCCAAAACGATCAAGCGATGCGGGAGACGCAGAAGGCAGACCTCCTTTTTCGTTGGACGGCTTGGGAGCTATGGGTTGAACGTTCACGGAAGCGGGGGAGTTGGGAAGTCCCAAACGAAAAAGGCGGAATTCGGCAGCCGGGAAGTGGTATTAGGTCAGATATCCTGTTTGTGGAAATTGCAAAATTTGGAGATCGGGCCGTGCGTGAACATCTCCGTTTATCAAAGAATGTTTTACGCTTTCAATTGAACAGAGGTCGATAAAAAAATTTATAAGATTTTCTAAACGTTTCGATTTTACACTCTATCAACACTCTATATGAAGGGAAAAATCTTTAATTTGTAACCTATTGAGTGATTAAACTTTACATAAAAAAAGAGAAAACGAAAAAAATATTGCGAATCGACCGCTGTTCATGTAAGTTAAATTCACTCGATACGAAGCCCTTACCGAAAAGACCATCCCCTATACATAATAATTACAAAATGTCGGGCTTGGCGGGCTGCGTGCACGGGCATTAAAGCGATCTTGAGGGGAGCGTACGGTTGATGAGAAAAAGAATGGGTTGGCTGTTTACTCTAATGTTGTCGCTGGCATTGATTCTTGCAGCATGCGGAGGGGGCGGAAGCGGAACTTCCGAACCTGAGGCTTCTACGAAACCGGGCGAAGCGGCTTCGACCGAACCGGCTGCGGATCCTGCTGCCGGAGGCAGCGGCGGTACGCTGATCGTGGGACGCGGCGGCGATTCGGCCGCGCTGGACCCGGCGATCGTGACCGACGGCGAATCGCTGAAGATCGCGCAGCAGGTATTCGATCCGCTGCTCGCCTATAAAGCAGGCACGACCGAAGTGGAACCGGCTCTCGCGGAGAGCTGGGAAATCTCGGACGACGGCCTGACGTACACGTTCAAACTGCGTGAAGGCGTCAAGTTCCATGACGGTACCGACTTCAATGCCGACGCGGTGGTGTTCAACTTCACCCGCTGGAACGATACGGAGAGCAAGTTCAAGTTCGAAGGCGATTCGTTCGACTACTACGATTCCATGTTCGGACCGGAAGAAGCCCGCGTCATCAAGAGCGTAACGGCTTCGGACCCTTCGACGGTCGTATTCGTACTGAACCAGCCGCAGGCTCCTTTCCTGCAGAATCTGGCGATGCCTCCATTCTCGATCGCAAGCCCGGCCGCCATCGAGAAATCGGGTGCCGATTTCAAAGCGAACCCGGTCGGAACCGGCCCGTTCGTCTTCAAGGAGTGGAAGAGAAGCGATTCCATTACGCTTGAGAAGAACCCGGAATACTGGCAGGAAGGTCTGCCGAAGGTCGATTCGGTTATCGTGCGTTCGATCCCGGACAACACGGCCCGCTTCAACGCTCTGCAGAACGGCGAGATCGACATGATGGAAGATCTCAGCCCGGACGACCTGGCGACGCTGGAAAGCAACCCGGACCTGCAGAAGTTCAACCGTCCTCCGTTCAACGTGGCGTATCTGGGCTTCAACGTCACGAAGAAGCCGTTCGACGATCCGAAAGTCCGGATCGCGCTCAGCCACGCGGTGGACAAGCAGGGGATCGTGGACGCGTTCTTCGCGGGACAAGCCGAACCGGCCAAGAACCCGATTCCGCCGTCCCTCTGGGGCTATAACGACACCATCGAAGATTACCCGTACGATCTGGCACAAGCCAAGAAGCTGCTGGCCGATGCCGGCTACGCGAACGGCATCGAGCAGCCGCTGACCTTCTACGCGATGCCGGTATCCCGTCCTTATATGCCGGACGGCCGCAAAGTCGCCGAAGTCATTCAAGCCAGCTTCGCGGAGATCGGGGTAACGGTCAATATCGAATCGCCGGAATGGGCGACTTACCTCGACGACCTGAGCAAAGGCGAGAAAGACGATCTGTTTATCATCGGCTGGACGGGCGACAACGGCGACCCGGACAACTTCTTCTACCCGCTGCTCGACAAAGATTCCATTGGCGGCAACAACTACAGCCAATACGCAAGCGATCCGCTGCACGAAGTGCTGGTGAAAGCGCAGCAGGAGACCGACCAGGCAGAGCGCACGAAGCTGTACGAAGAAGCGCAGGTCATCGTGCACGACGACGCGCCTTGGGTACCGCTCGTCCACTCCACGCCGCTTTTGGCCGCTTCGAAGAAAGTGGAAGGGTATGTTCCGTCGCCGACAGGCTCGGAGCCGTACGCGGAAATTTCGATTCGGCAGTAAGCAGGGCCTGAACCATAACGGAGACCGGGGCGGATCGTGCCCGGTCTTCGTCTCTGCTGGGGCTTCCGAGACCGATCTCATTCGACTTCTATCAAACCTACGGCGGGTGATGCACAATGACTACTTACATTTTCAAACGGCTGGCGGTGCTGATTCCGGTACTGCTCGGCATGACGATTATCGTCTTCTCGATCATTCACGCCATCCCGGGCGACCCGGCGGATACCATTCTCGGGGAGAAAGCGACCGAGCAGTCCAAGCAGGCCCTGCGCGACCAGCTCGGGTTGGACAAACCGTGGCTGCAGCAGTATTTCAGTTATCTGGGCGAACTGCTGACCGGCGATCTGGGCAATTCGATCCGCACGCGCGCGCCGATCTCGGAAGAGATCGTGCCGTATCTTGCGGCAACGTTCGAACTGACGATGGCCAGTATGCTGTTCGCGGTATTCTTCGGCGTCAATGCGGGGATTATCAGCGCCTGGCGGCACAATTCGTGGTTCGATTACATCTGTATGCTGATCGCGCTGCTCGGCGTATCGATGCCGGTCTTCTGGCTGGGGCTGATGGAGCAGTGGATCTTCGCCAACGAGCTGCACTGGCTGCCTTCCAGCGGACGCATGAACGCGCGCGATCCGATGGAAGCGGTCACCGGTTTCTATGTGTTCGACGCGATCATTCAGGGGCAGTTTGCCCAGCTCTGGACGGTCTGCAAACATCTGGTGCTGCCGGCGATCGCGCTGGGCACGATTCCGATGGCGGTTATCGCGCGGATGACCCGCTCGAGCATGCTCGAAGTGATGCAGCTCGATTACGTGCGTACGGCGCGGGCCAAAGGACTGTCGCAGTTCGCGGTCGTGTACCGGCACGCTTTGAAGAATTCGTTTATCCCGGTGCTGACGGTGATCGGGATCCAGACCGGCGCGCTGCTTGGCGGAGCCGTACTGACCGAGACCATCTTCGCCTGGCCGGGCGTGGGGCGCTATATTTTTGAGGCGATCAGCAATCGGGATTATCCGGTGATCCAGTCCGGTATTCTGATTGTCGCCGTGATCTTCGTCTTGATCAATCTGCTGGTGGATCTGCTGTACGTCGTGTTCGATCCGCGGATCCAGTACAAATAGGGGGATTACCATGAGCGACGCATTTCTGAAAGCCGAGATTCGGCCGTCCTCCGACATGATGGAGCGCAAAGCGCAGCCCGGCCCCTGGCGGGAAGCGATCCGGTCTTTCGGGCGCAACAAAACGGCGGTTGTCGGTCTGTGCCTCGTCTTGTTCTTCGCCCTGCTGGCCCTGGTCGCTCCGCTGATCATGCCGTACGACTATAAGGCGCAGGTGCTGACGGACCGGCTCAAACCGCCGTCCGGCGACCACTGGTTCGGGACCGACGATCTTGGACGTGACATTTTCAGCCGCGTGATCTACGGAGCGCGTATCTCGCTGCTGGTCGGGCTGCTGTCGGTTGCCGGTTCGATCGTAATCGGGACGCTGCTCGGCATCATCGCCGGCTTCTACGGCAAATGGGTGGATATGCTCATCTCGCGCGTGTTCGATATCCTGCTTGCGTTCCCGGGCATTCTGCTCGCGATCGCAATCGTGGCCATTCTCGGTCCTTCGCTGCAAAATGCGCTGTACGCGATCGCGATCGTCAACGTGCCGACTTACGGGCGGCTTGTCCGCTCCAGGGTACTCTCGCTGAGGCAGGAAGAGTTTATCACGGCGGCCCGGGCGCTTGGCGCGAACGACGGGCGGATATTGTTCAAGCATATTCTGCCGAACAGCCTGACGCCGATCATCGTGCAGGGAACGCTCGGCGTCGCCACCGCGATCATCGAAGCGGCGGGACTCGGCTTCCTCGGTCTCGGCGCCCAGCCGCCGGACCCGGAATGGGGCAAGATGCTGTCCGACTCGCGCCAGTTTATCCAGACTGCGCCGTGGACCGTTATTTTTCCGGGATTGTGCATCCTGCTCACCTCGCTCGGATTCAACTTGATGGGCGACGGACTGCGGGATACGTTCGATCCGAAAATGAAAGGAAGATAACGAGGGCAGGAGAAACCGTTCGGAGCGAAGCTTGAAGCTCCGGACGGTTTCTTTTTTTGATTTATAAAATATATTGTAGATATATGAAGTCTATGATATGCTTCGGTAGATTTACTATTTTGAATTTCGGGAGAAGGAGGCGGTTCCATGACCATTACGGCACAAACGGCAGGGGATAACGGAGAAGGCGAGCGGTTTGCAGAGGAAGAGGGGACAAAAAGGAACAGGAAAACGAGGTTCGCGCGGCCGGGATGGATTGTCGCGTCGTTGATCGTGGCCAATTTTCTGGCGCAGCTGATGCAGACCATGCTCAATACGGCGCTGCCGCAGATGATGTTTGATCTCGGCATTCGCGCCGATCGGGGGCAGTGGCTCATCACCGTGTATCTGCTGGTAACCAGCATCGTCGTGCCGGCGGCCGGATTTCTCGTCGGACGATTCTCGACGCGGGCACTGTTTTTCGCTTCGGGCGGAGCTTTCATCGCGGGAACGCTGCTGGCGGCCGTGTCGTCCGGGTATGCGCCGCTGCTTGCGGGACGGCTGATTCAGGGGGTCGGCGCAGGTCTGCTGATGCCGCTGTTCCAGACCACGATCCTGCGCGTATTTCCCAAAGAAAAAATGGGGGCGGCGATGGGAATCGTGGGGTTGGTTATGGGCCTTGCGCCCGCGCTCGGTCCGGTGCTGTCCGGCTTCGCGCTGGAAGACCGGTCCTGGCGGATCCTGTTCTACGGTGTGCTGCCGATCGCCGCGGCGAATCTGCTGCTGGCGTATCTGACGCTGAAAAACGTGGGCGAACGAAGTTCGGCCAAGCTTGATCTGCTGTCGCTGCTGTACTCGTCCGTCGGCTTCTCGAGTTTGCTGTACGGATTGGGTTCGTTCGGGGGTTCGGGGACTGCCGGGTATGCGCTGCCGGCGATTGCCGCGGGAGCGACCGGGGTGACCTTGTTCGTGCGGCGCCAGAGCCGGCTCGCCGAGCCGCTGCTGGACTTCGGCCTGATGCGCAGTCGTTCGTTTCGGCTCGCTTCCTGGATCGGGGCGATCCTGTTCTTCGTCATGATCGGAACCGAGCTGTTCCTGCCGCTGTATGCCCAGAACGTAGTGGGTCTGACGCCGCGAGACTCGGGGCTGATGCTGCTGCCGGGAGCGCTGCTGTTCGGCTTGTCCGGTGTGGTATCGGGCCGGCTGTACGACCGCTTCGGCGCCGCTCTGCTGACTCGGCTGGCTTTTGGGGCGATTGCGGCCGCGCTGCTGCTGCTGACGTGCTCGATTCGGCTGGATGCACCGCCTTGGCTGCTGACGTCGTTATTTGCTTTGTTCATGGTTGGCGTCGGCTTCGTTATGTCGCCGATTACGGCTTATGCGATGTCCGGTATTCCCGCCGAGCAGATTCGCCATGCCTCGCCGATGACGATCATGATCCGTTCGTTCAGCGGAGCGGCGAGCGGAGCCGTGCTGGTCGCCGTCGCGACGCCGGTGACGGATCTGAGCGCCCTTCCCGTTCCCGAGAATACCCGGATCGGGATCACCGCCGTATTCGGCATTTTGACGGCCTGCGCCGCGGCCGGTCTCGCGGTGTCGCTGCGCCTTGAAGGCCGCAGAGGCCGCGGGCAGGGCGCGGCCGGCAGTCCGGAGTAAGACGGCCGCTTTCTTTTGCCGCATCGCGTTTGGGCTTGGCTTTTGCCGCATGGGGATAACGTCTATAATAGAAAGATCAACCCATGACCGGAGGAATGCCGCACCATGATCAAACAAAACGGAAGCTGGTGGACGGACGACCGGATCCCCGGCCTGATCGCGCGCAAGCAGGTCGACGGATTCCTGTTCGGGCACGGATTCGAGATTCCGCCCGAGTTCTATCCGGATTTCGCGGAAGCCTGCGGCGGCACGCTGCCGAATATCGGCGAGAGCCGGCCGATCCGCCTGCTGCACGAGAACGGCGGCGAATACGCCACCTACGAAGCCCGCCTGGAGCACTGGCGTATCGCCGTGCCCAGCGGCAAATCTTCGCTTGAAGTCCGCTACGACTCCAACAAAGAATTGAAGCAGTTCCTGCTGTCCGTCTTCTCCTCCACGTATCTGGAAGTGGAGGAATGGGCGGCCCGGTTCGTCAGCCAGGCGGGCCGCCCGGACCCTTCGCGCGTGCAGGGCCGCGAATACGGGCCGGCCGGCGTCTATGCCGCGGCGGCCGAAGCGCGCCAGGGAGGCGCCGCTCCGGATGCGGCCGCAGGCAGCCGCCGTATTCCGCCGCGCGGCGAAGCGGCGGAAGCGGGCGCCGTGCGCAGCCCTTTCGATACGCCGGATGCGTATCTGCCGCGCGAAGACCGCGCGGAATACCTGTACCTGTACCGGACGGACACGCCGTTTACGTATCGGCTGGAACTGCGCCCGCGGGGCGGCCAGGAGATGCGCCCGGCGCACTTCTTCGTCGCGGAGACCGGCGGCGAATATTTGATCGCTCCGCCGAGCGAAGGAGTCGGTTCGGCGGCCGATCGGGAGGCTTCTGCCGCCGAGCCCGCTCCGCGTCATATTCCGGACGCCGAAGTGGGAGCCGCGATCGCGGAAGTGTCCGAATATATCCGGCAGCGCGGCTTCTCGTTCCCGGACGGGCTGGTGCAGCATTATTACCTGTCGCTCAAAGCGCGCCCGTTCGTGATCCTTGCCGGCATCTCGGGCACAGGCAAGACGCAGCTGGCCCGGCTGTTCGCCGAAGCGCTGGGCGCTCTGCCGGAGAACGGCCGGTTTACGCTGATTCCCGTGCGCCCGGACTGGAACGATCCCGCCGACCTGATCGGCTACAAAGACCTGTCCGGCGCGTTCAAGCCCGGCCCGCTCACGCTTGCGCTCAAAGAAGCGTCGCGGCCGCAGAATACGGACAAGCCGCATTTTATCGTGTTGGACGAGATGAATCTGGCGCGGGTCGAACATTATTTCAGCGATGTGCTGAGCCTGATGGAGACGCGGCGCCGAACTCTTTCGCCTGACCGGAACGGGGATTCCGCCGCGCATCCGGCCGGAGAGATCGTGACCCAGCCGCTGCTGCCCGAGTCGATGTTCGAACGGGAAGCCGACCGCGCCGCTTACGGCGGTCTTTCTATTCCCGGCAATGTCTACGTGATCGGCACGGTAAACATGGACGAGACAACCTATCCGTTCAGCAAAAAGGTGCTCGACCGCGCCGGCACGATCGAGTTCAACCATATCGACCTGATGCAGCTGCCGCAGCTGCACGCCGAAGCCCAGGAGGAAGCGAAGCCGCTGCTGGCGGACCGGCATCTGCTCGGCGGCGATTATCTCCAACTGGTGGACGCGATGCGGGAATACGGCCAACTGATCGGACGCGCGGCGGAAGAACTGGCGCAGATCAACGGGATCCTGGAAGAGATCCAGGCGCATGTGGGATTCCGGGTACGGGATTCGGTCTGTTTTTACCTGATCTACAATGAGCGTTTCGGTCTGATGACCCGCGCGGAGGCGTTCGACAACCAGCTGATGCAGAAGATTCTGCCCCGCATCCAGGGAAGCCGACATTCCGTCAAAAGGGTACTGCTCGACCTGCTGCGGCATGCGCTCGGCGGCGAAGCGTCCAAAGCGTTCGACTGGCGGGAGCTGGAAGATTCGGCGGAAGACGTCTATACCGGACGCCGCAGCCGCGAAAGTCTCGCCGCCGCGCGTTATCCGCAGAGCGCGCGCAAGATCGCGTACATGCTGCGGCGGCTGGACGAGGACGGATTTACGTCGTACTGGCTGAACTGAATGCGAAGCGGGAGCGGCGCAGGCAGGCGGTGCCGGGACTGGCCGCGAGCACGGGCCAGCCAGGCCCGGTCCTGCCGTACAATGGAATAAGCGTCAAAAAACGTCCCTGCCGGGCATGGATCCGGCAGGGACGTTTGAATGGCGTAAAAAGATCAGTGCAGCGTGCCGAAAAATTAAGGCTGCCCCGTCGGTCGCTTTTTACCGCGAGTACGGAGGGCCTGTGTCACAAGCTTACCGGCTGCACAGCGAACCGCTCAACCGACAAAAAGGGCGATCTGTCGCTTAAACGCTTTTTGGACCGGATTGTCGGGAGAACGGCTATTTTTCCCGCGCGGGGGTCGGCGTTGAACAAAGAGACTGCGAGCGGGTTCGCTGCGTCTTGTGAGTCTGCCCGCTTTTGCCTATAATTTGGAGAACCGGAAAGGAGAGTGGAGCCATGTCCGGCGTATTCATGCCCAATCCGAACGATCCGCGGGTGATCCGAACGCGCCGCCTGCTGATCGACGCGTTCGGCAAACTGCTGCACCATAAAGATTTCAATCAGATCATCGTGCTCGACGTGGCGCGGGAAGCGACCATGATCGGCTGGTCGATCTACGGCCTGACGTACCTCTGGCATCGCGAAGGGCAGCGCGAACGTCCGGAAGAACGCGCCGCCCGGGCTTCCGATTTCGTCATGAGCGGCGCGAGCGGAGCTTCCGGCAGCCGATAAGGCACGGGAACGCGGTGCCCCGCTCTGGCGCGGCGTCGGAT
This sequence comes from Saccharibacillus deserti, assembly GCF_013618475.1. Lineage (GTDB taxonomy): Bacteria > Bacillota > Bacilli > Paenibacillales > Paenibacillaceae > Saccharibacillus > Saccharibacillus deserti. Next base: position 74,520 of record NZ_JABJVN010000002.1, read on the forward strand.
TAGGCGGTATAATACAAAAACATCTTTTCCATCCTAAGCATACGAAACAGGTGAACCGATGCATTCGAATCGATCGAACGGACTTTTGACGAACTGGCTGGAACTTGCGAATATCGGAGCGGCGATCAACCGTCGGCTCGAAGAATCGCTGAAGGAAGAATCGGGACTGTCGCTGAACGAATTCTACGTGCTGCATTTCCTGTCGTTGAACGACAAGAAAAAGCTTCGCCTGCAGCAGCTTCAGGAACATGTCGGATTGAGCCAGAGCGCCATGTCGCGTCTGGTCGTGCGGATGGAAGCGCCCAAATGCGGCGCGCTGCGCCGGAATATCTGCGAAGACGACCGGCGCGGCGTCTATACGGAAATGACGGAAATCGGCGCGGACAAGCTCGAACGGGGCCGCCGGATCGTCGAACGGGTGCTGCAGGAATCGGTATCTTCGGGCGAACTGCCGGCGGAGCTGCAAAGCTTCATGAGCCGAACGGCGGTCGAACCTGCGACATAGAGAATCCCGATAGAGTCATAAACGCAAGGCTGGAGCTGAGGCTTCGGCCTTTTTTGGCGGCGGGACTATAGAGGGATCGGAGAGGCAGGGAAGATTGACAGAACAAAAAAAAATATGTTAAATTACATGCAGACGCATACATCTATAATGAAATCGAGGCGATTCCTTATGAAAAACCTGTTCAGTCCATTTACGTTGAAGAATATGGAATTGAAAAACCGCGTGGTCATGCCGCCGATGTGCCAATATTCCGTGGAGCAAAAAGACGGGATCGCGACCGATTGGCATTATCTGCATTATGTCAGCCGCGCGGTGGGTGGAACGGGTCTGATTATCGTCGAGATGACCGATGTGGAACCGGACGGCCGGATTACCGACAACGATCTCGGCCTGTGGTCGGACGAGCAGATCCCCGCTCTTCGGCGCATCGTCGATGCCGTGCACGCCCACGGCTCGAAGATCGGTATCCAGATCGCGCACGCCGGACGCAAAGCGGAAGACGCTCCCGTGCCGGTCGCGCCGTCCGCGATCGCTTTCGACGAAGGCTGGAAAGCGCCGCGCGCCCTGACGACGGATGAAGTCCGGGAGATGGTCGGCAAGTTCCGCGATGCGGTGGAACGGGCGGTTCGGGCCGGCTTCGATACGATCGAGCTGCACGGCGCGCACGGCTACCTGATCCATCAGTTCCATTCGCCGCTGACGAACAAGCGCGACGACGAATACGGCCGGGATCGGACGCGTTTCGGCTGCGAGATCATTCGCGCCGCGCGCGAAGTCATGCCGGCGGATATGCCGCTGATGATGCGAATCTCCGCGCAGGAATATGTGGAGGGCGGTTACGGAATCGAAGACAGCCGAGTCTTCGCCAAAGCGTACCTGGAAGCGGGCGTCGATCTGTTCGATATCTCTTCGGGCGGAGAAGGCCCGATCGGCGCAAGCGGCAGACCGGGCACGCACGCCGGCTATCAGGTTCCGCTGGCGCGGGCGATCCGCGAACACTTGAACGTTCCGGTCGCGGCCGTCGGACGTCTGGACGATCCGATCCTGGCGAACGCCGTCATCGGCAACGAAGACGCGGATCTGGTCGCCGTCGGCCGCGGCCTGCTGCGCAATCCGTATTGGGCGCTGGAAGCGGAAGCGGTTCTGAAGCTGCCGTCCACCGCGCCGAAAGCGTACAGCCGCGGATTCTAAGGCGGCCGCTTCCAAGCGGGCTGCCGAGAGTGGGCGGACTGTCGGGATAGACCGGCAAAAAGGAGGCTCCCTAAAGGGAGCCTCCTTTTTCATTCTATCCAAACATTCGGTGCAGCGGCGTCCTTGGCTCTAGTCGTCCAGATTTACGGTAGAAATACCGGGCATGCCGGACTTGGACGGGGTGAACCAGAGATCGACGTCGACTCACTCGCCCAACTTTCCGTACGTTTCGTCGTCTACCGGCTCCAGCCACTGCGTCTCGCCCGGCGTCAGCGCCAGATGAACGAACCAGCTGTCTTTGTTCGCGCCGTGCCAGTGTTTGACATGGGGAGGAATATTGACGATATCGCCGGATTTGAGCGGCTGCGCCGGTTTGTTCTCTTCCTGATACCAGCCTTCGCCCCCGGTTACGATCAGTACCTGGCCGACTTTGTGCGTGTGCCAGTTATTGCGCGAACCCGGCGCGAACGTGACGCTGCCGATCGCGGCGTTCAGCGGGGAGCTGCCGGTGAAGACCATGTTGAGGTACGTATCGCCGATGAAATAATCGTTTTCGACTTTGCTGCCAAGCGGGAATAACCCGCCGCCGTTCAGTTCTTCGTAAGCCATGTTGAATCTCTCCTTTTCAAAAAATGTTGTATTTGCATGTAAATAGACTTCGTCGAAGACTTTGGCTATACTGGAAAACAGGTTTTTGGAATACGCCGCCCTATGCGGTTTCAGCGAAAGGATGAGCAGACATGGAAACGGTACAGATCACGACAAACGAACAGTTGAAACAGGCTTTTGCGATCCGCAGGGAAGTGTTCGTCGACGAGCAGGGAGTCCCTCTCGAAGACGAGTTCGACGAATACGATACCCAAGGCGGAGCGTGCAAGCATCTTCTTGTTCTCGACCAAGACCGGGCGGTAGGCACGGGCCGTATTCGCGCCGTCGACGGAGTAGGCAAGCTGGAGCGGATCTGCATCTTGGCGCCGCACCGCAAGTTCGGGATCGGCAGAATCATCCTGGCCGGGCTGGAACGGCTTGCCGCCGAGCAGGGGCTCCCAAAGGTCAAACTGCACGGGCAGACCCAGGCCAGAGGCTTCTACGAGAAGCTCGGCTACCGCGCCGCGTCGGACGAGTTCATGGAAGACGGCATTCCTCATCTGCTGATGGTCAAGGACCTGGCGGACCGGGCTTAAAAGCCGGACCCGAAACCGGACCCGAATCTGTCAGACCGTGCAGGCGCTCTTTGTTTACCCGCACTTCCCGAATATCTGCCTTCACGCACATCCGGCCGCTTCAGGGTTTTTTACCCCGTTTCCAACCTCATGCGCCTTCATTATAGAACCCGATTCGCCCCGGAGTCACGGCCTGCCGCAGTATTGGGCACAGATTCGGCACGATCGGGCTAATTGCAACCGGAATGGCGGCCGAGTTCCGTTTCGCGCCGCGCTCGGGTAAGATAAAGGGAAAACCATTTAGCCAACGCCGGAAAGGGGCACGCCCGATTGAAACTGTTCATTCACCGCAAAGACCTGCGCACCGAAGATCTGGTAGCTTTCGATTATTTGCGGGAGGCCGAAGCTCCGGTGATGCATCTGCTGATTCTCGATCCTTTTCTGCTGCAAAAAGGCCGGGACCAAGAGCACAGCGGCGTCAATTTCCTGCGTCACGCCGTTCGTCTCCGCAAGCTGTACGACGTCGCGGGGCGCACGCTGCACGTCGTCCACGGCGATCCGTCCGAAGTGCTGGACTGGCTGCTGGATGAGCTGAAGGGCGGCGAACACGGGATCGACGAAGTGGTGGCGCACCGCGACTTCACGCCGTACGCGCGCGAGCGCGACCGCAAAATGAAGCAGGCGGCGGACAAGCACGAAGTTCCGTTCACGCTGCTCGTCGATTCGCTGATGATCGATACGAAGCGGTTCGCCGAATTCACGGGCAAAGACGGCCATTACAAAATCTTCGCGGCCTTTCACAAAAAGTGGCTCGAGTATCTGTCCCACGCGCCGAACGAACCGTCTTCCGTCAAGCTTGGCGACCTGGAAGAAGGGGAAGCGAAGCCGGACTGGCCGCAGAAGTTCGACGTGCCGCAAAGCCTCGGCGGACATGAACCGGCGGACGAATGGGAAGCGAAGCTGAGTCCTTTTCTGGAAAATGATATAGCGGAGTACGGCGACAAGCGCGACTATTACCCGGAACTGCCGGCAAGCGGCGTCAATCCGCACGTGAACGCCGGCGCCGTGTCGCTGCGCGAGCTGTACGCCCGGGCGATCCGCCGCCAAGGCAGCGACGAATGGGTGCGCCAGCTTGCGTTCCGCGACTTCTACTATTACCTGGCGATCTACGACAAAGACTATTTTTCCTATGAGAAAAAATACGACCTGTCCGCCCTGACCGACGAACATTTCGAACGCTGGGCCAAAGGGGACACCGGCATTCCGGTCATCGACGCGGCTATGCGGGGGCTGAACAAAACGGGGCTCATGCCGAACCGGCTGCGGATTCTGTGCGCCATGTTCCTGACCAAGAACCTTCAGTGCCCGTTCACGCTCGGGGAGAATTATTTCCGCCGCAAGCTGCTGGACTACGACAACGTCCAGAACCGCGGCAACTGGCTGTGGTGCGCGTCGCTGGGAGCCAATTCCGCTCCGTATTTCCGTGTCGTGAACCCGGTGACCCAATCCGAGAAATACGATCCGAACGGCGAGCATATTCGCGAATGGCTGCCGGAGCTTGCAGGCGAAGACGTCAAAACGGTGCATAAACCGAGAAAAGACGCCATCGTCGATCTCAAGGTTTCCCGCGCGGCGGCGATCGAGACGTACAAAGCAATCGTGAACGGAGGCTGAATACCATGCGGGTCATCGATATGCACTGCGACGTATTGGCCAAGATCGAAGCGTCGCGCGGCAGGTTGTCGTATGCGGACGCGCCCGAGCTTGCGGCGAACCGGCAGCGGCTGAAAGAAGGCGATATTGCCGTTCAGGGGTTTGCCGTATTCGTCGATCCGGCGCTGCCGGGTTCGATGCGGTTTCAGTCGTGCCTGGACCAGATCCATTACTTTTACGACGGGATTCTAGGCAAGCACGACGACATGACGCTGATTACGGACTGGTCGCAGATCGCACAGCTGCAAGATGGGCAGACCGGGGCGCTGCTGACGCTCGAAGGCGTGGATCCGGTCGAGAACGATCTCAAACGGCTGCATCTGCTGTACCGGCTGGGCGTACGCTCGGTCGGACTGACGTGGAATTACGCCAATCAGGCGGCCGACGGGGTCCTGGAACCGCGGGGAGGCGGGCTCACGGCGCTCGGCCGGGACATCGTGGCGCTGAACAACCGCTACCGCATGCTGACCGACGCAAGCCATTTGAATGAACGCGGATTCTGGGAAGTGCTGGAACTGGCCGACCATCCGATCGCGAGCCATTCCAACGCCCGCGCCTTATGCGACCATCCGAGGAATCTGACCGACGCGCAGGCCCGGGCGATGTTCGAACGCGGCGCGCCGGTGCATGTCGTGTATTATCCGGAGTTCGTGCGGTTGAAAGGCAGCCCGGAGACGGTCACGATCGCGGACGTGATCCGCCATATCGACCATTTCTGCGCGCTGGGCGGCGAACGGCATATCGGATTCGGTTCGGACTTCGACGGCATCGACGCGACGCCCGCAAGGCTGGAGCACGCGGGACAGACCCAGAATCTCATTAACGAGCTGCTGAAGCATTACAGCGAAGAGCAGGTGCGGGGTTTTGCCCACGGCAATTTCACGCGGTACGTATCGGGCATCGGAAAGGACTGAACAAAGATGACCTCTTATCCGCCGGCTTCTCTAGATTCGGGCACCGAGCTGCTGCGGATCGAGAGTCCTCTGTTTGAATTGTATATGGCGGGAGAGCCTCTGCACGAGACGGCCGAGCGGCTGGCTCTGCATCGGGACGCGCAGACCGGAGAGCGGATTACGGCGCAGTTCGATGTGCAGCGGCGCTCGCCGCGCCTGACCGAACTCCGGGTCCGTCTGTTCTCGCCGCAGAGCGGCGCGCTCGAACCCTGGGAAACGGGAATGCCCGCTTACCCGTGTTTCTATGAGACCAAGTCGTACGAGCTGACGCTGATCAAGGCCGATCCGGCGCTCGATCTGACTTTTCATCATGAGAATCTCAATCTGCGCCGGCGGATCAAGCCCAGAGGACGCAGCGTGCTGTCCGGGACGCTCGATTTCGGCAGCGAGATCGGCCAGAGCGAACTGGAGATCCGCTTGAACGGCAGGGCCGTGCTGACGATGACGCTCGAGATCTTCCCGGCCAAGCTGGATTATCGGCGCGATTATGTCCGCCTGATGGAAGAAGTGGGCGAAGAAGCGTACGATCTGTCGTTCGATTTCCTGCGGCGGACTTATCGGCCGACCGAAGAGACGCAGACGCCGCGGCAGAGTCTGACGGAATTCCATACGATTCTGCGGCGGGTCTTCGACCGGCTCGAGAGCGCCATGGCGCGTATCGCGATGCATCCGCATCATCGTCTGGAGAGCGAACATCGTCTGCTCGAGAGCGGGCGGGTGCGCCGGACGGACCGTTCGAGCCTGGAAGACCTGAGGCGCCATCCGCAGCGTCTGCGGGCGGACGAAGACGGATGGCTTGAAGTCGATGCCGGTGCGGCGGGAGCACGCGGACCAGGCGGCTCCGGAAGAAACGGCCCGCAGCAGAACGCCGTGCGCTATGTGCCGACCCATCTGCGGGAAGCCCGGCGCACCCTCTCGGCCGATACGGACGAGAACCGGTTTCTGCGCTGGATGCTGGAGCGGACGGCCCGCCGAATCGAGACGCTGCGCGGCGAACTGAAGTCGGGCCGCTTCGGGCGCGACCCGCTGCCCGAACGCGAACTGGAGCGGATGGGCAGGCGGATCGGCACGATGCTGAAAGCGGATTTCCTGCGAGAAGCCGGTCCGATGCGCCGGATGAACGTCAGTCTGGTTCTGCAGATGGCGCCCGGCTACCGGGAGATGTATAAGGTCCATCTGCTGCTGCTTCAAGGGCTGTCGCTCCGCGAAGGCCTGCTGCGTTTGTCGCTCAAGGACATGGCGCAGTTGTACGAATACTGGTGTTTCCTGAAGCTGCATCGTCTGCTTGCGCAGCGCTGCCGGGTCATCCGGGGACCGGGTCCGGCCGTCGACCGGAGCGGTCTGTTTCCTTCGCTGATTCGGGGCAGCCGCTCGCGGATCGAATACGAACACCGGGCGAGCGGAGCCCGGCTCTCCCTGCTGTACAATCCGTCGATGCTGGGCCGCAGCCGCCCCACGACGGAGCAGAAGCCGGATCTGCTGCTGACACTGCGCCCCGTGGGCGGCGCGGCGGAGAACGTGTTCGTGCTCGATGCCAAATACCGGCTCGATCCGGCCGTGCCCGGCGGGAGTTACGATTCCATGTACGCAGCCCCGGGGCCGCTCGAAGAAGACATCAATGTCATGCACCGTTATCGGGATGCCATCGTCCGGCGCAGCGAGAGCAGCGGCGAATACGAACGGAGCGTAACGTCCGCCTGCGTCCTGTTTCCGTACGCCGACGAAAAGGAATTCGCCGGCCATCATTTTTACCGCAGTCTGGCCAAGGTCGGCGTCGGCGCGCTGCCGTTTCTGCCCGGTTCGACGCAGCTTGCGGAGCGGTGGCTGGATGAACGGCTTGAAGCGTCCGGTTCGCCGGATGAGCGGTAAGAGGCGGTGGGGAAGGATCGGAATTATGGAGACGGCCGAAAGTTGTACCGCTCTATTTCAAAAAGCCCCCGGGTTTCGCGGTGTTCGCGAAATCCGGGGGCTTTGGGTTGGAAGGAACTTTCGGAGAAATTATCGGAGGTGTTGGCGGATGCCGAACATTACTTCGCCAATGCCGCAATTTCCGCTGCGCTCAGCGCTTTATCGTAGAAGCGCACTTCGTCGAGGCTGCCGTTGAAAAAGGCATCCGAAGCGAAGCGGCTTTTGCCCAGCCAGGCTTCGCTGCTCTGCAAATCGTGCGGATTATACGTCATTTCGGCATTGGTGCCGGCGGCTTGGCCGTCCAGATACAGCGTACCGGTATTTTCGGCGAGGCTTATCGCGACATGCACCCATTTGCCGGTCGGCAGCGGGGACGCGCTGACGATGCTCTGGTCTTTGCCTTCGCGGTGAATCGTGAACTGCACCCCTTTGCCCTGGGACGGGGTCAGGAACAGGTAGCCGTTCATGCCGCTGCCCGCATCGAGAATTCGCTGCCAGTCCGAACCGCCGCTCCATTTAACCCAGCCCGCGAAAGTGAAGTCCTGGGCATCCGTTACGGCACCCGGAAGATCGATATAGCCGTCTTTGCCGTTCAGCGCCGCGGCTTTGCCGCTTTTGCCGCCTTTGGCATAGGAAGCCCCGTTCTCGAGCGTGCCGTTATAGCCGTTGGGCGATGTATCGGCCAGACGGTTTTTCGAAGCGTCTTCGAAGCCGTACGAGGCGATCAGCGGTCCCTTGGCTTTGGCCGGAATAGTAAGCTTGAACGATTTGGTTTTCTTGGCCTCGCCGTTTGTGATCGTGGCGGTCAGCGTTACTTTGGCATCCCGCTTTCCGACTGCCGGGCGGGTAACGGCGCCGGTGTTCGATACGATAGACGGATGGGAGGAGGTCCAGGCGATTCTCGTCCCCTGCGTGCCCGAAGTCGGCAGCGCAAGGTCGTAGTAGGTATCGCCGGACGCGGTCAGCGCAAGCGCTTTGTCGACGGCGGAGACCGCGTCTTTGGCTTTGGAGACGCCGGCCCTGCTGGCCCAGACGCCGACGCCTTCCGCGGACAGGGCGCTCAGCGTAAGCGTTTGTTCACCGGTGACCGGATGGGTCTCGCGCAAAAAGACGCCTTTGTACGTCCGTCCGCCAGCGGTGAGTGTGACGCTGCGTTCGCCTTCAAGCTTCCAGGTGCCGGATACCGCGCCGCTAAGCGTACTGTCCGCTTTGAGCGTCACCGCAGCGTCGGAGACGATATCGGCGCTGATTTCTTTGGTCTGCGCGATCCAGCGGTAGTCGCCCGGAATCTCCGAGGCTTTGACCGGCGTCGATGCGGCTTCGCCCGCATAGCGGTAAGGCGCCACAACCGGCCAGCCGTCCGCGTTCATGACCATCTCGTGGACTCTGATCTCGTGCTGTTCGCCGCGTCCGGGGAAGCGGGAATGGAAGATCAGGAACTGCCTGCCGGTCTTCTCGTCATAGTAGGCGGAGTTGTGTCCCGGCGACACGGCACCTACGCCGAGTCCCGTGCCGGGATCGCCGAGCTTACGTTCGAACAAATAATTGCCGAGGATTTTGACGCCGTAAGGTTCGATGGAATCGTCGTCGAACAGAGGCTTGGACGGATCGGCTTTTACCTCTGCCATATCGTTGCCCTGCGCATCGACGAACGGGCCGTCCGGCGTTTTCGAACGGACCACGCGTACGTTGTAGCCGCCAACCGCGTCAAGCCCGCCGAACGAGAGATACATGTAATAGTAATCCGTCTGCGGATTGTACAGCATATACGGCCCTTCGATCCGGCTGTGGTTGCCTCCGATCAGCTTCTTGCCGTACCCTTGTCCGGGCAGCTGCTTGCCGGTCTTCGGATCCATTTCCAGAATGAAAATGCCGCCGGAATACGAACCGTAGACCATCCACAGCTTGCCGTTTTTATCGAAAAAGACGTCCGGGTCGACCGCGTTCGGATGTTTCGTCGCATCGTAGATCGTGCCGTCTTCGCTTTTCTGGTCCCACATGCCCGATTTCAAAATAAGGCCCGTATCCTTGTAAGGTCCTTCCACTTTGTCCGAGACGGCGATGCCGAGTGCGGAGCGCGGGGAGTCGCCTTTGCAGGCGTTGTAATACATGTAGAATTTGCCGTCCGCAAGCTGAATGACGTCGGCCGCCCACAGCGTATCGGTCTGCGCCCATTCCAAAGCTTCCTTAAGCTCGGTCTTCACATTGGGAATGATCGGATTGGAATCGGTCACGCCCGAAGCGATCAGATCCCAATTCATGAGGTCTTTCGACTTGGCGGCTGCGAGGTGCGAGCCGAATACGTAGAACGTATCGCCGACTTTGATCACGGACGGATCATGCACGGACGCTTCGCGGAAAGCGGGCGCTTTGGCGTTGAATGTCGGGAACGCTGCCGATTTTTGCACAGCGGAGACGGAAGAAGCGGACGCCGCGGCAGAGGGCGGCAGAACATCGGCGGACAGGGGGAGCAGCAGGGCGGCGGTTAAGGCGGTTACGCCGGTTTTGATCCGGATTTTACGGTTCATTGAATTCTCCTTTGAATGTTTTGTTAATTATTTTGTTCACTTAATTCTTAATTGTTGTAGCTGTGTTCATCTAAAAGAAAACTTTGTTACCGCTTACAGAGAATAATAAGCGTAAAAAGCTCCGATATTCAAGTGTTTATTTTCTTTTTGACGTATAATCTTGATAAAGGTAATGATTATGTTTATTTTAATGGAGATTAAGCAAGCACGGTTCCCGTATAGAAACCCTAGAGGTTTTGTTCATGTACAAACAGACGGAAAAAGCCCCGACTCCCGGAATTCCGGCTGTCGGAGCTTTCTTGCAAGACTTGGCGATTCCGCCGGGTTTGCCCGGAAGCCGTACGCGGCGGTCAGCCGACGGCGGGGAACGGGTTGTGCTTCAAACACACGAGTGTAACATAGCCGTCTTGTACCGATACAACGGCGCGGGTCGTACGGACCCCGTATAAGATGTACGAACAGCCGTTATCGCGCCGGCCTTCGTACTTGTCGATCCGCCTTGGGGCGCGGAGGAACTCACCCAGCATCTCATCGTCGAAATGAGCGCGTTCCATGTCCCGTTCCGCACGTTCGGTCAGCAGCAGCCGGTTTTGTTCCAGCGCCTCCTTCAAATGTGCCGCAATCACTTCCGAGTCCACTCCACCAGATTTGATCATCAGTAAGCCTCCTTTTGCTTTTCTGCGTTTTCGCTGTTTCGCTGTTGTGCTTTAATGAATGAATGAATTCTGCTTAGACTCTATTTTGCACAAAAAGGTTTGTTTCGTAAAGAAGTTTAATAAACCAGTAGTCAAAAATCGACAGAATTCTTCCGACTTACCGAGCAGATATGTCTATCCTGATCATGCCGAAAATAAAATTCAAACCGGCGGATGGGGGACGGTCGTTTGCTTGGTTGACGCTGGAGGCTTTTTTGTTTAAGCTGAAAACCGTCGTGCCGGTAAGGGTACGCTTTCGCCCGGAAGATGGGAACATCCTGCAATATTAACAATATTTTCACTTCTTCGGCGGATCGTTGTGCTATTCTCGTGTGCAAGGAGGTGTTCAAGCTGAACGGCATCGTGTTTTTGTCAGCCTCGACTTTTATCGTCTTGATGAGCGTTTCATACTTGATCTACAAGAAATATCCTTATCGGCAGGAACTGACTTATATTCCGTCCGGAGCAGCGCTGCTGGCAAGCTTTATGTTGATTTTTATGAGCTTCGATTTGTCCCATTTCGACGGGATGACCTTGAGCGGAATGAGCGTGGCGGTAGGACTGGCAAGCTTGGCCGCGTTTATGTGTTCGCCTTTGATCGATTACTTTATGCGCTACAGACAGCATTGACAAGAAGAGCCGGCGGGGATACAGTAGACACGTAACCAGACCCGCGTCTTCGGACGTCAATCGAATAATGCAATCCACTGGGGGAGCCGCGGCGCGGCTGAGACAAGAACGGTTCTTGGACCCTTTGAACCTGATCCGGCTCGTACCGGCGTAGGGAAGTGGAGACGGTCCCTTTCCTTGCGAATTTATTGTATTTGGCGTATAAACGGGAGCCGCTCCATTTCGGAGCGGCTTTTTTGCGTTCTTTTCAAAGCCTCCAGCTGCTTATTCGGGCGGGATCATCTATCGGAGGTGCATCATCCATGTCTTTTACCGAACAGCTTCGACGAGGGGCGGACCCGATTTACGAAGCGATCTTCGCTCATCCGTTCGTTCGCGGTATTGCGGACGGCAGTCTGAGCAAGCAGCAGCTGATCCATTATGTCAAACAGGATTTCGAGTATCTCAATGCCTACATGCGGATCTACGGGATCGCGATTTCCCGATGCGAGAAGCGCGAACATATCGAACTGTTCAACGAACAGATTTCTTTTATCCTCAACAGCGAGATCCATCCCCACCAAAATTTCTGCGATCGTGCCGGAGTGACTTATGAAGAACTGCAGGGATATCCGCTCGCTCCGTCGGCGCATCATTATACCCGGCATATGCTGAATGCGGCCTATGAAGGCACGCTGGAAGATATTCTGGCCGCGCTGCTGCCCTGCCCCTGGACGTATACGGAGATTGGACGGCGCCTGCTGGACGAAGTGAATCCGTCGCCGGACCATCCGTTCTACGACTGGATGCATTTCTACGGCGGCAAGGAAGCGGGCGTCACGGAGAAGATGCGGACCCTGCTCGACGAATGGGCGGAGCCGCTGGGCGAAGCGCGCAAGCGCAAACTGAAAGAACAGTTCGACGCGAGCTGCCGGCTGGAATATATGTTCTGGGAGATGGCTTACCGCTTGGAAGAATGGCCCGTTTAGCGCCGGCGGTCTGAAGCCCATGAACGAAGCAAACAAGGAGGTTGAACCCTGTGGAGAAAGAAATAGGCGGATTGTTGGATAAACTGCGCCGTGAGCGGCCGCTGGTCCATAACATCACGAATATGGTAGTCACGAACTTTACGGCCAACGGTCTGCTGGCATTGGGAGCGTCCCCGGTGATGGCGTATGCGCGGGAAGAGGTCGCGGATATGGCCAAAGTATCGGGGGCGCTGGTACTCAATATCGGGACGCTGACGGCCGAAGTGGTCGAGTCGTGTATCCTTGCGGGGCAGGCCGCCAACGAAGTCGGCGTACCGGTGGTGCTCGATCCGGTGGGAGCGGGCGCCACGCCGTACCGGACCGATTCCGCGCTGCGGATTCTGCGCGAAGTCCGGGTGGCTGTCGTGCGGGGCAATGCGGCTGAAATTGCCCATCTGGTCGGAGAAGTGCGGCAGATCAAAGGGGTGGATGCCGGGGAAGGCACGGAAGCGGCCGCGGTCGAACTGGCGGTGCGGGCAGCTGCGAAGCTGGGGACGGTCGTGGTCGTTACGGGGCGCGAGGATGTGATTACGGATGGAACATCCGGTTATATCATCTCGGGCGGCGACGAGCTGCTTGCAAGCGTCACCGGTGCGGGCTGTCTGCTGACGTCGGTCATCGGAGCGTTTGCGGCCGTAGAGCGGGATTGTCTGCAGGCCGGAGCGGCTGCGCTTGCGCTGTACGGCTCGGCTGCGGAAACGGCGGCCGCAGCCGCCGGCGGACGCGGGCCGGGCAGCTTCCAGATTGCGTTTCTCGACGCGCTGGCCGGATTGAACAGCTTGTCCGCGTCTTCCAATGCCGTGAAGAAGCTCCATGTTTCGCCGGTCATCGGCGGAGGCGCGAGATGACCGCTCCCCGGGCGCTGACGATCGCGGGTTCCGACAGTGGGGGAGGAGCGGGCATTCAGGCCGATCTCAAAACGTTCCAGGAGCTTGGCGTGTTCGGCATGTCGGCGATCACGGCGATCACCGTGCAGAATACGCTTGGCGTTCACGGCGTCTATCCGATGACGCCGGAAGCCGTAGCCGAGCAGATCGACGCGGTCGGTTCGGACCTCGGCGTCGATGCGCTGAAGACCGGCATGCTGCTGAACGCGGAAATTATCCGGGCGGCGGCAGGGCGAATCTCGGCATTCGGCTGGAAGCGGGTCGTCGTCGACCCCGTGATGGTTGCAAAAGGCGGAGCGGAACTGCTGCGCAGCGATGCGGTCCAAGCGATCCAGGACCATCTGCTGCCTCTGGCCCTGATCGTGACGCCGAATATTCCGGAAGCGGAAACGCTGTCGGGTATCCGGATTCGGACGATGGACGACAGGCGCGAAGCGGCGCGGCGAATCGCCGGCTGCGGAGCGGGAATTGTCGTGATCAAAGGCGGGCATGCCGAAGGGCAGGGGGAGGACAGCGGGATTGTAGTCGATCTGGTCTATGACGGACGGGATTTCGAGTCCTTGAGCGGGAGACGGATTCCGACCCGGCATACGCACGGTACCGGCTGCACGTTCTCGGCCGCTATCGCGGCGCGCCTGGCCGCCGGAGCGGAGCCGCGCGAAGCGGTGCGCACGGCGCGCGATTTTATCCAGGCCGCGATCGAAGACGCGCCGGCTCTGGGCCTGGGCGGCGGACACGGACCTACCGATCATGGAGCGTACCGGAAAAGGCGGGAAGCGCAGGTGAAGCGGTAGACGCAAAAAAAGGCGGACGAAATCGTCCGCCTTTTTTTGCATGCCGAAAATACCCGCGGCGGGATAGGCAGACAAAGTGCCGTCCGGGAGCGGGTGAGAATACGGTATTCGGGTAAGAAAGGCCCGGAGTCGAAGCATCCAGGATTATGTAGGCGAAAACGAAGCTGCGATGTAGGCAGTCGGGTGCATTATCCGGGCGGCGTGCGGCGGAAGATCAATCGAGAAACGTCAGAATCGAAGAATGCGACGGAGTGCTGTTAACGGCCAGCGACGCGGCATCGTGGCTCCACGTCCAGACGTTCAGCAGCAGCAGTGCGGCGGCAAGCGCGATCAGCCACTTGTTTTTGTTGCGGTTCGGCATGGGGTCCTCCTTTTCCTATAGATGACGGCATAAAATTAGTTCAATTTTTTTCTATTCTAAAGGAGGTTCGCGGCCAAAGCTATGATTTCCTTCTCTATTCTGCCGGAACGCACTAAAGTTTTAGGGACATGCCGTCTTCTTTGAGGAAAAGGGAAATGGAATACGTCACAGAAAGCTGTGCCGCAGATGCGGACTTTCGCAAGTCAGTTCTGCCGAAGCAGGGCATAGGCCGCGCCGACGACACCCGCCTTGTCTCCCAGCTCCGCAGCATGAAGACGGATTCCCCCGCTGCCGTAGACGGGCATGATCCGCCGCTTGATCTCGGCATTGATCCGATCCAGCAAAAATCCGCCCTGCGCGGAAATGGCTCCGCCGATTACGAAATCGCGCGGATTCAGCATATGAATCAGATTAACGAAACCCACGGACACGCGGTCGGCGTACTCGTCGACGATAGCCAGTGCCTGCCGGTCGCCTGATCTTGCGGCATCGAACAGCCGCCGCGGGTCGGCGGCAGGGGCTGATTCTTCCAATGTTCCTCCTGCAGCGGCCGCCGGGAATTCAGAAGCAAAGCGGGTGCCCGAACGCTCGGCAATCAGCCGCTTGAGCGCATTGACGGAAGCATAAGTCTCCCAGCAGCCGGATAATCCGCAGCTGCAGGGAATCCCTCCTTCCTGCATGACGATTTGATGCCCGAATCCTCCCGCGTAGCCGTCTTGCCCGCGTACAACGTTCCCGTCTGCAATCAGGCAGCCGCCGATACCCGTACCGAGCGTCACGCATACGAAATCGCGCAGTTTGAGCGAAGCGGCCGCGCCTCTCCAGCCCTCTCCGAGTGCCAGCGCATGCACATCGTTCAGTACGGCAGCCGGCAGCCCGGTTGCCGATTCCACCTCGGCCCGAAGTTTGGTGCCTGTCCAGCCGGGAAGATTGTCCGTCGCATAAGCGACCCTGCCGTCCGTATCGACAAATCCGGCCGTACCGATTCCGACGCCGACCGGCAGGAAGCCGCGTTCCCGCGCTTCCCGGTCCATTTCCACGCAGGCCTGTTGAAGTTTGTCCAGCAGATGCCGGCTGCCTTTTGCGCTTTCGGTCGGAACCGAGCGGAAAGAATGGATATCCCCTGCATGATCGACCAGCCCCATCTTGATCTGCGTTCCTCCCAGATCGATCCCCAGCACAATATTCGGTATACGATTTCCGTGCATGAGAAGCCTCCTTTTTTGCATCTTTATTCGCCGGACCGTCAGCTGCGCTTGAGTGCGTCCGCAAACCGCCGGGTCAGCGTATGCGGTCGCGTAATCGCCGTACCGACCACTACGGCGTAAGCGCCTGCCTGCAGCGCCGCCGCCGCAAGCTCGGGCGTATCGAAGCGTCCTTCGGCAATGACGGGCACCCGGCAATTTTCCGCCAGGCGCTTCACCAGTTCGAGGTCCGGCCCGGGTTCCTGCCTGCTGTAAGACGTATACCCCGACAGAGTCGTAGAGATCAGTTGGAATCCCATGGATTCGGCGGCTAAACCTTCTTCGAATGTGGAGATATCGGCCATTAGCAGCGGACCCGTTCCTGCCGAAGAGCCGTTTTCTTCTCCCGCTGCAGCAAGTTCTCCCGAAAATCTCCGGACTTCCTCAAGCAGCCGCTCCAGTGTGCCGCCGTTCGGCCGTGGGCGCGAAGTCGCGTCGAGAGCGACGATATCCGCACCGGCTGCGAACAGCGCAAGCACATCGCCGCTTGACGGCGTAATGTAGACTTCGGAGTCGGGAAACGACTTTTTCCAGATGCCGATTACCGGCAGCCCGCAGGCTTCCCGGATCGCGGCTGTGTCCTGCGGAGAATGGGTACGAATAGCGGCGGCACCGCCGTCCTGGGCGGCACGCGCCATGGCGGCCATATGATGGCTGCCGTACAGCGCTTCGCCGGGATAAGCCTGGCAGGAGACGATCAAGCCTCCTCGCAGTTGTTCCAATCGTTCATGCATATCGGATTCCTCCTTGAAAGGGATAGCTATGGGTCCAGTATAATTTTCACGAATCTAACATGTAAAGAAAAATATTTTCTAAAAAAACGGATAAAAAGAAAAAAATAAACGAAAAGCGTTTACATTCATTCGGACCTCTGCTAATTTATAGGCATGGATTTTGAAGATCCTGGATAGACAGAGCGGGACCCACTTAGCGAAGGAGGGACAAGCCGAATGAAATCGTATGACGTAATCGTGATGGGCGGCGGCGTATCGGGAGCCATGGCGGCCTGCGCAGCGGCAAGAAGCGGTGCATCGACACTGATCATCGAATCGCAGGGGTATCTGGGAGGGACGCTGACAGCAAACGGCGTCGGTCCGATGATGACGTTTCACGCGGGGGACAAGCAGGCGGTTCAAGGAGTAACGGATGAGTTGATCGAAAGGCTGAAAGCCGTAGGCAAGTCGCCGGGTCATATTTTCGATACGGTGGGCTATACCTATTCCGTTACGCCGTTCGACGCGGAAGCGATGAAAGTGGAACTGGAATCGATGGTACTGGAGAGCGGCGGAGAGATTCTGTATCATGCGATGCTTGCGGAGCCGCGTACCGAGAGCGGAAGAATAACCGAAATTTCGGTATGCAGCAAATCGGGAATCGAAGTGCTTGGCGCCAAAGTGTTTATCGATGCGACCGGTGACGGCGATCTGTCCGTGCGTTCGGGAGCAGCTTTTACAAAAGGGAGAGAATCCGACGGAGCGGCTCAGCCGATGACGCTCAATATGAAGATGAGCGGAGTCGATATCGCAAAGGTCAAAGCTTATATCCATGCCCATCCTGAAGATTTTCCGATCTACAAAGGGGATACTTCGATCATCGAGAAAGCTCCAAGGTTGTCGACCGCAGGGTTTGTAGGCCCGTTCAAAGCGGCGAAGGCCCGGGGAGAGATTCATATTCCGCGTGAAGACGTGCTCTTTTTCGAGACGAATACGCCCGGAGAAGTCATTTTCAATACGACACGTATTCTTGGCCACGACGGAACGGATGTCTGGAGTTTGAGCCGTGCCGAAACGGAAGGCCGCAGGCAGTGCCGGGAGTTGGAGCGTTTCGTCAAAACGTATATTCCCGGCTTTGAAAAGGCGGTTGTCGTCTCGACCGGCCCTTCGATCGGCGTGCGGGGTTCCCGGCAGATCAAAGGTCTCTATACGCTGAATGCCGACGATATTCTGAATCAGACCAAGTTCGGGGATGCGATCGCACACTCCGGTTATCCGATCGATATCCATAGTCCCGACGGCGAGGGTACCAACAGCCGCAAGCTCGAATGGGGCGGGATGTACAGTATTCCGTACCGCAGCCTGGTGACGGACAGCCTGTCGAATCTGATCGTGATCGGGCGGTGTCTGTCCGCGACATTCGAAGCGCAGGCGGCCGTCCGGACGACGCCGACAACGGGAGCGATCGGACATGCCGGCGGCGTTGCCGCCGCATTGGCGGCGGCAGGCGACGGCGATGTGCGCAACGTGGATATCGCTAGGGTGCAGACGCTGCTCAAGGAACAGGGTGCGTATCTGGAAGTTTGAACAGGCCGCAGCCAAACGCAAACAAGCCTTTTATCTCGATAGACAAAGGGGAAGAATTCGATGACGACATGGATGTGGGTACAAGCCATTGGCATTCTGCTGGTGTTTCTGCTCTTCGTGGGATTGATGATGGCACGCAAGATTCCGACTATTCTCGCTCTGCCGAGCATGGCCATTTTGTTCGCCGTGATCGCCGGCGTCCCGTGGACATCCGCCGATCCGGAAGCCGCGACGATCAGCGGGACGGTGCTGGCGCAGGGCGCCATGCGTCTGTCCACGGCGATCGCCGGCCTGATCTTCGGCGCCTGGTTTGGACAGATTCTCAATAAAGTCGGAATCACCAAGGCCATTATCCGAAAAGCCGCCGAGCTGGCCGGAGACAAACCGATTCTGATCGCCTTGCTGTTCTTTGTTACGGCTTCGATCATTTTCTCGGCTGCCAACGGGTTGGGCATGGTCATTCTGGTCGGGACTATCGTTATTCCGATCATGCTGACCGCGGGTATTTCCCAATTTGTCGCTTCGATCGTCGTTCTGGCCGCCGTCGGAATCGGCGCTTTGTTCAATGTGTCGACGTGGGCCGTTTATGTCGATGTACTGGGTCTTCCGGTTTCGACTATCGCCGATTATACCTTGATCGCAGCCGCTCCGCTGTTTGCCGTTAGTGTCGCGATGATCGTTTTCTATATCAAGCGCGGTGGACAAGGGCGCCGGGCCTGGGCGATGCCAAACGGCACGCCGCCGGGCGAAGGACGCAAAGTGCCGACGATCGCGCTGATCAGTCCGATCGTACCGGTATTGATGGTCTTTATTTTCAAAATGGATATCGTGCCCGCCGTCATTATAGGAGCGCTGGCTACCTTGATTCTGTCGCTGCCCAAGCGTCCGATCCATATTCTGTCCAGCGCACTCGTAGAAGGGATTCAAGATGTGGCCGGAGCACTTGCACTTATGATCGGGATCGGGATCCTGCTCAATTCCGTTATGGCGCCCCAGGTAACGGCCGTCATCTCGCCGCTGATCGAAAGTGTGCTTCCTGGCAGTCCGTGGGCTTATATCCTGTTCTTCACGATTCTGTCCCCGCTCGCGATCTACCGGGGACCGCTCAATGTATGGGGGCTCGGCAGCGGGATCGCGGCGCTGTTCGTGGGCGCGGGTATGACGCCGGTTGCCGCGATGCTCGCGCTGCGCGTCGTCAGCAATGTTCAGGCCGTATCCGATCCGACCAACTCGCATAACGTGTGGGTAGCCGATTTCACCAAAAGCGATATCAACGATATTCTCAAAAAGACACTGCCTTGGATGATGGTATCCGTACTCATCTCCATGCTGTGGGGAGCGTTCGTCGTCTTTTGAAAAGAGTGCCTGAGAGAGGAGAGGGCGTCATGTCCCGAAAAGTAAGGGTAGGGATCGATGTCGGCGGTACGTTCACCGACGCCGTCGTGCTCGATAATGAAACGTTCGAAATTCTGGAACAGATGAAAATTCCGACGACTCACCATGAGCAAGAAGGCGTAGCCCGCGGAATCGTTGATATTTTGCAGGCCGTTCTGGGCAGGTGCGGGGTTGCTCCCGAAGATGTGGTCTTTATCGCCCACGGCACGACCCAGGCGACCAACGCGCTGCTTGAAGGCGATGTCGCCGCAGTCGGGATCGTCGGGATGGGAACCGGCATGGACGGAATCAGCGCCCGCGGAGAATCCAATCCCGGACGAATCGAACTGGCGCCCGGCAAACTGCTGGAAATCCACCATACGTATCTCGATTCCAAAAATTTGACCGACGAACGGGCGGCTGCCGCCGTTGACGAGCTGCTTGGACACGGAGCGGAAGTGATTGTCGCTTCCGAAGCGTACGGCGTGGACGATCCGGGAGCCGAACTGCGCGTAATCGAAGCGGCCAACCGCAAAAGCGCATTCGCGACGGGCGGGCACGAGATTTCGCAGCTGTACGGACTCAAGACCCGAACACGCACCGCGGTGGTTAACGCCAGCCTCATTCCCAAAATGATGGAGACCGCGAACATGACCGAAAAGTCGGTCAAAGATGCGAACATCGCGTCGCAGCTGATGATCATGCGCTGCGACGGCGGCGTCATGAGCATTGAAGAAGTGCGCAAGCGGCCGATCCTGACCATGCTGTCCGGCCTTGCCGCCGGCGTCGCGGGAGCTTTGATGTACGAGAAAATTTCGGACGGGATTTTCTTCGAGGTCGGTGGAACGAGTGTCGATATCTCTGTGATCAAGAACGGAAAAGTCATGATCCAAAACGCTCAGGTCGGCGGGCACCGGACCTATTTGCAGTCGCTCGACGTGCGTACGCTCGGCATCGCCGGCGGCAGTATGATTCGAGTCAACGATCGGGAGATCGTCGACGTCGGTCCCCGGAGTGCGCATATTGCCGGGCTGGCTTACGAGTGTTTCGCCGATTCGGCCGAACTGGCCGACTGCGCGGTTTCGTTCGTCAGTCCGCGTCCGGGCGATCCGCAGGAATACGCGATCGCGAAGTCGGCCGGCGGCGATTTCTATTCCTACACGTTGGCCGGAGCGGCCAATCTGCTCGGTTACGTACCCGAAGGCGATTATGCGTATGCCGGACGAGACAGTGCGGCTGCGGCCTGGTCGGCACTCGGGTCCTACCTTGGCGTAAGCATGGAGGAAGCGGCGCGCCGGGTACTGGACCTGGCGATCGCCAAGACGATGAAAACGGTGAACGAAATGATTGCGGACTATGAGCTGGAGCGTTCTTTCATCACGCTGGTCGGAGGCGGAGGAAGCGGTTCGGTCCTTGTGCCGGCAATGGCGGAGAAAGAAAACCTGAAATGGAAAATCGCCGATAATGCGCCGTATATCTCTACCATCGGGGTTGCGCTGGCGATGGTCAAAGAGCAGATCGAGCGCACGGTCATCAATCCGACGGAAGAAGATATCAAACGGATTCGCGGCGATATTCTGGATAAGATCGTCCGTTCCGGAGCCAACGAAGAGACGGTTGAAGTTTCGATCGAGATTGATGCGCAGAAAAACGTGCTTCGGGCCATTGCTACGGGATCAACCGAACTTCGCTCAAAAGATTTGGCGCAGGCCGAACTCGGCGAGTCGGATATGCTTGAAATTGCGGCCGCATCGGTAGACGCGTCCGCGGAGAGCACACGGTTGAACGCCGCAACAGGAAGATGGAGTTTGTTCGTGGCCGAAGAACTCCGCAAAAGTTTTTTTGGTTTATTGAAAAAACGTCGAACTTCCGTCAGCGTACTCGATCGGGAAGGTGTCGTTCGCTTCAAGCAGGCCAATGCGCAGTATGGACTGTTCCGCAAACGCGATAAAGACGGAGCATTTATCGAGTTTCTCGACGACAGCACCATTTATTCCGACGCCAACGCGACGATTCCGAAAGTGTTTCTTTTTTACCGCGAAAAAATGCTGGATCTGACCGGCATGCAGACGAAGGATCAGTTGATGTCGATGATCGAACTGGAGACGGAGCGGCTCGAAGGCGAAGAAGAGTGGATCGCGGTCGCTTATCATTAATAAGCGCCGGGCCCCGGAAGGAGGAATGAAATGGGCGGAGTCAGGGACGAAGTGAACAAGGAATGTCTAGAAGGGTTGAAGGCGCAGACAACCGATTTTGCTGTGGGAGTCGATTCCGATAAAGCGCTCGGCCTGATGGAGCTCAAGCGGGATCCGCTGTACCGGCGTATTCCGGAAGAACGCCTGTCCGAATACGTGGAGCGGTCGCTGGAATTCGGTCGAAGCGCCGCGGCTGAAAAACAGGGCCGTTCGATCCGGGAGTGGCTGGAACAAGACGGAATTGCGGTCGAAACGGTCGGTTCGTCCGGAAGTTTATTTGGCACCGTGCTTCGCGCCCAGATCGATTGGACGGGGAAGGTGCCGAAGATCACCGTCTACCGGGAATCGATGAACCAGCTTGCCGAAGCCTCCGCCGCTTGGCCCCAGGCCTTCGGGAAGCTGAGCGCCGAAGCGGCCGAGGATATCCATCTGGCCCATGAATATTACCACTGGCTCGAGTATCGCAGCGGCTTGTTCACCGGGGAGCGTCTGGCTCCGGTAGAGACGTTTCGGTGGGGGCCGCTGCGCCGGAAAGTTTCGATTCGCCAAAGCGGCGAGATCGCTGCGCATGCTTTTGCGCAAAGCCTGCTGGAACTGCGGCATCTGCCGAATCTGCTCGACTATCTCTATCTTCTTCATAAAGGCGAACTGGATCAAAGCGCATTCGAGAAGGAAATGGAAAAATGCAGGGAGGCTTTGGGCGCCGGACGGCGGCATATGGTATAATGGGGCAATCGTTGATGTCGCAAGCGCGATTTGCGCCCGGTCCGCTTCGGATAGGGAGAACGGCGGGCGCTTCGCGCTGTGCAGGAGGACAAAACATGGCTCAGGAAGTACCGGCTGTCATCGCGAAAATCGTGTCGCTGCAGCAGAAATTCACTTACGGCGAGAATCAGATCGCCAATTTCGTTATTGAACACGCCGATTTCATTACCCGGCATACCATTACCGCGCTGGCCAACGAAATCGGCGTGTCCGAGACGAGTATCAACCGTTTTTGCAAAAAAATAGGGTTCAAAGGATTCAACGATTTCAAGATTGCCGTCGCGCAGGATTCATTCTACCGGGAAATGCAGACACGTAAAAAAGAACGCCGGGAAGTGACTCTGGTCGACGGCCTTGCGCTGGATTACAATGAGCTCATTGTCAGTACGTCGGCGATGATCGATGAACAGGAGCTTCTGCAGTTGGCCGAGATGCTCAAACACGCCCGCCGGGTGCATCTGTTCGGCATATTCGATTCTTTTCTGGCGGCGACTGCACTGAAGAATCGGCTGCTGCTGCTTGGCATTCATGCCGAGGCCGTCAACGACAGCCGGGCCATGAAGATCGTGGCTTCCCAATGTACGGCGGAAGATGCCGTCATCGCGTTTACCCGTTCGGGCACGACAGAAGAAATTGTGGAATCGATTGCTGCGGCCCGTGCCAATCAGGCGAAGACGGCTGCGATCACCTGCTATCATTCTTCTCCGGTAACGGAATCGGCTGCGATCAATCTTATTGTGCCGGATAAAAAGTCGGTAAGCAGCAGCGCCATGATGTCCAACCATATTACTTTTTTGTTTGTGGTGGACGCCGTAATGAGCCTGCTCATCTCTTCGGACAAGACCTATCTGAAAAAGAAGCTCGACAGCGAAGGGTTGATCTCCAACCGTTCACGGTTGAGCGACTACTATTAAGCCGGCTGCGCCGGCTTTTTTTGCGTGCTTGGTTAAACTCACGCATAATACCGCGCATTCTCTTTGGTCACCAGTTCCAGCTTGATTCTTTTCTCATCGGGAGCGGGCTGTTTTCTCGAGGAAAGATACTCGAACAGCGACTTGACGATCAGGTAGCCCTGGCTGAACGGGTCCTGGCAGATCGTGGCCGTGATTGCGTCGCGCTTCAGGCCTTCGCGAATGTCTTCGTTCATATCGTGCCCGATCAGGGCGACGCGTCCGGCCAATCCTGCCGCTTCGAGGTGGGAAGCGATCAGGTGGAGTTTGGCGCTCGCCACATAGAGGCCGTCCAGCCCTTCGAAATACCCGGCAAAGGTCTCGAACGGGGTGTCTTCTTCCGGACCGAGCTTTAACGGGGCACGCAGTTCGACATCCGGATAGCTGCCGATGACTTCGCGAAATCCCGTTACTTTCTGCTGCATTTGCAAATTGGTATACGACATGATCAGACCGACGCGGCCTTTGCGGCCTACGAATCGGCACAGGGCGTCCGCGGCCAGACGGCCGGCTACGCGATAATCGCATCCGATATAGAACAGACGGGAGCTGAGCGGCGAATCGCTGTTGAACGTGCCCACCGTCAGATTGCGGCTGACCGCATAGTCGATCACGTCGGTCATTTCCTGCGGATCGTTCGGAGAAATCGCGATCGCGTCATACTCTCCCGAATCGACCAATTCCAGCATTTTTTGTTTCTGATCGGTGAGATCGTAATCTTTGGAGCGGACGGAGCGGACCGTAAGACCCAAGTCGCGGTACTGCAAGATAGCGGCGTCGATGCCCGTCTCCACCCGGCTCCAGAATTCCCGGGGCAGCTCGGGGAAAGCGATAGCCAGGGAGATCCGGCGCCTTGTCGGTACGGAATCGTCCGGGAGAACGGATTCCCGGGGGACGGCTTGAGCGTTCTTTTTTTGGGGAAGGTTCATGGACCGGCTCCTTTCTCAAGATGAATCAAACGTCATGTCCCTAAGAATGGTAGCGCTTACCTGGTTTTGGTGAAAATGATAGACCATCCTGAAAAAGGTGTCAATTCCCAAAGCGGTTTGGACGCTGCTGCGGCCGGAGGCTACAATAGAAGCAGAGCCTTGGTGAAAGGCAAATTCAAGCCGAAGCGGAAGGGGCGGATCGGGTGGGAAAAGGGCGCAAGCTGTTTGTTACGGATATCCACGGCGAGTACCGCGGACTGATCGAGCTGCTGCGGGAAATGGAATATGACGCTTTTAGCGACCGGCTGACGGTAGGCGGCGATCTGATCGACCGCGGCCCGGACAGCGCGCTGGTCGTCCGTTATTTGCGCACGCTGCATCGGATGCATCCGGAGCGGGTAACGGTGCTGACCGGCAACCACGAAGAGATGCTCAAATGGTACCGCGCCGACAAAACCAACATGTGGCTGATCCACGGCGGAGCGGAAGCGTTGGCGAGCTTTGAACGCACCTTCGAGGACGAAGCGGAGGGTCGGGAGAATTTGAACTGGCTGTTGACGCTGCCCATGGTGGCCGAAGACGAGGAATATGTGTATACGCATGCCGGATTTGCGCCGGATCGGCCGCTGCACGAACAGAGCCGGGATATTCTCTGGATGTCGGAAAAAGAATTTTACGCGTACCCGTGCGATACGATTCTGCAGGCCACAGGCGGTCGCCCGGTTGTGCACGGACATACGCCCTGCGAGTTTATCTGTTTCGACGGAGCGCGGCTGAACTGCGATCTCGGCTCGCAGACCTATGCGATCCGGGAATCGCGCGCTCTGGCGCTGGTGGATCTGACCGGCGGCGAATATGCTTTGTACAACTGCGCAAGCACAGAAGTGACGCGCCGCACATGGCGAAAAGGCTGACGGAAGATTCCGTCAGCCTTTTCTTTGCGTCCCCTTAGGCGGAAGCCGCTTTTTTGCGGCGTTTGCGGCGCAGCAAAAAAGCGATAACCGCCGCGATTACGAGCAGCAGCACGGCGGAAGCCGTATAGACGATCCGGCGGATATTCGGAACCGTGAAGCTGAGTTCGATCCGGTTCTCGCGGGTTACGGCCAGATTCCAGGTTAGCGTCCGGCCGTTGCCTGAAATCTCGTCCGCGTTGTTGGCACCCGGCTTGAGCGGCAGCGTCAGCTTGAAGTCGAAATCGAATTCATTGTCGACGAATCTTCCCAGCAGGCGGGAACCGACCAGGCCGGTCAGCGACGAGCTTTCGCGGGGAATCAATTCGGGCGGATCGGCGATGACCACAAGATTGTGGGTGGTTGTAAACCACCCGGCTTCCTTGTTGTTTTGCACGGTAATGCCTTCCGGCATCTCGGGCAGGGTCCCGCCGTCGAGCTCCACTTTGCGCGAAGCGCTCAGACCCGCCTGTCCGTCTTGATGGATGGCTTCGGTTTCGAGTCCCTGCTTGCGCAGGCTCTCCGCAATCTGATCGGGCAGATCGCTCTGCCCGATCGTATCGAGCGCCGATTCGTCGATGGTCGCGTCCATCCGGATATCGGCGGTGCCGTCGCGGTTGACGGTTACATCGACCACGCCCTGGGCGCAGGCGGCAAGCGGCAGACACAGCGCGATCGGCAGAATCAACGCCGCCAAGCGGCGAAGCGGGCGGCGCGGCGCATCGGGGGATGAAGGTGTCGGCATATCTTTTTCCTTTCCGGGGCGGTAATGTCCCGTTTCGCTCAAGGCGTTGTCTCGCGCTCCAGCCATTCGAGATAAGCGAAAGCTTCCTCTGCGGACGAACCGCACATCTCGGGCGAAGGCGGAAGTCCGCCGCATACGTCCGGACGTTCGGGGCGGCCGAACAGCCGGCAGCGTCTGCGTTCGTCCAGCTGCACGCACGGCACGCCGGCCGGCTTGCCGCCGGGCATGCCGGGAATCGGCGAAGTGATGGAGACGGCCGTGCAGCAGGCGCCGCAGTCCGCGCGGCATTCGAACTCGGCTGTCATCTTATTGGATCTTCTCAGGTTCCGGATATTCTTTGCCCAGCGTGTCGACCGTTACGGTCTTCATCGTGGCGCCTTCGGCCGAAGTCGGTTTGTCGTTTCCGTCGACCGGCAGTGCGGCGATCGCTTGCACCACATCCATGCCCGCGGTTACTTTGCCGAATGCCGCATACTGTTCGTCGAGACTTGGCTGGTCGGCCAGCATGATGAAGAACTGCGACCCTGCGGAGTCCGGTTCGTTCGTCCGCGCCATCGACAGCACGCCTTCGGTGTGCAGCAGCGTATTGTCGAAGCCGTTCGACGTAAACTCGCCTTTGATCGCATAACCGGGACCGCCTCCGCCCGTACCTTCGGGGTCGCCGCCCTGAATCACGAAGCCGGGCACGATCCGGTGGAAAGCCACCCCGTCATAGAAGCCCGATTTGACCAGCGAAATAAAGTTGTTGACCGTATTCGGCGCGATTTCCGGATACAACTCGAGCTTGATGATGCCTCCGTTGTCCATTTCGATCGTGACGATCGGTTTGCCCTCGCTGCCCGGAGCCGGTTCCGGAGAAGCTTGTGTGCCGCTGTCCGTGCCCGGAGTTTCGGTCCCGGCCGGAGCGGACGCCTGAGGTGTCTTGCTGCCGCACGCGGCGAGTACGAGCAGTGTCAGCATCAGGAGCGCGGTCAGCGCGAACCGGAGCCCGACTCTCTTATTTCTGTACATGGATGTTGCCCCCTTGAAAGAATAATGGCGGTGATCTTGTACCGCCTTGCGTATTGCTGCATTTGATTATAGCACAGCCGCGTACGAACTCCATTGCGCCGCAGGTAAAATCTCTTTAAGATGAAAGAGAGAGGGGGACAACAGGTATGGAGTATCAAATTTTGTATCAAGGCGCTTTCCCGCTGCTGCAAGTTCAGCTCGAAAGCGGAG
This sequence comes from Saccharibacillus deserti, assembly GCF_013618475.1. GTDB lineage: Bacteria > Bacillota > Bacilli > Paenibacillales > Paenibacillaceae > Saccharibacillus > Saccharibacillus deserti. The sequence goes on from NZ_JABJVN010000002.1 coordinate 101,528, forward strand.
AGAGTATCAAAGCCGAAGCGGGGGCCATGGTATCGATGTCGCCGAATATCGAACTGCGGGGCACGACCGACGGCGGTCTTATGCGCGGTCTGGGCCGGATGCTCAGCGGGGAGTCGTTCTTCTTCCAGGAGCTGCTGTCGGTCGGCCGTTACGGCGAAGCGACGCTGGCGCCTTCCAGTCCGGGCGGCATCGAAGCCGTGGAGCTGGACGGGTCGTACAAGCTGCTTGTGCAAAAAGACGGATTTCTGGCCGGTACGGCCGGGATCGAAGTCAATACGAAAATGCAGAATCTCGGCAAAGGGCTGATGTCCGGCGAAGGGTTCTTCATCGTGGAGATCAGCGGCCGCGGGACGGTGTTCCTGTCTTCGTACGGAGGCATCCACGCGATCAATCTGCAGGCGGGCCAGGAAGTCGTCGTCGACAACGGACACCTTGTGGCTTGGCCGGATTACATGCAGTATGACATCGAAAAAGCGTCCAAAGGCTGGGTATCGAGCTTTACGAGCGGCGAAGGACTGGTCTGCCGGTTCCGCGGCGAAGGCGTCGTCCTGATCCAGACCCGCAGTCCCAAATCGTTCGGCGCATGGATCAGACCGTACATACCGGGAGGACGGGGCTAAAGCCTGGCCTTATGGGGAAGAGTTTGACCCGCGAAGTCCGCCGCAAGGCGGGCTTTTTGGCTTGGGCGGGTCCGCATGGGGCCTTCCTGTTTATTTCTTTTTTGTAAGCGGTTGAATTGTCATTTTTCCGTAGCCGAAACGTAACTTCTGCAGACGGTGCCGATGATAAAATGAGAGCGAAAAACGCGGTTTGAAGCTTGGCGGAACGTCCGACGGCAAAAAGAAGAAATCCAGCATGTACCCAAGAGAGGGGATAAGAACATGAAGACAGGCAAATGGGAGTTTGCTTCTCCGCGCGCGGCGACGGCGGCCGTATTGGCGGCGGCCCTGCTGTGTGCGCCTGCGGGCGGAAGCGTATCGGCGGAGGCGGGAGGAGCGGAAAGTTTCTCGGGCGCAACGCTGACCAAAGCGATTCCGGAAGGCGCAAAAGTGTCGTCCGCAGCCGCGGCGGCTGCGGTGCAGAAACTGTTTCCGGAGCTCACGCCGGCCCGCCTCGCAGCGGCCGATTACAGCGCGTATTATGCGAGCGAAGCGGATGCGAACAAGACCTGGAGACTTACATACGAGTTTACGGGCCGGGAGAATGCCTCCGCTTCGGTATCGGTCGACGCGGTCAGCGGAGTGCTGGTCGATGCCTATCTGCCGGCTTCGGGAGCCGGCGATTCGAAGTTGAAGCGCGAAGAGGCCTCCGAGCGTGCATTGGCTTTCGTGCTGAAAGCGATGCCCGGCAAGTCGGCCTCGGATTTTGCCGTCGAAGCGGGCGTACCGGCTTATGAAGGCAGCGGTTCGGTCACGCCGCTGTTCGGCAGTTCGAATCACACGTTCTCGTTCCGGGTCAAGGTAAACGGCGTCCCTTCCCAGAGCGAGACCGTCTTCGTAGCCTTGTCGGTCGGCGGGGAAATTGTCAACTATACGCGCAGCATCAACCGCCTGCCTTATCCGTCCGCGGTCCCGGCTCTCTCGGCCGCCGAAGCGCGCCGCGCCTATGAAGCGGACTTCGGCTTGAAATTGGCTTACATTCCCGAGAACGGATGGGGCGGCATCGGTTCGCGCTACTATCTGGGTTACATGCCGTACGACGACTCGGCAGCTCCGATCGATGCCGCTTCCGGCAAGCAGCTGGATACGGCGACCGGGCTGCCTTACGCAAATACGGTAGCCCGGGAAGGAGAAGCGATCAAGTCTTCCAATCTATCGGCTGCGGCCATGGATCCGCTCAAGACGGAAGAAGCCGCACAGAACCGTCTGACCCGGCTCGGTTTGATTCCGGACGGCTACAAACTGAGCGGCCAGCAGACCTATACGCAGGATTATCCGCAGAAAGACACAAAAGTATGGGTATTGGATTTGAACCGGACAGTTCAGGGCGAAACGGGCAATGTAAACGCCCAATTGAATGCCGACACGGGGCAGCTGTATAATTATTACCGCTATGAACCGAATACGTCCGGCGGAAATGTGCAGCCGACGGCGGCGGACAAGTCCCATGCGACCGATTGGGCGGCCAAACTGCTGCCGAATGCGGCGCAGTGGCGGCTGGTGTCGGTGCCAAGCAGCGGCAGTTGGACGCTGGCTTACGGATTCCAGCGTTATGAAGCGGGGCTTCCCGTCGTTGGAGATACGGCGGTCGTTACGGTCGACAAAAAGGGCGGCCTCGGCGAGTTTTATGTCAGCGAGCCTTCGGCTTCGAAAGTGGGGGTATTCCCGCCGGCCGCTTCGGCCAAGCTGACTTCCGCGGAGGCAACGGCCAAATTCCTGGAAGCGACCGAACTCCGCCTGGCGTACAGCCGTTTCGACCGGCCTTCCGCCAACGCCGGCCAGCAGCCGGACGCCAAGATGATCCTGACCTATCTGCCGGTATCGGCATCGGGTGAAGCCTTCGGCATCTCCACGATCCTGGATGCGGCAGACGGAACATGGAAATCGCTGTACGGCGCAAACGCTTCGCGTCCGGATACTCCCGAAGCGGCCGATGTCGCGGGTCACGCCAACCAGGCGGCCTTGGAGAAGATGGTCGAGCACGGCGTTCTGGTTCCCGACGCAGAAGGACGCGTGAATCCGGATACCCATCTGACCCGCGGCGAATGGGCCGATATGCTGGCCCGCGCTGCGCAGCCGGATTATCCGATGTACAACGGAGATTACGGGGGCGATCCGTTCCGCGATACGAATGAAGATAATCCGTACCGGGCCGCGATCGGTTTCCTGGTCGGTCAGGGCTGGCTGACGCCCGACCGGACATCCGATTTCAAACCGGAAGCCGGATTGACCCGCGATGAATTGGCCCATCTGCTGATGGGGGTGCTGAATTACGACAAGCTGGCTGCCTTCTACAACTCTACTGTCGAGCTGCCGGGAATCGCGGACGCTGCGTCCGTCGTTCACAAAGGGGATGCGGCCATCGCGATCAAACTGGGCCTGCTCCCTCCCGTGAATGGCAGCTTCCTGCCGGACCGGCCGGTTACCAAAGCAGAGGCGGCGGTCGTGCTGCTCAAGCTCGCCGAACTTCAGGGAAAAACGGATACGTTCATGAACTGGAATTCCTGGTAAACGCCGATTTTCGGACAGCCAAATCATTGAAAATGAGAGTGGGAAAGCCCTGCGCCTTTGGTGCGGGGCTTTTTCGCGGTCCGCAGGATCGCGCAAACGAAGAAATAAACCCGGCAGCTGTACCTTCCAACGGACCATCAAGCCTTTTGTCGAAAAATTAAGTCTTTTGGCTTACAAGCAAGCGGGGTAAAGCAACCAAAAGATATAGAGGAAGCGAAAGGCTTTTGCATATTAAAGAGATGAATGAGACTTTTGCTTGCTTTACATGTCAGGTAAGAAGGGAAGGAAAAAGAAGCGGTAAAGTGCATTCGACAAAATCCGCTTAGAGAGAGTGTTGAAACACCTTTTTCGAAAAATTTACAGGTGGTCAACTCTTTGTGCCGATGCTAACATAGGTGGCAAGCTTTTTGACACCATGCGAAGGGAGGACGGTTTCCGGAGTCGATTTTCGTTGATCTGTAAACATAGCTGACAGCAAGCGTGCTGCGATGTAAGCTTGTACGTTCACATTTTAACAATTAGAGAGGGGAAGTTGCATTGAAAAAAGAGCAGCATTTGTTCCGTAAATGGTCGGGCGTATCACTGAGCCTAGCTCTGGTCTTGGGAACGGCGCTTCCGACCGCGGCATCCGCACAGTCGCAGAAATCGCCGAACGAACTGGTTCCGTACAACCTGTCCAAAGATTCGATCGGCGGCGGAGCGGCCCAGGATACGATGAGCGCGTTTGCCGTTCAGACCCGCGATCCCGCTTCCATCATCTCGCCGAAACTGGATACCCGATCCCTACATAAAGTGCGCGCTATCGTGCAGCTCAGCCGCGAGCCGGTTGCCGCTGCCGAATCGACGGCCGGCCAGGCGGGGCTTCGAAGCTTCTCGACCGCTTCGGCGGAGCAGTTGGTCGACAGCGAACAGACCGATTTTATTGCCCGGGCCGCGGCTCTGGGCATCGATCTGCAGGTCAACTATCAATACAATACCGTGCTGAACGGACTTGAAGTAACGGTATCGTCGAAAGACCTGACGGCGCTGGCTTCGATTCCGAATGTCGTCTCGATCGACGAAAACCAGACGTATCTCGAAATTCCGGTCGATGAAAAAGAAGCGTCCGCCGGCGACAACTTCGAGATCCAGCCGCTGAAGCAGATGGGCGTGGATGAAGCCTGGAGCGAAGGATTTACCGGAAAAGGCTTGAAAGTCGGCGTCATCGATACCGGCGTCGACTATCTGCACCCGGATCTCAAAGACGCTTACAAAGGCGGCTACGATTCGTTCGAGCAGGACAACGATCCTTACGAAGAACCGCCGATCGTCATCGACGGAACGACTTATGCGGGTACAAGCCACGGTACGCACGTCTCCGGCACCATCGTGGGACGAGGCACGAATCCGACATCGGAACTCGTTCAAAAAGGCGTTGCCTACGATGCCGATCTGTATGTGTACAAAGTACTCGGCCGCAACCTCGAGACCGGCCGCGCTTCGGGTTCTTCGGCGCAGGTCATCGACGGTATCGAACATGCGGTCAAAGACGGCATGGACGTCATCAATCTGTCGCTGGGATCGGACTCGAACAAAGATCCCAATTCGCCGGACGCGGTAGCGATCAATAATGCGGTATTGTCCGGCGTCACGGCTGTTATTGCAAGCGGCAATGCTGCGGACGAAGGTCCTTACTATTATTCGATGGGTTCTCCGGCATCCTCGCAGCTGGCCATCTCGGTCGGCGCCGTAACAAGCGAAAGCAATCATTATGCGGCTACGTTCTCGGCGGCTGTCGAAACGGCTCCGGCCGCTTCGGCGGCAGCGGAAGCAGCGCCCAAAGCGGCGGAAGAAACCTCGACCGAAGCGGCAGCGCCAAGCGAAGAGCCGGCTGCGCAAGCAGCGGAAGGCGACGCGGCAGCGGTTCCGGCAGCGGAAGAAGCCGCGGCAGCACCGGCCGTAAGCGACGCGGCCGATACGGTGACGCAGGCGGTCTACGGCGAATACGGTCCGTACACGACGGATATTCTGGCCTGGAAAACCGGCCAGGAAGATTTCGCTTCGCTGCTCGGCACTGAACCGAACGAAGCCGTATATGCGAATCTCGGCACGGATGCGGATTACGACAAGCTGGCTGCGGACGGAGTCGAAGTGGCGGGTAAGGTCGTCGTGGTCTCCCGCGGCAATCTGACCTTCGATGCCAAAGTTCGCGGCGCTGCGGCGCACGGAGCCAAAGCCGTCGTGATCTTCAACGGCAACACGGTTCCGGGCAATCCGAATCTGGCAGACTTGTCCGAGTCGCTTCCGGGCCGTGATGCGCCGGTCGGTTCGGTAGCCTTCCTGGGCGACAGCTTCGATTATGTCCCGTACTTCGACATGAGCGGCGTCGAAGGACGCAAGCTTGCGAGACAGCTGGTCGAATCGGGATCGCCGGAATTTGAAATTTCGTTCGGCGCCGAATATCCAAAGACGGTCGTGGAAGGCGACAAGATGGCGTCGTTCAGTTCGCGCGGCCCGAACGGGGACGAGAACCTGAGCATCAAACCGGACGTTGTGGCGCCGGGCGTCAATCTGCTGTCGACTTACCCGGAATACGGCAAGTTCGATGACGGAATCAGCTATGATGAAGCTTATGCGCGTTCCAGCGGTACAAGCATGGCGGCTCCGCACATCGCCGGTCTGGCTGTGCTGCTGAAGCAGAAATATCCGGATTGGACGCCGTTTGATGTACGGGCGGCGCTCGCCAATACGGCCGATACGATTGCGGACGACGCGGGTACTCCTTACGATGTCTATTCGCAGGGTGCGGGCCGCGCTTATGTAGCGGATGCGCTCGATACGCCTGCCCTGCTGCAGGCGGTTGAAGAAATCCGCGTGCTGAATACCGATCTGGTCGAAGTGCCGGTGACCAACTACGCTTCTTCGACCTCGTTCGGTGTTCTGAGCGCGGACAGCGGCGAAGTAAGCCGGGAACTGCAGTTGAAGAGCGTAACGGGCGCGCCGGTTTCTTATACGGCGAGCGTAGTGTGGCATGACAACGTGACCTCCGATCCGACCAACCCGATCGCTACGCCGGATACAAGCAAGATTTCGGCGAAATTGACGGGACTGTCCGGCGGATCGGTCAGCGCTTCTGCGGGAACTCCGGCCGAATTCGGTCTGGCTATCGATCCTTTGTCCGATGCGGCCAAAGGCGTGTATGAAGGCGAAGTGCTGCTGAAATCTTCGGCAGGACCGGATCTGCACCTGCCGTTCGCCGTCCATATCGGCGATGAAAAGCCGGCAACGGGCTTCGGACTTCAGGATATCGGGCTGTCGGAACGTATCATTACCCCTGACGGAGACGGAAACCGCGAAGCGACCGATGTCTCCTTCACCCTCTCGGCCGATGATGTGAACTATATCCAGATCGCCGTTTACGGCATCGACGATGAGTATATCGGACTGGTCGGACAAATTGTCGACGAAGACGAGAATGGCAGCCTGAAGATGCTGGAACCGGGCCGCTACGTCTTTGAAGATATCGACGACTATTATCTGGACGAGAAAACGATGAAGATCGGCAAGCTTGAGCCGGGAACCTACCAGCTCGAACTGCTGGCTACGCAGCTGGATTCTTCCGGCGCCGTCGTCGACGAAATCCAATACCTGGCTTATTCCAGCTACCGTATTGCGGATCGCAAAGAACTGCTGGTCGACGAAGCGATTGCAGCTTTCGACAAAGCGGCCGCAGTCGTCAACACGACCCGGATCGGACCGAATGTACTGGAGCTGAAATCGACGAATGAAGTGAAGTTCCAGGTGACCGGAAGCGATCATCCGAACCTTATCAACAGCAAAGGCGCTCTCCGCGCCCTGCCGTCGACACCAACGGTCGTCAATCTGGAAGTGACCGCTTCCTACAAGAAGAATTCCAAAATCAACGAAACGTTTATCGTACCGGTTACTCTGCTGCCGAAGCAGTAAGCGTGAAGGTTTGACTCCGGCGCCTTTACGGGATTTCCCGTAAAGGCGTTTTTTTGTGGATAACAGAGGAAACAAAGTAAAACCGGCTTCCGCTGGGCGGAGGCCGGTCGGGTTTGAACAGACAGCGGGCAGGGCAGGCACTCTTTTAGCTGCGGGAAGAATGGGTACGAATGACAACCTTGCCCCGGGTGCGGCCGGATTCGGCCAGTTCGTAGGCGGCACTTGTTTCTTCAAGCGGAAACACGGCTTCGATCAGCGGCTGCATCAGCCCTTCGTCGCACCACTGCCGCAGAAGGCTCAGGTCCGCGTCGTTGGAGTTGGCGATAATGAAGCGCGCTTTGCGCCCTGTAGAACCGGAGAAGACGCGTCCGATCATCGAGGAAGGACCGGGTACCGTCGTCACGTAGGTTCCTTGTTCGTTCAATAACGCGCGGCAGCCCCGGAATCCGTATTTGCCCGCGGCGTCGAAGATGACGTCGAACGTTTTTCCGCTTTTGTGAAAATCGTCCCGGTCGTAAGCGATCACGTCTTCGCAGCCCAGCGCTCTTGCCGCGGCTTCGCCGGAAGATCGGCAGACGCCGGTGACATGGGCGCCGAGGATCGCGGCCATCTGAACCGCGTAATGGCCGACGCCGCCGGTTGCGCCGATCACCAGCACCCGCATGCCCGATGTCAGGCCGCCGGTCGGCACAAGCGCCTGGTAAGCCGTCGAGGCGGCCAGCGGAACGGCTGCCGCGTCGTCGAAATTCAGCGAAAGGGGTTTGCGGGAAGCGACCGAAGCTTTGCAGCAGAGCACTTCCGCCAGTCCGCCGCCCTGCGAAGCGCCGTTGGTAAAGCCGTATACTTCATCGCCGGGAACGAATCCTTCGACGCCGGCGCCGCATTCTTCCACAATACCCGCGAAATCGGAATTCAGAATCTTGGGGAAACGAAATCCGGACAGGAAAAACAAATAGCCTTTGCGTACTTTGAAATCGATCGGATTGATGGATGTGGCCCGTACGCGTACTTTGATCTCTCCGGCACGCGGCTGGGGTTCTTTGACCTCTTCGATCCGGAAGACGTCCGGTCCTCCGTATTTTCGTATCACTGCCGCTTTCATTTGAATCGCCTGCTTTCTTTTCGCTTGGGTCACTTGTGCTATTACCCTATTCGACACCCAAAAGAAGCCCCGTCCGCGATAGAACCCAAATCCTGCAGTTCTTTCGCGGCCGAGGCCTCCGAATGTTCCTTATGAAGCTGTGGGTGGACTTACAGGACGCTCGGTACCGGCGTTTCCAGCGTATCGAACAGGAAGTCTTCGTCGCGCAGCGGTTCCACGTGAACCGTGCGCACGTAGCCGTTGCCTTTTTTGGAGAAGAAATCGTGCTGTTTGGTCTGCGTCTTGAGGCCGTTCATGACGATCGGGTTGATACTTTCTTCGTCTTCTTCGAACTGCGGTTCCAGGCCCAGGTTCATCATCGCTTTGTTGGCGTTGTAGCGTACGAACTTGTCGACTTCATCCTTGAGGCCGATCTTCGTGTACAGCTGCTCCGTATACAGCTCTTCGTTGGCCTGGAGCGTGTGCAGCAGCTCGTACAGTTCCTTCGTCGCCGCTTCGGCTTCCGATGCCGGGAGATCGCGCAGCACTTCCTGGGCCAGCACGCCGACGTACACGCCGTGAATGCTCTCGTCGCGCAGAATCAGGTCGATGACTTCGCCGCTGCTCGTCATTTTGCCTTGTCCGGCCAGGTAGAGAGGGTAGAAGAAGCCGCTGTAGAACAGGTAGCTTTCCAGCATGACCGAAGCGCCCATCGCCAGATAAAGATCTTTTGGCGTCTGGATGTTCTGATAATACTTGGAGATGATTTCGGCTTTCTTTTGCAGCAGCGGATTTTCTTCGACCCAGCGGAACACCTTGTCGATCTCTTCGGTGGAAGCGAGCGTCGTGAAGATACTGCTGTACGATTTGGCGTGGATCTGCTCCATCATGCCCATGAACGCGAGTACCGCTTTGCGCTGCAGGTCTTCGACATGCTCCATGATCTGCGGCATGCCGACTCCGCCCTGCACGGTATCGAGGAGCGTCAGGCCGCCGAGGACCTGCATATAGGCTTCCCGTTCGTCTTCGCTGAGCGTAATCCAGGACATTTTGTCGTCGGACAGCGGGATTTCGTCGTCGGTCCAGAACTGCATAATATTTTGATTCCAGAACATCAGGGTGAAGTCGTCTGCGGGACGGTTCCAGTTGACGGCTTTGATCATGTTTAGTCATCCCTTTCGGTGTGGGTCATATAAATTAAGTTAATTGTGGGCAAAGTTGGATATTCGTAAGCACAGATGAACCGGATTGCGGGCAATCCGGGACGGCTGCACAGAATTCTTATTATCGGCGCAAACGAAGCAAAAGTAAAGCGGGGCGTTTTGCTCGAGACCGGAATGTCCGGATCGTGGAAAAGGCGCCCCGCAGTGTCACGTTATCGTTCGAGCTTTTTGAAAAAAGGTGAATGTACTCGTTCCTGCCGCGTTCCCGCCGAAGTACGGCTTAGATCGCGCAGCTGATGCATTCTTCCACGCTCAGATGGTTCGTGCGCGTGTAGTACAGGGCTTTCAGGCCTTTGCGAGCGGCATACAGGTAGTAGCGGGCCAAATCGCGCGTCGTTACGTTGCTGTTGACGTGCAGGATGGCCGAGATGCCCTGATCGATATGCTCCTGGATCTCGGAGATCAGATCGATGACCTTGAACTGGTTCATTTGGTAGGCCGATTTGTAGTAGAAGAAATTCTCCTGGGCCAGGTAAGGCATCGGGAAGTACGTCGTCGAGTTGGCATAAGTGCGCGTCTCGATCGCATCGACGATCGGCATGACGCTCGACGTGGAATTCTGGATGTACGAGATACTTTGCGTAGGCGCGATCGCCAGACGGTAAGCGTGGTACAGGCCGTTGGCTTGAACCAGCGTACGCAGATGGTTCCAATCCGCCGTCGTCGGGATGTGCATGCCTTCGAACAGCGATTTGATCCGGTCGGTACGCGGGCTGTAGTCGGTCTGTACGTACTTGTCGAAGTATGTACCTTTGGCATACTCGGATTTCTCGAAACCTGCGAACGTGACATTGCGATCGCGGGCGATTTCCATGCTTTTCTCGATCGAGTAGTAGTTCATCATCATGAAGAACGTACGCACGAAGTCGATCGCTTCGTCGCTTTCATACGCGATTTTGTTCTTGGCCAGGTAGCCGTGCAGGTTCATTGCGCCGAGACCGACGGAATGCATCTCGCGGTTCGCTTTGGCTACGCCCGGAGCGTTTTGCACTTCGGTCATGTCGCTGACGGCGGTAAGGCCGATCATTGCTTCGTGCACCGACTCGCGGATTTTGCCGAGGCCCATCACGTTTGCGATATTCAGGGAAGCCAGGTTGCAGCTGATGTCGCGGCGGATATCGTTCGCTTGGCCGTAATCGCCGATCGTCGACGTTTCTTGAAGCTGGTAGATTTCGGTGCACAGGTTGGACATTTTGACCATGCCCAGATCTTTGAGCGCGTGATTGTTGTTGGCGTTGCTCTTGTTCATGATATAAGGGTAGCCGGATTCGAGCTGGATCATGGCGATCTTCACCAGCATGTCGCGGGCGCTCATGACGGTCTTTTTCTTGATGTTGTCGTTCGCGAGCAGTTCGTCGTACATCTCGTCGATCTCGAGGTCGTCCAGATGTTTGCCGTACTCTTTGTAGACGGAGTAAGGACCGAACACCACGAGCGGCTGGTTGTCTTCCGCAAGCTTATAGAAGCGGTTCGGGATGATAAGGCCGATCGACAGCGTTTTGAGGCGCGATTTCTCGTCGGCGTTGATTTTTTTGCTGTCCAGGAATTCAAGCACGTCCCAGCCGAAAATGTTGTAGTAAGCGGCGCCGGAACCTTTGCGCTGACCCATTTGGTCGGCGTAGGAGAACGCGTCTTCCATCAGTTTCAGGACCGGCATCACGCCTTTGGCTGCGCCTTCGACGCCTTTGATCGGCTCGCCGCGTCCGCGCAGTTTCGACAGGTTGACGGCTACGCCGCCGCCGATCTTCGACAGCTGCATGCAGGTCGAGAGCACGTAGTTGATCGAGTTGAGCGCGTCGTCCATTTCGAGCAGGAAGCAGGAGACCAGTTCGCCGCGGCGGCTTTTGCCCGCGTTCAGGAACGTCGGGGTCGCCGGCTGTACGCGCTGCTCCATGATCGCCGTTACGAGCGACTTGGCGTTGTCGACATTGCCGGCACCGAGGTGCAAAGACACGATCGCGGCGCGGTCGGCGTACGTTTCCAGGTAAGTCGACTTGTCGTTGCTTCTCATTGCGTAGTCCGTGTAGAACTTGGAAGCGGCCATATACGAAGCGAATTCGAACGGAACGTTATGCGACGTCTCGAACACCGACACGACTTCTTCGCGCGTGTAGTTTTCGTACACGTTCTCGTAGTAGTCGTTTTCGATCATATAATCGACCTGGGAAGCGAAGTCGGGGAAAGTCAGGCTGCGCTGGGCGACTTCCTCCATGAATACGGCTACGGCTTCCTTGTCTTTCTCCAGTCGGAAAAACCCGTCGGCGTTTCTCAGCATCAGTTGGTTGTTCAGTTCAATATGCCGCAAGGCTGTTCAACTCCTCTTTGAAATGTAAAATATCTTTTTTCGTGCCGGACAGTTCGAATTTGCAGAGGACAGGCACGCCGTAAGTCTGGGAAATGGTATCCGCGCTCTTGGCGAAGCATTGTCCCCAGTTGCGGTTGCCGCTGGCGGACACGCCGCGCAGCTGCTGTGCGTTCTGCTGGAGGAAAAGGTTGACTTTGTCCGGTACCTGACCGAAGCCCGTCGTATAGGTAACGAGGATGAAAGGCTCGTCCAGCTTCATCGTCTCGTCGATCTGAACCGAAGGAAGTTCCAATTTATCAATAAATCTCCGTACGTTTCCAGTCTTGGAATCGTAAGCGATCACCATGTGCTTTCACGCTCCTCGATTGCCCGCTTAAATCTATATCTAGTTTTAACCGGGTCAGTGTTACTCATTTTATAACCAGATATGGGGTTTGTCAAAGCACAAATTTTAGAAAATAAAACCGTTGAAATTGTCTGCGGACGCGAAAAAGCGAGCAATCGAAGGGAAAAAGGCGGTTTTGCGGTCCAAGAATGCCCATACGGGGATTGACGCGCACGAAAGCAGAGGGAGTTTCTGGAGAATGGCGCAGCAGTGCGGAACGGAAGACAGACCGCAAAGCAAAAACGGTGAAGAAGTGCAAAGAGCCGTTCGGAAATTCGGAATCCCTAAGTGAAAAAAAGTTAGATGTGCGGGAAAAGGATGGAGATGCGGCTGCAGATCGAAGCGTTTCCGTGGAAGGAAAAACTGTGGATGACGGGGATATCCGCGAAAAACAAATCTGTGGATGGCGGGGATAATGGGGATATCCGCAGAAGCTTATCCGTACGCAAAAACCCGATGTCCGCTCGAAAGCGTAGCATCGGGTCAACGGAGAAAGGCGGAAGGTACGATTCCCGGCGCAGCGAAGCGGGAAAGCCTGCTGCGCCCTACTGGCCTTCCGACACGACCGGCTTGATCATCCGGTCGTACAGATGTCCGCTCAGCTCGATGGAGCCGTCTTCGCGGTAGCCCAGGCGCTCATAGAGCGCCCGGGCTTTAACGTTCGCGCGGTCGACGAGCAGCATCGTCTGCCGCTCGCCCAGCTCCGCCGCCCGGCGCTCGAACGCTTCGATCAGGCGGGTCCCGAGTCCGGACCCTCGGTAAGCCCCGTCCACCGCCAGCGAATCCAAATAGTATTCGCCCGGCCGGGCTTCCGGCAGCAGTCCCGCCGTAGGAAGCCCCCGCTCCCGCAGGCGCCGAAGCAGCGGCGCGTCCAGCGCCTCCGCGTCGGCACCGGCATAGCTCAGCGCGAATCCGGCCAGCCGGCCGTGTTCGTCTTTGCAGACGAGCGCGTTCTCGCGGCTTAAGCGGCAGCCCGGCGAACGAAACAGTTCCGCGAGCGTCCCAAGGGTCTCCGGCAGATCCGTCGTACCCGCGAGAGTATGCGCGATATCGCCGATCGCTTCATACATGAGCCGGGAGACGGCTTCCGCATCTTGTGCGTCGGCAGGATAGATCCCAAATACGGAAGAATGGGTCATTTCGTGTTCCCCTTTCGGAATAAAGATAGCCGGAAAGCGGTCCGCCCTTCAATCGGGATCGTGATCCGGATCGGCCGCCTGGCGTTTTTTCTTTTCCACGTGATCGGGATGTCCCAGATAAAACCGCCGGATCGGCTTTACGTCGCCGTCGAGTTCGTAGACAAGCGGTACCCCGGTCGGAATATTGAGATCGAGCAGTTCATGCTCTTCGAGGTCTTCCATAAACTTGATCAGGGCCCGGATCGTGTTGCCGTGCGCGGCGATCAGCAGATGCCGGCCTTCCCGCACGCGCGGAGCGATTTCCTCTTCCCAGAACTCGCCCACGCGCCGGATGGTGTCCTGCAGACTTTCGCCGGCCGGCAGTTCGCCGGGCGTCAGGTCGGCATACCGCGGATCGCTGCCCGGCAGCCGCTTGTCGCCGGCTTCCAGCAGCGGGGGACGGACCGTCAGACTGCGGCGCCAGAGGTGAACCTGGTCTTCGCCGTATTTCTCGGTCGTTTCCGGTTTGCTGAGACCCTGAAGGGCCCCGTAATGCCGTTCGTTCAGCTTCCACGATTTCTCTTCCGGAATCCACAGCAGTCCAAGCTCGTCCAGCGCATAATGCAGCGTTTTGATCGAGCGCTGCAGAACGGACGCGTAAGCGGCATCGAACGTATAAGCCGATTCGCGCAGGATGCGTCCGGCGTCTTTGGCTTCTTCGATGCCCTGCTCCGTCAGGTCGACGTCCGTCCAGCCGGTAAACAGATTGCGTTTGTTCCACTCGCTTTGACCGTGTCTGATCATGACTACCCGATACATAGAAGCATCTCCTTTTGGCAAAAACTTAACAGGTCTCTCGGATGGATTACAAAAAGAAAAAACTCCTTTCCGCCGGGCCGAAGCCGAAACGGAAAGGAGCGCTTGAACGGATTACTCGGCGGCTTTGATGTCGGTAATCGTCAGGATTTTGGTCTCGGCATCAAACTGTTCTTCCGTATACGTGAACGTGACTTTGGCATCCGCGGGAATCTTGCCGATCTGCGCCTGCGCTTCTTCGGACAGCTGGTAGGCTACCGCTTTGCCTTTGACTTCGATCTCGGCGGTGTGGCCGTCTGCCAGACCGACATATTCGCCTGCCGCCGTTTGCGCGGCTGCAGCGGTATCGGCCGGCTTGGTCTCGGCCGGCTTGGTCTCGGCCGGCTTGGTCTCCGCGCTGCCGTCTTTGGAAGGGGTCGTTGCGGCTGCGGAGCTGTCTTTGTCTTTGTCGTCGTCGCTTGGAACAGGAGTTTCCGTCGTATTGCCCTGCGTCGTCGCGCCTTCATCGATCGTGATGCTCGAATCCTTGGCGTCCGGCAGCTTTTGGGAATCCTTGCTCTCCGGTGTGCCGCCGTTGTCCGTCGTGCCGGCGGCCGGTGCGTCTTCTTCGATGTCGATGTCCGTCTCGTTGGTCGGATGGTTCGAATTGTCTTCCTTGGTCTTGGTTTCTTCCGGAGGCAGCGTAGTCGCATCCGATTCCGATTGCGAGGCGGGTGCCGGCGAATTCGCTTCGTCGCTGCCGCATGCGGCCAATACGCCCGTCAGCATCAAAGTCAGGGCCAGATAGGATAAAGATTTCATTTTATTCATTTAGTCAAACACCTCCAAATGGTTATACGCCAAAGTCTCTCAAAAGTTACACGGCGGCCGGCCGCCGCAGAAACGGCAGGAGTGCGGCCGCGTCTCCGAAGTTTGGGAGCTTCGCGAAAAGTCTTCCTTCGTATTGTTACCCAAAAAGCGAGCCGGATGCAAACTTGCCGCCCCGGAAGAACAAGAAAAGCGGGCTGCGGCTGCGAATTTGTTGGTGCACGGATCTCCATTCCTTCTGCTTCTATAATAGAAGCAACCTAACAGCCAATATCCGGCTGCCTGTCCGGTTTGGACGAATCGGCAGCTTCGGGTTTCGCATTCGCCTTCCGATTGGGTACAATGAATAGGAGTGTTCATTATGCGAATGCCCGGTACCCCCGATCAGGCGGGATGCGCCGGGCGACAATCGAGAGGAGCGTTTGACGATGACCCAAGAGCAGGACCCACAACGACAGCAGCAGGTGCGAGAGGCTGCGGATCTGGCCGCGCATTTCGACGTGACGGTCGAACAGGCGAGAGAAATGCAGTTTGCGGAAGGGCAGACGCTGATCTGGACGGAAGCGTTCAAGCTGGACAGCTGGCTGATTCTGATGAAGCCGACCGACGATCCCCAGCAGCCGGAGCCTTTCTTCGGCAATATGGACGGACACGGTTGGGCCTTTTTGTTTACCGATCCGATGCACGCGCAGGTATTCGGCCGCAACAATAATCTGATCACGCCGGGCGGCAACGTGCTGATCGCCAAGATGAAAGTCGACGCGATGATCGATTGGCTGGAAGAGATCGGCCGGTCGGGGCTGTACGGCGTACGCTTCAACGAAGGCGAGCAGGGCTGGTTCACACCGGTGGACAGCCTGCGCGCCATGCAGGATTACGTGGAGATTCAGGAGACACGCCGGAAAGAGCTGGAAGCGGAAGAGTAAACGGATAGAAGGCTGCGACGAAAAAGGCGACACGGCATTGGGCCGTGTCGCCTTTTTATCTGGGAAGAGATGCAGAAGCTCTCAACCGGGCAGTCTCTTTTATCCGCTTATTCCGACAAGACCGCGGGCATGCCCGTCTGCGGAAGCGTGAACGACCAATCCGCGTCCCGGTACGTATGGTTGACCATCACGCGCCGGAGCGTCAAGGCGCGCGGCGCTTCAGCCAGGCCGCTGACGATGAATTCCCCGTCGAGCGGTTGGTCTTTGCCCATGCCGAAAGCACCGGAATACTTCGCTTCGTAACGTTTGCCGGTCTCGTCTTCCGCGACCCAATCGTTCAAGCCGAAGAAGTTGTTGGACGTGCCGGTTACCCCGATCACCAAAGCCATTTCCGAAGGCTCCACTTCTTTTTTGTGCGCGATGGGAAGAGTCGGATTGCGCATGATTCGCGCTCCCGTCAACACAAGCTTGTCGCCCGAATCTTCGAACTTGGCCGGCTTCTCGGCGGAGAGGGCGGAGGGATCGAACGTTACCGAGGCATCGGATTGTTCCCGGATGACGTAGCTGTCCAGAACGAATTTGATCTTTTGCCGGTCATAATCGAGATTGTCCAATACCTGGAACCAGCGGGCATGTTGGGTCCAGCGGTCGAGGTCGAACGGTTTGTCCGGTTCGTCTTTGGTATCGCTGCCCTGAATTATGCTGCCGCTCTCGTCTTCCAGATGATAGTCGAGCTTGTGGTAAGCCGCCGTGCCGCCGGCCGCTTTGGCGGCGGCTTTGGCGTTCAGCGACGTCTCGTATTCCAGCGAGCCGCCGCTTGGCGTACGCGTCGCTCCCCTCATCTGAATGACCACGCCTTGAGGCGTCGTGTAGCTGTCGGGAATCGGAGTCTGGATCGTATGTGCGGTCGCGTCGCTCAAATCGACGTCGATCGAAAAATTCCAGTTGCCGGAAGCCTGCCGTTTGGGCTTGTAATCGACCCACTTGTCCACCCGGTTGATCTCGGCTTCGATCTGCATCTTTTCGGTCAGGACCGGACGCGTAAAATGCAAATTGTATTTGCTGGTGCTGCCGTCGATGATCTCGCCGCTCCACGTGGCGATCTCCGCGTAATTGCCGTCCGTGATCCGGAACCGGGGATTGACGGAACCGTTGAACGGATCACCGTTCTTGTCGGTAATCGTGAGTCCGACGACGATCCGGTTGGCATCGGCGATCAGCTCGTTGACGGCGATCGTGAAGCCCTGATCTTCGACCCGGATCTGCGGATCCAGCACTTTCCCCGCTGCCCGGACGGCTTTCATGCCCTGATCGGGAGCCATCGGCAGGTCCGTCGCGAACAGCGAGCGGACGCGGTCCGCGATCGTCGGCTGCGCATAGAGCAGCGCTCCGCCGACCAGCAGAATCGCAAGCGCCGCCGCGATCCAGGAGCGCGTCCGCCGGCTTCGCGGCGAAGCCGCCGAAGACCGACGCTTGTCGTCTTGCGGTTCCGCGGCTGCGCTTGGCGGTTCGGGCGCTTCGATCTCTATCCCGCCTAGTTCCGCCATGAACCGGTCGGTGAAGTCTTCCGGCAGCGGCTCTTCGGACAACAGCTCCGTCCAGCGGGCGTCTTCCGCTGTCCCGGTATCCCGTTTGGGCGTATGCGGCGGGACGCCGCCGGGTCCGTTGTTCGCCCGGTTCTGCCCAGCACGGCTGTGCCCGCCAGTCCCGGATGTGTCTTTGGGGTTATGAGCGGTTTTTCCCGCTTCGGTACGCGGCCGAAAATTCATAGGTATGCTCCTCCTTCGCCGTCATCTTTTTACGCAGGCTCCGCTTCGCCCGGTGCAGCGCGTTGTTGACCTGCGGGGCCGTCATGCCGGTCAGTTCGGCAATTTCTTCATGGCTGAGCTGTCCGACATAGCGCAGGACCATGGCCAGCCGGTAATGTTCCGGCAGCGTATCGAGCAGCCGGTCGAGTTCGCTGCGCAGTTCGCGCCGCAGTGCGAGCGACTCCGGCGCGCCGGCTTCCGGGGCGGCTTGATGGCCGGATTCGGCCTGCGGCACCGGCACCATGCGCCGGCCCCGGTCGCGGTACAGATTGAGCGCGATCGCGTGCAGCCAGCCGGAGAAACTTTGTTCCGGCCGGTGCGAAGCCAGCTTGCGGTACGCTTTGAACAGCGTTTCCTGCGTCAGATCCTGGGCGTCCGCTTCCGGCAGGCCCATTTTGCGGAAAAGTCCGTACAGTTTGTTTTTGTAGCGGTCGACGATGCCCGCGTAGGCTTGTTTGTCGCCCGCGAGCACTTCGCCGACCAGCGTCCGGTCATCCGGCAGTTCCATGTGCGCTCCTCCTTTTTCCCATCGGTATACCGATAAGACTCCGCTTCCCGCAAACTCCTCTCACCGGAGCCCGAATTTTTTTGCCGGCCGTTTTGGTATATAGTATAGAGGATTATTTACCGGGCATCGCGAACAGAGAACAACGTGAAGGAGTGAAGTGAATGCGAAGCGCCCTGGAACATATCCGTGCCCACATGGCGGAGCAGGAAGAAGGAGCCGGACCCGCGGGTCCGGACGAAGGCGGCATGCCGGCCTGGCTGCAAATTCTGTCTTCGGCGGAAGAGTATATCGTCAATTACGAACGGATCGGCTCGATCGGCGAAATGGAACGGCTGAATCCGGTGCTGGCCTACGTGGAGCGGAGCCTCGGTCTGCTGGACGGGCAGCGGCTGTCTTTTTGGATCAAGGAACTGCTGGAAGAAGTGCTGGCCTGGAGCGAGACGGCAAAAGGCGGGACAAGGATCGACCGGATCGGCTGGCAGCGGCAGGGCATCAATATTTTCGTACATAACGAAGGGTCGGCGGATCTCTACCTGGCCAAATCTCCGGGAAGCATCGGCGACCGGGAACGGTTGGCCGCGCTGCTGATCCGAACCCACGGACTGCTCGGCCAGTATCTGCGCGGCGAGGTGCCGTTCACTGCGAATCTGCCGCTGCGCGGACCCGTCGACGAGGGGCTGCTGAGCGAGACGGAACTGGCGCGTCTATTGATGGCGCTGAACCGCTGCGTGATCGGCGCCGTCTCCGAAGAGCTGTGGCAGAGCGTCGAACGCGATCTGGAAAACTGCGTGCTGCATGTCTCGCTCGGCACGGTGCCGGAAGGAGACGGACTTGCGCGCCGTCTGCGCAGACTGCGTGCCGACGCGATACTTCGCGGCGAAGATTTCGACGGGGAACTGGCGCGGATCGACGAAGAGCTGCGGGCATCCGGCTCTTCGGGCGGATTGGAAGAAGCTTTTGCGAGACTCGGCGACAAGACGCTCTGGTATGTGGAAGCGGCACTCGGCGAGTTCTCGCTTGAAGAGTTCGCCAAGATGATGCAGCTTGCGCTGCGCGGGGCCGAAGAACGTCCGGAAGCCCGGCATATCAGCTTCGAGCGTCTGATGCACGGGCTGTATTACGACTACAAAGGCATCAAGAAAATCAATCTGTACAAAAAACGGATCATCGAAAAATATTTGCGCGAACTCGATTGGGCGGCGGTTCTGGGCGGAGGCCTGCATACCGACAGTCCGCATCTGCATCACCGGACCAGCCGGGTGAACGGCAACCCGGATACGTGTTTCTTCGGCTTCGCCTTTTCCCCGGCCGCGGAAAAGCTGATCGATTTCTGCGTGGAAGCCGAGAAGTCGCCGCTGTACGAACGGGCCGTGCTGATGCTGATGGACCTGTTCGGACTGCGGCGCGACGCCTACGACCGTTTTCACAACGAAGAAGAATATCTGGAGACGATGAACGGATCCGCGGACGACAAAAAAGTGCTGCTGTCTTACATCGTCGGCTCGCGCGTGCTGGATATCGGGCCGGGCGGCGGGGTGCTGCTGGATCTGATCGAGCGGGAGCTGCCGGAAAAAGAAGCGATCGGCATCGATATCAGCGAGAACGTGGTCGAAGCGCTGGAACGCCGCAGACGGCTGGAAGGCCGAAGCTGGCAGGTGCTCAAGGGAGACGCGCTGAACCTGACGCAGACGATCGAACCGGGCCGTATCGACACCGTCGTTTTTTCTTCCATTTTGCACGAGCTGTATTCCTATATTCCGTTCAACGGGCAAAAGTTCAATCTGGATACGGTACGGGCGGCGCTGCGAAGCGCGTTCGAGCTGATCCCCGCCGGCGGCCGCATCCTGATCCGCGACGGGATCATGACCGAACCCGCGGATCAGACGCGCCGGCTGCTGTTTCGCGATCCCGGAGCCGTGCAGCGCCTCGAACGGTACGCCGCCGATTTTGGCGGACGCCGGATTTCGTTCGAGCGTCTGGGTCCGCAGGAAGTGCGGATGCCTGTCAACGACGCGATGGAGTTCCTGTACACGTACACCTGGGGCGAGGAAGCGTATGTGCATGAAGTGCAGGAACAGTTCGGCTATATGACACCGTCCCAATATGAAGGCTGTATCCGCGAGCTGTTCGGGGACGCGGCGAAGATCGTGTTCAGCCGGTATTTTTTGCAGGAAGGCTATACGGTCGCTCTGCGGGAAAAAGTAACGGTGACGGACGAAGCGGGAAGCGAACTGCCGCTGCCGGACAGCACCTGCCTGATCGTCGTCGAAAAAGTACGCGAAACCCCGGAGACGCCGCGGGCGTAACATAACGGGGACAAAGAGAAACGCTTAACGAATCTCGCCTATCCATCTGTTCAAGGAGGTTCTTCCATGCCAAAATGGGCAAAAACGGTGCTGTACCTGGTGATTGCGGCGGTGCTGACCCGGCTGATTCCTTTTTCGTCGCTGTTTCGCAATCTGAATACCATGATCCACGAATTCGGGCATGCGATTGTGGCGCTCGCCACATCCGGCCGGGTCGCGGGGATCAATCTGAACGCGAACCACAGTGGGGTCACCTATGTCACGACCTTCTCGACCTGGAGTTCCATCCTCGTCTCGCTGGCCGGTTATCTCTCCGCTTCGCTGTTTGCCGTGCTGCTGTTCTACGGCTACTACAAGCGGCAGCAGAAGCAGGGGCTGATCCTGATGACGGCGGTCGCGCTCATTATGCTGATCCTGTACGTGCACGACGGGTTCGGGGTCATCTGGCTGATCGGATTCATCGCACTGAATGCGCTGATGTATTTCGTCTGGGAGCCTGCGCGCAATTTCTATTACATGCTGCTGTGCTTCCTGACGCTGGAAGAGTCGATCTTCAGCTCGCTGTATCTGGCCTGGCTGTCGATAACGTCTCCACGATCGGCAGGCGATGCGGCGCTGCTGGCACAGGAGACATTCGTGCCGGCGATCGGCTGGTCGATCCTGTTCGTGGCGTTCTCGCTGCTGTGTGCAAATTGGGCGATCCGGCTGTTCGTGAAGACGCACGAGACCCGCTCGTCCGGACGGGGCTCCGGCAGCGGGACACGCCGATCCAAATCGAAAGTCCGGGCTTAAACAGCCTTATCCAACAATCAGGCGGCAGCCAAAGGGGAGTGTGCAAGATGACGGATAAAAAAAGCTGGCGGGAACGCGTGACCGATTACGGACGAGACAAATTCGGGGTAGGCGTAGGCAGCGGCGATCCGGCGGCCAAAGCGCAGGCGGAGAACGCGGCGGCACAGCCGATCGACGAAGCGGAATTGAACAAGCGGATCAAAGGCTACGGCAAAGAATATTCGGACGAATCGTTCTGGGACAAGGTCAAGACGGTCGGCAAAAAGGCAGGCGTCAAAGTCGTATACGCCGCGCTGCTGCTGTTCTACACACTCAAGGACGCGGACGTTCCGCCGTGGGCGAAGTCGGTCATTATCGGTGCGCTGGCCTACTTTATCGTTCCGCTCGATCTGCTGCCCGACTTTATTCCGGTCGTGGGCTTCGCGGACGATTTCGGTACGCTGGTCGCGGCGGTCGCGGTCGTCGCCAAGCTGATCAACGACGATACGCGCGGCAAAGCCCGGGCGAAACTGGTGGCTTGGTTCGGCGAGAGCGCGACGCTCGATCTGGGCGAGGTGGAAGCGAAGCTTGCGCCGGTATCGGTCGACCGCGAAGCGATCGTGAAGGAAGCGGACGCAGCGGAAGCCAAAAGCAAAGGACAGCCGAAACCGTAATTCGCCGCCCCGAAGGGAGTAGGGGGTACATGTCCGAAAAGGCCATCTGGAAGCCGGATTTGACCCGAAAAGAATACCAGGTTGCATAAAAAGCAGCGTAGAAGCTCGTTTGGGCCCGATTAGGGGCCGGAACGGCGGCTGCGCTGCTTTTTGGGATACGTAAGTTTAATTATACGCGCTGAGCGGGCTGTACGTTGACAAAAAGGCAATCAAGCTGGCGCATGTATCGGGCTGTTACCCGACCGCTCAGCCCTGCGCGGCTTCGATCCCCAGCGCCAGCGACCCGGCCAGCCCGGCGTTGTCGCCGAGTGCCGGCGGCACGATATAGCGGTCCATGTCGTCCAATACCGCCGAAGCGACGTAGCCGTTCAGGTTCCGCGCAACCTTGGACCGGATCAGCGGGAACAGCTGGCTCTGGTGCATGACGCCTCCGCCGAGAATGATTTTCTTCGGCGAGAGCAGCAGGATCGCGCCGGTCACGGCTTCGGCCAGATAATGCGCTTCGATCTCCCAAGCCGGGTGGTCTTCCGGCAGACTGTCGCTGCCTTGTCCCCAGCGCTTGGCAATCGCCGGCCCCGCGGCCATGCCTTCCAGGCAATCGCCGTGATACGGGCACGCGCCTGCGAACGTGTCGTCCGGATGGCGCCGCATCGGGACATGGCCGCCTTCGGGATGCACCAGTCCGTGTACCCGCCGTCCGCCGACGTATACGCCTACGCCGATTCCGGTGCCGACCGTGTAATAGACGCAGCTGTCGAGGCCGCGCGCCGCTCCCCAGCGCGCTTCGCCGAAAGCGGCCGCGTTGACGTCGGTATCGAATCCGGCCGGCACGTTCAGCTTCTTTTTCAAATGCCCCAGCAGGTCGTAATGGCTCCAACCAGGCTTGGGTGTCGTGGTCACATGGCCGTAAGTATCGCTCTGCGGATCGAGGTCGAGCGGGCCGAAGGAACCGACGCCCAGCGCTTCGATATTTTTGCCTTCGAAATACTCGGCCGCACGTTCCGTCGTTTCTTCCGGTTTTTCGGTCGGAAAGCTGACTCGGTCCAGAATCTCTCCGTTTTCACTGCCGATCCCGCAGACGAACTTTGTTCCGCCCGCTTCGATTGCTCCGATGATCATGATGGTGTCCTCCCGCAAATCGTTTTGGTTTGTTGCCGTATCCTTTGTTTTCGATCCTTTATCTATTATACCTGTACCCGTTTCGCGCATTATGCTATTTTATTGAAGAATGAGGGAAGCGTTATCTTGAAAGGAGCGTACACACATGAGCGGGAACGGCAGCACAGATAATCACGGGACGGACACGATCGAACTGGGAGGAAGCTGGAGAATCAAAGACTTCGCGCCGGGAACGACACCTGCGCAGGAGAACGCGGCGGCGATGCTGGACGACCGGTACTGGATGACCGGCAGCGTGCCGGGCGACGTCCACGGCGCGCTGATCGAGCGGCGGGTGATCGAGGACCCGTATTTCGGGCACAACGATCTCAAAAGCCGCTGGATCGAAGAGCGCGAATGGTGGTACCGCCGCGGGTTCGAATACGGCGGAGCGCTGACGCGGGAACCGGGCGAACGCTTCGAGCTGACGTTCGACGGGCTGGATACGTTCGCGACGGTGTTCGTCAACGGCCATGAAGTGGGCACGTCGCGCAATATGCTTATGCCGCATACGTTCGACGTCACGCGGGTGATCCGGTCCGGCTGGAACGTGATTGCCGTCCGGTTCGACCCGCTGCTCCCGCATCATCAGGGCAAAGAGCGGTTCGATTGGTCTTCGTATACGAAAGAACGTCCATGGCTGCGCAAAGCGGCAATGAATTTCGGTTGGGACTGGGGCCCGCGCCTCGTCACTGTCGGGATCTGGGGCGGAGTGACGCTGAAGCGGCATCGCCTGGCGAAAATCGAAAGCGTATTCGCCCAAACGCGTTCGATCGAAAACGGCGCAGCGAACCTCGCCATCTCGACAGACGTGACGACGTACCGCGGCATGCCCGACGTTCCGCTGACGCTCAGGTTGAGCCTGTCGGACGAGGACGGGCGCCGCGTGTACGAAGCGGAAGTCGCGGAAGACGGAGCGGATCCAAGCCGCTCCACCGAGACAGGCAGCGCGGCCGGGCACGATCCCGGTTCGTCCCCGGCCGCCGAATCGGATGTCCGGCCGGAATCCGGCGAACGCCGTCAGGGCGCTTTGTCCGCAAGTCCGGTGACGCCGGGCCGGCGCTCCGCGCTGCGGCGCCGGGCGGCTTTTCGCACCGAGGCGCTGCTGCCGGACGCCCGGCTGTGGTGGACGCATGATCTAGGGAAGCCGCATCTGTACACGCTGACGGCCGAACTTTATGCGGGAGACGAGCGAATCCATACCGATACCCAGGCGATAGGCGTGCGCACGATCGAACTGCGGACCGAAGACGAAGAGGGGCGCGCGGCGTTCCGCTTTTTCCTCAACGGGAAGTTCGTATATGCAAGAGGGGCCAACTGGATTCCCGCGGACAATAGGATCGGCAGCATCCCGGATTCGCGTTACGGCGAACTGATCGCGCTGTCGGCGGAATCGGGCATGAACATGCTGCGGATCTGGGGAGGCGGCATTTACGAAAAAGAAATCTTCTACGACGAATGCGATCGGCGCGGCCTGTTGGTCTGGCAGGATTTCGCTTTTGCGAACGCGCTGTTCCCTGATTTCAACGCCGACTTCATGGACAATGTGCTCGACGAAGTGGAAGCCAACGTCAAACGGCTGCGCGGACGCGCTTCGCTTGCGCTCTGGTGCGGCAACAACGAGATTGACTGGCTGTACGATATGAAGACGGCAAGCGGCGATATCAAGAGCGACTTCTACGGCGAACTGATCTACCACGAGCTGATCCCCGAAGCGCTGGAGCGGCTCGACCCCAACCGCGCGTATTGGCCGTCCTCGCCGTACGGCCGAAGCGGCGATCAGGACGACAACGATCCGGACGCCGGCGACCGGCACAACTGGCAGGTATGGCACGGTTCCGTCTATCCGAGGGCTTTCGGCGAAGCGCCGGTGCTGGACTACAGCATCCAAGGCGTGACTTTTAAAAATTATAAAAAGGACATGGCGCTGTTCAGCAGCGAATTCGGCATGCACGCGTCGGCCAACCGCTACACGCTGGAGAAAAACATGCCGGAAGACAGTCTGGTCTGGGGCGGGGAAGAGATGGCGTACCGCAACAAGGACACCAACCACCGCAAAGGCATTCTGCTGATGGAAGGCTACACCGGCATCCCGCGGAATATCGAGGAGTATATGAATTTCTCGATGCTGACCCAGGCGGAAGGGCTGCGTTACGGCGTCGAGCATTACCGGCGCAATCCGCGCAGCGGCGGAAGCCTGATCTGGCAGCTCAACGACAGTTGGCCGGGGACGAGCTGGGCGATGATCGATTACGAACTTCTGCCGAAAGCTTCCTATTACTATGCCAAAAAGTTCTACGCGCCGCTGCTGCTGTCGCTCGAACACGAACCGGGCGGTCCGCTGCGGGTCTGGGCGGTCAACGACGGACCGGAGCCTGTCGAAGCGGAAGTCGTACTGGAAGTTTGGCGTTTTGACGGGGAAAAGGTTGGGGAATATGTTTTCCGTTCCGGCGGCGCTTTCCGAGGACCGGTGCTGCTGGGCGAGGTGAGCGAAGCGGACGCGTTAAAAGGCGGCGATGCGGCGGAGACGGTCGTCCGGCTGCGTTTTGCGAAAAGCGGCGGATCGGAAGATCCGGCAGAAGTATTGCGAACGGGTACGGCGGAAGCCGCCGGAACGATGCCGGAATACGAGCAGTTCTATCTGCTGCGCGATCAGCGGGAAGTGAAGCTGGGCCGGTCGGTGCTGGCATGGAGCGTTTCGGCTGAAGAAGATCGAACCGAAGGAACAACGACAGGGGACACGGCAGAAGCCGAACCGCCCGCCTCTGCGGTTAAAGTGACGATCCAAGCTGCGGGTACGCTTGCGCGTATGGTCAAATTGGAGCTGCCGCTCGGCCGGGTACGTTTCAGCGACAATTTCTTCGATCTGCTGCCCGGCGAGCTGCGGGAGGTAGCGCTGTCGCTGCTGGACGGTTCGCCGCTGTCGGAAGAGTCCGTGCGGCACAATTTGCGAGTGAGCGCGATGAACGGTGCAGCACACTCGGAAGTAAGCGCGTTAGAGAAGCGATAAATGGCGGCAGGTAATCATTATGCTGCAAAAGGATAAAAGCGCTTCTGCCATTGAGGGCGGAAGCGCTTTTTGAATTAATCGTATGCGGCCTGCATAAGCCATATATTTATCGCTTATTAAGAGGGAAACCGTACACGCGCGCCTGATATACCGTGATCAATGCGAATGCAATGAATAGAATATTCGCCCACGGAAGAAAAACGGCTCCTAAGACATTGAGCAGGAGAGCTCCAATGACGCTTCCTCCGGCGATTGCAAGATTCCATGACGTGACCAGCATGGATTGCGCGAGATCGGCATTTTCTCCGCCCGCATCCGACACGGCTGTCTGAAGCAGCGTAGCGGCTCCGCCGAACGTCAATCCCCAGATCGCCATCGCCAAGCAGATCGCAAAAGGATGGTCACTAAAGAAAGCGAAGGCTAAGGAAGCTATCCCAAATCCGGCAAGGCTAAACATCACCAGCCGCCGCAGTTTCCCGTCAATCGACGCCCCCGTGCCGATAATGCCTGCCAGAGCGGCGGCTCCGAATAAAAGCAGCAGCAGATCGACACGGCTGTCTAAGCCAGATAGCGTCAAGTAAGGCGCGATATACGTATACAAAATGTTGTGAGCCAGAATCCAAGCGAGCACGGTCAACAGAACCGGCCGTACACCGGGTAGAACGAACACCTGTCGCAGCGGCATGCGCCGTTCCAGAGTCCGCCCGGGAAAGTCGGGTAAGCTTCGCAGAGCCCACAGCAGGAGCAGCAGAGCCAGCAGAGACATCAATCCGAAAACGGCGCGCCAGCCGACGAATCCTCCGATAAAGGTTCCGAGTGGGACGCCAAATGCCAGTGCCAGCGGTGTTCCCGACATGGCTACGGCCATTGCCTTACCCCGTACGGAAACAGGAGCCATTAATCGGGCATATCCGGCTGTAACACCCCATAATACGCCGGCTGTTACCCCGGCGAGAAAACGGACAGCCAGGGTAAGCATGTAATTCGGAGAGAGCGCGGTAACCGTATTGAATACGAGAAATCCGGCGAGGCACAGCAGCAGCAGTCGCTTGCGCCGCCAACCTTGCGTGGCCTGTGTTAGGGGAATCGCAGCAAGCAGCGATCCCAACGCATAAGCCGTCACAAGCTGGCCTGCGGACGCTTCCGAAACACGGAGGCTTTCGCCGATCGGCAGCAGAAGTCCGGCAGGGACAGCTTCCGTCAGGATGCAGACGAAGCCGGACAATGCCAGAACGATGAGCCCGCTCCATGGAAAGCGTTCGACCGCCGCCTCGAAATTTTTCTCGAACATTTTCATCCGTACACCGATTCAGTCAGTTCGGCCGTGAATAGACCGGACATTCCTTCGAAAGCTGTGTTTGTCAGAGATACGACAGTGAGCTTCTCGGCCGGATCGACAAACCAAGAGTGACCGTAAGCGCCGCCCAGTCGCCAGGTTCCGGGCGATTCCTTTGTCTCGGCTGCTGCCGGGTCTCTCAATACCGTGAAGCCCAGTCCAAACCCCCGGCCAGGCCAGCCGTCCAAATGAAGATCCCCTGTCTGAATGCGCGACATTTCGTCTTTCCATTCTTTGGGCAGCAGACGATGGCCTGTTCGAAGTTCCTCAAGAAAGCGCAGGAAGTCCTGTGCGGTCCCGACCATCCCGGCACCGCCGGACGGATAGGCGCTTGGTAGGAAAGCTCGTTCCGGTTGAAAACGAATCCCGGCCGTATGCTCGAATACCTGGGCAATTTCAGTGTCCCCCATTCGTGCGGCTGCAGAATTGGTATTAAGGTACGGAACGGTCGTTTTTCGTCGGTTCGTTGTGAAAAAAGAAGTTTCCGTCATGTTTAGCGGACCCGTTACCTTATCTTGAACGATGTTTTGCAGCGGCGCTCCATATGCTTTTTCCAGCAGCGCTCCCAGAACGTCGGTAGCGATCGAATAGCCCCAAGCCGTACCCGGCATATATTTTAGCGGAGCGGAAGACAGCCTTATCAAGTTTTCTTCCAATGAAAAATCGACCACATCCATGCCGTCTGACACGCCGGCTCGTGCATAAGGTCCGCCTTTTTCGGATTCCAAAAACCCGTATCCCAGTCCGGCCGTGTGCGTAAGCAGCTGCCGTACGGTAATAGTCGGTTCTTGGCCGTTTTCAAGACGCGGCCTAAATTCCGGAAGCCAACGGGTCACTGGATCGTCAAGCTGCAGCGTTCCCTGAGCTATAAGCGCTAAAGCCGCCGTGGAAACGATCGGCTTGGTCAGCGAAGCCAGACGGAAAAGAGCATCTTCCTGCATGGCGATGCCTGCTTCCCGATCCGCATATCCGGCTGCCCGGCTGTAGATCCGCTTGCCATTTCGGGAGATGAGAGTGACAGTACCGACGATTTTTCCTTCTTGGAGCGCTTGGTCGATTACGCCGGCCACCTTTTCAGCCAACGTTTTTTTATCCGAATTTACTATGGTCATTCCTTATGCCTCCTTTTCAATTTACGACTGCCTTAATTGTAGAAAAAGAAGAAAGAGGCTTATATAAGCAAGCATCGAAAAAAAGGGGAGTACGCAAAGGAAACCGGCTTATTTTCATACCTTTTCTTAGGTTTTATCAGCCCTTTACAAATAGCGCTTTCATTTGATTTTTTTAAGACGCTTTCTGTTGTGTTTATTCGAGTACATTGACGGAACGAAGTCAGGAGGACTAAAATCACCCATACAAGAATCATTCAAAGGTACAAATGGTAGATAATCAGCCTATAGGAAAAGGCAAGGAGGCATGAAATGGACAGCGTGGACAAAGATATTCTTATTCAGCTGCAGCAGGACGCGCGGTTATCGATGACGGAGATTGGAAGACGGGTGGGATTATCTCAGCCGGCAGTCACCGAACGAATCAAAAGACTGGAAGAACAAGGAGTTATTGAGCACTACCGTACCGTAATTGCGGGAGAAAAAGTCGGCAAGGCTACCGTTGCTTTTATCTTATTTCGTACCACGCAATGTCTCGATTTCGTTGAGTTTTGCAGGAGCAGCATGCAGGTCGTCGAATGCCACCGTATTAGCGGAGAGTATAATTACTTGGTCAAGATCGTGGTGGAATCCAATCGAGACATCGAGCAATTTGAAAACGAAAGTATGCCATACGGCAGCTCAACGACGCTTGTTTCTTTATCTTCTCCAATCGGCTGTAAAACGCTGCTTCCCGCAGAATCGTTAATCAAGTTATAAAGCATGCTGTGACAGGAAGATGGAAAAGGCTGTCTTTGTCATCAAAAGTGACAAAAACAGCCTTTTTGTTCAGGAAAACTTCTGGTCATATCGGAGGGGATTAAAAAGGCAGGTTTAGCGTTACCGCTTGTCTCCCGGTTCGTCCGGCGGCAGGACAATCGTGACTCCTTCCATATGCCGGCGCTCCATTTTACGGCGTTTTTTGCGGTTTTCTTTGGAATCGAGTACGATGCTGAGATCGTAATCTTCCGGATACAGCGATTCGCGCGGAATATGGGGCTGCAGTCTTTTGCGGGCGATCCGGATTTTTTGGCCCTGAATCTGCAGGCCGATCGTACCCATGGCGTCTTCTTCGGAGTAGACGATGCCCGTTTTGCCGAGATACGGCACGGACACGCTGTCTCCGATACGGAAAAAGTCCGTTTGGCTGCCGGAGCCGTCTTCTTCGCCGCTTTCCGCCTTGTTCTCGCCTGGCGAACCGTTCGTGTCCGGAGCCGGGGGCTGCGGTTCGGCGCGCCGCAGCGAAGCGCCGGGAAGAAGGGCCGGATCGTCGGCCGGCCGGTCTTCCCGCGCTTGGAAGAGTGCGGAGGAAGATTCTGCAGGAGCCGGATTCGCCCGGGGCGCCGCCGCTTCGCTTGAGGCGCGGGAGTCTTCCTTCGGCGTCGGCACGGCGGTGCCAACTGCAGCATCGCCTGTGCCGGAAGCGTCCGTCTGTTCCGGCTTCACTTGGCTCCGCCGCGTCAATTCTTCCGCCCGCCGGGTAACGGCGTCCGGAATGCCGAGCTTCTTGGCGATCGCGAACGCGTAGCTGCGCCCGGCTTCGCCGATCGTCAGCCGGTAGAGCGGCTGCAGCGTCTCGGCATCGAATTCCATCCGCGCATTCTCGCAGCCCGGCGTGGCCGAAGCGAAGGTCTTGATCTCGGTGAAGTGCGTGGTAACGACGACGCAGGTACCGCGCCGGTGCAGTTCTTCAAGCACCGCGATCGACAAGCCGACGCCTTCGCCCGGATCGGTACCGGAGGCCATCTCGTCGATCAGGACCAGGGTACGCCGTCCGGCCGTTTCGAGAATGCCTTTGATGCGGCGGATATGCGCCGAGAAAGTGCTGAGCGCCTGCTCGATACTTTGCCCGTCGCCGATATCGGCTTCGATCCTGTCGAATACGGACAATTCGCCGCCTTCTTCGGCCGGAATCAGGAGACCGGATTGACCCATCAGGGTCAGCAGGCCGATCGTTTTGAGCGCCAGCGTCTTGCCTCCGGTATTCGGGCCGGTGACGATCAGCATCCGGAAACGTTCTCCGAGTTCGAAATTCAGCGGAATCATTCCGCTGCCCATCAGCGGATGCCGGGCGCCGCGCAGACGGATGAGTCCGTGTTCGTTCAGCTTCATATTGACGGCATTCAGCGCCAGTGCGTAGCGGGCTTTGGCGAACAGGAAATCGTATTCGCCCACCAGTTCGGCGTTTACCCGCAGCTCCTGCGCGAACTGCTCCGCCGTGCCGGTCAGTTCGCTGAGAATCTTCGTTTCTTCGCGTCCTTCTTCGGCGCGAAGCAGCTCCATCTCGTCATGGAACTGCCGGATCTCTTCCGGTTCAATATAGAGGGTCTGTCCGCTGGAGGATTCGTCCAGCACGGAACCTTTGACCAGCTTCCGGTACTCTTTGCGGACCGGAATAGCAAATCGGCCGCCGCGCTGCACGGCCAAGTTCTCCTGAAGGATCGAGCGGTGTTTGGCCATCAGTTCGGCCAGGCGGCGCGAGCCGCGTTCTTCGACCGTCGCCATGCGGCGGCGGACTTTGGACAATTCGCGGCTGGCCGAGTCCAGCACGCGGTTGCTGCGGATGCAGCGCTCGATCTCTTCGCGCAGCCGGTCGAGCCGGTGCATACCCGAAGCGTAAGCGGCCGCGTTGGGCGCCCAGTCGGCTTTTCCGTGCATATAGTCGATCAGTTGGGCGCAGCTGCGCAGGAACTGATGCAGATGCGTGAAGTCCTGCTCCTGGAACACATAACCGGAGCCGAGCAGATCGAGAATCTGCTCCATGCCGGTCAGGGAAGGCAGGGGAATGCTGGCTCCGCGGCGCAGCACGCCGGCGGCTTCGTCGGTCTCGTCCAGCCGGCGGCGCAGCGTACGGGCATCGATGATCGGCTGAAGCGCGGCGATATGGCGTTTGCCGAGATAGGATACGGCGTAAGTGGACAGTTCGGTCTTGATGCGTGCGTACTCGAGACGTTCGAGTGTTTGCGGATTAATGTGCGGTTGTACGTTCATTGTGGGTATCGCTCCTTGTGTGTTCGGATGGGAGAAACGGTGCGCCGCCGGCCGTGCAGGTCCGTAAACGCAAAAAGGACGGAAACCGGTCGGTCAGGGGACCGCCGCCGAATCAGGGAAATCCCTGTTTCGTCAGCGGTCTTAAGACCAGCTGGTTTCCGTCCTGTGGGGCCAAGCTTGAACCCTGCCATCTGCCGGCAGGGCTCGCGCCTTCGGGTTCTCGATCTCCGGGCGTCTTCGATCCGCTGCAGCAGCAGCGGCGCCGAACATTCCGAAGGTCTGTCCTTTCGAATGGGACTTTTTCGGCCGGCACCGCTTTCCGCCGCGGCATCTGCCTGCTCCGCTTTCCTGCGCTCGCCGGCAGATGCCGACGAGTGCGGGGAACACGCGGAATAGCCAAAAAGGGCCGCGCTCAGAAAGCAGCGCGGCCCGAAAAGTCGAAAGGATAGGTTGAACCCACCTCAAGCTTATAGGAAAATGATTCGCTGTTCTTAACTGAATTCCGGACAGATTCGAACAGGCATCGCAAAATCAAGCCGCAAATCGCGGGTTGTGCGTGTTTCCCGATGAATGTGTCCCATATGGAATTGATTAGTTAAGAACATACCCCGTCATCAAATTTTCCCCTTTTCACTTGAAAGTTACCCTTATCATAAAAGCGTTTGCCTGTCCGGTCAAGTCCGAATTATTCGTCCTCGTCCGTATACACTTCGTCTTTGTAACCCTGGTCCGTTTCCGAGTCGATCAGATTTCTCTGAACGTCGTCCGGCAGCGAAGCGGGGAACGAACCTTCCCGGAACAGTCCGCTTTCCGGATCGGTGTCACGTTCCGTAATGAGATCATGATTGGGATGATTCCCGTTAGCGTGCTGTACATCGCGGTCGCCGTCCGTAATCAGCGGCCGTGCCGGATCTTCCGATTCGGCAGCCAGCTCGCGGCGTCCTTCTTCGCCTCCGGCTCCGTTCAGCAGATCGGTGCCGTGCGGTTCGTCCTGGGCGGGAGCCGCCGGGTCGACCGGGCTGTCCGGATGAAGGTCGTCAGCGTCCGGCACATCTTCGAGTGTCGGCGAGCCGAGATGCGGATCTTCTTCTGTCCGGTTCGGATACGCTTCCGGATCGGTCAGTGCGGAGTCGGCCGGGGCCGCAGTCTCCTGCACGGTATCGACGTACTCCAGCTCGTCGGCCGGAATATCCCGCTCCGTGTAGTCGTTGTCGCGGGTCAGATTGAAGCGCTCGTGGGCGCGATCGGATTCGTTTCGCGGATCGTAAGCCATGGTTATCGTCTCCTTTGGATGCGTTCTTACATACGCTTTACCCGAATAGGCGGCTTCGTAACCGCCTTCCTTCGCAGCGCCTGCCGCCGCGGAAGAAGAGAACGGTTTCTTCGAAGCTCCCCGGCGCGGCGGAATAAGCCGAATCCGTCCGGATTCAGGAGTCCGGCGCCGCGATTCCCAACAGAACTGCGTTTACCGGAGCCTACCGGAACCTAAGGCTCCAGACGGCTGTTCAACTCTCCAAATCGCCCGGCGTTCCATTGGAAAACGAAACCCAAAGGGAGTAAAATTAACAAGTTGAAAAGATTAGGACGTTTGAAGCGTGACGATTGGGCCGGCGGAGGCATCTCACGCATCTGGACAAACGCCAAATCGGGAAAGAACGCAAGCCGAAGCTTCGGGAAAGGTTCCGCGTGCGCTTCGGGCCGGTTCCGGCGCAGCGGACACCGTTCTCGACAGGAAGGGATGTGCTGACGGATGGAATTTTCATGGAAAAAGAATTTGGTTGTATTATGGGCCGGCGTGTTTTTCTGCAGCATGGCCTACTCGATATCGATCCCTTTTCTGCCGATCTTTATGCACAGCGAGCTCGGCGTCGGGGAAAAATATTTATCGATCTGGGCGGGGTTGGCGTTCGGCATTACGTTTCTGTCGAGTGCCCTGATATCTCCGTTCTGGGGATCGCTGGCGGACAAGTACGGGCGCAAACCGATGCTGGTCCGCTCCGGATACAGCCTGGCGGCGCTCTACTTTATTAATTTCTTCGTTCAGGATCCGGTTCAGCTCGTGCTGCTGCGGCTGTTTCAAGGTCTGCTCGCCGGATTTATTCCGGCGGCGATTGCCCTGGTCGGAACGAATACGCCGGAAGAGAAAACGGGGTATGCGCTGGGCGTCATGTCGACCGCCAGCGCTTCGGGCACCATTATCGGACCGCTGCTTGGAGGCTTGATCAGTTTTACGCTCGATAACCGGAGCGCTTTTCTGTTCTCGAGCGGGATCGTGCTGATTTCGGCGCTGGTCGCGACTTTCCTGGTACACGAAAAAGAATTCAAGCGTCCGAAGGTGCGTTCGAAAATCAAGGACGATCTCAAGCAGGCGGCGGGCATTCCGATCTTCTTCGCGCTGCTTGGACTTGTAGCCATGAGCAACTTCTCGGTCATGATTCTGGAGCCTCTGATCACGATCTATGTCAAAGACATGGGCGTTTCGTCCGACCGTACCTCGCTCGTGTCGGGCATCATCTTCTCGGCGGTCGGCGTGGCGACGGTGATTATGGCTCCCCGGTGGGGCCGGATCGGCGGGAAGATCGGATACGGGAAAGTGCTGCTGATCGGCCTGATCGGCGGCGCGGTCGGCAATCTGCTGCAATTTTTCGTGACGGGTTATGTCGGATTCGGCATTCTGCGCTTCGTGTACGGGCTGTTCTTCGCCGGGGTGTTCCCGGCGGTCAACGCGATGATCGTGCAGGTGACCAAGCCGGAATTCCGGGGCCGCGCCTTCAGTCTCAACCAGTCGGCGACCCAGATCGGCACGATGGCGGGTCCGCTTGTCGGCGGGGTGCTCGGGGCCTTTATGCCGATCCACTGGATCTTCGTCGTGAACGGCGTGGCTCTGCTGATCTGCGCTTTTATCGCCCACTACAAAAAGATCGACCAGACCGCGCCTTTCCGAAGCACGAAAGCGGTCGAGGGCAAATCGCAATAAGCGGGGAAATCCCCGTGAAAACGGCGGTTGACAAGACAGCCGCTTCGTCTTACCATTACCGGAGACTGCGGCGCATTCCGTTAATCGGATAAAGCGCCGTCCGCGCTTCGCGGAAGCCGGGAACGACCGGCTTAACTATAGAAGACCCAGGAGGCGCTTGACAGATGACGACGATACCCAAGGTTTTGACGATTGCCGGTTCCGACACGAGCGGAGGAGCGGGCATCCAGGCCGACCTCAAAACGTTTCAGGAGCTTAACGTATACGGAATGACGGCGCTGACCTGCGTGGTCACGATGGATCCGCAGCGCTGGAGCCACCATGTGACTCCGATGTCGGCGGAACTGCTGGAAAGCCAGCTCGACACGGTCTTGAACGGAATTGGCGTGACTTCGGCCAAGACCGGTATGCTGAGCACGGTCGAGATTATCGACGCGGTGGCGCGCAAGATCGAACAGCGTCCGCTCGAGCACTTCGTGGTCGATCCGGTCATGATCTGCAAAGGCGAGAACGAAGTGCTGAACCCGGATACGGCGGAAGCGATTCTGGAGAAACTGGTTCCGAAAGCGACCGTGGTGACTCCGAACCTGTTCGAAGCTTCGCAGTTGGCCAAGACGGCACCGATCCGGACCATCGAAGACATGAAGGTCGCGGCGGCGAAGATTCATGAACTCGGCGCCAAGCATGTCGTCATCAAAGGCGGAGGCAAGCTGCTGCACGAGAAAGCGGTCGACTTGATCTATGACGGACAAGAGTTCGAACTGCTCGAGTCCGAGCGGATCGAAACCAATTATATTCACGGAGCGGGCTGCACGTTCTCCGCGGCGATCACGGCCGAACTCGCAAAAGGAGCAGACGTACGGACCGCGGTTCAAAATGCCAAAACGTTTGTCACTTCCGCGATTCGCCACGGTTTCCCGATCAACTCTTTCGTTGGACCGACGCTGCACGCGGCTCATCGGCTGTACCGGGATTAAACCGGGCACAAGAACCGAAATAAGCAAAAAGACGAATTTCCGAAGCGGTTCCCCGCCGGAAATTCGTCTTTTTTTCGTCTGCCCCGCCGAAGGAACGTTTGAACACTCCGGTTTTATGTTTACTGGAACATCGGGAACACATAGCGGACGAGGAAATAGAGAATGCCAAAAGTGATGATGATATAGGCCGCATATTTGATAAAAGTTGAAGCAACCAGGCTGGAGTCCGACTTTTTCTCGATTCTGCGTTCTTCGACGTCCACGTCTCGATGCGAATTGTTCATGGGGTTATACCTCCTGGAGCGGCCTCTTTCGCCTTGCGGCGGGCCGGGATCGTGTAAGATGCTTATTTATACACAGGGCCGGACCCGCTGAAACAAGGGCTTTTTGGGTCGAAGGGTACAAAAGGCGAAGGAAGCCGGCAGGGAACGGGGAGTCGGACGGCGAATGTTGAAGGTAGACGGCAAATTGATGCCGGATCGGCTGCAGGGGGTGTTTATGAGAACTTTACCGAAAAGGCTGGCGATTCTGATTGGCATACTGGCTGTCGTCTTTTTGTGCGTGGACGCCTATCCGAGAAGCGGCAGCGAAGCCGAGACGGCCGAGGTCGGGGAATGGCAGTTTCTGTGGGATCCGGGACATTCCAATGCCGTAACGGATACGCCTCCCGAGCAGGTGCTCCATGCTTCAAACTGGACATCGATGAACGAACATACGATGCCGCCGGCGCGTCCGCGGGGAGCGGCTCTGGCCTGGGTACGAATCGATATTCCGCAGCTCGGCTGGCCGATTCCCGCCGTGCTTGTCGAAAAATCGTCCGGCCGCGATGTCGTCGCTTATACCGAGTACCGCAAGCTGTTCGAATCCGATCGAAAATACCGCTATACGATGAACGAGCTGCTGCTGCCTTTGAGAGCGGAAGACGCCGGGGGCTCGCTTTATATTCGCATGCAGATTGCCGAAGAAGGAGCGGGTATCGTGCAGCATATCGCATTCGGAAGTTTTTACGAGCTCCTGACCGTTTATTTGACGCGGGACATGCTCGATATTATGCTCGGCGGTTCGTTTGTTCTGATCGGGCTGGTCATGCTCGTCTGCGCGATCTTCCTGAACCGGAATTATCTGAAGCCGTGGATGTCGCTGGTGTTCGTGATTCTGTCGATCGGTCTGCTGGTCGTCTCGTATTCGCCGTTTTTGTTTACGCTTTATCCGGCTTACGGCGGGATTCTGCAGCGGCTCTTCGATGTGGCCCTGTTTGCGCTGCTGCCTTCGTTCCTGTACTTTTTCCAGACGATCTTCGGCAAAGGACCCCGAAATATCGTCTTCTACCTGGGCCGCTTCCAACTGGCTTACTCGGCGTTCTGCCTGCTTCTTCTGCTGTTGAACGTACTGACCGAAGAACGCTATTTCTCGCTCTATTATCTGCTGACGACAACGGTTCTGGGCGTACTGATGCTTGTCGAACTTCTGACGATGCTCGGCTGCTCCGTTTTGTACAGTCTGCAGCGCAACAAGGATGCTCTCATCTTCAATGGCGGCCTGGCGATTTTTGCGGGAGTCGGCATTCTCGAACTGGTTCTTTATTACGCCAGCAAAGAGCAGTACGATCTGTACTGGTGGAAATGGGGAATGGTCGCTTTCGTGATCTCGCTGATCGTCGTGCTGGGCCGCCGGTTTGTCGAGACGCACAATCAGGTGCTGGAGTATTCCAAAGAACTGGAAATGTTCAACAACGAACTGCAGCGCGCCGAGAAAATGGAGATCATCAGCGAGCTGGCGGCTTCCGTCGCGCATGAGGTGCGCAATCCGCTGCAGGTGACCCGCGGGTTCCTGCAGCTGCTCGGCGAACGGTCGGCGGTATCGGAGAAAGCGTATATCGGGATGGCGCTGGAAGAACTGGACCGCGCTTCGGGCATTATCACCGACTTTCTGACTTTTGCCAAACCGGGAGCCGAGAATATCAAGACGCTGTCCGTTTCCGAAGAATTCCGGCATATCGAAGGGGTCATGACACCGCTCGCGAGTATCCATCACGGCCGGATCCTGCTGGAACTGGAACCCGATCTGTACGTCAGAGGCAATTCGTCCAAGTTCAAGCAGGCGTTTATCAACATGATCAAGAACAGTATCGAAGCGCTCCCGGCGGAAGAAGGCGTCATCAATGTCCGGGCCTCCAAAGAAAACGGGTCGATCGTTATCCGGATTCGGGACAACGGCATGGGCATAGGACCGGAAGAGCTGAAACGTCTCGGGGAACCGTATTTTTCGAACAAAACGAAAGGGACCGGCCTGGGGCTGATGGTTACGTTCCGAATCGTGGAATCGATGCAGGGGACTTTGGAATTCGACAGTGAAAAAGGAGCGGGAACCGAAGCGACGGTCCGTTTTCCCGAAGCTTCCGAGTAAAGACGGAGAGCTTCGGGAAAGGACGCCGCGGGTTTCCCGCTCCTTGCGTGTGAAAGGATACAAATCTCAATGGGGAAGGGTCAGCTTCCGGTGCCCCACATGGCGGCGGGTTCGATCACGAGCCGATCGGTATTCGGCAGAATGGCCGAAGGGGGAGGCGGAATGACCAGGAAGAAGTCGTTGGCCGACTCTTCGACTGCCGTCAGCCGGATATGGTCCGGCAGCTCGATCCCGAAAGCTTCGCGCAGTGCGGTTTTGGGGTCGGCCAGCAGGCTGGCGCGAAACGCCGGATCTTCCCATGCTTTTTGAATCACCTGGGTTTTAATCAAAGCTTCCGTTGTTGTAACTGCCATAACGAATCATCCTCTCGCGTGCGAATGTGGGAGATCGGACATGCGGCGTCGAAGCGATAAACCGTCGAAAATAGGCGACAAAAAGACTTCGGTTTGTGGTGATTGTAGCATGTGTTTTTCGCGGAAGCAAGCCGTTTGCGGCCTTATTCGGAAGGTTCTTCGCGGCCGAGCAGCCAGTAATTGAATCCGCCCAGCGAAAGGGAGTTTTTCTCCTGTTCGATCCCCGCGGCAATCCGTTCCAGATCGCCGGCCAACGCTTCATGAAAGCCGACCAGGGCGGGGAAATCTTCCCGGTAAGCTTCCAGTTCGCGCTGCCGCCGCGCGGCAAGTCCGGCATACGGACTCAGCAGGCCGCGGACGTAGACCGCATCGTCGATTTCGGCGGCCGTAACGGGAACTTCCTCCGGGATCGCATACTCTTTTCTGTAGAAGGAAACGAGGCAGTTGGCGGAGCCTTCGCGCAGGTCTTCGGCGTAATCCGCCCAATCGTCGGCCATCTGCAGGGTGACGAGCGTTTCCCGGACGGCATGCAGCGCACGCCTGCGCCGGGATTCGTTTTCTTCGAACAAAGCAAGCGGACAGAGCAGCAGCGGAGCGGAGCGCGCCGCGATGGCCCGGGGCCGTTCGAACAGCAGCCGATGCTCCTTTTCGGCGGCCAATCCCGACGCCCACTCGGCCGTGCAGAGGCGAAGAGCCTCGCCGAAAGAGGCGGAAGAAGAGAACAGCGAAGCGTAACGGATGTTCATTTCGGCGTTCAAGAGCTGGGACAAGGCGATATGCGTCCGCCCGCTTGCCGCCGCGCGGTCGATCCGTTCGTCTTGCAGGTGGAAGTGAAGCATGCCGAACACATTGGCTTCCGCCAATTTCCGGCAGGTCTCGGTCGCCGCGCCTGCCGCCTCCTGCAGCCAGTAGGGCAGCAGGAGGCAGATGTAGTTGGTCGAACCGGCATGCAGGTCCGGATCGAACCGGTTCAAATACTGGATGCCCGCATTTGCGTAAGGAGCCGGAAAGTTCGAGATCACTTTCCGGCAGTGTTCGAAAGCGAGCCGCGTTTCCCGTTTTGCGGCGGCCGTTAATTGCATCGATAGACCCTCCCCGAACTTTGTTCGTTTCTTTTTTAATATACCTCAGCAGGGAACAAGAAACGCAAAAACCGGTTGGTCGAAACGCCGATAGTATAGTATGCTGAAGTTCAGAAATCTTCAATATGGGAAGGAAGATCCATACTTATGAATCCGAAGAAACCGATAGCCCTGTCCCCGCTCGTCGAGCTGTTGGGACTTGAAGGCCATGTCGAAGGCGGCTGGCATAAAGAACTGTGGAAATCCTCGTTTACCATTCCGCAAAGCGTGCTGCCGGAAGAATATACCGGCGATCGCTTCGCGGCAAGCTCGATCTATTTCCTGCTTCATCCGGGCGAGTTCTCGGAATGGCATGTGGTGCACTCCGACGAGCTGTGGCTGTGGCATACCGGCGGTCCTTTGGCTTTGACGCTCGGAGGCGACGGGGACGAGCCTGTGGAAGGCGAAGAAATCGTACTCGGTCCGGATACGGCAAACGGTCAATCGTTCCAGGGACTCGTTCCGGGCAAACATTGGCAAAAAGCGCGTCCGCTTGGCGACGAGCCGGTGCTGGTAACCTGCATCGTAGCGCCGGGATTCCATTACGACGATTTCAAGCTGGTCGAACGGAAGTAAGATGGGCTGGTACACATTCGGTCAACTGCTGCATGTCATCGAACTCGGACAAACGGCCGAAGCCGCGGATGGAGAACGCCGGATGCAGCTGCTTTCCGAAGGATTGGTCTGGCTGAACGGCCCTTACGCGGGGCAGATTGTACGCGTACAGAACTATTTGCTCAGCGACTTGTGGACGATTGCGGAAAACGAACGATCCGCAGCGCCAAGCGAGGAACGGGTACGGTGGCAGCGCAGGCGTTTGGAAATGTTGGAAAATCAATGGTTCGAACAGCGGGGGCGGCGGTTTGACCGACCGGATGCCGAGGGGGAAATCGAGGGAAGCGGAGGGCATGTAGGTGCCGAAGACAAGACGATTTAATATTCGCACGAAAATCCTGGCCGGGTATTTGTTCATTTTGGTCTGTCTGGGCTTGTCGCTGCTGGCGATTTCGACACAGGTACGCAGCCTGCAGCAGTCAAACGCATTTATCAGCAGCCACGACATTGCCGTTCACGACGAAGTCAGCGCGCTGGAGAAACATACGCTGGATATGGAGACGGGGCAGCGCGGGTATCTGCTGACCGGCGACCGCGATTATCTCGAACCTTACAATGAAGGACGGACCCGGTGGGAGAGCACTTACGGCAAGCTGCTGGGTCTGATCTCCGACAATCCTGCTCAGCAGAGAAATTTGACCCTGATCCGCAGCAATATCGAACAGTGGATTGCCCAAATGGGCGACAAAACGATTCAACTGCAGGATGCCGGAAAGAGCGGGGAAGTGCTGACGTATTTCCGCGGAGATTCCGGGAAGCTTGCGATGGACGAGATTCGCGAACAGCTCGATACGTTCCGGCAG
This sequence comes from Saccharibacillus deserti, assembly GCF_013618475.1. Classification (GTDB taxonomy): domain Bacteria; phylum Bacillota; class Bacilli; order Paenibacillales; family Paenibacillaceae; genus Saccharibacillus; species Saccharibacillus deserti. The sequence continues at coordinate 142,266 of NZ_JABJVN010000002.1, forward strand.
ATCGAACAAAATTTGACGGAGACTCGGGTCGCGCAGCTCAAAGCGGCCAGCGACCGGACCATTTATGCGATGACCGGGTTATGGCTGCTGGTCGGGGTCGTCTCTATTCTAGCCGCGCTGACCATAGCCGGCAGCATTTCGAAAACCCTTTCCCGGGTCACGGATGCCATCCGGGTGATGACCACGGGAGGAACGCTCGACAAGCGGATCGAAGTCAGATCGAACGACGAGATTTCCGACCTCGGCCTGGCGACGAACGAACTGCTGGACAAGATCGAGAAAGAAGATTACCACAAGGAGCGGCTGATCATGCTGGCGGAACTTCTGCAGGAGAAATCTTCCGCTTCGACAAGCAGCCTGGCCGAAGCTTTCATGTCCAGCGTCTCGGAGTCGATGAAAATCCCGGTCGGCGTGTTTTACTTGGCCGATTCTTCGCAGGGAGTTTTAACGAAGATGGCTGCGATTGCCGAAGACCGGGAGCATGCCGAACGCAGCGAAGGGGCGCAAATCCGTTTCGGGGAAGGACTGGTCGGACGCTGTGCGGGCGAAGGCCGTATGCTTCATCTGACCCGGGTGCCGCCGGATTACGTGAAAATTTCTTCCGCGGTCGGACAATCCGATTCGGCGGAAGTGCTTCTGATTCCCGTAATGTACGGCGGAACGGTAAAAGCCGTCATCGAATGGGCTTCTTCGTCTCCGTTTACCCAACACGAAATCGAACGGCTGCAGCGAAAGGCGGAACTGCTCGGCAGTACCATGCAGACGATCGAAGCCAGGCAGGAGATCGAGCGCCTGTACCGCGAATCGCAGTCGCTGAACGAAGAGCTGCAGGTCCAATCGGAAGAGATGCAGGTTCAATCCGAAGAACTGCAGGTTCAATCGCAGGAACTGATGACGCAGCGCGACGAGCTGGAGAGTATCAACGAACAGCTCGGCGCCCAGAAGCATGCGGCGGAGCTTGCCGTGGAAGAAGCCGAAAAGTACGCGCAGGAGCTGCAGATCAGTTCCAAGTACAAATCGGAATTCCTGGCCAATATGTCGCATGAACTGCGTACGCCGCTGAACAGCATGCTGATTCTGTCGCAAATTCTGGCCGAGAACGAAGGCCGGAGACTGACACCGAAGGAACAGGAATACGCTTCGAGCATCCACGCTTCGGGTCAGGATCTGCTCAGCCTTATCAACGATATTCTCGACTTGTCCAAAGTCGAAGCCGGGAAAATGCAGATCGAACTCGGAACGGTGGATCTTGGCAAAGTGGCTTCGGACATGAACCGCTACTTCGCCGAACCGGCTGTACGCAAACAGCTCGATTTCCGGATCGAGATCGAAGAAAACGTGCCGGCTTTGATTATCACGGACGAGCTGCGCCTGCAGCAGATTCTGCGCAATTTGCTCTCGAACGCTTTCAAGTTTACGGACCGCGGCGAAGTGGTGCTGCGCATCGGCCGGGTACCGGGCAAGCGGATGAATCCGGAAGGGGCCGCTTACGACCAACTTGCCTTCAGTGTCAACGATACGGGAATCGGGATTACCGAAGAAAATCAGAAGCTGATCTTCGAAGCGTTCCAACAGGCGGACGGGACCATCGCTCGCAAATATGGCGGTACCGGACTGGGACTGTCCATTTCGACGCAGTTGGCGCTGCTGCTCGGCGGAGAGATTACGCTCGACAGCCGTTACGGAGTCGGCAGTACGTTCTGTCTGTATCTGCCCTGCATCAAAGAAGACGGAGAGAATGCGGACCTGTTCGTACCGATCAATGTCCGGCGGAACTGGGCCGGAAATCCGCCTTTGGCGGATCGGCTGCCGGACTCCCGACTTGCTTTCGGAAACGGCGAAGACGACAACGGGGGAATGCAGTCCCATCGCTTGGATGCCGATTATCCGGGTTCGATCCGTATCGTGCCGGATTCGGAAGGCGGCGAACAGGGCGGCCCCTATACGCTGGGTGCGCTGTTCCCTCCGGCCGACAACGAGCCTGAACGGCCGTTCGAAAATATGCGGATGATGATCGTCGATGACGATATTCGGAATGTGTACGCGCTGACCAGCATGCTGGAGAAGCATGGGGTGGACATTACGGTCGCCATGACCGGACTGGACGCACTGGATAAGCTTCAGACGGACGGGCCGTTCGACATGATCTTTATGGATATCATGATGCCGGAGCTCGACGGGCTGGAGACCATGCGTCGGATTCGTCTGGCGCAGACTCCGACTCGGGTTCCGATTCTGGCATTGACGGCAAAAGCCATGAAAGAAGACCGGGAAAAGTGCATGAAGGCCGGCGCTTCCGATTATCTGACCAAGCCGCTCGATATGGATCTGGTTCTGGAACGGATGAAAGTTCTGCTAGGCTTGTCGGGACGGATCGCAGACTGAACATCTGCGGCCTCCAGTCGACAAGCGCTGCGCCGGACAAAGTCAGGAAGCCTGTCCATTGTCAGCAAACCGAAAAGCCCGAGAAACCGGACCAGCGGTATCTCGGGCTTTTTAATGATCCGAACAGGAAACGGATTCTGCTTGCCTTTCCGAACGAATAGGCGTTCGTTTATCCCGCCGGCTTGTCCGCCGGGCGGAACAAGCGGAATTCCGGTCTCCGTACGGCCTTCAGCCGGGAAGCTGCTTCCTTCCCGACTGCCGGGCATGCCGGTACAGTTCGGCGTAATGGCCGCCGCTTGCAAGCAGCTGCGCATGCGTGCCCTGTTCGGTCACCTGGCCTTCCTGCATGACGAGAATGCGGTCCGCGTGCATGATCGTCGACAGCCGGTGGGCGATGACGATCGTGGTGCGTCCCTGCGAGACGGACGTAAGGGCTTCCTGAACGAGCTTCTCCGTCTCCGAGTCGAGGTTGGCGGTCGCTTCGTCCAGAATCAGGATTTTCGGGCGGAATACGACGATCCGGGCGAACGAGATCAGCTGGCGTTCGCCGGCCGACAGTCCGCTGCCGCGCTCCGACAGATGCGTGTCGTAGCCGCTTTGCAGACGCAGCACCATCGGATGCGCGCCGACGAACCGGCAGGCTTCGATGACCTGCTCCCGCGTAATATCTTCCCGGAATAACCGGACATTGTCGACAATCGAGCCGGCGAACAGATACGGATCCTGCTGGATCAAGCCGACGGCTGCATGCAGATCGCTCTGGGCAATATGCCGAATATCGGTCCCGTCGATCTCGATCGAACCCGTATTCACATCGTAGAAGCGGTTGAGCAGACTGATCAGGGTGCTCTTGCCGGCTCCGGTTGTGCCGACGACCCCGATCATCTCGCCGGCTGCGATATGCAGATTCAATTCCTTTAATACCGGACGGTCCGCCCGGTAGCCGAACGTCACATCCCGGAAGTCCAGTTCGCCGCGAATATGCTGCGGGTCGAACGGGCGCCTGGCCGGGGCTTCGGGTTCGCGCACATCGGACTTCGTTTCCAGCACCCGCTGAATGCGTTCGACCGCGACGGTGGTCGACTGGAAGGTGTTCCACTGCATCGTGATCTGGTTGATCGGCTGGAAAAACTGGCGGATATAGCTGACGAACGCGTACAGCACGCCGACTTCCATGCTTTGTCCGAGCACGGCCCGTCCGCCCAGCCACACCATCAGCACGAGCGCGGCGTTGCCGAGAATATCGAAGGTGCGGTTGAACAGGACGTTCGAGCGGATCTGCCGCAGATTGGCGTTCCAGTAATTGCGGTTCTGCTCCGTGAAGCGGCCGAACTGTTCTTCTTCCTGGCGGAACGACTGGATCAGTCCCATGCCCGACAGATTTTCCGCGGTAAAAGCGATCAGCCGCGACAGCCGGCTGCGCGCCTGCTGGTACGTGCTGCGCAGGTACGATCGGAACAGCGCGGCGACGATGAAGATGACCGGCAGGATCAGCATGGAAAAAGCGGCCAGTTCGACGTCCAGGCTGAACATGAGCGCGATGATCAGCACGAGCATCATGCCGTCGCGCACGAGGCTGAGCAGGACCTGGGTGAAGAATTGGCTGATCGTCTCCGTATCGTTCGAGACGTTCGTGACCAGGCTGCCGCTGTGCGTCCGGTCGAAGAACGACATGGACATTTTGGAGATATGCCCGAACAGGTCTTTGCGGATCCGGGCGATGATGCTCTGCCCCGCATACTGCAGCAGATTGTTTTGCAAATAGGTAAACACGAAACTGACGACGGCGATGCCCAGGTACAGCAGACCGAGCTTGGTCAGCGCGCCGCCTTCGCCTTTGACCAGATGGTCGTCGATCGCGATCTGGACGATGAGCGGCTGCAGCAGTTCGGCGGAAATGCCGAGCAGCGCGCAGAAAGCGACGCCGACAAAAGCGAGCCGATGCGGCCGCGCGTAACCGAGCAGCAGCTTCAGCGTCGACGAGGTGGACGGCTTTTCGTCGTGGACCTGGGGAACGGATTCTTTTGAGGCCGGAAGCCCCTTATTCAAGTTCGTCATGATGCAATCCCTCCTCCTGCAGCCGGTGCAGCATCGCATAGGCGCCTTCGCGCCGCAGCAGCTCCTCGTGGGTCCCGTGCTGCACGATCCGTCCTTCGCTCAGCACGACGATTTCATCCGCATGCTTGACCGCGCTGATGCGGTGCGAGATGATGATCGTCGTTTTGCTGCGGCGTTCGCGGACCAGATTGTCGAGGATACCCGTCTCGGTGACGGAATCCACGGCGCTCATACTGTCGTCGAGGATCAGCACCTGCGCTTTCTTGGTCAGGCCGCGGGCGAGACTCGTCCGCTGGCGCTGGCCGCCCGACAGCGTCACGCCGCGCTCGCCGAGCCGGGTGTCGAACCCTTCCGGAAAACGCGAGATGTTGTCGTAGATCATGGCCCGTCTGGCGCCGGTCTCGATCTTTTCGAGCGGCGCTTCCCGGTCGCTGAACGCGATATTGTCGCGAATGGTCGTACTGAACAGAAAGCCGTCCTGAGGCACGTAGGCGAGCCGCTCGCGCAGGCTTTCCAGCGATAGATCGCGAATGTCCGTGGCGCCGAAAAAGAGCGAACCGCGCGGAGGTTCGTAGATGCGCAGCAGCAGCTTGACGAGTGTCGTCTTGCCGCTGCCGGTCCGTCCGACGATCCCGATCGTTTTGCCGGGAGACAAGGTGAGGTCGATATCCTTGAGCGCCGGTTCCCGGCTGCCCGGATAGTGGAAGGTCAGATGCTCGAACCGGATTTCTTCCGGGCGGTCGAGCGAGCGAGCGTCGGCTTCATCCTGCACATCGGGATCTTCGTTCATCAGGCGGTTGACCCGTTCGAGCGAAGCGCCGGAGCGCTGCATCATGTTGATGACGTTGCCGATCTGCTGGAGCGGTCCGACGATGATGCGCATGTACAGCGTCAGCGAAACGAAGCTGCCAAGCGTAATCGTGCCGTTTAGCGTCTGCGTACCGCCGATCAACAGCGCCAGGACAAGCGATAGCGCGCCGAGAAAAGGAATGGCGGCCTGGAACAGCGACGACAGCCGGACGAGAAAGAGCTGGGTAGAGCGGATCCGGTCGACTTTTTCGCCAAAACGATTTTCGGCGATTTCTTCCGTACCGAACGTTTTGGTCACCCGGATGCCGCCGAACTGCTCTTCCGCCGATTCGGTCATGCCCGCAAGCGACTCCTGCACGTGCATGGATCGCTCGCGTACCCGAGGCCCGATACGGACGACGATCAGCGGAATCAGCACGAGCGGACTGATACAGATCAGGATCAACGACAGAGGAATGTCCCCGATCATCATCATGACGATACACGACAGCAGCAGCACGACCGCGTTGGTCGTCTGGGTAACGCCGTTGGAGATCGATTCGCGTACCGACTGGACGTCGTTCGTGACGTAGCTGAGCAGTTTGCCGGTGCCTTGTTTGGAGAAAAAATGCTCGCTCAGCGTCGAGAATTTGCCGAACAGCTTCTGCCGTACCTCGAATTCGAAGCGCCGGCCGAGCCGCATGACCTGATACTGGCCGAATCCGAACAGCACGCCGTACGAGACGCCGATCGCCAGCAGCAGCAGGGCAAAACGGGCGACCGAGTCATGGCTGAGCATACCCCTCTGAAGATCGTCGGTGAAACGTCCGAGCACGAGCGGCAGCGCGGACTGGACAACGTTTGCGACCACGATCAGCAGCACGGCAAGCAGATAGCCCGGAATATGCGCGGTGACGTAATCCTTGAGCAGTTCTTTTCCTTTCAAAAGGCTTCAGCTCTCTTTCGGTTCGCGCCGAATCCTTTTCCGTACTCCGATCCAAGCTTCGAACGGATATTCGGACACGGAAGAGGCAGCGGCAAGCCGCGCGCCGCGCTGCTCGCCCTGCCTATTCGCGAACGATTTCTATTTCATCATATACATAATACGTATTACCCGGGGGAGAAAAAGGCAAACGGATGACGGATTCAAAAAACGGAAATCCCAAGCTCTCCGGTCAGATTCACGCATTACGTATAATGCAGTCCGTACAGGTACGGGAGCGCGATCGGCGTCAACCATGACGGAACGTCGTCCGGGCGGGCCGCATCCGGGTCAAGCAGCAGCGCAAGCCATTCGGAACGCTGCAGTTCGCGGCGGCTCGCTGCGGAGAGTACGCGTCCTTTTTCAACGCGCAGCGCTTCTGTCCACGGTCTTGGCCAAAGCGGCGAAGCTTGATCGAGCAGCATCTGTACATTCGTGACGAACAAAGTGCCGGCATTGGCAGACATTCGGCATTCCGCTCCGGCCTGTTTCATGTAGGTCAGCAGCTCGCGTTCCTGCCACGGGATCGGAATATGAAGTTCGTTCAAGCCGAAAGACCCAGGAAGGCGTTCTAACAGATCGGCCGCATATTCGGGTTCTCCGCCGTAAGAGATCACGGTCGGCGGTTGATCGGTCGGCTGCCCGGAATCGGGAGCCGTCGGAATCGGCGCCGCTCCGCCGTCGGTAAAGCCTCTCACATGATGCGGCACGCCGATGACCGCATAAGCGACGGGCGTATCTTCGATGACGGCCAGAATGACCCGCTGGGTCAGACCGAGCACGCCGCAGTACGCGGCCGCCTCCAATCGCGCGCCGAATCCCGCGGCACTCTCCTCGAAACGCGTACTGCCCGCTTCATGCAGGCGATGCAGGCGCAGCAGGTTCTCCGCTCTTGCTTCGCGCGTTCTTGCTTCGCGAACGATGAGGCCGGGCGGCGAATGCGGTGCATGCAGGTCGCCCCGAAAAGCGAGACTGTCCTGCAGGGCAAGCGGGCGAATCACGGCAGTCGCGGCGCTGCCGAACGGCGAGCAGCCTGCCCGCGTATATAACGAGCGGTCGCCCGAGACGAAGAGCAGCGGAGCTTCCGCTTTGACGGCGTGGGCGAAGCAGCGCTCCAGCAGTCGGCCGGCGAGGCCGACGCCCCGATGCTCGGGAGCGGTGCAGACCGATCCGATCGAGAAAACGCCGATTTGAGCCGCTCCGCCGGCGCGTAACGTCGAAGGAGCCAGCCCCATAAAAGCGGCGAGCGACCCGTCTTCGGCGAACGCTCCGTAAGAATGAGGCATGCCCGGCGCAAACAGGTTCGGGAACATTTCGCCCATCGACGGCTGTTTGCCTTGGCGAAAAACGGAATCCGACAGCCGTGCGGCTTCGGCAAGTTCAGACGTTTGCATCAAGCGGAAAGTAGTCATGGGAACGGCTCCTTTTGGTCATTCGATTGGTCATTCGATAGGTGCCGCGAATATAACAGAAAGCGCTTCGGTTTGCAAAAAAGGGAAGCGAAATAGAAAGCGGAAAAAATTTTGTTTTCGCAAAATTAAGTTGACGTTTTGATTGCTTCCTATGTATAGTAACAAAGTCCTTAATGAATATCTTACAAATATGGCAGGAGGAATATAGGTGGGTTTCCCCGAACTTTTTTCTGGGCCTTACAGCCTAATAACGGGTTTTGTTTTTTGGTATCCTTTCGCAATGGCGCTTTTTTGGATGGCAGGCTCTCTTCTTTTTCTTAAAACGAAAGAATCCAAAAACGATTCTTTGAACATCGAAGAAATCGATTGGCCCATGGTCAGCATATTGGTTCCATGCTATAACGAAGAAGATACGGTCGAAGAGACCGTCCGCAACCTTACCGGACTTTCTTATCCGAAAAAAGAAATCATCTTGATCAACGACGGTTCGAAAGACGGCACGGCCGACATCATCAAAAGATTGTCGGAAGAATACGAAATGGTCAGAGCCATTCAACTTCATGAAAACCGCGGCAAAGCGAATGCCCTGCAAGTCGGCTTATTCGCCTCCAGATCCGAATACCTCATTTGCGTCGACTCCGACGCCCTCCTTGCCGATACAGCCCCCTATTATTTGATTCGTCACTTCTTTAAAGGCGGAGAAAGACTCGGAGCCGTCACAGGGAATCCCGCTATCCGCAATCGCAACAATCTGCTCAGCCGGATGCAACTGGTCGAGTACGCTTCGATCATCGGAGCGATCAAGCGGACGCAAAGGCTGCTCGGAAAAGTCATGACCGTTTCCGGAGTCGTGGTCGCTTTCCGCAAAAAAGCGCTCGTGGACGTAGGTCTGTGGGACCGCGACATGATCACCGAAGACATCGCGGTCAGTTGGAAACTCCAAAAACGCTTTTGGGACGTTCGTTACGAACCGCAGGCCATTTGTTGGATGCTCGTGCCCGAAACCTTATCCGGCATTTGGAAACAGCGCGTCCGCTGGGCGCAGGGCGGCCAAGAAGTCATTCTCCGCCATTGGAAAATCTTGTTCAGTTGGAAGCAGCGCAGAATGTGGCTCATTTACCTCGAACAATGGATCAGCATCCTGTGGGCCTTCAGCTGGCTTTTTGTCACGCTGTTATTGCTGTTCACGGCCGACACGGTAAAAGATACTCTCCTCTGGTTTACGCTCACTTCGTTCGCGTTGGTATTCATCAGTTTGATCCAATTGCTTGTCGCGCTTGGGATCGACTCCCACTATAACCGTGTACTGAAATACTATTTCTGGGCAGCATGGTACCCGGCCATCTATTGGATGGTTAATACATTCGTCGTCATGGCGGCTGTTCCTCGGGCTATTTCATCGCGTCTGAAAGGAGGTTACGCCGTATGGAACAGTCCGGACCGCGGCATGAAGAAGAAAGCTTCCTGATCGTAGGCAATCGATCTCGGCTTCGCACCTGCCTCGATTTTGTTTTTTCATCGATCTTTTGGGTGTACGGCTTGGTCGTGGCCTTTTTTTTCTTGTCGGCCACTTTGGGACTGCATAACGATCTAACAAGAGCGCTGCATGCTTTATTTCATACGATAGATCAAGACGTTCGCAATCTGGTTATCCTGGCCGCCAGCATTTTTGTTCTGTTTTACGCGGTACTTTACATCAACCGTCTATACAACAAAAAAAGATTTGGTACCTTGCGAAGACGAACCTATCCGACTCCCGTCGATAATCTGGAACTCCAAACGCTGGGGCTGCTGGATTTGGAAACAATCGAGAGATTGCAAACCGAGGATTACACCGTTTTCGAGACGAATCCGATCATGGCGCTAGGAAGTAAAAAGCCGTAATCGAAAGAATGGTCGTTTGGCTGACTGCCCCCGCATTCGGTTTACCGTCCGTATGCGCACGCTAAAACTACGGATTCTTCAAGTTCGGTACATCTAAGGAGATCAACGGCTGCCAAACAAGCCGTTTGTCTCCTTTTTTGCGTCCGAATAACAAAATTCGATCGAAAGCCCTGGCCAAATTCGCTGTTGTGGATTTTTAGCGTGCCGAAGCCGGAGATTTTGCGAAATTCGATGGAAATCGCTCGCGGGAAACCTTTCGATCCCGGCAGAACCGTTCCGGAATCGAAAGCTCTGAATGAAGCCGCTTTGTGGATTTTTACAAAATCTTTGACTATGATAAGAAGAGATCTTTTGCAGGCGATATATTTAGTTTACATAAGGACAGAAATCAGGGGGCAAGAGAGAAATGGATGCATTTAGAGAAAAGCTGGAACAATATGCGGAACTGGTCGTAAAGGTAGGGGTCAATATCCAAAAAGGCCAGGTGCTGCATCTGCAATCGCCGATCGAGGCGGCGGAGTTCGCGCGGCTCGTCGTCCAAAAGGCATACGAAGCGGGAGCGAAATACGTCGAGGTCGAATGGGAAGACGAAGCGTCGACCCGGCTGCGGTACGAATACGCGTCGGAAGACACGTTCGATTATTATCCGGCTTTCAAAGCGGAAGCGCTGGAAAAGCTGGCCGAAGGCGGCGGGGCGGTCATGCATATCAAAGTGCCCGATCCCGAACTGTACCGCGGCCTACCGTCTTCGCGCGTAGCCCGGGCGACCAAAGCGGCCGCCGCGGCGCGCAAAGGCTATCAGCAGTTCGTGCGTTCGAACCGCCTCTCCTGGTGCCTAATCAAAGCTCCGACCCGCGCGTGGGCCAATAAGGTGTTCGCCGACCTGCCGGAAGAAGAGCGCATCGACGCGATGTGGGACACCATTTTCCGAATGAACCGGGTAGGCGAAGGCAATGCGGTCGAGAATTGGCGCAGCCATATCGAGACGCTCAAAGTCATGCAGGGCAAGCTCAATGACAAGAAGTACAAAAGCCTGCACTACCGCGCTCCGGGCACGGATCTCAAAGTCGAGCTGGCACAGGATCATCTCTGGCTGGGCGGCGGGGATACGACCGAATCGGGCGTTTACTTCGTAGCCAATATGCCGACCGAAGAGGTCTACACGATGCCGAACCGTACCGGCGTAAACGGCACAGTCACCTCGACGATGCCGCTGAATCTGAACGGACGCCTGGTCGAACGCCTGTCGCTCACTTTCGAAAACGGACGCGTTGTCCATTACGACGCACAGTCCGGACGCGAGCATCTGGAGTCGCTTCTCGATACGGACGAAGGCGCGAAATATCTCGGCGAAGTGGCGCTCGTGCCGTTCGATTCGCCGATCTCGCGGCTGAACCGCGTGTTTTACAATACGGGAATCGACGAGAACGCGTCCTGCCATTTCGCGCTCGGCAGCTGCTATCCGGTCAACATGCAGGGCGGGACGGAGCTGTCGCAGAACGAACTGCTGGCGCGCGGCGGCAATTCGAGTCTGACCCATGTCGATTTCATGGTAGGGTCGGATCAGCTGGATATTGACGGGGAGCTGCCTGACGGAAGCATCGAACCGGTATTCCGCGCAGGCCGTTGGACGATTTGAATTTTGGTTTTGCAAAATCTTTTAATTAAAAATCGATCAATTGGCAGGCCAAATATGATACATTAAACAGAGGAGGGATGGGCATGGAAGAGCAGTATCAGCGTCAGCTCGAGGAGCAGAAACGCCTGTTCAGGCAGCTCGGCATCAAGCTCGACGCTTTGCAAATTCATGAGAAGGATTTTCCCGTCAAAATGCGCGGGTATACGAAAGAGGACGTCGATGCTTTTCTGGACGACATCATTCTCGATTACGAGCGGTTCTATCAGGTCATCTCGGATTTGCTGGACAAGTACAACGCGCTGCAGCGCCGTCAGGGTTACGACTTGGAGAAGAAAGATGCCGAGATCGCGCGTTTGATGGAAAAAGCGAAAGTTCAGGATTATCTGGTGGACCGGCGTATCGTGGAAGAAGCCGTGCAGGACATGGAACGCACGCTGCAGGCGGCCAAGCGCCGGATGCGTCCGGGCGCAGGAGATGCGTATTCCGATCCTTATTGAGCGGAATCGGGCAGGACGTTTCGGCAGTCCGCCCAAGGCCGCAGGCGGCGTTATCGCACGTATATCCATCCGCACGGACGGTCCCGTCCCCGAACCCGAGAGGAGAATGCGGATATGGAACGAATCGAAAGCCTGGAACAATATAACGAACAGATCGGCGGGGAGAAACTGACCGTCATCAAGTTCGATACGAACTGGTGCCCGGACTGCAAAAACCTGGACCGGTTCATCGGCGGCATTATCGAGAAGAACGCGGACAAAGACTTTTTCGCAATGGATGCGGAGAAGTTCCAGGAGATCGCGGAATCGAACGAAGTACGCGGCATTCCGAGCCTGCTCGTGTTCAAGAACGGCGAGAAAATCGCCCATCTGCACAGCAAGTTCGCGAAGACGCCGACACAGGTGTCCGAGTATCTGGAGTCGATCGGCAAGTAAATCAAGGTTCGAAGAGTCTCGGTTCGGCCCAGGCCGGAGCGGCAGGCATTTCGAAGAAAGGGCGGCCTCCGGCCGTCCTTTTTTTGCGTGGAGATCGATGCGGGAGGCGTGCCGGCGAAGCGGCGAAATTTTTTGACCGAAAAAGGAACCGATTTCCGCACTTGCGAGTTCTTATGGGCGAGTGATCACTACAGAGGGGCAAAGGAAGTGAACGACGTTGGAGGATAAAGAGCTGTTCGAGACCTATAAAGAGCCGGTATACCATTATTGTCTGTATATGCTGCGCAATCGTACGGACGCGGAAGACGTCTGCCAGGAAGTGTTCGTCAAGGCGCTGCTGGCGGACCGAAACGGGATCGACTATCTCAAAGCCTGGCTGATGAAAATCGCGGCCAACGAGTGCCATTCGCTGGTGCGGCGCAGAACGAACGGCCGGATGAAGGAAAAGCGGGCTTTTGGGCTTAATCTGCCGCTGCGCTTGCCGCAGTCGGTGGAGCAGACCTACGAACGTACCGAGACGTCGGGCGAATTCGAGGATATGCTGGACCGGCTCAAGCCGAAGCTGCGCGAAGCGCTGCTGCTGTATTATATGGCGGATCTGTCGACAGCCGAGACGGCGCAGGCGCTGGATGTGCCGGTCGGAACCGCGAAATCGAGAATCAGCCGGGGACTCAAAGCCTTAAAAAAGCTGACGGAAAAAGAACCGGCGCCGCCGGAGAAAGAAGGTGACGTTCATGCTTCGAGTTACTGACAAGGAGACCGAACAGAAACTGCGTGGGCTGCGCAAAGAAAATCCGAATTACGACGCGATGTGGAACCGGATTCGGCTGGAAGCGGACAAGCGGGAATCGGGCTGGCAGGAACACCGGCCACAGCCGCAGCCGCGCCGTACCCGCCGGAAATGGACCATGCCGGCCGCATGCGCTTCGCTGGCGGCCGTGATTGCGCTCGGAGCCGCGGCTTCGCAGGGCTACTTTGAGAGCCTGGTTCCGGAAGTCCAATCGGCGCCGCTCGGCCAGTCGGTCGGGGTGCAGGCGGAAGCGGAAGGCATTGTCCTGAAGCTGAATAACGTCGTGCAGGGAACCGACCGCAGCTTCGGCGAGAGCGAAGCCAAAGGCAAGATGATGCTGGATTTCTCGCTCGGCGGTTTCGGCAGCGAGGATCTTCAGGTTGCAGGATTCGACCGCTCGTCGATCACCGATCTGGATACGGGAAAGAAGCTTGAACTCAGTATGGGCGAGTTCAATACGGACGATGTTCGCAGCATTGAAGATTGGGAAACCGGCCGGACGCTGAATACGTCGGCCCGGGTGACCGGCGACTTCAATCAAGCCGAAGGTCCGCATCGCTACCGCCTGGAGGTGTCCGACCTGTACATGATCCGCCGAACCACGGTGCCGGTCAAAGGCAAAGTCAAGCTGGGCGAAGAATATACGGTGCTGCCCGATCAAGACTTCAAAATGAAAATTACGGATATTCGGTGGGACAAGAAGCAGGGGCTGCTGCATATCAAGTTCAGGCCGAACGAAAATATGCCGAAGCTCGAGGCGCAGGATGATACGCTGCTGGCCATGGATCGCGGCAATTCGGTCGGATTGAAGCTCGGCGACCGTGAAATCGGATGGTCCAGTTGGTCGGAGGGGTCAGAGACCACGGAAGTCGAGGGATCGTACAGCGTCAAGGGGATAACGGAAGATCAACTCTCCGACATGACGATGACCTTCACCTACGCCGAACCGGTGCGGGTCGTCGAAGGGCCCTGGACGCTCGACTTTGCGCTCGATCCGTCCAAAGCCGCAGTCCCGACGGAAACGGTACCGGTCGAAGACGACTCCGCCCTGACCGGGCAGACCGGTTGGAAGCTGGGAGATGCAATGCTTGACGCTTACGGCGTTACCATTCCGATCGACCGGGGAACCGACGATCGTTTGCTGCGGGACGGGCAGATCGTCAATTACGGAAACATTACCCTGACGGACGGAGAAGTGACCACTTCCGGCTCGCAGGACCCCACTCCGGACATGAGGATGAACCAATACCGGTCCGACGAGCAGGAATTCATCAAATTCGGTGTGCAGGGCATGATGCGAAATGGGAACGAAAACAAAATGACCTACGACTATTGGGAAAGCTACGATTTCCGCAACAAGCCTCTGACCGCGACATTCAGCGGCGCCTGGATCGCCCATATCGATCCCGATCGCTGGGTCTCCCTGGGCATTCCGACAGCGGAAGAGCGGACCGTCGCCGATACGCTGGCCGACGGCAAAAAGGTTGAGTACATCGTTCACCGGAAAGGCAAGGACGTGTATGTGGCCATCAAAGTACCCGACTATGCCTCGCTGTACGAAGGCACGCGTCTTCGGGTAGACGGCCGGGACTATGCCTACGACACGGAGCCGACGGAAGAAAATTCGATCCAGGATGCTCAAGGCAATTACAGCCGTGTAGATATCTACCGCAATGTACCGGAAGGCGGGAAGTTCGAGATCAACCTTCTGGCTTACGGAACGGTCGACAACACCAAAGACGCCAAGGTCGTCATTCGCAAGTAAAGAAGCAGTCGAAGAACGTCCGGGTCTTGCGACCCGGACGTTCTTTTTTTACGTCACAGCAATAGGAGAGTTCAAAAGGCGGGTGAGCCTATGGTCGTTATTCCTCCGATTGTGGCTATGTCTGGACAGGCGCATTCCTCACTGCGGTTTTTGCGGGAAGATCCGTATTCGAACGAAAGTATATTCCCGGCGGCTTTTTGGTGTGCAGGGCAAACGGGAACCTCTTCGCGGTTTCGTCAGTCCTCTATAAGAAGCGCGCGCTCATTCATCATTCCATGGGCAGGGAGGCAATCGGAAATCGATAAGGATGTGAGGGGAAATGGACGACCTGGAGTTGTTCGAACATTATAAGACCACCGTGTACCGGTACTGTCTGTATATGCTCAAAAATAAAGGCGATGCGGAAGACGTCTGTCAGGAAGTGTTCGTCAAAGCGATGCTGGCGGACCGGCGCGAGCTGCACAGCGAGAAGGCCTGGCTGCTGCGGATCGCGGCGAACGAATGCCACGGGCTGACCCGCCGCAGAAGCCGGGGCCGGGAGAAAGAGCAGGAAGCTTTTCTTCAGACAGCTCCGCTGCACGTTATGCAGTCGGTCGAAAGCGGCTACGAGCGCAGGGAAACGAAGACGGAATTCGGCCTGCTGCTAAAAGAGGTCAAGCCCAGGTTCCGGGAAGTGCTGCTGCTGTATTATATGGCGGATCTGCCTATGGCGGAAGTCGCCGAGATGCTGAATCTGCCGCTCGGAACCGTCAAATCCAGACTGAACCGGGGATTGAAATCGTTAAAAAAGCGGATGGAAGAAGCGGATCGACCATCGAAAAAAGGGAGTGAGTTCCATGTCTCGAATTATTGACTCCGATCTGGAGCACCAACTGCGCGAAGTGGACGACGAAAGTCCGGATTACGCGGGCATGCGCAGACGGATTGTACGGGAAGCGGAGAAGCGGAGAGCGGGCTGGATCGAAGGAACCCCAGGAGGACGGGGGATGCGCCGGAAATGGGCCGTGCCTGCGGCTTCGGGGCTGCTGGCCTGCTCGGTCGCGGCCGGAGTCATCTTCTGGCAGTCTGCGCCTGCGCACGATCCGATCGACACCAAACCGATTTACGGGGCGGCAGTCGGTCAGACGCTGGAAACCTCGGCAGCCGTGGACGGCGTGAAGCTGAAGTTGGATCATGCGATCCGGGGGCATTTTGAAGGGGGAGAAGCGGCAGGCAAGCAGCAGGACGACAAACTTACGCTGCAGACAAGTCTAAGCGGCCTCGATGCGGAGGATGGCGACTATGCGGAGTTCGGCTCGGGCCGTCTGATCGATCTGGACACGGGAGAGACCCAGGCGTTGAACGGGTCCGTCTTCGATCTGCGGCAGGATCTGCGCGATTCGAGCGTACTCGAAGGCAGTTGGGCGGAAGAAGGGAAGAACCGCCGCCTTCGCTTCGAGATGAACGATCTTTATGTGATCCGGCGCCACTCCATTCCTCTTGCAGGAGAGCTGCAGGCCGGCCGAACTTATCCCGTGCCTTCTGTGAAAGGGACATCCGTACGGCTGCTCGATTCCGCGTGGAACGAAGAGGAAGGGCTGCTGAATCTTCGCTACAGACTTGAAGGGAAGGAAGCGGACGCCGCGGCTTCCTATCCCGATTCCCTGCAGGTCGAGGCCGATACCCGGCTGCTGCTGAATACGGGTTCGCGCACGGTCGAATCGACTTCGGGAACGTGGAAAAACAACGAATTTAACCGTAATTACGAACTGTACGATATGGATGCGCAGGAACGCCAGGCGCTGACCCTGACTTACAGTTACGCCGAGAAAGTGCGTGAGATCGACGGCAGTTGGAAAGTAGACTTCACGCTAGACGGATCAAAAGCCGGGGAACAAGCCGTCAAGCTGATTCCTGCAAACGCCGCGGAAATCCAAGACAAGACCGGTTGGACAGTCGGGGAAGCGACGGTAGGGGCTCACGGGGTGTATCTGCCGATTAGCAGAAAGCCGGAAGAGCGGACCGCGCAAGAAGGACTGCTGCTCTATTACGACAAACGGACCCTCATTGCCGACGATTTCGAGTCTGCGGCAGTAGAGCATACGGGCTGGCCGCTTCAGCCGGTCTCCGAGCAGGAGCAGGAAGGTACGGAAGCTCTTGCTTTCCGTCCGCTCAGTCACGAGCTTCGGGATCTGGCGTCGGGTCCTCTGTCTTTACGGCTGCAGGATGCGGTCGTGCTTCGCCGGGCGCCGGACGATTTCTGGACGGCCCTTGCGGCTCCGAAGCCGGAAGAACAGCAGGTCCGGGCCAAACTGCCGGACGGCAGCCGGTTGACTTACCGATATGTGCGCCAGGGCGACGATCTTAAGGTCGTGACCGCCACACCGGATGCGCTGCATCTGCTTCAGGGAACGGAACTGAAGGTGAACGGCGAAGTGCGGAAGCCGGACGGGCCTGCTTCCTATAATCTGTACCGGGAGCAGGGCGATTACCGGATCGACCTTTATCGGAACGTGCCGGAGTCGGCCGAGCTGGAACTCGGACTTGGCCTGTACGGCCAAATCGATCCGTCCCTGAACACGGAGATCGTGCTGCGCAGGTAAGCGTAAATACAGCTATTTTTAATCCATTTCCCTCTCCAAGCTTGGCCAGGTCCGCAAAAGACCTGGTTAGGCTTTTTTTGATTTTTTCAAAAAGCGAACTGTTCGCGGCGTCCGCGAGTCTCTATAACTAGGGAAGAATCCTATCAGAGGGGCGAAGGACGTGAGAAATGGTGGACGATAATACGTTATTTATCACCTACAAAGAAGACGTGTACCGATACTGTCTGCATATGCTGCGAAACCGGACGGATGCGGAAGACATCTGCCAGGAAGTGTTCGTCAAGGCCATGTTGGCGGACCGTGACAAAGTCGAACATATCAAAGCCTGGCTGATGCGAATCGCCGCCAATGAATGCCATTCGCTGATGCGGCGCCGAACGAACAGCAGTCTCAAAGAGAAAAAGGCTTTTACAACCAGTATGCCGCTGCGTTCGCCGCAATCGGTAGAAAAAGAGTATGAAAGCGCCGAAACGGCCGATGAGTTCGGCAGGCTGCTGAGCAAACTGAAGCCCAAGGTACGGGAAGCGATGCTGCTGTATTATATGGCGGATCTGTCGACACCGGAGACGGCAGAAGCGCTGGGCCTACCGCTTGGCACGGTGAAGTCCAGAATCAATCGGGGATTGAAAATGCTCAAGAAACTGTATGAAAAAAGTCCGGAATCGCCGGGGAAAGGAAGTGAGCGGCATGTCTCAGATTACTGAACATCAGATCAAACAGAAAATGCTCGACTTAACCGATGGCAGTCCGAATTATGATGAGATGTGGAACCGGATTCGTTTGGAAGTGGAGCGCCGCCGTTCCGGTTGGAGCGAGCATACGGATGCCCTGCCGGACAAATCGGTGTTGTCGCGTGCACGGCAGTGGACATTGGCCGCTGCCGCTGCGGTAGTCGTTGCAGCAGCAGGAGGAACGGCGGTGTATTTCGATCAGCAGACGGAAGTCGCTCCGACGGTAATGGGGCAGAAGATTGAAGCTTCGGCAGAGGCCGAAGGCATCGAGCTGACCTTGAATAGTGTAGCAATAGGAGTCAAACCGCTGGAGCAGGAGAAACAAATGGCGCTTCACCTGCGTCTGACCGATACGAAAAAACAGGGCTTCGGCACGGTTGAGTTCGAACAAGCGATTTTGACCGATTTGAGCAGTGGGCAGCAGCTCGCCGTATCGCAGGATAAACGAAGCTTGTTCGAGTTTGACGAAGGCAGCGGCACGTCGACTTTGACCCAATCCTTTGAAGGCCGCCTGCCCGTAGACGGTGAGAGCAGAGAGTATCGTTTAACGTTAAAAAATCCGACCTATTCGACGGCTCAAACGATCGATTCCCTCCAGGGCGACTGGACCATCGAATTCACCGTCAAAGGGGAACAGGCCGCTTCGGCAACCTATACGGTGCCTATCGAAGATCAGGCAACGTTTGAAGATCGTACCGGAATGAAGCTGGGGGAAGCACAGATCAGCCCCTTCGACATCAGAATTCCGGTGACTCGTACGCAGGATAGCTCCGCAGATTCAGGAGAGTTTATGTATTACAAGAATTCGACTTTGAAGGTGGACAACATCGGTCTGAAAGGCCAATGGACTCCGCTGCCTGGAAGCGCACAGATCCAATTGGGCCTCGACCCGAACGCTCCGGAAACTCTGCATTTCAATCTTGTAGACAATTCG
Source organism: Saccharibacillus deserti (assembly GCF_013618475.1). Taxonomy (GTDB): domain Bacteria; phylum Bacillota; class Bacilli; order Paenibacillales; family Paenibacillaceae; genus Saccharibacillus; species Saccharibacillus deserti. Next base: position 161,149 of record NZ_JABJVN010000002.1, read on the forward strand.
CTTGAAGATGTGAGAGACAGCTCTTTGACACTGCAGCTGAGAAATGCCGTAATCCAGCGTTCTTACCCGGATATTTGGACGCCAATGGCTCCTCCAGGCGAGAAGGTGCAGTCCATATCGGAAACACTGCCCGATCAGAACGTTATCGCTTATAAAGTGAAGCGGGAAGGCCTGGATATCCATGTGAATATGCCGATAAAAAATGATTTGTCCATGATCAGCGGAACCCGAATTCAGGTCGACGGGAAAACGTACAAACGCAGCGAAAGCGAGTCGTACAGCAAATATACCGGCGATACCGGCTTCCAGGTCGACGTCTTCAAAAATGTACCCGAAGGCAGCGAGTTCTCGATCAACATGGGAACATACGGCGTGTACGATTCCTCGCGGGACATCGACGTTCAGATCCGGTAAGTTTTTATCCGATTCGAGTTTTTTGAGGGGAAATCGCGATTTGAGATTTTAACGGATCGAGGCGATGCTTAGCAGGTGTTTTGGAACATTTGAGAATTTTAACGGATTCAGATGACGCTTAGAAGGGAATCGGGCTTGCTTTTGACGGAAAAAAGGCGATAAAAGACGGCTAACGGATATACGATCCTTTAGCCGAGCCCCCGCCGCGATTGCTCATAAGCGCTGCGCCGCAAACCAAAAGAAGCTGTCCCAAGCCTTATTCATGGCTTTCGGGACAGCTTCTTTTTTTAAACTTCCGCTCCGTTCTCCTTGGCCCACGCCTTCAGCTTCCGGTCGCTTGGCAGCAGGAATGTAATTACGCCGAGCAGCGGCAGAAAGCTGCAAAAGCGCATAACCGCAGCGACACCGGCGGCATCCATCCAACTGCCGAGTACCAGACCGCCGATTCCGCCCATACCGAACGCAAGACCGGTCACGAGCCCCGATACGGCGCCGATCCGGCCCGGAATCAGCATCTGCGCGTAGACGACGGAGACCGAGAAGCTCGACAGCAGGATAAATCCGATCAGCGTCAGCAGAATGCCGGTCCACGTCAGATTGGCATAGGGAAGCGCAAGCGTCAGCGGAGCGGCCAGCAGCATCGAGGCGAACAGGACGTTGCGTTTGCCGAACCGGTCGGCCAGAGGGCCGCCCAGCAGCGTTCCGGCCGCACCGGCCGCAAGGAACAGGAACACATAAATCTGCGCATCGGCGATGCTGACGCCGAATACGTCACGCAGATAAAAGGCATAGTAGCTGCCGATCGACGTGACGTACCACGAACGGACGAATACAAGCAGCAGCAGAAGCAGCATGGCGGACAGAATCCGTTTGCGGGCCGCCGGGTTCAGCGCTTTTCGGACGACGGCTTTCCTGGCCTGGGCCGTCGCTTTGAGCGTGCGTCCGTACCAGCGGGCGATAAAGATCTGAATCACGATGCCGAGTGCGGCCAGGCCCGTGAACCAGATCGCGCCGAACTGGCCGAGCGGGATAAAGATCAGCCGGGTCAGCAGCGGGGCGAGCGACTGTCCGGCGTTGCCGCCGACCTGGAAAATCGACTGCGCAAGGCCGCGGCGCGGGCCGGCGGCCATATGCGACACGCGCGAGCCTTCCGGGTGGAAAGCCGCCGAACCGAGACCCACGAAGATAACCGCGACGATGACGGCGGCGTAGCTCGGCGCATAAGCGAGCAGCAGCATGCCGGTCAGCGTGGAGGCCATGGCCATCGGCAGCAGGGCGGGCGTCGGCCGTTTGTCGGCGAACAATCCGATGACGGGCTGCATGATCGACGCCGTGAAATTGATCGCGAACAGGATCCAGCCGAGCTGTCCGTAGCTGAGCGACATCGACTCCTGCAGAATCGGCATGATGGCGGGAATGACCGCCTGCATCGAGTCGTTGAACAGATGGACGAGGCCGATCGCAAACAGCACGCCGTAGACGGTGCCGCGTGAGCGGGACTCCGGCGTGGGAATCTTGCCGGAGCCTGCGGAATTTGCGGTAGGATCGTCCGCAAGGGCTCCGGATTTGACGGACATGATGGCAGACCTCCTGGGAAATGGGAATGTGTATCATTGTAGGCGAAGCGCCGGAATCGGGCAATAGGGGATGAGGACGCCGGGCGGGCAAGATCGAACATGTTCGAACACGATCTTCGATTCGCTCCAACTCGCTAACGAATCCTCCTACTGCTAAGTTGGCGCTTTTGCCCGATTTTTGAACCTAACGAATCGTCAAAGCGCTATTACTCGGATTTATCGAGAAAAAGCTTTCCGGCGGCCAAATAACGTGCTCGCGATTCGTTAGATCGGAAAAACATTGCAAAAAAGAATAATAGCGTGCCTAGGATTCGTCAGCTTGACGGAAAGTGAACGTCCGGACTGCCAATTCGAGGCTTAACATCTGTTCGTCAGACTCTTAAATACCGAATTTCCGCCTGTTTGCTCAAATTCTCCTATCTGCGAGCCGGACAAAAAATCCGTACCGCTCGCCGTCTCCCGGGATAAAACGGGCGCGGTTCGCTGTACGGATTATTCGTTTACTTCTGGGTACTTCTATCCGCATAGGGCATCACGGACAGACTTGTACGGTCACGCGTCGACCGTAAGGTCAACGAATTCCTTTTCCAACTTAAGCTTCTTCAACCTCAAAGCCGGCCTGTTTCCAAGCCGCCGTTCCGCCGTCGATGAACGCTACGTCGGTAAAGCCCATCAGCTTAAGCGCGTATGCGCCAAGAGCCGCTTGGCCGCCGGCGCCGCACGTCACGAGGATCGGACGGTTGCGGTCGCTCAGGCGCTCGTCGCGAAGTTCGGCGGGAACGCCGAGATCGGCGCGGATCGGCAGCATGCCGAGCGAAATGTTCGCGCTGCTCGGGATCAGTCCGCAGGCGCCGGCATCCGCCGCATCCTGCACGTCGATGATGAACGTGTCCGGGTTGGCGTTGATTTTCTCGCGTGCTTCCTGGGAAGTAACGGCGGGTACGTTGTTTCTGGCCTGGGTAACCATGTCCGTGAATGTCAAAGCCATCTTGGTTCAGCCTCCTAGTGGGTTCTAAGTATAGGTGCCGAACGTTTTCGCAGGGAAGCGGAAGCGTTCGGCGCTTTCCTTATCTATTATACCCATAGAAAAATCCCCGCGTCACTATTGACAGCCAAACCGTCCTTTTTTAGCGGTTGTCCACTTTTTCCGGATACAGATCGTGGTTCGTCAGCCGGTTAAACGCCATTTCTTCGTATTTGGTGCCCGGTTTGCCGTAGTTGGTGTACGGGTCGATCGAGATGCCGCCGCGCGGCGTAAATTTGCCCCAGACCTCGATATAGCGCGGGTCCATCAGCTCGATCAGATCGTTCATGATGATGTTCATGCAGTCTTCGTGGAAGTCGCCGTGGTTGCGGAAGCTGAACAAATACAATTTGAGCGATTTGCTTTCGACCATTTTGACGTCCGGAATATAGCTGATATAGATCGTGGCAAAGTCCGGCTGGCCGGTGATCGGACACAGGCTCGTGAATTCCGGGCAGTTAAATTTGACGAAATAATCGCGGTACGCGTGCTTGTTGTCGAACGACTCCAGAATGCCGGGATCGTATTCGAACGTATATTTTGTGCCCTGGTTGCCCAGCAGCGTCAGGTCTTCGAGACCGTCTTGGCGGGAATGGCTCATGGGAAGGCTCCTTTAATTGTAAAATAGGATGGATATAAAATCAGACGCCGCGCTTGTTGCCCCAGACGAGCGTGTGCAGCTGCGGCAGAGCCCGGGCGTCTTTGAGATCCGGCAGGTCGGACAGACGTCCGATGAGCCATTCGTAGCGTTTCAGCAGCGAAGAGACATGATCCTGCACTTCGCCGGCCACTTCGGGATTGCCGGTCTGCAGAATGAACGGAATGTCCGGATAGCGCCGATGTACGCCGCGGGCGTAAGTCAAGTCGTCTTCGTCGAAAATGACGATCTTGATGCACAGGTCGCGCCGTCCCGGAGCTTCGCCCAGGCGGGACACGATATCGTCCAGCACGTCGAAGTCGGTCTCCATGCCCGAACTCGGCGGCTTGGGCGACAGGGTGACTTCGTCGATCCGTACCAGCCAGTCCTGCCAGCGGGAACCCTGGGTTTCGACGGCGGTCCGGATCCCGCGTTCGCGCAGAAGCTGGACCAGATACGCGATCTGGGGCAGCAGCAGCGGATTGCCGCCGGAGATCGTCACGTGGTCGAACGTATCGCCGCCGAGCGCCAGCAGTTCGCCGACGATCTCTTCGGGACTCAGCATACGGATCTGGTCTTTGGCGCTGCCGTCCCAGGTGAACTTGGAGTCGCACCAGGAGCAGCGGTAATCGCAGCCCGCCGTGCGGACGAACATCGTCTTGCGGCCGATCGACATGCCTTCGCCCTGAATCGTCGGACCGAATACTTCAAGGACGGGAATCGGACGGGAAGAAGCGTTCATTCTGCCATCCACTCCCGTCTGGCTTCCGCGTAGGAAGTAGGCGTTTCGAACAAACGGACGAATTCGGTGCGCGCCCCGAGCTGCGAATAGGCTTCCGAAGTCAGCGCCGATTCCATCTGCTCGTAGATCCAGACGACCATGTTCTCGGCTGTCGTGTTCATAAGCGGGAGCGTCTCGTTCAGATAACGGTGATCCAGGTACGTCTCGATCCGCTCTTTCCAGATCTGTTTGATCTCGCCGAAATCGACCGCGATGCCGTTGGAAGCCGGTACGGCCGAGATGCCGAATACGACTTCGTACGTGTGGCCGTGCAGATTCTTGCATTTGCCTTCGTAGTCGTGCAGATGATGGGCGGCGTCGAACGTAAACGATTTGCTTACCAGCACGCGCTTGCGGTGGTAGCGCAGCTGCTCGCCCGTAATATCTTCTCCGAATACCTGAAGCTGCTGCACGATGTGGAAAGGCCCGGGTTGGCGGCTTTCGCTTTTGCTCATACCGTCGCCTTCCGTTCCGAAACGTATTTCTCGAGACCGGCGCGGCGCAGCAGGCAGGCCGGGCACTCGCCGCAGCCGTCGCCGATCACGCCGTTATAGCAGGTCAGCGTGCGTTCGCGCACGAAATCGAAGGCGCCGAGTTCGTCGGCCAGTCCCCAGGTTTCGGCTTTGTCGAGCCACATCAGCGGCGTATGGATCACAAACGGATAATCCATCGCCAGATTTAACGTGACGTCGAGCGATTTGATAAACGTATCCCGGCAGTCCGGGTATCCGCTGAAGTCCGTCTCGCAGACGCCCGTCACGATATGGCGCGCGCCGGACGTTTTGGCGAGAATGGCGGCGAAGCTCAGGAACAGCAGATTGCGTCCTTCGACGAACGTACTGGGCAGTTCGCCTTCTTCATGCGCGATCTCGATATCGTCGCGGGTCAGGGCGTTGGGAGCGAGCTGGTTCAGCAGGCTCATGTCGAGCACGGTGTGTTTGACGTCCAGCTCTGCAGCAATGGTCCGCGCACAGTCGATCTCCAACTTGTGGCGCTGGCCGTAATCGAACGTAACCGCCTGAACGTCCGCGAATGTCTTTTTGGCCCAGAACAAACAGGTCGTGCTGTCCTGGCCGCCGCTGAATACGACAACGGCTTTTTCGTTTTTAAGCATGCAAAAAACCTCTTTCTTCATCTGGGATGGGAAGGAAAGAGGTTCAGGAACTTGCCGTAAAAAAACAGGTCCGGCCCCATACGGAGCACGTCGGCTTCGTATGGGCGGTACTTGGCGCCGCGAACGGACCCGCACGAAAGCGTCCGAACGGGCCGGGGTGCCCGCAGGAGTTCACGCCAAAGCGTTGCAGGGGCAGCCCGGCCGCACCCGCGTTTCTTCCGGCGGCACCCGAAGGGCGCGCCGAAGAAACCTCGCACTCGGCGGGGCGGCGATTAGTTTTTTATAGAGGGAGTTCTCGAACCTCTCCCGCGCCTGGTTCCGGCACGGATTCTCTTCGTCTATGCAGTTGGCTGCACGCCGGAGCGCCGCAGCGTGATCCATTATAACACAAGCTTCTGCTTGGCGATACGCCGGAATTTGCGCGTCCTTGCAGATCCACAAGACCGGGGCTGCAAAAAGCTCCATTGGCGCCGCTTCGAAACCCGAATAAAAATCCGAATATTTGTTCGTGAAATTCGGGTGTTCGTATTGAGGCGCAAAGGGGGCTGTGGTATGATTGAACCCATAAAGCGCAGCTCGCCTTTGCCAAAAGGCCAAGGCCGGGAAAACGGACAAGCGGCAGCTAGAAGAAAGGACAGCCACGACCATGATGGGAAAAGCTCACTTTATTATCGGGACCGGAGTATCGTTGTCCCTATTGGCGCTGACCGGCGCACCGGTTACGGTCGGAGCCGTGGCGATCGCCGCCGTCAGCTCGATGCTGCCCGATATCGACCACCCGAATTCGCTGCTGGTTACCCGGGCGCTGCCGACCAAACTGCTGCGCGTCCTGCAATCGGCCATGCTGCTCATTGCCGCAGCGCTTCTGTTCTACGCGCCGGTCGAGCAGCCGTGGAACAGCGTGCTGGCCGCGGTTGCGGTCGTCGCCATGTTCCTGCCCGAGCAGGCGCTGCGCAAAGGCGCGTTTGTACTGATCGGGCTAGCCGTTATCGTGTTCGGCGAACGGTACGCCCCGTGGAACCGGATGGGCGGCATTCTGCTGATCGTATTTTCGCTCGCTCCGCACCGCGGCATCACCCATACCTTCTATGCGCTTGCCGCCTGGATGCTGCTGCTGTACGGACTGACAGGTGCGCACGGACCGTCGATCTGGCTGGCCGGAGGACTGGGATATGCCGTGCATTTGGCCTGCGACTCGGTGACGAAGAACGGAATCCGGCCGCTGCCGCCGCTCAAGGCCAAGATTCGGTTCGCGCTGATGACGACCGGCAAGAAATCCGGCAAACGCGTCGAGCGGATCGGGATCTGGATTACGATCATCCTGTTCGCCGGGGTATTCGGCATCCGCCTGATCGAATACGGGGCGAGGCTTTATCTTCGTTTGACCTCCTGATCCCAAGTCGGACTTGGGCGTCTTTCGATTCCGCTGCTGTACAAGGGAGCCTACAATGATGAAAAAAACGTCTTTCTACTGGCTGTGGTCATCCCAGACGATGTCCAATGCAGCCGATATTTTATATGTGACGGCATTGACCGTTCTTGTCCTCCAAGGCACCGAATCTGTCGTATCGACGATTCTCGTGCCCTTTTTTCGTATCTTCTCGCAAATCGTCAGCGGTTTTCTCGCGCCCTTGATGCTCCGCAGATTCCGCCTGCCCCGCCTGATGCTGGTCTCGCAGGGCGGGCAGTTTCTGCTGTTCGCCCTGCTGGCCCTCTACTTGCAGCGGTCCGGAGAGTCGGCTTCGCTGAGCGCGATCTTTGGATTGGTCTTCGCCATGTCGTTTCTCGACGGATGGACGGCGCCGGTGCGCAATGCGCTGGTCCCGAGACTGGTGCCGAGAGACTGGCTGATGCGGGCCAACGGACTGATCTCGGTCAGCGACCAAACCGTACAGTTTGCGGGTTGGGGAGTCAGCGGCGTCTTGGTCGCTTTCGCAGGACCGTCCCGCACGCTGCTGATTGCCGGCGTCTTGTATGCGGCCGCGCTCGTCTTTACCGCGCTCATTCGCGAGCCGTCCGTCCATGGAATTCCGGAAAGGAACGAATCGGCTTCCGGGGCTTCCCGGGCGGCGGAAACGGATCCGAACTGGAGGGAAGCGCTGCTTGAAGGCTGGAAGCTGATCGGACGAAGCCCGAGACTTCGCGGTTTGACGCTGATCGATTCGATCGATATGCTCGGCGGTTCGGTCTGGGTCGGCGCCTTTACCCTCCTGTTCGTACAGGAAGCGCTCGGGCAGGGCGAAGAATGGTGGGGATTCATCAACGCTTCCTATTTTGCGGGGGCGGTTCTTGGCGGGATCCTGGTCGTGACGCTGGTCAAAAAACTGCAAAAGCGGCTGTTCGATTCCATGCTGGCCGGGATTTTCGGTTATTCGGCGATTACCCTCGCCTATGCGGGGACCACTTCGCCGGCCGCGGCGCTGCTGCTGGTACTGGTCATGGGGCCGTTTGCCGAACTGTCGATGGTAGCCAGGCGCACGCTGATCCAGCAGAGCGCAGGCGACGAAGAGCTGCCGAAAGTGCTCTCCGCGCAGGCGACCGTGCTCAACCTGATCTTCTGCGCTTCGCTTCTCGGCATGGCGAAACTGGCGGAATCCGTTGGAGTCGTCAACCTCTATTTCTATGCCGGCGGGATGTCGCTGCTTGCTTTTGCGATCGGACTCGGGGTGCGGCGCCACTTCGCTTCCGAAGCTTCGCAGGAGCGAAATGTCCAATAAATGCCTTTTAGAAAAAGCTTCTTGATGGTAAAGTGAATAAAACGGTTTCCTGCCGAAGAAAGGAAAAGGAGGGGACGGCAATGAGTATCGATCTGCGCAAAAAAGCCGAAGAAAACCTGATTAATCTCTCCAAGACGGCCATTATCTCGCTGGACAAAAAAGGACTCGGAAGCCAGCGGGCGCGCGTTGCGCTGGCGCTCGATATTTCGGGTTCGATGACGGGATTGTTTACGAACGGAATCGTTCAGGCGGTCTGCGAGCGCACGCTGGGACTCGGCATGAATTTCGACGACAACGGAGCGGCGGATGTATTCCTGTTCGGGGTGGACGATTACGAGGTCGGAGAGATCCGCCAGGAAAACTTCTACGAGTTTGTCGGTCGGGAGATCCGGCCGAACTACCCGCTGGAGAACGGCACGCATTACGCGGGCGTTATGCAGCGGATCGCCGACCATTATTTCCCCGGTGCGCTGAGCGTAAAAAAAGGGCTGTTCGGGTTGGGACGCGGCAAAGTGAGCGTGAAAGCTCCGCCGGCCGAAGAACAGCCTGTCTACGTTATTTTCGTGACCGACGGCAACTGCTTTGACGGGGAGCATGCGGCCGAGATCGTACGCCGGACGTCGCATCTGGGAATTTTCTGGCAGTTTGTCGGCGTGGGCCGCGAGAACTTCCAGTTTCTCAAGAAGCTCGACGAGCTGGACGGACGACTGATCGATAACGCGAACTTTTTCCAGGTCAACGACCTCAAGAAAATCTCCGACGAGGAACTGTACGACCGGCTGCTGGGCGAGTTTCCCGACTGGCTCAAAGCGGCAAAGGAGAAATCGCTTATTAAATGAGTTATACTGAAGCTGTGAACGGTTACTTACATCTTAGAATCCGATTCCAGCAAGCTTGACCGTATTCCCGAACAGGCTAGTACCTTGTCAACACTAAAGGTAAGGTTACGCTCCCCTGAATCGCACCTAAAGCGTGTGCGTTTCAGGAAAACGTAAACCTCGGATTAAGAGTTGAAAGGGTATTAGATCCTAATTTCAACCCAATTGGAGGCGCTTAAGATGAGTTCGTTTCAAAGCTGGCTAAACAAGACCAAGACAGGACTGCAGGATCAGGTGAGCCGTTTCAAAAACAAAGACCTGATGGACGCCATCGTGGCGGGCTGCGCGATCGTATCCGTAGCGGACGGCACGGTCGACGCAACGGAGAAACAAAAAATGGCGGGTTATATCGGACGCAACGAGCAGCTCAAAGTGTTTAATATGAGCGAAGTGATCGACCGTTTCAACCATTTTGCCGGCAATATGGAATTCGATGTGATGGTTGGCAAGCAGGAAGCGCTGCGCACCATCGCCAAATTCAAATCGAAACCGGAAGTGGGACGGGTCATCGTGGGCGTATGCTGTGCGATCGGCGCGGCCGACGGCGATTTCGACGAGATGGAAAAATCGGCCGTACGCGATATCTGCAACGTGCTGAATCTGAACCCGGGCGAATTCGGCCTGTAAGTTCGGAGCATTTTCGACATGGAGGAAGAACCTCCGGCCTGTCCGTTTACGGTCACTGCCGGAGGTTTTTTTGCAAAAAGGCTGACGAAATTCAAAAACGCCGAAACCGGGTACATTCCCCGAGCGTATAGATATAGCGTGCAGCCAAGCACAGGACGTTCCGGTTGACGGCCTCGCGTTTGCGCGGAATCGGCGAAGTTGTTTTGTACCCGGACGAACAGGTATAATTCAATTGAGCGACAGCAACCATACCATTCCAATTGGGAGGGCTATAGACAGCAATGACAATTTCTTTGGTAAAAGGCCAAAAGGTCGATTTGACGAAAGGGAATGCCGGTCTGTCCAAGATTACGGTCGGACTGGGCTGGGACCCGGCCGAGTCCGAAAGCCGCGGGCTGTTCGGTATGAAGAAGAAAACGGCAAACATCGACTGCGATGCCTCGGTCCTGCTGCTTAGCGAACAGGGCAAGCTGACGCAGAGCAAAAACGTCGTTTGTTTCCACAACCTGCAGAGCCCGAACGGTTCCGTCGTACACGGCGGAGACAATCTGACGGGTGCGGGAGACGGGGACGACGAGCAGATCCATATCGATCTCGCTTCGGTTCCGGCCGATGTTCACCGCCTGCTCGCCGTCGTCAACATTTATGACTGCGAAGCGCGCAAACAGCATTTCGGCATGATCCGCTCGGCGTTTATCCGCGTCTTCGAGTCGAGCAGCGGCCGCGAACTGGTTCGCTTCAACTTGACGGACGATTACTCGGGAATGACCGCTCTGCTGGTCGGCGAGATTTACCGCCACGGCAGCGAGTGGAAGTTCAGCGCCGTCGGCGAAGGTGCGCAGGCTCCGCATATCGATCTGCTGGCCCGCCGCTACAGCTAAACCGCACGGCCCGTTTTTCGAGCTTCACCCAAACTCCAATAAAGAAAGAAGGAATTATTCATGGCAATCAGCTTGCAAAAAGGTCAAAAAGTCGATCTGACAAAAACAAACCCGGGCCTCAAAAAAGTACTCGTTGGTCTCGGTTGGGACACAAACAAGTATGACGGCGGCAAAGATTTCGATCTGGATTCCTCCGCTTTCCTGCTGGGCACTTCGGGCAAAGTAACAGCCGATACGGACTTTGTATTCTACAACAACCCTAAAAACGCCAACGGCGCTGTCGTACATACAGGCGACAACCGTACAGGCGAAGGCGAAGGCGACGATGAGCAGCTGACAGTTGAACTGGCAAGCGTTCCGGCTGAAGTCGAGAAAGTCTCCTTCTGCATTACGATTCACGATGCAACGGCACGCGCGCAGAACTTCGGTCAAGTATCGAATGCGTTCGTCCGTATCGTGAATGAAGAAACAAACGAAGAACTGATCCGTTACGATCTGGGCGAAGACTTCTCCGTGGAAACGGCGATTGTCGTAGCCGAACTGTACCGTCACGCCGGCGAGTGGAAATTCAGCGCTGTAGGCAGCGGCTACCAAGACGGTCTGGAAGGCCTGGTACGCGACTTCGGCCTGGCCGTATCCTAATCCCTTACACGCATGCGTTTCACCCTTTAGTTTCAACCCCGAAGGCCGTCTGCTACATGGACGGCCTTCGGCCGTAGTGGGGCGCCTGCCGCAGGCGTCCGCTTTTCGGGATTTTGTGTTCAATTTCATTTTCTGACAAGGAAACGGAGGAATTCCCCATGACTATCAGCCTTTCCAAAGGACAACGAATCGACCTGACCAAAACCAATCCCGGCCTCAAAAAAGTCATGATCGGCCTTGGATGGGATACGAACAAATACAGCAGCGGCGCCGACTACGATCTCGACGCTTCGGTATTCCTGCTGCATGAAGACGGACGCGCCAAAGGAATCGAAGACTTCGTCTTCTACAACAATCCGAAAACGCCGAACGGTGCGGTCGAGCATACGGGCGATAACCGGACCGGGGAAGGCGAAGGCGACGACGAGCAGATCCAGGTTGATTTCTCGCTGGTTCCGTCCAACATCACCCGCCTTGGCATCACGGTCACGATTCACGATGCGGAAGCCCGTGCCCAGAACTTCGGCCAGGTATCCAATGCGTTCGTACGCGTGGTCGACACGGCAGATAACCGCGAAGTGCTGCGTTACGATCTAGGTGAAGAGTTCTCGGTCGAGACGGCCGTCGTGATCTGCGAGCTGTACCGCCACGGCGAAGATTGGAAATTCCAGGCGATCGGTTCCGGCTTTGCGGGCGGATTGGCTGCGCTGTGCAAAAACTACGGCCTCGACGCCCAATAATCCGATCCGCAACTTAACCGAAAGGCGGAATTACTTTTGACGACCACAATCATCAGGGGCCAAAAAGCCGACCTGACCAAAACCAATCCCGGTCTCGACCGGATCGTCGTCGGAATGGGCTGGCAGGCTTCGCCGGGAGTCGATATCGACTTCTCGGCGTTTCTGCTGGGTCCGGGTTCCAAGGCGGCGGCCGACGAAGACCTGATCTTCTACGGTAATCCGGCCGGCGCCGGAGGCGCCATGCAGCTGCAGACCGAAACCCGCAGCGCGTATGCCGGTATTACGGACAGCGAACAGGTGTCGATCTCGCTGAGCGGCGTTCCGGCGGCTTACGAGCGCATCGCTTTTTCTCTCACGCTTTACGAAGGAGAGAAGCGTCGGCAGAACTTCGCCGGTGTCAACGGAGTATATCTGCGTATCGTCGATGCGCGCGGCGGATCGGAATTGATCCGGTTTACGCTGGACAAAACATCGGGCGTCGAGACGGCCATTGTCGTCGGCGAACTCTATCGCCATAACGGAGAATGGAAGTTCAATGCCGTCGGCAGCGGCTATACGGGCGGACTCGAAGCGCTGTGCCGCAGCTTCGGCATCGATGTGCAGTCGGAGCCCGAACCGGCTCCCGCACCAACGCCGCCTCCGGCGGCGCAGCCTTCCAAGCCGACGCCGGCCGCACAGCCGTCGCCGCCTGCGCAGCCTCCCGGCGGCAATCCGTCGCCGCTCAATCTGGGCCGTCCTTCGCAGCAGGGCAGCCCGCCGGCTTCCGGCGGCGGACCGGGCGGAGCTTCGCCCCGCGTCTTTCCGCCCGCTCCGGGCGCCGCGCCTTCTCCGGCGCCGCAGGCCGGAACGCCTTCGATCCCTGCGCCGCCGCCCGCTCCGGCTTCCCAGCCTGCGGCGCCAAGCCTGCAGAAGATCGAATTGACCAAACGCGGCGACAAGATCAGCCTGGAGAAGAAAGCGGGTACCGATTCCATCGGCGAGATTCTGATCAATCTCAACTGGAATCAGCGCAAGAGTACCGGCTTCTTCGGCAAAACGGCCGGCGTCGATTTGGACCTGGGCTGTTTGTTCGAATTGAAAGACGGGCATAAAGGCACCGTGCAGGCGCTCGGACGCGCGTTCGGCTCGCTAAGCAGCGAACCTTATGTGATGCTCGACGGCGACGATCGGACCGGCACCAAAGCCGGGGGAGAGAATATGCGGATCAACGGTGCCCACCTGCGCGATATCAAGCGTATTGTCGTTTACGCCTTCATCTATGAAGGAGCGGCGAACTGGGCACAGGCCGACGGGGTCGTGACGATCAAGGGCGGCGGTCCCGATATCATCGTCCGTATGGACGAGCACGGCAGCCGCAAAGGCATGTGCGCCGTTGCCATGATTACCAACGTCGGCGATCAAACGTTCAGCATCGAACGGCTGGTCGAGTACTTCTCCGGCCACCGCGAACTGGACCAGGCTTACAACTGGGGACTTCGCTGGCAGACCGGAAGCAAATAACACACGATTTTTCTGATTTTTATTCCAGACCCGTACGACGGTTCGTTCCGTCCTGTACGGATACGCCGCAGACCTTTCGGAAACGAACCGGGACTGCGGCGTATCCGGTCTCTGCCCGCATCGAATGCCCGCAGTCTCCGCAGCAGGCCGCCTCTGAACCGCCTTGAAGGAGAGAGCGATCATGGCGGATTTTTTTCAGAGTTTCTTCGGCAATTTTGCCGGTTACTTTCAATGGGAACATGTCGGCGCGATTCTGAGCGAACCGGCAACGTGGGGAGTGATCGGCACGCTCGTTATTCTTGAAGGGCTGCTGTCCGCCGACAACGCGCTGGTACTGGCTGTCATAGTCCGGCATCTGCCGCCGAATCAGCGCAAAAAAGCGTTGTTTTACGGGATCATCGGCGCGTACCTGTTCCGGTTTGTCGCAATCGGGGTCGGGACCTTCCTGGTCAAGATCACCTGGGTCAAAATCATCGGAGGTCTCTATCTGCTGTGGATTGCCATGAGCAATCTGTTTGGACTTGAGCTGCGATGGAACCGGGTCGGAGGCCTGCCGCTGATTCCGTCGATCGGGCGCAAACCCGAAACGGACGATACGGAAGGTGCGAAAGAAAACCATTACGGCTTCTGGCGCACGGTGCTTGCCGTCGAACTGATGGATATTGCGTTCAGTATCGACAGCGTTCTGGCGGCCTTCGGAGTCAGCCAGGAAGTCTGGGTGCTTCTGCTTGGCGGCATGATCGGCGTCCTGATGATGCGGGGTGTCGCCCAGCTGTTTCTCAAACTGCTCGAAAAGTTCCCGGAACTGGAACGGGCAGCTTTTATCCTGATTACGATTATCGGATTGAAAATGATCGCGGCCGCGGTATTCGATTACGAACTGCCGCAGGAAGTTTTCTTCCCGCTGCTTATTGCCGTTTTTGTCGGTACGATTCTGTTCAGCCTGGTTCGCCGGCGCCGGGAACATCGTTCGGGTGTGTGAACGCTGTCCCGCAGTCGTACCTGCACAGCCGACCGCATCGCTTCTTTTGTAGGGATGCGGTCGGTCTTTGCGGCAGAGCCTGCTTCCAACCAACCTTATTCCTCCGCACATGGAGAAAGGCTTCCTGCTTCGTACAGTGCCAGCGGCGATTCGCAAGCACGGACAACAGGCAGAACGTTTTTCTCCGTTCGGCGGAGTTTTTTAAAATTTGCCGTGGCTTTGCCAAAGCGGCAGACGATACCGGATCTATCCATGAACGATCTGCCAGGAAATGGACTCAATATCGTGGGAGGAAAGACCATGCGTTATTTCGATTATTTAGAGGTGGAAGAAACCCAGAAATTGTTCCACCTGGCTCCCGCACCTTTTTGCAACCGCTCCGACAAAGACCTGCTGGCCTATGCGCTTGGAGCGGCTTTGTATATGCCCGCAACCCGGCCTGATATCGCGCAGAATTTGAGCACCGGCAAACATATCGGGCTCACTTCCGTGGTTATCGATCTGGAAGACGCCGTCGGCGATCTCAGACTGGAAGAAGCGGAACTTTCGCTCGTCTCGCAGATTCGCAAGCTGCACGATTGGAGCTGCGAAGGGAAGATCGATCCGGAGTCGCTGCCGCTGATTTTTATCCGGATTCGTACACCGGACCAGGCCAAGCGGATCCTTGAACTTCTCGGCGAAGCGGTAATTCGTCTGACGGGACTCGTCTTCCCGAAGTTCGATGTGCCTCTCGGCGAACGTTACCTGGAACTGCTTCATACCTACAATGGGACCCGTTCTGCCGGAAGCCCCGTTCTGTACGGCATGCCGATCCTGGAGAGTCCCGAGATCATTTACGCGGAGACGCGCAGAGAGACGCTGCTCGGAATCAAACGGCTGCTGGACCGGCACCGTCCATACATATTGAATGTACGCATCGGGGCAACCGATTTTTCCAGTCTGTTCGGACTGCGCCGCAAACCGGATATGACTATTTACGATATCGGCGTCATTCGCGATTGCGTTGCCGATATTGTCAACTTGTTCGGACGGGCGCACGACGGTTATGTGATTTCCGGCCCGGTCTGGGAATATTTCAAAAGCGAACGCGTGCTCAAACCCCAACTGCGCGAGACGCCTTTCCAGGAAACGGCGGGACGCGAAGGACTGCTGCTGCGCATGCAGTATATCAACAAGTATGTGGACGGCCTGATTCGCGAGGTGGAACTGGACAAAGAGAATGGAATTGTCGGCAAAACGATCATTCATCCGACTCACATCTGCCCCGTTCAGGCTCTGTACACGGTTACGCACGAAGAGTATATCGACGCTTCGCATATTCTAGACAGCAGCGGCGGCGAAATCGGCGTCGTCAAGAGCGGATACGACAACAAAATGAACGAGATCAAGCCCCATCTGAATTGGGCGCGGCGTATCATGATCCGTTCGGAAATCTACGGGGTGCTCAATGAGAACCAAAACTTCACTGCATTACTCGTTCGATAAGAAAGATTCCAAGCAGCCGGATGTGTACGTCTACGACATGCCCGAAGGATTAACCGTGAAAGTCCGTCTGACCTCCAATCCGCTGGGCCTGCATCCCGATCATCTGTTCCGGATGGCGGCGCGAATCAATAAGAAGCGAAGCTTCCTGTTCGTCAGCCGGATTCTCGGCAAGCATATTCCGGTCGATCCGCATGTTTCTCTGCTCGGCGGAGCAGCGCTGGCCCTGCTGTGGCAGCGCCGCAGCGCGGAATCGGTGCAGGGTGGATCCAGGCAGGCGGCTGAAGCTGCCGGCGCTTACGGTCTGGAAGAAGTCTGCGAAGCGCTTCAGGGCGACGACGAATCGGCCCGTCAGCTGTATGCCCGGCTCAAAGGCGACAAGCTGCAGGTCGAAGAACCGGCATTGTTTATCGCGTTTGCGGAGACGGCGACTGCGCTTGGACATGCCATGTACGATTGTTTCACGGGAGACACGCGCTTTCTGCATACGACCCGCGAAGAACTGGTAGGCAAGCAGCCCGTGCTGAGTTTCGAGGAAGAACATTCGCATGCGACGGCACACCGCTGCTATGCGAGAGAAACTTCCTTTTTCGAAGGGGAAGATACGGTCGTGCTGGTGGACGACGAAGTGACGACCGGCAATACCGCGCTGAATATCATCCGCGATTTGCAGAGCAAACATCCGCGCCGCCGCTACGTTGTCGCGAGTCTGCTGGACTGGCGAGGGGAGGCGGACCGTCTGCGATTCGGCGAGCTCGAAGCGGAGCTTGGGATCGCGATCGAGACGATCTCGCTGATCGAAGGACAGATCGAAGTCGAGGGCGGCCCGGTCGAACGTCTGACGCAGCCTGCGCCGGAAGCGCGTGCGGAAAACGGGACGAAGCTGATTCGGCACGATCTCTCTTCTTATTTCAGTCACCTGGATGCCGTATCCGCCGATCTGTCCGGCCGGACGTCCGATTGTCCGTATCTCGAGTGGACCGGACGGTTCGGGATGCGCGAAGCGGACAATGCCTTGCTGGATCGTCAGGTTCGGGAAGCTGCCGCGTCTTTGGCGGAGAGCCGTACGGGAAGCCGCACGCTCTGTATGGGTACGGGGGAATTTATGTATGTGCCGATGCGGATAGCCGCGGAATTGGGCGAGGGCGTTCGGTACCAGTCGAGTACGCGCAGTCCGATCCATGTGCTCGACGAAGAAGGGTATGCCGTTCGAAGCGGATTTCCGCATACATCGCCGGATGATCCCGGTGTGGCGAATTTCTTCTATAACGTGCCGGAAGGTACGTACGACGAGATTTTCGTTTTCCTGGAACGTATGCCGCTTGAAAAAGATCTGAAGCCGCTGCTTGACGCTCTGGCGCATACGGGAGTCCCGGCCCTGCATCTGGCTGTCGCGGCCAGGGCCGATCGTGCCAACCCACAAGGAGGAAACTGAATATGTCGAACGATACGCTGACTTCCCAGCCCCTGCCGGTTCCCGAGAAGCTCGGCAGCTACAGTCCGGAAGACGTTGTGTTTTTGCTGAAGGATCTGAGTGATGTCCATTTGGAACGTCCGACCGAAGACCGCGAAGAAGCGATCCAGGGCGGCGTACATTATTCGGAGATGCTGCCGGTCGAATACCGGCCGACGCCCGAGTATCTCGCACTGTTCCATGAGACGCTCGATACGACGGCAAAAGACGTATCGCTTGCGGCGGGTATCGTCTCGGAACGCCTGAGAGCCCGTCACGGCACGGATTTCGTTCTTGCTTCGCTTGCCCGCGCGGGTACGCCGGTCGGCATTCTGATCAAACGTTATTTCCGGCAGATATACGGAGCGGAACTGCCGCATTACAGTATCTCGATCATCCGCGGCAAAGGCATCGACGAGAATGCGGTCCTGTATATGCGGCAGCAGAATCCCGGACGCCGCATCCAGTTCGTCGACGGTTGGACCGGCAAAGGCGCGATCCGCAAAGTGCTGGAAGACGCCCGGGAGACGATGTCCGCCAAATACGGCATCGAACTCGACGACGACCTGGCCGTACTGGCCGATCCGGGCCGCTGCTCGGAGACGTTCGGCACGCGCGAAGATTTCCTGATCCCGAGCGCCTGCCTGAATTCGACCGTATCCGGGCTGATGAGCCGCACCGTGCTGCGCGGAGATTTGATCGGACCGAACGATTTTCACGGAGCGAAGTATTACAAAGAATGGCTCGAAGACGACGTCTCCAATCTGTTCGTCGACCGGGTCAGCGGCTATTACGAAGAGATTCAAGCCGAAGCGCTGCTCGAAGCCGCGAAGCTGGAGCAGCTGCCGGAAGCGAATGTATCCAGCTGGCAGGGGATGAAGGACATTGCCCGTATCCAGCAGGATTACGGGATCGAAGACGTCAATCTGGTCAAACCGGGCGTGGGCGAGACAACGCGTGTGCTGCTGCGCCGTGTGCCGTGGAAGATTCTCGTCGACCGGCTCGACAATCCGCATCTGCGCCATATTCTGCTGCTGGCCGAAGATCGCGGCGTTCCGGTCGAAGTCTATCCGGGCCTGACGTATTCCTGCTGCGGCATCATCAAACCGATGAACGGAGGCACGCTATGATTTTCGCAAGCGATCTCGACCGGACCCTGATCTATTCCAAAAAAGCGATGGGCGCAAGCTTCGAGTCTGCCGACGTCATTCCCGTAGAACTGTATCAGGGCGAACACATTTCGTTCATGTCGCCCGAGGCGGCAAGGCGGCTTGCGGAGCTTGCGAAGACGACGCTGTTCGTGCCCGTCACGACGCGGACGATCGAGCAGTACGAGCGGATTTTCTATATTCGGGAAACATTCAATCCGAAGTACGCGGTGACGAGCAACGGGGGGAACGTGCTGGTTGACGGCGTTCCGGACCCGGATTGGCAGCGGCATGTGGCCGAAGCGCTGTCGCGCAGCGAACATGCGGAGAAAGTGATCGAAGCCTTCGGACGTATCTCTTCGCCGGAGTGGGTCAAGTCCTACCGGCATTCCGATAGCTTGTTCTATTCGATCATTCTGGACCGGGACAATATGCCGCTGGACGCCGTCGAAGAGTTCCGCGCGGAACTCGCCGGCATGCGCTGGAATTTGTCGGTACAGGGGCGCAAGATGTATCTGGTGCCGGACGGCGTAAGCAAGGGAGACGGTCTGCTGTATGTCAAAAAGTTGTCCGGCGCGACCCGAATCGCCGCTTCCGGCGACTCGCTGCTGGACGAAAGTCTGCTCAAAGCGGCCGATTACGCGATCGTGCCGCGGCACGGAGAAATTTATGCGGCACATATGGAATCGGGGATCTATTCGTTCACCGAGCGGGACGGCATGGGAGCGGCCGAAGATCTGATCGCGAAGATCGCCGAATGGTTCGCTCTGCCCGTTCCGGAGACCGACGTTCCGTCTGCCGACAAACGCTGAACGAAACCGAACGGGCTTTTCCCGCGTAGTATCCCGTAATTCCGTTAAACATCGCTGTGCCAAAACGCCGAAGAGGAAGATGAACGATGAGAAAAATATGGCTGAACCGCTGGTTCTCGGTCGCTTACCATTATGTGAACCTGATTCGCAACAATGAAGACGGAGAGCGGTTCGAATTTTACGGCACGCATCCGAGTATCGACCACGTTTCGCTGAGTGCTTGCGATGTCAAAGAAACCGAACCCAAAGTCGAAGGCGAAGCCTATATCGAGTTTTGCCTGGACTTTTGCCGCAGACACGGGATTGACCTGTTCATTCCGCGCCTGCATATGGAACTGATTGCCCGGCATATCCGGCGTTTCGAAGAGATCGGCACGCGCGTGATGGTCTGCAGCGACATGGAACTGCTGGAGAATATGATGAACAAAGAAAAGTTCTACCGCTCGCTCGAAGGCAAAGGCATCGTGGAGATTCCGAATTACCGGGTCGTCCGTACGGCCGGACAGTTCGCGCAGGCTTATCAGGAACTGCGGGCGGAAGGCGAGAAAGTCTGCTTCAAACCGACCGAAGCGGAAGGCGGCATGGGCTTCCGGATCATCAAGGAAGAAGCCGGCGATCCGCTGGAAGAACTGTACGGCTGGGTCACGCTTGAGACAACGTACGAAGAAGCCTATCGGACGCTGTCGTCGGTCGAGAGCTTCGACGATCTGATGGTGATGGAAATGCTCGAAGGAGACGAATACAGTATCGACTGCCTGGCGGACGCCGCGGGCAACCTGCTGACGGCCGTTCCGCGTCTCAAGTCCGAAGGGCGCGTGTATCAGCTCGAGTACTCGGAAGAGCTGCTGGCCCTGTCGCGGCGCATCGCGGAAAATTGCCGCATTCCCTATGCTTTTAACGTTCAGGTGAAGTACAATAAAGGTGTGCCCAAACTGCTCGAAATCAATCCGCGCATGTCCGGCGGTTTGTATATTACCTGTTTATCGGGTGTCAATTTCCCATATTACGCGGTCAAAGCGGCGTTCGGCGAAGAGTGCCGGCCGCCCGAGCCGGAGTTCGGCATCAAGGCAAGCTACGTGGAGCAGGCCGTCAGGCTGGATCAAGTTCGCGGCAAAGCGGTTATTTCCGACCTTTGACGCGGGTGCCGGCATAGCGGGTTCGTGCTCTGCTATCAAGCTGGAGGTGTTCAAGCATGATCGATTACATGAAACGTTTCGGGCTGCCTCTTACAGCCTTTATAGCCGGCTGTGCGGTTGCTTTCGTCTCGCAGGGGATTCTGCCGGAAGAGATTTCCATGCTCATTCCCGGAGGTGCGGTGCTGCTCAGCATCGGTGCTTTCAAGCGGAGCAAGCCCAAGGTACTTCCGATCGAGGTATCGCCGCAGTCCCGGCCGCAGCCGGAAGTGCTTCCGCCAAGCGGAAGACGGACCGGTATTCCGGCCGTCGACGAAGCGGTGCAGCGCAGGCTGCGCGAAGAAGCGGCTGCGCGGGGCGAACAGGAACGCAGAAGGGCGGCATACGACGCCGTTCAATCTCCTTCGATCCCGGCTCCTGCCGCCGCTTCCCCGGCTGCAGCCCCGAAGCCGAAATCGGAAGCCGACGAAATGTGGGACCCGGTTCACGAGTATATCTCGGTGATCGAAGAAATGATCATTTCCGAAGGCCAGAAAAACTCGCTGGATGACGAAATCGTCGAGAAAACGATCTCGCTGCTGGCCCGCATTTCCCGCCTCATTCCGCAGCTCAAAGAAATCAATGACAGCAAGATCAACCATAATATTCAGCGTCTGGTGTTCAAGGATCTGAACGGCGCGATCAATCCGTTCCTGAAGCTCAGCGGCGAAGCCAAGCGCAAGAACCGCCGCCTGCTGCTGGACGGAATCAAGGATATCAATTCCCGTCTGTCGCTGTACGTAGAGACGATCGAACATCGCGACCTGATCGAACTGCAAAGCCGTGTCGATCTGATTCAACAGCGCTACCGGACTTCGGACTAACAGCAAATCGCCAAAGGAGGACTATTCATGTCTACGAATCTTTCGGTCGAACTGAAAAAGAACGATATGGAAAAGGTCGAACAGGAAGCGAAGCAGGTCATTCAGAAAGTCGCCAACACCGACAATATGCAGCTCGACGAGCTGATGGACCAGATCGGACGGATGGGCCAGCGCACGATGGAAAAAGCGGGCCAATCGCTGGAGATGCTGCAGCGCCCGGTCAACGATATGGTCGCCGGGAAGCGTTCCGAAGTCGGGAACAATATCCTGCGGCTGCGTACCGAGATCGACTCGCTCAGCAAGAGCAAACAGGTCGGTTTTTTCGATAAGATTATGCGCAAGACCCCGCTCAAAAACTATATTTACAAATACCAATCGGTCAAAACGAATGTCGATGCGATCGTCATGTCGCTGCGCAACGGCAAAGATACGCTGGAAGAAAACATGGCGTATATGCGGAATCTCAAGCGTACCTCTATCGAGGAAGTGTACAATCTGCAGATGCGGATCGCGATGGGCAACCGCCTCAAAGCGTTGTTCGAGGAAGAGATCGCCAAGCCGGAAAATGCGGGCCGCAAAACGACGCTCGAACGCGGTCTCCGCAAAGTGGTCACGCGTATCCAGTCGTTTACCGAGATGATTCTGCTGTATCAGCAGGCAATTGCCGGTACGGATATTATCAACGACAACAATGACAAACTGATCGATTCCGTTGACGCGACGATTGACAAGACTCAGCATCTCATCACCGTGTCGGCCATGATCGCCATGGCGCTGCAGGATCAGATGGAGACGATCGAAGCGGTCAATACGGCCAATCAGACGCTGCAGAACATGTTCGAGGAGAACTCGCGCATGCTGAAAGAAACGACGCAAAAAACGAACGAACTGCTGGGCAAGCCGGCTATGCAGCTTGAAGCGGTCGAACGCGCGATGGGCGATCTGTTCACGGCGATGGATCTGTACGAGCAGTCGAATCGTACGATTATCAAGTCCGCAACGGAACAGACCGGACGCATGACGGAAATCAACCAGAAGATGAGCGACCGTCTGGGACTGATGCAGGGAAGCGGTACGGACTCCGAGCCTGCCCGCGTGGCTGCCGGACAAAGCGAAGCCCAGCGTCTGCAGTCGATCTCCAGCCTGCTGGAGTAGCGG
Source organism: Saccharibacillus deserti (assembly GCF_013618475.1). Taxonomy (GTDB): domain Bacteria; phylum Bacillota; class Bacilli; order Paenibacillales; family Paenibacillaceae; genus Saccharibacillus; species Saccharibacillus deserti. Next base: position 183,712 of record NZ_JABJVN010000002.1, read on the forward strand.
GAAGATTCATACCGAATTAGATCGACGATAAAGGGAGGACTACCGAACGATGAACATCAAGATCCTGACTGCCCGCATGGAACGGATGGAAGACAAGAGCTACAAAGGCAAAGTGGAAGCGGAAGTCGAAGGACATAAAGAACCTTACGAACTGACGATCTACAGCAAAAACGGAAACCTGTGGGAATACAGTTTGCATTTCCTGCAGCAGCCGGGGCCGGAAGAAGAAATTCTGGCGTTTGAAGAACATATCGAAAGCGACGAAGAAGCTTTCGACAAGCTGGTCGATGCGGCTTGGGATACGATGGAACCTCAGGATGAAGAGGATTCGGAGAACGGGGCCGACGAGGAAGCTTGATTGAATGTTAAAAAATAAAGGCCGCTTTTTCCGGGTTAACGGGAAAAGGCGGCTTTTTGGGGTTTGGAGATTTGATTAGCTAAGATCGGGTATGACTTTCAAAAATGGTTTGGAATCGCTCGCTGGAAACCTTTGAACGCGGTTAACCCGTCCGCGTTCAAAGCTGTGAATAAAGTTGCTAATGGAGTTTTGAAAGTCATTTAATAAATACATTCCCGAAGGGGATCGCTTCCCGCAGGATCCGTTTCACCAAGCCGTCATCTTCCATATGTTCTCGAAGCTCCTGGCTGCGGGTGCCGCCGGCTTGAAGAAGCACATGGCCGCGGCCGGTCATTTTCCAATGATAATTCATATGCTGACTGGCCAGATGGTTGCCGTAGACGGCGAGATCAAGTCGGGCATTTTCCGGATAAGCGAGAATACTGCCGGCGTTGACATACAGAGGTTCTTTCTCATGCAGCTCGGCCTGAAAAACGGTGCCCTGCGTCATGATGCCGATCTGTCCTTCGCCGGAAAACTTCATCTTGATCGCGTCCTGCGTAATCAGCATATTCTTAAGCTTGAGGATACGGCTTTTCATTTCGATGCCTTCGGTGTAGAAAAACAGCTGGCGAAAGTCGTAGAGCATGTCGCTGCCGCCGCTGATGCGGAGCGTTTGCAGGCCGAATCCGGCGGGGAGAACGGCCGTAAACGCGCATTCGCCGCGAAAATCGGCGCGGATCAGCTTGCGTTTGCGCATCATGCGGCTGATCTCGAGCAGGCGGTCGCTTCGAAGTTTCGGATTGCCGCGGTACGCGATCACCTGCTGCGGATGCAGCACATGCGCCGTATCGTGCTCGCCCAACTCGAACGTATACGCTTGGGCGCCGAACGAATCGCCGGATTGTTCATGGGTGATGTTCATGCGACTCCTCCGTTCATCGTCTGCCGCGCAGTCCGAAACGCAGAACGCGAATCAGCAGGAAGTAACCGGCGAATAGGCCAATCAGCACGAAAATCACGATTTTCATCGTCTTGGCACTTTGATCGCGTTCCTGCTGGGCTTTATTCAGCAGGGCGACGGTGTCCTGCAGCTGTTTGTTTTGTTCATCCAGCCGCTCGTTCTGTTCGTTCAGTTGGGTGATTTGTGCGCGGTAGGTCTCCATGTCGTCCCGATAGGCTTGAAGATCCGACTTGGCGTCTTCAAGTTGGGTGACAGTCTCATTATAACTTTGACGAAGTTCGTTGACTTCGCTCGGAAGCTCGCCGAACATTTCGATTCCGTTGACAAAATTGTCGAAAGGTTCCCAGGCTTTGGCCTCGCGGCCTGCAGGAAGCAGAAGGAGACCGAGCAGGAGGGCGGCGGGAAAAGACTTGCGCAAAATACGGGAAAATCCATGTCTCATGGCAAGCGGTCACCTCGGTTTCGGGAATCGTATAGAGAGCGGAATAGGTCCGTTTTTGCGGAAAAAGGTTTAATGGACGCATGATCCGGGTATACATTAGAAGATGCGGCACCGGAGATTATTCTCGGTCCGGCCCTTTACTGCGCAAAGGATTGTACGTCATTAAGTGTACCGAAGTTCCGCGTAAAATACCAATCCCGACACAAAAACCAACGCTTTCCCAAGCGTTTTCTTATTCCGAATTATTGAACAGGAGTGAACCGATATGTACTCGACAAATTCAGACTTCAAAAAAATAAAGGTAACCGTAAACGGGCAACCCGTAGGCAACGGACTGGTGCTCGACAGCATCACGTTCCGCCCGATCACCGGAGAATCCGAAGGTCTTGAAACTCTCCGAAAAAGTGCCGTGAAATCGTAAAGCACCTGTCATTTTTTATCCGACTATACCAAAACGCTGTTTTCCCTGATCCGTCCGCCTGCCGGACAAAAAGGGAGACAGCGTTTTTTAATCTTTTTTATCTTCGGCGCGGATTTCGCATTAAGCTTGCGATCAGATTTCGAAGCGGTCTACCAGAGTGAACAAATTTTCGGACAAATGCGAGAGCATCGTGGAAGAAGCCTGGATTTCCTGCATGGAAGCATGCTGATCGCCCGAAGAGCCGGCCAACCGTTAAGCAGGCTCATAGGCTTCGTCGGCAATAGAGGAGCTGAGGCGGGTACGCTGGGCCACCGCATGGGCATCTTCCGCGAGACGTTTCACATCGGCCATTGCGGCATCAGCGCTTGTCAGGGAATCGGACCAAGCGCTGCGGACCGTACCAAACGATTCGGAAGCGGAAGCGACCTGATGCGAGCTATCCCGGACTTCCGTCAAAATGTCCCGAAAGCTTCGCGTCATTCGGTTGAAGTCCGAAGCCAGACGGGCCGTCTCGTCATGCCCCCGAATCTGAAATTCATCCAGGCTGAGGTCTCCCTGCGCCATCAGGGCGACGACTTTCCGATCTTTGCCTTCGCCCGAATAGATCGGCCCATAGCCGGTCTTCAGGCCGACGCCGTCGTAGCTGTAGACCTTTGAATAGGCGCCGTGCGACAGGGAGAGAGCCATTTTGCGGTCTTGGCCGGCGAAGTAAAACGAATCGCCGGCTTTGTAGCCGCGTGCGCTCAAGTTGGAGTCGGCCGCATTTACCAGACCCGCCGTGATATTGGCGCAGCCGACCAGCACGATTCCTACCGCTTCGTCGACCTGACCGTAAGCCGCCCGGTAAGCGAGCGGGCCGACCGCCAGCCCGATGACAAGAAACAGACTCACGATGGCGCTTGTGATTTTTCCGGCTAATTGCCTATCCGTTCATCCCCTAATTATACCGTTGAAAAACGCCGCGTCGACCGTCGCCGTCATTCGTGCAGAAAGCCGGAGTAAACGGAGAATCGGATAAAGACCGAGTTGTTGTCCCATACGTTCATATCCTGCAAGATTAGGGGGACGTCCTGCTGTGAGAAAAGTCGCTGGAACACGCACAATACACAATTTTAACAAAACAAAGCAGCGGATTCGCAAGTAGGAATGTAAAAAAGCGGATGCTTGCTCCGGCAGGAGCAGCATCCGCTTTTTATAAGAACCGAAGTCCGGGTTATTTCTTGACGGTAACGGAGATCGTGACCGTTTTATTGCCGTATTTGCCTTTGATTACAGTCTTGCCTTCGGCAAGCGCCGAAATTTGTCCGGCTGCCGAGATGGAAGCAACGGAAGGTTTCGAACTGGTCCATGTCGTCGAAGCGGCAACTTCAGCCGCAGCACCGGTATCGAAAGCGGCGGTCACGACGATTTTGGACGATGCGCCCGGAGCCAATTTAAGCGTCTTTTCGGCCGCGGTCAACTTGATCAGCTTGGGTACGACCCTGACATCGACACTCAGGGCCTGGCCTTGGTAAGAGCCGCTCAGCGTAGCCGTGCCTTCCGAGATCCCTTTTACCGACGTTGTCGCAATCGACGCGACCAGAGGGTTGGACGATTCCCAGCCGACTTTGCTGGCCAGGGAAACCTTGGAACCGTCCGCGTAGTAACCGGTCACTTTGATCGACTTGCTGGATTTGATATTCAGCTGGATCGAAGTCGGTTCCACGACGATTTTGGTAATTTTTTGCTCGATTTTCACCGGTACGGCAATCGACTTGTTCAGGTAGGTGCCTTTCAGGGAAGCCGAGCCTTTGAGCAGCGCCTTGATCTCCTGGCCTTTGTCGGTTTTCTTGATCACGGCATTGGCGCCGCTGACCGTCCAGGTAATCAGGGAAGAAATGTCTTTCTCCTGCCCGTCTTCCCAGACCGCATTAACGGTAGGAAGAGCGGAGGTTTCGCCTACGATCAAGTCAAGCGATTCGTCCGGACCGATCAGGACGAGGACCTTCTCGTTGACGGTGACTTTGAATTCGACCGTCTTGCTGCGTACCGATACGTCGCCCGAAGGCGTGTTGACGGAAGGAGCTTCCGGCAGGGAAGCGGTCAGCGTAACCGTACCGGCCGACTTGGCCACCACTTTGCCGTTTTCGATCGAAGCGATTTCGTCGTCGCCGGATTTCCATTTGACGTCTCCGCTCAGATCGAGCTTGGAATCGTCAAGTTTGAGTCCGCTGATCTTCGGAAGAGCTTCGGATTCGCCTTTGTACAATTCGGTTTCGGTCTTGGACGACTCCAGCGATTTCAGTGTCGGATAAACCGTGATTTTGATTTCTTTGGAAATGCCGCCGTATTCGGCTTTGATCGTGCTGCTTCCGAGAGCCTTGGCGGTTACTTTGCCGCCTTCGACTGTTGCGGCGAGCAGGCTGCTCGATGTCCATTTGGACTGTGCCGAGACGTCCAGCGAAGAGTTGGCACGGTCGCGGACTTCGGCTTTCATATCGATCGTTTCGCCAATGAACAGGGTTGTCGCTTCCGACGGAACGAGCAGAAGCGCTTCATACGGAGCACGGACGTAAACGTCAAGGCTTGCGCTAACGCCCAGGTATTGAACGGTAATCGTCGCTTTGCCGGCCGATTTGACCGTCAGCACGCCTTTTTCGACGGAAACGATCGATTCGTTGGATGTGCTCCATTCGGCGTCCGCGGTAACTTCGTGCTCGGCGCTGCCTCCGGCAGCCGGAGCGACGGATTTGAGTTTCGTTTCATCGCCGACAAGCAGTTCCAGACTGGAAACGGCTTTGTCCGCTTCGCGGATCTCCAGGGAGGAGTACGGGAGCTCGACGCTGGCTTTGAATGTGCCGGTCTGTCCTTTGTACTTGGCGGTAACGGTAGCCGTGCCTTTGCCGACGAGCTTGACCTGTCCGGCTTCGACCGTCAGCACGTTCGGGTTGGAGCTGGTCCAGGTTGCGAGCGCGGTAACATCGGTAACGGTATCTTTTTCTTCGCCGCCCGTAAGCTTGGCCGTAATCTTCAATTCGCTTTCGGAATCGCCCAGTTTGTATGTACCGCTCTTGGCCGATTCAAGGGCAAGCTTCGTATACGGATAGGAAGCCGAGACTTCAACCGTGGCAATCGCGCCTTCATAAGTGGCGGTAATGATCGCGTCTCCGCTGGATTTCGGAGTGACGAGACCTTTGATTACCTGTGCAACCTCTTCGTCCGAAGAAGTCCACACCGCCGAGGCCGTTATATCTTTTTTGGAAGTGGAGCCTTCGACCGTGGCATACACTTTAAGCTGCTTTGCCGACTGACCGATGACCAGTTCTTTTTTTGCCGTGTCGTCGAACGCAATCGAGGTGACGTCTCCCGTAGCGGCAAATGCATTGGCCGGAAAGACGATGGCGGCAATTACCAGCAGAAGGGCCAGGGTACGCATCACTCTTTTTTGTCGGATCATGATCTTCTCCTTCGATAAACAAGTTTTTTGGATCTGTGGATTGAGCCTCTGCCCAAGCCGTCTTTTCTATTATCGAATAAAAAGTCCTCCAACATTACCTTTTTTATATAAAAAACTGGAAATGGTTAATTTGACCTACGTCCGATTATGCGGGTTTTGGAACGTATGTTCGATCAATGTGCAAAAAAATAAACGCAATCCGCAGGAATACCGCTCCGCAGCAGAAAATGTTCGAAAGATTCGCCCGGGATCGGTTCCGTACCGCTGGTCAGCAGAAGCATCGCAAAGCGGTTGGCCTGACGTTCAAGCTTGCCGGCGCTGAAAAATGAATGTTCTTCGATAAAAAAACGGTTGACGCCTTTGTGCAGACGGTCGTGACCGAGTTCATGCGCACAGACGAAATTGCGCCATTCTTCCGGCAGCTGTTCGTTGATGACGATAAAACGCCTGCGCAGCTTGCAGTAATACAGACCTTTGGTCGACTTGCCGAGATCCATGTAACGGATATGAATACCGAGCGCTTCCGCCATGGCGAACGGATCGGTTGTGCGGGTGGTGCAGATCAGGCGGGTTACGAGTTTCTTCATCGGGTCCACCGTCCATGTCCTCCTTTGGCGGAATGTCTGTCGCAGCACAGTCAAGGAACCGGCCTGCCGTTCTAACTCCTGCGTTTGTTCATTTGTTTCGCTTCCCAGAACAGGCCGGTCAGTACATCCTTGATCCGCTGTTTGTCTTCTTTGTCCAAAGGAATGCCGTCGAACATCAACTCGCCGTCTTCTTCCAGCATCTTCTTGAAATCGCGCTTGTCGCGAGAAGTGGCCCAATCCGGAGCCGAAGTCTCGTGCGCATCGTGCAGATAGCCGGCTTCATTCATCATTTCTTCGTACGAAACGCCGAGCGCCTGGGCAATCTTGGTGATCGTCTGCGGCTTGGGTACGCCGCGGAGCCCGTGCTCGATCCGGGAAATCTGCGACGTGCTGACGCCCGCGGCACCAGCCAGGCGGTTGATGCTCCAGCCTTTGCGTTCGCGAACCTGTTTCAAATAACTGCCGAACCGGTTTTCCATGTGCGCACCCTTCCTCGCTTCGTCAATTTGGCCGATCGCCCTGAGGCGTTCCATCTCTTTTTAATATACCCAATATCCGGTGCCGGGTAAATGTGTTTGCCGAAATATTGCCAAAAGGCGGAAATGACAATTGTCTCTTTACGTGTTTGGAAAAAATGTGGTAAGGTTAAAATAAAAATACGAACAATATGCGAACAGGGATGGGGGTAGAAAAGGATTTTTTTGATCATTTTGTTGCCAAAAGACAATATAAGGGGAGAGGAAAATGGAGCATGCATTGGATCTGCCGAAACTTGACCGCCGCAAGACCCAAGCCGCTATCGAAGGAGCCATGGAAAAATACCGGATGTACAAAACGATTACATTCGAGGAAAGGGAAGCCCGTATTACTTCTTCCTATAATGAAGTGCCTTCCGGATTCACGGGAACGCCCAGCGATTCCACCGCTGCCGCCGCTGTATACAACGTCGATATGCCCGCCGCCCGCGCCGCTTACTGCGAACGGATCGAGCGGATCGCCGAGCGGTTGAACGAGCGGGAACGCCTGCTGCTGCGCGAACGTTACATGAAGCAGGATGACGTATTCGATTACAAGGTATACAACCATGTATTCGATCCGCCGGTCAGCAAGGATACGTACGTCAAGGTAAGAACCGCCGCTTTCTACAAAATGGCGCTGATGCTGTCGGCGACGGGGATGCTTGAATTGGACGGTCTGCTGGCCAAAGCGGCGGAAGGGAAAAAGCGCGAACCGGAGAAGCGGAGATAGGAAAGGAAAGCGCCGGCAACGCTTTTTCGGATACATTCTTTTTTATTCAGCATAAAAGGGAACGATCCCGCTTCTGTCTTGTCTATAAAGTATAGAAGAGGTGAGAAGATGGATAAACCGAAAGAAGGTTCCGGCGAATATATGGAGGCCATGGACCCGGATACCGTCGTGCGCACACACTGGAGCGAGGTGTGGAAATATCTCTTCTTCATGACGGGAAGCCGTTTCGCCGCCGACGATCTGACCCAGGACACTTTCATCAAAGCACTGCGTACGCTGGACGGATTCAGACACGAGTCTTCGCTCAAGACCTGGCTGATGCGTATCGCGCGGAACACGTATATCAACCACAAACGCTCGGCTTTTATGCGGCGCGTCGTTCCGTCGGCAGAGATCGAGCCGGATGCTTCGGCGGCCTCGGCGGAGAAGGAGTATCTGGCCGAAGCGGGAGAGCGAAAAGTCTGGGAGCTGGTCTTCCGTCTGCCGGACAAGCTTCGCGAAACGCTGCTGCTGGAAGCGCACTACGACATGACCGCGCGGGAATGCGCCCGGCTGCTCGGAATACCGGAAGGCACCTACAAATCTCGGCTGTCGCGTGCCAGAAGCCGGATCGATCGCATGATGAAAGAGGAGGAACGCGGATGAACCGATTCAAAACGCCGGAAGACCGCCGGGAAGACGAAGCGGAGAAGAACAGTCGGCCGAATTGGTACGAAGTATTGGCGCGCGAGCCGGGGACGATGAGTACGGAACCCACGCTTGCGCAGATGCGCAAAATCAAGGAGGAATCAGGTATGGAACATACACAGGGATCGGCCAAACGCAGAGGAAAGAAAATAGGAGGCTCTATTCTGGCGGCTGCCGTCGTTTTCGGGGGTCTGTGGGGAGCGAACTCGGCGGGTTGGCTGGACGGAGAAGCGCCCAAAGCCGCGTATACCCAAGCCTCCCCGGGATCGGATCCGGGCGGCGTCCAGACGGGAGGCGGCATAAACTGGCAGACGGAAGAAGAGGTTGCCAAGTCCGAAAAGGAAGCCGAGACCCAGGCTCGGGCTGTCGCCGAAAATTTCAAACGTGAGGATCTGACGGTGACCCAAGCCCAGAAGAAAGTATTCGAACAAGAGTTTCAATATGGTGAACAAAGTATGATCGACTGGATCGACAAACGCCATGCCGAATTGTCCGTATATGCGGAAAAAAGCTTCTTGTCGAGCTATTTTACGAATCGGGCGGGCAACATTCCCTATGAAGCGGCGATCCGCACAGACTCGGAATTGACTGTGGAAAATCTGAAGATGACGACGAGAAGCGTAAAAGTGGAAGTCGGCGAGGTCATCTTCGACTATACGCTCGATCTGGTGTTTTCCGGCGAACAGGAGACGCTGCCGATGACAGGATCGATCCGGATGGAAAAAGGCGAAGACGGATGGAAAGTGCTGAAAGATACGCCGGGCAAAGAAGGATTCCTGGCGCTTTATAAACTGGCATGGCCGGAGCCGTCGCCGCCGGCAGAGGGTACGAATTCCGACGAACCTGCGAAATAAGCGACGACCGATGCAGCGAAACCCCAAGGCCCCTGACTCCGAAAAACCGAAAAGCCGCGATTCCCGATTCGGGAGACGCGGCTTTTTGACGAGGGAATCAGGCGCAGGAAAACCGCCGCGAAGCGGTTTTCCCGAAAAAAGCGAAAAAAAACAGGCGTCGGAAAAATCCGCTGCCTGGTCGTAGAAGTCCGCTAAGCGGACTTGAGCTTACATGTTGTATTTCTTTTTGAAGCGTTCAACTTGGCCGCCGGCATCCAGAATTTTCTGTTTGCCAGTGAAGAATGGGTGCGAATCGGAGCTAACTTCCACTTTGATCAGCGGGTAAGTGTTGCCGTCTTCCCAAGCTACGGTTTCGTTGGATTTACGAGTCGAGGCGCTCAGGAACTGGTGCCCTGTGCTCGTGTCCATGAATACCACGGGTTGGAAGTCCGGATGGATTCCTTGTTTCATTTATTTTCAACTCCTTCTTAAAATAATAAATAATCACATACACTATATAGTAGCATAGGGCAAGCGTGTTGACAATAAACAATTCTAAGAGAAATCGTGACAATATGCAACAGGAAGATAGGCCGTCGTGATAAACGGTCCGTCAAGCAGCGTAAGCCTCCCTATATAGATGAAGAAACAGGTGAGGGAGTTAAGCGGGAAAGGGCGGAAATCGAAGTCGCTCGCATTCCGGAAAAAGCGAAGAAACCGCGCGGCTGCGGGGATTGCCTCGAAGGCCGCCTTTTTCCCGCCGAAAGATCGTCTTTTTCCCTCCGTTTATCGGACGAAAACCGGACGCTTCTCCGTCTTTGTTTGGTGAAAAAGGCGGTAAGATTGTATCATCGGGAAGTTGAGCAAGAGGCCGGGCGCCGAAAGCTCGAAGAAGCTGGAATCACGCAGAAAAGACGGGTGCGGCCCTACGGGGCCAGGCAGCCGTTTTTGTCATGGCTCAAACTCGTACTCCCGAAAAATAGAACTTATCGAAGCGAAAGAAGGGATTAGGAACAGCGAGCCGATTCTCTAAGGAGGTATTGATTGTAGAAAGCTGTAATCAACTATTTGTTAGGAGGTATAAATATGTTAATCGCACTGCTTCTCGTATTGGTCGGAATCGACTGGACAACGGGTTGGACGGCTGCGTGGATGCGCAGAGAGATTAGGAAACGTATCGCGTTTATCGGTATCTTGCGCAAAGCGGCAGTTTTCGCAATCGTTGCAATTGCCCATCTGATTGATGGGGTCTTGGGCGATCTGCATCTTTTTCGTGATGCGGTTGTCTTTTTCTATCTGGCCAATGAGCTGATGTCCGTTATTGAAAATATGGGCAAAATGGGTGTGCCGATGCCAAATTTTCTGCATAGTGCAGTGCGGATTTTTCAATTCAAATCGAATTCGGACGAAAATGTACATTTGGTCGAAAGTAAGCAGCCGGAGGCGGCAGCGCTGGAGACAGAAAATACTACTTCAACTTTCGAAGGTATGCCAGAGTCTTACGAAAAGCCGGATTTTTAAAAGCATGATGTCAGGTCTATGAAGAAAGGAGTATCAAAAATGAATACAAATCTATATTCCATCGAGCGCCGCTACATCGCCAAGCGCCCGAATACCAGACCCGGCCTCCGGCTGACAACCGGAACGCCGGCTTTTTTTGTTGCGCACGATACCGGCAATCCCGGCGCGGGTGCAGACAGCCATTACCGCTACTTCAACGCGCTCACGGACCGTTCCGCTTCGGCGCATACGTTCATCGACGACAAAAAGATTCTCGAAATCATCCCTGCCGGAACGGATAAGGCCCCCGCCGAGAAAGCCTGGCATGTCCTCTACAATGTGACAAGCGACAACGAACGGTTCGGCTATAACGCCAACGATGCCGCGCTCGGCGTAGAGCTGTGCTACGGCGGGAACATCGATTTCGAACAAGCGTACAAGCGGTTCGCCTGGTATTTGGCCTACTGCTGCGCCAGATGGAACAAAGACCCCCGTCTGTTCATTCCGAGCCATAAGCAGCTGGATCCCGCGCGCAAAATCGACTGCGACAACGGGCTTAAGTCCGGCGGGAGAACGCTCAAAGAGCTGATCGCCGACGTGACGGCCGAACTTGCGGAGCCGGCACATGTACCGCACGGCGGACAGGGGGCTTCGGCAGGCGCAGGGAATTCCGGCGGCTGCGCGGGCACCCCGGACCCTTCCGAAGCGGGCGGCGGTTCATCCAACCCGGCGCCGAGTTTGGATTTCACGCCGCTGTCCGCCGATCTCGCGCAGTCGCTGATCGCCGAATATGTGCGACCTGCCTGGGCCGCCGCGCGCGCTTCGCATCAGCAGCCGGAAGCGGAGCATTTTCATCGGCTGGCCGCCAATCTGCGTGCCGCGGCGGGAATCGGCGAGCGGCAGCAGAAGCTGCCGCAGGCCGTCAAGCTGCACAAATCCAACGCCCAGGAGATGATTTTTCGTTGGCTGTCCCCTGCGTGGTACCGTGCCCAAGCGGCAGACGATACGAAAGCGGCCGCTTCCGCGCACGAACGGGCCAATCGTCTTCGCCTGGCCGCAGGGCTTCCCGAACAGTAGAAAAGGTTTATCCGTCCGCTCAAGCGGCAGTCCGTCGAACAAAGGCAGGTCTTCCGATTGCGGAAGACCTGCCTTTTTGCGTGGGATCGGCGGCTTTGTTTGAAACGGTGCGCGATTCTGTGACGCTTGTCCGCGCGCGGATTCGGATAGAGAGGCTAAGCTTGAGAAAACCCATATACATAAGGAGAGAACAGCCCATGCCGAATCCCGCACTTCCCACCCCTTCCGAGCGCGCTTTCGCCCCGAATTCCGATTCTTCTTCAACCCCGGCCGCTCCCAAATCTCCGTTCGCCGTCTTCCTGCTCATCGTCCTGCATCTGATCTTGGCCCTCGGCGCAATCGGCGGCGGCGTGATGCTGATTTTCGATCCGGGCGGAACCTCGATGGGTATGCCCGTTGCGCTGCTGGAACGGGCCTTTTTCCGCAGCTTTCTGATCCCGGGCATTCTTCTGCTGCTGATCTTCGGCTTATTCCCGCTTGCGGTTGCCTACGGACTCTGGCGCCGGCCCGGCTGGGCAGCAGCCGAAGCCGTGAATCCGTACCGCGCCGAACTGCATCCGGTTTGGGTACTGTCGCTCTACGTCGGATTCGGCCAGATCATCTGGATTGCCGTTCAAACCTATATGATGAACCGCGTTTCCGCCGTGCAGCTGCTCTATACGGGACAGGGGCTTGCGATTCTGATCGTGACGCTGCTGCCTTCGGTTCGAAGCCGGTTTTTGAAAAAGTGAAAACGGCCGCCGGTCCCCGATTTTTTGCAGGCTGCCGTACAAACGTTCCCGGATTCAAAGCGATGCCTCTGGTATAATGAATAGCGGATGCCCCAAGCTCTTTTATACGCGGGCGAAAACAGGTATAATCGACTCCAACTGATTCATCAGGCAGAAAGGGCGGGGCTGGAGAGATATGGGTTTGACGGATAAAAGAGAACACCGGCAGCATGCCGAAGACAAACACGAAGCATCGAGGTCCTCGTTCGAACGGGATTATTCGCGGCTTATCCATTCTCCGACATTTCGCCGGCTGCAGGGCAAGTCGCAGGTATTCGGCGCAGGCACGGGAGATTACTACCGCACACGGCTCACGCATTCGCTCGAAGTCGCGCAGATCGCGCGGCAGGCGGCGAAGAATCTCGTGTTCCAATATCCGGAGATCACGCTGGAACGCGCCGACAGCCCGGGATTGGTGCTGGACCCGGAAGTGGTCGAATGCGCGTCGATCGCGCACGATTTCGGTCATCCTCCGTTCGGACACAAAGGCGAGGAAGTGCTGGCGGATATTCTGGACAAGCTGATCGAGGAGAAGACGCGCAAAGCGCTCCGGGGCAAGAAAGAATCCAATGAGCAAAAAAGGGAAAAACACAGCGAGATGCGCTACCGCTACGAACATTTCGAGGGCAACGCGCACAATTTTCGGTTAATGATGTTTTTGGAGAAAAGGGAAAACCTCGACGGGCTCAATCTGTCCGACGCGGTGCTTCTGGGGATCAACAAATATCCGTTCTCCGGACTTGAAAATAAAAAAGGCATGTACCGAAACGAATGGGGCTATATTTCCGCCATCCGCAAAGAATGGGGCATTCCGGAACGCCGGACGACGCTCGAAGCGCAGCTGATGGATCTGTGCGACGATATTGCGTACTCCGCGCACGATTTGGAAGACGGCATTAAGGCGGGCAAGATCGAGGTCCACGAACATTTCATGCATGACGAAGGAACCCACCGTCTGATCCTGGAGAAAATCCAGACGCTCGAAGACCGGGTCTGGCAGGGGATGGAACGCGAAGCGATCAGCATGAAAGTCGGCGCGGTGCTGGACGATTACCTGCAGGCCTGGAATTCGAAGTGGCCGGTATGCGACCGCGACTTTTCCCGAACGCGCCGCGAAGTGAAAGCGTATTGGGTCAACCATTTCGTCAGCAGCTTGGGCGTGATCGACGACGGCGGCTGGAAAAAGGTCACGTTCGTCAAAGACGGCGCGGAAAACGACGACATGCTGCGGACGGTGAGCGTGCTCAAAAGTTTTGCGTGGGTGACCATGATCCGCGATCTTCGCGTTCAGCGCCTGCAAAAACGCAGCGAATGGATCATCCGCCGGCTGTGGGACGCTTTCGTCGATCCGTCCACCGCCACTTCGATCATTCCGGGCGACTGGATCCACCGCTTCGAGCGCGATCAGCGCCAGGCGGTACCGGTCTGGACGTGGGAGCGTATGGTCGTCGATTACATTGCCGGCATGACGGATATGTTTGCCGAGAAAATCTATAACGAACTGTACGGACTCAAGGTCGGGTCCATCTACGATATCGATTAAGCCGGGCAGCGCTCCGCAACGAAAACGAAGATCCCGCGTCGAATAAAGTAAGAGCTTACAGGTGCGGCTGCACAGACCGGCTGCGGACCGGAGAAATCCGGCCGCCAAGGAAGGGGTACGGTATCATGACGAAATTGACATTGGGGATCCTGGATATGTCGCCGCGTCTCGGCGGAGTCTCGGACGAGGAAGCGCTCGCCCAATCGGCCAAACTGGCAGTCAATGCCGAAACGTGGGGATACGGCCGCTACTGGCTGTCCGAGCATCACGGGATGGACTCGCTCGCCTGCACGGCCCCCGAGGTCATGCTGGCGCATATCGGCGCGCGGACCAGCCGGATTCGGATCGGGGCCGGCGCCGTGCTGCTGCCGCATTACAGTCCGCTCAAGGTTGCGGAATGCTTCAACCTGCTGGCGGCTTTGTATCCGGGCCGGATCGATCTCGGCATTGGACGCGCCCCGGGCGGCGACGCGCATACGACGATGGCGCTGAGCGGCAATTTCCTCGCGCATGTAGGCGAGATGCCGGAGAAGGTCCGGCAGCTGTGCGAGCTGATGGGCGGCAGTTACCGCTATGACGGCGAACCGGTCCGGGCACGTCCCGATCCGTCGCAGCCGCCGCAGCTGTGGATGCTGGGTACAAATACGAAAAGCGCGGATATGGCCGCTTCCTGCGGAGCGTATTACGCATTCGGCCAATTTATGAGTACCAGCGAAGGCCCGGAGATCGTGCAGGCTTACCGCGAAGCGTTTGTACCTTCGCCGGATCGGGATAAGCCGCATGTGATAGTCGCAATGCACGCGATCTGCGCGCCGACCGACAGCGAGGCATTGACGCTGGCGGAACAATTCCGGGCGCAGTTTCCCGAATCTCCGGTCGGCCGGTCGGAGCTCAAAGGCAACGACGACCGCATGTCGCTGATTGTCGGCGATGTGCAGCGGGTACGCGAGCGTCTGCTGGAGATCCGCGACTTGTACGAAGCGGATGAGATCATGATCGTCTGCCCGGCGATCCGGTATGAAGATCGGCTGGAATCGTTCCGGCTGACCGCGGAAGCGGCCGGACTTGCCGAGTAAAACGGGCAGCTGACCGGAAAGGAATTCGAATACGGTCCGATAGAAACGAAAGATTTTTCTTTCGTTTCTATCGGGCTTTTTGCCGTGGGCCTTTCTGTGCCATTATTCTCCGCCCCGCTGCGGAAGTCTGCTCCGTCCCGAGGCGTAGAAAACATATAGTCCCGCGCCCCATTCGCAATAACCTCCGTTTCCTTATAATGGATAAGAAAGAGTGAAACGGAGGCGACCGAAATGAACGGAAAGAAAAAAGGGAAAACAGAAGCGGGCGGTAAAAAGACTTTTGCACGGTTGGCGGGGTACATAAGAAATTACAAAGGGCTGTATGCCGGACTTGGCGCCGCAACCCTGGTCAAGATTGCGGTCAGTCTCGGCATCGCCTGGTTCCTGTCGCTGGTGACCGATGCGGCCGTCTACGGTTCGCCTTACGGATGGCCGACTATCCTTGCGATCGGAGGAAGCATCCTGCTGCTCGACGTGATCGTGCACTACATCGATCAGGTGCTGCGTACGAAAGCTTCGGCTTCGATCCGCAAAGACCTGCGCGAAGATACGCTGCATCATGTGCTGCGGCTGCCGGCGGGGTATACCGACAAACGGCATTCGGGCGAATTCCTGTCCAGAATGACGAGCGACAACCAGGCGGTCGGCGAAGCGATGGGCACCATGCTGCTTGGCCTGATCAGCAATCCGCTGCTGGCGCTGGCTGCGTTTGCTTATCTGCTGACGATCAGCTGGCCGATGGCGCTGCTCTGCTTTGCGATGGGGCCGGTCATGATCGCGATCGGAGCGGTGACGGGCAAAGCGATGCGCCGGAGCGCGGCCGGACAGCAGGAAGCGATCGGCGAAGCTACCGTGTATTTGCAGGACGTATTCGGTGCGCCGTCGGTAGTCAAAGCTTACGGCATGGAGCGCCGGACCTTCGACTCGTTTGTCAAACGAAGCCGGGCCATTCTCGGCTGGGAACTGCGCAGCGGCCGTATCCAGGGAGGCAGCGCGGCGTCCAGCGCTTTTGCGGGAAATCTGATGTTCGTAGGGGCTATCGTCGCCGGAGCTTATCTGGTCCAGGTCGGTTCAATCACGGTCGGTTCGATGTTGGCCTTTATTCAGCTGATGAATTATCTGGTTATGCCTTTTACGACGCTGCCCGGCATGTGGGCAAGCATGCAGCAGGGTCTCGGGGCGGCGGACCGGATCTTCGAGGTGATCGATGCGCCTGCCGAAGCGGAGCAGCTGCGCGAGAACGGCGAGAAAGCCCCGCTGCTGAATGAACTGCGGATCGAGAACCTGAGCTTTTCGTATGCCTCCGAAGGAGAGAACGCAGAAGAAAGCAAAGGGCTGAGAGAATTGAGTCTGGAAGCCAAAGCCGGGGAGACAGTTGCGTTGGTCGGCGAAAGCGGAGGAGGCAAAACGACGCTGTTCAAACTGCTGCTCGGGCTGTATCCGCCCAATGAAGGCCGGCTGCTGCTGAACGGAGAATCGGCGGAAAACATGGATCTGCATCGCCGCAGGAGTTATTTTGCCTGGGTGCCGCAGGAGGCGCATCTGTTCTCCGGCACGATCCGCGACAATATTGCGGACGGGCGTCCCGGCGCAGGCGAGGACGAGATCGAATGGGCGGCCCGCATGGCGGAAGCCTACGAATTTATCCGGGAATTTCCGGAAGGCTTCGATACGAAGATCGGCGAACGCGGCGCCCGGCTGTCCGGCGGACAGCGGCAGCGTATCGCGATTGCGCGGGCACTGCTGCGCGACGCGCCGGTGCTGCTGCTCGACGAAGCGACGTCCGCTTTGGATAATGAATCGGAACGCAAAGTACAGAAGGCGCTCGATCAACTGAAACAGGGGCGGACGACTTTCGTCATCGCCCACAGGCTGTCGACCATACAAGGAGCGGACCGGATTATCGTCATGGAGCAGGGCTGCGCGGCGGAGAGCGGTACGCACGACGAATTGATGGCGCTTGGAGGCCGATACTGCGCGCTGTACCGGGCGCAGCTGCGGGAAGAGCAGTCCGAACCGGCTGCAGCGGTCGTTTAAGGCAGAAGCCGGGCATTCCGGGAGAGCTGCAGCTCCGCATAGGCCCGCAGCCGCCCGATGCCTTCCGCGATCCGGCGTTCGTTGAGCAGCGAATAGCTAAGGCGGATATGGCGGTCCGGCCGGCCCGAAGGGTCGAAGAACGAGCCCGGCACAAACGATACGCTGTCGTCGCCGGTTCCGGTATTCAGAGCGTCGGCCAGCAGCCGTTCGGGCTCGATTCCTTCCGGAAGTTCAACCCACAGATTCAGTCCGCCTTCGGGCGACTGCCATCGCCAACCGGAGTCGTTCAGCGCCGCTTCCATCGCTTCCTTGCGAAGCTGAAGCGCGGTACGCAGTTTGTGCAGATGTCGGCGCGAGCGTTCCGACTGGAAATGATGAACGAACACTTTCTGGTTCAGCAGGGGAGTTCCGCCGCCGCTGCGGGCTTTGGCGGCCAGCAGGCGCCGCATCAGATCCGGCCTTGCGGCCGCACAGCCGATGCGCAGACCGGGAAACACATATTTGCTGAAGCTCCGGATATAAATCGTATGCCCCGACATATCGTAACCGTAGACCGGCGGCGGAGGCGGCGAACCAAAATGAATATCCCGAAAAGCATCGTCTTCAACCAAGATACAGCCGTAGGTTTCCGCCAGATCGACAAGCTGTTTGCGCTGCTCGGAAGGGACGCACCAGCCGGTCGGATTATGGAAAGTCGGATTTATATAAAAAAGCACGGGGCGATGACGGCGCATGAGCGCTTCGATCTCGTCGATCCGGTAACCGTCCGGCCGGATATCGACCGGCAGGATTCGGGCATTGCGATGCCGGAAAATCTCGATCGCCACGCTGTAACTCGGCTGTTCGATCAGTACCGGATCGCCGGGGCGGACCAGTGCTTCGCAGGCCAGATGAATCGCTTCCTGCGCACCGCCTGTCACAAGCAGCTCTTGTTCGTCCGGCTGAAAACCGCATTCCGCGGCCAGATAAGTCTGCAGCGCATGCAGCAGTTCTTCGTCGCCGCGCAAAGGGGCATAGGTACCGAGCACCCGGGGATACCGATCGAATACCTGCTTGGCATGTTCGGCCAGATAAGAGTTGGGCAGCAGCAGCGGATCGATCAGCGCCTGGGAGAACTGGTAGCGGCAGTCCAGACTGTGCAGTTCGCCGAGCAGGGCCGGAACCGGGAAATCCGTTTCCGGTACGCCGCTCGCAGGCGGAGCGCTATACATGCCGCCGAATCCGGGTTCGAGCGATTTGCGCGGAACGGTCAGATAATAACCGGATTTTTCGCGCGCTTCGATCAACCCTTCATTTTTGAGCATCCCGTAGACTTTGAACACCGTCAGGCGGTGCAGCCCGGTTTCTTCGGCCAGCCGGCGTACGGAAGGCAGCTTCTCGCCTTCGAGCCAGTCGCCGCGCGCGATACGCATACGCAGGTCGGCGGCCAGCCCGCTTGAAGATACGGGCGCCGCGGAAGCGGTCTTCCCAAGCGGTCTGCCGGATTCGGAACTGTAGGTTGAAGGCAATTCTTGGTCGGAATATCGAAGCACGGCCAACTCTCCTTTTGTAAAGTACGGGCACGGAGGTCCCGAACGTTCTTTGTCGCCTATCCAGCCTGCACCGATTCTAGCCGATAAGGCGGAATGCGGTTCATCATCTGTTCTGTTATCCGTCATCTGTTCTATCGACTTCCTTCTACAATAAAACAAACGAAGGAGGAAGAACAGATGATCCTGCTGGGCTATTTAATCATGTGCCTGATTTTCGGAACGACTTTTCTGGCGATCAAACTCGGTGTCGAAGCGGGCCTGCCGCCTTTCTTCGGTGCCGGAGTCCGTTTTTTCGCGGCGGGCCTGCTGATGATGCTGTGGATGGCGGCCAGGCGCAAAGCGGGATTCTCGCTGCTGCTGCGCAAAGAAACGCTATTTACCGGGTTCGGCTTGACGTTCTGCACCTTCGCGGCGCTTTATTGGGCGGAACAGTATATTTCGTCCGGACTCGCATCGGTGCTTTCTGCGACCGGGCCGGCTTTTATTCTGCTGCTGCAGGCGGGCGTCTCCCGGATCCGCATTCCCCGGCTGGCTCTGACCGGCACGCTGGTCGGTACGTCCGGCGTGGCGCTGCTGCTTCTGCCCGGAGCGGAGAACGAAGGCGGAAGCCTATGGCTGCTCGCGGGACTGGTGGTCGTGGCAGGTGAAGTCGGCTATGCGGCCGGAGCCCTGCTGGCAAAGCATGCAAGCGCCAAATTCCCGGAAGCTTCGCCCGTAGCGCTGAATGCGGCCCAGATGATGCACGGCGGCTGGCTTCTGCTTCTGCTGTCGCTGCTGACGGAACGCGCACCTCTTGCGCTCGCCGATACGTCCCAGGCGCTGCTGTCGCTGCTGTATCTGACGCTGATCGGCTCTATGGCGGGGCATACGCTGTTCTACTGGCTGGTATCGCGCACACATCCCGTGTTTCCGACGACCTGGCTCTACGTCTCGCCGTTTATTGCTCTGGCCTTGGGAGCCAAGTTATCCGGAGAAGCGCTGCACTGGAATGCGGCGGTCGGATCGTGCGTCGTGTTGGCGGGTGTGCTGCTGACCAATTGGGTGCCGATGCGTTCGCTGCTGCGGCTGCGCAAAGCCGATCGAACCCTCCGAAGCGATCCCTGAACCGTACTAGAAAAAGGAATAGCTGCAAAAACAAAAAGACCCAAGCGAGGATGCCCGGGTCTTTTTGCTTTTTTTCTACTATATAATAGACGCAAATTCGCAGAACCGATTTGCTCTTGATGTTTGCCTGTTCAAGGCGGCGATCAATACTTTTTCGAGTAGTCGACCAGGTTGCGCGGCAGCGTATTTCCCTGAACGAAAGCGCGCAGATTGTCGAGGAAAATCTCGGCAGCCCGCACATTGTAATGATCCGTGTTGCCCGCGACGTGGGGGGTCAGGATCACGTCTTCGCGTGTCCACAGCGAGTGATCTTCCGGCAGCGGTTCCTGTTCGAAGACGTCAAGCGCGGCACCGGAGAGGATACCGGAATCCAGAGCTTCGATCATCGCTTCGGTATCGACGCTTTGGCCGCGGCCCACATTGATAAACAGGGAGCCTTTTTTCATATAACCAAAGCTCTCGCGATCGAAAAAGTGACGGGTCTCGTCGGTCAGAGGAAGAATGTTTACAATCACATCACCCTGGGCAAAAGCTTCGCGAATTCCGTCCGTGCGGTACATCTCGTCGATCTGGTCTTCCGGCCGGCCCGAGTGGCGGACACCGATCGTGCGCATACCGAAAGCTTTGGCGAGTTTTGCGGTGGCGCGTCCGATATGGCCGGTGCCTACGATGACCATCGTCAGGCCGGAAACTTCTCCATACGATCCGCTTTTATCCCATTTCCCCAGCGCCTGGCTGCGAATATTGCCATGAAGATTGCGCGACATGGCCAGCAGAACGGCGAAAATATGCTCGGAGATCGGGATAGCGTGTACGCCTCCGGCGTTGGTCAGCAGCACCTTTTTCTCGGCCAAACGGTCCAACGGGAAATAATCGACACCGGCGGACCAGGCCTGCACCCATTTCAGATTCTCGCTTTCCACGGCATCGGGCTCCAGCTTGCGATTCCAGCCGACCAGAATGTCCGCTTCGCGGATCTGTTCGGGAGTGACTTCTTTGATCGGCGCGCTTTTCAATTCGTAATCCGGCGCAATCTCCCGGATCTGCTGCGCTTGTTCTTCGGGGAATTCGTACAGGGTCAAAATCGTCGGCATTTCGGATACTCCTCCTTCGGGTTCGGAAATCTACCTTTCCATCTTAACAAAGTTCAATTCATAAATCCTCCTGCGGCCTGTTCGAAACGGGGCATGCGGTCAAAAACGGGTATAATACGAGTAGGCAAGGGAGCGCAGGGAAAACGGTGTATTCGAATAGGCCCTGTATGGAAATCCGGCCAAATAACCCTGAAGGAGCGCCCATGATCGGAAAATATGCAATGTACGCTTTTGATTTCGGGTATCGGTTGTTTGTGCGTATTCGCGACGACGAAGTCAGCGGAATCGGTGCCCAACTGGCTTACTATTTACTGCTGTCCTTTTTCCCGTTTCTGATTTTCCTGGTTACGCTGGTCGGCTATGTCGATCTGTCGATCGAAGAAATGCTCCGTCTGGCCCGTCAGTTTGTTCCGCAGGCCGCGATGAATACGGTAGAAGGAATTCTGAGCGAAGTGACGCAGGGCGGCGGCGCACTGCTGTCGATCGGGATGATCGCTACTTTATGGACGGCTTCCCGGGGAATCAATGCGGTGATCAAAGGATTGAACAAAGCCTATGATGTCGAAGAAAATCGCAAATTCTGGCAGATCCGGCTCGTCTCGATGCTGTCTACATTGGTGCTTGGCGTGGTGCTGCTGGTGAGCGTTCTGCTGCTGGTCTTCGGCAGTTGGATCGGCGGTCAGTTGAACCGGCTGCTGTCGTATCCGCCGGGATTCGAGCGCATGTGGAGTCTGATTCAATATTCGATTCCGCTGGTGGTCCTCGTAGCCGTGTTCAGCGCTTTGTACTGGATTGCGCCGAATCGGCAGATCCGGCTGCGCGAGGCGGTTCCCGGTGCGGTGTTCGCTACTGTGGGATGGATCTTGACATCGCTTGCTTTTTCTTTCTATGTGAACAACTTCGGCAATTTTACCAAAACGTACGGCAGTCTGGGCGGTATTATCATTCTGCTGACCTGGCTGTATCTGAGTTCGATCATCCTGATTGTCGGGGGAGAGATCAATGCGACCCTGAAAGCGGGAAAAGTCGGGACTTCAACAGGAAGACAGGCGACAAAAAGGACCTGAAGCCGGAGAGCGCGGAAGGGAATACCGGGAAAGGAGGAGCAGCGATGACAAACGGGGAGCACCCGAAAATCCCGGAACGGCGTTCGGCCGATCCGGGTCAAGCGGAGAAATGGCGGGTATTCGCAGCGGTTCCGATCGGTTCGGAAGCGGCGGACCGACTCGCCGATTGGGCAGTAGGCGGCTTTGGAACGGAAGCGTTCCGGCGCTGGACCGATCCCCGGGATTACCATCTCGGCGGCATCTGGCAGGAGGGGCACATCCGGGCCGGACAATCGGATCAGGACTGGCGGATCGGCACGCACAATTCGCAGAGCCCTTCCGGCAGCAGCGAACCGGTATAACGCTCGACAGTCGGCCGCTCGTCCAGGCGGATGCCCGCTTCGAGCAGGGCGGGAAAAGCGGATGACCAAACTTCGTTTACGCCTTGGGGCGTATGCGCCGTTTTGAATACGGCATAGGTGCCGCCGGGGAATTCTCCCAAGCGAAGAGAAGTATCCTGCAGATCGCCGATTTCGCTGGCGCCGG
This sequence comes from Saccharibacillus deserti, assembly GCF_013618475.1. Lineage (GTDB taxonomy): Bacteria > Bacillota > Bacilli > Paenibacillales > Paenibacillaceae > Saccharibacillus > Saccharibacillus deserti. The sequence continues at coordinate 205,992 of NZ_JABJVN010000002.1, forward strand.
CTTCCCGGATAATCAGACAGGCGTCGTAGCGGCATTGCTCCGGCGGCGTATGCTGCGGATTGTCCTGCGCGATCCCGAGCAGAGTCGCCGATTCGCGGAGAAGGTTCCGCCGCCGGGCCCACGCTTTCAGATATTCCATGGTTTCTTGATTCCCTGGACCGTAGGGCCCGGTTTTTCTTGCGAAAATCATCCGGGCTGTCGGCATGTGTTCGATTGTGAATGTCATTTCTATTCTCCCTTTCTGCAGCCTGACTGCGCCGCAAATGAAATCTAACATGCTTTAAAATTAATTTCACCAATTAATTTTAAAAAAATGGAAAATAAGAAAATCATAAAAGCCCCTGCATCCTTAGGCCGAAAGGCTGGAATTCAGGGGCTTTTATGATTGATTTTGTCGGCACTGCCGAGAGCGGACGAAAGGCCCGGGGTAGTCCGGGTCTTCCATCCTGCCTCTTCCGGCTGTTAGCCGTTAAGCTGAGCGGCCATTACCATACGTCCTCGCGGCTGTTTGCCTTCGGCATCCGGTTCCAGCGTAATGGCAACCGTATCGTAATCGTCGGGCTCTATCGCGAGCGACAATCCTCCGCTGCCGCTGTCGGACATAAAGGTCCCGGCATTTTGCGGCGGCTGCCCGTCCTTGATCAACCAGATCTGGTAAGCTTCGCTGCCGCTGAGCGAAGGCATGTTCTCGGCTTGAACGACCAGACGCATGCCATTTTCGTCGCGGATCATCGAAGCCATGCCGAACGCATCGGGATCGTCTTCGCCGCCTTTCAACCGTACGCTGTTTTCGACCTTCGCACCGACGGGAGGCTGCGCCGCGGAAGCCAGCTGCCGTTCCATATCCGCCGTCTGCTGCTGCATCGCGGTCATATCCGAGCGCATGTCGCTCATCGAGGCTTGCAGTTGGGCGGAGTAGATTCCGAGCACGGCTGCCGCCGCAGCCATGACCGTCGCCGCTCCGGCCCACAGGCCGCGGGAAGCGCGTGCCCGGGAAGCCCGGCGCGCCATTTCAGGCTCGGCCACAGCCGTATCGGCAGAGACGCTTCGCTGCGCGGCGCCGCGTGCCGTGTCGTTTCCGGCCGGGCGTTCTTCAACGGCCGGAGCCGCGGAACTTCTGTCGGTCTTGACGACAGCCGGCTCGCCGCTTCCGTCGATTCCGCTCTTCGCTTCCGCCGCACGGCGGAATTCGTCGACTTCTATCGTCTGCCTTGCCTGCTCCAGCTGCTGCTGGGTCTCCGGAGCGGCAGGCGCTTCACTGCCCAACACCCGGGCCAGAATTCTTCGTTTCATACCACTCGGGGGAGCCGCCGGCGTCAGGGCCAGGGGCAGCATGCCGACCGTGCCGCGCAGCTCGGCCGCACGCTTCCGTTCGTTGGCGTCATCCAGCAGATAGGCTTCGTATTCCGCCGATTCCGCTTCATCCAGTCCACCGAGCGCATAGGCTTCGGCCTGGTCCATTATCGATTCTTTGCGTTCGTTCATACTCGCGATTCCCCCCTTTCCATTCCCGACAGGCGCTTGTGCAGCTGTTTGAGCGCCAGCCTTACCCGGCTTTTGACCGTCCCCAGAGGGATGGAGCAGCGATCGGAAACCTCCTGCTGCGTCAATCCCTTGTAATAAATCAATTCGATGACCTGCTGTTGTTCTTCTCCCAGTTCGTTCAAAGCGGCTTTGACGGATTCGCCCTGCAGCGTCTGTTCCACTGCGAGTTCCGTATCGGCCGACACGTCCACGATCGCTTTCAAATAGTCGTCTTCCACAGGGACCGATGCCGCGCGTGCGCTTCGTCTGCGGAGCATATCGATCGAAATGTTGCGCGTGAGGGCAAACATCCAGGTCGACAGCTTGCCGTAGGACGAATCGTAGCGTTCTGCGTTGTTCCATATCCGAAGGAACAGCTCCTGCACCGCTTCTTCCGCCGCCATCGCGTCGTTCAAAAGGCGGTAAGCCAGAGCGTACAGAGGCCGTTCATAGGCGTCGTACAATTGTTCGAGCGCTCCCGCATCTTTGCCGGCAATTTGCCGAATCAGCTGCAGGTCTTCCGATTGTTCATTCATCCAGGAGCTCCTCTCGATATTCATGCTCCTATTATAACGTTCGCAAAATCTTTTGCCATGGATGATACTGTTTCAAAATAAATTTTTAGCAAAATTTTTCGCAAGGTCTCTATGTTTGCCGCCGGGGGATCGCAATTTGTAAAAAAGCAAAGGAAGAGCAGCCGGAATTCGGCACAAACGTCGAAGGCTGTACCAAAAAAAAATTTACGAGCGGCAAGAAAAGAGAGGGATAGGCGGGAAAAGCGCGGAATCCGGCCGTTTTCGAGCGCAAACAGAGTTGAAACACGCAGGAAAAGCAGAGAAGGATCGACCGTGAAAAAACATGAAAATTGAAAAAAAGATGAAAAAAACGCAGGACTGAGTTATAATAGGCTTTGTGCTTTTTTTTGCGCGCCTCTTCCCGAATGTAAAATTACCGGAAAAAGCGAACATGCTTTCGGTAAAAACCGGATTCAAACCGGATTTGAACGGTTACATAGGAAGGGAGTATGCCGAGAGCTAGGAGGATATATATGGAACAACTTAAAAATAATCGTTGGGTCGTGCTGCTGGTCGGCGTGATTTTGATTTTCATTTGTGCAGCGACGGTATGGGTATCGAACGGCGTTCGCCCTTCTTACGCAGAAGCGGCAGGCGTGGGCATGGGGGCCTGCGAATTGACCGATATCGCGTTCGACGAAGTGTTACATCCAGAATTTATAGCAAGGCCTACCGCCTGGGTACAAAAAGAAAGTCGCACAGCAACTGTATCTGCGGACAACAAGACTCAAAGTCCGGATTCCGCCACCGACAAAAAGGCTGTTTCTTCGAATCAGACTCAGAAATCGAAGACGAACAAACAGGCCGAAGCTTCTTCGAACGTCTCCGATCAACCGAAAACACAACCAATCCAATCCAAATCCAAGAGCGAACCAAAAACGGCTGCGACCCCTTCCGTTTCCGCTCAAAAATCCGCGTCCGCGGTTCAAGCCGAGGTTAAAAAAGACAAACCGGCCCAAACCGGCAAAGCAGCTGTCCAAACAGCCGCCAAGGAAACGGCATCATCCCAAACTCCCCCAAACCAACTGTTCTTCACCACGACCGCGCTGCTCGGCCAGGATCAAGCCTCACAAGCGACCTGGACTTACGCACTGGCCGATGAAGAAGTGCTTCTGCTCGAGCGAATCGTCATGGCAGAAGCCGAAGGCGAACCGTACGCAGGCAAAGTGGCTGTCGCCAACGTTGTCCTGAACCGGCTCCGGTCCGCCAACTATCCCGATACCATCCGAGATGTCATTTACCAGAGATATCAATTCTCGCCTGTTCAGAACGGCCGTTTCGACCGTGTCGTCCCATCCGGGGATTCCGTCAAAGCCGTGGCCGAAGCGCTCAACGGCCGCAAAGAAGTGCCGGATGATACGTATTATTTCGTGTCCCTGGAACTTGCGACCGATATGACGGTTCCGAATACGCGCACGCCGGTCAAAAAGATCGGTCATCATACGTTTTTCAAATAAGTCTTATTCCCGTACAAACGAACTTGGCAGCCATGCTCAATTCTTCGATTGCAAATTTGGTATACATACTTTCACGCGATATAATGAAGCGAAAGCCGTATACAAAACCCTGTCTGCGAACACGGAACGAACTTCTATGTCCGAACCGTTCTTCAAACAGGCCAAATCGAACGCGAAAGGGGTATTTCGTTTATGAAAATCACGTATCTCGGACACTCGGCACTGCTCGTGGAAGGCGGAGGAAAATCCGTCATTATCGACCCGTTTCTGACCGGCAATCCGAATTCCGGGGTCAAGCCCGCGGATATCAAAGTGGATGCCGTCCTGCTTACGCATGCGCACAACGATCACTTCGGAGACACGATCGGGATTGCCAAAGCCAACGACTGCCCGGTTGTCGCTCCCGTGGAACTTGCGAATTACTGCACGGAGCAGGGAGTAAAGACCGTAGGCATGAATATCGGAGGTTCGCATCAATTCGACGGCTTCAAAGTAAAATATACGCTGGCGTTCCACAGTTCGTCGCTGACCCTGGAAGACCGTATCGTATACGGCGGGGAACCGGCCGGCATCCTGCTGACTCTGGGCGGCAAGACGCTGTATCATGCCGGAGACACGGCTTTGTTCGGCGACATGAAGATCATTGGAGAATTGAACAAGATCGATATCGCGGCGCTGCCGATCGGGGATTTCTTCACGATGGGACCCGAAGATGCGCGGATCGCCGCCAAATGGATCGGCGCACCGAAAGTGCTGCCGCTGCATTACAACACGTTTCCCGCCATCGAGCAGGATTCGGAAGCTTTCTGCGCGGGGCTGAAGGAAGACGGCATTGAAGGAATCATCCTGAACAGCCGGGAAAGTCTGGACGTTTAGTTTCGGGCTTCGGCTTCCGGGGAATGCGGCCAAGCGCCGTACGGCTTCCGGGGAAGACCCGGCCGGCGTATCCGTATGCAGAAGGTCCTTTCCGCCGCGGCGGAAAGGGCCTTTTTTGAACGGAACGGGAAGAGACGCTTATTTGATGAAATCTCTTGCTATTCCGAAAATGATATGATAAATTGAAATTGACCGAATGACCGTTTTGTACTTATAGTCAATCACGATAACTTCAAGAAGAAGAGGAGGGGGCATATGGCTGTCGTCGACCGCCGCGAGCAGGTTCTGCATGCGGCTGCCCAGTCGTTCTCGCTGTTCGGATACAAAGCGACCACGATGGACCAGGTTGCGAAGATCGCCAATGTGGGCAAAGGGACCATTTACACCTTTTTCGAAAACAAGGAAGAGCTGTTCGACGAGATTCTGCTGGGTGCGATCCGTGAATTGAGACGCAGAGCCGAAGCGGAAATTCATGCGGAACGTCCGTTTTTTGAAAATGTCTACCAGGCGCTGGACGCCATTCTGGAATTCCGGGAAGAGCACGAACTTTTTATCAAGCTGTCCCAGGAGCTGCGGGATATCGGCACGCTTCAGGCCAAAGCCGCTTTGTTCAAAGTCGAGAGCGTCGTGCTGGAATTTCTGGAACGCGTCATTCGCGAATCGATGGACAAAGGCGCGATTCGCCAGGGCAGTCCGGAAGTGATCGCGTTCGGCATGCTGAAGCTGTTCATAGCGCTGACCGGCGAATGGGAGATGCATCACGAGCCCATGTCCAAGGAAGAGCTGAAGCGTCATATGTTTACCTTTTTGACCGAAGGATTTACCGCCGCACCTTGAAGGATTCAAAAGCGACGGGCCTGCTGAAGAAGCGGGCCGTTTTTTTGCTCTAAAATGACCATATGATCGAAACAGTCATTCGGTTCTGTTGAAAGATCGGACAAAGAGAAGAACGAAGTCGAGGAGAGAATCGCATTGAAATCTTTAACTGTATTTTTTCACGATTTGAAGACGCACCTGAAAAACCCGAAAATTCTGATTCCGATTATCGTTGTCTTGTTCATTCCGGTGCTGTACAGCGGGCTGTTTCTGAAAGCATTCTGGGACCCGTACGGAAAAATGGACGAGATTCCGGTAGCCGTCGTCAATTTGGACCGGGGCGCGGAGTATGACGGACAGACGCTGCAGGCGGGCAAAGATCTGGTGGACGAGCTGAAAGAAGACGGATCGTTCGATTGGCGGTTCGTCGATGAGGCCGAAGCGGCCAAAGGCATGGAAGACGAGAAGTATTACATGCGCATCACCGTTCCGGCGGACTTCTCGGAAAAAGCGACAACCGTGCTGGACGAAAAGCCGCAGCCGGCGCAGATCGAATTCTCGCCGAACAAAGGCTATAACTTCCTCGCCGGGCAAATCGGCGAGACGGCGATGAAAGAAATCAAAACGAAAGTCTCCGAAGCGGTTACCAAGACGTATACCGAGAAACTGTTTGCCAAGCTGGATACGATCTCGGAAGGCTTTAACGATGCCGGCGAAGGTGCGGGCAAACTCAAAGACGGCGCCGGGGATCTGGGCAGCGGAGCCGGCGAACTCAAAGACGGCGCTTCGAAGCTCAAAGACGGCCTCGCCCAAGCCGGAGAGGGCGCGGCGGCGCTCAAGAACGGCGCTTCGAAGCTGCAGGGCGGAACCCTGCAGCTCAAAGAAGGAGCAGGCGTGCTCCAGACCAATCTGGACAAGTTGGCCGCCGGTGCGGTCACTTTGCAGCAGGGCCAGGCCAAACTGCAAAACGGAGCCGCCCAGTTGAAGACCGGAGCGGACTCGCTGCAGGCGGGAGCGGGCAAACTGGCCGGCGGACTGGACCAGCTGTCGGATGCGCACGGGTCGATCGAGACCGGAGCTTCCAAATTGACCGAAGGAGCGAAACAGCTCCAGGCGGGAATCGGCTCGACCGCGGATGGAGCGTCACAGCTTCGCGATGCGCTTAAAAAAAGTGCGGCCGGCAGTGCCCGGCTCAAGGAAGGGCTGGCCGCTTCGAGTACGGCAAGCGAGCAGCTCAGCGCAGGTGCGCAGGGGGTAGCCGACGGTCTGGAGCAGCTGCTTCAAGCGGCGCCCCAACTGGCGCAGAGTCCCGAAGCGCAGAAGCTGCTGGCCGGTGCCAAAGAGGTAGCTTCCGGCAGCGGACAGCTGAGTGCCGGACAGGCGAAGCTCAGCGCAGGTGCCGCGCAGCTTGACGGGGCCCAGCAGCAGATGCTGACCGGAGCGGAGAAACTCGCGGCTGGCGGTTCGCAGCTCAAAGCGGGTGCGGACAGCCTCGCAGCCGGTCAAACGCGGCTTGGCAGCGGACTGAAGCAGTTCGGCGCCAAGCTGGACGAAGCGGCAGCCGGCGGACAGACGCTGAGTGCCGGAGCGGGCAAGCTTGCCGCAGGCGGCAAACAGCTGCAGGCCGGACTCGGCCAAGCGGCTTCCGGAGCCGGAACATTGGCTTCCGGAGCCAAGCAGCTCAGTGCAGGCGCCGGCAAGCTCGGCAGCGGAGCGGGCGAACTCGCTTCCGGAGCGGCGCAGCTGAGCGCAGGTACCGACACGCTCTCTTCGGGAGCGGTCAAACTGCAGGACGGAGCGGGCAAGCTTGAGGACGGAGCCGTGCAGCTGAAGGATGGAGCGGGCAAGTTGGCCGACGGTTCCGGCGAACTGCAGACCAAGCTGAACGACGCGGCCGCCGAAACGGCCGACGTGAACAAAGGGGACGCCAATGCGCAGATGTACGCGGCTCCGGTCGAACTAAGCGAAACGGTCTACCATGATGTACCGAACTACGGTACGGGCTTTGCGCCGTACTTCCTGTCGCTGGGTCTGTTCGTGGGTGCGCTGATTTCGACCCTCGTTGTGCCTCTGCGCGGATCTTCCGTCAAAGACGCGACAGGCTGGAACCGGTTCGTCAGCCGTTTCCTGTCGTTCTTCGGCATGAGTCTGCTGCAGTCCGCACTGGCGGTTGTCGTCACGCTCTTCATGCTGAAACTGGAAGTTCAGAGCGCAGCCCTGTTCTGCCTTTTCACCTGGGTGACCAGCTTCTCGTTCACCATGATGGTTCAGGCATTCGTCACCTGGTTGGACAATCCGGGACGGTTCATGATGCTGCTCCTGCTGATCTTCCAGCTGACAACCAGCGCGGGAACGTTCCCGCTGGAACTGATTCCCGATTGGATGAAAGCTTTCAACCCTTGGATGCCGATGACCCATACCGTGACCGGCTACAAAGCGGCCATCTCGACCGGCATAACGGATGTGGTCCGGAACCAGTCTATTTTGATGGGCGCGATCGGTGTCGTCTGTGTGCTGCTGACCTTGGTCTACTTCCTGCGCGAACGCGATGTGCGTACGCCGGAGACGAGTACGGGAACGGCTCCCGCACACGCCTAAGCCGCGGGTTGGGACGGCCGTTTCTATTCGCTGTATTCTGTTCAAGAAGTCCGGCTGCTGCCGGACTTCTTTTTTGTAGGAAAGGACGGGGAGGCGGTATGCGGGAGCCGCAGCTTTATGCCGCGCCTTTATAATGAAGGTAAACCTTATTGTTAATCGGTATCGGACGAAGATTCGTACCGGAGGCTTGAATCGCTGTTCAACCTCCAACGTTCGCTTTTGCACATTTTGCATCATTGCTTGGACAAATTGCTTCTTCCATAGGCAAAGCGTAAATTTTGTCGTATAATGACTCAAAATCATGCCGCTCCCTGCGCTGCAGCCGCTGCGGCGACGCGATTGTCCGGTTCGGCACATCAATGCGCTAATGCTTCGCCGCAAAAGGAAGTTTTATCGGGCAGATAAAAGATTTAAATTGCACGGCGTGGAAGCTGAATGTTACAATGGGGAAACCAAAAATCCAACTGCGAACCCGCTTTTCGCGGGATGTGGAAGACTGCTTTTTGACCCCAGCGGAGCATCCGCCGGGTGCGAAAAGGAGTCTGTTCTCTTATATCCGAGGCTTTTCGGTGGTCTGCCACGCGCAAGCGCCTTTACCTCCCGTCGGGATGAATGAATTTCATTATAGAAAGGTTGTTTGATGAAATGACTGGATTGCCTCCGAAACAGGGTCTTTACGATCCCCAGTTTGAAAAAGACGCCTGCGGCATGGGCTTTATCGCCAATATCAAGGGAGCACCCGCACACGATATCGTCAGCCGCGCGCTGACCATGCTCGAGAACATGGAACACCGCGGCGGCCAGGGAGCCGAGCCGAACTCCGGCGACGGAGCAGGTATCATGCTGCAAATTCCGCACGAATTTTTCGCTTCCGAGGAGCTCGGATTTACGCTGCCGGCCGCCGGGGATTACGGAGTCGGTATGCTGTTCCTGTCGACCGACGACAAAATCCGTGCCCGTCACGAATACCTGCTCGGCGAGATCATTCAGGCCGAAGGACAGAAGCTGCTCGGCTTCCGCACGGTTCCGACCGACGACGGCACGCTTGGTTTTTCCGCCAAAGCGGCCAAGCCCTGCGTACGCCAGGTGTTTATCGGACGCGGTGCCGTAAACGGCACGGACGATCTGGCTTTTGAACGAAAATTGTATGTGATTCGCCGTCTGGCCGAGATGTCGATCCGCTATGCGGAAGGCGAAGGCGCGGAGTCTTTCTACATTCCGAGTCTGTCGAGCCTCAAGATCGTCTACAAAGGCATGCTGACTACGGCGCAGGTTGGACAGTTCTATCCGGATCTGCGCAACGAGAAGCTTAGTTCGGCGATCGCGCTGATTCACTCGCGTTTCAGCACGAATACGTTCCCGAGCTGGGACCGTGCGCACCCTTACCGTTTCATGATCCACAACGGCGAGATCAATACGATGCGCGGCAATGTGAACTGGATGCATGCGCGCCAGACCCTGTTCGAGAGCGAAGTGTTCGGTCCCGACCTCGACAAGGTCAAGCCGGTCATCAACCCGGACGGTTCCGATACGGCGATGTTCGACAACACGTTCGAATTCCTGTATCTGAGCGGACGCTCGCTGCCGCATGTGGCCATGATGATGGTGCCGGAGCCTTGGAGCAAGCACGAGACGATGGACGATACGAAAAAAGCGTTCTACGAATATCACAGCTGTCTGATGGAACCGTGGGACGGCCCCGCCGCGATGGCGTTTTCGGACGGCGTGCAAATCGGCGCGATCCTTGACCGCAACGGGCTTCGTCCGGCACGCTACTACGTGACCAAAGACGATACGATCATCCTGTCCTCCGAAGCCGGTGTGCTTGACGTAGCGCCGGAAGACATCTTGTACAAAGACCGTCTGCGTCCGGGGCGGATGCTGCTGATCGATACCAAGGAAGGCCGGATCATTTCCGACGAGGAAGTCAAAGGCCTGATCGCTTCCGAGCGTCCGTACCGCGAATGGCTGGACGAGCACATGATCAATCTCGACGAGCTGCCGGATGCCCAGGAACCGCCGGCTCCGAAGCACGAGAACGTGACGCAGCTTCAGCTGTCGTTCGGTTATACGTTCGAAGAACTGCGGAAAGTGTTGGAGCCGATCGCTTCGACAGGAATCGAAGCGACGGGGTCGATGGGCTACGACGCCCCGCTCGCCGTGCTGTCCGATAAGCCGCAGCGTCTGTACAACTACTTCAAGCAGATGTTCGCGCAGGTAACCAACCCGCCGATCGACGCGATCCGCGAGGAAATCGTCACGTCGGCTTCGACGGCAATCGGTGCGGAACGCAATCTGCTGCTGCCGGAACCGGAAAGCTGCCGGATGATTTCGCTGGATACGCCGGTATTGTCGAACGAAGATTTTGCGAAGATCCGTCATGTGCACCGTCACCGTCCGGGCTTCCGCGCGATGACGATTCCGATCTTCTTCGAAGCGGCGCGCGGCGCCGACGGCCTGCGCGATGCGCTGGACGCCATGTGCAAAGCGGCTGACCGCGTCATCAAGAAAGGGCATAACATCCTGATCTTGTCCGACAAAGGCGTGAATCGGGACAATGCGGCCATTCCGGCGCTGCTTGCCGTTTCGACCATGCATCACCATTTGATTCGCCAGGGAACACGCACCAAAGTCACCCTGCTGCTGGAATCCGGCGAACCGCGCGATGTGCATCACTTTGCGCTTCTGCTTGGATACGGCATCAGCGCCGTCAATCCTTACCTGGCGTTCGAGACGCTGCAGGATATGATCGCGCAGGGTATGCTTAGAGGCATCTCGCACGAAAAAGCGGTCAAGAACTTTATCAAAGGCATGACCAAGGGCGTGGTGAAAATCCTGTCCAAAATGGGGATTTCCACGATCCAGTCGTACCGCGGTGCCCAGATCTTCGAAGCGGTGGGTCTCAAGCCCGAATTTGTGGATCGCTACTTCACCTGGACGCCTACTCGCATCGGCGGCATCGGGCTCGAAGAAGTGGCGTTCGATACGCTGCTGCAGCACAACCGGGCTTTCTCCGACAAAGACGGCATCGACAAGGTGCTCGATTCCGGCGGCGAATATCAATGGCGAAGCGACGGCGAAGACCATTTGTTCAACCCGCAGACCATTCACCTGCTGCAGCATGCCGTTCGCACAGGCGATTACGAAACGTACAAGAAGTATGCACGCCTCGTCGAAGGGGAGTCCAAACAGCATCTGACGCTGCGCGCGCTGCTGAACCTCAAACCGGTCGGCGAACCGGTTCCGCTGGACGAAGTCGAACCGGCTTCCTCCATTATGAAACGCTTCAAGACCGGAGCGATGTCGTTCGGTTCGATCAGCAAGGAAGCGCATGAATCGCTTGCGATCGGGATGAACCGGATCGGCGGCAAGAGCAATACCGGCGAAGGCGGCGAAGATCCGGCGCGCTTCATTCCGGATGCCAACGGAGATTCCCGCCGCAGCGCGATCAAACAGGTCGCTTCGGGCCGCTTCGGCGTGACGTCGAACTACCTGGTCAACGCCGACGAGATCCAGATCAAGATGGCGCAGGGGGCCAAGCCGGGCGAAGGCGGACAGCTGCCGGGCCGCAAAGTTTATCCTTGGGTCGCGGAAGTTCGGGGTTCGACGCCGGGCGTAGGTCTCATCTCGCCGCCGCCGCACCATGATATCTATTCGATCGAAGATTTGGCCGAATTGATCTACGATCTGAAAAATGCCAACCCGCGCGCGGATATCAACGTGAAACTGGTCTCCGAAGTCGGGGTAGGCACGATTGCGGCCGGCGTTGCCAAAGGCCGCGCCGACATTATCCTCGTCAGCGGTTACGACGGCGGAACCGGCGCATCGCCGCAGGGTTCGATCCGCCACGCGGGCATGCCGTGGGAACTGGGTCTGGCCGAGACGCATCAGACGCTGATTCTCAACAATCTGCGCGACCGCGTCGTACTGGAGACGGACGGCAAAATGCTGTCGGGCCGCGATCTGGCTGTCGCCGCTCTGCTCGGAGCGGAAGAATACGGCTTCTCGACCGCGCCCCTGATCGCCGTCGGCTGTATCATGATGAGAGTATGCCAGCTGGATACCTGTCCCGTCGGCGTAGCGACGCAGAATCCGGAACTGCGCAAGAACTTCATGGGCGATCCGGAACATGTCGTCAACTTCATGAAGTTTGTCGCGGAAGATCTGCGCGAGATCATGGCACAGCTCGGCTTCCGCAGCATCCAGGAGATGGTCGGACGCACGGACTGCCTCGATGCGGTGGATGCTTCGCATCATTGGAAGAAAAAAGGTCTCGATCTGACGCCGCTGCTGCATGTGCCGACGCTTCCGGAAGGCAGCACGCCTTTCCGTTCGCAGACCCAGAATCACGGTCTGGAACATACGCTCGACATGCGCGAACTGCTGACGGCTGCCGCCCCTGCGCTTGAACGCGGAGAGAAAGTCGACGCACACTTCAAGATCACGAACGTGGACCGGGCCGCCGGCACGATTCTCGGCAGCGAAGTTACGCGCAAATACGGCGCGGCCGGGCTGCCGGACGATACGATCAGCCTGCGTTTCACCGGTTCGGCCGGCCAGAGCTTTGGCGCGTTTGTACCGAAAGGCATCACGCTTGAAGTGTCGGGCGATTCCAACGACTACGTGGGCAAAGGTTTGTCGGGCGGCAAGTTGATCGTGAAACCCGATCCGAGAGCGACGTTCAAGTCGGAAGAAAATATTATCATCGGCAATACGGCGCTCTACGGCGCGACTGCGGGCGAAGCTTATATCAGCGGAATCGCCGGCGAACGTTTCGCGGTCCGCAACTCGGGTGCGAAAGTGGTCGTGGAAGGTACGGGAGATCACGGCTGCGAATACATGACAGGAGGACGCGTAGTGGTACTCGGCGCGACGGGACGCAACTTTGCGGCCGGCATGTCGGGCGGCGTCGCTTACGTCTATGACGGAGCGGGCGATTTCGTCGACCGCTGCAACCTGGAAATGGTGCTGCTTGAGACACTTGAAGACGCAGCGGAGAAAGAAGAAGTCCGCGAACTGATTCAGCGTCACGCGGAGCTGACCGACAGCGGCGTAGCCAAGCTGATTCTCGACGGTTGGGAACAGACGTCGGGCCGTTTCGTCCGCGTCATCCCGAAAGATTACAAGCGCATGCTGGAACAGATCGAAAAAGCCGAATCGACCGGTCTGACCGGCGATGACGCGCTCTTGGCCGCTTTTGAAGCCAATATGCGCGAGCTGGCCCGTGCAGGCGGCTGATTGCCGGATTCCTTTTTCGGATAGATATTGATGTTGTGAAGTTTGAATTTTATCAAGCGAAAGGCCTACCCGTTTCTTTCAAGAGAAGCGGGTAGGCTTTTTTAATGGGAAATAATAGGATGAGACCGCCAAGCTATGTTACATTGGTAACGAAGAGTTCTTTTGAAGAAAACAGACCAAAGCGAGCCGGAGGCGAACGCGCAGAGTCGGAAGACTCGGCATTCAAAGACATGAACGGGAAGATTGGTTCGGAAGTGAATGTTCGGTACATTTGACGCTATTCAACCCTTCGGGTTTTGCGTAAGCGGGGATTTGGAATCTTACGCCCGGTACGCCAGCGGCATATGGGCCGACGAATTTCCGGGGCATGAGATGCTTCAGGAGAAGCAGCTGCTTGAACGTGAAAAAAGACGGGATCAGACCTTGGTGAGCTTCTTCGAGCGGGCAGCCGCAAGCGATAAGAAAAGGATAAAAAAGAGGTGACTGTTACCTTGTCAACCCTAAAGGTAAGGTTACGTTTTCCTGAATCGCACCTAAAGCGTGTGCGTTTCAGGAAAACGTAAACCTCTGATTAAGAGTTGAAAGGGTACTAGGAATGAGAAGGAGGAATATAGCTTATATGGAAATCATCAGCGACAAAATGCCTGTTCCGGGCAGCAAAAGCAAGATAACCGGAGAACCCGTCGTCCGTTTCGACAACGTGGTCAAGCAGATCGGCCGCAAAACGATTATCGAAGGCTTGACGCTCGACGTACCGCCGGGACAAGTCTTCGGTTTCCTTGGACCAAACGGTTCGGGCAAAACGACGACGATTCGAATGATGACGGGGCTCATGGCGCCAAGTTCCGGAGATATCGTCATCGACGGCCGCAGCATCACGCAGGATTTTGAACAGGCGATTTCTCAAGTGGGAGCGATCGTGGAGAATCCCGAGATGTACAGCTACCTGAGCGGTTATCGCAATCTGAAGCAGTATGCACGTATGCGCTCCGACGTGACGAAGGAACGGATTGACGAGGTCGTTCAGTTTACGGGGCTGGATCGCCGGATTCATGACAAAGTATCGACTTATTCGCTTGGCATGCGCCAGCGCCTTGGCGTCGCACAGGCCATTCTGCACCGTCCCAAACTGCTGATCCTCGATGAGCCGACCAACGGACTCGATCCCCAGGGAATCCGGGAGCTGCGCGATTACCTGAGAGAGCTGACGCGCAAAGAAGGCACGACCGTATTCGTATCGAGCCACCTGCTCAGCGAAATGGAACTGATGTGCGATACCGTGGCGATTATCCAGGCCGGCAAATTGATCGATGTACGGGAGCTGCACGGCGAGGCGGATATCCATGCGACACTCGAGACGATATTCGATGTGGGCGAGCGGATCGAAGAAGCGCTGACCCTGCTCGGAGGCGGAGAAATCCGAAACGGCCAGTTGGTCGTACGGACGAACCGCGAGGGAATTGCGGAGATCAATACCCGTTTCATTCAGGCGGGAATACCGGTCTACGGCATACGCCCACTCACCCGCACGTTGGAAGATCAATTCCTGGAGATGACGGGAGGCGGCGGAATTGTTTGATTTTCTCGGACTCGTACATAATGAAAGTATTAAAATTTACGCGCGTATACGCACTTGGATCATGCTCGGCGTATTGGGGCTTGTTGCGCTGTTGATGCCGGTTCTTTTCTCTTTTGTCGGCGAAGATATGGGCATGTGGAACTCGCTTAATACGCTGCTGCAGTTCTGGTTCCTGCCGACCGTATTCGCGGTTGCTGTCGCTGCGGATACGGTCGCGGGCGAATTTTCGCGCGGCACGATCAAGCTGCTTCTGATCCGTCCGTGGAGCCGCATCAAAATTCTGCTGTCCAAATACGTGGCGGTCCTGTTGTTCATGATTGCGTTGTACGTGATGCTCACGGTACTCGGTATGGTGATGTCGGCCCTGCTGTTCGGAACTCCCGCTGACCCGGATGGTCTTTCGGGGCAGCTTACGCTCAGTCTTTCCGAGTTTTTCTGGTGGTCGCTGCTGTATCGGCTGATCGACTGTCTGATTTATGTGACGATGGCGTTCATGTTCTCGTCCATATTCCGAAGCAATTCGCTGTCGGTAGCGCTGACGATCATCCTCCTGTTCATGGGAAGTCTAATTACGCTGTTGGTCGATCCTTCGAAATACGCGATCGGCCGCTACCTGCTGTTTGCGAATATGGATTTGAGCCAGTATATCGTTTCATCGACGGGTAGTTACGGGGGGATGTCGCTCGGCTTTTCGCTGGCGGTTCTGGCCGTCTACTATGTCGTATTCCTGGCTCTGACGTTCTGGGTTTTCAAAAAAAGAGACGTCGCCGCGTAACAGGAACATCGGTCTCCATTATGAATCCCGCTTTCGCGTTTGCGAAAGCGGGATTTTTGCGTACGCTGGCCAAGTAGGAAGCGGGGTGCCCTCAGTGAATTTTTTGCGCTATAATGAATAAATCAACAGACCGGCCGTTTGTAAGACACACTGCGCCGGAAGGAAAGCGAAGGTGAAACGGAGCGTGCAGGCAGATAAAATAAGCAGCAGAAAATGGATCTCGCGCAATGAAGAGGATACGGCAGCCCTGGCTGCGTACTTTGCATCGTTGGCGAAGCCGGGAACGGTGATTGCGCTCGACGGGGATCTGGGTGCGGGCAAAACGAAGTTTTCGCAGGGATTTGCCGCCGCGCTGGGAGTTCGGGGGATCGTAAACAGCCCGACCTTTACCTTGATCAAGGAATACGAAGGCAGGCTGCCTCTTTACCATATGGACGTCTACCGGATTACGCAGGATGAAGCCGAAGATCTGGGTCTCGACGAATATTTTGAAGGCCGGGGGGTGTCGCTGGTGGAGTGGGCTTCGATCATTCCCGACCTGCTGCCGGCAGGCCGATTGAATCTGCATATCGAGCATAACGGAGAAGCCAACCGTGTGATTCGCTGTGAAGGAATCGGCGCGCCGTATGCGAAATGGGTGGAAGAGATGCCGGATTCCGGTGCGGATACAGAATCGGGACAACGAAAATTGAATGAAGATGGGGAATTTGAATATGACGAAAAATAACGCGCGGCCCGGCCGGATTCTGGCGCTCGATACGTCCAGCGCTTCCCAGGCCGTAGCGGTACTGGAAGGAAGCGGGATCCTGTTCGAAAGCAGCAGTCTGGCCGAACGGAATCATTCCGTGAACCTGCTGCCGGAAATCGAGCGGGCGCTTCGGCAGTCCGGTACCGACAAACAGGCGCTTGCGGGTATCGCCGTAGGCATCGGACCGGGTTCGTATACGGGCGTTCGTATTGCCGTCACGACGGCGAAGACGCTGGCCTGGGCGCTGAAACTGCCGGTAGCGGCCGTGTCTAGCCTGGAAGCGCAGGCCGCCTCGGGACTCGAAGCGTCCGGTCTTCAGGGGAAGATCTGGATCGTTCCCCTGGTCGATGCACGGCGCGGACAAGCGTATACGGCTTTGTTTGAAACGCATCTTCCGTCCGTCGGCGGCCGGGATGAACGGCTTGTGCTGGACCGGACCGCGGAAGATGCCATTTTACAGGTACAGGACTGGACGGTTCAACTTGCCGCAAGGCTGCGGGAACTTCCTGCAGGCGAACGGCCCGACCATATCCTGTTTACCGGAGAAACGGAAAAACATGCGGATACCGTACGTGGGCTTGCCGAGATAGCTGGACTGCCGCAGGACCGTATTGCCCTGCAGGACTGTGCGGCCGAAGCGAGGTGGATCGGCCGGATCGGCCTGCGCAAGCTTGAGAGCGGCGATACGGTTGACGCGCATGATCTGCTGCCGAACTATACGCAGGTCACGGAAGCGGAAGCGAATCTGCTGCGCGCCAAGAACTAGAACATCCGGAACCTTCGGGAACCGGGAGATTGAATCGTATAGGAAAGGAGGCTGCATGGGATGCAGCACCGAGAGACCGAATCTGCACAATCTTCGGGCGAACCGTCCGTTCATTTTCGAACCATGGGGCTCGAAGATATCCCGGATGTTATGGTGATCGAACACGAATCGTTTTCGCTGCCCTGGACCGAGCAGGCCTTTCGCAGCGAGATGACGATCAATCATTTCGCGCGCTACCTCATTATGGAATTGGACGGCGAAGCGGCCGGTTACGCGGGAATGTGGACGGTTATGGACGAAGCGCATATTACGAATATTGCGGTACGTACCGCTTATCGCGGACGCAAATTGGGTGCCCGTCTGCTGGACGAGCTGCTCGGCATGGCGGAATCGCTCGGTCTGGAAAGAGCGACGCTGGAAGTGCGGGTCAGCAACGAAGTCGCCCGCCGGTTGTACGTCAAGATGGGATTCCGCGAAATCGGGGTCCGCAAAGGCTATTATTCCGACAATAACGAAGATGCCGTCATTATGTGGATAGACCTGAAAGACCGTTCCAGAGCGGCGGGGAATACGGAAGGAAGCGTGTAACGGGAATGGATAAGGAACTGCAGCAGGAAGCGCAGGGCAAGACGCGCGAAGGTACGTATATCTTGGCGGTGGAGACCAGCTGCGACGAAACGTCCGTCGCGATTGTCAAAAACGGACAGGAAGTGCTCGTGAATCTGGTCGCCAGCCAGATCGAGACGCACAAAGCGTTCGGCGGCGTTGTCCCCGAAGTGGCTTCGCGCCAGCACGTCGAGTGCATCACGCGCTTGATGGAGCAGGCGATCGAGGAATCGGGGCTTGAAGCACGCGAATTGACGGCGATTGCCGTAACGGAAGGTCCCGGGCTTGTCGGGGCGCTTCTGGTCGGGATTATGGCCGCCAAAGCGCTGGCTTTTGCACTCGACAAGCCGTTGATCGGTACGCATCATATCGCCGGGCATATCCATGCCAACCAACTGACGGATGAGATTCAATATCCGTCGATCGCACTCGTCGTCTCCGGCGGCCATACCGAGATCGTGCGAATGGAGAGCGAAGGGCGGTTCGAGGTTGTCGGGCAAACGCGCGACGACGCCGTGGGTGAAGCCTACGACAAAGTAGCGCGTTCGCTCGGCTTCCCGTATCCGGGAGGTCCGTACGTCGACAAAGCGGCGCAGGCCGCCGATACGGCTGCCGCGCTGCCCCGGGTGTGGCTGGAAGAAGGCTCGTACGATTTCAGCCTGAGCGGACTCAAATCCGCGGTGCTGAATCTGGTTAACCAGAGCCGGATGAAAGGACAGGAAGTCGATACGGGCGCAATCGCGCGCGGATTCCAGGAATCCGTCGTGGAAGTGCTGGTCGCCAAGGCGATTCGTGCCGTGCATGAATTCGGTGCGAAGCAGCTGCTGCTGTGCGGCGGTGTGGCGGCGAACGGCGGCCTGCGAAGCGAACTGACCGCGCGCTGCGCGGCAGAAAATATTCCGCTGGCGATCCCGCCGCTGAAGTACTGCACGGACAATGCCGCGATGATCGGCGCCGCCGCTTACGTGAAATGGACGCGCGGCGAAATCAGCGATCTTTTTATTAAAGGAGAGCCGGGCATGTCGCTGGAAAACTGGTCGGTCGGAGAATCGGCTGCCCGGTAAAGCGCAAAGCGTATGTCCGGATGACGGATACGGGTGATGTCTGCAAATCGGCCGTGCGCGCAAGAGGGCTTCTTCCATACCGGAAGAGGCTCTTTTTGTGTAGAGAGAAGCTTTTTTGACATCAACGGGATTCGGACTTTTGTAAAGCTGTGTAAAATGTAGAAGTCGGCCCTGCCTATTTTTACTCACGCTTAACCTGCCCTTGTCAATCCCTGAATAATCTTATCCACATATCCCCTTATCGTTGTGGACAAGTAGGCTCAACCCGCGCGGAATGCCTGCTTCGAATTTTATGTAAAAGGGGATATGTTTTTCAAAAAGGAAAAGCGAAATCTGTGGATAATGTGCATAACAAAGTGGATAAAATTGGTTTCAAGGTGAAAGTGGCGGTTTGGAAAGCAAAAAACCGGCCATAAAGGCCGGTTAGTAGGCGAAACACGTGATAAAACTGTGGATAACGCAGTGGATAACGGGGATAGATCAAAATGTTCACTTGACAAAAAAATTATTCCGCAGCGAGCGTTTCCCATTCTTCGTAGGCCGAGGCAAGCTGGGTTTTGTTCGTATCAATCGCATTTTGCCGTTCCTGGATCGCCATATAGTCTTCGTAAATTTCCGGAAGTGTCAACTCCAGTTCAAGAGCGGCAACCGAGCTTTCGAGTTCCGCAATCAGCGTCTCGAGCTGTTCCATCCGGCGCTGCCGGCTGCGTTCTTCTCGTTTGGCCTGTTTGCTTTCTTCAAAAGCGACCTGGGCATTTTTGGATTCTTCGGTCTCGCCCGCCTGGACGGAAGCCGAAGATTTGCTGCGCGCCGAGCCAAGGACCGCATTCTCGCGCGCGATCTCTTCGAGTTCCTGCTTCTTCTCGACGTAGTCGTCGTAGTTGCCCAAATAGCCGGTAATGCCGCTTGGACCCAACTCGATCACGCGCTCGGCCATTTTGTTGAGGAAATAGCGGTCGTGGGAAATGAACAGCAGGGTCCCGTCGAAATCGATCAATGCCGATTCGAGCACTTCTTTGCTGTACAGATCCAAATGGTTGGTCGGTTCGTCGAGAATAAGCGTATTGGCTTCGAGCAGCATCAGCTTGGAGAGCAGCACCCGCGCTTTCTCGCCGCCGCTGAGTGCGGAGATTCTCTTGAGCACGTCTTCTCCGCTGAACAGGAAACTGCCGAGCACCGTCCGGATGCGGGCTTCTTCCATATGCGGGTACGCGCTCCACAATTCTTCCAACACGGTGTTCTGCGGATTGAGCGTGTCCTGCTGCTGGTCGTAGTACCCGATTTGGACTTTGGCTCCCCAGGTGATGCGTCCTTCGTCCGGCTTGAGCCGGCCGATCAGCGCTTTGAGCATGGTGGACTTGCCGACGCCGTTGGGTCCGATCAGCGCTACCGTTTCGCCGCGGGACAGAGAAAACGACGCATCGCGGAACAACTTGTTGGCGCCGTCGTAAGAGGCGGATACGCCGTCTACATTCAGGACGTCTTTGCCCGAGGTGTAAGCGGCCTGGAACGAGAAGTTGGCCCGTTTCAGATCGCCGGCCGGCCGATCCAGCCGATCCATTTTCTCCAGCGCTTTGCGCCGGCTCTGCGCACGCTTGGTCGTCGAGGCCCGAACGATATTCTGCTGAATAAACGTTTCCATCTTCGCGATTTCGCCCTGCTGCTTCTCGTATTGTTTCATGTCGGCTTCGTACTCGGCGGCCTTGAGCTCGGTGTAGCGGCTGTAATTGCCCGTATAGCGGCGCGCCCGGTGGCGTTCGATCTCCACGATCGCCGTGACCGTTTTGTCGAGGAAGTAGCGGTCGTGGGAAACGATCAGCAGCCCGCCGTCATAACCGCGCAGATAATCTTCCAGCCAGGTCAGGGTCTCGATATCCAGATGGTTGGTCGGTTCGTCGAGCATGAGCAGATCCGGAGCTTGAAGCAGCATTTTGGCCAGGGCCAGACGGGTCCGCTGTCCGCCGCTGAGCGTGGACACGACCGTGGAAGGATCGAAACTGCCGAAGCCCATCCCGTGCAGGACGCTGCGGATCTTGGTGCCGATCTCGTAACCGCCGTGGTCGCGGAACCAGTCCGAACGCACCGCATAGCGGTTCAGCAGATCCTGATAGGCTTTGTCCTGTTCGGAATGCGAGGAGCCTTCGGTGATCTCGAGTTCCATCTCGCGGATCTCCCGTTCGGCATCGAGCAGGTCGGCAAACACGTCCAGCATTTCTTCCTGGATAGTCCGCTCCGACTGCAGCCCGCTGTTTTGGGCAAGGTAGCCGATCGTCGTTTCTTTGTTTTTGAAGATTTGACCTTCGTCGTGGGACATCTCGCCGGCCAGAATCTTCAGCAGCGTCGACTTGCCCGCCCCGTTGACTCCGACGAGTCCGATTCGTTCGCGTTCCAGGATTTGAAAGGTAATGCCTTCCAGAATGCTCTGGACGCCGTATCTTTTTGCGATTCCCGTTGCTTGAAGCAGCATAATTCAGAGTCCTCCGTGCTGTTGAAATAGTCTAAGATCACTTTATTTTACCGTAGAATCGGCGAAAAACCAAAGAGAGGCTGCATAAATTCGGGGGTTCGTTCCCAAAAGTCCAAATCCCCGTCCAAACAGCAGGCCCTATTTTCCCCGGAAAAGCCGGATCAAGGCTTCGCGGGACCTTCCCGGCGGTGGTTATTTGCGCAAAACAATGATAAACTTGAGCATGTGAGAACAAAAAAGAGAACAGAAGAGAATGCGGGAGGCGAGCGCTATCGAACCTTTACCGGATAAGGCGGCGTTTCGGCGCCGTATGGAACAGGTGAGAGCGGATTTGTCCGAATCGCTGCGCGCGCAGCAATCCGCCTTCGTCTGCCGGATGGCGGCGGATCGCCTGGAAGTCCTGCGCAGACGCAAAGGCCAACCCCTCGTGCTGCTCGGTTATCTGCCTTATCGGGGAGAGCTGGACCTGCGTCCTCTGCTTCAAGACTGCCGACGGCACGGGGATATCGTACTGGCGCCGCGGATCGACAAGACTTCGCGCCGCATGCGGCTTTTGGAGATCCGGCGGGCGCAGGACGAAGTTCCCGGCAGTTGGGGAATTCCCGAGCCGGCCGCCGATCTTCCCGAATGGCCGGAAAACAGGCTGGGCGGAATCGATGTCGTGCTCGTTCCCGGATTGGCATTCGATCCCGCGGGAGGACGAATCGGTTACGGAGGCGGCTTCTACGACCGGCTCCTGGAACGCTTCGGCGCTGCCGGAGCCAAGCCGGAGCTGTGGGCGCTCGCTTTTGACGGGCAGGTTGTGGATCAAGTGCCGATGGAACCGCACGACTTCCTGCTGGATCTTCTGATCGTGCCGGCGGGCATGACGAATATAACGGGCCGTGCCTGAAGAAGCGGCTTCGGCCGTATAGATGGGGAACGGAAAGCAAGAAGAGCGATGGATGAGAAGAGGTGACCTCATGCTGTGGAAAGTGGCAATCTTGACAGCCAGCGACAAGGGAGCACGGGGCGAGCGGGAGGATACGAGCGCGCAGGTGATCCGGGAGCTGGTGGAAGAAGAAGTAGGCGGAGAAATTATCGAGTACCGGATCGTGCCCGATGAATCGGACGAGATCGTTGCGGCATTGATCGAAATGACGGATTATTTCCAGGCGGATCTTGTGCTGACGACCGGAGGAACCGAGCTTGCGAACCGGGATGTGACGCCGGAAGCGACCAAGCGCGTCATCGAGCGGGAAGTACCGGGGATGGCCGAAGCGATGCGGATGAATGTCATGCAGAAGAATCGGGCAGCCATGCTGTTTCGCGGCATCTGCGGAATACGGGGCCGTTCGCTGATCGTCAATCTGCCGGGCACGCCCAAAGGCGTACACGAGAATTTGGCGGCGATCATGGATCAACTGCCGGAAGCGCTGCTGATGGTGACGGGGCAGTACCGGCAGTAGACGCAAGACCCGCAGCGCCGCCGGATCGCGGCGGCTTCGGGAGACCTTGGCCGATCCGGCGCGGACGGCACACAGGAAAGGCGACCCTGGAGAGCGGGGTGTCTTTTTTTGTGAGGGGGGACTTGAAATTTTGCGCAGAGACTAGTAATATAAGACTTGGCTGTTAGCACTAGACGTCGTCGAGTGCTAACGAAGAAATTTTGAGGCTTATCAATCTACCTTTACAAGGAGGCTATTTTTCATGATCAAACCGTTGGGTGAACGCGTACTCGTAGAACCGATTCAGCAGGAGGAAACGACTTCGTTCGGTATCGTGCTTCCGGACGCTTCGAAAGAAAAGCCGCAGGAAGGCAAAGTTATTGCCGTAGGCAGCGGGACCCTGAAAGACGGCGTCCGTACTCCGCTCGAAGTGAAGGAAGGCGACGTTGTCCTGTTCTCGAAATATGCAGGCACCGAAGTGAAATACGAAGGCAAAGAGTATCTGATTATGAAAGAAAGCGACATTCACGCCATTCTGGCTTAAGTGTCCCCTTACACATACGTTTTTGAACGAAAAATCGCAATTCCATATCCCAGGGAGGTTATTCGACAATGGCTAAAGAAATTCTGTTCGGAGAAGAAGCCCGTCGCTCGATGCTTCGCGGCGTAGATGCACTTGCAAATGCGGTAAAAGTAACGCTCGGTCCTAAAGGACGCAACGTGGTGCTGGAGAAAAAATTCGGCAGCCCGCTGATCACGAACGACGGCGTAACGATCGCGAAGGAAATCGAACTGGAAGACGCTTTTGAAAACATGGGCGCCCAGCTCGTCAAAGAAGTCGCAACGAAAACGAACGACGTAGCCGGCGACGGCACGACGACCGCTACCGTTCTGGCTCAAGCGATGATCCGCGAAGGTCTGAAGAACGTAACGGCAGGTGCGAACCCTATGGTTATCCGCAAAGGGATCGACAAAGCGGTCAAAGCCGCGGTTCTCGAACTGCAAAATATCGCGAAGCCTATCGAAGGCAAACAGTCGATCGCTCAGGTTGCGGCAATCTCCGCAGCCGACGAGGAAGTCGGCGAACTGATCGCCGAAGCGATGGAAAAAGTGGGCAAAGACGGCGTGATCACCGTTGAAGAATCCCGCGGATTCGCAACCGAACTGGAAGTCGTGGAAGGCATGCAGTTCGACCGCGGCTACATTTCCCCTTACATGATTACCGACACGGACAAGATGGAAGCGGTTCTCGACAACCCTTACATCCTGATTACCGACAAAAAAATCAGCACCACGCAGGAAATTCTGCCGCTGCTCGAGAAAATCGTTCAGCAGGGTCGCGCTCTCGTGATCGTGGCTGAAGATATCGAAGGCGAAGCGCTTCCTATGCTGGTCCTGAACAAACTGCGCGGAACATTCAACGCGGTTGCCGTCAAAGCTCCGGGCTTCGGCGACCGCCGCGAAGCGATGCTGCAGGATATCGCCGCTCTGACCGGTGGACAAGTGATCACCGAGAAGCTCGGTCTGGAACTGAAAGCGACGACGATCGAGCAGTTGGGTTCGGCTCGCCAGGTTCGCGTAACGAAAGAAAACACGACGATCGTGGACGGTGCCGGCGTGAAGACCGACATCGACGCTCGCGTGAACCAAATTCGTTCGCAGCTGGAAGAAACGACTTCCGAGTTCGACAAAGAAAAACTGCAGGAGCGTCTGGCTAAACTTGCCGGCGGCGTAGCGGTTGTCAAAGTGGGCGCGGCAACGGAAACCGAACTGAAAGAACGCAAACTGCGTATCGAAGACGCGCTGAACGCGACTCGCGCAGCCGTTGAAGAAGGTATCGTATCCGGCGGCGGCACGGCCCTGGTTAACGTATACAAAGCCGTAGCGGCTCTGACGGTAACCGGCGACGAAAGAACGGGCGTCAACATCGTTCTGCGCGCTCTGGAAGAACCGATCCGTACGATCGCGGCTAACGCCGGCGAAGAAGGTTCCGTAATCGTGGACCGTCTCAAAAAAGAAGAAGTGGGCATTGGCTACAACGCCGCTACCGGCGAATGGGTCAACATGTTCGAAGCGGGGATCGTCGATCCTGCGAAAGTGACGCGTTCCGCTCTGCAAAACGCGGCTTCCGTAGCGGCTATGTTCCTGACAACGGAATCCGTCATCGCCGACAAGCCAGAACCTGCCGGCGCTGCGGCTCCGGATATGGGCGGCATGGGCGGAATGGGCGGCATGATGTAAGCAAGGGCCTTCAGCCCCGGCTTCATCCGGCTCCGGCCGACCGATTTATCCGAATTTAACTTTTATTTAACGCAGGCCGCTTGGAGAGGTTTTCCTCTTCAAGCGGCCTGTTTTTGATAGGGATATACGAGGATTTAAACATAAAAAAAGTGCCCGCAGAGGCATCGTCTTGCTGTCTGCCCGGGCACTATTTACGTGATTTTCTTTCTCCAGATCCGTTTGACCGCCCATTGGGGCAGGGTGACGATTTCTTCATCGATATGGATATCGAACAACGACGAGTTTTTGGGGTTCCGGGTGCAAACTCCTTCATAAAATTCGCCGCTGACCGCATGTAATCGGACGGGTAACGAAATTTGAATTGCCTGATTTAGATTAATCAAAGCCATATTCTCCTCCTGCAATCATAATGACTATGTATACATACCACAAATCCGGCAAAAGGAAACAATTTTCCAGTTAGATTCGTCTTTTTTTGGAAAAAGAATTAAAGGAGAAACAAATCAAATTGATCTTATAGGAGCTGTATACCGCGTCATGAACCGATTATACGAATCTATGTCGGCACAGCTTCAGGAAGAGACGTCCCGTTTGGCACGATTGGTCGATGTACATCTCACGCAGGACGGTACGACCGCGGCACGGATTCCCGGGCTCTATCTTAACCGGTATTCCCGGCCCCAACCTTCCGAAGAGAAGCATACGATGTATTGGCCGACGGTAGGGCTCGCGGCGCAGGGCAGCAAGACGATCAGGATTGGCGAAGAAGTTTCGGAATACTCGGGTGCAAGGCTGCTGATCGCTCCGGTAGCGCTGCCGGTAGCTATCCGGACGGTGCAGGCAAGTCCTTCCGAACCTTTTCTGGGGGTAGGGGTGTATCTCGATCCGCAAAAGATTGCCGCGCTGGTTCCAAAAGTATATCCGAACGGACTGCCTGCAGTCGAAAAACGCAGAGCCAGCTACGTACTGGAAGCCGAACCGGCACTGATCGCCGCCATATCGCGCTTGGTCGCCTGCCTGGACGATTCCGAAGATGACGGTCTGCTGGTGTCCCTTGCCGAAGACGAGATTTTTATCCGGCTGCTGCGCAGTTCGGTTGGCGTGTATGTGGCCGAGACCGTATTGGCGGGATCCAGCGTACAGCGGGTCGCCAAAGCGATCGAGTGGCTGCGGACCCATTTTGCCGAATCGTTCAAAATTGCCGAATTGGCGGATCGGGTCCATCTGAGCGAATCGTCGTTCCGAGAGCATTTCAAATCGGTGACGGCCATGAGTCCGCTGCAGTATCAGAAAGCGCTCCGGCTTCAGGAAGCCCGGCGGCTGATGCTGTCCGGCGAACAGGAAGACGCCACCCGGGCCTGCCGGTTGGTCGGTTATGTCAGCGACTCGCAGTTTAGCCGCGATTACAGCCGGTTTTTCGGGAACCCGCCGAGCCGGGATCTTGCCAAGTGGAAGCGTCTGGGTTCTTCTTGAGTATCTTCGGCCTGAAACAGTAAGACCTGCCGCCTTCGTGCGTCAGGTCTTTTTGCGAGGTGAAGCCCGGCTGCGGTCTCCTCTGGGGATACAAGCGTCGAATCGGGCAATAAGAGGCTTGGAACAGTCAAACTTTCGCACGGGTTTCCTTCTATACTGGGCAGAGAATGAAGCGGTTCAACCGAAAAGTCTTTGTTCGACAAGGAGGAAATACGATGCGTATTGTGGTAACGGGAGCAAGCGGATTTATCGGATCGGCCGTCGTTGAAGAGCTGGTCGGGCACGGCCACGAGGTAATCGGACTGGTGCGTTCCCGGGAGGCGGCCGAGCATCTGAACGCAATCGGAGCCGCGGCCGTTCGGGGATCGGTCGAGGATACAAGGCTGTTGCGGACGGCGGCGGACAGAGCGGATGCCGTTGTGCATACGGCTTTTTTTCATAAGTTCTCGCATGCCGGTCTGCCGACGCGGCTGCGTATCGCGCTTGGGGGAAATCCCCGCAAAGCAGCGGCGAGATTCATGGCGGCTGCGACCGGGGCCGATCGGCGCGCCATCGAAACGTTCGGAGCAGCGCTGTCGGACCGGCAGGGAGCGCTCGTCATTGCCATGCCGACAATGACGCTCGGCCCCGGCAGATTGGGAACCGAAGAAGACGGCGGTGATCCGGAATCGGTCGGGGGCGGGCGCGTCGTATCGGAAAAAGCGCTGTTGGCGCAGGCCGAGCAGGGGGTAAGGGCTTCCCTGGTGCGGCTGCCGCCGATCGTGTACGGACAGGGGGACCGGGGAGGGCTGCTGCCTTCCTTGATTCGGATTGCCCGGACTCGCCAAGCTTCCGCTTATATCGACAAAGGGACCAACCGCTGGCCTGCCGTGCACCGGCTCGATGCGGCCCGATTGTTCCGGATGGCCGTTGAACAGGGAAATACGGGTGCCCGGTTCCACGCGATTGCGGAAGAAGGGCTGCCTTTTGCACAAATAGCGGAAGCGATCGGCCGGCAGGGAAATCTGCCCGTCCGATCGCTTGGCGCGGATCAGGCAGCGGCCCATTTCGGTTGGCTCGGTTCGTTTGCGGCCGCCGACAATCCGGTATCCGGTGCGCTGACGCAGAAACGGTTGGGCTGGACAGCGGCGCAGCCAGGGCTGCTGGACGAATTGAAGCAGGGGTATTATTTTACAGAGTGACATCTCCTCCTCAAGCTCTCCGGCTCAGCCGAAACCGCTCGGGGGTCGTCTGCTCCAGTTTGCGGAAACACTGAATAAAGTAGCTGCTCTGCGAAAATCCGGAAGCGGCCGCGATTTCTCTAACCGTGAGCGAGGAGGCGACCAGCAGATGTTTGGCATGCAGGACTCTCGACTCCAGCAGGTACGCGCTTGGGGTGCGGCCCATAAGCTGGTGGAATTTGCGGCTGAAGTAAGGCACGCTGTATCCCGTTTCGGCGGCGACTTCGCTCATCGACAGCGAGGCGTCGGTGCAGCGGCTGCGGATCCACTCGGCGGCCGCATGGATTCCGGGAATCGACGGGTCGCTGGGCATTGCAAGCGGAGAAGCCCGGTTGACGAGATGCAGCAGCAGTTCATACAGGCGCGCCGAAGCTTCCGCTTCCCGGTTAGGATCGAAAGACCGTCCGAGTTCCAGCAGTTCTTCCATGCAGGCATAAGCGCCGGACGGGTCGGACATCCGAAACAGCCAGGGTTCGCTTAATCCCCGGGCACCGAGCAGCCGATCCGCCGCAAGGCAGGAAAAGTGGATCCAGCGGATATCCCATGGATCGGCGAAACTCGAGGCATAACGTTGGGCCAATCCGGGTCCGTACAAAAATCCGCTGCCCGCACCCAGCTCGAATACATCGCCGCCGGACCAAACGGAGCCTCTGCCGCCCTGCACCAGATGCAGATTGTACAGACGGTTCAGCTGCAGGTCGCCGCTTCGCGCCGGCCGATCGACCGCATGCGACGGATGAGCTCTGTAACCGCCGGTAAAGTCCGGATAACAGAGCAGATGAGGGGAAGAAGGCGTAGGGAAGAAAAGATGTTCCTGCATGGTCGGACTCCTTTGGAAGAAGAAATAATTGCTATACGTGACGAAATTGTATCACTTGAATAAGGTTTATGAACATTCGGAATCGCAAAAAAGTGATATCTGCGCAAGAACCCGTTATATCGGATCGAACCGAACCCGCTTACAATACAGACAGGAGCCATCGCCCGGAATCGGCCAATCGCCGCAGGCGGATGACGCAAGTCGATCCGGGCAGGATCGGTATTCGACAACGAAAACGGAGGCAGATCTCTATGGGCAAATCGATTCATCTCAAACAGTTGGAACTGGGTGTATGCTATTATCCGGAACATTGGAAGGAAGAGCTGTGGGAAGACGACTTCAAGCGGATGCGCGAATTGAAGATGTCTACGATCCGCGTCGGCGAATTCGCATGGGCGCTGTTCGAACCGGAAGAAGGCGTGTTCGAGTTCGGACTGTTCGACCGGGCCCTGGATGCCGCGCATCGGCACGGACTCAAAGTGATTATGGGAACGCCTACGGCAACGCCGCCCGCCTGGCTGACGCACAAGTATCCCGAAGTGCTGAATGCCGCCCAGGACGGGACGATATACCGCCATGGCATGCGCCGACACTACAACTATAACAGTCCCAAGTACCGGGAACTCTGCGCCATCATTACCCGGGAAATGGCCGAGCATTTCAAAGATCATCCGGCGATTGTCGGCTGGCAGCTCGACAACGAATTCAACTGCGAGACCAGCGTCTTCCATGCCGAAGCCGACCATGCGGCGTTCCGCCGATGGGCACAGCGCAAGTATGCCACGCTGGAAGCTTTGAACGAAGCTTGGGGAACGGTGGTCTGGAGTCAGACTTATACCGATTGGGAACAGGTCTATCTGCCGCGCCCGACCGTCGCCGATTCGCCCAATCCGCATCTGGCGCTGGACGGGAAGCGGTTTATTTCGGACAGCGTGCTGGAATTCGCCCAGATCCAGGCCGACATTTTGCGCGAGGTCGCGCCGCAGCATGAGGTCACGACCAACGGCATGTTCGGGCATCTGGACAGTCATGCGCTGACGGACCAACTGTTGGACTATTTCTCGTACGATTCGTATCCGCAGTTCTCGACGATCTTTCCGAGTGCCGACGAGAAGCCGCTGCTCGACCGCAAATGGAGCCTCAATCTCAGCGCCGTGCGCGACGTCTCGCCGAACTTCTGCATCATGGAGCAGCAGGCGGGGCCGGGCGGTTGGGTAAACCGGATCGATATGCCTTCTCCGCGCCCGGGACAGATGCGGCTGTGGACATACCAATCGGTGCTGCACGGCGCCGATCGGGTCATGTATTTCCGCTGGCGCACGGCGACGGTCGGCACGGAAATCTATTGGCACGGCCTAAACGATTACCATAATCGCCCCAACCGGAGAGTACGCGAAGCGGCGCAGGTCGGACGGGAATTCGCGGCGGTCGGAGCAAAAATAGCGGGAAGCACGTATCAGGCAAAAGTGGCGATCCTGCGCGATTACGACAATGAGTGGGACGGCGAGTTCGATGTCTGGCACGGACCGCTGACCGCCCGCAGCACCAATGCCTGGTACAAGCAGCTGCAGTATCGGCATATTCCGGCAGATATGGTGTACCTTCGCCGGGAATCCGGCGAGGAACTGGAGCGGCTGAGTCGGTATGAGCTGCTGGTTTATCCCCATGCCGCGATTCTGACAGAGCAGACGGCCGAGCTGTTAACGGCTTATGTCGAAGGCGGCGGCAAGCTGATCTTCGGTGCCCGGACCGGGTACAAAGACGAACGCGGACACTGCCGGATGCAGCCTTTTCCGGGACCGGCTGCGCAGCTGTGCGGCATTACGGTGGAAGACTTCACATTGATCAAAGGCACAGTCCAAGCCCCGGCGCTGCGCTGGACGAAAAACGGTGAATCCAGAGAAACTTTTGCGGAAGATTTCAACGATATTTTGAATGTGGAAGATCCGGCGGTGGAAGTGATGGCGGAATACGCGGAAGACTATTACGCGGGTCGGCCCGCTTTGACAAAGCGCAGACAAGGGCGGGGCGAAGCGTGGTATTACGGAGCCGCCTTCAGCGAACCGGTCGTGGACACGATCCTCGATCTGCTCAACATTCAGGCACCGACCGCAGACTGGCTGACCGTGTCGGAGCAGGTCGAGATCGGAATCCGGGCCAATGGACAAGGAAGTTATGTCTTCCTGCTTAATTACGGAGCCGATGCCGCAAGCATTGTGCTGAGCGAACCGCGTAACGACCTGCTGAGCGGAACAAAGATTGAAGGGGCGGGCGAGATTCCGGCTTACGGCGTCCTGATTCTCGAGTAAAAGAAAAGCCTTTTTCCGAAGTTAAAACGGAGGAAGGCTTTTTTGGTGTTCGAAAAAGTTAACTTTTATTTAAGCCAAAGTCCGCTATAGTTATAGAAGAGAACGGTCCCCTAAAGATCCATTTCTGAAAAATGATGTTACAACCCGATCAAATAAAGGTATTGAGATAGAGAAGGAAAGCGAAAGGTAGATGCCGATGAGCGGAACAGAAAGAAACGGATCCCAACAGCCTCGAAGCCCGATTTCGCGAGAAACGAAGCAGCTATACCGCTCTTTGTACGCTTACAGCAGCGACGCTGTCTTCCTGCTGGACGCCGATGGACGGATTGTAGAACTTAATCCAAGCGCAGAGCGGGTAAGCGGCTACAGTGCGCAGGAACTGCAGCAGGTAAAATTCAGTGAATTTCTTCTGCCTGAAGATGTGCCGATAGCAAGAAGAAAGCTTCGAACCGTGCTGACAGAGCATCATCCCGAAGAGATCGATCTTTCGTTCCGCTCGAAACCGGGCGGTTTGGTGATGGTTCATGCGAAAGCAGTCCCTATTCTCACAAACGGAACGGTGGTCGGTATTCTCGGTATTTCGCAGGACGTCACGGAGCAGGCCCAAGCCGTTCAGATTCTCGATGCGCAGAGCCGCGTCCTGGAGATGATCGCCAAGTCAACCCCGCTGGAAGAAACGCTGGACAAGCTGCTGAGGATGGCCGAATACCAGACGGGAGCCAAATGTTCGATCCGGCGGTACGACCAGGACGTCAAAGCGCTGTTCAACTTGGCGGCTCCAAGCCTGCCGGAAAGTTATCTGCAGGCGATCGAAGGCATGGAAGCGGGAGAAAGGGGAGGGGCATGCGGGGCGGCCGTCTCGCGCAAAGAAATTGTCGCCGTCGAAGATATCGAGCGAAGCCAACTTTGGGAAAGGCACAGGGATATTGCGCTCAAGCATAATCTTCGGGCCAGCTGGTCGCTCCCCATGATCGACAGCGAAGGCGAAGTGCTCGGAACCTTTGCCATGTATTATGGAGAAAAACGTCTGCCTACGGAAAAAGAGATCGAACTGACCCGCAGGACCTGTTATTTGGCGATTCTGGCCATTGAACAGAACCGCTCCAATACGATCATTTATCGGATGGCTTATCACGACAGTTTGACCGGCCTGCCGAACCGCCGCTATTTTCAGGAAAAACTGGGCGAATCGATTCGGAGAGCACACAACGGAGATTCAAAACTTGCCGTGTTGTATCTCGATCTGGATCGTTTCAAAATGGTGAACGATTCTCTGGGTCATGGAGCGGGAGACATCCTGCTGGTCGAAATCGCCCGCCGCTTGAGCGACTCGCTGGGCCCGGAAAAATTTCTGGCGAGGCAGGGAGGCGACGAGTTCGTTGTGCTGCTGATCGACGAACAGGTGCCCGAGGCGGAAGGCGTAGCCCGGCATATTCTGGATACGTTTGTCCGTCCGTTTGAAGTAAGCGGATATGAGCTTTTTATTACGCCCAGTATCGGGATCAGTCTGTATCCCGAACACGGCGCCGATCCGTCGGCACTGCTGCAGAATGCCGACGCGGCCATGTACGCGGCCAAAGATGCGGGCAAAGATACGTACGCGCTCTCGAAACCACAGAACGAAGCCCAGGACGGAGCCCGTATTCTGCTCGAAAACGACCTGCGCAAATCGCTTGAACGCGGCGAGCTTTATTTGTTCTACCAACCGCAGGTCTCGCTCTTTCCGATCCGGCGGATCGGCGCGGAAGCCCTGCTGCGCTGGCATCGGGGGTACAGCGAGTGGGTCTCGCCGGCAGATTTTATTCCGCTTGCCGAAGAGACGGGGCTTATTCTCCAGATTGGCGAGTGGGTGCTTCGGACCGCCTGCACCCAAGGGAAGAAATGGATCGACTGCGGCTACGAGCCGTTTATCATGGCGGTGAACCTGTCGCCGAGACAGTTCCGGCAGCCGGGGCTGGTCGAGATGATTCGAAGCATTTTGCAGGAAACCGGTTATCCGCCGGAGTATCTGGAGCTGGAGATCACGGAAGGCATGACGCTGGACGTGGAGTCCGCTTCCGGCAAAATGCGGCAGCTGCGCGATCTGGGTGCCCAAATCTCGATCGACGATTTTGGGACCGGTTACAGCTCGTTGAATTACCTCAAGCGGCTGCCGATCAGCCGTTTGAAAGTCGACCGGTCTTTCGTCCGGGATATCGAGAGCGATTCGGGCGACCGGGATATCGTCAAAGCGATTATCGCCATGGCCCACAATCTGAAGATCACGGTCATCGCCGAAGGCGTAGAGAACGAGGAACAGCTTGCTTTTCTTGAAGAAAACGGCTGTGACGAGATTCAGGGATATCTGTTCGGACGTCCGGTTCCGCCGGATGAATTCGAGCGGGGGATGAGTGTGCAGAAAGTACCCAAGCAGTGAGGGGAAGCAGGAAGTCCAGCAATCAACGGGCAGTTATTATACGCAGCAGGCAAAACGAAAACCGGCACGTAAACGTCCGGGTTTTTCGGATCGGAAAATCGCACATACACCAAAAAATCGGCTGCAATATTCTGCGCAGCAGCATCTTGTCGCGCTTACCCAACAGCTTCATCAGTTCGCTGCCGAGAAGCATAAACGGCTTTCGCAGATCCCGGTCCCCATAACTGCAGTAGGTCGGCGCGTCGATATTGATTTCGCACACGAATCTCCGATCGTCGAGGCACACCTGACTTGCGGCAGAGCCTCCGTAGGAGCGGCCGGTAATGCCGATTTCCAAATCCAGTCTGCCCGCAAACAGGGAAGCCGGCGTTTGCTTGTTCAATTTTTCCAGCATGTCGGCGATAAAGATATTGTCGTCGGCCCAGATTCGGATAGGGTTTCAGACTTTCGTGGATTTGAAATCGTTGGGAAATTCGGCCGCACTCGATTCGTAAGGATGACCAACGGAAACGACGATATAGCCCCGGATGGCCAGATCGCAGCAAAGCACGACATTTTGCATCATGTGGCTGGAAGTAAGCATAAGAAAAACATGAATTTAAAGCTGCAGTGCAATTTAAAATGATATATTAGGTAAGTACAAGAACTCCTCGCGCCTCTTCACATTGTGAAAGCGGACCTCGAGGAGTCTTTTTTTTGTACAAAAAAATAAAAAATGCTAAATAAGTTTCTTTAGAGTAAAATAATAAATAATTATTCTAAAGGATTGGGGATTAATTTTATGCAAGAAAAAACAACTGTAAGTCCTGAGTTATCAACCGAGTACAGACAAATGAAATCTTTTAAAATAATGAAGCTCATGAAATCGTGTGCGCCCTAGAATAAGTGATTTTAGAATACTAATTAGGCCCAAATCAGGGCTGACGATAATAAAACCTTATTTGCAAACATGCTTACTGTGAAAAATCTGCTTGAATTTCAAAGAGGCTGTAAAGTTGAATGGAATGTTTTTATGGATAAATTAAGTGCGGAAATCGAGGAGCATTCAGAATTGATCCAGTTGAAAAAGATTGGTTTTCCGTCAAACTGGAAAACATGCCTATTCTTTGATTGAAAAATTAAGCGCGTCTTCCTTTGCTTTATAGGAAGACGCGCTTTTTGAAAAGTTACGTTTGATTTTAGGCGCTCGCTTTGGAGCCGCTCGCGGTGTCCCCGTCCGCGCTGCCCAGCGGAACCGTCTCCAGCAGTTCTTCGCCGGATGCGATTTGGCCCTGCTGCAGCGGCAGAACGTCTTCGTAATCGAATGCGTTGGTGACGATAACCGGGGTGACCGTCGGATAACCGGCAGCGCGGATCTGCTCGATATCGAATTCCAGCAGCAGCTGGCCCGCGGTCACACGGTCGCCTTCCTGGATATGCGAGGTGAAGTACAGGCCGTCGAGCTTGACGGTATCGACACCGACATGGACGAGAATCTCGGCACCGCCGTCGGACACGACGGCAAGGGCGTGCTTTTTCTTGAATGCGACGGTGACGGTACCGTCGAACGGAGCGACGACCCGTCCGACACTCGGTTCGATCGCCACGCCTTTGCCCATGGCTTCGGCCGCAAAAGCCGGGTCCGGGACATCCGCCAGCGGAATCACGGTTCCGCTGAGCGGGCTGAGCGCGATTTCCGCGGCGCCGCCGGCAGGCTTGACCGCGGACGGGACGGAAGCGGCCGGGGCTGTCGCACCGGCGGTTGAAGGGACAGTCCCCGCGGAGCCCGCTGCCGGGGATTTCGGCACGGCATCCGAAGTTCTGCCGCCGTCGCCTTCTTCAACCGGATCTTTGAACCCCAGCAGGTAAGCCAGAACAGCGGAGATCAGGAAGGAAGCCGTGATCCCGATAATCAGTGCCGGGAAGCCCTGGCCGCCCGGTCCGTAGAAGATCGGCAGTGTCAGCAGGCCGGGCGCGCCGGAAGCGAAAGCTTCGGTGCCGCCCTGGCCGATAATCGCGCCGCCGACCGCGCCGCCGATAATACCTGCGATAAACGGGCGTTTCAGCGGCAGGGTGACGCCGTAGACGGCCGGTTCGGTAATGCCGAACAAGGCGGACAAGGTGGCGGAACCGGCCAGCGTCTTGAGCTTCTTGTTCTTGGTCTTGAGCATGACGCCGAATGCGGCGCCGGTCTGTGCGAAGACTGAAGCCGTTGCGGCAGGCTTGATACCGTCGCGGCCGTATACCGCGATATTGTTGATGAACACCGGAACGAGCCCCCAGTGAACGCCGAAGATGACAAGCAGCTGCCAGCCTGCGCCGAGAATCGCGCCGGCGATCAGCGGGCTGAACGAGAAGGCGGCCAGCAGGGCATCGGCGATGCCGTTGCCGACATAAACGCCGAACGGACCGAAGACGATCAGGGTCAGCGGCACCATGACCGCGAGCGAGATCATCGGGGTCAGGAAATTTTTGACGCTTTCATGAATAACGCGGTTGAAGAATTTCTCGAGCTTGCTCATGACGATGACAGCGAGAATGATCGGGATGACCGTCGACGAATAGCTCATCATAACGACCGGAATCCCGAAGAAATTCACATCGAACTCCGCTCCGTTCAGCGCGGTGACGGAAGGGAGGAGCAGCGCTCCGGCAATCGTCATGGCGGTGAAGATATTGCCTCCGAACTTGCGGGCGGTCGTCACGGCGAGCAGGACCGGCAGGAAGTAGAACAGACTGTCCGCGGCGCCGAACAAGATGATGTAGGTCGGGTCCGTTTTCGGCAGCCAGCCGAAGTTGTCCGCGATCAGCAGCAGGCCTTTGAGAATACCCGCGCCGGCCATGACGCCGAGCAGCGGAGCGAAGATGCTGGAGATGACGTCGATCAGCGCTCCGAATCCTTTTTTGCCGGCCGCCGCTTTGTCGTTCGTACGGGCTCCGTCTTTGGATTCGTTCAGAATACCGGATACTTCGCCGATGGCGGCGTAGACTTCCGGAACCTTGTTGCCGACGACAACCTGGAATTGTCCGCCGCTTTCTTTGACCGTGATGATGCCGTCCGTTTTCTCGAGGGCGGCTTTGTCCGCTTTGGCGTTGTCTTTCAGCGTGAAGCGGAGCCGTGTAGCGCAGTGGACGAGCGAGACGACGTTGTTTTCGCCGCCGACGCCCTGTACGATCTCGCGTGCCAATTTTTCGTGACTCATGTCTGGACACCTCCAACTATTTTCTGAACATGAACATTTTAGGCGGTTTGGACAAACAAAAAACCTAAGCCTTGAAAAAGAGCAGAAGAAAGATTCCGCTGTTTTTCAGAGCTTAGGTTTTGCCTGCTTCACCAGTAACAATCCCGATAAAAGGTATTCGGTTTGAATGTGTCTAGAATATAACGCTTCCATACACTTGTCAACGCATACATTACGATTATTTAAAATTTTCCGGCAGGTCTATTCGTCCAACGCAGACGCAGGCAGACGGTTCGGACAGTCCGGGCCTGCCTGCGGAGCTTAGCGGTTAACGACACGTTCCAGGTGAACCGTCAGATACAGCTTTTCTTCGTTCGTCAGTTCATGGTTGTATTCCTTGAGCACAAAATTGCGGATTTTCTCGGTGCACCGGGCGGCTTCGGGATGTTTTTCACGGATCACGTCGTACAGGTGATCGTAGTTGTTTTCGTAATGGGTGCCTTTGAATACCCGCTGGGCGAAAAATTTGAGATGGGTGACAAAGCGGAAGTAGCTGAGCGATTCTTCGTCGAACTCCGTTTTGAAATGGTATTTGACGATATTGATAATCTGCTGCATAAACTTGGTGATGTTCATCGTGGTCGAGACTTCTTCGTTCATCTCCGCGTTGACGATATGGATCGCAATAAACGCGGCTTCGTCTTCGGGAAGGTCCAACCGGAGTTTCTCTCGGATCTGCTCCAGCAGATGAAGCCCGATCCGGAATTCGTCTTTGTACAGCTGCTTCACTTCCCACAGCAAAGCATTCTTGATCTCGATCCCTTCCCGTTGCCGTTCGATCGCAAAGTTCACGTGGTCGGTCAGCGAGACATAGAGATTCTCGTTCAGTTTGCGTCCAAGCGTCTGCCTGGCGTAATCGATGATCTCTTCCACCATGACGACCAGGTCGATCGGCACTTCGCGCAGCAGCATTTTGAAATTGTCGGTCGTCTGCTGGTTTTTGAGCGCAAACACTTTCTGGACGCTGCGTTCGTCGACCGGATCGCCGATTTTTTTCTTGAATGCGATTCCCCGGCCCATCACGACCAGCTCCGTCCCGTCCGTCTGATAGACGCTGACGACATTGTTGTTGATGACTTTGGCTATTTTCACGCGGATTCCCCCAAACTCTCTGTCTGTCCCCCGGATCAAACGCAAAAAACCCAAGGCACGGCAAAGCTGCAGAATCCGCCAAACCGGTTGGGGATCTTAGTCGGCCGTGACTCGGGTTTTGCCTGCTGTACAGTAACAATCCCGATAAACGATTTAGTTACATCCAGTGTAAAGGGAGGGTGGAGTCTTGTCAACGCTTTCAAGCCGGCGCGCGGCAAACGGAATCCTTAAGGGGACTCCGCCGCTTTCTTTGATCCTTACAGCTCCGCGCCGTTTGTCGCGATCACGTTTTTGTACCAGTCGAAGCTTTTTTTCTTCAACCGATCGCCGGTGCCCCGGCCTTCGTTGTCGCGATCGACGTAAATGTATCCGTAGCGCTTGCGCATTTCGCCGGAAGAGGCGCTGACGATATCGATCGGTCCCCAACAGGTGTACCCGAGGATATTCACGCCGTCTTCAATCGCTTCGCCCATCGCGGCTACGTGGCGCTTGAGGTAGTCGATCCGGTACCCGTCGTCGATCGAACCGTCCGGCCGGACTTCGTCGTGCGCGCCGAATCCGTTCTCCACGACGAACAAAGGTTTCTGGTAGCGGTCGTGCAGCTGGTTGGCCGTAATGCGCATCCCGAGCGGATCGACGGTCCAGCCCCATTCGGACTTGGCCAGATAGGGATTCGCGACCGAGCCGAACACATTCCCGCTGGTCATTTTCTTGTTTACTTCCGGATC
Organism: Saccharibacillus deserti; assembly: GCF_013618475.1. Taxonomy (GTDB): domain Bacteria; phylum Bacillota; class Bacilli; order Paenibacillales; family Paenibacillaceae; genus Saccharibacillus; species Saccharibacillus deserti. Next base: position 244,028 of record NZ_JABJVN010000002.1, read on the forward strand.
GGTGCTTGTCGTACGGCTGGAATAATAGCTGAAGCCGATATAATCGACCGTATGGCCGCGCAGAAGGTCGGCGTCGCCGTCTTCCATGGCGATTGCGAGGTTGTGGTCCCGGAAGAAGCGTTTGGCGTAACCGGGATACTCGCCGCGCGATTGGACATCGATAAAGAAGTACGATTCGCGGTCTTTTTCCATGCCTTGATAGACGTCTTCCGGGTTGCAGGTGAACGGATAGAAGCTGCCCGCCGCAAGCATGCAGCCGATCATGGCGCCGGGAGCGATCTCATGGCAGGCTTTGACGGCCAGAGCGCTTGCGACCAGCTGGTGGTGCGCCGCCTGATATTTGATCTGCTCCACATTGTCGCCTTCTTCGAACGTCAGACCCGCTCCGAGGAACGGCAGGTGCAGCAGCATATTGATCTCGTTGAACGTCATCCAGTATTTGACCTTGGATTTGTAGCGTTCCAGCACGGTTTTGGCGTAACGTTCGAACAAGCCGACCAGTTTGCGATGGCGCCAGCTGCCGTATTTTTCGATCAGATTCACCGGCACATCGAAATGGGCAAGCGTCACGATCGGCTCGATCCCGTGCTTCAGCAGTTCGTCGAACAGGTCGTCGTAGAACCGCAGGCCTTGTTCATTCGGAGTTTCTTCTTCGCCGGTCGGGAAAATGCGCGCCCAGGCGATCGAGACCCTCAGGCACTTGAAGCCCATTTCGGCAAACAGGGCGATGTCTTCCCGGTAACGGTGATAGAAGCCGATGGCTTCGTGCGACGGATAAAATTCGCCTTCGAGCGGCGTCAGCGACGGTACGCTGCCCTGCATGATCGAGCGGCGTTTGGCGCCGGTCGGCAGCAGATCGACGATGCTCAGGCCTTTGCCTCCTTCGAGATAAGCACCTTCGGCCTGGTTCGCCGCGATCGCGCCGCCCCAGAGGAAACTCTGCGGAAATGGAGTATTGGACATGATGATTCTCCTTTCGGATAGGGAAGAATGAGGGAGGGCGCCGCTCGGAGCAAATAAAAAACCCGAACCGTCCCGGCTGCGCGTAGGCGCAGGTCAGGTCGGCTCAGGTTATGCCCGAATGGTAACATCCCAGGAGTCAATGAAGTTGTCTGTTCCTTTTAAACTTTAAAGATTGTCCGGGCAAATGTCAAACGTCGGCGGCGTACAGACCCATTCGTTCGTAACGTTTCACAAAACGATCAAATAGTGCTAGCGCTTTCTTGATTCGTTCTTATATATTAGAACTTGTGGAACACGATCTTGTATCCGGCACGTTCGGGGGAAGGGAAGATAGGCAAAATGGAAAATAACAAAACGTATCGCCTTGTGATTGCGGGTTTTGGCGGAATGGGCAGCTATCACGGACAATTGGTGGAACAAGCGGGCGGAATCGCCGTGCACGGCGTGTACGATCCGATCGAATACCGGATGGAATTGGCACGCAGCCGCGGCTTCCGAACATACGGCAGTTTTGAAGCGGTGCTGGAAGACGGCGAAGTCGATATTGTCCTGATTGCAACGCCAAACGATGTACACAAAGAACTTTCGATCCGGGCGCTGCAGGCGGGCAAGCATGTGATCTGCGAGAAGCCCGTTACGATCGAGAGCGCGGAACTTACGGAAATTCTGCAGGCGGCAAAGCAGGCGAACCGGGTCTTTACCGTGCACCAGAACCGCCGTTGGGATGAAGATTTCCTGATCGTCAAAGATCTGTTCGACAAGAAGAAGGTCGGCGACATCTTCCATCTGGAATCGCGCGTTCAGGGAGCAAACGGAATTCCGGGAGACTGGCGCCAGCTCAAAGCTTACGGCGGCGGGATGCTGCTCGATTGGGGCGTCCATCTGCTCGACCAACTGCTTCTGCTTACGGACAGCAAGATTCACAGCGTCCATGCCGAACTGAGTTATATTCTGGGCACCGAAGTGGACGACGGATTCACGGCGACGATTAAGTTCAAGGACGGACTGACCGCCGTGATCGAAGTGGGCACGACGAATTTCGTCAAGCTGCCCCGCTGGTATGTAAAAGGAACCGAAGGAACGGCCGTCATTCGCGATTGGGACCTGAGCGGCGAGATCGTGACCCGCAACCGCGAGGTCGAACATGTCGAACCCAAGCCGATCCAGGCCGGCAAAGGACTGACCAAGACGATGGCGCCGCCGTCCGAAGAATCGACGCTTCGCGCTGCGATCGAGCGGGTCGAAGATTTGTCCGACAGCTTCTACGACAACTTCGTGGCCGTATTGGAAGGGACGTCGACGACGGCCGTACCCAACAGCGAAGTGCACCGCGTGCTGACGCTGATCGAAACGATTTTCGAATCGGCCGCCAGCGAATCGGTCATTGTAAGGGAATTCTGATCCGTGCACAGCCCGATCCTTTATATAGTCCTTGTATTTGGCAATCGGACAGAATCGTCAGAGTCAGGGCTGCGGTAAAAAAGTCATTGGGGAGATTGTAAGGCGTTACCCGGATTATCGGAATGAAGAAAGGTTTGGCCTACGATCCGCGGATCGAGAAGGCCAAGCCTTTTTGAGTACATGGGCACGGTGTAGGCTGAGACTGACCTATTCATCCAGATGCTTGCTGCGCAGTCAGGATTAAATGCTTGAATGAACGAAGCGGAGAACGTGGTAGAGAAGCGGAGTTTTTTACTTTAGGATAAACGGTACGATTTCTCCGTCAGGAATGCCGCACCAGATTCAGCAGAAGCGGAGCGGTGTCTGCCTCGGGAGCTTCGTCCTTATCGCTGCGCTTTCCGGTTCCGCCGTCATCCGGACCGCCGGGGCCCGGGCCTTGATCGGACGATACCGCTTCAGGCTGGAACTGCGCTTGGCGGTACGTCTTGTATCCGCCGCTGAGGTTGCGAACGTCAAATCCGTACTGCCGCAAAATTTGCGAAGCCGTATACCCGCGCAGGCCGACCTGGCAGTAAGCCCAGATTTCTTGGGACGGATCCAGTTCGCCAAGCCGGCCGCGCAGCTCGTCGACAGGAATAGAGATCGATCCGGGAATGTGGCCGCCCGCATGTTCCAATTCACTGCGTACATCCAGCAGAACGGAATGTTCCGGCCGCCCGGACAGCTGGTCGTAAGAGAACGATTGAACCCGTCCGGCGGCGATATTCTCCGCGGCATAACCGGCCATGTTCACCGGGTCTTTGGCCGAAGAAAAGGGAGGGGCGTAACTCAATTCGAGTTCGGTCAGATCGCGGACGTGCCCGCCGAAATGGATCGCGACGGCAATATCGTCGATCCGTTTCTCCACGCCTTCATATCCGACGGCCTGGGCGCCGAGCACTTTGCCTTCCGGAGTGAACAGCAGCTTCAAAGCGATCGCGCTTGCGCCCGGATAATAGGAAGCATGGGAAGAGGGATGTACAATAACGCTGCGGTAGGCGGTGCCGAGGCGCTTCAGTGTTTTTTCGCTGCTGCCGACCGAAGCTCCCGTCATGTCGAATACTTTGATGACAGACGTGCCCATCGTTCCTTTATAAACGGAGTCGAGTCCGGCGATCCGGTCGGCCGCGATTCGGCCCTGCTTGTTGGCCTGACCGGCCAGCGGCACTGCCGTTCGGGTACCAGGCACGTAATCCGACACTTCGATCGCGTCGCCGACGGCATAGATATGCGCGGCGCTCGTCTCCAGCGCTTCGTTGACGACGATATGGCCGCGAGGGCCCAGCTCGATGCCGCTGCCTTGGAGGAAGCGGGTATCCGGAACGACTCCGATAGCGAGAATGACCAGATCCGCCGACAGCGTGCGTCCTCCGGCCAGGTCGACTCCGATCCCCGTGCCGACGGGGCAGAACCCCTGTACACGCTGCGAGAACAGCAGTTTGACGCCGTGCTGCTGCATTTCCTGAGCCAGCGAAGCGGCCAGTTCGGGATCAAAAGGCGCGAGCAGCTGGGCATTGCCTTCGATGAGTGTCACATCGAGACCGGCTTCCTTAAGATTCTCCGCCATCTCGACGCCGATAAATCCGCCGCCGATCACGATCGCGGACCGGCTGCCGCCCAGGACCTTCTCCTTGATCCGGTCGATATCGGGAATATTGCGGACCGTATGGATCAACGGATGGTCGGCGCCGGGAAAGTCGGGAACCAGAGGCCTGGCGCCCGGTGACAGGATCAATTCGTCGAACGATTCTTCGTACCGGCCGCGTTCCTGGCTCTCTACCTGTACGGTGCGGCGCTGCGGATCGATTGCGACCACTTCGCTTTTTGTGCGCACATCGATTCGGAAGCGGCCCGCCATCCCTTCGGGAGTCTGCACCAGCAGTCGTTCGCGGTCTGCGATCGCTCCGCCGATATAATAAGGCAGGCCGCAGTTGGCGAAGGAAATATAAGGTCCTTTTTCGAACAGAACAATCTCGGCGTGCTCATCCAAGCGGCGCAGACGTGCGGCAGCCGATGCGCCTCCCGCGACGCCTCCGACGATCAGTACTTTTTTACTCATCCCTGCAGTCTTCCTCTCCGAATAAGATATTCACAATGTCTTCGATCCGGCGGTCGGCCAGAATATAATTGACTTCCAGACCGCTGCGCTCCGTGGTGACAATACCTGCGCTGCGAAGCTTCTGCAGATGCTGCGATACGGTCGACTGCGGAAGATCCAGGCATTCCTGCATATAGGAAACGTTGCATTTCTTCTTGCGCATCAGCCCGCGTACGATGCACAGGCGAATCGGATGGGACAAAGCTTTGAGCAGATTGGCCGGCTCTTCGAACTTCTGGAGATCGGAGTCGGCAAAAGCAAAATCGGTCATCATAAAGCCTCCTATATCGTTATATTAGAATACTACGATATAAGAAAGAGTCTTGTCAATTTTTCCGGATAGGTTCACGTTTCGGCGTTTGCCGATCGTCTATTTGACATCGCTTCCATTTTGCGTCAATGTAGAGAATGAGTCTAGAGAGCAAACGATTGCACTGAAGGAGGATGAATCACGAATGTGGGGTAAACGAACAGGTTACGACAAGCAGGAACAGCGGGTGCAGCTTCATTTCGAGCATGGGACAGGGCGAATCGAGGTTGTGAACCCGGGAGTGATCCATGTATTTGCGCCGCTGCATACGCCGGAGCCGGAATCGCGCGCGGTCGAGCAGCCGAATCCGGCGTTTGCCGCGTGCGATATTCGGGTCAGCGAGCAGAGCGGCTTCGTCGAGATCGCCACGGAACAGCTGAAAGTGCGCGTCTACGATCATTTCAAAGTCGATATCTACGATGCCGCGGGTACGCCGCTGTGTCTGGATTACCGGGGCGAACGCGATCCGTTCCCGCGCCGGGGCAACGTCAGCATCGCGGAAGGAGAAGGCCACGCCGCGATGCGCACGAGCGAACACCACAAGATTCAAATCCTCAAAGCCATGGAAGGCGAAGAACGGTTCTACGGCCTGGGCGACAAGACGGGACCGCTCAACAAACGGGGCTACGAATACGAAATGTGGAATACGGACGATCCGTCGCCGCACGTCGAGAGCCATAAATCGCTGTACAAAAGCATTCCGTTCTTCATCACGCTGAAGGAGCGGGCGGCCTATGGGCTCTTTTTCGACAATCCGTTCAAAACGTTCTTCGACCTCGGCAAAGAAAATTCGGACTACTATTACTTCGGCGCCGACGACGGCAACCTGGATTACTACTTCATCTACGGCCCGGATGTCAAAAACGTCGTGACGCGCTACACCGCTTTGACCGGCCGCACGCCGCTTCCGCAGCTGTGGACGCTTGGCGCGCATCAATCGAGATGGTCGTATGCGCCGGAATCCAGAGTGCTCGAGATCGCGGAGAAATTCCGGGAACACGACCTGCCGCTTGACGTGATCCATCTGGATGTCGATTACATGGACGGCTACCGCGTGTTTACGTGGGACAACGAACGCTTCCCCGATCCGGCGGCACTGACGAAACGGCTTGGCGAAATGGGGATCAAGGTCGTCACGATCATCGATCCGGGCGTCAAAAAAGACCGCGGTTACGGCATCTATGAAGAAGGCTTGGAAAAAGGGTTCTACGCGACCGACCGCGACGGCGTGCCTTACGTCAATGCGGTCTGGCCGGGCGATTCCGTCTACCCGGACTTCTCCGACGAGCCGGTGCGCCGCTGGTGGGCGGACAATCAGAAGATCATGCTCGACGCCGGCATTGCGGGGATCTGGAACGACATGAACGAACCGGCGAGCTTCAACGGACCGCTGCCGGACGACGTGCGCTTCAAGAACGACGGACGAGACGCCGATCACCGGGAGATTCATAACGTCTACGGCCATTTGATGTCGAAATCGACGTACGACGGCATTCTCGAAGCGAGCGGGAAAAGGCCTTTCGTTATTACTCGGGCCGCGTATGCGGGGACGCAGAAGTATTCGACGGTATGGACCGGCGACAACCAAAGTTTCTGGGAACATCTGCGGCTGTCGATTCCGATGACGCTCAATCTGGGGCTGAGCGGATTCGCGTTCAACGGCTGCGACGTCGGCGGTTTCTCGCACGACTGCACGCCGGAACTGCTCGCGCGGTGGGTGCAGGTCGGCGCGTTCAGCCCGCTGTTCCGCAACCATACGGCAATCGGGACGCGCGATCAGGAGCCGTGGGCATATAACGAAGAAACGCTCGACGCGTACCGCAAAGCGATGAAGCTGCGCTACCGCCTGCTGCCGTACCTATACGATCTGATGCGCGAAGCGGAGCAGACCGGTCTGCCGCCGATGCGTCCGCTGGTGCTGGAGTTCCCGGAAGATGCGAACGTGCACGAGATCGACGACCAGTTCCTGTTTGGCAGCCGAATGCTGGTTGCACCCGTGGTCGAACAGGGCAAGCGGCATCGCGCCGTCTATCTGCCGGCAGGGTCGTGGGTCGATTTCCGCAGCGGAGAGAAACTGGAAGGCGGCCGGGTGATTCTGGCGGAAGCGCCGCTCGATGTGTGCCCGATCTACGTGCGCGGGGGATCGTTCCTGCCTGCCTATCCGGATCAGAAGTATGTGGGCGAGCTGAAGATCAAAGAACTGCTGCTGGACGTCTACCCGGGTACGGGCGAATATATCCATACGCAAGATGACGGAGAGAGCTTCGATTACCGCAGCGGAAGTTACAACGAGTACCGATTCAGTCAAAGCGAGCAGGGAGGAGCACTCGAGATCAAGCTGGAACTCGGCAATTCCGGGTACGAAGAGACGTACGGGTCGTTCCGTCTCACCGTGCATGGACTGTCCGTTTCTTCGGTGGAGCTCAGCGGAGAAGCGATTCCTTTCCTGGCGGAGACCCGGGGAACGACGTTCCATATTCCGGCAGAGAGCGGCACCGTCAGATTGATCCGATAAACCGATCTTTGCACCCGCGGCTTCGCGGCGCGGCGGCCTGGGATTTTTCAGTCCGCCCGCCGCGAAGCTTTTTAAAGCTCTGAATACGCCTTCTTCGCAAAAATCATGCCTGCCTGCACCTATTCGTATTTCGTTCCTGTGCCTTAACCCTATATAATAGAAGAAAGGGACGCAAAAAGAATAACCTGCACGTTGTCCCGGGACTCAACTTATGGAGGAACGCAATGAAAACGATCAAAGAATTTGTCGAAGGCGATGACATCGTAGGATTTTACCTGCTGAAGTCCGCCGATCTCAAACAAACCAATTCCACGCCGCCCAAAGATTATTTCGATCTCGTCCTGGCCGATGCGAGCGGAGAAATCCCGGCCAAGCTCTGGGATGTCAGTACCGCGGACAAAGAAACGTTTTTCGCGCCGATGCTTGTCAAAGTGCGGGGAGTCGTGCAGAAATATAGGGAAAAACCGCAGTTCAAAGTCAGCAAACTTCGTCCTGCCGATCCGGCAGACGGGTATACGCTGACCGACTTTATCCGTTCCGCCCCGGTGCCGCCGAACGATCTGGTCTATACGATCAAGACGACGGCCGCCGGAATCTCGGATACGGATCTGCGCCGTCTGGTCGATTACTGCATCGAGAAAGTCGGCGACAAGCTGATGCATTATCCGGCTGCCAAAGCGATGCATCACGCGTTCTACGCGGGTCTCGCTTACCACACGGTCCGTATGCTGGAACTGGCGGAATTTCTCTGCAAGCAGCGTCCTTTCCTGAATCGGGACATGCTGCTCGCGGGTATCATTTTGCATGACATCGCCAAGACGGAAGAAATGACCGCCGAACTTGGCGTCGTCTCCGAATACAGCTTTACCGGCAAATTGATGGGACATTTGGCGCTCGCTTCGACCTGGGTCACGGAAGCGGCGATCAAGCTTGAGATGGATCCGTCTTCGGAAAAAGTGATTCTGATGCAGCATATGATTCTCGCCCATCATAATAAAGGCGAGTGGGGCAGCCCGGTGCAGCCGCAGACCGCCGAAGCGATCGCGCTGCATTATATCGATCAGCTCGACGCCAAGCTCCAGGCCGCCGAAGATGCGCTCGATATGATGCCGGACAACGAAGAATGGACGATTCCGCTGCGCGTGCTGGAAGGCAAAGCACTGTATCGCGGACCCAAAGACACCAACTGACTGCGGCCGTGTGACGGCAATCGCTGCAGAAGAAACAGCCGCATTTCGTACCCGAAGATCGGGCGGAAAGGCGGCTGTTTTTTTGTCGGCCCGCTCTTTTTCAAAAAGGACGTTGACAAACCCAAATTAATGTAACTATAATAGTTACAAATAGATCGGTACAGAAAACCTGCCGGGTTTTACGTATTCAGCGGCGGTCTCCCGTATCCGGCTACATTAAATCATTGGAGGTTTTTGTTATGAAAATTGCAGTCATTGGCGCCACGGGCAAAGCGGGAATGTTGATCGTCCAAGAAGCTGTCCAACGCGGGCATGAAGTGACCGCTTTTGTTCGCGACGCATCCAAGTTCAATGAAGAAGGCGTATCCGCCGTACAAAAAAACGTGCTTGAGCTGACTTCGGAAGATGTGAAAAGCTTCGACGCCGTAGTGAATGCGATCAGCATGCCTCCGGGTCAAGAATCGGGCCATATCGAAGCGGGGCGCAGCTTGATCGAAGCGTTCAAAGGCGCCCCCGCTTCCCGTCTGATCGTGGTCGGCGGAGCCGGCAGCCTGTTCGTGGACGAAGCGCAGACGACCCGCCTGGTCGATACGCCGGATTTCCCGGACATGTTCAAACCGACCGCTTCCAGCCAAGGGCAGAATCTGCTGGACCTGCAGGCCTCCGAAGGCATGCAGTGGACTTTCCTCAGCCCGGCCGCTTTCTTTGACGCCGAAGGCGCAAGAACCGGCAGCTATCAAGCCGCCGGCGAAGTGCTGACCGTCAACGCCGCCGGCGACAGCTATATCAGCTATGCGGATTACGCGATCGCCGTCGTGGACGAGATCGAGAATGCCAACCATGTGAACGAACGTTTCAGCGTAGTCGGCCAGAAAGCCTGAGCCTGCTTTTTTGACGGAGAGCCGGACGGCTTTGTCTTCGGCGGTCCGGCTCTCCAACTGAAAAACGCGATCCCGCAAGGGAACCGCGTTTTTTTGCTTTTTATTCAAACAAAAGCTTACTTGGCATCGACCAGATCTTCGATCGAGTTCGCTTCGACATAAGCCGGCACGACCAATCCGGTCTTGACGCCTTTCATGTTGGCGCCGAGATCTTCGATCTTGTCTTGATATTTATCCCAATAGTCGGCATGCGTCAGCGGCAGCCAAGCGGCCAGGCTCGCATCGGCATCGCCTTGGGCAACGCCCAGCCACATCGGACCGGCTTCGACCTGAAGGCCTTTTACCGTAAAGCCGAGTTTGTCCTGCATGATCTCCTGCACGAGGCTGAAGCTTGCGATCTCGGAATCCCAGGCGACAAAAGCAAGAGTGACCGTGTCGCCGCTTACCGGCGTGATGCCGTCGGTCCATTCGGCTACGCGCTCCGGATGGGCTTTCACGAAGTCCTTGGCTGCTTGTTCAGCCGTTGTGCCGCCTTGGATCGCGATCATGATCTCGCCCATCTCTTCTTCCGTCCATTCGAATTTGTCCAGGAATTGATAAGCTTCGGGATGATCCTGTTCCAGTCCCTGACGGGCGATCGTATGAATTTCTTCCGCTTCGCCGAAAGATTTCTTCGGATCTTCCAGGTATTTCAGATCGTATTTGGAGAACATCCAGTGCGGTGTCCAGCCGGTAACCACGATCGGGTCTTTTTTCTTGATCGCTTTGTCGAGTGTAGCGGTCATGGCCGCGCCGGATCCTTCCACGAGCGTCCAATCGCTGAGGCCATAATCCGTAACGGCTTTCTGCGCAGCATTCATGATGCCCGCACCCGGATCGATCCCGATAATCTTGTGGTCGACCTGACTGCCGAGCGAAGCGTCCGAGCCGGAAGCGTCTCCTCCCGACGAGCAGGCACCCAATACGAGTACCGCGGCGAGACTTGTCATTCCGAACCATTTTTTCATGCCAAAGTTAAATTTTTTCATTGGGCTTTTCTCCTTTTTCGAGCAGGTTTAAAGATATTTTGCGACAAACGGTCGAGAACGATAGCAAGGACAACAACGGCAAGCCCGGCTTCAAAACCCTGACCGATATGCAGTTGGGTCACGGCGCGGTATACTTCGACGCCGATTCCCTGGGCGCCGATCATCGAAGCGATAACGACCATCGAGAGCGACAGCATGATCGTCTGGTTGATTCCGGCAAGGATCGTCGGCATAGCCAGCGGCAGCTGCACTTTGAACAATTTCTGTGCGCCCGTGGAACCGAACGCGTCGGCCGCTTCCACAAGCTCGCCGGAAACCTGTTTGATCCCCAGATTGGTCAGGCGGATCGTCGGCGGAATAGCGAAAATGATCGAAGCGATAACGCCGGGTACGACGCCGAGGCTGAAGAAGGTGACGGCCGGCAGCAGGTAGACGAACGCCGGCATGGTCTGCATAAAGTCGAGCAGAGGGGTGATAATGCTTGAAGCGCCCCGGCTTTTTGCACACAGGATGCCGATCGGAATCCCGATGACGATCGAGATGAAGCCGGAGGTGAGCACCAGCGCAAGCGTGCTCATGGTCGCGTCCCAATAGCCGAGGTTCCAGATCAGCAGGAAGCCCAGCACCGTGAACAGCGACAGCTTCCATTTGCCGGCGAAGTAGGCGATCACGGCCAGAATAAGGATGAACAGAATAGGATGGGGGAAGGTAAACACGCTCGTGAAGAATTCGACGATTTCTTCGATCGTTACGGCAATACCGTCGAACAATCCTTCCAGATGGATACTCATCCAGTCGACAGCGGAGTCTACCCACTTCGCGATCGGAAGTTTGGGCATTTCGGCGGCGATGATATTATTCGGCACGAGTGTAACCTCCTTCATTTTCCACTTCTCCGGCCATGGCCCCGAGCAGGCTGCCGCGAACGACAACGCCCATCAAGCGGTTTTCTTCATCCACGACCGAGATCGGAATCGGAGACGTACTGCTGAGTTCGAACATTTCGCCGATCAGACGGTCCGGCGGACACACCGGACATCCGGGAATCAGAATATCTTCAATAGAAAGCTTTTCTCTAACGGCACGCGAAGCATCTTCGGCCGTAATGGCACCGAGCAGACGTTTGCCGCGGTCGATCACGAACAGGTTGGATACCGCACGTTCGCGCATCAATTCGAGAGCGACGCGGGGACCTCGGTCGGGTGTGATCGTCTCGGGACGCCGCATGACATGGGAAGCCGTCAGAACCTTGGACAGATCCACGTCTTCGACGAAACGCTGCACGTAGCGGTTGGCCGGCTGGATCAGGATTTCTTCCGGCGTACCGATCTGAACGACTTCGCCGTCGCGCATCAGGGCAATGCGGTCTCCGATCCGAAGCGCTTCGTCCAGATCGTGCGTGATGAAGATAATCGTTTTTTTCATTTTTTCCTGCAGATCGAGCAGTTCGTCCTGCATATCGCGGCGGATCAGCGGATCCAGGGCACTGAACGCTTCGTCCATCAGCAGCACTTCCGGATCGTTGGCGAGTGCACGGGCAAGCCCGACGCGCTGCTGCATGCCGCCGCTCAGTTCGTCCGGCATTTTGTCTTCCCAGCCTTTGAGACCGACCAGCTCAAGCGATTGTTTCGCTTTTGCATAGCGTTTCGACTTTTCCACTTTTTGAATTTCAAGACCGTATTCCACATTTTCGATCACCGTGCGGTGCGGGAACAAAGCGAATTTCTGGAAAACCATACTGATCGTTTTGCGGCGTACTTCGCGCAGCTGCTCCGCATTCATCTTCATAAGGTCTTTGCCATGTACGAGAACCTGTCCCGCGGTCGGATCGATCAGCCGGTTAAACATGCGTACGAGCGTCGATTTGCCGCTGCCCGACAACCCCATGATGACGAAAATTTCGCCCGGCTCGATATCCATGTTCACCTGGTTGACCCCGACGGTGATTTGTTTTTCCTTGGCCAGCTTTTCTTTGTTGTAGCCTTGTTCAAGTAACTTCACTCCCTGGGCGGCGTTGGGTCCAAACAACTTGCTTACATTTCGAATGCTGAGTATCGGCATTTCGTTCACCCCTTCTATTTATTGATGCAGAACATCCGGTCGACGCAGCGGCAGAACGTTCGGTAAGACGATATTGTCCCGGTATACAAACGGATCGATGCAAACGGACCGAAAGCGATAGAGCATTTCAAGAAAAACCAGGCTTCCGGAACCAACCGAGCTGCGTGGTGCCAACGTCCTAAAGTGTAACAAAGCATTATTTTCTTTTCAACCTTCAAAACCGTACGTTAAGTTCATACAGAAAAAACTGTACAGAGTTATAGTGTGAAATGCTTGGAAATGCTCCTTTATGCTCGTTTTTTGAAAACTTTACAATTAAGAACCCATCTCCTAGAATAAAAAATGACAAATCATGTATTCAACTATTAAATAGAAATCTTATATGAACCCTATAGAGAAAGAACCGAAGGAGGTTTCAGGCATGAGCTTGGACCAGAACGAGTGGAATGAACAGCAGTATGAAGCGGTACAGCGGATTCGCAAGCGCGTTATCGAAGTCGTGGGACGAAATATGGAGCTGTACGGCGTAACGCTGTCGACCGGCCATCTATACGGGCTGCTTTTTTTTGCCGATAAACCGATGACCCTCGACGAGATGGGACGCGAGATGCAGATGAGCAAGACCAGCATGAGCACGGGCGTACGCACCCTGCTCGATCTGAAGATGGTCAATAAGGTTTGGGAAAAAGGATCCAGAAAAGATTTATATGAAGTGGAATATGACTGGTATCAGACTTTTACGGACTATTTTGCTACCCAATGGAGAAGAGCGGTTGAAAGTAATATGCAGGCTTTGCGCCGTGCGATGAAGGAAATTGAACGTTTGGCGCAGCAGCCCGATACAAGCGAATTCATGGCGGGGGTGCTGCAAAAAGACCTGGAAAAAATCCGCCAGGCCGAAAGCTACTACCGCTGGCTGGATCGGGTGATCGATGCGATGGAGGAAGGCCAACTTTTCGACTTGGTACCGAGGGAGTCTTAAGTCCCGGTGTGCCGGAATTGACGGTTGTCCAGAGGCGGACCGCTCCGCCTAAATCGGCCGAGCGGCGGCGCTTCTAAAAAACTCGGTGCGGGTAATGGTTTTATTGTAGGCGGATTTTGTCTCTGGCCTTGTTCCTGCTTACAATTCTTCGGCTTCGTGGACTGGTCTGCTGCATTGACAGCCCCGCTTTCCGAGCTTACGCTGGAATTAATAAATTTACGTTTAAAGGTGGCTGTTTTACCTATGCAGTATCGTCCTACTCAAGCCGTCGTGGATCTGGATGCTCTTCGCGCCAACTACGAGGCTTTTCGTTTGCATCTACAGGATTCGACCCTGCTGCTCGCCTGTGTCAAAGCCAATGCCTACGGGCACGGAGCCGTGGAGGTCAGCCGTGAACTGGAGCGTCTGGGCGCCGATTATTTGAGTGTGGCTTTTCTGGACGAGGCGTTGGAGCTTCGCGATGCAGGCATAGATATGCCGATTTTGGTGCTCGGTTATACGCCGCCCGAAGGACTGGGCGTCGCGCGCGACCGGGACATCACCATTGCGCTGTTCAGCGACGACGTTCTGGAAGCTGCGCGGCTGCTGGAGCGTTCTGCGCCGGAATCCCGTCTCAAAGTCCATATCAAAGTCGACAGCGGCATGGGCCGTCTCGGCCAAATGGCCGGTCCGGACGCGGCAGCTTTCGTCAAAAAGGCTTTGCAGGCAGATGCGATCGAAGTCGAAGGATTGTTCACTCATTTCGCCAGAGCGGATGAAGCCGACAAGACCTATACACAGTTCCAATACGAAGCATTCCGCGGTACCGTGGATACGCTTGCGCAGGAAGGCATCGAGATTCCGTTGATACATACCGGCAACAGTGCCGCCGCGATCGACACGCCGGGCTTTTCCCCGAAAATGGTTCGGATCGGAATTTCTTTGTACGGCATTTATCCTTCCTGCGAAGTCAATCACAATGCGGTTTCGCTGAGACCGGTACTGACGCTCAAGACGAGGGCCGTCTTCCTCAAGACGCTTCGGCATCCGATGGGAATCAGTTACGGTTCCCTGTATACGGCAGAAGCGGGCGAACGGATCGCGACGCTGCCGCTCGGCTACGCCGACGGTTACTCGCGCATGCTCGGAGGCAAGGCGGAAGTCCTGATTCGGGGCCGCAGAGCCCCGGTCACGGGAACGATTTGTATGGATCAGTGTATGGTGTCGCTCAAATCTTTCGCGGACGCGGAAGATATCCAAGAAGGCGAAGAGGTTGTCCTGCTCGGCAGCCAGTCCGGGGAAATGATTACCGCGGACGAAATTGCCGCCAAACTCGGAACGATCCCTTACGAAGTGTTATGCATGCTTGCTCACCGTATACCCAGAATTTACACCCGCAGCGGTGCTGTCACAGCAGAATCCAATCCCCTTTTGCATGAAAATCCGGTCTCTTTTCAAAGGCTTCCGAGCGAAGTGTGAAGAATTGGGCTGTACGAATGAAAGATTGTGGGCTATAATGGGTGGCAGCACAGGTGATATACGCATCGTATATACACTTTTTCAACAGTTCCCGAATGAACGGGCTCCAAAACAGGCGGGAACCGTTGACGGGTATAAGCTCATGGGGGTGGAAGAACGGTGGCGAACTTGCAAAGCACCAAGAGAGTGATGATCAGCTTGCCCGATCATCTTCTGCAAGAAGTGGATGGAATCGCAGCTTTGGAAAATTCCAATCGCAGTGAACTGATCAGGTTGGCAATGAGACAGTATCTGGTCGACCGGAAAAAGCGGTATATCCGCGAGTCGATGCAGCGGGGTTACATGGAAATGGCCCATATCAACTTGTCGATGGCTTGTGAAGCGTTTCATGCGGAGGAAGATGCGGACATCACTCTGGTTCGCTTAGTAAGCGGGGTGTAACTATTGCTTGTAAAACGCGGTGACGTATTTTTTGCGGACCTGTCGCCGGTGGTGGGGTCCGAGCAGGGTGGAGTGCGTCCGGTTCTGGTGATCCAGAACGATATCGGCAACCGCTTCAGTCCTACGGTCATCGTCGCGGCGATTACCGCCCAAATTCAGAAAGCAAAGCTGCCGACCCATGTAGAAATCGATGCCAAGACGCACGGATTCGATCGCGATTCCGTAGTCCTGCTCGAACAGATTCGAACGATCGACAAGCAGCGCCTGACAGACCGGATTACAAGGCTTGGCGAAGAAACGATGAAGCGGGTCGACGAGTCCCTGCAGATCAGTCTGAGCCTGGTCGATTTTTAAACCGAAATGCGGCTGCGGGAGTCGACGGAAACGGCGTTTTGCGCCAACCGGGAGAAGAGCATGTCCTATGCGGGTACTCACGCAGGGGAGGCTCTTTTTCCGGTTTTTGGCGTGTCAGCCTTTTGACGACATTAGAATAAAGCTCACATAAATATAACAAACATAGCAGACGGGCAAACGGATCCAAAGGTGACGAAGGCTGCTTTTCTGCGGTGTCGAAGCAGAGCAGAGTAGTCGACGGATAGCGGAAATCAAGGTAAAATAGCGGTGAAGTATCCGAAGAAGAACGGCTGATGCTTATAAAAGGCAGCCCATCCTGATTATTGACGAAGCGGGGAGAGCTTACAGATGCGTTTTAAAAATGTGTTTTCCATTATTGGACCTTCCATGGTCGGTCCTTCTAGCTCACATACAGCGGGGGCGGTACGGATCGGACTGATTGCGAGGCAGCTGCTGGGTACCAAGCCTTCCAGTGTCAAGATCGCTTTGTACGGATCGTTCGCCGAGACCTATTGGGGACACGGGACGGATCTGGCGTTGGCCGGCGGACTGCTCGGTTACGCGACCGACGATGCGCGCGTAGCGGAAGCGCTCGAGGAAGCGGAACGCCTGGGCATCGAGATCACTTTCGTTAAAGGGGTCGGCATGGCGCCGCATCCGAATACGGCAAAGCTTGAATTGAAAGCGGAGAACGGCCGCACCGCTCAGGTGCTTGGGGCATCGATCGGCGGAGGCACTGTCATGATTCACGAAATGAACGGTTTCGACGTACGCTGCAGCGGAGAATATCCGACGATTGTCGTCCTGCACGACGACCGACCGGGTGTGATCGCTTCGCTTACGGCGGTATTGGGGGCCAGCGATACGAATATCGGATATATGGGCGTCGACCGCAAAGGCCGCAGCGCCGAAGCGATGACGGTCATGGAACTCGATTCGGTACCGGATCAGCGGCTGCTTACCCAACTGCGCCAGATCGAAGACGTCAAGGAAGTTACGGTTATCCATTTGAACGGCGGGGAGGCGAAGCATCAATGAGATTTCGGACCTTAAAAGAATTGGCGGAGATCAGCGGCGCGGAGAACAAAACGTTGGCCGAAGTCATGATTGAAGACCAAGCGGCAGAAACCGGGGCTTCACCGGAAACGATTGTCGCGCAGATGGCCGATTATTACCAAAAAATGAAAGAAGCCGTACGGATCGGATTGTCGGAGCAAAATGTATCGCGCAGCGGCCTCAGCGGCGGCGATGCGGTCAAAGTGCTGGACCTGGTCGAGAACGGAACGCCTTCTTCCGGCGATCCGTCTTCCCGAGCGATGGCGTATGCTTTGGCCGTATCGGAAGTGAATGCTTCGATGGGGCGTATTATCGCTACGCCTACCGCCGGCTCGTGCGGAATCATTCCGGGAGTGTTCGTCAGCTCCCAGGAGCGTTTCGGCTGGAGCGACGAGCATATGGTGAACGGATTGTTCGCGGCCGGAGCGATCGGCTACGTGATTGCCAACAACTCGTTTATTTCCGGAGCCGAAGGCGGCTGCCAGGCGGAAGTGGGTTCGGCCATCGGAATGGCGGCCGGCGCAATGGTCGAACTGCGCGGCGGCAGCGCCGAACAGGCGATGCATGCCGTAGGCCTCGCGCTCAAGAATACGCTTGGACTGATCTGCGATCCGGTAGCAGGACTCGTGGAGATTCCCTGCATCGTCCGCAACGGACTTGGAGCGGTCAATGCGCTGGCTGCGGCCGATATGGGGCTTGCCGGCGTGCGCAGCGCTATTCCTTCCGACGAAGTGGTCAGTGTCATGCTGGAAGTCGGGGCGGCCATGCCGAGCGGACACCGCGAGACGGGGCAGGGAGGTCTGGCCCAGACGCCGACCGGTCGCAAGCTGACCGAAGGATTGATGCGCGGTCGCAAGCCGCTGGAACCGGAGACGGAAGAACCGAGAGCGGTGCAGGCCGAAACGGTCGAATAACAGGGGGCGGGCGCGAACTGCCGATGCTCCCGGAAAAGGCGAAGCGAATTCAGGCGGCCCGTGCCGCACGCTTCGCCTTTTTGGATGGAGAAAGGAAGGGCAGGAACATGATTGCGGACAACCGCCGGATTTATCTGTACGAATATGCTTGTCACGAAGACGAGCGGGAACTTTGCGCGCTGGAGCTGCGAACTTTGTTTGGGACGAATCCTTCCCCCGGGTTCCTGCGGAGCGAACGGAATATCGATCCTTCCCGCAGCCCGTTTATTCGGGGAAAGCTGACGATCGAATATACGGCTCCGACCCTGGAGAAGCTCGCCGAGCAGGCGGGGCGGATCGGGCTGGGCGGCGAAACGTTCAAGCTGCGTTATATGGAAGCGGAAGGCGGAGCCGATTACGAAGAAAAGCGTCGAATCGAGCGGGTAGTCGGGGCGTCTATGCGCGGACGGGCCGATATGAAGAACCCCGGCCGGCTGTACGGGATCGCTTATGCGGACGGCTTGTGGCGGCTGGGAGGCTTCGCGCAGAGCGAAGCGGTCTGGCTGCGTCACAACGATAAGCCGCGCCAGTATTCGACGGCACTCGGAACGCGAACGGCAAGAGCCGTAGCGAATATTGCGGTGCCCGTGCCTGAAGGGATTCGTGCGATCGATCCGTGCTGCGGCATCGGTACGGTGCTGATTGAAGCGGGATCGATGGGGGTCGGGATAGACGGATTCGATCTGAATCCGCTGGCCGTCATCGGAGCCCGGGAGAATCTGGCGCACTTCGGCCTGCCGGTCCGGGTGAAAGTAGCGGACATGCGAACGCTCGAAGGCCGATACGACGCCCTTGTCCTCGATCTGCCCTACAATCTATGTTCGGTGCTTGCGGCGCAGGAGCGGATGGAAATGCTTCGATCGGCCCGCCGTTTGTCCGCGCGCTGCGTGATTGTGGCGACGGAAGAGATCGGGGCGGAGATCGAGGCTGCGGGTTTTGTTTTGGCGGACCGCTGCACCGTACGCAAAGGGAAATTTGCCCGGCATATCTGGTTGGGCATATAGAAGAAAGAAACGGCGGCATTTTTGTTTTTTCGCGAAACGGGGCGTTGGGATTTCGATTTCGGTTTGCGGAAAACAACGTCTGTCTGTCATAATAGGTAGACCGTTTTTCGCGGCGCAGGCCCGGGAAATACGCCGGAGCGTTTGAACGGTCCGGAGAACAAGCAGCAAAAGAAAGAGGGAGATTTAGTGTCGGATTTGGAACTGAACAAGGACAGCGGTTCGTCCGAGATGACGGCGACCGAGCGCGAAGCCATGTTCCGCCGGACGGCGGACACGCTGGGCATCGCGGCGAAGCAGGTCAAAGCGGCCGTAGCGCTGCTGGACGAAGGCAATACCGTACCGTTTATCGCGCGGTACCGCAAAGAAATGACCGGGGAACTGGACGAGAACCAGTTGAGAGATATCGAAGAAGGCGTGCAGTATGCGCGCGGTCTTCATGTACGCAAATTCGAAGTGCTGCGCACGATCGAAGAGCAGGGCAAACTGACGGAAGAGCTGAAGCGATCCATTCTGGAAGCCGCCAAGCTGCAGCAGGTCGAAGATCTGTACCGTCCGTTTCGCCAGAAGCGCAAGACGCGCGCAAGCGTTGCGAAGGAAAAAGGGCTTGAGCCGTTGGCCGAGTGGCTGATGAGCCAGCCTGGCCGTGCGGAGATCGATCGGGAAGCCGCACGCTACGTGTCCGAAGACAAAGGAGTCGCTTCGCAGGAGGAAGCTCTGCAGGGGGCGCTCGATATCGTGGCCGAGCAGTTGGCCGACGATGCCAAGATTCGCGCCTGGGTTCGGACGTATACGCTGGATCATGCGATTCTCGTTACGGAAGCCAAAGACGCTTCGGCCGAATCGGTCTACGAAATGTATTACAAATACAGCGAATTGGCCAAAAAAATGCCGCCGCACCGCATTCTGGCCATCAACCGCGGCGAACGCGAGAATGTGCTCAAAGTCTCGCTCGAGACGGATTTCGCACCGATCCTGCGTTATATTGCCAGACGCGTCATCAAAGGTTCGTCTCCGGTCCACCCGCTGCTCGAACGTTCGATCGAGGACGCCTACAAGCGTCTGATCGCGCCTTCGATCGAACGCGAAGTACGCAGCGAACTGACGGAAAAAGGCGACGCGCAGGCCATCTCGATCTTCGCGGGCAATCTGCGGAGCCTGCTGCTGCAGCCGCCGGTGCGCGGCAAGCGCGTACTCGGCGTAGACCCGGCTTTCCGGACCGGCTGCAAACTGGCCGCGGTCGACGAAACGGGCAAACTGCTCGAAGTGGCTGTCACCTATCCGACGCCGCCGCGCAACCAGATCCGCGAAGCATCCGAGAAGTTCCGGGAACTGGTCGACAAGTACGACCTGGAACTGATCGTGATCGGCAACGGTACGGCTTCGCGCGAGACCGAGCAGTTCGTCGCCGACTGGATCGGCGATTACGAAGCGCGCAAGCTGTCCTATCTGATCGTCAACGAAGCCGGAGCCAGTGTCTATTCCGCTTCCAAAGTCGCCCAGGAAGAATTCCCGGACATGGACGCGGCGGAACGCAGCGCCGCTTCGATCGCAAGGCGGGTGCAGGACCCGCTGGCGGAGTTGGTCAAGATCGATCCCAAAGCGATCGGTGTCGGCCAATATCAGCACGACGTCTCGCAAAAACAGCTCGAAGGACAGCTCAAAGCGGTCGTCGAATCGGCCGTTAACCATGTCGGCGTCGATGTGAACACCGCTTCTCCGTCGCTGCTGTCTTACGTCGCCGGTATCAACCAGACGACGGCCCGCAATATCGTCAAGTACCGCGACGAGAACGGTTCGTTTGCAAGCCGGGCGGAACTGAAGAAAGTGCCGCGTCTCGGCGCCAAAACGCTTGAACAGTGCGCCGGATTCCTGAGAATCGAAGGCAAGAACCCGCTCGACCGTACGCCGATTCACCCGGAATCGTACAAAGTCGTCGACCGGCTGCTGGCCGAACTCGGCTTCAAATCGTCCGATCTCGGCACGGCCGGAATGGCGGCGGCGCTGGAAGCGGCGGATGCCGAAGCTCTGGCGGACAAGCTTGAAGTCGGCCTTCCGACGCTGCGCGACATTCTCGAGAGCCTCCAGCGTCCGGGCCGCGATCCGCGCGAAGAACTGCCGGCTCCGATCTTCCGGACCGACGTGCTGAAGATCGAAGACCTCAAGCCGGGTATGGAGCTGCAGGGAACCGTGCGCAACGTGATCGATTTCGGCGCTTTCGTCGATATCGGTATCAAAAGCGACGGCCTGGTGCATATTTCGCAGCTCAGCACGAAATTCGTCAAGCATCCGATGGACGTCGTGGCTGTCGGCGATACCGTGACGGTCTGGGTCCTGAACGCGGATCTCAAAAAAGGCCGCGTCGGCTTGACGATGCGCGGACCGGTAGAGAACGCTTAACTAAGCTTCGCATATAAAAAAGCGTCCCGGAGTCGAATCCGGGACGCTTTTTAGTGCGTTCAAACTTATCGTCTTCAAACGGATTTCGATGGGAATCAAGCCCGTTCGTCGGCCTTTTCGGCCATTCCGGCGATTGTTTTTTCTTTTTCTCCGAATTCCGGATTGCCGTGTTCGGTCAGTTCCAGCCGATTGCCGTCGAACACGGCTGTCAGGTTCAGCGTAACCGGCTCTTCCGAGAACCGGATGACGATCCGCAGCGAACCGTCGCTCTTCCGGCTGAACCAACCGTTCGCCGGACCCGTATCCGGCGCGAAGTTCGGACTGCCGCCCGGAATCGGCGCTTCCGTGCGATTCCATACACCCGCGCCGCAGCGCAGCGCGATCGTGGAAGCTCCGACGAGCGAAGCTTCGTCTCCGGCTTCCCACAGCTCGAAGAGGACGGAGCCGTCCTCTTCTGCGGTAAAGCGCGCGGCTTGAAGCTTCCAGCCGCCGGCAAATTCCCCGTCCAGCCGATACATCCGGCCGGACCAGGCTTCGTCCGCCGGCGCTTCGCCTGCCGGCTCCGGCGCGTAGGCGAGCTTCCGCAGCCGCTCGGCGGCTTCGTCGCCCGCCGCGCCTGGCGCCATAGGCGCATCCTGCATCGCCGGAAGCAGATGCGTCCAGACCGCTTCCAGCAGCTCCTGCGTCCGCGAGATCGCGGACGTCAGTACGATGACGGCATTCTGCTCCGGCAGCACCAGGCAGAACTGGCCGAAGGCTCCGTCGGCGCGGTAGGCGCCGTGACGGCAGACCCAGAACTGGTAGCCGTAGCCGCGCGTCCAATCGCCGCCTTGGTTGTCGCCGTTCTCGATACGTTTCGATGTCGCCAGGCCGATCCAGTTTTCCGAGACGAGCCGCTGCCCGTTCCAGAGTCCTTTTTGCAGATAAAGCTGTCCGAATTTGGCAAGATCTTCGCTGGACAGTTTGAGGCCCCAGCCGCCTGCGGTCACGCCCTGGGGGCTTTCCTGCCAGGTTTTGCGTGCGATGCCGAGCGGTGCGAACAAACGGGATTCCAGGTAATCGACGACCTTTTGTCCGGTGAGTTTTTGCAAAATGACCGAGAGCATATAAGTGGCGCCGCTGCTGTAAGAGAACAGGCTGCCGGGAACGTTCTCGACTTCGGCTGCTAGGAAAGCCCGGGCCCAGTCGGCTTCCGGAATAGGGCGAACGCTCTCCAACGGATCTTTCGCCTGTCCGGTTCCCATAACGAGCAAATCGTGCACGGTCATCTTCAACAGATTCGGATGCGGCTCTTCGGGAAGCAGTTCAGGAAGCAGGCCGGCGACTTTGTCTTGGGGGGTAAGTCTTCCTTCTTCGACAGCCAGGCCCACGGCTGTCGACGTGAAGCTCTTGCTGACCGAATACAGGGCGTGGCGGTCTTCCGGCGCGTGCGGTGCCCACCAGCCTTCCGCGGCAACTGCGCCATGACGCAGCAGCATGAAGCTGCGCAGATCGAACTTGTCTGCGGCGACCGCATCGAGGAAAGCGGAGATTCCGCGGGGATCGATTCCGAGGGCTTCGGGCCGGCTTCTAGGCAGTTTCATAGGTTCCATCATTGTATACCTCCAGACGATTATAGGCTGTATTGTCCTATTATTCCGTAGAAACGGAACCTTTCCTTGACAGTGTAGTCCAATCGCAAGGTAGAATTCAATAGACGAACGTACACACCAAAAAGGGGGAGAGCGGATGCACAGCGGGCGCAGCATGACCGACGCCGAGCTTCAGGACTGGGTCGAAAAAGTGTCGCTTGAACATTTTGGCGTCCCGTTTCGGCATCGGGCTTTTTTTAATGCCAGACTGCGTTCGACCGGAGGGCGTTACGCGCTTCGGTCGCACGATATCGATATCAATCCCCATCAGCTGAAGGCGCACGGCTTTGAAGCGGTGGAAGGGATCATCAAGCACGAACTTTGTCATTACCATCTGCATATCGCCGGACTCGGATACCGTCACCGCGATACGGATTTCAAGCGTCTGCTTGCCAAAGTGGGCGGGAGCCGCTACTGCCAGGCGCTGCCCGATCAAACGAAGCGTACGCTTCCGTTCAAATACAAACTGATCTGCTCGAACTGCGGAATGGAATACAAACGCAAGCGCCGGATGGATGCTTCCCGCTATCGCTGCGGACGCTGCGCAGGGGGGCTTCGTCTGGAAGAATGGGCACCCGAAGCGCAGAGCGGCGATTGAGACAAGCGTTTCCAAGCCACGGCATTTTGCGTAAAGTTTACTAACGCCCTCCAAGATGGGGTATAATGAAAAAGGCTCCCGTATTCGGGATGCCTCATCTTGGTTTCATTTTGAAGGAGGAAATACGCATGGCCAAATCGGCGGCGAGAAAAATGCGCGAGAAGCGAATCAGAGAAGGGAAAATGGATTTAGCGGCAATGAGAAGTCCGTTCGCGCTTGCAGATCTGAGAACGCGCAGAACCAAAACGAAGCAGGAAGTACTGGGCCGAGTCAAGCATAAGAAGCCTTATGAGAACCCGAATTTCACCGGAGGTGAACAGGGTTCTTTTTATTTTATCCGAATTTCTAGAAAAGGGGTTGACGAAAAAAAACCGGCATGCTAAATTATATCTTGTTGAAACATTAACCAATGTTCCCTGATAGCTCAGTTGGTAGAGCACTCGACTGTTAATCGAGTTGTCACAGGTTCGAGTCCTGTTCGGGGAGCCATTTTTATGGAGAGATACCCAAGTGGCTATAAGGGGACCCTCTGCTAAGGGGTTAGACTGCGTTAGCGGTGCGAGGGTTCGAATCCCTCTCTCTCCGCCATATTTTTTCACTTCAATATCTACAATTTATGATTGATGAATTCGGATGAGGACCCTGAGAAGGGTCCTCTTTTTGTTTTCCTGAGGCATGTACAACATTTTTATAAAAAATAAAATTAATTTTCGAAAATGCTTGCAATCTATCCTTGATCTTTGCTATACTCTTACTTGTGCCCAGTTGAGAAACACTGAGCCGTCAAGGTGATAAGGCCCGTTGGTCAAGGGGTTAAGACACCTCCCTTTCACGGAGGTAACAGGGGTTCGAATCCCCTACGGGTCACTTTGAGCCATTAGCTCAGTTGGTAGAGCACCTGACTTTTAATCAGGGTGTCGAAGGTTCGAGTCCTTCATGGCTCACCATTTCTTTTACTCCTCGGTAGAAATGGTGATCGATCGGTTCGCCAGGCGAATCATTTGAATATGCGGTAGTGGTGGAATGGCAGACACGCTATCTTGAGGGGGTAGTGGGTGTATACCCGTGGAGGTTCGAGTCCTCTCTACCGCATAAGACATAAGAGCAGGCTCCCTAGGGAGTCTGCTCTTTTTCGTTTGAGACGGACGGCGTGGAGCGGGCTTCCCTGCAAAGCCGTTCGGCGACCCGGACGTAACCGGGATAGAGTGTGCGGATACAGTCCGGACAAATATCATGGGTGCGCACCGAACCCGGGCATTCGCCGGGTTCCGGATTGCGCCATACTCCGTTATGCCGGGTCCGGCCGCAGCCTGCGCATACTTCTATCCAACAAGGCGGAAGCGTAGAAGGGATCCCGGATTTCATCTTCTTGTGCCTGCGGCTGTCGGAGCGCGAAGACTCTCGCTGTGGGGTGTCTGCGTACACGGTGCAGGCGAAGACAGCTTCAGCAGTTCCGAGACCTGTCTGCGATATTTGGAGGCTTTGCGGCTGCCGTTAATCAGGTTCGAGAGCCGCGCCGGCGGAATATCGTACCGTTCGCAAAATGTCTTCTGGTCCATCTCCAGTTCGGCCAGCCGGCGCTTGATTTCCCAGCCGAACGGAGTGATCGGTTTTTTCCTTTGCAACTTGGCGTTCCTCCTATTCATGCGTAAATGGATGAATTATAATCAATTAGAGACGGACAAGGGAGCATTTACCATAAAAACAATTATATACGCATGTGCGTTAATTTTCAATGAAAAATAGCGTAAATGCGTAATTTTTAAACCGTAAAAGGTGCTCGAGGGGGAAAAAACGTGCAGTCGATCTATGAACGGATTGAGCAGCTGATCAAAAGCAGCGGCATGACAAAAAAAGCGTTCGGCGAACGCCTGGCTATCAGCGCCGGCAATCTGGGCGATTGGCGCAGAGGCAAGTCGACGCCGAGCACACACAAGCTGATCGAGATTGCGGCCTTTTTCTCGGTGAGTCTGGATTGGTTGATGACAGGCAAGGAATGGCAGCCCGAAAAAGTGCAGGAAACGGGAAGCCGTTATTTTTTTGACGATTCGGGGCAATCGGATTGCCAGGATACGGAGTTGACCGACGAGGAGAAAGCATTCATTCGCGAATACAAAGAGTTTGCCGCTTATCGGCGGCGAAGATCGGATGATCACCGTACCTAGAGGCGCGTTCCCGATATTCCGATCTGGGTCCGCGCGAATCCCTTATTCCAAAAACGCTTTGAAGCGGGGGCTTCAAAGCGTTTTTTGGATAGGCGCAAGATATGAAGCTTCATAAGAGAAAGCCGGAGGGGTAACGCTGCGTACGAGCAGCCAGCGCTCCGATACGTCTTCGATCATACGCATCAGCAGCTTGCGGCGGCTGACATCGTCAAGTCCAAGCAGGCGGGAGCAGTATTCGACATATTGGGTCGTGTGATGATAGAGATAAGCCGGCACGGCTTCGGACGATTCGATCTCCAGTTGGACATTGATCCAGGCATAGCAGAGAGCGGGGCAGCCAAAAGCCTGTTCGGATTGAAGAGCCTCGGCAAGCGGTGCGAAATTCATCCAAGGATAAAGTGACTTGGACAGTTTCAGCAGCTTGCGGCCCGCACGGCGCATTTCCGTATCGATTTCGTTGGGGCTTGTACGCGTGCGAAGGCTTCGGTCCAGACGAAAAACGGTCTCGTAATCTCCGCGGGCCAACGATTCGTAAAAGTCTTCGATTGCGCGTCCTTCGATATGAGCCAGGCGGGGGTGGATATAAGCGCGCATCACTTCTTCAAAAGCTTCGATGCCGTCCAATCGTCGACCGTTCATATCTTCGTTCAGGCGGCCTATGGGGGAGGGGGAAGTGGTTTCAAGCAGAGTCATATAACTAAGAAGTTTTTGTCCGCTGTGCATGAGCCTGCGCCTCCTTCATGAATAAATAGCTGATTTTATGAAAATAAGCGATTGATGTTATTTATGTGATAGGCAACGTTATTTTGAGCGATACTCTTCTTTTATGGTATATATTTTTACATGAAAACATGTTTTCAGTCAAGATAAATTCCTTTTATTAGATGAATATAGGAATAAAGTGACTTTATGGGTTATGTTATATGACGCAAATCTATCGTGTTTTCCTTTTTTCGGAGCTTAAAGAGTGGGTTTGAAAAATAATATTGACTGCATGCTTACTGTGGGATATAATATAGAAGTTGACTGAATTATTTTCATGTGCGGTAGTGGTGGAATGGCAGACACGCTATCTTGAGGGGGTAGTGGGTGTATACCCGTGGAGGTTCGAGTCCTCTCTACCGCATAATGAAAAGCCTGCAGAATCCGATTTTCGGATTTTCAGGCTTTTTTTGCGTCTAAAAAAAGAACATCGCAGCCAAAAGCCCGCCGCCAAAGCAGGGGCTTTCAAACGGAAAAAGCGGGCCAATCGATCAACCCAGCAGTTTTTCGATATCTTTTTCGAGCTGGTCGGGCGACGTTTGCGGAGCGAAGCGTTTGACCGGACGGCCTTCCTTGTCGACGAGGAACTTGGTGAAGTTCCATTTGACCGACTTGGAGCCCATCAGGCCCGGTGCTTCTTCGCTCAAATATTGGAACAACGGATGCGCGCCGCTGCCTTTGACATCGATTTTTTCGAAGATCGGGAATTTCACTCCGTAGTTGATCTGGCAAAACTCGGCGATCTCTTCGTTGGAACCCGGATCCTGTTCGTTGAATTGATTGCTCGGGAAGCCGAGAATTTCGAGGCCGCGGTCGTGGTACTTGTCATACAGTTCCTGCAGCCCCTGGAACTGAGGCGTGAATCCGCATTTGCTGGCGGTATTGACGATCAGGACCACTTTGCCGCGGTAATCGGCGAGTTTGACCTCATCCCCTTTGGATGTACGGGCTTCATATTCATATACGGACATATCGAATTCCTCCTCTAAAAATAATCACTCTCTTTTTGATTGTAAACAATTTAATTGAGTTTTGCAATTCGCTTTTCGTTTCATTCGTCTCTGTTTGCTTTATAGATTAGATAGTTTGACAGACGGTTCATCTCTTAAATTTCCCAGGAGGAGTGGTACATCATGGAATCTTTATATACGGCAGAAGCGACAGCGCGCAGAGGCGGCAGAAGCGGAGTGGTCGAATCGGCCGACGGAGCGCTTAACCTACAGCTTTCGGTACCGAAAGGACTTGGAGGCGGCGGAGGTACGGGCACCAATCCGGAAGAATTGTTTGCAGCCGGCTACAGCGCCTGCTTCGAGAGCGCTCTGGCCAATATTGCCCGCAAAGAAAAAGTCGATATCCCCGATACGGAAGTCACCTGCAAGATCCATATCGGCAAAGACGAGACGGACGGAGGCTTCAAGCTGGCCGCCAAACTGGAAGTGCGTATTCCGGGGCTCGATCCCGAAAAAGCCAAAGAATTGGTCGAAAAAGCGCATGCTTTTTGCCCGTATTCCAAAGCGACACGCGGCAATATGGAAGTGGAACTGAGCGTCGTCTGATTGTCACAAGGCGCGAAGGCCGGAAAGCTCCCGAACGCCGGGAACTTCCGGCTTTTTCTTGTGCGGTCTAAGCGGTCCGTGCGGTTGACACGAAGGGTGAAATTCATTAAGCTATATAAGCACGCGGCGCGGGGCAACCTTATCCTGCGTCCAAACTATGAATAACGGGTGATACTAACATGGCTTACAGACCGAATGTGGTAGGTGTAGATACGGCCGGAAGCAACGACAAAGACGGACTGTACGAATTCGTTGTCCATCTGGAAGACGGTACGATGTGCCGCGTCTTCTATAACCGGTTTCCGGAGTGGAAGCTGACCAACATCAGCCGTCTGCTCAAAACACCGTGCCCGATCTGCCGCAAAGATTACATCTGCAACTGCTTTGAAAAGTTCAAAGGTGAAATCGACGTGCAGCTGCGGGACGGAAGAATCGAACAACTGCTTGCGTAATCAGTGAGACGAAACGGATTTTTGAACCTTTGAAGCGCGCTGGGCGCTTCTTGCCGGTTTGGATATCGAACAGCGGACGTACGGGATTTCCCGTGCGTCCGCTGTTTTTGTATGCTGCGCCAACAAGAAGCCCCAAACGTTCTCTTTAAACAAATGAGGTTCAAGACGGTAGGGGCGGTTAAAGGGATACTAAGGCGTCAGCCATTGCGAGAAAGCGAATCTTTTCGACTTAGGAGGCGACAGCATGAGTACGACAGCCTTGAGAACCGATAAGAATACAAATGACCGGACCGATATCCAAACCGGCGCACAAAAGATCGTCTTGATCGACGGCGTCTGCCACTTCTGCCAGGGAGCCGTAAGATTTATTGTGGCGCGCGATCCCAAAGGGAATTTCCAGTTCGCTTCGCTGCAGTCCGAACTCGGTACGGAGCTGGCCGGCGGAACGGGCTTCGAACAATCCGGAGAACCCAATACGCTGGTCCTGATCGAGAACGGACACAAATATGTACGCTCCACCGCCGCGCTGCGAATTGCCCGGAAACTTCGTTTCCCATGGCCGCTGCTGTCTGCGCTGCTGATCGTGCCGCGGCCGCTGCGGGATGCGGTCTACCGTTATATCGCCCGCAATCGCTACCGTTGGTTCGGCAAAGACGACACCTGTCCGATTCCGCCGCCCAGTGTGCGCAAGCGGTTTTTGGATACGGGCGCGGGCCAGGCCTGAACCGGCTGTCCCCGGTTAAAAAAGAAAAAAATGGGTCTTGCCTGCTTGTAGGCTCTATGCTATTGTGAGGATAAATTGATGCAAGACAGCGGAAGCACCGCTCCTGATTTGCCGAATACGGCGAATCCCGGAGCGGTGCTTTTTTTCGTTTGACGGAAAAAGGGGGCGAACAAGCATGCGGAATTTGCAGATTACGTTGGCGGTGGAGGACGAGCAATATATCGAACCTTTTCTTCTGTATGCACGTACCGGAGAATTTGCGAAACAGGTAAGCGTAAGAGCTTTTTCAAAAATCGAGGCTTTTCTGGAAGGGATGGAAGAGAGCTGTCCGGACTTCGTGTTGGGCGAGCCCGCTTTCTTGAGACCGTGGTTGGCTTCGGACGGCGGACGGGGAATTCCCTGGGCGGTATTGGGCGGCGGAGAAGAGAGTCTGGCGCTGGGAGGTCCCGTGCTGCTGCCGTTTCAACCGCTCAATCTGCTGCTGACGACGGTTATGGATCTGGCAGGGACGGCTCAGGTTTCCGGAAGGATGTCCGAGTCCGGGGCCGAGGTGATTGCGGTGTATTCGGCGGCGCCGGGTGCGGGGAAGACGACGGTCGCGATGAATCTGGTCAAACAGCTCGGCAGCCGGGGGCTTCGGGTCTTCTATCTGAATCTCGAGAATGTGGACAGTGCCGCTTCGTTCCGGAACGCGGCCGGCAGCAGCGGCAGCGAAGGCGGACTGCCCGAGCTGCTGTATGAACTGAGAGCCGCCCGGGAGAATGGGGAGGCCTGCCGCTTTCCGCTGTCGCGCTGCGCCCCTTTTCAGGAAACGCTCAAATGTATTTCTTTTCCGCCGCTGGACCGGCCGGACGAGCTGCTCCAGATGAACGAAGCGGATACGACGGCGCTTCTCGATTATCTGTCTGCCGGCGGAGCCTGCGACGTGATCGTGGCCGATACCGATACCGAGAGTCACGAGCGCTCCCGGGCAATGCTGCAGAGAGCGGATCGTGTGCTGTGGCTGCTTACCGACGATCTGCTGCATCTGCGCAAAACGTCGGGATGGATGAATCATTGGGAAACCAAACAGTCGGAATCTTTTTATGCGCTGCTCGCCAAAAGCACTTTCGTGGTCAATCGTTACGGAGGTCGCCTGGAGAACCGGCTGCCCCGCCCCGAGATTCGTCCGATGGCGTTCCTGTCTTACATTCCTTCATGGAAATACCTGTCGCGGGAAGATATCCTGCTGGGCTCGCCGATCTTCCAGCGGGATATTCTGACGCTGTGCGAACAGCTGGAGCTGGGCCGGCCGGTGCAGCGGACTCTGGTCGGTCATGAAGCCCCGCTTATGGCAGGAGGACGGCCATGAAGCCGGCGGAAGCGGAAGAGCTTTTGCAGGAAGAACTGTTTCGCGCCATGCGCGCCGAAGTCCGGTCTTCGCTCGATGTGACGCAGACGGCGGACGACGGCGAGCTGATGACAAGGATCGAACGCAAGGCGCTGTCCGACAGCCGTTCTTCGGCGATGACGTCCGGCGAGAAAAGGATGCTGGTGCGCCGGGTGTACGATTCGTTCCGGGGCTTGGATATCCTGCAGCCGCTGGTGGACGACAAGAGCGTCACGGAGATCATGATCAACGGACACCAGGAAATTTTTATCGAGCGGGAAGGGGAAGTGCAGCGGATTCCGCAGTCGTTCGAATCGCGCGAGAAGCTGGAAGATATCGTGCAGACGATCGTTTCCGGGGTCAACCGGATCGTCAACGAATCTTCCCCGATCGTCGACGCCCGGCTCAAAGACGGATCCCGGGTCAACGTGGTGCTGCCGCCGATCGCGCTCAAAGGCCCGACGATGACGATCCGCAAATTCCCCGAGCAGCCGATGACCATGAACGAACTGGTTCGCCGCGGCGCGCTGGACGAAGAATCCGCGGAAGTGCTCAAATCGCTCGTACGCAGCCGCTATAACATTTTTATCAGCGGAGGGACCGGTTCGGGCAAGACGACGTTCCTCAATGCGCTGTCACAGTATATTCCGCCCGACGAACGGGTCATTACGATCGAAGACTCGGCGGAACTGCAGATCGTGACGGTGCCGAACCTGGTATCGCTTGAGACGCGGAACGCCAATGTGGAAGGCAAAGGCGAGATTTCGATCCGCGATCTGATCCGCTCCTCGCTGCGCATGCGGCCCAACCGGATCGTCGTCGGCGAAGTGCGCGGCGCGGAGGCTTTGGATATGCTGCAGGCGATGAACACCGGGCACGATGGAAGCTTGTCCACAGGTCACGCGAACAGCGCCAAAGACATGCTCAGCCGTCTGGAAACGATGGTGCTGAGCGGCGCGGATCTGCCGATTGAAGTCGTACGCCAGCAGATTTCTTCGGCGATCGACGTGTTCGTCCATCTGTCCCGGCTGCGGGACCGTTCGCGCCGGGTCGTGGAGATTAGCGAAGTGACCGGAATGAACGGCGGTCAGGTCGAGCTGAGGCCGCTGTTTCTGTTCAAGGAAGAAGGGGAACGGGATGGACGGATTGCCGGCCGGCTGCAGCGGAGTGCGGAACCGATGAAGCATACGGAAAAACTGCAAAATGCGGGAGCGGCCGACTGGCGCAGGATTGCCGGGCTGCCTGAGGGGGGGTGAATTTATTGCTGCGTACAAGCCCAAGCGGGACCCGCAGGCCGGCCAGAGGCAAAGCCGCATCCGGAAAAAGTATTCCGCCAAGCGTCCGGGCTGCAGGAGAAGAGGAGTCGCATTCTGCTTCTGCGGCATCGGCGGACAAATTGAAAGATTATACCGCGCATGCGCTGGACGGTTACGAGAAGGTCCTCAGCATCGCGGTCGCAGCCGCTCTGCTGTTTGCGGTAGGCATGATCTTCTATCAAATGTGGATACTGGCGCTGCTGCTGACCCTGCCCGCGCTGAAAGCGCCCGGAATGTGGCGCAAGCGGCAGATCCGGCGCAAGCGTACGCTGCTCAAGCTGCATTTCAAGCAGGCTCTGTATTCTTTGTCCTCATCGATGGCGGCCGGGCGCTCGGTCGAGAATGCTTTTCGCGAAGCTTCGAAAGATCTGGATCTGCTGTATCCGGGAGGGAGCAGCGACATGATTCGCGAGCTGGATGTGATCACGACAAGGCTGGAATACGGCGAACCGATCGAATCCGCGCTGCTCGATTTCGGCCGGCGGGCGAAGATCGAAGAGATCGACAATTTTATCGATGTATTTGTGACCTGCAAGCGGACAGGCGGCGACCTGATCGAAGTCATTCGGCGAACGTCGACCGTAATCGGAGAGAAGATGGATATTCAGCAGGACATCTCGGTGATGGTTGCGCAGAAAAAGTTCGAATCGAATATTTTGCTGGGAACGCCGTTTATTTTCATTCTGTTTATCAATGCGTCGGCACCGGAATTTATGGCTCCGCTGTACGGTTCTCCGATGGGAATCATTCTGGCGACCGTCGGACTCGGCCTGATGTTTCTGAGCGCCTGGCTGATGGGACGGATCATGAATATTCAAATCTGAGCGGAGGGAAGACATGTTGGTAACGGCTTTTTCGGGGATGATGCTGCTGATTCTGGCGGCTGCCCTGCTGGTTGCTTGGACCAAGCGGCAGCCGGCGCACAACAAGGTGGCGGTGCTGCCGATGGAAGGAATCCGCATGCGCAGGCTGCTGCCGCCGATGCTGGTGCTGGTGGAACGGATGCGGATTGCCGCGCGTTTTCCGATATTTTTTCACAAACTCCAGTCTTCCGTACAGCGCGGCGAAGGATTGAGAGACAGCGCGGAGAGAACGATGCTGTTCATGGCCCAAATGCTGCTGTATGCGATGCTGCTGATCGTCTTCGGATGCATCATGGCGATTGCCAACAGCGGTTCCGCCGCTTGGCTGCTGATCGGTCTCGGACTTGCGATCGTTCTGCCTTTTGCGCTGATCAAAGATCTCGCGTCCAAGGTCAAGCAGCGGGAAGAAAAGATTCTGCTGGAACTGCCGGAAATGTTGAACAAAATCGTGCTGCTGGTCGGTGCGGGGGAAACGGTGCAGCAGGCGATTGTCCGCTGTTCCCAGCAGAAAGAAGGCAGCGATCATCCACTGTACAAAGAATTGGAGCGTATGGTCGCCGAGTGGCGCAGCGGAGATCCTTTTCATCAGGCTTTCGAACAGTTCGGCAAACGCTGCGGCGTCCAGGATGCTACGGTATTCGTCACGACGGTGCTGCTGAACCATAAACGCGGCGGCGGGGAGTTTGCGATGGCGCTGCGGGACTTGTCGAGAACGCTGTGGGAGAAACGCAAATCGCTGGGCCGAATTCAAGGCGAAAAAGCATCGTCGAAAATGGTTTTTCCGATGATGCTGATTCTGATTGTCGTCATGCTGATGGTCGGAGGCCCGGCCATGATGCTGATTCAGATGTAACCACTATTTTAACAATATGAGGAGGAATAGGTATGCTGCAGGCAATCGGGAGCAAAGTGAAAGGGTTTTGGAAAGAGGAAGAGGGGTTGGGGACGCTGGAAGTTATTCTGATCATTGGGGTGACGTTAATTATTGCCCTGATTTTCAAAAAACAAATTACAGCCTTGGTCACCAATCTGCTCTCGAGCGTGAACACCAAAAGTGAAGAATTTTTCAAGTGAATATGATTAAGCGTTCATGCCCGAAGATTTTGAAATCTATGCTTTATGAAAATCGGGGAAGCTTCACCATCGAATCCGCCTTCGTCATGCCGATCGTCATGCTCTGCGTGGTCATGATCTTGATGCTCTGCCTGTATCTGTACCAAAGTGCCATGCTTGTTCAGGCTTCCGCGATTACATCGGAACGGGCAGCCTACAGCTGGAACAACCAATACAAGGAATCGCGTACAGGACGTTTCGGCGTAGATCAGACGGAAGATCTGTATTGGCGTTTGACCGAAGACCAGCTGCTTGCTTCACTCTTCAGCGGAATAGGCGGCGGCGAGGCTTCGGAGACGATTAACGTACCGGGAGGGGGAGGATCGCTGGGCGCTGTCAAAATGGCGAAAGCCGCAGAGCCGCTTCCTTCAGGAATGACCGGAACGATGACCAGCAAGCGCGGACTGCTGCATCCGATCACCACGGTCTTGTATACGCCGCTCAATCTCGTGCCGATCAAACGGATCGCCGGAGACCGGATGGGCGGTTCCCAGTACTCGACTGTCGTCGAACCGGCAGAATTTATTCGCAATATCGAATTGGTCCGCTATTATGCCGGCAAATTTAAAGCGGACCAGGCGGTTCCGAACCGTGAAAAAGGCGGCGCAGCCGTTGCGATGACTCCAAAGAACGCAGGCGTGCAATTGGGCAAAAAAGCCAAAAAGTAAATGCGGTATGAAGGAAAGCCGGGATGCGCGTACATGGATGCATTCCGGCGCGGGGGTGAAGTCATGAGATTCCGAACGGGCAAATATTGCAGAAAGACGCTGTTTATCCTAAAGCCCCATCTTTGGAAAAAAGAACACGGTTCGATTACGATTTTTCTGAGTTTGATTCTGGCGGTTACGCTGGCATTTGTCGCGATCTTTATCGACTATTCGCGAATGTCGGCGCTTAAAGCCAAAAGCGAACGTCTGCTGCATGCGGCGACACGCTCGGTGCTGTCCGCTTATGTACCGGAGCTGCAGCGCAGTTACGGACTGTTTGCTTACGGAGACAGCGATCCTTCCCTAATCTTTTCCGGAGTGCTTGAACGAAGTCTGGCGTACAAAGCGAGAGAAGAGGTTCTGCCGATTCTGGACGCCAAGCTGCTCTCGTCATCGGTGGAGTTGAGCCGCGAACTTGGGAACTACGAGATTTTCAAGAATCAGATCAACGAAGAGATGAAATACAAAGCTCCGGTCAACTTTGCGATCGAGGTGGTGGGCCGATTCAAACCGATGTCCCAAACCATGAAAGAAGCCTCGGGAACGGTGGAGATCCTGGAAAAACTGCAAAAGTTGTACGACAAACGCGAGGCGGAGCTCGACAGCATGCTGAAACTGCAAAAAGAAGCCGGTAAACGCACGGACGGGCTGACCGAAC
Source organism: Saccharibacillus deserti (assembly GCF_013618475.1). GTDB lineage: Bacteria > Bacillota > Bacilli > Paenibacillales > Paenibacillaceae > Saccharibacillus > Saccharibacillus deserti. The sequence goes on from NZ_JABJVN010000002.1 coordinate 279,073, forward strand.
AAATCGGGACGAACGGCGCCAACGATATTGCGGACGCTTCGCTTGGCGGAGTGTCGTCGGCCGCCGATATGGCAGCGCAGTACAACGATTATCAGACGCAGAAGCAAAAGGTGTCTTCGGAAAGCGCTCCGCCGGAAAAAGACGGGAAAGGAGAACCCGATCCCGGATTTCTGGAATGGCTCCAGCTGCTCGCCCGAATCTCCGCTTACGAGTCGGGATCGGCACATGTGACAGGTCGTATGCAGCGTACGGTTACCTCCGCTTTTCCTCCGCATGAGCAGGATCTTAAGCAGGCGCGGGAGCATTTGCTCAAAGCCCAGGCGATCAATACGGAGATGGAAGCGGTAATTGCTTCGATCGGGACCCGCGGCGCGGACGGTTCATACGATACGGTCACGCGTTCGGATATTCCGGGAGCGGAAGGCGGTCCTACGGGAGATATGGCTTCGATTCGCGAAAAGATGAAAGAGCTGCCGCTGCAGCCGGATTTTTTCTCCGGAATGGAGCAGCGTATCGTGGGTCAGGAACAAGGATTTACCGCCATGCAGTCGGATGTGAATACCCTGCAGCAGACTTTGGGAAGAGCTTTCGGAGATGCGGGGATGAACGGTTATACGTTGAAGCGCATGGTGGTCAGCGCAGGCAGAACCGCATCCGATTATAACAGCCGTTACGGAAGCGGAGGCAGCGTAATCCGTGAAACCGAAGAAGAATTCAAAAAGCACCGTGCGGACGACGAACTGCGCAAGCAGGAAGAACAAAAAGCCAATAACAAACTTAAAGAAGTCGGAGAGATTCTCAAATTCCTGTCGGAAACCAAAGGCCACCACGAAGACTTCCGGGAGTTGGAGAAGTATTACGCGGAGAACGTGAGTTTGAACAAAGGGATCTCTGCGGCGAACGAAGCGGCGAAATGGGAAGAAGATGCGGCCGCGGCCGGCAAAGAGGCAATGGAAGACATGGATGGATTTTTCGGGGGAATTGCGGGCGTACTGGACGCTTCGGGCGACCGGCTGCTGCAAAACGAATACGCTTCGGACCATTTTTCCAATTTCAATTATGCAAAAATCCAGGAGCTGGCCAAACCCGGAACGCCGCTGGACGGTTCGGCCACCGCGGATCTGGTCAGCGTGGAGAATCAGGAATTGGAATATATTCTGTACGGGTTCGGGAATCCGGGAGGAAATATCGCGGCTGCTTACGGGGAGATCTTCGCTATGCGGATGTCTATTCGGACGATGGAGGCGCTCACCGATCCGGCTATCTTGGCTTTCGGCAATCCGCTTGTCATTTTTGCCAAAGCGCTGGTGCAGGGGATTACGCAGGCGATCCTCGATATGACGATGCTGGCCCAACAGGGCTATGTGGAATTGAGCAAGACGCTCAAGATCAAGCTGACTTACAAAGATCACTTGAGACTGTTTCTGTTCGCCCATCCCGGCAACGACAATCGGCTGTCCCGAATGCTTGCTGTCATCCGGTTCGATACCGGCGTCAATCCCGACGATCATTATACGTATCTGTCCGGCGATGCGGCGATCTCCATGCCGGTCTGGTTCCTGCCGGGCGTGATGGAAACGCTTGGAGTCGGCGAAGGCACAGCGTCAGGAAGCGAGTACACGATCGATCTGCAGGCGGATTACTCTTATTGAAACCCGGAGGCGGCTCATGAAGCGAGTTCCAAGCAAGAGCCGGCGGCTGGCCGGCGAACGGGGCAGCATCGTAGTGGAAGCGTCGCTCGTCCTGCCCCTCTTTTTATTCTTGTTTATTTTCTTGGCTTATATCGTTCAGATGACCGCCTACTCGACGGTCCTTCAGACTACCGCTTCGGAAGCGGCCAAGCAGGTATCGACGCATCTGTATCCCGTACAGATGGCGGCGGACAATCTGGGCAAAACGGAACCGGTAGCCAAAGCCCTGCAGGGATTCTCGAAAATATCGTTCAGTGAACTGGCGGCGGAATATGCTTCTTCGCTGCCTGCTCCGATCGGCAAATGGATTGGGGAAGCGGCGGCCAAAGGCGATCTGCCTCTGCAGTCCCTGAAAGACGAAGCGGCTTCGGCCGTGCTTGACCCGGCGATCAAGCCTCTGTTGACTCCGCTGATCGAGGGCGGCCCGCTGGATGCGGACAAGCTGCATGTCATCGGCCTTACCGTTCCGACAACGGGAGCCGGCAATCAGCCTTATTTTGGTGTGGAACTGACCTATGAGCTTCCGATCAAAGTCCCGTTCACCGGAAAATCCTTGTCGATCCGGGCCAAAGCGGAAGAAAGAGCCTGGATCGGCGATACGGGGGAAACGGCGGAAGAAGGGGTAGGGGGCGAAACAGGGACTGAAGCCGGAACCCCGGCAGTCATTACGTCGGTACCCGATCCGGCTTATCCGGGCAGCCGCGCGACCGTGACGGCCAAAGTTCGGCCGGGGCAAACTGCAGCAATTAAAGTCGTCTACAAAAGCGGAAACAGCAAGGCGCGGTATCTGGGCCGGCAGACCGCCGATGCTTCGGGCAATCTGTCCTGGACCTGGCTGGTCGGCGGCAATACGACGCCCGGCGATTGGACATTGGTTGTAGAAGTCGATGGAGCCGCATCCGCCGAAGCGTCGTTCGAAGTCCGCAAGCGCGAGTAAGACATCCGAACAGCCGGAAGAAAGCCGCAGCCGGCAAAGGCCGATGCCTTTTCATTCCCCTCCCTATTAATGAAGAAAAAGAAAAGAGGATATCGCATGAACGACACTTTGGCTTTTATCGGCTGCGGCATTTTTTTGACGATGGCTTTTATGACGGATATCCGCACACGCAGGATTCCGAATCGGCTTAACCTGGCTTTTGCCGCAAGCGGACTGTTGTATCAGGCAGCCGTGCACGGTTTAAAGGGAATCTTGTTTGCCTTTCAAGGCTGTGCGGCGGGATTTGTCGTCTTGTTTATTCTGTATCTGCTTGGAGCCGTAGGCGCCGGAGACGTCAAGTTGTTTGCCGGAATCGGGGCATGGACAGGTCTGTTGTTCACTGCGCAGACCCTGCTGTATTCCATTTTGTTTGCGGGAGCGATCGGACTGGGCATTTTGTGCTGGAGGCGCGAAGGGATGCGCCGAATCAAAGCGATTTTCGGCAGCATGGCCGGAATATTCATGTTTCGCAGCCTCGCTCCGCTGACGGCGGACCGGATTAATCATCTGACGTTTCCTTTTATGTGGGCGGTTCTGCCCGGCGCATTGGCCGGTTACTTTTATATGTACTGAGGAGTGTTGAACGTGGAGGAGTTTGTCACCGATTTTGTCCAGAGCGATACGACTTATATGGTACTAAAGAGCAAGCACAAACTGGGCGGAGACGACTTGAACCGGGTTCAGGTCAAAATGCTCGCTTCTTCGAATGTTCCGCATGTGCTTGATCTGCATGTGCGCGAAGTCGATGCGGAGGCTGAACTGCATTACAATATAGGCGGCAAAAGAATGCTGTCCACGTGTATGCGGACGGAAAAAATCACTTTGGTCGAATATTATGCGCTGCTGCTGCAAATCGTCACGGCGCTTGAATACGGAATGACCTATATGTTGAATCCGAACGGTTTTTTGCTCAAGGAAGAGTATATGTTTATGGACGGCCCGCTCAAAGAAGGTACGGTCTATCTGACGTATCTGCCGCTTAACGGACCCGGCGAAGCCGTTTCCAGTCGGGAGCGGATCGGAGGCCTGGCTGCACGCTGGATGACGGCGGTCGACGACCTTCGGGGAACCGGAGTCCAGCGGATTTTGCAGATGTGCGAACAGCCGTCCTTTTCCCTGCAGTCGCTCAAGAGTCTGCTGATCGGACTTCTGGCCGGAAGCGGGAAGCGGATTACGGGAGGTCTTGAAGCTGCGGGTGCGGCGGCTCCCAAGCCTTTTCCCCCGATGGGAGAATATGCCGATTCCCGCGATCCCGTCCGGAACCCTTCCGCATCCGGATCGGGAAACGGTTGGGCGCGGGAAGAGGGCCCGGGCGGCGCTTTTTCCCACGCATCCGGGCATACAAATTACGCTTACAACGAAGCTCCGGGTTCCGTCTTCTCCGGGAATTCGGGAGCCGCGCCGGTTGAAGCGGAGGAACAAGAACGGCGCCTGCCCCGGAAGCTGCTGGGCAGCGCCAAACGCCAGAATGACCGCAAAGATCCGGCGCGCACGCAGCTTGAGATGGAAACGCCCTATGAAGAAGTGGGGCCGGGAGAAGGAAAAAACGGCCGTTTGGTTGCTCCGCTGATCGGACTGCTGCTTCTGACGGTGCTGTGGAAGATGCTGTATATGGACAATCCCGGAACCGGAAGTCTGTTGGTCTGCACCGTGGCTACGCCGCTTCTGCTTGTTTTTGCTTATCTCGGTTGGTCGGGCAAACTGAAATTCGGCCGCCGTGGTTCGGAGCGGCGGCAGGAGGAAGAAGAAGCGCAGGCGCTGGCTTCTCCTTGGCAGGAGCCGCGCGGAGCTGCGGGACACCGGGTATTCTATGGACGTCCGGAAGCGGAACAAGAATTTGGGGGAAGAACACCGGGAGTCCCCCGAACGCCGCAGTCCGGAGCTTCAGCGATGGCTGCGGCTGATCGCCGGAACGTGCCCGACTTTTTGAGACCGGCTTATGCGGGAGGGCAGGAGGACGAGGGTTTCTCCGCAGCCGGACAAAGGTATGCTATGCAGGAAGAACAAGGGAGTCCGCTGTCTGTTCTGCCGGAAGCCGGCACCGGAATGCTCGCTTCGTCCTCGTCCCAGCCAACCGTCATGCTGGGCGGCGGAAGAAGCGACGTCCCGGCGGGAGCGATCTCCGGAGCCTCGGATTCCAGACCGAGATACCGGCTGGAACGCGTAGAGAACGGTACGCTGCCCAAAAGTATTGCGCTGCCGGGCGGCAGCTTCACGATCGGGCGGGCCTCAGACGTATCCCAGCATGTAGAGACAGCGGTCGGGATCTCCCGTGCCCATGTGGAGCTGGAGCTTTTTGGAGACCGCTGCACGCTCAAAGATATCGGTTCCCGAAACGGCACGATATTGAACGACGAGCCTATCACGCCTTACAAAGCCTATGAATTGAACGAAGGCGATACCTTCCGGATTGCGGGGATTGCGTATACGCTGCGGGGTCAATGAGAAATATCAAATAAGAAATATCAGAAAAGAAAAAAGTCCGCCCAGGTTTCCCTGATTCGGACTCTTTTTTGACTTTTTGATGATATGCGGTATTATCCGTTACTTCGCTTCCAAGTTCCTTACCGCTTCTTCCACATAAGGATGGGAGAATGCGAAGCCGGCTTTCAGTGCCGCGGCCGGAATCACGTGCTGGCCGCCGGTGACCATCAGCGACATTTCGCCGAGCACGGTGCGCATCAGCACCGCAGGGACGGGGAACCAATGCGGACGGTGGATCGCGCCGCCGATCACGCGGCCGAGTTCGTCCTGCCGAACAGCATTCGGCGCGGCGGCATTGACCGGTCCGGCGATGTTTTCGTGCGTCAGGCAGAATTCGAACAGCGCCGTCAGATCGTCGATATGAATCCACGACATCCACTGCCGCCCGCTGCCGAGCTTGCCGCCGCCCATCAGTTTGTACGGCAGTTTAAGTACCGGATACACGCCCGCTTCCCGGCCGAGGACCAGTCCGATCCGCATTTTAACAAGCCGGGTCTGCGCCATGGCTTCGATCGGGTCGGCCGCCGCTTCCCATTTCACGGACAGCTGCGAAGGGAAGTCCTGCCCGCCGGGCGGAGAGTTTTCGTCGAACTCCGCCGTTTCCGACGTGCCGTAGATACCGATCGCGGACGCCTGAATAAATACGGACGGAGGCTGGTCCAGGCCGCGGATGCCTGCGATCAGCTTGCGCGTCGATTCCAGGCGGGAGCGTTCCATTTCCTGTTTGGCCTGATCCGTCCAGCGTTGGCTGAGCGAAGAACCGGCCAGGTTGACGATGCCGTCGAAGCCGGCCAGCGCCTGGGGATCGCGTTCGACCTGATCCCAGGTGAGGGTGGCGCTTCCTCCGCCTTGTCCTTCCGCCGCTTTGCGCGAGATGGCCACCGCCTCATGCCCCGACTGCGTCAGTCTTGCCGTCAGTTTTTTGCCGATAAATCCCGTTCCTCCGCTGATTGCGATCTTCATGCCGAACCTCCTCGTGCGGGAACTTCCGCTTTGTCCGCAAATGGACTTACCCTTACTATTACGGTTCTTCTCCTTCTATTAAACGATGTTCCTTTCTTTTTTACAAATACTCGGTGTGCGCGGAAGGCGAATTCCGCTATAAATCGGTTTCGCCGCGGGCTTTGGCAGGCCTGCGTCCGTTTTCCGTTCCCGACTTCGATGACAGTTCTGTCTTATCCGTTCTTATGCGTGGATTTCTTGCCCGCTTCACGTTAAAATAAGACAAGGTTTGGACGGAGGCCGGGCAGTAGTACCTTGTCAACGCTAAAGGTAAGGTTACGCCCCCTTCAAACGCACCTAAAGCGTGTGCGTTTGAAGGGAACGTAAACCTCTGATTAAGAGTTGACAAGGTAGTAGTCGGAAGCGAAAAAGTGGCTTTTTGGCAAAACAGCCCGGCGTCCGCAAACAAAGAGGAGGATGAATCATGCTTAAAATCGGCTCCCACGTATCCTTTTCGGATAAGGGACTGGTGAGCGCGGCGAACGAAGCGAACAGCTACGGCTCGACCTCGTTCATGATATATACCGGCGCTCCGCAGAACACGCGGCGCAAGCCCATGGAAACGATGAATATCGAAGAAGGACTCAAGCTGATGGAGCAAAACGGAGTGCCGGAGATCGTCGTGCACGCGCCGTACATCGTCAATCTCGCTTCGTACAAAGACCATACGTACGAGTTGGGGGTCAGCTTTTTGCAGGAAGAAATCCGCCGTACCCACGCGATCGGGACCAAGCAGATCGTGCTGCACCCGGGCGCGTTCACGGACAAGGATCTGGAATACGGCATCGAACGTATCGCGGCGGGACTGACCGAAGTGCTGAGCGGCGTGGAAGAAACCGACGTGAATATCGCGCTCGAGACGATGGCGGGCAAAGGCACGGAAGTCGGCCGCAAGTTCGAAGAGATCGCGCGCATCATCGACAAAGTGCCGAACAACGAGCGCCTCAGCGTCTGCATGGACACCTGCCATATTCACGACGCAGGCTACGACGTGGCGGGCGACTTCGACGGCGTGTTGAAGCAGTTCGACGAGATCGTGGGACTGGACCGCCTCGGCGTGATGCATATCAACGACAGCAAAAATCCGGTCGGAGCCGGCAAAGACCGCCATACGCCGATCGGCGCGGGCTGGATCGGATTCGAAGCGCTCAACCGGGTGGTCAACCATGCGTCGCTGAGCCATCTGCCGTTCATTCTGGAGACCCCGTGGATCGGCAAAGACGTCAAAACGCAGCGTCCGATGTACGAAGTCGAGATCGCGCTTCTGCGCGGCACCGTAAGCGAGCGTTTCGGCAAAGGCTTCGGCGAAGACGTCGAGAAGCTGCATGCGTTTTTCGCGGCGCAGGGGATCGATCCCCGTTCGTTTACGCTCGATACATGGGCCGTACTGAAGAACGACGCCAAAGCCAAAAAGGCCGATCCGCGCGAACCGCTTGAACGGCTGTACGATCTTGCTCTGCAGGAGTCGGTGCTGCCGAACGTGTCCGAAGAAGACCTCAACAAACGTTTGATCGCCGTACTGGCGGGCAAGGAAGCATTGGCGCGTTTCTAGATTTTTGCAAAAAAGCGGGGGAGCAGTGCGCGGCGTCTATGACGCCGGACCCGCCTGCCATTTCCTGCACTTTCACTTATGTCGAGAAGGCCGGCGTGCGCACATTTGCAGCCGGACCCAAGGAGGATTACGGAATCATGGATCAACATGTCAAAACCGCGGGTTCCGCAGGCCCGCAGCAGCCGCAGCACCGGGCCCGCATGCTTATCTCGTGTCCCGACGGACCGGGGATCGTATCGGCGGTATCGCGTTTCCTGTTCGATCACGGAGCGAATATCGTCCAGTCCGATCAATACACGATGGACCCCGAAGGCGGAATGTTCTTTATGCGGATCGAGTTCGATCTCGACGGACTGAACGAACGCCTGCCGAAGCTGGAATCCGATTTTGCGGAAATTGCCGATCGCTTCAAGATGGATTGGAAAATTTACCAGGCGGCCAAAAAGAAAAAACTCGCTCTGTTTGTCTCCAAAGAAGATCACTGCCTCGTCGAGCTGCTCTGGCAGTGGCAGGCGGGCGATCTGGACGCGGAAATCGCGGTAGTCGTCAGCAATCACCCGGATATGCGGGAGTATGTCGAATCGTTCGGGATCGCATACCGCCATATTCCGGTTACCAAAGACAATAAACCGGAAGCGGAGCGGCAGCAGCTCGAAGCGGTCGGCAACGATATCGACCTGATCGTCCTGGCGCGCTACATGCAGATCGTATCGCCTTATTTCATCGAAAATTACCGCAACCGCATCATCAATATCCACCATTCCTTCCTGCCGGCCTTCGTCGGGGGCAAGCCGTATGCGCAGGCTTACGACCGCGGCGTGAAAATCATCGGCGCAACCGCGCATTACGTGACGGAAGAGCTGGACGGAGGCCCGATCATCGAGCAGGACGTCCAGCGGGTCAGCCACCGCGACGACGTGCCGGAACTGAAGCGGATCGGCCGTACGATCGAGCGGGTCGTTCTGGCGCGCGCGGTCAAATGGCATGCCGAAGACCGGATCCTGGTTCACCATAACAAGACGGTCGTCTTCAATTGATCCAGTACACTTAGTGTTGACAAGGTACTAGTACCTTGACCGATAACGATGTTAGGTTACGCCCCTCGAAAACCCGCTTGAACCGTGCGTGTTTCCGATGAACGCAAACCTCAGATTTGATTCGGTCAAGGTACTGGGCGACAATAATTATTTTCGTAACAAAAGAACGCGCGGGACCGTCTTAGTAAGGGGACGTCCGTGCGGAGTGCTTGTTTCCATATTTCGCAGCCGCAAGGCGCACATTCGGCCTGTTGAGTGCTCAACAGGCCGCTGTCGTTGTTCGGGATGTAAAATTTAGCTATTTAAGGGTCTGAACTTACGAAACGAAAGGGGAATATTATGTTGGGATGGATGATGCGCGCGGCCAGAAGCGGCTTGGCGCTGCTGCTGCCTCTGGCGCTGATCGCGGCGCTGCTGCCGATTTTTCCGGCCGGGGCGAATGCCGCGGCCGACACAACGGGCGGACTTCGGGTATCGGCCGAATTCGGTTACGGAGGCAAGATCAACGACGGCCGTTGGAATCCGTTGAAAGTAACATTGACCAGCGATACCGATCTGACGGGAGATTTGGTCGTCCAGGTATCGCCGCAGAACGGCATGGGAGAAAGTACATATGTACGCCGCGTCGAAATTCCGGCCGGAACGTCGAAGGAAGTGACCTTTGCGGTACCCGGAGGCTCCTACTCGCGCAATACGAGCATGCTGCGCTTTTATCCGGGTTCGGTCGAGAAAGGAGAATCGCTGCCGTTTCGCGAAGGCCGCGCGTACTTGTCGAGTTCGAGTCAGTTCGGCGGGATTGTCGGCGTTCTGTCGTCCGATCCCGATACGATGAATTTCTTGAGTCTGCTGCAGGGCAGCGGGCAGACCGTCAGCATGGTGCCGCTTGAAGCGGGCGATATCGGGGAAAATCCGCTGCTGCTGGACGGGCTCGACGTCCTGGTCATGAACGACTTTGCGGCGGATACGCTGAACGAGAAGCAGGCGGACGCCATCCGCACCTGGGTAGAACGGGGGGGATCGCTGCTGCTTGGCGGAGGAGCCGGCTATGCCAAGACGGCGGCGGGGTTCGAAGACCTGTCGCCCGTCGAAGCGTCCGGCGGTACCTCCTCCGTATCCGCGGCGCCGCTGGCATCCGGAGGCGAAGGCAAACCGCTGCCTGCCGGATCGTCGCTGACGGCGGCCAACGCTGCGGCCAAGCCGGAAGCCGATGTGCGCTACGGCACGCCGGATCGGCCGCTGGTTGCTTCGATGCCGCTGCAGGCGGGACAGGTCTGGTACGCGGCGTACGATCTGTCGCTCGAACCGCTGTCTTCCTGGGCGGGAAGCCCGGCGCTGTGGGGCAAGCTGCTGCAGCCCGATCTGAACGCTGCGGGAACGGGGAGCACGGGCGTTCCGAATACGTCTTTTGCTTCCTCTTCGTACAATGTCTCGAGTGCGCTCGATTATTTCCCTTCGCTGCATATGCCGAAACTGAGCGTGCTGGTCTGGATGCTGCTGATCTATCTGGTGGTTGTGGCGCCGCTGCTGTATCTGCTGCTCCGCAAATTCGATAAACGGGAATGGGCCTGGGTGTTTATCCCGCTGGTTGCGATCGTCTCGAGCGGGGCGATCTATATGACGGGTTCTTCCGACAAAACGAACGAGATCGCGCATACCTTGAGCTATGTGACGCTTGACGGCGAAGGCCAAGGCGTGCGCCGGAGCGCAACGGCGCTGTTCGTACCGAGCAGCGGCGAGTATACGGTCGATTTCCCGGCAGGCACGCAGTTGGGAATCATGACCACGAACGGCGGCTGGACCGTCAACAACGGCGAAGTGACCGGGCAGCTGGACAACTTTGTCCGCGAAGAACCGGAGGCCAGCCGCCTGCGCCTCGGAAACATGTCGTATTGGTCCGTCGCCAAGTTTACGGTGGAAGAACCGGGCAGCCTGGATGAAGGCAAATGGACACCGAACCTGACGGTCGACGCAAAAGGAGAGATCAGCGGCGTCATCGTCAACGAGACGGACCGGCGGATGGAAGATATGGCTCTGGTGGCCGGCGGCAAACTGTACAAGATCGGCACGCTTGAGCCCGGCAAGGAAGCTTCGATCGGCAAAGGGTCAACGATGTCTTCCAACTATTACGATCTGGGCAGCATGCTGTTCGCTTATCCGACAACGGGAACCGATGCCTATAACCGCCAGCGTTCGATGACGCAGAATATTTCGGTAAACGGACCTCTGGTCGGAAGCGGCATGCAGAATGCTTTTTTGATCGCTTTCAGTGAAGATTCGGAAGATATTCTCAATGTCGGCGGCAAAAAGGTCGCAAACGACCGGCTCAGCATGTATACCCAGCCTGTTTCGATCGACATTTTGCAAAACGGAGAAGTCAATATCCCTTACGGATACACGGGGGGAACGGTCATTCATACGAATACGACGCAGGTGTCCGATGACGGCATGGGGCGTATGAGCGCTTCGCCGGGAACGATGACACTCGGCTATACGCTGCCCGATTTGGGAGACGTCGATTACAAGCAGCTCGATATCCGTCTGCCGGACGGCGTACAGCCGACGACCCGGCTTGAAATATGGAACGAAGCCGCAGGCGAATGGCGTTCGATCAATTGGAAAAGCGGGTCGGCCTCTTATAAGAAAGCCTCCGATTACGTAGCGAACGGCGACCTGGTGCAGATTCGCGTAAGAGTCAGCGAATGGACGACCATGGCGCTGCCGGAGATCAAATTGAAAGGATCGGTGCAGCCATGATCGAAATCAGTGAACTGAGCAAGCGCTACGGCAGCTTCCAGGCGCTCGACAAAATCAGCATGACGATCGGAGCGGGTACGGTATTCGGCTTCGTCGGCCCCAACGGAGCGGGCAAATCGACCACCATGTCGATTCTGGCGACGCTGCTGCTGCCCGATTCCGGTACGGCCAAAGTCAGCGGCTACGACGTTACGCGCCATCCCAAAGAAGTTCGGCGGCGGATCGGCTATATGCCCGACTTCTTCGGCGTCTATGACCGGTTCAAGACCGACGAATACCTGCATTTCTACGGAGCGAGTTACGGGATCGCACGGACCGAGCGGGAGAAATTGATTCCCCAGCTGCTCGAACTCGTCAATTTGTCGGACAAAAAAGAAGCTTATGTGGACGGCTTGTCGCGCGGCATGAAACAAAGATTGTGTCTGGCGCGCAGTCTTGTGCATGATCCGGAAGTGTTGATTCTCGACGAGCCGGCTTCCGGACTCGATCCGCGGGCGCGGATCGAAATGCGCGAAATCCTCAAAGAACTTAAACGCATGGGCAAAACGATCATTATTTCCTCGCATATTCTGCCGGAACTTGCGGAAATGGTAGACGAGATCGGAGTGATCGAACACGGACGCATGGTCGCTCAGGGCAAAGTGTCCGATATTCAAAGCCGGATGCGGGTCAACCGGGTGCTGCATATCCGTACGCTCGGCCGGCAGGAAGAGCTGGCGGTCCGTCTTCGCGACGAAGAGCATGTGAGCCGTGTACTCGACGATGCCAACGGGATTCAGGTGCACTTCAGCGGAGAAGATGCCCAGCAGATGCATCTGCTGCGCCGCATCATGGACTGGGAATACGAAGTGGTTTCTTTTAACGAAGCCCAAACCAACCTGGAAGACGTCTTTCTCGAAATCACGAAAGGAGGGGCGGCGACATGAGTACTCCAAAAAGACCGGGCGGACTGGGAAGCCTCTGGATCAACCCGGTGCTCGACAAAGAATTCCGGCTGAGAATGCGCACACCGCGTTCGTTTATCGCGCTGCTTGCCTATGTGTTCGTATTGGGCGGGCTTGCCATCGGATTTATTTATGTGACGATGGGCTTCCAGAATTCCCAGGCGGGGATGCGCTTCGATCCGACGACAAGCCGTCTGCTGTTCTATGTGCTCAGTATCGCGCAGCTGGTGCTGATCGCTTTTATGACTCCGGCATTGACTGCGGGAGTCATCAGCGGAGAACGGGAAAAGCAGACGCTGAACATTCTGCTGACTACGCAGCAGAGTTCGTCCGCTATCGTGCTGAGCAAGCTGGCGTCCTCGCTGGCGTTTATGGTACTGATCGTGCTCGCCACGCTTCCGATCTACAGCGTCGTGTTTCTCTACGGAGGCATCTCGCCTTCGCAGCTGATCCTGGTGTTTCTGTTCTATCTGTTTACGATGCTGCTGCTTGGCGCGATCGGCATTTTGTGTTCGACGCTGTTCAAACGTACGATTATGGCGGTCATTATGGCTTACGGCATGACGCTGTTTATCTTTGTGGTGACAGGTGTCGCCTATCTGCTGCTGTTCGCCGTCGTTCAGCAGACTTATTACAGCGGAACGGTGCCGCCCAAATACTCGTGGGTTGGATTTATCCTGGGGCTTAATCCGGCCGGAGCCCTGATCAGTATTTTCGAACCGGGTATCTCCAAGCAGGCTTTCCTCGTCAACAGCGGCAATCTGCAGGACGATGCGCCGATTGCATTGTGGCTGGAATTCCTGCTGGTCTATGCGGTCGTAACCGCCGGAGCGCTGTGGATCGCGATTCGCCGTATCCGGCCGGTACGCCGCAGAAAAGCGGAAGACGAGGAAACGGTGCAGGGCGAAGAAGAATCCGCCGTGGCCGAAATGAAATCCGTACCCGGCAAGTCCGATCGGTCATAGGCGTACGCAGCGGGGGACCGAACCGTTAAGCCGCGAAGGAAAAAGGAGGGACACCGATATGGAAAACATCTTGTCCGCGATCGCAAAGGTAAGGTTGAGGCTTCAGATCTTCCGGATGTGTACTTTCGCGCTGCGCGGCTTGACCGCCGGACTGGCCGCGGCCGCTCTGGTGTTGGCCTTCGCACGGTTCGTACCTATGGCGTACGCTCTTCCGGGCGCGCTGGCCTGCCTTCCGATCGGCGCGCTGCTCGGCGCGGGCGCTGCCTGGATCCGGCCGGTGCGGACGGAAGAAGCCGCGCGCGCGATGGACCGTGCCGATCCGGCGGAAGAACGCCGCGATCTGATGACGACGGCTCTTGAATTTGCGGACCGGGATTCGGCTGCGGCGAACTGGCAGCGGGCACAGGCCGAGACGTACGGCCGCGAATTTGCGGCCAAACGCAAAGAACGGCTGCCTTTTGCGGTGAAGAGCGGGCGAGCCTCCGTTTCTTCGGCCGCTCTGCTGGTTGTATGCGCCGTTCTGCTGCTGCTTCCGAATCCGATGGAGGGCGAACTGCGTCAGCGGGAACGCGAACAGGCGCTGATCGACGCCCAGCAGAAAAAAGCCGAAGCGCTGGCGAAAGAATTGGAGCAGGCGCCGATCGAGCCCGAAGCCCGGGCTCCGCTGGCCGAAACGGCGGCGAAACTCGCGGAAGGGCTGGACGATTCGCGCCGGTCCGAGCAGGCGCTCAAACAGATGGAGCAGGCGATGAAGGAACTCGGACGCCAGGCGGACGAAGCGGCCGAGAGCCAGCGGGAACTTCAGGACTGGGGCCGCCGCCTCGCCGCCCAGCAGGCGCTGAAAGAAGCCGCCCAGCAGGGAGAAGAGGCGCCGAAACGTGCGGAGGCGCTGAAGAATGCGATCGACAAACTCTCCAACTCGCAGAAAAAAGAACTGGCGGATACGCTGAAGAATTTGGCCGAACAGGCTCCTGCGGAAGGGAAAGAAACGGCTGCGCTTCAGGAGGCGATGAAGCGGGCGTCCGAAGAACTGTCGAAATCGCTCCAGCTGTCGGATGAACAAATCCGCGAGCTGGCCGAGAAACTTGCGGCGGCGGCCGGCGAATCGGGAGAACTTGGCAAACAGAGCGATCTGGCTGCCGCCGCTGCGGCGCAGATTGCCCAAAGCGGGATGGAAATAGCCGGAGAACTTGCGGCATCCGGCGTATCGCTGTCCGATGCCTGGGGCAGCGGCGGCACGGCCGAGGCGTTGGCCGACGCCGGGGGCTCCGGCGAAGCCGGTGCGGGAGAACCGGGCGATTCCGAAGGTTCTCCCGGTGAAGGAACCGGCGGCGAAGGTTCGGGAAGCGCCGCGGCCGCAGGCGGTCAGGGCTCGGGGTCGCAGGGAAGCGGATCCGGCCAGGGATCAGGCCAAGGGGCGGGTCAGGGCTCGGGCGGAGGTTCGGGTTCCGGAGGCGGCTCCGGAGGTAGCGGTTCGGGCCAGGGCGGAAGCGGAGCCGGCTGGGGCAGCGGCGGCCGCGAGCAGGTCGCCACACCGCGCGATCTTCAAGGCAGCGGCAATATCCAGTCCGACAGCGGGCCTTCGAGCGGCGGAGACAAACAGACCGGAGGCGTATCGCCGACGATCGACGGGGTCAGCCGTCCGTACGAGGAAGTATACGGCGAGTATTCCGAACGCGCCAAGGAATCGCTCGGGCGCAGCGACCTGCCGCAGAGCGTGCAGGGATTGGTCGAAAGTTATTTTACGGAAATTCAGCCGGAATCCTGAGAAAATCCGCTTGTTCCCGTTTCACGAGTTGAAAGGAGAGAAAATATGCTGCAGCAAACCGATCGAATCGAGGCTTGGAGAAAAACGATGGAGGACGTGCGCGAGGAAATTGCGCAGGTGATCGTCGGGCAGAGCGAAACCGTCGAACAGATGTTGTGGTGCGTATTTGCAGGCGGCCATGCCCTGCTTGAAGGTATTCCCGGACTGGGCAAAACCATGCTGGTCCGTTCGACGGCGGACGCGCTGGATCTTCCGTTCTCGCGGATTCAGTTCACACCCGATCTGATGCCAAGCGACATCACGGGCACCGATATGATCCATTTCGAGAATGCCGGCGGGGTAACGAGCGAGTTCCGGCAGGGACCGCTGTTCGGCAGCATCGTACTGGCCGACGAGATTAACCGGGCCACGCCCAAGACGCAGAGCGCACTGCTCGAAGCGATGCAGGAGAAGACGGTCACGATCGGCGGCGTCACGCATCGTCTGCCGGAACCGTTCTTCGTCCTGGCTACGCAGAATCCGCTGGAGAACGAAGGCACGTATCCGCTGCCCGAAGCGCAGTTGGACCGTTTCCTGCTCAAGCTGGATGTCGACTACCCGTCGCCGGACGAGCTGAAAGAAATCATTCGCCGCACGACCGCACCGCATCAGCGGCAGGCGGTCAAGCGTGCGGACGCCGCTGCACTGATGGAGATCCAGCGCGGTGCCAAAGAGGTGCTGGTGGCCGAAGACGTACTCGATTACGCGGTGCGTCTGCTGATGATGACCCATCCGGATCAGGCGGATGCGCCGGAATCGGTCAAGCGCTATGTCCGGTTCGGTTCGGGACCGCGCGGGCTGCAGGCGATGATCGCCGTATCCAAAGTCCGCGCGGTCATCCAGGGCCGCATGCACGTCTCGAGCGGAGATATCCGGGCTTCGGCCAAGCCCGCCATGCGCCATCGCCTGCTGCTGAATTTCGAAGGACAGGCCGAAGGCGTCTCGCCGGACACGCTGGTCGACGATGTTCTCGCCCGGCTGGAGTCTTCGAGATGAAGCCCGAGGAACTGCTTAGCGCGCAGTGGACTTCGCAGTTGGACCGGTTGACCTTGTCAACGGCAAGACGGGTCCGGGGGACAAGGCAGGGAAGACGGCGTTCAAGAGAACTTGGCGCTTCGCTCGAATTTGCGGATTATCGGGAATACTCGCCGGGCGACGATGTGCGGCGTTTCGATTGGAGTGTCTACGGCAGGACGGGACGCAAAGTGGTCCGGCAGTATCTGGATGAGCAGGAGCTTCAGGTGACGCTGTATGTGGACTGCTCGCAGTCGATGGATTTTGCCGACGAATCTTCGCCATCCAAGCTGCTGCATGCCTCGAGGCTTGCCGCCAGTATCGGCTATATGACGCTTGCGGCGTATGACCGGCTTGGCGTCTACCGGATCGGAGAAAAGGTCGGCGAAGGGCTGCCGCTGCTTCGTGGCCGTCCCGCCGTATATCGCATGCTGAACTTTTTGGCCGGATCGGAGGCGCAGGGCCGGGGCGATCTAGCCGAAGCATTCGCCGAGCGTTCCCGGCTGCCGAAGCTGCCGGGCATGACCTGGATCTTCTCCGACTGCTGGACCGAACGCGGGGAAGAAGAAATGGAAGAAGCGCTGGCGCGGCTTCAGGCCGCCCGGCAGGAAGTGGTCCTGGTGCAGGTCGTAACCCGCGGGGAAATTCAACCCAAGCTGCGCGGCGATCTCAATCTGATCGATGCGGAGCTTGGGACATCCAAGGAAGCCGCGCTTACCGGCCGGCTCGTGGAAGCGTACGAACGGGAATTCGCCGCGTATCGGGGACGTTTGGCCGAATACTGCGCACGTCGGGGAATCGCCTATATACTCGCGCCGACCGATGTTCCGGTCCGGGAAACGGTGCTCGGTACGCTGCGGGAGCAGGGGCTGGTCCGCTAGGCTGGCTGCAGGTTTCCGGCAGGGAGCCAGGTATCGACGCCAAGGCGACCACGAATGAAAGGAGGTGCGGGGAATGGGAATCGGTTCTTGGGCGGGGCTCTGGTTTGCACTGGGGATTCCGGTCATCATCATCATGTATTTGTTCAAACGCAAGTTTATCGACACTCCGGTTTCCAGTCATTTGTTATGGCGGAGGGCGCTGGAAAATACCGAAGCGAACCGTCCCTGGCAGAAGCTGCGCAGCCGTCTGCTGATGTGGCTGCAGCTGCTGGCGGCGGCTCTGCTCGCTTTTGCGCTGATGCGGCCTTTTCTGTGGACGGAAGCCGGAAGCGGGGGGCATACGATCGTAGTGGCCGACGTTTCGGCAAGCATGAATGCCCGTTACCCTGCGGGGCCAGGCGGCGATTCGCTTGAAGCTTCCGCCGCGGCGGCAACGAGGCTCGATGAGATGAAGCGCAGCATTCTGGCGGATACGCGGCAGTCGGGAAGCGGGCTAACGCTGATCCGGATGGGAGGCAGTCCCCAGGTTGTCGAATCGGGCGCTTCGGACCGGACATCCTGGGAACGTGCAGTCGAATCGCTGTCGGCCGATTACGGCCGGACCGCTTACCGCGAAGCGATCTCGCTCGCGTCGGCGGTGGCCGAAGGGCAGGAAGAGGCCCGAATCGTCGTCTATACGGATGCGCAGTGGAATGAGCGTACGGACGATCTGCCGGTTTCGGCGCCGATCGAAGTGCGCCGGATCGACGGAGCGGGCTACCGCAACGCGGCGGTCGAACAGTTCGGGACGGACGGGAGCGGCCGGTTCGTCGGCGTTATCGCGAACACCGGCAGCGCGGCGCTCGAACTTCGGGCGGAACTGTCCGGGGACGGACGCCGGCTGGCGGAAGAGAGTCTGAAGCTTGCGCCGGGCCAGCGGAAGACGGTCACGTTCGGCGCAGCGGAAAAGGCCGACGTATACCGGTTGGGCCTTGCGGATGCGCCGGACGATTATGCGGCGGACGATGACGCTTTCGCTTTTGCGGAAACGGGCGGTACGGTAAAGGTACTGCTGCTGTCGGACGGCAATTTGTTTCTGGAAAAAGCGCTGCGGCTCTCGGGGGCCGAAGTGACCCGCTTCGATCTGTCGGGCGGCGCGCCCACAGCGCAGAGTGCGGAAAATACATCCGGAAATTCGGAAAACGCAAACGGAACAGACGCGGGAACAACGGAAAAAGCAGCGCCTCCGCTGCCGGAAATCCGGCCGGATCTGGTGGTGGTCGAAGGCCAGCTTCCGTCCGCCCTGCAGAGCGGCGAATGGAAACGGCTGCTGGCCGGCGCTGCGGTCTGGACGATCGGCGGCGCACAGGATACGCAGCAGCCGGCCGGGCGGCGGGTGGAAGTATCCGCGCACCCGGTTACCCGGTATTTGACGCTCAGCGAACCGTATTTCGGTCCGCTGACCCGGGACAAGCCGGCCGGACTGACGCCGGTCATGAAGATTGAAGAACGCCCGGCTATCGCGGCGGGCATGGAGAACGGCCGGCGCGCCCTGTGGTTCGGTTTCGATCTGCAGAGCGGCGACCTGCCGCTAAACAGCGAATTCCCGGTACTGGTCAGCAACGCGGTCACTTGGTTGTCCGGCGGCCGCGGAGGGGGTCTCGGCCGCGTCGTATCCGGGGCGGCCGTGGATGTGCCGATTGTGCCGGGCGCTGAAGACGCCGTCTGGCGTCCTCTGCAGGGACTCGCGTTCGCAGCCGGAGCCAAGATGATCGAAGCCGAAAAAGGAGTAAAAGCCGCAGGCGGATCGACGGAAAGCGAAGCGGGTTCGAACGAGCGGCCCGGTGCTTCGGAGCCTGCCGGGAACGCGGCGGGATCTTCGACGCTTCCCAGTTCTTCGCAGCCGGCTCCCCCGGTTCCGGGTTTGTATGCTTTTGAACAAACGGGCCGCGGACTCGGCGACGCTCCGGTCTATCTGCTTGATGTACGGCCGGATGCGTCGGAGTCTGCGGCACCCGCCGGAGAAAATCCGATATTCGGCGGTGCTGCGGTCGATTCGGACGGAGCGGCGCCCGACCGGGCGGCGTCCGGAGACAATCGGGGGCGCTTTGCCCTTACGGCTCTGCTGGCGGCGCTGATCGCCGCGATTATGCTGACGGAATGGGGGGTGTACCGACGTGGGCGTTCAATTTGATCATCCCTGGCTGCTGCTTCTTCTGCTTCCGCTTGCGGGATTTGCCGTATTCGCGCTGCGGGGCCCGGCAAGGATCTCGATGTTTCGGCATCGGCTGGCCGCCTCGCTGCGGACATTGTCCCTGCTGCTGCTCGTGCTGCTGCTGGCCGGCGTGCAGCTGTACACCGTCCAGCGGGAGCACGAAGTGGTCTATGCCGTCGACCGTTCGTCCAGCGCTTCTTCCGCAGACGACGACCGGCAATGGATCGAATCTTCGCTGCGGGAAAAAGGAGCGGATGACCGATTCGCCCTGCTCTCTTTCGGCCGTGACGCTTCGGCGGAGCAGACGATGAGCGGCACTTCGCCGCTTGGGGGGCTGGATGCCGCCGTCGATGAAGATTATACGAATGTACAGCGCGCACTCCAGCTGTCTTCGGGAATGCTCGGCACCGGCGATCCGCGTATTGTGCTGATCAGCGACGGCGAAGAAAATATAGGCAGCATGATCGAGACGGGGCGTCTGTTGAAAAACAGAGGCATCGCGGTGGACGTTCTGGACAAGCCGGATCAAGTTGAGCGCGATGCCTCCGTGGACTCGCTTACCCTGCCGGGCAAGCTGTATCTCGGCGAAGCGTTTACGGTCGAAGCGCAGCTGCGCAGTACGTTCTCGGGAACAGGAGAAATCCGCCTGTACGAAGACAATGTGCAAATCGGGACGCAGACCGTTCGGGTAGAGCGCGGCGAGAACAGCGTACTGCTTCAAGGTCTGGCCAAAAAGCCGGGCCTGCACCGCTACCGGGCCGAGCTGGGCATTCCGGGCGACGGGCAGTCCGCCAACAACGCCGCGTTTGCTTTTACCCGGGTGGCCGGCAGTCCTTCCGTTCTGATCGTCGAAGGCAAGCCGGACACTTCTTCCAATATCCAAAGCGCGCTTAATGTGGGTCTGATCGATACAACCGTCATTCCGCCTTCGCTGCTGCCTTCGCAGATTGCGGATTACGCCCAATACGACAGTATTTTGTTCAACAATGTGTCGGGCGACTCGCTCGGACAAGCCAAAATGGACGCGATCGAAACGGCGGTCCGCAGTTACGGAATCGGCTTCATGATGAGCGGAGGCGATCAAAGCTTCGGATTGGGCGGCTACTTCGATACGCCGATCGAGCGGGCGCTGCCTGTCTCGATGGAACTGGAAGGCAAGCGGAAGATTCCCGAACTCGGCCTGATTCTGGTGATCGACCGATCGGGCAGTATGAGCGGCAGCAAGATCGAGCTGGCCAAAGAAGCGGCTATGCGTACCGTAGAGCTCATGCGGGCCAAAGACACGGTAGGCGTCGTCGCTTTCGACGATGCGCCCTGGTGGGTCGTCGAGCCGAAGAAGCTGACCGACAAAGAAGACGTGCTGCAGCAGATCCAGTCGATTCCGAGCGGAGGCGGAACGAACATCTATCCGGCGATGGCCTCCGCGGGCGAAGCGATCCAAAAGATCGATGCGCAGCGCAAACATATTATTCTGCTGACGGACGGACAGTCCGCAGGCGGAGGGAATTACGACGAACTGCTTGCGGAATTGGGCGAAGGCAACGTCACCGCATCGAGCGTGGCCGTCGGTTCGGACGCGGACCGCGGCCTGCTTAAACGGATCGCGGAGCTGGGCAAAGGCCGATTCTACGACGTGCAGGACGAAACAACGCTGCCTGCGATCTTCAGCCGCGAAGCGGTGCTGCTCGCCCGGACCTATGTCGTCGACAAGCCGTTTACCCCGGCGGTGGCGGATGCGGGAGACTGGGCGGGGCTGTTTGCGGAAGGTCTTCCGCAGATTAACGGCTATGTCGCGGCGAGCGCCAAACCGTCGGCGCAGACGGCGCTGGTCAGTCCCGAACCCGATCCGCTGCTGGTCAAATGGCAGTACGGTTCCGGTCGAAGCGTGGCCTGGACAAGCGATCTGACCGGGGAATGGTCGGGGCAGTGGGTATCTTGGGAGAAGTTTGCCAATGTATTGACCCAGACCGTCAAATGGACGTTCCCGCAGTTTGCCGCTTCGCCGTACCGGATCGAAACGGCAATGAGCGAGGGAGGCACCGAGCTCAGCGTGACGGCTGCGCAGCAGGGAAACAGCACGCTTCCCGGCGAGCTGCTCGCTTCGGTCGGAGGCGACGAAACCGGAGGAAGCAAACCGGTGAAGCTGGTGCAGACCGCTCCGGGGCACTATACCGGCATCCTGCCGGTGAGCGATCCCGGCGCCTACCTGCTTAATCTGTCGCCTGCCGACAGCGAAGAAGCGGCCGGTCTTCCGGCCGCGACAGGCACGGGTCTGGTTATCCCCTACTCGCCGGAATACCGTATCGCTTCCGCTTCCGACCAGGGAGCGCAGCGCCTCGCGGAGCTGGCGCAGCTGACCGGAGGGCGCGTCCTCTCCTGGGACGATCCGGCTGCGGTCTACGCGCAGCCGGCCGCCCCGCACAAACAAATGCGGGATTGGACTTCGCTGCTGCTGGCCGCCGTGCTGGCCTTGTGGATCGCGGATATCGCGATCCGCCGCCTGGCCGTTCCCTGGGAACGGGTCGCCGCCGTACTGGCGGCTCCGTTCACGGCGGCCGGCCGGCGCAGCTTCGCCGCAGACAGCGAAGCCGCTCCCGCGGAGGACGGCGCGCTTGCGCGCCTGACCGCCGCCAAGCGGCGGAGCACGGGCTTCCGCGGCGGCGAGAAACGCGCCGCCGAGAACGCCGCCGCGCCGCCGCAGGGCGCGGCCGACCGGGCCGCCAAGCGGCCGGCCGAGGCTCCCCGCGCCGAAGGCGGGGAGCCGGGGTCCGCGGCAGGCGGGGGCATCGCCTCCGCCGTGGACCGCGTCCGCGCGGAGCGCGGCGCCGGCCAAGCGCAGCCGACCGACCGCTCCGCCGGCATGGCGGGCGCGCGAAGCGCAGCGCCGGGAGCCGCGGGCGAAGCCTCCCGCGGCGGCTCGAAGCCGCCTTCTGCGGCTTCGAAGCGGCCGGATCGGCCGGAGAACGACGCGCCGGCTGGCGGCGGCAGCGCCATGGAGCGGCTGCTGGCCGCCAAGAAGCGCAGCGGACGCTAAAGACGCTGCCGCGGCGCAGAGCAGAGAACCGTTTGAAAGAAACAGACCGCCGAGAACCTTCGCTTCCGATCGGAAGCGGCCGGGTTTTCGGCGGTTTTTGTATTCTTTTCGGCTGATTCGAAGGTGACATCTATCGAAAAAAGTGCCGGATTTACAAAAACCGTTTCTTTTTTTGACAAAAAAGACTGGAAAAGATCGGTCCTTCTCGCTATAAAGGAAGAAAAGGCACCAAGGAAGGAAGAGTTTCCATGAAGATCGATACGAATCCTTCATCCAAACCGCTGCCCGGAACATCGGCCAGGCTGCTGGAAATTTTATCGGTATCGGCCAAACTGGGTCTGACTTCGTTCGGCGGACCGATTGCCCATCTGGGTTATTTTCGCGAGGAATATGTGCGCAGGCGCAGCTGGCTGGATGAACGAAGTTACGCCGAACTTGTCGCGCTGTGCCAGTTTCTGCCGGGGCCGGCCAGCAGTCAGGTCGGGATCGGAATCGGGATCGTGCGGGGAGGTCTGCTCGGCGGGTTGGCGGCCTGGATCGGATTTACGCTGCCGTCGATTCTGCTGCTGATCGCGTTTGCCGTGTTTGTCCAGCATTTCAATATAGCGGGAGCCGGCTGGATTCACGGATTGAAGATCGCCGCGGTTGCGGTCGTGGCCCAGGCACTGCTTGGGATGGGCAGAAGCCTCGCGCCGGATCGCGCACGGGCGACCTTTGCGGTGCTCGCCGCCGCAGCCGTGCTGCTGTGGCCGTCGGCTTTTATCCAGATCGCGGTCATTGCCGCGGCGGCAGCCGGAGGTCTGCTGCTCCTGCGTGCGCAGGAGCCCGATATTCCCGAGCTGTCCGTTCCGGTCGGCAGGAAGTTTGCCGTCTTCTGTCTGATCCTGTTTGCCGTACTGCTGCTGGGACTGCCGATCCTGCGCGCTTCGGGAAGCGGAATCGGGCTGGGATTGGCCGACGGTTTCTACCGGGCGGGGGCACTGGTATTCGGCGGCGGACATGTGGTGCTGCCTCTGCTTGAACGGGAAGTCGTTCCGACGGGCTGGATCGGCGCAGGCGACTTTTTGGCCGGTTATGGAGCGGCGCAGGCCGTTCCCGGCCCGCTGTTTACGTTCGGGGCTTATCTGGGCTGGATGATCGGCGGCCTGAAAGGGGCATTGATCGGTACGGTCGCCATTTTTCTGCCCGCTTTTCTGTTGATCGCCGGTACTCTGCCTTTTTGGAGCACGCTGCGGCAGAATAGAAGGGTCCAGCAAGCTCTGCTTGGAGTCAATGCGGCGGTCGTCGGCATTCTGCTGGCTGCCCTGTACGATCCTCTTTGGACTTCGACCATCCGTTCGGCTGTGGATTTCGCAGGAGCGGCGGGATTGTTTGCACTGCTTGTGTTCTGGAAAACGCCGCCCTGGATCGTGGTGGCGCTTGGAGCGGCGGGCGGATGGATACCGGGGATGTTTTACGGATAGCGGTTTTCGGTTCGGATCCGGCGGAAATATGGACGGAAATAGACATTCCAAAAAGAGCGGACCCCATGATTGCGGCCGCTCTCTTTTTTTGGAGTATTCGTATTAACGTCTCAGCTCGTAGAATTCGCACTGCTGCCGGTCGTAATAATCGAGATCGCTGACGCTCGACTGGACCGCGACCATGGAAGAGTCAAACCGGATAATCAGCCCTCCCGGGTTGATCATCTCGTCGTCGCGGAATACCCGGACGGTTCTTTCCTGCTCCAGGGTTTCCTGGAAATCCGTATCCGTTTCGAGCCTTCGGTTGGTAGCCATGTCCGTCCTCCTCTCGGTATCGGTTCTTGTTTTGCTGCGCGGGCATATGAAGTTATTTTAACACAAAACAAAACGGGAAGAACGATGCACCGGCCGATTGTCGAAGTCGAGCAGAGACCAAGCGCCTCTATTTTTGTCGAAACCCCTTTCGGTCGGGCCAATAGCGCGTATAATAAAACGGAAGCAGGAAGCGAATTTCAGGAGGGTGAACGAATGAATGCCGTAATATTATGGCCGGACGGCGCACCGGACGCTGCCGGAACGACCGATGAAGACGTGCCTGCGATTTTTCCTTATCTGGTGGAAGGAGGAGGCCGGGCGGCCGTAATCGTTTGCCCGGGCGGCGGATATGAGTTTCGCGCCGATCACGAAGGAGAGCCGATTGCGCTCTGGCTGAACACGCTGGGAATCTCGGCTTTCGTTCTGCGCTACCGCGTGGCTCCTTACCGGTATCCGAGCGCGCTGTCGGATGTTCAGCGCGCCGTGCGCACGGTGCGTCACCGTGCGGAAGAGTTTGGCGTCGATCCCGACCGCCTCGGCGTACTGGGCTTCTCGGCCGGCGGACATCTGGCTTCGACGGCCGGGACGCTGCATGATGCGGGAACTGCGGATGCGACCGATCCGATCGAACGGTATTCCAGCCGGCCGGATCTGCTGATGCTGTGCTATCCGGTGATTACGCTGAGCGAACCTTATACCCATGAAGGATCGCGTACGGCGCTGCTGGGTGCGGATGCATCGCCTGCGGACATCGATGCGCTGTCGAGCGAACGCAATGTGACTGCGGATACGCCGCCGACTTTCCTGTGGCACACTTCTGAAGACGGTCTTGTTCCGGTAGAGAACAGCCTGTGGTTCGCTTCGGCTCTCGGGCGCAGCGGCGTGCCGTTCGATCTGCATGTCTATGCTCTCGGCGGACACGGTATGGGGATGGCCGGCGGGGATGAGCATGTCCGTCATTGGACAGGCCAATGCGCATCGTGGTTAAAACTCAACGGATTTGCCGACCGGGTGTGACCGGACGGAGTCGGACCGCATTTGTACAGCAAGAAGGCCCCGCCAAGAAGCGGACCGCCTTCTTCTTTTTTTGCCGGCATAAGTGTGGAAAGGTTCTTGTTTTGCGCTGCGCATTTTTTGCGAAATGGTGATTCAGCAAAATTCGGACAGGTGAATGAACAGTGAAAAGGAGGTGGAAACGTTTCCTGCAAAAGAAGGGAAACATTCGATTCGAGGGTATTCCTGACAGCGGCACCAATACAAAAAACAAATTGGAACCGCTTACCTGTTCTTATTTTGACGGAACGCCCGGTTTTACTGCCATGACGAGTCCATTCGTTCCCGGAAAGCGGTTTTTCGTTTTGCGAATTTCAAAAAAACCGTATTGACACTTCTAATATTCGGGTTTATGATGTGTATCGAAACGATTCGACGAGCTTAGAAAGCGTTTCCTGAATTGCGGGAAACGTTTCCTATGAATTTCAAACGTTCATGGAGGCACCGGCTTGCGAAGTCTTACAGACGTTCTACAACCGAGGTGAAGCGGCAAACGAGATGAACATCAAGGACATTGCGAAAATTTCCGGCGTGGGCATATCTACGGTATCGAGAGTGCTCAACAACAGCGGCGTAGTCAGCGATACGACCCGTGCCAGGGTGCTGTCTGTGGTCAAGAAGTACAATTATGTGCCCAACAGCAACGCACGCAACCTGAAGAAGATCCAGTCCAACACGATCGCATTGATGGTGAAAGGCATTTCCAATCCCTTTTTCGCCAACATGATCAAGGAAGTCGAACGTCAGGTGCATCTCCGGGGCTGCCCGCTGATGATTCAGCAGGTTGAAGACGGAGTGGATGAAGTCGGTGCGGCCATGCAGCTCATCAAGGAAAAGAATCTGTACGGCGTCATTTTTATGGGCGGGACGTACGATCATTCCGAAGAAGAGTTCCGGCAGCTCGGCGTCCCTTTTGTCCTGACCACGATCACCACCTTGAAGGACGTTGATCCGTCCGCTTTTTCCAGCGTATCGATCGACGATGTGCAGAGCGCCTACAAAGCGACAAGCTATCTGATTTCGCTGGGGCATCGCCACATCTGTTTTCTGGCCCGATTTCCTTTCCGGGAGAATACGATCGGCAGCCGACGGCTGCTTGGTTACAAGAAAGCGCTTGAAGAGCACGGAATCGAATACGATCCGGCGCTCGTTGAAGATTGCGAGTACGCGCCGAGCTTCGGCTTCGCGGCCGCCAAACGCCTGCTGAACAAAAATCTGGGCGTTACGGCCATGTTCGCCGCTTCGGACGCGATTGCGATTGGCGCCGCGAAAGCGGTTCTCTCCTCCGGCCTGTCCATTCCTGGCGATGTTTCGGTCGTCGGATTCGACGGCATCGAAATGGCGGAATACTATCATCCGTCGCTCGATACCGTCAGTCAGCCGGGAGTCGAAATGGCCCATGTCAGCGTCGAGATTTTGTTCGATCTGATTGCGGGAGAGACGGCGAACCGACATGTGGTATTCGAATCCATGCTCGTCAAGCGCGGCTCCAGCCGGAAGATCAATTGAAGGAGCAGGGGAGCCGGGGAGCCGGGCTTCCCGCCGCCCCTTCCGGCATGAAGCGGTCACCGGAACGTTTCGCATCGGAGATGCAAGCAACCGCTTGCTGAAACCGCTCCCGCGGAATCGGCCGTTGTCCTGCGCTGATCGAAACGATTCGTCTGTAGGGCAGACAGCGGCTCGGCCGTTTCTTTTTCAAAGCATTATCAGACCCAAGTAGAGTGAGGAGATGTCGTGTGAAACCCGCAGCTATATCCCCGGGCTCGTCCAAAGGGGAACAATCGAAGTTCAAGAGATTATTCGTAGAGATCTGGAAGTACCGAATGACGTACACGCTGCTTATTCCCGGTTTGATCTGGCTGATCCTGTTCTCGTATCTGCCGATGGGCGGATTGTCGCTGGCCTTCAAGCATTATCGCGCGAACGACGGCATTTGGGGCAGCGAATGGACCGGATTGGAAAACTTCATGTACGTATTCCGCGATCCGGCGTTCCTGGACGCGGTATGGCGGACGCTGTACGTAAACATCATCAAACTGTTCATTACGTTCCCGTTCCCGATCCTGCTCGCCCTGCTGCTGAACGAGCTGCGGATGAGACGTTATAAGAAAGTGCTGCAAACGGCCTTTACGTTCCCGCACTTCCTGTCGTGGATTATCGTATCGGGTATTATCATCAACGTGTTGGCCTATGACGGTTTCGTCAACAGCCTGCTTGCGCTGCTCGGTCTGCCGACGATCAACTTCCTCGGTTCCGAACAGAACTTTTATCCGATGATTATCCTGACCGATATCTGGAAGTCGACCGGTTGGGGCGCGATCGTGTTCCTGGCAGCCATCTCCGGCATCGATCAGGAACAGTACGAAGCGGCGCAGATCGACGGTGCGACGCGGATGCAGCAGATGTTCCGGGTCACGCTTCCGAATATCATGCCGACGGTAACGATCATGTTCATCCTGTCGGTCGGCGGACTGATGTCTTCCGGCTTCGACCAGATCTTCAACTTGGCGAACGCCGCCACGCAAAACGTATCGCAGGTACTCGACGTATACATCTATCGGATCACGTTCCAGTCCTCGACGGACTTCGGGTTCTCGACCGCGGTCAGCTTGTTCCGTTCCGTAGTGAACATGGTCCTGCTGCTGCTGGCCGACCGGGCGGCGAAATGGATGGGCGGAGACGGCCTGTTCCGATAAGAGAGGAGAACGAACCCAATGAGTACTTTGGCGAGAAAAACAAAAAAAGTAAAAGTGGGCACAAGCCGAATGGGCCTTATGGATTACATCATTTTCGTAATTCTGACGCTCGGCGCCCTGTCGATCCTGGTTCCGTTCTGGAACGTCATCATGATTTCGTTCGCAACGCAGAAAGAATACGCCGCGAACCCGCTGCTGATGTGGCCGAAAGATCCGACGCTCGCTTCCTACAAAGCGCTGTTCGCGGACGGAAGTATCGGAACCGGCTACTGGAACACGATCAAACTTATGGCAGCGGGCCTACCGCTGAGCCTGTTCTTGACGGTGAGTATGGCCTACGGCCTGAGCCGTCCGAAATTCCCGGGCAAAAAGCCGATTTTCTTCCTTATTTTGTTCACCATGATCTTCAACGGCGGCATCGTGCCTCTGTACCTGGTCATGAGAGACCTGCATCTGACCGGTTCGCTCTGGGCCGTCATTCTGACAGGGAGCTTCAGCGTATTCAACATGATTCTGATGATGAACTATTTCCAGGGGCTGCCGGAATCGCTGATGGAATCCGCGAGACTCGACGGCGCAGGCGAATGGCGAATCCTGGCCTCTATCGTTCTTCCGCTGGCCGCTCCGATCATGGCGACCATCGCCCTGTTCTACGGGGTCGCGTTCTGGAACAGCTGGTACGATGCCATGATCTTCCTGCGCAAGGCCGATCAGCTTCCCCTGCAGAATGTGCTGCGGGCGATCATCGTCGAATCGCAAACCAATGCCTCCAACGCGACCAGCGTCGGCCAGGGCATGACGCAGTCTTTCTCGACGGGTATGAAAATGGCGGCGGTATTCGTAACCATGGTTCCGATCATGGCTTTCTTCCCGCTGCTGCAGAAGCACTTCGCCAAAGGGGTATTGACAGGGGCTATCAAGACCTGATGATACGATAATAGATTTGCAAGGGTACAAAAAGGCTTTTCAAATCTTATTGAACAATGGGGGTAAAACATGAAAGCGAACAAGATGTTTTCGGTCAAAGCGCTGTTTCTGCTTGCACTGTCCGTCATGATGGTGCTTGTAACGGCCTGCGGCAGCGGCGGTTCCGGCGATTCCAAAACGGGAACCGCGGATGCCAAGAACGAGGATGGAACGTACAAAGACACTCAGACCATCTCGTATGCCAGCGTAACGGACGTATCGAAAGCCAAAATGGATGACAAGTTCCACAAATTCTTTACCGACAAATTCAATATCAAATGGGATTACAACTACATCGACTGGGATTCCTGGCCGGAAAAAATGCGTCTCTGGATCAACTCCGGCGATCTGCCGGACTTCGCGAGCTGGAACTACGTGAACGGGGACGCGATGAACTATATCGACCAGGGCCTGTTCTACAAGTTCCCGGACGACTGGAAAGAGCGTTGGCCGGAAACCGCCAAAGCTTACGCAACGACGGGTCTGGGCGACCGTCTCGAAGAAAAAGTCGGCGGCACTTACGTTCTGCCTAAACCGGTCTACTTCAAAAACCAGCCGGCCGATCCGCTGCTGAACCAAATCGGCGTCGTCGCAATCCGCAAGGACTGGGCGAAAGAAGTCGGCTTCGAACTGAAAGATGCCTATAAAATGAGCGAACTGATGGAATTCGCCAAACTGGTCAAAGAAAAAGACCCGGGCAAAGTCGGTTCCAAGATGGTCCCGATGTCCTTTAACGCAGGCGATCTGCTGACCGGATTCATGATGGCGAACAACGAGCACTCCCGCGTCGAGTCCGCTTTCTACAAAGGCGAAGACGGCAAATACAAATGGGGACCGGCGGATGAATCGACTCTTGACGGCCTGAAACTGATGCAAAAAGCTTACAAAGACGGTCTGCTTGATCCGGAATTCTATACCTGGAAAAACAATGAAGGACGCGACGCGTTCAGAGTAACAGGCGTTTCCGCAGTCGGCGGCCTGGGCGGTCTGGCTTCGTACAGACAAGAGATGGATACCGACATGAGAAAGAACCTGAAATTGGAAAGCTCCGACGTGGTGCACGAAGCGCTGGTTATTGGCGAAGACGGCAAATACCGCAATCTGGAGCAAGTCAACTTCTGGTCGTCTCTGGTGTTCTCGCCGGACATCTCTCAAGAAAAATTCGAGCGGATCATGGACATGGTTGAATACTCCGTATCCGACGACGCGCAGCGTTTGCTGAATCTGGGCTTCGAAGGCGAGGACTGGAAAGAAGAAAACGGCGAGATCGTAAGTACGCTGCCGGAAGGCACCACGCTTGAAGACAAATACCCGGGCCGTTTCGAAGGTCTGTATGTCTTGGGTGACGACTTCAGCGTGATCAACCCGGCAATCAAAAAAGAATTCCGCGAGCGTTCGGTCGAACTGTACAAAGAAAAAGCGAAAATGAGCACCGATGCGAACGGCGCGATGGCTGCCTACGATTGGGACTTCCAACTCTATAATTCCAAAGCGAAAGACCAGGCGAACTTCACTTACGAAACCGAATACGCCAACCTGATTCTGCAGCCGGGCGATCTGGAAGCCAACTGGAAGAAGTGGGTAGAAAGCAAGCAGTCGATCGTTCAACCGGTAATCGAAGAACTGAACAAAGAATTCGCGAAATAAAAGAGATATAACCAGCAGCACTCCGGCCCGGGAAGCATTACGCCTGTCGGACCGGCCTTATGAAAAACCCGGTGCGCGCGGAAGTTCCGCACGAACCGGGTTTTCTTCTTCTAGGGCATGTACGCAAGCCGCAGGCAGGTTATCGGTTTGCGTACACGCCGTAAATGAAGAAACCAACCATTACATTTAGAAAGCTTGGAGGACTCGGTATGGACAATCAGCAGCTTCTCGATCTGATCGGCACGATGACGCTGGAAGAAAAAATCGCGCAATTGGTCCAGCTCGCCGCACCTTTCTATGAAGGGGCCAACGACGGGGGCCAGATTACCGGACCGATGCAGGCGATGGGAATCACGGATTCCATGGTCGCAAGCAGCGGCTCTATCCTGGGCTACGCGGGCGCGTCCGGCGCGATCGCCGTACAGGAAGCTTATCTTCGAAACAATCCGCATGGAATTCCTCTGCTGTTCATGGCGGATATTGTGCACGGCTTCAAGACCATTTTCCCGGTGCCGCTTGCTATCGGCTGTTCCTGGGATACGGAACTGGCCGAGAAAAGCGCGGAGATTGCGGCGCGCGAAGCGGCCGTTTCCGGTATACATGTAACTTTTGCGCCCATGGTCGATCTCGTCCGCGATCCCCGCTGGGGACGCGTCATGGAATCGACAGGCGAAGATCCATATCTGAACAGCCTGTTTGCGAGGGCGTTCGTCCGCGGCCTGCAGGGTGAAGACCTGAAGAACGAATCCGAGCGCGTCGCCGCGTGCGTGAAGCATTTCGCCGCCTACGGCGCTTCGGAAGCCGGCCGCGACTACAATACGGTCGATTTGTCCGAACGCCAACTGCGCGAATATTATCTGCCGGCTTACAAAGCCGCGCTCGACGAAGGCTGCGAAATGGTCATGACTTCGTTCAATACGATCGAAGGCATCCCGGCCAGCGCCAACGAGAAATTGATGCGCGGTCTGCTGCGCGAAGAATGGAAGTTCGACGGCGTACTGATCTCCGACTGGGGCGCCGTGAAGGAATTGATTCCGCACGGCGTCGCCGAAGACGAACGCGAAGCGGCTTACCGCGCTATCCGCGCCGGCGTCGATATCGAGATGATGACCGCCTGCTACGTGCACGAGCTGCCGGGTTTGGTACGGAGCGGAAGCGTGGACGAAACGCTGATCGACGAATCGGTCCTGCGTATTCTTCAGCTCAAGAACAAGCTGGGATTGTTCGACAATCCGCATCGGGGCGCAAGTCCCGAGCGCGAAGCGGAAGTGGTCTTCAGCCGCGAACACCGCAAGGCGGCGTACGAACTGGCGACGAAGTCCACCGTCCTGCTCAAGAACGACGGCGTGCTGCCGCTTAAACCAGAAGCGAAGGTGGCGCTGATCGGTCCCTTTGCCCAGAGCGGCGATATTCTGGGACCTTGGTCTTGGGAAGGTTCGACGGACGATGCCGTCAAGCTGGGCAGCGCGCTGGCCGAACGCCTGGGCGAAGGCCGGCTGATTGTCGCCGAAGGCTGCGGTATCGAGACCGGCACGCCGGAGCAGCTCCGGCAGGCTCTGGAAGCGGCGGCTCAGGCCGACGTAATCGTATTGGCGCTTGGCGAAGCCTCCGAGATGAGCGGCGAAGCCGGCTGCCGGACCGATATCCGTCTGCCGCAGGCACAGCTTGAATTGGTTGCCCGGATCGCCGGGATCGGCAAGCCGTCCGCGGCCGTCCTGTTCAACGGGCGTCCTCTTGATCTGCACGGCGTATACGACAAGCTTGGCGCGGTCGTCGAAGCCTGGTTCCCGGGCAGCGAAGGCGGAGCGGCGGTCGCGGACATCCTGATCGGTGCCGTGAACCCGTCGGCCCGCCTGAGCATGTCTTTCCCGCATTCGGTCGGCCAGGTGCCGGTCTATTACAATCATTTCAATACGGGCCGTCCGCTTGGAGCGGAAGACGCCCAGGTCCGCTACGTCTCGCAGTATCTCGATGCACCGAACGATCCGCTGCTGCCGTTCGGGTTCGGCTTGTCGTATACGACGTTCGAATACGGCAGCTTGAAGCTGTCGTCGGAGCGGATGACGAACGATTCCCGACTTACCGTCAGTGTCGACGTCACCAATACCGGCGGCCGCGCCGGCACCGAGACCGTGCAGCTGTATATCCGCGATATCTCGGGCGAAGTCGTGCGTCCGGTACGCGAATTGAAAGGCTTTGTCAAGCTGGATCTGGCGCCGGGAGAGCGGGGAACCGCCGTCTTCACCCTCGGTGAAGAGCAGCTTCGCTACCATCATTCGGATCTGAGCTTCACAAGCGATCCGGGCCGGTTTGACGTTTTCGTCGGCCGCAGCAGCCTGGATACGCTGCAGGGTTCGTTTGTGCTGGCCGACAGCTGACTTTCGAACGAAACGACTGCCCGCACAAGATTGAAAAAAGATAGATATAGGAGTGAATTCATTCATGACGACGATCGCAAATCCCAATTCGAAATTCAGCGTTCAGGCGGGAAGCCTGAACTTCACTTTCTGGCCGAGCGGCGACCTGTACCAGGCGCTTGGCGGACGTACCATGCTCAATCAGCTGCTGTCGAGCCCGCTCGACGGATCGCTCAACAATCTGTACCTGCGTTTTCACCGGGAATCCGGCATTTCTTTCTATCCGCTGCTCGGGATCCGTTCGGCCAGCAAAGTCAGCCGCGGAGACCGCAGAATCGTCTGGGAAGGACGCGCCGAGAATGTCGACTACACCGTTACGTTTGCCGTGACGGATCGTGATGTCTGGTTCTGGGATGTGAAAGCCTCCGGCGACGGAGTCAATATCGACCTCGTCTACGGACAGGATGTCGGCAACGCCGATCCGGGCGCGGTGCGCAGCAACGAAGCGTATCTGTCGCAGTATATCGACCACACGGTGTTCGAAGACGAGAGCAGAGGGTATGTCGTCTGCTCCCGCCAGAACCAGCCGCAGGGCGGAGCGTTCCCGTACATGCAGCAGGGTTCGCTGACCCGCGCAGCCGGTTATTCGACCGACGGCTTCCAATTCTTCGGCAAATCGTACAAAGAAACGAATGTGCCGGAATCGCTGACCCGCGGCCAGCTGGCAAACGAAGTGTACCAGTACGAATTCGCCTATACGGCTCTGCAATCGGAACTTGTGGCCCTGAGCGGCGAAGCGCGCTTCGTCTTCTACGGTCTGCACCGTGCCGACCATCCGTCCGCGATCTCCGAGCTCGAATTCGCGGGCGACGTGCAGTCGGCCTGGGAATCCTACGAAGCGGAACCGTCCGGCGAGCTGGAATCGCTCCCGTCCGTATCGATCAAACCGTCGATCGGCGAACCGCTGCAGACGCTTGATCTGACGGAAGAAGAAGTGGCGGGCCTGTTCCCGAACCGCTACCAGGAAGAACGCGAGAACGGCAAACTGCTGGCTTTCTTCACGGATACGTACGAACATGTGGTATTAAAAGAAAAAGAACGCCTTGTCGAGCGGCCGCACGGCCATATCCTGATGAGCGGCGGCAACGTGGAATTCGGCGTACCGGTACTCGCAAGCACATCCTACATGTACGGCGTGTTCAACTCGCAGGTCGTTCTGGGCAACACCAACTTCAACAAAATGATGAGCAATATGCGCAGCGCGCTCAACGTGCCGAAAACGGCCGGACAGCGTATCTATATCGAGCTTGAAGGACAGTACCGCCTGCTGACGATGCCGTCGCTGTTCGAGATCGGGTTCAACTACGTCCGCTGGACGTACAAGACGGAAGCCGACACGATCATCGTAACGGGCTTTACCACCGTGGACAGCCCGGAAGTCCGCCTGAGCGTGAGCTCGCAGAGCGGCAGAGCGTACCGTTACCTGGTGACGACGCAGATCACGATGAACGTGAACGAATACGAATTCCCGCTGCATATGACGGAGCAGGGCGGCGTACTGACCTTTACCGCCGACTCGGCTTCGCTCAGCGCAGGCTCTTACCCGGAACTTGCTTTCCGGATGAAAGTGGACGGCGCTTCGGGCGCAGTGGGCGACGAGACCCTACTTGCCGAAGGTATCGACTCGGGCGACGCTTCGCTTGTGACGCTTGCGATCGAACCGAGCGCGAACTGGACGCTTACGCTTCAGGGACTGCTGGACGGCGCGGAGATTCCTTTTGCCGAACGTTCGCTGGACGAAGAAATCGTCAACTACCGGGCATTCTACAAAGACGTCATGAACGGATTCAATCTGTCCAAAGACGGCAGCAGCACCCACGAAGATTTGTTCAAGGTGAACGCGCTGGCCTGGTGGTACACGCATAACATGCTCGTCCATTACTCGTCCCCGCACGGCCTGGAGCAGTACGGCGGAGCGGCATGGGGAACGCGCGACGTCTGCCAGGGACCGGTCGAATACTTTATGGCGACGCAGAAATACGGACAGGTCAAAGACATTCTGAAGACCGTCTACTCGCACCAGTACGAAGACGACGGCGCATGGCCGCAGTGGTTCATGTTCGACAAATATTTTGCCATCCAGCAGGAAGAAAGCCACGGTGACATCATCGTCTGGCCGCTCAAAGTACTGGGCGACTACTTGAAAACGACGCGGGACTTCGGCATTTTGTCGGAAAAAGTACCGTATACCGTCAAGCACGAATTCGGTTTCACCCAAGACGAGCATACGATTCTGGATCATGCCAAAAAAGAAATCGCCTATATCAAAAACAATTTCCTGCATGGCACGTTCCTGTCTTCGTACGGGGACGGCGACTGGGACGATACGCTCCAGCCGGCGAACGCCCAGCTCAAGCAGTACATGGTGAGCAGTTGGACCGTTGCTTTGACGTACCAAACGGTCAATGTGCTGTCTTCCGCGCTGCGGGATGCCGATGCGGCGTTTGCGCAGGAATTGGCCGCCATGGCCGAAGGGATCCGCGCCGACTTCGGACGCTACATGCTGAACACGGACGTCATTCCGGGCTTCGTGTACATGGAAGAAGCCGACAAGCCGAAGCCGATGCTGCATCCGAGCGACACGGAGACGGGCATTTCCTACCGCCTGCTGCCGATGACGCGCAGCATGATCGGGGAACTCCTCACGCCGGAGCAGGCGAAGGCGCATTACGAGCTGATCAAGCACGAGTTCTTCTGCCCGGACGGCGTGCGTCTCATGAACCGCCCTGCCCAGTATGCGGGCGGCGTCAGTACCCACTTCAAACGCGCCGAGCAGGCTTCGAACTTCGGACGCGAGATCGGACTGCAGTATGTGCACGCCCATATCCGCTACGTCGAAGCGATGGCGAAACTGGGATTGTCCGACGAGACCTGGAACGGTCTGGCGATTATCAACCCGGTCGGCATCAAAGACGTCGTACCGAACGCGGAGCTGCGTCAGAGCAATTCCTACTTCAGCAGCTCGGACGGCAAGTTCAATGACCGCTATGAAGCGCAGGAGCGCTTCGGCGAACTGAAAAGCGGCGATGTAGCCGTCAAGGGCGGATGGAGAATCTATTCCAGCGGTCCCGGGATCTACATGAACCAGCTGATCGGCAACGTGCTGGGCATTCGTCAGGACGGCGGGGATTTGATCGTCGATCCGGTGCTGCCGGCTTCGCTCGACGGTCTGAACCTGGACTTCAGCTACGACGGAATTCCGGCTACGTTCGTCTACCGGATCGGCACAGGGATCTCGGGTGTCGTGAAATTGAACGGCCGGGAAATCGGCCAGCGTGCCGGCGATAACCGTTACCGCGAAGGCGGGATCCGGATCGGCCGCGCCGAATTTGAAGCCGCGGCGGCTCCGAAACGCAACATTATCGAGATTTTTGTGTGATATTATAGAAAAACAACAAGGCGATCTTGACGGATCGCCTTTGTTGTCTGTTATATGGGTATAGGTAGAAAAAGGCAACCAGACAGGGGAGCGAGCAGATTGGTTAGTATCAAGGATATCGCCAAAAAGGCGGGAGTATCGATTTCGACGGTGTCTTACGCGTTAAACGGCAGCAGCAAGGTGACGGACGAGACCAGTTCGCGTATCCTGGCCATTGCCGAAGAGCTGAATTACGTACCGAATGCTGCGGCGCGCACGCTGAAGAAGCGAGAATCCCGTATCATTGGCGTATTCTTGACCGATTTTCGCGGCGAAGTGTACGGCGATCTGTTGGACGGTGTCAAAGAGGTGCTGAACCGCGAAGGGTACGATATGATCGTCTGCAGCGGCATTCAGTCGCATCGGATGCTGCCGGAGCGGATGATCGACGGGGCCATTATTCTCGATTCCGGCTTCGACAGCGAAGAAATTTTGCGTTATGCGGACCGGGGCCACCGGATCGTCGTCTTGGACCGGGAGCTGATCCATCCGAATATCAACCGGGTCCTGCTCGACAACCATTCGGGCGCCGAAGCGGCCATGCGTTATCTGCTCGACCACGGACACCGCAATGTGTATGTGGTCACGGGGCCGGAAGATTCGTACGATTCGAATCAGCGGCTTGCGGCCGTCAGGCAGATTGCAGACAGCAATCCGGAGATCAAGCTGACGGAGATTCGCAGCAACTTCGAGAAAAAGGGCGGCGTGCTTGCCGCGCAGCAGATTATCGAAGAATACAAAGAACCGGCCGCGGTGTTCTGCCTTAACGACGAGATGGCAGTCGGCATATCGAACGCGCTGGCCGGCAAGGAACTCAAAATCGGCGAACATATTCATTTGATCGGTTTCGACAATATCGAACTGACCCAATATTTGCAGCCGAGACTGGCCACGGTCGATTACTCGCGGGCCAAGTGGGGAGCGGCGGCAGCCGAACACCTGCTCAAGATTTTGGCCGGAAATCAGATCGAACATGAGCGCCTACAGGTCAAATTGGTCGAAGGCGGCTCGGTCGGCACGTTGAAGCGGCCGGTATAAAAGCTCCGCAGCCGACCCGTTTGGGCGGTTTGGCCGTGCATCGCTGCCGGATTAGGCGCGCTTTCCCGTTTGGGGAAAGCGCGCCTTTTGGGCTGCGCACAAAGATCTTTTCGTTCGTCTCATTTGAATGGGCCCCGCGCCGTATGTTTAAATGAAGAAGACAGGAAATCAGTCGTTCGATGCGGGAAAGGCAGGAGAGACGATGGAGAATATAGTGATAGAAACGAAGCAGGGCGCCCTGCGCGGCGCATCATGGAACGGTGCCTCCGTGTGGAAAGGAGTGCCTTACGCAAAGCCTCCGTTGGGAGAGCTGCGTTTCCGTGCTCCCCAAGCCCCTGAGGTTTGGGAAGGGGTTCGCGATGCCCTGGCATTCGGGCCGATCTGTCCGCAGCCGAAGCCTCCGGAAACGTCGCTGTTCGGTTCGGATCACCCCGGCATGTCGGAAGATTGTCTCTATTTGAATATATGGGCGCCCGAAGGCGAACGCACAAATCTGCCGGTCATCGTCTGGATTCACGGAGGAAGTTTCACTTCCGGGGCCTCGAGCCTTCCGCTTTACGACGGTACCCAGCTTGCCCTGCGGGGCGATTGTATCGTCGTCACGGTCAATTACCGCTTGGGGCCGCTCGGATTCTTGCACCTTGCTCCGCTTGGAGAAGGATTTGAATCGAATGTCGGACTGTTGGATCAGGCGGCGGCGCTAAAATGGGTAAAAGAACATATCGGGGCGTTCGGCGGCGACTCGGGCCGCGTAACGGTGATGGGAGAATCCGCCGGATCGATGAGCATTGCCGCTCTGCTGGCCATGCCGGCGGCCAAAGGGTTATTCCATCAAGCCGTGATGCAAAGCGGCGGAGCCCAATGTCTGCCTGCGGCTGCGGCCGAGAGCGTATCCGCCGCATTTCTTCGCCGCCTGGGCGTGGACGGAGGCAATCTCGAGCGGCTCAAAGCGGTGTCGCCGGAAGAACTGCTCATTGCCGCAGCCGGACTGGAAGAAAGCGGCGAAGAGCTTCCGTCGCTGCCGTTCCAGCCGGCCGTCGAGCCGGCGACGCTGCCGGTCGAACCGCTGGAGGCGGTATCCGCCGGCGAAGCCGCCGGCATTCCGCTGATCATCGGCACCAACCGCGACGAAGGGCATTTCTTTTTCATGGACGAATCGCAGCGGATGGGACCGGAAGCTTTCACCGGCATGCTTCGCGCTCTGACCGGAGCGGAAGATGTCGGGGAATGGCTGCTGCATTATCCCGCCACGCTTGAAGGACAAGCCGACGCGATGACCGATCTGTATTTCTGGCGGTCGGCTCTGGCTTTTGCTCAGGCGCAGTCGCAGCATGCTCCCGTATGGATGTACCGCTTCGACTGGACGCTGCCGGGTCACGTTTTCTTCGGAAAAGCGGTGCATGCCGCCGAGATTCCGTTCATGTTCGGCAACATGGTTCTTCTGCCGCGAATGGGTATCCGCCTGGAGCCGGCCATGCAGAATCTGTCCGACGCCATGCGCGGAGCCTGGCAGGCTTTCGCGGCTTCCGGCAGCCCTTCGACCCCGCTGCTGGCGTGGGAACCTTACGATGCACAGAGCCGCACGACGATGATTTTCGACACTTCGGTCGTGCCCCAGCAGGATCCGGAACGTGAAAAGCGGGAGCGGCTGTTTGGCCTGAACGTGTAAAATCCGTTCAAATTTCCGGCTTTGTTTCGAATCCTATGGAAATGAATGTTTCAAAATGATATACTGGACCACAGGAGTCTTCACAATCCGTTTGCGGTTCTGCCGGAAACGACCGAGGAGGATATAAGAACATGGCTAACAATATTAAAATCGACGATTTGTCGATTGCTACCGTACGGACCCTTTCGATCGATGCGATCGAGAAAGCGAATTCCGGCCACCCGGGCATGCCGATGGGCTCCGCACCGATGGGTTACCAACTTTTCGCCAAAACGATGAACCATAACCCGTCCAATCCGACCTGGGTAAACCGGGATCGCTTTGTCCTGTCCGCGGGGCACGGTTCGATGCTGCTGTACAGCCTGCTGCACCTGTCGGGCTACGATCTGCCGATGGACGAGATCAAACAGTTCCGCCAATGGGGAAGCAAAACGCCGGGTCACCCGGAGTTCGGCCATACCGCAGGCGTTGACGCAACGACGGGACCTCTGGGCCAAGGCGTAGCCATGGCAGTCGGCATGGCGATCGCCGAAGCGCATACGGCTTCCGTGTACAACCAGGCCGATTTCAAAATCATCGACCATTACACATACGCGATCTGCGGCGACGGCGACCTGATGGAAGGCGTTTCGCATGAAGCGGCTTCGATGGCCGGCCATATGCAGCTCGGCAAACTGATCATGCTCTACGATTCCAACGATATTACGCTGGACGGCGAAGCTTCCTTGTCGCTGACGGACAGCGTCATGAAGAGATTCGAAGGTTACGGCTGGCAGGTTCTGCGCGTCGAAGACGGCAACGACGTTGACGCTCTCGAGAAAGCGATCGAGCAGGGCAAGATGGATACGGGACGCCCGACGCTGATCGAAGTCAAAACGATCATCGGTTACGGCAGCCCGAACAAGCAGGGCAAAGGCGGTCACGCCGGTCCTCACGGATCGCCGCTCGGCTCCGACGAAACCAAGCTGACCAAGGAATTCTACAATTGGGTCTATGAAGAAAACTTCTACGTGCCGGACGAAGTCCGCGAGCATTTCGCCAAAGTCAAAGAAAAAGGCGAATTGGCGAACAAAATCTGGGATGACCAGTTCGAGAAATTCCAGAACCAGAATCCGGAACTTGCCGCTCAATTCCTGATGGCGTTCAATGCCGACCTTCCGATCGGATGGGACGAAGAACTGCCGAAGTATGCAGCAGGCGACAAAGAAATGTCGACGCGCGTGGCTTCCGGTAAAGCGCTGAACGGCGTCGTACACCGCATTCCGCAGCTGTTCGGCGGATCGGCGGACCTGGAAAGCTCGACCATGACCCACCTGAACGATATTACTGTGTTCACGCCGCAGGAACGCGCGGGACGCAACATCTACTACGGCGTACGCGAATTCGGCATGGCCGGAGCGATGAACGGGATTGCCCTGCACGGCGGGATCAAAGTATTCGGCGGTACGTTCTTCGTATTCACCGATTACCTGCGTCCGGCAATCCGCCTGGCTTCCCTGATGGGACTGCCGGTCACTTACGTGCTGACGCACGACAGTATCGCCGTAGGCGAAGACGGTCCGACGCACGAACCGATCGAGCAGCTGGCTTCGGTACGCATCATTCCGGGACTGACGGTCATCCGTCCTGCCGATGCCAACGAAACTTCGGCCGCGTGGGCTTACTCGCTGCAGAACAAGAAGAACCCGGTAGCTCTCGTTCTGACCCGCCAAAACCTGCCGATTCTCGAAGGCACGGTCGAAGGCGCTTGGGAAGGCGTGTCCCGCGGCGCTTATGTCGTATCCGATGCAAAAGACGGCAAGCCTGCCGCCCAGATCCTCGCAACGGGTTCGGAAGTCCAGCTGGCCGTCAAGGCACAGGCCAAGCTGGCCGAAGAAGGTATCCAGGTTCGCGTAGTCAGCATGCCAAGCTGGGATCTGTTCGAGAAACAGGACAAAGCTTACCGTGATTCCGTGATCCTGCCGGAAGTGAAAGCCCGTCTGGCTGTCGAAATGGCGAGCCCGTTCGGTTGGGAACGTTATGTCGGCGACGCCGGCGCGATTCTGGGCATCGACACGTTCGGTGCTTCGGCGCCGGGCGGCAAAGTGATGGAAGAGTACGGCTTTACGCCGGAAAACGTCGTGTCCAAAGTCAAAGAACTGCTTCAATAAAACCAAGAGCGGCCGTTTTGCCATCCGGCCGGAACCTGTCGTTTCCGAACGGTTCCGGTCAGGTGGCAGACTCGCTTCTCCCGCCCCTGCGGCGTCCGTGCGAAAGAGCGCATCCGGTGATGAACTCCGGCCGGATGACGACAGGGGCGGTTTTTTATGGAAAATTCCGTTTTCGGGTTAGACCCTGGAAGGCGATTTTCTTCGGCGGAGTGTGACCGGTTCGGCTTGTCAGTCCCCCTGAAATCCAGTATGCTGGTTCTGGATGTTGAGAGATTTGACCGCATAAGCAGCAAATTTAGAGGAGGCTTTTTCATTATGGCTAAAAACGTTCATTTCGATTACAGCAAAGCACTTGGGTTCGTCGGAAAGCACGAAGTCGACTATTTCGCGGAGCCGATCAAGCTTGCCCATGAACAGCTTCACAACAAAACGGGTGTAGGTTCCGATTACCTCGGCTGGATCGACCTCCCGAAAGCTTACGATAAAGAAGAATTCGCCCGGATCAAGAAAGCGGCGGAAAAAATCCAAAGCGATTCCGAAGTGCTGATCGTGATCGGCATCGGCGGTTCGTACCTCGGCGCGCGCGCCGCGATCGAGATGCTGACGAACTCGTTCTATAACGTGCAGGACAAGTCCCAACGCAAGACGCCCCAGGTGTTCTTCGCGGGCAACAGCATCAGCTCGACGTACCTGTCGCACCTGCTGCAGTTGGTCGAAGGCAAAGACTTCTCCGTCAACGTGATCTCCAAATCCGGCACGACGACGGAACCGGCGATCGCTTTCCGTATTTTCCGCGCGGCGCTTGAGAAAAAGTACGGCAAAGAAGAAGCCCGCAAGCGCATCTATGCCACGACGGATACCGCCCGCGGCGCGCTCAAGAAACTGTCGACCGAAGAAGGTTACGAATCGTTCGTCATTCCGGACGACGTAGGCGGACGCTACTCCGTACTGACGGCTGTCGGCCTGCTGCCGATCGCGGCTGCCGGCGTGGATATCGACGCGATGATGCAGGGTGCGGCAGACGCGTCCGACGAGTTCTCGAACCCGAACGTGGCCGAGAACGAAGCGTATCAGTACGCGGCTGTCCGCAACGCACTGTACCGCAAAGGCAAAGGCACCGAAATCCTCGTGAACTACGAGCCTTCGCTGCACTTCGTATCGGAATGGTGGAAGCAGCTGTTCGGCGAAAGCGAAGGCAAAGACTTTAAAGGCATCTATCCGTCTTCCGTCGATTTCTCGACCGACCTGCACTCGATGGGCCAATTCATTCAAGAAGGCAGCCGCAACATCTTCGAGACCGTGATCCAGGTAGAGAACGTCTCCGAGCAGATCACGATCGAAGAAGATCCGGACGATCTGGACGGACTGAACTTCCTCGCGGGCAAAACGATGGATTTCGTCAACAAAAAAGCGTTCCAGGGCACGATGCTGGCGCACACGGACGGACAAGTTCCGAACCTGATCGTCAACATCAAAGACTTCAGCCCGTATACATTCGGCTACCTCGTGTACTTCTTCGAGAAAGCCTGCGGCATCAGCGGCTACCTGCTCGGCGTGAATCCGTTCGACCAGCCGGGCGTTGAAGCGTACAAGAAAAACATGTTCGCCCTGCTCGGCAAACCGGGCTTCGAGAAAGAAAAAGCCGAACTGGAGTCGCGCCTGTCCGAATAATTATGCGGAATATTGCTGACATGAATCTTTACGTCAGCGTGAATTCCTGTTTTAATAAGAGAATAACCACCGGTTAATTCGCTTCACGGCGGTTAACCGGAACCAAGCAGAAGAAAGCAGTTCACCCGGGTGCATCGCGTTAATGGCGCGTATGCAGAAGATGGGGAACTGCTTTCTACTATAAGGAAGGTTCGGATCCATCATGCTGGAACGCTACCAAACGGTCAGACAAGAAGGACAGCAGGAAATCGTTATTCGAAAGTCGCGCTTTATCGGACATATTCGTCCCGTTGGGAATGAAGAAGAAGCAAACGCTTTTATTCAGGAAATCAAGAAACTTCATCGCGGGGCCACCCATAACTGCTCGGCTTACCTGCTCGGCGAACGCGATGAAATTCAGAAACAGTCCGACGACGGAGAACCAAGCGGAACGGCCGGCAAGCCTATTTTGGAAGTGCTCAAGAATCGGGAACTCAAAAACGTGGCGGTCGTCGTGACGCGTTACTTCGGCGGGATCATGCTGGGCGCGGGAGGGTTGATCCGGGCTTACGCGGACGGAGCTGTGGCGGCAGTCGAAGCCGGGGAAGAAATCACTCGCGTGCTGCATACGCAGGTGTTCGTTACAATCGATTATACCTGGCATGGCAAAGTAGAGAATGAACTGAGAAGCCGCGAAGTCAGAACGGGCGAGACGCAGTTTACGGACAAGGTTACCGTTCTTTGCCTGCCGCCTGCGGGCGAAGCCGATCTTTTCGTTTCCTGGATCACGGATCTGACACAGGGTCAGGCCGAAGTGACGAAAGGGGACTCGGTTTACTACATCGAAGGGGAATAACGACTATGGCGAGAAGAGCAGTAGAGCAGGAGTTGTCGCGGGAGCGAATCCTTGAGGCAGCCAGACATTTGTTCATCACGAAAGGATACCGG
Organism: Saccharibacillus deserti; assembly: GCF_013618475.1. Classification (GTDB taxonomy): domain Bacteria; phylum Bacillota; class Bacilli; order Paenibacillales; family Paenibacillaceae; genus Saccharibacillus; species Saccharibacillus deserti. The sequence goes on from NZ_JABJVN010000002.1 coordinate 322,838, forward strand.
GCCATTTCCATGCGCAGTATCGGGCAGCATCTGGGATACAGCCATGGTTCGCTCTACTATCATTTCAAAGAAAAAGCGGAGCTGTTTTACGCCATCGTCATCGAAGACTTCGGTTATTTGTCCAGCTGTCTGAACGGGGTGATGACAGGGCCGGAAACGGAAGAATTCACGCGTACGGAGCTGCTGCTGTTGGAATTTATCCGTTTCGGTCTGGATCATCCGCATCAATACGAAATCATGTTCATGACACGCGACGAAGAACTGCTGGCTTACTGCCGAAGCGAACAGAGTCGATGTCTGGAATTGTTTGCCTCTATCGTACGCGGACATCTGAATCAAGCTGCGCATACGGAAGAGTCGCGTAAGAGCGTTCCTTTGAGTCTTTTCTTGTCGGTGCACGGTTTCGTGTCTTACTACATTCAGGAAAAAGTTTCGTTCGAGGAGATTCGGCCGGCAGCGGTCGGTCACGTGCGTATTCTATGCGAAAATTTGCATCTGCCCGCTTCAGGGCGCTGAATGATTGCCAATAGAACGCTTCGATGCGTCGATGTAGGAAAAGACCCTTATCTTTCGGATAAGGGTCTTTTTGGTGTGAGTTTCCGAAAGTTACCCGGCCACAAGCTTCACTTTGAACGTCCGTGAGCGGGGACCGTCGAATTCGCAGAAATAAATGCCCTGCCATCTGCCGAGCACCATACTGCCGTTTTCTACAATGATCGTCTGCGAAGAGCCGCAGGTGATCGCTTTCAGATGGGCGGCCGTATTGCCTTCCGCATGGCGGTATTTCGGATGTTCCCACGGATAGACCTCGCCTAGGATCATCAGAATATCGCGTTTGACATCGGGATCGGCATTTTCGTTGATCGCGATTCCGGCCGTCGTATGCGGACAGTAGACCATCGCAATCCCGTTCTTGAGACCGCTCTGGCGAATCCATTCTTTGACCCGGGGCGTAATATCCACAATCTCGTCCCGATGCGATGTCGACAGCTCGAATGTATGCAGCATACTCCAACTCCTCCTTGACGCAAAGCGGCTTGCCGCCGATTTGCTTTCTTCTTTTGTATTACCCTCATTTTTGGGAGTTGCTCCGGCTTCGTCAATCGTTTGCGTGTTTGTCCGGGCGTTTATTTCCTTTTGGTAAAAAGGTGATTGACGCTGATCGTTAACCCTGTTACATTATGCAGTAAGTTAAACCGAGTAGACTAATAGGAATAATGCAGTGGAGTTGTCGGAACGGATATCCACACCGTCCGCCGCGGCAGCTTCAAAATGGAGGAATAGCCGGTGCAAACGTCATGGCTGCGTCACAAAGGCTGGACCTACGGTTTTCGTACGACGGTCCTGCTGTATTTTGTCGTATTGATTGTGCTTCCGATCGCAGGCGTCTATGCCTATGCGTTTACCGAAGGATGGATGCCGTTCTGGGAAAGCATCGCCGACCCGATCGCTTGGAAAGCCGTCCTTCTTACGCTTAAGCTTGCCTTGATCGCGACCCTTGTCAATGTGCTGATCGGTACGATGATCGCCTGGGTGCTGGTCCGCTACCGGTTCCACGGAAGGGCGGTTCTGAACAGCCTCGTCGATCTGCCGTTCGCTCTGCCCACTGCCGTTGGGGGACTCATGATCCTGCTGCTGCTTGGCCCGAACAGCTGGATTGGCGGCATCGCGGAGAAGCTGGGCTTTACGATCGTTTTTCACCAGCCTGCTATCGTGATCGCGATGGTGTTCGTAACGTTTCCGTTCGTCATCCGCGCGATTCAGCCGCTGCTTGAAGAGATGGACGCTTCGGCCGAAGAAGCTTCGTATACGCTTGGGGCGTCGCGCGCGGCGACCTTTTTCCGGGTCATTCTGCCGCAGATCGCGCCGGGTATCGTCGGAGGCGCTATGCTGGCATTCTCTCGCGCGCTGGCCGAATTCGGTGCCGTCGTGCTCGTTGCGGGCAACATTCCGGCCAAAACGCTCACCGCTTCCGTATTCATCTACGGCGAAGTCGAGAGCGACAATAATCTGGGCGCGGCCGCCGTATCGGTGCTGCTGCTGACACTTTCGCTGCTGATCCTTTGGTTCATTAACCGGGTGCAGCGTCGGGGAGGGAGAGCATAAGCATGAGAAAATTGTGGATCCTCCTGACCTATCTCGTATTCGCCGTGCTGTTGGTCGCGCCGCTGGCCAAAATGGTGCAAAGCGCGTTCTCCAACGGCTGGACGGGCTTCGCCGAGTCGATCGGCCGGCCCGAAGCGCTGCACGCGCTGATGATGACCGGTCTCGTCGTGCTCTGCGTAACGGTGCTTAACGGCATCTTCGGCATCATGACCGCGCTCTATCTCGTTCGGGGGAAATGGCTCGGCCGCCGGCTGCGCAGCGTCATGAACAGCATCGTCGACCTGCCTTACGCGGTATCTCCCGTCATCGGCGGACTGATGATCGTACTGCTGGTCGGACCGGATACGGCGATCGGCGCTTTTTTCGAGAAGATCGGGGTCAATATCGTCTACGCTTTCCCTGGCATGGTCATCGCGACGCTGTTCGTGACCTTTCCGCTGATGGTGCGCGAAATCATGCCGGTACTCGAAGAGATCGGCGACGACCAGGAGCAGGCTTCGGCCACGCTCGGCGCTTACGGCTGGACGACGTTCCGCCGCGTGACCTGGCCTTCGATCCGCTGGGGCGTCGCCTACGGGGCGGTGCTGACGGTCGCGCGCTCGATGGGAGAATTCGGCGCGGTGCTCGTCGTCTCGGGCAATATCATCAACCGGACGCAGACGGCGACGACGCTCGTGTACCAGGACGTGGAAAACTTCAATATCGCGGCGGCCGGAGGGCTTGCGCTGGTTCTGGCGGCGTTCTCGGCGGGTCTGCTGCTGCTGATGGAATGGACGAAGAAAAGAAGGGAAGTGCATTAGGATGCAGCATGTGGAGGTTCGCGGGCTGGATAAGCATTTCGGCAGTTTCCATGCGGTAAAAGACGTCTCGTTCGATATTCAAAAAGGACATCTGATCGGTCTGCTCGGTCCGAGCGGCGGCGGCAAAACGTCGATCCTGCGCATGCTGGCGGGACTGGAAAGCCCCGATGCCGGCGAGATCCTGTTCCATGGCAAAAGGGTCAACCACCTGCCGCCGCAGGAGCGCGGAATCGGCTTCGTGTTCCAGAACTACGCGCTGTTCAAGCACATGACCGTGCACGAGAATATCGCGTACGGCCTAAAGGTGCAAAAAGCGTCCAAAGCGCAGATTCGCGAGCGCGTAGCGGAACTGGTCGAGCTCACCGGACTCAAAGGTTTCGAGCAGCGTTATCCTCAGCAGCTGTCGGGCGGACAGCGCCAGCGGGTCGCTTTTGCGCGCGCGCTTGCGCCGGAGCCTCAGCTGCTGCTGCTCGACGAGCCGTTCGCGGCGATCGACGCCAAGATCCGCCAGGAGCTGCGTTCGTGGCTGCGCGAGCTGATCGAGCGCGTCGGCATCACGTCGATCTTCGTGACGCACGATCAGGACGAAGCGATCGAAGTGGCGGACGAGATCATGGTCATCAGCCAGGGGCAGGTCGAGCAAAAAGGCACGCCGTGGGACATTTACAAAGAACCGGCTACGCCGTTCGTTGCTTCGTTTATCGGCGAGTCCACACAGATCGAACATGCGGTCAAGCTGCATGGATTCGATCTGGCCGCCCAGACGGACGGAACCCGCGCGCTGATCCGTCCGGAATACGTCGAGGTCGGCCGTCCGAGCGAGTTTCCGCTGCTGTCGGCGACCGAAGAAGGCGTCGTGCGCCATCTGCATTTCCGCGGCAGCCAGTGGCTGGTCGAAGTGCAGGTCGGCGACCAGCGCCTGATTACGTACCGTTCGCTGGAAAAAGAACCGCTGCAGATCGGAGATCCCGTACGCGTGATGGTGCACCGGGCTTATCTCTACAACCGTCAGCGCAGCTGGATCGCGGAAAATCGCTACAAAGTCGATCCGATGTCGATGATGATCTAATCCGGCGTCACGATGAAATTTGGCGGGCAGCAGATTGGATTCCGGCAAAAGACGCATAGAAGGCGGAGGTGTGAAGCGGATGAGACTCGAACGTAAACCGGGCAGAGCTATTCCGGGCCAAAAACTTGCGGCCCAAAGCGAGGCGGCGAGCGGGATCGACGGAGTGAAACTTAAAGGCGGCGGCGATCCGGCAGCATTTGAACAGGACAAAGCGTCAAACAAGCGAGGCGGACGCGCTCTGCGCAAGCGGCTGCCGACGTTCGCGGCGTCGCTTGTCCTGCTGGGCTCCCTGCTGGCCGGCTGCGGCGGGGAAACAGGGCTTGCGGAGAGCGGAGGTGCGCCGGCGCCCCAGGGCGACGTGACGCTTGTTATCGGCGCTTACAGCGTCGTCAAAGATTCCGTGCAGGATATTATTCCGTTGTTTCAGCAGAAGTGGCGAGAAGAGACGGGACAGACGGTTGTATTCGAAGAATCCTATGAAGCCTCCGGTACGCAGGCCCGCGCCATTGTCGGCGGATTCGAAGCCGATGTCACGCTGCTGTCGCTTGAAGGCGATATCGACAAGCTGACCAAAGCCGGACTTGTCGACAAGACCTGGAAAAACAAACCGGAAGGCGGCATGATTACCCGTTCCGTTGCCGTGATCGGCACCCGGGAAGGCAATCCGCTCGGAATCCGCAGTTTTGCCGATCTGGCGAAGCCCGGAGTCAAGGTGTTGTACCCGAACCCGAAGACGTCGGGCGGGGCGCAGTGGGACATCAACGCGATCTACGGAGCGGGACTTAAAGAGTCGGAGCGCGAAACGGGAGCAAAAGATCCGGCTTTCGCCAAAGCGTTCCTGCAGTCGGTGCACGCCAATATCGAATCGCTCGACAAAAGCGGCCGCGCTTCGATGGCGGCGTTCGAATACGGGGTCGGCGATGCGCTGGTGACTTACGAGAACGAGCTGGTTGCCCGAATCCATCAGGGCGCCAAGTACGGAGTCGTCGTACCGGACGATACGATTCTGATCGAGAATCCCGCTGCCGTCGTCGACGAAAATGTCGACAAGCACGGCACGCGCGATGTTGCGGAAGCTTTTCTGGATTTCCTGTGGTCCGAACAGGCGCAGCGGGTATTCGCCGAGAACGGATTCCGGCCCACGGATCCTGCCGTGTATGCGGAATTCCAAGCGGATTACCCGGAGCCGCCGGGATTGTTCGATATCGATTATCTGGGCGGTTGGAGCGAAGTGCGGGAGAAGCTGTATTCGAAGCGGGGAGTTTGGTATGAGGTATTGGCGGGGGTGAGCTGATTTCGATCGTCGCCCGGGGTCGTTTTCCTCCTCTTTGATTGGAACAAGGGGCTGCGCCAGACAGCGCGGCGCGTTATGTGCGATGCATGCAAAAAAGCGTCAGAAGCGGGGAGTCCCCAAGCTCTGACGCTTTTTTATGCCGTACTGCGCTGCTGCCTATGCCAAACGGCAGGTAGGTATGGGCGCAAGCAGGTAGAGAGCGGTATCGCGTTTTATTTTCGGCCCCGGCGCATGCCGCTGAGTTCGAACGTCATATAGATGACGCCGCCGATCACGACGCCTGCGATCAAGGCTGCGACAAAAGACGAGGTCATAATGGACACGTAATGGGCGCCGGAACGGGCATTCTGGAAAATACCGAGGATCAGCACCAGAACAAACGGAATCCAGAAAGATCGGGAAGTGAAGAATTTTTTCATGAGGTCTCCTTAGTTGCGAATTCAATGGTTTCATTTCTTATATTATAACGGAGGAACGGCTCTGCGTCTGCGGCGGATTGTTTTTGGAGCGAAGAAAGTCGGGTATAATCGGGAGAAGGCGAACAGGATGGGTAAGGAAGGTGAGACAAATGGAAGAAGATCGATTGGTATTTTGGGGAACCGGGGACGCGATGGGCGTTCCGCGGGTCTACTGCGAATGCGGAGTATGTGAAGAAGCCCGGACGACAGGAGTCAATCGGAGGTTGCGTTCGCTGGTTGCGGTGGAGCAGGGAGACCGCCGGTTTCTGATCGACTGCGGTCCCGATTGGCGGATGCAGATGGAAGCCCGGGGCATCCGCACGGTAGATACGATTCTGGTCACTCATGCCCATTTCGATCATATCGGCGGGCTGCCGGAATGGGCGGACCAGTGCCGGTGGACCGGAACCAAAGGGGTTTTGTATGCGCCGCAGGAGGTGCTGGAATCGATCGGGGAACGTTATCCGTGGCTGAATCGGAATCTGGAGCTGCGCCCGGTAGAGCCGGGACTTGTGCTTGGAGGCTGGAAGATCTTCGGTTGGAGGGTCAATCACGGCCAGAACGGGTATTCCTATGCATATCGGCTTGAAAAAGAAAACTTCGCCTGGGTCTACTGTCCGGATTCGATCGGATTGGCCGACGAGGAAATGCAGCCGATGCGACAAGCCGATTTGCTGGTGCTGGGAACAAGCTTTGTCCAGGAAGACGCGGAGTATTCGACCCGTTCGGTATACGATATGCGCGAAGCCGCCGAACTGATTGCAATAGTCGGTCCGGCCCGGACGCTGTACACGCATATGTCGCATGATGTCGATCTGAATCGGCTGCCGAAGCTGCCGGCGAATGTCTCGGCGGCGAAAACCGGTATTGCCGTGAAGCTGGAGCGGTGACCGGGTAACCCTGGATCGAGGCAGGCAGGAAGCAACAGTTTTCAAATCTCAAAAACCGAACACATACGGAGGGATACGATCATGACGCACGATGAACAGGAAGAACGCAGAGACCACCAATCGCCCGACCCTACGGATGACGAAACGACCAACCTCAGAGACGACGGTTCGATGCAGGAACGCAAGGTCGAAGCGGAGACGTCGGAAGACGAACGTCCGGATGCCCATGCCGGCAACGTTCCGGGACAAGTCGATCCGCGTATGGCCCAAGCGGCCGCGGAAATCAAGGAAGAGCATGCCGACGCCGAAGCGCCCGCCGCGATCGACGAACCCGGATTGGATCGTTTGAGCCGCGAACAGAAAGCGGAACATACGGATCAATAAAAGATTGCCGGTCATCCTGACCGGCAGCGGCAATCGATTAAAAAGCCCAAAGCTCAAAAGCTTCGGGCTTTTTGACGTGCGATTTGAAGAATCTTTGCAGAAAACGTTTCGCGGTTGTGCAGGAATAGGGTAAGCTATCAGGTAGGTGGATTCCCGATAACGGATAAGATTGGAGGCAATACCCGCATATGCAAAAAGAAACAGAAAGTAAGCCGCAGGCAAGCCACGCCCAGACCGGTTTTTCGGGTTGGATCCGATTCCTGGCAGTTCTGGTGAGCGCGGTCCTGCTGTTCCCGGGGACTTTGATGCTGCCCGGCAGCCGTGCCGCAGGGGCAGAAATTGCGGCGGGGACGACGATCGGAGCGGCCAAGCTGAAGTCGATCAGCCGGGTGTCGTTTTCGGTGCGTGACGACAAAAACAAGCCGTACACCGTATACGTTTTTTCGGACGACGAAGGGAAAACCGTCGCTTCCAAGGACGAGACCTGGCCCGGCGCGCAGGAGGGCAGCGTCGTCTATTTCGGGACATACCGGGCCGCTCTGGTGAAACAGGGAGAACAAACCGGAAAGGTCCAAAGCGTTCCGCTATCGCTCGAAAGCGTCAATAAAGCCCGTCAAGACAGTTTCAAGCTGCCCGGAAACGGCAAAGGCAGGCCCGATCTGCTGTTTCTGGGCGAGCCGAACGGCTCCGATACCGATACTTTTTCTCCGTATTTCATCGCGAACGGGGTGCTGCATTCGCTCGATTTCGTGGACGCGCAGGGAAAGAAGCAGGGCAAAAGCATCGCCGCCGCTCCGTACCGCGGCGTAAGAGGATTGGGTAACGGGCGGATTCAGACCCGGGTATACAGCAGGGCGGACTCACGTTATTACTTCAGTACATATCAGCTCGATCTGCCGACGCTTAAGCTGCGGCGTGTCGACGACCTTTACCGGTATTCGGGAGAATGGCCGAATATCGCCGGAGCCCGGTACAACCTGGCTTCGCTGATGAACAGCGCGCGAAAGCATGTTCTGCCGTCCGATCCGCGGGTCAAGTTTGGCATGACGGCGGCGCAGGTCCGGTCTTTGAAAGGAACGCCCGAAAAGAAAAGAAGCGACGAATGGGATAACTATATCGGCTACGGAAACAGCTGGATCGGATTCGACAACAGCTGGGAAGAAGAGGTTCTGCCGGATCGGACGTTCGTTCAAACATTTGCGCTCGATTTGGCGACCAACGAAGAGGATACGTATATAACGCCGGAGCAGGTGCGGGAATGGCTGGGCAAACCGGACAGCGAATATGATAGTCCGGGCGAAGGCGGCTCCGGCTATCGAATCGGCTACGAATGGCAGGAAGGCTCGATCGTGTTCGATTACAAGGGCGACGGGGCGCCGATCGACAGAGTCACGATTTATTAAGTGCGAATGAACAAGTCCGCGCTCCGGCTCTGCTGGATATGATGGGGATACGCAGGCCCGAAGCCGCGCAGAAAAGCCGGGAAGCGTCGCTTCCCGGCTTTTTTTGGTTTGTCCCGAAGTCGGATTTACCGGCCCATTACGAACTTGTCGATCACGACTTTGACGCCGTCGTCGTTATTGCCAAGCGTGATATAGTCGGCGATCGCTTTGAGCGGTTCGATGGCATTGCCCATGGCTACGCCGAGACCTGCGGCTTCGAGCATCTCGTGGTCGTTCCAGGAGTCGCCGATCGCGATCGTTTCTTCAAGCGTGCAGCCGAAGTAGTCGGCGAGGAAAGCAAGCGCATGGCCTTTGGTGCCTTCATGATGCATAATTTCGAGGAAATGCGGCTTGGACTTGGTGATATGCACCTGATCGCCAAGCAGTTCATGCAGTTTCGGAGCCAGTTCGTCGAGGAAGTCGGGATCGTCGATAATAAGCATTTTCGGCGTCGGCTGCGAGAACAATTTTTCGAAATCCGGCTCCAGGTAGAAGCGGGTATTGTTCAGCTGCGAATAAGCGATGAGCTTCTCGTTTTCTTCGCGCGCATACAGTTTGTCGTCGATATACGTTTGCAGATGCAGATTATGGTCCAGGCAGTATTTGCCCAGTTTCAAAGCCGCTTCGACCGGAACATGGCGCTCCAGCAGCACTTTGCCGTCGATCAGGTTTTTGACCAGTGCGCCCTGGTACGTAATGATCGGAACATTGAGTCCCGTTTGGGCGGCGAGCTGTTTGGCGGAAGCGTAAGCGCGGCCGGTAGCCAGCGTCACGACCACTCCGGCGGCAACCGCTTCTTCCAGCGCGGTCTGGGTCGCCGGCGTTACCTGTTTGTCGTCGTTAATCAGGGTGTCATCGATATCGATTGCAATCAATTTGTAAGTCATGGTTTCTCTCCTGTCCGAATCTGTATGGGGTTCTGTCTGTATTCAATCCTGCAGAAATACGAGTCCGACGAAATCTTCCGTTTCGATATTGCCGAAGTAATGTTTCAAATCGACGCCTTCGAGCGCCGCGCGGATCTCCGATTCTTCGTAACGTTTGCCGCGCAGCAGAGCCGCCACTTCGGACGCGTCCCCCACGCCGAAGAAGTCGCCGAAAATGGTAATCTCTTCGATCCGCCCGTTTTTGACGTCCATGCGCAGATCGATGATGCCGACCGGGAATTTCTTGGCATGCTTGACGTTGTATTCCGGCGACTGGCCGTAGTTCCAATCCCAGTTCCGGTAGCGCTCTTCGGAAATCTCGTGGATCTTTTTCCAGTCTTCTTCGGTCAGTTTGTATTCGGGCACTTCATTCGGCTCCACTTTGAAAATATGGCGCAGAATATGGTCCCGGAACTCGTCCATCGTCAGCTTCTCGTTCATGAACTCCGAGATATTGGCGACGCGGCTGCGGACCGACTTGGTGCTTTTGGATTTGAACTTTTCGGGATTCGCTTTCAGCGCCGAATGCACGTTGTCCAGTTCGGAGTCGAACATGAGCGTCCCGTGGCTGAACATGCGCCCTCGCGTGGAGAATTGGGCGTTGCCCGAAATTTTCTGTTCGCCGACCTGAAGATCGTTGCGGCCGGAGAGCTGGGCTTCGACGCCCATATCGCGCAGCGCTTCGGTCATCGGTTCGGTGAATTTGCGGAAATTGTGAAACGACTGGCCGTCGTCCTTCGTCAGGAAGCTGAAGTTCAGGTTGCCGAGATCGTGGTAGACCGCGCCGCCGCCGGACAGCCGACGCACCACGTGAAGATGGTTTTCTTTGACGTACTCGGCGTTGATTTCTTCGACCGTATTCTGGTGCTTGCCGATAATGATCGACGGTTCGTTAATGTAGAACAGCAGATAGCTTTCGCCGTCCATCGGCAGATGACGCAGCACGAATTCTTCGATGGCCAGGTTGATCCGCGGATCGTGAATGCCCTGATTGTCGATAAAAAGCATGGTATGGCCTCCCGTTTCGATAAAAATTTCGCCGAAGCGAATGCGTAGAAGTGAATCCTTCGTTTTGACCTTTACTTTGCCTATCCCATTGTAAACCAAACAAATTGCCGAAGACCAGTCTTTGGGACCGATTGGCGCCGGGGAAAAGGACTTTTTTCGTTTGACGGAAGAGCGGACGGGTAATACATAACTATCCCGACCCAACACCAATAAGCGAAGGACGCGCAAACCGTTCGTCGCAGCAGGAGGTTGAATACGATGGATGACAAAGCCAAAAGCCTGCTGGATCACAAGAAAGAACACGATCACAGCGGGGAACTGAAGCATTTTGTCGAGAATCAGGTCGAAACCGCGGATTCGGCGATACCCAGTCGGGTAGACGCCACCAAGGACCAGCGGATGGATCAGCAGAACAGACTCAAAGACCAGCAAAATATGCGCAGATAACGACATTCTACGAAATGCAGCCAGGAGGTTGAACAACATGGACGAAAAAGCCAAAGCACTGCTGGATCAGAAGAAAGCGAATGAACAAGGCGGCGAGCTGAAAAAGTTTGTGGAGAACCAAGTGGAAGGCAACGGCAGAAATGTTCCTTCGGATATCTCGGCGACCAAAGACCAGACGATCGACCAGCAGCATCATATGAAAGACCAGGAAAACCGGATGGCCAATCATACCGGCAGCCGGGGTGCCGATCCCAAAGTGTGAGGCGGGATAGGAGCGGGCTATTTTCCGTCCCCGCGAACAGCAGAATCCGGAACGAACAGCAGTACCCCGAGCAAAGCTCCGGTTGTTCTCCTTAGGGAGACGCCGGGGCTTTTTTTACGGCCGCCTTGTCACGATCCGCCGCATCCCCTATAATCGGAAGGCGATAACTGAAGAAGTACAGCTGCCGAGGTCCTGCCAGGCCCGCTCACGGAACACTTCCAAGCAGCGGAGTCTCGCAGGTTAAAAGGGAAGCCGGTGCAAATCCGGCACGGTCCCGCCACTGTAACACGGGAAGAATCCACGATGCCATTGCGAATACGCGAGAAGGCGGATTGCCGTTACCATCCCGTGAGTCAGGAGACCTGCCCGGCAGACCGATTGCAGGTCCCGTCTTCGAGGAAAAGACGCTCCGCGCACGTACGCCGAAATGGATTCGCCCCGCCCGCCGTTTTTTCGGTCAGGGCTACGGGGTTTCTTGGCGTGCGTTCCCGAAGCAGCCCTTTCCGCCGAACCGGCCGGATTGGGCTTTTTTGTACGGAGAAGCGGGATTGTGCCGAAGATCTATTCAAGGGGGAAGTATAATGACAAACGAAACGAACGCTCACCAGACAAAGACTGCGGTATCCGCAGGTATCCGCAAAAGCCTGCTGACCGGCGCATGCGCGCTGCTGCTGGCAGTGGGCCTTGCCGCATGCGGCGGCCGCACGGCCGAAGCGCCGCATCCGGCGCCATCCGAGACGCAGGCCGGGCAGGAAGCGCCCGCTCCGGCACAGCCGACGCAGGCGAGTGACGCCGCGGCGCAAACCGTATATCCGCTCAAGCTCCAGGATGCCACCGGAACGGAAGTGACATTCGACAAAGCTCCGTCGAAGATCGTGTCGCTGGCCCCGTCAGAAACGGAAACGCTGTTCGCTTTGGGACTGGACGCGCAGATCGTCGGCGTATCGGATAACGACGATTATCCGGAAGCGGCGAAAAGCAAACCCAAAATGGGCGGTTTCGAGCTGAATACCGAAGCGATCGTAGCGGCGCAGCCGGATATCGTCTTCGTCGCCGATCTGACCGATGACGCGACGGTCGAATCGCTGCGCGGATTGGGATTGACTGTATTCAAGTTCAACCCCGATACGTTGGAAGACGTCCTGCACGGCATCTCGGTGTACGGCGAGATTACAGACCGCCAGGCCAAGGCCAAAGAAGTGACCGACAAGATGCGAGCGGAGATCGGGAAAGTTCGTACGGCAGCCGCTTCGATCGAAGACAAAGACCGGAAAACGGCTTATCTGGAGTTTTCGCCGGGTTGGACGGTCGGACGCGGCGAATTCATGAACGAGCTGATCGAAACGTCCGGAGCCGTCAATGCCGCCGCGGATACGGAAGGGTGGAGCGAAGTCGATTCGGAAGCGATTATCGCCGCCGATCCCGATGTCGTACTGTACAGCCAGCTGTCCGTCGATCCGAAGACGCTTAAGGAACGCAGCGGATGGAAGGGGATAACCGCGATCCGGGACAATCAATTGTTTGCGATAGACGACAACCTGGTGAGCCGTCCCGGTCCCCGTCTAACGGAAGGTCTGATCGAGGTCTTTTACACGCTTTATCCGGATAAGCGGCAATGATTCGCAGGCTGGGCGGATACGGGGCGCTCGCTGTCGCCATGCTGCTCGTCAGCCTTGTGCTGACGCTGCGGATCGGATCGGTTAATCTGCCCGCCGGCCAGATCGCAGGCATTCTGCTGCACGGACTGCCCGGGATCGGGCAGGGGTTCCCGCAGACCTGGGACGACTCCGCGGCGCAGATCGTGCTGCGAGTCAGGCTGCCGCGCATCGTGCTTGCGATGCTTGTAGGCGCGGCGCTTGCGGTGGCGGGCGCCGCGTTCCAGGGCGTCCTGCGCAACCCGCTCGCCGATCCGTTCACTCTCGGCGTATCGTCGGGTTCTTCGCTTGGCGCGGCGCTTATTATCTTTTTTGGGCTGCGTACAGCCTGGATCGGGCAGTGGACGCTGCCGCTGACCGCATTCGCAACCGGTGCGATCACGCTGTTTGCGGTATTGGCGCTGGCAAGAGACCGGGGCAAACTGCCGGTACACGGCTTGGTACTGGCCGGTGTCGTCATGCAGTCGTTTCTCGGCGCGGCGGTTACTTTTCTGTCCGCGCTGTCCGACCGCCCGGTGAATGAGATCCTGTTCTGGACGATGGGCAGCCTGAACCTGCGGGGCTGGAGCTATTCGGCCATTCTGCTGCCGTACGTGCTGCTCGGGGGTGCTTTTCTTTGGGCAAATGCGGGGGCAATGAACCTGTTTGCGCTCGGCGAGCGCCGGGCGGGACAGCTCGGGCTGAACACGGAGCGGACCAAGACCCGGGTGCTGCTGGTCGCGACCCTGGTCGCGGCGGCCGCCGTATCGGTCTCGGGCGTCATCGGGTTTGTCGGACTCGTGGTTCCGCATATGATCCGGCTGATCGCCGGACCGGATTACCGGCTGCTGGTGCCGTTGTCCGCGCTGGGCGGTGCCCTATTCCTGATGTGGGCGGACACGCTGGCCCGCTCTTTGCTGGGGGGCGCGGAGATCCCGCTTGGCGTCGTTACGGCATTTGCCGGCGCGCCGTTCTTCGCGCTGCTTCTGCAGCGAAGCAAACGCGAGAAAGGAGCCGTGGAATGAAGACCTGGCCGAAACTTCGGAACTTGAGAAATCGCGGCAGACAAGAAGCGGCCGAAATCCCCGGGCTGCAGGCAGACGGGGAAGACTCCCGTCCGGGAGAAGAGCCGCCCGCAATCGAGCTGCGCGGCGCCGCCTGTTTCTACGGCCGGCGGCAGGCCCTCCGCCCGCTTGACTGGACGGTCCGGCGCGGCGAGTTCTGGGCCGTGCTCGGTCCCAACGGCAGCGGCAAGTCCAGCCTGCTGGCGCTGATCTCCGGCGCGGAACGCCCGTCGACCGGCGAGGTCCGGCTGGACGGCCGTCCGCTCGCGGATTACGGGCGCCGCGAACGGGCTCGGCGGCTGGCCGTGCTGCCGCAGGAAGGCCTGCCGCCGCTCGGCATTACGGTACGGGACGCGCTTGAAATGGGGCGCTTCCCGTACCGGGACCGCTTCGGCCGCGATCGGGACGCCGCGGCCGCGCGGAAGCGGCTCGCCCGCATCGCCGGGCGGCTGGAGCTGACGGCGCTGCTTCCGCGCCGCCTGGATGAACTGAGCGGCGGACAGCGGCAGCGCGCCGCGCTCGGCCAGGTGATGGCGCAGCAGCCGGAGATCCTGCTGCTGGACGAGCCGACGGCTTATCTGGATATTTATTATCAGCTCGACGTCATGGAACTGGTAAGGGAATGGCGCGCGGAAGAGGGCCTGACGGTCGTGGCCGTGCTGCACGACCTGAATCTGGCCGCCCAGTATGCCGAGCGGATGCTGCTGCTGCAGGAAGGAACCGCAGCGGCCGAAGGCACGCCCGAAGAAGTGCTGACGCCGCAGGGAGTCGGCAGGCTGTTCGGCGTAGCCCCGCCGATCGTGGTGGAACGCGAAGAAATCGACGCGCCGCAGCTTCTGTTTCGCGCCGGCGGTTCGTCGCGGCCGGATTCTCGGTAAGAGAGCCCCGGCGATTTGCAGCAGGGTTTTTCGATTCTTATGCAGATTAGGCAAGACCCGCCTGCAATACTTGCGAGAGGAACGTCCATTTCTATGCGTTCGAGATATGGCAAAAAGGCCGGAGAATCATTCTCCGGCCTTTTTGCGTTCCTGCCGCTTCGTTCGTTTCGTCGTGCGGTATTCCTGAATTTCCCGATTGATCGCAATGTGGTTTGACTTGGATGCCTGTCCGGCCGCCCGGTTCAGATCTTGAAGCGCCGTACGACTTCTTCGAGTTCGTCGGCTTGTCGGCCGAGTTCGCCTACCGTGCGCGCATAAGATTCCATTTCTTCCAGTTGGCGTGCGCTGCCGGCGGAGACTTCCCCGACACGAGCTTGTACATGTTCCGTAATCCGAGCCGTTTCTTCGACCGAAGCACTGACTTGTTCGCTGCCGGCCGAGACCTGTTGGGTTGAAGCGGACACTTCCTGGACGGATTGGTTGAACTGCTGCATCAGGCTCATCAATTCGTCGAAAGCCCCGCCTGCGCTGCGAACCGCTTCGGCGCCCGACATGATTTCGTGATGGACCGAGCCGATCGCTTCGACGGAACGTTCCGAGTTCTCGCGCAGCGCCGCCAGCGACTGTTCGATTTGTCCGGTGGCTGCACGGGACTGGTCGGACAGCTTCCGGACTTCTTCGGCGACGACAGCAAAGCCTCTTCCGTGCTCGCCGGCGCGGGCGGCTTCGATCGAAGCGTTGAGCGACAGCATTTGAATCTGTGCGGAAATGCTGGTGATCGCCTGCAGCACTTCCGTGATCTCGTCCGAACGCGAACCCATCG
The DNA here is from genome assembly GCF_013618475.1 of Saccharibacillus deserti. Taxonomy (GTDB): domain Bacteria; phylum Bacillota; class Bacilli; order Paenibacillales; family Paenibacillaceae; genus Saccharibacillus; species Saccharibacillus deserti. The sequence continues at coordinate 338,323 of NZ_JABJVN010000002.1, forward strand.
ATTCGATAAAAGCGCGAGCCTGTACGGTCGTTTCCTGAACCCGGTTCATCTGTTCGACGGCTTGTTGGGCCCGTGCATTGCCGGACACCGCTTCCTGGGAAGCGCGGGCAATCTGCTCGTTTACTTCGGCAGCCGCTTCGGCAATCTGCTGGATACCGCCGCTGATCTCTTCCATGGCTTTCGCATTCTCCGCGGTGCTGGAAGCGACCGTTTCGCTGCTCTCCGCGATTTCCGCGGCAGACGCAGAAGATTGTCCGCCGATTTCGTAGAGTACTCCGATCCCCCGGGAAAGCTGCACGGAATCGCTTTTGACCCGGTCGGTCGCTTCGAGAACCTGTCCGATCATACTGCGCAGATTGGTGGTCATCTGCTGGAACGCCGAAGCGAGCTGCGCGATTTCGTCGCGTCCTTGTACTTCGATATTTTCCTGCAGATCGCCTTCGGCAACAAGCCGGGCATGCTTGACCAACCGCCCTAGCGGCTTGGTCATCTGCCGGCTGACGGCAGCCGCGATCAATCCGCCGAGAATAATAACGACAAGGGTAATGCCGAGGCTTGTGAGCAGGATGGCCTGCGTCACCTGCGTGACAAAGTTGGCGTCCAGCGTACCGGCAATCAAAAGCGTTCCGCCGGGGATCGCCAGATAACCCTGCAGATCGGCATTGTCGCCGCTTTGATTAAGCGGAGTAATTACCGGTTCCTTGCCGCTTTTCAGAGCCTGCTGCATAAAGGGGGTGACCGGAAGTTTGGCTCCCGCTTCGAGTTCCGAGCCGTTGCTGGCCAGCACCACAGACGCTTCCTTGTCCTGAATATTCACAATATAAACGTTTTCGAGACGGAACTCGGCTGCCGAATCGTTGAGATAAGTCTGGATCTTCATCGAAGCCGCCGCATTGGCTTTGGCCGCCATTCCGGCTTGGGTCGAATCGAGTCCGCCCGCAATTTCAGAGACGCTCAAATCCAAGGTTTTGCTGAATTCGGGTATAATCCGGCTGTGCAGGGTATTATTGAATATGAAGAAAAAACTTCCGCAAAGAAGCAGGCTTACCGCAAGGATGATGCTTCCCGACAAAACGATGATCTTACGGCTGATGGAACGGTTTAGCATGATGAACTCCCCCTTTTTGATCAAACGAAAGCAGTACTGAGCAAGGTGCCGGCCGTCTGCAGCGAGCAACCAAAAGTCGCGGATTCTCCAAAGAATCGGGACTAAAGGTGCTTTAACAGCGGTTTTAGATAGGTCTTAAGGATTGCGAAAAAAACAAAATATACGAACGTTGGACTTAACTAATCCATATCATACATGAGAATAGACAAATTTGACCAGATTCATGTAAGCTCTTTTTACAAATTCTGAATATTCCCGTATTTGGTGCGTTTTTTACTGAAAAAGTCCTATAAAATTAAATGTACAAAAATGATCGGAATAATGGTACTATGAGTACGAATTAAAACCCGGCTTTTTACGCACGGGCAGTTGACCGCTGTTCGAATACAGTCAGAGAGAGGGATTGGACGAATGGAAACCTTTTTTGTAATCTTGAATATCGCGGGATTGGCGGGATTGGCCGTGCTGCTGTATATCATGCAGAAACGCCATGTCTCGTTCAGCAAGCGGGTCTTTACCGCACTGGGTCTGGGCATTCTGCTCGGCGGTGCGCTTCAATGGATCTATTCCGCCGAGTCGGAAGTCGTCTCGCGTTCGATGGATTGGTACAGCCTGCTCGGCAGCGGTTACGTCGGGCTGCTGCAGATGATCGTCATTCCGCTGATTATGGTCTCGATCATTACGGCCATCATGAATATCAAAGGTGGCAAGAAGCTTGGCAAGATCAGTGCTTCGGTACTGATTACGCTCGTACTGACGACGGCGATCGCCGCGACGGTCGGCATCGTATCCGCCATGGCGTTCGGATTGAACGCCGAAGATCTGCTGGCCGGACAAGGTCAGGCGGAAATTGATCGCGGAGCATCGCTGGAATCGAGACTCGGCGACGTGGAAGGAGTATCGCTGCCCGAACAGATTCTGTCCTTCATCCCGACCAATCCGTTCGCGGATATGACAGGGGCCCGTCCTTCCTCGACGCTTGCCGTCGTTATTTTCTCGGCCTTTATCGGTTTGGCCGTCCTGGGCCTTGACCGCAAAAACGCCCAGCAGGCGGAAACGTTCCGCGGTATGGTCAATGCGGTACACGGCGTCGTGATGCGCATTGTAACGATGATTCTGCGCTTGACGCCGTACGGCATCCTGGCGCTGATCGCCAAGATGATGGCGACGACCGATCCGGCGGGAATCGCCAAGCTGGCCGAGTTCGTCATCGCTTCGTACGTGGCGCTGATCGTGATGTTCGTGATTCACCTGCTGATTCTGCTGCTGTTCGGCATGAACCCGGTCACTTATGCGAAAAAAGTTCTCTCGACGCTGATCTTCGCCTTCACCTCGCGTTCCAGCGCGGCGACCATTCCGCTGAACATCGAGACGCAGACGAAGAAGCTCGGCGTATCCGAAGGCGTGGCGAATCTGTCCGCAAGCTTCGGCGCGACTATCGGCCAGAACGGCTGCGCTGGGATTTATCCGGCCATGCTGGCTGTGATGATCGCTCCGGCTGCGGGTGTCGAAGTGAATATTTCCTTCATTCTGACCCTGATCGCCGTTGTCGCGATCAGCTCGTTCGGTGTAGCCGGTGTCGGCGGCGGAGCGACATTCGCAGCTTTGATCGTGCTGTCGACGATGAACCTGCCGGTCGCTTTGGCCGGTCTGCTGATCGCCGTCGAGCCGCTGATCGATATGGGCCGTACCGCTCTGAACGTCAACGATTCGATGGTAGCGGGTGTCGTAACCGGCAAAGTCACGGGCGAGATCGACAAGAAAACGTTCGATTCTCCCGATACGCCGGAACTTGAAGCGGCACATGCCTGATTCGGTATCGAAGATAAGCTCTGACCAACCTGTTTGATAGAAACGGCCTTCGGGCCGTTTTTTTGTTCGGTGGATCCTTCGTGTTCGGCAGGCTCAAAAAACAGTGGTATAAAAGCGGCCGCCATGGTAAAGTGATACAGGACTTCGGGTGCCGGATCATCGGTGCACGGCGTTTTTTGGCGTGCTTCCTGTCGGGAGCTTCGAAGATCCGATTACGCGGTTCGTAACCATCCCGCGATACCAAAACTAGGGGGCTTATTCGGTGTTCAACTTCACTTGGGGCGTTTTTTTCGTCCTGGTCAATTTTGCGTTCTTCCTGCTCTGTTTCAAGTTTTTCGGTAAAAAAGGACTGTATGCCTGGGTCGGCGTGGCAACCGTGATCGCCAATATCCAGGTAACCAAAACGATCGATATGCTGGGGATCACCATGACACTCGGCAATGCCATGTATGTGAGCGTCTATATGACGACGGATCTGCTGAATGAGCGTTACGGCGTCAAAGCCGCGCGGCGTGCGGTATGGTTCGGATTTTTCATGCTGATTATGACGACGGTCATCATGCAGATGGTGCTGCGCTTCCAACCGTCGGAAGTCGACTTTGCCCAGGGACCGATGGAAGCCTTGTTCGGACTTCTTCCTAGACTTGCGCTCGGTAGTCTGACGGCTTACCTGGTCAGCCAGCTGCTGGACGTTTATCTGTATGCGGCGATCCGGCGCAAATTTGCCGCGTCGCACCAGCTGTGGATTCGCAATAACGGCAGCGGCTTCATCAGTTCTTTTATCGATACGCTGATCTTCTGTCTGATCGCGTTCACCGGTCCGGAGTACGGAAGTTTTTCGATCTGGCTCCAGCTCTTCATTTCGACCTACGTGTTCAAATTTATTCTGACCGCAGCCGGTACGCCTGTACTCTATTGGGCGCGCGGCATGAAAGTGCCGGCCGAAGAAGCCGATTCCGGCCTGCCGCCCGTTTCTCCCGAGAAGATTGGGGTAAAAGGATAAACGTATGCATCGCCCGTCGATGCGGCAGTACTTCATCTAACCGAAGGAGGCGTTTGGCAAGTGAGTGCAATCCTACACATGGTGACGTTTACCCTGCATACCGGCAAAGATAATGAAGAGGCGGAAGCCTTTTTGGAGGAAAGTCGGAAAGTTCTCACCGGGATTCCGGGAGTCGGGAACTTTGAAGTGCTTCGCCAGGTTAGCACGAAAAATGAGCACGATTACGGCTTCTCGATGAAATTTGCCGACCAAGGCGCGTACGAAGCTTACAATGCCCATCCGGTGCACGTGAAATACGTCGCCGAAGTTTGGGAATCCAAGGTTCGCAGTTTCCGGGAGACCGATCTGGTCGCCTGGGAATAGCGGGACTTGGATTCACACGGAATATGAAAAAGAGAGGCCTCCCGATAAATCGGGAGGCCTCTTTGCTTTGCAGCTTTAAGATCCGGCTCCGGCTTAACGGCGTCAGCCGATGACGGTCAATTCTTTGGGGAAAGTCGTAAGCACATCCACGCCGTCCGCGGTTACGATAACATCGTCTTCGATCCGGACGCCGCATTCGCCCGCCACATAGATGCCCGGCTCGACCGTAAAGCACAGACCTTCCGTAACGAGTTCTTCGTTGGCTCCGTGAACGGACGGATATTCATGCACATCCATGCCTAATCCGTGCCCCAGGCGATGCATAAAGTAAGGCCCGTATCCGGCTTCGGCAATGACTTCGCGCGCGGCCGCGTCGACCGAAGCGAGCGTGACGCCCGGACGGGTGAGCGCGATCGCGGCCAGATTTGCGGCGAGCACCGTTTCGTAAATCTTGACCGATTCGTCGCTAGGGCGTTCGGCCACGGCGAAGGTGCGGGTAATATCCGACGCATAGCCGTCCAGATAGACGCCCATATCGAACATGAGCATATCGCCGGCCGCGATTCGGCGTGAGCCCGGATTGCCGTGCGGCAGCGCCGTTTTGTCGCCGGTGAGCACCATCGTATCGAACGAAGGGCCCTGCGCGCCGAGTTTCTTCATTTGATACTCCAGTTCGGCCACGATCTCGATTTCGGTGACGCCCACGCGCACATGCTTGATTCCTTCGGTCAGCACCGCTTCGATCAGATGGACCGCCCGGCGCAGCTTTTCGATTTCTTCCGGCGTTTTGGCGGCGCGCAGCGCGCTCAGTACACCGCCCACATCGGCGTAGGTCGAAGCGTGAAGCGCCGCGTTCAGACGTTCGAACCGGGCGACCGACAGATGGTCTTTTTCGATGCCGAACGCACCCGAAATACCGCCGATCCAGCCCTGCAGCAGAGCGTACGCATCGTCGGTATCGCTGTGGGTACGAATCAGCGGAACGGAAGATTCGGCTTTGGCCGCTTCCAGATCCAGTGCCGGCACGACCAGGAACGGTTCGTCGTGCTTGGGAACCGCAAGCCCGAGAAACCGCTCGTGCGGATCGGAGAAAAAACCGGTCAGGTAGCCGACGTGTTTCGGATCGGTAATCAGCACGCCGTCGAGCGACTGCCGCTCCATATGGGTTCTGAGCTGTGTCCAGCGGTGATCGTTCATTCTTTATCCACTCCCGTAAATGATCTTTTTGCGATTTTTTGCAAACCGCCGCGTACGTCGCCTTCGAACAGTCCGCCGTGGTAGCACAGCACCCGCTCGATATCGAGTTCCAGCAGTTGATTCAGCGAAGCGGCGGCCTGATCCATGTTCAGCGTAAAACGCGGTTCCGACAGTGCCAGTTCGCCGTCCGCGATCCGCAGCGCATCGCCTGCGATCAGCAGTTTCTCGTCCGGTACATAGAGGCTGATATGCCCCGGCGTATGTCCGGGCGTATGCAGCACACGAAGGCCGCCCTGCAGCGGAAGCTGCTCTCCATGTTCCAAGACTCGCGTTACAAGGCCCGGAACGAGGGAGCTCAGCATCTGCTGCATCGGCTCGCGCCGCTCCGGCGGCATCTTCTCAAGCTGCCCCGGCTGCAATTTGATCAGCGGCTTCTCGCCTTCGAGATAAGGACGCTCATCGCCGTGCGCCCATACTTCGACGTGCGGCAGCCGCTCCAGCACGTCAGGCAGCGTGCCGATATGATCGGCATCCTGATGGGTCAACAGGATGCGTTTGATCGATTCGGGTGCCAGGCCGGCTTGGCGAATATGCTGTTCCAACTGTCCGTACATGCCGGGCAGTCCCGTATCGACCAGCGTCAATCCGTCTTCGTCGGCAAGCAGGGCCGCATGGAACACGCTTACCGTTTCTCCGTTTAACGTCAAAGCCAGATCTGTTATTCCCGTTGTAATTTTCATGAGTATCGCCGGATGACCGGCCGCACCTCCCCTAAATTTCGGTTATCGCGCCGCACCTGTTCGTACGGAGCTTACGCTCTTTATTATAGACCATGAAGCGGAGAGGAGCCAAAAATACAGCGTGCTTCCAGTATCAGGGTTGACATTTTTCATAAAGACAAGCTATGATAAGTTTACTATTTGGCAAAGGAGGATGGCAGCAATGATCGTCGTTAACCGTTTGAAAGCTCATTTGACAATCGAACAACATTCTTTCGTTCTGCCTGTCCTCGACGGGTGCGGTTTGGTTTGACTATTTCGGTGCCGCCGATTCTTTTCCTGCGAAGGGTTTACCTGAACAGGATAACGGGTCGCGGCTTCGCGGTCTGCTGATGTTTTCCGGTCAATTTCGATTGACGGTGAGATCCGGCAGCCGGGAATTTCCGTCAATCGTTCAGGCCCGACCGGCATAGCCGCGGACGAGAGTTCGCGGCTTTTTGTTATGCTTTTTTACCTGTATACCTCCCGATTTGTCCAAATAGAAAGGAATGGATTTTTATTTTAAACCCTATAAATCAACACCTGCTGAAGACTCCGGCTGAAGCCGGAACTTATTACCGCGAAGTGCGGCTGCCCAGCGGCAGTGTGCATGTGTACGCGGATGAAGAGATGTACGCGGGACTCGATCCCCGGATTTTCGAGATGGCCGGGCGCAACCTGCAGATTCCGGGTATCCGTTATATGGGCTATACGCCGGATGTTCATGTAGGCGTCGGGACATGTATCGGTACAACGGCGGTCTGGGACCAAGAAGGCGGAATGGTCTCTCCATCGATCGTCGGCAGCGATATCGGCTGCGGGATGAGAGTCCATCTGACCAATCTGCACCGCAGCGATATTCAGGATCTTCGGCTGCGCCGCAAGCTCGTCAACCGGATTGAAAAATATCTGCCGATGGAAGCGCACAAGCGCGGCGCGTTCTCCGATCTGCGGATGGACCATATCGTGCAAAAAGGACTCAAAGGACTGCCCAGCAAATATTTGCCGGAAAGCGTGTCCGCCAAACGTTCGCCTTCGCTGACCCATGCGGAGCATGCGCGGTTTGCTTTTGATCCGGAAGAGTTGAATGCGGTGTCCGACAACTACTGGGTCAAAGGACTGCGCCAGCTGGGAACGCTTGGCGGCGGCAATCATTTTGCGGAAATTCAATATATCGAGATCGCGGAAGAAAACCGTGCGATCGCCGAACAATGGGGGCTGCGCGACGGCCAGGTTGTGGTCATGGTCCATTCGGGCTCGCGCGCCTGGGGAGCGATGGTCAGCCAGCATTATACCTCGATGGCGGCGCGCGCCATGACACGGCTTGGTCTGGGGACGGATGATCCGAGACTGGTTTTCGCACCGCTGGATTCCCCGGAAGGACGCCGCTATACGGACATGATGGCTTCGGCGCTCAACGTCGCGGTAGTCAACCGCCACCTGATCGCGTATGCGATCCGCGAAGCGTTCCTTGACGTATTCGGTTCCAAGTTCGAAATGAATATCCTGTACGACCTGATGCACAATTACGCTTGGGAAGAACGGCACGGCGAACGCGACTATTTCGTCCATCGCAAAGGAGCGACGCGTGCGCTGCCGCCCGGCCATCCGGATAATCCCGCCGTTTACCGGGATACCGGCCATCCGGCGCTTATTCCCGGCTCGATGGGAACGGCTTCCTACATTATGGCCGGCCTGCCCGGCGGGGTGGACAATTATCATTCGATCTGTCACGGTGCCGGCCGAATCCGTTCGCGTACCGCAACCAAAAAGTCGGTGACCGTGGATGAATTCGCCGCCGCTCTGAAAATCGGAACCGAAGAAGAAGTGATCGTCAATCATAACTCGCTGGGCGTGATTCTGGATGAATCTCCGCAGGCCTACAAAGACGTCGATCGGATTGTCGGCAGCGTTACGGGAGCGGGACTCGCTTCCATCGTCGCCAAATGCAAACCGCTTGCGGCAGTGAAAGGAGCAAAAGTTTAATATGGAACACAAAGTCAAAGTACGGTCAAATCAGGATCTGCCGAGCGGAGGGCAGGTGATTCCTGCCGCTCAAGAACGCGCGATTGTCGCTTACGAGCCGGGCAATCCGAATATGGCCGAATATGAATCTTATGCCCGTGTGACCCGCGGGATCGAAAGTATGCTCGAGGAACGATACGGCTTGACGTACACGCTGTACGCAAGCGACGACGGCAACCACGATTATTGGGAACTGCTTGAAGAAGATGTCAAAAAAGGCGCTCCCGAAGTGGAGTGTGCCGGCCGGATCTATGAAGGTATCGAAGGGCGGACATTCGCTTACGACGAAGACAGCAGCACGCCGGAGTACACGATTCATCCGGCTATCCGCAACAATGTGTTCGTGTATCCCGATCAGGGCGTAGCGCTGGCGCGTATCCCGATGTTCCGTCAGCACGGGATTTACAGCGAAGATTTTGTATTTGCGACGGGCGACGAAGCGATCAGCTCTTTCCTCAGCGGGGTACGCAGCCGTCAGCGCAACCGCGACAAAGACCGCATTACGGTCTTTACCGATACGAATAACGGCATGCAGCGGGAAAGCGAGCCGATCACCCGTGCGGTATCGCGGGACGACGTTATCCTGCCCGAGCCGCTCAAAAAAGAAATTTACCGGTCGCTCGATCAGTTCTTCGCCTCGGACCGGAGCTTCTACCGCAAGCACAATCTGCCGTTCAAACGGGGGATTCTGCTGTACGGCCGTCCCGGCAACGGCAAGACGACGCTGGTCAAATCGATCGCCGGCAGCGTGCAGGGACCGGCCGCTTATTGGCAGATCACGGAGTACACGTCGAGTGTATCCGTGCACGAAGTGTTCGAGACGGCTGCCCGGCTTGCACCGATGGTTCTGGTGATCGAAGATATCGATTCCATGCCGCAGGGCGTACGTTCGTTCTTCCTTAATACGCTGGACGGCGCAACGTCAAAAGAAGGCATCTTCCTGATCGGAACAACCAATTATCCGGACAAGATCGATCCGGGCCTGATGAACCGGGCGGGGCGTTTCGACCGTTCGTACGAAATCAAGCTGCCGGACGCGGAACTGCGCCGTGTCTTCCTGGAACGCCGCGGGCTGCTGGAGTTCGTCTCGCCGGAAGAAATGGACCATGCCGTATCGCTGACCCAGGGATTCAGTATGGCACAGTTGGGCGAGCTGTATGTATCGGCCGCTCTGGATTGGAACGAGCGGGGATCGGCGGACATGGCCGCGATCGTTCGGTCGATGAACGGAGAACTGAGCAAAGAGAAAAAAGGAAGCTGGCTGGACAGCCAAAACGGCGGAATCGGCTTCCAGCTGTAATCTAACCTGTCATACACTCATAAAAATATAAAAACACTTACTAATTTAGTTTTAGTAAGTGTTTTTTTGTAAAAATCATATCTTCTTATGAAAATATAGCTCCCATACCTATTGTCATTCTTTTTTTTCTTGCCTATAATGCGTCGTAAAGGCTGGGCAGCAAGCAGAAAAAGAGAGAGAGTGGAGGCATTCTATGGAACAGTTTTTTAACGGGTTGTCAGCAGTGCTCTGGAGTACGCCGGTCATTTATACGTGTCTGGCAGTAGGTTTGTTGTTTTCGATTCTGACGCGTTTTATGCAGGTACGGCATTTTGGGGAAATGATCCGATTGATGTTTCATGGAAAAAGTTCGGCTGCGGGAGTCTCTTCGTTTCAGGCTTTGAGTATCGCGCTGTCGGGCCGTGTCGGAACAGGGAATATTGCGGGCGTCGGAACGGCAATCGGGTTGGGCGGACCGGGAGCGGTATTCTGGATGTGGGCGATCGCGTTTATCGGAGCGGCAACCGCTTATGTGGAATCGGCGCTCGGCCAGGTATACAAAGTAAAACAGGACGGGCTGTACCGGGGCGGACCCGCGTATTACATAGAAAAAGGGATCGGCTGGAAATGGTTTGCGTTGATCTTCGCGCTTGCGGCGCTTCTGTCGATGAGCCTGCTGATGCCGGGTGTCCAATCCAATTCTATCGCCGTGGGTATGAATAACGCGTTCGGGATTCCGACTTGGGTAACGGGAATCGTAGTGGTCGTACTGCTTGCGGTTATTGTATTCGGAGGCGTTCGCAGTATTGCGAAAGTGGCGGAAATCGTGGTGCCGTTTATGGCGATCGCCTACATGCTGATGGCGGCTGTCATCATCGTCATGAACTTCGATAAAATCCCCGATGTGTTTGGTCTGATTTTCCGCAGTGCATTTGCTTCCGATGCCGCCTTTGGCGGTTTGATCGGTTCTGCGATTGCGTGGGGAGTCAAACGGGGGATTTACTCCAATGAGGCGGGACAAGGAACCGGGCCTCACGCGGCTGCAGCCGCTGAAGTTTCCCATCCGGCCAAGCAAGGCTTGGTACAAGCTTTTTCCGTATATATTGACACGCTGCTGGTCTGTTCGGCAACTGCGTTCATGATCCTGTTCACCGGCATGTATAATGTCGCGGACGGAAACGGAGGCTTTATCGTCGAATTCCTGCCGGGCGTGGAAGAAGGAGCGGGTTATACGCAGGCGGCGATCGAATCGGTGATTCCGGGACTAGGTGCAGGATTTGTCGCGATCGCTTTGTTCTTCTTCGCTTTTACGACGATCATGGCGTATTACTATATAGCGGAGACCAATCTGGCCTATCTGTTCAGAGGAAAAAAGCTGTTTTGGCCCGGCATCGTACTGAAAGTTGTTCTGCTCGGCGCGACTTATTACGGAGCGGTCAAAACGGCGGCATTAGCGTGGACGCTGGGCGATATCGGACTCGGTCTGATGGTCTGGTTGAACGTCATTGCGATTCTGCTGCTGGCCAAGCCTGCGCTCAAAGTTCTCAAGGACTACGAACGGCAGAAGAAAGAAGGTTTGGACCCGGTCTTCGATCCGGAAGCGCTCGGGATACGCAATGCGGAGATTTGGCATGAGATCAATCCGATCCAGCCCGTTTCGACAACAGGTAAACCGGATATACAAAAGTAAAAGAGTAAGCGTAAAAAGCCCCTTCTTCGCTGTTGGCGAAGAAGGGGCTTTTTGTTGAGCGCACAAATCGGTCAACCGATTAGAGGATTAAATAATGCGGCGGCGGAGCCAGCCGGAGATCAGGTCGATCAGGATAACCAGTACGACGATGCCGAGCAGGATCACGCCCACACGGCTCCAGTTGCGGGTCTGGAGAGCAAAGATCAGCGGAGTACCGATCCCGCCGGCGCCGACAAGGCCCAGAACGGTCGCGGAGCGGATATTGATCTCGAACCGGTACAGCGCGTACGAGATGAACTGCGGGATGACCTGCGGAAGAACGGCGAAACGCAGCACCTGCATTTTGCTTGCGCCGCAGGCCTGCAGCGCTTCGCGCGGACCGTCGTCGACCGCTTCGATCGTCTCGGAGTACAATTTCGCCAGCATGCCGATCGAGTGGACGCCGAGTGCCAGTACGCCGGCGAATGCGCCGGGACCGACGGCGACGATAAACAGGATCGCCATGATGATTTCCGGGAAGACCCGGATGACCGTCAGCACGAACTTGCCGCTGCCGGAAATGACTTTCAGACGGCTCATATTGGCCGAAGCCCAGAAGGCGAACGGAATACAAAGGAACGCCGAGATGAACGTGCCAAGAATGGAGATCGTCAAAGTCTCCAGCAATCCGCGCAGCAGATCTTCGCCTTCCGGCAGATAGACATAATCCCAGTCCGGATGGGTGAACCCGTCCCAGATCGAGGCTATAACCTGAGCGCCGTATTCCTGGAAGCCTTCGAATTTAAGACCGGACAGCGACCAGATGAACAGGAGAATCAGGGCGGCCCCGATCAGCCAGTTGCGAATAATCGGACCGCGGGTTTTGGAAGGAATGGTTTGATTCATAGCAATTTCCTCCGTAGATAAGTACTGGCGTAATCGATCAGCAGGACGACCAGGAGTGTAATCAGAATAATGATCGAAGCGCGGTCATAACGCAGCGAGTTCAACTGCTGATCCAGATGCAGACCGATACCGCCGGCGCCGACGAAACCGAGTACGGCAGCTGCCCGCACGTTGACTTCGAACGCATAGAGCACATACGAGAAAAAGTACGGCAGCGCCTGCGGAATCACGCCGAATACGATCAGTTGAATTTTGTTGGCGCCTACGGAAGTCATCGCTTCGAGCGGACCGGGATCGATCGCTTCGATCGCTTCGTATGTCAATTTGGCTACAAGGCCAAACGAGAAGAAGACGAGCGCAAGCATACCGGCGAATGCGCCGATCCCGAATACGGCAACGAAGATGGCGGCGAACAGCAGGTCGGGAATGGTCCGAACCAGGTTCAGCACCATGCGGACCGGAATGCTGACCATTTTCTTCGGAATCACGTTGGTAGCGGCCAGCAGCGCGACCGGAACGGCCAGGATCGATCCGATTACGGTTGCGGCGATCGCGATTTGGACCGTTTCGATCATCGGTTCCCAGATATCTTCGGCGTAACTCCAGTCCGGCCGGACCATTTCGCCCAGAATCCGGTTCATGTTGTCCCGTGCGTTAACGCTGAACAGATCGAAGAAATTCGCATCGACCTGATAGAAGCAGGCAATCAGTACGATCAGGAACAGCAGCCATGTGGCAAGCATCTTGTAGCGCTGCGGCCCTTTCGAGTCCAGAGTAGGCGCCGGTTTTTTGGAAGGCGGAGGAGGCGGTGCGCCCACTTCCGCCGATTCCGGCGTAGGAGCAGGCGTCATACGGTCACGCCTCCTTTTGCAGCCTCGGCCGCCAGCAGCTCGTCCTCATTGATCGGACGGCCGTAAATTTCGGCGAACTTGGCATCGGTCGCTTCGGAGACCGGACCGTCGAATACGACTTCGCCGGCGCGCAGGCCGATGATACGGGTCGCGTATTCGCGCGCCAGATCGATAAAGTGCAAATTGACGATCGTCGTGATCTTCAGCTCGCGGTTGATCCGCTGCAGATCGTCCATGACCTGGCGGGTCGTCAGCGGATCCAGCGAAGCGACCGGTTCGTCGGCCAGAATGACTTTGGGTTTCTGGGCCAGGGCACGTGCGATCGAGACACGCTGCTGCTGGCCGCCGGACAGCTGATCGGCGCGGATATACGCTTTCTCGCGAATATTGACGCGGCTGAGCGCGTCCAGTGCAATCTCGGTGTCTTCTTTTGGAAAGTAGCCGAACATCGTGCTGAACGTGGAGTGGTAGCCGACGCGGCCGGACAGCACGTTCCGCAGAACGGTTGCGCGCTTGACCAGGTTGAAGCTCTGGAAGATCATGCCGATATCGCGGCGGATTCGGCGCAGCTGCTTGCCGCCCGCGCGGGTTACCGACTTGCCGTCGATCGTAATCTCGCCGGAACTGATATCGTGCAGACGGTTGATGGAACGCAGCAGCGTCGATTTGCCGGCACCCGACAAACCGACGATCACGACAAATTCGCCCTCGTTGATCTTCAGGTTGATATTGTTGAGGCCGATCGTGCCGTTGGGATACTGCTTGACTACATTTTTGAATTCAATCATCATTGCCCGCTTTCTCCGATTTCGATCTCCTGCCGCTGCAGAAGGAACCGGTTGAATTTGCGCGTGCTCCAAACGCCGCACAGCGCCGCTTGCGGCTGTAAAAACCGCAAGCGGCGCTGCATGGAGAACCCGGATGAACGCGTTCAGATCGATTTTACCGAAAGTATACCATAGTGCCGATGAAGCGGTGAAGACTTAAACCTATTCGATCTTTTGGCCGACCGCTTCCGCGGATTCGCGAACGATCTTGAAGTTGGCGTCGTCGCCTTTTACATAACCTACGTGTGTGTACACGTCGTTGATAATTTTTTGGCCTTCCGGATCTTCGCCCAATGCGATAAACGCGTCGGAGATTTTCGTTTTCCATTCGTCCGTCATGTCGCTGCGTACGCTGACGGTGTCGTTCGGAATCGGGTCGGTCGAGAACAGGATTTCCGTTTTGTCGAATACGTCCGGCACGTCGCCTTTGACCGTGTTGCGCGCATCTTGGAAGACGGCAACCGCATCAACTTGTCCGTTCAGCAGAGCCAGTACGGCTTGGTCGTGGCCTTTGAGCGTTACGCCTTCGACGTCTTTGGCCGGATCGAGGCCTTCTTTGATCATGGCTGCTGCCGGGAATACGTAACCGGCGGAAGACGTTACGTCCTGCCAGCCCATTTTCTTGCCTTTCAGATCTTCCAGCGTTTTGATTCCGGAATCTTTTTTCACGAGGATCAGGGACTTATAGAAGTCGACTTTCTCTTCGGTTGGTGCGCCGGTTGCTTCTTCAACGCCGTAACGCTGGGCTTGCAGCAGCAGATCGGCCGATTTTCTTACATCGTGAGCCAGTACGTAAGCGTTTGGAGGCAGGAAGCCTACATCGACTTGCTTGGCGGACATGGCTTCGATAATCGTATTATAGTTGGGAGAAACACTGACTTTTACGGGAATGCCCAATTTGTCGCCGAGTAGTTTTTCCAGCGGCTTCGCTTTGGCTTCAAGCGTCTCCGCGTTTTGCGAAGGAACGAATTGTACGGTAAGTTCTTTTGGCGTGTAGCCTTCTGCCGTCTTGCCTTCATCGGTGGACGTTCCGCCCGCTGCGTTATTGCTGCTTCCGCATGCTGCCAGGCTCGCCGTAATCGCTACAGACATGCAGATCGTAAGTACTTTTTTGAACAAAATCTTTTCCCCCTCAGGTTTGGTTGGTTATGTGTGTTGCATGCTCGCGGCTCGAAGCCGACAAACAGAAGTGTACCAGCATTTTCCTCGGGATGAGTAAAGTTGGAACGCGATTTTTGTTAAAACCATGTAAAACCGAAAGCCGTCCCTTGCGAAAAACACGCCGAAGTGTCATCCTATTCAAGCCGGGGAAATGGGAAACGCTTTGTCTGACTGCCCAAATAAGCGAACGATCAAGCATCCAATGTTAGTTAATGTTTTGCTTTTTCTTTAACTACCACCGGTAAATAAAGCTTCAACAAAGATAATATCACAAAAAACGAAAATTGCACGGGTTTTATCTGAAAAAGTCACGGTAAAAATTTGAAAAAATATCCAAACGAAAAACCGTGGAATGAAATCTTACACACTGGAGGAGAGTAAACTGAGTATTAAAGCGAGCCTCAGAGTGCTTGAAACGACGGACCTGCATGTTCATATGATGAATTACGATTATTACGGAGACCGTCCCGTACTGGAGTACGGATTCGCGCAGACGGCTGCCCTGATTCGCCAGGCGAGAGCGGAGCGCAGAAACGTGCTGCTGTTCGATAACGGCGATCTGCTGCAGGGCAATCCTATGGGGGATTATGTGGCATCCGGCGGCATTCTGGACCGAACCGGGCGGATTCACCCGGTGTACGAAGCGATGAACAGTCTCGGCTACGATGCAGCGACGCTTGGCAACCACGAATTCAATTACGGGCTGGAATATCTGGGTCAAGCGCTGAAAGGTTCGGCTTTTCCCTATACGAACGCCAACTTGTATCTGGACGGAGAAGAAGGAGCGAACGGTCCGCACTATCTGCCTCCGTATCTGCTGCTCGAACGCACGATCGAAGACGAGCAGGGCGGGATTCATCCGATCAAGGTCGGCGTTATCGGTCTGGTGACTCCGCAGATCATGAATTGGGACAAAGCCAATCTGGAAGGCCGGCTGCAGGCGGAAGATATGGTGGAAGCGGCCAAAACGTTCGTGCCGAAACTCAAAGCGGAAGGAGCGGATCTGGTGATCCTGCTCGCCCACTGCGGCTATGAAGAAGTGGAAGAAGCGCCGATGACGGAAAACGCGGTGCTTCATCTGAGCGGGGTTCCGGACATCGACGTTATTTTGTTCGGGCATGCGCACAAAGTTTTCCCGGGACCGGCTTTTGCAGGCAGGGAAGGCGTCGATCTTGCGAGCGGGACGATCAACGGTATTCCGGCGGTCGAAGCGGGCTACGCGGGCGACCATCTCGGCGTCGTCGATCTGGAACTGGAATGGATCGGCGGAGCTTGGAAAGTGACGGCCGGCCGCGCCGAAGCGCGTCCGGTCTACGATGCAGCGAAGGCGGCGCCGCTTGTGCGGACGGACGAACAGGTGGCGGAGTGTCTCGGCGAAGCGCATGCGGGCACGCTGTCCTATATCCGCACCGCCGTCGGCGAATCGACGGAGCCGATCGACAGCTTCTTCGCTCTGGTCTCGGACAGTGCTTCGGTGCAGATCGTCAACGACGCGCAGCGCTGGTATTTGCAGCAGGAACTGCGGGGTACGCCATACGAAGGACTTCCGGTGCTGGCGGCCGGCGCGCCGTTCAAGACGGGAGGGCGATACGGTCCGGCGTACTATACGAATATTCCGGCCGGGCCGCTTGCGGTCAAGCATATCGCGGACCTCTACAATTATCCCAACACGCTGTGCGCCCTGCTGCTGACCGGGGCGGAGATCAAGGAATGGCTGGAATGGGCCGCGGGCCTGTTTCTTCGGATCGATCCGCAGGGCGGGAACGGTCAGAGTTTGATCGATCCGGATTTCCCGTCGTTCAACTTCGATATTATCGACGGGGTTTCGTATACGATCGATATCTCGCAGCCGGCCAAGTACTCGGCTTCCTGCGAGCTGCTGCACGCGGAAGCTTCGCGGATCGGCGATCTTCGCTTCGAAGGACGTCTTGTGGAAGCGGACGAACGCTTCGTGATCGCGACCAACAACTATCGGGCATTCTCCACGCCGGTCGCCAATCCCGACGGACAGCGGATCATCCTCGCTTCGCCGGACGAGAACCGGCAGATTCTGACCGATTATATCCGCAGCTCCGCTTCTCTGGCGCCGAAAGCGGATCACAATTGGAAGCTGGCCGGCGTGCCGGCCGGATTGAAAGTCCAGCTGCTCTCGTCGCCGGACGCACGCGCAAACGGACTGCCTTCGGGTATTGCTTTTGCCGGTATGGCGGACGGGGGCTTCGCCCGCTTTGATGTCGAAGTGTCCGCCCTGGGCGGGAACCAAGAGGCGGTCCTCCCAATTCAATAAACCTCCCGATCACTGAAAAAGAGCCCGTTTCGCGAAATCGCGAAACGGGCTCTTCGGGTTGGGCAGGAACGGCGTATGCCCATGAATAGGACGAGGACTTCGCAGCCGGACGAGAAAGCCGTTTACTCGTCCGCCATCCGGTAAATGGCGGAACTGAGCTTGATACGGCCTTTGAGTCCGCTGGTCGCATGGATTTGGTTGTCGTCCATGATGAAAAAGGCTTCCACACCGGGCTGCTGCTCGATATAGGCCATGCCGTCTTCCAGCCCCATCACGAAAGCGGCGGTGGACAGGGCATCGGCATCCGTCGCTTTGTCGCTGACAATCGTGATACTTTTCAGGCCGTTCTGGGTGGGATAACCGGTACGCGGATCCAGAATATGGTGATAGCGTACCCCGTCTTGGATAAAGAAGCGTTCATACACGCCCGACGAATCGATGGTCTCGTCGTTGATCTGGATCTTGCCGAGCCGGCTGCCCCGATTCTTGTCCGGGTCCTGCAGACCGACATTCCAATCCGCGCCGCCCGGTTTGCCGCCGACGGCTATGATGCTGCTGCCGCCGAGGTTGATCAACGCGCTGTCCAGCCGGTGGTCATGCAGATAGGCGGACACCTGGTCGGCCGCGTACCCTTTGCCGATCGAACCGAGATCGAGGACCATGCCCTTTTTTTCGAGTTTGATCGTACGGTTGGCTTCATCGAGCGTTACGCTGCGGTAGTCCGTCAAGCTGCGCGCTTTGTCCAGATCCGGCTTGGCAGGAACTTGGGCGCCTTCGTGACCGATATCCCACAGATTGATCAGAGGGCCGATTGAAGGATCCAGCAGGCCGTTCGTATCTTTGGCGTACTGGAGAGCCATTTTTACGACATCAAAAGTCCCCCGGGAGACCTTGACCGCTGATTTTCCCGCTTCGGCGTTCACTTTGTACAGATCGCTTTTTTCGTTCGTCCGGCTGAGCTCCAGATCGATTCTGCCGAGCAGGTCGCGAATCCCGTCTATATGCTGTTCGGTCGCCTTTTCGTCATAGATTTTGATCGTCGCTACCGTATCGTATACGTAGAAAGTCGCCGACAGGGGTTGAGCCTGTTCGGTCTGCGCCGCTTGGGCCGTTCTGCCCGACTCTTGGCCGCATCCGCTTAATACCGTAGTCAAAATCACAGCGGCAGCCGCCGTTTTTATCATTTTCCCCGTAGATTTTCGCATCTTCAAGTCACCGTCCTGTCAGAATAGGCGTTCACCGTTTGCCGTTTCGACAAAGTCTTGTGAAATGTCCCACATTCATCATACTCCAGGCAGCAACCCAAAAGAGAACGGAAATTAGTCAAATTTTTGATTGTTTTTGATGGAAAGATCTTTTTCTCCTGCGGCAGCGGCATCCAGCATGGATCTGTAATCGGCGATCATCCGTTTCTCGCGTTTTCTGTTCTCCCGGTCTTCTTCGGACAGGGCTTTGTAGAGAGAGACGCACATGCCGATCATAATAATGGCGAAAGGCAGAGCGACCACAATAGAAGCGGTCTGCAAGGCTGTTAAGCCCCCGCTGATCAGCAGTACGACTGCGATCGACGATTGAACCAAGCCCCAAGTGATCTTGATTTTTGAAGAAGGATTGAGATTGCCGTTTGAAGACAGCATACCCAGTACGAACGTAGCGGAATCTGCCGAAGTAATAAAGAACATGGCAATCAGCAGCAGCGCAATTAAAGCGGCAATAGATCCCAGAGGAAGGTTTTGCAGCATCAGGAACAGCGCGGAAGTGACGTCTTCCTTAACCGCTTCGGCAAGTCCGCTGTTTTGGAAGCACTCGGAGTAAATGCCCGAACCGCCGAATACGGCGAACCAAAAACAGCCGAACAGGCTGGGAACGAGCAGAACGCCCAGAACGAACTGACGAATAGTGCGTCCCCGAGATACACGGGCGATAAAGGTACCGACAAACGGTGCCCAGGAAATCCACCAGGCCCAGTAAAACAGTGTCCAAGCGGCGACCCAGGTGCTATCGGAGAACGGCGTCATACGCAGGCTCATCTGGATCAGATTTTGTACGTAGCCTCCAAGCGTAACGGTAAAAGTATCGAAAATGAAAGCGGTAGGGCCGACGAACAAAACGAACAGCATGAGAACGACAGCGACAGTCAGGTTCACATTGCTCAAAATGCGTATGCCTTTGTCAAGTCCGGTCGTCGAAGAGATCAGGTACAATACGGTCACAACCGCGATAATAATCACCTGAACGACGGTGGTGCTGGCATAACCGAATATTTGCTGGATTCCTCCTGCGATCTGCAGCGTTCCCAGGCCGAGCGACGTCGCTACGCCAAAAGCGGTTGCGATGACGGCGAGCACATCGATGGTCTTGCCGATCGGCCCATTGACCCGGTCGCCGAGCAGAGGAACGAATGTGGAACTGATCAGTCCTTTGTAGCCTTTTCTAAACTGGAAGTAAGCGAGTGCGAGCGAGATGACCGAGTAGATCGCCCAAGGATGCAGTCCCCAATGGAAAAAGGAATAACGCATGGCGATTCGTGCCGCCTGCGAGGTACCGGGCTCCGTATCTTCCGGCGGATCGATGTAATGGGATACCGGCTCGGCGACTCCCCAGAACACCAAACCGATCCCCATACCTGCACTAAACAGCATGGCAAACCAAGAGGTTGTCGAGTATTCGGGTTCATCTTCGTCTTTGCCCAATTTGATGAGGCCAAAACGGCTGAACGCCAGATAGAGTGCGAAAATCAAAAATCCGAAAGCGGAAAGCAGATAAAACCAGCCGAATTTTTCTGTGGAAAAGTCCAAAGCCATCTGCGCAGTGCTTCCCAGCTGATCGGGAAACAGAGCGCCCCATAAGACAAAAGCGAGAATAATCGCCAAAGCGACGGCGAAAACCATAAATTTAACCCCTTCCGAGTATGTATTCCTGATCGAGCATGGACCGGTCAGGCCTGCTGACAGTGATTTACCCAGTAAGGGAATAAACGAAAAAAAAGCCGATCAGAGATCGGCGGCGTAGACAAGTCCGAACTGTCGGCGGGCTTCTTCCATGACTTCGGCAGCGGCGAGCGAACAGTCACGGGAATTGACGGATGATTCGGAGGCTCCCGAGCGAATCACGTCGACGAATTCCTGGATTTCATAACTCATGACCGGCTTGCCGGCCGGCTCGCTGATATCTTCGATACTGCCGTCGCGGTAGCGGATCTGCACGCTGCCCGGCTCACTGATCTTGTCGATCAGAATGCTGCCGAGTTCCCCTTGAATCTCCGAAGGTACGAGCGAATCGGTGATTTTGGAGAACATTACGACCGCATCCATATCCGCATAGCGGGCCAGCAGGCTGCCTTCGCCGTCTACACCGGATTCCAGCATATAGGCATTCGCTTTGACTTCCTGCGGCCGGCCGAACAGCAGCACCATCGGATAGATACAGTACAGGCCCAGATCCATCAGCGCTCCGTTGGAGAACTCCGGCCGGAACGCGTTGAGCACCATGCCTTCCTTGTAGGCGTCGTAGCGGGAAGAATACTGGCCGTAGTTGGCGAAATAACGCCGGATCGGCCCGATCTTGTGCAGATTCTCCCGCAGCAGGGCAAAGGAAGGAAGCAGCGTCGTCTTGACCGCTTCCATCAGCACGGCACCGCCTTCTTCGGCGGCCGCAAACATCTCGCGGACTTCGCGGCTGTTGGAAGCCATCGGTTTCTCGCACAGGACATGCTTGCCGTTCTTCAGAAACAAGACGGCCTGCTCCGCGTGCAGAGAGTTGGGGCTCGCGATATAGACGGCGTCGATCCGGTCGGAAACGGCCATTTCATCCAGGTCCGTAAACGTAGCTCCGATCCCGTAACGGTCCGCGAATTCCCGCGCGCGTCCTTCGGTCCGCGAGTAGACCGCGGCCAGTGCAAGCCCATCCGCCTGCCGCGCCGCGTCGATAAAGCGTTCCGTAATAAAATTCGTGCCGATCATCCCGAATCGAATCATGAAGTAATCCACTCCCAGCTCATGTATTGAAAATACCGATAACATTCCCGTTTATCATAACATGATTCGTCAATTTAGGATTCCATATTTTTGACGTTGCGCAGCGTCGATTCAGCGCTTTCTTCATTGGACTTTGGAATGATGGACAGATTTCCATGGGGTTCGAGAACAAAGCGTGAATCTTTTTCATGGAATCGCGGCCCTGACTTCTTGCGATCTGCCATAATTCATCATGACTCATCCGTGCTTTTTCATCGCGTCGGACAGAAAATGACCGTCGTGGTCAAGCAGCGTGGGTGCCGATTTGACCGCTTTTTCGAATGGTCCGAAATGCGACGTCAACCAGAAAACGGGAAACCGCATGCCGACCAGAACCGGATAGGCTGTCAGCCCATCGTTCAGCGTAATCGATTGGTTTAGCAGAATAGTGGCAAGTTATAAGCGAGTACGCCGATCAGCAGCGTTCTGCCGATGAATTCCCAACTGTTGAATAATAGGTTCCAACCTCCTCTCGATGCCCGATTACCCGGTTTATCCGCGCAGCCACATTGTTCGATAATCCGGAAAGGCGTAGGGACTCAAGCGGACGTCCTGAAGCCGGGAATCGTACACCGTATGTTGAAAGGTGGTATACAGCGGGAGCCATACGCCGGCGCGCTCCAGTTCTTCCATGATGCCGTCCAGCCGCCGGCGTCTCGCTTGAGGCTCGGGTTCGCTTCTGATTTCCGCAACCTCGGCATTTAATGCCTCAAGCTGCGGCTCGGCAAGCACATTTTGCAGGACACCGGAAAGTTCGGACAGCAGCGCGAGTTTGGACAATTCGGGAGAAGGGTGAAGCACAATGCTACCCAGCAGAAGATCGGCGGGTTCATCGAAAAGAGTCCATTGCCCGAAAGGCAGTATGCCGGACTCGCAATCGATTCCGCCGCGTCCGAGTTGTTCCCCAACCCATTCCAAGTCTTCGGCATGCAGCGGCATATCGTAGGAAGAGAGGCGGAGCGGACAGCAGCCCGGCTCCGAATAGGACGGATGAACGCGCAATGGCTCGGCAGCTGTCTGATCGACTTCGGGCAGGCGGAAGATCAGGGCGGTCTCCTTGTGGGAATGGTCGAGCTTGATCAGGTCCGGTGCGCTGCCGGAAATGCGATATAAACCTTCAAGAGGCTGGCGGTTGCCGCCCAATGCCCGAGCCGGCTCCCTTTCCCTGATCAATCGGGCTGCCTTGCTGCGGAATTCCCGGCTGAGCTGCGGACCGTTTTTTTTAAAATTGAATACCAAAAATTTAAGTTCCAGCTTTTCTCGCGATAGTTCAAATTCTTTTTTTCGGGAGTCCGTACTCTTTTCACGGAAAGGCACAAAGCCAATTTGATCGGCGCCGGGAATGCTGCCAAAGTCGGCAAGCACCCACATGACCACTTTGTCCAGGTGAGGACGTCCCAGAAAGTAATGGTCGAAAGCTTTGATCGTCAATCCATTGGTGCTGCGGTGCGTCAGGACATAAGGACCGCTTCCCGAAAAGGGCGGCGCATGCAGGGCATCCTCGCGAACAATGGAAGAGGAGGGAAAGGCTAGAATGTCCGCCAACAACGGTTCGGGAACGGAAGTTTCGATTTTAAGTTTGTAAGGTCCGTCCATTTTGATCCTGGATAGATTGCTGTACCAGTGCCTGTGCGGCGAAGCCGTATCGGAACTGCGAAGTCGCTTAAGCGTGAATGCCGCATCCCGGGCCGTTAATTCCGAACCGTCATGAAAAAGAACGCCTTTTCGCAAATAAAAAGTCCAGCGGGTATAGTCTTCGGAATGTTCCCAAGCATGGGCGATATGAGCGGTCGCGCTTCCGTCTGCCGCCGGCAGCAGAAGAGGATCGAACAACTGTCCAATCAGATGGTACTCGGTTTGGCGTACGGCAAAAGCCGGATCAAGCGGACCGGCCGCCCGATAAAACGAAAAATGCAGCGATTCCTCGATAACCCTTCGACCGCCGCGCTCGGCTGCTTCCAATCGGTATCCCATACGCTGCGAAAGCCAAGCGGCAAAACGGCGTTCCGCCGCCGCGCTTGTCGACAGCGAGGAAAAGGCGCGTTCGAGATGGCCCGAATCAAAGTCTTTGCAGCTTCTCGCGAAAAGAAGGTCTTCCGGAGAGATCAGAAGGTGCAGACGCGAACGTCGGCTTCTGCCGCTGCCGGGCCGCCACGTGGCCCACCCTGCCGACTCCCATTTCCGCAGCAGAAATACGGTATTTCGGGTTGTGCAGCACAGCAGTTCGGCAAGTGCTGCAAGCGTAACGGAAACTTCGCTGCGGCGGTATTCGGCGGGAAGTTTCTCATAAAGATAAATATAATGGTCTTCGGGCTGCACGAAATCGCTCCTTTGCAAAAGGGTGAAAAGATTTGCTGTCCGTTATTCGCTTTTTCTTCATCCTTAAACGAACCATAATCAAGCAGACGGCAGTCGCGGGCATTTTTGCGGCACTGCCGATCTTAAGCCGAAATCCGGGCGTCGAAAGGATGAAACGATATGCTGAAGCGGATGCTTGCTTTGAGTATGGCCGTTCTTGTGACTTGGATCTGGTCGTCTTCTTATTTTCTCAACGTTTATGCTTTTGAACAAGGAATCGGTCCTTTTACCCTGTCGGGTTTGCGTTTTCTGATCGGTTCCGCTGTCCTTGGCGTTATCTTTCGGCCGAATTATCGGGAGAAAAGGGCGAATGGCAGGGAAGCGGCAAATCGTCCGAAAAAGCGTCCGCCTCTTTATGTATGGCTTCTGCTGGGAGTTTCGGGTTATGCGGCGGCGCAGGGGCTGCAGTATGCGGGTCAAAAGCTGCTCGAGCCGACGCAGGTATCTTTGATTCTAAGCATGGGCAATACGTTGATGGTGCTGGCAGTCGATCGACTCGGCGCCGGAGAATCCCGGGACGGGGTTACCGTTCCGGGAGCGCTCGTCATGATTGCGGGAGTCGTTTTGTTTTATTTCCCCTGGGATTTCGGCGGGGGGAGCGCTTCGGGAATCGCGCTCGTGCTGCTTTCGTCAGCCGGTTATGCGCTGCACTTGACGCTCAATCGTCGGATGCTCGCCAATGCCTGGTCGGATCCTTTTCTGCTGACGCTTGTTCCGATGGCAATCGGCGGCGCCATTCTGTTAAGCTGCGGCTTGGCATTCGAAGAAGCGCCCCGCCTTAGCGGAGCGCTTGTCGGAGTCGTGCTGTGTCTCGGAATCGTGAACGGAGCGGCGGCTTTTTTGCTGTGGACATGGAGCCAACAATTTCTGACCGCGGGCGACAGCGGATTGATCAACAATTTGATGCTGCCCGAAATCGCGCTGCTCGAAATCGTTCTTTTTGACCGAAGTTTCGAGGCCTGGCAGTGGGCCGGAATTATTCTGGTGCTGGCGGCCGTCATTTGTGTGCAGGTAAGCAGGCAGCTTCGCGTTAGCCGCGCAGCTGGCGGTCGTTCCTCTTGAGATCGCGTCCGCGCCTTTTATTTGCCGCGCCCCAGGCCGTTGAAGTGCCTGCGCAGACCTTCCCCCAGCAGGTTAAACGCCAGCACGGCATAGACGATTGCGCAGACGGGAACCATTACGGAGGCGAAGCGTCCCACACCCAGGTCGGACACGTGGTCCGAGATCATGGAGCCCCAATCGTGCGCAGTATTGACGAATTCGAACTCGTTGTTCATGCCCGCTTCGGCCGATCCCGGATTCAGATAAACGGTCAGCACGCCGAGCTGGCCGATCAGAATCAGCACCTTTCCGAGATCCAGGCAGAAGTTGACGATCATTTCCGGCAGCAGCGCTGGTATGTAATAAGCTTTGAGCAGGCGGAGCGGCCGAAGCCCCAGCGCCCGTCCGGCTTCCATATAAGACTCCTGCGAGATCGAGGCGGCCTGCTGGCTGACGATATAGCCGACGCGCCCCGTTTCGACCAGAGCCATAATGCCGATCATCCAGTAGAGCCGTCCCCCCGAGTAAAGGAAGAACGGGATTGCGGCGAGCAGCACGGTCATCAGCAGGGCCGGCACGGAGGAGAACAGCTGATTGAGCCAGGTCAGCAGCGCGTGGGCCGCTCCGCGTTTGCGCCGGGCCAGCAGGCCCAGCGGGATGCCGATCGCGTAGCGCAGCACAGATACCGCGAAGACGATTAACAGCGTCACCCTTGCGCCGATCACGATCCGGCTGAGGTTGTCGACGCCGAATTTGCTGGAGCCGAGCGGGTTCTGCCAGGACAGCGGATACGGCGCCTTGTTTAGATGGCCGTCTTCCATACGGAACCGGACTTCTTTCAAATTGCGGTCGATAAAAGGCAGATAAGGACCAAGCAAGGCGATCAGCAGCAGGAGGGCCAGCATGGCCGCGCCGGTCCACAACAGGACGTTTTTTTTCAACTCCAAACTTCCTTTCCGCGGTCTTTTCCGAGCGCAAAAGACCGTTTATTGGACGGATACCCGCCTCCGGGCCAGATAGCCGATCAGCTGGAATACCAGCGTCAGCAGCATAAAGCCGAGGGCAGTGCCGATGATAACCCCCGGTTCCACGCTGCTTGCCGAAGAGGCAATCTTGTTATAGCCGATCGCCTGGAACATCCGGTAGGATATGCCGGGTACGTTGCGCAGCGCTTCGATCAGAAGCAGACTCGACAGGATATAAACGCCGACCGGCATAAAATGGGTTAGGACGCGCCCGGCCGCATTGCTCATGACATGGCGCAAAAAGACCAGACGTTCCGGCAGGCCTTTGGCCCGGGCCGTTTGGATATACATCTTGCCTTCTTCCGACGCGATCGAAGCGGAAGTCACTCGGGCGATATAGAACACGGGATAGATCGCGGCCAGCACGGTGGGAAGGACGAACGCTTCCCAGCCTGCGCGGGCAAAAAACTGGATGCCCAGCTCCTGATGATGAAGCAGGTACCGCCTGGCGATCAGCAGCAGGAAAAAGTCCGGCAGCGCCTGCATCAGCCAGGTGGTACCACTGCCGAGCAGGGCGAATCGGGTGCGGGACAGGGCATAATCGAGCATGCCTTTCGGAATCCCGAACAGAAATCCTGCCAGCAGGGCGCCGAAAATGACCGGGAGGCTTTCCAGCAGAGCGGCCAGCACGACCGGGCCGACGGACTCGCCGTAGCGGGTTTCGCCGAGCGAGCCGTGCGCGAACAGATTGGCTGCGTAAGTTCGGATACTTTCTCCATATTCGTGCCAATTCAGGCTGCCGTCGGGGATGATCCAATAGTCTTTCGTCACAGTGACGGTAAAACTCCTCGGAATAAGGGCGACAAAAACCACGAAGGTGAAAACGGCCAGGCAGGTGAAAAACGACCGAAGCATAGGTTTGACCAGAAAACAGCTCCCCTTTCCAAGTGTTGGAATAAATTGAACAGCGGATTATTCGCTAGTTTAGACGAAGAAGAACGTCTTTACAAGCGAAAAAAATAAATTTGTAAACAAACCTGACATATAAAACGATATAGCATTTTTGCACGTCTTTATTGGATTTGGGGTAATGAAAACAAGACTGCCGGAAACGTCCTGCAAGGGAAATTGAAACCGGGAAACAGAAAAGGGGAGAACCGAAATGACTCAGAAAAGGCCGTGGGATATGACGATCCGAGAATTCGTCGAGCGGGCCGGAAGTTCCAAAGCCACACCGGGCGGAGGAAGTACCTCCGCCCTGGCGGCGGCGCTCGGATCGGCGATGACTTCGATGGCGGCAAGTCTGTCGCACCGCGGGCGCACGCCGGAGCAGCAGGCCGGAATGAACGAGGCCGAACAGGAAATGCAGGGAATCGCAGCCGAATGCGAACGATTGATGAACGAAGATATGCGCAGCTTCTCCGCTTATCTGGAAGCAAGCGAAGCGGGAGACGAAGATGACGAAGCCGTTGCCGCCGCAGTCGGGCGCACGATTCAGGTGCCGCTGGATCTGATGAAAGTCTGTGTTCGGGGACTTCGCGGCGCACGCGGCATTGCGGATGCAACCCGTTCGCATGTGCTGTCCGATCTCGGAATCGGACTTGTCATGTTTGAAGCGGCAGCGCGCTCGGCCTATTTGACGGTCAAGATCAACCTGTCCGCCTGCCGGGACTCCCGCACGCGCGAAGCTTACGGAGACGAAGCCGACGTACTGCTGCTGGAAGCCCAGAAGCTCAAGGAACGGGGGCTGAACGAAGTCACGCGCGCGATCGAACGCGGCGCGGAAGAGAGCCGGGGCGTGGACTGACCGAAATCGAAGGCGGATAGCGCGGGAACCCGAGGAATGGCATAATGGAGAAACAGGACCGGAACCCCCGCTTCCGGGAGGCGGCCGGTCTTTGATTTGCGGACGGAAGCCTTTTGAATGAAAATTCATTCGGGAGGCCGTCCGATACAAGGATAACGAACAGGGAGATGAACCTATGCACGGCGGACTGCCGGATGAAATCATAAGCGGAGAACATACTCCCGAACAATGGAAGCGGCGACGGGCGGAACTGGAGCGTTGGGCGGACCGCGAGAAGATTCGCCGGGCGCCCAAGCGGCTGTCTTGGCTGAATGGCGTCGAAGTGGATACCGAACTGCTGGAAGCGCTTCGGCTGCTGAATGAGGCCGGCGTACAAACGGAATTTTCCTGCGCCGGTGTCAGTCCGCTGGACGAGCCGGACGAACATTCGCTGTATGCGTACGTAACGCTGGTCGAGAGCCGGGCGGCGCAGGCGTTTGTCGATTATGCGGCAGTTCGGATGGGGCGGCGTCTGCTCGTCTCCTATGAGTCTTCTCGCCGCCGCTACGACTTGTCTTCGTTCATGCTGGGTCAGAACCGTTCGTTCTGTCTGCTGCTGGAGAACTGCGCCCGGGAATATGCCCGCGGCGCCTATCGAAAAGGAGGGAACTGATCCATCATGCTGAGTCTGGAGAAAAGAAGCAGGCAGGTTGTCGGGAAAATGGCCGCCCAGGCGGCGGGCCGTGAGCGGCTGCCGAGCGGTTTGTGGTTCCATGACGATATACGCCATAATTTCTATTACGCTTCGTATTTGTACGCCGCCGCAGAGGATCCGGAAATTCGGGTCCGGTTCGACCGGGAACAAGCCAAAGCCACGGCGGAAGACGTATTGGGGCTTGTGCTCGATCTGCAGGATCGGGGAGCAGACAGCAGAACCTACGGCCATTGGCCGCTGCATCTGGGCGACGACCCGCGGACCGCCGAGCCGAATCCTCTGCCGATCGAATTGATGGGCAGCCTGATGCTGTATTTCGTCGAGCGGTGCGGCGATTCGCTGGCGCCCGGACTGCTGGAACGGTTCGAAGCGGCATTGAAAGCCGTCTACGACAGCCGGTTCTACGATCGCCCGCTGCACGAATACGGACATCACGAAGCCAAGCATACGGCGGCCAAGCTGCTGTTCGGCACGCGTTACGCGGACAAGGATCTGCTGGAAGACGGACGCCGCTCGCTCAAGAGGCTGCTTGCGCGGTTGAACGGGCGCGGCATGCACGAATACGGTTCCCAGCCGTGGTTCTGGCATTGGGTCCAGGCCTTCACCTGCGCCCGCCTGCTGCTGGACGACGCGGAGATTACGGACGATCTGAACCGGATACTGGATTATCTGTGGCGCGAGCGCTCGCTGCATTATATCGGCGGCGCCTGGGCCGGGCCGCATGCCCGCCAGCTGGATTCGGATACGCCCAAAGACGGGAATGTCGTCTTCGATTATTTGCAGTATGGGGATTTCCGGCTTCCGCCGCAGCTGGCGCGGGCGGAATACGCGGGATTCCTGTTCTACGAAGCGCCGGAAGAAGCCCGGATCGCGGCGATGGACCGTCTCGTACCGGTCGAAGTCAAGAAGAAGATTCTCAAGCCGCAGGCGGACGGTTCCGACCGTGCGCTGCACAGTTATACGTACCTGACCGACAGCTACGCGGTCGGCGGGATGTGGGAACGCTCGGAAGAGTTCGATAACGAGCAGCATCGCTGGGATGTGACGCTGCCGCTGTCTTACGAACTGGGCAGCGTCGTGAACCAGGCGTACTTTTTGCATCCGGCTCCCGGGGGTTCGGCGGACGATCTGCGGCACGCCAGCCGGTTCGAACATATTTTGCCGGATCGAGGCGTCGTTATGGCCTTGTATCCGGTGCCCGATCACGAAGACCCGACCCTGGTCGGCGTCCTGCCCAAAGGCGAATGGATCCGTGAAGAGCGTGCCGTCTTCGTGCAGGCCGGAGGTGCTTATCTGGCCGTTTATCTGCGGCACGGTTTCGAAGCGGAAGAGAGCGGCGACCGGATTCTGGTGCGCAGTACAGGGCCTTGCGGTGCCGTGGTGATCGAAGCGGCAAGTGTCGAGGAAGCGGAAAGTCTCGATGTCGAAGACCTGGAAGGGTTCGCCGAACTGATGCGCGGCCGTGCGCCTGTGTTCGGCGAAGACGGCCGAACTGTCAGCTATCGCAGTCTGCACAGCCGCCGCTTGGAGCTTGCGCTCGGAGCGGACGGCGAAGCGCAGGCATCGATCAACGGCGAAGAAGCGGGATTTTCGGATTACGCTGTCTAAGGTCCCGCAGGATCCGCCGCATACCCGGGTATGCCAAACAGTCACGTTCCTTGGAGGAAGGTGACTGTTTGGGCTGTGCAGAGCGCGGGAGTTCCGAACGGATTACCGCTTCGGGATCTGCCGTTTCGCCGCTGTTGTTAAACCGGTTCGCTTTCGTTAAAAGGCGAGAGAAAAGCTTTGGGTACTTCCGTTTCGAAGGTGGAGGTTCTGCCGGTGGTCGGGTGGACGAAACTCAGTTTGTGCACATGCAGGCCGAGACGGCCGAGGATCCGCAGCGCCGAACCGTATTTCTTGTCGCCGACGATCGGATGTCCGATGTCCTCGAACTGGGCCCGGATCTGGTTCTTGCGGTTGGTCTCGGTCGTCACTTCGAGCAGCGACGCCTGGCCGTTGGCCCGAAGGCGTTTGTAATGGAGCACGGCACGCAGACCGTCGCCTTCGGTGCGGCTGGCGTACATCTTGAGCGTTTTGGTCTCGCGCAGCCAGGAAGTGACCGTATCGGACTCCGCTCTTACCTTGCCTTCGACAAGCACGGTATACGCCTGTTTGGCGGTTCCGGTATTCCACTGCTCCATCAGCGCTTCCTTGGCGGCCGTGTTTCTTGCCAGCAGCATCACGCCGGAAGCATCTTTTTCGAGCAGCTGCAGCGCGAACAATCGGCCCTGCTGGTCGTTCTGGCGAATATGGCCCATCAGCTGGCGGTATACGGTATTGTCTTCTTCGCGCGAAGAAGACATGGACAGCAGACCGGCTTCTTTGCGGATCACGATGACGTCTTCGTCTTCATGCAGGATGCGCAGGCCGCTCAGTTTGACTTTCGGTTTGGCGCGCTCTTTGCCGACGACTACGGTCTGGCCGGGCTGCAGCGGATGATCGTACAAGGTGACGACGGTGCCGTCGACCCGGACCTGTCCGTGCGCCAGCACCGACTTGACGGAATTGCGGCCCATGCCTTTCAGATGCTCGAGCAGAAAAGCCAGAAGTTCGGCCGGCTGCGAGACCGTAAAGCTGCGGGACTGCGCTTCGGCCTTTTGACGGCGCGCTTCTTCGCGGACGGCGAAGGAACTATCTTTTTGGACACCGGGGGGACGTTTCTTGCCGCCCGGTCGTTTATTCGTATAAGCCATAATCGGATAAGCTCCATTCTGGAAAAAGGATCGTAGGGCGCAAACGGCCGTTCGGAAAGCCGGAAAACAAGCCGTCCGGGCCGGGAATCGCCGAATTCACTATACCAGAGCCGCCGTCAAAAGGCCAGGGATAACGGGATCGGGCTGCGTGCCTGCCGTCAGACCGGCATCAGCCGGGTCGCGATCGCGATCCGGTTCCAGCCGTTGATCGCGACCAGAGCCATGATCAGTGCGGCCGTGCCGCTTTTCCCGAACCGGATGATGCTTTCTTCGTAGATCTCGTCGGGCACGCCGTGTGCCTCAAGACGCGTGACGGCTTCCGTCAGCGCCAGGGCCGCACGCTCCTCGCCGCTGAAGAACGGAGCTTCACGCCAGGCCGGCAGGATATGGATACGCTGCTCCGTCTCGCCCAGCCTGCGTGCATCCTGCGTATGCATGTTCAGGCAGAAGGCGCATCCGTTCAGTTGGGAAGCGCGAATCTTGACCAATTCCGCAATCGTTTTGTCGAGGCCCGTTTGGGCGATCGCCGTTTCAAGTTCCAGCATTTTTCCATAGAGGTCGGGAAGTTCCTGCTGCATGTTCATTCGCTGCTGCATCGTGATTCAATCTCCTTTGGGAATAAAAGATATAGAAGAACGAGGCTGCGGCCTTTCTATTGCGGCCGCTTGTTCGCCCTGCTAAACCGAAGACCAAACAGCCCAAGCGAATGTGACGGATTTTGAAAAAAGAATATTTGTTCGCGTGCGGCGGTTGCCCGATCGGGGGATGCCCGGTAAAATATAGAAAGAACGCATCGATGACGCGGCGGAGAGCGGTCCGGCCGATCCCGCGTCCTTGCCGAAGCTTCCGAACGAACAGCGGCATACCGAAAATGCGCAGTCCCGGAGAACGCCTTATGCGGGGAGTCGGGCAGCATTCGTACATGCCGCGATAACGGACTTCCTGCCGGGTGCCGAAGAAGAGTGAATATACGGGAATGCCGACCGAGGCATTCCCTTTAAGGAGTTTTGCATAATGGCTATCGAAGAAACGAAGCTGATGGAGCAGGCCGGGGAGCTGCTGCAGAAGTATTACGGCTATCCCGATTTTCGCGAAGGTCAGAAAAAAATCGTCGAAAGTCTGCTGACGCGCAGCGATACGCTGGGCATTATGCCGACCGGCGGCGGTAAATCGATCTGCTACCAGATTCCCGCGCTGATGATGGAAGGCCTGACGCTGGTCGTCTCGCCGCTGATCTCGCTTATGAAAGACCAAGTGGACGCGCTTGTCACGAACGGAATCGCGGCGGCCTATATCAACAGCACGCTCAGCGGACGCGAAGTGAACGACCGGATCCGTGCGGCGCAGCGCGGCGAGCTGAAGCTGCTGTACGTGGCGCCGGAGCGTCTCGAGCTGGACTGGTTCCGCGAAGAGATGTCCAATCTGCGGATCGACTGCGTGGCCGTCGACGAAGCCCACTGCGTCTCGCAGTGGGGGCACGACTTCCGGACGAGTTACCTGGCCGTCGCGCCGTTCGTCGATTCGCTGCCGCACCGTCCGACCGTGGCCGCTTTTACCGCGACGGCGACGCCGCAGGTCATGGACGATATCGTCCGGCTGCTGGAGCTGCAGGGAGCCAATACGTTCGTTACCGGACTCGGGCGCGACAACCTGGCGTTTTCCGTGCTGCGGGGCGAGAGCAAGAAAGACTACATTTTCGACTATGCCAAAACGCATGCAAGCGAAGCGGGGATCGTCTATGCCGCAACGCGCAAAGAAGTGGATGAGCTGTATTCCAAGCTGTCGATGCAGGGTTTGGCTGCGGGGCGCTATCACGCGGGCATGAGCGACGCGGAGCGCGAAAGCGCGCAGGAAGCTTTTCTGTACGACGATGTGCGGGTAATGGTGGCGACCAATGCGTTCGGGATGGGGATCGACAAATCCAACGTCCGCTACGTCATCCACTATAATATGCCCAAAAATATGGAAGCCTATGTCCAGGAAGCGGGGCGGGCGGGACGCGACGGCGAGCCGAGCGAATGTATCCTGCTCTTCAGCGCGCAGGATATCGTCGTCCAGAAATTCCTGATCGAGCAGAACGGGCAGGAAGAAGAACGGCGTCACAACGAATACCGCAAGCTGCAGCAGATGGTCGACTACTGTTACACGACCCGATGCCTGCGCAGCTCCCAGCTGGATTATTTCGGCGAAGAACATGCGGATGAACCGTGCGGAACCTGCAGTTCGTGCCGAGACGACCGCGAAATTATCGATATTACGGTGGAGGCCCAGAAGATTTTCTCCTGCATCTACCGGATGAGAGAGCGTTTCGGCGCTTCGATGGTGGCGGGCGTACTCAAAGGCTCGCGCAACAAAAAGGTGCTGCAGTACAAGTTCGACCAGCTGTCGACGTACGGCATGATGAACGGCAAAACGGAAAAAGAAATCGTCGACATGATCAACGTCCTGGCTTCGGAAGGATATTTGGAGCTGACCGAAGGGCAGTATCCCGTCGTCAAGCTGCGTCCGCTGGCCACGGAAGTGCTCAAAGGCGGCCGTCAGGTGTTCCAGCGCGAAGCCCGCAAAGCGTCGTTCACGGCGGCTTCCGGTTCGCGGAACAGCCGTCCGCGCGCGGACGCCAAGCTGTCTGCGGTGGAGATCACCATCTTCGAGCAGCTGCGCCTGATTCGGCGCGAGCTGGCGGAGAAAGAACATGTGCCTTCCTATATCATCTTCAACGATGCGACCTTGAGCGAGATGAGTATCCACAAACCGAGAACGGAATTCGAGATGCTGCGGATCAAAGGCGTGGGCGAAGTGAAATACCGCAAATACGGCCGGCCTTTCCTGGAGTTTTTCCAGAACCGGGAAAGCGATGCCGGCGGCGGAAGTTCGGATGTCGACGACGGAGGCTATTACGATATGGAAGCTCCTCCGGAAGACGACTCCAGCCTGTTTGCCTATTACGAGGATCACGATTCCTGAGAGCGGGCCGAAGGAAGAACCTGCCCGGGAACGAAAACAGGCGCGGAGCCGCAAAGACGCCTCCCGGGCATTCCGGTTTACCAGAAAAAGCTTCCCGCATACTGCGGGAAGCTTTTTTATTGTGGAAAGGTGCAGAAGGAGAGGCTTCCGAGGCTTCCTGCGTTCCGATTTATTTCTCCGCCGCCGGGAAATGGCCGTCCAGCCAAGCGATCCAATCCGCGATCACTTCGCGGCGGTTGGTCTCGAATACAAGCTCATGCCGTGCTTCGCGGTACAGCCGGCAGTCCAGATCCGCGAGTCCGCGCTGTTCGTAAGCGTTCTTCAAGCTTTCCAGCGCGGGTGCCCCGCCTACGGGATCAAGCTCGCCGCAGCAGAGCAGCACGGGGGAGTCCGGGTCGATTCGCCGGATAGATTCCGGCTGCTGCAGTTCCAGCAGCAGCTGGAAGAAGTCGCGGTAGAAGCCGCAGCTGAACAGCGTCTGCCCGTAATGGCGCGCAAATTGATCGACGGCTTCTTCGTCCCGCGACAGCCAGTCGAAGCGGGTGCGGCGCGGTTTGAAGCCGCGGCCGAACGGGCCGAAGACAAGCGCGTTCAACGCAAGCGAAGCGAACGCGGGCGAGAGCAGCCGCGCTTCGGCGGCGGCCAGCGCGCCGCCGAGCTTCAGCGGCAGCGCCGCACGTTCGCCGCCGAGCTTCAGCGGCAGCGCCGCACGTTCGCCGCCGATTCCCGTCAGGATAAAGCCGGCGTATTCCGCCGGACGGTCGGCCATCAGCTTCCGGGCGAGAAACGAGCCCATGCTGTGGCCCAGCAGAACGACCGGCGCCCCCGGGTGGCGCCGGCGAATCTCCGCCGCGACCTTGAGCAGGTCGCGGCCCATGCCGTTTAGCGCGTCGGGCCCTGCGTAGCCCTGGCGCAGCGGTCCGGCCGGCGTATCGCCGACCGTGCGGCCGTGGCCGCGATGGTCGCCGGCATACACGGCATAGCCCGCCGCGTTCAGGGCCGCGGCGAGTTCGGCGTAGCGGCTGCCGTTTTCGCCCATGCCGTGCGAAATCTGCACGACCGCCCGCGGCTGTTCCACGGGCCAAGCGCTGACGAAGACCGAAACTTCGTCGGCGCCTTCGAGCATGAACGAGCTGCCCGGATCGGCTGCCTGTCGGGGCAGGGGCTGCTGTTCATCCTTGCCGCTTCGCCCCGGCGTTCGGGCCTTTCTCGCTTTCGGGAATTTCGGCTTGAGCGCGAATCGCGCCGAATCGCCGCTTCGTTGGCTGCGCATGGTGTGATCCCTCCCGGATATCTGGATGTCTGTCTTTCCGGCTTGGCCGAAGACGTCTTCATGCTGATGTATACCCGTTTTTGAAGGAATTCGATTGCGAATCGGCCAATAGGCACAAAGAAAAGCCGAAAACCCACTAGGAGCGGCGCTCCGGATTTTCGGCTGGATCTGCTTATTCGTTTGCGTGTTACAAGTCGTTTGTACCCTATAAGCCGTTTGCACGCTATAAGCTCCGGCTTCTTCGCGGCAGATCGGCTAAATCTTTTCGACCGCGATCAGATAAGGGGCTTCCGGCCGCTGCGGCTGCCGGTAGACAATCACCCTCGCCGCGGAGACAGGCAGACCGCCGGCCCAGGCTTCGACGGCCAGCGATTCGGCGCCGCCTCCGTTATGCCCGGGATACAGCACCGCGGTCAGAATGCCTTTGGGACGCAGCAGCGACAGCGCCGCTTCCAAAGCGGGCAGCGTCGATGCCGGCGTCGTCATGACGCTGAGGTCTTCGGCTCCCGGCAGATAGCCGAGATTGAACATGACCGCGCCGACCCTGCCATGGGATTCGGCCGGCAGCGCCTGCACCATTTCCGCGTGGCTGCGCAGCAGCAGCTCGGCATAAGCGATCCTGCCGCCCGCTGCAGAGCGCCGGCCCGGACGGCTGTCCTGCGCTTCCTGCTCCAGACGCGCCCGCGCCCGATCCAGCGCGCTCTGCTGGATATCGAATCCGTAGACGCGCCCGCGGGCTCCGGCAAGCCGGGCCAGAAACAGCGTGTCCGCACCCGTGCCCACGGTAGCGTCGACAGCGATCTCGCCGGGCTGCAGCCTTTTTTGGATCAGCTGCTGGGCGAAGTTAAGCACCGATACGAATCCCATACGATCAACCTTTCCAGTGCTTGCCCTGCCAGGTACCGCGACGTTTCAGCTCGTCATCGATCCCGTTCAGCACTTCCCATTTCTTCAGGCTCCACATCGGACCGACAAGCAGATCCCGCGGCGCATCGCCCGTCAGGCGGTGTACGATCATCTCCGGAGGAAGCATCTCCAGCGTATCGGCGATCAAGCCGATATATTCGTCCCGCTCCAGCAAACGGAGCAGTCCGGCTTCGTACTGCTTGACCATCGGCGTTTTGCGCATGAGATGCAGCAGATGGATCTTGATGCCCTGCACGCCCATATGGGCGACGGCGCGTCCGGTATCCAGCATCATTTCGTGCGTTTCCTGCGGCAGACCGTAAATGATATGCGCGCAGACCCGGATTCCCCGTGCGCGCAGCTTGGCAACCGCTTCTTCGTAGCAGGCCGTATCGTGCGCCCGGTTGATAAGCACGGAAGTCGATTCGTGGATCGTTTGCAGCCCCATTTCGACCCACAGATAAGTTCGTTCGTTCAATTCGGCCAGATAATCGATAACCTCGTCGGGCAGACAGTCCGGCCGGGTAGCGATAGCAAGCCCGACAACGCCCGGCTGCTTGAGGATTTCTTCATAATATTCGCGCAGCGTCTCAACCGGCGCATACGTATTCGTATACGCCTGGAAATACCCGATATATTTGGCGCTCGGCCATTTCAGATGCTGGCGGTCGCGGATATTGTTGAACTGCGTAACGAGATCGTCGCGGCGGCTGCCGGCGAAATCGCCCGATCCGCGTGCGCTGCAGAAGGTGCATCCGCCTTTGGCGATCGAGCCGTCACGGTTGGGGCAGGAAAAGCCGGCATCGAGCATGACCTTGAATACTTTGTCTCCAAATTGGTCGTGCA
Source organism: Saccharibacillus deserti (assembly GCF_013618475.1). GTDB lineage: Bacteria > Bacillota > Bacilli > Paenibacillales > Paenibacillaceae > Saccharibacillus > Saccharibacillus deserti. The sequence continues at coordinate 375,174 of NZ_JABJVN010000002.1, forward strand.
TTTCGGTATTCCAGGTATGGAATCGCTTGTCGCTCCAGAGCAGCGGCGCTGCCGGTTCGATCGTCGGGATAAGGGAAGACATGGGTCGAACTCCTTTCGGTATCAGTCAATCTTTAATTCTAGCAAAATCGGCGGGAAGAAAAAACATCAATTCGGTGAACACCGTTTTGAACCGAAAAATAAAGTTAAAAAAATAAATTTTGCGCTTGATATATATTACATGGATGTGTTATATTTATCTCGAGATCGGAAGACGGGTTAAACAGCGTGGCATCAACAATGGTAACGCTATCAATGAAGCCCGGCACAAGCCGATTATTTTATAGAAATGAAGAGGTGATTGACGATGACAACTCAATTTGCAGCGAATCATGCGGACGAGAAAGTATCGGTTGAACTGACCCGCGAAGAAGCGTTGGCGCTGACCGGCGTACGTTTCCACAACGGACATAAGATTGAAGTGGATGCCCGCAAGAAAATTCGTACTGCTTTTGAAAAGGCATTCGATATTGCCGAGGATCGCGCGGAATAAACGAGACTGGGGTTCGAACACGTGCCCTTTCGGTTAACCGGATTATCTGTCCCGGCATAGATGAGCGGCTTCGGCAAACGTTTTGTTCGCCGGAAGCCGCACCAGGAAGCCCTTCCTCGAGGAAGGGCTTCCTTTTCGCGCGGAAAGGCGCTGGCGGAGCTCGTCGTCCGTTTTTGATCTTTACTTTTGGCGGGAACTTGGGCACAATAAGGCGGAGGCTGGCCCGGAAGCGGACATCTATTCGAACGAAGCGGGAGGCGGGCAGCAAAGAAAATCGGAATCGTCGGCAGAGCATTGCGCCGGCAGCCGAGGATCGGGTTTGCAGCCGCCGAGCCGAGATTTTTATAGCGGAGGAATGACATGCGTTTACGCGGAAGAAAAGGAATCCGGGAAAACCTGGAGGCACAACCGGAATTGGTTGTTCTCGAACCGGAACAGTATAAGGGACGTTGGGCCGAGCTGTTCGGCAACGACCATCCGATTTACGTGGAACTTGGAATGGGCAAAGGGCGCTTTATCAGCGGCACAAGCGTACGCAATCCCGAAGCGAACTTTATCGGTATCGATATGTACGACGAGCTGGTTCGCCGGGCAAGCGAGAAAGCGAGAGCGGCTTGGGCGGAACTCGGTCACGAGACTCCTCCCAGCCTGATGCTCGCGCGCGCCAACGTCGAGAAGCTCGAAGATATTTTTGCGCCGGGCGAACTGGAACGCATTTATTTGAACTTCAGCGATCCCTGGCCGAAAAAGAAACATGCCCGCCGCCGTCTGACGCATCCCCGTTTCCTGGAGATGTACAAGCGTGTGCTGAACACGGACGGACAGATCCATTTCAAGACGGATTCGGAGACGCTGTTCGAATTCTCGCTGAATTCGTTTGCGGACTCGGGGCTGCAGATGACCAATATCAGTTTGAACCTGCACCGCGACGGCATCAACGAAGAACACGTCATGACGGAATACGAGCATAAATTCATGGGCAAAGGCATGAATATCCATCGCTGCGAAGTCGTGATCGGCGAGCGTGCGCTCGAACGCTACGACGAGATCCGCATGGAGCCTTACCGCATCTCGCCCGACGAGAGAGCGGCCCTCGCCGCCGAAGAAGCCGAGGAGCAGGTACAGGCTTCCGGAGACGAGAAGTCCGGGAGCGAAGCCTGATCTTTGCTCTACTCTTTGCGCTTTGCAACCAAGGGCAGGCCGTTCACGGGAAGTTTTACTCCCGAACGGCCTGCCCTTTTCCTTCCGCTCTTTTTCCCTATCCCAAAAAACGGCCGAAGAAGCCGGCATTTTCGGCCTTCAGGTCCGTTTTTGAAAAAACTCCATGGCAGAGGGAAAGATCCGTGCAGGCGTGAAACGTTCGCCTTTGAAATCAGGCAGCTGCCTGCTTAATCTCATTCAGCTTTCCGATTGAAGCAAGCGAGCCGCAGCCTTTTGAAAAAGGGACTTCGGAAGCATAGGCTAACGGATCTTACTCGGCGCTTCTTCAAGCCTCCCAGTGAGTCAGATCTGCCAATCCCTGCCCATCCAGCGAATTCCTCGCCCAAAAAAGAAAAGGCGCCTTCCCTGAATCGCTCAGAGGGGCACCTTATTCGTCGTTTCCAATATTTCGATAATGCGCTTGGCGCTCTGCATCGGCCGCAGCTTCTCGATGTTCAGCCGGCTTTCCGCGCGGCGCCTCGCAAGCTCCGCATATTCATGCTCGTCCGTGAGGCGCGACATCCATTTGCCGACTACCTCAAGCGAAGACAGCCGTTCTCCCCAACCTTTGCTGGTGAAGTATTCGCAGTTTTCTTCTTCTTGGCCGGGAAGCGGGTTGTGGAACAGCATCGGAATGGCTTTGGCCAGTCCTTCGGTGCAGGTCATGCCGCCCGGCTTCGTAATGAGCAGGTCGGAAGCTTCCATCAGCTTGTCGATTTCTTTGGTATAGCCGATCACGTGGACATTCTCATGCTGGAAACGGGGATCTTTTTTCAGCTTCCGCATCGCTTTTTCGTTGCTGCCCACGCAGAAGACCAACTGGATATTCTGGCGCCACCGGGTCAGGTAGGGATTGAGCACGTCTCCGTTCATCAATCCCCAGCCGCCGCTCATGACGAGCACGGTAGGCATATCCTTGAGTCCCATTTCCTGCAGGATGCCCGCTTTGACCGGATGTTCCCAGAAGCTCGGATGAACGGGAATACCGGTCACGTCGATCCGCAGCGGCGAGACGCCGCGCTGCAGAACCTTGGTTTTGACTTCCTGCGTGGAAACCAGGTAGTGGTCCACGCCCGAACTGATCCAGGTTCCGTGCGCGTCGTAATCGGTAATGACCGTGCAGAGCGGAACTCGCAGGCCCAATCGTTTGAGCCGGGAGATGACCGCGCTCGGAATCGGATGCGTGCAGACGACGAGATCCGGTTTGAGCTGCTCGACGACTTCGCGCGCGTGCGCGTAGAAAAGCCGGTGCAGAGCGAGCGTGGTCAGACGGTTCAACGATTTCTTGTACTGCTGTTTGTACATCATGCTCACGAACCGGGGTTGGGTAACCACCGTTTTCTTATAGGCGTTGATGAACAGCGGCGCGACTTTGGGGTTCAGAAAGCTCCCCAGTTCCAGCACCCGCGCCTGAACGTCGGGAGAAAGCTTGCGAAGGCTGCCGGACAGGGCGTAGGCGGCCCGCGTATGCCCGGTGCCGAAACCTTCCGACAGAATCAGCACTCTGTATTTGGACACGTTTTTCGTCACCTTTTTCGCAAAGGCCCGCTGCCGTCGTCCGTGACGCGGAAAGTCGGGCCCATTTTTCGGTTTGCCTGTTTTTGCAGGCGGCTACCCTTCCTACGATAGCCGCTTTAAGGCCATAATGCAACCGTAAGCCAAGCGGTCAAAGAGCCGATCACTCCCCCTGCCAGCACGTCGGACGGATAGTGCAGGCCGAGGTACATGCGGGAGGTTCCTACAATTAACGCGACCGGAAGAAGAATGGCCGTTGTCCAGGGAATCAGGATCATGATCGGGACCGTGACCGAGAAGATGGCCGTCGTGTGTCCGGAAGGAAACGAATGGTCCACAAGCGGATTTCGGAACGTGTTCGTTTCCGGCAGCGCAAGATGCGGCCGCACGCGCGGATAAAGCTTTTTGACGATCGCGACCGGCACGTGGCTGACGGCGAGCGCCACAAGCGAATGCAGAGCCGCCGAGTTCCATGGAGCCGGGGCGAGCCAGGAGGCGAGGACGGTCGCCGTGATCGTGAAGGTGGCGCCGCCCAAATGCGTCAGGTAATAAAGCAGGATACTCAAGACGCGGTGGTGCAGACGTCCGTTGACCCATTTGAAAAGGCGCTGGTCCAGTTGGCTCAGCTTAATCAGCAGGCTACGCATAAGATACCTCCGGAGAAAGAGCCCGGGCGATTGGAGAAGGCGACGGGGCTATCTTTTTTTGCTGCGAAACGACGGTTTCCATAGCGGGTGGCAGTTTTGACTCTATCAACCCCGAATTATACAATGATTCAAGGGAATTATAATAGGGTTAAAAAAAATTAACCGAATTTGCCCAACTTTTATCATCTTTCCCGCGTTTATTATTAAAGATGGGAAGAACGGGAGGTGGGCGAATCCCGAGAGTCCAAAGCTTTTTCAAGGCCGAAAGCTCGAAAGCCGGCGATATCCGTACGAAATGGCGCTGCGGAAGCGAAACGGCAGGGTGCTGCGGCGAATTTGAAGGCAAGGGCTTCTTTTTTTGCCCCGCATCACGAATTCACGCTTTTGACAAATGTCCGCAAAATCGCCAGAATCGAAAAGAACGATTTCTAACCGTCCATAAACCAAACAGGGTCATGCAAGGTCGCTACGGAACACAAGGCACAGAAAACACAAAAAAAGAATCTTTCTGTGAACATAGGGGTAACAAAAAGGGGGTTCAACCAATCATGCTGCAAGGAATATTCATGACGCTCCAGGTGCTGCTGGCCATAATCGGAGTGTATCAGTTTGGTTTCGCACTGTTCGGATTGTACAAAAAGAAAAAGCAGAAACCGTTTGAACCGCAAAAGTCGTTCGCCATTCTGGTGGCCGCTCACAACGAGGAGCAGGTCATCGGGGCGCTCATGGAAAACTTGAAACGTCTCAAGTATCCGAAGGAATTGTACGACGTATTCGTCATTTGCGACAACTGTACGGACAAAACGGCGGATATCGTGCGCGAACACGGCTGGAACGCCTGCGTACGTACGAATCCCAACCTTCGGGGCAAAGGATACGCCATCGAGTGGATGCTGGAAGAGCTGTGGAAGCTCGACCGCGAATATGACGGCATCGTGATGCTCGACGCGGACAACCTGGCCCATACGGACTTCCTGCTCGGCATGAACGACGATCTTTGCCGGGGAGCCCAGGTCATTCAGGGTTACATCGATACGAAGAACCCGAACGATTCGTGGATCACGGCCGCTTACGGGATTTCGTATTGGTACATCAACCGGTTGTGGCAGCTGTCGCGCCATAATCTGAACATGGCCAACTTCCTCGGCGGCACGGGCATGTGTTTCGACAACAAGCTGCTCAAGGAAATGGGCTGGGGCGCAACAAGCCTGGTCGAAGACTTGGAATTCACCATGCGTTGCGTCGCACTCGGCGTATATCCGAAGTTCAACTACCACGCGAAAATTTACGACGAGAAACCGCTGACGTTCAAAGCTTCTTCCGTTCAGCGCCTGCGCTGGATGCAGGGACACTTCACGGTGGCGCGCAAATACTTCTTCCCGCTCCTATGGAAAAGTATCCGTGATCGCAGCCTGGTCAAGTTCGACATGGCGCTGTACGCGGTCAACGTGTATATCGTACTGCTGACGCTGATGCTGACCGTCGTGCTCTACGGCGATATCGTTCTGTTCAAAGGCCCGCATCTTGTGACCATGTACACGTACATGCCGCTGTGGGTAGCGGCCGGTGCCATCGTGGCCCAGGTCGCCGTATTCTTCGTCGCCATGATTCTGGAAAAGGTCAAATCGTGGAAAGTGTATGTGTACATGCTGCTCTTCCCGATCTACCTGCTGTCGTGGTTCCCGATCACGTTCTATGCGTTCTTCACGCAGAACAACAAGCAGTGGAGCCACACCAAGCATACCCGGGTCGTCCGACTGGACGAAATGCAAAGCGAACAAAGCTAAACGGCAGCCGGAAAGCCGCACAAACAATTTTCGAAAAAGGTCTTTACAAGTTCGAGTCTTTCCGGTATAGTAGTCAAAGTGTTGTTTAACCATTAGGATTCAAAAGCAGAAGCTCCGCTTCTCACCTGCCCGGCATTGTCGGCTGGTTCCCGATCCGATCGTTTATGAAGAGTTTTTCCTCATGAAGATTGAAGATCACCGGGATGCGGACAGTTTGTCCGTATCCCTTTTATTATGGGCAAATAAGCCCTTGCAACAAACTCGATTCGGAGGTGGACGGTTATTAGTAAGGACCATATGATCAATGAGGAAATCCGGGCGCGCGAAGTACGCCTGGTAGGCGCGGAAGGCGAGCAGATCGGAATCAAGCCGATTCGTGAAGCGCTTCAGATGGCAGCAGACCTGAATTTGGATTTGGTGAACATGGCGCCACAAGCGAAACCGCCGGTTTGCCGGATCATGGATTACGGCAAGTTCCGTTATGAGCAGCAAAAGAAAGACAAGGAAGCCCGCAAAAATCAGAAGATCGTCGAGCTCAAAGAAGTTCGCTTCAGCGCGAACATCGAAGAAAACGATTATCAGACGAAATTCCGCAACGTGGTGAAGTTCCTCGAAGCCGGCGACAAAGTGAAATGCTCCGTGCGTTTCCGCGGCCGCGAGATCACACACGCATCGCTCGGCCAAAGAGTGCTCGAACGCGTTCGGAACGAAGTGGCGGAATTGTCCGTCGTCGAGCGTCAGCCGAAGCTTGAAGGCCGCAGCATGATTATGATTTTGGGTCCGAAAAACCAATAGGGGGAAAGTACAATGCCTAAAATGAAAACACACAGCAGTTTGAAAGGCCGTTTCAAAATTACCGGTACCGGTAAAGTTACCCGTTACAGCTCGCACAAAAATCACCTGCTCTCGCACAAATCCAAACGTGCAAAGCGCAACCTGAAAGCCGATCATCTGATGGCTTCGGGCGACGTTAAGCGTCTGGCACAAGGACTCAAGCAACTGAAATAGTTTTCAACATAACCGACTGGGAGGTCTTTAGATATGGCAAGAGTGAAGGGCGGATTTGTAACACGTCGTCGTCATAAAAAAGTATTGAAATTGGCAAAAGGTTATTTCGGTTCTAAACACCGCATTTTTAAAACGGCAAAAGAACAGGTCAACAAATCGTTGATCTATGCTTACCGCGATCGTCGTCAGACGAAACGCAACTTCCGCAAACTGTGGATCGTGCGTATCAACGCGGCAGCACGCCAAAACGGTCTTTCGTACAGCAAAATGATGCACGGCCTGAAACTGGCGGGTATCGACGTAAACCGTAAAATGCTGGCTGATCTGGCTGTAAATGACCTGACGGCGTTCAACACGCTGGCATCCGCAGCAAAAGAAAAAGTCAACGCTTAAATCAAGCGTAAACGAGGCTCTTTACCCGAAATGCGAATTTCGCGGTAAAGGGCCTTTTGTATGTTCTGAAAATGATGAAAGAAGATAAAATCTCTTTTCACATTATTTAGCACTTTAAAGCGTTTTAACAATGTTTCCTTAAACGATCAAAGGGATTGTTCGTTATTAAGTCACAACGGATGTGAACTATCCCGGTCGTAAGCGGTTCCAGTTCAAAAAAAACGAATTTTGTGTTGGAATTCGATTTTTAATAGTAGATTTTGTAGCGGACTGAATGTATAATCTGTAAAGCGAAAGCATCCTGTTGAGAGAGACGCTTGCGGTTCAGTCCAGACCGTTCATACAACCGGCGCTCGCCTTATGCAGGCAAAGATTCTAAGGGGGAACTATCCAAAATGAAAAAAGCTGTAAAATTCTCGCTTTTCATGCTGTTGGCCTTCTCGCTCGTTCTGGCCGCATGCGGCAACAATAAAAGCGGCGGCACCACTTCGACCGGCAGTGAAGGCGAAGGCGGCAAGACGGGCAGCGACATCAAGATCGGTATGGTTACCGATACGGGTGGCGTAAACGACAAGTCGTTCAACCAGACCTCTTGGGAAGCTCTGCAAGCTCTTGAGAAAGAGCAGGGCATCAAAGTTCAGTACCTGCAAAGTACGGGCGAAGCCGATTATCAGCCAAACCTTAATAAATTTGTAAAAGGCGGATACGATCTGACTTGGGGAATCGGTTTCGCGTTGGAAAAGGCACTGGGCGAAATTGCCACCCAAAATCCGGATTCCAACTTCGCCATTATCGACGCGGCAGTTGACGCTCCGAACGTAGAATCCGTTCTGTTCTCGGAGAATGAAGGTGCGTTCTTGGTCGGCGTTATTGCCGGCAAAATGACAAAAACCAATAAAATCGGCTTTGTCGGCGGTGCAGAATCCCCGACCATCAAGAAGTTCGAAATCGGCTTTAAAGCGGGTATTGAAGCAGTTAACCCGAAGGCTGAGTTTACGGCTCTTTATGCAAGTGGATTCGACAAGCCCGACGAAGGTAAAGCAGCAGCATCTACGCTTTACAACGATGGCGTAGACATTATATTCCAAGCTGCCGGTGGCACAGGCAATGGCGTATTCAACGAAGCCCAAGACCGCAAAGGTCAAGGCGTATGGGTTATCGGTGTAGACAAAGACCAATCGATCGATTTCGGCAACGAAATTACGCTGACTTCCATGATCAAACGTGTAGACGTTGCGATCAAGACCGTATCGCAGCAAGTTATTGACGGAACATTCAAAGGCGGCACAACAACCGTTCTCGGACTCAAAGAAGATGGCGTAGGCATTGCTGATACATCCAGTGCCAACGTGCCGCAGGAAGTTCTTGACGAAGTTCAGTCTTACAAAGAAAAAATTGTCAGCGGCGAAATTACGGTTCCTACTGTAAAATAATCGCTCCTTACAATAATAGAATTTGTGACAAGGCCGGTTCCTTGAACCGGCCTTGTCGCTACGTTTACCGTTAAATGCAGGACCACTACGAAAGATAAAGGGTGATCTTATGGCTGCTGCAGCACCGGTTGTTGAGTTAAAGCAAATTACAAAGCGTTTTCCCGGAATCGTTGCCAACGATTCAATCAGCATCAAGCTGCATAAAGGCGAGATTCATGCCCTGCTCGGTGAGAATGGTGCAGGTAAATCGACGCTGATGAACATCCTTTTTGGGCTGTATCAGCCTGACGAAGGACAGATTGAAATCAATGGACAGATTGTAGCGATTGACAGTCCGAACAAAGCGATTGATCTGGGAATCGGAATGGTGCATCAGCATTTCAAATTGGTTCAACCGTTTACGGTCACTGAAAATATTATTCTGGGTATGGAGCCTTCCAAAGCCGGTATACAAATCGATTATAAGACTGCTTCGGAGAAGGTTAAACAGCTGTCCGACCAGTATGGTTTCCGGGTTGACCCAAATGCGAAAGTCGAAGACATCTCGGTCGGCATGCAGCAGCGTGTCGAAATCCTCAAAACGCTTTATCGCGGCGCGAATATTCTAATTTTCGATGAACCGACCGCCGTATTGACTCCGCAGGAAATATCGGAGCTGATCGAGATTATGAAGCGGCTTGTCGCCGAAGGCAAATCGATCATTCTGATTACCCATAAACTGAAAGAAATCATGTCCGTGTCCGATACGGTCACGATTATTCGTCGGGGTAAAGTGATCGATACCGTACAAACAAGCGATACCAGTCCGGCTGAACTAGCCGAGAAAATGGTCGGTCGGAACGTCTCGTTCAAAGTAGACAAGATACCGGCGCAGCCAAAAGAGAAAATCATCGAAGTCAACAATGTATCGATGAAAAACAAAAACGGTGTGTCTGTGCTGGATGGTATGACGTTTGATGTGCATGCCGGCGAAATTGTTGGAGTCGCGGGTGTTGACGGCAACGGGCAAACAGAAATTATCGAAGCGCTGTCAGGGCTGCGCAAGATCGACAGCGGTTCAATTATGCTCAACGGCAAAGAAATCGGCAGCCATACGCCTCGTCAGATTTCGGAAGCCGGCGTCGGCCATATTCCGGAGGACCGGCACAAGCACGGTCTTGTACTGGACTTTTCGGTTAGTGAAAATATGGTACTCGAAAGCTATTATAAGCAGCCTTATACCAAGCGCGGCTTCCTGAATTTCCGCGCAATCAACGATCTGGCAAAGCGCTTGGTTGAAGCTTTCGATGTGCGCACACCGAGCATTCATACCAAATCCCGTTCGCTGTCCGGCGGCAATCAGCAGAAAGCGATTATTGCCCGCGAAATCAACAAAAATCCGGACTTTTTGATTGCTGCGCAGCCGACACGCGGTCTTGACGTAGGCGCGATCGAGTTCGTGCAGACCCAGTTGATCCGTCAGCGCGATCAAGGCAAAGCCGTTCTGCTCGTTTCGTTTGAACTGGACGAAATTTTGAACGTTTCCGATCGAATTATCGTCGTATACGAAGGCAAAGTGATTGGAGAAGTACGTCCGGAAGAAACGAACGATCAGGAGCTGGGCCTTATGATGGCGGGCAGCCGTCAGGTTCAGGGAGGAGTTAAAGCATGAATAAATTTCTGAAATGGTTTGCGAGCGATTCGTTTATCGTTTCGCTGGCCGCTATCTTCATGGGTCTGCTGCTGGGAGCTGTTGTGATGTTTATCGGTGGCTACAACCCAATCACTGCTTATATGGCTCTGCTGCAATCAGTCTTCGGTTCTTTGGACGGATTCGGCGAAGCGCTGCGTGAGATGGCTCCGCTCGTACTCACCGGTCTTGCCGTTGCTTTCGCGTTCCGGGCAGGTATGTTTAACATCGGCGCAGCAGGACAAGTCCTGATGGGAATGACCGGAGCTTCGCTGATCGGGATCAAAGTGACCGGTCTTCCTGCAATTATTCATGCACCGCTTGCAGTCATCGTAGGCGCACTGTTCGGAGGTCTGTGGGCGGCACTCGCCGGTTATATCAAAGCCAAACGGGGCGTCAACGAAGTTATCACAACCATCATGTTGAACTGGATTGCTTTATTTCTTTGCAACTATATCGTTCGAACGTTCCTGCTGATGCCGGGCAGCCAACGTTCACTCGACGTTGAGTCTTCGTCCTGGGTTTCGATTGGCTGGCTGTCGGAAATGATGGGCAATGCCCGCGTTCACTGGGGAATTCTGATTGCTATTCTGGCTTCAATCTTTTTCTACTATTTCCTCTGGAAAACGAAACAAGGCTTTGAAATTCGTGCAGTCGGCAGCAACCCTGAAGCCGCTCGATACGCAGGAATTAACGTGAACAAAAATATTGTTAAAGCGATGTTTATCAGCGGTGTATTGGCCGGTCTGGCAGGCGCGTTTGAGACATTGGGCGTATTCCATTATCAAAGCATATACTCCTCACTGCCGCAGTATGGATTCAACGGGATTGCGGTAGCGTTGCTCGGGATGACCCATCCGTTTGGCGTATTGGCCGGTGCCGGATTGTTCGGTATGCTGACGTACGGGGCTTCGGGAATGAGTTTCGAAGCGGGTGTACCGTCGGAGATTATCCAGATTGTCATCGGTTCGATCATATTCTTTATCGCGGCTCAAGGAATTGTACGCTTTATTCTTAAACCTGTTTACAAGCGTAAGAAAGAGAAGGTGTTGTAAATGATCGATCTTCTTACATTCGGCAACCTGATCAATACGACGCTCGTCTTCTCGACCGCCCTGATCTTTGCCGCACTCGGCGGCCTGTTCTCGGAGCGTTCGGGTATCGTCAATATCGGTATCGAAGGTCTGATGGTATTCGGCGCTTTCGCTGCCGCAGTGGGAACGCATTATGCGGAAGAAGCCGGAATGGGCGCGTCCGCTCCCTGGATAGGCCTGCTGACAGCGGTCGTCGTGGGCGTATTGGGGGCCTTGATCCACGCCGTTGCGACCATTACGTTCAAAGCGGATCAGACGATCAGCGGTGTCGTCATCAACTTCCTGGCGACGGGGATCACCTTGTACCTGGTGAAGCTTCTGTTTGACGGCGCAGGTGAAACTCCGCTGCTGGCGAACCGTCTGGCCAAATTGAGTTTCCCTGATATTGCGTCAATTCCCGTTATTGGACCGATCCTGGGAACGGGTCTTCTGAATTCGTACCCGACTACTTTTATTGCCATTATTCTCGTATTTGTGACGTATTATGTGCTCTATAAAACGAAGTTTGGTCTGCGGATGCGCGCTGTCGGCGAGCACCCAAGCGCAGCGGACACAGTAGGCGTCAATGTCAATCGGATGCGCTATATTGGCGTTATGCTGAGCGGAGCACTGGCAGGTCTCGGCGGCGCAACCATTACGCTGACGACGACCGGACTATTCTCGCATACGACAATTTCCGGCCAGGGCTTTATCGCTATTGCAGCGCTAATCTTCGGCAAGTGGAATCCGCTTGGCATCTTCGGTGCAGCGCTGTTCTTCGGTTTTGCGCAGGCGATCCGGAACTATGTACAGCTGTTCGAATGGTCGGCCAGCATCCCGCAGGATTTCATCCTGATGCTGCCGTACGTGCTGACCGTTATTGTACTGGTTGTGGCTGTCGGCAAATCGAGAGCTCCGGCAGCTCTTGGGGAAGCTTACGACCCCGGCAAGCGTTAATCCCGAAAAGAAGCTTCCTGCAGGCTTTTCGCGTCCTTGCGGCGACGACAAGTGCCTGTATAGGATGACGAATTCGCAAGTCTTTAACCGCTCTTCTACCGGATTTTCCTGGTGGGAGAGCGGTTTTTTTGTCCTTGCCTGACGGACGTCGGGTCTGTGTTGAAAGGATGCTTTAATTCGTATTTTTATTTTTTGTTGAAAATAGGTGTTGACTTCGTTAAAACTAAAGTCATATAATAACCCTAACATTCAGCAACAAGCAGTGAGAATAACTGATCGGCTATGAAGAGGACGAAGTTTTAAGGGCTCTTTTGCCAGAGAGCGGGGAAGTAGTACGCTGTAATCCACCGCCAAAATCCCTTATATACGAGCTCACCTCGGAGCCATTTTCCTGAAAAGCGAACGACGATCCGTTTTGCGCGGAGAAGAGGCGTTCGGCAATTAGGGAAAATCGTGGGGTTCGCGTTATGGACCGCGAGTTTGGAATCGAAGGTTTCGATTTCTGACCCGCTTGAGGCTGTGCACCGAGAGGTGTCGGCAAATTTGGGTGGTACCACGTGAGGATAATAACCTTTCGTCCCTCGAAGCAGATTTTCTGCTTTGCGGGGCGGAAGGTTTTTTGGTTTTTATAACGACTGCCTGACGCGGATCCGCCCAACGAAGAACGGGAAAATCCGTTTTGGCGGCCCTTTGCAAATTGACGATGTAAGATTGATGTGATCTTTGGGAGGAGGAAGTAACGATGAGCGCGCAAATGCCAGAAGCAAGATCGACGGAAGAATTGAAAGAAAAATGGGTGGATAAACAGGAAGTCCTGACCGGTTCGGATATCCTGCTTCGCAGTCTGGTCCTCGAAGGCGTAAAGTGCGTATTCGGATATCCCGGAGGAGCGGTGTTGTATATTTACGACGCCATGTACGGCTTCAAAGACTTCCATCATCTGCTGACCCGCCACGAACAAGGAGCGATTCATGCGGCCGACGGTTATGCACGCGCAGCCGGCGAAGTCGGCGTCTGTATTGCCACTTCCGGCCCCGGAGCGACCAACCTCGTTACCGGTATCGCGACAGCCTATATGGACTCGACGCCTCTGGTGGTCATTACCGGCAACGTCGCTTCCACGCTGATCGGAACCGACGCTTTCCAGGAAGCCGACATCACGGGGATCACGATGCCGATTACCAAGCACAGCTATCTGGTTCGCAGTGTCGACGAGCTTCCGCGGATCATTCATGAAGCGTTCCATATTGCAAACACGGGCCGCAAAGGTCCTGTCCTGATCGATATTCCCAAAGACGTATCGGCCGCAATGACTTTGTTCCAGCCGCATACGGAACCGGTAGCGCTGCGCGGATACAATCCGCGGATGATGCCGAACAAGCTGCAGGTGGAACGTCTGGCCGAAGCGATCTCGCAGGCCGAACGTCCTTTGATTCTGGCCGGCGGCGGCGTGGTCTACTCCGGCGGACATGAAGCCCTCCTGGAGCTGGTCGAAAAAACGGGTATCCCGATTACGACAACCCTGCTTGGACTGGGCGGTTTCCCGAGCGGCAACGAGCACTGGCTCGGCATGCCGGGGATGCACGGAACCTTCGCTTCGAACATGGCGATTCAGGAATCCGACCTGCTGATCAGTATCGGGGCACGGTTCGACGACCGGGTAACCGGCAAACTCAACGGATTTGCGCCGAAAGCCAAGATCGCGCATATCGATATCGACCCGGCCGAGATCGGCAAAAACGTCAAAACGGACATTCCGATCGTAGGCGATGTCAAAACGGTACTTGAACTGCTTAACAAGTCGGCAAAACGCGCCGAATTGGCGGACGAATGGCGCTCGCAGCTTCAACAATGGAAAGCGGAGAAGCCGTTCCGTTATAAAGACGAGTACAAAGAAGACGAGATCGGGCTGAAGCCGCAGTGGGTGGTCGAGCTGCTGAACGAGACGACCAAAGGCGAAGCGATCGTGACGACCGATGTCGGACAGCATCAAATGTGGGCCGCCCAGTATTACAAATTCAACAAACCGCGTTCGTGGATCACTTCCGGCGGCCTGGGTACGATGGGCTTCGGTCTTCCTTCCGCAATCGGGGCACAGATGGCTCAGCCGGAACGTCTGGTCATCTCGATCAACGGCGACGGCGGCGTGCAGATGTGTTCGCAGGAACTGGCAGTCTGCGCAATCAACAATATCCCGGTCAAAGTCGTTATTTTGAACAATCAGGTACTGGGCATGGTGCGCCAATGGCAGGAACTGATCTACGACAACCGGTACAGCCATATCGACCTTTCCGGCAGTCCGGACTTCGTGAAGCTGGCGGAAGCCTACGGGGTCAAAGGCCTGCGAGCGACCACCAAAGAAGAAGCCCGCGCCGTGTGGCAGGAAGCGCTGGATACTCCGGGACCGGTCGTAATCGACTTCGTGGTCGAGAAGGGCGAGAACGTGTATCCGATGGTACAGCAGGGCAAGACGCTGGATCAAATGCTGATGGGGGACGAGTGACCATGACGAATACGACGCAGACCAAACATACCATTGCGATCTCGGTGAACGATCAGCCGGGGGTCCTGCAGCGGGTATCCGGATTGTTCGGCCGCCGGGGATTCAATATCGAGAGCATCACCGTAGGGCAATCGGAAGAACCGGGACTTTCCCGGATGGTGATTGTCAGCACCGGAGACGACAAAACGATCGAACAGATCGAAAAGCAGCTGTACAAGATTATCGATGTCATCAAAGTCGTCGATTTGAGCGCCAATCCGATGGTCGGCCGGGAACTTGCCCTGATCAAAGTCAAATCGGAACCGGGAACACGGCCGGAAATCATGGGCCTGGTCGAAACGTTCCGGGCGGCAGTCGTGGATATCGGCACGCATAGTCTGATGGTACAGGTTGTCGGAGATACGGAAAAAATCGATGCGATGATCGAACTTCTGTCTCCTTACGGAATCCGGGAACTTTCCCGCACCGGGGTTACCGCGATGATCCGGGGCAACGCCTGAACGTAAACACCTGATCGGCATTTGATAGAACCCACATAAGAACGTCGGCTCGACTCGCCTTAACGGGCGGGGAGCTGAACGGAACCGCGGGTACGCGCTTTGTTCCGCGCCGGTTCCGCTGAGCTACCCGCTTGTTTGGGCAGGGTTGAGGCTTTATACACAAAGGAGGAAATAAGAATGGCAATTACGACTTACTACGAAAATGATGCGGACCTGAACGTACTTCAAGGCAAAACGATCGCGATTATCGGCTACGGAAGCCAGGGACATGCGCATGCGCAGAACCTGCGCGACAGCGGTCTGCAGGTCGTTGTCGGTCTTCGCGAAGGCAAATCGGCGAACAAAGCAAAAGAAGACGGGTTCGAAGTCCTCTCGGTTGCCGAAGCGACCAAGCGCGCCGATATCGTTCAGATCCTCATGCCGGACGAAACGCAAGCCTCCGTGTATAAAAGCGAAATCGAACCGAACCTCAAATCCGATGCGACCCTGCTGTTCGCGCACGGCTTCAACGTTCACTTCGGTCAGATCGTCGCCAAAGAAGGCAACGACGTCCTGCTGGTCGCTCCGAAATCGCCGGGCCACATGGTTCGCAGAACGTATGAAGAAGGCTTCGGCGTACCGGGCCTGATCGCGATCCACCAGAATGCTACGGGCAAAGCGAAGGATATCGGCCTGGCTTATGCCAAAGGCATCGGCTGTACACGTGCAGGCGTCATCGAAACTTCGTTCCGCGAAGAAACCGAAACCGATCTGTTCGGCGAACAAGCGGTCCTGTGCGGCGGCGTGAGCGCGCTGGTCAAAGCCGGATTCGAAACGCTGACAGAAGCCGGCTATGCGCCGGAAATGGCTTACTTCGAATGCCTGCACGAGCTGAAACTGATCGTCGACCTGATGTACGAAGGCGGTCTGTCGACGATGCGCGATTCGATCAGCAACACGGCGGAATACGGCGACTACGTAACCGGCCCACGGATCGTAACGGAAGACACGAAGAAAGCCATGAAAGAAGTGCTGACGGATATCCAACAAGGTAAATTCGCGCGCGACTTCATGCTGGAGAACCAATCGGGACGCGCGTTCCTGACGGCTACCCGCCGCAACGAATCCGAGCATCAGCTCGAGGTCGTAGGCGCACAGCTGCGCGACATGATGCACTGGATCAAGAAGTAAGAGTCAGCCAATAAGGAAACGGGGCTATCCCGGGCCGCGTGAAAAACGTGACCGGGGCAGCCCTTTTCCGTCTTACCATTCTTTATCCAAAAAAAGGAGGCGCAATCCGTGCGAAAAATTCATATCTTCGATACGACGCTGCGTGACGGCGAACAATCGCCCGGCGTCAACTTGAATACGCGTGAGAAAGTCGAAATCGCGCATCAACTGGAGAAACTGGGCGTCGATCGAATGGAAGCCGGTTTCCCGGCCGCATCGCCCGGCGATCTGGCCGCGGTGAACGCCGTAGCCCGCGCAGTCAAAAATGCCAGCGTCGTCGGATTGTCGCGTTCCCGGGAAGGCGATATCGATGCGGTCAGAGAAGCGCTGAAAGGCGCGGTCGATCCTTGTCTGCATGTCTTCCTGGCGACTTCGCCGATCCACCGGAAGTACAAGCTGAAGATGGAGAAGCATCAGGTGCTGGAAGCGGCCCAGTCCGCGATTCGGTATGCGAAGAAATATTTTTCGAAAATCGAATTCTCGCTTGAAGACGCAGGCCGGACAGAAGCCGATTTCCGCGCCGAGATGGTCGCCATGGCGATCCGAGAAGGCGCTTATGTCGTGAATATTCCGGATACGGTCGGCTATTTGAATCCGGCCGAGTACGGTGCGATTTTCCGTCACCTCAAAGAAACCGTGCCGGGGATCGAGAAAGTGCAGCTGAGCGCGCACTGCCACGACGATCTCGGCATGGCGACGGCGAATACGCTGGCCGCCATCTTGAACGGAGCGGATCAGATCGAAGGCACGATCAACGGGATCGGCGAGCGTGCGGGCAATACGGCAATCGAAGAAATCGCGATGGCACTCGAGACCCGCGGCGATTACTTCGGTGCCAAGACCGGTCTGGTGCTGAGCGAAATCGCGCGGACAAGCCGCTTGGTCAGCAAGCTGACCGGCATGAATGTACCGGGCAACAAAGCGATCGTCGGAGCGAATGCCTTCGCGCACGAATCGGGCATTCATCAGGACGGCATGCTCAAAGAGAAAACGACGTACGAGATCATGTCGCCGGAAACGGTGGGCTTCAAAGAAAGCAAGCTTGTCCTGGGCAAACATTCCGGCCGTCACGCTTTCCGGGAACAGCTGCTTGAACTGGGCTATACGCTGGAAGAAGCGCAGTTGAACGAAGCTTTCGCCAAGTTCAAAGATCTGGCGGACAAGAAAAAGGAAATCACCGACGACGATCTGCTTGCGCTGCTGGAAGAGCGTCTGCCGGATGCGCCGGAAAAATACGCGCTGGAGTCGCTGAGCTTCTCGTTCGCAACCGAAGCGGCCCCGAAAGCCACCGTTACCGTATCCGTCGAAGAGGAAGGCAGCCGTACAGCCGAAGCCAGCGGCAACGGTACGGTGGATTCGATCTACAATGCAATCGATCAGGCCGTCGGCGAAGAAGTCACGCTGGTCGACTATTCGATCCAGGCGGTTACGCTTGGCAAGGATGCGCTCGGCGAAGTGCACGTGACCATGCGGCAGGGCGAGATCGAGGTTCGCGGCCGCGGTGTCAGCACGGACGTGCTTGAAGCGAGCGCCCGCGCGTACGTCGATGCGCTTAACCGTCTGGCAGCCAACCGTCGTCTGCCAAGCGGACGCAAAGGCGCCGAGAAAGTCTGGTAGAACGGGAACGGGCATCGAAGAAGTTCCTGCTTCTGCACAAGGCGCGGCACCGATCCCCCGGAGCCGCACCTACGCAAAAGGTCCCGCAGTCCGAAGTTCGGACTGCGGGACCTTTTTGCGTGTACCTCTGGTTTTTATGTGCCTACAGCCAACCCGGCGTCCCGCTGCGACTCCGGGTCGGCTTTTCGGGCTATGCCCTATGGAGCCTTACCAGGCGTAGGCGTTCGGAGCGGACCCGCCCGGGCCGGGGAAGATTTCGTCCAGACGTTTCAGCTCGGCTTCGCCCAGCTTCAACTCTACGATGCGAAGAGCATCTTCGAACTGCTCGATCGTACGCGGCCCGATAATCGGCGCGGTAACGGCCGGATTGGCCAGCAGCCAAGCCAGCGCAACCGTATCCTGCTGCTCGCCCAGTTCTTCACTCAGCGTCTTGAACTGCTCCAGCTGTTCTTTGTGTTTGTCCACCAGCTCGGCGTTGCCTCCGCTGCGCGAACCTTCGATCTTCTTGAGCGCGTTGCGTCCGAGCAGTCCGCCGGCGAGCGGGCTCCACGGAATTACGCCGAGACCGAGCGCCTGCGAAGCGGGCAGCACTTCGAGTTCCGGTTCGCGGGTCAGCAGGCTGTATTTGTGCTGTTCGGAGATCAGTCCGAGGAAGCCGCGTTTCTCCGCTTCCTTTTGTGCAACGGCGATATCCCAACCGGCAAAGTTGCTGGAGCCGACATATCCGATCTTGCCCTGGTTGACAGCCACTTCAAACGCGCCCCACAGCTCGTCCCAGGTAGCGTTGCGGTCGACGTGGTGCATTTGGTACAGCTCGACGTGGTCGGTCTGCAGACGCTTCAGCGAGCCTTCCAGGTGCCGGCGGATCTTGTAGGCGGACAAGCCGCGATCTCCGTTCGGCCCGTCGTTTTCGTCGCCCATGCCTCCGTAGACTTTGGTCGCCAGGACAACTTTTTCCCGGCGGCCTCCGCCCTGTTTGAACCAGCGGCCGATAATCTCTTCCGTCAGGCCGGCATTGTCTTTTCCTCCGTAAACGTTTGCAGTATCGAAGAAATTGACACCGGCGTCAAGCGCCGCGTCCATGATGCGGAACGATTCTTTTTCGTCGGTTTGCCCTCCGAAATTCATGGTGCCCAGACAAATTCGGCTGACTTTAAGCCCCGACTTTCCCAGATACGTGTATTCCATGTTGTTCGCTCAGCTCCTCGATAAGTGGTTTGGCCAAACAGCTTTCGGATCCTATTACCCTATTTATTGTAACAATCCATCGAATCAGAATCAAATTTCTTAAGGTAAGCGCAAATAGTCCAAAACGTTTTCGGTAAACGCTCTTTTTCGGTGCCGCCAAGCTTGTTCCGTCGTTACTTAATAGGCAAAACCTATGAAGGTCATAGTTTCTATATCTTGGTCAATCCCTGACGGAGTATGTTACTGTTTTTGAATAAAGGTTTGCACCCGGAAGCGGCGACGGAAGGCGCGAGCGTTTCGCCGGCGGGAATTTGATGAGAAGAGGAAGTGCGACACATGGCTGAGACGAAAAAGATCGCGGTAATCGCAGGAGACGGCATCGGGCCGGAAGTGGTGGCGGAAGCGGAAAAAGTGCTGAAAAAAGTCGGCGAAGTGTTCGGCTATACGTTCGAAACGGAGCACGCGCTGTTCGGCGGTATCGCAATCGACCAAAAAGGTACGCCGCTGCCCCAGGAAACGCTCGACGTGTGCAAACGCGCCGACGCCGTGCTGCTGGGCGCGGTCGGCGGACCGCAGTGGGACAACAACCCGAAAGAGCTGCGTCCGGAGACGGGCCTGCTCGGTATCCGCAAAGAGCTCGGCTTGTTCTCGAATCTGCGTCCGGCCGTCGTATTCGACTGTCTCAAAGACGCTTCCACGCTGAAACCGGAAGTGCTGGAAGGCACCGACCTGATGGTTGTGCGCGAGCTGACCGGCGGCATCTACTTCGGCGAGAAGTTCCGCCGCGAGACGGAATTTGGCGAAGAAGCGGTCGATACGTGCGCGTATAACGTCACGGAGATCGAGCGCATCGCCCGCCAGGGATTCGAGATCGCGATGAAACGACGCAAGAAGCTCGCTTCGGTCGACAAGGCGAACGTGCTCGAAACGTCGCGTCTGTGGCGGGAAACGGTCATTCGCGTGTCCGCGGATTATCCGGAAGTGGAACTGGAACATGTACTGGTCGACAACTGCGCCATGCAGCTGCTGCGCCGGCCGTCGAGCTTCGATGTCATCGTAACGGAGAATATGTTCGGCGACATCCTGAGCGACGAAGCCGCGATGCTGACCGGTTCGATCGGCATGCTGGCATCCGCTTCGCTCGGCGAGGGCAGCTACGGCCTGTACGAGCCCGTACACGGTTCCGCGCCGGATATCGCCGGACAAGGGCTGGCGAACCCGATCGCGACGATCTTGTCGACCGCGTTGATGCTGCGTCTGACGTTCGGTTACAGCGAGGCGGCCGACGCGATCGAGCGGGCCGTGGCGGAAGTGCTGGACGCCGGACACCGCACGAGCGACATCGCCGCGGGACGCGGCAACGCACTGTCCACGACGCAAATGGGCGAGCTGATTCTCAATGCAATTCGCAAATGATAATTATTATAAATAAATAAGCGTTACAATCTTGACTTCGAAAAATCCCGGTGATAACATAGTGTCATGGTTTCAGAATATGCAGAAAACATCCGTCACCGGGTGTCATTTTGAAGGAGGATTTACACAATGGCAGAACGTTTGGTAGGCAAACCGGCTCCGGCCTTTACAATGGAAACTGTATCCGGAGACGGGCAGGATTTCGGCAAAGTATCTCTTGAAGATTACCGCGGCAAATGGCTCGTATTCTTCTTCTATCCGCTTGACTTCACGTTCGTGTGCCCGACTGAAATTACGGCGCTGAGCGACGCTTACGGCGATTTCCAGACGCTGGATACCGAAGTTCTTGGCGTAAGCATCGATTCCGTGCACAGCCACAAAGCATGGATCGCGGCTCCAACGGAAATCGGCGGTCTCGGCAAAATCAACTTCCCGCTCGCTTCGGATATCACGAAAAAAGTGGCTAGCGACTACGGCGTCCTGATCGAAGAAGAAGGCGTAGCTCTGCGCGGCCTGTTCATTATCGATCCGGAAGGCGAACTGAAGTACCAAGTCGTGAACCATAACGACGTGGGCCGCAGCGTAGAAGAAACGCTGCGCGTGCTTCAAGCGCTGCAATCGGGCGGCCTGTGCCCGATGAACTGGAAACCGGGCGACCAAACCCTGCAAGGGTAAGGCTGCGCATCGATCCGTCGATGAGCTGCGGTTATGAACAAAGTCTTCTTTTCGGCCTCGGTCGGAAAGAAGACTTTTTTGCATCTTTTTATCTGGTACCGTACAAATTTACGTGCTAAGATGAGGCCATGAAACCGTCAAAATAGACAGTTCAAATTTAAACATTATTCAAAGTTCCGTCGATGGGTTGATTGTTAACATAGGTATAAGCCAACATAGGAAGGGTGAACAGCCATGAGTTTTTGCTGCGGAGCCAGTATGATCGGAACAAAGGGAACGCTGACCCACTACCGGACGCAAGTTCACAACGTTCCTCTGCTGTATTGTCCAGTGTGCCAACGGATGGAAGTTCATTACAAAGTCGAGAACGAATATGAAATATTGGCCGAATATGCGCATGGCGACGGCGAATCGGAAATCGATTTCCAGGATTACATTCTGGAAGACGATGCGGAGATTTTCGCCAACTGCGTCAGTATCGAAAGCGACGACAAACTGGAATCGGTTCGCAACCAGATCGATTTGTCCTTGGATCTGCTCGCCGTTGCGAAACAGATGGGCGACAAACGCTGGCAGCTGGAGCTCAAGCGGCGCCTTGCGGTGATGAGCCAGAAGCTGGAGAAGATTCAGCAGAACAGCAACGGAAAAGCCTGAGCGATTCTTTGCCCGAATAAATTCAACAACCGGAAGCGATCGTACCCGATCCTTCCGGTTTTGTTTTATCATCGACTGCTAAATTTGGAAAAGGCTATCGTCTTTGTTAAAATGAATAATGAGGAAGAAACAGGAAAACAATAAGCTAAAGCTTCGTTACATAAGCCGGAATGCGTTATTTCGATTTGTACGGAAGCCGCCGCAAAAAGACGGAGGAATGTTCATGCCAAACGTACAGGAACTCGCTTCGAAACTCAAACAAAATATTGGAACCGTTATCGTGGGGAAAGATGCGGAGGTCGATCTGCTGCTGACCGCCCTGCTCGCTTCGGGCCATGTCCTGCTTGAAGATGTACCCGGAACCGGCAAAACGATGCTGGCCAAGAGTCTCGCTTCTTCGCTCAGCCTGACTTTTCAGCGGATCCAGTTCACGCCCGACCTGCTGCCGTCCGATCTGACGGGCATTCATTTCTACAATCAAAAAGACGGCGAGTTTCATTTCCGCCCCGGACCGCTGTTTGCGCGCATTGTACTGGCGGACGAGATCAACCGGGCGACGCCGCGTACCCAGTCGAGTCTGCTCGAATGCATGGAGGAGCGGCAGATCAGCGTAGACGGAGAGACCATGAAACTGGAACAGCCGTTCATGGTATTGGCTACGCAGAACCCGGTCGACAACCAGGGGACTTTCCCTCTTCCGGAAGCCCAGATGGACCGATTCATGATCCGTATGAAGCTCGGTTATCCGTCGGCTCCGGAAGGCCGCGAAATTCTGCGCCGCACCGTGCAGGTCGGCGGACTGTCCGCGGACTCGGCTGCGCTGACAGCTACGGCGGAAGAAGTATTGGAAGCCCAGCAGGCCTGCCGCCGCGTCACGATCGCCGACGATCTGCTCGACTATATCGTGGCGCTTGCCGAAGCGTCGAGAACCCATCCGGAGCTTGCATTGGGGATCAGTCCCCGCGGGACGCAGTCCCTTCTTCGCGCCTGCCAAGCCTATGCGGCGCTCAAGGGACGCGATTACGTGCTGCCCGACGATATCAAAACGCTGCTCGTCCCGGTCTGCGCCCATCGTCTGGTGCTGAACAACCGCTACGGCCTGCAGGATAATCCCGCCGAACGCATACTGGCCGAACTGACGGACAGCATCCCTGTTCCGAGCGAAAAGGGACTCGAAAGCGAAGTGAGATAAATGGCGCTGTTTGGGCTGCTGCTCTTGGTCGGACTCATTGTGATTGTGCAGGGATTGCTGCTCGGCAGGCCGGCGCTGGCCCGGCTCGATTACAAGCGCGATTTCAGCAAATATGCCTGCCGGGCGGGAGAGAAGATCGAGATGGTCGAGACGCTCTCCAACCGCAAGCCGCTGCCGGTACCGTGGCTGAGGCTGGAAGCGATGCTGCCTTCGGCCCTGCTGTTTGCGCGCAGCGACGATACGAATGTCAGTGAAGGCAACATTTATCAGAACCATACCAGTTTGTTCACCCTGCCGCCCCGAACCAAGATTACGCGTACGCACCGGATCGTTTGTCAGAGCCGGGGCATTTATCCGATCGAATCGGCAACGATGACGGGCGGAGACCTGTTCGGGTTGTATGCGCCTTCAAAAAAGGTCGAGCTGCATATGCGGATGGTTATTTATCCCCGCCTGTTGGGAGACGGCGAACTGCCGATCTCCTGGAAAACGTGGCAGGGAGAACTTGCGGTCCGCCGCTGGATCGTCGAAGATCCGTTTCTGTTTACGGGAGTCCGGGAATATGCGCAAGGCGATGCGATGAACCGGATCCATTGGAAAGCAAGTGCGCGTACGGGGCAGCTTCAAGTGCATAAAAGCGGTTATTCCGCCGATCCCCGCGTCATCCTTCTGCTGAACGTCGAAGATTCGGAGTCCATGTGGAGCGTCGTGACCCGGACCGGGTTGGTCGAGCGGCAGCTTTCGCTTGCGGCGACCTGTGCCGCTTCTCTGATCGGGCAGGGAATGGCCGCAGGATTTGCGCACAACGGCGGTTCCCAGCTTGGGGAAGACGGCTGCCGCCTGGAACCGGATTACGGTCCCGTCCATTTGAATCGGCTCATGGAAACGATGGCCGCATTCGAACTGAAGTCCCGTCTGCCGTTTCACGAGCTGCTTCAGCTTGAAGCGCAGCGCGAGTTCAGGGAACCGATCGATTATCTGGTCGTGACGGCCCATCGCTCGGAGAAGGTCGAAGAAGCGATCGCTTCGCTGGAACGGCTGGGCCATCGGGTCGGAGTTACCGGGTTTACGGCAAACGAGCCGGGCCTGGTTTCGTCCGGTGTCCGCTCCTCGCAGCGGCGCGGTCCGGCATCTGCAGAGGAGGCCGTATGATGACCAAGTCGGAACGTTCTTCAAACCGGACGGCATCCCTGCCGCTGTTAAAAGGCTTCGGACGTCCAGCCGTTTATTCGCTGCTCGAAACGCTGTCGGCTTACGCGGCCGTGGTACTGTTGGCGCACTACGCATTGAAGCTGTCCGATCTGCTGCTGCTTCTGCTTGTATTCGCTGTGCATGTATTCGCCAATCTGGTCGGTCTGCGCCAAGCGGAAGGGCGCATGGCCCGCTGGCCGGCGCTGCTGCCTTTTGCCGCCGCCCTGCTGACCGCGCTCCTTCTACCGGGCGGATGGCTGCCCAAAGCCGCCGGAGCCGCCGCCCTGCTTCTTGCGGCGCTGCGCGGACTGCTCACGGGCCGGCGTCAACTGTGTGACAATATGCAGCTTCGGGTTCCGCTGACCGGGGTTGCCGCGCTGCTGATTTTGTATGTGGCCGCCGGGCGCCTACCCGATCTGGCCGGTTATCTTCCTCTGCTGTATAGCGTTTCCACGCTGATTCTGGCGCTGACGCTTCTGCTGTTGAATGGAGACCGGGTCCGGCATGCCGCCCAACAAGAAACGTCGGCTCTTGCCGGGGTACTGACCGCGAATCGGCGGTTGACCTGGATCGTGGCCGCCGTTATCATTCTGGCGGGGGTCATCGGCGGTCCGACCGGAGCGTTGAATGCGCTCCGCGAATGGTGGTTGTCCATCTTCGGAGGCACTCTTCCCGGAAGCCCTTCGCAGCCGGAGACCGCTCCGCAGATGCCCGGCGCCGACTATTCCCAACTGCAGGAATTAGGCGGCGCCAAAGAAACCCCTTTGTGGCTGAAGATCGTCGGGTACGTTCTGTTGACTTTATTCTGGCTGGCGGCGGGCCTCGGAATCTTTTGGCTGCTCTATCGTCTGTTCGGCCGCTGGCTGCCGAACGGCGTCCGCAACCTGATGCGGAACCTGGCTGCCAAATTCGGCATGATGCGCGACATCCGCGCTTCCCAGTCCGACAAGGCCTACACCGACAAAGCCGAGAAGCTTTCCGCCGAGAAAACGGGCGGGCTCAAACGCTTCTTCCGCCGCGGCGGCCGAGAAGCCGGGTATACCGGCGACGATCCGCGGCTGCGTTATCGAAGCGTGGTGCTGCAGGCTGCCCGCAAAGGATTCCCGCTTCGGCCAAGCCGGACTCCGGCGGAGAACGGGCGGGAGCTTGCGAATCATGCGCACAGCGATCTTTCTTCCACCGAGCTTGAACAGCTGGTCGATCGCTATAACGATGCGCGTTACGGCCCGGCGGACGGCCGGGATTGAAATCCCGGAGTACGGCATGCCCGTGCTCCGGCCGTTTATCGACTTTGCCTGCTTTTGTTCGTTCCGGTTACAATGGAGGAATAAGGAAATTCCGACGGAAGACCGTCTTGACGAAAGAGGGGAAAGGATTGGCTTTATTTTGGATGATGTTGGCAGGAACGCTGCTGGTTGCCGCGCAGGCCTGGCTGATCGGCCGCTCTGCCCTGCAAGGGATCCTCTACACCCGCAGTTTCAACAAAAATCGCTGTCATGCGGGAGACGAGCTTCAGTTGGTTGAAGTGATCGAGAACGACAAAAAACTTCCGGTTCCCTGGCTGCGCATGGAATCCGAATTCCCCGCCGCTTTTCGGTTTCGGGGAAAGGCTTCGATGAAACTGGAGATGGGCAGCGTCTATCAGACGCATACGAGCGGCTTTACGCTCATGCCCCGAAGGCGCGTCACGCGAAGGCATTTCGTGAAATGCGAAGGCCGGGGTGTTTTTCGGCTGTCCACGGTATTTATGACGTCGGGCGATCTGCTCGGTTTCGTCTTGCGTTCGCGTTCGGAGCAGATCAGCAACTCCCTGATCGTGTATCCGCGTCTGCTGGATGATCGGCATCTGCCGTACGATTGGCACAGCTGGCAGGGCGAATTTGCGGTGCGCAGATGGATTCTGGAAGATCCGTTCATGATCGAAGGTTCGAGGGAGTATGCGCCGGGGGATCCGATGAACCGGATTCACTGGAAAGCGAGTGCCCGAACCGGAGGACTTCAAGTGTACCGCCAAGGGCATACCGCCGATCCGCACGTTATTCTGGTCCTTGATATCGGCGATGTCGTTCCCGGGCTTCAACACGGCGGAGGAGAAGCGGAGGCCGAACAGGCCATCAGCCTGGCGGCGACCATGGCCGTTCGGCTGATTGCAGACGGCGTTTCGGTCGGGTTTACGCATAATGCGCACACGGTCTCCGCAGCGCGTATTCCTTCCGGCGCGGGTTCACTCCACCGTCATCTGCTGATGGAAGCGATGTCGGGGATCCGGCCGAAGCGCCGTCGGCCGCTCGCCGTATGTCTGGACGCGGAAGCGGCGGAACGGGGGGCTCCCTGCGATTACCTCGTGATCAGCGCATCGAAGGAGCCGGCCGTTTGGCAGGCGGCGAAACGGCTGGAGAGATTGGGACACAAGGTAAGCCTGATCGATCCCGGGAACGAATTGTCTGCCCTTTCCGCCAAAACGGCCGGAAGCCGGTCTTGGGAAGCGGCCTTGGACAAGGAGGGAGCCGGCGCATGAGTAAAACGGTTGGAAAAGCGCTGGCTGTCGCCGCAGGGGATACAGTCTTCCTGTACCCGTGGATCCTTCTATTGTCGCTGTATTTATTCGAATTGTCGCCTTATGCGGCGGCCGCGATCTGCTTCCTCAGCTTGGCGTGCGGAGCTGCGTCAGGCAGGCATCTGCCGCGTCAGACGGCTTATCTGGCGGCGATGGCCGTTCCGGCTGCAGCTTCCGTACTGCTCGCCGTTTTCGCCGGATTGGGGCTGCGCACGGCTCCGCTTCTGATCCTGCTGGGCGCAGCCGGTGTACGCGGCGTATACCGGGAGATCGGGGCCGCCGCCGGCCGCCGTCAGACCTTGGTCTTCGTCGGCGGACTGCTCGCGGGGGTTGTCGTCTATGCGGCAGCTCTGCGTACGGAGCTGATGCAGCCGTATGCGTTCTCCGTCTATGCGGCCTGCACCGGGATGCTGCTGACCCAACTGCTGCGCTGGAATGCGGGGAGAATCCGCGAAGCGATGGGCCTTTCCCAAGAAGCCGAGATTCCGCCGGGACGGCTGCTTCGAATCAATCGGGGATTTATGACCGTTCTGCTGCTGGCGATCCTATTGGTCGGCGGGGCGACCCAACTGTCCGTTGTGCTGGAATGGCTGTATCGTCTATGGCTGATGCTGCTGTACGGAGGTGTCGATCTCGATTATGTACCCGAGACGTCGCCCCCTCCTCCCGAACCTGCTCCTTCGTCCGAGCCTTATGTTCCCGAAGAAAAGCTGGAAGACAACGGAGAAGGCGGAGTGGATCGGTGGATCATCTACGCTGTCGCCGGAATCGTCGTGGCGGCTGTCGGGGCTTTTGCTTTTGTCCTGCTTCGTTTGGGCTACGAGATTTTGTCCAAGTGGCTGCCCGACTGGCTGAAGCGTCTGCTGCAGAATTTGCGGATCGCCGCGAAGTCTTCGGATCCGTCAGAAGAAGCGGCCTACGCCGATACAACCGAGAAGCTGGAGTCCAAAGCACCCGCCAGGAAAAAAGGATCTCCGCAGACGTCCACCGAGCCACCGGAAGGTGCGAGGCGCGAGTATGCCCGGTTGATTCGCGGCGCGATAAGCCGGGGATACCGGTTCCGCCCGTGGCTGACTCCAAGCGAGACGGGCAAAGAAATCGCCGGCAGCCCAGTTTATCGCGAACAGGAAGCCGGGCAGATCGAGGAGCTGGTGGAACGCTACAATCGGACCCGATACACGCAACAGGAAGACGGTCAGCGATAAGCCCACGTATTCTTTTGCTGCGAAAGACTGTCGGATGGATCGCGGCTGCCGCAAACGCTGCACGTCTGCAAAATGAGTCCGATCAGCATGGGCCGGATTCCAGCAGCTGCAGCGTCAGATAGAAATTGCGTTCCGGCTGGGAAGCATCGACGATATTGAGAATGGAGGCAGGAGTTTCTTCCATCGTAAAGGGAAAATGGCTGTGATTTTTGTCGCATTTTCGTCAAAATTCCGCTTTACTTTACAGAGGGGCTTGAGTATGATAAAAAAGCGAAAAATGCCCTATTGCTTATCCTAGGCGGACGAAGGCAGAGTAAACGGAGATCAACGAAAAGGAAGGTTCCGACAGGGAGCCTTTTTTATGCTTCAAAAAGAAAATGTCCGGATTTGGTGAAGCAAGGCAGGAGAAAGCAAGACGGCGTAGAATCTATGACGAAGGTGAGACTGATCGATTTTATGACATCCCAGCAGGACGGAAGTGAGTTCATGCATACAACCCCGGCGATCCGCCAACTGAAGCTCTACGCCTTTTCCGTCTTTCTTCTCGTTCTTGCATGCGAAGCGGTAGAAATGTTCTTCTACGCCGCAGGCGCCGACAGCCGATGGGCCCCCGCTTTATCTCTACTGACGGCCTGCTTTTCGGTTACGGCCTGCTTGACGGTTTATTTCCATGCCACTCCGCTTTTTGACCGCAGGATCGGCAGCTACAGCAAACGCATGGTCAAGCTTATGGGAGCGGCCGGTGCGATCGAACTGCTGTATCTGCTGACCCATTTACACGCTTTCATGACCGAGACGAAGCCGGGAAGCTCCGGCACGGAATGGCTACTCTCGCTGGCGGCTCTTGTCTATTCGCTTGGACTTGTACTCTTGTTCGTTCTTCCCGACCGACCGGGTCGGATTCCCGGCCGTTTGATGTATTTCGGACTCCCTCTGGCTGCATTGGCTGCAGCGGGATTGTTGTTCTTCGTTCGCTCCGCGCTTCCTGCCTATCAGTGGAGCGGCGTTGAGCGGGTCTTGACGATCCTGGCTCTGGCAGGGGCCGGAATCGCCGCGGTCCATCTGTGTGTCCGTTATCTTCGCCTGCGCATCAAAGCGCTGTGGGTCGCGGTGCAGTCTCTGGGGTTCATGGCGATTGCCCAGATTCTGATGCTTCAGGCCGACGCCTCCCCTGGAGTTGCGCTGCTGGCCGCTTCCGCGCTCCATGCGCTGGCTTATGCCGTTCTGGTAAGCCAGGGTCTTCGCCTGGCGATTGCCGAACCTCTGCGGGAACAGCGTCAGGCGGAAGACCGGATCGAATTTCTGGCTTACAATGACGAACTGACGGGTCTGCCGAACCGCAGAAGTCTGCATGCGAGGCTGAACACGCGGCTTGAAGAAGCCTATTCCGGCAAGACGTCACTGATGGTGCTCAATATCAACCGTTTCAAGACGATCAACGATTCGCTCGGTTACGAGGCGGGCGATCGTCTGCTCGGCATCGTTTCGGAAACGCTGCAGAGCCGCCTCAAAGGGAGCGAAGAAGTATTCCGTACCGGCGGAGACGAATTTGCGGTCGTTCTGCCGGAAAGCGGGGGCGAGGAAGCCATGCATCGTGCACAGGCGCTGCTCGAAGAGTTCGAGCGTCCGGTCAACGTAGGCGGAATGGAACATTATGTCGCATTGTCCGCGGGCATCTCGGTCTACCCGGAAGACGGTCATGCCGCAGACGGACTGCTGCAAAGCGCCGATGCGGCCGTCCATCTGGCAAAGGAGCAAGGGGCCGAAGTTAAACGTTTCTCCAAAGGCATGACGATGATCGCCCGCGAGAAGCTGATTCTGGAAAGCGATCTGCGCAAGGGATTGGAACGCGGCGAATTCTTCCTGGAGTACCAGCCTAAAATGTCGGTCGAAAACGGCGGGATTTTGGGCATGGAGGCGCTCGTGCGCTGGAATCATCCGACGCGGGGGCCCGTATCTCCCGGCGAATTTATTCCTTTGGCGGAAGAATGCGGTCTGATTGTGCCGCTTGGCGAATGGGTGCTGCACGAAGCCTGCCGGCAGAACAAGGAATGGCAGTGCAAAGGATACGCGCCGCTCTGCATGTCCGTCAATCTGTCGATCCGCCAATTCCGCCAGCCCCGGCTTGCGGAACAGATCGGACAGATGCTCGAAGAGATCGGTCTCGATCCGCAGTATGTGGAACTTGAGATTACCGAGAGCATGACCGTGGACAAAGATGCCGCTTTCGAACAGCTCAAGCGTTTCAAGCAGCTCGGCCTGCATATCAGCATCGACGACTTTGGCACAGGCTACAGTTCGCTGCATTATTTGAAAAACATGCCGATCGACCGTCTCAAGATCGACCGTTCCTTCGTCAGCGAAGTGATGAGCGGCGAGAGCGATGCGGCGATCGTCTCCACGATCGCTTCGATGGCGCATCACCTGAAGCTGAAAGTAACGGCGGAAGGCGTGGAGAACGAAGAGCAGCTTGCGTTCCTGCGCAGCCAACGCTGCCATGAAGCCCAGGGATTCCTGTTCAGCCGTCCTGTCCCTGCAGGGCGATTCGAACGAATGTTTTTGCAGCAAAAAAAGCTCGGTTAAGCTGCTTGAAACTGCTGCATCAGCAAGTCACGCCAAAAGGTGTACGGCCGATTCGAATGGGCCGTACACTTTTTTTGAAATAATGCTTGCAAACTTTTTCTGAGCGTGGTATATTATTTCTTGTCCTCAAGAGGACGTGAGAGCCAAAAGGCAATACACAATGTCGGGACGTAGCTCAGCTTGGTAGAGCACCTGGTTTGGGACCAGGGGGTCGCATGTTCAAATCGTGTCGTCCCGACCATTATTTTTTCAACAATATCATATTGATTTGTGCGGGTGTAGTTCAATGGTAGAACTCCAGCCTTCCAAGCTGGTAGCGTGGGTTCGATTCCCATCACCCGCTTTAGAGCAAGTCTTGCAAGAAACCGCTGCGGTGCAGCGGTTTTTGTTTTTTAGGAAGTATGTTGTTGGCCTGTTATAAAGAAAGCCCGCTGTCGTCTGTCGACTAAGCGTGGCTTTTTTATGTTGCCGGAAACTTGTCATTATGTTGAAAAGAGCAAGCGAGAAAAAGAAGACGAACAAAAACCGCCGAGATTTCTCCGGCGGTCTTTGTTCGTCTAATGGTAAAATCATATTCAAGTTAAATACATCGAATCAGGCCGTAACTTCCGCGGTTACCCGTACTTCGAGAACGGTCTGCTGACCGGCCGTAACGATCTGGGACGGCCGCGGATGTACGTCCAATACGGCATCAAGCCCGTCAGGAACGATCACCGGCGTGACGGACGAGAGGCCCGCCGCATGGATCACATCCAGATCGAATTCGAGCAGCGGCTGCCCCGCCGTTACGCGTTCGCCGCTCTGTACGTGAACGGTGAAACCGGCTCCTTTGAGCGATACCGTATTGATCCCGACATGGATCAGAAGCTGTGCGCCGCTGCCGTGTTCCAGGATTACGGCGTGCTTGCTTTTGTCCATCACGTGCGCGACGGTACAGTCGAACGGAGCCAAGACCAACCCTTCCGACGGAACGATAGCAAGACCGCGCCCCATATGTCCTTCGGAGAAGGCCGGATCGGGAACTTCCGATAACAGAACCGCGCGTCCGGTCATCGGAGAGAGGACCGAAAGGGACGAGAACGGAACTTCATCCGGATCGGCGGAAAGAGCGTTCTCTCCGGCTTTTGCGGATACGGGGGCAGGTGCTGGGATCTCCGCATTCGTCGGCGCTTTGGCGGCCGGAGTTCCGGCTGCAGGCACAGCGGACGCGCTGCCGGCGTTCAGGCGTTCTGCTTCGACCGCAGGCTCGTCTTTGTAACCGAACAGCCAGGTCAGCGTAAAGGCGACTGCCGCCCCAACCAGGTTGCACAGGATGTACATCGGGAGCTGATCGTTCAGATACAGCAGGGCGCCCGGAATGACGGTGACCGCCATACCCGTACCCGCCAGATGCAGCAGCGAAGCGAGGAAGCCGCCGGCCGCGCCGCCGATCAGACCCATGACGAACGGTTTCATGTAGCGCAGGTTGACGCCGAAGATCGCAGGTTCGGTAATGCCGAGGAACGCCGACAGCGAAGACGGCAGCGCCAGCGCTTTGAGCTTGGCATTCTTGGTCTTCAAGCCGACGGCCAGGCAGGCCGCGCCCTGAGCCGCCATGGCGCAGGTGATGATGGCGTTGAACGGATTGGAACCGGTCTGCTCCAGCAGTTGGATCTCCAGGAAGTTGAAGATATGATGCACGCCGGTGACGACGACGATCTGATGGAAAAAGCCGATCAGCAGGCCCGCGATGCCGAAAGGCAGGTCAAGCAGGTACGTCGTGCCGTGCAGGACGACGTTCTCCAGCGAGTGGAACACCGGTCCGATCGCGAACAGTCCAAGCGTAATCATGACGAGCAGCGTGACAAACGGCGTCAGAATCAGATCAAGCGCTTCGGGCACCCTTTTGCGCAAAAATTTCTCGAACTTTGCGCCGAGCAGGCCAACGAAAAACGCCGGCAGAACGGAACCCTGATAGCCGACGACCGGGATGAAACCGAACATCGTCAGCGCTTGGGCGCTGCCGTCGGCGACGGCGTAGGCATTCGGCAGCGCCGGATTGACGAGCATCAGGCCGAGCACGATCCCGAGCACGGGACTGCCGCCGAAGACGCGGAACGCGGACCAGGCGACGAGCGCCGGCAGGAACGCGAACGCGGTGTCGGTCAGCACCTGCGTGAACAGCAGGAAATTCGGCGGAATACTGGCCGACGTCAGGCCGAACCAGGACAGGACCAAATCCTGTGTCAGCAGGCCGCGCAGGCCCATGAACAAGCCCGTCGCGACGAGCACGGGAATGATCGGGACGAAGACGTCGCCGAACGTACGGATGGCGCGTTGGAACGCATTGCCCTGTTTTTTGCTTTCGCTTTTGATTTCTTCTTTGGATGTACTGTCGATGCCGAGCCGTTCGACTTCTTCAAATATCCGGTTGACGGTGCCGGTTCCGAAGATGATCTGATATTGGCCGGAGTTGAAAAAGGCACCTTTGACTTTGTCGGTATTCTCGATCCGGTTCTGGTCGATCTTGTCTTTGTCGCGGACCATGATGCGCAGCCGGGTTGCGCAGTGCGCGAACGAGGCGATATTTTCTTTGCCGCCGATAGCTTCGACGATGTCGCGGGCGATGTCGCGGTTTTCGGACATAAGAGTCATTCCTTTCCGGATAGGGGGTGGAGGGGCTGCGACTGCATAAGGGTTTCGACGGCGGCGCGTTCCGGCAGAGCGGAAATTGCGCCTTTGTTCGTGGTGGTCAGGGCTCCGCTCGCATTGGCGAACCGAAGGATTTCGGCATGATGTTCGTCAAGGACGGCCGTCAGATTCGCAGGATTGGCGCCGCGTTCCAGCAGATGCAGCAGCAGTCCGCCGACAAAAGCGTCGCCTGCGCCGGTCGTATCCTGGGCATCGACTGCGAAGCCGGGAGCGTTGTAGCGGCCGGCGGCCGTATGCAGCTGCGCTCCGCCGGGGCCGCGCGTGTAGACGACCGCCTGCACGTCGCCGCGGAATAGCGAAGAGATCGCGGTCTCCTCGTCTTCGATGCCGGTGATGAACGTCAATTCTTCGTCCGATATTTTGACCAGATGGGCTTTCGGCAAAAATTCCAAAATGGCGCGGCGGCAGTCTTCGGCGTCTGTCCACAGCGGAAGCCGGACATTGGGGTCGAAGCTGACGAGGCCTCCGGCTTCCTTGACGGCGCGAATGGCTTTGCGGTGCGCCTGTTTCATCGGGCTTTCGACGAGGTCGACCGAGCCGAAATGCAGGATATCGCCGGCTTGGAACAGCTGCGCGTCGATCTCGCTCTCCGACAGCAGCAGGTCGGCGGACGGATTCCGGTAGAAGGAGAAGTCGCGTTCGCCGTTTTCTCTCAGCGAGACGAAGGCAAGGCCCGTATTCGCTTCGTGGGTTCGCAGAATATGGCGTGTGTCTACGCCAGCCTGACGCAGCGCTTCCAGCAGGAAGTCGCCAAACGCATCGGTGCCGAGTTTGGTCAGTACGGCGGCGGAAGCGCCGTATTTGGCCGCGGCGGCCGCTACATTTGCGGGAGCTCCGCCGGGTGCGCGTTCGAACGCGGTCACGTCTTTGAGCGCGAAGCCTTTTTGCAGCGGAATAAAATCGATCAGCACTTCGCCGATCGCGTACAGCCGGCTCATGGTCTCACCTTCCCGAAGTCCGACATGCCGGCCGGAAGTCCGCGCGGAATCGCGCCTGTGCCGTACGGCCAGCAGGAGCCTTCGAATGCCGCGCCGCCTCCGTCCGCAAAGAACGCAATACCGGTGCTGGCGGAATCGGGGAACAAGCGCGCGGTAAATACGGCTTCGCCGTCGTTGACGAAAATTTCGACGGATGAGGTGTCCACGAATAAGCGGAACTCCACAGCGGTTCCGCCGTGTTCGCCGCCCAGCGTGCAGCTGCGCGTCGTTCCGTAGTCGGGGCTAAGCGGAGCGCCGGAGCGGGAACGGTCGAGCGTGACCGTGCGGCTGCCCGCGTCGTAGGTCAGCACCGTGCGTTCCTCGGCGCCGGTGCGGAATTCGACGCCGAACCGGCCGCTTCCGCTCTCGGGGAGCCTGTCTGCGTGTCTAACATCGGAAGCGCTTGGATCCGCAGGCGTTATCGCGACCAGCAGCTCGTAGGCGGTGCCTTCGATTCCGTCGAAGCTGCGGCGTCCGTCGGCCCAAGCGGCGGAGAAAGAGCGCGACTCGCCGCGCAGATTCCGCAGTCCGGCCGCGGGCCGCTGAATCAGCCGGCCGCCGCGCAGCGAGAGTTCTCTCGGTAGAGTCAGGCAGTGTGCCCAGCCCCGATCGTCTGTCGGATATTCCAGATCGGGCAGTCCCATCCAGCCGACCAGGATTCGCTGTCCGTCGGGTCCTTCGGTCGTCTGCGGCGCGTAGAAGTCGAAGCCGCGGTCAAGTTCCGCGAAGGCCCCGTGCTTGAATGTACCGTTCTTCGTATTCAAGGGATCGCCGAGCAGATAGCCCGATTGGTAAATGTTGCGGAAGTGTTCGCCGTCTCGCTCCACGCCCTGCGGGCAGAGCAGCAGCAGACCGGCGCCGTCCAGCTCAAAATAATCCGGGCATTCCCACATATAGCCGAAATCAGGCAGCGAAGTCTTGAGCTCGCCCGCGAACGTCCAGTCCAGCAGGTCCGGCGAACGGTACAGCACCGCTGCTCCGGTCAGATCGCTGCGCTGCGTGCCGATGACGCACCAGTAGGAATCGCCGTTTTTCCAGACTTTGGGGTCGCGGAAATGATCGGTATAGCCGTCGGGAACGTTCGAAATGACAGGCAGTTCCCGTTTCGCGATCGCTCCGGTTTCGTCCATGATGGCGAGGCATTGATATGGACGGCGTACCCAGTCTTCGTCGCGTGTATTGCCGGTATACATCAGATGCAGCCGACCGTCTTTTTCGATCGCGCTGCCGGAGTAGGCTCCGTGCGAATCGTACGGACCGCCCGGTTCCAACCCGATGCCGGCATCGGTCCAACAGGCCAGATCCGTAGAGACAACGTGGTACCAGTATTTCATTCCGTGGTCCGTACCCAGAGGGAACCATTGATAGAACAGATGATATTTGCCGTTGTAATAAGCAAAACCGTTGGGGTCGTTCAGCAGTCCGGCGTGGGGTTGGATATGGTACGTTTGGCGCCAGCCGCAGCCGTCCGCCTGTTTCGCCAATATCTCCAACTCGCCCGGTTCCGCCTGCCGGAGCAGCCGGTATTTTTGTTCGCGCGTCATGTTCATAAGAGTAGGCATTCCTCCGCATTTATTTTGGGAACCGGTTCCGTTTTCGGTTAAAAAAGTAGGGCAGGTAGAGAATCAAACCCGGAACCGGTTCCAAAAGAGAATGAAAAAAGACCGTGAAAAGATTCGGCGAATCAGAACGCCGTTCCGGTCCGACGAGAGGGCATAGCCCGAGCCTCAAACCGGAACCGGTTCCGATTGCATTATACAAAAGGTATATTTAAATTGTCAACGCTTTCTCGGGAAAGCATTTCGACGTCCATGACAGTGGAACGCCGAACGTCTTCGCCCGCCGTCAGCTTGAGTATGCTGCGGGCGGCCAGCCTGCCGGCCTCGTAATACGGGAAACGCACGGTAGTCAGCTCCGGATTGATGATTGCCGTGACTTCATAGCCGCCGAAGCCGGTCACCGACAGCTGCGACGGGATCGACAGACCGCGCACATGGGCCGTTTTGACGACGCCCAGCGCAATATTGTCCGTAGCGCAGACGATCAGCGAAGGCGCATGCTCATCCAGAATCTTCTCTGCCGCAGCCCGGGCGTCGCCGATCGCGAAACTGCTCTCGTAATAGCGGATTTCGCAGTCCGGGCATTCCTCCGCCGCGGCCCGGAAACCTTCTTTGCGCAGCCGTCCGACCGCTTCGTCGTCTTCGGTCACGCCCAGATAGGCGATGCGGCGGTGCCCCATGTCCAGTACGTGGCGTCCCATCAGCCGCCCGGCTCCGTAATCGTCGTAGACGAGGCTGTGCAGCCGATCATTTCCCTGGCCCACGAGCAGCACGGGAATACCCGCCGCTTCGGCCGCCCGCAGATGTCCGTCCGTTACCTGCGCCGGCATTAGAATGATACCCGCCACTTTTTGCCGGGCCAGATCCTGCATCGCTTCGATCTCCCGCTGCCGATCCTGCCCCGCGTTATAGACGAGCATACGGCCGCCGGCCGTGCGAAGCTCCTCGTCGATGCCGGTCATTGTCTGCGCGGCCGCGAACGAATCGAGCCGGGGCACGATAGTGCCGATCAGATTGGTCCGTTTGGCTTTGAGGCTCTGGGCGAACGTATTGGGCACATAACCGGCTTCCCGGGTAATGCGCTCCAGTTTCTGTTTTGTTTTGACGCTGACGGAGCCGCCGTTCAAGTAACGGGATACCGTGCTTTTGGCGACGCCCGCCATCTGCGCGATATCCGATATATTTTTGGTCATATCCGCTGATTCCCCTCGCTTTCGCTATGCCGATTTTACCACGTTCACACAATCTTTGCAGATACGGGGTATCGAAATTGCGTTGAAATGCCGATAAACAAACGGAAGGGTTTTTGGCTGGGGAGAAACACAGGCCGCAGGCCCAATCGGAGAAACGGGGAGTGTTCGGATATGGAAGACCGCATGCACGGGAAAAAGGAAGCCCGAGTCTCGCACCGAATCGCAAATCGGATCGGGAACGGAATCCGGATCGGCGTTGCGCTGATTGCGGGGATCGGACTGCTGGTTTATCTGGCTTTTATCGCAGGCATCCTGTTTCTTGCGGGAACGGGGCTGCACGCGGTCTGGGGATTCATTTTCGGCTAACCGGGTAAAAAAGGTTGTCACCGTTATAAAGTTTTGTTAGACTTGCGGTGTTCAACCATTCTGTAGAATTCGAGAGGTACACTCTATACGATGAAGTATACTGCGCATGTCCTCATCTAACTCGGCATACTTGCTTTTCGGCAGCTATCGGTTTTCGAACCGTTTAATTTCTTGCGCCGAAAAAGCGGGACACGACAGGCGGACGTTCAAACGTTCGGCTGCGGCAGGAGTGAGAGAGGGAACCGTGCGTCTTCCATCGGGAGTGTGTGCCTCTTTTTGCGTACCGATTTTTCGGAATTTTCCGACAGGCGCGCCTCACTTCCCGTGAAATACGCAGGTTTCTGCTCGATCATCGACTCTCCAAGTCCGCAGCGGCGTTTGCCGTCACGCGGACTTTTTTATTCGGAGAGGATGATCGATCGATGCGAACCTGGATGATTGCCAAACAATTGGAGAAAGAATGGAA
Organism: Saccharibacillus deserti; assembly: GCF_013618475.1. GTDB lineage: Bacteria > Bacillota > Bacilli > Paenibacillales > Paenibacillaceae > Saccharibacillus > Saccharibacillus deserti. Next base: position 413,130 of record NZ_JABJVN010000002.1, read on the forward strand.
CGGGCAGCCGCTGTTTGAAAAGGTGAATCTGGAAGTGGCGGAAGGCGAGCGCCTGGCGCTGTTCGGACGCAACGGCTGCGGCAAAACGACGCTGCTGCGCATACTTGCCGGTATGGAAGAAGCGACGGGCGGCAGCGTGGAACGCATCCTGCCAATCGAAGAATGGGGCATGATGAAGCAGCACGAAGACGTTCCCGAAGAAACAACCGCGCTTGAGCGGGCCTATCTGGAAAACGATCATCTGCATGCGCTCAAAATGAAACTGGAACGACTGGCCCGGGAGATGAGCGGTTCCGGTCATCCGGCGGAGCAGGCGCTGGAAGCGTACGGACCGACCCTTGAAGAGTACGAAAGCCAAGGCGGATTTCACTGGGAAAACGAAGTCGAGAAGCAGCTTCAGCGGATCGGGATGCCCAAAGAAAGCTGGAATCTGCCGTATGCGTCGCTCAGCGGCGGCCAAAAAACGCGGGTGCGCCTGGCCGCGCTGCTGGCGAAATCGCCCAAGCTGCTGATCTTGGACGAGCCGACCAACCATCTGGACGAAGAGAGTCTGCACTGGCTCGAAGAGCAGCTTCGCCATTACGCGGGCACGCTGCTGTTCGTCTCGCACGACCGGCAGTTCATCGACGAGGTGGCGACTGCGGTCTGCGAACTGAATCCGGACGGCATTGTAAAATACCGCGGCGGTTACACCGATTACCAAGGCCACAAGGAACGCGAACTGCGCGAACACGAAGCACTGCACAAAAAGCAGGAACAGCAGCGCAAAGCGCTCGAGGAATCGATCCGCAATTATCAGCAGTGGTTCCTGCAGGCGCACAATTCCGCGACGCATCAGAGCGAAGTCAAAATCACGCAGAGCTATTACAAAGCAAAAGCCAAAAAAAATATTTCCCGCTACCATGCCAAGCAGAAGCAGCTGGAGCGGCTGGACGCGGAAAGCGTCGGCAGCGTGCGCCAGGCGCCCAAATTGAATATGACCCTGGAAGACGAAGGATTCGAAGCCCGCACGCTGCTGCGGTTCGAACATGCCGATTTCGCGTACGACGGGCAGCACATTTTGGAAAACGTCCATTTCAAACTGGATCGCGGCGATCGGCTGGCGGTGCGTGGACCGAACGGAAGCGGGAAGACCACCCTGCTGCGTCTGGCGACAGGGAAGCTTGAACCGACGCGGGGCGAAGTACGGCTGCATCCCGGCGTGAAGATCGGATACTTTTCGCAGGAGCTGGAAGGACTGCCGGCCGATCAAAGCCTGTTGGACAGTCTGCTTGAGCTGCCGAACATGACGCAGACGGAAGCGCGGACGATACTCGGCTGCTTCTTGTTCCCGCGCGAAGATGTATTCAAGCGGATCGGCGATCTCAGCATGGGAGAAAAATGCCGGGCGGCGTTTATTCGGCTGTATTTCGGCGGAGCGAATCTGCTGGTGCTCGATGAGCCGAACAATTATCTCGATATTGATACGCGCGAAGTGATGGAAGCGGCGCTGATGCGCTATCAGGGTGCGCTGCTGCTCGTTTCCCACGACCGGATGCTGGTGCGCAAAGCGGCCAACCGGATTGCGGAGCTGCAGCCTGAAGGCGGGTTTTCCTTGTTCGAAGGCAGTCTGGAGGAGCAGGAAGAGGACGCGAAGCTGCGCGAGAAAAATCCGGGCGGCCGCGAAGAAAATGAACGGCGGTTGATGCTAGAGCTTAGACTGGCGGAGCTGCTGCGGGGAGAAGCGGAAAATCGGACGGCTGTAGGCGCGAAAGATAGGAAGAACTCTTTTTCGGAAATATTCTCGAATAATAAAATTAAAGAAATACGCAAATTGAAAAGAGAATTAGAAGAAAATTCATAAATAACATGTACAGAAACTTTTCTAACACCGTTTTTCATATTTTTTCATCTTTACATTGAAAATATATGAATAAGGTGTTAGATTATTTTTATCTAAAGGAGGGATAAAATGCGAGGTTTAATATTTGAAAACAAGAAGTTTATAGGTATCACTTTGTTATTGGTAATTATGTCTTCTATTACAGCTACAATCGTTCCGGTTCTTATTCAGTTTTTTTCGAAGCAAACTGATAAACTTGATGTTAAATTATTTGTTTTTGCAATAACTGCCATGATTGTATCATTTGTAATACAATTTTTTCTTCTTATTTATAGACAAAACTATGCATCTAAATTCAATACACAGCATCTTTCATCACTTATAAAAAAAATGTATCAGCTAAAATATGATCAATATAACAAGTTTGAACCTACATACCTCATCAATAGAATTTTCGCTGCTGTTGATACCTTATATATTTTTTTGATAACCAGTTTTGAAAGTCTGGTTCAAGCGTCGTTTCTTATTTTAGTTTCGTTGATTCTTTCTTTTTCTATACACTGGTCAATAGCTACAATATTATTTCTTCTAATTCCAATCAATCTTTTCGGTTTTCGGTTCATTAATACTCGATTGAAAACGAAAATGGAAGAACTACAATTCATGGGTGCGGCGGCTAATAAAGACTTAGTCGTTACTTTATCAAACGTTGATCATATCAAACAGATCCCTCAGTATTCAGATTTAGAAAAAGCTATTGTTCCTAAAATAGAAAATTTATATAAAATACTATCTAATACTAATAAATTTGCTCAAGGATCAAGTTCCATTATTGATTTCGTCAACCAGATCATTCAAAATGTTTTATATATTTCAGTTGCTTATTGTATTATTCAAGGATGGCTTCCTATAAGCAGTATGATTATGATCGGAATAATTTTTCCTTTGTTTTTTAATTCATTGAAAAAACTAACAGAAGTAAATATCAATTTAAAAGCTTTAGAAACGAGTAATGACTTTATTAAAAAAGACTTAGATGATCATAGTGAAACAGACGGATCGATAGAAATCGAAAAAATCGAAAAAATAACCTTAAGAAATCCAGCATTTCAAATTGAAAATTTCCAATTTAGATTGTTAGTGGATAGTACCTTATTGAAAGGTCAAATTGTTTATATACAAGGAGATTCAGGATCAGGGAAATCCTCTCTTTTAAAGCTTCTAGTCAAATTTAGAGAAAGTTCAGGAATTGAAATTAATGAAATTCCAATCCATTTAGTAAGCAACTGTTCTCTAAGATCAAAAATTGCTTATCTTTCTCAGAACACTACAATTTTATCAAGAACAATCGAAGAAAATATCGGATTTGGGAGAGATTTGACTGAAAGAGAGAAACAGATTGTGGAAGAATCCGGAATATTGGATCCGATTTTTAAAACTAAACAGTGGAGCACTCTCTTGACGGAAAATGGAGCGAATTTATCAGGAGGAGAAAAGCAAAGAATTGCAATTGCTAGAATGTTAATCAAAGAAGCTGATGTATATATATTCGATGAGAGCACAAGCAGTATTGACCAAGTGTCAGCTAACGCTCTTTTTCAGTCTCTCATAAAGCTATCTACAGGAAAAATCATGATTTATACTTCGCATGATATAGTATTCAAAACTTATGCAACACATACAATTCCCATAGAAACGGTGAAAGAATGAAAAATTATTGGACGATCGAAGAAGTCGCTCAAGAATTAAGCGTTACAACGAGAACAGTCAGAAATTATTTAAAGTCGGGTGAACTTTCAGGCATAAAAGTTGGAGGACAATGGAGGTTCACAGCAGAAAATATCCGTAGATTAGTAGGGGTTAATAGCCCGCTAATTTCTTTTTCTGAGAACAAAGAAACAGATAAGGATTATCAAGAAGCAATCATAGCATTCAACCTTCCCATAAGGAGCGAAGATGAAAGTTCCAATTATCGAAATTTACTTCTTGAACAATACAATAAAGTTTATTCCGGAGAAAATCGGAATTTTTATTATGAGAATGTTTCTCCAAAAGTAGTTAGAATAATTTTATCAGGATCCGCAAAATATGTTTTGAATTTTGGAGCATGGATTGAACAGAAATTTTATTAACCTTCAGATATAAAGGTGGCTCTTCACCACAAGTTTTCCATGACAGAATCAGGGCCATTTTCTAGCCAGATTGATGCATGAAATGAGTCATGTTTCGGTAGCCATACGCTCGATGTTTCAGAGATTCACTTTCGCGTTCAGGGCTTCATCTACACGCAGATGCTCTCGGACTTCGCGCCGTTGTTCGTCGGTCGGGCGGTAAGCAGCCGAAGCGCAGGTCGGGTTTCGCCATGCGCTTCGGCTGAACAATGTCATTTTTCGTCGTTGCTTCATTGAATCCGCAAAGAATACAATCGAGTGAAACCGATCCAAAACCTGTTTGGTCTGCAGATAGGTTATTTGCATCGCTTTGCTCATCACCGGTGTTACGTCTCTCACTACAGCCTGGGCCTGCTGCATCTTATTCATTGGAGACAAGTCAGATCCAGCTGTCTTCCCGCTGCTCGGTTTCTTTCCCTTAGACTGCTGGCAGATTGATGAGTTGTTTGATAAACGGAACATGCAAGCCGCTCTCCTCTTCGTGCGGGTCTCGACAATTACAGGATTACCGGAAGTGAAGCTTATTTTCTATTTTTTAGTTTAAAGCCTGTAAAATACATTTTATGATGAAGATATAATAAATGTTTAATTTGTAAAAGATAGAAGTAAAGCGGATTTCTAGCTTACTTCTATCTTTTTGTTATAAAATGTGATCTTTTTCATTTATGTATAAGTGCATATAAGGTATTTTTTTGAAAAAGGAGGTGATTTCTGTGAAGGAATATTCCAAGCCAAAAGTATTTATGATGTCAATTAAAGCTCAAGCAGCATGTATGTGTTCATGTGGTTTTATCACGGGAGCCGGATCCGGTTAAAGCTTCGAAAATTGATTTGGATTATCCGCTTACTCTTTTAAAAAAGAACTGAGAGTAAGCGGGATTCTCGTAATTGATTATTGATTTTCACACTTTGAGAAGGAGTAAATAAAATGAACAAAATTTCATTTCCTAAAATAGCTGTTTATAAAGAAAAACAAGACTATATTGTTCACAACTTTCAATTGAATAGCTGGGTGGTTTTTGGAAAAAGTGAATACGATATTGCATCCAAAATTATTTTTCAAAATCGATCTGAACAAGAATTAATCGTTGAAGGATATGAAAAGGATAAAATCGTTTATATTTTAAACTTGCTTTTGCTTTATAAAATTGGATATATAGAAAAGCTGCCGGAAGAATATAAGGAATATAATTCATATAAGCAAAAAAAAATAGAATCTGAAAAACCCAGTACTATGTATTTTGTGACAACTTATAAGTGTAATTTAAATTGTATATATTGTTACGCTGAAAGTAGCCCCACACGTTCTACTTGTGATGATTTAAATACCGAGGAAGCAATGAGAATGTTTGAAAATGTTCAAGAACTGGGAGTCGAAACAATTGTTTTTACAGGAGGAGAGGCATTTTTAAGAAAAGATATTTTTGAATTAATAGAATTTGTGAGAAATTTAAATATGAACGCAAACATTATAACAAACGGTTCTTTAATTCAGAATAAAAAGGTTGCTGGAAAATTAGCTTCTCTAGCAAATCTTATTACAATTAGCTTAGATTCAATGGATGCTGCAAAACATGATCTTAATAGAGGTAAAGGATCTTGGGAAAAGGCAAAAAAAGCGATTGATTTATTGGTAGAAGCAAAGGCAAACTTGAAAATCAATCAAACAATTACAAAGAATAATCTAAATGCTTCTGAGAAAGTTCTGAAGTTCGCTAATTTAAATAATCTTCATGTGAAAGTAATCGCTACTTCCTCATTGGGTAGAGGAAAGGATTTTGCTTTTAGTCAATCTTTAAATCGTTATGAAAGAATTAAACTAGACGAAAAATTATTTGACTTAAACAGAAAAAAAGCTAATAAATTATCAATCAAACAATTTGAGCATAAAAAACATTGTGGACACGGTGTAGGGGAGTTTTCTATAGACAGTATGGGAAATATATATTTATGTAAGTTATTACATGACGATAAAATGGTGGCAGGTAATATTAAGAATGATGATCTGAAAACCGTTTTTTATGAATCGGATTTGTTTATGAATGCAAAAAACAGGACTGTTCATAATATTTCAGGATGTAAAGATTGTACTTTTAAAGAATTTTGCGGAGGCGGCTGTAGAGCCATTCAAGCATCTCAAGATGGTGATTTGGATCAAACGGATTTTCATGAATGTTTTCACATACGTAAAAATTTCAAAACACAAATGTGGAGTTATTTCAAAAATTGAAAGGTGGTTTTAATAAATATGAACATCTACTCTTTAAATGGTTCTGTTTTCTCTAACGCTAATACTGAAGGTGTTTTTATTCTATCTCCTACTGGAGAAACGTTAATTTTAAAAGACGATGTTTCTTGTTCAATTTTCAATGAATTCAAAAAAGATAACTCTGTATCATTGGAGCAAATTTCCGAAGTTGTACGACGCAACTTTAAAATATCAATCGAAGAAGAAGAATTTCAAAAGGATATTTCCGAGTTTGTTGAAGTTTTACTACAACATCAAATAATTCAAGTGATGAGCTTATGATAAAAAATTTTACTAAAGAAGCTCTTTTGTCTGGGAAAGATGTCTTAATGGAAATTGAAGGGAATTGTATGGTTCCACTTATTTTAGGAGGAGAAAAAGTTTTAATACGGTCGATAAAAAGTAATGAAAAATTACGTATAGGTGATGTCGTTTTATTTGAAGATGAAGTTTTAAATAATTTAGTGCTTCATAGGATAAATTATATATATGAAGATTTTATCGTAACGTCAGGAGATAACAACCCTTTTTTTGATCCCATTATAAATAAAAGAAAAATCATTGGTAAAATTAAATTTTCTAATAAAAACACAGAGCAAGATTCATCTAATATAATATATGTAATTAATTCTTCATTGAAAAAAACAAAAAAACAAAACTTTTATTATACAGATTGTCCTAATGAAATGATTGATAAAATGAAAGCTCTAAATTATTCAATTGTTGTGCTACATAATCAAGCAAAAGTTCATTTATTTGAATGTGATCTTTCTAAATTTAATAAGATCGCTTACTTTTTCGGATATGAATTCAATGATGAACTAGACAATCACATTTCCAAAAATAAAGTTGATGCGGTTTTGAGAACAGAAATATTTCCTAGCACGACGGACTTGGTAGAACAAATTAAATCAATAGATTTTCTACATACGAAATATAACACATTACCTTTTTTGCATAGTGATTGACGTCGTGAATAAAATTTTAGTACAATAATGCAGTGAATATTTAAAATCTAATGCCGCGATGATAGAGAAAAGTAAGCGCCGACGCCGTACAGGGAAAAAATGCCGTGGATTGAGAGCATTTTTACGACAACGCCGACGCCGAAGTTCGCTCTGGAGCCGCTGTCTGAACCGGGACGCCTGCCGCCCCGCATTAGGACAGCCGGGTCGACGACCCGTTATCTTCGTCATCTGAGAGAAGTCCGGCCGCTGCGGCCGCGAGTTTCCCGATACCGACAGGTCGGCGGGAAGGCTTCTGAATTAGGGTGGTAACGCGATCTTTTCGTCCCTTGGGGCGGGAAGATCTTTTTGTTTTTCGGGTTTTTTTAAGGTAAAAATGACGAGTATTCATTACTTCCCTTGGCGGGAAAGGAGTCTGCGGACGATGAGAGAACGTTTGGAACAGTTGAAAGCCGAAGCGCTCGAGCATTTGAGAAGCGTGGCGGACGCAAAACAGCTCGATGAGCTGCGCGTCAAATATCAGGGCAAAAAAGGCAAATTGACCGAGATTCTGCGCGGCATGGGCGGGCTGTCGGCCGAAGAGCGTCCGGTGATCGGACAGCTGGCGAACGAGGTGCGCGATGCGATCGATGCGGCCGTCAGCGCGCACAGCGAACGTTTCGAACGCGAAGAAACGGAGCGCCGCCTGGCGTCCGAGACGATCGACGTGACGCTGCCGGGGCGCAAACTGCCGCGCGGCGCGGCACACCCGCTGAACCGGATCATCGAAGAGATCGAACAGATCTTTATCGGCATGGGCTACCAGGTGTCCGAAGGCCCGGAAGTCGAGACCGACTACCACAACTTCGAAGCGCTCAATCTGCCGAAAGACCATCCGGCGCGCGATATGCAGGATTCCTTCTATATTACGGAAGATCTGCTGATGCGTACGCATACGTCCCCGGTTCAGGTGCGCACGATGCAGAAGATGGACGGCGAAGTGCCGGTGAAGATCATCTGCCCGGGCAAAGTATACCGACGCGACGACGACGACGCGACCCATTCGTTCCAATTCCACCAGATCGAAGGACTCGTGATCGGCAAAAATATCCGCATGAGCGACCTCAAAGGCACGCTGCTGCAGCTGATGCAGGAGCTGTTCGGCAGCGATACGCAGATCCGGATGCGTCCGAGCTTCTTCCCGTTCACCGAACCGAGCGCGGAAGTGGACGTGAGCTACCGCAAAAAAGGCGCGGAAAGCACGGGCTGGCTCGAAGTGCTCGGCTGCGGCATGGTGCATCCGCGCGTGCTGGAGATGAGCGGCTACGATCCGAAAGAGTACAGCGGTTTTGCATTCGGCATGGGCGCCGAGCGTCTCGCGATGCTCAAATACGGCATCGACGATATCCGTCATTTCTACAACAACGACGAACGGTTCCTAAACCAGTTCGCCCGTCAATAGAAGCGTAGAAGCAGGAATATAACACAAGAGAAGGAAGTGAGCGGGCAGTGAAAGTATCGACGCAGTGGTTGTCCGAATACGTAAATATCGAAGGCATTACGCCTGAAGAGTTGGCAGAGAAAATTACGCGGTCCGGCATCGAGATCGACGAGATCGAGCAGCGAAATCAAGGCGTGCAGGGCGTAGTGGTAGGCTATGTCAAGCACAAGGAAAAGCATCCCGATGCCGACAAACTGAACGTCTGTACCGTCGACGCCGGAACGGGCGAAGATTTGCAGATCGTCTGCGGCGCGAAAAATATCGATGCGGGCCAAAAAGTTCCGGTCGCGGTCGTGGGCGCGGTTCTGCCGGGCAACTTCAAGATCAAAAACGCCAAGCTGCGCGGCGTGGCTTCGCAGGGCATGATCTGCTCGGCCAGCGAGCTTGGCATGAACGACAAGCTGCTGCCGAAAGACCAGCAGGAAGGCATCCTCGTGCTGCCGGAAGGCGCCGAGATCGGTCTGCCGATCACGCAGGTGCTCGGCCTGGACGACGCGGTGCTGGAATTCGATCTGACGCCGAACCGTTCCGACTGTCTCAGCATGATCGGCGCGGCTTACGAGACGGCCGCCATTTTGGGCCGCGAAGTGAAGCTTCCCGCGATCGATCTGATCGAAACGGGCGGACCGGCAGCGGACCAAGTGAGCGTTACGGTCGAAAACGGCGAATTGAGCCCGCATTACGCGATCCGCTACATTTCCGGCGTTCAGATCGGTCCTTCGCCGCAGTGGATGCAGAATCGCCTGATGGCCGCGGGGATCCGTCCGACGAACAACGTCGTCGATATCACGAACTATGTCATGCTCGAATGCGGACAGCCGCTGCATGCGTTCGACGCGGACAAGCTCGGCCGGGAGATCGGCGTGCGTTCCGCGCGCGACGGAGAAACGCTGACGACGCTCGACGGGCAGGAGCGCAAGCTCGATCCGTCGATGCTGCTGATTACCGGCGGAGACCGTCCGGCGGCGCTTGCGGGCGTGATGGGCGGACTTGAGACCGAAGTGACAGATTCGACGGTTAACATCGCGCTGGAATCGGCCCGTTTCGCCGGTTCTTCCGTGCGCAAAACGTCGAGAAAGCTCGGTCTGCGCTCGGAAGCGAGCCTGAGATTCGAAAAAGAAGTCGATCCGTCGGCCGTGATCGCGGCCTTGGACCGGGCGGCACTGCTGCTGTCCCGCCATGCGGGCGGCGCCGTTTTGCACGGAATCGTGGAAAGCAAAAGCGGAGCCGTCGGAGAAAAAACCCTATCGCTGTCGCTGCCGAAACTGAACGCTTACCTCGGTACGGATATTTCGATGCTGGAAGTGAAAGCGATCTTCGCCCGTTTGAATTTCAAATGCGCCGACAGCGCGCAGGGCGTGCTGGACGTACAGGTGCCGACGCGCCGCGGCGACATTACGCGCGACGTGGATCTGATCGAAGAAGTCGCCCGGATTCATGGCTACGACAATATCCCGTCGACGGTCATCGAAGGCCCGACGACGGCGGGAGCGTATACGAAGTCGCAGGCGGTTCGCCGTGCGGTTCGCCGCACGCTGACCCACGGCGGGTTCCATGAAGCGGTGACGTATTCGTTCACCCGCCCCGAGAACACGCAGCGCTTCACCGCCTTCTCGGCCGGCAGCTATGCGGTACCGCTGGCCATGCCGATGAGCGAAGACCGCAGCGTGCTGCGCACGACCCTTGTTCCGCTGCTGCTGGAAGCGGCGCAGTACAACCGCAACCGCAAGAACGCCGATCTGTCGATGTTCGAAGTCGGTACCGTCTTCCACGGCAGCGAGCAGAAAGTGACGAAGCAGCCGACCGAGCGCACGATGCTGGCCCTGCTCATGGCCGGCAGCCGTACGGATGAAACCGTAGGCGCCGCATCGCGCAAAGTCGATTTCTTCGATCTCAAAGGCGCCGTGGAGAGCGTGCTCGAAGAGCTGGGCCTGCATGCGGAATTCCGCGCCGATTCGCCGGACGGGTTCCATCCGGGACGTTCCGCTTCGCTGTATCTGGCAGGCGCTCCCGATAAACGTATCGGCGTACTGGGACAGCTGCATCCGCAGCTGCAGCTCGATTACGATCTGGATGATACCTATGCGGCCGAGATCTGCTTGAACGATTTGTATGCGCCGGCCGCGCCGGAGATCGAATACCGCGATCTGCCGCGCTATCCGTCCGCACAGCGGGATATCGCCGTTGTGGTCGGCCTCGACGTTGAAGCCGGTTCGCTGATCGCGGCGGTCCGCGAGTCGGCGGGCGAACTGCTGCAGGATGTGCGCGTATTCGACGTCTATACGGGAGACCGCGTCGCATCGGACAAGAAAAGCGTAGCGCTGGCGCTGACTTACCAGCATGGCGAACGTACACTGACGGACGAGGAAGTGGCGGCTGCCCAGCAGAACGTCATTGCCCGTCTGGAACAAAGTTTTGCTGCCGAATTGAGAAAGTAAGCAGTCTCGGCAGGAGAAGAGCAAAACCGCATCGAATTCTTTTAGGAATCCGGTCCGCCGCGCGGACCCCTGTCCTGAAGAAGGGTGCGGTTTTTGCCCGTCGGCTGTGTATTTTGCGGGTATTGGAAGCGCTCGGAGCAACTTTCAGGCGGAAATGGCGTCAAAACCCGATAGGTGGTGTGAGGCGATCCTTCGAAGCCGACAACCGAATTCTGCAATCCAAGCGGATCCTGCCCAAGAGCGTCGGGCGATCCCCTGAAGTGTTTATTTAGAAGAAACGGCGGCTGAACGCCAGCGTGCCGCCTCCGAGCGGCAGGCGATAGATGATGGATATAATGGAGAGGAGCGGGCGAATATGGCTGAACGAAAAACAGTCAGCGTGGAGATTTACGGAACGTCCTATAAAATTTTCGGAAGCAGCCAAGATTATGTGAAACGGGTCGCCCGACTGGTCGATGAACGGATGACTACGATCGCAAACGGCCATCCGAGGCTGGATACGGTGCGTATTGCCGTTCTTGCTGCGGTCAATATGGCCGAGACCAATATCGCGAATCAGGATTTGCAGGAGCGGCTGGACGAGTCGCTGTCGCGCACCGGTCTGCTGGAAACCGAAACGGCGGAGCTGCGCGAACGGACGGCGGAGCAGGTTTCGATCGCGGACTCGCTGCGCGCCGAAAATGCCAAGCTGGCCGAAGCGGACAAAGAGCTGACGCTGCGCCGCGAAGAACTGCGCAAAGCGAATGCCGAATTGGAACGGCTGAACGGCCTGAAACGGCAGCTGGAAGGGAAATTGGCCGAAGCGGAGAAAAACGGCAGCGTTTCGCGCGAAGCGCTGCAAAAAGCGGGCAAAGAACTTACGGCGGAACGTACAGCCAAAGAAGATCTTGCGGGCGAACTGCAAACGATCCGTCTGGAACTTCGCCAAGGCGAAGAAGCGCTGGCCGAAAGCCGCGAACGGGCAGGACGTTTCGAGCAGGAAGGCGAAGAACTCCGGGTACGCCTGGCGGAGAGCGAGTCGAAGCGGGAAGAGCTTGAACTGGAGCTTGGTCTGCTGCGCGAAGAAGAAAGCCGCCTGAACGGACTGCGGAGCGAACTCGAAACCCGGGTCGCGGAATTGAAAGCGTCCGGCGAACGCGCGGCTGCCGAGAGCCTCGAGCTCAGGCAGCAGCTGTCCGCGCTGCAGGCGGAAGAAGCCGAGCTGCGGCAGGAACTTGAAGCGGCGGTCCGGCAGACTTCGGAACTTGAAGCCGGTATGCGGTCGCTGGAGGAAATCCGTGCGGGACTGGAAGCGCGGGTCGGCGAACTGGAAGAAGGCGAGACGATTTGGAGCGAGGAACATACGCGTCTGGAATCGGAACTTGGCGAGACCCGTCTGCGCGAGAACGGGCTTTCCGAGCGTTACGAGGAAGCCCGTGCGCATCTGGAAGAACTTCGCACCCGCGAAGCGGCGGAGCAGGAGCTCCGCGGCAAGCTGGAAATCGAACTTGCGGACGTCCGCGAAACGGAGCTCGACCTGCGCGCAGAACAGGAGCGTCTGCGCCTTGCGATGGAGGAGCAGCGGAAGGAACGCGAAGAACTGGAACGCCGGACAGCCGAGCTGACCGAAGCCGAAGCGGCCCGCGCAGCGGAGAATGCCGCGCTTACGGCAGAACTTGCGTCGTGGACGCAGCGCGAAAACGAATGGAAGACCGAGAAAGAAACGTTCGAATCGATGCTTGAAGAAGCGGAACATTTCCGAGGCGAACTGAAACGCGTACTGGAAGAACGCCAGGCGGAAACGGTCCGTCTCGGGGAAGAACGCGATCAGCTGGAGATCGGGAAGACGCGTCTGGAGCAGGAACTGGCCGCTCTGTCGGCCGACAAAACCCGTCTGGAACAAGAGTTGTCGGGTCTTGGCGAGAGTAAACAGCGCCTCGAACAGGAGCGGGAAGAAGCGAATGCGGAGAAAGTCCGTCTGCTGGGCGAACTTGAAGCTGCGTCTTCCGACCGGACACGCCTGGAAGGCGAACTTCAGGCTGCAGGCGAAACGGCTCGGAACCTGAAAAGCGAAACGGAAGCGTTAAACGGGGAGAAACGGCGCCTGGAAGCGCTGCTCGATGCGCTGACCAACGAGAAAAACGTGCTGGAAGAAGAATGGATAGCGCTGGGCGAAGAGCGGGACCGTGTAGACGGCGAACGTTCTGCCGCAGTCGGCGAGCGCGATCGGTTTGCCGCCGAGCTGGCTTCGCTGACCGGCGAGAAATCGGGGCTTGAGCAGGAATTGTCCGGATTGAAAAAGCGTCTGGATGAACTGGAAGAAGAGCGGACGACGCTGGCAGGCCGCTTGGACGATTACCGGCTTGCCGAAGAGAATTGGGAACTTCGCCGCCTCGAACTGGAAGAAGCGGCGGAAACCCGCGAACGTCTGATCGCCGAACGCCAGGTGCAGTCCGCGGAACTGGAAGCCAAAGCGGCGGAGCTCGAAGAGCGGCGTTCGCAGCTGGAGCAGCGTGTACGCGAGCTGAACGAGAGTGAAGAGTATCTCACGGGCGAAGCGGTGCGCCTCGAAGAGGAAGTCGCCGGGCTGGTGGAACGCGAGCGCGGCCTGCACGGCGATCTGCGCGAGCGTGATGCGGCGGCGGAAGCGCTGCGTGCGCGCCTCGCCGAACTTGAAAGCGAGCGCGCGGCGCTGCAGCAGCGGCTGCAGGCCGAGCGCGAAGCGGCCGCGGAACTGGGCGCGGCCCAAGCCGAACTGGAAGCCGGACTGCAGTCGGCGCATACGGAGCGCGAAGCGCTTCGGGCGGACAAGGATGCCCTGGCCGCCGATCTGTCGGCCGCGCGCGAAGAAAGCGCGCGGCATGCGGAAGCGGAAGCTTCGCTTGCGCTTCGTCTGGAGGCGCTCGAGCAAAGCGCCGAAGCTCTGGCGGACGAGAAGCGGGCGCTTGCCTCCGAATTGGAAGCGGCCCGGCTTGCGGCCGAGGGTCTTGCCGAGAGCGGCGCACGCCTGGAAAGCGAGCTGCGCGATGCAGGCAGCCGCATCGAAGAGCTGCAGGGCGAGCGCGAAGCGCTCGAAGCGCGGCTTGCGGCCCGAAGCGGCGAACTGGAAGAGACGAGAGCGCGCCTGGAACAGCGCGTAAGCGAGCTGGGAGCAAGCGAAGAAGCGCTGACGGGCGAAGTGATCCTTCTGGAAGAAGCCCGAAGCGGCCTCGCCGCCCGTCTGGCCGGGACGGAAGCTTCGCTCGGGACGCTGGAAAACGCTCATCGGGAAGCGGTTCGTGAGCTTGACGATCTGCGCGGGCAGGCGAGCATGCTCGAAACCGAACGCGATACGCTCGCCGGACGTCTGGGCGAAGCCGAAGAGCGGGAACGCGAACTGCAGGACGTGCGCGAAAGCGTACAGGCGGAACTTGAACGCCTGCGCGGCGAGCATCAATCCGCCGTGCAGGCCAACGGCGACCTGTCGGCCGAACGGGAAGAACTGCACGGAAGATTGGCCGAGGCTGAATCCCGCCTTACGGACCTGTCGCGCGAGCTGGAATCCTATACGGCCCGGGAAGCCGAATGGACCGGCGAACGCGAACGCCAGGAGCGGCTGACCGGCGACCTGGAAGAACAAGTACGCCGTCTGCGCGAACAAAAAGAAGAACTGGAACGCGGACTCGAAGCGCTGACGTCCGGCGAAGAAGAGCGCGCCCGGGAATATGCGCGCCTTGAGAATGAACTTGCCGCATCCCGGGAACGGGAACAAGCGGCCGAGAGCCGGGAGCAGGATTTGGTTGCGCAGCTTCACGAATCTTCCCGCACCGCGCAGCGTCTTGACGAACAAGCCGGCAGCCTTGCCGCCCGAATCGGCAGCCTGGAAGCCGAATTGGAAGAAGCGCGAAGCGGGCTCGGCGAAGCCTCCGAAGCGCTGGACGAAGCGAAGCGGGAAGCCGAGCGCCTCGCCGAAGCCGAAACGCAGTGGAACGCGGAACGCGAGCGGCTGTTTTCCCGGGTGGCGGAATTCGGCGGCCGCGAAGCTTCATGGCGTCTGGAGACCAGCCGTCAGCGCCGCGAACTCGAAGAAGCCGGCGAACGCGAACGCCTGCTGACCAAGCAGAAGAATTCCGCGGAACGCAAAAGCGAAGAAGCGGCGGCCCGGGCGGCGCAGACGGCCGAAGCGTGCGAACAGCTTCAAGCCGAGCTGCGAACGGCCAAAGAGTCGGCCCGCGAACTTGAACGGCGCAGCGCGAAGTGGAATGCGGAACTGGAACGGCTCCGGGAGCTGCGGCAGGGCTGGGCGGAAGAGAAAACGGAACTCGAACGCCGGTTGGAAGCTGTGGCGAACAAGGCACCAAGAGAGGAAGAACCGGGCAGCCTCCAGCGCGAGCTCGCCCAGGTCACCGAGCAGTACGAGATGCTGTCCCATCAGCTTCGCATTCTTCATATCGAACGCGAGCTGGAGAAAGATAAGCGCGAAGAGACCGACCGCGAATACGCGCGTCTTCAAGAGGAGTACGCGGCGCTGCAAAAAGAGCACAACGAATGGATGGAAATGCTGGAGCAGGAGCAGCGGTAGGGCATGGGAAACGTGGATCGCCTGAACAGACAGATCCTGACTGCGTATTGGATCGTGGCGGCGATGGTTATTGCGGTCGACTCGACCTACTTTTTTTCGGGAGCCAATGCGGAAGAAGGACACTCCCCTTCTTCCCTGCTTACCCGGATCCTGTTGATCCTGGGTATTGCCGGACTCGGAGAACTTCTGTACGCATCTTTCCGGCGCTACGGGAGACAGATCGTGGTCGGAATAAGCCTGACGATGGCCTATATCAACTATTTGAACTTGAGCGCCTACACGGAGAGTTCACCCGGTATTCTGCTGATGTTCCCGATGTTCGTGCCCTTGATCTATTTCGACCGCAGACTGCTTGACGGGTTTGGCGTTTCGAACATCGTTTTGTATACGGCTTTTTACTTTTTGGTGGAACGGCCGTTTTACGAACGGGGAATCGAGGATTTTGCCCTTAGAGTCTTGATGCTGGCCGCCTCGCTGCTGCTGGGCCGTCTGGTGCTGATCCGCGCACTGGAGATCGGCCGCCAGGTCGAACTGCTGACCCAGGCGCAGCAGGATTTAATCGTCGACAAAGCGGTCTCGCAGCGTCTGCTCAAGACCGATGCGCTGACGCAGCTGTACAATCACGGAACCTTTTACGAATATCTCGAAGACCTGGTCGACCAGTGCATGCGCAACGGGCTTGAAATTCAGGTGGCGGTGCTGGACATCGACAATTTCAAAAAAATCAACGATACCTACGGCCATCTGATCGGAGATCTGGTACTCAAGGAAGTCTCGATCCGAATCGGAATGATCGTGGCGCCGAACGATTTTGCAGCCCGTTACGGCGGCGAAGAGTTTGCCGTCATTTTCACCGAGAAAACGATCGGCGAGTCCGCCGAATATACCGAGCGCATACGCGAAGCGGTGCAGAGCGCCAATTATTCCTACATGGGCAACCATCCCGTTACGGTCAGCGTCGGCATCAGCGCCTATGAGCCCGGCGATACGGCGGAGACCCTGTTCGGCAAAGCCGACGGCGCTCTGTACCGGGCGAAGCGCTCGGGCAAGAACCGGGTCGAATTGTACGACGCGGGCCGGGATACGTTGTCGGTGCGCGATTAACGTGTACGCCCGTTGTTTCGCGGAGCTGCGGCCGAAAAGCCTTTTCGATTCTCCGACCGGAGGCGAAAAGGCTTTTCGTTTATTCCCGGTTAGCGGAGGCAGCCGGCAGCCGCGAACGCCCGATGTCCGGCATCCATGGTGTCCGCGCCCCGAATCCGGTATAATTAAAGGACGGAGAACCGCTGCGTTCTCCAGAACCGATAAGGAGTTGTCACGTTCTTGAACGATAAAATATTCGAAATTTTACAATATGCGAGCATCTCGAATGCCTTGGCGGACCAGGCGCAGACTTCGCTCGGCAAGGAAGCGGCGCGGGCGCTCAAGCCCGATACCGATCTTTCGTCCGTGCAGAAGCTGCTGCAGGCCACGCACGAGGCTTTTCACGTCGATCGTCTGAAAGGATCTCCGCCGTTCGGCGGGATCGTCGATATCCGTGCGTCGGTGCAGCGTGCCCGGATCGGCGGCATGCTGAATCCGCACGAACTTCTGGGCATTGCAACGACGCTGTACGGTTCGCGCCGTCTGCGCCGCTTTATCCAGACGCTGCACGACGAACATCCGGTCGAGCTGCTGGACGGCCTGGCCGAGCTGATCTCGGACCAGAAAGCCCTGGAGCAGTTGATAAATTCCTGTATCGGAGAGTCGGCCGAAGTAATGGATTCCGCCAGTCCGACCCTGGCGGCCGTTCGGCGCGAGCTGCGCGGAGGCGAATCCCGTATTCGCGAGAAACTGGAGTCGATGATCCGTTCGTCGAGCGTATCCAAGATGCTTCAGGATCAGCTGATTACGATTCGCGGAGACCGCTTCGTGATTCCCGTGAAGTCGGAATACCGTTCGCACTTCGGCGGCATCGTGCATGACCAGTCCAGTTCGGGCGCCACGATGTTTATCGAGCCGGAAGCGATCGTGGCGATGAACAACAAGCTGCGGGAGACCAAACTGCGCGAGACCCGCGAAGTCGAAATCATCCTGCAAAAGCTGACTGCCGCAGTCGGCGAACAGGCCGAACTGCTCGCGTACGACGTGGATGTGCTGGCGCAGCTCGATTTCATTTTTGCCAAAGGACGCCTTGCCCACAAGATGAAAGCGACCGAGCCGACCGTCAACGACCGCGGGTATCTGCGGATCCGCAAAGGACGCCACCCGCTGATCGATCCCAAACAAGTCGTGCCGCTCGATGTCGAACTTGGCGGCGAGTTTTCCAGCATCATCGTAACCGGTCCGAATACGGGCGGCAAGACGGTTACGCTCAAAACGATCGGCCTGCTCAGCCTGATGGCGATGTCGGGATTGTTCGTTCCGGCCGACGAAGGCTGCGAGCTGTGCGTATTCGATGCGATCTATGCCGATATCGGCGACGAACAGAGCATCGAGCAGAGCCTCAGTACCTTCTCCAGCCATATGACGAACATTATCCGGATTCTGAAAGACATGACGCCGAAAAGCCTTATTCTGCTGGATGAAGTCGGGGCGGGGACCGACCCGGCGGAAGGTTCGGCGCTGGCGATCGCGATCCTGGAATATATCCATCAGTTCAACTGCCGCATGGTGGCGACGACCCACTACAGCGAATTAAAAGCCTACGCGTACGAACGCGACGGCGTGATTAACGCCAGTATGGAGTTCAACGTGGCGACGCTGAGCCCAACCTATCGGCTGCTCGTCGGCGTTCCGGGACGAAGCAACGCTTTTGCGATTGCGGAGCGTCTCGGTCTGCCGGGCAAGATCCTCAGCTTCGCCCGCGGCGAAGTCAAAGAAGAAGATCTGCGCGTCGAGAACATGATCAGCGCGCTGGAAGAGAACCGGATCGGAGCGGAAGCGGAGCGCGGGGAAGCCGAGCGTCTGCGCCGCGAGATGGAAGAACTCCGGACGAAGCAGGAACGCGAACTCGAAAAGCAGGAAGCGCAGCGCGAAGCCAGACTCGAGAAAGCCGAGAACGAAGCCCGCGACATTATCGCCAAAGCGCGCAAAGAAGCCGACGAAGTCGTATCCGAACTGCGCCGTCTGGCGATGGAAGAAGGGGCGTCGGTCAAAGAACACAAGCTGATCGCGGCCCGGCGCCAGCTCGATCAGGCGGAACCGGAAGTCCGGGTGAAGAAAGCCAGGAAATCCGCCGGCGCCAAATCTTCCCAAAAGATCGAGCCGGGCGACGAAGTGATCGTGGTCAACCTCGGCCAGCGCGGCCATGTCATCGAGATGGACGGCAAAGAAGCCCTGGTGCAGATGGGCATCATGAAAATGAAAGTGGCGCTGGGGTCGCTCGAACGTGTGCAAAGCGCCCCGGTTACAGCGCCCAAACAAAAGCCGGTCACTTCCGTCAAACGGACCAAAGACGACAGTACCCGTTCGGAGCTCGATCTGCGCGGAACGAATCTGGAAGAAGCTTTGATGGAGACGGACCGGTTTATCGACGAGGCGTTTCTGTCGAACCTGGGTCAGGTGTATCTGATCCATGGCAAAGGAACAGGGATTCTGCGCACCGGCATTCAGGAGCATCTTCGCCGGCACAAGCTGGTTAAATCTTACCGGCTTGGCAATTACGGCGAAGGCGGCAACGGCGTAACCGTAGCCGAACTCAAGTAACGGAAGGAGCGGGGCCAGAACAAGATGAATACGGTAATCGATCCTATATTGGCGACCCCGATCGGGGCGGCCGTCGCTTATTTTTCGGTAGCCGTCCTCGAACTGGTTGTGTTTCTGGCCATTTTCGAAGCGGTCACCCGCTACAAATGCTGGGATGAGATTCGCAAAGGCAACCTGGCGGTGGCTATGGCGACCGGCGGCAAGATCTTCGGGATCTGCAATATTTTGCGATTCTGCATCGAGTCCGGTTCGACCATTTACGAAAGTATGCTGTGGTCGCTGATCGGTTTTGTACTGCTGATGGTAGCCTACTTTCTGTTCGAGTTCATCACGCCTTTTTTCAAGGTCGACGAAGAGATTGGACGCGATAATCGGGCGGTAGGCCTGATCTCGATGATTCTGTCGGTGTCGCTGTCTTACGTCATCGGCGTTTCGGTCCTTTAAAGTTCCGCGGCGGCAGCAGACCTTGAACGCGAAAAGAAACGACTCGCGAGGCTCCAAACCCGCTTCCTTCGGAAGCGGGTTTTTGGGCATGGAAGAAGAGGAGAGGCCGCACGGAGCGCATTTTCGGGCGGGGGCGGTATGCTCGGATTGGCGCGAAGCGGTGGCAGAACGGTTTTTTTTGGGGTAAGATGAGGTACAATAAGCGAGACCGAGTTAACCGAACGAGTCATCTATCAAGCAAAATCGATCTGGAGGCATGCGTAGTGAAAGAAACGAACAAGCTCAAACTGGATATTCTCGAACTGTTGGAAGAAGATGCGCGGCGCACGCACGGGCTGCTGTCGACGATGCTGAACGTGCCCGAAGAAGAAGTTCGCGAAGCGGTGGCCGAGCTCGAGCAGGATCGCGTGATCGTGAAATACGCAACGGTCGTCAACGAA
Organism: Saccharibacillus deserti; assembly: GCF_013618475.1. Lineage (GTDB taxonomy): Bacteria > Bacillota > Bacilli > Paenibacillales > Paenibacillaceae > Saccharibacillus > Saccharibacillus deserti. Next base: position 433,365 of record NZ_JABJVN010000002.1, read on the forward strand.
AGCAAAGTCAACGACGAGAAAGTAACGGCGCTGATCGAAGTGCAGATTACGCCCGAACGCGGACGCGGCTTCGAAGGGATTGCCGAGCGGATCTACCTGTACCCGCAGGTTAAAGCCGTATTTCTGATGTCCGGCGCCTATGATCTGCTTGTCGAAGTGGAAGGCGTCAACCTCAAAGACGTGGCGAGCTTCGTTTCCGACAAGCTGTCGCCGATCGAATCCGTTCTGTCGACCAAAACGCACTTCATCCTCAAAAAATACAAGCAGAACGGTATCATTTTCGAAGAACACGAAGAAGACCGCCGTCTGATGATCTCGCCGTAAAGGATGCGAAACAATGATAACTAAAAGCGAAATGAACGAAAACGGAGCTGTTCAGCCTTCCGATTCCGAACACGGTTCGATGGAACGCTATCTCTCGCCTCTGGTCCGCGATATCAAGCCTTCGGGCATCCGCAAATTTTTCGATCTTGTCAGCGCCAGCAAAGACATCATCACGCTTGGCGTAGGCGAACCCGATTTCGTGACGCCGTGGCATGTGCGTGAAGCCTGCGTGTATTCGCTGGAGCGCGGCTATACGCGCTACACATCGAATGCGGGGATGCCCGAGCTGCGCGAAGCGATCGCGTCTTACTTGAGCAGCTCGTTCGGCACGTCGTACGATCCGGGAAAAGAAGTGCTTGTCACGGTCGGCGGCAGCGAAGCGATCGATCTGGCGCTGCGGGCGCTGATCCGTCCGGGCGACGAAGTGCTGGTGCCGGAGCCCTGCTACATCTCCTATTCGCCGATCACTTCGATCGGGGGCGGCATTCCGGTGGGCATCGAGACTTTTGCCAAAGACGGTTTCAAATTGACGGCCGAAGCGCTCGAAGCAAGCATTACGCCGAAATCGAAAGTCCTGATTCTCTGCTATCCGAGCAATCCGACCGGAGCGGCGATGACGGCCGAAGACTGGGTGCCGATCGCGAAGGTGGTCGAGAAGCACGATCTGATCGTCATCTCCGACGAAATCTATGCCGAACTCAGCTACGGTCCGGTGAAGCACGCAAGCTTTGCGGCGGCTCCGGGCATGAAAGACCGCACGATTCTCGTCAGCGGATTCTCCAAAGCTTTTGCCATGACGGGCTGGCGGATGGGTTATGCCTGCGGTCACCCCGAGCTGATCTCCGCGATGCTGAAGATTCACCAGTACACGGTGATGTGCGCGCCGGTCATGGGACAGGTGGCCGCGCTCGAGGCGCTCACGAACGGTCTTGGCGAAAAAGACAAGATGGTGGAATCGTACAACCGCCGCCGCCGACTCGTCGTGCAGGGGCTGCGCGATGCCGGTTTGGAATGCCATGAGCCGGAAGGAGCGTTCTATGCGTTCCCGAGTATCCAATCTACCGGTTTGACGTCGGAAACGTTCGCCCAGCGTCTGCTGGTCGAAGAGAAAGTGGCCGCGGTTCCGGGCGATGTGTTTGGTCTCGGAGGCGAAGGCTTCCTGCGCTGCTCTTATGCGACGTCCGTGGCCCAACTGAACGAAGCGCTTGATCGGATCGGCCAATTCGTATACAAAGTAAAACGCGAAGGCGCATAAAAGCTGGAGGTCCAAACTACTGTCAAAACGGAAAAAATGACTCCTTTTTGAAAAAGTTGATTTTATTGGAGAGCTTCTATATAATGGGGTTTCGAACCAGGTGATTTTTTCAAGGGGGAATGTTTTTTGTCTGCCGCTTCGTTCCAAAAGCCGAGGCATATACGGCGTTCGCTGGAGCCGTATATGCAGCGTGGGGTTCAAGCTCCAGGTGCCATGGCAGAGCGCGAACTGTTCCTGCAGGAAGAGATTCGTATGCTGCGCGCCCAGATGGAAGAAACGTTCGGACGGGAACAGTCGTTTACCGCTGCGACCGTCGTGGAAATCAGCAGCCGGCTCGACCTGAAAATCAACGAATATATGCAGTTGGTACGCTGACTCGCTTCGATGAACGCAGTCTGCGTCCGTCCCCACTTCTGCATTTGATCCCGAAATCGATTTGTTTACCGGCCAAAAGGAAGAGCCTGCTCCGCAGAAGCTCTTCCTTTTTTGTGTTGGGCGGATCGGGTGGCGGCGAAAATGCTTGCGGCAGGGGAGTATGATATATTGGTTAAGAACGACTTTGAATACGGGATCCATGCCCGGGGAAATGTCCAAGGAGGAGTAAGAGTGAAGCGGAAAAAAATAGGGGTCTGGCTGGTGCTGATCGCAGCGATCATGCTGGTGGCCGGATGCGGCAAAGAAGAAGGCGTCACGATTTTTATGTCGGACAAAGGTTCTTCCAGTCGGGAAGGCATTGATGTGATCCAGGAAAAACTGAATACGGAAGTACCGGATCTGAAAGCGGAATTCAACTATTCGCCGCTGTTCGATCTGCAAAAAGTGCTGGTCGAATATGCCGCGGGCGGGAATTCGATCGTGATTCTGCCGACGGATAACATTGAAATTTACGGTAAAGACGGTGCCCATGTCGTACTTGACGAGTATTTCGACAAAGCCGATTATCCGGATGGCGTGTTTGAAAGCGGCGTATTGAAAGACGGGGAAAGCGACGCGGTGCTTGAAGAGCATCTGTTCGGCATTCCGGTCAAAGACATGAAGATGTTCCAGGATGCCGGGTATACGCCCGAAGATATGCTTGCTTGTGTGCTGGTTAATGCTCCGGACAAAGAAGCGGCAATCAAGGTGCTGCAGAAATTGACGGAAGGCTGAGGAGGAAATCATCATGCGCATTTATACAAAAACGGGAGACGGCGGACAAACGTCGGTGATCGGGGGACGGGTGCGCAAAGACGATGCCCGGGTAGAAGCTTACGGCACAATCGACGAATTGAACAGCTTTGTCGGTCATGCGGCGGCGCTGCTTCAAGACGATCGATTCAAGGACCTGCGCGAACAGCTGGCCGTCGTGGGCCAGGAGCTGTTCGACTGCGGATCCGATCTGGCGTATACGCCGGCGGCGCAGCAGCCTTACAAGACGCACCCGGCGATGACGGAGCGATTGGAAACCTGGATCGACCGGTTGGAAGCGGATAATCCGCCGCTCGAACGCTTTATTTTGCCCGGAGGAAGTCCGCCGGCGGCGCTGCTCCATATCTGCCGCACCGTGTGCCGGCGGGCCGAGAGGCGAGTGGTGACGCTGACGGACGAATCCGAGATCAATCCGGAAGTGCTGCGGTATCTCAACCGGCTGTCGGATTACTTTTTCAGCGCCGCCCGTGCCGCCAACCTCAAACTCAGAGTGGACGATGTAGAATATGTACGCGGCGCCGATGTTTTTTCGGGAAGCCGGACTCAGGATCAACAAAACGAACAAAAGCAGGGTGAATGAAGATCGAAGCGGGAAACCAGAAACCGACAGAAGAACAGCCGCAGAGCGGAGAACCGGCAGCCTACGATTTTCCGAGAGAAAAAGGGATCGATCCGGAGCTTGGCTATTATGATCCGATCGTGTATACCGTATCCGAACGGGAGCACGGCTGGACGCTCAAAACGCTCCTGCACAACCGGCTGGGGGTATCGCGCAAGCTGACATCCCGGCTCAAAATGACCGAACGCGGCATCACGCTGAACGGCGAACGGGTGTATATCAGCATCCATGTCCATACCGGCGACCTCGTCGAGCTGCGGATGGAGCGCGAGATATCGGACGATATTTTGCCGGAAAAAATGCCGCTCGATATTTTGTACGAAGACCGCGACCTGCTGATCGTCAACAAGGCGGCCGGCGCGATCGTGCATCCTACGCACGGCCATTATACCGGCACGCTGGCCAACGGCGTCGTGCAGCATTGGCAGGACAGGGGAGAAGTAGTGCGGTTTCGCCCCGTACACCGGTTGGACCGCGAAACGTCAGGCGTGCTTGCGATAGCCAAGAATCCGTATGTACACCAGCATATCTCCGAGCAGATGATCGCGGGCACCGTCGACAAGACGTACCGCGCGATCGTGCACGGCTGGCCGGAAGCGGAAGCCGGACGTATCGAAGGGCCGATCGACCGCGATCCGGACTCTCCCCATAGGCGGATCGTAACGCCGGACGGTTACGCCGCGGCGACCCGCTACCGGACGCTGGAACGCTATGTCTCCGCGCGGGCTTCGCTGGTCGAGCTGGAACTCGAGAGCGGACGCACGCATCAGATTCGGGTCCATATGACGCATATCGGCTGTCCGCTTGTCGGCGACGGGATGTATACCTATACGGACTCGTCTCCGTTGACGGAAAGCGAATTCGCCCAAGCGCGGAAACTGGACGGGTCGATCGGCCGCCAGGCGCTGCATGCGTTCCGGTTGGCTTTCGTCCACCCGGGTACCCAGGAGCGATTGACCTTCGAAGCTCCTTTTCCGCCGGATCTGCTGGAGCTGGAGAGGTTTTTACAGAAAGCAAAGAAAGAGAAGTGACCGACACCGATGACTCATCTGAATGTGTACCATTACGCCAAATGCAGCACCTGCCGCAGCGCGATCAAGTGGCTGCAAAACGAAGGGCACGAACTGAACCTGATTCCGATCGACGAGCAGCCTCCTTCCCAAGAAGAAATTCTGGATCTGATTGCGAAAAGCGGTTTGGAGTCGAAAAAGTTTTTTAATGTCAGCGGAGAGGTGTACAAATCGCTTGGACTCAAAGACAAGCTCGCCGATCTCGACGAACAAAAACGCGCGGAGCTGCTGGCTTCGAATGGAATGCTGATCAAGCGTCCGATCGTAACCGACGGAGACCGGGTGACGATCGGTTTCAAACCGGAACTGTACGAACAAAACTGGAGTCAAAAGGAGGAGCGGGTATGAGCGAGCACGGCGGTATCGAAGGACTTCCGCAAAATGTCCTGGCGCGCAAACCGACACTGATGCTGGTCGACGGTATGGCGCTGCTGTTCCGGGCCTATTACGCAACGGCGCTCAAAGGCTATATCCGCCGCACCGAAGCGGGCGTGCCGACCAACGCCATCTACGGCTTCGTTCGCTATATGTGGGATGCGATCCAGCAGTTCGATCCGACGCATGTCGCCTGCTGCTGGGATATGGGAGGCCGTACCTTCCGCACCGAACAGTTCGAATCCTACAAAGGCAACCGCTCCGCAGCGCCGGACGATCTGATTCCCCAGTTCGACCTGGTTAAGGAAGTGGTCGAAGCAATGGATATTCCGAACATCGGCATGCCGGGTTACGAGGCGGACGACTGTATCGGTACGATTGCCAAACGCTGCGCACGCGAACAGCAGATGGACGTTCAGATCCTGTCGGGCGACAACGATATGCTGCAGCTCACCGACGAACGGATCAAAGTCATCATCATGAAAAAAGGCTACGGCAATTATCAGGTCTACACGCCCGATTATCTGATGGAGGAAAAAGGGCTTAAGCCTTCGCAGATTATCGACATGAAAGGCCTGATGGGCGACTCGAGCGACAATTATCCGGGCGTCAAAGGCATCGGCGAAAAAACGGCGATCAAACTCGTTCAGGAATTCGACGATATTCCGGGCATTTTGGCCAACCTGGACAAGCTGACCAACTCGGTTCGAACCAAGATCGAGAATGATCTCGAGATGCTGCACATGTCCCGTTCGCTCGCCGAGATCCACTGCGAGGTGCCGGTCGAATGTCCGATCGACCTGTGCGAGTTCCGGATCGACGATACCAAGATATCGGCCAAATTCGCGGAACTTGAGATGAGCAGTCTGGGCAAAATGATGGGCACGGATGTGTTCGGCTGAGGTTATGGGAGCGGCTGCGGAAGCGGCGCGGAAAGATTGCGGAAGCGGTATGGAAAAGGCGGCAGACGTACGTGGAGACGCTGCGCTGCTGCATAAGTCAGAGGCACACAGCCTTTTCCGGGAGTGTGGGAGAGGCGAGGGCAAGCGAGGGCAGGAGCGAAAGGCAAGTTCGAGGACAAAGGGCAAGTTCAAGGACGAAGATCAAATTTAAAAGCAAACACAGGAAGGGATGCCGATCGATCGGCATCCCCCTTGTAAGATTGTGTTCATTTTTTCGTTCTTAAGCGCTTAAGTATCCAAGCTCTATGTTTTCCGCCAATGAAGGCGCCGACAAGACATGGCTTTTCGGCGGGTTTGCTTGTCGAGCAGCCCGACTCTCCAGTTGGAGAGTCGGGCTGCTTTTGCATGGGACGGGGAGATGAAGGCCGCGAAGCGATAGGGATGGCAGAGATCAAATCGAGAGCTTCGGCAGAGTGTCTGGATTAAGGAGGGTGCAAGAATTCTAACGGATCGAGACGATGCTTAGAAGCGGATTTGAGCGGTTTGGAGATTCTAACGGATTCAGACGACGCTTAGAATGAAAGTGGGCTTGTTTTTGGCGAAAAAAAGCGATGAAAAGCGGCTAACGGAACTATGATCCGTTAAAAGTTCGGACGGGCTTGATTCGGCCCTCTAAGGGATATACAATCCGTGAGCCGAGCCGAGCCGAGCCGAGCCGAGCCGAGCCGAGCCGAGCCGAGCCGAGGAGACTCAGCTTGCTCTTACCGCCGGCAGGCGGCGAAGTCTCCGCGGAAGTATGGCACGCACCAGCGGAGGGGAGAGGATCCCGAAGAAACGAAGTGTTCGCATATAAAATCGGATTTCCACCTTACAGCTTGTCTGATTCGATAAAAGGGAAATCCGATTTTGGCGGCGATCGGAAGTCTCTTTCCCCCGCAGCGTCTCTCCAGGGAGCCTTCCTTCAGCCTTTGCAAGCATCCTTCTCGCAGAAAGCCGGAACTTTTCCCTCCCCGTCAAGCAGGAAAAGGCATCCTCCATCGCTAAATTAAAGAAAGCAGGCAGCCAAGACCAAACATCAATGCAAAATGTTCTAGGGAGAAGGTTCAGGATGAAAAGCAAAAAGTGGGGAACGATGCTGCTGGCGGGGGTGCTGGCGGTATCGGGAATATTCGGTCTGGCAGGGGACAAACGGGCCGAAGCGGCGGCGTCGATTGCGACGAGCATACGCAAAGTATCGGTGTCGGGACGAACGTACAGCGTGCAGACGGTCATTGTTCCCAAAGGCACGAAAGCGGCACTCGGACTGGCTCAAGGACAGGTCGGACAGACCCAGAGCTTCGCTTCGATCATCACAAGCAGCAAAGCGACCGCGGCGATCAACGGAGCGTTTTTCAACTCTTACGGAGGACCGGCCGATCCATACGGAACTTTGATCTCCAAAGGACAAATCGTGCACACGGGCTATTACGGTACAAGTATCGGCTTCGAAAAAGACGGCACTGTACGGATGGACTCGCTGCGGGCCAAAATCACCGGGAAAGTCGTCAGCCGACCGGATAAGGCGGGCAAAAGCAAAACGTCCACCTGGTATGCAACCTTCGTCAATCGGACTCCGGAAGCGGGGCAGAATGTCGTACTGATGTACAATTCGGCACGCGGGGCCCGGGTCGGATTCAGCGGCGGCACCGCAGTGACCGTCCGTCAGAACAAAGTCGTCCAAAAAGCGGCGAATGCCAACACTGCGATTCCGTCCGACGGTTATGTATTGGTCTATCACGGTTCGGAACAAAACAATGCCGGCCGCTTCGAAGTCGGTTCGACCGTGGAAATGAATATCGCGTATCAAAATGCGGCCAACCAAACGATTCCCTGGGACGATGTCGTCACATCGGTCGGCGCGGGTCCGCGCCTTGTCAAAGACGGGAAAGTATCGCTCGACGCAAAAGGCGAAGGGTTCAACGATCCGAAAATTCTCACGGCTTCGGGTGCGCGCAGCGGGATTGCGATCATGCCGGACGGTTCGGTTATGCTTGCGACGATCGGAGGCGCGACGATGAATCAGTGGGCGCAGGTGATGCAGAAAATGGGCGCCAAGCAGGCAATGAACCTGGACGGGGGAGCTTCTTCCGCCCTGTACGCCAACGGCCGGGTACTGACCGGAGCAGGACGGGCCCTCAGCAATACGCTGGTGTTCGGACAGTGGGTATCGATGGAATAGAAGCGGAGGCGAATCAGATGAACGAAGCAGTCGTTGTGGCAGTCAATGTAGGCCTGCCGAAATCCGTACCGAACGGCAGCAGAGCAGTCGAAACGGGCATTTTCAAAAATCCGGTCAAAGGGACCGTGTATCTGGGCCGGCTGGGGTTTGCAGGAGACGGACAAGCCGATCTGAAAAATCACGGCGGAAGCGACAAAGCGGTCTGCGTCTATTCGACGGACCGGTTCGCTTACTGGGAAAACGGCATCCTGCCCAAGCTTGCACCGGGGGCTTTCGGAGAAAACCTGTCGATTGCCGGAGCGGCGGAAGAAGATTTTTGTATCGGCGATACGTTTGCGATCGGCGAAGCGGTCCTGCAGCTCAGCCAACCGCGTCAGCCCTGCTTCAAGCTGTCGGTGCGCTACGGCGTGCCGGAGCTGCCTGAGGCGGTGCAGGAAACCGGCTACAGCGGTTTTTATTTCCGGGTTCTGCAGGAAGGAAACATTCAGGCGGGGGATCGAATCGAACTGCTGGAGCGCCATCCTGCCGGCATGACGGTGATGCAGGCCAATGAAATCAAGTACAAATGCAAAAACGATGCCGAAGCGATCCGCAGTCTGCTGGCTGTCGAAGAATTGGCCGACGCTTGGCGGGGGGCGCTTGCGAAACGTCTGGAAGGGCTTGAAGCGCAGGGCTGAATCCGGCTGCAAAATCGGCTTGACTCTTATTCCCTGCGAAGGGTATTATAGGATTAACAGCAAACAAGCGCGGAGGAAGCACCTCTCTTACATTCCATGTAGGAGAGGTGCTTTTTTTGCGTTTTGGCTGAAATTTTTGATAACAAGGCGGGGATTGGAATGACGATCGTGTTTTTGAACCGGATGGAGATCGAACGGGAGCATGAGGTTGAAGCCGCGCAGGTATGGATTGAAGAAGAAGGCGGATTATGGGTTTGCGGCTGGAGCGAAGAAGACGTCCCGGAGCCGGCGCAGCGGGAGAACTGGTACGAAGGAACGGTATGGAACGAGATGCTGGCCGTGTACCGGCATCGCCTGGCGATCAAACTGGCCGAAGGCTATCGTCCGGTAATCCGCGATACGTTTCAGGAATTTCTCGAATCGGGGCAGCGCGGCCGTTTTTCCCAGAAGCTGATCTGCTACAGCGAGCTGCATACGGATGAAGAATTATATAAGCGGATGGCCGCCTGGCGCAGGGTAAGAGCGACCGAAGAACATCGGGCGCCGTACTTGATCGCAACGAACCGGGCGCTGCGTCTGATCGTTGCGTTTCTTCCGCAGACGCTCGACGAGCTGCGCGAGCTTCCGGGTATCGGAGAAAATACCGTTCAGCGCTACGGGGCGGCTCTGCTCGAGCATACCGAGGGAATCGGGCGTGCGCATACTTTTCCGCTGGATTGGGTAGAGAGACGACTGGACGAAGAAGAATTCGAAGAGTGGACCTACAAAGGCAAAGAACGCAAATTCAAACGGGAAGCCGAACGGGTCCGGGCCACGCGGCTGCTGCTCGAATCGTCCAAAGGCGGCGTTTCCTCCTTGACCCAAATCAGTCAGGGCAGCGGTCTGGACCGTAGGGAATTGATCGAGATGATGGAATCGCTGGAGAAGAACGGCTACAATCTCGAAGCCGTGATCGAGCACGAACTTCAGATGATGCCGGAGGAACAGCGCCTGGCCGCCCTGCGGGCCTACACGGAACTGGGGGATTCCTTTCTTAAGCCCGTGCTGAAAAAAGTATACGGAGAAGAACCGCCGAGCGAGCCGGGACTGGACATTTTGTATGAACAGCTGCGTCTGCTGCGTATTCGTTATCGCCGGGAAGAGGAACGGAGAGAAGCCGAGGCGGCGATCCTGCCCGAAACGCCGGAAGTTTCGGAGCCGGCAGACGAGGCGCCTTCCCCGTCGCTGGTCATTGCTCCGCAAGCTTCCGCATCGTCCGGAAGAAAGCGCGGAACCCACGCAGGCTGAGCGGTCCGGTAGGCCGACTTCCAAGCAGCGAATAAAGCGCCGCAGAATTCGCGGGTGGGGATATCCCAAACGAATAGAAGGGCCGTTCGCCGCTCGGATCTCCGAAGCGCAAACCGCCCTTTTATTTGATTCGACAAACGGAATTCCCAAGACCGAACCTGCGTTACAGCCAACCTTTTTTGCGGAACAGAAGGTACATCGTAAATCCGAGCACGACCATCAGGGCGATAACCATCGGATAGCCGTACGTCCAATGCAGCTCCGGCATATGGTCGAAGTTCATCCCGTAAATGCCGGTGACCACGGTCAGCGGCATGAAGATCGTCGTGATCACGGTAAATACTTTCATGATCTCGTTCGCGCGATTGGAAATACTGGACTGGTAGGCTTCCCGAAGGTTACCCATCAGATCGCGGTACGTATCGAAAGCCTCGGAGACTTTGACCGTATTTTCGTAAATGTCGCTGAAATATTTCTGCAGTTCGTCGTCGATCAGTCGAAGATCTTTTTTGTTGAGAATATTGATAACTTCGCGCTGCGGCACCAGTACTTTTTTGAGCCAGAGAATTTCCGCCCGCAGTCCGATGATATCGTTCAGATGGGTGCGTTTGGTATTCATCAGGATGTCTTCTTCCAGCTGTTCGATCTGGTCTTCGATCCGGTCGCCGACGGCGAAGAAGTTGTCGACGACGCGGTCGATCAGCAGATACATGAAGCGGTCGGGCGTATGGACTTCTTCTTCCCACATAATCGGCTTGACCGTGCGGAGTTCATGGATCTTCTGCCGGGTCACCGTAATGACGAAATGCCGGCCAAGGAAAATGTTCAGGGCCCGCATAAAGATCTCTTCATTGTCGAAACGGATACTGTTGACGACGGTGAAGTAATGGTTCTCGTAAATTTCGATCTTCGGCCGCTGTTCTTCTTCGCCGAGCATATCCTCTACCGCCAGATCGTGCAGTCCGAATGTGAGCTGCAGCAGCGTCACGTCGTCCAGATCGGCATCGATCCAGTAAAAGCCTTCTTCGGGAGGGGTCAGGGTATCGGTCAGATTCTCATTTTCGATCAGCGTAAAAACGCCGTATTTGACATGCCGGATTTTCATGCGGTTCAACTCCTTCGAAATGGGACGATTGCTCGTCTTGAAATAGTCTCGAATTTGCGGGAGAGCGCAGGAAAAAACAGGCCGTCGCCGGAACGGGCGTCGCCTTAAACGGTTGAACGGCAGTTCAGCCCTTAAGGCGGCGGCCGGTCAGTGAACTTCCATACATGGAGGTAGTGACGCCGGTCGGCCGTTTTTTCGGTTGTCGGATGCATGCTGCGTTCTCTTACGCTTGGGCCTCGGGTCGCCGTCCATCTGAAAGTCACCTCTTATTTTCAAATTGTTTTCATAAAACCCTCGTTAAGTATACCCTGCGCCACAAGGCCTTTCAAGGGCTTGTTTGTGACCGGTTATGCTTACGTTATCGGCTTGGCAGGAACCAAACCGTAGATGAAGAAAAAGGCGCTCCCCTGCAAACTGCTTCTTGCTTGAATACACAAAATGTGTATAATAAATCTAAAGTTATCCCGGCGAAACCATCGGGATTTCGACAACCGAATACTTCGGCCGGCGCGCAAAATCCGGTTGAACAGTGGAATCTTATCAAGAGCAGGTGGAGGGACTAGCCCGATGAAACCCGGCAACCGGCGACTATGTCGTACGGTGCTAATTCTTGCAAGTTACCGAGCAATCCGAAACGAAACAGGCAAGTCGGCCCGTTTCGCTAGGACGCACCGGCAACTTGGCAGATGAGAGAGGAGCTAGCTTTGTATAGACCTTTCTCGGCCTGCCCGGAAAGGTTTTTTTTGTACCCATTTGTACAGAAAAATCCTTTCCGGCTGCCGAATGCTCGATAGATCGACATCAACGTCCAAACGAAAAAAGGAGTGAATGCGAAGTGCCGATTAAAGTGCCCGACAATCTGCCCGCCATGGAAGTACTGCTTAAGGAAAATATTTTCGTGATGGACGAAAGCCGGGCGTACAGCCAGGATATCCGTCCGCTGCGCATCGCCATTTTGAACCTGATGCCGACCAAGGAAACGACCGAAACGCAGCTGCTGCGCTTGATCGGCAACACGCCGCTGCAGGTGGATGTCGTTCTGCTGTACCCAAGTTCGCATACGTCCAAGAACACATCCGAAGAATACCTGAATACTTTTTACAAAACGTTCGACGAAATCAAGCACAAACGGTTCGACGGCATGATCATTACCGGAGCGCCGGTCGAGCAGCTGGAATTTGAACAGGTGAGCTACTGGGAAGAGATTCGCCAGATCTTCGAATGGTCCAAACAAAATGTCACCTCGACCCTGCATATCTGTTGGGCTTCCCAGGCGGGGTTGTACCATCATTTCGGAGTCAGCAAGATTCCGCTGGCGGACAAGTGTTTCGGCGTATTCCCGCATACCATGAACAAGAGCAACGTGCAGCTGCTGCGCGGGTTCGACGAATGTTTCTTCGTTCCCCATTCCCGTCACACCGATGTGCAGCGCGAAGATATTTTGCGCAGTCCGGAGCTTGAGATTCTCGCCGAATCGGAAGAAGCGGGCGTCTACCTGGTGGCAACCAAAGACGGCAAGCAGATCTTCGCTACGGGTCACTCCGAATATGATCCGCTGTCGCTCAAGTGGGAATATGACCGCGATATTGCCAAAGGCATGGACGTCCCGGTTCCCAAAAATTATTTTCCCAACGACGACCCGACCCGCAAGCCGCTGTCTTCGTGGAGAGCGCACGCCAATCTGCTGTTCTCGAACTGGCTGAACTATTACGTGTACCAGGAAACGCCGTTCGATCAGGTCAAGGAATCGGAATTCAGCGACTATGGAGCCGGCATCTGAAGGTCGGGGCGGAGCTTGCGAAGAGCCGCCCGCGGCGTCTGCCGCCTTCTTTCCATACGCCCGGAATTCAGGAATGTGCAGCATCGAAGCGTCAATCGAATCACTTAATCCAAGCTCTCATCCAGGAGGAATAGACATGACAGACGATAGACAGCTCAAGATCGAAAGCGCATTGGCGCAGATCGGTTCGCTTGAAGATCCGCATACGGGGGGAGTCACGTTCCCGATTTACCATTCGACCGCGTACCGCCATCCGGGGCTCGGGCAGAGTACGGGCTTCGACTATACCCGGACCAAGAATCCGACCCGCGCCGTGCTCGAAGAAGCTTCGGCCAAGCTGGAAGGGGGCGACGCCGCTTTTGCCTGCAGCTCCGGCATGGCCGCGCTGCAGACGGTGTTTGCGCTCTTCGGCCAGGGCGACCATCTGATCGTCTCGCTTGATCTGTACGGCGGCACCTATCGCCTGCTGGAGCGCGTGCTGTCCCGATTCGGCGTTACGGCTTCGTACGTCGATACGAACGACCTCGAAGGGATCGAGCGGCTGCGCACGCCGAATACCAAAGCGGTGTTCATCGAGACCCCGACCAATCCGCTGATGATGGTTACCGACATCCAAGCGGTCACCGGCTGGGCGAAACCGCACGGGATTCTGACGATCGTCGACAACACGCTGCTGACTCCGTTTTTCCAGCGTCCGATCGAACTCGGTGCCGATATTGTCGTGCACAGCGCGACCAAATATCTGGGCGGACACAACGATGTACTTGCCGGATTGATCGTTACGAAGGGCAAAGAGCTGTCCGAAGAAATGTTCTTCCTGCACAACTCGATCGGAGCGGTACTAAGTCCTTCCGATTCCTATCAATTGATGCGCGGGATGAAAACGCTGGCGCTGCGGATGGAGCGGCATGAGAGCAATGCGCTGACGCTGGCGCGCTTCCTGCAGCAGCATCCGCAGATCGAAGCCGTCTACCATCCGGGCCTGCCGGAGCATCCGGGACACGATGTGCAGAACCGGCAGTCGAGCGGCAATACGGGGATCTTCTCGTTCAAAGTCAAAGACGCCCGCTGGATCGATCCGATTCTGCGCCATATCCGGCTGATCGCGTTCGCGGAAAGCTTGGGCGGCGTCGAGTCGTTGATGACGTACCCGGCGATTCAGACGCATGCGGACATTCCGCAGGAGATTCGCGACGCGATCGGCGTGGACGACAAGCTGCTGCGTTTCTCGGTCGGTATCGAGCATATCGATGATCTGATTGCGGATCTGGACGGGGCCCTGCAAGCGGCATTCCGCCAGACGGAAGGAGCGGAGGCTTAACATGACGAGCGCCCATAACGAAAATAACGAGCACAGCGGCGGCGAAACTCTGGAGACCGGCACGGAAAAAACGGCCCAACCGCAGGGGCGAACACCGGAGCAGGCAGCGCCCCGGCAGTTGCAGACTCCCGAAGAAGCGGCCCAAGCGCTCAAGAATCGCCATTTCGATACCAAGCTGATCCATTTCGGCGCGGAGATCGATCCGGCGACCGGCGCGTCCAGCGTGCCGATCTACCAGGCGTCGACCTTCCACCATTTCGATATTTACAACCCGCCGCAGTACGATTACAGCCGTTCCGGCAGTCCGACCCGGCAGGCGCTCGAAGATTATATCTCGCTGCTGGAAGGCGGAGCCGGCGGTTATGCGTTCGCATCCGGTATGGCGGCGATTTCGGCGGCGCTGATGATTTTCTCGGCCGGCGATCACCTGATCGTCACGGAAGACGTTTACGGCGGGACATACCGGCTGCTGACGACGATCTTGAGCCGGATGAACATCGAGACGACGTTCGTCGATATGACCGATCTCGCGCAGATCAAAGCGGCGCTGCGTCCGAATACCAAAGGCGTCTATATGGAGACTCCGTCCAATCCGACCCTCAAGATTACCGATATGGGCGCGGTAGCGGAGTGGGCCCAAGCGCACAATCTGTTGACGCTGGTCGACAATACATTCATGACGCCGTATTACCAGCGCCCGATCGAGCAGGGAGTCGATATCGTGCTGCACAGCGCAACCAAGTTCCTCGGCGGGCACAGCGACGTACTGGCGGGGCTTGCGGTAGCGCGCACGCCGGAGCTGGCCGCACAGCTCAAGAAGCTGCAAAACGGACTTGGCACGGTACTTGGTCCGCAGGACAGCTGGCTGCTGATCCGCGGCATGAAGACGCTTGGAGCGCGTATGGAGCGAAGCGAAACGAGTGCCCGCAGATTGGCGCAGTGGCTGTCGGAACGCGAAGACATCGCGGCCGTTTATTATCCCGGGCTGCCCGGGCATCCGGGACGCGAAATCCAGGAAAAACAGTCCACGGGCTACGGCGCGGTGGTCTCGTTTGATGCCGGTTCCGAAGAGCGGGCCAAACGTCTGCTGAGCCGGGTAAAGCTGCCGCTTGTGGCGGTCAGTCTGGGAGCGGTGGAGAGCATTTTGTCGTATCCGCCGATGATGTCGCATGCGGCGATGCCGCGCGAAATTCGTCTGGAACGGGGAATTGCCGACGGTCTGCTGCGCTTTTCGGTCGGTCTGGAGAATATCGACGACCTGATCGCCGATCTGCAGCAGGCTTTGGCCGATTAACTTTCTTCCGGTAAAGGGAGCAATCTTTTTTTTCGATACAATGGGATGGCAGGTACGTGCCTTGAAAGAAAAGGGGAAACAAGATGGAATGGGTGGCCAATATTCTGGTCGCGCTGATCGCGCTGCTGCACGTGTACATTCTGGTACTGGAAATGTTCATGTGGAACAAACCGAGAGGAATGAAAGCCTTCGGTTTGGAACGGAAGTTCGCCGACGCGACGTTGTCGCTGGCAGGCAATCAAGGATTGTATAACGGATTTCTGGCTGCGGGCCTGGTTTTCGGCCTTCTCTATCCGAACGCGGAAGCGGCTGCGCATATCCAGATCTTCTTCTTGGTCTGTGTGATGATCGCCGGTATTTACGGAGCAGCGACAGCCAAGTTCAAGATTCTGTTTATCCAGACGATTCCGGCTTTGATCGCGTTGATTGCCGTACTGATCGCCTGACCGACGTTCTCCGGATTCTTCTTGGTAACGGAGCAAGCCAGCAGTGTCCTGCATACAGATGCGGCGCCGGAAGACCGATTCGCTTTGGCGGATCGGTTTTTTTGCGGTTTGAAGGCGGCAGTTCGCGACAAACATTTTCTTCTCATTTGAAATATGGTAGGATAAACTGTATTGCAATGCTTGTTACAATTTTAAATTTTTAGAATAAAGATTTAAAGTCAAGACCGACCGGATACGACTGGCTTCATTTGAACCTATTTTCACAAAGGAGGCTGCATGAAATGAGTGCGGTTGACAAAATACTGGATAAAGCTTTAAACGGAGGACGTCTCGATGTCGAAGACACGATCGCCCTGTACGAGTCGAACGAAATCGAGAAAATGGGTCACGCCGCCAACGAGCTGATGATTCGCAAAAATCCCGATCCGATCACGACGTTCGTGATTGGGCGCAACGTAAATTATACGAACGTGTGCGACGTTTTTTGCCGTTTCTGCGCGTTTTACCGCCGTCCGGGTTCGCCCGAAGGCTACGTGCTTCCCGATGAAGTGATCCTGCAAAAAATTCAGGAAACCGAAGACGTAGGCGGTACGGAAATCTTGATGCAGGGCGGGGTCAACCCGGATCTGCCGTTCGAATATTATCTGAACATCCTGCGCAAGATCAAGGAGCATTTCCCGAACGTGACCATGCACTCGTTCTCTCCCGCGGAGATCATGAAGATGCAGAAGCTGTCGGGGATGTCGATGGAAGACACCATCCGCGCGATCCACGAAGCGGGACTCGACTCCCTGCCGGGCGGAGGCGGCGAGATTCTCGACGACCGGACCCGCCGCAAGATCAGCCGTCTCAAAGGTTCGTGGCGCGACTGGATGGACGTCATGCAGACGGCGCACAAAGTCGGCATGAACACGACCGCGACGATGGTGATCGGCTTCGGCGAATCGTACGAAGAACGCGCGCTGCATATGATGAGAGTCCGTGAAGCCCAGGACGAGTGCATGCGCAACGGATATGATTCCGAAGGATTCTTGGCCTATATCTCGTGGACGTTCCAGCCGGACAACACGAACATGAAAGTCGAGAAGCAGACTCCGGAGCAGTATTTGCAGAACGTGGCGATCAGCCGCATCGTACTCGACAACATCAAACATTTCCAATCGTCGTGGGTCACCATGGGACCGGAAGTGGGCAAGATGTCGCTGAGTTACGGCTGCGACGATTTCGGCAGTACGATGATGGAAGAAAACGTCGTATCGGCCGCGGGCACGACCCACAAAGTCAATATCGAACAGACCCTGGATATTATCCGCGCCGCGGGCAAGATTCCGGCCCAGCGCGATACCAAATATAACCTGCTCAAAGTGTTCGACGACGAAAGCTACAAGATCCAGCGCGACTTTATCATGCAGAACTAAACGTCCGGCGAGATTCCGGCGTGAGCGCTTCAAATCAAACGCCCCTCCGTTCAAACGGCTGCCCGAAAAGGGACCGAAGAATGGAGGGGCGTTTTTGCCGTTTTTTTAGTTCGTTTTTTTGAGCAGCAGATAAAGAAAGTAAGGGGCACCGATAAACGCCACTACGATACCGGCTGCAATCCCGTTCGGATCGTTCAGATTGCGGCCGATCGTATCGGCGAGCAGCAGCAGCCAGGCTCCGATCAGTACGGAGACCGGGATGAAGCGCTGATGGGCCGGTCCGACCAGCGCGCGTGCGATATGCGGCGCCATCAGCCCGATAAAAGAAATGCCTCCGGTGACGGATACGGCCGAAGCGGCCAAGGCGACAGCGGCCAGCAGCAGCAGAACGCGGTCTTTCTGCACCGGTACCCCGGCTCCGACAGCGGAAGCTTCGCCCAGTGACATTAGATTGAGGGTCCGGGTCTTGATCAGCGCGAAAGGAATCAGCAGAAGCAGCCAGGGCAGCAGCGCGAGAACGAACGGCCAGTCGGTTCCCCAGATATTGCCAGCCAGCCATTTGGAAATAAAGTCGACTTTGACCCGATCGACGGAAGAGATCAGCACGATCATCATGCCCGACAGGGCAGTCGAGAAGCCGACCCCGATCAGAATCAGCCGGATCGGCTGAACGCCTTCTCCCGGGCTGTAGGCCAGCAGATAGATCAGCGCCGCGGTCAGCAGGGCCCCTCCAAAAGCAACGGCAGGCAGCAGGTAGGCGAACGAGCCGACTTCGATCGGTGCGAACAGGAAGAAGACCGTGACGCCCAGTCCGGCCCCCGCGTTGATCCCGACAATGCCCGGATCGGCCAATTCGTTGCGGGTAATCCCCTGCAGGATCGCCCCCGACAGAGCCAGTGCCATACCGGCCAGCAGCGTAATCAAAATACGCGGCAGCCGGATCGAAAACAGTACGAATTCATCTTTGAACGCGCCTTGTCCGAACAGAGTCGGCAGTACCCGGTCAAAAGAAACCGAAGACGAACCCAGGCCCAGACTGACAAAAAAGGTTGCGACAATCAGCAGCAGGAGCAGAGGGAACGCCAAACGGGGCCGGTGCGGCAGACGCAAACGCCGTAAGATCCGGTTCATGAGAGGGATCGGCCTCCTTTGCGTACGATGAACAGAAAGAAAGGCAGACCCAGCACCGAGACGATCGCCACGATCGGGGTTTCCATCGGAGCGTTCAGCATCCGGCCAAGCGTATCGGCCAGCACCATAAAGACGGCGCCGCAGATTGCGGACAAGGGAAGGATCGCCCGATAGTCGGTACCGGCAAAGATCCGAACGACATGCGGAATCATCAATCCGACAAAAGCGAGATTGCCGACCAAGGAAACGGCTGCGCCCGCGAGCAGCGTAATGACGACATAGAGCGCCAGCTTGACCCAGCGGGTGTTCAAACCGAGGCCGACTGCGGTCGACTCGTTGAGGCTGAGCAGCGTCAGGTGCCGCGACAGCAGCAGGGACACGGCAATACCGACCGCAATCACCGGGGAAATCGCCAGCAGCTGGCCCCAGTTCGTCCCGATCAGACCGCCCGAAGTCCACATGGAGACGCTTTTGGAAATTTTGAATTCCAGGCTGATCGCTTCCGCGGCGGCCGACAGCAGCGCGGATACCGCTGCGCCGGCCAGCACCATACGCATGGGAGAAATACTTTTGCCGCGCAGGGCCAGCATGCCGAAGACGAACAGGACGCCAACAGCCGCACCGGCGAAGCAGGCCAGCATCACACCGAAATAGCCGGCTGCCGGCGCAAAAGCAAACACGACAGCCAAAGCCGCATTGGCGCCGGCCGTGACGCCGAGCAGTCCGGGATCGGCCAACGGATTGCGGGTCAGCCCCTGCATGATGGCCCCGGATACGGCCAGCGCGGAACCGACCAGCACGCCGCCGAGTTCCCGGGGCAGCCGCAGTTCGCGGATGATGGAAATGTCGGCGTTCGAGCGGCCGGGATCGTTCAGCGCGATCCAGATGTCCGGCAGCGAGACGTTTTTCGCACCGACGAGGATCGCTCCGACAACGACCAGAAGCAGAAGAAACAGACTCAGCAGCAGCTTAAACGCAAGAGAGCGCGCAACGGTCTTTTTCATCGGAAAAAGTTACTGGCCCAGGAACGATTTTTTGAAGAAATCGAGCTGGTAGTCAAGCGAATAGGCGTCGTTGAAGTAGAAACCCGTCGCATCGACTTCGTACACATGGCCGTTTTGGACAGCCGGGATATTGCGGTACGTATCGGTTTCCTCGAACGAGTTGTCTCCGGTCAGCGTCTTGCTGAAGATGACGTAATCTCCCAGATATTCGGGCAGCACCTCGAGCGAGAGATCGTAGTAACCCTGCTTCGACGTCATTTCTTTGACTTTCTCCGGCATGTTCAGCCCCATAGCTTGATACAGGATTTCCGTTCCGCGTCCCCAGGCGTCGCCGAAGACGTACATTGCTTTGGCATCGCCTTCCATGACGGTTACGGTTTTGTCGGCGCCGATCTTCGCTTTGATTTCTTCGCCGGCTTTTTGCGCGCGGGTCTTGAAGTCCGCGATCCAGGCAGCGCCTTCTTTGCCTTTGTTGACCGCTTTGGCGACTTCTTCGATCTGGGCGAGATAGTCGACTTTGTTGTATGTATACGTGACGAGCGGAGCGATCTGCTTGAGTTTGTCGGCGTTCTTCACGTCGCTTGAAGCGATGATCAGGTCGGGCTGCAGCTCGATGATCTTCTCCACATCGTCGGCGGAGACTTCGGCCACGTCGGCCAGCTGTTCTTTGAAGTTCGGATTGTTCTTGGTCCATGTATCGACACCGACAACCGGAACGCCGAACTGGATCAGTGTGCCCGTATAGCTGGACAGGTCGACGACACGCTGCGGATTGGCCGGCAGTTCGATGGGTCCGTTCTCGGACTCGTAGGTCACCGTTCCAGTCTCGCCCGGAGCGGCTTCGGCCGCGGCGGTCCCGCCTGTGTCGGGATTTGCGGCGGTCGGGGTGGAGCTTCCGCAGGCGCTAAGCGCCAAGACGAAAAGCAGCAGCAGAGGTAACAAAGATTTCTTCATGATTAGATAATCTCCCTTTTGAATAAGATCGCTTAATGAAAACGATAATCGTTATCATTGAATGCAGTATCCAAACATTAAAGCCGGCACGAAAGTTTGTCAATACCGACGAGGAGGTTAATTTTGAAGATTTTTGCGCACCTATGTCCGCACGGGAGAGACGTTCTGCAGTCGGGCCGAGCCAAAAAGACCCGGACGAAGGCGAATGAACTCGCCCCGATCCGGGTCTTGAGTGGGAGTAAGCAATATCGAAAAGAAGGAATAATCAGCCTTTTACAGCGGCCGGCTGCTCTTTGATAGCTTTTTCCAGGAATTCCAGTACGGCGCGGTATACCCGCATTTCATTTTCTTTTTTCAAGAAACCGTGACCTTCGTCTTCCAGCACGATATATTCCACATTCGCGCCTTTTTCCTGAAGAGCCCGCACGATCTTGTCGGACTCGGCCTGTACGACGCGAGGGTCGTTGGCGCCCTGGATCACCAGCATCGGCTTGGTCATCCCGTCCAGATACGTGATCGGCGAATAAGCGATCAGCTTCTCTTTGTCCGCAACCGGATCGCCGACCCATTTGTTCATGATCGGCTTCCAGTGTTCGGGAACCGATTCGATAAACGAGAACAGGTCGCTCGGACCGAAGATATCAACGACGGCTTTGAAATAATCGGCGTGTCGTCCGTGGAGGAGCAGGGCCATATAACCGCCGAAGCTTCCGCCCATCAGCAGCAGTTTGTCCCGATTGGCGTAGCCGTTTTCCACGATCCAGTCCAGACCGGCGATGTTGTCCAGTCTCGGTCCGTCTCCCCAGTCGCCTTCGACGAGTTTGCAGAAGGACAGTCCGTAGCCGGTGGAACCTCTGAAGTTCGGAGCGAAGATGTCGAAGCCCCGGCTGACGAGGAACTGGAACAACGAGCGGAAAGCGAGCCGTTCCGATGCCTGCGGTCCGCCGTGCGGCCACAAGATCGTATGTCCGTTGGAAGACTCTTCCGAAGCCCGGAAGAAAAGGGATTCGATCTTCAGTCCGTCGAACGACGGATACGTGAGAACTTCCGGACGTACGAGCTGTTCTTCGG
This sequence comes from Saccharibacillus deserti, assembly GCF_013618475.1. Classification (GTDB taxonomy): domain Bacteria; phylum Bacillota; class Bacilli; order Paenibacillales; family Paenibacillaceae; genus Saccharibacillus; species Saccharibacillus deserti. Next base: position 454,804 of record NZ_JABJVN010000002.1, read on the forward strand.
AGATGCCGGGAACGCCGTAATTCGTGCAGCGCGTCCACTCTTCGGACAAACGTTCTTTTTTGAAAATATTGGTCGGACTGACGGCGCTGCGGCCGAGCACATACAGATTGCCGCTGTCGGACACTTTGACCGAAGAGATGGCGTCCACCGGAAGCGGAACGCCGCCGAGAGCTCCGCTTTCGAGATCGTAGGTGTACAAATAGTCGGATACGCCTTTGCTTGCGGTCAGATAGAGCTGTCCGCGTTCTTTATCGTAGATAACGGAAGTGAAATCGACACCTTCGAGTTCAAGCAGCTTGGTCTTCGTCTCGCTTTCGATATCGTACCGGGCCAAATAAGAAAAATCGCCGCCCGCATTCGTCAGGAAATGCAGTTCGTGCTTGCCCGTAAACACGGAATCGGACACCGTATACTCGCCTTCGGCTTCCGGATCGAGCGAGACATGCTTATCGCCGAAGCAGAGGAAAGCGGGCGCATACGTATTGGCAAAATGCTTGACGTAAACGAGATATTCTTCCTTGGGACTGACGTCGATCAGGAAGATCGAGGCGTCGCCGGAACCTTGAAGTACCGAAACTTCCTGGCCTGTCTTCAGGTCGCAGCATAGGGCGCTGAGATAGGTCGGATCTTCTTTGGTCGACGTATAATAGAGGCGTTTGCCGTCCTCCGAAAGGATCGGATTCATATGCCGGTGGCCTTCTTTGACGCACAGCGGAAGAAGTTCGCCCCCATGCGGCTGCAGAGCGTAAAGCTGCGAATTTTCGTCGCCGTCATGATCGAATCCGGCGACGAGGAAGCGACCGCGTTTGTCATATTGGATAGAATCGCAGCTCTGTCCGTTAAAAGTAAGCGGATACGGAAAAGTATTCGGAAGATCCATTGCCCAGAGATCGAACTTGCCGCTGAGATTGGTGCTGAACACAACCTGTCCTTCATCCGGACTGACCGCAAAATCCTGAATCGCGAACGTACGGAAGAACTGCTCGACATCGGGTTTTTTGAACGTTAGCATGGAATCCTCCTTGTGTCGGCTTGCAGCCGGTTAGTGGGATGTTGCAGGACGTACACTACATAAAGATTCGCCGCGGCAAATGAAACTCCTGCCCAAATCGTATGAAAAACCGCCAATTCCAAATCGAGGAAACTGTCGATCCCGACCGGGAAAGAAGAGAAATGCACGGAATGGGGTAATAAGAAATCATGGACATAACAAAATGAACATAATCATATAAAGAAGGAGAGAACCCCATGAACCCATCCTCTACTTTTAACGCCGCCGGCATCGAGGTGATCGCCTTCGATCTGGACGGGACGCTGATCGACACGTCGGAAGCGATGTACGACGTCAATCACCGCGTATTCGAAGAAGCGATCCGAAACGGGGACGCCGCGCATCAACCTTCCAAAGAAACGATTCGCTCGGCATTTGGCATGACGGGCCAAGAAGCGTGGAAAGTCGTAGCGGCCGAGCTGGACGAAGAAAAGCAGGACCGTTACAAACAGCGTCACGACGAGCGGCTCGGAGAAGCCATGCGGGAGCGTTCTTATGCGCTTGACGGAGTTCCGCAGCTGCTTCGGCGGCTGTCCGGGAAGTATGAGCTGGCAACGGCCAGCAACTGCGGCCAAGACTATCTGGACCGCGTATTGGACATCGACGATCTGGCCGGTCTGATTCGCTATCCGCTGTGTGCGGGAAACGTAGGCGCCAAGCGAAAAAGCGAGGTGCTGCAGGAACTGCTCCGGCGCAGCGGACGGGGAGCGGACCGCGTGCTTATGGTAGGGGACCGCAAATCCGATATTGAAGCGGCCAAAGAAGCGGGAGTGGCGGTGATCGGCGTTCGCTCGGAATTTGCCGAAGCCGGGGAACTCGACGGAGCGGACGCGGTGATCGACAGCATCGGCGAATTGGAGTCTCTGCTCCAAAGCTCCGCCGACCGTTCGGCCTGATTGCATAGCCGGCGAAAGTCCGTATCCGTGCGGGAAGACGCGCCCGGCCAAGCCTTGACGCTCGTTGCGGTACCGCTTATAATGAACAGCAGCAAAAGCAACGACGAAGACAACAATGCCAGGTGCCCGGTACCGTCCCAGAGAGAGGAAACGATGGCTGAAATTTCCTCCGGATCGATCTGCATTTACCCCTTCCGAGCTGCGTTTTCGAACCCCTGACGTACGGCCGGCGGAGTCCTCCGCAAGCTTGACGCATACGGGCAGTAGAGAACGCCGGACCGCACTTCCGTTATTTATGTGCTCAATGAGGGCTTATCGCCTGCCTTCGGTCCGAGAAGACCGGGTGGCGGACCTACGGCCGAATCAGGGTGGAACCACGGGTATAACGCTCGTCCCTTCGCGGGACGGGCGTTTTTTGCGCGCGTTTCGCGGCCCATTTTCCCAAATTTAAAGGAGGAATTTTAATCATGGCCATCTCTATCAGCCTGCCGGACGGCTCTGTCCGGGAATACGCGGACGGGAGCACAATCGAAGACGTCGCTGCGTCGATCAGCAGCAGCCTGCGCAAAAATGCGCTTGCCGGCAAACAAAACGGAATCGTGGTCGATCTCAGTACGAAGCTCGAGAACGGCGCGCAGATCGAAATCGTGATGCCCGGTTCGCCGGAAGGGCTTGAAGTGGTTCGCCACAGTACGGCCCACCTGACGGCCCAAGCGGTACGCCGTCTGTTCGGTACGAAAGAAGTGAAACTCGGTATCGGTCCCGTGATCGAAGAAGGTTTCTACTATGATATGGATCTCGAGCACGGTCTGAATCCGGAAGATCTCCAGAAGATCGAAAAGGAAATGGAGCGGATCGTCGGCGAGAACCTGCCGATTACCCGCCGCGAAGTCAGCCGCGAAGAAGCGCTGAAAATCTTCGGCGAGCTGGGTGATCCTTACAAGATCGAACTGATCGAGGCGCTGCCGGAAGAAGCGGCGATCACGATCTACGATCAAGGCGAATTCTTCGACCTGTGCCGCGGACCGCACGTACCGTCGACCGGCAAGCTCAAAATCTTCAAGCTGCTCAGCGTAGCCGGCGCTTACTGGCGCGGCGACAGCAAGAACAAAATGCTGCAGCGGATCTACGGCACGGCTTTCTTCAAGAAAGCGGAACTGGACGAGCATCTGCACTTCCTCGAAGAAGCCAAAAAGCGCGACCACCGGAAGCTTGGCAAAGATCTCAAGATGTTCACGTTCAGCAATCTGGTCGGTCAGGGTCTGCCGATCTGGCTGCCAAACGGCGCCAAGCTGCGCCGGACGCTGGAGCGCTATATCGTCGATCTGGAAGAAAGCCTCGGCTACCAGCACGTGTACACGCCGGTTATGGGCAACGTGGAACTGTACAAAACATCCGGTCACTGGGAACATTACCAGGAAGACATGTTCCCGCCGATGGAGCTTGACAACGAATCGCTCGTTCTGCGTCCGATGAACTGTCCGCACCATATGATGGTCTACAAAAACGATATGCACAGCTACCGCGAACTGCCGATCCGGATCGCCGAACTCGGTCTGATGCACCGGTACGAAATGTCCGGCGCGCTGACCGGTTTCCACCGCGTGCGCGCGATGACGCTGAACGACGCGCATATCTTCTGCCGTCCGGACCAGATCAAGGAAGAGTTCGGCCGCGTCGTGAAGCTGATCGCCAAAGTGTACGAAGATTTCGGCATCGACAGCTACCGTTTCCGTCTGTCTTACCGCGATCCGCAGGATACCGAGAAGTATTTCCAGAACGACGAGATGTGGGAAATGTCCCAGCGCATGCTGCGCGAAGTCGTCGAAGAACTCGATCTGCCGTTCTACGAAGCGGAAGGCGAAGCGGCGTTCTACGGACCGAAGCTCGACGTACAGATCAAGACCGCACTTGGCAAGGAAGAGACGCTGTCGACCGCACAGCTCGACTTCCTGCTGCCTGAACGTTTCGAACTCGAATACGTAGGCGACGACGGCCAGAAGCATCGTCCGGTCGTCATCCACCGCGGCATCATCAGCACCATGGAACGCTTCACGGCATTCCTGTTGGAGAACTTCGCCGGCAATCTGCCGCTGTGGCTGTCGCCGATGCAGGCGAAGATCATTCCGGTATCGGGCAACTACAGCGAGTACGCCGAGCAGGTGGCGGACCGCTTAAGAGAATCCGGAATTCGCGTCGAGACGGACGTGCGCAACGAGAAGCTCGGCTACAAGATCCGCGAAGCCCAGCTGGAAAAAGCGCCGTACATGTTCGTCGTCGGCGAGAACGAGAAAGAAGCGGGCGGCGTATCCGTACGCAAGCGCGGCGAAGGCGACCTCGGCGCGAAGCCGCTGGACGAAGTGATTGCCATGCTGCAGGAAGAGATCCGTACCCGCAAAATTTAACGGTCGGCACGAGTTCTTCTTGGGTTTCGAAATTGGGCCGCTCCTTTCGGGGAGCGGCTTTCTGCTGTGCCTGCGGCTGCGCAGCCGCAACGTTCTCGGCCTTGCGACCGGGACAGCTCCGACTGCAGGCGGCAGCGAAGTTCCCTCTCCGGCCGGATCGAAAGATCGTTCGCGCGCAGCTTCGTACCGACGCCTTTTTGCCGCATACTGAAAAAAACGAAGGAGGCGCGGACAATGGGAACCTACGCACGCAGAAGAACGAGAAGAAACAAGCTGCTGAGCCAAGCTTACGGCTGGCTGTTCGGAAAGCGGGAGAATCGGGGAAGCGGCGGCACACGTACGGCGGCGGAGACGGATTTTTATACCGGCGAGAGCACTCTGAAACGGGTATTCGACTATACGCAGGAATTGAACCGGGAATTGACGATCGGCCTGCTGCGCAGCCGGTTCTGACCCGAACTTCGCTTGCGGCCCGACTGCGGCGTCTCGGTCTTGAGACCGAGGCGACTTTCATTCCCGCGCCGCTTCCGCAAGAAGAAGGCTTCCGGTAAAGTAAAGGCATAACCACGAAGTTCCCGGAGCATGAACGAATGTTTCCGGCCCTTATAGAAGAGGAGGAGAGTATAATGAAGAAGAGCGGAGCGTTGTGGCTGATCGCGATCGGCGGTATTTTCCTGGCGTACCAGCTCGGATATATCAGTTTCAGTATCGGGGATTTGATTCGGACATTCTGGCCGATGATTCTGATCCTGGTCGGACTGCAGCACTTGATCAGCAAAAAGAAGCACAGCTCAAGCCGGGCAGGCAATGTGATCCTGATTGCGATCGGCGGGTATTTCCAGGCCCGAAATCTGGAACTTACCGTACTCAGCCCGGGCGAATTTTTCAAATTCCTGATTCCGGCGGCGCTGATTGCAACGGGCATTTATGTCCTGTTGAAACCGAAAAGCTCGCCGGAATATCCGGTTCATCATTCGAATCAAGAAGAATTTCACGGCGGTATGCCGGATACGCCGCCTGTCCCTCCCATGCCAATCGAGCCGCTCGAATCGCCGCTTGACCGCATGTTCGTGAATTTGGACAAGGAAGATGGCGCTCCCGGCAGCGAACCCCGCAAACGGTACGACTGGCAGCCCGAAGAGGAAGGACGCCGGGACTTCGGCCAAAGCCGCGAACGCTCCGGCAGTGCCGGGGAATTCCACAAAATCGGCGATATGGCCCGCGATTTGGGCAAACAGACCGCCGACCAGATGCGCAAAATCGACTTTTCACGCATCGCGGACGAGGTGAAGCAGGAAGTAGACAGCGCGATGAAAGATTTGAAAAAATCGATGCACAAGGATGGAGGCAAAAAAACGACTCCCGGCATCTCGCTTGAAAAAGAGCCGTTTCCGGATGATTTCCCGGAAGACGACCGGTTCTACGACGACTGCCGGGAAGACGGCAGAAGCCGGGAGTACGATCGTTCGCAAATGAAGCAGGCACGCGAGAAAGCGGATAAAGGCAAAAAAGAGAAGATGGTGAACGAGTCGAGCTTCGTCGGCGATTATTATATCGGCAAAGATTATTTCCGGCTCAAGCCGCTGAATATCTCCCACTTTATCGGGGATACGGTGATCGATCTGACCAAAGCGCAGATCCCTTACGGCACGACGAAGATCAATATCTCCTGCTTTATCGGCGATGTGGTCGTCTATGTGCCAAACGATCCCGAACTCGGCGTTCGCGCCAACAGCAGTTCTTTCCTGGGCGACCATAACGTACTGGGAAGCACGAGATCCGGGATTGTCAGCGGCGTGGACGAGACCCGGAATTACGACGAATGCGCCAAACGGATCAAAATTTCGGTAAGCTCCTTTATAGGGGATGTGCATGTGACAAGGGTCGGTTAATTCGATCAAGACGGGGTGAAGGGTGTCCTTATGGGGAACTTATTGAAAAACACCAAATGGGAACTGATTTTGTACTTCCTGCTCAGCGGCGGAATTCTCGCCGCTTTGTTGTATTGGTTCAGCCTGTACGGATTCGTACAGGTTTTTCCGCGAAGAATCTGGGTCTTTTATCTGCTGGCCGCCGTGCTTGTCGCGGTTATTACCGGTTACGTGGCGGGACAGCGTATTCAGCGCCGGATCGATGTGCTGCATTACAGTATGCTTCAGGTGTCGCAGGGCAATCTGGGTCTGCGTCTGGGCGATACGGAAGACCAGTCGTTCACGCGCGTGTACCGCGAATTCAATGCCATGATGAATTCGATCGAGACCAAGACCAAACTGCTGCAAAAACTCGGCGAAAGCGACGCGGTCGACAAAGAACAGCTGGTCGAGAGCGCGGTGCGCGAAGAACGCCGCCGAATGGCGCGCGATCTGCACGACTCGGTCAGCCAGCAGATTTTTGCGATTCATATGTCTGCCGCTTCGCTGCCCAAAGTGCTGGAGCGAAATCCGGATGCGGCGGATGCGGTCATGCGGCAGCTGATCCAGATGTCCAATCTGGCCCAGCGGCAGATGCGAGCGCTTATTGCGCAGCTGCGGCCGGTCGAGCTGGAAGGGATTGCGCTGCCGGCGGCACTCGATCGCTGGTTCCCCGATTACTGTATCCAGAACGGGCTGAAAGGGGTCAAAGACGTCGAGCTTTGCAACGAGCTGTCCGAAGCGATCGAGCAGCAGCTGTTTCTGATCGTGCAGGAAGCGATGGCCAACATCGTCAAGCATGCCCAGGCCGGTATAGTCAGCTTGTCGCTGCGCGAAAACGAACGGCAGGTGCTGCTGTCGATCAGCGATGACGGACGGGGCTTCTCGGGCGGCGCCGCGCAGAAGCAGGGTTCCTACGGCCTGCTGACGATGCGGGAAAGAGCGGAGAAGCTGGGCGGACGCGCAGAAATTTTGTCAAAACCGGGGGCGGGAACGACTATCCGGGTACATATTCCAAAATTCACAGAAGGAAAGGCAGTGGAGGAGCATGGAGAAGATCAAGATCCTGCTGGCGGACGATCACGACATGGTAAGAATGGGACTGAAGACTTACCTGATGCTGGAGCCGGGGTTTGAAGTCATCGGAGAAGCGGCAAACGGACGCGAGGTACTGGAACGGCTGCGGGCCTTATCCGCCGAGCAGGGCGTAATGCCCGATATGGTCCTGATGGATCTGATGATGCCGGAGATGAACGGTACCGAAGCGACCCGCTTGGTCGTGTCCGAATTTCCGTCTGTGCGCGTCGTGATGCTGACCAGTTTTCTCGAAGACAAGCTGGTTATGGAAGCGATCGAAGCGGGGGCGGTCAGCTATGTGCTGAAGACCGTTACGGCGGAAGAATTGATCTATGCGCTCAAAGGCGCTTATCGCGGTATGCCGGTGATGACGGGTGACGTCTCCCAAGCGCTCACGCGCGGGATTCGTCAGCGGACCGTGGAAGCCGATTCGTCGCCGCTGACCGAACGGGAAAAAGAAGTGCTGCTGCTGATCGCCGAAGGCATGGGCAACAAAGAGATCGGGGAAGAACTGCATATCAGTATCAAAACGGTCAAAACCCATGTCAGCAATCTGCTGATGAAGTGCGAACTGGAAGACCGGACACAGCTTGCGATCTATGCGCACCGGCAGGGCATGGTTCGCTCATGAATCCTGCTTGACAGACGTTCCGACTTTTCGGCCGGCATACAAGGTATGCGCTCCGCACAAGTCCATCAAGCTTTTGAAAAGTCTCTGTTCCTTTCGATCCGGGAAGGAAGAGGCTTTTTTTGGGTTGTGTTGAGATTTATCCGCTTTCTTATCTATCTTTATACCTCTTTTAAGGTGCAATTAAGGTTGCTGGGCGAAAATAAGGACAGAAGCAAACAGCGGCGCCGAACTTTTCGAACGGCGCTTTCCACCCGGTTATCCCAAAAGCGGTTCACATTTACGTTATTCGGCATAGGCCGATACGCGAGGAGGAAATAGAGATGGACGAAAAGAAATACGGAAATTCTTTTGAAGACAACAATGCGGAAGGCCGTGCCCAAAGCGGCGGTCACAGCGAGAATCCCGGCAGCGGTTCCTCCGAGCGGAAAGGCACCAACCCGGACGGCTCTTCTTATTATTATTCTTACGGGCCATTCCAGTCGGTCGGTTCGTCCGATCCGGAAGTGCCCAAAGTCCAAGAGGTTGAAGTGACGCCTCCGAGTGCCGTAAGGGGATACGATTCCTACGGAACGCCAACCGGTTCGAACGGTTCCGCACCGGGCGGAAAATCGGGCGGCAACTGGAATTATAATCAGAAACCGAAATCTTCGTTCAGAAATGCCCTGACCTCGTTCGCGGCGGGAGCGCTCGGCGCTATCGTGATTACCGGCTCGGTCTTCACGGCAGGACACGCCGGTTGGTTCTCGGGCGAAGAAGCGGCGGCCACCCCGGCTGCGGCTACGGCGACCGCACCGGCGAATCCGAGCGGCGTATCCACCGCTGCATATACGATCGCTTCGTCCAAGGATATCTCGGACGTCGTGAATCAGGCCAGCCCTTCGGTCGTCAAGATCGAGACGCTCTCCAAAGGCGGATCTTCAAGCACGCAGGGCAACTATAACGATCCGTTCTTCCGGTACTTCTACGGCGATTCCCAAGGCAGCGAAAATAACGGCGGCTCCGGTACAAACTCCGAGTCTTCGCCGGATCAGCTGACTCCGCTGGGACTCGGAACAGGTTTCATTTTCGATAAAGAAGGCTATATCCTGACGAACAATCACGTGGTTGAAGGCGGAGACGTGATCCAGGTTACGCTGGACGGTACGACCAAGCCTTACGAAGCGAAATTGCTCGGTCATAGCGCCGATCTTGACCTGGCCGTTCTGAAAATCACCAGCACCGACGGCAGCGACTTCCCGTACATCTCGCTGGGCGATTCCGATGCTACGGCAATCGGCAACTGGGTAGTGGCGATCGGCAATCCGGAAGGTTTCGAACATACGGTAACGGCCGGTGTCCTGAGCGCCAAAGAACGTCAAATTTCCATTGCCGACGAAACGACAGGGAAAGCGACCGAATACAAGCATCTTCTGCAGACCGACGCGTCGATCAATCCGGGCAACTCCGGCGGCCCGCTGCTTAATCTGAACGGCGAAGTGATCGGTATGAACACGGCCGTCAGCACCGAAGCGCAGGGGATCGGCTTCGCGATTTCTTCCAATACGATCAAGGGCGTCGTCGAACAGCTCAAGAACAACGAAGAAATTCCGAAAGAAGCCGTTCCGTTTATCGGCGCGAGTCTGACCACCATGTCCGACAGTATCGCGCAGCAGATGGGCGTCGATACCAAAGAAGGTTCGCTGGTCAGCGAAGTGCTGTACGGATCTCCGGCTTACAAAGCCGATCTGCGCAGCTACGATATCATCACGGGTGTGAACGGTACGCCGTATGCGACCAGCCAGGATCTGATTGCGGCGATCCAGAAGCTCAAAGTCGGAACGGAAGTCACGCTGAACGTCGTGCGCAACGACAAAAAGGTCGATCTGAAAGTGACGGTAGGCGACCGGAACGAATACGACGAATCGGCTGCGGCCCAGCAGAACAACAACAGCCAAGGCAATAACGGATTGACCAATCCGTTCGGCAGATAATCGTTTTGTCCGCTGCCGCGGCAGAACGCTCAATACGGCGGGAGGGGGATACCCCTCCCGCTTTTGATGCCGGTTCCCGCGCCAAATCCGAAACGGGGTGCGCAAGTTCGGGAACGTTGCTACAATAATAGAAAAGAACGTAGAGGGGAACAAAAATATGCGATCCAATATTCTGGTTGTCGACGACGACGAAAAAATCATTTCCATGCTTCGAAGAGGGCTGGCTTTTGAAGGCTACGAGGTTCATACGGCACCCAATGGGGCGGAAGGTCTCAAAATGATGCGGACGACCGAACCCGATCTGCTTGTGCTTGACGTGATGATGCCGGAGGTGGACGGCTTCGAGGTGGTGCGCAGGCTGCGCGAAGCGGGCAGTGCCGTACCGGTTCTGATGCTGACGGCCAAAGACGAACTGGAAAACCGGGTCAAAGGGCTCGATCTGGGAGCCGACGATTATCTGGTCAAGCCGTTTGCGCTCGAAGAACTGTTGGCACGGGTTCGTGCGCTGCTGCGCCGCAAGACCGATACGGTGCGCGAAGACGACGGGGAACGTTTGAGTTTCGAAGATCTGGTCATGAATGTGGACTCGCGCGAAGTGACCCGGGGAGACCGCAAAGTCGAGCTCACCGCCAAGGAATTCGAGCTGCTTCACCTGTTCATGCTTAACCCGAGACGGGTTCTGTCGCGCGATTTGATCATGGACAAGATTTGGGGCTACGATTACAGCGGCGAATCCAATGTGCTTGAAGTGTACGTAGCCATGCTTCGGCAGAAGACCGAGGATTCCGGTGCCAAGCGTCTGATCCAAACGATCCGCGGCGCCGGTTACATCTTAAGAAGCGATTCCTAAAAGGGGGCGGCCCTCTGTCATGTCTATCCGTTTACGTCTGACGGCCTGGTACTCGGGCATTCTCGCACTGACGCTGTTGATGTTCAGTGCGATCATTTATACTTTCGTTTATTACAACACCTATCAAAATACGTACGATACCTGGCAGAGCCGTATTCGGGAACAGATTCGGCAGAGCATTGTCACCGATAATCAGGGCGTGGTCACTTCAGGGATCAATATCGACAATATTTTGAAAACGATCGACAGCCGTCTGTACGTGCAGATCTATTATTACAACGACGGTCTTCTGCAGCAGTCGGACAATATGACGTTCGGCAGCGGCGCTTTCAAATTCAAAGTACCGCCGCTTGATGCCGTCAAGCAGGACTTCAGCCGGATCCGTTCCGAAGGACGGCCCTACCTGATGTACCAGCAGCTGCTATTTCCCGCCAACGGCATAAAAACGCCGGTTCTGCTTCAGATTGCGGCCAGCACCGAAGAAGCGGAGAATATGCTGTCCGACCTGCGCTTCATTCTGCTGCTCGGCTCGGTATCCACGCTGATCCTCGCGGCCACGCTCGGCATGTTCATGGCCCGCAAGTCGATGGCGCCGATCGGCAAAGTGATCGAAGCGGCGAACGCGGTCCAGACCAGCAGCGATTTGAGCGTCCGGATCGATTACGCCGGTCCGCAGGATGAAGTCGGTCAGCTCATCAGCACCGTCAACCGGATGCTGGCGCGTACCGAATCGTTCTACAAAGACCTGGAGGAATCCTACCGGGCCCAGCGCCGCTTCGTTTCGGATGCTTCCCACGAGCTTCGTACGCCGCTGACCACGGTTCGGGGCAATACGGATCTGCTCAAAAAAATCTGGACGCTCGACAGCATGCCTTCCAATTTGAGCGAAGAAGATCTGCGCCAGATGTCGGTTGAAGCGATCGGCGATATCGCCGACGAATCCGAGCGAATGAGCCGGCTGATCGGGGATATGCTGTCGCTTGCCCGGGCGGACGCCGGACAAACGATGCAAAAAGAACTGTTGAAGCTGGGGCCTCTTGTTGAAGATGTGGTGCGCAGGGCGCAGTTTCTGCCTCACCGGGCGGAATGGGCTCCCGGCGATTTGAGCGCGCTGGACGGCATCGCCGTGATCGGCAACAAAGACTATCTGCAGCAGATGCTCTTCATTTTTATCGAGAACGCGTTCAAATACACGGAGGAAGGCCAAGTGCTGCTGGATGTCGTCGTCTATCGGCAGCAGGTCGGCATCCGGGTCAAAGATACCGGTATGGGCATGGACAAAGACGAGGTTCCGCATATTTTCGAACGTTTTTACCGGGCCGACGAATCCCGGGGCAAGACGCCGGGAACGGGTCTCGGGCTGTCGATCGCCAAATGGATCATCGACGAACATCAGGGATCGGTCGAAGTCGTTACGGTCAAAGGGGAAGGAACGACTTTCATCATCTGGCTGCCGGCGCTGTTCCCCGAAATCCAGGCTGCGGCGGAAGCGGTCGATGTCGAGGATCTCGAGGATGTGCAGATCGAAACGGAAGACGGCAGATAGCCGGAAGCGGCGGAAGAACGGGGGAGTTCCGCTTCCGCTGTGCTGCTTCCGGGCATCCGTATGAAGGCCGGGATATGTCCGCGGCAGAGCGGAAAAGTACGGGGCGGTTTGCGGACAGCCGAGAGCTGCGCCGTGAACCGTCTTTCTTCGCGTCGTTCGATGAGGTATAATTGAGATGTGCGCGAAGCCGCGCTTAAGCCATGAATCCGAAAGCAGGTGCAAAATAGATGGAAGTTCTACGTATAGCCCCGCGGGGCTATTGCTACGGCGTAGTCGACGCGATGGTACTCGCCAGACAAGCGGCCAAAAACCTCGATCTGCCCCGGCCGATTTATATACTCGGGATGATCGTGCACAATGCGCATGTGACCCAGTCGTTCGAGGATGAAGGAATCGTAACGCTTGACGGACCGAACCGCCTCGAGATTCTGGAGAAGGTGGACAAAGGGACCGTTATTTTCACTGCGCACGGCGTTTCGCCGGAAGTGCGCAAGCGTGCCCGCGAACGCGGCCTGACGACGGTCGATGCGACCTGTCCGGACGTGACGAAGACGCATGACCTGATCCGCGAGAAAGCGGGCGAAGGGTACGAGATTATTTATATCGGCAAAAAGAACCACCCGGAACCGGAAGGCGCGATCGGCGTAGCTCCGGACCAGGTGCATCTGATCGAGAAGGAAGAAGAAATCGAAGCGCTGAACATTCCGCCGGGCAAAATCATTATCACGAATCAGACGACGATGAGCCAATGGGATATCAAGGCGATCATGAAAAAGCTGTTGGAGCGCTATCCGGGAGCCGAAGTGCATAACGAGATCTGCCTGGCGACCCAGGTGCGTCAGGAAGCGGTAGCCGAGCAGGCCGGGCAGGCGGATCTGGTTATCGTGGTCGGCGATCCGCGCAGCAACAACTCCAATCGTCTGGCGCAGGTATCCGAAGAAATCGCCGGCACGACCGCTTACCGCGTGTCGGATGTGAGCGAGATCAAACAGGAATGGCTGATGGGCATTTCCAAAGTGGCGGTGACCGCCGGAGCTTCGACGCCGACGCCAATCACCAAAGAAGTGATTCTGTACCTGGAGCAGTTTGAAGAAAGCGATCCGTCCACTTGGGAGATCAAGCGTACGGTCGATATGAAAAAGCTGCTGCCGCCGGTGCGCGAGAAAACCAAAGCCAAAGCGGCCGAATAAAGGAAGGCGATCTCTGCCTTTTGCAAAGCGCAGAAAACGTAAGCCGGTTCTCGGAAGAGAACCGGCTTTTTGGTCTGCCAATGGATAGAGAAGGGTCAGATCAGCACATACGTCGCTCTCAGCGGACCGTGTACGCCGACAACGAGCTGCATCTCGATATCGGCGGAGTTCGAGGGTCCGGAGATCAGATTGATGCAGGAACCCAGAGAGCCGCCGGATTCGTGGCGGCGGTTCAGTTCCGCCATCGCCTGCGTCGAACGCGGAACGATCCGCTCCCGTTCGATCACGGCGATATAATGCGAAGGCAGGAAATGCAGGGCGCGTCCCTGATCGGGCCGGCTTTCGAGCACAACCGTTCCGGATTCCGCCAGCGCGTAATCGGCGAATACCAACGCGATATTGGCGTCTTCCGCAAGCCGGATGTTTTCTTCGCGACCGGCCTGCGCCGACCAGACGGAATCGCCCGGGAAAGACAGTCCGTACCGCATGAAGCGGGGGTCGCCGGAGCGCATGATGGGGCCTCCGCCATAGCCGGCAATCAGATCGTCGAGCGTCCGCTGAAGCAGATCCGGCATCGATTCGATCACCTGGGTATGGATGAAGAAACATTGTTCTTTCAAAATCTCGACCAGCTGCTCCGGTGTCCGGTCGGCCAGCTGCTCCAGATGGACGTTATGCTTCCAGGCGGGGCGCTGCACGCCGTCCGTCCGCCGGGGACGTCCCAGACTGTCGGCGACGCGGTTTAGAAACGCGCTTCGGTTCGAATGTTGAGCATTCATGGATGGCCGCCTCCTTCGCGATGATGATACCAGTCCCGGAAGCCGTCCCGCTTCTTCGCCGGCTGCGGCAGATCGCGGCTGCCGATCCAGCCCGAGAGCGGCGCGGGACCGCGGACGATCCGGCCGTGCTTGCTCAGCAGCGCGCTCATCGGATTCGCAAGCCGCAGCGTTCCGGCGAACAAGGCAGGAGAAGACAGCACTTTTCCGGCCGTCTTCATCTGAATCCGATCGGCGCTTCCTGTCCTTCCCTGGGAGACGATATTCTGTCTGTGCAGGACCAACTGCTGATGCAGCGGAATCTTCACGGGACAGACATCCGTGCAGGCGCCGCATAGACTTGAAGCGTACGGCAGTTCCTTGTAGTCGTCGTAACCGCCAAGCAGGGGGGTGATGACCGCGCCGATCGGGCCCGGATAGATCGAACCGTAGGCATGGCCGCCGATATGCCGGTAGACCGGGCAGACATTCAGACAGGCGCCGCAGCGGATACACTGCAGCGCTTCATGGAATTCGCTCGCCAGAATATCCGACCGGCCGTTGTCGACGATCACAAGATGAAACTCCTCGGGACCGTCGGTATCCCCTTCTTCGCGGGGCCCCATAACGGTGATGTAGCTGGTCAGCTTCTGCCCTACCGCACTGCGGCAGAGCAGATTGTCGAGCACTTCCATTTCTTCGAGTGTCGGCACGATCCGCTCCATGCCCATGACCGCGATATGCGTCGGCGGCAGGGCGGCGGTCAGATCTCCGTTGCCTTCGTTGGTCACCAGATTGATCGCTCCCAGGTTGGCGACCGCAAAGTTGCAGCCGGTGATTCCGATCTCGGCTTCGAGAAATTTCTCGCGCAGCACGGTCCGGGCGAACCGGGCCAGGTGCTCGGGAGTTTCGTCGCCTTCATAGTTCAGCTTGGAAGCGAATACGTCGCGAATCTGTTCCCGATTTTTGTGCAGGGCGGGTGCCACGATATGCGAAGGCGGGTCCCAATCGTCTTCCTGCAAAATATACTCGCCGAGATCGCTCTCGATCACTTCGCATCCGGCTTCCAGCAGGACGCGGTTCATCTCGATTTCTTCGGTGACCATCGATTTCGATTTGACGATTTTGCGCGCTTGTTTGCTCTGCGCTACACCGAGGATATATCCGCTCGCTTCTTCTTTTGTCCGTGCAAAAAAGACATGCCCGCCCCGGCGTTCTACGTTGTCCGCCATCTGCTCCAGATAATAGTCGAGGTTCGCAAGCGTATGCTGGCGAATCTGTTGGCCAAGCTCCCGCCAGGCTTCCCAGTCGCCGAGCGCCGTGGCTGCCGTCAGTCTGCGCGTCTTGAGACTGTCCTGGGCCGAACCGACCGCCCCGCGCATAAAGGCATCGCCGATTCCGTCCGCGGTGCGAGCGCCGAATTCCCTGCTGTCCGTTTTCAGACTCATGATGTTGTGCCTCCTTTGACCGGGTCCGCCGCGCAGTTCAGCACTTCGGCGATATGCATGACTTTGATCTCCTGTCCGGTTCTCGACAAACGTCCGCCGATATTCATCAAGCATCCCATGTCCGCGCTGATGAGATAGTCGGCGCCGGTATCGACGACGCACGCGCTTTTCTCGTCGGCCATCTGCTGCGAAATTTCGGGCATTTTGACGGAAAAGGTTCCGCCGAATCCGCAGCAGTTGTCGGCGTTTGCGAGCGGCGCCAGCTCCAGCCCGCCGACGCGATCGAGCAGCAAAAAAGGCGTTTCCGTTTCCCCGAGCAGCCGGCTCATATGACAGGAGCGATGATAGGCTGCGCGCCCCTGCAGGCGTGCGCCGACATTGGTAATGCCGAGTACGCGCACGATGAACTGGGTAAATTCGAACGATTTGTTTTTTAGTGCAATCGCTTTCAACTCCCAGGTCGGATCGCCTTTGAAAATATGGGGATACTCGTGGAACATGGCGACGCAGGAGCCCGAAGGGCCTACGACATAGTCGGACTGTTCGAAAGCGACCATCATATTGATCATGGCCTGCTTCGATTCTTCCAGATAACCGCTGTTGTAGGTCGGCTGCCCGCAGCAGACTTGAGAAGCGGGAAAATCCGTTTCGCAGCCCAGACGTTCAAGGACTTCGACCATCGATCTGCCGACGCCGGGGAACATGAGATCGACCAGGCAGGTCGAGAAGATGCTGACTTTCATTCGCAATCCCTCCGTTTCCCTTCTATTGTACTCTGCCTGACATCGATTGAAAACCACAAGTGGACAAAAAATAAATAAAAAACATCACAAAACCACATTAAAAGTCGTAAAAATGTTGACAATAAAAATTGATAACGTTTACAATGCAATAGAAGAAACAGATTTTAATCCCATTTCTGAGGAGGCAGTACCGGTGCAAAAACATCAAATGTATATCGACGGGCAGTTTACGGATGCGGAAAACGGAGAGTGGATGGATGTAACCAACCCGGCGACGGACGAGACGGTCTCGCAGGTGCCCAAAGCGACCCGGGCCGATGTAGCTCGGGCGATCGACGCGGCGGAAGCGGCACAGACGGCCTGGGAGGAAACGCCGGCCGTGGAACGCGGAGTCTATCTGCACCGGATCGCGGCCGGCATTCGCGAGCAGGCGGAAGAAATTGCACGGCTGATTTCCGAAGAAGTGGGCAAGACGCTCGAGCTGTCGACGGTGGAGGTCAACTTCACGGCGGATTATATGGATTATATGGCGGAATGGGCGCGGCGTTACGAAGGCGAGATCGTTCAGAGCGACCGCGACAACGAGCACATTTTCGTATTCAAAAGAGCGATCGGGGTCACGACCGGCATTCTGCCGTGGAACTTCCCGTTTTTCCTGATTGCCCGCAAGATGGCACCGGCTCTGATTACGGGCAATACGATTGTGGTCAAACCCAGCGTCGAGTCCCCGAACAATGCGATCGCTTTTGCGAAAATTGCGGATAAAGCCGGTCTTCCGAAAGGCGTGTTCAATCTGGTGACGGGACGCGGCGGAGAAGTCGGCAGCGAACTTGCCAGCAACCCGAAGGTGGGTATGGTCAGTCTGACGGGCAGCGTGCCTGCCGGACAGAAAGTCATGGAAGCCGCCGCCGGGAACATTATCAAAGTCAGCCTGGAGCTTGGCGGCAAAGCGCCGGCAATCGTGCACAAAGACGCGGATCTGGACCTTGCGGTCAAGGCGGTCGTCGATTCGCGGGTCATCAACACCGGTCAGGTATGCAACTGCGCCGAGCGCGTCTATGTGCACGAGGAGATCAAGGAAGAGTTTACAAGCCGGCTTGTCGAAGCGATGAAGGCGGTCAAATACGGCGATCCTCTGCAGAATAACGAGATCCAGATGGGTCCCCTGATCAACAAGGAAGCGCAGAACTCGGTTCAGGCCAAAGTCGACCGCGCGGTGCAGCAGGGCGCGAAACTGCTGCTCGGCGGCAAAAAAGTCGAAGGCAAAGGCAGCTTCTACGAGCCGACCGTTATCGGAGATGCGACCAACGATATGGAGATCATTCAGGAAGAGATTTTCGGACCGGTCATCCCGATCGTATCGTTCAAGACCCTGGACGAAGCGATTGCGCTTGCCAACGACAGCGAATTCGGCCTGACCTCTTCGCTGTATACGCAGAATCTCAATGTGGCGATGAAAGTGGTCAAACGTCTGAAATACGGAGAGACCTACATCAACCGCGAAAATTTCGAGGCGATGCAGGGCTTCCATGCCGGCTGGCGCAAATCGGGGATCGGCGGAGCGGACGGCAAGCACGGCCTGAACGAATATCTGCAAACGCAGGTCGTCTATTTGCAGTACGACAAAGATATTCAATAAGAACCGGATCACAGACTCGGATATCGGATGCGGAGAACCGCCTACAGGCGCGTTCTTCGCTTTTTTTGCGTAGTGATAGAGGTCAGAATATTTCTCTCAAGGACAAGTCCGGTTTTTTCGAATCAAACTACTTTACCTGTCGTAGTAATCGTGATACATTGAAACCAACCCAATACTACGACAGATGAAGTAAAATCGATTGAGCGAAATAGTAAGGAGGGAAACCGTTGATTAGCAGCGACGTCATCCGGGGATACAACGATACGATGATTTTGTATATGCTGCTGGAGGGAGAATCGTACGGCTACGAAATCTCGAAAAATATCCGCAGATTGTCGCAAGAAAAGTATGTGATGAAAGAGACGACTCTTTATTCGGCTTTTACGCGTCTGGAGAAAAACGGTTGTATCTCTTCTTTTCACAAGGACGGAGAAGCGGGCAAGCGGCGTACCTATTACCGGATTACGGAAGAAGGTCGGGCTTATTACCGGGAAAAATGCATCGAGTGGCAGCTCACGCAGGAAGTCGTCAATACATTCATAAAGGAGTAGTGAAGACGATGGACGTATTAAAAGCCTATCTGGACAGTTTATTTGCCGCATGGCCGCGCAGCGATCAAGTACTGGCTTTGAAACGCGAGATGCTCGATACGATGGAGGACAAATACGAAGAATTGAAGCGGGACGGCAAATCGGAGCATGAAGCGATCGGGATCGTCATCTCGGAATTCGGCAGCATCGACGAACTGATGGACGAGTTGGGGATTGTACCTTCCGCTGCAAGCGGGAATATCCCTGTGCTGACAGAAGAAACGGTACAGGGCTATGAAACGGTCGTCAGACGCTCTTCGCGGCTTCAGGCACTGGGCTGGCTGCTCGTTTTGTTTGGCGTCGCTGCCATGGTTCTGATTGCGGCATGGAACGAAAACGGCGTATTGGGCGGGATATCGGAAAATACGGGCTATCTGTTGGCGGTGATTGCGGCATTTGTGCTGGGGGTGCCCGCGATCGGACTGTTTATCGCAAGCGGAAGCGGCAAAGAAAAGTACCGGGTGCTGGGCGAAGACTTCGAGCTTTCCGCGGGGACCCGGGCGAATGTCGAACGGCGCAAGGAGACATTTCGCCCGGTACGCGTCCGTTCGATTGTGACGGCCGCTTGTCTGGGGACAGTGTCGCCGGCAGCGGTATTGGTTGCGGCTGTGCGCGGAGAAAGCCAGACCCCGTACGGGGCGGCGGTCATGCTGGCGCTGCTCGGCATCGTCATCTTCCTGTTCGTGTACTCCGGCGGTATTGAGGCAGGGTACCAGAAGCTGCTTCAACTTGGCGAATATACACCCGAGAAAAAGGAAGAGAACCGGGTGATCGGCCGGATTGCCGCCGTTGTATGGCCGCTCGCGCTGATCGTCTTCCTGGTCAGCGGATTCGGGTATGAACGCTGGGATGTGAACTGGTTGGTATTTCCCGTTACGGCCGTTTTGTTCGGAGCGATCGGCGGCGTGTACGGCATGCGGCACAAACCGAAACAAAAAGCCTAGACGGAGCGGCGGCTGTGCGATCGGCAGTGGGGGGAGTATTCGGCATCTGAAAACCGAGCTCGTTTCTTTGCTCTTCGGGTTGACGAAGGGCTATTTTTTTGTTAATATTGCTTTAGTGATTAAAAGCCTAAAAGCATAGAAGCGTCTAAGCGAGAAAGAAGTTATCGTCCAAAGCCAAAAGGGACCCGGTTCCCATTCCCATATCGAAAGGAAGAGATCCCATGATCGCTATTTTATCGAATCAAGCTCCGGAGGAGCAGCTGCAGGAAGTCATTCGCGTTATCGAGAAAGAAGGCTTGACCGTTCACCTGTCGAGAGGAGCCGACCGTACCGTTGTAGGCCTGATCGGCAAAGCCGAGCCGAGACTGGCCGAGCATCTGCGTCAGATGAAAGGCGTGGAAGACGTCGTGAAGATTTCCAAGTCGTACAAGCTGGCCAGCCGCGATTTCCATCCGGAAGATACGGTCATCCGGATCGGCGACGTCAAGATCGGCGGCGGAGAGCTGGTTGTCATGGGCGGACCGTGCGCGGTCGAATCGCCGGAGCAGATCGATGAGATTGCCCGTCTGGTCAAAGCCGCGGGCGGCCAGGTGCTGCGCGGAGGCGCGTTCAAGCCGCGTACCGGCCCTTACAGCTTCCAGGGCGTCGGTGTGGAAGGTCTGATCATGATGGCCGAAGCGGGCAAGAAGCACGGTCTGCTGACCATTACGGAAGTCATGACGCCGGAGTATGTCGATATCTGCGCGGAATACGCGGACATTCTGCAGATCGGCACACGGAATATGCAGAATTTCGATCTGCTGCGCAAGCTGGGAACCTGCGGACGGCCCGTCCTGCTCAAACGCGGTTTCAGCTCGACCTACGACGAACTGCTCAATGCGGCCGAATACATCCTCGCCGGAGGCAACCCCGACGTGATGCTGTGCGAGCGCGGAATCCGCACGTTCGAACCGTACACACGCAACACGCTTGATCTGGCGGCGATTCCCGCCTTGCAAAGCCTCAGCCATCTGCCGGTTATTTCCGATCCGAGCCACGGGACCGGCCGCCGCGAATTGGTGGAACCGATGGCCAAAGCTTCCGTTGCCGCCGGTGCGGACGGCCTGATTATCGAAATGCATACCGATCCCGACAATTCCATGACGGGCGACGGCGTGCAGTCGCTGTTCCCGGATCAGTTCGCCGGACTGCTCAAAGATTTGGAGCAGCTTTCCCCGATTGTAGGCAAAAGTTTCGCTACGCCGAAGGCCGAAGCGGAGTCTTTTAAAAATTGGGCGATCGTCTAAATTTTGAACGCCGGCGTTCCTGTAACGCTGCCTGCTTCGCCATCTTGCACAATCGAACAAGCCCGCGTCGTGCCGCCGTTTGCGGCCGACGTCGGGCTTTGTTGATAAGCGGCTTTAAATTTCACGAAAGTGTGAGCATAACTCACATTATCGTAAAAAATACCTAACATGAGTCTTGACGGCTAAATTGCGTCGTTTTATAATGACGACAGCTAAAAAAGAGCATGAACGTTTCATAACGCATATCCGTTCAATGTTCGGAAATTTGGGGGGAAAGTGACATGTCGGTACAAAAAGTATTGAAGCTTATTCAAGAGAACAACATCGAGTGGGTTGATTTCCGTTTCGTGGATCTGTCGGGAAAAGCACATCACATCTCCGTTCCTGCAAGTGCGGTTGAAGAAGAAACGTTTGAAAACGGGGTAGCTTTCGACGGTTCGTCGATTCCGGGCTTCCGCGGTATTGAAGAATCGGATATGGTCATGATGCCGGATCCCGAATCGGTATACATCGACGCTTTCACCGCTCATCCGACATTGAACATCATGTGCAACATCCATACGCCGGACGGCGAACGTTACGACCGCGATCCGCGCAATATTGCCGAGAAAGCCGAAGCGTTCCTTCAGGAAAGCGGCGTAGGTTCGGAAGCTTTCTTCGCACCGGAATCCGAATTCTTTATTTTCGACGACGTCCGCTACCACAGCGGCATGAACAGCTCTTCGTTCCATGTCGATTCGGAAGAAGCGGGCTGGAATACGAACCGTACGGAAGAAGGGGGCAACCTCGGCTTCAAAGTGCCGGTCAAAGGCGGTTACGTGCCGGTTGCTCCGGTCGACAGCCAGCAGGATATCCGCAGCGAAATGTGCCGTCTGCTTGAAGAAGCCGGCCTCGTGATCGAACGCCACCACCACGAAGTGGCGACGGCGGGACAAGCGGAGATCAACTTCCGTTTCGATACGCTCAAGAAAACGGCAGACAACCTGCTCAAATACAAATACATCGTGCACAACACGGCGCGCCAATACGGCAAAACGGCAACGTTTATGCCTAAACCGCTCTTCGGCGACAACGGCAGCGGCATGCACGTTCACCAATCGATCTTCAAAGACGGCAATCCGCTGTTCTACGAAAAAGGCGGCTATGCCAACCTGAGTGAAATGGCGCTGCACTACATCGGCGGCCTGCTCTACCATGCGCCTTCGCTGATCGCGCTGACCAACCCGAGCACGAACTCGTTCAAACGTCTGGTTCCGGGTTACGAAGCGCCGGTTAACCTGGTCTTCTCGAAAGGCAACCGTTCCGCGGCCGTGCGTATTCCAGTAGCCGCTGTAACGCCTAAAGGCTGCCGCGTCGAGTTCCGTACACCGGACTCCACCGCTAATCCGTACCTCGCATTCTCGGCGATGCTGATGGCCGGCCTGGACGGAATCAAGAAAAAGATCAACCCGATCGAGCTCGGTTACGGCCCGGCCGACAAAAACCTCTACGACCTGCCGGAAGAAGAAAAATCGCAGATCCGCAGTGTTCCGGCTTCGCTGGAAGAAGCGCTTGATTCGCTCGAAGCGGACAGCTCGTTCCTGACGGAAGGCGGCGTCTTCTCGGAAGACTTCGTAGCGAATTACATCGCGTTCAAACGCGCCGAAGCCAAACAGGTTGCGATTCGCGTTCATCCGCACGAATACAGCCTGTACTACGACTGCTAATCGCTTTTCGGGCGATCACAGAGTCCCCTTTCGCTGTTCGACGACCGGCTTCCGCTTTGTATCAGAGCGGAAGCCGGTTTTTTTGTTTTGGTCAGGAATACGCTAAATCCGAACATTGTTCGAAAAATGGCGAAAAACGTACAGAATGCGGAATATGCCTCATCACCGCTTTGTCGCGTCGGGGTTTTACTTGAAGTAATGTTAGATTGCTGTTATGATTAACCCTAAATTAGGGCTTGAGGGGGCAAACGATTCATGGGCAAACGGGCTTACAACTTTAACGCGGGACCGGCGGCGCTGCCGCTTGAAGTACTTGAACGTGCGCAGGCGGAATTCGTGGAATTTCAGGGAACGGGTATGTCGATCATGGAAATGTCTCACCGCGGAGCGGTCTACGAGAGCGTACATAACGAGGCACAGGAACGGCTGCTGAAGCTGCTGGGCAATCCGTCCGGTTACAAGACGCTCTTCCTGCAGGGTGGAGCCAGCACCCAGTTCGCCATGATCCCGATGAACCTGCTGACTCCGGGCAGGCAAGCGGGTTACGTCATGAGCGGAAGCTGGGCTTCCAAAGCCGCCAAAGAAGCGAAGCTGATCGGCGAGGTTTATTCGGCCGCTTCGACGGAAGGCGACAAGTTTACCCGTATGCCTACGCAAGGCGAGATCGAGATCCGGGAAGATGCGGCTTATCTGCATATCACGTCCAACGAGACGATCGAAGGCGTGCAGTATGCCGAATATCCGGATACCGGCGGCGTGCCGCTGGTCGCGGATCTGTCCAGCGATATTTTCTGCCGTCCGCTTGATATCGAAAAGTTCGGTCTGATCTATGCCGGTGCCCAGAAGAACCTCGGTCCTTCCGGCGTAACCGTTGTGATCGCCAAGGAAGAGCTGCTGTCGGCCGAAGCGAAGAGCATCCCGACCGTTTTCCGCTACAGCACGCATTTGTCGAACAATTCGCTGTACAACACGCCGCCTTCTTTCTCCATTTACATGGTCAACCAAACGCTGCGCTGGATCGAAGAGCAGGGCGGCCTGGAAGGCGTCGAAGCCAAGAACCGGGCCAAAGCGAATCTGCTGTACGACACGATCGATAACAGCGGCGGATTCTACAGCGGAGTTGCCCAAACCGGCAGCCGCTCGCTGATGAACGTCACGTTCCGACTCGGCTCCGAAGAACTGGAGAAAGCTTTTGCCAAAGAAAGCGAACAGAACGGTTTTGTGGGTCTGAAAGGACATCGCAGCGTAGGCGGTCTGCGCGCTTCGATCTACAATGCCGTTCCGCATGAAAGCGTCGCGGCGCTGGTCGACTTCATGGGAGACTTCGCCAAACGCAACGGTTGACGCCGGGAATGCCTGCAGGCGTTCCTCATGCCGTGCGTTTCCGGAACGGCTCCGGTTCTTCGGAAGTCAGGGCGCCGTTCTTCCCTTAAGCAGGCAATTCGGGTACTATAGAAGCAGAAGAGACGGAAAGAGCCGCCCGACTTCGGGCGGCTCTTCTGCGCGTGGAGGCCCGTTTGCGCGGACCTCTTTCGCCCCATTTCCCAGAAACGGAGTGAATCAACCTTTATGGCACTGCATATCGTGCTGGTGGAACCCGAAATTCCGGCAAACACCGGCAATATTTCCAGAACCTGCGCGGCTACGGATACCCATCTGCATCTGGTTCGTCCCCTAGGCTTTCGAACCGATGATGCTTCGCTGAAGCGGGCCGGACTCGACTACTGGCCGTCCGTCAAGCTGGAGTATCACGACTCGTTTGCGGAACTTCGCGAGAAGTATCCGGAAGGCCGCTTTTTCTACGCGACAACCAAAGCAACCAAGCGCTACAGCGACGTTTCGTTCCGCGACGGAGATTTCCTAGTGTTCGGCAAAGAAACCAAAGGGCTTCCGCCCGAACTTATCGAAGCGAATCCCGAAACCTCGATTCGGCTGCCGATGAGAACCGAACATGTCCGTTCGTTGAATTTGTCCAATTCGGTTGCGATCATGCTCTACGAAGCACTGCGCCAGCTTGAATTTCCCGGTATGGAGTAGGAAGTTTATCAAGAGATTTCCTCTGAAATCGGCTGATTGCCTGATTAGACAAAAAACCGATAATTAACCAACGTTTCTTTTTTTATCCGTAAAGAAGGAATTCTTGATTGAACCTCGAATATGTAATCTTGGGTTTGCAGAATCATTTCTGCAGGTGGGGCAGAAACAGCAAACTAAAAATAAAAGAGGTGTTTTCAATTATGAAACCTGCTGGAGTTGTCCGGAAAGTCGACCAATTGGGAAGAATCGTACTCCCGAAATCGCTGAGAAAAAGATACCAAATGAACGAAGGCGATCCGGTTGAAATTTTGGTCCAGGGAGATCATATCATTTTGGAACGGTACCGTCCGAAATGCGTGTTCTGCGGTTCGATCGATGAAGTCAGCGAATTTAAGGACCGTTACATCTGCGGAGCGTGTGTCTCCGATATGATGCAGCTTCCCAAGCACGGCTGAACAACATTAAGAGGGTCCGGGTCACGCAAAAAAAGAGCCCTAGGGCTCTTTTTTTCGTCGGGCTGCGCGCCGTTTGAAGAGAGTTAATCGAAGAACAGAAAGCTTGTCGGAACGGGCCGCAGAATGCCGTCCGAAGGACGATTGACGACGCGGCCGTTCATGACGAGCGAAGAAGAACCCCCGCCGTCGAGATTGTAGGCATTGACGACTCCGATCTTGTACAGCTGGCCCTGGATCTCTTCCAGCGTAGCGCCGGAACCGCCCGCTTCGTTATAACCGTCAATGACGAAAACGATCAGCTGATCGTCTTTGTAGCTGCCGATGATGGTGCGAGGGGCCCGCTTGGGGGCCGATTTCCATTTGGCGGGTATAGCCGTTTTGCGGCCGTCTTTGAGCAGGATCGGGACAAAAGAAGCGCCGAACTGCGGCTGAAGCCGGTCAAGTTCGTTCTGACGGTTGAATTGGCCTCCGATCAGTTTGCCCGAATCGTTCAGACCAACGAAATACAGCTCTTTGAAGCTCGACTGGAAGCCGGTCAGATATTCGCCGTCCATGACGGTCGTACTCAGCGGATAACGTTTGCCGTCCTGATCGGCGAAGCCGCCGGCGTTGATCCCGGCGACCGCACCGTGCCTCTGAACGGCTTTGAGCGTCGTCTCCGAGCTTCCGAGCGCTTCACCGGCCAGACTCATCCGCATGGCGGACGGATCTTTCAGTTTGACTTTCATGGCATAGCCTTTATAGGTTACGGCATTGACCCGGAAGAGTTCGATCCGGATCTTCTCGCTGTCGACCGTCTCAACGGGACGTCCCAGCTTGGAACGGATCCGTTTGTCGTAAATGTTTTCCGGACGCTGTGCCTGGATCGAGGCTTTCTGTACGATCGAAGACATGGTCTGCGTCGTTCGATTGTACAGATTCATCGTTTTTTTCAGCGAAGCCGAAGTGGACTTGGCTTTTTTTTCCGCCGTGTCCAGATCCTGAAGCAGTCTGGCCGAAGACGGATCGAGTTTCTTGTCCGTTTTGTACAGGTCCGTATTCAAAAGCAGAGCAGGCTGGGGCGGGAACAGCAGCAGACAGAGCATCAGGCCAATGACCGGGGCGGCCAGCATCAGAAAGAAGCGGTTTACCCGCTGGACTCTTGTCATTTCAACAGGTCCATTTTCTTCTGGAGCTCGCCGAGCTGGCTCTTGACCTCGTTCAGCTGCGTATAAAGCTTGTTGCTGTTGTCCGTCTTGCTGTTCGCATTGTCTTTGGTGAACGTCAGCAGCTCGTTGAACGAGTCTACTTTGCCCTGCAGCGCCGTCATCTGTCCGTTAAGCTCGGTGAACCGCTTCTCGTAATCGGCGCGCAGATCGGCCATCTGGGCCTGCGTTTGGGCTTGCAGGGCAGTCAGGGTCTGTGCCTGGAGCCGTTGGCTGTATTCGTAGGCGGCATAGACAAACAGGCCGATCAGCACGATCCAGGCCAGCAGAAACCATCTGACGGGAAGCCTGTCCTTTTTCGTGCTGCGGGACGTGCTGGAGGTAGGTCCCGTTGAAGCCTTCATTACAATCACCTCATTGCAGATTTGGAAAAGGGCCTCCGGCCCGAATTTCAGCTTTCATTCTAACATGCGGGGTTTTATTTCGCAAAAGCCGTTTCGTACATTTTCAAGCAAAGTTTTCAATTTTCACGCCGAATTCTTCATGCTTTTTCGGGAAGTTCCGGCCAAGCGGAGATCACGGACGCATATTCGTTCAGGGCGGCACTGCCGGCTTCGGTCAGCTTATAGCGCCCGCGGGAGACCCGCTCGAACCAGCCGTAATGATTGTCGCGCAGCAGCAGGGCCGCTTTGCCGACTCCGCTTGCTTCTTTAAGCATCAGGGGAGAAGCTTCGCCGAACATCCACAGCTGGCGTGCGACTTTCAGCGCATTTTCCCGGTAGGCCGTTACCAGCTTGCGTTTGCTGGAACCGCCGATATTGTGGTCGCCGCTGCGTGCATCGAATTCCGCTTTCAGCCGCTTGGCGCGTGTGCCGTTTTTTCCGGTTTTGGATTCGCCCGCTTCGCACAGCATTTCAACAAAGGGAGCCTTGGTCTTGTAGAACGTCACGGTCAGCAGCCCGATGCCAAGTCTTGAACACAGCAGCGCAAGATCGCCGAAGCGCTGGTTGTGGGCTCCTTTTTTTGTTCGGTTGCGTTCGACTGCCAGATAGACGAGTCCGCCGGTACGCTGACGGTCGGCGCCCTGGAGCAGCAGTTCGAGGGTGAATGTTTTTTTCATCTCGACGATGAGCGGCCGTGCTTCGCCGTCGCGATAGCCCAGCAGGTCGCAGTGGCGTACCTCGCTCTTGACGGCATATCCCCGCTGCTCGAAAAAAGCTTTAAGCGGCGGATACAGCTCGGTTTCATATTTTACGGCCATGATGGAGACTCCTTTTGATTCGCAGATCGCGTAAATTCAATATCTTATCATACTCTTAAAAAAGCGGTCTGGCAAAAAAGCTTGTCGCGCAAACGACACCTATATATAATAGAAGGAAAAAACATGGGTTTCCGGCCGGACAATCGCAAAATGCAGAATCCGGCCGGAAAGGAGGTAAAACAATGGCTTCGATCCACGACGTGGCCAAAGAAGCGGGAGTGTCGGTCGCAACCGTTTCCAAGGTCATTAACAATTATCCGGACGTCAGCGACAAAACGCGCAAAAAAGTAAGCCAAACGATCAAAAGGCTTAAATACCATCCGAACGTTGCCGCAAGAGGACTGGTCAAAGGCCGTTCCTGGACGGTTGGCGTGTTCGTCACGACGCCGTTTACGAATCCGTTCGTCACGGAACTGCTGGAAGGAATCAAGACGGCGCTGCAAAACAGCGGCTACGATCTGGTTCTGCTCTCGACGCGTTTCAACGACGACAACTATTCGTTCGTGGAACACTGCCTAAGCCGTAATGTCGACGGCGTGGTCGGCTTCGGTGTCGACCGGGACGATCCGCATCTGGAAGAGCTGCTGGATTCCGATATTCCGACAATGTTCGTCGATGCCGATATTCGCGGCCGCCGCGCCGGCTACATCACGACGGAGAACAAGGCGGGAACGATGCAGGCCGTTGCGCATCTGGCGGAGCTGGGACATTCGCGTATCGCGTTCATCTCGGGGGAGATGGACAACGCGGTAGGCGTGCTGCGGCACGAAGGCTATGTGGAAGGGATGGGATCCCGCAAGCTGCAGGTTCCGGATGCGTACGTCAAAGAGAGCGACTATTCGATGGAAGGCGGTGCGCGGGCGATGGCCGAACTGCTGGAGCTGGCCGAGCGTCCGACCGCAGTCGTCTGTACGTCGGATATGATGGCGATAGGCGCGATCAATGTTATTCACCGCAGCGGCTTGTCCGTGCCCGAAGATATTTCCGTAGTCGGCTTCGACAATACGCATTATGCGGAAATCTATAGTCCGGCGCTGACCACGATCAATCAGAATATCCGCTCGATCGGTTCGCACGCGATCGAGACGCTGATTACGATGATCGAGAATACCGATTTCCTGCCGCCGGTTGTCACAGAGCCTTCGAATCTTGTGGTGCGATGCACGACGGCCGAGGTCCGCGCTGCGGCGCTGTAGGTTTCCGTATCCGTCGAGACAGCCGTACGTTTTACGTTCAAGCCGATTTTCTGCCTGTTATACGGCGGAGATCGGCTTTTTTGTGCATGAAAACAAATACTAACAAAATAATTATACCTAATTTTGTTTTGCTAAAAAAATAAAAATTAAATAAAAAAACAGGAATTTATTGAATTTCGGCACGGAGAATGATACGGTGATGGTGAGATTAAAAGCGGTTACACTTTGGTATTGGAGGAAGGCGACTTGAACGAAATCAAATGGGATTTGAATGAATGGACCTTTAGGGCAGTCGGGGAAAATGAATGGCTGCCTGCAGCCGTGCCGGGCTGCGTACACAGCGATTTGTACCGGAACGCCAAGATTCCGGATCCTTATTATGGAACGAACGAGCACGACCTGCAGTGGATCGACAAGCGCGATTGGGAATACGAAACGGTATTTACGGTCCCGGGCGATCTGCTTCGCCAGGATCATATCGGTCTGGTGTTCGACGGATTGGATACGTACGCGGACGTCGAGCTGAACGGCCAGCGTATCTTGTCGGCCGACAACATGTTCCGCATTTGGCAGGTGCCTGTAAAGACCCACTTGAAAGACGGAGAGAACCGTCTGCGGATCAAATTCCGTTCGCCGATCAACGAAGACCTGCCCAAGCTCGAGAAATTGGGCTACGCGCTTCCGGCAGCCAATGACCAATCGGAACTCGGCGGACTCGGCGACAAACGCGTCAGCGTGTTTGCGCGCAAAGCGCCTTACCATTACGGTTGGGATTGGGGCCCGCGCTTTGTGACAAGCGGGATCTGGCGTGCCGTGCGGCTCGAAGCCTGGACGGGACTGAGGATCACGGATCTGTTTATCCGTCAGAACGAAGTTGCGGCGTCCACAGCCAAACTGACGGCTGTGCTGACGATCGAATCGGACCGCGATTTCGAAGGACGCGTACGCATTTCCGCCGAAGGATTCGAAGCCGAGAGCACGGAAGCGATCCGCCTCGGCGACAACAGCGTGCGCCTGGAGTTCGAACTGAACGATCCGAAGCTGTGGTGGTCGAGAGGTCTTGGCGAAGCGAATCTGTATACCTTTACCGCCGAAATCTTCGAAGGCGAATCGGTCAGCGCTTCCAAAAGCGTGCGTACCGGTCTGCGCAGCGTCAAGTTGAAGCGCGAGCAAGACGGCGCGGGTGCTTCGTTCTACATTGAACTGAACGGCGTGCCGGTATTCGCCAAAGGCGCCAACCATATTCCGAACGACAACTTCGAAACGGACGTGACGCGGGAGCGCTACCGGTACGAGATCGTATCGGCGGCCGAAGCGAATATGAATATGCTGCGCGTCTGGGGCGGGGGCATTTATGAAGAAGATGCTTTCTACGAACTCTGCGACGAGTACGGCATTATGGTCTGGCAGGATTTCATGTTTGCCTGCAGCATGTACCCGGGCGACGAAGACTTCCTCGAAAGTGTCCGTCACGAAGCCGAAGACAATCTTCGCCGTCTGCGCAACCATGCCAGTATTGTACTGTGGTGCGGCAACAACGAGATCGACTCGGCATGGGCGCACTATCTTCCGGACGGCGGCTGGGGCTGGAAAAAAGACTATACCCAAGAACAGCAAAACAGCATTTGGGCGGATTATGAAGCGATCTTCCACCGTCTGCTGCCAAACGCGATCTCGAAGCTTGCACCGGGAGCCGAATACTGGCCGTCGTCGCCGCTCGTCTCGCTGACAGGCGACGAGAACCAGCATGCGCATCCGGGTACATCGGAAGGCGATATTCATTACTGGGGCGTATGGCACAATTCCGAACCGTTCGAAAATTACAACAAGCATATCGGCCGTTTCATGAGCGAATACGGTTTCCAATCGTTCCCCGAACACAAATCGGTTCTGCAGTATGCGCCGGAAGATGCGCTGCAGCTTGATTCGAAGATTATGCTGGCGCATCAGAAAAACGGACGCGGCAACTTCCTGATCAAAGAATATATGGACAAGTATCTGCCGGAGCCGAAAGACTTCGTCTCGTTCCTGTATATGAGCCAGGTGCTGCAGGCCGAAGCGATGAAGTCGGCGATCGAAGCGCACCGCCGCAGCATGCCGTACTGCATGGGCACCTTATACTGGCAGATGAACGACAGCTGGCCGGTCGCTTCGTGGTCGGGTATCGATTATTACGGACGCTGGAAAGCTCTGCATTATTATGCACGCCGCAGCTTCCGCGACTTGTCCGTCTCGATCGACGGGACGAACGGCGAAGACGTAAATTTCCATATTCTCAACGACGGTCTGCAGGGCGAATCCGCATCGCTGAAACTCCGTCTCATGAGCTTCGACGGCGATGTACGGCAGGAACAGGTGGTGCCGGTAGAAGTGTCCGCCAACAGCGCGTCACTGATTTATTCGGTCAAAGCGGCCGATCTGCTCGGCGGTGAAACACCGGGACGTACGGTACTTCTGGCCGAATTGGAGCAGGGAGGACGTATCCTGGATCAGCGGACGCATTACTTCGTGTCGGCCCGGGAAATCGAACTGTCCGTTCCCCATATCCGTGCGGTTCGTACGGAAGACGGCGAAGGCCGCACTACGATCTCGCTTGAAACGGACGTATTGGCCAAGCAGGTCTGGCTGTCGGCCGAGCAGGAAGGCGTGTTCAGCGACAACTACTTCGATCTCGTTCCGGGCAAAACCGCAATCGTCGAGTTCCGATCCCGCCGGGAAGACGGCACTTTGGAACACGGTGCGGCAGGAGAAGTCGAGATCAAGTCGATGGCCGACTTTATCAAACAGGGTTAACATAAACAAAATGGCGCGAACCCACCGGAAGTTTCCGGGGATTCGGCCCGCACCCTATACCAAGAACCGCCGCCTCGCACAGAGACGGCGGTTTTTGCGTCCTCCAGAGAAACCGTTCGGCCCCAAGCTTGTTCCTTCAAGCGGACCGGGCGTATAATGAACGCACGAGATTCTACAACGAGACAAAGGAAGTGCAGTGCCAAATGGAGCCTATCCCGATTCGAACCACACGCAGCTACAAAATGGCCCGTGTCTTCCCGACCGACGTCAACAGCTACCATACCTTGTTCGGCGGAAAGCTGATGGCCTATATCGACGATATTGCCTCGATTGCCGCAGCCAAACTTTCGCGCGCGAATACCATTACCGCTTCAACGGACTCCGTCGACTTTTTGTACCCGATCTATATGACCGATTCCGTAACGCTGGAATCGTTCGTGACCTGGACCGGCCGCAGCTCCATGGAAACGTTCGTCAAAGTAATTCGCGAAGATCTGAAAAGCGGGGAAAGACAAATTGCAGCTACGGCATTCCTGACTTTCGTAGCGATGGACGATCATGGACGCAAGATCGAGACCGCCCAGGTGTACCCGGAGACAGAGGAAGAACGCAAACTCCACGAGAGCGCACCGGAGCGCGCGAAGATGCGCAAACAGCGCCGCGAAGCAAGCCGGGCGTTGGCGGAGTTCCTGACCTCCCGTTATCCGTGGGAACCGGAAACCGAGTAAGCAGGAGCTTTTATGGAGGCGTAATACAGAACTAACTTTATTTTATTCAGCAGCTTGTAAAAATGTTAATGATCGTTTATGATAATTTTAGAAATAAAAAAGCGATACTTGTGAAATTTCACGAAATGCTACCGAGAATCCTGACGATTTGCAGAAAATTCGGCAGCGTCGAAATATTGTGACGGATTTCACGTGTACGGACGCGAAAATGGTTTAAAATAAGAATATAAAAACAAATGAATAAAGGATCTTCGGGGTAGGGTGAAATTCCCGACCGGCGGTAATGTTCGCTTCTGCGAACCGAGCCCGCGACTCCGGCCGTGTCTTCTCGAAGACGCTGCCGGACTGATCTGGTGAAAATCCAGAGCCGACGGTACAGTCCGGATGGGAGAAGATCAAGCGCAGACATGCCGGTGCGAGCCGACTGCAGGTTTATTTATGGAATCTGCCGCAGGCTACCGCTTCGTATTTGACCTGCCGCTCGACCCTTCGATTGACGTAAAAACCGCCCCGAACGCCGGAACTTCCGGCTTCGGGGCTTTTTGCGCACGGGATCCCCCTTATTCGGATGAGGAGACTAGGGAAATGAAAACCGCCAATCGTAACGACTTTACTCAAGCAAGCACAGGAGGGAACGGATCGTTCTTTTCCAGAGCCGGAAGCGGCTTCTGGCTAATTGTATTGGGAGCGGCGCTGTGGGGCGTCGATCCGCTGTTCCGGATTCTGCTGCTGGAATCGATGACCTCTTCGCAGATCGTACTGCTCGAGCATGTGGTGATTGCGCTGTTCGTGGCTCCGATTCTGTGGAAAAACCGTTCGGAATTGAAAGGCCTGGGTCTGCGGCATGTCGGCGCTCTGCTGTTTATCTCCTGGGGAGGTTCGGCCCTCGCCACGCTGATGTTTACGCTTGCGCTTCAATATGCCGGAGGCGCGTTTAATACAGTGCTGCTGCTGCAAAAACTCCAGCCGCTGTTCGCGATCATCCTGGCGCACTTTATGCTTAAAGAAGCGCTGCCTCGCCGCTTCGGTCCGCTGTTCCTGGTCGCACTGGCGGGAACCTATCTGCTGACTTTCGGCTTTACTTTCCCGGTCGGTCATGCCGGCGAGTTTTTCCAGCTGGGCAGTCTGCTTGCGCTGGGAGCAGCCGCTCTCTGGGGCGGATCGACGGTTATGGGCCGCTTCATGGTCGGCAAGCTGAAATATGAGACGGTAACCTCGCTGCGCTTCATTCTCGCTCTGCCGTTGCTGCTGGCGATCACGGCCGGTGAAGGCGCCGCTTGGGCACTGCCCGCCGGCGGCATTGCGCTGACGCTTGTCGGCGTAAACCTGCTGCTCCAGGCCCTGCTGCCGGGGCTGCTCAGCCTGCTGGCTTATTACAAAGGCCTCAAAACAACCAAAGCGTCGGTCGCCACCCTGGCCGAACTGAGCTTCCCGATGGTCGGGGTACTGGTCAACTGGCTGTACGGCGGCGAAGTCGTAACCGCGGCTCAAATCGTCGGATTTATCTTGATCTGGTCGGTCCTGTTCGTGATTTCCCGTCAGCAGACGAAAGAGATCGGACCGAATCGTCTGTCTCAACAGGCGGCTTGAACAAGAATGAGCCGGCCTCCCGTCCCAAGCCGACGATTGTGCGAAACGCCTCCCGCTTCAAGCGGGAGGCGTTTCTTTCGATTTGGGTAAGCTTGCAGTCCGGCGTACGGAACGCAGCGAATCGTTAGCCGTTTTATCTATTTGCCGAACGTATGTTATGATGAACATATTGAAAACTTTTCACGGAAACGGAGAGAGTCCCTATGAATACACAAGAAACCTGGTCGGCGGCTCGCGCCGACCGTCCGTTTGTCCGGCTTGTTCCGGACGTGCAGTTCGCACAGTTTGCGGGCGGCAAGTCGCTCAGTTTGAACCTGCTGCTGCCGGCTGCCGATCATCCTGTTCCCCTGATTGTATGGATCGTCGGAGGTGCCTGGGTGAGCTGCAACTCGGCCCGCAATCTGCCTCAGTTGGTCCGCTTTGCGGAGCAGGGCTACGCCGTCGCCGCGATCGAATACCGCCTTGCGCACGAAGCCCGCTTCCCGGCACAGATCGAAGATGCGAAGAGCGCTGTGCGTTTCCTGCGCGCCAATGCCGATAAATACGGAATCGATGCCGCTCGCTTCGGCGTATGGGGCCATTCCGCAGGCGGACAGCTGGCTGCGCTGCTCGGCGTAACGGGCGGTTCGCCGGAATTCGAAACGGCCGATCACCTGCAGCAGTCTACCCGTGTCCAGGCGGTGGTAGATTTCAGCGGGCCGATCGATATCGAACTGGATTTCCAGAGCGAGTTCCATATGCCGGTTATGGCCATGATGCTCGGCGGCACAATCCGAATGAAGCCCGAACTTGCCCGCAGCACAAGTCCGATCCCTTATCTCGACGGCCGTGAAGTGCCGCCGTTCCTGATTATGCACGGAGACGCGGATACGACCGTTCCGCTGCGCCAGAGCCAACTGCTCCACGATGCGCTGACCGCTTCGGGCGCCGCTTCGGAGTTTTGTATTCTCGAAGGTACGGGTCATTCGACCGCCGAGATGCTGACCCGCAGCGATGTTCTGGACAAAGTCGGAAGTTTCTTCGATAAGCATCTCAAATCCTGATCTTACGGGGACCGAAGAGAAGGATGCCGTTCCCTTTCGAATCCGCAGCAAAAAGGCAGGGCGAGAATTTCGCCCTGCCTTTTTGCTGCGGACCTTTTTTTGTGCGGGATCGGATTCGGTTGGCGGATCAGAAGGTCGTAAAGCCCAATCTCATCTGAATGCGGTACACGATATCCTTGAGCCATGTCGTCGCTTCCAGGTGTTCTTCCAGATCAAGGGTGTAGGCGGCGCCGTCATTGGTCCAGATCCGCTCGAAGTAACCTTGCACTTCGCCGATCATTTCGCTGTCCGCCGCGCCTTCGACGAACAGATCGTTCTCCAGATTGTAATCTTTGAGATTGCGCGGCGTGAAGTTGGTCGAACCGGCCAGCACGCTGCTGTCTCCGTTTTGTCGCTGCACGAAGAGCATCTTCGTGTGGTATTGCTCTTTGGTCGTGTTGTACCAGCGGATTTCGATCTTGCCCGGCGCCTCGTCGTGGAGCTGTGCGGCAACCGGCCGGTTCGGAATGCCGATTTTGTCGCGTCCGAACGCATTTTCGTTGGGATCGAGTACCAGCCGCACTTTGGCACCGCGATCGGCCGCTGCGCTCAATTCCTGGATCACTTTTTTGTCCGCGAGATAGAACATGCCCATCCAGACCGTATCGCCGGAAGAAGCGCTGCCGATCTCTTTGAGCAGACGGTCATAGACTTTTCCTTCCGTCAGATACTGGACCGCATATTGTCCCTGCGTTTCTTCGGCGTCGTCCGCCGGATAAGCCGGAAGCGTGCCGCCGCCCGACAGATCGAGAACGGCCTGCTCCGCCTGCAGCATATCGCCGATGATCGGACCGCTGACTTCAAGCGCGACATTGGAGTGGTAGGCGCTTGCATCGTGGATGTTGCCGCTCGAGACAAGGGCTCCTTTTTCCGTAATAAAGGCTTTGCGGTGGTTGGCTTTCACGTTCAGCAGCTTCAAATAAGAACGCAGGGTGATATCCGGTCCGCCGCTTGCCATCAGATTGGGAATGCGTCCTTCGCCCGACTGGCCGAACCATTGGAAGAAGGTCCGCCATACCGCCGAATACAGGGGAGTCGAATCGCGCAGCGGATCCACATCGGTCATGACGACCCGGATACCGGCTTTTTTGAGACGTTCCAAAAGGGCATTCGGAGCCGAGCCGTAGTTGGTA
Organism: Saccharibacillus deserti; assembly: GCF_013618475.1. GTDB lineage: Bacteria > Bacillota > Bacilli > Paenibacillales > Paenibacillaceae > Saccharibacillus > Saccharibacillus deserti. Next base: position 490,861 of record NZ_JABJVN010000002.1, read on the forward strand.
TTGACCTCATCCGTGATAAACACGATATCGAGGTCGGGAACCGCCTGTTTGCGTTCGATCAGCGTACGGGCCAGCTTGGCGCTGACTTCCGGGTACTGCTGGTCTTTGTGGGTATAGTCGTTGAACAGGAACACATCGATGACGATAAAACGTTCCGCTTCGCCGATCATCTCGATCGTCCGATCGAAGATTTGCCTGTCCTGGGTGAATTCGCTTGTTTTTGCCGGGTAAGTCAGATCGTACAGAAAGTCGACGCGGTCCGTCCGATAAACGGGACTCTCGTACGAAATGCCGGCCGGCAGCGGTTTGTTCATCTGGTACAAGACGACGGCCAGCAGCCACAGCACACACAAGGCAAGGAAGATCTTCAGGATCCTGCCCCGGGAAAAAGAAAAGCTGCGGCGGCTGCCGCTTTTTGGCCGCTTGTTGGAGGCAGGTCTTCCCGGTGAAGATCCCCGCATGATCGTACCGCTGCGGTGGGTCGTCCATGATTCTTCGTTGTTCATTGCCGTTCATCCTTCCTTTTGCCGACCGGCCGCTTGCAAGGCCGCGCTATTTCTATATAACAACAAGCAAGCTAAAATGACGCATCCGGCCCGGAAGAGCGAAGAAAAGAAAGGAGCGGTTTTCTCGAACTCTGTATTTTGCAAGAAATTTGAGATAATATACGGGTATATAGGCAGCGATATGAGAGAAACGAAAGGGAGTCCGCCTTGAAAAACTCACTTGGTTTGTTTGGAGAAACGTTTGCGGAAAACGATATTTATCGTCCGCTGTTTGTCTATCATCCCGATGCCATCTATGTGATGAACATGGCGGGAGAATTAATCTATGCGAATCCGGCGACCGAACGCATGATTGGATATACGCTGGCTGAACTGCGATCGATGGATCTGCGCGATCTTTATCAGGAAGGGGAACATCAGCAGAGCATAGCGCGCCGGATGGAAATGAAGGAAGAGAGACGGCAGGAATTCACGCTGAAACTGATCCGCAAGAACGGCAGCCCGCTGCTTCTGGCGGTGACTTATGTGCCGATCGAGCAGAACGGCTGCCGGGTCGGTATTTACGGTATTGCGAGGGACATCACGGAAGAAGAAGAGAAAAACCGGAAATTGAGGGAGCAGGAAAGGCTGTACCGTTCGCTGTTCGAGTACAATCCGGCCGGCGTGCTGTCTTTTGATCCCGAAGGCTGCTGTCTGTCCGTCAATCCGAACCTGGAAGCCATGACCGGTTATGCGGATGTGGAGCTGTCGGGACAATCGTATGCGCTTTTGTTCCCGTCCGAAACCGCCGAGATGCTGCGAGTGCGGTTTGACCGGGCCCTGAAAGGCAGTTCCGGCAATTTCGAGACGCGGCTGCTGGGCAAAGACGGACAGCGGATCGATGTGAATCTGACCGTTCTTCCGATCGTAGTCGACGGCGAAGTTCTTGGCGTCTATATGATTGCGCTCGACATCACGGAATGGAAAAGACAAATGCAGCGCAGCCGGGAACTGACCGAGCAGTATACTTCGATCTTGAACGCGGTTAAGGAAGGCATTTACGAAATCAACCGGGAAGGCCGTTCGGTGTTCGTCAATCAGGCGGGAGCCCGGATGCTCGGATACGAAATCGAAGAGTTCCGTAATATGTACAATCACGATCTCATTCATCACAGCCGTTCGGATGGCAGCCCTTATCCCCTGGAAGAATGTCCGATTCACCGTTCCATGCGCGAAGGGGTGCCCTGTAGGGTCGAAGGCGAAGTATTCTGGCGCAAAGACGGTACGAGCTTTCTGGTCGAATATCAGGTGAATCCGCTGTTCGAAAACGGGAGTTCCGCCGGAGCCGTCGTCGTGTTCCGGGATGTGACCAGCCGCGATGAAATCGTCCGCCAAAAAAACGAAACGCAGCGGGGACTCGCCGAAAAAGCGAAATTCCTGAGTCTGATGAGTCACGAAATCCGGACCCCGCTTAACGGCGTGCTCGGCATGACGGAGCTGATGGACGGAACAGGAATGACGGAAGAACAGCAGGAGTATATGGAAGTGCTTCGGCTCAGCGCCCTCGGTCTGCAGGGAGTGGTCGACCGGATTCTCGACTTTAATGCGGCCGAGAACGGGGCGGCCCGTTTCTTGAAGCAGTCTTTCGACGTCCGTTTGCTGCTGGAAGAAGCGGTCGGGAATTTTTCCGTTCAGGCGGAAGCCTCCGGGGTGGAACTGGATGTTCGGATCGACGAGAAATTCCCGCCCGAACTTGTCGGCGATGCCGACAAACTTCGGCGGGTGGTGATCGGACTGATCGGCAACGCGGTCAAATTCACGCCGCGAGGCTCCGTAAGCGTCTTGGCGGAGTGCCTGATTCGCCCCCGGACGGGTGTGGGCGAGCTGACCCGCTGTGTGCTCAAAGTCGAAGTGCGTGATACGGGAATCGGCATTCCTGCGGATAAAATGGCGCTTTTGTTCCAGCCTTTCTCGCAGATCCATTCCGCGCTGGACCGGAAGTACGAAGGGACGGGCCTCGGGCTTGCGATCTGCAAACGCTGGATCGACCGTATGGGAGGAACCATTTGGGCCGAGAGCCGGGAAGGGGCCGGGTCGACTTTTGCGTTCACCCTGCCTATGCTGTACGACGAGGACTGAAGAAGGCGGGGCAAGCTCGGAACAGGCGGTAAGCCGATGTGCGGAACAAGCAAAAAGCGGCGCTTCGATCGTATGGATCGAAGCGCCGCTTTTTCCCGATTTGCAAGCCGGTATTATTGGGTTTTGGCGTACATCAAGCCGACCGTTCCCGGTCCGCAGTGAGTCGAAATGACACAACCGGCGGTGCAGAGCAGCACTTCTTCCGCGCCCGTTTCCCGAAGGATGGTGTCGCGCAGACGAAGAGCGTCTTCTTCGGCGTCCGCATGCACGACGACGACGGGACCGTCCAGCTTTTCTTTGTTGGCCAGCAGGTTTTGCAGCATTTTATCAAGCGCTTTTTCGCGCTTGCCGCGAACCTTGTAGGCCGGCGCCATCGTGCCGTCGATAACCTTGATGATCGGACGAATACTCAACAGACTGCCGATCAGATTCTGCATCCCCGAACAGCGGCCGCCTTTGTGCAGGTATTCCAGCGTATCGATCGCAAATTCGGTCTCCACCAGCGGACGTTCGCGTTCCAGCATATGTACGATTTCCGGAACGGCCATCCCGGATTCGGCCGCGCGGGCCGCCCGCAGAACGAGCAGTCCGATCGCGGTGGAGAGATTGAGCGAATCGAAGACGGTGACACGGCCGGGTTCGAAATCTTCGGAAGCGATAAGCGCGTTTTGATAAGTGGACGACAGTTCGGACGAGAGGCCGATGTACAAAATACGCTCCCCGTTATCCAGATGGGGGGCGAAAGCCCGGCTGAAATCGGCCGGCGAAGGAGCCGCGGACTTGGGAAGCTTGCCCTGCCGGGCGACTTTATCGAACAGCCGGGCCGGTGTCAGATCGATGCCGTCCCGGTAGGTCTGATCTTCGAATACGACGTACAGCGGAACGATCTCGATGCCGTACTGCTTCAGCAGCCCGGCGGGAAGGTCGCTTGTGCTATCGGAAAAAATTCGGATGTTGGACATATTCATCTCCTTGTAACCGCTCCCGTACGCTTTGAAAGCAGGCGGGCGAAATAAGCGAAAATAGGGCTTTTTCCAAACGGGAAGCCGCTCCGTTAACAGTATAGCACGATCTGCATCGATTCGGCAGGCAAAGAGCCGCCGCCCGAGTGGCGCCGGCCCTTTGTTCAAACCGAAACGATCAAACCGTCGGAAAATCGGGAATACGGCTTACAGTCCCGCTCCGCCCATCACCGTGGCAAATACGATAAATCCGCCGCCGCCGAGCAGGCACAGGCCGTTCAGAATCGTGCCGATGACCGGGAATACCTTTTTGCGATCTTTGGATACCAGACCCACGATTCCGAGAATAACCCCGACCAGGTTCAGAACGGCCGCGCCCAAAATGCTCAACAGCAGAACCAGGGCGCCGACGCCGAATCCCATCAGCTGTTCTTCGGTCGCCGTGTAAGGATCGAGCGTCGTGCCCATTTCGCTGAACGAATAGGCGACGCCTATCGCGGCAACGAAAAACACGACGTACAAGGCGATCGAGACCAGAGACAAAACGAACGAAGCGATACCGACTCCCGAATGCTTCAACCGTCCCGGAAGACGGTCGTCGCGCGGAAATTCGTCATAAGGACTGAACGGGGGATTGATCCGCTCGTCGTAGCTGCGTCCATCCGGATCGCTGCGGTAGGGATCTCCGGCATTGGGCTGTCCGAATTCATTGCGTTCGGGTTCTTTGCGAAGATCCGGACCGCCCGGGCGGGAGTTCGGATCGTCCGAAGGTGGAAAACGATTGTCCATACGGCAACTCTCCTTTATTTGGAAGCTTTTACGTGATTACTCTTTCATATCCTGCTGCAAAAAGCAACCCTGAATCGCAGGCTTTCCGTTATTACGGCAGCCGGACCAAACGGTTTCATTTCTATTACCCGCCGCAAGCGGACCAAGAAGGCAAAAAGGTGAAGTTTGCGGCTTTTTCTGGTTTTTCGGAGGGGCAGCCTCTATAATGAAAGTCGATTTACAGCCGCGCGGGCTCCGGATTTCCGGACCGCCGCGTCTGTCCGACTTCAGGGAAAAGAGGGATTCCATGCAAAGGAAAATTGCGGTTATCGCTTGTGTCCTGGCGATGATCGGCGTTGGATTGGGGGCTTTCGGCAGCCACATGCTGGGCGATAAGATCGGCGCCGGCTCGTTGGAGACTTTTCAAACCGGTATCCAATATCACTTCATTCATGCGTTGGCGATGCTGATCGTGGCCGTTGCCATGGGCGTATGGGGCGAATCGCGGCGCCTGGCCTGGGCAGCCTGGCTGTTCCTGGCCGGGATCGTGATGTTCTCCGGCAGTCTGTATCTGCTCAGCACGACCGGCTTGCGGATCTTCGGTCCGATTACGCCGCTTGGCGGCGCAGCTTTTATTGCCGGCTGGATCGTGTTTGCTTTGGCCGCGGGCCAAAAAAACGCTTCGCACTGAAGCTTCCGGCGAAAGGGTCCGGAAAGGGAAGCAGCCCAAAAACCGGGTATCCGCCGCATGGCGGGTACCCGGTTTTTGGTAAGAAAAAGCCGGAACCAAGGCGAATCCGGCGGCATATAAAAAGATAAAGCATCGACCCGGCCGATCGGCGATCCGGCCCGGGGAGAAGAGGCGGTCTTACTGTCCGCTCAACTCGTCGATTTCGTTAAGGGAGAAGCTGTAAACCTGCTTTTCGTCGACGTGATAGACGCTGAGCATCTGCGCGGGTTCGTCGAAATTGAGAATCCGGCAGGGAATACTGAGCCGGTTGCCTCCCGGTTTGTTGACGACCACGCGAACCAGCCGGTTCTTGCTGATACTGTCCCGAATATCGTCGGGAGTCAAATGGGAAGAAGCTTGTGAGAGCGCTTTGGCAACGGTGGCCGCAGCCGCAGTTTGGGCAGCCGCAGCGGCTTTGGCCTGAAATCCTTTGGCTGCGGACAAATTGGCTTTGGACTTTTCCACGTAATTCGTTTTCATGCTGGCCAGCGCCGATTCGATGACTTTGCCGAGCTCGATTCCCGAGTTGATACGAAGGTCGACGACTTTGTCCGAAGTGTTCAAAAGCGCCAGGAGGGCCTGCAAAGTCTCGGCGTTGGTCGAGCCTTCGATCAGAATGTCCACGTTGAATAAAAAGCCGGAACGTTCTTGCGATGTCTTATTGTTCATAATTCCCCCGGTCTGAACCCGTTCAAATTTGGATAAGGATTTTGCCTTAAAATCGGAATCCGTGTCTCCTCATATTACCATGACTTTTGGCATAATCCTAGTCCCGTAGGACTTCCGGCCAATCGGAATATCCATTTTAAGGGGGCGGGTTCGAGCGGATGTTCCGGAAAATATGTTCGCCTACTTGCCTTTGATAAGGCGGCTGCGGAGGCTTTAAGCGGGTCTATTGTTTCGCCGCAATTTCGATCGGGTAAACTCTAACTAGAAGCGGCAGAGCAAAATGCTGCCGTGCCCGTTTGACAACTTGTCCGCTGCGCTCCATATTTCAAACGCGGATTACATTTTGAAGGAGAGAGGGATAATCATGGATAAAACAAAAACGGAAGCCCAAACCAAAACACTCGAGGAAATTCTGAACCGTCAGGTCGCGAACCTGAATGTTCTTTACGTTAAAATCCATAACTTCCACTGGTATGTAAAAGGCGAGAACTTCTACACGCTGCATGTGAAGTTCGAAGAACTTTACAACGAAGTGACGGAGAAAATGGACGAAGTGGCCGAGCGCATGCTGACCATCAAGGCAAGCCCTGCCGCTACCATGAAAGAATATCTGGAATTGTCCAGCATTCAAGAAGCAGCCGGCGGCGAAGATTACCGCACGATGGTCCAAACGATCATCGAAGACTTCGCAACGGTAGCCGAAGAGATGCAGGAAGGCCTGGAACTTGCCGAAGAAGCACACGATCAAGCGACAAGCGATATGCTCATTGCCATGAAACAGGATCTCGAGAAGCATATGTGGATGCTGCGTTCGTTCCTCGGACACTAAGAGAACAACAAAACTTACGGAATTCCGGCTGTGGCCGGTTATATGGAAAGCCCGGTCTGAAAACGACCGGGCTTTTGCTTTTTGAACAGGAAAGTCCGATACAAATAGTTGCACAAAATTCATTGATTACACGCTTAAATTTTTAAATGTATGGCGATTCGTTGAACTGAAAAATAAATTCGGGTAAAATAAATTGAGAATCAACGATAATCAGTTTATAATCATTACAAGGTTATAATTATTTTGGTTAGAGTGTTTGATCAAAAGGATATCACGGATTCACCATTATATTTCTGGAGGGACGCTGAACATGGCAACTAAATTCGTCATCGAAGGACTCAAAGCTCAGATCGAAGGCAAGGAAATTCTGAAAGGCATCAATCTGGAAATGAACGGCGGGGAAATCCATGCGATCATGGGACCGAACGGCACAGGCAAAAGTACGCTGGCTTCCGCGCTGATGGGACATCCGAAATATGAAGTGACCGAAGGTACGGTTACGCTGAACGGCGAAGATGTGCTGGATATGGGCGTGGACGAGCGTGCGCTCGCCGGTATGTTCCTAGCCATGCAGTATCCGAGCGAAATTGCCGGCGTCACGAATTCCGACTTCCTGCGCAGCGCGATCAATGCGCGCCGCGGCGAAGGCAACGAGATTTCGTTGATCAAATTCATCCGTCAAATGGAGAGCAGCATGAAAGGGCTCGAAATGAATCCGGAGTTCGCCCACCGCTACCTGAACGAAGGTTTCTCCGGCGGCGAGAAAAAGCGCAACGAAATTCTTCAAATGATGATGCTCGATCCGAAACTTGTCATCCTGGACGAAATCGATTCCGGTCTCGACATCGATGCCCTGCGGATCGTAGCGAACGGCGTGAACGAAATGAAACACGAAGACCGCGGTTTCCTGATCATTACCCACTATCAGCGCCTGCTGAATTACATTACGCCTGACTTCGTACACGTCATGATGCAGGGCCGTATCGTCAAATCCGGCGGACCGGAACTGGCGGCGCGCCTCGAGCAGGACGGTTACGACTGGATCAAGGAAGAACTGGGCATTACCGACGAAACGGTCGGACAAGAACAAGAAGCCTAATCCCATAACGAACGGAAGGAGGAACACCGATTATGACTTTACAAACCATTCTTCCGGTTCAGGCCGCGCAGATCAACGAATGGGCGGAGGCCCGCGGCGAAGCCGCATGGCTGACCGAACGCCGTCTGCAGGCGCTCGAACTGGCCGCTTCGCTGGAACTGCCCAAACCGGAGAAAACCAAACTTGACCGCTGGAATCTCAGCGACTACGGCACGTTCAAAGCGGCCGTACCCGTATCTTCGCAAAGCGCCCTCCCGGCCGCGGCGCAGGATCTGATCGAAGAAGGCACGCAAAACCTGATCGTCCAGCATAACTCCGGCGTCGTGTTCACTTCGCTGTCGGAAGAGCTGAGCGCCAAAGGCGTTATTTTCACCGATCTTGAAACGGCTGCCCGCGAACACGAAGTGTTGGTCAAGAAATACCTGGGCACGGCTGTCAAGCCAAGCGAGCACCAGGTATCGGCCCTGCATCACGCGGCATGGAACGGCGGCGTCTTCCTGTACGTGCCGAAGAATGTCGAACTTGAAGTTCCGCTGCAGGCCGTATTCCTGAGCGACGACGCTTCGGCTTCGTTTGCTCCGCATATTCTGGTCGTGGCCGACACGAACAGCCGCGTGACTTACGTGGACAACTATGTATCCGCCGGTCTGAACGGAAAGGTGCTGCATAACGGCGCCGTGGAAGTCATCGCGCTGGACGGTGCCAAAGTCCAATACGCGACGGTTCATCAATTCGGCAAAGAAGTGACCGACGTTTCCTACCGCCGCGCGCTTCTGTCGAACGATGCCGATATCGAATGGATCGTCGGCGAGATGAACGACGGCGACACGGTGGCCGATACGGCGACAACGCTGAACGGACGCGGTACGCATTCCGATGCCAAGATCATCGCGATCGGTTCGGGCGCCCAGAAGCTCAACTTCACGACCCGTGCTGTCCATTTCGGCAAATCGTCGGAAAGCGACATGTTCACCCGTGCGGTTATGCGCGAAGAAGCGCAGGCGATCATCAACGGCATTACGAAGATCGAGCACGGCGCGACCAAAGCGAACGGACAACAGACGGAAAAAGTTCTGATGCTGAGCCCGGCCGCACGCGGAGACGCGAACCCGATCCTGTTGATCGACGAAGACGACGTTATGGCCGGACACGCGGCTTCCGTCGGCAAAGTCAATCCCGAGCAGATCTATTATCTGATGTCGCGCGGCATTTCCAAAACGGATGCCGAACGCCTTATCATCTACGGCTTCCTGGCGCCGATCATTGCGGAAATCCCGCTGGAACTGCTGCGTACGCGGCTGCAGCGGATCGTTGAGCGAAAGCTGGGGCAGTAATGAATGCCTCGGTTCGGGAGCAATTCCCGATTCTCCACCAAGAAGTAAACGGACATCCGCTGGTCTATCTCGACAGCGCGGCGACTTCGCAGAAGCCGCGGGCCGTATTGGACGCGGTGCGCCGTTATTACGAACAAGACAACTCGAATGTGCACCGCGGCGTTCATACGCTGGGCAGCCGGGCAACCGACGCGTATGAAGGAGCCCGGGAGAAAGTCGCGAAGTTTATCGGCGCGGCCCGTCCCGAGGAGATCATCTTCACCCGCGGGACGACAACGGCTTTGAACCTTGTGGCCGACTCCTACGGCGGCGCCCATGTCAAAGAAGGCGACGAGATTGTCATTACGCCGATCGAACACCACAGCAACCTGATCCCTTGGCAGCAGCTTGCCAAAAGAACGGGCGCAACATTGAAATATATCGAACCGAATCCCGACGGCACGATCGATATCGAAGCCGCCGGCAAGGTCATTACCGACCGAACCAAGATCGTCGCCATGGCTTACGTTTCGAACGTCATGGGCGTGGTCCATCCGGTCAAAGAGATCGGAGCGCTCGCCCATAAGCACGGAGCGGTCATGGTCGTGGACGGCGCGCAGAGCACGCCGCACATGAAGGTCGACATGCAGGATCTGGACTGCGACTTCTATGCCCTGTCCGGGCACAAAATGTGCGCACCGACCGGCATCGGCGCCCTGTACGGCAAGAAAGCTCTGCTCGAAAAAATGGAACCTACGGAATTTGGCGGAGAAATGATCGATGAAGTCGGTCTCTACGAATCGACATGGAAAGACCTTCCTTATCGATTCGAAGGCGGAACCCCGATCATTGCCGGAGCCGTGGGGCTTGGCGCCGCTATCGATTTTTTGAGCGAGCTCGGCATGGACAATATCGCCGAACACGAACACAAACTTGCGATGTATGCGATGCGCCGAATCAACGAGATCGACGGTCTGCAGGTCTTCGGTCCGCAGGAGCGCAAAGTCGGTATCGTGACGTTCAATCTGGACGACGTGCACCCGCATGATGTGGCAACGGTGCTCGATTCCTACGGCGTCGCGATCCGTGCCGGTCACCACTGCTGCCAGCCGCTTATGCGTTGGCTGAATGTCAGCTCGACGGCACGCGCCAGTGTTTACCTGTACAATAACGAACAAGACATCGACCGAATGATCGACGCCTTGATCCGGACAAAGGAGTATTTTGGCGATGCAACTTGACGATTTGTACCGACGCGTCATCATGGATCATTACAAAAATCCGCGGAACAAAGGCAAGTTCGAAGAAGAGGGCCTGACGATCGACCTCAACAATCCGACATGCGGCGACAAGATTTCGCTGCAGCTGCAGTTGGAAGACGGAATCGTGAAAAATGCCCGCTATACCGGCGACGGCTGCTCCATCAGCATGTCTTCCGCATCGATGATGACGGAAGCGGTAAAAGGGAGAACGCTGCCGGAAGCCCTTGAACTGGCCGAACGTTTTTCTTCTCTCATGAAGGGCGAAAACGTGGAGTTTGAAGAATACGAAGACATCGAAGCCCTGTCGGGCGTCAATAAATTTCCGGCACGCATCAAATGCGCAACCCTGGGCTGGAATGCCCTGCGAAAAGGGATCGAACGGGAAACCCATTAACGAAAGGGAGGCATTAACATGGCTAAAGAAGCACCGATCAGCGAAGAGTATCAATATGGCTTCCGCGACGAGCACGAGTCTATTTACAAGAGCGGTAAAGGCTTGACCAAAGAAATCGTCATTTCCATTTCGAAGATGAAAAACGAACCCGAATGGATGCTCGATTTCCGCCTGAAAGCTTTCGAACAGTTCCAAAAGATGCCGATGCCAACATGGGGCGGCGATCTGAGCGAATTGAACTTTGACGAGATCCAATACTATGTCAAAGCGTCCGAAGGACAAAGCAAAACGTGGGAAGAAGTGCCAAGCGAAATCAAGGAAACTTTCGATAAGCTCGGTATTCCGGAAGCGGAACAAAAGTTCCTCGCCGGCGTTTCGGCGCAGTATGAATCCGAAGTCGTCTATCATAATATTCAAAAAGAACTCGAAGACCAAGGCGTTATCTTTATGGATACCGATACGGCGCTCAGAGAGCACCCGGAAATTCTGAGAGAACATTTCGCCAAAGTCATCCCGCCGACCGACAACAAGTTTGCGGCATTGAACAGTGCGGTATGGTCCGGCGGCAGCTTCATCTACGTCCCTAAAGGCGTGAAGTGCGAAGTTCCGCTGCAGGCTTACTTCCGGATCAACTCGGAAAACATGGGCCAATTCGAACGCACGCTGATCATCGCGGACGAAGGCAGCTTCGTGCACTACGTCGAAGGATGTACGGCTCCGGTCTACGGAACGAATTCCCTGCACAGTGCGGTCGTTGAGATCATCGTCAAAAAGGACGCCCGCGTCCGTTATACGACGATCCAGAACTGGTCTTCGAACATCTACAACCTCGTAACCAAACGTGCGGTTGCGGAAGAGAATGCCAATATGGAATGGGTCGACGGCAACATCGGCTCCAAGCTGACCATGAAATATCCGGCTGTCGTTCTCAAAGGACGCGGCGCCAAAGGTTCCGTTCTGTCGATCGCGGTTGCCGGCAAAGACCAGCATCAGCACGCAGGCGCGAAAATGATTCACCTCGCTCCGGATACGACATCGACCATCATTTCCAAGTCGATCAGTAAACACGGCGGCAAAGTGACGTATCAAGGTCTGGCTTCTTTCGGCCGCAAGGCGCAGGGCGCCAAGTCGAACATCAAGTGCGATACGCTCATTCTTGATAATCAATCCACGTCCGATACGATCCCGTACAACGAGATTCTGACCGACGACGTGATGCTGGAGCACGAAGCGACGGTATCGAAGGTATCCGAAGATCAGCTCTTCTACCTGATGAGCCGCGGCCTCAGCGAGAACGAAGCGACGCAGATGATCGTCATGGGCTTCATCGAGCCGTTCACCAAAGAACTGCCGATGGAATATGCGGTCGAAATGAACCGTCTCATCAAGTTCGAAATGGAAGGCTCGATCGGTTAATTCCGAGTGCGTCTGCCAGGCACAACGAAAAAGGCGAACCTTCGGGTTCGTCTTTTTTGAATTCCCCCTGTTTTTCCATTAAAACGCCAATCGTTTTGTTTTGCGGCTCGCCGGAGGTGCGGTTCGTCTGGTATACTGAAAAAGCTGACGTTTTATTTGAAATTTGCGGAGATGGCAGGAATCGCTTGGCTCGCCCTCGAATTAGTTGGCTTACGGCGTGTGCGCAAATTGAGCATGGGAAGCCTATCGAGTTTCCGCCCGGCGGGAGCCGAGCCGCAGCGGTCGCCGCCGCTTCGGGATGCAGGAGTTCATGAGCCGTTTGCGTGTACGCTTTTAAAGAAGGAGGAAGATAAGAAAATGAGCTTCATTTCCGTAATCGCAAAAGAGCAATTTATAACCGTGATGAGCGACAGTGGCGCCGCCGGTTCGGAACATACGCCTCAGCCCGAACAGCACATGGTCAAAGTGGGGGAAAAAGAATTCGTGGCTACGGCCGGCGGAGACCGCGAAGCGCGCGAAGTCATTGCCAAGCACGTATCCGATCTGCTGGAAGAAGGCACGCCGTACGACCGGATTCTGGTTATTTTGCAGATGACCCTGTCCGCGTTCTCCGAAAAAGGCAAGTCCGTCATGACCGCTTTCGGCGGCGTGAACCGCGAAGGGGATATCGAAGTGTGCACGTACGATCCGAACAGCCATGCGGAACGCCACTTGAAGCCGCGCGGTACCGAGATCGCTTATTTCTTCCTGGCGGAAGGAGCGGGCAAATACGGCAACCTGTATGAGCTCCTGCAAAGCTATTGGAAAGAAACCGGAACGGAATCGCCGAGTGCCATGATCCAGTCCCAGAAGCTTCTCAACCGCTATGTCGCTTCCAAAGACTCGGACGTCAGTCTGTCTACGGCCAAACTGGTCCTGAAGAAGTAAACGCAAAAAAACACGTACCCGCTTTTGGCGGCACGTGTTTTTTTGTCTGCGATAAGGAGAAGGCCCGGGAGGCGCGACGCTCGCCGATCTGGTATTCAGTCGAACAAAAGGGCTGCTCAGGTCTCGTTGTCCGAAAATACTTCCGCGATATCCAGATCTTGTTCCAGAGACAGATCGATGAAGCGGTCGCTGACCCGGATCAGAGGTCTGAAAAAGTCGGTCGGATGATTCATTACGATATAGCCGTATTCCCCGTTCGTCAGCCGAACTTTCTTGTTGATGAAATAAGGGAGCATATTGCGGATAAAAGTATGGGTCGGCTCCGGGGCCAATTGTCCGAAGCTGAGCGCGTACAGTTCTTTGAGGACGTTGATCAGCTCCTGCTTGTCCTGATACACGCGATTGCTCGTCATGGCGCTGTAAACGTCGGCTACCGCGATAATCTTCGACCACGGGTGCATCTCGTCTTCTTTGATCCCGTAAGGGTAGCCGCTGCCGTCGCCGCGTTCGTGATGCTGCAGCGCCGCCGTCGCCGCGACCGTATCGCCCAGCGAGTTGCGGATGATCTCATAACCGTTTACGGTATGTGTCTTGATGATCTCGTATTCTTCGTTGGTCAGTCGGCCCGGCTTATTCAGAATCTCGCCAGGAACCGTCGATTTGCCGATATCGTGCAGATACCCGGCCTGACAGATCGCGGACGCCTGATCGTGGGGATACCCTAGCCAGAGAGCAAGGTAATACGACAGCATGCCTACCTGCATCGAGTGCACGTACGTATAGTTGGCGTCCCGGTTCAGCAGCAGAAGCAGGGCAACGGCATCTTTTTGGGAAGCCAGCACGTTAAACAGCGGCTGCATGATATCTTCGACCAATTCGCTGTCGAACTTGCCTGTGGTCATCGATTCATGAAAAAGGGATTCGAACATAAGTACCGCATCGTCAAACGTAGATTTGATTTCCGGGAAAAGGAAGGCGTTCAAAGGAGCCGAGGGAGCAGGCACCTCCTCGATCTGCTGAACTTCGACATAATCGATGCTGTGCTGAACCAGCCGGGCGATTTCCGCGTCATGCAGAGCGGTACCTTTGGCGAGAATATGCACGCCGTGCCGATTGAAGGTATCGGCGAGCAGGCGGTCACCGGTTTTGAGATCGGTCACATGAACTTTCAAAAGCGATGTCTCCTTTCTGTAACGAACGAGTACTGCGATCAAACGAGGAGCCGATCCGGGAATGCCGATTCCGGACGGTTTCGTCAACCTCCGGAACTCCGGTATGCAGATCGGCACAATCTGGCCGCTCGGACACGTCGCCCGATTCGAGTCGGGAAAAACTCGGTCGGGGAGCGGATTGGGCGCAGAATAGAGGATAACTTCGATCCCTGGTAGATAGATGCAGAGATCGTTTGATTCGTATATCGGCAGAATAGGTCCAATTTGTTTGCGACTTCAATCTTTCCGTAAATTGGGATACTGACCCTATTAATATAGCATACTCCGCGTTAGAAATGGTGCACAATGAACCAGTCAATTTTATCATACAAGTGCAAAATATCCTTTTTTCTTTACTGTTGGTAAGCAAGCCGGCGATAATTTGCTCCAAAGGAGCGGCTTATTCTTTTCGGGGACCCGGCGGCATGTTAAAATAGTTGCATAGGCCGCGGAAGCGCATCGGCGTTTCCCGTGCTTGACGCTGCTTCCTACCCGGAATCGTGGTTGTTCGTTTGCGGGTAAGGCTTTATGATCGAAAGAGGGACCGAATACGATTTCGCAGCGAAAAGGCCCGCGCAGGCGGAATTTGCGCTGTATAGGATGCAGGGTCCGAAGGAGGACGGCTTCAATGGTCTCAAAGACGCAAGAGCGGGATACGCTGATTCTGCTGCACACCAACGACCTTCACAGCCATTTTGAGCAGATGGGCCGGATTGCCGCGTTTATCGCTGCGGAAAAAGCGCAGGGCAAGCCGGTATGCACACTCGATGTCGGCGATCACATGGATCGCATGGCAATCGAGACGGAAGGCAGCTTGGGAGCGGCCAATGTCGACATTTTGAATCGTTCCGGGTACAATGCCGTAACGATCGGAAATAATGAAGGATTGACCTTTACGCCGGAGCGTCTCGGAGAAGTTTACGCGTCGCTGAAATGTCCGGTCGTATGCGGCAACGTGCGGATGGGAGATGGCTCGCTGCCGGAGTGGCTGCATGAAACGGCAGTGGTGGAAACGGGCGGATTCAAAGTCGGGATACTTGGCCTGACCGCTCCGTTTTCGGATTTTTACCGGCTGCTGGGAGTCGAAGTGTCCGATCCGTTCGCCGGGCTGCAGGATCGGGTGAACGAAATGCGCGGACAGGCCGACATTGTGGTACTGCTGTCCCATCTGGGGCTGGCTTCCGACGAGCGGATTGCCGCAATGACCGAAGGAATCGACCTGATCCTGGGCGGACATACGCATCATCTCCTGCCGGAACCGGCCGTGATCGGCGGGACTGTGGTCTGTGCGGCCGGCAAATTCGGCCGTCATATCGGCCGGATCGTGATTGAACGCGATCCTCTTTCGGGTCTGTGCAGCGTCCGGGAAGCCGGATTGGTCGAACTCGCCGATACCGCCCCTTCCGATGCCGCGATCGACCATGCCATTGCGAGGCATCACGAAGAAGCGGCGGAGCGGCTGCGAAGCGTGGCGGCCGTATCCGAATGCGAACTGCCCGTCGACTACGAGCAGGAATCGCAGCTCGGCAATTTGCTTGCCCAGTCGGTTCGGAACTTTGCGGGCGGCGAGTTCTCGCTGGTCAATTCCGGACAGGTGCTCGGTCCGCTTCCGCCGGGCGAGATCACGGAGGGGATGCTGCATGCCCTCTGTCCGTCTCCGATTAATCCGTGCGTGGTGACGCTGCGGGGCAGCGATATTCTGCACAGTCTCGAACAATCGCTGCTGCCGGAATACACGGGCAAGAAGCTGACCGGTTTCGGTTTTCGGGGCGAAAGACTGGGCGGACTGTGCGCCGATGGATTGACGATCCGCTATGATCCGGAAGCGCCTCCGCATTCCCGAATTATCGAAGCCAGGACGTCCGACAGAACGATCGAGCCCGACGGCGAGTACCGTGTAGGCACGCTGGATATGTTCACTTTCGGCGCGGGTTACGAATCATTGAGCCGCGGAACGGATAAAAGCTTCATGCTGCCCGAATTCTTGCGGGATCTGCTGCGTTTGGAACTGGGTCGTCCCGGCGCTGTCGAAGAGGCTTTTGTCCTACGTTGGACGGAAGCCTAAAGGATCTTTGTGCCCAGTACCTGCTTTTGTAAGGTTCAAAATATCAACGGCCCTCGCCGACGTGAACGCCAAGCAGCACGGTCCGGATGACGAGACGGCTTAAATGGAGTGGAAGTTTGTGCGCCTGCTGTCGATCGGACAAATACGCCCGGGCATGAAGCTGGGCAAACGCATTTACAATGAAGAGGGTCTGACGTTATTGGCCGAAGGGGCGGAGCTTACGGCTTCGATTCTTCGCAGGTTGGAAAAGATCGGAATCGACATGCTGTATATCCGGGACGAAGTGACGGACGATATCGTTGTGCCGGAGATGGTGGCCGACGAAACGCGCCGCCAGGCGGTCAAGCAGATTCGGACGGTTTACCGGACGATGATGAACGATACGATGGGACGTATGTCTTATCCTCATCTCGGCTATAGTTTCCGCAAAATGACCGAGGAAATTCTGGACGATCTGGGTTCGCGCGAAGACGTTCTGATTATGCTCGGCGATATTCATACCACGGATCATTATTTGTACACCCATTCGTTTAATGTTTGTCTGTATACGCTGACACTCGGCATGGCGGCGGGTTATTCGCGGGACGATTTGTTTACGCTCGGAATGGGCTCAATCCTGCACGATATCGGCAAGACCAAAATCTCCCCCAAAGTGCTGCTCAAACCGGGCCGGCTGAACGAAGAGGAATATGCCGAGATGAAAAAGCATACCGAATTCGGCTTCGCCATTTTGAAAGACGAGCCGTTTGTGCCGCTGCTCGCGGCGCACTGCGCGTTTCAGCACCATGAACGGTTGGACGGCAGCGGGTACCCGAGAGGGATTCAAGGCGGCGAGATTCACGATTTTGCCAAGTGGATCGCCATTACGGACTCCTACGATGCCATGACGACCAATCGGGTCTATCGCAAGGGGATGCTGCCCCATCAGGCGGTAGACATTCTCTACGGAGGCTCCTGTATCCAATACGACCAGCGCAAGCTTGAAGTGTTCCGCGACAAGGTGGCGCTGTACCCCGTCGGATTGACCGTCAAGCTCAGCACGGGCGAGACGGGCGTGGTGACCTCGGTACCTCCCAAAACGCCGAATCGGCCGATCGTTCGCGTGATCGAAGATGAAGAAGGCGCCACCGTGCAGCCTTACGAAATCGATCTTTCGCACCATCTGTCGGTCATGGTCGAGCAGATCGCGGACAAATAAATTCCGCGATTCCGCGCAAAATGCGGGGATACGGTTAATAACAAGAAAGAAACGGGTTATATCCTTGAAAGCCGTTCCGGCAGCTGCCGGCGATTCCAAGGAAGTTCTTAATCATAAAGGTGGTCAACATGACAGTAATCAACAACGGTGTTCCCCGGCTTCCCGATTTATCCCCAAGCTACGATCCGTGGGACCCGATTCGCTCGCTGCGCAAACACGGACGGCACCGTCTGACGAGTGTGGAAATGACGGTAACCAATCTGTGCAACATGCGCTGCGAACACTGCGCGGTAGGCGATACGCTCGTATTGAACGAGCCGGATATGATTCCGCTCGATCTGATGCTTCGTCGACTGGACGAAGTGGAGCATTTGGAGACGATCAGCATTACGGGCGGAGAGCCTTCTTTCCGCCGCCAGACCGTCGACAATGTCATCGTGCCGCTTCTGCGATACGCGCGAGAGCGCGGGATCCGTTCGCAGATCAATTCCAATCTGACGCTGGATCTGGAGCGCTACGAGAAGCTGCTTCCTTATCTGGACGTCATGCATATTTCGTTCAACTATACGGGCCCGGAGCATTTTCATCAGACGGGCTTTGCCAACAGCGGTCATCCCGTTCCTTTTGCGGCGGCCGAGAAAATGTACAATCGGATGATCGACAATGCCAAAAGTCTCAGCAAATCGGGCATGCTGATTTCGGCGGAAACGATGATCAATTTCCGCACGCATAACCATCTGCCGCAGATGCACGAGACGATTCTGGAAATGGGCTGCCGCCGTCACGAGGTGCACCCGATGTACCCGTCGGCTTTTGCCGCTAATCTGCCTGTACTGTCGCTCGACGAGATGCGCCTGGCGATCCACGATCTGCTCGACCATCGCAATGAAGACGTCTGGATGCTGTTTGGCACGCTGCCCTTTTTTGCCTGCGGCAGCACGGACGAAGAACGCGAACTGCTGCGCAGACTTCGCAGTGCGAAGAACGTGACGGTTCGCAACGATCCCGACGGCCGCAGCCGCGTCAATGTGAACATGTTCACCGGCGACGTATTCGTGACCGACTTTGCGGCTATCCCTTCGTTCGGGAGCGTGTACCAAGACAGCCTGGACTCGATCTTCGAAGAATGGACGACCAATCATCCGTTGAACCGGACCGTGGACTGCCACTGCGATGCGGCAGCCTGCTGCGGACCGAATCTGTTGGTGGCCGACATGTACTACAAAGGAATCGATTTCAAATCGCGCCGTGCGATCATGGATTGAGCCGGCCGCGGGTTTCGGCGTTCCGGCGCGTATCGGGATCGCGGAAAGACTGCGCTGAAGAAAAGAGGAGATTTCATTGGGCCACGAGATAGAACTGGGAACCTTGGCGATTAATTTATTTTTGGTCCTGCTTCTGGTTCTCTTGAACGGTGTGTTCGTCGCCGCGGAATTTGCGCTCGTCAAAGTTCGCCATTCCCGGCTGACGCAGCTTAACAGCGAAGGGAACCGGCTGGCTCCCTATGCACTCAAAGTAGCCGGGCGGCTTGATGCTTACCTGTCCGCGACCCAACTCGGCATCACCTTGACGTCGCTCGGACTGGGCTGGCTCGGCGAGCCGGCCGTTTCGGAACTGTTGGTCGAACCGCTGATGTATCAGATGGGCTTCACGGATCCCGGGCTGATTTCGGGCGTATCCGTCGCCATCGGTTTTGCGATCATCACCTTTTTGCATATCGTACTCGGAGAGCTTGCGCCCAAATCGCTCGCGATCCAAAAGTCCGAAGGGACCTCGCTTGTGCTGGCCGGACCGCTGCTGGTATTCTATTACGTATTCCTGCCGGTCATCTGGCTGCTCAATCATGCCGCGAATGCTTTTCTGAGATTGTTCGGCATTCGGCCGGCAGGCGAAGCGGATGCGGCCCATTCGGAAGAAGAAATCCGGATCCTGATGAACCAGAGCGCCAAAAGCGGCGCAATCGATCTGGAAGAAGTCAAATTAATGGACAATATTTTTGATTTTTCGGATATGCTGGCGCGCGAGGTTATGCTTCCGCGAACGGACATGGACTGCCTGTACGTCAATCTTCCGCTAAAAGAAAACCTGAAGATCATTACGGAAACGCGGCATTCGCGGTATCCGGTAGCGATCGAAGACAAAGACCGGATTATCGGTTTCGTACATATCACCGATATTCTGCTCTGGCCGCAGGGAACGGAACCGAACTTGCGCAAGCTGGTCCGGCCGATCCTGAACGTGCCCGAGTCGATGGAAATCAGCCATGTGCTTCGATTGATGCAGCAAAAAAGAGCGCAGCTGACGCTCGTCGTGGACGAATACGGCGGAACCGCAGGTCTGCTGACGGCGGAAGAAATCCTGGAAGAAATCGTAGGCGACCTGTATGACGAATTCGAGAACGAACGTCCCGAAATCGAAATGATCGGCGATCTGATCTCAGTGGACGGCCGGCTGCTGATCGAAGACGTAAACGATCTGACGGGTGCCGAGATCGATGACGAAGAGGTCGATTCGATCGGCGGCTGGATGTTTAAGGAGCTTGAAGGCAATCCGCTGCCGGGACAGACGGTCGAATTCGGAGGCATCACGTTCGAAGTCGCCGAGGCCGAGCGGCTGCGCATTACCCGGGTCAATATCCACAAACCGCACAAAGAAGCGGAGCGGGGCGAAGAAGACGAAGAAGAAAACGGCCGGGGCGACGATTGATCGCCCCGTCTCGTTTTTGGGGGAGGATGGAAGGTAACCATGCGAAACGAAATGCGTCTGTACAAACCGGAAGCGATGATTTTTGATATGGACGGCACGCTGTTCCAGACGGAAACGGCACTGCTGCCGGCCTATCATCAAATGTTCGATATTCTGCGGGCCGAAGGGCTCTACACGGGAGAAACGCCGCCGGAGCGTCTGATTCTCGGGAGTCTGGGAATGCTGCTCGAAGAAATCTGGAAGATTGTGATTCCCGATGCCGACGAGAACGTACGCAGCCGGGCCAACGATCTGCTGCTCGATCTGCAGTTGGAAGTGCTCAAAGGCGGAGAGGCGCTGCTTTACCCGGATGTCAAAGAAACGCTGGAGCAGCTGCGGGAACGCGGCGTGCGCCTGTTCGTGGCCAGCAACGGCCTGGAAGGCTACGTAAAAGGCGTGTCCGACGCACTGGGAATCGCGTCGCTGTTCGAATCGCAGTACAGCGCGGGCGAGTATCAGACGGCGACCAAAGTGCTGCTGGTCGAAATGCTGCTGAACGCGCACAATGTCCGGAGCGCCTGGATGGTCGGAGACCGTTCGTCGGACGTTCAGGCAGGCCGCGGAAACGGCCTGGGTGTGATCGGCTGCGCCTATGCCGATTTCGGAGCCAACAAAGAGCTGGAAGACGCGGATGTGAAGATCACGAAATTCGGGCAGCTGCTCGAACTGTACGATAACGCTCCATCCGCTTAAACGAATTGCAGCACGCAGATCCACAAATCGAACATCCAGAGGAGACGAAACGAAATGACGAACATTTACGATAAAGCGCACGATCTTGCAAAATCGCTTCAAGAAAGCCCGGAAGTGCAGGATATCACTTCGGCGCTGAAACTGATCGAAGCCGATGCCGAGAGCAAACGCATGCTCGACGATTTCCGTACCCGGCAGATGACGATCCAGCAGCGGATCATGAGCGGCGATATGCCTCCCCAGGAAGAGATGGAACAAATGGAGAAGCTGTTCGAAGTGCTTAGCCTGAATTTGAACATCCGTCGCCTTTTTGATGCCGAGCAGCGTCTGAGCGTCATCATCCAGGACGTGAACAAGATTATTTCCGACAGCTTGGCCAACATGTACGGCCAAGGCTGAATCAACGGTTTCGCCGCTTGGACCGGCCAAGACCGGGCTCCGGTTTCCTTTTTGGGAATCGGGGCTTTTTGTTGTCGCTCCGCTCAAGTCGGACTGATTTCCAATACCGATATTTGTGCTATAATATAGGTACAGTCTAATACAGATTTCTGGAGAGGAGTACAACAGTTGGAAGGGCATGAGCAAACCGTGACGAAACACGAACAACTGCTGCAGCATATCGAGCAGCTCAAGGTCGGCACCAAGATCTCGGTCCGTAAGCTGGCCAAAGAAATGGGAGTCAGCGAAGGGACTGCCTATCGGGCCGTCAAAGAAGCGGAAACGCTCGGCATCGTGATTACCAAAGAACGGATCGGCACCGTTCGCGTCGAGAAAAAACCGCGCAATATCACGGACCAGCTGACCTTTGCGGATGTGGTCGATATTGTGGAAGGGCATGTGCTGGGCGGTGTCGAAGGGCTGTCCATCACGCTGAACAAATACGTGATCGGCGCTATGAAAGTGGATGCAATGGCCCGTTATATCGATATGGGAAGCCTATTGATCGTCGGCAACCGGGAAAATGCGCATTCGCTTGCCATCGAGCACGGGGCGGGCGTCCTGATTACCGGCGGATTCGGAACGAGCCGCGAAGTCAAAAGCCTGGCCGACCGTCTCGGTCTGCCGATCATCTCTTCGCGGCACGATACGTTTACGGTCGCCTCGATGATCAACCGGGCGATCTTTGACCGTCTGATCAAAAAGAAGATTATGCTGGTGGAAGATTTGGTGGGTCTGAAATCCAAACCGTATTCGCTGAAAGCGACCAGTACGGCGGAAGATTTCCGGCGCGTGGCGGAGCGGACCGGCGAGAACAGCTTCCCCGTGACCGACGAATGGAACCGGGTTCTCGGTATCGTGAGCCGAAAAGACATCGAGAGCGTAGAAACGGGACATACGATCGAACGGGCGATGGTACGCAGTCCGGTAACGGCAGGCATGCTGACCTCCCTGGCTTCGGCAGCGCAGATCATGACCTGGGAAGGCATCGATTTTCTGCCGGTCGTCGACCGCAACCGCAAGCTGGCCGGGGTATTGACGCGGCGGGAAGTGCTTCAGGCCATGCGCGATGCGCGCGAGCAGAGCAGCCTCGGCGAGACGTTCGACCATCTGATCTGGAACGGATTTGCGGAGGAGCGGGACGCTGACGGCCGACTCTTTTTCCATGGATTCATTACGCCGCAGATGGCGACGGACCTCGGCACGATCTCGGAAGGGATCATGATTTCGGTCATGATTCAGGCCGCGCTGCGTATGGCCAAGGATCACAGCGGCAACGATTATGTCGTAGACAATATGAGCACGTATTTTATCCGCCCTGTCCAGATTGAAGATGCCGTATCGGTCATGCCGATCGTTCTGGAAGTCGGCCGCCGGATCTGCCGTTTGGAAATCGCGATTTCGCACGAAGAACAGACGGTAGCCAAAGCGATGATGACGCTGCATTCGATCGAGAACGGCTGAACGACACAAACTCAACCCAAATATAAAGCCCAAACGGCGACAACGAACGGAAAAGGGGGAACGCCCGCATGAACGATTTTGTCCATCTGCATGTGCACAGCGAATACAGCCTGCTCGACGGAGCGGCGAGGATCAAGGAACTGGTGGGCCGCGCGGCCGAGCTTGGCATGAAGTCGCTCGCGCTGACCGACCACGGCGTCATGTACGGCGCCATTCCCTTTTACAAAGCCTGCCGGGCCGCCGGGATCAAGCCGATCATCGGTTTCGAGGCTTACTATACGTCGGCCTCGCGGCATGAACGGGCCAGCCGCAAAGAACAGCCGATCTACCACCTGCTTCTCCTGGCCAAAAACGAGACGGGTTATCGCAACCTGATGAAGATCTGCTCGGCCGGCCATCTGGAAGGCTTCCACTATAAACCGAGAATCGACCGGGAAGTGCTGAAGCGCTACAGCGAAGGGATCGTCTGTACAAGCGCATGTATCGGCGGCGAGATTCCGCAGCATTTCCTGAACGGGCGTCCCGAAGAGGCCAAAGCGGCGGCACTGCGCTACAAAGAAATTTTCGGGGAAAACTTCTATATCGAGCTGCAGGATCACGGATTGGCCGAACAGAAAAAAGTCAATCCGATGCTGGTCGCGCTGGCCCAAGAAATCGGCGTGGAGCTGATTGCGACCAACGATTCGCATTATCTGTCCGAACCGGATGCCGAGATCCAAGACGTTCTGATCTGTATCGGTACCGGCAAAACGATGGAAGACGAAGAACGGTTCCGTATTCCGACGCGCCAGCTCTATCTCAAGACCGGCGAAGAAATGGCGCGGCTGTTCCCGCATCTGCCGCAGGCGCTGGCCAACACGGCGAAGATTGCGGAGGAATGCGAGCTGGAGATCGAACTCGGCCGCTCGATCCTGCCGGAATACCAGCCGCTGCCGGAAAGCAAATCGCCGCAGCAGTATTTGATCGATCTGTGCAAGGAAGGCCTGGAGCGCCGTTACGCGCATCTGCCGGGCTGGGAAGACGCCGGTCATCGGAGCAAACTGGACGAACGGTTGGAGTACGAGCTTGGCGTCATCGGGACGATGGGGTTCTCCGATTATTTCCTCATCGTCTGGGACTTTATCCGTTACGCGCATGAGCAGGGCATCGTCACGGGCCCGGGCCGGGGCTCGTCGGCGGGCAGTCTTGTGGCGTATACGCTGAACATTACCGACGTCGATCCGATCAAATACAATCTCCTGTTCGAACGGTTCCTGAACCCGGCGCGGATCACGATGCCCGATATCGATATCGATTTCAGCGACGAACGCCGCGACGAAGTCATCGCCTATGTAACCGACAAATACGGGTCGGACCGTGTGGCTCAAATTATCACGTTCGGTACGCTGGCCGCCCGCGCCGCCGTGCGCGACGTGGGACGCGTGCTGGCGCTGCCGTACGGCGAAGTCGACAAAACGGCCAAACTGATTCCGGTACAGGTCGGCATGACGATCGACCGTGCCCTGGCCCAGAACGCGGCGCTGCGGGAGCGCCTCGAAGCTTCGCCCGACGCGAAGCGGCTGATCGAGACGGCGCGGCGGGTCGAAGGCATGCCGCGTCACGCTTCGACGCATGCCGCCGGCGTCGTTATCGCGCGGGGACCGCTGACGGATTATGTCCCGCTGCAGGAAGGCGGGGAGAAGACGGCGCTGACCCAGTATCCGATGGAGAGTCTGGAATCGGTCGGACTGCTCAAGATGGATTTCCTGGGGCTGCGCACGCTGTC
Source organism: Saccharibacillus deserti (assembly GCF_013618475.1). Taxonomy (GTDB): domain Bacteria; phylum Bacillota; class Bacilli; order Paenibacillales; family Paenibacillaceae; genus Saccharibacillus; species Saccharibacillus deserti. The sequence continues at coordinate 515,433 of NZ_JABJVN010000002.1, forward strand.
GATCATCGAACGCTGCCAGAAATGGATTGCGGAGCGTACCGGAGCGGCCGTCGATTTCAAAGCCGTGTCCGAAAACGATCCCGGCACGTACGAACTGCTCGGCCGCGGCGATACGACCGGAGTATTCCAGCTCGAGTCGCCGGGCATCCGCCGGGTGATGAAAGAAATGAAGCCTTCGGTCATCGAAGACATTATCTCGGTCGTGGCACTGTACCGTCCGGGCCCGATGGAATTCATTTCGAATTATATCCAGGTCAAGCACGGCCTGGTCCGGGCGGATTATCCGCACGAAGACCTCAAGCCGATCCTCGAAGACACGCACGGCATTATCGTGTATCAGGAGCAGATCATGCAGATCGCTTCGACGATGGCGGGATTCTCGCTCGGCGAAGCGGATCTGCTGCGCCGGGCCGTGTCCAAGAAAAAGCGCGAGACGCTGGATGAAGAGCGCGGCCACTTCGTGCGCGGCAGCCTCGGGCAGGATTACAGCGAAGAAGACGCCAATAAAGTCTACGACATGATCGTGCGCTTCGCCGATTACGGCTTCCCGCGTGCCCACGCCGCCGCCTACGGCGTGCTGGCGTTCCAGACCGCATACCTCAAGGCGCATTATCCGGTCGAGTTCATGGCGTCGATGCTCGCCGCCGTGACCGGCAACCACCGCAAGGTGGCCGAATACGTCGTCGAGACGCGCCGGATGAATATTCCGGTTCTTCCGCCCGACGTGAACAAGAGCGGCATGCTGTTCACGCCTTCCGACGAAGACGGCAAGGCAAGTCTGCGCTTCGGACTTGCCGCGATCAAGAACGTCGGCACGAATGCGATCCGCAACGTGATGGACGAACGCGCGGAGCGGCCGTTCGACAGCCTGCTCGACTTCTGCCGCCGCGTCGATCCGAAGACCTGCAACCGGCGCGTGATCGAAGCGCTGATCCAGGCGGGAGCGTTCGATTCGCTGCCGGGTCACCGGGCGCAGCTGCTCGCCATGCTGGACGAAGCGCTCGACGCCGCCGCCAAATGGCGCAAAGAGCGCGAAGATTTCCAGATCCAGATGTTCGATTTCGTGGAGACGCCGAACTGGGAGATCGAATACCCCGACGTACGCGATTACACATCGTCGGAACAGCTCGATCTGGAGCGCGAGCTGCTAGGCTTGTATTTGTCCGGCCATCCGCTGGACGATTACGAACCGCTGCTCGGCGAGCCCGGCGTGCAGAAGCTGATGGAACTCGGCGAGGCGCCGGACGAGAGTCACACGGTAACCGCCGGTATGGTCGTCAGCTTGAAGACGATCACAACCAAGCAGGGCAAGGCGATGGCTTTCGCGGAGATCGAAGACCAGATCGAGCGCTGCGAACTCGTGATGTTTCCCGAAGTGTGGAAACGAAGCCAGGAAGTCATGCAGCCGGGCGCGCTGCTTGCACTGCGGGCGAAAGTCCAGCAGCAGGATGAAGGCTTCAAGCTGCTCGCGGACACCGTTCTGCCGCTCGGCGAAGAAGCCGTGCGCAGTCTGCTGGCCCGCGGCGAATCGCGCGGCGGCGGCCCGACCCGCCCGGCCCGATCTTCCCGCAGCGGCCCGAAGGCTTCTGCCGGAAACGCCGCAGCACCTGCGCCCGGAGGTGCAAAGTCCGGCGCCGCCGGCGGTACGCCCCAGCGCGTCTTCGTCAAGATCGCGGCGGACCGCCGCAGTCCCGAGCTGCTCGAGACGCTCAAGACGATGCTGCAGACCCATCCGGGAAAGATGCCGACCTTACTGTTCTACGAAGATACGCAGAAGCTGATGGCATTGAGCGACGCGTACCGGATCGAGCCTTCGCCCGAGCTGTTCGGGGAAATGGAAGAACTGCTCGGTGCCGGAACCGTCCGGGTCAAATAAAGAATCGCACCGTTTCTTTTTCGCTTCGGACCGGGCTTGCGCCTTCCCCATGCGCAGGCCCGGTCTGTGCGTTTTTCTTCCGGCCGCGAGTCTCCGGGCCGGCCGGCCGCCGATTCTGTTGCTAAAAAAAACAGCCTTATGGTATCATTAAGCCATTATGCAGAGGAAACGGGTTCATACGGACAGTCGACAAGGGGGACGTATTCGTTCATGTGGACGGTGATCTATATCGCCTCTACCGCCAGGTTGGCGGAGAAGCTTGAGAGCAGGCTTACCGAAGAAGGATTTCTCGTCAAAATCCGTCCCGTCAACATGTCCAAACAGCAGTTCGAGATTCTGGTTCCTTCCGGCGAACTCGAGGAAGTCCAGGAGGTGCTGAATCATATTCTGCACCCTTGACCCGGCCCGACCCGGCCGGGCTCGAAGCGAGAGAGCAGTGCGGTTTGTCAGATCGAACTTCAAGGCGAGGCCCGCCAAATAACGGCTGAAGAGGTGTAGTGGTGTTCAAGGATTTATTTCAGAAAAAAAGAAAGTACGCGACCCTTCCTCCCGATCGCAGCGCCGGAAGCGGCGATGCGGAAACGCAGCAGCGCCCCAAGCGGGAGATCCCGGAAGGGCTCATGAATAAATGCAGCAAGTGCGGAGCGATTCAATACAGCAAGGAACTCGAGAAGAACCTGAAAGTATGTACATCCTGCGGCCACCACATGCGTCTGAACGCGGTGGAACGTATTGCGATGACTTTGGACGAAGGCAGCTTCGTCGAACACGACGGCGATGTGGTGTCGATCGATCCGCTGCATTTTCCGGGATACGCGGGTAAATTGGCGGAGCAGAAGCTGAAGTCCGGGCTGAATGAAGCGGTCGTGACCGGAGAAGGTGCGATCAACGGCCAGCCGGTTGCGGTAGCCGTCATGAGTTTCGACTTTTTCAGCGGGAGTATGGGATCGGCCGTCGGCGAGAAGATCACACGGATCATCGAGCATGCGGGCGAATACGGCCTGCCGCTGATCATTTTCTCGACTTCGGGCGGAGCGCGGATGCAGGAGAGCATTCTCAGTCTGATGCAGATGGCGAAGACCAGCGCGGCTTTGGGGCAGTTCGCGGAAAAAGGCGGATTGTATCTGTCGGTGATTACCGATCCGACGATGGGCGGAGTATCGGCCAGTTTCGCCATGCTCGGAGACATCATTATTGCCGAGCCGAGCACGACCTTCGGTTTTGCCGGACGGCTCGTGATCGAGCAGACCATCCGCCAGAAACTGCCGGACGATTTCCAGACGGCGGAATTCAATATGCAGCACGGACAGCTCGATTTGGTCGTGCACCGCAAAGAAATGAAAACGATGCTGGGCAAACTGATCGGCATGCACAGTAAAAAGGAGGAGCTCTAGACGAATGGCGGGAGAATTAGCGTTTGAGCAGCCTCTGGTAGAGCTGCGCAAGAAGATCGACGAGCTCAAACAGTTCGGACAGGAAAAAGGAATCGATTTCGGCGACGAAATTTCCCGCCTGGAAGAACGTTATGCCGAGCTGCAGCAGGATATTTATACGAATGTCACCCCGGCGCAAAAAATGCACCTGGCGCGCCATCACCAGCGTCCGACCACGCTCGATTTGATTCCGTACGTATTCAGCGATTTCGTCGAACTGCACGGCGACCGCATGTACGGCGACGATATGGCGATTGTAGGCGGTATCGCGCGTTTCGGCGGCCGTCCGGTTACGGTCATCGGCCACCAGCGCGGCAAAGACACCAAAGACAATATCGCCCGTTTCTTCGGCAGTCCCCATCCGGAAGGCTACCGCAAAGCACAGCGCCTGATGAAGCAGGCCGAGAAGTTCGGCCGTCCGGTCGTGACTTTTATCGATACAAAAGGCGCTTATCCCGGCAATACGGCGGAGGAACGCGGGCAATCGGAAGCGATCGCCCGCAGCATGATGGATATGGCCATGCTCAAAGTTCCCGTCATCTGCATCGTGATCGGAGAAGGCGGAAGCGGCGGAGCGATAGCGGTCGGCGTAGGCAACCGCGTGCTGATGCTGGAAAATGCCATCTATTCGGTTATTTCTCCGAACGGAGCCGCTTCGATTCTGTGGAAAGACGCTTCCAAAGCCGACCAGGCGGCGGAAGCGATGAAGATCACCGCACCCGATCTGCTGGATTTCAAGGTGATCGAAGAAGTGATTCCCGAACCGAGAGGCGGCGCACACCGCGACTATGAAGCGACGGGACTTGCGATCCGCGAAGCACTGGAACGCCATCTGGACGAGATCGGCCAACTGGATGCCCAAACGCTGATTGCCCAGCGGTATGAGAAATTCCGCCGGATGGGGCAGTATGCGTCCGGACCGGCTTTACCGAACTCTTGAGCAGTTTTTACCTTAAAAACCTATACAAAACCGTGAATTTAGTGTAGATTTAATTGTTGGTGAGGATTTTATAACTATCCGAAAAACCGACTTCCACACGCGGATTACAGAGGTCGGAGCACCGCAAACCGGCCTCTTTTTGTGCGGTGACGCGGAAGGGTGCGCATGTATTTCCTTTTTGGAACATGCTAGTACCTTGTCAACACTAAAGGTAAGGTTACGCTCCCCTGAATCGCACCTAAAGCGTGTGCGTTTCAGGAAAACGTAAACCTCGGATGAAGAGTTGAAAGGGTACTAGTCGACAGAGAAAGCCTCCATCGAGAGGCCAAGCAGAGATCACAGAGATCAAAAAACGGAGGAACCCAAATGCGTAAAACAAAAATCGTATGTACAATCGGTCCGGCAAGTGAGTCGCTGGAGAACACAAAAAAACTGATCATGGCGGGCATGAACGTCGCTCGAATGAACTTCTCCCACGGTGATTTCGAAGAGCACGGCAACCGCGTTAAAAATATTCGTCAAGCCTGCCAGGAGCTCGGCAAGAGCGTTGCCCTGCTGCTGGACACCAAAGGTCCGGAGATCCGTACCGGCAAAATCGCAGTCGAGCCGCTCGACCTGGTCGAAGACGAGTTCATCACGCTGACGACCGAAGAAATCGCCGGCGACAAAAACCGCCTGTCCGTTTCTTACGTCGATCTCCCGAAAGACGTATCGGTCGGCTCCACGATCCTGATCGATGACGGCCTGATCGGTCTGACCGTTACCGAAGTCGAAGGCACGGAAATCAAGTGCCGCATCGTCAACGGCGGACAAATCAAAAGCCGCAAAGGCGTAAACGTACCGGGCGTAAGCATCTCGCTGCCGGGCATTACGGAGAAGGACACCAACGATATCGTTTTCGGTATCGAGCAGGGTGTAGACTTCATCGCCGCCTCGTTCGTACGCAAAGCAAGCGACGTTCTGGAAATTCGCGAACTGCTGAAAAAGCACAACGCCGAGCATATCCAGATCATCTCCAAGATCGAAAACCAGGAAGGCGTCGACAACCTTGACGAAATCCTTGAAGTTTCCGACGGTCTGATGGTTGCCCGCGGCGATCTCGGCGTGGAAATCCCTGCCGAAGAAGTACCGCTGGTACAAAAGCAAATGATCGAGAAGTGCAACCGTGCCGGCAAACCGGTTATCACGGCTACGCAAATGCTCGATTCGATGCAGCGCAACCCGCGTCCGACACGCGCCGAAGCGAGTGACGTGGCAAACGCGATCCTCGACGGTACAGATGCGATCATGCTGTCCGGCGAAACGGCTGCCGGCAAATATCCGACAGAATCGGTACTGACGATGGCCCGTATCGCGGAAAAAGCGGAGTCCGCCATGGCTAACCGCGAGATTCTGAAGAAACAAAGCGAAGCGCAGCAGAAATCCGTAACCGAGTCGATCAGCCAATCGGTCGCCCACGCGGCATGGAACCTGGACGTCAAAGCGATCGTGACTTCGACCCAATCGGGTACGACGGCTCGCATGATCTCCAAATACCGTCCGATCGCTCCGATCATCGCGGTAACGACGCAGGAACAGACGCTTCGTCGTCTGGCTCTGGCATGGGGCGTTATCCCGGTCAAAGGCGAAGTGGCCGAAACGACCGACGAACTGTTCGAAAGTGCTATCCAGGGCGCCAAAAAGTCCGGTATCGTGCAAGAGGGCGATCTGGTCGTGATCACGGCGGGCGTACCGCTGGGACGTTCCGGTTCGACGAACCTGATCAAAGTCGATCACGTTCACTAGTACCCTTTCAACTCTTAATCCGAGGTTTACGTTTTCCTGAAATAACAATTCCGTCGGAGACTTCGTACACGCTTCAGGTACGAAATCTCAGGGGAGCGTAACCTTACCTTTAGCGTTGACAAGGGCCTGGGCTAGGCCGTACCCGCAGTTCCCTTTTTTGATAAAAGCCGCCTTCCGGCCGTTTGGTCCGTCGCTTTATTCGACGTTCCAAGCCGCCGTACGGGCGGCTTTTTGTTTTGCCAAGGCAGCGACGCGGGACATAGGCCCGGGTTGGCAATCGGGTCCTCTTTTCGTATACAATGAATAGACAAGGCTTAAGGCGGAGGACGAAAGATTCACTTTTCGGCTTCTGTCCGATAACAAGGAGTGGAAAGGCATGAGCAGAAGCAATCCGGGAACGAAAAGTTCCGACTCACCAAGCCGCTGGTTTCGAACGGGCTTGAATGTACGCTACCAGGAAACCGACAAAATGGCGGTCGTTTATCACGCCAATTATTTGAACTGGTTTGAAATTGCGCGGACCGAGATGATCCGCACGATCGGGTTGTCCTACCGGGAGATCGAGGAGCAGGGAATCTATCTGCCTGTGCTCGAAGTTCGCTCCCGCTTCGTCAGCCCGGCGCGGTACGACGACCGAATCTGGGTCTACGCGCGCATCCGCGGATTTTCGCCGCTGCGTCTGGAGTACGAATACGAAGTCCGCCGCTGCGAAGATCCGGCGGCGTGGAGCGTCGAAGCGGCCAAGTTCGGCCCGGAAGAAGACCGTCCCGGCACGCTGCTGAATACGGGAGAGACCGATCATGTCTGGCTCAGCTCCGAATGGAAGCCGGTTCGCTTGAACAAAGCCGCTCCGGATATCTACGGACGAATCGGCAGTTGGCTTTCCACGGATACGAGTATACAAGGAGGAGACCCCCATGAAAAATAGAATGGCTATCCTGTTCATTCTGGCCGTCATCCTCGAAGCGGCCGTGTTCGCCTGGCTGATCGAATATTTCGGCTTTTTCAAGACTTTCGTTCTGGTTCTGGCCACGACGGTAATCGGGATTGCGATGGTACAGTTCGAAGGCAGAAAAGCGATGAACGATCTCAAAGCTCTTGCCGAGAGCGGTCAGCCGCCCGGCCGCAAACTGGTCGACGGCGTCTGCATTATGGCCGGAGGCGCCCTGCTGATCGCACCGGGATTTCTTACCGACCTGATCGGTTTTACCCTGGTCTTTCCGCTGACTCGCCCGCTTTATCACCGGGCCGCCATGCGCTGGATCGAGAAACGGATGAAAAAAGGCGGCGGCATTACCTTTTACCGGCGTTGATTACAGACTTCCTTTCCAAGCCGTTCGCCTTAGGCGAACGGTTTTTGACATTTTACCGAACTTGCAAACGCTTGCTCACTCCTGTAACATATATCACTGTAAGGGGTTTCAAATGTATTTTATCGCCCTGATAAAACAATTTGATTCCTCAGCGATTCATAGAAATGTTCAAAAAAATGACAAAATCCGGTATGATGGCTAAGAGTGAGGTTACATGTCTTGTTGTTTTCGACAAGATATCGAGACCGGGACCCAAACGTTTGTAAGTCGCTAAAAACGGTTACAAATGTCTGGGATGTGTTCCAAACCCGAAGGCCTGCCAAAGTCTGCGGGTTGCAAACACATCGTGTGCTCCCGAGAATTACCGCCTGCATTTATCCGTTCCATTTTAAAAGGAGTGATGTACGATGACAGCGACTAAAGGTCTGGAAGGCATTGTAGCCGCAACTTCTTCGATCAGTTCGATCGTGGACGGCGTGCTTACATATCGGGGGTACAACATCGACGATCTGGCTGAAAACGCTTCGTTCGACGAAGTGGCCTACCTGCTATGGCACGGTGCGCTTCCGAATGAGGAACAGTTGGCGAAATTGAGAAGCAATCTGCAGCAGTATTCGGCCGTTCCGGCGCAGCTGATCGAGCAGATGAAGTTGTATCCAAAAGATATGAACATGATGGCTGCGCTGAGAACCGCCGTATCGGGTCTTGCCCTGTACGATGCTTCGGCGGACGAAATGACCCGTGAATCGAATCTGACCAAAGCGGAGCGCCTGCAGGCGCAGCTGCCGACCCTGGTTGCCGCATTGGCCCGGATCGCCGAAGGTCAGGAGCCGATCGCGCCGAAGGAAGGCCTGGGACTTACCGAGAACTTCCTTTATATGATGAGCGGCGAGCTGCCGGAACAGACAGCCATCGAAGCTTTGGACAAAGCGCTTGTGCTGCACGCCGACCACGAGCTGAATGCTTCGACATTCGCTTCCCGGGTTACCGTGGCGACACTGTCGGATATTTATTCCGGGGTGACGTCGGCTATCGGCGCACTCAAAGGTCCTCTGCACGGCGGAGCGAACGAAGCCGTCATGCGGATGCTGGAAGAAATCGGTTCCCTCGAAAAAGTGGAGCCTTACGTTCAAGACAAGCTGGACAACAAAGTCAAGATCATGGGCTTCGGCCACCGTGTCTACAAGAACGGCGATCCGCGCGCGAAACACCTGATGGAGATGTCGCGCCGCTTGGGCGAGGCCAAAGGCGATTCGTCGCTGTACGAGATGTCGATCAAGATCGAAGAACTGGTGACTTCGCAAAAAGGCCTGAAACCGAATGTCGACTTCTATTCGGCTTCCGTGTACACGCTGCTGGGCATTTCCCGCAAGCTGTTCACTCCGATCTTCGCGATCAGCCGGGTATCCGGATGGACCGCGCATATTCTCGAGCAGTACGAAGACAACCGTCTGATCCGTCCGCGTGCCGAGTATGTCGGCGAGCTGGATCTGACGTACGTGCCGATCGCGCAGCGTTAAACGATTTTTGTCGGGTACCGCCCGGAAGCTTTATAAGCCACGGGCGGTTTTTTTCGGCAAAAGATTCACGTTTTGTTCAAAATTTATCCGTCATAAGCTACAATAGAAGAGATTGCGGGCGCAGGTTGTCCTTATACGGCATGCCCCGAAACCGTACCAACACTTCGAAGGAGGAATTCCATTCATGTCTAAATTTGAAAAATTCACTGCACCGACTGAGGGAGAACAAATTCAGATCGAAAACGGTACACTCGTCGTTCCGAATAACCCGGTTATTCCGTTTATCGAAGGCGACGGCACAGGCCGCGACATCTGGAAAGCTTCCAAACGCGTATTTGACGCAGCCGTTGAAAAAGCCTACGGCGGCAGCAAAAAGATCGCCTGGTATGAAGTGTTTGCGGGCGAAAAAGCTTTCAATACATACGGAGAGTGGCTGCCGGCCGATACGCTGACTGCAATCCGTCAATATATCGTAGCGATCAAAGGACCTTTGACGACGCCAATCGGCGGCGGCATCCGTTCGCTTAACGTAGCGCTGCGTCAAGAGCTCGACCTGTACGTCTGCCTGCGTCCGGTTCGTTACTTCACGGGCGTACCTTCGCCGGTTAAGCGTCCCGAGCTGGTCGACATGGTTATTTTCCGCGAGAACACGGAAGATATCTATGCGGGCATCGAGTATCAGGAAGGCACCGAAGAAGTCAAAAAAGTGCTGGAATTCCTGAAAAACGAAATGGGAGTCAACAAGATCCGTTTCCCGGAAACGTCCGGAATCGGTATCAAGCCGGTATCCGAAGAAGGCTCCAAGCGTCTCGTTCGCGCAGCGGTTCAATACGCGATCGACAACAACCGCAAAACGGTTACGCTGGTGCATAAAGGCAACATCATGAAGTTCACCGAAGGCGCCTTCAAGAACTGGGGCTACGAAGTGGCGGAAGCGGAATTCGGCGACAAAGTGTTCACTTGGGCGCAATACGACGAAATCAAAGAAAAAGACGGTACCGATGCGGCAAACGCGGCTCAAAAAGCGGCTGAAGACGCAGGCAAGATCATCGTGAAAGACGCTATCGCGGACATCGCGCTGCAGCAGGTCCTGACCCGTCCGACCGACTTCGACGTTATCGCCACGTTGAACCTCAACGGCGACTACCTGTCCGATGCCCTGGCGGCACAAGTCGGCGGTATCGGTATCGCACCGGGCGCCAACATCAACTATGTCACAGGTCATGCCATCTTCGAAGCGACCCACGGTACGGCTCCGAAGTATGCGGACAAAGACGTGGTCAACCCGGGTTCGGTGATTCTGTCCGGCGTTATGATGCTTGAGCATCTGGGCTGGCAGGAAGCGGCAGACCTGATCTACAAAGGGCTGGAGTCGTCGATCAACAACAAAACGGTTACTTACGATTTTGCCCGTCTGATGGAGGGCGCAACCGAAGTGAAATGTTCGGCGTTTGCCGACGAAGTCATTCGCAATATGCAATAAGAGCCTTACCGCGTACGGGCGGAAAAGGAGCCTGGAACGGCTCTTTTTCCGCCCGTTCTTTTTTTGGCCGCTTTTGGCCGTGGAACCGATTTATCCATTTTCGAAAAGGGAGGCACAACCGCCATGATCCATACACGCAAAAAAATCACGATCGTCGGGGCCGGCTTCACCGGCGCGACGACCGCATTGATGATCGCGCAAAAAGAACTGGGAGACGTCGTGCTGCTCGATATTCCGCAGTTGGAGAATCCGACCAAAGGCAAAGCGCTCGACCTGCTGGAAGCTTCTCCGGTGCAGGGCTTCGATGCGCGCATCACCGGGACGTCCAACTACGACGAAGCGGCGGACTCCGACCTGGTGATCATTACGGCCGGTATTGCACGCAAGCAGGGGATGAGCCGTGACGATTTGGTAAGCACGAATGCGGGGATCGTCCGTTCGGTCTGCGAACAGATTCGCAGGGTCGCTCCGGAAACCACCGTGTTGATTCTGAGCAACCCGGTAGACGCGATGACCTATGCCGCTTATCAGACGCTCGGCTTCCCGAAGAACCGCGTAATCGGACAGTCCGGTGTACTGGACACCGCGCGGTACTGCACCTTTCTCGCCGAAGAATTGAACGTGTCGGTCGAAGACGTACGCGGTTTCGTACTCGGCGGGCACGGTGACGATATGGTACCGCTGGTCCGCTATTCCAGCGTCGGCGGAATTCCGATCGAGTCGCTGATTGCCAAAGAGCGGATTGCCGAGATCGTCCAGCGCACGCGCGTAGGCGGAGGAGAGATCGTCAATCTGCTGGGCAGCGGCAGCGCCTATTATGCGCCGGCCGCTTCGCTTGTCCAGATGGCCGAAGCCGTATTGAAAGACAAGAAGCGGGTGCTGCCCGTTATTGCGCGGCTGGAAGGCGAGTACGGCTACCGGGACCTGTTCCTCGGGGTACCGGCGGTGTTGGGCGGAAACGGCATCGAGAAGATATTCGAGCTCGAATTGACGCCGGAAGAGCAAGCGGCACTCGACAAGTCGGCCGATTCGGTTCGCGGCGTGATTGCGATTGCCGCTTCGGGACTGCCGGAGTAAACAAACGGTCGAGGAGTCTGCCGCAGGGCGGAACCGGCCTCATGTCTAATTTTTGGCGTCCACAGCGGCAGCGGCAGCGGCGGTGTGGACGTCTTTTTGCCGTAGGCCGGCATAACGCGAAAATCCTATTTGAAAATTGGGGATTTGCTCCTTTTTTTGGATTGAACTGTTTGGCCGTTCGTGCGGGGTGGTAAGTATCCAACGGAAGCTAAAGACAGCTCAAGACCTACACGAAAGGAGTTTTCGATAATGCCAACCAACGAACAGCAAGCCAATGAACAGAGACCCAAAAGTCCTCCTGCCCAACAGCTTGACGGACATGGAACGGAATCGGAAATGACGCCGAGACCGGAGTACATTTCTCCCACTTACAAAGCGGCAGGCAAGCTTGAAGGCATGACCGCCGTTATTTCCGGAGGCGACAGCGGCATCGGCCGCGCAGTAGCCGTCCATTATGCGCGCGAAGGCGCCGACGTGGCGGTTCTGTATTTCAGCGAACACGAAGACGCGGAAGAAACGAAGCGTCTGATCGAAGCGGAAGGCAGACAGTGCCTGCTGATTGTAGGCGATTTGGGCGACGAGTCGTTCGCGCAGGAAGCGATCAAGCGGACGATCGACAAGTTCGGCAAACTTGATATCGTCGTCAACAACGCGGCAGAGCAGCATCCTCAAGAATCGCTGATCGATATCACGGCCGATCAGCTGGAGCGGACATTCAGAACGAATATTTTCAGTATGTTCTTCCTGACCAAAGCGGCGCTGCCGCATCTGAAGGCGGGAAGCTCAATCATCAATACGACTTCGATCACGGCTTATCGCGGCAGCCCGGAACTGCTCGATTACTCGTCGACCAAAGGAGCGATCGTCAGCTTTACCCGTTCGCTGTCGATGAGTCTGGCGGAGCAGAAGATTCGGGTTAACGGCGTAGCGCCGGGTCCGATCTGGACACCGCTGATTCCGTCGACTTTCCCGGAAGAAAAAGTCGAATCGTTTGGCGAATCCCAGCCGCTTGGCCGTATGGGACAGCCTTCCGAACTGGCTCCGGCTTACGTATATCTGGCTTCGCCGGATTCTTCCTACGTCAGCGGACAAGTTATCCACGTTAACGGCGGCGAAGTCATCAACGGGTAAAGCCGCAGCGGCAAAAAAAGATTTTTTTCCTGTACGCCTTTGTTTTCCGAGTACGGCAAAAGCCGTTTCACCCCGCGCAGACGCGCCGGGTGAAACGGCTTTTTTTGTTATTTTTTCGGGAATCGATCCTGAATCCTGCCAGGACTGCGGAAGCGGCAGCCGAAAGCGGATACGCCCCGGGAAACGGTCCGGTTGGGTTCAGCGGACTTCAGGACGCTGCGTTTCCTCGCCGAGCTGGGTCGACAACTCGTCGAGCGTCATTTCGAAAGCCGGGGCCAGATGCTTGAGGAAGTATTCCACTTCCGGCATTGCCGACTCGGCCAGCTTTTCTTCGGTCTGCTGCTTGGCTACCGCAAATTCGCGATTGCCGGCGGCAACTTCCCACGCGCACTTGAGATAGGCGTCGATCCGGTCGGCCGCTTTGACATAGGCATGCAGAACTTTGTCTTCTTCATTGGGTTCGGTCGTGCCGATCAGGGAAGCATAGACCGGCTGCAGCGCTTCCGGCGCCATATCGTTCAGACGCTGGGCTCCCATTTGTTCGATCAGACGGAAGTTGGTCAGCAGCGTCTCGTTGTGATGCTTGACGGGGGTCGGAATATCTCCGGTAAACACTTCGGGAGCATCATGGAACAAAGCCAGCGAGGAGGCGCGGTCCGCGTTGAGCGACTTGCCGTACAATTCGTTGCCGATCGTGCACAGCAGATGGGAGAGCAGCGCCACATGATACGAGTGTTCGGCGACGTTCTCGGTCATCGTACTGCGCATCAGGCTCCATCGTTTGATATGTTTAAGACGGTATAAATAAGCGGAGAACGGATAAATGGTCAATGCAGGCACCCTTCCTTTTGCGCGTTTCGCGACTTTCGGTCTCTAAACTTTGTGGTAAGATGAAGAAGACACGGTATCCATTATAGCAAACCGGAAAGGAAGGAACGCAAGTGAAAATCGCAGGATTGAAGCGGGAGCGGGAGATCCGATGAGAAACGGGGCTCTGGCGTTCAGCGGTTGGGTAGACCGGAATCTGTTCTGGTTGACTCCCTTCATGCTGGCGGCGGGCCTGGCCTTCTCCAAGCCCCTGCTGCCGCTGGTTCCCTCCATCGCCTATCTGTTCGCCTATATCACGTTTGTGATGGGCGTGGGCTGCGGCCGGGATCATCTCAAGCAGGTGTTCGCCCGTCCGCTGCCGATTGTACTGACGCTGGCGCTGAGCCACCTGGTCGCTCCTGTCGCCGCGTTTGGCCTGGGATGTGCGCTGTTCGGCGCCGATTCGCCGTATACGGTAGGTCTGGTGCTGTTTACCGTCATCCCGCTTGGCGTGTCTTCCGTACTCTGGATCGAGCTGTCCGGAGGCAGCTTGGCACTGGGGCTGGCCATGGTTCTGCTCGACTCGGCGCTCAGTCCGATTGTCGTGCCCGGATTGATCCGGATCTTTTTCGGCGCGGAACTGGGTTTCGATACGATCGGGCTGATGCGGGATCTGCTGCTGATGGTCGTTGTGCCGACGGCGCTTGGGGTCGTCATCTACGAACGTTCCGGCGGAAAGTTCAAACAGCGCGCCGCTCCCGTTCTGCTGCCGATTTCGAAAATCTTTTTTATGCTGGTGATTTTGCTGAATGCGGCGGGGATCGCTCCTTACGCCTATGAGCTTCGCGGCGACCTGGTCTCGGTGGTGCCGGCGGTTCTGGTGCTGGTCGCTCTCGGGTATCTGCTTGGCTATTACGCACCGCTGCTGCTTCGCGAACGCACGCCCGAGCTCTCGGTCACGGTCTCGTTTGCAGCCGGGATGCGCAACAACTCGCTCGGACTGGTTCTCGCCCTCGGTTATTTCTCGCCGCAGGCGGCCGTTCCCGTCGTGCTGGCCATTCTGGTCCAGCAGCCGCTTGCGACCCTGCATCAGTTTGTGTTAAGAAAATTCAAACCGTATCCGCTGAAGGAGAACTTTCACTCATGAAACCATTTCGTTCCCGCCTGACGCTGATTCTGCTGGTGCTTGTCGGCGTTTCGGTGCTGGCCGCCGGCCTGACGATGGCCAAAGTATTTCGGGATTCGCATATTCATTCCCTGGAAGACTATATGGGCCGGGAAATCGCTCTGCTGGAAGAGCTGCTGAAACTGCCTGCCGTTCCGCAAAAAGGCGAGTCGATCGCGCCCCTGTTCAGTATCGAAGCGAAGCGGCTTGCCGATCTGACCGATTCCCGGGTGACTTTTATCTCAAAGGACGGAAGGGTCATCGGCGATTCCCAGAGCGAAGCGGCTTCGATGGACAACCACCTGGATCGCGAAGAAATCCGTACATCCGGTCCGGGCACTCCCGGTCATTCCGTACGGTACAGCCAGACGCTTGGACGGGATATGCTCTATGTGGCGGCCCCGATTGTTTCTTCCGACGGCTTCGAAGGGTATATTCGTCTGTCGATGAGTCTGGGCATCGTGGAGGAAGGGCTGCAGCGGGGCTGGATCATCATGGGCAGCGCGTTGGCCGTCCTGTTCCTGTTCGCCGCCGCGGTCAGCTACCGTCTGGCCAAAGGACTTACCCGCCCGATCGAACATATCATGGATACGGCCAACCGGATCTCCAAACTCGATTACGATGCGAGAGTCGGTCCGATGCGCCGCGACGAGATCGGCCAGTTGGGCGCTTCGATCGACAATATGGCCGACAGTCTTCAGGCGCAGATGCATACGATCCGGGATAATGAGAGCCTGCTGCAAAACGTGCTGGACAATATGACCGGCGGCATTATTATGGTCGACGAAGCGGAGAAAATCGGGCTCGTCAACCGCCAGGCGGAGCGAATGCTCGGGATTCGTTCCGACCGGGTCGTGGGACGCCCCTACGTGGAGCTGAAGCGGTTCTACGAGCTGACCCGTTTTATCGAGGAAGGGCTGCATCGCAAGATGCGGATGCACGACGAATTGACGCTGTTCGTGCCGGAAGAAAGGCTGATTACGCTGGACGGAGTACCGATGACGGTCCGGGACAAGTCGTATCACGGCATGCTGTTTCTGTTCCAGGACATCTCGGATATCCGGCGCCTGGAGCGGATGCGCAGCGAATTTGTGGCGAATGTGTCCCATGAGCTTAAAACGCCGGTCGCCGCGGTCCAGGGTTTTGCCGAGACCCTGCTGGCCGGCGGCGTAAAAGACGAAGACACGGCACGCTCTTTCCTCAAGATCATCTACGACGAAGGAGAGCGGCTGAACCGGCTGATCGGCGATATCCTTGATTTGTCCAAAATCGAATCCCGCCGTATCCAGCTCGATTACGCGCCGGTCCATGTGCTGACGCTGTTCCAGTCGGTCAGCAAGGTGCTGGAAGGAGCTGCCGAACATAAACGGATCGAGATTCGACTGGAGGTGCCGGAAGAGCTGTTTATCGAAGCGGACGAAGATCGGCTGCGGCAAATTTTTATCAACCTGGTCGGCAACGGAATCAGTTATACGCCCGAAGGCGGCCGCGTATCGATCAAAGCGGAAGAATTCGCGGACGGGGAATATGAAGACGAGAGGGTCCGGTTCAGCGTATCGGACAACGGGATCGGAATTCCCAAAAAGGATCTGCCGCGGATCTTCGAGCGCTTCTACCGGGTAGACAAGGCGCGTTCGCGCAGTTCGGGCGGTACGGGGCTTGGGCTGTCGATCGTCAAACATCTGGTGGAACTGCACCGCGGATCGATTTCGGTCGAAAGCGTACTTGGCGTCGGAAGCACTTTTAACGTGGAACTGCCGGTGCTTCAGGAAAATCCTTAATTTTTTACACAGCGTTAACAATGCCATGATATGCTGATGGAGGTCAAAACAAGGCGAGGGCATAAACCTGTCGATTCATGCCGAAAAACGGTGAATCCGCTTGCGGGAATTACACCGGATAAACAAACAAGGCAAGAAAGACAGCGGTCTTGTGCAAGCGCCGCAGGCAAACGAAATGGGGGATCGAGCCAATGGCTAGGAAATTGCTCGTCATCGAAGACGAGCCGACGCTGTCCCGGTTGATTTCTTACAATCTGTCGCAGGACGGTTACGAGGTCGTGCTTGAAGAGCACGGAACGGGCGGGTACGAACGGGCTCGCAGGGAAGCATTCGATTTGATTTTGCTGGATTTGATGCTGCCCGGCATGAGCGGAATCGAAATTCTCGAGAAGCTGCGCGCTTCCGGCGTCAAGACGCCGATCGTGATCCTGACCGCAAAAAATGCGGAAGAAGATATCGTGCTGGGATTGAAACTTGGCGCGGACGATTATGTCACAAAACCGTTTGGCGTATCGGAAATGCTGGCACGCGTCGGGGCGGTCATCAGACGTACCTCCGGCGAAGAATCGGAATACGCGGCTCCCGCCGTGTCCGAGTCGAAGATCAGCCTGGGTGCGCTGACCATTTATCCGGATAAATATGAAGTGACGCTCGGCCAGCAGTCGATCAACCTGCGGCCGAAGGAATTCGAAGTTCTGCTCTATCTGGCGCGCAAACCCGGCGTCGTGATGACCCGCGACGATCTGATGAACGCGGTGTGGGGCTTCGATTATATCGGCGGACAGCGCACGGTTGACGTTCATGTCAGCTCTTTGCGCAAAAAGCTGGAACTTGACCCCGGTTCGGTACATATCGATTCCATCCGAGGTGTCGGCTACAAATTGGTCGTGGCTCAAGCGAAAGCGGACTCCCGTTCTTCCCTGTAAGGGGGGACCGGAGTCCTTTTTTTTGCGCATTTTTACCTCGGCTTAACGGGGCGTTAACATCCGTCAAACGCGGACTAGGTATAATGAAGGAAAAAAGACAGGGGAGAAACGTGAATGCCGGGAGCGGGCACGCTGGAAAAGGAAAGTTTGGGTCTGGAGTCGCAAAAGGTTGCCGAGGAACGGGAAGGACAAGAAGAGGAGCGGCTGCCGTTCGAACAGGAAAGCGGCGGCGAGAACGGACCGCTGCTCTCGGATTACGCCAGGCAGGTTCCGATCATAGGTCCCGAACTGACCTGCTTCGAAGCGCTGCAGGTATTCAAACGGGAACCGGGCGCTCCCTGCATCGTGGTCTGCTCGCCGGATGGACGGCCTCTGCTTCTGCTGATGCGCGATGCTTTCTACCGCAAGCTGACCGGCCGTTTCGCTCCCGAACTGTTCTACGACCGTCCGGTGATGGGAACGTCGGGTACCCTTCCGCTGACGGCCGAATCCGTCATGTGTCCGGCCGAACTGATCGATACCGCGCTGACAAGAGGAGACGAGTCCTTCTCGGATTGTGTGGTTCTGACCCGGCAGGGCCGCTGTGAAGGCGTATTGACCGTGCGCGATCTGATTCGGCTGTCCCGGGATCTGCAGGGACGTTCTGCGCTTGAACGCCAGAAGCAGGTCGCCGGCAGCCGCCGGATGCTGGACGGCGTATCGGGCTCGCTTGCCGAGATCCACGATGCGGCGGGCAGCGTGGTGCGGGAAGCGGAGACCATGAACCGCCGCACTAAGGAAGGCCGACGCGCGCTGTCGGAAGCCGAAACGGCTTTTGCGCAGGCTTCGGAAGCCATTGCGCAGCAGCGCGGTTCGATCGGCAGCCTGGTCGCCTGCGCCCGGGAGATCGCGGAAGCGACAGGTTCGATCCGGGGGATAGCCGGAACCAGTTCGCTGCTGGCGCTGAACGCTTCGATCGAAGCGGCGCGGGCGGGAGAGTCCGGCCGCGGATTTGCCGTGGTGGCCGGAGAAGTCCGGACTTTGGCCGAGTCTACGCGTCTGCTGTCGGACGAGATCGCCGCTCTGTTGGAGCGCATGCATACGCTCAGTCTGAATGCGGCGAGCGGTATGGAGGAGGCCGAGACGCGAATCCGGGGAGCGGCAGACCGGATGGGGGCGGCCGACGAAGAGTTCCTTAAGGTGTCGAGATCGGCCGACGGTTCCGAACAGGGAGGGCGGTTTACTTACGGATTGACGGAAAGCGCCCTGCAGGAGATCGGAGCGGTTCGAGAAACGCTGGAAAACTCGCTCGATTCCGCATAAACAGACGCAATAAGCATGTATCGGACAAATTTTACGCTGCGTTTACAATTCTTCTTAACGTCTTTAACATTCCGGGGCTAAACTGGCTTGAGGAGAACCGCGAAGGAGACTCAGAAGAATGGAACCGATTATTCGTACCGAAAAGCTGGATCTGTATTACGAGCAGTTTCATGCACTCAAGAACGTTAACCTGGATATTCCCGAAAAAGCGGCAACCGCCTTTATCGGACCTTCGGGCTGCGGCAAGTCGACGCTGCTTCGGACGTTGAACCGAATGAACGACCAAATCGCCGGCACCCGGATCGAAGGACTCGTATCGCTCGCGGGCGACGATATTTACGATAAAAACATGGAAGTCGAATCGCTGCGCAAACGTGTCGGCATGGTATTCCAGCAGCCGAATCCGTTTCCGAAGTCCATTTACGAGAACGTGGCTTACGGCCCGCGCCTCAAAGGGATCAGCAAAAAGCAGGAGCTGGACGAGATTGTCGAGGAAAGTCTGAAGCAGGCCGCGCTCTGGGATGAAGTGAAAGATCTGCAGAAGCATTCGGCATTCGGACTGTCCGGCGGACAGCAGCAGCGCCTGTGCATCGCACGCGCTCTTGCGGTCAAACCCGACGTTCTGCTGATGGACGAATCCACTTCCGCGCTCGATCCGATTTCGACGGCGAAGATCGAAGAACTGATCCGCGAAATCAAGCACCGCTACACGATCGTCATGGTGACGCACAATATGCACCAAGCGGCACGTGTGTCCGACAAAACGGTCTTTTTCCTGAACGGCGAAGTCATAGAAGCGGCGGAGACGAAAACTTTATTTTCCACGCCGGAAGATTCGCGCACGGAAGATTACATTTCCGGCCGGTTTGGTTAATCACAAATAAAGGAGGTCGTTTCCATATGGTCCGCAGAACAGATTTTGACATGGGATTGAACCAGCTTCGCGAACTGCTTATCAAGATGGGTACGCGCATGGACGAAGCTTTGAAGGAAGCGGTAGAGTCGCTCAAGACTGCCGATCTGGTCAAGGCGGAAGAAGTAATCCGACGTGACGGAGAGCTTAACGTACTCGAAGAGGAAATTCTGGAACTCGGTTCGCAGCTGATTATCACGCAGCAGCCGGTTGCCAAAGACCTTCGGCGCATTATCGTGGCCTTCAAAATTTCGAGCGACCTGGAGCGGATGGGCGATCTGGCCCGAGATATCGCCAAAGTGACCGTACGCCTGGATGGGCAAACGACGGTCAAGCCGCTGGTGGATATCCCGCATATGGCAGGCATCGCTTCGTCCATGATCTCCGAATCGCTTCGTTCTTACATGGACGAGAATACGGATCTGGCTTACAAAATGGCCAAGGACGACGATGAAGTCGATGAGCTGTACGGCTCCATGCTGCGCGAACTGTACGCCCTGCTGCTTGAAAAGCCTGAAGCGGCACCGCAGATGATGCTGCTCCAGATGGTCGGCCGCTATATCGAGCGGATTGCCGATCACGCGACGAATATCGGCGAGAACGTGGTTTTCCTCGTGACCGGACACCGTCCGGATTTGAATTCCTGATCGTCCCTGCATGCTGTTCCCGTAACTTTGTTCAGGAGGCATCCCCCGCCAATTTTCGAACCTGATCGAAACAAAGTCCGCGTACTGCCCGGAGCGCCGCCGCTCCGGGCATACAAGGGCTTTTTTGCATGTTTGGGGATCGAAAGCCCGGCTTTGCCCAATGCGGCGACAATGTCACGCTTATTTCCCCGTCCGGCTGATCTATCTGATCCTCGCCGCGTTGTCGGTAAGAGGCTGCCGGCGAATGATCCGCGAAACCGCGGAGCGCGATATGGTATGATAATCTGCAGACAGGCCCAAGCCGGGCCGATGCGAAACCAAAAGACGGAGGATGGACATGCGGGAAAACAAAGCGGATAACCGGAGCGAAAACTGGCGCTGGTACCGGTTTCGGGATATACAGGAAGCGTCGGAGCATGCGGACTTCGGAGCTTCGGTGAAAGAATGGCTGACGGAAAGCGTAAGCCGTGTACATAACCGGACGCGTGCCGTTTCGCATCTGCAGGAAGGTCCTGTATTGAGCGGAACGCTGGCGCTTGGCATGAACCCGGAGAAGCAGGGCCGGAGGCTGCTGCTGCATTATTATGTGACGGAACGGCAGCTGATGACGATCGGCTCCCTGGACGAAATGCCGGTCCGGATGAATCTCTCCGGGCTGTACGAAGCGGTAGAGCGCTGCCCGCACCCGGTGGAAGGGCTGCTTACCCTTGCCGGCGAAGTGCTGGAGACCTTTTTTATCAAAGTGGACGAAATCGAAAAGCGGGTCACCGAAGTGGAAGAAGCGATGAGCCGGCGCAACGACAAATTCATGCTCAAACGGATCATCGGCCTGCGCAGCGATCTGACCTACTGGAACTCGCAGGCCGTTCCGGTCAAGGAAATCCGCTTTGCGGCGGAAGAAGTCTTTCACGAAACGCTGGGCGAATCGGGAATTATGCACCGTCTGCAGCTGCGCCTGAACCGGGTCGGCATGCTGCAGAAGGAATACGGCGACGAGATCGATTCGCTGCTGCGGGTCGACGACAATCTGACCAACTACCGTTCGAACGATATCATGAAAGCCCTGACCGTCTATACGGTGATGCTGACTCCGACCACGGCGCTGGGCGCGATCTGGGGCATGAATTTCGAACACATGCCCGAGCTCGGCTGGAAGTGGGGATATGCCGCGTCGCTGCTTTTTATTTTGGGTTCCACGGTGGCGACCTACCTCTGGCTGAAGCGCCGTCAGCTGACCGGCGATCTGCTTCGGATGGATATGCGCAGCGGCAAAGACGACTCCGATTTTTGATCGGGATTGGGCAGCGGCGGGTTTCGGCGCACAGCCGGGCGAACGCAGCGAAAAGACCGAACCCTGTTCGGTTTTTTTGTCGTTTGATGGTATCATATAAATACGAAGATTCCAGCGAAACGAGGTTGCGAAGATGACGAAATTGATGATGCTCGATGGCAACAACCTGATTTATCGCGCTTTCTACGGCATTACCGCTCCGTTGACCACCGCCGACGGCAAACCGACCAACGCCGTATACGGGTTCATGCTGATGCTCACCCGTTTGATTGCGGACGAGAATCCGACACATATCATGGTCGCGTTCGACGCGGGCAAAGTTACTTTCCGGCATGGCGATTATACCGCCTACAAAGCCGGCAGACAGAAGACGCCGCCGGAGCTGTCGGGACAGTTCCCGATGCTCAAGGAATTGATCGATGCGCTCGGCATTGCCCGCTACGAACTGGACAGCTACGAAGCCGACGATATCATCGGAACGCTCGCCGCGAGAGCCGAAAGCGAAGGGATCGATACGGTCATCGTCAGCGGCGACCAGGATATGCTGCAGCTCGCTTCGGAACGGGTCCGCATCAATATGCTCAAAGGCAAAGGTGTCGGCGACGTCGTTTCCTACGGCCCCGAAGAAATCATGGAACGCTACGGACTGAAGCCGCAGCAGATCATCGACCTCAAGGGACTGATGGGCGATACGTCCGACAATATTCCGGGCATTCCCGGCGTCGGCGAGAAGACGGCGCTCAAGTATCTGCATGAATACGGCAGTGTCGAGAGTCTGCTCGAACATACAGCGGATATCAAAGGCAAGATCAAAGAAAAGATCGAAGCCCATGCCGAAGACGCCAGACTCAGCAAGAAGCTTGCGACCATTTTCCGCGAAGTGCCGTTGACCCAGTCGCTGGACGATCTGGCGTTTGAGGGAATCAAGCGTTCGACGGCGGTTCCGGAACTGCAGAAACTTCAGTTCGCGTCGCTGATCGACAAACTCAAATATGCGGCGGACGGTGAAGAAAGCGATCCGTTCTCGGATCCTAAACCCGAAGCGGCGCCGATCGACGTGCGGATTGCCGATGAAGGGAATATGGAGGAGCTGGTGGGATTCCTGCCGCAGATCGATATTCTGCATGTGGAGAGCCGGGGAGACAATCCGCACCATGCGGCCGGAATCGGCTTGATTCTGCATGGGGGCGACCGGTATTATTATCTGCCGTTCGAACGGCTCAAATCGCCGGAAGCCGCTCCGATCGTCGCATGGCTGGCCGACGCGGATGTGCCGAAGACCGGCTACGATCTGCATCGGGCCGACCTTGTGCTGCATTGGCACGGCGTACCGTTCGCGGGCGCGTCGTTCGACGTGCAGCTGGCCGCCTATCTGATCGATCCGACGGAGACGGCGCAGAACGTCAGCGGGCTTGCCGCCAAGTACGAACTGCCTGCCCTGACCGACGACGAACAGGTCTTCGGCCGCGGAGCGCGGTTTGCCCTGCCGGACGAGCAGACGCTGAGCATGCATCTTGCGCGCAAAGCGGAAGCGATCGCGGCGATCGTGCCGAAGCAGCGCGAGCTGCTGGAAGAATACGAGATGAACGGCTTGTTCTACGATCTGGAGATGCCGCTGTCGCGTATTCTGGCCGATATGGAAAAGCAGGGAATCACGGTCAATCCGGAAGACCTGCGTGCGCTCGGCCGGGAGTTCGAAGAAGAAATCGCCCGGTTGACGACGGAGATCTACCAGATGGCGGGGACGGAATTCAATATCAATTCGCCCAAGCAGCTCGGGGAGATTCTGTTCGAGAAAATGGGACTGCCATCCGGCAAAAAAACCAAAACCGGTTATTCCACCGACGCCAAAGTGCTGGAGGAACTGGCCGGACACAGCGACATCGTGCGCCTGATCCTGCACTACCGCCAGGTCTCCAAACTGCAGTCGACTTATATCGAAGGGCTGCTCAAGGAAATTCGCGAAGAGACGGGCAAGGTCCATACCTACTTCCGTCAGGCGCTTACCGCGACCGGCCGGCTGAGCAGCCAGTTCCCGAATCTGCAAAATATTCCGATCCGGCTCGAAGAAGGACGCAAGATCCGCAAAGCGTTCGTCCCTTCCCAGCCGGGCTGGAGCATCCTGGCCGCCGACTACTCGCAGATCGAACTGCGCGTGCTCGCCCATATTTCCGACGATGAACGCTTGAAAGATGCTTTCCTGCACGATGCGGATATCCATACCCGTACCGCGATGGACGTTTTCGGCGTATCCGCCGAAGAAGTCGACTCCAACATGCGCCGTTCGGCCAAAGCGGTCAACTTCGGGATCGTCTACGGGATCAGCGATTACGGGCTGTCCCAGAACCTGGGCATTTCGCGCAAAAAAGCCGGCGATTTTATCGATCAGTATTTTACCGTCTTCGGCGGAGTGCAGAAATACATGCACGATATCGTCGAACAGGCGAAGTTGGACGGCTATGTCAAAACCCTGCTCGAACGCCGGCGCTATCTGCCCGAGATCCGTTCGTCGAGCTTCAACCTGCGTTCTTTCGCCGAGCGCACGGCCATGAATACGCCGATCCAGGGCACGGCCGCCGATATCATCAAGCTGGCGATGGTCAAAGTCGATCACGAATTGTCGTCGCGCGGACTCAAGAGCCGCATGCTGCTTCAGGTCCATGACGAATTGGTATTCGAAGTGCCGGAAGACGAAATGGAACTGATGAAAACTCTTGTACCCGAAACGATGGCCCGGGCGCTGCAGCTGGCCGTTCCGCTCAAAGCGGACGTGAGCTTCGGTTCCAACTGGTACGAAGCCAAGTAACCCGTTTTGCAGGCTGCGTTTTCGCGGCGCTTCAAATCCGGTATAATCAAACGGGAACTTCTGCATAAGCCCTCCCGGCCCGATTCGGCCGGGACGAGGCGGGAAAGGTGAGTACGCGCTATGCCCGAATTACCCGAAGTCGAAACCGTCAGACGGACTTTAAATACATTGATCGCAGGCAAACAAATCCAGCGGGTAACCGTCTCCCTGCCGCGTATCGTGCGCCGCCCGGAAGACCCGCTGCTGTTCGCGGCGCTGCTCGAGGGGCAGACGATCCGCGGCATCGAGCGCAGCGGCAAGTTCCTGCGCTTCAATCTGGACGGATGGGTGATCGTTTCCCATCTGCGGATGGAAGGCCGATACGGCCTCTATGACTCGGACGATCCGGTCGAGAAGCACACGCATGTCATTTTCCATTTTACCGACGGAACGGAACTTCGTTATCGCGACGTCCGGCAGTTCGGCACGATGGATCTGCTGCCTTCCGGCGAAGAGTTTGCGGGAGCGCCTCTGCACAAGTTGGGGCTTGAACCGCTGGCGCCGGAATTTACGGCCCAGGCGCTTGGCGCCAAACTCGCAGGCAAAAAGACCCGGCTCAAAACGGTACTGCTCAATCAGGAAGTGGTCGCCGGAATCGGGAATATTTATGTCGACGAAACGCTGTTCCGTGCGGGACTTCATCCCGAACGTGCGGCGGGAAGTCTGAGTTCTGAGGAACTCGAGCGGCTGCACCGGTGCATAGTGGATATTCTCACCGAAGCGGTTGCGGCGGGGGGATCCTCGGTCAAGTCGTACGTGAACGGCCAGGGCGAGTCGGGCTCCTTCCAGGATCAGCACCGGATCTACGGACGCAAAGGGCAGCCCTGCCATAACTGCGGCACTCCGATCGAACGGATGGTCGTGGGCGGCCGCGGCACGCATTACTGCCCGGAATGCCAACGTCCCGGACAAGGAGGGGACGAAGCATGAGGATCGGACTGACCGGCGGGATCGCCACGGGCAAGAGCACCGTATCGAAACTGCTCGAAGCCCGGGGCGTGCGGATTGTGGACGCCGATGTGATTGCTCGCGAAGTGATGAACCCGGGACAGCCGCTGCTTGCCGCCGTCGCCCGGCGGTTCGGAAGCGAATTTCTGCTGCCGGACGGCGGGCTGGACCGCCGCCGGATGGCCGAGCATATATTCAACCGGCCGGAAGAGCGGCAGGCGCTTAACGCGATCGTGCATCCGGCGATCCGCGCGGAGATCCGGCGGCAGGTCGAAGCCTGCGAAGCCGCCGATCCCGAAGCGGTCGTAGCGGCCGATATTCCGCTGCTGTACGAATCGGGGCTGGAAGAGCTGTACGAGCAGATCGTGGTGGTCTATGTGCCGCGCGAAGTTCAGCTTGCCCGTCTGATGCTGCGCGACGGACTGTCGCCGGAGCAGGCCGAAGGACGGCTGAATGCCCAGCTCGATATCGAAGACAAGAAGCGCAGGGCCGACTGGGTGATCGACAATTCAGGATCGCCGGAAGAAACGGAGCGCCAAGTCGATCTGCTGCTGAAGAATCTGGGGCCGCGATGAGAATGTGGAAAAAAAGATTCGCGCTGCCTTTGTTTCTGCTCGTACTGGCCGCCCTGTTCTGGAACAGCGGCTGGATGGCCTGGGTGTATCCGATCGGCTACAAAGAAGATATTCGCGAGCAGTCCGAATCGTACGACATCGATCCGTTTCTGATCGCTTCGATCATTCGCGTCGAGACGAACTTCAAGCCGAGCAAAGAATCCAGAGTCGGTGCGCTGGGCATTATGCAGTTGATGCCGGATACGGCAAACTGGGCAATCGAGCAGGGGCGTCTGCCGCAGGCGACACCCGAGCGGATCAAGCATGAACCGGACACGAACATCCGGATCGGCACCTGGTATCTGCGCAATTTGTCCGATCAGTTCGGCGAGAACCGTCTGGCGGTCGTAGCCGCCTACAACGCCGGGCCCGGCAACGTGAAGAAATGGATAAGGGAAGGGACCTGGGACGGAACGCTGGAAGACGTACGCAGCATTCCGATCGGGGAGACCCGGCACTATATACAGCGGGTCGTTTATTATTATAATCAGTATACGAAAGTTTACGAGACGTTCTGAACCGGAGGAAGAGGCGCGCGGCGCCTTGGCTGCCGATAGAAGGGAAGTGAAGAGATTGAAATGTCCTTATTGCGATTACAGCGGTACCCGAGTGTTGGATTCAAGACCGGCTAACGAAAATAAGTCGATCCGCAGAAGGCGCGAATGCGAAAGCTGCGGCCGCA
The DNA here is from genome assembly GCF_013618475.1 of Saccharibacillus deserti. GTDB lineage: Bacteria > Bacillota > Bacilli > Paenibacillales > Paenibacillaceae > Saccharibacillus > Saccharibacillus deserti. The sequence goes on from NZ_JABJVN010000002.1 coordinate 541,912, forward strand.
GGTTCACGACGTTCGAGATGGTGGAAGAAACGCCGCTGATTGTCATCAAAAAAGACGGCAGCCGCGAGGAATTCAGTCGGGACAAGATTCTGCGGGGCCTGATTCGCGCCTGCGAGAAGCGTCCGGTATCCGTCGAGCAGCTGGAGACGATCGTTTCCCGCGTCGAACGCTCGCTGCGCAATACGGCGGTCGCCGAAGTCGAGAGCCGGGGCATCGGCGAACAGGTGATGCAGGAGCTGTATCCGGTGGACGAGGTTGCCTATGTGCGCTTTGCCTCCGTATACCGGCAGTTCAAGGATATCAATATGTTCATGAAAGAACTCAAGACGCTGCTGTCCAGAGACGGCGGTCTGGAACGGTAAACAGCCGCGCGATCCGGCTCATGCCTATTTTTCGAAACGTCTGTTTTTCTCTCGAGGGAGAAGCAGACGTTTTTTGTTTTGCAAAAAAGGTTTACAAGTTGTGTGTTTGTGTGTACTATTTAAGTATAACACTAGTACATGGAGGTTGAGCACATGACTTTGACGCAGCGAAATATGTCACAGGAGACGGAGCGCGCCGATGGGGCCGAAACCGTCCTGCAGTTGGAAAACCTGACCAAGCGGATCGGCCGAAAAACGATTGTAGACCATCTCTCGTTCGAAGTGAAGCAGGGCGAAATCGTAGGTCTGCTCGGTCCCAACGGAGCGGGCAAGACGACGGCGATCCGGATGATGACCGGTCTGATTCGGATAAGCGGCGGCGACGTGCGGATTGCGGGCAAAAGTATCCGCGCTCAATTCAAGGAAGCGATCGTGCATGTCGGCGGAATTATCGAGAACCCGGAATTTTATCCGTACATGAGCGGTTTCGACAATCTGAAGCAGGCGGCCCGGATGACCGATTCGGTGACCGATACCCGTATCCGGGAAGTGATCGCGCTGCTTGGACTAGAGGAAGCCCAGTACAAGAAAGTCAAAACCTACTCGCTGGGGATGCGGCAGCGGCTCGGCATCGCCCAGGCTCTGCTTGATCGGCCCAAGCTGCTTATTCTGGACGAACCGACAAACGGGCTCGACCCGGCAGGCATTCGCGAAATGCGGGATTATCTCAAGCAAATCGCTTGTTCCGAAAGGATTGCCATCCTCGTGTCCAGCCATCTGCTGTCGGAGATCGAGCAGATGTGCAGCCGCGTCGTCGTGATCCAAAACGGCAGGTTGGTGACGGAGCAGTCGGTCCGGCACCGGACAGACTCGCAGCAGCCCGCAATCCGGATTCGGGTAGACAAGCCGGAACAAGCGCAGGAAGCGCTCCGGACGCTGGGACAGGTTCAAGTGCAGGAAGTTCGCGAAGCGGAATCCGAGCTGCTCTGCCGGGTATCCGATACCGATATCCCCGGTATGATCGATACGCTGCGGCTTGCCGGCGTTGCCGTGTACCGGATCACCGAAACAACCAAATCGCTGGAAGACGAATTCCTGCAGTGGACGGGAGGCAGCCAAATTGCGTAATTTCACAAGATTGATCCAGAACGAATGGCTGAAGCTGACGAAAAAAAGAAGTTTTTGGGTACCGGTGGCGATGTTGGCCGCGATTTCGGTCTTGGTGACGGTCATGCTGTACAAGTTTTCGACGAATGTCGCAGAGGTAGACTCGGCTGCGCAGTATCTGGCCTCCATGCTCGGCGCTTCGGGGCTGGGCCAGTTTGCGGCAATCTTGGCGGTTGTCGGGACAGCCGGAATAGTCGCCCAGGAATATTCGCAGGGAACCATCAAGTTTCTGCTGATCCGCTCGCGCAGCCGGGGAGAGATTCTGGCTTCGAAATACATCGCGGCGGCCGGCTATACGCTGATGATGACGCTGGTAGCGGGCGTATCGCTGTATGCCGCGGGCGGATTCGCGTTCGGCTTCGGAGGTACGGGTGCGCAGTGGGCGGATGCCTTGCAATCGGGGATATACGGGTTCGTTTATTCGCTCGTGTACGTAACGCTAAGCTTTATGATGGGGGCGCTGACGCGCTCGACCGGCGTGGCGATCGGGGCGGGACTTATGGGCAGCATGTTCGGCGGAATCGTCATTTTCAAAGACTTTTATAAATACTTCCTGTTTCCGAATGCGGATCTTACGATTTATGAGAAGGTGGGACCGCCTCTGCCCGGCATGTCAATCGGGTTCTCGTTGACCGTCCTGGGGGTGTACATGGCGCTGTTTCTGGCCGCAGGGTATACTGGATTCAAACGCCGCGACGTGGCCGGATAAGGAACGATCGCGGCAGCAGCGGGCGCAGGGCTAGGAGCGCACCGGCAGCGGGAAAGGTGTGAACGTCAGACGTGACTATCGAATTCGACAACAATATGCCGATCTATCTGCAGATTATGAACTATATCAAACTGCAGATCGTAACCGGTAAACTCGGCCCCGGCGAGAAGATTCCTTCCGTACGCGAACTGGCTTCCGAACTGAAGATCAACCCGAATACGATTCAGCGAACGTTTCAGGAACTGGAGCGCGAAGGGGTGGCGGAGAGCCGCAGAGGACTGGGACGGTTTGTGACAAGCGAGGATGAGAAGATCATGACGATCAAAAAGGAAATGGCGGCCGATCTGCTGGAGCGGTTTATCGGCGGAATGCGGGAGCTGGGGTTCGACAACAGAAACATTGTGAAGATCGTGTCCGATTCAGTAGAAGACGGACCGCGGGAAACGGAGGGGAATCAAAGTGGACCAACTGCTTGAGCTGGATTCGGTCAATAAACGCTACGGAAAAAAAGCGGCGCTGAAAGACGTCTCGCTGTCTGTCGGCCCCGGCCGCATCATCGGTCTGCTCGGCAGCAACGGCAGCGGCAAATCGACGCTGCTGCGGATCGCGGCCGGGCTGCTGGTACCCGAGTCGGGCAGCGTGCGGATCCAGGGCCGGCGTCCCGGACCGGGTTCCAAAGCGCTTGTATCGTTTATGCCGGATCGCCCGCAATTCGAATCGTGGATGACCGTAGGCGATGCGCTCGATTTCCAGCGGGATTTCTTCGCCGATTTCGACGTCGACAAATCAAAGCGAATTCTGGAGTTTATGAGACTGTCCCGTGCGGAGAAGACCCTGTCTTTGTCCAAAGGCATGCAGGAACGGCTGCAGCTTGCTTTGGCGCTGTCGCGCCGGGCTTCCTTGTATCTGCTGGACGAACCGATCGGCGGCGTCGATCCGGTGGCCCGGGATCATATCCTGGATGCGCTGGTGGAGTTTTACGAAGAAGACAGCAGTGTGATCGTATCGACCCATCTGATCGCCGATATCGAACGGATCTTCGACGAAGTGCTGATGATCCGGGAAGGAAGTCTGATCCTGCAGGAAGAGGTGGAACAGATTCGTCTGAATTCCGGCAAAAGTATCGATCAGCTGTTCAAGGAGGTCTATGCCGAATGCTGAAATTGTTGAAGTACGATCTGAAGCGCGATTCCTTCATGCTGCTCGGAGCGGCCGCGGCCGTGGTTCTGCTGCAGCTGTGCGTGGAAATCGGCGGCAGGTACTGGGAAATGGGCACCGGTGTCCGCTTCGTATTGAGCATGTTGACGTATATGTTGACGGCTGTCCTGGTCCTGGTTGCAGCGTGCCGGAGTTTTCGCGAAAACATTCGCTTATCCAGCCGCCGGCTTCTTCCTCTGGGCAGTCTGAATTATATCGGCTCGTCGGCTCTGTACACCCTATTGAACGGCTTGGTGTTGATGCTGCTTGTAAGCCTGCAATTTTTGTATTATCGGCAGAGCGGACTTTTACACGAGATTCAACATTTCGGCAAGCTCGATATAAGCGGTGTGAATATGTATAATCCTGCTGCATGGACGGTTTTCCTGGCTGTTTTGACCTTCTTGTGGTCGGTGGTCCTGCTGCTGTCTGTATTGTTTCTGGTCATTTCCGTGATGGAAAGCCTGCAGGTCAAAGCCAAAGGGTTGATCGGGATTCTGCTCTTTTTTGCGATCGGCTCGGTTATGTCCTGGATCGAGGAAGCTTTTTTCGGCGGAGGAGGCAGCCAGGCGATTCCGAGATTGCAAGTGCAAAGTCAATCTTCGCTTACGATGCAGGTGCGGGGGTTGGATGCGGGATGGGGAGCTTTTCTGTTCGAGCTTGCCGTCATGGCAGGGTTCGTCTGGCTGACCGTCCGGTTGATCGACCGCCGGGTACGGATTGCCTGACGCCGCGTGTTCAAACGGCGTCCTATATTCAAATAAACGCGCTTCGAGGTCCGTATGGACTTCGAAGCGCGTTTTGGGTTTGCGGGAAAAGCGATTTGGCGGCTGCCGGACAAGCTGTATCCGCGCATGCGTCCGATTGAACGGAGGCGGGGAAGGGTAAGCGTCTAATGTAAACGAATGAAATAAAAAACATCTTTCGCGGTTGATTTTCACCGAAAAAGATGTTATACTAATAGCTGTCCGTAATTTAGCTGTTTATAAACAAATATATTAAAATCATAGCACGGATTGATTTTATTGTCAAATAATATTTGCGATGAATATGTGGGGATAAAACCCCGAAGAGCAGAGAATCAGACCTCAATTTCTATTGGGAAGGGGAAAATATATATGGATCGAAACATTGAAACCGAAACCGCCCAGATTCCGGAAGAAGCCGTTCTCACCGGTGCCGGAAGCGACGACTCCGTACGCATGTACCTAAAAGAGATCGGGCGTACGCCCCTTCTGTCCGCGAACGAAGAAATTTCCCTTGCGGAACGCATCGTACAGGGAGACGAAGAAGCAAAGCGCAGATTGGCGGAAGCGAACCTTCGTCTCGTGGTCAGTATCGCCCGCCGTTACGTAGGCCGCGGCATGATGCTGCTCGACCTGATTCAGGAAGGCAATATGGGCCTCATCAAAGCCGTAGAGAAATTCGACCATACGAAAGGCTTCAAGTTCAGTACGTATGCGACCTGGTGGATTCGCCAGGCGATCACCCGCGCGCTGGCCGACCAGGCCAGAACGATCCGGATTCCGGTGCATATGGTCGAAACGATGAACAAGTTTATGCGCGTATCGCGTCAGATGCTGCAGGAACTGGGACGCGAACCTTCGGTCGAAGAACTTGCCAAAGCGATGGAGATGACCGAGGAGAAAATCCGCGATATCATGAAGATTGCCCAGGATCCGGTCTCGATCGAGACGCCGATCGGCGACGAGCAGGATTCCAAGCTCGGCGATTTTATCGAAGACAAAGAAGCGATCGCTCCTTCGAAGTTTGCGGAAGCCGGTCTGCTGCGCGAGCAGTTGGAAGAAGTGCTCGACACGCTGACCGAACGCGAGGAAAACGTGCTTCGTCTGCGTTTCGGTCTCCAGGACGGCCGTGCCCGTACGCTGGAAGAAGTCGGCAAGGAATTCGGCGTAACCCGCGAACGGATTCGTCAGATCGAAGCCAAAGCGCTGCGCAAGCTGAGACACCCGAGCCGCAGCAAGATCCTCAAAGGTTACTTGGAGTAGTCTTCGGACCGCTTCCGATTCGGCAGGCACAGGCAAGACCGGGACGAGCCGTCCCGGTCTTTTTGTGTGTCCGGAAGTCCGGGAGCCGCAAGAAGGTTGCGAAAGGTGCAGAAATGTTGGAGATGTGACATAGGCCAAGGAGCGGCAGCGCATCTACAATAAAAAGGAAAGGATTTCAATTTCGGGGAGGGAAAGAGTTGGGAAAAGGAAAATGGGGAATCAAAGTGGGCTTACTCGCGCTGTGCGCCGGGCTGGTGCTGAGCGGATGCGGGGGAGCCGGCGGAGAAAAAGCGGCGGGAAGCGCGGATACGCCGATTATTGAAAACGCATACAAAGAAAAGTACGAGCCGCCCGTTCCGATTACGACCGCTTGGGGTATCAATCCGATCGCCAAATTCAAGAACGGCGAGAGTATCGAGAACAGCGTAGCGACCCAATGGGCCAAAGAGAAATTCGGCATCGACATCAAGTCGCTGTGGTCCGTTACCGATACGAACGGGGCTTTTGTGACCAAAATGAGGTTAGCCATGTCTTCGGGTCAGGAAATGCCGGAGATCGTAACGGTTGGCGACGAACTGCTGGCGCAGGATCTGATCGACTCCGGCATGTATCAGGAAGTCGGACCGCTGTTCGATAAATATGCGTCCGACACCTGGAAAGCCGCGATGGCGCAGGATCCGAACATCTGGAACTCCTACAGCCGCGACGGCAAAAAAATGGGGATTCCGATTCTCGATTATGCGTACAACAACGATTATCTGCTCTGGATTCGCCAGGACTGGCTGGACAAGCTGAAGCTTGAAGCTCCGAAGACCCTGAGCGAGCTGGAGACCGTCATGGAAGCGTTCAAGAACAACAATCCCGACGGTCTGGCACCCGATGAGGTCATCCCGCTCAGTCTAGGCTTCAAGACTTCGATGAATACCTGGATGGGCGATCCCTCCTGGATCTTCGGCGCTTACGGTACGCTGCCGCAGCAGTGGAATATCGGCGCGGACGGCAAGCTGGAATACGGTTCGGCCAATCCGGCAATGAAGCAGGGGCTGACCAAACTGAACGAATGGCTGGGCAAAGGCTATATTCCGCAGGAAGCGGCGCTGTGGGACGAGAACAAAACGGCGGAGCCGGCGGTGGCCGGAACGGCCGGCATCATTCCCGGACCTTACTGGATGAGCGGCTGGCCGCTTCAGGATACCGCCAAAAATGTCCCGGATGCGGTCTGGAAACCGATCGCGATTCCGACCGGCCCGGACGGCACGGCAATGCGGCACGGCACCAAATACTCCAACGGCGTTATTTTGATCAAAAAAGACATGCGGCATCCCGAAGCGTTCTTCACCTACCAGAATTATCTGTTCGACAACTATGCGGACCCCAAACCGGGCAGTCCGTACGATTACGGCCTGTTCGAAGGCTACGACTACCAGCTTGACGAGAAAGGCCAACCGATTCCGGGCGAGAAAATCGACGGCGGTTATGTCAATGTCACCTTGTATCTGCTGGTACACGACGGCGCACGGATTCCGGATGCCCAGATGAAAGCGCTGATGAATCTGGCCGACGGCAAAGAACCGGTAACCAAGCTTGAGAAAGATGTAGCGCTCAACTATGGCCCGGAAACCCCGGCGGCGGCGAAAGTGCTGCTGAGCCAAGAAGAGATTTCCCGCAAAAATCAATTTACCGGACCGACCACCGAAACGATGAAGTCCAGACTCGATTACCTGAACAAGATGGAAAATCAGGTATTCAACGAAATTATTTACGGGAAAAGCCCGATCGACGCTTTCGATACGTTTGCCGAATCGTGGAAATCCGGCGGCGGCGGCAAGATCACCGCGGAAGTCAACGCCTGGTATGACAGCGTCAAGTAATTCCGCAAGCCCTGCCCCGAAAAGCATACAGCTGAATCCGGTACACAAGAATGGAGGACTTACATGTTGACTGCCCGAAAGGCGACATTTATTACGGGAATGGATCTTTCTTTTATGGATGAAATCGAACACGGAGGCGGACGTTATTACGATGCGTCGGGCCGGGAAAGGGAGCTGCTCGAACTGCTTGGGGAAAAAGGCGTCAACGCCGTACGCCTGCGGATCTGGAACGATCCGGCGGGCGGATTCTGCAACCTGGAGCGCACACTTGCCGTCGCCCGGAGGATCAAACGGCAGGGTATGGGCTTTTTGCTCGATTTTCATTATTCCGATAAATGGGCCGATCCGGCCAACCAATGGAAACCCGCGGCATGGGAGAGTTTGCCCGACGAAGAGCTGGGTCAGGCGGTCTACGATTATACGGCGGAAGTGCTGGATGCGCTCAAGCAGGTCGATGCCCTGCCGGATACGGTACAGGTCGGCAACGAGATTACGCCGGGGATGCTGTGGAACGAAGCACGCGTCGACGGCGACGGGTTCGATACGGATGAGCAGTGGAGCCGGTTCGCCGGATTGGTCAAACGAGGCATCGAAGCGGTGCGGGCGGCAAGCCCGGACATCGCGGTCATGATCCATATCGACCGGGGCGGCGACAACGCCTCCAGCCGGAAGTTCTTCGACCGGTTCGCGGAACTCGGCGTCGAGTACGATGTGATCGGCCAATCTTTTTATCCCTGGTGGCATGGCACCCTGGAAGATCTGCGCGGCAATCTGCACGACCTCGCCCGGCGTTACGGCAAGCCGATCAACGTGGTGGAGACCGCCTATCCCTGGACGCTGGAAGAGCCGGAAGGTTCGAAGTGGGTCATGAACGGCAGGGAAAAGCTGCTGCCGCTGCCGGAGTACCCGGCTTCCGTCGAGGGCCAGCGGCGTTACCTGGAAGAGCTGATGGCGATCGTGCGCGAAGTGCCGGGCGGCTTGGGCGAAGGTTTCTATTATTGGGAACCCGCATGGATTCCGTCACAGCAGGAATGGTCGGTCGGCCATCCGAACAATTGGGCCAATCTGACCCTATTCGATTTTGAAGGCCGGGCGCTGGCATCGCTGGACGCTTTGAAGCGGCCGGCGAGATAAGAAGGGTGCGTAATGATCGATGTCCAATAACGGGCAGTCCATGTTTGTAAACGAATTTTGCCTCGGGGAGGATCATACATGAACAACAGAAGATGGCTCAAAACCGCTGCGCTCACGCTGCTGTGCATCCTGCTTCTGCTGCCGGCCTGGACGGTTGGCGGAGCGAACAGAGTTTCGGCCGCTGCGCCGGCTTTTGCCAAAGGAGCCGATATCAGCTGGGTTGCGGGGCTGGAAGCGAAAGGGCAGGCCTGGAAAGACAAAACCGGCAGGCAGAAAGACATTTTGCAAATTCTGCGCGACGATTACCAGATCAACTCGGTTCGGATCCGCGTGTGGGTCAATCCGAATATGAGCGACTACGCAAGCGGATATCTCAATGCGGAGAAAGCGGCCGAACTTGCGGCACGTGCCAAGAAACTCGGCATGAGCGTCATGCTGACGCTGCATTACAGCGATTCGTGGGCCGATCCGGGGCAGCAGACCAAACCTTACGCCTGGCGAAACCTGAATTTCACCCAACTGATGAACGCGGTATGGAGCCATACGGTCTACGTCATGAACACGATGAAAACTAAAGGCGTCACGCCGGATTGGGTACAGATCGGCAACGAGACGAGCGACGGCATGCTGTGGCCCGACGGAAGGGCTTCACAGGGCGGGATGAAAAATTACGCCTGGCTGGTGAATACGGGTCATAACGCGGTCAAATCGGTCAGCAGCGGCACTAAAACGATCGTGCACCTGGCGAGCGGCCACGATTCGGCGCTGTTCGAATGGAATATCGGTGGCCTGACCGACAACGGCGCCGCGTTCGACATGGTCGCGATGTCGCTCTATCCGGCGACGTCCGACTGGGAGGCGAAAGTCAATCAAGCCGTCCAGAATGCGAACAATATCGTCGCCAAGTACAACAAAGACGCGATCGTCACGGAGATCGGACTGGAATACGACCAGGCCGCCGTGACCAAAAGCTTTATCGCGGACATCAAACAGAAGATCCGCAGCCTGCCAAACGGACGCGGCAAAGGCGTGTTCTATTGGGAACCGGAAGCGCCTCCGGGCTACAACGGCGGTTACAACAAAGGCGCTTGGGGAGCCGACGGCAAGCCGACGCAGGCATTGGAAGGATTCCTGAACTAAGATAATCCGTCACAAGAAAAGCGCACGAATCGACCCGATGCGAGAACGGGCGGTTTGTGCGCGCTTTTTGGCTTCCAGGCAGGAGTCACTTAATCAGATCCGCAAAAGACGCCTGCGCCGCCGAAGCCAGATCGCCGGGTGCAAGCTTCACCTGCAGTCCGATCTTTCCGGCGCTGACGGCCAGATATTCCAGCATTTCGCCGCTTGTATCGATAAAGGTCGGGAAATGCTTTTTCATGCCGATCGGCGAGCAGCCGCCGCGTACGTAGCCTGTCCATTTCTGCAAATCTTTCAGCGGCAGCATTTCAATTTTCTTTTCTCCCGCGGACCGGGCCGCTTTCTTGAGATCCAGTTCTTCGCCGACCGGGATCACGAAGACGTAACCGTTGTTTCCCGCATGGGCGACCAGGGTCTTGAATACCGTTTCCGGGGCCAGCCCTATTTTTTCCGCGACGGCCGTGCCGTGGATCTGCCCGTCCTCGTTGTCGTAACTGAATGTTTCGTAACCGTTCCCCAGTTCTTCGAGCCTGCGCATCGCATTCGTTTTGTGCATTTTGGGTGCGGCCATGCCTTATTCCTCCTTCATTTTTCTCTATATCTATTGTAGCCAACCCGTTAGGGCTGCGCAAAAAGGTTTCCCGGCGCCGCGTTTCTTGACATGAAATTTCAACAGTGCTATAAATGGAATTGGATTAGCACTCCGTCAAAACGAGTGCTAACAACGGGGAGTACATCCTAAAGGAACCGGCTCGCCTGTCAACCTATACTTTCGACCCAACGGAGGGGAAATCACGCATGGAAAAGAAGCAGTTCCAGGCCGAATCGAAACGCCTGCTCGAAATGATGATCAACTCCATTTACACGCAAAAGGAAATCTTCCTGCGCGAACTGATTTCGAACTCGAGCGACGCTATCGACAAAATCTATTATCGGGCGCTGACCGACGAGAATCTCTCGTTCGATCCGGAAAATTACTACATTAAACTGTCCGTCGACAAAGAAAACCGTACGCTGACGCTGACCGACAGCGGTATCGGCATGACCCGCGAAGATCTGGAGAACAATCTCGGCGTGATCGCCAAGAGCGGATCGCTTGCTTTTAAAAAGGAAAACGAAGCCAAAGACGGCCACGATATCATCGGCCAATTCGGCGTGGGCTTCTATTCGGCGTTCATGGTCGCGGACCACGTCGCCGTAACGAGCCGCGCGCTCGGCGAGACCCAAGCTTACAAATGGGAATCCGACGGTGCCGACGGCTACACGATCGAACCGGCGGAGAAAGCCGAAGTCGGTACGCAGATCGTCCTGACGATCAAGACCAATACGGAAGACGAGAGCTACGACGAATTCCTCGAAGATTACCGTCTGCGCTCGATCGTCAAGAAATATTCCGACTTTATCCGCTACCCGATCAAAATGGACAATACCGTCCGGGTATCGAAAGAAGACGCCGAAGGCGAATTCGAAGAGCGGATCGAAGAAGAACAAGTGAACAGCATGGTGCCGATCTGGCGCAAAAATAAAAGCGAGCTGACCGAAGCGGACTACGAGAACTTCTATGCCGAGAAGCATTACGGATTCGACAAACCGCTGTCGCACGTACACATCAACGCCGACGGCGCCGTCGTGTACCGCTCGATCCTGTTTATCCCGGAAACGCCTCCGTTCGACTTCTATTCCCGCGAATACGAAAAAGGGCTGGAACTGTATGCGAACGGCGTGCTGATCATGAACAAATGCGCCGACCTGCTGCCGGATTATTTCAGCTTCGTCAAAGGGATGGTCGATTCCGAGAGCCTGTCGCTGAACATTTCCCGGGAAATGCTGCAGCATGACCGCCAGCTCAAACTGATCGCCAAAAATATCGAAAGCAAAGTCAAAAGCCAGCTCAAATCGCTGCAAAAAGACGACCGCGAGAAGTACGACAAGTTCTTCGAAGCGTTCGGCCGCCAGTTGAAATACGGAGTATACAGCGATTACGGCACGCACAAAGACGCCCTGCAGGATCTGCTTATGTTCTACTCTTCGACCGAAAAGAAGCTGGTGACGCTGGACGAGTACGTATCCCGCATGCCGGAAGAACAGAAGTATATCTACTACGCGGCAGGCGCTTCGCATTCCCGGATCGAGAAGCTGCCGCAGACCGAAATGGTCGCGGACAAAGGCTACGAGATTCTGTACTTCACGGACGATATCGACGAATTTGCCGTGAAAATGCTGATGAATTATAAGGAAAAAGAGTTCCGCTCCGTATCTTCGGGCGACCTGGGTATCGAAGAGACCGAAGAAGAGAAGCAGGATGAAGCGGAAGCGGCGGGCGATCAGGAGCTGTTCAGCTACATGAAAGAACGCCTGGCCGGCAAAGTATCGAACGTGCGCGCTTCCAAACGGCTGCGTTCGCACCCGGTCTGCCTCAGCTCCGACGGCGAAGTGTCGATCGAGATGGAGAAAATTCTCAGCATGATGCCGGACAATCCGAACGTCAAAGCGGAGAAAGTCTTGGAAGTGAACGTCAACCACGACGTGTTCGCTTCGCTCAAGTCTTCGCTTGAGAGCGACAAGTCCAAGCTGGATCTGTACACGGACCTGCTGTACAATCAGGCGCTGCTGATCGAAGGACTGCCGATCGAAGATCCGGTCGAGTTTACGAATCAGATGTGCAAAATTATGATTTAAGGGGGAAAAGACCGGGCGGCTCCGGGAAAGATCGGTTCCGGCCGCTGTTTCGATCGGGAAGCTGAATTAGGTTTCGAAGGAGGCTTCCCGATCTCAAAGGCGAACACTGTCGTTCCTGCACCCGATCTTTCCCTCCGCCGCCCGATCTTTTCTTGGATTGGAAAGGGAAAAGAGAAGGGCGGAAGAAAAAAACGGACCGGTTTCCTTCGGGAAACGGTCCGTTTTTTTGTGGGAAAGATATTGTATGGAGGGGCTCCAAACCTGCCTTCGGTTCGATTATCCCGGGAATCCGTAACCAACCGGGCATTTTTGATCGTTTTTCGACAGCAACCCGGACGTAAGACCTCGACAATTCGATCAAACGAGCAAGCTTTGGGACCAAAGCCCGTCGGCCGCGAGGAACTTCTTTTCCCTGGTTGTTTCCCCTATACTGGAAGCAATTAAGAGACGAATGGAAAAGAAGGAGGACAATCCGCATGAGTTTGATGAGGCACGCGATGCTGGGACCGCAGGAATCCCGGATCACCGGTTCGCATTTATCGGCGGCGCAGCGGCTGATCGATTACTATTTGCTGCCTGTCGAAAAAGAAAACTGGAACTTCAGCAAGCAGATGATCCATCTGGAACGGTACGCGGGCGAGGTGGGATTCGAACGGGCGGCTTCCCGGCTGCGCCTGGCGGATTATGCGCTGCACGGATTGTCCTTGTCGATTCTGTTTCTGATTCTGGGCACGGCGGGGCTGGATCTGGTCTGGCCTGCTCTTGAACTGCGCGAGACGGTATTTGCCGGAGTCGCGGCCAACCTGGAAGCGGCCATGCTCGCGGTTGCGGCGCTGCTGATGCTGGTTGTGGCTTTGATGGGTCTGCGCCGTTCCCTGGGCAGGGAACAAGAGAAGCATCTTGTGCTGCTGTGGCAGCGTGTGCTCGAAGTCGTCAATCCCGCGCTCGATATGCCTGCGGATTCGCCTTACGAATTGTCCCAGGCGCTGAACGACTGGATGAACCGTCAGACGGCCCGGGACGAAGTCGCGAACCCGGACAGTCTGTTCTGATCTGTACATCTCTATCGGAATCGGTCACGGCGCAGGCGCGTCCGATTTCGTCGAAGCCTTAAGCGGTTTTCGAACGGGAGCTCCCGTCGGAAGCCGCTTTTTGCCGCGCGGAAACAGAAAAAGACACCCGCTTCCCGGAGCTAAAACAGGCATATGGGCTGCACAGGATGATACGAACACGATGCAAACAGTTTGTTCTTCTGGTACACTGGGACTCAGACTAAACGCGATGGGGGAGAAGCCTTGAGAGAGCGGGCATCGGAAGAACGATGGAACGAAAAGATGATCAAATCGTTGTGCGGGGCAGGTCCTTATCGCAAAGGCGAGACCCTGTTTCAAGCGGGCAAAGTGGAGCTCTGCCGGCTGCCCGAAGAAGGCCCCGGCGTATACGAGGCTTTTGTCCGCGACGGAGAACTTCTGCATATCACGATACGCTTCGGAGCGGACGACGGGTTGTTTGCGGAATGCGAATGTTCGGCGGGATTCGCTTTCGATCGCGGCTGCAAGCATACGGCCGCGGCTTTGCTGCAGCTGCTGCATTTGCGTAGGCAAGGCAAGCCGCCGGGAGCACTCCGAAAAAGCGAAGGCGATTCCGGGCAGGCCGAAGATGAAGAAGCGGATCGGACAGACGATTTCCCGATCCTCCCGGAACGTACGGAGATGCTGCCCGCAGCCGCCCGGACTCCGCAAACCGGTCGGTCCGGATCCGCCGATGCCGACCGTCCCGAAGACCGGCTGGTCGGCCGCGTCATGGATTTGTTCCGTCAGCAGCCGAGAGCGCTGGCCGGCTCGCGTTCGATCTTCGAGTCGCGGCGGGAGCTGACGGCGGAATTCCGGATCTCGCCTTATCCGCACGGACCGCGCCGGGGACTGCTCGGTATCGAACTGCGGGTCGGCTTCGAACGGACATATGCCGTGCCGGATATCCGCGAGTTTTTGGTCCGATTCGAACGGGGAGAAATCTATACGTTCTCGCGCCATTTCACGTACGATCCGTCGCGCGACTGCTTCGGTCTGCGCGACGATGCCGTGCTGCTGCGGTTGGCCGAGATTCGGCGCAGCGAGAAGATGCAGCGCGCTTCCGCAGGTGCGCTGTATACGGGCGAGATCGGCGATCCTCCGTCGCTGCCGCTGCCGCCGCATGCCTGGGACGGACTGTTTCCGCTGCTCGAAGCGGCCCCTTTGTCATCGATTCGAAGCGGCAGCCGTACCTATCCCGGTGTGGAACTTTCAAGCGACCCGCTGCCGCTGCGCTTTGAGTTCGAACGCCGCGGGGCAGAGGACCGATCGCTGCGCATGACCGCACGCGGCATGGCCGATACGCTTGTGCTGGAATCGTACGGACTGACGCTGCATGCGGGGCAGTTTTACCGGTTGGGGACCGCGGAAGCCCGCCGTTTGGCCGATCTGCAGCAGATTCTGCGCATGGAAGAAGAATCGGGAGGCGACGCGGAACGCGTGACGATTCCCCAAGCGCAGGTCGAAGCTTTTATGGAGAGGGTTGTACCGGGCCTGATGAAACTCGGCGACGTCTTCATGGATCACAGCGTGTCCGATCAGGTGGTGCGGATTCCGCTCGAAGCCCGCGTTTATCTGGATCGGGTGGCCGATCGCCTGCTTGCCGGATTGGAATTCCAATACGGCGATATCGCGATTAATCCTCTTGAACGCGGAGGAGACCGGCGCGGGGAGAGACGTATTCTGATTCGCGAAGGCGGCAAAGAACTGCAGATTCTCGAACTGATGGAAAATGCGGGCTTTACCCGGACGGAGAGCGGCTACTATATGCAGGAAGAAGAGCGGGAATTCGCTTTTTTGCATACGATTGTTCCGCATCTCGAACGGCTGGCGAAAGTGTACGCGACCACATCCGTCAAGGAACGGGTCATCCGCGTCAACCCGCCGCCCAAGATCGCGGCGCACTTTGACGAACGCACCAACTGGCTGGAATTCCGCTTCGAGATCGACGGGATCCCGGAAGCGGAAATCCGCGATACTCTCGCGGCCCTGCAGGACAAACGCAAATATTACCGGCTGCGCAGCGGGGCCCTGCTGCCGCTGGAGACGCAGGCTTTCCGCACACTGTTGGAGTTTCTGAACGGAAACCGGCCTTATCTGTCCGAAGAAGATTCGGCTGTATTTCGTCTGCCGGCTGCGGAAGGACTGCATCTGCTGGCCGAAGCATCCGGCACGGCAGACAGCCTGATCCGGGCCGATCGCGGACTGCGGCGGCTGCTGGACAGCCTGCGCAGTCCCGACCTGCTCGATTTCCCCGTGCCGGAATCGATGCTTCCGGTGCTGCGCGATTATCAGCAGACCGGCTACCGCTGGCTGAAGACGCTGGCGCATTACCGGCTCGGCGGCGTACTCGCCGACGACATGGGGCTAGGCAAGACGGTGCAGAGTATCGTCTATCTGCTGTCGGTGCTGCCGGAGATCCGGCAGGGCGGCCGTCCTGCCCTGGTCGTCGCACCGGCTTCGCTGCTCTACAATTGGCGCAGCGAACTGGAACGCTTCGCGCCGCAGATCCGCGCCGCGGTCGCCGACGGAACCAAGGCCGAACGCGAAGCGGTGCTCCGCCTGGCCGGAAGCGGGGAGACGGATGTACTGATCGTCTCCTATCCGCTGCTGCGCCGGGATCTGGCGCAGTATGAGCGCCTGGATCTGCACACGCTGGTGCTCGACGAAGCCCAGGCGATCAAGAATCCTGACACGCAGACGGCCCGCGCGGTCAAAGCGCTGCGTGCCGGCTTCCGCTTCGCGCTGACCGGTACGCCGATCGAGAACTCGCTCGAAGAGCTGCGCTCCGTATTCGATTCGGTCCTGCCGGGGCTGTATCCCGACCGCAGAAAGTTTGCGGAACTGACGCGCGAACAGATCGCGAAGCGGGCGCGTCCGTTTCTGCTGCGCCGGCTCAAGTCGGACGTACTGGGCGAGCTGCCGGAGAAGATCGAGTCGATTCGGGTGACCGAACTGCTGCCCGAACAGAAAAAGCTTTATGCGGCCCATTTGGCGAAGCTGCGCTACGAGACGCTGGAGCATTTGGACAACAGCGAAGAACTCGGCCGCAGCCGGATACAATTTCTGGCCGGGTTGACCCGGCTGCGCCAGATCTGCTGTCATCCTGCGCTATTCGTAGACGATTACGCCGGCCGATCGGCCAAATTCGAGCAGCTGCTGGAGACCCTGGAAGAATGCCGCCGCGCCGGACGGCGAGTCTTGGTCTTCTCCCAGTTTACCGAGATGTTGGGCCTGATCCGGCGGGAACTGGGATACCGCGAGATGCCGTTTCTGTATCTGGACGGCAGCACGCCTTCCAGGGAGCGGGTCGAACTGTGCGATCGGTTCAATGAAGGCGAGCCGGACATTTTCCTGATCTCGCTCAAAGCCGGAGGCACCGGACTCAATCTGACCGGCGCGGATACGGTCATTCTCTACGACCTCTGGTGGAACCCCGCCGTGGAACGGCAGGCCGAAGACCGCGCGCACCGGATGGGACAGACGAAGGTGGTCCAGGTGATCCGCCTGGTCGCCAAAGGCACGGTCGAAGAGAAGATGCACGAACTTCAGCGGAAAAAGACGGCTTTGATCGGCGACGTAATCCGTCCCGGCGAAGACAGCATCACCTCGCTGACCGATGCCGACCTGCTCGATCTGCTGAATACGGACTAACAAAAAGGACGGCGCATAAACGCGCCGTCCTTTTTTGATTCGGTTGAGAGCCATTCGCCTGGCAAAAGGGCCGCGATCAGATCTTGAAGCGTTCGATCGAGGTTTGCAGATCTTGGGCCAGTTTGCTGAGATAAGCGGCGGAACCGGTCACTTCCTGGACGGAAGCGAGCTGTTCTTCGGTGGCGGCCGCCACGCTTTGAGCCATGTCTTTGGAACCCCCGGCGATTGCGGCGGACGATTCTACGGTAGCCAGTACCTGTTCCGAGCTTGCGGACATCTGCTCGGTTACGGCGGAGACTTCATGCAGCTGTACGGACAGGTTGCGCGTGCTGCTCATGATTCCGTCGAATACGCGGGAAACGTCGTTCATGACGACCCGGCCGTTCTCCGCCTGATTGCGGCTGAGCTCCATGCTTTGGAACGCGATTTTGGTCTCCGATTGAATATCATGGATGAGGCTTGAGACGCCGGATGAAGATTCCTGGGTTTGTTCGGCCAACTTTTTCACTTCGGCCGCGACGACCGCGAATCCGCGACCTTCTTCGCCGGCCCGGGCCGCTTCGATTGCCGCGTTCAGCGACAGCAGGCTGGTCTGATCGGCGATCGCTTTGATGGTATCCGTGATCTCGCCGATACTGGTCGATTTTTCGTTCAGCGAAGTGACGACTTCGGACAGGCTTCCGATCGAGCGGTGGATTTGTTCCATTTCGCGAATAGCTTCTTCCAGCTTACGGTGGCCCTGCATGACATTGGCTTCCGAATCCTGGGAATCCGATGCCAATTCGGTCGCCGACTCGGCAATCCGCTGGATCCCTACGTTCATTTCTTCCATCGTGCGGCTCATTTCGACAGTGCCGCGCGCCTGGGCCTCGGTTCCGTCGCTGATATCCTGGATTTGCGAAGAAATATGTTCCGTGGCCTGGGCACTTTGTTCGGAACTTGCGAGCAGCTGCTCCGAGCTTGACGCGAGCGTCACGGCGTTCTCCGAAATTTGCTTGACCAATGCGCCCAGCGATTCGACCATCGTGTTGTAGGACTGGGTCAGGGCTCCGGTTTCATCTTTGTACAAGTGAGTGCCGACGGCCGTAAAGTCTCCGTCCGCCGCCTGCTGCATCAGCTCCTGCAGTTTGCGAATCGGACCGGTAATGGAACGGATAATGATCAGAGAGAGCAGGATCAAGATGATAACCGCCGCAGCTACGCAGACGATGCTGACCGTTTTGGATACGGCACCGGCCTGGATATTCTTTTCATTGCTCTGCTTCGCGGAATCTTCGGCCAGGTTGGCCAACTTGATGTACATGGCTTCGGTCTCGTTCTTTTTGGGCTGCAGTTTAGTCAGATAAAGCTGGTAGGCTTCGGCGTTGCGGTTGTCCAGAGCCGCGTTTGCGACTTCGTCTTCGAACGCGCGGAGTTCTTTGCGGGAACCCATGATCGTGTCGTAAACGGTCTGCTCTTCCGTATTCAGACCGAAATCTTCGTATGAGGTGAGGAGTTTGGAATTTCTGTCGAACGTTTCTTGGAAATGCTGGTTGAGGAGCAGGTTTTGTTCCGGGTCTGTATTTATCATGAGCTGAAGCATGTCGTTCATGATGCTATTGAAATTTGTCATGACCTGGTTGATCGATTTGACTTTCCTCAGGCTTTCTTCGTACATGGCACGCGAATTGGCCGCCATCTGATTGACGTATACAAAGCTCACCGTACCGATCACCAGCAGAAATACGATAGCCGCCGCATTCAAAATGAAAAGCTTGGAACGAAGCTTAAGGTTGCGAAACACATTCATCTTGTCACTCTCCATTGTTTTAAAGTAGGCCGATCCGCAGGCTAACCCCTGCAGACTGCCGGGTTTATTCTCTTATGTCATATTTATCGGTATATACGGGTAACAGGTTAGCGAGGAAGATAGGAGGTTTTTCTTAATTTTGCGAAACGGAACGGACTATTTTTTGGAATCCGGCCATGCAAAAAAAGACGCCGATTGGCGTCTTTTCCGCAAAAACGATATTCTTCATCGTTTATCCGCTTGTCGTCGGTCTGCATCAAAAGAAGAAAGTCCGATCCGCACCGAACAAGATGCCCGCATCCAGGCGAGCCTGCTCGGCCGCTTCCATGACGACAACGGAACGACGCAGGGCTTCCAGGCCATGTTCCCATTGGCCCCCGTGGTACATGGCGGCGAACGCCCGGAATTCTTGGCTCATATGATTGTCCGGCACCTCGAACGCAAACGTTTCTTCGCGGTCTTTCGTTTGGAGGGTGACCGAACTGCACAGATTGGGCGGGCCGTATGCTGCCGCTCAGATAGTCGTCGTAGCGGCCCGAGCGTTTGGAGAAGCGGCTCTGCACAAGGCGGATCGGCCCGATCTGCGGCAGCAGCTCGCGGACGTGCAAATAATCCGGCGAATACGGAGTAACCACGGCTTCGAACACATACAGGGCACGGCTTTCCGCCAGGCGCAGCAGCTCCCGCCGCAAGACTCTGCTCGCGTACGCAGACGGCGGTGACGTTAATCTCTTCGATATACCGCAGGGCATCCAGAGCCACCCGTACGATCATTCCGCTGTCGGTGATTCCAATTTTCATTATGTGTTCCTCTTTTCCAAGAATGGGTGTAGGACTGTCATACTTGCGCGAGTGATCCCGTCTAATCTATTAAAGGAGCGATTGGCCCGATTTGGACGGCCATCTGCGTTCCCAATCCCCTATAGAGGAGTGTTTTCCCATGAAATCCATCCGCAAAATAGTCGCGCTGACCGCTTCTGTGATTCTGGCCGCGCCGTTCGTTTCTTCCGATTCCGGTTTGTTCGCAAATCGGGCCCAAGCCGCGGTGCAAGCCGACTCTTCCGCATCCGTCAGCTCGCGTCCGGAGACCCAATCGTTTTCCTTAATGATCAAAGGGAAAAACGTGGCCCGCAAAGCCCAATTGAAACAAGGAAACGGCTATTCGCTGTATGTGGCCGGGGGATACACGTTCAGTCCCGCGAAAAACAAGCTGTACCTGACCGATTATCCGGCCTACCAAGCGCAGATCGAACCGCTGCCGGCGGGATTCGATATCGACAAGCTGCGTAAGCAGGGCCAAACGGAATTGAAAAAGTACGGCAAAGTCAACAGCTATGCAAACGATCAATTGTTCGAAAGCCCGATGGCTTCGGCGGCTCTTTTTTTGCAGACGAGCGGCACGAAAGGCATTCATAACTACATCGTCTGGACTTCGGCAAAAGGGGATTCGTATCTGCTGCGCGTCAGCGTACCGGAAAGCGGATTTGCCGGAACGTTTAATCAGATCGCTTCGACGTCGCTGTCCACCCTTTTGCGGAACTAACCATCCGCTGTAACCGTCCGTCGGCGCACAAAAAAAGCTGTTCCCGAACCGGTTACCGGTCAAGGAACAGCTTTTTGGTAGGCAGCGGCAGGCTGCTCGGCAGGCCGCTGGTTTATCGAATTTACATTTCTTTGCGGAGGACGGCGGACATCTCTGCCGGAGCGTCGTCAGCGCGGCTCACGCGAATACGGTCTTCGTCCAACGTAACGCGGACAGCCGTCACTTCTTCTTCGTCCAGCAGCAGATCGGTAATACCGTCTTCGACATGCTGCTGAATCATGCGGCGGAGAGGGCGGGCGCCGAAAGCCGGATCATAGCCGAGTTCCGCCAGTTTGCGTTTGGCTTCGTCCGTCACTTCGAGCGAGATGCCGCGCGTCGACAGATTGGCCGAGATCTCGCCCAGCATATTGTCGACAATCACGATCAGATCTTGCTCCTTGAGCGAAGCGAACGGTACGATGCTGTCGAACCGGTTCAGGAACTCCGGACGGAAGTAACCGCCGAGCGAGCCGAGAATCGAACGCGTTTCGTCGGTCTTCGCCGTAAAGCCCATGGTGATCTTCTTCTCGGCGGCCGAGCCGGCATTGGAGGTCATGATGATGACCGTATCTTTGAAGCTGACCGTACGGCCCTGGCTGTCGGTCAGGCGGCCGTCTTCCATCACCTGGAGGAACATATGCTGCACATCCGGGTGGGCTTTCTCGATCTCGTCGAGCAGGATGATGCTGTACGGATTGCGGCGGACTTTCTCCGTCAGCTGGCCGGCTTCTTCATGGCCGACGTAGCCCGGAGGCGAGCCGATCAGTTTGGACACGGAATGGCGTTCCATGTATTCGCTCATGTCGAGGCGGATCATCGATTCGCTGCTGCCGAACAGCTCGTCCGCGAGCGCTTTGGACAGTTCGGTTTTGCCGACGCCGGTCGGTCCGACGAACAGGAAGGATGCGATCGGTTTGCCGCTGCTGCGCAGGCCGGCCCGTCCGCGGCGAACCGCTTTGGACACTTTGTCGACGGCTTCGGTTTGACCGATGACGCGGCTTTCCAGACGAGCGGACAGATTTTTCATTTTGCCGCGTTCGTCCGCCTGCAGTTTGCCGACCGGAATACCGGTTTTGCGTTCGATGATCGCTTGAATATCTTCGACGGATACTTCAAGGACTTCTTCGCCGGAAGGTTCGCCGCCGAGACGTTTGTTCAGGACGGTTTCTTCGTCGCGCAGTTTGGCGGCGCGTTCGTAGTCTTCTTCGCGGGCGGCGGCGTCTTTCTCCAGTTTGATCTGCTCCAGGCGGGCCTGGATCTCGTCGCTGCCGCCGGTGGAAGCGCGCAGGTTCAGCTTGGCGCCGGATTCGTCGAGCAGGTCGATCGCTTTGTCGGGCAGGAAGCGGTCCTGCACGTAGCGGCTCGACAAACGCACGCAGGCTTCAAGCGTCTCGTCGGAATAGCGGACGCCGTGGAACTGTTCGTATTTCGGACGCAGTCCCTGAAGGATCAGGAACGTTTCTTCGGCGGTCGGTTCGTTGACCATGACCGGCTGGAAGCGGCGTTCAAGCGCGGCGTCTTTCTCGATATGGCGGTATTCCTTGAGCGTGGTGGCGCCGATGACCTGGAGTTCGCCGCGTGCGAGTACCGGCTTGAGAATATTGCCCGCGTCCATGGAGCCTTCCGCGGAACCCGCGCCGACAAGCAAGTGGATCTCGTCGATGAACAGCAGGATATTCTGGCGCTGTTCCAGCTCGGCGATCAGCTGTTTGACCTTTTCTTCGAATTGTCCGCGAATGCCGGTTCCGGCGACCAGCGAAGCCACGTCCAGCGAATAGACTTCTTTGTTCAGCAGCTTCGAAGGCACCCGGCCTTCGGTGATCCGCAGCGCCAGTCCTTCGGCGATCGCGGTCTTGCCGACGCCCGGTTCCCCGATCAGTACCGGATTGTTCTTGTTCCGGCGGTTGAGGATCTCGATGACGCGGTCGATTTCTTCATCGCGGCCGATTACGGTATCGATCTTGCCGTCCCGCGCGGCATCGTTCAGATTGCGTCCCAATTGGTCCAGCAGGCCGCCGCGTTTGCCGCCCTGAGCGGAAGGCTGCGGACGCTGCGAAGCGCCGTTCGACGCTTGATTCGACTGCATGAAGCCGCGGAACATTTCTTCGAACGAAGACGGACCGGAAGGACCGAATCCTGCCGTGAACGGTACGCCGCCGTTGACTTTGGCATAGCAGTCTTCGCAGAGAAACATTTTTTCGGATTTATTGTTAACGGTGAGGCTGAGACCGACGGTCGCTTGATTCTGGTTACAGTGTTGACAGCGCATGAAGGCATGCCCCTTTCAGGT
The DNA here is from genome assembly GCF_013618475.1 of Saccharibacillus deserti. Classification (GTDB taxonomy): domain Bacteria; phylum Bacillota; class Bacilli; order Paenibacillales; family Paenibacillaceae; genus Saccharibacillus; species Saccharibacillus deserti. The sequence goes on from NZ_JABJVN010000002.1 coordinate 564,562, forward strand.
TTGGATTTATAAGTGGATGTGTGTGAACCTATCTCGAAAAACGGCCGCTTCCTCCGCAAAAGAAAAAGAAGCAGCCGGAGTAGGGGGAAGCGAAAGTCAAAGGGGGAAGCGAACGAAGATCAGACTCGAACAGACTCGAAGGGTTCTTTTCAAGGGAAGAGTTTGATCTTTCGCTCTGACTTTGACTTTCTTTGACCTTATTATACCGCAATAAAAAGCAGAGTCAATAGTTTTTCGGTTATTTTTAGTAAGTTTATTGTGAAAGGTGGGTTAGGCTTTGAAAAAGGCTTGACCTTAGGTCTGACCCAACCTTTATAGTGAAAGCAGAAGGTCGGCGAAAGGGGTTCGAACATGAGCGACTTTTTGAGTATTCGGGAGTTTGCCGAGATGATGGGCGTATCGATTCATCAGGTGCGTTATTTCGAGGAAAAAGGGCTGCTGCTTCCCGCTTATGTCGAGCGAAACGGATACCGCCGCTACGGGACCGGGGAAATGTACCGGCTGGCGCATATCCTGCTGCTGCGCGAGCTGGACGTTCCCGTGGCGGAAGCCGGCCGGGCACTAAGCGAATACGGGGAGGAAGAATACGAAGAGCTGATCGGAACTTCGCTTGAGCGGGTTCGCGGAGAAATCGCCAGGCTGCGGCGGCTGGAACGATTTACGGAGGAACTGCTGCAGGAACGAAACCGGAGCAGGGTTCCGCAGACCGAGGGAGAGCTGAAGTTTCGTCCGCTTCGGCGGCTGCGGCGCTGGGCGACGCTTGCTGCGGACGGACAGGGGCCGACGGCAAGAGAGCTATTGGAGGCGTCCGAACGTCCGGAGCGTTTGTTCGAGACGGATTTGTTCTATGTAAGGCAGGGGCTGGAAACGGCATTGTATTTCGAACCGACAGACGGCGCTCCGGGCCAAACGGACGATCTGCTGCTGGGAGAAGGGTTATACTGGTGCGAAACTTTTGCGGCGGCGGACGACAGCGAGGTCGAGCTTCGGATCGAAGCGGCCTGCGGGCAGGTCCGCGAACGGTTCGGCCTGCAGCCGGACAGACTTATCCTGAAGGAGAAATCCTATCTTTCCCTGTTCGGAGGCGAAGCCGTGCAGATGGAGCTGGAGATTCCCGTCGGAGCGCGGAAAGGCCAGGAGGAATCGGATCATGGAAACGAATAAACCGTCTGCCGGCAGGGAAGAAGGGCTGTCGGAAAAGGAGCCGACCGGATGCAAGCTTCTCCGCCGCGAATCCGGTCCCGGAGACCCGCCGGCGATGCCATGTATTCGGATTGCGGCCTGCGACGCCCGGAGCCACGAAGAGATCTGCGCCTTGTTGGCCGAGGCTTTTCACGCCAAGTTCCATACGCTGCTGCGTCTGGATCACCGGCGCACGGCGCAGCTGCTCGAGCGGGCTTGGCCGTTTGAACAGACGAACGGAACGCGGCAGTTTGGCGTGTTTGACGGAAGTTCCCCGCCGGAGGACGGAGGAACGCCGCTCGGCACGATCGCACTCAAACGGCACCCTGACAGCCTCAAGGGCGGCAGGCAGGACTTTGTCAAACAACCGGACCTGCTGCCTCTGCTGCGGGAATTCGGACCGGTCGCCGGACTGAGGTTTGCAGCCGGGATGGCGGCACTCACTTACGAACCTCCGGCGGGAGAATGTTATATCGAACATCTTGCCGTACGGCCGGACTGCCGGGGTCTTGGATTCGGAAGGCTGCTGCTGGAACACGCTGCGGATTTTGCCGAAACGGCCGGATTCGGCAGCTTGTCGCTGCATGTGTCGCAGCGGAGCGAAGCCGCAGTCCGGCTGTACGAGAAAGCCGGCTTTGAATCCGTGCGCACCGAACGGCGGAGGTTGTGCGGGTATCTTTTGGGGGAGCCGGAGTGGAAGTTCATGATTCGCGGAATAAGAAAAGAGGAGAGTTGAAGCATGAAGAAAACCGGGAAAAAGAAGCTGTGGATCGCAGGCGCTTCCCTCCTGCTTGCCTTGGCGGCGCTTGCGGTCTGGGCGGTCGTCGGAAATACGTACCGTATGGAAGAACGTCCGGTCGTGATCGAGACGCCGCAAGGCCGTCTGACCGGCACGCTTGCCCTGCCGGAATCGCCGGACGGCCCGGTGGGGCTTATCGTGTTCGTACATGGCGACGGCCCGACGAATTCGACTTACGACGATGGATATAAGCCGCTGTGGGAAGCTTTTGCCGCGGAAGGTTATGCTTCGCTGTCGCTCGACAAACGCGGAGTAGGCGGTTCGGAAGGGGATTGGCTGGATCAGGATATGGAAGACCGGGCACAAGACACGCAGCTTGCGATCGACTGGGCGCGTTCGCAGCCGGAAATAGACCGCTCGAGAATCGGTCTATGGGGCGCCAGCCAAGCGGGGTGGGTGATTCCGAAGATTGTGCGAGGCGAGCCGGATCTGGCATTCAGCATTCTGGTCGCACCGGCGGTGAACTGGATCGAACAAGGGCGTTACCACACGCGTCGGACGATGGAGCGCAGCGGATCTTCGGCGGAAGAAATCGCGGCAGCCGAGCGGAAGAACGCCGACGTGCTGAAGCTGCTGCGGCGCGGGGCTTCTTACGAGGAATATCTGCGGGAAGCCGCTTTGAAGGATACGGAAACTTTATCGAGAGAGCGCTGGACGTTCATTTTGAAAAATTTCGAGTCGGATTCCGCCGCAGAACTGTCCGCATTCAAACATCCCGTGCATCTGGTACTCGGCGGACAGGATCTCAATGTCGATTCCGACGATACCGAAACGGTCTACCGGGCGCATATCCCGGCGGAGCTGCTGAGCGTGACGCAGCTGCCGGAAGCCGATCACTCGATGCTCAAACGCGGCTTGGCCGAGTCGGAGACGCTGACGACCCTCACCGCGATCTGGATGCCAAAAAAATTGTTCGACGACGGATATTTGAGCGATATGCGGCAGTTCCTGCGTACAATGGAAAAAACACAAACCAACTAAACCAAAAAGTATGCCGGCCGGAAAAGCGGCGGCATACATCCTGCTGCTCAAGCGTCAAAATACAGGGCATCAAGACGGACAATACGGTCTTCCCGCGGGCAAAACGGAAGCAGGAGAACGACCGGGCGATGCCGCGCTGCGCGAAGTATACGAAGAATGCGGCGTACAAATTCGGCGTGAAGATTTACGAATGACCGGGGTCATGCAGATCGGTGCGTCGGAACCAAGTCAAGACGAACGAATCGACTTTTTTTTCGAAGCGGAATGCCGGAGCGGAACCCCCGTCAATTGTGAACCGGACAAATGCTCGGAGCTGGCCTGGTTTCCGGCCGAACTTCTGCCTGAAAATACGATACCGTTCGTACGGGAGGCTTGGAATCGTGCGCGCCGGGGCGAATGGTACGGAAGTTACGCAATGGGCAAAAACCTTCCGGGCGAGTCCGGTCAGGAACCGATCGAACCGGGAGGAAGCGTAAAGTAGGCCGATGACTGCTGAAGCCGCGCGGTTAATTCGGGCTCGGCGGCCGGACGGCCGATCAGGTAACCCTGCATTTCGCTGCAGCCGGCCTGTTTGAGGAAATCGAACTGCTCCCGTGTCTCTACGCCTTCGGCAAGCACTTCGATATTCAGACTCTGACCCAGCCGGATAATGGCCCGAACCATATCGTCGGCTTCGCTGTCCTGCTTTCCGATCGGTCCGATAAAGCCGCGATCGATTTTGAGCAGCGACGGCTTGAAGCTCCTCAGATATTTCAACGAAGCGTAGCCGCTGCCGAAATCGTCGATAGCCAGCTGGATTTTGGCCCGGCGCAGCCGGTTCACTTTGTCGATCACCGCGGGAGTATCGCTTACGGCAAACGTTTCCGTCATTTCCAGCACCAGCATGCGGGGATCGATCGCCGTCGATTGGACAATGCCTAGGATCCGCTCGACGATATCGTCGCTCTGCAGCTGGCGCGGCGAAAGGTTGACGCTCATGCGCAGATTCGCAAAGCCCGCCCGGACCCAGCGCTTCTGCTGGCTGCAAGCTTGGCGCAGTACCCATTCCCCGATCGGGTTGATTGCACCGGTTTCTTCGGCAATGGGGATAAAGTCGGCGGGAGAAATCAATCCTTTTACCGGATGCTTCCAGCGCAGCAGCGCTTCGACCCCTGTGATTTTGTGGGTTCCGGCATCGATTTGCAGCTGATAATGCAGAGACAGTTCATTGCGTTCCAGAACCGTGTTAAGGTCGTTTTCGATTTCCATCCGGTGTTCCAGATCGCTTCCGATCGAAGAATCGAAAAATACGACTTTATGATTGTTTTCTTTTTTGGATTGATACATGGCCGCATCGGCGTTTTTAAGCAGTTCGTCTGTGGTGCTTCCGTTGGCGGGATAGACCGCTACACCGATACTGGTCGATACGTGCAGCCTATGATTTTCGATCGGTATCGGCTTTTCAAAACTTCGTCCGATCTCTTCGACTACGAGATCCATCATGGGTCTGCCGGCGGGAGGAGGAATCAAAATCACGAATTCGTCTCCGCCCAGTCTTGCCAAAAAGCAGAATTCGGGCAGGTTTTGGGCGAATCTGCCGGCGGCCTCCTGAAGCATACGGTCTCCGACGGCATGTCCCAGCGTATCGTTGATATATTTGAAGCGGTTGAAATCCATGAACACGACGGCGAATTCCTGCCGATCCTGCTGGGCCTGAAGGACGGTTTCCTGAAGCTTCAGATTAAAAAAGCGGCGATTCGGCAGCCCCGTCAGCTCGTCGTGATTGGCGTTGTGGTCGCTGACTTCCAAATACGTCCCCAGACGCGTCAGCAGTTCGTCGTTTTCGGCCAGCGTCAGAATTTGCCGGACAATAACCAACAGGATGCCGAACAGGCAGCACAGTACGATCATGTTGAAGTAAGGCAGCTGCAGCAGCATGACGACCATCAGCATGCCGAGACTTACATAAGGAAGCATGCGTCTGAACCATCCCCGGTTTTTCGTTTCATCCGATTTGCGGGCGATTTTGGTGAAGACCCGGGGATTGAGAGACTCGATTCCGGCACAGGCAATCGCGATCAGCGACATGCTCCATAAAGGATCGATAAAACTTCCGATTTGGTACGCTTCAATCGAAAGCAGATACAGATAGACCGAGTCGGCCGCGATAAACAGCAGTACGGCGCCTAGCAGCATCTGCTGGACTTTGGCTGCGATCGCATGACCGCTGGACAGCATCAGCAGGGTCAGCAGAAACAGAAAGCTCAAGTCCTGGACCGGATAACTGATATTCAAAATGATGAAAATCAGATCCCCGCTGGCGACGGCCTGCGTGTACAGAGGCTCGATCAACACAATCCAGCTCAAAGCAATCGCGGTCGTCATAAAGATGGAAGCATCCAGAAGAAGACGCAGAGCATGGAGTCCTTTCAACTGACGGTAATTCAACAGCAGAAGGGCGGAAAAGATCAGAAGGCCTTCAATGAACCATAGATAATCCGCCGGTCCCGGCAGGCCAATCTCGTAAGCGGGACTGAGCGCATCCCAAAGCCAAAACATCATGGCAAGCGCATAAGCGGCGCAGCTCAGCAGCATCAGCATCCAGAACGTTCGCAGCGAAGCGGCCGACTTGCGAAAGACCAGCCAAAGAACAAAAGCTCCGACCGCGGCCGGAATCAGATTCAGCAGATTGGCGAGCCAGCCCATGACGGACTCGTTGTGCCGGAACACGTCCAGCAGTACATAATAAGCGGCTAGGTAGCATAAGGTTCCCGCGTAAAAGAAGCGGCGATTTTGGTACATGCGGCGACCTCCGATAGTAGAAATATAGTGAATATGAACCTATGGCCTATATATCGTCATTTGGGAGCCTGAAAAACAGTCTGCTTCCCGACCATTGGCAAGCGGTGCCCTAAGGAAAAACGCACAGAAAAAGCTTTATCCCGACGGACAAAGCTTTTTCTGTGCGTTTAAAAAGGAGATCGACAAACGGCGGGGAGCAAGAAGCGGCCTTTTTTTTCCGTCTCCGACGTATTATCGGACCGGGGATGCGCCAAGTTCCAACGTTTCGCCGTTGCTTGCGATGACCTGCTTGTACCAGTGGAAGCTGTCTTTGCGGGAACGGTTCAGCGTCCCGCGGCCTTCGTTGTCTTTGTCGACATGGATAAATCCGTAGCGTTTCTTCATCTCGCCGGTGCCCGCGCTGACCAGGTCGATACAGCCCCAGGGAGTGTAGCCGATCAGGTCGACGCCGTCGATAATCGCTTCTTTCATTTCCTTGATATGCTCGCGCAGATATTCGATCCGGTAATCGTCATGAATCGAACCGTCCGCTTCCACTTCGTCCACCGCGCCGAGGCCGTTCTCGACGACCATCATCGGCAGCCGGTAGCGGTTATAGACGTTGTTGAGTACCCAGCGCAGGCCCTGCGGATCGATCTGCCATTCCCAGGCGCTCGCTTTGAGATACGGATTTTTGAGACCCATCGACATATTGCCGCCGATTTTCTCCTGCTCCGGATCGGCGCTGACGCATACCGAAGAATAATAGCTGAACGTGTAGAAGTCGACCGTGCCTTCGAGCAGCGTTTGTTCATCGCCGTCTTCCCAGACAAGCTCCACGCCTTTTTCCGCAAAATAGCGTTTCGCGAAGCCCGGGTATTCGCCTCGTACCTGTACGTCGCCGCAGAGGAAGTTGCCGATATTGTCTTTTTGCTGTGCGAGCAGAACGTCATCCGGATTGCTGGTCAGCGGGTACGAACACATATAGGCGATCATGCAGCCGATCTTGAAGTCGGGATCGATGGAATGACCCAGCTTGACCGCTTTGGCGCTGGCGACGAACTGATGGTGCAGCGCCTGGAAGCGGTCCTGCTCGGTGCTGGAATCCGGGTTCGTCAGTTCCATGCCGCCTTCCGGAATCATCGCTCCCGCGAGGAAAGTGCCGAATGGCATCGTCATGATATTGATTTCGTTGAAGGTCAGCCAGTATTTGACGACGCCTTTGTAGCGGTTGAACAGCGTCTCGCAGTATTGGACATAAAAGTCGACCAGGCGGCGGTCCGACCAGCCGTTATAGTTTTTCGCCAACGCGAACGGGGCTTCGTAGTGGGAGATCGTGACCAGAGGCTCGATTCCCTGCTTGCGAAGCTCCGCGAAGACGCGGTCGTAGAACTTCAAGCCTTCTTCGCTGGGCTCCTTGTCGTCGCCGTTCGGGAAGATCCGGCTCCAGGCGATCGAGAGGCGGAACACTTTGAAGCCCATCTCGCCAAACAGCGCAATGTCTTCGGCGTAACGGTGATAGAAATCGACGGCTTCGTGGCTCGGATAATTTTCTTCGGGCAGCAGTTCCGTCGTGATGCGGCGGGGTACCGTATGCGTGCCGGCCGTCATCATATCGGATGTGCTGAGTCCTTTGCCGCCTTCGTTGTAACCGCCTTCGAGCTGATTGGCGGCTGTCGCGCCTCCCCACAGAAATCCTTCGGGAAAACCGGTCGGAACCTTGTTCATATTTGTAATCCTCCTTGGATGAGTTTAGACCACAACGGTCAGCAGATTGTCGGAGTATCCGATACTTTTCTTTTCCGTCTCGATTACGTCCAGATAGCTGCCCGTGTTCGAGATGATGATCGGGGTCGTCAGGACGTAGCCTTCTTTGCGGATCGCGTCCATATCGAATTCCATCAGCAGATCGCCTTTTTTGACCGTATCGCCTTGTTTGACTTTGGGAGTGAAGTGTCTGCCTTTGAGCTTGACGGTGTCCTGGCCGACATGAATCAGAATCTCGACGCCGGTGTCGCTGGTGATGCCGATCGCGTGTCCCGAAGAGAACAGCGAGGTCAGCACGCCGTCGACCGGCGAGTAGACTTTGCCTTCGAGCGGTTCGATCGCGACGCCTTTGCCCATGGCTCCGGTCGAGAACGCTTCGTCTTTGATCGTGGACAAAGCGATGACATTGCCTTTCATCGGGCTGCCGACGGTTTCCTGCTGGATCACGGAATCGGTCTTTTTGACCGGCGTGTCGCCTTCCGCAACCGGATCGTCTTTGAACGTGAACAGGGTAATGGCGACGCCGAGCACGAAGCTGACGATGATACCGATGATCGCGCCGTAGAAGCCGGCATCCAGTCCGTTCGGACCGATATAGGACGGAATGCCGAAGATGCCGAGGCCGCCGATGCGGTAGCCCTGCGTGCCCATGGCGCCGATAATGCCGCCGCCGACCGCCGCCGCGATACAGCTGACGATGAACGGCTTTTTACGAGGCAGGGTAATGCCGTAGATAGCCGGTTCCGTGACGCCGAAGATGCCGGAGATGACAGCCGGGATCGAGAGGGATCTGAGCTTTTGATTTTTCGTTTTGAGCAGGATGGCCAACACGACGCCGGTTTGGGCGAAGGAAGCGCCGAACATGCCCGCGAGAACGGGGTCTTTGCCGAGCAGGGTCAGGTTGTTGATCGCGATCGGAACGAAGCCCCAATGCAGGCCGAAGATGACGAACACCTGCCAGAAGGCGCCCATGATGATTCCCGCCGCGATCGGGCTGAAATTGTATATGGCGAGCGTGCCGTTGCCGATCAGCGTGCCGGCCCAGGTGGCAATCGGTCCGATCAGGATAAAGGTGAGCGGAACGATGACGAGCAGGGTGCAGAACGGAACCAGGAAAGTCCGGACGACGCTCGGGATGGTTCTTTTGAAGAACTTCTCGATCTTGGAACCGACGAAAGCCGCGATAATGATCGGGATGACGCTCGACGAGTAGGTCATCAGAATGACGGGAATGCCGAGGAACGTGATGTAGACGGGCGATTCGAACAAGGTTCCGCCGAATAACGTATACAGCGGCTCGGCTCCCGAAGACGTGATGCCGGAGATATTCGGATACACGAGCGCCGCGCCGATCGCCATGCCGATAAAGTGGTTGCCGCCGAATTTCTTCGAAGCGGTGAAGCCCAGGAAGATCGGGAAGAAGAAGAACAGGCAGTCGCCGATCGCGTTCAGAATCTGGTAGGTGCCCGAAGCTTCGGTCAGCCAGCCCAGTGTCAGGAACAGGGCGTTGAAGCCTTTGATCATGCCGGTTGCGGCCAGCACGCCGAGCGTCGGTGCGAATACGCCGGAGATCATATCGACAAAGCGGCTGAACAGGCTTACTTTTTCGCCGGAACCCGAACTTCCGCTGTCGCCGGATTCGGCGGAAAAGCCGCCGGCGGCGTTCACTTCGGCATAGACGTCCGGAACATGGTTGCCGATCACGACCTGATACTGCCCGCCGCTTTTGACAACCGTAACGACGCCGTCCATATTCTTGAGCACATCGGTTTGGGCTTTGCTCTCGTCTTTCAGTCTGAACCGCAGCCGGGTCACGCAGTGTTCCAGGCTGCTGACGTTTTCCCGGCCGCCGACGTTCTGGATAATGTCCTGCGCCAATTTTTCGTATTTTCCCATTGTTCTCGCTCCTTATTAGGCAGATGGTCATCAAGGAAAAAGATATAAAAAAGGCGAGACCAAGAAAGCGCGCGCTCCGGAGGAGCCTGCTTCCTGTGGGTCTCGCCTGCATAACCAGTCACGATCCGTCATTTTATGAAATTGAATACGCTTACGGGATAGAAAACACTTGCTGCCGGGCAGGAACTTCTTAGGGGACCGCTTCCCGGGTTACGCGGTGGATATGCAGGGTCAGATAGAGCTTTTCCTCGTCGGGCAGTTCGATCTGCAGATACTTCTCGACTTTGAGCATGCAGCCGTACGCCCGCTTGTACTTCGATTTGACCTGTTTCAGCAGAAAGTCGTCTTCGAGTTCGCCGCGCGCCGGCTGGCCGATCCGCTGGAAGAAAAAGCGCAGATGGGTGATAAAGCGTTCATAGCTCAGCGAACTTTCGTCCGGAGCCGAGCCGTAGGTGTACTTGACGATGTTGAGAATATCGCTGATCTTGCCGGTCTGGGCGGAAATGTTCTCTGTCTGCCGCGAGGGCCGGTCGATCTGTGCATTGATCAGATGCATGGCGACGTTCGCCGCTTCGTCTTCCGGAAGTGTTTTGCCGAGCGATTCTCCGATGAATTCCAGAGCTTTTCTGCCGATCCCGAATTCTTTCGGGTAGATGCGCCGGATTTCCCAGCTCAGCGGATTGGTCGTGGTGATGCCTTCGTCGAGCAGCTTCAGCGCATTGTTCATGTGGTCGGTCAGCGTCACATAGATGTAATCGCTCAGCGGCACATCGAGCATGTTCTTGCCGTATTCGATAATGTCGTAGCACAAGGAGATATACTCGGGCGGCACATCTTCCAGCAGCAGTTTGAATTTCTCCGACGCTTCTTTTTGTTGAAGGACAAAAATCTTCTCGACCAGACTCTGGTCTACCGGTTCTCCGACTTTTTTCTTGAATGCGATTCCGCGTCCCATGACCACGAATTCGCTTTTGCCTGTATCGCTTGCGATAATGGCGTTGTTGTTGAAAATTTTACCGATAATCATATGCCGCCCTCCTTATCCAGCGAGATTGCGAAACGGGCAAGATAAGCGTTCACATCGTGAATTGAAAAAAGGGAAAGTTACGAAAAGAAGGCAAAACCCAGCACATGTACTTCTCGTACACGCAGTGGGTTTTGCCTTCTTCAGTAACAATCCCAACGTCATCATAGCAGGAATTGCATCGCTTAACAAGAGAAAAGTATGCGCTTTCTTGAAGAATTTATCGAGAGCGTTTTCGACGGCTTTTGATGCGAAAAAGAACGAAGCGGCGAATCTATGCGTGTTTGCCTTCGTCCATCAAACGCCGAAGTTTGGCTTCGGTGGAGGTGCCGGAGGCCGGGGTATAGATGCTGAGCCGCAGATCGTCCTGCCCGGATGTACTGAGCGAAGTCAGTTCGTAGACCATTCTGCCCGCTTTGGCATGGCGGAATTCGAGATGGACTTCGGGAGCGTAGCTGACCTGCCCATGTTCCCACATCTCCCGGAATTCCGGATATCCGGCCATCATTTCCTGCAAAAAGCGATCGTACCATCCGTCGCCGACATAACGGCCGTAGTAAGAGCGGAACAAGGACAGGAAACTGCCGGCGAACTGCGTCCAATTGACGGCCAGACGCCGGAACTCGCGGCGTTCGAACAGCAGCCGGATCATATTGCGTTCTTCGGCGGGGATCCGCTCGAAGTCCAGGAACACGAACGAAGCGGCCCGGTTCCACGCGACGATATGGCACGTCCGGTCGGAGACGATGACGGGGCAGTCCGTCAGTTCGCCGATGATTTTTTGCAGGGAAGGAGGAATCGGCGAAGCGGCCCGCTCGACCGGATGGGCATCGGAGCCTCCGTCGGATGCGAGCGAATACAAATATTTGCGCTCGTCGGCGTTCATGCGAAGCGCAGCCGCCACGCAGTCGAGGACGGAGGGGGAAGCCTGGATATCGCGGCCCTGCTCGAGCCAGGTGTACCAGGTGGTGCTGACCCCCGCGAGCTGGGCCACTTCTTCCCGGCGAAGGCCGGGGGTGCGGCGCCTTGTTCCGGCAGGAAGACCGACCGATTCGGGCGAGATTTTGGCCCGCTGGCTTTTGAGAAAAGCGGACAGCGCTTGAAGACGGGCGGCGGAATTCATGGACGATTCTCCTCTCGGCCGTCTATACGGGCAGTTCTTATACCCGTATAAACGGTAACTTGTACTAGGATATTTTCCATGCCATTATAGCGGTAAAGGAAGCCTGCGACAAGAAAACGAGAGGAGAAACAGAAGATGGAGAATAAAAGGGAACGGGTTGTAATTACGGGAATGGGCGTGGTAACGCCGCTCGGCAGCGGGGTGGAGAAGTTCTGGTCGCACCTGGTCGAAGGGCAGTCGGGAGTCGGTCCGATCGAAGCGTTCGATACGGCCAATCACAAAGCGAAGATTGCGGGAGAGGTTCGGGATTTCGATGCGGCGGCGCTGCTCGGAGCCAAAGAAGCGCGCAAGCTGGACCGCTTCTGCCAGTTTGCGTTGGCTGCGGCCGACGAAGCCGTCGTCCAATCGGGACTCGATCTCGGGCAGACGGACCGGGAACGAATGGGCGTCTATATCGGATCGGGAACCGGAGGAATCGGCACGCTGATGGAGCAAAGCGAAACGCTGGCCGCACGCGGGCCGGGGCGGGTCAGCCCTCTGCTGGTGCCGGCGATGATTGCCAATATGGCCGCGGCGCTCGTCAGTATCCGCTACGGGGCGCTGGGCCCTTCGCTTGCGCCGATCACGGCGTGTTCGATCGGCAATACGGCAATCGGCGAAGCGTTCTACCAGATCCAGGCCGGTCGTTCGGATATCATCCTTGCGGGCGGCAGCGAAGCGGCGCTGACGGAGATCGCATTGGCAAGCTTCTCGAATGCGACGGCCTTGTCGACGCGTAAGGACGAGCCGCAGCGGGCCAGCCGTCCGTTCGACGCGGAGCGTGACGGATTCGTGATGGCGGAAGGAGCCGGCATTCTGGTGCTGGAATCGCTGAGCCATGCGCGGGAGAGGGGGGCGGTCATTCTGGGCGAAGTGATCGGATACGGAGCAAGTTCGGATGCCTACCATATGGTGGCGACGCCGGAAGACGGAAACGGGGCGGCCCGGGCGATGCGGACGGCACTCCGGGAAGCGGATATAAGCGCGGCGGAGATCGATGTGATCAGCGCCCATGCGACCAGTACGGTGATCGGCGACCGTTCGGAAACGGCGGCGATCAAGACCGTGTTCGGCGAAGACGCGTACCGGATCCCGGTGACGGCAAACAAGTCGATGACCGGGCATATGCTGGGCGCTTCGGGAGCGGTGGAAGCGGTGGCGCTGGTCAAGTCGCTGCAAACGGGACTCATTCCGCCCACCATCAACCTGGAACAGCCCGATCCGCTGTGCGATCTGGATTATACGGCGGGCGAAGCGAGAAAAGCGGAACTGCGGATCGCTATCTCGAACTCGTTCGGATTCGGAGGACATAATTCGGCGATAGTGCTGAAAAAGTACGAAGGATAGCAACATGCGGAACATGAGCACGTAAAGAAAAGTCCAGGAAGTCGGCCCTTGGCCTGACTTCCTGGACTTTTTGCATAGAACGGTTCTGTCGCTTCAACGTCTTCACGCGCGTGCGCGAAGCATCCGTCCGACGAGGAACAGCATTTGTTTGCGGGTGAAAAACCGGGACAGCTGGGAAGAGACATAGTTTTGAAAACCGGGAATGACGTAGACCCGGTTTGCTTGAAGCGAACGGAGAGCCGCCCGAACGACACCGGCGGGCGTGCCTCTTTTGCCGACGGAAGCTTCGTTCGTACCGACAACGTTGAAGAATTCGGTTTCCGTAGCTCCCGGGCACAAAGCCAGAAACTGTACGCCGCGTTTTCGGTTTTCTTCCCACAGCGCCTGCGTAAACGACAGGACAAAAGCTTTGGTTGCGCCGTAGACGGCCATATTCGGCAGAGGTTGAAAAGCTCCGGTCGAAGCGACATTGATGACGACACCGCTTTTTCTTTTTAACATGTCCGGCAAAAACAAGTGCGTGAGATCGACGACGGCCAGCACGTTGAGTCTGATCTCTTCATGCTGCCTCGCCCCAGAGAGCTGTTCGAACAGTCCATAAGTAGCGAATCCTGCGTTGTTGACCAGAATATCGACATTTAGGCCGCGCTCCGTACATTGTTGATACAGGCGAGCCGGTGCATCCGGTTGGGACAGATCGCAGACGACCGCTTCCGCTTGAACGCCGTATTGGTTGTGCAGCTTGGCTGCCAGGTCGATCAGTTTGGCTTCGGAGCGCGCGACCAGAATCACGGCGTTTCCTCTTTTTGCAAATTCATGCGCGAAAGCTTCGCCGATTCCGGAAGAAGCTCCTGTAATTAATACCTGCTTGTTTGTTGTCGATTTCACGAAATGATCGCTCCCCGTATCCATTTTTGAAACAGTGTTTCTATAAGAATCATTGTATTGGAGCTTGTTTTTAAAGTCAATCTAAATATTCGAGTGCCTGAAACTTTCCGAAAGAAGCCGGGCTGGCCGGGTGCAATCTCTTTGTTCGTTGGCATTTTGCGGGAACAGCCGCTAAAATAAAGAGCAGACAAAAATCGGTCTTGGAAAATCAACAAGCTAAGGGTGTGAAATCTTATGCAGGATCCGTCGACGGCGCTTTCCAAAAAGGGACGTACGCTGACAACCTATCAAAAAGCCAAACTTCAGCATACCGAGACATTGAAGTTCAGCATGATCGAAGCGGCGGCGTCCATTTTGCAGGAATCCGGCGCGGAAGCCGTTACGATTCGCAAAGTCGCCGAAAAAATGGAATGTCCGACCAAGGTGATCTACAATTTGTTCGGAAGCAAGGAAGGTCTGGTCAAAGAGTTGTTCCTGGAAGGGTGTACGCTGCTTGCGGCTGAGTTTCAAGCGGTTCCGGAACAGCCGGATCTCAAGCGGTACCTGTATGGCCTGGGCCAGGCTTATTGGGACTTTTCACAGAAATATACCAGCTATTATAGAGTCATGTTCGGCGGGGCATTCAGCGAATTCAAGCCGGAAGAAGAAAGTCTGCAGACCATGGTGACGGCGCTTGAGCAGGTGAACCGCATAGTGGCCGAAGCGACGGAGCGGGGTCTTATGAACGAAGAAGATCCGAAGCTTGCCGTGGAACTGATCTGGGCTTCGCTGCACGGGGTGATCGATCTGTATCTGGGCGGACATCTTCCCGGTGCGGCGGGCGCCCGGGCTTTGTACGACAAATCGATATCCGGCTTGATTCAAACGTTGTTCGTCCAAGCAAACTGAAAAGCGGTGCGAATAAAAGATTCCCTCCAATGCCGCCTTTGCAGGTTCGGATAAAAGGCGGCCTATTTGAGGTGAAAAGAAGTATTGACTCGGTAAACGTTCTATGATATATTATTTCTTGTGAGAAAAATCAGATGCGGGGCCTTAGCTCAGCTGGGAGAGCGCGTCGCTGGCAGCGACGAGGTCAGGGGTTCGAGCCCCCTAGGCTCCATATAAGCAGTGCAGGAATAAACGGCCGTCGAAGGGTGCCAACCTTTCGACGGCCGTTTTTATTTGTGCCGAAGACTGGATAAACCGGTTTCGATCTGTCAAAATAGACAGAAAGGGTAACGCTTTCAGGCTGCCCATCCGCTGCAGATGAACCATTCCGTTTAAAAAGGAGAATTACACGTATGGCACAATTCGATCACCTGTCCGCGCTGCTTCAATCTTTTCCCGAGACCGGTCCTGCCGGCGGCGCCTGCATGATCGCCAAGAACGGCGAAGTGGTCTACGAACATTATTTTGGACAAGCCAATCTGGAAAAAGGTATCGACACGGGACCGGATACGGTATTCCGTCTGTATTCGATGACGAAAGTCATCGTCTGCGCCGCGGCCATGATTCTGTTCGAGCGGGGCAAGTTCCTGCTGAACGAACCACTGCACCGGTATCTGCCGGAGTTCAAAGACGTACGGAAAACGGTGACGGGTCCGAACGGCCAGGTGCATACCGAGCCGGTGCAGAATCCGATCCTGATCCGGCACGCATTCACGATGATGACCGGGCATCCGTATCCGTACGGCGAATCGCTGTCCGTCCGCGAGATCAACCGGCTGCGGACCGAACTGCGCGAACGGACCGGAGGGCGCTACACGCTGCGGGACGAGATCCGGGCGACGGCGCAGGCTCCGCTTATGTTCGAACCCGGCACGCATTGGCTGTACGGATACGGACACGATCTGGTCGCGGGCCTGATCGAAGTCATCTCGGGCCAAAGTATCGGAGAATTTCTCCAAAACGAAATCTTCGGACCGCTCGGCATGACCGATACGGGTTACCGCTACCAAGGGGATATCGAAGAACGCATGGCCGTTATGTATGAACGGGCGGAAGACGGTACGCTGACGCCCGCATCCGAGGAGATGGACGCGCTGCATCGTCCCGATTCACTGCTGGAATACGGGGGACAAGGGTTATATGCGACTACGCGCGATTATCTGAGATTCGCCAGTATGATGGCGCAGGGAGGGACGCTGAACGGGGTTCGCATCCTGGGCCGCCATACGATCGACCTGATGCGCACCAATCATCTGGACGCCGCGCAGATGCAGGACTTCGGAGGTTCCTACTCGGCCGGTTACGGCTATGGACTGGGTGTCCGGACGCTGATCGACCGGGCGGCGGGCGGCAGCAGCAGTCCGCTCGGCGAATTTGGCTGGACCGGCATGGCCGGCACCTGGACTTCGATCTCGCCCGAAACGAATACGGCGATCGTCTATATGCACCAGATGCTGCCGAACATGGAAGAGCACTATCACCTGCGCGTGCGCGCGGCGGCTTACGGAGCGCTGTAGCGGAAGCCAAAGCGTACGCGGCTTGAGCGCGCTCTTTTATCCAAACTTCATCGAGGCTTCAGATTGTTTTCAGGTTGGAGGCTTAAGATGTAATCAATCCCCTCTAGTCATAGAGCTTGACCCCGGCGAAGCCACCTCGCCGGGGTCCTTTTTTGTCTGCTTACGATTCGTTGCAGTCCGGCATGGAAGCGAAGCCGCAGACAGACCAAAAAACCAAACCGCGAAAATGCGGCTCGGTTTTTTCTTGAAAAGGATGCGTCCGATGAAGCCTCGGCGACTCCATCGATTACTATTGAATCGTAGGCGGCATGGCCGGCGGTTCGTTCTTCTTGGCCGAGGACGCTTTGCCGCCCGGTTCAAGCGGAACTTCCAGGATATCGAGCAGGAAGACGAAGATCGGCACACCGACGATCAGGCCCCATGCGCCGAGGAAATGCTCGCCCAGCAGCAGGATCAAGAACGTGAAGAAGATCGGCAGATGCGTCTTGTTCGACATGAATTTCGGATTGAGGATATAGGCTTCGATCGCATGCAGAACGACGATCATGACCAGGATGTAGATGATCATCTTGAAGCCGCCGATGTTGAAGGCAATCGCGCACAGCGGAATCAGCGAGATGACAACGCCCATAACCGGAACAAGGCCCAGTACAAAAATCATCAGCCACAATGCGAACAGATTCGGGAAACCGAGAATCCACAGGAACACGAGCGACAGCAGCGAATTGGTCAGCGAGATCATGAACTGTACCTCGATCACCTTGCCGAACGAAGTCACGAATTTGCGTCCGAAGTACTCAAGTTCCGTGAAGAAGTAAGCGGCTTTGCTGTAGCGGAATTTGGACATCAGCGATGTGACTTTGTCTTTTTCCAGATTGAAGAACAAACTCAGGATAAAAGCGATAAACAGATTCAGGCTCCATTTGCCGATATCGCTCAGCGTGTGCAGCAGGAAATCGAAACCGCCTTCGACGTAACTCGCGATATCGAATTCCTTAAGGGAATTCATGATATAACGGGTGAATGCGTTATCCGGCAGCGCCAGGTTGGACAGATTGTTGTAGAACGAGATGACCTGATTGATGAGCTGCTGGATTTCGTAGATGAATACGGGAAGATAGCGGTAAATCCCGAACCCGAGTGCGAATACGAGCAGAGCGTAAGTCAGGATCAGCACCACTTTGTTGTTGATCTTGATCCGGTCCGTACCTTTGCGAACAAAACGGTGCAGGCGGTTCATCAGGTAAGTAAGGATAAAAGTGATCAGCAGCATGCTGAGCATGCTCCGGAGCATAATAAGCAGCACGACAGCCAGAATCAGCGCCAGCGCCCTGCGAATTCCCGGAATGTAGAAAAAATCTCTGAGGGCCTTCATGAAATCGCGGTTCTCTCCTTCGGAATCAGACTTTTCAATGCCCCGGCGACGCTTCGCCAACAGCAAACACATACCTATAGTTTAGAGGCTGGCGCCCTGTAAAAGCAAGGTCGGAAAGCAGGCGATTTGGCATCGGCAAAAAGAAAAAAAGAAGGATTGACCGTCCGGGCGGAAATGTCTTTATAATAGTCGTATAAACCTTAAATATTTGTATGGATATAACGGATATAACGGATAAAACGGTCAAAGCGGAGAGGAGAACGGCGAATGCGAGAAAACAACCGAATGTGTCGAAGCTGCGGCGACGAATTTGCGGTGAACGAACGTCAAATGGAAAGGCTGCTGGCTTCGCCGGCGTTTGCACCGGAACTCAGAGTGAATCAAGCCGAATATGAAGCGAGGCTGCAAGCCTGCGGCGGCTGCCCCAAATTCCAGGGCGGCACCACCTGCATGCTCTGCGGCTGCCTCGTTCCGGTGATCGCCTACCTAAAAAGCAAAAGCTGCCCGTTTCCCGGGTTGGACCGGTGGGCAGCTTCGGCGGGTTCTTAACGAACGGAGTCGTGATAACGGGTCAGATTGCCTGCCAAATCCTGCATGGATTCGCCGGTCTGCTGCAGACGTTCGATCACATCGGTGAAGGTCGTTACGAGATTGGCTTGTTCCTGGGAAGAAGCAACAATCTGGGAGATCTCGTTTTCCATGACGCGGATCGAATCCTGAACGTCTTTGAGTGCGATTTCGATATCGGCGGTTGCGTTTTTGGAATGGACGGCCAGCTTCCGTACTTCGGTAGCGACGACGCCGAAGCCTGCACCCAGCTCGCCGACGCGTGCCGCTTCGATAGCGGCATTCAGGCCGAGCATATTCGTCTGATCGGAGATTTCCTTGATGAGTGTCGCGACACTGTTGATCTTGAGCGATTTTTGCACGGCGGTCTGCGTATTGGTCAGGATTTGTTCGCTTGTGGCTTGAAGTTCCTGGGCATGGGCGGCCACGTGCTGCACCATATCGACCAGATGGCTTGCGATCGAATGGTTGTCGGCCGCGATACTCTTGAGCTTTTCCTGGTTGGTCTGATCGTATGTTACGGTCAGGACGGCGGCGACTTCGTTTTGTTCAATCAGCGGGATAATCACCGCATGAAGCGGATAGCCGTAACCGAACATATCGGCCGGGTATTCGGCGAGCGAAGGTTCTTTGCGGCCTTTGAGCGCACCGAAATCCTCGAAACCGGGATAAAGTTTGTCTCCGGTCTTGATACCGAGATCGAAATTGCCGGATTGGACATAATAGAGGATGTGGGAATGATCGTAGATCGTGATGGCCGTGTTCTCGCGCATCATTTGACTCAGGTAAGGGACGACCTGCATCATGGAATCGACTATAGTCATGCTTGGGTTCACTTTCCTTTCTGTAAGGGCAAACGGGAAAACAGAGTCTGTCAGTCGCAAAACAATAAATCAAGCTTATGTTCCTAAGCCCTTCGTATCACTCGAATATAGAGACAGCGGACGGAAAATACCATGTAAAAGCTGGAAAAAGACGAAAATTAGTGACAAAGAACTAATTTGGTTACAATTCGAAAGCGTTTCAGTCAAAAAAGAGACCTCCAATGCGCAGCCCGCACGGAGGTTTTTGGTTCGGAGAACGTTCGATTTAGGAAGCGGAACGCGTCTCGTTTGAAAGCGTGCTTTGCGATTCCTGGGAAGACTTGTGGACCGGAGAGATGGTCCAGTAAGCGGCACCCACGAAAAACGCTCCGCCGACGATATTGCCCAGGGTGACCGGAATCATGTTGTGCAGCCAACCGGCGAGCGTGATCGTTGCCGGGTGGCCCGGCAGCAGAAGCGCCGTGCTGAGCAGCGTCATATTGGCCACGCTGTGCTCATAGCCGCTTGCGATGAAAGCGAACAAGCACCACCAGATCAGCATGATCTTGGCTGCGTCGTTCGTGGTCCGGCTGGCCATCCAGATCGCCAGGCAGACGAGCCAGTTACAGAGAATGCCGCGGAAAAACAGTTCCATAACCGGCAGGCTCATTTTTTTGGCGGCCGCGGCGAAGATCAAATGCTCCGGTGCGATGCCTTTGAACAGTCCGGTTCCAAGCACGAGCAGGCTGAGCACGATGGCCCCCGCCAGATTGCCGAAAAAGACGAGCGTCCAGTTTTTGCCGAGATCTTTCATCGAAGTGCGCCGGGCCAAAGTCGAAGCGGTGAAAAACATATTGTTGCCGGTAAACAGTTCCGAACCGGCAAAGATGACGAGGGTGAGGGCAATTCCGAACGAAGCGCCCATCACCAGCGGCTGAAACGGCGACTTGATCGCGGCCAGCGGAGCACCAAGCGAGAAGATCAGGATAATGCCGAGACCGACGAACGCACCGGCCAGCATGGCGCTGATCCAATAACGCAGCGGATGCTCGTTCATGAAATCTCTTTTTTTGACTGCGGCTTCGACAACGGACTTTACGCTTTCGGTAAACATAGGGGTCAGCCTCCTGGGCATGGGAATGGACAACATGGATCAAACGGTGAGACGGACCGGCCGCCGAATCTATCCTCGGCCGGTCCGGGTCAATAGGTAGGGCTACTTGAATACGGCGACCTGGTCGCTCTGCACCTCGACGCGGAACGTATTCACTTGACCGGAATCCGGTTCCTGCACGAGACCTGTTTTCAGATCGATTTTCCAATCGTACAGCGGGTCGTAGATGTAATGGCCGGATACGATCGATTCCGCGAGCGGGCCGCCTTTCGGATGCGGATTGCGGTTCTCGACCGCATAGAATTCGTCATCCGAAGTGCGGAATACGGCAATCTCGGTCTCGTCGAGAAGGAAGACGCGTCCGATCCGGCTCGGAAAGCCGTCGATAGAGTCAAGCGCGATAGGCGCGGCGTTGAAAGATTGAGTCATGGTCAAGCTCCTCTCGAAATCTGTTTAGGCTTGCGGCACGGCCGGTTTGGCCGTTTCGAACAATTCGCTGCGCAGTTTTTTGTCGTTCAATACTTGTTTCCACGGATCTTCGACGAAAGTCAGGGCATGTTCGATGCTGTCGACCAATTTTCGGCGATTTTCGGCGTCGGCAACCGTTTTGGCGTAGATATCTTCCAGCCCGATCCGTTCTACCCATTCCGATGTCCGCTCCAGGTAGTTGCCGGTCTCCCGGTAGTACTGCATCACGGCGGCGACCGTGTCGGTCAGTTCCTCGTCCGTTTTCACTTTGCAGAGCGAGTCGGCCAGGCGGGCTTTGATCCCGCCGTTGCCGCCGACGAAGATTTCCCAACCGCCGTCATTGCCGACGATGCCGATATCCTTGGTGCACGATTCCGCACAGTTCCGCGGGCAGCCGTTGACGGCGATTTTGAATTTGGCCGGGAAGTCGAGCCGTTCGAATTTGCGTTCGAGCATCGCGCCGACCGCCATGGAATCCTGCGTGCCGAAGCGGCAGTACTGCGAACCGACGCATGTTTTGACGGTCCGCAGCGATTTGGCGTACGCATAACCCGAAGGCATATCGAGTTCTTCCCAGACTTTCGGCAGGTCTTCTTTTTGGACGCCGATCAGGTCGAGACGCTGTCCGCCGGTGACTTTAACCGCTTTAACATTGTATTTGACCGAAACGTCGGCGATTTTCTTGAGGTCTTCCGGAGTCGTGACACCGCCGTACATTCTCGGAACAACCGTGTAGGTTCCGTCTTTTTGGATATTGGCGTTCATGCGTTCGTTGACGAAGCGCGATTCTTTCTCGTCTTTATGTACGCCCGGATAGATGACGCCCAGGTAGTAGTTGACGGCAGGGCGGCACTTCGAGCAGCCTTCCGGGTTGTGCCAATCCAGAACGTGCATGACTTCTTTTGTCGTGCGCAGGCCTTTTTCCTTGATGCTGGCCACGATCTCCTGGCGGCTCATCGGCGTACACCCGCAGATACCGGTCTTGACCGTTTTCTGGAAACCGTCCCCGAGAACGAAGCTGAGGATTTGTTCGACAACCGGTTTGCAGCCGCCGCACGAGCCGGTCGCTCCGGTGCAGGCTTTGATTTCGTCGACAGTCGTCAGGCCTTTTTCCGTAATGGCGTCGACGATGGTTTTTTTGGTGACGCCTTTGCAGCCGCAGACGATTTCGTCGTCGGCCATCTTCTCAACAGCCGCCGTCTTGGACTTGCCGCCGCAGTGGCCGCCCGTACCCATCAGATCGCCGTAGATTTCGTCGGTCATCTCCGCGGCTTCACGAACGTATTTTTGCAGCGAAGCCGATTCCGTGACATCGCCGAACAGGACGGCACCGACGATTTTGCCTTGATCGAGCAGGATCTTTTTGTAGGTGCGTTTCCATTCGTCTTTGGCCGCGATAACCGTATGCCGGGGACCTTCGATAAATTCGCCGGCCGAGAAAACGTCCACGCCGGAGATTTTAAGTTTGGTCGAGGTGATCGAACCGTTGTAGCCTTCCGTTTCGATGCCGCAAATATGTTTCGCAAGCACGCTGCCCTGCTCGAAGAGCGGAGCGACAAGGCCGTAGCACATGCCGCGGTGCTCCGCGCATTCGCCGACCGAGTAGACGTCGGGAGCCGAAGTGCGCATAAAGTCGTCGACCAGGATGCCCCGGTTGGTCTCGATGCCGCTGACTTCGCCGATCTGTTTGTTCGGACGAATGCCGACGGCCATGACCACGAATTCGGCTTCGATTTCTTCACCATCCGTGAATACCAGTTTGCGTACGCGGTGGTCGCCCTGCATTTCCGCTGTCGATTTGCCCATCGCGAATTTGATGCCCCGGCGTTCCAGCTCGGTCTTGAGCATGGCGGAAGCCTGGCTGTCCAGCTGGCGTTCCATCAGATCGTCCATCAGGTGGACGACGGTGACGTCCATGCCGAGACCGACGAGGCCTTTGGCCGCTTCGAGACCCAGCAGTCCGCCGCCGATCACGGCCGCTTTCTTGTACTGCTTCGCGGCGTCGAGCATCTGGTCGCAGTCCGCGATATCGCGGAATCCGACGACGCCTTCGCGTTCGCTGCCGGGAATCGGAAGCATCAGCGAATTCGAACCTGTGGCGATCAGCAGCTTGTCGTAAGACCGCGTCAGGCCTGTATCGGTAAGAACCGTTTTGCCCGCCGTATCAATATGAGTCACCGTTGTGCCGGTATGCAGCGTAATGCCGTTCTCCTTATACCAGCTCCAGTCGTTCAGCACGATATCTTCGAGGGATTTGCTGCCTTCGAGAACGTACGACAGCATGATGCGGTTATAGTTGGGATAGGGTTCGCTGCCGAATACGGTAATCTCGAAACGGTCGGTCAGTTTCAGAATTTGTTCCAGCGTGTTGATGCCGGCCATGCCGTTGCCGATTACGACGAGTTGTTCTTTTGCGGTGTTCATAAGAAAAGGCCTCCTTGGCGTTTGAATTCGGTGAGAAGGAGAGACGCTTCCGTAGGAGCAAGCGATTCGCCGGGTTAATGTGATAATCTTCACAAGTTAATTCTTGGGAAACGGCGGGGCCGGAAGATCCGGTAAGCCGCCGCTATTTCAAATTTGATCGAACTTACAATCTTATTATATTTAATTAAAATTCAAAAGATTTGTGATTGTAATCACATTTTTTGTGAATTTTTCTACTTAAAATTGTCACAACTTTTTTGAGTTCCGTCAAAGTCCGGTTTGAAGCGGGATTTACCGGGTATTTCGGACAGAGTTATTTCTAATTTTATAGGTCGGGATCTTTTATAAATTGTTTAAGGGAAACGGATAAAAAATCCCCCTTCTGCCTAAAGCGCTTAAACCGCGGATTTCGCTTGCATTATCAAACAGGCGGCTTTAAAATTTGATTGTACGTACAACTGGGCGGAATCCAGAGTCTGCTTTGCAGATCGACTTGGCTTGCCTAAGCAGGGTTGTTGTCGAAAAGAAGTTCGAACCGCAAATACAGACCGAGGTGAATGAAGATGAACAAGCGGCTTCCCAAATATATGATCTTAAAAAATGAACTCTTGAGCTGGATCGAAAGCGGAAGGCTGTCGCCCGGAGGCCAGGTGCCGTCGGAAAACGAAATCGCTGAACAGTTTTCACTCAGCCGCCAGACCGTTCGCCAGGCCTTCTCGGAACTCGAGCGCCAGGGTCTTCTTGAACGGGTGCAGGGCAAAGGGACGTTCGTCCGAAGAGCCGGCGTTCGGGACGAAGCGGCGCAGCCGAGAACCATCGGTATCGTAACCACGTATATTTCCGACTATATCTTTCCGCATATCGTGCGCGGGGCGGAAGCCGAACTGCGCAGCCGCGGTTACCGGCTGCTGCTGGCCAGCACGGACAACGACAAGGAGAAAGAAATGGAGTGCCTGCGCCTGATGCTGAGCGAACCGCTCAGCGGCTTGATTATCGAACCGACCAAAAGCGCCGAAGGCAATCCCAATCTGCCGTTCTACCTGTCGATGCAGTCGAAGAATCTGCCGTTCCTGATGATCAACGAAAGCTACCGCGAACTGGAAGTGCCGTGTCTCAAAGTGGACGACGAGCTGGGCGGTCTGACGGCGGCCCGTTATCTGATCAAACAGGGACATACGCGGATTGCCGGCTTTTTCAAGACGGACGATCTGCAGGGTGTCAACCGTCTGCGCGGATTCATGCATGCGCACCGGGAAGCGGGCATCCCGCTGGCTCCCGATCATGTCGTCACGTATACGACGCCGCAAAAAGGCGATCTGCCCCTGAAGCGGGCAAGAGAACTGCTCAAAGGTCCGGATCGTCCGACGGCGCTTGTCGCCTACAATGACGAACTGGCCGTTCCGCTGATCCATGCCGCGCGGGAGCTGGGCCTGTCGATACCCGGCGACGTGTCGGTCGTCGGCTTCGACGATTCGGCCCTGGCGCTGGCCTCCGGCATTCCGCTGACGACGCTGACCCATCCCAAAGAAGAGATGGGCCGCGAAGCGGCGAGGCGGCTGATTGCCATGATCGAAGGCGGATCTTTGTACCCGGCAGGCGGTGCGGAAGACAAGCTCTACATTCCGGAATTGATCGAGAGAAATTCGGCGGCGCAGCCGCGGCGCGGATAGAAGGCGTGCCCGGGTCATCGATCGGCATCTGCAGGCCGCCGTTTTCTTGCTTGTCCGATCCCGGTCCCCGTCCCCGCATCGGGCAGAATTCGCTCCCGACAGAGTTCCCTTTGGTAGGAGAAACGATTTTTCTTGCCAAAAGGCTTGCCATCCGCCTGCCGTCTGTGTTATATTATTCGGGCAGGGCAAAACGCCCGGTTCACTATTATGCGGTCGTGGCGGAATTGGCAGACGCGCACGGTTCAGGTCCGTGTGGGCTAACCCCCGTGGAGGTTCGAGTCCTCTCGACCGCATCACGTTTGATCGAAAGCCGTCGGTTTCCTTTTGGGAAATCGGCGGCTTTTTTTGTTTTTTCAGATGGGATGCGGCGGTCCGCAGGCGCCGGCTGATTTCCTTTCCGGCAAATGAGGTAAAGATACCAAGGCAACGGGATCGACTGTCGATCCCGCCGGAGTATGAATCAAATTCGCAGTGCGAACCTTCATTAAGATGAAGCGCCAAGCACCAAGGAGGACCGCCAGCATGAGTGTATCCCATCGTTCCCATTTATCCGAATCCGATCGCGATCCCCTCGATATGATCCGCGTCCGCGGAGCCAGCGAGAACAATTTGAAAAACGTCGACCTCGATATTCCGCGCGATGCGCTCGTCGTGTTTACCGGCGTATCGGGCTCGGGCAAATCGTCTCTCGCGTTCGGCACGCTGTATGCCGAAGCGCAGCGGCGCTATCTGGAGTCCGTCGCACCGTACGCCCGCAGGCTGATCCAGCAGGCCGGAACGCCGAAAGTCGAAAGTATCGAAGGACTGCCGCCGGCGGTCGGGCTTCAGCAGCAGCGCAGCGTTCCGCAGGAGCGCTCCACCGTGGGCAGTCTGACTGCCATCTCCAATGTGCTGCGCATGATGTATGCGCGTGCCGGCGATTACCCGGCGGGGCAATCGGTGCTGTACGCCGAAGATTTCTCGCCGAACACGCCGCAGGGAGCCTGCCCGAAGTGTCAGGGGCTCGGCCGGATCTATGACGCGACCGAAGCTTCCATGGTCCCTGATCCGAGCTTGAGTATCCGGCAGCGGGCGATCGCTTCTTGGCCGGGCGCGTGGCACGGACAGAATCTGCGCGATATCCTGATCTCGCTCGGCTACGACGTGGACAAGCCGTGGCGCGAACTGCCGCAGCAGGACCGGGACTGGATTCTGTTCACCGAAGAGAAGCCGTCCGCTCCGGTCTACCCGGATCTCGATTACGCAGAGATCCAGGCAGCGATCGCAGCCGGGCGGCGGCCGGATTACATGGGCAATTATACCGGCGCGCGCCGGCAGCTGCTGCATATGTACGCTTCCGCCGACAATCCGGGACGCCGCCAGCGGCTCGAACCTTATCTGGTCGTCGGTCCCTGCCCGCTCTGCCACGGAAAAAGATTGAAGCAGGAGGCGCTGTCCGTAACGTTCGGCGGACTGGACATCGCCGATCTGTTCCGGCTGCCCGTCACGGAACTGAAGGACAGACTGGAAAAAGCGGTGTTGGCCCATGAAACGCCGCAGCCCGATGCCGTACACCCAAGAGCGACGGAAAAAGCGCTGATTGCCCGGCGTCTGGTAGAAGACGCGGCGGGGCGGCTGGATCGGCTGATCGCGATCGGCGTCGGCCATCTGTCGCTGGACCGTCCGGCACCGACGCTGTCTTCGGGTGAACTCCAGCGGCTGCGCCTGGCGACGCAGCTGATCTCCAAGCTGTTCGGGGTTGTGTACGTGCTGGACGAGCCGTCGGCCGGTCTGCACCCCGCCGACGGCGAAGCGCTGCTGGAGTCGCTTGCGGCGCTGCGGGACGCGGGCAACTCGGTATTTGTGGTCGAGCACAATCTCGACATCATGAAGCATGCGCAGTGGCTGGTCGATATCGGACCGGAAGCGGGCGAACGCGGAGGACGGGTGCTGTACAGCGGGCCGCCCGCCGGCTTGGCCGACGTGGACAACTCGGTCACGCGGCATTATCTGTTCGCGGAGTCGGCTTCGGCGCTCAGAGAACGCCGGACGCCGGAAGGCTGGCTCAAGCTCAAGGGAGTTTCTTATCATAACCTGAACGGATTGGACGTCGAGATTCCGCTCGGATGCCTGACGGCCGTCACCGGCGTATCGGGTTCGGGCAAGTCCAGCCTGATTTCCGGCGCGCTGCCGGCGCTTCTGGCGCCGCATCTGGGCAGCCTGCCTGCCGAATCGGCGGAAGAAGAGGAAAAAGAAGAACCGGGTGAAATTTCGGGCGAAGTCGGAGGAGACCTGAATTCCCTGCGCCGCCTCGTGCGGATCGACCAGAAGCCGATCGGCCGGACGCCCCGCTCGAACCTGGCGACCTATACCGGATTGTTCGATCACGTCCGCAAGCTGTTTGCCGCCGCGCCGCTCTCCCGGGAGCGGGGGTACAAAGCGGGCCGTTTTTCTTTCAACGTGGCGGCCGGACGCTGCCCGTCCTGCGAAGGGCAGGGCTTCGTCCAGATCGAGCTGATGTTCCTGTCGAGCCTGTACGTGCCCTGTCCGGAATGCGGGGGAGCGCGTTATAATGCCGCGACGCTCGAAGTGACGTGGAACGATTTGACGATCGCGGACGTGCTGGCACTCACCGTGGAGGAAGCGGTAGACGTCTTCGCGGAGCAGCCGGCCATTTCGCGGCCGCTGTCGGTGCTGCTCGATCTCGGACTCGGCTATCTGAAGCTCGGCCAGCCCGCGACGGAACTGTCCGGCGGCGAATCCCAGCGGATCAAGCTTGCGGCCGAACTGCAGCGCACGCAGCGCGGCCGGACGCTCTATCTGCTGGACGAGCCGACCAACGGCCTGCATCCGGTCGATGCCGACCGCCTGCTGCGCCATCTGGACGCGTTGGTGCGCGCCGGACATACGGTGGTCATGGTCGAGCACAATATGCGGATCGCGGCCCAGGCCGACCGGATCCTCGATATCGGTCCCGGAGCGGCTGCGGAAGGAGGGACGGTCGTGGCGGCCGGTACGCCGGCAGAGGTGGCGGCGTCCACAGGCAGCCGGACCGCTCCTTACCTGCTCGAACATCTCGCGGCGGATTCGCCCGCAAGCTGAAGCCGCGCAGCAAGAAGGCGCCCTGTTTTTCGCGGATTCGCCACCTTGTGATACAAGTTAGCTTCTTCGGGGTAATAGAGTAAGGTGAAGACGAAGGAGGGCACGGCCTGGCCGGTGCATCATCCCTTTCCCAAGTCGATTTGTCCAATTCCAAGGAGGTCGAGTAATATGAGTAAAGCACTTGAAGCTGAGAAAAGAACCGGTTTTAAACGTTCCGATATGAGAGTACTGCGCGAGAGCGGACGTGTTCCGGCTGTCGTATACGGCAAGAAAGCGGACGGCATCGCCGTTCACGTTGACGGCAAGGATCTTCTGCGCCACGTGCAAAGAGGCGGCGCCGACATCTTCTCGCTGAATGTAAAAGGCGGTTCGGCATCGCAGGTCATGATCAAAGACGTGCAGCGTCTGAACGGACGGATCATTCACGCCGATTTCATTCAGATCGACAAGAATACGCCGGTTCGCGCATCGATCGCGATCGATTATCAAGGCGAAGCGAAAGGCTCGAAAGAAGGCGGGATCTTCCAGATTCAAGCCAATGAGCTGGAAGTCGAAGCGCTTCCTGACGATCTCCCGCAATCGCTCGAAATCGATGTCACGCACCTGGAAATCGGCGACAAACTGACGGCGGCCGATCTCAAGCTGGACGATAAGGTCAAGCTGGTTTCTTCCGAAGACGAAATTCTGGCTTCCGTCGTGGTACCGCAGGTCCTCGAGGAAGACACGGAAACCGCAGGCGAAGAAGCCGAAGTGGCTCCGGAGCGCGTAGGCGACGAAGAGAAAAGCGAATAACACGAAGGCTGGGGCGGATCGATCCGCCAAGCCGTC
The DNA here is from genome assembly GCF_013618475.1 of Saccharibacillus deserti. Lineage (GTDB taxonomy): Bacteria > Bacillota > Bacilli > Paenibacillales > Paenibacillaceae > Saccharibacillus > Saccharibacillus deserti. Next base: position 593,142 of record NZ_JABJVN010000002.1, read on the forward strand.
TGCAATCAAACGGAGAACCGTTTTCCCCCGGGGGAAAGCGGTTTTCTGTTTTGGCGTACGTTCTGCAAGAAGCCGGGCGCCCCAGCAGGTTTTGCGAGGCCGGCCGCTTTTTTCGGGAAATCGCTTTCCCCGTTTTTGGCTGTAACCGCTCACCTTATGATATAGTTTCTTTGTGAGCTTTTTCTGAAGCCTGAACAGCCCTATACTGCATCGGGAGATGAGAAAATATGATCAGACATATCGTTTTCTTCAAATTGAAAAACCGTTCGCCGGAAAGCGTAGCGGAAGCGGCGGACGTGCTGCGCAGCATGGAAGGCAAAATCGAGCAGGTCAAAACGCTGGAAATCGGAACCGATATTTTGCGTTCGGAGCGTTCGTTCGATATTGCGCTGACGGCAACCGTCGATACGCTGGACGATCTTCAGGCGTATACGACGCATCCCGTCCACCAGAAGATTATCGAATACATCAACGGCGTCAAAGAAATCTCGCTGGCGGTCGACTACGAAGTCTAGTCGGCGTAAGCGTGAAAGACACGGGGGGGACCGGTAGTGTATTACGTGAATCGGGAACAAATCGAAAAAAGGCTGCTGTCGCTGCCGCAGACGATCGAAGCGATGCGTCTGGTCGCGGCCGAATGGGAAGGGTCCCTGCTGCAGGGACTTGCCCAGGAACGGGCTCTGCATCTGGCGCTTGAAGCGGTAACGGACATCGGAAGCTATCTGATCGACGGCTTTATCATGCGCGATGCGGGCAGCTATGAAGATATTATCGATATTATCCACGGGGAGTCGGTGATCGACGACGGGCTGCACGAGCAGATGCGGCAGCTGGTCCGACTGCGCCGCCCGCTGGTACAGGATTACTACGAGTGGGACCGGGCGGCGCTGCATCCGCTGACGATGGAACTGCCCGCCGCACTCGAACGGTTTGGGGACCGGGTCAACCGGTACCTGCTCAGCGAGCTTGCCTAGAAATGCCCGCATTGAGCATGCAGACCCGACAGGACACGGAGGAGGAAGCTGGACTATGGCCGATTCGGCAGGACAACCAAGAGAAGGCAAACGAATGAAACCGGGGTTTCTTCCGGTGTACGCGGTAGAGCTGCTGTTCCGCGAAGAACCGAAGCTCGATGTTTCGAACATTTTGCATAATATTCATCACCGCATCAAAAGAACCGCCATCAATACGGGACCGTTCCGCGAAACGGAACAGGTGGAGAACGAAGCGCTGCAGCGCAAAGAAACGACGGGCAGCGACAATTTCGAGCTGGCGGCCGTTTTTTACCATCCCGATTATTCTATCGCTTTCACCGATGCCGAAGTTCCGGCCCAGACCCGGCTGTTCCAGCCGAGGCCGATCCGCGAAGAATTGAATTGGGACAGCGTGCTCCAGCAGAGTTGGAAATGGGAAGGCGGAGCGAAGCGGCTGGGAGAATACCGCTACGCGGTTACGCTGTGCGACTGGTATGCCGCCATGCTGCCGTTTGTCCGGCGGATGGAGATGTTCCAGGCCGTACTTGCAAGCGTCATCGAGACGACGGGCTGCGACGCCGTGTACTGGCAGCCCAGCGGGCAGCTGGTCGACGCGGGCGCGTTCCTCACGGCCTATCCGACCGAGCCGCTGTACGGGGCGCTTAACGTGCGGGTGTACCAGATGCAGCGCCAGGACGAAGTGCTGGTCGATACGCTGGGCCTGAGTTCGCTCGGGATCCCGGATATTCAATGCCGGGTCGTGGGACTGACGCCCGACCGGGTCATTCCGATGATCTACGGCGCTTCCTATTATCTGTACGGCAGCGGCGGCGAAGTGGCGGACGGCCAACTGCTCGGCGGAGCGGGACTGCGGTGGCTGTGCGAACAGCAGCCGTCCGTATTGGCACCCGAGCGGATCGTCGTCGATCTGAATCCGGGGCACCCGTATTACGCGGGAACGCAGACCGAAGATCCGGTCGGTTTTGAACCGGAAGAGGAAGAAGAAGACGAGGGATCGGGTTACCGGCTGCGCGAAGAAGACGGCACCGAGTTCCGTTCCGAACGCGAATACCGGATACAGGAGCAGAAAGCGTCTCCCCCGGGCAGCCGGAATTCGGAAGAACGGGAAGAAGCGGGCGCTTCGAACGGAAACGACGGACGGCAGTCCTAGATATCCGGCCGCGTCTTCGAACGTTCTCTACTGCGGAGGACTTGGATTTCGTCCGCTTCGCGATAAAGAAAACCCCAAAAAGCCGCTTGCGGCAGCAACAGCGCTTCGCTATGATAGGGATTAGACTTAATTTCAACCCCGGTCCGGACCTGGCGGCAAGGCTGCGCGAAGTCCGGATGCCCGGGAAAACGATATGAAGGAAGCGTGTACTCGTGCAGCAAGCTATTGCGATAATGGATTCGGGAGTCGGCGGCCTGACCGTGGCCAGAGAGGTCATGCGTCAGCTGCCGAGAGAGCAGATCGTCTATTTCGGGGATACGGCGCGTACGCCTTACGGCCCGCGGAATCTCCAGGAAGTTCGCGCATTTACGGAGCAGATCGTCGATTATTTGATGACGTTCAATCCCAAGATGATCGTCATTGCCTGCAATACGGCTACGGCCGCGGCGCTGGAGACGATTACGGCGAAAGTCGATATTCCGGTCGTGGGCGTGATTCATCCGGGAGCGCGCGCGGCCATCAGCAAAGCGAGCAGCGGCATGATCGGGGTAATCGGGACCAAAGGAACGATCGACAGCGGGGCCTACGCCCAGGCGCTGAAGCAGATTTCGCCGTTCGTCAACGTGGTGAGCCGCGCTTGCCCGCCGTTTGTCCCGTTGGTCGAACAGGGACATTTCAGCGGCCGCGCCACTTACGAGATCGTCAAGAACGAGCTGCTGCCCCTGCGTGCCCTGCCGCTGGACTGCCTGATTCTGGGCTGTACGCATTATCCTTTTCTCGCGGACACGATCCAGCGGGTCATGGGGCCGTCCGTCAGCCTGATCAGTTCGGCCGAAGAGACGGCTCGCGAAGTCAGTACCCTTTTATATGAAAAAGGACAGCTGGAAACCGGAGACGCCATTCCCGTACATCGGTTCCTGCACAGCGGCGAATCCGATATGTTCGAGAAAATCGCGCAAAAGTGGCTCGCCGAGTATATCGCAAGAACCAAAGCCATCTGGCAGGTCGCGTCGTTCTGATGCCAAGCTGCCGGATCGGCCTTATTCCATTGCAAGCCTCGGCTGCGGCCGCAGGCGGAAGGAGACTGTCATGAAAGTCAAAATCACGCGCAACGCCGCGAAGAAACTGCTGGAAGAACTGAACAAGGAAGAGAACAAGGATATGAATATCCGCGTTTTCGTGACGCATTCCCACGGCGACCACGCCCACTACGGCATGGATCTCGACAAGCAAAAAGACGGCGACGAACGCGTTTCGACGGACAAGGACATCGACGTGCTGCTGGACGCCAGCGAACCGATGCTCGACGGAATCAAGATCGACTATCTGTACAGCGCCCAGGAAGAAGGGTTCGTGATTACGAATCCCGCCATGGGCAACCACGGCGACCACTAGGGTCTGCCATAGAAGAAGGGAACAATCATGGCCAACGATATTCGCGTTTGCGATAAATGCCAGCATGTACGCATGAAAACGATCGTGCCGAAGCTGAAAAAAATGGCGCCCGACGCCGAGATCAAAGTCGGCTGCAAATCGTACTGCGGTCCCTGCGGCAAGCGGGCGTTCGTCTTTATCAACGGACGCTATGTGAGCGCTCCGACGGAAGACGAAGTCCTGGCGAAAGTGGCTCCTTTTATCAAAAAAGCCTGACCGATTCGGCGCTTGGCGCCGTTTGGTCCGCCCGAACCTACAGCAAAAGCCCCGAAATCCGTTTAGACGGAATTCGGGGCTTTTGCTATAGAGGTTAACAGGGATGAACGGAATCCGGCAGGCCGCCGAAATCGCCGTCTGTCCGCTTAACGGACGGCTTCCCGGTCGCTTTTCAACTCCGGAATCAGATCGCGGGAGATCACATCGTCGGAAATGGACAGCCGTTTCGAAGCTTCTTCGAAGCCCTCGCGTGCCCGTTCGACATCAGTCTGCTGCCGCTTCTTCAGATCGTAGCAGATCCCGTTCTCGAATACGCCGTCCGCGGAAGGGGTGTAATAGATCTCTCCGTCGGTAAAGGCGCCGCTGCGCAGCACGACCAGTCGATTCCCGTCGGCGCGGCGGTCAAGCAGATCGTTGCCCATCAGGAAATAGTCTCCGGCGTCGATCCCGAGCAGCGGGAGCAGCGTCGGCATCAGATCGAGCTGCCCGCCCGGTTGGTCGTACGTGCCGGCCAGCGCGCTGTCCGGCAGATGGACCAGCAGCGGAACCTGTGCCATCAGCTGTCCATAATCGAATTCGGACAGCTCGCGGCCGAGCAGCCGGCCCGCCGCTTCGCGGTCGTCCAGCGAATAATCGTGGTCGCCGTAGAAGACGAAGATCGTGTCGTCCCAGAGTCCGTCCTCCTTCATTCGGTTCACCGTATCGCCCAAAGCCGAATCCACATAATGCACGGACTGGAGGTAGTCGCCGAACGTTGTGCCCGCATATTCGCCGACATCGAGCTTTTCTTCTTCTTTCAGCGCCAGGTTATACGGATGATGGCTGGACAATCCGATCAGGAACGAGTAGAAAGGCTGCGGCGTATCTTCCATAAAGCCGACCGACTGGTTCAGGAAAGAACGGTCGCCCAGCGACCAGCCGAGCGGTTCGTCGATCTGATAATCTTTTTCCGTATAAAAGCGGTCGTAGCCCATCTCCTTGTACATGCGGTTGCGGTTCCAGAAGCTGCCGTCGTAGGCGTGGTAGACGTTGGCCGTGTAGCCGTGCTCCTTGAGGATCGACGGCATCGTATCGAACGCGTTGTCCGCATAGCGGATAAAGACCGAACCCGAAGGCAGCGGATGCAGGGAGAAGTTGGCGGCCAGATCGGCATCGGAGGTGCGTCCCTGACCCGTCTGATGATAGAAATTGTCGAAGTACAGACTGTCGCTCCGGAGCGCATCCAGATTCGGCGTGATCGGCTGCCCGTTTATTTTTTTGCCGACAAAAAAGTTCATAAACGCTTCGCCCTGCACCGTGACGACGCTGCTGCCCGCATATTTGCCGAAAAGTTCGCCCGAATGCGAGCGCTGCTGCCGGCTGGCGGCATACCAATCGCGGATTTCGTCCAGGCGTTCCGCGGGTAGATCCCGGCCTTTGCCGATGGCCGTCTGTGCGTACCGGTAAGCGTCGATCCCGTGAAAAGCAAACAGACCCGTTACGTTGTACAGGGACATGTTCCACCAGTTGTTCTCCAGCAGATTCTTGGCCCAGGTCTGGGAAGCGTGGCGGATCGGGAAAAAGGCGGCGGAGAACCCGATCGCAAGCACCAGCAGGCCGGCGGCGAAGCGCTGCAGGAGCCGCACGCTGCGGCGCGAACGCGTCTGCGTGCCGGCTCCGACAGCGGCAGAGGCGCCGGAGAAGTTCCTCCGTCCGCGGCGCCGGCCCGACCAAGCCCACAGCGCGGCCGCCAGCAGAAACGGCCAGTCGGCGAACAGCCACAGATCCCGCCAGCGCAGCAGTTCGGCGATACTGCCGCCCAGCGATTCGACCTGCCCGGCCTGAAGCAGCACCGGAACGGTCAAGAAGTCGCCGAAGTAGCGGAAGTAGACGAGATCGGAGAAGATCAGCGCCGTCAGCAGCAGGTCGAGCAGGGCCAGGGCAAACAGACGTCCGCCGGGCATCAGCCAGAATACCCAGAACGACAAAGCAAGCAGGCTGCCGGCCGCGATCAGCGTGTCGGTCCCGTTCATGTCGATATAGGGCAGCTGCAGATTGCCGTGCAGCAGGCGCAGCTTGCCGAGCATCAGCAGGACGAACAGGATATAGGCGGCGGAGATATAGAGAAAGCCCGGCTTAAAGCCGGGCTTGTTCCGAGTGTCTCGGATATTCGTTAGGCGCAATGAAAGACCTCCTTGCTCTTAACGGCGCGGAGGCAGCGGTCCCAGGAACTGCAGGAACTGGCACTCGATGCGTCCGTTGTACAGCTTGCGGCGTTTATCGGCTTTTTTGCCGAAATTCTGTTCGAAGTTTTCCGTCGGCGTGATCGCGAAGAACGACCAGTCCTGCAGATCGAGCGCAGCGCGTCCGAGCTGGCGGATCATCTTCTCGACTTCGTCTTCTTCGCTCAGCCGTTCGCCGTAAGGCGGGTTGGTGATGACGCAGCCGTATTTGCCTTCGGCTTTGAAGCGGGCGACCGGCTGCGCGGTAAACGTGATCTCGCTGCCGAGCCCGGCGCGCTTGGCGGAAGCCCGGGCGATCTCGATCGCTTCCGGGTCGATGTCGCTGCCGCCGATGTTCAGCGGGATATCGTCGCGCACGGCGTCGAACGCTTCTTCGCGCGCCTGCGCCCACATCTCTTCGGGCACGAAGTCCCAGCGTTCGGACGGGAAGCTGCGGCGCAGTCCCGGCGCGATGTTCCAACCGATCAGCGCGGCTTCGATCGGCAGGGTACCGGAACCGCAGAACGGATCGTAGAACGGACGGTGCGGACCCCAGCGGCTGAGCAGGATCAGCGCGGCGGCCATCGTTTCCTTGAGCGGCGCTTCGACGGTCGTCTTGCGGTAGCCTCTCTTATGAAGCGAAGGGCCGGTCGTGTCGAGCGTGATCGTCGCCACGTCGCTGAGCAGCGAGACTTCGAGCGTGTACAGCGGGCCGTCTTCGTCGAACCATTCGGTGCCGTACGATTCTTTCATTTTTTCGACGACGGCTTTTTTGGTGACGGATTGACAGGCGGGCACGCTGGACAGCTGCGATTTGTACGAACGCCCGTTGACCGGGAATTCGCCGTATTCGGGAATGAAGCCCGCCCAATCGACGGCTTTGACGCCCTGGAACAGATCTTCGAAGGTCAGCGCGGGGAACTCGGCCATTTTGATCAGGACCCGGTCGGCCGTGCGCAGCCACAGATTGGTGCGGCAGATGTCGGCGGGTGTGCCGGTAAAGGTGACGCGGCCGTTCTCCGTACGTGCGTCGGCGTAGCCGAGGTCTTTCAGTTCGCGTGCGACAACCGCTTCGATGCCCATCGGGCAGGTGGCGATCAAGGTTAAAGTTTCTGGGATTCTCATAAATTCAGCTCCGTTTAATAATAAAGATAAGAGGCTTCGGTCAGCCGGTTCCGGGCAAAAATCATCGGTTCCGCGCTTGTGCAGCCTGCAGGAAAATCGTACAATCGTTAGATGGGAAGTCGGAGGACGCCAGCGATGCGGCCGGACGCGGATACGCGTGTCCGGGGCATTCGCGCGCTCAATGCTCAATCTAGTATAGGGGAACAAGGTTCCCGTTACAATAACGGATACCCACAAAGCTTAAGGGAAAATGGAGAGTGGAAAAAATGAACGACCCGCATATGAACGCCGAAGCGGCCGAGGCTTATACGGAAAGTTTGGCGAACGAAGACGAGCTTCTGCTCAAAATCAAGCAGGCGATCCACGATGCGCGGATGCCCGACGTGTCGGTAGCGGCCGGTTACGGGAAGATGCTGACGCTGCTGGTGACGCTGTCCGGTGCCAAACGCATTCTGGAGATCGGGGCGCTGGGCGGATACAGCGGAGTCTGCATGGCCCGCGGCATGGCGGAAGACGGCACATTGACCTCGCTCGAATTGAAAGCCGAGTACGCGGAGATGGCCGCCGGCCATTTGGAGGAAGCCGGTTTCGGCGGGCGGACCCGTTATCTGGTCGGCCCGGCGCTGGACAGTCTGAAAAAGCTGCGCGAGGACGGAGAGACCTACGATTTCTTTTTCATCGACGCGGACAAACTGAATTACGTCAACTACCTCGACATGGCGCTTGAAATGGCGCGGCCGGGTGCGATTATCGTAGCCGACAACCTGCTGCTGCGCGGCCGCACGCTCAATCCGGAGCGCAACGGTCCCGCGATTCTCCGAGTGCGCGAATTCAACCGCCGCATCGCGGAAGATCCGAGACTGATCGGAACGCTGCTGCCCGCCTATGACGGATTTTCGGTCGCAATGGTGAAGAAAGCGTGAACGTTGGATGATAAAGCCGCCGAACCCGTTTCCAAATGTCCGGTTGGGGTGGATAATTAAATAGGTACAAAATCGTCAACGAATCGACGCAAACTCGCCTTGAGAGAAATGTCTTAAAGGCGCATAATTAAAATTGAATGCTTTTACGAAGAGCGATTATCCGGTATTGGAGGACCCCATCGACATGACTTATAACGATCGTTTTATCCGGGCCTGTTACGGCCGGGAGGTAGACCGTCTGCCTGTGTGGTATATGAGACAGGCCGGCAGATACGATCCGGAATATCGCAAGATCAAGGAAAACTATTCGCTGCTCGAAATCTGCCGGCAGCCGGAACTTGCGGCCGAAGTCACGCTGATGCCGGTGCGCAAGCTGGGCGTGGACGCGGCGATCCTGTACTCGGACATCATGAATCCGGTCGCTTCGATCGGCATCGACTTCGATATCGTGAAGGACGTCGGTCCGGTGATCGACAATCCGATTCGCAGCGCGGCCGATGTGGAGCGTCTGCGTCCCATCGACGTGGAAGGCGATCTCGGCCATGTCCTGGAGACGATCCGTATCCTGGACCGCGAGCTGGACGTGCCTCTGATTACGTTCGCCGGAGCTCCGTTTACGATCGCAAGCTACCTGATCGAAGGGCGACCGTCGAAAAATTACATCCGCACGAAAACGATGATGTACAGCGAACCCCAGCTCTGGTTCTCCCTGATGGACAAATTGGGAGACATGGTGATCGCTTATCTGCGCGCGCACGTATTAAACGGAGGGAAAGCATTCCAGCTGTTCGACAGCTGGGTGGGCGCTTTGTCGCCGCAGGATTTCTCGCATTACGTCCTGCCGACGATCACGCGCATCTTCGACGAGTTGTCGGCGATGCCGGAACTTGCGGACGTGCCGAAGATTTACTTCCCGGGCGTCAGCTCGGGGGAACTGCTGCCGACGCTGCGCGGACTGAAAGCGAACGTGATCGGACTGGATTGGAGAGTCTCGATCGCGGAAGGCCGCAGACGGCTCGGAGCGGGCTTCGCGGTGCAGGGCAACCTCGATCCGTTCGTCCTGACCGGACCGCAGGAACTCATTCATGAGCGCGCCGCCCGAATTATCGACGAAGGCGTGCAGGAGCCCGGCTTTATTTTCAATCTGGGGCACGGCCTGTTCCCGGAAGCTTCGCTGGAGAAGCTGCGCGAGCTGACCGGTTATGTGCATGATTACTCCGCGGAAGCTCTGGCTGTCCGAAGCGCCCGGAGCTGAACGGATCGCGCCCGCCGTTTGCTTGACGCGTTGACAACGAAGCCTTGAACGCAAGAACGAGATCGCGAAGGGAGACACGAACATGAAGAAGAAAATCGGGGTACTCGTCCTGTCTTACGGCACGCCGAAGAGCCTGGACGACGTCGAAGCCTACTATACGCATATCCGCCGGGGCAGCCCGCCCGCGCCGGAGCAGCTCAAAGAACTGAAAGACCGCTACGAGGCGATCGTGGGCGGGGTATTCCCGCTGCGCGAAAACACGGATCGCCAGGTGCAGCGCATGCAGGAAGAATTGAACAAGTTCAATCTGCCGGACGCGGAATTCGTCTGCTACCAGGGCTTGAAGCATACCGATCCGTTTATCGAAGACGGCGTGCGGAACATGGCGGCGGACGGCATTAAGGAAGCGGTCGGCATCGTACTGGCGCCGCATTATTCGACCATGAGCGTCGGCACCTACATCAAGCGCGCCAAAGCGACGGCGGAAGAAGTGGGCGTGCAGATGAGCTTTATCGAGAGCTACCATCTGCATCCGAAGCTGATCGAAGCGTTCTCGCAGCGCGTATCCGCGAAGCTTGATCTGTTCGAAGAGATCGGCGCCAAGCGGGACGAAGTCAAAGTGCTGTTCAGCGCGCACAGCCTGCCGGAACGCATCTTGACGATGGGCGATCCGTACCGCGACCAGCTGCTGGAGACGTCGGAAGCCGTCGCGGCCGCGGCCGGCGTGACGAACTGGCAGTTCACCTGGCAGAGCGCCGGACGGACGGCGGAGCCGTGGCTCGGTCCGGACGTGCTGGAGACGATGAAAGACCTGTCCGAACGCGACGTGCGCTACATGCTCGTATCGCCGCTCGGCTTCGTGTCGGACCATCTGGAAGTGCTGTACGACCTGGATATCGAAGCCCAGGAAGTCGCCGAAGAACTGGACGTGCGCGTGATGCGGATCGATTCGCTCAACACGGACCCGCTGTATATGGAGACTCTGGCCGAATGCGTATTGGCCGAATGCCGCAAGGAGGCGCTTGTTCATGGCTGAACCGCGTAAAGTCGTCATTATCGGCGGAGGCCTGACCGGGCTCAGCGCCGCTTTCTATACCCGGAATTTGCTGCGGGACGCGGGCTTCGAGCCGGTCGTGACCGTGCTTGAAAAAGGGAATACGTGGGGCGGCAAGATCGAGACGCTGCACAAGGACGGCTTCGTCATCGAAAAAGGCCCGGATTCGTTCCTGGCCCGCAAGACGGCGATGGTCGACCTGGCCAAAGAACTCGAGATCGATCATGATCTGGTGACGACCAACCCGGAAGCCAAAAAGACCTATCTGCTTCACAAAGGCAAACTGCACGCGATGCCTCCGGGCCTCGTGCTCGGGATCCCGACCCAGATCAAGCCTTTTCTGGCCAGCAAACTCGTCTCGCCGGCCGGCAAGCTGCGCGCCCTGATGGATTACGTCATGCCGGCCCGGCGCAGCGAGGAAGACGAGTCGCTCGGCGACTTCATCGAGCGCCGGCTCGGGCATGAAGTGCTGGAGAACGTCACGGAACCTCTGCTCGCGGGCATCTATGCGGGCGACACTAGGCATCTCAGCCTCAAATCGACGTTTCCGCAGTTCGGCACGGTCGAGCGCGAACACGGCAGCCTGATCCGGGGCATGACGACCGGACGCAAGCCTGTCGAGACGCATACCGGCACCAAGAAGAGCATGTTCCTGACGTTCCGCCAGGGGCTGCAAAGTCTGGTGCACGCACTCGTCAACGAGCTGTCGGGCACGGTCGATCTGCGTGCCAACACGAGCGCGGCGTCGATCGTCAAGCTTGCGGAAGGCGGCTATACGCTGACGCTCGAAGACGGCGGTACACTTGAAGCGGATTCGATCATCGTCACGACGCCGACGTTCGCCGCGTCCAGGCTGCTCTCGCCGCATGTGGATACGGCCGCTCTCGACGCGATCAACTATGTGTCGGTCGCGAACGTCGTACTGGCTTTCGATAAAAAAGACATCCGGACGACCTTCGACGGCTCGGGATTTCTCGTGCCGCGCAAAGAAGGACGGAACATCACGGCCTGCACCTGGACGTCGGCCAAATGGCTGCACACAAGCGCGGACGACAAAGTGCTTATGCGCTGCTACGTCGGCCGCGCCGGCGAGCAGGAAGCGCTCAAGCAGGATGATGCCGGACTCGTGGAACTGGTCCGCAAAGACATCCTCGATCTGATGGGCATCGACGCGCAGCCGCTGTTCACGGAAGTGACCCGGCTGAACCAGTCCATGCCGCAGTATCCGGTCGGCCACCTGCAGCAGATCGAAGGACTGCGCGAGCAGTTGGCGGAGCGGCTGCCGGGCGTATATATCGCCGGCGCCGGTTACGACGGCGTGGGTCTGCCGGACTGTATCCGCCAGGCCAAAGCGATCTCCGCGGAACTTGCGGCAGCGGCGGCTCCGGCCGCAGCTGTCTCCGCCTTGTAAACGGATCTTATTCTTCTTCGCAGCCGCTTCAGCCGTTCCCGTGATCGCAAGATACGGGAGCGGCTTTTTGCTGTGCCTGCCGATTTTGTGTTCCCGGCTTCTCCTTCTGCCGGATAACCTGCTATAATGAACAATAGTTTTCCCAAGAACGGCCGCAGCAAGTCCGCGGACCGAATGAGCGGAAGGAGATTTTGCATTTTGACTGTTCCTGTCCCTTCAAGAACGACCCGGGCCCGTGCCGCCCGCAAGCACAGGCGCCGGGGACTGCTCGTTGTGAATTTGACGCTGTTGATCCTGATCCTGTCGGGCGGGACGCTGCTCTATGCGCGGGAACAAGCCGCGGATGAAGGGCGTACCGCGTCCGCCCTGCGCGCCGCCGCAGCCCGCACGGAAGCGGTCGCGGCCGAAGCGGCCGGCGAATCCGCTCCGGGTACAGCGCCAAGCTTCGAAGAAGCGGATTCGGCCCCTTCGCATCCGGAACTGACCGCCGGGTCGGCGGTAGGCGCGGCGGTTCCGGCCGCCGGCGGACTCGCCGCGGCGGTCGCGGAGCCGACGGCAGGCGGAAGCAAGTCCGTCAGCTTGAACTTCGCCGGAGATGTAATCTTCTCGGGCAAAGTGCAATCCCTGCTGGAGAAAAAAGGCTACGATTATCCGTACGTTTACGTGCGCGACCGGTTTAAGAACGACGATTTGACGGTTATTAACCTTGAAACGCCGGTTACGGCATTGAACACCAAAAGCGCCGACAAAAGCTTCGTTTTCAAATCCCCGCCCAAGGCACTGGGCCCGCTCAAGAACGCGGGCGTCGATGTCGTCAATCTGGCGAACAATCATACGCTCGACCAGGGAATCCGCGGTCTGCTCGATACGATCGCCAACCTGGACAAAAAAGGCATCGCCCATGTGGGAGCGGGCAGAGACGCTTCGGCCGCTTACGCTCCGGTCATTGTCGAGCGCAAAGGCATCAGGATTGCGATCGTCGGGGTCAGCCGCGTGCTGCCCGAGAGCGATTGGGCGGCCGGGACCGGACATGCCGGTGCGGCCAGCGCTTACGATCCGGAAGCCGCGGCGCGCGCCGTGAAAGCGGCCAAACGGAAGGCCGATGTGGTGGTGGCCGTCGTGCATTGGGGCAAAGAGCGGGTCGACAAACCGGATCCCAACCAGACGGTGCTGGCCCACCGGATGATCGATGCCGGAGCCGACCTGATTATCGGCGGCCATGCGCATGTGCTGCAGGGATTCGAGCAGTACAAAGGCAAGTGGATCGCTTACGGCACGGGCAACTTCATCTTTACCCGCTCGGGCAATGCCAAGACCTGGGAGACCGGCGTCTTCCAGGCGGAATGCAAGAAGAACGGGGACTGTTCGCTTAAGCTTGTTCCTTACTGGGCCGAGCTCGGACAGCCCGTTCCCATGAAAAAAGCAGACGCCCAAAAGCTGCTGCGGCGGATCGACGAATTGTCCCCGGGCGTCCGGATCGGCGAAGACGGGCAGGTCCGTGCGCAGAAATAACGTCTGTTCGGATCGGGAGATGACACCATGTTGGACAATCCTTGCGTGGCCCATCGGGGCTTCTCGGGAATAGCCCCTGAAAATACGCTGGCCGCGATCCGGCTGGCGATGAAGATTCCCGAAGTACAGGGGATCGAGATCGACGTTCAGCTGTCGCGCGACGGCGTACCGGTCGTGATTCACGATTTTACGCTCGGCCGCACAACGAACGGCAGCGGAACGGTCCGGGAACATACGTTAAGCGAACTGAAGCGTCTGGATGCCGGAAGATGGAAAGCGAGAGCGTTTGCCGGAGAGCGGATTCCGACACTCGACGAAGTGCTGGAAGAAGTCCGGGGCCGCCTCCGCGTCAATATCGAACTCAAGACGAACAAACAAACCTATGCCGGACTGGCTTCGGCTGCGGTGGAAGCGGTCAGGCGGTGCGGGATGGAAGAGCGGGTGTACTTCACCTCGTTCGAACCGGGGGCGCTGATCGAGGCGCGGCAGGCCGCCCCTTATATCCGGCGCGGGCTGATCGTCGACACGCGTTCGGCGGATCTGGATCGGCGGCTGGACGAATACGGCTGCACCCTGCTGTCGATCAAGCACGGCAGGGTCGATCCGGTCTTCGTCCGTTCCACTCTGGAAAGCGGGATCGGGATAATGGTCTGGACCGTGGACCGGATCCGCCGCATGCGCGAATTGGCTTCCATGCATCCGGAGCTGATGATCTGCACGAACCGGCCCGACCGCTGGCTGCTGGCGCGCAGGCTGCCGCTTCTGAACAGGCCGAATACCCGGCGCCGCTGGCTGGGATTTTGAAGAAACGTTCCGCTCGACTATACTAACGAGAAGGTGGGCCTTGTCCATGATCGCTGTAACGAACGTATATTGTGTAGGACGCAACTACAAGAAGCATGCCGAAGAGCTGGGCAACGACGTACCGACCGAACCGATGATTTTCCTCAAGCCGTCCCATGCCGTCTGCGCGATGGACGACGAAGTGGTCGAACTGCCGCGGGATCGCGGCGAGATTCATTACGAGGCGGAACTGGTGCTGCGGATCGGCCGCGCGTACACGCCGGGCATCCGGGTCGAAGAGATTGCGGCTTCGATCGCGCTCGGCATCGACTTCACGCTGCGCGATGTGCAGTCCAAGATCAAAGCCAAAGGCCATCCGTGGACAGCCGCCAAAGGCTTCCGCAATTCCGCTCCGCTGACCGGCGAGATCGAATTCCCGGAAATGGGCATGCTGGAAGAAGCCTGGTTCTCGCTGCGCAAGAACGGCGAGACCGTGCAGCGGGGCAGTATCCGCAATATGATCTTCGATCTGCAGACCCTGATCGATTATATCGGCGAGCATTACGGTCTCGGAGAAGGAGACCTGATCTATACCGGCACTCCGGAAGGGGTCGGCCCTGCCGTGCCCGGCGACGTGCTGGAATTGTATTGGAACGAAGAAAAATGGGGCGGCTGCACCGTCGGATAGTACCTTGTCAACACTAAAGGTAGGTTTACGCTCCCCTGAGATTTCGTACCTGAAGCGTGTACGAAGTCTCCAACGGAATCGCACCTAAAGCGTGTGCATTTCAGGAAAACGTAAACCCATGATTAAGAGTTGAAAGGGTACTAGACGGATGCCGCCTGCGTCGGGGAGGCGTATCATCAAGTGGATTGGATCATCGGAGCGGCCGGCGCCTGTCTGGTGGCGGGGGCGGCTTATGCCAAGCGTTCCCTGTCGGCTTCCGGGGCGATCGCGGCCCTTATTATGGGTACGGTATATTACGGAGCGGGCGACCTGTTCTGGTTCGGGCTGCTGCTGCTCTTCTTCGTTACTTCAAGCGCCCTGTCCAAAGTCAAACAGGCGGAGAAGCGTCAGGCGGAGCAGATGTACGAAAAATCGGGCCGGCGCGACGCGGTGCAGGTGCTGGCCAACGGCGGCATCGGCATGCTGCTGTGCCTGGCTAATTATATCTGGCCTGCGCCGGTCTGGTTCGGTCTGTTCGTCGGCGTGATGGCGACGGTAACGGCCGATACCTGGGCGACGGAATGGGGCAGTCTCAGCCGCAGGCCGCCGCGTTCGATCGTGACGGGCAAGCCGCTTCCGGCGGGAACGTCGGGCGGCGTATCGCTGCGCGGGAGCTTGGCGGCGATCGTCGGCGCGGGCATGATCGGCACAGCCGGATCGGTGCTGCTGCTCTGGATGGACAACGGTCCGGATTGGCCGCTGTGGGCCTGGATTCCGGCGGGAGCGATTGCGGGTACCTTCGGCGCTTTTGTCGATTCGTATCTGGGCGCCACCGTGCAGGTCATGTACCGCTGCCCGTCCTGCGGCAAGAGCGTGGAGAGCCGCATCCACTGCGGAACGTCCACCGTTCGCTACCGCGGCTGGCCGCTGATGAATAACGATGCGGTTAATCTGCTGTCTTCGGCGGCCGGCGGAGCGCTTGCGCTTGCCGTGATGATTCTGGCGGGGAGGTGGTTCGGATGAGCGGAGCGCAGCGCGAGAAGCACGAAGTGATTTTGGATTCGGCTTTCGAGATTTTCGGTCAAAAAGGCTTCTACGAAACCAAAATTTCGGATATCACCGAACATGCCGGAATCGCCAAAGGCACCATGTATCTGTATTTCAAAAGCAAAGAAGAACTGTTTATCGCCGTGACCAAACGGGACTGGGAGAAGTTCCTGCGCGATCTGCAGTTCCGGATCAAGCAGGCGGACGGCCTGATGCCCAAGCTGCAGCAGGTCGCCGAACATCATCTGGAATATTATTATGAGCGCAAAGCGCACGGCAAGCTGTTTTTTCATGCGCCCAATAACGATCCCGAGTTGATGCGTCTGATGCACGGTTTTCTGACCCGGTATATGGCGGCGGTCAAGGAAGTGCTGGAAGAAGCGGGCATGCCCGATCCGGACTTCTATGCCAAAGCGTTTATCGGGATGCTCGACCGTCTCAAAATGGACATTTTGTTCGAAAGCGAGTTCACGCGAGAAAAACTGCAGCAGCGGGTGGACCAGACCGTTCGGCTGTTCCTGCAGGGCAGCGAACGAGAATTGAGTTGAAAAGACGTCCGGGCTTCCGCGGACTGCGGGAGTCCGTTTTTGGATAAAGCAATAGGATCGACGAAAGGGGAACAACCGGCAATGAATATCATGACCGTTGAACAGGTATCGAAAAGTTACGGGGAAAAGGTGCTGTTCGACGAAGCTTCGTTCGGTATGGAAGATCAGGACAAGATCGGATTGGTCGGCGTCAACGGCACGGGCAAATCGACGTTTCTCAAGATTATCGCGGGACTCGAACAGCCGGATTCCGGCCAGGTCGTCAAGAGCGGCGGCGTCCGCGTCCGCTACCTCGCCCAGAACCCGGATTTCGATCCGGAACTGACCGTTCTGCAGCAGCTGCTGCACGGCGAAGGCGAAGAACTGGCGGCGGCGCGCGCGTACAGCGAAGCGACTTTGCTGTTCGATACGGACCCCAATTCCGAGAAATTCCAGCAGCTGCTGATGGATGCGGGCCAGGAACTGGATCGTCTGAACGCCTGGAGCCTCGAAAGCGAAGCCAAGAGCGTGCTGTCGAAGCTTGGACTCGATATTTTTGACGCCAAAATGGGGACGCTCTCGGGCGGGCAGCGCAAACGGGTAGCTCTTGCAGCCGCTCTCGTGCAGCCGTCCGAACTGCTGATCCTCGACGAGCCGACCAACCATATCGACTCCGAATCGGTGGCCTGGCTCGAGACCTATCTCAAAAAGCGCCGCGGCGCCCTGCTTATGGTGACCCACGATCGCTACTTCCTGGATCGGGTCGCCGACGTGATGCTGGAGCTGGATTACGGCAAAATGTACCGCTACACCGCGAACTATTCCCGTTTCCTGGAACTCAAAGCGGAACGCGAAGAACGCGAATCCGCAACCGAAGACAAGCGCCGCAACCTGCTGCGCAAAGAGCTGGCCTGGATCCGCCGCGGCGCCAAAGCCCGTTCGACCAAGCAGAAAGCACGGATCGACCGCTTCGAACAGCTGCAGGACGACAAGCCGCAGCAGAAGAGCGACAATCTGGAAATGGCGAGCATGTCTACTCGATTGGGGCGCAAAGTGCTCGAGATCGACCATATCAGCAAAACGCTGGCCGGACGTCTGCTGATCGACGATCTGCATTATATGACCGTGCCCGGCGACCGGATCGGCATCGTCGGTCCGAACGGACGCGGCAAGTCGACCCTGCTGAATCTGATCGCGGGCGATCTGGAACCGGACAGCGGCCAGATCGACCAAGGCTCGACCGTGCGGATCGGCTACTTCCGCCAGGAACCGGCCGAGATGGACCCAAGCATGCGGGCGATCGACTATATCAAGGAAGGCGCCGAGACCGTCAAGACGGACGAAGGCAGCGTAACCGCGTCGCAGATGCTGGAGCGCTTCCTGTTCACGCCGACTGCCCAGTGGACGCCGATCGGCAAACTGTCCGGCGGCGAACGCCGCCGTCTGTACCTGCTGCGCATCTTGATCACGGCGCCGAACGTCCTGCTGCTGGACGAGCCGACCAATGACCTGGATATCCAGACGCTGACCGTGCTTGAAGATTATCTCGACGATTTCCCGGGCGTCATGATCACCGTCTCCCATGATCGCTACTTCCTGGATCGGGTCTGCGACAAACTGTTCGCCTTCGAAGGCGGCGGCAAAGTCGCGATCCACGCCGGCAATTACAGCGAATACATGGAACGTACCGGCGGCAGTTCGCTGCAGGACGGCATGTCCGCAGGCGGCAAAGGCGGCCTTGCCACCTCGGCCGATATGAGCGCCGTCAAAGCGCCGGCGCCTGCCGCGGCGGCTCCCGCAGAACCGGCTGCTGCCGCTTCGGGGAAAAAGGTTAAGTTCACCTACGGCGAGCAGCGCGAATACGACGGCATCGACGCTTCGATCGAAGCCGCCGAGCAGAAGATCGCCGACCTCGCCGCAGAGATGGAACGCTCCGCCAGCGACTCGGCAAAGCTGCAGGAATTGATGCAGCAGCACGCCGCTGCGGAAACCGAGCTTGAAGGACTGATGGAACGCTGGGCTTACCTGAACGAGCTGGCTGAGCAGATTGCGAAGCAGGGGAAGTAAGGGCTGAGTGTGACGGATCGATAGGTCGTTTGGGCAGACGGGTAGGAGCGGAAGGATTAAGGCCTTTAGATGGGTATCCATCTAAAGGCCTTTTTTGATATGGAAATGTGTATACCTTCTTCCATATCGATGATAAAATGGGGGATCAAGCGACTGAGCTTGGAAGATTAAAATAGTCCGGGAATATTCGTAGGGGATATTGGTTATAGGAAGTACGGAAATAAGATATTAGCTGAAATCACTGCAAAATCAATATTTCGAGAAAGTTATTACCTGGAGATAAACCCAGAAATAATAAAAATTTTATCTAACATTCAGTGGTTTAGTAAATGTGGAATAAAAGATTATGAGAGTAATAACATTATATATACTAATAGAAGAAATTGAGCGTAACGAACAGAAGCGAGGCTGCGTTTACCTTTTAAGCAAAGAAGCCTTCCATGAAGCCCTACCTATTCGCTGCTGAACGTAAAAAGGAGGTCCATCCATGTCCAACCATATGACAGCAATCGGCTTCAACGTGCAGTCCGCGGAAGATTTCGAACAGGTGGCCGAGTATGCGTACGAGACGGGCGAGAGCATCGAAACGGCGCGGGGGATTTACCTGCTGGCGCAGGCCGGCTCGGGTATCGAAATATGGCTGCAAATGAATACGGAGAATCAGGTGATCGGGCTCAATCCGCATTACTTCGGTTCCTCCCGCTTCAAGGTCAAACTCACGGATGAAATCATCCGCAGCGAAGGCAGCGAATTGGATGGGACTTTTCATGTCTGGGCGGAATTCGATGGGGAAACGGAGGAGTCGGACTCATATCCGTTTGTATTCGAGATGCCGAACCGGGCCGTGTACCGAGACGTACAGCTGCCCCGGAGCGTGACCATTCAGTTGACCGCTTTTGCCCACGAACTCAGCGTATTTGACAGTGAGGAACAATTCCATGAGTCCCAGCAGCACGAGGAAGTGAAGTTTGCGGCGGAAGCGTTTATTCCTACCGGGTTATTCGTCGAGGAAGGCGAACCGGGTTCGATGGCGATGTTTACGGGTCAAGTGCAGCAGAGTGCCTGGATCACGAACGAATATACCGGAAAATCGTTTCATTGGGCGCTGGTGAGAACGTTGGGCGGCGAGATCGATGTGGTGGCAGATCGGGAGACGTTGGACGAAGAGATCCCGGTAGGCGGAATCGTCTCCGGTACTTTCTGGCTAAGCGCCAAAATCATCGAAGAATAAGCGGGCACAACGATCGGCGGCAAATCCTCCGTATCCACAAGGAAGTAGGAACTTACGATGAAAACACTGTACAGGCCCGTCGGGCTTACCGAAATGCAGTTGATTCTGGATCGGGATCTTAAAGGATTTCCGCCGCGCCTGCCGGATCAACCCATCTTCTACCCGGTGCTGAACAAGCCGTATGCGGACCGGATCGCCAGGGAGTGGAACACGCAGGACCGCTTCTCCGGATTTATCGGGTTCGTGACGGAATTCCACGTGAACAGTCCGTTTATCGATCGGTATGAAGAGAAGATCGTAGGAGCGAGGGAGCACGCGGAGCTGTGGATTCCGTCCGGCGAGTTGGAAGAGTGATCGGTACGGCTCCCATTCTTAACCCAAATCTATCCCGGGAAAAGAGGCCCTCATGAAACGGAGTAACATGATCCTTAATCTGGTTCTATCTTTTCTGACAGGACTGCTGGCCTACTATCTCGTTGCACGGACGATCACGGCAGCTGCCATACTGGTTTGCTTGGGAGCAGTAGGTATCTTGGCGCTGGGATACCTGGTTGTTTATTTGTTTGTGAAAAGATCCAGACCCAAGACGAAGTAACGCGAATCGGATCTTCGCCGAATCCAACAAAAGCTCCGGTCCTACAAGGCTCCGGAGCTTTTTTTACAAACCAATCTCAAACGATCTTTCTCTAACAAATCGGCAATTCCACCGATTTCCTTACAGCTCAATCCGCAGCGTTCCCGGCATCGGCCAACAAGATCCTGTCCCACTATCCGAACAGCAAGGAGGAATGATCATGACCGTCGAATCCGAGAATGGATATCCGCATATTAATGCCGCTGCAAGAACGGTACACATTGGCGGATTAACCCGCTCGCAGCTCAGACAGAGTTTGCAGACGGCCGGTGTTGCCCTGAATGCTTATGCGGAAGAACTGTTCGCAGACGAACGTTTCACGACTTCCGATCAGCCTCATACCGTCGAGACGGTCGAACTCACAGTCGGTGAGCTGGGATTCATGGACGGAGCAGCGGCAGGCGAGCTTTTCAAGCAGGCGAACGCACTCGGTCTTGCGGCGTGTCCGCTGGAACTGGCTCCGCATCTGCGGCTGCAGTACACCGATCAGCCGGAAGGAAGTGCGAAGCGTTCCGTGCAGCATGAGGCGCCGCACGCTTCGATCACGGTAGCATCGGAACCGCTGAGTGACCGCGACGATTTCCCCAAAGGCTTTTACCTGCGAAATATCGACGGCGTATTGTGGCTGCGCGGCTATCGGGCCGATGCGGTTCATGTGTGGAATGCGTGGGACCGGTTTGTTTTTGCGAGAAAGACAGAATGGCAGAGAAATCGTCATGAGTAATAACCGCGTGATCCGAGCATTGGCTAAAGTGACGAGAATCGTGCAAAAAATCGTGAAATTCGTGCTGGTATCCGTACTGGTTCTTTTTCTTGCTTTTTGCTCGCTGTACGTCCTGTTCCCGATATGGAACGAGATTCATGCGTATACGTTCAGCCGACAGTTGAAAAAAGTTCCGCTGCCGGAAGATACCGTCTTTGTCGAAATGGAAACGGCCGTAGGCAAGCTGAACGGCAACGGAAACGGCATCGACTTTTTTGCGGGGATGCTGGTTCGAAGCGATCTCGGCTTAATCGAACTGATCGATTATTACGAGTCGGCTTCTTACTCCGGCGCCAAAGATAAGGATCATACGGTCGAGGTCGAAGTCTTGAAAGCCAAGAGCGACAAAATGGACTCGTATTACGTGGAACATCGGGACCTTAGATTCCATAAGCTGCGATCGACCGAAGATTTCTCCGGGTATTACTTCGTGAACCTGTACGATGGAGGGTATGAGGCGGTATTCGATCTAAGAGGGAATTGAATGCCTCGGCAAATCGGCGCACGACAAAAAACCTTCACTCCCGCCCACAGCGGAAGTGAAGGTTTTTTGGATAAAGACTCTGCCGCGCGCCGCGAAGCTTACTCCTTCGCCGACACCGCGATCATCTGCACGACCATCCGTCCGTCGCCCGGCAGCAGGACTTCGTCCGCGTTCATCTGCGAAGAACCGTCGCCGTCGAGGAAGATGCCTTCGCGTCCTTCGCCGGGAACACCCGCCAGCAGCGCCGCCCGGAAATCGGCAGCGGTGCTGAGCTCCGGGGTGACGACCAGCCACAGCTGCCCCGCATCGTTGTAGACGAGAGCGGAGCGCATGCGTTTATCCCCGGCAAAAGGCAGATACTCCCGCGCACTCCGGTCTTCCCAGACGTCTTCGTCCGCCAGGTTCAAGCTGATCCCGCCTTGGGCAAAATAGTTGCCGCGGTCGGTGACCTCAAGCTCGTCCGCCGACGACACTACCTGAACCGAGAACTTGTGCTTCGCGCCGTCCCAGACGAGCGTACCGCGCGCATATTTGGCGTTGAACCAGCCCGAACCGTAAGCGCCGCGCTCGCCGTTGGCCGGCTTGTCGTCGGTGACGGCGAGCGAGAGCAGCGACTCTTCGTAAAAGAATCCGCCGTTAATTCCGTAAGCCGGAATCTGCTTGAGCGGAAGTTTGTCCGCGCGCAGCACGATATCATCCGGCGATACGGCCATTAGATGCAGCTTGGGCAGTCCGGGAGCCTCGGCTTCCGCGTACGTGTAGCGTTTCGGCAGACCGTTGAACGGCTGCGGAGACTTCGAAGGGAGGAAGAGCAGCCAGGCGGCCGCGGCCGCAGACAAAGCCAGCAGCGCCAGCAGCGTTCCGATCAGACGTCTGCGCAGCCTGCGCCGGTCTCCGGGATTCGGAGGCCGGCGATCCGGATTCTCCCGAATTCCGCTTGGCCCGGCTTTTTGGGATGCGCCTGCGTCGTTACGCCCGGACATACGCGCACAGCAGGCGCGCCGTGCCGATCACCGCGCGCGTATGCGTACGTTCCATCGAATGCGAGGCATGTACGCCCGGACCGATCAGGGCGGCGCGGATATTGCTGCCGCCGCGCAGCGCGGCCGAAGCATCGGAGCCGTAGAACGGGTAGATGTCTACCGCATGTTCGATCTGCTGCGCTTCGCACAGTTCGATCAGTTTGCCGGTCATGTGGTAATCGTACGGACCGGACGAGTCTTTGGCGCAGATCGAGACATCCGTTTCTTTGCACGTCAGGTCTTCGCCCATGCAGCCCATATCGACGGCAATCAGCTCGGCAATATCGGACGGGATATATGCGGTGCCGTGACCCACTTCCTCGTAGTTGGAGATCAGGATCTTGACGTTCCGCTTCGGTTTCCATCCTTCGCGCTTGGCGGACTCCAGCAGGCCGAACAGTGCGGCTACGCTCGCTTTGTCGTCGAGGTGGCGGGATTTGATATAGCCGCTCTCGGTGACGACGGCGCGCGCTTCGAACGAGATATAATCGCCGGTGCGAATGCCCAGCTTCTCGACGTCTTCGCGCGAAGAGACCAGTTCGTCGATCCGCACTTCCATATGTTCTTCCGAACGCTTGAAGTCGCGGGCATCGGCGTACACATGCACCGAAGGATGCTGGGTGAGGATGGTGCCGGTATAGGTCTTCCCGCTGCGCGTATGGATGACGCAGTATTCGTTCTCGATACTGGACATGGCGAATCCGCCGAGCGAAGTGAGTTTCAGCGTGCCGTGCGGCGTGATCGAGCGGACCATGGCGCCGAGCGTATCCACGTGGCCGCTCAGACCGACGGTATACGCATCGTCTTCGCCTTCCATGCTGATGATCGCGCCGCCTTTTTCGTTAAACGTGACCGGGAACCCGAGCGCTTCCGCTTCTTCGCGGATCAGATCGATAATATGATGGGTGTAGCCGGTCGGACTCGGGGTGTCGAGCAGTTTCTTGAGCAGGGTGACCACGTATTGTTCGTCGATATGTACCGTCATGATAGACAAACCTCCATATAAATAGAATGAGAGTAAAATGAGAATAAAATGGGTGCGGCGGCCCCGGAAACGCCGGGCCGCCGCCTTACGTTCAAGAACAACAAACAATCAAGAAGAAAACCGCTCCCTGTAGCGGGCGGCGGTTTTTTTCTTGAAGCGGTTCGACGCTTGTCGGGAATCGGAAGACTTACAGCTTGTTCAGCTTGTCCGAACGGAATCCGCGGGATTCCGGTTCGCGGTCGAGATCGTCCGAGATCGGTTCGAGCGGAGTCGGGTCCGCCGAGACGGTCGGCTCGTTGTAAGCCGGCGGCGTGACCGAAGAAGAGACGGAAGGAGCCGAAGGCTGCGTCCGCAGCTGTTCGTGCTCCAGGCGAAGCTTCTTCAATTCGCGCCGTGTCTGGAACAGGCGGTACACGCCGAACATGCCTACAGCCAGACCTCCGAAGAGCGCGCTGCCCAGAATGAGCAGGACCAGCGGAACATCCGCGTAGCCGAACAAGAAGTTGACTTCGACCGGGTTGACGTTGATGACCGCGAATACGGCCACGATCACGGCGAAGACCAGCATCAAGATCAAAGACCATTGAGCTTTCATGAATGAATAAGTCCCCTTTCAAAACGTTGCTTATTAGAATCATTAGCCGAAAGGAAGAACTTTGACGCAGGAAGCGGTGTCCTTATTCGGACAGCTGTTCCATTTGTTCGATGAGGGCTTCGAATACGCTCATCGCTTCGCGTACCGGCTCCGGAGAAGACATGTCGACGCCCGCTTTTTGCAGGATATTGATCGAATAATCGCTGCCGCCGCTCTTGAGGAAGCTGAGGTAGCGTTCGACCGCCGGTGCGCCTTCTTCCAGAATCTGCTTGGAGAAACTGGTCGCGGCGGAGAAGCCGGTCGCGTATTTGTATACGTAGAAGCTGTTGTAGAAATGCGGGATCCGCGCCCATTCCATCTCGATATCCTTATCGACCACCATGTCCGGGCCGTGGTACTGCACGTTCAGGTCGTAGTAGATGCCCGACAGATCCTGGGGCGTGAGCGATTCTCCGGCTTCGGTGCGCGCGTGAATGATCTTCTCGAACTCGGCGAACATCGTCTGGCGGAACACGGTCGTGCGGAACTGATCGGCGTAATACGTCAGCAGATACATTTTTTCTTTGGGATCGGTCGCTTTTTTGAGCAGGTAGTCCATCAGCAGCGCTTCGTTGGTCGTCGAGGCCACTTCGGCCAGGAAGATCGTGTACTGCGCGTCGCGGTAGGTCTGCGTATTGTCCGAGTAGTACGAGTGCAGCGCGTGTCCCATTTCGTGGGCCAGCGTGAACATGCTGTTCAGGTTGTCCTTGTGGTTGAGCAGCACGTAAGGATGCACGCCGTAAGCGCCGGAGGAATAAGCGCCCGTCCGTTTGCCTTCGTTCTCGTAAATGTCGATCCAGCCTTCCTTGAAGCTGCTTTCGAGCACCTGGAGATAATCGGCGCCGAGCGGCTGCAGACCGTCGATCACGGTTTGTTTGGCTTCGTCGTACGTGATGTCCATTTTGAACTCGTCGACGAGCGGAGCGAACAGATCGTACATATGCAGCTCGTCCACGCCCATGAGCTTTTTGCGCAGGCGCATGTAGCGGTGCAGAATCGGCAGGCTTTCATGGATCGAGCCGACCAGGTTGTCATAGACGGATACCGGAACGTTGTCGCCGTACAGCTTCATTTCCAGCACGGACGGATATTTGCGCGCGCGGGCGTAGAAAATGTTCTTGTTCACGTTGGCCGTGAGCGACGCGCCGATCGTGTTCTTGAGCTTGGCGTACGTGCCGTACACGGCCTGGAACGCCCGGCGGCGCACGTCGACGTTGGCGCTCTCGAGAAATTGAATATAGCTGCCGTGGGTCAGTTCGACTTCATTGCCGTGCTCGTCCTCGATGTTCGGGAACTTGAGATCCGCATTGTTGAGCATGCCGAAGATGTTCTGCGGAGCCTGCGACAGATTGCCGACCTGGGCAAGCAGCGCTTCTTCGGCCTGCGACAGCACATGCGCTTTCTCCCGCTTCATTTCCTGCAGGGTGAAACGGTACGGCTTGAGCGAAGGAGCGTCGATCAGTTGGTCGAGCTGCGCGTCGTCGAGCGACAGGATCTCCGGCGTGATAAAGGACATCGCTTCGCCGGCGTCGACCAGCAGTTTGCGGCCTTTTTGCGTCAGCGCCTGGTAAGTCGGGTTGGCGGTATCCTGGTCATGGTACAGATGCGTGTAGACATAGAGCTGCTCCAGCTTGAGCGAGACTTCGTCTTCGAACTTGAAGCAGGCTCCGATCTGCTGTTCGCCATTTAACTTGCCGCGGAATTGTTCGAATTTCTTAAGCTGTTCCTTGGTCTCGTCGTAGGTCTTGTCCCAGGAGGATTGGTCCGCGAACAAATCTTCCAGCTTCCATTGATGCTCGGCGGACACTTCGCTTCGTTTCGGCAGGGTTTTGGGCGTTGTACTCATTATTCTCATGACCTCCTCGGGAATGTTGGATCGCAGCAAAAAGGCCCGGTTAGGAGCCCATGCTAAACAGCGTATAGGCTGTCAGGATAAAAGAAATCAGCAGCATCAAGGCGGCGGCGGTCGCAAGACCGCGTCTGAGCTTCGGCGGGATGGAGTCTTTGTAAAAAACGACGACACCGCCGAGCAGAAGCGTCAGGATCAGCAGGGCGGCGATGTTGGTCGTGTTGTTCATCGGAACCTACACATCCTTGAGGGCATTCAGAATAGTCTGCCGCTCTTCTTCGCTGCCTTCGAATTTCTCGGCGTCAAAACGGCGTTCCGCCCACTCGATCATGGCCGGACGGCTCATGAAGGTGTGCGTTTCTTCGCCCCATTGGTCGGAGATTTCGCGCAGGACCCGCTGGCGGCCGTGAACTTCGACCGTCATCATGTTCCAGTTGTCGGTTTTGTAGATGGTGTACTTTTTGATCATATCAGCCATTCCTCGTTTCAAATCGTTTCTTATCTAAAATCATACCCTACCCGTCCAGGCAAAAGCAACGCTGAAACAGGGTCCAGTTTTCAATTGCCAAAGGTTTTTTGTTGCAGTATAATAACGGTACTCACCACAGATGGTGATATTTTTAGGAGGTTGTTCACTTGAAAGGTACAGTTAAATGGTTTAACGCAGAAAAAGGTTATGGTTTCCTGTCCGTAGAAGGCGGCGAAGACGTATTCGTACACTTCTCGGCAATCCAAGGCGACGGATTCAAGACGCTTGACGAAGGTCAAGAAGTCGAATTCGAAATCACCGACGGCAACCGTGGACCGCAAGCAGCTAACGTAATCAAACTGTAAGAATTTTTCTTGCCTGATTTGATGACATAGCAAACCCAGGCACAGCTCCTATCCGGAACTGTGCCTTTTTGCATTCGTATACATGGAGAAGCGGCAGAACCGGCCCGGGAATACGCCGCTGCTTGGAGCGTCGGCGCGTTCCCGGGCGAGCATGGACTTCCGGCATAAGCCGTTAGATCTTAGGCTGGCTCAGCTTGGGTTCCCGTCCCATCCGGCGTACCACGAGGAAGATGATAACGGCTTCGGCCAGCAGGCCGACCGACTGCGCCAAAGCGCCGATCATGCCGTTCCAATGCGGCACGATCGCCACAAGCAGGAACAGAAGAGCGATCGTGCAGATCGCGTTGGCCAGCTGGGAGCGCAGCATGACTTTGGTCTGCCCTTCGAGCAGGATCAGGCCGTTGCCGTAGTCCAGCCAAGGCATAACGAGCGGATACAGGATAAAGGCCCGCAGGGTGCGCAGACTTTCTTCGAGCAGGATGCCGTCGACGTTCATGATATGGCCGAATACCCAGTAGCCGAGCGGCGTATAGGCGATCAGCGCGACCAACGTGACCGGAATAAAGCCGATCGCCAGCGAGAACCGGCGCACCATGACCGGATCGATCCGGTAATAATTGAGTACGATCTGGTGGATATACATAAAGAAACTGAGCATCAGCTGCATCAGGCTGCCCGCGACCGCGAATGAAGAAATGGCGAGCGCAACCCCGTCCGTTTTGCCCAGCATGATGTTGAGCGCGGGACCGATAAACATGGCCACGAAGGACGAATACAGCAGCGGCTTGTAGAACCGGAACACGTCGCCGCGCGTTTCCACGGGATGGCCTTCCTTTTTAAGCGGCATGCGTCTTGCGATATTGCGCCCTTCGAGGAAACTGACCGATGCTTCGATCACCATGCCGAAGACGAAGATGACCGCGCCGACGACGCCGCTGTGGACCCCGGCGATATGTACGAAATAAAGCGACATCAGATACATGCCCGACAGACGGATCACCATTCCGATCGTCAGCCACTTGGTCCGGTTGTTCGTGATGATGATGCCCTGGTAAATATTGCGGATGACCGAGAAGACACTGACGAACATCAAGACGCCGTAAACGGCGAGGACGCTCGGCAGAAGTTCGCGGTCCACGCCGAACAGAATGCCGAAGATACCGTTGCCGACCGGCGTGTAGGCGATTACAAGGCCGATCGCCATGACGCAGACCAGGAAGACGTAGGTCACGAAGGTGAGCGCCTTGAACGAGATTTTGTCCCGTACAAGCGCCGAGCAGGTCTGCCTCAGCAGAGTGGACGGGCGTTCGGTGATCGCAAGCAGACTTCCGGCCAGCGCATAGCTGGCGATCACGGTCTCCGGCGAATCGGCATAGGCCAGCGTCCGGTTGATAATGACATGGGACAAAGTGACAAGGGAAGCGGATAAGCCGAGCGGCACGAAGAAGAGCAGCAGGCGTTTCCAAGACAGCGGAACATCGGACATGACGGACTCCTTTCCCGAAAATAAGGTACAGGCACGGACACGTTCAAAAAAATGGTCATTTTCCAGTATAGCATGACTGAAATTGTTTGAAGCCGGCGGCGGAAAAGTTTCCCGAAATTGAACGTTTTTCGTACGCGGCCCCGTCCAAAAAGGAAAGAAGGCGTAAAGCGCCGCAATTTTTGCAGAAAAACGTTGAAAAAAACGCCGGAATATGACGAAGGTTATTTGTATAAAGTAGACCCCTCATATTATAATGGAAGTGAATTTGGGTAGATCTAAGACTGGTATTGGAGGTACGCTTTGAATCGACTCAGAACCGCGCACAACGTTCCCGAAAATCCGATCCGCCTTATGCGATTGGTGTACAAAGTGGTGCTGCCGGACGTCAAGGACGCACTCGGGGGCTGGAAGAGCCGTGCCGAGACCATTCCCGACCCGGAACTGCGTACCCAGGCACTGGCGAGCATCGCCGACAAAGAGTTCCATTGTCAGGGAGGCTCGGTCTACGCGGCCATCCATTTGGACAAAAAAGACGTGATTATTCCGCTGATTGTGGCTCTTCAGACCATCAGCGACTATCTCGACAATCTGTGCGACCGAAGCACTTCGCTGGATCCTCAGGATTTTCGTCTTTTACATAAGTCCATGCTGGATGCGATCGACCCGGATGCTCCGACGGATCACTATTACCGGTTCCGCGATGAGCAGGAAGACGGAGGATATCTGAACGCCCTGGTTGCCACCTGTCAGGACAAGATCAGACAGCTGCCGGGTTACGTTCACGCCCAGCCTTATGTACGCCGCCTTGTCGGACTGTACGGCGACCTGCAGGTTTACAAGCATATTTCGCACGAACTGCGCGAACCTTCGCTGACGGCCTGGAGAGCGGAACACGCCGATCTTGCGCCGGACCTGTACTGGAACGAGTTTGCCGCCGCGACCGGTTCGACGCTCGGCATGTTTATGCTGTTTGCCGGAGCGAGCCGCGACGATTTTGGTGCGGAAGACGCAAGGTCCGTGTACGAAGCTTATTTTCCATACGTATGCGGTCTTCATATCATGCTCGATTATCTGATCGATCAGGAAGAAGACCGCGTCGGAGGCGACCTGAATTTTTGCAATTATTATGAGAGCGGGGAGGCTATGCTCGCACGTGTCGAAGAGATCGTAAACGGCGCGAGGCGGGACGTGGCGGGGCTTCCGCATGCCGCTTTCCACCGTATGATCATCGAAGGGCTGCTTGCGCTGTATTTGTCCGATCCCAAAGTCAGCCAGCAGAAGGACGTGCGAACCGTGTCTAAACGGTTGATGAAGAACAGTCCGCTGATGCGTATGTTCTTTTTCGTCAACAGTGTATGGATCCGCAAACATAAGCAGGACTAACAAGGAGGAAGCAACATGTCAGCAGTAAAAAAAATCGCCGTATTGACCAGCGGAGGAGACTCCCAGGGAATGAACGCCGCGCTCCGCGCCGTTGTGCGCAGCGCGCTTTATCACGGAATCGAAATCTTCGGTATTCAGCGCGGCTATCAGGGTCTGCTCAATAACGATATTTTCTCGATGGATCTGCGCAGCGTCGGCGACATCATTCAGCGGGGCGGCACCGTGCTGCAATCGGCGCGTTCCAAAGAGTTCTACACCGAAGAAGGTCAGCGCAAAGGGGCGGAAATTCTTCGAGGTTACGGGATCGACGGCCTTGTGGTCATCGGCGGCGACGGTTCGTATCACGGCGCGAACAAGCTGAGCAAGCTCGGAATCAACACGATGGGCCTGCCGGGCACCATCGATAACGATATTTCGTTCACCGACTATACGATCGGATTCGATACGGCTGTCGGCGTTGTCGTCGATGCGATCAACAAACTGCGCGATACCATGTCTTCGCACGAACGCGCTTCCGTCGTGGAAGTCATGGGCCGCCACTGCGGCGATATCGCGCTGCACTCGGGTCTTGCTTCGGGCGCGGAAACGATCCTCGTTCCGGAAGTGCCTTATGATCTGGGCGAAGTGGCACAGCGTATGACGCACAACTTTGCCATGGGCAAACGCCACAGTATCATCGTGGTGGCCGAAGGGGCAGGCAAAGGGGAAGATATCGCCAAAGAACTGTCGCGGCATTCGAAACAGATCGATGCGCGCGTCACCGTTCTGGGCCACATCCAGCGCGGCGGCACGCCGACTCCGTTCGACCGCAATCTGGCCAGCCGCCTCGGCGATTTCGCCGTACGCTCGCTGATCCGCGGCGAAAGCGACAAAGCCTGCGGGATCATCAAAGGCGAATTGACGCTTACCGATATCGACAAGGTCGTCAACACGAAAAACGATTTCGACCACGAAATGTACGAACTGGCTCTGCGTTTGTCGCAGTAATCCACTTGTCCGGATACGCCATGAACGCGGGCCGGGCCCCAACCGAACCTTCGCACCGAAACGGCAGACGTTATGCCGTTTCCGCCGCGAAGGTTTGTTTGTTTGCGGGAGCGGAGCCGGGGTAAAAAAGAACGACAAGGAGGGCTGCGTATGATTACGATCGGCTTGACCGGCTGGGGCGATCATGATTCCATCTATACGACCAAAGAAGCGGGCAAACAGAAACTTACCGCCTATGGCAGGCTGTTCGGAACCGTCGAGGTCGACAGCATGTTCTATGCGGTACAGTCCAAGCGCAATATGGAAAAGTGGACGGCGGAGACGCCGTCCGGTTTTCGATTTATCGTCAAAGCGTTCCAGGGCATGACAGGTCACTCGCGCGGAAAAATCCCGTTCGACAGTGAAGAGCAGATGTACGAAGCGTTCCGGCTGTCGATCGGCACGATGGAACAGGCACACAAATTGAAAGCGGTTCTGTTTCAGTTCCCGCCCTGGTTCGACTGTTCGAAAGAGAACGTAGCCAAGCTGCGCGAGATTCGGAAGCGGATGGAAGAGGTTCCCTGCGCTTTGGAGTTCAGGCACCAGAGCTGGTTTCAGCCGGTGATGAGGGAGCGCACCTTGAAGTTTATGCGCGACGAGCGCTGGATTCACAGCGTCTGCGACGAGCCGCAGGCAGGAACCGGTTCGGTGCCGACCGTCGAGCAGGCGACAGACGACGAATTGACGATCGTGCGGATGCACGGACGCAACGAATCCGGCTGGCAGTCGGCCAATCAGCCGAATTGGCGGGAAGTTCGTTATCTGTACCGCTACAATACGCAGGAGCTGGAAGAATGGGCGGAGCGGCTGCGGCGTTTGGAACAGCAGTCCCGGGAAGTATTTGTCGTGTTCAACAACAATTCCGGCGGCGATGCCGCAGACAATGCCCGTGAACTGATGGCGATCCTTGGTCAGCCTGTACCGAAGCTGCCGGGTGAAGACGAGCCGCGGCAGCTGGATTTGTTCGAATTTTGAACAGGCATGCCTGCTCTAACCCGAGGAGTCGAAAAAAGCCGTTTCCCGGAACCGCGGCATGCGGTTCCGGGAAACGGCTTTTGGGTGAAGGCAAGCACAGAGCGGATAGGATCGGCGGCGGCAGCTTCCTATTCGGGCAGGGTACGGTAAGACCGCTGGACTTTGAACAGTCGGAGCAGCAGCAGCACCGCTCCGGCCGCCAATCCGGCGATCAGGCCGAGCCAGTAACCGAAGGGTCCAAGCGGCGTATAGACGGCCAGGCCGTATCCGAGCGGCAGGCCAATCACCCAATAAGCGACCAGCGTAATAAAGAACGCGGGAGTCACATCCTTGTAACCGCGCAGCGCTCCCTGGATCGGTGTAGCCAATGCGTCGGACAGCTGGAAAAAAATCGCGTAGCCAAGAAACTGGACGATCAGCGCCGTGACGGCCGGGTCGGTCGAATAGATCAGGGCGACTTTGTCGGCGAACAGAAGCAGCACGACCGCCGTGACGGCCGCCATGAATACAGCCGAGCCAATGCCGATCGAAGCGTACTGCCGGGCGTCTTTGGTTCGGCCGGCTCCGGCTTCGTAACCGACGAGGATCGTCAGCGCCATACAGATCGCGAGCGGAATCATGTAGAGGGTGGAAGCGAAGTTGATCGCGGCGGAATGGGCCGCTACCGCATTCGTTCCGAACCGGTTCATGAGCAGCGTAACCGCGGCGAAGATCGAAGTCTCGAAAAAGGTTGCGAAACCGATCGGAATGCCGAGTTTGAGCAGTTCGCGCTGTTTGGGCCAGGAAACCGCATGCCAGCGTCGGAAAAACCCGAAATCGGCGAACGGCTGCGTCCGATGCAAGACGGCCAGCGCAATCAGGAAAATAACCCAATAGGTGACGGCGGTTGCCACGCCGGCACCGACGCCGCCGAGCTTCGGAAACCCGAAATTGCCGAAGATCAGCAGGTAGTTGAGGATAAGCTGGACCGGCAGCGAACAGAGCGTGATCGCCATCGACACACGCGTCTGGCCCATCGCATCGATACAGCCGCGCAGCACGGTGTAGCCGAACAGCGGCACGACGCCGAAGGCCAGGCAGATCAGGAATTTGCGGGCGGTATCCGCGACTTCGGCTTCGGCGTTCATGAAGGCGAGCGCCGGATCCAGCAGCAGGCCGCCGACTAGCAGAACCGCCGCGGAGAACAGCAGGGACAGGAGCAGGCCCTGAAACAGATTGAAGCGGATATCTTGTTCCCGTCCGCCGCCCATCAGTTGGGAAACGATCGGCATAATGCCGTTTAGGACGCCGTTCAGTCCGGTCTGGATCGGAATCCATAAGCTGACTCCGATCGAGACGCCGGCCTGTGCGGCCGGACTGACATGCCCGGTCATACTCGTATCAAAAAAAGCCATGGCCGACAGCGCGATTTGGGTGACGAAAATCGGCAGAAAAACGACGAAAAACTGCGAGAATTTTTGTTTGAACGTAGTAGTGGCCTGCATCGGTTCGGGAGATCCTTTCGATAGGCGCGCCGCGCAAAAAGCGCAGGCAAAAACCCGGCCAGGGAAGGCCGGGTTGTCGCCGTAATCAGCAGCCGCGAGAACGCGGCGCTGTCAATCCTGGAAACGGCCGGCTGGACCGAATCAGTCTTTCGGGCCGTAGTTGCCGTCTTTGGTATACCGGTTGGACGCGTTCCAGAGCAGATACTCGTCCACGCCCATATCGGCCATGGCTTTGATCTGGGCATCCATTTCGGCTTTGCCGTATTTGGTATAATGCCCGCTTCCCAGCCAACTTGCCGTGAAGTCCTGAATCCAGGGACGCACGATCGGACGCTGCGATTCCTCTTTGATCTCGTCGAGCTTCTTGAACGTATCGACCATGGATCCTTTGATCGTGACGTAAGGTTCTTTATCCGGATCGGTGGCGCCGAACCAGCCGGTCGAATAATGGCTCGGATAGACCATCGGCGCGATGACGTCGACATTCTCCGAAATTTTGGTGAAGTCTTGTCCGATGCCGTCGGCTGCCGGTACGGAAGCGGCGTAGCCGAAAATGTCGACCGAGACGCGGACGCCAAGCGGAGCCAGTTCTTTGCGCGCGTATTGAACGAATTCCGATACGGCTTCGGTACGGGTGGATTCGCTTTTCTCGTATTTCAGCGTATCGGCGCGTTTCTCGAATCCTTCCGCGAAACGTACATAGTCGAACTGGATTTCTTTGAAGCCCATAGCGGCCGCTTCTTTGGCGATCGCTACGTTATAATCCCAGACTTCTTTGCTGTACGGATTCACGAAAGCGTCGCCGCCGCCGTTTTTCCATACACTGCCGTCGCCGTTTGTGAACGACAATTCCGGATGGTTCTCGGCCAATACCGTGTCCTTGAAGACAACGATTCGGGCGATCGGATAAACGTTATGCTTTTTGAGTTTGGCCATCAGGTCTTTGATGTCCGGAATGAACTTCTGGGCGGTGCCCATCTTGAGCAGTTCTTTGTTTTCCGTTTCGTACGTTATGTACCCCAGGTCGTCTTTGATATCGATGACCATCGAATTCAGCCCGGTGTTGTCGAGCAGTTCCAGCAGTTCTTTCATTCGGGCGCCGCCTGCGCTGTACGCCGTCACGTAGATGCCTTTGACTTTGGGTGCGTCCGGCTGCGGATCGATCTTGACCGGCGGGTTGTCCGCGTCGATGACCACGCTGTCTTTCTGCGCGGTAAGTGCGCTCAGGTTCCAGGCCGATTCGACCGCTACCGTGATCGGATTGGCGTTCACCTGTGCCGGCGGTACGCTTTCCGGATTGTGACTGCCTACCGTAAGAGCAAGCAGGCTCCATAAGATGTCCATTTCATTCTCTCCTTCGTCTGTGCGTGATTCCCGGCTGTAAAGGCCGTTACCAGTATAGCGTTTTTGAAGCTTCTTCGCATAACAAAATTGTCATGAATGCCTGATTATTCCGTTTTGGCACACCTTGTCCTTTTAACCGCACGGAAGCGGGTCGAATCCGTTTGTGTCCAATCCGGCGGTCATAGGTAGGGCCGCCCCTTCCGTTGGGAAGAGAGCGGCCTATGGAGAACTCTTTTGAAAAAGACCAGGCAAATTACTGTAAAATATCCGGAGACTGATGTTCCAAAATGCTGTGGTGGATAATGTCGAGCGCATCTTCGGCTTCGAGAATGCCCATGCCGTCACGAAGGACGATCACGGAATCAAGCTCCTGCTGCTTCAAGAACGAAAGCATGTCGGGGTACCATCTCATCACGATTTGTTCAAGTTTTACGGCTTCCATTTCCATAGTCGTCACCCTTTCTTTTCCGGAATCGTACGTCATTGTCTGACTCGAATACCTGAGAAAAGCAACCATGCGCTGTCTATGAAGCTGAAGCGTGAATCTTGCAACACCGGGAGTCCGGGGAATCCCGGCTGCGGTACGGATTTATTATATCACATCGAATTCCTATTCGCGAAACCGTCCTTTTACATACAATAAAGAAAGCGCCCGCGAGGGACGCATTTTGGGTGGGCATGGGGTCTGCCGGGAAAACGAAGCGGACTTTACCGCAGCCGCAGCGTTCGGTTTTGCGAATAGGAACTCCATGAGAACCAAACAAGTTTCACAACGAGCGCTTCCGGAACGAGCCCATAACGCCGACCGTTTCCACAATATTGACGAAAGCCCGCGGATCCGCTTCTTTAATGACGCGTTTGAGTTCGGCCAATTCGTACATCGTCGTGACGGTCATCAGCATATCTTTTTTCGTGTGGGAAAAAGCGCCTTCGGCTTGAATCCTCGTTACGCCCCGCTCGATTTGAAGCAGACGCTCGAGCAGCGCCTCGGTATCGTCCGTAATAATGAACAGCGTGACTTTGATATGGCTGATATGGATCATGTCGACCACTTTGCCGGTAATATAGATGGAGACCATCGACAGAAGCGCCAGATTCCAGTCGTTTTGCAGATAGCCCATCGCCAAAATGACGAGAGCGTTCAGCGCGACCAGGATGTTGCCGACCGGGAAATCGCGGTAGCGTGTCACGATAGAGCCGAGAATATCGAATCCGCCGCTGGAACCGCCTACGCGAAACGAGATGCCCGCTCCGATCCCGACGAGCACGCCGCCGAATACGGAAGAAAGGATGGCATCGTTGGCCACCATTTTCTCGGGAATCACAGCGATCATGGCCGTGACGGCGGCAACGGATACGATACTGAGCAGAATAAACCGCCGCCCCAGCAGGAACCAGCCGGCGATCAGCATCGGGATATTGTACACGAAGTACAAAACGCCGATACTCAGCGGTGTAAAGTAGCCCGTAAGCATCGACAAACCGGAGACGCCGCCGCTGAGCAGCTGATGGGGAATCAGGAACAGGTTGAAGCCGGCCGCGATCAGCAGGGCACCGATCGCGATCGTAAATAAATGGCCGATACGAATAAACAAAACCACCACTCCTGAAAAACAAAATGAAAAAACCTATTATAAATGAAAAACGTGAAAAAATGTGACAAACCCTTGAAAGGTTTACTGGCTTTTTGATAGTCGCTTATGGTATAATGATTTAGATGTTCTTGAGTAGATCTTTCTCGTCTCCGTAATAACCGTCACCGGCTGAGCGGAAGAAGCGCGAGTAAAAGGTTAAACGGTATATAATAAAGCTTCGGCTTTTTGGCTTCGGCTTTGAAGAAGCTCCTCCCTTGGCCAAGTGTTGTGGTACAGAGAACTTGGCGTTAACAGCATATGAGGAACCCTTCGGTTATCGATCGGTTGCGGCTACTTAAGAATACAGAATCCAGAAGCGGCTTGTCCACAGATAAAGTGGCAGCCCGCCCCTAATAAAAGGAGCATGAATCTATTGGCAAATTTTGCAGACTTCGATTTGGAACCAAAGGTATTACAGGCAATTACGGAAATGGGCTTTGAAGAGGCGACACCGATTCAGTCGCAGGCGATTCCGATCGCTCTGAGCGGAAGCGACATGATCGGTCAAGCACAGACCGGTACAGGTAAAACAGCGGCATTCGGTATTCCGATGATCAGCAAGATCGCCCGCGAAGAAGAGAAAATTTCGGCTCTGATCATGGCCCCGACTCGCGAACTGGCGATTCAGGTTGCCGACGAAATCGAGAAGCTTGCACGTTTCAAGGGACTTCGTTCCCTGGCAATCTACGGCGGACAAGATATCGTTCGTCAGATCCGTGCACTCAAAAGAAAACCGCAGATCATTATCGGTACGCCGGGCCGTCTGCTTGACCACATCAACCGCAAAACGATCAAGCTCGACGACGTTCACACGGTCGTATTGGACGAAGCGGACGAAATGCTCGACATGGGCTTCATGGAAGACATCCAGTCGATCCTGAAGCTGGTTCCGGAAGAGCGTCAAACGCTGCTGTTCTCGGCTACAATGCCGGCTAACATCAAGCGTCTGGCCGAACAGTTCCTGAGAAACCCGCAGCATGTATCGGTCATTCCGAAGCAAATCAGCGCACCGCTGATCGAGCAGGCTTACATCGAAGTGCCGGAACGTCAAAAGTTCGAAGCATTGACTCGCCTGATCGACATGGAATCGCCTGAGCTGGCGATCCTGTTCGGACGCACCAAGCGCCGGGTCGACGAGCTGGCGGAAGCGCTGCAAAAACGCGGCTATTCGGCTGACGGTCTCCACGGTGACTTGTCGCAGAACCAACGCGACGCGGTTATGCGCAAATTCCGTGACGGCAGCATCGAAGTTCTGGTAGCTACCGACGTTGCGGCACGCGGTCTCGACGTATCTGGCGTGACGCACGTAATCAACTTCGACCTTCCGCAGGATCCGGAAAGCTACGTTCACCGGATCGGCCGTACGGGCCGTGCAGGTAAAGAAGGCAAAGCATGGTCGTTCGTAACGCCTCGCGAGCTGGATCACCTGAACTTCATCGAACGCGTAACCCGCCACAAAATCGCACGCAAACCGCTCCCTACCATGAGCGAAGCGATCGAAGGCAAACAACGCATCCTGGCCGAGCGTCTGCTCGAAGTGGTACAGGACGGCGAACTGAACGAATACAAAGCGATCGCGATCCAAATGCTGGAACAGTACGATTCCGTTAACCTGCTGTCGGCAGCGATGAAGCTGATGACCGGGGAGAAGAAAGATTCGAAGATCGAATTGACTCCGGAAGATCCGGTTCGCGCAAAACGTCGCAAGCCTTCGGGCAGCTACGGCGGCGCTCGCAGCGGCGGCGGCGGTTACAAAGGCAGCGGCGGCTACAAAGGCGGAAGCAGCAGCGGCGGCCGTACAGGCGGATACCAAGGACGCAGCAGCAGCGGCGGCGGTGGTTACAAAGGTTCGAAAGAAGGCGGCGGCTATCAAGGACGCAGCACCAGCAAACCTTCGTACCAAGGCCAAAGCGACCGCCCAAGCCCGAAACGCGACAGCTTCGAGTAAGGAAAGTCCGCATTAAACGAATATTCAAGAAGGCGGCGCATCCATGCGCCGCCTTCTTTTTTTTGCGCGGACGGCGGCGAAACGTCGGATAAACGTTTCGAATGCCTTTTCGCAAAGGGTGGTTTTTGCAAGGCGGAATCGGTATAATTGAACTATCAGTCGACATACGGCGTGCCGAGGTACGGCCGAATGGGATTATGCGATTTTTCGAGGAGGAATACCTGTTGGAATTTAGGGGGCTTACGGGGGGGATTTACCGCCTGACCGAGTGGATTATGCGCATCTCGGGAACGAACTTGCTCTGGGTGCTGTGTTCGGCGCCGTTTTTGTTTATCTTGTATATGCGTTTGGCGATCGATCCGCAGTACGTTAATGAAGCGCTGACCTTGAACTGGGCGTTGGGAATTCTGGCACCGGTTACATTGTTCCCGGCCACCTCGGCCATGTTTACGGTCGCCCGCAAATGGGTGATGGGAGAACCGGACGTCAAAATCGCCCGTACTTTCTTCCGGGGATACAAAGAGAATTACAAACAAAGTCTGGTCGGCGGCATTTTCTACACGATCTTGTTCGTCGTCATGTACGTGGATATCACCGTCTATATGGTGCAGTTCCGCAATCTGCAGCTGTTCGGCATTCTGATGCTGATTCTGATGATTCTGCTGTTCGTTTCGCTGTTCAACTTCTTCTCGATGGTGACCCATTACCATATGAAGATCGGCGGCATTCTCAAAAATGCGATTCTGCTGACGCTGCTGCGTCCGTTCCGCGTCTTCTCGACGTTGATCGGAGCGATCGCGATCGTGTACATCTGCTGGCAGATGCCGGTCCTGTATGTAATCGCCGCAGGAAGCGTGATGGCCTGGTTCGCTTTCTTCAACTTCTATGCGACCTTCCTAAAAATGCAGGAGCAGGCCAAGAAGCGCGAAGAAGCCCAGAATGCGGACGGAGAAACGGAACTGATCGAGCTTGGCAAAGAGAAAAAAGAAAAGGGATCTTTTTTGAATAAAAAGAATCGGTAGAGTTTACAAGTGTGGTCGTAAGCGCTATAATAACTCTACATCCTGCGATGCCCGTTTCGGTTTTTCGTTGTTTTGAACCAATGAATAAGTCTCGGGAGACCTATATCGAACGCCGCAATGAAACGCCCTGTCTATATGACATGGGGACTTCAAAGCCCGTTTTGCGGTCACCCACCTGCGATAGCAGGTTCGAGGCAATGTGATCGGACGGCAGAGCGGGATCCCTTTTTGCATGATAATGGAAGTCGGCCGGATAGCAGGCTTGGGCTTCTTGGAACCCGATAGGGATATGACGTCCCCATACCGGAAAACTTCCGGGTATGGGGACGTTTTTGTTCTGTTTTTCTTTTGTTCTGAATCGAACAATGCTACACTAGAAGTAGAAAGATGGGCAACGTTAAAGGAGGAAAGATCTTGTCGTTTAAACGTACATTGGTCGGGATTATTCGCAGTCAGGAAGGTACGAGCGACCGCGCGACCGATCCTAACATGAAAACGAGATATTACAGCCTTTCCAGAGATAAAGCGTGGGAAGAGGTCAGTTCGACGCTCAAGAAAATTCCTGGCTACAAGGTACTGCACGAAGTGGCGGGCGTAGGGGAAATTACCCTGGAGAAGCGCACGAAGTTCGGGCGGACGATGGATATTACCGTTTCCGTTCTTGCGGTGAGTCCGGTCAAGAGCGCAGTCGATATTTATTCGGCATCCCGCGGATCGCTGGGCGATCTCGGCGCCAACTATCGGACCATTATAAGCCTATTCGCCATTCTCGACAAAAAATTGGCCGCTTACAAAACAACAAGCTGAAGCCGGTTTTCGGCTTTATGTAAGCGCACCCGCTACGCGGAACTCCGCGTGCGGGTGCGTTTTTTCGTGTAGGTGTTAAAAGATTGCCGTTACAGCAGCGCTTTGACCGCCGCAATCGCCTGCTCGTAATTCGGAGGGCTGCTCATTTCGCCGAGATATTCCACATAAGCGATACGGTCGTTCTCGTCGAGAACGAAGATCGCGCGCATATCCAGCTGAAGTTCTTCGATCAGGACGCCGTAGGCTTCGCCGAACGAACGGGTCTTGTAGTCGGACAGTGTCACGACCTGATCAACGCCGGCGGCGCCGCACCAGCGGGCTTGAGCGAAAGGCAGATCGACGCTGACGGTCAAAATGACGACATGTTCGCCCAGGTCGGCCGCTTCCGTGTTGAAACGACGCGTTTGCGCATCGCAGGTTCCCGTATCGAGCGAAGGAACGACGCTGATCAGTTTGACTTTGCCGGAAAAGTCTTGCAGAGAAGCTTCTTCCAGCAGGTTACGGTTGAGTTTGAAGTCCGGAGCCGTGTCGCCCACCTTCAGTTCGGGACCGATCAGGGTAATCGGGTTTCCTTTGAACGTGGCTACGCCGGTTCTTTGTTGTGCCATGGTAAATAACCTCCTCGAATTCTCGTACAGCAGCGGGAATTTGGATTTTCCCGTCCCGTTTCATTATAATATTGGGTAGAGATCGTTTGCAAAAAAGAGCATAGCGGAAAAGAGGATAATCATGATTTTTGTACGCTACGAAAAATGGAACCAGTATCTGAAGTTTTATCCGATTACGGCGCTGATGGTCTTGATCAACGTCGTGATGTTTATTGTTCTTGCGGTGAACGGGGCTTACAGCCGAGACGCTTCCGGATCCATTCTGCTTCAGTACGGCGCGCTCTCGAACGTAGTCGGCGTTCCGGGAATAGCCGATGTCGATGCACCCTGGCGGTATCTGTCTTCGGTCTTTCTGCATGGCGGCTTCGAGCATTTGTTGTTTAACTGTTTTGCCATTCTCGTCTTCCTTCCGCCGCTCGAGCGTCTGCTTGGCCATGTCCGCTATGCTTTTTTGTATCTGGCCAGCGGGATCATTGCCAACCTGATCAGCATCGGGGCGTATAACCGTGCCGGCGAATACTTCATTTCCGTCGGCGCTTCCGGCGCGATCTACGGCGGATACGGAGCTTTCCTGTACATGGCGCTGTTCCAGCGTCAGAAAATGGACAAAAATTCCCGTCAGACCGTATACATTCTGCTGTTTATGGGGCTGCTGCTCAGCTTTGCTACGCCGAACGTGAACATTTGGGCGCATTTCGGCGGTGCGATTGCCGGATTCTTCCTCTATGGACTGCTGGTAAGACTTCCGCTTGGCAAAAAAATCGGAGAGTAATCGGCGGTATACAGATTCTTTGCAGAGGTGAAGAATACAATACAGTCGATGCTCCGTATCAAAAAGCCGCTTCCCGGTTGGGAGAGCGGCTTTTTTTGGCACAGAAGAAAAGTCAGCGATAGAACTGCCATACAAGCAGGAGCAGGAGCAGAATCAGCCAAAGCGAAACGGAAAGCAGCAGATTGATTTTGGAGCGTAAGGGAAGGGCCGGGCGGCGTTTGAGTTCAAAAGCGATCAACAGCAGAGCGATCAATCCGGCAGCGGCCAGTACGCTGTTCAGGATAAGCTGCGGCTGAACATCGCTGTACGGGCGTTCGTTCTGGGACAGCATCCGGTAAGCCAGCAGCAGATTGTTGACGGCCAGCAGCAGTCCGCTCCATTGAAGCGCCAGCGTCTTTCTGCGAAGACCCGGCGTACCGTTGCGGGAACGGCGTCTGAACCGGGCAGCCAGAAACGAAACGGGCGGTACGATCAGGAAGAAGAGCAGGGCGATTCCGGCCGCGGCCGCTTGGGCCGTCAACAGCGGCATGGAATGAAGCCCGGACAGAGGCAGGTAATCGGTTGTATAGACCGAAATTCGCTGGATGCGGTCGTTTTCCATATCGATATGCAGGAACGGCCAGGCGCCCAGCTCCGCATCCCCGCTGATTCGCTCGTACAAGTACGGCCGGATCTGCCGGTATTCGCCTTCGAAGCCCGCCAACTTGACGCTCAGGCGGTTGGGCGCTTCGGAGGAGAGATGCAGCATGGACAGATAAGGATAGACGCCCATGAATCCCTGCCCGGCTCGACGGGCCGCGATGAAACCTTCGGAGATCCGGGAAGAGTCGGGTAGAATCGAGTCGGAAGCCGGAATCTGAGGGCTGCCGAGCAGCGCTTGGGCAAGCCCGTGCACCAAGTGGGCTTCACCGGACTGATTCGTCAGGATAACAACGGCAAAATGCTGATCGGGTACCAACTGCAGCGTACTGGAGAAAGCCATCGTATTTCCTCCATGCCCCAGCGTTCGGGAAGCGCCCGGATATTCCCAGAAGCCGTGGGCAATACCGGGCATATACCGATCCGAAGGACGAGAAGGACTCAGCAGGGTCGACAGAGTCTCGGGTTTGTCGAACAGCGGGGTCGCCTGACCGTCTTTCGGCATAAAGGCTGCGGCAAACCGGGCCAGGTCTTCCGCCGTTCCGTTCGCTCCTCCATTGGGATACATGGACATGTAATTCCAGGAGCCTTTGACAAAGTTCCCGGGATCGCCCGACAAGTACCCGAGCGCTTTACGCGCCTGCAGATCGGGACGGCTGCCCAGAACGGATGTGATCTCGGTCTGCTTCATATCCAGCCGCTTGAGAATATGTTCGTTCACATATTCGTTGTAGGGTTGACCGGATATCCGCTCCACGATATAGGCAGCCAGCGAATTGCCGTAATTCGAATACGCGACATTTTCGCCGGGGGGGTAGATTTGCTTCGGTTCGGCCAAGCGAAGGCCTTGTTCGAGCGTCTGGACCTGACCGGGCGAAGTATAGGCCATATCGAACATATACTCTTCGAAGCCTGCGGTATGATTCATCAAATCCATAAAGGTAATCGCTTCGGGATAGGCCAGCCGCTTCAAGAATCCGTCCGGCAGGTAACTGCGGATATCGGCTTCCAGGTCCAGCTTGCCTTCTTCCGCCAGCTGCATCGCCGACGTCCATACAAACAGTTTGCTGATGGATCCCCATTCGAAAACGGTGCCGGGCTCGGCGGGAACCTGCTGGCCGATATCGGCGAGGCCATAGCCTTTGGACAGAATGATCTGTCCGTTCTTGACGACGGCGATCGAGGCGGCGGCTGTCGTCTTGTTGATATAAGGTTCGACAAAATGATCGACGTACGCCTCCAATTCATCGAGGCGGATTCCCGA
This sequence comes from Saccharibacillus deserti, assembly GCF_013618475.1. Lineage (GTDB taxonomy): Bacteria > Bacillota > Bacilli > Paenibacillales > Paenibacillaceae > Saccharibacillus > Saccharibacillus deserti. Next base: position 636,337 of record NZ_JABJVN010000002.1, read on the forward strand.
AGGCATCGTTTCGGCTGCCGGGAGGCTGGCCCCTTCCGCTGAGGATGAATGGGGCATCAGAAACGGCAGCAGAAGCAGCAGCGGCAGGGCAGAAACAAATCTCCGAATCGAACCCCCGGATTTAAGACGTGAGAACATGGACGGACTCCTTTTCAAGGCGGACCGAAATTCGGCGTCCGTCCCCTGGTTGGTTGGTTATGTAACTAACCATATAGCCTTTACCGAATACTGTCAAGGATGTTTCTGCGGCGAATACAAAAAAAGGCACGGCAGCCGGGGTTAAGGGCTGCTGTGCTTTTGGTCAAAGCCGGGAAACCTTAGAGAAAGGTCGGGGAATAGAGAATGAAATCGAACAGTTCGCTCCCTTATCCTGAAATTTGGCGAATCGTGGCAAACTCGATCCGGTTCCGGCCGTTTTTCTTGGCTTCGTAGAGCGGTTTATCGACTTCGGTAAACAGCTGTGTCAGGAAATCTTCCGAATTGTCCGGAAGGCGTTCCTGCTCGAAATCCTCGATCGAGAGAACGCCCAGACTGACGGTGACGCTCACCGGAGCGGGCGCATGTTCCAGAGAAACAAGGTTCGATTCCACGGCGAAGCGTACCTGCTCGGCAATCTGCCGGGCTGTATCCCTCCCCGTGCAGGGCAGATACAGAATGAATTCTTCGCCGCCGTACCGGGCCAGAATGTCCGTGCTGCGAATATGTTTCTTGACGATCTGGGCGGTACGGTACAGCATCTCGTCGCCGGCGACATGGCCGTAACGGTCGTTGATCGATTTAAAAAAGTCGATATCGAACAGCACGAACGAAAAAGGAATCCGCTGCTGCACGTTGTCGATCATTTCCTGCTCCAGCCGCTGCGTCAGGTAATGACGGTTATAGCACTCGGTCAGGCTGTCGGTCAGCGCCATTTCTTCAAGGCGGCGGTTGGCCTGGGACAATTCGAGCCGTGTACGGTCCAGGGAGCGGTTGCGTTCCTGAAGGACGTCGTTCTGCAGATTCAGCTCCCGCACCAGACGCCGTTCATGGGAGACGTCTTGAAAGGTGAGAATATGGCCGATCGGCAGACGCGAGGCATCGAGAATCGGCGAAGCCTGGAGGATGCAGTGCAGGTGGTTTCCCCGCAGAGCCGACCATTCGACCTGGAACACGTCGCTGTCTTTTCTCTTATAGTGTTCGAGGAAGTGCTGGGCGTTGCCGATTACCCGGACGGAAGACAGGAACGCTTCGACATCGAATACATCTCCCGCCTCGATCTCGAGAAACAGACGAAGGGCCCGGTTGGCTTCGACGACCTCCTGCTGTTCATCCAGGACAAGAATGCCGTGCGGAATCGTATTGATGATGTCTTCATGCGCAATCGAGACCAGATCGAACACTTTGTACCGGGTAATGACGAAAACAAAAAACAAATCCGCGATAAAAATGCCGAGCGAAGTCAGACCCGGAATAATAGGCAGAACCTCACGCAGGACCACATTGAGCAAAATATCGAGCAGCGCAAAAAAAGCGAGAGCGCAAATGCCCCAAAGTACGATCCGGATTTGCTTTTTGAGACTTGCGGAAGAAGAAGCCGACCGCAGGGCGCGCAGCAGTACAAACAGCGAAGCGGCAAAATAAACGGCGACCAGAGCCATGACCAGCCAGAACAAAGGACCGTAGAAACGTTCTACGTAGTTGTCGGATGCCGGGCGGGTGAACAAATGGAACGGATTGGAGAAAGTCAGAAGCGAGGCGGCGACCGCGGGCAAACAGATAAACGAGATGGATTTGGGACTCAGCCGCTTATCGTTGCCGGTGAGAAACAAGGTGAACAGCAGCCAGCCGCTGACCAGCATAAGAGTGGCGACGAAAGAGAGCGAAACGTAGAGGAGCTGTCCTTGGGGGGATTGCACGATATGGGTGGCGAATTGGCAGAGCGGCCACAGCACCATGAAAAAGTGGAAAACGAAGTAGACTTTATGCAGATTGGTGATACGTACCGCAAAAAAAATGTAGACGAGCAGGACGGACAATAGAGCGAATAGGAAGAGATCATACCACACTGATAGGCTCACGAACCTTCTCCTTTTGTATGCGAAAGCGGCAGTCGGCTGCAATGCTAAAGTAGATGTATAGTACCATAAAATGAAGAGAATTAGCCAGCATTTATCTGGAGGATCGAAGCTTTACGCGAAAAAGAATGCGTTTATGCCGTTTTACAGCAAAAAACCGGCACGGCGTTACTGCCGGTGCCGGTTGGAGGCAAGAAAGGAATAAGGCCGCCTGCCGGGTAAAGTAGGCTTTTTTATCAGCTGCGGTTATTGAACAATCCGACCAGACGGAGCAGTTCCAGCAGCGAGACCAGCGCGGCGGCTACGTAAGTGAGTGCGGCGGCGTTCAGGACTTTGCCGACTCCGCGTTCTTCTTCGTTCGTAATGTAGCCTTCCGATACCATGACTTCGCGTGCCCGGCTGCTTGCGTTGAATTCGACCGGCAGCGTGATCAGCTGGAACACGACCGTAACGGCGAAGAACAAAATGCCGAATCCGATCAGGTTCGTGAAATCGAACAGGAAGCCGCCAAGAATGAGGAAAGGCGCGACGCCCGACGCGAAGTTGACGACCGGGAAGATCCGGTGGCGCAGCGACAGCATCGGATACGCTTCTTTGTGCTGGATGGCGTGGCCGATCTCGTGGCAGGCGACCGATACGGACGAGATGCTGCTGCCGTAGTAGACGTCTTCGGACAGCGCGACCGTCCGGTTGACCGGATTGTAATGGTCGGACAGCATGCCCGGCACAGGGACGATCTGGACTTCCTGCAGTTCGTTCGTATCGAGCATATGGCGAGCGGCTTCATAACCGGTCATGCCGCTGTGTACCGGGACTTCGCGCCATTTTCTATACGTGCTTTTGACCCGGAACTGAGCCCAGATCGTCAAGATGAACGCGGGAATGATCAGCATATACATCAAAAAATTGAAGCTCATATTCGTTTCCCTCCATATAAGTGTAAGAACATTACATCATCGGGTTTTGTCCAAGCAGAAGTTTGATCGCTTCCATACAGGCGACTCCCTGCGGGACGATTTGGGAAAAGGTTTTGCGGGCCTGCGCAGGATCGAGATCCTGGAGCAGCGGCTGCAGTTCTTTCAATTCTTTTTCCACCTGGGCCAGATGGCCTTCAAGCAGGGTAAGCTTTTCCGATACCCGATCGTCTCCGGTCGCTTCGCTCCATTTGTCGAGCCGCTCGCGGATTTCGTCCAGAGTAAACTTTTCATTTTTCAATTCGTGAATACGTTTCAGCCGCAAAAGCGTCTCGGGACCGTACAGCCGATAGTTGGTCATCGACCGGTCCTGCGGGCAGATCAGGCCCAGCTTGGTATAATAATCGATCGTTCGCTCGCTGGTACCCGCGGCCTTGGCCAGTTCGCCGATTCGGAACAGTTTCATATCCCCATCACGGTCTCACCCTTTCCCAAGTCCCTCATTAAAGTAAGTAAATATAAAAAGATAGTATTGACAAATTCAATTATATCCAATCTAAAGCGTACAGTCAAACGTTATACTTTTTATGAAAACGCGTACTTTGCCGCATTAACGCGCGTACAGCTTTATCGGAAAAAAAAGTCCGAAATAAATTCGATTTTTTTTGGCAAAATCACTTGTCAGCTTTCTTGCCGCGGTCTATAATGACATCAAGAGTTTCACATAATGTTAGATAAAATTACATGAAGAGGGCGTGGGGAATTTGAGAAAGAAGTGGTGGGCAGCGTTTGGAGCACTGACGGCAGCAGCGGCTTTTCCGGTTAGCGCCTATGCGGCGGAAGCGGTAGACGGCGAGGCGTTGACGAACGGCGTGAACATGGCTTTCGTCTTTATCGCGGCGGTACTGGTTATCTTCATGCAGGCGGGTTTCGCTCTGCTTGAAGCGGGGTCGGTCCGGATGAAGAATGCCGGTCACGTAGCGGGCAAGACGATTCTTTCCTTCGGCGTCGCGAGCATTGCCTTCTGGGCTTTCGGTTTTGCTTTCGGTTTCGGCAACGGTAACGGCTTCTTCGGTTTCGAAGGTTTCTTCTTCGGCGGAGAAGGACAAGCTTCTTCCTTCGATTCCGTGAACGGCTTCGGTCTTCCGGTTTCGCTGATGTTCCTTTTCCACCTCGCCTTTGCGGGCGTCTCGCTTGCGATCGCCGGCGGCGGTCTGGCGGAACGCGCCAAACTGAGCGTATATATTGTGTTCGGCGCTTTGTTCACCATCATCATCTATCCGGTTATCGCGCACTGGGTATGGGGCGGCGGCTGGCTCGGTTCGATGGGCATGCAGGATTTCGCAGGCTCGACGGTTGTCCATCTGACGGGTGCTACGGCGGCGTTGGTTGCGACGATTATGCTCAAACCCCGTTTGGGTAAATACGGAAAAGACGGCAAACCGAACAGCATCCTCGGTCACAATCAGGTTCTGTCGGTACTGGGCGTTATTATCTTGTGGGTGGGCTGGTTCGGCTTCAATCCGGGCAGCGCCCTGTCGGTTATGGACGGCTTCTTCGCCTACGTGGCGCTGACGACGAATATCGCGGCGGCAGCGGGCGGCGTAGCGGCTCTGCTGATTTCCTGGATGGTGTTCGGCAAAGCTGACATCCCGAGTATGCTTAACGGCGTATTGGCGGCTCTGGTCGCGATTACGGGTTCGTGTGCTTTCGTCGAGCCTTGGGCAGCGGTCGTAATCGGTCTGGTTGCCGGCGTACTGACGTTCTTCACGGCGCAGTGGTTTGAAAAAGCGGGAGTCGATGATCCGGTCTTCGCTTTCTCGGTACACGGGATTGCCGGGATCTGGGGCGCTTTGAGCACAGGATTCTTCGCCACTCCGGAATTGGCTACCGACAAAGGACTGGGTCAAGCGGGCCTGTTCTACGGCGGCGGTCTGCACCAGCTGGGCGTTCAGGCACTGGGCGTTGTCGGCACGCTTGCCTTCGTAGGCGCCGTGACCTTCATCATCTTCTATGTCATGAAAGTCACGATGGGCATCCGCGTTACGGAAGAAGAAGAAATGATGGGTCTGGATATCAGCGAACACGGCAACTACGGATATCCGGAACAAATGAAGATGGCGGGCGAAACGACTTTCAACGGTCCGACAAACCCGGAATCGGGCAGCAAACGTACACCGGCAAACGCTTGAGGTCGGTAAAATAATCAGGCGGGAAGCGAAGGCGTACCGGCACCGCAGCGGCGGCCGGGCAATGAAAGGGGGAATCCGGTGAAACCGAGGGGCTCGTACACGGACCAAGTATCCGTACAGCGTGAAGATTTATCGCAGATCCGTTCCCCCGAAGCGCTTCGTGCGAAACGGATTGTCATGCAGCGCAGGCTGATCGAAGCGCAGGCCGGCACGGATCCTTTGGACTGGAACGCTTCGGTCAACGAAATGCACGACGATCTGATGCGGCATGCGGTCGAATTATGCGAGCGGGAGATGGGGGAGGCGGGCTTCGGCCAGCCTCCCGTCTCTTATGCTTTCGTTGTTTTCGGCAGCGCGGGCAGACAGGAACAGACGCTTTGGAGCGATCAGGACAATGGATTGGTACTGTCGGATATCGAGCATGAAGACAAAGAAACGTATTTTGCGGAGTTCGGACGTCGGTTGACCGATATTCTGGAGTCGGCCGGGTATGAGAAATGCGAAGGGAAAGTCATGTGTTCGGAGCCGAGATGGCGCCGTACCGCTTCGGAATGGTCGGCACAGCTCCGGGCCTGGAGAAGCGATCTCAGCTGGGAGCCGGTCCGATATTTGATTATCGCTTCGGATTTTCGCTGGATAGCGGGCGACGAACGGCTGGCCGAAGACTGGAAACGCGATTTCTATGACGGACTTCGCGGAAATACGGAGCTGCATGCCGCCATTTTGCGCAACACTGTAAGGCACAAGAAAACGCTGAACGTGCTTGGACAGGTCGTGACCGAACGCTTCGGCGACCATGCGGGAGATTTCGATGTCAAATACGGCATGTATATTCCTCTTGTCAACGCCGCCCGGTTTCTGGCGATCCAGCACGACGTGGAAGAGTCGTCGACCCTGCGCAGGCTTCAGAAGCTTATCCAGTTCGAGGCGGCTTCGCTGCCGCTGCTGGAGCCGGTCTATGAATCGTTTGTCACGGCGCTGCGGCTGCGCGGTATGACGGAATCGACGGAGAAGAGCGGACTGCTGCAGAGCAGCGGTTACTTGACTCAGGAAGAGCTGAAGAAGAAAGAACGGTTTTACGAACTGCGGAGTGGGCTGATTCGGGTGCGCAAGCTGCATCGTGAACTTCAGCGTCAGCTCAGATTCGCGGAAAGGAGACGTGCATGAAGGAACCGGCTGGGTCGAGAAGCGGATTCTGGAACATGCTGCGCAGTGGAGGGGTTCCTTCCGCGGTAGCCTCGGTATTCGGGGGACAAAGTGCCCATCAGATGGCGTTCATCCGCTCGCTCAGCCGGGAACAGCGCAGACCGGAAGCGCTGATCACTCCGCTGACGGAGCTTGAGACCGTCGTGTTCGATCTGGAGACGACAGGGTTCAACTGCCAGAAAGGCGACGAGATTTTGTCGTTCGGGGCGGTCAAGATGCGGGGCGATCAAGTGCTCGAGCGCGAAACGTTCTATACGCTCGTCAATCCGCGGATAGAGATTCCGCCGCATATTACCGATCTGACCGGTATCACGCCGGAGATGGTGGAACAGGCGCCTTCGCTGATCGAAGCGCTGCATGGCTTTATGGCTTTTATCGGCCATTCGGTACTGGTCGCCCATGCCAGCGCGCACGACAAAGCGTTTCTCAATACGGCGCTGTGGAAAACGTCCAAAGCCCATCTGACACATCGGGTGATCGATACGATGATGATTGCCAGGCTGCTCAACCCGGCGAGAGGCGGTTACGGACTCGACGAACTGCTGCAGGAAGAAGGAATCGAGATCAAGGAACGCCATCACGCCCTGGGAGATTCGCTGATGACGGCGAAATTGTGGGGCGGGTATATGAACCGGGTACGCGAAGAACAAATCTCGACGCTGGGCGATCTGTATGCCCGGCTGAGCAATGCTTGATTGGCCGCGGATGGCTTTAACCGGATATCCGCCCAAATTAAAAAGATCCCGCCCCGCAGAAGGGGACGAGATCCGCTTTATATGTAGGGTACATGGGGAAGATCCGGATGTCCCAAGGGGCAAGCGGCGGGTCTGGCGCTACGCGGTAGACCGGGGCTGCCTTCCGGTCTGCATGCCGCCCGCTGCGTTTTACCTGCAGGCCGAGAACGGACGCGTGCTTCGGTGCGCCCCTCAAAGCCTGCTGCCCATGTTTACCCCTCCCATACTGGGCTTTTCGCTGCGGCGGGAAGCCGCTTTTTTTTGTCGTTCGTTTACCGGTTAATGATTGAGCAGTCCCGGACGCGGTTCCAAAGCTGCCGCGCCTGCGGCAGGTTCCTGTCCAAGCAGCGCATAACGCATACTGTCGACAAGGGCTTCCCAGCTGGCTTCGATGACATTGCCGGATACGCCGACCGTACTCCAGGCATTTTCGGCGTCGCGGGATTCGATCAGCACCCGGACTTTGGAAGCGGTAGCTTCCTTGTCGTCGAGCACACGGACTTTGTAGTCGCTCAAGTGCATATCGGTCAGCTGCGGATAATAATGGAGCAGGGCTTTGCGCAGCGCGTTGTCGAGCGCATTGACCGGTCCGTTGCCTTCGCCCGCCGTATAGAGGCTTTCTCCGCCGATCCGAAGCTTGACGAACGCTTCCGAAACGACGGGCTTCCCGGCGGATTTTTCCACCAGCATCTTGAACGATTCGAACACGAACAGTTCCCGGACCTCGCCGCCCGCTTCTCGCAGCAGCAGCTCGAGCGAAGCATCGGCGCCTTCGAACTGGTAGCCGCGGTGCTCGAGATCTTTGATCCGGCCGATCGTTTCCGCGGCCTGCGGGCTTTTGGGATCAAGTACGACCCCGAGTTCCCGCGCTTTGGAGACCAGGTTGCTTTGGCCGGCAAGTTCCGACACCAGAACCCTTTGTTTATTGCCGACAAGTTCCGGGGCGATATGTTCGTAGGTTCGGGAATCGCGCAGAATCGCGGAGACATGGATCCCGCCTTTGTGCGCAAACGCGGCGGTGCCGACGTAAGGTTGACCGGCCGGCATATGGACATTCGCGATTTCGCTTACATAACGCGCCGCAGGCACGAGCTGGGCAAGTTTTTCGTCCGGAAGACAAGGCAGTCCCAGTTTGAGTTGGAGATTCGGAATGACGGAACACAGATTGGCGTTGCCGCAGCGCTCGCCGTAGCCGTTGATGGTTCCCTGGACCTGCAGCGCACCGGCCGATACGGCGCTGAGCGCATTGGCTACGGCCAATTCGCAGTCGTTGTGCGTATGGATTCCGAATTTCGCTTCCGGCATCGCTTCTACCAGCGCGGCCATCGTACTGCGGATCTCGCCTGGCATCGTACCGCCGTTCGTATCGCACAGCACAAGCCAATCCGCGCCCGCTTCATGGGCGGCTTGCAGCACCGAACGGGCATAACCGGGATTGTGTTTGAATCCGTCGAAGAAATGTTCCGCGTCAAAAATGACTTCGAGTCCTCGGCGCTTCAGATAGCGGATCGAGTCTTCGATCATCGCCAGATTTTCTTCGAGCGTCGTCTGCAGGGCGGTATGAACATGGAAGTCCCACGATTTCCCGACAAGCGTTGCCGCCTGGGCGCCGGATTCCGCGATTCGCTGCAAATTTTCGTCCTCGTCGGCAGAGCCGCCTTTGCGGCGGGTGCTGCCGAAAGCGGTGATCTTCGCTTTGAGCCCCAGCTCCTGCACGCGGCGGAAAAATTCGATGTCTTTGCCGTTGCTGCCGGGGTTGCCCCCCTCGATATAATGCACGCCCAGCTCGTCCAGCCTGACGGCGATCTTCAGCTTATCGTCGGCCGAGAGGCTGATTCCTTCCCCCTGTGTGCCGTCTCTCAGTGTCGTATCGAAAATCGTGATGGACCGTGTCATGGAACTGCTCCCTTCCGACCGTATTAATTGTCGATTATAGCATGAACGCGTTAAACCGGTATAGTGGGCAGGTTAACAATTTTGCGTTAAAATAAGGAAACAAACGTTTGGCGCTTGCGCGGGAACAGGAGGGAAGACGGTGACGGGAGAGGTGCAGAGCTATTACCCCGCCAAAGGGCGGGTCATTTTGCATGTCGATATGAACGCTTTTTATTGTTCGGTACATGAAGCGGAAAGTCCGGAGCTGTACCGCGGAAAAAAGACGGCGGTTGCCGGCGACAGCGAGAAGCGGCGCGGCATTGTCGTCACCAGCTCCTATCCGGCCCGCAGCCAGGGGGTGCGAACCGGAATGACGGTCAATCAGGCGCTGAAGCTGTGTCCGTCGCTGATTCTGATCAAGCCGGATTTCAGGCTGTACCGCGCTTACTCCAGAGCTTTCCGCGAAATTCTCTACAGTTATACGCCGATGATCGAAGCGACATCGATCGACGAGTGTTACATGGATATTACCGGTTCCAAGCAGTTCGGTACCCCCCTGGATATCGCGGAAGAGATTCAGCGGCGGATTCAGAGCGAGCTGTCGCTGCCCTGCTCGATCGGAGTGGCGCCGAACAAGCTGCTTGCCAAAATGGCATCCGATATGAAAAAGCCGAGCGGCATCTCCGTACTGCGGATCCGCGATCTGCCTTACACCCTGTGGAGCCGGCCGTGCGGGGAACTATTCGGAGTCGGCGAGAAAACGGCGGAGAAGCTGGCCCGGCTCGGGATCCGGACGATCGGGGAACTTGCGCGAACAGACGAAAAACGGCTTCAGGCCTCATTTGGGGTATTCGGCGCCTGGATGAAGCGGGCGGCGAACGGCCAGGACTTTTCCGAGGTGCAGTCGGTTCCCGAACCGAGCAAATCGGTCGGACACACGACAACGCTGCCGTACGATGTGACCGAGTCGGCCGAAGCGCTGCGGGTTATCTTGAACCTGAGCGATCAGGTCGCAAGGCGCATGCGCAGGCAGCATCTGCTGGCGGGAACGGTGCAGATCACGATCCGTACGCCGGAAATGAAAACGATCACGAGGTCCCGGACGCTTGCCACCCCGACAGAGACGGCCGACGAAATTTACCGTCAGGCGAAAGAGCTGTATCTCAAACACTGGGGCGACGGAAAGCCGGTCCGGCTGCTCGGCGTAGCCGCACAGAGCCTGACGGACAAGAGCGAATCGGTCATCCAGCTCGATTTGTTCGATTACGAAAAGCAGCCCAAAAAAGAAAAATTGACCGAGATTATGGACCAACTGCGCGACAAATTCGGCGAAGATGCCCTGATGACGGCCGGCATGCTCGAAGAAGACGGGACCAAACGGATGAAAGCGGGACGTACGCCCGGGATTTCTTTTCACGGAGAGCGCGGTTCGGGCCCGGAAAACGATTGAAAAACGAATGAAAATGAAACGTAAGAGTGATTGAAATCAAAAAACGTTTATATTATAGTTAGAGGGATAAAGGCTCTTAAAAGAATAAGTTTCTTGACAAGAGAATCGGCGAAGCCGATAGAACGCATATAGGAGGGAACAACGATGAGCAAATATACCTGGGTCGACAAAGATACATGCATCGCATGCGGAGCATGCGGCGCGACCGCTCCGGATATTTACGATTACGACGATGAAGGTCTGGCCGAAGTTATTTTCGACGGCGACGGCAACCACGGAGTCAAGGTCATTCCGGAAGACATGCACGAAGACATGATCGACGCATGCGACGGATGTCCGACCGATTCGATCATGATCGCGGACGAACCGTTTAACAAAGAAGGCTGATTCGACTCGCAAGCGCCGAATACAGGGCAGATCCGAGAAGCGTCTCTCTCCTGAACGTACAGGCGGGAGGCGCTTTTTTACGGAGGCGGAGCATTGGGCGTATGGTTGTGACAAAGGAGCGGAAGAGCCGTGACGCGTTTTCCCCACTTGAAAAAGTATGTGCGCGAGCATCCGGACAACAAAATGGCCTGGTATCTGCTCGGGAAAGAATACGAAGCGGACGGCCAGCCGGGCAAAGCGAATTATTGTTTCAACCAGGCGCAGGAAGTCTACGAAGCCTACGAGCACGCGCATGTGCCCGAAGATATTCTGGTCGAATACGAACAGAAGCTGCATGAAGCGGCAAAAAAGCGCGAAAAACGTACCGCAAGGCGGCGGAAATGGCTGCTGCTGGCGGTTCTGCTTTTGCTTGCCGGCTTTCGGTATGCGGAAGCGCCGGGGATCGACGCGCCCCGTTTCGCGGCGCAGACCGATGCCTCGGCGGGCGCTGCGGCCGGGCTTCCCGCTGTCGTCTTTACGGCGGCGGAACAAGGAAGACCGGCGGCGCTAGGGACGGCCGCGGCGGATTATCTGCGCGACGGGCGCAAGGTGCGCGCGTCGGTACTCGGAATGGAGCGTCAAGGGAAGTGGCTGATCTGGCGGGAAGGCATGCCGGTGGCGGCCGAAGTGGAACCGGGCGAAAAAGCGGGAGAAAGCGTGCTGCGCAGTTATGACCCGAAAGTTTGCGACTGCAAAGCCTCGACTTCTCCGGCGCAGCGCAAAGCGGCCAAAGCCTGGATGTCCGAACAGGAAAGTCTGGCGGCCCTGTCTTCCGCCATCGGCAGCTACCGCTCGGACGGAGGCAAGATTCCGAAAAATCTCAAAGATTTGAATCGTCCGTTCCCGGACAATGTACTGTCGGGTTCCACGCCGGCGATGAGCCGTTCGTTTGCCGCGTTGACGGCCGCCATGAAACGGGAAGCCTACGGGCAGGAGGAGCTTCCGCTCTCGTCTTCTTCCGGCGGCCCGGCTTCGGCTTCTACGCTCGGCGGCAGTCCCTATTTGGAGAAGCCGCTCGAGATTATCGTCGACCGAAGCCGGCACCGGCTTGCCATCGTCAGCGGCAGCGTGCTGCTGCGCAATTACGAAGTAGGTCTTGGCGGCAGCAAAACCCCGACGGGCACCTACGCCATCAGCGACAAAGTGGTCAATCCGAACGGCCGGTCAAACGGCGAATTCGGCAGTCGGGGCATGCAGCTGTCGGATACCGATTACGCCATTCACGGCACGAATGATCCCGGCAGCATCGGCGGCGACGAGTCGCACGGCTGCGTGCGAATGAACAAAAGCGATGTCGAGGAATTGTTCGATCTCGTTCCGGCCGGCACCAAAGTGACGCTGACGGACGATGTGCTGCCGGAAGAACTGTTGATTCCGAAACAGCGCTTCCGCTCGGGAGACCGGCAGGATCAGACAAACGACCAAAAAGTTTATAAATGGCTGAACTGAACGGTACATCTGCAGCCCAATCAGCCGGGATCGCTGCCGATTAGACCGCAAAAAAGCCCCGTACCGGCCAAAAGGCCGGAACAGGGCTTGGTTTCGGGAGGGAGCCGAAACGGTAAGCGATGACCGTCAGAGCTGGGCCCAGACGATCAGGGCGCTGACGACAAGAACGAACAGAGCAAGGCTGCCGCCGATCCAGAGCGCGGCTTTGCGGTTGATCTCTTCCTTTTTCTGTTTTAGGGCGGGAGGTTTGCGTTTGACAGCCATCGTCATCTGCTCCTTTCGAATTATCGGTATCCTCATAATTGTAAATCTCTTTTTGCCGGATTGTAAGAGGGTTTTTGCATTGCGGAATGCTTTCCTTTTAACCGGCTTCCGGGTAAAATCAATAATGTTAGCAGAGAAGAATGGGAGTGAGCCTCTTGCTGTATGAACGCTTTGCCAAACCGCTGTTTTTCCGGATGGATCCCGAAAAGGCCCACCATCTCGTCATTGACGGCATACGCCGCGCAGCTGCTGCGCCCGGCGGTCTTTCTTTGCTGAAGGGACTGTACGGCGTGCCGCGCGACGAATCGCTTGCGACGGAGCTGTCGGGTCTGTCTTTCCCGTCTCCGGTCGGATTGGCTGCGGGACTGGACAAAAATGCCGAAGCGGTACCGGGATTTTCGACCATCGGTTTCGGATTTATGGAAGTCGGGACGGTTACGCCGGCCGGTCAACCCGGCAATGAACAGCCGCGGCTGTTCCGTCTTCCGCCCGACGAAGCGCTGGTCAACCGTATGGGGTTCAACAACAAGGGAGCGGAAGAGATGGCGGTCCGTCTGGCGGCTCTTCGCAGCCGTCCGGTCCCGATCGGCGTGAATATCGGCAAAAACAAGATCACACCCAACGAGGAAGCCCATCTCGATTACGAACGCTGTATCCGGGTACTTTATCCGCACGCGGACTTCTTCATCGTTAATATCAGTTCGCCGAATACGCCCGACCTGCGCAGTCTGCAGCACGGCGAAGAGCTGCGCAGACTGCTCTCCGCCGTGACGGCGGAACTGGCCGATCAGGCGGGTTCCGCCCGGCCGAAGCCGGTGTTTGTCAAGATCGCGCCGGACTTGACCGACGAAGAGCTCGGGCAGACGGTAGAAGCCATTGCGGCCGCCGGCGTATCGGGGCTGATTGCGACCAATACCACGTTGTCGCGGGAAGGACTGGCGCATGACAACCGCAGCGAAGCCGGCGGACTCAGCGGACGGCCTCTGACTTTCCGTTCGACCGAAATTGTCCGGCAGGTGTATGCGCAAACCCGGGGAAGCCTGCCGATCATCGGCAGCGGAGGCATTTTCACGGCGGAAGACGCTTATGCGAAGATTCGTGCCGGCGCCAGCCTGGTCGAGATCTACACGGCTCTGATCTACAAAGGACCGGAAATCAATCGGCAGCTGCATACGGGTCTCAAGCGCCTGATGCAGACAGACGGGTTCACCCATATCTCCCAGGCGGTAGGCGCCGACCACCGCTAAAAGGGTGAAGGAAGACAAGGAGGCACATAGCATGGACGGTAGAAACTGGGAAACATTTTTGCTTCCATATGAACAGACGGTCGAAGAGCTGAAAGTCAAGTTCAAAACGATGCGATCCGAACTCAAAAAGCGCGAGGAATACGCACCGATCGAGTTCGTGACCGGACGAGTCAAACGGATTACCAGCATTTTGGAAAAAGCCGAACGTCTGGATGTGCCGATGGACCGGCTGGAGGAAGGGATCGAGGATATTGCCGGAATCCGTATTATGTGCCAATTCGTGGAGGATATCCGCCGCGTAGCCGAGTACATCCGAGCCCGCAAAGATCTGACCGTTCTGTACGAAAAAGACTACATCACCAATTATAAGGAAAGCGGCTACCGCAGTTTCCATATGATTATCCGCTATCCGGTGCAGACCGCGCTCGAACAGAAAATCGTGTTGGCCGAAATCCAGATCCGCACGCTTGCGATGAATTTCTGGGCCACGATCGAACATTCGCTCAATTACAAATACCGCGGCGGTCTGCCTGGCGATATGCGCCTGCGCCTGCAAAAGTCCGCTCAGGCGGCTTCGGTGCTCGACAGCGAGATGTCCAGTATCCGCGAGGAGATTCTCGATGCGCAGAAGCTGTTCGAAGACGACGCGAATATCGTTTCGACGCTGCTCAAAATGATTCACCGGCTGTATTCCTACCATCTGGTCGGCGAAGCGATCGCTTATCAGGCTTCGTTCGGGGAACTGTTCGCGCGGCGCGACTACGACGGGATGAAAGCGATGCTCGAAGAAATCAAAGCCATTATCGCATCCAAGCATGAGGAAGATCCGGAAGATGACTTTTTATGAGCCGAAGTACGTCGAATTCCTGATTTATTTCAATCGGGACCAAGACTACTTCGAATGTCACGAGGTGCTTGAAGAGCTGTGGCTCGAACGCGGGCGCGATCCGCTGTATTCCGGTCTGCTGCAGATCGCCGTGGCGCTGTACCATTTCCGCAACGGCGGCGTCACGCAGGCGTACGACAAGATCGAGGGGGCGCGCAAAATGCTGCGGACCGCGATACGCAAGCTGTCCGGGTATCCCGCCGATACGCTGGGTATCCGCTTGGACAAGCTGGTGTCGGATGCCCGGCTGTACCTGGATCGATTGGAACGGTACGAGCAGGAACCGTTCGGTTTCTATCCGCTTCAGATCGAGCTTGCCGATCCCGCCTTGACCGAGCGGGTCCGCCTCACAGCCGAGACCCTTGCGCCCCATATCCCGCAGCGTACCGGTTATTCGCGCGGTCCCAAAGCCAAACCGGGAAAGGCGCCGTCTGCCGATCATGATGCCGAGGGCGGATCATATGCCGACTAAGAAGGCCGCGCCGCGCGGAGTGAACGCGATGTTCCCGCCGCGCCCCGCCCGATCGGATCGCCGGCTTCGGCTCCGCTGAGGATTCCTTGAACGACAGGCCCGCTCCGCAGGGCCGCGGCGAACAGCCGCGGGGCGGAGCGGGCCGTTTTGCGCCCGCAAGTCCGGGCAGAGAAGAACGGAGGACAATTGTATGGGCATTCAGCTTCCGCCGCTGTTCGAGTCGCGTATGCGGCAATGGCTCGGCGGCGAATATGAAGAATTTATCGCCAGCTACGATCGTTCCCGCTATGCGGGACTGCGCGTCAATACGCTGAAGATCGGTCTGGACGAATTTCGGGCATCCAGTCCGTTTGCTTTGAGACCGATTCCCTGGTGCGAGACGGGGTTCTACATCGACGAGAATGAACGGCCGGGCAAGCATCCTTATTACCATACGGGACTGTATTATATCCAGGAGCCGAGCGCCATGGAGCCGGTCGAAGCCCTGCGCGTCTCTCCGGGCGACCGGGTACTGGATCTGTGCGCCGCTCCGGGCGGCAAATCCACGCAGATCGCCGCGAAGCTGCGCGGCGAAGGCGTGCTGGTTACCAACGATATCAGTATGGAGCGCACCAAGGCTTTGGCCAAAAACATCGAAATGAGCGGGGTACGCAATGCGGTTGTGCTGAACGAAACACCGGAGCGGATCGCGGAGAAATTCCCTGCCTATTTCGACAAGATTCTGGTCGATGCGCCGTGTTCGGGCGAAGGCATGTTCCGCAAAGACCCCGACGCGGTCCGTCAATGGGAGAAGCATTCGGTGGAAGTCTGCACCGTCATGCAGCGCGATATTCTCGATACGGTCGCTTCGATGCTGGCGCCCGGCGGACGGATCGTGTATTCGACGTGCACGTTCTCGCCCGAAGAGAACGAGGCCATGATCGCGCTGTTTCTCGCACGCCATCCGGACTTTGTCGTTGGCGAGCTGCCGCACTCGCCGCTGTTTGCGCCGGGGCGGCCGGAATGGACGGCCGGGCTGATCGAGAGCGGCGGCGGGCTGTCGCCGCTGCTGCACCAGGCGGCCGAAGACGGGGAGCCGCCGCTTTCTTCGCGGCCCGAAGCGCTCGCGCAGACGGCGCGGGCGGCGCGCATCTGGCCGCATCTCGCCGAAGGCGAAGGGCATTTCGTGTGCGTGCTGGAGCACACGGGAGAACAAGCGGCGCTTTCCGGCAGCGCCGCCGCTTCCCCCGGCCCGGTGATCGGGGCCGGGGAACCGCGGCCGGCCGAGTCTCCGGCCGGCCTGCGCAGAACCGGCGGCCCCGCGGCGCCGGGCCGCACAAGCGACCGCGGCGCTTCGCCGCGCCGCGAAGACAAGTCCGCGCGCCAGGCTCGCGGACGACGCAAGGACGCCTATATCCGCGAGGAGGCGTCCGAAGAAAGCGTGCGCCGCGTATGCCTCGACTTCCTGGCGGCGCAGTTGACCGCGCCGCTGCGCGGCACGCTGCTGATCTCCGGCGGCTATGCGTACGCCTGTCCGGTGGAGCCCGAGCGGCTGCGCGGGCTCAAAGTGCGCCGTTCCGGTTTTCAGCTCGGCATGGTCAATGCGGGCGGACGGTTCGTGCCGTCCAACGCTTTGGCCGCCGCACTGACACCGGGTGAGTCGGTCCGTTCGGTAAATCTGTCTTCTTCCCTGCCCGAAGCCGTCTCGTACCTCAAAGGCGAGACACTGACTTTCGGCGAAGAACGGATATGCCGCGCCGACAAGGCGGACAGCAAAGGTTATGTGCTTGTGGCGATTGACGGCTGTTCCGCCGGTTGGGGAAAATGGGCCGCGGGCGTACTGAAAAACGAATATCCGGCAGGATGGAGATGGAACGGATGAACAAGGAAACAAACCAAAAAAGCGGCAAAAAGCTGCGTGTCGACAAAATTTTGTCCCATCTGGGTCTGGCTACGCGCAGCGAAAGCAAGAAGCTGGCCAAACAGGGACGCATTACGGTCGACGGCCAGCCGATCAAAGACACGGGACTGCAGGTCGATCCCGAAACGGCGGCAATCGAGCTTGACGGTCAGGCCGTGCGCTACCGGGAGTTTGTCTATCTGCTGCTGAACAAACCGCAGGATGTCGTCTCGGCTACCGAAGACAAATGGGATCGGACCGTTATCGATCTGCTTGATCCCGAATATCTGGCTTTCGAACCGTTCCCGGTCGGCCGGCTGGACAAAGACACCGAAGGCCTGCTGCTGCTGACCAACGACGGCCAGCTGGCGCATGAGCTGCTGTCTCCGCGCAAACACGTGCCCAAGACGTATGAGGCGATCGTGCTGGGCGCGGTCGACGAAGCGGATGCGGAAGCGTTCAAAGCCGGCGTTACGCTGGATGACGGCTATCAGACGATGCCGGCGGAACTGGAAATCGTACGGCGCTACGAATCGGAAGGCGAAGACCACGCCGAGATTCGTCTGACAATCAAGGAAGGCAAGTTCCATCAGGTAAAGCGGATGTTCGAAGCCGTAGGCAAACAGGTCGTTTTTCTCAAACGGGTCTCGATGGGCACACTCGTACTCGATCCGCAGCTTGAGCCGGGAGAGTACCGCGAACTCAGCGAAGAGGAGCTTGCGAGCCTGCGCGGGGAATAAGCGTTTGGGAAACAGGTCTACGCCTGCTTACCCTTTACCTTTGGCTTCCTTGTGGGCTATCATCAATAGAAGGAACGCGTGACGCGCGGAAGGGGGAGACTGGCTGTGAGATTGCTTCAAGCTTTATTTTTTCCGCCCGAACAGCCGGGGGGCGTATCATCGATGATCCCGCATCTGCAGGAGAAGTTTTCTTCGGCCCGCTGGGAAATGGAGATTTTTTCGCTGCCCAAGCGGATTCGGGGCAAAGGGCGGGAAGAGGTCGTATTCGAAACCTTCGATTGGAAGCGGTACGCTGACAGTCCCGTCGTGCAGAAATATATGCAGACGTACCGCGATTATTTGTGGTGGACGCGTCTCAGACTGCAGAAGCCTTACGATTTGATCCATGCGCATCATCCGATTGCCGCGCTTGTCATGAAGACGGTATTTCCCGATACGCCGGTTCTGCAGACGACACACTCCAGCTACGAGCGGGAGCTGATCCTGAACGGCAAGATCGAAGAAGGCGGGATCGAACATCAATTTCTGGTTTCCATCTATCGGGAACTTGAGGTCAAGACGCAGCAGCTGATTACCGTATCGGAAGCTTTCCGGCGTTATATGGGACTGTATATCGATCACCCCGAGCGGATCAAGATTATGCCGAACGGGTACGATGAGCGCCGGTTCAAGCCGGTTCCGCACGAGAACGAAGTGCCGCAGCTGATGGCTGTCTGCCGCCTCGTGCCGGCCAAAGGGCTGGATGTGCTGCTTCGGGCCTGCGCGCTGCTTAAAGAGCGAAACAGTCCGTATGTGCTGCATCTGATCGGAGACGGTCCTTCCAGGCAGGAACTGGAGAAGTTGGCCCAGGAACTGGGTGTTTATGACGATACGATTTTTTACGGATACACGCTGCACCCCGAAGAGTTCATGCCCTTTTTCGATATTTTTGTACTGCCGTCGCGGGCGGAAGCTTTCGGTTCGGTATTTGCCGAAGCGGCGCTCTGCTGTCTGGCGCTGGTCGGAACGAGCGTCGGCGGCGTGCCCGAGCAGATCGAACACGGAGTCAACGGGCTGCTCGTGCCGCCGGACGATCCGGAGGCGCTGGCCGATGCGCTCGAGCAGGTCATCGGCGATCCGGCTTATCGCTATGAATTGGCCCGTACAGCCTGCGAAAAAGCCAAATCGCATTATTCGCTCAACCGGGTGGCGATCGAACTCAAACGTTTGTATCTGAGCTACGAAGGACGCAGCCGTCAGCCGATGTGAAGCGCAAAGACACGGATTTCCGGACCGGACATGCGGTGTCATCTTGAAAAAAGTAAAACAAAATGCTATTTTTACGAAAACATATGAAAATGCAGGACCGGGAGGGTTGAGGCTGTGGAAGAGTTAAAAGAACGGATCAAGCGCGAAGGCGTAATTGCCTCGCAGCAGGTGCTGAAACTGGATGCGATTCTGAATCATCAGGTCGATCCCGCGCTGACGATGGAAATGGGCCGGGCGTTTGCCGCCCGCTTTGCGGCAGAAGGAGTAACCAAAGTCGTAACGGTCGAATCTTCCGGCATTCCGGTAGCTTTTGCCGTGGCGCTTGAACTCGGGGTGCCGATGATCTTCGCCCGCCGCAAGAAAACACTGTTGGCGGACCCCGATTCCTATGTGGAACGCGTCCCTTCCTTTACAAAAGGAATCGTGACCGATTTAATGCTGCCCAAACGGTTTATTAACACAGAAGATAAGGTTTTGCTTATCGATGACATTATCGCCAACGGCGATGCTGCACGCGGACTTGTCAAAATTATCCGCTCGTCGGAAGCGACGCTGGTGGGTGTGGGCATTGTAGTGGAGAAGTGTTTCCAATCCGGCGCTCAAAGTTTGCGCGATCAGGGAATCCGCTTGGAATCCTTGGTGCGAATCCAGTCGCTGGGAGAAGACGGGATCGTTTTTGCGGACTGAAGAAATTTGGACCGAAAGCTACATTTCCTGCTTTACCCCTCCGATAATGTTACGTATAATATCTTGTAAGTAGGGAGAGGAGGAAGACGAAGATGAGCGATCAAACGGTAAATAGCGAATTTTTCATCCAAAAAGTCAATGAAGCCAAGGTACATTTCGAACGAGCTCTCGACTGTAAGCATACGGAATTTGATGACCTTTATCCCTATATGATTGAACATCCTCAATTTTTCTGGTACAAGCGATATGTCGCCTGGTCCGAACTTCTTACACTTGCCGATCTGTGCGAAGAACTATCTTTCCCATGGAGAGAAGAGTTTACGACGCAGCAGGTCGAATATGTCGAACAGCGCGTGATGTCGGCCAAAGTGCTTGACTTCTGGTTCGAAAATACGGATTCCAAAGAACATGCCCAGCGCTAACGAACTTTAGGTTCGGGGCTGAAATTGCGGTACGTTTTGTAGAACGGCCCGTTCGCGCCCTGTGCGCGAACGGGCTTTTTGGATTGAAAGAAAAAGTGCGATACAAAGGAGGAATGCACCATGCTCAGCGACGAGCAGTTGAACGCTTACCGGGTGTCCGGAGAGAAAGTGCGGGTCGTACGCGACGGATTAAAAGAAAACGATATCCGGGGCATCGTGGTAGCCTGGGACGATACCCATGTGTTGATTCGCCGACCGAACCGCAATGTGGTCAAGCTGGATCGGAACTATGCGATTCAACCGTCGAAGGAAGAGCGTATCGACCTGCTGGCAGAAGATCCAAAGCCGGGAAAGAGCGAATAGACCCGTCCCGCGTTCGGAGATCGGCAGACGGAGTCTGAGCCGATCTCCGAACGGATGCGATAGATCCACAAAAGCCCGCCTTGCGCCGAAAAATCCGGTACAAGGCGGGCTTTGTCTGGTGAAAAAGGGAGTTTATCTATCATTCCCGTCTGCCGGCTGGCCGCCGGGGGGCGAAGCAGATCGGCAGGCAAGAGAGGGGGATAAGTTTAAGCGTACGCTCCGGCTGAATAAGGGCGGGCAGGTTTCTTGATGCCCTTGGTTCCAACTGCGGAAGAATGGGCATAACTTCGGGTCGGAGCCGCCGAATGGCGGCCGGAATCGGTTACGATCGGAGCCGATTCGAGTCCCATATAAGCCCGCATGCGCAGATCGGCTTCCTGCCGGAAAGGCTCGCGGTCGATATGCATGGCGCCGTGAAGGCCGCGGCAGAGATAATCGGCGTCGACGCCGCTGTCCGTATGCTTGATTTCGCAGATACGGATATGACGTTTCTTGAATTCGCGCCGGATTCCCGATAACAGCACGGCCGCGCATTTCGAAGCGCTCCGGATCATCTCGGTATATAAAGGGGAAGCCTGCATCGGTGCATCGGACTCCAGCTTCTTGGCATCGTTGTCGAATACTTTCAAAATATGAGTCAGCAGCAGATAACTTTTGATCAGTGAAAGTTCGTCTCGGGTCGTCTGTGCAGCGGTCATGCTCTTCACCACCTTGTAGGAACTTGTGTTCTGTTTTCATTATAACCGAACACATGTGCGCTTGCAAGCGAATGTGGTTTTTTTATACATTGACTTTTATTAAAAAGGCATGTTATGATCTGACTTGTCGCCGTAACAGGCGCCATTGAATAAGCGGTCGTGGCGGAATTGGCAGACGCGCACGGTTCAGGTCCGTGTGGGCTAACCCCCGTGGAGGTTCGAGTCCTCTCGACCGCATCACGAACAGAAAGGTCCGTATTCCATGCTTCGGCAGAGGATGCGGACCTTTTTTTGCGCATTTTTGATTTTTGGCCTTTTTTGGGGCGCAGTCCTGTAAAATTCGTCATCTTCCGCCTTCTTCTTTGTCGTATAATAAAAGAAGTTAAAATTCATGCAAAGTCACGAGGTGCATAATGAGCGAGCGCATAATGGAATTGAATCGGATGGTCCGGGTATCTGCCGGCGGACATATTCTATACCTCTACGACGATGCGGAAGCTTATGCCGATAATGCGTCCGCTTATTTGATCACGGGAGCGCAGGGCGGAGACCTGGCCATTTTGATCGACAGACCGGACCGGATCGAGCAGATCCGCAGCCGGGTATTCCGTGCGCTTGGCAAAGAAGAACGGGAACGGGTCGTGTTCGTAGACGCCGAATATTTTTATGGCGTTCACGGCAGCTTCCATCATAAAAAAGTCGTGAAACATTCCGAAGAGCTGCTGGGAAGTTATACGGATCGAATACCGTCGATCCGCACATGGGCTCACGTCGTCTGGAAAAACGAAGAAGGCGTCGAATGCGAGCTGGAGCATTTCGAAGAACTGGCTGACCGGACCGTGCACGATCATCGCATGATCTCGGTCTGCGCTTACGGCAGCGGTTCGATCAGTGCGGCGCTGCAGATCAAAATGCTGCGCCGGCACGACTACGTGATGACCGACAGAGAGCTTACCGGTACGGATCTGTCGGGCAAAAGCACGGGTGCGGTGCTCCCTTCCCTTTCGGCCCAGCGCGAAATGGACGAACGCAATCTGGATGCCCGAAGGCGCCTGGAAACAACGGTCCGGCAGCTCGAGAATGTGATTGCCAACAATCTCGACCCGGTGGCTCTTTTTGACGAAGAGAACAGGCTGGTCAATGTCAACGCCGCTTTCGAGCGCGTGTTTGGCTGGCCGGCCTCGGAGTTTGCGGGAGCAAGCGAACCGGAGCTTCGGGAGAAGATCGGGCTGCGGCTTCTTGATGAAGTCGAAGACCGACAAGCTTTCAACGAGGTGATCCGGCCGGCAGCATCGCTCGATCCTTCCAAGCGGACCGAAGCGAAAGGCTGCACGCGCAGCGGAGGCTCGCTCGATCTTCTGCTGACCGCTTTTACACTCGGCGAAAACGGCCGTCCGGGCGGTCATGCGGTGATTTATCGCGATATTACCGCTTTTCGCAACTCCGAGCGTCTGCTGCAGGAATCGGTCGAACGGTACACGTCGCTCAAGAAGCACAATCACGATGCCGTGTTTTCGATCGACAGGGAAGGGCATGTGATCAATACGAATCCTTCGGCCCAAAATTTGACG
Organism: Saccharibacillus deserti; assembly: GCF_013618475.1. Classification (GTDB taxonomy): domain Bacteria; phylum Bacillota; class Bacilli; order Paenibacillales; family Paenibacillaceae; genus Saccharibacillus; species Saccharibacillus deserti. The sequence goes on from NZ_JABJVN010000002.1 coordinate 659,114, forward strand.
GGACTGACGATCGAAAAGATGATTGGCAGACGCTTTGACGAATGGATGTCCGAAGGGACGCTGGAAGATATCCTGGGCGAGACGCCCCCAAGCGAAGAACGCGGCCGCGCTTCGGTGCGGATCCGGCATACGGACGGCCGCGAGTCGGAAGTGCTCACCTCCACGGCTCCGATCATCGTGCGCGGGGAACGGGTAGGTTGTTATATTTTGGCCAAAGATATTACGGAACAGAAGCGGCTGCTGATCGAGAAACAGGCGGCGGAACAAATGAATCGAGCCAAAAGCGAGTTTCTTGCCGTCATGAGTCACGAGATCCGTACGCCGATGAACGGCGTAATCGCGCTAACGCAGCTGCTGCTGGAGACCGAAGGCCTGAGCGACGAACAGCGCGAATACATGGAAGTGATCCGGCGCAGCGGCGACTCGCTGCTCAATATCGTGAACGATATCCTCGATTTTTCCAAGATCGAAGCGGGCAAATCGGAACTTCAACTCGAGCCGATGAACCTGAGGGAGGACGTGGCACGTTCTTTCGATATCCTGCTGGCCGATTCGCGCGCGAAAAATCTGGAGCTGGGTTTGTCCTTCGCTCCGCGAGTGCCCGAAATCGTGGTCGGCGATCCGAACAAACTGCGCCAGATTCTCGTCAACCTGGTCGGCAATGCGATCAAGTATACCGAGACGGGCGGCGTATTCGTTTCCGTGGATCAGGAAGACGACGCGCCAAAAGGAAGCCTGAGGCTCGTTTTCCGGATTCGCGATACGGGAATAGGAATTCCGGAAGAGCAGACGGAACATCTTTTCGATCCTTTTTACCAGCTGGACAACTTTATGACGCGCAAGTCCGAAGGGACCGGATTGGGTCTTGCGATTACCAAGAGACTGATCGAGCTTATGAACGGAAGGATCGGCGTCCGCTCGAAGCTTGGCGTCGGTTCCGTATTCCGGTTTACGGTCGAAGTCGGTCTGCCGGATTTCGACGCCGCCGAATCGGCCGAAGAGTCCGCTGCGCTTCCGGTTCTGCCGGATGACGAAGAACTGGCTCCGCTGCGGATTCTGGTTGCCGAAGACAACAAGATCAACCAGCTCGTGATGGAGCGGCTGCTCCGAAGGCTCGGTTACCGGGCGGATCTGGCCGAAGACGGCCGCCAGGCGGTCGAAGCTTTCGGACGTTCGGGGTACGATGTGATCCTGATGGATGTGCGCATGCCCGGAATGGACGGATTCGAAGCGACGAGGGAAATTCGGGAACGTTCGGCGGAAAAAGGACGTCCGTACATTATCGCGGTGACGGCCAACGCGCTTCGGGGAGACCGGGAACGCTGCCTGGAAGCCGGAATGGACGAGTATATGAACAAACCCGTCGATGCCAAGCGTCTCTCCGAATTGCTCACGGAAGCGGAAAAGTGCGTTCGGCATTCCGGGAAAAATAATGGTAAGATAGTAGGCGAATCGTAAAGCTTGTTAAACGGATAGACACCTTGAGGAGGACAGACGGATGATCGATTGGCAAAAAGAAGCGGAATCCCGGAGAGAAGACCTGCTGCGCGACCTGGACGGCCTTCTGCGCATACAAAGCATCAAGGACCTCGGCAGCGCATCGAGAAAACGCCCGATGGGCTCGGCAGTCGGCGAAGCGCTGGACTACATGCTGAAGCTGACGGAAAGCCTCGGTTTGGATGTTAAAAATGTGGACGGCTATGCCGGGCATGCGCAGTACGGAAACTTCGATCCGGAAACCACGATCGGCATATTGGGTCATGTGGATGTAGTCCCGGCCGCGGGCACATGGACCAGTCCTCCGTTCGAACCGACGATCCGCGGCGGAAAGCTGTACGCACGCGGAGCCATCGACGACAAAGGCCCGACGGTCGCCGCTTTGTACGGGCTGAAAATCGTCAAGGAATTGGGTCTTCCGCTCAGCAAAAATGTCCGGCTGATCTTCGGGACCGACGAAGAAAGCGGCATGAGCTGCATGCATTACTATGCGGCGAACGAACGGATGCCTACCGAAGGATTCGCGCCGGATGCCGAGTTCCCGATGATCTATGCGGAAAAAGGACAGTTTAATCCGACCATCGTGCCCAAGGAACAGCCCAAAGAAACCAAGTCGCTCGTCAAGCTCGAAACGTTCGAGTCGGGCCTGCGGATCAATATGGTACCCGAACGCGCACAGGCTGTCCTGAGCGGCGATGTCCGTCCGTTAGTCGAAGCTTTCGAAGACTTCTGCCGGGCTCACCGGGTAAAAGGCGAAGCGGAGATCAATGCGGGACAGGCCATGTTCACGGTGACCGGCGTATCCGCGCACGGTTCGGAGCCTGCGGCGGGCATCAATGCCGGAACGACGCTTGCCCTGTTCCTTCAGGACGCTTCGCTGCAGCCGGAAGGCAAGTCGTTTATCGGCCTGCTGAACGCCATGCACGAAGATTTTCACGGCGATCGGATCGGCATCGCCTGCAGCGACGAAGTAACGGGTCCGCTGACGGTTAATCCGGGTGTACTGCGCTTCGGCATGGAGGAAGGCGATACGCAGATCGGGCTGACGGCGCGCTGTCCGGTTCAAGCCGATTACGGATGGATCAAAGCGCAGCTGGAAGAAACGATCGACGGATTCGGGTTCCGGATCTCGGAGGTGCGCGAATCCGGTTCGCATTACGTATCCAAGGATGAACCGATTATCCGGGCGCTGCAGACCGCGTACGCCGAGATGACCGGCGACGAACCGACGCTTCTGACGACCGGGGGAGCGACGTATGCCCGGTTTATGGAAAAGGGGGTCGCTTTCGGAGCCTGCTTCCCGGGCAAAGAAATGACTGCGCATCAGGCGGACGAGTATATCGAGATCGACGATCTGCTGAAAGCGACGGCAATCTATGCGCGTGCCATTTACGAGCTTGCGAAATAACCATCTTATTACAGAAAGAAGAGATTAACCGATGTCGCAGGACGTAGAAGTTACCCGTGGCGAGTATACCGAGAGCAGCCATAAGATTCATGCGGCGGTTGTGGATCGGATCGGCCGCCTGCTGTACAGTGTCGGCGATCCCGAACGCCTGACCTTTCCCCGTTCGTCGATGAAGCCGTTCCAGACGGTGCCGCTGATCGAATCCGGCGCGGCCGATGCCTACGGCTACGGCGATGCGGAGATCGCGCTCAGCTGCGCTTCCCACAGCGGCGAACCGATTCATCGGGAAACGGTGCTGGATGTACTCTCGAGAGCGCATTTGTCCGAAAAGGATCTGCAGTGCGGCACGCATGTTCCGCGCGACGGCGAAAGTTACCGAGAACTGATTCGCGCAGGCCGCGAACTGACCCCCGTGTTCAGCAACTGTTCCGGCAAACATTCCGGGATGCTGCTGACCGCGGCGCATCTGCATGAAGATACGGACACCTATCGCGAGATCGGACATCCCCACCAGCAGCGCATTCTGTCGGTCATTGCCGACGTATGCGATGTGCCCGTCGAAGAAATCGGGATCGGGGTAGACGGCTGCGGCGTGCCGGTGCATCGGCTGCCGCTCCGCGGGGCGGCTCTCGGTTTCGCCCGGTTGGCCAAACCGGAAGGGACGGTGTCTGCGCAGCGCGCGGACGCTTTGAACCGTATTCGTTCCGGCATGACGGCGCGCCCCGAGATGGTGGCGGGCAAGAACCGCTTCGACACCGATCTGATGCGCGTGTTCGCGGGCCGGCTGGTCGCCAAAGTCGGCGCGGAAGGCGTCCAATGTATCGGAGTAGCCGATCTGGGGATCGGGATCGTGGTCAAAGTCGAAGACGGAAGCGAGCGTGCGGCTTCCGTTGCGGCGATGGAAGTGCTGAAGCAGCTCGGCATCGGAACGCCCGAGCAGTTCGAACAGCTTGCGGAACATGTTCATGCTCCGGTACTGAATGCGCGCAAAGAGCGGATCGGCGAGATCAGACCCCGCTTTGTGCTGAATTCCCGCGCCGAGTAGAGATAGAAAAGGCAGCATGGGCCATCGACCCGTCAAATTCAGGAAGGAGCGGTAGCGGCGATGAATCAGCATTCTCAAGGCTTCGCACAAAATGCGGGCGAAAACACAATCGAAAAGGCTACCTTTGCCGGCGGCTGCTTCTGGTGTATGGTTACACCTTTTGAAGAACAGCCGGGGATTCACGGAATTGTGTCCGGCTACATGGGCGGCACGGTAGAAAATCCGACGTACGAGCAGGTGAAGACCGGCACGACGGGACATTACGAAGTGGTGCAGATTACATTCGAACCTGATGTGTTTCCATACGCCCGGCTGCTTGAGCTGTATTGGCCGCAGACGGATCCGACGGACGGCGAAGGCCAGTTCCAGGACCGGGGGCCGCAGTACAAACCGGCGATCTTTTTCCACAACGAAGAACAGCAGCAGGAAGCTCTCGCTTCCCGGCAGGCGCTTGCGGACAGCGGGCGTTTCGATAAGCCGATCGTGACGGATATTTTGCCTGCGCAGGACTTTTACGAAGCCGAAGATTACCATCAGGATTACCACAAGAAAAATCCGAAGCATTACAAAGAAGACCGCGAGCAGTCGGGACGGGACGCCTTTATCGATTCCAATTGGTAAAGGCGCCGATCCGGCCGATTTCTCCAGCTAGACCAAAAGACGCGCCTTGGGCGCGTCTTTTTTGATGGATGTGTAAAATCCGTCCAACTCCTTTATAATAAAGCGAAGCCTGCCCGCAATGGGACCAACTTCGCATAGGCGTCGGTTCAAAGGTCGGCAGAAATAGGAAATAGCGGGCTTCTCAGTTTTTTGGGTTACCGATAAAATAAAGGCATTACATACCAAAGGGGAATGAACATGCTGATTCCGGACAACGAACTGACGTTGGAGCGGCTGAAAGCTTTTATCTGCAAGTGGGCCGGACCCGCAAAACCGGAGTACGGCATTCGAACCGAAGAGATTCCGGCGGATCTGCCTTTCGTCCTAAAAGATTTCTACAGGTTCGCCGGCAACTGGCCCAATCCGTCTTTCGGAACGGGCAGCGACCCGGGCGGGCTGCGTCCAAAATTATTTGAAGCGCAGGATATCTGGATGGATGCATCCGGATTGAAACGCGAGGACGGGCGGATTACGTTTCTGCTCGAAAATCAAGGGAGTTGGAGCTGCGAGGTCGATGCCGGCCGCGACGATTCGCCGGTATACAGCGATGCCGCGCGGCTGTGGGACGATTATCTGGAAGAGAGCGAAATCGTATGTCCTTCGCTTCCTCATTTTATGACGACATTCTGCCTGCAGGAGCTGGTCTTCGGGAGCCGGTATTTCGGCAAGCTGCAGGGGGGGCTCGATCCGGCCGTATTCCGCGACACATTGAATCCGATCTGGCTGGACGGTTATTATGTCTTCAAGGAACCTTCGCATTCGTTCTATCTGTGCGGCGATAATCTGCTTATCATGGATTATTACTCGGACGTCTGGTACGGGTGTCTCGAAGAGAGTGCTTTGTCGCTGATCGCCGATCCGACCATGGTCAATCCGATTGAGCCCTGAACGTCCGACGTTTTTCAAAGCCGTTTTCCCGGTATGCCTAGGCGTGTATACCGGGATTTTTGCGTATACCGGATCCCTTCCGTGTAATACCGCGCGAGATCATAGGAAGTCTGCGGCGTCTGGAATCCGGCCAGCATGACGGAAGGCAGCGCCAGTACGCCAACCCAACACAATCAGCATCACCGGTCCCCCAATCCAGAGGGGCGGGAGCCGTTTGAACAGGGAAGAGAAGCTTTTTCGGAGTACGGGATTTCCCTTTTTTGTTTTGTAACTCTGACTGTGCGGCTTGTTTTTATTGGTGCGCATGGCAGGCAACTTCCTGATATCCGCCGCTTGGCGTATTTGCCGCAAATGATTTTATTGTAAAAGAAAACGGATCCGAAAAAAAGGAGGCTTCGGCTGTATGGTCGTCATCAAACCGCATACGGAAAAAACGATTCCCCCGCTTCAGCTCATGCGTCTCTATGAAGATGTCGACTGGTGGCCCGAACGCACCAAAGAAGGAATCCGCAAGCTGCTGGCACACGGAATCGTACTCGGAGCCTGGGAAGACAAGCAGCTGGTCGGATTCTGCCGGGCCGTGTCCGACGGCGTTTACCGGGCTTACGTGGAAGATGTGGTCGTGCTCCGCACACACCGGGGGCAAAAGATCGGCCGGCAGCTGATCGACAAAATGATCAAGGAATTGAGCGGAATCGAAGTCGTGAGTTTATTTTGCTCGACCAAGCTTACCGATTATTACGAGAAAAGCGGATTCAAGCCTACGCGGCAGGTGGTCATGCACCGCAGCAGGCCAAGCGGTCCTGCGCGGACCGAACCACCCGAGAGGAGGTGAACCCATGATTCCGATCCGAGTGCCCAAAGAAGACAAAGACGAGATGATCGCCGACCTGCGGAACTTTTTCTATGAAGAGCGCGGGGAAGAAATCGGAAGTCTTGCGGCGGAACAGCTGCTCGACCATATGATGAAACAGTTTGCCCCGTACATATACAATCAGGCCGTTCGGGATGCCAAAGCGGCGGTGAACGAAAAGATGCTGCAGATCGAAGACGAACTGTATGCGCTGGAGCGTCCGGTCAACCGGAGATAAAGGCCGCAGGAACGGCGGAAAAAGGTGAGCGATGAACAAGGATTTGTGGAGTAAAATCGGAGACGGAGGCACGGCCGAGATTTACCTTGACGAATCGGGCCGTGTCGTGAAGCTGTTTCGGGAAGGGTTCTCCGAAGCAGCCGCAGCGTCCGAATATCAAAAAAGCGAGTGGGCTTATGCGGCAGGCCTGCCTACCGCCAAACCGCTCGGGTTGACGAACTTGGAAGGCCGGCAGGTTCTGCTGCTGGAACGCCTCGAAGGCGAGTCGCTGCTGCAGCGTCTGCATCGCAGCCCGGAGACGGCCGAAGAAGCGGCACATAAATTTGCCGCGTATCAGGTTCGGCTGAACGAACGGAAAGCCGCTGACCTGGACGACGATCAGCGCATCCGCCTGGTACAGCGGATCGGCTGGGCGGACCGTCTCAGCGGATCGGAGCGCCGCCAGGTTCTGGAAGCATTGGAGCTTCTGCCTGATGGACAACAGTTCTGCCACGGCGATTTTCACCCGGGGAATATTATGGAGAACGGGGAAGACTGGCAGGTCATCGACTGGATCGATGCCAACTGCGGCCATCCTCTGTACGATGCTGCACGGACCCTGCTGCTGCTTGGGTTCGGCACGGACGAAGGCGGTGCCAGAGGACGCATGGAAGAAGCGGCGGCCGTATTCCGCAGTGCCTATCTGCAGACGTATTCGGAACAGTCGGGCTTTGCCAGGGCGGAGATCGAGCGCTGGATGCTGCCTGCGGCGGCCGCCCGTCTGGTCGAACCTATCGCGGAGTCCGAGAAGGACAAGCTGGTCGAATTCGTTAGGAGCCGTCTCCTATAGACGCAAGCTTGTCCGAAAGCGGTTTTCGACCTCGGTTCGAGCCGGGTTTGGGTTCGTCTACCGCTTGAGCGGGAAAAGAAGAAGGGAAGGCGCCGTTTTAGAGGCGCCTTTTTTGCGTGGCGATCCAGAAGATCAATCCTGCCAAGCTGACGCATGCCCCCAGCAGGCTGACACCGCTCCAGCCGTAATGCGCATACGCCTGGGTGGACAAGAATGCGCCCAGTGCGCTTCCGATCGAGTAGAAGACCATGTAAGCGCCGGTCAGACGACCGCGTGCTGCCGGAAGCGCGGCAAACAGCAGGCTCTGGTTCGTAACGTGCACCGCCTGCACCGCGAAATCCAGCAGCAGGATCCCGACGACAAGCAGCGGCAGCGAGTGATGCAGCAGGCCGATCGGCAGCCAAGACAGCAGGAGGAGGACCAAAGCGATACCGGTTGTACGTTCGCCCCATCCCCGGTCAGCTAGGCGTCCGGCTCCCAGAGCGCCGAGCGCTCCGGCCGCTCCCGCCAGTCCGAACGCGCCGATTGCCGACGGGGACAAAGACAGCGGGACACTGCCAAGCGGCAGGGCAAGCGGCGTCCACAGAATGCCAAAAGCGGTAAAGACGAAAAAGGCCAAGGCCGCCCGGGTCCGCAGCAGACGTTCTTCCGCGAACAGCCGCAGTATCGACAGCAGCAGCCGTCCGTACGACAACCGGGACTTGTCGGCAGAGTCCGGCGGCAGCACGGCCAAGAGGGTGAACGCGGCGGCGGCCGTCAGCAGCGAAGAGATCAGATACACGGCGCGCCAGCCGGCCAGATCGCTTACGACTCCGGCAAACGTGCGGGCCAGCAAGATACCGACGACTACGCCGCTCGTGACGATGCCGACGATTCGGCCCCGTTGTTCTTCGGCCGCGAGCGCCGAAGCCAAGTTGACGAGTACCTGGGTCACAACGGCTGCGAGACCGACCAGAGCCAATCCGGCCAGCAGCATGAAAAAGCTCGAAGCGAGCGAGGCGGCCAGCAAACCGGCGGCGATCAGCAGCAGTTGGATGACCGTCATGCGTTTCCGGCTTCGCAGATCGCCGATCGGCACGATCAGCAGCAGACCAAGCGCGTAGAACAGCTGAACGACCATCACGATCGAGCCGATGGCGGAGACCGAAACGCGGAATTCGTCCGCCAGCAGGCCAAGCAGCGGCTGCGTGTAATACACGTTCGCCACGGCAAGGCCGCAGGCGGCCGCAAGCAGCAGCGGAATTTTCGGTGAGAGTTCTGTCGAAGAACGGGATACGGACATGATAAGCCTCCTTAGGTGCATGTTTTGTACCGATCGGTATGTAATGGGTGCCCGCCTACTATATCGGTTCCTTTTCGATCTTGTCAACCCTTTGCCAATTCGGCGGACAATGATTTATACTGATCGGTACAGAGTTGACAGAACCCTATAGGCGAAGGAGGAAGAACATGAGGCCGCGTGCTTTTGACGAACGGGAAGCGCTCGAAGCCGCTCTGCGGGTATTCTGGGAAAGAGGGTACGAAGCCGCTTCGCTCAACGATCTGACCGAGAGAATGAATATCCGCAAGCCAAGTTTGTATACGGCATTCGGCGATAAGCGGGAGCTGTTCGGGAAAGTTCTGGATCTGTACATGCGCAAGCATATCGCTTACGTGGACGAAGTATTGGGCAGGGAATCCGCAGTAGCGGCGGCATTCGGCTGCCTGCTGCGCGATCTAGCGACCGCCGGTTCGGGCGGAGACCCGACACTCGGCTGCCTGGCGATTCTGACCATCGACGAGCTGGCGCGCCGCGAACCGGAGTGGACCGCGAAGACGCAGGCCCATCAGCTGAGATTGGCCGAACGATTTCGACAGCGGATCGAACAGGGCATCTCTTCGGGCGAATTGGCACCGGACCAGGATGCGGCCGCGCTGGCCCATGCGCTGCTGGTAGCGGTGATCGGTCTGACCGTGATGGTCAAAACGAGGCCGGATGCCGCTTTTGTCGACTCGACGATCGCGGGGACATTGACCTTATTCAAGGAGGCGCAATCATGACAACCGTTCAAGTGTTTCATTACGAGGCTTTTTCGTCTGTCGCAGGGCAGGGCAATCCGGCAGGCGTGATGCTGGATGCGGATTTTTTGACGGATGCGCAGATGCAGAAGGTTGCGGCTGCAGTCGGTTTCAACGAAACGACGTTTATCTGCCGTTCGGAAGAAGCGGACGTCAGGCTGCGCTATTTTACGCCGGGGAATGAAATGGACCTGTGCGGACATGCGACCATGGCGTCGCTGTACGCGCTGCATACGAGAGGAAGGCTGGACCGAACCGAGGCGCTGATCGAGACCAAAGCCGGCCTGCTGCCGGTGCAGCTTCGGTATGGGGCGGACGGCGGCGGGGAATCGCTGTTCATGCGCATGCGCCAGGCCGACCCGGCATTTGTTCCGTTCGAAGGCGATCGGGACCGTCTGCTTGCGCTGATGGGACTGTCCGTAGACGATCTGGATGACCGCTATCCGATCGTCTACGGCAGTACGGGCGTCTGGACGCTGCTGATTCCGATCCGGAATCTGGAAGCCTTCTCGCGTATGACTCCCGACAATGCCGCTTTTCCGGGGGTGCTGACGCAGCAGCCGCGGGCGTCTTTGCATCCTTTTTGTATGGAGACCGTCGATCCCGCAGCCCGCATGCACGCGCGTCATTTCTCTTCGCCGTTCTCCGGCATGGTCGAAGACCCGTCTACGGGCACGGCGACCGGCGTCATGGGCGCTTACGCACTGACTTATATGGAGCCGGAAGCGGATCGCGGCGAATTCATGGTCGAGCAGGGAATCGAGATGGGACGCAGCGGCCGGATTCGGGTAGAAGCGGCGCGGACAGACGATGGCGGCATGGATATCCGGGTATCCGGACAGGCGGTGTTCGTCGGGGAATTGGAGATCGAATTGGATTGAATAGATGCAAAAACCCAACTTCCTTCGCTTCCGGCGCGTTTAAGGGATAAGAGGAAGGGGGCGGATGATCATGGAAAAGAAAACGTACCGGGTACGCAGTGTCTATTCGGTCGGAATCCTCCCCAAACGATTATAAAAAAGGAACACGTTGGCTATGAACGCCTACAAAAATAAGGGATGCCCGAAGGCATCCCTTATTTTTCGCAGGCAATAAAATCTTTGTCGCGGTCTTTTTTCTGGTTTTCTTCGTACAATTTCGCGGAAACGAACGGTTTGTGCTTCGTTTTGCCGCCTTTGTTTTTGACGGATGCGGATTTGGCGACGCCGCCTTTGTAATCTTTGTTCAGTTCGGAGCAGTTTTGATACTTTTGGGCGGCGTCGACAGGCTGCGGAGATGCGGGAACGGCCACGGCAAGCAGCAGGGCGAAGCTCAGGCCGTAGGCCAGTCTTTTTTTCATGGGGAAAGCCTCCAGTTCATCAAGGGATAGTCCCGTCCTCGGGGCGGAACGAATGTCGTCTGAGGTTTATATCGGAAGAAGAAGCCAGGGGTTTAATAGAGGGTAAGGAAATAACAAGGACATTAGGCACAAGATTCAGTAAAAGGAGATGAACGAATAACAAGAGGAGGAAAACAGATGGCCGAGCGCAAAAAGAGATTTTTTAACGAGGAGCGGGAAGGATTGGCCGGGGAAAAGGTGGCGCTGCTGTATATCAAATATGCCTACTGCCGGACCGCCCAATGGATCATTCGAAAAAAATCGCCGCTGGATTCCCGTTTCACGGACAGGTTGAAGCAGCTTCGCGCGGCTATCGACGATTCCAAAAAGATTCGTTTCGATTACGGCATAAGCTGAACGACAAGAAAACGGAGCTGGGCGCTTAGGCGAAGTGTCCGTTTCGGGAGGACTGATGTCCGTGGTTATCATCAGCGAAGAAATCCGGCTGAATGCTCCGATCGAGGTCTGCTACGATGCCGCACGCGATATCGGACTGCATCCGCAAACCGTCCGGCCCCGAACGAAAGAACGGACCCTGCCTGGCGGAAGAAGGGACGGCCTGATGGAAAAAGGCGAAAAGGTCGTATTCGAAGCGGTTCATTTCGGTGTGCGGCAGAGATTGGAGTCGGTTGCGGAAGAAATGGAGCGGCCGGACTTTTTCGTCGATCGGATGAGCCGCGGCGCGTTTCGGCACATGAGCCACCGGCATGAATTCGAGACAAGCGGTCAAGAAACGATCGTGCGCGATATCCTGCAGTTCGCTTCTCCGCTGGGACCGTTCGGCCGTCTGTTCGACACGCTCGTTCTGAAACGTTATATGCGATCTTTTATCCGCTACCGCCAGCGGCAGCTGAAAAGAGCAGTAGAGCAGATGTACACGTTGGAAGGACAATAGTCCGCTGCGGGAAAAGCTCCGTTTAAGCTCGCCGACTGTTTTTTGGAGCGAAAAGCAAAAAAAGACTGTCATCCGATGTCGGTTTCGGGGTATGATTATTGAAATATTCTCGATCACTGGGGGCTTACGATGAACTACGTCAGTACAAGAGGTCAAGTTGAACCGAAAGGCTTTATCGATACCGTTCTGATGGGACTGGGCGAAGACGGAGGGCTGATGATTCCGCAGCAGATCCCGACCGTATCGGCCGGGACGCTGGAACAATGGAAAGGGCTGCCTTTTCGCGAGCTGTTTATCGAAATTTTCTCGCTGTACGCCAACGGAGAAATTCCGGAAGCCGATCTGAAGCAGTTGGTGGATGCCAGCTACGCTTCGTTCCGCGAACCGGAAGTGACGCCGGTGCGCAAGCTGAACGATTCCCTCTATATTCTGGAATTGTTCCACGGCCCGACGTTTGCATTCAAGGACGTAGCGCTGCAGTTCATGGGCGAATTCTATTCGTACGTCTCCCGGACGCGCGGCGAGATCATCCATATCCTCGGCGCAACGTCCGGCGATACCGGCGCGGCGGCGATCCAGGGCGTGCGCGGCAAGGAAGGCATCAAGATCTGTATCCTTCACCCGCATGAAAAAGTCAGCAAAGTGCAGGAACTGCAGATGACGACGGTAAACGACGGGAACGTGCTGAACCTGTCGGTCAAAGGGAACTTCGACGACTGCCAGCGCATCATCAAGGAACTGTTCTCCGATCTGTCGTTCAAAGGCGAACATCATCTGCGCGCGATCAATTCGATCAATTTTGTCCGGATTCTGGCTCAGACGGTCTATTACTTCTATGCGTACTTCCGCGTGAGCGAACAGTTGGGTGCCGACGCGGCCGCCAAGAAAATCAACGTCAGCGTGCCGTCCGGCAACTTCGGCAATATTTTCTCGGGCTTCCTGGCGAAAAAGATGGGCCTGCCGATCCACAAGCTCATCATCGCGACGAACGAAAACAATATTCTGGAGCGCTTCGTGACGACTGGCGAATACCGTCCGGGCGAGTTCCGCAAGACGCACAGCCCGTCGATGGACATCCAGGTGGCGAGCAATTTCGAACGCTACCTGTATTATCTGCTGGACGAAGATTCCGAGAAAGTATCGGCGTACATGGCGAAGCTTGCGAGCGAAGGCGGCATCACCGTCGAAGGCGAACTGCTGGAGCGCGTGCAGTCCGAACTGCATGCGCTCGGCGCCAAGAACGAGCAGGGGCTGGAACTGATGGGCCGTTACAAAAAAGAGTACGATTATCTGCTTGATCCGCATACCGCGTGCGGCGTGGCGGCGTACGAAGCGTTCAACGGGGAAGGCGAAGTGACCGCCGCGTTCGCGACGGCGCATCCGGCCAAGTTTGACGAAGCGGTACGCCTGCTCGATATCGTGCAGGACTTCCCGGTCGAGATCGCCGAGCTGGTCGCCAAAGAGCAGTTCCAGACCGTGATCGACAACGACAAAGCGGAAGTGACGCGTCAGCTCGAAGCTTTTTTTGCGGGTGACGCGGTAAGCCGCTCTTAAACGGTTGACCCAAAGGAACGCCTTCCGTAAGGGAGGCGTTTTTTGCTGCGGCCGAACGGGAGGCGGACATGACTCTCCGCGCGGATTGCGGTATGCTGGCTGTAGAGCAAAAAAATAGCGAAGCGGGAGCGTGGAACAATCATGAACAAATTGGCCTGGATCGGAACGGGATATATGGGACTGCCGATGGCGCGCAATCTGCTGCAGGCGGGTTACCCGGTGCGTGTATATAACCGGACGGAAGACAAAGCGCGTCCGCTGACGGAAAACGGAGCGGTACTTGCCTCTTCGCCGCGCGAAGCCGCGCAGGGCAGCGAAGTCGTCTTTGTCATGCTGACGAAAGGTTCTGCCGTGCAGGCTGTATTCGAAGGAGAAGAAGGTCTGCTTGCAGGGATTGAAGCCGGCAGCGTCGTCGTAAACATGAGCACGATCGCGCCGGAAGAAGCGCAAGGGTTCGCGAGGCAGGTGGAGCAGTCGGGCGGGCATTACGTGGATGCGCCGGTATCCGGTTCCGTGGGTCCGGCGGAGAAGGGGCAGCTGGTCATCCTGGCCGGAGGCCGTGCGGAAGCGGTGACGCGGTGTCAGCCGTTTTTCGATATTTTGGGCAAAAAAACGATCCGGTTCGGCGAGGTCGGCGCAGGCAGCTCGGCCAAACTGTCGATCAACCTGCTGCTCGGCGTCATGGCGCAGGGCATCTCCGAATCGCTGCTGATCGGCGAACGGGCGGGACTTGACCGCGCGCAGCTGATCGAAATGATCGGCGAATCCGCCGTCAACACGCCGATGCTGGCCGGCAAAAAAGACATGTGGATGAACGAAGAGTTCCCGGCGGCGTTTATGGTGAGCCTGCTGTCCAAAGATCTGGGGCTGCTGACGGCGGAAGCGAAGCGGCAGGGTCTCGAGCTGCCGCTGGCCGAAGCCGCGGACCGGACTTATGCCGACGCGGTGCGCAGCGGCAGAGGCGAACTGGACATGGCCGCCGTCTGGCTCGAACTCAAAGAAAGAAACGAAAACCGATAAGGAGTTTTGCTTATGAAAGCCCGAAATATCGCCGCGAAACTGCTGGCTGCGCTGGTGCTGCTCGGTTACGGATCTCTGCTGCTTTATTGGATGTTCTGGGGATTCGGACGTTCTTCGCATATCGCGTTGGGAGGCGATTTTCGTTATAATCTGGAACCTTTCGAGACGATCCGGCTGTTTACCCGCTCGGCGGGCTGGAACAATCTGCGTGCGCCGCTGATCAATCTGGCGGGCAACGTCGCGCTGTTTGTTCCGTTCGGCGTGCTGTTTCCGGTCCTGTTTCGCAGATGCCGGCGTTATCCGGTATTCATCCTCCGTTTCCTGGCTCTGATTCTGCTGCTCGAATTGGTACAGGGTATTTCGGGAGCGGGCGTGGCGGACGTGGACGATCTGATTCTGAACGGAGCCGGAGCGACGATCGGCTACATCGGATACCGCTTGGCCGTCGGACCGGAGAAAAAGCGCGGCGGTCGAAGAGACGGGCGCAAGTCTTCGGCGGCCGGACGCGGTCGAACCGCGCAGGAGCGAAGACAGTAAGATCCGTTGGAGCAGAAACAGAAAGGGAAGTGCAACATGCGCTTCCCTTTTTGCGTTTAGAAGATAACTCGGAAGGGAAATAAAGGAGGCGAATAAAGTGAAGCGAAAAGAAAACGGACGGCTACGTACCGGCATGATGCGCGCGAAAATCCGGCTGCTGGCTGCCCTGCTGATCGTATTGGCCGGGATCGGAGGAAGTTTGGCGGTCAAGCCGATACCGGCTTATGCCTGCACCTGCGCGATTATCGATACGGAAGAAGCTGCCGGTTATGCGGATACTATTTTCTCGGGTACCGCTGTCGACCGTCGCGAAAGCCCGATTGGTTCCGATGGGGGACGTTCCAGCGCGGATCCCGTTTATTACCGGTTCGAAGTCGACACAGCCTGGAAAGGGGAAGCGTACGAGAAGATGACGCTTTCCACGGAAATGAGCAGCGAATCCTGCGGAGCGGATTTCAAGATGGGAGAGAAGTATCTTGTATTCGCACGCAAAGACGGAAACATGCTGACGACCGGCCTTTGCTCCGGCAATCAATCGTACGCGGCGGGCGTCGACCCGGCCGCCGTGCAGCAGCTTGGCGAACCGGTTGAACGGAAGGCCGGTTCTTCTCCGGATTGGCCGGAAGAAGGCTCGGCCATCCCGATCTATGTGTGGGCAATCGGCGGTGTGCTGGTGGTGGTGGTGGTGGTCGTGGCGCTGGCACTTGCCCGCGGGCGCCGGCACGCAGCGAAGCGAAACCGGTGAGAGCATATTTTAAAATAGTTCTAAAACCAAAAAAGGATACGGCCGCGCGGGCCGTATCCTTTTTTGCCGGGTTTTATACTCTGCCCGATTTGCGCCGCTTCCCGTTAACGGGTCGGCTTGCCGCCGAGCAGTTCGAAGATAATCTTCGCGTTATCCGTGTTGTCGATCAGACCGGCAAAACGCTGGCTGCTCGGTCCGTACGCGTAGACCTGTACGTCTTCGCCGGTATGGCCGCCTGTTGTCCAGCCCGTGAACGAACGGGTATTGAAGATCGCTTCGATCGCATTGTCGATCGTAGTGACGTCTTTGCTTGCCGCCGCCGTTTTCACGGAAGCCCGTTCTTCGGCCGTCAGTTTGAGCTTGATGTTTTTCTTCAGCACGCTGTCGACCGACTCGCCGGCAGCGATCTTGGCCGCCATGTAGTCGGGCGTACGCACGGCCGCTTTGATCGGTGCCACGTCGAAGTTGTACTCGCCGTTTGCGCCGAGACTCAGACCTCCCGTGGAATGGTCGGCTGTCGCG
The DNA here is from genome assembly GCF_013618475.1 of Saccharibacillus deserti. GTDB lineage: Bacteria > Bacillota > Bacilli > Paenibacillales > Paenibacillaceae > Saccharibacillus > Saccharibacillus deserti. The sequence continues at coordinate 675,241 of NZ_JABJVN010000002.1, forward strand.
ACAACCAGCGTATTGCCGTCTTTTTTGGCAAAGTCGATTGCGGCCTGGAAGGCGCCTTCGAAATCTTCCATCTCGCTCATCGCGCCGACGATGTCGTTGTCATGGCCGGCCCAGTCGATCTGGCTGCCTTCGACCATCAGGAAGAATCCTTGGTCGTTGTCGCTCAAGCGGTCGATCGCGGCATTCGTCATTTCTTTCAGCGACGGCGCTGCCGAAGTGCGGTCGATCATTTTGTCGAGGCCGCCGTCCGAGAACAAGCCGAGCAGCTGCTGATCTTTGTTGGCCAGCAGGCTTTTGCGATCGGTCACGTAACCGAAACCGGCTTTCTTGAATTCGGCGGTCAGATCGCGGTCTTTGCGTACGAAGTTGCTTTTGCCGCCGCCGAGCAAGACGTCGATCTTGTGTTTGCCGCCGATCATTTCGTCGAAGTAATCGTCCGCGATCGCGTCCATGTTTTTGCGGCTGAGATCGTGTGCGCCAAAAGCGGCCGGTGTGGCATGCGTAATTTCGGATGTGGCGACGAGGCCTGTGGACATCCCGTTTTCTTTGGCCTGCTCCAGAACCGTTTTCACTTCCGTCTTGTCGTTGTCGACGGCGATCGCCGCATTATAAGTCTTGACTGCCGAAGACATGGCTGTCGCGGCCGAAGCGGAGTCGGTAATATTCTGGTGTTCGTCTTCCGGATACGTCGTTTGGGCGCCGACCAAATACGAATCGAACGCCGTTTTTTCCATCAGGGGAGTAGACGGCTTGTCTTTCATATACCGGTAAGCCGTCGTGTAGGAAGGACCCATCCCGTCGCCGATCAGGAAAATGACGTTTTTGGCTGTGCCCGCGGCCAGTGCTGCCGCTGCGGTTGGAGCGTTGGCCGGAGCCGCAGGAGCTGCCGGAACGGCTGCTCCGGTCAGGGTCGGGGCTGCCGCCAAAGTCAGACCCAGTAAGGCGGGAAGTCCTTTTTTAAACAAGCTGTGCATGTACATGTCCTCCTTCAAATATGTATCTTGGCTAAATCTGCGTTCACGCCGACTCACGGGGAGATTAGGGAGGCCTTAATGATTGAATATATGCTCAAGTATAGTCGCCAATATAAAATGAAGATCCGAGTTATGTAAAAAATATGAAAAAACAAAAGAAGGCGTCGCGCTGACCGGGCGGTTCGCGTACCCGAGCAAGCAGGCTTTTGGGACAAACGGCGCTTCCTTTTTCCGACGGGGAAAGGTAGAGTGAAAGCAGGCCCGGTCGGGCGGAAGAAACGTGCGCAAAGCGTGCCGGCATGGAGCATACAGCCGCAGGCGGCGCCGCGGAAAGGTGAGAGGACGTTGACGACTTTTTATTTGATCCGGCATGGAGAGCCGGACTGGGATACGTACAAACCGCTTCATCTCAAAGGGAACGGGCGCGATCTCGTACCGCTGACAGACAAAGGCGTGAAGCAGATCGTCGAAGCCTCGGCAGATTTCCGGCTGCGGGAAGCCGAGCTGATTCTGAGCTCGCCCTATACGCGCGCGATGCAGACCGCCGCTATCTTGTCGAGGAAGCTCGACCTTGCGCTGCAGGTGGAATACGATCTGCGGGAATGGCAGCCCGATCTGACATTCGAATACGATACCGAGGAACGCATGCGGGAACTCCGCGACGATTACAATCGCTGCGGCGGCATTTACCCGGCCGGTGAGACAAGATTATGGGAAAGCCGGGACAGACTGCTTGAACGTTTGGAGGGCGTGTTGGAACGCTATTCGCAACATTCAAAAGTCATCGTGGTCGGGCACGGGACCTTATTCGGGACCCTGGTCGGGCGAACGGATATCGAGCAGGGCGAGATCGTGGAATACGAGAGCCCGGACGGCGCCCGATGAGAAACGTGCGCAAGCGCCGGCACCGTCGGCGTCTCCGGCTGTACAAACGCTCCCTGTATCTCGCGGCAGCGTCGTCGTCGGCCCTGCTGGGACTGGCATCCCGGGCCTGTGCGTCCGCCCTGCCGGAATTTCTGGCGCGGCATGCGGGAGATGCCTTGTGGGCCGCCCTGGTCTATCTGCTGTTTCGGTTCGTATTCCCGGATCACCGGCCGCTTGCATGTGCGATTTATGCGGTGATATTCAGTTTCGGCATCGAATTCAGCCAGCTGTACCGGGCGTCGTGGATCGAAGGACTGCGCTCCACGACGCTTGGCGCACTGGTGCTGGGCCGAGGCTTCCTGACGGTCGATCTGGTGCGCTATACGGCGGGAATCGCAGCTGCTTGGGCCGCCGATCTGATGGTGCTTCGTCTTCCCGACCGAAAAAAAACCGAAAATAGCCATAAGGAGGAATCCCGATGAAAAAAACGTTGATCGGCTGCGTGCTTACGCTTGCGGGAACATGGATTGTCGGCTGCATCTTCGTGGCTGCCGCACTGTTCGTGCCGAATATGTCTTCCTGGGAAGGCACACGGTTGTGGTACGCCATCTTCGGCGGCAGCCCGTACGAAGCGGATCTGAAACAGAGCATGGCGCTCGGTCTGCCGTTCGCGATCGGGATGCTGATGTTCGCCGCGGGCATCGTGATTTTGGCCGTCGAATACTTCCGTCCGGAGGCGCGGGCCGACTCGTTGCCCGTGCCTCTCCGGGCCGCGGCCAAATCTCCTGCCCCTGTTTCCTCGGCTCCGGGTCCACGTCCGCTTCCCGCGGCCGGAGAGCGCCCCGCCGGCGATAACGAAGAGATTCCGACGATGAGGGAAGTCCGTCCATGAACGATCGGTCCGCATCGCGGCACATCCCTTGGAAGAAAGCCTGATTTTCGAAAAATAAATACCCGATTCAAGGAGGAACTCCCTAAGCCATGATCCAAATTCGCACTCTGCAGGAAACCGACCTGCCCCGGCTTGCCGTGCTGTACGAACAATTGGTCGAAGAACCGTCGTCGCCGCAGCGGATGCAGGAGACGTTCGCCAGGCTTGCCGCCGATCCGAATTACCGGCTCCTCGGCGCGTTTGAAAACGAACGGCTGGCCGGGAGCGTAATGGGCGTCGTCTGCCACGATCTGATCGGAGACTGCCGCCCGTTTATGGTGATGGAAAATGTCATCGTATCGGATGCGTTTCGCGGCAGGAGAGTCGGAAAACTGCTGATGGAAGAGCTGGAGCGGATCGCGCGCGAGAGCCGCTGCGCCTATGCGCTGCTTGTCTCGAGCGGCTTCCGGACCGAAGCCCATGCTTTCTATGAAGCGTTGGGGTATACCGAAGACGTAAGAGGCTTCCGCCGCAGACTGACGCTTTGAACTTGACCCGACTTTTAGTCCGGCCAGGCTGTCTAGAAAGTCCTATTCGTTGTAGAAGTTCGTCAGCTGCGGGAGAATTCGTTAGCGGATGCTCACGATGTGCCTTTCTTCGAAAGGCTTTAGGTCGCGTGGTGAAATCGGGGAAAAAGATTGAAATTTAGCGGAATTTCCCCAATTAACGGTGCAAGTTCATATCCCGATTTTGGATGAATTTGCACCACAAAGGCGAACACTAGCATAGGCTTTCGAAGTGCATTTCTTCGAAATGCTTTAGTTCCTTCACTGAATTTCTCCCTCTGCCTCCTCGCTTCATTTGGTTTCAGACTTTCTCGACGCGCTAACCGGACTTTCAATCCGGTTTCTTTTTTTGAGAAAAAGTAAGTAACATCTTGTAATCGCTTTATATCCTATGCTACAATGATTCAGACAACAGGATTGTGACCGGTAACGCGGGCAATGCCTAAGTTAACTCAAATGTTATTAATTCGGAGAGAGCTCTGCCGACTTGATGATATTTGCATTAACTTAGGCTTTTTTTATAGGCTGACAGCTTCGGAGCAGGGAGCGGAGCGTCGGACATGTGCGATTGCAGTCGGGAGTGAAAACGATGATTATCGAAAAAGTGCTGAACAATAATGTGCTGCTGACCCGCAACGCCAAAGGGAAAGAAGTAATCGTCATGGGACGGGGCATTTCTTTTAACAAAGTGATCGGCGACGAAGTGGACGAGCACAAGATCGACAAAATTTTTATGCTGAATACGAATGAACTGACGGCACGGCTGACCGAGCTGCTCAACGAGATTCCGGTCGCGCATCTGGAGACGGTCAAATCGATCGTCGAACATGCGGGTACCGTGCTCGGCGAAGAATTAAACGATAATATTTACCTGTCGCTGACCGATCATATCTCGTATGCGATCGAACGCCACAGCAAAGGCATCGATTTCAAAAACGCGATGCTGTTCGAAATCAAGCGTTTTTACAAAAAAGAATACGGGATCGGACAAGATGCGCTTCAGATGATCGAAGATCAGGTCGGCGTGCGGCTCCCGGAAGACGAAGCGGGCTTTATTGCCCTGCATATCGTCAATGCCCGTACCGACGGGGCGGAGATGCGCCTGACGATGGAGATGACAGAGATCGTGCATCATATCCTGAACATCGTCACTTATCATTACGGTATCGTGCTTGACGAGTCTTCGCTGAGCTATTCGCGTTTCCTGACGCATCTGCAGTATTTCTCGATGCGGCTGCTGCGCAAGGAAGTGCAGGAGAGCGGAGAAGATTTCCTCTACGAGCAGGTGCGCCTCAGCTACGCCAAAGCGTTCGAATGCGCGAAGAAAATCGACGATTATCTGCAAAACACGTATCATCAGTCGCTGAGCAAGGACGAATACGTCTATCTCACGATTCATATTCAACGCATCACGACGCGCGGGGAGGAGTAAGGCTGCTCGGGTGCAGCCTTTTCCGGACCATTCGGGCGTCGGCAACTTCATACACACATTTTCTATCGGATACAGGGTGTAACTGGTCATGCAGGCAAAACCTGAACTGGTGAGAGAACGGACTTTTTTCGGCGGGAATTTCCTGCGCGAATCGGGTCCGCTTCCGTCACGAGTTCAGGTTTTTCTGCGTTTTACAGAGACGAAAACCGGCAGCCGGCGCCGTTTTTGCCTTCAGTAAAGCGCACAACTCCGGGCTCGGCCTGTTCCAATCAAGCATGTACATTCAGCAGGGAGGCTTAACCATGAACGCAAAAGACCAAGAGATTGCCAAAAAAGTCATCGAAGGCGTAGGCGGGGAAAGCAATGTGAGTTCCGTCTTCCATTGTGCGACGCGCCTCAGATTCAAATTGAAAGATACATCGAAAGCGGACAAAGAAGCATTGAGCCAAACGCCTGGCGTTGTCACGGTCGTCGAGAGCGGCGGACAGTTCCAGGTGGTCATCGGCAACAATGTACCGGAAGTATTCAAAAGCATGATGCAGCAAAGCAATCTCAAAGACGCCGAATCGGCGGACAGCAGCGAACAGCCCGAAGAAAAAGGCAGCCTGCTGAACCGCGCGGTGGATATGATCTCCAGCATCTTCTCGCCGCTGCTCGGCGCGCTGGCCGGAGCGGGGGTACTCAAAGGCCTCGTGGCCCTGTTCCTCGTCCTCGGCTGGATCACGGAGGAATCGGGTACGTATCTGATTCTCAATGCCGCGTCCGACAGCGTATTCACGTTCCTGCCGATTTTCCTGGCCATTACGTCTTCGCGCCGCTTCAAGACGAATATGTTCGTCTCCGTCGCGATTGCGGGCGCGCTGGTCTATCCGGCCATCGCGGCTGCGCAGGGCGCCGGAACGGCTCTTACCTTCCTCGGGATTCCGATCGTGCTCGTCACGTATACGACGTCGGTCATTCCGATCATTCTGGCGGTATGGGTGCAGTCCTATACCGAAAAGTTCTTCTCGTCGTTTATCCACCAGTCGGTTAAAAATATCCTCGTGCCGATGTGCACCCTGCTCGTTGTGGTACCGCTGACCTTCCTGGCTTTCGGTCCGGTCGGCAACATCATCAGCGAAGGATTGGCCGACGGCTACACTTGGCTGTATAACCTCAGTCCGATCGTTGCGGGCCTGATCGCCGGCGGTCTCTGGCAGGTCTTCGTTATTTTCGGCGTTCACTGGGGCTTCGTGCCGATCATGCTCAGCAATCTGGGCACGATCGGTTACGATACGATGCTGCCGATGCTGGCCGCTCCAGTATTGGCTCAAGCCGGCGCACTGTTCGGCATTTTCCTCAAAGCGAAAAACCGCGATCTCAAAGCGCTCGCAGGTTCCGCGACGCTTGCCGGTATCTTCGGCATTACGGAACCGGGCATTTACGGCATTACGCTGAAATATAAAAAACCGTTCATTCTGGCCTGCGTCTCCGGCGCGGTCGGCGCAGCGATCATCGGCGCCGGCGGCGGACGCGCGATCTCGTTCGCGCTGCCGAGCGTGCTCGCCATTCCGGCCTATGTCGGAACCGGATTCGCGACTACGGTGATCGGGATTGCCGTCGCGTTCGGACTTGCCGCCCTGCTGAATCTGTTCCTGTTCAAGGAACCGGTCGCGGAAGCCGCCAAAGCGTCGGCAGTCACCACCGACGGACAGCGGGTCTCCGCCCGTCCGGAAGAAGCGGTCTCGGCTCCGGCCGACAGTCTGCTCAAAAAGGAAATCATCGTCAGCCCGCTGGAAGGTACGATTCAGGCGCTGGATAGCCTCCCGGATCCGGCTTTCTCGTCGGGTGCGATGGGACAGGGCATCGTGGTCGATCCGACGTCGGGCCGTCTGACTTCGCCTGCTTCCGGCACGGTTACGACCGTATTCCCGACGGGACACGCCATTGGAATTACGACGGACGGCGGCTCGCAGCTGCTGATTCACGTCGGCGTCAATACGGTGCGTCTCAAAGGCCGATTTTTCGATAAAAAGGTGAAAGAAGGCGACCGGGTGGAAGCCGGGCAGCTGCTGCTCGAATTCGACCTGGAACAGATCAAGGCGGCAGGCTACATTACGGCCACTCCGGTCATCGTGACGAACTCCGCCGAGTATCTGGATGTACTCAAGACAACGGAAGCTGCCGTCAAGAACGGCGATTACCTGCTGACGACGGTCGTCTAAGCGGCCCGGACGCACAGCTGGGTGCTTCATTTTTGCGTAAGCCGAACGTTTTGTTCGAAGTCCAAAGCGCCGAAATCCTGGTTCCAGGGTTTCGGCGCTTTTTGTTTTTTTGCCAAATCCGGAGGCTCCTGCAGGCTTAAAAGGATAGTTATTTGTGAAACAAACGTGAAAAAAGCCCGAATTGGACATTTTCCGTTTGAAAAAGCCCCAGCCGTGTAATACTGGTTAGCAGCATATTTCGTCTACATTTGGGAGGAAGCCTTACATGTTCAAACGCATGGAAGAGATTATGATCGAGATTCCGGACGTCGAAAAGCCCGATCCGAATGCGGCAGCTGCCGTGCAGGAACTGCTGGGCGGCAAATTCGGCGAAATGTCCACGTTAAACAATTATCTGTTCCAATCGTTCAACTTCCGTTCCAAATCCAAGCTGAGACCGTTCTACGATCTCGTGATGAGCATTACCGCCGAAGAGCTGGGCCACGTCGAGCTGGTGACGCACGGGATCGGCAAGATTCTGCAGGGTTCCACTTCGCCGGGAGATCCCGACAAGAGCCCTCTGGACGCCGTAAAAGACGCCAGACTTTCCTATCCGTTCCTCGCGGGCGCACAGGGCGGCATGCCGATCGATTCCATGGGCAATCCGTGGACCGGCGCGAACGTGTTCAACAGCGGCAACCTGGTCGAAGATCTGCTGCATAACTTTTTCCTGGAGTGCGGAGCGCGTACCCACAAGATGAAAGTATACGAAATGACCGATCATCCGGCGGCGAGAGCCGTAGTCGGATTCCTGCTTGTACGCGGAGGCGTACACGTCGTCGCTTATGCCAAAGCGCTCGAAGTGGCAACCGGCGTCAACGTGACCAAACTCATTCCGATTCCTTCGCTGGACAACCGCAAGTTCAACGAAGCGCGCAAATACGAAGAGAAAGGCGTACATACCAAGCTGTACACCTGGAGCGACAACGATTTCAACACGATCGACCAGATCTGGAAAGGCACGCACCCGGAAGACGGATCGCCGCTTGAAGTGATCGCCGGCGTGCCGAAAGGCGTACCGATTCCGGAAGCTCCGCCAATCGACGAAGAGTTCGCACCGGGCATTTCCGCCGCCGAATTCAAAGAAATCGCCAAGCGTCTCAAACAGGCCGGCAATATCAACGAATAACTTCTATCCGGTTCCGAAGCCAAAAGCCTCCGCCGCCCTTTCATGGGCGGTGGAGGCTTTTCCGATGAAGCCGCCCGGCGGTTCGCTGCGGAAACCCGCCTGCGGGCAGAAGGGAATTCAGAAGCGGCCTTCGCTCAGCTTCGCCGTAAAGACCGGTTCTTCATTGTCTTCGGCGCCCGGACCCGATAACAGCATGCTGCCGTCTTCAAGGCCGATCCGTCCGTCGAACCCCGATCGGTACCCGCATACAGGATTCGCAGCCGGGCATGGCTACGAAGCGTTCCGCATCCGATTCCGAACACAGACCCGCTTCCGCGCCGATCCCGAGGAAGAGTGCCGCCGCGGCGATCCATTCGGAATCGGGCTCGCGGATATTGACCGAGACGTAGTCGGGAAGGGCCGTCCAGGACCGCATCAATTTTATCCTCGTACCGCTGTCGGAGAGGATGGAAGCGGCGGTGGAGATGCCGATCGGAACCCCGCCCAAGCGTTCGCGCACGGTCAGCGGCGTCCGGGCCACGTCGGCCGCTTCCAGGGTTTCGACGCCCCCGGCATCGCGGATATGAATATGGAGCTCGGCCGCGCCGGCACGAACCGTTTTTTCGGCATCCAGCGCGATTTCTTCCGGTGTGCAGGGAACGGCCGGGTGATCGTTTCGGCTGCGCGAGCCGTTTAGGCAGGCTTGAAGCATACGGCATTCTAGCTCGGAGGAATATAGGATAAATTCTAGTATATTCCAGTCGGCGGAAGATTACTGGTTTTTTAAGAGACGGCCCATAATATATAAACATTACTCATAAACATTTATTTACAGTAACATTCATAAGCGAGTAGGTGCTAGGCCTTATTTATCCGGTTTTTTGCCCGACTAAAGTCGTCTTTAACGCTTGCTTTCTAATAAAAAAAACTTTGTATCCGATACCTTTTATAAAAGAAGTTATTTACATACATCTAGGGAGGTTGTCCATTGCGAATCCATGTAACGGATCTTCAACACGGCGATATGCTGAAGGAAGACGCGTTTAACCCGGCGGGACTGCACGTCCTTCCGCGAGGAACGGTCATCAAGACCGAAGAAACGGATCTGCTGAACCGCCACAAGATCGATTACGTCGAGATTGAACCGCACCATTCGGAGACGGCTCCGGACATTCTCAGTGCCGCGATGCAAAGTCATATCGAACTTGCGATCCGCGGGTACCAGTCGATTTTCCTTGAAGCGCTCACCAGCGGCAAATTCAACGAAACAACGGTCGATTTGCAGCTTGAACCGCTGCTTCGGACCGTGGACGAACATCGCGATGTCGTGTCGCTGCTGCTTGTGCTCGAGCGCGAGGACGTCAGTTTGTACAACCATTCGATGCAGGTCGGCATGCTGTCCTATTACATGGCAACCTGGCTCGGTTACTCCAAAGAAGAATGTTACGCGATCAGCAAAGCCGGTTATCTGCACGACATCGGCAAGAGCAAGATTTCGCCCACGATCCGCAACCGGACGGATTATTTGACGGAGTACGACATGCAGGAGCTGCGCAAACACGCGAAGCTTGGCTACGACGTGATCCGCAATTCGATGGATGACGAGACGACGTCGCTTGTCGCCTGGCAGCATCACGAGCGTGAGGACGGTTCGGGTTACCCGCAGGGATTGACCAAGGCGGATATTCATCCGTATTCGCAGATTGTGGCGGTTGCCGATACTTACCTGAGATTGTCGGAAGGCAAAAAAGGCGAACCGAAACGCCCCCTGCTCGATATTTTGCGCGAAATCAACGAAATGGGATTCGGCAAGCTGAATGAAAAGCCGGTCCAGGCGCTCGTCCAGCATCTGATGTCGAACCTGATCGGCAAAAACGTACGGTTGAACAGCGGCGAGACGGGGACGATCATTCTTAACAATCCTTCGGACATTTTCAAGCCGCTGGTACGGGTAGGCGATCAATTTCACGACTTGTCGCGCGAGCGCAACCTGATTGTCGACGAAGTCTTTATTTGACGAAGGCCGGGCTTTTTTGGGATTTCCCAGAAAAGCCTTTTTGTATGCATCGGACAATCGGGATACGGCGGCAGGCAGGAATCGAAGTTTTTTTCCCGAACTTGTTACAGCGGGCTCAATGGATTGACGAGCAAAAAGGTGCAGCGAGGAGGACAGACGATGGAGCCGAAGTGGCTGGAATGGGCCAAAAGAATTCAAGCGATCAGCCAGGCCGGATTGGAATATTCCCGGGATGTTTACGATCTGGAACGGTTCGAAATGCTGCGAGCGCTCAGTCTGGAAATCGTACATGAACATACGGGAGTAGGGACGGAGCGGCTGCGCGATCTGTTTGCGGGCGAGACCGGTTACGCGACGCCGAAAGTCGACGTTCGGGGAGTGATTTTTCGGGACGAACGGATTCTGCTTGTACGCGAACGATTGGACGGGGCATGGTCGCTGCCGGGAGGTTGGGCGGATATCGGACTGTCGGCCAAAGAGAATGTCGTCAAAGAAATCCGTGAAGAGACGGGATACGAAGCGGAAGCGGGCCGGCTGCTCGCTGTGCTCGATAAAAAATTCCACGATCACCCGGTCTCGCCTTTTCACGTGTACAAAATGTTTTTCCGCTGCGAGATTATGGGAGGAGAAGCGGCGGCGGGTCTGGAGACCAGCGAAGTCGGCTTTTTTGGCGAAAATGAACTGCCTCCGCTGTCGGTCGAACGCAATACGGAGAAACAGGTACGCCGAATGTTCGATTTTCGGAGAACGCCGGACCTTCCGGCCTGGACCGACTAAACTCTTCCTATATTTAAAATTCAACATATGAAAAATTCATGATAGAATATACCGATTGATTGAACCGGTAAAAAGGCCGACAATAAAAAGAGCTGGAAATTCATTACAAGAAGTATGGGGGATGAATGGCAATGATAGAATTATTGGTCGTGCGGCACGGGGAGTCGCAGGCGGATCTGGAAGACCGGCACGAAGGGCGTGCGGACTTTGAGCTGACTCCGCTCGGCGAACGCCAGGCAGGGCTAGCCGCCGCCTGGATCGCCAAAAGATACCGTCCCCACGAGATGATAGCCAGCCCGCTGAAGCGCGCTGCGCGTACGGCGGAAGCCATTGCTCAGGAATGCAAACTGACGGTGGCTTACGACGAGAAATTGACGGAATGGAATAACGGTCTGCTGGCCGGAATGAAACGGGAGGAAGCGCATCGCCTTTATCCGCTGCCCGCGTCCGGCAGACAGCCTTTCGATACGCTCGCGGAGTCGGAATCGGAGATCCAGTTTCGTGCCCGGGCGGAAGCCTTTTTGTCGGAGCTGCTGTTCAGGCATCGGAGCAAGCCCGATCTGCACCGGATCTGTATCGTTTCGCACGGCGGGATGATCAATATGCTGTTCCACAGTCTGCTGAATCTGCCCTTCCAGACCGAGTTGTCGCTGGCGACGGGAGATACGGGGATCCACCTGTGGCGAATCGACCGTTCCCGCAAACGGATCGTATTTACGAATGCGCAGGAGCATCTGCGAAGCTGAATCTTCCCGCCCGGGCCTACACCGCCTTCGGGCGGTTTTTTGCCGTTTTCCCTGTGCCGCTCTTTGCAACTGTTTTCCGTTTGCGCTACGATAAAAAGAGAGCGGTGCGTTAAAGGAGGAAAGAATGTGGCAGCGGTAATCGAATTGAAGAATGTTTCTTGGAGACGCGGCGAACACGAGATCCTGCACGGGATTGAATGGACGGTCGAAAAGGGACAGCATTGGGCGATCCTCGGGCTAAACGGCTCGGGCAAGACAAGCATTCTGAATATGATCAACGGGTATATGTGGCCGACGACCGGCGAAATTTCCGTGCTCGGACACAAATTCGGGACAATCGATCTGCGCGAACTGCGCAAGTCAATTGGTTGGGTCAGCTCCTCGCTTCAGGAGAAGATCAGACCCAACGAGCAGACGCTTGATATTGTCGTCAGCGGACGACATGCTTCGATCGGGCTGTATGCCGGTATCGAAAACCGCGATCGGGAAAAAGCGGAAGAACTGATGCGGGATCTGGGCTGCGCCCATCTGCTCGGACGCACCTATCAGACCTGCTCGCAGGGAGAGAAGCAGAAGCTGCTGATCGCGCGGGCACTGATGGCGTCGCCCCGGCTGCTGATTCTGGACGAAGCCAGCAACGGACTCGATTTTATCTCGCGGGAAGCGCTGCTGCAGAGTATCGATCGGCTGGCTTCAAGGCCCGACGCGCCCACCCTGCTCTTGGTCACGCATCATACGGAAGAAATTTCTCCGGTATTCTCGCATTCGCTGCTGATCCGGAGGGGACGCCTGTTCGCCCGGGGGCGTTCGGAAGAAGTACTGAACGAAGAGACGCTTGGCGAATTTTTCGAAATGCCGGTCGGCGTCGAATGGCGGGGCGGCCGCGCCTGGCTGTCGGTACGCTGAACAAGCATTCAAGCGGATCTTACGGATCCGAGGCCTGTTTGTTTATTCGCCCAGCGGGTAATGATACGTTGTCGAACGATATCATACCTTTTGAGGAGGAAACAACATGAGCAATCCAAACGAAGATCCAAATCAGAAAAGCGCAGGCGAAGATACTTTGATGGAACAGACCCGCAAAGAAAAAGGAGCAAACGTCGAGACGCAGGCGGATGATTGGGCCGGCAAATCGGCTTCGCAGTCTCCGGACGACAATAAAGACCAGTAAAACCTAACGTTTTTCTTTTCTTTGCATGGGGCATTTATAAAAACAGGGGCTGATTTCCCCGCGAACGGACACCGGTTAAACCGGTGTCCGTTTCTGCTTATGCGGAAAAACTCCACTGTGTTCCGGTTTGCCCAATAAACGGAATTCCAGTAGAATGAATAGCGTCAACGATGGAACGATAAATAAAAGAGGAATTTACAGCAGACGGGAGCAGATACGATGAGCGAGCTGATTATGCGCACGGCCAGAACGGACGATATCGGGCAGTTGGCCGAGATGCGTTACGATTCGACGATAGAGAACCACCCGGAACTGATGATTACCGACGAGCAGCACCGGGATTACACGGATGAAATGCACGAGTTTTTGGAAGAAGCGATCGGTTCCGAAAACTGGGTAGTCTGGCTTGCGGAGTACGGCGAAGAAATTGTGGGGCATGTCTATTTGGAAATGGTGCGGAAAGTTCCGCGGCCCGGACGGATAACCAAGCCGTTTATTTACATGACCAATGTGTACACCCGTCCGCAGCATCGCGGTCTCGGCATCGGAAGCCGGCTGGCGCAGGTGGTCGAGCAGTGGGCGCGCGAACTGGACCACGATTTTATCATGGTCTGGCCGAGCGGCCGCGGTGAAGAATTTTATACGAAGAACGGGTATTCCGCCTGCTCCGTGCCGATGGAACTGAAATTGTAGAGCGAATAAACCTTTATAAACGGTCGAAGATCGGCAGATTCCAGGCCGCGCATGTCTGCAATATTCGAGCGCGCGGTTATATCCACGCGTCTTTTTTTCGTCTAGTCTTAAAGGCGAAAAGGAGGGGATCTTATGAGTGAAAAAGAATCCGAAAGCCCAATTGCGGAAGCGGTGATCCGACCGGAACACGTAGGCGATTCACGGCAGGCAAGCGAACTGTTGGAACAGTTGGGATATCCGACGGAACCGGGCGAGCTTGCGAATCGGCTGAAAGCCCTGCGTGGAAACGATGAATATTCGGTTCAAGTCGCGGAAAGGGAAGGGCGGTTGGTCGGCATGATCGCCCTGCATCTTGAACGACCTCTGCTCCACTGCGCCTGCGAGGTCAGAGTCATGGCGCTCATCGTTTCGGAACAAGAGCGGGGATCGGGGATCGGACGCCGTCTGCTGAAGGCGGGCGAAGAATGGGCACGCGGCTTGAACGCAGCTTATATCTGTCTGAACAGCGGTAACCGGTCAGAACGGCAGGCCGCCCATCATTTTTATCGCCACTGCGGCTATTCAAGCCTATCCACCGGCTTTTCCAAACCGCTACAAGATCAAAAAGAACAGGAAAACGTTCTTTAGGCCGGATGAATGCGTATAAAGCCGTTTATTCGTTTGAAAAAGCCCCAGGAGAACTTTGCCAGCGCGCCGGGATCCTTTTATAATGAAGCTGCAAGGTCAATAAAGGTCAAACAAACTTCGCATGAAACGATCGTCGGCAGTCCGATTTCGAGAGGAGAATGGAAGATGTTTGAACAAGGTCCTTTTGGCAGAAATGCGGAAGAAATGTTCAGTCAGCTGGCAAAGACGTTCGGAGATACGTTCGGCGAAGATTTTGCCGCTCCGTTCCGCGAACGGATTCTATCGTTCCGTACCGATATCCATGAAGACAACGGCCGTTATCTGCTTGAGGCGGAGCTCCCGGGTTTCCGGAAAGAAGATATCGATATCGATTATACGGCTCCTTATCTGACCATTCGTGCCGTTCGGCATGAAGACCGGCAGGAAGAAGAGCAGGAGCGCCGCGTCGTTCGAAGCGAACGGCGTTACGGCGAATTCGTCCGGCGCTTTTATATGGAAGACGCGGACCGCGAAGGCATCCGTGCTTCCCTTAAGGAAGGCATGCTCAGACTGGACATCCCCAAAACAGAAAATACCTTCGGCAAGCGGATTTTGATCGAAGGAGAAGATTGACCCGCCCAAGCGGCTGCGCTTGAACAGCGGTTTGCTGGGGTTTTGCGCAGCAGACTGCGAACCCAAAAAAAGACACCGGATTTTCCGGTGTCTTTTTTGAACCGTTCCTTTTTAGGGACGCAGCGTCGACCGGAATTTCAGCACGGCTTCGGCCAATGCGGCGCGCGAAGCTGCCAGTTGTTCCGGAGGAGACGCTTTCGACAGGACCGAAGCCGACTTGTTGATCGCCTTGCGCAGTTCGCCGAAAGCCGAGCTTGGATACTGACCGGAACGGATGCCTTTCGGAGAATCGAGCAGTTTGGACGCCTGGTCCAATTCGCCTGCAAGCTGCAGACCTTCGGTCAGCGCCGTGTAGGCATTCTGGACGCAGAGTGCTGCGCATTCAATCGGGAGCAGTCCCGAGCTACCGGCAAGCAGGGCTTCAAGTCCGTTCGCCTGCGCATGGAAAGCGCTCAATAACTTGGAGTAATCCGCCGTGTTCGGCAGATCGGCCGAGATTTCCGCAATCGTCTGACGCTGTTGATTCAGTTGGCCGAGCCGCTGCGAGCGGTCCAGGTTCATGGAATCGCGAAGCACAGCCGTGCCTTCGATATATTTCAGATACTGTTCGCGGAGCCGAGGAACCGTGGTGTCCGGATCGTAAGCCGCAGCTTGCGCTTCGTCAATAATCGCCATCATGGTATCGGCCGCTTCCTGCGGATAAGTGCCCGGCGCGGTGCCGATCGAATCGTTAAGCATTCTTGCAGTCTGGAAAGTTTGTCGTTCTAGAATGGAGGCATCGCGGATGTAGTCTTCAATGTAAGCGCCAAGCGCGGAATCGAGGGTATGATAAGCTGCATTAAGTTTGAGGGAAGAAGTATTGGGATCGAGCAGTAAAGCGCGTGCTTTGTCCGAGGCGGCTTTTACGGCCAGATAGCGGGCATTGCCGGGATCGCTGTAAAAGTCGTCGGCCGCTTTGTCGCACATGGCGAGCCGCTTGATCAGCGCTGTCCGTTCCGCGCTGTTCCAATTCGCGATGGCTGCGGCCTGCTCGGCGGAAGCGATCGGCGCGATCGGTCCGAAGACGGGAATGCTCCATCCGCTGCCGAAAGTTACACCGACAGCCAGTGTCGCCGCCATCCATTTCCCGGGAATTCTGGGTATATTCAAAAAGAACTCCTCCTTATGTCCTGATGTCAACGTGCAAATTTTGTTCCTCATTTAATTAAACCTCTCCCCGAAAACGAAACGCCTTTTTGAACAGAATCCCGGAAAATTGCGATAATTCGCGGCTTTGTTCGTAAGTTTGGTGCGGATTTACTGATTCGGGCGAACTAAGGCGGAGATTTCTGCGGAATTTCGAAAGATTTCGACAGAAAACGATGCGTCCGCGGCTTCCGAAAAAGCCTTATCCGAAAACCGGAGCGAAAAAGATGCGTAAGCCCGCCGCCTCATATAAAATGAAAGAGATCGGGTAAACTATCAAAAAGAGGGCGTACAGCCCGGCCCATAAGGAGAGGAAGGCTATGCCGGACAAAAACCATTACGACGTACTCGGAGTCGAAGCAAATGCCTCCCAGCCGGAAATCAAGAAAGCGTATCAAAAGCTGGCCAAACAGTGGCACCCGGACGTAAACAAAACGGACGGGGCCGAACGCCGGTTCAAAGAGATCGCCGCCGCCTATGAAGTGCTGGGCAGCGAAGAGAAGCGCCGCGAATACGACGCTTCGAGACTTCGTCCTTCCGGCGGAGGGTATCGGGGAGCGGGGGCCGATTACGGTTCCGCGGGCACCGGATTCGGCGGTTCGGGCTTCGATTGGGTGAACGACCTGCAGCAGGAAGATATTTTCGACATGTTTTTCAATGAACGGGTCGGCGGATTCGGGACCAGAATGGCGGGTTCCGCTCCCCGGCCTCCCGGCCAATCCACGCTGGAAGTCACGCTCGAACAGGCGTATCGGGGCGAGACGGTCCGGATTGTACTCGGAGGCAAGACGATCGGACTGAAGCTGCCGGAACGTTCCCGCAGCGGCAGTACGATCCGTATGACGGGAAGCGGCAGCAACGGACTTGCGGCCGGCGAAGAACTGCATATCGTTCTGAAGATCGCCGATCATCCGGTCTACAGTCTGGAAGAAGAGGATCTGGTCGCGGTACTGCGGATCGCGCCCTGGCAGGCCGCTCTCGGCGGGCAGGCGCGAATCGGACTGCCGGACGGAGCGATGGTCAATCTGAATCTTCCGCGCGGTTCGGCCGCAGGCAAAAGGCTGAGGATTCCGCGCCGGGGATTAAAAAAAGCGAACGGAACCTACGGGGATTTGTTTGTCGAACTCGAGATTACGGTTCCCGATCCGGGCGAGGCGGAAGAAGAGCTGTACCGCCGCCTGGAGAGCCTGTCGAATTTCCGTCCGGAACTCGGCAGACGCAAATCCCGATAACCGGAAAGAAACGAGGGAACAACGACGATGGATGCTGACCGTTTGACGAAAAAACTGGAAGAGGCGATCCTGGCCGCGCAGTCGCTTGCGGTTTCGGGCAGGCACCAGGAGATCGATACGCCCCATCTGCTTCAATCGCTGCTGCGGCAGCAGGGAGGTCTGCTGCCGAGACTGCTGGAGCGTCTGAACGTGGCGGAAGACGAAGTGGCGCGTACGGTCGACAAGCTGCTGCGCCGCAAAGCCCGTGTCGAAGGCGGCGTACAGCCGTATTTTTCGTCGGATCTGCTTGCCGTGCTGAATCAGGCCGGTCGGGAAGCGAAGCAGATGCACGACGAGTTTACGGCAGTCGAGCATGTGCTGCTCGCTTTCGAACATGATAAACGCGGAGGCGCGGGCGAGCTGCTGCGAGCCCAAGGCGTGACTCGCGAACGGCTGCTCGGCGTACTGAAGGAAATCCGCGGCAGCCAACGCATTACGGACCGCGAACCGGAAGGGACCTATGAAGCGCTGGAGAAATACGGCCGGGATCTCGTTTCGGAAGTGCGTGCGGGGCGGATCGACCCGGTCATCGGCCGCGATGCGGAAATTCGCCGGATCATCCGGATTCTGTCGCGCAAAACGAAAAACAATCCGGTGCTGATCGGCGAGCCCGGCGTCGGCAAGACGGCGATCGTCGAAGGGCTGGCGCACCGCATGGTACGGCGGGATGTACCGGAAGGCCTACGGGGCAAAACGATTTTTGCGCTCGATATGAGCGCCCTTGTCGCCGGCGCGAAATACCGGGGCGAATTTGAAGAACGGCTGCAGGCGGTACTGCGGGAAATCAAGCAGGCTTCGGGCCGGATTCTTCTGTTTATCGATGAACTGCACACGATCGTCGGAGCGGGCAGAGCCGAGGGGGCGATGGATGCGGGCAATATGCTGAAGCCGATGCTGGCCCGGGGCGAGCTGCACTGTATCGGAGCGACGACGCTTGACGAATACCGGGAGCATATCGAGCAGGATCCGGCACTCGAGCGCAGATTCCAGCAGGTCCGGGTCGGCGAACCGGGCGTGGAAGATACGATCTCGATTCTTCGGGGACTGCGGGAGCGCTTCGAAGTCCACCACGGCGTCCATATCCGCGATAGCGCCCTGGTAGCGGCCGGTGTGCTGTCCGACCGCTATATCTCCGACCGCTTTCTGCCCGACAAAGCGATCGATCTCGTCGATGAAGCCTGCGCCATGATCCGCACCGAGATCGATTCCATGCCGAGCGAGATGGACGAAGCGGCACGCCGGACGATGCAGCTGGAGATCGAAGAAGCGGCGCTGCGCAAAGAGAGTGACCCCGCCAGTCTGCGGCGTCTGGATCATCTTCAGCGCGAACTGGCCGATCTCAAGGAAAAGTATCTCGGCATGAAAGAGCGCTGGGAACGGGAAAAAGCGTCGATCGAGCGTGTGCGGGAATTCCAGCGTGAACTGGAGCAGGCGCGCAAAGATCTCGAAACGGCGCAGGAAGCCTACGATCTGGAAAAATCGGCCGAACTCAGCTACGGTATCATTCCCGGCTTGGAGCGCGAATTGAAGCGTGCGGAAGAAGAAGTGCAGCGGGGCGGAGAAGAGAGAATGCTGCGGGAAGCGGTCACGGAAACGGAAATTTCGGATATTGTCTCCAAATGGACAGGCATTCCGGTCAGCCGCCTGGTCGAAGGCGAGCGCCAGAAGCTGCTTCGGCTCGAAGATACGCTGCGCCGCCGCGTCGTCGGCCAAGATGAAGCGATCGGACGGGTCGCCGATGCGGTACTGCGCGCGAGAGCCGGTATCAAAGATCCGAATCGCCCGATCGGCTCGTTCTTGTTCCTCGGTCCGACCGGTGTCGGCAAGACCGAACTCGCCAAGGCATTGTCTGCGGAACTGTTCGACCAAGAAGACAATCTGATCCGGCTCGATATGTCGGAATATATGGAGAAGCACAGCGTCTCGCGTCTGATCGGTGCCCCGCCCGGTTATATCGGATACGAAGAAGGCGGCCAATTGACGGAAGCGGTGCGGAGGCAGCCGTATTCCGTGATTCTGCTCGACGAAGCGGAGAAAGCGCATCCCGACGTCTTTCATCTTCTGCTGCAGCTGCTCGATGACGGGCGGCTGACAGACTCGCGCGGCCGAAAAGTCGATTTCAGAAATACGATTGTGATTCTTACCTCCAATATCGGTTCGGCTTATTTGACCCGGAATCCCGATTTCGGCGAAACGGACACCCCTGCGGTAGACGAAAAAGCGCAGGAGCGCGTCATGCGCGAACTGCGTCTGCATTTTCGGCCCGAATTTCTCAACCGGATCGACGAGGTGGTCCTGTTCGGCCCTCTCGGCCTGAAAGAGATCGGCCAAATCGTATTCAAGCTGGCCGAAGAACTCCAAGCGCGCTTGTCCGGGCGCCGGATCGAACTTGAACTGTCCGAACGTGCCGCGCGGCTGATTGCCCGGGAAGGGTTCGATCCGGTCTACGGGGCGCGTCCGCTCAAAAGGTATATCCAGCGTTCGCTCGAGACGCGGGTGGCCCGGGCGCTGATTGCCGGCGAAGCCCAGGACGGCGACCTTCTGCTTGTGGATGAAGAGAACGGCAGGCTTGAGATGCGGATCGTATCGGGAGAACCGGGCGGCGTACCGCCGATCGACGAAACGAAGGAGCGTACGAGATGACAGAAACAGGCAGGATAGAACCAAACGGACAGCAGGAAGCCGTGCTGCGCGCGGCGGCCGCTCTGGCCCGTCAGGAACACGAACACGAAGGCAGCGGACACGACTGGTGGCATATCTACCGCGTGACGGAACTTGCGAAGCGGATCGCGGCCGAAGAAGGGGCGGACCCGTTCATCTGCGAGCTGACCGCGCTGCTGCACGATTTGGCGGACGAGAAACTGGTCGACGATCCGGCAGCGGGTCTAAGGCGGACTTCGGCATGGATGAAGGAACACGGGGTGTCCGCCGAGGATAACGCACATGTGATGGACATTATCGGGACCTTGTCGTTCAAAGGAGGATCCGGTCATCCGATGTCCACGCTCGAAGGCCGGGTCGTCCAGGACGCGGACCGGCTCGATGCGATCGGAGCGATCGGGATCGCCCGGACCTTCGTCTATTCCGGCAAGAAGGGCCGGCCGATGTACGATCCGGAAATTCCGGTGCGTCAGGAGATGACCCCCGAAGAATACCGCAGCGGCAACGATACGGCGATCAATCATTTTCATGAAAAACTGCTGAAGCTGAAAGATCTGCTCAATACGGACTCGGGACGGCGGATTGCGGACAGCCGCCATGCCTTTATGAAAGAGTTTCTGGAGCGGTTCGAACGCGAATGGAACGGCAGTGACGGAATGTGATTTGGATTAAAAGGGAGTGGAAACCAAGATGAGTTTGAATGTGGATCCGATTATGCTGGAATTCCCCGAGCAGTTCGAAACCGAACGGCTGATCGTTCGGGCGACGCGTCCCGGCGACGGAGCGGAATTGAATGCGGCCATTCGGGAAAGCCAACAAGAACTGGCTCCGTTTATGCCTTTCGCCCGAGTACTGCCCGAACCGGAAGCCACGGAAAAGCTGATGCGGCAAAAACGTCTGGAGTTTCTCGGACGGACCGATTTGATGATGTTGATGACGGATCGGGAAACGGGGCGGATTCTCGGCGCAAGCGGTCTGCACCGCTTCGATTGGGAAGCGCGCCGTTTCGAGATCGGTTATTGGGTGCGTACCTCCTTTGCGGGGCGGGGGCTGGTGACCGAAGCGGTTCACGGTCTGACCCGTTTTGCCGCCGATGAACTGGGAGCGAACCGGGTCGAGATCCGCTGCGACGACCGCAACGTGCGAAGCGCGGCGGTTGCCGTCCGCGCGGGCTTTGCCCTTGAAGGCGTTCTGCGCAGCTGGCGGAGAGAAGAAGACGGAACGCTTGTCAGTGACAAGGTGTTTGCAAAAATTCGCGGTGTCGATTTTTAATCGGCCGACTGCATAGAGCAGCGAAAAACAGAAAGGAACGGAGGATTATCGATGACCAAAATAGCTATTCTCTCGGATCTTCACGGCAATCTTCCGGCTCTGGAAGCGGTGCTGGACGATATCGACAGCCGAGGGATCGAAGAGATTTACTGTCTGGGGGATCTGGTCGGCAAAGGGCCGAGCTCCGATCTTGTCGTGGATTTGATCCGCCGGCGTTCCCGCCATACGATCCGGGGGAACTGGGATCAGTTTCTGCCGCGGCCGACAGATTCCGAGACGCTGCTGTGGCATCAGCGGCTTCTCGGCGAAGAACGGCTCGATTATTTGCGGGCGCTGCCTTTTTCGATCGAGTTTCGCTTAAGCGGCCGGTATGTGCGGCTGTTCCATGCTTCTCCGCGCAGCGTGTTCGAACGGGTGCAGCCGTGGGACGATTACCGGGAGAAGCTGAGTTTATTCGAAGCTTCGGACCTCAGCGTCGAACCGGTCGCGGCGGACATTGCGGGTTACGGAGATATCCATAATGCCTATATGCAGCATATGGACGGCCGTCTGCTGTTCAATGCGGGCAGCGTAGGCAATCCGCTTGATACGACCCAGGCCTCGTATGTAATCTTGGAAGGCGACCTTGGCGAGCGGAAGAAAACGCGGTTCGATCTGACTTTCGCGCGGATTCCCTACGATATCGAACAGGCGGTCCGCCAGGCGGAAGAGTCGGGAATGCCCGAGCTCGCTCCTTACGTGCGGGAACTTCGGACGGCCCGCTACCGCGGTTTGCCGGATTAAACCCGGTACGGTTTGGACCATGAACTTCTTTTTTGGCCCGGTTATGAGCCCCTGCACGGATGCGGATCTTCGCGCCCGTACGGAAAGTGCTCATGGCGGGTTATTTTTTCGTCCAGCGGGTAATGAACAGCAACGGCGGCCGAACGCACGCTTCCTTTTTTTGTTCGGCCTCAAGGAGCGTTCGAAGTCATTCCCGGAAAATCCCAGACGAAGAAGGTGTTCACATGGAAGAAACGACAGCGATGAAACAAGAACGTCCAAAGGTCATTTTGACCGGGGCCAGCGGATATATCGGACATAATTTGATGCAAAAACTGAAAGAAGACTACGACGTAATCGCCCTTTCCCGTCACGGAAGCTCGCATGAAGACGAAGAGCATGCGGAATGGAGAAGCTGCGATTTCTATTCGATGGACGATGCGTTGGAATCGCTCCATGGAGCGGATTACGCTTTTTATTTGATTCATTCGATGATGCCGACGGCCAAGCTCACCCAGGGCAAATTCGAAGACATGGATGCGATCTTGGCCGATCATTTCGCCCGCGCAGCCCGAAAAAACGGAATCCGCCATATCGTTTATCTGAGCGGTATTCTGCCCGACGGCGTACCGGAAGAAAATTTGTCGCGCCACTTAAGAAGCCGCCTGGAAGTCCAGCGGATCCTTGAGTCGTCCGGCGTACCCGTTACCACCGTACGCGCCGGGTTGATTGTCGGACCGCAGGGTTCGTCCTTTCCGATTCTGCACAAACTGGTCGAACGGCTGCCGGTGATGCCCCTTCCGAGCTGGACCCAAACCCAGACCCATGCCATTGCGCTGGACGATGTGCTGAACGCACTCAAGAAAAGCGTCGGCAACGAAGAAGTCAAAGGCCGGGCGATCGACGTGGGAGGCCCGGACGTGATGAGTTACAAGGAAATGATGCAGCAGATGGCCGAAGTGATGGGCGTCAAGCGGCGCTTTATCGATCTGCCTCTGCTGACGGTCAATCTGTCCAGACTGTGGGTCACCCTGATCACCCGCGAGCCGCGCGAAATGACGTATCCGCTGATCGAGAGTCTGATCCATCCGATGGTCGCCCATCCGGAGAACAAAGTGGAAGGGATCAGCGACGGCAAGAAAACGTTCAAAGAAGCCGCCAAAGAATCGCTGGAAGAAGAAAAACGCAAAAAAGAAGAACAAGCCGCTCAAAAAAGCGAGTCTTCCGGCGGCAGCTCCAAGTCGGCAGCGGAACGCACCCAAAAATCCGACGTTCGTTCGGTTCAGCGGGTGACGCTGCCCGAAGGCAAAGATGCCCAGTGGGCCGGCGAGTATTATCTGGAATGGCTGGGTCGGGCAATGGGGCCGCTGATCCGGGTGCATAAAAGCGAAGACGGCGTCACGCAGGTTTTTATCCGCTTTTTCAGCCGGCCGATTCTTGAATTGAGCTACGATCCGGTTAAAAGCGGGGAAGACCGCGCTGTCTACCGGATCACGGGCGGAATATTCGCCAATTCCAAAGACGCCCATACGGGCCGTCTTGAATTCCTGATGATCCCGGGTTCCAGCGACTGCGTCGTAGCGATTCACGATTATATGCCCGCGATGCCGTGGTTTTTGTACAAGTATACCCAGGCCAAGCTGCATCTGGCCGTCATGTTCTTGTTCCGCAAACATCTGGAACGCAAAGGTACGCTCGGCAAATCCAGCACCTCCAAAAAGTCCGGGGGTTCCGTCGGTACGCCTTCGTCTGCGGAGGCGGGAGTTTAAGCGGCTGCCCGCAGCCGTATCAATCCACACAAGCGCCTGCACGGGATCCGAGTTCCGGATTTGCCGCCAGGCGCTTTTTTGTCCGCCAAGACCGCAGCGGCAGGCCTTCCCAAAAGATTGTCGGTGCAGTGTGATAAAAATCTTTGCGCATTCTACAGCTTTGCGTTATTATTAAATTATAATCATTCTAATTAAACGAAGCAGCTTCAGCCGCCCAAACGGCGAATAAGCAGCCCGGAAGTTCTAAAGGAGGTTCGAAACCCTTGATCAGCGTAGAAGAACAACTTAAATCCATGAAGCAGCAGATGATCGCCAAAGGATATAAATCGACGGTTCAACGGGAAGCGACCATGCGCGTTCTGCTTGAACACGAACGTGACCATATGAGCGCCGAAGATGTATATATGCGGGTAAAAGAACGGTTCCCCGAGATCGGGTTGGCCACGGTATATCGGACTCTGGAATTGTTGACCGAACTCCATCTGGTGGAGAAAATGAATTTCGGCGACGGGGTATCCCGTTTCGATTTGCGCAGCAAAGACCGGGAGCATATGCATCATCACATGATCTGCTCGATCTGCGGCGAAGTGGAAGAAATTCAAGACGACTGGTTGATCGAGCTGGAACAGCGGGTCAAGCGCGAATACGGATTCAATGTATCGGATCATCGGCTTGATTTTATCGGAACATTCTCGTCCTGCAAACACGGCGAGTGCCGAAAACACTGCGAAACGGCTTCGTGAAAAGATGAATCGAATCTCTGCTTTCCCCGAAGAGGCTGCATGCCGCAGCCTCTTTTTTGTTCGCCCAATATTGACAACGTGCATTTGAATGAATACATTTGTATACATCAGCATACAAAAAGGAGATGTCGCCATGCGTGAGGAAAACAAAGACGGACAAGAGCATCAAGCGATCGAAACGGCAAATAAACCCCGTAGGGAAAAAGAAGAAAGCGGACGGCGCGGCCGCTCGGAAGGAGCCCAGACGTTTCGCCGCGGGCGGGCGCTGCATTTTCTGGAGCGTCTGGAACTGCGCCGCAGCACACTGGCCGGGCAGTTGGAAGAGTCGGCGTTCGAAAGTATCCGTCCGGTGATCGCGGGCGAACTGAAAGCGGTAGACGGCATTATTCGGGAGTTTGTACAGGTTTTTGAACTGCATGGGAAGCCCGAAGGGTGCGAACCCGGCGAGGGCCGGCATCGGGGGCACGGAAAAGGAAGAAGGGGCGGAGGAAGGAAGAATGAATCCGGAGCGGAACTCCCGGCAGGCGAGCGGACGCTTTCCTTGGACAAGGAGTAAGACCGCTGAATGTGGCGTTTAAGAACCTACTTGAAACCGTATGGGCTGCCGGCGCCGCCCGATCCTCTTAAGCCGGGCTTTTTTATAAAAAAAGCAGGTCGAGAAAAAAATCACAAGACGAATAAAAGAATTTGTGTTATATTTGTTCAAATATCATTCTTTCGCACTCTTGCGGTAGGGTTTCAAAAGCGGCGGCGGAAGGAGTCTTCTCATTCGGTGGAAGGTTGGGACGTCGAAAAGCAAGACCCGATTATTGGATAAGAGGAGGATGTACGCATGCAAATCATTAGATGCACGGAAGAGAACAACGATCGGTTGACGGAAATTTGGATGCTGTCGGTTCGGCGGACCCTGTCCGATCTGGACCCGGGAGATGTTCAGTTTTATGCCCGGCTGTTCCGGGAAGAAATTCTTGAGCGGTTGGAGCTGCATGCCGTGCAGAGCCGATTCGGCGGGGAACTGACCGGATTTATCGCCATGAACGGTTCGAAAGTCGAGCTGCTTGTCGTTCATCCTCATTATCAGGGACAAGGAGTCGCCGGCATGCTGCTCGATCACGTATCGCAGCGGGGCGAACTTGCTGTCGACGTCGGCGAACAGACGCCGGATGTATACGATTTCTATCAAAGTGTCGGTTTTATCGAAACGGGCCGTTCGGAATCGGATGCATCGGGCCGGTCGGTCGCGACCGTCCATCTGCTTCGTCCGGAGTTCAAAGCGCAGACCGGAGCTTCCTGATTCGTTACGTTTCCCCGACTGCCGCCTCAGGTGCGCCAGGGTTTTCAAGTCCTTCGCGGGTTCGTCCTTACCGGACGGCCGCGGAGGGCTTTTTTGCATGCCCGGACAGGCCCGATATCCGTTTGGGTAAAGTTCCGAATCGTTTTCCAGAAAATTATAGAAAATGGATACCGATAAAGCGGCAGGCAGAGTGGAATTCCCGCAAAAAGAAAGCGAAACGCATCGAATACGCGCCCCGCTTTTTATTTTAATAAAAAGATAAAAAAATTTTACCGTAGTATAAATTTCCATATTGACAAGATATATAAAGAGGAGTACAGTGGAAGCAAGCACAATATGTCGAATAATATCGAATAACGACGATCTTTTGTCGACAATTATCATTTTAAATGAAATGGGGAGTTATAGCAATGAAAGCAACAGGGATCGTAAGACGCGTAGACGAACTGGGACGGGTAGTTATTCCGATTGAACTGCGCAGAACAATGGGCATCGATATCAAGGACGGACTGGAAATTTTCGTGGACGGCGAACGTATTATTTTGAGAAAATACGCACCGACCTGCATCTTCACGGGCGAAGCCGAAGATCTCGTCTACTTCAAAGGCAAAATGGTCAGCAAAACCGCAATCGAAGAATTGATCGAAATGTACCAAGCCGAAGCCAAGTAATTTCTTGAACATTCGCGCCTGAGCGCTTCTCATAGAGCCCGCCGAATCCCTGTAGAGGGAGACGGCGGGCTTTTTGACGGGCGGAGGAGGCAGGGGCATGGTAGAGTAGATAAAGAAAAGGAGGGCTAAATATAAACCTGACAAATGAAAACTCTAGAAACGCCCTGTATAACAGACTGGGTGAGCTGCGCCAATCTTCTTGCCTGCCGAAACCCGAAGAGTTGGAAAGCTTGATCGAAAATATGTTGTTACATATCGGCGATCCCGATCCCGTTCTGCGCGATGAATTGATCTATGGTTCATTTTCGGAGTGGATTCAAGACGGAGTGTTTGCGACCGAGCAGCTGCGGATGTTGATGGATACCGCCTTGGACGAAAACCATCTGTTCTATCGGATCGGAGAAGCGGGAACCGACTCGGTCTTTGTTCGTTCTTTCTCGGTGCTTCTGCTTCCGCTCATCCTGTCCGCCGAGCGGGAAAAACCATTTCTGGACGAAACGCAGTGGAAAGAACTTTTCAAAGCGGTACTGCGTGTTCTGAAAGAAGAACGCGATCTGCGCGGTTATGTGACGGAAAGCGGCCGGGGCTGGGCGCATGCCACTGCGCATACCGCCGATGCGCTGGAAGATCTGGCACAGTCGAATCGGGCCGGTACGGTTGAGCGCCAGCTTATCTTGGAAGCTATCCGCCTGCGGCTGCTGACCGCCGATCGGATCTTTGTCCATGACGAAGACGATCGGTTAGCCGCGGCGGCCGAAACCGTTCTGATAAACGAATTCGGCAGCGAAGCGGAATTTGAATCTTGGCTGAGCCGTTTCGCAAAGCAGCCTTCCGCCAGGGAAGCCGAGCCTTTTGCCGGAGAATGGAGGGTGAACGCCCAGCTGTTCCTGCAGCGTCTGAGTGAGCGGCTGGAGAAGCACCCTGCCCAAAGGGTTCGCTCCCAAACGGTAAGGGAATACGCGGCAGATTTACGGATGTGAACGGAGGCATCCCCTGTTAATCGAAATCGCAAACAGAGGCTTCCTAAAGGGAAGCCTCTGTTTGGACTATACCTATTTTCCAACTTTATGTTGATCCGCCGAAGTGTCAGTCCTGCGCCTTGTCGAGGCTTACTTCGTACTCCGCCCGGTCGTTCTTGAGCGCGATCCGGTTCTCTTCCTGGCCGAGAATCTCCAGATCGTTCAGCACGATCTCATACGTGTCGCCGGGCAGCGGCACGGATTCGTCTTCGGCATTCAAGATACGGCCCGAACCGCGCAGCAGCAGGGCGCGTTCCAGATAATCGTCGACCGGATTGTCCTGGGGCCGTTCTCCCAGATCTTCAAGTTCGAAGTGAACGACATCGGTATCCCCGTTCTCTTTTTTTTCGATCTTCAAAGTTTGCCCGGTTTTTCCGTTCAACCATTCGCTTAAGGTTTCGATAGATTTGTCCATGGCGTTCCACCCTTTCTTCCGGCAAAGCTTCCCGCTTCGCCTGCGTACTCTCCATTTACCCCGCCAACCCTCCAAGCAAACGGGAACACGCGTCTAACGGTCTCCATCGGCGTGGGTCGACAAATCGTCGGCATTTTGGAAAAAAAAGCGGTAACCCGCGTAAACGGCGAACAGAAACCCCGCATAGACCCCCAATACCGTCAGGGTTCTCGGCAGATCGGTAAACAAACTTTGTCCGACAAAAGCAAATACGAGCATCGCCGGGATTTTACCGAGCGCGGAAGCCGTGACATAAACGAGAGGGCGAATATTCAAAAAGGCGGGATACAAATTTACGAGCGCCTGGGGCAGCAGCGGAACGAGGCGGGCGGCAAGAATCACTACAAACGGCCGGCGTTCCATCAGCAGACCGATCCGTTCCAGACCCGAAAACCTGGCGAGTGCGGCGCGGCCCTGCTCCCGAAAGTAACGGCGGGCGAGTACATACTGCAGCAGGGAAGCCGTAGTCACCGCAAGCCAGGCCAACAAGGCGCCCGGCAGCGGACCGTACAGAAACCCCAGCGAACCGATGACCAGTTTGTAAGGCAGCACCGGGAAAAAAGCAAACAGGAACCCGAGCGCGTAACCGGCGGCGGCCGGGAGCGAAACGTCTTCCATCAGTGCTCTCAATTCATGGCGATAGATCAAGATCGGCAGCAGCGCCGCGGCATAGACGGCAAGCGTGATCCATTTTTTCATACGGCGTCGCAGCTCCTTTCCGTCGGGATTCGGCAATCGGGTTTGATTCGGTCCGGACCTGTACTCCGATTGTATGCGATGCGCCCGGAAGAAGTCGAGCAGCGGAGGCGCACGGAGCAGTTCGGCGGCATATTTCGGCAGTGGGCGCCTCTTCATTTCACGGGCTGCCGAGTAAAAGGGTAGGATTGGAAGAATGCAATTCAAGACAAATCCATGAAGGAGAGAGAACATGAATACACCCGGAAAAATGTCCGTCCGAGATGGACGATGGCAGGGCCGGTACGGACAGATGGCGGACTCCGACGTTCTGCTGGATCCGCTGTGGGGAACGGCGACCGAGCTCGGCGCGGCGGAAACCGCGCTGCTGCGTACACCCGCGCTGCGCCGTCTGCATTATGTGCGGCATGCGGGGCCGGCGGCCCTGCATACGCAGCATACTTCGACGCGGCTTCAGCATACGCTGGGCGTGTTTGCCTTGATCGCCCACTTTGCGCCGGACTGGCCGGAACTGCGGGCGGCGGCTCTGCTGCATGACGTGGGACACGGTCCGTTCAGCCACGCGCTGGAAAGCATCGGAGGATTCGACCATCATCGCCGATCGGAAGAAGAACGGAATTCTCCCGAGATTCGACAGGCGCTGCGCGGTTTGAACCTTGTTGAAGTCTTCGATCTGATCGAAGGGTTCCATCCCAATCCGCTGCGAAGCCAAGACGGGGCGCTGCATGCCGATCACCTCGATTCCTGGGTTCGCAGCGCGGCCGCGTTCGGCATTCTGCCCAAGCCCGCGCCTGAACTGCTGTCCGGGTTTGGCTTGTCGGATTCCCGGCTCGAAGCCGATCCGGACACCGCCGAGCTGATTTTGCAGCTGGTCCTGCACGAAGCCCGGTATCATGCTTCGGCGGAAAATATCGGTCCGGCGGCCGTTCTGCGAGCCCTGACGATCCGTTTGATCGAAGCCGGCGGGCTGCCGCCTTCGCAGCTTGGAGAACTGACCGACGAAGAACTGCTGGTTCTGCTCCGGCAGCACGGGGCTACGGCCGAAGAGACGGCGAGGCTGCTCTATCGGCCGCATGAACTGCGCGTCGTCCGGGCGGACGGAGGTGCGCCTTCGCACGCGTATCGGCACAAACTGAGCAAGCTCTATCTGGCTATGCCCCGTATCTCTAACGGGCAGGAAGCAGGGAGCCTGCCGTCTTACCCGCTCATTGCCGAAGTCGAGCGTCTGATCGGGGAGTATCTCGTTTTCTGGGGAGAGGAAGAACGATGAGCGGAACAGCGCCGAACGAAGAGACCCGGCTGTATTTTGTCCGGCATGCCCATTCGCCTTATGTTCACGGCAGGGAATTGGAACGCGGATTGTCCGCCGCAGGAAGAGCGGATGCGGAGAACATACGGCTTCGTCTGGAGCAGGAAAACATCGGCATCTTCGTATCCAGTTCGTACCGCCGGGCGATCGATACCCTCGCGCCGCTTGCCGAATCCGCGGGTCAGCCGACCCTGCTTTTCGAGGGTCTGCAAGAACGCCTCGTCTCGGGAAGTCGGGATCTCGGTGCAGCCGGTTTTCTGGAAGAGAAAGCGCGATGTTACGCGGATTTCGATTACTGCCCGCCGGGCGGCGAGAGCAGCCGGGCAGCAGCGGGAAGAGCGATGCCCGTTCTTCGCGAACTGCTGCACAACCATGCCGGGCAGCGGATCGCGATCGGGACGCACGGCGATATTCTGACGCTTATGCTGAACGGATTCGCTCCGGAATTCGGTTTCGAATTCTGGCAGCGGCTGTCCATGCCCGACGTATACTGTGCGTTTTTTAACCAAGGCCTATACAGCGGGGTCGAACGGATTCGCTGCGATTGAAGACATACGGGTTCGGATTCTGCATAGACTGCGCGATAGGCCCCGGGCCCGCCCCGCTGCCATTGACGCAAACGGGAAATTTGCTATACTGGCGTAAACGCAAAGGGGATGAGCGCCATGATTCTGGAATCGGCCATGCTTCAAGTGAAACCTGGCAGAACGCAGGCGTTTGAACGCGATTTCCGCCAAGCGTCGACTTGGATCAGCCAGATCCCGGGCTACGAGGGACACGAACTGCAAAAGTGCCTGGAAGACGATCATAAATATCTGCTGCTTGTCCGCTGGGCGAAGCTTGAAGACCATACCGAAGGATTCCGCGGTTCCCCGCAGTATCTGGAGTGGAAAAAGCTGCTGCACGGCTATTACGATCCTTTTCCGACCGTAGAGCATTTCGCCCGCGTGTATCCTTGATAAGCCGAACCTCAAGGGGAAATCGGGGTTGACAGACTTCTTGAAACCGGATTACAATGGCACCAAATCAAAACGCAATGAACGGGATCAGTAACCGGAACAGCCGTCCAGAGAGCTGCGAACCAAGGTGCGACGCAGCCGGCATGAACCGATGAACTCACCCGGAAGCGGTCGGGCCCAGCGGTCCTATGCGGCGAGAAGCCGTGAAGGAGACGCAAGCGCGAACGGATTCGCCCACGTGAGAGGGCCGACGAGCGGATTTGCGCTTCGTCCGAACCGGAATCGGCAGCAGCCGAGACCAAGACGGGCGGGCAATAATCAACGAGAGTGGTACCGCGACAGCAAAGCCTGTCGTCTCTTGAACAAGAGACGACAGGCTTTTTTTGCGTACGCCGCATTGGAGAAGCATGGAAGCAAGGCGTATCGGAAACGATCGAATACGAAGAAATGCGATGAACGGGAGCAGTAGGAGACGGGCGTTTTGCAGAGAGCCGCAGAAAAGGTGCAATGCGGTATTCGCCCGATCCGAACTCGCCCGGGAGCGAGGAAGCCGAATTCCGGCCTGAAGTCCAAAGCGGACTTCGCCGGATTCAAGCCGACCGGCCGGCCCCGCCGTTATCGGGGGTTCAAGCGGGTCTTTGCGCAGCGCGAAGATCAACGAGAGTGGTACCGCGGCGGCCCAGGCCCGTCGTCTCTTGATCCAAGAGACGACGGGTCTTTTTGCATACATCGAACATGCACGCAAGGGACGTGAAACACCCCAATATTCCGGCCGGAAACGGTCCAATCGGAGGCGAAACCAGATGACAGAACCAAGGAAAGTCAAAATTTTCGACACGACGCTCAGAGACGGAGAGCAGGCGCCGGGCGCTTCGCTTGATGTGGAACAAAAGGTAAAGCTGGCCCACCAGCTGGCACGCCTGGGCGTCGATACGATCGAGCCGGGGTTCCCGATTTCGAGTCCCGGCGATTTCCGGGCGGTGCAGCGGATTTCGCGCGAAATCGGCGGTGTCGAAATTTGCGGTTTCGCCCGGGCGGTCAAAGCCGATATCGATGCGGCGGTCCGGGCGACGGAAGATGCGCAGCGCAGACGGCTGCATCTGTTTTTGTCGTCGTCGACGATTCATTTGGACTTCCAGTTGAAAAAAACGCGTGCGGAAGTCGTCCGCTTGGCGAGGGAAATGGTCGCTTACGCCAAAGGATTCGCGGACGAAATCGAATTTTCGCCGATGGATGCGACACGGACCGGCGACGAATTTCTGTTCGAAGTGCTGGAGGCGGTGATCGAAGAAGGGGCGACGATCCTGAATATTCCGGATACGGTCGGTTTCGCGCTGCCGGAAGAGTATGGAGCGATGTTTACCCGGGTGATGCAAAGCGTACGCGGCAGCGACCGGGTCGAGTTCAGCGCCCACTGCCACAACGATCTGGGATTGGCCGTAGCCAACAGCCTGGCCGCGGTCAAGGCGGGAGTCACGCATGTCGAAGTAACGGTGAACGGGATCGGCGAGCGTGCGGGCAACTGCTCGCTGGAAGAACTGACGATGGCGCTGGCCACGCGGGGGGAACAATTCGGCGTTGCAACGGGGATTCGGCTGGAAGAGATTTACGCGGCTTCGCAGATGGTCAGCCGGATGACGGGTTCGCCGATTGCGTTCAACAAACCGATCGTCGGCCGCAATGCGTTCCAGCACGAAGCGGGGATCCATCAGGACGGACTGCTCAAGAACCGCAGCACGTATGAGATCATGGATCCCGAACGGTTGGGAATTCCCCGCAGCATGATCGTGCTGGGCAAGCATTCGGGACGCCATGCGCTGCGCCACCGGGTAGAAGAATTCGGGATCGAACTGAACGCCGAGCAGCTGGAAACGTTCTACGCCGCATTCAAGGAAAAAGCCGACGCCCAAAAAACGGTCCACGATCACGAACTGCTGCAGTTGGCCGGGCAGGCCGTAGATCGGGCACTCGAGCCGTACACGCTGGGCGAAGTTCAGTTCGCAGCCGGCAGCGGCACCCATCGGGCCGCTTCCTGCAAAATTCGCGACAATGCCAGCGGACGCGAAGAAGTCTATACGGGCAGCGGCGAAGGACCGGTCGAAGCGGCGGTCGATGCGATCCGCAGCGCCGTGCCGGAACCGATCGAGTTTGCGGATCTGGAGCTGTATTCCGTTTCTTCCGGCGAGACATCGGCCGGAGAAGCCGGAGTCACCGTCCGCTTGGGCGGCCTGCTGCATCGAGGCACGGCAACGAACCGCGACATTTTGCTGGCCGCGGCCGAAGCGTATATGGCCGCCTGCAACCGGGCGGTCAGAGAAGCGAGGTCGCAGGCCAGGAAGGGGGCGGAAACGACCGTTTCCTAGAGGCGAACGGCCGGCCCGCTTTTATCCGGGAGGCTGCGCTGGCACCGGACAAAAGAAGCGGCGCCGAATCGGGGTTTAGAACAGACTCCAGTCCATCCGCTGCGAGAGCCGTTCAAGCAGGTGCACACCCGCGCTGCTGTTGCCTTTGGCGTTCAGGGCGGGGCCGATGACGCCGATGCCCAGTGCGCCGGGGACAAAAGTCAGAATACCGCCGGAAACGCCGCTTTTGGCCGGCAGTCCGGCTTTGATGGCGAATTCGCCGGAGGCGTTGTACATGCCGCAGGTAATCATGAAGGTCTTGGCGATCTGGACGTAGCGGCGGGGAATCAGTTCTTCGCCGCTCAACGGATCGGTGCCGTCATCGGCCAGCACAAGCGCCATCCGGGCCAGGTCGCGGCAGGTGGCTTCGATCGAGCAGTGGCGGAAATAAACGGACAAGACTTCTTCCACGCCTCCGTCCAGCACGCCGTTCTCTACAAGAAAATAGCTGATGGAACGGTTGAGGTTGCCCGTTTCGAATTCGGAACGGTAAACCGCTTCATTGACCTGCAGCGCACTTCCGCCCGACAGACGACGGAAAAATTCCAGGATGCGCGCGGATTTCTCTTCCGGCGAAGAGCCTTTGATCATGGAAGAAACGGTAATGGCTCCGGCATTGATCAGCGGGTTGAACGGAATGCCCGGGCGGACCAGTTCCAGCTTGAGCATCGAATTGAAGTTGTCTCCGGTCGGTTCCATGCCGACACGGCCGAATACGGCTTCTTCTCCGTTATCCATCAAAGCCAGAATAAGCGTAAATACCTTGGAAATGCTCTGCAGCGTAAAGGTTGTGCCGCAGTCGCCGGCCGAAGCGGATTCGCCGCTGAGATCGAGCAGGTGAATGCCCAGTGCATCCGCCCGCGCTTTGGACAATTCGGGGATATAGGAAGCCACTTCTCCGAGATCAGCCTGCTTGCGGCTGTGTTCCAGCCACTCCGGCAGAAACTGCCGGACTTCCGCCAATCGCGCTTCTTTGTTTATCATGGACATCTCTCCTTGGAATCGGTTCGATTTCGGCCGTCGTTTTCCGGCTGCTTCCGTCGTGGTTTTATCATACCGCAGTCTCTCGGGCATAGACACCTGACATCTAATGTCTGCTTGACTGCCAGTTATCCGAGCAGTTACAATATTATATACGGTTTCGTGGAACAATGTTCCGCAAATCAGACCCAAACGTTCGGAAAAGCGGCGTGCGCCCAGGCGGACAACTCTCAAGAACGATATGCGAAAAGCGACAAACCGCCCGTTCCTTCGCGAACGGGCTTTATAGGGAGTGGAGATAATGGAGAGACTTCTCGAAGTCAAAGATTTGGCGATTTCATTCAAAACGCGCGCCGGCGAAGTTCAGGCCATCCGAGGCGTTAACTTCCATCTGAACAAAGGCGAGACGCTGGCAATCGTAGGCGAATCGGGTTCGGGCAAAAGTGTGACGTCCCAAGCGATCATGAAGCTCGTACCGGAACCGCAGGGTCAGTACAAACGCGGACAAATTCTGTTCGAAGGCCAGGATCTGATCAAAAAAACGCAAAACCAAATGCAGAAAATGCGCGGCAAAGAGATCGGCATGATCTTCCAGGATCCGATGACTTCGCTGAATCCGACCATGAAAGTCGGCAAGCAGATCACCGAGGTACTGTTCACGCACGAGAAGATTTCCGGAGCCGCCGCGCGCGCGCGCGGTCTGGAACTGCTGAAACTGGTCGGCATTCCGAACGCGGAAAAACGCTTCACCCAGTATCCGCACGAATTCTCCGGCGGTATGCGTCAGCGTGTCGTCATTGCCATGGCCCTTGCCGCCAATCCGAAGCTGCTGATCGCCGACGAACCGACGACGGCACTCGACGTTACCATCCAGGCGCAGATCCTCGAATTGATGAAGGATCTGCAGGCGAAGATCGGTACGGCCATCATCTTCATTACCCACGACCTTGGCGTTGTTGCCAAAATGGCCGACCGCGTAGCGGTTATGTATGCCGGCCAGATCGTGGAAATGGGAACGGCTGCCGAGATCTTCTACGACCCTCGCCACCCGTATACCTGGGGACTGCTCTCCTCGATGCCTGCGCTCGACAGCAACGGCGAACAGAAACTGAACGCCATTCCGGGCACGCCTCCGGATCTGCTGCACCCGCCGATCGGCGACGCGTTCGCTTTGCGCAGCAACTACGCCATGAAGATCGACTTCGAGAAGGAGCCTCCGATGTTCCAGGTATCCGATACTCATTTCGTCAAATCCTGGCTTCTCCATCCGGATGCTCCGACGGTTACGCCGCCGGAAGCGGTACAGCGCCGCCAGCGGAAGCTGGATAACGCTTATGCCACTCCGGTTCTGGTCCAAGCCTAAGACCGAAGCCGTACCGATCATGCACGAACAAAAGGGATGAAACCGAAAGTCTTCGGTTTCATCCCTTTTTTGCTTGGAAACAGGCGGCAGGGCAAAGGCCGGCCCGCAGGCAGGCGGAAAAGCGAGCCGACTTAACGGAGCGCAGTCTTCGCCCGGCGGGTTCCCGGTTCTCTGAACTTGAAGTAATACAGCAGCGAAGCGCTGACATACAAAGCGCCGGTGATGCTGAATGTAATCGCATATCCCCAATAGTCGCCGTACGTTGTGACGAGATAAGACTGCACCGGTCCCATACTGGCCCATCCGAGCATAAAAGCCGTCTGGGTCAGCGAGTTGGCCAGACTGCGCTTGCTGTCCGGAATCCGGTCGACCATGACGGCGGACTGGATCGGGTTGGCCGCATTCATCAGCGCCTGTCGGAACAGGAAAGCGACAGAAGCGATCAGCAGTATGTTCGTGAATCCGGTCGTCAGCAGGAACGGCAGCGACAGCATCTGGAACAAGACGACCGCACGGACCGGACCGACCTTTCTCGACAGAGACGGGCCGATCAGCATGGAAATGATCGTCATGATCTGGCCAAGCGAGATCAGCAGGCTCATGGCGGTCAACGACACATCGAAACGGTTGGTGAAGTACAGATTCAGGTAAGGAACGACCAGCCCCGAGCCAAGGCCGATCGGAAGCTGGGCGAGAACAAACCAAAAGATGATCCGCCCGCTGCGCTCCTGCGCTTCGTCCACCTTGGAGGAAGAAACCGGCGAAGCGGCCGGCTCGGAACCGGCCGAGCCGCCGCTTCCCGCCGCAAGCGGAGTCTTCGGCGGTTCCGACTGCCTGCGGTCTTCGCGGATAAACAGCATGGGGACAAAAGCGGCAAGCGTTGCGATCCCTCCCGCAAACAACGTGAAGCGCAGGCTGGCTACCCGCTCGAAACCTGCATGCTGCAGGGAATCGGCAAGCACGCCGCCGCCCATGCTTCCGAGTACCTGCGCGGCCAGCATCAGCGACGAATAGGCACTGAATAGGGCCAGCCGCTGCGACTTTTTAACATTTTCGGCCAGGAACGGAATAGCCAATACCTGGAAGAAAGCGGCGAATATACCGGAGCAGACGGCAAGAACCAGCAGCAGCGGCTCCGCTTCGGCCAAGGCGCGCAGGGCAAAGAAGACGCCGCTGAGCAGGGCTCCGACCACCAGCAGCATCTTGCGGCTCAAGCGGTCGCCGAACAAGCCGATCGGAATGAAAATGCAGGCCGTCGCCAACGACTGGATACTGACGACGCGGCCGTTCATGGCATCGCCGTAGCCGATTCCCTGAATATAAAGGTTGTACAAGACGGAAAACATGCCGCCTCCGATCTGATACAGCAGGTTGGCGGCGAAAAACAGTTTGACGTTGCGCGGCCAGCCGGCAATTCCGGCCGTCATGCGCCTGAACGATTCCAAGTGAGGACCTCCTTTTTTGAACATGACTTTTCTATTTTACCAGTTCGGGAGAAAAGGGGGAAGGAAGCGCGGAGATCCGTAAGAGCTTTAAAGCACTTACGGATCGGACTGTCGGTTAGATTTCCCGCTTGTCCATCGTTTATAATGGGAAAGAAATCGGAACGAACGAAAGTGGGGATGGAAGATGGGACTGACCGAGCACAATCGCAGCCGTCTGGAACAGGCGATCGAAGAACACGGTTTTGCGCATGCGGCCGATTATCTGCGCCGCACAATCAAACAAACGGTCGTATGGACGAAGACCGGACCGGAACCGTATGCACAAACAGGCGGTTCGCGGGTCGGTGGAGAACCGGATCTGCCGGATTCGCTGGAATGGCCGGTCGATTCGGACGGTCTTCTGATGTCGTTCGTGCTGCAGCTGAATCTGGCCGAGCTGCAGGATGCGGAGAACCGCCTGCCGGCCGACGGCATGCTGTTCTTTTTTGTCGGAGATTACGGGCTGGAAACCGAACACCGCGTGCTGCACGCGGCGGCGGAAGAAATGGGAAGCGCAAAGCGCACCGCGGCTCCTGGAAAACTTTCGTTTGAAGAAGACTTCGGGCCTTATCATCCCTACCTGCTGAAAGCGGGCGCTTCGCTGCAGCTGCCGAGTTACTCTTATGTGGACGAAGAGGCGGTCGAAGACGACGAGCACGGTTGGGAAGAATACGAAGAGATCAGTTTCAGTATCCGGGGAGACTCGAAAAAAGAAGTGGTCCGTATGTTCGGCTATGCCGAAGGCCAACACGGCGACGACGAGTATCTGGCCGCGCTGTCGCTGTTTGGCTGCGAAGAGACCTACTCTCCCGACGAAGCGATCGCCCGTTTGACCTTGACGTTGGGCAGCGAAGAGCTTGCGAGGCGCGAGGTGGCCGATATCGTGATGCTGGCGGAGATCGAATCGGACGACGACATCGGCTTTATGTGGGGAGACGCGGGCGTGCTGCATTATTTTATACGCAGGGAGGATCTGCTGGCCGGCCGCTTCGACCGTACGTATTGTGCTTATTATTCGAGCTGACCATTCAAGGAGGAACGCAATATGACGAATCCGCACGAACCAGAGGCAGAACAAACCGGAGACGGGATGAATACCGAGACCGAAGCGATGCTGGCGGCTGAAAAAGACTTCGGATTTGCCCGCGTGTACACGATCGAGCTGAAGTACAAAGAGAAGCCCGACTTTTCGCGCAAACGCCTCTACGAGAAAATGCAGCTGTATACGGGCACGATCGAACAGCCGGAAGAACAAAAGCTGGAAGACCGTCTGGTCGTCTGGGAACCGTCGGACCGCTCGGAGACCGATATGCTGCACTTTTTCCATCTGAACTATCCGGTAAAATTCGCCGACGGCGAAATGCCCGCGCAGACTTCGCTGATGCCGATGCCCAGCCGTCCGGCCGAAGAATACGAGACCGCCATCCAGCAGGCTTGGCATTGGGCCGATGCGGGAGCGGTTGTTGCGCAGTGCCGCTACTCCGTCCGGTTGATCGATATGATGGCTTCGGGACTGGCTCCCCAGGATCGGCTGAGACTTCTGACCGGCGCGTTGCGCGCCGTGCTGGAGACGGCGCCGTGCGACGCCGTTTATTTCCGCGAAAGCGACAAACTGCTGGAACCGGGCGACTATCTGACGGCGATCGAAGCGGGCGGCATTCTGTACGGAGCGATGAATGTAAGGTTCTATAATGTGGAAGGCACAGGCAGCGGCAGAAACGAAATGCTGATGGATACCCTCGGACTGGCCGCGCTGGGCATTCCCGACGTACAGTGCCATTTTTTTGATCTGGAGCCGACCGGAGTGGCCCAACAGGTCACGAATCTGGGGTATTACCTGTTCGACAGCGGCGATGTGATTCAAGATGGAGAAACGTTCGGGCCGACCGAAGATGTCCGCTGGCGCTGTGAGCATCAGTATGCGCTGTCGCCTCCCCACCGCCTCGTGCTGGACATCGATCCGGGTCAGCCTTATTACGCCGGGCATCATAAAGCGCCGGTCGAAGAGTAAAGGCGGCTTCGCTCCGGCAGCGGGCCGGCGAAGATAAGTCAAAATTTAAATAAGTAAATTTTAGCATAAATGTTTCGAATTTGTGTAAGCTGTACAGGGTCTGTATACTGGAGAGGACAGCTTGAACAAACACTTCGTCTGCGAGCTTTGCGGCCGGCGTGGGCTGATTGGACACAGGAGAGTGACGCATGCGCAAAATCAAAGTGGTTACGGATTCGACCGTTGATCTGAGCGATCGGGTATTGGCGGAATACGGAGTTGAAATGGTTCCGCTCTCTTTTACCATCGACGGACAAAACTATACGGACCGGGTGGACATTACCCCGGAAACGTTTATCCAAAAAATGATCCATGCCGCCGAACTGCCGAAAAGCTCACAGCCGGCTCCCGGAACGTTCGTCGAATTGTATGATCGCCTGGGGGCGGAAGGTTACGACGTAATCTCGATTCATATGACCGGAGGAATGAGCGGAACGGTTCGCTCCGCCGAAATGGCGGCGGACATGACCGAAACGAACGTGACCGTGGTCGATTCGAAATATATTTCCAGAGGATTGGCTTTCCAGGTTGTCGAAGCGGCCGAAATGGCCGCGGCAGGGCGGACAATGGAAGAGATTCTGGTGCGTCTGGACGAAGTGCGCGCGGCAACCCGGCTGTATGTGGTTGTCGACACGCTGGAGAATCTGGTCAAAGGCGGACGGATCGGCCGCGGCAAAGCTCTGATCGGATCGCTGCTGCATATCAAACCGATCGGCATCCTCAAAGACGGGGTCTATACGCCGGAGTCCAATCCCCGCAGCCACGCCCAGGTCGTCAAACACCTGGCCCGCGAGTTTGCCGAAGACGTCAAAGGACGGACGGTCAAAGGCGTGGGTCTGGTACACGCCGAAGGCAGCAAGCTGGCGGAGAGCCTCAAAGCCAAAATTCACGAACTGACCGGATACACGCAGATCGAGATCGATTATACGACGCCCGTCATCAGCACGCATACGGGACCCGGAGCGATCGGTTTTATGTATTATTACGAATAAACGCCGCGCCTATACAAGTCCGAAACACCAAAAAGCCGTTCCCCTCGGGGAACGGCTTTTTCTTTATTGGACCGTCTTCAAATACTGGACGAGCGTCAGGAGACCTTTGTCGAAATTCTCCAGATTGAAATGTTCGTTCGGCGCGTGCAGATTCTCGTCCGGCAGACCGAAGCCCATCAGAACGACCGGCGCTTCCAATACCCGGGAGAACGCTTCGATGATCGGGATCGAGCCGCCGTCTTTCGTGAACAAAGCGCGTACGCCGTATACGGTTTCGTAGGCGTCCGCCGCTTTTTGCAGGAAAGGATGGGACGGGTCGATATTGAAAGCGAACGCTTTCTCGCCCGGTACGAGCGTCAGCTTGGCCCCGACAGGGGTATGGGCATGCAGATGGCGTTCGATTTTGTTCAAGATATCCTGCGGGTCCTGATTTGCGACCAGGCGGCAGGTGATCTTGGCATGCGCTTCTTTGGGGATGACCGTCTTGGTACCTTCGCCCTGGAATCCGCCGTAAACGCCGTTCAGTTCGAGCGTAGGGCGTACGCCGGTACGCTCGAGGAAAGAATAGCTTTCTTCGCCGAACAAGGAATCGAGACCCAGATCGGTTTTGAGTTTTTCTTCGTCGTAATCCATTTTGGCCAGCTCGCCGCGCATGTCTTCGGTCAGCGGAAGCACATCGTCATAGAACCCGTCCACAAGCACGCGGCCCGTCTTCTCGTCGTGCAGCGAGTTCAGCAGACTGACGATCGCGTGCAGGGCATTCGGAACGCCGCCGCCGAACGAACCGGAATGCAGATCCGTATTGGCCGTGTTCAGCGAGACTTCGATCGAACACAGTCCGCGCAGACCCGTGCTGATCGCCGGCTTGCCGCGCTCGAGCAGTGAAGTGTCCGAGATGAGAACGGCATCGGCCGCAAGGGCTTCCGCATGCTTGTCCAGGAACTCGACCAGATTCGGGCTCGAGACTTCTTCTTCGCCTTCGATACACAGTTTGACATTGACCGGAAGTTTGCCTTCCTGGTTCAGGATCGCTTCCAGCGCCTTGACATGCAGCAGCACCTGTCCTTTGTCGTCCGTCGCGCCGCGCGCATACAGTTTGCCGTCGCGCTCGGTCGGTTCAAAAGGAGGCGTCTCCCACAGATTCAGCGGATCGACCGGCTGTACGTCGTAATGACCGTAGATCAGAAGCGTCGGCGCGCCTTCCGCATGCAGATGGTCGGCGGTCAGAATCGGATGACCTTCCGTTTCGTTCAGCGTTACGTTCTCGAGTCCGGCGCGTACGAGCGCATCCTTCAGCCATTCGGCCGCACGGCGGACATCGCCTTTGTGCGCGGACAGCGCGGAGATGCTCGGAATAGCCAGCCATTCCTTGAGTTCGTTCAGATGCTTCTCGCGGTTCTGTTCGAAATAAGTTCGGTAATTGTTCATCGGGTAAAAAAAAGCCTCCTTGTACGATCGTCTCGGGGGTAATTGTACTACAAAAAAACGCATGCCGGAAAGGCATGCGTGTCACGGGCGGGACGCCGGGGCGGTTCTTGGGACATCTCCGGGCCTGCCGCCATGCGGCTTGACGCGCCGCTTCTTCGCTTATTGGTGCAGAGAAAAATTGATGGAACCGACCATGGTGCCGCTGCGCGCGAAGGTCAATTCGTAGATGCCGGGTTCCCAATTCGTATTGTCGAGGTCCATCCGGATCTGCTGCGTCGAATCGTCTTCTTCGACCTTCTGCTGCTGGACAACCTCTCCCGTACTTTCGGAAATGACCGACAAGATCGCCGTGTGATCGCGGGTGATGCCGGTTTCGGGATAATCGGCGATCGCGTAAATCGGCTTGGTGCGGCTGAACGAAGTCCCGCTGTCGGTGACACCGGTCTCGTCGCTGTTCAGCGTTTGTCCCATTTGAAGTCCGAACGGACTCTGCTGGGGATTGGACCTTGCATACACGAGGAAAATGACGACGGCGACGATCGCGACTACCGCGACCAGGCCTCCGATGATCCCCAACGCTTTCTTTTGCCCTGCATTCATCTATTTGTTCCTCCTCGGAATTCGATTCCGTTACCCAGTATACGCCATGCTCCCCGGTGCCCGCAAAAAAGATTCAAAACAAGGCCGGGCAAAGAAAAGAACCTGTCCGGTTGGACCAGGTTCAGCAAGCGGAACGCCGGCTTGGCGTTTCGCCAAAAATGTCTGGGACGGCTGCCCGGCTTCAACCCGTTCTGCGGCGGCTTCTTCTGCGAAGCAGATAAACCTGGTTGTGCAAGGCAAGATGGAATCGAATACTGTTCATCAACTCCGGGTTATCCTCCCGTTCGACTTCTCGGATGCGCTGCTCTTTGACGGAGTCCGGACTGAGTAGAAACTCGGTCATCCACAAAGAGTAATTCGGTCTGCCTGTCATAACGGTCCCTCCTCGAAATTTGGGGTGAGGTGCGGTAGGTCTTATTTCCATTATACGCCTCTCGCGGAAAAAAAGATGAGTCCCGGATTAAAATTGTGCGCGGAGCGCCGCAATGATTTGCTGGACAGTCCAAGCCGTGAAACGGCCGTCCGCGGAGCCGGCATAGACGGTCTCGCCGTCGGTGTTCAACAGTCCGTTCTGAACGAGGCGTCCGTTATTTTCGGTATAAGCGGCGGAGAACCCGTCGATTCGCCGCGTGAGGCTGCCGGTCCGCGCATCGAAAGCGAGCAGGTCGCTTCCGTAGGGCAGCAGCAGAAGGCCGTCGATCCGGACAAAGTCCCCGGCTTGCAAAAGACTCAGCTGACCCGCCCGTGCAAACTCCGCCGTCTGCGTCTTCCAGCGTATCTGTCCGTCTTCGGTCGACAGCGCTGCGGGAATTCCGTTCAGCAGCACATAGAGGACGTCTTCATCCATCAGCGGATGGGAAGCCCGGCCCGGAACGGACCAGACTTCGCGTTCGGCTTGAACATCGTAGAGCGTCGACTCGAACAGCGAACCTTCCGCGTAGACCGGACTGTCCATTGCCCGGCGGATCAGCAGATACCGGCTGCCGAGCATATCGACTTCTTCATTGGAGCGGATCGCGCGGCGTCCGAGAATTTCGCCGCTTGCCGCATCGAGGCGGATCCAGTCGCTTCCGAGCGTCACCCAGCGGGCGCCGCTGCTTGGGGCGAACGGTCCGCTGCGTTCGCCTGCCGGGAACCCGGAATCGAGATAGGGGTTCGGCAGCGTATCCGCTTCCGATTTGAGACTCCATACCGCCCGTCCGGTGAGCGGGTCAAGCGCCTGGATCCAGCGGCCCTGCTGGATCAGGACATAGGGATCGTTCGATCCTTCGTTCAAGACGACATAGGGATCCGCGAATTCTTTGGTCCAGAGAAGATTTCCCGAGCGCTGGGAACGCACGGTCAAGATCCCTTTCTCCGCCCCATCGGGCTGAAGCGCCACAATCGCGGCGGTGCCGGCGGCGAAAACCCGGATTCCCGGCGAATCCGAAGCTTCTCCGGCTTCCCGGCTCCAGCGCACGGCGCCGTCGCTCAGGCGGATACTGCGGAGCATGGGCCGGTTTTCTCGGTCCGGATCGGCTCCGGTGAAGACAAGTACGGAACGTCCGTCTTCGCCGGGAAGCGCATCAAGGCGGCCGCCTCCGGCATCCCGCTCCCACAGCTTCCTGCCGCTCGAACGGTCGAGCGCATAAATGCCGCTCTGCGGATGGCCGCCGGAAACATCGTCGCTTCGCACCAGCAGGACGTTATCCGAAGCATCCAGCAGGTATTGGGCATCCAGCGCCGATTGCGACTGCCAGACCGGTTCGGGAGAAACGGAAGGAACGACCGGCAGCGTTCGGAATTCATATTTGAACGTATAAGGAGGCTGTTCGGAATGGATTCCCGTCTGCGGGGCTTCCGAAGTTGCCAGAATCCAGTTCCATTCCAGCAGCGCGCCCCCGGAAGAGAAAGAGATCGTCAAATGCGCGCCGTTTCGTTCGTAACGCCACAATTCGCCGCGTGTTTCCGCGTTTGCTGTTCCGGCTGTTCCGAGATGCGGAAGCGGCGAACGGGAGTAAGGTTCGCCCAACAGTTCAAGTACCCGCTTCTTTGAAACGCCTGCCGTAAGCGACATTTCCGTCAAGCTGCGCACGCTGTCTGTCGACAAGGTGGAATTCGCAGCGAA
The DNA here is from genome assembly GCF_013618475.1 of Saccharibacillus deserti. Lineage (GTDB taxonomy): Bacteria > Bacillota > Bacilli > Paenibacillales > Paenibacillaceae > Saccharibacillus > Saccharibacillus deserti. Next base: position 719,414 of record NZ_JABJVN010000002.1, read on the forward strand.
CAGCCCGCCTTCGGGAGGGACGGCACTTTGCACTTCGGCGCTTGCGACCCACAGCAGAGCCGGCCTTACAACGGTCCCATTGGCATAACCGGGATCGGACGGAAGAGAAATACCGTACCAATCTCCCCAGCGGAGCGCCGATAAAGCCCCGGATTCGGCATATTCGGCAGGCCAGGAAAGCTTGCTCTCCGGAAACAGATGCAGCTTGGCATCCGGCTTCAGCCGGATCGTCAGCGGTTTTGCGTTTTGGGCCGAAGCCGCCGCGCTTTCTGTGTACCAGACCGGTATGTGAACTTTTTCGCCGAGCGGGGTAATGGCTTCATAGAGTTCGCCGCTGCGGCCGGTCACGTTTAGGTCGGTGCCCGGATTTTCGTAATAACTGACCCCCAGGGAAGAACGGCTGCTTTCGCTAGGACGCATTTTGAAATAAGGGGCGGACAGCCTTAGGTGGACGTTTCCGTTCTCGGCCGCAGGCTGTCCGGCTGCGAAGACCGGAGGAGCGGGCAGTGCGGCCGTCAGCAGAAGCAGAGGCATGCAGAGGACGAGACCCGCACGGATCGCCGGGGTTCGCAAGGATCGGATCCGCTGCCGGTTCTGCCGGATTGCAGCGGGCTTTTGGTGCGGTGGGTACAGGGAAAAACGTTTCATGGATCATGACCTCCCGGATTGCGTGAACTTCGGATGCTGTCTTTCTTATTTATTGGACGGCTGCTGCCTCTTTAGACGCTCGGGCAGGCAAAAAGTTTGCCCCGCGCACAAAATAAGAAAGACGTTACCGGCCCCAAGCAGCGGCCCGGCAGTCGGCAAATTCGTCGCCGGCTGCCGGCCGTAGTATAATAGGGGAAATCACAACATGACGAGAGCGGATCCAGGTCCGTTTTCGTCCGCAGGGGGAGAGGCGATGAAGAAGCAGGTCACAGGGGACCCGTCCCTTCCCTCGGGACAAAAGATAGAAGGGCTGCATGCCGTGCTTGCCGGAACGGCCGGCGAATATCCGCCTGTCGTATTCGAGCACGGATGCGGCGTATCGTCCGAGGTATGGTCGCTTGTGTATCCGGAAATAGCCGAGCTGACCCAGACGCTTGTCTATGACCGCGCCGGCTACGGATTCAGCGACCCCGGTCCGCTTCCCCGAACGAGCGACCGCTGCGTGGAAGATCTGCGCAGACTCGTCGAACGACTGGAAATTGCGCGGCCGTTTATTCTGGTCGGACATTCGCTTGGCGGATTCTACGCCCGGCTGTATACCGAAAGATATCCCGAGGATGTCGCGGCACTGGTGCTGATCGATGCTTCGCACGAGGACGAGATTCGGGGAGCCTTCCCGATTCCTTATCTCAAGCGGCAGAAATTGAGTGTCCGGCTGTATGGTCTGGCCAAATATGCCGCCCAAATCGGGCTGCTTCCCTGGTTGGCCGCCAGACGCTGGATTCCGGGCTTCGGCAGGTTTGTCGCGAAACTGCCGCGGCGGGCGAGCGACGCCATGTGGGACCGCGTATTCAGTGCCGAGAGCCTGGCCGCGGCCGAGAGCGAATACGAATGTTTCGTAGGCGAGACGGGCAGCGTTCCGGGTTCGCGATTTGTAAGGCTTCCGTTGGCTGTCGTAAAAGCCGGCATCTACCGTCCTTCCGCTTCGACCAGACGGACGGTCCGGCAGGAAGTGGAGCGCACGCTGTACAACACGGCGGTCAAAATGAAGGACTTGTCCGAAACGGGCCGCCTGCTTGAAGTGGACGGCAGCGGACATCACGTGCAGGTAGACAAACCCGGCACGGTGATCGGCCTGCTGAAAAGACTGCTGGACATTCTGCATGCCCGAAACGCGGGCGGCGCCGGAACGTATCCGGAAAGAACCCGGTAACAAGCAACCATAAACGGCTTCGGCCGAAGGAGGAACAGCGTAAATGAACACGATCCCGTTGAATGCAAGAGGAATTCCGGCCAGCCGGCTGGTGCTGGGCTGTATGCCTTTCGGAGGAGAGTGGGATCACTCCCCTCTGACGGAGGAGCGCGCCGCCTTGTCGGAAGCGGCTGTCGAAGCCGCGCTCTCGATCGGAATCAACATGTTCGATCACGCGGATATTTATACGCGCGGCAAATCCGAAGAAGCTTTCGGCCGGATTCTCAAGGCGCGACCGGAACTGCGGGATGAGATCGTGCTGCAATCCAAATGCGGAATCGGTCTGGCCGACGAAGAACTGCCGTCGCGCTTCGATTTTTCGCGCGATCATATCCTCGCTTCGGTCGAAGGCTCGCTTGCCCGGCTGGGCACCGATTATCTTGATATTCTGCTGCTGCACCGACCCGATCCGTTGATGGAGCCGGAAGAGATTGCCGAAGCGTTTGCCCGGTTGAAAGCTTCGGGCAAAGTCCGTTATTTCGGCGTTTCGAATATGAACGTTTCGCAAATCCGTTTTATCGAGCGTGCGCTGTCGGACCGTCTGGTCGTCAATCAGCTGGAAATGGGACTCGGACGGCTCGATTTTGTCGAAGAAACGGTTCGCGTCAATCAGACCCAGGGAACCCATGTCCATTTCTCCGAAGGCTTGATGGAATTCAGCCGAACCGGGAATATTCAGCTGCAGGCCTGGGGGCCGCTGGCCCAGGGCAAGTTTACGGGTCGCGATGTCGGCGGCGAACCGGAGCCGATCCGCAAAACGGCCGAACTCGTCGCCCGGATGGCCCGCGAACGGGAAACCACGCCGGAGGCTGTCGTGCTCGGCTGGTTGATGAAGCATCCGGCCGGTATTCAGCCCGTGATCGGGACGATGAATCCGAAGCGGATCAAAGCCTGCGCGGACGCGGAGCATCAGGCCAAGCGAATGAGCCGGGACGACTGGTACCGGCTGTATATGACGGCCCGGGGAGACTGAATATCCTCCGCAGCCCATTGGAGGATCGTATCGATGATAAACAAACTCAGACCGCTCCAGTATCCGCAGAAAGCGGTGCTCTGGGCGGTACTGCTGCTGCTGACCCTGCTGGACCTCGCCGTACTGCTCGATATCCGCAGCGCGGCGGAAGGCCGCCCTTACCGGTTTATGATCTGGAACTTTTTCCTGGCCTGGATTCCCGCCGCCGCGGCGGTCGGACTGGATCTGCTGTCCCTGCTCCGGCGCGGACCGCTGCGTATCATTCTGCTGGCCGGGACAGGACTGCTCTGGCTGTTCTTTTATCCGAATACGGCTTACCTGCTGACCGATCTGCTGCATGTATTCCGCAGCTATCCGATTGATCCGCAGCAGCGCTTCCGGGGGGACATCGGCTTCTGGCACCATCTGCTGCCGATGCTTCTGGCCGCGCTGCTGGGGCTGCTGATTGCCGGAGCTTCGCTGTATTCGGTACACCGGCTCGTATCTCGGGCGTTCGGGCGTCTGCCCGGCGCGCTATTTGCCGGCGCCGTGCTGCTGCTGTCGAGCTTCGGGATCTATATGGGGCGTTTTATCCGCTGGAACAGTTGGGATGTCGTCTCGAGTCCGCTTATGCTGCTCAAAGACATGCGGGATCTGTTAATCGATCCCGAATGGGTTCGGCATTTGGTGCTGTTCGGCGGCGGTCTGTTCGTCCTGCAGGCCGGTACGTATGTCGTGCTGGTTCTGTTTACCCGGATGAATGCGGGAGGATCGGAACATGAACGCTGATGAGAACGCAAAAATGACAAAGCCGCAGCTCGTGTTCGATGTCGGAGGAGTGCTCGCGGACAATCTGGACGGTTTCTGGAGCGGGTTGGCGCAAAGCGGCGGGATCGAGCGCCGTACGCTGCGCCGGCGTTACAAAGAAGAAGTCGGAAGCCGGCTGTGGTCGGGCTTGATCACGGAAGACGAATTCTGGGCATGGCTGTCCAATGTCTGCCCCGGTATCGAACCCGCCCATGCCCGAGCGCTGCTCCGAGAGACGCTTGTTCCGCTGCCCGCTTTGGGACGGCTGGAGACCTGGAGCCGGCAGGCCGATATTCATATTCTCAGCAACCACTTGGCGGCCTGGATTCAACCCCTTTTTGCCGGACGGACCCCGCATATCGCAAGTTTTACCGTCTCGAGCGAAGCCGGTTTCCACAAACCGGATCGCCGGTTGTTCGAATACGCCGCAGCCAAGCTGAAGGGGACGGATATCTGCTTCGTGGATGACAAGGAAAATAATTTGGAAACGGCACGCCTGCTGGGATGGGAGACGATCCTGGCAGACTCCGCCGGCTGTTGGATCCGCGAGATCGACCGCCGTCTTTACGGGGAGGGAATAACGGATGTTTAATTTTGTAGCCGGAATAGCGGGGCTTGCGATCGGGCTGAAATTTCTGCACGGGACGCTCAGCCGCGGGAAGTCGCAGGTGACGGGCCGGATTCTGGGCCTTGCGATTCCGATTCGCTGGATTCAGGTCGGCATGTCGCTGCTGCTGATCGGCTCGGGACTGTATCTGCTGATTCGCTGAGGGCGGACGTACATAACTTAGGACATGGGGGATCGGAATGGGAGAACAAACGGAATCGTTGATTGCAGGCGCGAACACGGCCTTGGGGCGTTCAGGCATCGCCCGGGTCAAGCTGGAATGGGAATCTGCGCCTTCGATGCCCGATGCCAGCTGTTTTGTATTGGGGCCGGACGGGAAAGTGCTTTCGGACGATTATTTTATTTTCTACAATCAGCCGAGCAGCCCGGGAAGCGGCGTCACGCTGAGTTCAAGCGGGGAGCATTCGGCCGTATTCGAAGCGGATCTGGGCGGTATCCAAGCCGGCGCTATCGAAAAATTCGTGTTCGCGGCCGTGCTGGAAGGTCCGGGAACCTTCGCGGATGTCCGCGGGTTAACCCTGACAGTGGAATATGAAGGACGGACTGTTGTGTGTGCCTTGTCCGGAGCGGGGCGGGAAGCGGCACTTGTGCTGGCCGAAATTTACGCGTATAAAGAAACGGTAAAGCTTCGTTCGATCGGACGCGGATTCGACGGGGGACTCGGTCCGCTGGCGGAATCGTTTGGAGTCGACGTCGAAGCGGAGTCTCCGGCCGAGGATTCTCCTTCCGAATGGGCTGCGAAGCCGTCTGTGCGGCCTGCGCTTGGACGGATCGATCTGCTGAAAAAGAAAGTCGCCGTATCGCTGGAGAAAAAACGGATTGCACGGGTGAAAGCGAAGGTTGCCGTCGTGTTCGATGCTTCCGGGTCGATGAACAAGCTCTACAAAAACGGAACCGTCCAGCGCGCATTCGAGCGGATACTGGCGATTGCCGCCAGTCTGGACGACGACGGGATGCTCGATGTCTGGATGTTTGCGCTGGAATTTGTGCGCGCAGAGCCGGCAACCGTGCACGGGTACGAAGATTACGTAAGCCGCGTCTACCCGTTCAAAGGAGCGGGAGGACGCAATAACGAACCGGCGGTCATGCAGGACGTGATTCATAAGTTCACGGTGGAAGATTCGGACCCGTCCGTACCGGTCTATATCGTCTTTTTCAGCGATGGGGGCGTATCGGAGACGAAGAAAATTTCGCGTCTGCTGACGGAAAGTTCGCTGCATCCGATATTCTGGCAGTTCGTCGGGTTGGGCGAAGCCAATTACGGCATCCTGCGCAAACTGGACGATCTGCCGGGGAGGCTGGTCGATAACGCCGGGTTTTTCTCGCTTGACGATATCGATACGGTGAGCGACGAAGAGCTGTACGACCGTCTGTTCGAACAGTTTCCGGGCTGGCTGCAGGAAGCGCGCGCCAAAAATATCCTGCGCGCAGGTTCCGGCGGTTAGAACCGACAGTAAACAAAGCCGTACAAGTTCGGAACAAAGCGAGTGGAGGGGATTTCGTGAATTTGCAGCAATGGATCGATGCCGCGCTGCGCGGAGAAATCGCGGAGGATGACGTTCAGCATACCTTATGGCTGCTGTCGAATACGCCGATGCTGTATGACAGCGGCGAGAAAATCGCCGTCGAGGATTATTTGCGGGGATTGGAACATCAGCCGTCTGCCGCCGAAGCGGAGGCGCTGGGCGAACTGTTCGATCACGCGGTAGCGCTGAGTCGGCGATTCGCCGAACCGGCCCAGTATGACCGGATGCAGGATGTACTGAGTCTGCAGTTTGATCTGTGGGCGCGAGGCGTGCTGCGGCTCGAAGACTGGATTGCCTGGATCGAAGGTGCAGCTAAGGGAACAATCGAGCTGCCGGAATACGATTTTGACGAGATTCTGGGCAGTGCGCCCGAAGGATTCATGATCCAGGATTTCCACGACGAGTTAAATTACAGATTGGAAGACGCACCCGAAGACGAATGGGTATTGTCGCATCTTGGCGAATTGCACCGCCGTGTCGGGGTCACCGGAAAAGCATGAAAATGCGGATAAGGGTTGACGCTGCATAGGAAAGCCGATATGATGGTTAGCAACGAGAGACGAACCGAAAACGGTTTGTCTCTCGTTTTCTTTTTGCCTTTACCCGACAAATTTCGACCCCAAATGATTTTTTTCTGTTTATCGGATCGACGTCTTTTTCTGGAAAGACGCCTTTTTTGTCGAAAAACGCTTTTTTTTGCGTAAAACTCGTATCGTTTTCCTCTAATTGCCTTCAAAAACGGCCTTATTCGGCGTATAATCAAGCACAATCTCAACAATTACGGATGCGGAAGCTGCGGCGGCGGAAAGGAGGAGAAGAGGTGAGCGGCATCGACGAAATGAACGATCCGAATAGAAGGCATCAGGAAATTTTCGAACTCCCGGGACGGGTGATTGCTCCTCTGGGCAAGATCATCGAAGCTTACCCGGTAACGGGAGGTCTGTCCACAGACCGGAAATACAAGGTTCATTTCTACGGATACGACGGTGCATATCTGCTTCGGCTGTTCGACGAAGATTCGCTTGCGCTCAAGCGGGCCGAATACGAAGCGTTGAACCGGATGCAGGCGATGACCGTACACTGCTCTCGCCCTATTGCGATCGGACGCTGGGAGCCGGACGGACCGTTCTTTCTGCTCGTTTCCTATATCGAAGGGACCGATGCGGCGCAGCTGCTGCCTCTTTCTCCCAACCCCCAACAGCTGCGTATCGGGATGCAGGCGGGCGAAGCGCTGAGCCGAATCGGCTGTTACGAAGCTCCCGAAGGCATGGAAGCCTGGGGAGAGCGCTGCCGGCGCAAAGTTGAACGGGAACTGGCCGCTTTGCAGACGTACGGGATCCGTACCCGCGCAGCGCAAGCGGCAGCGGAGAAGATTCGCCGGGATCTGCATCTGGCCGAAGGCCGGCCTTCTGTCTTCCTGCACGGTCGTTTCGGGCCGGAGAATCTGATCGTGCAGATGGGGAGGCTTGCGGGCGTGATCGGCTTCGAACGTTTCGGCTGGGGAGACCCCCTTTATGAGTTTGCGGGATTGGGCCTGCAGAGCCGCCAAGCCAGCCCGCTTTTTTGTACCGGCCAAATTCTCGGCTATCACGGCGGACAGGAGCCGGAGCCGGCGTTTTGGCGCTTGTACGGTCTGTATGCGGCAGTCGGGGCGATTGCGCTGTTGGCGGAAGCGGCGGAAAGCGGTATCGAACACCGGAAAGAGCGTCTGGAGCGGGCGATCGGGCTGACGGATAGACTCGAACGCGACCACGAAGGATTTGCAAACGATCGTCCTTCCTGGTTCGCCGCATTTTGAATGCAAGCCTGCCGGCAGACCGCGCGATTCGCCAGGCAGGTCTTAAGGGTATGTGAGAAGTAGAGATTTCGCATGTGTTAAGTTATACTTATGATATATCGCTCGGTAAGCCGAGCCGTCGGCGGACGCCGGAGACAAGGGCCGTATCCGCGGAAGGCACGGCTTTTTCATGTCCGGCGCGGATACGGCGAATGACGACCAGGAGGAATAAACATGACCCAACCACAAAAAATGTTCGTATTTGTCGGCTCTTATGCCGAATCCGCTTCAAGCGGCGTGTATACGTACGAATTCGATGAAACCGAAGGCAGCCTCAAGCTGCTCGACCAGACCTCGGGTCTGAAAAATCCGACTTTTCTCAATGTGGATGTCGAACATTCCCATATTTACGCGATCGGCGAAGTCGAAAGCGAAGGCGGGAAATCCGGCGAAGTCATGATGATCCATTTTGACGAGAACGGCACACTGACCCGCTTCAACCGGACGATCACGACTCCGAACACGACCTGCCACGTTCAGCGCGATTCGGAGAACCGTTTCTTGGTCGTATCGAGTTATCACGGCGGAATGGCCGGGCTCGTCTCGTTAAAAGAAAACGGTCATGTCGGCGAACTGCTCGATGTGGCGGCTCACCGCCCGGAAGACGGAGCCGCGCCGCATGTCCATTCCGCGTTCTTCAGTCCCGACGAGAAGTTCGTGCTGGTACAGGATCTGGGACTGGACTTGATTCGTACCTATTCGATCGATCGCGAAGCCGGCAAGCTGGTCGCTCAAGGAGATACCCGGACGGCCAAAGGCGCAGGTCCGCGCCATCTGGCTTTCCATCCGGGCGGGAAATTCGCTTTCGTTATCAATGAATTGAACTCGACGATCGCTTCTTACCGCTATGAAGCCGAGAACGGCTCGCTCGGCGAGATCGAAGTCGTACCGACGCTTCCGGCCGATTATACGGGCGAGAACGGCTGCTCGGAGATCACGCTTTCCGCAGACGGACGTTTCGTTTACGGAGCAAACCGCGGTCACGACAGCATCGTGGTCTACGCGTTCGACGAAGCGCGGGAGAAGCTGACGCTCGTTCAGCATATTCCCACCGAAGGCGGTCACCCGCGTCATTTCGCACTGACTCCAAGCGGCAGCCATCTGCTTGCGGCCAACCGCGATGCCAACAATATTGCCGTGTTCCAAGTTGACCAAGAAAGCGGACGCCTGAGCTTCACCGGCAATACGGTCAGCGTATCGAAGCCGGTATGCGTACGTCCTTATTACGTATAAGCCGATTGGACGGGCTGTGCGCCTGAACGATTGATCAAAAGCGGTTCTTTCCTATTTAGGGGGAACCGCTTTTAGTGTCTTGAAGCAAGTCGGGATAGCAAAAAACCTTATCGGTATGATACGCTGTCTAAAGTTTGAATTTTAACTGTTTCGCCGGAGCGAATCAGAGGAGGGAACGGAAAGATGAGTGATTTGCCTGCGTCCGGTCCGGACTGGACGCACATCATCGGGGAGCTTCGTTCGTCCGTCACCATTACGGACGCAGCCGATCCGGAACAGCCGCTTGTTTTCGTCAACGATTATTTTTTGCAGCTGACCGGTTATTCGCGCGAGGAAGTCATCGGCCGCAACTGCCGCTTTTTGCAGGGCGACGGTACCCGCAGCGAGACGGTCCGGGAAATTCGGGAGCGGCTGTCACAATGCCTACCCGTACGCACGGAGATTTTGAATTACCGAAGTGACGGGAGCCCTTTCTGGAACGAACTGAATATTGATCCGATCTTCGACACCGAAGGGCGCTGCGTCCTGTTTGTCGGTCTGCAGTACGACGTTACCGATCGCAAGCTGCTCGAGGAAGAAGCGGCTCATGCGGCACGTTCCGCCCATCGGCAGAGCCGGGCGTTGATGGAGTTTATCGGAAAACTCAACCATGAAATGCGAAACAACATGAACGGCGTGTTGGGCCTGCTCGATATTGTACTGATGGATGAAAGCCTGCCGGACGATGTGCGGGAATACCTCGAACTGGCCAAAGGGAGCGGAGATACGCTGCTCAATATCGCCAACGATGCACTGGATTTGGCCGGCGCGGCCAACGGCCGAATGAAACTGGAACGGATCGAATTCAATTTGAGGCAGGTTCTCGAATCGATTCTCAAGACGCATAGTGCGCGCGCGGCGGAGAAAGGTGTGGAGCTGAAACTTGCGATCGGCGGAGATTTGTCGCAGCGTACCTACGGCGACCCGCATCGACTGCGCCAGGTGCTGGACAACCTGATCGGCAATGCGATGAAGTTCACCGAGCAGGGGAGCATCACGCTGTCCGCGGAATCGCTGCCGCAGCGGACGGAATCGGGCGAACAGCAGATTCGGTTCACCGTTCGGGATACCGGAATAGGCATCCCGGAAGAGCATATGGACAAGCTGTTCAAAGCGTTCAGCCAAACCGATGTGTCGCATGCGCGTTTGTACGGCGGTTCCGGACTCGGACTCAAGATCTGCGAGGAATTGGTGGGGCTGATGGGCGGACGGATTTTTGCCGAAAGCCGCGAAGGCGAAGGCACCGCTTTTCACGCGGATATTCCTTTTTCGACCGAAGGATAAGCGGGTGCCCAAGCTTGATGTCATGAGAAAGAGCCTGTCCTTAAGGACAGGCTCTTTCTGGGTTGGGTCGAAAGGGGAAGCTTCCTGCCGGGCGATTACGGCGCGGTCCAGGCGAGCAGCAGCGGCAGCATGAGGAAAGACGCGAGCGTGGTCCACAAGATGCAGCGGGAGACGAATTTCGGCGAAGCGCCGAACTGTTCCGCCAAGATGACGGCGTTGACCGCGGTCGGCATCGAAGCCAGTACGAGCAGGACGCCCAGCAGCAGCGGTTCCGCGCCGAGCAGAATCAGGATCAGCCAGCTCAGCAGCGGTGCTGCCAGCAATCGCAGCGCAAGGCCTGCTTGGAACGCGCGCCGCAGATTGGGCTGCCATTCGCCGTGGGCCGCTCCGATCATCTGCGCGCCCAAGATGACGAGCACTACCGGCGAGTAAGCGTCGGCCAGCAGATTGACGCCCGTCTGCACCACGTCCGTCAGTTCGGTTCCGGTCAGACGCAGCAGTCCGGCCAGCGCCGCCACGTACAGGGCCGGCAGCTTGAGCATGGCCTGACCGGCTTTTTTGACCGAAAACTGCGATCGTGCGGCAAAAAACACACCGATCGTATTGACGATGATAATCTGCATGACGACATAGACGGCCGCTTTGTCGAGCCCGGCCTGTCCAAAAGCCAGCAGAACGAGCGGCAGACCGTAATTTACGCAGTTCGTAAACGAAGCCACCAGCGTAAGTCCGGCTTTCTCCGAGTCTTCCAGCCGCAGCAGCCGGCCGAGCAGAGCCGCCGCCGCCCACATGGCCAGGAGGTTGATCAGGCTGAATGCGATCGTAATGCCCACATCGTTTGCGGATACGCGCGCATTCAATAAAGTGGTGAAGATAATGGCCGGACTGAGCAGATAAAGCGAGAGAACGGACAGCGGTTTCGTGTCGAGCCCGCGGAAGCGCCGCAGCAGAAGGCCGGCGATCACGGGAAAAGACAGCGGAAGAAAAACGTGGTACATCGTAGCCAAAACGGACAGCAGCATAAGAACCTTCCTTCGCCTGCCGGCGCTGGGGTTTCCGGGCGGGACGACAATGCGCCGAACGCCGCCGGGGAAATCCCGAGCCCCGCGTGATACAGACTACTTTATCGCAGCGGCGCCCGGGCGTCCAATACGCGGTGCCTATACGCTTATAGGCGTTTGCGTTCCACGAAGCGTTCCAGCTGGTCCAGCAGTCCTTCGCGCCGCAGAATCTCCGCCTGTTTGGGGCCGATCAGATCGAAATGCGGATAGCGGTCGCGGCGGTGGATATGGGCAGGGCTCAGTCCGTTCCGAAGACACCAGCCCGACAGTTTGCCAAGATCGCTGCAGCCGACTTTCGTGACGGAAGTGATGCCGGGAAAGCGGGGGTGCAGCCAGAAATGCGTCAGATAAGCGATCTCGCCGCGCTCCACGGCTTCTTTCCAGCGGGTAAGTTCCTGCCTATTGATTCCGAATGCCATGGGTTTGCCTCTTTTCTTCGAAGGTTTCTTCATTATAACAGCTCGGAGCGATCTCCCGCCAAAGCAGCCGGATGTGACCGAACGCGCTTGTCCGCAAGGCATTTAGCGCGTAAACTGGAAGAAGCTTGATGATAGCGCGTTCAAAACGGGACGGATCTCGGCTGCGGCGGCGGATACGAAGCGGCGGAGAGTACGGGGAGGAGACAAACGGAAATGCAGGACAACAAGGTGGATGTAGTCACGCTCGGAGAAAGCATGATTTTGTTCCAATCGTACAACCAGGGGGCTTTGCAGTACGAGCCTTTGTTTACCAAATCGCTTGCGGGGGCGGAATCGAACGTGGCGATCGGGCTGTCCAGACTCGGCAAAAAAGTACGCTGGGTCGGCAGACTCGGCAGCGATCCGTTCGGCGATCTGGTACTGACGACGCTTGCGGGCGAAGGTGTCGATGTATCGCATGCGCTCCGAGACCCCGAGGCGCCGACAGCGGTTTATTTCAAAGACTTCAAGCGCTGCGGCGACCCGGCGGTTTATTATTATCGAAAAGGATCGGCGGCGAGCCGCCTGGCTCCGGATATGATCGACGAAACATGGCTGCAGGGTGCCGGCCATCTGCATGTGACGGGGATTACCCCTGCGCTTGGCGAACACACGGCGGCGGCGGTACGCAAACTGATGGAGCTGGCAAGAGAAAAAGGGCTGACGGTTTCTTTCGATCCCAATTTGCGCCGCAAGCTGTGGAGCGAAGAACAGGCCCGGGAGACGCTGCTGTCATTGATTCCGCTGTGCGATATTTTCATGCCGGGAGACGAAGAAGCGGAATTCCTGCTCGGTCCGCAGGAGATCGAAGCTTACGGCCGGGCTTTTCTGGATATGGGTCCCAAAGTCGTGGCGATGAAGCTGGGCGCGGAAGGATCGATCGGGTTTACGCAAGAAACGGTCGTGCGCGCGGATCCGTTCCCGGTCGAACGGTTGATCGATACGGTCGGGGCGGGTGACGCATTCGCTTCCGGGCTGCTCTCGGTCCTGCTCGACCGGAGGGAAGAACTCTCGACGGGACTTGGCGAAGAATCGCTGCACGAAGCGCTGTGCCGGGCCAATCTGCTCGGTTCGATGGCGACGCAGTTCAAAGGCGATTGGGAAGGTCTGCCGACGCTTGCCGAAGTTCGAACGATTCAAGGCGGACAGAAACAGGTTACACGTTAAAAGGAATCGATCAACGAACGGGAGGCCTACAGGATGACGCAGAATATGCTGGTACTGGGAGGAACGCGTTTTTTCGGTAAACTGCTGGTCGAAAAACTGCTGGAAGCCGGACATACGGTGACGATTGCCACCCGCGGCACGACGGAAGATCCGTTCGGGGATCGGGTGAAGCGGATCCGGGTCGACCGTACCGACGAAAGCGCGCTTGCCGCGGCGGTGCAGGGACAATATTGGGACGTGGTGTATGACAACATCTGTTATCAGGCGGACGAAGCCCGGGCGGCGATCCGCGTCTTCACGGGCAGGGTCGGTCGTTATGTGCTGACCTCCAGTTTGTCCGTATACGAAACCGGTTCGGCGGAGGTGAAAGAAGAACAGGTGAATACGGCCTCGATGGAGATTCCGCCGAGTCCGGTCGGCCAAGTCCCGTACGGCGAAGGCAAAGCGCAGGCGGAAGCGGTATTTTTCCGCGAGGCTCCGTTTGCTGCGGCGGCGGCGCGTCTGCCGATCGTGCTCGGACCCCACGATTATACGAAACGTCTGCATTTTCATATCGACCGGATCCAAAACGGCACTTCGTTCGTTATGCCCAATACGCAGGCGCGTATCTGTTTCATTCATGAAGAAGAAGCGGCGGATTTCCTGAAATGGCTGGGCGAGAGCGGCGTGACGGGACCGTTCAATGCCGCTTCGGCAGGCCGACCGCGACTGCGCGAACTGCTGGCTGTCATCGACCGGGAAACCGGAGGACGCGCTATCGTGCTGCCGGAAGGACCCGACAGCGAAGGCTCGCCGTTCGGTATTCCCGGAGACTGGACGATGGATACGTCCCGCGCCGAGGAGGCGGGATTCGTGTTCCGCAATCTGGACGACTGGCTGCCGGATCTGGTGCGCGAACTGGCGGGGCGGCAGGATTGATTCCTGCACCCGAAGGCAGAAGTTAATCGAAGATACAGCCCAAAAACGGCGATCCCTGAAGCGGACTTCAGGAATCGCCGTTTTTTCTTTTTTGAAAAGAGAGTCCTGCCTAAACGGATACCGCCGCTCGAGCGAACAACGGACATGCCGGAGCGGCCAAGATCAGGAGTTGATTCTTCCGGGCAGCCCGGTCGAAGCCGGAGCGGAAGAAGCGAGTCCGCCTGCGGCAGCCCAGGTCGTACGCCATCTGAGCTGCATAACCACGAGAAGGCCGAGGGTAAGCAGCACAAATCCGCTCAGGCAGACAAATCCCGGCGTGTAGCTGCCCGTCATCTGATAGAGCTTGCCCAGCAGCATGGGCAGCGCGTATCCGCCCAGGCCGCCGGCGGCGCCTACAATGCCGGTCATCAGGCCCAATTCGCTGCCGAAGCGCTGCGGGACGAGCTGGAAGACCGCGCCGTTGCCGGCTCCCAGACACATCATGCCCGCGAAGAGGAAGATCACGACAGCCGTGAGTGGAGGCATGGACGCGACGAAGGCAAGCATGAGGCCGGCCCCGCAGAACAGGATCGTCAGCATCCGGATTCCTCCGAGCCGATCGGAAAGGAAGCCGCCCAGAGGCCGGAAGAAACTGCCCGCGATCACGCAGATCGTCGTAAAGTCGGCGGCCCGGACCGCGGACAGCCCGTACTGGGCATTGAAGAAGATCGTCAGATAGTTGGAGAGGCCGACAAATCCGCCGAAAGTGACCGCATAGAACATGCAGAATACCCAAGCGTCGCCCTGACGCAGGACGGAGGCGTAATGGGACAGCTTCTTGGGGGCGGGACGGTGCGGACTGTTTCGGGCAAACAAAGTGAAGATCACGAAGACGACGGTAATCGGAATGATCGCCAGTCCGAATACGATTTCCCAACTGCCGAAATGCTGGGCGATCCGGTTGGCGAACAAGGTGGAGAGTACGGTGCCGCTGTTGCCTGCCCCCGCGATGCCCATCGCCAATCCCTGGTGTTCTTTGGGATACCACTGCCCGGCAAGCGGCAGCGCCGCCGCGAACGAAGCGCCGGCGATGCCGAGAAGCAGAGCGACAATATAGAGCTGGTCAAGCGAGTGGACGAACTGCCAACCGATAATCAGGGGAACGAGGGTGAGCAGCATCCCGATCTGTCCGGTCAGCTTGGGCCCGATATAATCGGTGAGCGCTCCGAGCACAAGCCGGAGAATCGAGCCTCCGAGAATCGGCAGGGCGACGAGCTGCGCTTTTTGCAGAGGGTCCATCGGGTAGTCGGCCGCGATAACCACGGCCAGCGGCCCGATCATCACCCAGACCATGAAGCTCATGTCAAAGTACAAAAAGGCGCTCAACAAACTCGGCGTGTGGCCGCTTTTCCAAAAACTCTTTTTTTCCGTTTCCATCTTGTCTCATCTCCTCGCAGGTCGGTTGAAAATGTAGGGAAATCCGAAAAGGCCGCAGCTCGTTCTTTGAAGAAAGAACGAACCGCGGCCTCGTTGCCGGATGCAGACCTCACAGCGTTGTGTGGTCTTTGACTAAGCAAAGTATAAAAATTTAAGTTTTATATGTCAACATATTTGACTCAAATTTTTTTAAAAGTCTTTAAATTTACTTTTTTCATAACTTTAATGTTAGATAAACTATCATAAAGGTTGACTTAAACTTTCTATTCCCCTAATCTATGAATAGTCATTCGGTACAATGGAGTACCGCTTTGCATCGGCAGCGCAGCCTATTTTTCTTTCTAAGGCGGAAGAAGATAGGCTTTTTGTGTCCTGAATTTTCGGCAGGCGAATCTTGAAAGGCAAGAAAGGATGAGGCGGATATGCTCAAGCAAAAGCCGAAGCTGGTCGTGATCGGAAACGGAATGGCGGGGATCCGCTGTCTGGAAGAAATTCTGAAGCTTGATCCCGACCGGTTCGAGATGACGGTGATCGGCGAAGAACGCTATCCCAACTATAACCGGATGATGCTCTCCAAAGTGCTGCAGGGCAGCTCTTCCTTCGAGGAAATCGTACTGAATCCCTATGAATGGTATAAGGAACACGGCATTGCCCTGCATACGGGCGAACGGGCCGTGCGGATCCGAACCGGCGAACACCGGGAAGTCGAGACCGCTTCGGGACTGTGTCTGCCCTGGGATCATCTGATTATCGCTGCCGGTTCTTCCGCGTTCGTTCCGCCGATTCCCGGTGCCGACAAAAGCGGCGTCATTTCGTTTCGGAATCTGGAAGACTGTGCGGCCATGATCCGGGCTTCCGGCAGCGTGCGCCGGGCCGCGGTAATCGGGGGCGGCCTGCTTGGGCTCGAAGCGGCACGCGGCCTGCTGAATCTCGGCATGGACACACAGGTTGTTCACAATGCGCCTTTCCTGATGAACCGACAGCTGGACGAGACGGCGGCCCGGCTTCTGCAAAAAGAATTGGAAAGGCAGGGCATGCGGTTTCGGCTGAATACCACGACGGACAGTATTACCGGTCTCGGCCGGGCCAAAGGTCTGCTGTTTGCGGATGGAGGACGGCTGCAGACGGATCTGGTTGTTCTGGCGGTAGGGATCACGCCCAATACGGAACTGGCGGCAGCCAGCGGCATTTCCAGCCGGCGCGGAATCCTGGTGGACGACGGTCTGCGGACGAATATGCCGGACGTGTACGCCGTAGGCGAATGCGCCGAACACCGGGGGATCGCTTACGGCCTGGTCGCTCCGCTCTACGAACAGGCCAAAGTGCTGGCGAACCGGCTGTGCGGCGCTTCCGACGCATCGTATCGCGGCTCGACGCTGTATACCCGGCTCAAAGTTTCCGGCGTCGACGTCTTCTCGGCCGGTGAAATCCGTGAAGACCAAGCGGAAGTCGCGCAGCGGACCGAAGACGGCATCCGCGGTCTGTACCGCAAAGTGACGATGAGGGAAGGGCGGATCGTCGGTGCGATCCTCTATGGAGATACGGCGGAATCGGGCTCGCTGCTGAAACTGATCGGGCAGCGGGCTTCCATCGAGAGTCTGTCTTCCGGCGCGGGCGCCGGAGGAGGCCTGCAGGCGGCCGCCGCATCGCTGCCCGAATCCGACGCGGTCTGCGCCTGCAACGAGGTCAGCAAAGCCGCTATTATGCAGGCGGTGATCTCGGAAGGTCTGACCTCGGCCGACCAGGTCAAGCGGGCTACGGGAGCTTCGGGTTCCTGCGGAGGCTGTCGGCCGATGGTGGAAGCTCTCGTCGAATACGCCAAATCGGGAGCGGGCTCCGCTCCGGGTGCCCGGTCTGGTCGGGAAGAATCGGCGGAAGAAGCGCTGTGCGGCTGTGTGCCTTTTGGCCGTACCGGGCTCAAAGCCGCGGTTCAAGCGGCAATACTCGAACTTTCGCCGAGCGAACGGGCTTCTGCGCCGATCGGTCTGACCGGCCGGGGATTTCGTCTGATCCCGGGGCGGGAGTGGGCAGGCGGCTGCGAAATCTGTCGGCCGGCCGTGCTCTATTACCTGCAAACAAGAAGCGGGGCCTATGCGGACAAATCGGAAAACACGGAGCGGACTCGCGTCTGTAAAGCGCTGATTCCGGCGCGGGAGGAGCCGTCCGATAGACTCGCACCGGCGGATGCGGTGCGCGGGATCGAGGCGCGTTTGGCTCGGAGCCTGCGGTCGGTGAGACTTCCCGGAGCCGTGGACGCAGCGGTCTCGGCCGGTCCGCACGATCCGCGGGGCATTGCGGTCCGGGATATCGGCTTGGGGCGCTGTCCGGCCGGATGGGAACTTTACGCCGGCGGACATGCGGAGCATCCGGTCCGCGCCGGCGAATGGCTTGGAGTCGCGGAAAACGCGGAAGAGGCGATCTTGTTCGGGGAAGCGCTGCTGCAGCTGTACCGGGAACAAGCTTTTTACGGCGAGGCGCTGTGGGAATGGTTCGAACGGGTTGGCCTGAGAGCCGTCCGGGAGATTTTGCTGGATCGCGCGCTTCGGGAAGAACTGGCTTGGCGTTTGGGGGAGGAAGTGGAGGAGGCGGCCGTCCGGGCGGAAGACGTGATTCGGATTGCCGCTCCGGACGCGCCGGGACCGAAGGTAGAATTGAAATCCGTTTCCCATTAATCGATCGAGAAGGAGGAGGCTTATGTCCAGTCCATTAACCGAAACAGAGGCCGGCGGCAGAGCATTTGCCGCCGGACAGACCCAATGTCCGTTTTGCAGCGTACAGTGCAAGATCAAACTTGAAGACGCACCGACGCCGGAAGGAGGAGCAGCACTGCGCGCGCGGGGAGACGACAATGCCGCTTCCGAAGGCCGTTTGTGCGTCAAAGGGCAGCAGGCGCATCAGCATGCGGTAAGCCGGGAACGCCTTCGGTATCCGATGATTCGGCGCGAAGGCCGGTTGGTTCGGGCATCTTGGGCGGAAGCGATGGAGGCGGCGGTGAAGCTGTTTGCGGATTCGTCCGAACGATAC
The DNA here is from genome assembly GCF_013618475.1 of Saccharibacillus deserti. Taxonomy (GTDB): domain Bacteria; phylum Bacillota; class Bacilli; order Paenibacillales; family Paenibacillaceae; genus Saccharibacillus; species Saccharibacillus deserti. The sequence goes on from NZ_JABJVN010000002.1 coordinate 737,664, forward strand.
GGTCCGGATTCGGTCGGCGTATACGGCGGGGGTTCTTTGACGAATGAGACGGCTTATTTGCTCGGCAAGTTCGCCCGGCTGGCTCTGGGAACGAAGTATATCGACTATAACGGCCGATTCTGCATGTCCGCCGCCGCTTCCGCCGGCAGCAAGACATTTGGCCTGGACCGCGGGCTGACTTTTCGATTGTCGGATATTCCGCAGGCATCCTGTATCGTTCTGGCGGGAACCAATCTGGCGGAATGCCAGCCGACGCTTATGCCTTATTTCAACCGGGCCCGCGAGAACGGCGCTTCGATCATCGTCATCGATCCCCGGGCGACTTCCACGGCAGCCGCTTCGGACCTGCACCTGGCGGTCCGGCCGGGCACGGATGCGGCGCTTGCAGCGGGGATGCTGCAGGTGCTGCTCGAAGAAGGACTGATCGACGAGACGTTTATCGACAGCCGCACCCGGGGGTTCGAAGAACTGAAGCAGCGGACGCTCGGCCAGATGCCGCTTGCGCAGACGGCGGCGTTCTGCGGAGTGGACGAAGAGTCGATCCGGCAGGCGGCGAGACTGTACGGCCGGGCTCCTACAGGAATGATCCTGACGGCCCGGGGCGTCGAACAGCAGACGGACGGTCATCTGGCCGTGCGGGAATTCCTGAATCTGGTGCTGGCCACAGGCAAGATCGGGCGTGAAGGCTGCGGATATGGCGCCATTACCGGGCAGGGCAACGGGCAGGGCGGACGCGAGCATGGGCAAAAAGCGGATCAGCTGCCGGGATACCGTTCCATTACGAATACGGCCGATCGGGCTTATATCGCTTCGGTCTGGGGGGTGGAACCCGAACGAATTCCCGGAGCCGGCGTCTCGGCCTACGAAATGATGGAGCGGATTCACCGGAAAGAAATCCGGACGCTGCTGGTGATGGGCTCGAATCCCGTGGTGTCCAATCCCAATATCGTTCTCGTGGAAGAAAGTTTGGCCAAGCTGGACGGATTGATCGTAGCGGATCTGTTTTTGTCCGAGACGGCTCTGCTGGCGGATATCGTGCTGCCGGTTACCTCGTATCTGGAGAACGAAGGCACGCTGACCAATCTGGAAGGCCGTGTCCTGCTGCGGGAAGCCGTTCGTCCGGCGGTCGGCGAAGCGCGCCACGATTGGATGATCCTGTGCGAAGCCGCACAGAGACTCGGGCACGCGGACGGTTTCCGCTTCCGATCCGCCGAAGAGATCTTCGACGAGCTGCGGTTGGCCAGCCGGGGAGGACTCGCGGATTATTACGGCATTACGTATGAGCGTCTGCGCCAAGAAGAAGGCGTCTATTGGCCCTGCGGCGAACAAGGCGGAGGCGGCGGGCTGATGTTTGAACAAGACTTCGCCCATGAAGACGGCCGGGCCGTCTTTTCTTCGCCGCCGCAGACGGTATCGGATACCAAAGCGGTCTCGCCTGCCTATCCGCTGATTTTGACCAACGGGCGCGTGCTGTCGCACTACCTGACAGGCGTGCAGACTCACCGCAGCCCCGTGCTGGAAGCGCGGGAAGCGGCCGCTTTTCTCGAGATGCATCCGTTCGCCGCCGGACGAATCGGAGTGCGCGAAGGGGAATGGGTACGGATCGAGTCCGAGGCCGGTACTTTCTATGCGCGAAGTCGCCTTACGTCCAAGATTCGGGAAGACACGGTATTTGCTCCGATGCACTGGGGCGGCGCGCAGAATGTCAATCGGGCTACCCTGCCCCATCTGGATCCCCACTGCAAGATGCCCGGATTCAAAACGACGCCGGTTCGCGTGACTTCCTGCGCCGCCGCTCCGGAAGAAGCGGTCCGGCTGGGCAGATCGCTGGTGCGGAGCCCGCAGGGTCGAGCGACCAGGGAATAGACAAAAAGCGGCGCCGTTCCTGCCTATTAAGGCAGGGCGGCGCCGCTTGGCAGGGACGTTCGAGGGTTCAGGCGGCCGTTTCCCGGCGGCGCAGCATCTGATTCAGAACTTCGGACAGCACCAGTCCCGCGGCGATCGCGCCTGCGATCATCAGTGTCTGTGCGCCGATCTGAAGAGCTTCATCGTACCGGTTCTCCACGAAGCGGCGCATGGCATTGTAGGCCATGCCGCCGGGGACAAGAGGGATGATGCCCGCGACGCTGAAAATAATCACCGGCGTCCGGTAGATTTTGGCGAACAGCTGGCAGAGGATGCCGACCAGCAGCGAAGCGGCAAGGGTTGCCGGGGCCTCGCCGATTTCGCCGCGGATCGACACATAGAGCACCCAGCCCAGCATGCCGACAAGTCCGCACAGCGGCAGCGATTTTCGGGGGGCGTTAAACAAGATGACAAAAGAAGCCGCAGCGAAAAAACTGGTCAGAAAATGGGCCCACATCGAGGTTCTCCTCCTACTCTAATGGAAAAAGATAAGCGCTACGGCGATGCCGGCTCCGATCGCAAACGCGGTCAGGCAGGCATCGGCGCCTTTGGAAATGCCGGATACCAGATGGCCGGCCATCAGATCGCGGATCGCATTCGTAATCAGCAGGCCCGGTACGAGCGGCATGACCGAACCGACCGCGATCCGGTCGAACTCGTATCCGAAGCCGCCCCAGATAAAGAGCAGCGCCAGCAGGCCGACAAGCAGCGCGGCCGAAAATTCGGCGAAGAATTTGACCTGAACGACCCGGTGCAGCCAGACCGAAGCGGCGAAGCCGGCACCTCCGGCGATAAAAGCGGCCGGGAAATCGGGCCAGCTGCCTCCGAACATAATCAGGAAGCAGGCGCTGGTCAGGGAAGCGGCCAGAATCTGGATCGGCAGCGTATAATTCAAAGGCGCGGACTCCGTCTGAAGCAGCAGCGCTTTGGCTTCATGGGCGGACAGTTCGCCGGAAGCGATCTGGCGAGAAATGGCATTGACTTCGGCGATCTTGTGCAGATCGGTCGTCCGCTCCTCGATCCGGATCAGCTTTGCGGGCTGCTCGCCGCTTGTCGAGAAGATCAGAACGGTCGGCGTGACATAGCTGTGGCTTTCCGTCAGGCCGAAAGCCGTGGCGATCCGAACCATCGTATCTTCCACCCGGTACGTTTCCGCGCCGTTTTGCAGCATGATTTTTCCGGCCAGCAGGCACAGCTCGATCGTTTCGTAAATGGATGTTTTTTGGCTCACCGCGGACTTCTCCTTCGCTCGTTCGTTCATGGCAACTCATTGTAACATAACTGAAATCTGTTTTTCAGCTTGTCTTAAGCTTTCGTGGTTAAACTCTAAATACAACCCCCCCTTTGTAATAGATACTTTGGACCGCAGGCGCCGTACGGCGCTGCGGTCCCTTTTTTTGCGGCCGGGCTTTGCATGGATACCGGCAGAACGGTTATACTAGGGAATCGGACCTGCCCGGCAGCTCCCGCCCGCCGGCTTGGAACCGGTGTGTAGGTCGGGGCATAAAGCGGGTAATATGGGAAATGGAGCGAATCGGAACTGATCCGGACCCGCCGGAACGAGCGAGGCGGATGCCCGGCATCCGCAGGTTCGAAGCAGGCGAACAAAGGAGGAATCGGCGTGAATTTCGGCGCACGGATGCTGAAAACGGGGATCGCGGTCACCCTGGCTTTATACCTGACTATGCTGCTTAACCTGACGCCGCCCGTTATTGCGGCTATTGCGGCCATTTTTGCCATGCAGCCTACCATTTACAAATCATGGACGTATTTTCTCGATCAGCTGCTCACAAACACCCTGGGCGCCGTTATTGCGGTTACGGCCGGCCGGCTGCTGTCCAGCGAGCCGATTGCCGTCGGGTTGACCTGTATCGTCGTGATCATGATCTGTTTGAAGATGAAGCGGGCCGACACGATCGGGCTGACGCTCGTTACCGTTATTGCGGTCATGGAAGCTTCGGGTCAGTGGGACTTTGCCCTGAATCGTTTCTTGATCAGCGTGATCGGGATTTTTGCCGCGTTTATTGTCAACGTGCTGGTGCTGCCTCCCAAACCCAAAGAACAGTTTATCGGACAGATCCAATCGACGTTCAACCAGCTTTCGCTGCTGATGCGCACCGCGGTATCGGACGAAATCAAGGAAAGCGTGTTTCGCGACGAACAGAAGGCGCTCGAAGGTTCCATCCAGTCGCTGACGGAAAAATACAATCTGCTCGAAGAAGATCAGCACAAGCGCAAACGTCCTTCCTACACGGAAAGCCGGCATCTGGTCGTCTACAAACAGATGCTGCGCACTTTGAACAAAGGCAGCGAAGTCGTGCAGGCGGTGGAAGAGCATTATTTTCCCGCGGCCCGGACGTTCCGGTTGGATCAGCTGTTCGACGAGCAGTTGGAGTATATGATCAAATATCACGAACATGTCCTGCTGAAGTTCGAAGGCAAGCTCAAGCCCGACGATCAGCCGTGGCAGAACCTCGAAGAAGAGAACGAGCGTTTCGCCGCCGCCATGAAAGAGTATTTGCAGCAGCAGGAAGGCAGCACGATGCGCCTGACGATTGTCGCCGCGGAAATCCATGCTTATGGCTATCAGCTGGAGCGGTTGAACCGTCTGGTCGAGCATTACGGCGACAGCGGAAGAATCGACAAGAAATCGTGGAAGCAGCGGCTGAATCCGAAGAATTGGCACAGCTCCAAATCGTAAACCATTTGAGGAAATTCGTTTACGCAAAAAGCCGGAGGGTAATAAGGGAAGACGCGATCCGCACGGGCGGCTGCAAAAAAGGGAAGGAAGACCGGATGTCCGGCGCTCCTTCCTTTTTTGTATGACTTCCGGTTTCCAAAGCTGCGGCAGACGGAAGAATGGGGTAAAATGGGCATAAAAAAACACCTTGCGGAACCGGTTGAAAGTTGATTTCCCCGGGCGGCAGGCGTACAATGATATTCTGTCTGTATAGAATAATTCGAAAATACTCAACATGAAATCATAACATGGATCCAGATAGATGTCAATAGATGAAAAGGGGATGAACCTATGGATATGACCGATATGGAATGGAAGCGGGAGCAGGAGCGCGTCGATGACGTCACGGACAAAGTCGTCCGCCGTATTCGCGGGCTGGAAGCGCAGGTAGGGGAGATGCGCGGAGATGTCGTCGGACTGCGCAAAGAGTTCTGGGACGAAGTCACGATGAACTTTGCCGAGCCGGACGATCTGGGAGAGACGTCGACCAGTATGCGTCAGCAGTCGCAGGTGCTGGCCGAGCGCGAGTTCGGTCACAAGCGTGCCTATTCGCAGCTCGGGAAGCTGCGCCGGCTCAAGAATTCGCCTTACTTCGGTCGGATCGATTTTCGGGAGGAATCGGATGCGGCGGCCGAGCGGATCTATCTCGGCATTTCTTCGCTGCTGGACGATAACGAGCAGGAGTTCCTGATTTACGATTGGCGCGCGCCGATCTCGAGTCTGTACTACGACGGCGCCCCGGGCGACGTATCGTACCGGACGCCGGGGGGCAGCGTCCAAGGCGAGATGGAACTCAAGCGCCAGTATGTCATTCGCGACGCGAAGATCCGGGTCATGTTCGATACGGGGATGACAATCGGTGACGAGCTGCTGCAGGAAGTGCTCAGTCAAAGCGCCGACGATCGGATGAAAAGTATCGTCTCGACGATTCAGCGGGAGCAGAATGCGATTATCCGCAACGAGCAGAGCCGCCTGCTGGTCGTGCAGGGCGCCGCGGGCAGCGGCAAGACCTCGGCAGCGCTCCAGCGCGTAGCTTATCTGCTGTACCGGTACCGCGATACGCTGAGCGCGGACCAGTTGGTGCTTTTCTCGCCCAACTCGCTGTTCAACAGCTATGTCTCGACGGTTCTGCCGGAACTGGGCGAGGAAAATATGCTTCAAACGACGTTTCAAGCTTACCTTGAGCGGCGAATAGGCCGTGAATTCGAACTCGAAGACGCGTTCGACCAGTTGGAATATCTACTCGGAGGCGACGCGGAGGAAGACGGTGAATATGAAGCGAGACTGGCCGGTATCCGCTACAAGTCGTCGCTGGATTATCTGCAGGTGATCCGCGCCTACCGCGAATATTTGTCGGAGCAGGGCATGGTGTTCCGTCCGATCCGCTTCCAGGGACACGAGATTGTGTCGGCCGAAGCGATGCGGCGCCGATTCTACGCTTTCGATCCGACGATCAAAATTCCGAGCCGGATCGAACAGATGGGCAAGTGGCTGCTGAAGGAAGTGAGCGAATACGGCAAAAGCCAGCGGGACGAAGAATGGGTGGACGAACAAATCCAGCTGCTCGACTCAAGCGCCCTGCACCGGGCTTACAACCTCATGCGCCGCAAGCAAAAAGGAGCGGCGGACACGTTCGACGATTTCGACCAGCAGCGCGAAGCGGCCGCGCGCATGATCGTCAACGATTGGCTGAAGCCGGTCCGCAAATGGATCAAGCGCCAGCGCTTTGTCGATGTCAAAGGCATGTACCGCCGGCTGTACAAAGACGAGATTCTGTTCATGACGCTGTCCGGCGGTCGTCCGCTGCCGGCCATGTGGCACGAATTCTCGCGGCAGACACTTGACCGGCTCGCCAAGTCGGAGCTGATGTTCGAAGACGCTACGCCGCTTCTGCTGCTGCGGGAGCTGCTGCAGGGATTTATTACCAACACGGCGATCCGGCACGTGATCGTCGACGAAGTGCAGGATTACACGCCGTTCCAGCTTGAATTCCTCAAACGTTTGTTTCCGCGCGCCCGGATGACGGCGCTCGGCGATCTCAACCAGGCGATCTACGGGCATGACTCGGCGCTGGACGATTACGATCCGCTGCTGAATCTGTACGGGCGCGAAGAAAGCATGGTTCTGCGCCTGACCCGCAGCTACCGCTCGACACGCGAGATTACCGAATTCACCAAAGCGATGCTGCCGGAAGGCGAAGAAATTCTGCCGTTTACCCGCAGCGGCGAGAAACCGGTCCTGCGCCGGTTCGCTGCCGCGGAAGAGGGCCGCATGGAAGACGCGCTGGTGGCGGACATTCAGGATCTGCGCGAACGCGGACTCGATTATATCGCGATCATCTGCAAGACGCAGAGCGAATGCGGCGAGCTGCACAAGCGGTTGAAGAGCCGTCTGGACACGCGCCTGATTACCAAAAATACGCCGGCGTTCGAGAAAGGAACGGTTATCGTGCCGGCCTATCTCGCCAAAGGCGTCGAGTTCGATGCCGCGCTGCTGTACAACGCGTCGGCGGACAGCTATTCGCGCGAATCGGAACGCAAGCTGTTCTATACGTCCTGTACGCGGGCCATGCATGTGCTGCATTTGTACGCGGCGGGGGAAGCGAGTCCGTTCGTGACCGGCGTGGACGCGAAGCTTTACGACGTTCGGTAAAAAAGCCGTGCCGGCAGAATCCGCTGCCGGCCGCAGCAAAAAGCTCCCCCGAAGCAACCGGGCGATTCGTTCGCCTGTTCTTCCGGGGAGCTTTTTGCGTTGTCCGTTTATGCGATCTTGAACTGATCGAGCAGGTTCTGCAGTTCCTGCACCATGCTGCTTAACGATTTGGCGGAGTAGGAAACTTCTTCCATAGCCGCCTGCTGCTGCTCGCTGGCTGCGGCCACGTTCTGCGTAGCGTCCGAAGCCTGTCCCGAAATCCGGGCCAAATCTTCCATGGTGGCGCTGATCTGCTGCGAGCCTGCGGACATTTGTTCCGACACCGTCGTGATTTCGAGAATCTGGGTGACGATCTGCTGGATCTCCGAGACGATGCCGGTGAACGCTCTGCCGGCGTCTTCCACAAGCGCCGTACCGGAGAAGACGGCCTGGGTACCGGTTTCGACCGATTTTACGGCGGATTCAGTCTCCACCTGCATTTCTTCGATAATTTCCCGGACTTTCTGTGCGGAGTCTTTGGTTTTCTCCGCGAGATTGCCGATTTCCGAAGCCACGACGGCGAAGCCTTTGCCATGTTCCCCGGCACGCGCCGCTTCGATGCCCGCGTTCAGGGACAATAAATTGGTCTGCGTGCTGATCCCGCTGATTACGTTGATGATATTGCCGATGTCGATCGAGCGGCTGTGGAGCTGGATCATATGCGTCGAAGTGACCGAGACGGACCGGTTGGCTTCGTTCATATCGCGGACAGCCTGCTGAATGATCTCGTTCCCCTGCGCAGCCTGCCGCGAAGTATGCTGCGAAGATTCGTAGAGAGTGGAAGACGATTCCGAGATGCGCTGAATGCCCGCCGCCAGTTCTTCGAGGGAAATCGCGCTTTCCCGAGTTCCGGTAAGCTGTTTCTCGGCGCCGGCCGCCACTTCCTGGATCGTATGGGCGATATCTTCGGCTGCGGTGTTGGTTTCGTCCGCCCCGGCTGTCAGTTCTTCCGCGGTAGAAGCAACATGCAGGGAGTGCTCGGTAACCGTCGCCATCATTTTGTTCAGCATCTCGCTCGTACCGTTCAGGTTTTCCGCCATTTTGCCGAATTCGTCTTGGGTAGTCACCGGTATGGAATACGTGAAATCCCCTTGCGCCAAATGTTCGGCCATCGAATTGACCCGCGCCGTATGCGCGGTCAGGTTGCGGGTATACAGCAGAATGACTCCGACGACGAGAACCAAGCCGATCGCCACAAACAGAAGGGTTTGCAGCAGCAGGGCATCGATTTTTTCTTTGAGTTCATGTTCCGGCAGCGCCAGGGCCACGATCCAGTCGGTCTGGTCCAGTTTGGAAAAATACACATGGACGGGACCTTCCGGAGAATCGTAGACGGCGGAGCCTTCCCCGTCGGCCAGAATCTGTTGGGCCAGGGCGGCTGACGCCGGGTCGGCATCTTCCTGCAGCTTGACTTGCATAATCTTGTCCGTCTCCGGTCCGGCGAGATAAGTGCCGTCTTGACCGAGCATGAATGCCCAGCCGCTTGTTCCGACAGCGGTGTCCGAGACAATCGTTTGCACGGTGTCCAGATTGATATCTCCGGTTGCAACGGCAACGAACCGTTCTTCGTCGTCATAGACGGGAACGGAAGCCGTGACCATGGTCGATTTCGTCGTTTCATCATAGAAAGCGGGGGCATACCGGATTTCTTTTTGATCGACGGCAATCTTGTACCAGTCCTGCGACGGGTAATCGTAACTTGGATCGCTGTAATCGTGGGTCACGACGACTTGGTTTTGTTCATGAAAAGCATAGGAAGAAACATATTTCGCGCTGGATTGATAGACTCCGGGTTCGAAGTAAAGGCCGACGCCAAACGTATCGGGATTGACTTCCAGCGCATCTTCGAGCACCGCGTCGTAATCCGCCAGCGTCAACTTTTTGTAGTGGCCCTGAATCGACTTCGCCAGCGTTTCCGGTACCCGGCCATGCGAAATAATCCGGTTCTGGATACTTTGGCGGGTATTGCCGAGCTGTTCGTGCATGCTGCTTTCGGTCTGATCCAGCAGCAGCCCGTGCGACTTGAAAATAACGGCACCCGAGACGCCTATGACAATGACCAGCAGAAGCGGCATAATCAGGAGCAGGGTTTTGGCTTTGATGCTTCTTAGTTGTATGAGTAACGCCCCATTTCTCAAAAAAATAAACGTGTACGTAACTATATCGACTCCGAACGCCTTTTTTTGGAGAGAAATACGCATTTTGCGGTTTTTCTTCGGAAGTCGGAGTCGACTCTGACGCAGCGTCATCCTGTAAAGCGAAAGCGAAAGCGAATCGGAAAGGGGAAAACGGATGCGTATTGCAACGCTGCGTTCCGACGACGTATAACCGCAGGATCATGCAGGCGCCGGAGCGGGAAAAGCGCAAGCTGTACCGAACCCACACGATGGGGCCTTTCCGGCCCAAATGGGAAATCCAGCAGATTCCGTTTCAGGCGGCGGAACCCGGCGGGTTCGACGTACTGACGCTGAGCGGCCTGATGTATATGCCGCCGCAGGCGGTCGGCAAGCCGCTGCGCGAACAGCTGGAGCCTATCTCGACGGACGATTTCTGGAGAGACTGCGAAGCGGTCGTGCGCGGCAGCCTTGAAGCCTTCTCGCGCCGGGGCGTTCGGCTGCCGGTCCGGGACTAACTGTTCACGGTGCTGCTCGGCAATCCCGACAGCCGCGTATTGGAATCGAACGCAGCAGGCGGCATTCGCAGCAGGCGATTACGCTTCACTGCCGCCGACCGCCGGTTCAATCCGGGCAAACGTCGGAGAATGGGAAGCCTCGGCGGCCGCTTTGAGTCGTTTGCGGTACTGCGAAGGCGTGCAGCCCTGGTGCTGCTTGAACACCGAAATGAAATAGCTCAGACTGTCGAAGCCGACTTCCATCGCAATCTCCACGATCTTGTGTCCGCTCGTTTCGAGCAGCCGGCAGGCCTGCTGGGTCCGGTAACGGTTGAGATAATCGACAGGGCTTTTATGGACCATGCTTTTGAAAAAGCGGCAGAAGTGTCCTTCGCTCATATTCAGCAGACCCGCCAGATCGCTAAGCTTGATCGGGGACGGATAATGCTGATGCATATAACCGAGAACCCTTTTGAGCCGCTGGATTTTCTCGCCGTCACCGCCGGAAGCCGCCGGAATATTCTCGCGCATATGCCCCTGCAGCAGCGCGAAAATCTGGCACAGCCGGGCTTTGGTCATCAGCTGGTAAGCGGGAACGGAACGTTCGTTGTCCGAGATGATCGCCGCAATCAATCCCAGAATATCGCGCTCCCAGTCTTCGCGTCCGGTCAGATGCGAAGGCGGGAGCGATTTTTTTTGCAGCAGAGGTTCGATAAACCGTTCCTGCAGCGCGTCGTAACCCCGGCTGGACAGAAAATCCCCGTCGAACACGACCGCCGAGAACGCGCACGGTTCGTCGCCGATCCGGTGGCCCGCATGCAGCTCGCCGCCGTGGACGAACATCGCTTCGCCCCGCGACACTTCGTAATATTCCGTGCCGATCTGGAACCGGATCGTTCCGCGGGTAACGATCGTAAATTCCATTTCTTCGTGCCAGTGGGAATCCATGATCGTCGTGTAATCCAAATCTTCCATAACGTAAACGCTGACGGGGTACATGGGATTGCCGTGTATGCGTTCTTCTTTTAACAAAGCGCGTTCCATAGAGAAGTCCTCCTTCGATCGAACGGTGCGACGCGCAGCGGAAAACGTATCGAACACCGTCAAATATGAAATCGTTTCCAAATTGTGGTCATTAAGAGAGGGGCGGGATAGAAAATATCAAAATAACGATACTTTAGATCAAAATAACGGAAGAAAATTCACTTAAAGATCAATATCATTATATATGTAGTCACGGCGATCATACAACGGCGCCGAGGGCATTCGACAATTTCAAGGGGGCTTTATACGCATGAAATTTACCGATGGATATTGGATGGTCCGCGACGGATACAACCTGCAGAATCCGGTCGACATCCGCGACGTGGTACAGAAGGACGATTCCTTCACGGTCTATGCGGCAACAAAAAAAGTGGAAAAACGGGGCGACACGCTGAATGCGACGCTGCTCAAAGCGACCTACAGCTCGCCGATGCCGAACGTCATCCGCGTTCGCTTGAACCGTCACGCCGGCGGCGTGAAACAGACTCCCGAATTCGAACTGTACGGATCCGAGACGAACGTGCAGATTACCAATAACGAAGAGCTGCTGGCGCTGCAAAGCGGCGAGCTCAAAGTCAGCATCAACCGCAATACGGGCTTCGCCAGCGAGTTCCATTACGGCAGCCGCCGCCTGACCGGCAGCGCGTTCCGCCGTGCGGCGCATATCGAGAACAAAGCCCAAGGCAAAACCTACTTCCGCGAGCAGCTCGATCTGGGCATGGGCGAATACGTATACGGTCTGGGCGAGCGCTTCACCCCGTTCGTGAAAAACGGCCAAACGGTCGATATCTGGAATGAAGACGGCGGCACGAGCAGCGAGCAGTCCTACAAAAACATTCCGTTCTATATCTCGAACAAAGGCTACGGCGTATTCGTCAACCATCCGGAAAAAGTCTCGTTCGAAGTGGCTTCGGAAAACGTGTCGAAAGTGCAGTTCAGCGTAGAAGGCGAAACGTTGGAATATTTCATCATCGGCGGCGAAAATCCGAAAGACGTCCTCGATAACTTCACGAAGCTGACCGGCAAACCGGCGCTCCCGCCGGCCTGGACGTTCGGTTTGTGGCTGACGACTTCGTTTACCACGAACTACGACGAAGAAACGGTCAACCATTTCGTCGACGGCATGAGCGAGCGCGACCTGCCGCTGTCCGTGTTCCACTTCGACTGCTTCTGGATGAAAGAATACCAGTGGACGGATTTCGAATGGGACAAAGACGTGTTCCCCGACCCTGCGGGACTGCTCAAGCGCCTCAAGGACAAAGGACTGAAAATCTGCGTCTGGATCAACCCGTACATCGCGGAGAAATCCGTCCTGTTCGAAGAAGGCATGGAAAACGGCTACCTGCTCAAACGCAAAGACGGCAGCGTCTGGCAGTGGGACATGTGGCAGGCGGGCATGGGCATCGTGGACTTCACGAACCCGGCCGCGGTGAAATGGTATCAGGGTAAGCTCGAAGAACTGGTCGATCAGGGCGTAGACTGCTTCAAGACCGACTTCGGCGAAAGAATCCCGGTGGAAGACGTCGTATACTTCGACGGTTCCGATCCGGTCAAAATGCACAATTATTACACGTTCCAATACAATAAAGCGGTCTTCGAAGTGTTGGAGAACAAACTCGGCAAAAACGAAGCGGCGCTGTTCGCCCGTTCGGCTACGGTCGGCGGCCAGCAGTTTCCGGTTCACTGGGGCGGCGACTGCTCGTCGACGTACGAGTCGATGGCGGAAAGCCTGCGCGGCGGCTTGTCGCTCGGCGTATCCGGCTTCAGCTTCTGGTCGCACGATATCTCCGGCTTCGAGCAGACGGCTCCGGCCGACGTATACAAACGCTGGGTGCAGTTCGGCCTGCTGTCTTCGCACAGCCGCCTGCACGGCAGCGACTCGTACCGCGTGCCTTGGCTGTTCGACGACGAAGCGGTCGACGTGCTGCGCAAGTTCACGAAGCTCAAAAATTCGCTCATGCCGTACCTGTTCAACCAGGCTGCGGAATCGGCGGAACGCGGCATTCCGATGATGCGTCCGATGTTCCTGGAGTTCCCGGAAGATCCGACCTGCGGACCGCTGGATCTCCAGTACATGTTCGGCGATTCGATTCTCGTGGCTCCGATCTTCAACGAGCAGGGCGACGTGACCTATTATCTGCCTGCGGGCAAATGGACAGGCCTGTTGGACGGCCAGACGAAGCAGGGCGGACGCTGGTACAGCGAAAACTACGACTTCATGAGCCTGCCGGTCTTCGTCAGAGAAGGTACGCTGCTGGCTGTCGGCAGCCAGGACGGCAAACCGGACTACGACTACGCCGACGGCGTGACGCTGCATCTGTTCGATCTGGAAGACGGCAAGACCGCTTCCGTGAACATCATCGGTCTCGACGCGAAGGCGGTCGTCGAAGCCTCGGCCGTACGCAGCGGCAATGAGATCAAGATCAGCGTTTCGGGCGGCAAAAACGTCAAGCTCGTCCTGCGCGGCATTTCCGAAGTGTCCGGCGTGGACGGCGCTTCGCATGAAGCCGGCGAGCAGGGTCTTCTGCTGACGCCTGCCGGCGGCAGCGTAACGGTTAAGCTGTAAGTACCAAGTCAAGTATAGGGGTAAAGCTTCTTTCCGAACCGGGGAGAAGCTTTACCCCGTTTGGCTTATCCAATCCTGAGAACGCTTTATTTGGAGGAGGTAAAAAATGACGCCTTTATATTTGGATCATCGGCAGTCCGTGGAAGAACGGGTGCGCGACCTGGTTGCCCGGTTCACGCTTGAAGAAAAGCTGACGCTCCTGCCGACGCGGCAGGCTGCGGTAGAACGGCTCGGCGTTCGGGCTTACAGCATCGGAGGGGAAGCGGCGCACGGCGTGGCCTGGAAAGGCGCGGCGACGGTATTCCCGCAGCCGATCGGATTGTCTTCGACCTGGAACAAGGAACTGCTGCAAGAGATCGGCTCGGTTATCGGCAACGAAGCTCGCGCTTATCACCGAAGCGACCCGGAAACGCACGGCTTGACGCTGTGGGCGCCGACGGTTGATATGGAGCGGAATCCGCTCTGGGGACGAACGGAAGAAGCTTACGGCGAAGATCCGCATCTCACGGGCAAACTGACGGCATCGCTTGCGCGCGGGATGCAGGGCGATCACCCGTTTTATCTTAAAATGGTCGCGACGCTCAAGCATTTCTTCGCCAACAACAACGAAGTCGGCCGACTGGACGGCTCATCCAGCGTCACGCCGCGCAATATGCGCGAATATTATCTCGAAGCGTTCCGGATTCCGTTCGAGGAAGGCGGTGCGCTGTCGATGATGACCGCCTACAATTCGATCAACGGAACGCCGGCGATCGAAAGTCCTTATGTCCGGCGGTTCGTCAAAGAGGAATGGAAGATGGACGGTTTTGTGGTATGCGACGGAGGGGACCTGTCGCAGACGGTGAATTTCCACAAGTATCATGATTCGCATGCCGAGTCCGCGGCGGGCGCGCTTCTGGCCGGCGTCGACAGTCTGACCGACGAACCGGCGCTTGTGATCGCGGCTGTTCGCGAAGCGCTTGCGCGACGCCTGATCGGCGAAGAAGACCTCGACCGCGCGCTGGTCAATGTCTTCCGGATCCGGTTCCGGCTCGGGCAGTTCGATCCGGAAGACGCCAATCCCTATGCGCGGATTCCGGAATCGATACTGTGCGCACCGGAACACGCCGAGCTCGCGCAGCGTGCGGCGGAGCAGTCCGTCGTGCTGCTGAAGAACGACGGGATTCTGCCGCTGCGGCGCGCGGAGGTATCCGGCGCAGCCGTCGTTGGACCGACGGCCGATGCGGTCTGGACGGATTGGTACAGCGGCACGCTGCCGTACCGCGTGTCGATCCTCGACGGCATCCGGGCGAAGCTGGATGCGGAGATCCCGGCGGAGAGCGAAGCGGAAGCGGATCCGGCGGGTACCGCCGCGGGAGAGGAGCGGTCCGAAAGCGGCCGCACGGCCGGATCCGTCAGGGAGCGTGCGCAGCGTACCGACGCGGCGCGGACGGTTCGGGAAGCGAACGAAGCGCTGAGCGCTTTTGACGAAGCGGAGCGCTGGCTGGGCGTTCGGGCCGCGTCCGGCCAAGTCGGGTCCGGCAGTGTTCAGGCGGCAGAGCGCGGCGAAGCGGGCCGCGTGCGCTATGTCGAAGGCAGCGATACGGTGCGGCTGGTGGATGCGGCAGACGGCAGCGTGCTCGCCGTTCAGCCTGGCGAAGACGGCGTGCTTGCGCTGCGCAGCGGCGAACACGGCGCACAGGCCCAGGCGGGCATCGCTCCCGGCGGCAAGCAGGCCGATCCTGCGGAAGATCGGCAGCCGGGCGGCCGCGACGCTTCGCTGTTTGAATTGACCCGCTGGGGCTGGGGGCAGCATACGCTTCAAGCCCATGCCAACGGCAGATTCGTTCATGCAGAGGAAGACAAGCCAGTGTCGGCTTCGGCGGAGAAGGTCGGAGGATGGTTCGTCAAAGAATTGTTCGATCTGCAGGAAGAACCGGACGGAGGAGCGAAGCTGCGCCAATGGAACGGCCAACCGCTCGGCTGGTCTGAGAAGGATCCGGTCGGCGATACGCCGAGGCATGAAGGAGCGTCTGCGGCATCCGCAGGACGGCGCACGCTGCGCGCTCTTGCCGCGCGGCGCGAAGACGATGCCGCCGTACTGCTTGTGCAGACGGTGCGCAGCGGGACCGAGCAGGCCGCCGAAGCGGCCAGGCAGAGCGATGTCGCGATCGTGTGTGTCGGCAGCAGCCCTTATATCAACGGCAAGGAAGAGATCGACCGTCCGTCGCTCAAGCTCCCGCCGAGCCAGGAACAGCTGATCCGTGCCGTACACGAAGCCAATCCGCGCACGGTCGTCGTGATCGTCGGCAGCTACCCGTTCGCGCTGGGCGAACTTGCCGAGCTTGTGCCGGCGATTCTCTATACGGCGCACGGCGGCCAGGAGATGGGCACGGCAGTCGCCAATATCCTGTTTGGCGAAGCGGCTCCGGCGGGCCGGCTCAGTATGACGTGGTACCGCTCGGAAGACGATCTGGCGCCTATGCTGGATTACGACATTATCAAAAGCGAACAGACCTATCAATACTTCGGCGGCGAAGTGCTCTATCCGTTCGGTTACGGGCTGACTTATACGTCTTTCCGCTATGGGAAACCGAAGCTGAACGGAGGCACTTTCGGACCCGACGATGTCATCAAGCTTGAGATCGATATGGTCAACGAGGGAGCGGCTGACAGCGAAGAAGTGCCGCAGCTGTACGTTCGCGCCCAAGCGTCGAAAGTCAAACGTCCGCTCAAACAGCTCAAAGGCTTCGAACGGGTCCCTGTTCCCGCAGGCAGTTCGGTGAGCGTCTTGTTCGAACTGCCGGTCCGCGAGCTTGCGTTCTGGGACGTGACGCGAAGCAAATTCTGCGTGGAATCCGGCGTGTATACGCTGATGATCGGCGCTTCTTCCGCGGATATCCGGGCGCAGATCAATGTCGTGATCGAAGGCGAGACCGTGCCTGCGCGCAATCTGTACGAAGCGACGCGGGCGGAGAACTTCGACGATTACGACAATGTGCTGCTGGACGAAGGCGAATCGGGCCTGACCGCGGTCCGCAGCGCCGATCCGACTTCTCCGGGCGTACTGCTGTTTCGCGATGTCGATATGTCCCGGGGCGCTGCGGGCTGGAAGCTGCGGGTACGAAACGGCGGAACGGCGGGCCGGATCGAGCTGCACCTTGGAGAATCGGACGGCCCTCGACTCGGCGTAGCCGATATCGCCGGAGCGACCGAAGGGGAGTGGAGCACCCTTACGGGGCAGGTGCGCGCAGATCGTTCTTTTCCGGAGACGCCGGTCGATCTGCGTCTCCTTCTGCACGGATCGATCCGCCTGGGCGAACTGACGCTTCTTCCTGCCGAGGAATAGACGATCGGCATAGGCGAAGAAATAGGTCGGGTACGGTCCGGAAAAAGAGGCTTCGCCGCAGGTAAGCTATTGCCGCCGCTTGACAGCCGGAAAGCCGCCTCTTATGTTCAAGAGGCGGCTTTTGGCTGCGGGAAACGAATCAACCCGGCCTTAAAGGCAGAATGGAGCAATCTCGATATGGGAGTCAAAGCGGTTTCGGAACATATACGAAGCGTAGGCGTCTGGGTAGGCCTGCCGATCCATGTCTGGATCGTGGCGGAACAGGACGGAGTCACACTGGTCGATACGGGCTTGAAATGGATGGCGGGGTCCATCCTGAAAGAGATCGAACGCACGGGGGCGGGCCCGTTGAAACGGATCGTGCTGACGCACGGCCATTCCGATCATGTGGGTTCGCTCCAGACGATCCTGGCGCGGTATCCGGTTCCGGTCTATATGCATGAACGGGAGATTGCCTACGCGGAAGGGGATCTCGCTTATCCGGGCAAGAGCAGGCCGTTCGCCCATGTCCAAAAAGGCCTGCTGCAGCCGCTGGCCGCAGCAGGAAAAAACGGTCTGGCCCCGATCGGCAGCCTTCAGCCGTTCTTCACGCCCGGCCATTCGCCCGGGCATGTCGTGTACTTCCATGCGCAGGATCAGGTACTGCTGGGCGGGGACTTGTTCCATGCGAAGCGCGGCAGGCTGCTGCCGGCCCGGTTCAGCCCGGACCCGGCTCTTGCGCTGCGCAGCGGAAATGTGCTCCGCGCACTCGATCCCGAGCGCCTCGAGGTCTGCCACGGAGGCACGGTGTACCGTCCCGCGGGGCAGTTGGGAGATCTGGAGCAGGAAGCCGAGCGGGCCGAAACGGCGGTAAAAGCCCGGCAGACGCAGATCGAAACGAAAAAATCAAAAAGAAGCCGGCAGTAAATGCCGGCTGGATTCCTGTTCGCGCTCGTTATGTATGTCGGTTTGGGCCCGGGAAAGGAACCCGCTCGAAACCGTTTTTAGGACGGATCCGGCTCGTTGTCCGTTTCAAGCGGCGAGGTGTCGTCGTAGCTTTCCGCATTGCGTTCGATCCTGCGGAACGCTTCGGCCAATGCTTCCAGCTGTTTCGGCGTGAAATCTTCGATCATGGCCGCATTGTGATGACGTTCGATGACCGCGGTCTCTTCCGTCACCCGGCGGCCTTTTTCGGTCGGATAGATCAGGTACGCCCGGCGGTCGGTCCGGTCGCTGCTGCGCATGATCAGGTTTTTGCGGTGCAGCACATTCAGAATACGGGTCACGGTCGGCTGGTCTTTGACCGTACGTTCGGCGATCTCTTTCTGGTTCATGCCTTCCTTGAAGCAGATACAGCACATGACCGACCATTGTTCGGGAGTCAGGTCATAATCTTTAAGCCGGGCGGCCAGACGGTTGCTGACTTTGCGATAGATCACACCCAGTTGAAAACCGATAGAATCCTGCGGCTGGTACAAGGTTAATCCTCCTCACGCGCGGCCGGTCTCCGCCCCCCGCGGGTCCGGCCTGCTTGTTCTCATTGCTGTGTGCTCACGCAAGTATACGAAGTTCGGAAAGCGGTGTCAAATGCCTTTCGTTCGATAAAAATAGAGACAATCAGACGTATTTGCGCGGACTTTTCTTCTTCGATCAATACGTGCCGGGCTTTATCTTCCGCCTTGTCCGGCAGACGCAGGAGAATCCGGGTTTTCGGGCAGCGGCCGGGATACCGGGAAACTCAGGGTAATCGTCGTGCCCCGGCCAAGCTCCGATTCGACCCGGATCGTTCCTTGGTGCGCCGCTGCAATCGCATGGGCGATACTCATGCCGAGGCCCGCGCCGTCCGCTCCTTCATCGGTGTTGGTGCCGCGATAATAACGGTCGAACAGTCGGGCTTGGGTCTCTTTATCCATGCCGGCCCCGTTGTCTTGTACCGTGACGACCGCTTCGCTGCCTTCTTGGCGCAGGCCCAGTACGATTTCGGTTCCCGCAGGGTTATGTTTGATGGCATTGGAGATCAGATTGTCGAGCAGCCGCTGAAACCATTTGGCATTGGCCTGGATTTCGACGGGTCCTGCGCTTTCTTCGAAGCCGAGCGACAAGCCGGGCAGCGTAGCGTCGTTGACATATCGCAGAGCGGCCCTGCGGACGAATTCGTTCAGCTCGAGCGGTTCCAGCTGTTCGCCCGGAATCTGGTTTTTAAGTTCGAAGGTCAGCGAGAAATCCTGCAGAAGCTCCAGCATATAGGCGCTTTTTTCGCGGATCGTTCCGCCCATGTCCCGCAGCTCCCGCCCGCTCCAGCTGAACTGGCCGCTCTCGAGCAGATGGCCGTAGCCCTGCACCGAAGTCAGAGGAGTCCGAAGATCGTGCGAAATTCCCGTCATCCATTCTTCGCGTGATTGCTCCAGCCGAATTCTTTCGTCGCGGGCGCCGGCGAGCTTGCCGGCCATATCGGAGAATCCCGCGATGACTTCGCGGTACAGCTTGTAACGGGCGCGGAAGCGTCCGTTTTTGCGATAAATCTTCCGGCGCTCTTTCTCCGTGAAGACCTGCCCGTACTCGCCCCGGCCCATCCGCTCGAATCCGCGCATGAAGAGCAGCAGAGGCCCGCCGTACCGATAGCCGTGCCAGGCCGCAAGCCCAAGCGTCAGCAGCAGAATGGCGGCTCCCACAAGGCCCGAGACCTTAAGCACAAGGCTGAACATCGGCTGCTGCGGAGATTCCGTATCGGCCTTAGGCCACTCCAGCATCCAGGTATAACCCGATTCCGGATCGTAATAATAAGCGAGTCCGGTATCCGCGGTACCCGGAGCCGAACGGATTTTGACCAGATCCAGCGCGCTTGGCGCCTCGCGGTCCGGATCGGTTTCGAAACGCTGCACTTCGGTTCCGCTGCCGTCGAATATCCGAAGCGCCGCGCCGCGCTGCCTGGCTTCGCCGGCCAGGCGTTCTTCGGCCGATGCCGCGATCCGTCCGTTCTCGGAATACTGCCCGAACCATTCCTCAAGCTTTTCGGCATTCGGATCGCGTTGTCCGAGCAGATACAGATTCCGCTCGCCGAAAAGCTCTTCGTAAAGGGTGGTCGTCTTGTATCTGCCCAATCGGTGCGTATCCGTCACGCGAAGCAGTTCGGCGGCGGAATACTGGTTCGGTACGTCGCCCGGGACATTCGCCGCATAGACCGCTTGGCCGTCTGCGCCTATGATCTGCAGCCAAAAGCCTCTTTTTTGCAGCTGCTGCGGCCAAAGATCCGGCAGTTCGACGCTGCCGTTTTCGATGATCGTCTCAAGCGACAGAGACTCCAGCATCTCGGGAGGAGACGCGCTCTTGAGCTGTTCGTTGCCGGTATAGTAGAGCACGACAAAGAGCGCCACGAAGATCGTGGCCAATACCGACAGCCAGATCATGAAGAATTGGACGGTGAAATGCAGGCCCAGACGTCTGGCGATACGTCCGGGTCTGACCTTCGGCGGCTTCTTCATGCCAAGCTTCCCCGGGTCAGCTTATAGCCGAGCCCGCGAACCGTCAGCAGATAACGGGGAGAGCCGGGGTCCGGTTCGATCCGCTCGCGGATCTTGCGGATATGGACCATCACCGTGTTGTCATCGCTCATATCGAATCCCCAGACCGATTCGTACAGCTGCGATTTGGAAAAGACGATATTCGGATTGCGGCACAGGAACAGCAGAAGCTGATACGCCTGCGCGGGACAGGGAACGGGCACCCCGCGAACCAGCAGTTCGCCGGCTTTCTCGTCGAGTACGAAGCCGCCGAAGTCGTAGCGGCGGCGCGGATCCGCAGGAACGGAAGCGGCGGACGGTTCTTCCGTTTTCCGTCGAAGGCGGGCTTTGATCCGGGCCGCGATTTCCAGCGGATTAAACGGTTTGGTTACATAGTCGTCTCCGCCCACGGCAAATCCGGTCAGCCGATCGAGATCGGTCGTGCGGGCCGTCAGGTAGATCAGATGCGCTTGCGACTGTTCCCGGATCCAGGGACCGAGTTCGAAGCCGCTGCGGTCGGGAAGCATTACGTCGAGCAGAATAACATCCGCGCCGTGTTCCTGCAGCAGCGCCATGCCTTCGGCGGCTGTGCCCGCCGTATAAATATGTTCAAAGCCTTCCTTGCGCAGGACGATTTCGATCATTTGCACGATCGCTTTCTCGTCGTCCACGATCAGGATTCTGGCCGTATTCATAAACATCCTCCTTCTTGCGCGGGTCCGGCATCGCCGGGCCCTGCTGCTTCCGTCATCTTAACACGGCTGCGCGTCTTCGACACCGAGTTAAGCAAACGTTAAGAAAGGCTTTAGCGGCTCTTCAACGCGCCGGGTTACACTGGGTTCAGAGGTGATGGATATGATTCCAAACAAAAGGGTTCAACTGATTGACGGGCTGCGCGGATTCAGCCTGGCCGGTATTATTCTGGCCAACATGCTTATTTTCCAGTACGGATTGTTCGGAGAGAGTCAACCGCAGCTGTTCGGCATTCAAGGGGCGGACCTGGCGTTTCACTCGTTCCTGTTTATTGTCGTCGTCGGCAGCTTTATACCGATCTTCGCGTACATGTTCGGCTTCGGCATGGTGAAGCTCGCGGACAGTCTGAAAGCGCGGGAACTGCGTCCCAAATGCCATCTGGCACGCCGTTTTCTGCTGCTGCTGGGCATTGGAATGCTGCACGCCACGTTTTTGTGGGAAGGCGATATTTTGACGTTCTACGGCATGACCGGCTTTTTTCTGCTGCTGTTCCTGAACCGCAGTCCCAAAACGCTGCTGATCTGGGCGGTTCTGCTGATGACGGTTATGGGCGTACTGGGAGCCTGGCCCGTTGACCCGTCCGAAGCTGCAATCGGTTCGTCGGCGCATACCCAAAGCTATATTTTGCAGAGCCGGGATATTTACGGCGGCGGAACGTATGCGGAGATCAAAGACTTCCGCAACCATGCCGATCCGCTGGGAGAAGAAGACGGATGGTTCCTGCTTCTGGCCGGCGTCTTTGCCCCGCTGCTGATTGCGCCGATGTTTCTTCTGGGCATGCGCGCCGCCCGAATCGGGACGTTCGACGATCCGCAGGCGATGCGAAGTATGTATAAACGCCGGGCGATTCTGTTCATTTCGGTCGGCCTGCTGTCCAAAACGTACGGCGTTCTTGCCCCGCAGCTTGGCGGAGGCGGACTCCCGGGTATCGGAATCGGAGAAACGGTCGGAGGAGCCGTGCTGTCGCTCGGATACATCTATGCGTTTGCGCTTCTGTATACGAAGTCCCGAAAATGGGGCATTCTCCGGAATTTCGAGGCGGTAGGCCGGCTGTCGCTGACGAACTATTTGATGCAGACGGTCCTCTGTACAACGATCTTTTACGGATACGGATTCGGATGGTTCGGCCGTGCCGGCGTATTCGTCGGGACGGTGATCGTGCTGGCGGTCTACGCGGTTCAACTGTGGCTGAGTCCGCTGTATCTGGCCCGATTCCGCACGGGTCCTGTCGAGAAGATCCTGCGGATCTGGACCTATCTGTCCTGGAAAGGGCAGCCGCGGAAAAGCAAACGAAGTCCGGAAGCCGCCCGGGAGACCGCACGGGTGTCCTGAAAATAAAGAAGCACACAAAAGCCCATTCCTCCCGGAACGGGCTTTTGGCGTGCCGGAATACAGCCGATCGGACAAAAAGCTTGCCGGTATAGCCGGATTCGAGGCATTATTTCGCGGGAGATGCCGGGCGAGCTTGAATCGGACCGCCAAAACTCGATATAATCAAATACAGTCGTTCCTGTCGGGCGGCGGCCGTATTCGGCTGCGTGCGACCGGCGGGCAAACTTGAGGATAAGGGGAAAAAGAATGAGCAAAAACAAAAAGCCGGCGCCGAAAAAAGGCAAGCCGCAGGGGGCCCAGAGAAATACGGGAGCCGCTCCGAGACAGACAAACGGAAGACCGCAGCAGGCAAAAACGCAGAACACCAACACGGCCGCTTCGCAGTGGACGTCGGGAACCA
Source organism: Saccharibacillus deserti (assembly GCF_013618475.1). GTDB lineage: Bacteria > Bacillota > Bacilli > Paenibacillales > Paenibacillaceae > Saccharibacillus > Saccharibacillus deserti. The sequence continues at coordinate 760,513 of NZ_JABJVN010000002.1, forward strand.
AACGCAAGAAAAGCAACCTGGGCGCAATCGCTCTGGGATTTGTCGGCTTGATCGTCGTATTGGCGGTCTTGATCTATGTACTGACCAGAGTCGGAGAAAATCAGACGGCCGCTCCCGCGGAACCGGTCATTCTGACGAGTTACGACGCATCGAAGCAGCCGACGCTGGGCAATCCGGATTCGGATGTCAAAATTGTCGAGTTCGGCGATTACAAATGCCCGGACTGCAAAATCTGGACAGAAACGGTACTGCCCGAACTGAAGACCAAGTATCTCGACACCAAGGAAGCTTCGTTCCAATTCGCGGATTATCCGTTCCTGGCCGACGATTCCATGCTGCTGGCACTGGGCGGGGAAGCTTTGCATGCACAGAACCCGGAATATTTCTGGGCGTATAACAAAGCGGTCTACGCGAATCAGGACGAAAACAAAGTAAAAGAGAGCTGGGTAACGGAAGAGGCGTTGGTCGATCTGGTCAAAGAAAACGTAAAAGGCGCCGATATAGAGAAATTCACGGCCGACCTGAAAAACAAAACGTACCAAGCCGCCGTCGATGCCGATGTCAAAGCCGGCGACGACAGCAAAATCACCGGCACGCCTTCGATTTTCGTAAACGGTACAAGAGTGGATAACCCGACGCTCGAAAATGTGGAAAAAGCGATCGAGACCGCGAAAGCCGACTGATTGCAGCTCCTTAATCGTACATGAAGCCTTTTGGCAGACAACCCGGCGAATACCGGGTCGAAGCCGAAAGGCTTTTTTGCGTAGAGGCTCGAGCCCTTTTGACAGCCGCCCTGCCGGTTGAAGCCGGTTCGTACCTGTCCGAATCGGGGAAAGAAAAAGATGGGACAAACTCCAAGGAGGCAAAAACATGCAGCGAATCATACAGGGAACCCGGATCGCAATCGTTCGGGGCGATATTACGAAATACGAGACCGATGCCATCGTGAATGCGGCGAATTCTTCGCTTCTTGGAGGCGGAGGAGTGGATGGAGCGATTCATCGCGCCGGCGGACCGGCCATTCTGGAGGAGTGCCGCAAAATTCGCAGCCGGCAGGGAGAGTGCGAGACGGGCGATGCCGTTGTCACGACGGCCGGCCGCCTGCCCGCGAATATCGTCGTCCATACGGTGGGACCGGTATACCGGGGCGGGAACGAAGGAGAAGAACGGCTGCTGGCCAGCTGCTATGTCCGAAGTATCGAAGAAGCGCGGGCGGCGGGCGCGAAGCGGATCGCTTTCCCCAATATTTCGACAGGTATCTACGGATATCCCAAAGAAGCGGCGGCCCAAACAGCCTGGACCACGGTCCGCGGCCTGCTGGTCAACCCCTCCGCGGATTCTATCGAAACGTTTCTGGAAGAAGTGGCTTTCATCTGCTACGATGAAGAGAATGAACGACTTTACCGGAGCCTGCTGGAGCGGGAAGACCGATAAAGCGGCAAAAAGGAGAACAGGCAAAGCGATGACCAACGCGATCGAAACGAGAATCCAGGATTTGGAGCGCTATCGTCCGTCCCTCACGGCCAAGCGGGATCTGGACGCTTTCTGGGAATCGACTCTGGCCGAGTATGCGGACAAGCCGCTGAACGGAACGCGTGAGCTTGTAGCGACCCCGATGAGCGGCATGAACGTCTACCGGACCACCTACGAAGGAGCGGACGATACGCCGCTGCATGCTTGGTATCTGACACCGAAGCCGGCCGCGGCCGGCCAATCGAATCCGGCTTTCCCCTGCGTTGTCCATTATCACGGATACGGAGGCAGCAAAGGCATGCCGGAGCATTTTGCCCATTACATCCTGATGGGATTTGCCGTGCTCTCGATCGATGTCCGCGGACAAAGCGGCGATACGGGAAGCCGGTTGGCCCAGCCTTACGGCGCGGTCAAAGGCTGGCTGACGCCGGGTATCCTGGACCGTGAAACGGCTTACTACCGGGCGATCACGATCGACGCGATCCGCGCGGCGGAATGGGCATCGGCACAGCCGGAAACGGATTCGGAGCGGGTCTTCGTAATCGGCGGCAGTCAGGGCGGAGGCCTTGCGCTGATCGTGCCTGCGCTCAGTTCCGTGCCCAAAGCGGCGGTCGCCCATATCCCGAACATGTGCCATATGGACTTCGGCATTCTCAATTCGAACAGCTCCCTGTTGGAAGCGGCAGAATTCGTAAGCAAGCATCCCGAGCATCTGGAAGCCGTGCTGGAGACGCTCAGTTATTTCGATAATCTCAATCTGGCGCATCGGATCGATATTCCGGTAATGGTATCGTGCGGATTGAAAGATCCGTGCTGTATGCCCGAGACGGTCTATGCGGCGTACAACCGGATCGGTTCGGACAAAGAAATGCGCGTCTATCCGTTCGACGGCCATTGGGTATCGGACGGACAGAATCGATTGGCGATGGAATTTTTGACCCGGCATGCGGGTTTGTCCTGAATCGCCAAACAAGCGCAGTCACTGAAGCTTCGGCAAACGCGGAATCGTTCCGCCGGCCCGGGCTTCTTTTTAATACGCGGATTCGCAATTGTAGGTTTATTTAAATCATTTACTTTACTTTTGTAACTTAATGATTTAAGATAGATCTATTAAAAATATTACTCATGCATAATAAAAAATGCTATAAGTAAAATCAGGAGGTTGTCTTTATGAATCGCTATTCGATACATCCGGATGCCCATATGGGGCGCGTACAGCTGAAAGTCAGCCAGATCGAACGTTCCGTTCGCTATTACAGCGAAGTGATCGGTCTCGAATTGACGAGCCGTACCGACACAACGGCCGAGTTCGGCGTGGAAGGCAGCGGCGTGCTGCTTGGCATCGAAGAGGTGGCGGATGCGCAAACTCCGCGGCCGCAAAGCGTCACGGGGTTGTATCATTTCGCCATCCTGCTGCCGAGCCGTCAAGCACTCGGCACAACGCTGCGCCATTTGGCGGAATACGGGCTGAGTATCGGCCAGGGAGACCATCTGGTCAGCGAAGCTTTTTATCTGAACGACCCGGACGGCAACGGCATCGAGATTTACGCGGATCGCCCGCGCTCGCAGTGGCAGACGGACGCCAAAGGGGAGTATGTCATGGCCAGCGATCCGGTTGACGTGGAATCGCTGCTGAAGCTTGCGGGAGCCTGGAACGGGCTGCCGGCCGGAACGTTGATCGGACACGTTCATCTGCATGTCGGCAATCTGCCGGCAGCGCGCGAATTTTACGTGGACGGACTCGGTTTCGATGTGGTGCTGCACTTCGGCGGGGGCGCGCTGTTCGTCTCGGCGGGCGGGTATCATCATCATATGGGCCTCAATACCTGGGCGGGTGTCGGCGCTCCGGCAGCTCCCGCCAATGCGGTCGGCCTGAGCTATTTTACGATCGAATACCCGAACGCGGAAGCCTTGGACAGAGCGGTCGAAGCGCTCCGCGAAGCCGGGATCGAAGTGGCGAATACGCCGGAAGGTCCGTCGGCGCTCGACCCGTTCGGCAATCGTGCCGTACTGCGTTTCGCCTGACCGAAAACATAACGGCGGCTTTCCCTTCGGGGAAAGCCGTTTTCTTTGTTTCCGGGCTGCTGTATAATTTGAACGGACAAGCCGTCGAACAAGTCGGGATCCGGAGGGAAAAGGGGGAAAGCCGCGATGAGAGGGGTCGGGATTCTAATCAATACGCTCAGCGTTTATGGGGTCGCCATGGGGATCTGGTTCGTGCTCGATACGTGGAAGCCGGGCATCGGATCTTCGACCGCAACGACAGCGATCGGGTTTTCTCTGTTTTTGTGCTGCCGGGTGTGCTGTTCCTTCTGCTTGGATCGTGGATCCTGCGCCGGGCCAAGCGCAAGCGCCTGGAGACGGTGAACGGACAGGCTGCAGGCAGCCCCATCGATCTGGCCAAGCCGGTTTCGGCGAATGACGTTTACCGTACGAATGCGCCGCGTCCGAAGGCCGGCGCATCGGGACGGGTCGTCGCCGTCTGCCGTGCCTGCGGAAGCCGCAAAACAATTCGCGCAGGCACGGCAGACGGTATGCGATTACTGCGGAGCCGCGATCGAGCACTTTTGACGAACAAGAGCGCAGCGCCAAGGCCCGAATACCCGGCGGCGAGCTCCGGTTACGCCGATCGACCGCCGCGAGGAAAGGAAAACGAAGACATGAAACCGATTTTTGCGAACGATTGGGCGGAGATCCTGCATCCCGAAATGGAGAAGCCTTATTATCTGGAACTCCGGCGCAGGCTGGCGGACGAATACCGCAGCCAAACCGTATACCCGGACATGTACCGGATCTTCAGCGCTTTTCATTTGACGGCTTTTGCCGATACGCGCGTCGTTATTTTGGGACAGGATCCGTACCACGGACCGAATCAGGCGCACGGACTCAGCTTTTCGGTCCAGCCCGGCAGACCCGTTCCGCCCTCGCTGGACAATATTTATCGCGAACTGCATGACGATCTGGGCTGCAAACCGGTGCGGCACGGATTTCTTGAACCCTGGGCGAAACAGGGCGTTCTGCTGCTCAACCATGTATTGACCGTGCGGCGGGGCCTGGCGGCTTCGCATCAGGGCCTGGGCTGGGAGACGTTCACGGATGCGGCAATCGCGGCGATCAACGAGCGGGAGCAGCCTGTCGTATTCATCTTGTGGGGACGAAGCGCCCAGGAAAAAGGAGCGTTTATCGACGCCGGCCGACATCTTGTGATTAAGTCGGCGCATCCGAGTCCGCGTTCGGCGGAACGGGGATTTTTCGGCAGCCGTCCTTTTTCCCGCACAAATGAGTTTTTGCGTTCCCGCGGGCTGCCCGAGATCGATTGGTGTCTGCCCGAAGTGCCGGAAGAATTGAAGGAAGAAGGGAAAACGACGATATGAAGCCTTACCGATATCTTTTGTTCGATGCGGATGACACGCTGCTCGATTTCCGCCGCTGCGAACGCGAAGCGTTGGCCGGAGCGATGAAGGAAGCCGGTTGGGATACGGACTTCGACGGCTGCCTGGCGTGTTATACGGCGATTAATCGCGCCTTGTGGACCGATTACGAGCAGAACCGAATTACCCAGAATCAGCTGCGCGGCGAACGCTTCCGGCGATTGTTCGAGCAGCTGGGCGTTGACGGCGACTCGGAGGCATTTGCCTCGGCTTATCTGCGGTATTTTGCTGCCGGTTCGTTTGTTACGCCGGATGCCCGGGCGGTATGCGACGCACTGAAGCCGGCATTCGACCTGTCGATTATCACCAACGGGGTCAGCGACGTGCAGTTCTCGCGGATCCAAGGTTCGGAGTTGAAAGCTTATTTCGATCATATCGTCGTATCCGACGATGCGGGTTCCGCCAAGCCGGCACCGGCTATTTTCGATTACGCGTTGAAAAAGATCGGCTGCATGGACAAATCGCAGGCGCTTATTGTCGGGGATTCGCTGTCTTCGGATATCCGGGGAGGATTCGGCTACGGCATCGATACCTGCTGGTACAATCCCGAACGTCTGTCCAACAACAGCGGTATTGTCCCGACCTACGAGATTGCGCAGTTGACCGAACTCATCCCACTGCTGCTGGAAGAAAACGGCTGATCGGCGTAAAGGATCGACGTTCGTGCACACGGTAATGATGGCGCGCCGGAGCGGTTTTTGGCAAAGCGGCCGCCGCCGGCGAAAATTGTTGGAGGATTCCCTTTCTTTTTGACTCTTGAAAACGCTACAATTAAACTTGGAATGTGACCATTTTGTGATAGCGATGAAGGAGGAGACGGATTTTGGATTACCGGATCGAAAAAGACACGCTTGGTGAAATGAAAGTGCCCGTAAGCAAGATGTGGGGGGCACAGACGCAGCGCAGCAAAGAAAACTTTCCGATCGGCCAGGAGAAGATGCCTTCCGAAGTCATCCGCGCCTTCGCCATCTTGAAAAAATCGGCGGCGCTTGCGAACCGCGATCTGGGCAAATTGTCGGAAAACAAAGCCGGAGCGATTGCCCAGGCGGCCGACGAGATCTTGGAAGGCCTGCTGGATGAACATTTCCCGCTGGTGGTCTGGCAGACGGGCAGCGGCACGCAGTCCAATATGAACGTCAACGAAGTGATCGCCTACCGCGGCAACCAGCTGCTCGAAGGCAAAGGCGGTACCGACGAACGCCTGCACCCAAATGACGATGTCAATATGTCGCAGAGTTCCAACGATACGTTCCCGACCGCGCTGCACGTAGCCGGCGTCACGGCTGTCGAGGACAAACTGCTGCCGGCGATCGCGGTACTCAAAGCAACTTTCGACGAGAAGGTGGAAGCTTTCCGGGACGTGATCAAGATCGGACGCACGCATCTGATGGACGCGACTCCGCTGACGCTCGGCCAGGAAATCAGCGGCTGGTCCGCGATGCTGGAGAAAAGCGGCACGATGATCAAGGAAAGCGTGCAGCATATGAAGGAGCTTGCGATCGGCGGCACCGCGGTCGGCACCGGCATCAATGCGCATCCGGAATTCGGCGACCGCGCGGCGGCGTACATTTCGCAGTTTACGCAGGCCAAGTTCACTTCGGCCCGGAACAAATTCCATGCGCTTACGAGCCACGACGAAGCAGTGTATACGCACGGTGCGATTAAGGCGCTGGCGGCCGATCTGATGAAGATCGCCAACGATGTGCGCTGGCTGGCCAGCGGACCGCGCAGCGGTCTCGGCGAGATCCGGATTCCGGAGAACGAGCCGGGCAGTTCGATCATGCCGGGCAAAGTCAATCCGACCCAACCGGAAGCGATCACGATGGTCGTAGCCCAGGTGTTCGGCAACGACACGACAATCGGCTTCGCCGCCAGTCAGGGCAACTTCGAGCTGAACGTGTTCAAGCCGGTTCTGATCTACAATTTCCTGCAGTCCGTCAACCTGCTGGCCGATTCCATCCTTGCGTTCAACGACAAATGCGCAGTGGGCATCGAAGCCAATCTCGACCAGATTCAGCACAACCTCGGCAATTCGCTGATGCTCGTGACGTCGCTTAATCCGCATATCGGGTACGAGAACGCGGCGAAGATTGCGAAGAAGGCCCACGCCGAAGGGACATCGCTGAAAGAAGCGGCTTTGTCGACAGGTCTGCTGACCGAAGAAGAATTCGACCGTTACGTCGATCCGAAAAAAATGATCTGATCGGAGGCATGGAGATGACCGAATATTTCCCGAGTGAAGCCGAACTGGAGCCTATTCGTTATCCGGTCGGAAGGCCCGCAGAGATCGACACGTTCGAACCCGGGCAGCTTGAAGACTGGATCGAAGAAATCCGGCGTCTGCCGGATCGGCTGGAAGCGGCGATCGAAGGCTTGAGCGAGCAGCAGCTCAATATGCCGTACCGCCCTGGCGGCTGGACCGTCAAGCAGGTGGTGCACCATTTGGCGGACAGCCATATGAACGCCTATATGCGGCTCAAGCTTGCGCTAAGCGAAGAAAAGCCGACCGTCAAACCTTACGAAGAACAAATCTGGGCGGAGCAGCCCGATGCCTCCGGCCTCGCCGTCGGCGCGTCCCTGCTGATTCTGCGCGGACTGCATACCCGCTGGACGTTCCTGCTCGAATCGCTGACGCCCGATCAGTGGAACCGGAGCTTCTACCATCCCCAATCGGAGAAATGGACTCCGCTCGGCGTACAGACCGAACATTATGCCTGGCACGGCCGGCACCATACGGCGCAGATCGTTTCGCTCGCCGAACGCTCGGGCTGGCGCTAATCGGTTTGCGACGGTCGGCTCGACCGTCGCAGGTTTCGTAGGCAGCAGGCTCCGAACTTCCGGCGGAAGTTCGGAGCCTGTTTGTGCTGCGGAACATGGGAGATTCGAATCCGCCCCGGACCTGCCTTGAATCCGGTCGTATCGACCGGCGGATTGTTGGGAGCACATAGAAATAAAAGGCTGTTTCGACAAAAACATTTGCTTTACAATGAACGGGGAGACTTTTTTCAAAAATGGCGAATCGGAACGGAGTGGTGGAGATGAATACGAAGAAATTGGCTGCCGAACGGGCGGTAGAAGCGATAGAAGACGGAATGACGGTCGGACTCGGAACGGGGTCGACGGCTTATTACGCGATCGAGAAGCTGGGCGAGCGGGTGCGGAAAGGTCTGACCATCCGCGCGGTAGCGACTTCCAAACGTTCGGAAGAACAGGCGATTGCGCTGGGGATTCCGATTGTGCCGTTTGCGGAGGTCGGAAGAATCGACATCACGATCGACGGAGCGGACGAGGTGGACCGGTCGCTTCAACTGATCAAGGGCGGAGGCGGAGCGCTGCTGCGCGAGAAGATCGTGGCGGCTCGAAGCGACAAAATGTTCGTCATTGTCGGCGAAGACAAGCGGGTCGATACGCTTGGCGTTTTCCCTCTGCCGGTCGAGATCGTGCCTTTTGCCTATGAATGGACGCTGGATGCGCTTCGCTCCCTGGGACTGAAGCCGGAACTGCGGATGGCGGACGGGGAAATTTACGTGACCGACAACGGCAATTACATTGCGGACTGCGGCGGCGTTCCTATTACCGATCCGGCTGCGCTGCACGCGAGCCTCAATGCGATTGCGGGCGTGGTCGAAAACGGATTGTTCGTCGATATGGCGCATACGGTGATCGTAGGCCGAGCAGACGGAAGCATCGACACGATAAGCCGCGCTTCCCTGTCCGTTTCCGAGTAAGCGCAAAAAGGCGGCGGCCGGAAGCGGCGCCGTACTTTCTCAGGAAATGAGGGAACTCTCTATAATGAACAGACCAAACGAAACAACATCCAACACTTCACAGCCGGTACAGGCAAACGGGGAACAAACGATTCTGGAAGGGGAGCGGGTACGCCTGCGCCCGGTGGCCCCTGCGGATTACCGCGAACTGTACGATCTCGAATATGCGGATGTCGACCGGGAATGGGCCGAATGGGATGCGCCCTATTACAAAGCGGAAGAAAGGCAGGAGACTTTTGAAGAATTTGTGCAGGGGTACGAGAAACAGCGCGCGCGAAATCTGCCCTGGGAACGCCGTCTGCTGGTCGAAACCCGGGAAGGCCTGATGCTTGGCGTTATTACTTCCTATTGGGAACATGAACCTTCCAACTGGCTGGAAACGGGGATTCTGCTGTATCGGTCCGGCACCTGGGGTCGGGGCTGCGGAACGGAAGCGCTCCGGCTGTATGTGGCTTATCTGTTCGAACGTCTTGACGTACCGAGGGTCGGCATTACCACCTGGTCGGGCAACGAGCGGATGATGCGCGCTGCGGCAAGAATCGGCATGCGGATCGAAGGAAGAATGCGCCGCTGCCGGATTGTGCGAGGAGAGCTGTACGATTCCATACGGATGGGCGTGCTGCGCGAAGAATGGGAAGCTTTATACGGATCGGCAGCCGATCGCTAATCGTTTGTCAAGTTGCGTATCTTTTCCCGGTATGGGAAGATGGACCCGAGGTTTTAACCGGGGATCGACGGACATACAAACCGGGAGGGATACGCGAATGACGCATCAAGGTCAAAATCTGCCGGCGTTTCCTTCCGCTGAAGCGGGGGGGTTGAAATGACGCTGCGAAAAGAAAAAATGCTGCTGGACGGAATAGACGGGCTTGCGCTTGAAGTCACGGAGCACCAATACAAGATTCAACCGGATCTGATGCAGCGCTACGGGAAGCCGGGATTCGAGAAGTCCCGCCGCGATACGATCTATACGCTGCATTATTTGGCCGAGAGCGTGCGGATGGACAGCCCGTCCCTGTTCGTGCATTATGTCGGGTGGCTCAAGCAGCTGCTGGCGGGTTACGGCTTGACCGAAGCCGATATCCGGACAAAGCTCGAGCTGATTCTTGACCGGGTAAGAGCTTCCGAGAAAGACGAATGGACAGACCGGACGATCCGGATTCTGGAAATGGGCATCGCGCGAACGGTCGAAGCGGGCGAAGTGCCTTCTTTTCTGAACAAAGAGCACCCGCTGGGAGCGGAAAGCCGGATGTATCTGGATGCGCTGCTGAGCGGCGACCGCGTGGGCGCCAATACGCTGATCGACCGACTGATCGAACGGGGAGAAAGTATCCGGGATATTTACCGGTATATTTTTCAGGCGTCCCAATACGAAGTCGGCCGTTTGTGGCAAACCCAACAGATCAGCGTGGCTGATGAGCATTACTGCACGGCCGCTACGCAGGGAACGATGTCGAGGCTGTATGCACGCTGGCTGGGCACCGAACGCGGGAGCCGAAAGGGTACGCTCGTATCGGCCTGCGTGGGCGGAGAAAAGCACGAAATCGGACTTCGGATGCTGACCGATGTGTTCGAGATGGAAAGGTGGGATACCCACTATCTCGGGACAAGTATCGACGAAGACAAGCTGATGGATCTGATCGCGCAGCGAAAAGCGGATATCGTGGCGCTGTCGGCCACCATGACGTTTCATGTGCGTCTAATGAAGAAACTGATCGCGAATCTGCGCGCCGACGAACGGACGGCCGATGCGCTCATTATGGTAGGAGGTCTTCCTTTCAACGTCGACCCTTTGTTATGGCAGCGCGTGGGGGCAGACGGATATGCTCCGGACGCCGAAAGAGCGCTTGCTGAGGCCGAGCGTCTGACCGCAAACCGCAGACGCCGGGAAAGGGTGCGGGGTCAGACGGGCGCGGCTGCGGAGGAAGAAGGAGGACAGGGGCTTGGAAGCTGAAGGACGGCGCGAAATCGAGCGCCTGCAGGCGCTCGTGGAAGGACTCAACGACCGGATCGTCCGCGGGCAGTTGAAGGAAGAACGGATACTGAACGATTTTTCGGAAATGAATAACGAGCTGGTCACGCTTCAGCGCCAGCTTGCCAAGAGCAACTGGGAGCTGCAGGAAGCCGTGCGGGAAGCCGAGAAAGCCAACGAAGCGAAAGACCGTTTCCTGGCCATGATCAGTCACGAATTCCGAACGCCCATGAATGCGATTCTCGGCATCACGGAGCTGCTGCGCGGCAGTGCGCTCGGCAGTCCGCAAAAAGCATGGACCGAGCTGATCGATGAGTCGGCGACCGAACTGCTCGGCATGGTCAACGATCTGCTGGACCTGTCCAAAAGCGAAGCGGGTGCCTTGGCCATCGAAGCCAAACCGTTTGATCCGAGAACGGTTGTCGCCCACGTGGCGGAACTGCTCAAGCCCAAAGTCGATGCCAAGCGCAATCGCCTCGATTACCGGATCGATCCTTCGATCGCCGCGACGCTGTACGGAGATCCGACCCGGCTGCGCCAGATTCTGATCAATCTCGTTCACAACGCGAATGCTTTTACGGAAGAAGGCGATATCCGGATCGACATACGCCGGGGAACGCAGGATGCCGAGAATGTCCGCTTTGAGATTCAAGACAGCGGGATCGGCATCTCGGAGGCGAATCTCTCCAAACTGTTCAAACCCTATTCGCAGACGGAAGCGGGCAAAGCCAAAGCCGGGACCGGACTTGGCCTGATGATCTGCAAATCGCTTGTCGATGCGATGAAAGGCGAGATCGGGGTGTTCAGCCGGGAAAATGCCGGCTCGACCTTCTGGTTCGAAGTGCAGCTTCCGCCGGTCGAAACACCGAATGCGTCGGGAGCTTCGCTGCACGCGCTCCCTTCGCTTGGAATGCCCGCGGCGGATATTCCGATTCTCGTCGCGGAAGACAATCCGATCAACAGCCGGGTGATCGGGATGCAGCTCAAGAAGCTGGGACTTGCGTCCGTGCAGGTCGTAAGCAGCGGTCAGGCCGCCGTCGAAGCGTTTCTCGACCGTTCTTATGCGCTCATTCTGATGGATAAGAGAATGCCGGTGATGGGCGGGATCGAAGCGACGCGGAGGATCCGCGAGCTGGAACGCGAAACCTCGCGCAGACCCGTTCCGATTGTCGCCCTGACGGGGGATTCGGTCGGCAGCGAACGGGAAGCCTGTCTGGAAGCCGGCATGAACGATTTTCTGGGCAAGCCGGTCAATCTGGAAACGCTGGGAGCCATGCTGCAAAAATGGATCCCGAAAGAAGCCGAGCCGATCCTTGATCTTGACGTTGTGCAGGAGCTGGTCGGTCTTGACGAAGGCGAAGAGCCGGAAATTCTCCGCGCGCTGCTGGAAGTATACGAGCAGGAGACGCCGGGGAAACTTGAACGCCTGGAAGAATGGGTATTGGCCGGAGCCTGCGAGCAGGGGATAAGAGCCGCCCACAACCTGAAGTCCGGCAGCCTGAGTCTGGGCGTGAACCATTTCTCCCGTATGCTGGAACGGATCGAACAGGCGCTTCGGCAGGACTGCATACAAGAAGCAAAAGACGTGCTGCCGAAGCTGCAGGGTGCTTACCAAGCCGCCTGCGCGGAACTGCGCCGGTTTGCCTGAACGCCGGGCAGACCGGTTGTTTCGTCTGGGGCGCCGTCCCTACACCGGGAAGTTACAAGAAGAGGAGATCAATATGCTGCAATCGGTAAAAGAACAAGCGCGCGACCCGAGAGTCGCCGCACTGCTGGAACTGTCGGTTTTTCCCGATCCGGAACATGCGGAGCGGGCGATTGCCTTCTATGAACAAGAGAAGGATGCGGAGCTGCTCGCTTATATTGAAAAAGGTGAAATGCTGGGCATCATCGGCTTCAGACCCGGCTCCGACAACGAATTGACGATTACGCATCTGGCTGTCGATCCCGGCAGCCGCGGCCTCGGATACGGACGCGGCATGCTGCTCGAGCTCATGGTGCGCGAACGTCCGGAACGCGTTGTCGTGGAAACCGACGAGGAAGCGGTAGACTTCTACCGCAGTGTCGGATTTTCCGTCATGAGCCTGGGGATAAGCGCATCGGGACTCGAACGGTTTCGCTGCCTATACGAGACGGAAGACGAAGAATAGTTTCCTTATGTTCAATAAAGCCTTTTCCTTAAGGGGAAAAGGCTTTTTGCATACCCGGATCCCGCGCGGCGCCGGGTTGACAGCCATAGTCCAAACCTTTATAGTTTCATTGTCGAACAATTTCATTATCGAACTGTTTTGTATCGTTAATCGGACCCGCTTCGCATACGCAAAGGAGGAGTAAAGGATGGACGAACGGATTCGCAAAAATCCCGAACCGCCGGCCGTGGACGCCAAAAAGCTGATCAACCGGTTTCTGGAATCCTGGCTGACCATCGAACGGGAGATGGGATTGGTCGTGCGCAGACAAATGCAGGAAGACTTGACGAACGATCAGTATTATCTGCTTCAACACATTATGCAGTGCGGTCCCCGAACCTCGTCGGAACTGGCCGAAACGTTCAAAGTGGTCAAAAGCACCATTACCGCGATCGTAACGAGGTTGGTGGACCGAGGCTTGATCGAGCGTACGCGCAGCGAAGAAGACCGCCGGGAAGTGTATTTGTCGTTAACCGAGCACGGACAGCGAATCGCCGAGCAGGTCGAGCGGCGCATCTCGGAATCGGTCGGCGGCTATTTGAGTCATTTTGAACAAAAAGAAATCGAAATGGTCATGTCGGCATTCGAAAAGCTGGCCCGACTGGTCATCGAAGACGGAGGCAGAGAGAAAGAATGAGAACCATACTGAAAGCCAGATGGCTGGTCCTGCTGATATGGATCGCGGCAGCGGTCGGATTGTTCCTGACGGCGCCGTCGATGTCGGATCTGGTTCGGGAAAAAGGCGGAATTTCCGTACCCGAAGGCTACACGTCGACCGAAGCTTCGGCGATTCTCCGCGAGCTGGCCGCCCAGGAAGGCGGGGCGGAAGGAACGACGATCGCGCTTGTGTTCCATAATCCCGACGGTTTGACCGCCGCGGAGAAGAAGCAGGCCGAAGAGGCCGTAAACGCAGTCGAGAAAAACAAAAAAAATCTGCATGTCACGTCGATTCTCAGTCCGTTTGAACAGCCGGAGCTGGAAGAGCAGATGATTTCGGCCAACGGGCAGACCATTCTCGTTTCGCTCACCGCCGAAGTGGCGGAAGGCGAAGCGGCCGAAGTCCAGAGCGGACTGGAAGAAACGCTGGCTCCTTACGAAGTCGCGCATTATCTGACGGGCCAATCGCTGATCAACGAAGATACGGTGCGCAGTTCGGAAGAAGGCTTGAAAAAGTCGGAGTATATTACCGTCGTCTTTATCCTGCTGATTCTGGTGCTGGTGTTCCGGTCGGTCGTGGCGCCGTTTGTACCGCTGCTGACCGTAGGACTCAGCTATATCGTTTCCCAGAGTATCGTTTCGTTCCTCGTAGACCGATTCGATTTCCCTTTGTCGAACTTTACGCAGATCTTTATGGTCGCCGTGATGTTCGGGATCGGAACGGACTACTGTATTCTGCTCATCAGCCGTTTCAAGGAAGAGATGGGACATACCGACAACAAATGGGACGCGATCGTCGAAACGTACCGTACCGCGGGACGCACCGTCATCGTATCGGGACTTGCGGTACTGGTCGGCTTCGCGGCAATCGGTTTGTCGCAGTTCATGCTGTACCGCTCCGCCGTGGCGGTTGCCGTCGGTATCGCGGTCATGCTGCTGGCGATGGTGACGATCGTGCCGTTCTTTATGGCGGTACTCGGACAAAAGCTGTTCTGGCCTTCGCGCAAAGCGATCGGCCACAGCGAAAACCGGCTGTGGGGCTGGGCGGGCCGCTTCTCGATGAAACGGCCGTGGGCGGCGATGCTGATCGTGCTGGCCGTGACGCTGCCTTTCCTGCTGACGTACAGCGGCAAGCTGTCGTTCAACAGTCTGGAAGAAATCCCGGGCAACTACGAATCGGTGCAGGGTTTCAACATTATTGCGGACAGCTTCGGCGCGGGACAGGCGATGCCGGCCAAAATCGTGATCCAAAACGATCAGAAAATGGATAACGCCGAATATGTCGCAATCGCCGAACGGATCAGCCGCGAGGTATCGAAAGTGGACGGCGTGGACAGCGTACGCAGCGCAAGCCGTCCGACCGGCGAAGAAATTTCGGACTTCAGCGTGGCCGATCAGGCCGGGACGCTGAAGGAAGGACTGGGCGAAGCCGGAGACGGGCTGACCAAGATCCAAGACGGATTGTCCGATGCGAGCAAACAGCTGAGCGACAATGCGCCGCAGATCCGGAAAGCCGCAGACGGAGCGAACGAGCTGGTCAGCGGTACGGAAGAGCTGAAGACCGGCGTAACACAGCTCGGCGACGGCTTGGCGCAGATCGAGACGGGTATCCGATCCGGCGCTTCCGGCGCGGGCGACCTGCAGGCGGGACTTGCGCAGATGAAAGCAAGCGCGCAGCAGTTGGCCGACGCGCACGCCCAGCTGCTGAGCGGGTATCAGCAGGTAGGTACGGGCCTCACGGCGCTTGACGGCGGCATGTCCCAAATCGGCAACCAGCTGAACGCTTTGTCCGGCGCGCTTGCGGGTGTTCAGAGCCGCTTCGGCAGCCTGGAACAGAAATTCCCGGCACTGCTGCAGGACGCCGATTATCTGACGATCCGCGGCACGGTTACCCAGACCGGCCAGGGAGCTGCGGCACTGGCCGACGCTTTCGGCCAGGTACAGGGTCAGGTGGCGCAGGTCGCGGCCGGAATCGGGCAGGCCAATCAGGGATACGCGCAGGCGATCGACGGTCAGAACCAATTGACGGGCGGCTTCGATCAGTTGATCGCGGGTATCGAACAGCTGCAAAGCGGCCTGAACCAGGCTGCCGACGGCCAGGGAGAGATCGTCGGACAGGTACCGTCGATTACCGGCGGGCTGGATCAGCTGCAGGGCGGACAAGAGCAGTTGGGGCAGGGCTTCCTCGATTTGTCCGATCAGCTGACGCAGCTGACGGACGGACTCGATCAAAGCATCGACGGTCTCAAAAAAGTCGGAGACGGCCTCGGTTCGGCGGAAGACTATCTGACGCAGCTGCAGGAAAATTCCGACTCCGAGCTGGGCGGTTGGTTTATTCCCCAGGAAGCGCTGGAGAATGAAGATTTCCAGCAGGTTTTCGACAATTACATGTCCAAAGACCGCAAGATCATGACGCTTGACGTGGTGCTGACGGACAATCCGTACAGCACCGAAGCGCTGGCCAAAGTCGACGATATCCGCGCCGCGGTCGACCGCGGCACACAGGACACGGCACTGGAACAGGCCGATGTGGCAATCAGCGGCGTGACGAGTACATTTGCCGATCTGCAGACCGTATCCAATGCGGATTACAGCCGTACCGTATACTTGATGATGGGGGGGATCCTGATCATTCTGATTCTGCTGCTGCGCTCGATCATCATGCCGCTGTACCTGATGCTCTCGCTGTTCGTAACGTATTACGCCGCTCTGGGCGTAACGGAAGCGATCTTCGTGAACATGCTCGGCTATTCGGGGATCACGTGGACGACGCCGTTCTTCGGCTTCGTTATGCTGATTGCACTCGGGGTCGATTACAGCATCTTCCTGATGGACCGTTTCAACGAACACCGCGACCTCGATCCGAAAGAAGCGATTGTGCACGCCATGCGCAATATGGGAACGGTCATCTTGTCGGCCGTCTTGATTCTGAGCGGAACGTTCGCTTCGATGATTCCGTCCGGCGTGCTCTCGATGATGCAGATCGCCACGGTCGTATTGGCGGGACTTGTGATCTATGCCCTGTTCATGCTGCCATTCTTCGTGCCTGTCATGGTCAAGACGTTCGGCAAAGCCAACTGGTGGCCGTTTCGGATGAAGGAAGACGGGGAAAGATAGAAGACTTGGAAACGGGGATTTAAAACCCGGACAAATCAGAGCGTACTTCCCTGTGAAGGATAAGAGTAATAAAGAGCCGCTTCCCCGGCATAGGGGAGCGGCTCTTTTTGATTTACGGAACAGTGGACGAAAACTTCCAGGCAGGTTTTCGCCGCACCAACGGGGAACCGATGCATAGGCATTCGCCGCCCCCGCCTGCAGTCTCTACATCCAGTCTCTACCTCCAATCTCCGCCCGGCTCTCCTGCCAACGCTTTAACAGCCTTTCCTGCCGATTCCATCTACAAAGCTCCTCTCGCGCTCAGGATATACTCCGCTTCATCCAGCGGATTGACGCCGACTCGCCGGCGTGAAGCTTCGGTGCCGGGAGGAGCTTCCCGATAACCGTCGAAAGAAGCGGTCAGTATGCCTTTTCCCGAAGTGAAAGAGCGCAGCTCGACGGCGTAGTCCAGCGAAGTGGCCGCCGGAATCCGCCCTTCGATGAAGAATCGTTCGCCTTCGGCGAAAGGAGGGTCGAATTCCGCGCGCATACGGGACAAATCGCTAAGAACGCGGCCCGCATTGGCTTCGGGCACCGAAACGCGAAAGCGCAGGACAGGCTCAAGCAGCTTGGTGCCGCCGGAGGCCAAGGCATTCATGATGCCCATCGGCGTCGCGACCACGAAGTCGAGCGGGTGCGTATGCCAGACGTGACTCTGGCCGTAAGTCAGCGTAACGATCAGATCGGTGACCTGCCAACCGGACAATCCCTGCTTGAGCGCTTCCGGAACGCGGCGGCGGACCTCGTTTTGATAAGACGGCAGGATATCGTCGGCGCGGGCAAGCGAACGGTAGACCAGCCCGCTGCCGCGTTCGCCCGGCTCGACGGTGAAGTGCAGGATCGCCCAGCACGGTTTGGGGGCGAGATAGGCGACGCGTCCTTCGCAGAGCTGCGCCGGTGTTTCCTGGTAGATTACGGCCGGAGGACCGAAGTCGACGTTCAGGCCGAAGCGCGAGCGCAGGGTGCTTCCGAGCACTTCGAGCTGAATAGCGCCCATCATGCGCACATGGAGTTCGCGCAGTTCGGGCATCCAGGCCAAGCCGAGGAGAGGATCTTCATCCGTCAGTTCGCGCAGCGCTTCGGCGGTGCGCGTATAATCGGTATCGTTTTCGGGAAGGACCCGGGCCGTCAGCAGCGGCACAGCGAGCTGGGGCGTTTTCGGAACAAGCGCCGGATCGCCGATCATATCGCCGATCGCCGCTTCGCTTAGGCCGTACACGGCGGCGACATCGCCGGCCGAGATCTCGCCGGCATCGATTTTTTTCAAGCCGTCGAGGATCCGGATTTGAGTGATCTTCTCTTCGTTCTCCCGGCCGTGTATCCGCACGATATCGCGGTTGCGCAAGCTTCCGCCGTACAGGCGAATCCAGACGGCGCGTCCCATCGCGCGATCCCGCTCGACTTTGAACACGATGCCCGCAAGATCCGGCCTGGGCGCGGGAGCAGGCAGGAAAGCCAGCATCGCATCGAGCAGCTCCTCAATGCCGACTCCGCGCTGCGAGCATCCGCAGCACACCGGGAAGACCCGGCTGGCGGCGGTTCCTTCCGCAATCCTGCTCGCTGTCTCGCCGGCATCCGGAATATCGCCTTCGACGTAGCGAAGCAGCAGCTCCTCGTCGAACTCGGCCAGTTTTTCGGCCGCGGCGGTGCGGAACGCCAAATCTTCGTTTTGCGCAGGAGCAGCAGAGCCGGCATCGTGTGCCCATAACGTCTCGGTTCCGGTAAAAGCCCCGTCTTCGCCATACAACGGCCGCTGCACCGGCAGTGCCGACGGAGACAGCAGACGGGCGATTTCGCCAAGCGTCCGCTCGAATGAAGCTCCGATCCGGTCAAGCTTGTTGATGTAGATCAAAGTCGGCACGTCCAGCAGGCGAAGCGCCTGCCACAGCACTTCCGTCTGGGCTTGTACGCCCTCGGCGGCGGATACGATCAGTACGGCGCCGTCCATCACGCCAAGCGTGCGCTCCACCTCGGCCAGGAAATCGGCGTGACCGGGCGTATCGATCAAGTTGAACCGCGTTCCTTTCCAGGTCAGCGACACGGAAGCCGCTTTTACGGAGATCCCGCGTTCTCGCTCTACATCAAGCGAGTCGGTAGAGGCGGTGCCTTCGTCGACGCTGCCGGCCGTGCGGATACTTCCGCTGCGCTGCAGCATGTATTCGGTTGTCGTCGTCTTGCCCGCATCGATATGGGCAAAGACTCCGATATTTCGGACTTCGGAATAAACGCTTGAGATAGGAAACCCCTCGATTCTGTCAAAGTTGGATGCCGGATAACCGCTGTGGTTCGGAGTCTTTATTGTACCACGGCGGCGGCCTGTGGCGTCGGTTCGCCGCCCGGAAGCTTGGATACAACCGGCAGTCGCGTCATAAGCGTTTTCGGTTCGTGCGAAGATTAAGAGGAAGATCTGCCCGTTTAGGCACCGAATGTTTAAAGTCTGCCATTGGGCCGCTCAATCTTCCGCTTTCTGGGTAAATGGGTAAAGACGAAGGTTGTCCGCCCGAAAACGGGCAGCCGGCGATAGCGAATACCGGGAGGAATGAACGCGCATGGAACGTACATTTTGGAAAGAAGCCGTTGTGTATCAGATCTACCCGCGCAGCTTCATGGACAGCGACGGAGACGGGGTAGGCGACCTGCGGGGCATTATCTTGAAGCTCGATTATCTCAAGGAGCTTGGCGTGGATGTCATCTGGCTGTCGCCGGTATACAAATCGCCCAACGACGACAACGGGTACGATATCAGCGACTACGAAGACATCATGGACGAATTCGGCACGATGGCGGACTGGGAAGAGCTGCTTGCGGGTCTGCACGAGCGCGGAATCAAACTGATGATGGACCTGGTCGTCAACCATACGTCGGACGAGCATGCGTGGTTCGTGGAATCGCGGAAGAACGCCGACGGCGAATACAGCGACTACTATATTTGGCGCGACGCGGCTCCGGACGGCGGCATTCCGAACAACTGGGAGTCTTTTTTCAGCGGCCCGGTATGGGAATACGACGAGCAGCGCGGACAATATTACCTGCACCTTTTTTCCAAAAAACAGCCGGACCTCAACTGGGAGAACGAGCGGGTGCGCACGGCCGTGTACGACATGATGAAATTCTGGCTCGACAAAGGCGTGGACGGCTTCCGGATGGACGTCATCAATCTGATCTCCAAAGTGGAAGGCCTGCCTTCGAACGGAACCGCTCCGATCGCGGACGGCAGTATGTACTACGTGGACGGACCGCGCATCCATGAGTTTTTGCAGGAAATGAACCGGGAAGTGCTGTCGAAGTACGACGTCATGACGGTCGGCGAGATGCCGGGCGTAACGGTCGAAGAAGCCAAAAAATACACGGCGGAAGAACGCGGCGAGCTGCAGATGGTGTTCCAGTTCGAGCATATGCGTCTGGACGGCGGACCGGGCGGCAAATGGGACATCGTGCCTTGGAAGCTGCCGCAGTTCAAAGCCGTCATGGACAAATGGCAGGTCGGACTGGCGGAAAAAGGCTGGAACAGCCTGTACCTCAACAACCACGATCAGCCGCGCATGGTGTCGAGGTTCGGCAATGACGGCGAATACCGCGTTCAATCGTCCAAACTGCTCGCCACGCTGCTGCATACGCTGCGGGGAACGCCTTACGTCTATCAGGGCGAAGAACTCGGTATGACCAACGTCAAGTTCCCGATGATCGACGACTACAAAGACATCGAGAGCCTGAACATGTATAACGAGCACGTCACGCACGGCGGAGCCGATCCCGGCACGGTGATGGAGGCGATCCAGACGAGAGGACGCGACAATGCCCGTACGCCGGTGCAGTGGGACGACAGCGATTATGCGGGCTTTACGACCGGCACGCCGTGGATCGGGGTCAACCCGAATTACAAGACGATCAATGCCAAGCAGCAGCTGGACGATCCCGATTCCGTGTTCCATTATTACAAGAAGCTGATCGCGCTGCGAAAAGAACACCAAATCATGACGTACGGCGATTACGAGCTGTTGCTGCCGGATCACGAGACGCTGTATGTGTATACGCGTACGCTCGGCGAAGAAACCTGGCTGATCGCGCTTAACTTCTCTACGGAATCCACTCCGTTCGAATGGCCGGCCGGATTGGCGGACCGTGAAGCTTCGCTGATTGTCGGAAACTACGGCGATGACGAAGCGGGTCTTGGAACATGGCGTCCTTACGAAGCGAGAGTCTATACACTCCAACCCTAAGGGACGAACCAAGCCCGATCGGCGAAAACAGAACGTTTGAATAACGAAATCGGATCAAGAAGCGGTGGGGCTGGCAGATGGACGGAAGAGACGGAAACGACGGGAATGGCAGCAGGGAAATCGAAGACGGTTTGCCGAAAAGCCGGAAAAGCTTGTTTCGGCGGGAGAAGGGCGGGACGATCGGGTGCTCGATCCGCGTGGCCGCTACCCGGAAAGCCGCAGTCCGGGAGAGCGCGGCGGGCAGGCGGACAGCCGGCATACGCCAAGCGGATTGCCGCCGTGGTTCGGCGTGTGGATTCATCCGCGCCTTGTGGCGCGGGACTTCATCTATTCATCCAAACCGCTGCGCGGCGCGCTGCTTCTGGCACTGCTCGCCGGCAGGGAGAACTTTACGTCTCTGACGCCGAATTTGGAAGGCAGCGCCGTACGCAGTCTGCTGTATCTGGGCGTGCTGCTGCTGATCATGATCGCTGTCGTGACCGCTGTGGCGCTGGTATCGGGCACTGCACTTGGGGCCTGATCCTGCTCTTTTCGCTGACATCAAAAACGTCCGCGCATCCTTGGTGGATGAGCGGACGTTTTATGATAGAGGTCTTACTTAATCGGACTCAAAATCTGTACGTCGCGTCCCGCGATGACGGTCGAACCGCTCAGCGCGTCGCCGTTTAACAGATTGGTACAGCTGCCGCCGAGCTCGTATGTGGAGGCTTCGGCATTGTGATTCATGACGAAGAGGAATTCCTCGCCGTCCTTGACCCGCTTGGTCACTTCGACGCCTTCCGGCGTATCCAGCAGCGGCTCAACGCCTTTGTCTACGCAGAGCTGCGCCAGCAGTCCGTCCAGGAAAGACTGCTCGGGATCCGAAGCGACATAATAGGCTTGTCCTTCGCCGTAAGCGTTGCGCGTGAGGACCGGCATGCCTTGGTAGAAATCTTCGCCGTATTCGGCCAGCGTCTCCGCGCCTTCCGTATGCAGCAGATCGCACAGCATCCCGCATTCGTATTGTCCGTTCAGTCCGCCGAATTCGCCGTTTACGACAATCTTGTTGCGCATATCCGGGAACAGCGCGTCGGTTTCTTCCACCCAGATTCCGAGCAGCTTGCGCAGCTCGCCCGGGTAGCCGCCGGTTGTGACCAGATCCGACTCGTTGACGATCCCGCTGAAGAACGTCGTCAGGAAGGTGCCGCCGTTTTTGACGAAAGTCTCCAGCTGATCGGCCGTGCCCGGTTTGACCATGTACAGCACCGGAGCGACGAGAACGTCATATTTGCCGAAATCGGAGTCGACGCCGACGATATCTACCTGCACGTTGCGGTCGTAGAACGATTTGTAATATTTGTGGATCTGATCGACGTAATTCAGCGCAACCGTCGGTCCGCTGGATTTCTCGACGGCCCACCAGTTTTCCCAATCGAACAAGATGGCGACTTTGGCCGGGAGGCGCGAATCGAGCAGGCGGTCGCCCAGATCGCCCAGTTCGCGTCCGAGTTCGGACACTTCGCGGAAGACGCGGGTATTCTCGTGGCCGACATGTTCGATCACGGCGCCGTGGTATTTCTCGCATGCGCCGACAGAGCGTCGCAGCTGGAAGAACATGACCGTGTCCGCGCCGTGCGCCACCGCTTGGTAGCTCCACAGACGCATGACGCCCGGACGCTTCAGCGAATTGTACGGCTGCCAGTTCTGTTGGCTCGGCGTCTGTTCCATCAGCATGAACGGATCGCCGCCCTTAAGGCCGCGCATCAGGTCGTGAGCCATGGCCGTGTAGCTGACCGGTGTCTGCAGCCCCGGATAGTTGTCCCAGGAGACGATATCCAATTCTTTGGCCCATTTGAAGTAATCAAGCTGCTTGAAAAAGCCCATAAGGTTGGTGGTGATGACCGAATCGGGAATATTTTTCTTGATGACGGCATGCTCCAGCTTATAGCATTCCAGCATGCTGTCGGAGTTAAAGCGCGAGTAATCCAGCGAGATTCCCTGAAACGTGGAGTTGTTCTCGCCCCAATGTTCGCTCAGATTGTTCGGCAGCACGATCTCGTCCCAGTCGTAGAAGGTGTGGCCCCAGAAGTTGGTGTTCCAGGCACGGTTCAGCTTGTCCAGCGTGCCGTAGCGCTCCCGCAGCCAGACGCGGAACGCTTTCTCGCAGTTGTCGCAGTAGCAGTCGCCGCCGAATTCGTTCGAGACATGCCAGACGATGACCGCCGGGTGGTCTTTGTAGCGCTGGGCAAGCTTTTCCGCGATCCGGACCGCATACTTGCGATAGGTCGGGCTGTTCGGGCAGGAGTTGTGGCGTCCGCCGAATTTGCGTTTGCGGCCGTCCGCGTCGGTACGCAGTACATCCGGGTAACGTTTGGCCATCCAGGCCGGATGCGCGGCCGTGCTCGTGGCCAGGCATACATAAGTGCCGTTTGCGTGCAGGCTGTCGATCAGTTCGTCGAGCCAGGCAAAGTTGTAAGTGGCTTCGTCGGGCTGGCTCAGTGCCCAGGCAAATACGTTGACCGTCGCGATATCGATCCCGGCCAATTTGAACATGCGCAGGTCTTCGCGATGCGTGGCTTCGTCCCATTGTTCCGGGTTGTAATCGCCGCCGTAAAAGATTTTGGGAAGTTTGCTGCTGATCATTAAAAATCACCTCAACATATAAGAATAATTCTATATTAATCTACGTAAATATATTATAAAATATAATAAAAAGGGATTATCGTATAAGAAAAAAGAAATATTCGGTTTAAAGGGGATACGGGGATGGATAGCGCTTACAGACGATATTTGACGGAACGACGTTATTTTACGGAAATCAAGGATCTGCCTTTGCCCGTGTACATGGAAAGCATCGGTTACAATCCGTATCAGGAAGCCATTTCCCGCCCCGACGGTTATCCCTGTTACCACTGGCTGCAGACGGCGGGCGGAAAAGGCGAAATCTCGATGGGCGGAGCGAAGTACGTGCTGGAAGCGGACTCTGGAATCCTGCTGCTCTCCGGCGAAAGTCATTCCTACCGGCCGATTGAAGGCACATGGGATACGTTCTACATGACGTTTGGAGGTCCTCAGGCGGGTGCCATACTCGGTACGTTGGGTCTGCCGGTTTCTTCCTATTACGGATGGGACAAAGGCGCCGAGCTCGGCGGATTTCTTCCGTCCCTGCTGGGTACGATCGACAGCGAACGGGATTTGTCGGGTTTGAACTTTTCGGTGGAAGTTTACCGGTTTCTCACGCTGCTCAAAAAGGACGGGAGAGTCAACCGTCTTCCTTCGCTGTCGAATTCCGTTCGGCGCCTCGCTCCGGTGCTCGAATTTCTCGACCGGCACTACGCGGATTCGGATATCGGCCTGGAAGATATGGCGCGGCGGGCGGATATCACTCCGCGGCATCTCAATACGCTGTTCAAGCAGGCTTTTGGTATGACGGCGTACGCCTATCTGATTCTGCTGCGGCTGCGCAAGTCCAAAGAAATGATGACGCTGCACCCCCGCATGACGGTCAAGGAAGTCTCGGGACTGGTCGGCTTCCGGGACGCCAGCCACTTTGTGGCCACTTTCCGCAAACAGGAAGGCGTAACGCCGGAGCAGTTCCGGACGCTGCATTGACCTTCGCAAAGAAAATAGATCGGCCGATTCGGCGGCAAACAGGAATTTACGGAAACGATCGCGAATGTTTGAGGGAAAGAAGCGGGCAGCCTGCAAGGCGAATAAGGTTTCCGTTTACCCCGCTTTACGGCTTCAGACAGCTTCGCGCTGAACGAATACGCGGCAGAGCCGCGTCTACTTAAGGAGATGGAACCTGGTATGAAATTGAATCGAAACGACAAACTGCTCCTGATCGGAGACTCGGTCACCGACGCCGGCCGGTCTCATCCGGTCGGTTACGGAAACGGTCTCGGAAACGGATATCCCGCTTTGGTCGACGCCCTGCTGCGCACCGGATACCCGGAGCTGAATACGCTTGTGCTGAACACGGGCATCGGAGGAGATACGGTCCGCCATCTCAAGAAACGCTGGCAGCGCGACGTGCTCGATCTGAAGCCCGACTGGCTGTCGATCATGATCGGCATCAACGACGTTTGGCGGCAGTTCGACACGCCGGAAGAAATCGAGCCTTTTGTCACGCTGGAAGAATATGAAGCGACGCTGCGCGAACTGCTGGATGCCGTGCAGCCCGGACTCAAAGGGTTGATCCTCATGACTCCGTACTATATGAGCGGCCAGGAAGACCCGATGCGTTCCCGGATGGACCGCTACGGGGCGGTAGTCAAACGTCTGGCCGGCGATTACGGCGCCGAACTGGTCGATACCCAGGCGGCGTTCGACCGGATGGGACATTACCGGATCCAGTCTTCGCTGTCGAACGGCTGGGACCATGTGCATCCGAATACGGCCGGTCATATGCTGATCGCCCGCGGCCTGCTGAATGCGCTCGATTTCGAGTGGGATAACAAATAGGAAGACGGGCGGCCCGCCAAGAAGACCGGGAAAAGTCACAACCCGTACAAAATGGGTAATGATACGGCGGAAGCCGCGAATGCCGCGGCCGAGTCACGAACAGCAATCCGCGAGGCGGAAGGAGCAGCGATATGAGCGAACTGAAAGGCATCAAACCCGAACCGGTTTCCGATTACCGGGCGGTGTTGGGAGAAGGTCCGAACTGGATGGAGAACAAACAGACCCTGATGTGGATCGATATCGAGGGCAAACAGCTGCGTTTCTACAACCCGGAAGACGGGAGCGAAGAAGTCTACGAACTGCCGGAAAGAGCCGGCGCCGCTGTCGGACACTCGGACGACAGAGTCGTATTGGCTTCGGAAAGCGGTTTTGCTTTTTATGATCTCAATACCCGCCAGTTGAACCGGATCCACGATCCCGAGCATCGGGAAGACAACCGCTTTAACGACGGCAAGTGCGATGCGGCAGGCCGGTTCTGGGCCGGTACGATGAGTTTGGTCGGCAAGGAAGAGCAGGGCGCTTTCTACCGGATGGACGGCGATCTGACCGTGCATCGGCTGTTCGGGAACGTATCCACGTCGAACGGATTGGGGTGGAGCCCCGACGGAACGGTACTGTATTACATCGATACGGGTACGCGTCAGGTACAGGCCTTCGGATTCGACGTCGAAAAAGGCGAAATCGGTTCGGCGCGCAGCGTCGTTTCTTTCGAACACGAAGAAGGTTGGCCGGACGGGATGGCGGTGGATGCCGACGGCGATCTGTGGATCGCGCATTACGGCGGCGGCCGGGTCAGCAAATGGGATCCGGTAGCGGGAATCAAACTCGGCGAGATCCTTCTGCCCGTCGACAACGTCACCTGCTGCGCTTTTGGAGGAGCCGATTACGGCGATCTGTATATTACGACCGCTGCCGACGGATTGTCCGACGAGCAGAAAGCGCAGCAGCCGCTGGCCGGCGCGCTCTTTGTCTGCCGTCCGGGTCCGAAAGGCCAGCCGGCGCATCGGTTCCGTCAAACGGAAGACGCGCAGTAAACCATCCAGACCGCGATCCGTACCCCAAGGGGAACGAAGCGGTCTTTTTGGCTTGCTCCGGTCGATGTCCGGCGAAGAGCTGCCGGCCGGATTCCGCCGTTTTACTCGCCGCCGGGTTGTGTTACGATAAAGGCAGCCGACAGACGGCACAGCATGCAGATACGGGAGGACACACAGCGTGAGAGTCGTAGCGGGGGAAGCCAAGGGGAGACCCCTTAAAGCGGTGCCGGGCACAGGAACACGCCCGACCACCGATAAAGTGAAAGAAGCGTTATTCAGTATGATCGGTCCCTTTTTCGAAGGGGGAACCGCGCTTGACCTGTTCGCCGGAACCGGCGGTCTTGCGATCGAAGCGATAAGCCGGGGTATGGACCGGGCGATTCTGGTCGATGCCGATGCCAAAAGTATAGAAGTCGTACGTGCCAATCTAAAAGCGACAGGGTTCGAAAGCCGGGCCGAAGTGTACCGGAACGATGCGCAGCGTGCGCTCAAAGCGCTGTCCAAGCGGGAAACGAAATTCGACTTGGTGTTTCTGGATCCGCCTTACCGGATGAAGAACGGGGCGGAACTGATGGCGACGATCGAAGAATACGGTCTGCTGGAGCCGGAAGCGACCGTTGTGCTGGAGTACGACTCGTCGTACGAATACCCGGAAACGGCAGGCGCTTTCGAGCTTCAGCGCAAAGCCGTGTACGGCGAAATCGCCGTCTCCATTTACCGCTGGAGACCGGAAACGGGCGGAGACTCGCAGCCCCACGAAGAGGAGGACTCGAACGGATGACGGATCAGGCAGAGAAGATCGAACGCATCGCCGTATACCCGGGAAGCTTCGACCCGGTGACGCTTGGGCATATGGACATTATTCACCGCGCCGCCAAGCAGTACGACCGCCTGATTGTGGCCGTGCTCAACAACCTGAGCAAGAAACCGCTGTTTACGGTCGAAGAGCGGGCAGAGCTGCTGCGGCAGGCGACGAGCGATATGCCGAACGTGGAAGTGGATGTGTTCCGGGATCTGCTCGTCAACTATGTGGAGCAGAAGCGGGCTCAGGTTGTGGTCCGGGGGATACGGTCGGTTACCGATTTCGAATACGAGCTGCAGATCGCGACCACGAACCGCAAACTGAACGAGAATGTGGAAACGATCTTTATGATGACCAATCCGCTGTATTCGTATCTCAGTTCAAGCGTGGTCAAAGAGATTGCGCAGTTTGCCGGAGATGTAAGCGAGCTGGTGACACCGGAAGTGCGCATCGCGCTTCAGGAAAAGCTGCACGGCAAACCTGCAGATTAAGCGAGTTTCGCGAGACCGACAGGCCGCGAAGAAGCACGGCGGCCTGTCGGCCGGATTGAAGGAAACGGGAAACCGACCCGCGTGCCGATCAATAAAAAGCAAACAGGCTGCCTGGCGCTTAGCGGCGGCGGCCTGTTTGCGTATAAGCCGAAAAGGGGAACGATCATTATGCTGCGTTTCAGACTGCCGCGCTTTCGGACGCTGGCTTATTTGCTGTGTGTCGCCCTGCTCGTCTATGTGTCGGTGTATATGCCGACGCCTTATACGATCGAGCGGCCGGGCAGCGCGGACGAGATTAAACCGATGGTTCGCGTAAGCGGGGCCGACCCGGAAGAAAACGGCTCGTTCATGATGACCACCGTCTCCGTGACGTACGCCAATCTGGCGCTGCTCGGATTGTCCCTGCTCGACCACGACGCCGATATCGGCAAAAGAAACACCGATCAGGACGACGACGAATACCGGATCACGCAGGAGTATTACATGAATTCTTCGCAATCTTCGGCGGTTGCCGCGGCTTACCGGGAAGCGGGCGTTCCGTTCGACGTGGAAACGGAATACGTGTTTATCACGACGGTTCCCGACCGGGATCCGCAGCAGAAGGAATTTGTGGCCGGCGACAAGATCGTCCGGGTGGACGGCAAGAAAGTGTCCACCCTCGACGGACTCCGCGGTTTGCTGGAAACGTATTCGGCCGGCGATACGGTCAACGTAACGCTGGAACGCGGAGGCATCGCTGTGGAGCAGGCGGTCAAACTTGTCGGCATTCCGGGCGAAGACGGCACGGTGCGTCCCGGTTTCGGCGTCTCGACAGGCGAAGTGATGCGGATCGATCCGGACGATCCGGCGGACGAGGTGGAATTTACGCAGACCCGTGTCGGCGGTCCGTCGGCGGGACTGATGTTCACGCTCGAGATCTACAACCAGCTGACCCCCGGCGATCTGACGCGCGGTCACCGGATAGCGGGAACGGGGACGATCAAATCGGACGGCACCGTAGGCGAGATCGGCGGCGTGCAGCACAAAATCGTGGCGGCGGAGCGCAAAGGCGCCGACCTGTTCTTCGTTCCCGCCGGAAATTACGAAGCCGCCGAAAAAAAAGTGCAGGAGACGGACTCGGCCATGACGCTGGTCTCGGTCGACACCCTGCAGGATGCGCTGGATTATATCGACGATATGCCGGTCAGAATACCGTGACCGGCGGCGCATAATAATCGGCGTACATCTCCCGTATGTCGGGAGATGGGAAAGCGGAAGCCTGAACGGCGGAAGCCCGGATATCGAGTTCAAGCTGCGGATGCGGAAAGTCCGCAGGGCGAACGACGACCGGAAGCTTCGCCGTTTTTTTCATGGTTTTGAGCAGCTGGCGGCCTTTCGGCGAGAAGCCGAGCACGCGGATATACTGCGGTCCGCGGGCGAGGCTGTCGCGGCCGAACAGGGGGCCGCGGTGGTTGAGCAGCGCGTGCGCCAGCAGCCGCTGCAGGCGGGTGCGCGTATAGCGCTTGGTCTTGATCGCGGCGAGCAGCGCCTCGACGCCCGGAACGGGCAGGCGCGGCAGCGCGGCGGCGATGCGGTGCTCCAGGCCCTCGACCATCCCCGGGACGAGGGCAAGTTCTTCCGGCGCGCGCGTGATCAGCGCGGCCAGTAGAGGCTGCGCCAGCGCCTCCCAGCCGGAAGCCAGCATCCTTCCGGCTGCGGCTTCGCGCCGGAGCACGCGCAGCGAGGAGGCGGGCAGGTAGGGAGCGGCATCTTCGATGCCGCTTGCGCCCCGTGCAAGCGACGCCCGCACCGCGGTGGCGCTTGCGATCGATCCGCCCGCGGGCAGGCCGGCATCGTGGTAGCCGGCCTGTTCGCGCCGCACGGCCAGCGGCGCAATGCCGCTTGCGAGCCGGCGCAGCGCAAGCACGTACTGCAATCCGAGCGTATCGTTCGGATTGCCCGGCAGGGCGGCCGCGGCGGAATCGCCGCCGCCCTGCGCCAAGGCCGCCCTGGCGTAGGCGGCCGGGTAGCTCAGGCCCTCGCCGAGGGCCTGATGCAGCGCTTCGCGCAGGGCCGGGGATTCGCCGGCCTGCATGCGCGAAGCCAGATCCTGCAGCGGCGCGATCTCGCCGCTTTCGCTGCCGAAGCAGAGGCTGTCGACGACGCCCGAGGCCTCCAGCAGCGAAACGGCACCGAAAGCGAACCATTCCGCGTGCTGCAGCGCGTACACAACCGGCAGTTCCAGCACCAGGTCGATTCCGGCGGCCAACGCCGTTTCGGTCCGGGCGCGCTTGGACAGCAGCGCCGGTTCGCCGCGCTGCATGAACGCGCCGCTCATGACGGCTACGGAAGCTTCCGCGCCCGAAACCTCCAGGGATCGCTGCAGATGCAGCCGGTGCCCGTTATGAAACGGGTTGTATTCGACGACCATTCCGACTGTTTTCATATAAAGATCGCGTCTCCTCTCTTAACAAGACAGAAAATATATGGTAGAATAAAACTTCGTCCGGTATCGACCGGCGTGCTTTTTTTACGCTGCGAACGGGAAGACGTTCGATAACGCCCGGATTCAGGGGGCATCGGGCAAGACTTCTCCTAGCTTACACGCGCAAAAGCTCCGGCGAAAGAGCGAAATGTCTCTCCAAGCCGCGCCGCGTACCGAAAAGGGCGTAAATGAAAAATACTTGACTGACAGTTGACAAAACCGAAGTGAAGTCGATATAATAACTTTGTTTGTTTGGAGTGATGAATATGCGTCTGCATTTGCGCAGAACGATTCAAAACGGTGAACCGGTTCGTTTGGAAGGCAGTGTGCCGATCGAACAATCGATCCAGGGGCGTACGGATGTGCTCTCCGCTTCTCCCGTTCAAGCCGATTTGACGGCAGTGCCGTCGCTCGACGGAACAGTGGGCGTAAGCGGGACGCTGAAGGGGCAGTTGGACATGGTTTGCTCGCGGTGTCTGGAACCCGCCCATATCGGATTGAATCTTCAATTCGAAGAGCGGTTCAAGAAGCGGGCGGAAGATGAAGCGGACCTTGAAGACGACGAGGATATGATCCTCGCGGACGACGACGTTTTCGAGCTGACGCCGTATCTGGAAGAGTATGTGACGCTGGGCGTGCCCAACACGCCGCTCTGCAAAGAGGACTGCAAAGGACTCTGCCAGACCTGCGGAACGAATCTGAACGAAACGGCCTGCGGCTGCGACAATACGGTAATCGACCCCCGGCTTGCCGGGCTCAAAGATTTCTTTAAGTAAGCGCACAGGCTGTCACACAGAAACATCCGGCCTTCGGGCCGGTTGACTTGAATAAGGAGGTGTTAAACATGGCAGTACCTCAACGGAGAACGTCCAAGACGCGCCGCGACAAGCGTCGCACGCATTTCAAGCTGGCGGTGCCGGGCATGGTGAAGTGCGAACAATGCGGAGAGCTGAAATTGGCTCACCACGTGTGCAAAGTTTGCGGAACTTACAAGTCCAGAGAAGTTATTTCTCAATAAGCATCAGCAGGAAAGTCCCGCCGCCCGGCGGGACTTTTTTTGTGCGGACGGGCGATTCTGCGCGGGCGGGAAGTCATCGTTGAACGGTCCCCCTTTCCTTTTCGGGCAGAATGATTTATACTAGCGGTTAGTACCAGGTTCTAAAAAAACTTTGGCGGCGGACCTACATAAGAAGCGCACCCGATTGCGCGGCCTTCGCGAAAGAGGTTTCAAAGGGGAAGCGGCCCGGAAGCGGGCGCTCATTATTCGGATCAGACCCAACTGCCGGAAGCGCAGCGCGCTGCGGCGGTCGGGCCCAAGCCTTACAAGGCGGCTTACGGAATGCGCGGCGCAGCGGGCGCCGGCACAAGGGGGAGAGCGGCATCGAACGTTTACCGAAACGTCAGCGCCAGCAGAAACTCGTCGAGCTGATCGACGAGAATCCGTTCGTAACCGACCGCGAACTGACCCGACGTCTCAAAGTCAGCATTCAGACGATCCGTCTCGACCGGATGGAGCTCGGGATTCCCGAACTCCGCGAGCGGATGAAGCTGATGGCGGAACGGTCTTACGATCAGGTGCGGTCGCTGGCTGCGGAAGAAGTCATCGGAGATATTATCGACCTTCAACTCGACAAGAGCGGTATTTCGATCTTCGAAATCCGTGACGAACACGTATTCAGCCGCACGCAGATCGCGCGCGGTCATCATATTTTTGCCCAGGCCAACTCGCTCGCCGTCGCCGTCATCAACGACGAAATCGCTTTGACCGCCTCGGCGGATCTGCGTTTCGTCCGGCCTATTCATCTCGGCGAGAAATGCATCGCCAAAGCCTATGTCCGGAGCAGTCCGGGCAAAGCGGGCAGGGCCAAGGTCGAAGTCCTGTCCTATGTCGGCGAAGAAATGGTCTTTCAAGGGAATTTTATCGTTTACCGGTCCGACGACAAGAACCGGTAAACGGTCCAAGAAGGCGTTATCCGGGTGCGGCCTGCCGTGTGGACGCGCGGTTTTTCTTCAATAGGAAAATAGGGATAGCGGTCAATGCAGCACGGTATGCAGAAGATGCACGGGGAGGACGCTTAAATGATTATAGCAATAGACGCCATGGGCGGCGATCACGCGCCGGCAAGTACGGCGGCGGGAGCGCTTGCCGCCGCGGCGGAGTGGAGCGACATTACGATCAAGCTTGTCGGGGACGAAGTGAAACTTGCGCCGCTGATCGGACAAGGTCTGCCCAATCTTCAAATCGTCCATGCGGAAGAAGTCATCTCGGGCGACGACGAACCGGTCAAGGCCGTTCGCCGCAAGAAAGACGCTTCGATGGTCGTGGCCGGCCGCATGGTCAAGGAAGGCATCGCCGACGCGATGATCTCCGCAGGCAATACGGGAGCGCTCATGACGACGGGACTTCTTGTCGTGGGACGCATGAACGGCGTGGAACGTCCGGCGCTCGCGCCGATGATTCCGACACTCGATACGAGCGGCCGCGGCACGCTTGCCCTTGATCTTGGCGCCAATATGGATGCCAAGCCCGAACATTTGGCGCAGTACGCGCTGATGGGCAGCTTGTACCGCGAGAAAGTGCACGGCATCGAACGTCCGCGGGTAGGCCTGCTGAACGTGGGAACGGAACCCGGCAAAGGCAACGAACTCACCAAAGCGGCATTCCCGCTTCTGTCGGACCTGCCGATCCATTTTGTGGGCAATGTCGAAGCTCGGGATATTCTGGACGGCGTTTGCGATGTGCTCGTCTGCGACGGGTTCGCGGGCAACATTTTGCTCAAATCGCTCGAAGGTACGGCGGGAGCCGTGTTCAAGCTGCTGAAGCAGGAACTGACTTCTTCGTTCAAAGCGAAGATCGGCGCGGCACTCGTCATGCCCCAACTGCGCGGCCTTAAATCGAAAATGGATTACAAAGAGCACGGCGGCGCTCCGCTGCTCGGCTTGAACGGGCTTGTCATCAAAGCGCACGGTTCTTCGGATGCCGAAGCGATCAAGAACGCGGTAAGACAGGCGAGAACGGCTATCGAGCATCGCCTGGTATCAAGCATCTCGGAAAGTATGGAACAGGCAAATCAGCAAATCAGCGGGAAGAGAGTGACGGATTAATGAAGAACTTACGACCGGTCGGCGTAATCGGAACGGGCAAATACGTACCGGAGCGAATTCTGGGCAACGCGGAGCTCGAACAAATGGTAGACACGAACGACGAATGGATCGTCAGCCGCACGGGAATCCGCGAGCGCCATATCGCGGCTCCCGAGCAGGCGACATCCGATCTGGCTTACGAAGCGGCAGTCCGTGCGCTGGAGTCGGCCGGCATGACGGCCGATCAGTTGGACCTGATCGTCGTGGCGACGGTAACGCCGGACACGTCTTTCCCTTCGACGGCCTGCATTCTGCAGGACAAGCTGGGTGCCAAAAAAGCGGCCGCTTTCGACTTGGGCGCGGCCTGCTCGGGCTTTGTCTACAGTTTGGCCGCGGCAACCGGGTTTATCCAGAACGGGATGTACGATAATGCGCTCGTCATCGGCGCCGATACGCTGTCGCGCATTACCGATTACACCGACCGCAACACCTGCGTGCTGTTCGGCGACGGCGCGGGCGCCGTTATTCTGGGCGAAGTTCCGGAAGGCCGGGGCTTCCAATCGTTCGATCTGGGTGCCGAAGGCGCGGGCGGAGGTCTGCTCAAGCAGGCTGCGGGCGGTTCCCGTCTGCCGGCTTCGCAGGAGACGATCGACCAGCGCCAGCATTTCATTCAAATGAACGGACGCGACGTGTTCAAATTCGCGGTGCGCGTTATGGGTTCGGCAACCGAGGAAGTGCTGCGCAAAGCGGACATGACCAAAGACGATATCGATCTGTTTATTCCGCACCAGGCGAACATCCGGATTATCCAGTCCGCGATGCAGAGACTCGATCTGTCGGAAGACCGCGTGATGATCAACGTGGACAAGTACGCCAATACGTCGGCGGCTTCGATTCCGCTGGCGCTGGTCGAAGCTTACGAACAAGGCCGGATCAAGGAAGGCGACCGGGTCGTGATGGTCGGCTTCGGCGGCGGTCTGACCTGGGGCGGAGCGGCCCTGGTCTGGTAAGAGAGGAGCATGTACAATGGGTAAAATCGCATTCGTATTTCCCGGACAGGGCGCGCAAAGCGTAGGAATGGCAAAAGACGTCTACGACGCCCTTCCCGAAGCCCGCGGACTGTTCGAGGCCGCGGACCGTACGCTCGGTTTCGAACTGACGAAGCTGGTCTTCGACGGACCGGCCGAAGAACTCAAACAGACGGCGAACACGCAGCCGGCTCTGCTGACGGCAAGTCTCGCTTTGCTTGAAGCGGTCAAAGCTAAAGGCATCCGGGCCGATTATGCGGCCGGCCACAGCCTGGGCGAATACAGCGCACTGGCTGCGGCGGGCGTTCTGTCGTTCGAAGACGCGGTATCGATCGTTCGCGCCCGCGGACAGTTCATGGAAGCCGCGGTCCCGGGCGGACAAGGCGCCATGGCAGCCGTGCTCGGCGCGGATCGCGACAAGCTTTCCGAACTGTGCGCGGAAATCTCGGCGGCGGGCACGGTTGTCGAACCGGCAAACCTGAACTGCCCGGGGCAGATCGTGGTTTCCGGATCGGCCGAAGGCGTCGAAGCGTTGAGCGCCCGGGTCAAAGAAGCCGGCGCGAAACGCGCGATCGCTCTCGAAGTCAGCGGACCGTTCCATTCGTCGCTGATGAAGGAAGCGGCCGGACGGCTCGGCGGCAAGCTTGCGGACGTTGTTTTCCATGAAGGAACGCTTCCTGTCGTCGCCAACGTCAGCGCCCGTCCGGTCGACGGTGCGGAGGCGCTGCGGCAGTCGCTTGTCAGCCAGGTGTATTCTCCCGTATTGTGGGAAGACAGCGTGCAGTGGCTGATCGGCGAAGGCGTCGATACCTTTGTCGAGATCGGACCGGGCAGCGTTCTGGCCGGCCTGATCAAAAAAATCGATAAATCCGTGCGCATCTTCAGCGTGAACAGCCTCGAAAACGCGGATGCGCTGGCCGAAGCTCTGGCATAAACGACGAAGCAGGAGGTTAACATGCAGCAGCCAATCAAAGGACAAAACGCTCTCGTAACGGGCGCTTCGCGCGGCATCGGCCGGGCAATTGCGCTCGAACTGGGCCGCCGCGGCGCCAACGTCGCGGTCAATTACGCCGGCAACGAAGCTTCGGCGCTCGAAGTGGTCCGCGAACTGGAAGCGCTCGGCGTCAAAGCCGCCGCTTTCCAAGCGAACGTGGGCAAAAGCGCCGAAGCGGAAGAACTGGTCAAAGCGGTATCCGCCGAATTCGGCAGTGTCGACATTTTGATCAACAATGCGGGAATCACCCGGGACAACCTGGTGATGCGCATGAAAGAAGAAGAATTCGACGACGTGATCGAAACGAATCTCAAAGGCGTGTTCAACTGCATCAAAGCCGTAACCCGGCCGATGATGAAGCAGCGTTCGGGCAGAATCGTCAATATCTCGTCCGTGGTCGGCGCGATCGGCAATGCCGGCCAGGTCAACTACACGGCCGCCAAAGCGGGCGTAATCGGGATGACCAAATCCTGCGCACGCGAATTCAGCAGCCGGGGAATCACCGTAAACTGTGTGGCTCCCGGCTTTATCGACACGGATATGACCGATGTATTGCCTGACGAGATCAAACAGGGACTGCTCGCGGGAATCCCGCTGAACCGTCTCGGCCGTCCGGAGGAAGTCGCGACGGCCGTCGCTTTTCTTGTTTCGCCCGACGCCTCGTACATGACGGGACAAGTTCTCCATGTCGACGGCGGCATGTATATGTAAACCATCGCTGGCAGGGGCTGTAAACGTCTTGTTTTGGGTCCCCTGCCGCAAACAGTGGCATTTTGGCGGAGCTTCTCGTATAATACCTTTTGAAGAGGAGGTGAATCGGATGTCTGATGTAATGGAGCGCGTAACGCGCATCGTCGTGGACCGCCTTGGCGCCGACGAAGCGGAAGTTACGCCAACGGCTTCTTTCAAGGAAGATCTCGGAGCGGACTCGCTCGACGTGGTTGAATTGGTAATGGAGCTGGAAGACGAGTTCGACCTGGAAATCTCTGACGAAGACGCAGAGAAAATCACGACCGTAGGTGACGTTGTAAGCTACATACAATCGCATACCTAAGGGCGTTTAAGAGTCCCGCTCCGCGCTTTTTCACAAAGCCGGCTCGGGACTTCTCCTTCATTATGGAACAATAAATCAGATGATCCCGGAAACGGGTTTCGCAAATATAGAGGTGACCCCTATGGAACAGCAGCACAGAGTCGTCGTTACCGGTATGGGAGTCGTGACTTCCCTCGGCAAGGACGTGGAAACGTTTTGGAACAGTTTGCTCGCGGGCAAATCGGGTATCTCGAAAATCGAGAGCTTCGACGTCAGCGAGTATCCGACGCAGATTGCCGCGGAGATTCACGACTTCAATCCCGAAGATTATGTAGAACGCAAGGAAGCGCGCAAAATGGACCGCTACGTGCAGTTCGCTTATGCGGCTTCTACGCAGGCGCTGGAGAACAGCGGCCTGAAGATCGGCGACACCGTCGAAGCGGAACGGATCGGCGTTATCGTCGGTTCCGGTATTGGCGGTCTCGGTACGTGGGAAGACCAGTTTACGACGCTGCTGCAAAAAGGACCTAAACGGGTGAGTCCGTTCTTCATCCCGATGATGATCGCGAACATGGGTTCCGGCGACGTATCGATCAAGCTGGGTGCCAAAGGACCGAACACTTCGGTCGTTACGGCCTGTGCGACCGGTACGCATTCGATCGGCGATTCGTTCAAGCTGATCGCGCGCGGCGATGCCGATGCGATGATCTGCGGCGGTGCGGAAGCGACGATCCGTCCGACCGGACTTGCCGGATTCTGCGCGATGCGCGCCATGTCGACCCGCAACGAAGATCCGTCCAAAGCGAGCCGTCCGTTCGACAAAGACCGCGACGGATTCATCATGGGCGAAGGCGCCGGCGTTTTCGTATTGGAATCGCTGGAACATGCCCAGGCACGCGGCGCGCATATCTACGCGGAAGTGGTTGGCTACGGACTGAGCGCGGATGCGCACCATATGACCGACCCGGATCCGGACGGCGCGGCACGCTGCATGAAGATGGCGCTCAAGAGCGCGAATCTGCAGCCGGAAGATCTGGATTACATCAACGCGCACGGCACTTCGACGCCGGCAGGCGATCTGTCGGAGACGAAGGCCGTCAAGATGGCGCTCGGCGATCACGCTTACAAAGTGGCGGTCAGCTCGACCAAATCGATGACCGGGCATCTGCTCGGCGCGGCAGGCGGCGTGGAAGCGGTGATCTGCGCGCTGTCCTTGGACAACCAGATCATGGCGCCAACCATCAATATTGAAAACCAGGACGAAGCATGCGACCTCGATTACGTGCCGAACACGGCGCGCAAAGCGGATTTAAAGGTTGTCATGTCCAATTCGTTCGGGTTCGGAGGCCACAACGCTTCCGTTATTCTCAAAAAATTCGAAGCGTAAGGAGCCGGGACGTTGAGCGGAGATCTGAAACAACTGCAGCAGAAACTAGGAGTCCAGTTTGCGGATAAGCCTCTGCTTAAACAAGCTTTCACGCATGCGTCGTATGTGAACGAACACCGGTTCAGTCAGCATCATGACAATGAGCGGCTCGAATTTTTGGGCGACGCGGTACTCGAGCTGACGGTATCGGAATTTCTCTACAATCGTTTCCCTGGCCGGCCCGAAGGCGAACTGACCAAGCTGCGCGCGGCGATCGTATGTGAACCTTCGCTGGTCAAGTTCGCGGAAGCACTGAATTTCGGCGCTTATGTACTGCTTGGCAAGGGAGAAGAATTGACGGGCGGCCGCAGCCGTCCGGCGCTGCTCGCGGACGTGTTCGAATCGTTCGTGGGCGCGCTTTACCTCGATCAGGGCCTGGAGGAGGTTCGGGGGTTCCTCGACCGTTACGTATTCCCGCAGGTGGCCTGGGACGGCAAGCTGCAGATGAGCGATTTCAAAACAGAGCTTCAGGAACTGACCCAGCATCACAATCTCGGCGTGCTTGAATACCGGATTGTCGAAGAGCGCGGTCCGGCACACGAACGCGAGTTTGTGTCGGAAGTGTATATGGGCGAACGCAGTTTGGGTCGCGGAAACGGACGTTCCAAAAAGGAAGCCGAGCAGCAGGCCGCGGCTGCGGCGCTGGAAACGCTGAAACTGTAGCTACAAAAAAAGAGCAAAGAGCGGCCGCAAGCTTCACAACGGGATGTCCGAATCTGCCCGTGCCGCTTTTTGCTCTTTTTCGTTGTAAAAGGAAAAAGCGTTTCCCGCCGATAACAATAGACAGACAGGATCAACAGGAAGGGGAGGTGAGCGACGGTCATGTATCTGAAACGGATCGAACTCGCCGGATTCAAATCGTTCGCCGACAAAACGGAAATGGAATTCGTCCGCGGCATTACCGCGGTCGTCGGTCCGAACGGAAGCGGAAAAAGCAATATTTCCGATGGTATCCGCTGGGTATTGGGGGAGCAAAGCGCCAAAAGCCTGCGCGGCGGAAAGATGGAAGATATCATCTTCGCCGGCAGCGATTCGCGCAAAGCGGTGAATTACGGCGAAGTTTCGCTGACGCTGGACAACGAAGATCAGGTGCTGCCGCTGGATTTTGCCGAGGTAACGGTCACGCGGCGCGTTCACCGCAGCGGAGACAGCGAGTATTTGATCAACCGGCAGCCGTGCCGACTGAAAGACATTACGGAACTGTTTATGGATACCGGCATCGGCAAAGAAGCCTATTCGATCATCGGGCAAGGGCGAATCGAAGAGATTCTCAGTACGCGTTCCGAAGATCGTCGGGGGATTTTTGAAGAAGCGTCGGGTATCGTCAAATATAAATCGCGCAAGAAAGAAGCCAACCGCAAGCTTGCCGATACCGAGCAGAACCTGCTGCGTATCCACGACCTGGTTACCGAGCTGGAAGACCAGATCGGACCGCTCAAAGCACAAGCGGAAAAAGCGCGGCGCTACAAAGAGCTCAAGGAAGAACTCCAAGACAAGGAGATCGCTCTTTTCGTTTATCAGATCGGTGAAATCCACGAAGCCTGGACAGCCGCCTCGGAAAAGCTGGCGGCTTTCGAACGTCAGCGCGAACGGCTGGCGGGAGTGGTTGACGAGCACGACCGTACACTCGACAGCGACCGTCAGGTCCTGCGCGCGGTGGAAGACGAGATTGAAGAACTTCAGAACCGCCTTCTGCGCTACAGCGAGCTTTTCGAGAAGTCGGAAGGTTATGCGCAGCTGCTCGAAGAACGGCGCCGCAATTTGGAACAATCCCGGGAGCAGCTGGCCGAGGCGATCGAGAATGAAGGCGAACGTTTCGACCAGCGCAAGCAGGAGAGCTTGTTTGTGCAGAACAAACTTAACGCGGCCCGTTTGGAGCTTGAACATCTCCAGACCGAACTGTCGGCCGAACAAGCCAAACTGACAGGCGTTACCGAAGGCATCAGCCACGAGCAGGAAGAATCGCTCAAAGGCGATCTGCTCGAGCTCATGAACAAGATGGCGCAGACCCGCAACGAAATCCGTTATGCCGACCAGCAGAAGGAAGGCGTCATGCGCCGGATGAACCGGGTGAACGAAGAATCCGGCCGCTGGGAGACGGAGAAGAAGCGCCTGGATCAAGAACATGCCGAGCGCAAAGCCGCCCTGGACCGGGCAGCGGCCGAAATCGCGGAACTGCGCCGCTCGTACATCGAAGAAAGCGAGAAACTGCATACGCTGCAAAAAAACGCGGCGGACAGTTCTTCGTCGGCCCGCAAATGGGAGCAGAAACGCGAAGCGCTGGTGTCCCGGCGGGATACCATGCAGGAGATGCAGGAAGATTTCGAAGGCTTCATGGTCGGGGTCAAAGAAGTGCTGAAAGCTTCGCGCGGCCGTCAGCTCGAAGGCGTGCACGGAGCGGTAGCGGAACTGATTCGCGTGCCGCAGCAGGTGGAAACGGCGATCGAAACGGCGCTTGGCGCTTCGCTGCAGCATATCGTGATGGAGAACGAAGCGCTGTCGCGCAAAGCGATCGGGTATCTGAAACAGCGTCAGCTTGGCCGTGCGACTTTCCTGCCGCTGGACGTTATCCGGCCGCGGCATATGTCGGACAGCGACAAACGCGCCGCTGCCGGTGCGCAGGGTTTTGTCGGGATCGGAGCGGAGCTGGTCGAAGCCGACGAACGGTATGCCGGTATTGTCGGCAGCCTGCTCGGCGGTCTTGTCGTGGCTCAGACGCTTGAAGATGCCAACGGCATCGCTTCGCGTCTGAATTACCGCTACCGCGTCGTGACGCTCGACGGCGATGTAGTCAATGCCGGCGGCTCCATGACCGGGGGCAGTCAGAACCGGCGCGGCAGCAGCCTGCTGGGACGCAAACGCGCCTTGGAACAGCTGGAGCGCGAAATTGCGGAAAGCGAACGCGAGATTGCGCGCTTTGTGCGCGAGGAGCGGGAGAACGGCGCGCTGGCCGTGCAGAGCGAAGAACGCTTGTCGGCACTGCGCGAAAGCGGCGACGCTCTGCGCGCCGACCAGCAGCGTCTGGACGGCGAGCTGAAACAGACCGAACACGGCCTGCGCCACGTGAACGAACAGTTTGCGCTGCACGGGGAAGAACGCTCGGGGTACCACGAAGAGCTGGAGAACGCCGGGCAGAGCCGTCAAAAAGCGGAAGAAAAGCTCAAGGAGCTGGAAGCCGAAGAAGCTGCGGTGCGCCAGTCGATCGCAGCCGCGGAGTTTGCGCGCAAAGCCGGCGAGTCGGCCAAGGAAGAGCTTCAGGGCAAACTGACCGAACTGCGCGTCCGGGAAAGCCGGCTGATCCAGGAAACGGCTTCGCTCGAAGAACGGCAGAGCCGACTTGGCGAAGAAACGGGCACCTTCTCGAACCAACTGGCCGACCGCCGCAAAATGCTGCGCGCCGCGGAAGCGGAGCTGGCCGCAAACCGCCGGGACGCCGAAGAGCATGTCCGCGAGCTTCGGGAAGCCAAAGAGCTGAAGAGCAGCACGCAGGAACGTCTCGAAGAAAAACGGCTGGACCGCGTGGAACGCCAGCGGAAGCTGGAAGAGCGGGAGAACGAGACGCATAAACAGCGCAGCGAGCTCAAAGCCGTTGAAGAACAGATCCGGCATACCGAGATTCAGGCGGCGCGTCTGGACGTGGAGCTGGAAAATACGCTGCAGAAACTGACCGAAGACTATGCGATCGGATACGAATTGGCCAAGCAGCGCTACGAACTGCCGGAAGATCCGGAAGCGGCACGGCTCGATGTGCGCGAGATCAAACGCAAGATTACGCTGCTCGGCGAAGTCAGCCTGGGTTCGATCGAAGAATATGAGCGGGTCAGCGAACGCTACGAATTCCTGAGCGAGCAGAAAAACGATCTGATGGAAGCCAAAGCGCAGCTGTATCTGGTGATCCGCGAGATGGACGAAGAAATGTCCAAACGCTTCAAAACGACGTTCGATGCGATCCGTCGTCAGTTCGGGACGGTATTCTCCAAGCTGTTCGGCGGAGGCCGGGCCGATCTGGTGCTGCTTGATCCGGAACACCTGCTGGAAACAGGCATCGATATCGTCGCCCAGCCGCCGGGCAAAAAGCTGCAAAATCTGCAGCTGCTGTCCGGGGGAGAACGGGCGCTGACGGCGATGGCGCTGCTATTTGCCATTTTGCATGTCAAACCGGTGCCGTTTTGTGTGCTGGACGAAGTGGAAGCGGCGCTCGACGAAGCGAACGTGACGCGGTTTGCCCAGTATTTGCGCGAGTTTGCGGAGCAGACGCAGTTTATCGTCGTCACCCATCGCAAAGGTACCATGGAGGAAGCGGACGTGCTGTACGGCGTCACGATGGAAGAAGGCGGCGTATCCAAGCTGGTCTCGGTCCGTTTGGAAGACGAAGAAGTCGGCATCGCTTAGAGCGGTGCCGTTTGCGGCAAAGACGATAAGGGGATATCCCGCGACTGGAGGCAATCAAGCATGAGTTTTTTTCGTAAACTGAAAGAAAGCATTGCAGGCAAGACCGATTCGGTGACCAAGCAGTTCAAGGACGGTCTGGAGAAAACGCGCAAAGGGTTTGTCGAACGCGTCTCCAGTCTGATGGTCCGTCGGCGCAAGATCGACGAAGAGTTCTACGAAGAACTGGAAGAAATTCTGATCGGCGCGGACGTCGGCGTGAATACGGTGATGGAACTGATCGACGATCTTCGCGTCGAAGTCAAAAAGCGCCGCCTGAACGATGCCAGCGAACTGCGTCCCGTGCTGTCGGAGAAACTGGTCGAGCTGCTCCGCGGCGAAGAAGACAACTCTCTTAACATGAGCGCGGAGGGTCCTACGGTCATTTTGTTTGTCGGCGTCAACGGCGTAGGCAAGACGACAACGATCGGCAAACTCGCGCACAAATTCAAAAACGAAGGCAAAAAGGTGCTTCTCGCGGCAGGCGATACGTTCCGTGCCGGCGCGATCGAGCAGCTTGAAGTTTGGGGAACCCGCACGGGCGTCGAAGTCATCAAGCAGAACCCGGGCTCCGATCCGGCTGCGGTCATGTACGACGCCGTTCAGGCCGCCAAGCAGCGCCGCGCCGACGTGCTGATCTGCGATACGGCCGGCCGCCTGCAGAACAAAAGCAACCTGATGGACGAGTTGAACAAGATTTTCCGCGTGATCCAGCGCGAGATTCCGGGCGCTCCGCATGAAGTGCTTATGGTACTCGACGCGACAACCGGACAGAATGCACTCAGTCAGGCCAAGCTGTTCGGCGAGAAAAGCGGCGTAACAGGGCTTGTATTGACCAAACTCGACGGCACGGCCAAAGGCGGCATCGTCGTGGCGATCCGTCAGGAATTGAATATTCCCGTCAAACTGGTCGGTCTCGGCGAGAAAGTAGACGATCTGCAGGAGTTCGATTCGGAGCAGTTTGTCCACGCGCTGTTTGCCGGCCTGATCGAAGAAGAACTGGTAGACGAAAACGGAGAGCCGCAGCAGCCGGAATAAAGCGGGCATGCCGGGATCAAACCGTGACAAGCCGCCGACAATATCGGATTTTCCGCAGTTTTCAGGCGCGGCATGCAGAAGCCGAAGTGGAAAACCGCGGCTGGAGCCGTTATAATCGGAATATGATGTTTCTGAAAACAACGCAGCTGCGGTGAAAAAATTCATTTTTAAAAAAGGAGGAATGTCTACATGGCCAATACGCATACGTATTCCCGCCGGGAAGAAGTCGCCAACGCCGTTACGCACGGGATCGGAGCCGCGCTCAGTATTGCCGCCCTGGTTCTGCTGATTGCTTTTGCAGTCGCAAAAGGCAATGCCTGGCACGTGGTAAGCTTTACCATTTAT
The DNA here is from genome assembly GCF_013618475.1 of Saccharibacillus deserti. GTDB lineage: Bacteria > Bacillota > Bacilli > Paenibacillales > Paenibacillaceae > Saccharibacillus > Saccharibacillus deserti. The sequence continues at coordinate 803,988 of NZ_JABJVN010000002.1, forward strand.
GGGGCTACTATGCTGCTGCTCTACACAAGCTCGACTCTCGTGCACAGTTTCCGTGAAGGGAAGGCGAAAGACTTCTTCGAGTTCATGGACCATTCCTCCATTTATCTCTATATCGCGGGAACGTATACGCCGTTTATGCTGATCGCCGTTCGCGGCACGCTCGGCTGGACAATCTTCGGTCTCGTATGGGGCATCGCAATCGGCGGCGTGGTGTTCAAAGCCTTTTTCGTGAAAAAGTTCCTGTTCATGTCCACGCTGTTCTATCTGCTGATGGGCTGGCTGATCGTGCTGGCATGGGGAGCGCTGACCCAGGCGATTCCCGCGGGAGGTATTCATCTGCTCGTCGCAGGCGGCCTGATGTACACCGTGGGTACCGTTTTCTATGTATGGCGCGCTTTTCCGTTCCATCATGCGATCTGGCATCTGTTCGTATTGACGGGAAGTATCCTGCATTTCTTCTGCATTTTGATGTATCTGCTGCCTTAATTCCTTATTCGGATAAACGGATCATCGAGGTAGAAAATCGAATTTAAATAATCCTTGAAGATGTTAAGCGCAAGCGCTTGACATCTTCTTTTGTTTTCGGTATGATAGGGAACGTTGATCAATGTGTAAAGTGTTTCGCCTTGACGAGAGGAGCATTCCGGATGAGCCAAGACAATCGTCTGGAAAAGACGAATCGAATCAATCTGCTGTTCGCTTTCTACGAGCGATTGCTGACGGAGAAACAGCAGACCTTTCTCAAGTATTATTTCCATGACGACTTCTCGCTCGGCGAGATCGCTGCGGAATTCGAAATCAGCCGCCAGGCGGTGTACGAGCATATCAAGCGGGCGGAACAGACGCTTGAGAATTACGAAGCGAAGCTGGAACTGCTGCAGCGGCACGAGAGCCGAATGCAGTCGATTCGGGAACTGGAAGCTTTGTCTTTCGACGACAAGCTGCCGGAAGAAACGCGCCGGACGCTCGGAGTCCTTTCCGAGAAGCTGCAGGCTCTGGAGTAGCGGAGCAAGCACAATCCCGCGAATTCGATAAATGAATGCCTTTCGATATATAATAGTAGAGAAGTGATCGAAACGGGGGTGAACCTATGGCATTTGAAGGATTGACAACAAGGCTGCAGAACGTTTTCGGCAAACTTCGGGGCAAAGGCAAAGTATCCGAAGAAGACGTCAACGATGCGATGCGCGAAGTGCGTCTGGCTCTGCTGGAGGCGGACGTCAACTTCAAGGTCGTCAAGGACTTCATCGGCAAAGTAAAAGAAAAAGCACTCGGCAAGGAAGTCACCGAGAGCTTTACGCCGGGCATGGTCATCATCGATATCGTCAACAAAGAACTGACGGATCTGATGGGCGGCACACAGTCCAAACTGAACAAAAATACCCGGCCGCCAACTGTTATCATGATGGCCGGTTTGCAGGGCGCCGGTAAAACGACGACGACCGGCAAGCTTGCGAAAATGCTGCAGAAGCAGGGAAGCCGGCCGTTGATGGTCGCAGGCGATATTTACCGCCCTGCGGCGATCAAACAGCTTCAGGTGCTCGGCGAGCAGCTGAACGTTCCGGTCTTCTCGCTGGGCGACCAGGTCAGTCCGGTCGAGATCGCCCGCAAGGGCCTGCAGGAAGCCAAAGACAAAGGCCATGACTACGTGATCATCGATACGGCAGGCCGCCTGCATATCGATGAAGACCTCATGAACGAGCTGAAGCAGATCCATACGGAGACGAAGCCGGACGAAGTGCTGCTGGTCGTGGATGCCATGACCGGTCAGGATGCCGTCAACGTCGCCCAGAGCTTCAACGAACAGCTGTCATTGACCGGAGTCGTGCTGACCAAGCTCGACGGCGATACACGCGGCGGTGCCGCATTGTCCGTCAAAGCGGTGACCGGCTGTCCGATCAAGTTTATCTCGCTCGGCGAGAAACTGGACGCGCTCGAGCCGTTCCATCCGGAGCGGATGGCTTCGCGGATTCTCGGGATGGGCGACATGCTGTCGCTGATCGAGAAAGCGCAGGCCGGAATCGACGAGAACAAGGCGAAGGAAATGGAGCGCAAAATGCGCAACGCGGAATTCACCTTCGACGATTTCCTCGAGCAGATGGAGCAGGTCAAGCAGCTTGGCCCGCTGGATCAGATCATGGATATGATCCCGGGAATGAACAAGATGAAACAGAAGACCGACCTCAAAGTCGATGACAAGCAGGTCGGCCGGATCGAAGCGATCGTGCACTCGATGACGAGCGTGGAGAAACAGACGCCGGACATCATCAACTACAGCCGTCGCAAGCGGATTGCGGCAGGCAGCGGAACCTCGCTTGCCGAAGTCAACCGCTTGATCAAGCAGTTCGACGAGATGAAGAAGATGATGAAGCAGCTCTCGGGGATGATGGATCCTAAGGGCGGCGGTAAGAACAAAGCAATGAAACAGATGCAAAAGATGGGTAAGGGCATGCGTTTCCCGTTCCGTTAAGCCGGAAGTGAAGCGATTAGCATAAAGCCTTAAAGCAGTTTATTTCTTGAAGGAGGTGATTTTCGTGGCAACTCGCATTCGTCTGAAGCGTATGGGCGCTCATAAAGCTCCTTTCTATCGTATCGTGGTATCGGATTCCCGTTCCCCGCGTGATGGACGCTTTATCGAGGAGATTGGTTACTACAACCCGGTCGCAGAACCGCAAGTAGTAAGCATCAACGAAGAAAAAGCATTGGCATGGCTGCAAACCGGCGCGCAAGCGTCCGATACCGTTCGCAACCTGCTGAGCAAAGCCGGAATCATGAAGAAATTCCATGAATCCAAACTGCAAAAATAAGACAGTGACGCGGAGGGGTTGACGTGGAACAGTTAGTAGCGGTTATCGCAAAAGCTCTGGTCGATCATCCGGAAGATGTTGCAGTCCGTACCGTAGAGAAAGAGTCCTTGGTCGTATACGAACTTTCCGTGCATCCCGATGACGTAGGCAAGATCATCGGGAAGCAGGGGCGGATCGCCAAGGCGCTGCGTACGGTTGTAGCATCGGCAGCAGTCAAACTGGACAAGCGGGTAACCGTGGATATCCAGTCTTAAAGGGGGAGTTCGGTACGGCAGCGTATCCGAAGCCTCTCCGGTCTTAAAGATATACGAAAAGGGGTTAGGAGGTTTTCTTCCTAGCCCCTTTTCGTACATGGTCAAGACTTTCTCGGCTAACGCCGCCCCTATATAATGTAAGAAAACTCCAGACAAGAACCGAAAGGACAGAACCCAACCATGAATCCGAATACCCAACCCGAATTTTTGAGTGTAGGCAAGATTGCCAATACGCACGGCATACGCGGAGAATTGAGAATTTTTCCGTTTACCGATTTTCCCGAAATCCGTTTCGCCCAAGGCAAACAGCTTCTGCTGATTTCTCCGGAAGACGGAGCGATGCTGAAAGTGAAAATCGTAGGCTCCCGCGAGCAGAAGAATGTTTATGTCGTCAAACTGGACGGTTACGACAACATCAACCAGGTTGAGAAATACAAAGGCTGGGACGTCAAAGTACCGAAAGACGAAGCGGTCGAAGCCGAAGAAAATGCGTATTATTTCCATGAAATCATGGGCTGCAAAGTGTTGAACGAAACAGGCGAAGAACTGGGTCTGATTACCGATATTTTGACGCCGGGCGCCAATGATGTATGGGTAGTGAAAACAAAAGGCGGCAAAGAGCTGCTGATTCCGTTTATCGAAGATATCGTGAAAGACGTCAATATTGCCGAAAAAACGATACGGATCGAAGTCATGGAAGGACTGCTTGACTGATGCGGATCGACGTACTCACTTTGTTTCCGGAAATGTTCGAAGGCGTCTTCGGTGCCAGTATTCTCGGTAAAGCCAGAGACAAAGGCTTGGTGAAGCTGTCGGCGGTGAATTTCCGCGATTATTCCACCAATAAGCACGGACAGGTCGACGATACCCCTTACGGCGGAGGCGGAGGCATGGTGCTCAAGCCCGAGCCGATTTTTGCCGCGGTCGAAGATCTGCTGAGCCGCAGCGAATCGGCGATGGACAAACCTGTTTCGGCCAGTGCGGTTCAGCCGGGAGAAGCGCCGGCAGCCGCGTCTGCGTCTGAAAAATCGTTATCCGTTCCCGCCGCTTCGGGTTCCCGGCCCCGGATCGTTCTGCTTTGTCCGCAGGGAGAGACGTTCACCCAAAAGAAAGCGGAAGAGTTTGCTCAGGAAGATCATCTTATTTTTATCTGCGGCCATTATGAAGGATATGACGAGCGTATCCGGATTGGACTTGTGACGGACGAAATTTCGATCGGCGACTATGTGCTCACAGGCGGAGAACTGCCCGCCATGGTCATGATCGACAGTACCGTGCGTCTGCTGCCCGGCGTGCTCGGCAACGAGAACAGCGCGATCACGGACTCGTTCAGCACCGGACTGCTGGAATATCCGCATTACACCCGGCCGACCGAATTCCGGGGGATGCAGGTCCCGGATGTTCTGCTGTCCGGACACCACGCCCATATCGAAGCTTGGCGTCGGCGCGAATCGCTGCGGCGTACCCTGCAGCGCCGCCCGGAGCTGCTCGATCGCCTGACGTTGACGAAGCAGGAACAAAAGTGGCTGGAAGAACTCAAACGCGAAGAAGCTTCTTCGGTCCCGACCGATTAAAGACCGGATTCACCCGGCAAAAGAAATGCCCAGAGCGCCGCAGGATTTGCGGCGCTCTTTTTTTGTGCGGGAAATGCTAAACTGGAAGGGGCAGCCGCTCCCAAAAAGGTTACATAAGAAAAGAACGTATAACGGGATACCGGCGATAGAGAAAGAAGAAAGGAAGGAACTTACCATGGGAAGAAAACGCATAGAAAAGGTTCTGCCTGCACTGCTTGCGGTCCTACTGTTTGCCTTGGCGCTGCCGATAGCCGCTGCAGCTCCCCTAAAAAGCGGCATCGTCACCGATGAAGCGAATTTGTTCACCTCAAACGAGAAGCGGCAGCTGGAGAAAGAACTGTCGAACGGATCGCGTCCGATTTATGTACTGACGGAAAGCGGATTGAGCGAAAGCGAAGGCTCAAGATTGTCGGCCGAAACGTATGACAGCTGGGGGCTGGACAAAAACGAGCTGCTGCTTGTGATCGTGAGCGATCCCAATTCGGTGCATTTGGAAATGGGAGACGGACGCGACGGCGAGGCGCAGCAGATTCTCGACCGGTATTTCGTTCCGGAAGCGACCAGAAACGGGCCGGCTGCCGGTGCGCTTGCCGTCGGCGGTTATATCAACGGAAACGGATCTTCCGGCGGATTCCTGGCGGGAGGAGGATGGTTGTACGCGATTCTTGCCCTTGGCGTTCTCGGAATCGTGTTGTATATCTCCTTCAGTATGTATCGTGCAGGCTCGCAGGTGAAAAAGCGTGCCGGAGAGCTGAGGCAGCGCCAGCAGAAAGCAGCGGCCGTTGTGGACGGCATTATGCTGTCGGATCTGTTTCGCGAAGTCGAGATGGGCTTTGTGCAGGGCGAGACGCTGAAGGAAGCGGAAGAAATCAGCCGGGAAACGGTTGAACTGCATCAGGCGGGCGGAGAACTGGCTTCGCGTCTCGAAGATTTTCGGCCGGGAACCTTCGCTTCCGGAGCCCAGCGCAAGCGCTTGGATACGCTGACTCTCGAAGTCGGGGAATGGGAAGACAAGATCGAAGCGCTGAACGAACGCTACGAGCTCGTTGCAGCGAGTTTTGCGGATGTGCGGCGCCGGGTAAGCGAAGGCAAGGTCCTCGCCGAAGAGACGCGCCGGAAGCTCGAGAAGCTGCGCGAGGAAACCGGCTATCCGCTGGATGTCCTGCAGCGCGAATTCGAGGGGGCTTCGGCGCTGCTTGCCCAGGCGGATGGTCTGGACGAGTTCGATGTCATGCAGGCAGCCGCACCTGCGGAACAGGCGGCAGCCAAGCTGCAGGAAGTGTCCGGCAGTCTGGGAACGCTGAGCGCCATCGCAGCGGAAGCTCCGCAGTGGCCCGAAAGGATCGTCCGTACGGAGCGTGAACTTCGCCCGGTCGTGGAGCGCGAAGAGTTAAAGCTGACCGAAGAAGATCCGTTCCGGGTATTGAGCGAAGCGGGCGGCGAGACGGAGCGGCTTCGGGATCTGATCCGGTCCGGGGATGTGCCGGCAGCCCAAGCGTGTGCGCAGGAGATTGCCGCACGGATCGAAGAAGCGAAGCAGATGGTGAACCGCCGTCTGGAGAGCCGGACTTCGTCTGCGGAATCGCTGCGGGATGCGGAAGTGCTGCTGCAGGAAGTGGAAGCGTTCGAACCGCGGTACGAGCAGGGTCTGGCGCAGCTGCGCAGCCGGTATGCCGAATCCCATCTGGATTCGCAGCGCCGCCGCCAAGAAGAGATTGCCCAAGCGGCGGAAGAGATTCGGCGCCTGCTGCCGGAAATCCGTTCGGCACTCAACCCGCAGGTCCAGTATTACAAAGCCGCACGGGAAAAAAGCGACCGGGTCGACGAACGGACTGCGCGTTCGCGCGAGCTGATGCGCGAAGCTTTGGGGTATGCCGAAGAGCTGGAAGCGCAGCATTGGGCGGCGCAGCAGCGGTTCGAAGGAGCGCGCAGCGTGTTCCGGCAGGCGGGTGCGTCGTATCGGGCAATGGGCGTGAGGATGCCGGAATATGAACGGGTCCTGGATACCGCCGAATCCGGCGGCGAAGCCGTATCTGCCGCGCTGCAAAGCGTACCGGTCGATCTGCTGCAAACGGAGCCCCTGCTGGCCGCCTATGAGCGCAATGCGGCAGATTTTGCCCGGCATATCCGTGAATTGGAACAGCAGAGGAACGAAGCGATCCGGCAGTTGGAACAGCTGAACGGGGAATTCCTCGGCCGCGAACCGTCTTATCGCCGGTATCTTCAGACCCGTTCGTATATGGGGCGTTACGAAGCTTTTGAGTCGGAAGCCCGGAGACAGATCGCGGAAGGGCGGTTTGACGAAGCGGCCTCTCAAACGGCGTATGCCCGACAGGTATTCGAAGAGATGGAACGGGATTACCGGATAGCTGTTCAGCGTGCGAATATGGGCAGCCGGGGAGGCGGAGGCTTTGGAGGCGGTCTGGGCGGAGGTTCGGGCGGCCGCAGCGGTGGCGGCCGTTCTTCAGGCAGTTCCAGCTGGGGAGGCGGACGCTCCAGCGGATCTTCTTCCTGGGGCAAAGGAGGAGGCCGTTCATCGGGTTCTTCCAAGTGGTAACGGGTTCTGCATGGGCTTCTCTGAAGAATCGATTTGTTAGAAAAGAAAAAGTTTGCATTAATCTATTGCCTTTTTGCCTGCATACATGGTAAAATCAATCCGTTGTGTAATCTTGCGGTCCTCTGCGAATGATGAGGCGGAAATTTTTCCGAAGAAGACGTACGAACGCATGTGTGGAAGGAGGAAACAAACATGAATCTGATTCAAACTCTTACTCAGGAACAACTGCGCAAAGATATTCCGAGCTTCCGTCCTGGCGACACTTTGAAAGTGCACGTTAAGGTTATCGAGGGAACTCGCGAACGTATCCAGTTGTTTGAAGGTGTTGTGATCAAGCGCAAAGGTGGCGGCATTGCCGAAACTTTCACAGTTCGTAAGATCTCTTACGGCGTGGGCGTGGAAAGAACTTTCCCGATCAACTCGCCTAAACTCGACAAAATCGAAGTCGTGCGTTACGGTAAAGTTCGTCGCGCGAAACTGTACTACCTGCGTGATCTGCGCGGTAAAGCAGCAAGAATTAAAGAAGTTCGTCGTTAATTTCCCGTTTCGGGAAAAGAACGGACGAAAATGGGGAGCTTGGAAACAAGCTCCTTTCGTTTTATTCCCAAAACCTCCGGAAATATGAGCATTTCTCAAAACCGGACGGCGCGAGGTATCCCTTCGCTGTCGGACGTTTTTGCAAAATGCTGATGTTTGGATATTAACCGTAAGGAGAGGGCAAGCTATGGAAGAAAACGTGAACCATCCCGCGCAGTCATCGGAAGAAGCGCCTAAAAATCCGAAGAATAAAGTGAAAAGCGAGACGCTCGAGTGGGTAAAGGCGATCGCGATCGCGCTGGTCTTGGTCTTTGTGATCCGCTGGCTTCTGTTTGCGCCTTACATGGTCGACGGGTCCTCGATGCAGCCGAATTTTCATGACAGCGAGCGGGTTATCGTCAACAAGATTCTTTACGACATCCGTCCTCCGAAAAAAGACGAGGTTATCGTTTTCAAAGTGCCTTCCGAAGACAACAAGGAGTTTATCAAACGTGTAATTGCGCTGCCGGGCGATACCGTCAAAGTCGAAGGCGACGAAGTGACGGTCAACGGCAAAATCATCAGCGAGCCTTATATTCAGGGTGTGCTGGACGAGGCTCACGCCAATAACGTCACTTACAACAACAACACGAATTTTCCGAACTCGAGCTTTCCGGACGGAACGGTTCCCGAAGGGCACGTGTTCGTTATGGGCGACAATCGTCCCAACAGCAAGGACAGCCGGATGATCGGCTACGTTCCTTACAGCGACATTACCGGCCGTGCGGATCTGGTCTTCTGGCCGTTCAGCGACTTGCATATCGTCAACCATTAAGCGCCTTCGGCCGTAAGACGGCAGGCGGAGCATGACAGGCCGGACCGCGTTCAGTTGAGCGGTCGGCCGCCAAGAGAGGTGAAACACCGTTATGACAATCCAATGGTTTCCCGGTCACATGACCCGTGCGCGCAGACAGATCGAAGCGAAGCTGAGTCTGATCGATCTTGCGATCGAGCTGCTTGATGCCCGACTTCCGCTGTCCAGCCGCAATCCGATGATCGGTGATATTTTAAAAGACAAGCCCCGCCTGATCCTGCTGAACAAGTCGGACCTGGCGGATCCCGAAATGACGAAAAAGTGGATCGACTATTTCCGCGAAGAAGGCCATACGGCGATCGAGACCGATTCTTCGGGCGGACGCGGCATGAAAGATATTTCGATTCAGGCCAAACTGCTGCTGCAGGAAAAAATAGACCGCCAGATCGCCAAAGGCATGAACCCGCGTGCGATCCGGGCATTGATTGTCGGGATTCCCAACGTGGGGAAGTCGACGCTGATCAACCGCCTTGCCGGCAAAAGTATCGCCGAGACGGGCGACCGTCCGGGCGTAACCAAAGGCCAGCAGTGGATCAAAGTCGGCAAAGAGATGGAACTGCTCGATACGCCGGGCATTTTGTGGCCGAAGTTCGAAGATCAGAACGTCGGCATGAAGCTTGCGGTAACCGGTGCGATCAAAGAAGACGTACTGAACGTGGAAGAAGTTACTTTCTTTGCAATCAAGTATTTTGCGGAACATTACTGGGGCCGTTTGTCGGAGCGTTTCGTGCTTGGCGAGCGCCCGGAAACGTTCGATGATGCGGACGAAATTATCCGGATTATGGAAGCAATCGGTCGCAAACGCGGCTGTCTGATGAGCGGAGGGCGGGTCGATCTGCAAAAGGCTTCGATTCTGTTCCTCCGGGAACTTCGTTCCGGCAAAATGGGCCGTTTCTCGCTCGAAGAACCGTTTTAGGGCTTCGCGCCCCAAACGGATCATCAGGCTGTATGTATCCGCAGTAAACCGCGCAGGCAGCGCGGCAAAGGATCGTCGAATCAGGAGCATGGATCGCACGGGGAATGTTCGCATGCCGAACATTCCCGGCGGTCGCTGCGGCTGCTGCGGCGGTCCTTTTTACATACGGATCGAACCGGACAAAGCAAATGCGTTAATATAAAGAAAACGGAGGAGATTCACATGCCCAAAACAAAAAAAGGACCGGACAGCCCGCCCAAACCGAAAAAGGAAAAAGTGGAGATCGACCGTCTGGCTCTGGAGAAAGAACTGTGGGCGGAAGGATACGAACGGATTGCCGGCGTGGACGAAGTCGGACGGGGCTGCATGTTTGGCGATGTGGTAGCGGCCGCGGTTATTCTGCCGACGGGACTCAAAATCGAAGGAATCGACGATTCCAAAAAACTGTCGGAGAAAAAGCGCGATGAGCTGTATGACCTCATTACAGAAGAAGCGGTGGCTATCGGAATAGGCCGCGTCAACGCGGAAACGATCGACCGGATCAATATCAAACAAGCCTCCCGGCTTGCGATGAAAATGGCCGTGGAAGCGTTAAACGCCGAGGTTCAGGCTCTGCTTGTCGATGCGGAGACGATTCAGGTAGATCTGCCGCAGCGCGCGATCATCAAAGGGGATTCGCTCAGCCAAAGCATCGGAGCGGCATCTATCATTGCGAAAGTGACCCGGGATCGTCTGTGTGCCGGAGAGTGGGAACGGGACTATCCCGGTTACGGCATTGCGGTACACAAAGGTTACGGTACGGCTGCGCACCGCGAGCGTATTCTCGAACTCGGAATCAGCCCTTTGCACCGGCAAAGTTTCTTGGTGAAAATGAAAGCGGAATACGAACAGCTGCGATAGAATCGGATATTTGGTACCGGGTTCTTAATGAGCGGGGATGTTTTTCCGATATACCGGTATAGGAAGGTTTGCCCGTGAACGGGCAGCTACGAACTGGGAAAGCGAGGTGAGCGAGATGAATATCGGATCGTTATTCAAAAGTATGATCGGGGATGCCAAGCCCGGCGAAGTCAAACAGTTGGATCTGCGCGAAGGACAGGTCGTGCGCGGCGTTGTTCAATCGGTATCGGAAGATGGCAAAGAAGCGGTGATTCAGATTCAGGGCGTCAAAGTGAATGCGAAGCTGGAAACGCCGCTGCGGGCGGGCCAGACCGCGTTTATGCAGGTTCAGCCCGCCGCCGAAGACGGTTCGGTCGTCATGAAGCCGGTAGCGGCTCCTCCCGGTGCCGCCGGCGGCGCCCAGTCGATGGAGGACACACTGAAGCAGCTGGCGCTGCCGGACAATAAACAGAACCGCGAACTCGTTCGGATGATGCAGCAGGCCGAGATCCCGCTCACCCGCGAACAAGCCGCAGATGTACGCAATCTGCTTGCGCAAAAACCGGCTGCGGTCGATGCGCAGCAGTGGGTCCGTTCGATCGGGATTTTGCAGCAGCGCGGACTTCCGGTCACGCCGCAGAGTATCGCCGGTATGCAGCAGGCCGTGTTTGGGCCTCCCGCTTCCGCGGTACTCCAGAATCTGGGTCAGCAGGTTGCGGCCGTACTGGCACAGCTGGGAGACTCGGCGGGTGAAGAGCCTGCGCTGCCAGGCCGTACCGCCGCCGGCGGGCAGTCGGGCACAGCAGGCCTGACGGGGCCTGCAGGGAGCGCGCCGGGCGCCGCTGCGGCCGGCGGCCAAACCGCGGCGGCACCGACGCCGGGTGCAGCTGCCGCAGCCGCGGGCAGCGGAAGCCCCGCCGCGCCGCCGGCAGCTGCCGGCGCGGGCATGACTGCCGCTGCCGGACAGCTCGGCAGCGAGGAGAGCGGGCCGGCAGCGCAGGCCCGCGCGGCCGCCCGGGCATCTGCCGGTGCAGGAACCGGCACCGGCGAAGCGGGCGGACCGAAAGCCGCTGCAGGGGCGGCAGGTTCGCCCGCAGCCGCGGCCCAAGCGCCGGCAGCGGCGGCTCCGCAGGCCGCTCCGGCGTCCGCCGCGGACAGCCGCGCGGCGCAGGGAACCGCCGCAGCGAACGGAACGGCGTCCGCTTCGCCGGATGCCGTCCTGCTGCGCAAAGTGCAGGCGCTGCTCGGCGAACTGCGTTCCGCCGCCGCCGGAAGCACGGCAGCGGCGGGACAGCCGCCTGCCGCTGCCGCCCAAGCGGCTCCGCAGCAGGCACCGCCAGATGGAGCGGAGAACGCTCCCTGGGTCGGCCGTCTGCTCAAGATGCTCGGCGCGGAGCACGAGCAGCAGGCCGCGCGTTCGACGCTGATGAACGCGGCACCGCCCGCTGCGGCGCAGCCTGCGGCCGCCCAATCGGCACCGGCCGCTGCATCGCCGCAGCCGGAACCCCGGGCGGGTACGCAGCCGCCTGTCCCGGCAGCGCTTGTGCCGACGGCGAATACCGACACGCCGCCCGGCATTTCCGCGGCCGTTCGGGCCGCCGCAGATCAGGTGCTGCGCGGTGTGCAGGGCGAGAATACGCGCCTTGGCAGCGAACTTCCTTCCGCCGGAACCGTCCAACCGGCGGGTGCCGCGCCGGCCGCTGCCGAAGTGCGCGAGACGCTTAAGTCGCTGCTGCTCCAGCTCTCCGCTTCGGATACGCTCCCGGCCGCAGTGAAAGACGCGGCGCAGCAGGCCGTTCAGCAGTTGACCGGACAGCAGCTGCTGCTGAATACGGACCGTACGGCTCCGTTTGCCCAGGTGACGATGTTTCTTCCGTTTGTGGGCCCCGACGGCAATCAGACCGCTTCGGTCCAAATCGAATCAAGACGGGGGGCCAAAGGCGAACTCGATGCTTCGAACTGCCGCCTGTGGTTCGACCTGGATATGAAAGCACTGGGACATACGGTGGTGGACGTTCAGGTAGTCGACCGTAAAGTCAGTCTTAATTTCCGCAACGACGAAGAATGGGTGCGTCCCCTGCTTGAAGCCGGACAGCCGCAGATTGCTTCTGCGCTCGAATCGGCCGGGTACCAGCTGATGGCGCTGCGGACGGATACCCTGCCCCAGCGTGCGGAAAGCGCCGCGGGAGCAAGCGAAACTCCGCTTTCTTTTGTTCCGTCGTCCTATCGGGGAGTGGATGTGAAAATATGAAAGAAGCCAAACCTGAAGAAACGGCGCGAAAACGCGCGGTTGCCCTCAAGTATTCTCCGGAGCAGATGGCCGCTCCAAGCGTCGTAGCCAAAGGCAGCGGTACGGTAGCGGAAGCGATTCTCGCCCGCGCCCAGGAAGCCGGTGTGCCGATCCAGGAAGATGCCGCCCTGGTTGAAGTGCTGTCGAAGCTTGATCTGGATCAGCAGATTCCGGCCGAACTGTACGGACTTGTCGCCGAGCTGCTCTCGTTCGTTTATCGCAGCGACCGCGAAGCGGCAAGGAGAATCGGGCGATGAAGGAGTTCTCCGCTCGGCCGGGACCTTCCAAGCCAACCGCTTTGCAACAATCGTCCTTTGCTGGATCGGGTACATCCGGATTTGCCGAATCGTCGCCTCCTACCCGCAAAGACAAAGGAAAAGCCGCCGAAGACGCGGCGGCTTTGTATATCCAGCAGCAGGGCTGGCAGCTGGTGGAGCGCAACTGGAACTGCCGGTCCGGTGAACTGGACATGATTGCGGCCCGGGGAGAAACGGTACTGTTCGTCGAAGTTCGCAGCCGGAGCGGCAGCGGCTTCGGTCTGCCTGCCGAATCGGTGGATGCCCGCAAAATCCACAAAGTCAGACGAACAGCCGAAATTTATCTCCAGCGTGCCGGATGGTCCGATCGTCCGATCCGTTTCGACGTGATTGCGGTTATGTTGGGAAGAAATCTCGAGATTCGTTCTCTGGAGCATATCGAAGAAGCTTTTTGAACGGTCCCTATGGAGATAGGGCCGGAATTAAAGATCGACAGCGATGCGGATTTCCCGTCATGGCCGGACCGGAGACTTTCCTGTCCCGTCCGTGGCGGAACTCCGCTTTTTGGCGTTTGCGTCAAAAAAATTATTCCGGCATTTTGCGATCCAGCTGCCGGTATTGAAGCGCTTCGGCGATATGTTCGCTTCGGATTTCATCGGAGTCCGCCAGATCCGCAATGGTAAGCGCCAGTTTAAGGATACGATCGCGCGAACGCATGCTGAGTCCCATTGCGCCTATCGCGGTATCCAGCAGCAGCCGGGCTTCTTTTCCGGGAGCCGCATATCGGCGCAGCGCCGCACCGCCGAGGTCGCTGTTCACCTGTATGCCCAGCGATCGGTAGCGTTCCCGCTGCCGCCGGGCAGCCGCTTCCACTTGAATACGCAGCGCGGCGGACGACATGCCCGACGCGGACAGTTCATTCGTGGAAGGCCGGGGAACTTCGACCTGCATATCGATCCGGTCGAGAAGCGGACCGGAAATCCGGGCGCGATAACGGGCGATCGCCGCCGGCGAGCAGACGCAGGAAGAAGTTCCGTCCGGTCCCGGCGCTCCGCCGCAGGGGCAGGGATTCATGGAGCATGCCAGCATAAAGTGGGCGGGGAACGTGAAAGCGGCGCGGGCGCGGCTGATTGTCACATTGCGGTCTTCCAGCGGTTGACGCAGTACCTCGAGCGTTCCGCGCGAAAATTCGGGCAGCTCATCCAGAAACAGCACGCCGCGATGGGCCAGACTGACTTCTCCCGGACGCGGAATCGTTCCTCCTCCGGCAAGACCCGACGGCGAAATGGTGTGGTGCGGCGAACGGAACGGCCGAAGGCGAACCAAGCCCTGGCGTGCGCGTGCGCTCTGCAGCCGGCCGGCCGCGCTGAGAATTTTGGTCGCTTCCAACGCTTCACTGTCGGTCAGCTCCGTCATGATGCCGGGCAGCCGTTTGATCAGCATTGTTTTTCCGGTTCCGGGCGGTCCCGACAGCAGAATGTTGTGCATCCCGGCTGCTGCAATCGTCAGTGCGCGTTTGGCCTGCTCCTGACCCAGCACATCCACGTAATCTTCGTTCGCGGCAGCCGTTTCCGGCGTATCGGCGGGGCGGCCGGGTTGATGCAGCAGGCCTGCCGCATCAAAGGTATAGCGTTTTTCTTTGCCCGAAGCCAGTTCCGCACGTTCCTGCTCGGGCACAAGCAGGCTCAGATGCGGCAGTGCGTGAACGGCAAGGCCGCCGGTGAGCGACGCTTCGTCCGCGTTCCCGGGCGGGACGAGCATGGCGTCGAATCCTTGGCGCCGTGCGCAGTCGGCCATGGCCAGAACGCCAGGGACGGGGCGGAGAGTACCGTCAAGCGACAGTTCGCCGACCGCGACGAAGCGCCGGCCATCCGGCAGACCCAGCTGTTCGTCGCTGAGCAGAATGCCCAGCGCGATCGCCAGATCAAGCGAAGAACCTTCTTTTCGCAAATCGGCCGGTGCCAGATTGATCGTGATCCGGCGGTTCGGGAAGCGGAATCCGCAGTTCTTGAGCGCCGCTTTGACACGGTCCGTCGATTCCCGGATCGCCGAGTCGGGCAGACCGATAATCGTTGTCTGGGGCAGTCCGTTCGCGATATCCACTTCCACTTCGACAATAAAGCCGTCTACGCCGTACAGGCAGGCGCTGTAACTTTTTCCATACATAACAAAAAACACCTCGTTTCACAGGATGGCAGGGTTGTCCCGCAGGCCTCGAAAAGGGTGCTTCCTCTTTTTCGAAATCGTTCTTTCTTTATTGTAAGCCAGCAGCCGAGTAAGTCAATAAGCGGGTTTTTTACATAATTCGCGTCAAACGTATTTACAACAATCAAATTTAATGCGATTATGTTTGTACATCAAATTCGGAAATGACCGAAGCAAGGAGAGGAGTGCGCAGAATGAGCAAGGTTAACGAATATCCACAGCTTCAGCTGGACAATATGCTGTGCTTCTCGATTTATGCCAGCTCGCGCGAGATTACGAAGATGTATCAGCCCTACCTGGAATCGCTGGGCGTAACGTATTCGCAGTATCTCGTACTGATCGTATTGTGGGAGCAGGACGAACGAACGGTCAAAGAGTTGGGCGAGGAGCTGTTTTTGGACTCCGGTACATTGACTCCGCTGCTTAAGCGGTTGGAGAATGCCGGTTTTGTGTCACGCAAACGATCGACGGAAGACGAGCGCAAAGTATTCATTTCGCTGACGGAAAAAGGACGCGAGCTGCAAGGCAAAGCCGCTCCAATTCCGGAATGTCTTGCCAAAGATCTGAATATGGACGTGCCGGAATTTGTGGAACTGCTCGGCAGATTCCAGAATCTGCTGGCACGCGCGCATCAGGCGAACGTATCTTCATCGGGAAAATAAGACCGTTTTTTATAGCGGCTCTGATCGAATACAAAAACCGGAACCCCAAGGGTTCCGGTTTTTTGAATGCCCGCGGTTGCGCGGATTAGGGCTTTTTGTCGGATCGGGCGGACTTCGGTTCGGACAGCGGATCGGGCATTAAAAAAAATGTCGAAAAAAGCGGAATAGTTCGAATTTTAAGAAAGCGTTTCAATTTTGATTGTCACTCGTGCTATAATGATTGAGGTTGTACTTTTTCTGCCTGGCAACCCGCCTGGTGCGAGCCAATTTGATAGGAGGATTCACACATGAATATCCATGAATATCAAGGCAAAGAAGTTTTGCAGCAGTACGGAGTTTCCGTGCCGCGCGGTAAAGTGGCGTTCAGTGCGGCGGAAGCCGTTGACGCAGCCCGCGAGCTCGGAAGTCCAGTCGTCGTCGTTAAGGCGCAGATCCACGCGGGCGGACGAGGCAAGGCCGGAGGGGTCAAGATCGCCAAAAGTCTGGATGAAGTGCGGACCTACGCCGAAGAATTGATCGGCAAGGTGCTCGTGACCCATCAGACAGGTCCGGAAGGCAAAGAGATCAAGCGGCTTCTCATTGAAGAAGGCTGCGATATCAAGAAAGAGTATTACATTGGCGTCGTCGTGGACCGGGGAACCGGCAGCGTCGTGCTGATGGCTTCGGAAGAAGGCGGCACGGAGATCGAAGAAGTGGCGGCCAAGTCGCCCGAGAAGATCTTCCGCGAAGTGGTCGACCCGGCTGTCGGGTTGCAGACGTTCCAGGCCCGTCGTCTGGCGTATGCGATCAATATTCCGAAAGAGCTCGTCAACAAAGCGGCGAAGTTCATGCTGGCGCTGTACGAAGCGTTCATCGACAAAGACTGCTCGATCGCCGAGATCAATCCTTTGGTCGTGACCGGCGGCGGAGACGTGATGGCGCTCGATGCCAAGCTCAATTTCGATTCCAACGCCCTGTTCCGCCACAAAGATATTTTGGCGCTGCGCGATCTGGATGAAGAAGACGAGAAAGAAATCGCGGCGTCCAAGTTCGACCTGAGCTATATTGCGCTGGACGGCAATATCGGCTGTATGGTTAACGGTGCGGGCTTGGCTATGGCCACCATGGATATTATCAAATACTACGGCGGCGAACCCGCCAACTTCCTGGACGTAGGGGGCGGTGCAACGAAGGAAAAGGTAACGGAAGCCTTCAAGATCATTTTGTCCGATCCCGAGGTCAAAGGCATCTTCATCAATATTTTCGGAGGCATTATGCGCTGCGACGTAATTGCGGACGGTGTAGTCGAAGCCGCGAAGCAGATCAAGCTGGACAAGCCGCTTGTCGTGCGTCTGGAAGGCACGAACGTTGAGCTGGGCAAGAAAATCCTGAACGAATCGGGACTGAATATCGTTTCGGCGGACTCGATGGCCGATGGCGCACAGCGAATCGTTGAGCTGGTCCGTTAATACGGATCAAGCGCTTGACGCGCAGGACTTTAATTCCTTGGGCTTCAGCTTCGCAAACCGAATTTATACGGAGGATGTGGATCGGACATGAGTATTCTGGTGGATAAAAATACGAAGGTCATTACACAGGGCATTACGGGCGAGACAGGGCTTTTCCATACCAAAGGCGCCCTCGAATACGGCACTCAAATGGTCGGCGGCGTAACGCCGGGCAAAGGCGGCACCGATATCGAGATCACCTTGGAAAACGGCAGCAGCGTTAAACTGCCGGTCTTCAACACGGTCAACGACGCGGTAAAAGCCACGGGTGCCACGGCGAGCGTCATTTACGTTCCGCCGGCATTCGCTGCGGACTCCATTCTGGAAGCGGTAGACGCCGAGCTTGAATTGGTCATTTGTATCACGGAAGGCATTCCGGTGCTGGATATGGTCAAGGTCAAGCGTTACATGGAAGGCAAAAAAACGATCCTGATCGGGCCGAACTGCCCGGGCGTCATTACGCCGGAAGCCTGCAAGATCGGCATTATGCCGGGCTATATCCACAAAGCCGGCAAAGTGGGCGTCGTTTCCCGCAGCGGAACGCTGACGTATGAAGCCGTGCACCAGCTGACCACGCGCGGTATCGGCCAGTCGACTGCGGTCGGTATCGGCGGAGACCCGGTCAAAGGTTCGGAGTTCATCGACATTCTGAAGATGTTCAACGAAGACGAAGGCACGCAGGCCGTTGTCATGATCGGCGAAATCGGCGGTACGGCGGAAGAAGAAGCGGCCGAATGGGTGAAAGCCAATATGACCAAACCGGTCGTGGGCTTCATCGGCGGTGCTACGGCGCCTGAAGGCAAGCGTATGGGCCATGCCGGCGCGATTATCTCGGGCGGCAAAGGCACGGCAGCCGAAAAAATCGCCAAGTTGGAAGAATGCGGAATTCGCGTTGCTCCGACTCCGGCCGAAATGGGCGCGACTCTTGTAGCCGTACTCGAAGAACGCGGTGTACTGGAAACGTTCACGGCAGGTTGATCGGCGGTTCAATTAAGCGCTAAGAAACATGAAACTTAAATAGTAAGCCGAACAAGGCAGGCAGCCTTTCTTTCCCTATGGGAAGAAAGGCTGCTTTTTTGCTTTTTTCCAACAAAACTCAAGGAGGATGAATATCCATGATCCGGCAGCCCCTGCCCGAAGCTTTATGGTTGATGGCACTTCACGAAACGAAAGGAATCGGCTGGCAGAGCCTGTACAGTCTTGTAAGAATCGTTTCCAGGCAGCAGATTCCTTATGGTCGGCTGTTCGGAATGACCGAGCGGGAATGGACCGCGCTGGGAGCGGACGGCAAATCCGCGGCCGCTGCGGGACAGCTGAATATCGGCCGGGCCCATGACCGAGCGCTGGAACTGGAGAAGCTCGGGATCGAGCCTATTTCTTTTTACGACGACGCTTATCCTACTTTAATGAAGGAAACCGCCAAACCTCCCTGGATCCTGTATACGGTCGGAAGGCGGGAACTTCTGCACGAATTCGGGATCGCTATCGTGGGTACTCGGGCTCCGACCTCCTACGGGAAAATCGTCTGCGAACGGATTGCCGGCTCGTTGGCGGAGCAGGGAGTGTGTCTGGTAAGCGGGATGGCACGGGGCATAGACGGCTGCTGCCACCGGGAAGCGTTGAAGCGCGGAGGGGCGACCATTGCGGTACTCGGTGCGGGACCCGATATCGCCTATCCGCCGGAACACCGGCAACTTCACCGCGATATTGCCGAGCAGGGGCTGATCGTTTCGGAATTCCCTCCGGGCACGCGCCCGTCTCCGGGATTGTTTCCGCTGCGCAACCGAATTATCGCCGGTTTATCGCGCGGGGTGCTGATTGTGGAAGCGGCCGAGAAAAGCGGCTCGCTGATTACGGCCGATTATGCACTCGAAGCCTGCCGTGACGTCTTCGCTGTGCCGGGTCCCGTCACTTCGCCGAAAAGCGCAGGAACTTTTGAATTGATCAAAAACGGAGCAAAACCCTGTGGCAGCGCGGATCACATTTTGGAAGAGTATGCGCATTTGTTCATTCCGTCCGCGCAGCGTCCTGCAAAAAAAGAGAGACATGAAAAATTGACAAAAGAGGAGCGGAAGATATACGTTATATTGGAGCAAGGGGATGCCAGCATCGACGAGCTGCAGCGGAAGACGTCGTGGGACTTTGGACTTTTACATTCCGTTCTGCTATCGTTAATCATAAAAAGCCAGGTAAGGTCGCTCTCCGGTGCCGTTTATACGTGGGTAGGAGAACCAAACGGCTGACTCCGACCTTGAATCTATCCAACATCCATCAACGCAATATCCGAAGAAACGTCGCGGTTCAGGACATGGGGTCCGAAAAGCCGCGCTCGCACAACCTGAGAGGAGGACGAACCTATGGCGGATGCGCTCGTCATCGTGGAATCGCCCGCAAAGGCAAAAACGATCGGCAAGTACTTAGGCAGTAAATTTATCGTTAAAGCTTCTATGGGCCACATCCGGGATCTTCCGAAAAGCCAGATCGGCGTCGAGGTCGAGAACGAATTCAATCCAAAATACATTACGATACGCGGCAAAGGTTCTATCCTTAAAGAACTGAAAGACGCCAGCAAAAAAGTGAAAAAAGTGTATCTCGCGGCCGACCCCGATCGCGAAGGGGAAGCGATTGCCTGGCATCTGGCGCACGCGCTCGATTTGGACAATACGCAGGACTGCCGAGTCGTATTCAACGAAATTACCAAACAGGCGGTTAAGGATGCGTTCAAGACGCCGAGACCCATTAATATGGATCTGGTTAACGCCCAACAGGCCCGTCGCATTTTGGACCGGCTGGTCGGCTACAAGATCAGTCCGCTGCTGTGGAAAAAAGTCAAAAAAGGGCTGTCCGCAGGACGTGTACAATCCGTGGCCGTCAAGTTGATTATTGACCGTGAAAACGAAATCTCGGAATTTACACCGGAAGAATACTGGAGCATTACGGCCAAATTGGCCGTGAAAGGCAACGAATTCGAAGCCAAGTTCCACCAATTGGACGGCGGCAAGAAAGAACTGCACAGCGAGCAGGAAGTGCAGGAAGTCATGGCCGTTTTCCAAGGGAAAGATTTTACGGTAAGCGAAGTCAAGGAAAGAGAACGCCAGCGGAATCCTTCGCCGCCGTTCACTACAAGTTCGCTGCAGCAGGAAGCCGCGCGCAAGCTGAACTTCCGTGCAGCCAAGACCATGTCGGTAGCCCAGCAGCTGTATGAAGGAATCGACTTGGGCAAAGAAGGAACCGTCGGTCTGATTACGTATATGCGTACCGACTCTACCCGGATCGCAGGCAGCGCCCAGGAAGAAGCCAAAGCGTTCATCACCGAACGGTACGGAGCGGAATTCTCGCCGGAAACGCCGCGTCAATATTCCAAAAAGTCCGCGGGCTCGCAGGATGCGCACGAAG
Organism: Saccharibacillus deserti; assembly: GCF_013618475.1. Classification (GTDB taxonomy): domain Bacteria; phylum Bacillota; class Bacilli; order Paenibacillales; family Paenibacillaceae; genus Saccharibacillus; species Saccharibacillus deserti. Next base: position 824,662 of record NZ_JABJVN010000002.1, read on the forward strand.
CGGTTCGTCCGACTTCGATGGATCGCGATCCCGAATCGGTAAAAGCGTCGATGAGCCGCGATCAGTTCCGGTTGTACAAGTTGATCTGGGAACGTTTCGTTGCCAGCCAGATGTCGTCGGCAGTGCTCGATACGCTGTCGGTGGACATTGCGGCGGGCAGCGCGACTTTCCGGGCGGTCGGCTCGAAAGTCCGGTTCCAGGGTTTCATGAAAGTCTATGTGGAAGGCAACGACGACGGCAGCGTGGAAGAAGACAAATTCCTGCCGGCACTCGCGAAAGGCGACAAACTCGAAAACAAAGAGATCGAGCCCAAACAGCATTTTACGCAGCCGCCGCCAAGATATACGGAAGCGCGCCTCGTCAAAACGCTGGAAGAGCTGGGAATCGGACGTCCGAGTACGTATGCACCTACTTTGGAAACCATCCAAAAACGCGGTTACGTCGCTATCGAAGAAAAGAAATTCATGCCGACGGAACTCGGAGAGCTGATCAATGAGCAGATGGAACAATTTTTCCCGGAAATTCTGGATGCCGAGTTCACCGCCCACATGGAAGAAAGTCTCGACCATGTGGAGGACGGCGAAGAAGAATGGGTTCGGGTTCTGCAGGAATTCTACGGTACGTTCGAGAAACGTCTCGAATTTGCCGAAGAAGAAATGAAAGAAATCGAAATCCAGGATGAAGTTTCGGATGAAGTGTGTGACAAATGCGGCAAACCGATGGTGTACAAAATGGGACGGTTCGGCAAGTTCCTGGCCTGTTCCGGTTTCCCGGACTGCCGCAATACGCGCCCAATCATCAAAAATATCGGCGTGACTTGTCCGAAATGCAAAGAAGGACATGTGGTGGAGCGCCGCAGCAAAAAAGGCCGCGTGTTCTATGGCTGCGACAAGTATCCGGAATGCGATTTCGTTTCGTGGGATCGTCCTTCGGCGAAGCCTTGTCCGGTATGCAGTTCGCTGATGGTCGAAAAACGCAGCAAACAGGGGACAAAGCTTCAATGTACGTCGTGCGATCATACGGAAGTGCTTGAAGACAGCGAAGACGCGGCGGAAGTTTAATATAGGGGGAACATGAAGTGAGCAGCAATCAACGGGTAACGGTAATCGGGGCGGGACTGGCGGGGAGCGAGGCGGCTTGGCAGATTGCCAGCCGCGGCGTTCCGGTCACGCTTTACGAGATGCGGCCGAAAGTGAAAACTCCGGCGCATCATACTTCTTATTTTGCGGAGCTGGTTTGCAGCAATTCGCTGCGGGCAAACGGCTTTACGGGAGCGGTCGGCGTGTTGAAAGAAGAAATGCGCCGGCTCGATTCGCTGGTGATCGGCAAAGCGGATGCCAGCGCCGTTCCGGCGGGCGGAGCGCTTGCCGTCGACCGGGACTTGTTCTCGGGCGGCATTACGCAGGCGTTGAAAGAGCATCCGCTTGTGGATGTACGGGAAGAAGAAGTGACGGAGATTCCCGAAGACGGAATTACGATCATCGCTACGGGACCTCTTACTTCTCCCGCATTGTCCGAGCAGATCAAAAGCTTTATGGGCGAAGAATACTTCTACTTTTATGATGCGGCGGCACCGATCATCGAGAAAGATTCGATCGATATGGATAAAGTTTACCTCGCTTCCCGTTACGACAAAGGAGAAGCGGCGTACCTGAACTGCCCGATGACCGAAGAAGAGTTCGACCGTTTCTACGAAGCGCTGGTTACGGCGGAAACGGCGGAACTCAAAGAGTTTGAAAAAGAAATTTACTTCGAGGGCTGCATGCCGATCGAGGTCATGATGCAAAGAGGACGTCAGACCGCGCTGTTCGGGCCGATGAAACCGGTAGGACTGCCCGACCCGCGCACGGGCAAAAACCCGTTTGCCGTCGTGCAGCTGCGCCAGGACAACGCGGCGGGCACGCTGTACAATCTGGTCGGTTTCCAGACGCACCTGAAATGGGGCGAGCAGAAGCGGGTATTCCGGATGATTCCGGGCCTTGAGAATGTCGATATCGTCCGCTACGGCGTCATGCACCGCAATACGTTCATCAATTCGCCGAAGCTGTTGGAACCTACCTACCAGTGCAAAAACAAACCGAATCTGTTTTTTGCAGGACAGATGACCGGTGTGGAAGGCTACGTCGAATCGGCGGCGTCGGGTCTGATTGCGGGAATCAATGCGGCACATCTGGCCCTCGGCCGCGAGCCGATCGTTTTCCCGGAAGCAACGACGCTTGGTGGAATGGCGCGTTATATCACGACAGCCGATCCGGATCATTTCCAGCCGATGAACGCCAATTTTGGACTGCTGCCGAAACCGGAACAGAAGATCCGCAACAAAAAAGAAAAAAACGAAGCTCTGGCCATGCGCGCGTTGGATGCGTTGGCGGCTTTTACGGCGGAAAATGCGCTGAATCCCGTCCGCAGCTGACCGCCCTATCCGGAGAGGAGGATCACGATGGAAATTTCGTTTCACGCGACGACCATTTGCGCGGTGCGCAAAAACGGTAAAGCGGCCATAGCCGGAGACGGCCAGGTAACCATGGGACAGAACGTCATCATGAAGCAGCACGCGAAAAAAGTGCGCAGATTGTACCGCGGCCAGGTATTGGCCGGGTTCGCCGGCTCTGTCGGAGATGCGATCACTTTGTTCGAAAAATTCGAAGGCAAACTGGAAGAGCATCAAGGCAATCTGCAGCGTGCAGCCGTCGAACTGGTCAAAGAATGGCGTACCGACCAGATGCTGCGCAAGCTTGAAGCCCTGATGATCGTCATGGATAAAGACGGCATGCTGCTGATTTCGGGCAACGGAGAGATTATCGAGCCGGACGACGATATTATCGCGATCGGTTCGGGAGGCAACTTCGCTTTGTCCGCGGCAAGAGCGCTGAAGCGTCATGCGGATCTGGAAGCCAAAGAGATCGCTTTTGAATCGTTGAAAGTCGCGGCCGAGATTTGTGTCTATACGAATGATAATATCATTGTCGAAGAACTTTAATGCCAATTACAGGTCGGTGCGTCCGTTTCTACAAAGTCCGGCAGCGGACGATCGAAACGGCGTTCAGGCCAAGGAGTGGAGGGTATGGTCATGAAAAACGAAGCCCTGACACCGCGGGAAATCGTGTCGGAACTGGACAAGTACATCGTAGGACAGAAGAATGCGAAACGTTCGGTAGCGGTTGCCCTTCGCAACCGATATCGCCGCAGCCTGCTGTCCGAAGAAGCTCGTGACGAAGTCGTGCCGAAAAACATTCTCATGATTGGACCTACGGGCGTCGGCAAAACGGAAATTGCACGCCGGCTGGCAAAACTGGTCGGGGCGCCTTTTATCAAAGTCGAAGCGACCAAATTCACGGAAGTGGGTTATGTCGGCCGGGACGTCGAATCGATGGTTCGCGATCTGGTCGAAACTTCAATCCGCATGGTTAAGGCAGAGCGTACGGAGAAAGTGAAAGACCGCGCGGAAGAAATGGCCAACGAACGGATCGTCGAGATTCTGGCTCCGGCCTCCAAATCTTCGTCTTCCCAGCGCAACCCGTTCGAAATGCTGTTTGGAGGCCAGAACAAAGCGCCTTCCGAGCCCGAACCGGAGAAAACGCGCTATGAAGAAGGTACGCTTAGCGAACGCCGTCGGAAAATCCGTTTCGAGCTGCTTGCCGGGAAACTCGAAGACGATGTGATCGAGATCGATGTCGAAGATGCGATGCCGAATATGTTCGACATGCTGGCCGGGCAAGGAAACGACCAGATGGGCATGAATATTCAGGAAATGCTCGGAAACTTCATGCCCAAGCGGAGCAAGCGCCGCAAGCTTCCGATCCGGGAAGCCCGCAAAGCCCTGACCCAGGAAGAAGCATCGAAGCTGATCGATATGGACGACGTGAATCAGGAAGCGGTGCGCCGGGCGGAACAGGCCGGAATCATCTTTATCGACGAGATCGACAAAGTCGCCGGCGGAGGCAGGGGCCATGGCCCGGATATTTCCCGCGAAGGCGTACAGCGGGATATCCTTCCCATTGTGGAAGGATCGACGGTTGTGACGAAGTACGGCCCCGTCAAAACGGATTATGTGCTGTTTATCGCGGCCGGCGCTTTCCATGTGTCGAAACCTTCGGATTTGATTCCGGAACTTCAGGGCCGTTTCCCGATTCGGGTAGAACTGGAAAGTTTGACGCTGGAAGATTTCATCGCCATTTTGACCGAACCCCAGAACGCCTTGACCAAACAGTATGTCAATCTGCTTCAAACCGAGAATATTGAAATTTCGTTCTCGGCGGAAGCGATTCACGAAATCGCGAGCATTGCCGCTTCGGTAAACCAGAATACCGAAAACATTGGCGCGCGCCGTCTGCATACCATTTTGGAAAAGCTGCTTGAAGATTTGTCGTTCGAAGCTCCGGAACTGAATCTGGAGCAGATGACGATTACTCCGGAGTACGTTCGGGAAAAATTGTCCGATATCGCGAAAGACCGCGATTTGAGTCAATACATCCTGTAGGGACGGCGGATACGCGTTGTAAGCCTATTCATTTTTTTCCGAGGAGGCCGCTTGCTTCGGATTGATCGAAATAAGAAAAAGCCCTGTCTTCCAACCATGGAAAGATAGGGCTTTTTTCTCATTGTTTTATAGGCCCAACTCGAAGAAACTTAGATTAGGCATTATCAAGTTTACAACGACAGACATATTGCGGTTTTAAAGCAATGAGCAGAAGCTCATACACCAAATATCGGCAGTACGGGCAAAAAAACAATAGTTTAGTCGAACTTAATTTTGTATAATTTATAATACGCACGAGTTTTTAATACCTAAAGGAGTGGAATCGATGAATATTCTGAACGACACCGGTTTTAACCGCCTGCGCAGCGCGATCGATGCTTCGAATACAAGGCAGCAGGTCGTTTCCAACAACATTGCCAATGCGGATACGCCTTATTTTAAGCGTTCCGAAGTATCCTTCGAGAGCCTGCTCCAGTCGGAAATGAACGGTGTAAGTTCGATTAAAGGGCGTATGGCCAGTTCGCGTCATATTGCAATCGGTTCTTCGGGTTCCATTCCTACCGCGCGCGTTACCAGCGATAACAGTACGGCGATGAACAACAACAAGAACAATGTGGATATCGACAGCGAAATGACGGCCCTTGCCGAAAATCAGCTGCGCTATAACACGTACATCGAAGAAGTGAATCATCAAATCAAAATGATGCGTACAGCGCTGGGAGGCAACGGATAATTATGAGAATCAGCAGCGGTTTTGATGTTAACGCATCCGCTCTTACGGCACAGCGTCTTCGGATGGATATCATCTCGTCGAATATTGCGAACGCCGATTCGACGCGAGCTCAAGTGGTCGACGGCCAAGCCCAGCCTTACCGGCGCAAAGTGGCGGTCCTTTCGGAAAACAGCCAAACCCCTTTTGCACAAACGCTGAATTCGGCCATGAATGGAAAAAGTTCGGCAAGCGGAGTCAAAGTGACGGCCATTCAAGAAGATCACGAGCCTTTCAAGCTGGTCTATAACCCGACTCACCCGGACGCGAATACAGACGGATACGTGCAGATGCCGAACGTGGATATCGCCAAAGAAATGGTCGATATGATTTCGGCTACACGCTCTTACGAAGCAAATGTAACGGCTCTCAATGCGACAAAGGCCATGCTCACCAAGGCTCTTCAGATCGGCAAGTAACTTCGCTCGAATAGACGGATTTTCAAATCCCTGCGGGGTCGCCTAAGCGAACCCGACAGAAAGGAAGATTGCGATGATTCAAAACCATATGTTCAATCCGGTACAAATGGCTAACCGTGCGGTTTCCGGTGTTCAGGAGAGCGGGGGCGCAACGCCTCAGGAATCGATCGAGAACTTCGGCCAGTATTTGCAGGACGCTCTTCAAGGCGTATCGGATATGGAGAAAACGGCCGATACGACCGGGAAACAATTCATGCTTGGACAAGCGAATGTGGATCAGGTCATGATTACCGCCGAGCAAGCTCTTCTCGGTCTTCAAATGACTTCGCAGGTGCGAAACAAAGTGATCGAAGCCTATCAGGAAATCATGCGGACACAACTGTAAAAGTAATCGAAAGCAAGTCAAGTACAATGCTGCGTAGTGGGGTGAAATTGTGAACGAAAGACTGACCCGAATAAGGGATTCGCTCTTGGGCTATTGGAACCGGCTCAGCAAAACCCAAAAGGGCCTGCTGGTATCGACGGTCGCCATTACGCTGCTGACCATCGTGATTCTGACCATGCAATTTTCTAAAACGGAATATGAAGTGGCTTTTCAGGATATGAACAGCGAAGATGCGGCCGCGGCCATGGCTTATCTGGATTCGGCCAGCATTCCGTACAAACTGGGCGCTGACGGTACGACTTTGTCGGTACCGAGTACGGATGCCGCGAGAGTTCGTGTAGATATCGGATCGCAGGGAATCATCCAGAACGGTTCGGTCGGTTTCAACAAAATGTTCGGAACGACCACTTCGGCTCTGGGAATGACCGAAAATGAATTCGATGTCAAATACAACAGCGCTTTAAACGGAGAAATCGAATCGATGCTGAGAATGATGAGCGGCGTAGATTCGGCGAAGGTACTGATTAATCTGCCGAAAGAAAGCTTGTTTGCAAACAGCGAAGATCAGGAACAGGCCTCCGCTTCGGTCGTAATGACGTTCAAACCGGGTTACCGTGCGAGCCAGGAAGTCATTGACGGATACTTCAACCTGGTCAAGACATCGGTGCCGAATCTGCCTATCGACAATATTACGATAACGAGCGATAACACCGAATTGTACGCTTCGAATGCAGGCAACGGCTTTGGAGCCGGAGCGGCAGGAGCGATTCAGGATAACCTGGCGATCCAGCGCAAATACGAAAGTGATATCGAAAAAAGCGTGAAGATGTTTCTCGGGACTATAGTTGGGGCCGATCGGGTGAATGTGCTCGTGGCTTCGAAGCTGAATTTCGATCAGGTCAATGCGGAAGAAACAACGTATTCGCCGGTTGACGTAGAAAACATGCGGGGGATCGAGCTCAGCGTTCAGGATATTCAGGAAAGTTACACCGGAGCGGGTGCGGCGGAAGGCGGAGTCGCGGGAACCGGAACGGAAGCCGTTCCGACTTATCCCGGCGATACTTCATCCGGCCAATCCACTTCGGAAAGTTCCAATAAAATCATCAATTATCAAGTCAACCAGATTAACAAGCAAATCGTACAAAGCCCGTATGTCGTAAAAGATTTAACCATAAACGTGGCGATTGAACCACCTAGTGGACAACTTCCATTGGATTCAGCTATTGAAGACTCGGTCACAAGCGTGTTGTCCAATATCGTGTCAGCCTCGCTTGCCGATTCCGGAGTGGAGTATAGCGCAGATGAGCTTGAAGCCAAAGTCCTTGTGTTTGGCTCGGTTCCGCCAGGACAAGAGGCAGCCGCCGATACGGGAATGTCCAGAACGCTGCTGTGGGGAATTATTGCCGGATTGGCCGTTCTGCTTGCCGCAGCGGTATTCCTGGTTCTGCGCCGCAGAAAAAGAAATCGGGAAGAAGAAGAGCTGCTCGAAGAAATGGCACTTCCGACTCCTGCCGAAATGCCGTCCATCAATCTGGATACGGTCAACGGGGAAAGCCAGATGCGCAAGCAGCTTGAATCGCTCGCCAAGAAAAAGCCGGACGAATTCGTTAATCTGCTGCGCACTTGGCTAGCTGATGAATAGGAGTGAAGAAGTGTGGCCAAAGCAAGCGCGCAAACGTTAAGCGGTCGGCAGAAGGCTGCTATTCTGTTGATTTCGCTGGGGCCTGAAGTCTCGGCTCAAATATTCAAGCATCTGCGCGACGAAGAGATCGAGCAGCTTACGCTCGAAATTGCGAACGTACGTAAAGTGGACAGTTCGGAGAAGGACTCGGTGCTTGCCGAGTTCCATCAGATCTGTCTTGCACAAGAATACATTTCGCAGGGCGGCATCAACTATGCAAAAGAAATTTTGCAAAAAGCGCTCGGCGAACAAAAAGCTTTGGAAGTGATCAACCGTCTGACCGCTACCCTGCAGGTTCGCCCGTTCGACTTTGCACGCAAAGCCGATCCGAGTCAGATTTTGAACTTTATCCAAAACGAAAATCCGCAGACAATCGCTCTTGTCCTGTCTTACCTGCAGTTCGAGCAGGCGTCGATCATTCTTTCTTCGCTGCCTCAGGAGAAACAAGCCGAGGTAGCGCGCAGGATTGCGATGATGGACAGTACTTCTCCGGAAGTCATTGCCCAGGTCGAACGGATTCTCGAGCAGAAACTTTCTTCGACCGTTACCCAGGACTTCGCTACGGCGGGCGGTATCGAATCGATCGTCTCGATCCTCAACGGCGTCGACCGGGGAACGGAACGCACCATCTTGGATTCGCTCGAAATTCAGGATCCGGAACTGGCGGAAGAAATCAAAAAAAGAATGTTCGTATTCGAAGATATCGTCAATATCGACGATCGTTCGATCCAGCGGATCATTCGCGATGTGGAAAATGCGGATCTGCAGCTTGCGCTCAAAGTCGCGAGCGAAGAAGTTCGCGAAGTGGTATTCAAGAACATGTCCAAGCGGATGGCCGATACGTTCCGGGAAGAAATGGAATTCATGGGTCCGGTGCGGCTGCGTGACGTTGAAGAAGCCCAGACTCGTATCGTAACCATTATACGTAAGCTGGAAGAAGCGGGCGAGATCATCATCGCGCGCGGCGGAGGAGATGATATTATTGTCTAACCTCATTAAATCTTCGCAGTATGTGCCAAAAGAAGACTTTGTCAAACTGGATCTGCATCGGCATTACGCTTCTCCCAAGCCGGATGGTACGGAAGGGTCCGACGAACCGCACCTTCCCGCGGTGGATTCACAGACGATACAGACCAAAGACGAAATGATCCGGGATGCAAAGGAATTTGCGGAATTCCAGATTCGGGACGCGGCCGAGCAGGCCGAACGTATGCTGGCGGAAGCGGAGCAGCAGATCGAACTCTGGTGGCAGGAAAAGCGGGAGCAGGATGAGCTTTTGATCGAAGCGGTCAAGTCTCAGGGATTTCGCGAAGGTTATGAGGAAGGCCGGCTTCAAGCGGAAGCGGAGCTGAATGTTCAAATCCAGCAGGCTGCCGAAGAATCGCAGCTGTTGATCCAGGAAGCGGTCCGTACCAAGGATGAAATCATTCAGGAAGCCGAACCGTTTCTTGTCGAACTCAGCTCGGCCATCGCCGAAAAAATTATCGACCGCAAGCTGGAAGAAGACGCTGCACTGACCCTGTCCTTAATCCGTCAGACCCTTGCGCGCAAAAGGGAACAGGGAACGATTACGCTCTGTGTGGCACCGGCCCAATTTTCGATGATCAACTCGGCTCGTGAAGAGCTTGCTATGTCGATCGACTCGCAGGCGGAGCTTCAAATCCTGCCCGATTCCACGGTCAAAGACCGCGGCTGCGTCATTCGGTCCAATTTCGGCAGTGTAGATGCAAGAATCGATACCCAGCTCGCCGAAATCAAACGCGAACTTCTTCGATTGGCCCTGCACGAAGAGACGTCGGGGAGCTAGAATCGGAAGGGTACTCCTAGTCGCTGAAGATTCCTATAGGAACTTCAGTAGGAGCCCGGGTTTTTTTCAATGGCAAAATAGCACTTTTTAGCCTTAGTGGTTTTTTTATAACCATGTAGAATAAGGGTATAAAGCGAATGACGGTGCGGAGGTGAGGGGATGAAAGGATTTCTGGTCGACAAATACTTGGAACAGCTTAAACAGCTCGATCCGGTTCGGGTGAACGGCAAGGTGACGCAGGTTATCGGGCTGATGGTGGAATCGGAAGGGCCGGATGCAAGTATCGGCGAGGTGTGCTACATCTATCCCACCAAAACCGCCGCGCCGCTCCAAGCCGAAGTCGTCGGATTCCGGGACAACAAAGTGCTGCTGATGCCGCTGGGCGAACTGCAGTCGATCGGCCCGGGATGCGACGTGGTCGGCACAGGCAAACCGCTGACCGTTCAAGTAGGGTCGGAGCTGCTGGGCAAAGTGCTCGACGGTCTGGGAAGACCGCTTGACGGTTCGCTGCTTCCGGCACGAATGGCCCATGCTTCAACGTTCAACATTCCAAGCAATCCGCTGCAGCGTCCGAGAGTGCACGAGCCGATCAACGTCGGTGTCCGGGCGATCGACGGACTGCTGACAATCGGCAAAGGACAGCGGGTCGGCATCTTCGCCGGCTCGGGTGTCGGAAAAAGTACGCTGATGGGAATGATTGCCCGTAATACTTCGGCCGACATCAACGTGATCGCTTTGGTCGGGGAACGGGGCCGGGAAGTACTGGACTTTATCGAACGGGATTTGGGAGAAGAAGGCTTGGCACGTTCGGTCGTGATCGTCGCTACCTCGGATCAGCCGGCTTTGGTTCGGATCAAGGCCGCTTTGATCGCAACGAGCATCGCCGAATATTACCGGGACCGGGGAATGAACGTCATGATGATGATGGACTCGGTAACGCGTTACGCGATGGCCCAGCGCGAAGTCGGGTTGGCCGTAGGCGAGCCTCCGGCGATGCGGGGATACACGCCTTCGGTGTTCGCAAGCCTGCCGAAGCTGCTGGAGCGTGCGGGAACGGGGCCTACCGGATCGATCACCGCTTTCTACACGGTGCTCGTCGACGGCGACGACATGAACGAACCGATCGCCGATGCGGTACGCGGGATTCTGGACGGTCACATCGTACTGAATCGCGGGATTGCGAATCGGGGACACTTTCCGGCAATCGACGTACTGGCCAGCATCAGCCGGGTCATGAAAGATATCTCCCCGGAGATTCAGACGGATGCGGCGAACAATCTCAAACGGCTGCTCTCGGTATACAAAGAATCGGAAGACTTGATCAACATCGGAGCTTACCAAAGAGGTTCGAGCGCGGAGATCGACGAAGCGATAGAAAATATCCAACGCATTTGGGACTTCACGAAACAAAAGGTAGACGAAAAAACAACGTTGCATGAAACGATAGAGCGTTTAATCCAAGAATTCTCAAGGAGCTGACCTTAAGAAATGTTGAAATTCAACTATTCTTTCCAAAAAGTCGTGGATCTGAAAACAAGCGAGAAAAATCATGCCGAAATGCATCTTTCTTCGGCAATCGGAAAACTGCAGGCTGAAACGCACACATTGGGACAACTGTTTTCCGATAAAGATCATATGGCCGATTCCCTTCAGGACAAAGCCACAAACGCGGTTTCAGCTTTCCAACTCCAGCAGATGCAGGATTATATCAACTATATCGATCAGTGCATCTTACAAAAACGTCAGGACATTCAAATGGCACAGGTGAAAGTCGAAGAAAAGAAAGAACACCTGACCACCAAAATGCTGGACGAAAAAGTATGGCTGCAGGCGCGCGGAAAAGCGCTCGAATCGTTCCAAAAAGACGAAGGACTGCGCGAGCAAAATGAGCTTGACGAGATGGCGACCGTTCGTTTCGCCTCACGGGCCCGCTAACAGCAAACGGGCAGCGCAGGTGCAAAAGGAGGTCAAACACATGGCAAAAGCCGGAACGGAAGCCGAATTGGATCTGGAACAGCCTTCGGGCAGTAAAGCCGGACGAATTCTCTTGTTCGCCGTACCGATCCTGTTCACGGTTGTATTGGTCGGGGCGCTGTTGGCTTTATCCAATCCCGCTACACGCAATACCGTATTGGAGACGGCGAACAAGGTGCCGATCGTAGGCTCCATGCTTCCCAAGCCAACCTATACGCCGGAACAGCAGGCGCAGAAGAAGGAAGAGAAGCAGGTCGAAAGCGCGGAAGCGACAATCAACGAACTTAAAACGCAGCTGGCCAAAAAAAATACCGAATTAAAAACGGCCCAGCAGGCTCAAGTCGATACGCAAACGAAAGTGGACGACTTGACGAAAAAGCTGGAGGCGGCGCAGGCCAAGCAAAAAGAGGCGGCCGCCGAAAAAGAACCCGAAAAGCCAAGCGATCAGGTCAAGCAGTTGGCTCAAACTTACGGATCCATGAGTGCCAGCAAAGCGGCTCCTATTCTCGAAACGCTGACGGATGCGGAAATTGCCATGATTCTGGATGCCATGAACACGGAGCAGCGTTCCTCGATCATGCAGAAGATGGCAGCCGACAAAGCGGCCAAGGTATCGATTATGCTTAAAAATGCAGCGTCCCCTTCGAAGTTGGAAGCGGCGGCCAACACGGCGCGTGCGGCGGCAGACAAGGCGGCACAACCTGCACAGGCGGCATCTCCAAGCGGAGCTTCGCTGAACCAGGATCAGTTGGCTCAAACCTTCTCTTCCATGGAAGCTTCCAGTGCTTCAACCTTATTGGCCCAAATGGCTAAAACCAACCAAACAAAGGTGCTGACCATTTTGAAATCGGTAGATGATACGACACGTTCCAATATTCTGTCCCAAATGGCAGGTACGGACAGCGAAACAGCCGCTTCGTTGGCTAACAAATTAATCGGCGGCTAAAGCCGCTCGAAAGGAGGTGGAACAATAAAAATGGGAATGACGATTCCAGGTATGACAGTCGCCGCTTCGGCACCTGCGGCGGGAGGAAAAGCTACAGCCGCTGCGGCGGGAAGTGGTGCGGCGGCCGTGTTCGGTCAGTCGCTCCAGCAGTTAATGGGAGCTTCGGCAGCGGGAACAGCATCGGGAGAAACGGCCGAGACGCCGACCAACCCTTTGTTGTCCGCCCTGCAGCAGCTGATTGCGGCGGCAGCGGGAACTGCGGAAGACGGCAGCGGCTCCAACGCGCCGGCCTCCGAAGAACTTGACGTAAAGCTTGAAGAATTGATGAAGCAGTTGGATACGCTCGATGAACAGCTGACAGAAAATCCGGAATTGATGTCCATGCTGCAAGGCTGGATTCAGCAAGCCCAGACCCTTCTTAACCCGCAGAACGAATCGGCGGAGCAAGAAGGCGGCCAGCTCCAAACGGAAAATACATTAGAGAGCTTGTCTTCCAATCCTTCTACGCTAAAATTTGCTTTGCAGGACGCGGTGGCGCAGCTTATCGAACTGCAGCAGGCGACTGAAACGGCTCCTCAACTGAAAGTACAGGCTGGGCAGGCACTCGCGGCTCTGGAAGACACGATCCAAACAGCGGAAAACAAGATCCAACAGAGTCAGGTTAAGACGGCACCGGTACTGCAGGCAATGGAAGCTGCTGCGATTCAAGAAGAAACCCAGCCTGCAAAAACAGAACAATCGTCGGTTAAACCTGCGGGAGATTCGACGATCGTATCGTCGAAAAACCAGAGTCAGCCTTCCGGAAACGGCACCCAGCAGGACGGACAGGCTTCGGAAGAAGCTCCGCAGGAATTCAAGCTGCAGGGAACGATCACGGCCGGAGAGTTGGCGCTTCGCACAAACGGTCTGATGCCAGCCAAACCTGTTGAAGCCGTACCCGTCCATCGGATGGCTCAAGAAGTAGAGAAGCTTGTGGTAGACCGCTTGGAAATTTTGCAAAAGCAAGGATTTACCGAAGCGAAAATCTCGCTGACACCGGACCATCTCGGTAAAGTGGATATTCGGATTACGATGCACGCCGGACAGCTGGTTGCGCACTTTGTCACTGAACATGCCGCAGCCAAAGATATGCTGGAACAGCAGATGGTTCAACTTAGAGGCTCGCTGCAAGGGCAAGGGCTGACCGTAGAAAGACTTGAAGTTACACAAAGTTCTTCGCTGCAGTCGCAGATGGATCAAAACGGCGGCCAGGCAAACAGCGGACAGCAGCAGGGAAGACGTTCGCGTACACGGGAAGAAGCCAATGACGATGCAAGATTGACGGCTGAACTCGGCGAAGAACTCGGCGAGTGGTTAAGACAGAAGACAGCCGCACAGTCCGGAAGCTCGTTCATCGCAGAAGCTTAACTCAGACAGGAGGGCAATTTTTTGGCAAATGATAATGTTTCGACTTCAAACATTTGGCCCAACTATTCGGCGCAGAACGTACAGAAGGCGTCGGCCGCTTCCACCAAAGACTCGGCAACGATGGGCAAAGAGCAGTTTCTGACGATTCTTATCGCACAGCTCAAAAACCAGGATCCGCTCGCTCCGATGGACAATTCACAGTTTACCGCTCAAATGGCGCAGTTCTCCTCGCTGGAGCAGTTGATGAATATGTCCACGCAGCTGACACAGATGAATTCTTCTATGGGATCGGCTTCGCAGCTGATCGGTCAGAAAATCACTTGGTACGATGAAGAATCGAAAAATTATCTGACCGGCGATGTGGCTTCCGTTCTGCAAAAAGACGGCAAAATGTTTGCGGCAGTCGGCAAATATCTGGTTCCTACGTCGGATATCACCATGGTAGAACCCGCAGGAACAACCGGCGAAAAAACGGAAGGTGCAGTATCTGTCAAAGCCGCCGAAGCAGCAGCTTCAGCCGAGGATAAACCAGCGGGCGCAACCGATACGACAGCGGCGGAACCGACAGCGGAAGCTCAGGCCGCCGCAGCGCAAACCGCCCAAAGCCAGCCCTCGCAAAATTCTGCAGAGGAGGCTGCCGGGACTTCGACATCCGGCGATAACGGAGGTGCAAAATGAATGACCCGATTCGCGTAGGACAGTTATATCCTGCGAAAATACCGCCGAAAACATCGCGAGCAGCTACAGCTCCGGCAGTCGGCAAAGAAAGCTTCCAGACGGTGCTTGAAGACAAAATGCTGAAATTCAGCGGGCATGCTTCAAAAAGACTGGAACAGCGGGGAATCGAATTTAATCCCGAACAGCTTCGCAAGATCGGCAGCGCAATCGATAAAGCCGCCGCGAAAGGGTCCAAAGAATCGCTGCTTCTTATGCAGGATATGGCCCTTATCGTAAACGTCCGCAATCGAACCGTAGTTACGGCAGTCGACGGGGGATCGATGAAAGACAATGTATTCACCCAAATCGACAGCGCCGTCATTGTTTCCTAGTTTAAACGGCTGGCCCGATAGGAAGCCGTATTACCGCCGAACGCATGACGCGGTAAAAAATAGCACTTTATAGCCGGGTTTTTTCCTGGCAAAGTCAAGTAAAATGAAATCAGATCAAAAGAGTCGAACAAAATCAAAATGTGTCAAACCATAGGAGGAATCATTTAATGTTGAGATCTATGTATTCGGGCGTGTCGGGTATGAAAGGCTTCCAGACGAAATTGGACGTCATCGGCAATAACATCGCGAACGTCAATACGGCCGGATTCAAATCCTCCCGCGTTATGTTCAAAGATATTCTCAGCCAAACGGCAGCGGGTGCCACAGCGCCGACAGATAATCCTACCGGCGGTTCGAACGCCAAACAAATCGGTCTCGGCGTATCGATCGGTTCGATCGATACCCTTCACCTGGCGGGCAGCGCAATGACGACCAATAACCCGACCGATCTGCGGATCGACGGCGACGGATTTTTTGCGGTGGCACTTGAAGGCGGCGGAGAAATCGGTAACACCTTCCTGACAAGAGCTGGCGATTTCCATGTCGACGGAGCAGGCAACTTGGTTAACTCCGACGGATTGTTCGTTTTGAACACAGCGGGTGAAGCGATCAACGTACCGCAGGGTTCCAGTTTCCAAATCGGAAGTGACGGAACGGTCGCTATCAAAAACGCCGAGGGCGAAGTGGATACGGAAAACCGCCTTGCGGTTGTCGTGGTACGCAATCCTGAAGGTTTGGAAAAAGCCGGAGGCAACCTGTACCGGGTCGGACAGAACGCGTTGGGACCCGAAGCGGTAATTTCTCTCGATCCGGAAGACGAAGCCAACGGCGGAGCGGGCGGCATCGTAGCCGGTCAGCTGGAAATGTCCAATGTCGATCTGACAAGCGAATTCACGGAAATGATCACGGCTCAGCGCGGTTTCCAAGCGAACTCCAGAATTATCACCACATCCGACGAAATGCTGCAGGAAGTCGTTAACCTGAAACGTTAATCCGGATTGATTAGCGGCGGAAGGGCGGGCTGATTACAGCCTCCTTTCCGCTCATTTACGGGAGGAAAAACATGATTCCAGTTACTCGTTTGAACGGATCGCCGCTGTGGCTTAATGCGCTGCAGATCGAGATGGTCGAAGAAACGCCGGACACTTACGTTACGCTGGTTAACGGCAAGCGCATGATCGTGCTGGAAAAGTCCGCCGACGTCGTCAAGCTGATGACCGAATATTATGCCGCAATCGGCCTGCACACCGCTTCGATCAAAGTGCAGAATACGGGAGAAGAAGAATAATGAAAAAACTTTTACCATGGATCATTACGATGTTTCTGGCGATTACGCTGATCGTAGTGGCTGTATTCCTGGTTTTGGGGAACAACGACAAAGAAACGACGGCATCGGCGGCTGAAAAAAAAGAAGAAGCCAAGCAGGAAAAGAAGCTGACGGCGAAAGAAATCGTGGCCGTGAGTTCCGATATTTCCGGAATCAAGACCAATCTGTCCGATCCTTCCTACATTGTACAAGTCGATTTCTCGTTCCAGTTGGACAGTGCGAAGGTCAAGGCGGAATTCGATGCAATCAAAGAGATTACGATCAAACCGATTATCCTGATGACGCTTGCGGATATGTCGCCTGAAAGCGTAGGTACCGCAAAAGGAAAAATGCAGTTGAATACGAAACTTAAAAACCTGATTAACAAAGCGATGCCGGAAGGCGAAGTCGTGAATGTCAGTATCACAAACTTCATTTTGGCAAATATCTGATCAGAGAGTTTCGCAATCTGCTGGATGAATTCGAGGCCGTGCCGCAAGGGGCGGCCGTGTTTATGGGAAGGGGGTGAAAGGTTTGGTTGATGTATTATCCCAGAACGAGATCGACGCCCTATTAGCCGCGCTTTCATCTGGCGAAATGGATGCCGACGAACTCAAAAAAGAAGATACGCAGCGAAAAATCCGTTCCTACGATTTTAAAAGAGCGGTGCGTTTTTCCAAAGATCATATTCGAAGTTTAACCCGGATTCATGAGAAT
Organism: Saccharibacillus deserti; assembly: GCF_013618475.1. GTDB lineage: Bacteria > Bacillota > Bacilli > Paenibacillales > Paenibacillaceae > Saccharibacillus > Saccharibacillus deserti. Next base: position 841,602 of record NZ_JABJVN010000002.1, read on the forward strand.
TTCGCGCGAAACTTGACCACTTATTTTTCCGCACAGCTTCGCACCTTTGTTCAGATCAGCGTTGTGCAGGTTGAGCAGCTGCCTTATGACGAATTCATTCGCTCCATTCCGAAAATGACCGTTCTGAACATTTTCGAAGCGGAGCCGCTCGAAGGACGCATGGTACTCGAAGTGCACCCCAACATTGCGTTTACGATGGTGGACCGGATGCTGGGAGGTTCGGGCACGGCGCCTCTTAAACCGGGAGCGTTGACCGAAATCGAAACCATCATTATGGAGCGGATCTTCAGCCGGGCCTTGGAGAATTTGCAGGAAGCCTGGAAAACGGTCTTTGATCTTACGCCAAGAATGGAAGCGCTGGAGACCAATCCGCAGTTTATGCAAATTGTATCGCCCAATGAGACAATTGCGCTGATTTCGCTCAGTACCAAGATCGGGGATACAAGCGGGATGATCAATCTGTGTATTCCTCACGTTGTCATCGAGCCGATCATGTCCAAATTGTCGGTGCACCACTGGTTCGTTTCGCAGAAAAAAGCGCGTGTTCCGGAGGAACTCGAAGCACTGCGTCAACGGGTAAGGCGCGCCGAACTTCCGGTTATTGCGGAACTCGGGCAATCTCAGCTGACGATTCGCGAATTCCTCAGTTTGGCTCCGGGAGACGTCATTACGCTGAATAAAGCTACAGAAGACGGCCTGGCTATCCGTGTCGGAGAAAACCTGAAGTTTATCGGCAGTCCGGGCATGATCAAGGATCGGCTTGCCATACAAATCGATGAGATCGTCAACGAAGGAGTTGAGGAATTTGACGAGTAAGGATTATTTGTCCCAAGAAGAAATCGACGCGCTGCTGCGGCAGTCCGAATCGGACGACGGAAGCTCGTCGGAGGGAGCGGAACAGACGGTCGATGATTTCCTGACTTCCATGGAGCAGGATGCCATGGGCGAAATCGGGAATATCACGTTCGGCAGCGCCGCAACGGCTTTGTCTACGCTGCTCGGCCAGAAGGTTGATATCACGACACCAAAAGTTTCCATTATCACAAGAAGTCAGTTCGAATCAGAGTTTCCAAAGCCCCACGTAGCCGTGCATGTCAACTACGTAGACGGTTTCCAGGGAATCAACTCGCTTGTCATCAGGACTAGAGACGCCCAGATTATCGCCGATCTGATGCTTGGCGGGGAAGGGGATCCCCAGGATGAAGAACTGAACGAAATCCATATTAGCGCCGTGCAGGAAGCCATGAATCAGATGATGGGTTCTTCCGCTACCTCCATGTCCACCCTTTTCAACCGTTTTGTCAACATATCTCCGCCGGCAATCGATATTCTCGACGTCAGCAACGGAGACGGAGTCAGTAATCTTCCGATGGAAGAAACATTGATCAAAGTTTCGTTCCGTCTCCTGATCGGGAATCTGATCGATTCGACCATCATGCAGTTGATAACGGTCGAATTTGCCAAAAACATGGTCAATATGCTTCTGGGTGGGGGAATGACCGAAGAAGAGCCGGCGGCTCCGGCGCAGCCTCAGGCGGCGGCGCCGGTTCCGGAACTCCAAGTGCAGCAGCCGGCTCCGCAGCCGCAGATGCAGCAGCCTTCCGCTCAGAATGCCCCGTATCCGGATCCTTACGGCGTCTCGGGACAGCCGCAGGGTATGCCGCCTTACGGAATGCCAGGACAGCCGCAGATGCCTTATCCGGGCTACGGAGCACCTGGCATGCAGCCGGATTACGGCACGCCTTATCCGGCTTATGGGCAGATGCCGATGCAGCCGCAGATGCAGCAGCCGCCCCAGCCTAATCATTACGGAAACCCGGGGCGCAATGTCAATGTTCAGCCTGTTCAGTTCGGGAATCTGCAAAACGGCGGATATGGCCCATCAGATGAAAATAATTTAGGATTATTGATGGACATTCCCCTCAAAGTAACCGTAGAATTAGGAAGGACCCAAAAGCAGATTAAAGATATTCTTGAATTGTCCCAGGGTTCCATCGTCGAGCTGGATAAACTTGCCGGCGAACCGGTTGACATCCTGGTTAACAATAAGCTGATCGCCAAAGGCGAAGTCGTCGTTATCGACGAAAACTTCGGTGTACGCGTGACGGATATCGTAAGCCAGTGGGACCGCATTCAAAACTTACAATAACGTAAACGACAGGGAGGATTTTTAATCAATGGCAAACCGTATTCTTATCGTGGACGACGCCGCTTTTATGCGCATGATGATCAGAGATATCCTGACAAAAAACGGATTTGAAGTCGTAGGTGAAGCTCAAGACGGGTCGCAGGCAATCGAGAAATTCAAGGAGCTTAAGCCGGATCTGATCACCATGGATATCACAATGCCGGAAATGGACGGAATCGCCGCTTTGAAAGAAATCAAGAAAATCGATGCAAGCGCAAAAGTAATCATGTGCTCGGCTATGGGCCAACAAGCCATGGTTATCGATGCCATTCAAGCGGGTGCAAAAGACTTCATCGTGAAACCGTTCCAATCCGACCGCGTTGTCGAAGCTATCAATAAAACGCTTGGCGCGTAATGCGCCTATGCTTTTATTGAACGAAGAGCAGCCGAATTTCACGGCAGATACCGGCGCCTATTCTTATCTGTTATGGGTAATCTTCGTCCTGATTGCGATCGTTGCCCTCATTGTTTTTTTGATCCGCTACCTGGGCAAAAAAAATCGGGGCTGGTTCAGCGGCCGCTCTGTCCGTACACTCGGCGGAGTAGGTCTCGGCCAGAATAAATCACTGCAGATCATAGAGATCGGCGGCAGCATTTATTTGATCGGCGTTGGCGAGAATATCTCGCTGATCGACAAAATTTCAGGTCCTGAGGAAGTGAAGCAGTTGATCGAGGCACTGGAACAGGAAAATACCGGCCCGAACATCGCATTGCCCGCTTGGGCAGATAAACTCACATCCAGATTCCGAAGCGGATCAAATCCTCCTCCCGAAGCGGAAGAGCTTGAAGCGGCTTCGTTCCAACAGTTATTCGAAACGCGTCTGCGCGAATCATCCGACCGCCGACGCAAAGTCGACGATCTATTGGATCCAGAAGAATCTGCCGACCGATCGAGGGAACCATGAAAAAAAAGTTAACGTTAACCTTCCTACTGTTACTCGCATTCGTATTTATTCAAGCTCTGCCGACCGCACATGCGACCGGCACGGAAAATCCGATTCCGAATATCGATCTTCAGATAGGCGGCGATTCGGAAGGAGCACCGGCAACAAGCACGCTTTCCGTGCTGCTTTTGATTACGGTCATCAGTATTGCACCGGCTCTGCTGGTTCTGATGACAAGTTTCACCCGTATCGTCATTGTGCTCAGTTTCGTCAGAACGTCGCTCGGTACGCAGCAAATGCCGCCGAATCAGGTGCTCGTGGGACTGGCACTTTTTTTAACGCTTTTTATTATGTCTCCTACAATGTCGGCGATCAACGAGACAGCTCTGCAGCCGTACATCCAGGGCGATCTTACCCAGATGGAAGCTTTGAATCAGGCAGCCGTTCCCATGAAGGAGTTCATGTTCAAGCACACCCGCGAAAAAGACCTGCTGCTGTTTATGGAATACACCGGTGCCGAGAAACCTGAAAGTTTTCAGGACATTCCGCTCACTGTCATGGTACCCGCTTACGCCATAAGCGAGATGAAGACCGCTTTTCAAATGGGTTTTATGATTTATATTCCTTTTTTGGTGATCGATATCGTCGTATCCAGTACGCTTATGGCGATGGGCATGATGATGCTTCCTCCGACCGTCATCTCGCTGCCGTTCAAGATTTTGCTGTTCGTGCTCGTGGATGGTTGGTATCTGGTCGTCAAGTCGCTGCTTCTCAGCTTTGACACGGGTTAACTGCCCAAGATCGGATAAATTCGGGAGGGAAACGATATGGATTCAAACTTCATTATCGGTCTCGCGGGTCAGGCGATCTACGTCGTATTAAAGGCCAGTGCCCCGATGCTGATTTTGGCTCTTGTAGTAGGCTTGATTGTCAGCGTGTTTCAGGCGACGACACAGATTCAGGAACAAACGCTTGCTTTCGTGCCCAAGATTGTGGCCGTTATGCTGTCGGTTCTGATTTTCGGTCCATGGATTCTGAATACGCTTGTCGATTTCACTTACACGATTTTAAATAACTTGTATCTGTATGTCGGATAAGGCCGGTTTATGATGATAAATCTGATGCAGTCTTTTCCGGTATTTTTGCTTATTTTTTGTCGGGTGACCACTTTTTTTGTCATAGCGCCCCTGATTTCTTCGCGAAATGTGCCAACCCGATTCAAAGTCGGGCTTGCGACAATGGTTGCGATTCTCGTATACCTGAGTTACGGAACGACCCAGACGGCTGCTTTTGACGGAGAATATATACTTTTGATCGTACGCGAGATGCTGATCGGGCTCCTGCTCGGTTATGTCGCTTATCTGATGATCATAGCGATTCAAATCGCAGGTGCGGTTCTCGATATTCAAATCGGTTTCGGTATGGCAAGCGTTTTTGATCCGACAACGGGCGCCGTGACGCCGCTGACCGGTAACTTCAAATACATGATTGCCATGCTGATGTTTTTATCCATGGACGGCCATCACAGACTGCTGGATGCGATTGTATACAGTTACAACTGGGTACCGATCGACAACGAACTGTTTGTGAAAATTTACGACGGAAGTCTTATGGAGTTTTTGCTCAAAGCTTTTGCGATGGTGATGGTCGTCGCTTTCCAGATGGCGGCACCGATCGTCGTAGCGTTATTTTTGACGGATGTCGGCCTTGGCTTCCTGGCAAAAACCGCTCCGCAGTTCAACATATTCGTGATCGGAATTCCGATCAAGATCATTGTGGGCCTTGTGCTGATGTTGCTGCTGATGCCTAGTCTGACGTACATTTTCGACCACCTGTTTTCATTGATGGCCGAAAGTATGCAGGGATTTTTGGGGACGGTTGGAGGCAGACCGGAATGAACAGGGAAGCAGCAAGGCGGACAGCGAAAGGAGCTGGAACATTGGAGCTCAGGCATAAACTCGACCTGCAGATGTTTTCGGGAGAGAAGACGGAGAAAGCCACGCCGAAAAAAAGAGACGAAAGCCGGAAAAAAGGCCAGGTTGCCAAAAGCCAGGAGCTGCCTGGCGCGGCGATTCTGATCGCGTCAATCGCAATTTTGATGGTGTTTGGCGGCCAGTTTCTTACCGTTATTACCCACCTGTTTACGGATGTCTTTACGGACCGTATCAATATGGAAATCACGATCGACAATGTGATGAATATGATGATGCAGTATATGATCGAGATTATGAAACTGCTTGCTCCGATTTTTATCTCTGTTGTACTGCTTGCGATTATAGCGAGTTTTGCCCAATACGGCCTGCTGTTTGCAAGCGAAGGTCTCAAACCCCAGTTCAGCAAGCTCGATCCGATCAAAGGATTCAAGAACATCTTCGCGCTGCGTGCACTGGTGGAGATGTTCAAGTCGCTGTTGAAAATGACCGTTATCGGTTTTCTGGTCTACAGTACACTGCAGGGCCAACTCGAAGCCATATCGAAGATGCACTCCATGTCGCTGGAAAATATTCTCGATTTTGCTTCTTCCGTAACGGTAACACTGGGGATCAAAATCGGTGCCGCACTGCTTGTTCTCGGCGTACTCGACTTTATGTACCAAAAGTACGAATTCGAAAAAGGCATCCGGATGTCGAAGCAGGATATCAAAGATGAGTACAAAAAAGCGGAAGGCGATCCGATGATCAAAGGCAAAATCCGCGAACGGCAGCGTCGTATGGCCATGCAGCGGATGATGCAGGATGTTCCGACCGCCGATGTTATCATTACGAACCCTACGCATTATGCAGTGGCGCTCAAATACGACGGCACCCAGATGCAGGCGCCCGAAGTGGTTGCGAAAGGCCAGGATTTCGTCGCACTGCGGATCCGGGAGATTGCGAAAGACAACGGTGTACTGATTATGGAAAACAAGCCTCTGGCACGCGCGCTGTTCGCTCAAGCGGAGATTGGGGATACTGTTCCCGCAGATCTTTTCCAGGCGGTTGCGGAAGTGCTGGCTTATGTATACAAGTTAAAAGGCAAAGTGAAGTAATCGAGCCCGGAGGGAGAAAATTATGAAGAAAACGGACATAGTCATTCTTGCCGGCGTGCTCGGAATCATTCTGATGATGATTCTGCCGATTCCGACCTGGCTGCTCGATATTTTGATTGTAATCAATATTGCGGTTGCGATGCTGATCATGCTGCTTGCGATGAGTACCAAGGAAGCGCTGCAGTTTTCGATCTTCCCGGCCCTGCTGCTGATCACGACGCTTTTCCGGTTGTCGCTTAACATTTCGACAACCAAACTGATTTTGGGACAGGCTGATGCGGGTTCCGTTGTCGCGACATTCGGCGAATTCGTGGCGGGCGGAGAGATCGCGATCGGCTTTATCGTCTTTCTGATCTTGGTCGCGGTTCAATTTATCGTTATTGTCAAAGGTTCTGAACGCGTAGCCGAAGTAGGAGCGCGCTTTACGCTCGACGCGATGCCCGGCAAGCAGATGAGCATTGACGCCGATTTGAACGCCGGCCTGATCAATGAACAGCAGGCGCGGGAAAGACGTTCTAAAATCGAGCGCGAAGCGGACTTCTACGGCGCAATGGACGGAGCAAGCAAATTCGTAAAAGGCGATGCGATCGCCAGCATTATCCTGCTGATCATCAACTTGGTCGGCGGTTTCATTATCGGCATGACGATTCACGGCATGGAGTTTTCGGACGCCTTGTCTACCTATTCGATCCTGACTATCGGGGACGGACTGGTAAGCCAGATCCCGGCGCTGCTTATCTCGACCGCATCGGGTCTGATTGTAACGCGCGCCACTTCGGAAGGGAACCTGGCGGACGATGTGGTCGGACAGCTGTTCTCGTTCCCTAAACTTCTGTATATCGTAGCTGCGGCAATCGCCCTGCTTGGCTTCCTGACTCCGATTCATTGGTTCTCGACACTGCCGCTTGCAGGTCTGCTCTTTTTCGCAGCGCGGCGTATGCAGAGCAATCTGACCCGGAAGCAGGTTGCGGAAGAACTTCAGGAAGAAGAGCAGCAGATCGAAGAAGTACGCAGTCCCGAAAGTGTGGTCAGTCTGCTGCAGATCGATCCGATCGAATTCGAGTTCGGCTACGGACTGATTCCGCTTGCGGATATGCAGCAGGGCGGCGATCTGCTGGACCGGATCATTATGATTCGCCGGCAGTGCGCGCTGGAACTGGGACTTGTCGTTCCGGTCATCCGGATTCGCGACAATATTCAACTAAGACCTAACGAATACGTGATCAAAATCAAAGGAAACGTGGTTGGTCGGGGAGAGCTTCTGCTCAATCATTATCTGGCCATGAGCCCGGGTTTCGACGACGAGAGTATCACCGGGATCGAGACGATGGAACCCGCATTCGGGCTTCCGGCGCTGTGGATCGACGAGACGACCAAAGAACGCGCCGAACTGTCGGGTTATACGGTGGTCGATCCGCCTTCCGTCGTAGCTACGCATTTGACCGAACTGGTCAAACGCCATGCACACGAACTGCTTGGCCGTCAGGAGACGAGAGCTCTGATCGACAATCTCAAGGAAAGCTATCCCGTGCTTGTCGACGAGCTTATTCCTTCGGTATTGGCAATCGGGGATATCCAGAAAGTGCTGGCGAAGCTGCTCAAGGAGAAAATTTCGATCCGCGATATGGTCACGATTTTCGAAACGCTGGCGGATTACGGCACTTACACGAAAGATCCCGAAATATTGACCGAATACGTACGTCAAGCGCTGTCGCGCCAAATCACCCAGCAGTTCACGCAGCAGGGAGAAACGATGCGGGTTATCACCGTAGGGCCGAATCTTGAAAAGAAAATCGCCGAAAGCGTGCAGCAGACGGAACAGGGCAGTTATCTGGCTCTCGACCCGGTATCGACACAGGCGGTCTATCAAAAGCTGACCGAGCAGGTAAACCGTGCCGTTCAATCCGGACAGCAGCCGATTCTGCTCGCTTCGCCTACCATCCGTATGTATATGCGCCAAATTATCGAACGTACCATGCAGGACATTCCGGTACTCTCCTACAGCGAACTTGAGCCGAGTGTTGAAATTCAAAGTGTCGGAGTGGTGAACTTATGATCGTTAAGCGTTATGTAGTGGAGACGATGATTGAAGCCATGCAGAAAATCCGGACCGATCTGGGCTCCGATGCCGTGATCCTGAGCACCAAAGAAACCAAAGTCGGAGGATTGTTCGGACTGTTCGGCAAAAAAAGGTTGGAAGTGGTAGCGGCTCTGGAAACAGAAAAAAAAGCCGATGAAAAAGCGCGCAAGTCGGCCGAACCGCCGGCTCCGGCGCTGTCGGTTCCTGCTGCAATCCCGCGCAGTGCGGGGGCTGGCGCTTATCGCAAAGCCAGTGCCGCAGGTGCATCCCCGCAGATGCCGGCCGTTCAAAAGGAAAAAGCTGCAACGTTGGAAACTGGGCCAAATGTCGCGGTTTCTTCTTCAATTAAGAGTCTTGAGAACCTTCATATAAATCCTGAGGCCCAATCTTCCGATAATTCTTTTAACGGGAGTATGAGGCCCGCGCCTTCTCCGGAAAGAAGGACGACGGTTCCGGAAGATTACAACCCCGCCGTCCAAGCCGAGCAGCAGCTCCAGTTGGAACGCAGCATTCGGGAATTCCAGGGCGAACGGGTACAGGCGGGAGAAGACAGGTTGTACGAAGAGCTTCATCGGATGCGTCTGATGATCGACAAATTGTCCAAAAGCGACGACCGGTCCGACCCGCTTCCGGAAAACCTGGAGAAGCTGTTGACCCGACTGCGCGAGCAGCATGTCGAGGAAACCCTGATTGAAGAATGGCTGGAAAGTGTACGCGGTTCAAACGAAGCAGCTTTTTCCATCTCTTCCGCAGAGGCGTTGAAGCAGACTATTCGGGACTTCGCGACGGCTCGCGAAGGAGGAGGAGTCGGAGCCGAGACGCGCATCGTGTATATCGCGGGTCCTACGGGAGTCGGGAAAACGACAACGATTGCAAAACTGGCTGCCGAACAAATGTTCAAGAAAAAAAGAAAGGTCGGCTTTATTACTTCCGACACCTACCGGATCTCCGCGATCGAACAGCTTCGGACCTATGCGTCGATCCTTAACGTTCCGCTCGAAGTCGTCCAGTCGCCGGGGGACCTGCAGAGAGCTTTTCAGAAGCTTGAAGGCTGCGATCTGATTTTGATGGATACGGCAGGGCGGAATTACCGGAACGAAATGCTGGTGTCCGAGCTTCAGGCTTTGATCGCTCCCATCGAACACAGTGAAACCTATCTTGTATTGAGCCTGACGTCCAAGTATGGGGACATGGCCGAAATCACGGAGAACTTCAGCCAATACCCTCTGGATAAAGTCATCTTTACCAAAGCCGACGAAACCGGAAGCTTTGGCAGCATTTTCAGGCTGCTTCATCAGTATCCGCTTAAGTATTCCTACATCACGAACGGACAAAACGTACCGGATGATCTGCTGCTTCCCGGCGGTGAACTCCTTGTCGACGTCCTGCTGAGAGAACAAAGCTTATGAGCGATCAGGCCGCGGCACTCCGGGAGATGATTTCTTCACTCAGATCCGCTCCGTCCAGGAAGCCCGACTCTTCCGAGAAAACGGCACACATCATTGCGGTTACAAGCGGAAAAGGAGGAGTCGGCAAATCGAACTTTACTTTGAACTTTGCTCTAGAACTCCAAAAGTTGGGAAAAAAAGTGCTGGTGTTCGACGCCGATATCGGAATGGCCAACATTGACGTGTTAATGGGTGTCCGTTCACAGTACAATTTGTTTCATCTGCTAAAGCGAGAAAAAAGTATGAGCGAAATTATTCAGTCGGGTCCGAATTCGCTTCCTTTTATCGCAGGAGGATCGGGCATGACCGAATTGTTCTCGCTTTCCGAAGACGATCTGCTGCACTTTACCGGACAGATCGAAGAAATCGCCCAAGACCTGGATTACATCCTGTTTGATACCGGTGCAGGATTATCCAAAGAGACGATTCGCTTCATTACGGCTTCCGATGAATGCATCGTGGTCACCACCCCGGAACCTACTGCCATTACCGACGCTTATGCGTTGGTCAAAGTGGTGCACGACCTTGAACATTCCGCGTCATTCCGACTGGTCGTGAATCGGGCTTTGGACCGGCGGGAAGCCCAGCAGACGGCGGACAAGATCAGGCTGGTGGCCCAAAAATTTCTCCATTTGGATATTCCGGTTCTCGGGCATGTCAGCGACGACCCCCATGTGAGTCAGGCGGTCAAAAAGCAGACGCCCTTCTCTATCCGGTTTCCGAACAGTCAGGCTTCGAAAGACATCCAAGAGCTGGCCTTTCGTTATACGCAACATTCCTTGCAGGTTCGGGCCGATTCGCCGAAAGGGATTAAAGGCTTTGTAAACAGACTATTAAAACGGTGAAACTGATTCTGGAGCAGGACAGGAGTTGAGGGAATGACGCCATATCGCGTGTTAGTGGTCGACGATTCCGCTTTTATGCGCAAGATCGTATCCGACCTGATCGAACGGGACGTATCCTTCTCTGTTGCCGGTACGGCAACGAATGGACGGGAAGCGGTCGAGAAAATCAGAAAAATCAAACCGGACATTGTCACGATGGACGTGGAAATGCCCGAGATGAACGGCTTGGAATCGCTTCGGGTCATTATGGGCGAATATCCCCTTCCGGTCATCATGCTCTCTGGAATCAACGAAGAAGGCATGAGGGAGACCATTATGGCCCTGGAGGCTGGGGCCTTCGACTTTATCCGCAAGCCTTCCGTATCCAATTCCCAGGATATCGAAGCGGTTGGAGAAGCGCTGCTGCGTCAGCTGCATGCGGCCGTACACGACTCCGCCTGGAGAAAAGACAAGCCCGCTCCTTCAAAAGCTTTAAGCGCGCTGCCCGATTCGGCAGAAGAACGGCGGGTGGAGCCCGGTATCCCATCCCCGGAAGAAAAGGCGGCGGAAACGCCGCGGCCGAAAAGCGATCCTCCGCTGACGGCAGGCCGAAGCCGCAAAGAAAGCGCGGCAGAAACCAAGGTGCCTGCCGGAAGCGTGCCGTCGCCCAAAGCGAAAACGCCTGCCGTACCTCCTTCTTCGAAGCCTCCGCGTTCGGCGGCGCCGCGCGAAGAGAAAAAAGTGGAGCGTCCGGCAGCTCCCCGGTCTTCCGCTTCGGCGGACAAGATCCAGCCTCGAGGCGATACAGCGGCTTCGTCGATCAAAAAGCCCGTACCGCCGCTTACCGGATCGAAAACGCCGCTGCCGTCGGAACGTAAAGTGCCCGACAAAACATCCGAGCGTCCGGCTTCGCCTCCGCCGGTTTCCCGTGTTTCTGCGGGTGGCGATGTGATTGACCAGATTGTGGCGGTCGGGTGCTCGACCGGTGGACCGAGAGCCCTCAAAGAACTGCTGGAAAATATTCCGGCGTCGTTCCCGGCTCCGATTGTCATCGTGCAGCATATGCCGCCGAAGTTTACCCACTCTCTCGCACAGCGTCTCAACACGCTGAGTCCGCTCGAGGTGGTCGAAGCCCAGCAGGGTATGCCGCTGCGAAAAGGAACGGCTTATATCGCTCCAGGCGGCCAGCACTTGCTTGTAAAACGTACCGGCAGCAGCCAGTATGCGATTGAGCTCTCCGACGCCCCGCCTCAGAACGGTCATCGACCTTCGGTAGGCGCCATGTTCGACTCGATTCTTCCGATCAGCGAAGTTCGCCGGCATGCGGTCATTATGACGGGGATGGGCAGCGACGGAGCCAAAGAAATGAAAAAATTGTACGACTCGGGAATTTCCACCACGATTGCAGAAAGCGAAGAGACCTGCGTGGTTTACGGGATGCCAAGATCGGCAGCCGAATTAAACTGTGTGATGCACCTGCTTCCTCTGCCGCAAATCGCAACAAAATTAAATCAGGTCGTCAAATCATAACTGCATTTTAACGGAGGAGGTGTCTCGCGATGGACATGAATCAATATCTATCCATGTTTATTGATGAGTCGAATGATCATTTGCAATCGTTAAACGAAAAAATGTTGGAACTTGAAGCAAGCCCGGAAGACATCGGGATCGTACAGGTTATTTTCCGCTCGGCGCATACGCTGAAAGGGATGGCTGCCACGATGGGATTCGAAGATCTGGCTGCGCTGACCCATCAGATGGAAAACGTGCTCGATCTGGTCCGCAACGACAAGTTGAAGATGCAAAACTTTATCTTCGATACTTTGTTTAAAAGTCTTGATGCTCTCGAAGCCATGGTTGAAGACATCACGCAGGGCGGAGAAGGCAAAGAAGACGTTACCGCCATCGTCGCTTCCCTTCAATCGATCGTGCGCGGCGAAGTACCAAGCGGCGACGGCGCGGCGTCGGCCGCAAAAGATTCGGCTTCCCAAGCGGCTGCTTCGGAAACTCCTACTTCCAAAGAACAGGTTCAGCTCGACGAATTTCAATATTCGATTCTTCAGCAGTCGCTCGCGGCAGGACATCGGGTACTCTATATCGAAGTTTCCATTCGGGAGGATTGCCAGCTGAAAGCAGCCCGCGCCTATATGGTGTTCGATCTGCTCGAACGCAGCGGCGAAGTCGTGAAATCGCATCCAACCGTCCAGGAAATCGAACAAGAGAAATTTGATCGCAGTTTCTCCCTTTATTTCATTACCGAAAAAGATCCGGAAGAACTGCGCTCGATGATTCTGAACCTGTCCGAGATCGAAGATGCCAAAATGGCTTCGATCGATTCCGACACCTTGTCCCAGTTAGCCCAGAAGCTTGAACTCGAAGAAGCTTCGGCCGCTTTGGAAACCGCGCCTTCGGAAGCGGCTCCCGTGGAGGTCGACAAAGCGCTGGTCGCCGAAAAAGACAAACCGGTTGCAACCAAAAAAGTGGTCGCCGCACCTTCGCGTACGATTCGGGTCGATATTGAACGTCTCGACGTGTTGATGAATCTGTTCAGCGAACTGCTGATCGACCGTGTACGGTTGGAACAGCTGGCTACCGAGATCAAAAGCCAGGAGCTGACCGAATCGGTCGAGCATATGGGCCGCGTAAGCAGCGATCTGCAGAATATCGTCATGAAACTTCGGATGGTGGCGATCGATACCGTCTTCAACCGCTTCCCGCGGATGGTGCGGGATTTGGCCAAATCGCTCGGCAAAAAGCTCGACTTGGTGATCACCGGCGCCGAAACGGAGCTTGACCGTACGGTTATCGACGAAATCGGCGATCCGCTTGTCCACCTGCTGCGCAACTCCGTCGATCACGGCATCGAATCGATCGCGGAACGGATCGCGGCCGGCAAACCGGAAACGGGCACCGTTCATCTGCGCGCATTCCACAGCGGCAACCACGTGTTTATCGAAATCCAAGATGACGGCAAAGGCATCGACCGCAACAAGATTCTGGCTTCCGCGATCAAAAAAGGTGTCGTAACCGAAGACGAGTCGCGGACCATGACCGACGAGCAGGTGTATCAACTGCTGTTCGCAGCAGGCTTCAGTACGGCGGAGGTTATTTCCGACATTTCGGGACGCGGCGTAGGCCTTGACGTGGTAAAATCGAAAATCGCTTCTCTGGGCGGCCATGTGGCCGTTACGTCGACGCTCGGCGAAGGAACGCTCTTCTCGGTTCAACTGCCGCTTACGCTGTCGATTATCTCCGCCATGATGATTCGTCTGGGTTCGGAGAAGTATGCAATTCCGCTGTCTTCGATCGTGGAGACGGGCATTATCCGCAAAGAACAGGTTCGAAACGTTCACGGAAGCAAATTGATTCCTTACCGCGAGGCTCATATTCCGCTCATGTCGCTGAGCCGTTTCTTCGACGCCACGGATTACAACGAGGACGACGAAGAAGAGACGGAAATCGTGGTCATCCGCAAAGGAGATCGTTTGGCTGCACTGGCTATCGATTCTTTCATTGGCCAGAACGAAATCGTCATCAAGAACCTGGGCAAATATTTGCCTCAAGTTCAGGGGATTTCCGGTGCTACCATCCTGGGCGACGGTCAAGTGGCCTTGATTCTCGATCCAAACGCGCTTATTAAATGATCGGGACCCAAAATCCTTGACCGGTTCGAATAACGCTTCGAAGCGCCGCACGGTGCCGGATGGCAGGCGAAATCGGCTGTCGGAACAAGCGGAACGGTCAAGGGCCATGGGCCCAATAAAGGGGGATTTTTTGTGGCAGAACAAATCAAGGTAATTGTGTTTGCATTGGGTAATGAAGAGTACGGTATTGACGTTGATAAAGTGCGGACGATCGAACGCATGATGCCGATCACGCGCGTACCGAAGACCTACTCGTTTATCAAGGGTGTGATCAATCTTCGCGGCGTGGTTATTCCGGTCATCGATCTCAGAGGACGCTTTAACCTCGTGGAGTCGGAATACACGGACCAGACCCGTATCATTATTGTCGCCGTCGGAGATATGGAAGTCGGCTTTATCGTGGATGCCGCAAACGACGTCGTCGATCTGGATCGAGACAATATCGATTCGCCGCCGGAAGTCGTTGGAGGAGTCAAAGCGAAATATCTGGACGGAGTAGCGAAAGTCGGCGAAGACCGCCTGCTGATCATGCTGAATCTGGCGGAAGTACTGAACCGGGGTGAAGTGGCGCACCTCGAGCAGTTAGAGGACTAGAAGCATGGAGATTTATTCGAAACTCGAAGGCTTCAAACTCGACGTACTAAAAGAAGTAGGGAATATCGGGGCCGGCCACGCGGCCACGGCGCTGTCGCAGCTTTTGAACAAGCCGATCGACATGGCGGTACCCAAAGTACAGCTTCTGCCTTTCGAAGACATTGCGGAGAAAGTGGGCGGCGCCGAAAAAATCGTGCTGACCGTCTTTTTCCGGGTCGAAGGCGATGCTCCGGGCAACCTGTTCTACATCATGGCGCCCGAAGCCGGCAAATCGCTGCTGCGGCGTCTGGCCGCTTTCGAAACGAGTGAAGGACTGGAATTGACCGAAATGGAACAATCCGCGCTGGGCGAAATCGGCAATATTCTGGCCGGTTCTTATCTGTCTTCGCTTGCTGATTTCACCAATTTAGCCATGTCTCCTACCGTACCGGCGCTCGCGCTGGACATGGCGGGAGCCATTCTCAGCTACGGCATGATCCAGTTCGGCGAAATGGGCGATGCCGCGTTATTGATCGATACCACGTTTGTGCAGGGCAACGATGAGGTCGAGGGTCAGTTTTTCCTCATTCCGGATCCGGAATCGTTTAACAAAATCTTCACAGCGCTTGGAGTTCCGTTCGACAATGACTGACGGACAGAATCTTGTAAAAGTGGGCATGGCCGATCTGAACGTAGTGGGGAATTCCGGAATTCTTCGTACCACGGGACTTGGTTCCTGTGTCGGATTGACGCTGTATGATCCGCAGACCAAAGTGGCAGGCATGGCTCACGTGATGCTGCCTTCATCGGACATTGCCCGCGAAAACCAGATTAATATCGCCAAGTATGCGGATACGGCTCTGCCGGTTCTCGCTGACAAACTGGTTAATATGGGCGCGTCCAAGCGGCGGCTCATCGCCAAAATGGCTGGCGGTGCGCAGATGTTTGCGTTCGCAGGCAGTGGCGACACAATGCGTATCGGACCCCGTAACGTGGAATCCTGCAAGGAAATGCTGAAGAAATTGGGCATTCCCCTGCATGCGGAAGACACGGGTGCCAATTACGGCCGAACGATCGAGATTAGTTCGGAAAACGGAATTTTAACCATACGCAGCGTTCAAAAAGGGGTAAAGGAATTGTAGAGATGAAGGGAACCATACGAGTAAATCTGATATTCGCTTTAATCGGATTCGTCATTACTTTTTTGTTTGCGATCCGAAATAACCTCCCCATTACAAGCTTGACCCGGGGAGGGATTGGGGCGTTGGTCTGGTTTCTTTTGGCCTTCCTTTTTCGCATCGTGCTTGGAGCACTCGAGCCGCTGCCCAAAGAAAAGACCGGCAGCGGCTCTTTGGCGGCAGACCCGGTAACGGGAGAAGAGATGCGGGGGGCCCGGCTGGATCTGGTAACGCCGGATGAAAGCGACGAATTGAACGATTTGTTGAGACCGGATGCGGATAAGACTCGTGCAGCCGGAGAACAAAGAGGACAAGTGAACGATTTTCAGCCGCTGAACCCGCCCAAATTGGTATCCACACAGGATAAAGATCCCGAAGAACTGGCGAAAGCCGTACGTCATCTCACGGAAGATGAAGGAGGGAGATAGCAATGGATGAACGCAAATCCGGTCAGTTGAATCACCTGGATTTATGGATAAGCTGGAAAGAGCACAATGACGTCGAAGCCAAGAAGAAACTGATCGAGAATCACTTGTCCATTGTCGATTACGTCTCTTCGCGGCTTGCGGTGGGACTTCCGAAAAACGTTTCCAAGGACGATTTGGCAAGCAACGGAGTCATGGGGCTGATCGACGCAATCGAAAAGTTCGACTACAAGCGTGGACTGCAGTTTGAAACCTACGCTTCCTGGCGCGTAAGAGGAGCCATTCTTGACGGACTGCGTCAAGGCGACTGGGTACCTCGTTCCGTACGCGAAAAAGCGAAAAAAATCGAGGAAGCTTACCAAAAACTCGAGCAGGAAAATATGCGCGGCGCTTCCGACCAGGAAATGAGCGAATTTTTGGGCATATCCGAAAAAGAATTCCAGCAGATGCTGCAGGACGTTTCGGTCATGTCGCTCGTTTCGCTTGAAGATCCGATCCGCGAAGAAGAATCGGAAACGCGGATCTCTGTCCTGGTTGACGAGAAGGCCAAGAATCCCGATCACAAAGTCAATGAGTTTTACCTCAAAGAAGCTTTGGCCAAAGGAATCGAGAAACTGACCGAAAAAGAACGGATTGTCATTTCGCTGCTTTATTTCGAAGATCTGTCGCTCAGCGAAATTGCCGAGGTCATGTCGCTGTCGCCTTCAAGAATCTCGCAGCTGCATTCCAAAGCGATTCTGCGACTGCGCGGAACGCTGGATAAACAAAAAAGCCTGCTGATGCAGGATCGTTAACATCGGATAGCAAGCGGCCGGGGGGCTACTGGCCAGCGATAAGCAAAGTTGAAAAGAGGGGTTGTCCGTGGTTGAGCGTCTGGCTTTGGATCGGCATCTTGCCATTGTATTAGAACCGTCCAAAATGTCGGCCCGTCTGCGTTTTACAAAGGCGGAAGAAGACTTTGCTTGTACGGAAGAAAGTTTGAGACATTTTCTGCACGACCAAAACGTGCGTCACGGTCTGCTGGACGAGGCGATCAGAAGTTTCGTTGCGTCGCCGGAAAACTACTTTTTTGACGAAATCGAAATTGCCAGAGGGACCTCTCCGATAGACGGAGTGGACGGCACGATCGAATTCATGTTCGACAAAGAAGAAGAAGCGAGACCGATGGAACGCGAAGACGGCCGGGTCGATTACAAAGAACTCATCCGTCTTAAGAATGTCGGCAAAGGCCAGCTTCTCGCCCGCCGTCATCCGACTCGTCCGGGTACGCCGGGCACTGCGGTAACGGGCGAAGAAGTCCCGTTCAAGCCCGGCAAGGAAGCAAGATTCAAAGTCGGAAAAAACGTGGTGACGGATGAAAAGCAAACTTCGATGTACGCAACGATCGAAGGAATGGTCAGCCAAACCGACAATGGCAAAATCAATGTATTCACGGTGTACGAAGTGCACGGGGACGTGGATTACAGCAGCGGCAACATCGATTTCGTGGGAACCGTCGTTATTCGCGGAAGCGTTCTGCCAGGATTCCGCGTCAAAGCGGCAGGAGACATTCGCGTTCAGGGCGGTGTTGAAGGCGCGGAATTGTTTGCGGACGGATCCATAGAGATTACGGGCGGCGTGATCGGCTACCATAAAGGGATCGTCAAGGCCGGAATGAATATCAAAAGCTCCTTTATCCAAGATGGCAATGTGGAAGCCGGTGAAGATATCATCGTTTCGCAAAGCATCATGCATTCCGAGATCAGAGCCGGGAAAAATGTCGTCTGCAGCGGAAGCAAAGGATTGATCGTGGGCGGTCATATACAAGCCGGCGAGACAGTAACGGCGCGCACCGTGGGCAATACGATGGCTACGGCCACCGCAATCGAAGTAGGCGTTCTGCCGAATCTTCGCAACGAATTGGCGGACCTACATAAACGACTGCGGGAAACCGCCGAAAACATGCAAAAAACGACGCAGGCTCTGGGATTGCTGGATCAAATGGCGCATGCCGGAACGCTGAACGCGGATAAATTGGCACTTCGTGCCAAATTGAACGTGACAAAGCGCCAGCAGGAGCAGGAACGCGCCTATGCAAAAGAGCGTATTTTCGAGATCGAACATATTTT
Organism: Saccharibacillus deserti; assembly: GCF_013618475.1. Taxonomy (GTDB): domain Bacteria; phylum Bacillota; class Bacilli; order Paenibacillales; family Paenibacillaceae; genus Saccharibacillus; species Saccharibacillus deserti. Next base: position 859,982 of record NZ_JABJVN010000002.1, read on the forward strand.
GGAAGATACCGGCCGCGCGCGCGTTGTCGTGAACGATACCATTTACGGCGGCGCCAAGGTCGTAATCGGCCGTTACACCAAGTTTGTGAAAGAAACGACACATCGCGTGTCTTTTCAATATTTGGAAGGCGACATCGTGATGTCCGTCAATCACTGATCGGTCGGTAGGAGTACCGAAGATTCGATAAGAATACAGGAATAGGGGTGTTCGATCATGAAGGCGATAGAGGTCCAGTTGGCGGTTCATCGAGCTCCCGAGACAAGCCGGATGCAGCAGGATCAGCTGCAGCGTCCCTTGACCGATCAAGCTCTGCTTGCCGGACAAACGAACACCCAGCTTGAAAGGGCCCGTCATCGCAGTGCGCCCACCACCGAAGCATCGGACGCGGGAATTCGCAAAGAGAGCGGCGGGCAGGAAGGGGATCCTTCCCAGCGAAACACAGCCGGCGAGTCGGAAGAACAGGAAGCGGCCGTCGCCAAAATCGCCGCTCCCCATCCTTTTAAAGGAAAACATCTTGACTTGTCGTTGTAAGAAAGGAAACTGAGATGAACGATGCCTGGCTTTACGTAGTTCTGCTCGGCGCGGCGGCGGTTGTGTATGCTTTTCTTATTCCGAAAGGAAAGACGGGCCAAAAAGCCACCGGCAGCGACCGAGTTGTACGCGAAGTGGAGAAGACCCTCGAACAGTACATGGCCGAGATGGAAAAAGAAAACGACGACCTCGTCAACCTGCTGGTGCAGATCCGACAAGAGACGGGTGCCAAACAATCTTCGCTTCAGGAACAGCTGGCGGAAATGCGAAGCCGGCTCGCTGAAATGGAGCGTACCTCGGGGAAGCATGAAGCGAGAATCGAACAGTTGGCGTCTGCGGAAATGTCGGCTGTGGATACAAGAGCCATGCAGGAAGCGGCAAGGCAGCTGCGTAACGAATTGATCGAGAGCGCTGCCCCCCAGCAAATCCAAGTGGAAACGGAGCCGGAACCGGAAGATTCCGTCCGTCTCCGTTATCCTCAGCTTTTCGAACTGCACGATCAGGGAAAGTCCATTGATGCCATTGCCAAGGCTATCGGTCTTCAACGAGGCGAAATCCAACTGATTTTGCGTTTGGCGAAAAGGGAGGAAACGTAGTGTTCAAAAATCGCTCTTTTATGCTGGGACTCGGAATCGGAATTATGGCAGGGGCACTGCTGCTCCAGTTGATGCTGCTTGCGCAAAGCGGGCGTGAGGCGGGACCTTCGGCTGCCGTCGATACGCCAAATACCCGGACGGAGCAGCAGGCCGCAGCCGGCATTGCAGAAGAACCGGCTGCAGAACCATCCGAAGCACCGAGCGCTTCCAAAAGCGAAACACCGGAAAAATCCGCATCGCCAGACTCCGCGCCGACAACCTCCGCTGGTGCAGAGTCCGCACCGGCCGAAGACAAACCGGCGGAATCCAAGCCTGCGGCAGCCGCACCGGCAGGCACGGCGGGCAAGCCGGATACCGCTGCGGGTGACACGGGCAAGGCGGAAGCATCCAAGCCGGTAGAAGCGGCTGCACCGGCCAAAGCTCCAACGGAGCCTGTCTCCACGCCTGCCGAAAAGCCGGAGGCCGGAAAAAAACCTTCCGTATCCGAACCGACAGCGCAGGAGACGGTGAAGCCTTCCGCGCCGCAGGCTGCGGCTTCGACGAAGCCTGCGGCTCCCCAGAAACCGGACAAGGCCGCTTCTTCGGAGCAGGCTCAGGCGCCCCAAGCTCCGGAAGAGCCGAAAGCGGCGGGCGAAGTAAAGCCCCAGCAGTCGGAAGCCGCCGCTTCGTCGCGGGTGACGTTCGAGATCGAAAGCGGGATGAATCTTCAATCCGTGTCGCGGGCACTCGAGCAGGCCGGCATTGTCGACGACGCCGCGACTTTCCAGCGGCAGGCTGCGGAAGCCGGTGCAACGGCCAAACTTCAAGTCGGCAATTACTCGTTTAAACCGGGAGACTCGTATACGGAAATCATACGCGAGATCTCGACCCCCAAAAAAGAATAGCAAGCGATACCGGGCTGCGGATTCCTATCGGAATTTGCGGCCTTTTGCAATGTGCTTTTTCGGTAGATCCGAACCTAAACCGAATCAAAATAATGCCTAACAGGGATTGCACAGTCTCGCGGCATGTGTTAAACTAGAAAACGGTGTTAAAACACACGCTGATTGATTCTGCGGAAGGTGCTTCGCCCGGGGCGGAGTCTCTACAGGAAATGATTTCGGCGGAGGTACATCAAAAAACCAAACCCATAGGAGGTGTATGGAGAATGGCAGTTATCTCCATGAAACAGCTTCTCGAAGCTGGCGTACACTTCGGTCACCAAACTCGTCGTTGGAACCCGAAGATGGATCGTTACATTTTTACCGAAAGAAACGGAATCTACATCATCGACCTGCAAAAGACAGTCAAGAAAGTTGACGAAGCTTATAACTTCGTAAAAAGCCTGGCTGGCGAAGGCGGTACCCTGTTGTTCGTAGGTACCAAAAAACAAGCTCAAGATTCCGTGAGAGACGAAGCGGAACGCTGCGGCATGTACTTCATCAACCAACGTTGGCTCGGCGGCACGCTGACCAACTTCCAAACGATCCAAAAACGGATCGATCGTCTGAAAAAGCTCGAAGCTTGGGAAGAAGACGGCACGTTCGAAGTTCTGCCTAAGAAAGAAGTTATCCTGCTCCGCAAAGAGAAGGATCGCCTCGAAAAATTCCTCGGCGGCATCAAGAACATGAAGAAACTGCCTAGCGCACTCTTCATCATCGATCCACGTAAAGAGCGTATCGCTGTTGCCGAAGCTCGCAAGCTGAACATTCCGATCGTAGGTATCGTAGATACAAACTGCGATCCGGACGAAATCGACTACGTTATCCCAGGCAACGACGACGCGATCCGCGCCGTTAAACTGCTGACAGGTAAAATGGCCGACGCGATCATCGAAGGCAACCAAGGCGAACAAACAACTGCATAAGTCAGGCTGTACCGGAATCGGTACGTAATGCCCGACGATAGCAGAGTTAATAAAAGAGGGTGGTTGGTGGTGAATAGCCTCTTAACCGCCCTTTTTTTAGGAGTAAATCCCGAAACCAAATACTTAACTGGAGGTCATCAACAATGGCAGTAAACGCGAGCGCAGTAAAAGAACTTCGTGAAAGAACGGGCGCAGGTATGCTCGATTGCAAAAAAGCACTGGAAGAAACCAACGGCGATATCGACAAAGCCGTAGACGTACTCCGCGAAAAAGGCTTGTCCGCAGCAGCGAACAAAGCCGGTCGTACCGCTACCGAAGGTACGGTTGAGTCTTACATCCACGCTGGCGGACGCATCGGCGTTCTGGTGGAAATCAACTGCGAAACAGACTTCGTCGGCAAAACCGACCAATTCAAAAGCTTCGCGCGCGACATCGCGATGCATATCGCTGCCGCAAACCCGCTCTACGTTCGCCGCGAAGAAGTACCGGCTGACGCGATTGAAAAAGAAAAAGAAATCCTGAAAGCCCAAGCCCTCAACGAAGGCAAACCGGAAAAAATCGTTGAGAAAATGGTTGAAGGCCGCATCAATAAGTACTATGAAGAGTACTGCCTATTGGAGCAATCTTTCGTTAAAGACCCGGACAAAACCATTTCGCAGTTGCTGAACGAAAAAGTCAGCACAATCGGCGAAAACATCTCGATCCGTCGTTTTGCTCGTTTTGAGCTGGGCGAAGGCCTGGAGAAAAAAGTCGATAACTTCGTAGAAGAAGTTATGGCTCAAGTTAAGTAATTCGGCCAAGCCATTAAAGAATAATCACAGCTTCTGTGTATGGGGGGAACACTTGGTGTTCCTTCTTTTTTAAGCAGGGTTCCCGCCCGTACGCAGGCAGTGGAAAAAAGCGGAGGGTATAATTGATGCAGCCTGCATTTAAGCGAGTGGTACTCAAAGTCAGCGGCGAGTCGCTTGCGGGACAGAACGGATACGGAATCGACGGATTGACGATTGCGGATATTGCCGAACAAATCAAAGAAGTCGTGGAACTTGGTGTCGAAGTTGCCGTCGTCTGCGGCGGCGGCAACATCTGGCGGGGAATCGCCGGCAGTGCGAGCGGGATTGACCGTTCGACCGCGGATTATATGGGGATGCTTGCCACCGTGATGAACTCGTTGGCGCTTCAAGATGCACTGGAATCGATCAATGTGCCGACTCGCGTGCAGACGTCGATCGCCATGCAGCAGATCGCTGAACCGTACATTCGCCGCAGAGCCATCCGCCACCTGGAAAAAGGCCGCGTCGTGATCTTTGCAGCAGGTACGGGCAACCCGTTCTTCTCGACCGATACGACCGCCGCGCTGCGCGCCGCGGAAATCGAAGCGGAAGTGATTTTGATGGCGAAGAACAAAGTGGACGGCGTCTATTCGGCCGATCCGTTCCTCGACAGCACCGCCGAGAAGTTCGAACAGCTGACCTATATGGAAGTGCTGAACCTTAACCTGGGCGTCATGGACTCTACCGCTTCTTCCTTGTGCATGGACAACAATATTCCGCTGATCGTATTTGCCATTACCGAAAAGGGTAATATCAAAAGAGTCGTTCTCGGTGAAAAAATCGGAACGATCGTCAAAGGGAGTGTAGATTAAAATGCCACAAAACGTGAAGAAAAATGCGGAAGAACGGATGGGCAAAGCGATTCAGGCGCTTCAACGTGACCTGAGTACGCTGCGCGCGGGACGTGCGGTACCCGCTCTGCTCGATCGGATTCAGGTCGAATATTATGGAGCTCCCACTCCGCTGAGCCAGCTGGCGAACATCAATACGCCGGATTCGCGCACTCTGATGATTCAGCCTTGGGACAAATCTTCGCTGGGCGAAATCGAACGCGCTATTCAAAAGTCCGACCTCGGTTTGACTCCGGGCAACGACGGTAACGCGATTCGCCTGAGCATTCCGCCTCTGACCGAAGAGCGCCGCGGCGAACTCGTCAAATTGACGAAAAAGTTCGGCGAAGAAGGCAAAGTGGCTGTCCGCAATATCCGCCGCGATGCCAACGACGATATCAAGAAGATGGAAAAAGGCGAAATCTCCGAAGATGAATCCCGTGGCCATCAAGAAGACATCCAGAAGCTTACGGATAAATATATCGCGGAAGTCGATAAAGTGATCGCTGCAAAAGAAAAAGAAATTATGGAAGTTTAAGACCCCGCGACCCCTCCGTTCCAGGTGGGGTTGTGTCTTTTTCAAGGACATGCGCGGGAGCTGAAGGCATGGGGGAGAAAACATGATAAATCGGTTTCGCTCGTGGATCGGTTCCAAAAAGCGCGAAGAAGTTTCGGGACCGGCCGAACCGTCGGCGGAGAACGTGCCGCAGCATATTGCCATCATCATGGACGGCAACGGCCGATGGGCCAAGAAGCTCGGCATGCCGCGGATCGTGGGCCACCAGAGCGGGATGAAGGCGGTCAAACGCGCCACGATCGCCGCGGATGAACTGGGTGTTCGCTATCTGACGCTGTATGCTTTTTCTACGGAAAATTGGAGCAGACCCAAAGAGGAAGTAGACTTTTTGATGCGGCTGCCGCAGGAATTTTTGGCGCTTGAACTTTCGGAATTGATCGAAAAGAATGTACAGGTACGCATGATGGGCAATATGGAAAATCTGCCCGAACATACACTGAAAGCGATGCGGGAAGCGATCCGGCTCACACAAAGCAACACGGGCCTGGTATTGAATTTCGCCCTCAATTACGGAGCAAGGCGTGAATTGGTTGAAGGAATCCGGGAGATTGCCCGTCAGGTCGAGACCGGTCGGATTCGTCCGGAAGATATCGATCAGGATATGATTTCGGTCCATCTTCAAAGCGTCGATATGCCCGACCCCGATCTGTTGATCCGCACGAGCGGCGAACTGCGCATCAGCAACTTTATGCTGTGGCAGATTGCCTATAGTGAACTCTGGTTCACGAACGCCTATTGGCCGGAATTCGGCAGAGAACATCTTAGAGAAGCAGTGGCCGAATACCAGCGTCGCACGCGCAGGTACGGCGGTTTAAAATAACCGCCTGGCACTTGAAGGCATCGAAAATCAAGTGAGCAGGTACGGCGGTTCGAAATAGCGGCGTCGCCCGGACGGAGGATGAAACGGTGAAACAGCGAATTATAACCGGCGTAGTAGCCGGCGTGTTGTTTTTGGGATTATGCGTGGTGGGGGGGATCTGGTACCCTGCGCTGATCATGCTGATGGCGCTTGTCGGTTATTACGAGTTTGCCAAAATGAGCACAGGGGCCCCGTTTCGCGCGGAAGCCTGGATCGGTTATGCGGGAGTGGCCTATTTAACTTTTCCTTGGCATATATGGAACCTTGAGTTTCCGATTCCTCCGATGCACGCGGCCTGGCTGCTTCTGCTTCTGCTGCTTACGGCGACGGTGCTCACCAAAAACGAAATCAATATCAAGCAGGCATCGCTGCTGTTTTTAGGTGCGGCTTATGTCGGCTTGGGTTTTTATTATATTGCCATCTCAAGGGAAACGCCGGACGGACAAGGATTGTTTTGGACGTTCCTGCTGCTGCTCAGCATTTGGGGAAGCGACGCGGGAGCGTACTTTACCGGGAAAGCTTTCGGCAAAAACAAGCTGTGGCCGGCAATCAGTCCGAACAAAACGATCGAAGGCGCCGTGGGCGGGATTTTGATTGCTGTGCTTATTGCGCTGGGCTTTTCGTTTGCCGCTCCGGAACTGGTCAATCCGCTTCAAGCCATGTTGATCGGATTTGCCGCTTCGGTAGTCGGGCAGATGGGGGATTTGATCCAGTCGGCCTACAAGCGGATCTACGGAATCAAGGATTCCGGCAGCATTCTTCCGGGACATGGCGGGATTCTAGACCGGTGCGACAGTTGGCTGGCCGTGTTTCCTTTTGTACATATCCTGTTTTTGCTTCCTTACTAGTGAGCCGGACAGAGATTGCGCAGCGATACGGAAAGGGGCACACCCATAATGACAAAAAAAATTGCGCTGCTCGGTTCGACCGGTTCGATCGGAACCCAGACCCTGCAGGTGGTTTCGGAGCATCCGGAACGATTTGAAGTCGAAGCTCTGGCGGCAGGCGGGAATATCGAGCTGCTGCTGGAACAGATTCATTTATTTAAGCCGTCCAAAGTATCGGTAGCTACCCGGGAAGCGGCGGAAAAGCTCAAAGGGCAGGTTCCGGGTGGAACATCCGTCTATTTCGGTGAAGAAGGGTTGATCGAGATTGCGGCCGGCACCGATGCGGACACCGTCGTGACGGCAGTGACCGGAAGCATGGGGCTTCCGGCGACGCTTGCCGCGATCGACGAAGGCAAGACGATCGCTTTGGCAAACAAGGAGACGCTTGTGACGGCCGGCCATCTGGTCATGCGCCGCGCCGCGGAAAAAGGCGTATCGATTCTTCCGGTGGACAGCGAACATTCGGCGATCTTTCAGTGCCTGAACGGCGAACCGCGCGATCGGCTTCTCGGGATCACGCTCACCGCTTCGGGAGGCTCGTTCCGGCATTTGAGCCGGGATGACTTGGCCAACGTTACGGTGGAAGATGCGCTCAAGCATCCCAACTGGTCGATGGGGGCCAAGATCACCATTGACTCGGCGACCATGGTCAACAAAGGACTGGAAGTCATCGAGGCCCATTGGTTGTTTGGTTTGTCCTACGATGAGATCGGCGTCCTGCTGCATCCCGAAAGTATTATTCATTCGTTTGTAGAGTTCGAGGATACAAGCATCATCGCTCAACTCGGCAATCCCGATATGCGGGTTCCGATCCAATATGCGCTGACTTATCCCGATCGTATTCCGCTCAAGACCAAACGGTTGTCGCTGGCCGAGATCGGAAAATTGAATTTCCGGGAAATGGATTTCGGGCGCTTCCCTTGTTTAAGGATGGCTTACGAATGTGGTAGAATGGGAGGAACCGCTCCGACCGTATTCAATGCCGCGAACGAAGTGGCGGTCGCACGCTTTTTGCGCGGGGAAATTTCGTTCCTGCAGATTGAAGACACGCTCGAGAAAGTCGTTCAACGGCACGAATCGGATCCGGATCCGGATCTTTCGATCATTCGCGAAGCCGATACATGGGCGCGGCGGATCGCTGCCGAATAATCGGCAATCCGGAGTCTGACAAACCGAATACGGCTTCTCTATTTTGCCGTCCGGAAGTAAAGCCTTAACGGATTCGGGCTACACGAACAGGGAGGATCAGACCAGACATGATGACACTTCAGATCGTTGTGCTTACCGTAATGATGTTTTTCATCGTCGTTACGGTGCACGAATGGGGACATTACTTTTTTGCCAAGCGCGCGGGAATTCTCGTCCGCGAGTTTGCGATCGGCTTCGGTCCCAAGCTGTTTTCTTATAAACGAGACGAAACGGTCTTCACCCTGCGTCTGCTGCCGCTCGGCGGCTATGCGAGGATGGCCGGAGACGATCCGGAACTCGATCCGATCCAGCCGGGGCAGACTATTGCCGTGCGGCTGTCGGACGAAGGACTCGTCAAAAAAATTTATCTTGACCGTCTCGATACCCGGCGGAATGTAGTGATCGGCGAGATCGAGTGGATGGACATCGAAGAGCGGATGCAAATCCGGTTGAATGTCGACGGGGAGACGCAGCATCTCGAAGTGGATCGCAAAGCGGACATCGTGACGCGCGGACAAGAGCTCCAGGTTGCGCCAAAAGATCGCCAATTCCGCAGCAAAAGCGTTGGTAAAAGAGCGCTGGCGATTTTTGCCGGACCGATGATGAACTTCGTTTTGGCCTTCGTCCTGTTCCTGATTTATGTTCAGGTCGCGGGAGTACCGGACGAAAATGCAACAGGTGTCAAAGTTTCGAGCGTGGTCGCGGGTACGCCTGCAGCTGCTGCGGGACTTCAAGAAGGCGATATTGTGCAGTCGATCGACGGACAGCCGGTTGACGGCGACTTGTCCAAAGTCACGACGCTGATCAACGCTTCGGGCGGTCAAGAAGTCCAAATGTCGGTTGAACGCGGCGGAGAAGCCGTACAGATTCCGGTTACCCCGAAAAAGGTGACGGCGGAAGACGGACGCGAAGTGCTTCAGGTCGGTATTGCGCTGGGGCAGCTCAAACGTACGGCTTCCTTTACGGAAACGTTCCAGTTTGCGGGCGAGTCTTTCCAGAAAGGCAGCACGGCCATTCTGGATGCGCTTCGCCGCCTGGTATTTGAACGTTTCGATATCAATCAGCTGGCCGGCCCTGTGGGTACGCTTCAGGCAACCGGACAGATCGCCAGCCAGGGGATCGACCAGATGATTCTGTGGACGGCTCTTGTCAGTATCAACCTTGGTATTTTCAATCTGCTGCCGATTCCGATGCTCGACGGCAGCCGCCTGATCTTCCTTGCGATCGAAGCGATACGCAGAAGACCGATCGATCCGAACAAAGAAGGCATCGTTCACTTCGTCGGCTTCGCGCTTATCTTCCTGCTGATGATCGCAGTGACCTACAACGACATTTTGCGCATTATCAACGGATAATTTTGTGAGACCCCAAATAAGTAAGCAAGGGTTAAGAACCGGCCCTGCCGCCCTGGAGCGGCAGAAGCGGTTCGCTTGATAAACGGAGGGAAACCCATGGCAAGCGACAAACAGGATAAGCAGTTCGTTACCGAAATCACACCGCAGAGCGAAGATTTTTCGCGCTGGTATATCGATGTCATCAAAAAAGCCGAACTGATGGATTATGCGCCGGTTCGCGGCTGTATCGTATTCCGTCCGGACGGTTATGCGATCTGGGAACATATTCAGCAGGAAATGGACCGTCGATTCAAAGAAACGGGCCATCGCAACGCCTACTTCCCTATGCTGATTCCCGAAAGCTTTTTCCAAAAAGAAAAAGAACATATCGAAGGATTCAACCCGGAGCTGCCGTTCGTTACGGAAGCCGGCGGCGATATTCTGGAAGAGCGTCTGGCGGTACGTCCGACTTCGGAAACGATGTTCGGTCATATGTACTCCAAGTGGATCAAGTCGTATCGCGACCTTCCGGTACTGATCAATCAATGGGCCAATGTCATGCGCTGGGAAAAGCGGACGATGCCGTTCCTTCGTACCAGCGAATTCCTGTGGCAGGAAGGCCATACGGCGCACGAAGGCGAGAAGGACGCACGCGAAGAAACGATGCGCATGCTTGAACTGTACCGCGACTTCGCCGAAGATTATTTGGCACTGCCGGTAATCATGGGCCAGAAGACGCCTTCCGAGAAATTCGCGGGCGCCGTGGACACGTTCTCGATCGAAGCGATGATGAAAGACGGCAAAGCGGTTCAAGCCGGAACCTCCCATTATATGGGAACTAACTTTGCCAAAGCTTTCGAGATTCAGTATCTGAACCGGGATAACGAACTTGAATTGGCGCATACCACTTCCTGGGGAACCAGTACCCGGCTGATCGGCTCGCTTATTATGGCGCACGGCGACGACCGCGGGCTTGTTCTTCCTCCAAAAGTGGCGCCGACACAGGTCATTCTGATTCCGATCGGGCCTCCAAAAATGCGCGACATGGTCATCGAGCGTGCGGACGCTTTGTTTGCGGAGCTTAAGGCTGCCGGTATCCGGGTGAGTATGGATGACCGCGCCGATGTGCGTCCGGGCTGGAAGTTTAACGAATACGAGATGCGCGGCGTACCGGTGCGGATCGAGATCGGACCGCGCGATATCGAAAACGGCGTCTGCCTGCTGGCTTCGCGCCTGGGCGGCGACAAACTGACGGTTCAGCTGGACAACGTGGTTGCCGAAGTTCAGCAGCTGCTGGAAGACATTCAAAAAGGAATGTTCCAGCGCGCGCTCGAGTTCCGCAGCGAACATTTCCATTCCGTGGACAACCTGGACGAAATGCGTACGCAGATGGAAGCGAAACGCGGATTCTTCCTCGCCGGCTGGTGCGGAAGCGAAGCCTGCGAAGAAACGGTGCGTGCCGAAACGGGCGCGACAAGCCGCAACATTCCGTTTGATCCCCAAGAACGCAAATCGGCCTGCGTGGCCTGCGGAGAAGCGGCCAAACACACGGTCGTATTCGCCAAAGCCTATTGATCCGAATTTTCGGCGGATCGGGCAAAGACGCATCAGACCGGGCCGGTACGGCCGGACAACCGGATGAAGACGGGCTCGGAATAAAGCTTCCGGCGGCGGGCAAAGTTTGAAGCCCTCCGCGGAAGCTCTTCGTTTTTAAGAAACAAAGGGGGACAGACGATGAGTGAGACGGCGGAGCGCAGACAGCGGCTCGAACTGCTGATGAGGCAGGCCGAGATGCCGGCCAGCGCGGCGGACCCTTATTTTAACGACGGCTATATCGACCGGGTAGAAATCAGCCGCTCGAACCGGGATTGGAAAATCGTAATTGCCAAAGACACTCTGGTACCCGCGCAGATCTATCGGACATTTTGTCTGCAGATTCAAGAGCGGCTCAAACATATCGCCAAGATCCGGTTCTTGTTCCAATACACGGGCGAGGATCGGCAGAGCGAAATTGTGGACGAATATTGGAAGCTGTTCATCGAATGGGCCCAGCGGGAGATTCCTTCGGTTAACGGCTGGATGGCGAGATCCCGTGCCGTGACGCAGGGGACGGTCACGACGGTTTCTTTTTCCGATGCCACATCGCTTGAACTTGGCCGCAAACGGAACATTGACCGCGCACTGACCGATTTTTACGCCAAATATTTCGGACTCCAGCTTCAGGTCAAGTTGACCGTAGGCGAAGAAGAAGGCGCCGCCGCGGCTGCCAAAGCCGAATTCGACGAGATGCGCCGGCGCGACGAACTGGCTGCAATCGAAAAGATGATGGCCGAGATCGATGCCGAAGTCAGTGCCGGAGAAGGCAGCGAAGACGACGAGAATATCAAGCTCCAGGTCGGATACGATATTCGCGACGAAGCGATTCCGCTGCAGAATCTTCAGGACGAAGAGAAGAAAGTGACCATCCAAGGCCTGATCTTTGGATTGGAGAGCAAGGAACTCCGCAACGGCAGCACTTTGTTCACCTACTATCTGACCGACTACAGCGATTCGCTGCAGATGAAGATGTTTGCCAAGAACAAAGAGGACCTCAAAGTAATGAGCCTGCTGGCCAACGGGAAATGGGTCAAAGCGCGCGGACGCGTAGAGCTGGACCGTTTCATGCAGATTCCGGAACTTGTCATGATCCCTTCGGATCTGATGGAAATCAAGACGCCGCCGATCCGAATGGACAAAGCGGACGAAAAACGGGTCGAATTCCATCTGCACACGAAGATGAGTACGATGGATGCCGTTTGTTCGATCGAAGAATATGTCAAGCGCGCGGCAAAATGGGGCCATAAAGCGATTGCGGTCACCGACCACGGCGGCGTGCAGTGTTACCCGGATGCGGCCAAGGCGGCTAAGAAAAACGGGATCAAAATGATCTACGGCGTCGAAGCCAATGTCGTGAACGATGCGGTGGCGGTTGTCTTGAATCCCCGCGAAGAAGAACTGAAGTCGGCAGAGTATGTCGTATTCGATATAGAAACCACCGGCCTGTCGATCACGCAGAACAAGATCATCGAAATTGCGGCGGTCAAAATGAAAGGCGGACAGGAGACGGGACGGTATTCCACTTTTGTCGATCCGCACGAGCGGATTCCTTACCATATCCAGCAGCTGACCAATATTACCGACGATATGGTGCGGGGCGCGCCCGAAATCGACAGCGTAATCCGCGAGTTCGTGGAGTTTGCCGGCGACGGCGTACTCGTTGCGCACAACGCGCGCTTCGATATGGGCTTTATCCAGGCAACGCTCAAAGGCTTCGGTCTGCCGGAGCTTCATAACCCGGTACTCGATACGCTGGAAATGGCACGTCTGCTGCACCCGTCGATGAAAAACCACCGTTTGAATACACTGGCAACCAAATATAAAGTGGCTCTTGAAAGCCATCACCGCGCTATTGACGATACGATTGCGCTCGGCGGCATTTTGAACGGACTGATCGACGAAGCCGTCAAAGAACGCAATTTGAAAAACCTGAGCCGGCTGAACGATTTTGTCGGCAAAGATTTATCCAACTCGCGCCCGTTCCACTGCGGGATCTACGCGTTGAACAATGTAGGCAAAAAAAATCTGTACAAGCTCATTTCCATGTCCCATACCGAGCATTTCAAACGGGTCCCCTGCATACCGAAGTCGAAGCTTGAGAAAATGCGCGAAGGCCTGCTGATCTTGTCGGGCTGCGAAAAAGGCGAGTTTTTCGAAGCGGTACTCAACAAAACGGTCGAAGAAGCGGAAGAGATCGCGCAGTTCTACGATATTTTGGAGATCCAGCCGCTGACCATGTACATGCATTTGGTGGACAAAGGACTTGTCGGAAGTGCCGAAGAACTGAAGATTGCGGTTGAAAAAGTGTGCAAGATCGGCAGCAAGCTGAACAAGCCGGTCGTGGCGACAGGCAATGCGCATTATCTCGATCCCCGGGATAAGCTGTACCGCGATATTACCATTCACGGCATCACGGGCTTCAGCCCGCTCAAAGACCAGAACAAACCCGACGCGCACCTGCGGACAACCGAAGAAATGCTGGAGGAATTCAAGTTCCTGGGCGCGGAGAAAGCGAAAGAAGTCGTGGTCACCAATACGTCCGAGCTGGCCGACCGGTTCGAAGAGCTCAAACTGTTCCCTTCCGAACTGTATACGCCCGTCATCGAAGGGGCCGATCAGGAAATTCGCGATACGTGCTATTCGACGGCCAGGGCCATGTACGGAGACGAACTGCCTGAAGTCATTGTCGCGCGGCTCGAAAAAGAGCTGGGCCCGATCATCAAGTTCGGTTTCTCCGCCAACTATCTAATCTCCGAGCGGCTTGTGAAAAAGTCGAACCAGGACGGTTATCTGGTTGGTTCGCGGGGTTCGGTCGGCTCGTCCGTCGTCGCAATGTTCCTCGGAATTTCCGAGGTCAATCCGCTGCCGCCGCACTACATCTGCCGCAATTCCGAATGCAAGCACAGCGAGTGGTTTTTGGACGGCAGCGTAAGAAGCGGATTCGATATGCCCAACAAGACCTGCCCGGACTGCGGTTCGACCATGCTGGGCGAAGGACACGATATTCCGTTCGAGACGTTCCTGGGCTTCAAAGGCGACAAGGTTCCCGATATCGACTTGAACTTTTCGGGTGAGTACCAGCCGCAGGCGCATAACTTTACCAAAGTCATGTTCGGTCCGGATAACGTATTCCGTGCAGGAACGATCGGTACGGTTGCGGAGAAGACCGCGTTCGGTTTTGCCAAAAAGTATGAAGAAGAGCACCAGAAACGCTGGCGTTCGGCGGAACTGAACCGGCTCGCCGCCGGCTGTACAGGAGTCAAACGAAGTACCGGCCAGCACCCGGGCGGTATCGTCGTTCTGCCGGATTACATGGAGATCGAAGACATTACGCCGGTTCAATTCCCGGCCGACGATGTAAATGCGGAATGGAAAACGACCCATTTCGATTATCACGCTTTTGACGAAAACCTGCTGAAGCTCGATATTCTCGGTCACGATGATCCGACTATGATGCGGATGCTGCAGGATCTCACCGGCGTCGATCCGACGAGCATTCCGATGAACGATCCCAAGGTCATGAGCATGTTCAATTCGACGGAAGCGCTTGGCGTCACGCCCGAGCAGATCCGCACGCCGGTCGCAACGTACGGGGTGCCGGAAATGGGAACGAAGTTCGTACGGCAGATGCTGATCGAAGCCAAGCCGTCGAGCTTCGCGGATTTGCTGCAGATCTCGGGACTGTCTCACGGAACGGGCGTATGGCTCGGCAACGCCGACCAGCTCATCAAGAACGGGACCTGCAACATCAAGACCGTTATCGGCTGCCGGGACGATATCATGCTGTTCCTGATCTACAAAGCGGGCATGGATGCGGGGCTTGCCTTCAAGATCACGGAGAGCGTACGTAAAGGCAAAGGGTTGTCCCAAGAATGGATCGACGAAATGAAGCGCTGCAAAGTGCCGAACTGGTACATCGATTCCTGTCTCAAAATCCAGTATATGTTCCCGAAAGCGCACGCGGCCGCCTATGTTATCTCGGCTGTTCGTACGGCCTATTTCAAGCTGTACCATCCGATCGAATATTACGCGACTTATTTCTCCGTCCGCGCCGCGGACTTCGATATCGAACTGTTCTGCCAGGGATACGAAGCGATCGGCCGCAAAATCGTCGAGATCGAGCAGAAAGGCTTCCAGGCGCTGCCGAAAGAAAAAGCGATGCTGCCGATTCTGGAAATGGCGCTCGAAATGACGGCCCGCGGTTTCACGTTCAAGACGATCGACCTGTACCACTCGGATGCCAACAAGTTTACCGTCGACGGAACGAGCCTCTTGTTCCCGTTCTCGGCGCTTGCGGGTCTCGGCGAAAATGCGGCCAAGAGCGTTGCGGCTGCGCGCGACCACGGCGAATTCCTGTCGATCGAAGACTTCCAGCAAAAATCGAAAGCTTCGAAAACGATCATCGAACTGCTCAACCAATTGGGCTGTTTCCGGGGACTTCCCGAGAGCAACCAGCTGTCGCTGTTCTGAAAAAGAGCGCAGCGGCGGCGTTTGTAAAGCCTCCGTACTTGTCACCATCAAGGGTTTATGGTATAATACGAGTAGGATTTTGGAGTTAGACACAGCGGGAGATAGATCTTTGTGTAGAGAGTGGGGCAACCCACTCTTTACTTTTGGGCTGATATCTTCTGCGCCGCCCTTGCGGACGGAACCTGACAACGCTTGGAGGGTGAATGCTTGAGCACACCGAAGATTAAAACAACCGTAGAAGAAATGATCGAACCGTATTTGATCGAACAAGGATTCGAATTGGTGGATGTGGAGTATGTCAAAGAAGGCGGAAGCTATTTCCTTCGGATCTACGTCGACAAAGAAGGCGGCATCGACATCGACGACTGCGGACTGATCAGCGAGTACATGAGCCAGAAACTGGACGAGAACGACCCGATCGACGAGGCGTACTTCCTGGAAGTATCGTCGCCTGGCGCCGAACGGCCGCTGAAAAAAGCGGAAGACGTGCTGAAATCGGTCGGCAAGGACGTTTTCGTAACGACTTACGAAGCGATCGGCGGATCCAAGGAATTCGAAGGCAAGCTGCTTTCGTTTGAGAACGGAGAACTTGTGATCGCCATCGGGAAGAAGCAGGCGACCGTGCCTTACGACAAGGTCGCCAGTGCCAGACTGGCTATTATTTTCTAAATATAGATAGTCCTGAAAGGGGGAGCGTTGGGGAAATGAGTACGGATTTCATAGAGGCTTTGAACGAGCTTGAGCGCGAGAAGGGAATCAGCAAGGAAATTCTTTTTGAAGCGATCGAAGCGGCGTTGATCTCCAGTTACAAGCGCAATTTCAATACGGCTCAGAATGTGCGTGTGGATATGAATCGCAATACTGGGGTAATCAAAGTATATGCGCGCAAATTGGTTGCAGAGGAAATTCTCGACGACAGAACCGAAATCTCGCTCGAAGGCGCACGGGAAATCAACCCGCACCTGCAGATCGACGATATCGCGGAAATCGAGGTTACGCCTCGCGATTTCGGCCGTATCGCCGCTCAAACGGCGAAACAGGTCGTGACGCAGCGTATACGGGAAGCCGAACGCGGTCTGATCTACAATGCGTTCGTCGACAAGACCGAAGATATCGTGACCGGTACGGTGCAGCGCATGGATGCCCGTAATCTCTACGTCGATCTCGGCAAGATCGAAGCGGCACTGCCGCTGACCGAATTGATGCCGGGAGAGAAGTTCGCGCATAACGAACGGATCAAAGGGTATATTACCAAAGTGGAGAACACCACCAAGGGACCACAAATCATTTTGTCGCGGACTCATCCGGGATTGTTGAAGCGTTTGTTCGAACTCGAAGTGCCCGAGATTTTCGACGGAGTCGTCGAAATCAAGTCGGTCGCCCGCGAAGCGGGATTCCGCTCCAAGATTGCGGTTTACTCACGCAATCCCGAAGTGGATCCGGTCGGCTCGTGCGTGGGTCCCAAGGGTGTCCGCGTACAGACGATCGTAAACGAGCTGCGCGGAGAGAAGATCGATATCGTCAACTATTCCGAGAGCGTGGAAGACTATGTGGCCAATGCCCTTAGTCCGTCCAAGGTTATCGAAGTCGAAGTGTTCGAAGCCGAGAAAATGGCCCGCGTGATCGTGCCGGACTATCAGTTGTCGCTTGCCATCGGAATCAAAGGCCAAAATGCACGCCTTGCGGCGAAGCTGACGGGCTGGAAAATCGATATCAAGAGTGAAACGCAGGCGGAGGAAGAGTTCGGCAGAGCGCGCACGTACGACAGCGAAGTTTCGCAGGACTCCGCGTCCTTCGACTGATAGCCGGATTCGGCGAAAGCGGGGGATTCAAACATGAAAACAAAAAAAGTGCCGCTGCGCAAATGCGTAGCGAGCCAGGAAATGCTGCCCAAAAAAGAACTGATCCGGGTCGTCCGTACACCGGAAGGCCGGATCGAAATCGATTTGACGGGCAAAAAATCCGGTAGAGGCGCTTATCTGCGTGCGGATGCGGACTGCTTCAAGCTTGCTCAGAAGAACAAGTCGCTCGACCGTGCGCTGAAACAGCAGGTTCCGGCCGAAATTTACGAAGAGCTCGCCCGGGATTTTATCCGGGTCGAACAACAATTCCGGGAGTTACAGGAGAAAGAAGCAGACGATGAATAATGAGCTTTCGGGACTGGGGCTGGCCATGCGCGCCGGAAAGATGGTTACCGGAGACGAATTGGTCCTTAGAGCCATCCGGTCGCGCGAAGCCAAGTTGATCGTTTTGGCCGGCGACGCCTCGTCCAACACCCAAAAGAAGTTTCGAGACAAGTGCGGAACGTATGGCGTTCCCCTGCTGATCGGTTTCGACCGAGAACGTCTCGGTGCAAGCATCGGCAAGCCGGAAAGACTCGTGTTTGCACTAACGGACCAGGGGTTCGCCGACATGATCCGCAGGAAACTGGGGACAACGTCGGAGGTGGAGTATATTGAGTAAACCAGAGAACAAAGTTCGGGTCTATGAATACGCCAAGTCGCTCGACATGAGCAGCAAAGAAATTATTACCATTTTGAAAAGACTCGAAATGCCGGTGAACAATCACATGAGTGTGATGGAACCGGAGGCGATCGGCAAAGTGGAACAATTTTTTCAAAAGATCAAGTCGAACGCCTCTAAACCGGCATCTCCAAGCAGTAAGCCGCAATCGAACGGTGATAGTCAAATAAAAAATTCACAAGAAAAGCAGGTAGGTATGAATAATAAACCTCAAACCCCAAACAGTAGTCAGTCGCAAAGTCAAGGCGGTAGCCGTCCTCAAGGCACCCGCAGTTCTTCACCCGTAAGCGGAGGACAAAGTCGTCCTCAGAGCGGCGGAACAAGCCGTCCGGCTTCCGGCGGTCAAGGCCAACGTCCGAGCGGCGGCCCAAGCAGTCAAGGCAGCCGCAGCGGCGGTCAAGGCACATCGCGTCCGGCCGGTACGGGAACAGGTCCTAGCACCGGTTCGCAAAACCGTCCTGCAGGCGCTTCTTCGCAAGGACGCAGCACCACTTCTTCGACCAGCAGCTACAGCGGCAATCGCAGCAGCGGCGGTGGTCAAGGCGGCCAAGGAGGCAACCGCAGCAGCGGCGGCCCGGGCGGACAGCGCAGCGGCGGTCAAGGCGGACGTCCAGGCGGACAGCGCCGTTCCGACGACAGCCGCGGCGGATTCCGCGGCGGTCAAGGCGGACGTGGAGGCAAAGGCGGACGCGGGGGCAATCGCAACCAGCCGCCAAGAGAAAAGATCGACAATACGCCGAAGAAAATCATTGTACGCGGTACAATGACCGTTGGCGAAACAGCCAAACTTCTGCATAAGGACGCTTCGGAAGTCATCAAGAAGCTGATCATGCTCGGAGTCATGGCAACGATCAACCAAGAACTCGATCTGGAAACGATCCAACTGCTCGCAGGCGATTTCGGCGTTGAAGTCGAGATCAAGATTCCGGTCGAAGACGATCGTTTCGAAACGCTTGAAGAAACCGACGAAGAGACGGATCTGCAAGAACGTCCTCCGGTCGTTACGATCATGGGTCACGTCGACCACGGTAAAACGACTCTGCTGGATGCGATCCGTTCGACGAACGTAACAGGCGGCGAAGCCGGCGGTATCACTCAACATATCGGCGCTTATCAAGTCGAAATTAACAGCAAAAAAATCACTTTCCTCGATACACCGGGTCACGAAGCTTTCACAGCGATGCGTGCCCGCGGTGCCCAGGTTACCGATATGACGATTATCGTTGTAGCAGCCGACGACGGCGTTATGCCTCAGACGGTCGAAGCGGTCAACCATGCGAAAGCGGCCAATCTGCCGATTATCGTAGCGGTCAACAAAATCGACAAGCCGGGTTCCGATCCGGACCGTGTCAAGCAGGAACTGACCGAATACGGTCTGGTGCCGGAAGAGTGGGGCGGCGACACGATCTTCGTCAACGTATCCGCGAAACAAAGAATGGGTCTTGAAGGCCTGCTCGAAATGATTCTGCTCGTGGCGGAAGTCAACGATTACAAAGCGAATCCGGACAAACGCGCCCGCGGTACGGTTATCGAGGCCGAGCTGGACAAAGGCCGCGGACCGGTTGCTCGTATCCTCGTTCAGCACGGTACGCTTAAAGTGGGCGACGCTTTCGTAGCGGGCAACTGCTTCGGCCGCGTACGGGCGATGGTGAACGACAAAGGACGCCGTCTGAAGGAAGCCGGCCCTTCGACTCCGGTCGAAATTACGGGCCTGACGGAAGTGCCGCAGGCGGGCGATCCGTTTATGGTCTTCGAAGACGAGCGCAAAGCGCGCAGCATCGCCGACAAGCGTTCGATTACGCAGCGCGAATCGGATATGGGCGCCAACACCCGCGTTACGCTTGACGATCTGTTCAAGCATATCAAGGACGGCGAGATCAAAGACCTTAACGTCATCATCAAAGGCGACGTGCAGGGTTCGGTCGAAGCTCTCAAGGGATCGCTTGCGAAGATCGAAGTCGAAGGCGTTCGCGTCAAGATTATCCACAGCGGCGCCGGTGCCATCAACGAATCGGATATTATCCTTGCGGCGGCTTCCAATGCCATCGTGATCGGTTTCAACGTTCGTCCGGACAACCAGGCAGCGCTGACGGCCGAGCAGGAGAAAGTCGACATTCGTCTGCACCGCGTCATCTACAACGTAATCGAAGAAATCGAACAAGCCATGAAAGGCATGCTCGATCCGATCTTCAAAGAAACGGTCATCGGCCAAGCCGAAGTCCGCAGCACGTTCAAGGTTACCAAAGTCGGCGTAATCGCGGGCTCCATGGTTATCCAGGGCAAAATTGCACGCAATGCGGAAGCTCGTCTGATCCGCGGCGGCATCGTGATCTACGAAGGCAAAATCGACTCCCTGAAGCGTTATAAAGACGATGCCAAAGAAGTGGCCCAAGGCTACGAGTGCGGGATTACGCTCGATTACAACGATATCAAAGAAGGCGACATCATCGAGGCATATGTGATGGAGGCCGTCGAGCGCTAAAAGGTGGGTGAAAACAAATGGCTAAGATCAGAGTAGGCCGTGTTGCGGAAGAAATCAAAAAGGAACTCAGCCAGCTTATCCAAAGCGAATTGAAAGATCCACGGATCGGATTTGTGACCGTCACCGATGTAGAGGTGACGGGCGATCTGTCCGAAGCAAACGTGTATCTGAGCATTCTGGGCGATGAAGAAGCGAAGCAGCAATCTTTGGCGGGAATCGCCAAAGCGACAGGTTTCCTTCGCAGCGAAATCGGAAAAAGAATCCGGCTGCGCCATACGCCAAGCTTGCTGTTCCATCTGGACGAGTCGATTGCCTACGGCAACAAGATCGAGACTCTTCTGGGACAAATCAAGACGAACGAACCGGGAAAAGCCAGTCCGGACAATAAAGGAGACGGCGATGCGGACGTATGAGCAGGAATTGATCGATGCGCGACGATTTATCGAAGAGCACGATGATTTCCTGGTCGTGGCGCACGTACAGCCCGACGGAGATGCAGTCAGTTCCACCCTTGCGGTGGGCTGGCTTCTCTCGCGTTTAGGCAAAACCTTCACGTTGATCAATGAAGGCCCTATTCCCCAACGCATGATGTACATGAACGGAGCGGACCGAATTCTCAATATGAGTGTGACGGAGCGTACCCGGACATACGGCAATGTGATCTGTGTGGACTGTGCGGACTTCAAACGGGTAGGTTTGGTCTCGGATTGGATGGAAGACGGAGCGAATATGCTCAATATCGATCATCATCCGACCAACGACGAATACGGAACCCAGACTCTGATCAAGGCTGATGCGGCTGCGACGGCAGAGATCTTGTACGATCTGCTGGTTTCGTTCGAATTGGAATGGGACCGGGATCTTGCGGAAATGCTTTATACCGGCATTCTTACCG
The DNA here is from genome assembly GCF_013618475.1 of Saccharibacillus deserti. Lineage (GTDB taxonomy): Bacteria > Bacillota > Bacilli > Paenibacillales > Paenibacillaceae > Saccharibacillus > Saccharibacillus deserti. The sequence continues at coordinate 881,427 of NZ_JABJVN010000002.1, forward strand.
ACACGGGCGGGTTTCGCTATTCCAGCACTTCGCCCAAAGTCATGCGGATCGCTTCGCATCTTCTGGAACTCGGAGTCAACGGACCCGATTTGGCGGATTCGCTGTTGGAACAGTTGACCAAACCGCAGTTCGATGTATTGACGCAGGCTCTTGGTACACTGAAGATGTCGAATGACGGAAAAGTGGCCTGGGTGCATGTGACACCGGAACATATGATGCAAACCGGAGCCTCCAATGAAGATCTGGAAGGCATCGTAAACTATCCGCGCAATATTCAGGGCGTTGAAGTGGGCGTTCTGTTCAAAGTGATCCATGCCGATGCGGTCAAAGCCAGTATGCGTTCGGCAGGCAAAGTAGACGTTGCTGCCATCGCCGCCGAGTTTGGCGGAGGCGGCCACGTCCGCGCGGCCGGCTGCCGCCTAGAAGGTTCGCTCGAGGAAGTGACCCAACGGGTAATTGCCAGAATCGGACAATCGCTATGAACGATTTCGACGGTGTACTTCCGGTGCGCAAGCCGGCGGGAATGACTTCCCACGATGTCGTCTCCAAGTGCCGCAGACTGCTTCAGATGAAAAGAATCGGCCATACGGGGACGCTGGATCCTTCGGTGACCGGTGTGCTTCCGCTTTGTCTGGGCCGCGCTACGCGGATGGTGGAGTATTTGCAGGAGATGCCCAAAGAATACCGGGCAGTCCTCAAATTCGGAATTGCGACCGATACCGAGGATCTGACAGGCACGGTGATCGAAGAGATGCCGAAGACCGGCATTACCGAAATGCAGGTCCGAGAAGCGATCAACGATTTTATCGGTCCGATCATGCAGACCCCTCCGATGTACTCGGCGGTCAAAGTCGACGGTAAACGGCTGTACGAGTTGGCCCGGGAAGGCAAGACGGTTGAACGCAAAGCGCGCGAAGTCGTGATTCATGAGCTGGAAGTAACCGGTTTTGCCGCAGGCGACCAGCCCGAAGTTTCACTTCGCGTATTGTGTTCCAAAGGCACCTATATCCGTACGCTTTGCGTCGATCTCGGCGCCAAGCTGGGTGTGCCTTCGACAATGGCCAGATTGGAGCGTACGCAGTCTGCCGGTCTTTCCCTTGACCGCTGCCTGACTTTTGAAGAAATCGCGGAGCGGGTAGAAGCGGGCACGCTTCAGGAAATGCTGATTCGCGCCGATAAAGCGGCTTTGCATATGCCGGAGCATACCGTGGACGAACGTAAGATGATCAATGCGCTTCAAGGACAGAAACTTCCGGCTTGGGCAGTTCTGCCTTCGGCGGAAGGGCTTGATCGTGAATTCCGGCTGTATACGCCGGACGACCGCTTTATCGGGATTTACAGATGGGACGAAGAAGCCGGCAAAGTCGTTCCGGTCAAAGTCTTTCTTCCCTGAGCGCGCAGCGCTCGGGCGAAGAGGAACGATGATCCGGAACGGCGATCGGCGGAAAATGCAGGTGATCGAAAAGTGAAGACGGTAACGCTAACTTATCCTTTAACCGGGGGGGAAGAGTTTATCCCCGTCGGACGGCAGGTTATGGCGATCGGACAGTTTGACGGCCTTCATCTGGGACATGTCAGCGTCATCCGGCGTGCATTGGAATTGGGGCGCAGCCTCGGGCTTCCGGTCGCGGTGCTGACGTTCCACCCCCATCCGAAAGACGTCATGGGCAAAGGCGACTACGAAGGCTACCTGACTCCGCTGCCGGACAAAGAGCGGATTCTGGAGCAGCTGGGTGTCGATTATCTGTATGTGGGCGAGTTTACGCCGGAATTCTCCAAAGTAACTCCGTCCGATTTTGTCAATCGGGTACTCATGCCTCTTGAGGTAGAAACGGCAGTCGTCGGATTCGATTTCCGTTTCGGTTTTCAAGGTGCGGGCACTTCGGAGAAAATCGCTCCGCTCAGCGGCGGAAAGATTTCGGTCGAGACCGTCGCTCCTTTTCTGCTGGAGGGCGAGAAGGTCGGCAGTTCGGGTATTCGCGCCGCGCTCAAAGCAGGCGATGCCAAGAAAGCCGCTCATTGGCTGGGCCGTCCTTACCGGGTTCGAGGTACGGTCGTAGGCGGCGACAAACGCGGTCGAACGATCGGCTTTCCGACAGCCAACGTCGATCCTTCCGGTCACTATGTCGTTCCGGCCAAAGGCGTATATGCCGTGCGTCTGGGCTTGGGAAGCGAAGTGCTGGATGGGGTGATGAACGTGGGAGTCAAACCTACGTTTACGGACGGCCATATCAAACCTACGTTCGAAACGCATCTGTTCGATTTCGACCGCAGTATCTATGGAGAAGAAGTATGGATCGATCTGGTACGTTTTATCCGTTCCGAACGCAAGTTTTCGGGCATTGAAGAACTGGTGTCCCAAATTGCAAAAGACGCGGAGGAAGCACGGAACATTTTAAAAGGTTAATTTATTCCGATAAACCAACGGTTTACTTTTCAATAGAGTTTTGATATACTAAACTACGTTGCTTGCGCACGCGTAAGCTGCTTAACCATGGCTTGGTTTCTGGCTTTCACCGGCCGTTACGAGGCTATCGGGGATACTTTTAATGAAACTAGGAGGTGAATTAGGATGGCATTGACACAAGAACGCAAGAATCAACTGATCGAGGAGCACAGAACTCACGAATCCGATACCGGATCTCCTGAAGTTCAAGTTGCTGTCCTGACGGCCAACATTTTGAGCCTGACGGATCACCTGCGTACGCACAAGAAAGATCACCACTCGCGTCGCGGTCTTCTGAAAATGGTCGGACGGCGTCGTAGACTGCTGGCTTACCTGAAGAATAACGATGTTAGACGTTACAGCGCACTGATCGAAAAGCTCGGCCTGCGTCGCTAAAACTAAAAAGTCTTGCACAAGCAGCCTGGTTGTGAACCGTATGGTCTTTTTTGGAGCCGACGGCAGCAGCCGGGTTGTTTTTGTAATGAAGATTTTTCAATATTCTTATATACTTAGCATAGATTATAGATGTCCTGAGGAGGAATTTGATGGAACAGCAAGTAGAAATGCAGCTTGGGGGACGTACACTTACGCTCAAAACAGGCCGCTTGGCCAAACAAGCCAATGCCGCGGTTATGGTACATTACGGAGAAACGGTCGTACTGTGTACCGTTACCGCTTCCACGCAGCCGAAAGACCTCGACTTTTTCCCGCTGACCGTAAACTACGAAGAAAGAATGTATGCGGTAGGCAAAATTCCCGGAGGATTCATCAAGCGTGAAGGCCGCCCAAGCGAAAAAGCGATTTTGTCTTCCCGCCTGACGGACCGTCCGATTCGCCCGCTGTTCCCTGAAGGTTTCCGCAATGATGTTCAGATTCAAAATATCGTCATGAGCGTGGACCAGGACAACGAACCGCAAATCGCGGCCATGATCGGCACATCCGCAGCATTGAGCATTTCCGACGTGCCGTTTGACGGACCGATCGGCGGCGTAGCCGTTGGACGCGTGGACGGTCAATTTGTCGTGAATCCGACGCTTGCCCAGCAGGAAGTCAGCGATCTTTACCTCGTGGTTGCCGGCACCAAAGACGCCATCATGATGGTTGAAGCCGAAGGAAACGAAGTTCCGGAAGAAATCATGCTGGAAGCGATCATGTTCGGACACGATGCCGTCAAGGACATCGTTGCCGCAATCGAACAGCTCGTCGAAAAAGCCGGCAAACCGAAAATGGCCGTCAAGCTGCATGCCGTAGACGCCGAAGTCAACACGGCCGTTCGCGCCTTTGCAGGCGAGCGACTGAAAGACGCAGTCCGGATTGCAGAGAAGCATGCCCGTCAGGATGCCATCGACGCGGTCAACGACGAGACGGTAGCGCATTTTGTGGAAGAGTACCTCGAAACGCCGGACAAGATGGACGACGTCAAAGAGATTTTGCACGATATCGTCAAAGAAGAAGTGCGCCGTCTGATTACGCATGACAAAGTCCGTCCCGACGGACGCGGCCTGGCCGAAATTCGTCCGATCAGTTCCGATGTGGCTCTGCTGCCGCGCGTTCACGGTTCCGGTCTCTTTACCCGCGGCCAAACGCAGGCACTCAGCATCTGTACGCTTGGCGTACTGGGCGATGCCCAAATGCTTGACGGCGTTGCACCGGAAGAAACCAAACGCTTTATGCACCATTACAACTTCCCTCCGTTCAGCGTAGGCGAAGCTCGTCCGCTGAGAGCGCCGGGCCGCCGCGAAATCGGACACGGAGCACTCGGAGAGCGCGCGCTGATGAAGGTTCTGCCTTCGGAGACCGAATTCCCGTACACGATCCGTCTCGTTTCGGAAGTACTGGAGTCGAACGGTTCCACTTCGCAGGCCAGTATCTGTGCCAGCACGCTGGCCATGATGGATGCGGGCGTACCGCTTAAAGCGCCGGTTGCGGGCGTAGCGATGGGTTTGATCAAAGACGGCGAACATATCTCGATCCTGTCCGATATTCAGGGGATGGAAGATCACCTCGGCGATATGGACTTCAAGGTTGCAGGAACGAAAGACGGCGTAACGGCGATCCAGATGGATATCAAAATCGACGGCATCAGCCGCGAAATTTTGGCCGAAGCTTTGTCGCAGGCCCGTGAAGGCCGTATGCACATCCTTGAACAGATGCTGCAGGCGATCCAGGAACCAAGAACGAAAATGTCGAAATACGCACCGAAGATCACGATCATCAACATCAAGCCGGAGAAGATTCGCGATGTGATCGGGGCGGGCGGCAAGATCATCAACAAGATCATCGAAGAAACCGGCGTCAAGATCGATATCGAGCAGGACGGCCGGGTGTTTATTGCTTCCAACGACGAAGACATGATCACCAAAGCTTCCGAGATCATTCAGGGGATCGTACGCGAAGTGGTCGTCGGCGAAGTTTATGAAGGTACCGTTAGACGGATCGAGAAATTCGGCGCGTTTGTCGAGCTTCTGCCCGGCAAAGACGGACTGGTACACATTTCGCAGCTTGCTGCGGAGCGCGTAGCCAAAGTCGAAGACGTTGTAGCGATCGGAGACAAGCTTCAGGTCAAAGTCACGGAAATCGACGGACAGGGCCGTGTGAATCTGTCGCACAAAATCCTGCTGAGCGAAAGCGCGCCGGCAAAATCGTAAAACGACTTCTCCCATAAAGGCAGGAAAAAGAGACAGAATTCGCTTCTGGCTCTTTTTTTTGCATACGTCTCCGGCGGACACGGCCATATGGGGCGGAAGAGCAAACGTTCGGACTCGGTTGAGTGCAGGACGAAAATTTGCTAGGATAGAATTTGCACGTTTATTTGAACCGGTACCTATCGGCAGAGCGCACGGGAGGGGAATAAAGCTTTGGAAAAATATACATTAAGCAGTGGTCTTCGGGTAGTCGCTGAGCATATTCCGGGTTCGCGCTCCGTTTCTTTCGGCATCTGGGTCAAAAACGGATCGCGCAACGAGACGGAAGCCGATAACGGTATTTCGCATTTTATCGAGCACATGCTGTTCAAAGGCACGGACCGTTATGATGCGAGAGCGATTGCGGAGCAGTTCGACGCGATCGGAGGCAACGTGAACGCATTTACATCGAAAGAATATACGAGCTATTATGCAAAAGTGTTGGATGAACACCTGCCGATCGCGATGGACATCCTGTCCGACATGTTCTTCAATTCGAAATTCGATCCGGAAGAACTGGCACGGGAGAAAAATGTGATTTTTGAAGAAATCTCGATGTATTTGGACGATCCCGACGATCTCGTACACGATTTGATCGTCGAAGCGGCTTACGAAGGCCATCCGTTGGCGATGCCGATTCTCGGAACGCAGGAACATCTGGCTTCCATGTCTTCCGAAGATCTGCAGCGGTTCCTTCGCGAACGTTATACGGTAGACAATACGATTGTGGCTATAGCCGGCAATCTCGGAGAAGATGTGCGCGGCATGCTCGAACAGCATTTCGGTTCGTTCGATCGCCGCGGGACCGAATCTCCGATTACGGTTCCGTCCTTCGGAGGCGGACTTGTCTACCGGAAAAAGAAAACCGAACAAAATCATATCTGCCTCGCTTTTCAAGGATTCGGTTATGACGATCCGAGGCAGTATGCCATGGCGCTGCTGAACAATTCGATCGGCGGAGGCATGAGTTCCAAGCTGTTCCAGGAAATCCGGGAAAAAAGAGGTCTGGCTTATTCCGTGTATTCGTATCACAGCGCGCATATCGACAGCGGCTATTTTACGATTTATGCGGGTACGGCGCCCAAGCAGACCGCCGATGTGCTGAAGCTGACCGGTGAAGTGTTGAACGACGTCCGGGCCAACGGATTGAGCGAGTCCGAAATCCACAAAGGCAAGCAGCAGCTCAAAGGCAGTCTGATCATGGGGCTCGAAGGCAGCGGAAGCCGGATGAACCGACTGGGCAAAAACGAGCTGATGCTCGGGCGCCATGAGACGCTCGACGAGACGATTGCCAAGATCGAAGCCGTAACCGAAGCCGATGTCCGGCTTGCACTCGATCATTTATTTGCCAAACCTTTCGCCGTGTCGATGGTCGGGAATTCGGACCGGGCGATCAACGCATTGAGGAGAGATGAACTTGTCCCATCTGATACAAATTAAACGGTTAGCGGGTCATGAAGACCTGGCCATACCGCGTAAAATGACCGAACTTGCCGCAGGTTACGATCTGCAGGCCGCCGTACTCGAGCCGATGGTGCTTGAACCGATGCAGCGTGCACTTGTGCCGACAGGCCTCGCGATCGCCATGCCCGGCGGGCTGGAAGCGCAGATTCGTCCGCGCAGCGGACTGGCCTTCAAACACGGTATTACGTGTCTGAATACGCCGGGAACGATCGACGCGGATTACCGGGGCGAGATCAAGGTGCTTCTGATCAATCTCGGCCCAGAGCCGTTTACGATCGCGCGCGGGGAACGGATTGCGCAGATGGTATTCCAGGAAGTGCCGGAGACGGAACTTGCCGAAGTCGAAGAACTGTCCGAGACCGTTCGCGGCAGCGGAGGCTTCGGCCACACCGGCAGATAATGCGCTTTTTGCGGAAAGCCGCGGCCTCTTCGCTTCGAAGAAAGCCGCGGGCTTTTTTTGTTTCGGAACGCTGACATCGGATGTATTCGTCTTGCATTTTGCCTGGATACAAACTATGATATTCACAATGCGAACCTTGATGTTTAGCGATTTTGCCCTATAAAAGGAGAGACCCAGATGTCGAATGAAACGTTTAACGTAGCCGTAGTCGGCGCAACCGGCGCGGTCGGCGAACAAATCCTCAGACTGCTTGAAGAACGCAATTTCCCCGTCAAAACCTTGAAACTGCTGTCGTCCGCGAGAAGCGCCGGAAGCAAGCTTTCGTTCAAGGGACAAGACGTTACGGTCGAAGAAGCCAAGCCGGAAAGCTTTGAAGGCGTGCAGATCGCGCTCTTCAGTGCGGGCGGAGACGTCAGCAAGGCGCTCGTGCCTGAAGCGATCAAACGCGGTACGGTATGCATCGACAATACAAGCGCGTTCCGTATGGATCCGACCGCTCCGCTGGTTGTTCCGGAAGTGAACGAGGAGAAGATTTTCGAGCATAACGGCGTAATCGCCAATCCGAACTGCTCGACGATCCAGATGGTTGCCGCACTCAAACCGCTGCAGGATCGCTACGGCCTTAAACGGATCATCGTTTCGACGTATCAGGCGGTGTCGGGCTCGGGTGCCAAAGCGATTGCCGAACTGAATCGTCAGACCCGCGCCATCGTGAACGGCGAACCGGTCAATCCCGATGTGCTGCCTGTCGCTTCGCTGCCGGTGAAGCATCAGATTGCTTTTAATGCGGTGCCTCAGATTGACAAGTTTACGGACAACGGATTCACTTATGAAGAAATGAAAATGATCAATGAAACCAAAAAAATCATGGGCGACGAGTCGCTTCAAGTAACCGCAACCTGTGTGCGTATTCCGGTTGTCTACGGACATTCGGAATCGGTATATGTCGAATTGGGTTCGGAATACGACCTGCGGGAAGTTCGCGAACTGCTGGAAAATGCCCCGGGCATTACCGTGATCGACGATCCGGCCAATCAGGCTTATCCACTGGCTACCGAAGCCGCCGGCAAAAACGATGTATTCGTGGGCCGTCTGCGCCGCGATCTCGATTCGCCGACAGGTCTGAACCTGTGGATCGTCTCCGACAATTTGCTCAAAGGCGCGGCGTGGAACGCCGTGCAAATCGCGGAAATTATTGCGGCTCGTTCGCAGCAGGCATAAACGAAAGGAAGAGACCATGGCTATTCGGGTTCAAAAATTCGGCGGAACGTCGCTGTCTTCGGAAGAAGCAAGAGTGCACGTCGTCCGTCATATTCAGCGCGAGCTGGCTGCCGGTTATCAGTTGGTCGTCGTCGTTTCCGCAATGGGGCGCAGCGGCGATCCCTACGCGACCGACACGCTTCTGGGCTGGGCGGCGGGAACAAGCGGCAAATCGCTTCCCGCCAAAGAGAAAGATTTGCTGATGGGCTGCGGAGAAATCATTTCCGCGGCTACCCTCTGCGGCATTTTGCATCAGGAAGGAATCGACGCAACCGTTCTGACGGGTGCGCAGGCCGGATTTATGACGGACAGTCATTTCGGCAACGCGCGGATTCTGGAGATGCGCCCGGAACGAGTACTGCGCGAGCTTCAGGACCACAGTGTCGTGATCGTCACCGGTTTCCAGGGACAAAACGAATACGGAGACCTCACCACCCTCGGCAGAGGCGGCAGCGATACGTCGGCGACGGCGCTTGGCGCTGCACTGCATGCGGAGATCGTGGATATCTATACGGATGTGAACGGTATTCTGACCGCCGATCCGCGTTTGGTGGAAGACGCCAAACCTCTGGAAGTGGTCAGCTATACGGAAATTTGCAATATGGCGTATCAGGGTGCGAAAGTCATTCATCCGCGCGCCGTGGAAATTGCCATGCAGGCGCAAATTCCGGTTCGAGTGCGTTCGACATTTTCCGAAGAAGAAGGCACTCTCGTTACGCATCCGGAAAACTTTGCGGACGTATCGGCGGGTGTAATCGACCGCTTCGTGACCGGTATTGCCTATGTGAGCAGCGTGACGCAGATTACGGTCGAGCAGCCGGACCCAAGCGGACAGCTGTCTCTGAACGTATTCAAGGCGATGGCGGAGAATGCGATCAGCGTCGACTTTATCAATGTAACGCCGGTCGGTGCCGTTTATACGGTATTCGACTCCGAAGCGGAACGTGCACTGGCTGCCCTGCGGGCTATCGGTTATGAACCGCGCGCTTTGGGAGGCTGCGCCAAAGTATCCGTCATCGGCGGAGGCATTAACGGAGTTCCGGGAATTATGTCGCATATCGTCGAAGCGCTGACGCTGCAGAACGTGCAGATCCTTCAATCGGCCGACTCGAATACGACAATTTGGGTTCTGGTCAAAAAAGACGATATGGTCAAAGCGCTTAAAGCGCTGCATGCCCGCTTCGAGCTGCACCGTTAACCCGGGCCCGGACCGCGCCTATCAAAGAGCACGAAGAAGGAGAGAATGAAAATGGATTTCGGACGATTGATAACCGCCATGGTCACTCCTTTTGACGAGCAGGGAGAAGTGGCTTGGACAGAGGTTCCCGCTCTGATCGATATGCTGATCGAGCGGCAGCGGACACAGTCGATCGTCGTGTTCGGCACGACGGGCGAATCGCCGACATTGAGCGACGAAGAAAAAATAAAGCTGCTGGATCTTGCGGTGCGCCATGCGGCGGGACGCTGCAGAATCATCGCGGGGACAGGCAGCAACGACACGAAACACAGCATCGAACTGACACGGGAAGCGGAGAAAGCCGGAGCCGACGGAGTCCTTCTCGTCGTTCCTTATTACAACCGACCGAACCAGAACGGCTTGTACGCGCATTTTGCGGCTGTTGCCGAGGCGACCAAACTTCCGGTTATGCTGTACAACGTACCGAGCCGGACGGCGTCGAACCTGGAAGCGGAAACCACGCTTCGTTTGGCACAGCTGCCGAACGTGGTGGCTGTCAAGGAATGCGGTCCGACCGAGCAGGTTGCTTATATCGCGGCGAATGCGCCCGAAGGATTCCGCGTCTACTCCGGCGACGATACGGCTTCGCTGTCGGCTCTGTCCGTCGGGGCCTACGGGATCGTCAGCGTAGCCAGCCATGTGGTAGGGGCCCGGATGAGCGAGATGCTTGCGGCGCATGCCGGGGGAGAAGCGGATCAAGCGGCGGTGGTGTACCATTCGCTGCTGCCCGTATTCAAAGGACTTTTCGCCTGTCCGCATCCGGTGCCGAATCCGGTAGCCGTTAAATACGCTCTTCAACTGAGAGGCTTCGGGGTCGGCGGGGTAAGACTTCCGCTGGTCGAAGCGGCGGAAGACGAGAAGCGTTACATCGAACGGTTTATGGCCGAATTCGACTGAATGTGAATAAAACCATACAAAAAAGCGTTGTTTCTTTTGAAGAAACAGCGCTTTTTTGTATGCCCAAAAGGCTTGGGAATCAACGATTGAACGGCTCGGCCCGCAGGGTGTAAAGGGAATGAGAGGGCTTTCGACTTGTATTTTGGGTTTTCATTCATGTATAATGGATGCAAGTGACTGGGTGCGGGTTATAGAAAAACAACACGAACCATATTTGACGGAGGTTCGTGCATCGGCTTGATCGATCGGCATCGGGCGGCTTTTGCGTACAAAAAGCCCTCTCGAAATCGTGAGGTGAAAGTCCTTGTTCGAGCTATGCCAAAAACCGGAAAAATAGCAAACGTCCAACATTTATAAAACAAATATCGCATAATGACTACTATTATTTTAGGAGGTTTATCTATCTTGGTAAAGAAAAACAATACCGCAGAGAAATTGACAATTTTCGCCCTGGGCGGCGTCGGCGAGATCGGCAAAAATATGTATGTCGTTCAGTACGGTGACGATATCGTCGTTATCGACGCCGGGCTGAAGTTCCCGGAAGAAGACATGCTGGGCATCGATCTGGTTATCCCGGATATCAGTTACCTGACGGAAAATCGCGATAAAGTCAGAGCGATTATCGTCACTCACGGTCACGAAGATCACATCGGCGGTCTTCCTTATGTCCTCAAGCATCTGAACGTGCCGCTTTACGCGACAAAACTGACCCTGGGTCTGATCGAGAACAAACTTCGCGAAGCGAACCTGCTTGGCGAAACGAAGCGCATTCTGATCAACGCCGATTCCGAACTGAAGCTGGGCAGCACGCTGACCGCTACGTTCTTCAAAACAAACCACAGTATTCCGGATTCCGTCGGGGTATGCATCGAAACGCCGGAAGGCAATGTCGTTCATACGGGCGACTTTAAATTCGACCACACGCCGGTCAACGATCAGTTCGCCGATCTGCAGCGTATGGCCGAAATCGGACAAAAAGGCGTTCTGGCTCTGCTGTCCGACAGCACCAACGCCGAAAAACCGGGCTTTACGCCTTCCGAGCGCAGCGTAGGCGTCGTTCTGGAAGACATTTTCCGCAAAGCCCGCCAGCGTGTGGTCGTCGCGACCTTTGCTTCCAACGTACACCGGATTCAACAAGTCGTAAATGCCGCAGTGGCGACCGACCGCAAGATTGTCGTAATCGGACGCAGCATGGTGAACGTCGTAGCCATCGCTTCGGAGCTTGGCTATCTGGAAATTCCGGAAGGCATGATCATCGAGCCGGAAGAGATCAACCGTATCGGAGCCGACCGCGTTGCCATTCTGTGCACGGGCAGTCAGGGCGAGCCGATGTCGGCGCTCAGCCGCATGGCGCGTTCTACGCACCGCAAAGTGGACATTTTGCCGGGCGACACGGTAATCATTGCCGCGACGCCGGTTCCGGGTAACGAAAAATACGTAGGCCGTACGATTGATGCCCTGTTCCGCCTTGGCGCCGAAGTGATCTATAGCGGTTCGAACAAAGGCGTTCACGTATCGGGTCACGGTTCGCAGGAAGAATTGAAGCTGATGCTGAACCTGATGCGTCCGAAATTCTTTATCCCGATCCACGGCGAATACCGCATGCTTCGCAAACACGCACAGCTGGGCGAATCGATCGGCGTCGATCCGGACAACATCTTCCTGATCGATATCGGCGATACGGTTGAAATTCACAACGGCGAGGCCCGCAAAGCAGGCAAAGTGCCTTCCGGCAACGTTCTGATCGACGGACTGGGTGTAGGCGACGTAGGCAACATCGTTCTGCGTGACCGCAAACTGCTGTCGCAGGACGGAATTCTGGTTGTTGTGGTTACGCTCAGCAAGCAGGACGGCCGTATCGTTTCGGGACCGGACATCATTTCGCGCGGATTCGTATATGTGCGTGAGTCCGAAGGACTGCTTGACGAAGCCAACCGTGTCGTAACCAGCACGCTGCAGCGTCTGATGAGCGAAAATGTCAACGAATGGGCTTCGCTCAAATCGGGCGTCAAAGACTCGCTGGGACGTTTCCTCTTCGATCAAACCCGCCGCCGTCCGATGATCCTGCCGATCATCATGGAAGTTTAATCAGCCGCGCAGCGGTTTTATAATTCGGGCTTTTCCCGCCCTTCTCCGGACGATCTTGCAAACGGTCCCGACGGAGAAGGGCTTTTTGCTTTTTTAACGGAAGAAGGAAGCGGTTTTTATCTGCCTTTTGGCGAACTTATGTGCTATTATGGGAAGAGTGTTTTAACGGCAGGAGGGATCGGAATTGGCTCCGAAAAAAGGGACAACGGCACGCGGCGGCAGCAAGCCTCGTTCGGGCGGCAGCCGCAAAACGCCGGCCAAAAGCAGCAAAAAAAAGAACGGGTCGCTTGCGAGCGCTCTTAAATATGAAATTTACGGCATTGTGCTGATTACCTTGTCCGTGATCGGACTGTCCGGTCAGGCTTTTATCGGTCAGCTGCTGTCGGCAGGTTTCGGTCTGGTACTGGGCAAAGCTTATGCGGTCATTCCGCTGCTGGGAATCTATACAGGGTTATATCTGATGATTCGGCGGGGACTTCCGTACGGCTGGAGCGCCCGCAAGTCGGGACTGGTCCTGATGTCTCTGGCGGGCGTTCTGATGCTGTCGATTGGGGAGATCCAGGCCCATTCCGAGCTTGAAGGACGGATGGGCGCCCAAGAGATTGTATCGGCCGCTCAAAGCGATCTTCATCGGTCGCTTATCGCTCCCGACGCCAAGATGGAACAAACGACTCCGTTCCTTCGCCCGATCGGCGGAGGCTACTTTGGTGCGCTGATGCTGTCGCTGCTCTTCCTTATGGTCGGAATGGCGGGAGCGAAACTTGCGGCAGCCGTCCTGCTGATCATCGGTCTGATGCTGATTACCCAGATGTCCTATGTGGACCTGATGGGCATGCTGCGACGCAAAGCCGGCGATGCGGCTCGTTCGGCGGGAGCGCGTCTGAAGGAAGAACGCGAAGCGTCCGAAGAGCGGAGGATCGAAGCCGATGCCCGTTCCAAAGAGAAAGCCGAAGCGGCCAAGAGCAGACGCGAAGCGCTGCCGGAACCGGAAGACGGCGGACGGCGCGGCCTGACCGCCGCTCTGCCTGGACGCCGCAAAGCTCCCGAGGAAGCCGAAGCTGCGGAAGTTCCTCGGGATGAATTCAAGGTGACAGGCGTCTACGGCGTGCCAAGCGAACAGCGCGAACGCGAGAGCGTTTCGGTGGAAGAAGAACGGCAGGCACCGATTATCCGGGACTTTTTCGAGCGTATCCGGGCAGAGAAGAAGATCGATTCGACTCCCGGTACCGAGGAGCTTCCGTTATCCGACGATGCCGAAGATTTCATCGCGGCGGAAGAAGAACTGCCGCCGACCGGGACAACGGTTTCCGTGTCGACGGGGCAGTCGGCAGACGCCGGATCCGGAGCGATCGCCGTGCCTCTCCCCGAAGGCGATCCGTCGATCCCCGCCGCGGCCGGCGAACTGCTGGAAACTGCCGCGGGCGAGCGGCTGAAGCCGCCTCCCCAGCCTTACAAACTGCCTCCGCTCGGTCTGCTGGCCATGCCCAAAGAAGACACGACTTCGACAAGTCAAGCGGACTACATGCAGACGGCCCGCAAGCTGGAAGCGACGCTGGAAAGCTTTGGTGTTCGTGCCCGAGTACTTGAAGTCGTAAGAGGGCCGGCGGTTACCCGCTACGAGATCCAGCCGGATGTCGGGGTCAAGGTAAGCCGGGTCGTCGGTCTGACCGACGATATCGCCCTGGCGCTCGCCGCCAAAGATATCCGGATGGAAGCGCCGATCCCGGGCAAGTCCGCAATCGGCATCGAAGTGCCCAACAACGAAGTCTCCATGGTGACGATGCGCGAGGTGATGGATTCGCCGGTATTCGAAGAAGCGGCTTCCAAACTTACCGTCGCTTTCGGCCGGGATATTTCGGGTCAGACCATCGTCGGCAACCTGGCCCGGATGCCCCATCTGCTTGTGGCGGGTGCGACGGGTTCGGGCAAATCGGTCTGTATCAACGGTATTATTGCAAGTATTCTGTACAAAGCGAAGCCGGACGAAGTCAAGTTTCTGATGGTCGATCCCAAGATGGTGGAACTTAACATCTACAACGGGATCCCGCATCTGCTGGCGCCGGTCGTGACCGATCCCCGGCGGGCGTCGCTTGCGCTCAAGAAGATCGTCGTCGAGATGGAGAAGCGGTACGAACTGTTTTCCAAATCGTCCACCCGAAATATCGAAGGCTACAACACGCTGATGAAAGACAATCCTTCGGCGATCCTGCCGTATATCGTCGTCATTGTCGACGAACTGGCCGATCTGATGATGGTTGCGGCCGGCGACGTCGAAGATGCGATTGCGCGTCTCGCGCAGATGGCACGGGCGGCCGGCATCCATCTGATTATTGCCACGCAGCGTCCTTCGGTCGATGTCATTACAGGCGTAATCAAAGCCAATATCCCTTCGCGGATCGCATTCGGCGTCTCGTCGCAGGTCGACTCGCGGACGATTCTCGATATGGGCGGCGCGGAGAAGCTGCTCGGCAGGGGCGATATGCTCTTTATGCCGATGGGCGCGTCCAAACCGATTCGGGTTCAGGGCGCTTTTCTCAGCGACAACGAAGTGGAAGAAATCGTCGCGTACTGCAGCGGTCAGGCCGAAGCGGAATACGATACGGCACTGGTTCCGGAAATCGACGAGAACGCCGCCCAACCGGAAGAGGTCATGGACGAATTGTACGATCAGGCGGTACAAATCGTCGTCGAAGCCAAGCAGGCTTCCGTTTCGCTGCTTCAGCGGCGCATGAGAGTCGGGTATACGCGCGCGGGACGTCTGGTCGACGCCATGGAAGCCCGCGGTGTAGTCGGCCCTTACGAGGGCAGCAAGCCGCGCGAGGTGCTGATCTCGATCGAACAGCTGCAGGCCAGCCGGGCGGCGGCCGGTTCTTGATCGCGTAAATGAAACGCCAATCGATTTCGTCGTTCGCAGCTGCGGCGCTTTGCGCCTCTGCGGATGCCGGGATCTTTTTCGTTTTCCGTCCTTTTTGGCTGGGGACTTCTCCGGGTTGATTCCCCTCTCGGCGTTGGGTTAGAATAATCAAGAATGGTTAGAATTCAAGAATATGAATGGACCGAGCGGAATCCGCCGAAGCCTAAGGAGTGATAACGATGAGTATGACAGGATTTGAACGGGCAGCGGAAGGCCGGATACGTATCCATGTGCTGCCGACCAAGCGGTTTAAGACGTTTGCCGTTTCCCTGTATGCCGGAGCTTCGCTGCAAGAAGAAACGGTAACGCCGATTGCGCTGACGCCTTTCGTGCTGCGCCGGGGCAGTGCCGCCTATCCGGAGACCATTTTGTTTCGCGAACGACTCGAAGAATTGTACGGAGCCGGATTCGGTTTTGATGTATATAAACGCGACGGCAGCCAGATTGTCCAGTTTCGTATGGATACGATCAATGATGCTTTTGTAGGCAAAGAGGAGCAGCTGCTCGGGAACTCGCTGGCTTTCCTCGGCGAAACGCTGACTCGGCCCGCGTTGGAGAGCGGTGTTTTCAAAAGCAAATTCGTCGACGCCGAACGCGATAACGTACGCAAAAAGCTGGACGCGATCATCAACAACAAAGCCCGTTACGCCGGCGCCCGCTGCGTGGAAGAAATGTTTGCCGGAGAATCCTATCGTCTGAATGCGCTCGGCAAAAGAGAAGCGCTCGAACATCTGGACGCTTCTTCGCTGCACGAATCCTATCGCAAATGGCTGTCGGAAGCGGTACTGGACCTGTACGTGGTCGGCGATACGACGCTTGCAGAAGTCCAAGGCCTCGTGCATAAGCATTTCGATATTGCCGGACCGGGACATTCGCCGTACGAATACGCAAGAAGCGCCAAAAGCGAAGGGGTGGGCAACCCGCATATCGTCAAAGAAACAATGGACGTATCGCAGGGCAAACTCAATATCGGATTCAAAACGTCGATCGACTATGCGGATGACCGTTATGCGTCGGCGCTTGTCTATAACGGCGTACTGGGCGGCTATCCGCATTCGAAGCTGTTCCAGAACGTGCGGGAAAAAGCGAGCCTGGCCTATTACGCTTCGTCGCAGTATGAACCGCACAAAGCATTCGGGACTATCCAATCGGGGATCGAGATCGGCAATTACGAACGTGCGTTGGAGATTATCCGGGTGCAGCTCGATGCCATGAAAGCGGGAGAGATTACCGAAATCGAACTTAGTCAGACCCAGGCTATGCTGGGCAACGATCTGCGTGAAATTCGCGACTCCGCGTTCCAGATGATTCATCACGATTTCGGCGGACGGCTGTCCGGACGCGAACGTTCCGTCTCCGAGCTGCTCGAACAGGTCGAGAGCATGACGGCGCAGCAGGTGGCCGAAGCGGCGCAGAATTTCCGGCTCGACACCATTTACTTTTTGACGGGAAAAGAGGGGGAATAACGATGGAGCGCATTGTCTACAAGCATCTGCAGGAAACGCTGTATTACGAAAAGCTGGACAACGGGCTTAGTGTCTATGTGCTGCCCAAGGAAGGATTTCAGAAGACATACGCAACCTTCTCGACCCGCTACGGCTCCGTCGACAACCGTTTCCGCGTGACGGGACAGGATGAACACCGCGTGCCGGACGGCATTGCCCATTTCCTGGAACACAAAGTATTTGAAGAACCGGAAGGCGACGTGTTTTTGAAGTTTTCAACGCAGGGCGCTTCTTCCAACGCGTTTACCAGCTTCGACCAGACGACCTACCTGTTTTCCGCGACGGAAAAAATCGAAGAAAATCTGGAAACGCTCGTTAATTTCGTACAGAATCCTTACTTTACCGACGAGAACGTCGAAAAGGAAAAAGGAATCATCGGACAGGAAATCCAGATGTATCAGGACAATCCCGACTGGCGTGTATACTACGGTCTGATAGAAGCGCTGTACAGCGTCCATCCGGTGCATATCGATATTGCGGGCACAATCGAGTCGATCAGCGAAATCACCAAAGAAACGCTTTATGCCTGCTATCATACGTTTTATCATCCGAGCAATATGCTGCTGTTCGTAGTGGGCGGCGTCGATCCGGAGAAGGTCATCGCGCAGGTAAAAGCCAATCAGGCCGCCAAAAATTACGGTCCGCAGGCGGAGATCGAGCGTTTCTTCGACCCGGAACCGGAGCAGGTGTCGCAGGAGCGCAAAGAACTGAATCTGCCCGTCTCGCTGCCGAAGTGCCTGTTCGGGTTCAAGGAAGCTGCACCGAAAGTGGACGGACCGGAACTGGTCAAGCTCGATCTGACGACAGAACTGATGCTGGACCTGCTGCTCGGCAGCAGTACGCCGCTGTATCAGAAATTGTACGACGAAGCGCTGATTACCGACGGTTTCGGCGGGGACTTCCGGGCAACGCCGGAATATGCGTTTTCGGTGATCGGGGGCGACACGCGCGATCCCGAACTGCTGATGGACCGGATTCGCGAAGAATCGGAACGTTTGTCGCAAAGCGGCTTTGAAGCGAAAGCGTTCGAACGGGCACGGAAAAAGAAAATCGGCGGCTATCTGCGGATGCTCAATTCCCCGGAAAGTATCGCTCACGAGTTTACCCGATACAAGTTCCGCGGCGGCGATCTGTTTGCCGTATTGGAGATTTACGAGAATATGACCTTGGAAGAAGTGAACGCTCGGCTGCGCGAACACGTACGTTGGGATCGGCGCTCCGTATCCGTCGTAAAAGGCGCATGATGACGGACGGGGAAAAAAGAGCCGGCCGGCGCAAGCCGTCCGGCACGGCCGTCCTCGTAACCGGTGCGTCCGGAGGCATTGGCTCGGCGATCGCCGAGCGTTTTGCCGCGGACGGGTGCCGGGTTGCGCTTCATTATTCTTCATCGGCAGAAGCCGTGCGCGCGGCGGCGGATCGCTGTGCATCGCTTGGTGCGGCCGAAGTGCTGACGGCACGCGCGGATGTACGCAGCAGAGAGCAGGTCCTGCGGATGCGCGACGAACTCAAATCGGCGGGTTTTGTCCCCGATGTGCTCGTCAACAATGCCGGGGTATCGCATTACGGTATGCTATGCGATGTGACGGATGAAGAATGGGACCAAGTGATGGATATCAATCTCAAAGGCACTTTTTTGTGTACCCAGGCTTTTATGGGAGAAATGGTTGCGCGGAAATTCGGAAGAATTATCAATATTTCGTCGGTGTGGGGGCTGACCGGCGCTTCATGCGAAGTGGTCTACTCGGCAGCCAAAGGAGGAATCAACGCCTTTACCAAGGCGCTTGCCAAAGAACTCGCCCTGTCGGGCGTTTCGGTAAATGCGGTGGCTCCCGGAGCCGTCCGGACGGCTATGCTGGGCACCTTGTCTTCGGAAGAATTGGCGGCTTTGGCGGAAGACATACCGGTCGGCCGATTGGCCGAACCGCGCGAGATTGCCGAAACGGTCCGGTTCCTGTCGCTTCCGGAATCTTCTTACATGACCGGGCAGATTCTGAGCCCGAACGGCGGATGGGTCACCTAGGTCAGAAGAAGCCGATCTGCGGCTTCGTGAAAGATGAAGAATCTGTTTCTTGCGTTTAAACGGCATTTTTAATATCATTAGACGAAGGTTACAGCCCAAAGATCAGTTTCGCTTCGAGCTTTAAAATTGCGGGGCACGCGGAAGAGAGATGGATCATGGAAACCAAACAATGGTATATGGAATATCGCATACATAAGAATAGGCCGGGTCTTCTCGGAGATATCGCGTCGATTCTGGGGATGCTGGAAGTTAATATCATTACGATCAACGGCGTGGAAGGCCGGACGCGGGGGATGCTGCTCGAAACGACGGACGACGAGAAAATCCAGCTGCTGGGCGCCATGCTCAAAAAAGTCGACAGTGTCACGGTGACCGCTCTGCGTCCGCCGAAGCTGGTCGATATTTTGGCGGTGCGCCACGGCAGATATATCGAGCGTGATTCGGACGACCGGAAGACGTTCCGTTTTACGCGCGACGAACTCGGTCTGCTGGTTGATTTTCTGGGCGAACTTTTCAAGCGCGAAGGCAACCAGGTGATCGGTTTGCGGGGGATGCCGCGTGTGGGCAAGACCGAATCGATTATCGCGGGCAGCGTCTGTGCCATGAAGCACTGGACGTTCGTTTCGTCGACGCTTCTTCGTCAAACGGTGCGCAACCAGATGTCCGAGGAAGAAATGAATCCCAATAACGTTTTTATTATCGACGGAATTGTCAGCACCATCCGGTCGAACGAAAAGCACTACCAGCTGTTGAAAGAAATCATGGCGATGCCGTGCACGAAAGTGATCGAGCATCCGGATATTTTCATGCGCGAATCGGAGTACGATCACTCCCAGTTCGACATGATTATCGAGCTGCGAAGCACGCCGGATGAAGAAATCATTTACGACACGTTCGCTACGAGCTATACCGACGATATTTAAATGCATTGGAGCGAACCGGACTGCCGGAAAGCTTTTGAATACAACGAGGAGGGATGAACGGAATGTCCGATCTGGGACAACAGTTGAAGGACGCCCGTTTGCAAAAAGGGCTGTCGCTTGAAGATGTGCAGGAAATGACCAAAATTCGTAAACGTTATTTGGAGGCGATCGAGCAGGGGGATTTCAAAGTTCTGCCGGGAAGCTTCTATGTACGGGCCTTTATCAAAACTTATGCGGAAGCGGTAGGACTCGATCCGGATGCCCTGCTGCAAAATCATCCCAAAGATGTGCCGGCGGCCGAGCCCGAAAGCGTCATGGAGCCGGTATTGACCAAACGTTCCGCACGCACGGCAGCGGGAGCAGGCGGTGCAAGTGGCGGAGGCGGACGCGGTGAAGGCAGCAAAGGGCTGTCGACGGCGCTGATGTGGACTTTCCCGATCTTGATCTTGATCATTGTCGGAATCGTATACGTCAACAGCACCAAAGAAGATACGAAAGCGGGCGACGACAAATCGCCGGATACGACGGCAACGACGCAGCAGCCGGCGGACAAACCGGCGACAACGCCTGCCGAATCCGGTACGGCGGACGCTACGGGCGGCGGTGCACAGAGCCCGGCTGCAACGGATCCGGCTGCGGAAACAGAACCTCCGGCTTCGGAAACGGTAACGGATACGCCTCCTGCCGATCCGGCAGCGGAACCGGCAACAACGACCGAAACCGGAACAGAAACGGTCGAAGGTACCGAAGGCACCGGCGAAACTGCGCAGCCTGGCGATGCGGCAGCCGGTGAAGAAGGAACAGCCGGCGAGGAAGGCGCCGCCGGCGAAGAAGGAGCGGCCAATACGACCGGATCCACAATCGTGACGCCGGCGGGGCAGCAGGGCAAAACAACGGTATTCACTGCGCAGCCTGCCGCAGGCGGTTCGGTAAAGGTGACGATCAATGCAAGCGGCATGAGCTGGCTTGAAGTGTATCGCGGCAGTACAAGCGGCGAAAAACTTTACTACCAGAATACCAAGGAAGGCGAAGCCCTTACGTTCGATCTGGACGGTCAAGGCATGTATATCAAATCCGGTTATTCGCCGGTGACGGATATCCGCATCGACGGCCAACCGATTACGGACGGCAAAACGACTTCCCGTTTCCAGATTAACCTGGCGAACTAAGGATTCGTTCAAATTACGTTACCCGAAAGGAAGAGGAATCGTGGCTTCTGAAAATTCAATGGATATCGTATCCAAAATGGATATGCAAGAACTCAAAAACGCAATCGATCAGGCGGAACGCGAAATCGCCAGCCGATTCGATTTCAAAGGAACCCAAACCAGTTTCGACCTCGACAAGGACTCGTTGACGATTGTCTCCGACGACGAGTACAAACTGGGCGCGGTCATCGATGTTCTTCAATCCAAAATGATCAAGCGCGGCGTACCGTTCAAAAATCTGGACTTTGGCAAAATCGAGTCCGCGTCGCTGAACACCGTACGTCAAAAGTTGGGGCTTAAATCCGGAATCGAATCCGACAGCTCCAAAAAAATCAATACGCTGATTCGCGATTCCAAGCTCAAAGTGAAAAGTCAGATCCAAGGCGACCAGATCCGGGTCACTTCGAAGAGCCGGGACGACCTGCAGGCCGTTATGAAACTGCTGCGGGAAGCCGATCTTCCGATCGAACTTCAGTTTACCAATTTCAAATAAGCGGCATGTTCCGCGCATACCCTTCGTTCCTTTTTTGGAAGCGAAGGGTATTTTTGTGGGCACAGCCGCAGGCGGCAGACGTTTTGACACCCAAACTTTCGGATATTATACTTGTAAGGTTGAAGAGAAAAACGAGTTACCACTCGATCGGAAGGAATGGATGGATAAATGAATCTTCCCAATCGTATTACAATGAGCCGAATCTTTCTGATTCCGGTGATGATGGTCTTCCTTCTGGCCGACCTGCCTTTTCTGCCGGAGCCGATCGTCTGGCAGGGAGTGGAGCTGGAATGGGGGCAGTTGATCGCCTGCATCGTGTTTGTAATCGCATCGTGTACGGATGGCATCGACGGTTACATTGCGCGCAGCCGAAATCTGGTGACCAACCTCGGCAAATTGTTGGATCCGCTTGCGGATAAGCTGCTCGTCTCCGCGGCGTTTATCTCGCTGGTACAGATGGATAAGCTGGCCGCCTGGATGGCGATTGTCATCATCAGCCGCGAGTTTGCCGTAACCGGGCTCCGCCAGATCGCTTTGCTTGACGGAGCCGTGATGGCCGCAGGAGCCGGCGGCAAGATCAAGACCGTTCTGCAGATCGTAGCCATTACCCTGCTTCTGCTTAACAATCTGCCTTTCGAAATTTGGGGGATTCCTGCCGACACGATCTTTGTCTGGGCAGCCGTCCTGGTAACGGTCTACTCGGGCGTGGATTATTTTGTCCGCAACCGCAAGCTTTTGAAAAGCGCTTAAGCAGGCCGATTCTTTTCCCTATTCTGGATATGGAGTGTGAGGCACAGTGAAAGCCGAAATTATTGCCGTAGGTACCGAACTTCTGCTTGGCCAAATTGTAAATACCAATGCGCAGTATCTGTCTCAGGAATTGGCATCGCTGGGAATCGACGTTTATTTCCAGACGGTCGTCGGAGACAACAAAGAACGTCTCAAGCAGGCGATTCGGCAGGCCGAGCAGCGTGCGGATGTGCTGGTGTTCTCCGGAGGGATCGGGCCCACGCAGGACGATTTGACCAAGGATACCCTGGCCGAAACGTTGGGACTTGAACTTCGTACGGACCGTCCTTCAATGGACAAGATCACCGAATTCTTCGCGGACCGCGGAATCGAGATGACCGACAACAACAAACGGCAGGCGCTTGTCATCGACGGATGTACTCCCCTGCCCAACTCGACAGGGCTAGCGGTAGGCGTGGCTATCAGCCGGGAGGGGCATCATTATATTGTTCTTCCCGGACCTCCGAGCGAACTTAAGCCGATGTTCGAGAACGAAGCCAAACCTTGGCTGCTCCATCAAGTCCTGACCGACGAATTGCCGCTGTACTCGAGAATTCTGAAATTTGCGGGAATCGGCGAATCCGCGCTCGAAGACAAACTGCTCGATCTGATCGATACGCAGACCGATCCTACGATCGCTCCTTATGCGAAAGAAGGAGAGGTGGCGATCCGTTTGTCCACCAAAGCGGAAAATATTCAGGAAGCCAACCATAAGCTGAACTCGTTGGAAGTCCAGATCCAGAGCCGGCTCGTGGAGCATATGTATGCGAGCGAGGATGTGCCGATCGAAGAGACGGTTGTCAAAATGATGGCGGATCTAGGTCTGACCGTGAGCGCCGCCGAGAGCTGCACGGGCGGAATGGTGATGCAGAGCCTGACGACGATTCCCGGCAGCGCAGCAATGCTTAGAGGCGGGATCGTCTGTTATTCCAACGAGATGAAGGAAAAGCTGCTGAACGTCCCCCATGACTATCTGGAGGGCATAGACGCACCGGGTGCGGTAAGCCGGGAAGTTGCCGAAGTACTGGCCGAGCAGGTCCGGATGATTACCGACACGGATTACGGTCTGGCCGTTACCGGGGTAGCCGGACCGGGTTATTCCGAACGCAAGCCGGTAGGGCTCGTCTACGTGGCGATCGCCGAGCGGGAAGGCGAGACGGAAGTGTTCGAACTGCGAATCAAAGGCAACCGCGATACCATTCGCAAACGTTCCACCAAGACGCTGCTCTACCGGCTGTGGCAAAGGCTTGTACAGGCCGAGAAGCAGCAGTGACCGCCTTCTCCCGCCGCAGGAACGGGTCGGAGATCGACGTTTAAGCGCAGGCTTCGGCAGGCGCTTTTCGTTTGACCCTAATTACATTTTTAGGTATAATAGAAGGACGGAAGAACCGTGGCGATACCAGAGACTCGCCGCGGTTTTTTTGTGGAATGGGGGGCTTTTTTACAACAAAAAGCCGCTTGGCCGGGTATCTGGGATGTTCGCAAAAAATACGAATGTATGTTCGAAAAAAGGCTTGGCAAACCCGTCTAAAAGCGTTATGATAGAGGTACGAAAGACGTACAAAACCAATAGATAAGGGTGTGGATATATTGTCAGATCGTCGTGCTGCGCTGGATATGGCGCTTCGCCAAATAGAGAAACAATTCGGAAAAGGTTCCATTATGAAACTCGGGGAATCGACGCATATGAATGTCGAAGTAGTACCGAGCGGTTCGATCGCATTGGACGTGGCACTTGGAACAGGCGGAATGCCGCGCGGCCGTATTATCGAAATTTACGGACCGGAATCTTCCGGTAAAACGACGGTTGCGCTGCACGCGGTAGCCGAAGTTCAAAAAGCAGGCGGTCAAGCGGCGTTTATCGATGCCGAGCATGCCCTCGATCCTAAATATGCCCGTAACCTGGGTGTCAACGTCGATGAGCTGCTGCTGTCCCAGCCGGATACCGGCGAACAAGGTCTGGAAATCGCCGAGGCGCTTGTACGCAGCGGCGCGGTCGATATCATCGTTATCGACTCCGTAGCGGCTCTCGTACCAAAAGCGGAAATCGAAGGCGAAATGGGCGACTCCCACGTGGGTCTGCAGGCTCGTCTGATGTCTCAGGCTCTCCGTAAGCTTTCGGGCGCGATCAGCAAATCGAATACGATCGCGATCTTCATTAACCAGCTGCGCGAGAAAATCGGCGTGATGTTCGGCAACCCGGAAACTACGCCGGGCGGACGCGCACTGAAATTCTATTCGACTGTACGTCTTGATGTGCGCCGGATCGAGTCCATCAAGATGGGCAACGACATCGTGGGTAACCGTACGCGTATCAAAGTCGTGAAGAACAAAGTAGCACCTCCGTTCAAACAAGCCGAAGTGGATATCATGTACGGAGAAGGCATTTCCAAAGAAGGCAGCCTTATCGATATGGGAACCGACATGGACATCGTAGAAAAAAGCGGTGCTTGGTATTCCTATTCGGGCGAACGCCTTGGTCAAGGTCGCGAGAATGCCAAACAATTCTTGAAAGACCACAAAGAAATCGCAATTGCGATCGAAACCAAGATTCGGGAAGCCAGCAATCTGGTAACCATGATTGAAGCTCCATCGGAGAGCGACAAGAAGGCCGAAGAATTGGAAGAGAGCGAACTTCTGGAACTCGAATAAATAAGGCTGCAAAGCCGATCTCATAAGTAGAAGAGTCCCGGCGCGCATGCGGCCGGGGCTTTTCTTTTTACGGGCGATAAAGTCTTATCAAGTTGGATTGACAGAAAAGAGGGAGAACCATGAGTTTTGGCAAAAAGAAGTTTGGCAGTTATCGGAGCAGCAGCCGCGGATCGAAAAGCGAAGCGGAAGGCGAAGAAAAACAGGAAACCTTTCAAGCGGAAACGCTGCATAGCCTGGATGATTTTCCCCAAGACGAAGCTCAGCAGGTGACGCTGGTCGAGCTGCTGCGCCGTCCGCGAAGCAGCTATCGAATCTATTTCGGGCCGCATTACATCACGGTACATGAATCCACCATGGTCCGCTACGGAATGACCAAAGGCAGCTTTTTCAACAAAGAAGAAGTGGACGAAATCGTCAATGCCAATGAACGGCAGATCGCTTATGCGCAGGCTATCAATTACTTGAGCTTCAGATCCCGGACCTCGGGAGAGATCGAACAGAAGCTGCTCGAAAAAGAACTGGATCCGGACGCGATCGCGGATACGGTACAAAGGCTCCAAGAAGAGAATCTGATCGATGATGCGGCCTACGCGCAGGAGTGGGCACAGCAGCGGGTGACCGGCCGAAAAAAAGGAAAGGTATTGGTCAAACAGGAATTGAAGCGCAAAGGGGTCGACGCGGAGCTGATCGACGATGCTTTGGATGCGCTGGGGGAAGATGACGAAATGCGCAGCGCAGAAGAGCTGGCTGCCAAAAAATGGCGGACAACCAAAGGCGATTTGTGGGATCGCAAGCGTAAAACGGCTGCTTTTATCATGCGCAGAGGATTCTCCAGCGACATTGCGCGCAGGGCATTGGACCGCGTATTGAGTAGGGAAGGCGAGGATGCGGAAGCTCTCGGGACGGAATTCGATTGATGCCGCTTGAAGCCGGCCAAGCAAATTTGGCAATAGCTTGACAACAACTTTTGACGAAGACTACAATAAATGAGGAACGTCAGTGGAATGACAAGCCTTTTTCCTTCCAAAAATGCGCTCGACTTCCCTGTGTTCTGCCTAATTGACTCTCCCCCGATGGTTGAAAATCGGGATTGGCAGCGGCTTATTTACGCCGTCTTGCCTTATGGGAACGGCCTGCAGGCCGGGCCTTGAATGGACGAATGAGGGTATGGAAACCAATTGCTTTATCCCGAGGAATACCTTGGAGGAATCAACGAGGAGGTGAGCAGAAATGGACAACATTTTCTGGGTCGCGATTCTCGTTGTAGCCGCATTATTCTTTGGGTTCGTGATCGGATATTTTATTCGCAAATCTCTTGCTGAAGCTAAAATTTCCAGTGCCGAGCAG
This sequence comes from Saccharibacillus deserti, assembly GCF_013618475.1. Classification (GTDB taxonomy): domain Bacteria; phylum Bacillota; class Bacilli; order Paenibacillales; family Paenibacillaceae; genus Saccharibacillus; species Saccharibacillus deserti. The sequence goes on from NZ_JABJVN010000002.1 coordinate 907,754, forward strand.
GCCGCTGAACAAATCGTGGAAAACGCGAAAAAAGATGCGGAAGCACTGAAAAAAGAAACGGTTTTGGAAGCCAAGGACGAAGTCCACCGGATCCGAACCGAAGCTGAAAAAGACATTCGTGAACGTCGGAATGAAAATCAACGACTAGAGAGACGATTGTTGCAGAAAGAAGAGTCGCTGGATAAAAAATTGGAATCGCTTGAACGTAAAGAAGAACAGGTGGCGAACAAAGAGAAACGCACCGAAGAGACCAAGCAGCAAATTGAAAAAACGCTCGCGCAGCAGTTGGCCGAGTTGGAACGGATCTCCAACCTGACGACCGATGACGCAAGAGCCATCATTTTGAGCAGTGTGGAGCAGGAAACCCGCCACGAAGCTGCACAAATGATGAAAGACATCGAGGCGCAAGCCAAAGAAGAAGCGGACCGCAAAGCCCGGGAGATTATCTCTCTCTCGATCCAGCGCTGCGCCGCCGACCACGTAGCCGAGACGACGGTCTCCGTCGTATCTCTGCCTAACGAGGAAATGAAAGGCCGTATTATCGGCCGCGAAGGACGTAATATTCGTGCTTTGGAAACACTGACGGGGATCGATCTGATTATCGACGATACGCCGGAAGCGGTTATTCTGTCGGGATTCGATCCGATTCGCCGCGAAATTGCGCGCACCGCTCTCGAAAAACTCGTTGCCGACGGTCGGATTCACCCGGCCCGGATCGAGGAAATGGTCGAGAAGTCGCGTAAGGAAGTGGACGAGCGTATCCGCGAATACGGGGAGCAGGCTACTTTCGAAGTAGGCGCCCACGGTTTGCATCCGGATCTGATCAAGATCCTGGGTCGTCTGCGTTTCCGTACGAGCTATGGACAGAATGTACTCAAGCACTCGATGGAAGTGGCTTACCTGTCCGGTCTGATGGCAGGAGAGTTGGGGCAGGACGTTACGCTCGCAAGACGGGCCGGACTGCTGCATGACATCGGCAAAGCGCTTGATCACGAAGTCGAAGGTTCACACGTTGAAATCGGCGTTGAACTGGCGAAGAAGTACAAAGAACATCCGGTCGTTATCAATAGTATCGCGTCGCACCATGGCGATACCGAAGCGACTTCGATCATTGCCATGCTGGTCGGCGCAGCGGATGCTTTGTCCGCGGCAAGACCGGGAGCACGGCGCGAGACGCTTGAGACGTATATTCGCAGACTCGAAAAACTGGAAGAGATTTCCGAGTCTTTCGAAGGAGTCGAAAAGTCTTTTGCCATCCAAGCGGGACGCGAAGTGCGTGTCATGGTGCAGCCGGATCGAATCGGCGATGCCGAAAGCTTCAAGCTGGCGCGCGATATCACGAAGAAGATCGAAAACGAGCTCGATTATCCGGGACATATCAAGGTCACGGTCATTCGGGAAACACGTGCGGTCGAATACGCCAAGTAATCCGGGCAAAATTCCGGAGAGTTACGAATACGAGAACAACGGCTGCTTTTCCTTCACGGGACGGAGCAGCCGTTTCTTCTTGCCCGCATGAAGCGTGTATGAAGTAGAGAGGAAGAAATGTATGAAATTGATCTTTATCGGAGACATTGTCGGAAGTCCGGGCCGCCGTGCCGTCAAGGAAATGCTGCCTTACCTGAAATCCAAATACAACCCGCATATCATTATCGCCAATGGAGAAAATGCAGCGTCGGGACGCGGGATTACGCACGCCATCGTCAGACAGCTGTTTGAGTTGGGCGTACATGGGATCACGATGGGCAACCATACATGGGATAACAAAGAAATTTTCGAATTTATCGATGACGAGCCCCGGCTGATTCGTCCCGCGAATTTTCCGCCGGGAACGCCGGGCCGCGGCTACACGGTGATCAAAGCCAATGGCAAAGAACTTGCGATCGTCAATCTTCAAGGTCGCACCTTCCTGCCGGCAATCGACTGCCCGTTTCGGGCTTCGGATGATATCGTGGATGAACTTCGTCAAAAGCATAAATGTATTCTGGTCGATTTTCATGCGGAAGCCACTTCGGAGAAAATCGCGATGGGCTGGCATCTTGACGGAAGAGCCTCGCTCGTCGTCGGCACGCATACCCATGTTCAGAGCAATGACGACCGGATCCTGCCGGGCGGTACGGCTTACTTGACGGATGCCGGCATGGTCGGTCCTCGCGACGGCATACTCGGTATGAAGCAGGACGGTGTACTTTATCGCTTCAAGACGCAGCTGCCTTCGCGCTTCAATGTTGATGAAGAAGGTAAATGGCATTTCCACGGCGTTTACGTCGATATCGACGAAGAAACCGGACAAGCCCGCAAGATTGAGAAAATTCGTCAGATGGAAGATGAGTTCCGGATGGAATAAAGCGGTTTACTTTTAAAACATTCGGAATATTTTGTCGTTACGCCTCGAAAAAGAAGGATTTTACGGAAGTATCGCGAATAGTGATACGGAGTAGCCATTCAAGCCGTCTCCGCTGCTTAGCCATCACTAAGTACCGTACAACTGTTTATCACTTCTTCCAGAGGAGGTACCTGCTCATGGATGTATTAAAGGTTTCTGCCAAGTCCAATCCCAACTCCGTTGCCGGTGCGCTTGCAGGCGTACTGCGCGAGCAAGGAGCCGCCGAACTTCAGGCGATTGGGGCGGGGGCGATCAATCAGGCGGTTAAAGCAGTGGCCATTGCCCGAGGGTTTGTCGCACCGGGAGGAGTCGATCTGATCTGTATTCCGGCGTTTACCGACGTGATCATCGATGGCGAAGAGCGGACGGCGATCAAGTTGATTGTGGAGCCAAGGTAAGTTCAACGCGCCTGCGAAGCTTTAGCGAAAGGGATGTTCGTTCCGTCTGCGGACGGAGGACGTCCCTTTTTTGCGTATTTGGACGATTGCCTGCAGGGGCAGTCCTTTTTCTTTTACGGCGAAAGGTGTATAATAAGAGATGCACGGGTATTTTTATGATGCCCACCGAGGATCGAGGGCTAACCCAAATCAGAGACAAACCAAGAGGAGTGACTCGCAAATGAGTAAAATCGTACCTGTCGGCGTGTCCGCACGTCACATCCATCTCTCGCAAGAACACGTAGAAAAATTGTTCGGACAAGGATATCAGCTGACCGAAATGAAAGCTCTGTCCCAACCGGGCCAATTTGCCTGCAACGAAACGGTTGAAGTGGTCGGCTCCAAAGGCACGTTTCCGAAAGTCCGTATTCTCGGGCCCGCCCGCCCGGCTACCCAGCTGGAAATTTCGCAAACCGACTCGTTCGCGCTTGGCGTGAAGGCTCCTGTTCGCGAATCCGGCAGCATTGACGGAACACCGGGAATTACGATCAAAGGACCGGCTGGCGAAGTGCAGATCGAAGAAGGCGTCATCGTCGCGGCCCGTCATATTCATTTCCATACTTCCGACGCGGAAAAATGGGGAATTCAAGACAAGCAAATGCTGAAAGTCCGCTTTGGCGGCGCTCGCGGCGTTGTATTTGAAAATGTACTCGCGCGCGTATCCGATTCGTTCGCGCTCGATATGCATATCGATACGGACGAAGCCAATGCAGTATTGGCGAAGACCGGCGACACGGCCGAAATCATCGACTAAGAATCTTTCGGTTTCGAATAAAAAAGGACTGCCTTGGGCAGTCCTTTTTTGCGTTTGAAAAGATGTGTGGAATCAGTACGTGAAAGAAAACCGGATAATCGCTGTGCCGTTGCTGGCGACTTTATAAGCAAAATTCACTTCGCTGACCGGAGTGTCGAGGCAGGCTTTCATAATCCGATCCAGTTGGCTTTTGGGTGACAAAGAACCGAAGTCGTGCATAACTTCCAAGTCGGCTGTTTGATTGTCGATCGCCGCGAGTACCTTTTTTTGCAGCGAAGCCGTAGTAGAGGTCATTTCGCCTCCGATCGCATCCAGCAGGTTGCGGTGCTGACTGCTCGTTTCCGCTTTTTTGGCAAGCAGGGAGCGGTAGTCGGAGACGGCGGCCGGAACATTGTTTTTCTTCCAGTTGTGATTGCGATCAAGCGTTTTATCGTTTACCAGATAATAGGTATAGGAAATTTCGTTTTTTTGGTCGGGTGTCGGATCGTCCCAGGTCATATCGAGATTGTACCAGCGTCCGTCGAGTTTAAGCTTGTTCCAAACATGGCTGACTCCGTCGGCATCGCCTTCGACAATACGCGTTTCGATTCCGGCCAATGTCAGCATCCGGTAGCCGAGCAGCGTATAGCCCTGGCAGACGGTCGTACCTTGCGTCAGACCTTCGTAAGCCGAATAGCGTGTCAGCGATTCGTCGTAGGCCAGGCGCGTCACGATATAATCATGAATGACTTTGACTTTCTCGTCCTGGCTCATGTCCGTTTTGATAATCGTCTTCAGCGTCGCTTTGGCTTGGGCAGTTACATAATCGGCCTGCTGTTTGCTCTCCAGATACAAGGCGGAAAAAGTAACCGAAGCTTTGGAACCTTTAATCTTGGCCCGCGTCTGGATCCGATCAAGCGTATAACGCGTATACGGCTCGGATTTGACTGCCGCGCTGTCCAGCAGGCGGTTTACGCGTGCAAATTGGCTCCGGCTCATATCGAGAACGAATGTAGGCTTTTTTTGTTCCAGGGAAGCGGTAATGGAGGCAATGACGGAAGCGTCGGAAGCGGCGGCCGAAGCCGTATGCGGCGCGGCCGGCAGCAGGATCGAAGCACTGATCAAAGCGGCGGTCAGAGAAAGGGGCAAGCGTTTCTTGTTCAACAAAGTTCCTCCTGTATATCGGCCGGATCCGGGTCTATATTCGAATCGGCCTTTGGTTTGCTTTTTAAGTATACCGCAGAAATAAGACAGAGGCTGCAAAAAAGAACAAAGCGAAAAAAGAGGCAGCGGGGAAAACGAATGGAACGAAAGGGTGCGGTATGTTATAATTTTCTATCGTACCCGACAAAAATCACGGATAGGTACGGATTAACGCGACACAACGACCGGGCCGCGGCAGCGAAGGCAAAACGGGCCTAGCCATATAGAGTACATCGGACAACATGCAGTGCAAATTGAGCAGGGAGGCACGAGAAGATGAACGATCCACGGCAAGAAGGGGCGGAATTCCCAGGCCAATATACGGAAGCCGGTGCTCCGGCAGGGCTTTGGAATCGCAGCGATATTCAAGTCAAGACCCGCGAGCTCGCGGGGATGTTGACTTCCAGCGAAGAAGTACGGATTTTCCAACAGGCGGAACGCCAAATCCAGGGACACGAACGGATTCAAACCTTGATCGCGACGATTAAAAAGAAGCAGAAAGAAGTTGTGGCGTTCGAAGCGATGAAAAATGCCAAAATGGCGGCTCTTATCGAAGAAGAACTAAACGAGCTGCAGGAAGAGCTCGACGCAATTCCGATCGTCGGCGACTATCAGGAAGGACAGGTCGAAATCAACGGTCTGCTGCAAATGATTATCTCGGCTATTCATTCCACGGTATCCGAGAAGATCGCTGTGGAAAAAGGAGCCGACAGCCCGCCTTCTTCCTGCGGCTGACCCGTCTAAGGGCCGAACAGACGCGGAAGATTATCTTCCGCGTTTTTTTTGTTTTTGGAAATCAATAACGACGATCGCAGAGGAGCGGCCGTATGGACAGGAATCAAGCAGAAGAGCACGAGAAAATTGCATATGAACCGCAGCCGGACCGATTGGACAAAGAACTGCTGAAACGGGGCGATCCGCTGGAATGGCGTATTGAAACGTATCTGCATGAAGCGCAGTGGTGGACGGCGGGCGAAGAAGATACCGTCACGGCCGCCGTAGGTTTTTTGAGGGTGGGAGCCGAAGAAGCGGAAATCATGAATGCGGCATCCGTACATTGGGATGACGGATCTGACGCCCGTTTTGTACGCCTGCTCCAAAAAGTATGCGGGGAACTGCGCAGGTCCGGTGTCCGTCGTTTGACCGCCTATACGGGGAACTGGGAGACGGAGCTGCTGCAAGCTTATCAGCGTTCCGGATTTCGGATTGCGTCGGTAGAACCGGATTACTACGCCGACTGTTGGCTCCGCGGCGAGCAGCCGGAAGGGATGCCGCGGGTCGACCGGCTGATGCTGGAGGCGTTGGAGGAAAGCTCAGGCTCTCCGTCAGTCGTCCGCGGCATGGAGAGCGGGCTGCAGACCCAAGTTCGGAGAGTCGAACTCAAAGACAGCCGGAAGCTTCTGGCCATGAAAAAGCAGCTCGACCGCGAAACGACTTCGATGCTGTACGAACCGGGCGAACGAAGAATGACCGAAGGCGATCAGCTCGAACAGATTCGCTCGCTGCTGCGCAGCTCGAATTCGCTGATGCTTGTGGCCGAGAACGAAGGGGAGGTCGTCGGATATCTGGAAGCTACGGGCGGCAAAGTCAGGCGCAATCAGCATACGGTTTACGTAGTCATCGGAATTCTGGAGTCGTATACCGGCCAGGGACTGGGCAGGCGGTTGTTCGAAGAACTGTTCGAATGGGCGGTACGCCGTCATATTCTTCGGGCCGAGCTGACCGTTCAGGCTCCGAATCAGCGTGCTTACCGGCTGTATCGTTCGATCGGCTTCAAACTTGAAGGCATCATGCGCGGAGCGTTGATCATCGAAGGGGAACCTGTCGACTTGTATCAGATGGGGCTGGACCTTCGAACAATTCGGCAGAGCGGGGTTGACAAATAAATCGAGTGTGTCATAATGATAATATCATATTCGAAACTTGAGTAAACCGATTTTATCAAATGCTGCGATGGTGATGCTGATGAACGAACAGAACGGATCAAACCAACCGAATGAACAAGTCCATTACGATGCCAAGAAATATCGGACGCCCGACGGTGCGCCGGCGGACATTGTGATGTTCACGCTGACCAAGCGCGAGCGCAAGACGGTGACCAAGACGCTTCCTCTTCGGGAGCTTCGCGTCATGCTGATCCGGCGCCGGGCTTGGCCTTATGCAGGGAAATGGGCGCTTCCGGGAGGATTCTCCCGCGACGACGAATCGTTGTACGAAACGGCGATGCGCGAATTGAAGGAAGAAACCGGCGTAGTCGGACGCCATCTGGAATATCTCAGCGTGTACAGCAATCCCGGGCGCGATCCGAGAGGTTGGATTATCTCGCACGCTTTCTTCGCGCTGGTGGAAGAGGAAGTGCTTGAGAAACGCCAGGCAGCGGACGATGCCGAAGAAGTGGGATTGTTCACGATCGAAGAAGCACTGGACGAACTGGACCTGGGTTTCGATCACCGGGATATTATTGCCGATGCTTATCGGAGAATCCAGGAGAAAATGCTGCATACGACGATCGCACGCAAGTTTTTGCCGCAGGAATTTACGCTTAGCGAATTGTATCAAGTGATCAAAGCGGTAGTTCCGGATTTCGAAGAGCCGAACTTTATCCGCAAAATCACTTCGACCCGCAGCCGCAAAGGCATCCTTGAAGAAGTGCGCGACGAAAGCGGGGCTCCGGTCAGCTCGAACCAATATTCGCAGCGGCCCGCTCAACTGTACCGCTTTTTGGATAATGTGCCAAGACTGTCGATCTATTCCTGATTCGCCCAACGACAAGGAGGAGTTGCGATGAAAGCCCTTATTGTCATCGATTATACAAACGACTTTGTAGACGGCAGCCTTCCGGCAGGGGAGCCCGCAATCGCGATCGAACAGCGAATGGTCGAACTGACCGAAAATTTTGTGTCGGCCGGCGATTATACGGTGATGGCTGTCGACCTGCATGAAGAAAATGACCCTTATCATCCGGAGACGGCTTTGTTCCCGCCGCACAATATCCGCGGCACCGCGGGACGCGAATTGTACGGCGGGTTGAAAGATCTTTATACCGTTTATGAGTCGTCGATCCATTGGATGGATAAAACGAGATACAGTGCATTCGCGGGTACCGACCTGGAGCTTCGACTCCGAACCCGGGGCATTAAGGAAGTTCACTTGATCGGGGTATGCACGGATATTTGTGTACTGCATACGGCGGTCGATGCCTATAACCTGGGGTTTGAGATCATCGTACATGAAGATGCCGTCGCGAGCTTCAATGCGGCGGGACATGTATGGGCTCTGGAGCATTTCAAAAACAGCCTCGGCGCCCAAATCGTAACCGGCTGAACAAGAGCCACAATTTTGATGCAGCGGAAGGATCGACAAAGGTACGGGCACCGCGCCTCAAAGCGAACAAAATTTGGGACGCGGCCTCTGTGCCGACGCGGATTGAAGGAGGAGACGGTATGGAAACGTTTGGAATGGCTTTACATACGGACAAGTATCAGATCAATATGATGTACGCGCATTGGATGAACGGTACGGCCAAGCATAAAGCGGTTTTCGAAGCTTATTTTCGCACGCTGCCGTTCGGCAACGGTTATGCGGTATTTGCCGGGTTGGAGCGGATTGTGGATTACGTATCGAATCTTCGGTTCCATGAAGACGATCTTCGTTATTTGTCGGAACAGGAAGAAAATTACGATCCCCGTTTTCTGGATGAGCTGCGGACGTTCCGTTTCTCCGGAAATATCCATTCCATGCGCGAAGGGGCGCTCGTCTTTCCAAATGAGCCTCTGGTGCGCGTAGAAGGGTCGATTTTCGAAGCCCAACTGGTCGAGACCGCCCTGCTCAATTTTATGAATTTCCAGACGCTGATCGCAACCAAAGCGGCCCGGATCAAACAAGCGGCCGACGGCGACATGCTGCTTGAATTCGGGACACGGCGGGCACAGGAAGCGGATGCCGCAGTCTGGGGCGCACGGGCCGCCTATGTATCGGGCTTCCACGCCACTTCGAACATGATGGCGGGCAAACGCTTCGGTATTCCGACCAAAGGCACACACGCGCATTCCTGGGTGCAGAGTTTCACGAGCGAACAGGAAGCTTTCGATAAATACGCCGAAGTGCTGCCGGACGGTTCGACGCTGCTCGTCGATACGTTCGATACGCTCAGAAGCGGTGTTCCCCATGCGATCCGTACGGCCAAGAAGCTGGAAGAGCGGGGCAAACGGCTGAATTCGATCCGGTTGGACAGCGGTGACCTGGCTTATCTGTCGATCGAAGCCCGTAAGATGCTGGACGAAGCGGGTCTGGATTACGTCAAGATCGTCGCTTCGAACGACCTCGACGAAAATACGATTACCGAGCTGAAAACGCAGGATGCCCGTATCGATGTCTGGGGCGTTGGCACGCAGCTCATTACGGCGCACGATCAGCCTTCGCTTGGCGGCGTGTACAAACTGGTTGAACGCGAAGTCGACGGAACGATGCAGCCGACGATCAAAATTTCCGCCAATCCGGAGAAAGTCACTACACCGGGCAAAAAAGACGTTTATCGGATCATTGACCGGTCAACCGGCAAAGCGGTAGCAGATTATATCTGTTTCACGGACGAAGACGAACCGCGTCAAGGCAAGCAGTTGAAGCTGTTCAATCCGCTGCATACCTATATTCGCCGTCATATCAAAGATTACGATGCCCAAGCGATGCTGGTACCGGTCTTTGAAGAAGGACGCCTTGTGTACAAGCTGCCTTCGCTGGACGAGATTCGCGAGTATCACGTTTCCCAACTGAAGCAGTTTTGGCCGCAGTATCTGCGCAAGTTGAATCCGGAAATTTATCGGGTCAATATCAGCGAAAAGGCCTGGAAGCTCAAACAGGGGCTTATCGATCGCTATATGGAAGAAATGGAATTTTCGGAAGAAAGCTGAATTTTGAGAATAAGTAGGTTAGCAAGCGGGATCTCCTCGGGGAGATCCCGCTTTTTGTTGCCGATTCTCCCTCGTATCCTCAAGTTTGTGATTTTTGTTACAGTGATACACCATGTAAATTGTTAAATTTAAAAATAAAATACGGAGGGGGAAAAAGTGTGACGGTACTGCCTGAAGTCAATCAACTCGGCTTTTTCGAAATCCGTCTGGAATCGATCGGGGGACTCGGAGCCAATCTGGCCGGCAAGATGCTGGCCGAAGCCGGGATCGTCGGAGCGGACGTGGACGGAGTGGGTTTCTCGTCGTACGGTTCGGAGAAAAAAGGATCGCCGGTTAAAGCGCATATCCGTTTCTGCGAGTTCGGTACGCCGATTCGCGATACATCGCCGATCGAACATCCTCATGTGGTCGGTATTTTTCATGAAGCTTTGCTGGCAGCAGGAGCCGCTTCCGGAATTCGGCCGGGCGGCATGATTTTGGTGAATTCGGCGCAATCCGCGCAGCGGATCATCGAAGAATCGGATGTACGCGGCTGCAGGGTCGCGGTACTCGATGCGACGCGGATTGCCATGGAAGAGAAGAATAAGGTGAACATGGCCATGCTGGGCGGTTTGTTCCGTTTGTGCGGATTCCTCGACCCGGCATTCATGAAAGACGTAATCGCCAAATCGCTCGGCAAAAAATATCCGCAGGCGGTGGGGCAGGCGATACGCGTGTTCGAACGCGGTTATGCGGAAATCCGGACAATGGAAAGTGCGGCGCCTGCCGCGGAAGAATCGGCTGCCGCCGCAGCACCGGAAAGTCCGTTCGGCTACCTGAACCAACCGCTGGGCGGTATGGTCGTGACGCCCGGAAGCAGTCTGCTGAAAGATCTCAGTATCTCGCGTTCGGGCATACTGCCGGCGTTTGATCCGGCGACTTGTATCCATTGTGCGCAGTGCGATACGGCTTGTCCCGATCTGTGCTTCGTCTGGGAAGAACAGCCGGATAAACGCGGCCGGATGCAGATGTTCCTGCAGGGGATCGATTATCAATACTGCAAGGGTTGTCTCAAATGCGTCGAAGCCTGTCCGACCGATTCGCTGTCGCGCATGCTCGAAGAAGAAGGATACGCCGCCGCAAACCGGGTGAAACAGCGCTTCGATTTTGTTGAAGCCTGATAGCAGCCGACAGGAAAGGAAGGAAAACGCATGGCAATCGATTATTCCAAAGAAGTTCGGCACGAACGCGTGAAGCAGCGTATGGTGTATGAATCGGGCAACGAAATGGCCGCTTATGCGGCTCACCAGATCGACTATCATATTATGGGGTATTTTCCGATCTCCCCTTCGACCGAAGTGGCGCAGCATTTAGATCTGATGAAAACGGAAGGCAAACACGGAATCCGTCTTGTGCCGTCTGACGGCGAACACAGCTCCGCCGGGATCTGTTACGGCGCATCGACCGGCGGAGGCCGGGTATTCAATGCGACGAGCGCCCAGGGGTATCTGTATATGCTCGAACAGATGCCGGTGCAGTCCGGCACCCGTTTTCCGATGGTGCTTAACCTGGTCTGCCGCTCCGTCTCGGGACCGCTGAATATTCACGGCGACCACTCCGATCTGTACTTCGCTTTGAATACGGGCTGGCCTATCCTCATGTGCCGCGATCCGCAGGCCGTGTACGATATGAACCTGATGGCGCTCAAGCTGGCCGAAGATCCGGAAGTGCGTCTGCCGGTGATGGTCGCCTACGACGGGTATTTCACTTCGCACCAGAAGCGCCGCGTCCAGACGTTCGAAGACCGCGCCGACGTCATGGCGTTCGTCGGCGAGAAGCCTCCGCAAGGCTTCGCCGACGCGCTTGATCGCGAGAATCCGATTACGATCGGTCCCTATATGAACGAACCCGACTATATCAACAACCGCTATCAGATGTCGCAGGCGATGTACCGAGCGGAAGCCGTATTTGAACGGATTTCCGCGGAGTATACGGAACTGACCGGACGCGAGTATCCGGTGCTTGACCAGTATAGGATGGACGACGCCGAAGTCGCCGTATTCGTCATGAATTCCGCTTCGGAAAGTATCAAGGATGTCGTGGACGGGCTGCGCGCAAAAGGAGTCAAAGCCGGTTCGATCGCACCGAACCTGATCCGGCCGTTCCCGCAGCGGCAGATCGCCGAAGCGCTCAAGCATGTTCGGGCCATCACCGTAGGCGACCGCGCGGATTCCTGCGGCGCCCACGGCGGCAATATGCTGAACGAAGTCAAAGCCGCTTTGTTTACGCACGGTAACCGTGATATTCAGGTAGTGGGACGCGTGTACGGACTCGGCGGCAAAGAATTCCGGGCCGAAGACGGCCGCCATTTCTTTGACCTGGCGATCGAAGCGGCGGCCCGAAACGAAGTGGATGTGCCGTTCGATTTCTACGGCCATACGCCGGGCGATCCTTTGCAGTCGCCGAAACGCCTGCTGAAGCCGCTGAATTTCGATGATCTCAAGACCGGCCTGATTACGGTGACGCCCAATCCGGCAACGGGTAAATTGGCCGTCAAGATCCCTCCGCTCCGTTCCCTGACGAAGAAGCCCAAACGTCTGGCGCCCGGACACGGAGCTTGTCCCGGCTGCGGTATTTTTTCGGGACTGGAACTGTTTTTCAAAGGAATCGAAGGCGACATCGTCACTTTGTTCCATACGGGCTGTGCGATGGTTACCACAACCGGTTATCCGCATTCTTCGCATAAAGCCACGTATCTGCATAATCTGTTCCAGAACGGGGCGGCGACGCTGTCGGGCCTTGTCGAAATGTTCTGGGAGCGCAAGCGCCGCGGCGAATTCGAAGCCTTCGGACTGCAGGAAGACTTTACCTTCGTTATGGTTACAGGCGACGGCGGGATGGATATCGGCATGGGCCCCGCGATCGGCGCCGCGCTGCGCGGACACCGCATGATTATCGTCGAATATGATAACGAAGGTTATATGAACACGGGAGCGCAGCTGTCGTATTCCACCCCGCTGGGCCACCGGACCTCGACTTCGGGTGTCGGCCAAGCCCAACAGGGCAAGTCGTTCCATCATAAGGATACGGCGCAGATCATGGCGGCCACGAATATCCCTTATGTATTCACGGGGAGCGAAGCGTATCCGCAGGATCTGGTCAAAAAGGCGGCCAAAGCGTATTGGTATGCCCAGAATGTCGGACTTGTCTACGGCAAGATTCTGATCGCCTGTCCGCTGAACTGGCTGTCACCGGACGGCCAAGGGGCCAATATCGTCGATGCTGCCGTGAGCTCGAACTTTTTCCCTTTGTATGAAGTCGAGCAGGGGATCACGGCCATCACTTACAATCCCGAAGAGAAAAATAAAAAGGTTCCGGTAACGGACTGGTTGAAGCGAATGGGCAAGACGCGCCACCTGCTGAAACCGGAAAACGAAGCCGCGCTGCGAGATTTTGAACGTGAAGTGGAACTGCGCTGGAACCGGCTCAAAGCCAAACATGAACATCCGGATCTATAAGCGTGAGTCCGCTTGATCCTCAGCTCCATCGCGATAGCCGAGCGGCCGGTGACCTACCGGCCGCTTTGCGTCGCTTAAGGAGAAGCTTCCTTGGCGGCTGGAACCGGAAGCGGCATTGGGTTAGGATAAAAGAAGATCGGCCCGGCGATATCCGGCCGTATAGAATTGTATTGGAGGAGAGCAAGATGACAGAAACATTCCGCGCTTTTTGGCTGGAAGAATCGGAAGGCAAAGTGACAGGTACGCTTAAATCATTGACTTCGGAAAATCTGCCGCAGGGCGAAGTGCTCGTGCGTGTGCAGTATTCCGATGTCAACTACAAAGACGGATTGGCCAGTATCAAGGAAGGGCGCGTCGTACGCGAATATCCGTTTATCCCCGGGATCGACCTGGCAGGGGAAGTGATCGCTTCGGAAGACGAGCGTTTTGCGGCAGGCGATCAGGTACTGTGTACCGGTTACGGATTGGGCGTTTCGCACTTTGGCGGCTACAGCGAGCAGGCCAGAGTGCCGGCCGATTGGCTGATCAAGCTGCCGCAAGGTCTGACGCCCCGTGAAGCCATGATTCTCGGAACGGCCGGCTTCACGGCCGGAATGTCGGTCGAAGCGATCCTCGGCGCCGGCATCACGCCGGAAAGCGGACCTGTGTTGGTCACCGGGGCTTCGGGAGGCGTAGGCAGCGTTGCCGTCGCCATTTTGGCCAAACTTGGTTTTGAAGTGACAGCAAGCAGCGGCAAGCCGCATGAGTGGGATATGCTGAAACGGCTGGGTGCTTCGCATACGATCTCGCGCGAAGAAGCGCAGGTGCCGTCCCAAGGCCCGCTTGGCAAAAGTGCATGGGCTGCGATCGTCGATCCTGTCGGCGGAGCCGGTGCAGGCGAGCGTCTCAAATCGATCCGTTACCGGGGTGTTCTGGCCTTGTCCGGTTTGACCGGAGGCGGAGACTTCGGCACAAGCGTCCACCCATTCATTTTGCGCGGCGTTACGCTGGCAGGTATCGATTCCGTCCAGTGTCCGCTTCCGCTGCGGCTGGAAGTCTGGAACAAGCTGGCGGCGGACTGGAAACCGGATGCCGTATTCGAGTATGGTGTGCGCGAGCTGACGCTTGAACAGCTGCCGGATGCGCTGGACCTGATTCTGAAAGGCGAAGCGGTCGGCCGTCAGCTGGTGCGGGTATCGGCCGAATAGAAGCAGTTTGTCGGATTTTTCAAAACCTGCCCAACCGGGACGCGAGTGTATCGCGTTTCGGTTGGGCTTTTCCGATCCTGGCTGCCTGCCGAATGTTCGTTAAAGAAACCGCGGCCTTCTATGGAACCGTTGCGCTTCCCTGCCGGCTGTAGTAGACTCAATCATCGGATGGTTCATTTGTAAACAAGATCGATACAGGAGGTTGTACAGATGCAAAACGAGATACCCGTCTACCTGCTGACCGGCTTTCTCGGCAGCGGCAAGACGACGCTGCTTCAGCGGCTGGTCGCCCATTGGCAGAGTCAGGGACTCAAGCCCGGCGTAATTATCAACGAATTGGGCGACGTCAATCTTGACGGGCTGCTTGTCGAATCGGAGGTGCCGACTTCCGAACTGTTGGGAGGCTGTATCTGCTGTACGGTGCGCGAAGACCTGGCCGGCGAACTTGCCCTGCTGGTCGAGCGCGACCGGCCGGATGTGATTCTGATCGAAGCGACCGGTGCCGCCAATCCGATCGACCTGCTCGACTCCGCGACCGAAACGTCGATGTATGCCGGGATCGCGATCCAAGGATTGATTGCGGTGGCCGATGCCGCCCACCTGTTGGAGATGCGCCGTAACCTGGGCGGGCGCACGTATGCGCTGATGCAGGACCAGATTCGCTGCGCTTCGGCGATTCTTTTGAACAAGATCGACCGGGTAAGCGAGGACGAAGCCCTTGAACTGGAAGCCGCCATTGCGGTATGGAACGCCTATGCGCCGGTCATTCGCACGATCCGGTGCGAGACCGATCTGAACCTGCTGCTCGGCACGGGATTTGCGGAAGCGAGAGCCGAACAAGGTCCGCTGCGGCGTACGCCGTCGGGCGGCCTGAATATGCTGGGTTCAAGCCACGGACATGTAACTTCGTATACGTATCGCTTTTCCGGTCCCGTCGACAGCGAACGGTTTGAAGCTTTGATCGGCGAACTTCCGCGCGAAATTTACCGGGCAAAAGGGCTGCTGACTTTTTCCGATACGGCAAGCCGTTTTTTGTTCCAATACGCTTTCCGGGAGCTCGACTTTATTAAAGTAACGCCTCAGGGAGAATTGGACGATACGGCCGTGTTTATCGGCGAGCATTTTTCGGCATCGGAACTGCGCCTCAAACTTGAAGCGTTGGAAGCGGCAGGCGAATCGGCGGCGGAACCAAGCGAATAAGCGAAGCGGCAGGCAGGCCGAAAGGGTTTCAATTTTGTCATTTTTCGGGTAATGGTAGCTATCAAGGGCCATCGGGCCTCATCCATACACCGGGAGGAAAACAACATGACCAACATGACCGTGACTACATACAAAGAGTGTATCGACGCCTGCATCCGCTGCATGAACGTCTGCAACGTCAGCTATGTTTCGAGCCTGAAAGGGCTCGATATTTTCGAGCTTCGCGAATGTCTGCGCCTCGACCGCGAATGCGCGGATCTGTGCGGGGTCGCGATTCAAGCAATGACGCGCAATAGCCCGTTCGTCGCCGAAATTTGCGAACTGGTCGCCAAAGCCTGCGATGCCTGCGCCGAAGAGTGCATGAAGCATCCGCACGAGCACTGCCAGGAATGCGTCCGCGTCTGCCGCGAATGCGCCAGCATCTGCCGGGGCATTCTGGTGGCCGCTTAAGCCGCGAGTCCCCGTCCGGGTTTGACCGAAGACCGTCTCCTTGCGGAGGCGGTCTTTTTGCCGTATTTCTCGTCATTTTCAGCACAAAAAAACCGACGAAAGAACTTTCTTCCGCCGGAGTTTTTACGTACAAAGTTCAATAGGTTCAGCCTTTGGTGCCGGCCGTCAGATTCATGCCTTCGATAAAATATTTCTGGAACAGGAAGAACAGCACGATGACCGGCAGCAGGACGATGACCGAACCTGCCATCAGGTAATTCCACTGCGTCTGCACGCTGCCCCGGAACGACTGGAGACCGATCTGCAGCGTGTACAGCACCTCGTCGTTGACATAGAGCAGCGGGCCGAGGAAATCGTTCCACGCGCCGTTAAAAGCGAATACCGCGATCGCGGCCAACGCCGGCTTGGACAGCGGAATCACGATTCTCGCCCAGATGTACAGATGGTTCGCCCCGTCGATCTTGGCCGCTTCGCTCAGTTCCCGCGGGATGCTCAAGTAGAACTGCCGCAGCATGAAGATGTAGAAGGCGCTGCCGAGAAACTGCGGGATGATCAGCGGATAATACGTGCCGACCAAATGCAGCTTGGAGAACAGCACGTACTGCGGAATGAGCGTGACGAATCCGGGAATCATCATCGTGGCGAGCAGGACCGAGAACCAGAACTTTTTGCCCCGAAAAGCGATGCGCGCAAACCCGTAAGCGATAAACGAATTAACGAGCACACTGCCGGCTACCGCGAAAGCGGCCAGCATCAGCGTGTTGAACGCGTACAGGGTGAACGGAGCCGCCTGCCACGTATGGATGTAGTTCTCGAAATGGAAGGTGTTCGGGATAAAAGTCGGCGGATACTGCGCGATCTCCTGCGGCGACTTCAGCGACGTGGCGATCATCCACCACAGCGGCAGCAGGAACAGCAGGCTTCCGGCAGACAGCAGCATAAAAATCAGCGTATCGCGCGCCGAGCGCTTTTTCATCAATCTTCGCCTCCTTCGTAGTACACCCAGCGTTTGGACATCCGAAGATTGATCAGCGTCAGAATAAGCACGATCACGAACAGCACCCAGGCCATCGCCATCGCGTAGCCCATATCGAACAGCTGGAACGCCTGATTCCACATGTACAGGTTATAGAACAGCAGCGAGCCCATCGGGCCTCCGCTTCCGCTGTCGGTCATGACGTAACCTTCCTGGAAAATCTGGAATCCGCCGATGAAGCTCGTCACGACATCGAAAAAGATGACCGGCGAGATCATCGGCAGCGTGATATGGAAAAAGCGCCGGAACGCGGATGCGCCGTCGAGCTTGGCCGATTCGTACAGCTGCGACGGAACGCCCTGCAGACTGGCCAGGTACAGCAGCATGCCGCCGCCTACGCTCCACATTTTCATCAAGATGATAGCCGGCTTGGTCCACATCGGATCGCTCAGCCAGGCCGGACCGGGAATGCCGACCCAACCGAGCATCGTGTTGATTAGGCCCGTCGAAGGGTTCAGCAGCTGAATCCATAGAAAATAGACGCCGACGCCCGACAGAACGGCCGGCAGATAATAGATCGTGCGGAAAAAGCGCATGCCGACGATTCGCTCGTTGAGCATCAGCGCCAGCAGAATCGATCCGATCGTTGTCAGCGGCACCATAAAGGCGACGTAATACAGCGTATTGTACAGCGATTTCCAGAACAGCGGATCTTCCGTGAACATACGCATGTAGTTGCCGACTCCGATAAAGTCCATGCGCGACGTCACGTCGTAATTGGTGAAGCTGCCGTACAGCGAGAACAGCATCGGAAACAGGGTAATGCCGAACAGTCCGATCAGCCAAGGCGAGATGAACAGGTAGCCCTGCAGTTCTTCGCGGCGTGCAAGTTTGGATCTTTTCTTTTTTGGGGCAGTGGGTGTCAGCGTTCTCGCGGGCGTTTTCATACAGGCCTCCTTTGCGTAAAAAGGGTAAGGGAGCCGCTGTCCGGTCGAATCCGGAGCGGCTCCCGTCAGGTGCGTGCAAAGCGAAAAGTTACTTGTTTTTGTTCATGAGCGATTGGACGTCTTTTTGTGCCTGCTGCAAAGCCTGCTGCGGCGTCTCCTTGTCCAGGAACACGGCGTCCATATGCGGATTGATGAGGTCTTTGTAGCCCGAAGCGCTCAGCGGGACCTGGAACACTTTGGTATTGACCAGATTTTCGACCGAAGCTTTGTAGACCTCGTTTTTGTTCGCTTCCGGATCTTCGGCCGCTTCGATATTCGAGACATTGTCGAAGTTCTCCATCGCCCAGTATTTCTGCGCGTCGACGTCGGTCAGATATTTGATAAACTCCCAGGCCTCGTCCGGATGTTTGGCGCCTTTCGGGATTTCGACGACGAAGCCGCCGCCGCTGCTCCAATGGCCCGAACCCTCTTCGCGTTCAGGGATAGGCGCCACGCCGATATCGAGATCCTGGCCGAACTCTTCGATCTGCGTGTTATACGTGCCGGTCTGGATATACATGGCCACTTTGCCGGAGATAAAAGGATCGCTGACGCCGCTTCCGAAGTCGGCTTTGATCGCGTCCACCGTTTGGCGGCCCAGGCGGTCCTGCCACGATTTCAGCCATTCCAGCGTAGCGACTTTGCCCGGCGTATCGATCGTCGTCTCGTCGTTTTCTCCGAAGTAGCCATTGCCCGCGTCGCCGTTGATCAGCCAACTGTCGACGCCGAAGTCGCCCCACAGCGGGTAAAAGCCGACGCGTTCGTATGTGTCTCCGGCTTTCTTGTCCAGCTGCTGCGCGTACTCTTCAAGCTCGGCCCAAGTCTGCGGCGGCTGCTCCGGGTCGAGTCCTGCTTCGCGGAACGCTTCCTTGTTATAGTAAAGCAGACGCGTATCGGTGTTGAACGGAAGCGCGTACGCCTCGTCGTTGTACAGCACGTTGTTCCAAAGTTCCGGATAGAACCGGCTCTCGATATCATCCTGCTGCAAATATGCCGTCAAGTTGGTGTTTTGGTTTTTGCTGGCCCGCAGGTTGACGTCGGCATAATCGTTGACGATGACGTCGGCTGGAGTGCCGGCCGCGATCGAAGCCAGGTTCTTGGTCCAGATATCGCCGAAAGGCAGATAAGTGTGTTTCACGACGATGCGGTCCTGCGAGCTGTTGAAGTCTTCGATGATTTTCTCGATGATGGGACGGCGCGTCTCGGAACCCCAGAAAGTCCAGAAATCGATCGTCACTTTTTCCTGGGCCGCTCCGTCGCCGGACGTTCCGGTCGTCGGCGCTCCGGACGAAGATCTCGACTCCGGCGTGCACGCCGTCAGCAGCAGCATGCAGGACAACATCGTGAGCCAAGCGGCATGCCAAATAGGTCTCGCTCTCAAATTAGTAATTCCTCCTCTGATGTAGGTTAAAAAGGTCAAAATACGGAAACTACCAAATATCACGCTTTATAGATTACACCGAAGTTCCATGCTTGAACCGACTAAAGCATCTCCGTCCGAATATTCGTTTTGAGCGATATCGCTTGCTTCTTGCGAGGCAACCTTCTATAATGGCGAAAAGACTTATCGAGGAATGTCCATGAACGGGACAGTATCCGATCGACACAGCGGAAGCAGCGAGCCGGGACGGTGAAAGCCGGCGCCGCACCGATCGGAGAAGCGCACCCGGGAGACGGCGATTCGAACGAACGCCTGCGGCCGAGCGCCGCCGGCTTTCCGCGTAGAATGGCCCGGTTACGGCACCGTTACCGCCGCTCAAGAGGTTCAAGCCCGTTTGTTCGCAAAACGCCGCTTGGGCTATAAGAGTGGTACCGCGGGAGCAAAAGCTCTCGTCTCTTTTATGGAGACGAGAGCTTTTTTGCATGCTTTTTCGGAAGATAACTTGGATAACAATAATTTGCAGGAGGCAAAAGAGATGAGATTATCGAAAATCGGGGCGGAGCTGGATAGGCTGTTGGACTGGGAGCAAGGGACGGCGGAAGCGCTGCTCGAACAGCCGCCCGACATGAAATTGGGAGACGCGGCGTTTCCGTGCTTCGCGCTGTCCAAAACGCTGCGCAAAAATCCGCAGCTGATCGCGGCCGAACTGGCGCAGCGCTTTGCGCTTGCCGGCGTGCAAGCTTCGGCGGCCGGGGCGTACGTGAACTTCGCGCTGGATCGCGGCCTGCACGCGCAGGCGCTGCTGGAACGGGCCGAACTTCATGCCGTTCAAGGGGAAGGGCGGACGATCGTGATCGATCTGTCGTCGCCGAACATCGCCAAGCCGTTCGGCGTCGGCCATCTGCGTTCGACCGTGATCGGGGCAGCGCTGTACCGGATGTACGAAGCGGCGGGCGAGCGCCCGATCAGCGTCAATCACCTGGGTGACTGGGGAACGCAGTTCGGCAAACAGATTACGGCATATAAGCGCTGGGGCAGCGAAGAACGGCTGAACGCGTCGCCCATACGCGAATCGCTGGATCTGTACGTGCGTTTTCACGACGAAGCGGAGCAGGACCATAGCCTCGATATCGAAGCGCGCGACTGGTTCCGCCGGCTGGAAAGCGGGGACGAAGAAGCGCTTCGGCTGTGGACCTATTTCGTCGATGTCAGTCTGACCGAATTCAACCGGATGTACGACCGGCTCGGCGTCTCGTTCGACCAGGTGCTGGGCGAGAGCTTCTACAACGATAAAATGGGCGCGGTCGTCGAGGAGCTGCGCGCAGGCGGGCTGCTCGAAGAAAGCGACGGCGCCCAGGTCGTCCGGCTCGACGAGGAAGGCATGCCGCCGTGCCTCATCTTGAAGTCCGACGGGACGACGATCTATCCGACGCGGGATCTGGCGACGGCGCTGTATCGGCACGACGTGCTCGGCGCGGAAAAGCTGCTGTACGTCGTCGGCGCCGAGCAGTCGCTGCATTTCCGCCAAGTGTTCGCGGTGCTGCGCAAAATGGGCCGGTCTTGGGCGGAAGAGTGCCGGCATATCCCGTTCGGACTCATGAAGTTCGAAGGCAAGAAAATGTCCACGCGCCGCGGCAAAGTCGTGTTCCTCGAAGAAGTGCTGGACGAAGCCGTCGCACGCGCGTCCGAGATCATGGCGACCAAAAATCCGCTGCTGCACGATCGCGAAGCTGTCGCGGAAGCGGTCGGAATCGGAGCGATCGTGTTCGGCGACCTGAAAAACAACCGGATCGGCGAGATCGATTTTTCGCTCGAAGAAGCGGTGCAGTTCGAAGGCGAGACCGGGCCTTACGTGCAGTACACGCATGCGCGGGCGCGCAGCGTGATCCGCAAAGCGCAAGCGGCCGGCCTTGCGTCGAACGGTTCCGGGGAGGCGGAAGCGGGCGTGCCCGGGCATGAAGCGGCATCGGCGCCGTTGGAGCCGTTAAACGAACAGGCGTATGTATGGGACGACGCTTCCTGGGAACTGCTCAAGCGGCTGTGCGATTACGAGGCCGAGCTTCGGCGGGGGCTGCAGCGGCACGAGCCGTCGGCTATCGCGCGCTACGCGCTGGATCTGGCCAAGCTGTTCAACCGGTTCTACCACCACAACAAAGTGCTGACCGAAGTTCCGCAGGAACGGAAGATCCGTCTGGAACTGACGCGGCTGACGGCGCAGCGGCTGCGCTGGACGCTGGAGCTGCTCGGAATCGGTTCGCCGGAAGAAATTTAGGCGCGGCGTGCGCGTAGGGGGGATTTTGACGAATAATGTCCGTGGGCTGCAACCTTTTTCGAATGCGTGCCGTCTGGGAGAGTGAGAATAAGAAAATCAAACCCAAACTAAAAAGAGGTGGCCCTTATGAAAAAAACAGTTAAAGCTTGTGCAGCCCTCGTTATGGCAGGATCGTTCGCTTTCGCCGCATCGGCATCGGCATTCAGTGACGTATCCGATTCCGGAAACGCCAAAATCGTCGAATCGCTGCAGCAAAAAGGTATCATGCAAGGGATCGGTTCCGACCGATTCGCCCCGTCCGTCGACCTGACCAATGCCCAGGCGGTACAGCTGATCGTCAACGCGTTCGGCCTCGAGACCGATCCGGGCGTCGACTATATGCCGGACCCGAAATTCAACAACGACGCCTGGTATGCGCCGGCTTATGAAGCGGCTCTGCACAACCAGATCAAGACGGTCACGAAAAGCGACTCCGCAAACGGCAAAATTACCCGAGAAGCGTTCGCCAGCCTGCTGCTCGAAGGCATCAACACGACGGGCCAATACCCGACGACGAAAATGTTCATCGTGTTCGAAGATGAGAACGAGTTCACGAAAGAGCATATGAATGCGATCCAGACACTCGGCAACATGCGGATTCTGTCTCCGGCTAATGGCGAATTCCGTCCTCAAGATCCGATTACCCGTATGGAAGCGGCTCAAATGGTCTATAATGCAGTCGAGTTTATCCAAAAGGTCAAAGGCGGCAGCGACGCGGGTTCCGAAGAAGGCGGCGTGAATGTCACAACGTCGACGGAAGCGGACGGACGCGTCAAAGCGACGCTGAAAGCTTCCTTGCCGAATCCGGGCTACGGGTTGAAGATCGACGGCGTGAAATACGAAGGCGGCAAAGCGATCATCCAATATACGGTAACGAATCCCGATCCGGATATGATGTATCCGCAGGTAATTACCGATGTGGAAGTTTCTACTTATCTGACCGGCACTTACACCGAAGTAACGACCGAACAGAACGGCGGAACCAAACCCGTAACGGATACCAAATCGTTGAAATAAGCGCTAAATCGCACAGCTGAGCGAAGGGTCTCTGTGCCAAAAGGCTCTTCCCGAATACGGGAAGAGCCTTTTTTGAGGCCTGATGCTCCTGTCGAAATGGTGTATAATAGCCGTTAAGTTCATCCGCCTGGATATAAAAACCCGATTGTTCAAGAGAGGAGAGGGAGCAGATGGCGATCTCCATAACGACCGAAGCGGACGGAAGAGTCAAAGCCACTTTGAAAGTTGCGCTGCCGAATCCGGGATATGAGCTGTATATTCGCGAAGTCACCTACATGAACGGCAGGGCGGTGATCCGATATACGGTCTCTTCCCCGCAGCCCGGCTCCCTGTACCCGCAGGTGATTACCGAAGCCGAAGCATTCACTTACCTGACCGGCGCGTATACCGAAGTAACAGCCGAACAAGTCGGCGGGCCGCATCGCAAACCGGACGCGAAGCTGCTGGAGTAAGGCATCCGCGGGAGCGGGAGCGGGAATCCGGAATCCGGAAGCCGGAAGAAAAGCGGATGCGGAGGAAGTTGCAAAAAAAGAGCGTTCCCTACAAGGGAACGCTCTTTTGCTATTTGCTCCGCGCCGAATCAGGCGCAAAGGTCATACGATTTAATCTCCGCTTGCTCCGCCGAATGCCGGACGGGCATCAAAGCCCGATTCCGGCTTGCCTGTGACCGGCGTAATCGAATCGCCGCCGCCCTGCTGCAGCTGATACATTTGGAAGTAGCGGCCGCCGTGGGCCATCAGTTCGTCGTGACTGCCGCGTTCGACGATCTCGCCGCGGTGCAGCACCAGAATCTGGTCCGCGCTGCGGATCGTCGACAAACGGTGGGCGATGACGAACGTCGTCCGGCCTTTTTTAAGTACATTGAGCGCGGATTGGATCAACGATTCCGTCTCGGTATCGATATTCGCGGTCGCTTCGTCGAGAATCAAGATGGCGGGATCGAACGCCAGCGCACGGGCGAACGAGATCAGCTGACGCTGCCCGGCGGACAGCGTGCTGCCTTTTTCCACGACCGGTTCGTCGAAACCTCCCGGAAGATCGGCCAGAATCTTGTCCGCACCGACTTCGCGAAGCGCTTCGTTGACGCGTTCGCGGCTGATTCGCTCGTCGCCCAGGCTCACATTGGATGCGATCGTGCCGGTGAACAGGTAAGGGTCCTGCAGCACGATGCCCATGTGCTGGCGGATATGCTGCTTCGGCAGATCCAGTACGCTCTGGCCGTCGATCGTAATTGTGCCTTTTTGCGGATCGTAGAAGCGGAACAGCAGATTGATGATCGAACTTTTGCCCGAGCCCGTATGGCCGACCAACGCGACCGTTTGGCCCTGCTTCGCTTCGAACGAGATATTTTTGAGTACATAGTCTTTTTTGTAGGCGAAGGAGACGTCTTTGAAAGCCACATCGCCTTTGTAACGCGTCATGCCGCCGTCGGTGACGTTTTCGCCCGGCTCGTCCAGCAGTTCGAATACCCGTCCCGCCGAGACCATGGCCGAGTCCAGCGCAGCCAGTTGGTTCATCATGCCGGTAATCGGTTGGAACAACCGTCCCAGAATATCGACGAACGCGTACAGCGCGCCGAGTGAAATGATAGATTCGGCGCCGCCGATCGTCGAGGAACCGAAATACCAGATGACGACCGTGAACGCCAGGTTGCGCAGCACATTGACCAGGTTATGGGAAGTGAGCGAGTTCAAGTTGAGCATTTTGTTCTGGTGTTTCATGTAATCGCCGTTCAGTTCTTCGAACTCGTCGCGCGTCTGCTTTTCGCGTCGGAACACGCGGATGATCGACATGCCCTGAATAGACTCATTGATGATCGCGTTCAATTCGCTGAGACGCGAACGAATGATGGTATTGTACTGGGTTGCGATCTTGCGGTACAGATAAATCCACAGGATGATCAGCGGGATGATAAACAGCGAAACCGCAGCCAGACGGGGATCCAGAATAAATAAAGCGATATAAATACCGGTGATATACACAATGCCGGTCGTGAAATTGGACAAGACCGCGATAAACAAATCTTTGACCGCTTCGGTATCGTTGGTAATTCGGGAGACGACTTTTCCGGCCGGCAGATTATCGAAAAAGTGGACCGGAAGCCGCTGGATATGCGCATACAGATCCAGGCGGAGTTTCTGAATGACCCGATTCGCCGACGACTGCAGCCAGTAGGTCTTGCCGAATTCCATCGCGATCGAGATAGCGAGGAACAGCAGGTAGAGCAGAATCAGCCGCATGATGCCGGGGATTTCCGGTTCGTAGAAGTTGAACAGCTCCCCTTTGGACAGCCGCTGCGCCGGATACGAGACCGTGCCTCCTGCCGTTTCGATCGTGAGTGTTCCGTTATCGAAGCTGCGGTCTCCTTCGACAACCGGAACCGTTTCGTCGACGAAGACGAAGCCGCGGCCGACCTGCAGAACGTGGACTTCTTCGCCGCGCGTCTCGCCTGCGGCAAAACGGTCCCCGCGTTTATAATGGTTTTCCTGGTAAGCGACCGTACCTTCGCCGGATTCGCTTGTTTCGTAATACGGATTTTCGATGCCCATCACATGGTCGTCGATCATCGTTTTGGCAATAAAAGGGCTGGCCAGTTCGGCGCCGACGCCGATCGACAGAGCGAAAATTGCCGCAATGAATGTGCCTTTTGCGCCTAGAGCGTATCGGAAGAGCCGGGCGGCCGCCTTTTTTTTCGGCACCGCTGTCGTTTCTTCGGGAAGTCCGGTATTAGTGTTCATGGTCGGTATGCACCTCCTCGGAGGAGAGATTGGATTCCACCTGCTGCCGGTCGTACTGCTCGCGATACCAGCCGCCCTGCGCAATCAGCTGCGCATGGGTGCCCTGCTCGACAATACGTCCTTTTTCCAGCACGACGATATGGTCGGCATGCTCGACGGCGGACAGGCGGTGAGTCGAGATCAGCGTCGTTTTTCCTGCGCGCTTTTCCCGGATATTGTGAATGATGCGCGCTTCGGTGCGTGCATCGACGGCGGATAAGGCATCGTCGAGAATCAGAATCTGCGGTTCGGCGATAAAGGCGCGAGCCAGCGAGACGCGCTGTTTCTGACCGCCGGAGAGCGAGACGCCGCGTTCGCCGACCCGGGTCTCAAGCCCGTCGGACAGCGTTTCCAGATCGCCTTCGAAAGCGGCGGTACGGATCGCTTCCATAATT
Source organism: Saccharibacillus deserti (assembly GCF_013618475.1). Lineage (GTDB taxonomy): Bacteria > Bacillota > Bacilli > Paenibacillales > Paenibacillaceae > Saccharibacillus > Saccharibacillus deserti. The sequence goes on from NZ_JABJVN010000002.1 coordinate 933,600, forward strand.
TCGTTTTCATCCGCATCGTTTTTGCCGTATCGGATATTCTCGCGGACGGTTTTGGAGAACAGGATTTGTTCCTGCGGCACGTAACCGATCCAGCTGTGCAGCCGGTCTTTGCCAAGATCTTGGATCGGGGTGTCGGACAGCCGAATATCGCCGGTACCTGTCGGATATTCGTGCAGAAGCTGCTTGAGCAGCGTCGACTTGCCGCTGCCGGTCCGGCCCACAACGCCCAAAGTTTGTCCGGCGAGCAGCTTCAGACTGACTTCTTCCAGATTATCGACTGTCGAAGTCGGATAACGGAAAGTCACATTCCGGAATTCGATCGATTCGGGACGCTTGATATCGACCGGATGTTCGGGTTCTTCGATGTCCGCTTTGGTAAACAGGACTTCGTTGACCCGATCAAGCGAAGCGCCGCCGCGCTGCATGATGTTGATCAGTTCGCCGATCGCGAACATCGGCCAGATCATCATGCCGAGATACATATTGAACGTAACCAGGTCGCCGAGCGTCAATTCGCTGCGGAACACCAGATAGATCCCGTAGGCCAGTCCGATCAAATAGCTCAGCCCGACGCACAGCCGAATATACGGTTCGAACACCGCGTCGACTTTGGCTACGGCCAGGTTCTTTTTGTACACGTCGTTTGTGATATCCGAAAAGCGCTTCTCGTCATGGCGTTCCTGAACATAGGCGCGAATCACGCGGATACCCGCAACCGATTCAAGCACCTGGTCGTTCATATCGCCGAAAGAATCCTGGGCCAGCGTGTAGCGCTGGTGAATGATTTTGCCGTAGATGCTCATGCCGATCGCGATGAACGGAAGAGGGATCAGAGCGGCCAAAGTGAGTTTCCAGCTGACGATAAAGCCCATGGCCAGCAGCACGGTAAGCAGGAACAACGTGGAGTCGGTCAGCGTAAGCATCCCGAATCCTGCGGTCATGGCGACGGCGCGCAGATCGTTTGTGGCGCGGGCCATCAGATCGCCGGTCCGGTTGCGCTCGAAGAACGGAGGCGTCATCCGGAGCAGATGGGCCATGAAGCGGCTTCTGAGCAGGCGCTCGACCAGATTGGAGCCTCCGAAGAGCTGACGCATCCATATGTACGTAATGCCGTACATGACGACGAGCAGGCCGAGAATACCGCCGACGTACATGAACAGCCGTTCGCTGGTGATCAATCCGCCGGCGATGTCGTCGACAGCGATACCGATCAGCCTCGGAGGAAGCAGTTCGATCACGCCGACGAGCACAAGGAAGAATACCCCGATCAAGTAGCGTCTTTTTTCCTGCCGGAAGAACCAGCCTAGATTGCGAAGGACGGAAAACATTCCATCACTTCCTTTCTTCTCAAAGATGGATTTACCAATCATTTTTGCGAAAACCGCAAAAAAAGCATACCGCGGCGCGCGATATGCTTAAAAAAACGATTCATATGGCGAACGATGGGATAAAGCCAATCGTTCGCATTTTTTCGTCTGTCGGGTGCGAATCTCAGGCCTTCACAGGCAGGAGAGCGCAGGCCGAGAGACGGCGGACGGAAGCTTCATCGATATGAAGTTCGGAAAGGGCAGACTTCGGGCGATAGGCGTCTTTGAACGTGAGGCCAAAACTTTCCTTGAACGTTAACATCGAATTCACTCCTTCCTGGGTTTGATGATCGCAAATGATCTCGTATGCTCCCGATTTTAGCACCGTCTCTCAGAAAAAGTCAACGAAAAACTGAAAAGGAGCGCTTGGAAACAAAAGGAGAATCGCTGTGAGGTTTGTCGCGAAGCGCGTTGTGGGGTATGATAAAGCTATAAACGAAGCGCGATATACCGCTTCGACCTTGTGCGAAGGAGGGAACGCGAGATGAGTCTTAATATCACGCAGCAGGCCGCGGATTGGTACAAAAAAGAGCTGGGACTTCAATCTGGCGATTATGTCCGGTTTTATGCCAGATACAGCAACACGAGCGATATTCATCCGGGCTTTTCGCTTGGAATTGCAACGGAAGAGCCGAGCAATCCGGGATTGACGCAGGATTCGGAAGGCATTACGTTCTACATGGAAGAGAAGGACCTGTGGTATCTCGACGGTTATCGGCTCAACGTCACGTATCTGGCGGAGCAGGACGATATTTTGTACGCTTACGAGCGGGAATAATAACCAAGCGCCATGCACCAACCAAAAAGACGAACGAGCCGGGAAGTCCGGTCCGTTCGTCTTTTTGGTTGGTGTCCGGCAGATCTTTAGAGTTGTGCCGTGCCTTCCAGTGCAAATTCGAAATCGTCGATATCGAAGACCTGAACCGGGACGGCGGCCGAAATGATCCGCTGGATCATTTCGAGCTGGTCGGTCAGGACGGGAGCTTCTTCTTTGAGGGCCGATAGCAGCACCTCGGTTTCGATCGGATCGAATACTTCGCCGTAATGGGCGTTGTCCACCGCATTGATAATGCTCAGCTTGATCTGGTCGCCAAGCAGGATAGGCGCACTTTTCGCCCAGGGTACCGATAAGGCTTTCTGGATCTTCTTTTTGTTCAGCGGTTCTTCGAAATAAGCGACCAATTCCTTGACTTTTTCTTTGACATGTTTGTCGTCGCCGGGCTCGTTCATGAGCGGCTCGGAACCTTCTTCGAATTCGTAAAGTTCCAGTATGGTTGTATACGGAACGATATATTCGACCGGACGGTTCACCGAGAGCAGCTGCCCGTAAATGGCGACCATGACGGCTTCAATGACGAAACGTTGAGACATAAGCAGCGGTCCTCCTAGCGGCCGGGTGACGATCTTGCAATCGTGCCGACGCAATCCTCGTATGTGGGAAGTATAGCACAACAAGGCAATGAAATCAGCTTTTTGCAGACTTTTCCCCTGCACGGACCCGGCTGGCGATATGCTCGGCAATAAATCGACCGTGCATGCGGCCGCTCTCGATAAACACCTCGTTGGCGTTTCTTCCGGAGGCGATGACACCTGCCACATAGAGCCCGGGTACACCGGTTTCCATCGTTTCGGGATCGTACACCGGTTTGTCGAGATCGTCCGACATCTGCGCGCCGGCTTCGGTCAGAAGTTTGCGGTCCGGACGGAAGCCGGTCATGGCCAGCACGAAGTCGTTTTTGATCCGGGACTCGCTCTCCGGTCCTTTTACGACGACGTAGTCTTCGCCGATCTCGCTCAGGCTTGAACCGAGGTGGAGGGTAATCTTCCCTTTGGCAATCATGCCTTCGAACAGCGGGCGGACCCACGGTTTGATATGCTGGGAGATTTCCGTTCTGCGGTAGACCATATCGATTTTGGCTCCGACGCGAATCAATTCGAGCGCGGCATCGACCGCCGAATTGCTTCCGCCTACGATCGCCACGTTCATGCCGGCGTACGGATGGGCTTCGCGGAAGTAATGCGTTACTTTGTCTTTTTCTTCGCCGGGAATGCCCAATTCGTTCGGATGATCGAAATATCCCGTCGAGACGACCACGCTGCCGGCTTCGTATTCGCGTCTGTTGCCCGCACGGTCGCAGGTTTCGACGCGGAACGTACCGTCCGGCTGGGGACGTACGGACAACGCTTCTTCATACGAGGAGATCCGCAGGTCGTAATGACCTGCCACTTTGCGGTAATAAGCCAACGCTTCGTGTCGAAACGGCTTTTCATTGGGCGAAGTGAACGGCACTTCGCCGATCTCGAGCAGTTCTGCCGTGCTGAAAAACTGCATGTTGGTCGGGTACAGATAGATCGAATGTACCACGTTATGTTTTTCAATGATCCGGACGGACAGTCCGCGGCGTCCGCATTCGATCGCGGCGGATAATCCGCATGGTCCGGCGCCTATAATCAGAACATCTTCTTTTTCCATAGTCTGCGTTCTTCCTCCTTGACATGTTCGTGCTTCCTGTAAATACGGCCTGCGAAAAAGGCATAAACCTTTCTTCTTCATTATCGCGCAAAGCTTCTTTTTCGTCCAACGCGGGGCACGATACGGAAGATGCTGCTTAAAAAAAGCTTGACATTCTTTTCGAAGCTCCGATAAACTGTGGGCAAATGATGGTGAGAGGAGAGATAACATGGCATACCCTTCATATTCGATTGTTTATACCTGTTGCAATCTCTCTCTACACCCGTCGATCTGAACGCTTGGTACGCATTTTCGATTTCTTTATCCAAAAGAAATCAGGCATGCTGCGGCGTATCGCGACGCGGTGCTGCCTCCATATTGCCCAAGTCGTGCCGCAAGGACCGTTTGATTGAACAAACGGAGCCTGTGCACCGCTTGGGAACGGGCAGCCGGGGAGAGAACTCTCCCCGGCTTTTTTGCGCTCTTTTTCGGAGAAAAGAGCGATGGGAGAGGGTCGGTAAAGGCTGAATCACCGATAGACATCCCATTTTACGGAGGCATTTATGAATAAAACGACCCAAGAAAACCGAAACGCCCAAAAGGATCCTGTACAGACCCCGCAATTCCCCGCTTCTTACGGCTGGGATGAACACTGGGAAGTAGTTTGGCGCGAAGCGGGCTACGAAGAATCCGGCCTGCTTCCGGTACGAATGACGGCCGATTTCGGCCAAATGTTCAAAGTCGCGACTGCCGAAGGCGAGTATAGAGCCGAAACCAGCGGTCGTCTGCGCCACTTGACAGACAGCGAAGCCGAACTCCCGGCAGTCGGCGATTGGCTGGCGGCGGAGATCCTGCCCGGCGAACAAAGAGCCCGCATACACGGAGTTCTTCCGAGGCGAAGCCGGATTTCTCGCAAAGCGGCCGGTGCGCCGGTAAAAGAGCAGATTATTGCCACCAATATCGATACACTGTTTGTGGTCACCTCGCTCAATTTCGACCTGAATGTCCGGCGTTTGGAACGCTATTTGATCATGGCTTGGAACTCCGGAACGCAGCCGGTTATTTTGTTGAACAAATCGGATCTGTGCGACGATGATTTTCGCGAGCGGGCTTTACTGGAAGTAGGGCGTGCCGCTCCCGGAGTGCCTATTCATGCCGTGAGTGCACAGACCGGCGCCGGCTTGGAAGAAGTGGCCGCCTATTTTGCCGGAGGGCGAAGCTGTGCCTTGACCGGAACATCGGGCTGCGGCAAGTCTACGCTGACCAACCGCCTTGCGGGAGGAGAAGGGCAGCGAACGAGCGGAATCCGGGAAGACGACAGCCGGGGGCGGCATACGACAACCCACCGCCAGATGGTGGCCATGCCCGGCGGAGGGATCCTGATCGATACGCCGGGCATGCGCGAACTTCAATTGTGGGAAGGGGAAGAGGACGGGTTTTCGGGTACTTTTTCCGATATCGAAGTTCTGGCTGCCGGCTGCCGATTCCGGGATTGTACCCATACCGGCGAAGAAGGATGTGCGGTTAAGGAGGCTTTGGACGAAGGGGAGCTGGATGCGGGCCGGATGGCCGGTTACCGCAAAACGCAGCGAGAGCTTGCTTTCCTGGAACGCAAAGAAAAAAGCCGCTCTTCGTCCGGCCGCGCTGCCGCAAGCGGCAAACGCGATCGGAAAGAGCGGCGAAGCAAAGATTGGCTGCAGGAAGACTGATTTCGGCGAATTCACAAATCGGAATCGTTCAGTAAGCGGACGGAGCGAGCCGTTTCTCAACCGGAGAAGCGGCTTGTTCCGTTTCTTTGCGTTGGGGATGCCGATTGGCTGCCGCTCCGGCCGCCGTGCGCAAGCGTTCCGGCGTATGGAGACTGCCGTTTTCAAACCCTGCGGCTTTCGCTTTGGCGATCGACGAAACATAAGAAGCGCGTTTGGCTTTGAACGTATCGACCATATCGAGAAACTGGTCGAACAGCAGATTGCTGTCGGTCGGTCCAGGCGCGGCTTCGGGATGGAACTGTACGGAAAACGCCGGAGCGCTGCCATGTTTGAGCCCTTCGACGCTGCCGTCGTTATTGTTGATATGGGTGACGATCAGGTCCGTTTGGGCAAGGCTGTCTTCGAGCACCGAGTAGCTGTGATTCTGCGAAGTAATCAGGCATCGGTTGGTCGACAAATCTTTGACCGGATGGTTCGCTCCGCGGTGACCGAATTTCAGCTTGACCGTATCCGCGCCCGAAGCGAGAGCAAACAGCTGGTGTCCCAGACAAATGCCGAACAGGGGCGTTTGTCCGATCAGCCCGCGTACGGTCTCGACCGCTTCCGGTACGTCTTTGGGATCGCCTGGGCCGTTGGACAGCAGCACGCCGTCGGGATTGAAGCGGCCGATATCGGCTGCGCTTGCCGTATGCGGGACCACGACCACATCGCATCCGCGCTGTCCGAGTTCTCTTATAATACCGGCTTTGCTTCCGTAATCGATAACGACAATCCGCTGCTTCGTGCCCGGAATCCGGTAAGAGCGCGGCGTCGAGACCCGGCTTACCTGATCGTGGGGAGAAGAAGTGGCCCGAAGCTGTTCGAGCAGTTCTTCGACGCTCGCGTTTCCGGTAGTAATCAGCCCGCGAAGCGTGCCGTGATTGCGCAGACAACGTGTCAGCATACGGGTATCGATATCCGAAACGCCGGGAATGTCGTATTCTTTGAGCATCGTACCCAGATCGTATTCGGCACGCCAGTTGCTTGGAGCCGTCTCGTAGCGGCGAACCACGAAACCGTGGATCCAGGGGCGTGTCGCTTCGAAATCTTCGTGGTTAATACCGTAGTTGCCGATCAACGGCTGGGTCATCGTCACGATCTGCCCGCAGTAGGAAGGATCCGACAGGACCTCCTGATAACCCGTGATTCCCGTATTGAATACGACTTCGCCTGCCGTTTGTCTGTCGCTGCCGAACGAAGTTCCCGTAAACAAAGTTCCGTCTTCCAATATCAGTCTGGCTTTCATTCCGTTTCCCTCCCTGAGCTGCCTTGCTTATCTGAGGAGTTTTGAACTCCGTCACTTTTGAATTTAATTAAATATACAACAATAAGAATAAATATGCAAACCATTCCACAAAAAAAGCGGGAGCTTTCCCGCCTTTTCTCTGCTTCTTTATTTCCGCTTCTTTATTTCCGCTTCTTCATTATTGTCCTTTATCGGCTGAGACTCAGCGTGCAAATCCGTTAACAGCGGAAGAATTCTCCCAATGCGAAGATACGCCGGCGGCCATCGCAGGGGAATGTTCGGATTCTCCGATCTCGATATACCGGTCCTGCGCACAATCGTACTCCACCAGGAAACGATGGGGGTTCGCGCATGCCGTACAAATGGCATTTCCTTCGAGCAGCAGTTTGTCCGGCTCTTTTGCGATCAATTTCATCCAGGCGACCGGACCGCTGATATATTTTGCTCCGTTCGGATCAAAAGCGCCCGTGCATTGGAAGGTGCGAAAACAGTGTCCGCAGACGCATTCCTTTTTCAAAAACATAAGGCCCATCCTCCTTCGGGATTATTTTTTGGTACCGGATGCTTTTACACTTGACAAACTATTACCACGGGCTTTTTTCTTGAAACCTTTTTGGAGAAAATGATTCTTTTCGGCAGCACCTTTTGTAAACCCGGCGGCAAAAGGAGGCAAAACGGGTATTGATAGAAGATGGACAGCGTGAAGCGCAAAGGAGTGAAGAAGGATGAAGATCAAAACACCGTTATGCACGGGAGACAAAGTACGGCTGGATCGGCTGCCGACCGCCTATTCGCTTAGTGAGCGTCCCGGGGACAAAGAAATCGATGCGAAGAAAAAAAAGCTGGGCCGAAAGCTTGAGCAGCTGCAGGAGCGTCTGTTTGCTTCACGCAGCCAGGCGGTCTTGTTCGTTTTCCAGGGAATGGACTGCAGCGGCAAAGACGGCACGATCAACCGCGTTTTTTCCCAAGTGAATCCGCAGGGGGTCCTGATCCACAGCTTCAAAGCGCCGACGGACGAAGAACGGTCCCACGACTATCTATGGAGAGCGCACCGCTTCGTGCCGGGCATGGGGTATATGGGTGCCTTCAACCGTTCCTATTATGAAGACGTTTTGATCAGCCGGGTGCACGGAATGATCGAAGACGGAGAAGCCGGCAGACGTTTTTCCCAGATTAACGACTTCGAGAAAATGCTGACGGACAACCGGGTGACGGTGGTCAAGATTTTCCTGCATATTTCCAAAAGGTTTCAGTTGGACAAGCTGATCGCCCGAATCGAAAATCCGCACAAAAACTGGAAGTTCGATCCGAGTGATCTGGAGGAACGCAAACATTGGGACCGATATCAATCCTGCTATGAAGATGTATTGACCCAATGCGCGAGCAAGAAGCGGCCTTGGCATGTGGTGGCGGCGGACGATCGGGCTCTCCGGGACCTTGCGGTGCTGCAGATTGCGGTCGATACCCTGGAGAATCTGGACCTGGATTTTCCCCCGCCGGTACCCGAACTTCAGAAGCTTCTTCCGGATTTGTATCAAGAGCGCGAGAAAGAGTGACCGGAGAGTTTTATAGATGACCGGCAGGTCGAGACGACCGGGAAAAGGGAACGCTTACACGCGGCACTGGGGTCGGCGAAAAAATTAGCAAGGAACTTGCCGAACAAATTGAACTTGCTAGCAAAAAGCGGTACAATCGAGAAGTAAATGCTTTGTTCACTAATTTGTAAAAAAGTGCTCCACAAGAATGGGCTTTTGCAAACACAAGACGGAGGGTGGCAGCGATGACGAAACGATTTTCGAACACGCAGGGGCCATGGGAAAAGTATTACGGTCCGAACCTCGGATACGTACAGGAGCAATACGAACGTTATCAGGAGAATCCGGGATCGGTGGAACCTTCCTATCGGGAGCTGTTCGAACGCTTTGGCGCACCGCCGCAGCATCCTGCTTCGGGGACAGGGGTTTCAGCGGAAACAAACGGAACGGCAAACGATGCTCAAGCATTAAAGAAAGCGGTTGCAGCGAGCAAGCTGGCATGGAATATCCGCACCTACGGACATTTGGCTGCGGATATCGATCCGATCGGACTTGATGAAAAACCGAAAGTTTCGTTTCTCGACCCTTGTGAAGTGGGATTGAACGAGCAGGATCTGGCTTCCCTGCCTGCTTCGTTAATCTGGGAAGACGCGCCGCAGGACGTTTCGAACGGACTGGACGCTATTCGCAGACTGCGGGAGGTTTATACGGGAACAACGGCTTACGAATTCTCGCACGTCCATGACGAAAAAGAACGCGACTGGCTGAACCGGCAGGCCGAAGAGCGTCAGCTCTCCGCCAAGGAATTGACCCAGGAAGAACGCAAAGCTCTCCTGGAACGTCTTGTGCAGGTCGAACAGTTTGAAGAATTCCTGCACCGGACATTCGTCGGCCAAAAGCGTTTCTCTATTGAAGGAATCGATATGCTCGTTCCGGTGATGGACGAACTGGTGCGCGGATTCTCCAAAGCGGGAGCGGAACATGTACTGATGGGCATGGCCCACCGCGGACGTCTGAACGTGCTGGCGCATGTACTCGGCAAGCCTTACGGACGCATTTTCTCGGAATTCCATCATGCGCCGAACAAGGATTTGATGCCGTCGGAAGGTTCGATGGGGATCAACTTCGGCTGGACAGGCGATGTCAAATATCACTTGGGTGAAAAACGCGCGGTCGGCGAACAGGGCAAGACGCGTCTGACGCTCGCCAATAACCCGAGTCACCTGGAATATGTCGATCCGGTTGTCGAAGGATTTGCGCGTGCCGCCCAGGAAGACCGGAGCGTGCCGGGCTATCCGAAACAGAACACGAACGCGGCGGCTTCGATTCTCGTGCACGGCGATGCGGCTTTCCCGGGCGAAGGCGTAGTGGCGGAGACGCTCAACTTCAACCAGCTTCCCGGGTACCAAAATGGCGGAACGGTGCATATTATCGCCAACAACCGGCTCGGCTTTACGACCGAGAGCGGCGATTCCCGTTCTACTCATTATGCGAGCGACTTGGCGAAAGGCTATGAAATTCCGATCGTGCACGTCAATGCGGACGATCCGGATGCCTGCATCGCGGCTGCGCGTTTGGCCTGCGAATACCGGATGACTTTCAAGAAGGATTTTGTCATCGATTTGGTCGGTTACCGCCGCTACGGTCACAATGAAACGGACGATCCGGAGACGACCCAGCCTCTGGTTTACAAAAAGGTTAGGGAACATGATACGGCTGCGGCCGTTTTTGCAAAAAAATTGCATGAAAGCGGTGTGATTGGGGAAGGCGGTTTGGCGGAACTGCGCAGCAAGATCAATGCCGTCTTCAAGCAGGAGTACGAAGAGATGAAGAACGGCAAGCAGGGCGAAAGCCATCCGTTCCCGTTTGCTTCGAGCATCGACGAAAAGCCGCTCGAATCCCTGCAGACTTCCGTCGAATTGGAGAAACTGCGGTCGATCAACGAAAACCTGCTGAAGCGTCCGGACACCTTCAACGTGTATCCGAAGCTGGAGCGCATTCTTCAACGCCGTTTGAATGCATTGGACGAAGGCGAGAAAGTCGATTGGGGACAAGCGGAGACGCTTGCGTTCGCGACTATCCTGTCCGACGGCACGCCGATCCGGATCAGCGGCCAAGACGTGGAAAGAGCGACGTTCGCGCACCGGAATTTGGTGCTGCACGATGCCCAGACCGGCGAAACGTTCTGCCCTCTCCACGTGCTGCCGGAAGCCAAGGCTTCGTTCGCTATTCATAACAGCCCGTTGTCCGAAGCTTCGGTTATCGGTTTCGAGTATGGCTACAATGTATATTCGCCGCAGACCCTGGTTATTTGGGAAGCCCAGTACGGCGACTTTGCGAACGCGGGACAAGTCCTGATCGATCAGTTCGTGCTGCCGGGACGTTCCAAGTGGGCGCAAAAGTCGAGTCTTGTCATGCTGCTTCCGCACGGCTACGAAGGTCAAGGTCCGGAACACTCCAGTGCAAGGCTGGAACGCTACCTGCAGCTCGCCGGCGAAAACAACTGCACCATTGCCAGCGTGACGAGCGCAGCGCAGTACTTCCATCTGCTGCGCCGCCAGGCAGCCATGACCAACCGTGAAGATGCAAAGCCTTTGGTAGTCATGTCGCCGAAAAGCCTGATCCGCAACCCGCGGGTGGCTTCGCCGGCTTCCGACTTTACGGACGGCAGCTTCAAAGCGACAGTCGAACAGCGCGGGCTGGGCGATTCGCCGGACCGTGTAACGCGTGTCCTGCTGACCGGCGGCAAAATCGCGGTAGAGCTGGAAGACGCGATCGAAAAAGATGCGGATGCCGATTGGAGCTGGCTGCACATCGTCAGAGTCGAGCAGCTGTATCCGTTTCCTGCACGCGAAGTGTCCGCCTTCCTGGAGCTTTTCCCGAATCTCGAAGAGATCTATTGGGTACAGGAAGAACCTCATAACATGGGCGCCTGGCGCTATATCGAACCGAATATCCGGGCCGTTGCTCCAAAAGGCATCGAAGTGACGTATACCGGCAGACCGGAACGTTCCAGTCCGGCAAGCGGCTACCAGCATATCCATACTTTCGAACAGCAGAAGATCATCCAAACGGCCCTGGGCCAAAATTCATCCAAAAAAAATCAAATGAGTTTGGGGAGGTAGCGCTGTGAGCGATATCAAAGTACCGGAAATGGGAGAATCCGTCACCGAAGGCACGATTCTGCGCTGGACCGTGGCTGAAGGAGACGCCGTGCAGCAGGGAGACGTGCTGCTCGAACTTGAAACGGACAAGGTGAATTTGGAAGTGAGTGCGGAATCCAGCGGTTTGCTGGAATCCCTGCTCCGTCAAGAAGGCGACACCGTACAAGTCGGCGAAGTCATCGGCCGGATTCGTACAGGCGATGCGGCCTCGTCGACGACGGGGACCGCTTCTGCCCCGATCGGCGAAGAAAAAGCTGCGCCGGCTCCTGAAGCTGCACCTTCGCTGCCGTCCAGCCCCAAAGCCGCCGAAGCGGTCAGCCCGCCTCCGGCAGAGAGCGGCGACACCTCGGCCAAAGCTTCGCCGGCTGCGCGCAAGCTTGCGCGCGAACGCGGTGTCGAGCTCGGCAGCGTGCCGAGCGCCGACCCGATCGGTCGGCTCTACTCCGGCGACGTGAAATCGTTCGCCGACGGCGGTCCGGCCGCCCAGACCCAACCGGCGCCGCAGCAGCCGTCTGCGAAGCCTTCGGCTTCGCCAAAAGCGGCACAGCCGGCGCCTTCGGGCGACCCGCTGAAGCCGGTCGAACGCCAGCGCATGTCCCGCCGCCGCCAGACGATCGCTACCCGACTCGTCGAAGCGCAGCACAACGCCGCGATGCTCACGACGTTCAATGAAGTGGACATGACGGCGATCTTGGATGTACGCAAACGCCGCAAAGACAAGTTCAAAGAAAAGTTCGACGTGAACCTCGGATTTATGTCGTTCTTTACCAAAGCGGTTGTCGGTGCACTCAAAGCCTTCCCAGCTGTCAATGCGGAAATCGACGGCGACGAAGTGGTCTACAAGAAATTCTACGATATCGGGATTGCCGTATCCGCCAAAGAAGGACTTGTGGTACCTGTCGTACGCGACGCGGACCGACTCGGATTTGCTGAAATCGAGAAATCGATCGCAGGCCTGGCTACCAAAGCGCGCGACAACCAACTGGCCTTGTCCGATCTTCAGGGCGGCACATTCACCATCACGAACGGCGGCGTCTTCGGATCCCTGCTGTCGACTCCGATTCTGAATGCCCCGCAGGTCGGTATCCTGGGGATGCACAAGATCCAGCTTCGTCCGGTGGCAATCGATGCGGAACGTATGGAAAATCGGCCAATGATGTATGTGGCGCTTTCCTACGACCATCGGATTATCGATGGATCGGAAGCGGTTCGTTTCCTTGTCAAAGTTAAGGAACTGCTTGAAGATCCGGAGTCGCTCCTGATCGAAAGCTGATAGAACCCGTATACAATTTCATATTTTGCACATGACAAAAGACCCTGCGAACTTTGCGTTCGCAAGGTCTTTTTTTATATCTCTTATAGGCTTCAGGGTACTAGGTAAGGTCGACCTGTTTCACTTTGCTGCTGCGATAATACCGGTATAGATGAACAACAACGATCTTTACGACCATATAGAGCGGAATAATGATCAGTATGGCGACGAAGCCTCCGATTGCACCGCTGCTGAGCAGCAGGAAGACCGTGGTCAACGGATGGATATCGAGTGCGGAACCGTAAATGATAGGAGACAGGAGATTGTTTCGCAGCATTTGACCCGCTGCGATCACGACGACAATCCAAATCACCGAGCTGGGGGCATCAATAAAACCGACAATCAATGCAGGTAGAGCTCCCAGATACACGCCGATATAAGGAATCATGTCTGTCAGAATAATCAACAGAATGAGCAGCAGCGGATAAGGAACACCCACGATCAGGAAACCGATCAGATCGAATACCCCTACACACGTCGCCAAAAATACCCTTCCGACGATAAAGCTGCTTAGCGCCGTATCGATATCCCGCGCCGCATGGCGAAAATTGGGACGATATTTTACAGGAACGATTTTGAGCAAAAAGGCATAGCCTTTTCGATCGTCTTTCAACATAAAATATAAAATCATGGGAACCGTAGAAACGACAAGGAAAATCCAGGCGGCAACAGACAACGCATTGCTGAGAGAAGTGGTGACAGAATTGATGAAATTCTCAAGGTAGCCTGACAGCTGCTGCGGAATATCGATGCCTACATCGATATCATTGATTCTTGTTCCCCAAATTTCCTGTTCCTGCAGCTGGAACAGCAGCAGTTGAAGTTGATCCGAGAAATTCTGGGCGAGTTGGGGAAGGTTATCGCTGAAGTTCAAGAATTGCGATCTCAGGATCGGCCATACCCAGATAGCGAAACTGACAAAGACTCCAACCGCTGCCGCATACAGAAGAAGAATCGACCACGGACGTTTAATTTTCCATTGGTCGAGCTTGCGTATGGTCGGTCGGAACAAATAGTAAAGAAACAGCGACAAAACCACCGGGAAAAAGACCAAACTACACGCCGCTTTGAGCGGAGCGAGAATACCCGGTATTTTGGTGAGAAGAAACAGGACAATCAGCACGGCAATAATATGTAAGGCAATACGAAGAAAACGGTCGGACTTGAACATGAAAACCTCCCTTTGGAAAAATGAAAGATTGATAAAAAGAAAGCGTTTCATTTTCGTCTGATATGGATTATATTAATAGAGAGCGATCGATAGAAAGCCGTTTCTTGTCGATTGATCTCATTATAACGCAAGATGGGGATTTATACTTCCGGTGCCGAAGCAAATAGGGTTTGAAAAGAAATCAAAAAAGTTCTTGCATCATTGCTTGTTTAGTGATAAGATATAAATCTAGTCGCCAAACGAAAGCTTGCTTGGTTGTCAAAACCAAGATAGGCGGCAGGAACGAAAATAACGAGTTTGTTCCTTGAAAACTGAACAGTAAGTGAGTCGCGACGATGAAGATCGTCGTGAGAACGGATCTTCAAAT
>NZ_JABJVN010000003.1 GCF_013618475.1 Saccharibacillus deserti
GGCTATAAGGGGACCCTCTGCTAAGGGGTTAGACTGCGTTAGCGGTGCGAGGGTTCGAATCCCTCTCTCTCCGCCATTCCCTTCATTATAATAGAAGGAAAATGGCACATGTAATATGGCGGTGTAGCTCAGCTGGCTAGAGCGTACGGTTCATACCCGTGAGGTCGGGGGTTCGATCCCCTCCGCCGCTATCTTTATCTTTCTTTATTCCCATGGAGGCTTAGCTCAGCTGGGAGAGCATCTGCCTTACAAGCAGAGGGTCGGGGGTTCGAGCCCCTCAGCCTCCACCATCATATGCCGGTGTAGCTCAATTGGTAGAGCAACTGACTTGTAATCAGTAGGTTGGGGGTTCAAGTCCTCTCGCCGGCACCATTTAAATTGGTCTGGAACCGTGGTGTAGGGGTTAACATGCCTGCCTGTCACGCAGGAGATCGCGGGTTCAAATCCCGTCGGTTCCGCCATTTTAATTTTACAACTGGTTTTTATAGAGTATGGCTCGGTAGCTCAGTCGGTAGAGCAAAGGACTGAAAATCCTTGTGTCGGCGGTTCGATTCCGTCCCGAGCCATCTTTGTATTGTGGAGGCTTAGCGAAGTGGCCAAACGCAGCAGACTGTAAATCTGTTCTCTCCGAGTTCGGTGGTTCGAATCCATCAGCCTCCACCAGTTTTTTTGTAAGAGCCATTAGCTCAGTTGGTAGAGCACCTGACTTTTAATCAGGGTGTCGAAGGTTCGAGTCCTTCATGGCTCATCAAGAAGCCGTGTTCCGTTTTTAACGGGATGCGGCTTTTTTGCGTATTCGGGCTTATGTTAAGATAAAAGAAAACAGGTGTTGGAGGGCAGGCTATGAATGTGCGGGAAATCCGGAGGCGGCTGGAATCGATCGTCGGAAAACCGGTAGAGCTGATCGAGATCACGGAAGCGGAACGGCAAAACCTGCTGGAGCTATCCGGCGCGAAGAGCGAATCGGGAATCGGCGATGGAGCCGCGCCGGCAAAGTACGAAGTTCTGCGGCAGGGCGGGATATATGCCGGAGCCACCTGGTTTTTTTTGAGAAACGAAGAAAGCGAAAAGTCGGGTTCCGGCAAGCCGGTCGCTTTTCGAATCGCGAGTGTAGACCTGGAGCCCTCTGTACGCGAGCTGATTGCGCTGCTTGTCCAGACGTCGGTATCGGACACGGAAGCATCGAAACTTCCGGAGAAAGAAACCGAAGTGCAGCAGCTGGGCCGCTGGTTGGCCGATCGGTTGGAATTGGGAGAATCGCCGCATGAACTGCCCGATAGACTTCAGCTGAAAAGCCGTCTTTTTACGGAGCTGATTCCTTTTCTGCTGATCTGTGAAGGGGCCCAGAACTCTCTTGGAGGCTACGAAGAACTTCAGCAGCTGCTGTCTACCTTTTTGGAAAGGGAAGTTCTGGTGGTGCCGCTGCGCGGACGGGAATGGCTGCTGCTTGTCGACCGTCTCGACGTATTGGAAGTCTCCGAAGAGCGGAATGAAGAAGAAGAATCGGATCGCGAGCTGCTGGAGGCATTCGGGCTTGGTCTGTACGAACTGATCGCGAGCGAATGGACGGGAATCTTCAACCTGTCGGTCTCCGAACCGCTGCAGCCGGCACACGGACTTGTTCCGGCGCTTCGGGTGCTCCGGGAGAGCGTCTTCTTGGGGAAAACGTTCCATGTGACGCGTCATGTGCATCTGCCGTGGGAATTGGGATTGGAGCGGCTCGTCTACAGTATTCCGGCGGAGCGCAGGGAGCAGTTCATGGAACAAATCGAAGGGCGCGCTTTCGTATTGGGGGACAGCGAGACGTTGACGACGCTGGAGACTTTTTTTCGGATGAACTGCAATGTGAGCGAAACGGCCAAGCATTTGTATATCCATCGCAATACGCTGATCTACCGTCTGGACAAGGTAAAGCAGGAGACCGGACTCGATGTTCGGAACTTCAATGATGCCGTTTCCATGAAGCTGGCTCTGCTATTGGATAAAGTGACAAAAGACTGAGCGGATTTTTGTGCAGTTTGCGAATAGCCAGGAAAGCGTATTCAGGGTAAGATGGGAACAGTTAAAAGAAAGCAGCTCAGCTTCATACACATATCCTCAATATAGGGAGGCAACACTCAATGGCTGGTGTACGCTTAGAACATATTTATAAGAAATACGCAGGTTCCGACAAAGCAACGGTAATCGACGTTAACCTTGATATCAAAGACAAAGAATTTCTCGTTCTCGTCGGTCCTTCCGGCTGCGGTAAATCGACAACACTGCGGATGATCGCAGGCCTCGAAGAAATTTCCGAAGGCAAACTGTACATCGGCGACCGTGTCGTCAACGACGTCGCTCCAAAAGACCGCGACATCGCGATGGTATTCCAATCCTACGCCCTCTACCCGCACATGGACGTATACTCGAACATGGCGTTTGGCCTGAAACTGCGTAAAGTCAAAAAAGACGAAATCGAGAGACGCGTTCGCGAAGCGGCGAAGATTCTCGACATCGAGCATCTGCTCGAGCGTAAACCTAAAGCACTCTCCGGCGGTCAACGTCAGCGGGTTGCCCTGGGACGCGCAATCGTCCGGGATCCGCAGGTCTTCCTGATGGATGAACCTCTTTCCAACTTGGATGCCAAACTGCGCGGTCAAATGCGTGCGGAAATCACCAAACTAGTTAAGCGTCTTGAAACAACCTGCATTTACGTAACGCACGATCAGATCGAAGCCATGACCATGGGCGATCGCATCGTCGTTATGAAAGACGGCATCATCCAACAGGCAGCTCCGCCGGAAGAACTGTACAACAATCCGACGAACATTTTCGTTGCCGGATTTATCGGTTCCCCAACGATGAACTTTATCAACGGCAAGCTGGTTGACCAAGGTGGAGTTCTGCGCTTCCAGGCAAACAACATGGACGTAGAAGTACCACGCGGCCAGGCTCAAGTCCTGCGCGACAAATCGATGGTTGGCAAAGAAGTCATCCTGGGTCTTCGTCCGGAAGATATTCATGAAGAGCCGGTATTCCTGGAAGCTTCGCCGAACACGATCTTCACATCCAACGTTGAAGTTACCGAGAACCTCGGTCACGAAATGCTGCTGTACCTGAGCGGCCTCGGCGCTGACACGACAATCGCCCGGGTAGACGGACGTTCGAGCGTGCGTGAAGGTTCGCAAGTCAAACTTGCTATCGACATGAACAAAGTTCATATCTTTGACAGAGAAACGGAAGTCAACGTCTTCTACGACGCAAAACAATTCCGCTAAACTGTTCCAGCAAGTCGATCGGGCCGTCCTTCGGGGCGGCTTTTTCGTTTGGAACGGCGGGTAAGGAGCATTGCTTTCAACGTGCATTTCCTTTACGATGAGTAAGATAGCGTTTAAAAGGCGGTAGACCATTCCATATCAGAACGACCATGAGAAGGGAAGAATACGCAATGGCTAAAAAGGTAAAAGTAGCCGAGCTGGTGCAGCAGTTTCAGTTCGAGGTCGTAGCGGGCGAGAAAGGGCTGCGTCGTCCGATCGTTGTCGACGATCTGAATCGGCCGGGGCTCGAAATGGCCGGATATTTTGAATATCATTCGCCGGAGCGGGTTCAGCTGTTGGGCAAAACCGAGCTGACTTTTTATCATATGCTCTCGAAAGAAGACAAGCTGGACCGGATGAGCAGGCTCTGCAGCGAAGAGACGCCGTGCATTATTGTCACCCGGTCTTTTGACGTGCCGGAAGAGCTGATTCAGATCGGTGAAGAACGCGATATTCCCATTCTGCGGAGCGGGATGTCGACGACGAGTCTGGGCAGCCGCGTAACCGGTTTCCTGGAGCGTAAGCTGGCTCCGACGACGACCATCCACGGCGTTCTGGTGGATGTGTACGGCGTAGGCATCATTATTACGGGCAGCAGCGGTATCGGCAAAAGCGAGACGGCTCTGGAACTTGTCAAACGCGGTCACCGACTGATTGCCGATGATGCGGTGGAGATTCGTCAGAGCGCCGATAACCAGCTCGACGGTACCGCACCGGAACTGATTCGGCACCTGCTCGAAATCCGCGGGGTCGGCATTATCAACGTGATGACCTTGTTTGGCGCGGGAGCGATCCGCAATCACAAACGCATCACACTGGTGGTCCGTCTCGAGAACTGGCAGCCGGACAAACAGTATGACCGTCTGGGGCTCGATGAGGAGACGACGCGTATTATCGATACCGATGTACCGCTTGTAACGGTTCCGGTACGTCCCGGTCGAAATCTGGCCGTAATCATCGAAGTGGCGGCGATGAACTTCCGCTTGAAACGTATGGGCTACAATGCGGCGCAGCAGTTTACGCACAAGTTGACCGCGACGATCGATAACGATGCGGACGATCTGGATTAGGGTGTTGAGCGAATCCGATAAATTTAATATTTGATGCGGTCAACGCACGAGGAGGAACAAGAATGGGTGCATTACTGGCGATCAATCCGATCGCTTTTAACCTCGGTCCGCTGGCCGTGCACTGGTACGGGTTGATTCTCGGACTCGGCGCCGTAGTCGGCATGCTTATCGCCATGCGCGAAGGCAAACGTTTCGGACTGCCGCAGGAACTCTTTATGGATATCCTGCTGTTCGGCGTTCCGTCGGCTATTATCTGTGCGCGGCTGTACTATGTAGCGTTCCAATGGGACCAGTACAAAGAAAATCCGCTGAAGATTTTTGCGATTTGGGAAGGCGGAATCGCCATTTACGGAGCGCTGATCGGCGCCGTAATCTGTGCGGTCATCTACACGCGTATCAAAGGGTACAGTTTCTGGCGTATCGCCGATCTCTGCGCGCCGGGCCTGCTGGCCGGCCAGCTGATCGGACGCTGGGGCAACTTCGTCAACCAGGAAGCCTACGGCGGCGAAGTCAGCGAAAGTTTCCTGCGCAATACGCTGCATCTGCCTGACTTTATCGTGAACCAGATGAATATCGCAGGTGTATTTCATCATCCGACGTTCCTCTACGAATCGTGTTGGAATTTGCTCGGCATCCTTCTGATCTTCGTGATTCGCCGCCGTAAATTCGTGCGTGCCGGCGAGATCTTTATCGGCTACTTTATCTGGTATGCGATCGGCCGCTTCTTCATTGAAGCACTGCGTACCGACAGTCTGGCCTTCCAGGGACCGAACTGGCTGGCCTCGCTGATTCACGGGATGTGGACGCCGATGACCTGGTTCGGTTTCGAAGAAGGGTACCTGGATGCGGCGTACGGCAACGTACGTATTTCGCAGCTGGTGGCGATTTTGTTCTTTGTGATTGCCGTCGTTCTGATTATTGTGCGGCGCAAGAACGGACAAGCCAATATCCGCTATTCCGACCCGATCGTATCGTCGAAGTTCTCGACCGCTCCTGCGGCGACAGACGAACGCCATCGCGTGGAAGGCGCTCACGAAGCCGAGAGCAGGGATACCCAACCGCTCGCCCATATGAACCGCAAGCCGTCGGGTTCTACCGACGCAGCGCCTCCGGGCGAAGATCCTTTGCGCAAGGAGTGAAGTCAGCATGAATTCGACGATCCAAACCGTACTGTTCGATCTGGACGGTACGATTATCGATACCAACCAGCTTATCATCGACTCCTTCATGAATGCGGTGACCGGTACTCCGCTGACACGCGAGACGATCATTCCGCATATGGGAACAACCCTGCAGCACCAGCTGCGCGTCTTCTCGGGTCTTGAGGATGTACGCGAACTGGAACAGGCTTACCGCAAATACAATCTGGCCCACCACGATTCGATGGTCAAGCCGTTCCCGCATGTGCAGCAGGTCGTTCGCGGCCTGCACGAAGCGGGGATCCGGCTGGGGGTCGTGACGACCAAGATCCGGCCGACCACCATGAAAGTGCTTGAGATGTTCGACTTGTACCGGTACATGGATGCGGTAGTCACCGTGACGGATGTGACCCATCCGAAGCCGCATGCCGAACCGGTGCTGATGGCGCTGGAGAAGATGGGCATGGATCCTTCGACGGCTCTGATGGTAGGCGACAGCCCGGCGGATATCCAATCGGCGCAGAACGCCGGTGTCCGCGCGGCTGCCGTAGCCTGGTCGCTCAAGGGAGCAGAAGCGCTGTCGGCGTACAAACCGGATTTCATGTTGCATGATATGCGGGACCTCTACGAAGTGACCGGCATCGGGCGGAGAGAAGCATGAGAAAGACGGAGCGACGTTTCGTCGAAGACGGTCCGAATGCGCTGCGTCAGATCTACAAGACGGTCAGTCCCTGGAAAGGCGTCAAAAACTTTGTTTTTATCCAAATTGCCCGGTACTGCCCGATTCTCGAACTGAAAAACTGGATTTACCGCCGTATCCTCCACATGAACGTGGGCCAGGATACGGCTTTCGGACTTATGGTTATGGTCGATGTCTTTTTTCCGGAAAAGATTACGATTGGACGCAATACGGTGATCGGCTACAATACCACAATCCTGGCGCACGAGTACCTGATTCGCGAATATCGGCTCGGCGAAGTGGTGATCGGGGACGAAGTGATGATCGGGGCCAACTCGACGATTCTGCCCGGGGTGACGATCGGCGACGGCGCGGTCGTGGCGGCCGGATCCGTCGTCCATCGGGACGTCGAAGCGGGGACTTTCGTGGGCGGGAATCCGCTGCGGATCATTGAACGGAAAAACCCTTGATTTTGCCCGATCGAGCAGCCTGCCCGCTTAGTGTTCGTTGAAAATTCCCGAAAAAAGGGATAAAAAGGACGGGTTAGGGGTATAATTCGAAGGGAGCGTACAGTGGGAGGCGCTTGAGCCGTCCCGCTTTTCGTTTCGAAATCGAGGCCTTTGCGGGCCGAAAGATCAACCGGGGGCCGGGATTTTTGCAGCCGGACAGCCGGGGAAGGGAGCAATCGAGTTGAGTTCTGTTTCAATCAAAAGAGAGCGGCTGCCGCAGTTGGACACGTTTCGCGCGCTCGCCATTCTGGGGGTACTGCATGTACACGCCACTTCTCTCGCAACGGTGGAATCGGTCAATCTGAAAGCTTTTTATCTGATCAATGTCATTAACGTATTTTTTCGGTACGGGACGCCTTCGTTCATTATGCTGAGCAGCTTCGTGCTGTTCTACAACTACTTCAACCGTCCGATGGACGGCAAGTTGGTCGGAGGGTTCTACAAAAAGCGTCTGCTCTACATTCTGCTGCCTTATGTCCTGTTCTCGGCCATCTATTTCATCTATAAGATGCATGTGGCGGGAACGCTTGGGACAAGTGTGGAAACCTACGGAGAAATGCTGGCTCGCTACTGGAAAAACCTCAAGGAAGGCACGGCGTATACGCATCTGTATTTCGTGTACATCAGTGTGCAGTTCTATATTCTGTTCCCGCTGATGCTAATGCTGTTCAAATCGTCCAAATGGTTTGTACGCTGGGCGATTCCGATCGGACTTGCGCTGCAATGGGCCTTCGTGATCTGGAACAAATACGAGTGGCAGTATCAGAGCAAAGGAAGTCTCGCGATTACATACTTATCCTATTATATGATCGGTGCCGTTCTGGCGATTCACTTCGATAAGGTGCGCGGCTGGTTGATGAAAGATCCGAAGAACCTGCCTTTTAAAGGCTGGTTCTTGAACGGTCTGCTTTGGGTGTCGTGGGCTGCGGTCACCGCCGCCCATATCTGGTTCTACCAGCAGGTGCGCTTGAACGGGTTGATCGTCGATACGCTCTGGTACGAGCTGCTGTGGAATCTGCATACGATGCTGACGGCGCTTGTGCTGATGCGGGCTTCGTTCGTTCTGTATCGCAAAGCGCCGAAATGGCTGATCAAGACGCTGACCCGGCTCGGAGAGCTGTCTTTTGCCATCTATCTGGCGCATCCGCTTGTACTCGGGTATTACCGGGATACGAAAGACTGGTTCTTCAGCCAGGTGCAGATGGGGTCGCTCACGTACTTTGTCTGGGTCTACGGAGGATTGATCTGTGCGCTTGGAGTCTCCTGGATCCTGACGCAGGCGATTCTGCGCTGGATTCCGGGAGCTTGGGTGCTGCTGGGGAATGTACCTTCTTCACTGCGCAAAAAGAAGACGGGTCCGTCCGCGCCCGCTTCGGCTTCCAACCGCAGCGTGTGAGCGGGGGCCGGTGAGGCCGCAAACGCCCGGTTCCTCTGCCAATGGGGAAGAAACGGAACGGCAGAGTGCCGTCCGCTTCCCGGCTGTACGAAGACGCGAAAGGCTCTTTCCTGTTCGGACGGGAAAGGGCCTTTTTGCGGTACGGTTTTTCGGGCCGATTTTGACGTTCGGACGTTGACTCGACCGCCGGGCAAATGCTAATATAGTCGTACGCTTTATTTTACTACCATGTTATCACTGTACCACAGTAAAGTATCTGAATATATGAATCTATCCGGCTGAAGGACGGACCGCTTCCGATTGCGGTTGCCCGGCGGCGGGCTTTCCGATATGGTGAATAGGATTAAGGGTAAACCGTAATAAACGAACTCACAGAGGTGAAAACAATGTCCAAACCGAAAGGCTTTGAAAAACCGGTCGGCGTGCGCGATTATCTGCCGCGTGCGACGAGAAGGCTGCGCCGGATCGAACGCAGCGTGCTCGACTGCATGGCCAACTGGGGCTATGATCCGATCAAAACGCCTACCTTGGAATATTACGATACGGTAGGGATTGCAAGCTCGACCCCGGACCGCAAACTTTACAAGCTGCTGAGCAGCCGCGGACAGACGCTTGTTCTGCGTTCGGACATGACGGCGCCGATTGCGCGCGTCGCCTCGTCCCTGCTGCGTGAAGAACCGCTGCCGCTGCGTTTGTCGTACCATGCGAATGTGTTCCGCGCGATCGAAGAAGAAGCGGGCCGCGAAGCGGAATTTTTCCAGACGGGCGTCGAGCTTGTCGGAGACCGTTCGCCGGAAGCGGATGCGGAAGTCATTGCGCTTGCGATTGCTTCGCTGCAGGCGGCGGGCGTGAAAACGTTCAAGTTCGCGATGGGACATGTCGGCTTCCTGAACGGGCTGTTCGACGAAGCGCTGCCGGATCGCACCGATGCGCAGCAGGCGCTGAAAGAGCGGCTGCTGCATCGCGATTATGTGGGTTTCCGCGAGACCACGGAGTCGCTGGGTCTCAAACGCGAGCAGCAGGAAGAGCTCGAAGGACTGCTGCGCCTGCGCGGCGGAGTCGAGGTCTGCGAGCAGGCGGCCGGTCTGAGCGGCCATACGCTTGCGCTGGAGTCGCTGACGCACCTGCGCAGCGTCTGGGAAGCGCTGGTCGACTACGGCGTGTCGCAGCATGTTCTGATCGATCTGACGATGATCGGAGATTTCTCGTATTATACGGGCATGGTATTCGAAGGCTATGCGGCGGAACTCGGTTTCCCCGTCTGCAGCGGCGGCCGTTACGACAATCTGCTGCGGCAGTTCGGCCGCGATGTTCCGGCAACGGGCTTCGCGCTCAAGACGACGCGTATCCTTGACGGCGTAGACGATCCGGCCGGCGAAGAAGAACGCCCGGCGCTGATCGTGTACGAAGCGAACCGCCGCGCGGAAGCGCTGGCCGAAGCCGGACGGATCCGCGCGGAAGGCGGGGCGGCGGTCACGCGCCTTGCGGCGGAGAACGCCGAAAGCGGGAACGAGAGCGGCCGCTACAGCCGGGTGCTGCATTTTGCGGGGGAGAATTCGCCCGTCCAGTAAGCGGCAGCCCCTGCCGCAAAGCGGCTTCATTTGAATGGAACCGGAAAGATCGTCGCCGACGACAACCGGATGCTTGCTTATAGAAAAAGAACCTTGGACAAGAGGAGGAGAGAAGCATGGGAGAAGTGCTGAAAGTGGCGATGCCGAAAGGCCGCATCTACAAAAAAGCCGCGCAGCTGTTCCGCGAAGCGGGCATCGTCATTCCGGACGATGTGGATGACTCGCGCCGGCTGGTCATTCCGATTCCGGAAGCGAATATGGAATTCATTATGGCGAAGCCGGTCGACGTGCCGACTTATGTCGAATACGGCGTAGCCGATATCGGAATCGTCGGCAAGGACGTGCTGCTCGAAGAAAACCGCGACGTGTACGAACTGTTGGATCTGGGCATCGCCCGCTGCCGCATGTCGGTCATCGCGCTGCCGGACCGGCAGCCGGGTATCCATCTGCGGGTGGCGACCAAGTATCCGAACGTGGCGGCGCGCTATTTCCGCGAGCAGGGCGAGCAGGTCGAAGTGATCAAGCTGAACGGCTCGATCGAGCTGGCCCCGCTGATCGGCCTGGCCGACCGGATCGTCGATATGGTCGAGACGGGACAGACGCTCAAGGATAACGGACTGGTGGAACTGGAGAGCATCTTCGGCATTACGAGCCGCCTGATCGCGAACCGGGTCAGCTACCGGATGAAGAACGACGCGATCCAGCGGCTGTGCGACAAGCTGGAGAAGGTCATGCCGGGTGCCGGAGCGGCCAAGGCTTAGAACGGACAATGAAGAAGCGGGAGGAACAACCATGAAGATCGTACAGGCGGAACAGTTCGATCTGCGCCGGGACGTGGAATACGGTTCGGAAGAGCAGGTCGCGATCGTCAAGCGGATCGTCGGCGACATCAAGTCGGAAGGCGACGCGGCGCTGCTGCGCTATACGGAGAGCCTTGACCGGACCAAGCTCGAAGCTTCGCAGCTGCGCGTCACGGACGCGGAGCTGCAGGCGGCCTACGGCCGGGTCGAGCCGTCCTTTATCGAAGCGATCGCGGCGGCGGCCGCGAATATCCGCGCTTTCCACGAACGGCAGAAGCGCAATTCCTGGATGGACCTGCAGCCGGACGGCAGCCTGCTGGGACAGATCATCCGGCCGCTGCGCCGGGTAGGCGTCTACGTGCCGGGCGGCAAAGCCGCCTACCCGTCTTCCGTGCTGATGAACGTCATTCCCGCCCAGGTGGCGGGCGTGCCGGAGATCGTCATGGTCACGCCGCCGGCAACGGGCGGCCGCGAAGGGATCGACCCGTACATTCTCGTCGCAGCCGCGGAAGCGGGCGTGACCGAGATGTACCGCGTCGGCGGTGCGCAGGCGATCGCGGCGCTGGCCTACGGCACGGACAGTATCGAGCGGGTCGATAAGATCTGCGGACCGGGCAATATCTACGTCGCGCTGGCCAAGCGCGAAGTGTACGGGCTGGTCGATATCGACAGTCTGGCCGGCCCGAGCGAGATCGTCGTCCTGGCGGACGAGACGGCCGATCCGGAATATGTGGCGGCCGACCTGCTGTCGCAGGCGGAGCACGACGAACTGGCTTCGGCCATTCTCGTGACGACGTCGCAGCGGCTGGCGGAATACGTCTCCGCCGAAGTAGAACGCCAGCTGTCCCTGCTGCCGCGCGAAAATATCGCGCGGGCTTCGATCGAAAACTACGGCGCGATCATCGTGACCGAGAGCCTCGAAGAAGGCATCGCCGTGGTGAACCGGCTGGCGCCGGAACATCTGGAAGTGATGGTGCAGAATCCGGTCGATTACCTGGGCCTGATCGAGAACGCGGGTGCGATCTTCCTCGGTCCGTACAGTTCGGAGCCGGTCGGCGATTACTTCGCCGGACCGAACCATATCATTCCGACGAACGGCACGGCGCGGTTCGCTTCGCCGGTCGACGTGGACGACTTTATCAAAAAATCGAGTTTGATCCAATACAGCAAGCAGGCGCTTCTCGCCAATGCCGCGACGATCATGGAGCTGGCACGCCGGGAAGGTCTGGAAGGCCACGCTCGCGCGATCGAAGTGCGGGTGAACAAAGAAGGCGCGCCGAATTCAACAGACGAGAAAGCGGGGATACAGGGATGACGGAAGCCAATCAGGCAGGAACGCGGAGCGCAAGCATCGCGCGCAAAACGAACGAGACGGACATCAAGCTGTCGTTCGGAATCGACGGAACCGGCGTATCGGAAATTTCGACGGGGGTTCCTTTTCTCAACCATATGCTCGATCTGTTCGCGAAACACGGCCAATTCGACCTGAAGGTCGACGCGGACGGGGACATCGAGATCGACGATCACCACACGGTCGAAGATATCGGCATCTGCCTGGGCGGAACGCTGCTGGAATCGCTCGGCGACAAACGCGGTATCAAGCGCTATGCCAGCGTATTCGTGCCGATGGACGAAGCGCTCGCCCAGGTTATCATCGATATAAGCGGCCGCCCGCACTTCGAGTACCGCGCGGAATATCCGTCGAATCTGGTCGGTACTTTTTCCACGGAGATGGTGCACGAGTTCCTGTGGAAGTTCGCGCTGGAATCGCGCATCACGCTGCACGTCATCGTGCACTACGGCCGCAATACGCACCATATGATCGAAGCGGTGTTCAAGGCGCTCGGACGCGCGCTCGACGAAGCGACTTCGATCGATCCGCGCGTGACCGGGGTGCCCTCGACGAAGGGAGTGCTGTAACATGACCGTCGCGATCGTCGACTACGGCATGGGCAATCTGCACAGCGTCAGCAAAGCGGTGGAGCGGCTCGGATACGAGTACCTGATCACCGGCGACGAAGTCGAGATCATGCGGGCTTCCAGCGTGCTGCTGCCCGGAGTGGGCGCGTTCGGCGACGCCATGAGCCATCTGCGCGATACCGGCCTCGACCTCGTCATGCGCCGCGCCGCGGGCGAAGGCCGTCCGCTGCTCGGCATCTGCCTCGGCATGCAGCTTCTGTTCGACGGAAGCGCGGAGCACGGCGACCACGAAGGCCTCGGGCTGCTGCCGGGACGCGCGGTGCGCTTCCCGAGCGGAGAGCTCAAAGTGCCGCATATGGGCTGGAATCGGCTGGACTTCACGCGAAGCGGGGAACCGCTGCTCGGCGGACTGGAAGAAGGGCATGTCTACTTCGTCCATTCGTACCATGTGGAACTGGGCGAGCCAAGCGATCTGATCGCGTCGGCGGACTACGGGCTGCCGGTCACGGCGATCGTGGGCCGGGATAACGTCTACGGCATGCAGTTCCACCCGGAAAAAAGCGGGGAACTGGGCATGAACCTGCTGCGGAATTTCCTGAAGCTGTCCGAAGGATCGGCAATGATTTGAGCGGACGAGCTTTTTGACAAGCATATGAAGGAAAAAGGAGAGCTGACGATGACGGCATTTACGATTTATCCGGCAATCGATATTCGCGGCGGCAAATGCGTGCGGCTGCTGCAGGGCGATTACGACCAGGAGACGGTATTCAACGAAAGCCCGCTGGATGCGGCGAAGCAGTGGGAAAATCTCGGCGGGCAGTACGTCCATCTGGTCGATCTCGACGGAGCCAAAGCGGGTCGTCCGGTCAACCATGAACTGATCGGAAACATCGCGTCGGCGCTGAACGTGCCTGTTCAGATCGGCGGAGGGCTGCGCACGTTCGAAGATGTGCGTCTGCTGCTGTCGCTCGGCGTGAGCCGGGTCATCCTGGGTACGGCGGCGATCGAAGACAAAGCCTTCACGGAAAAAGTGCTGGCCGAATACGGAGACCGCGCTGCGATCGGAATCGACGCGAGAAACGGCTTCGTGGCAACGAGAGGCTGGCTGGAAACATCGGAAGTGCGTGCGGAAGATTTGGCGAAGGAACTGGCGGCCAAAGGCGCGGAGACGTTCATCTTCACCGACATTTCGCGCGACGGCATGATGCAGGGACCCAACGTGGAAGCGATTCTGAGCCTGGCCGAAGCGTCGGGCAAAACAGTAATCGCCTCGGGCGGCGTAAGCGTGCAGGCGGATCTGGAGCGCCTAGCGGCTCATGCGGCGGACGGCATCGGCGGAGCGATCGTCGGCAAAGCGCTGTATACGGGAAGTATCGACCTGGCGGCGGCGCTGCAGGCGGTCGGGCGTTAAGCGGAATCGGAATTTAAACGGATCGGAATTTAAAAAAACTGAAGTCGAAAGGAGGAGCCGTATGCTCGCGAAACGAATTATTCCGTGTCTGGACGTCAAGGACGGACGCGTGGTTAAAGGAGTCAATTTCGTCAATCTGCGCGATGCCGGCGATCCGGTCGAGCTGGCCTCGGTCTATGACCGGGAAGGCGCGGACGAACTCGTCTTCCTCGATATTTCGGCGTCGGTCGAAGGGCGGGCGACGATGGTCGAGGTGGTGCGCCAGACGGCGGGAGAGATCACGATCCCGTTCACGGTCGGAGGCGGCATCTCGCAGGTGGACGACATGAAGCGGATCCTGCGCGCGGGCGCCGACAAAACGGCGGTCAACACGGCGGCGGTACTGCGTCCCGAGCTGATTGCCGAAGGCGCGCGCCGCTTCGGTTCGCAGTGCATCGTGCTGGCGGTGGACGCCAAGTACAATGCGGAGTGGGAAGAATGGGAAGTGTACACGCACGGCGGGCGCAAACCGACCGGCATCCGCGCGCTGGAATGGGTGCGGCGCGCCGAATCGCTCGGAGCGGGCGAAATCCTGCTGACGAGCATGGACGCCGACGGCACCAAAGACGGCTTCGACCTCAAGCTTACGCGCGCGGTCTGCCGCGAAGTGTCGGTGCCGGTCATCGCTTCGGGCGGAGCGGGCACCTCGGAGCATTTCTACGATGTCTTCACGGAAGGCACGGCGGACGCGGGTCTTGCGGCGACCATTTTCCATTACAAAGAAATCGCGATTCCGGATTTGAAGAATCAATTGAAGCAAAAAGGAGTCGAAATCAGATGAATAGAGAAAACGACGTGACCGTTTCTCCCGAGCAGTTTGCGGGACAGGTCAAATGGGACGCGCAGGGACTGGCTCCGGCAATCGTGCAGGACGCGCAGAGCAAGGAAGTGCTGACGCTCGCCTACATGAACGAAGAATCGCTGCGCCGCTCGATCGAATCGGGCGAGACGTGGTTCTGGAGCCGTTCGCGGCAGGAATTTTGGCACAAAGGCGCGACGTCGGGCAACGTGCAGCGGATCGTCTCGCTGAGCTACGATTGCGACGGAGACGCGCTGCTGGTCGGCGTGATTCCGGCCGGACCGGCCTGCCATACGGGACGGGTGGGCTGCTTCTTCAACAAGGCTGAACTTGCAGGCGCAGCGGCCGAAGCGGTCGGAGTTGACGCGGTCGGAGCCGGGGCGGAAAGCGAGCGCGTGCTCGGTTCGGAGCCGGAATTCGCGCAGACGTCGGCGGCTCCTGCCGGAGAGAAGGGATCGGCCGGACGTTTCGACGTGCTGGGCGAGCTGGAAGGCATCATCGCCGAACGCGACCGCGAACGGCCGGAAGGCGCTTATACGACGTATTTGTTCGAAAAAGGGATCGACAAGATTCTCAAAAAAGTCGGCGAAGAAACGGCGGAGTCGATCATCGCGGCCAAAAACGGCGACAACGCCGAACTGCGCCTCGAAGTGAGCGACCTGATCTATCACCTGCTCGTGCTGCTGCAGGAGCGCAAGCTGCCGCTGGACGAGATCATGGACGAACTGGCGCGCCGGCACGAGCGCCCGCGCCGGGACTGACCGGATTCATCTGACCGGACGCCCAGGATCGGGCCGATCCGACCTGCCGGCCCGGATCCGATCGACGGGGTTCGTTCGAAGAAGGACGGCGGCCCGCAGCCGTGCAGAGCGGCAGATCAAAGCGGCGGACAACCGGCAGGGCAGCCGGAACGGTCCGCCTTTTCTATTGGACAAGCGAGAGGAGAGAATCTTATGCGGATCGATTACCATACGCATCACGAGCGCTGCGGCCATGCCGTCGGCACGCTGGAGCAGTACGTGCAGCGCGGCATCGAGCTTGGCCTGGGGCAGCTCGGCTTGTCGGACCATATGCCGCTGATCCATGTCGATCCGGCGAAGTATTATCCGGAAATGGCGATGCCGATGGACGAGCTGCCAAGGTACGTCGAGGAAGTGCTGGCTTTGAAGCAAAAGTACCGGGACCAAATCGACATCAAGCTGGGACTCGAAGGCGATTATATCGAAGGATACGAAGACGAGATCAAGCGAATCGTCGACGCTTACCCGTGGGATTACGTCATCGGCTCCGTCCATTTTCTCGGCGAATGGGATGTGACCGATTTCCGGCAGACGGCCGGATGGGAAGGGCGCGATCCGCTTGAAGTCTATCGCACGTATTACGGGGCGGTCGGTAGCGCGGCGGAGACGGGATTCTACGATATCGTCGGTCATTTCGATGTCATCAAGCGGTTCGGTTACGGACCCGCCCCGGAGCAGTCCGCGGAGCAAGAAGCGCTGGAGAACGCGGCGCTGAGCCGCATCGCGGCCAGCGATATCGTGATGGAGCTCAACGCTTCGGGGCTGACCAAGCCGTGCGCGGAGATGTTCCCGTCGGAAAATCTGCTTCGGCGCGCGCTTGCGCTCGGCATTCCGCTGACGCTCGGATCCGACGCGCACGATCCGGCGAAGCTGTCCGAAAACCTGGACAAAGCCCGTGCGCAGCTGCTTGAGCTCGGGGTTCGCGAGGTAGCGACGTTCGATCGCCGGGTGCGGACGATGATCGCTTTAACGGAATAAAACGGGGGAGACGCCGGTTTCGGCGTCTCTTTGCTTTTGCCTCTCCTGCGATTGGGGTATAATCAAGGCAGGTTAAGGTGAAAAGAACAAATCGGTTCAATTCGCCGCGCCGCTGTCTGCGTCGCGGTTTAATCAAAAAGATGCGGGAGGGTGCCATGCAGCACAGGATGCGTGTATTTTCAGGATCGTCCAATCCGGGTCTGGTGGACCGGATCTGCGAAGATCTGGGCGTTACGCCCGGCAAAATCAAACTGACCAAATTCAAAAGCGGCGAGAGTTATGTGCATTACGAGGAAAGTATCCGCAACCTGGATGTTTTTCTGGTCCAGTCGCTGTCCCATCCGATCAACGAACATTTCGTCGAACTGCTGGTGATGATCGACGCGGCCAAGCGGGCTTCGGCACGTACGGTGAATGTCGTCATTCCTTATTACGGATATGCCCGGCAGGAGCGCAAAGCGGCTCCCCGCGAGCCGATTTCGGCCAAGATGGTCGCGGATGTGCTGACAACGGCGGGCGCAACCCGCGTTGTGACGATCGAACTGCATGCTGCCGCCATTCAAGGATTCTTCAATATTCCGGTCGATCATCTGACCACGCTGGATCTGATTGCCGATTATCTGCGCAGCAAAAACATTACCGATCCGGTAGTGGTCTCGCCGGATGCGGGACGGGCGAAACTTGCCGAGAAATTGGCGAACCGCCTCGATTCTCCGGTCGCGATCATGCTCAAAAAGCGCCCGGCCCACAACGAGGCGATGATCACCCATGTGATCGGCGATGTCGAAGGGCGGACTCCGATCATTATGGAAGATCTGATCGATACCGGATCCACGATTCTCAAGGTCGTCGAAGGACTCAAAGAACGCAATGCCAAAGACCCGATCGTCTGCGCCACGCACGCCGTATTTTCCGACGGGGCGCTGCAGCGTCTGGATCATCCGAGCATTCGGGAAGTCGTTATCACCGATTCGATCGCGCTTTCCGAAGAACATTCGGAACGGTTCACGGTACTTCCGGTCGCTCCGATGCTGGCCCGGGCCATTCATATTATCCTGGAAGGCGGCTCGCTTGCGACGCTGTTCAGCGACTCCGGCATTTGATCGGTATTTGTTCGGAGTCAAGTATCCGGCGAAGGTCCCGGCACGGCGGCCCTTTTGTTGGGAGGGACCGGGGAATTATGGTATACTGATTTCGCTATTCGATTTTAAGCAGTTAACAAAGGGGGCCTTGCTCAGGTGAACGGGAACTATCGGCGTGAAGAGAAGCCGCGGACCAATGTGGTTTCTTTATCGATGGACGAAAGCTTTTTTTTCGAAAGAGCCGTCCGCGCGCTGGATCGCTACCAATATGACAAGGCGTTGAAATATTTTCGCAAATCCGTTGAACTCAAACCGGACAATCCGGTGAATCACTGCAATATGGCGGGTATACTGTCAGAGATGGGCGACTATGAAGAATCGAACGCCGTGCTGCTGCATGTGCTTGAACAAGTCGACCCTTCGATGACGGAATGCCGCTTTTATATGGCCAACAACTTCGCCAATATGGAACGGTTCGAAGAAGCCGAAGAAGCGCTGGTGCAGTATCTTGAAGAAGATGCGGCCGGACAGTTTCTCCATGAGGCGGAAGAGATGATCGATCTGCTGCAGGTCGAGCTGAAGCGCGGGATCCGGGATCATACCGTCTTGGCGCGCCGGGGTTCGGATCGGCACGACCGGGCCCGGACGATGCTGGAAGAAGGCATGTTCTCCGAAGCGGCGGATCTGCTGGAGGAACTGCTCGAAGAGTATCCGGAATTCGCGGCGGCTTCGAACAATCTGGCGCTGGCCTATTATTATATGGGGCTGACCGACAAAGCTCTGAAGACGGTGGAAGACGTATTGAAGCGCGATGAAGGCAATCTGCACGGCTTGTGCAACCTGGCGATCTTTCGCCGGCACTCGGGGCCGGTCGGAGCGGAAGAAGCTTCGCAGCTCGCACGGCGTTTGGCGGCGGTCGTTCCGCTGCACCGCGAACATGCTTTCAAGCTGGCGACGACTCTCGGCATTCTGGGCGAGCACGAAGCGGCCTATCGGCATTTCCGCCGGCTGCTGACATCCGAAGAAGCGTCCGGCGACGCTTCGCTTTATCATTACTGCGCCGTAGCCGCCCTGCTCAGCGCAAGACCGGATGCCGCGGAAAAGTTGTGGAAAGCGGCGGTGAAGCTCGATCCCGACGCCGAAGCGGCGGCTTATTACCTGAGCCGGCTGCCGGAGTGGCGCAGCACGGGGATCAATGAACCGGTCAGCTACCATTACCGGCTGGAAACCTTGCGCCGTTCGGAATTGTGGCGGCGTTGGGAAGAGCGGCTGCCGGAAGATTCGCCGGCGATTCGCGCCGCTCTGATCCGGACCCTTCGCTCCGGCAGCGAAGAAGACAAGCGTCATGCCCTCCAGGCCTGTCGTCCGCTGGCGGACGAAGAGATGACGGCGGTTCTGCGCGAACTGGCGGACGACGAACAGGAATCGCCTTCCCTGCGCGACCTGGCCCGTACCGCCCTGGGCGAGAGCGGGCCGGAAGAGTCCGAGCCGGCGCAGGAAGAAGAACGCGCGGCGAACTTCTCCCGCGAACCGGCGGAACTTCCCGTCTGGGAGAAGCGCTGGCAGGATGTGCTGGATGCTTCGATTCGGTCTTCCTGCACGCCGGGAGACTTCAGTATGCGGCGCGATCTCGAAGCGCTGTGGACCGATTTCCTGCGCCGCTTGTACCCGGATGTTCCCGTCCTCTCCTACGTCGAGGGCTGGGCCGCCGCGCTGGATTATTTGACCGACAAGCTTCGCCACGGAACTTCGACTTATGAAGAAGTGGGCCGCCGCTACGGCGTGTCCGCTTCGACCGTAGGCCGTTATGTCAAGCGGATGGATCAGGTCTGCAGCATCAAGGAACGGATGACCGTACACGGAAGAAATCATCGAAAAGGACTTTAGTACCTTGATCCGGATAAAAGTAAGGTTACGCTCCCTGAATCGCACTTAAAGCGAGTGCGTTTCAGGCGAACGTAAACCTCGGATTAGATTGGGTCAACGTACTAGGTCCCCTGAGACGAGTCGCAGGATATACACGAACCCCAAGGAGGATGCCCACATGCAGAAACACAAAACCGTAGTCATCGGAACAGGCCCGTCCGGCCTGACCGCCGCCATTTACCTGGCCCGAGCCAACCTGAAACCTCTCGTAATCGAAGGTCTTCAACCGGGCGGCCAGCTTACCACGACCACCGATATCGAGAACTTTCCCGGTTTCCCCAACGGAATCATGGGACCGGAATTGATGGACAATATGCGTCAGCAGGCGGAGCGTTTTGGCGCCGAGTTCATGAACGGCTGGGTCGACGCCGTCGATTTCTCCCAGCGTCCTTTCAAGATTACCGTTGAAGGCGCCGAGCCGATCGAAGCGGATTCGGTTATTATCTCCACCGGAGCTTCGGCCCGCTACCTCGGTATTCCGGGCGAACAGGAAAATATCGGACGCGGCGTCAGCACATGCGCAACCTGCGACGGATTCTTTTTCCGCGGCAAAAAGCTGATCGTGATCGGCGGCGGCGATTCCGCGATGGAAGAAGCCAGCTTCCTGACGCGCTTCGCGACCGAAGTAACGGTCGTCAACCGCCGCGAAGAGCTGCGCGCCTCGAAGATCATGCAGGATCGCGCGCGCGAGAACGAGAAAGTCTCGTGGGCGCTCAACCGCCAGCCGCTTGAAGTCGTAGCCGGCGATACGGGCCTCAAAGGACTTAAAGTGCTCAACAACGAGACCGGCCAGGAAGAACTGATCGAAGCCGACGGCGTATTCGTGGCGATCGGCCACACGCCGAATACGACCTTCCTGCAGGGCAAGCTCGATCTGGACGGCCACGGCTATGCGGTGGTCAAACCGGGTACGACCGAGACAAATATCCCGGGCGTATTCGCCTGCGGCGACGTGCAGGACACCAAATACCGTCAGGCGATCACGGCTGCGGGCAGCGGCTGCATGGCGGCGATGGACTGCGAGAAGTATCTCGAAGGCAGCGTCGTGCACGACTGGAGCGAGTCGCTCGACCGCTAAATTTTTCCGGGAAGAAAGCTTTCCCGTCCTAGAATCCCAACCAAACGCGCAGACGAAAATCCGTAACGGACTTTCTCGTCTGCGCGTTCTTTTTTTGGCGGGAACCTACAGGTTTTCAATTTCGGAGGAGGGTTGGATATGTCGAATGTACGCCAAGAAGGACCGGACCGGCGCTATCTGCGGAGAATCGAACTGGAGGAAGGACAGTCCCCGCTGCCCGGCGGCTATCCGTTCAGTCTACCGGCGGTCCGCGAGCTGGAAAGTCTTGATTTTCATGAGCGGGTGACGTATATCGTCGGCGAGAACGGAGTCGGCAAGTCGACGCTGCTCGAAGCGATTGCGGCATCCTGGGGCTTCAACCCGGAAGGCGGCACGCTGAATTTCAACTTCGCAACCGCCGAGACCCATTCCCCGCTGCATCGGCATATCCGGCTGATCCGGGGGACGGCGCGGCCGAAAGACGGCTTCTTTTTCCGGGCGGAAAGTTATTACAATGTGGCGACGACGATCGACGAGCTGGACAAAGAAGTTCGCGGGAACCGGATCATCGACAGCTACGGCGGCCGTTCCCTGCACGAACAGTCGCACGGGGAAGCCTTTTTCGCGACCTTCATGCACCGGTTCGGGCCCAACGGTCTGTACATTCTCGACGAGCCGGAAGCGGCGCTGTCTCCTGTCCGTCAATTGGCGATGCTCACGCGTATCCACGAGCTGGCCGGCAGCGGCGCACAGTTTATCATTTCGACCCACTCCCCGCTGCTGATGTCCTATCCGGACAGCCGGCTGTACAATCTCACGGCGGCCGGGATCCGGGCATGCAAGGCGGAAGAAACGGAGCATTATATCGTCACCCGCGAATTTCTGAACCACCGGGAGCGGATGCTGGCCGATCTGCTGCACCCGGAAGACCAACAGACAGGAAGTGGGCACGAAGAATCCTGATAGACGCCCCCGGGAAAGTGGATTTGTGCAAATACGAGGCAGAGACGCGGTAGAATGCTTTCCAAAAGAGTATCCGTACAAAAACGGGACTCTTTTTTTGTGAGTCGAAAGATTGTGCGTAGAATCACAAGGATGAAAGGGGCCGCGTGCTGCATTTTGATTGAGAATTGTTTTCATAAAAATTTGAAGGAGCAGCCGGTCCGCGCACAGACGCACCGTTCGCTGCCGGGGCCCAAGGCGGAAGCCGGAGCTTCCGGCAGACCGGCCGGAATGCCGCACTGGGTCGCGGACATGCTTCGGCAGGAACGGGAACAGGCCCGGCTGCCGACCGCAGAAACGAAGAAAGCCGTTTCGGCAGCCGATCGGGCCGCCCAGGCCTCCGCCATGGCGAGACAGGCCGCGAAAATGACCGAGCAGGCTGCCGATCTGGCCCGGCAGGCGGCCGCGATGGATGCTGCGGCAGAAGGCCGTCCGGCACATCCGCAGGCGGGTGCGACGGACTCCGCCCCGGTGTCCGACGGTTATATCCGTTTCGATACGGGGATTCTCTCCGTGCGGCAGATGGAACCGATCATGAATCGCCTGCCTGTCGATCTGACCGTTATCGACGCGAACGATATCGTGCGGTATTTCTCGCACGGCAAAGAACGGATCTTCGCGCGCACCAAAGCGGTCGTCGGGCGCTCCGTGCAGAACTGCCACCCGCCGCAAAGCGTGCATGTGGTCGAAGAACTGCTGAACGATTTCAAAGCGGGCCGCAAAGACCATGAAGATTTCAGGATTCCGTTCAAGGACAAGTTCGTCTATATCCGCTACTTTGCGATTCGGGATGCAGCGGGAACCTATCTCGGGACTCTCGAATTTACCCGGAATGCAGCGCCGATTCGCGAATTGGACGGACAAAAACGCATATTGTCGGAAGTGTGATCGAGCTCCCGGCCGCTTCTTCTCCACCCTTTGTTCGCCGCCGGCGAACAAAGGGTTTTTGCTCTATCCAATCGGGGAAGAGCGCGCAACCGCCCGCCCTGCAAGGGTTTCAACGCCCCCGGGTGTTCCGCTGCCCGCCGCCCTGGCAGGCGAACGGGCAAAAGCGGGCAGGCGGCATTGTGGAAAAGGCTTTCGACCCTTGCGGGGCAAGGCTTTGAGCCGCGGTCCACTCGCTTGACCGAAACCGGGCGTTCGCTTATAGTGGGAGACGAAGGAAACGGATTTTAGCGTTTTCCCGGGCGGGCTGCGGTTCCGAAGCGGCCGGTTCCAAGCAAACGGTCTGATCGGTTCCCATATTCTCTATATTGAAGAAAAAAGGTGGCTTGTATCATGTCTGAAAATGTCTACGTCGGGATGGATCTGGGCGGCACCACGATCAAGGTCGGTCTGTGCAGCGAGAGCGGCGTCCTGCTGCATACTTACGAAGGGCCGACGGGAGTATCCGAAGGTCCGGAAACGGTAATCTCCAACATGGCGGCCTACGTTCGCCGCGTCGTTGAAGAATCTCCGTATTCCTGGGAACAACTGGCCGGGGTCGGCGCCGGAGTTGCCGGATTCACCAATGTGCGTGACGGGATCATCGTCATGGCGCCGAACATAGGCTTTAAAGACGTTCCAATCCGCGCCATTCTCGAGGAGCGGCTGGGCAAGCCCGTCAAGATCGACAACGATGCCAACGTCGCGGCTCTCGGCGAAGCCTGGAGCGGTGCCGGAGCAGGTGTCGAGAACTGTGTATGCTATACGCTGGGAACCGGCGTAGGCGGCGGAATCATCATCAACGGCCGTATCTATCAAGGCTCCGCCGGCATGGCGGGCGAGATCGGCCATATCGATGTCGTGCCGGATCTGGAAGCGATCCAGTGCGGCTGCGGCAAGACCGGCTGCCTGGAGACCGTGTCTTCGGCTACCGGCATTATTCGCATGGCGAAAGAAGCGGTGGAGCGCGGAGAGCGTACCTTTATTTCCGATGCCAGCGAGATTACCGCGAAGACCGTGTTCGATGCGGCCAAAGCGGGCGACGAAGTCGCGCTGCGCATCGTCAAACGCGCCGCGCTGTACCTTGGCAAATCGATGGCGGCCGTAGCGGCCGTACTGAATCCGCAAAGCTTTATCATCGGCGGCGGCGTATCGAAAGCGGGCGACATTCTGTTCGATCCGATTCGCGAGACGTTTGCACAGCTGACGCCCGACCCGCTGCAGCGCGGCGTACAAATCGTACCGGCGATGCTGGGCAACGATGCAGGCATGATCGGCGCAGCGGGCCTGATGCTTCGTTAATGATCGCCATTCCAGGGAGGGAACCCGCATGACCGAGATTCCGAGCAATAAGGTGGCAGCTTCGTCCGCCACGCTGATGATCATTACGGGAATGTCGGGAGCCGGCAAGACGATCGCCGTACAAAGCCTGGAAGATCTGGGCTTCTTCTGCGTCGACAATCTGCCGCCGGTCCTGATCCCCAAGTTTGCGGAACTGATCGAACAGTCGAACGGCAAAATCGCCAAGGTCGCGCTGGTCATCGACCTGCGGGGCCGGGAATTTTTCGCGGCCCTGTCCGAATCGCTCGCCTACATCAAAGACCATTTTACGATTCACAGCGAGATTCTGTTCTTTGATGCCGTCGATGCGGTGCTGGTGCAGCGCTACAAGGAAACGCGCCGCCGCCACCCGCTGGCTCCGGACGGCATGCCGCTCGACGGCATACGCCTCGAGCGCAAAATGCTGGAAGAGCTGAAAAATTCGGCGACGCAGATTATCGATACGACGAACATGAAGCCGGCGGTGCTCAAAGAGAAGATCATTTCCCGATTTTCCCATATGGAAAGCAACCGCCTCTCGGTCAACGTGACTTCGTTCGGTTTCAAATACGGCGTACCGATCGATGCGGATCTGATCTTCGATGTCCGTTTCCTGCCGAATCCGCATTATGTCGACAATCTGCGTCCGCTGACCGGTCAGAACAGCGACGTTTACGATTATGTCATGAAATGGCCGGAGACCCAGACGTTTCTGACCAAACTGCTGGATATGCTGCATTTCCTTATCCCGCAGTATCGAAAAGAAGGCAAAAGCCAGGTGATTATCGGAATCGGCTGTACGGGCGGCAAACACCGTTCGGTGGCGATTTCCGAATATTTGGGCCGGATGCTGGGAGCGAGCGAGACCGAAAAAGTGCGTGTCAATCACCGGGACGCCGATCGGGACCGCCACTGAATAAGCGAAGCGGGGCGGTAAGCCCTTTCGCGAAGAACGTCATATCGGAAGCGGTCGACGTACGGAGGAGTGAACATTCATGAGTATTAAACAACAGGCACTGCGGCCCGTCCGCCGTCCGCGCATCGTGGTCATGGGCGGGGGAACGGGGCTTTCCGTGATGCTGCGGGGACTGAAGGAGCAGCCGCTCGACATTACGGCCATCGTAACGGTGGCCGACGACGGCGGAAGCTCCGGCATTCTGCGCAGCGAACTGCAGATGCCGCCTCCGGGCGATATCCGCAACGTGCTTACGTCGCTGGCCGACGTGGAGCCGCTGCTGTCCGAAATGCTGAGCTATCGCTTCAAGACGGGGAATGGGCTGGCGGGACATAGTCTCGGCAATCTGATCCTGGCGGCGATGACGGACATCTCGGGGGACTTTGTGACCGCCGTGCGCGAGCTCGGGCGGGTCTTCGCCGTTCGCGGACGCGTCTATCCGGCGGCAAAAGAAGGCGTTATTCTGCACGCGGAGATGGAAGACGGCACGATCGTGACCGGCGAATCGAGTATTCCGGAATACGGCGGGAAGATCAAGCGGATCTTCCTCGAGCCGGCGGAAGTCGAAGCGCTGCCGGAAGCGGTGCTGGCGATCCAGCGCGCCGATGCGATCCTGATCGGACCCGGAAGCCTGTATACAAGCCTGCTGCCGAACCTGCTGGTCCCGCAGTTGGCCGAAGCGGTGGTCGCGTCCAATGCGATCAAGATGTATATCTGCAACGTCATGACCCAACCGGGGGAAACGGACGGCTTCAGCGTAGGCGATCATCTTCAAGCCGTTTACGATCATGTCGGCAGCCATCTGTTCGATTACGTGCTGGTCAACAGCGGGCATATTCCCGAAGACGTGCAGCTGCGTTATGCGGAAGAAGGCGCGACACCGGTCCGGCTGGATCTGGAAGAAATCGCGGGAACCAACTGTACCGTCATTGCCGATACTTTTGTCAAATACGGCACCTATCTGCGGCATGACGCGGACAAATTGAGTGAACATATTAACAGACTCGTGGAAGACTGGATGATACGGAAGGGGTGAACAGCCCATGTCGTTCGCGGCTCAAACCAAAAAAGAACTGACGATGGTAGAGGCGGGAGCCTGCTGCGAAAAAGCGGAGCTGTCTGCGCTGATTCGGATGAACGGCTCGATCCAGCTCTCCAACAAAAAAGTCATTCTGGATATTTCGACCGAAAACGCGGCGATCGCCCGCCGCATTTATTCCTTGATCAAAAAGCACTTCAGTGTGCATACGGAACTGCTCGTCCGCAAGAAAATGCGTCTCAAAAAAAATAATGTGTATATCGTCCGGATTCCGGCCGGTGTACAGGAACTGCTCGGATCGCTGAAGATTACCTCGGAAGGATTCCAATTCCTGCCCGGCATCAGCCCCGACATCGTCAAGAAAAACTGCTGCAAACGCGCTTACCTGCGCGGTGCTTTTATGGCCGGCGGTTCGGTGAACAATCCGGAAGGATCGTCTTACCATCTGGAGATCGCCTCCATGTACGAAGAACACTGCCAGTCGCTCGTCAATCTGGCGAACGAGTTTCATTTGAACGCCCGCTGTATCGAACGGAAGAAAGGCTTCATTTTCTACCTGAAAGAGGGCGAAAAAATCATTGAACTGCTGAATATTATCGGAGCCCACCAGGCTCTGTTCAAATTCGAGGACGTTCGCATCATGCGCGATATGCGCAACTCGGTCAATCGGATCGTAAATTGCGAAACGGCAAACCTCAACAAAACGATCGGCGCCGCGGTGCGGCAGATCGACAATATCCGTTTTTTGCAAAAAGAAATCGGGTTGGAGAATCT
The DNA here is from genome assembly GCF_013618475.1 of Saccharibacillus deserti. Lineage (GTDB taxonomy): Bacteria > Bacillota > Bacilli > Paenibacillales > Paenibacillaceae > Saccharibacillus > Saccharibacillus deserti. The sequence goes on from NZ_JABJVN010000003.1 coordinate 26,487, forward strand.
GCCGGACAAGCTGCGCGAAGTGGCGGAAGTCCGGCTGGCCCATCCCGAGATCAATCTCAAGGAAGTGGGCGAGCTGCTCAAAGGAACCGTCAGTAAATCCGGCGTCAACCATCGGCTGCGCAAACTCGATATCATGGCGGAGAAAATCCGGGGCAGCTGAACAAGCGACCCGGTCTTTTGGGTACGCCAGCAAATCGGCGGCCCGGAAGGTTTGCAAACGGCCCGCTGGGTTTTATACTAGTGTGAGCAACCGAAGTTATGTTATACTGAGTATAATAATGCGTTTCGACAGGAACTTCATTTCGTATAGGGGGTAAGATTGCTCATGACCAAACACCCGGTAGTCGTTCGACTGAAGACGGGGCTGCACGCCAGACCCGCGGCTTTGTTCGTTCAGGAAGCCAATAAATATTCTTCCGAAATCTTCGTAGAAAAGGAAGATAAAAAAGTAAACGCCAAAAGTATCATGGGGATCATGAGCCTGGCTATCAGTTCCGGAACCGAAATTTACATCAGTGCGGAAGGCGCGGACGCCGAGCAGGCTGTAACCGCTTTAATGAGTCTCGTCAGCAAAGAAGAATTGGAAAACCAATAAGAATATTGCGGGCAGTGCTCCTGCAGCGTTCCCTACAGGTCAAACCCTCTGTACACCGCAGAGGGTTTTTCGCTGTTTTTTCCAATTCACCTAAAAATATTTAGACTTCTTGCCGTAAAGCCGCCTTTATCCTGTTTAGGTCCTAAGCCGGAAAGGGTAAAAATGAGTGCCAATACGCTCGCTATGTAGGCTGATTACCCGAATTCGTCCGCCAATTCCGCGATCAAAGAATGAGAAGGGAGAAATAGAATTGAAAAAAACGAATATTTGGAGGGCGGCATCGGTCAAATGGACTAAAGCCGTTATGGCTTCCGCACTTGTGCTGACCCTGCTCCCGCCCGCTCTTTCGTATGCCGCTCAGGAACCTGTCGCCGCATCCTCGCCTGCCGCCCGCGATACGGCGCTCACCGCTTCCACGGTCACGGCTTTTTTGGATGAATTTTTCGAGTTGGAGTCTATCCGGGAGCTGGCTCCCGGGGCCGCGGTCGTTGTTGTCAAAGACGGACAGGTTCTGGCGCAAAAAGGCTACGGGTACGCCGATGTGGAGAGCGAACGTCCGGTCGATCCGAAAAAAGACGTATTCCGTATGGCTTCCGTCTCGAAGACGTTCACCGCAGCTGCGGTCATGCAGCTCGTGGAACAAGGAAAACTCAGTCTGGACGCGGACATTCGTACATATCTCGGCGGGGTAACCTTCGGTAACCCGTTCGCCGAACCGGTTACCGTCGCCGATCTGCTGACACACCGCAGCGGCTTTAAGATCCAGGATGCCCGTCAGGAAGATCTGGATCCGAAGCCGAACAGAGACATGAACATGAAAGAGTATGTAACCAAATATATGCCGGATGTCGCGCGCGAACCCGGTACCGCTTACATGTACGACAATTTTGCTTTCCTGCTCCTGGGCTATATCGTGCAGCAGGCAAGCGGAGTGCCGTATGAGCAGTATATGGAGCAGAACGTCTTCGCTCCGCTCGACATGAAGAGCAGCGGCTTCCAGCTCAAAGGGGACCTGCTGAAGCGTTCGGTGACCGGATACGCGGCCGAAGAGACCATCAAGCCTTATCCGGTCAGCCAAAGCTTTATGCCGCAGGGCGGGATGCTGTCGACAACGGAAGACATCGCCAAGTTCATGACCGCGTTCCTGAACGAAGGCAAAACGGCTTCCGGGACGCAGCTGCTGAAGGCGGATACGGTAGCGGCCATGTCCGAATACCGCTCGGCGATCCATCCGCTGCTGCCGGACTCCACCTATGGCTTCGAAGCGCCTTCGCAGCTTCCGGGCGCGGGCAGCAGCAGTAAAGTCATTACCAAAGCCGGCGATGTGCCCGGCGCAAGTTCCCTGATGTTCCTGATTCCGGAACAGGATACCGGCGTCTTCGTCGTCTACAATCAGAACGGGGCGCTGCGCGAACAGCTGTATGCCGCCTTTATCGCCCGTTTCTTCCCGCAGTACGGAGCGGAAGCGAAGCTTCCTGCGTTCACGGCGGAAGCGCCGGAGCAGCTCGAACGTTATGCAGGTCTCTACAAAGACCTGCGCGTCGAAAGCGTCGTCTCCAAAGTGGGACCCGGATCGCGCGGACGTATGGTCATCTCCGACCCGCTGACCGGCGAACGTGCGCTGCGCCAAGTGGGACCGGGACTGTTTATGGATGCCAACAAGATGCTGGTCGCGTTCAAGACCGAAGCGGACGGAAGCGTCTCCTATCTGAAAGAGCCGTATCTGAATCCGATGGGCTATGAGCAAAAAGGACAGGTGCCGGCCGGCTTCAACGATATCAAATCGACGCATCCGTATGCTTCGTATATTCTCGACCTGCAGTCGCTCGGCTATTATCCGAACGATCCGAACCTGTCGTTCGGACCGGACGAAGCCGTCACCCGGGCCGAGTATATCGATATGCTGATGCGGACCTCCGCGATCCCGCTGTCCGAGAAAGCGCCGCAGCTCAAAGACGTCAAAGGACATCCGTATGCGGCGGCCGTTCAGACGGCTTACGAATACGGCCTCATCTCGGGCAACGCCAAAGGCCTGTTCGAACCGGACCGTCCGATTACCCGTCAGGAAGCGGCTCTAATCATCTACAACTCGATGGGCGGTCTGTATCCCGACGAACTGCTGGAGCCGATCGAACTGAAAGGGAAAACCGACAAGTGGGCCGAATCCGCAGTCAAACTGCTGGTGGCATTGGGGTATCACGGTCCGGAAGTGAAGATCGACGCTTCCGGCGCGGCTGATTTCCAATCCCGCAAAGTGCTGACACGCGCCGAAAATGCGGCCATCAACGATCTTCTGCTGACCAGCACCGTTAGCGGGGCAGCCAAAATCGACGATCAGGCACAGGCGGAGAAAGAACCGGCCGCCTAAATTCCAATCGTTCCTACAATCCAGGCCTTTTCGCTGCCTTCCCTCCTTCAGGGAAAGCGGCGGACAGGCTTTTTTGGCTGTCGATCTTTATTTTTGACGAAAAAAACCCGGGAGACCGCCGCGCTGCAACCTTTTCCGACAACAGGTCGTTTAAAGGGTAATCAACGATAATCAGGAGGGGTAAATGATGAAAATGTGGATGAAACCGCTGGGCAGTGTGTTGATTGCCGGCACTTTGCTGGTAGGAGGAGCGGCACTTCCCGCCTCGTTCGGCATGGGACAAGCACAGGCGGCGGAGGTGAGCATGGTGAATGTCATCAATGTGGTCGGAAAAGGCGAGATCAAAGTGACACCGGACGTTGCTTATCTGTACATCGGCGTAGAATCGAATGCGGCTACAGCCGCGGCCGCGCAGAAGAAAACGGCAGCGACGATGAACAAACTGAGCACGCTGCTCAAGACCGACTGGAAAATTGCGGCCAAAGATATCCAGACCGAGCAGTTCTACGTATCGCCGAACTATACCTACACGGATAAAGAAGGCCAGAAATTCAAAGATTACAGCGCGACCCACTCGGTCAAAGTAACGTACCGCGATCTCGACAAGATCGGACAGCTGCTTGATGCCGCTTCCGAGGCGGGCGCCAACCGGATCCAAAATATCAGCTTTGCCTCCGAAAATCCGGACAAGTACGAAGAGCAGGCGATCGCCAAAGCCATGGCAAGTGCCAACACCAAAGCGGCAGCCATCGCCAAAGCCGCTAACCGGAGTCTCGGCGCGGTCATCACGATCAGCCAGGACGATGCACAGGCTCCGATCGCTTACGCGCAGTATGATCGCGCTATGGCAACGGCCAGCGAATCGAATGCCGGAACATCGATCGAACCGGGCGAAATCACGGTTACGACCCGTCTTACCGTGCAGTACGAAATGAAATAAGCGTTCTGCCGATATAGCTGAATAAAGAAAGCCGCCTGCGCCCTGCGCAAAGGCGGCTTTCTTGCTTAAACACGCGCCGGACAGGGGTTTTTTCATTATGCAGAGGATGAATATTTTGCAAAAAAAGACGGTTAAACTGTTTGGAAACGGATGTGAGGTTTAAAAAAGGAGTAACAAACGAACGTGGTTACAAATTCTTCGGAACCGAAAAGCGAGGTGATCCCATTGATCGAAACATTGAACATTCCCGACACCCAAAAGCAATATTACCGAAGACTGCTGAATGAAAATCCCATCCGCAATTTGATCGAGCGTTACTCGTTATTTTGTGCGGAATATGAGGATTTTGCACGCAAACGACTGTCCTATCTTCCGCAGCTTATGCAGAACGGCTGGGTACCGATCGTGCTCTCCGACGAAGGAATGAACTATGCGTTTACGGTTGGATTGGAATACAGCTTCGGACATCCCGAAATTCTGATCGCTTCCCCAAGCCGTCCCGCCCGTCTGCTGGACCGTATGCTGGAATGGTTTACGGAAAACGTAGAGAACGGCGGATGTTTCGAGACGGGCTGCGATTATGCGGCGGACCTGAAGCGGCAGCCGGACTTCAGCGATATCGAGAGCAATGCCATCTTCCGTCCTTATGAGGAATCCGATGCCGACAACTATCCCTGCGGGTCTCTCTACTCTTTCTACGGATATTTCGCCGACCGCAATCTGGAAAGAGGCAGACTGCCGATGATCATTCTGGAGCTGGATTTTCCGGTACGTCCCGCACCTCCGGGAGGCCGACTCTCGAGCATTATGAGCGCGCCCCGCTGGCAGGAAGGAAACGAAGGCGCCGATGCGTAAGATGCCGCGTAAGTCGGGAGTCTTGACAGTTTTGTAAAAAAACCCGGGCTGGAGTTGCAATACTGTAACGCTTCTTGTCATCCATTCCCGCGTCGGCTCCTTTATAATCACTAAGGGATAGGGACATAGACACCGCGAAGATGCGAAGGAGCCGAATAAGATGAAATATACCAAACAAACATTCAATAAAACGACCAAAATGATGACGGCCGCCGTCCTGACCGCCGGTCTTCTGCTGCCGGCCGCCGCTTGGACGGGGACTTCCCAGGCATACGCCGCTTCCGCGGTTTCGAGCACGACAGCAGCGAAAAACGTGAAAGTCACCTGGAATGGCAAAGCCATCGGAGCCGCGGCTTTCCAGGCTTCCGGCACGACTTACATTCCGGTAAAAACGTTGGCGAAAGCCGCAGGCCTGTCGTTCACCTACGATAAAACGACCGGACTGTACCAGCTTGGCACATCGCCGAATAAACTGACCCTGTCGCCTTACCCGAGCCAAATCTGGGTTGGGGCAAACGGAGTCGGGCTTCGTGAGGAAGGCCGGGTCAAAAACGGGGCCATGTACCTTCCAAGCTCTCTGCTGCGCGATTACGCGGGCATCGATTCCGTATGGAGCGCCGCTTCGGGCACCCTGGCTCTGAAGCCGGCTGCCGCTGCAGGCGTAACCGTAACCGAGAAGAAGCTGGAGAGCAAAGTGAAAGACGGAATCGTCGATATCCGTTATCCGCAGCTGTCCGGAAGCGGAGCCGGTATCTCCAAGATCAACGCTGCGCTTAAGCAGCACGCGCAGGCTTTCCAGAAAGACTTTGAAGGACAAGTCAAAGAATTCGGAGAGCTTCCCGGCGAAATGCATTACGAAGCCGATGCCAATTATATGATCTCTTACAACAAAGACGGTCTGTTCAGCGTAGTGCTGCAGGATTACTCGTTCTACGGCGGCGCACACGGCAGCACGATTCAAACGGCGTACAACTTCAATGTCGAAACCGGCAAAAACGTCACATTGGCCCAACTGCTGAAGTCCAACCCGGACTACCGCAGTGCCATGGACAAGAAGATTGCTGCGCAGTTCAAGAAAGACGGCTCGCTGCTGCAAGCGGACGGCTTCAAAACGATCGGCAGCAGCCCGGGATTCTACGTCAGAAACGGCGGAGTCACGATCTTCTTCCAGCAGTATGAATACACGCCTTATGCGGCAGGAATTCCGTCCTTTGACTTCACCTTCGCTTCCCTGCTTCCAAAAGGAACGAATCCGTTCGCGGGACTGTAAGCGGAACGTTGGCGAAATGACCTGATCAGATAGGCGGCCGGTTCGACTATCCGCCGTGCAAAAGCCCGGAGCAGCGCGAAAGTTATCGCGCCGTTCCGGGCTTTGCTCGTATTCGCTTTAAGGTATAGGAGTCCGGAATGCCGCAAGTTCCGGCTGCCCGATCAGTTCTTCGATAAAACGTTCCGCGCTTCTCGACAGATAGCGATCCTGCAGCCAAACCAGTCCAACTTCGGCCTGCAAAGCGGCGTCTTCCAGTTCGAGCATCCCGAAATCTTCCGAGCGGAACGAAGACAGCACCGATCGGGGAAGCAGGGCGGCTCCGAGTCCCTGGGCGACCAGAGCCAGGATGACGGCCACGCTGGAACATTCGCAAAAAATCCGGGGAACGCTGCCTTTTGCGGCGAATGCCTGCATGATCCGTTCGTGCATGCCGGTGGTCCGGTCGGTCTTGAGCGTCAGAAAAGGCCGCCCCGAAAGTTCCCCCAGGCGAAGACTTCGGCGCCCCGCGTATTCGGCCCAGGCCGTCGGTACCGCAGCGGCCAGCGGATCGGGCGGAAGAGAAGCGATTCCGTAATCGTCCGCGCCCGGCGGAGCCTCGAACGGCAGTCGGGCGACGATCAGTTCGATCTGCCTTTTGCGCAGCAGCTCGGCCAATTGGAAGTGGTCGCCTTCCTGAATTTTGAAAGCAACCGCCGGGTATTCTTTGCCGAAACGTTCAATCGCGCCCGGTAGCAGCGACACGCAGGAGACGACCGCCCCGATCGACAGGGTGCCGCCGACGCCTTCTCCCAGTTCCCGAATCTCCAGCAGCGTTTCCTCGAGATTCACCAGCATTTCTTCGGCCCGTTCATACAGCCGTCTGCCCGCTTCGGTCGGTACCAGTTTCCGGCCGGTACGGTCGAACAGGGGCGTGCCTAATTCTTCTTCGAGCAGCTTCATCTGACGGCTCAGCGGAGGCTGCTCCATATTCAGTTTTTTGGCGGCGGAAGTGATCTGGCCTTCCTTGATAACGGCTACAAAATAGCGCAGTTGGCGCAAATCCATCTTTTTTCTCCTCCTTTCATACTTTTGGGGTATGCAGAACCGACGAAAAGGATATTATTAATATAGGTAAGACGATGATAGGATTCAATATAAAAAGAGGAGCGTGCATCATGCAGGGTGAACTGAAGATCGAAAAGGCAGTGCAGCACAAACCGAAACCGGATACCGCCAACCTGTCGTTTGGCGTTTATATGACGGACCATATGTTTACGATGGATTACAAAAAGGGCGAAGGCTGGCACGATGCCAAGATCGTTCCTTACGGACCGATCCCGATGGACCCGGCCGCCAAAGTTTTTCATTACGGCCAGACCATCTTTGAAGGCATGAAAGCATACGTCGGGGAAGACGGCAATATCCGTCTGTTCCGTCCGGAGAAGAACTTCGAGCGCTTCAACCGCTCCTGCCGCCGGATGAGCATTCCCGAGATCGACGAAACGTTCGTTCTGGAATCGCTCAAAGAGCTGATCAAGCTCGATCGCAGCTGGGTGCCTTCCGAACCGGGAACGTCGCTCTACATCCGCCCGTTCGCGATTGCAACGGAGAACCATCTGGGCGCGAATCCGTCGCTCCAGTACAAGATGATGATCATTCTGTCGCCGGTCGGCGCGTACTATGCGGAAGGTCTGAATCCGGTTCGAATTCACGTGGAGACGCGCGATGTGCGGGCGGTTGCAGGCGGTGTCGGCGAAGCCAAGACGGCCGGCAACTATGCGGCGAGCATGCAGGCGCAGGAGAACGCATACGGAGCCGGCTACTCGCAGGTGCTCTGGCTGGACGGCGTACACCGTCAATACGTCGAAGAAGTAGGCAGCATGAACGTCTTCTTCCGGATCGGCGACCGGATCGTGACGCCTTCGCTCAGCGGAAGCATCCTGAACGGGATCACCCGCGACTCGGCGATTCATATGCTTCGGGATTTCGGTTATGACGTCGAAGAGCGTCCGATTACGATCGACGAACTCTGCGGCTGCGCCGAAGACGGTACGCTGCTGGAAGCTTTCGGTACCGGCACCGCGGCCGTTGTTTCGCCAATCGGCGAAATTGGTTGGAACGGCAAGACGTTCAAGATCGGCAGCGGAGAGACGGGCGAATGGACACGCCGTCTGTACGACGAGCTGACTGCGCTTCAGCGCGGAGATCTGGAAGACCGCTTCGGATGGACACAGATTATCTGCAGCGCCGAAACGACCAAAGGTTGACTTTGTCGGCCAATGTAACTAGAATGGTTTCACGAAAACATCCAAATGAAGCGTCGGAAGGGAGGAATGCGAAGTGAATATCAGCACGAAATTTCCGGTAGCCGTGCATATCCTGATCCTGCTGAGCGTTTCGGCTCCCGGCACGGCGACTTCGGAATTTATGGCGTCAAGCGTCAATACGAATCCGGTGGTGATCCGGCGAATCACCGGCATGCTCGGCCGCGCCGGATTGGTCGAAGCCAGAGCCGGGATCGCCGGCGCGCGCCTCAAGAAGCCGCTGTCTTCCATTACGCTGCTGGAAGTCTACAAAGCGGTCGGAGCGGTCGGGGAAGGCGGATTGTTCGCGCTGCACGACAGCCCGAACCCGAACTGCGAAGTCGGCCGCAATATCCAGGCCGCGATGAATCCGATCTTCTTGTCGGCGCAGCAGGCCATGGAGCGTGTGCTCGAAGAGAAGACCGCTGCCGACGTTGCGGGCGATATCTCGCAGCTCGAAGGTCTGGAGCTGCCCGATTTCTCCGCTTTGCTGGGCCGTTGAGCAGACGATAAGCAAAGCCCCGGACTTTCCGCGTATACGGAAAGTCCGGGGCTTTTTTTGATACGCCGTGAGGGTTGGATAACAAAGGCCGCGGCGTGTTGGGGTTAGAAAGGCCGGGCGCGCATCGGCAGTGTCGGCGCGAGCCACACTTCGCCGTGCCCACGGAACGTCTGGAGCATGCCTTCGCCGGACGAAGCCGAGCCGATCAGCGATTTGGTCGAACGCTCGACGGAGAATTCGACCGTGCTGCTGCGCAGCACCGCGAAGGTTCCGTCGACTTTGAGCGTCTCGCCCTTGAGCTCATAGCGGACAAGCTCATATTCCGGAACGGGCAGTTCCAGTACGACGTAGCTGCTGTCCGACGCCGTGATCTTCGTCTGGAACAGTCCTTCGCCTCCGAACAGGGCCGTCGAGGCATTGCCCTGCTTGGCGACGCCGACTTTGACCGTATTTTCCGCGCAGTAGAACAGGCCGTCGTCCACGATGATCTCTTCGCCCGGCGCAAGCTCGATCAGCGTAAAGTCTTTGCGTTTGGGCTCCAGATAAATCTCGCCCGTGCCGCGATAGACCGGTTTGCTGGCCGATTCGCCGGTCACGGCGCTGCCTACAAATTTCTTGGCGAAGCCGCCTACGCCGCCCGAACGGTTCTCCATTTCGATATTGCCGAACATGAACTGCAGGGCGCCCGCTTCGAGAATGGCGGAAGAATTGTCGAGCAGGATACGCACCTGCTGCCAGCCGAATCGTTCCGAATCGTGATGGTTCACGGACTTGGCCAGGTCGGCGTTATAATTTTCCGGCAGTCCGCCGGCCTGGATGACTTCGATGATCATGTTTTCTCTGCGAAGCGAACTGAAGACGCGAAAATCGTTATGGCGAAACTGCATGGGCGTTGTCCTCCTCGGGTGTACGTGCGAATGATTATGTATCTGCACCTATTACGCAGACGACGCGGTACGGTTGCGTAATGACCGCAAATGACGGTAAATGCCTCTCAATGAGCGCAAGTAACGAAAGCGAACGCAAAAAAGCCGTCCGGCTTGCACCGGACGGCTTTTTGATTCTTGAGGCAAAGGTTTACTTCACGCCGGCTTCGGCAATCGGTTTCTCGATCACTTTATCGATAATGCCGTATTCCGCCGCGGCTGCGGCTTCCATGAAATAATCGCGATCCGTATCTTTTTCGATACGTTCCAGCGGTTGGCCGGTACGCTCGGAGAGGATGCGGTTCAGCTTGTCGCGCAGTGCCAGGATGCGGCGGGCACGGATTTCGATATCCGAAGCCTGACCCTGGGCGCCGCCGAGCGGTTGGTGAATCATGATCTCGCTGTTCGGCAGGGCAAAACGTTTGCCCTTGGCGCCGGCGTTCAGCAGGAACGCGCCCATCGAAGCGGCCATGCCGACGCAGATCGTGGATACGTCCGCCTTGATGAACTGCATCGTATCGAAAATCGCCATGCCGGCCGTGATCGAACCGCCCGGGCTGTTAATGTAAAGGTAGATGTCCTTCTCCGGATCTTCCGCTTCGAGGAACAGGAGCTGTGCGATGATCGCGTTGGCCACGACATCGTTGACTTCGGTACCGAGGAAGATGATGCGGTCTTTCAGCAGACGGGAGTAAATATCGTAAGCTCTCTCGCCGCGGTTGCTTTGTTCAACGACCATAGGAATGTAACCCACAGTGAAAAACCTCCTTGTGAACGGATGAAGTCCGCTCTTAGAATTGGATTGGATGCCCAGGCTGGATGAGCTGTCGAACCTTATGCAAACGAAGGCCCGATAAACGTCTAGCTGGTATTACCCATATGATAAACAATCCCAAACACAAAGTCAAAGAAAGTCAAACTTTATGCAAAAAAAATAGCCGATATCGGCGTCAGGAAGGAAAAATACAGTTAAATAATAACGGGCTTCCAATTATGGAACCGTTCGGAAAGCTGAGATGCTGTAAAAATAATGGCGCGCCCGCCAAGAATCGAACTTGGATCTCAGGCTTCGGAGGCCTACGTCATATCCATTGGACCACGGGCGCACGCTTATAAACAGCAGCAATGATTATTATACTAGGCGCCAAGCGAAATTGCAAGCCCTGCGAAAATTGTGAAAAAGAGGACAAAAACACCCCTACATCATGCGCTTGCCGGTCGGTTTTTTGCCTATATATAGTAGCGCGGGAACGCAAGCGAAAGAATCCAAAATAGAGGCATGGCAGAGCTTGCATCGCGACGTCAAATTGGTTAAACTAGGTGTGGGACAGAAAAAGTGTTCCCGGGACAATAGATGTCCACTGATTTAAATTATACGGGCAGACGAAGTTTGCAGAGGTGGAACGCATGCAGAACATTCTCGAAATTCAGCAGCAGCTGCTTCCCGATCTCATGGAAACTCTCAAGAAACGGTATACCATCCTACATCAGATTATGCTGACGGGCACGACGGGACGCCGAACACTGGCTCATTCCCTTCAGATGACCGAACGCGTGCTGAGAGCCGAGACCGATCTGCTGAAAGCGCAGGGCTTGATTGAAACGGACACGGCAGGCATGCGGATCAGCGATGCCGGACAACTCCTTCTTGAGCGTCTGGAACCGGTATTGAAGGAATTAGTGGGATTGTCCAATTTGGAAGAGAAGATTCGCCGTTTCTACGGACTGCAGAAAGTTGTGGTTGTTCCGGGAAACTGCGAGGAATCGCCCCTCTCCAAGCGCGAGCTCGGCAAAGCCGGAGCCAAAGCGCTGCTCGGCGTCATGCGGGGTGGAGATGTGGTGGCCGTAACGGGAGGCACGACTCTGGCCGAGATGGCGGAGCAGCTGACCTATCCGGTGAACGGCCCCCTCAAAGGGAGCTGGTTCGTTCCGGCTCGCGGAGGACTGGGCGAAAGCCTCGAAATCCAAGCCAATACCATCGCTTCCAACATGGCCAAGCGTGTAGGCGCCGATTACCGGCTGCTGCATGTGCCCGATCTTTTGAGCCGGGAAGCGTACGAATCGCTCGTACACGACCCGAACATCCAGGAAATCGTCCGCGAGATCCGGACCGCGCGCATCATTGTGCACGGCATCGGCAACGCGGTGGATATGGCGAGAAGACGGAAGCTGGATGAACAGACAACCGGCGGGCTTCAGGACAAAGGAGCGGTGGCCGAATCGTTCGGCTATTACTTCGACGAGAGCGGCAGCGTCGTACATAACATGCTGACTCTCGGGCTCCGACTCGACGATATCAAGGCGGCGGACGTCGTGCTTGGCATTGCGGGCGGCAGATCGAAAGCGAAGGCGATTCATGCGGTACTGCGGTTCGGTCAGGAAGACATTCTGGTGATCGACGAAGCGGCCGCGCTGGAAATCGTGCATGTATTGGAGAGCAATTGACCTGTGTTACTCATGGCGGCGCTTTTTTATCCATTGATGAAGAAACTCGCCTTGAATAAATGAAAACATTTCTTCAAAAACCATTTTCTTAGGAGGAACTGTTCAATGACTGTAAAAGTAGGAATTAACGGATTTGGTCGTATCGGACGTTTGGCTTTCCGCCGCATTCAAGACGTGCAAGGTATCGAGGTTGTCGCAATCAACGACTTGACCGATGCGAAAATGCTCGCACACCTGCTGAAATATGATACAACGCAAGGCAAGTTCAACGGCGAAGTCGAAGTACACGACGGCTTCTTCAAAGTGAACGGCAAAGAAGTTAAGGTTCTGGCGAACCGCAACCCTGAAGAACTTCCTTGGGGAGAGCTCGGCGTTGACATCGTTCTGGAATGCACAGGCTTCTTCACGACCAAAGAAGGCGCTGAGAAGCACATTACGGCTGGCGCTAAAAAAGTCGTGATCTCCGCTCCGGCAACTGGCGACATGAAGACAATCGTTTACAATGTTAACCACGAGATCCTCGACGGTACGGAAACGGTTATCTCCGGCGCATCTTGCACAACGAACTGCCTGGCTCCTATGGCAAAAACGCTGCAAGACCAGTTCGGCGTCGTTCAAGGTCTCATGACTACGATCCACGCTTACACAGGCGACCAGAACACTCTGGATGCTCCGCACCCTAAAGGCGACTTCCGTCGTGCCCGTGCAGCAGCAGAAAACATCATTCCTAACACGACTGGCGCTGCAAAAGCAATCGGTCTGGTTATTCCTGAGCTGCAAGGCAAACTTGACGGCGCAGCACAACGCGTGCCGGTTGCTACAGGTTCCCTGACTGAGCTGGTAACGGTTCTGGAGAAAAACGTAACGGTTGACGAAGTCAATGCGGCAATGAAGGCTGCTTCCGACGCGGAAACTTACGGCTACACTGAAGACGAAATCGTATCGTCCGACATCAAGGGTATGACTTTCGGTTCCCTGTTCGACGCTACGCAAACCCGCGTAATGACAGTTGGCGACAAGCAGCTCGTTAAAACAGTGGCTTGGTACGACAACGAAATGTCCTACACGGCTCAACTCGTTCGCACGCTTGAATTCTTCGCGAAAAAAGCTCAGTAATTCCGGACATTTTCGCACGAAGAACGGCAAGTAAATAGCAATCTTTGGGTACGTTGACCGCGTTCATGGGAACCCGGTCAATGTGCGACATGCGGAAAAAGCGGAAACAGAAGTTCTTTGTTTCCGCTTTTTCTAAGTTGCCGCGCTGCGAGAGTCGTATTCCTTGGAATCCTGAATTCTAAATTTGAGGGCATGGGGGATTTAATTTATGAATAAGAAAAGTGTACGTGACGTAGAAGTAAACGGCAAAGTCGTGTTTGTGCGCGTCGATTTTAACGTTCCGCTCGAAGACGGAAAAATTACGGATGATACGCGTATCCGTGCAACGATTCCGACGATCGAATATTTGACCGAAAAAGGCGCGAAAGTGCTGCTGGCGAGCCACATGGGACGTCCAAAAGGCGAAGTTGTCGAGTCGATGAGACTGACTTCCGCCGCGGAACGCCTGTCCGAACTGCTGGGCAAACCGGTTGCCAAAGCGGACGAGTCGATCGGAGAGACGGTCAAGGCTAAAATCGCCGAGCTCAAAGACGGAGACGTGTTGGTACTTGAAAACGTGCGTTTCCACAAAGGTGAAGAGAAGAACGATCCGGAACTCGCCAAAGAGTTCGCTTCGCTCGCCGATCTGTTCGTAAACGACGCATTCGGCGCCGCTCACCGCGCGCATGCTTCGACCGAAGGCATCGCGCACCACCTGCCGGCCGTTTCCGGCCTGTTGATGGAAAAAGAACTCGACGTTCTCGGCAAAGCGCTGCTGAATCCGGAACGCCCGTTCACGGCGATCGTCGGCGGCTCCAAAGTCAAAGACAAGATCGACGTGATCGACAACCTGCTGAACATTGCCGACAACGTGCTGATCGGCGGCGGCCTGGCGTACACCTTCTTCAAAGCCCAAGGCTACGAAATCGGTCAATCGCTGCTGGACGACAGCAAATTCGACGTCGCTCTGGGCTTCATCGAGAAGGCGAAGAAACTCGGCAAGAACTTCATGCTGCCGGTCGACATCGTAATCTCCGACGATTTCAGCGCTTCGGCGAACACGAAGATCATCAACGTCGAAGACGGCATTCCTTCCGATTGGGAAGGCATCGATATCGGTCCGAAAACGCGTGAACTGTACGCGGACGTCATCGCGAAGTCCAAACTGGTCGTTTGGAACGGACCTATGGGCGTGTTCGAAATCGAGCCTTTCTCCCACGGTACCCGTGCCGTAGGCGAAGCTTGCGCAGCAACCGAAGGCTACACCATCATCGGCGGCGGCGACTCCGCTGCGGCAACCGAGAAATTTGGCCTGGCCGAGAAGATGGACCATATCTCCACAGGCGGCGGCGCTTCCCTGGAGTTCATGGAAGGCAAAGCCCTCCCGGGCGTTGTGGCTCTGAACGATAAGTAAGATTCCCGTTTCCCAACCAAGAGCCCAGCGGGATCGCAGCAACCGATCCCGCCGCCCTTTCCTGTGGAGCGAGTTTTAAAGCGATTTTGAAAAATGATTCAAGTTCGGCATGCGCGTCGGAGCAGCGGAGAGTGATAGAGAGCTGAAGAAACGAAGGGGTCGCCTTTGAAATTCGATTTCCACCTCTTTTATGCTTCAACAAGAGAAATCGAATTTCAACACGCGATCGTAGGCCTCTATCACTCGCAGCGTCTCCTAACCGCAAACGCCTGCTGGAAAGTCTTTTTCAAAGAAGTTACTAAAAGGAGTGGATTATTTCGTGAGAACGCCAATCATTGCCGGCAACTGGAAAATGTTCAAAACCGTATCCGAAACGCTGGCCTTTGCCGAAGCGGTAAAAGGCAGTGCTGTCGTAGAAGGCGTGGAAACCGTCATCTGCGCACCGTTCACCAACCTTCCTGCCCTGACCGAAGCGGTTAAAGGTACCGGAATCAAAGTGGGCGCACAGAACCTTCACTTCGAAGACAACGGCGCATTCACGGGCGAAATCAGCGGCGTTATGCTGAAAGAACTCGGTGTGGACTATGTCATCATCGGTCACTCGGAGCGCCGCCAGTACTTCGGCGAAACCGACGAGATCGTGAATAAAAAAGTCGCAGCGGCTTTCCGCAACGACCTGACTCCGATCGTATGCGTAGGCGAAAAGCTTGAAGAGCGCGAAGCCGACCAAACGAAAGAAGTCTGCAAAGTTCAAACGGTAGGCGCGTTCCAAGGCCTGTCCAAAGAACAAGCGGCAGAAGTCGTCGTGGCCTATGAGCCAATCTGGGCGATCGGAACAGGCAAATCGTCGACATCCGCGGATGCCAACGAAGTGACGGCTTACATCCGTACCGTGCTGGCCGATCTGTACGACCAAGCGACAGCCGATGTCATCCGTATCCAATACGGCGGCAGCGTGAAGCCTGAGAATGTAACGGAATACCTGGGCCAAAGCGATATCGACGGAGCACTCGTCGGCGGCGCAAGCCTGCAGCCCGACTCCTTCACGGCCCTGGTTGAGGGGGCGAAGTAATGACAGCTCCAAAACCTGTAGCTCTGATCATTATGGACGGTTTCGGACTGCGCGAAGGCGTAGAAGGCAATGCGGTCGCACAGGCCAAAAAGCCGAACTACGAGCGTTTCCGGAACAAGTATCCGCATACGACCCTGACGGCATGCGGCGAAGCCGTAGGTCTGCCGGAAGGTCAGATGGGCAACTCCGAAGTGGGCCATCTGAACATCGGCGCGGGCCGTATCGTGTATCAGGATCTGACCCGGATTTCCAAATCGATCCGCGAAGGCGATTTCTTCGAAAACGCGACGCTGGTCGGTGCCGTTCAATCCGCCAAAGATAACGGCAAAGCGCTGCACGTGCTGGGTCTGCTGTCGGACGGCGGCGTGCACAGCCATATCGAACACCTGTATGCTACGCTCGAACTGTGCAAAAAACTGGACTTCCACAACGTATACATCCATGCTTTCATGGACGGACGCGACGTGGCTCCGGACAGCGGCAAAAAGTACATGGAACAGCTCGTTAACAAGATCGCCGAAATCGGCGTAGGCGAAATCGCGACCGTACAAGGCCGCTACTACGCGATGGACCGCGACAAGAGATGGGAACGCGTCGAACTGGCTTACCGCGCTCTGGTTTACGGAACGGGCGAAACAGCCGACAGCGCGCTGTCGGCCGTAGAAACCTCGTATGCCAAAAACGTGATGGACGAATTCGTTCTGCCTACGGTCATTACGAAAAACGGACAGCCGACCGCGAAGATTCAAACGGGAGACTCGATCATCTTCATCAACTTCCGGCCCGACCGCGCGATCCAGCTCTCCGAAGCGCTGACGGCTCCGGGCTTCGCCGGTTTCGACCGTGGAGACGCGCAGCCGGAAACGCTGAGCTTCGTCTCGTTCACGACGTACAGCGTGAACGTACAGGGCAGCGTAGCCTATTCGCCGAAGAACCTGAACAACACACTGGGCGAAGTTCTCGTACAGAACGGCAAATCGCAGCTGCGTATTGCCGAGACCGAGAAATACCCGCACGTGACGTTCTTCTTCAGCGGCGGACGCGACGTGGAACTGGAAGGCGAAACGCGCATCCTGATCAACTCGCCGAAGGTTGCCACTTACGACCTTCAGCCGGAGATGAGCGCGCGCGAAGTGGCCGATGCCTGCATCGCCGAGATCGAAGCGGAGAGACAGGATTGCATTATCCTGAACTTCGCCAACCCGGATATGGTCGGACACTCCGGCATGATGGAACCGACGATCAAAGCGGTCGAAACGACCGATGAGTGCGTAGGCCGCGTCGTGGACGCAATCCTCGCCAAAGGCGGAGTTGCGCTGATCACGGCCGACCACGGCAACGCCGAGACCGAAATCGACGAGTTCGGACGCCCGCAGACGGCGCATACGACCAACCCGGTTCCGTTCATCGTCACCAGCGAAGAAGTGACTCTGCGCGAAGGCGGCATCCTGGCCGATATCGCGCCGACGATCCTCGACTTGATGCAGGTCGCCCAACCGGCCGACATGACCGGACAATCCGTGATTTCCGCACGCAAAACTTCTCATTAAGTTTGAAATGTGGCATAGTTAACGGTGAAGCGGCATCTTGAAGTGTTAACATGGAGTGTCAGCTGCCGTTCTTGCGAACGGCGGCCGCTCCTAACCCAATACACGAATTCAAAGGAGATTAATTAAAATGACGATTATTTCTGACGTTTATGCACGCGAAGTCCTTGACTCCCGCGGTAACCCTACAGTTGAAGTTGAAGTATACCTGGAATCCGGCGCAATCGGCCGCGCAATCGTTCCTTCCGGAGCTTCGACAGGCGTTCACGAAGCCGTAGAGCTTCGCGACGGCGACAAAAGCCGTTACCTGGGCAAAGGCGTAGAAAACGCGGTTAAAAACGTAAACGAAACAATCGCTCCTGAAGTCATCGGCATGGATGCTCTTGACCAACTGGGCATCGACAAAGCGATGATCGCTTTGGACGGAACGCCAAACAAAGGCAAACTGGGCGCTAACGCGATCCTGGCCGTTTCGATGGCTGTTGCCCGCGCTGCGGCTGACGCTCTCGACCTGCCGCTGTACGTTTACCTGGGCGGATTCAACGCGAAACAGCTTCCGGTTCCTATGATGAACATCGTTAACGGCGGCGAACATGCCGACAACAACGTTGACGTACAAGAATTCATGGTTCTGCCAGTAGGCGCGCCTACGTTCAAAGAAGCTCTGCGCATGGGTGCGGAAATCTTCCACAACCTCAAATCCGTACTGAGCAGCAAAGGCCTGGCTACGGCAGTAGGCGACGAAGGCGGATTTGCTCCGAACTTCACGTCGAACGAAGAAGCTCTCTCCACAATCATCGAAGCGATCGAAAAAGCCGGTTACACACCGGGTAAAGACGTCTTCCTGGGTATGGACGTCGCTTCCACCGAGTTCTACAAAGACGGCAAATACGTACTCGCGGGCGAAGGCAAATCCTACACTTCCGCAGAGTTCGTTGACCTTATGGCTTCTTGGGTTGAAAAGTACCCGATCATCACGATCGAAGATGCTTGCTCCGAAGACGACTGGGAAGGTTGGAAACTGCTCACCGAGAAACTGGGCGACAAAGTCCAACTGGTCGGCGACGATCTGTTCGTAACGAACACCGAGCGTCTGGGCCGCGGTATCGAAGAAGGCATCGGTAACTCGATCCTGATCAAAGTTAACCAAATCGGTACGCTGACCGAGACTTTCGACGCGATCGAAATGGCAAAACGCGCAGGCTACACCGCTGTGATCTCGCACCGTTCGGGCGAATCCGAAGACAGCACAATCGCCGACATCGCGGTTGCGACAAACGCCGGTCAGATCAAAACGGGTGCTCCTTCCCGTACAGACCGCGTTGCCAAGTACAACCAACTGCTTCGCATCGAAGATCAGTTGGGCGAACTGGCTCAATACAACGGCCTGAAATCGTTCTACAACCTGGATCAAAAGAAATTCCAATAGGATTCCGTCAGGAGTCCGAGCGGATTTCAGCTAAGATCTAACCGATCGCTTTTCGTCAATGCTCCGGGACGCCGGAGCCGTGCGGGAAGCACAAAAAAGAGACGCCGGACGCGGCGTCTCTTTTTTTGTGTTTGGATTTGCAGGCCGGGCCTGTGTGCATGATGCAGGATAAGGCGGTGAATATCGCCTTTTGATGCCTGTTTGATGCCTGTTCGTTCTTTTATTCGACTCCTCTTGTATAAGCTGCTGTACAAATAAGAACCTTCTTTAAGCAGTCTCACTGCATAAAGAAGGTTCTTGTTTTAGTTTTTATTTCAATACTGAAAGCCCGATTTCGGGTAAACGTTCAATCAATCTCCGCCGAAAGTCGGTTCCAGTTTCGATCCGACTTCACGGCCGTCTTTTTCCGGTCGGCGGGTCGAAGGCTTGCGGTAAAGCGTATAGATCGCTACGGCGAAGGCCAATACAACAATCCCTCCGCCGATCCAGGCGTTAAACGTAACGGCCGGCGTATTGTCGATCACGACGCCGCCGATCGCGGATCCTGCGGCAATGCCGACCTGCAGAGCGGAGAAGTTGAAGCTCTGTTGGATTTCGGATGTTTCCGGAGCGGCGTCGATCAGATAGCTCTGCTGCGCCGGCGAAAGTGCCCAGCTCAGCGCGCCCCACACGAAGACGAGGATCGCGAAGAGCGGTACGAACGAAGCCGAGAACGGCAGCAGGAACATGGTGAGCGCAAACGCGCCGACGACGATCATAATGCTTCTTTTGGCGCCCAGGCTGTCGGACATCAAACCGCCGATCATGCCGCCTGCGACAGCCGCAAGGCCGAAGAAGAAGTACACGATGCTGATCCACGAAGCGCCGAGATGCATGACGTTCTCCAGGAACGGCGTAAAGTAGGCGTACAGCGTGTAGTGGCCGGCCAGCATAAGCGCCGTCACCAGATGGGCACCGACAACGCGGAAGTTCTTAAGCGAAGCCAGCTGCGTTCTCAGCGGGATAGCCTGCTGCGGGGCGACCGGCTCCATAAACTTGTACACGACGAACATGGCCAACAGCGCGAAGATCGCGATGAACAGGAACAGGATGCGCCAGCCGAACTTGTCGGCGGCTAGAACGCCGAGCGGAACACCCAGTACGATCGACGAGCTGATGCCCATCGAGATAATGCCGATGACGCGTGCGCGGTAATTTTCCGGCACGACTTTGACGGCCAGGGTGAGCGACAGGGTCGTAATCAGCGAGCCGCTTGCCGCCGTTACGAAACGGGAGATCAGCAGAACGCCGAAGTTTGGACTCCAGAACGCGAGCAGGCTGCCGAGAATGAAGACGACCAAAGAGTAGAGGTACAGCTTGCGGCGTTCGAAACGGGCCGTGAACGCGAGCAGGGTCGGACCGGATATGGCGTAGACGAGTGCGTAAGCCGTAATAAGCTGGCCTGCGGTACTGACGGATACGCCGAGATCGCCGGCGATCAGCGGCAGCACGCCGCCAATGATAAGTTCGACGAGGCCTACGGTAAACGCGGCGATTGTCAGAACGAGAACTTTCAGATTCATGTAAACTCGGGTCTCCTTTTTCCTGAAAAGTGCGGCGCGAAAGGAGTGCGGAAAGCTGCGAGAACGCAAAAACTCCCGACTGCAAAGGCGCCTTGGGCGCGACTTTGTAGTCGGGAGATAGGTTCCCGGTAGATACCCTCAAACCATCTTATTGAGGTTATACAATGTCAACTCGTCTTACTCTAAAGGATCAAACGCGAAAGATCAAGAGGCAAATCGCAGATTTCTCAAAAAGTTGGCGTGCGGCGGCGGGGCGTTTATGATAAAGGAAGAAACGGCACGGTCTGTCGGTTCCGGGAAGCCGGATCGCCGACTGCCATAGAGCAAACGGGAGGACGACCGACATGACGGCATACGCAGGCATCGACGCGGGTGGAACGCTGATCAAGATCGCTTACTCGCCGAATTTTTCGGAAAGCGAAGAACGGCTGGGGAACAGCGAAGAGCAGACTTTGCAAAAAGACGAAGAAATCCGGCCGGATCAGGATGCTTGGCTCCCGGGTGTGGACCGAACCCGGCAGAGGCGGAATTCAGAAGCTTTTTCCGCGGGGCGGCTGCCCGAACTGCTGAAGTTCCCGACCTCGCGGCTCGAAGACGCCGCCGACTGGATCAAGCGGCATCTTCCGCCCGATACGCGCCTCGGGTTCACCGGCGGGCAGGCGGAGCGGCTTCGCGCTCTGCTGCCGGATCTCACGGACTTTGTGTCCGTGCCGGAATTCGAAGCGACGGCCGAAGGCGCCGTACGGATTTTGCGCAGCGGGAGCGATCGCCGCAGCGAGGAAAATGTATCGGCGGAGCGATTTGTGCTCGTCAACGTCGGAACCGGGACGTCGCTGCACCTGATCGACGGGGCCGAGCGGCCGAGGCTCGGCGGGATCGGTCTGGGCGGAGGCACGATCGTCGGTCTGACCGGTCTGCTGTGCGGGGTGCGCGATTACGCGGAAATCGCGCGGCTGGCGCCGCTGGGCGACCGGGAGGCGGTCGATCTGACGGTGGGGCAGATCTATGCCCCGGCGCCGCCGCCGATTGCCGGCGACCTGACGGCCGCGAATTTTGCGCGGCCCCTGCCGCCCGAAGGCGGCGCACGGCCGCAGGATTATGCGGCGGCGGTGGTCGGCATGGTGGCGGAGATCGTCACGACAGTCGGCGTTCAATACGCCAAGCTGCACGGGGCACGCCGGGTCGTGTACGTCGGCTCGACGTACGAGAACAACGGGCTGCTGCGCGAGCTGACCACGCGCTTTACGGAGATGCTTGGCTCCGAGGCCGTGATCCCCGGCATCGGGTTGTACAGCGGCGCAATCGGAGCCCTGCACGCGGTCGCTGAGCGGTGAGAGAGAAGTGCCCGGGCCCGGCCGGAGGCCTTAATCCGCCGGAACCGGCTGTCCGGACAGGCTTGGCCGTATGCGGCGGAAGTATTCAGCCGAGCAGAGCTGCCGAATCGGGCTTGAATCGAATGCTAACGGATCGTCATGATGTTAGCCGCCTTTTATACGAAGCTTGGGACTTTTAACGAATCCTCTGATCGCTATTCGCTTCTTAAGCGTGATAGCGATTCGTTAGCCGGCAAGCACAAGTGCGACCGTCGTATGAATCTAGTTTTGCAAAAGGAGAGGCTTGTATGAACCCCTCAGAACCAACGAACCCAACACATTCAACGAACCCGACGAATCCAACCCCTTCTCCGCTTCTTCCCGGAGATTCGCCGCAAGGCCGGTCGACCGAATCGGAGCTTCCGGAAACGGACGCTGTGCGCGAAGCGCGCCGAACGGCGGACCGGGCAGCTTCAAGGATAGGCGAAGCGCTGGGGGCCCAGGTGACCGGTATCTATCTGCACGGCTCGCTGGCGATCGGCGGATTTAATCCGGCGCGCAGCGATATCGATCTGCTTGTCGTCGTGCGCGAGCGGCCGGAGCGGGATCGGCTGCGCGAATTGACCCGCAGCATCCTTGACGTGCATAACGGCTTCCCCGAAGGCCGGGATCTCGAATTCAGCGTCGTGGAAGAAGCGGTGCTGCATCATTTCGTGCATCCCACTCCCTGCGTCTATCATTATTCCGGCGTGCACCGCCAGCGTTATGCCTCCGACCCGGATTATTTGTGTGCGGATTATGAAGACGCCGATCTGGCCGCGCAGATTACCGTCGCTTACGAGCGCGGCGTCGCGCTGTACGGGCAGCCTCTGCGCGACTTGTATCCTCCGGTACCGCGTGCGGATTACCTGGAGTCCGTTTGGAGCGACGTATCGAATGCCGAAGCGGAGATTGTCGACAATTCCGTCTACCTCACGCTCAATCTGTGCCGGGTGCTGATGTTTCTGGAAGAAGGAGCCGTCGCGTCGAAAAAGGAAGGCGGAGAATGGGCGGTGAAGTCGCTGCCGGAATGGAGCGATATCGTGCGTCCCGTGCTCGCCTCTTATCAAGGCGAAGCGGAGAGCCCGCCGACGGTACCCGAATCCCGACTGAAAGCTTTTGCGCATGCGATGATGCAAGCGATCGGGCAGCAGCGGTCAGGCGGCCAACCTTGATTGAATCCTCTGCCGAATAAGAAAAGAAAGAAGGAATAAGAGTGAACATCGATTTGGCCCCGCAGCTGACATGCGAACCGGCGGCTTACGAGCACAAAACGGCGCTTCGCCAGCTGTTGGAGCTGTACAAATACGATTTTACCGAATTTGATCCCGAAGATGTGAACGAAGCTGGCCTGTATGAGTTTCGCGATCTGGATGCCTATTGGAACGAAAGCGGACGGTATCCTTTTCTGCTTCGCGCGGATGGACGTTTAGCCGGATTTGCGCTGATCCGCCGTTTGGATACAGGACCGGGTGAAGAAGCCTATGAGCATGAAATGGTCGAATTTTTCGTGATGAAAAAGTATCGCCGATTCGGTTTGGGGCAGGCAGCGGCAGACCGACTGTTTCGCACGTTTCCCGGTACATGGAAGCTCGGTATCATGGAAGAGAACCAACCCGCGCTCCGTTTCTGGCGCAGAGCGATCGAAGCGTGCGGAGCCGCCTCGAACCGGATCGAGACGAGCGAACCGGATTGGGACGGGCCTGTCCTTCGGTTCGAGGTTGCGGAGCGGGAAGCCGAAGATCAATAAATCCGTGCCGGGCCTCCCGACAGTACGTAAACCGGCTTTTCGTGGCGTTTCCATGCCGGGCAGGCTATAATAAGAGGCTGAAGAGACCGAAATCCAGAGACTACACCAACGAAAAAGAAACGGCAGGGGAAGCAGGATGAGCATCGCTTTTTTTGACTCGGGAATCGGAGGGCTGACCGTGATGCACGAAGCGGTCCGCCGCCTTCCGGATGAGGACTTTATATTTTTCGCGGATACGCTGCATGTGCCTTACGGCCCCAAGACGAAAGAGCAGGTGACGGAATACGTCTGCGAATCGGCGGAGCGCATTCTGGGCGAGAGTATCAAAGCGCTGGTCATTGCCTGCAATACGGCGACCAGCGCGGCGGCGACCGAACTGCGGCGGACCTACGCGGTACCTGTGATCGGGATGGAACCGGCGGTCAAACCGGCGGTCGAGATGAACGGGGCCAGCGGGCAGCGCGTGCTGGTGCTGGCGACGGAGCTGACGCTCAGCCAGGCCAAATACAGGGAACTGGTGACCCGCGTGGACGATCAGGGGATCGTCGATTCGCTGCCCATGCCCGAGCTGGTCGGTTACTGCGAACGGTTGAATTTCGATCCGGCCGAGCTTGGAGATTACTTCAACCGTCAATTCGCTTCTTTCGATCTGAGCCGTTACGGGACGATCGTACTGGGCTGCACACACTATCCGTACTATGCCAAGCTGCTGGAGAGCCTTCTGCCGCCGCATATCCGGGTGATCGACGGCAGTGCCGGCACGGTGCGGAGAGTCGCGCGTATTCTCGACGAACGCGGCTTTGCAGGCGGCGGAAGCGGACGCGTACGGTTCATGAACTCCGCGGACGATCCGGCCTACAACCTTAAGCTTGAGCAGGCTTGGGCGGTACTGAACCACGAAATGTAGAGCCTCAGCAGGCTTTTTATACGCCGCTTTCGTCTGACGGCTTCAAGACCCGTTCGATTGCCGAACGGGTTTTTGTGCTGCCGTCGAAACGTGAATGAGCACGTATACAAAATGCGGGTTCACCATTCCATATCACGGTAATATTTTTTTGAAGACGGCAAAAAAATTCAAAAAGCCCCGCTTTTTTTCACACTTGAAGCCTAGGAGAACAAAAAGGCGAAAATTCATGAATTTTTCACTGCTTTTTTGGCGTAAACGGAAGCAAAGAAGAGATTATCCATGAAAACGAAAGATCCGAGTCACTGGAAGATTCAAGTGCACTTATTAACGCTCAAACCCTCCAAAACAGGTGAAGTTCATCCTTTACACGGAGTGTCAGAAGGGGTTAAGATACGGTTCATAAAAGCAGTGCGTATGTCTATTGGAAAAAGAAACGACGACTGCTTTCACGGGTTTTGAAAGATTGAGATCCGTGCCGATTATCCGGACTTCGACCGTTTCGTTTCCGAAGCTTCCGGCATGCCGCCTATTCTTTGGAAAGGATGATGAGATTCGTCACTTCACACGTATACCTATTAGGAGTCGACTGCTGAATTTTTGGATAAAAAACGGGGGAACCAAACGAGAGGCCGCGACCGGCTCTCACGGGGTGAAGCCTTGCGTCAAGCCGGAACTGCCGGATGCGCACAGGCGGGGCGACTCTTGCGTCCCAATCCGTCAGCTAACCTCGTAAGCAGAGCAGGAGAGGTGACCTTTTTCGCATCTTTCGAAAACCAGGCCATTCCCGCACGTCACCCGGAGTCAGATCAGCAGAGGAGGAAAAAGCATGTCGGATGCCATGATCATCATGGCTATTCTGGTCCTTACGGCGTTGTCCGCCGGATATATTCTATGGACCGACCGCAACGTTCAGGGCAAGCAGCAGCGCCAATAGGTGCAGCGTCGTCCGGTTCATTCATTCCCAACGTCAATGTAACCAAGCCGTGCCGCGGAAGATTCAGCCGCAGCGCGGCTTTTTAATGCGTCTGCCGTTCCTAAGCCCAATTTTGGTTGATTGTCAAATACCGAGAGCTATGGTAGAATGAAAGTGCTGTTTTCTGTGTTGGATTAGCAATAGAACAATCGGATTAACCTACTTATTATACAGGATATATGGCTTAGGCTTAGGAGGTGGAATGACATGGAAATCTTTCTGAAGGTAGTTCTCTTGATCTTTTCCGTTGGAGTAATCACGGTAGTCCTGCTGCAAAAAGGGAAAAGCGCAGGTCTGGCCGGCGCAATCTCCGGCGGTGCGGAGCATCTGTTCGGCAAATCCAAAGCCCGCGGGATGGATTTGGTATTGGAGCGTATCACGGTCGTTTTGGGTGCCGGATTCGTAATCATGGCGCTTCTGACTACAGCTCTGACCAACTAAGCCCAGCGATCGGAACGGCTCGTTCGTTCGGGAAGCCTTCGTTGATCCTTGGATTCAAGGGATACGGAGGCTTTTTTGCATATATGCGATGAATAGAACACCAAAGGGCAAGCGAGGATTAAGCAGGCTCCGACGCGGGTACTTTTAGCGTATAATGAAATTTGTAGAAGAAGCAAAAAATCGAGCATTCGCGATCTGCAGCCGGTCGGGCGGTCTGTAGGCAGCCGGAGCCATTTTGAGGTGATAACCATGATAACGGAAAACATGCTGCTGGGCTTTATGCGGGAAGACGCATACAAGCCGATGACGTACCAGGAGCTGGAACAGCACTTTGGCATCGACAACGAAGAACAGTTCCGCGAATTTATGAATATGTTGAACGCGCTTGAAGAAGAAGGCAAGATCGTGCTTACGCGTACCCAGCGTTACGGGGTGCCGGAACGGATGGATCTGCTGCGCGGCCGTCTGCAAACGCATGCGAAAGGTTTCGGCTTCCTGATCCCCGAGGACCGCGAGCACGCCGACGTATACATCAACGCAAACGATATGCTCAGCGCGATGAACGGGGATACCGTACTGATTCGTATCGCTTCGCGCCGTTCTTCGAACGGGCGGATGGAAGGCGAAGTGGTGCGCGTTGTTAAGCGTGCCGTGACGCAGATCGTCGGTACGTATCAGGACGAGCAGTCGTTCGGCTTCGTCCTTCCGGACGATAAGCGCATCACGCGCGATATCTTTATCCCGGCGGGACGCGCCGGAGGCGCACTGAACGGGCAGAAAGTCGTCGTCAGCATCACCGCTTATCCGGAAGGCCGGGCGGCGGCGCAGGGCGAAGTCATCGAAGTGCTGGGCTACAACAGCGATCCGGGCGTCGATATCCTGTCGATCATCCGCAAGCACCAACTGCCGGAGTCTTTCCCGGACGAAGTGCTGGAAGAAGCGGAAGCCGCGCCAGAGACGATTTCGGACGAAGAGATCAACAGCCAGGGCCGCCGCGATCTGCGGGGCAAACAGATTGTCACGATCGACGGCGAAGACGCCAAAGATCTGGACGACGCGGTCAACGTGGAACGTCTGGAGAACGGCAATTACGTGCTCGGCGTGCATATCGCGGACGTCGGCTATTATGTCAAAGAAAACTCCCAGCTCGATCAGGAAGCCTATAACCGGGGCAGCAGCGTGTATCTGGTGGACCGGGTGATTCCGATGCTGCCGCCGCGCCTGTCCAACGGGATCTGCAGCTTGAACCCTCGCGTGGACCGTTTGACTCTGTCGTGCGAGATGGAATTCGACGCGTCGATGAAGCTGGTTCGTTACGATATTTTCAAAAGTGTGATCAAAACGGTCGAGCGGATGACGTACAAAAACGTGCGCCGGATGCTGGAAGAAGAAGATCCGGAACTGCAGGAGCGCTACGGCTATCTGGCCGACACGTTCCGCACGATGCAGGAGCTGGCGCTCAAGCTGAACGGACGCCGGATGAAGCGCGGCGCGGTGGACTTCGATTTCGAAGAAGCCAAAGTGCTGCTCGACGACCAGGGCAAAGCGATCGATATCGTGACGCGCGAGCGTTCGATTGCCGAACGCATCATCGAAGAGTTCATGCTGGCGGCGAACGAGACGGTGGCCGAGCATTTCAGCAAAGCCAAAGTCCCGTTCCTGTACCGCATCCACGAAGACCCGGATCAGGAGCGTCTGGAATTGTTCGCGGCCTTCGCCGCCAATCTGGGCTATCAGGTCAAAGGCACGCGCGGAGGCACCATCCAGCCGAGCGAGCTGCAGTCGCTGCTGGAAGAAGTGCAGGATACGCCGGAGCAAAAAGCGATCAGCACGCTGCTGCTGCGTTCGATGAAGCAGGCGAAGTACGATTCGGCCAATCTGGGCCACTTCGGCCTGGCGGCCGAGTACTACACGCACTTCACGTCGCCGATCCGCCGCTATCCCGATTTGGTTATCCACCGGGTGATCGGGGAAGTGCTGGATCACGGCGGCAAACTGTCGCAGTCGCGCGAGGAATACCTCAACATCCGTATGCCGGATATCGCGCAGCAGTCGTCGATCCGCGAGCGCGTGGCGGTCGATGCGGAACGCGATACGGCCCAACTGAAGAAAGCCGAGTACATGCTGGACAAAGTCGGTGAGACGTTCGAAGGCGTTATCGGCAGCGTGACGAGCTTCGGCCTGTTCGTGGAACTAGAGAACACGATCGAAGGCCTGATCCATATCAGCAATCTGACCGACGACTACTATCATTATGACGAGTCCCGCCTGACGCTGGTCGGCGAGCGCACGTCACGCATCTTCCGGATCGGCGACTTGGTCGAGATCCGCGTATCGAAGGTGAGCATGGAAGAGCACACGATCGATTTCGAGCTGGTCGATATGAAAAAGAGCGCGTTCCGGGGCGGCCGCGGAGGACGCGGCGACGGTACGCCGAGCGGCGCGCCTAGAGGCGGACGCGGCGACAAAACCGGCAAAGAAAAGTTCGGCAAGGATAAAGGCAAAGGCAAGAAAAAAGGCAAAAAGCAGGGCGACGTGTTCCGGCCGAACGGTGCGGAAGGCGGAGTACCGGCAGCGGGCGGTGCGTCTGCTTCGGGCAATGCCCCGGCAGCCGGAAAAGGAGCGGCGGAAGCCGGCGCTCCGGACGGAGGCAAAAGCAAGCGCAAACGCAAGCGCAAAGGCAAAGGCGGCGGCGCAGTCGTACCCGAAGGAACGACCGTGATCACGCCTGCAGCGCAAGTAGAGGGCGCAGGCGGCGAAGCAGGGGATTCGGGCGGCGGCCGCAAGCGCAGACGCAAAGGCGGCGGCGTGCCGGGAGAAGCCGGCAGCGGCGAAAACGGCAGCGCGCGTCTAAGTGCTCCGCGCGGCGAATCCGCTGAAGGCGGCAGTCCGCGTCCAACCGCGACTGGCGGCGAAGCCGGCGCACAGCCGCGCCAGGGCAAAAGCGGCCAGGACGGCGGCTGGACGTTCGGCGGCGTGCCGACCGGAGACGGCGGCGCAGGCGCAGGTGCGGGGCAGGGCGCGCCAAGAGGCGAAGCCGGTTCCGAGCCGCGCAAGCCATCGCGCAAAGGCGGCATTCAAATCGAAGCCGGCCAAGGCGGCGGAGATGCTTACAACGGCTCGCCGAGCGGCGCGGGCGAGTGGAGCAACCGTCCGCCGGGTACGGGCGGACGCGGAGGCCGTTCGAGCCGTGCAGACGGCGGGAACGGCGCAGCGGGCAGTTCCGCGGGCGCAGCGAGCGGCGCAGGCGCGCCGGAAGGCGCGCGCGAACCGGGCAAAGGCAAATTTGCCTTCGGTTCCGGCACGGGCGGCTATGGCGGCGAGACGGCAACGTTCTCGCGCAACGGCAACGAACGGCCGAACAAAGGCGGCCGTTCCGGCGGCGGAGGCCGTCCGGGTTCGACAGGCGGCGGCCGGCCGCCGCGCAAAGACAAGTAAACCGGTTTAAGGCGATGGGCTGCATCGCGTGCGTTCTCTGTACGCGATAAGGCCAAGGAGTCGGCTCTGCGGCGAGGCCTGTGTTTTCGGTGTCGGCCGCAGGCGCCGCGTGCAGGATATGCACGCGATCAGGGCCAAGCCGGCGGCCTGGTCGGGCCAGAACTGCCCGATCGGTGCGCTTTGCAGGCCGAACAGGCGGCTTCGGCCGGAAGAATAAGGGCCCAGCCGCTAACGGATTGCATATCCGTTAGCGGCCTTTTTGGGCCTTGGGCAGCGATCTAACGGTTCGCATGTCCGTTAGCGGGCGAAGGGGCGGCTAATCCGGCCGGATTCAGCCGTTTGGCGCTTCTAACGGTTCGCTCGATCCGTTAAAAAAAGCGAAGCGCGGAATTTGCGCTTTAAGCGTCTTCTCGATCCGTTACCGTTTCTCGAATGCTCGCCGGCGGCTCCTTTTCTTGCCTTTTCCAAAGTCGGCTTGTTACAATTCAAGGTATAGGCGTTAAATAAAGAAGCAGAGGGGGTGCAAGACATGCCTAAAAATACGGAGCAGGGCAAAGTGCTGGCGCAGAACAAAAAAGCGTCCCACGATTATTTCATCGAAGATACGTACGAAGCGGGACTCGTGCTCACCGGCACGGAGATCAAATCGCTGCGCAAAGCCAAAGCGAATATCGGCGACGCGTTCGCGACGATCCGCGGCGGCGAAGCGTTCGTCCATAACATGCACATCAGCCCGTTCGAACAGGGCAACCGAAATAACCCGGAAGATCCAACGCGCACGCGCAAGCTGCTGCTGCACAAAGTGCAGATTCGCAAGCTGATCGGCCAGGCCAAGCAGGAAGGCTACACGATCGTGCCGCTCAAGGTCTACGTGCGCAACGGCTACGCCAAGCTGCTGATCGGCCTCGGCCGAGGCAAGAAGCAGCATGACAAGCGCGACACGGCCGCCAAGCGCGACGCGCAGCGGGACATCCAGCGGGCGCTCAAATCCCGCCAGCGTTAAGCGGGACAGGCGGGCGTCCGCGAGATCAGCCGATGAGCGACCGGAAAAGAATTTCCAGGTTTTACGGCGTACTTGGCAGGGTAATCTACCTTTACACCGCGAAATGTGGTATAATCAAAGTCTGTGGGAAGTGCTTGCACTCCCGCGAACGGTTCTTTCTTTTATGGAGGGAAAGACACCGTGCGAACTTAAGGAACATGCGGCTCGTGCCGGAATCTAGCAGTTCCAGGAACAAGGCCCTTTAATCCGGAAGTTCCCTTTTACGAAAAATGCGCGCCGGCTTCGATCTTCGGAGGGCGACGTTTTTCCGACCAGGGGGCGTTTATGGATTCGACGGGGGTAGTTCGGGCATGGGTAGCGGGTAGTGGGGACGCGTCCGCTTTATCAACGCTAAAGCCTATTAAATGGCAAACAACAAACCAACTACGCTTTCGCAGCCTAAGAAACTGTGATGCGTGCTCTCGCTCGGCATCGCCTATGTGCCGGGATGAGGGCCCAACCCAATTAGTAGGCTACGCCGTCTAGTCTCCGCCTGGGGGTAGACGGAAGAAGACAATCAGGCTGACCCAACGCGGAGCCGGTTACGGGGCGCCGCTCGGGTGACATCAAAACTGTGACTACACCCGTAGAAGCCTATGCTGCGTTGCCTTCGGACAGGGGTTCAACTCCCCTCGCCTCCATATGTACCCTCAGAAACCATCAGCCGTCATACGGTTGATGGTTTTTTGTTTGTTTTCTGTAAACTTTGAAAAACCTTATTGACGCGAACATTCTGCCATGCTATATTTAGCCAGCTAAATATAAGTCGGGCTGCTAAGGAGACAGGAATGACAGATACAGTGGATTGCGATATTCGCCAGTCGGTGGATCGGATTTCTTCCCAGATGCGCCGGGATTACAGCGAATCGCTGAGGGAGCTTAACCTGTATGTGGGGCAGGACAATCTGCTTTCCCGCTTGTGGCAGGGGGACGGCATTACGCAGATGCAGCTGTGCGGGCATTTGAAGTGCGAGCCGCCTACGATTACCAACATGGTCAAATCGCTGGAGCAGAACGGGTTCATTACCCGCAAGCGCGATGAGCACGATGCACGGGCGATGCGTATTTTTCTGACCGACGAGGGCAGGGAGCTGGAGAAACCGGTCGAGCTCAAATGGAAGCAGCAGCAGGAGAAGCTTCTGCATTCGATTCTACCGGAAGAGCGATTGCTGCTGAGACGGATTTTGAAGCAGATGGAGAGCAATTTATCAGGCTGATGCTCTCGTTTTTTATTTAGCAAGCTAAAGGTGAGGGGTTATTCCGAGCCTTTTCCAAATATTCGCTCAAATCGATCGACGAGGAGATACGACTAATGAATAAGACTTACAATACGGGCGCCATTCTGGCCTCGCTGCTGATCTGCGGTTTTATCGGCATGTTCAGCGAGACCGCTCTGAATATCGCCATGACCAACCTGATGGAGGTGTTCGAGATCTCGGCCGCGACCGCGCAGTGGTTGACGACCGGATTCCTGCTGACTCTCGGGATTCTGATGCCGACGAGCGGGCTGCTGCTGCAGCGGTTTACGACCCGTCAGATGTTTACCGGTTCGCTGATCAGCTTGATCGCGGGTACGTTGGTGGCGGCGCTTGCGATCAATTTTGAAATGCTGATGTTCGCCCGGGTGCTGCAGGCGATCGGCATGGGTCTGCTGCTGCCGCTCATGTTCAATACGATCCTCGTGATCTATCCGCCGGAAAAACGCGGAGCCGCGATGGGTTTCGTCGGACTGGTTATCATGTTCGCGCCGGCGACCGGACCGACGGTAGGCGGACTGTTGATTCAATATTTGACTTGGCATTATATTTTCTGGCTCTCGCTGCCGTTTCTGATTGTCGGATGGCTGGTGGGCATGAAGTATTTGGAGAACGTCACCGAAGTCACGAAGCCGCGGGTAGACATCTTGTCGATCGTATTGTCGACGCTCGGTTTCGGAGGAATCGTTTTCGGTTTCAGTAAAGCGGGCGAAGGCTCCGAGGGCTGGGGCAGTACGGTCGTGGTCGTATCGATCATCGTCGGACTGGTCGCCCTGGTGCTGTTCACGCTGCGTCAGATCTCGATGAAAGAGCCGATGCTGAACCTGAAAGTGTTCAAGCATCCCATGTACGTCATCGGTCTGCTCCTGGTGCTGTCGTGCATGCTGATCATTATGTCGAGCATGATCATTCTGCCGATGTTTCTCCAGACGGGCGCAGGACTGTCGGTGTTCGTCACCGGACTCATCCTGCTGCCGGGCAGCGCGCTGAACGGCATCCTTTCGCCGCAGGTCGGACGTCTCTTCGATAAGTACGGACCGAAATGGCTGGTCATTCCCGGTCTCGTGATCGTGACGCTCATGCTGTGGTTCTTCACCCATGTGTCGCCCGCTTCTTCGGTCGCCTTTATGGTGGCTCTGCATATCGGGCTTATGGTCGGGATCGCCATGGTGTGGATGCCCGCCCAAACGAACGGATTGAATCAGCTGCCGCCGGAACTGTATCCGCACGGTACGGCCGTTATGAATACCCTGCAGCAGGTAATCGGCGCGATCGGAACGGCGGTTGCGATCAGCATCCTGTCGGGCGGAACGGAGAAGTACCTGCACGGTTCTTCGGCGCCTACCCGGCCGGCCGAGATCGCCAACGCCATGACGATGGGTTCGCAGAACGTCTTCCTGTTCACGATGATCATCGCGCTGATCGGCGTTGTCATGGCCTTTTTCATTCGCCGCGTGCTGGTCAGCCGCGAGGCGATGAGATCCATGCACTGATCTTCGGCGTAAATTAAAGGAAAGCCGATCCGATATCCGATGCCCGGCTTCAATCCGCAGCGGCCTGCAGAACCGCCGAGCCGGTGTCTGTTCCAGTCCTCAAAACCCGCTCTCCGAGCGGGTTTTTCTTTTTGCGCTCGCTCGCGCGATGTTCTCGGCAATTTCTTCTGTACTTGTTCTCCCTCCCGACTTTCCCGCTGCCGCGCTACTGTTTATCGTACCCCTTATACCGATCCCCTATAACCAGCCATACCTTCTTCGTCTACGCCAACCCCCTTGCACCCGTGCTACAATAACCACACATAATCAACCGAGTGCTTTTGCACAATTACACCCAATTCCAAGGAGGCACATCCCCATGACCGATAAATTCCAAATCGTAGGCAGCCTGCTGCGCCCTTCCGAGCTGCTCAAATACAAGACGCAAATCGAGCATCGCGACGATATCCAGTACCCTTTTTACCAAGAGTTCGACGGCTACGAGCAGTGCGAAGCGAAGGCGATCGACTCCGTCGTGCAGGACCAGATCCGGCATGACCTCTCGATCGTCACGGACGGCGAGTATTCCAAATCGATGTGGCATCTGGACTTCGTGTGGGGCTTCCAGGGGATCGAACGGTATATCGCGGATCACGGGTACTTCTTCCGCGATACGGACGGCAGTTCCAAATACGAGACGCGCAAAGACATCGGGCTGCGCATCACGGGCGAGCTCGGCGCGAAGAACCACCATTTCCTCAAATCGTTCAAGCAGCTCAAAAACAGCGCCGGCGACCGCGAGACGAAGCTGTGCGTACCGTCCCCGTCCCACATCTTTGGGGAGCTGTCGTGGTCGGACAATATCGGCGGCACGGATTCCGTGTACAAGGACGCCAAAGAGCTCAAAGCCGGTCTCGTCAAAGCGTATAAAGACTTCGTACAGGACTTCGCGGACGCGGGCGGCGAGATTCTCCAGTTCGACGACTGCCTGTGGGAGCTGTTCGCGGACGATAACCCGAACTCCCCGTACACGGGCGAGAACATCGATCAGGAGCAGGTGCAGGCACTGGCGGCCGAGTTTATCGACATCAACAACACGGTGATCGACTTTGGGCACGAGCTGGGTCTGAAAATGTGGACGCACAACTGCCGCGGCAACTATGATTCGCGGAACATGGGCGGCGGTTCGTATGTGAAGATCGCGAACCTGTTCCTCAAGCAGCTCAAATACGATCGCTTCTTCCTCGAATGGGACGACGACCGCGCGGGTTCGCTGGAAGCGCTGGAAGTGTTCCGGGACAAGCCGGA
Organism: Saccharibacillus deserti; assembly: GCF_013618475.1. Classification (GTDB taxonomy): domain Bacteria; phylum Bacillota; class Bacilli; order Paenibacillales; family Paenibacillaceae; genus Saccharibacillus; species Saccharibacillus deserti. Next base: position 60,728 of record NZ_JABJVN010000003.1, read on the forward strand.
CACCGAGATCGTTCTCGGCCTGCTGTCTTCCAAAACGAACACGCTCGATGACGAGCAGCGCGTACTGCGCCTGCTGGACGAAGCGTCGAGCATCATCGATAAAGACCGGCTGCTGCTGTCCCACCAATGCGGCTTTGCTTCCTGCGACGGCGGCAACGAGCTGACTCAGGCGGAGCAGTGGGCGAAGATCGAACAGGGGCAGAAGATCGCGCAGCAGTATTGGGCCAAGTAAATTCACTTCTCTCATATTTCTTAGTAATCGATCATTTTGTCTATGGTCTCAAAAAGAAGCGACCTTATAGGTCGCTTCTTTTATGTGTAAATCCATAGGCATTTCTAATGAAATAAGGAGTCACAATTTTGTTAAGAGCTTATCCGGAATGATTTTCTGGATTTATATCCGCTAAGGTATTTAAGAGGGGGAGAATTTCATTCCAAGAATCTATTTTTATTAATTCTACTCCATACTCATCCCTTTTTTGATTCTCTACGGTTACCATGAAATGTTGTTCGTGTTGATCTTTCATCAATGCCTTAATATATTCGAACTGTCTCTGAACATAGGGGTCACTTAAGCTAAACCCAATAAAAAGAATTGTATAATCTTTGATAGCATCTCTTAACCTTTCTACTGCCATTTCACTTCCTGTATTGTATAAAACATCAAAATCTTCTTCAAAGATAATGCATTTATGCGGATTAGTGTATGTGCCATGAAGTTTGAGTACAAACTTGTCCAGTGAGAGCAGGTTTTTAAGCTTCGATGGATTATCTCTTTCTATTGTAACGTTTGTACTGTCTTCTGAACCTGAACAATACTCAATTATTTGATCAAAATTAGTTGTAAAGATCTTATTTGAAACTTTCCAAAGAGCTTGATGCTTCTCTGAATTTTTAACGACTTCTTTACGTACTTGAAATTCTTCTTGAATAATTTCGTATACATTTTTTTTGATTTTGGGTATTTTTTCTAAATTTTTTAATACGTCTAGTTCGTCTAAAATATGTTCTTCTAATAGACCTTTAAAGTTATTATAGACAGGATGGTCTTCAGAAACTAACTCTAATATTTTATAAATCAATTCTTTCCAATTTCTTGACTTTACAAAGTCTCCTGAAAATCCGGAACCTACAAATAAAATGAGTTTTTTTTGGAGTATAGCTTTTCTTAAAGCTGTAGGTATTACAAAGTTAGGAATAACTTCTTTTTTAAGAGGGAGATCTAATGTTGGGATTTGAATAAATGAACTTATTTTTCTACGCTCTGTTTCACTTAATAATCCATCCTTGGCTAACTTTTTAATTTCTTTCGCATTCACTTCTAAGGTTTTAACTGGTTCGAAATTAAAATAAATACTATTATTCTCCTTGTACAATCTGACAACTTTAACTAAATGAATTTTATTTCCATTTCCAGCGTAATCATAACCTATTGCTACGAAAGGTTTTTCTTTCATGGAATATTTCTCATACAGCTTTTTATTATTCTCATAGAACATTTTATACTTTTCCAATCCTTCTATTGAATATTCAGCAGAGCTTTCTTTTTCCCATTGAGGGGTTCTCTTGTGATTTGAGGAAGTTCCTAACAACAGTATGCCTTCTTCCATTTTAATTCTCCTTTACAATAAAGTTTACTCTTTACAAGAATTATAAATCATATATGGAAGTGATAGATAGAGGGTGGTATAGGTTATTAAAATAAAAATAGTACTAAACTATATTTAAGTTATCATAGATTTTATGTAGGGATACAAGGTTTGCTTTTGCTTCTTAATGTGAAGGGCCGTTATAATTAAACTTTATATGTTAAGAATTATCCATAAATCATTATATTGTTTAAATGAGCAAGGAGGACCTCATGGACTTCATCAAAAATCAACTTCAACGCTACGGCATGAACGACACGATGACCCTGTATGTGTCCAATATCCTCATGGTGCTCTTCATCGCCGCTATTTGCATCATTGCCAATCTGATTACGAAAAGAATCGTGCTCAACGTGATTTCGAGGTTGATCAGCAAGTACCGGCACAGCTGGAGCACGACCGTACTGGAGAAAAGGGTGTTCCACAAGCTGTCGCATCTGGTGCCGGCGATCATCATTTATTTTGCCGCGCCGGTCTTTCCGGTTTATCAGCCGCTGATCGAGAAACTGGCCGCCGTGTACATGATCGTGGCGACGATTAATGTGCTGAACGCGCTGCTGAATGCTTTTGAAGAAATTTACCGGTCGTTCGAAATCTCCAAGATCCGCCCGGTCAAAGGATATATCCAGGTCGTCAAGATCGTGATGTTCATCGTAGGCGGCATTATCGTCATCTCCAGTCTGATCGGGCAAAATCCGTTGTACATTCTCAGCGGTCTGGGCGCTTTGTCGGCCGTGCTGATGCTGATTTTCAAAGATTCCATTCTGGGTCTGGTGGCGGGGATTCAGCTGTCTTCCAACGATATGGTGCGCGTGGGCGACTGGATCGAGATGCCGGATTACAATGCGGACGGCGATGTCATCGACATTACGCTGAACACGGTCAAAGTCATGAATTTCGACAAAACGATTACAATGATCCCGAGCTATGCGCTGATTTCGGATTCGTTTCGCAACTGGAGAAGCATGCAGATGTCGGGCGGACGGCGGATCAAGCGGAGTATTCAGATCGATGCGACCAGCATCGAGTTCTGTACGCCGGAGATGGTGCAGGAGTTCAAGAAAATCCATTACCTGACCGATTATCTGACGACAAGGCTCGAAGAGATCGAAGCCTATAACCGGGAACATCGGATCAACCGGGACAGCCAGGTAAACGGCCGCCAGCTGACGAACGTAGGCGTATTCCGGGAATATATTCAGCGGTATCTGCGGCATCATCCGAAGATCCACCAGAACATGACCCTGATCGTCAGGCAGCTGGCGCCGGGCGACAACGGGCTGCCGCTCGAGATCTATGCGTTCAGCAACGATACGGCGTGGGCGGTCTACGAGTCGGTGCAGGCGGATATTTTCGACCATATTTTCGCTGTCGCGCCGACGTTCGGACTGCGTATTTTCCAGAATCCGACGGGACACGATATCGCACGGGTAAAAGAGAACGAGGAGATGTCGGCGTCAGCCGGCGTCGAATCGGGGAACCGGTTAAGCATGGAATAAAAAAACGAAGCGAAGGGGGCGAGTCTGCCATGAACGAGTACGAAACGAACGCCGATCAGATCGAGATTCAAAAAGCGCTGCCCGAGCACTTTCCGCTGTTGGCCCAGATCTGGCTCGATACGTCGATTTCGGCGCATTCTTTTATCGATTCGGCTTACTGGACCACGAACAAGCAGGCGATGGAAGAACGGTATTTGCCGCAATCGCACGTGTATATGTGCCTGGAGAACGGCGAGATCGTCGGTTTTGCGGCCGTTATGGACACGCGACTGGCGGCCTTGTTTATCGATGAGTCCCGCCAGGGCCGGGGATACGGCCGTAGGCTGCTCGATTGCGTTAAAAAAGACCTCGATACGGTCCGATTGAACGTGTACGCGCAAAACGCGCAGGCGAACGGGTTTTACCGAAAACAGGGTTTTGAGGTTGAGTCCGAGCAGACCGACGAAGCGACGAACGAACTCGAGTACGCCATGGTGTGGAAACGGGGATAAGCGATTTTCGCCGGCGAGGCGCTCCTAGGGAGCGCCTTTTTTGCCAGGACTACAGCTCACACAAAGTACCCCGAATCGCGATGCCTTTGCAAAGCCATATCAAAAAGCCCCGCTCGACAGGAGCGGGGCTTTTCGGGTCAATCACTGAAATCTAAAGGGCGAATCAAGCCGGATTTAATTCTTCCAGTTTTCGATTCCGGTCTCCAGCTGTTCGAATTCATGGGAAACGGAAGCTTCCATGATATCGGAGTAATGCTCATGCGTTGTCGGGACGTCCGACCATTTCTGTTGGGCCTTGATCTCCCAAGGGCTACGTTCCAGAACCCGGTTCAGAATCCGCACGACTTCCAGACGGGTAATCGGCCGGTTCGGCTCGAATTTCTGTCCTTCGAAGTCGAACAGCAGGCCCTGCTGTTCAAGCGCTGCGACCGCTTTTTCGGACCAGTGTCCGGAAAGGTCGGTATACGAGCTTTTGGAAGCGGCATCCCAGTCGTACAGATTCGTGAGGGTCTGTGCGAATTCCGCACGGGTGACCTGTTTCTTCGGCTGGAAGGTACGGTTGCTGAATCCGACCATCCATTTGTTGTCCGAAGCCGTCTTGATGGCTTTGGCTGCCCAGTTCTTGGCATCTACGTCCTTGAACGAAACTTTGCTCGCAGGAGCTGCGGACGTATACAGGCGGGACAGAATGGCGGCAACTTCGGCACGGTTGATGCCGCGTTCCGTGCGGAACGTGCCGTCCGGATAACCGACCATATAAGCGGCGTGGTCGCCTGCGGCTTTTACTTTGGCCTGCATGGAGAAATCGAACTTAACGATCGTTTGTCCCACATGGATCAGGCCGTCTTTGATATAGCTGTCGCTTCCGAATTTCTCGTCGCGTTTATCCGTACGGCTGTCGAAGACGTTATATCCGTTCTTCTCACCCATGAAGTAGTAATCGCCGTCGGCGAAGACCATCCAACCGTACTGCCCTTCGTCCGTGCTGGACTGCGGGTTATGGTTCTGGTTCGGCGCGAAGTCGGCCAGTTCCGGCAGGTTAACCTGCGTTCCCGGCACTCTGCCTTTGGAGCGGTTCAATTCCGTATCCGCCCAGTACAGTTTCATGTTGACTCCCGGTACGGGCTTGCCCGTTACGGAATCGAGGATCGTTCCGTAAGGATCGATCAGTTCGACCGACATTTTGGCATTGCCTTGACTGTCGACGTTCAGCATGCCGGAAGGTCCTGCAAGTTTGTCTCCGTTAGGTGCAATGACGTTCAGAGCGAGCGTGTATTCGCCCGGAGCTACCTGCGGAAGAACGAAAGTTCCGTCCGCTTTCATCTCGAGGCTCGGCATATTCAGTTCTTTGCCGTCGGCCGATTTGATCTTGCCGGCGACTTTCAGGTCGCTGCCGACCAGCTTGGTGATTTTCTCCTGAACCGATTGGCCGCCTTTGGACGGATCGGTTACGATGACTTCCGTCTTCATGGTCGGTGCAGGCTGCTGTACGACCACAGGCGGATTGCTTACCGACGGAGTTGTTTCCACAACCGGCGGAGTCGGCTCCGTTACCACAGGCGGAGTCGGTTCCGTTACCACAGGTGGAGTCGGTTCCGTTACCACAGGCGGAGCGGCGTCCGGTTTGATCGTAACGACATTGGATGTGCCCGCGTAAGGTCCGGATTTTACGACCAGGCGGAAATGGTACGTTTCGTTGCTCGACAGGTTAGGGAGCGTCACGCTGGTCGAAGTTTCATCCAGCGGAGCGGGCAGGGTAACCGGCGTGAAGTCGGTTCCGTTCGTGGACAGCTCGATCACGATGTCCGAAGCTCCGGTTACAGCCGGGAATTTCAGCGTAACTTGTTCTTGCCCGGCTTCTGCCGTCAGCGTGCTTACCGGATTGGAAGGCGAGACTTCCACCGTGTTGGATACGCCCGCATATTTGCCCGACTGGACTTTCAGGCGGAAGAAGTACGTTTTGCCGTCGGTCAGTCCCGAGATGGTCGCGCTTGTCGAAGTGGAATCAAGCGGTTCTGCCAAATCGACCGGAGCGAAGACTTTACCGTCTTCGGACTGCTCGACCGTAATGCTGGAAGCTCCCGTCAAAGCCGGGAAATTCAAAATCGTCTGCTCGCTGCTTGCGATCGCTTCAAGCGTAGTCAGAGCCTGCGAAGGGAAGGTCTCGACCGCGTTGGAATGGCCGGCGTAAGGACCGGACTCCACATTCAGGCGGAAAAAGTATTTCTCTCCGTTGGTCAGTCCCGTTACGGTTGCACTGGTGGAAGAAGCGTCCAGCGGCTCGGGCAGATCGACCGGAACGTAATCTTCTCCGTCCGAAGACTGTTCGATCGTAATTTTAGTCGCTCCCGTCAAAGCCGGGAAATTCAATACGGCTTGTCCATTGCCCGCGACAACCGACAGATCGCTCAGAGGAGCGGGTTCCGCCGCATTGACGTAGACGGCGAATGTTTTTTCGCTGGTCAGGCCGCCCTGCGTGATCGTAGCGGTCAGGTTGACATACATCCCTTTTTGCGAAATGACAGGTCTTTTTACGACGCCGTTGGCATCGATCACGGAAGGCTGATCGGAAGACCAGACAGTCGTGACGTTCTTGTCGCTCAGCAGCGTCAGGTTGCCGTTCACGGAATTTTTCGAATCGTAATCCGAATATTGGATATCCGTGACTGCTTCCGCCTGTTCGATAGCTTCGATCGGTTCTTTGTAGCCATTGATAAGTTGTTCGACGATCTTGTCGGCCAGAGCGTCGATTACTTCCGGACCGCCTTCATTTACGTCGACGTGCAGACCGCCTTTTTTGATGCTGTCGATGAACGCTTGGTCGATCGGTTTGTAGACCACATCGGTTACCCCGAGGTACTGCGCTTCTTTGCCGTCAAAAGCATCTTTCAATTCGGCTTGCTTGGTACCGCCGTCAAGTTCCACGCTAGGATTGTCGTTCAGATTCACGACGTAGCGCAGCGGAGCATTTCCCCATGGAATCTTGTTTACGGCCACGTCGAGCGTTTTGCTCGAAGTCGAATACAATTTCATGTTCTCGAACGAGAAGACCGAGATGATCTCGCAGCCGTGGCTGCCGTAGCTGACGATCGGTCCGAACTCGTTGCCGTACTGGTTCGGAAGGGACAAATTGCGGATAAGCGGCTCGCCGTTATCCCACATATTCAGCGTGGCATCCGTAGCCACGATCTTGATACTGTGCTGAGGGGAAGAGCCTTTCGAATAAGACTGAAGCAGGCTCACCCCCGGCATGTCAGCCAAGTAGCTTGATGTCTCGTTGTGCAGAACATCCACGTCGAGACCGTCGATTTTGTAGACATTGACGGCACCCTGAACATACAGAATGACGTAGCCGCTCAGTTTCCGCTCGGCATCGATCTTGGTGTTGAAGAGGAACCCTCCGCCTTCCATACTGTGGTAATCCACTTTGGACTCGTCCATATCGAAGGTAATGATTTTTTTGCCGGTCGGGCTTCCGCTTGTGAGCATAAAGTCTTTGTAGCCCGGAGAAGTATACCCATAGAAAGTGAAGTTGCTGCCGTTGTTGGACATTTGAACGTGGTTGTAATCGGCAGTCTCAACCTGCGGAGTGGTCGCGTAAGGACCTCCGATATACCAGCTGTCATAACCGGAATGTACGTATGTCGTATCGGTTACCGACATCCGGTCGGCGCTTGCATCCATAATGGATACATATTTGGGGTTGATGTTTTGCTGGCTCAATTTGAGTCTGACCGCATCGTTCAGCTGGCTGTCGAATTCGGCGGAATCAAACTTGCTCGTTCCGGTATTGTAATAAACTTCGGCAACCGGCGAAAGCGCCGATGCAAAAGGTGCGTTGCCCATGACCAGCAAGAAAGCCAAGGCTGCGGAGATTATCTTTTTCTTCATCTGCTTCATCCATTCTCTAAGTTGATAACTGCATATAACCCTTCAGCTCTCTTTGTCTGATGCTTGGAAGCCCAATCTCCTCTGTGCGCAACCACTCTCCGTCTCCTAAAAGATAATCGTCAGTTCCGGAATCCCGATCGTTTGGCTCAACGTTCAACGGCCGTGCGAACACGGAAGTCGTAACGTTTTGGGAAGTCGTTGCAGCCAACGGAATCGGATTGGATTATGTAGCCGCCGCGATCCGTTACTGCCGACCGCCGAGTGAAGCAAACGCATCCTCCGCCGAAACCGAGGTTCGAACGGGATGCCGGATCTATGAGGCTTTCGTATCCCTTTTTTAATATCGTCAAGAAAGACTTAAAATTGTGCCTACCATTGTCTTATCCTTTATTTCTTTTTAAGCGAAAACAGATAGGAATATAGTAGGAGAGGAAGTAAGAGAGGAAGTAGGAACAGTGTCGAAATGATCCTGATAGTCCTTTTGAATAAATGTTTCATTTTCTGTTTGCGTTTTTGAAAACTGCACATTACGGATTTGTCCGGACCCTGATTTCGGTTCTCCTGCAACAAACTTCCCGATCTCTGCAACAAACGGCACAAACCGTAGCTCTCACCCCATTTTGCAGGTACGCTGAGTACAAGCAAAGGAAAGGAGGCCATTATGAAGATCAGGTTCGAAACCGATGCCGCTCTGGACCGGCGGACGGCAAAAGTATGGACCCACCCGGAAGAACAAGCACGTTGGCCGCAGATCCGCGAAGCGATCGAACAGTTGGACGGCAGAATCGGATTGATCAACGCGGCCAACGACCGGATCGTCCAGGTGCCGCTGGGACAGATCGCCGTGATCGAGTCGGAAGACCGGATGTGCGGAGTGACATTGATTACCGGTGAGAGGTATCTGCTGAACAAACGCTTGAAATCCGCGGAAGAAGAGTTCGCCGCGCCGCGGTTTGTCCGGATCAACAACCGTACGGTCATCGGTGCCGCGCATATCCGGGAGTTCTCGTCTGCCGCGCACGCCCGGATCGAAGTGACGTTAACCGATGGTTCGCAGCATGTGGTCAGCCGCTTTTACATTCAACAATTCAGGAGGGGTTTGCGATGATGATTCAGCTGAGACAGTCGTTTTTCCAGGTGTTTACGATGAGTTTGCTGTGGGTGGTACTGCTGCTGACGGTTTTCTATAAAGGGGAGACGGTCGGCATCGAGTATTTGTGGAACGTGGCCGGCATCGCCGCGATCTGCGGGGTACTTTTCGGTGTCCTGTACAAAGCGCTGTGGAGCCATTTTACGTTTAAGCCGGTCTGGAATATCCTGATCTCGTCGGTACTGTCGATCTGCGGCGCCCTGCTGGGGATGAGACTTTTTTCGCGGGAGATGTATGACATGCTGTTTCCGTGGCTGCCCGGCATGATCGTCATATCGCTTGTCCTGCATACGCTCGCTTTCTATGCCTATGCGCGCATGGACAGCAGGAAACGGGCGGAGGAACTGAACAACAAGCTCCAAAGATAGGCCTGCAGGCGAGAAGGTGTCGAAAAGAACCGGGATATTGGAAATCCGCCCTGTATGCGTATTCAAAAATGTGTCATATTGGAGAGGAGGCGGACGAATCCGCTTCCCTAACCGATTTGACATACCCCGTATTCAGGAGGAATTTTGGATGACGAACGAATTTAACCCGGCTTTTCTGCAAACGCCGGCGATGCTCTCCGCTTTGACCGCGCTGTACGGCGAAGCCAAACTTTCCGAACAAACGGCACGCTACCAAAAGGTGCTTGACGCGTACGCTCAAACCTACGGATCGGAATCGGTGCAGCTGTTCAGCGCGCCGGGACGGACCGAGATCGGCGGCAACCATACCGACCATAACCACGGCAAAGTGCTGACCGGCAGTATCGATCTCGATACGATCGCCGCGGCGGCGAAGACGGAAGAGAACGTGATTACCCTGCGTTCGGAAGGCTACGAGCGGCAGTATTCGATTAATCTCGATCAGTTGGAGATCAACGCCGAAGACGACGGCACGGCCGGCTTGATCCGCGGCATCGTCGCCGGCTTCGCCGAGCAGGGGTACCGTACCGGCGGATTCCGCGCCTACGTCTCGAGCAGTGTGTACAGCGCTTCGGGCCTCAGCTCTTCCGCCTCGTTCGAGATGCTGATCTGCACGATCCTCAGCGAGTTCTATAATGAAGGAAGCTTGAACGCGGTGCAGATCGGCAGGATCGGCAAATACGCGGAGAACAAATTCTGGAACAAGCCGTCGGGTCTGCTGGACCAGATCGCCTGCGCGCACGGCGGCCTGATCTCGATCGACTTCGAGAATCCGGACGAGCCTGTGATCGAGCCGGTCACCTACCGCTTCGATCAGGACGGGTATGCGCTCGTGATCGTGAATACCGGCGGCAACCATGCGGATCTGACGGAAGATTATGCGGCCGTTCCACGGGAGATGTTTGCCGTAGCGGAGCTGCTCGGAACGGAATTCTGCCGCGGCACGTCGGCGGACGGACTCTACGCCCGCCTGCCGGAAATCCGCGAAAAAGCCGGAGACCGTGCCGTGCTTCGCGCGCTGCACTTTTTCGAAGAGAACGACCGGGTAGACGGCATGTTGGAAGCGCTGCGCAGGGAAGATCTGCAGGCTTTTCTTCCGTTGATTACGGAATCGGGCAATTCGTCGTGGAAATGGCTGCAAAACGTGTATCGTCCCGAAGCGACCCGCGGTCAGGAAGTAGCGATCGCGCTGGCGATTACGGAGCGGTATATCAAGCGGCTCGGAGCGGGTGCGTGCCGTGTTCACGGCGGCGGATTCGCGGGCGTGATTCTGGCGGTGCTGCCGCAGGATGCGGTCGGGGCGTATCAAGACCTGATTCAGCGCACGCTGGGAACGGAGTCGCTTGAAATCCGGGTTCGCGCGCACGGCGCCGTCTGCCTGGACCGGGTGAAGTAGAATTCAATAAACGGTAAAAAAGAAACGAGCCGCAGAAGAGATTCTGGAGGCTCGTTTTTGCGTTCGTTCCTGTCAGTCGAATTACCGCTGGTCCGCTCGTTTCCACCAAGATATCGTCCCGAACGCACCTAGCTCAAACACGAAGATCAGAATCACATAACTGGCTGTGCCAAGCGGAAACAGCGTCAAGCCGCTCATCGACAGATGCAGTGCCGGAATCGACCAGGGCAGATAAGGGCCAAGTGCGGTCGGTCCCGCAGTCAGGGCGACCATCAGTGTGGTGAACGCATAAGCGATCGGAACCAGATAACCGCGCGAGATGCTGGCCAGCAGCGCGATCGGCGAACAGAGCAGCAGATGAAAAACAGCGATCAGCAGCAGCCCGACGAACTGATGGGCGATGATAGGCCAGGAAAAGCCGGGAACGCCGATCAACAGGCCGACTAGCAGCGAGAAAGCGAAGATCGTCAGCGTCGCGACCAGACACCAGAACGCGATGACGACAGCTTTGGCAATCACAATGGCAGTACGCGAGACCGGCAGGGCCAGCAGGTCTTTCACGGTCCGGTCCGTATACTCCCTCCCGAATGTCCAGGCGGTAATCGTCCCGAACCCCATCAGACCGAATACGGAAGCGAACAAGAAGGTCATGCTTCCCAAATGCTCGTTCCAGTCCGCTCCGCCGGAGCGAATGCCGGTCACGAACAACAGAAAGACCAACATCCCCCACAGTACCGGTGAACGGCTCAATTTTCGATTCTCCACGTAAACGGCATTCCCTAATAATCTCATATTGGATATCCTCCCTGCAGCCATTATTCGCTTACCCGCTGTAAAAAGTACGATTCAAGGCCTTCTTCTTCAACCGTCAGCCCGGTCAGTGAAAGGTTGGCGTCCACCAGCAGCTTGGCTACCCGTTCCGGCTGCCGGATCGCCTGTTCGTCCGCAATCTCGATGCTGCCTTCAGCCGAGATTTGCGCACGGTAACCGGCTTCCAGCAGCAGTCGATTCGCGGTTTCCCCTTGATCTTGAACCTTGACCATCAGCCGTTTACGCCGGAGCTGCTCGAATTCCTGCGAGCTGATCTCTTGAATCAGTGTGCCGCCGTGAATAATGCCGATCCGCGACGCCAGCTTGGACATCTCCTCCAAAATGTGGCTGGAAATAAATACGGTCATACCTTCTTCCTTGGCCGAGCGGCGCAGAAGTTCGCGAACCTGAACGATGCCTGCCGGGTCGAGCGCATTGGTGGGTTCGTCCAGAATCAGAACGGAGGGGTGATGGATCATCGCTTTGGCTAGGCCAAGCTTCTGGGCATTGCCGAGCGACAGGTTTTTGGCTTTGGTATCGGCGTAACGCGTCAGCTGCAATTTTTCCATGACGGACTCGGTCGCGCTTTTTTCCGGCAGACCCCGCAGTTTGGCGATCAGCCGCAGATTGTCGCGTACCGTGAAATTCGGGTATGCATAAGGCGTCTCCACCATGTAGCCGATCTGCCGCCACAGGTCGGGCTTGGCTTCGATGACGCTTCGACCGTTGATATAGGCTTCTCCGGAAGTCGGCCGAATCATGCCCAGCAGCATTCGGATGGTCGTCGTTTTTCCGGCTCCGTTCAGACCCAGGAATCCGTAAATTTCTCCCCGGTGCACATTCAGCGATACGTCCTGCAGAACCGAATGGGTACCGTACCGTTTGGTCAAAGATTCCGTGCGAATGATCTCCTGCATCATCAACTCTCCTTGTTTTTGTTTCGTTTACCGAACGTTCGTTGAGTGAAATTGTCAAAAAAGAAGCACCGAAGTGCCGCTTACTCGCTGGCCTGCTTGGCCCACAACTGCATGTAGAATTGCGATAATGTAGCGGCTTCCTCCTGCTCCATCCGGTTTCCCCTCAACAGCTGCTGGATCACGGTAAACACGATATGCGCCAAAAACTGCGAGGAAGCGAGCGAGAAATCCATGGGCCGAATATCGCCCTGCTCCGCGCGCTGCGACAGATAATCGGACATCGCTTCGAACGGAAGACGGGTGACGCTGTCGAGCTCTTCTTTCTGTTCGTCGCTCAGCAGAGAGCGCTCGCGAAGCAGAATCTGGAAGTAGGCTTGGTCTTCCGTCAATTTCTGCGCCAGCCCGACAATCAGTTCCGTTAATACATTGAACAGAGGCAGATCGGTTTTTGCAAAAATCTTTTGGAAAAACAAAACGATGCCGCCGATCCGTTCTTTCTGCGCGGTTTGCAGCACAGTGGTCAGAATTTCGAATTTGCCGCCGGGAAAATAGTGATACGTCAGGGCATCCGCCATACCGATCGCTTTATTCAGCTCGCGCATCGATACGGCATGATACCCTTTTTCCGCAAAAAGGTGTTTGGCGGTCTGGAGGATCTGCTGTCTGCGATGTACAGCTTGAAGATCTCGACTTGTCATACGTTTGCCGGGCTGTTTCGATTCCATAACGGCTCCTCATTTCACTAAACATTCGTTGAACCAATAGTAAGCGCGTTTGGCGGCAAAGTCAAATCCGAATCAAAAACAAGCCGGACGTTGAACCGCCCGGCTTGTTCATTGGAATGAAATCACAGAGGCTTCGATGCCGCCAAGGCCCGGTTCAACTCGCGGAACCGGTCATGATGCGACGACACGCCGGCCATTTTGCCGGCGGTCGGGTCCAGGTACAGCTTGGCGTGGTTGACCGCGAGCACCGCGTCGTTGAACGCGCCGGCGATCAGTCGGACCTTCGTGCCGTAGGTCACGAAGTCGCCCGCGCCGAACACGCCGGGAATCGACGTGGCCATGCTGTTGTCGACCGTCACGCCGTAATCCTGCCGCTCCAGACCCCATTCCAGCAGATGGCCGTAGTTGCGGCTGAAGCCGTGGTTGACGAGAATCTCATCCGCTTCGATCCGCGCTCCGGCGCCGGTCTCGGCATCGGACAGCTCGACGGCATGGATCCGGTCGCCTGCGCCGATCAGGCGGGAAACGTTGAACGGCGTCCGCACTTCGGCGCTCTCGTACATGCGCGTCACCTGGCGCTCCAGCGCGTCGAACTCGCGGCGCCGGTGCACGACGGTGACATGCGAAGCATAGTCCGCCAGCTCCACGGCCCAGTCGACCGCGGAATTGCCGCCGCCGGTCACCAGCACTTTTTTGCCGCGAAAATGTTCCAGGTCGGTAATCGTATAATGCAGATTCGCCAGCTCGTAGCGGTCCGCGCCTTCGACGGCAAGTTTCTGGATCTGCGTAATGCCGCGTCCGGCGCACATCAAGAGCGTACGCGTGAAATGCAGCTCGCCCGTATCGGAAGTCAGCATCAGCACGCCGTCTTCCCGCCGCTGCAGGCCGCGAATCTCCTGTCCGAATACGATCGCCGGATCGAAAGTCCGGGCCTGCCGCTCCAGATTGTGGATCAGCTGCTCGCAGCGAATCGGATTGACCCCTCCCACATCCCAGACCATCTTCTCCGGGTACATGCGCATGAATCCGCCAAGCTCGTGCTTGGCTTCGATCAGCTTGGTTCGCATCTCGCGCATCCCGGCATAAAAAGAAGCATACATGCCCGCCGGGCCGCCGCCCACGATCGTCAGGTCGTAAATCTCGGTCATTGCGTCCACTCTCCTCGTCGCTTGGCTATGCAGGGCATGTTATTTCAGGGAAGTCAGCTGCTTCACCAGATTATCCGTAAAGTGGGCATAGCCGATCGGGCCTTCGCCCTGAACCAGATCCTGCGTCGTGACCGGGATGACATGGTCTTCCTTGACCGCGCGCAGCCCTTTCCACAGACTGCTCTTCATCAGCTGATCGTAAAATTCGGTTCCGTCTTCGCCGTCGACGACCCGCTTCTCGAGCAGGATATAGTCGGGATCGATCTCGGGCAGGAATTCAAGCGAGAAAGGAGTGAACCAATCTTCGGCGCCCGCGATCGCTTCCGGAACGTTCAGTCCCAGTTCGTGGTACAGCAGCTTGATCGCGCCGCCTCTTTGCTCGTCGTCGCCCAAATAGCGATACTGTTTGGCTTCGACACGCAGTACGAGCACGGTCTTGTCTCCGAGCGCGGCATCCAGCGTCCGGGAAGCTTCAGCGGTCTTGGCATGGTAGGCGGCCAATTCGGCTTCGCTCTCGCTCTGTTTGCCGAACAGCTGTGCAAGCTTCGGCATGGATTCTTCCATCTCGACGGTCGAATCGAGCGCGACGGTCGGGGCGATCTTGGTCATCTGCTCGTGCGTACCCTCGTCAACCGAGATACCCGGAGCAATAATCAGATCGGGAGCCAGCGACAGCAGCAGTTCGAAATTGTGTTCGTACTGCGGATATTCGATCATCTCGATTCCCTGCTCTTTCAGGTATTGGGTACGGTAGTCCGGTTCGACGCTGCTCGTATACAGCACCATATCCGGCGCTTCGCCCATGGAGGCCAGATATTCGGCGTAGCGGGAACTCGTTACGAGCACACGCTGCGGATCGGCCGGAATCGTCACTTCGCCGTACAGATCCTGATAGACTCGGGGAGCCGCATCTGCCGTTTCCGCCGGCTTCTCCGCATCGGCGGATTCCGCCTTATCGGATTCGGGTGCTTGAGGGGCTGCCTGTACGGTGTCCGCCGACGCCGCAGAACCCGTCGTTTCGTTGGCGTTCGAGCAGGCGGCAAGCATAAAGACAAGGAAGAAGGTTCCCAATAATAGTGCCAGATATCTGGACATGCTTCATCTCTCCTATTTTCATGTGTAATAATGATAATCATTTTCATTTACACATCATAGCAAAGAGGCGCGGCGGGCTCCATAGGCAGGCGTGCGCAATAAACAGGACGATTGTGCGCGGAGGCTTTCCCGCTTAGTCTGCCAGTCTCAAAACGGACGGCCGATCAACGAGGAAACGACATAGCCGATCAGCTCGGCGTGACCGGTGGAGCCGAGTCCGGCCGCCCACAGTCTCGTGTCCGCTTCATATACCCGGCCTTGGCGAACGGCGGTCAGGTTCGGCCAAAAAGAGCAGCCGAGCAGCCGTTCCATGTTCTTGTCGGAAGAACCGGCTTCCGTCAACCGGTTCTCGAGAAACAGATAATCCGGATCAATCTCGGCCAGCCGCTCGGGCGCGATCGGATTGAACCAGGCCTGTCCGTTTTCGAGCGAAGCCGGAATAGACAAACCGAGTTCGCGGTACAGCACCCGGGAAGCTCCGCTCGAATGCGCGCCCAGATAGCGGCAGCCTGTCCGTTCGACGCGCAGAACCATAACGGAAACGCCCGGTTCCAGCACGCCGGCCAGAGCTGTTCTTGCCCGCGCCGCCAGTGCGTCCATTTGGCGCAGCAGCCTGTCGGCTTCGCGTTCTCGGCCGAGCAGGGCGGCGAGATGGCCGACGGTCTTCGCCAGATCGGGCGAGATCCGCACCACGGCCGGAGCAAGCTCGCGAAGCCGGCTTAGGGCATATTCGTCCGTCGGTCCGCAGATCAGCAGCTCCGGGCGCGATTCGCGAATGGCTTCGATATGCAGCGAATGCTGCGGAGAGCGGATCATGCGCACGCCGTGCCGTTCAAACCGCTCAAGCTGCCGCCCGGGCACCAGTTCCGGCGTCAGCGATACACTGTGCGGAATGACGCCCAGATCGATCAGGATCTCTGCACCCCGGGCGGAGGTGACGCAGATCCGGCGTGCTGCCGCGGTCGCCGCATAGTCGCGGGGCGAGCAGTGCGCGAACTTTTTGAAGCGGCGGCTGAAGTACGAAGCGTCTTCGAAGCCGACCCGTGCCGCCACCTCGCGGGTACGCATAGGGGAAGACAGCAGATGTTCCTGCGCCCGATAGATTCGGTAAGCGGACAGATAATCCAGCGGAGGCTGCCCGGCATACTCATGGAATTTGCGCGAGTAATGCCAGGGACTGAGCCCGGCGATGCCGGCCAGAAGATCCCGGGTCAGATTGCGGGCGTAATGCTGCCGGATATAGGCCATCGAACGGCGTATGCCGGCTTCGGTGCCTTCTTCGCCTTCGCGCTCCTCCTGCCGGTAAAAGGATTCGATCAGCGCCATCAGCAGCCGCTGTCTGCGGATGGCCTGGCCGGCGCTTCCGTTCAATCCGCCCAGCAGTTCGCCGCCCAATTCCGACAGGACTTCCGCCGGTACCCAAGAGCGCTGGAAGCTGTCGCCGGAAGGCAGCTCCCAGAAGCGCGGATGCAGTTCCGGGCCTGCGCCGTCTTCGCCGCGCAGTCCATACAGCCGCACCGCGATGACCCAGCCTTCGGCTCCGGGACCGGATGCTTCGATCCGCACGCCTTCGAGCGCGGCCAGAGCTTCGCCGGATCGCTGCTTCACGGACCGGCCTTCAATCTTCCATTCCAGACTGCCCGTACCCAACAGAAACAGGCAGTTGGTATCCAGATTGCGCGCTTCCGGCGTCTCTGCCAGCCAATCGGACAGCCGGCGGCAGCCGATCCAGTGAAACTGCGCGGGAACCGCCGTTTCGCCATATTCAAAAAAGATTGTCATAGGGTCCTCCTGACCGTTGTTCTGCCTGCGGATCTACATCTTGTTATCATACAAGGCATACGCGGCGCAGGCCAAGAGCCGATTTTGATCGCCGCGCTCGAAAGTGCTATCGTAGAATCATACGAGAGGAGGGCTTTTTCATGTCAACGAATATTCCGGTCATCACCTTGAACGACGGTCTCGATATTCCGGCGATCGGACTCGGCACGTACTCGCTGAACGGATTTTCCGGGGTCGAATCGATCAAGAGCGGTATCGAAGAAGGTTACCGTCTGATCGATTCGGCATTCAACTACGAAAACGAAGGTGCCGTCGGCCGCGCGGTGCGCGAAGCTTCCGTTCCCCGCGAACAGCTGCGGATCTGTTCCAAGCTCCCGGGCCGCCACCACGAATCCGACAAAGCGCTGCGAACGATCGAAGAATCGCTGCTGCGGACCGGCCTCGACTATTTCGACCTGTATATCATCCACTGGCCGAACCCGAAGCAGGGCAAATATGTGGAAGCCTGGCAGGCTCTGATCGAAGCGCGCAAGCGCGGTTACGTCCGTTCGATCGGCGTGAGCAACTTCCTGCCGGAGCATCTCGACCGCATCGTCGCCGAGACGGGCGCCGCGCCGAGTCTCAATCAGGTGGAGCTGCACCCGTACTTCGACCAGGCGGTTCAGCGCGAAGCGAACGCCAAGTACGGCATCGTCACCGAATCGTGGAGCCCTCTTGGCCGAGGCAAAGGCGAAGGCGTACTGGAAGACAGCGGCGTCCAAGCGATCGCGGCCGCCCACGGCAAAACGCCGACCCAGGTCATCCTCCGCTGGCATACCCAGCTCGGTGCCGTGCCGATTCCCAAAGCCGGTTCGCGCGAACACCAACGGGAAAATCTCGACCTTTTCGATTTCAAGCTGACGAATGAGCAGATGAAGACGATCTCGGCGTTCAGCAAGGATAACAAGCGATTGTGGGATCAGGACCCGGCGGAGTACGAGGAGTTTTAATTTTTAGATGGAATGAAAAAGCCACCGCTTCAAGCCGGGCAACAGCTCGATTTGAAACGGTGGCTTCTATTTCGATTGCTCAGAACGGAGTCTTACTTAAATGTTCACTAAAAGTGAATTTAATTTAGAGAATAAGTGAATCGCAAACCCTATAACCATGCGTGTTCAAGAGTTTGATTCACTAAAGATTCACTTAAAGATTCACTTAAAGTACTACTTAATCAAAGGCAAATCCTTTATTTAAGTTAAAGTCCATTTTGATTTTCGCTTATTCCCTCGGTTGGCAATCGAACGATCTTTTTTGGACATTTCGTAGAGAAGATTATCTATTTTTTTTCTTCGTTGCTCTTCGTTTAACATGTCTGAAAGTTTGTCCATGAGTAGGTCGTCGATCTCTTTGCGACTTGCGGATTCATATCGATTAAGGAACGAGATAACGATGTTTTTGTAATACTCTTTGTCGAAGGCTCTATTTTTAATGTAAGTTGTTTTATCCCCCGTGATCTCCGCAATTTGAGCTGATAAATGCAAGTTTGGTTGCCTGCCTTCGATAAGCTTTTTTGTGCGTAATTGTTTGGCTTCGTCGTTGGAGAGCTTCTCGCGTTTTTGAACTTTATCGAGAAGCATAACCGTATCCAAATCGAGATCCGTATGATTAATTAACAAGCGCGTATAATTTTCATCTAGAATTTTTCCTGAGATTCGAACTTCGACCTTGTCGGGAGAGTTTAGATTGTAATCCGGCATAGGGAAAAAGCGGTTTTTTTGAGTGATGAACATTTTTTTAATGCCTGAACCTATGGTATCGATCATATTTAGGTTCACCATAGCCTCGGCTAAAAAGCGGTTGCGATAAAATTCTTGCGGAGCGTCATGATGAATGGCCGCTTTGATGCTTCGGGGAAGAAAGGACCCTAAGTTAGTGAATATCAACTGATCGGGTGTTTCGACCAAATTAATCCGACCGGCAAGTTGGTAGTCTTGATGCGCGATACAGTTATGCAAAGCTTCTCGGATCACATACGGGTCGTACTGATTGATTTCGATCGGGAATAAACTATTATCTGCAATATATCGATACTTTAAATTCCTCACTTTTGAGAAGGCATTTTCTGTATTCAAAATCAACGGAGGTCCGAAGTGTTCGTAGTCTTGTTCGATACCATCCTTATCTCTAAGAATCCAAGATATTTTTCCAACGGCCGGACTTAACAAGTATTCGGCTTCCGATTTGCCCAGAAGCAGAATTGCTGCATGGGTGATTTGGTTTTTAATCGTGATTTTTGCTTTGTTCAAAAAAGTGAAATCGTCCCACGTATCCATTTCTATTTTTAAGCGAGGATGTTTGTTGGAAAATTCGATTCTCGCTTTGGATATTGCAGTCGGATCAAGATCGTCCATTGAAGCATTAGGAATAATTTCGGCGGACCAATCGCTCAATGTGCTTTGCGCACGGATTTTGTCATATTTGTCGGTTGATAGAGCTGCTATGGATTCATGATTTCTTCCATAGTAATGGCCTTTCCACGATATTGGTATTCCTTTTGGTGCTGGAGGGATTTGAAATAATACGATTCTTTTGTTATCGATATAAAGCTCGTGAATTTCTTGAAAAGTTATCCCTTTCGTAAACTCGGCTACTTCTTGTTTTAAACTATCCAGTGCTTCGGGTTTGTTTCTAAAATCGCTACCCACAACGCTTAAATTTTTATCTTCCACGCCGAATATGAGCCAACCACTCGCTTTTCCGCGCAAATTGGCTTCATTACCGAGCGCAGAAAAATAAGTTCCTAATTTATTGAAATCATAATTTGTTTTAGCTTCTTTAAATTCGACCCATTCTGTTTCTTTAGAAAGTTCGAGAAGATTCTGAAATTCAATTAGCAAGCTTTTCTCATTCATGCGCAACCTTCTTTCTTGGCGATAACTAGGGCGTGTTTGAAAAATCAACTGAGTTTTCAAACATGTCCTAAATTCAGTTTACAAAATAATAGTCGCATATACCAAACAACTTCCGTAACCCATCCCCTCTTCCCTCCGTATAACCCCTAACGATTCTTCACACGACACAAAACCTAAGGGGAATGACCATGAGTTTGACATCCATCAATATAAACCCGGCCGGACCGAACGAGGCGCAGGAAGTGACGGGAATTCGGGCCGAAGAAGCTTATCGAAGGGCAGAGCTGCGGGCGGAACAATATCTGGAGCAGCTGACGGAGCGGGTGCGAAGCGGAAAGTATGCGGCCGAGCTGACGGAAGATTTTCAGGTGTGGAAAAAGAGCCATATCCGCCCGTGGCCGGCGCGTCTGTTCGGCAGCCGCAGCAGTGCGCAGCCTCAGGATTACAACCGGTATATCCAGTGGATGGATGCCGCCGGCAAGCTGAACGACTATCTCGCGCGCAGCGTGTCGTACCTGTATATGCGCGATCTGGGCCGTGCGCTGGACGACCCCGATACGCAGAGCCGTATCCACCGGACGGCGGCAGGCCTCAAACGTTCGCTGCTCAGCGGCGGAGATCCGCAGGAAGGCATGCCGACAGACGGGTTCGATACGGCTGCGCTGTACCGGTGGGGCCAGCAGGAGCAGATCGAGGACACCGTGATCTGGATGATCGCCAAGATGAAGCGCGTATCCGAGAATATTCCGGAAGGCATGGACGCGGAGCAGGCCCAGCGCAAACTGCTGAAGATTATCGCCGGCGTCGTGCTGCATGCGCGGGAAGAAATGGACGCGCAGACGCCTCAGGAAGAACGTTCCCGCCGTATGGACGAAGCGGTACGGCTGGGATACTCGTACGGACTGACCTACCCGTTCGTCGACGATCTGCTCGACTCGAAGCTGCTGACGGACGAGGAGAAAAAGCGCTACTCCGATCTGATCCGCAGCGCCCTGCTGAGCGGCACGGTCCCGGTATGGGACGAATGGAGCGGCGCGTTCGAGAGCGGCCATGCGGAGAACTTCGCGCTGATCCGCTATATCCACAGCGAGCTGGGAGAAGCGTTCGAATACATCAAAGGCCGGCAGTCCGGAGAAGGAGGCAGCGTCTTTTTCGAGCAGGCCTACGTCTTTTTCGAATCGCAGGATGTCGACCGGAACAAAAGTCTGGCTGACGGCACCTACACGGCGAGCCAGCTTTACGTACCGGTCATCCTCAAATCTTCCGGCTCCCGCCTGATCGCGCGTTCGGTAGGGCAGGGCGGCGGGGACGGCGGATTCGAGCGGAGGACTTTTTACTACGGAATCTATAACCAGCTGGCCGACGACTTCGCGGACCTGTTCGACGATCTGGAAACGGGGGCGGTCACGCCGTATACGTATTATTGGAAGCATCGCGGCGAACGGCCCGATCTGCAGAGCCCGTTCGAGATGTACTGGGCCGTGATCGCCTACCTGATCCGCGAGGTGTACGGCAGCGACGCCAACACGAGGGAAGTGCTGCTGGACCGGGCGATCAACGGCCTGAAGAGAGCGCGCCAGCGTCTCGGGATTCCCCGCTACGAAGAGCTGATGGAGGTGCTGACTCCCGGCATGCCCGCTCTGAACGCGGTCATCCAGAAGATGGTGCGCCAAGCGGAAGACGTCGAGTTCTTCGACAAGCTGCTGCGCGACCGGATGCTGACCGAGATGAAGAAAGACCGCGCGGACCGGGAACGTTTCCGGTCGCTGCTGGACGAGGTGCGGGCGCAGATCGAAGCAGCGCTTCCGATCTCGCCCGTCTCGAACGTGCCGGCGGTCGGCGATTCGCTCATCGACGCGGCCAACTACAGCCTGGCAGGCTCCGGCAAAAGACTGCGGCCGATCCTGGCGCATCTGGTGGCGACGGAAGGCTACGGTCTGGATGGGGATCGGGTGCGCCCGCTGCTCAAATCGCTGGAGTACCTGCATACCGCGTCGCTGATCTTCGACGATCTGCCTTCGCAGGACGACGCGGACCTCCGGCGCGGCCGGCAGACGCTGCATACGCGCTACGACGGGGCGACCGCCGAGCTGTCCGGACTGCTGCTGATCCAGCAGGGCGTGCGCGAGCAGTCGCGTCTGCAGGGGTTCAAGCCGGAGACGGTGCTGGAACTGATGCATTATTCGGCGCACAAAGCGGAAGAGCTGTGCATGGGACAGGCGCTCGATCTGAAATCCCGGGGGCAGAAGCTGACGCTTGAGCGGCTGAACGAGATTTGTTTTTACAAGACGGGGGTCGCGTTCGAAGCATGCCTCATCATGCCGGCGATGCTGGCGAATGCGCCGCAGGAACAGCTTAAACGGCTGGAAACGTTCGCTTACCACGCCGGCATCGCGTTCCAGATCCGGGACGATCTGCTCGACGCCGAAGGCGAAGCGCTGCAGCTCGGCAAGCCTGCGGGGCAGGACGAAGCCAACGGCAGTTCGACGTTCGTAACCGTGCTCGGTGTTGACGGGGCGAAGCGGGAAATGTGGAATCACTACTGCGAAGCGTCGGACGCGGTGCGGGAACTGCCGGAGCCATTGCGGTTCCTGAAGCATCTGCTGGATTATTTGGTGCAGCGGGAACGGTAAGGGTACAGGAAGACGGGGTTTGAAATATTTAGCCAAAAGAGCCGTTCGGTCCGTGGACCAAACGGCTCTTTTCGTTTCGAAAAAGGATTCCCGCATGCCATTTTTCTTGTTTGGCTGATAGAATCCCCGAATCTGCTTCGTAGTATACAATGTCGGAAGTTAACCGCTGCCTAATCGGGACTTACGGACGGAAGGAGGAACGCTCGGATGAAGGAAGACACAGAGCATCGGCATGAACAAGAAAAAGATATCGTCAGGCGCATTCGGGAGCAGGATGAACAGGCGCTGCGCGATCTGATCGATCTGCACGGCGGATTGCTGACGGCGATCGTCAACCGTTACTTGTCCGGCAGCCGGCAGGATCGCGAGGAATGCCTCGACGACGTGCTGCTGGCGATCTGGAATCATATCGAATCGTTCGATACGGAGCGAAATTCGCTGCGGCAGTGGACGGCGGCGATAGCCAAATACAGAGCAATCGATTACCGGCGCAGGGGGTTGAAAGAACGTGAGCGCCACAGCGATGGAGAATTGGATATAGAGCGGCTGCGAAGCACGGATGACGAAGGGTTAAGAGCGAGATCGGACGTGGAGGATGTTCTGGAGCAGCTGCCGGAAGACGAACGGAGACTGTTTGAGCGTTATTATCTGGAAGGCGTTCCGGCGAAGGAAATCGCGGAAGGGCTGGATGTGCGGGAATCGTGGATTCACAATAAATTGTCACGGGGCAGGCAGAAATTGAAGCGGATCTGGACTGCGCGAAACGAGGTGCATGGGGAATGAGCATTTACGACGAATTGAATGGAATCAAACTGGACTTGGCGGAGTACGACGAAGAGCCTTTGGCGGAAGAAGAGCGGAAAAAATGGGCGGAGCGCGCAGTTCGAAAGTTGAACGGTTACGGGCAAGGGGGAATCCGGAGAAGGCGGCAAAAAAGAGCGGCGAAATGGATCGCTGCGGCCGCAGCAGCTGCAGCGGTACTTGCCGGCGTGACGTTTCCCGCCGGACAGGCGGCGTTGGCCCGATTCCCATTCGTAGCCGGGCTGCTGGAGAGCTTTGCGGGTTACGGGCAAGAGGTCGATTATTCGGCGTACAAAACGCAGATCGGCGAGACGACGGAGAATGCGTTCGGCAAACTGACGCTGAACGAGATCATTGTCGACACGGACCGGGTGCTCATTACCTCAACGTTGGAACCGTCCAAGGAAATGAATGTAGAGAAGGATGATGTGATATGGCTGGATGCAACCGTAACCGTGAATGGACGAAGCGATCTGCAGGCGTCCGGAGGCAGCGGCTCGGGATCGGACGGAGAAGACGGAACGTATACGACCTATCAGAACATTCCGCTCAGCGAGATTCCAGGCGGGGAGAAGCTGAACATTAAGATACAATACGATAGGATCTCATGGTGGAATCAGGAAGATAAACCGACAACGCCGCCGGAACCTTGGACGTTCGATATCCAAACGTCGCGCTCCGCACTTTTGGCAAAAACCGACGTTATTGAGCTGAATCGTACGGTCGATCTGATCAACGGCGAACAGATCGTCATTGAAAAAGTGATATCGAGTCCGGTCTCTACGTTGGTGTATTACGAAAGGACGAAACCGAAGAAGAGCGGTTCAAAGCTGTATATGTACGGATTCCGAATGATTTCGGATACAGGTGAAGAAGTGCAGCAGGGAGAAGGGGAATGGAGCATCGCTGAAGGCGGCTATGCCCGTTACGCAGCGGTTGATCTGACGCAGGGAGATTATTCGCTTATTCCCTATGACGGAACGAAAGGGCAGGATTTGGGGGAAGCCGTTCCGATCCGGGAATGAAACATTTTTGCGTCGGCCGGGCCGTCTGCATTTCGCCTATAAAATTTTGTTTCGACGTTTTCGAAACTTCTGAATCGGCAGCCGCGGCGCTGCCGATTTTTGCTTGGCCCATGAAGATTTTCTCCTCGCAAATCTTTGCTTCTTTGCCTGGAATTCTTTATAGTGGAGGAAGATGCGCGGCGTATTTCCGGCATTTACGAAATGGTTTTCGGAAAGCGTGATCATACGTGCACGGGCAGTATTCACACAGAATCGGGAGGGAAAGCTTTTGAATAAAGTAATGGGTGCAGGACCTCTGAAAGGCTTTGCGGAATTCAGCAGAACGGTAGCCGCGCAGGGTGCCGTGTTGATTCAAAACGAAGGACAGGCGCTGCCGATTCGCGAAAGCGAGAACGTGGCAATTTTTGGACGGGTGCAGCTTAACTACTACCGCAGCGGTACGGGATCGGGCGGCAGCGTGCATGTGTCGCATACGACGAACCTGCTGGACGGACTGCGCAGCAAACCTTCGGTTGCGGTAAACGAAGAGTTGACAGCCGTATACACGAAATGGATCGAAGAAAATCCGTTCGACAACGGCGGAGGCGGCTGGGCGGCGGAACCTTGGCATCAAAAAGAAATGCCGCTGACGGACGAGCTGGTCGCGAACGCGCGCACGCAGTCGTCCAAAGCGATCGTGGTTATCGGCCGGACGGCCGGCGAAGACCAGGATAACGCCGATGCGCCGGGCAGCTACCGCCTGACGCCGGAAGAGTTGGATATGCTGGCGAAGGTTACCAACCATTTCGAGCAGACGATCGTGGTGCTGAACGTATCGAATATCGTGGATATGAGCTGGGTCAAAGAATCCTCCCATAAGCATCCGATCGCGGCGGTTATCTACGCGTGGCACGGCGGCATGGAAGGCGGCAATGCGATTGCGGACGTGCTGTCCGGCGAGGTGACGCCAAGCGGCAAATTGACCGATACTATCGCTTACTCGATCGACGATTATCCGTCCACAAGCAATTACGGCAGCGAGTTCAAGAGCGTGTACGAGGAAGATGTCTACGTCGGATACCGGTATTTCGAAACGTTTCGACCGGAAAAAGTGCAGTACGAATTCGGTTTCGGCCTGTCGTACACCACTTTTAGCCAGGCACCGGAAGAAGCCAAGACGCTGCAAAAAGACGGCGCGGAATGGATCGAAGTCGGCGTAACCGTGACGAACACGGGCGATACGTTCGAAGGCAAGGAAGTGGTGCAGGTCTACGTGGAAGCGCCTCAGGGCAGACTCGGCCAGCCGTACAAAAAGCTCGTGGCTTTCGGCAAAACGAAATCGCTCCAACCGGGCGAGTCGCAGCGTATCACGATCGGATTCCCGGTCGAGAAACTGGCTTCCTACGACGATGCGGGCGTAACCGGACATGCGCATGCTTACGTACTCGAAGAAGGCACGTACCTGCTGCATGTCGGATCGAGCGTCAAGCAGACGACCATTGTACAGGTGGACGGTTCCGGCGGCTATATCGTCAATGAACTGCGCGTCCTGGCCCAGCTCGAAGAAGCAATGGCGCCGGTGGAAGCCTTCAACCGCATCAAGCCGGGCGCACGCCGGGAAGACGGTGCGTATGAACTAGGCAGCGAGAGCGTACCGACGCGCAGCGTCGACCTGGCGCAGCGGATCCAGAACCGGATGCCGAAATCGCTGGCGGAGACCGGAGACAAAGGCATCAAACTGCAGCACGTCAAAGCCGGCCAGGCTTCCCTGGACGACTTCGTGGCGCAGCTCAGCAACGACGAACTGGCGACACTCGTACGCGGCGAAGGCATGAGCAGCCCGCTCGCGACGCCGGGTACGGCTTCCGTATTCGGCGGAGTCAGCGACGCGCTGCTCGGCTACGGCATTCCGGTCGCCTGCACGGCGGACGGCCCTTCGGGCATCCGCATGGACAGCGGCCAACAGGCGACCCAGGTATCGATCGGCACGCTGCTCGCGGCGACCTGGGACAAGGACCTGGTCGAAGAGCTGTACGTGCTCGAAGGACAGGAGTTGGTGCTCAACGAAGTGGATACGCTGCTCGGACCGGGTCTCAACATCCGCCGCAGCCCGCTGAACGGACGCAACTTCGAGTACTTCTCCGAAGATCCGATCGTCTCGGGCGAATTCGCGGCGGCCTGCGTACGCGGGATTGCCAAAGGCGGTTCGAACGCAACGCTCAAGCACTTTGCCTGCAATAACCAGGAACAGTACCGCAGCAAAGTGAACGCGGTCGTATCCGAACGCGCCCTGCGCGAGATTTACCTCAAAGGCTTCGAAATCGCGGTCCGCGAAGGCGGAGCGAAATCGATCATGACTTCGTACAATCCGATCAACGGCCATTGGGCGGCGTCGAATTACGACCTCAACACGACGATCCTGCGCGGCGAGTGGGGCTTTGAAGGGATCGTCATGACCGACTGGTGGGCGATCATGAACGATTCGGTCAACGGCGGCGAAGCGGATCGCAAAAATACCAACTTCATGGTTCGCGCGCAAAACGATCTGTACATGGTCGTGATGAACTATGGCGCCGAGACCAACATCTGGGGCGACAACACGATCGAATCGCTGGAGAACGGCACGCTTACCCGCGGCGAACTTCAGCGCAGCGCCAAAAACATCTGCCAGTTCATCATGGACGCGCCGGTGTTTGCAAGAGAACGCAAAACGGAAGAATCGTTCGAGAAATTCGAAGCGGCAGGCGTAATCCAACTGGACAGCGCGCAGGCGTTGTCCGGCCAGGGAGAGATCCAGCCGTCCGTTGATTCGCCGGTCTATATCAAGGTTGAACAGCCGGGCGTATACCGCGTAGCCGTCAATGTCATGTCGCCGGAGCCGGAACTTTCGCAGAGTGCCTGCAACCTGCTGCTGAACGGCAAGATCATGACGACCGTTCAGATGAACGGCACCCAGGGCCGCTGGCTCAAGCAGCGCCTCGTGTCGATCGAGCTGGAAAAAGGCACGTACAAGCTGGAAGTCGAATTCACGAAACCGGGCCTGCAGCTGGGTACGGTGGAGTTTAGAGCGATCTAATCGATAAAAGGCAGCAGCCAAAAGAGCATTCGTCCTCTGGGGGAGGATGCTCTTTTTGACGTGCTGCGGGCTGTATGCGCATGCGGCAAATAAGCCTTCGGCGTGGTGGCATACGCGAAGGCTTCCGCGTCTCGCCGCGAACCGTAGAGTCCGGCCGGTCTCGATGGCGGAGCCGATCCCGGCCGGACCGGAAAGTCCCTGCGCGCCGCCGCTTTGCCGCGGCTGGCCCAGACCCGGCCGACGGCGCCGGTCTCGGTCAGAAATCGTTTGGCAGCCTGAGATTGGGACTTGTATCCCGGCGGACTTTTTTCTAAACTTGGTCTTATCACGGATGCGAAGCACGCGCCGCTTGAATCCCTCGGGGTTGAAGCGGCTTTTTGGCGTGTACACGGATCTGCAGCAAAGGAGGAAAACACCGAAATGACCGTATTCGGAACCGAATATAGGAACTGGATCGACAGACAGATTGCGGCGGAACAGAATCCGAGAAGAAGGGAGCGGCTTGAAGCGGGATTGGGACATGGGAGTGCCGAGTTTCTGCGTTTGATCTGGCTGCCGGTATTCAAAAATTTTGAGGATCTCTATGCCGAATTCGAAGTGCGCGATCTGAACGGCGGTTACCGGTATATCGATCTCGCTTACCGCCCGGGCGGCGCAAAAGGTGCGATCGAAATCCAGGGTTACGGTCCGCATGCCCGGGATTTGGATGTTCGGCGCTTTAAGGATCTGTGTTGGAGGCACAGCCTGCTCGCTTTGGACGATTGGACGCTGCTGCCTATCGCCTATCCGTCGATTGTGGAAGAACCTGAGCGCTGCAGGCAGCTCGTGCTTGCTTTTGCCGGGAAATTCGCCGCTGCGGCTTCCGAACCGTCTTTATCCTGGCTGGAAGCGGAAATGCTGCGCTTTGCTCGCGTTACGTTGGATCCTTTTACAGCGGTTCATCTGGCGGAACATCTTCGGATCAGCAGTCAGCATGCCAGACGTCTTCTGCATGCGGCCGTCCAAAACGGGCGTCTGGTTGTGGCGAGCGGGGAGAAACGGTACCGAACCTATAGGCTGCCGGATTGGAAGTGAGCGGTTAAGCGGTGCACACGAAGCAAAACTGAAACTAACAACCCTAAAATCAACTCATTCAGTGCCAAAAGGGCGATATCGGAAACCGAAACCGATCACACGCCCTTTTTTTGCCGTCTAACGAATCCTCACAGCGCTATTCCCCGAAAAAAGGGCAATATGAAAATCTAACGAATCGTCATAACGTTATAGGAGCAAAATTGTGCCTAATCGGAGGAATTGCGGCAAATAGCGTTACCACGATTCGTTAAAACTCACACGGCGGCTGTTTTGACGAAATAGCGTTATGAGGATTCGTTAGCCGCATCATTTGTGGAATCTTGGAATCTTGGAATCTTGGAATCTTGGAATCTTGGAGTCTTGGAGTCTTGAAGTCAGCCGATTTACTTTTTCCTCTTGAACTTGTACGTACAACACGTTATGATTAATCAAAGGATTATATGCACACAATTGATTAACTATTATATTAACTTAATTAAGAAATCCATTAACGATAGGAGAATGTTCATGACCTCTTTCCATGATCGACTCATCGCCTTATACAAATTCGACGAGGCTTCGGCAGTGGGACGCGATCACTCCGGACTCAAGCGCGATGCGAAGCCTGCCGGAAGCGTGAAGCCTGTTATTTCGGAAGTTGCCGGCCGCTCGGCGGTTACGTTTGTCGGCGGACGAAACGGCACTTCGTACTTGGAACTGCCGTCCGATCTGCTGCAAGATGTAAGCGATCACACCGGGATTACGGTGACGGCCTGGGTGCGTTTTGACGCGGGAACAAGCGTATGGGAACGCATCTGCGACTTCGGCAAAAGCGAAGGTGCGCCGTCGCTGTTCCTGACCCGCGCCATGCGCGCCACGCTGTCGGCCGGCGGCGATCTGGTCGCCGATCCGGGACGGGGCTTCGTGCGCGGCGAATGGATGCACGTCGCCATGAGCGTCATCGGCACGCAAAGCGGGACGATGAGCAGTGCCGGACCGATCGTGTACGTGAACGGCGAAGCGGCCGCGGACGGCTCGATCAGCCAGACGTCAAGCGGCAACTACGCGCAGCTGCGCCGCTG
This sequence comes from Saccharibacillus deserti, assembly GCF_013618475.1. Classification (GTDB taxonomy): domain Bacteria; phylum Bacillota; class Bacilli; order Paenibacillales; family Paenibacillaceae; genus Saccharibacillus; species Saccharibacillus deserti. The sequence goes on from NZ_JABJVN010000003.1 coordinate 90,228, forward strand.
GTTCGAGACATTCGCCGGCGAAGACAACTATACCCGCAGCTATATCGGGCGCTCGCAGTTTGCGGCCGACGACGATTTTGCGGGCTCGATCTCCGATTTCCGCGTCTATGCGGCAGGCTTGACGGCCGACGAAGTGATCGAGGTCATGTGCGAATCGCTGACGGACGAAGAGATTGTTCGCCTGGCGGCAGACAAGTACCTGTCGTTCCCGACAAGCATTTTGACAAGCGATGTGAATCTTCCGGTCTCGCTGATGGGCGGCAAAGTCGAGGTAAGCTGGACTTCGAGTCTTCCCCAAGTCGTATCGAATGAAGGCAAAGTCTGGCCGCGGGGCAGCGGGGAACCGCAGGCCGCGACGCTGACCGCCGCGCTTGAGGTGGGCGGCAGCACGGTGCGGCGCAGCTTCGACGTATCCATACTGCCGCCCGAGCTGCCTCCTTACACCGTCACCGTGCACGGCGGAGGCCGGGTCGAAGGTGTCGTCGATGTCAGCGAAGTGATGTACGGGCTCTTTTACGAAGACATCAACAATGCGGCGGACGGCGGAATTTACGCGGAAATGGTGCAGAACCGTTCGTTCGAGGCGTTCGAATTCGACACGTACTCGCACGCTTCCGGGGAATGCGGCTGTTCGACCGGGCGCAACCGTCAGCCGCTGCTGTGGTGGTACGGCGATCTCGACAAGATGACGCCGCAAACGGCGGACACGCTCGGACAATTCCTCGGCTCTCCCGACCCTGATGTGAACAGTTATTATGTGACCGTAGCGGACGGTGCGACGATCTATAACCGCGGCTTCAACGATACGAACGGCGGGTATGCGATGAAGATCCGTCAGGGTGCGAAGTACGATTTTACCGTCTGGGCCAAAGCCGAGCAGGACAGCCATATCACGCTCCAGCTGCAGGATCCGGGCGGTGAAGCGGCGAGCGAAGTGGTGACGTTCAAGGTCGAAGGAGGAGGCACCTGGCAAAAATACGGCGTTCCGTATCCGGCGGACGGCAGCGTGCTGTCTTCTCTTGTGCTCACCGGCTCCCAAGATGTTCTCGGGCAGCTCGCGCTGACTTTTGAAGGGGAGGTGTCGATCGAATTGGTGTCGCTTGTCCCTCGCGGCGTATGGGGGGCGGAGGAAGAGAACGGCTCGCCTTCGGCGCGAGGCAACTACCTCGGCAATCCGAACTACCGGCTGCGCCGCGATCTGGTCGAAGCGCTGGCCGGCATGCATCCGACCTTCCTGCGTTTCCCGGGCGGCTGCATTTCGGAAGGTTCGTTTATCTGGGATAACGTCTACGATTGGAAAGACTCCGTCGATACGATCGAGCTGCGCAAAGAAAACTTCAACGTCTGGGGCTACATGATGACGATGGGCCTTGGCTACATGGAGTATTTCCAATTGGCCGAAGACCTGAACGCGACGCCGCTGCCGGTTATGGCGTGCGGGGTTCTGTGCCAGGCCCGTTCCGATTACGCCCACCCGGCGGGCGGCGAACTGCGCGATTATTATATCCGGAACTTTACGGATCTGATCGACTTTGCGATCGGCACCGATTTCGAGCATAACGAATGGGCAGCGATGCGCCGCAAGATGGGGCACGAAGCGCCGTTCGATCTGCGTTATCTGGGAGTCGGCAACGAGAACTGGGGCACGGAATTCTTCGCCAACTTCGAAGTGTTCAAGACCCGGATCGACGAGTATATGGAGCGGCATTACCCCGGTCACGAGCTGCATATCATCTCCACGGTGGGCGCGCAGGCGGACGACGATGCGTATCAGCAGGGCTGGAAGTTCCTGAGCGGCGGACTGGAAGGTTCGGCCGAAGTGGAATTTGCGGATCGGGACAAGGTAATCACGGAAAACGTAAGCTGGTACGCCAAGCAGCCCAACTATATGGATACGATTGCGGACGAGCATTATTACCGGTCGAACGAATATCTGCTGAACAATGCGGATCGCTACAACTATTATTTCCGGGCGTACAACGAAGACGGCAGTATGAATTGGCGCGAAACGTCCAAAGTGTTCGTCGGCGAATACGCGTCTACGGACAAGAATACGCTGGCGGGCGCGGTAGCGGAAGCTGCGGTGATGACCGGGTTCGAAAATAATGCCGATGTCGTGCGTCTGGCCGCTTACGCGCCGCTGTTCAACAAAGTGCTGACCGACGGCACGTACCGCTGGACGCCGGACTGCATCTGGTTCGACGACGAGACGGTCTGGTTCACGCCGAACTATTATGTGCAGCAGATGTATGCCAAGTATCTGGGCGACCAAGTGCTGCCGACGTCGTTCTCGACGTACCGCGGCGGCAAACCGGTCGAGCTGATTCCACGCGGCGGAATCGAGATCGCGGCCGGCCAAGCGGAAGTGACGGTAAGAAGCGTTAAGGTCACATCGAACCGGGGCGGAGAAGTCCTGCTGGAGACGGACTTTGCCGCACTTGCGGCCGCCGGCGGCGGAGGGCTGGATCCGCTGTGGCAGCGTATTCCGGGTTCGGCCGGTTATACGCTGGAAGAAGGGCGGGGCCTGGTGCTCAAGCCGCAAAGCGGCGGTCTGAACGGTCTCTATGTATACGGCGACAGTTGGAGCGATTACAAGGTCGAAGTCGAAGCGTCCAAAGCGGCCGGTGAAGACGGCTTCTATATCGGCGTCGGTCTGACCGATATTTCCCCGGACAAAAAAGACGTACTGGAATACGCGATCGGCTACGGCGGATCGGCGACCGGCGTGAAGGTGTACAAGCAGGGCGTGGAAGGCTATACGCTTGGCGACTACTCCTCGAGTACGGCAGCGGGCAATCTTCGCGCAGCCAACCATGAGCCGCTGGAAGACGGACGCGAGTATACGATTACTGTCGATTTCGGCGGTGCAGGCGGCCGTAACCTGGTCTGCTCTTACGCGGACCGGGCCAACGGCTGGATCAGCAAAGTGCTCGATTACAAGCTGGAAGCGTACAACCGCGAAGTTTTCCATTCGGTTACGGCAGACGGCAAACATGTCTATATCAAGCTGGTCAATGCCGATGCCGTGGACAAAAACACGCGCTTGAACCTGGAAGATCTCAACGTCTCGGCAGAGGCAAAGCGTATCACGCTCTCCGGCGACGCTTCGCTGCTGCATGTGCCGAACGTGAACAAGAAAAATGCGGAGCAGGTGGTGCCGGCCGAGAGCGGCTTTACGCTCGAAGACGGCGCATCGGGCCGCACGGCGGTGCTGAAGCTGCCGGCCCATTCCGTAAGCGTGGTCGTGCTGGAGCGGATCGGATAAGCGGATTATCCGATCGACTGTACGGCCGCTTCGCCGGACCCCGACACCGGACGTCCGGCGGCCTTGGCATTCCGGGACCCTCAGCTGCGGATCGCACCGGCCGCTTCGCCCGGCCGAAGCCGCGCTTTCAGCGTTTTCGTCTGCGAATCCGCCGAACCCGATTCACTCCCAGTCTGCCGCTGCCGCGCTTCAAAGTCCGCAGCGCTCTCGCTTTGCGTTCCCTTTTTTGCCGCCGGATCGGATGGGTCTCTTCGTGCTTCCGGATTTCTTCTATCTCCTGCATATACCGTTCTTCTACCTCGCTTGTCGAGGGCAGGAACGGTTCAGGATTGTAATCCGTCCGGCGTCCGTAGCGCAGCATTTCGTAGATGATCATGCCGTTATTGGGTTTGCCGTTGGTTGTTTTCATAGGAATAATATCGAACAGCGCGTAATAAAAAGCATAAAAAACAAGGCGGTCCCAAAACGTCCGCTGCCACCGGATCACATCGTTCGCGAGCAGGGTATTCAGCGTGAACGCGAGAGCGAGGTTGACCAGAATAGGTCCGGCGTACAGACAGACGTAAGCCGCCCGGTTCTCATGCTTGATCTCGTCGTACGAAAACCAGCTGTACAGATGGTAATAACGGCGGACATCCAGAATTCCCAGTTTGAACAGCCGGGGACCCGAGCCCAGGGTGATCCGCGGATTGCGCACGCCGAAGACGAAGCTGCCGAGCAGATAACCGGATTCGCGCAGAAAAACGACGACGGGCAGAATGATGAACGCCGAGATGATCAGGGATACCAGATCCGTCAAGCCAAACATGATATTCGCTCCTTGCGGCAGGGAAGCAGACTGCGAAACGGCTTGCGCCGCGCCTGCATCCCTGCCTTATTGGGTCTTGGATAATAAGGGACATTCCCTGTACAGTACCCGCACCGGGCCTATTCGAATACCGCCTGCACGAAAGGACGGGAGTTTGGCGCGTTACCCGATTGAATCCGCAGATCCCGGAATACGGCAACGTAAAGGGGATCTTGTTTGTTGGTTAGATCGGGGTAAGCTTCCAGGGCGATCTGCCCGTTCTTCCTGCCTTTTCTTTGTCTGCATAGGCGGGCTTGGGCCATGCATTCCGCGGCTTTCGCCGGAATTTGTCCCAGTAAAACGTTAAAGTATGATATAATAAAAGGATTCACGACAAAACATTCACATTTTTTATAAATAGGAGGTCGATCCATGAGTACATTTCAGGATTGGAATTTAAAAGTAAAAAAGACTTTTAACGCGACGAGCAACGAAGAGGTACTGACCGTTACGGAAGCGGGCTGTTTGCTCGGTTTGACGAAAGATCAAATGAAAGTCTATGTGGATAAAAACAAGCTGACTAAAGTTCCGATCATGCGCAGCACGCACCGGTATCTGGTTCTGCAAAAAGAAATCGACGATATTCTGAAAACCCTCTAGCATTCGATTTCAAAAAAGTTCAAAAAAATGCTTGCCATCTTCAAGAAATGATGCTATATTATTTCTTGTGCTCGCGAGGTAATCGTGTTCATCAAGATATGCGGTCGTGGCGGAATTGGCAGACGCGCACGGTTCAGGTCCGTGTGGGTTAACACCCGTGGAGGTTCGAGTCCTCTCGACCGCATCCTTTATTTGAAACCAAGGCCCGGATTTCTGATTTTAATCAGAGGTTCGGGTCTTTTTTCGTCTGCCGTCCCCGCCGTCACAAAACGGCGCGGTGAACGGTCTACTGGAGTAGACGGGAAGACAGGGGAGGAACAGGAACTTGAATACGGCAAAAAATGGGCTGCAGGGGCAGGAAGCGGAGTGGGCCGGTGCGGATCTGGAAGAACTGTACGTCAAATACCGAAAATATGCTTTTGCGATCGCTTACCGGATGCTGGGTTCTGCCGAAAGCGCCGAAGATGCGGTGCAGGACTGTTTCGCCGAACTGCACCGGAGAAAACCGCAGGAGATTGTCCGGATGAAAGCCTATATCGCCCGCATGGTGACCAACACCTGCTTGAATATGCTGAACTCCGCCCGAAGCCGCCGCGAGACGTATGTCGGCGAGTGGCTGCCGGAGCCGGTCGGCGATTCCGTTTTTGGGCCCGAAGAAATGGCGGAGCAGCGGGAACTGCTCAGCTACGCCTATCTGGTGCTGCTCGAGCGGCTGACGCCGGGCGAGCGGGCGGTGTTCGTGCTGCGCGAAGCGTTCCAGTACGATTACGCGGCTATCGCGGAGATGACGGGCCGCAGCGAAGCCGGCTGCCGGCAGATTTACAGCCGCTTCAAGCGTTCGCTGCAGGCGGAGCCGGCCGCGAGCGGAGCTTCGCCGCCAGGGGGCGGCGAAGCGAACGTGCGCGCGGACGGGCAGGCCGGCGGGGCACGCGCCGGCCTGCTGCGGCGGTTCACCGCCGCGTTTGCCGCCTACGACGTCGGCGGCATGCTGGAGCTGCTCGCCGAGCAGCCGGTGTTTACCGCCGACGGCGGCGGGCGCGAAGTGCGCACGGTCGTGCGGCCGATGGTCGGCCGCAAGGGCGTTCTGGCGCTGCTGACGTCGCGGAAGATCTATGCGCAGCTCCGCGAGTGGGAGGCGGCGCCCGAGCGGGTCAACGGCGAGCTGCAGCTCGTATTCCGCAGCGGAGGCCGGGTGAAGGCCGTGCTGTGCCTGCAGCTTGAGCCTGGCGAAGACGACCGGCCGCTTATACGCAATCTGTACCTGATTCTGGCCGAAGAGAAGCTCGGCCGGATCGACCGGGCGTCATCATAAGCCTGCTGCTGTTGAACCGGCCCCGTTCTCCCCAGCCGGAAACGGGCTGCCTGCGTGTCGGTCATGCCGAACAGAAAGGCGACAGTTAGGGTCCCGACGGTTATACTGGATTTAAAGTTGGGGTCTAACTGTCCATGATCTTAATGTTCGAAAAGCGAACGAAACGCGAAGGAGCAATCCATAATGGCGGACAAAGACGAGAACGAGAAGAAAAACAAGAAGACCAAAAACGCCAAAAAAGCAAAAAAGGCGGAGAGACTGGAGAATGCCGCCAAAACGGCGGCTGCGGAAGGTTCTGACGGAGCGGAGCGGGGAGCCGACAGGAAATCCGCGGATACCGCGCTTTATGCGGACCGTTTTCGCGAGATCGAAGCGCATCTCAAGGCCTCCGCGGACAGCCGGCTGGCCGAATGGGAATTAAATGTCCAGCAGGCGCAGGCGCTCGGTTATATCCATACGTTTCAGGAAGACGGCATTATCCAGAACGATCTGGCGAAACAGTTCGGCCGAACCGGTGCAAGCATCAGCAGCATGCTCCAGGGCCTGGAGAAGAAAGGCTTTGTCCGACGGGTGATTCCGGAAGGCAACGAGCGTCAGAAGAAAGTCTACGTGACGGAGAAGGCGGAACCACTGATCCCGGAGATCAACAGGCTTTTCGCGGAATTGGAGCAGCGGATTACCGCCGGGCTGACTTCCAAAGAAAGAGATCTTCTGGATGCGCTGCTGGAGAAAGTGAAGTCGAATCTGTAGAATCGGCAGAGAAGCGCAGCGGCTCGTTTTGCAGCCGTTTGACGTTTCGGAAGCGGGCAGAACAGCCGATCGGACACGGTTTTTCCTTTTGCGCAGCGCCCGTCCGCCCTGCCTTGTCCTTTCCGGGGAATCATGTTATATTGGCAGACGTGGCGGAACTGACACAGGGCCCCAAACGGCTTGAACCAAGCCGATTTCCGCATGCGGCGCGCTTTGCGCCAAGCCGCGCCGAACGATTACGATAGTCAGCCACGCCCTCCGGCCCCCGCGGCCGAGCAGGGCGTTTTTTTGTTTTGGATCAAGAATTTCAAAGTCGCAAATCCGGAATTTGAGTAGTGAAAATTCGTGAAAAAGAAGGGTTGGAGATGACAGACAGCGGCATACGAACAGGGTGGAGCACCAGGCTCCTGGACAAATATCTCTCGGGGAGATCGATCGACTACAGGCAGATCATCGGATTGTTCGTCCCTTTGCTCGTTGACCAGATTTTTATCGTCGGGCTGAATATGGTGAACACGGCGATGATCAGTTCGGCGGGCGTGGACGCAGTCAGTGCGGTCAATATGGTCGATTCGCTGAATATCTTCCTGCTGAGCATCTTTGTGGCGGTCGCCACGGGCGGTACGGTGGTCGTCGCGCAGTACAAAGGCAGCAATAATCCGATCATGGTATCCAAGGCGACCGCCGGATCGGCTTCGGCCGTCTCGCTGCTGGCCCTGCTGATCGGGATCTTCATGATCGCGTTCCACAATCCGCTGCTGAACGTGCTGTTCGGCTCGGCGGAACCGGCGGTGATGGAGCTGGCCCGCACGTACATGATCGGCAGCGGATTGTCGTATGTGGGACTGGCTTTCGTCGAAGCGGTCTGCGGCGCCCTGCGCGGCATCGGCCGTTCCCGGGCGTCGCTCGCTCTGTCGCTGGTCATGAACCTGCCGTATGTCGGGCTCAACCTGCTGTTTATCAACGTGCTGGATATGGGCGTGCTGGGCATGTCACTGTCGGTCAACATTTCGCGCTATCTGGCGGCAGCCTGCGCGGTGTATTACCTGATCAAGGTCGATGCGGAACTGCGGCTGCAGATTCGGGACTTTTTCCATGTCGGGCTCGATATGTTCAAAAAAGTGTTCGGGATCGGCATGCCGTTCGCGGCGGAGCAGATGTTCTTCAACGGCGGCAAGATCCTGACCCAGATCTTTATTGTCAGTATGGGCACGTACGCGATCGCAACCAACGCGATCAGCGGCGCGCTGGCCGGCGCCATGCAGATTCCGGCCAATGCGCTGTCGCTGACGCTGATCACGGTCGTCGGTCAGTGCATGGGCCGCCGGGATGTGAAGGACGCCAAAAAGCTGACGAAATCGTTCGTCGTGCTGGGCTCCTTTTTCTACGTGCTGATGGGCTTGATTATTCTGCCATTGTTCCATCCCCTCATCAGCATATTCAATCCGCCGGCGGAGATCGTGGACGACATCTTCCTTATCGTGCTGATCAATACGATCGCGCAGATTCCGCTGTGGTCGATCAGCTTCATGATCCCTTCGGCGCTGCGCGCGGCGGGAGATGCCAAATTCACTTCGCTTGTCTCCATGCTCTCGATGTGGCTGTTCCGCGTCGTGCTCGGCTACATTCTCGGTATCGTGCTGGGAATGGGAATCCTCGGCGTATGGCTTGCGATGAATGCGGAATGGGCGATTCGGGGCGCTGTGTTCATCTGGCGTTTCGCCGGACGGAAATGGTATCGGCATAAGCTGATTTAGTCCGGAATAGGGGTTGCCTTCGAATAGAAATTGAAAAAGAACCGCGCGGCAGCGGACCTGCAGACGTCCTGACGCGCGGTTCTTTTCGTCCAATTATGATACAATCGGGCAATCGAACGAAATCGAAAGCGTACGGAAGGAGAGAGGCCCATGACGAACAAAATAACGGCGCCCCGTCTTCGGGAGGAACGGCTGGAGCAAGAAACGGACGTCTACGTGGAGTCCCGGGTCGAAATCGCGGATCGATTGATCGAACAGGCGCAGTGGACAGGCCTCGATGCCGATCGCGCTTCGTTCGACCGCGTGGTGTTCCGGCAGGTGACGGTCTCGGAATCCGCGCTGCGGGAAACGGAATTCACGGACGTTCTGTTCGACCGGTGCGATTTTTCGAACGTGAATTTTGCGGATATTTTTCTCAACCGGGCGGAATTTCGCGGCTGCAGGCTGGTCGGAAGCGACTTCGGCGGCGGGCGGATGCAGCATGTCGTTTTGACGGACTGTATTGCGGATTACGCCAATTTCCGTCTGGTCAAATTCAAGTCCGTCCGCTTCGAAGACTGCTCCCTGATCGGCAGCGACTATTACGCGGCGGCGGTGCAGCAGTTCGAATGGGCAAGGTGCAAGATGGATCAGGCCAACCTGTCCGAGGTCAAGCTGAGCGGAACCGATCTGAGCAGCTGTACATTCGATTCCCTGATCGTGAACCCGGAAGATCTGGCGGGGTGTACTATCGCTTCTTCCCAGGCTTCGGTGTTTGTCGGACTGCTGGGATTGATTCTGGAATAAAACACAGCCAAAATGCAGGACTCAAAAACGAATACGTCGCGGGTGGAGGAACCTTCATGTCCCATTTTATTTTCGATATCGACGATACGATTTACGACCAGATTATTCCTTTCAAAAAGGCATTCGACCGGAACTTTGCCCGTTATGCGCACCTGTCGCTGGATGACCTGTATCGGTATAACCGGCATTTCAGCGATGAAGTGTTTGAACAGACCGTGCGCGGGGAGATGACGCTCGAAGACATGCACGCTTACCGGATCACGGAAGCTTTTCGCGTGCTGGAGATCCGTATTTCAAGGGAAGAAGCGCTTCGATTCCAGCAGGATTATGCCGCGGCGCAGGGTGAACTCGAGCCGACGCCGGACATGCGGGAAGCTCTGGACTACTGCCTCGCCAAGGGACTGAAGTTCGGGGTCATTACCAACGGCCCGGCGGAGCATCAGCGGAAAAAGGTCAAGCAGCTCGGCATTTACGATTGGCTCAAGCCCCAAGAGGTCTTCGTCTCCGGCGAACTTGGCTTCATGAAGCCGGATCCGCGGATCTTCCGCCATGTGGAGGAGAAGCTGGGTCTCGACCGCAGGCGGACATATTACATCGGCGATTCGTATGCCAACGATATCGTCGGAGCCAAAGGCGCCGGATGGCAAGCGATCTGGATCGACCGCCGCGGACATACGCTGCCGGAAGACGGCGCACAGCCGGATATTACGCTTGGCGCACACGACTCGGTCGCGGAGACGATCCGGTGGATCTGCGAAGGGGAGTCGGCCAACTAAAAGTCGTTTTGCGCGTTTATGCAGGTAATAATCCGGCGGCTGTCCGATGATGCGACTGTTTGGCGGCCGATCCGACGAGGAGGATTCCCATGCCGATCCCGACCCGCAACATTCCCGTTTCCCTCAAACCTGTTCCGCGTTCCCGTCTGCGCCTGGCGGCAGGCCGCACGTACTACATCGGCCGCCGTTACGCGGCCTGGCTGCTCGGCGGCCAAAAGTACGCGTCGCACCGGCAGACCGAGCCGCTTGCGCACCGAATATTCGGGCACGGGACAATCCTGATGCGCCGTCTGCGCGATGTGGACATGCAGCTTCAGGTGAACAAAGTGACCAATCTGCGGATCGCGGCCAAACGGCTCGACGGAATCGTGATCCGGCCGGGCGAGACTTTTTCATACTGGAAAACGATCGGACGACCGAGCCGGCGTAAAGGCTATGCGGACGGGATGGTGCTGCATTACGGGGGATTCAAGTCCGGTACCGGAGGCGGGCTGTGCCAGATGTCCAATCTCATCTACTGGATGACGCTACATACGCCGCTTGAGGTGAGAGAACGGCACCGGCACAGCTACGATGTGTTTCCAGACTCCAATCGGACCCAGCCGTTCGGCAGCGGAGCGACCTGCTCCTACAATTATCTCGATCTGCAAATTTTCAATCCGACCGAGCACGATTATCAGCTTCGCGTCTCCGTCGGCGAGGAGCGGCTGCTCGGCGAATGGCGCTGCGTCTCTCCGGCGATCCATACGTACGAAATCTACGAGGAAGATCACCGGATGACGCAGGAGTACTGGGGCGGCTATGTGCGGGAGAATGTGATCCGCCGCCGCATGATGGCGCCCGGTGGGAAAGTCGTGGACGACCGCGAGATTACGCGCAACCGCGCGCTGATGATGTACACGCCTTTTCTGCCGCCCGGAGCGGAAGAGTGAGCGCTGCCGTTCGGTTTTGCAAGATTTGAGCTTGCTTTCCCGCTTAAAAAGGATTAAGTTAGATGTGATTATTCGATCGACATTCGCGAAGCACGCGGACGTATCTCTTCTTTGCAGAAGAGCGGCGTCCGCTTTTTTGTGTTTTCTCGGAAGATCGCCGCAACATATCAAACGTTCTTTGACAACCGAAAATGGGTCTTTCCCTATTCAAGCAGGCGAGCGACAATAGAAGAGAACGGATGGTTTAACATGATTTTGGAAAATAAACCGGAAAGAGGAGTGTGGAAAGGTGAAAAAAGGATTGGTAAAATGGCTGGGTCTCACGCTTGCCGTGAGCATAGCCGCAGCGGGAGTCTGGAATGGGCCGCCAAGCGCCCACGCCGCAGGCTCCGGTTTCTCCGATGTGAAAGCGTCGCATTGGGCAGTCGGCGCGATCAACAAAGCCGTAGCCAAAGGCTACGTCGACGGCTACACCAACGGCACGTTCAAACCGGATGCGTCCGTCACGCGCGCCGAGTTCGTCAAAATGGTCGTTGTGGCCATGAAACTCGATACGGCGCCGGCAGGCGGCAAGTGGTACAGCGAGTATGTGAACGCGGCAAGCGCGGCGGGGTTATATGCGGGCGATGATTTCGCCAACAACGAAGCCGCTTGGACGAAAGTCATGACCCGCGAAGAAATGGCCCGCGTCGCGGCCCGCGCGATCGGCGAGAAGACAACCGAGGGCGACAAATGGATGTACCTCGCCACCAAGACCGGCCTGATCCAAGGCGTCGGTAAAGGCCAGATCGCACCCGAAGGTCTCACGACCCGTGCGCAGTCGGTCGTCATCATCGAGCGTATCCTGACGGCAAAAGCTGGCGGCGAACTCGACACCGATCAGTATGCGACGGCCGCTGCCGAAATCATTTGGCACGGGACGAACATCTTCACGGTGATGCCTGAAATGTTCGTGACGCCGGAATCCGACTGGAAAAACAAAGGCAAGTCCTCGGTCGAAGAAATGTGGAACGAGAAAAACATGACGATCACGTCGAAAGACGGGCTGTATCAAGCGAAGCTTGAGGCGCTTGTTGCGATCGATATGGCGGACCCGAATGATCCGAATCGTTCGCTGCTTGGCGACATGAACACGCTGAAATGGTCCAATAACAACGAGCAAATGACAAACTACGTAAAAGGCAATACCAACACGTACGTGATGTATTTTAAAGGTAAAGAAGTATTCAATAAGGATAAAACCAAATATCTTAGCAGACCCTTCGCAGCCTTTCAAGTTGCAGGATTCGGAAGCAATGATGACGCGGCATACGCTGCCGGAAAATTGAACACATCTGCACCGATCTATCGCAATCAAGTCAGCGATATGCCTGCAATCATCATCCCAAAAAGCGGAACCGTTCAAGGGATGAATGATATCAAAATCGTTCTGCAAACCCCAACAAGTTCGAACGCGAGATTTATGGAGGTTGACCTGCTTAGATTGCGAGGCATTCAGTAATGGAAGAAAACCGACAACGAAAGAAACGATTCACGCTTGTCGGACTCAGCACCCTGCTCCTTGCGAGCAGCGTGCTGGGTGTTTTTTTTCCACTCCAAGGGGAAATCGGTGCGGCACCCGTTAAAAAAGTAATTACCTATGCAGGTACCGACGCCCCACGGCTGCACACCAACCGAACCGCTGTAGCCTTCGGCAAAACACCAACGGCCACAACCGCTACAATTAGCGAAGACGCGGGTGCCGGAAAAAAGATTCAAAAAATCGTATTCTATAAAGGAAGCGAAGCAGTTAAAACCATCGACGTTAATGCGCAAACCTATTCGGGAACCGAAACGTTCACAGGTGAAGCCATTGAAGTCGCATCCAAAGAAAATGGCTCAGCCGGTTCGTGGTTCGCATGGAACCGAACGATTTTAGAAGGATGGAAAGCCGGTCAAAGCGATACATGGTCAAATGAAGGTCCGTCGCACACCGCACCTGCAAACGAAGGAACTATCATAACCGACAGTCCACGTCATAGTGCCGAGTACACCGCAACGCCCGGCAGACGGGTTAGACTGGCCGTCAAATATCCAATCAATAGGCCCTTTGTAGGGACTAATCAGTTTACCGATTTGACATTCCCCTTAACCATGATCGATAACCGGACAAATGTTGTGCAAGATAGAAACCCCCAAACACCGGGACAACAAGCCAAGATCATAATCGATGATAAAAAAGAAGTCAAAAATGAAAGTCTTGGAATTTCGGGATATGCCAGCAAAAGCGACATTTATCTTCAATCCTTATTAGTCGGACTCGACGATGGGCAAACCACGGTAGGGCCGACCAGAGATTTGACTTATGCAACCATCGTGTTTCTTCAAGATCACTCCGATGCCGGGGCAAAACGATATTACGTCGAAAAGAATGCGGATGGTACCATGCGCCCATACAGCGGTAACCCGAAAAACGCGCAGATTATGGCGTTTTACTATGCCGCGTATAACTTCACCGCCGCATCGGTCACGTACCAGTATCCTGACCGGTATTGGGTCTACACCAAAGATGGGGAACCCGACGAAGACATACCCGACCCCAATCCGCCGTTCGCTGGCTGTACCATCCGTGACGGCCGCACGATCGAAGGGGAGCAGTTAACCCCTAATGCATCGGCCGTGATTAAAGCCGATAGCCGGGACCGCGAAATCTTTGACGTCCTGCAAGGCATACCGACATCGGAAAGCTTATACGGCAACGTAATCGCCAACAGCTACCTGCACAAATTTAAATTTAAAGAACAGCTCGGTACCTGTGTGTATGATTTAACGGTTTCCAAATCGTATGATCTGACATGGACGGAAAAGAAAGCGGGACCCGCAAAACCAGACGGGACGCCGGGACCCGAAATAGACGATCCCAAATCCGAAACGGAAAATAAGCAATACGAAGTCCATATTGAACGGTACTTCTCCTACTGGATTATCGACAATATCGGTGTCTACGAAATCGATCGGGCCGTACTGCAAAACTACGCGTTCCAAGGCGAATCGATCACACTAAGGCCCGCTGGCTACGTTCCGCCGACGTTATCCGTAACCAAAAGCGGAAAGCACACCGTAGACCCCGGACCGGGAAACTGGACTGCGCCCACGCAACCCATACCCGGCGAAGACAAAAGGCCACTGGTTCCAAATGACCTGGACCTTCTGGCCGGAGAAACCGAACAAAAGATCAAACAAGTACAAGTCAGTAACGATACCGTCGTCTTTAACGGTCAAACCTTAATGGACGGATCGACTGTTCAACGAAAAGGGCAGGACCCGAAGCCGGTGCCAAATTCCACGCCGATCACGCGCGACGTGCTCTACAGTCCGAATCATATGATTCCCATGACTAAAACCAACCGGCAAAGCGCACCTTCGATGGGTACCATCACATACAATCCGCTCAGCGCCAATCACAACGTCCCGTCCGGCGACACCTACCCCATCGGCGGCATCAACCCGGTCACGGTCCACACGCCGGTCGTGAACTATTCCAGCGCCTCCGACGACGCGGCGCACAACCAGAAGACGACGCCGAATTACAACCGGCAGGCCTTCATCTTGGATCGGCCGTTTACGATCACGATGCCGACAAGCGGACAGCATCAAAGCTATCCGGGTTACGGCAACCGGGATTACGCCAAGTATTATCGGAGCAAAGAAGTGTATTTCCCGTTTGACGTTTACTCGGGGGATCGCTCGCAGTTCTATCCGAAAAACACCTGGATCCCGATCCCGGTCGGACAATTGACCACCGAATTCTTCCTGCCGGTGTGGGTCGATGAAGGCGATTATACCGTCCATTATCGCAACATTGCCGAGAATGCGCCGGGCGTCAGCCCGACGCAGCAGGATGCCAACTTCGATCTGGCCAACCACGTCGCCTCGGATACCGTCGACGTTGAAGTGATCGGCCGCCTGTACGATTTCCACGTCACCGATATTGCCGACTACAACTGGGAGAGAGTGTTCCGTACCCAATCCGGCAGCGCGACTCCGACCGGGCACAGTTATTGGACAGGCTTGAACGGAATTGACGGCGACCCTCGCGGGAATGCCCATCCGTTCACGCTGCCGATCCTGCCGGGCAAGAACCCGCTGGAAGGCACCAAGAACGTGAGTATCAAGACCGGCTACCATGTGAAGTTCGACCTGAAGACCAAAGGCAATATGTTCGGAAAGACGGACGGTCTGCGCGTCACGCCAAGCTTCACTTTCGTGAGTCGAGACGGCAAAACGAAAACCCCGGTCGACCTGTATTACAACGACGACCACCGAACGTTCATCAAGGTGGGTTCGCCCGAAGACACCGAAGAACGCTACGTCATCTTGAACGATCGTCTTCGCAACGTACCGGAAGAAGAACTCACCGATACGGCGCGGTACAAGTACGATCATTATTACGGATTCGCCGAAATGAACGGTGTGAGTAAAGACCTGTTCGTCGCGGATTACATCCGCCGCTTTACCAAAGAAAAGACTCCGGTCGGCGGATTCGATCTGATGCTGCTTCCCGAACAGATCCGCACACTGATCGGGCCCAAAACCCAAATCCCGGCCGGCGTAGACAACGCCCGCGCCAATGCCGCGATCCAGAAATGGTACGGTCAGTATTCCCTGCCGGGTGACCCGTATGTCGTCGTAAAAGGAACCGACCTTCCCGAATACGCGCGGACCCACGGCGGACTCACCAAACGCGACCCGGTATTCCTCAAAGACGGTTACATTATCTTGAACTTCAACATCGAGAGTATCCGCTTGGGCAATACCGGCGCGCCGCGCCTGCAGTACATCCATGCACCGCTGATGAATCAGTGGAGCCTGGAAGGATACAAGCGCAGCGTGCAGGATTCGTGGGGACATTCCTTCAGTCTGCAGGATGGCGATATCGCCTTTTTCCATGCCGACAAGTCGTACAAAGACGATTTCGAGTCGCAGGTGACGCATTGATCGGCCGCATTAACGTTAAGCCAAGCAACCGCATAGATCGATTCCGGACCTTTCGCGAATGGAAAGTCCTTTTTGCGTTGAAAGGCTTCGCTCCCTACTCGGGAACGAAGCCTTTTTTTGGTGACCCGGCAAGCTAGGGTTCCACGACGGTTGAAGCGGAAGATTCCGGATTCGCCGGATTGTTCTGCGATTGTACCCGCGCGTCCGCCGCTGCCCGGCGCTCTTCGACCTGCCGATCTTCCAGTGCCGCCGTCAGCAGAGCGAGTGCCAAGCCCTGCCCCCAGCCCTGCGCCCATTTGCGGTCGATGCCGAGGTAGCCTTCGATATCGTTCATGACCGCGGTACCGCCGGAGACGTTCATGACGCGGCCGGTGTCCGAGATGTTGGCAATCACGCCGTCCAGCGCTTTGCGTACGTATTTGCCATGCAGCGGGTTGCCCTGCACGATCATCGCGGCCGCAATACCGGCGGTTGCGGACACTTCGCCGTAGGCGTCCGGATGATCGAGGATCGTGCCCCAGAGGCCGTCGTCTTTTTGCAGCTTCTTGATCGCGGCCAGCTGATCGCGCAGCGAGCTCCAGATATGCATCATCGGCGGATACAGATAAGCTTCGGGCAGTCCCTGCGCCGCGCGGGCCATCGTGTACGCTCCCCAGGCATTGGCGCGGGCCCAGTGCAGACCGGACATGTGATCCTGCTTGACGTTGTTATAGCCGTGGTACCACAGTCCCGAATCTTCGTCCTGCAAATAGTTGATATGCCAGAAATACTGGTGCAGCGCATCGTCGATCAGGTCTTTGCGATCCAGCATGACCCCCGCACGCAGCAGGAAGTAGGCGGCCATGAACAGCGTGTCGGCCCAGGCCTGCTCGGGGAAGTCGTTTTTGGCCGATACCGTATGCTGAAGCACCCGATCTCCGAAACGCAGCGCGTCACGCTCCAGATATTCGATTTTGCTCAGGATCAGATCGAGGTACTTCGGCTCTTTCGTCTCGACGTACAGCGTCAGCAGCATATGGCCCATCGCGCAGGCATTGACCGTCCAGACCGGCGGCAGGCCCGCTTCGATGTATTCGTCCACCCAAGCTTCCATACGCTCCAGGTAGAGCGTGCTGCCCGTCGCTTCGTACGCCCGGCTGACGCCGTAATAAGCGACGCCGCACGGCCAGTCCCAAGTCAGGTCCATATCCAGGGTGTACTCCGTTACGCGTTCGATCAAGCGCTTCAATTCTTCGGTCGAGGTGTGCAGTTTCATCCGTTTCGCTCCGTTTTCGTTGGATTTTGGATCATGCGGTGTACTTGTGTAAGCGTTCTATATCCGTATCCTAGCATGGTGAACTGTACATATTTTGCCTGAATTTGCGATTTCCTCTCGGATCTTGCGATCCTGCGCTGCACCTATATAATGAGAGAAAAGTCCGGAACGCCGAAGGAGGCCAAGCATGGAAGAACTGTATTACGACAACGGCAGCGAGACGTTTCTGGTGCATTATCGCAGCGGGCCGAGCTACCGGATGACGACGAGCCACTTTCATGCGACGTACGAGTTTTTCTACATGATGGACGGGCAGCGGAAGTTTTTTATCAAAGACCGTACGCTGCTGATCGAAGCGGGGGATATCGTCGTCGTCGCACCGAATGTGCTCCATCGGACCACTCAGGCACAGACGCCGGATTACGAGCGCTTGGTGGTCAATGTGCATGAGCGGTATCTGAGCGCCGACGGAGCTGCCCGAACCGAAGGGCTGCGTCCGCTGTTCGAGCGGGATTACCTGCTGTTGAAAAAAGGTACGTACGCTTCCGCCGCGATCGATACGCTGGCGGAGCAGGTGGTGCGCGAGGTGCAGGAGAAGCGGCCGGGGTACGAAGATTACGCGCGGACGCTGACGATCCAACTGCTGATCTCCTGCTGCCGCCAGCTTCCGGTGCGGACCGGAGAGCCGCCTTCGGCGTCGAACCCGATGCACGAGCGGATTTTCGAAGTGGTGCGGGATATCAACGAACGTTATATGGAGGAGCTGACGCTGGAACGTCTGGCGGAGCGCCATTATGTCAGCCCGTATGCGATCAGCCGCTCGTTCAAGGAAGCGACGGGGTTTACGTTTGTGGAGTACGTGAACAGCGTCCGGGTCAAAGAAGCGATCGCGCTGCTGCTGGGCTCCCCGCTGAAAGTGAATGTCATCGCGCGGAGAGTGGGCTTCGGGAGTGTGACGCATTTCGGGCGGGTATTTAAGGCAGTGACGGGGAAGGCGCCGCTTTTTTATCGCAAAAAGGGGTGAAGCTTCATAAGAAACCGCCGCCGGACCTATAACTTTTCACGCCTCCGCCCGTTTATGTCAATAACAGATACTGAAGGAGGATCGTGATGAAAAAGCATGGAATACGTTTAACCGCCTTATCCGTCGTATTCGTTCTCGTCCTGATTTTTCTCAATCGGCCCCACACGTATTCGGTTACAACGCGGTACAAGCCGCTTCCTCTAGGAGGCGTCTCCCAATCCGGAAGCATCGCTGTCCATTACGCTTCCCTTCGGGAACTGACCGCATCTGCCGATCTGATCGCGGAAGTAGAGATCACCGGCACGCGCGGCAAAGGTCCGGGACTGCCCTTTCTCGGCTATACGGCAAAAGTGGCGGACACGATCGCGGGACACTCGGGTTCCGAAGAAATCCTCCTTTATGAGACGGCTCCGCCGGAAACGCAGGAAGGGGTCTCGTTCGAGGACCGGCTTTCTTACGCAATCGGAGACCGGCATATCCTGTTCTTGAAAAAAGGCGGCGATTCGTCGAACGATCCGCTCTATCGCGTATCCGGCGTCTATGAAGGACGATTCGATATCGAGAACGGAGCGGTGAACGCGGCAGAAGCCCACTACGGAGCGGAGTTGTCCGCCCCGGCGGTTCCCGGCTCCGATCCCGTATCGGCCGAACGCGAATCCCATGTTCCCGGCACAAGCGTGGAAGATTTCAAAGCGAAAATCCGAAGTCTTCACGCTTCCGTGATTCCAAACACCTGACACTTCTCGCCAAAACGGGTAAAGTAAAAGCAGGAGGGATCAATCATGCGCATACAAATGGACGACTACACCACAGGCAAACTTCAGGAAAAGCTCGGCGGCCGCCCCGGCAGTCTCCGGCTGATCTACGATACGATCAACTGCGGCTGCAACGGCATGGTCACGATCCAGATCGCGGACAAGCCGTGGGATACCGACGTCAAGGTCGAAGCGGATTCGTTCGAATTCTGGACGGACCGCCAGCAGGAGCAGCAGTTTGATCCGGTCATGAAGCTTGAAGCGGACCGCAGCTACCCTTCGTTCAAGCTCTCCAGCGACGGAGCGGTATTCAGCCGCGATCTGCGAATTGCGGATATGCGGGCGTAATCCGAACAAGAAAAGACCGTTAGACGCGGGATCGATGCGGCTAACGGTCTTTTTTATATGCGAAAATCTTCGAAAGGCGCAATAAAACCGATAAATAAAGGCAAAGCACGTGGACAAACCAGAGTTCGATAAATTAATATATGAGGGAGTCATTAACAAATTTAAATTTGTAAGCGTTACCAAATAGTTAATTGTCGGTCGGTTTTGGCCCAAAAAGAGTGGAGGGGTTAACTTGAAACGTTTCCCGATGACGCTGCAGCTGGCCTGCATTTTGTTCATCGTCATGGTCATCCCGGCCAGCATTTTGACGTGGTACAGCGGCGAACAGAGCCTGCGAAGCTCGCAGCGGGAGATCGCGGAGTCTTCGCTGGCCGAGCTGGTCGCCGGGCGCCGGCTGAACGAGAGTGCGCTCAACAGCCTGTCGCAGGATACGGTCCGTTTGTCCGCTACCGGCACATTCGACCGGATTCGTCCGTTCCCGGCTTATGCGGATCTGAGCGCGGATTACGGCAATATCAGCCGCGCGATGGCGGTGATGAGGGAGCTGACGAACCTGAACCGGAGAGCGGAAGGGGTCTATTCGTCCTTTTTCTATCTGGAGGATTCGGATTATGTCGTCTCGACGGACAAGAGCATTACCCCGCTGAGCCGGTACGAGCCGATCGATTGGGTGGAAGATGCGCTCAAAGACCAGCAGGGAATCGGAGGAGTCTGGTATGCGCGTACGCTGCAGTCCGGCGTCCCGGTCGTCTCGTACGTGCTGCCGCTCAGCCGGCTGTCGACGACAACGCGAGGCATGATCGTCGTCAATCTGCGGGAAAGCCAGCTTGAAGACTACCTGTCTTCATCCAACGCGGCGAATACCGATTACGCCCTGATCGACGGCAGCGGTACAGTCATCTCGAACGGGGACAAGAGCCTGCTGCTGACGGGTGCCGACGAACTGCCTTTCTACAAGGAGCTTCGCGGCGAACCGGCCAAGGAAGGGTATGCTTTTCGAAAAACGGCCGACGGCGAACAGGTATTGTACGCCTGGACGCATTCGGAACCGTTCGGCTGGACGCATCTGAATACCTATTCCGTACAGGAAATGCTGACCCGGACGCACGCCCAGCAGCGGGGCATTATTCTGCTGACGGTGGTGGTGATCTTCATCGGCACGTTTGCGACGCTGTTTCTGGCCGCCTGGGTGTCCCGGCCTGCGCGCGAGCTGGTCCGGCAGTTCAATCTGCGCGGCTATCTGGATCTGCCCGGGCAGAACGAATTCGCTTTTCTGGATACGGCGTTTCGCCGGATGCAGGATGAGGAATCCAAGCTGCACGGGCTGCTGCGCGAACGCGAACGCGACGCGCGCAGTCTGACGGTGCAGCGGCTGCTCCAGGGCGAAGCGCACGGTCCGCTGGACGGTATTTTTCCGTATCCGTATTTTGTCGTGGCTTCGATTTCGATCGACGGGTATCGGAAATACGTCACCAAGCACAATTCGGAGACGCGCAGCTACCATCGCCATATGCTGTCCGCCGCCTGCGACGTTCTGCTTGAAGACGGTCCGGCCGCGCATTTCCTGTACCGGGGCGACGGGTATTTTGCACTCGTTCTTAACGATCGCGAAGAAGACGGCGGCCGCGGCGGGCTTCATTCCAAGCTTGAGTCTATTCAGGGCAAAGCGGAAGAGCTGCTCGGTCATACGGTTACGGTCGGGGTAAGCGGGCGGGCCGAGTCTTCGGCGCGCGTTCCCGAGCTGGCCGCCGAAGCGCTGGAAGCCGTGAAGCGCCGGATGATCGCGGGCAGCGGAGGCATTCATTACGGCTGTGCGGAAGAACGCCGCGATCACAAATATATGTACCCCGAGTGCAGCGAGCGCCGCATTCTCAATTTCCTGGACGACGGACTGCCGGAGCGGATCGAAGCGGAGCTTAAGCGGATCGCGGAAGAAATCCGGGCAGCCGATTATATTTCCCATGACAATATCCTGTTCATCTACAACCAGTTGGTCGGCGTGACGATCAAACATCTTCAGGAAAGCGGCAGCCAGGCGGCCCGGATTGTTGCCGGCCGCGGCAGCGTCTACTCGACGATCGCTTCTTTCGATACGCTGGACGATCTTCAGCAGTACGTGCGCGAATTCTATACGGGAATCGTACGGGCGAAGCGGCCGGAGGACGAAGAAGCCGTATCGCACGGGAAACGGATCTCGGCTTATCTGCGCGAGCATTTCTGCGAGGAAGTGGTGTTCGAGGATATGGCGCGGGAGATCGGGATCAGCTACTCGTACATGCGCAGAATCGTGTACGAAGAAACGGGCGCCAGTCTGATCGATTCGCTCAACAAGCTGCGGATCGAGAAAGCGAAGCCGATGCTGCTCGAAGACGAGCGAACCATTGCCGAAATTGCGGCGGCTGTCGGGTACGAAAACGCGCGCAGCTTCAACCGCTTTTTCCAGAAGTTCGAAGGCATGCCGCCGAGCGCGTACAAAAGCCGGAATCGGGTATCGTGAGGCAGCCGCCATTTTTGATCCGAGTATCCAATACTGATCTTAAACACGTCCGGAAACCTTATAACGGCGGGCTTGGGATCAAAAATGGCCCTTATCATCAACACTCGTCGTTTACCGATCCTAGGAGCGGGCGCTATGCTGGGCACATCTCCGGCGACGGATGGTAAAAAGCAGACGGGAGGTGACAACATGAAGGGAATCAGTATGGCCAAACCCAAAAATGAAACCGCTTTACCGAAAAAAGACCGCTACGGAATGCTGTACTATCTGCGGCGCGACTGGCAGCTGTACGTGCTTCTTGTTCTTCCGCTGGCGCTGGTGCTTCTCTTCAAATACACGCCGCTTGCGGGTCTTGTCCTGGCCTTCAAGGACTACAAGATCGCCAAGGGCTTTTGGGGAAGCGAATGGGTCGGGATGGAAGTCTTTCGGGAATTGTTCGCCAAGCCGGACTTTGCCCGGGCCGTACGCAATACGCTGCTGCTCAACATTATGGATCTGATCTTCAGCTTTACGGTGCCGATCTTCCTGGCGCTGCTGCTGCATGAGGTCAAGAACGTTCTGTTCAAGCGGGTCAACCAGACGCTGCTGTATCTGCCGCACTTTCTGTCTTGGGTCATCGTGGGAGCGATGGCGTACCAGCTGCTCGGCGAAGGCAACGGCATGATCAACAATCTGATCGTGACGCTGGGCGGAGACCGGATTCCGTTCCTGCAGGAAGACATGAACTGGCTCATCAGCTATCTGGCGATCGGTATCTGGCAAAGTATGGGCTGGGGCACGATCATCTATCTGGCCGCGATGAGCAGTATCAATCCGGAAATGTACGAAGCGGCCACTGTCGACGGCGCAAACCGCTGGCGCAAAATGTGGAACATCACGCTGCCTTCGATCCGGCCGACCATCGTGACTCTGCTGATCATGAGCCTGGGCGGCGTCATGGGCGGTTCGTTCGAACGGATCTTCTCGCTCCTGAACCGGGCTACGACCGAATTTACGACTACGATCCCGGTACTGGTGTACCGCTGGGGGATCGAGGGCGGAGACATCAGCCGCGCAACCGCACTGGGACTGTTCCAGGCGCTGATCGGATTGGTGCTTGTGCTGACGGCCGACCGGGTCGCCAAGAAAATGGGCGAAGACGGATTGCTGTAATCCGGGCATCCGAATCTACCTTCGAAGAAAGGAGCAACACGATGAAAGCCGCAAAATCCCTTCCGGTCGGCAGCAAGAAGCGCTTCGATGTCTGGGGGTTCGTGATCCATGCCGCATTGGTGGTCATTTCCCTCGTCTGTCTGCTGCCTTATATGCATATCGTCGCCAAGTCGTTCAGCGAAGATGCTTACGTCATCGCGAACAAAGTCTTCCTGCTGCCCAAAGGATTCTCGCTCGAGGCGTACGCCAAGATTTTCGCCGATGCCAGTATTCTCCGCTCGCTCTACGTCTCGGTGACCGTCACCGTTCTGTTCACCATCCTCGGGATGGTCGTCACGGTGTGTGCGGCATATCCGCTGTCCCGCAGACAGCTCAAAGGCCGTTCGACCCTGACCTTCATCTTCTTGTTCACCATGTACTTCAGCGGCGGGATCATTCCCGAATACATGCTGATCAACAATCTGGGTATGCTCGATACGATGTGGTCGCTGGTGCTGCCGCTGTCGTTCAGCGCCTTCAATCTGTTGATCATGAAAACGACGTTCACCCACAGCGTGCCGGTCAGCCTGGAGGAATCCGCGCGGATCGACGGAGCCGGACACTTCCGGATCCTCTGGAGTATCGTGCTGCCTCTGTCCAAGCCGATTCTGGCCACCTTGTCGCTCTTCTACGCGGTCGGGCGCTGGAACGCTTACCAGGACGCGCTGTTCTATATCAAACATAATGTCGATCTGCGCCCGCTGCAGTTGAAACTGTATTATCTGATTGTCCAGGCGACCGAGAGCTTCCAGCTTGAGGCAACCGAAGTGACACTGAGCAATCCCGAAGTCATGAAAGCGGCGGTGGTCGTATTCGCGACGATTCCGATCATCTGTATCTATCCGTTCGTGCAGAAGTATTTCGTTCAGGGCACCATGTTGGGCGCGGTGAAAGAATAGGCATAACTTTTTGAAGAAAAATGGAGGGGGTCTGGCGATGAGTCGAAAGGAAAGAAAAGCTTCGCTGTTCGTGACGGGTCTTGCGCTGGTCGGAATGTTGGCGGGATGTACGGGAGGAGGCGGCAGGGAAGCGGCGAGTTCTCCGGCTGCGGAGACACCGGCCGAAGGGTTCGCGGATTATTCCAAAGGCTTCCCCGAGAAAGTCAGTCTGGATATCCCCGTCTACGAGCGTGCTTTTGAAGGATGGAACGTGACGGACAACTTCTATACCCGCTGGATCCAAAAGGAATTCGGCGACAAGTACAATGTAAGCGTTAACTTTGTGCCGATTACCCGCAGCAGCGAAGTGACGGATTTCGAGCAGCTGCTGGCTTCGCACAAAGCGCCGGATATCATTTTCCACTACGACATGCCCCAGGCGCTTGCCTATTACGGCGAAGAAGTGCTCCAGGAGCTGAACCATGAAGAAGTGGAGCATTACGCCCCCACTTACTGGAAGAACATGGGGGAGACGATCAAGCAGTACGGCACCATCGACGAGAAGAACACCTTCGTCTTCGCTTCGCGTCCGAATGCGGACAACTTTACGAGCATCATCCGCAAAGACTGGGTCGAGCAGGTAGGGATGAAGACGGAAGATCTGACCTCGCTCGAAAAATACAACGAGATGCTGGAAAAGTGGAAAGAAGCGGGGCTCGGCACGACGGGCGGCAGCTTGATCCAGAACTCGTTCAACTACAATTATGCCTTCCGCGACTGGCCGTTCGACGAGAAATACCGGGCGCTGTACTCCGACCTGTCCGTAGCGGATTTCACGACGGCCGACACGGAACGCTATCTGCGCAATCTGAATTATCAATATAACAACGGTCTGATCGACCGGGAATTCTACCTGCGCGACGACGATTCCAAGACCAAGGCGGAGTTCGTGGCGGGCAAAACGGGCACCTACAGCACGTATCTGACCAATAACACGGATGTGTTCGAAGCGACGCTGAAAAACAACCCGAAAGCCGAATTCGCGATCGTGCCTCCGTATGCGGGAGTACCCGAAGGCCGGGAGCCCCAAGGACGCGCTTACTGGCCGTTCGGCATGATTATGGGCATCAACTACGAGTCGACCGACATGGAACGGGCGGCCGTATGGATGTACCTGGATTGGATGAGCCAGCCGGAGAATCTGTTCCTGCTGCAGAACGGGGTCGAAGGACAGAACTACAAGCTGGATGCGGAAGGCATCGCCGTACGCGATCCCGAGTTCAAAGGCGAATCCGTACTGGCGCAGAACAACAACAAAGACTATTGGGCGCTTGTGACCGAAACGGCGCAGTACCCGGACCCGGAAACGACGCTTGCGGCCAACAAACGGAACTGGTCGCCGCCGGGACACGAGTATCTGGTCGAAGATCTGGTCAAATACTATAACGAAACCGAAGAATTCCGTACGCCGGACGCGCTGTACACGGTCGTGCTCGAGAACGTGAACGATTACAAAGCCGATCTCAACGTCCTGTTCCAGGAATTGTACCTCAAAGTCGCGCTGGCTCCGGAAGACCAGTTCGACAAGCTGTACGAGGAAGCGAAGCGGCAGTATCTGGACGCGGGCTATCAGGAGATTCTGGACGAAAAGCAGGAAGCGATCGACGCGGGAAGCTATCAATAAGGACGAAGCGGAAGACTGGCGGCCGCAAAGCGATATCGTCAAGTCCGGCCCGAAGCTGGAAGTCGGGCAAT
Organism: Saccharibacillus deserti; assembly: GCF_013618475.1. Classification (GTDB taxonomy): domain Bacteria; phylum Bacillota; class Bacilli; order Paenibacillales; family Paenibacillaceae; genus Saccharibacillus; species Saccharibacillus deserti. The sequence goes on from NZ_JABJVN010000003.1 coordinate 115,933, forward strand.
CCAATAAATAGCTAAACAGCGATCCTCGACCGGTGGAAACTTTCCGCCGGTCGATTTGTTGTGAGGAAGGCTGCGGATTGACTATAATCGACTTGACATGTACCGAGAGGAGGAAGCGCAATGAGCCTGATCGATTTGAACTGCGATCTCGGAGAAAGCTTCGGCGCCTATACGCTGGGGCGCGACGCCGAGATTCTGCCGTATGTCACTTCCGCCAATATCGCCTGCGGCTTCCACGCCGGAGACCCCGGCGTCATGCGGCGCACGGTTCGTCTGGCGCTGGATCGGGGAACGGCGGTCGGTGCCCATCCGGGACTGCCCGATCTGGCCGGGTTCGGCCGGCGGAATCTGGCGGTCTCGCCGGAAGAAGCCTACGATCTGACGGTGTACCAGATCGGAGCGCTGGAAGCGTTCGTCCGCTCGGAAGGCGGCAGGCTTCGCCACGTGAAGCCGCACGGGGCGTTGTACAATATGGCCGCGCGCGATGCGGCCCTGGCGGACGCGATTGCCCGCGCGGTCCTGCGCGTCGATTCCCGGCTTGTCCTGTTCGGTCTGTCGGGCAGCGAACTGATACGTGCCGGAGAGGAAGCCGGACTCGAGACGGCCGCCGAGGTGTTCGCCGACCGGACCTACCGGTCGGACGGTTCGCTGACGGACAGAAGCCGTCCGGATGCGCTGATCGCGGACGAAGATCAGGCGGCCGCCCAGGTGCTTCGCCTGATCCGCGAAGGACGGGTGTCCACCGTGGACGGCGAAGAAATCGGGATGGCCGCCGATACGGTCTGTATTCACGGCGACGGTCCGAACGCGCCGGCATTCGCCCGGCGTATCCGCTTGGCATGCGAGCAGGCGGGAATCCGGGTGTCTGCGGCCGGGCGGGAGCCGGAGTCGGGCGGCGGTGCGCAGTCCCGCAGCTGACAGCGTTATCTGTGTCTGCGCCGGAATTGCACAGCGGAAAAGGGAGGAGAGTCTGACATGATGAATATCGAATCTGGCGAAGCGGAATCGCCGCTGCGCGCCATGCCCCGGATCGAGCCTTACGGCGAATGCGCGATGCGTATCGCGTGGGAAGGAGGAATCCACCCCGAGATCCGCCGCCGTGTCCGGGCATTGAGCGAAGATCTTGAAGAGCGGCCGTTCCCGGGGATGATCGAATGCGTGCCCGCCTACTCCTGCGTGACGGTGTTCTACGATCCGCTTGAGGTCCGGGCCGCCCGCGTACGGGGGATGTTCGGGGACGAGGCATCGGCCGGCCAGGGTCCGGTATACCGAACCTTGGCCGGCCTGCTGGAGAAGCGGGCGGCAGAGGTTGTACTGACGGCCGAGGAAGAAGTCCGCACCGTGGAGATTCCGGTATGCTACGGCGGCGAGTACGGACCCGATCTTGAAGAAGTCGCCGCGCTTGCGGGGATAACGCCGGATCGGGCTGCGGCGATTCATGCGGGCGGCGAATACGTCGTCTACATGCTCGGATTCGCTCCCGGGTTCCCTTATCTCGGCGGAATGCCGGAGAGTATCGCCGCTCCCCGGCGTGCAACGCCGCGCGCGGCGATTCCTGCCGGTTCGGTCGGAATCGCCGGCCGGCAGACCGGCGTCTATCCGCTTGCGACGCCGGGAGGCTGGCAGCTGGTCGGGCGTACGCCGCTGGCGCTGTTTCGTCCGTCGGAGGAACCGCCGAGCCTGCTGCGTGCCGGAGACCGGGTCCGCTTCCGGCCGATATCGCCGGAAGAGTTCCGATGTCTGGAATCGGAGGGAGGCGGCCGCGTTCGCGGACCGGTCCCAAAAAATCCGGCCGTGAACGGGCTTACGGACGCGCCCGGCAGGAACCCTGCACTTTTCCCGGCAAACGCTCCGCGCGAAAAGGAACGACCAAGCGTGACCGTTCTGAAGCCCGGCCTGCAGACGACCGTGCAGGACCTGGGCCGCGCCGGCTTCCAGAAATACGGCGTGATTGCCGGCGGGGCGGCCGACCCGTATGCGCTTCGAATCGGCAATGCGCTGGTCGGCAACGAAGAAGGCGCGGCGGCCCTCGAACTGACGCTGAGCGGTGCCGTGCTGCGTTTCGGACAAGAGACGCTGATCGCCGTCACGGGCGGCGATTTGTCGCCGAGCGTGAACGGCGCGCCGCTGCCCATGTGGCGCCCGGTGCTTGTGCCGGCAAAGGCCGAACTGCGCTTCGGCGCCGTCCAGAGCGGCTGCCGTGCCTATGTGGCCGCGTCCGGCGGCTTCGACGTGCCGTCGGTTATGGGCGGGCGGGGCACGTACCTGCGGGCCGGTATCGGCGGCTTCCAAGGGCGCGAACTGCGTGCCGGCGACGTTCTGCCGCTGGGTGAACCGGGCGAAGCGGCGCGGCCGTTCGCGTGCAAGCTGGCCGCCTGCGGCGCAACGCCGTTCGCATCCGTGTCCTGGCACGCGGACAGCCGCTATATTTCGCCGGCTCGGGCCGATCTGGTCGTGCGTGTCATGCGCGGCCCCGAATACGGCCTCTTCTCGTCCGACAGCCGGGAATCCTGGTGGGGGCACCCGTTCGAAGCGACACCCCGGTGCGACCGGATGGGCTGCCGCCTGTCCGGCCCTCCGCTGCGGCCGGAACATCCGCTCGAGATGCTGTCCGAAGCCGTAACGGAGGGCACCGTGCAGGTGCCGCCGGACGGTAATCCGATCCTGCTGCTGGCCGATCGGCAGACGGCCGGCGGATACCCGCGTATCGCCCAAATCGCGGCAGTCGACCTCCCGGCCGCGGCCCAGCTGCGTCCGGGCCAACGAATTTCTTTTTGCGAAATTGCGGCGGAGGAAGCCCAACGGCTGCACAGAGAAAAAGAGGATGAGATCCGGGTCATGAAGCGGTTTATAAAGCTTAAATTTCCGTAAAATCCGATTTGAAGGACGTTTTTGACAAAGGACATCCTTTTTTTTGCAAAAATAAAGACGGTTCGGCTATGTTCGCGCAATTATCAAATGATAGAATGAAAAGGAAGTCGAACGCCAAAATGAAAACCTTCGCCGAGCTGCGCTTCGGCATTCGATAGGAAAACCGAAAAGGGCTCGACGGCGTCATCTCGGGCGCGGACGATGACCCATGAATCGGAAAGGACGGGCATCATGACGGAACTTCACGGAACTTACCAGCTTTATTTCGTTTTGCTTTCGGTTTTCATTTCTTTTTTCTCTTCCTATTGCGCTCTGTATGTGTATGAACGGGTGCTGATATTGACCGGAAAAGCGCGAACGCTTTGGATGATGCTCGGCTCGATCACGATGGGGCTCGGGATTTGGTCCATGCATTTTATCGGGATGCTAGCGTATCATTTGCCGGTCAACGTTACCTATATGCCGGGCTGGCTTACGGTATCCGTTATTTTGCCTATCGCCGCCGTGTGGGCCGCATTCCGAATGATTGCCGAAGACGTATCGAAGATCGGCAGTCTGTTGGCCGGCTCGCTGCTGATGGGCACCGCGATGTTGGCCATGCATTACAGCGGAATGGCAGCGATGAGAATGCCGCTTCGGATGAGTTACGATCCGCTTTTTGTAGGACTTTCCGTAGTGATCGCACTGGGAGCTTCGTTCGCTGCTCTCAAGCTGTCTTCCCTTCACCGCCGGCATAACAATGTTTATCTGAAAAAATCGTCCAAATTGCCCGTCTCCCTGCTGTTGGGCGGGGCCGTGGCAGGCATGCATTACACGGCCATGGAGGCGGTTCGCTTTCACCCAATGGAAGGCGCAGCAATGCACTCGGCCATGATGGAACGAGGGAATTACGCGGACGAGATGCTGCTGGGCATGTTGATCGGGGCAGCCAGCTTATTCATTCTTCTGCTTGTGATGATCACCCAGTCCATCGATCGGAAAGTCGCGCTCAGAATGGCCGATTCGAACAAACGCCGCTATGATTCCATTTTCGAATACAATCCCGACGCGGTCTGCTTATATGAAAACGGCCTTTTGGTGCGTGCCAATCCGGCGACCGAGCAAATTACCGGCTATACGTTCGACGAGCTTCGGAACGAAGGTTTCCGACGGCTGTTGGTCGAAGAAGACCGCGCACGGCTGGCACTTTGTTACGAAGCAGCTTTAAAGGGTGAATCAAATTCCGCCGAAATCAAGATCCGGGGCAAAAGCGGGAACGAGATTCTGCTCAGCATCACAATGGTCCCGCTGGTGGAGGGAAAAGGCGTACGCGACGTTTACACCATTTCCAGAGACATTACGGACCGCAGGCGCGCCGAACGGGAATTGAACGAGGCGAAAAGCGAAGCCGAAGAAGCGCTGCGCATCAAAGGCGACTTCCTTGCCGTGATGAGCCATGAACTGCGTACCCCGCTCAACGGAGTATTGGGCATCAGCGATATCCTGCTCGATACGCCGTTAAACGAAGAGCAGCAAGAATATGTCCGTCTCATCCATCGGAGCGGTTCCGCGCTGCTGTACGTGATCAACGACGTTCTTGATTTCTCGAAGCTGGAGGCCGGCAAACTGCAGGCCGTCCACGAACCGCTTGCGCTTGCGTCAATGGTCGGCGACGTTGCGGCTTTGTACGCGGTGCAGGCGCAGCAAAAAGGGCTGTCGTTCAACTGCGAATTCGGGCGGGGGCTGCCGGACATCCTGCTCGGCGACGAGCAGCGGATCCGGCAGGTGCTGATGAACCTGCTCAGCAACGCGCTCAAGTTCACGTCCGAAGGCGGCATCGAATTGAACGTGACGGCGAAAGCGCTTCTCGGCGGGACGCCCTCCGGCCGTAGATTGCCGAGGCCCGGAGGCATTATCCTGGTGAGTTTCGCGATTCGCGACAGCGGAATCGGCATCGGCGCGGAAGAGCGGAAAAACCTGTTCCAGCCGTTTTACCAAACGGCTTCGACTGCCAACCGAATGCAGAACGGCACGGGCCTGGGCCTTGCCATCTGCAAAAACCTGGTCGAACTGATGGGCGGGGAGATCGGCGTCGAATCCGATAGGGGATCCGGTTCGACCTTCAGCTTCACGGTACCGATGCCGGTGTATCGGGAGTAGGGGAACGGAAAAGGGGAAAAATGGCCCTGCTTTTTTTCGGCGGGCTGCTCAAATGTAAAAGCAAATCGAACGTGCGAAAGGAGCATCCTCTTTGTCCGACAGACCGAAACTTTCTTTCCGCGGCGCTTGCTTTAGGCTTGTCTCCCTGGCTGCCGCCGTTTCCGCGGGCACCTCGTCGCCCGCCGCCGCGCGCGCAGACGGCAGGCCCTACTACTACGTCGCGCCGAGCGGCAGCGACAAGGCCGGCACGGGCACGAAAGCCCGCCCGTGGAAGACCGTGCAGCGCGCCGCGGATGCCGCCATGAAGACCGGCGGCACCGTGTACCTGCGCGGCGGCGTATACCGCCAGCGGCTCAAGCTGGCCGGGAACCCCGGCGCCGCCGGTTCGGCGGCGCGCCTGACCGTCGCGAGCTATCCGTCGGAGACGGCGGTGCTTGACGGCAGGAGCCTGCCCGTCGACGGCATGGACAGCCTGATCGAGCTGGACAGCGCAAGCCGCGTCACGATTCGCGGCCTGGAGCTGCGCAATTACAAAACGGCCGCGCGGGGCAGCGTCCCGATCGGCATCCGCGTTCACGGCGCCGGCGAAAGCGTCAGCTTGCTGGACAACAAAGTCCACGACATCGGGAACACGGCCTCGCCCGAAGGCGGCGGCCTGATCGGCCGCGACGCCCACGGCATCGCGGTATACGGCACGGAAGCACCGGATTCGATCTCGGGCCTGACGGTCTCCGGCAACGAAGTGTACGGCTTGACGCTGGGGTCAAGCGAAGCGCTCGTGCTGAACGGCAACGTCGAAAAGTTCGTCGTGGCAAACAATCACATCCACGACAACGACAACATCGGCATCGACGCGATCGGCTTTGAAGGCACCTCGCCGGATGCCCGGTACGACCAAGCCCGCGACGGCGTCATCCGAGGCAATCTTGTGACCGGAAGCACGTCGGTCCGCAATCCGTCCTACGGCCGCAAAATCCCGAACGGCACCTATTCGGCCGGCGGCATCTATATCGACGGCGGCCGGGATATCGTCGTCGAACGCAACCGGAGCGAAAACAACGATATCGGCATCGAGATCGCATCGGAACATGGCGGCCGCTCGACTTCCGGTATTATCGTCCGCAGCAATCTGATCGTCCGCAACGCCATGACCGGGATTGCGATGGGCGGCTACGACGAAGATCGCGGCTCGACGACGAACAGCATCGTGACGGGCAATACGGTGGCGTACAACGATACGCTGGAATGGGGAACAGGACAGCTTTACATCCAGTTCAACGTCCGAGACAACCGTATTCGCAACAATATTTTCGTCGCGTCCGCTTCCCATGCCCTGATCCTTAACGAATACGCCGAGAACGTCGGCAGCCGGCTCGATTACAATCTGTACTTCGCGCCGAACGCGAAAAAAGCGACCTGGACGTGGAAAGGCCGCACGCATACCGGTTTTGAAGCCTATGCGAAAGCGACGGGACTCGACGCCGGATCGCGGTTCGCCGACCCCGGGTTTGCCGAACCGGGCTTCCGCAGTTACAAGCTCAAAAAGGATTCTCCCGCTTCGGGGTCCGGCATTCCCGACGGCGTACTGGCCGCCGCGCCGGATCTGGACGGGCGCGAACGAGGCTCCGGAACGGGCGGACGTCCGAGCCGCGGCGCATACGAATAAGATCCGCGAGCGGTCCGGGTCCGGCGGAAACTTCGCTTGATACGCTTTTCGAGACGAATTTTCGCTTCTCTCGACTCAGTCGATCGGCTTACCCCGCCGTTTGCCGCGACCGATATATAGGAAGCAAATACAAAAATCCCCCCGGAAGGAAGTAGACATTCATGGCAAAAGGAATCGAATCGCTGGATATGCTGGCCGCCGTAATCCCCCTGCTTCAATCGGCGCTGCCCGTCGATGTCTCTATTGGGCTGTGCGATACCGAACAGTTTATGGCCTACTGGCCGGGTACCCATATCGATCTCAAGATCCGGCCGGGGCAGCGCCTGCAGGAGGACGAGCCCTTGATGCAGGCAATCCGCGGGGCCCAGGCGCTGCGCGCGGAAGTGCCGGCGGAATTCTACGGGTTTGCTTTTACCGGAACGGCGGTACCGGTGCGCGACGCGGGCGGGCGCGTGATCGGAGGCCTCGCGGTTCAGGTGCGGCGGCACAGCGAGCTGATCGACATCGCCGACCGGATCGCCGAGTCGCTGTCGGGCGCCACCGAACGCATCTCGCGTCTCGCGGAAGGATCGAATCATCTTGCGGACGTATCCGGCGAGCTGCTCGGATTGTCCCGGCAGGCGGAAGAGAAGGCCCACGGTGCCGACGATGTGGTGCGGATGATCAAGGAAGTCGCGGATCAGACGCATATGCTCGGCATCAATGCGGCGATCGAAGCGGCCCATGCGGGCGAAGCGGGGGCGGGCTTCGGCATCGTCGCTTCCGAGATCCGCAAGCTGTCCGGCCAGACCGTGACGTCCACCCACAGTATCCGGGACACGCTGGGCACTTTCAAAAAGCTGACGGCGGAGATGAGCGGTTCGATCGAACGCATCGCCGAAACCGGCCAGGGTCAGGCGGAGTCGACCGAGCAGCTGTCCGCGATGATCGGGGAACTTCGCGCCATGGCCTCACAGCTGAACGAGTACGCGAAGAGACTGTAAAGGTTCATGCAAAAAACTCCCGCAACGACGACGCTCGCGCGTCGGTCGTTTCGGGAGTTTGGCGTGCCGGGAACTTTGGCGGTTCTGCGTCGACAAGTCGACCGGGCCGGGCCGGGTTGACGAAGCGCCGGCTCATGCGCCCGGTGGGCTTACCGTCACCCTTTGGCCGGAAAGCCGGGACCCGACAGCACGCTGTTGACGAGATCGCCCATGCCGTCCCAGGAACCTTTCATCAGGAACTCATCCTGCAGCTTGAGGTTCCAAGGCCGCGGAATACCGATCGTCCGCTTGCCGGCCTCGCGCGCGGCGAGCAGATTATGCGGACCGTCGTCGATCAGCAGATCGAATTCGAGCAGGGATTTGCGCTTGGCGACAAAGAAATTCTCGAACGGGATAAACGGCATATGGCGCTGCAGCCAAGCCCATTTCTCCGGTACGGCCGTAGGGCGTGCCGCCGTTACGATGATGACGTCGTGTTCTTCGCTGATCCGGCGCACTTCTTCGATCGTGTGCTCGTCGAACACTTCCAGTTCTTCATACAGCTTGGGCCGCCCGAAGAAAATCTCTTCGTTGCATTCCGGATGCCAGATCCCGCTGAGATCGAAGCTGACGACCTGGTCGATCGACAGCTGAAGGTCCGGATAGGCGGCGTTATGATAATGAAGGGCCTTCGGCACCAGATGACAGATCGTGTCGTCCATGTCGATGGCTACGATTTTTTTGCTCATGCTTTTTCTCTCCCGGCTTGAAAAATAAGATTGATTTTCGTGAATTTGCAGATACTTGCATTGTAGCGAAGTTGACGCGCCTTGGCAAAAAATCGTCGGGAAAAGCGGCTGCATTCGGCGAAGCGGGGCTTGTCCCCGGCAGACCGGTGCATCCTCGAAGTTGCTTTTTGCGGGAGAAAAGGGTAAGAACGAAGGAGTGCCGACAGGCTTCGGACCGAAAATTCGGGAGGCCGCGGCGTTTTACGAAACAACACGAACCGGAGGAATAAACATGACATCATCAGGCAATCGCGGCTCGGGTTCTAGGCCGGACCCTCAACGCAGCAACAGCGGCAGGCCTCGGCGCAGCCTGCTCTCGATTCTGGCCACGGTCGTTGTGCTGGGATTGCTTCTGTTTACGGATCCGGGCCGCAATCTGCTGGACAGCCTGCTCGGCGGAAACGACGGAACCTCGCAAACGGAGGATACGCAGCAAAGCGGGCAGGCCCCCGCACCGGCGAAGACGGAAGACGAGCCGCAGAGCGGTTCGCAGCAGGCGGATACCTCGGAACCGGGAGCGAAAGAACCGGCCGACGGCCGAATATCCGCGACCGTGGACCGGACCGTCGACGGAGATACCTTTATCGCGAACCTGGAAGACGGCAGCCGGGAGCGGGTGCGCATGCTGCTGCTCGATACGCCGGAGACCAAGAAAGAAGGGACCGCTGTGCAGCCCTTCGGGCCGGAAGCAAGCGAGTACACCAAGAAGCTGCTGACGGGGCGGACCGTCGAATTGGAATTCGACGAAGAACAGCGCGATCAGTACGATCGGATGCTGGCTTACGTCTATCTGGACGGGAAACTGGTGAACGAACGGCTGCTGGAGCAGGGGCTCGCCCGTGTCGTCGTGTACCGGCCGAACGATAAATACGTCGACGAATTCCGCGAGATCCAGAATGAAGCCAAGCGAAAGAAAATCGGGGTATGGAGTATCGAAGGCTATGCCGGCAACCGCGGATTCCATCCCGAAGCGGCAGAGTGAATTCCATATTTCTATAGGCCTCAGTACCTCCCGGTCCGGAAGAAGAACGGTACCCTTACCGTTCTTCTTTTTTTGACCTTCTTTAGAGAAGAAGTTCCGAGGGGAAGATAAGTTATTCAGCAAGTAAAAGGAGATTGAGCAGATTGTGTAGAATTAGAATATTTGCGGATGAAAGCTGCCGTAAGAATAGTTGTACAACAGAAGCGGGGGATGAAAGACTTATGATGAAAGACAAAGTCAAAGGTTTGGTTGCAGGTGTATTGATCGGAACGATGATTGCGGGGGGAACGACTTACGCGGCGACAAATGTGAAATTAAACGTCGTTATGGAAAATGTAAAGCTGATGTTTAACGGTGTGCATAAAGAAACGGCGAAGTCGATCATTTACAATGGGCAGCTCTATGTTCCGGCGAAAAGCATGGCCCAGGGGATGGGAGAATCGTTCGTGTATGAAGGTAAAACAAAGACCGCCTGGGTTGGACAGAAGGCCGGGGCATTTAAATATCTGGATGAAGTGAGCTATGCACGAATGGATGGAGCGGATGGGGCCAAGAAAAATATTTTCTTTAAAAATTGGACCTCTCCGGAAGGATTGAAATTTACAGTTGCCGAAAATAAGTATCTTCACGGGATTGGTTCTGTGCTGGATGAACCTTACAACGGAAAAGACAAATATAACTCGGTCGATTACAACCTTAATGGGAAATACAAAAAAATGGTCGGAAACTTGGGCGTAGATGATTATACAAAGAACAGCAGCAATACCGGATCGATTATCGTTTATGGAGATGGTACGGAGATTTTCAGACAGGATGGGCTCCGCGGGGGAGATGTTCCGAAATTGGCCAGTATCGATGTGACCGGAGTATTGAAGCTTCAAATTCGCTTTGAGAGCGAGCTGGACGAAGGTGAGCAAATAGATCTTGTCATCGGAGAAGCAAAGCTTTATTAATTCATAAATAAAAAAGCGAAGACCGTCTACCTGACGGTCTTCGCTTTTTGAATGCCGTTCTTTTCACACCTGCGCCTGCTCGACCTTGATCCAGCGCGTCGCCCAGCATTGAATATCGTCCATCAAAGGCGCGAGATCGCGGCCCATTTCGGTCAGCGAATATTCGATCCGTACCGGCTTTTCCGGGTACACGGTGCGCAGCACGACGCCGGCTTCTTCCAGTTCTTTGAGGCGCTCCGACAGCACTTTGCCGCTCAGATTGGACAGCGAATTCTCGATATCCACGAAACGGCGCGGGCCGTCCAGCAGGCGGTAAACGATAAGGGTTGTCCAGCGTTTGCTGAGCAGTCCGATGGCTCTTTCGAATCTTGGGCACATTTGGGTCAGCTCTGCTGCCAAGGGAATCACTCTCCATATTCTTATTGATAGAAGTTCTGCCGAATATCCGTCGGGAAATCTATGCCTATAAGCCCGAACCTACGGGCCGTGCGAAGTTGTAAGGTAGGCGATACTTTCCCCTTTATTATACATCAGTGATTTAAATAAACAAGCTTACAATTAGTAATAATTAAAGCTTGACTTCGTAATATTTATTAAATATACTCGGTTACATAAAGTAATTTACGCACATGGCCGTATACGCTGCATACCGCGTATACGGTTTCGTTAGAACACCCGCAATCGGAGGAAAAAAGATGGAACGACAGACGGAAATTTGCATAGTGGGCGGAGGCCCGGCCGGCGCTTTGCTGGCATGCCTGCTGGCCCGCCGCGGCGCGGACGTTGTGCTGATCGAGAAACAGCCGGTACCCGGACCGTCGTTCCGGGGGGAGATCCTGAACGGCGACGGCGAACGGGTGCTGAGCAAGCACGGGCTGCTGGAGAAAATCGAGCCGGAAGCGGTGCTGCCGCTGATCCGGCTTGAATACTGGGACAATCGCCGCGTCGTCAAGACCGTTCTGCCGGATACGGAGGACGGCAATGTCGGCATTCATATTCCTCAAGCGGACCTGCTTCACGCCCTGCTGGATGAAGCCGCCGCTTATCCGAACTTTACGTATATGCCCGGCACGACCGTGCGCGGCCTGCTGCGGGGCGAAGACGGCCGTTACGCCGGCGTGAAGATCCGTACCGGCAGCGGACAGGATGAAGAGATTCGCAGCCGCGTCGTGGTCGGTGCGGACGGCCGTTATTCGTCGGTTCGCAGATACGCCGGAATTCCGGCAAGCACGGAAGGTCACGGTTACGATCTGCTGTGGGCAAGAATTCCCGCGCCGGAAGGCTGGGAACCGGTCATGTGCTCGACGATCCAGAACGGACAGCAGCTGCATCTGTTCACCCAGGCCCGGGGTTACGTACAGGTCGGCTGGAACATCGAGGAAGACTCCTACAAAGAGCTGCGCAAGCGTCCGTTCGAAGAACTGACCGATACGCTGATCCAGGCTTTTCCGAAGCTTGAGCCAAGCGTACGGAGCCATATCAAGTCGTGGCAGGACTTCGTGCTTCTGGATATTTTCAGCAGCCGTTCGGAACGCTGGGCAAGGCCGGGCCTTGTCCTGATCGGCGATGCGGCACATACGATGACGCCAACCGGTGCGTTCGGATTGAACGAAGCGCTGTGCGACGCGGATGTGCTGCACGAAGAGCTGCTGGTCTGCCTGGAAAGCAGCCAGGATCCGAACGCGCCGCTGGAGCGGCTTGAACAGCGCAGACGCGCGGATGTGGAAAGCAGACAGCGCGAGCAGGTGGCGATGGAATCCGCGTATGACCAAAATTTTAACATTTAACAATACGAGTGACGATAAGAGACAGACAACCGGTAAAATAAATGAAGTTGGGCCAAAATGAATTAAATTTGAACCTTTTTTGATCCGAAAGTGATCCGAATCGGAATAACCTGCGAATAGGCCAAGAGAGATTTTTTAAAAAAAGGACCAGGGGCGGATCGACGGCGGAAAGCTCGCTTACCTGCTTACCCGACTTAACCAATATGAACATAAGGATGTGCCCTCGCATGTTGAACAATCGTGCAGCATTTATACTGAAAGACAGTATTCACAACGTTTCTTCGCCCCTGAATCCAAAAGAGGGTTATGTACTGGTCGGACCGATCAAGCTGCCCGTCAATCTGGACGGCGAGACCATCGTGTTCCAATGGTACAGCTGGATGAAAGAACCGGAAGGCGGCCGCGAGATGTCCGCCGAGGCGCTGATCCGCAGTCTGCCGCAGATGAATCTGGCCGAAGGCCAGCAGTCGAGCGTACTCGTATACGGCGATTTCGAACATTCGGACGACGCTTTGATCCGCATGCACAGCATCTGCCATACGGGCGATATTTTCGGCAGCAAGCGGTGCGACTGCGGCTACCAGCTGCACCAGTCGATGAAGATGATCGTGGAGCACGGCTCGGGCGCCCTCTTTTACCTGGCCAACCATGAAGGACGCGGCATCGGCCTGTTCAGCAAAGCGATGGCCTACATTCTCCAGGAGCAGGGTATGGACACCGTCGAAGCGAATCTGGCGCTCGGGTTCGAAGACGACACCCGCAATTACGACGGCGCGATCGGCGTGCTGAAGTTCCTGCGTCCGCTGCCGGTCACGCTGATTACGAACAACCCGCGCAAGCTTGAAGCACTCAAAGCTTCCGGGATGAACGTGTCCGGCCGTACGCCCCTGTGGGGCGATGTGTCGGAGTTCAACGAGAAGTATCTGCGCACCAAGGTCAACCGGTCCGGCCACTTTGCGACGCAGAATCCGATCGAAGGTCTGGCGGAACTGCCGGCTGCCGAAGGAGGAGACTGACAAAGCATGAGCGAACTGTCCCTCCACGAAAAATATATGCGCCTCGCCCTTGAGAATGCGCGTGCGGCGCAGGGCCAGACGGCGCCCAATCCGCTGGTCGGCTCGGTTATCGTAAACGATGGCCGTCTCGTCGGTATCGGCGCCCATCTGAAACCCGGCGAGCCGCATGCGGAAATTCATGCGCTGCGCATGGCCGGAGATCACGCCAAAGGCGCGACGATCTATGTGACGCTCGAGCCCTGCTCGCATCACGGACGCACCGGCCCCTGTGCCGAAGCGATCGTGCAGGCGGGCCTGGCTCGCGTTGTCGTGGCCGCTCCCGATCCGAACCCGCTGGTGGCGGGCCGCGGCATCCGGATTCTGCGGGATGCCGGGATCGAAGTGATCGAAGGCGTGCTGCGCGAAGAATCCGAACGTTTGAACGAAGTGTTCAACCGCTATATCGTTGACAAGCGTCCGTTCGTCACGGTCAAATCGGCCGTGACGATGGACGGGAAGATCGCGACGCGCACCGGCAGCAGCCGCTGGATCACATCGGCCGAAGCGCGCGAAGACGTACATCGGCTGCGCCATGAGAGCGGAGCGATTCTGGTAGGCGTGCAGACGATTCTGCACGACGATTCGCAGCTGAATACCCGGCTGCCCGGCGGCCGCAATCCGCTGCGCGTAGTGCTGGACAGCACGCTGCGCATTCCGGAGAACGCCCGGGTCGTCACGGACGGCGAAGCGCCGACGTGGATCTTTACCGGCTCGAATGCCGATCCCGCCAAGCGCGAGCGGCTGGAAGCCGCGGGCGTGCGTGTCTTCGAGACGGCGGGGGCGGCGGACAGTGGGCGCGTGAACCTGGAAGAGGTTCTCGACGTACTCGGCAGCAGCGAGATTTCTTCGCTGCTCGTCGAAGGCGGCGGGCAGGTGATCGCTTCGTTCGTCGAGCAGGGTCTCGCGGACAAGCTGGTGCTGTATATGGCGCCGAAGCTCGTCGGCGGCCAGGGCGCGCCGACCTTTATCGAAGGGCTCGGCATCGCCGAGATGGGCGATGCGGTTCAACTGACCGGCCTGCGAGCCGAGCAGTTGGGGCCGGATTTGAAGTTCGAGGCTTATTTTCCGAAAGGCTGAAAGGATCGGTTTGCTTTAATTCCAATCCCCGAACCCATAATAAAAGGGACGACCGCCCAATGAGCGGTTGTCCCTTTTATGCGTATGGGTCCGTTATTCCCTGATCCTAATTCTTGTCCACTTCCGAGTCCCGCCGGTGCCAGCTGACTTTTCCGTCGTCTTCGACGATCGCAAGTGCGGCGTCGGCGATATCCGGAACGGTAAGAAGATTCTGTTCGAGACGCAGCATGATATCGTCCGCTTCGCCGAGCGTCAATCCGGTACGCAGCTCGACGACCGCATCGACATGATAGTAGCGCCCTTCCTGAATGATCCGCATCTCCTTGATGTCGACCGCGTCGGCGTCGCCGAGAATGGCGGCCGATACTTTGTCTTCGACGTCCTGCGGCGCGGAGACGCCGATCAGGCCGATCATGTTGTCGTAGCCGACCCGGAAAGCGACGAAGATCATCAGCAGACCGATCAATGTCGTCACGAGACCGTCAATCAGCGCGAAGTTCGTGAACGCGATGATAATGACCGCGAGCAGGGCGAAGATGGCACCGAGTACCGCGACAATGTCTTCATAGAAGACAAGGCGTGTCGGAGGCGCGGCGCGTCCCACGTTTTTGAACGCGGCCGGCAGCAGGGCGAAGCCCGAAGCTTTCGGCGCCCGCGCTTCGTGCAAAATTTCTTTTGACGCTTTGATCAGAATCGCGCCGTCGATCACGATGTTCAGCACCAGTACGCCGACGTTGATCCAGAATCCGCTTGCGGCTTCAGCCGGATGCTGCAGCAGGTGAATGCCTTCGTGGATCGTTTCGTACGCCATGATCGTAACCACGATGACCGCGATCATGCAGAAAATGTTGATGACGCGTCCGAATCCGACCGGGAATTTTGGACTCGGACGGCGCTCCGACAGCACGCTGCCGACGAACACGAAGCCCTGGTTGATGGCATCCGCGAGCGAGTGCATGGCCGAGGCGAACATGGCTCCGCTGCCGGTAAAAGCGGCGGCCGCGCCTTTGGCGGCGGCGAGCACCGCATTGCCGGCCATCGCGACGGCGGACGACTTATTGCCCTTTTTGATCAATGAGCCTAACGTTTCTTTCGGTTGAATCTCGGTTCGGTTTGCTTCAGCCACGAACGACTCCTCCTAACGGGGTGTGGGGTTTGGGCGAATACGGCTTAAGTACAGCTTATGTACTACATCCCCCTGCGGGGATTCCCTGCCTAATATGTACCCCGAATCGGTGCCGTGGAACAGAATGGTCACCGATTCTTTTGAAGGAGGATGGCCCAGGGTCCGGCAGAGTGCCGATTCAGGCGTCCGACTTTTCGGCTTTTTACGCTTTGCTCCCCGCTTATGTTGCCGCTCCGCCGCTTCCGTATTCTTCCGCATACCAGTCGATCATCCGGCGCGCGATACTGCCCCGGGGCGGAATATTCGGCAGTTCGTCCGGGCCGAACCAGTTCGCTTCCGCGATTTCTTCGCCGTCGACCGCAATCTCGCCGCTTTTGTATTCCGCCACGAAGCCGATCATCAGCGAATTGGGAAAAGGCCACGGTTGGCTGTCGAAGTAACGGATCTCGCCGAGCGTGAGACCGACTTCTTCCATCGTCTCGCGCCGCACGCAGTCTTCGAGTGTCTCTCCGGCTTCGAGGAAGCCCGCGATCAGACCGTGCATTTTGTTCGGGAAACGGGCCGAGTGCGCCAGCAGGATCTTGCCGTCTTTGAGAATGGCGGTGATGACGGCCGGCGAGATACGCGGATAATGGCTGAGCCCGCAGTTGGGACAGACTTTGGCGTGTTCGTGCCCGGCATTCGCAAGCGTCGTGCCGCAGCGTCCGCAGAAGCGGTGGGTCGCATCCCAGTTCAGCATTTGCAGCGCGCGTCCGGCGACATGAAACAGATCTTCGTCCATGCTGCCGTACAGAGGGCGCAGCGAATGGAACGAAGAACCGGCAGGCGGCACGGCGTCTTCCGGCGCTTCGGCGGCATAACAGGGCGCGCCGTCCAGCAGGCCGATAAACAGCGAGCGAACCGGCGCAAAGCCCAGCGAGTCCGAATGAAGGGCGCTCGGAATAGCGGCAATCCCTTCCCGGTCGTTCAGCAGCAGTTGGCCGGTCGTCGACAAGAACACGAACCAGTAGGCCGGTCGGTCCGAAGGCTCCGCGCTCAGCGCGGGGATGTAGCGGTCGTAGATGCTCGGTTTGGAAATAGGCACGGTAACAGAACCTTTCGGAGTGGATTGATCAAGCTTTAGGTGCGTTTGAAGAGGGCGTAACCTTACCTTTAGCGTTGACAAGGTACAGTCTTTCTTATTATGAGAGGATAGCGGATGCGGAGCAAGAGGCGTACAATATCCGTAACAGACCCGCGGAAGCGGAAACGATGAACCTTTCGCGCAAAAGGAGGATTTTCCATCATGAACCAGGCATTATCTTTGGGCGATACGTTCGCCAAAGCGCAGTACCGGACGAGCGGCAACGGCCCGCGCAATGTGAGCGTGCTGCTGGACGCGCTTCGGCATGCGGACGGCGCGGCGCCAAGCGATATGTACGGCCGCGGCGAGACGATCGGGAACTTCGAACGCAAGCTTGCGGACATGCTCGGCATGGAATCGGCGGTCTTTTTCCCGAGCGGCACCATGGCCCAGCAGATCGCGCTGCGCGTCTGGAGCGATCGCAAAGCCAGCCGGGCAGTGGCCTACCATCCGCTCTGCCATCTGGAGATTCACGAACAGGACGGTTTAAAAGAACTGCATCATCTGGAACCGGTGCTGCTGGCGGATCCCGACCGGCTGATTACGCTGAGCGACGTCAAAGCCATGCCGGACAACATCGCCTGCCTGCTGCTTGAGCTGCCCCAGCGCGAGATCGGCGGCCAACTGCCGGAATATGCGGAGCTGGAAGCGATCTCGGCTTACTGCCGGGATCGCGGGATCGCCCTGCACCTCGACGGCGCACGGCTGTTCGAGATTCTGCCGCATTACGGCAAAACGGCGGCCGAAGTCTGCGCGCTGTTCGACAGCGTCTATATCTCGTTCTACAAAGGCATAGGCGGAATCGCCGGCGCAATGCTGCTCGGAGACGCCGATCTGTCGGAGCAGGCGAAAATCTGGAAAAGACGCCACGGCGGCGATCTGATCAGTCTGTATCCGTACATTCTCAGCTCGGACTATTACCTCGAGCTGCGTCTGCCGCGGATGGCGAGGTACTATGAGGAAGCCCGGGAGCTTGCGGCCTTGTACAACGCCTGCGAAGGGATTCGGACACAGCCGGAAGTCCCGGTCTCGAATATGTTCCACCTGCATATCGAAGCCCCGGCGGACAAGGCGGCGGGCGTGATTGCGCATGTGCAGGCGGAAACGGGCGTTGCGCTGGCCGCCTATTTGAAAGCGGTCGGCAGGTCGTCCTGCTCGACGGAAATCTCGATCGGCGACCTGTACCGGGAAGTGCCGAAAGAGAAACTGCGCGAAGCGATCGCCCTGCTTGAAAAGGGGCTGGCGGCGCAGGCTTAAGCCTGCGTGCCGTCCGTTGTCCCGAGCCTCCTTCGTCCGAATAGATTCCCCGACCGCCTGAAGGATCCCGGATCCGTCAGGCGTTTTTTGTCCTGCGCCGCTTTTTGCCGATTCCTTGGTACGGGGTGTCACATATCGGCCGCGACCGCAGTTATATACAGTGAAAGGAGGGCGGAGATATGCAGCAGCAAGACGAAAAGGAAAAACAAAAACAAAACGAAAAAGACCTGATGCCTTCGATCGAACGGGTCCGAAACGGAGAAACGGATGCCTACGGCGACATCATCGCGGCATTTGAGAAATCGATCTATTTGTATGCTTTGTACCTGCTGAGAAACCGGGACGAAGCCGAGGACGCGGCACAGGAGATTTTTATCAAAGCGTTCCGAAAGATCGATCAATATCAAGGCGGCGTTTTTTCTTCCTGGCTCTACAAGATCGCCTACCACCACTGCCTCGACCTGCTTCGAAAAAGGAAGCGGATCGACAAGCTGCTCGGCCGCTATATTTTGCAAAAAAAGCAGGACCTGCCGGCGCATTCCGCTTATGAAGACGAAATTTACGAGATGCTTAACGCGCTGAACGGGGAAGAACGGCAGATTCTGCTGCTTCGTGCGCTGGAAGAATACAGTTACAAAGAAATCGGCGAGATCCTCGACATGAACCCGGTTACCGCCAGAAAGAAATATGCGCGTATTCGCCAAAAACTTTTGCAAAAAAAGGAGGGAACCAAAAATGCCAAATCCGCTAAGTTGGGATGAGCAGGAGATGGACGAACTGCAGCGGAAAATCCGCAATCACCCGGCACCCGTCAATCTGGTCGAATCAACGCTGAGCCGATGCCGCGAAGAAGAAGAGAGGCCGGAGCGAGCGGGGCACCGGTTCGTCAAGACCAAAATCATGGCGGCGGTCGTAGCGGCGATGGTAATCCTGTTCGGTTCAAGTTATGTCTCTCCGGCGGTAGCCGCTTCGCTGAAGCAGATTCCCGGCGTCTCGTCGCTGTTTCGGTTCGCGAACGATCTGGGCCTGCGGACAGCGGATGAACGGGGACTGGTGATCCAAAACGATTCAGAGAGTACCCATGAGGGGATCACGCTGAAAGCGCCGGTGGCGCTGTTCGACGGAACGCGCGTCTCGGTAGGGGTCGAGCGGGAATTTGAAGAAGCGGCGCGAAGAAGCGGCAGCCTGCTGGAGCAGATCGAGAGCTGGGAACTGTCGATCGACGGACAGCAGGATCTGCAGAAGTACGCACCGGGGTCGGTGATGTCCAAGAGCGGGGATGCGGATTCCGCCATTCTGGAAGTCTCCGATCTGAAGAACCAGGGAGGACAGCCGTTCCCGGACCGATTCGAACTGACCGTGCGGGTCCGTCTGGACGGAATTGCCGAACGTTTCGAATTGAAAGTGCCGGTGCAGCGAACCACGGAGCCGAATCTAAGCTTCGAGACGTCGGCTTCCGCACAGAACGAAGACCTGATTTTCAAAGTGAAGAAGGTCGAACTTACGCCGGTTACGACCCAGATTACGACGGAATCGACATTTACAGATGCCGGAACGGCGCAAAAAGAACAAGCGACGTTCGCCTACGATGTGCTGGACGAGCAGGGCCGCAAGCTGCAGACGATATCGGGCGGCGGCCAACCTCTAGACGGCGCAACGATGGTGATGGACACGCGCTTCGAACCGTTTCTTGCTACGCCGAAGAAGATCGTCATCAAGCCTTTCCGGTATGTCTATCAATCAGGCGGCGACGGCTTGTTCGCTCTGGACGAAGCCGGCAATCCGAAGAAAAACTATCTTCCCGGGCTGGATCTTGAGATCGAAGTCGGTTCTTCGGCAGCGCAGTGAAGCCGCAAGAAGCGCAGCGGGAGCGTCCATATGGCGGAATACCCGTTAATGGACAGCCATAAGGAATTAAAAAAACGGCGCCGATATTTGATCGGCGCCGTTTTTTAACTCTGCTTGTATACGTTCCGTTCTTCGAACTTTTTACGTCAAAGTCCGAAACTCTTCGCGGTAGATCCGGTCCACGTTATCCAGCACGCGCGGGGCCTGATCGGCGAATTTGAGATTTACGATGCCTTTTTTATCGAGCAGTACCCCGGGCTCGTTCCGATGGTGCCCGAACGCCGCTTCGTACAGCCGCCCGGCGCCCTGCGTCGGCGGAGCGAAGAAGAAGCGCATCAGATAATTGACGGGGAACGGGAGGCCGGATTTTTTGCCCGGACGAAGCGTATTGTTGGGACCGGGATCGGCGCTGCGCAGCCAAAAGCCGTCCGCCGCTTCCGCCGGGGCAATCGCCTGCGTCCACAGCGACAGCGCGAGCTTGGTGTCCGCGTACGCGCCCGTCAGCGGCTTGAACGTTTTCGGCCGGGCCAGCTTGTCGGCGTCGAACGTTTTCGTGTAATTGAACGCATTCGACGATGTGCCGATCACGGTCTTCAGCGATCCGCGCAGCAGCAGCTCCTTCGTCTCGCGGTAGAGGATGTACGGCACGACCGTTTGCAGCTCGTAATGCATTTCGCGTCCCTGCGGCGAGAAGGCGAGTTCCGGCAGACTGCCGCCCGCGTTGTTGAACAGCACGTCGATCGCCGTCTCCTCGCGCTTGATACGCTTCAGCGCGGAGGCCAGCTGACCAAAATCCGTCAGTTCCGCCTGGTAGATACGCAGCCGCCCGGCCTGGATGGCCGTCGCGGCCACTTCGTCCTCCGGGGCAAACGACGAACGGATCAGCGCGGCGACGTCCCACCCTTCCGCGAGCAGCCGGCGCGTCAGTTCCAGGCCGATGCCGTTGTTGGCGCCGGTGATCAGGGCCGTCTTGCCCGCTGTAGGAGTTGTGCGAAGATTGTTCATGTTGAATGCCTCCATTCGATGATTCGATGATGGAGAACAGCATATAACCTGGAGCCGACTCCAAGTCAAACGCGATCTTTCGAAAACCGCAGAATGCGTGCTGCTTCTTGACTTGGAGCTGGCTCACAAGTCCGCGGACGGCGTTCCGCTTCTTGACTTGGAGCTGGCTCCAACGGGTATACTCGGTTCAACGAATCTCAACCGATCAAAAGGAGCGATGCAACGTGGCCGAACAAACGATTCTCCGGGCGGAGGAGACAGAAGGATACACGATCAAGCAAACCGCGGAACTGACCGGTCTGCCGGGAGACACGATCCGCTATTACGAGAAGATCGGGCTGCTGCCGAGAGCGAAGCGCAAAGCCAACACCCACCGGATCTATACCGAAAGCGACGTGCAGACGATGAAGCTGATCCTGTGCCTCAAAAAAACCGGCATGCCGCTGGAGGAAATGAAGCCCTATCTGGAGATGTCCCGCACCGGAGACTTGGCCGACACCCCGGAAGCGTTCGAGCGGATCCGGCAGTATCGGGCGGAAGTGCTGGAGCAGATGTCTTCCCTGCAGACGATCGTCGATTTTATCGATCTCAAGCTGTCGCAGGGCACGCTGCTGAACAAGCAGGACTGCGCCGCCGATCCGCAGGAAGGGCCGGGTCTGCCGGCGAAGCGGGACAGTAAGTTTCGGTGAACGCCAAAAAAGCTCCGAATCCGCGTTTCCCCTGTTTGGGGGACGCGTTTTTCGGAGCTTTCGTTCGTGTCTTCCATTCAGTAGAACTTTTTTCGCTCCATTGATCTCGATCAACCGACTTCAATCACCAAAGCCGCTTCAAAATACTCCCCAGGCTCAAGCCCCACCGCAAGCTCTTTGTCTTTCAATTCGCCGTCGAATTTATCCGCGTCCGCGAGGCCGTGCCACGGTTCGATGCAGACGAACGGCGCGTTTTTCGGCTGCCAGACGCCCATGTACGGGAAATTCTCGTAAGCTACGGTCACGCTATGCTCGCTCTTGTCGCTTCTCAGCGCAACGCGTTCCGAGTTCACGTCGCGGAAGATCATGGCGCCTTCCTCGAACTGCGCACGCGTCAGCGGCAGTACGGTTCCTTTTTCCAATACGATCTCCGATTTGTCCGGGACCTGGATGTTGCCGCCCGTCACGAAGAAGCGCTCCAGCGTCTCTTCCTGCTCGAACTCCAACCGATAATCCTCGAATTCCCCTTCGCCGCCGATCGGGCAGTTGAACGCCGGATGCGTGCCGAGCTGGAAATGAATGCGTTTATCGTCGTCGTTATCCACCCGGTACTGGATGCGCAGGGCGGAGCCTTCCAGCGTGTAGGTGAGCGTGAGCGCGAATTTGTACGGATACATCGCCAGCGTCTCGTCGTCGTACGACAGATGGAACACGGCGCGATGGCTCTCGGAGTCGACCAACCGAAACTCGCGGCCCCGCGCGAAACCGTGGTTTTTCAGCTCGTACGTGCCGCCTTCGGCGCGCATTTTGCCTTCGTACACCGATCCCACGATCGGGAACAGCACCGGCGAACGGCCTGTCCAGAATGCCGCGTCGCCGCTCCACATATACTCGATGCCCGTGTCCTTGCGTTTGAAGCTGACCAGTTCCGCGCCGAGCGGCTTGATCTCGACCGCGGCCGTATCGCTGCTTAAGATTGCGTTCATAGGTTCTTCCCTCCGGGTGAATGATTTTGTCGAGCTTGAACTGCCTTTAGTGTAGCAAAAAAAGCTTCCGCATAAAAACGCCTTGGGCGCTTGCGGGCGGGCTTCGGGAGCGCAGATTGGCTATAATGGAGGAAAGCGCGCCATGCGCGACACACACCCATAATGGAGGCGATTCCCATGAACGAATCCCCGCGGAACATTTCGAATGCGGCGGAAGAAGGTCCCCACGAATCCGAGCGCCACGAAGACCTCGGCGGCGGAGCGGAAGTCACGTACGTGCACAACGAGAACGGCCCGACCCTCGGACTGTCGCCGCTGTCCGGGGTAGGCGTGATCGAGCGGGACGGACTCTTTTTCAAAGACCTGAACCGCAGCGGCGAACTCGAACCGTACAAAGACTGGCGGCTCCCGGCGGAAGAACGGGCCAGGGATCTGGCTTCCCGCATGACGACCGAGCAGATCGCGGGATTGATGCTGTACAGCCGCCACCAGTCGATCCCGGCGGGCAGCACGAATTGGCATGCCTCCACTTACGGCGGCAAATCCTATGAAGAGAGCGGCGCCAAGCCGTGGGATCTGACGGACGAGCAGCTGTCTTTTCTGCGCGACGATCATCTGCGGCATATTCTCGTCACGACGGTAGAGAGTCCGGCGGCAGCCGCGCGCTGGAACAATCTCGTGCAGGCGTATGCGGAATCGACCGGCCTCGGCATTCCCGCCAATAACAGTTCGGATCCGCGCCACGGCTCGGATTCCGACTCGGAATTCAACGCCGGAGCGGGCGGGCGCATCTCGATGTGGCCGGAAAGTCTCGGCCTGGCGGCGGCTTTCGATCCGGCGCTCGTCCGCCGCTTCGGCGAGATCGCCGCCCGCGAATACCGCGCGCTTGGCTTGACGACGGCGCTGTCGCCGCAGGTGGACGTCGCCACGGACCCGCGCTGGTTCCGTTTCAACGGCACGTTCGGCGAAGATTCGAAGCTGTCGACCGATCTCGGGCGCGCTTATATCGACGGCTTCCAGACGTCGGCCGGCGAAGACGGGATCGAAGGCGGCTGGGGACGGAGCAGCGTCAACGCCATGGTCAAGCATTGGCCGGGCGGCGGTTCGGGCGAAGCGGGCCGGGACGCGCATTACGCCAGCGGCAAATACGCGGTGTATCCGGGCGGGAATTTCGCGGAGCACCTGAAGCCGTTTACGGACGGGGCGTTCAAGCTTGAAGGCGGCACGGAGCAGGCTTCGGCGGTCATGCCGTATTACACGGTGTCGTGGGAGCAGGACACGAAGAACGGCGAGAACGTGGGCAATTCGTACAGCCGCTACCTCATTACGGATCTGCTGCGCGAGCAGTACGGCTACGATGGCGTCGTCTGTACCGACTGGCTGATCACGGCCGACGAGAACGGGGAAAAAGATTCGTTTCTCAGCGGCAAGCCGTGGGGCGTAGAGTCGCTCAGCGTCGCCGAGCGGCATTACAGGCTGCTGCTGGCCGGCGTCGACCAGTTCGGCGGCAACAACGAAGCGGGGCCGGTGCTGGAAGCGTACGCGATGGGCGCGGCCGAGCACGGCGAAGAATGGATGCGGGCGCGCTTCGAGCGCTCGGCGGTCCGGCTGCTGCGCAACTTGTTCCGGGTCGGGCTGTTCGAGAATCCGTATCTGGAACCGTCTGACAGCGAGCGGATCGTCGGGCATCCGGACCATATGCAGGCCGGCTACGAAGCGCAGTTGAAATCGGTCGTGCTGCTCAAGAACAGCGGGAACCGGACGGTCGGAGGACGGAGCGGGGGAAGCAAAGGCGAAGGGCTGCCAGTGATTCAGCCGAACCGCAGAGGGGTCCTACCGCTGCCTCGCCGCAGCAAAGTCTATATCCCGCAGCGTTATATCGCGCCGGGCCGGGACTGGTTCGGCAATCCGACGCCGGAGCGGACCGTCGATCCGTTAAACGCGGACATCGTGTCCCGCTATTTCGACATGACGTCAGACCCGGGTCAGGCCGACTTCGCGCTCGTCTGCATCGCCAACCCGGATTCCGGGATGGGCTACAGCCGGGAAGATGCGGCGGCCGGCGGCAGCGGCTATGTGCCGATCAGCCTCCAGTATCGGCCTTACACGGCCGAAGGCGGCCGGACGGCGAGCCTGGCCGGCGACCCCCGGCCGAGCGACGTGCTGAACCGCGCGCATGCCGGCAAATCGGTGCGGACGCGCAACGAATCGGATCTTGATCGGGTGCTCGATACGCGCGCGAAGATGGGCGGCAAGCCGGTCATTGTCTCGATGACCTTGTCCAACCCGGCGGTGGTCGCCGAGTTCGAACCCGAAGCCGACGCCATTCTGGCGAACTTCGGCCTGCAGGACCAGGCGCTGCTTGCGATCCTGTGCGGCGAGGCCGAACCTTCCGGCCTGCTGCCGATGCAGATGCCGGCGGACATGGCTGCCGTCGAAGCGCAGCTCGAAGACGTTCCGCGCGACATGGCCTGCCATGTCGATACGGAGGGCCACGCCTACGACTTCGCGTTCGGCTTGAACTTCGGCGGCGTGATCGACGACGAGCGGGTACGGAAGTATCGGTGAGCGGAGACTGACAGGCGATTTAAGGCTGCAAAAGGATGGGCAAGCGCAGCCGCCCCGGCTTCTATCCTACGTCAAAAGGAGGGTTCCACCATGCCCGAACAAACGCCGCTTCGCGAGAAGCTTACCTTCGCCATGGGCTGCTTCTGGGGACCGGAAGACCGGTTCGCCCGGGTGCCGGGCGTTACCGGAACGCGCGTGGGCTACTGCGGCGGCGATTCGCCGTCCGGATCAGCCCCGCCTGGCGCCTCGTCATCGCGCACCGTTTCCGGCGCACCCGAACCGGCTGCTCCCGCCTTGTCAGGGCCCGGCCCTTCGGCCTCCTCGTCCGACATTCCCGCTTCCGGCCTATCGCCCGCTCCGACCCACCGCCGCCTCGCCGGTCACTCCGAGGCGGTCGAAGTGGAGTTCGATCCGCGGATCGTTTCCCTGGAGCAGCTGCTCGCGAAATTCTGGAGCGAGCATAAGCCGGCGGCGATCGAAGGCTATAAACCGGACGATTCCCGCTATCGCTCGATCCTTTTTTACCGGAACGAAGAGCAGAGGGCGGCGATGGAGCGAATGCAGAGCGGGAGAACGGACGCCGGCCGAAGCCGTGCATGGACCGGACTGCGCCCTCTTGGCGTCTTCTATCCGGCGGAAGAGAAGCACCAGCGGTACGAAGAGAAGAAGCGGGCGCGAACCCGTTCAGGGGAACAGGCCGCGGCGCAAGAGCAAAGAGACAAATAAGCGCGAAGGTAGAGGGTTCCCGATCGTTCGGAGCTGCGCGGATCGTCCGCCCTACCCGCTCAAAGCCGGATCTTTCCACGCGCACGCGCCGGGTTTTCCCGGTTTTGCGGCGGCAAATTTGCGATAAACGATACGCGGCTTTCTACTTTCAGGTACAATCGGGGCATAGGGGAGGGGATCTGCATGAACCATTTCGACAAAGGCATCGAGTGCTACAACCGAAGAGACTTCCGGAATGCCGATTTTTATTTTAAAAAGGCGCTGGTGGAAAAAGGAATGGATGCCGAGACTCTCGATTACCTCGGACGCTGCCGGCTGATGCTGGGCGATTCGCGCGGCGCGCTGGAGCTGTTCGACCAGACGATGAAGATGCGGCCGACCTGGGAAAATCCGTATGCCGGCAAAGCGCGGGTATATGCGAATCGCGGCAAGAACGAAGAAGCCGAAGCCATGGCGCGGCGTGCGCTTATGCTGAACGCGGAA
The DNA here is from genome assembly GCF_013618475.1 of Saccharibacillus deserti. Taxonomy (GTDB): domain Bacteria; phylum Bacillota; class Bacilli; order Paenibacillales; family Paenibacillaceae; genus Saccharibacillus; species Saccharibacillus deserti. The sequence goes on from NZ_JABJVN010000003.1 coordinate 142,024, forward strand.
TCCGCAGACAGCTGGTCGGTGCTGGCTTACGTCTGCGAACGAACGATGCGGCTCAAGGAAGCCAAGTCCTGCTATTTGCGTGCGATCGAACTGGATCCCCGTCTGGAAGAGGCGCATGTGCATTTGTCCGTCGTCTACTACCAGCTGTGGGAACCGTATTCGAAGTGTCTGGAGCAGCTCGAACGGGCGCTGGACGTCAATCCCCAATCGACCGATGCCCTGTTCAACAAAGGGTTGATCAATAAAGATCTGCGCCGCTACGGAGCAAGCAAAGCGGCGTTCGAGAAGCTGCTCGCGATCGACCCGGAAGACCGGGAAGCGAATCTGGAGCTGGCGGAGCTGTACAAAAGAGACCGCCAGTACGAGAAAGCGCAGCAGTGCATGGCACGGGCCCGCGAGCGCCGATCGTATGACGGCCGGGTAGGCGCAAGATCGCAGGATCGCGGGAAAACGGATCGCTAGCCGCTTGTTCCAAGCGGAGGGGAGCGGCCGTGTCGGCCCGCTTTTGCATAAGGAGGCCAAGCCGATGACGAAACAGCAAAATCAAGCGGAAGCACTCTCGGTGCGCCAAATTCCGTTCGCCGAAGCCGAGTACGAACAGGCGCTGAAGCTGCGCGACGAGGTACTGCGCCGTCCGCTGGGCATGAGCATCGCGGACGACGATTTGTCCGGCGATGCCGACGCGCTGCATATCGGGGCTTTTGCCCGAAGCGGGGCCGGAGACGCTCACGCCGAGCGGCTGGTCGGTACGCTGCTGCTTCGCGCCTTGGACGGGCGCACCCTGCAGATGAAGCAGGTGGCGGTCGAAAAAGCGCGGCGCGGAACGGGAACCGGGCGGGACATGGTGCGGTTCGCCGAAGTTCGGGCCGCCGAGCTTGGATACGGCGAGATCGTATTGCATGCGCGGGAGAACGCGGTGCCTTTTTACGAGAAGCTGGAGTATATCCGAGAAGGCGAGCGGTTCGAAGAAATCGGCATTCCGCATTACAGGATGCGCAGGGAACTAGGCTGATGCCCGCCTCGAATAATCAAAAAAACCTGAACGACCGGCAGGGAAAAGCGCCGGCTGTTCAGGTTTTTTGTCGTGGGCATCCTAGAATCTTTATTCCACATATCCCCGGACAAGTCCCAGCGGCAGCGGGCGGGGCTGCTCGCAGGTCGTGGTCAGTTGCGCATACACGCCGCTGTCCGAACTGGTATGGAACGCGTGCATGATTTCCAGCACGTGGTTCGCCAATTCGCCGTTTGCGCGCGGCGTGCCGCCGTTTACGATGCAGTGGGCCATGTCGGCGATGCCGAGTCCCCGGCTGTTCTCGGCGTATTGATGCACGACCGGAATCTCCTTGAACTCGTTCCCGCCGGCCGGGCGCAGCAGCACCGGACCGCCGAAGTTGTTCGGATCGGGGACGAGCAGGGTGCCAAGCGTGCCGTAGATTTCGATGAACGGCAGCGTGCTGCTCCAGACGTCGAAGCTCGTGATCATCGTCGCGACCGCCCCGCCGCGAAACCGCACCGTGCCCGCGATATGCGTCGGAACTTCAACGTCGATCTTCTCGCCGAACAGCGGCTGGCTGGTGATCGTGCGCTGCTCGAACGATTTGGCCGCCATGCCCGCCACGGTCTGCGCCGGACCGAGCAGCGAGACGAGCGCGGTCAGGTAATACGGCCCCATATCGAACATCGGGCCGCCGCCGGCCTGGTAATAGAACGCCGGATTCGGGTGCCAGTTCTCGTGGCCGTGGCCCAGCATGAAGGCGGTCGCCGCGACCGGCGTTCCGATATAGCCGTCGTCGATCAGCTTGCGGGAAGTCTGCAGGCCGGCGCCGAGGAAGGTATCCGGCGCGCCGCCGAGCAGCAGTCCTTTTTCGCGGGCCAATTCGACCAGTTCGCTGCCCTGCCCGGGCAACAGGGAGAGCGGCTTTTCCACGTAAACGTGCTTGCCGTGCTCCAGCGCCAGACGGCAGATGCGGAAATGGTCGCCCGGCGTCGTCAGATTGAGTACGATCTCGATTTCCGGGCTGGCCAGAATCTGCTCGGCTGTCCACTGGTTCGGAATGCCGTATTTCTCCGCGGCCGCGGCCATCCGTTCTTCGCTGATGTCGGAGATCGCGTACACTTCCGTGTTGGCGAACGTCCGGGTCAGATTTTCCAGGTAGATGCCGCTTATATTGCCGCAGCCGATGATGCCGATTTTTACTTTGCGCATGGCTGTTTCCGCCTCTCGTCCGTTGGGAATAGGTTCACGTTCAGCGCGCCGCCCACAGCATGCCGCGCCGCATCAGTTCTTTGGCTTCCGGAATATCGAAAATGTTCGCCTGGTGGCCAAGCGAGTTATAGAAGACTTTGCCCGCGCCCCAGCGCTTGGTGTAGACGACCGGCATCACGGTTTCGCCGTTGGCGGAATGGGGGCCTTCGCTGATCTTGAACGTCGTGGTAGCCAGCACATCCACTACCGGATCGACATGCAGGTAATACTGCTCCGATTTGACGGTGAAATCCGGGATATTCTCGACGATCGGGCTGGAAGAAGTCCGCGTCATGCGCACTTCATACTCCACGCCGTCGTTGAACGGATGCGCCACCCACTGTGATCCGGTCAAAAATTGCCACTCGACGCTGTTGCGGAAGGAGTCGCACATGCCGCCGTGGCAGCCCGCCATACCCACGCCGGATTCCACCGCTTTGAGCACCGGTTGAAGCTGCTCGTTACTGATCTCGCCCATGGTCCATACCGGCACGATCAGATCGAGCTTCAGCAGCCGTTCCTCGTCCAGAAAAGCGTCCAATGTATAAGAAATCTCCGCTTCGAATCCTTCCTGACGAAGCGTTTCCGCGAAAATGTCGGCGACTTCCTTCGGCTGGTGTCCGTCCCAGCCTCCGCTTACGATCAAAGCCTGCTTGCTCATCCTATCGATCTCCCATCTCTTGTGCGAATATGAAACCTGCTGATTAATCCTACAGCCATATTGTAAAGGAAGCCCTTACACGAAGCGCGCCATATTCGTTGTGAAAGTGGACGATTTTTGCTATTATGCAGCTACTTAAGCAGAAGAACGGAGGCACGGCGATGAAAGCTTTTCACGAAAACCGGATCTATGGCAGCGGTCTGCCGGTCCAGATCTCGACCGTACGCAATATCAATTTTCTGGCGCATTGGCATCACGATGTGGAGTTTATCTACGTGAGCGAAGGTTCGCTTCAGGTCGGAATCAACTCCGGAACGCGAACGCTGCGGGCGGGCGAATTCGCTTTTTGCGGCAGCGGAGATATTCATTATTATGACAGCGGCCGAAGCGAGTCGGAGATTATTCTGGTCGTGTTCAACCCCCGGCTGATCGGCAGCACGGCAGGTTGGCCGGAAGAAGGGGTGGTCCGCTCGCCGTTTATTCCGTATTCGGAAACGGGCGTCCCGTCCGCGTTCGAACGGGAAGCGCTGGAGGAATTGGCCGGCGTAATGAAGCGGATCGAAGCGGAAGGAGCGGAAGGGCGGGAGCAGTCGGATGCGGTAATCACCGGGCTGCTTCATATGCTGTGCGGGTTGGCGCTGCGCTATGCGTCGGCGGCGGCACCGGACAGCAGACGGAGCGCCCGTTCGGCCGCCCATCTCAAGGTGACGCAGGAACTGCTGGATTATCTCGACCGAAACTGCACGCTGCCGCTTACTCTTCAAGACGGAGCGGAGCGGGCGCGGATGAGCGTGTTTCATTTTTCCCGGTTTTTCAAGAATGTGACCGGCATGAACTACAATACCTATCTCAACGAGCTGCGGATCGGCCGCGCCGAGCGGATGATCGTCGGCACCGACGCCAAGCTGATCGATATTGCGCTGGAATGCGGATTCGGCAATGTGCGGACGTTCAACCGGGTGTTTCGGCAGCTGCGGGGAGGCGCTCCATCGGAGCTGAGAAGAAAAAAATAAAAGAAATCCTTTTTTTTAAGACGTTTGTGTGATGAAAATCGTCTAGTAAAGAGAAGGCTGTGATAGGAGGGGATAAAACGGCGGCAGATGCGTTCCCCCAAAACTTTTTTAAATTATTTTTCTTTTTTTCCGAACTGTGCGTACGAGTTAATTGTCTCCATTTAAGTAAATATAAGTTATTTCCCTCTGTCGGATGTTCAAGTTTCACGAAAATACCCTATTCAAGGAGGAAACAACATGAAAAAGTCTTTTAAACCCGCAATGCTGAGCATGGCCGTCGCACTGGGAATTACCGGAGTCGGTGCGGGAGGAGCCTATGCCGCGCAGCCGGCAAGCGAATTGGATTGGTCGTACAAAGTTCCGGCGAACCTGGATCTCGACAGCGGGTTCCGGTTTGGTACATTTGCGGGCGACAATCTGTATTTCTGGGCGGTCAAAGGAAACAAGTCGCATATCGTGCAGTCTTTCGATCAAGACAATGGCGGCAAGGACAACTGGACTTACGATTTCAGAGGCAGCTCGGAAATCCTGACGAGCAGCGGGCAGGTCCTGCATGACAAAGACGGCAATTCATACTTCCTGAGAAAAAAAGACAAGGATAAGCAGTATAAGCTGGAAGTGGTCAATGCCGAAGGCAAACTCAAATGGGAAACCTCTCTGGGAGGCGGAGACGTCAAGCAGTTTCAAATTCTGGATAACGACAGCCTTGTCGTTACCGATATCGCCTACCCGAAAAATGCGGAAGTCGTACAAACTTTCTCCATCTTCGACAAAAATGGCAAGCTGAAAAGCACGAAGAAAGTGAAAGCTTCGGAAATCCATAACGAAGGTGCCCTGATCAGCCTGCTTCCCAACGGGCAAGTGCTGGCTCAAGGCCCGAAAATCCAATTGTTCCGAAGCTTGAACGATCTGAAAAAACCCGTGCTGGAACATCAAATGCCTAAATGGACCACGATCGGCCTTAACGGGCGATCCGTTGATTTCGGTCCGGCCGTCTTCTCGTTAAGCGGAGGTCAAACGCTGATCCAGTTCGATAAATCGGATATGAGCGCGGTCGAGATCAAAGAAGGCGCTCAGGAAATCGATCCGAAGCTGATCAAGCGCAGCAAATCGCTGGTTCTGTTCGATGCCCAAGGCGTCAAGAAGTGGGAGCGCGAGCTGTCGACAAAAGCCGCATTTGTACCGACCGGAGACGGATTCGTGCTGCAAAGCGGAAACAAGCTTGAGCTGTACGGAGCCGACAACAAGCTGAGAACGGGCAAAGACTTCGAAGGCGAAGACCTGTGGCTGGCCAAAGCGAAAACGACGGACGAAATCGTGCTGACCAGCGAAAAAGCCGGGACGTTCAAAGCTCTCGATCCCAAAGATCTGAGCGTCAAATACGAACTCGACATGAACGAAGAATCGCCGGCACAAGCAACCTATTCGTTCCTGTACGAAGGCGGCGGCGAGCTGTATGTGCATGCGACGGACGGCAATGTGAACAAGACGGTGTCGCATTATACGCTGAAATAATCCCGAAAAAACAAAGAGTTTAGGAAAAAATTTCTGTTTCTGCGAACGATTCCGCCAAGCCGGTCGTCCCTTCTGTGAAATAGGGCCGCTCCAAGCGGAGAAGTCACCGTAACGAGCAAAAAAGACGGCAAGTTCCACGCACTGGACGCCAAAACCTTAAGCAAGGTGCATGAAGTCGATAGGAATGCCGATGCGGAGCGCGTTAGAGGGGACTCCTTCTGCTACGCCGGCAAAGGCGAACTGTATGTGCACCGGAAAGGCGCCGGGAACACGGTGTCGCGATATACGTTGAAATAAAGAAACGGATTGTATACGTCCTAAGCCAGGAGAACGAACGAAAGGAAAAGACAAAGAGCCTGCGTTTGAAGCAGGCTCTTTGTCTTTTCCTATAAAAAAGTTGCGGATATTCCGTATTCCCGCAGTTGTCAAAACCACGAGCAGTACGAGTCCGCCCGGTCCATCAGGTCGGACGAAGCAGGCCGTCCGATCACGGCGGAAGTGCGCGCCGCCCGGACGAGGGCCTCCGGCGTCAAGCGAACAGCCGCATGCTGCGACCGTCCGCCGCCCTGGGCGCGGCTGTCCGCAGCCGGACCGCCGGGCGCGTCGGAGCCTTGCGCCGAAGCCCGGGCGGCCAGGCCGCCCAGCATTCCGGCCGCGCCGAGGCCGAGCAGCAGGCGCGCGCCGGACCGTCGCGCTTCCCGCGCGGCGAGCAGATCGGCCAGTGTGCGCGCAGCCAGCGCGTACTGCGCGGGGTGCCGCTCTCGCGCGCCCCAGCGGTCGGCCGCGATCGCGGCCGCCGCTTCTTCCGGCGCCAAGCCGCGCAGGCGCCGCAGACAGGCGCTCCACCGGACCGGGTCGGCGGGAGCGAAGCCTTCGGATAGCAGGCAGGCGCCGCAGCCGGCGGTTTCTCCGCAGGACAGCTTCAGCAGGCCGTATCGGCGAACGATCCTGCGCGGCTCTTTCGCCCCGGCTTCTTCGGCAAGGTCAAACGCAAACAGTTCGATCCCGGACAATCCGCCTTCGTTCATTCTGGGATGCGCCTCCTTTATTCTTCCCGTTTCACCTGCGCCGCTTGGTCGAACCGCGCCACCACCAGCAGGTCCATATGCCGGGCCGTGCGCAGCAGGCGGCGGGTCAGTGAACCGAACAGCAAACGGTAAGCGGCGGGCCGCCGGGTCTGGCCGACGATAAGCTGCGTGCAGCGCCGGGCGTCGGCGCGCATCAGCAGTTCTTCGTGCAGCCGGCGCGCAGGCACCCGCTGACCGAGATCGAACTGTCCGCCGAGCCGCCGGGTCAGCCGCTGAAGCTGCTCGATCCGCTCCTTTTCCCGGGCTTCGGGGCAGACTCCGTCCGGGATGTAGCAGACGTGCCACGAAGCCTTGAGCCGGTAGGCGATCCGGAAACCGCGCCGGATCAGCCGTTCGGCGTTATCGCTCAGCGTGATCGCCACGAAGATGACTTCCTCGCGCCGCCAGGGACCGCGCAGCGAAGCGCTGCGTTCCCACGATTCCAGCCGTTCGTCCACATCGTCCGCGATTTCGCGCAGCGCCAGTTCCCGAAGCGCGATCAGATTGCCCGTTTTGAAAAAGTTCCCCAGCGCCTGGTCCACTTTTTCCCGGGCATAGATTCGTCCTTCCCGCATCCGCTCCTGCAGCGCTTTGGGCGTAACGTCGATCAATTCGACTTCGTCGGCGAGGCGCAGGATAGAGTCGGGCACCGTTTCCCGCACACGCACGCCGGTCAGCTGCTCGACGTTGTCGTTCAGGCTTTCCAGATGCTGCACGTTCATGGTGGAGATGACGGAGATGCCGGCGTTCAGAAGGCGGATGACGTCTTCATAGCGCTTTTTGTTAAGACTGCCGGGAACGTTCGTATGCGCCAGTTCGTCGACGAGCACCACTTCGGGGTTGCGGGCGATAATCGCATCCGCGTCCATTTCTTCGAGCTGGGCGCCTTTGTAGGAGAAGACGAACCGGGGCACTTGTTCCAACTCGCCGACCTGGGCCTGCGTCTCGCGCCGTCCGTGCGTTTCGAGCAGACCGACGACGACATCGATGTTTTTTTTGCGCAAAATATTGCCTTCCCGCAGCATGGTGTACGTCTTGCCTACACCCGGAGCGGCGCCGATGTACACTTTGAACCGGCCGCGCTTGAGCGCCTCGATCCGCCTTCCGGCCTGTTCTTCGCTGAGACGGCGGTAAGGACCGGCGGGATCGCCGAGCGGTTCTTTGCGTTTGGTCGGCAGAATCCGCTCGCCGCCGCCGGCGGTCCGATCCGCGACAACGAACACGTCCGCGTTGCACATCCGCTTGACCATTTCCGCCACGATCGAACCTTTCCAAAATTCCTGGGCCCGCGTCTGGTTCGAGTGTCCGATCACAATGCGGGAGACGTTCTGTTCCAGCGCAAGACGGACGAGCGTGGGCGGAATCTCGCGGCGCGAGCCGATCTTGATCTCATGCAGCGTAGCCCCGATCTTCTCGCACAGCTTGCGGATCGATCGGCGGAATTCTTCGCGTTCCGGCCCGAGCCGGTCACCCGCGTTGACGAACGTGACGACCGACAGCTCGCCGCCGAGCCGCTGCGCGATCTGCTGTCCCCGGCGGATATGGATCGAACCGTTCCAATGGTATTGGGCGGACACCAGAATATGTTCCGAAGTGCCCGAGGCGCCGGTATACCCTTGTTCGTCGCGGTATTTGAGCAGGCTTCCGTTGACGCCTTCGGCTACGAGCCGAAGCGTCAGTTCGCGCAGGACGCCGATATTGCCGCGGCTGAGCCGCGTCTTGTCCGGCATATTCGTGAGCAGTCCGTCTTCGATCCGCGCCAGCAGCGCTTCCGGCGTGACGTCGATCAACCTCACCTCGTCCGCAAGCTCCAGCGTGTCGGACGGGACCGTTTCCTTGACGTCGATCCCGATCAGTCTGCGAGCCATCTCGGTCACGCCCTGCAGTTCGTAGACGTTGACGGTGGCGATTACGCTGATCCCTTGGGCCAACAGGAACCGGATATCGTCCAGCCGCGAACCGTTCGGAGCGCCGGGGCGGTTGCGGTGCGCGAGTCCGTCGGTCAGCAGTACTTCCGGATTCCGCTTCAAAATGGCGTCCAGATCGAGGTCTTTGCGTTCGGTGCCGTCTTGGGTAGTCCAATGGATGCTCGGAATACGCTCCAGTCCTTCAAGCTGCTCGATCGTTTCCGGCCGGCGCATGGTCGATACGGCGCACAGGGCGACGTCGACCCCCTGGGACTTGAGCGTCTGTCCGTCCCGGAGCATATGGTACGTCTTGCCGGAGCCGGACACGGCTCCGATGATAATCTTCAGCCGGCCGTTGTAGAGAGCATGGATCGACTCCAGAATCTCCTCCGGCGATTTGCGTTTGAAGTCGGGCATAAGGGCTCTTCCTTCCGATTGATCCTTGAAGCTTGCGCCTGTGCGAGTGGGGTCGAAGGATTAACGGGCCGCCTGAACATCCAGATTCAGCTCCAGTACGTTGACGGCGGGTTCGCCGAACAGGCCCAGCGAACGGCCCTGCGTATGCCGTTCGATCATCTGCATAAGCTTGTCCGCCGCGATTCCGGTTGCCGCGCTGATGCGCGGAACCTGCGCTTCGGCGGAAGCCGGGCTGATCTGCGGATCGAGGCCCGAACCGGAATTGGTTACGAGGTCGATCGGCAGTCCGGACACGGGCACGTCGGGATTCTCGCTCTGCCAGGCAGAGACCGATTCCTGCGTGCGCAGCAGCAGATCCGAATTGGACGGCGCGTAGTTCGGAGAACCGGAACCGTTCGCGTCGTAGTCGATACTCGACACGCGGCCGTGGAAGTAGCCGGGATCGGTGAAGCTTTGGCCGATCAACCGCGAGCCGACGACCTGTCCTTGGGCATCCTCGATCAGGCTGCCGTTGGCCTTGTCCGGCGCGGCGGCCTGGGCGACGGCCCAGACGGCGACGTTATAGACCAGGCAGCACATGATAGCCACGGAAAAAGTAGTGCGCAGCGTCACCCATATGATTCGCATAAAAGGTATCCTCCAATTGATGGGGCGGGCGCCGAAAGTCCGTTAAAGGATAGAAAACGGATGTCGGCCGAACCGCCGTTTTTGATGGTTTCGTCGATTTCGATTACTCGATTTTATTGGTTTAGATAAATACCTGGACGACCAGGTCGATCAGCTTGATTCCGACAAAAGGTACGAGGACGCCGCCGAAACCGTAGATGAGCAGGTTTTTGCCGAGCAGGCGGCTTGTGCTCATCGGCTTGTAGGCCACGCCCCGCATCGCCAGCGGGATCAGCATCGGGATGATGACCGCGTTGAAGATCAGCGCCGACAGGATCGCCGACAGCGGGGAATCGAGCCGCATGATATTGAGGGTCTGCATCTGCGGAACCGCCAGCATGAACATGGCCGGAATGATCGCAAAATATTTGGCGACGTCGTTGGCAATACTGAAAGTGGTCAGCGCGCCGCGCGTCATAAGCAGCTGCTTGCCGATCGCGACCACTTCGATGATCTTCGACGGGTCGGAATCCAGATCGACCATATTGGCCGCTTCCTTGGCGGCGACGGTCCCGCTGTTCATGGCGATGCCGACATCGGCTTGGGCCAGAGCGGGCGCATCGTTCGTGCCGTCGCCGGTCATGGCGACGAGCTTGCCTTCGGCCTGCTCGCGGCGGATCACGGCAATCTTGTCTTCCGGCGTGCTCTCGGCAATAAAATCGTCCACGCCCGCTTCGCGGGCAATGGTGGCGGCGGTCAGCGGATTGTCGCCGGTACACATGATGGTCTTGATGCCCATGCGGCGCATCTGTTCGAACCGATCGCGCATGCCGGGCTTGACCGTGTCCTTGAGGTAGATCAGACCGTAGATCTTCTCGTCGACGGCGACGGCAAGCGGCGTACCGCCGGCGGTCGCGATCGCGGCGCTGCTTGTTTCAAGGTCGCTTGGAATCGTGCCGCCCTGCGAGAGTACCCACTGTTTGACGGAGTCGACCGCGCCTTTGCGGACTTTGCGCCCGTCCGCCAAGTCGATGCCGCTCATTCTTGTCTCGGCTTTGAATTCGATAAACTCGCCGCCTTCGGCCAGCTCTTCGTCGTAGAGGAATCCGTTCTTTTTCATCAGTTCCAGTACCGAGCGGCCTTCCGGCGTCTCGTCGCGCAGCGAACTGACCGAAGCCCAGTACGCCGTCTCGTCTTCGCGGCTGCCCTGAACGGCGACGAATTCGCTCGCCATCCGGTTGCCGAACGTGATCGTGCCCGTTTTGTCGAGAATGATCGTATTGATATCGCCGGACGCTTCGACCGCTTTGCCGGACATGGCGAGCACGTTGAACTGGGTCACCCGGTCCATGCCCGCGATGCCGATCGCGGACAGCAGTCCGCCGATCGTGGTCGGAATCAGGCAGACGAGCAGGGCGATCAGGATCGGGATTTCCATTTGGATGCCGAGGAAGTCCGACAGGAACGGCAGCGTGACGACGACGATCAGGAAGATCAGCGTCAGGCTGACGAGTACCGTGTTCAGCGCGATTTCGTTCGGCGTCTTCTGGCGCTTCGCACCTTCGACGAGCGAGATCATCCGATCGAGGAACGATTCGCCGGGATCGGCGGTGATCCGTACTTTGATCTTGTCGCTGACCACTTTGGTGCCGCCGGTAACGGAGCTGAAATCGCCGCCCGCCTCCTTGATGACCGGAGCGGATTCGCCGGTGATCGCCGATTCGTCGACGGAAGCGAGGCCTTCCACGACTTCGCCGTCGCCCGGAATCATTTCGCCGGTCGAGACGACGACGAAATCGCCTTTGCGCAGCTCGGAAGCCGGTACAACCTTGACCGCACCGCCGCTGGATACTTTATTGGCCGCGACGTCCTGCTTGGTTTTTTTGAGCGAATCGGCCTGGGCTTTGCCGCGGCCTTCGGCCAGCGCTTCGGCGAAGTTGGCGAACAGCAGCGTCAGCAGCAGAATGATCGAAGTGACGATGTTGAACCAGCGCGGAACGGTACCGCCGAACGCGTCCGGCACGAAGCACAGCAGCAGCGTGACCAGAAATCCGATCTCGACGACGAACATGACCGGGTTGCGCAGCATGATGCGCGGATCTAGCTTGACGAACGACTGCCGCAGGGCGGCGCTTGCGATCTCCCCGCTCAGCATGGTCTTTTTCTTATCCATAAATCAGCGTCTCCATTTCTAAGTAAGAGGTTTACAGCGTCAGCTGTTCGGCGATTGGGCCGAGTACGAGGGCGGGGAAGAACGTCAGCGCGCCGACGATCAGCACGACGCCGACGAAGACGGCTCCGAACATCGCGGTGTCGGTACGGAACGTGCCGGACGATTCCGGAATCCGCTTCTTGGCTGCCAGCGAACCGGCGACCGCAAGCAGCGTCACCATCGAGAGATACCGGCCGAGGAACATGACGATACCGGTCGAGATATTCCAGAATGCGTTTGCGTCGCCCAATCCTTCGAAGCCCGAACCGTTGTTGGCCGCCGCCGAAGTGAACTCGTACAGCGCCTGCGTCAGACCGTGGAATCCGGGATTCGAGATCGTCTCCGGATGGGTGGCCAGCGCGATGGCCGTCGGCACCAGGATCAGGAACGGCTGGATCAGCAGGGTAACCGCGATCAGCTTCATTTCTTTGCCTTCGATCTTGCGTCCGAGGAATTCCGGGGTGCGTCCGACCATCAGGCCGGACAGGAACACGGCGATGATCGCGTACATCAGCGCATTGACGAAGCCTACGCCCATGCCGCCGAATACCGTGTTGAGCATCATGTTGGCCAGCGGAACAAGTCCGCCGATCGGCGTCAGCGTATCGTGCATCGTATTGACGGCTCCGGTCTCGGCCGCCGTCGTAATGACGGAGTAGAAAGCCGACTGCGCTTCGCCGAGCCGCACTTCCTTGCCTTCCATCGAACCCTGGCTGTGGTCGATGCCCAGCGCGTTCAGTGCCGGATTGCCCGCGCTTTCGGCCGTGAGCGACACGGTCGTCATCACGAGCAGCAGCATGAACATGGAGAGAAACAGCACGCGGCCCTGTTTGACCGAACCGGCCATTTTGCCGTAAGCGAACGGCAGGGCGGAGGTCACGAGCAGCATGAGCAGGATTTGCAGCAGATTGCTGAGTCCGTTCGGATTCTCGAACGGATGCGCCGAGTTGACGCCGAGGAAACCGCCGCCGTTATTGCCCAATTCCTTGATCGCAAGGAACGAGGCGACCGGTCCGCGGGCAATCGTCTGCTGCGCACCTTCGAGTGTCGAGGCCGCTGCGGCCGGTTCGAACGTCTGCGGAACGCCCGTGAAGACGAACAGCAGCGCCGAGACGAAAGCAACCGGCAGCAGCACGCGGGTCAGGCCGCGGATCAGATCGGCGAAAAAGTTCCCGGCCGCTCTGCCCGTCAAGCCGCGAATGAAGGCCATGACAAGCGCAAGGCCGGTGGCCGGCGAGACGAACATGGCGAATACGAGCACGCTGATCTGCGACAGGTAGGAGACGCCGCTCTCGCCGCTGTAATGCTGCAGATCGGTATTGGCCATGAAGCTGATCGCGGTGTTGAACGCGAGCGTCGGTTCCATGTTCGCGATGCCGGCCGGATTCAGCGGCAACAGTCCCTGGAAGCGGAGCACCAGGTAGACGAGCAGGATCATGACGGCATTGCTTGCGATCAGCGAGACCGCGTACGTTTTCCAACTTTGATTCTCTTCGCGAATGCCGCTCACTTTATAGATGAGCCGCTCGAACGGTCCGTAGATCCGGTTCAGCCGGTTGGGGCCGTAATCGAATGCCGCGGCCAGGTACAGGCCGACCGGCTTCGCCAGCGCCAAGGCGATCAGCAGCGTGACGGCGATTGCGAGGATGCTGATAGTAGTCACAAAACTTCCCTCCATCTGATGGGTCGGCCGCGTACGGCCGACGAACAATTTCGATTCTTGCGCATGCCGGTTTGCCGGATGCGGCGGTTCAGAACTTTTCCGGGTTAATCAGGGCGTAGCCCAGATACAGGAACAGCAGGGCGACGATGCAGGCGAGCAGTACGATCATCGTTCTTCACGTCCTTCCCGGGTGATTCGCCCGGACCAGGCGGAGAGGCCCAGCGCCGCCAGGGTCATTACAGCGACGAGAGCGAGCATCAAGATGTCGGTCATGGATTCAACCTTCCTTTGGGTTCAGGATATCGGGCCGCGGGCGCCGGCTTTCCCGGCCGGGGCGCCCGGTTCGGACTCGCGATTCATGTTCCGTATCGTAGTCCTGCCGCGTCGCTCTGTAAAACGGATAAAAATCTAAAAAAGATCGTTGAAGGCTTCTGGAGAGGTTTTCGAAGATAAAAAAGGTGATATAATCGGTTTAACTCCCGTATTCGTCCGTTTATTCGCTTTATTGTCCATTTTTACGCTTTTTTTACACCTTTTCTCCAGATCTTTATGCCTTTTTTACGGGGTAGGGAACCGCCGATTTGACCACTGCCCTGCCGCATGTCTTATACTTGAAGGAGAAGGAAATGCAGGCCTTGGGCCGACGGGAGAGCAAATGTGGGGGACTTGGACAAGAAAGGGCTTCGCAGAGGCCGATTGACGCTGTTTATGGGAGCGGCACCCGGGTCGGGCAAGACTCAGGCCATGCTGCGGGCGGCTGCGCGGGAAGCGGCCTCCGGCGCATCGGTAAGCTGCGCGGTTTCCGGAGCGGAAGCGCAGTACCCCGATACGCAGGCGCTGCTGCGGGAGGCGGGTCTTCCGGATGCGCCGCAGCGCGGGGGCGACCTGGATGTGGAGACGCTGCTGGACGACAAGCCGGGGCTTGTCGTCGTGGATCGGCTGGAAGCGCGCAATTCCAAACGGGCGCTGCGCGTCAAGAGGTATATGGATGTGGAGACGCTGCTGCTGAACGGAATCGACGTCTACGCCGCGCTGAATATCGGTCATGTGGAAAGTCTGAACGCATTGGCGAGCCGGATCTGCGGGCGTCTCCTGACGGAAACGGTGCCCGATGCGTTCGTCGAACAGGCGGATGTGCTGCGGATCGCGGATGCGCCGCCGGAAGAAATGAAGCGCCGCAGTATCGCGCCTCCCTGCGGGGAAGAAGAACTGTTCGCGCTTCGGGAAATGCTGTTTCGTTTCGCGGCCGAGCGGATGGACAGCCGGCTCGACGCTTACCTGCACGGCCGCGAGGGCGATTCGCCGGAGCCGTGGCCCGTGGCGGAGAAAGTCATGGTTGCGGTAGGAAGCGGCCCGTCGACGGCTGAACTGCTGCGGATCGGACGCCGGACCGCCGCGGCGCTCAAAACGTCGTGGATCGCGGTCTACGTGAAAAAGCCCGAGCGGCCCCTCGGCTTATCTTCTTCCCTTCAAGGCGACCCCGAGCGCAACTTGAGGCTTGCCGAAGAATTGGGCGCGGAAGTATTCGTACGCGACGGACGCAGCGTGAGCGGAGAACTGCTGCATTTCGCGGAACGCCAGCATATCCGGCAGATCATCGTCGGAGAAACGCTGAGGCCGCGCTTCGGGCTGCGGCTGCGCCGGACGCTCGCCGAAGAGCTGCTTCGAGGCAGCCGGGGCATCCAGATCCGCGTCGTGCCGGCAGCCGCGAACGCGGAACCGCCGCAGACGGACCGGCGGAGAACGAAGCTTCCGCCCGGCGGGCGGCCCGGCTGGGCGCCCTACGTGCTGATCACGCTGATGACGGCGCTGATGACCGCGATTATGCTCCGGTACGCGCCGATGCTGGAGATCGTGAACATCGCGCTGATCTATCTGTTTCCGGTGCTGCTGTTCGCGGTATACGGAGGGCTGGGTCCGTCGCTGTTTGCGGCCGGAGCGAGCGTGCTGGCGCTCGATTTTTTCTTCGTCGCGCCGCAGCTGAGTTTTACCGTGTCGGATCTGCGTTATCTGATCTCGTTCGGCGTCTATCTGTCGGTGGCTGCGCTGACGTCGAGCCTTGCCGGCCGGCTCAAACAGCAGCTGCTGCAGGCGCGTCAGCGCGAAGAGCACACGGCTTCGCTGTACGCGTTCAGCCGCCAGATCGGAGCGGTCTCCGACGTCTCTTCCCTGCTGGACGGCATGACGCGCCAGCTGTCGCAGACGATCGGGGCCGAGACGTCCGTCTATTTGCCGGACGAGGACGGCCGTCTGCGCCGCGTGCACGCTTCGGCGGGCTTCTCCGACCACGGAGACGGCGAAGAACGCGCCCGGGAAGAAGAAGTGGTAGCGGGGATGGTCTTCGAAGACGGGGAAGCCGCCGGTCGGGGATCGGATACGCTGCGCGAACTGCCGGGCCGCTACATGCCGCTGCGGACCGAAGCGCGGACATACGGCGTGCTGGCCGTGCGGCTGCCCAAGCAGGGCGGAAACGGCACTTCGCTGACCGGCGAACAGCAGCGGCTGCTCGAAGCGCTGTGCGACCTGGCGGCTGCGGCCATTGCCCGGTTCAAGCTGGCCGAAGAAGCCAGACTGGCGCATCTGACGGCCGAATCGGAACGTCTGCGTACCGCCATTCTGGATTCGGTGTCGCACGAGCTGCGGACGCCGCTTGCGACGATCGTCGGCTCGGCGACGGGATTGCTCGACAACGACGACCTTTTTTCGCGGGAAGACCGGATGGAACTGCTTACGACGATCCGGGGCGGCGCGATGCGCATGAACTGGCTCGTGCAGAATCTGCTGGGCATGGTGCGGCTGGAGAGCGGCATGCTGACGCTGCGCCGGGAATGGTGCGACGTGCAGGATCTGATCGGGGTGGCGCTCTCGCAAATTCGCGATATTCGCGGAAGCCGGCAGCTGTCGCTGCGTATTCCGGACGACCTTCCGATGGTGCGGGGCGACGAAGTGCTGCTGGAGCAGGTGCTCGGCAACGTCCTCGGCAATGCGATCAAATACGGCCCGGACGGCAGCACGATCGGCATCGAAGCGCGGACGCAGGGCGGCATGCTGATCCTGTCCGTTTCGGACGAAGGACCGGGGATTCCGGAAGGAGAGCGGCAGCGGATTTTCGAGAAATTTTACCGGTCCGATTCGACCAGGCATGTCGCGGGAACGGGCCTGGGTCTGGCGATCTGCAAAGGCATCGTCGATCTGCACGAAGGTACGATATCCGCGGAGCCAAGAACGGACGGCAGAGCCGGGACGATCGTCGCGATTCGGCTGCCTGCCGCGGCTGCGCCGAAACTGCCGGATGCGGAGCATGACTTTCGGCCCGGCTCAGAGAGGGGAATGAGCGATGACGAATGAGAACGGAGCGGGGACGCGCATCCTGATCGTGGACGACGAACCCCAGATCCGCAAGCTGCTTCGGGTGACGCTGGCGGCGCACGGTTATGCGGTGCATGAAGCGGGAACGGGGGAAGAAGGCGTGCTGCAGGCGTCGATGCATGCTCCCGAGCTGATCGTCTTGGATCTGGGTCTGCCGGACCTGGCCGGGATGCAGGTATTGGAACGCATCCGGGAATGGTCGGGCGTTCCGGTCATCGTGCTTACGGCCAAAGACCGGGAAGAAGACAAGATCGCCGCGCTGGATGCGGGAGCCGACGATTACGTAACCAAGCCGTTCGGGATGGGCGAGCTGGTCGCGCGGATCCGCGTCGCGCTGCGCCATACGGTCAAGTCGGCGGAGGAGCCGGTTATTCGCAGCGGAAACCTGGCAATCGACCTGGCGCAGCGGATCGTCGAGCTGAACGGCGAACGAATCAAGCTGACGCCGACCGAATACGACCTGCTCAAGGCGCTGGCGTCCCATGCGGGCAAAGTCGTGACCCAGCGCCAGCTGCTGCAGCAGGTATGGGGCAGCCGGCACGACGAAGGCGACAGCCATTATCTGCGGATCTACATTGGGCATCTGCGCAAGAAGCTGGAGGAAGACCCGTCCCAGCCGGAGCTGATCGTAACTGAACCGGGAGTCGGATACCGTTTTCTTATCCGGGAATGATATGCTAGAGAAACGTTTCACCGCTTAAATTAGCAATACGGAATAGGGTGATGGGGCTTGGACGCTTTGGATGTAAAGATTCTGAGATTGCTGCAGCAAAATGCACGCATGAACGTAACTTCTCTGTCGAACGAATTGTCGCTGAGCCGTCCGAGTGTAGCCGAAAGGCTGCACCGGCTCGAAGAACGCGGAGTCATTGAAGGGTACACCGCAAGAGTATCGCCGCAGGCAGTCGGTCGGGATACCCAGTTGGTGATCCAGATTGCCGATCTGCGCGTAACCCCGCAGCAGTTTGAGCAGTGGGCGCAGACCCAGGAAGACATTGTCGAGTGCCATCGGGTAACGGGGCATGCCAGTCACTTTATCCAGGCTGCCGTTGTCGGTACGCCGGGCCTGCGCGAGCTGGTCGACCGGCTGATGGACTTCGGTACCGTGCAGACTTCCGTCGTGCTGTCGTCGCCGGTCGCTTATCGGCCGATGCTTCCGCCGGATGCTTCGCAGATTGAACAAAGCCGTTAGGATTCAATGGGAATAGGTAGAAAGATGTGCCGCAGGACTGCGAAAAAACCGGCAGCCGCGTTTCGGGAATACCGTTCTGTTCAAGAATCGGAATTCTTCAAAACGCGCGCTGCCGGTTTTTTGCGCTGCGGTTTTCTTTTTATCCGCAGTCATGCGTTTGCCGGATCTTTCCGGCCTTGGGGAAACGGTATGATACACTAATAGAGTCGAAACGATACGGAACACTTGAGAATGCGGGGGATCGCGATGAAATTGCTGACATTGAATGCCCATTCGTGGCACGAAGAGAACCAGTTGGAGAAGATCGGCCAACTGGCCGAATTTATCGAGCGGCGGGGATTCGATGCCGTCGCGCTGCAGGAAATCAACCAGCCTATGAACGGTGCGCCGGCCTCCGGCCCGCTCATGGAGCGGTACACGGAAGGAGAAGAAGGCGTGGTCATTCGCGAAGGGCATTTTGTGCTGGCGATTCTGGAACGCCTGACGACCCCTTATTACTGGACCTGGATTCCGGCGCACGCCACATTCGGACGCTACGACGAAGGGCTGGCCGTACTGAGCCGGATGCCGATCACGGAAGCGTTCTGTGCCCGGGTATCGGCGCTGGAAGAGTACGATAATCATAAGACCCGGCGTCTGCTTGTCGTGCGGACGTCGGAGCAGGCGCAGGCGGACCGGCCGTTCTGGCTGGCAAGCGGACACTACGGCTGGTGGAACGACGGGATCGAACCTTTCCGCGGGCAGTGGGACCGGACAGAAGAAGTTCTGGCGGAACTTCGGGCCGGCAGCGAACCGCTGTATCTGCTCGGCGATCTGAACAACGTGGCGCAGATCCGCGGCGAAGGCTACGATTACGTCATGGAGCGCGGCTGGTGCGACCTGCACACGGCGGCCGCGGAAAAGGATGAAGGCTCGACCGTGCTCAAAGCGATCGCCGGCTGGTCCGACAACGAACGCCCGCTGCGGATCGACTATATCCTGTCGAGCGCTCCGGTCGCCGCGAAGAAGTCTGAAGTCGTACTGGATGGGCGAAACGGCCCGGTGGTATCGGATCATTTCGGGGTGGCGGCGGAACTGTAAGGAATCCGGCCCGGAGGAGCGAAAGGCGGCTTCGGGGAGAATCGGACTGCCGTAGTGTTTTCCGGCCGGCGCTTCCGATTTACGGCATCATCAGTCTCGAACAAAAAAGCCCCCGGCAGTGGACAAGAATCCGCGATGCCGGGGGTTTTTGGCGTAATCAAAAACGGAGTGCAGGTCGATCCGATCCCGATTCGACCCCGCAAGGGGCCGTGGCTTCGGTCAGGCTTTCGGCCGGCTCGGCCGGTACATCCCGACCGAAGCCGGGGCCGTGTCGATAAAACCGAAATGACGGTACAGCGCGTCGGCCGGCGTATCGGCGATCAGGCTGACGAACGAGCCGGGAGGCACGTTGTCTTCCAGATACCGCTCGATTTCCGCCATGACGCGTCGGCCGAGGCCGCGGCGCTGCATGGACGGGTGAACGACGATATCGGAGACGATATAGGCGCAGCCGCCGTCGCCGAGTACGCGTCCCATCCCGACAAGCCGGCCGCTTTTTTCGCGCAGGGTGACGGCAAACAGGGAATTGGGCAGGCCGTTTCGTGCCGCTTCCGGCGTTCGGGTGCTCATGCCCGCCGCGACGCGAAGTTCGATATATTCGTCGGGCTGGGGAACCTCGTACGCGAGGATGGGTTCAGACAGATGTTCCGATTGAGTCATGGGATAAGGCTCCTTATGTCGGGATTGGGCTAAAGATCGGCAGACAGGTACGGGAATGAATAGGGATAAGGAATCGTTCAGCCAAGAGCCGAGAGATCCGTAAAAGTTGTCGGGATGAACGCTTTTTCAGGGAAATTCGATCCGGTACGCAAAAAAGTGATCATTTTGCTCGCATTTTTGCCGATTTCCTTAATGTTTGAACTTTTTCGAGCGAAAAATTGATCAAAACGACAACATTTCGTATGAAAAAGACATTCTAACCTGAAAATGTGGTCGAAATGCACACATTTGCGAATTCGGGCCGGGCGGATACGAATCGGCGGATCAAGAAACGTAAGCGCTTGGCTGGATAATCCGCCGCAGGGCTTTTTTTCGCAGTATAGCCGGTTGTTCGCAGCCCCGGTCAGCCCTGACGCAGCGTGAACAGATCGCGCAGCGCGTTGTCGGACAGCTCGGTGATCCAGCCTTCGGAGCCGGCGATGACGCTGTCGCTGAGCTGCTGCTTGCTCTCCAGCATATCGTCGATCCGCTCTTCCAGCGTGCCGATCGAGATGAACTTGTGGACCTGGACATCCTTGGTCTGGCCCATCCGGTACGCCCGGTCGGTCGCCTGGTTCTCGACGGCCGGGTTCCACCAGCGGTCGACGTGGAAGACGTGGTTGGCCGCCGTAAGGTTGAGGCCGACGCCGCCCGCTTTAAGCGATAGGATGAAGACGGCCGTCGTCTCGCCGGCGGGCTGATCCTGAGCCTGAAACTGCTCGATCATGCGCTCGCGCATCGTTCTTGGCGTGCTGCCGTTCAGATAGAGCACGTTCTCGCCGAGTTCTTCGCTCAGGACGCGCTGCATCATTTCGCCCATGCCGATGTACTGGGTGAAGATCAGGCAGCGTTCGCCTTCGGCCCGCAGTTCTTTGACCATGGCTACGAGCCGCGACAGCTTGGCCGACTGCTCGATCAGCGTATCGAGATCCGGCGCTTCTTCCGGCTCGGAAGCGGTCGATTCGCCCGCGGTCAGCGCGGGATGGTCGCACAGCCGCTTGAGCTGCGTCAGCGCGGAGAGGATCGCGCCTTTGCGCTTCATGCCTTCAAGCTGCGGCATTTCTTTGAGCAGCTGCTTGACGACCTGCTCGTACAGGACGCTCTGCTCCGGGGTGAGATGGATATACGTCTTCATCTCGTTTTTCTCCGGCAGATCGAGCTGGATATTCGGGTCTTTCTTTTTGCGGCGCAGCATGAACGGCTTGACCAGCTTCTGCAGCTCGCCGATTTTTTCTTCGTTTTGCTCTTTCTCGATCGGATTGGCAAACCGGTCCTGGAACGCTTTGGGCCCGCCGAGATAGCCGGGCACCATGAAGTCGTAGATCGACCACAGCTCGGACAGCCGGTTCTCGATCGGCGTGCCGGTCAGCGCGATCTTGTGCAGCGCGCGGAAGCTGCGGATCGCGGTGGACTGTTTGGTCTGCGCGTTCTTGATCGTCTGGGCTTCGTCGAGGCAGATGGTCAGCCAGTTGAAGCCGCGCAGCAGATCCTGGTCGAGCGCGGACGTCGCGTAGGACGTCAGGATGACGTCGGCGTCCGAAGCCGCCGCGGCGAACGCTTCGCCGGTCCGGCGTCCGCTGCCGTAGTGCAGCATGACGCGAAGTTCCGGCGCGAAGCGGGCGATCTCCTTCTGCCAGTTGCCCAGCAGGGACGTCGGGCAGATGATCAGGGAGGCTTCGAGCGGATAGGAACCCGGACGGATGATGCCATCGTCCTTAGGGAGCCAGCCGGAAGCGGCCGGCCCGGCCGAAGCGGAGCGCGGCTGCGCCGCGCCGGTGCCGCGAACTTCTGCGGCGGACGGCGTCCGGGCATCCGCATAGGCGCCGGAAGCCGCCGTGCCGGACGCTTCGCGTCCCGGCGGCTGCCCCGCTGCGGCCGGTGTGCCGCCGCGCGGCGAACGTCCGGCCGCGAATTCCGCGGCGCGGCTCTCTTTGACATGCAGCAGATAGGCGATCAGCTGCACGGTCTTGCCGAGGCCCATATCGTCGGCCAGGCAGGCGCCGAGGCCAAGCCGGCGCAGGAAAGCCAGCCAGCCGAAGCCTTCGCGCTGGTAGTTCCGCAGCTGCGCGTGCAGCCCTTTGGGCAGATCGATCTCCGGCCAGGCGTCTTTTTGGCCGAGCTGGTCGATCAGCGACGCCAAATGGCCGGTCAGCTGCACTTCGATCTCCAGCCGCGCGTTCGCGTCGGCTTTGGCGCGTTCTTCCGCTTCGCCGTCTTCTTCGGCTTTTTTGAGCAGCTGCAGCTGAAGGATATCCTGGAACGACAAGCCGCGGGACTTGTCCAGCCCGTTCATGGCGCGGCTGATCTGCGTCAGCAGCACCGGGTCGAGCGCGACCCATTCGCCGCGGAACTGCACGAGCCGCTCGTTGCGGGCTGCAAGTTCCAGATATTCTTCTTCGCTGAATTCCGCGTCGCCGATCGCGATGCGCCAATCGAAGTTCAGGACGGAATCGAGTCCGAAGACGGACTTGCCGCCCTTCTTCTTCTCGTCGCCGCCTTCTTCTTCCTTGACCCGCGCCTTGAGCTTGGGCTTCTTCTTGCTCGCCGCCTGCCACCAGGCCGGCAGCAGCACCCGCCATCCGGCGTCCAGCAGCCGCGGGCTGTCCTTCGTCAGGAACTGCCAGGCTTCCGGCCCGCTCATCGTGCGGCACAGAATATCCGGACCCGGTGCCACGCGCGGCGTCGGCAGACCGGTCCGCAGGCTCTTGAGCCATTCCGCGCTTCGTTCGCGCACATATTTCTCCCAGGCCGAAGGCCATTTGCCGGCCGCAAGGCCCGAATCCGAGAGGGTGATCGGGACGAGCGACGTCTCGTCTTTCTTGCCTTGGAGGGCCAGTTCCAGCCTCCAGTTGGCCTGATCTTCGTCCGGTTCGAGGAACCGGACGACCGGACGCATCGGCATGGCGTCTTCGCGCCAGCCGACCGCGATCAGCCACGCGTCTTCGTCCAGTCCGGCCGCCGAAGCGCCGCGGTCGAACAGCTTCGGATGCTCGCGGCGCAGATCGAGCGCCGCCTGTTCCGAACCGTAGCGGCGCTGGAATACGGCCGCCGAATAGGCGGCGCGCAGCCCGGCCATGAACGATTCCTCGGCTTCGGCTTCTTCCTCGCCCCGTCCGCCGAACATCGCTTCTTCATAAGCTTCTTCGCTGCTCATTCCTTTGCGGGTTTCGCGTTCTCCCGCTTCGGCGCCCGCGGCGCGGATTCTGCCCCGGTCGAGCGCGGCCAATACCGAAGCGGGCCCGCGTTCCTTGAGCATATGCCGGTCCCATTTCCACTGCAATTTGCCCGAGCGGTACGCGCCGAAGTCCGGTTTGTACGCCCGCTTCGCGATACTTGCGGCAAGCGCGGGCGCGCTTTGCGCCAGCAGCTCCGCATCGCCTTCGAAGGTCCAGTCGACATGCTTCAGCAGCGGCCGGTCCGCGAAGAACGACAGCACCATTTCCGCCGGCAGCAGCACCAGATCCATCTCGCCGCTGCTCTGGATCGTAAGTTCCGTGCCGTAGAACGATTCTTCGTGGCGGGCAAACAGCAGCTGTTTGAAATACAGCCCCGGCACGGCGCCGTAAGTCGGTTTGGTTCCGTAGAGCAGGGCATCGCCGTATTCGCTCAGCACGGCATGTACGGTAACGGTCTCCATCACTGCGTTCATAGCATCAATTTTCCTTTCTTCAATTCTTCCTGAAGCGCCCGCAGCCGTCCGTACCGGGCGTTGAACGACTCCATAAAAGCATTCCAGCGGTCTTCGCGCTTCATTTTCCGATACAGTTTCTCCAGCCGTTTGAGCAGGCGGACCGCGCCTTTGTAGCCGTCCCGGCTGCGCTGTTCGACCAGCCGCTCGGCGGCCTGATGGTAGAACGGCAGCAGCAGTTCCGGCGCGTTCTTCTCGATCGGAGCGAGGTCCGAGACCTTGAAGCCCGACGGCTCCGCTCCGGTCGAGAGCTGATAGTCCATCCAGCCTTCCCAATTGCCCCGTTCCAGCAGCTTGGCTTCATAGAGGGAGGAAGCGTGCGGCAGCATCCCCCGCAGCGAGGCCCACATGCGGCCTTCGGCATCCGGCAGATGTTCGGCCGCCCGGTCCCAGAGTCTTCCGTAGTCCGTGAGGTTGGCGCGGGCGCGTTCCAGCAGCGGTCCGAACGTCTCCAGCCAGTCCGCCAGCCGCTCCCATTCGCCTGCGCGCGCGGGAGGGGAGAGGAAGTCCGGCAGTTTTTTGGGCGAAAAATACGGCTTGTCCGCCGCTTCTTCCAGCAGCTTTCTCGCGCGGTCATCCTGGCCGAGACAGAAGCGGCTCCAGGCATTGGCTCCGAGCCAGGACTGCCGGTTGAGCGCGCGTCCGAGTTCCCGTTCCTCGTCCATCAGATACTGCAGTTCGGATTCGTAAAAGTCGCGGCGTTCTTCCGCCAACCGGCGGAGCTGCTCCGGATCGGTCTCCGGCTGAGTTGCCGGCGCGCGAGTATCCGCCGAACTTTCGGAACTGTCCGAATCGGCTGCCGTGTCCGAATGCCCGGCGTGATCCAGCGCAAACAAATCGGGCATTTCCACTGCCGGTTCGGAAGGTCTGCCGCCTGCGGTTTCGTCCCTGCCCGATTGAACGTGGAGTTCCGCTTCCGGCGCGGCCCAGCGTGTCAGCAGCCGATAGTAGCAGGTCGAGAACAGATCCTGTTCGCGGCCTTCGGTCAGCATCTGCTTGCGTACGAAATGCAGCGTCTCGCCGAGACGTTCGCGCACCTGGGGGTCGTCCCGGTCCGGAAGAGGAGCGGACAGAATCCGTTCCATGCCGGATGCGGTCTCGGACACGGCCAGATGCGCGAAATAGCCGGGCGTGGACAGGCCGGAACCGGTCGGCGCGCTCAGGGTCCGCAGCACGAACAGATGCGCGTTCAAGCGGTACAGCGCTTCGATGCCGGGTTGGAACGGCGGCATTTCCGCGAAGACGAGCTGGAGCGTCAGTTCCGCAAACTTCGGGTTGCGGGTACGTCCGGACAGCGAAGAAGCGGCTTCTTCGAAGCGCCGGTTCCAGGTCGAAATGCCGGATGCGGCAAGCAGGGCGGCTTCTTCAATACCCGGCTTTTTGGCGGACAGGCTGCCGGCCGGGTTCTCCGCCGCATCTCCCGGCACAAAGTCCGGCCGCCCCGGTGCGCTTGAAGCGGCTCGATCCGCGGCCGGGTCGCCGTCGATGCCGCCCGGGCTTCGCCTTGGCGGCATCGACGGCGCGGCGTTTGGCGTCCGTCCGCCGTCTGCGGATTCGGCGGCCGATGAATCGATCGACGCACGGCCCGCCGCGCCGCCACTGCTGCCTTTTCCTTCGGTATCCGCCACACGGGCGTCGCCGCCTTCCGCCAAGCCCGTGCCCGAAGCCGCCTCTTCCGCTTCCCGTTTGGCTTTGGACGCCGAAGCGCTGGCATTCGCCAGCGCCGATACGGGCCGGCCGCGCAGGCGGGCCAGCTTCATCAGGGCGGCGGCCATATGCCGGCACGGTTTGCGGTCTTTGCAGTCGCAGCTTCCGCCTCCGGGGGAATCGAGCGCCAGGTCGACCCGGCATAGGGCCGCCCCTTCTTTGACTTCGGCTTCAAGACGCCGGTCTTCGGAGAGGGCAAGCTGCTCGATACTGCCCATGCGCTCGTATTGAAAGCCTCTTTTTAACGTCAGGTCGTCGAAAGCTTCCGCAACGCCCTGAACGAGATTATTCCATTGTTCGTCGGTGAACGTCGTGTTCGCATCCATGCCGTAATCGTCTCCCGTAAATGTACTGTTTTTATCGTCCGCCTATTATAACACGGGGGAGCGAACGTCTGTACCCCGGAGAATATAACGTTTGGCGTAGATGTAACCGAATCGTCGAAATAAATCCGCTGCAAGCGTATGCAATATATTGCATGTGCGAAAGAGGAAGCCTATAATATAAAAATCTTGTTAAGACATGTGAGTCATAAAGGAGGGCGTCATGCCGATTCCAGCAGGATTTTCCGTTCCGCACCGTCTTACCGCCAAGCAGCGCGCTTTCCGGCAGCTTCAGGAATGGATCATCGACGGAACGCTCAAGCCGGGCGAGAAGCTCCATGACGGAGAACTGGCGAGTGCGCTTGGCGTCAGCCGGACCCCGGTGCGCGAAGCGCTGCAGCTGTTGAATGTCGAAGGCCTTGTCGAGATGAACCCCGGCGTATCCACGCAGGTCACCCAAGTGAACGGCGAAGATATCGCCAAGATTCTGCCGCCGCTGGCCGCGCTTCAATCGCTGGCCGCCGAGCTTGCGCTGCCGCTTGTTTCGCCTGGGGAGATCGAGTCGCTGAGACGGATCAATGCCGAATTCGGCGAGGCGCTCGAACGCGGCGATTATCATTATGCGCTCAAGCTGGATGAAGAGTTTCACGGTTTCGTCGTCGAGCGGGTCGACAATCCCTATATCGCTAACACGATCTCGACGTTCCAGGCGCATATCCGCAGGCTGTTCTTCCATAATTCGATCATCTTGAGCCCCGAATCGGTCGACGAGCACGAAGAGATCTTGCAGGCTTTCGAGCGGGGCGACAAGGAAGCGGTCGGCCGTTTGGTCCGGAGCAACTGGCTGCGTGCGGTCGATGCCTACTATGAAGCACTGCAAAGCGGCGGCTCCTAAATGGGAGGCTGCGTCTGCGATCGGCCGTATTCCCGATTCCGAGCACGACTATACGAACATCCCCGCATACGTATCGGACTCGACGGTTTCGGCCGCAGACAGGGTTGATCGACAAGATTTCATATGCGGCGGTACACGGTTGGAGGATTTTTAAGATGTCAAACAAAGCCCCTTTGTCCTTTATTGTCATTCTCGGTTCCATGCTGTTCGCCCTGTTCTTCGGAGCGGGCAATCTGATCTTCCCGCCGATGCTCGGCCAGATGGCCGGCGAGAACGTTTGGTCCGCCAATGCGGGCTTTCTCGTTACGGGCGTGGGTCTGCCGCTGATCGCCGTCGCCGCGTTCGTATTCTCGGGCGAGCGCGATCTGCGCGCGCTGTCGAGCCGCGTCAATCCGACGTTCGGACTGCTGTTCGCGATCGTGCTGTACCTGGCGATCGGACCGTTCTTCGCCATGCCGAGAACCGGCAGCGTCTCGTTCGAGATCGGCGTGAAGCCGCTGCTTCCGGCCGCCGATTCGCATCATCTGGCGCTGGCGATCTTCACGACGGTATTCTTCGGCGTCGCCTGCCTGCTGTCGCTGAATCCGACCCGGATTATCGACATCGTCGGCCGGGTGCTGACGCCTATGAAGCTGGCTTTTATCGGAGTGCTGGTCGCGGCGGCGCTGATCTATCCGATCGCCAAGTTCGAAGCGCCGGACCCGAGCTACGCCTCGCATTCCTTTTTCAAAGGGTTCCAGGAAGGTTATCTGACCCTGGATGCGCTTGCGGCGACCATCTTCGGCATCATTATCGTCAACGCGCTCAAAGACCGCGGCGTCACCGGACGCAGATCGCTCATGGGCGCCTGCGCCAAAGCGATCCTGATCGCGGGCGCGCTGCTGGCCTTTATTTATACGTCGCTGGCTTATATGGGCGCGTCGAGCGTCGGCAAGCTTGGGGTGCTCGGCAACGGCGCCGACGTTCTGGCCGCCGTCTCGTCGCATTATTTCGGCGCGTACGGCTCCGTGCTGCTGGGACTCATGATTACGGTAGCCTGCATGACGACAAGCGTCGGTCTGATTACGTCCTGCGCCTCGTTTTTCCATGGGTTGTTTCCGAAGTTTTCCTACAAAAAGATTGCCGTCTCGTTGGCCGTGTTCAGTGCGCTTGTGGCGAACGTCGGTCTGAACGGCCTGATCAAGTTCTCCGTTCCCGTACTGATGATGCTGTATCCGCTCGTAATCGCGCTGGTGCTGCTGACCTTTGTGCATCCGCTGTTCAAAGGGCGGAACGAAGTGTACCAGGGTACGATGCTGCTGACCTTTCTCGTGAGCCTGTTCGACGGATTCAAAGCGGCAGGATTCGAGATCGCTGCGGTCGAGCGGCTGTTCGGCGAGATTCTTCCGTTTCATTCGCTGGGTCTCGGCTGGCTGCTGCCCGCCGTTGTCGGCGGAATCGGCGGCGCTCTGGTCGCCAGATTTACAGGCAAACCGCAGGGACTGACGGCGCGGGAGACGAAGAGCGATGCTTCCGTTAAGCCCGCAGCTGCTGCTCAAGAAGGCAAAGGCGCGTCGCAGGGCCGCTGACCCAACGCTCACGGAGCCTCAGCAGATAAAAATAGCACGCCAAGAACCGGGACCGACCCAAGTCGGATTCCCGGTTTTTTGTCGTTTGCGGCGGCTGCCGGATTCGGTCCGAGGCGGCTTCTTCGTTCAGTCGACCTGCCGGGCGGACAGCCATTCCTGTTTCAACAGTGCGTATTGGAACGTGTTCTCGTATTTGGGCGTTCCGTCCGGGTGCGAAGTGAACGAGACGAATTCGAGGAACAGTCCTTCTTGGCGCATGCCCAGACGTTCGCACAGCTGCTGCGACCTGCGGTTGTCGTCTTCGACGTAAGCGTACAGTCTCCGGGCGTTCATCTGCGTGAACAGATAGTGCAGCAGGGCACGACAGCTTTCGCCGGCGTATCCCTGGCCTTCGCAGCGCGGATTGAAGTTCCAGCCGACGGAATACGTATCCGGTTCTTCCTTGATGGCGAACAATTCGCCGATCAAGCGGTCGTCTTTTTGGAGACAGACGGCGATATGGGAATCGTCGCGGCTGTTCTCGGTGACTTTTAATACGGCGGCTTCCAGATCGGGAACTTTCTCGTCCAAAAAACAGTTCACCTGCGGATTCGCCGCGTACTCCAGCAGATGCGGGGCGTCTTTTTTGGCGAAATTCCGTAAAAGCAATCGTTCGGTTCGGATCGGCTGCATAAGGGTCTCCTTCTTCAAACAAGCTGTTTCTTGAAACCGAGTATAACGAATCGACGTCAAAAAGCGAAATTCGGTTCCGATCGGGAAACTTTGCGCATTGGGCAATGAAATGTTATGCTTACTTTCAGCTGTTTCTGTAAAAGATTGAAAAGGTGCAGTGTAGAAAGGAGAGGGCGGATGACCAAACAAAGTCTGCGCGATATGAAAAAGGAAGAAACCTGGCATGTGCTGGCCCGCACTTGTTACGAGCTGGCTGTCGCAAAAGGTCTGGACGGCTTCACGATCGAAGACGCGGTGCAGCGCGCGCGGTATTCCCGGCGCACGTTCGCCAATCATTTTTCGTGCAAGGAAGAAGCGGTGGCGATGGCGGTTCTCTCGCTGAGCAGCGGCCGAAGCGATGTGCTGCAGGAAGTGGAAGTCCCGGACGGGATGGCTCCGCTCGAAGCGCTTGAACAGTGGTCGAGGATGCAGTTCACGGCGGAGCTGCTGCGCAATCTGCGGCAGCTGCTGCGGATGGCCCGCGATTACCCTACGCTTGAGCCGTACGTATTAATCGTTCTGCAGCGGCTGCAAAAAGCGGCCCAGGAAGAACTGGACCGCAATTACGCCGGGCATTATCCGCCGGGCTACACGCATATTCTGGCGGGAGCGGTCTTCGGGGCCGTGCTGTCGATTCTGGAAGGGGAGAACGTACGGATTCCGGGAGAAGAACAGGCCGGCGGGCCGGGGGAAGCGACGTTCGAAGAGTTTTTGCAGACCACGTTCAATTATTTGAAAAACGGATTCTGACGATCGGAGAGGTCCGATGCGCGAATAGAAGGAGCGAGCTCTAGTGTCCAAGTTTTTGTATAAAATCGGCAGATCGGCATACAGCAAGCCCTGGTTGTTTATCGGGGGATGGGTCGCCGTTCTGGCGATCGTCATCGCGATGCTGGGCATCAACGGAGTAAGCGTAAGTTCGGAGATGAAGATCGAAGGCACGGAGTCGCAAAAAGTGCTTGACCAGTTGGCCGAAGTGCAGCCGGAAGCTTCCAGCGGGCAGGGCAGCGTCGTGTTCGTCGCGCCCGAAGGCGAAAGCCTGAATACGCCGGAGCGTCTGGCGGCGATCAAGGAAGCGGCCGACGAAGTCTACGGCCTCGACCAGATCCTGAACGCGCCCGAATTGGCCGCGCAGGCCATGGCCCAGGCGCAGGCCGCTCAAGCGGCTGCGGGTGAAAGCGCGGATGCAGGAGCCGCCGGCGCGGGCGATGCCGCCGCGCAGCCGAGTGCCGCGGGCGACGCAGCTTCCGCGGCGGGCCAGACCCCCGGCGCAGCTGCCGGGGATAACGCCGACGCCCAGCAGGGCGCGGGTGCCGCCCAAGCCGGCGAAGCCGGAGCGGCCGAAGGAGCCGCCGGCGGCGATACCGATGCACAGCAGGGAGCCGGCGCCGAACAGCCGCCGTACACGCCGCTCGTCGTGGACGGCATGCCGGTCATCGGCGTGACGATCGCAAACGACGGCAGCGCGGCGCTGTTCCAGTTCCAGTTCACGGTTCAGCAGTCCGCCGTGTCCGATGAAGTCAAAGAATCGGTCATAAAGACGGTTGAAGATGTAGCGAGCGAGACGGGCGTTACAGCGCTGCCGAGCGAATCGCTGCTGCCGCTCGACATCCCGGTCGGCACCAACGAAATTTACGGCCTGGTCGTGGCCGCGATCGTGCTGATCATGACGCTTGGTTCTGTCGTGGCCGCGGGCCTGCCGCTTGTCGTCGCTCTGTTCGGCGTCGGCATCGGGGTCGGAGGCGCGTACGCATTCTCCAGTTTCTTCAATATGGGTTCCATCACGCCTATTCTTGCGCTGATGGTGGGTCTTGCGGTCGGCATCGATTATGCGCTGTTCATTATCAACCGCCAGCGCCGCTTGATTCTCGATCAGGGATTGAGTGCGCAAGAAGCGGCCGGCCGTTCGATCGGTACGGCGGGCAGCGCCGTGTTTTTCGCGGGACTTACGGTCATTATCGCGCTGTGCGGTCTGCTGGTGATCGGTATCGGCTTCCTGAGCGCGATGGCGCTGGTCGCTTCGGTGACCGTGCTCATCAACGTTCTGATCGCACTTACGCTGCTGCCGGCGCTGCTCGGTCTGATCGGCGAGCGCATTTGCTCCCGCAAAACGCGCGAAAAGAATACCGCTATGCGGGCTGTCCGCGCACAGAAGCAGACCCAAGCCCGCTGGATTCACGGCGTGATCAAATTCCGCTGGCCGGTCATTCTGCTGAGCGTGATCGTTCTCGGCATCGCGGCCATTCCGGCTGCCAAAATGGATCTGGCCATACCGTCCGCGGCTTCGGCCGATCTCGATACGGCCAAGCGCCAGAGCTACGACGCGATCTCCGAGAGCTTCGGCGAAGGTTTCAACGGCACGCTGCTGATCGTCGCGGAATCGGCGAACGGCGCAGATGTCACGCCGCAGACGCTCGGCGCGCTGACCCAGGGGATTCAGCAGGTCGACAACGTCTCGGTCGTCTCGCCGCTCGGGATCAGCGAGAACGGCAAACTGGCGCTCTTCAGCGTCATTCCGAAGACCGGACCGAACGACGCCGAGACGCGCGACCTCGTGACGACGCTGCGCGACGACCACTCGGCGCTTGCGACCGATAACGGCATCACGCTCGGCGTGACCGGCGTTACGGCGGTCAACATCGACATGTCGGCGAAGCTGGCCGAAGTGTTCCCGATCTACGTAGGCATTATCGTCGTGCTGTCGCTGATCATTCTGCTGCTGGTGTTCCGCTCGATCGTCGTACCGATCAAAGCGACCGTCGGCTTCCTGCTCAGCATCCTGGCAACGTTCGGCATCACGACTGCCGTGTTCCAATGGGGCTGGGCGCATGACCTGTTCGCGTTTGATACGGCGGGCCCGATTCTGAGCTTCCTGCCGATCCTGGTGACCGGTATTCTGTACGGCTTGGCGATGGACTATCAGGTCTTCCTCGTCTCGTCCATGCGTGAATCCTACGTGCACGGGCGCCGGGGCAGCGACAGCGTCATCCACGGCTACGGTCAGTCCAGCCGTGTGGTGTTGGCGGCCGCGGTCATCATGGTCGCCGTGTTTGCCGGCTTTATCTTCACGCACGATATCATGATCAAGCAGATTGGCTTCGCTCTTGCGGTCGGTATCCTGATCGATGCGTTCGTGGTCCGGATGACGCTCGTTCCGGCCGTCATGTCGCTGTTCGGCGACAAAGCATGGGCGCTGCCGAAATGGCTCGACCGCATCCTTCCGAACCTCGACGTCGAAGGCGACAAGCTGCTCGAAGAGCTGAAGGCGCAGGAAGCCGCGAGAGGGCGTTAAAAGAACTTGGCCGAACCGCCATAGCGGAAAAAGAACACAAAAAAAGGCCCCGGCACACAAAAGCCGGGGCCTTTTTTTGCATGCAACGAAGTCTGTTTCCAACTATTCTTCCGTTCTTAACTGTTCGATCATGGGCGATTCGGGGATTTGCTCATCCTCCGGATCCTCGACCTTGAATCCCAGCACCTTCGAAGCTTCTGTCTTAAAAAGCCCGATCCAGGACTGCCAGCTCTCCCCGTCCATCCGCGCCTCCATACACAATCCGCCCGGTTCGACCGAAGCCGTGATCCGGATCTCGTCTTCTTCTTGACCGAACCAATGCGGGATGCCCTGTACGTATCCGATCCATCCCGGCATCCGCTCGTAAAGTTCGCCGACGGCCTTCCAGACGGCATCGGGCAGATCGTACCGAATATTCAAGCTGCAGTGGTGGGCGTTGATGCTGCGCATGATCGTTTTCATGTCTCCTTTTTTATCCCAGCGTCAGGGCTACATTGCCTTTTTTGCGTCCGGTATCCACGTATCGATGGGCTTCGACAATATCCTCCAGCCGGTAAGTCCGATCGATGACCGGCTTCAGTTTGTTTTCTTCGAGCAGGCCTTTGACAAACAGCAGATCGGCTTCTTCCATTTTCGACAGTCGGCTGTTATTGACGAAAACGCCGTTCGGCTTCAGGATCTTTCGGCACTGCGCCGGTTTGGCTTTGATGACCGCATCGTACACGATGTCGTAGCGGGTGTCCGAGGCGGTGAAATCTTCCGCCGTATAATCGATCACCCGGTCCGCTCCGAGCGACCGGACGAGTTCGATGTTGCTTCGACTGCACACCGCCGTGACTTCCGCTCCGTAATCCTTCGCAAGCTGGATGGCATACGTTCCCAGGCTGCCGGAGGCTCCGTGGATCAGAATATGCTGGCCCGCCCGAATCTGCGCTTTTTGCAAATTTTTCAAAGCGGTCAAGGCTCCCGACGGAACGACGGCCGCTTCTTCGTGGGATAAATGGGCGGGCTTTCGGGCAATCATGCCTTTCTTCTGTCCGGTTCCTGGTTCCACGGTTCCGGGCAGGCAGATGTATTCCGCATAACCTCCGCTGAATCCCGTAAGTCCGAACACCTCGTCGCCCGCTTTGAACTGCTGCACATCTTTCCCAACCGCTTCGATTACGCCGGAGATTTCCAGCCCCAGGATCAAGTTTTTGCGGGGATTGAGCATGCCGAACACGATTCTGACCAGAAACGGGTCGGCTTTGCGGATTCGGGTATCGCCGATATGCGCGGTGGCCGCCGAGACTTTGATTAAGACTTCATGATCTTTTGGCATCGGTTTTTCCAGTTCTTTGATCTGCAGGACTTCCGGCGGTCCATAGCGGGTACAAATCACGGCTCTCATAGAAACCCTCCTAATTGTTCGACAGGATACGGCTTACAGCCAAACGTCAGTCGCTCCGGTTAGGGGAAAAGCATTATGTAAGGGAGGATTCTTCTCAGGAAAGATACAGTTCAAAAGCCGCGTCGTATTCCTGGGGATGGTATTTGTCGTATGCGGCGAGCAGTTCTGACTGGGCATGCTGGAGAATGGACCGATATTCCGAACTTGCGCTGCCCGTGCCCGAGAGACGGCCTACGGCATCGCGGCTGTGCTCGAAACTGCGTTCGACCAACGCCCAGTGGCGCGCATACTCCGTTTTGGTCATGCCGATCAGGGTGAGGATTTTATAGAGGGCAATCAGCGGGTCCAGATGAGCTTTGACCACGTCGATCGAGAATACCTGCCCCATGGCGAACTTGATCTCCACATCCAAATCCGCCGTGCCCGCCGTTTCCAAGATGACATTCGTAGGCGTATGTTCGAAATAATTGTAGCGAAGAATCTGCCGCTTGCTGCTGATCGCTTTCTCTCCGTCGACATGGATCAGGCCGATGTTGGTGAAGGCGTATTCGTCTTTGGCCGACTTGAGCAGGAAGTAGAGCTTCTCGTTCATTTCGGTAAAAATGTAGGCTTGAGCCTGGCAGGTTGCAAAATCGGACGGAGGGATAACCTTACACTTGTCGGACATCCCCGAGAGATCCGAAGTAACGCGGGAGAAAATGTTGCGGGACAAAAGAATTCCACCTTTCGATTTGGGTGCGTTTGGAAACTATTCTAACCGATGCGCCTCAAGATGGAAAGAAAAAGCCGCACTCCCGGTATCGCGTCCGGGTCAACAGACCCGACCCACGAAGGAAGTGCGGCTGGATGATTCCATAAGGGCTTGATTACAGGGCGGAACCGCCGCTTGCGTCCACAAGCTGGCCGGTTATCCACCGGCTGTCCGAAGAGGCCAGGAAAGCGGCGACATCGGCAATGTCTTCGGGCTCGCCCCAGCGGCCAAGCGCGGACATCGCCGCAACACTGGCATTCGTCGCGGGGTCGTTGACTGCGGAAGCGTTCATCTCCGTATTCGTATAGCCGGGCATGATGGCATTGACCGTGATGCCGCGTGCTCCCAACTGCTGGGCCAATGCAACCGTAAACGTGTTGACGGCGCCTTTGGACAAGCTGTAAGCCATGGCTGTCGGCGATGCGGAGCGGGTGACGAACGAGGAAATATTGATGATCCGGCCGCCGCCTCGCAGTCGGGTTAACGCTTCGCGCGTGACGAAGAACAGGGCTTTCACGTTGATCGACAGTATTTCTTCCAAGATTTCTTCCGTTGTTTCTTCGAAGGGGAGCGCCCGCCCGATCCCTGCATTGTTCACCAAAATATCGAAGGTCTTGGCGCCGGTGTGCTCCTGCAGTTTTTTGTCCAGCATCGTATACAGACGGTGAATTTCGCCCATATGGCTTAACTCGGCCCCAAGTGCAAAAGCCCGGCCGCCTTGTTGGGTAATGAGGTTCGCCGTTTCTTGGGCTTCCCGCGTGCTGCGGCCGTAATGGACCGCCACAAGCGCACCTTCCGAAGCCAAACGCAGTGCGATGGCGCGGCCGATTCCTCGGCTGGCGCCTGTAACCAAAGCCGTTTTCCCGCTTAATTTCCCGGTTTCTCCATTGGGCATGCTGGTTGTTCCTTTCGCGGATCGAGTAGGGGTGGCCACCCTGTTTACTTTATACCATGGGGGGCGCTCCTGATTGTTGCCTTTTTACTCGGGTGTCCTTCCGACGACAAGCCGATTCGGCATACGTTTCGTCGGGGGCGGCAAACTTTTATCCGAAAGCCGCCCAATCTTTTTCATCCGTATGCTAACCTGAAACTAGAATATTTCTTAAGGAGGGCATGGAATGGGTTATCAAAACTGGGCCGGCAACTTTACGTACGGCGCAACCGAACGGATCTATCCGGAAAGCATGGAACATCTGCAGCAGCTGGTCAGAGAACACCGTCAAATCAAGATTTCGGGCAGCGGGCATACTTTTAATTCAATCACGGACACGCATGGCGTGTTTATTTCGCTGCGGCATTGGAACCGTATGCTGGAATTGAACGAGGAGCGCGGTACGGTCACGGTCGAAGGGGGAATCGCGTACGGGGAACTGTGTGCGGCGCTCAGCGAAACCTCCTATGCCCTTCATAACTTGGCCTCGCTGCCCCATATCACGGTCGCGGGCGCCGTAGCCACGGCGACGCACGGTTCGGGCAGTGGCAACGCGAGCCTGGCGGCCGCGGTGGAAGCGATCGAACTGGTGGGCGCGGACGGAGAGCTGCATACCTTCAGTCGCGGCGACCGGGAGTTTGCCGGCGTCGTCGTGAATCTCGGAGCGCTCGGCATTGTGACGAAGCTGACGTTGAAAGTGGTGCCGGCTTATACGGTGAGGCAGTTTGTCTACGAAAACCTGCCGTTTTCGCAGCTTGCCGTACATGCGGAGAGCATCTTCTCGGGCGCATACAGCGTAAGCCTGTTTACGGATTGGCAGCAGCCGGCATTTCACCAGGTATGGACAAAATGCCGGGAAGAAGACGGAGCAAGCTATGAAGGCCGTACGGATTATTACGGGGCGGTGCCTGCGTCGGCTCCCCTGCATCCGCTGCCGGACATGCAGACGGAAAACTGCACGGAGCAGCTCGGCAGGCCGGGGATGTGGCATGAACGGCTCGCGCATTTCCGCATGGAGTTTACGCCGAGTGCCGGCCAGGAGCTGCAGAGCGAATACTTGATGCCGCGGGAGCACGTGTACGAAGCGGTTCTTGCCGTTCACGGGCTGCGGGAACATCTTGCGCCGCTTCTTTTTGTCAGCGAGGTACGCACGATCGCCGCGGACGATTTGTGGCTGAGTCCTTTTTACAATCAGCCTTCGGCAGCGCTCCACTTCACGTGGCGGGACGACTGGCAGGCGGTTGAGCGTGTACTGCCGCTTCTTGAAGAAGCGCTGGCGCCGTTTAACGCCCGTCCGCATTGGGGCAAGCTGTTTACGGTACCGGAAGGTACCCTGCAGGGTCAGTTTGAGAAGCTGCCGCAATTTCGGGAATTGATCTACAAATACGATCCCGACGGGAAGTTCGGCAATGAATTTCTCGATACTTATATTCGCGCGGCTCAAAAACCGTAAAAGAAATCGAAGCGGGGACACTCAGCGCTTCATTCCCTGCGCGTACATCTCCGGCGTCACCCCGACCACCGTCTTGAAGTCTTTGCCGAAATGGGTCTGGTCATGGTAGCCGAGTTCGTGCGACAGATGCAGCAGGGTAGTCCGGGAGGCGCCGCTTGCGCCCCGGTCCAGGGCTTCGGCCGCTTCCTGCAGGCGGTGCAGCCGGATGACCCATTTGGGACTCAGGCCCACGCGGCGGTTAAACAAGCGCTGGAGCGTACGTTTCTCGATACCGAACCGTTCGCACAGCTGATCGACCTTCGTCAGCTCCCGGTCTCCGGCAATGTCGGCCGTGATCCGGTGCAGCAGCTCCGTTTCGGCGTCGGGGCGGGGATTGGCGGCGAGCAGCAGCCTGTCCATCAGCAGCACCGTTTCTTCGCTGCTCCGCAGACGCAGTTCTTCTTCCAACTCCGTTCCTGTGGCGGCAATGATCCGTTCGACGGGAATCGGCCGGCCGGCGAGCGGCGAGAGCGGTTCGCGCAGCAGCGGATAGAAACCGCCGGGCCGGAATTTGACGCCGAACACTTTGCCTTGTCCCGACAAAGGCTTGGCGAATCTCTCGGTCGTAGGCGTGAAGCAGAACGTGCGCCCCGGCTCGATCACCAGATTCACGCACGGATTGGGCACGACTTCCTGCACATAGGGCCGAACGTCCGTCAGATCCCACTCCACCGTCCAGTAATGGCGCACGAACAGAGCCAGCTCCGGGGCGGGATCGTAGCGGAGCAGTCTGAAATGCCGCCGTCCGGCCGAAGGGTTCAGTACGCCGAGTCCCGGTTCGGACGAATCGTAAAAAGGCGAGCGCGCGGCCGCCCCGGCGGGCGTGGGAGCGGGGATGCCGGCTGCGTTGAATGTGTTTGTATCCGTCATTTTGCACCTCCTGGGCAGCTTGGAAAAGTCCGTTCGGGCACCTGTCGCGTTTTTACTAGGCGAATGTTTGTTCCTCATCGTAGACTGATTGTATCACGGCGGACAGGGCGGGCGCGAGAGTCGGGATGCCGGTCCGTCTGCCTAACAAACCTGCGGGAGGAATGTGGAAATGAAGCTGGAATATGTGACTTACGTAAACGCATCGCCGGAAAAAGTATGGGAAGCGCTGACCTCGCCGGAAGGCACGAAAGCCGCCTTTTTCGGGTCGGAACTCAAGTCGTCATTCGAGGTGGGCGCCCCGTTCGAATACGTGGGACCCGGCAGTGAAGGAGAGTCGACGCTGCATGTGTACGGAGAGATCTTGGCATTCGAACCGGGCCGCAGACTGAGTTATTCCGAACATCCCGGACCTTCCTATTACGATAACCATGCCGAACTGCTCACCCGGATCACCTTCGAACTGGAACCGTCCGGAAGCTGCACCAAGCTGACGCTGGTCAACGACGAATGGAGCGAGAATCATCCGGGCTTTGCCAATTCGAATGGAGCCTGGCCGATGGTACTCAGCTCGATCAAGACGTGGTGCGAGACCGGGCAAACGCTCGATTTCGGTTTCTAGAAAAATCAAAATCAAAACATTTCGAAAAAAGGTCCGGGCGTCCATCCCGGGCTTTTTCTGGCTGCGCCGGACGTTTTTGGTTTCCTACCGGGCAAGCGGGCGGAGCGATTCGGGTTTTTTGCGAAAAAAACCTTGACCTGGAGCATACTCCAAGTAATAGTCTTTGGTGGAGCGGAAGCTTAGAGAAACCTGTGAGGGAGAGATCAACGAATATGCAGAAGCAGACGGTATTGATTACGGGAGCGAACAAAGGCATCGGGTACGAAACGGCCAGACAGCTTGGCAAACAGGGCTATTTCGTATTCCTGGGCGCACGCGACGAACGCAAAGGAAACGAAGCGGTGCGCAGCCTGCGCGAGGAAGGCATCGAAGCCGCCTATATCCGCATCGATGCCGCCGACGCGGCGACAATCGCGTCGGCGGCTGAAGAAATCGCTGCGCAGACGTCTTCGCTTGACGTGCTGATCAACAATGCGGGTATCGGCGCGGGCGGCAATGTGCCAAGTCAGCAGACGATCGAAGAGATCCGCAGCGTGTACGAGGTCAACGTATTCGGACCGATCCAGATCATTCAGGCCATGCTTCCCCTGCTCAAAAAAGCACCGCTCGGCCGGATCGTGAACGTATCGAGCGGCCTCGGTTCCCTGACGTTCAACAGCGATCCGACCCATGAACATTACGGGGCGAACCCGCTGGACTACAACAGTTCCAAAACGGCGCTGAATGCGGTCACCGTCCTGTTCGCCAAAGAATTCGCCGGCACTTCGCTCAAGATCAACGCCGTGGACCCCGGTTATACGGCGACCGATCTGAACAACAACAGCGGCACCCGGACGGTCGAACACTCCGCCGGTACCGTAGCGCGGCTGGCCCTGATCGGCGAAGACGGACCTTCGGGCGGATTCTTTGACGAAAACGGCGCGATTCCCTGGTAAGCGGTGATTCCATGATCGAAATTCCCGATAAGCCGATGACCATCCGCGAGGCGGCGGAACTGACCGGCCTGACCGAAGATACGCTGCGCTACTACGAGCGTATCGATCTGCTTCCTCCGGCGGAGCGCCGGCCGAACGGCCACCGTTTCTATACGGCCGGGCAGGTGCA
The DNA here is from genome assembly GCF_013618475.1 of Saccharibacillus deserti. Lineage (GTDB taxonomy): Bacteria > Bacillota > Bacilli > Paenibacillales > Paenibacillaceae > Saccharibacillus > Saccharibacillus deserti. Next base: position 181,011 of record NZ_JABJVN010000003.1, read on the forward strand.
GGGCATCGTCTTCCTGATGAAGCTCAAATCGATCGGCATGACGCTTGCGCAGATGCGGCAGTTCCGGAAGCTGTCCGGCGAAGGCTGCGATCTGTCGGCTTACGAATAAGCATGCAACAAGGCAGCGCCTTCGGTCTTCGACGGAATAAGGCGATACCTGAACCAAGCGCCCGGGCTTTGGCCCGGGCGTTTTTGGCATGTGCATGTATAGGAAGAAAAGGGGCAGCGCAGAAGGGTATAATAGAAGGAATGGGGTTCACCCGAATGAACCGCGAATTCTGCCGTATGGAAATGAGGAATACGAATGAACACCCTGAAACCCGCCGCGGCAGGCTTATGGCCGCGGTTGGCCGCCGCCCTGCCGATCTCGCTGGCAGGGGCGCTGCTGTTCGAGCGGCTGGGTCTGCCTGTCCCCTGGCTGCTCGGTCCGATGTTCGCGGCGCTGGTCGGCTCGAACCTGCTCAAGACGCGCTACGCGTGGCCGTCGCCGATCCGAAATGGCGCGCTGATCGTGATCGGCTACACGATCGGCCTCGCGCTGACCGGGCAGGCGCTGCGCGCGATGGGCTCGCAGGTTCCGTACATGATCCTGATGACGTTCCTGCTTCTGCTGCTGTGCGCCGGCATCGCCTACGTGATCGGCAGACTGTCGGGCACCGATTTCAAGACGTCGCTGCTTGGCAGCGTCCCCGGCGGGCTGTCGCAGATCGTCGTGCTGGCCGAAGAGACCAAAGGCGTCGATCTGACGCTCGTTACCGTCAACCAGGTCGTGCGCCTGCTGCTGATCGTCGTCAGTATTCCGCTGCTGATCTACAGTCCGCTGTTCGGCGAGCAGGCCGGGGCTGCCGCCCAGGCCGCCGTGCGGGCGGACGCCTCGTGGAGCGGACTGTTCCCGCAGGCGCTGGTGTACGCGCCGCTCTGCGTAATCCTGGCGCTGCTCGGCCAAAAGGTCCGGTTTCCGACCGCTTTCCTGCTCTGCCCGGCGTTCGGGACGGCGCTGCTTCAGGCGACCGGCTTCCAGGCGCCGGAGCTGCCGCATGCGCTTACGGCCGCCGCGCAGCTGGCGCTCGGCACTTACGTCGGTACGCTGCTGAAGCCTGCGCAGATGCAGCATAAAGTGCGGACGCTGTCGCTGTGTCTGCTCAGCGGCCTGATGTTGATCGCCGGTTCATTCGGCCTGACCGTGCTGCTGACGAAGCTGCAGCCGGTGGCGCCGGCAACCGCGCTGCTCAGTCTGGCGCCGGGCGGGATGGACCAGATGGGCGTCATCGCCCATTCGATCGGAGCGGAACTGTCGACCGTGACCGGCTATCAGCTGTTTCGCACGTTCTTTATCTTCTTCGCCATTCCGCCGCTTCTGCGGATGCTGTTCCGGTATACGGATCGCAGGGAGAGGAAAGGCGACATATAAAGCCGAATCCTGCCGCTTGGCAAAACGCTTTGCGGAAACCGGGCCGCGTTCGAGCTTCGGTATTGGCCGCGGCTCCGTTGAAAACGGTCAGGGATCAGGAAGAAGGACCGGAAGGCGCGGAAGAAGAATGTTCCCCGCGTTTTTTCCCATGCGTGCCGCGCCGCCATGTGCCGACCCTTTTCATGGCGGCGGCCGCAAAAGCGGAAAAAACGACCGTAACTACACAAACCGCGGTGTAGTGGCCGGGGCTGCTGACGATCAGCAGCCGTTCGCCGTGCACGATCTTGGCGATGCCGCGCACGACGACGATTGCCAGGGGATGCAAAATATAGACCCAGGTTCTCCAGGCGCGAAGTCTTTTGGACCCGCGGACGTTCCAGGTCATCGACCACAGAAACAGCAGAAATGCGGCCGGCAGAGAGAACACATACATGCTGTCATGTCGGGGAAGGTCCAGGCTGCGGACCCACTCGCCTTCGGCGATCAGCAGGGCAAGCGCGAGAATCGCCGCGGCGCCGATACGGAAATTCGCAGCGCGTCCGAATGCGGCCGATGTTATTCCTGCATGCGCGCCTGTTCGGCGGGCCAGCGCCGCACCGATCAGAATAGGCAGCGGAGCGAAGAACAGACCGCTGCGCGTGTAATCCATCCATTGATACAGCGTATCGTAGACGGGCTTCAGATGAAGAATGTTGACAGCGAATCCGTAGTAGCTGTCGCCGAGCAGGCCGATTGCGTACAGAACGATCGCGGCCGCCCAACTCCAAAGCAGCGAAGGAAGACGGCTCAGAAAGTAAATGATCCAGATCCCGATCCAGAGCGCCGGGAAAAACCAAAGATGATAAAAGGGACCGTCCAGCACGATGTCCCGCAGCACAGAAACGACATGGAAGCCTGCTTTGAAATCCCCTTTATAAACGTTCAGCGGCAGATAGATCAGAATCGACAGCCCGTACAGCAGCAGGATTCTGTTCGTGTAGCGGATGACGGCGGAGAGATTCGAAGACGGATCGTCCGTGAATTTGCGGAACAGGAAAAATCCGGCGCCGATAAAGAAAATCGGCACGGCCACTCTCGGGATCAGCCCGGCAACCACAAAGTCGGCTTCGGGGCTGATGCTGGCAAGCGGCGACGTATGATTGGCGATAACGAGCAGCGCGGCGATAAATTTCAGCCAGTCCGTTCCGCCGATTGTTTGGGATACGGCTCCGGCCGTTCCGGCGATTCCGTTCAAGCGGGTTTCGGTACGTTTACTTCCCATGGCACTCCGCTCCGTTCTGATCCGCAGCGTGCCGCAGCCGCTGTGTGTATTCTTCCAGACACAGATCGTGCTCCTCCATGATCGCGGCGTGGGACGCCCCGACATAGCGGAAATGCCACGGCTCGCAGGATATGCCGGTCAGATGCTCCTTATGCGCCTTATAGCGCTGAACGAAGCCAAATTCGGCGGCTCTTGCCTTGAAAGCGGCGCATACGCCTTCGTCGGGAAAAGCCGGCGCGATAAAGTCCAATCCCCCGGCGGCCGAACCGACATCCACGGCAAGCCCCGTATGGTGCTCGCTGCAGCCCGGCAGAGCTACGAATTTGGCGGTATACTCCGCTCCGTTATCCCGCAGCGAATCGGAATAGATCTTCGTCTGCTCGGCCGGATCGCGATAGCCGCTGACTACGACGATACCGTCTCGGCCTTCCACGGCTTCCAGCAGCGCGTTCAGCCGTTCCAGACACAGCGCATCGAGCCGGATAAGATCGTCCAGCGTCCGAATGCCCGGATAGGATCCGATAAAGGCCAGCCGGCTTTCCGTATCCGCCGTACTTTCGGCGATCGGATGGTCGATGTTGACGAGTACCGGAAACGGATCGCCTGTCGGGGGGGCCGGCAGATTGGCCGGATTTGCGCGTTGTCTATTCAACCGTGGAAAACATTTGGGTCGAGTCTCCATGTTTGTTCCTCCTTTTTGGATAATCCTTCGTTCTCCCGTTCTGTTCGCAGACTTCTCGGTACGCGTTCCGTGATCGAAGCGGTAATCTCCTGCGGAACAATGCCCGCGCGGGACGCCGCTTCCGCGCAGGAAATACGCTCGCCGCCTTGGCTGCCGATCAGAATCACGGGATCGCCGGCCCGGCAGGGACCGGGCAGCCGGACCGTCAGCTGGTCCATGCCGATCCGGCCGACGATCGGTGCGCGGCGTCCTCCGACCAGCACGTCGCCGCTCCCCATAATCTGCGACCAGCCGTCGGCATAGCCGATCGGCACCGTGCCGATCCATTCCCCGCTCCGCGCCGTATAAGCCCGGTCGTAGCCGATCGTGTCGCCGGCATCGACCTTCTTGGCTTGGATCAGCGCGCTGCGCAGCGTCAGCGCCGGCTCCAGGTCCCACTGCGGAGCGAGCGCCGCCGGGTAAAATCCGTAGGCCGCCGCCCCGATACGGATCATATCCAGTGCCATTTCCGGAAATCGCAGCGCTGCCGCGCTCCCGCAGCAGTGTATAAGGGCAGGATGCAGCCCCGACGCATGCATCCATTCCGTCATGGCCAGAAAGCGTTCGTACTGCAGCCGCACGAAGGAAGTGTCCGCCCAGCCTGCCGTAGCAAAGTGGGTGAAGACCCCTTCCACGACGATACCGCCCCGCTTCAGCCACGGTACGAGTCGGTTCCACTGCGCCCGGCTTCTAAGCCCGATTCGGCCGAGTCCGGTATCCAGCTTGACGTGCACATGCAGCGGAGGACCGTCGGCTGCGGCGATCCGGCCGTCATTCGTTCTGTTCGAAGGACTCGCAGCGTTTGCGCCGCGCGCTCCATCTGCCGTGCCTGCCTGGCCTATGCCGTGCGTTTCGCCAGGTTTGCGGCGGAGCCGGAGTTCTTCGCGCCGTTCGAACCAATCCGCTTCCGTAACCGTGAGCCGGATATCCAGCGCGGCCGCAAGTTCCGCGTACTGCGGCGGAACCGGCGTCAGCACGAGAATCGGCAGGGTGATTCCGTCTTCGCGCAGCCGGACCGCTTCCTCGAGCAGCGCGGTGCCCAGCATGCCGGCTCCGGCCGCTTCGGCGGCTCTTGCGCTCTCCAGGGCGCCGTGCCCGTAGCCGTTCGCTTTGACGACCGCCATCAGCCGGACCGAAGTCGGGAAGCGGCGGCGGATCTTCGACAGATTGCGTTCGATCGCCCCCGTATCGATCTCGGCCCGGGTATCCCGGTAGACGGCGTTCATCGGGCGCACCTGACGGACTTTTGAATACGGCGGCGCTCCAGCGCATAGTCCATCAGCTTTTCGATCAGGGCGGCGTAGCTCGTTCCGTCTGTCCGTTCCCACATGACGGGATACATGCTGGTGCCGGTGAAGCCGGGCAGCGCATTGATCTCGTTCAAATATATAAATCCGTCTTCGCCGAGGAAAAAATCGACCCGGGCCAATCCGCAGCAGCAGAGCGCTTCATAGGCACGGATGGCAGATTCGCGGATCTCTTCGGCGGCCGCCGGCGAAATCTCCGCCGGAACCGACATGCGGAGCTTGGGATCGGCGTATTTGGCTTGGAAATCGAAAAATTTCACGCCGTGCAGGAATTCGCCCGGCAGCGAAGCTTCAGGGCGGTCGTTCCCCATAACCGCGACCTGAATCTCGCGGCCGGTCACTTCGCGCTCGACGACAAGCTTGACGTCGTACCGCAGCGCTTCGCCGATGCCGGCCTCCAGCTGGGCCGGATCTTCGCAGCGGCTGATCCCGATCGAAGAGCCGAGCGTGGCCGGCTTGACGTAGCCGGGAAGCAGACCGCGCTGTTCCAGGCGGCGCAGCACGCCTGTACGATCTTCGTCCCATTGGCGGCGCGTGACGACTTCGTAAGCGGTCTGGCGGATGCCGGCAAGTCCCGCAAGCCGGTGGGTCACGTCTTTGTCCAGCGTCATGGCCGCAGGCAAAATGCCGTTGCCGACATAAGGAATGTCTAGAAGTTCAAGCAGTCCCTGCACCGTGCCGTCCTCGCCGTTCGCGCCGTGCAGCAGCGGCAGCACGACTTTTTCGCCGGTTCGCGCGAATGCGACCGCCAGAACCTCGCCCAGCGACGATGCCGCGTCGGCATGACGGGATACCGGTGTCAGCTGCTCCGCGGCCAGCCCTTCCTCCGGCATCCGCCCCAATCCGGTCCAGAGACCCTCGCGGGAAATATAAATCGGGTAGACCTCGTGTTTTTGCGTATCCAGCGCATTCAGCACCGTTGCCGCCGTTTTCAGCGATACTTCATGTTCCGGCGACTGGCCTCCGTACAGCACGTAAACGATCATGGGTGTTCAGCTCCTTTTTCAAGTTCGAGTTTTGCCGCGCAGTAAATCAAAGACACGGTATCGAAGGAAAAAATAGCACTTGTCCGAAAATCGGGCTGAGAAAGACGAAGCAAGAACGGGTGAAAACATCCATATAGACGCGGATCCGGGTTCGCGGGTGGCATCTGATTTTTCGCAGCCGCTCCTTTTCCGGCGCTCGCTCATCTGCTACAGTTTGTGAAAGACGGCAAACAGGAAGGGGAAAGAAGATGAGCGAGCGCAATGGGGAGCAGGGCGAACGCAAAGAGGGTTCGGATGCCGGACGGCCGGCGTGGATGCATGCGGAGATCGAAGATATCCGGCAGCGAATCGAGGCGCGCTTCCGGGACGGAAAGTTTGGGATGCTGTTCTACGACGTGGAGGACAATATTCCGGCCGATATGCTCGATTCCGAGCGCGAAGTGCCGGAAGCGCTGCGGGATGAGGAAGAGGAAGGGTGGAGATTCTGGCAGCCGGTTCCTTCGACGATCGCGGACAGGGAGATCGACGAGCTGGAAGCGAGAATCGGAGCGGCGTTTCCGCCGTCGTTCCGCGCGGTACTGCTGGCGGATCACCTGGTATCGTGGACGTCTGCCGGACTGGCGGACGGGGAAGGCGGCTATGTCGGCGGCTGCATGTCATTCTCGCTGCCGACGCTTGCGACGGATTTGCGTCTGTCCGGGCTGGAAGCCAACGCGGCGGAGAATTGGGGCCGCCTGATCGAAGCGGGGTATCTGCCGTTCGCGATCGGAGAGGACGGCCAGGGGCCGGTCTGTTTCGATCTGGAACGGCGCGGCGCCGACGGCGATTGTCCGGTCGTGTGGATGCTGCACGATTATCTCGCCGACCTTGGCCCGGAAGGCTCCGCCGTCCGGGCCAAGGTCGAGCCGCATATGCGGCAGCTCGCCGATTCTTTTCGCGAAATGAAAGCCGTGCTGTTCGGCGGTGAAGAAGAATCTGACGAAAGATAAAGCAGGCATCGCAAAAAGCGGGACCCTTTATTTAAGGGTCCCGCTTTTTGGAGGCAGATAAGCGCAAAAGAATTCGATCAGTTTGCCTGAAGCCCCGCGCCGGCGGATTTGGCTTCCGCCGAGCGCTTGTTGCCCCGGTAGATCAGGTACAGCGCCAGAATCATAAACGCCAACGCCAGTATTCTTTTGCCGTCGAGGTGAATCTCCAGGCTGTTGAACCAGCCGAAATGGTCGATCAGCATGCCTGCGAGCAGCTGTCCGGCGATGCCGGAAATGTTGGCCGCGATGACGCCGATCTTCGGCACGGCCATCACGGTCAGCAGCAGGTAGACCGTGCCCAGAAAAGCGGCGCTCAGCTGCCATTTCGGCGCGTTCAGCAGGGCGAGCAGATGTCCCTGTCCGAAGAACAGGATGAAGATCGCGAGAAACAGCGTGCCGGTAATGAAGGTAAGCAAAGTCGTCTCCAGGGTGCCTGCCTTGCGGCTGAGCGCCCCGTTGATCGAAGACTGCGCGCTCAGCGTGATGCCGCCGAGCAGCGTGAACAAAATCATGAATAATCCCATATCTAGATCCTCCCGGAATTCGTGTCGGTCGACGTTCTTATTGAATCAGCAGCAGCGACACGGTCATGGCGAGCACGGCGAAGATTTTCTCCTTGTTGACGCGCGTCGGTTCGCTGCCGAGCCAGCCGTAATGTTCGATGACCATGCTCATGATCAGCTGGCCGATGATCACGGCGACCATCGTGACCCCGACGCCGACAAACGGCACGCTGACGACGATCGAAGTCAGGTAGACGACGCCGAGCAGCCCGCCGAGCAGCGACCATTTGGGCGCGCGGCGCACATGGGCGAGATCGCCTTTTCCGAAAAAAAGCCACAGCAGGCCGACAATAATCGTACCCATCGCGAAATTGTAAAAGCTTGTTTCGACCTGTCCGATCGATTTGCCCAGTTCGGCGTAGATCGCCCCTTCAAAGCTGAGGGCCGCGCCGGCGAGAAGAGCCAGCAGATAGTAAATGGGGCGCATAAGTTTTCTCCTTTTTCTAATAATTAAATATCTAGAAATATCGATATAACAAGCCTGGAAAAGAACGGACTCTTCGCTTATCAGAGCTCCGTTCTGATCTGTTCGGCGAACTCCCGGATAAACGGTTCGTTGCGCCGGTAATACGTCCACTGTCCGTACCGGAACGACTCCAGCAGACCCGCCTTCTGCATCATGTTCAAATAGCTGGACACGGTGGACTGCGACAGTCCGGCCTTTTCCTGAATATCGCCGACGCAGACGCCGCCTACGAAATTGATGCCTTTGGGGATATGGGCGCCCTGCGCAGGAAAATGCTTCTCCGGTTCTTTCAGCCAATGAAGCATGCTCAGCCGGGTCTCGTTGGATAAAGCTTTGAAAATATCGATGGTTTTCATACCGCGAATTATATATCGAGATTTCGCGATAAGTCAAGTTCGACAGCCGGGCACGGACCTGAAACCGCGGCAAAACCGCCGGAAAGCGGCAGTCTGCCCGGCGGTCTGGCGGTATCAGATTTTGCGGGCTTCGGCTTGGCGCAGCGGGGAAGAACCGGCCGGGGAAGCTTCCCGCAGCGCCGTTTGCCACGCCGTATACGCCTTCCAAGCCGAACCGTCGTCGAGCAGCGGCTTGGCGGTGTACAAGCCTTCTTCGACCGAGCCGACGGCTCCGGCCAGATGCAGGCGCACCGCGGCGTTCAGCAGCGTCTGATTGTAATGCGCCATGTGTCCGCCGCCTTGAAGCACGGCTTCGAGCGTATCCAGCTGTTTCCGTGCCGTCCAGGCCGCTTCTTCTTCCGGCATCTCCGTATCGAGTCCGTACGTCTCCGGATCGAGCAGGTCCAGTTCGCACCGGCCTTCTTCGACCGTATGGATCCGCGTCGGGCGGTGGATGAAGACGTCTTCGGAACCTTCGACGCCCTGGACGATCAGCGCTTTGCGGTAGCCGAGCCGGCTGACGAGCCGGGCCAGGCGGTCGATGACCGTATTGTGGAAGACGCTCAGGATCAGATAAGGGGAACAGGCGTAATCGACCAGTTTCTCCGCCGTATTCAGCAGCGTGCGCATGCCGAGTTCTTCGCGGATGCCGTGCAGCTGACCGAGCGGCGGACACCATTTGGCGGAATCGGCGAACAGGACGCCGCTCCGGTCTGCGGCCGCGATCGCGTCCGCCCGGCTCAGACGCAGGGGATCGATGCCCGCCGCACGCAGGATATCGTGAAGGACGACGCCGTATTTGGGCGGCAGCGGCGCGGAGCCGTGCAGCGTAACCGGCACGCCTGCGGCCGCCGTGACGAACGCGGTCGGCAGCGAAGCCCAGAACGTTTTTTGCCGGCCGTCGTATGGACCCGCAAAGTCGATACCGGGCTTCCGGCATTCCCGATAGGCTTGTCCGCGCAGCACGGATACGAAAGCTTCCAGTTCTTCGGCACTTTCAAGCTTGAGCCGCTGGGCGATCAGAAAAGCGCCGGTCTGGGCCGGGGTCGAACGTCCGCCGAGTATCGCTTCGGCGGCCTCCAGCGATTCCCCGTAATTCAGGTCGCGCGCGCCGCGTTTGCCGCGGGCCACTTCTTTGAGCAGATCGATCATTCATGCCGCCTCCTAAATGCGCTGTCTCCGAGTCCGTGCGAGGGATACCCTCCGCGGTCGCGGACGGCCCGAGACGACGGTCTCAGGATTGTTCATGCAGCAGTTGATAGACTTTGACGATGGATGTGGCAACATCCACCATCCGTTTGCGTTCGTTCATGGCCTGTTTGCGCAGCAGATCGTAAGCTTCGGATTCGGAAATGTTTTTGGCTTTGGACAGGATGCCTTTTGCCATATCGATCCATTTGCGTTCATCGAGCCGTGCGAGCAGCTTTTCCCGCTCTTTTTCCCACTGCAGCCTCTCATAGCAGCGCCTGGCGCTGAAATGCAGAATCCAGTGAATCTCGGACGGCTTCATATGAGGGGACAGGATACCGTCGATCCGTACGTCGTCTTCGCAGGCGGATACGGACAGGTTGGCCGTTTCCGATGTGCACCACCAGAGGACGGGAACAGTCTTGCGGGACATCAGCAGAGCGGCCCAGCCGTTCATTTCCGTAATGGGCAGCGCAAGCACGGCGGCATCGGTCTCTCCGACGCGTTCGAACGCTTCTTCGCGCGTACCTGCCGATTCGACGAGATAACCGCATCCGCCGAGCAGCCGGGCAGGTGCGAATTCGTCCGCGGCGGCATCGGAGAGAGGGTGGACGATCAATAAGCTGTGCATGAACGACGCTCCTTGTGTTCAGAATCGTTTCCGCCTCAATCTTTATGTGTTACTTTATATAACACAAAAAACACGATTTTGTCGACTCATTTAAAATTTTAAAAATTCTATGTTAAAATTGTTGACGCAAGAATTAAAATCCGTTATAGTCGGACTCAAGATTCAAATTGACCCGGATACAACGATGTGTCCGAACGAAGCGGCAATGGCGCCTGCTCACACCTGAACAAGCAACGGGAAACGTATGTTTTCCGCAGCGGGTGGAGCGGGCTGTTTGTGTTTTTCGGCGGTACCCAATCCCGATTTCCCTCTCTGGAAGGAGCGACTCCATATGACAAACAAGCGCAAAAAGTTGGTTCTGGTCGGCAACGGAATGGCAGGCGTCCGCACGATCGAGCATCTGCTCAAGCTGGCACCGGATTTATACGACATTACCATATTCGGCGCAGAGCCGCATCCGAACTATAACCGGATCATGCTGTCTACGGTATTGGCCGGCGGCACGAGCATGGAAGAAATCGTGATCAACGACCTCGACTGGTACCGGGAGAACGGCATTACGCTTCATATGGGCCAGGCGGTCCTGAAGATCGACAGCGGGCAGCGGCGCGTGTATGCCGAAGGCGGCATCGAAGCGGAATACGACGAGCTGATTATGGCTACCGGCTCCAACGCCTTCATGCTTCCGATCCCGGGTGCCGACAAGGAAGGCGTCATCGGCTTCCGCGACATCAAGGACTGCGTGGCGATGCAGGAAGCTTCCCGCAAGCACCGCAAAGCGGCCGTGATCGGCGGCGGCCTGCTGGGTCTCGAAGCGGCGCGCGGCCTGCTGAACCTGGGCATGGACGTTACCGTCATTCATATCAACGAGTATCTGATGGAACGCCAACTGGATCGTCCCGCTTCATTAATGCTGCAAAAAGAACTGGAAGCCCAGGGCATGAAGTTCCTGCTCAAAAAGCAGACGGAATCGGTGCTCGGCAAGCAGCGGGCCAAAGGACTGCTGTTCAAGGACGGCAGTATGCTCGAAGCGGATCTGGTCGTCATGGCGGTGGGCATTCGCCCGAATGTGGCTCTGGCGCAGCGCAGCGGTCTTGTCGTAGAGCGCGGCGTCGTGGTCGACGATCATATGCGGACCAATCTGCCCGGCGTATACGCGGTCGGCGAATGTGCGCAGCACCGGGGAATCGCCTACGGGCTGGTTGCTCCGCTGTACGAACAGGGCGCGGTGCTGGCCAAAGGGCTTGCCGGCATCCCCGTCGAAGGGTATGCGGGTTCGGTCACTTCGACCAAACTCAAAGTGTCGGGTGTGGATGTTTTTTCCGGCGGGATCTTCGTGGAACCGGAAGGTGCGCGGGCCCTGCGTTATCAGGACGAGATCGAAGGCGTGTACAAAAAGCTCGTCATCATGGATAACAAGCTGATCGGCGCCGTGCTGTTCGGGGAAACCGGCGAAGGAGCCGCTTTGTTCTCGCTGATCAAGAGCGGGGAGAGCGTAGCGGGACGCGAAAAAGAGCTGCTGCTCGGATTGTCTGCGGATGCGCTGGCGTCCGGCGGCGGGGGCGGAGGTGCGGCGCGGCTGGAAGCGATGGCGGCGGACGAGATTGTCTGCGGCTGCAACGGCGTCTCCAAAGGCGATATCGTCGCGGCGATCGACGGAGGCTGCAACAGCCTCGGACAGATCAAAGGCTGCACCAAAGCTTCCGCTTCCTGCGGCGGCTGCAAGCCGCTGGTGGAAGGCCTGCTTCAGATTTATGCCGGCGACGCGGCCGTAACGGTGAAGGAAGGCATCTGCGGCTGCACGGCGCACAGCCGTGACGAGATCGTAGCCGAGATCAAGCGCATGGGCCTGAAGACGGTCAAGGAAGTCATGAACGTACTGGAGTGGAACAACGACGAAGGCTGCTCCAAGTGCCGTCCGTCCCTCAACTACTATCTGGGCATGCTGTGGCCCGCGGAATACAAAGACGAGAAAGAATCCCGTTTCACTAACGAACGCTATCACGCGAACATCCAAAAAGACGGGACTTACTCCGTCATTCCGCGTATCTACGGCGGCGTCACGTCGCCGACCGAGCTTAAGCGGATCGCCGAAGTCGCGGAGAAATTCGAGGTGCCTCTGGTCAAGTTCACGGGCGGACAGCGGCTCGATCTGCTCGGCGTCAAGAAAGAAGACCTGCCGGGTGTCTGGGAAGCGCTGGATATGCCTTCGGGCCACGGTTACGGCAAAGCGCTGCGTACCGTCAAGACCTGTGTCGGCTCGACCTTCTGCCGCTTCGGCACACAGGACGCGATGGGCATGGGGGTTCGTCTGGAGAAAGCGTTCGAGCGCATGAACGCGCCGGCCAAAGTCAAACTCGCCGTCTCCGGCTGCCCGCGCAACTGCGCGGAAGCGACGGTCAAAGACTTCGGCGTCGTGGCGGTCGACGGCGGCTGGGAGCTGCATGTGGGCGGCAACGCCGGGATCCACGTGCGGGCGACCGACCTGCTCGGTTTCGTGAAAACGGACGACGAGGTCGAAGAATGGGCGAGCGCATTCCTGCAGTATTACCGGGAGAACGCGACGTGGAACGAACGTACCGCGCCGTGGGTGGAACGCGTCGGACTCGAGCATGTCAAACAGGTATTGAGCGACGAAGACGAACGCAAAGCGCTGCACGCCCGTCTGCGCGATACGCTGGACCGGACCGTCGATCCGTGGAAACAGATCGTCAGCGAGCCCGAACTGCGCAAGAACTTCGAACGGCTTCCGGCTCCCCAGTCCCAGAGCGCAGGCGTTCAGGTCGAAACGAAAAAGGAGGAATCCGCATGAGTGAAGCAGCAGTCAAAGTACGCGTAGGCCGATTGAGCGATATCGATCCTCTGGGTTCGCGCCGCCTGAACGTGAACGGGCTCGAGATCGCCCTGTTCCGTTTGTCGGACGGCGAGGTGATGGCGGTCGAGAACCGCTGCCCGCATAAAGGCGGTGTGCTGTCGGAAGGCATGGTCTGCGGTCCGGTGGTTCACTGTCCGCTGCACGACTGGCGTATCGATCTTCGCAGCGGCGAAGCGCTTGATCCGGATAAAGGGTGCGTCACGACTTTTGAAACGGAAGTGACGAAGGAAGGGTTCATCTTCCTGACCCTGAACGAACCTGTCGAGGGCGCGGATGCCGCCGGAGCGGACAGCCATATCGCCTAACCCATATTCGAAAGCGAGGGATGCCCATGGATTACGTTAAACCGGGTGAAGTGCTGCAAACGATGATCGATACGGGCCAAGCCAAATCGGAACTGACCCGCCTGCAGCTGCTGATTCGGAGCGGGTTGGCGGGTGCCATCCTGGCCTGCGCCACCACCCTTGCCATGACGGCATCCGGACAGACCGGGATTCCGATGGCGGGAGCGATCCTGTTTCCGGTCGGCTTCGTCATCATCGTACTGTTGGGATTGGAACTGGTGACCGGCAGTTTCGCCCTGATCCCGCTGGCCGTACTGGAGAAGAAAACATCCGTATCGGCGATGCTCGAGAATTATTTCTGGGTGATCGCAGGGCATCTGATCGGCTGCGGCTTGTATGCCCTGGCGTATGTGTTCGTGGCGACCAAGGCCGGAACGGATCTGTCCAATCCCCTGATCGCGACCCTGGTCAGTGCCAGCGAAGCCAAGACGACCGCTTATCGGGCGCTGGGTGCGGGCGGCATGCTGCTTGTCTTCGTCAAAGCGGTTCTCTGCAACTGGATGGTGACGCTCGGAGCGGTGATGGCGATGACGTCCAAATCGACCGGAGGCAAGATCCTGGCGATGTGGCTGCCGATCCTGGTCTTCTTCGGACAGGGATTCGAGCACACCGTCGTCAATATGTTCGTTATTCCGGCGGGCATGCTGCTGGGCGCGAACGTAAGCGGCATGGACTGGCTCGTCTGGAGCGGCATTCCGGTGCTGCTGGGCAACTTCGTCGGCGGTGCGCTGCTGACGGGGCTGCTGCTGTACTGGAGTTACAATTCGCGCGGTCAAGGAAAGCTTGCTCCGAATGCCGAACCGGCTTTCTTGTCCGCACCGGCCAAAGGAAGCGCCGCGTCCGTCGTTTCCGTATCCGCAATCGCAGGCGGAGCCGTTTCCGGACCTGCCGAGCCGATTCGTACCGCCCTGGAGAAAAGCCTATGAGCCGGGGGCGGATCTCGATCGTCGGCGCGGGACCGGGCGATCCGGAATTGATTACGGTCAAAGCGCTGCGCCGGCTGGAACAAGCCGACGTCGTGCTGTACGACCGTCTTGTCAGCGACGAACTGCTGCGCAGCTGCCTGCCGGGTACGCTCAAGATTTACTGCGGCAAAGCGCCCGGCCGCCATGCTCTGACCCAGGACGAAATCGACCGCCTGATTGTCGATTATGCGAAGGTCGGCCATCATGTGGTCCGGCTCAAAGGCGGCGATCCGTTCATCTTCGGGCGGGGCGGCGAGGAAGCGCTCGCGGCTTCGAGAGCGGGGATCGACTTCGAAGTGATTCCCGGGGTGACTTCCGCCGCCGGAGCTTCGGCTTCGGCCGGCATACCGCTGACGCATCGCGGAACGGCCGCTTCGTTCGCCGTGGTAACGGGCAGCCGGTGCGGCGAAGCCGATACGCCGGTGCGCTGGGACCTGCTGGCGTGCGGAGCCGATACGCTCGCCGTTTATATGGGCGTTTCGAAGTTGGAAGAGATCGGCGGCGAACTGATCCGGCACGGTCGGGACGCGGATACGCCGGCCGCTCTGATCGAGAATGCCACGACCGAAGAGGAGCGCGTCATCACGGGAACGCTTGGCACGATCGCCCGTCTGGCTTTGGCAATGAAGGTAAGCAATCCGGCCATGCTGATCGTGGGCGATACCGTCGGCGTTCGCGAGCTGCTGTATCCGGCGGAATTGGGCAGACAACAGATCGGATAAGGAAGGAGGGTGCGGCAGGCTGCCGTATCCTTTTTTGTTTGGTTCGAATAGGGAGAAGGCCGCTTCCGTAACCGACTTCGGGCTTGAAGCGTCCATAATTCTGGGGTAAAGTGAAAAACCGGGCCTTACGACGGTTTTTCGCTTGAGCTGCCCAAAACTTTAAAGACGGGGAATGAAGAAATCAAGATGAAGACAAAGAAGAACGTGTATCCAATCGGCCGTGCCGTGCTGTCTCTGGCAGTCGGACTGGGTCTGCTGCTCGGAGGCTGCGAAGAAGCGGCCAAACCGGACACCGGATCGGCGACGCAGCAGCTGACCTACGACGGAACAACGATCGAGGTTCCTGCCAAAGCGCAGCGCATCCTGTTCGCCTGGACGTCTTTTACCCTGGAAGACGCCATGGCGCTGGATATGAAGATTCCTGCGGTTGCGCAGGACGGAGGTGCATACGGGGGCGTGGTCGCCGAGTATGCCAAAGATGCGGAGAAAGTGGATACGAGCGACCCGGAAGCGGTCCGCAAGTATGATCCGGACGCCATTTTGATGATGGCTTTGGACAACCCCGAGCATGTCAAAGAACTCGCGGGTATCGCGCCGGTTATTTTGTCCGGCGGCCGGGATGTGGACTGGACAGAAAACCTGCGAATGATGGCGGGGCTGAGCGGACAGAAGGAAAAAGGAGAGGAATTGATCGACCAATATAACAAAAAGGCGGCTGCGCTCAAGGAAAAGTGGAATCCGGACGGCGGCAAAACGGCGGTCCATCTGCTGCTCTCGGACGGTTCTCCCGGAATTTCGGCCGTGCCTACCGCGCTGCTGCCGACCCTGTATGAAGATCTGGGCTTCCGCGACCCTCTTAAGGCAGGCGAAGAAGCGGAACGCTGGCCGAGCCTTGACGAACTGGCGGAAGCCGATCCGGATTACCTCTTCCTGGATGCCGCCGAACTGCATGAAGGGACAAGCGAAGCCGAACTGATGGAAAAGCTGAAGCAGGAAGCTTCCTGGAGCAGTCTCCGGGCTTTCAGGGAAGGCCACGTCTATCTGGGCGCTCTGCTGGAGAACGGCTTGTCCGGCACGCAGTCCTACAGCCGTCTGCATATGATCGGGAAGCTCGGCGAGAAGATGAACGGCAGCTGACCTTTTTATCCGAAAGGTGCTGCAAAGTCCGGCTTCCTGCCGGATATTGGGCCGAGCGTATGAGTTTCTGAACAGGACTTGTGATTTCGACTTTTGCCCTTTATGTTAGGAGTAAGACTTGAGCCGATCCGAGCAGGCCCAAGAAAATCGTACTCCGAAGGAGCGAGAAAAATATGAACGAAACGCTGCAAATCCGCGACCATCTGCTGAACGAACTGGAGACAGGCGTCCGCACCAGCGAAGTGCTGATCCGTCTGATCCGTCCCGAGGATTGGAACTACCGTCCGCAGGGCAATATGCGGTCCCTGCCGGAATTGGTCCGCCATTTGGCGCTTGTACCGCGCAGCGACCTGGCGATCATGCAGGAAGCCGGGGCCGAGGAAGCGGGAGAGATCGAAGTCAGCCTCGACGGGGAGAGCGATCCCGAACGTCTGGCCGCGGCTCTGCGCGAGAACTTTGAGCTGTACAAGACCTATCTGGTTTCGCTTACGCCCGAAGACCTGCTGAACCGCTCGACCAAAGCGTTTTATGCCGAAGACTCGCATACCCAGATCCAATGGCAGATCGAAACGCTGACGCATCTGTTCCACCATCGTTCGCAGCTGTACAACTATTTGAAGCAGTTGGGACACGAGCTTCACTTTTCGATGCTGTATATGTAGCCGGAAGCCGTTTTTTTCAACACAAAAACCCGCTTTCCCCGTCAAATGAAGGGGAAAGCGGGTTTTTGCGTGTTGACGTTCATCTGCCTGCCGAATCGCAGGCGTTCCCGAACCCGTTTGGGTCGGTTTAGGCTTTATCGCCGGAGAGGCCGAAGCTGGCCCGGTACAGCGTATCGGCCGCCCATTGGCCGTCATTCCACTTTTTGTTGGCCGTAGCGCGGGCCGATGCCGCGCTGCCCGGCTGCGGCCGGCCGCCCGTACGGGGGCGCTGGCCTTCCGAACCGGGACGCGAGCCGTGCTGCGGCGCCTTTTTGGCCGGACGGCTGCGGTTGGCTTCGCCGCCTGCCTGCGTACCGGCCGGTTTGGCGTTCGTGCGGGCCGGTTGGTTGGCCGGACGGCTTTTGGCCGTGTTGGCCGGGACATCGGCCTTGGCTGCGGCCGAAGCCGCGCTTGGTTTGGCCGCACCCTGGGACGGCTGTTTCGAACCGCCCGACTGGGCGGCATTTCGGTTCGCAGGTCTGGCTCCGCCCTGCGGAGTTTCGCTTTTCACAGCGGCTTTCGCGGCTGCGGGCTGCGAAGACGGCTTGGCGGCGCGTGCGCCGCCCGATTGGGCACTGGTTCTGGCGGCATTCTTCGTGCCGGCTGCCGGCTGCGAAGAAGAGCCTTTGCGTCCGCGCCCTCCCTGTGGGACAGGTTCCGCCGGAGCGGATTGCTCGCCGGTCATCGGATAAGCATGATCCTTGATTTCCGGAATGCTCTTGCCGATCAGCTTCTGGATATCTTTCAGGTACGGCAGTTCTTCCGTTTCGCAGAACGAAATGGAGATTCCGCCGCGGCCCGCGCGGCCTGTACGGCCGATCCGGTGTACATAGGTCTCCGGAATGTTCGGCAGGTTGAAGTTGATGACGTGCGACAGCTCGTCGATATCGATACCGCGTGCGGCGATGTCGGTGGCGACCAGGACGCGGGTCGTGCCGTTCTTGAAGTTGTTCAGAGCCGTCTGGCGGGCGTTCTGCGACTTGTCGCCGTGAATCGCCTGCGCCGAGATGCCGGCACGCTCGAGCAGACGCGCCACGCGGTTGGCGCCGTGTTTGGTGCGTGTGAAGACAAGGGCCGAATCGATCGACTTATCCTGCAGAATATCGTTCAGCAGCTTCTGCTTGTTGGGCTTGTCGACGAGATAGACAGCCTGTTGGATAAGATCGACCGTAGAGGAGACCGGCGTGATTTCGACTTTGGCCGGATTGACGAGCAGCGAATCGACGAGGCTTGTGATCTCCGGCGGCATGGTAGCCGAGAAGAACAGCGTTTGTTTTTTGGCCGGGATGCGTGCGAGAATCTTCTGCACATCGCGAATAAAGCCCATATCGAGCATCCGGTCGGCTTCGTCCAGAACCAGAATCTCGATCGAATCCAGATTGACGTGCTTCTGGTTCATGAGATCCAGCAGACGTCCCGGCGTTGCGATCAGAATGTCGGTGCCGCGCTGCAGTTCGCGCTCCTGCGGAGTCTGCGAGACGCCGCCGACGATGACCTGGCTGCGCAGATCCGTGTAACGGGCGTAAGCGCGGATGTTGTCGTAAATCTGGATAGCGAGTTCGCGCGTCGGCGTCAGGATCAGCGAGCGGATCGGGCGCTTGCCTCCGGCGGCCGCTTTGGCCGACAGTCGCTGAATGATCGGCAGCGAGAAAGCCGCCGTTTTTCCGGTGCCGGTTTGGGCGCATCCCAGTACGTCGCGGCCTTCAAGGGCGACGGGAATAGCCTGCTGCTGAATCGGTGTCGGAGAGGTGTAGTTTTCTTTTTGTAGGGCTTTGAGAATGGATGGGATCAGGTTCAAATCGTTAAATGTCATAAGAGCTCCTTTTTATATAAAAAAATCTATGGACTACCGCTTTTGAGGAAGCGGGAGATATCGAAAAAAAGACGAAAAAAGCACGGAAAAAGTACGAAGTGATGCAACTTATAAGTCTAACACAGAACCTCCGAGATAAACAGTGCCGTTGGGGAAACCGCCGCTTAATCCTTGAATTCTTTTTCGGTCGAGCTTTCCGTCGGTATCATGGGTTATTATAAAATAAATAAACTTGGCTGCTGGCTTATACCGAAATTCAACCGAAAAAGAGGAAGCTTGCATTCGGCCGCGCCGTAATATCAAAAGGGGGATATTCAATGTTGTTTAAAACCGCAGGAACCAGCTCCGCCGCTTCGCTGCTCGAAGCGAGCCGGGAACTCAGAAAATGGGCCGAACAAGGAAGAACCGGAAGCAGACTGGAAACGGAGCACACTTCGGCCGAGATGCGGGAGATTGCGGACAATGTGAACGCGGCGCTGGAGTTCTCGGCAGCCAAGACAGCGGACGCCGAACTTCGGCTTAATCTCGTATCCAAAGCGATCGAAGTCGGATTGTGGGATATGACGGTCGAAGCCGGCGATCCGGTCAATCCGAACAACACGTTTATCTGGAGCGACGAGTTCCGGCGCATGCTCGGCTACAGCGGGGAAAGCGACTTTCCGAATATTCTCGACAGCTGGGCTTCGCGTCTGCATCCGGAAGAACAGGAGCAGATTGTCGGCGTGCTGGCTGACCATCTGAATGACCGCACGGGGCGGACGCCGTATGACGTTCAATACCGTCTGCTGCTTAAAAGCGGCGAGTACCGCTGGTTCCGCGCGACCGGAACAACGACCCGCGACGAGAGCGGCGTTCCGCTGCGCGTAGTCGGTGCACTGTTCGATGTCCATGAAAAAGTGCTGCGGGAAAACGAATTGGAACGGATGGTCACGCGCTACGATCTGATTAACCGGGCCCTTACGGAATCGCCGTGGGATATGACGGTCGTGGCCGGCGACCCGGTCAATCCGAACAACGAGATCTGGTTCTCCGACCAATTCCGCCGCATGCTGGGTTATCAGGGCGAGCAGGAACTGCCGGATGTACTCGACAGCTGGGCGTCCCGTCTGCATCCGGAAGATGCGGAGTCGGCGCAGCGGGGCCTTGCGGATTATCTGAACGATTACAGCGGCCGAGCCGAGCTCGACCAGCAGTACCGTCTCCGCCACAAGGACGGTCAGTACCGGTGGTACCGGGCGAGCGGCGCCGCGATCCGCGACGGATCGGGCGTTCCCCTGCGGCTTGCCGGTACGCTGCGCGAAGTGACTTTCGAGAAAAATCAGGAGATGCTGGTCGATCGCGTCACGGAGAAGCTCGCTCTGCTCTCTAGGGCGATCGAAGAAATGAGTTCCGGTATCGATTCGATCTCCGAAGGTGCGCAGGCGATCGTCAATATGCAGAACAAATCGGCCAAAGCCGCCAACCGGGCCAAGCACAGCGCGGAAGAAACGCAGGGGATTTCGAGCTTCATCAAGGAAGTGGCCGAACAGACCAACCTGCTCGGTCTGAACGCGGCGATCGAAGCGGCGCGGGCCGGCGAGTTCGGGCGCGGGTTCTCGGTCGTTGCCGAGGAAGTGCGCAAGCTTGCGGTCAACAGTGCGGAAGCGACCGGCAATATCGGCAGCAGCCTGAACGAAATGAAAGAGCAGATCGACCGGATTCTCAACAATATCGGAGCGATGGCCGAACTGACGGGCGCGCAGGCGGCCATGACCCAGCAGGTAAACGCTTCGGTGGCTGAAATCCGGTCCCAGGCCTCCGACCTGGTAGAGTTTGCCGAATCGCTGCGTTAAGACGGATAAGGCCTAGGCTGACCGAAAAGCTTTTTTCGGCAGGCGGATCGGTATAAGCTCGAAGAAGGATGAAAATAATTTGTTTTCATCTGTCTTCGGGCATTTTTTTTGGGCTTTTTTTCAGTTATAGTGTAAGAAATACAGTTACTTACGGCGTCCGGATGGACCGGGCGATTCTTTAACGTGCAGACGTAAATTCCAGTTCGATCGGCCGGAGGTGAAAAGATGACAGGCGGAAACCGGATATTTTTCGAAAATTTCGCCGAGGCGGCCGAGCATGTCGTAAATCTGCTCAGCCGGCGCCTGGCAGCCGAATGCGTGATAGTCGCATCCAGCGAAGGACCGGTCAGTACGGTCATCAAAGTATTCAATCGCGGCAGGGAGCTTGTCCGGGAAGGACAGGAGATCCGGTTCGAGCCCGAATATTTTGCGAGTTGGACGGATGAGAACTGGGATCGGCCGCTGGTAATTCCGCAGACTTCGCAGCATCCGCTGACCCGCGATCAGCATGCGGCGCGCAGTTCGGGCGACTATACCTTGATCGGATTTCCTA
Source organism: Saccharibacillus deserti (assembly GCF_013618475.1). Classification (GTDB taxonomy): domain Bacteria; phylum Bacillota; class Bacilli; order Paenibacillales; family Paenibacillaceae; genus Saccharibacillus; species Saccharibacillus deserti. The sequence continues at coordinate 201,910 of NZ_JABJVN010000003.1, forward strand.
TTTCTTACCCCGACGGGCGCAAATTCGGCGGCTTGGCCGCTCTCGGCCGACCGGGTGCTTTTTCCGATGATGACCTGCAGCTGTTGACCTCGATGGCGCTGTTTCTGTCGTATATCGCGGAGCTGGAGCGCAGGGTTGATGTCGATCTGGAAAGACTCGGCCAGTTGGCCAAAGACAAGAAAAATATCGAAGAGATTGCCGAAGCCTATCGGGGCGAAGCTCAGGCTGCCCGGCAGTCTACCCAGCAGAAAGCGGACTTTCTGGCTTTTATGACGCATGAGATCCGCAATTCGCTCAACGGAAGTATCGCGATGTCGGAACTGCTGGCCATGACCGAGTTGACGCAGGAACAGCAGAGGTTTCTCGACATGGTGCGCTCCAGCAATGCTTTTCTGCTGACGTTGGCCAACAATATTTTGGATTACAGCAAGCTTGAAGCGGGCAAACAAAGCGTGGACGTCTCGCTGTTCGATCCGGCTTCCACGATTGAGGATGTCGCTTCGCTCATGGCGCCCAAGGCTATCGAGAAACGGGTGGAACTGATTCTGGACGTGGAAGAAGGACTTCCCATGTTCGTGCAGGGGGATGCGGGCAAACTCCGGCAGATCCTGCTCAATCTGCTCGGGAACGCCGTGAAGTTTACGCATGCCGGCCAGATCCTCGTGACTCTGCGTCAGGAAGAGCCGGGGGGCGAAGGCGAAGTCCAGCTCGCCATCTCGGTATGCGATACGGGAATCGGCATAGAACCGGACAAGGTGGACGGTTTGTTTCAGACCTATCATCAAGTGCACGGCTCGGACGGAAACCGGCAGTACGGCGGAACCGGATTGGGGCTTGTCATTACGCGCAATCTGATCGAATTGATGGGCGGAAGTATCCGGGTGGTCAGCGAGGTCGGAATCGGCACGGAATTTCTGGTCGTACTGCCGTTTGCGCCTTATTCGGACTTCGATATGGGGCCGTTCGCGCCGCTGCGCCTCGAAGGGCTGCGCATCCTGATCGTGGACGACAATCTGTCGGCGCTGTCCGTGCTGGAGCGGCTGCTGCAGGGTTGGGGAGCTCTGCCGTCGGGTGCGCGCTCGGCCGGCGAAGCGTTAAGGCTGCTGGAGACCGTGAGCTTCGATCTGGTGCTGCTGGACATGCACTTTCTCGAATTGGTCGGCCCGGTTTCTTCCCGGCCGAACGCGCCGCCGGTGGCGCTGCTTGCCCCGCTCGGTACGGTACCCGAACAGCCGGGGCTTGAAGGCGTCCGCTTTACCGTCTTCAAGCCGCTGCGCCGACTTCAGCTGTACAGCGCCCTGGCGGCGATCAAGCCTTGAATGAGGGCCGCAAGAACGCATCGAACCGCCAAAAAAGCCGCTTCCCCGTGAAGGAAGCGGCTTTGCCATTTGATCGGTCAGTTCGAGAAATACAGCTGCAGGCCGTCGGCAATCGCTTTGGCCGCATTGCGCTGATAATCGGCGCTTGCGATCGCCCCTTCGTCGGAAGAGTTGGACAGGAAGCCCATTTCCAACAGCACGGCCGGAACGCTGTTTTCGCGGATAACCTTGAAGTTGCCGAAAGCCAATCCGTTGTTGCGAATCCCCGTGCCGTTCTTAAGCGGAGCTTCGATCGCGCGGGCCAACCCGAGGTCTTTCGACTCGGAGTAGAAACAGACGAGCGTTCCGTTGGCCGAAGCGCTGAGCGCCGAATTGTAATGGATGCTCACGAAAGCGTCCGCGCCCAATGAAGGAGCCAGCTGTGCGCGCGAAGCCAGGGAAGGACGCTGATCGCTGCCGCTGCGCGTCATTTCGACGCGGGCGCCGCGGGAGACCAGATAGTCTTTCACATATAGGGCCGTCTGCAGGTTCAATTCCTGCTCGATCAGTCCGTACGTGGTGCCGACCGTGCCGGGATCGCTGCCGCCGTGGCCCGGATCCAGCACGATCAGTTTGCCCTGCAGACTGCCCGATTGAATCTCGGACGTATCGGCCTTGGGACTGCTTGCCGCCGCTGTGCTGACGCGAACCGCCTTTTGTTTTTGGACGGCCGCTTTGACGGTTGCGCCTCCGCCGCCCTGCAGATACTTCGACGAGAGCCAGCCGTAGGCGCCGTACGAAGTCATCACGCGTGTCCAGCCGCTTTGGCTCTCCAGCACGGTGACGGCATCATTGCGGTTGGCGGAGCCGAGCAGTTCGTAGCTTTTGCCCGGGCCGCTGCGGATGATCACCGAATTGGCGGTAACCAGCGCTTTGCCGCCTTCCGAGACGGAAGATCCGCCGGAAGAAGCGGAAGTTTGCGAGACGGAAGGAGCCGAAGAAGACGAAGAAGTGACTACGGTTGCCGAAGCCGCGCTTCCGTCTTCTTTTTTGAGATAATAGCCGGCTACCCAGCCCGAAGTCGACGCGTTTTCGACTTTCAGCCAGCCGAGACGTTCATCCGTCACCGTCACCACGTCGCCGCTGTTCAGCGAACCCACTACCGGTGTATCCGGTCCTGCGGTGCTGCGTACATTCAGGGAGTCGGTATGGACTTTGGCCTGGTACGATGCGCTTTCCGCATGAGCCGATTCGGATGGCAGGAGAAGAAGCCCGCCGATGCCGGCGGCCAGAGTCAGCGAAGCGATTCCGGTAAGGCGAACTGCACGGGATCCGTCCGGATTTCCTGAGGCGCCTTGTGCTTCCTGTTCGCTTGAAAGGCCGTTGGCGAAGCTCTGCCTGGATAATTCGTTCATGTATGTACCTCCGCTTGTTTCGTTCTCATTTTCCATCGATCTGCTTCGATCTATCTGCTCAATCTGTCCTAATGGTGCTTATCTACGCCCATAGTTTCATCTCATCTTACCCATTTGAATCAAAAAAGATGCGGCTTTTACGAAAAAGGGTTCATTGTACCCACAAACTTTTTTCGAAAAGCCGTGAAAAAGGCGGGAGAAGATAAATAAAACGTATTCAAAAAGCGTGAAGTTCCTATTTCCCGGTCCGTTTCGCTCGAAATCCCGTTTCCAAGCCGTCCGATGGCTGCCCGCCTGCTTGGTTTTACGAACCGGGGCCGTGCCCTTTTGTTTCGAATAAGGTAGTATTGGGGAATAGGTTAAAGGAAAAGTTTTATCCATTTGGCAAAGACCAAGCTTCAAGATGCCGGTGGTTGTTGGCCGAAAAGAATTCTGTATATGGGCTTGATGTACATATGGAGAGTTTCCAGGATGAAGGTTGGGTTTTGCCAAATGGAAAAGACAAGAGGAGATGGACTTTGATGAATTGGACAAACGAGAAAGTGACGCATGCCAGCTTTGGAGCAGGAAAAGTGACGGGGAACGGCGAAGGCAAGATCAGCGTGAAATTTGCCGAAGAAACCGGAGAAAAAACGTTCATGTATCCGGAAGCGTTCGAACACTACCTGACGATGAGCGATCCGAGCAAGCAGGAGCGAATGGGTGTAGAAGTTCGGGAGAAGCAGGAGCAAATTGCTGAAGGGAAACGCGTTGTCGAGCAGGAGCGCGTAGACAAGATCGAGCGTCTGGCTGCCGAGAAAGTCGCCGCCCGCAAGAAACCTACCCGCAAAAAAGCGGCTTCGACCAAAAAAGCCTGATCGTACTCCGAACAAAAGCACAGCTTACTTCAAGGTAGGCCGCCGCTGTGTGCGGTGCATCGTTCGATATGCCAAAAAACTCTTTCCGCTTGAGCGGAAAGAGTTTTTTGTATGCGCAAAGCGCGGATTAGACTTGTTGAACTTTCATCACGTTCGTGTTGCCGGTCTGGCCGATCGGAATACCCGCACACAGAACGACCGTGTCGCCGGAATGGATATAGCCGGCTTCGAGCGCGTTTTTGGTTGCGACTTCGAACATTTCGTCGGTGCTTGTGACGGATTGGCCTTTCATTGGGACCACGCCGTACAGCAGGCTCATCTTGGGCAGCGTCTTCTCGTTCTGGCTGACCGCGATAATCGGAGCTTTCGGGCGGTATTTCGAGATCATGCGGGCCGTGAAGCCCGATTCCGTCGAAATGATCAGCGCGGCTGCGTCCAGGACGAGCGAAGCGTTTACCGAGCTCTGGCTTACGACTTCGGTAATATCGTTCAGGTGCAGGGCGCGTTTGCTGTTGAACTGGACGTCGTAGTCGATCATCGTTTCGGCTTTGGCTGCAACGGCCGCCATCGTACGGATCGATTCGAGCGGGTATTTGCCCGCTGCGGATTCGCCGGACAGCATGACGCAGTCGGCACCCTGCAGCACGGCATTCGCCACGTCGCTGACTTCGGAACGGGTCGGACGAGGGTTTACCTGCATCGACTCCAGCATATGCGTCGCCACGATAACCGGCTTGCCGGCCAGGTTGCACTTGTCGATCATGAGCTTCTGCGCCGCAGGCACGTCCTGCACCGGAACTTCGACGCCGAGGTCGCCGCGGGCAACCATGATGCCGTCGGAAGCTTCGATGATGGCATCGAGGTTATCCATGCCTTCCTGGTTTTCGATCTTGGAGATGATCTGCACGTGCTGCGCGCCTTTTTCGGCGAGAATCCGGCGGATTTCCATGATGTCTTCGCCTTTGCGAACGAAGGAAGCGGCGATGATTTCAACGTTTTCGCTCAGGCCGTAGTTGATATGCATCACGTCGCGTTCGGTCACGCCCGGCAGGCTTGTCTTGACGCCCGGCAGGTTCACGCCTTTGCGCGGTTTGAGGCGTCCGCCGTTCAGGATTTTGCATTTGATCTCGCCGCCGTCCACCTGGATGACGTCGAGTGCGATCAGACCGTCGTCGATCAGGATCCGGTCGCCGGCTTTGACGTCTTCGTTCAGCTTCGGATAGTTGACACCGATACGTTCCGCCGTACCGAGCACTTCCGGTTCGGTCGTCAGGACCAGTTCGCTGCCCGCTTCAAGTTGAACGTATTCTTCCAACAGTTTGCCGATGCGGACTTCGGGTCCTTTGATATCCATCATGATCGGGACGAACGTATTCAGTTCGGCTGCGGCTTGACGGACTTTGCGGATCCGTTCGCTGTGGTCGGCCGGTTCGCCGTGCGCCATGTTCAGGCGGGCAACGGTCATACCGGATTGGATCATTTCTTTGAGCATTTCGACCGTATCGCAAGCGGGTCCCATCGTACATACAATTTTCGTTTTCATCTTCGGAAAAAGCCTCCTCGTTTTCTTGAACTTTGGGGTTGTTGTCCGCCCCGAAGCCCAAGGATGATCACCGGGTTTGGCGTCGGGCAGATAGGGTGCGCTGAAGGGCCGGGTATGCAAACCGACTCGGTTAACGGACCGGGCCGCTCTCTATTCTATACCCGCTTCCCGCGGATTGATTGGCGCTTTCAACAACCTTTTGTGTTTATTGTACCGTCCGCAAGGACAGGATGAAATGACATATAGTACAATGTAGGAAACATAGTACGATAGAAAGGAAGCGCTTATGCCCAGAGTGGAAGACGTCCATCAAGACAATGGGACGCAATGGTACGAACAAGCCGAGACGGGACGGGATTGTTACCTGCTGGCACTGGCCACTTACGGCAAATGCATTTATTGGGTGGACGGGGAACGGAACATTATGGAACGGGGAGATGTGCTGCTGATTCCTGCCCACACGCCCTATTATGGAAAAAGCGTACCGACCTTGACCCATACCAAAACGGTTGTCGGGTTTACCGTGTCGTCCGCCGATGCGGATGCCCTGCCGCTGCTGCGGCACGAACGACCGTACAAACGGCGCCTCGGCCGCTACGAATCCGTGCACGACCGGATCCGGGTGCTGCGCGAGCAGTGGAACGAGCGTCCGTCGTATTACGAACTGATGGCGCAGTCCATTCTGACGGAGCTGCTGATCGATATCAGCCGGGAATTCGACCGCGGACTGATCCAGACCGAGAAGCAGCGGCATGTCGAACACATGAAGCGGCATATCGAGCGCAACTACCGGGAGAAAATCACCAAGGAAGTGCTGGGCGAAGTGATCGGGCGTACCCCGAATTACGCCGCGTCGCTGTTTAAAGAAGTATCCGGACGGACGATCAGCGAATGCGTGCATCGGCAGCGGATGAAGCGGGCGGTCTATATGCTGAACGAATCGCGTCTGAACGCGGCGGAGATTTCGGAATTTCTCGGCTACCGGGACGTCTCGTATTTCTATCGCATGTTCAAAAAGATTACCGGCGGCTCGCCTTCCGAGCTGTTGAAAGACCGGCGAAGAGACGGATATTGACGGTGTAGCCGCGGGCGCAGCCGGGCGGCTTGCGAAAGGCCGAAGCCGCTGAGCCTGAATCGGAACAGGCGCGGCTCGTCAAGTATGGGGCCGGACCGCTTCTGCAGGGAGGTTCCTGCGCTTTGTGCGGGATTGGCGTAACTTGCCCCTGCGGGAGCGATCAGCAGCGGATCTCTCCCGGCGCTCAGGGCTCGGGCTGCTGGCGGTAAGCGCTTGGCGATACGCCGCAGACGCGCTTGAACATCTTGGAGAACAGAAACGGGTCGGGATAACCGACCGACCGGGCCACGTCGCTGACGGACAGCGACGGATTGCGCAGCAGTTCGCGCGCCCGGCGCATCCGGTACTGCAGCAGGAAGGTCTGCAGGGGGACGCCGTAGGCGTCCTTGAACAGGCTCGACAGATAGGTCCGGTCGAGCCCCACGGCGCGCGCGATATCCTCCGCGCCGAGCTTGCGGCTGTAGCCGTTCTCGATCACGGCGGCAGCCCGTGACAGATGCGCCTCCCTCGCCCGCGGCGGCGCACCCGGCCGCACCGCCGTCGGCGGCGCGGCCCCGACCAGCGCGGCCAGCAGGCGGTAGACTTCCGCCTGCGCCAGCAGGTCGCCGCCGGGCTGCTCGCGTGCCTCGAGCAGCCCGGCATAGAACCGCTCGAACGGCGGCCGATCCGCCGCCGTATACACGGGCGAGCCGGCCGTCAGCCCGGCCCGCTCCAGCAGCGCGCGCACCTGCAGCCCGCGCAGCCCGACCCAGACGTAGACCCAGGGATCTTCGGGGTCCGCTTCGTAATGGACCAGGGTGTCGGGCAGGATCAGGAAGCCCTGACCGGGGCCAAGCGGATATTCGCGGCCTTCCGAGCGGAAGAGTCCCCGGCCGCTTTGAATATAATGCAGGATAAAGGCGTCCCGCAGCCCGGGGCCCCAGCAGTGGGCGGGCGCGCAGTCTTCGCGTCCGTAGAACAGCAGCGACACTTCGCTCTGCATGCGGGTTTCTTCGGAGGCATGGGTGAATTGTTCGGCGGGCATAAGTGTGCTCCTTTCGGCAGCGGCGGGATTTGGGATTGGATAGGCGGCGCAGGCTGCTGCGGCTTTAAAATGTGGTCATGAAGTCAACATTTTCGGCTTTTTTGCTTCTTGGAAAGCGATTTGTTGACGAGATGAACACATTTTCGCCGAAAATCGCCGGAATCCATCGGATGGGCGGAAAAATGTGAGCATAAGGTCAACATTTATGGGACTCGGCTTGTATTTAATGCGAAATGTGAGCAAAATGATCGCATTTTGAAGAAGCGGGCGGCTGGAAGACGTCTCAAGGTTGAACGAGCGGCCCGGGCCATGCCAGGGTCGAGCGGACGAGCAGGCGAAGAAGCCGCGAAACATCGTCTGATCGGAAGCCGCTCCCGGGAAAGGATCGAAAGTCGGGTGGAGCGTTCCGTCTTTCGATCCTTGATTGGAAGCCGCTGATTAAGGAGACGATGTAACCGCTTTTGCCAAATTCGATTGGAATCGCTCCGTTAAATTTTGGCAAAAGCCGGCGAAGAAGCCGCGAAACATCGTCTGATCGGAAGCCGCTCCCGGGAAAGGATCGAAAGTCGGGTGGAGCGTTCCGTCTTGCGATCCTTGATTTGGAAGCCGCTGATTAAGGAGACGATGTTTCTTCATACATTATAACAAACAAACCTGCCATTACTCCATGTCTTCCTGTAAGCGCTACCGTTATAGTGAAAGCAGAAACGGCAGCCAAAAACGGGAGGTAAAAAACATGAAAAAGATTACGTTTATCGGCGCGGGGAGTACGGTATTCGTGCGGAATGTGCTGGGAGACATCATGATGACGCCGGCGCTTCAAGGGTTCGAGCTGGCTTTGTTCGACATCGATCCGCAGCGGTTGGGCGAGTCGGAGACCTTGCTTCGTGCCATGAAGAAAACGGCAGGCAGCCAGTGCGCGATCCAGGCGTACACCGACCGCAAAGAAGCGCTGCGAGGAGCCAAATACGTCATCAACGCGATCCAGGTCGGCGGTTACGATCCGTGCACGATCACGGATTTCGAGGTGCCGAAGAAATACGGGCTGCGGCAGACGATCGCGGATACGCTGGGGATCGGAGGGCTTTTCCGCAATCTGCGTACGATTCCGGCCATGCTGGACATCGCCGCGGATATGCGCGAAGTGTGTCCGAACGCCTGGTTCCTGAATTACACGAATCCGATGGCGGTACTGACGAACGTGATGAACACGGCGGGCGGGATCAAAACGGTCGGGTTGTGCCACAGCGTCCAGCACTGCATCCCGTCGCTGTTCGAGAGTCTGGGCATGGACCAGACGAATGTGCGGGCCAAGATCGCCGGCATCAACCATATGGCCTGGCTGCTCGAAGTGACGCGAGGCGGCGAAGATCTGTATCCGGAAATCAAACGGCTCGCCGCCGAGAAGCAGAAAGAGAAGCACGGCGATATGGTGCGCTTCGAGCTGATGAACCGGTTCGGCTATTACGTCACGGAATCGTCCGAGCACAATGCCGAGTATCATCCTTACTTTATCAAAAAGAATTATCCCGAGCTGATCCAACGCTTCAACATTCCGCTGGACGAGTATCCGCGCCGCTGCGTGAACCAGATCCGCGAGTGGGGCGAGGTGCGCGACAGCTTGATGCGGAGCGAATCGCTTACCCATGAGCGCAGCGTCGAATACGCTTCGTATATTCTGGAAGCAATGGAGACGGACAAGCCGTTCAAGATTGCGGGCAACGTGATGAACAACGGGCTGATCACCAATCTGCCGCAGGATGCGTGCGTCGAGGTGCCGTGTCTGGTCGACGCTTCGGGCGTGAACCCGACCTATGTAGGCGCCCTGCCTCCGCAGCTCGCTGCGCTCAATCAGACCAATATCAACACGCAGCGATTGACGATCGAAGCGGCTTTGACGGGGAAAAGAGAGCATGTGTACCACGCGGCGCTGCTCGATCCGCATACGGCGGCCGAGCTGTCGATCGACGATATCGTCTCGCTGTGCGACGACTTGATCGAAGCGCACGGCGATTGGCTGCCGCAGTTTGCCGGAGAGCGCCGGAAAGCTTCGACGAGCCTCGCCTGACGCAATCGGCTGAATCCGCAGCAGGAAGCCCTCGGGCAAGCCCGCCAGGGGTCCGCAGATTTTTCTGCGGACTTATTTGCCGTTTTCGACTGTTTTTACCCGGAGCTTCTGGTACACTGGGGTCAAATCCAACGTCGGCCTTTTTCAAATCAATACGGAAATGAGGACTTTTACATCCATGAACAGGTACAAAAAAGGCTTCCTGCCCCTGCTCGCCCTGCTGCTGCTTCTGCCGCTGCTTGCGTTTCCCGGAGCACGCGCGGCCGAAGCGGCCGTCTCCGCCAACGGCGGAACGCCCAAGACCCGCACCGTGATCGGCGTTTCGGTCGCCACGCTGTGGAAGTCCCCAGGTCTCGCGCGTTCGATCGACGCTCCTTCGCTTGCGGCGCCGGTCGACATGAAAGCCTGGACGCAGGCCATGAATACGACGGCCAAGCGCAGATGGCTGACCGGCAAGACCGAGACGCAGGCGCTGTACGGACGCGAAGTGAAGATCGTGCAGACGAAAGGAAGCTGGTCGCAGGTTGTGGTGACCGATCAATCGACTTCCAAAAGCCGCTACGGGTACCCCGGCTGGCTGCCTACCGCGCAGCTTCGGACGGTTCCGGCCGGAGAATGGACCGGCACCTCGGCCGCGGAAGCGGCGGTGAGCGCGAAAACGACGACTTTGTACAAAGCGGACGGCAAAAGCCGGCTGCTGGAGCTCAGTTTCGGCACCCGCCTTCCGGTCGTATCGGCGGCGGGCGAGTGGATGGAAGTACGGACGCCGCAGTACGGTACCGCGCGCGTGTCCGCCAAGGACGTCACAGTCACGGCACCGGGCAAACCGGCGTCGTCTCCGACAGGTGCGCAGTTGGTCGAGACCGGCAGAGCGTTCCTCGGTCTGCCTTACCTGTGGGCGGGAACGTCCGCTTACGGCTTTGACTGCTCGGGCTTCACGGGCGCCATTTATGCCTATTACGGTATCCCGCTGCCGCGCGACGCTTCGGAGCAGGCGCTGGCGGGTAAATCCGTAGCAAAGCCCGATCTGCAGCCGGGCGATCTGATGTTCTTCGCCCATCAGAACGGTAGGGGCAGCGTGCATCACGTCGCGATGTATATCGGAAACGGGAAGATGATGCATTCGCCGAAAGCCGGCAGAACGGTGGAGATCATTCCGATCTCCACCGCCGGTTACGCGAACGAGTTCTCCGGAGCAAGGCGCTATCTGAACGATTAAAAAAAAGAAACCGATCGCCGGACTCCCCGTAGTAGAGGGCAAGAGAAGCTTTCCATATGCTTTTATCCCATATCGAACAGGAGAGAATACAATGAAAGTATCGAGAATCTTGATGTTGGTTGCGGCGGCCTGCGAACTGCTGCTGGCGATCCCCCTGCTGGGCGGTTGGTTCGTTCTGGCAACCGGCTGGGGCGCGCTCGGATTCATGTTCCTGCTGCATCTGGTCACCCTGGTTATGGCGGCCCGCGATCGCGTGCCGTATTACGGCCCGATTGTCGGTCTTGTCACTTCCGCGCTTGGGTGGGTACCGTTCCTGGGCTGGGCTCTTCACCTGGCAAGCGGTATCGCCCTGCTGGTCAACGCTTTCCACGGCCAACAGCGCCGTGACGTCGACCGTGCCGATGCGCAGCGCCGTTACTACTAAACGCAGACCGGACGCATGGTTTGCGTGGCAGCGAACAACCGGGCAGTTCCGCACTAAAGGTTGAAATAAAGGCTGCCGAGGTTTCCTCGGCAGCCTTTATTTAGGTTCAGAGGATTTGGGAAGATGGTCCGAGTGCCTCATCGGTTTCCCATCATGAAGACACCTTCCGGTGGAGCGATCGGGCATGTTCCTTTCGGTTTTGGCCTTCTTACGAGTTCCCCGTTGCAGTTCGGGCAAATATTAAACATCTTCGTCGTGCAATCCAAACAAAATGTACACTCGTGAACGCAAATATAAGCTTCGTGTTCCACGTTTTCCGAGCACTTCTCACATCTTTTTCTCATTTCCAAACCCATTTCCATTCCTCCTTATTCGTACTCGCTTCATTTTATTGGGAATAAGGGCAAGAAAACATGCTTTTTTTAAGGCATATTGACCCGTATGATTAAATAGATAAAGAAATAAAAGCATACTAACTAAAATTTGAAGGTGATACAAGTTGGACAGCATTAACCGCAAAATAATCGACATTTTACAGGCGGAAGGCCGAATATCCATGACGGAATTGGGAGGTAGAGTTTCCCTTTCCGTTCCTGCCGTAACGGAAAGAGTACGAAAGCTGGAGGAGAGCGGAGTAATCCAAGGATATCGGGCCGACATAAATCCCGCCAAGATTCACAAATCGGTTCAAGCCTTCGTATTGGTGAAAACCCATCGTTGCAAAGCATTTAGGGAATTTTGTAAAGAAAGTCCGCTTGTTACCGAATGCCATCGTTTAACCGGCGAGTACAGCTATTTGGTGAAAGTGGTTACGGAAACCAGCGAAATGTTGGAAGGGTTCATTGATCTGGTCATGGAATATGGAGAACCTTATACGATGATGAATCTTTCTTCCCCCGTGTCTCACAAAAGGATCTGACAGCCTGCCCATGTTTGTTTTGGGAAAATAGATCGAAATAAAAAAACCCGTACTCCGTTTGGAGTATCGGGCTTCTTGGCATTGTATGTTTGCACAAACAAGATTTTAGGACAGTGCTTGTCCTTCAAACGCTTTGATATCAAGCGGAGCCGTCAGGTATTCCGCTGCCGTAGCGGCGAAAGCCGTGAAATGCTCGCTTTTGTTATGGATCGCGGTCGCTTCCTGGTCGCGCCAGACTTCAACCATGGTGTAGACGTGCTCGCGGCCGACCGCTTTGTGCAGATCGTACGAGATGTTGCCTTCTTCAGCCTGCGAAGCCGCGATCAGCGGAGTCAGTCCGTTCACGAATTCGGTTTCTTTGGCCGGGTTAACGTGGAAAGTGGCATGAACGATAATCATTGAAATTCCTCCTCGATTCTATTGGAAAGAACGGCTTAGCGCCATTCGGTTGTGCGCGCGATATCCAGACGGGCCGAAGAATGGCCTTCTTTGGCCGCTTTGCCGATCGAGATCAGCATGATCGGTACATGGCGTTTCGGATCCATGCCAAACGCTTCGGCGACTTGTTCTTTCTCGTAACCGCCGATCGGGTTGGTATCGTAACCGTGCGCGCGGGCAACCAGCATGAACTGCATGGAGACCAGGCCGGCATCGATCAGGACGGAATCCCGTTTCATTTCAAGCGGCATCGCGTCGAACAGCGGCAGGTAAGCGGCGAGCTGCTGGTTTTTTACGTCTTCCGGCATGTAACCGAGCGCCACGGCTTTACCGAAAATTTCTTCGGCATAATCGGTGAAGTTCAAATCGCCGAACACGGCGACAACAGCCGAAGAAGTCTCAACTTGGTTGCCGTTGAATTTGGCCAGCGGCAGCAGTTGGGCTTTGGCTTCCGGGCTTTCGATGACGACAAAGCGCCAAGGCTGCATATTGACCGACGAAGGAGCCAAAGTCGCTTCTTCGAGCATTTGCGTCATTTCTTCGCGGCTGATCTTGACGGAAGAATCGTAATAACGAACGGAACGACGGCTTTTGAGGACTTCCAGGAAATCTTGGACTTTTTCTACACTGCTCATGGGAGACAGCTCCTTTGGATTAAGTTTGCGGCGCATGCGCCGGTTGTTTTTATACGATGGATTAGAAGATGAAACGGTATTCCGGCCGAAGCGGGAGCGAAGTTCGCAGCCCAACGGCCCGGATTAAAGGGTCTCGGCGTTGCGATGCATCCGCTCCAGCATGTTTGCCAGCAGCCGGCGCTCTTCGGCGTCGAAATCGGCCATCAGCTTTTCGGTCAGCAGCGATTTCTCCCGCAGGAACCCGTCGATATGGGCCCGTCCGTGCTCGCTGAGCCGGACAAGCGTGATCCGGTTGTCCCCGGGAGAAATGCGCCGGGTGACGAAGCCGTCCGTCTCAAGCTGCTTGAGATGGCGCGTGACGGCGGCTCCGTCGATCCCGAGCGACTTCTGCAGCGCGGTCTGGCCGATTTCTTCGGCGGCGAACAGCTCCTGCAGCAGCCTGAGGCGAGAAGCGCTGATGCCTGCACAGCCGGAAAAAGCGGTGCTAACCCGGGTATTGAGCAGCTGCAGCTTTTCCAGGATGCACGATTCGGGTGTAGTCGGATACATTCGCAGCCTCCCCTTTCTGTAAATCGTTGATCCCTCAATGCTTGACCCATCAATTAATATAAAACGGATACTAAAAAAAAGCAAGTACCTAATTTAAAAAAACATGAATTTGAAATGAAACGCAATATTTTCGCTGACGTATATCGGCTTAGACAACAGGCGACGAGGGTACAGGCGTCCGGGATTTCCACATGCGTTTTTCCAAATCGAGAGGAGAGCGAATCATGCACACCCCCAATCCAAACCTGCCAGACCCGCAAGCGGATCCAAGGGATATCGAAGAGAACAAAACGATCGGCGCTCTGGCATATCTTCTGTTCTTCCTGCCGCTGCTGGCTGCCCGCAATTCCCGCTTCGCCATGTATCATGCCAATCAGGGACTGCTTCTGCTGCTGGCGCTCGTAGCCGGCAATATCGTGCTCGGCATTATTCCGCTGATCGGCTGGCTGCTGATCCCCCTGCTGAATCTGGTCTGCTTTGTGTATCTGATCCTCGGTGTCATGAACGCGGTGAACGGCAGAATGAACCCCCTTCCGTTTATGCCCAATATCGACATTCTGAAGTAAGCGCGGAAATGGGATATCGGGTATAGTAAAAGGAAAAGCCGTCCGTGCCCAAGTTGGCAGGAGTATCGGACTTATGCGGGAGGATTCAAATGAGCGAGGAAAAACAAACGGGGGCAGCTGCCCGGCAGGTTGCCGAATGGATGGTCGAAGAGATTCGATTCCGCGGCATTCTGAGACAGGAAGAAGCGATCGCGCATGTTCGGGAACATTTCGGTGAAGCTTTCATTTTCGTCAACGATAATGGAAACGCATCGCTGGAAAAGGAAGTCAAGAAAGAGTTCCGCAAGCTGCACCGCGGACAAATCGCTTGGGACCGGGACGGGTTTATGTGGGCCTGGATCGGTTAGGATGGAGAAAGCCGCCGGAGTTTCCGGCGGCTTTTTGTGTGGCTGGAATTACGCGTACGTGGGGAGGGCGGGAGAGAAAAGACGGTGCGTGTTCTTGATCCCGGACCTAAATCACTCAATCGAGAAGACTTCTTTTTCCAACAGTGCTTCCGGCTTCTGGCCGATCGGATCGCTGTGGAAATAATCGCGGATCAAGCCGTCTTTGACATAATTGGCGATCGAGATCATGATCATGCCTTGGTCGAGGGCCAGGTAGGCTTTGGCGACTTCCTCGGTCTCGATATTGACGGAGTCGTATAATCCGTATTTGCCCATCATGTCCATCTTTTTCAGTACTTTGATATTTTCGCGGGCCTCTTTCGGGGCGTAATCGAGAGCCAGGAAAGTAGCGTGCGCCGTGACCGTCGTGCTGTCTTTGTAGCCCGAGATGCCAAGAGGCGCAGCGGCGAACTCGCTGTATCCGGTCGGCGTGGCGGAAGGCGAGAATCCCCATGCCGGATAACCTTTTTCTTTGGCGTAAGCGATCTGCAGGTCCACGTGGCGCTGGTTGTTCAATCCGAGAGCCCGGGTTCCCAACTCTTTTTCTTTGAGTACCAGGCCCGGCATCAGACCTTCGAACATGCTGCCGCCCCAGCTCGGGACGAACTTGGTGCCCTGATACGTATAATGGCCTTCGAAGACGTCCACTCCGTCGTAATTCACGATTTCCCCCTCGGGAATTTGCGACTGCCAGTCCCATTCCGGCGGCATCGTGCGGTAAATTTTCCACCAGTGCTCTTTCGGAACGTCGCCTTTGCCGATCGCGATATAGCTGGCTACCCGCGGTTCGGTATAGAACGTTCCGTAATGATGCTCGGTCAGCGCGCCTTTCGCGACGTCGTAACCGCCGCGGAATTGGCCGACTTCGGGATCGTACAGCTTGGCATAGTCCATCTCTTCGACGAGTTTGCTCGTCTGCCCGTTCAGTTCCGGATAAGCCTGACCGACCACGATCAGACCTGCGGACAGCCATCCGTTATCGACCTGGGAGATGAACTGGCCCCAGTCTTTTTTGAGGGACGCGTCTTCCGTGTTGTACCAGTTGTAGAACAGGCCGTTCCATTTATCCATCTTCTCCAGCGAAGTCAACGTCGTTTTTAACCGGGACACCGCTTCTTTTTTCGTGATCAGCTTCATCTGTTCGGCGGACACGGTACTCATCATATACATGGAAATATTGGTAGGAGAAGTGCGTTTGGCTTCCTCCGCGCCTTTATCCGTTATTCTGACCTCGTCGGACGTCAAACCCGTTCGGACATCGGTAAAGTCTGTGAAGTACTTATAAGTCTTTTTAGAGAGCGCTTTCAATTCCGAGGTGAATCCGGCCGGTTTGTAAGAAGTTTGGGCAAAAGCCGCAGGCGTCAATGACAAATGGGCAATCAAGGCAAAAGCGAGAACCCAGCTGAACGTCTTCACTTTTCTCATGGCTGTTCTCCTTCCGGTTTGGTTTGGCAATCAACACTTGTATATACCCTTCTCGAAGCGGCGGTGACGCCGAACGGATCGGGCTATCGCGAAATCAAAATAAAGAAAAGGGAATTTCGAATAAATTCAAAATTCCCTTTTCTTTATTGAGATCGGCATTCTCGTGAAAGATGGCCGCCGATAGGGGATCCAACGAATCAGTGGGTACGGAAGCGCACGTAGAAAGCCGTACCTTCCTTGCCGGTCGACAGATCGATCGACGCGCCGTGCTTGTTGGCAATACTGAAGCAGATCGCCAGGCCGAGGCCGGAGCCGTTTTCTTTGGTTGTATAGAAAGGCTTCCAGATCTGTTCCACGACATCGGCGGGAATGCCCGGGCCGTTGTCTTCGATCACCAGTACGGTACGGTCTTCCTGCATATAGGTCTTCAGCTGGATCCAGCCGTTCTCTCCTGTCGCTTCGAGTGCGTTGCGGACAAAGTTCAGGATCAACTGGGTAATCTGCTTGTCGTCCACTTCGATCGATTCCACGGGAGTGAGATGGGTCGTAATCATCTTGCCGGTCACGGAAGCGTCGGCTTCGATCAAAGGCAGGATCTTGCGGATCAAATCGTTTAGATTCTCGCGTTTGAGTTGGACCATATGGTCTTTGGCAAGCGAGAGGAACTCGGTAATGATCTGATTGGCGCGGTCGAGTTCTTCAATCATGACCTGCAGGTAGGCGGGTTCCAGCGTATTCTTGCCCTGCATGAGCATCAGCTGCAGGAATCCGCGGACGGTCGTCATCGGATTGCGCACTTCATGCCCGATCCCGGCTGCCACTTCCCCGACCAGATGCAACTGCGACAGACGCTGCAGTTCGTGTTCGTACTGCTTGTGTTCGGTCAGGTCGCTGATCATCGTCAGCAGAAGCGGTTCTCCGTTGAAATCGAGTCGGACCGTGCGGAGGATACAGACTTTCTCTTCCCCGGCATGGTTGGTGAAAGTGATTTCCCGGCTGATGCCTTCCGGAACGGTCGAAGATTCATCCGGCTCGGGAATCTGCCTCATCAATTCGTTCCCGCGTATCAATTCGCCGTAGCGGGTATCCATCTCGAGACGCGTAATGCCGAGCAGCAGCAAAAAAGCATCGTTCGCTTCAATGACTTCACGGTCTTCCAATGTCGTAATAAGCATCGGATGGGGACTTGCGGCGAAGATGGCAGCGAAACGATTCTCCGATGACGACAAGAAGCGGTTGGTTTCGGCAAGCGCCGCATTTTGGCGTTCCAACTCTTCGCATCGGCCGATTCGCGCGAAAGCATGTTCCAGCTGAACGGAAATCAGATGCAGCACTTCCAGTTCGGTCGGATCGAACGTATCGCCGGTGCGCGAACCGAAGCCCAGCGCGAACGGACGGTTTTCGTCGAACACGACCAGAGGGAAGCAGGCATATCGGCGAACGCCCATTTGACGCAGAATCCGCCCGTGAAAATCCGTCGTCTGCTGTACATGTTCGGAAATATAAGGAGTTCTGGATTTGATGACGGTGCCGCAGATGGTCTGGCCTTGATCGAGCGAGAGCAGGGCTTCCGCTTCCGAATGGGTTACACCGCGGTGGTGGATCAGCTGAAGCCGGTAAGGGAATTTCTCTTCCACCCAGTAATTCAACAGCAGATCCACGCTGAAATGGCTGCTTATGCAATCAAAGACATGAGTCAACAGCTGCGAAGGCGTTTCGCTGGACAGCATGCCTGGCTGAAGTTCCGTCAATACTTGATATTTTAGCTTCAGATCGGTCTCCCCGGTACCCGGATTCAACGAAACTCACCTCATTTGCTCATACTTTCCACATACGGCAATTATAACATCGGGATTGAAGGAAAAGTAGACGACAATCCGCCTGCTTCATAAAAATCATTCAAAAAAATGAAAAAAAACTTATTAATGTAAAATAAATTCTACATAGGCGGCCTCCCGCACACCATAAAAGAAAGGGAAGAAAGACTGAAAAACGTTGAAAAGGAATGAAAAAGAGTTGTATTTCAATCGGAATGTGATATACTTCTCATCAGTACCGAATGACCCAAATGTTTTTTTGGTCATTTTATAGTCGGATGCTCGATATTCAAACGGTTCGAAGACAGATGGAAAGGGGCAGGACCCACGATGTTCAAATCGGAATGGAAAAATATTTTGAAGCACCGGATGACGATGCTGACCGTAATCGCGATGCTGTTGGTCCCGGGACTGTACGGCCTGTTCTTCCTCTCGGCTTACTGGAATCCTTACGGTCATACGGATCGTTTGTCCGTAGCGGTTGTCAACAGCGATAGCGGAACAAATTACGAAGGCAAGCGGCTGGATGTGGGCAAAGACTTCGTGGAAGGTTTGAAGGACAACGATTCGTTCAAATGGGTCGTCACCGACAAGCAGGAAGCGATCCAGGGCCTGAATCACGAGAAATACATTATGGTGATCGAGCTTCCGAAGGAATTCTCCAAGAATGCTTCGACCCTGTTGAACGATAATCCGCAAAAAATGAAACTGGATTATTACACGAATGCGGGCATGGGGTATTCGTCGGCGCAGATCGCCAAATCGGCGATCAAGGAAGTCAATGAAGAGATCGCCGAGCAGGTGACCAAAGAGTACGCGACAACCGTATTCGCAAGTCTCACCGACCTGGTCGACGGGCTCAAAGAAGCCGACGACGGGGCGAAGAAACTGGATGACGGCGCTTCGGACCTGGCGGACGGCTCGCAGAAACTTGCGGACAATCTGAAGAAACTGGCCGCAAACAGCGTCTCGTTCCAGGAAGGCGTAAGCGATCTGCAGGCGGGTGCCGGCACGCTCGGCGCAGGGATCGTGAGTGCGGCATCCGGCGCTCGGAAGCTGGATGACGGCCTGGGGAATTTGTCGGGCGGCGCACGGAAGTTGGACAGCGGTATCGGTACCCTGTCGGGCGGCGCGCAGAAGCTGGACAGCGGTATCGGCACGCTGTCGGGCGGAGCCAAAAAGCTGGATGACGGTCTGGGCACGCTTCAGAGCGGTGCCAACGGATTGCAGAGCGGCGCGGCGAAACTCGGCGAAGGCTTAAACCAGCTCAAAGGAGGCGCGGATACGCTGTCCGGCGGCTCGAAGAAGCTGGAGAGCGGAGCGCAGCAGCTGAATCAGGGGCTGGGTCAATCGAACGCCGGATTGCAGCGGCTGCAGGAGCAGCTGACTCCCTTCGCGGCAGGTATGGAGCAGCTGAACGCAGCGGTTCAAGGCCTTGGCGGACAAGCTTCGGCGGCCGTCGACCGATTGGGTGCGGCGCAGCAGCAGCTCGAACAGAAAGCGGCGGCCGTCAAGCAGCAGCAGGAAGCTCTGGCCGCTTATGTTCAGGGAAGTTCCACGATCCCGGATGCCGACAAGCAGAAACTGCTGTCCATGATGGCTGAAGCTTCCGCCGGCTCCGGCGATGCGGCATCGCAGGGCGGAGATTCGTCGACGCTGCAGCAGTCGCTCGGGCAGCTGGATCAGCTTGCGTCGAGCACCGCCCAGTTGAATGAAGGCGCGCAGCGGATTCAGGCGGCGGTCGGCCAACTGGCCGCCGGGCAGGGACAGCTGCTGGAAGGTTCTTCGACTCTGGCCGCGGGGCAGCAGCGGCTGACCGAAGGGCTCGGCACGCTGTCGGCCAAACTCGGCGAAGCCGGGAGCGGATCGAAGCAGTTGGCTCAAGGCGCCGCTGCTCTTGCAGGCGGAGTCGGCCGGTTGAAAGACGGTTCGGCCGGTCTGGTGAGCGGCGCGGATCAACTGAAGACCGGTTCGTCGAGCCTGGTCAGCGGTGCGGATCAGCTCAAGACCGGTTCTTCCGCCCTTGTGAGCGGAACCGGCCAGTTAAAAGGCGGCTCGCACGATCTGGTCGGCGGCCTCGGCCAACTGAAAGACGGAGGCGGCCAGCTGGTCAGCGGTTTGAGCAAGCTCGGCGGTGCGACCGGCGAACTGAGAAATGGCGCCGGACAGTTGGCGGACGGTTCGGTAACGCTGAATAACGGCGTCGGCGATCTTAAGGAAGGAACGAACGAGCTGTATACCTCTTTGGCGGACGGCGTCAAAGAAGCCGGCAACGTGAGTACGGACGACAAGACGTACGAAATGTTTGCGCAGCCGGTAGAGCTTCAACATGACGACGTTCACGATGTGACCGAATACGGCGAAGGATTGGCACCTTATATGATGACCATCGCGCTGTTTGCCGGGGCCCTCATGTTCTCGTCGGTCTATCCGCTCAAGACGCCGCAGATCCGGCCGCGTTCCGGCTGGGCCTGGTTCCTGAGCAAGTTCAGTGTCATCGCGTTCATGGCGGTTCTGCAATCGGCCATTCTGGACGCGGTATTGATCGGGATTGTCGGTCTGCAGGTACAGAGTCTGTGGCATTTCTACGCGATTACGCTGGTGCTCAGTCTGACCTTCCTGTCGCTGCTGTTCCTGCTGTTCTCGGCATTGGGCAAAGTCGGTCAATTCATCGCTTTCCTGATCCTGCTTGCGCAGATCGGCGGCAGCGCGGGTACGTTCCCGAAAGTGCTGACACCGGACTTCTTCCAGGCGATCAATCCTTATCTGCCAGCCACTTACGGGATTCGCGCGCTGCGCGAAGCGGTCTCGCTCGGAAACGATTGGGGTTACTTCTGGGCGCAGATCGCCCATGTCGGTCTGTTCGGAATCGTGTTCCTGGGATTGGCTCTGCTGGTGTTCTTGTTCAGCAATAAACGGATCAAGACGGGGATCGAAGAAGAGCGGGATCTTACGCCGGCTAACGCCTGACGCAGTATGCGCCGCCGCGGGCGGCGTGCCTGCCAGTCAGACCGGCGAATACGCAAAATAGACACGAAAAAGCTTCCCGCGAGCGAGAAATCGACTGCGCGGGAAGCTTTTTTTGCGGGATAATGGAAACGGATGCAGAGATAGAGATAACGGAGGGACGAAATGGAAACCAAGAGACGCCGGATTCTGGAAGGGGCCATGCTGTGTTTCGAACGCTTCGGATTCCGGGGAACGACGATCGGAAGCGTAGCGAAAGCGGCACATGTCAGCAAAAGCTCCATTTACAGCTGTTTTGAAAATAAGGAAGCGCTGCTGATGGCGATCGTCGAAGACATTCTGGAAGATCTGCTGGCGGAATCGGACCGGGTATGTCTGCCCGGACAGCCGCTGAAGGAAGATATCGACCGCACGTTCGACGCGGTGATCGCGCTGCGGGAACGCCATCGGCTGCTGGTCGGCATTTACCGGGAAGCGCGGCAGTCCGGCGCACACGGGGTGCTGGAGATGCGCAAAGCGCTCGAAGAAGGCATTATCCGGTATATCGAACGGCTGGTACGGCGGCATGAAGAGGATGGGGAAACGTTCCGCCTGGAGCCGAAAGTCATCGCTTTTCTGGTCTACCGCTCATATTTGCAGCTGATCTACGATTGGGACGATCTGTACGAACCGCTGCCGCCGGAACAAATCAAAAACGCGCTGAACGCTTTTGCCCTGTAGGGCGGCGTTCGGCGCGTTTTTTTGGATCGGTGAAACGAAAAGGCCGGGGTTCCGGACTAGGCTTCCGCCCGATAAGGCTCAGGCTGTTCTTTTTCCTGATAGAAAGCATCGATAAAAATCTGGGCATAATACGGGTCCCACTGGGTGCCTTTGCCTTCGGACAAGATCGAGATCGCTTTCTCGAGCCCCATTCCGCTGCGGTAAGGACGGTCGGAAGTCATGGCGTCGAAAGCGTCGGCTACGGCGATAATGCGTCCGAACTTGGGAATCGCACTGCCGGCGAGCCCGTCGGGATAACCCCGTCCGTCGTACCGTTCGTGATGCGAGCGCACACCCGGAAGCAGCGGTCCCATCATCTCGGCGGGTTCTACCCGTTTGAGGATTTCTTCGCCAAGCGCCGGGTGCTTCTTGATCTGCTCGAATTCGTCGTCGGTCAACCGGCCTTCCTTGAGCAGGACATTGTCCCGAACGCCGATTTTGCCGATGTCGTGCAGCAGAGCCGTTTTGTTCAAAAGATCCAGCTCTTCGTTTTCGAGTCCGGCCCCGCGTCCGATCAGCAGCGAATATTCCGCAACGCGCTGCGAATGACCGGCCGTATAGGTATCCCGGGCATCGAGTGCCGCGGCGAGGGTCGAGAAATAACTCTGGAGCAGCTGCTCGTTGACCTGCTGCCGCTGCGACAATCCCTGCACCATGTGGTTGAAACCGGAGACGAGGCGGGAGAATTCATCCGAGTACAAATCGGAAGCCCGGACATCCAGGTTGCCGGTCTGGACGGCGCGAAGCGCTTTTTCCAGATTGCCGATCGGCTGGCGGACGCTTCGGCTGAGCAGCCAAGCGCCAAGGGAAGAGAACGCGATGCCCGATACCAGAATCAGCGAAGCCCACTGCCAGTAGTCCTCGACCAGAGGAGAATTCGTAACGGTCAGCCGGATTTGGGTAGCAAGAACGAAAAAGAACAGCGGGAAAGCGCCGATCGAGAACGCGCTCAGTTGGAACTTGCGCTGCGTCGAGACGATGACCCGGCCGTCGAGCGAAACCCGCACCCCGTATTTCTGCTCGCCCGTTTCGCTGACCAGGCGAAGCAGGGGACGAATCGCCTGGTCGGTCAGAAAGTATTCGATCAGCGCATGCATACCGGCCACAAGCACCGCGCCGGAAGCGGCGATCCCGATATAATAAACCGGCAGTTCGACCCATCCGATCCGCATAAACAGCAGGGTAAGAAGAATGGCGGGAACGGACAAACCGAACAGATGCGGGCCCATGATACGCAGTACCGACAGCGCCGGCAGACGATGGATCTGGACATAGGCGTTCCGAATTTCGTCCAGCGACGGATTATCCTTCTGGAAAAGCCCGCGGATCGGCCGGACCTGCCGGGCGAATGTCAGCAGTTCCAAAGAGATCATAATGAGAAAAGAGACGATAAGTACGATGAAAATACGGTCAAATCCGCCGATCGGAAGCTTGAGTGCCGAAGAAATTACGGCGCCTCCCACGCAGAGAACGGCCAGCACCGACCCGACGATGTAGTTGCGCACGAGCCGTCGTAAAAAGCGCCGGTATTCGGTCATTGGAATTCCTCTTTTCTAAACAAAGCTGAAAACACTGTTCATGCTTGTTATCGGCCGGATACGCGTGGGTCGTTACAGCAAATTGGCCTTCCGTGCGCGGGAAAGGAAGAAAGCGGAGGACGAGTGGCCTCCGGATACGGGGGATCGGATTTATCGATAGCTGCCGACGCTGGTCATCAGCGTTCGAATCGTTTCGTTAAGCGTAGAAATCTGCTCCACGTTCAGACCGCTGGACTCGACCATCGAAGCCGGGATGCAGTTGGCCTGTTCCTGAAGTTCGAGGCCCTTGGCGGTAATGCGTACGGTGACGATCCGTTCGTCCTGCTGCGAGCGGCTGCGCTGCAGCAGACCGGAAGCTTCCATTCGCTTCAGCATCGGAGTCAGCGTACCGGAATCGAGGCTGAGCACCTGGCTCAGTTCCTTGATGCTGCTCTCCTGGCGGTCCCAGAGAACGAGAAGAACAAGATACTGCGGATAGGTCAGATTCAGCTCGTCGAGCAGAGGCCGATACATCCGGAAGATCGCCCGGGAACAGGCGTAGAGCGAGAAACATAAGTGGGAATCCAGGGCAAGTCGTTGTTGGTCCATGAAGGTACCGATCCTTTCAAATATAAAATGTCTTATTCCTCTAGCATTTTATATTTTGAACAACATAATTGCAATAAATTATAGAGTAAAATCGAAATAAAAGGCATACGCCTATATTCGGTAAAGTTCGACAATAAGTGAAGGAGGCGGCAGGCAGAAGAGGAAAGCGCAGCAAAAAGCGGGCCGCCGAGGCGGCCCGCCGGAAAAAGGCGGAAAAAAACGGGACTTTGCAGCCTGCAACATT
Source organism: Saccharibacillus deserti (assembly GCF_013618475.1). Taxonomy (GTDB): domain Bacteria; phylum Bacillota; class Bacilli; order Paenibacillales; family Paenibacillaceae; genus Saccharibacillus; species Saccharibacillus deserti. The sequence continues at coordinate 225,664 of NZ_JABJVN010000003.1, forward strand.
ACTGCAGACCGTCCATATGCTTCTCAAAGCTGCCGATAAACAAATTCAGCTTGGCTTTGCCGGACTTGAGCTTGGCTTGTCCCGACTTGTAGGTGGTCCAGTTGATCTTGGATCCGTACAGCGACTTCTTGATCAATTCCATCCCTTGAAGCTGGAGCGAAGCTCCCTGCAGGTAGTAGGAGTGGATCTTGACCAGTTCTTTGCCGGTCGGTTTGATCTGTTTCAGCTGGTAATAGAACTTGCTGTAATTCGGCACCACGACACTGTTGAGCGTCTTGTAGACGGATTTGCGGTTCGATTCCGATACGGATTGGATCGAATTGAACGCATCCGCAGCGGTGTCTTCGTACTTCACGATTGCGTCCATGCGATCCGCGTAATCGAGCGCTTCTATCAGTTCGGGACTGAGTTCGACTTCCTGCTCCGGCGCTTGTTCAGGTGCCTGTTCGGCGGGAGCGGATACCGATGGCGCCGCAAAAGCGGAAGCCGGAATCGAGGTGGAACCCAGCAGGGCCAGAGACAGGGACAATGCTCCCCATTTTTTCATCATTCGGACAACCTCCTCTATAAGTATCGAAACGGAAGAGAATCCGGAATTCCGGATTCTCCCTAACTGTGTCCATTATAAGCCCGGCAAGCGCGAATGCATAAAAATCCCCGTCATTTGAATCGTTAGACATAGGGAGGCCGTCAGACCGCGACCGAAGAACCGGTGCAACAGGCAGGGGGTAACGGAAATTAGTCCGAAGAAGGGGAAGCGCCTGTGTTCGAACGCATCGCCGCCTTGCCGTGCAGGTAATCGAAATCGCCGCGAAGCCGGTCGCGTACGGACTGCTCCTGTTCAAAGGAACCGCGATTCGCGCGTTCCTGCAGTTCGCTGCGCAGACTTTCTTTGAGGGCGTCGTCCGCCGTTCCGTTGTCCGGCTCCTTAAAGCGTTCCTGCCATTCGCTGCCGATCTCGCGTGCGTTCATGACTTCGTAGGCGACCAATGCCGCGTCTTTGCGAACCGCCGCACTTGCACCGAGCGCGTTGAGCCGGCTGCTCAGGCTGATCTCGTTATATTCGCGCACCAGAGCAAGCAGCGCCCATTCGTTCTCGTTGAGCTTGGCGGCAATCGCGCCGAGCATGCCCGATTCTTCGACGATCCGGTTGGCGTTGAGTTCGGCATCCAGCAGCGGACCGGTATACCCGCCGATCAGACTGCCGACGGGGCCGCTCATGACGGAGACGATCGAGTCGATCAGATCGTTCGTCAGATGATGCGTATCATCTTCGTCGCCCGCGAACCGGAATTCGCGCTCGGAGACGATTTTTCCCGACAGCTTGCGCAGGATCACGGCCTGAAGCACCGAGTATTCGTCCGTTACCGGATGCTCGCGAAAACGGCCGAGTACGGCCTCCAGCGGCTGTTCCTGTTTGAAGGTGATGAATACGATATTGTCCATAACGGTTCCTCATCCTCTCGTCCTGCCCGGCAGTGCCGGATTTGTCGGACTTTGCTACTCTTTTTATAAGGTGTTTTTTTGCGTTTCAATCATCGGGTGTACTAAAATGAATAAGGAAGCGCGGGGTTTCTTGTGCGCGGACAACGTTTGGACACCCGACATACAATTTCTATAGAAGCAAGGGGGATGACAATGGGATCGAAAAATTTGGCGGGGATCTCGCTGATCGTGATGGCCGCGGGCTTCGTGATCAGCTTGTTTCTGCCTGAAAACGTCTGGACTTTTCTTCTGATCGGCGGTTTCGAAGCCGGTCTCGTCGGCGGTCTGGCGGACTGGTTCGCCGTGACGGCTTTGTTCCGGCATCCGCTCGGCATTCCGATCCCGCATACGTCTTTGCTCTTGAAGAACAAGAGCCGGATTGTCGAATCGCTCGTTTCGGCCATGGAGACGCAGCTGCTCAACAAAGAGAGCATCGTCCGGCAGCTGCGCAAGCTCAACTTGATTCGCGGAGCTTCGCGGATGCTGACCCGGATGATGTCCCGCAAGCGGACCCGGGAGCAGGTGCTGGATTATGCGGCCGAAGCGATCGCCAAGCTGCCGCTGGACAAAGCGGTGGAACCGGTACGCGAAGCGGCGGAGAATTATATTCGCGGCGTGGACGCGGCCGGTCTGGCGGACCGGGCGCTGACCAAGCTGCTGAACGACAGCTACGAAATCAAGCTGTTCGATTACGCGCTGAACGAAGCGAAGACCTGGGCGCAGCGTCCCGAAACCAAAGATACGATGGGGACGCTGGCCATGGATCAGCTGTCGAATGCCAAAGTCGGCGGTTTTACCGGGTTTGCTTTTCAGGCGTTCGCCGGCATGGTAAACGAAGACAAGCTGGGCTCCATGATCCAGACCATGCTGGTCGCGGGCATCGATTCGCTGCTGGACCCTTACGGAGAACAGCGTCTGGCGATTCTGCGCGAAGTGCGCGTGAAGCTGTTCGAAGCCGCGGGCGATGAAGAGAAGCTGGAATATGTACGCGGACAGGTGCTCGAAGTGCTGCACGAAGCCAGCACGGCGGCTTTTATCCGCGAGAATCTGGAGAAACTGCGTGAATTTGCGCTGGCCAAGACGGCTCAGGAACGCGCCAACGGAGGCCGGATCGTTTTCCGTCTCTATGCGGCCGCGGTACGCGGAATCGCTTCCGAACCGGAGCGGGTCGAACTCTGGGAAGAGAAGACGCGCGGAGCGATCATGCAGTTGGCCGAGAACAATCATTACCGGATCGGCCAATTGGTTCGGGATAATGTGGAACGGATGGACGACGAGCAGCTGGTAGAGATGCTGGAGGACAAGATCGGAAAAGATCTGCAGTGGATTCGCGTCAACGGCGCAGTCTGCGGTTTCCTGGTGGGTATCGTGCTTTCGTTGATCCAACTGTTCTGAAAAGCGTCTGGATTTTCCGGGCATCCATACGGAAAAGGTCTGAAAAAGGTGCGCCGCGCCTGTTTTTCAGACCTTTTTTTGATGGACGAATTTCCGGCTCAATCCCCTGAAGAACGCGGGAGTTATGATAAATTATAAATTTGTTTGGGAGAAATTCGGAAATAATGGCAACCTTTCGAATGTTTCATGCGTCAAATATTAGGAGTAAAGAAAAAGAGATTCAAAAAATCCAGCCGAGGTTTCGGAAGGGAGATTGAAAATCATGAAGAAGACTAACAAAATCAGCGCGGCTTTGCTTGCCGGAGCGCTTCTTATGCCTGCGGCACTTCCGCACTCTGCAGACGCAGCGGCATCCAATATCAAAATCTTTATCGACGGGGTGGAGTTGAAATCGACCCAGCCGCCGATCGCCCAGGGCAGCCGGACGCTTGCGCCTCTGCGCAGCATCTTCCAGGGGCTGAATGCCAAAGTCAACTGGAACCAGAAAACGCAGACGATCACCGCCTACAAAGGCAGCAACACGATCGTACTCAAGATCGGTTCGAAGGTCGCTACGGTCAATGGACAAAAAGTTAATCTCGATGTTCCCGCCAAAGCCATCAAAGGCAATACGGTAGTGCCGCTTCGGTTTATCGGCGAATCGCTTGGACAGGACGTACGCTGGAACGCCGCTTCGCAGAGCGTTATCATCACCACTACCGCGGAGCTGACGGCTCCTACCGCCGTCACGGCGCGCAGCCTCGGCCGGTACGGGGACGGACGCGACCTGCAGGTATCGTTCAATAAATCTTCGGATGAAGGTTATGTCGACCATTACCGTCTGTTCGTCGTGAAATCGGGTACGCCTTTCAATGCGTCCATGGCCACGTCGTCCGGCAACAAATACACGACGGTCCTGCCGACAGGCGCCAACCAGAACGTGACCCTGGCGGCGAACGCTACGGACAGCACCGGTGAAACGCTCAAGTCCGGTCAGGCCTACCAGGTGTATGCCGTTGCCGTAGGCAACACGTATGCGGGCGGCAAGATCGAACTGTCTTCGGCTTCTTCTGCCGTTACCCTGAGCGGAGGCACGGCAGCAGGTACCGCGACTGCCGTCAAAGCGACCGATGTAGGCGACTACAGAGACGGACGCGATCTTACGGTCAGCTTCACGAAAGCCCAGGACGAGACGGGCATTTCCGGCTACCGCGTATTCGTGGTCAAGACGTCCGATGCGGCTTCCTTCAACCAAACTTCGGCGAATGCCGTAGCCGCGCAGAACTATACGTCGGTTCCCAAAGGCTCCGCTTCGCCTAGCGTGACGCTGACCGGGCAAAGCCGCGATACTTCCGGCAGCCTGCTCCAAAACGGCGTGCCTTACACGGCCTTCGTAATGGGCGTGAGCGCTTCTAACACGCCGGCAAACAATACGCTGTCGGCCGGATCCGCTTCGGTGACCCTGGCCACTTCCGGTTCCGATGTATCCGCGTCGAACGTAACCGTGAGCGACGTGAGCGATTACGGCGACGGACGCGACCTTCGCGTCATGTTCGACCGCGCCGCAAACGAAGCGAACGTGAATCAGTACCGCGTGATGGTCGTCAAGGATTCGAAAGCTGCCGGATTCAATATCAACTCGGCGAATGCCACAACGAGCGCCAACTATACGGCCGTCAATAAAACAGGCTCCAACCTGGTGCAGACGCTGAACGCTTCCGTACGCGATACGGACGGAGACGCTATTCGCAACGGCGTCGCTTACCGCGTGTACGTACTGACTGTAGGTTCGGGCACTTCGACCAGCACCAACGTGCTGTCGGGCGTGTCGCAGCCGATCACGTTGGGCGGCAACAATGTAGGGACCGCGTTGACTCCGGTACTTAGCGATTCCGGCAATTCCGGAGACGGACGCGACCTGCTCGTAACCTTCGGACGCGCATCCGACGAGAGCGGCATTTCGGAATACCGGGTGCTGGTCGTGAAGTCTGCCAGCGCTTCGAATTTCAATCTCTCGTCCGCTCTCGGTGTACCGGCGGCCAACTACACGGTGCTGCCGCGGACCGGTTCGAACCAGAGCACGTTCCTGAACTCGTCTACCCGCGACGTGAACGGCGAGCCGATTCGTACCGGCGTTGCTTACCGGGTGTTCGTCCTGTCGGTCGGATCGGGTAACGCGAACAACAATGCCGACTTTGCTCTGTCGGGCGTATCCAATCCGGTGACGCTGTCCAACGGTTCCGCCGCAGTCGGCGTGACGGACGTGACGGCAGCAGTCAAGAGCATGACCGGCAACGCCAGTGACGTCGAAGTTACATTCACACGGGCTCCGGGCGAGACGGATGTCAAAGAATACCGCATCCTGGCGGTTCCTTCGAGCCAATCCGGATCTTACAGCCTGGCGAATGCCAATGCGGCTTCTTCCTACACGCCTGTAGCTGCGGCCGGTACCGGTCAGGTTCGTCAGGCGCTGACTGCAGGCAGCCGTGATGTAAACGGCAATCCGATCTCGAACAACGGAGCTTACCGCTTCTACGTCCTGACGGTATCCAACAACGGAGCCAACCTGCTGTCCGACCGTTCGAACGAAGTGACATTGAGCGAAGCCGGCGCGCCGGCGGCAACCAATGTCAGAACGTCCGCCAGCGGCCAGACCGTTACGGTAAGCTTTACGCCTCCGACCAACTCGGCCGGCACCGCTTATTACAACGTGATGCTTGTGCCTACAAACAGCGCTTCCGCCTTTACGGTAGGTCAGGCTAACAACGTATCCGGTGCGAGCGTCAAGTATTCGACCGGCGGCAATGTAACCTTTACGGTCAATAACGACCGTGACGCTTTCAACAATCCGCTGCAGGCGGGCGTGCAGTACCGCGCCTTTGTCCTCTCGGTTGCCGACGGCGTTCGTGCCACAGGCAACGGACTGTCCGAAAATGTCAACAACGACTTCTCTCTGACCAATTAATCGGGGATAAGCCGGGAACGCCGACCGCACACGCTGCGATTCGTTCCGAAGAAGCTCCCGGACTTTGTCCGGGAGCTTCTTTTTTTGCAGTAAAAAAGGAGTGCCGATCCTAAAAAGGACCGGACGGCTTATCCGTCGCCGTATCGTCCAGGCAAAGTGTTCCGGGCCGGGCGGCGTTTTGCCGTTTGTCACCTGGGACGGGCTGTATTATAATGAAAGTTGCTTTAAATTTTCATTCTATTTCATTTTGCACACTATGAACCCGAAGGGAAGACGCCGATGCTGCCGATTCAACCGCAAGCCGTTCAAGAACTGCTGGACAAGCTGAAAGACCGGGAGCTCTATCTGCATCTCGAACTGACCAACGGCGCCTATACATTCGAGCGCGACCGCTCCAAGCTTGTCGCTTCGAACATGATCCGCAACGTTAAAGTCAGCTATTCGCACGGCTCCATCTCCGGAAGCGGCCCTTACCGGGTCGGCTTGAAAATGCCCGAAGGATGGATCTATGCCGAAGGGCTGACGCACTACGAGGAAAGCGAAACGGAAAAGGCCGTATTGGCCGGCAACGATCGCGACGGCAAACTCGTGGTGAGCCTGATGCTGAGCTCCGAACCGTTCTAAATCGATTTTATCAAGGCGGCTTTCACCGCATTCGGAAAGGAGCGGGTACATCCCGTGGAACGTCATGTTTTGATCGTATTTCCCCATCCCGACGACGAGTCGTTTACCGTCTCCGGCACCGCCGCTTCCCATCTGCAGAGCGGGACTCCCGTCACGTATGCCTGTCTGACGATGGGCCAACTTGGCCGTAATCTCGGCAATCCGCCATTCGCGAACCGAATCACGCTGCCGGCGATCCGCCGCGCCGAACTGGATGCGTCCTGTGCGGCAATCGGTATTACGGATCTGCGTATACTCGGTTTTCACGATAAAATGATCGAATTCGAAGACCGCGAACTGCTCGACGGCAAGCTGCGCGAACTGATCGAGGAACTGAATCCTTCGCTGATTCTTACGTTCCATCCTCTGTACAGCGTGCATCCCGATCACGATGCCTGCGGCGCGGCCGTGGTGCGCGTAGTCGAAGCGATGAAACCGAGCGATCGTCCCAAGGTGCACACGGTCGCTTTTGCAAAAGGCCATGAACGCGCACTCGGTCCGGCCGACGTTCAGGTGGATATCACCTTGTTCCTCGAGCAGAAGGTTGGCTCGATCAAAGCGCACAAGTCGCAGTTTCATACCGATCCGGTCTTCGAAGGCCATTCCATTCACGATCCGGTGCTGCGCGAACGTTTTGCCACCGAGAAGTTCTGGACCTACAAGTTTGATCCGCATCCGAAGAAGCGCGGATAAGAGGAAGAAAAAGGAGCGGCCCCCGTACGGGGGCCGCTCCTTTTTGGTGTGCGCAGCCTAGGGTTGCGCGCTGCGCTCAGAGCGGAACGTCTTTGCGTCCTTTCTTCATCGGCGAGCCGCATAACGGGCAGGGCTTGTGCGCGGCGTTCATGTCTTTGCTGTGCATGATCCGGGTCCAGGCGACGCAGGAACCGGACGTGCACAGCCACGCGGGAACGCTCTGGGTTCTCGCCGGCGTTCCGGCGGCAGACGAACCGCCGAAGCGGCCGGGGGTGCCGGAAGCGGCATCCGATCGGCCGTACCGGTCGGTCCGGACCCTGCCGAACCGGCCGGGATCGGGTGCTCCGCCCCGCCGGCCGCCGTATTCGGCGCGCGCCGCGGCATCCGAAGCCGCGGTCTCCTGTCCGAAAGCGGACAGGAGAAAGCGCGAGACGGCGGCTTTCTTGCCGCGCTGCACGGCGGGCGAACTGACGAACAGCTGCTCCTTCGCCCGCGTTACGGCGACATAAGCCAGTCTGCGCTCTTCTTCGAGCGCTTCGGCGTAGCTGGCTTCGCCTTCGAGGCCGACGCGCGTATCGCGCAGCGAATCGGCGCCGAGCGCGGAAGCATGGGGCAGCGTGCCTTCGGACGCGCCGATCAGGAAGACGGCCGGGAATTCCAGGCCTTTGGACTTGTGAATGGTCATCAGGGCGACGCGGTTGCCCTGCGCCTGAGATTTGACGGCCGCGGTCTGCTGGTTGCGCAGCAGCATGTCGTCGACAAAGGCGAGGAACGAGACGATGGAATCGAACCGTCCGGCGGACGTCTCGAGTTCGTCGAGCATTTCCTTGAGCATCTCGCGGTGCGAGGTCTGCTCGCTGTGCTCGCCCGCCTGGATATAGGCGTCGTAGAAGCTTTGGCGGATCTGGGTGACCGCGGCGGCCGGGACCAGTCCCTTGAGCGAGCGGATCACCTCAAGCCGCTGGCGGATCTTGTCGAGCTGGAAGTCTTTCAGCCCCGGAAGCGTCAGCAGATGGACGAGGGGCCCTTTCTTGGGCCGTCCTTCGTCCGTGGCCTGGATATGCGCCATGCCTTTGTCCCGGGCGATATACAGCGTGGGCAGCACGCTTGGCATCGCATCGAAGTCGCGGCGGTTGATCGACAGCCGCATATGATCCAGTACCGGCTTGACGAGCCAGTGCTCGTACAGCAGGCGCCCGTCGCCGTAATCGATATGCGGAATATCCCGCATGACGAGCTGCTCGAGCACCGCCCGGTTGCTGCTCGAAGACCGGTACAGCACGGCGAAGTCGCCGTAGCTGCGTCTTCCGGCCGCCACTTCGCGGCCGATGTGGTCGACGATGGCCTGGGCTTCGTCGTCGGCCGATTCCGGCCGCATATACGCAGGCAGCAGAGCGCCGCCGTGTGCGGCGCGCAGCGTCTTGCTGCGGCGCATCTTGTTGTGCCGGATCACTTCGTTGCCGAGTCCGACGATCGACGGCACGGAGCGATAGTTGATATCGAGCGTCACCACGCGCGCTCTCGGATACAGCTTCTCGAATTCGAGAATAAATTCGCTGCGGGCGCCGTTGAACGAATAGATGGTCTGGTCGTCGTCGCCCACGACCATCAGATTGTTGCGCGGGGCGGCAATCATCTTGACCACTTCGTACTGCAGCAGATTGGTATCTTGAAACTCGTCGATCATGAGATGGGTGAAGCGGCGGCGCAGCCGTTCCAGCAGTTCGGGCCGGGCTTTGAGCAGCGCGTGCGCATCGGTCAGCACGTCGTCGAAGTCGATTCGCCCCGTCTCCTGCTTCCAGGCTTCGTACCGCAGCAGAATGCGCTTCATCTGCCGGTCGGTATCGCTCTTCTCGGGAAGCTCGCCGGCGGGCATCAGGTTTACTTTGTAGGAAGAGAGCAGTGCCAGCAGATTCTCGGGCGGATAAGCGTCCGACATGCCAAGCTCGCGCATGATCTGCTGAAGCTGGATATGCTGCCGCCGCGTATCCCCGAAAATTTCTTTCTGCATGCCCTGGCTGAACAGCAGCCACAGGCAGAAAGAATGGAATGTCCGGGCCTGGATGCGTCCGGCTTCGTATTCGCCGATGCCGGGCAGTCCGGCGATCCGCTCGCGCATTTCCGCGGCGGCTTTGCTGGAGAAGGTCAGCAGAAGGATGCCGGAAGGATCGACGCCGCAGACATCGAGCAGGTAGCCCGCCCGGCAGACCAGGGTACTGGTCTTGCCCGAACCCGCCCCGGCGAGTGTCAGCAGCGGCCCTTCCGTGCAGCGGACCGCCGCGATCTGCGCCGGGTTCAGCACGATGCCCGTCTGCTCGAGCAGACGGAAATAAGCGGCATCCCGCTCTCCGCGTTCGCCGGCCTGCTTTTTCGGTTCGCGCCCGGCATTTGCCGCGATTTCCGCGCGGGGAAGCTTCCCCGAGGATACGCCGAACGGTTTATTTTCAAATCTGGATGTCGTTGCTTTCTCCACTGTTTGTTCCCCTCATTCTGTGCGCTCGCCTGCTTCCGCGACTGGGATTCGCACCGGCCGGCGGCTGAAATTCCTTTTGGCCGCAGCGTCTCGATTTCCCGCTCCGGCATCCGTTTCCGTCAAAATTCCGATTCTATAAATGTAGCACGCGCCCTTCGGAAGCGTCAAAGGAATCAGCCTTTTTTTTCACGGATGTGGAAGGAAAACAAAGTCCGGATTACGCCAAAAACCTCCGTTTTCGCCGGGGACGACGAAAGCGGAGGTTTGGATACGAAAAAGATTCAGCACTCGCCAGGCGAACTCTGTTCGGTCGAAGCGATCCGGTAGGTGGTTACGAAGGACGGACGGGCGAAGATTTCAGGACGCTGCTGGGTGATGCCTTCCGACGTGTCGCGTTTTTTGTGGGCATGGTTGTACGATTCGGAACTTTGCCAGCTCTTGAAGCTGTCTTCGTCTTTCCAGACGGTCAGAATCACGTACGTGTCGCCCTGCAGCGGCCGAAGCACCCGGATTCCCGCAAAGCCCGGCATGTCTTCGACGCGGCGGGCCCGGCCCAGAAAACGTTCTTCAAAAGCGGAACGCCCTTCTTCGCTGACGGGAATATTGTTCAGTACCGCGAATCCGCCGCTCAGCGAACCGGCACTGTCGATAGCCTGATAGGCGGATCGGGAGTCGATTGAAGTGTCGAGCGGATGGGCCGCTTCGAATACATACAGAGTCTCATCTTCGCCGCTCAGCGTGTACACGTTATCGAGCTGCGGATCTTCCGGCAGCGTGCCGTGGAACAGATACAGAAACATACGAATCAACCTGCCTTTGCGTCAAAGTGGGGCGTGCGGTCCGCGGACCGAATCGGGTCGGTCAACCGGACGTTCGGCTCGATCCGCGTACCCGGCATGGCGGCCGGATTCGGCGGAAAGTGCCGGGCGGCGGTAGGCCGGCCGAGCTTTTTGCACCCTGTATGTTCATTATACCCGCAAGCGACCTTAAGGAAGCGAAAAAAAGGAAAAGCGGCAAAGTGATCCAAACGCACGGAAACTGCGTATATGATTCTTAGGTAACGGTTTTGGCGTAAATAATTGTTTCAAATTCAATATATGAGTCCAATTGACTATGTATAAATAAGGCGGATAGTCACCGAAAGACCCGTTCACGCTCGATGCGGCTGCTTCTCTGCTCTTGTCGACGAAGAAGGTCACCCTTATAACTTCAGAGACAAGGCGGGATGAACGACAATGAAAATGACGATCGGAAAAAGGCTGCAGGCGGGGTTTGCCGGAGTGCTGTTGATTACGCTGTTTCTGGCTTCTTTCAGTTTCTACGAAGTCGAACAGGTGCACCGGAATTATGCGAGCCTGATGGACCGCCGCGTCCAGGAGATTCAGGCGATCGCGGAGATGAAATACGAAGCGACCGCACAGGCCAAAAATTTACGGGGATACCTGATTACGGGCAACGAGCAGCATGTGGATTCTTTTGAACAAAACCAAGCGAATCTAATCGGCAAAATGGAGCAGTTGGAAGCTCTGCTGACCGACTCGCAGTCGCAGGCGCTGCTGAGGGAGATCTCCGGTCTCGAAACCCAATACGGCAAAGTCGGCCAAAAGCTGATCGCTCTCAAGGAAGCCGGAGACCTAGAAGCCTACACCCGGGTCGTCGAGGAAGAATGCGTGCCGCTTGCCGACGCCTTGGCGGACCGTTCGCAGGCGATGGAAGACCTGCAGCGCTCGATGCTGGACGCTTCGGTTGCGGACGCGGCCTCCGACGTACGAAACATCGAGACGATTATCCTGGTGTTGGCTGCGGCGGGTCTGCTGCTGGGCACGCTGATCGCCGTTGGGATCGGCCGCAAGATCGCGCGTCCCGTCTCGAGAATCGCCGCCGAAGCGAAGCGGATCGCGGCCGGAGATCTGCGCGGGGACGATCTGCATGTAACAAATCAGGATGAGATCGGCGAGATGGCGGAAGCGTTCAATGCCATGAAAAACAGTCTGCGCAGTCTGATCGCGAAGATCGGCAGCAGTTCGGAGCAGGTATCCGAGGCTTCTCAGACGCTGCTCAAGAATTCGGAGCAGGCTGCCCAGACGGCTGATGATGTGACGTCCGCGATTCTTGGCGTAGCCGGCGGCGCGGAACGCCAAATGGCGGGCATGAACGAGAACAAAGCGGCGCTCGAAGACGGAGGCCAACATCTTCGCCGCGTGGCGGATACGACATCCGATGTCGCGCGGACTTCGGTCGGCGCGCTGGAAGGGGCACAGGAAGGCACGAAGCTGATCGCGGAAACGATAGAGCGGATGCGGCTGGCGCAGGAAACGGTCGGACGTTCTTCCGATGCCGTGCATGAACTGGAACGCGAATCGAAGCGGATTGCGGAAATCGTCGGAACGATCGGCAGTATTGCCGGACAGACAAATCTGCTGGCGCTGAACGCTTCGATCGAGGCCGCCCGTGCCGGCGAACACGGCAGAGGCTTCGGCGTGGTGGCCGAAGAAGTCAAGAAGCTCGCCGATCAATCGCGAACGGCGGCTTCGGAAGTGGAATCGATTCTGGGGGGCATCGCCGCGCGGCTGCAGGAAGCGGTGCAGGCGATGGAAGCCGGCTCGCGCGAAGTCGAGAGCGGCGCGCAGACAGCCAATCGGGCCGGAGAATCGTTCGGCCGGATCTACGACTCGCTCGAACAGATGTCGGGGCGGGTACGCGAAGCGGCCGCCGCGGTCGGGCATATCTCGGCCGGCATGGAGCAGACGCTGATCTCCGAGCGGGACATGAACGAGCTGTCGCGGGACATTTCGGCCCGTTCGCAGAGCGTGGCCGCCGCTTCGGAGCAGCAGCTCGCCTCGATCCAGGAAGTTTCGGCATCGGCCGAGGTTCTGAGCCGGCTGTCTAGCGAACTGCGGGGCGAGATCGGAAAGTTCCGAGTCTAGCCGGAATTCAAGATCGTTTGAATCCGGGAGCTTTTGTCCAATTCCGGACAAAAGCGGATGGATACGCAAAAAGGCCGCCGGCTGAACCGGCGGCCTTTTTGCGTTGTCTGTCCGAATCCTGCCGGGTCTCCCGAATCTTCCGCAAGGAGGCGGGACTTCGCCCCTTAACCCGTGAAGCCCCGCCGAAATTCATTCGGCGAACAGCCGGTCGCTTTCTTGAATACGCGGCTGAAATACTTCTCGTCCTGGTAGCCGACCAATTCGGCGATCCGGACGACGGTCATCTCGGAGCCGAGCAGCAGCCGCTTGGCGCGTTCCAGCCGGACATTCGCCAGATAGTCGAATACGTTCTCGCCGAACTCCCGTTTGAAGCGCCGCGAGATGTATTCCCGGCTCAGGAAGAAACGGTCCGCCAGATCCTGCAGCGTCAGGTCTTCCCGGTAATGTTCGCGGATATGGGCCGCAATCTCTTCCATAATAGCGGCGCCAGCGGAAGAGCCGCCTTCAAAAGCATGAATGTACGCCTCAACGGCACTGCCCGAAGCGGGCGCCATTGCGGGGAGTGCCGCTGTGCCCGCAGGCTGCGGTTGCAGCCGTTTGAGCGCTTCTTCGGCCTGCAGATACGAGCTTCGCAGGCCGCCTTCCAGCCCTTCCGAGCAGCCGCCGATGCCGAAGTGCATCGGCTCGCCGAGCACGGCTTCCAGCCCGTCGTTGATCAGGGCGAGCTTCTCTCCGGCATGCGCCGCGCCGTTCCAGAAGAACAAGGCGATCTCGCGCTCGCGGCCGAGGTTGCGAAACGCGTAGCCGTCGCGGCCGTATCCGAGCACTTCATTGGCCACATTGGCCAGCGTGAAGAACAGCAGCTCGGTGCGTCCGGCGTATTTGCGCCACAGCGGGAGGTCTTCCGACAAGCGGACGACGGCGCTGCGCACCATGCCGAACGGTTCGGCCAGCCCGAACTCTCCCGCGAATTCCCGTTCGGCCGTCTCGCGCGCGGCGGGAGCGCCGAGCAGATCGGAACAAAGCTTGTCGCGATAGACCGGCTTGAAGCGGTTGACTTCCATAGCCTGCGCAAGCAGCTGCTGCCGGCTGGCTTCGCCGATCTGCCAGCTCTGGACCGCGCGCGAGAACGAATCGTTAAGCTGATCGGCGTCGATCGGCTTCAGCAGATAATCCATGCCGCCGTAACGCAGCGTCTGTCTGGCGAAGTCGAAATCGCCGTGACCGCTTACGACAAGCGTCTTCGTATCCGGCGCGCTGCGGCTGATCCATTCCAGCAGATCGATACCGCCGCCGGCCGGCATGATCATATCCGTCAGCACGATGTGGGGAGCGTGACGCTCGATCATTGCGACAGCTTCGCGGCCGCTCGACGCTTCCAGCACTTCGGCCGGCTCATAGCGTTCCCAGTCGATCAGGAGGCGAATCGCTTCCCGGACATGGGCTTCGTCGTCCACGATGAGTACCTTCATGTTTGGTCTCCTTTTCCTTATCCGCATTAAATCTTCTACTTATACATTATGGCCGAAAATCGCCTTCTCCAAACAGCGGAATCCGGAGGGTCACCTGCAGTCCGCCTTCAAGAGCCTGGCTCAGGAATACCGCGGCCGAATCGCCGAAGTACAAACGCAGACGATCGCCTACGCTGCGCAGGCCGATATGCGCCGATTCGGTGTTTTGTCCGAAGATCAGCGGCCGGTCCAGCATAGCCTGCAGTTCGCGCCGCAGCTCGGGTTCGATCCCGGGACCGTTGTCGGCTACGATGACGATCAATTCGGTTGCTCTGCCGCCCGCGCCGGAATCTTCCGGCTGCGACTTGTACGGATCGAAGAGGGTGTGGGCCCCCGGTTCTTCGATCGGATTGCCGAACCCTTCGAATCCGCCCTGATCGTCCGCCTTCTCCTGTGCATCCTGCGCGCCGCCGCTCCGGCGCACAAAGGCCCGGATCCGCAGCACGCCTTCTTTTTCGAACGTTTCGCCCGCGTGCTTGAAGTAATTTTCCGCGAGCGGCTGCAGAATCATTCTCGGCACCTGAATCCGCCTCGCTTCCGGCTCGATCTCGAGCGAGAAGCGGAAGCTGTCGCGGAAACGGTGACGCTGCAGACCCAGATAATCCTGTACGTATTCGATCTCCCGGCTGAGCGGTACGAAGGCGTCGCCTACATGCATATTGTAGTGCATCATGCGGCCGAGCGAAGAGATCAGTCCATAGACTTCGCGGTCGCCTTTCTTAAGCGCAAGGGTCGCGATCGACTGGAGGGCGTTGTTCAGAAAGTGCGGATTGACCTGCGCTTCCAGCGCCCGAAGCTGATTGGTCTTGTTCATGATCTCCAGCCGGTACTGCTTGAGTACCGAGTCGTTGAGCTGCCTCACCATCCCTTCGAACCGCCGCGACAGTACGCCGAATTCGTCGGTCCGGTTCGTCTCGAGTTCCATCGGCAGACCTCCGGATTCGACCTGCTGCATGCCCCGGATCAGTTTGCGGATCGGCTGGGTGAATTTGAGCGAGATAAAGGCCGTCGCCACAACCACTACGATCAGCGACAAAGCGCCGACCGCGGCATTCAGCAGCAGGATCTGCCGTTCGCGGCGGTACAGCGTACCGGAATCGACGCGTTTGACGATGGTCCAATCGGCGAGCGGGCTGCGTATTTTCTCATAGAAAAGGAAGGAGCCGCCGTCTTTCTGCACGGTGTAGCCGGATTCGGAGTAGGAATCCAGCACATTGTCCAAACCTTCGATCTCCGGCATTTCGCCGAGCAGATCCGGCGGGCCGACGATCAGCTTGCCTTCGCGGTCCACGATATAGACCTGCTCGCCTTCCGCCGCCAGACGTTTGGTCAGCGAGCGGAGGAAGTCGATCCGCACATCGATGGCCAGCATTCCCGCTTTCTCGTTGCGCGGAATATCGTATACGACGCGGTTAAAAGTGAAGACGTCCGTCGACCGCTCTTCGTTCTCCGGCCGCAGCCGGTACGTGCCGGCCCGGTGCGTCATGCCCGCGAAAGCCTGGACGCTCCATTTGCGGTATTCCGGAAGCTGCTCCTGCCGGCTCGGCCCATACGGTTTACCGGCAAAGTACAGATACGAGTTGCTGCTTTTGTCGATATGCAAAAACACTTGATAAATGCCGTCCATGGCATAGTAGGTCCGCCGGAGAGAGCCCATGACATCGTTCTGGTCGATGCCGGCTTCGAGTTCGTCGGAACCCGACAGGATAATATCGATCAGCGTATCGCCGTAGACAGACTCGTCGTAGACCTGAAGAGAGAGCTTGTTGACCGTGTCGAGATAATTGACGATGTTCGTCTGCCCCTGATAGAGCAGGCTGGCATTGTCTTCGATCGCGCCCTGCTTGACGTTTTCTTTGGTCAGATTGTAGGCGACGAGCGCGGAGAGCAGGATGGGAAGCGCGGTGGCGAACGTCAGAAACAGGATCAGTTTGCTGCGGATAGACTGGCGGAACATAGGGCTCTCCTTTCTCCCGGACCCGAATGTCACGGCAGGTCAATATAGTCCACTGTATTCGTCATTTGTTTCCATGTTAGCGCTTTCTTATTCGGCATATAATAAACGCATGGGTTAAAAAAGATCGAAACGGGAGGTGCACCATCTTGGCTGGACGCAAGCGCTGGATGAATTTACTGATGCAGAGCGTTTTTCTGGGTCCGTCGCTGCTTTTCTTTGTCGTCATTGTCGTCATCCCGTTTTTCCTGGGCATGTACTACTCGTTTACGGACTGGAACGGCGTAGCGGTCACGGTCAACTGGGTAGGAACACGCAATTTCGTCGCGATGTTCTCGGATACGAAATTCTGGGTTTCATTCTGGTTTACCATTCGTTTCACGCTGGCGGTCGTGATCCTCACCAATGTGATCGCGTTCCTGCTCGCTCTGCTGCTGGTGCAGCCGCTCAAAATGCGCAATCTGCTGCGGACGCTTTTCTTCATCCCGAACGTCATCGGCGGCCTGCTGCTCGGCTTCATCTGGCAGTTCATCTTCATCCGCGGCTTTGCGGCTGTCGGCAAAGCGACCGGAATCGGATTCTTCAACCTGGAATGGCTCGGTACGGAAGCGACCGGCTTCTGGGGGATCGTGATCGTGTTCGTCTGGCAGGCTGCCGGTTACATGATGATTATCTATATCGCAGGCCTGATGAACGTCGACCGCTCGCTGATCGAAGCGGCGGAGATCGATGGCGCCGGGTACGGACAGAAACTTCGTTTCATCACGTTCCCGCTGATCATGCCGGCTATCACGGTCTGCTTGTTCCTCTCGATGTCCAACGCATTCAAGATGTTCGACCTCAACTTGTCGCTGACACGCGGCGGACCGTTCGGCTCGACCGAATCGCTTGCGCTCAATATCTACACCGAAGCGTTTACGAACAGCAACTACGGACTCGGCACGGCGAAGGCGCTTCTGTTCTTCGTCATCGTAGCCGCCGTCTCGTCGCTGCAGGTCTGGTTCACGAAAAGAAGGGAGGTACAGTCCTAAATGGAAACGGGTCGCAAATATTCCGCACGAACCCTGCTGCTTGAAGTGATCGCGGTCCTGCTGGCGCTGCTGTTCCTAGTTCCCTTCTACTTTGTGATCGTGAACTCGCTCAAGAAGTTTGCCGATATCCTCAAGAACTCGGCTTCCCTTCCGAAGACCGTCACGTTCGACAACTTTACGCGGGCCTGGGAGATCCTTGAGTTTCCGAAAGCTTTCACCAACTCGCTCGTTATCACCATCTTGGCGAACGTCCTGCTGGCGCTGTTCTGTTCCATGGCTGCGTACCGGCTGGTCCGGCACCCGAGCCGCTTCAATAATATCGTATTCATGGCTTTCGTCGCAGCGATGGTTATCCCTTTCCAGTCGATCATGATTCCGCTGGTTCGGGTCGCGGCCAACCTGGGATTGACGGGCAATCTGCCGGGCCTCATCATCTGTTACTTGGGCTTCGGCGCTTCGCTGACGATCTTCCTGTTCCACGGCTTCGTGAAGTCGGTGCCGGTGGAAGTCGAGGAAGCGGGAATCATGGACGGCTGCTCGCCGTTCGGCGTCTTCTTCCGGATCGTCGTGCCGCTGCTTAAGCCGATGATTGTGACGGTATTCATCCTGAACACGCTGTGGATCTGGAACGATTTCCTGCTGCCGCTTCTGATTGTCGGAGGCAACGCGGAGCTTCGAACCATACCGCTTGCGACGAACGCTTTCTTCTCGCAGTATACCAAGCAGTGGGATTTGGCGCTGGCGGGACTGCTGATGGGCATCGCGCCGATCATCGTCTTCTTCCTGGCGCTCCAGAAGCATATCATTGCCGGCATCGCGGCCGGCGCTGTCAAAGGCTGATTCCCGACTGCACAAGAACGACCCACACACCGGCAAGTCGCAATATCACATAAAAGCAATCTTATTGTAATCGCTGGCCGCAGGATTGGGAAGAGCAAGGCCATCAGGCGAAGAAGTCCCATTTTTGCCAGACCGCAACATCGCTTCGACACACACAAAAGGGAGGCTGTACACATGAAAAAAACGAGCTTTCTCACCATGGCGCTGCTGCTGATGATTTCGCTGCTCGCCGCCTGCGGAGGCGGAGGCGCCATGCCGAATCCGGAAGCCGGTACAACCGGAACGACGGGCACGACCGAGACCAAGGAACCGGCAGCCGGAACGGATACGCCGACTTCCGACGTGACGCTCAAGATGTTCCAATTCAAAGTCGAAATCGCGGATGCGATGGAGAAACTGCTGGCCGAGTACAAAAAAGAAACCGGCGTCAACATCACGATCGAAACGGTCGGCGGCGGCGCGGATTACGGCGCGGCTCTCAAAGCGAAATTCGCTTCGGGCGACGAACCGGATATCTTCAACAACGGCGGCTACAATGAAGCGCAGCTGTGGAAAGACCGGATGGAAGATCTGTCCGATCAGCCTTGGGTAGCCGATCTGACCGACAACGTCAAAGATCCGATGACCATGGACGGCAAACTGTACGGCCTGCCGATGAATATCGAAGGCTACGGCTTCCTGTACAACAAAGCGCTGTTCGAACAGGCGGGCATCACGGAAATTCCGACGACGCTTACCGCTCTGCGCGAAGCGGCCCAAAAACTCAAAGAAGCGGGTATCACTCCGTTCGAGAACGGCTACCAGGAATGGTGGGTTATCGGCCAGCATTTGGTCAATGACGCTTACGCTAAACAGGAAGATCCGGACAAGTTCATCGCGGACTGGAGAGAAGGCAAGACTTCCGTTGGAGACAACGAAATCTTCAACCAGTGGCTCGATCTGGTCGACCTGACGATGGAATTCAGCAACGATCGTCCTCTGACGACCGACTACAACACGCAGATGACGGAATTCGCTTCCGGCATGGCGGCAATGACGCAGCAGGGCAACTGGACCCAGGTTCAGATCGACGGAATCGATCCGGAGATCGAAGTCGGCATCCTGCCAATGCCGATCAACGACGACGTAGCGTTGAACGACAACATCTTCGTCGGCGTACCAAACAACTGGGTCGTCAACAAAGCTTCGGCGAACAAAGAAGAAGCGAAGAAATTCCTCAACTGGATGGTCACTTCCGAAACGGGCAAACGCTACACGGTTGAAGAATTCAAATTTATCCCGGCGCTCAAGTCCATCACGTACGAACCGGAACAACTCGGCGATATCGCCGCAGGCATCCAGGAATACGTACAGGCCGACAAGACGCTGGGCTGGCAGTGGCCTAAGCTGCCGGACGGCACGAACCAAGAATTCGGCGCTCTGATGCAGGCTTATGTAGCGAAGAAGATTACGAAGGAAGAACTGTTCAAACAGATGGATGAAACGGTTCTGAAATTGGCTAAAAAGTAAGCATGAATAAGCCGCGTACGGTAAAAAAGCTCCCAGGCCTTAGGTCCTGGGAGCTTTTTTCTGTGAATGCGCACCGGCAAAAATGAGAGGACACCTTTAGGGAAGAAGATTTTCGCTTGTCAGACTCACTATTGCGTTTTCCAGCTCTTCCTGCTTGTAGCCGTCGGCGCTGAATCCGGCATGGAGCGTGATGTCTCCGCCTTTTTCGTAAAACTGCTTGATTTGTGTCTTGGAAGATTGCAAGCTGATCGTTTCGGTGTGCCATTCATCCGCGATAAGGGGTGTATAAATTCCTATCGTATTAACGCCGAAAGGTCCGCCGATTTCTTCGCCGTCGATCGTCAAGATTGCGAGAAAGAGCGGGTCGCCGTGCATAATCTTGACTTCCGGCTGATCCCCCGTATAGCGGATGCCGGCTTCCAGCGTAAAAGTATTATCTTCTTCTTTGATCCGGTCGACGACCAAGCGAAGCTCAAAATCGCTCTCTTCGATCTGCTTGACGGCAGTAAACTTGTCTTTGTCTTCGGTAACGGAGTCCGGCGTACTGTCGGTAGAGCAGGCGGACAGAAGCAGAAGCAGCAGGAAGATCGGCAAAACGATGCGCTTTTTCATCAAATGCCTCCTTATGTTGGGCCAAGCGTTACTTCATAGACGCTTCCGAACGCCAAAGGTTGACCCGATCCGCGAAAAATTCAGGGAAAAGTTCTCATCTGCCCGAAAAAATCGGTCAACCAAAGGATCAGCTCCCGCTGCGCGCCGGTAAGGAACCGGTCCGCGTAATAAGTCAGTTCCAGATGCCGGACCGGTTCTTCTCCGGACAGGGGAACGGCGGCAATATCCGGGTAGTCTGTTCCGTTTTGTCCGATCAGCCCGGCCGGCTGTACGGTTGCGCCTATTCCGGCGGATACGAGCTGCAGCAGCGAGACTGCCGAATCGGTCTCCATCACCGTCGACAATTCGAAGCCCTGTTTGCGGCAGGTCTCGTCGACGAGATCGCGGCCTACATAACCTTTGGGATACATCACCAGCGGGTGACTGCGCAGGTCCGCAAGCGTAATCCGTTTTCTTCGGGCCAGCTTGCTGTCTGCGCGGACGAACAGGCAGTACGGCTCAGATCCAAGCGGAATACGCGTGAGCCGATCGTCTGCCGGACCCCGGAGGCCGATACCCAGATCGACCTTGTGCCCAAGCACTTCTTCATGCGCAAAAATCGTCGAGATCACCCTGAGGCGGGTATCGGGATATTTGGTCTTGAACCGAACGAAGAGCGGAACCAACCGGAAGTCGAGATCCGAAGGCAGAGCAGCCAGCCGAATCTCGCCCTGGCTGCCCGAGCGGAGTTCGGTTGCCGCCGTTTGGATGTCCATTTCCGCCTGCAGCATCTTGGTGCCATAGTGCTTCAGCATTTTACCGGCCTCGGTCGCGACGACTTTTTTGCCGATCCGATCGAACAGAGGGATACCGATCTCCGCTTCCAGAACGCGGATCTGCTGGCTTAACGTAGGTTGGGAGATGCCCAATTCTTCGGCCGCCCGGGTAAAATGCAGCTGTTCGTACACGGCCAGAAAATAGCGGATGCTGCGCGTATCCATGATTGGATTTCGCCCCTATCATAGTTTTTAACTATCATTCTAATAAGAATAGTAGAATTGATCAATGAGAGAAGCCTGCCTATACTGAAACCCATCCGAATAAATAGGGAGGCGAGACGATGAAGAACTTTTATACGCTGCTGGCGATCGGCATGGCCGCTCTGAACCTTAGACCTTTGATGACATCCGTCGCTCCCCTGTTGGGCACGGTTCAGCGGGAGCTTGGAATGAGCGGGGCGGCAGCCAGTTTGCTCACGACAATCCCCGTTCTCTGCATGGGGTTGTTCGCGCCGCTTGCGGCCAAGATCGGCGACCGCCTCGGCCTGGAGCGAACGATATGGGCTTCTCTCCTGCTGATTGCCGCCATGACGGGCCTTCGGGGAGCGGGCAGCTCTGTCGCTCTGCTGATTGCGACGGCGGTCGTCGGCGGGATCGGGATCAGTCTGGCCGGGCCGCTGCTGTCCGCTTTTATCAAAAAGAATTTCCCCCGTAGGCCTGCCGTTGTCAGCGTGTATTCCGCTTCGATGACAGTCGGTGCGGCGCTGGCCTCGTCATTGTCTGTTCCGGTGTATGAGCGGAGCGGAGAGCATCTGAATACGGCGTTGGCCTGTTGGGCCGTTCTGGGCATTGCGGCGGCGGCGCTCTGGTGGAGCTTTGCCCGGCGCGGTGCACCCTCGAAAGGGCGGGCGCGTTCCATACTGCCTCTGCGCAATCGCAAAGCGATTCGGCTGACTTTGTTTTTTGGCCTGATGGCCGGAATTTTCTACTCGGTGACCGCCTGGATCGCCCCGATTGCGATCAATTTCGGCTATCGGCCGGATCAGGCGGCGGTATTCCTGAGCCTGTTTACGATCATCCAGATTCCGGTATCGTTGATCGCTCCGGGTCTGGTATCGCGGTGGGGCAGCCCAAGACCGGTATTGATCGGCTGCGGATTGTTTGAACTGGCGGGCGTCGGCATGCTGCTGCTCGGACTGCCCGTACTCCCGGCGGTCATTATGCTCGGACTCGGAGCCGGAGGCCTGTTCCCGCTGGCCCTGATGCTGCCGATTGCGGAAGCGCGCACTCCGGAGGAAGCCGGAGGATGGTCGGCTATGACGCAGGGCGGCGGTTATATTCTCGGCGCGATGGGTCCGCTCTCGATCGGTGCTCTGCATGATGCTTCGGGAAGCTTTACGGCAGCGCTGGCGATTCTGATGGTTGCGATTGCGGCGATGATCGCCGTGCAGTGGGGACTGGGCGGAAGCAGGAGTTAAACGGCTGCAGATTTCGACTTTTTCCACTTCCGGATCTTGCTTCGAAACGATCCGAACGGCGCTGCCGAGTTGATATGAATCCACCGGGCCATCGGCCAGTTGGGATTCTCTCCGGTCCAGCGCCGTTTTCCTTGGACAAACAGCTCTTCGTCGCTTAATCCGTCGATCCATGCCAGCCACTGCGCTTCCGCCCGGGCGAACATCGCCCGCAGCTCCGTCAGCGAGTAGGCTTCGTACTGCCGGTAAAAGTCCGCGTACATCTCGCCGAGCCGGTTCCAGGTATAGCCGGGTGCAGGCATTTGCGGCGTGCCGCCCGCGAGTTCTTCCGCTTCCCAGCTTCGTACCCGCGCCAGCCATCCCAACTGATAAGCCAGAATCTCGGCCGGCGTCCGGTCGACATCCGGCAGCCGCAGGTCTTTGTCCGATTCGGAGATTTCGTCGTATTCGGCATCCAGTTTGAGATAAGCGGCATGGATAGCGGCGGTCAGCGCTTCTTTTGACGCGTATACGTAACTTGGCATAGACACCCTCCTTTTGCTTCTCTTTTCATTATAGGCCGACAATATGGACAGCGCGGTGTCCGTTATGCAAACGAGGTAGCGGTAGTGTTGACAGCGGATTCGGAAAAGGATTAAGATACATAAAGTTAAATCGTAATAATTACGATTAAATAACTTATGAGAGCGAGCGTGAATTCATCCATGAGCCAATTCTCTAACAGGCAGACCGACAAAGACTCCCGCATTCCGGTCACCGTCCTCAGCGGTTATCTGGGTTCCGGCAAGACGACACTGCTCAACCATGTCCTGAACAACCGAACCGGGCTCCGAGTCGCCGTGATCGTCAACGATATGAGCGAAGTGAATATCGACGCGGATCTGATCCGAAGCGGCGGTGGACTGTCGCGGATCGACGAGAAGCTGGTCGAGATGTCGAACGGCTGCATCTGCTGCACGCTGCGCGAAGACCTGCTGACGGAAGTGGAACGCCTGGCGGAGGAAGGACGCTTCGACTATATTCTGATCGAATCGACGGGAATCGGGGAGCCGGTGCCGGTCGCGCAGACGTTCAGCTACGTGGACGAGGAGAACGGCATCGATCTGACGCAGCTGACGCGGCTCGATACGATGGTGACGGTCGTCAATGCGGCCGAGTTCTGGAACGACTACCAATCGCGCGAGAAGCTGCGGGACCGCGGGCAGGAAGTCGAGGCGGAGGATGGGCGGAGCATCGTCGACCTGCTGGTCGAACAGGTGGAGTTCTGCGACGTGCTGATTCTGAACAAATGCGATCTGGTGGAACCGGCCGAGCTGGACCGTCTGGAACAGGTGCTGCGCAGCCTTCAGCCGACGGCGAAGTTCATTCGCTCCGTCAACGGGCAGGTCGATCCGGCGGAGATTCTGAACACGGGACGCTTCGACTCCGAGCGGGCGAGCGAATCTGCGGGCTGGATTCAGGAATTAATGAAGGAAGAACATACGCCGGAGAGTGAAGAGTACGGCATCCATTCTTTTGTCTACAAAAGGAAAGTGCCGTTTCATCCCGAACGCTTCGGCCGCTGGTTGGGACGCTGGCCGGAATCGGTCGTGCGTTCCAAAGGCATCGTCTGGATGGCCTTCGACAACCGCAAAGCGTATTCGTTCAGCCAAGCCGGAAGCTCCAAAGAATTTACGAGCGCGGGGATGTGGGTATCGGCGCTGACGCCGGAAGAGCGGGACTTCTATTTCGGCGAAGGCGAATCGTTGGAGAATTCCCCGGATTGGGACGAACGCTGGGGCGACCGCGTGACGAAGCTTGTGCTGATCGGCATCGGCATGGACCGGGAAGCGATCGAGCAGTCGCTGGATGCGGCGCTGCTGACGGACGAGGAACTGGAGCAGGATTGGAGCCGGCTCCCGAATCCGTTTAAGCCGGTTACGGCTTAGGCGGTTCGGAAGGCCCTGGCTCCCGAAATAAGCGGCAGGCTCCCGGATGTTCAATTCCCTCGCTTGGCGTTAATGAAGGGAAGAGACTTAAGCGGCGGGGAGCGAGGAGCCATGAACGGATACCGATTCGTCAGCGACTGGATGCTGGAGACGAGTGCGGAAGAATTGTGGAAACTAATCGAGGAACCGGAGCGGGCGGATTGGTGGAGGGGCTGTTCGATCTGCAAGCTGAAATCGGGTACTTCCGGCGACGGGATCGGGGACGAATATCTGACCGTGATCCGGACGCGGATGCTGTACAAACTGTCTTTTACCGCGCGTATTGTGGAGAAGCGCCGTCCGCATCTGATCGAGCTGCGCGCGGCCGGTCACCTGGAAGGCAGCGGCCGGCTGGAGTTCGAACAGGTCGGCGCCTGCACCCGCGTCCGCTACACGTGGGAAGTGCGCACCAGGAAACGCTGGATGAATATGTGGGCGCCTTTTTTCCGTCCGGCGTTCGTCTGGAACCATAACCGGGTGATGGCGGACTGCCTCGAAGGTCTGACGCAGCGTCTGGGCATCCGATTGGTGCGGCCCGGAATAGCGGAATAAGCGCCGGGAGACCTTTTTCTCGCCAAAAACAAAAAAGAGCCGGAACAAGTGCGGATACGCACCTGTCCCGGCTCTTTCCGTTACTCTGCCGCCATACTTGACGTTAAGCTCGCCGCCACGATCTCCGGCAGTTCGGCTTTGTACGCTATGTAAGCTTCCTTGCTGATCTGGCCGTCGGCCAGGCGCTGTTCCAACTGCTGTTCCAGCTCCCGCACCTGCAGGGCGATCAGCTGCTCTTCGCTGCCGCCGCCGAGTACGGCAATTTCGCCCAGCGAAAATCCTTCGTACATCAGATCGTATACCTGCTGCTCATCCTGCGCGCCGAGCGCGTACAGGAAAGCGTCTTTGCTGCCGACCGTTTCGTCGCTCGAGGCCGGAGGCGTATCGCGATAGACCGCTTCCGCTTCGACTTTGCCGCCGCCGAGACTGCTGCCGAGCGTGATGCCGAGGGCCAGGGTACCGACGATCCAGATTCGTTTGAGATTGATGCGATACTTGGCAGGCAGTTCGGATTTTTTTAATGTTTTCATGGAGTTGCCTCGCTTTCCTGAATGGGTTGCGGTGTAAATGCCGCTATATGGAAGTCGTCCGTCTATGTGCGGGGTGTGAGGTGTTTGAAGCTTCCGTCTATCCTTACTATAACCGCCGAATATTAACCCAAGCTTAACGGGAGGTAATTTTTCCGAAAAGACGATAGCAAAAAAAGAAAGTTTCTGCGGCGGACAGCGGGGTACTAATAAGAAGAAGAGGAGGGATGGTTATGTATCCGGACCTGCAAGGAAAAACGGTGATCGTGACCGGAGCCGCATCGGGCCTCGGCAAATCGATCGCTCTGCGGCTTGGCCGCGAGAAAGCGAACATCGTCATCAACTACCACAGCAACAGCGAAGGCATTGAAGACATGGTGCGGGAGATCGAACAGGCGGGCGGCCGAGCCATTACCGTTCAGGCCAGTTCCTCGGAAGAGGAAGGCGTCAAGAAGCTGATCCAGGCCGCGCACGATACGTTCGGCGGACTCGACATCATGATCAACAACGCCGGCAAGGAAAATGAAGTCGAATCGCACAAACTCTCGCTTGACGACTGGAATGAGGTCATCAATCTCAATCTGACCGGCTATTTCCTCGGCAGCCGCGAAGCGATCGCTTATATGCTCGAACACGGCATCAAAGGCACGGTCATCAACATGTCCAGCGTGCACGAGATCATTCCATGGCCTCACTTCGTGCATTACGCGGCCAGCAAAGGCGGGGTCAAGATGATGACCGAGACGCTTGCGCTGGAGTACGCGCCGCACGGCATCCGGGTCAACTCGATCGGACCCGGTGCCATCAACACGCCGATCAACAAGAAGAAATTCGAAGATCCCGAGCAGAAAAAGCAGGTCGAGAGCATGATTCCGATGGGTTATGTAGGCGAACCCGAAGAAATTGCCGCCGTTGCGGCCTGGCTCTCGTCGTCGGAATCCAGCTACGTGACGGGTATCACGCTGTTTGCCGACGGAGGCATGACCAAGTATCCTTCTTTCCAAGGCGGAAAAGGGTAACGATCGAACAGTACCGGGTATGAATGAGGGGGAAGCGGAAGGGGTCTTGAACAGGGCAGCCCTTCCGCTTCTTTTTATTCGCAAACCGCGAAGGAGGAATAGGCAATGAATCCGAAATGGTGGAAAGAAAGCGTCGTTTACGAAATCTATATCAAAAGCTTCATGGACGCGAACGGCGACGGGGTCGGCGATCTGGCCGGCGTTTTCTCGAAACTCGGCTACCTGCAGGAACTCGGCGTAGATGTACTGTGGCTGGCTCCGATCTTTGATTCGCCCGATCATGAAGGCGGTTACGATATTCGCGATTACCGGAAAATCATGGACAAATTCGGCACGATGGAAGACTTCGAACGGCTGCTGGAAGACGCGCATGCACGCGGCATGAAGATCATGCTGGAGATGCCGCTGAACCATACGTCCAACGAACATCCGTGGTTCCGGGAATCGCGTGCCTCCAAGAAGAACGACAAGCGCAACTATTATATCTGGCGCGAAGGCCGGGGTTCCGGTTTTCCGAACAACTGGGGCTCGTACTTCGGCGGTTCGGTCTGGGAGTTCGAACCGGAAACGGAAGAATACTATATGCATCTGTACAGCCACCGCCAGCCCAATCTGAATTGGGAAAACGAGCGGGTGCGCGAAGAAGCGTATCAAATCGTCAAATGGTGGGCGGACAAAGGCGTGGACGGATTCCATTTCAACTCGATCGCCCATGTGGTCAAGACCGAAGGGCACGACGACGAGGACACGGGGAATATGCAGCATCTGCCGGTCGAGCGGGCCTATCAAATGTTTTCGAGTCTGGACAAGGTGAACGGAATCGTGAAAAGGCTGCACGACGAAATAGGCGCGGAATACGATATCGTCGCGATTGGCGAAGCGGCGGGGCTCGATCCGGCGCAGACGCTCGATTCGATCGGAGACGAGCCGGGCAAAGCGAATATGGTGCTCAACTCCGACCATCTGCTGCTCAGCCATTCGTCGCAGGGTATCGGGCGCTGGACGAACAAATCGTGGACCCTGCTCGATATCAAGAACGCGATCAGCCATTGGCAGACCGTGCTGCACGGGCAGGGATGGAACGCCAACAATCTCGCCGACCACGACCAGCCGCGTTCCGTATGCCGGTTCGGCCATACGGGCGAATACCGGGAGCTGTCGGCGAAAATGCTGGCGACGCTGCTGATGACGCTTGAAGGCACTCCGCTGATCTATCAAGGCGAAGAACTGGGCATGGTCGGCGGCGTATTCCATACGGCGGAAGATTTCCGCGACGAAGAAACACTGAATTTCCTGGACCATGCGCGCAAGGGCGGCATGGACGAAGAAGAAGCGCTCAAGATCGCAAGGCGCAATACGCGCGACGCGGGCCGTACCCCGATGCAGTGGGACGCTTCGCGCGGAGCGGGCTTTACGACGGGAGAGCCGTGGATGGGCATCGCGCCGGATTACGAGACGGTCAACGCCGCTTCGGCCCTGGCCGATCCGAACTCGGTGTTCCATTATTACAAGAAGCTGATCGGACTGCGCAAAGTCAGCCGAACGCTTCTCTACGGCGAGTACCGGCTGCTGCTGCCGCTCGACAAAGACATCTACGCGTATACGCGCACGTTCGAAGACGAGACGCTGATGGTCGTGCTGAATTTCTTCGGCGGCACGCCGATGTTCCCGTGTCCCGAGCGGCTATGCGAGCGTCCGCGCGAGTTCCTGATCGGGAACTACGAACCGGGCGTGGTGGAAGGCAGCGACTTCGAGCTGCGGCCGTATGAGGCAGCGGTGTATCGGTTGGGGTGAGGGATCAAACGAAAACAACATCAAAAATGGCTATCCCTATACATAGGGATAGCCATTTTTGATAGAACGTAGTACCCTTTCAACTCTTAATCAGAGGTTTACGTTTTCCTGAAACGCACACGCTTTAGGTGCGATTCAGGGGAGCGTAATCTTACCTTTAGTGTTGACAAGGTAGTAGTTTTTTCATATCAACAAATTTCCATCGATCATTTTAATTTCTCTTTCGCAGCCTTGAGCAAGCTCCGGATTATGGGTAACCATGATAAGTGTTTTTCCTTCTTCAACTAATGATTTGAGCAAAAGAAAGATCTCTTTGCTTGTTTCGGTATCCAAAGAGCCAGTCGGTTCGTCCGCCAGTATCACTTCCGGATTGTTTACAAGGGCTCTCGCGATCGCTACTCTTTGTTTTTGACCACCGGATAAAGTCGATACTTTCTCTTTTACTTTTTCCAAGATCCCTACTTTTTGAAGAACAGATTGAACTCTGTTTCTGCGCTCTTTCTTATTGAGGGCCGGATTCGCATATAACAACGGGATTTCTACATTTTCGTATACGTTATAATGATCGACTAAAGCAAAATTCTGTACGATATATCCAAAAAACTGATTTCGGTATTTTGTTCTTTCTCTTGAATTGATTGTAGAGAAGCTTGTTGAATTTATCAGCAGTTCACCTGAGGATGGAGGAACCAGGAGACCAATCATATTGATCAAAGTCGTTTTTCCGCATCCTGATGGGCCTGTAATAGCAGTGCTTGTACCTTTGTCAAAAGTTAGAGAAACGTCTTCAACCGCGATAATGATATTTTTACCAGATGTAAACTTTTTATGGAGAGCAATGGTTTCGATCAAATGGAACATTTATGCACGCTCCCTTGCCACATAAATGATGTTTGAGCTTTTTAACCTGGATAATCCTATCAAACTTATTACTAAAGGAATGATCATACAAAAACCTATTCCCCAATATACATAAGCAAGGCCAGAACCCATTAAAAATAAAACAGACAGCGCGAGGCTGATCGGTGGAATAATCATGCCCAATAAGTAGACCATGATGCGTTGGAATATCGATTCAAGACGGGCACCGTACAATAGATGCACTGCGTATTCCTGCAGATTTTGTTCGATGAGTTGGATCGTATTAATTGTCAAGCTAACAAAGACAAAAAGTGAAGTTATTAAATAAAAAGCGGTTAACAAAATAGCATTTTTATATAAGCTGCCATAGTGTTCGTGCAGCTGCTGATTGAATGAAATAGGAGATAAGGTGGTGCCTTGTTGATTCATACGCAAAATGTATTCTGCAATTTCGTCACTATTCACATCAAATAGAACAGAGTTTCGCATAAGTTCATCCATATAATAATAGCTATGTAACTCGTTCATTTTTTGTTTGCTTGTTAAAATAACAATCGATTCGTCCAGACTCATCATGGCTTCACGTAAAATATAAGTGGAATTCGCCGGAAGCCTGCCTTCTATAATAGATTTTTCTTTTTTTACAGTACCGTATTGCAGAACGTCACCTACATGAACACTCTTGACTTTTGAGCCGATCCAGATCGTGGAATCCGTAGAATCGGTTCGAACCTTATTGTATTTTTCCAAGTTAAAAACTTCATCGAAAGCACCTACACCCATTACAACCGGGGTATTTTCTAAACCTTCGAATCTTACAGATGTGAGGATAGAGTAGGCTTTTTTCTCGGAGTCCATCAACTTTTGGAGAAAGTCTTCATTTTCTTGAGAGTAATTAAGATGGCTTGTACTGCCGGTTTGAAAATAAATAGAATCATTCGCTTCTAATTTTTTTATAGCGTCCAAGCCATGAAAGCTAAATAGTAATTCCCGAGCAGCCGCAAAAAGGAAAAATAAAGAAACAAAGATTTGCAGCATGAATAGGACTGCCGTCATTGGTTTTTTTAAAATGTCTTTAATCGCTAGCTTGAATTGAATCATAGCATCACGCTCCAAGCCCGTTCTCTCGTTTTTTGTTTGGAGAAAGCTAGCAGCAACAAAACAAACGATAAGACGACATGAATAAGAAACGAAGATCCAATTAAATGCCAAGGAGGCCTCGTACTGGATAACGTAATAAGGGCACTTCCTAAAAGGGTACCTAAGAGAGCGCCTCCGATTATAAAGGTAGACAAATGCTTGAATAGCCTGAGCGCCAATTTTGAGAATGAAGCTCCATAAAGGGTATGAATCAAAAATTCTCTTTTTCTTTTAAAAAGCAAAAAATGATAACTGATCAGATTGGAAAAATAAATAAAAACGATACCTAAAACCATTGAAAGGACAACGGGTTGAAGGATATAAGACCGGATCCAATCCTTATTAGACAATCGGCTTAATCGAAGTTCAGTTTCATAGTTGTAACGATTAAATATGTTCAAGAAGTAATGGGCATCTTTTTTAGGAACGTTTTTCAAAATGTACTGTCCATTGAACTCTTGAGCATTTGCAAGCAGAGACACGCTATCGTATTGATTTTGGTTAATAGCAAAAGCAGATGTAGTTGAATAGACAGCTCTTAAAAATTTATATTCTCCGTCGATAAGAACATTATTTTCTTTAACTAATTTCGAAACTATCGAATTTTCTTTGACCATTACTTGAGAACTTTCGGACTTGAAGTCGGAATTATTGAAGTAGTTCCCTCGCTCTAAGGGTTCGGAAGCGAATGCTCCAGAAGGATCATAAAGATATAAGCTTCTCCCCGAGTCAGGCAAAAATAAAACGGTGATTCTCGGATTTTCATTTAAAAAAGCCATAAGTTCTTTTTTTTCTGGAATAGCATCTATAGAGGGATTACCAGCAGATTTATGTATGTTTAATTCCAAGTCACTGGGTTGAATGTTGAAAGGTTGTTTGGTGAAAAACGCGTAGCCGTAATACATCTGCATAGCAAACAAAAACAAACTACAACTGCAAAAAAGATTAAGCCAAAAGAAAGACCCATTTTTCTTGTAAATAAACTCACCTTCAATCTTTACAAAATGAACATTCCTTCTTTATTTTGGTTCAGTTACATTTTTTATATTAAAAAGAAATAGTTATAAAGTCAAAGGGTCCGGTTTTCGCTTATTTAATTTATGGTTTTCAAATTAGTAGCTGAATAAATCATATAATTAATGTTTTCATTAATAATTCACATAATAATTGACTTGTACGGACATGCATGATACATTGGGTGCGTAAAGGTTCTTCCGCCCGCGAAGACGGCATCGGAGCCTAGAAAAGGCTCGCCCGGATCAGCGGTTTGACGTGAATTGTAAGCGTTTCATCGGAGAGAGCCTTCATTAACTTTGCAGATGGAAAGGATGAGCAGATTGGCAGCATCTAACCTCAAAGCCAGAATGATCGTCGATAAGGCGTTCCGCATTTCCGAGATCGACGAGCGCATCTATGGATCGTTTATCGAACACCTGGGCCGTGCCGTGTACGGAGGCATCTACGAGCCTGGACATCCGACATCCGACGAGTACGGGTTCCGCGGCGACGTGAAGCAGTTGATCCGCGACCTGCGAGTGCCGATCGTCCGTTATCCGGGCGGCAACTTCGTCTCGGGCTACGATTGGGAAGACGGCGTCGGACCGGTCGAAGACCGCCCGAAACGCCTCGAACTGGCATGGCGCACTCTTGAGCCGAACTATGTGGGAACGAACGAGTTCATGCGCTGGGCCAAAGACGCCGGCACCGACGTGATGATGGCCGTCAACCTCGGAACGCGGGGCATCGACGCCGCGCGCAATCTGGTCGAATACTGCAACCATCCGGGCGGCAGCCGCTACAGCGACCTGCGCAAAAGCCACGGGTTCGCGGAGCCGCACAAGATCAAAATGTGGTGTCTCGGCAACGAAATGGACGGACCTTGGCAGATCGGGCACAAGACGGCGGAAGAGTACGGACGTCTGGCGCTCGAGACCGGCAAAGCGATGCGGCTGATCGACCCGGACATCGAACTGGTGTCCTGCGGCAGCTCCAGCACCGGTATGCCGACTTTCCCGTCGTGGGAAGCGGATACGCTGGACCATACGTACGAAGTGGCAGACTTCGTCTCGCTGCACCAGTACTACGGCAACCGGGATAACGACTCGGCGAACTACTTGGCCCGCGGGATGGACATGGACCACTTTATCCATACGGTCATCTCGACGACGGACTACATCAAAGCCAAGAAGCGCAGCAAAAAGACGATGAAGCTCAGCTTCGACGAATGGAACGTCTGGTACCACTCCAACGAAGCGGACGCGCAGATCGACCGCAACCCGTGGAGCGTGGCGCCTCCGCAGCTCGAAGACGTGTACAACTTCGAAGACGCGCTGCTCGTCGGCAGCATGCTGATGACGTTCCTGCGCCGCGCGGACCGCGTGAAGTCGGCCTGCCTCGCGCAGCTCGTCAACGTTATCGCGCCGATCATGACCGAGAACGGCGGACGTTCGTGGAAACAAACCATCTACTATCCGTACCTGCATGCTTCCGTCTACGGCCGCGGGGTCTCGCTCAAGCCGGTCGTGGATTCGCCGAAATACGACGCGCAGGACTATACGGATGTGCCATATCTCGATACCGCCGTCGTGCATAACGAAGAAGAAGACACGCTGACGATCTTCGCGCTCAACCGTCACCTGACCGAAGCGCTCGACCTGACCTGCGACGTGCGCAGCTTCGAAGGCTATGCGATCGAAGAACATATCGTGCTGGAAAACGACGACCTCAAAGCCGTCAACACGGCCGACAGCGAGAAGGTCGCTCCGCATAACCGAGGCGCTTCCGAGCTCAAAGACGGCATCGTAAGCGGACGTCTGGCCAAAGCGTCGTGGAACGTAATTCGTCTGCGCAAGCGGGGCTGATCGCTTGAAGCAGGGCAAAGCAAGGCAGGAAGCAGGAAACATGCCGGCAATCGTTTCGGAAAATGCGAAGCGCTGCGGGCATATTCCCGTTGGCCTGCGCCGGTAAACTTTTTGCGCTCAAAGGTACGTACAAGTTAACATAATATCCTTCAGGGGATCGCCGGGGAGGCCTTTTTCATGACAAAAGCATCGGTAATCGTCAACGCCGACGTGACGCTTGGCAAGATCGACCGCAACATTTACGGACAGTTCGCGGAGCATCTGGGACGCTGTATTTACGAAGGCATGTGGGTCGGGGAAGACTCGGAGACGCCCAACATCGACGGAATCCGCAAAGACGTGCTGCAGGCGCTCAAGAATCTCAGCATTCCGGTCCTGCGCTGGCCGGGGGGCTGCTTCGCCGACGAATATCATTGGAAAGACGGCGTAGGTCCGCGCGAAGGACGCGCCCGGATGGTCAATACGCACTGGGGCGGCGTGGTAGAGAACAATCATTTCGGCACGCATGAATTCTTCCGGCTGTGCGAGCTGCTGGAGACGGAACCGTATATCTGCGGCAACGTGGGCAGCGGATCGGTGCAGGAGATGAGCGAATGGGTCGAGTACATGACGTTCGACGGCGAATCCCCGATGGCCAAATGGCGTCAGGAGAACGGGCAGGAGAAGCCGTGGAAACTGAAATATTTCGGCGTCGGCAACGAAAACTGGGGCTGCGGCGGCAATATGCGCGCGGAGTATTATGCCGACGAATACCGCCGCTACCAGACGTATTCGCGCAATTACGGCGACAACAAGCTGTTCAAGATCGCGGGCGGACCGAACGTCGACGATTACCATTGGACGGAAGTGCTGATGCGCGAAGCGGGCCGCCATATGGACGGACTCAGCCTGCATTATTACACGATGGAAGGCAGCTGGGAAGAGAAGAAATCGGCGCTCGGCTTCGACGAGAACGGCTGGTTCGAAGTGATGAAGAAGTCGCTGCACATGGACGAGCTGATCACCCGTCACACCACGATCATGGACAAATACGATCCGGAGAAAAGAGTGGCGCTGATCGTCGACGAATGGGGTACGTGGTTCCTGAGCGAGCCGGGCACCAATCCGGGCTTCCTGTACCAGCAAAATTCGCTGCGCGACGCGCTGGTCGCCGGTCTGCACCTGCATATTTTCCACAACCACCACGAACGCGTCAAAATGACGAACATCGCGCAGATGGTCAACGTGCTGCAGGCGATGATCCTGACCGAAGGCGACAAAATGCTGCTCACGCCGACGTATCACGTGTTCGAAATGTTCAAGGTCCATCAGGATGCCGACGTGCTGCAGATGGCCGTGGAGACGCCGGATTACGAGCTGAACGGTGATTCGATCCCGCAGGTCAGCGTATCCGCCTCGCGCAAAGACGGCGATGTGCATATCAGCTTGTGCAACGTCAGTCCGACGTCGGGCAGCAGCCTGACGCTCGACCTGCGCGGCATCGGAGCGGAAGGCGCCGTAAGCGGACGCGTGCTGACGGCAGGGCGCATGGATGCGCACAATACGTTCGAGCAGCCGGACACGATCGCGCCGCAGGCGTTCGAGAACTTCAAGCGTGAAGGAAGCGGCTTGAACGTGGAGCTGCCCCCGATGTCGGTGACGGTGCTGACGATCAAAGGCTGAACGGACGATTCAAGCGCGGGAAACCCGATGCGTAGGGAGGAGCGATCGCAATGAAGCATCATGCTTACGCGCAGACGCCGCCGCTCGGCTGGAACAGCTGGGACTGCTACGGCGCGAGCGTCACGGAAGAAGAGGTGCGCGGCAACGCGGACTATATGGCGGAACATCTCAAAGCCCACGGCTGGGAATACGTCGTCGTCGATATTCAATGGTACGAACCGGGCGCGTATTCTTCGCGCTACCGGCCGTTCGTGCCGCTCGAAATGGACGAGTATTCCCGCCTGATGCCGGCGGCGAACCGGTTTCCTTCCGCGGAAGGCGGCAGCGGATTCCGCGAGCTGGCGGACTACGTGCACGGTCTCGGCCTCAAGTTCGGCATCCATATCATGCGCGGTATCCCGCGTCAGGCGGTGCATGCCGATACGAAGATTCTCGGCACGGGCGTCACCGCCCGGCAGATCGCGCATCCCAATTCGATCTGTCCGTGGAACACGGATATGTACGGCGTCGATCCGGCGCAGGAAGGCGCCCAGGCGTACTACGATTCGCTGTTCGCGCTCTATGCGCAGTGGGGCGTCGACTACGTCAAAGTCGACGATATCGCCGACTCGCGGCTGTACGGCTACCACGAAGGCGAAGTCGAACTGATCCGCCGCGCAATCGACGGATGCGGCCGCGATATGGTCTTGAGCCTGTCGCCGGGGCCGGCGCACGTCGACCGGGCCGAGCATTTGATCGGGCATGCCAATCTGTGGCGGATGACCGACGATTATTGGGACCATTGGTTCCTGCTGCGCGGCATGTTCGAGCGCTGCGAAGCGTGGGCGCCGCACGTCGGCCCGGGGCATTTCCCGGATTGCGACATGCTGCCGCTCGGGCGGATCGGCATTCGCAGCGTCGACGGCGGGGACGAAGACCGCCAGACGCGCTTTACGAAGGACGAGCAGGTCACGATGATGACCTTGTGGAGCCTGTTCCGCTCGCCGCTCATGTTCGGCGGCGAACTGCGCAGCAACGACGAGTGGACCTTGTCGCTGCTCACCAACGACGAAGTGCTGGCCGTCTCGAAGCACGGCCGTGAACCGCGCCCGCTGCCTCGGCGCGCCGGAGATCCGGACGGCGTCCGGATCTGGGTCTCAAGCCGCCCGGACGGCGGCTTGAACGTGGGCCTGTTCAATCTCGGCGACGAACCCGCCGAGATCGCATTGGCCCCGGGCGAGATCGCGTCCGCGCCGGATGCGCGCGTCCGCGATCTGTGGGCGCGGCAGGATCTGGCCGCGCCGGAAGGGCTGCTGCGGGCGCAGCTCCCGCCGCACGGCAGCCGCCTGCTGGCGGTGACGGCGCCGCAGTGACGCCGCTGTGGGCTTGACCGCCCTGCGGCGGGACGTCCAAACCCGGAGCTCAAGCTTTCCACCCGCCTCCCGGCGGGCGGAAAGCTTGTTTGGCATGCCGTTTTGTCGTCGGCGCCGCCTTTTTTATTCAAAATTGTTCTTTTCCCTTTTAAGTGCGAGCCTTGCCGGGTAAATGTTTCACACTGCCTATAGTCTTTTTGAAAGCCGCTTCATATTTTTCCGTGACATTGAATTCCGATTCACGCCTATACCCACACTCGACACTCAGAAAGGGGAATCCTCCCATGCTGCAACAATCCGTACGACGCGAACAAGAATCGCCGCAGCAGTCCTCCGCGCAGCACGAACCGTGGAAAGAAAAAGTCGTGTATCAAATATTCCCCCGCAGTTTTCAGGATTCGAACGGAGACGGAAGCGGCGATCTGCCGGGCATCGTCTCCCGCCTGGACTATATTCGCTCGATCGGGGTCGATACGATCTGGTTGAGTCCGGTCTATGAGTCGCCGCGTGTCGATCAGGGCTACGATATCCGCAACCACCGCGAGATCGATCCCCTGATGGGCACGATGGAAGACTGGGAAGAACTGCTGCGGGAGACGCATGCGCGCGGCATGGATCTGTGGATGGATCTGGTGCTGAACCATACCTCCGATCAGCATCGCTGGTTCAAACAGGCCCTCAGCTCCAAAGACAATCCGTACCGCGATTACTACATTTGGCGCGAAGGAGAATCGGAAGGCGAACCGCCGAACAACTGGACCTCCTACCTTGGCGGAAGCGCCTGGACCCGCGATGAAGCGAGCGGCGAGTATTATCTGCACCTGTACAACAAGCGGCAGCCCGACCTCAACTGGGACAATCCCAAAGTGCGCGAGGAGATCCAGGGATTGGTCCGCTACTGGCTGGACAAAGGCGTGGACGGTTTCCGGCTGGACGCGATCAACGTCGTCTCCAAAGACCACCGGCTGCCCGACACGGACGAGAGCAAGCTCGAAGGCAGCGGCTACAAGCATTTCAAAAACGGTCCCCATGTGCACGAATATCTGCGGGAGCTGAACGAGAAAGGTTTTTCGCATAAGAAAGGCACGGTTACGGTGGGCGAAGCTTCGATGGTCTCGATGGAAGACGTGGCGCGCTACACCGACCCCGACCGCCAGGAGCTGAGCATGATCTTCATGATGGAGTCGCCGAACATCGGGACCGATCCGAACGACTCGTTCAAAGAGCGGGAATGGAAGCTGCCGGAGCTCAAAGAGATCGTGACGAGATGGGAAAAAGAACTGCTGAACCGGGGCTGGTTCGGGCTGTTCGCGAGCAACCACGATCATCCGCGCATGGTGTCAAGCTTCGGCCATGACGGGGAGTACCGCGTCGAATCGGCCAAGATGCTCGCCACGCTCGTGCATACGCTGTGGGGCACGCCGTTCATTTACCAAGGCGAGGAGATCGGCATGACGAATTATCCGTTCGAATCGGTCGACCAGCTGGACGATCAGATGGCGCTGCATTATTACGAATCCCGGACGGAACGCGGCGAAGATCCCAAAGAAGTGGAGAGCCGCGTGCTGGCCGGCACCCGGGATCACGCGCGGACGCCGATGCAGTGGACCGACGAAGATCAGGCGGGCTTCACAAGCGGGGAGGCCAAGCCGTGGATGCCGGTCAATCCCAACTACCGCGAGATCAACGTGCAGGCGCAGGAGAACGACCCGGATTCCATTCTCAACTATTACCGCAGGCTGATCGCCCTGCGCCGCGAGCATGCCGACGTGATCGTCCACGGCGAATACGTGCCGCTGCTGGAAGAACATGAGCAGGTGTTTGCCTACGTGCGTCGGAACGCACAGAGACAAGGCCTGGTGCTGCTGAATTTTTCGGAAAAAGAAGCGGAGTTCGAGCTGCCCGACGATATCGGCGTCTGTCCGGAATCGGCGTATCGGCTGCTCGGCAATTATCCGGCGGAGGATAGAGCGGAAGAAGGGACCGATCCGAACGAAGGCGGCGGTGCGGATACGCGGCGCGAAGAGGCGGACACGGGAAAAGAAGGCCGTTCGCGCACAAAAGGCGATGTCGTTCCGCATGTGCTGCGTCCGTACGAAGCGCTCGTTATCGGCGGATTGAAGCCGGCTCCGAGATGAGGAGGGAGCCTTTTTTTGCGAATCCCGACGCGCATGGATGTACCGCGGGCGGATTAATGATATAATTAGCATCGGAATTCAGGAGATAAGTTCAGAGGAGGCATTAAACCATGGCAAAAGTATTGGTTTTCGGTCATAAGAATCCGGATACGGACACGATCGCTTCGGCAATCGCGTACGCGGAATTGAAAAAGCAGCTCGGCGTGGACGCGGAAGCGGTCCGTCTGGGCGAAGTGAACGGCGAAACGGCTTACGCGCTGAAGCATTTCGGCATCGAAGCTCCGCGCCTTGTGGAGACGGTGGCGGATCAGTCCGAAGGCGTTATTCTGGTCGACCATAACGAAAGCCAGCAGAGCGCGGCGGATATCGCGGACGCTCATGTGCTTGAAGTTATCGACCACCACCGCATCGCGAACTTCGAGACGGCTCACCCGCTTTACTACCGTGCCGAACCGGTTGGCTGCACCGCGACAATCCTGAACAAATTGTACAAA
This sequence comes from Saccharibacillus deserti, assembly GCF_013618475.1. Lineage (GTDB taxonomy): Bacteria > Bacillota > Bacilli > Paenibacillales > Paenibacillaceae > Saccharibacillus > Saccharibacillus deserti. The sequence continues at coordinate 264,301 of NZ_JABJVN010000003.1, forward strand.
GAGAACGGCGTCGAGATCCGCAAAGAGATCGCGGGCCTGATGCTGTCCGCGATCGTATCGGACTCCCTGCTGTTCAAATCCCCGACCTGCACCGAGCAGGACGTGGCGGCTGCCAAGGAACTGGCGGCAATCGCAGGCGTCGACGTCGACGTGTACGGCCTCGACATGCTCAAAGCCGGCGCGGATCTGAGCGGCAAAACGGCGCAGGACCTGATCTCCATCGATGCCAAGGAATTCACAATGGGCGGCAGCAAAGTCGAAATCGCGCAGATCAACGCGGTAGACGTGGACGAAGTGCTGCTGCAGCAGGCTGAACTCGAAGCTGCGCTGAAGGAAAAGATCGTCGACAAAGGCTTGTCGCTGTTCGTTCTGGCGATCACGGATATCCTTAACAACGACTCCGTCGCGATCGCGCTCGGCAGCAAGACCGATGCCGTGGAGCGCGCCTACGGCGTGACGCTCGAGAACAACAAAGCGCTGCTCAAAGGCGTCGTCTCCCGTAAATCGCAGATCGTGCCGGTGCTGACGAAAGCTTTCGAAGAAGCGTGAATCTCGATTACCCCTTGTCTATCCGATCGGCAAAGAGCGGCGTGTCACACGCCGCTCTTTGCTTTTTTTATACCGGACGGCCTGCGGTTGATTTGAATGCCTCCACTTCCGCGGCTCCCCGCAGGTTCCTCATTCCCCGGCTGCCTGGTCCGGTGTCGATTGCGCTTTTCCCGCAACCTCTCATCGCCTATACTGAACAAAGAAAGAACAATACGCAGGCACGGGCCGGGCGCATCCGCGAAACGGCCGACGGACGAATAGACAAACGAATGGACGACGAATGAAAGAATCGAGGAGATTGCCTATGCTGGGATTTGAACGCCGGGAGAAGATTGTCGAATTTTTGCGCCGGGATCAAAAGGTCTTTGTAGCCGCCTTGAGCTCGCTGTTCGAGGTGACGGAGGAGACGATCCGACGCGATCTGGAGAAGCTGGAGAAGGAAGGAATCGTCACGCGTACCTACGGCGGAGCCGTGCTCAATATTCACACCAACGAAGATTTGTCGTATCAGACCCGCCACACGACGAATCTGCCCGAGAAGAACGAGATTGCCCGCAAGCTTGCCCGGCTCGTTTCCGACGGGGATACGCTGATGGCCGATCCGAGCTCGACGGCATTCGAAGCGCTGCGGGAACTCGGAAACACCAAGAAAAATCTGACGGTCATCACCAATTCCAGTATTATTTTCGCGGAATACGCCAAGCTCGGCCATACGGTGATCTCGACCGGAGGTACGCTGCGTCCGCATTCCAACTCGCTGGTCGGTGCCGTAGCGAACGAAACGGCGTCGAAATATGTGGTGGATACGGCGCTGTTCAGCTGCAAAGGCCTATCGGCCGAATACGGCGTGACCGATTCGAACGAGCCGGAGAGCGAGTTGAAGAAAGTCATGCTGAAGCAGGCGCGCAGAACGGTGCTGCTGGCCGACCATACGAAGTTCGACAAGGTAGCGTTCGTGAAGCTGTTCGATCCAAGCGCGGTCGATTATCTGGTTACCGACCGCCGTCCTTCGGATGAATGGATGGAGCGTCTGGAGCGCAGCGGCGTCGAAGTCCTCTACTGATCCGGAGCGCCGGCCGATCCTTCCGGGCGGCGGAAGCAAACGTTAACGTGCCCGGAGCCGCATGCAAAAAAGGCCGTCCGCGTCGTCGAAAGACGCCGGGCGGCCTTTGAAGCTTAAAGGTTGGAGCGTGAAGGTCGCACCCTGAAGTATTCAGGAACCCGCTTTGCGTTCCTCCAGACCGAGGCTGTAGAATTCTTCGGCTGCCACCGGTCTGCCGTAGTAGAAGCCCTGGGCGGTGAAACATTGGAGCGTACGCAGCACTTCGATCTGCTCTTCGTATTCGATGCCTTCCGCGATGATGCGCAGACCGAGCTGCCGGGCCATGGTGACAATCATCTCGACGATCGCCAGGCTGTTGGAATGGGTAGCAATTCCTTTGATGAACGAACGGTCGATCTTGAGGCAATCGATCGGCAGCAGATGCAGATAGCTCAGCGAACTGTAGCCCGTGCCGAAATCGTCCAGACTGACCGAAATTCCGGCCTGCTTGAAGCGCCCGAGGATGGCGATAACCTGCTCCTCGTTGTGCATCATGGCGCTCTCGGTTACTTCCAGTTCGAGCAGCCGGCTGTCGAACTTCAACTCTTCCAGCGTGGAGAGTACGCTCTCGACGATATCGGTCTGCATGAGATGAATCTGGGAGATATTCACGGCCACCGGAATCGGAGCCTTGCCTTCGCGAATCCACCGCTGCATTTGCAGACAGGCGGTGCGCAGCACCCAGCGCTCGAGAGGGACAATCAGCCCGCTTTCTTCGGCGAGGGAGATGAACTTCAGCGGAGGTACCATGCCGAGCTTCGGATGCTTCCAGCGTACCAGTGCTTCAAGGCCGACCAGGATGCCGGTGCGGATATCCACTTTCGGTTGATAAAACAAGACCAGTTCGCCCTGTTCGATGGCTGCCTGAAGATCCCGCTCGAGAATCAGGCGTTCGCGGTTCTCGATGGCGCGGCTGTGATCGAAGAAAGCGAAGCGTCCGCCTCCGCGGCTCTGGGCATCGAAGCGGGCCAGATCGGCATGCTTGAACAGCGCTTCGCCGTCCTGTCCGTCTGCGGGGAATACGGCGATTCCTATGCTTGTCGTCAGCGTCACCATCTGCTGACCGATCCGGAACGGCAGCGAGAATGCATCGCCGATCTGCTGGGCCGCGGAAACCGGATCGAATCCGTGAGGCAGGACCGCGATGAATTCGTCCGCCGTCGAACGGGCCAGGATGCTTGCATCGGGAAGGATTTCCTTCAGTTTCTGTGCGGCATAGCGAATCACTTTGTCGCCGAACTCGTGACCGAACAAGTCGTTGACCTTCTTGAAGCGGTCGAAATCGACAAAGAACAGATGAAACGAGAACTTCGTATCGCCGCGGGTCAATTCGTCGACGTACTCGCGCATGTATTTGCGGTTGTTCAGTCCGGTTAATTCGTCGTAATAAGCGAGCTGCCGGATCTTTTCCTGAATTCTTTTGCTGTCGGTAATGTTCTTCGCGATGCTGTAGGCGCCGGTGAAACGACCGTCGATCAGAATCGGCAGCGAAGTCAGAATCAGGTGCGTCGATTCGCGGTCCGGAACGCTGAACTCCACTTCGATCTCGTCCGCAGCGCCGCCCATTACCTTTTCGTAATGGTTGAGGATTTTGTCCTGCTGTTCGGTCGCGGACCATTCCGTCAGCATATGCAGGGACGTTCCCTCCGGGAGACAGGCGACCATCTCCTGGGCACGGCTGTTCATATCCAGGATGCGCCCGCCTTCATCCAGTGCCAGAACCGCATCGGGATTATGGGCAAACAACGACTTGTAGTGCGTTTCTTTCTCGTGCAGTTCCCGGTATCGGTTCTCGGAGTCTTCCTCGCGATAGCGGTCGGTCAGAATCATAAGACCCGCCGCTACGGCAAACAGAAGCAGATAAGGCGCAAGATGGTCGGTCAGACCGGAACCGAATTCCAGATCGGAGGGCATGGCGGACAAGGTCATAACGGCCGGAATAATTGTTGTGGCGACAGCCGCGAAGAGCAGGCCGGCCGGAGGAAACCGTTCAAAAATCCGTCCGGTTCTGCGCGTCACGAGCATGGCCAGACGAATAAGCGGGAAAAGCGCAGAAAAAAGGCCGATAGCGGCTGTCAAAAGTACTTCTGCGCGCATGTCGACACGCCCGAAGATCAAATAGACGTTTGAATAATTGAAAACGAGAATAAGCAGGGTCAGGACGGCGGCGCTGCCGGACAGATGAAGGGAACCTTTCCAGCCCGCCGCATCGCTCGTCAGGCGAAGCGCCAGCAGGCAGAGGAGAAGACCGGCTGCCGAAGGAAACATCAGGTGCAGCAGTTCATAAACCATAAATTCCGTTGGAAGTACGGACAGCGTGCCGAACAATACCGTTCCGCCGAAGCCTGCGCCCATAATCAGCAGGCGGGGCAGGCGTTCGCGGCTCAGCAGGGTGCGCAGCGAATGGGTACCGCCGACGGTCAATAAGGCAATCATGAGACAGGCGGCAATCGAGCACGCAAGTCCCGCCGCCGCGAAGTATTCATTTAGGATAATCGGTTTGGCATAGGAGTTCATTGTTATTCAACTCACTTTATTTAAAGGTTTCCTTCCTTACTATATCGACGAAAAGAAGATAAACCGATAGACTGAACGGCTTTGCGTTCAAATCTTTTTTCGACGAAATCCGACAATCAAAAAGAGTTTGGATTCGAAAAAAATAAATGTATACTATTGGTAAATGACCGCGCGCGGAAAACCGGCAGAATTCGGGCCGCCGAAGCGGAATATGCGGCAGAACGAGGGGAACTGGAATGAGCAAGCAGCCGGAACAGCAAAATACGATCTTCGAACGAATCTATAGGCAGTCTCCGGTCGGTATCGCCGTACTGGCTGCGGGCAGCGGACGCCTGCTGTACGCAAATGCCAAATTCGGCCGAATTCTCGGCTTCCGGGCCGACGATTTGCAGGGGACCGACTTCATCGGACTGCTGCAGGGTGAAGCGGCGCGTGATCCGGAGCAGTCCGATGCGAAGCTGCGCGAAGCGATCGCGGATCCGGAGGCCGTGCAGGAGTTCGAACGGTTGTTCAGACGGCCGGACGGCAGCTCGGTTTGGATTTCTTTTCATATGGCCGCACTGGAACCGGAACCTGGAGACAGCGAAGCCAGAATCCTGGTTCATTCGCTGGATATGACCAACGAACACAAAGACAGGGAACGGCTGGTGGAGAGCAGCGACGCTTACCGGGTGCTCACGGAGAGTACAAGGGAGCTGATTACGCAGACCACGATGGACGGCATCCTGCTCTACGCCTCTCCGTCCGTGAAGAAGCTGATCGGATATGCGCCGGAAGAAATGGTCGGCCGGCATCGGTCGGAATTTTATCATCCGGACGATCTCGAAGCGGCTTCGAAGCTGTCCGTCGAAGACGCGCAGGGCCAGATTTTCATGCGCCGGATCCGGCACAAGGATGGACGCTACCTCTGGTTTGAGACTATGTTCCGGATCCTGCAGGGGCGCATAGGAGAATCCGATACGATCATGGGCATGGGGCGGGATGTCACGACGCGCAAGATGTACGAGGACATGCTCGACGAAGTGCAGCGCATCGCGCATATCGGTTCGTGGGAGTGGAACCTGGCGGAAGGAAGACTGCATTATTCCGAGGAAACGTTGCGCATTTTCGGAAACGAGGTCGTGCAGGACGAGAGCTATCCCCATTCCCTGCTGCAAATCATCCATCCCGCCGACCGGGCGTTCGTGGAGAATTATGTGGCCGATATGCTGGCAGGCAAAGCCGGGCCGATCGTCAAGTACCGGATTGTCCTGTCCGACCGGACGGTCAAGACGATCCAGGTTCGGCATGAACTGTGGCACGGTACGAACGGAGAAGTGCTTAGGCTCATCGGCATGACCCAGGATGTGACCAAGCAGTCGATTATCGAGAACCTGATCCGCGAGAGCGAGCAGCGCTACAAATCGCTGTTCGATTATAACCCGTCCGGCGTGTACGCGTACGACCTGGAAGGCCGTTACGTCACCGTAAACGCAAGTCAGGAGAACCTGACCGGTTACAAAGAGAACGAACTGATCGGTATTCCGATCGCGGAGCTTGCGGTGCCGGAACATCGGGAGCGGATCGAGGCGGGATTCGAAGGTGTAAGACGGGGCGAAGCCCAGACTTACGAAGTCATCCTGGTCCGCAAAGATAACAGCCGGGTCGATGTCAGCGTGACCAACACGCCGATCATCGTTGATGAAAGAATCGTCGGCGCTTACGGGATCGCCAGCGATATTACCGAGCGCAAACGCCATCTGGCGCAGATCGAGAAGCTCAGCTACGAACATACGCTGATTCTCAATTCCGTCTCCGAAGGGATTTTCGGAACCGATCTGAACGGGAGTGTGGTCTTCATCAATCCGGCAGGCGCGCAGATGTTGGGCCGTCGTCCGAGCGAAGCGCTGGACGGCTTGAATTTGTCTTCGATTCAGCAGACGAGCCAGGACGGGATCCGCTACGATCCGTACGATTCGCCGCTGATGCATGCGCTGCGGACAGGGGAATCGCATCAGGATATCGATTCCGTCTTTTGGCGCAGTGACGGTTCCAGCTTTCTCGCTTCGTACCGGGTAACGCCGCTTTACGATCAGGGCGAACGCAAAGGAGCGGTTGTCGTCTTTACCGATATTACGGGAGAAACCGAAATTATCCGGGCCAAAGAGTCGGCGGAACGCGCAGACCGGGCGAAGTCCGAGTTTCTCGCGATCATGAGCCATGAGCTGCGTACGCCGATGAACGGCGTCGTGGGCATGACTACGCTGCTCGGCGAAACGGACCTTGACGAATCGCAGCGCACCTATGTCGATATCATCGCCCAGAGCAGCGAGAGCCTGATGCATATCCTGAACGAAATTCTGGATTTCAGCAAGATCGAGGCCGGCAAAATGGTACTGGACAAAGAACCCATGCAGGTTCGTCATCTGCTGGACCAGGCGATCGACCTGTTCACGCCCCGGGTGCTGGAGAAAGGCCTGATCCTGACGGCCCAGGTCGCTCCCTCCGTGCCGGAAGTGCTGATCGGAGACGCGGTGAAGTTTCGTCAGGTGCTGGTGAATCTGATCAGCAATGCGATCAAATTCACGGAAGAAGGCGGGGTTGCGATTACGATCGAGCCGGGGTTCTTCCAGCACCCGAACGGATTGATGCTGGAAGTGTCGGTACGCGATACCGGGATCGGCATTCCGCCGGACAAGCAGAACCTGCTCTTCCAGTCGTTCTCCCAGATCGATCCGTCGATCAGCCGCCGCTACGGCGGCACGGGGCTCGGCCTTGCCATCTGCAAGAAGCTGATCGAGCTGATGGACGGGTTTATCGGAGTCCAGAGCCGGGAAAGCGAAGGATCGAACTTTTACTTTACGCTCCCGCTCAAGATTCCGGCCGAAGAGTTGAACGAGTCGAACGGAACGAGAGCTGAGCTGGAAAGGCTGCAGCGGTCCGGCGAACAGCAAGCGGCGGACGCCCAAACGATTTCGGCCTCTTCCGCCGGCAAGCTGTACGTGCTGATTGCCGAAGACCATCCCGTAAACCGCCGTCTGCTGGAACAAATGCTGACGAAGTTCGGATGCGTCTGCGACCTGGCGGTAAACGGAAGGGAAGCGGTCGAAGCGGCCCTGCTTCGGCGGTACGACCTGGTCTTTATGGATATTCAAATGCCGGAAATGGATGGCCTGGCCGCTGCCCTGCGTATCCGGGAGCATTACGGGGACGAAGAACCGGTGATCGTGGCCGTGACCGCTTTTACGGAACGGGAAAACCGCGAACGCTGCCGCGAAGCGGGAATGCGGGATTTTATCGGCAAGCCGCTGTTTGCCGCGGAGGTCGAATCGCTAGTCGAAAAGTGGAAAAGAAGGATTGCCCGCACAGGCGTGTGAAGCCGTGCATCACAGCCGCTCCGCGAGCCTTTTCGAAGGCCTGCGGAGCGGTTTTTTGCAATCGGCGTCCGGGTTTTGCCGTCCGGGAAAGCCTCCGAATGCACGGGGCGGATTAAAGTTTGCCGACGGCGTCGCGCTTCCCCCCTTTTGTGGGTAATGATGCTTAATCGATAACCGGCAAGGGAGGAAGAACCGTGAAGAAAAAGCTGCTGATTACCGGTGCGTCCGGCAAGGTAGGCTGGAGTGTCGCGGAGAAGCTTCGGGAGAGCGGACACTACGAGATCGTCGCAACCGATCTGGAAGAAGATCGGCAGCGCGGCATTGTGCCGCTCGATATGACAGACCCCGATGCGGTTCGGGAAGCGGCGCGGGGGATCGATACGATCCTGCATATCGGCTGGGCGGAAGACCATGAAGATTTTCTCGGCCGGGTACTGCCTGTCAATGTAACGGGCGCTTACCATATTTACGAAGCGGCCCGGGAATGCGGAGTAAGACGGGTCGTGTTTGCAAGCTCCAACCACGCGACCGGATTCTATTCGTCGGAAGAACGGGTGGAGCCGGAAGATCCTTACCGCCCCGACAGCTTCTACGGTCTGAGCAAATGCTATATCGAACTGTTGGGACGTCTGTATGCCGACAAACACGGGATTTCCTCGATCAATATCCGGATCGGCAATTATCCGGGAAACCGTCCGCCGGCTTCGAAGCGGGCCATGAAGATCTGGATCTCCGAGCGGGACCTGGCTTCCCTGTTTGCCTGCTGCGTCGAAGCCGATCCGTCCATCGGTTTTCTCAGTTTGTACGGAACTTCCGCCAATACGGAAAACTATTACGATATCGGCTACTTGAAAGAGCTGATCGGCTACGAACCGCAGGATGACGCGGCTGCTCTGCGCGAGGAAGCGCTGCGGTTGTACGGCGGATTAAAAGACGACGAACTGCCGCTTCAAGGCGGGGGAATGACTCGCCAATAGGGCGAAGCGAGGGGGAAAAGCGATGCGATGCATACAATGCGGGGCGGAGCTGTCCGAAGGCAGCCGGTTTTGCAGCAGCTGCGGGGCGAAGCAGCCGGAAGCGGAGGTCCATCCGCGGACGGAGGAAACTGCGGAGCGAAATACGGCGGACCGTGTGCCGGTGCCGGAGAACCCGGCTTCGTCTGCGAACCGCCCGGAACAAGCCCGAGAACCGTTTCCGCCTGCGGAACGGACCGCGCAAGCGCAGCCCGAAGCGCGCCGTGTTCCGCGGGCGGCTGACACGGAAGACCAAGAGGCTGCCCGGCAGCGCGGCGGCTATTCGCAGGCCGGGGAATCGCCGGTTCCGCCGCCTGTCGAAGAGCCGATAGCCGTGCGGCTGACCAAAGGAGCCGTCCTGCGCGAAGCGGACACGTTCCGTTACGGAACGGACGAAGAGGAGCCGCCGCAGATGCGTCCTGTTTCTTCGCCCGCCCAGTCATTCCGTCAGCCGCTGCCGGCGAGCGAGCCCGGGAACCGAACGGTTTCTCCGCCGGCCGGACGCACGGCCGGCCGGGCGGAACGCCGCAGAAGCGTTGGAGCCTGGATTGCACCGCCTCTGCTTGCCGTGTGTGCCGCCGGGGCGCTGCTGTGGCAGGTGGATTACGAACGGGAGATCAGTACCGAAACGACGGAAATCCAGCGTTCGGCCGCCGACGCCGCGCTCGGCGGCAATTACGAGATTGCCGAGTCGCGGCTGAAGCAGGCCATGGCGAAACGGCCGGACGATTCGGGGATCCGGTTCGATCTGGAGACGGTGCAGAATATCCGCCGGCTGGATGACCGTCTTGGCGAAGCCCAGCGTCTGCTGAGCACTGCGGATTCCGCCGGCGCTTCGGCGATCCTGACCGAAGTGGAGAAGGAGCTTGCCGGATTGAAGAGCGGCGCGTACGACCGGGTTCGGGAGCGGCTCGGCAGAGTCCGCGAGAAAGTGGAATTGGTCGGAATCCGCAGCGATGCGGAAAAGGCCGATACGCTGGACGAATTGACGGGCCTGCTGAAGACGGCATCCGCTTATCCGGCCGCGGACAAAGAACCGGTGCTCGAGCTGATCAACGACCGAATCGTGGAAGTGGGCGGAGACGAAGCCGAGCAGGCGATCGCGAGCGGCAGTTATTACGAAGCGGCGGCGGTGGTCGACGAAGCCCGGAGCTACGTCCCCAAAGCGGAACGGCTGATCGAGCTCGAGAAGCAGATCTCGTCGCTGGCCTCGGAAAGCGAGTCTGTCGATTCGGAACTGCTCTATCTGTCGGGTTCGGAGCTGACGGCCGGAACCGGCGAGCTGGCACTGGACGGCTTGAAGCAGCGCACTTCCGGAGAAAAGCTTCTCATCTCGGGAGTGATCCGCAACGCTTCGAACCATCCCATGCACGAGCTGCTGATCGAATTCCGGACGTATGACGCCGAAGGCACTTTTCTTGGGGAAGACTGGACCGAGGTTCTGCCAAACGTCCTCGAACCGAAAGAGACGGCTTCGTTCTCGGCGAGAGTCGAGGCTGCGGGAGACGGAGCGACCGTTATTATCGATTCCGTGAGTTGGTACAGAAAGTAGAGGGGGAAACGGCGTTGAAAAAACAAACGTTAATCAGCGTGATCGTCAGCGCTTCCGTTCTGCTGGCCGGTTCCGCGGGTTCTTACGCCATTCACCGGAGTTATTCGGCCCATGGCGGGAGCGGAGCACTGCTGGCCGAAGTCCCCGCAAACGCAGCTGCGGCGCCGGCTTCGGGCGGGACCGATGTTTCCCCGGAAGAATCCGCCGACGAAACGGCGGCCTTGGGCGAAGAGCAGAAGCCGGAACCCGATTCCGATACTCCTGCGGACAAAGGGCAGGGCGGCGAAGAAGACGGACGTACGCTGAAAGACATCATCTCTTCCGTGGGAGAAAAAGTCGTCATGATCGAGACGTCGGACGGTTCGATCGGTTCGGGGTTTCTGTATAACGAACAGGGCGATATTCTGACCAATGCGCATGTGGTAGCCGGATTCACCGATGTGACGATTACGACATCGGGTTCCGAAGAGATGGCCGGAACCGTCATCGGAATCGGCGAAGAGACCGACGTAGCCGTCGTTCGGGTAGAAGATCTGGCAGGCGTGGAGCCGCTGGAACTGAAACTGAATGCGGAGGCGGAGATCGGCGATGAAGTGCTGGCGCTGGGTAGTCCGCTGGGACTGCAGAACACGGTCACGACGGGCATCGTCAGCGGGGTGGATCGGACTTTCGATATCGATCCTTATTATTATGAAGGACTGTATCAGATCTCGGCGCCGATCGCTCCGGGTAACAGCGGCGGGCCGTTGGTCGACCGGACGACCGGACAGGTGCTCGGCATCAACTCGGCCGTAACGGACGAAGGCGGGATCGGGTTCAGTATTCCGGTGGTGAATATCGTCGACTCGGCGCGGGAGTGGTCGGAAGATCCGATGGAAGTGCTGCCGGAACCGGAGTACGGTTACGACGATTCGGTTGTGCCCGAGGACGATTCCGGTTCCACGGACGAATACACCGACGAGTACACCGACGAGTACACCGACGAAGAAGCTTCCGAAGGCACGGAGCTGGAATATGCGGCGGAAGACGTGCTGTATGCGTTTTACGACGCGGTATCCCTCAAGGATTATCGCACCGCTTACGATCTGCTGGGACCCAAGTGGCAGGCCAAGCAGTCATATGAGAAGTTCGCCGCCGGCTATCAAGATACGCTCGGCGTATATCTGGATTACTGCGTAGGCGTCGAAAACGCGGACGGCACCGTCAGCGTGTACGTCTCGATTACGGCCGACGAACGCGGCAAAGACGGAGCGGAAGCTTCCGCCGTGGTCTACGACCTGCTGTATCAAGTCGGTTACGGATCGGGAGACGCTTCGGAGGTTCTCCAAATCTTGAGCGGAGAATCGCAGTACGAATAAGCGGGATCGCCGGGATACCGGCACCTGTCCATATCAAACGAGGAGGGCATACACATGGCGGATATCGAGAAAAAAGGAAACGGATTTGTGATGATCCAAGACGGACAGGAAGTAGGCAAAGTGACCTACATGCCAAACGAAGAAGGAGTCCTGATGATCGACCATACGTTTGTGGCGGAATCCATGCGCGGTCAAAAAGCCGGCGAAAGGCTGGTGGAGCGTGTCGTGGAATTGGCACGCGATACGGGAGCGAAGATCGATCCGGTCTGTCCGTTTGCGAACGCGCTGTTCCAGCGCAAGCCGGAATACGCGGACGTTCTGGCCGATCAGTAAAAGCTGCCGGGCAGCCCTGCGCTGAGCGGAACCATAGTCAAGCAACAAACGGACGCCGGTAAATCGCGGCGTCCGTTTGTTTGCGTGGGAGCGCTGCGACTTGCCGGAAAAGTTTTTTGCGAAATGTTCCCAAATTAAGCTGTAAACAATGTTGACTTTATCATTTATATAGTATAAAATTTGATTGTAAGCAATTGAATATGAAATCGGAAAAATACAAATCGAACAGAAAAAGGAGATCATTCACATGAGCGCATTGTATACCGCAACAGCAACAGCAGTAGGGGGCCGCGACGGAAAGGTTACTTCTTCGGACGGCATTATCGACATCAGCCTGAAGACGCCGAAAGGCCTTGGCGGCCCGGGCGGAGACGGAACCAACCCTGAGCAGCTGTTCGCTGCCGGCTACACCGCCTGCTTCGACAGCGCACTGAACATGGTCATTCGCATGCAGCGCGTAAAAGAAGTGACCGGTACAAGCGTAACCGGCGACGTGTCGATCCTCAAAGACGCGGCCGATAACGGCTTCAAGCTCGAAGTGACGCTGAACGTAAGCATCCAGGGCGTCGATTCCGAAACGGCCCACAAGCTGGTCGAAGCGGCTCACCAAGTATGCCCGTACTCGAAAGCGACTCGCGGCAACATTGATGTGACTCTGAATATCGTCTAATCTATAAATAAAGGTCGGATGCGGCTGCGAAGCTTGGCATCCGAACCGCCGGCGCTTCCGTCCGGTACGGAAGCGCCGACGCCGATTGAAACGGATACGGGAGGCCGGAAGTTTGCGGCTTTGCGGGAGGGCGAGACATGCGGCAGGCCAAGGTAGAGATTCAGCCTTACACCCAGTGGGAGACCGGTATCCGGTCTCCCGCTTCCGCATGCGGTCCGGCGGCGATTGCCGGGCTGGTCCGGTTCTGGGAACGCCGTCTGGCCAGGCGCGGCGGAGCTCCGTTCGCCCGTCTGCCGGCCCATCCCGCCGAGGCGGTCAATGCGATGTACGCCGCCTGCTTCGGAACGCCGATCGGGATGAGCGCCCCCGTTCTTGCCCTGGGTCTTCGCCGGCAGATCAAGATGAGGCTGCGCCAGAGCGGTCTGCCGGGCTTTCCGGTTACGCGCCGTCTGCACGTCTTCGAAGCTTACCGGGCGGAGATCGACGCGGGCCGCCCCGTGGCGGTCAAGTTCGACAAATGGTTCTCCCTGCGCTGGAGAGACCGTCCGCTTTTCGACTATCATTGGACGGTCGGCTGCGGCTACCGGATCGAAGACGACGGCACGGAATATCTGATCGTGCACGATGCGGGTACTCTTCACCGCGGCGGAACCTACAGCGCAAGCCGTGAACGGCTGGTTCCTTACGCGCCGCATCGTAAAGTGCTGACCCTGGTCGCTTTTCGGATCGAAGAGACCGCCCGGTGAGTGGGCGCAGCGGATGAACGTTTGAAGACAGCCCGAAAAGGACAGTTCCCGAAGCCGTATCTACGGCCTGGAACTGTCCTTTTTTTGGACCTGGCGAACCGATGAATCCTTGTCCGGAAAGAAGAAGGGTCTTGCTCCCGTGTGATTCCGGCAAGAACGACGGTTATCCCCCCGGATTATTCGCCCGACTTGTCCGTGCTCTCGGCTGCCCCTGTTTCGGCGGCGTCCTTGTCTGGGGCTGCGCCTTTGCCGGAAGCTGCCGCATCGGCTGTCGCTTCCGCCGGAACGGCAATCTCGCCGACGGCGTTCTGCGAGGAGTACGCGCTGTCCGAACCTGCCGTAACGTGCAGCGCCTGCTTGTTCACCTGCAGCGTCGTGTCGACTTTGACGCTGGTGGAAGTCAGCTGGTTCGACTTCCGGTCCACGACGAGGCTGTAGCTGACCTTTCCTTCGGAACCGCCTTCGAACAGCGAAGAGAGCTCGGAAGACTGCTTAGAGTCGCCGAGCTGGCGTCCGAGCGCCTGTTCGATCAGCGCGCTCGCCTGTTCGCCGCTCGCTTCGTACGTCAGCGTATAAGCGGCATCGTCTTCGGCCAGCTTAAGATTGTCTTTGTAAGCGCCGAGTTCTTCGATCAGCGGAGCCGGATCAAGCATCTCCGTCGTAATCGAGACTTCTTCTTCGGCTCCTTCGAGGCTCTGCGTACTCCAGGCGCCGGCGGCGTCCCTGGTATGCAGCTCGCTGCCGGCCGCATAGATCTCGGTCGTACCCTGCTGTCCCTGGGACAGGGTATCGATCTTCAGCCCGTATTGGACTTCCGGCTTCGCGATTACGTCTCCGGAGATATCGATGGCCGTTTCCATCGGATCGGGCGCTTTGGCGCCTTCGGCTGCCGGCTGTTCGACCATATAGTTCGTTTTTGATTCGATCTTGTAGCTTTCCAGCGCCTGGGCTTCTTTGAGGGCCAGATCGTAGACCGAAGCGGCGGTTTGCGTCGTTTCGCCGGACGGCTTGCTTTCTTTTTCCTTGTCGGTCGCTGCGCTGTCCGCCGTGCAGGCTGCCGAGAACAAGAGCAGCGAGAGGGCGCTGATTTTCAGCGTATTGGCCAGATAATGCCGATTGCGGTTTTGTTTTGCCGAGTACATGATGATCCCCTTTCGACTTGTGCGATACTTATTACCTTACCATTTTAGGCTCGCGAAGTAAAAAAGTTGAAGGTTTTCCGGAGGTTTTTTTGCGCAGGGCTTAATATTTCAAATTGTTGTCACTTAACATTAAAGCTTTGGCGCGATATAATAGTTAACGACAAATTCGAAGGAGAATGCGCCCTTATGAGCTCACCCAAGGAGAACGACAAGTACCGTTCGACCACGAATCGCAGCTTTGCCGGATTGATTATTACCATTTCCGTCGTTGCCAACATTATCATCCTGCTGCTGTTCTTCTCGCCGATCGGCTATCAGGGCAGTGTAGATTTCAACCTGACCATTTTCCCGCGTTTGAACGCCATTTTCAACAGCTTCACCTTTATCTTCCTGGTGTCGGCGCTGATCGCTATCATCCGCAAGAACGTTCCGGTCCACAAAGCTTTTATCATTGCCGCTTTTGTCTCGACCCTGCTCTTCCTCGTGTCTTATCTCACGTTCCATTACATTTCTCCGGAAACGGCGAAATACGGCGGAGAAGGCATTCTGCGCCCAATCTACTTCTTTATCCTGATCTCGCACAGCATTCTGGCCGCTCTGATTGTGCCTTTGGCGCTGTTTACGGTAGTCTTCGGCTGGACGATGCAGGTCGAGAAGCACCGCAAGATTGCCCGCTGGACGATGCCGATCTGGCTGTATGTCAGCTCGACGGGCGTTATCGTGTATCTGTTCATGGCTCCGTATTATTGACCGGTTTCGAAGATGAGATGTCTGTTCGGAAGAAGAAGCGTATCCGCGTTAAGCGGATACGCTTTTTTGATGGTTGCCGATGTCAGGTCAATTATGGTATAAAACATGACAATATCTATAGATCATTCTAATGCCTCGAGGCGAAAAGGAGGAAGTTTTATGCCGAACAATCTGTTGGAGGAACTGCTGCACAACCTGCCAAAAGTCGATCTGCACCTGCATCTGGACGGAAGTATCCGCGAATCGACCTTGTGGGAGATCGCTGCGCAGCAGGGTATAGAGCTGCCTGCCGCCCGGGCCGAAGACCTAACTCCTTTCATGAAGGTTACAGGAGAATGCGGAAGTTTACTTGAATATTTAGAAAAATTCGATTTCGTGGCAGGTTTTCTTCATCAAGCGGAGGTGCTGGAGCGGATTGCTTATGAAGTGGTGGAACAGGCTGCGGAGCAGAACTGCCGGTATATCGAAGTCCGCTTCGGTCCGCAGCTGCATCGATCCGAAGGATTGAGCTGCGAAGAAGTGATCGATGCGGTGCTGCGGGGACTGCGTCGGGGAGAAGCGGACTTCGGCGTGATCGCCCGCGGAATCGCCGCCTGCCTGCGCCATCATTCGCCGCACCGGAATATGGAAGTCATCGAGGCCGCCGCCGCTTTCCGGGAGCGGGGATTGGCGGCTGTCGACCTCGCAGGCCCGGAAGCGGCTTTCCCCGCCCACCTGCACCGTGCCGTATTCGAATACGCCCAGCTGTTGGATATGCCGGTAACGATTCATGCGGGCGAAGCGGGCGGCGCCGACAATATTCATGAAGCGATTGTGCGCTTGGGCGCTTCCCGGATCGGACATGGGGTGCGGCTGCGCGAAAATCCCAACGTGCTGAATCTGGTGCGCGAACGGCAGATCGTACTCGAGATGTGCCCGCTCAGCAATTTCCAGACCAAAGCCATGGAGAGTTGGGAGACGTATCCGATCCGCGAGTATTTCGATGCCGGCCTGAAGCTGACGATCAATACCGATAATCTGACCGTATCCGATACGTCGCTGGTCAAGGAGTACACGGTGCTGATCGAGAAGTTCGGCTTCACGCCGTCCGAGATCGCCTCGCTGATTCTGAACGGGGTTGATGCGGCATTTCTGCCGGCTGCAGACAAGGAACGCCTGCGCGCCGATTTCCTGCAGGCGTTCGCTCTGCTGGGGCTGCGGCCACCGGCACCCCCTTCTTCGATATCGGCCGCCGGATAAACGAAAAATGCTGCGAGAAAGATCACAATGAAGCGCTTTCTTTTGATGTAGACTGAATAGACAAACCCCAGTCGGATTTATTCATCAATAAGGAGGCGCTTTGTCATGATTAGGCGGAAATGGCGCAAACGGGCGAAATGGAAAACGCTCCTGCTCGGACTGGTTGGCATGATCATGCTGACAGGCTGCACGGTTCGGGAATCGATGGCCGAGCAGCAGATTTACGGCAGCAACGAGCTGATTGCGCGGAGCGGAGACCGTTACAGCTTCGATTTCCGGGAAGGAGCGGTCGAAGAAGGAACCGCGGCGTTCGATTTCGGACAGTTTACCGGCAGGCAGACGCTCTGGACGGTAGATGCGCCCGAAGCCGCACAGGTTACGCTGGAACTTGTATTGGGCATCGATAACGGCAAATGCAAAGTCGTCCATATTCTGCCGGGCGGGGATGTGGTGAAACTGGCCGATGCCGGAGCGGAAGCGGATGGGGGACCGATTATTCTGGATCTGCCCAAAGGCAAGAATGTCATCAAACTGATCGGCAAAAAAGCCTACGGCACCGTCCGGGCCGAATTCACCGGCACGGAAACGGTGACGATCCGCTCGGCGGCAATCGAGACCGACTCCGCAGACTGAACGATGCAGGGCAAGAATCCCGGTCCCGGGTTCGCCGCCGCGGCAGGTCCGCGATCGGCAGTCCGGGTGAACAAGAAAAAAGGAATCTCCATAGGGAGATTCCTTTTTTTGCGGCCGCGTGACAGCTTGTGCGGCTTATTCCGGTTCTATTAGGCTTTCGCCCCTTCAAAACGCATGATGCGTTCGAGTTTACGCGTGATTTCTTTCTGCCATTTCTTGTCGCCGACCTGAACGGCCACGTTAAGCAGAACCAGGTAATCGTCGAAGTTGAGATTCACTCTTGAAGTCGATGGTTGCATACGAGGGTGCGCTCCTTTGAAGTCAAATCGCCGTGCAGGAATGATAATCATTATCACATCTTCTAATTCCTATTATCCATACTTTTAAGTAAAATGCAACGAGCGATTCAGCAAAAAAAGAGAATTTTCGTTATAATCCTTTAAATTTGACGGAATTGCGTCGGTGGAAAAGAGGGGCCAGCGTAATTGCTGCTGATCTTGTCCCCGTTCTTGTTGAACTTCGATATTCCGGGTCTATTCGCGATTTTGTTGGTGCTGGGGTTTCGGCGGGCGGGCCGGGATCTGGACGAAGCGGACCCGCAGCATCGGCTGGATATTCGGATCTGACGGAGAAGCGGTGCACAAGATACACGGAAGCCATCCGCGACAACAGCAAAAACCCTGAACTTGTCCATCCGGACAAGTTCAGGGTTTTTCCGTCTTCCGCTGCTATGCGCTGCGCATGGGACTTCTATCCGCAAGAATTCGGCTGACCGCCTATCAGGCTATCGGGACAACTTGGCCGATGCCGCTTGATCAGACGCGCAGCTCGATCGCGAAGGTGCGAATCTCATACGGCTCAAGCGTAAAGCCGATCGGCGTTCCGACCTGCCGGTCGCCTTCCGGCCGCTCCAGCAGGTCGCATTCCTGCCAGGAAGCGATCGTCAGATCGCTGGCAAGCGCCAGACGCCGACGGCTGCCGGAGAAGTCGTGCACGCGCACGATGACGGAACCGCCGTCTTCGGAGCGCTTGACGGCCGAGATCATGGCCGTCGGCCGATCGGCGAAGCCGCCTGCACGTTCCGCCGCGTTCTCCAGGCGGAACATCGACAGCGCCGGCCGAGCCGGCGCGCCCGGGGAGACGCGCAGCGGATCGTTGAGCGCCCAGGCGCTCGGGACCGTGCCGCCGGCCAGCCAGTCGCCGGCGTGCGGCAGCAGCGAATACGTGAATTCGTGCGCGCCTTGGTCGGCTTCGGTGTCCGGATGCTGCGCGCACTTGATCAGCGACAGCCGCAAGACGTTGTCCTTGATGTCGTAGCCGTATTTGCAGTCGTTGAGCAGGCTGACGCCGTAGCCTTTGTCCGACAGGTCGGCCCATTGGTGGCCGACCGTCTCGAAGCGGGCCATATCCCAGCTCGTGTTCCAGTGCGTCGGCCGCGTGACGTTGCCGTACTGCACGTCGTACGTCGCTTCGGTCGCGCGGACCTGTACCGGGAACGAAGCTTTGAGCAGGACGCGGCGCTCATGCCAGTCCGCAGTCGTCTTGAAGTCGATGCGGCGATCATGCGCGTAGACGCTCAGATGCTGCTTAAGGCGCGAAGATTCCGTCTCCCAGACGAAGGAGATCACGCAGCGCAGCGGACCGTTCTCGATTACGGAGACATCCGTCAGGTTGTCGAGTTCCCATGATTTCTGCTGGTAAAAGAGATCGACGTCCCAGGCTTCGTGCGCCAGCGGCTTGTCTTCGAACAGCTGCAGGACGTTGCCGCGCTGCCCGGAAGCCAGCACTTCGCGGTCTTCGTCGCGGTCGTAGATCCGAGTCAGCTGGCCGCGTTCGTTCCAGTCCAGCTCATAGAACGGCGTCGAGACGCCGCTCTGGCGCAGCGTGAACGGTCCGGCCGGTTCCGCCGATGCCGGATTTGCCGATCCGACCGGCTCGAACGTCAGCTCCGCATAGCCGAGCGCAGGCACCGCCGAAGCTTCGACCAGCCAGCTTCCGCCTGCATACTGCGCGTTCAGCGGCTCGCCGAGGTGGTTTTTCCAGATGCCGCCCGGTGACTGCCCGTCCGGGCAGCCTGCAAGGACACCGTCTCCGTCGGCGGCGGGAATCTCGATCAGCCCGCTCTCCGCCCACGGCGAAGAGTTCCAGACCGTATAGCGTCCCGGCGCAGTAGACGAAGCGTTCACACCGGATGTTCCTTGCAAGGATTCCGGGCCGCGCACGTCTGCCTCCGCTTCCGTTTCGGGGGCCGCCTCATTTTCTTTGCCTTCGATCTGCGCCTTGCCCGCCAGCAGCCCTTGCTCGGCGGCGTTTCGGGCTTGCAGTCCGAGCCGCTGCGCTTGCGCGTATTCGATCGTGCTGTCCTCGTACACTTCGCGAATCGACGAGCCCGGGATGATGTCGTGGAACTGGTTGCGGAGGATGATTTTCCAGCCTTCGTCCAGCTCTTTTTTGGCATACAGATTCCAGTCTTCCGCCGTCACGGCATGCAGCGCGCTCAGCCATTCGCTGCTTCGGTACAGCAGTTCGAGCTTGCGGTTCATGCGCTTATTGTAGGCTTGGCTCGTATAGGTGCCGCGGTGGTATTCCAGGTACAGCTCGCCGTCCCAGGTATGCACGTAGCTGTCGGTCTGCTCGACCGTCTCGCGCAGCTCCCGGAAATAATCGCCGGCACTGCCGGTCTTCATCTTCGGCAGGCCCGGCATCCGGTCGATCCGGCGGCGCATCTCCAGCATGTTCCGGTTCACCCCGCCGCCTCCGTCGCCGTAGCCGTAGGAGAACAGCAGCTTCTGGTTCATCTCCTTGTCGCGGTAGGCGTCCCAGCTGCCTTGAACCGTCTTGGGCATGATGTTGCCGTTATACGTGTAGAACCACGAGCCCGGACCGGACCACGGCTCCGTCGTCGTGATGAAGTGCGTCAGGATCTCCGTGCCGTCCATTCCGCGCCACATGAAGGTGTCATGCGGCATGCGGTTGTATTGGTTCCAGCTGATCTTCGTCGTCATGAACGTGTGGATGCCGGATTTTTTGAGGATCTGCGGCAGTGCCCAGCTGTAGCCGAACACGTCGGGCAGCCACAGATAATCCGATTCGACGCCGAATTCTTCCCGGTAGAA
Organism: Saccharibacillus deserti; assembly: GCF_013618475.1. Taxonomy (GTDB): domain Bacteria; phylum Bacillota; class Bacilli; order Paenibacillales; family Paenibacillaceae; genus Saccharibacillus; species Saccharibacillus deserti. The sequence continues at coordinate 284,377 of NZ_JABJVN010000003.1, forward strand.
CTTCGTCCCGACCAGGATCTGCCGCACCAACGACTCGCCCGACGTCAGATTGCAGTCCGCTTCCAGCCACATGGCGCCGCCGGCTTCCCAGCGTCCTTCCGCCGCGCGCGCCTTGATGTCCGCGTACAGCTCGGGATAATCGGTCTTGACGTAATCGTAGAGCTGGGGCTGCGTCTGGAGAAACGTATACTCGGGGAACAGCTCCATCAGGCGCATGACCGTCGAGAACGAACGGGCCGTTTTTTCCCGCGTATGCTTGAGGCGCCAGAGCCACGCCACGTCGATATGGGTATGGCCGACCGCCGTGATCTCGACCGCCGAATGCTTCTCCATGCCGTCGATCGCGCCGGACAGCTCATCACGCGCTTCGCGCAGCGACTCGTAGAAAGCGTCGGAGCCCGGCGCGTTCCAGTCGATCCGCAGCAGCGAACGGTCCGCCGCCTTGAGCAGCTGCGAGCGTTCCGGCAGGTTCTCGGCGAGCACCGCCACCGTCTCGGAGACCGCCAGCAGCGTGTAATAGTAGTCGTCCGCCGCTTCGTCGAGCCAGCATACTTCCGCGATGCGGATACCGTGCGTCTGGTCGCGCCGCACGCCGCCGCCTTCGAGGCCGGACCACAGGCGCAGCGTCAGAGGCAGCGCGGTGCCGGCCGTTTCCTCGTTGAAAAAGACTTCCAAGTGGTTGGAATCGACGCCTTGGTATGGCTTGCCGTGCAGATAGAAGAGCGATTCGAACCCGGAGTTGTTGCCCCCGCCGGTCTCGCCCAGGTCGAAACGTCCGAGAATGCGGCGTCCGGCCCATTCGCACGGCACGTCCACTTCGGCGTGGAGCCACAGGTACAGGTCGCGTCCGCTCCACGTATCGCCAATCTTGAGCGTACCGTCGTAATCGGCCGGAGCGGGAATCTCGGGATTGATCTCTTTGCGCGTATCTTCCATGGAGCGGAACGCCGGGATCGGCATCCGGTCGCGGTAGCGGTAATCGGCCAGCTCGTGCAGGCGGGAACGCAGTTTGGCTTCGGTCAAAAACATAGGAAAAAAACCTCCTTGTACGGCGCTTGGATAAACGCTCGGGTAGTTGGGCGATTGTCAAACGGCCGGAGGCGGGCGGGTCTGCGACAAGACCGGGGATCTTCGCCGTTTGCGCGGAAATGTGCCGGAGTTTGCAGAAGCTGAATCGATCTTGGGGGATCATCAAGGCCATTATAAGCGGAAGCGGGACTTTTTTTAAAGCGGAATTCGCGACAAAAATGACCAATATTGCGACATCGAAGCAAAGGGGTTTGCCGCCGGCAAACGCCGGTGGTACACTGTGCGCAGAAAAGAACGGACCGGACGATCAACCCTTGAGCCGGCGGGAAGGGGAGCGGCATGCGCGCTGTTCGCAGATTTTATCTAAATCATTTGAAGCGGAAGATGTTCAACCGGATCGTGCTGCTGTACTCGGTGGCGGCGGTGGTTCTGTTCGTTTTTGCGGCGGGACTGATGTACCAGTATCAATACCAGCGGACGATCCGCGAAGAGACGGATGCCAATCTCAAGACGACGCATGTGCTCAGCCTCTATCTAAACCGGCAGTACGAATATATGCAGAATCTGCTTCGGCAGGTGTACAGCGACGGCACGGTGAGCGACGATATGATCTATTTTCTGAATCACGATTACGAAGATTATCTGGGCTACCGGCTTAACGTATTCGCGGACAGCCAGGGTTCGAGAAGCCGTACGTTCGATCTGGCCGTCAAAAATTATATGGAGCAGGATGCGTCGGTCCGCAGCGTGTCCGTGTACAGTTATGCGCGGGGATTCTCGATGTATGTCGGGCGAAGCAGCCGCAGGATCGATTTTGAAAGCGGTTCCGATCTGCCGTGGCGCGAATGGGCCGCGAACGGCCGATCGGGATTCTGGAGCGTGCCGCCGGGCGGCGGCATACCGGAAGGGGAAGTGCCGGGGAACGGCGGAGTACAGGGGGGAACGATCGGCGGAGAGCGGGAAAGCGGGGAGAGAAGCGGCGAAGAGAAAGCGGCGGAGAGCCGCGGCGCAGCAGACGGCAGGGCCGGAAGCGGGAATACGAAATCGGGGGAGAAAGATGCCGCGAGTGAAGGCGATCCGGCCGTTGGCGGCGTGAACGCCGGACCTCCTCCCGGAATCCCGCTGGACGGGACCGGGCTCGAAGAAGGGCTTCCGGCCGGGGAAGCGTTCCCTCCGGCGGCAGCCGAACCGGCCGGTACCGCGGAAACGGACGGCGCAGAAGCAGATAACGCAAAAGGCTCCGGGACCGCGCCGGACAAGCCGGAGTCCGGACGCTATAGGTATGCCCGCGAACTTCAGGACCCGTGGACGCTTCGGCGGATCGGAATGATGGTCGTGGAATTCGATTCCGTGAGGCTCGAAGCCCTGCTGCAAAGCCAGGCGCCCGCCGCCGGAGGCCAGGTACTCGTATTGGCGGCGGACGGTACGGTGCTCTACGATTCGGAAGCCCTCTACACGGGCGAGGTCTACCCGTATCGGCCGGATGAATCGGACGGCGCAAGCGGAACGGAAGCCGATCTGCCCGGCGGAGCGTTCCGGACGAACGAGCTGAGCGTGGCGGGATCGGGGTTGTCCGTGCTGGGAGTCGTATCGGGTGCGTCCGTCGACCGCAGCATGGCCGGGCTGACCGGCGCCCTTATTCTGGGGACGCTCCTGTTCGCCGGGGCCAGCCTGGGCCTTGCGGCCGGTATCATCCGTTCGCATTCCAAGAAAGTCCAGCGGATTATCCGCTCGATGGGCCGGATCGGCGCCGGCGATCTGTCGACACGGATCGAGATGCCCGGCGAGGATGAGCTTCAGCAGATCGCCCAGCGCATCAATGCGATGTGCGAGCGCCTGGAGACGTATATCGATAAAGTGTACACCTCGGAAATCCGGCAGAAAAACGCGGAGCTTGCGCTGCTGCAGTCGCAGATCAATCCGCATTTTTTGTACAACACCCTGGAATCGATCCGGATGAAGGCTTATTCGATGGGCGCCCAGGATGTTGGCAAAATGATCTACAGCCTGTCGGTCATGTTCCGCAGTCTGGTCAAGAAGAGTACGATCGTCACCGTGCGCGAAGAGATCGAGATCTGCTCGATGTATCTCGATTTGTTCCGGATCCGCTACGAAGGCCAACTGCAGATCGGGATCTCGGTGGCGGAAAAAGCGGCGGACTGCCGCATGGTCAAGCTGCTTGTCCAGCCGGTGGTGGAGAATTACATTCTGCACGGGTTCCGTCCGCTGGACGAAGACAACCGTATCGAAGTCCGTGCGGAGTCCGCGGCCGGGCGTCTGACGATCGCAGTCGAAGACAACGGAACGGGAATCGCGCCGGAACGTCTGGCCGAGATCCGTCTCATGCTCGAAGGAGGCGCCCCGGTTCCCGACAAAGAACATCGTTCGATAGGCCTCATCAATGTGCACGAACGGATCCGGATGAACTACGGAGAAGATTACGGGGTGTCCGTGGAGAGCAAGGAAGGAACCGGAACAACGGTGCGGATGGTCCTGCCGGCCGAAGGTTGAGCGAAGATCGTCGGGAAAAATAGACGGCAGGCAGGCGCAGAGCGTACGCGGTATGCGGGAAATGGAAAATCGACGGCGAAAATGCACGGCGAAAGACAAGCGGTGACAGAACAGATGCAAAACAATCAACTTCATCATTTAACTGCTGGACAACCGTTATTTCAAAAAGGTAGGGCTGATTTGTTCGGTTTGGCAGGAAATAGCTGCCTGTAGGACGTTATGGAATTTGCGGAGCGCACAAGAAAGGATGGGACGGGTATGCGTACGGTATTTTTCGTCGACGACGAGCCGCTGATCGCACGGGGAATGTCGTCGATTCTGGATTGGGAGAAGTACGGGCTGCAGCCCTGCGGCCAGGCGGGGGACGGCGTGCAGGCGCTGGAACGTCTGGGGGACACGGGAGCGGATCTGGTGATCACGGATATCATGATGCCCCGAATGAACGGACTGGAGCTGATCGCCGAACTCAAAAAGCATCATCCGAATATGCGCTTTATCGTGCTCAGCGGCTACGAGGAATTCGAGTATGTCAAAGTCGGCATTCGGCTCGGCATCGAGAACTACATCCTCAAGCCGATCAATATCGAAGAGCTGGAAGCGACCGTTCGCCGGATCGGCGAAGTGTGGGAACGCGAGGAAGCAAGCCGGATCCGGCAGCAAGAAGACCGCCGGGTCCTGCGGAGCCACGTGCTGGTCCGATGGACGCAGGGCGAAATCGGCCGGGAAGAACTTCTGCAGCGGGCGGTGCTGCTGGAGATTCCGACCGATTGCGGCGAGTATCGGGTCGATGTGATCCGGGTGCTGGAGGGTGAAAGGAGAGCCGAGTCCTCGGCGCAGGCGGGACGGGCTGGCGCACCGGCCGAGTGGCAGGCGGCAGGAGGAGCCGGGCGGGCCGGGATGCCCGCCGACAGCGCCGCTGTGCGCCCTTCGTGCCTCGCCGAAATCTGCGAGGCGCTGCTTGCCGCCGCCGAGCCGGGCGCGGCGGCAATCTGCTTCGCGGATGCCGACGACGATATCGTCTGCATTCGCTGCCGCAGCGCGGCCGGCACGCCGCGCCAAGCGTCTTCCGGCGCTGCGCTGCCGGAAGACGACCCGTTGGCCGAGGCTGCGCGGAAGCTCGGCCGACGGGCCGGAGCCGCCGTCTGGCTGGCCGGCGGCGGATCTTCGCCGGACATGGCCGGCGTGCACGTCCGCTTCGCGGAAGCGCAGGCGCAGCTGCGCCGCCTGCTCCCCGCGGGGGAGCGGCAGCTTTGGGTCAGCGGGCCGGATACCGCGCCCGAACTGCAGGGCTCTTCCCTCTCCTGGGAAGAGCGGCTGCTCGGCGGCGCTGCGGAAGCCGCCGTCTGGCTGCCCCGCCGCGAGCCGGTGAACGCGGCCGTGCGGCTCATGCTGGAATCGGTCCGCACGGACGGCGCAGCCGAACCCGCGGAGCCGGATTACGGCGGCCTCTACGCGCCGCTCCAGCGTATCCGTACGCTGGAAGAACTGCGGCGGCATGTCCGCCGCTTTCTTCGCGGAGACTCGGCGGCGGGTGCCGGACCGGCCGCGGCAGGACCCGCGCACAGCGCGCATGTCGCTTTCCTGCTGGAGCAGATTCGCGACCATTACGCGGAAGAACTGTCGCTCAAGACGCTGTCGCAGCGGCTCGATCTGCACCCGAACTATCTGGGGCAGCTGTTCCAGCAGGAGACCGGAGGCAATTTCTCGGATATGCTCAACCGGCGCCGAATCGACCGGGCGACGGCGCTGCTGCTGCATACGAACCGCCGAACCGCCGAGATCGGGGCGGAGGTCGGGTATACGGACAATTCGTATTTTTACCGGCAGTTCAAGAAATATACGGGCCTGTCGCCGACCGAACTGCGCAGCGCTTACGGAGGCGACAGCGGATTCGTACTTGCCGGCCGCTAACGGATCGTATATCCGTTAGCGGCCTTTTTCGCGGCTGCCCGAAGATTTAACGGAACCCAGAGACGCTTAGAAGATAAAAGGGATCGGAAACGCGCCCAAAACCCCGTCGTTTCTCGTCTAAGCGTCTTCTCGTTCCGGTAAAAATTTCCCGCCGCTCAAATCCCGCTCTAAGCGCCGCCTCGCTCCGTTAGCATCCGGACCGGGGGTGCGATCGCGCGGGCCGTTAGCCGAGGCCGCTCCCGCCGCTCTCCCGCGGCCGCTTCGGCCGCGCCCCTGTCACCCGGCCGCGCCCCTGCCCCCGCCCCGCTCTCCCGAAGCCGCCTCCGCCGAGTCCCCGCCCTGTCACTTCCGCCCCCAAAAGGGGCTTTTCTTTACTTTGTCCACCTGAATCTAACATTATTCAACTTGTTTGAAGATAGCGCTTTCAATCACAATAGAAAGTGCCGAAGGCGGGTGGCGAGACGGGAGGCAGGCGATGAGTACGGACGCTTGTCCGCCCGGAGCGAAAGCGATCTTGGGGGATCCGGCCGCGCAGCGCACACCGCCGCTTACAAACGCCATGTTTCGAGGAGGAATCATCTTGACGGCCTTTTGGAAAAAGATCGTGCGCAACCGGGCGCTGCTGCTGCTTGTTCTTCCCGGAACGGTCTGGTTCCTGATCTTCGCCTACCTGCCGATGTTCGGCACGGTGCTGGCGTTCAAAGATTTCCGGATCAGCCCGGATGGATTTTTCGCAAGCGTTCTCAACAGCGAGTGGGTCGGGTTCAAGAATTTCGAGTACCTGTTCCGGACCAGCGACGCCTATATCATCACCCGCAACACCATTTTGTATAATGTCGCGATGATTATCCTGGGACTGGTCAGCGCCGTCGCTTTCGCGATTCTGCTGAGCGAACTGCTCAACAAGCGGATGGCCAAAGTGTATCAGACCGGCATGTTCCTGCCTCACTTTCTGTCGTGGGTCATTATCAGCTATTTCGCTTTTACCTTCCTTAGCCCCGACAAAGGCGTGCTGAACCAACTGCTGACCGCGCTCGGCATGGAGCGGGTCAGCTGGTATTCCGAACCGGCCTACTGGCCGTTCATCCTGCTGTTTGTCGGCATCTGGAAAGGGATCGGCTACAGCAGCGTCATTTATCTGGCGGCGATTACCGGTATCGACAAGTCGTATTACGAAGCCGCGACGATCGACGGCGCGCGCAAATGGCAGCAGATCCGCTACATCACGCTGCCGCTGCTGCGCCCGCTGATGATTATCCTGACGATCCTGGCGATCGGGGGCATTTTCCGCTCCGACTTCGGGCTGTTCTATCAGCTGCCCAAAGACTCCGGCGCGCTGTATCCGGTCACTAACGTCATCGATACCTTCGTGTACCGCGGGCTGATGAACATGGGCGACATCGGCATGAGCACGGCGGCGGGTCTGTATCAGTCGCTTGTCGGCCTGATCCTGATTCTGACGACGAATTACATCGTACGCCGGATCGACCGCGACCAGGCCATCTTTTAGAAAAGGAGGATGGGGCATGGCACAAACGTTCATCAAGCCAAGGGAAGCCGGCGAAGACCGTAGCGGACGCAAGAAGCGCGATTACAACGCCATCACTCCTTTTTGGAACGTGATCTTCAATATCGGGGTCGGGCTGTTCGCCTTCTCCTGCGTCTTCCCGTTTCTGTTCGTCATTATGATCTCGCTGACGGACGAACAGACGCTTGCGCTGGAAGGCTTCAGCTTATGGCCAAGCGAATTCAGCACCGCCGCTTACCGTTACGTATTCCAGTCCGGCAATGAGCTGCTGCTGTCGTTCGGCGTCACGCTTGCGGTCACCGTCATCGGCACGCTGCTCACGCTGGCGCTGGTGACGACGTATTCGTACGCACTGTCGCGCCGCAGTTTCGAATTCCGCGGATTCTTCAGTTTTCTGGCTTTTTTCACGATGCTGTTCTCGGGCGGCATGGTGCCGGGCTACATCGTAATGACCCAGTTCCTGCATCTGCAAAATACGATCTGGGCGCTTATCCTTCCGCTGTCGCTCAGTGCGTTCTCGATCATCGTGATGCGCACCTTTTTCCAGACGACGGTACCGGACGAAGTGGTCGAATCGGCCAAGATCGACGGGGCGGGCGAGTTCCGGGCTTTCTTCAGTATCGTGCTGCCGATCTCGCTGCCGGGGATCGCGACGATCGGGCTGTTCAGCGCATTGGGCTACTGGAACGACTGGTTCAATGCCCTGCTGTACTATAACAATCCCGATCAGACGCCGCCGCTGCAGTTTCTGCTGATGCAGATCGAGAAGAACATGGATTTCCTGACCAAAAACGCGCAGTACCTCGGGAACTTCGACGCCGCCGCGGGTCTTCCGACCGAGACGGTTCGTATGGCGATGGTCGTGCTGGCCACGCTGCCGATCGTGCTGGCGTATCCGTTTTTCCAGCGATATTTTATTCAGGGTCTTACGGTCGGTTCGGTCAAAGGCTGAACGGATCGGTGAACCCGATGTTTGTTGGACAAGGATTCGACGGCTCAACGGGACTTTCGGTGCGTCAAGCACTCGAACATTCCGTTCGCGCCGAATCATGATAGCGTTACCATTTTGAATGCGGAGGGGTCTGTTATGTTAAAAAGAAAAAAGCTGCCGCTTGCGCTCGCTTTGATGCTGATGATATCGGTGCTGGCGGCGTGCGGCGGAGGCGGAGCCGCGGACAAAGGGGCACCGGCCAAAGAATCCGAAGCGGTGCAGAGCGACGGAACGGTGGATGTCTCGAAGCTCGATCCGGTTACGCTCAAGCTGTACCTGATCGGTCCGACGCCGAACGATCTGCCGAAGGTTCAGGAAGAGATGAACAAATACTTAACGGAAAAGATCAACACCAAACTCGATATTTCGATGATCGACTGGGGCGACTACACGCAGCGGATGCAGGTTATTACAAGCTCCGGCGAAGATTACGATATCGCGTTCACGAGCGCTTGGGCGTTCGATTACCTGCCGAATGCGGCGAAGGGCGCGTTCCTGCCGATCAACGATCTGCTCGACCAGTACGGCCAGGGGATCAAGGATACGATCGACCCGCGTTTCCTTGAAGGAAGCAAAGTGAACGGGGTCAACTACGCGGTGCCGAACCAGAAAGAACTGGCCGGCCAAGCCGTATGGCGCTTTAACAAAAAGTATGTGGACAAATACAAGCTTGATCTGGACAGCGTTACGACGCTCGAAAGTCTCGAACCGCTGCTCAAGACGATCAAGGAAAGCGAGCCGGCCGATATTACGCCGCTGGCGGTGCCGAAATCGTTCAAGCCGCCGCTGCCGTTCGACTTCCTGATCGGCGACGAGATTCCGATCGGCATGTACCTCGACGCGAAAGACAACAAATATGTCAACGTGCTGGATACGCCGGAATTCAAGCAGGCCCTGACGACGATGCGCAAATACTATCAAGCCGGCTACGTCCGCGAGGATATCGCCACGCTTGAAGGCATCGACAATATGAAGACGGGCAAGTGGCTTGTCGACAAAGAGATCACGCAGCCGTACGCCGATCTGCTGTGGTCGAGAAGCGCGGGCTACGATATCGTCAGCCGCCCGATGCAGCAGCCGGTCATCGCGACGGGTTCCGCAGCCGGTTCCATGATGGCGATCTCGTCGTATTCGAAAAACCCGGAGCGCTCGATGATGTTCCTCAACCTGCTCAATACCGACCCGGTGCTGCGCAACATGATCCAGTACGGCATCGAAGACGTGCACTACAAAAAGCTCGAAGGCAATTACATCGAAGATCTGCCGGCCATGTCGGAAAATTACGCCATGCCGGGATTCGCGCTCGGCAATCTGTTCCTGACCTACCTGCATGAAGGCGATCCCGAAGACAAATGGGAGCAGTTCGAAGCGTTCAACGAATCGGCGCTGGTCGCCCCTTCGTTCGGCTTCAACTTCGATACCGCGCCGGTCAAGACGGAGGTCGCTTCCGTGACCAACGTCGCCAAGGAATTCATTCCGGTGCTGTTCACGGGTTCGGTCGATCCGGACGAATACCTGCCGAAAGCGCAGCAGAAATTCAAGGATGCCGGAATCGACCGCGTGATTGCCGAAGCCCAGAAGCAGTATGACGCCTGGGCGGCGGAGCAGGGCAAATAAACGCAAACGCAGGCAGATTCGGGAAGAGGGCATAAAGGCCGCATACAAGCCCCGTTTACGCCCTCTACCGAAGCCTAACAGTAAGAATGCTGCAGCAGGTCGTCATTTCGCGCTTTTTTCGCCACATGGAGAGAAGATAAGCCCGGATGCCGCACTTCTGCAGCCTTTTGCTGTACGGACGGCTGTTCCCGGCCCTTGTTGAAGCATAGTCGTATCTTTACCGGCACGAAGTCCGATTCCGAAATCCGATTTGCGAGTATACTACATGCACCGGGAGGAACTTAATCCGATGAAAATGAACAGACGCAAGCCCGATCGCAGGGCGAATGCCGCTTCCCGTACCGCCGCATCTTTCGCTCCGAACGCCGATCCGCAGCAGCCTTTGTCGGACACGCCGCAGTTTGATCGCCCGTCCGGCGGGCATCCCGGATCGCCGCGGCCGGTCCGCAGTCCTTTCCGCATGTGGCGCAGAACGCTGGGGACCGCCGCCGTGACGCTGCTGGCCGTTACCGCGCTGAGCTTCGGCCCGCAGGCGGAAGCCGCCCAGCCGTATTCGTCCTACTGGTATCCGGATACGCTGCTGGAGTGGTCGCCTTCGTCCGATCCCGACGCGCCGTTCAACCGCGGCTCGATTCCGCTGCAGAACAAGCGGATCCAGGGCGCGCCGGTCAATCCAAATACGGACAAAGACGCGCAGGTCATCGCCCTGTCGGCCATGTATCCGAGTACCAGCGGCGCTCCGTCACAGGGATCGGAAACGTTCCATATGTATGCCTTCGGCTTCTGGCAGTATGTCGACAAACTGGTCATGTGGGGCGGATCGGCGGGAGAAGGGGTCATCGTGCCGCCAAGCGCCGATGTGATCGACGCGGCGCACAAAAACGGGGTGCCCGTGTACGGCACCGTCTTCCTGCCGCAGACCGAGCACGGCGGCAAAATCCAGTGGATGCGCGATATGCTGAAACGGGATGCGTCCGGGAAATTCCCGGTTGCGGACAAGCTGGTGGAATCGGCGCGGTATTACGGCTTCGACGGCTGGTTCATCAATCAGGAAACGCAGGGAGGGACGGCGCAGGACGCGGCGGATATGCAGGACTTCCTAAAATATCTCCAGCAGATCAAAGACCCGGGGATGGAGATTCTCTGGTACGATTCGATGATCGAATCCGGTCCGATCCGCTGGCAGGGCGCACTGAATACGCAGAACGACGGATTTTTCCAGCAGAACGGACAGGCCGTCTCGGACGCCGTGTTCCTGGACTTCCGCTGGCAGTCGTCGAGTTACCTGCCTGGCTTCCGTTCTTCGCCGGCCGCGGCGGAGGCGCTCGGCCGCAGTCCGTACGATCTGTTCGCCGGTATCGACGTGGAAGCGAACGGCAGCAATGGCCGCTATAACTGGCCGGAGCTGTTCCCACAGGGCGGCGCTCCGATGTCGCTTGGCCTGTACCGGCCGGATTGGGCATTCAAAACGTCGCAGAATCAGGCGGAGTATCTGGAGAAGGACGAGCAATTCTGGACGGGACCCGCGGGAGATCCGAGCCGCCCGGCGGCGATCGATCCGGCCAATCCGTACGCCTGGCGGGGAATAGCGGCGGATATTGCGGATAAGAGCGCAGTGACGGGTACCGAGTTTATTACGCACTTCGGAACGGGCAACGGGAAAATGTTCGCCGTCAACGGCGAAGTGGTCCGCGAGCGGGAATGGAGCAACCGCAGTATCCAGGACATCCTGCCGACCTGGCGCTGGATGACCCGCGCCGAAGGCGGCGGGCAGGCGCTGGAACCTTCGCTGGACTTCGAGCGTGCCTACTACGGAGGCAGTTCGCTCAAGGTCGCGGGCAATCTCTCCAAAGGCTCTTCGACGACCGTGAATCTGTACCGGACGCAGATTCCGGTGGACCGGACGATGGAAGTCTCGGCGGCCGTTTACGGAATCAACCGCGATGCCTCTGTCCAGATCGGCGTTTCGTTCACCGATGCGCCGGACGAATACGTCTTCCTGGAACCGAAGAACTGGCAGTCCGCCGGCAAAGACAAGTCCTGGCAGCGCGGCAGCGTCAAGCTGAACGCCTACAAAGGCCGCACGGTGGCCGGCCTTGCGCTGAAGTTCGAAGGCAAAGCCGCGATCACCGGCTACGAAGCCCATGTCGGCGAGCTGTCGCTGCGCACGGTCAGCGATGCCGCCCGCAAGCCGGACGCCGTCACCGGACTGACCGTGACGGAGAGCGATTTCCGGGACGGCATCTACGGTGATGCCCGGTTGAAATGGAAGGCGCCGGCCGCGGGAGAAGCGGCGGTGTTCTACCGGATCTACCGCGAACAGGCGGACGGCAGCCGCGAATGGGTCGGCGAGACGCCGAATACGGTCTACTACGTACCGGAACTGCGCCGCGCGGACGGCGAAGACCGGACGAAGCTGGTCGTCGCGGCGGTCAACCGCCACTACGAGGCGGGCAAGGAAAGCACGGCCTCGATGCAGTGGCCGGCCTATCCGGTGCCGCAGGCGAACTTCGAAGCCGACCGCACGCTGATCGCGCCGGGAGAAAGCGTGCAGTTCACCGACCGGTCGTCGGAAGTGACCACCGAATGGAAGTGGAGCTTCCCGGGCGGAGAACCGGCTTCGAGTACGGAGCGCAATCCGAAGGTCGTCTATAAGGAAGCCGGAACCTACGAAGTGACGCTGGTCGCGAAGAACCGGGTCGGCGAAGATACGCTGAAGCGGCAGCTGATTACGGTGACGGACGAAGCTGCAGGCGGCGTGTCGGATCTGGCCCGGGGCGCCAAAGCTTCGGCTTCGGGCTTTACCAATGCCGGCGAAGCGCCGCCGATGGCCGTGGACGGCGATGACAAGACCAAATGGTGCGCGGTCGGCGACGGTCCGCATACCCTGACGCTCGATCTGGGCTCCGCCCGCAAGATCAGCGAGTTCGTGGTCAAGCACGCGGAGACCGGCGGCGAACCGGCCGCGTTTAATACGCGGGCGTTCACCATTCGCGTAAGCGGCGACGGCGAGAACTGGACCGACGCCGTGAAAGTGACCGACAACGCTGCCGGTCTGGGCAAGCATGCGATTCCGCTGACCTCGGCCCGCTACGTGCAGCTTGTCGCGGACAAGCCGACGCAGGGCGGGGATACGGCGGCACGGATCTACGGGCTTGAGGTCATGGGATTGAACGCGGCCGAGTAACCGCCATTTGAAGAAATTTTGTTCGGAATCGCCAAACAAAAAAAGCTGTCCGGCTGTTTAGCCGGACAGCTCAATATGTCGAGAAAATCTGATCCAAAGCGAAGCCAATAGGCGGAAGGAGAAATTCAGTGAAGGAACGATAGTGTTCGCCTTTGAAATCGGGAAAATTCCATTGAAATTTAATCCTTTTTCCCGATTTCAACACGCGACCGGAACGGATTTCTCCTGCAGCCGCCATGCTTCTAAAGCGAATAGGACTTTCTCGACAGCCTGAAGCTGTCCGGCTGTTGAGCCGGACAGCTTTTTGGCGAGCGCTGCCGTCTTATTTCGGCAGCCATATCCGCATCATAGAGAACAATTTCTCGATATCCAGCGGTTTGCTGATATAATCCGACGCGCCGGCAGCCAGGCACATTTCCCGTTCATCCTTCATGGCTTTGGCCGAGAGGACGATAATGGGCAGGCTGCTGAACTCGGGCTTCGACCGGATTTCCTGCATCGCTTCGTATCCGTTCATTTCCGGCATCATGATATCCATCAGAACCAGATCGTAGGAAGGATCGCGTTCCAGCACTTCCAGAGCTTCGCGGCCGTTCTCGGCGATGCCGACTTCCGCGCCCTTGTTCTCGAGCGCGATCGAGATGGCATAAATATTGCGCGCATCGTCGTCGACCAGCAGCAGCCTGCGGTTGCGGAACAGTTCCAGATCGCCTTCCCGGTCCACGGGCATGGAGAGTTTCGATACGCCCGGAGCAATAGCGGGACGTGTCGAAGCGGGAGCGGGCTTGAACATCGGATCCGCTTCGCCCGTTTGCGAAGCGCGCAGATCGAGCGGCAGAATCAAGGTGAAGGTACTGCCTTTGCCGTCGGAACTTTCCACGCCGATCCGGCTTTTGAGCAGCCGCGAGAACTCGCGGCAGATGGATAATCCGAGTCCCGTTCCTCCGTATACGCGCTCCGTCGCGCTGTCGGCCTGGCGGAAAGCTTCGAAGATCAGGCTCCGCTTTTCGTCCGCGATCCCGATGCCCGTGTCGGCGACTTCGATCTTCAATTCGCGGCTTCCCGGCTCCGCTTCCGAACCGACGGTGCCGATCTTCAGTTTCACCGACCCCTGCGGCGTGAATTTAATCGCGTTGGACAGCAGGTTCTTGACGATCTGTTCGACACGTCTTCCGTCCGTCCAGATCAATGCCGGCGTATCCGGTTCGATGGCGGCTTCCAGCAGAAGGTTTTTGCGTTTGGCGATTTCGCTGAACAGACCGAGCATCGAATGGGGAAGTTCCGTCACGTTGTACGGCTCGATCAGGACGTCCATTTGGCCGGCTTCGGCTTTGGCCAGGTCAAGAATATCGTCGATCAGAGCCAGCAGGTCTTTGCCGGAACGATAGATCGTGGCCGCATATTCTTTCTCCTGGCCGCTCAGCGTATGATCTTCTTTCTCGGACAAAATCTGCGACAGAATCAGGATGCTGTTCAGCGGCGTCCGAAGTTCATGGGACATGTTGGCGAGGAACTCGGACTGGAATTCGGAGTTCCGGACCAGCTCGCCCTGCACGACTTCAAGCAGCCTGTTCTTCTCTTCGACCTGCAGGTTGGTGCGCTCCAACTGTTCGTTGGCGCCGCGGAGCGTATCCTGCTGGCTGCGCAGCTCTTCCGACTGGGACTGCATTTCTTCCGACTGGGACTGCAGCTCTTCCGCCTGCGTCTGCAGTTCTTCGGTCAGCATCTGCGATTCGCGCAGCAGGCGGTCGACTTCCATCCGGCCCGCTACGCTGTTGAGGGCGATGCCGAGCGTATTCGTCAGCTGTTCAACCAGGTGCTTCTGCGCAGGGCTAAAAGGTTCCAGCGAAGCAAATTCCACGACGGCTTCGATTCGGTCTTCAAACCCGATCGGCACGATCAAGAGACTGGCCGGAGCCGCTTGTCCCGTTCCCGAAGCAATCCGCAAATAATGTTCCGGTACGTGTGCGATCGAGAGAATCTCTCCGCTTTCCGCGGCGCGCCCTACCAGTCCTTCGCCGATTTTGAAGCTTTCATGAGCTTCTTCCGAAGGATAGCCGGCAAAAGACGAGATCCGTTTCAAGTCGTCGTTTTCCGTACGCAGATAAAAAACGCCGTAAGCCGAGCCCGTCAGCGGGACCACTTTGCGCAGGAAGGTATAAGAGAGCTGATCGAGAGTGTTAATATTCTGATACAGCGCCGAAGATTCCGCCAGCGCCGTCTGGATCCAATTGTATTCGGCCAGTGCTTCATTTAATTCGCGGGCTTTGCGGTTATGCGTCTCCAGCGAAGCGGCCATTTCATTGAACGAAAAAGCGATGTTTCCGATCTCGCCGTGCGGATCGGCATGAAGGCGGGGAAGCGATTCCGCATTGTTGAAATCGACACCGCGCATCACATCGGTTACCGACTTAAGACTGCGTGTCGTACCGCGTATTGTCCAGAACATAAGGAAAATAGAGAGGAGGATGGTCACGGGAATGGCGATTCCGATTACCCACAGCGTGATTCGGGTGATTTCGCCCGTACGTTTACGGGACTCTTCCAGCGCCTGCCGCTGAACGGATTGAAAAGCATCGAGTTTTTTGAGAAGGCCGGCGCGATTTCGCTCCGTGATGCGGCTCAGCTCCGCCGCCGCATCTGCGGTCCGGCCGCTGCCGATTTCTTCGGCCAGCGTCTGCGCGGAATCCAGATAGGTCTCGTAATCGACCCGGATCGCGGCAAGGCGCGCACTGCCCGGATCGCCGCCATCGAAGTTTTCGGCAATCAGCAGCTGCTCCAGCGCCTGCCTGCGGTACTGGCTAATCCGTTCAATCCGCGAGGCGACCCGGGAACGGTCTTGTTCGCCGACGAGACGGACCAATTCGCTGTCCAGTGTATAGAATGTGCTGCGCAGGTCCGAGACGGCTTTGCTTTTTCCGTAACGGGCTTCCATATCGACGTTGACCGATTTGTTGTTGAGATAGAGGAAAACGGAGGCTGCGGCCAATACGATTAACAAAATAGCCAGCAGACCGCTGAACCCTAAAATCTGTCTCTTCTTGTAGTTCAAGGGGGGTGTCCTCCAGACTGGATATAGGTCGGATCGGGTACGTCAGATAAGTTGTGCTCAATTAGTATAAACCATTTTAAGAACCTTTGCCCTACAACTGCCGAGAGAATCAGAAAATGTTTGATCCGCACGAAGCTGGAGCATTGTCCATTGTCTATGAGGCGGCCTCCGCTTCGAATACGGGTACGGATTGCTCTGCCGGTTCGGAAGCCTCAGATGCCGTGTTTGTCTCCGGCGCCGTGTCCGCATCCCCGCCCGGCGTCGGCTCGGGCAGGGGAGGGCCGGTGTTGGAATCCGGTTCGCTTTCGCTGGATAAAGGGTCCTGTACGTCGTCCGGAGTTCCGCCTGGGGAAGGCAGGGGAGCGGCGTCGCCCGTATCCTGCGTCTCTTCGACGGCGCTGCCCGGTTCCAGTTCGACAAAAGAAAACGCAAAGCCCTGAAGCTCGTATACGGCGGTCTGGTCTTCTTCCTCGGCATCGATCGGATGAGCGGCGCGCAGCGTCTGTCCGCCGTCTTCGATCGTGTATCCGTCCGCTTCGACGCGGAACATCGGTGTGAAAGAGCCGCCTTCCAGGCGGATAGCGGTATAGACCGCTTTGCGCGAGAGCGATTCGGACTCGATGACGACGACCGGAGTCGTCCCGTCGGACAGCTGCTCCTGGATCTCCAGGCTTCGGGCGTTCGCAGCAGCCAGATTCTGCGGAGCACGGTACACGGTCCGGCCGCTGCCAAACTTGAAGCCGAAGTGAAGAAGACCTTCTTCGTCCAGAGCGGCGACGTAGACATCCGCGCCGAACCGGCCTGTTCCGCTTACGGCCAAGGAGTAGGAACGCGACGAATCATTCAGTTGGAGGATGCGCAGCGGTTCGGCTTCTATCCAGGCTTCTTCCGCTTTGCGGATCGCTTCGGCCGTATCGGCATAACCGTCCAGCGCTCGGTACAAGGCGATCGCCTCCTCAAAACGGCCGTCCGCAATCAGCGAACCGGCTCGATTATTCAGTTCGCCGATCCGCGTTTCGATCCAGCCCGACAGATCGGAAGATCCTCCCGTTTCCGAGACGAAGTCCGCAAAGTTTCGGGCATGCGAAGCGAACGTCGAATAGGATGAAGCTTCGAGATCTTTGCGAAGCACCGTGCCGGCTGTCTCCTCGGCCTGCGCTCCGACCCACGGCGCCTCCACGCCGATCGCGGCGTAGCTGCCCAGCGTAATCTGCGCTTCATCCAGCATGCCGGTGTAATTTCCGGCAGCGGCGAGCTTTTTGAGCTTGCGGCGGTCGTAATCGGCCCAAAGAGTGTTCAGGTGGTCGGTTTTGACTTGTTCTTGAGCTTCCGTGTCCTGTGCGTTCGCGGTCTGCGTATCGGCGGAATCCGGGGAAGCGTCGTTCGGATTCTTCCCGGCAAAAAAGGCCGCGGGGATACTCAGCAGCTGCTCTTTGGAGGATTCGTCGCGGTAATCGCCCGATTCGAGGTTGCCGTCCAGCTTTTGCTCGAAGCTTTCCCGAAACGTGGAGAATCCTGCGGCCGCCGTTTCCGCTGCGGCGTACCGTTGGTCGAGTTCGCGGTATTCGGCCGCGAATTCGCCGTCCAGAGACAGCTTCCCGAAATCGGCATAGACTTCGTAGGATCCGAGAAATGCTTCGAAATCGCCGGTTTCCGCCGCGTTCAGCAGTTCGCTTTTGGACAACAGGATCTCTTGGCGCAGTCGGGTAATCGGAGCCAGCTCGGCCAGGCGCTCCCGGACATGCTCTTCCCGGTAGCGGATAACGGTGTTCGAGAGTGCCGCCGCATAAGCGGACTCGGCCGCGATTCGCCGGTGCTCCGTGTAGAAGGCATCGGCCTGCCGGACCTGCTGAATCTTCGCTTCGACCCGGAATCCTTTGACCGTTACGGCCGCAAGCGCGGCTGCGCACAGAAAAATCAGCAGATTGCGCAGGGTCAGCGCGCCGCGAATCGTCATAAAGATATTGTAGAGCTTTCGGCTCATGAGAAATCGCCTTCGCCGCCGGATGCTCCTCGCCTTGGGCTTCGTCCGCCGAAGCGGACGCGGTAGACCTCGTCCGCTTCGAGCTTCAGCGGCTCCAGGCTTCCGGGATGCTGGGCCAGTACTTCGCGCAGACGCTCGAGCCGGTCTTCGGGCAGCTTGTGCGCATAGCGGCGGATAAAGTCCGGATACAGTTCGATATATCGCTTCATCCGTACGGCAGCGCCCGCCACGGACGCCAGAATATGGTCGCCGCGGGGCAGACTGCGAATCCGGGGCTCGTACCGCAGACAGTAGCGGATCGCATTTTCTTTGATCAATTCGCGGTTGAGCCGGGCGACCTCGCCGATATAGCCGGCCAGATGCGCGGAGAAGCCTTCCATAATCAGCGAATCTACCAGCAGATCCATATCGCGCCGGAGCAAGAAGGTCTGCAGCAGTTCCGCCTGCAGTCCGCGAATCGGATCGTTGCGCAGCAGCGTATTGACCTCGCGCAGCATCTCGTAGGCGCGAGCGGGTTCGGATTCGAGCCGGGCCTCGGCGGCCCGGATATCCTGAATCAGGCCGTGCCGGATCCGGTCGCGGTCTCTGGCGAACAGGCGGTCGGTTCGGATCCGGATCTGCGCTTCGTAGGCCCGGCGCTGGGCGAACGCCAAGAGACCCGTCAGCAGAATGCCGGCGGCGGCCGAAATGCCGATCCAGGGCATCGTCCCGGCGAAGAACATGGCGAGCAGGGTCAGCAGGGCGGCAAACAGCAGCTCCGACTGCATGGAGCGCCGGGTCTCGCGCCGGGCCGCCGCCGGAATGTCCGACAGCGTTCGGCTTCCGCATGACGGGCAGACGTCCGCAGACAATACGGTATAACTGCCGCATTTGCGGCAAAGCCGAAGTTTGTCGTAGGCATACCGGGTACGTTCGTAGGGGGTGAAGGTAACGTTCAACTTTTTGTTCATTCGCGTTCACGCCGATCGTTTAGAGTATTGAGCAGCCGTTTGTCCAGCTCCGCCCGTTCGGGCGCCTGTCTGGGGCTTCGCATATAGAGTAAGGATTTAATTACCGTAAAAAGAAACAAAATCCCGAGCATTCCGTATGTGAGATAAATCAAATAAGCGGACAATGTCTGCACGTTCCTTTCCGGGCTCGATTTCGGTTCCGCCCAAGCCTGACGAAGCGCCCAAACGGAAACAGCCGCTCTCCCTCGCGGAAGATACGGATAAGCCGCCGTATAGGCCGAGCGATCATTCGGGCAGTGCCTTCTTGGTTAACGATAGCCGGAAACGGCTTCCGGCGCAACCGTTCGCTTGGACGTCGGCGGGAGCCGTTGGTTCGAAGCGCAGGGCGCATATTTGGGCAGGAAAAGGGACAGCCGCCGTTTGAAAAGACATCCTGAGGAGGAAGGTTACAGGGTTTTCAGAAGTTATTAACGAAATATTAAGGATTTTCACAGAAAACAGGCCTATGATAGTTTGGACGGCTTCGGCCGAAATCCGAAAGGCACCGAATACATGAACACGTAATGCATTTAGTCGATAAAGGGGTTTTGATGAAATGGTTCTGAGAATGGGGAAACGGATTTATCCGCTGCTTGCGGCGCTGCTGTTGGCTTCGGGAGTATTCCCGGCCGGCGTGCAGCCTGCCGCGGCGTCGGGAACGGCTTCCTCCCAGCCGGGTGCAGGAGGAACGTCGACCGCCGGCTCCGCGCCGATCGACGCGGTACTCGTGCTTGATGCCAGCAACTCGATGGCGACAAGCGATCCGCAGAAGATCGGGAACGAAGCCATGCGGCTGTTCATCGATATGCTGCCCGTACAGGGCGACCGTGTCGGCATCGTCTCCTATACGGATGTCGTCCAGCGGGAGAAAGCGCTGCTGGAGATCCAGGGCCGGAGCGACAAGGACGAGCTGAAGACGTTCATCGGCCAGCTCGGCCGCGGCGCCTATACCGATACGGCGGTCGGCGTAACCGAAGCGGTCAATATGCTGCGGCGCGGCGCGCAGACCGGCCGGGAGCCGATGATCGTGCTGCTGGCCGACGGCAACACTCAGCTCAATACGACCAAGTCCAAGACGCTCGACCAGTCCAAGCAGGAGCTGGCCGATTCCGTGAAGAAAGCGGCCGACGCCGGAATTCCGGTCTACACGATCGGGCTCAACGCCGACGGCAAGCTGAATCAGGCCGAGCTTGAGAAGATCGCGTCGGATACGAACGGCAAATCGTTCGTGACGGATTCCGCGGACGATCTGCCGGGAATCCTGAGCGAGATTTTTGCCAGCCATCAGCAGCTTAACGTGACGGCGCTTGATCCGCTGACGGGCAATGGAGAATTCCAGAACGTCACGATCGGCGTGCCGAACGCAAACGTCCTGGAAGCGAATGTGTCGATCACCTCGGGCCAGCCGGTCGAGCTCAAGCTCCAAGACCCGGGCGGCGCCGAAGTGACGATTCCTTCGGACGCCGTTACGCTGTCCAAGTCCAAGACGTATTCGCTGCTGAAGCTCATCAAACCGCAGGAAGGCGATTGGACGCTCGGCGTCAAAGGCGCAAACAAAGACCAGATCGATATTAGCCTGGTCTTCAACTACGATCTTGAACTCGCAACCGCTCCGTTGGGCGCGGACTCCTACGGCAAAGGCGACAAGGTCGACGTTTCCGCGTACCTGACGAGCGCCGGCCAGAAGCTGGATTCGCCTGGGTTGGCCGCCACAATGAAAGCAACGCTCGTCGTCAAAGATGAAGAGACGGGAATCGAGACGAATGTGCCCATGGCGCTCAAGGATGCGCAGTTCGACGGCAGCTACGAGCTGCCCGAAGCGCACAAGTATACGCTGATTGTCCGGGCCAAGGCCGACAGCTTCTACCGCGAATCCGCTCCGATCGAGATCGACGCCGCTTCCGGCTCGGTATCCGGCGGTTCGGGAGCCGAAGCGGACAAGCCGTTCCCGCTCGTGCCGGTTATTCTGGGCGTCTTGGGGCTGCTTGCGCTCGCCGCGCTTGTTTTCTTCCTGATGCGTTATCTCAAAAAAGCGAACAAAGGCTTTGTCGGCCAAATGGTGATCGAGATCCGCGACGAAAATACCGGCGAACGTTCTTATCCGCAGTATAAGAAACTAAATACGTACAAAGGCCGTCTTAATCTGCATCAGCTTCTCCAGCTTGCGCCCGAACTGAAAGACGCCGAGAACATCGTCTTCACCCCGGGTTCGAACGACCGGATTCTGCTGCGCAGCAGCGCCGAAGGCGTTCCGATCGAGAAATCCGGCCGCGTCGTCGATACGTCGAAGGGTCTGGAACTGAAAAGCGGCGACCGGATCACCGTTCCGATGGCCCAAGCCGGCAAGACGATTAATTTGGAATATTTAGTCTAGTCAAACTCCTCGCCGCGACTTTGACCAAAGAAGATCGAAGCGGGACGGCTCAACCCGCTTCGATTTCTATCCAAAAGCGATTTCTATCCAATTTGACTAGACCCGCTTCGGAACGCAAAAGGTTTGTCCGAATCCATCCCTATCCGCTATCCGCACCGAATCGGCCTTCCGCGAAGAAGCACAAGCGCGAAGGCCGCATCCCGAAAGGAGCTTTTCATGAAACCGATCGTAAGAGAACATATCCAGCAGCTCGACGTCTCGCTCGGAGGCGGAATCGTCAGCGAGAAGATCCGCGTCGATACCATCGACAATCCGATGCTCATTATCGGACTCGGCGGCACGGGCATCGACGCCCTGCTGCGCCTCAAATACCAGATCAACCGCCGCTTCAAACTGCCGGAAGATCCGGTCTCCAAGAAGAAGATGGAGAAGCCGTCCAACGTCGAGTTCCTCGCGTTCGAGACGAACGAGCAGGATCGCGGCAAGCGCTACAAAGGCATCGGGCTCGACCCGATCAACGAATTCGTGCTGCTCGCCAACGCCGAGATCGGCGGACTGCTGCAGAACCGCAGCATCCTCGAGCCGTACATCACCGAATGGCTGTCGCCGGAGCTCAGCATCACCGACGGCATGAACGGCGCGGCCGGCGTGCGCCAGGCGGGACGCCTGCTGCTGTTCACGAAGATCAACCAGGTCGTGCAGGCGATCGACAAGAAGATCAAGACGCTGTCCGTCGGCACCAACAAGAAGCTCACCGTGTTCCTGCTGACCGGTCTGTCCGGCGGTACCGGCAGCGGCTCGTTCCTCGATATTTCGTACATCATCCGCGGGCTGGTCGAACGCGATCACGGCGCAGCCGGCGTCGACCGCCTCAACATGCTGGGCTACCTGTTCACGCCGGACGTCAATCTGTCGAACAAAAGCCTCAGCGAACATACGCGCGAATACGTCCGCAAGAACGGCTACGCCGCCCTCAAAGAACTGGATTACTGGATGAACGTGGACGCGCGCGGGGAGCGGTTCAAGCAGCAGTACGGCAGTATCCTGACCGTCAACTCGCCGCTGCCGCCTTTTAACCTGTGCCATCTGATCTCCGCGACCAACACCGAAGGCAAGCTGCTGGAGAACGCGTACGATTACTGCATGAACGTGACGGCCGAGAATATTACCAACTTTATGGCCAGCGAGGAAAAAGCGTCGGGCGAAGAGTTCGCGATCCACGATTATATCAGCAACATCCGCACGAACATCGCGCAGATGACCAAAGCTTATCCGGCCAACTACGACTACAACATCATCGGCGCGTCGTCCGCGGTGCTGCCGATCGAAGAAATGACGACGTATCTCGCGTACCGCCTGTTCCAGAAGATGGAGAAGATGTTCCAGCACGCGCCGAACCAGGAAGAGGTCGAGCGGTTTGCGCAGAAGCTCATGCTGGATCCGGATTCGATGCTCAAGACGTTCGAGTCGAGAGTGCCGGAACCGATTCCGGGCTACCAGAACAGCGAACGCCTCAGCTACGCGAACGTGATCAAAATGCAAAGCGTGAGCATGGACGCGGAGCTGGAGCAGACGTTCCTGACGCGGGCGCGCGAAGAATACATCAAGATGAAGAAACAGCTGCCGGGCGAGATGCTGGAGCGCTTTTCCGAACAGATCCGCCGTGCTTTCCTGAGTCCGGAGCAGGGGCCGTTCTACGTCTCCCGCCTCATTTATACGGAGAAGGGATTCTCCCTGCTCAAAATGCTTCAGGCGTACATCGAGAACCTGCGCGAGTCGCTGCTGCGGATTCCGCGCGATATCGAAGCGGCCGAAGAACAGGCGAACGAACGGATGGGCGACGCCAAGAGCGCGCTCATTTCCCGGGACAAGAAGAAGAACGCCTATATCGAAGCCAAAATGAACGAGTACTGGCTGCGGGCCGACATCGAGCGCACCGAGCAGATGATCGAGTTCTATGAAGACTTTTACGAGCTGCTGAACCGGGAAAACAACCGCATCTATGGGGTGTTTACCGAGATTCTCAACGCGCTGAGCTCCATCTTCGAACGCAACGGCGAGATTCTGACGCGCGGCGACGAACAGGTGGACCACAAAGGGAACAAAACGTATTACTGGAACGTGGTCAGCGTGCCGGACATCTCCAAATTCGTCGGCAGCCTGATGGAAAAACGCGACGTGGACGATCTGATCCGCGATTTCTCGCAGGAACTGATCGACCATTCGGACCGCTGGATCAAAGAACAGGAAGTCGATATCATCGGTTCGATCTCGGACTTCCTGACGAGCAAATTCGGCGATCTGATCACGCAGTCGATGGAAGATTTCCTGCGCATGAAGTTCGGCGAAGACGAGTCGATCGAGAAGTTCGTCGAGCGCAACATCGCGGGCAAGCTGGACGAGGAAGCGATTCCGGTCTTCCACTTGAGCAACAGCTCCGGCAATTTGCATTTCCCTTCGTGGGGCTTCGTGTCCGTGCCGGTTCAGGCACCGGGCATTCTGAAGGGCATCCGCAACTACCAGGAGAACGCGATCGGCAAATCGAATTTCACGGTCAAGGAAAGCCAGGTCAAGAACCGGATTTTCTGGCTCAATACGCGCAACGGGGTGCCGCTGTTCGTCTATACGCCGCTCAAAGTCTATGAAGAAAACTACGAACGGACCATTCTCGGCAAAGAAGGCGTCGGACGCCATCTGGTGCAGACCGAACGCGACAACTGGACATATCTGCCGTCGCCGATTCCGCAGCAGTCGTGGGGCGACGTGTACGACAACGGCCGGGTCAAAGACTATAACGGACGCGTCCGCAGCGAGTTCGACCGGGCGCGCCAGTATGGGGTCATCGTGGAAAAAGACGCCGATCAGACGACCAGCAGCCGCTATTCCGTCGTCACGACGGTCGCGTTCGACTTGTTCGCGTCGCTCGCAGGCTTCGATATGCAGCTGCAAAGCGCCAAGCCGAACCTCGGCGAAGTGAAGCGCGCGCATGCCGAACTCAAGCGCCTGCTGAGCGAAGGCATCGGCCGGGAGTCGGTCAAGGATATTTTCGGCAGCATCAACGAAGACCTGGCCAAAGAAAACCTGATCCGTTCGCCGGAGCAGATCCGCCGGGTGCGCGAAGAACTGGCGAAGTACGAGACGATCCAGGCCAAAGTGTCCGAACTGGAATCGCTGCTGTCGCAGCATGCCGGGGAAGAGAAACTGCTGGATCAATATATCGAAGCGCTGTACACCGAGACGATCGTCAAAAAAGGCGCGCTCTACGTCTACGACCGCGAAGAGGACGAAGAGAGCTGGGAGCCGTTCGTCAATCTGATGAAGAGCCGCAGCTATCCGCATTTCGAGATTTACGACGTGTTCCGTTCGCTCGGCGACCGGCAGCGGCAGACGCTGCTGCGCAAAGCGTCCCGCCGCTCCAGCGAGCTGACCGCTTCGGAAGACGTTTCCCTGCTGGCCGGCAAGCTGGACGAGCTGTACACGGCGTTCATCGAAGCGAGGCAGCAGCTGGAATACGAGAAGATGGAACTTGTGAACGGCGAAGAAGCGTACCGCTTCTATCAAGAAACCGCGGCCAAGCTCAACGAGCTGCGCAAAAGGTTGAGATAACATGAACGAGCTGCTGGAGCAATTCGCCGCCGCGTACGCGGCGCGGGAAGAAGGGCTTCCGGGCTTCGCGGAAGGGAGGAGCGGCCTGCATTATCCGGCCGCTTTCCTGTTTGTGGGAGACCGGGCGGCCGAAGCGGCGTCGGCGCTGGCGCGGCTGAACGCGGGCAAATACGATAACGCGGCGGGCATCGCCTATTTCCATGTCGCTTCGTCCGCGCTGCCGCAGGACGATTTGGATCATCACCGTCAGGCGGTACGTTTCCGCTGGGATGCTTTTGGCGGGCAGGACGCGGAAGAGAATACGCTGCGCCGCGATACGCACCGCGCGTTCGTCAACCCGAAAGCGGACCATCTCTATGAACTGAACCGCGCGCTGCGCCGGTCCAGCCGCATGCTGTCCGAGAGCGGCCGGCTGTTCGCGTCGTTCGACCGGCTGCATCTTTCGGTCGTGACGCATGCGGACGACGTGATGAACGTGCTGACGCCGGAGATCTCGCTGCTGGCCGGCGCGGTGTTCGGACAGTCGTTCAAGTCCGTGCAGACGGATCTCTACGTCCTTGTCAGCGATCAGGAGCAGGCCGATTCGTTCGGCTATTCCAGTTCGGTCGGCGTGTCGTTCCTGCGGGAGCTGGATCTCGTCCAGCGTCCGGAATACGCGTTCTCCGCGCCGCTTCAAGTGACGGAAAACCGATTGGCGATCGACGTGAACCACGCGCCGTCGCCGCTGTTCGATCTCGTCTATCTGCTGTCGGACAAGAACGAACGCGGCATCGCCGCGCCGGGCGGCCTGCGCGGCGCATACGAGATTATCTGCCATGCGCATCTGCTCAAGAACCGCCGCCGCGATTCGGGTTCGTCGGCGGGCAGCGCCGCGGCCGGAGAAGAACAGCCGCTGGAAGGATTGAAGACCGGCGCCGGCCAGTACAACAATTCGTCGTTCAAAAGCGGGTTGTCGAACGAGTCCGGGCGCCGGGGGATGGCTTCGGGCGGTTTTGCCCGGGTGACCCGGCCGGACCGCTCGATCGCGCTGGCCGTGCTGCATTATTTCGCGCGCGGCCTGAACCGCCGCATGCGGGAGATTCCCGAGACGCCGGCGGCCGAGCAGCTGTCGCGCCTCGAACTGGACCGCCCGCATATGCGCGAGCGCGCCGAGCGCCTGGCGCCGGACGAAGGCAAGCTTGAAGATATGAACGGTATCATGAGTTCATCCGCGACGTATTCGTCGATCCGCCGCATGACGCTGGCGGAAGCGGAAGCGGCGCTGTTCGGCTCGGCCGCGGAGAGTTTCTTCCGCGGCAACTTCGAGGCGGAAGCGCAGCGGCGCCTGGCCGAGGCCGATATCGGCCGGGGCCTGCGGCAGTATGCCGAGCGTGCGGCGGCGGAAGACGCGCGGCACGGGCTGTACCGGATCGCCGCCTGGAGCGATCCGTCGGAATCCGCGAACGCGGCGCCGTCGGCGCTGCTGGAGCGGATGCGCGAAGCGATGCTGGAGCAGGGCAGCGCCCGGGAGGAGCTGGACCGGCTCTACGGCGGCCTTGTCGAAGAGCAGCCGCACAAGAAAGCGCTGCTGCGCGACAGCCAGAATGTGCGACACTTCGTCCGCTATTTCTTCGAGCAGGTCTACGGTCTCAAGCTGCGCATCCTGCGCCTGGAGATGGAGATCGAGCTGTACCGGCGCTACGAAGACGCGCTGTCCGAGCTGCATGTCCGCTACAAGGCGATGATTCGCCGCGTGGAGCAGCTGGAAGAACGGCTGCGCCGCGCCGCGGAATACAGCGCGAGGAGCGCCGACGATTACATCGGCCAGAACCTGATGCCGTATTACGAGCGCGTCGTCGATACGCTGATGCGTGATGCGGAAGACCGGCGCGGCCGGGATTACTATTTCGAGGAGCGCCGGCTTGGCGACCTCGCCGCGCTGATCGCGGATCGTCCGGAGGACGGGGAGGCTGCGGGAGAGAGTTCGGGAATGGGAACAGGAGTAGGCGAAGCCGGAATTTACGGCAGTGGGACCGGACTGCCGGGCAGCGTGCCGACCGGCATGAACGAAGCCGGACTGCAGCCGATGAACGCGGGCGAGCACCGGCTGCTTCGGCGGCTGACGGATCTGTGCGCCCGCGAGCTGCTGGGCGCGGAGCCGCTTGTGCAGACGTACGAGCAGGAACTGCTGCGCCGGGCCAACGTCGCCGTCGAATACGAAAACCGCGAGACGATGACCAAGGAAGATCTGTTCCGCATTCTCTACCGCAAGCTGGAAGAGCGCGCGGCGATCAATCTGCGGCTGTTCGACTACACCCAGGAGCACCGCCACGAAGAAAAGTATTTCTTCGGCGACGGCAACGGCGAATTCATGCGCTATGCGCTGAACGAGGAAGAGACGTCGCGGATCTACCGCGTCGGCTACGTCCACGAACGCCGCAGCGACGGGGTGGAGAAGCTGAACCTGATGGGCGGCTTCCATATCGAAGACTTGATGTACTACCGTAACGGCCGCGTCTATTACGACGCTTATGTGAAAGCGGGGTATCTGTTCCACGCGATCGACGCCCATCGTCTGCCGGAGATCTGATGGGCCCGCTCGGCTGCCGGAATGTTCCCTTTGAGTGGGCCGGGGCAGGTCTTCTGTGAAAAGCGGGACGAAATAAAAGCGCAGCGGCACTTATTTCGTCGGTTTTGGGCGCTTGAAGTCTTTTAGCTGCGAGAGAACCGTTACTTGGAGCGCCGCCTGCTTTTTTCGCCGGATTCGGAGGAAATAGCTGTCTCTACGCAGTTATTTGCAGGGTATCAGCGGTGAAAAGAAGGATAACGGCTCGTAGGCAGTTATTTGGGGCTGCGCAGGGAGTAAGAGAGTAAGGCGTAGGAGGCCGCTGCCGTCTGCGGCCTGGAGGTGGCTGCGCCAACCGGAACCTATCGATTGGCCCGAAGGGGGATTCAATAGGTTGCGGCATACATAGAGAGGGGTGAGGAAAGATGCAGCGTAAAATCAATGGGCTGCTGCTGGTGTTGGCGCTTGTCGGCGGGGCGGTCGGATTCGGGATCGGGGAATGGCTGCTGAGCCGTTACGAAGGAGAGATATCCAGTATTCTGCTGGTCGGGATCTACTTTGCGGTGCTGGCTTTTTGTATCGGGCTGGGCTGCCTGGCTGCGGAGATGATCTCGCCGAAGCTGAACGGGCGCTCCTGGAGAGAACGCTACGCGGGAGTGTCGTGGAAGATGCTTGTCCCGGTCACGCTGGCTGCGTTTCTGGCGCTGGGTTCGCTGTTTGAGTTCGTGTACGAACTGGATCTGGGCGGAGCCAAGCGGATCAACGATATCGTGCTGTTGATCGACAATTCGGGCAGCATGACGGGCGACGAGGAGAGCAAAGGCAACGATCCCGAGAACGAGCGGTTCACGGCGGCCAAAGAACTGATCGGGCGAATGGACGCGGAGAAGAGAGTGGCCGTGTTTACTTTCGACGAGGTTCCGCAGCTGATCCAGCCGCTGACCCCGACGGCGACGGATAGTGCAAAGCAGCAAATTTATGCGAAGATCGATGCGATCGAGCCGACGACGTACAAAACGAAAATCGACCAGGCGTTGACCGGTACGATGGAGCATATCCGGGAGCAGGGCAATGCGGAGAGCGGCGCGATGGTCATTCTGCTGTCCGACGGCGTGACCGACGTGGATTTGAACGCGGTGGTGTCCGAGTATCGGGACCAGCGGGTTCCGATCAATGCGATCGCCCTCGGCAACGCGGAAGACCAGACGCTGAACGCCCAAGATCGCGAAGCTCTGGCGGAAGGATTCCGTCTGCTGGAGAATCTGTCCGAGCGGACCGGCGGCACCTATACGAATGTCGCCAACGCTGACCAGATCTCGCTGGCGTTCCAGGATATCTACCGCGATCTGGATGACCATACGCTGCTGACCGAACGTACCGGGGCTCCGGCAGGCAGCACCTATCTGCAAATTTTGCATATCGGTCTCATCCTGCTGCTGGGTGCCGCACTCGGCATAGCGCTCGGGACCATGTTCGACAATCGGTTCCTCGCCAAAAGTTTCGGTATCGGCGGAGCGCTGGCCGGTCTGGCCGCGGGCCTGATTCTGGAACTCGGACTGCAGGGCGATTCGCTTGGGCACCCGACGGTCAGACTGCTGGCCGATCTGGCCCTGGCTTTGATTATCGCCGTGTTCACGCTGGTTGTGCCGGTCAGCGACCAGCAGCGGCGGGAACGCAGACGCAAAGGCGCGGGCGTGTCCAATCCGTCTGCGGGTCTGGGGACACGTCCCGGCGATCGCAGCAGCGGTTTTTGATTGCCGGATAAGGAAGTCTGAAACCGAGCGGATTCGCAAAAAGAATTCCGGCCGCCGCGCTGACAGACTAAGAGCGGCATGAGACCGGATAGGCCGGCAGGGTTGACGGAAGAGAGGGACGGTTAAAGATATTGAGAGTGATTAAATAGCGCACTATCGATAGCGGGAGGCAGCCGAAGGGTTTTTTTGTGAAAAAGATCCTGAATTCCGACCCTGCATCCCGAACCCCAAATCCCAAATCCGAGAGGAAGAATCCCATGACTCAATCCCTGCAGCATTCGTTCGACATCCTGTTTATCGGCAGCGGCCAGGCGGCCTGGAACGCAGCGGTGCCGCTTGCCGCGGCAGGCCGGAAGATCGTCGTTATCGAGCGTCACAAGATTGCGGGCGTCTGCACCAGCTACGGCTGCAATCCGAAGATTATTCTGGACACGCCGATCAAGGTAATGGAAGACGCGCAGCTGTATGGCGGGCACGGTCTGGAAAGCTCTTTTTCGCTCGACTGGTCCAAACTGATGGCGCACAAGAATTCGATTCTCGATCCGCTGCCGGACCTGGTGGAGCAGAGATTGACCGGAGCGGGCGTCACGGTCGTGCGCGGCGAAGCGAAGTTTGCCGATCCGCGTACGGTCGTGGTGGACGGCGTGTCCTATTCGGCGGAAACGATCGTGATCGCGGCGGGACAGCGCCCGGCGGAGCTGGACATTCCGGGCAGCGAACTGCTGAAGACGAGCGACGATTTCCTGTATCTGCCGGAGCTTCCGCAGCGGATCGTGTTGATCGGCGCGGGGTACGTGGCGATGGAGCTGGCGTCGATCGCGTCCAAAGCGGGCGCGCATGTCGAAGTCGTCCAGACCTCGAACCGGGCGCTGAACGGATTCCATCAACCGTATGCCCAAGCTCTGATCGAGAAGATGCGGGGCGACGGCGTCGTGTTCCATTTTGAAGACCGGGCGGCAAGTTTGTCCAAGCAGGGCGAAGAGACCGTGCTCAAGACGGAAAAAGGACTTTCGCTGCATGCCGATCTGGTCATCAACGCGACAGGCCGTATTCCGAACACGGATCAATTGGGATTGGAAGCGGCAGGCGTCGAATATACCGGCAAAGGCATCGTCGTCGACCGGTATCTGCGTACCTCGCAGCCGAATATCTACGCAAGCGGCGACGTATTGGACAAAAAACAGCCGCGCCTGACCCCGACATCCGTATTCGAAGCCAAGTATTTGGCCGCGCTGCTGTCGGGAGCGATCGACGCGCCGATCCAGTATCCGCCGATTGCCACGATCGCGTTTACCCTGCCGCGGATCTCGCAGATCGGCATCTCGCCGGAGGAAGCGGAGCAGTCGGATACGTATACCGTGAAGCCGGTCGAGCTGGGCAAACAGTGGGACTTCGCCGGTCGGGGCGATACGGATGCCCATCTGACGCTGGTGTTCGACAAGGACGGCCAACTGGTCGGAGCGGCCGCCTACAGCCGGGAAGCGCTGGATATCGTCAACGCGCTGACGCCGGTCATCGCGCTCAAGCTGTCGGCGGAGCAGGCGGATCAGCTGGTGTACGCTTTCCCTTCGTTCGAATCGACGATACCGGGTCTGCTGCGTCAGGGACAGACGAAGTAACGAGTCAAGAGTCGGCCAGGATGTCTGAAGAACGGCACGCAGGAAGCTTGAAAAAGAAAGCGTAAAAAGAGGAGGAGGCCGATGGATCGACAGGTGTATCGGCCTCCTTTTTGCTCTGCTTGAGCCCGCCTATCGGGCTGTGGGGGAAGACGTGGTATGGCGAAAACGGATGTCGGCCGATTGTTCGGATTCCCCGGCTGGAGGCGGGGGCCGCGAGCAGACGGCTGTGTTATAATGGGAGAAGCTGTGAAGATTGAAGAAAAGCCGTTCGGGAGCCGGGATTCCGACTGCCGGAACCGGCGTGACAAGGCATGAATAGAAGGGCGATTTCGAACAGGGAAACCGGAGCGTATAACGGTCGAGCCGACGTTTGGCGCAGGAATCTCCGTCTCTCGAAATTGTCCCAAGTCCACGAAGGAGGCATCCGGGATGCGGTTTATCGAAGCGGGTCCGGACTCTCCGGTCATCCGCGAACTGACGCGCCGCGTCAGCGGCGACGTCTGCACGCTGCAGTGGCAGTGGCCGTCCGGCGCGGATTCGGTCTATATCGGCCGAAGGGCGCTCGACGCCGATCTTTCCGGCGCGGGCGGAACCCCGTCCGCGCCGGAACGCAGCTTCAGCCCCGATCCGTCCGGGCTGAAGCTGTATACGCGGGAAGAATACAAAGCGGCGGCTGGTTATCGCGATCGTCTGGACGGGATCGGCCGGTTTGCGTATACCGTATACGCGGTGGTCCCGGGCGCCGGCGAACCGGTGCTGGTCCGCCAGCCGGACGGTTCCAATACGATCGAGACGCCGGCCGGCCGCGCGAAGATTCGCTGCGCCGTCCGGGAGAAAAAAGCGCTGTTTCGTCCGTACAAATCGGTGCGGATCGAAATTTCCTGCGAGGTGCCGCTGGGCGAAGACGTACTCTGCTATGTCAAAAAAAGCGGCGCTTATCCGACCGGTCCGCAGGACGGCACGGTGTATCCGTTCGGGACTCCGTTCCCGGCCGGCCGCACCGGTCTGCCGGAGATCGAAGTGGGCAAGAACGATTTTGTGCGGGTGTTTTTTACGGACGGGAAAAAGTATGGGCTCTTGTATGAACTGCTGCCCGAATAAGCGCAGTTCACCTTGGGAATCATGCAGATCGCGATCCAACCAATAAGGAGTCAGGGGGAACGGCGATGAGCTTTTTTAGCCGATTCAAAAGAAAGCTGCAGGAAGAACCGAGGCCGCTGTTTTACGATATCGTCTGTCCGTACTGCTTCAGCAAGTTCTCGCCGGAAGAAGTCGTCTTCCGCGCTTCGCATCATCGCGAGGACGACGAAGACTTCGCGCTGCGCGAAGACGCGCCGCTGAACCGGTACCGGGAGCGGTTCGGTCTCGATACGGTGTACGACATGGAAGCGATTCTGAATCCGCGGGATATTCTGCCGGAGCACCGGACGTACACGGACAATGTCCTCACTTCGCTGACGGACCGCTACGGCGAGACGACGCGCAGACGGCTGTGCCCGCACTGCCATAACGAGCTGCCGGTGACGGCGGGCAAGGTGCCGAGCAACATCATCTCGATCGTCGGCGCGTCGCAGGTCGGCAAGTCCGTCTACATGACGTCGCTGATCCATACGCTGCAGCAGACGACGGCCGACCGGTTCGACGCCGCGTGCATGCCGCTCAACGCGGAGATCAGCCGCAAGTTCCGCATGAATTACGAAGATCCGCTGTTCGAACGCGGCGACCTGCTGGCTTCCACGCAGAAAGAGCGGATGCAGGAGCCCTTCATTTTCCAATTCGTGTTCAAAGACGACAAGAAACCTCCGCTGACGCTCGTCTTTTTCGATGTGGCGGGCGAAGGCATGGTGGACGAAGAATATATGAACCTGCACGGGCGGCATATCCGCAACTCGGCGGGCATCCTGTTCATGGTCGATCCGCTGCAGATCCGTTCGATCCGCGAGCGGATCCGGATCATGCTGGGCGACAAGCCGGGCGAGTGGACCAACCGTTACGACGAGCCGCGCGACGTGGTGCTTACCATGTTCAGCGACTTCATTTCGCATCAGGAAAAAGGCAAAACGGATATTCCGACCGCGGTCGTGCTGACCAAAAGCGATATGCTGCGCGCACTTGCGGACGAAGGCGGCGACTACATACGTCCCAACAGCAACGTATTCAACAATATGGAACACCACGATTACTTCGACCTGACCGAGTTCGGCAATATCGACGGCGAAGTGCGGCGCTTTATCGAAAAGGTGGACCGGCCGTTCAAAGGCACGATGGATGTCTATTTTAACGAGACCGGGTATTTTGCGGTGTCGGCGCTCGGCAGCAATCCGGTGGACCAGAAGATCCAGGGCGTCGTGAGCCCGATCCGGGTCGACGAACCGTTTATCTGGCTGCTGTACAAGCTGAAATATATCGAGGGGAGAGAATAAAACGTGAGCCCATTCTCCTCCAAACCAATCGGCCAGCAGCTCTACACGCGCGCGCGCAGCGGCATTTTCCGGGATACGGAAGGCTACGACACGATCGCGCGGACGGAAGGCCTGGACGAAACTTTTATCAAAAAAACGCTGCACCCGCTCTGCGCCTACGACGCGCCGGCCGAGCTGACCGCTTCCGGCGTCAAGGAAGAGTCCGCCTATCCGGATTCCGTGCATTTGGTGCAGCTCGAGAACGGCGATGTGGTACTTGGACGCAGTCTGTACAAATCGATCGACTTTGCGGGGCTGCGCAGCACCTTTTTCACCCATAACTATGTCATTCCGTCGGAAAAAGCGGATAGCCTGGCTTCGGAGTACATGAATTTCCTGTATGCCGACTTCGCGTCCGAAGCCGCCGAACCGCCGGAAGGCGCGACGGATTCCTCCCTGCTGCCGGAGCTTGCCGCCCTGCCGATGAGAAGCGAGCTGCCGCAGCCGAAGACCGGACCGGACAAACTGGACGAACTCGGTCTCGACGCTTCTTCGTTCAAGCGGCTGCTGCTGGCGCTGATGGAATCGATGGGCGGGCGGCGCAAAGTCTACGTGACGCTGAACGCGCCCGTTGCCGAATCGAGCGCCCGTGCCCTCAGACTGCTGGAGGTGCTGTATGCCGCGCTGCCGCCGGAATTCCGCCGCCGTCTGGGCTTTGTCACGTATTCGCGCGAACCGCACAGCCGCAAAGGCGTCCATCTGACGTTCGTCGAACAAGGCTCGATGCGTCCGGGCGACCGGAATATCGAGAAAGATTTCCTGTTCGATTTCTCGCGCGGACGGATCGTCAATGCCGCCGAAGGCGGAAGTCTGCAGGAACTCGCGGACTTCCTGTATGAAGGCCTGCGCGATCCGCAGCGGCTGGAGCGGTTCTACGCGTTCGCGGACGAAGCGCTGGGCAGTACGCCGGATGCGCTGAACTCCGGGCGCTATCTGGAGCTGTCCCGACTGTTCCGGATCGAAGAAGGCGAAGAAGAACCCTACGAGCAAGATCGGCGGGGAATTCTGGCGCTGCTGACCGCCTGGGTGCGCCGTGCGGGCGAATCGCGCCTAAAGGCCCGGATGTTCGACCTGCTGGGCGGCCGTTTCGACCGCGAGCTGGACGATCTGATGGCCGGACGGATTCCGGAACCGGATCTGCTGCGCGACATCGTCGCGTATTTCCGGGTCGGAGGCAAAGGCGCCGGGGCCGCGGTACTGCGCTATCTGCTGACGCTGATGCCGATGGTGACCCGGCAGAAGCGCAAAGACGGCGGGATGTCCTATTACGCGGTGATCGAAAGCGATCCCGAGCTTGCGGATATGTTCTTCTCGACGCTGATCGGCAACCGGCAGCTGGCTTCCATGCTGTTCGAACCGTATCTGGACCGCAAAATGGAATCGGCGTCGGACGCGGCGGAAGTCGTGCGGATCGTGCAGAAATGGTCCGACGACCATCCGGGCCTGCTGAACAACGATCACTTCTGCGATTCGTCCCTGCGGGCGATGGGCAGCAAGCTGCGCCGTTCCGGCGAACCGGTCTCGGCGGTGAGAGGCGTGGTCGAGACGCTGCGAGGCGACGGCAACCCGACCGCCGGCCTGATGGACGGCACGGGCGAAGAGCTGATGAAGCATCCGCTGTGCGTGGCGCTGGCCGACGAAGCGATCCAATACCTGCTCGATGAATGGGAATGGGAAAAAGTCACGCTGCAGCAGGTGACGGGACTCGGCTTCCTGTTCGAAGGAGAGAGCGACGAAGAACGTAAACGCAAAGTGCGCGGTCCGCGCGGAACGGACCGGTACGCCGCGCTGCGCGCCGCGTATCTCTGGTTCACGCTGGAGCGGCCGGATGCGGGTCTGCTGGACGGTCTGGGGATCCGGGAGACCGACGAAGTGCAGAAGCTCGGCCGGCGCCTGCTGCCGGCCGAAATCGCGGCCGGCCGTTACGGCCGCCTCATGCCGGCCTTCTCGCGCAGCCTGAGCGGAGGCGGCGAAGACGTGGATTACCGCCGCCTGGTCGACGCGGTGCGGATCAATTCTTCCGCGACCGGGGGACGCGAAGCGGTATACCGCTTCTTCGCATGGTCGGCTTTGCAGGAGCCGTACTTACAAGACGGCAGACTGCATCCGGCTTATGCGGCTGCGATCGAACATTACTTTGCCGCCCACGACCGCGAAGCGTTCCGGGACAAGAACAAGCGCCGCGATCATTTCGACGGCGCACCCGCTCCGCTGGCCGCGGTATACCGCAAAATCCAGGCGCAGCAGGCTTCGCCGCTTGTGCGCTGGATGCGCAGGAACCGCAGCCTGGCGCTGCTGCTGATGGGCCTGCTGGCGCTGGTGATCGTCGGCGGCGGAACCGTCGGCGTGCTGTACGCGACCGGCGTGCTGGGCGGCGAAGAACAGACCGCCCAGACGCCGGCCGATCCGCCGGAAGAGACGGTTGCGGATACGCCGGGCACAGGCGAGACGGTACCTGGCACGGATGCGGGGCCGGCTATGCTTGTCATCGCGCCATCTAACGGACAGACGGTCGAATTCCGTTTCCGCACCGCGGAAGAACGGGACGCTTTCCGGCCGGCCAAGCTGGAACTGACCCTGGCGAATACCAGCCGCGTTGTGCTCGACAACCCGGCGCTTGAGCAGGGAGCGGACCCCGACCCGGTCGAAGGGTCGACCGGTACCGAAGACCCGGCCGCAGGCGAGCCTGCCGACGGCACATCCGGCGAAGCCGGGCAGGATGCCGCCGGAGAGACCGGCAGCGGCGGCACGGATAACGCCGGCGAAGAGCCGACCGGCACGGAAGCCGGTACGGAATCGGGAGAGACGACCGGCGAAGCGGCCGGTCAGGGAACCGATCCCGCAGCCGGCGATCCGGCCGGCACAGAGCCGGGAACCGAAGCCGGCAGCGCACCCGGCGAGAGCGCCGACCCGGCCGCAGGCACGCCGGCCGGTGAAGAACCGGGTTCCGGGCCGGAGTCCGGAACCGATGCCGCCGGAGGAAATACCTCCGGCACCGAACCGGGAACCGGCACGGACGCGGCCGGTTCGGGCACCGATGCTTCGGCAGGCGAAGGCGCCGAAGCCGGAAACGGGTCCGCCTCCGAAGCGGCGGACCCCGGGAACTATCCGTACACGGCCGTGTACCGGATCGTGAGTGCGCTGGGTTCCCCGATCGAACAGGTGACGGTCGACGGGGAGAGCTACGACATCCGCACGGATTCTGCGGCGGAATAAATACAAGAACCAAGTGAAGACCCTTAGGCAAGCGGCGGAAGCCTGCATGCCTAAGGGTCTTTTTGTGCAGAATTTAGATATAACTCTGTATGAAATTGTTTATTTACCTTTTATTTGGCGTCATAAGCGAATTAAATAAAGAATAGGTATAGAAGGAATTAATGAAGAAAAAAGACGGACTTAGAACTTTGCTTGTTTTATTTTGAATAATTCTCAGATTCTTTACTTGCTCAATAATCGATGCTAAAATCAAAGTACTTATAAATGTTCTGTAACTAAATTGAACATTTTTTATGAAGGGAAGATACTGAACGATGTTTAATGAAGAAGCTCCAATAAAATCATATTCATCCCATGTTCTTCAACATAGAAAAATAAAAAGTTGGACTCGTTCTGACTTGGCTTTCCACACCGGATATTCGACAAGCTACTTGGGCGGAATCGAGCGAGGCGAGCTGGAAACAACACTTCAGTTTGTCAGCATTACTTCGAAAGCTCTGGGTTTCTCCGAATACAGCAGTTTGGTCTCGTATTATAAATCAAACGGATATGCCAAATTAGGCGCAGAAGTATTCGGGAATGTATGGGATTATACACAGGTAATACAGCAGTTGAGTAGAGGCGAGTATTCTATTCATGCTTATTGGTCTGCCTCGGCAGATTATCGTGAATTTATTGCAGACTCGGAGGGATCGAGTAGAACTCGCTGGGAGTACAAAAAAGGAACGGTGATCGAAAGAAAGACCTCTGTTAGTTATGAACGAATGAGCGAGATATTTAACTCTTACTGGAATCCGATCTATAACGGCGCAACCTTGCAAGAAGCATTGGAAATTTGCGCAGCAACCGATAAGCCTTTTTATCAGCTGTTTGCGGTTTGTTCGGGAAGGTATGGTATTTATGATCAAAATACGGTCCATATCGCGGCTACCTTAAACGCATATATTGAAGAACATAGAGAAGGTACAAAGCGGCAGCTGCAAGAAAAGCAAACCACTTACCAAATTATTGTAGAATCATTTGCTGAAAAAGCCTACTTAGAGGATTGCCTGAAGTTATATCGTGCACATCTGCGCTCTAAAACGGATTAAAGACATAAAAAAACAACCCAGCTCTGCCAGATGGTGGCGGAGAAAGGTTGATTTCTAAGTACTCACAAGCCTTGCACGATGGTGGCGAGGAAAATGAGTACACAAATTTGATTTTCTGCTTCTATTATAGCGTTAATTTGTAAGTTGAACAAGTTCGATCCTTATTAAATTATTAGGTACCCTAATCAAGTCAGGAGACTAAGCTGTGACCTATCATATCTTTTTCGACGAATCGAATAAACTGGATCAGAAACGCGGAGGCTATTCCTATTACGGGGCGTTAGGGATCGATGAGTCTGTGCTGCAGCAGATTTCGGATGCATTGGAATCAATTATAGGCCCCGGGCAGGAGCTTCATTTTGCGGAGTATAAGAATGATCGCAAATTCGAGAAATACTTTCGTTCAATTTTATTGACGATTGCCCAAGATATTCACGTCAATATCTTTTTGGTAAACAACGAAGATGCCCAAAAAATGGGCGAAAGCATGGGGATCAACGATAAACAGTTAAGACAGTTTTTTTACGTGAAAATCCCGGAAAGACTTTTCTACGGCGTGACACGCAATTTGGCCGGAGGGGAACAAGTCCGTATTGCAGTGGACGAAAACAATGAGTATGAGACGCCGGAGATCAATTTGAATGAAAGTCTACACCGGCAGATGAATGCGCACTCCGCTTATCGAAAAAAAGGATATCGAATCGAGTCTGTCATTTCGCAAAAGTCGCACGAGTCTTTTTTGTTACAGATCATCGATGTTTTGATCGGGATGGTTGTATTCTTGATTGAAGAACAATACATAGATACCCCCTCAGCGCAAGAGCGTGATGTACGAAGAGTAAAAGGCGATTTAATTTATCGAATCTTGCTGGAACCGGACATCACCGATCATCTTCAGTCCAAAATCAGACTCTATGAATGGAA
The DNA here is from genome assembly GCF_013618475.1 of Saccharibacillus deserti. Lineage (GTDB taxonomy): Bacteria > Bacillota > Bacilli > Paenibacillales > Paenibacillaceae > Saccharibacillus > Saccharibacillus deserti. The sequence goes on from NZ_JABJVN010000003.1 coordinate 322,767, forward strand.
TACAAAGTCGCTCGAGCAAATTCTTCCGTTGAACTTGGGGAATTACTTGTCTAAGTTCTTGGTCGACCAAACGCAACATGATTTATCGGAGATGCTCAAACTACAGCAAATCCGAATTATAAACCCTTATTTTACGACCAAAGAATTAAGGGAAGCCATGGGATATTCCAACTCAAGATTAAAAACGATACAGGGCTATCTGGATCAGTTGAATGGAAAAAGCCGAAACCATTATTATACAAGTGAGCAGCCGCCTTTTATCCCTTCTGAATAAAAGCCGACGGATCGCCTCGAATACAGGCAAACCGCCGGCTTTTTCAATAGGTCACCCTTTCACAGCCCCCGCCACAACCCCTCTTACGATATACTTTTGCAGCAGGATAAACACCAGAATCGATGGCATCACCGCCATCACCATCGCCGTCATCGCGTACTGCCAGTCCGATGTGTACTGACCCACAAAGGTATAGGCGGCGAGCGTCAGCGTCTTGGTCGCCGGCGAGCCGTTGACCATCAGCAGCGGGAGCAGGAAGTCGTTCCAGATCCACATGACGTCGATGATGATGATGGTGGTCGTCACGGACTTCAGCAGCGGGAAAATGACGGAGAAGAACAACCGGAAGCCGGAAGCTCCGTCGATCGTGGCGCTTTCGTCTATCTCGCGCGGGATGCCTTTGACGAAGCCGTGGTAGATGAAGATCGCGAGCGGCGCGCCGAACCCCCAGTACAGAATGCCGAGTCCCCAGGTGCTTTCGGACAGGTGCAGGGCTTTGGCCATCTGGAGCACGGTCAGCATGATCGATTGGAACGGAATCAGCATCGGGATAATGCAGAGCATGTACAGCACGCCGCTCATGCGCGAACGGCTGCGGGACATTTTGTAGGCGGCGATCGACGAGAACAGAATGATGCCGGCCAGCCCAATTCCGGTGACGATCGTATTGTTGAGGAACAGCCGCGGATAGTCGACGGCTTTCCAGACGTAGGCGTAGTTGGCGGAGCTGAACGACTGCGGCAGGGCGATGACGTCGCTCATGACTTCGGCGAAACTCTTGAACGAGTTGATGACGGTCAGAATCAGCGGATAGAGAAACAGCAGCGACAGCAGCACCATGCAGATTTCCAGCACCAGACGGCCGGGACGGATACGCCGTTTGGGCACTGCGGATACGGATTTGGACATCTCAGGCTTCGACCTCCCGGCGTTTGAAAATATAGAGCTGGACGAACGTGATCGCAAGTACGGCGACGAACAGAATCAGTGCTTTGGCGGTGCCGTAACCGTACAGATTATTCTGGAATGTATCCCGGTAGATGTCGTAGGCGACGCTGTACGTCGTGCCGCCGGGTCCGCCGGAGGTCAGCGAGAGGATCACGTCGAACACCTTGATCGCGTTGGTCAGCGCCATGAACACGGAGATGGTGATCGACGGGGCCAGCAGAGGCAGCGTGATGCTGAAGAATTTTCGGACGGCGCCCGCACCGTCGACGGTGGCGGCTTCTTTGAGGTCGTCCGGCACGGACTGCAGTCCGGCGATATAGATGACCATGTAGAAGCCGACGGACTGCCAGATCGAGACGCCGAGAATGGAGACGAAGGCCAGACCGGGTTCTCCGAGCCAACTGAGCGCAAATACGGACCAGCCGGTGGAGTCGCCGAGCGATTCGAAGCCCTGCATGAAAATGAATTTCCAGATAAAGCCGACGATGACCAGACTCAGAATATACGGGACGAAAAAGGCGGCCCGCAGCCAGTTGGTCGAGCGCAGTCCCATGTCGAGAACCAGAGCCAGCGCAATCGCAAGTACGTTGACGAGCACAATATACAGAATCGTATACTTGAGCGTGAACAAGGCGGCATTCGTGAAATTGGCGTCGCCGGTCAGGATTTGGCGGAAGTTGTCCAGCCCGATGAAGGTCGGGTGCTTGGCGATGCCGTTCCATTTGGTCATGGAGTAGCGTACAGTCAGCATAAACGGCACATAAAAAGCAAAAGCGATACAGATCAGGGCAGGCAGCGTAAACAGACCGAACTCCAGCCGCTCCCCGCGTCTTCTTCCCAGTTTGAACATGGCGCACCTCTTTTTCGATAAACGGATTCTTTCACCCCGGGCCTCAAAACGGGACGTTTGCGGCTCTGCGCGAAAAGGTATGGATTTTCTCGATGTTTGTATTATAGAATGTCGATATTCCGGCCAGAATGGACGAAAGAAAACTCTTGAGGGTAAAAAGGTGAACCAATATGCAAACGCTTACTTCGAAAGGAAGAAAAACGGCCGGACGGCTGTGGAGACGCCTGACCGGCAGACTGGCGTACAAACTGTTCGTGCCGTTCACCACGATCGTGATTCTGGTCGTGGTGCTGCTGAGCGTGGTGTCCGATCAGAGGCTGCGCGGGGAAGCGGTGCGCCACAGCATCGACAGCGCCGCCAACAATCTGCTGCTGGTTAACCGGAATGTGCAGGACTACATGGACGGGATTGCGCAGCTGACGCTGCCCCAGCTCCAGTACGATGATCTGATCCATGCCGTGCTGAATGAAGAAAACGACTACGGGTCGCGGATGTACCTGGAGAATTATCTGCGCCGGATGTTCTATTCGCGCAGCGATCTGGACGGGATGGAGCTGCATATCGTCAAGACGAACAAGACCTATTCGGTGACGCGAGAAGCCTACAATGTGGTCATCCGGGCGGCTCCCGACAGCGGGACGGCGCGGTCGGACTGGTACAAGCGCCTGAAGGAGCAGCCGGACAACCAGCTGTACCGCTCGCTGCTGCAGCTTGAGCCCGGTCCGGCCGCAGCCGAAGGCGAAGGAGAACGGTTCCTCGCGTATCACCGGGTGCTGCGCTCGATCGCATCGCGCCAGCCGCAGGCCGTGCTGACCGTATACGCCAATCCTTCCGGGCTGGACACGATCGTCCGGGACGCGCCGCTCGAACAAGGCGAACATCTGGCGCTGCTGAGTGCGGACGGCGATCCGTACTATACGGACGACCGAAGCTTCTACCGGCAGGCGGAAGCGGGAGGCCTGGTCGGCCGGTTCAAGCAGGCCGCTTCGGCGGGACCGGTGAACGGGGAACTTGGCCGGGAACGTTATCTGCTCATGGCGAACGTGTCGGAGCCGGGCGAGTGGACGCTGGCGAAGTCGATGCCGTACCGTCAGATCTACGAAGCGGCCGACCGGACCCGCCGCCTGAATATCCTGATCGGAGCGGGGTTCGTTCTGCTGTCGGCGGCCTTGGTCGCGCTGGCGTCCGGTGCGATTACCCGTCCGCTGGCCCGGCTCGCCCAGCGGATGAACCGCTTCAGCGGCGGGGATTTCGAGACGCTGGCGCCGGTTCGCGGCCACGACGAGATCGCGCATCTGACGCGCCATTTCAACGAGATGGTGCAGCGGACGAACGAGCTGATCAACGAACGCTACCGGATGAAACTGGTCGAGCAGAGCGCGATCCTCAAAGCGCTCGAAGCGGAACTGAATCCGCATTTTCTCTACAACGCGCTTCAGGCGATCTCGACGCAGGCGCTGCGGGGAGGGCGGCTGGATATCGCGGATATGGTCGACGATCTGGCCCAGTCGCTGCGCTACTGTATCGGAGGGAGCGACATTGTGTCCGCGGGCGACGAACTGCGGCATATCGAACGTTATCTGTCGCTGCAAAAAGCGCGGTTCGGCAGCCGCCTGCGCGTGGAATACGATTGGGACGAATCGCTGCGGCAGCTGCGTATTCCGAGGCTGTCCGTGCAGTCGCTGGTCGAAAATTCGATCAAGCATGCGCTGGAGCGGGTGAAAGACACGGTGACGATCACGATTGAGGCGAAGCAGACGGGGGAAGGAGCGTGCATCACGGTCAGCGACGACGGTCCGGGCATTGAGCCGGGGCGGCTGCGGGAAGTGCTGGATTCGCTGGAAAAGCCTTTTGCGGAGCGGGCGGGCGACCATATCGGTCTGCAGAATCTGCATGCGCGTCTGCGCATTCTGTACGGCGAACAGTCCACGCTTGCGATCGATACGGATGAAGGAGGAACGCGGCTGATGCTGAATATTCCGCAGGGAGGCGAAGAATATGTATAACGTACTCATTCTCGATGACGAAGAACCGCTGCGCGAAGCGATCCGTATTCTGGGGGATTGGGAAGGACTCGGGATCGGAACGATCCATGAAGCGACGGACGGGGAGGAAGGATTGGCGCTGCTGAGGGAACACCGGATCGATCTGGCGATGATCGACATGAAGATGCCGGGCATGGACGGAAGCGAATTTTTGCGGAGGCTGGAAAAAGACTATCCCGATGTGCTCAGCGTAGTCATCAGCGGCTACAACGACTTCGAATACACGCGTCAGGCGATTCGTTCAAGGGCGCTCGATTATCTGCTCAAACCGGTAAACCGGCACGGGCTGAACGATGTCCTGCGGCGGGCCGTGGAGGAGCTGGACCTGCGGCGCCGCAAAGCGGAGGAGAAGATCAGCCGTGGGAGAGCGCTCAATGTCTCGCTGCCCAAACTGCGCGAGAATGTCTATCTGTCGATGATCCGGCGAAGCTTCCATCCGAACCGCGAAGCGGATACGCTTGCCATGATCGGCGCGGGCGGCGGAGAAGCCCGGCTGTACGGAGCCGTGTCCCTGCGCCTGCTGAATCTGGACCGGGTACGGCGGGGGCGTTTCTACGGCGATACCGGCCTGCTGCATGCCGCGATCGCCAATGTCATTCGCGACTGCGCGCCGGAAGGGATGGAGAGCTTCGGCTTCGCCGATCCGGCTGCGGACCGCGAGATGATCGCGGTCTGCGCCTGCCGCACCGACAGCGGCGGAGAAGCTTCTGCGGAGCTGCGCGTCGAAGCTTATCTGTGCGAGCTGCTGCCGACGCTGGAGCGCCTGTTCGGGCTTCGCGCGGCGGCGGGATACGGGCCGCTGTCCGCTTCGCTCGGCAGGCTGGCCGATTCGTACGAAGAGGCGAGAGCCGCGGCCGGGCGGCTGAATCTGCTGCGCATCGACGGGCCGGTGCTTGCGGGGCCCGGCGGTACGGGAGAGCTTCCGCTGCGCCGCGCGGGAGAAGGGGCGCAGCCGCCGGGCCGCCTGCCGGCAGCGGCGGCCCGGCACGGGGCGAAGCCCGATGCGGCGGCGTTTGCGGCCGCGCTGGCGCGTATTGCCGCCGCTGCACAGAGCGGCGCACACGCGCAGGCGCTGCGCATCGCGGAGGATGCGCTCGCCGAGCTGAAAGCGCCGGGATTCCTGGCGCTCGGCGACGCGCAGCGGCTGTTGGCCGAGGCGGAAGCCGTGCTCGGCCGGGGAGCCGACGGGGAACCGGTCGGCGGGTCCGATCCGGCGCACGGCGCACCGGCAGGGCAGGCGGAAGGACGCTCCGCCTGGCAGGATTCCGCGCCGGAAGACGCAGAGGCGGGGGATCTGGCGGATGCCGCCCAGTGGGAGCGGCGGATGCTCGATGCCGTCGAACGCTGCTGCCGGCATGCGCGCAGGGCGGACCGCACCGGGGCGTCTTTTCATATCAGCGATATTCGCGCCTATATCGACCGGCACTATTTTGAAGAGATCAAGATCTCCATGTTTACGGAGAAGTATTTCCTCAGCCGCGAATACCTCATGAAGCTGTTCAAGCAGGAGTACGGCGTCGGCATCCATGAATACACGCAGAAGCTGCGGATGGAGAAAGCGCGCGTGCTGCTGGGCGAGGAAGGGCTGAAGATCCAGGAGATCTCCGATATGCTCGGCTACAACGACAAGAATTATTTCAGCAAAGCGTTCCGCAATTACTTCGGCGTGTCGCCGTCGGAGTATCGGAGCGGGGTGCGGGTGTGGATTGGAGGCAGGAACTAGCCGAACCCCGCTCCCGCTGTCGGAAAGTCCCGGCAAGCGAAAGCTTCTATTCCGTCTCTGTCGATCAGCGATGACCGGCTGTTTGAGCGAACGCCGGTTTCATCGCTTGCTTTTTGTACGGACAGTGAGCGCTCTAACGAATCCTATGAACGCTATTTGATCAAAATGGGCCTTGCACAGAGAAATTGCAGACAATAGAGGGATGAGAATTCGTCAGATTTTAAAAATCCAGAAAAATGGCGAATAGCGATACCGGGATTCGTTAGAGAAGGTTCTTTCCGTTCATCGCCCCAGCAATCGGGAGCGGTAATGACGCGGATAGAAGGTCTAGTCGGTATCCGTTTTTTTCTCGCGAATCAATACGATGACCGCTGCCAGCACGCCTGCAGCCGCGACAATGGCGCACAGCATCGGCTCCGGCATCGGGATTCTCCCACGCAGTACGGCACTGAACAGAAGGTTATGATAAGAAAACGTCATGTAGAGTACAAGTACGGCCAATCCGGACAATGCGATGCCGACCGGCACGAGTTTGATCAGCATCGTCATCAGATTGGAGCTGAACCTTGCCAGCACGAACGCGAAGCAGGCGGCAGCGATGCTCAGTAGAACGATCATGCCGGCGAGAAAAAGGGTGTACGGCCCAAACGTGATCTCGTACAGCACCATGTCGGTAAGCGTGAACGACAAAATCGAGACATTCCCGTAATCGCCGACGCCTGCCGCAAGCAGAGGAACAGCGCTCAAGGCGATCAGCAGAAGCGACAGCGCGCAGCCGCTGACGCACATGGCCGCCGCTTGGATCTTCAAGATCCGCCTGCCGATCCTTGACGAATAGTGAACCTGATGCATGTTTTGCATCCGATCGCGAGAAAGAGGAACCGCCGTGAGCAGCAAAGTCGAAGCGATACTGAACACACCGACTACTGCCGCGTACAGGGAGACGCTGCTGCTCAAATCATGTCGGATCAGGCTGTCGTTTCGCTGCTCCAGAATCTGGCGGGCCGCTTGAACGACAACCGGCCGTTCGTCGCGGTCGATATAAATTTGCAGGAAGGATTCATAATCGGCATACGTCTGTTCAAGCGCTTCGAGCGTTTGCAGGCGGATCTGTGGAGAAGTATACCATTCGTCCAGTGTCTGCTTGTCGTCGCTGAGTGACAGCCTACTTATCATTTGGTTGACCGTCTCGAAAAACTCCATACGTTTTTCTTCGCCGAGACCCTCCGTATCGCGGTCGGCAAAAGCCTGATACTCTTCGGCATTTCGGATACCGTGTTTGGCAAACAGCGAATCGCCCGCGATCAGAGCATCCATTTCCGCATGAATCGCCGCTTTTTTGCCCGGAATGTCGTAGTCGGTCAGTTCCTCCGGTTCCAGAGTCTCGCCGTAGAGTCCGAACATCTCGCGTTGGTACGATCCATATATGCCGTGCGTGCTCAAGCTGTCGTAGGAATCGGCGAATTCGCTCAACATCGAGAACCAGATCAAGACCGCGAGGGCGGCAATCAGGGCGAGCATGCGCCAATTCCATATTTTTTTGAGTTCGTGCAGAAATAAGTTCAATGCGGTTCTCTCCTTTGTGACGATTATGCGGGCACGGGCAGCCTTTTACAAAATGTCCGCTTTCCGTTCGCGCGCCGCGACGATCACCGCTGCCAGCAGTCCGGCCGCCGCCAAGACAACGCACAGAATCAGCTCGGGCATGACGACGCGGCCGTGCAGGATGCTTCTGAACAATGCGTTGCGAGGGTCGAAAGGTTCGCTGATCGCGCTCAAATACAGCACCCAGAATGCAAGACCGAGCGGAACAATCTTGAGTACTGCGCCTATGATGTTCGTGCTGAATTTCGCCAGTACGAACGCGAAACAGGCGGCCGTCATACTCAAGAGAACGATCATGACAGCAAGCAGAAGGAGATACTGCCCGAACGTGATCTCATAGAGGGATTGGATGCTGCCGTAATTCATGGACAGCATCGAAACGCCGAAGTAGGCGCTCATGTCGGTCGTAAGCAGCGCAGTGGCGCTCGCACCAATCGCCACAAGCGAAAATACGCAGGCGCTGACGGTTACCGCCGCCCACTGAATCAACAAGATCCGGCGGCCTACCGTAGATGAATATTGAAGCGGATGAATATGTCGTGCCCGATCGCGAGTCAGCGAAGGGGAGACGAGCAGCAGGGTCGCGAGAATGACGAACACGCCGACCACCGTTGAGTATCCCGATGCGGTACCCTTCAAATTGTAGGGGACCAAGCTGTTGTTATGTTTGGCCAGAATCTGCCGGGCAGCCTCTACAGCCACCGGCTGATTCTCATATTCGAGGTAATGCCCAATATTGCGTTCATACTCCGTATACGTATCGTTCAAGTTCGACAGCATCCCCAATCGAACATAAGGCGAAGTGAATTGTTTCTTGGGATCGTTCCAATATTCGTCAAGCCACAGTTTCCTATCCATCTGCATCGTGATTTCACTAAACTTCTCATATTCTTCCTTATCCATGCTGTCCCTATCTTGAGAACGAAAGTCTTCGTATTCCGCATAAGTCGAAATGCCGTTACCCGTGAACAGCGGATCGCTGGCGATCCAGTCGTCCAGTTCCCCTTCGAGCGCTGCTATTTTTCCCGAAATATCATAGTCGGCCAACTCTTCCGATTCTAACGTCGGACCATATTTGTCGAACATCTCGCGCTGATAAGGACCGAACGAGCTGGCGTAATGGCTCAGCGTTTTGTAAGTCTGCACATCTCCTCTCAGAATCGAGAACCAGACCAGCGCCGCGAACGCGGCCAACAAAGCCAGCACACGCCAACTCCAGATCTTCTTCAGTTCGTACAGAAAAAGTCTCAATGGATTTCCCTCCTTCTCAGCAGGTGGTAAGCGCCCCAGGCTGCAGCGGCAAAAGCGGCCGAGTAAGCGCACAGCCCCAGCGTTTCGAAGTTGGCCCACAACATATCCGCTCTGCCGTCGGTGAACCAGGTGCCGCTGTTTCTCCACAGCCACATCGGATTCAGCCCCCAGGCGCTTTTGAAGATCGAGCCGACGGGCAGAAACGGAGCACGCGCGATCAGATCGAAAGCGGCGAGTACGAAGACGGCCGCGCCGAAAGCTCCGTAAGCGCTGCGCAGTCCCGTACCGGCCGCAAAGCCGAGCAGGCAGCAGCCAAGCGCAAGCCCGATGCCGATCCCGATCGTCGCCCATAGATATTCCGCGACCGTCAGATCGTGCCAAGTAATAAAAGGTTTGGTCTCGCCCAGGGCATGATCGAATACGCTGGAGACATCGGCCTGCCACGGAACGGAGAAGTTGAACAGGGCGAAAAAAATCAGCAGGCTCGCACCGATTACGAACACGCTCAGCAGTGCCGATACGGTCAGCGAAGCGTAAAGCTTGGGCAGCTGTACCCGCCGGCCCGTCTTCGAAGCATAGATGACCGGCTCGGTGCCGCGCATCTGCTCGTAAGCGGCCGCCAGCAGGGCGGCAAGCAGCGCGAGCAGGCCGATCTCCTGGCTGATGAACTTCAATAATTTGCCGAACAGCAGCACCTGGAAATCGGACATTCGGCCGCTGAAGTAAACCGGAGGCTTCTCGCCGACCGCCGCTTTGCGATCGACGACAGGCTGGAGCTTGTCGTATTTATTGCGAATCCGCTGGGCGTTCGTTCCGTCGAGACGATACCAGCGAATGTAACTCTCGGCGATATCCGCCGTTCGATATCCTTCGAAAATAGGAACCGTTCGGGCGGCGACGGCATCGGCGGGTCGGGCCGTCTGACCCATCGGCTCAAGTCCGTCGCGCTCGACGAGCAGAAAAGTCAGATTGACCAGTACGCACAGCGCGGCGAGGCTTAGAATCAAAGGCGACAGCACCAGCTTTTTCAACTCGTAGAAGAAGATCATGGCCGCGTCCTATCGTTCTTCGTCCCGATAGACGTAGAGAAACACGTCTTCGAGATTGGGATTGACGCTCTGCGCGGATTCGCCGCAGTCGTGTTCGCTGGCAAAGCGGGTCACGGTCCGGCCGTTCTCCTGCCGCTCGGTCAGCAGCAGATGCGGTACCCGGATGTCTTCGATCGCATCCGTTTCGTAGACTTTGCCTGCCAGCGTCGCGCAGACGGCGGCCGGGGAATCCTGGGCGAACAGACGGCGGTCTTTGAGCAAAATAACGCTGCCGGCGATCGTCTCGATATCGGACACGATATGCGTCGATAGGATCACGATCCGGTCTTTGGACAGCGAGGAGATCAGATTGCGGAAACGGACCCTCTCTTTGGGATCGAGCCCGGCCGTCGGTTCGTCGAGTATCAGGATCTGCGGATTGTTCAGCATCGCCTGGGCGATGCCGACCCGCTGGATCATGCCGCCGGAGAATTTGCGCATTTTTTTGCCTCGGACCTCCGAGAGGCCGACAAGATCGATCAGCTCGTCGATTCGCTGCGCCGCCTGATCGCGTTTGAGGCATTTGACCGCCGCCATGTACCGCAGGAATTCGCGCGGCGTATGATTGCGGTAGTAGCCGAAGTCCTGCGGCAGATAGCCGATGAGCTCGCGGTACGACGCGTCGAGCGCCACAATATCGTCGCCGTGCCAGAGGATCTCTCCCCGAGTGGGAAAGATCAAGGTGGCGAGCATCTTGATCAGCGTCGTCTTGCCGGCGCCGTTGGGGGCGAGCAGGGCATAGACGCCCTGCGAGAATTCCAGATCGATATGTTCCAGAGCCGTGAAATTTCCGTATTGTTTGGTGACCCGATTAAGCGATAGCATAAGGTTTTACCTCCCGCAGCATTTTTGAGAGCTGCCAGACGAACAAGGCGGCGCCGATAACGGCGAATCCGATCGAGAGAGCGGCCGGCATGCCGCGCAGCAGATTCTCCCACCGTTCGCCGGCGGCAAAACCAAGCGCGAGGTTCGCGAATATCCACCCGGCTGTGAACAGCGCGTGGAACCATTCGTTTCTCGTTCTGTGCAGCATGGATAGCGATAGAGCCGAGCATACGAACAAGGCTGCCAGGCACAGCGGGAACAGCGAGAGAAACCCGCCTTCGCCGTTCGCGCCGGCGAAGGCGACGATCGCCGTCAAAACCGTGCCGGCGGCAGAGTAGACGATCACGCGCAGCGCGGCGATCTGCCGGATCGTGTACCGGCACGTCTGCTTGATCTCGTACAAGCCGCCGAGCCGCTCCGACGTTTCGGCGAACGAAACGGCAAGCAGCATGAGCAGCGGAGCGATAGCCACCGCGGCGGAAGCTCCGGATTCCTCGGGCATGAGCATAAACAATACAAACGCACAGCCGAACGTGAGCGCCGCGAAGAAGAGGCTGTACCCCGTGTCCCAGAAAATAAAACGCAGGCCCAATTCCCGCAGCATGGATCCGATCCGTTCTCCTGCCGCAGGCGGCTTGACCAGCCCCCGATCGAGAATGGTATCGATACTTGCGTTTTTGTCGAAGTCATTCATGATTCGCAAACTCCTTTCCAAGCTGGTTAATCAACCGATAATAACGGGATTTGACACTCCCTTCCGCCAGATCGACCATTTCCGCGATCTCCCGGAAGGTGCAGCCGCCGAACAGATGAAGCCGGAAGATCTTCTGGGTATCCGGCGGCAGTTCGCCCACGAACTCGAAGACCTGGGCGATAAATTCGTCGCTCTCCAGCTGTGTGGTGAAATCGCCGGCGTCGATCGGCTCGATGTCGTCAAGCGTCATCGTCATCGCCGAGTTGCGATAGGCGCGCGAGCGGTACCAATCGATCAATTTGTTGGCGGCGATCCGATAGATCCAGGTTCGGAAGCTCGCCCCTCCGCGCCCCTCGTAATGGCCGATAGAGCGGAGAATAGAGATGAAAATGTCTTGGGTCAGATCCAGCGCGAGGTCGTCGCTTGAGACCTGCCTGCGCACGAAACGGTAGATGTCGTCGTAATAATGCCGGACCAGTTGGTCGGCGGAGGCCCGATCGCCGCTTCGCCGAATCCGCTTGATGAGGCGCAGCTCGTTCAACCGCTCAACCTCCTTTTTCTGTGATTCTATCTGTATAGTCGGTAGGGGCCGCGGAATAGTTTCAGCAGGCTGCGGCTACTTTTTTACCCCTAACAGGCCGCTTATGTACATTCTGCCCGGGCCTCGTCCTGCCCTAAAATAGCGGTAACGGGCGCGGGCCGAGCTTTCTTTCGGAAATGCCGATCCGCTTCACTTTTCGAATACAGGGGGTACGAAAATGTTCAAGAAAATGTTTGCCCTGCCGGCGGTACTGCTGCTCGGCACGTCGCTGCTGGCCGGCTGCGGAAGCAGCCCGGCGGCCGATACGGGAAGCACGGGATCGACGGGAGAAGCCGCCGCCGACCAACCGGTGACGATCAACATGTTCACAGCTTCGCCGGAGTATACGGATGCTTTCAATGCCTATATCGAAGAGTACAAGAAGGTCAAGCCCAACGTAACGATCAACCTCGAAATCATGCAGGCCGATTACAACACCGTCCTCAAATCGCGGATTGCCGCAGGCAGCACGCCGGACGTGTTCCAGACGACGGCGGGCGGGGATATCGATACGTACGCCGACTACAGCGCCGATCTGACGGACGAACCGCTCGCGGCCGCGATGACCGACGCCGTGCGCGCCAATATGAGCTCGCTGGACGGCAAGGTGCTGGGTCTTCCGGTCAAAGGCAATCTGTTCGCGATGATCTACAACAAAGACCTGTTCGAGCAGGCCGGCATCACCGAACCGCCGAAGACGATTGCCGAGATGGACGATGCGATCGCCAAACTTGAAGCCAAAGGAATCACGCCTTTTGCGAACGCGTACAAGGAATGGTGGGTCTGGAAGCATGTCTTCCAGCACTATGTGGACGCTGCCGCGGAGGATGCCGGCATCACCGCGCAGGAGCTGGTGAACAAGTTCATCAAGGGCGAGACCGCGTTCAGCGAATACCCGCTGCTGACGGACAATTTCTTTGCTTTTATCGATACGACCGTCGCGCACGGCACGGACAAACCGCTTGAGCGCGACAGCAACGCCGAAGTCAGCGATTTTGCATCCGGCAAAGCGGCCATGATGACCGGCAAAGGCGCCTGGGACGAAGAAGCGATCATGAAGATCAGCCCGGACTTCAAGATCGGCATCATGGGTTACCCGGTCAGCGACAAAGCCGGGCAGTCCCGGATCATCACCGGTGCCGACCAGGCGCTGCGCATCAACAAAGATTCGGCCGCGGCCCCGCAGACGATCGAATTCTTCAACTGGCTGTACACGTCGGAATACGGCAAGAATTGGTTCTCCCAGGTCGCCAAAGTCATTCCGCCGATCCGGGACGCGCCGCTGCCTGATCTGCAGATGCCCAAAGAAATGGATGAGATTCTGAAGAGCGGCAAATCCGGCGACTTGGCCGTCAACTATTCGCTCGACACCTTCCACCAGAAATTCGGCGAGATCATGCAGGCGTATATCGGCAAAAACAAAACGAAAGAACAGGCGATCGAGGAGATTCAGCAGGCTTGGATTCAGTTGGGATCGTCGCAGTAATATCGATTAAAGTCAAATAGAGCCGGAAGTTCGCCCTCTCGATGATCGAGCGGAGTAGAACGTTCGGCTTTTTGTATAGACATTTATCACGGGATTCAACCGATAAATAGGATGTATTTGTAATTGCATAAAGGTAAAGGCGGTTGAAAAATGATCCGAATTTGCATCTGCGACGATGACCCGCTTCACCGTTCAAGACTGGAGGAGATTATTCTAGACCGTGCAAAGAGCCTCGGGAATATCGAACTGGATGTTGATATTTGTAAATCAGGTAGGGGCTTGCTAAGCGCGCTGATTTTATGGCAAGCATAATCCTAAAAAGGGTAGGCTTCTTGTAAGAAAGAAGCCTACCCTTTTTTAAGTCTGTTTTCTGGCATTCATCAGAGTTCCGGCCGGTACAAGTAAACCCCGCTGCCGTTCTGCGCGCCGAAGTAACGGAGATAGTGGCCGTTTTTGTACAGGTCGCGAGCCTGTTCGACCTGCTCGTCGTTTTCCAACTCGATATGTCCCGTCAAATACAGCATGACCAAATATTCCTCGAAGCGAAGGTTGCCGAGACGTATTTCTTCCTCTGCAATGCCGTGGAAGATCGTGATTTCGAGCGTCAGCATGTCGGACATGCCTATTTGCGTCGAGTTCATGACCCAGGCATAAGACGAATCTTCCGGTTCTTCTTCCGCATTTAGCCGCGCCAGCTTGGCTGTGCCGCGCGGGTCTTCGAAGACGTAAGCTCCTGCTGCATGTTCGAAATTCGCATGGGCATCTTTCCGTAGATCCGCGAAGCGCTCCAGGTCCACTTTTTCCGCATAATAAACCTCGGTCAACCGCTTATGAATCTGTTCGTCGCTAAACGTATTCGGGATATTCAAAGTCAGGTACTTCCCGTAAATCCGCCGAATATCGATGTACATGAAAGATCAGTCCTCCTTCGGCCGATGCTCCAGGCCCCAATCGCACAGCCCTTCCATCAGCGGCATCAGCTGCTCCGCTTTCTTGCGGGGCGGGAACAACCATGTGGATCTCGACGTGCTCGATCCGGCACGAGCCGTATACGTATTCGCCGCTGCCCGCCTGGCCGAGCTGCTGCGCGAACTGTCGGCGGACACGGATGTAGTCGGTCTGGGCTTCGCCGAACATATGCCATGGAACGCGATCCATCTGAAAAGCATGCTGGCGGAAATTCCGATTCTGAACGGGTAAGAGGAAAGAGGAGCCGCGCCGGCATACGCCAAAAAGCCTGAACAATGACCGGTTGCATGCGGCCCGCGTTCAGGCTTTTTCTTACAAACCGGGAACCGGCTGCGGCAGACTTCCGGGTTCGTCGGGCGGAACGGCCCGGCCGAACAAAGGCCCCTGCATCCCGAACCGGGCGAACCCGCGCAGGATCGAAACCTGATCTTCGTTCTCCACGCCTTCGGCCGCCACCCGGATCTGGAGTGCCCTGCCAATGTCGGCGACCGAGGCGACAATCGCCTGTGCAACCCGGCTGCTGCCGATATGGCGGATCAGATCGGGATCTACCTTGAGGGTATCGACCGGCAGATCCTGCAAGCCGGAGATCATGGCATAAGGCGCCCCGCAGCCGTCGACCGATAACGATATGCCAAGCCGCTTGAGTGCATGCAGGCGGGGAAGAAGATGCTGGGGATTGCGTAGAAACGAAGCTTCCGGCAGTTCCAGCTCCAGCAGCTCGGGGTCTGCGCCGCTCTCGTCCAGGCAGTGTTTGAGAAGTTCGGGCAGATTGTCCTGTTCAAGCTGCGGGGAAGACAGATTAAGCGTGGTTTTAACCGGTGTGCCTTGGTCCTGCCAGCTCCTGGACTGCCGGCAGGCTTCATGCAGCATCCACTCGCCGATCGCCGGCATCAGTCCGATTTCCGCCGCGGCCGACATGAAGCGATCCGGTTCCAGCAGCCCGTATCCCGGCCGGTTCCAACGAATCCGGGCTTCGACGCCGGTCAGAACCTGGGTATCGGGATTGAACTGGGGTTCGTAATGGAGAGACAAGGCGTCGTTTGAGAGCGCTTCGGCGAGATCCTGTTCCAGGACCAGTTTGTCGAAGACCCACGAAGCCGAATCGCCGAACAGCCGGTAGTGCCCTTTGCCGCCGTCTTTGACCTGATAGAGGGCGATATCGGCTTTCTTCATCAGGCCGACCGCCGTCGTATCGTCGGCCGGGTAACGGGCGATACCCATGCTCGGCGTTCCCGGCACCTTGCGCCCGTCGATATCGTGCGGGAGGCTCAGTTCATCCAGAATGCGCCGCGCCCGATTCTTGACATCGTCAATGCCCAAGATGTCCTGAAAAAGCAGCGTAAATTCGTCCCCGCCCTGACGGGCGATCCTATCGCCTTTGCGCATGCAGGAGCGAAGGCGATCCGCGACCGAGACGAGCAGTTTGTCGCCGACATCGTGACCCAGCGTATCATTAACGCTCTTGAAGCGGTCCAGATCGATAAAGACGACGGCCAGTTCCTTGTGTTCGGAATCCGCTTCGGTCAGGGCCTGTTTGAGCGCCTCGTCAAAAGAAGTCCGGTTGGCGAGATCCGTCAGCGGATCGTGGTAGGCCAGGCGGCTGATCTTGGCTTCGTTGCGTTTGTTTTCCGTAATGTCTCTGCCGATGCCGAACAATCCCACTACCCGGCTGCCTACCCAGATCGGAATGCTGGTGATGCTTACTTCGTACAGCTGCCCCGCCCGATCCCGGATCGTAACTTCATGCCGCCTCGACTGTCCTTCCCGACGCTGCTTGGCTTCTCCCCATATTCCGGCCGAAGAAGGATCGTCAATAAAGTCCGTGTAGGACATGCCTCTCAGTTCCTCGCCGGTATAGCCGAGGATCTCCGCGCAGGCTCCGTTTGCACTGTCGAAATTTCCGTCCAGATCGAGCGAATAGACCGCGTCGGGATGATAATCGAACAGGGAGCGGTAGCGCTGTTCGCTGATCTCGAGCTCCTGCGTCTTTTCGTACAGATTCTGCAGCAGACGCCGGTTCTCCAGCAGAATGAATACTTGGCGGGCGATGACGAGCAGGATCGAGATTCCGCATCCGATCATGAGGGGATCGATCCGGCCGGAATCCGCGACCATAAAGAGGAACAGGATAATGACGTTCATATAAGGAAACGCGACGCGGACAAGCTCCGTTTTCCGGTTCCGCTTGATAAGGTTCTCCGGCACCCGCGGTGCAGCTTCCGCAGTCAGCCGCCGCTGTTCGAGCGCGCCGGCACCGCCGATCAGCAGCAGACTGAGCGTAAACAAGGGATCGACCAGATTGCCCATCGTATAAGCGTCATGCGAGACCAGATAGAGATAGACCGAATTGGCCGCCGCATGAACGACCAGGCCTCCGACGACCAGCAGCACAAGCTTGTCCGCGAAGATCTGCCGGGCGCCCCAATACAGGCTGACTGCGCCGAGCAGCAGGGCAAGGTCGCCGACCGGATACACCAACGAGACGGCCAGATGAAGCATGTCGGCGTCCCCGGTACTCAGCAGCGGATCGATCAGGAAATGCCAGCTGAAAGTGGTGGCGACCGTCATGACGATCAGGACGTCGAACAGAAGGCGAAGAGCGCGGTAATTCCGCTCAAGCCGGGTGAACGGATAGATGAAAGCGGCCAGATAGAAGACGATTTGAAGAATGAAGAAGACGTCCGTCCAACCCGGAGAAGGCGGAGAAATCCCCAGTACGGCTTCGTCGTACAGCCAAAGCGTCTCCGCAGCCAGATAGCTGAAAGTGCCCAGCGAAAGAAAGATCCAAAAAGATTTCCTCTCGCGGCTGCTTTTTCTCGCCGCACCCGTCAGCCATATGACCGCGATCAGATTGCCGGCGCCCGAGAAGAAGCTTCCCCCCATGGCGGAGAGGTCCGGACTGTTTTTCCAGAGGCCGATCCAGGCGTAATAACCGAGAGTAAATATTATGATAAACATGCCAAGAGCGATGTGTTTGTTACGATCCGTCATGGTCTTCGAGCTCTCCTGTCTAGTTCGGTATGATGCTAAAGCTCTGGTTCTATAGTCTATTATAAACAGGATTGCCAAAAAAACGACTATTCAAGTAAGCAATCGGAAAAACCGGTCCGGTGCGTTCTTCCCTGCCGCCTATCTCTGTGGCGGCCTAGGCGGCATTCGGCAAAAATTCTACAAAAAAAGTCCGCTGGCAGGAGCCGGTTTACGGTTCCCAGCGGCGGACTTTGCGTCATAGCCAAGGGTCAGGCGTAGAAATTCCGTGCCCAACGGTGCGCCTTCAACTTCTCGAGCCGTTCCTGCGGCAGTCCCCGTCCGTCGCCGATCGGCATGTTGCGCTCGACATTGCGAACGCTTCGCATACCGGGAATGACAGTCGAGACAGCCGGATGGCTCAGCACATAACGCAGCGCGGTCTCGGCGATTGCGTCCTGTTCGATGCCGAGTTCCTGCGTAATCTTCCGTACGCGTTCGTACACTTCGCGCTTGCGGTCTCCGCGGAAATAGCGGCCGCGGAAATCGCCTTCCTCGAACTCCGACTCCGGCGTAATGCTGCCGGTCAGCCCGCCTTCGTCAAGCGCCACACGCACGATCACGCCCACATTATGCTCGATGCAGGCCGGCAGCAGGTTGTCTTCCGGCGTTTGCTCGAAAATGTTGTAGATCACCTGTACCGTATCCACTAGACCGCTCTCGATCAGTTTAAGGGCATTATCCGGTTCGTAATCGTTGATCGACACGCCGAAGTAGCGGATTTTGCCCTGCTCTTTGAGCTTTTGCACGCCTTCCAGCCAATCGCCCTGCGAGGTCCATTCATCGGACCAGACATGGAACTGCTGCACATCGATCGTATCGAGTCCCAGATTGCGCAGGCTGGTCTCCGTAGAGGAGATAACGTGTTCGGCGGTAAACGTCTCGCTGGACGGAACGCCCGCCCGTGCCGGCCACTGTCCGTTGGCGGGAGGGATCTTGGAAGCGACGTAGACGGTCTCGGACCGCTCGCGCATCACCTGTCCGACCAGCTTCTCACTGTGTCCGTCACCGTATCCGAGTGCCGTGTCGATAAAATTCAGACCCAGATCGATCGCGCGGTGCAGCGCCTTCACGGACTCGTCGTCCTGCGCCCCGAGCCATCCCGAATTGCCGATGCCCCATGCGCCGTACCCGATCTCCGATACCTGAAGTCCCGTTTTGCCCAGCGTTCTGTAGTTCATGTCCATTATTGGTTTACGCCTCCTTGGCTGTCGTTCGAGTGGGTGACAAAAGATCGAAACGCTAATCTTTAACCCGGATCGGTCCTTTTGATAGAAAGAATAGGCCGGTTCAGCGTATTTTTTTGCAAAAGAGGCCCGAACAAGCGAAGCCGGATCGCCGATACTGTCATCTTCCTGCCGCTTATGGTTAAATGATAAGAATAACGAGACAAGTCCGGGGCTTCGATCTCGCGTGAGCGCGGCTTTCCGACAAAGGCACAAGCGAAGCGCGGAAGAAGCTTTTTCGACGATTTGGCCATACGGGAGGACTTATGAACCTAAAAGAATTCAATGCGACCGTCAGCCGTCCGGCCGATCTGCGCTACGAATATTTCGTGGAAAAAACGGCGGATTCCGAGATGCTCTGGGGATTGTACGAAGAGGGTTGGGCCATGACGAACGATCTGTCCGGCGCGGCTCTGCTGCCCCTTTGGCCCAAGAGCGAATTTGCGCTTCACTGCGCGATCGACGAATGGGCGGGATATTCCAGCCGTCCGCTGGATCTCCGCGCCTTTATGGAGAAGATCCTGCCCCGGCTGGAGCAGGACGGCGTCCGCACGGCTATCTTCTACAACAACAGCGATTCGGCGATCGTGGAAGCGGATAGGCTGCTGAAGGATCTGGAAGCGGCGCTGGGCAAAAGAGGGAAGTAGCGGCGGGTACGAGAGGCACGATAAAAAAGGCAAAAAGCTTGGTCGGGTCCGTAAGCGGGCTTGACCAAGCTTTTTTGAGGTAACCGTATAGGCTGCGGGTTCTATCGGAAGGCTCTCCCGGCTTCGAGCGGCGATTTCTCGAAAGCCTGCAGGCGTCCGCAAAGTCCCGGAGCAGCCCCGCTATTTCAAGGGAGTTTCCGATTCGTCTTCCGGCAGAAAATGCGGGGCCAAATCGCCGATCAGCGAATAATAGTCGCCGTTCGTAAGCTTCTCCTTGTCGGCGATCCGATCCAGAGTCTCCTGTCGGAGCCAGCCGTCCGCGACTAGGATTTCCAGGGCTCCGCCTTCCGGTGGGGACAGATCCATCGCGCTTGCGATCAGCTTGGCCGCCGTCTCCAGGGACAGCGGATCGGTCGACGTTCCGTCCGTGCCGGCCAGCGCCGACTGCATGTCTCCCGGGAAAAAGTCCGGATGCAGCGAACGCATGACGCGTACCGCATTGAAGAAACGCCGGACATTGGCTTCGTTGTCCATCCCCCATCCGTCGTTGTTGTAGCCTCCGGATGTCAGATACATATTGGCCGCGATCAGCATCCCCGGATAATCTTTGTGCTGCATGAACGCCGGCTGCGGCAGATCCGGCATGGACAGATCCATCCCCTGTTTGCGCAGCCGCTGCTGCAGCGCTTCGACCTGCTCCTTCGAGCCGGACAATTCGCGCAGGCTCATATTTCCTTCAAGGGCAAGCTTGACCGCGGCGCCTGCGGCTTGGCCTGTCGCCATGCCGACGGGGATGGTCCGCGCGCTGCCGTGCGGCACGGTGTCGAACCCGGCCGAACGGCCCACGACGAGCAGACCGTCCACGCCGCGGGGGACAAGCGTCCGCAGCGGCACGCCGTATTGGCTCGGCTGCATCAGCACGGTACCGATCCGTCCGTCGCTTGTGCTCTGGATATCGACCGCATAGGAGCCGTAAGCGATATCGTCCCAATGCGTGCGGTTCTCCATCACGTCGGCCAGCTTCAGCCGGTATTCGGCTTGGAGATGGCGCGATTCCCGCACATACAGTTCGCTTGCGACGCCGTCATACTCCAGCGAAGCCATCTCGGGGAAACGCTGTTTGAGGAATTCGACGATCTTGGGCGCCTCCTGCGTTCCGACCGCGATTCCCTGCCGCACCGACTCGGGATCGAGCGGATCGACGCCGAACAGCAGCAGGGCATTGATCAGAATCGTGCCGTCGTTCTGACGCCCGATATTCAGGCCCCGCATTTTCACTTTGGCCGGGTCGCTCGAGACATACTCCTGGGCTTCCTTGTAGCCCCAGGAACTCATCCGGTCGATTCCCGCATCTTCGCGTTTGCCGAGCTTTTCCCAAATTTCCTGCGTCATGCCGCTCATGCGGAAGACGAGGGTGGACGCCATGCGGCTGTTCGTATCTCCGATGTCTTCCCGTCCAACCGTAAACTCGGCGCCGGCGTCGGCCGCAACGTCGGCGTTTTGCGTCGCGTCGATCACGGCGGAAGCGAGCACCTTTTTGCGGCTCCCGTCTTGGAGAGTCAGATTCATGCCGGTCACGGCGATGCGGTCGCCCCGCGTTTCCGTCAGCGGAACCATGGCCTGCGTTTTCATCAGCAGATCGATATTGGATTCGGCTTTGACCATGCCGTAGAACAAATTGGCGGCCGTGTTCACATCAAACGCGGACTCGCCGAAATGATCGTACCATTCATAGAATAGGCCTTTATTCAATTGTTTTTTCTCACGCAGCTGCGGCAGAAATAACGGCTGCTTGGGAGAATAGCTGGGGTCGATCATATTGAGCCAGCCGACCGTCATGAGCCCGCCCAGCACGGATCGGTCGTGTCCGTCGACAAGCAGGACCTTCAAGCCGTTTCGGGCGGCGGATACCGCGGCTGTGACGCCTTCGGGATCTGTTCCGGCCACGATCACATCGTAGCGGTCCGCAATTTCGGTAACGGAGACAACAGGCAGCGGAGCTTCCGGTTTGCCGTGATTGACGAGTCTGGCATGCTCCAGGTAGCGGAGCGTCAGGAATCCCGCGAGGCCCAGGACCAGAATGGCGGCAACGGAGAGGGCGACGACTTTTTTCCGGTTTCTCAAACGCATTTGAATGTGCAATTCCTTTCTTCGATTCGGCGGTACAGCCGCATTTGCGCAGGGTTTTTTCCGCACGCATGGTTTGACTATATCGGTTTTTTTCCAGCCGGACAAGGTTTGATCATTCATTTCGAAGAGAGGGTTTTTCCGTAAAAAGCCCGGATTTTTCTATAAAAAGTTCGGAAAAAAGCCCGTTTTCCGTTGAAAAAACCGAAATAAAAGAAAATTCCGAGCAAAAAGCTGCTTAAACAGGAATTAAGACTTATATATTTAGGTCTAATTGCATAGTAGGATTGGGTAGCATTACGGATTTTCGGGATAGGAGGTGTTGAAATGGAAAAGATCTCTTTCGGTAAAGGAGATTCGGGGGATTGGGGGATGAATTACCGGACTTCGAATATCGTGAACCCGGATCTGCTGGATAAAAGTCCAAAAAGCGAAGGAATCGGATCGAAGTCGATCTTGCAAAAAGACGCGGCCGGGTCGGTGGACGAATCTAATGGAGAAAAAAATCCGGCCAGCCAGACGGAACGCAAAAAGCATGATGATCTGATGGCCCGGAAGTTGGAAGAAGAACATCTGGCGCAGCAGCGTCTGCTCCAAACGTTCTACAGCGAGAAGCTGCGTATCGAACTGTCGCCCGAGAAGTTCAAAGATTCAATGAAATCGATGGCCGAACGTTCGATCGAACAGTTGATGAGCCGGGAAGGCTCATCGCTGAAGCTGGAATGGAAATCGGAATTGCATCAGTTCAGCCTGGCAATCAGCATGGAGGCCTACGACAAACTGAACGGGGAGAATTCCCGGAAGCCGGAACTCGTCGGATCGGACAAATCGTAAACGGCTCAGTCCTTAGCCCGGCAGGCAGCCCGTAATAGGGAACGCGGCGGAAAAAGCGGACGAAACGATCATTGAGACCGTTTCGTCCGCTTTTTGTGGATTTCGAAAAAAACGCTTTACCCGCCTTCGTCTGTTCGGTTTGCTTCGTCCGAAGTCGGCTGCGTCTGATATCCGGCCGTTCGGCGAGCAGCGGCTTGCAAGCCGGATACGGATCCGTGCTTTCTTCTCGGATGTGCCGCGTTATCCATGATGCGGCGCGGCGGATGAGTCGATCTCCGGGCCGCGGATGTGCCGCTTTGCGGGCAGCATGTCTTTGCGCCGATAGATGCCGAGGATCAGGCCGATGATCGCGCAGTGCACGATCGTCGAACTTCCGCCGTAACCGATAAACGGCAGCAGCAGGCTCGTAAAAGGCAGCAGGCTGAGCGAAGCGCCGATGCCGTACACCCACTGCCCAGCCAGCAGAATCGACAAGCCGGCAGCCAGCGAATCGAGCCTTTGAGCAGTTCTTTGCTTACTTTCATCGCGCCGATTCTCCTTTGGGATTATACATAGAATTACTATGTATCGTAAATCTAGGCCTGTGTATTGTTAACCTTTCGAAGGAAAAAAAAGGAATCGGCAGGAATCCGCACCGTGCGGCGCGAATGCTAAGCGGGGCAGAGATAAGACGATCATACATGTACAGGGGGTTGTCATGAAAAAGCTTGGAATCACGCTGCTGACGCTGATGCTGCTCGTCCTGACATTGGCACCGGCGGGACGGTCGCAGGCCGCGGGAGCGAATACCGTCGATCCGTCCGTTACCTATACCTATGGAGTGCTTACCCGCGATATTCGCGAGCTGGCCGCCAAATATCCGGATCTGATCGAATACAAATCGATCGGCAAAACGCTGTACGGACGGGAGATCTGGGCTGTCGGATTGGGCAGCGGCAGCGCGACGGTCTTTTTTAACGGATCGCACCATGCCCGGGAATGGCTGACGACGACGCTCAACATGACGATGATCGAACAGTATGCGGCGGCTTATACGGCGAACCGCAGGTTTGAAGGCTACGATGTCCGCGATATTCTGGGCAAAACGAAGATCTGGTTCGTCCCGATGGTCAATCCGGACGGGGTGACGCTTCAGCAGACGGGCCTGCAGTCTTTTCCCGCCAGTGTCCACAAAGCGCTGATCGCCATGAACGACGGCAGCCGCAGCTTCAAGCGCTGGAAAGCGAACGCGCAGGGCGTGGACCCGAACCGGCAGTATGACGCAAATTGGCGGGAGCTGGTCAACAACTATCATTATCCGCACTGGATGGGGCACAAAGGAACGGCTCCGATGACCGCCCGCGAAAATAAAGCGATGATCGCGTTCACGTACGAAATCGATCCGGAAATCGCGGTCTCGTATCATTCGGCCGGGCGGATTCTGTATTGGAACTTCCGTACGCCGGCCGCCAACGTGGCACGCGACAAGCGTCTGGCGAATATATTTACGGCATTTACCGGGTACAGCCAAGTCAGTCCAAGCTATAATTCGAACGGCGGAGGCGGCTACACGGACTGGTTTATCCAGAAGCTTGGCCGTCCCGCTTTTACGCCCGAGATCGGGATCAAGAACGGAGAGACCCATCTCCCGCTGTCGGCGTTCGGGGAAGAATGGCGCCGCAACAAGAAAATCGGTCTGTGGATCGCCCAGGAAGGCTACTCCCTGTGGGCGGCCAAGAACCGGGCGGCGGTCAAACCGGTCTCGCTGTTCCTCGACGGCAAGCGGGTGGAAGGCGATCCGGCGGCGTTCAGCGAAGACGGCGCGACGTACGTCTCGTACAAGCCGCTGCTGACTGCCCTGGGCTATCGCTTGACCTGGGACGGCGCGGCCAAGTCGGTGACGGGGAACGGTCCTTCCGGCACTTTCCGCTTCGCGCTCGGACAAGCGCAGGCCGAGATTGACGGACAGCCGGTGAAGCTGCCGGCAGCTCCGCGGCTGTACGAAGGCAGCGTCTACGTGCCGGTACGGCTGGTGAGCCAGGCTTCCGGCGCGGTACTGACCGTTCAGAGCGGCACCGGAGCGGTATCGCTCAAGAGTCCCGCCGTCCGGGTGGCACCTGCGGTGCCGGATACACCGGCCGCTGCGGAACAACCGGCGGCGCCTGTGCCGGCAGTCGCACCGGAGGCTCCGGCAGCGACCGTTCCGTCCGGGGTTCCCGTCAACGAAGGCACGGTTCTGCCGAATGCGGCGGGAACGCCGTAAGGCAGCGACAGGCCGGGAGGGTTGACGGCACGGGGTGCGCGGTGGTACAACTAGTCCATTGGCCGGCAGGCAAGACTCGGCCAGCCGATCCTAACTTCGATCAACAGCCATGACCGGAACCCTAACCCGCGAACGCCGCCGTATGCTGCGGCGCATCCGTCTGCCGACAGAGAAGAATCCCTTGAGCTGCGAGGATTTCCGGCAGGCCCGCGGCGGTCCTATTCCGCGAGCTGCGGCGCTTCAATCGCCGCCGGCCGTCCCCGTTACCGGACATCGAGCCTTTTTGCGCCGCTGCGGCTGCCGACCGGATATCCGTCTCTCGAGGGGATCCGCTGCGGTTCGCCTGCGCAGGAAGGGAACCAGGGTGGTACCGCGAAGACGCATTCGTCCCTAACGAATGCGTCTTTTTTGTGTTCTCCGCCCGTGCTTCATCCGTTTGGCCCACCCATTTTTTCGAAGGAGAGATTTGTTATGAAACAAAGTCAACTGTTGATCCCTACCCTGCGCGAAGCGCCTGCGGACGCCGAGGCGGCCAGCCACAAGCTTATGCTGCGCGCCGGATTGATCCGCCAGCTCGCCTCCGGCGTGTATACCTATCTGCCGCTCGGCTTCCGGGTGCTGAGAAAAGTCCAGGAGATCGTCCGCGAGGAAATGGACCGAGCGGGTGCGCAGGAACTGCTCATGCCGGCGATGCAGCCGGCCGAACTGTGGCGCGAATCGGGACGCTATGAGGTGTACGGTCCGGAGCTGATCCGGCTCAAAGACCGTCACGACCGCGAATTTGCGCTCGGACCCACGCATGAGGAAGTCATCACCTCGCTGGTCGCAGGCGAAGTCAGCTCGTACCGCCAGCTGCCGATGACCCTGTACCAGATCCAGACCAAGTATCGCGACGAACGCCGTCCGCGCTTCGGTCTGCTGCGCGGCCGCGAATTTCTGATGAAGGACGCTTATTCGTTCGGGCGAAGCTGGGAAGAGCTGGACGAGACATACCGGGCGATGTACGACGCCTATACGCGGATTTTCACGCGGGTCGGTCTGAACTTCCGTGCCGTTCAGGCAGATGCGGGAGCGATCGGCGGCGAAGGGGAGACGCATGAATTCATGGCTTTGGCGGAGATCGGCGAAGATACCATCGTCGTCAGCGAGAACGGGACCTATGCGGCCAATCTCGAGAAGGCGGAGATGTTCTGGGAAGAACCGGCGGCCGCCGATTCGGATATTCCGGCTATGAACCGCGTGCATACGCCGGGCGTGCATACGATCGATCAGCTGTGCGTCCATTTCTCGATCGAAGCTTCGGCGCTGATCAAGACGCTGCTGTATCTCGTCGACGACCAGCCGGTCGCGGTGGCCGTTCGCGGAGACCGCGAAGTGAACGAGACCAAAGTCCTCAACGCGCTGGGAGGAGAGCGGATCGAGCTGGCGGATGCGGCTGCCGTGGAACGTCTCACCGGAGCGGCTGTCGGCTTCGCCGGTCCGGCCGGGCTTGCGGGCGTTACGCTGCTCGTCGACCGCGAAGTGCAGGTTATGCCTGCGGGAATCGCCGGTGCCAACGAAACGGACTATCATATGGAAAACGTCAAGCCGGGCAGGGATTTCAACAGCGAGAGAGTCGGAGATTTCCGCAACGCGGCCGAAGGAGACCGGAGTCCGGACGGAAGCGGGATGCTGCAGTTCTACCGGGGAATCGAAGTCGGCCATGTATTCAAGCTCGGCACCAAATACAGCGAGAAGCTTGGCGCGAACTATCTGGATGAAGGAGGCCGCCGCCAGACCGCCGTTATGGGCTGTTACGGGATCGGCATCTCGCGGATTCTGTCCGCCGTCGTCGAACAGCATTACGACGAGAACGGCATTCTGTGGCCGCCGGAAATCGCACCTGCGGCGGTGCATATCATTCCGGCTTCGGCCAAGGACAAAGGGCAGATGCAGCTTGCGCTGGCGCTCTATCGGCGCTTTACCGAAGCCGGCATCGAAGCGCTGCTGGACGACCGCGACGAGCGGGCCGGCGTCAAATTCAAAGATGCCGATTTGATCGGCCTTCCGTACCGGATCGTGGTTGGGCGGGAAGCGGCCGAAGGACGGGTCGAGTTCAAGGCGCGCGCTTTCGAAGGCAAAGAAGCGATGACGGCGGATGAAGCATTCGGGCGTGTTGCTGTTCAGAAGCAGGATTGAAGGCTCGGGAAAAGGGCGGGCCTGGATCGATTCCCGGCTGTTCCGAATCGGCAAAAAGGGATTGACAGCAAATGTAGTTTTCTTTTATAATTGGGATAGCTAAATAACCGTTTGAAAGAGAAAAGCAAACCGGATCGAAAGACCGGGACGCAAAGTCTGGAATCTACAGCGGGGCCTTCCGCTATGATCGTCCGACCGCCACAATTTATTGTGGCGGTCTTTTGATTTTTTCGGATTCTGGAGTCCCGGTGGTCCGGTTCTGCCGCAGTACCTCCCCCGCAGTTCCGTTCTCCCCCGAGAAAAGCAAACCAGCCGAAAGGCTGGGACGCAAAGTCAGGAATCTAAGGCGAGCCCCCACTCGTCAAGATCGTCCGACCGCCACAATTTATTGTGGCGGTTTTTTTGTGCCTTTTCTTGTACATATCCCCGCGGGACAGCCCCTTTCAACGAAAAAAGGAGATCAAATGATGCAGATGGCAGACAGAATGGAAACAGCGGAAGCGATCGAAATGGCACAGGCGGCGCAGGCGGCCAAAGCGGCACGGATGGCGAAAGTCATGCGGGCGGCGGAAGCGATGCGGCAGGCCAAGATGATCCCGGCTCTTCAGCCGCTGAGATTCGGAAAAGGATACTGAACGAAAAAGCGGACAGCCGTATTCAATATAAACCTTGAATGCGGCTTTCGTTTTGTGTCATACTTTTAGGTTAGAAGGATTGCGGAAAGTACGGGGCTGCAAAAGGGTCCGGCTTTTTGAAGAAAGGAGTGGGCATATTGAAGAAGGGGTGGCCTTATGTCATTATGCTGCTGGGGCTTTGCGTCGTCCTCTACCCGTCCGTAAATGGCTGGCTGGAAGACCGGACGCAGGATCAGCTGCTGCAGAAAGCGGAGGCGGCGAGCCGCCAGCCGTTGGATCTGTCCAAGGTTTCCGGCGAAGCGGCGGTACCGGACTACGAGAAGATCTCGGATCTGCTGGACGAAGGCGACGGGGCAGGAGCGGAGCCGGCGGAAGCCGACGCGAAAGATCCGCAGGAAGGCGAGATACTGGGCGTGATCCGTTACGATAAGCTCAAGATCAAGCTGCCGGTCGTCGAAGGGGCAACGAAGGAAAATATGCGAAGCGCGGCCGTGCACGTGACCGGAACCGGCTTGGCGGGCGCCGAAGGCAATATGGCCCTTGCCGCCCATCGTGCGCACAAAACGGGCAGACTGTTCAACCGGCTGAACGAAGCCAAAGTCGGCGACGTGATCGAAATCGATCAGGGCGGACAGACCTACCGGTATGAAGTGGACAAGATTCATATCGTTGAACCGACGGACGTCTGGGTACTGGACCCGGTTCAAGGCGAGAAGGGGCTTACGCTGATTACATGCGATCCGCTGGTCAATCCCACGCACCGTCTCATTGTGCATGCGGTATTGAGCGACAGCCCTTCTTCGGCCGCAAATTGAATATCCCATCCCGCCATCCGCTCCCGATTTCCGGAGAGCGGATTTTTGCGCGCCGAACGGTTCTTTATATCCAATAAAATCGACTATAAAAGAAGATGTATAGATCTATACTTTTAATAGTAAATAAAAAGCAACTCGGCTTTAGGTACGGCTTTATGAACTTGAACAGGGATTTGGTAGGAAAGGGCAAAAAATTGCTTGCTAATTCTTTTTTTCATGGTACGATGAGACTAATAGAAGCTTTATCCCGATAAATGGCAAACCTGACTCGAAAGACAGGGACGCAAAGCTAAAGGGCCTTACCCGCAGGGGTTGGCAGCCAGCCGCCGAAAGACAGAGCTTTTTTGTCGTATCCGCTTTTCCGTATTCGTTCTGCCGCACGGCCAAGATAAGACAACAACGATAATGGCAAACCTGACTCGAAAGACAGGGACGCAAAGCTAAAGGGCCTTACCCGCAAGGGTTGGCAGCCAGCCGCCGAAAGGAGTTTTATCCATGCGCAAATGGATGTCCAAGATTGTTCTCGCTCTGAGCTTGACTGCCGGCTTACTGCCCGAAGCCGCCGCACCGGCTTCGGCCGCTTCCGCAGCCGCAACCTGGCTCGACACCTCTTCCCTGGGTCAGGGAACGATCGGGGTCAGCTACAATTCCGCCGCTTCCAAGAGAGTCAAAGTCATGATCGCCAAGGCAAGCACGGTGTACACGTATGACCTGAACACATCGAAACCTTCCGAGAACTTCCCTCTTCAGTCGGGTGCGGGTTCGTACGAAGTGACCCTGCTCGAGAATACCGCAGGCAACAGCTACAAGAAGATCGGCTCGACTTCCGTCGAATTGAGCGCCGAAGATCAGACCAATGTCTTCCTCGGCTCCGTACAGAACGTCAACTGGAAAGAAGCCCGCAATGCGACGGCTTTGGCTGCCAAACTGACGGCCGGCAAGAAGAACGACAAAGAAAAAGCGCAGGCGATCTATAATTATGTAGCTTCCGCCATCAAATACGATAAAGAGCTGGCGAAGAAGGTGGGCACGGTCTACATTCCTTCCGCAGACGCAACGCTCGTTTCCAAAAAAGGAATCTGTTACGACTATGCTTCCCTGATGGCCGTCATGCTGAGAAGCTCGGGAGTTCCGACCAAGCTGGTCATGGGCAGCACTTCGTACGTCAAGGAATATCACGCCTGGAACGAAATCTACCTCGACGGCAAATGGGTTATCGTGGATGCAACCGTCGATTCCGCCTACAAGCAGGCCGGCAAAGCGATTCCATTCGCCAAAGAAGCCAATAAATACAGCGTGCAAAAAGTATACTAAGCGATTGCGGAGTTCCTTCCTATAGGACCTTCCGGTCCCGCTTTCGAAGCCCCATCCAGGAGATGGGGCTTTTTTGCGTTCAAATTTTTGGAGGAAATAGGAGCCGTTTCTCATTCGGGAAGGAGGGATTTGTCCGTTACAAACAGTAGGGACACGTACTCCATCCGAATACGATCCCCGCGCGATAAAGGCAAACCTGCTTTGAAAGACAGGGACGCAAAGCTAAAGGGCCTTACCCCGCAGGGGTTGGCAGCCAGTTATCGAAAGGAGTCTTGAAGATGTACAAATGGATAGGAAAAACAGTCCTTGCCTTGATCCTGACGGCCGCTCCGATCTGCTGCTTCTCTTCCCGTCCGGCCGCGGCCGCGGAGACTGAAGTATCCTGGATCGACACATCCTCTCTCAAGCAGGGAACGATCGGGATTCGCTGCAGCGGCAGTCCGACCAAACGCCATAAAGTGATGATTGTCAAAGCGGATAAGGTCTATACGTACGACCTTCAGGTGGCCGGACAATCGCAAACGTTTCCCCTGCAGTCCGGCAACGGCGCATACGAAGTGACCATGCTGGAACAAACCTCCGGAACCCAGTATCAAAAAAT
The DNA here is from genome assembly GCF_013618475.1 of Saccharibacillus deserti. Lineage (GTDB taxonomy): Bacteria > Bacillota > Bacilli > Paenibacillales > Paenibacillaceae > Saccharibacillus > Saccharibacillus deserti. The sequence goes on from NZ_JABJVN010000003.1 coordinate 352,754, forward strand.
CGGCAGCACCTCCGTCAACCTTCAGGCAGCCAGCGACAATGCGGTATTCCTAGGCTCGGTGCAAAATGTGAATTGGAAAGATTCCAAAACGGCAGCGGCGCTGGCCAAGAAGCTTACCGCCGGCAAAAAAACCGACACGGCAAAAGCAAAAGCCATTTATGAATATGTGACAGCCCATATCGGATACGATTTCAAAAAGGCCAAGTCGCTTGGAAGTCTCTATCTGCCTTCGGCCGACCGGACGCTGAGTTCGCAAAAAGGCATCTGCTACGATTACGCGTCCCTGATGGGGGTCATGTTGAGAAGCTCGGGAATTCCGACTAAGCTGGTCATGGGCAGCACGACTTACGTGAAAGAATATCATGCGTGGAACGAAATTTATCTGAACGGCCGATGGGTCATCGTGGATGCGACGATCGATGCCGCTTACAAGCAGGCCGGCAAAGCGGTTCCTTTTGCCAAGTCGGCCGATAAATACAGTGCGTCCAAAGTCTATTGATCCGAGAGGATTCACCGCGAACCTCGCTTTCGAGCGGGGTTCTTTTTGATAGGGAACAACTTATTGCGACCTCGGAGCGTTTAATGGATAAAGCGGCAGTAATAAGATCCAACGAAGCTCGAATAAGGAGGCCGCATGAAAACACATTACGCACTTGGACTCATTCTTTTGTTCGTGCTGGCCTTTGTGCTGGCGGAGTATCCGTTTACCCGACAGATCGACAAAGCGATTCCGGCGGTGCTGTCGACCGCCGATATACCGAATTCGGACAAGCGGACCGTGATCCGCGTCCAAGGCGAAGTGTCACGGAAGCTTTTTCGCCGCCCGGAATTCAAGGTGAATGTCACGGTCGACGGATTCGACTGGATGACGGATGGCCGCCATTCCGGCGAAGTCATGCGCACTGAACGCAACAAGGGGATCAATATGGGGGTCCTGCAGCATACGTACAGCCCGAAATATGCCGCTTCAAACGGGTTTAATTTTATCAAGATGGCTACGATCTGGTTCGATGACGATTTTGGACAGGTGTATATCATGGCTTCGACTGCTAGCTGGATGGACGATCCGGTCAAGGAGGCGGGAACTCTGCGGATGACCGGGGCGGCCGACAATCCGGACGAAGCCCGGGAGATCCAGCGGCAGCTCGGCGAAGCCTATCCGGGGTGGTTCGAATTGGAATCCGACCAGGTGTCTGCAGCCCTCTCCGGGCCGGGTCTTTCTCCTTGAAGCGGCGGAACGTATAATAGAAGGAAAAAGTGCGGGAGGCTCACGATATGTACCGGATCGCCATTTGTGACGACGAGCAGCCGCGGAGAGAAGACGTCCGGCGGATGCTGCTCGATCTGTCCGTGAAGTCGGGCATCGACTTCGGGACCGGTCTCTTCGCATCGGGCGAAGAACTGCTGGCCCATTACGAGGAGGGCGGCGAGCCTTTTCATGTTCTGGTACTGGATATCGAGATGAACGGCCTGAGCGGGATCGAGACGGCGCGGAAGCTGCGGGACATGCGGCGTCTGGGCGAACAGATCATCTTCCTGACGAGTTACGCCGAATACATGCTGGAGAGTTTCGACGTCATGACGTTCCAATACCTGCTCAAGCCGGTCGATCCGGCCGTGTTCGAAGAGAAAATGCTCAAGCTGTGCCGTTATTTCGAGGAAAAGGAACGGGAAATTCTGATCGTCAAGTCGGCGGAAGGCGATCTGGTGCTGCATCACGACGAGATTGTTTCGATCGAAGCCGCCAACGGCCTGACCGTCAAAAATAAGCTGAAAATCACGACGACCCGCGGGGTGTACGACGGCCGGGGCTTGATCTCGAGCTATGCCGAAGCGTTGAAAGACGGACGTTTCCTGCAGATTCATCGTTCGATCCTCATCAATCTGTCCCATGTGCATAAATTCGCCGGCAGCCGGGTCGTCATGTCCAACGCGGCGGAACTGCCGATCGGACGTTCCAAAGTCAAAGAGGTCAAAGACGCCTGTACCCGGTTCATGGTTACGAGGGCGGAAGGATGAACAGTCCCGGACTTCTGATCCTGCTGAATATCGGAATTGCGATTGTCATGACCGTGCAGGCCCACTTTTATTTCAATTCCGTTTTCGGCAAAGAGAAAGGCAAGCCCGGCAAAAAATACTGGATCGCCGCTTTTTTGCCGCTGACGTTTCTCTATCTGACTTTCGATCTTCCGGATCTGCTGTCTTCGCTGATTGCGCTCGGCATCTTGTTCCTGTTCGCTCAAGGGTACGAGGTATCCCAGAAACTCAGAGCCATGTTCGCGATCTTGTACGCCGTACTGCTGACGCTCATCAATTTTCTGCTGATCTACCTGCTTCATCCTTCCCTGCAGATCGAAACGGCCAGACCCGACGATCTCCTCGAGCGGATCCAACTGGCGACGGTGCTGCTGATCGGCTGCACAATCATGTTTGCCGTGATCCAGGCGATCCGGCTTGTCGTTAAACGGCGCCGCTTTCCGCTGGAGTCGCGTTATTCGCTTCTGTTCTTGTGCGTGCCGCTGATCAGCGTCTATCAGGTCAACGCCATTACCTTGTACAGCGTCAAAAACATCCATTATTTCGTGACGGTGTTTGGTTTTATCGTGCTTAATATCCTGGTCGTCTATATGCTGGATACGGTGATCGCCCGGTTTCAACTGACGCTTCAGAACGAACGGCTGCAGAGCCAGATGGATTATCAGGATGCCAATTACGAGAAGACGGTGCACAGCTTCAAAGAGATCAAGCGTATCATTCACGATACGAACAAGCAGCTGCTGGTCGTGGCGGAATATATCGAGCGCGGCCGGGGCGAAGAAGCGCGCGAGCATATTCTGACCACGCTCAGCGAGATCGACAGCGCTTACCGGCGGGTCAATACCGGCAATCTGGTAGTTGATGCGCTGGTCACGAATGCGCTGAACGTGGGCCGGGCGAACGGCATCCGCATCGATACGGAACTCGGCATACGCGAGCCGGAGGTGCCGATCGAACGCTATGATCTGTGCGTCGTGCTCGGCAATATGCTGGACAATGCGGTCGAGGCGTCGAAGAAGATCAAGATCGCCGAAGATCGGCATATCCGCGTCCATATCCGTTCGAGCGAAGCGGCGCTGTTCATCCGCGTACGCAATCGGACCGAGCGGGAAGTGACCGATCTGCGCAGCCTCAAAGCCGATCCGGACAATCATGGGTTCGGGCTGACCAATATCGAGCGAATCTGCGATAAATACGGCGGCCATATGGCGATCGAGACGGAAAACCTGACGTTCGACAATATGGTCATGCTGCCTTTTTCCCGATAAAAAAGAACAAAGATCTCCGGCGGCGATGTCGTTCGGGGGTCTTTTTTGACGTTTCGGGATCTTTATGCGCACCGGACGGCTGCCGGGGCTATGCTGAGTACACGAAGCGCAGATCACGAATCCAACCGGAAAGAAGGAGTTAGCGATGAAACGAACCAAGAGGAGTACGAAGATATGGAAAAAGACAGGGACGGCTGCCATGGCGGCGATGCTGCTCGCACTGCCGCTGGCCGAAGGGCAGGGACGGGCACAGACCGCTCCGGCTTCATCCGGGCAGACTGCTCCGAACGTGCTGTCGCACAGCGCCGCCCAGGCCGCAGCAAAGAAAATGACCGAAGCGCTGATGGAAAATTACGGCGTGACCGGCGTACAGTATGCGATCCGGGACAAAGGAAAAGTGGTGCTGTCGGGCGGAACGACGCTTGATGACGCGGGTGCCAAACAAGACATTTCCAATACCCGAATGTTCGGCGTAGGCTCCGTCAGCAAAATGTACGTGACCGCGTCGGCCATGATGCTGGCGGACGAAGGGAAGATCGATATCGACCGTCCGCTGACCGATTATATTCCCGATTTCAAGATGGCCGACGAACGTTACAAACAGATCACGGTACGCATGCTGATGAATCACTCGTCGGGCCTGTACGGTTCGCATTACAAGAACAGCATGCTGCTCGGCGATAACGATTCGGAGAATTACAAGGCCCTGCTCTCGAACCTGAGCGTACAGCGGCTGAAGTCCGACCCGGGCGAATATTCCGTATATGCCAACGACGGCTTCCAACTGCTGGAGCTGCTGGTCGAACGGGTAAGCGGAATGAGCTACAGCGATTTCCTGCGTAAACGGATTGCGGAACCGTTGTCGCTGACTTCGACCCGGACACCGATGGACGAGTTCGACCGCAAGCAGCTTGAGCCGATCCGCCTGCCGGGGATCAAGCAGGCCCTGCCGCCGGAAAATGCCAATATTCTCGGTACGGGCGGCGTGTATTCGACAGCGGAAGAGCTGACGTTATTCTCGGAAGTGCTGAGCGGCAAGCATCCGAAGCTGCTGTCCGAAGCGTCGGTCGAAGCCATGCTGCAGCCGGAATACCGCAAAGGCGTCTGGGTACCGGATACGAAAAACGCCTTCGGCTACGGCCTGGGCTGGGATTCGGTCGATCTCGAACCGTTCGGCGACTACAACATCCGCGCGGCGACCAAAGGCGGAGACACGATCATGTACCACTCCGCACTGATCAGCCTGCCGGACGACGATATTTCGATCGCATTCCAGACCTCCGGCGGTTCGTCCGTGTTCAACACGACCGCAGCGACGAATATTCTGTTGGAATATTTGAAGCAGACCGGGAAGATCACGAACCTTTTGCCGGAAAAAACGCACGCAAAGCCGGTTAAGCAGACGATGCCGGCAGAGATGGACAAGTACGCCGGACTGTATGGAATGGTGGGAGAGACACGCGAACTTAAGATCCAAAACAGCGAGATCCAAATGCCGGCGCTGATGAGCGACATGATCCCGGCCCAGACTTATGTCTATACCGGAAAAGGAGAATTCACAAGCGAAGACGGCCGCACCGTGCTGGGCTTCGACGAACAAACCAACGGACATACGTACATGCGCATTCGCAGCGATATCGCGCTTCCGGGCATCGGAAATTCGCGGATGGCCTTCTATGAAGCACAGAAGCTGGATCAAAATCCGGTAGACGCTTCGGCAGCGGCAGCTTGGGCGAAACGCCAGGGCAAAACGTATTATGCGCTGGACGAGAAGATCAATTCCCTGTTCTACATCTCGCCTTCGATTCTAACCAAGAAAATCGCGGTGAAGGCGGAGAGCGGCTATGCCAACGGAACCCGGATCGTCGATGCGGACCATGCGGTCAACGCCGTCGAAATCCCGGTCATGAACGGACGCGATACTTTCGATCTGGACTTCTCCCGCGAAGGCGGCGCCGAGTACCTCAAAGCCGACGGCCGGACTTATGTGAGCGAAGACGCGATCACTCCGATCTATGCAGGAGAGTCCTCCGTCGTAACGATTCCGGCTGCCGGAAGCGTGCGCTGGTTCAAGATTCCGGCCGGCGCGGCGGGCAGGACGCTGATGCCGACCCTTCCACAGGGAGCGGGCTTTGCGGTCTACGATGCTGCGGGAACGCCGGTCGCCCTGTCGATCGCAAGCGGCGTCAAAACGGCGGTGCTGCCGGAAGGCGGCATGGTGGTCTTCGGAGGCCAAGCCGGAGACACGCTGAACGTGTCGCTGAAGAAACAATAAGCACGGGAAGAGTCAAGCAGGCCGATTCGTCGGTCATACCGGAGTCCGGTTCCCTTCTGACAGGGGGAGCCGGATTTTTTTGCGTGGATCGATGAATCTCCCGATTTAGGTATATCTTCTTCATTAAATTTCAAAAAATAATATCATGCCCTATACATACGGCCGCCCTAAATGTCGAAAAGTAGGTACGGACCTATATAGAGGAAGCCAAAACGAACGGCCGCCCATTCTCAAGTGCCGAAATCGAATATAAAGGAGCCTGTAACGGATATGAAGTTGTTTCGAAGCCTGACCGAAAGCTTGTTTTTGCGAATATTGTCTATTGCGGCTGTATGCATCGTCGTATCGATGGTCATTTCTATCGCGGCGATCGGATACATGACTACCCGTTCGTACGAAAGCATGAACACCGAGTCTCTGACGCGGGTCGCGGACGAGAAAGTCACCGAGCTTCAAATGATGGTCTCGGCCCAGCAGAACATGACCGATTCGATCTCCAAAGAACTGTTCAACCTCGATTATTTCAAAAAATTGAACGCAACCGGCGCAGCCGAGCAGGCGGGATTCGATCGAATCCAAAGCAGCATCGCCGAAAAGCTGAACAGCTCAAACGGATTGTATGAAAATATCTTTTTTACGTATCGGGATAAAGTGTATGTAGACGGTCTGGGAGGCGTATCGCAGGGTACGGACATGCTGTCGACATCGCCGTGGTACAAACCCGTGCTCGACAGCGGCGCTCCCGTGGTGGGGGATCTGCAGGCATCGCCGGTCACGGGTCTTCCCGCTATCGCGATAGCGGCTCCTGTCAAAGACCCCGCTACCGGTACTCTACTGAGCGTGTTCGCTCTTCCGATCAACGTAAATGTCCTGCTGAGCGAAATCACCCAAAAAGAAGACGAGCAGGTCATTACGACCGTCGTCACCGACGAAAAAGGGATGGTGATCGCCTCGCACGATGTGGACCAGGTGCTGAAGACCGACTTCACCAAGCTGGCTAACGAAAAAGGACTGCGGCAGCTTGCCGTATCCGAACAAGGAACCGGTTATGTGACGATTGACGGCGTGCGCTACCTCGCTTCTTTTATCAAAGACGATGTGCTCAAAATGAATGTCGTGACTTACCTGCCCGTCAGCAGTTATATGAACGGCCTGTACAGCATGCTCGCGACGATGGTTGCCATAACGTTGGCCGCGCTGCTGATCGCTTTGACGGTTCTGTTCCTGGTGGTACGCAGCATTGTCCGTCCGATCCGGGTGGCGTCCGAGCAGTTGGAGTTTATGGCTCAAGGCGACTTCTCCCGGGAACTGCCGCAAAAATATATCGGCAGCGCCGGCGAGACAGGGGTGCTTATTCGCTCGATGAACAAGATGCACGAGAATACGAAGAAGGTAATCCGGTCGGTCAACGAAGAATCCGCCCATCTCAAAGAAGTATCCAACACCGTACATTTCATGTTTACCGATATGGACAACGAACTGCGGGAAGTCTCGCTCACGACGCAGAGCATGTCCGCGGGCATGGAGGAAACGGCGGCTTCGGCGCAGCAGATCAATGCGTCCACGGATGAATTCGAGAAAGCGATCGGTTCGATCTCCAGAGGCGCCCAAGAAGGGGCGGAAGAGGCCGCCGTCATCAGCAGACGTGCCAAAGAGCTCAAAACGGCGCTTGAAACCTCCATTGCCGAGACGACGAATGCTTATGGGGAAGTGCAGGCCGGTCTGCGGGAAGCGCTGGAAAAATCCAAGTCGGTCGATGCCATCAAGGCGCTGAGCGAAGCGATTCTGCAAATCACCCAGCAGACGAACCTGCTGGCGCTCAACGCTTCGATCGAAGCGGCAAGAGCCGGGGAAGCGGGCAGAGGGTTCGCCGTCGTGGCCGACGAAATTCGAAAATTGGCCGACGCTTCCAAAAACACGGTGGGACAAATCCAGCTGATTACCGGAAGCGTGACGGACTCGGTCAGCAACCTGCAGCATTTCACGCAGCGTCTGATGGACATGCTTACCGGCACGATTGCCGAAGATTATACGATGATGAGCCGAACGAGCGAGTCTTATCTGAACGATGCGCTCTACATGGACCGGATGGTATCCGAGTTCAGTTCGACCAGCGAGGAGCTGAGCGCATCCGTGCAAAATCTGGCGCAGGCCATCAACGAAATTTCGAGTTCCAACAACGACTCCGCCGAAGGAACGGAAGAGATCGCGGACAAGACGGCCAGTGTCGTCGGCAAAGCCAACGGCATTGCCGGAGAAGCGCGGAAAACGAACGAAAGCGCGGACCGTTTGAATCAAATGATCGGGCAGTTCAAGGTGTAACCGGAAATAAACCGGTAAAGGAAGGACCGATCCGGACACCGGATTCGGTTCTTTCCCGTGTCCGGGGAGGAGCGGGCGGGTTCGCTTTTTATATTCGAAATTTATTTATCCGCGGGCAAACGATGGTATAATGGACGAATCGAAAATTCAGGAAAGCCCATTATCGGCGCAGCTCTACAATTTGTCGGACAAGGGAGTCAGGGGAGTGGAATGAGCGACTTTTTCGCAAGGACGGCGGCGTATTCGTACCATCTGTATCTGAATGCGGACAGCGGAGGACAGTTCTGGCTGAGCGCAACGGACGGGGAAGGACCCGTTCTGCTTCGCGATGCCCTGACGCCGCTGCCGCGCTACATGCTGCCGGAGTATCGGCTGAACCGGGAAGAGACGCCGATCCGCGCTTCCCGGCTGCTTGTCGTACGCGACACGCTGCTGAAAGCGATCGGAAGAGGCGATGCTCCGGGCATGCATCTGCATATGGGCGACGAGGTCGAACTGGCGCTGATGGCCGATCCGGACCGGGGACTCGGCCTGACGTTCTTCCTCGACGGCGAACGTTCTTCGCTGATCGGACGGCTGCCGGAAGGCGCGCTCTATCTGGAGCCGGGCTGGTTCGGCCGCTTCGTCGACGCCGGATACGAGCTGATCGATATGCCCGGGTTCGAAGAAGACGACCTGGACTGGATCGGACGCCGGATCGGACCGGAAGAATGGGAAGAACTGCTCGTTCGGACGATTCCGTCCATGCGCGGGCGAGGACTTGCCGTGAGCAGCGAGATCGAGTATTCGGCAGAACCGGCGGGCCGGATCGACCTCGTGGACTGCGGCGAGAATCATGCGGCCGTTGAAGTCTCCCGCGGTGCGAATATGCTGCGGATAGCCGGATTGGAAGGGTATGTGCTGCAGCTTGTCCCAAGCAGAGACGGCGCCGAAGAAGCCGCCGTCTCTGATTCGGGCGGAGCCGGAAATGCGGAGGCCGCTTCGGGCGAAGAACCGGACGGTCCGGCGGGCAGCGCAGGCGATCGCCCCGTCGAACGGCTGCCCGAAAGCTCGGGTGAGAACGCGGGGCCGGCGTTTCTGATGCGTCCGGCCCTGGGGACGGAGACGGTGAGCCGTTTATTCGGTTCCGCAGGCGGCGGAACGGTGGGCGGCGAAGCCCTGGCGGAATTCGCGCGCCTGGCCGAACGCGAATGGGGTCCGCTGATTGCGGGCCGAAGCGCGGCGAAGTTCCGCGATCTGCACCGGCTCTACGACGCGTCGGATTGGAGCTGGTCGCTGCGCGGCGGTCCGGTCCTTGAGCGGGGCGTGGGGGTCGTTCACGCCGAGCCGGTCTTGAGCGCGGGCGGGCGGCTGTTCACGGCCGCCGAGCTGGTCGACGCCTGGAGCACGGGGCGTCGGTATCTGCGCCTCGAGGACGGATGGATCGACCTCGAGGCGCCGGAATTTGCCCGGAGCCTGCGCGAGCACGGCGCGGGCGGAGGGTCGGCCGGCCTGGTCTCGGCCGGCTTCTCGTACCGGCAGCGCCTCGGGCTGCCGGGCGAGGCGGAGGCCGGAGAGCTGCCGCTGGCGCTCGAAGGGCCCAAGCCTGCGCAGGCCGGCGAAGAACGGCCGGCGCTTGCGCATCTGCGCTACCTGGCCGGCTGGGGCATGAACGGCGGCCTGTACGGCGGAGCCGAGCGATGGCTGGCGGAGCTGGCGGCTTTTGCGGCGGAGGCGCTGGCCGCGGCACCGGACTGCCGGCTGGTTGTGGTCGGACGCCGCGAGCTGCTGACGGCGCTGGCCGAGGCGGTAGAACCCGCAGCGGGCGGAACGCAGGCAGGCGGGGTGGCCGGGGACGGAGAACCCGGCGGCGCACACTCTCCTCTATCGAACGGACCCACGGAAGAGCAGTCCTCCGTTCACGGCGGCTCTGCGCGGACCGGTTCGGAAACGACGAACTCCGACCCGGCGCCGGAAAGCGGCCTTGTCGAACGGCTGCAGCGCTGGGCGAATGAACGCCCGCCCCACGGAGATTCGTCTAAGAACGAAGAAGAAGCGGCCTCGGGTCTGATTCTGCGCCCGGTCTCCCAACTGCAAAAAGGCGAATTCGAAGACAAGCTGCAGGCGGATATTCTGCTTCTGCTGGAGCCCGACGCGTCCGTTCGTTCGGACGAGACCCGTCTGTTCAGCCGGATCGACTCGGCCGAAGCGAGGGTCCGGATCGCCGTCTATTCGGACGAAGGCCATATGAACGATGCGCGTGTCCGTGCCGTACAGATTCGGCTGCTGAAGCTCTACGATTCGCTGACGCGCAGCTTCCTGCTGCTGGATCCCGGCCGAGGGGCGGCGGTGCCGGGCGGGCGGCCTCCGCTGCAAAGCAGACCGGAAATGAAACTGTCTTCCTGGAAGAAGGATACGGCCGGCATGGCCGAGATGTTCGTCGACGAAGCGGCTGCCCGCCCGGAAGCGCCTGTGCGGCGGGGAATGTCCATCCCGCCCCGCGCGCCGGGCGCCTGGCCCGAGCCCGATCCGCGCGACACGCAGATCTCGCGTCCGCAGCCGGAGCGTTCGGCGCCTGTACCCCGGCGCCGTCCGTCTTCTTCCGCCGCCGGCGAAGTCCGGCCGGTACGCCCCGTGCAGCCGCAGTCCGCGGAGCGGGAATTCGTACGTCGCGCGCGCGAAACGGCGGAACGCACGGAAGAAGAAGTGCCGTTCGCACCTTTTTCGAGCTATTGGCCGACGTTTGCCGCGATGAAGCCCGAGCAGGAGCGCTGGTATTTTTATTGGAGAACCGAGTTTCGTCGGGGCGAAAAAGTCGAGACGGATCTGTCCTACCTGTTTATCTACATTTATGAGCTCATCAACGGAATCGGCTGGGAGCATCCGCATGACGGACTGGAGATGCTGATCCGCGTATGGGAGAGCTACCGGGCACGATTCCGCCGCCTCGACGGCTATATGGCGGATTGGGTGCGCGAATTTGCGCTGGTCCATGCGCTCGATCTGCCGGAATCTCCCGCACTCGAGCAGACGTCCGGGCTTCTCGCCGGCGAACTGCTTGATCTCGAGCTGTCCCGGCGGTTCGAAGGACAGCCGGCCGACCTGAGCTGGGAACTGATCGCCCGGCTGTCGGATTACGACGTCACGACGAGCCGTTTCTACAAGGACGCCGGCAAAAAGACGCTCCCGCGCGTGCTGCCTCTTGTTGTACAGGCGCTCGACGAGCATCTGATCCGCTCCCGGGGCATCCGGCTGACCGGTTTGTTCCGGGAAGCCGATATCCGGATTACGGAACGCTATTTGTTCCGCAGCGCCGTGTACGATCCCGAGCTGTACGGACGGACGTTTCTTGTCCGTGCGCCGAAGCTTGGACTGCATGCGCAGCTGCGCGATTTCATCACGCAGGTGGTCCGCCAGACGGAGAACGAGCTGCGTGCCCGCTTTAAGTTCGGCGGCCGGCTGCGCGGCATCAAACTTGATCCGGAACTGGCCGAAGTGATCGCCGGTGCGGCGGAGCGCGAGTTCCTGCCGCCCGAAGAACGCCGTGCGCCGGAACCGCCGAAACTTCCCGAGGTCCGGTTCGACCTTGAAGAATTGGAGAAGCTGCGCCGCGATTCCGACGAGGTGCTGCGTATGCTGACCGGAGAATTGATGGCATCCGGCAGCCCGGCAGAACCGGCGGATCCGGGGCAGAGCGATCCGGAGCCGGTCCCGCACGCGGACGCAGACCAAGCGGCCGGCGGAAGCGGTACCGCAGCCCGGGCAGACGAAACCTCCGATCTCTTTGTACAAGAGGTTTCACAGCAAGGGGAGCTGCCCGAAGCCGGCGAATACGAAGGTTTCGAGACGCTCGAGCTGCCGGAAGACTCCGGATACGGCTGGGCGGGAGAAACGGTTCCCGGCGCCCTGTCGTTTGAACCGGAAGATTCTCCGGCTGCGGGAACTTCAAAAGCGGCTGCGCAGGAAGCGGGTTATGCCTCGGTTTCGGAGGCGGCAGCGCCGCGGCGAACAGACGAGGCCGGCTGCGGCAAAACGCCCGATCGCTCTGCCGCAGTTCCGGAGGCGGCAGCGCCGGGCGGCGATTCGCCGCAGGCCGACGCGGCAGCCTCGGACGGATGGGACGTCTCTGCGCTCGGCAGCGACTGGCAGGATTTGGCCGCCAGGCTCGGTCCGGCGGAGCGTGCCATGATCCGCGCCGTGCTGCTCGGTTCAAGCGATGCGCAGCGGATGGCGATTGCCGGGGCTTCCGGCGAACTGCCGGAAACGATGATCGACCGGATCAACGAAGCGGCGATGGAAGCGATCGGGGATCTGCTGATCGACGGCGGCGAAGTGCTGGAAGAATACACGGAGAATCTCGCCGGACTGCGTACGGATTGAAATCGGCGCATGTTCCGCGTCCGTATCCGTCTGAATGCGAACGGAGGGTCCTGCATGCGCAGAAAGACGTTTTTGGAAACGGAAGAAAAACAAAGACTGTGGTATAGTGTGGGCGGGACGATACGCTTCGGCGGACGTCCCGTGGAGCAACATTCGGAGGTGACTGAACGTGAATGCTAATCAAACGAAGATCCCCAAGCGGATATCGTCGGCACTGGTGAACTCGCTGAGCGCCGGCGTCGTGCCGCGGATCGGACTTGAATATATAGCGGTGGGGCGGAAGCCCGAGATCGAATCGGTGCTTCGGGAGCTTGGGAACGTGGCGGAAGGCGGAGCGGCGTTCAAGCTGATCACGGGCCGTTACGGCAGCGGCAAAAGCTTTTTGATCCAGATTCTGCGCAACTATGCGATGGATCGCGACTTTGTCGTGGCCGATGCGGATCTGTCCCCGGAACGCCGATTGGTCGGTACCAAAGGGCAGGGACTCGGGACGTACCGCGAGCTGATGACGCATCTGTCGACGCGTACGCGGCCCGATGGCGGAGCGCTGGAAGCCGTGCTGCAAAAATGGTTCGCCTCGCTCCAGCAGCAGGCGATGGCGGAACTCGGCCTGCGGCCGGACGATGAGAAGTTGCAGGTGGAAGTGGAGCGGCGCATCTTCGAAGTGACGGGCAATATGGAGCATATGGTGCACGGATTCGACTTCGCGCGCGTGCTGTCGGCGTATTGGAACGGCTACAAGATGTCCGACGACGAACTGAAGCAGAATGCGCTGCGCTGGCTTCGGGGAGAGTTCCCGACCAAGACGGAGGCGCGCAAATGCCTGGGAGTCGGCGTCATCATCGACGACGACAACTGGTACGACTATATGAAGCTGTGGGCGGAATTCATGGCGAAGATCGGGTACAAAGGACTGCTGCTGTTTATCGACGAAGGCGTCAATCTGTACAAGATCACGAATACCGTGTCCCGGCAGAGCAACTACGAGAAGCTGCTGACGATCTTCAACGATACGATGCAGGGCAAAGCGCAGCACCTCGGGATCTTCCTCGGCGGCACGCCGCAGTTCGTGGAAGACCAGCGCCGCGGGCTGTTCAGCTACGACGCGCTGCGTTCGCGGCTCGTCGCGGGCCGCTTCGGCGAAGGGGCGGGCATGCTGCATTACGCCGGCCCGATCCTGCGGCTGGAGATGCTCTCGCACGCGGAGATTCTCGTGCTGCTGGAGAAGCTGCGAGACCTGCACTCCTCGCATTACGGCTACGCGGCGGCGCTCGATCAGAAGCAGCTGACCCGGTTCATGGAGTCGGAGCTTGGCCGGATGGGCGCGGATGCGCTGCTGACGACCCGCGAAGTCGTACGCGACTTCATGGATCTGCTCAATACGCTGCACCAATACCCGGACCGCAGCTTCGACGAGCTGCTGCCGGACGTCCTGGGCCGCGCGCCGCAGATCGGCGGTTTGTCGCTTGGCGGACCGGGCAGTCCCGGTCTTGGCGTATCGGGCGCTCCGGGCTTAACCGGCACGGATGCCCCGCGCGGAAACGTCGGCCCGAGCCGCAGCGATTCGGGGCCGGCGGCTCCAGGTTCCGATTCCGGCATGCGTGTATCCGGCGCGGGCGGAAGCGAATCGTCGGGGCATCCGGCCGGTCGGGGCAGCTTGGCGGATGCGAGACAGCCGCAGTCCGGCGGCGATCTCTTCTCTTCGGCCGGCGAGGCGTCATCCGCGCCGGAGCCGGAATTCTCTGCCAAGCCGCGTCCGCGCGGAAGCGGCTTCCAGAGCGGAGAGAATGTCGACGGGCTGCGGGCAGCGGCTTTTGATCCGTATGGCGGTGCTTCTTGCGAAGCGGCGGGCCAGGCGTTCCGCGGCGGCGTGTCGGAAGCGCGTCCGGCCCGCGGTTTGTCCGACTCCCGCTCCGGACGTTCGCCGGAATCGGCGGAAGACACGCTTCCGGGCAGTGCCGCGGCGGGCGACGAAGGGCCGGACGATATTCTCGCGGAGCTTGATCTGTGAGCGCGGAGCATCCGTTTTACCGGCTGGCCCCGTTCATCCAGGAGTATATTTACCGCAGCGGCTGGGAAGAGCTGCGCGAAGTGCAGGTGGAAGCGAGCCGCGTGGTGCTCGATACGAACCATCATATGCTGATCGCTTCCGGGACGGCTTCGGGCAAGACCGAAGCCGCCTTTTTTCCGGCGCTGACGCTGCTTGAACAGGAACCGTCCTCTTCGGTCGGCATTCTGTACATCGGACCGCTCAAAGCGCTGATCAACGACCAGTTCCAGCGGCTCGAAGGGCTGATGCGCGATGCGCATATCCCGGTCTGGCATTGGCACGGCGACGTGCCGCAGTCCGAGAAGACCAAAGTCATGCGCCATCCGTCGGGCGTGCTCCAGATTACGCCCGAATCGCTGGAAGGGCTGCTCATGAACCGCCCCAACGCCATTCCGGCGCTGTTCGGCGACCTGCGCTTTATCGTCATCGACGAAGTGCATGCCTTCATGGGGGCGGACCGCGGCTCCCAGGTGCTGAGCCAGCTCGAACGCCTGTCCCGCATGGCGGGCTGTTCGCCGCGCCGGATCGGCTTGTCCGCGACGCTCGGCGACTACGAGGCCGTGAAGTCCTGGCTGGCCGGCGGCACGCGTATTCCGGTCGAGCTGGTCTCGCCGCCGGGCGGACGCAAACTGCGGCTGTCGATCGAGAACTTCGCCATGCCGGACGCCCGCGACGAGCGGCAGAGCGAAGCGCTGGAGAATGCGAAGAAGTCGTACAACAACTTCATTTATGACCATACCCATCTCAAAAAGGCGCTGATCTTCACCAACAGCCGCACCGTTGCCGAGACGACGATTCTGGAGATGCGCCGGATCGCCGAGCTGCGCCAGCAGCCCGACGTGTTCCACGTGCATCACGGCAGCATCTCTTCGATGCTGCGCGAAGAAGCCGAGACGGCCCTGCGCGAAGGGTACGGCCCGGCGGTCGCGGCGGCGACGCTGACGCTTGAACTCGGTATCGACCTCGGCAGTCTGGAACGGGTGATGCAGCTCGGCGCGCCGTATTCCTGCGCCAGCTTCGTCCAGCGGCTCGGCCGTTCGGGCCGGCGCGAAGGCGCGGTCGCGGAGATGATGTTCGTCTGCGCGGAAGAAGACGACGAGGAAGCGCAGCTTCCCGCGCGCATGCCGTGGACGCTGCTGCGGGCGATCGCCGTGTGCGAACTGTACGTCAAGGAGAAATGGATCGAGCCGCAGACGGTGCGCCAGCTGCCGCTCGGCCTGCTGTACCATCAGACGATGAGCGTGCTGCGCAGTTTTGGCGAAGCGGAAGCGGGCGAACTCGCCCGCGCCGTGCTGACACTGCCTCCTTTTGCCAACTTTACGACGGATCAGTACCGCGAGCTGCTGGAGTATCTGCTTGCGACCGACCATATCGAACAGACGGAAGACGGCATGCTGATCGTGGGACTGATGGGCGAGCGCGTATCGGGCCATTACCGCTTCTATGCCGTATTTCAAGACGAAGAAGAGCATGCCGTCTACGACGGTTCGGAAGAGATCGGTTCGATCACGACCGTGCCGCCGGCCGGCTACTGCTTCTCGCTCGCCGGTCGGCTCTGGAAAGTCGAAGAAGTCGACAACCGGCACAAAGCCGTCTACGTCAAACATGCCAAAGGCAAAGTCGATACGCTCTGGCTCGGAGCAGGCGGCGATATGCATACGCGGATCGTGCGCAAGATGCGCGATATTTTGCGGGAAAACACGCTCTATCCGTATCTGGCTCCCAACGCGGCCGCCCGGCTCGAACGCGCCCGGCGCCTGTCCCGCGAGACCGGCCTGACCGAACGGCTCGTGCTGCCCGCGGGCGGCGATTCCCTGTTCGTTATGCCGTGGATC
The DNA here is from genome assembly GCF_013618475.1 of Saccharibacillus deserti. Taxonomy (GTDB): domain Bacteria; phylum Bacillota; class Bacilli; order Paenibacillales; family Paenibacillaceae; genus Saccharibacillus; species Saccharibacillus deserti. The sequence goes on from NZ_JABJVN010000003.1 coordinate 368,900, forward strand.
GGCAGCCGGGAATTCCGGACGTTGGAGCGGCTGCTGAAGAACAATCTGTCGCGGCAGCTCTCGCTTCGTTCCATCGTCCCGATGGAACCGCATTACATGGTGGTAGCCGGACGCACCGACGCCGACGAACTGCAGCAGCTGATCCTGTCCGAGAGCGAGCGCATGGAGGATTCGATCCAGATGCTCGACGAGTTCGAAGCGCCTTACCTCGGCAAGTACGACGAGTTCACGCCGCCGAACCTGATCCGAGCCGCTTTTGCGGCGGACGGGCTGGATCTGGAAGGGTTAAGGCGGGGACTGCGGGGCGTGTTTTAAGCGTTAAGTCGCAGCGATGTGACACAGGCAAAAGAGTCTTTTCCGTATTCGTCAGATAACGGGAAGGCTCTTTTTGGCGTTAACGCGGGGTGCAACTTTTAACGCTGCCGAAACGTCGGAAAGAAAATGGGTTATTTGGAAAACAGAACCTCCGGGAGGGGATTATATTGCCGAATAGCGGATCGACGCCCGCCGAAGCTGTTCGCGAAGCTATCGGACGGCTTGAGCCGGACGAACATTCTTTTGCTATTGTGCGGGATGCGGAATATCGGGAAATCGGGAAATCGAATAGACGCCGACAGATTGTCGGGTTCGGAGGGGTAGGACTGGCTCTGCTTATTGCATCGGCCTGCGGATCAACCGAGGCTGATCGCCGTGCATCATCCGGGCCGCAGGCGAATCCGAAAGACGAACAAGGCTTGGTCTCTGCGGGCAGCGGGTACGTCATCCAGGCGGACAGCCCGGAAGGCGTTTTGGTCGTCTCGCCGGAAAAAGAGGATTTTGGCGATAGCGGAGGAGACGACGCTTATTACGACGCGACTTTCTTCTACGGCGCCCCGGAAACCGCCGATATTCGGGTCGGGATGGGCGTCGATGTCCGGATGGAACCGGGCAGCACGGTGATGACCTCCTACCCGGCAAAAGCCGCCGCCGCGCGAATCGAGATTCTGGAAGATCCCCGGCCCGAGGGAGCGGAACTGGCGCAGTCTCGGGCCGTAGAGATGGCGCTCGATTCGCTCAAGAAGGGAGCAGCGGGAATTCCGGTTGTGCAGGAAGCGATGTACGACGAAGCGCGGGACACCTGGACCGTGAAGCTGCTGGATAGCAAACGCAGGCCGATTGCGATTGAAGTGCAGGACGAGTTGGGCAAATAACTGCGCAGGAACCGTTATTTGGGCAGGCGCGAGACGCCGTCTTCGGCGTAAGTCTCGCCTGGCGGCTAAGCGCTCCGCCTTCTCCCGCCGTCCCCGCCTGCAAAGCCGAACAGCCCGGGCCGATGTCCGGGCTGTTCGGCGTATGCGCGCTCCTTAATCGAGGTTTCGTCCGGACGCTTCCGCCCACGCCAACGCACGTTTTTCCAACTCGCCGACGTAAGTTTTTTTGGCCGGGCTGTAGCCGCTCGTTTCGTCGAAACGGGAAGCCAGGGCCGCTTTGAATGCAGTGTAAGCCTGCGCTTCGTCCGCTCTCGCCCGCAGGTAATCGCGCACGGTCAGATGACGCGCGATGTGCGGGCTGTCGGCCTCGTAGAAGTGGATATGATGCGTACGCGCCTCGCCGCCTTTGCGGAACAACCGGCGGCCGGGAATCCCCCAGTCGCCTGCCGCGTCGTAGCCGAGTTCGATCATGCGCGCGTTGTACCCGTCGATCGCCGCAATATCGCGCACGATCGCCATCATGTCGATGACCGGTTTGGCGCTCATGCCGGGGACCGAGGTGCTGCCGAAGTGTTCGAAGCTCACTATTTCTTCGCCGAACACGGTGCGCAGGAATTCGGTTTCTTCCTGATACCCGACCGCCCACTCCGGGTTATACTCGCTTAGACGAACCTGCATGTCATCGCTCCTCTCGCTTCGCGGACAGCCGCGGTTGCCGGCGTATCCGCGTCCGACTGGGACTATTCGACGGAAGGAGGAGGGATTCCTGTGGAATCCGCGAAACAAACTGACATACATGGCGTTCAAGCCGCGTCTAATATAAAAAGAGGATAGAAAGGAGGCGGTGTTTTGGCGGAGCGGATATGGAGCGGGGGCGGAGCACCGATTCTTATGTCGAAACCGGACGGATCTACAAAAGAACAACAGGCGGCAGCGGCGGACGGATCCGAAGGGGAGCAGCTGATCGCGGAATGGTTCGAATCGTATTACGAAGATATTCATCAATATTTGTATTTTATGCTGGGAGACCGGGGCAGCGAAGCGGAAGATATTCTGCAGGAAGTCTTTATCAAAGCGTACCGCAATCTGCACGCGTTCAAAGGCCAATCCTCGCCCAAAACCTGGCTGACGGCTATTGCGCGCAACGCCGCTCTGGATGCGCTGCGGCGCAGGCGCTGGACGCTGGCGGGATTCGTGTCCCACAAGGAAGAGCATGCATCCGCGGCGGACGAACCGGAACGGGCGCTGCTTACGGAGGAGCGGCGTGCGAAAGTGCTGGGACTGCTGGACGCGTTGAAGCCGGCGCAGCGGGAAGTGATCTTTTTTCTGTATCAAAAAGAATTGAGCGTCAAGGAAACGGCCGCCCTGCTCGACTGCAGCGAAGCCAGAGTACGGACGGTGAGCCACCGGGCGCTGCGCGTTCTGCGCAAAAACGGCGAATTTCAAGAATGGATAGGGGGAGCAGCGGGCGATGGGGATTAACGGACCGACAGGAGGAAGCGGACGGGGGCCGGGCAAAGGGCTGATTGATATTCCGAAGCTGGACGCGCAGCGCAAAGAGCAGATTCGCAGCGGCATCCTGACCGGCATCCGTTCCTGGACGAAGCTGCCGGGCGAAGCCGAGCCGCCCCGCCGGGAGTCGGGGAATGGCCGGCGTCGGCTGCTGATGGGCGGCGGAATCGGAGCGGGCTGCGCGGCATTGGCGCTGGCCGCCGTATTGATGGTGCAGACGCAGGGAGGGGAGCCGGGCGCAGTGTCTTCCCGGGCGGTTCCCGCGGCGGCATCGGCCGATGGACCGGGGCAGCCGGCTGCGGAATCCGGGAGTGCCGATCGGGACCTGGAAGCCGGCCCGACTGCCGACAAGAGCACGGAGTCTCCGCCGATTTGGACGGAAGAGGAAGACCGCAGCGGCGAAGGTCCGCATGGAGTAGCGGGAACGCGGTTGGGATTGACGTACGAACAGTTTCTGATGCGTTGGCGGACGGGGGCCAGTCAAGAGCTGGAACAGCTGATCCTGCCGGTAAGCGATCATGTCATATTCAATCAATCGATTCCCGGACTTAGCGACACCGCGCAGAGGTTTGGTGTGCAGGGCGCCGGTTACGGATACAGAGCCTGGATGAACGCGGATAACGACGAGCTGCGCCGGATCACATTTCAACTGGCGCCGATCGAAGCCGGGCAGTTCGAGAACGAATCCAACGACGCGGTCGTCCGTTATGTGACGCAGGTGCTGCAGCCGGACTTGACGGAGGCGCAGCGGGCCGAGCTGCTGGACCAGCTGCGATTCCGAGACTATGAGCAGCCGGGCGGATCGCGCTTTACCGAGAACGGCGGGGTGCTGTATACGCTGGACCAAAGCGAAGGGAATCCGAGACTCATCGTGGAATTTGCGCGCAAAGACGGAGAACTCGACGAGATGGGCGAATTCCAGGACACCCTCCTTCCTATTGTGTCTTAACAATCGAAGCAGATAAAAAAGAGGTTTGGGTGATCGAATGTTCGGAAAAAGAGTAAAATAATTATTTTTCGAGCGAATTTAATAGAATTTTTCCGTTTAAATCGAATAATGCGGATATTTCGCCTTGACTCTTTCCCGGGGATTAAGTATGATTGGTTTTGTTGAAAAGCGAACAATACCATACTTAATCATATAATCATTCGTATATTCCCGGAGATAAGGTTCGGGAGTCTCTACCAGGGAACCGTAAAGTCCCGGCTACGGATAGGATGCTTTTCGCATACCTGCCGTCAGCCGGGCTTTTTTGCGCGTTCAGCAGCTTGTCCGCCGCCGCCCACCCGTCTGTGCAATCCGAAGCCCGGTATGCGCCCATCAGAGGAGGAGACTACCCATATGACCGATTCCCTTACTTTTGAAACGATCGAACAGAGTTCCGCAGCATCCAATCAATACGACTGCATTATCGTCGGTGCGGGTCCGGCCGGCATCTTCGCCAGCTACGAATTGACGCGTCAGGCCCCCGACTGGAAAGTGCTGCTCGTCGACAAAGGCCACGATATCTACAAACGCCGCTGTCCGATTCTGGAAAATAAAGTCCAGTTCTGTCCGCCGGCCGCGGGACGCAAAGAGTTTGCGGGCTGCCTGCCGGCCTGCTCGATCACGGCGGGATTCGGAGGCGCGGGCGCGTACAGCGACGGCAAGTTCAATATTACGACGGAATTCGGCGGATGGATGACGGATTATCTGTCGCCTTCGCAGGTGCTGGAGCTGATCCAATATGTCGATTCGATCAATCTGGAGCACGGCGCGACCGAGTCGATCACCGATCCGACGACCGATACGATCCGCGATATCGAGCAGAAGGCGTATTCGGCGGGACTCAAGCTGCTGCGCGCGGAAGTCCGCCACCTGGGAACGGAGCAGAACCTGGAGATCCTGAAGTCCATTTTCGAATATCTCAAACCCCGCGTCGAGATGAAATACAAAGCCGAAGTCGACGACCTGATTACGACAAAAGAAGGCGGAGAGCACACGGTCACGGGCATCCGTCTCAAAAACGGCGAAGAGTACCATGCGCCGCGCGTCATGATCGCACCGGGGCGCGACGGCTCGGCTTGGCTGGCGGACGTGTTCAAAAAGCGCCGCCTGAAGCTGACCAACAACCAAGTGGACGTCGGCGTGCGCGTCGAGACGTCCGACGTGGTGATGCGCCAGATCAACGAACATCTGTACGAAGGCAAATTCGTGTTCAACACGTCGGTCGGCACGCGTGTCCGCACGTTCTGCAGCAATCCGTCCGGCCACGTCGTGGTGGAGAATCACAGCGGCGTCATGGCGGCGAACGGCCACTCGTACAAAGACCCTGCGCTCGGTTCGCGGAACACGAACTTTGCGCTGCTCGTTTCGCATAAATTCACGGAGCCGTTCGACAAACCGAACGAGTACGCCCGCGAGATCTGCGAACGCGCCAACGATCTGTCGAGCGGCGGCGTCATCGTGCAGAAGTACGGCGATATCCTGCGCGGACGTCGCTCCACGCCGGACCGCATCCGTGAAGGGTTCCTCGAGCCGACGCTGAAGGAAGCCGTGCCGGGCGACCTGGGTCTGGTGCTGCCGTACAACACGATGAAGAGCCTGATCGAGATGGTGGAAGCGCTGGAGAAGGTCACGCCGGGCATCGCGTCCGAGCATACGCTCTTCTACGGCGTGGAAGCGAAGTTCTACTCCGCCCGTCCGAAGCTGGACGAGACGCTTGAGACCGAGATCCGCGGCCTGTACTGCGGCGGCGACGGCGCGGGGATCACGCGCGGTCTGGCCCAAGCCGGCGCGGCGGGCGTGCATATCGCGCGCGGCATGGTGAAGAAAGCCGCAGCCGCCGGAACTCCGGCGGTCGAGCGGACGCTGGGTTAAAACTTTAAAATTAGATGAAAAATCACTTCAGTATTTATTGCCGAAGTGATTTTGTGCTTCATACGGACTACTTTTTCTTAACAAATTCTGATACTGTAATGATTATGAAAATATGAAAGGAAGAAGGATGACATTGTCTAAGACTGTAAATGATCTCGTGTCTCATATAACCGAGCTGTCAAATGAAGACTTCAACAGTCTTTTTTCTAAACTGCTAGACATGCAAGGTGTTTTAGGTCATTTGGACAAGATAACACCGGAAGAGAGAATTAAGACGCTATCTCGGTTAGAATTATTTGCAGAACGCAGCTCAAAGTCCTTTAATTATGATCCTGCAAGGCCAAAAGATTTTCTGCCGAAGCTATCAAGGCTTGATGTAGTAGACTGTTATTTTACTGGAATGGGGTTTGAGTGGGACGAAAAGCATAAAGCTATAATATGGGACATTTATCCGCAGTTTGATTCTGTAATGGTTATTCCAACAACGAGTAAAGAACGTGTTGAATCAAAAGGGGTTTTTAATGTTGGGAAAATACAGGGGTTGAATGGATTAAATACAACATTGTTAGTTGGTGATATGACCAGAGTTTCACGAAAAAGAATTGAGGTCATTCCTCCTTATAACCATCCTAAAAATGGTCCTCAGGCAGTAAAATTAAACAAAGCTTGGGAAGGAAGGATTTTGAATGCAATAGTGAGTCTATACGCTAATACATTGACTTTAGAAGATGTTCTTAGGTATCGAACCGGTGTAGCAATGCCTGACAAGCTAGACGCAATTAAATCAAAAAGGTTTAATGCTATTCAATACAAATATGATGAAGGTAGTTGTACACTCAATTACTGGGGCTGGAACAAACATGAGCAAGAAGGGGAAACCCTTACTTTGATTCAACCTAAAGTCTCTATTTCGAAATTTGAAAAACAAAGGATAATCGAAGATATTTGTTCTAAACTTGAGCCAGTACGTATACAAGCAGAAGCTCGATACTTCAACTGGTATCACGGAGGAAAAGCTTAAATTCTATTGACTTTTCGAATGATTATGTGTAATATAGTAAATGAACGTTATCCCCGTTAAGGGGCGCATTATAGAATCACTTGTTGATTTACGGAATCCCCGTTAAGGGGCGCAAGAAAAAAAAGGGAACTTAGCGGCCGCTAAGTTCCCTTTTTGTGTGGATTTTTGATTTTGGAATACTGATATTGATTTCTTGAAAGACAAGCCGGCTGTGTATTTGATGATTGACACACACAACCGGCTTATTTGTTCAATCCCCGGCCAACTCTTTCGCCGGCATCGCCACCCAGTGCCCTGCCGACACCTCCACCAGTTCCGAACCTTCCAGCCCGTACTTGTCTTCGCGGACGTCTTCTTCCATCAGCACACGCTTTTTCTTCGCTTCGATTGCGGGATCGGGGACGGGAATCGCCGCCAGCAGCGACTTCGTGTACGGATGCTGCGGATTGCGGTACAATTCTTCGCTTTCGGCCAATTCGACGATTTTGCCCGCATACATCACGGCGACGCGGTCGCTGATATGTTTGACCATGGACAGATCGTGCGCGATAAACAGATACGTCAGGCCGAGCTTCTGCTGAAGGTCTTCCAACAGCGTCACGATCTGCGACTGGATCGAGACGTCGAGTGCGGACAGCGGCTCGTCGCAGACGATGAACTTCGGTTCGACCGCGAGCGCGCGGGCGATGCCGATCCGCTGGCGCTGGCCGCCGGAGAATTCGTGCGGGTAGCGCAGCGCGAACGCCGGGTCGAGGCCGACCATTTCCAGCAGTTCCTCGACGCGGGCGCGGCGCTGGACCGGATTTTGCGACAAGCCGTGCACGTCCATCGCTTCGCCGATAATGTCCAGAATCTTGAGCCGCGGATTGAGCGAGGCATACGGGTCCTGGAAGATCATCTGCATCTCGCGGCGCATCAGCTTCATTTCTTTGGGCGACAGCCGGTTGACGGCCATGCCGCGATACAGCACGTCGCCGCCCGTCGGCTCGTGCAGACGCAGAATCGCCCGGCCGGTCGTCGATTTGCCGCTGCCGGATTCGCCGACCATGCCAAGCGTCTCGCCTTCGCGGATAAAGAAGCTGATATCGTTGACGGCGCGCAGCGTACGGCCTTTGCCCAGGTTGAAATGCTGCTGCAGCGAACGGACTTCGAGCAGGGGAGGAGAGTCGGCGAAAGCATTCCCCGAAGTCCCGTGCGCCGCGTGTTCATTCGAAGAGGAAGCCGCTCCCGCCGCGACGCCGCTTCTGCCGCCGGCTGCTGCAGAGGAAGGCTCTCCCGCCAAAACCGCCCGCGCCCGCTTGGGCTTTTTCGGCTCATCAAGCCTCGGCAGCGCGTTCAGCAGCTTTTTCGTATACGGATGCCGCGGATTGGCAAAAAGTTCTGCCGTCGTGCCTTCTTCCACAATTTCGCCGCTTTTCATGACGACGACGCGGTCGCACATGCCGGCGACGACGCCCAGGTCGTGCGTAATCAGGACGATCGACGTGCCGAGCTTTTCCTGCATCTGCTTCATTACATTCAGGATCTGCGCCTGAATGGTAACGTCGAGCGCGGTCGTCGGCTCGTCGGCGATCAGCAGCGACGGCCGGCAGGCGAGGGCGATCGCGATCATCGCGCGCTGGCGCATGCCGCCGGAGAATTCGTGCGGATATTGATTGAAGCGGGTCTCGGGGTCGCGGATTCCGACCAGCTTGAGCATTTCCACCGCTTCGGCGCGGGCTTCGCGCTTGGACATTTTGCGGTGCTTGCGTAGCGTCTCGGCGATCTGCTCGCCGATGCGCAGCGTCGGATTGAGCGACGTCATCGGGTCCTGGAAGATCATGCCGATCTCTTTTCCGCGGATCTGTTCCATTTCTTTTCTCGTTTTCTGCGCTAGGTTTTGTCCCAGAAACAGGATCTCGCCGCTCTTGACGCGCGCGGAAGCTTCCGGCAGCAGGCGCATGATCGCTCTTGCCGTGACGCTCTTGCCGCTGCCCGATTCGCCGACGATTCCGAGCGTTTCCCCTTTGCGCAGCTCGAAGCTGACTCCCCGCACCGCTTCGGTCTCCGTTTCGCGCGCCGCGAACGAGACGCGCAGATTGCTGACTTGCAACAGTTTCTCCATTCCCGCAGGCCCCCGTTATGTATTCCAGTATATTCCATGATCAAAAATGTTTTCGGATGTCTTGACTTTAGGGGAGAAAGAACCCTAAAATACGACTTATAAATACGAGTAGTTCAATCGGAATTAAACGTTATGAACGAATTATACATTTACAACGTTTTGGGAGGCAAGTTTTTTATGGAGGCGGCACAAAAAAATAGACGTTCGCCCTGGCAGGTGCCAATTGGGCGGCTGTATCGCAAAATGCTTGGTATTCCCGGTTACCGCTTCTGGATGCTGCTGCTTGGGGCACCCGTCAACCTGATTGTGCTTGCCGTATGGCTTGCCCGGCGCGGCAGCGGCGGATATGCGGCACTGCGGGCTTCGGTACTCGAGGAACTTCGGCAGTCCGGTTGGGAAAAAGGACTCAAGGAAGACTTCGCCCGGCAGTTGGCGGAGAAGCAGCGCTTCTTCAAACAGTCCGCGAACGCGAAGGAGACGGAGCGGGAAGTGAACCGCAGAGCCGAAGAACGGCTGCAGGCCCGGGCCGACCAGATCACGGCCGAACGGGCCCGAACCGGCGGCGTGGCTCGCAGCGATTACGCGGCGGCGTTCGAATCGCTGATCGGCAATCCGTTCTTCGCGGTACTTGCGGCGATCCTCGGACTGCCGATGGCCGCATTGATGCTTCTGTACAGCAATGCCTACTCGAAATACATATTCGAACGGCTGCTCATGACGCTGTTCGTGGTCGTGGGCGTCTCGGCTCTCGTATTCACGATCCTGCATCTGTCTCCGATGAATCCCGCCGCCAATATTCTCGGCGAGACGGCTACCGCCGAGCAGATCGATACGTTTAACCGGATCTACGGACTGGATCGGCCGTACCTGGCCCAGCTCTGGGACAATATCCGCGGCGTACTGACGCTGGATCTGGGCAAGTCGTTCGCGGGCAACGAAGACGTCGCTTCGACCATCATGCGCAAGTTCCCGGTCACGCTGACGCTGGCCTCGGTCTCGCTGGCGCTGGCGCTGCTGGTGGCGCTGCCGATCGGCATCCTGTCCGCGGCGCGCCGCGGTTCCTGGCTCGACTACAGCTTCATGTTCATCGCGCTGATCGGATTGTCCGTCCCGAACTTCTGGCAGGGCCTCGTGTTCATTCTCGGCTTCTCGATCAAGCTCGGCTGGCTGCCGGCGACGTATACGCCGGGCAATCTGCTGTCGTTCATCATGCCGGTCGTCGTGCTCGGCACGGGCCTGACGGCAGCGGTGGCGCGGATGACTCGCTCCTCGACGCTTGAGGTCATGAACGAAGATTATATCCTGACCGCCAAAGCCAAAGGGCTCGGACGCAGCACCGTATTAATGAAGCATACGGTACGCAACGCCCTCATTCCGATCGTGACCGTGGTCGGCCTTCAGTTCGGCGGGATGCTGGGCGGAGCGGCCATTACGGAGAAGGTATTCAATATCAGCGGCCTCGGCAGCTACATCGTCGACAAGCAGTTCGTGCCGGACATTCCGGCCGTCATGGGCGGCGTCGTCTACACGGCGATCGCGATCTCGCTCGTCAACGTCATTATCGACGTCATGTACGCCTTTATCGATCCGAGAATCCGGACCAAGATGAAGCAATATTAGACAAAGGGGGACATGCGACATGTCCGAATTATCGGTTACCGAACCTTCGGCCGCAGGTTCTTCCCCGTCGGGACCCGATGCCGGCGGAGCCAAATCTTCGTCCGAATACGCACAGGCCGGCTTCGCCTGGGTCGCTTCGCTGCTGCTGACGCTGCTCCTGCTGGCCAACGCGTTCGATTACGCCGCCGGAACGGTCAAGCCCGCGGTCATGACGATCGCCGCCGCGTATGCTTTTTTCACGCTGATGCAGATTCTGATCGCTCTCTTGATCCGGCGCGACCTGGCGACCACGGGGCGAATCAAGGGCCGAACGCGGGCGCTCGGCTGGGTGCAGCTGCTCAGCCTCGCGACCGGCAATGTGTTCGCGGCCGCCGCCGCATTCCAATTGATCAAAAAGGTCAAAACGCCGGAGTACGTGTTTGCCGGGTACATGCTGCTCACCCAGATCGGCGTCATCGCGGTATCGGCGCTCAACCTGTTCAAGCCGTACGTCGCGGATACGTTCCCGCTCGGCATGCTGGTGCTGCTGATCGTAGCCGGATTCCATCTGCTGACGCTGATCCTGATCGCCGCGTTCGTCAAGCGTAACGCCGTGCCGCCCCGTATGACCTGGCTCGCGCTTGCGTTGATCCTGACCGCCGCGACCGGCAATCTGTTCGCGCTGCTGCTCGGCATCGTGCTGCTGGCGAAGATCCGCAGCCAGAAATCGCCGGCTTCCCCGAGATGGGAAGACGCGATCGACCGGTTGTCGAGAGGCACCACGTCGATGCTGGGGATGTTCTTCATCTTCTTCCTGTTCTCGCTGTCCGTATCCAGTTTGTTCACCTTCGATTACGGGATGGCGGTCGAGAACAATTACGGCGCGATCCTGCAGACGCCGAGCCTGGCTTATCCGCTTGGGACCGACAACTTCGGCCGCGATTTGTTCTCGCGGATCGTGTTCGGAGCCCGCATCTCGCTGATCGTCGGCGCCGTATCCACGCTCATTCCGTTCGTGATCGGCGGAATCCTCGGTGCGGTGTCCGGATATTACGGCCGCCGTACGGACAATATCATCATGCGGGCACTCGACATCCTGTATTCGATTCCCGGCATTCTGCTGGCGATCGCGATTATTGCGGCGTTCGGCGCGAACACGATGAACTTGATCCTCGCGCTCAGCGTGGGAGCCATTCCGACGTACGCCCGGACGATGCGCGCCAACGTCATGATGGTGTCCACCTACGAATTCGTCGATGCGGCGCGGGCTTTCGGTTCCGGCAGCCTGTCGATTATTTTCAAACATATCGTTCCGAACGCCATGGCTCCGATGATCGTCAAAGCGACACTGACCATCGGCACGGCCGTCATCTCTACCAGCAGTCTCAGCTATCTGGGACTCGGCGTGGAGCCGCACATTCCCGAATGGGGCAACATTCTGAAGCTCGGCAGCGCGTATCTGGAAACGAACTCTTATCTGGCCGTCTATCCGGGTCTTGCGATCATCGCACTCGTCCTCTCGTTCAACTTTCTGGGCGACGGGCTGCGCGATGCGCTGGACCCGAAACTGGACTAAACCTGGAGAAATCGGCAAAAGAACGCGGCTTGGCTTCGGACAAACATACACAGCTTCACACTCATGGAGGGGGAGAAAAACATGCGTAAATCTTACAAGTTCACCAAGACGCTGACCGTGCTGCTGCTGGCTCTGCTGCTGGTACTGGCGGGCTGCTCGTCTGTCAAAACGAAGTCCGATACGGCCGCTCCGGCCGCCGGGACGGCGGACAAGGGCGAAGAGGCCGCCGCCGAGCCCACAACAGCCGCTCCGGTGGATATCGAACTGCTGGCGATGACTTCGCAGGAAGCGGACGTCAATATCATTCGCGACCAGCTTACCAAGAACGGCTTCAACGTGAAGCTGAACCTGCAGCCGGACTACGGCAGCTTCAAAGCCCAGCAGGATGCCGGCAACTATGACGCCGCGCTGTCGAGCTGGACGACCGTAACCGGCAACCCGGACTACGCGGTGCGTTCGCTGTTCAAGACGGGCGGCGATTACAGCATCCTGGCCGATTCCGAGATCGACAAGCTGATCGACAAAGCGGCGACCGAATCGCCGGAAGATTACGCGGCGACGTACAAGGAACTCGAGCAGAAGCTCGTCTTCGACAATGCGTATATCGCGCCGCTGTACATCTCGCTCAAGAGCCAGGCGATCAACAAGGATATCCTGAATCCGGAGTCCGTCCGTCTGTCCAAATCCCGCGCCCTGGCCTGGGAAGATATCGAATTCAAAGACGCCGCGAAAAATGCGTCCGAGCCGCTGGTGCTGACACAGGCCATATCGACGCTGACTTCGCTTGATCCGATCAAAGGCAACGACGGTTCGATCAATACGCTCAATACGAATATGTATGTGCGCCTGATCAACTTGACCGACGACGACAAGATTACCTCCGACGGTTCGCTGTCGCGCAACTTCAGTATCGCCGACGGCAACTCGGATTATTACTTCATCCTGCGCGACGATATCAACTTTGCCAAAGTCGAAGACGGCAAAGCCGTCGATACCGGCGAGCGCGTAGGAGCGGACGACGTGATCTTCGCGCTGGACCGCGCGAAAAACAAAGACTCCGTGCCGGATCACCGCACGTATTCGCTGCACGAACATATCAAGACGGTCGAAGCCGTCTCCGATCTGTCGGAACTCGATTCCGTCAAGACGACAGACGGCGGAACGGTCCGCGAAGCGCTTGAGAAAGGGCTCGACACGCCGATCTCCGCACTTGTCGCGGACAAGAAGCAGGCCGACAACGCATCCGGCAAATATCAGGTCGTCAAGCTGACCACGACCGAGCCTTTCCCGCAGGTCCTGAACTACCTGGGCCACCAATCCGCGGGTATTGTCTCGAAGAAGCAGGTCGAAAGCATCAACACGTATGATGTAGCCAAGTTCGACGTCACCAAGGATATCCCTTACGGCGACCAGAATACCGTTACGGAAGGCGCGGCCTACAACAACACGCTGTATGCCAGCGGCCCGTATATCCTGACGACCAAGAACGATTACGACGCGAAGTTCGTCAAGAATCCGGCCTACATGCCGGGCACGGAGAACGAGCCGAAGATCTCCAATATTTCGGTCCGCTTTATCGCCGATGCCGACAGCGCCCTGGCCGCTCTGCGCAGCGGCGAGATCTACTCGTATTACGGCGTACCGGAAACGAAATTTTCCGTAGTCGAAGGCGACGCCAAGCTGCAGCTCCAGAAGATTGAAAGCAACGCCGTCAGCTACCTGCTGTTCAACACCGCGGAGAACCGTCCGATCGGCAAGAGCGCCGACCTGCGCAAAGCCGTGCTGTACTCGATCAACCAGGACGAAATCCTGCAGTTCTACGAAGGCAACAAGATCAAAGCGGCTTCCACGGTCAGCCCGCTCGTCGATACCGGCAACGTGCTGACGGCGGACCCTGCCAAGGTCAAAGAAGCTCTGGCCGCTTACGAAGCTTCGAAATAAGCGCGTTTCGCGCATAGGCGCAAGTTCTGCTGGATGAAAAAAAGCACTTTCCCGAATAGGGAAAGTGCTTTTTGCGTACGCAGTTCTTGGCGGCAGGGTCCTTATCGGGACGTGCCTAGCGAAGGCTCGAAGAAGCCATTCTTACGTAAGTATGACGTCTTCCTCTAACGGCGATCGAATATGTCATGATGTTTTCGGGAACGGCGATTCCATAGAAGCCGGTATCGCCGATATGGCAAATGTCCGCACCGGCCATCTTGCTGTTCAAAGCGATCCGGCGGATCGTTTCTTCGTCCGAGCCTTCTTGGCTGGTGCCGATCGCGAGCATGGCCAGCGCGCCTCTGGAGTGGACCAGGCGAACATGCTTCTCGCTGGACTCCAGCGTGATTCCCGGCACGGTTCCTGGAGCCGGCAACAAGATGATATCGGCGCCCGCCTCAATGAAGCTTAGGATGTCGCTATCGGCAATGATACGGCTGCCGGTTTCGTTCGCCACTCCGGCACCGTGCATTTTTCCCGCAATGATCAAACCGTCTCCGCCGAACACTTCGCGAGCCTTTTTTATGGCTGAAAGGGTTGCGTTGTTCGTGACTCCCGTTTTCGGGTTTCCCGTCAAGCATACGAAATCGAATCCCAGCTTTTTCGCTTCCTTCAGCGATTCTTCGGTGGCGGTCCGTCCTTGCGATACGGTGTCCAGCGTTTCGATTTGCCGCGCTTCGGGATCGACGGGTTCCAGATTCAAGCCCACGGGGCGTCCCGTCAATTTTTTTATTTGCCGAACGACCGATTCGTTTCCGTTGCACTCGTATCCTGCGACCGACGGGTCGAAGACGTCGAACAAATTCAGCAGCAGCAAGTCCGCGCCGAAGGCGGCAGCGAGTTCGGCATTGGTGACGCTCGGATACAGCGGCGCCACGGAAGTCATGGTCTCCGCCAGAATCACCCTGCCTTCGGAAGCGGCGATCGACTGCTTCAACTCTTGGCCTTTCATTTGCAGGAAATCCGATGCCGTGCAGTCCAATATCCTTTTCATCGCGAAACTCCTTTCTTTTACCGGGTTTCGTGAATCTTTTTAACTTCGTCGGCTACGAATTGAACCTGCGTTCCGATCACGACTTGAATACTGTTTTTTCCGGTCACGACGACCCCGGGAACGCCCGTGGCTTTGATCTTGCCCTGATCGACCGCGGACGAATCCTGGACTTCCACCCTCAAACGGGTGACGCAATTGTCGATCGACGTAATGTTTTGTTTTCCGCCCAATCCTTCATAGATCGTATGGGCCATCGCGGCGAATTTGTTTCCTGTGCTGTCCGTTTGCAGCGTCGTTTTCGCTTCGCTGTCGGCCGTTTCGGCTTCTTCGACGTCATCTTCCCGTCCCGGGGTTTTGATATTGAACTTTACGATCAGGAACCGGAATACGACATAATAGATAGCGAAGAAGACCGCGCCTTGGAGCAGCAGCATATAAGGTTGGTTGGCCATGGGCAACCGCGAACTTAAAACGAAATCGACCAGTCCCGCGCTAAAACCGAAACCCGCGGTCCAATGGAAAGCGGCGGCGATCGCCAGGGAGATACCGGTCAATACGGCATGAATGCCGTACAGCAGCGGAGCCGCGAACATGAAAGCGAATTCAATAGGTTCCGTGACTCCGGTGAAAAACGAAGCGAAGCCGCCGGCCAGCATCAGGGAAGCGATCTGCTTTTTCCTTGCCGTTTTTGCCGTATGATACATCGCGAGTCCCGCCGCAGGCAGACCGAACATCATGATCGGGAAGAATCCGGCTTGATACATGCCCGTAATTCCTTTCACTCCGGTACCGGCCCAATAATTGCCGATATCGTTGATCCCGGCCACGTCGAACCAGAATACGGAATTGAGCGCGTGGTGCAGGCCGATCGGAATCAACAGCTTGTTCAAGAATCCGTAGATCCCCGCGCCCAAAGCGCCCATCGTGCTGATCGTTTCGCCGAAAGAAACCAAACCCGTATAAACGGCGGGCCACACGAAGTACAAGACCGCCGAAACGAGAATCATTAAAGCGGAAGTGAGGATCGGAACGAGGCGTTTTCCGCTAAAGAAAGCCAAAGCGGCCGGCAGTTGGACATGGCTGAACCGGTTGAACATGACCGATGCCGAGATACCCGAAAGGATGCCGATAAACGCATTTTCGATTTTGCCGAACGCGGGATCCACGTTTGCGGCGTCGATGCCCTGCAGCAGTGCTACGGTATTCGTGGAGAGCAGGGTCGTGACCACCAGGTAAGCGACCAGACCGCTCAAAGCAGCCGCGCCGTCCCTGCCTTTCGACATGCCGAGCGCGATCCCTACCGCAAACAAAATCGGGATGTTGTCGATAATGGAAGATCCGGCCTTGATCAAGAAAGCGGCAGCCGGGTTGCCCGCCCCCCAACCCGAAGGATCTATCCAATACCCGATCCCCATCAAGATAGCCGCAGCCGGCAGTACGGCCACAGGCAGCATCAACGACCGACCGATGCTTTGAAGATATTTCATCATTTTTGTTCCTTCCCTTCTTGGGTGAGTATGATCTATGTCGATTGCATGCTTGAAGTGTAGTTTGCGCAACGCGTTTCGCGTCAAGACTTTTTTTTCGGGCAGTGGATATCATGGTAGAATAATGAAGCCGGTATGAGGGAAGAGGAGGCAGCTTTATGGTAAATATCAGGCATATCGCAAAGATTACGGGATACTCGATTTCTACCGTTTCCCGGGCATTGAATAACAAGCCCCGGATTTCGCAATCGACCCGCGAGAAAATTTTTGCAGCGGCCAAAGAGCTGGACTATATTCCGAACAGCAAAGCCGTAAGTTTGAGCATCGGGAAGAGTTTCAGTTTGGGCGTGATCGTACCTTATGAAGCGTCCAATCATTACTACGACAAAATTATAAGCTCCATTATTTCGGAAAGTTTTAAAAACGGTTATCGGGTCACCTTTTTGCCTACCAATTACGATAAAGAATTGGAATTGGCTTATTTGAAAATGCTGACGGCAAAAGAATATGACGGGATGATCATCACGTCTGCCGCCAACGATTATAAAACCATAGAAAAGTTTCGGAAATTCGGAAATATCGTCAGCTGCGAAAATAACGGAGAGTCCGCCCTTTCTTCCGTCGTGTTGGAACGCCGAAAAGCTTATGAACCGATACTGGAACGTTTGAAGAAGCGAGGGATCGGAACTTTTGCCATCACTTTCAGCAGGGGACCGCTCAGCAGCGTCGGAGCCACCGAAGTTTTTCGGACATTCTCTCGAACGGTGGACCGTTTTTCCGAGCGTTATACCTTCTCGAACTGCCGTACTTTCGAAGATGGAATAAAGGCGGCCGAATATTTCGATTCTTTGGAGGAGAACGTCGAGTGCTGTTTCGCGAACAGCGACGAAATTGCCGCAGGGATGCTCACCTATTTTTCTTCCCAACGAAAAAAGCCGCCTATCGTCATCGGGCAGGATAACCTTACGATCAGCAGGGCGTTGAATATACCGACTATCGATTTTCGACTGCATTCGTTGGGAAGCGAAGCGGTCAAGGTATGCCTTTCCGAAAAAACGGAAAAAAAAGTATTGAAAAGCGTTTTTATTGATCGAGGTCTTTTTGACGGGGAATCGCCCTGGTTTCTTGATGACAAGAACGTCCCGAAAGATTGAATCGGCCCGGGAGCAAGGAGGAAAAAGCATGCAAACGACGATCCGGACAGAAAGACTGATCCTGCGGGACCCCGTGCTGGAAGACTGGGCCGCCATTCATGAGTATTCGTCCGATCCGGATGTGGTCCGTCACTCCATGTGGGGGCCCAATACGGAGGAAGAGACCCGCGGGTACGTGGCGCAGATGATCGAAATGCGGCAGGAACAGCCCCGGACGAGCTATGAACTCGTAGTGACGTTAAAAGACGGCGGGGAGCTGATCGGCGGCTGCGGCATTCACAAAGCCGGTTTCAACGCGGAGATCGGCTACACGTTCAATCCGCGCTTCTGGGGAAGCGGCTACGCGTCGGAAGCGGCTTTTGCGCTGCTTCGGATGGGCTTCGAAGAACTGGGCGTGCACCGCATTTACGCGACCTGCCGCCCGGCAAACGAAGCTTCCGCCAATGTGATGAAGCGAATCGGGATGCAGCGGGAAGGACGGATGAGAGAGCATTTGTTTTTCAAAGGCGCGTTTCACGATTCGGAATTGTATTCGATATTGAGGCGGGAGTTTTAGAAAGCGGGGCATTTCGCGGAAAGGCCCTAATTTCCGAATGCGGCTTTCTCTGCGTCTGTCGGCTGTTTTAAAAACGGATTTGCAAAGCAGAAAAAACCGGCAGAAACTTCTGCCGGTTTTTTCGTTATATGCGCAACAGCCGCAGACGGATGGCACAGGTTGACCATGAAAGGTATTACAGCGTGAACTTGGTCATTTCCTGCTGGAGCTCTTCGGCCAGACGGGAAAGGTGGCGGGCGGAGCCGTTCACTTCTTCCATCGTGGACAGCTGTTCTTCGCTTGCGGCACTGACTTCCTGAAGGCCGGCTGCGCCTTGCTCGGTTACCCGGCTGATACTCTGCATCGCGCGTCCGATCTCGGTCGATTGGCCGGAAGCGGAAGCGATGGTATGCGAGATCTGGCCGATCCGGCCGGAAACGTCCGCAATCGACTGCTGGATCGCGGCGAACGATTCGGACACGCGGCCCGCGCCTTCCACGCCGTGCTTGACCCGTCCGGCAGCTTCGTCCATGGAAACGACGGCTTTGCGGCTTTCACCCTGCACGGAACGGACGGTTTCGGTAATTTCCGAAGCGGACTGCGCGGCCGACTCGGCCAGTTTGCGGATCTCCTGGGCGACCACGTCGAAGCCTCTGCCGGCTTCGCCGGCGCGCGCCGCTTCGATGGAGGCATTGAGCGCCAGCAGGTTGGTCTGTTTGGCGACCTGCTGAATCGCGGAGACGAGCATGTCGATATCTTCGATTTGCCGCTCAAGGGAAACGATGACCGAACCGGCATGTCCGACGCTCGACTCGATATCCTGCATCTGGCGCAGGACGTCTTGGACTTCGTTCAGTCCGTCGCGAGCCGAACTTTCCGTGTGTCCGGCCAATTCCGCGATCGACTCGCTGCCTCCGCGGATATTATTCATGTTATCGGCAAGCTGTTCGGCAGAATTCGTCACTTCCGCCACGGACTGCGTTTGCGTCTCGAAGCCGTCGGACAGTTGACCCGACGAAGAAGCGATATGCCCGGAAGCTACGGAAGTCTGTTCGGCGCTTGCGGTCAATTGCTGCGCGGAGGCGGACAGCGTCACGGCGCTTTCGTCCACTTTTTGAATAATGACGCGCAGGCCGCCGATCATGCCGTTGAACGAAGCCGACAGCAGGCCGATCTCGTCGCGGGAAACGTAATCCGCCCGCACCGTAAGATCGCCGTTCTCGGCATTCTGCATCAACTGCTGGATATTGCGCAGCGGATTCGATATGGCGCGAGCGATCAAGTAACCGGTGACGAGCAGCAGGATCAAGCCTCCGATAAGCAGAGAGAGAATCAAGACAAGGGAACCAGCTTTGAGAGCCATGGCTTTTTGGCTGTTGGTTTCCGCTTCGCGGGCCTGAAGTTCCGAGATTGTTTTCAGCTTGCCGTTCATTTCCACCCGAAGAGGCTGTACGATTTTCTCGAACACGCCGTACGCTTGATCGTTTTCGCCGTTTTCGGCGAGGGCGACCACTTTATCGATTGCAGTGCGGTAGTCCGGCAAAATGGTTTGGAACATGCCGTACTGCTTGCTCATCTCCGGCGACATTCGCGAGGATTCGATTTGTTCGTACAGAGCGTCGTTGGCTTCTTTGGTTTGAAGAAGCTCGTCTTGCAGTCTCTTTACGATAGTATCGTCCGAGGTTACGATCATTTCGAGCGCGATCGACTGTCTGGCAAGGTTGTTGGACCGAACCTCGTCGAGAATCGCCATCACTTTCACGGTTTCGTTATACATCCGTTCGGAGGCGTCGGCAAGTTTCTTCGTTGCATCGTATCCGCTGTAGCCGATTGCGGCGAGCAGAAGCGCGGCAATGAAAGTGAGTACTAAAACTTTCCAGCGCACGTTTAAATTTTTCATGATATAGGCCTCCTTGGCTTCGCAAACAAAAAATAGCGTGCCCTCTTTTTTCTTAAAGTCTAAAATTGTCGAAATTATTTTTCTTTACTATACTATCGGTAGGCAGGGAAATAGATATTATATTTTTTCAATTTTATTGTTTTATATGTAAAAAAATACATCGTAAATATATACAATATAAAAAGGTGTCCGTTTACCTGAATCCGGAAGCTGGTTACAGCTCGAATGCAGGTCTATGGACACCGGTTAGAGGAAACGAGATAAAAATGGAAGTCGAGTCACTTTTGGGCCTTCAAGCTTCCGGATCGATATGCGCCGAATCCACGTAGCGGCCGCTGGCCGGCACGGCAAGACGATCGAAGTCGTGGTGCAGCCGTTCGAGTCCTTCGTTCAGTTCCGCTCCCGCCATCGGCTCGCCGTGTCCGGTAACGGCCGAAGCCGGGCGCAGCGCGGCAAGACGCGCGACCGAGGTACGGGCCGCTTCCCAGTTCGGCGTAAAGTAGGTTGGCGGACCGTGAATCTCGCGGCGCTGGGTCAGCACGGCCAGGGCGGATTCCTGCTTGACCGTGATAAAGGCGTCTCCGGCTACAAGCGTACCGTCGAGGCTGCGGAACAGCGAGATATGGCCCTCGGAATGACCCGGCGTATGCAGCCAGTGCCAACCGGGAAGGAACGGTACGCTCCCGTCTTGCGGAAGCGGTTGGACGCGGGCACCGAGATCGATGCTCTTGTTGGGATACAGCGGAGCCGAAGCGGCCATCAGACCTCCGCCGACGGTCGGGTCGCCCGGCGGATAATCGGCTTTGCCGGTCAGGAACGGAATTTCGAGTTCATGGGCGTATACGGGAAGATCCGGGAAAAGTTCCATCAAGTCTTGAATAGAGCCGGTATGATCGAAATGTCCGTGTGTCAGCAGAATTGCCAACGGCTTCTCGCTGCCGAAGCGTTCCCTGGCGGCCTTCATGATCTTGGACGCGGAACCGGGCATGCCGGTGTCGACGAGTACCCAACTGCCGCTGCCGGGCACGCCGATCATCACGACATTCGAGATCATCGTACGCAGATAGGTTACGTCTTCGGGCAGTCGGTCTTCGGGACGGCTTGCATCCGGCGAACCGGAATTGGAATAGGGCTGCATGGGTCTGTACCTCCGTAAGATTGGAATAAAAAGAAGGGAAACAACGAAAGACCTATCGGTTGCCCTGTTTTACCCGTTACGAAGAGCGCTGACACAAAGAACCCCTGCGTAAAACGAACAATTTGCGGACGACCCGGCCGAAACCGGGGCTGCTCCGCGGGTCTTGCCCGCTATGCCCAAGGGAGCGTGCATACGGGTCTTGCGGCCGCACATCTTAACGTGGTTCTGCCGGTGCGGATAATGCGGGCGCCGGGACCCGAGATGCGCCGCGGTCCGAAGGCGGACCCCGGAGAAGGCGAAGACACCGGCAGCTCCCGAAGAGCCGAATTGCCGCACACGCAAAAACCGGCTCCTTATCGCTCGGGTACGCTGCGACAAAGGGCCGGTTCTGTCCGGAACGCCGCAACCTGGGCGGAAGCGGCGGTTACAAGGGCGGATTGGCGTGGCATTTGCGGCAGACGGGGAAGTAGCGGTCGTTGCCGCCGATCTGGATCTGTTCCCCGGTGTACAGCGGTTTGCGGTTCTCGTCGACCCGCAGCGCCATGGTCGCTTTGCGTTCGCAGAACCAGCAGATCGTTTTCATTTCCTCGATTTTGTCCGCATACAGAAGCATGTATTGGCTGCCTTCGAAGAGCTCGTTGCGGAAGTCGTTTTTGAGACCGAAGCCCATGACCGGGATATTCAGCTCGTCCACGATCCGCGTCATCTGAAGCACCTGCTCTTTGGTTACGAACTGCACTTCGTCGAACAGGACGCAGCTGATCTTTTGTCCGTGGTAATTTTTCACTTCTTCATACAAGTCGGTATCCGCATAAACGGAGATCGCTTCGCGCTTCATTCCGATCCGGGAAGAGACATGGCCCACTTCGTCGCGGTCGTCGATACCGGAGGTGAAGATGAGGACGTTTTTGTTTTGTTCTTCGTAATTATGGGCGACTTTGAGAATTTCGATCGATTTCCCGCTGTTCATTGCCCCGTATTTAAAAAAAAGCTGTGCCATCGTATTCGCTCCTTAGCTGTAAAGTCCGACTTTCATTGTAGCAGGAATGCGGAGCCGGGAAAAAGAAATTTGCGTGAAGCGGTTCCGGAAGCTTGTCTCGATCAAGGCGAATGAACTTCCGTGATACCCGCGCGCCTGTTTAGAAAAAAAAGGTACCCCCCGGGGGTAAGCGGCGAATCCGGACTCCGCAAGCAAGGTTTGGCGAAGAAAATTTAATTTGGGGCTTTACATACCCTATGGGGGTATATTATGATAAGGACAGAGCTTGAACCAAAGCCGCTCGTCGCAGACGTTCCAACAGGAACCAAGCTGCAGCGAAGAAGGAGTGAGCCTATGGCGATTCAGAAACAAACCGAAGTGGCGCCAGAAATCGAGAGCTGCCATATTCCCGGAGAAGACGGCAAACTGCCAAGAAAGAGCCATCACTCCGACCAAACCAAGAACAATCTCGTTTCCCGTCTGAACCGCGTCGAAGGCCAGATTCGCGGCATCAAAGGGATGATCGAGAAAGATACCTACTGCGACGATGTGCTGAACCAGATCGCCGCCGCCCAGTCCGCGCTGAACAGCGTCGGCCGGCTGCTCCTCGAAGGTCATATGAAGAGCTGCGTAATCGAACGGATCGAAGCCGGAGAGACCGAAGTGATCGATGAGCTGCTGATCACCGTGAATAAACTGTTGAAGTAAGACCTTCCATCCCGCCTTCAGCTCCTTCCAATCAGAGCTTGGAAAACCGGACGGTCTAACCGGTTATCCAAGGTATCCCGGGAGCGGTTCCGATGAGGGATGGAAGGTGTGAACACGTGCTCAAAGTACCTTTCACCCTATTCACTTTTACGCTTCATTTCATACCAAACAAATCCAATCTCCCAAGGAGGAACCACCCATGCAAACTACAACCCTTAACGTCGAAGGCATGTCCTGCAACCACTGTGTCCAAGCTGTCGAAGGAGCCGTCAAAGAAGCCGGAGCCGAAGGCAAAGTCGATCTGGGCGCAAAAACGGTAGACATCTCGTACGACGAATCCGCCGTCAACCTCGATACGATCAAAGCCGCGATTGAAGACCAGGGCTACGACGTCGTGTAATACGATCGAGCCGTCCGGACGCCGCTTCATAAAAGCTTCGTCCGGATTTTTGCTTTCATGTGAGGTTCGCCCTGCTCGAACGCGGCGGTTGGCAGTAATCTTGGGCTAACGAATCGGGGTAACGTTATTTGGCCGATCTGGAGGTTTTGCGGATTTAGCGAATCCAGATCACGCTAATCGTCCGAAAAAGGTCGGGTAAGCGAGAAAAGGAATAAATAGCGTGACTGCGATTCGTTAGAGTAAGAGAACTACGTAAAAACGGCAGATAACGTGATGACGATTCGTTAGATTTAAATGCAGCGCGAACGGCCTTTTTATTTTCATCGAAATATACCCCCCAGGGGTAAAATTAAAGGGAGGTCAACAGGATGACGGTACCCACCGAAACAAAATCTGCGCCCGAACGCGGACGTACGCAGCAGACCACGCTTCAGATCAGCGGGATGACCTGTGCCGCCTGCGCCAACCGGATCGAGAAAGGCCTGAACCGGATGCCCGGAGTCGCCGAAGCCAACGTCAATCTGGCGCTCGAGAAAGCTTCGATCGATTACGATCCCAAAGAAACGAGCCCGGCGGAGATCGAACACAAGATCGAATCGCTCGGCTACGGCACGGTCAAAGAAACGTCGGACTTCGATATTACCGGGATGACCTGCGCGGCCTGTTCCACGCGGATCGAGAAAGGCCTGAACCGGATGCCGGGCGTGCTCAGCGCAAGCGTCAACCTGGCACTGGAGACGGCGCATGTGGAATATTCGCCGGGAGCGATGGCTCCGGCGGATATTATGCGCAAGGTGCAGCAGCTGGGCTACGAAGCGAAACTCAAAGAGGACGGTCAGGCGCGCGACCGCGGCGGGGAAGAACGCAAGCGCGTAACCCGGGTGCTGATCTCCGCGCTGCTGTCGCTGCCCCTGCTGTGGGCGATGGCCGGTCACTTCTCGTTCACGTCGTTTCTCTACGTGCCCGAATTGTTCATGAATCCCTGGTTCCAGCTGGCGCTTGCAACGCCGGTACAGCTCGTCATCGGTTGGCCGTTCTACGTCGGCGCCTATAAAGCGCTGCGCAACCGCAGCGCCAACATGGATGTATTGGTGGTGCTCGGCACATCGGCCGCCTACTTCTACAGCCTCTATCTGTCGATCCGCTGGCAGCTCGACGGCGGATCGGGCGCGATGGCCGGCATGGAAGGCATGGAAGGGATGGGCGGAAGCGGCGCGCCGGAATTGTATTTCGAGACCAGCGCAGTCCTGATTACGCTGATTCTCGTCGGCAAGTGGTTTGAAGCCCGGGCCAAAGGGCGCTCGTCCGAAGCGATCCGCAGCCTGATGGGACTGCAGGCCAAGACGGCGATCGTCATTCGGGGCGGAGTCGAGACCGAAGTGGAAGTCTCCGAAGTGGTACCCGGCGATATCGTCCGTGTCCGTCCGGGCGAGAAGATTCCCGTGGACGGAGTCGTGACCGAAGGCCGCTCGTCCGTCGACGAATCGATGCTGACCGGCGAGAGCCTGCCGGTCGACAAGGAAGCGGGATCCGCCGTCACGGGAGCGACGATCAACAAGAACGGTTCCCTGCTGATGCGTGCAACCAAGGTCGGCCGGGATACGGCGCTTGCGCAGATCGTGCGCGTCGTCGAAGAGGCCCAGGGCTCCAAAGCGCCGGTCCAGCGGATGGCCGACGTGATCTCCGGCATTTTCGTGCCGATCGTGGTCGGCATCGCGGCCGTAACGTTCCTCGTCTGGTATTTCGCGGTAGAGCCGGGCGCTTTCTCCGAAGCCTTGGAGAAAGCGATCGCGGTACTCGTGATCGCCTGCCCCTGCGCATTGGGGCTTGCGACCCCGACTTCGATCATGGCCGGTTCCGGCCGGGCGGCGGAGTTTGGGATTCTGTTCAAAGGCGGAGAGCATCTTGAAGCCGCGCAGAAAGTCGATACGGTCGTGCTGGACAAGACCGGTACGATTACCAAAGGCAAACCGGAACTGACGAATGTCATCGTCTATGGCGGAAGCCGGGAGAATGAACTCCTGGCGCTCGTCGGCGCGGCGGAGAATGCTTCCGAGCACCCGCTGGCCGAAGCTCTGGTCCGCGGAGCCGGCGAACGCGGAATCGTCCTGCCGCAGGCGGAACGATTCGAATCGCTGCCCGGCTACGGCATCGCCGCCGCAGTCGCCGGCGCCGAACTGCTTGTCGGTACCCGCCGCCTGATGGGTGAACGCGGGATCGACGCTTCCCAAGCGCTTCCGGACATGGAGCACCTGGAGAGCGAAGGCAAAACGGCGATGCTGATTGCCGTGGACGGCCGCCTGTCCGGGGTAGTCGCGGTCGCCGATACGCTCAAGGAATCTTCGCCCGAAGCGATCCGCCGTCTGCGCGGCATGGGGCTGCGCGTCATGATGATTACCGGCGACAATCTGGCGACGGCACGCGCCATTGCCCAACAGGCCGGCATCGAAGAAGCCGACGTATTGGCCGAAGTGCTGCCGGAAGGCAAAGCGGCCGAAGTGAAAAAGCTTCAGGAAGCGGGGCACCAAGTCGCGATGGTCGGCGACGGCATCAACGATGCGCCGGCGCTTGCAACCGCCGATACCGGTATGGCCATCGGCACCGGTACCGACGTGGCGATGGAAGCCGCCGATATTACGCTGATGCGCGGCGATCTGAACGGGATTGCCGACGCGGTGGAGATGAGCCGCCGCACCATGCGCAATATCCGGCAGAATCTGTTCTGGGCACTCGCCTACAACGTGGTCGGCATTCCGATCGCCGCAGCCGGATTCCTGGCCCCGTGGCTGGCCGGCGCCGCGATGGCATTCAGTTCCGTTTCGGTCGTGCTGAACGCGCTGCGCCTGCAGCGGGTAAAGCTCTGACCTGTCCCGGCACATCGCCGGCAGCGTTACAGAAAAAAAGCGTCACGGAGAGCCGGCCGGCTTCCCGTGACGCTTTTTTCGATCTATAGATCCGTACGGCCCGGCCCAGGGGCACGGCTGCGCGGATCCGCATCGGCCAAGCCTTTCACAAGAGCTCAATCCTACCTTAAGCCCACATTAAATTTTGGGATTTACGAGTCGTTTCCCCGATTGGCGCGTATATACGCCAAAGAACATGTATCCGCTTGCAGCGAAGCGCAAAGCGGCGGGACACATCCGAGGAGGAGACAGCATGAGCGGAACAAGAAACCGGACAAGCAAGAAGATTCCCGCACTGGCTGCGATCGCATTGATGACGGCATTGACCGGTTCGGTCCTGCCGCCGGAACGGGCGGCCGCCGCACCTGCGGGCCAGGAACGGCCGGGCAGCGGACGGGAAACGAAGGCTCCGCAGAACGGGACCAAGCCCCGGCGCGAGGCAGCCGGTTCGCAGGCGGCGCCCGCTTCCGGCGAAGCCGCGGATTTGCCGTCGGCGATGCCGCTTCGATCGGGGGCTTCCGCATCGGGGAATGCCGCGTCCGCCGCTTCCGCGTTTGCCAAGCTGGCAGCCGCGAACGATGTGCCGCGCATGTGGGCTTATATCGATTCGCGGGCGGAGGCGTCCTCGCCGGCGGCCGTAACCGTCTGGCTGCGCCGCCTGGAAGCGGTCCAAACGAAGCGGCTGATCGCATTGGATGAACAATTGAGCGCAGAGAACGTGCAGCAGGCGCTGATGAGGACGGATCAGTTCGACAGCAAAGACGGAAGCTGGCTGCGCAGCGTCCGCACCGGAGTGCCGAAAGCCGATGCGCTGCTGAAAGAAATGGCGGCGCAAGGCTATGTGCTGGATACCGCCGAGGGGTATTATTTTCCGAAGATCGATTATGAACGCTACCGGAAATATGCTTCGGAAGTAAGCGCACGCTACGCCGCCTATCTGACGATCCGCGCCGACGAGACGAGAAGCGAATTGACCAAAGATGCCGGGCTGATCGTCAGTTGGGCCGAGCTGCTGGAACGGGCCGAGCGCCAAAGTCTCTACCTGCACAACTATCCGAACTCGCCCGAGGATGAAGTGGTGATGCGCATGTATCGGCAGTCGCTATATATCGCCTTATACGGTACGGACAATGTGCCGCTGTTCGATCACGAGAATCAACGGATCGAACCGGATGCGAAGAAGGCATACGAGCGCCAGGTACGCAAAAGCGGACAATCGCCGTTTGCCCGAAGCCTGCGCGGGTACATGCGGGTACTGGCCGACGGCGGCGGAAAGCTGACGCCTGCGGCTGACGCTTATCGCGAAGCGCAGGATCCGTGGGGAGAAGCATGGAAGGAATAACGCTGCCGATTCGGCCGAAATACAGACAAATGAACAAAGTGTGTCGAGAAAATGCGAAATCCGCCCTTTTTTTTCCATAAATCATGAGTCAAAAGCGGCTAATAACGTTAAATATACACAAAGCTTAGCCGACATGTAGGATAAGATCACGCGAAGGGAGAGAATCGAATGAGCAAAAGCCGCCGACATCCGCACCATCTACCGTTTACCGCCGCTTTTGCGCTCATTCAGGCACTGCGTGAACCGGCCGGCGTTCGGGAGACCGAAGCGCGTACCGATTTTCGCGGCGGACCTGACCGGCAGATGGAACCTTTTGCCTTTTTGCCGGATTCGGGAGATTCTTTTCGCCCTGCTTCGCATGAAGAGTTTCGCCCGGACTTTTTGAATCCGCTTTCTTCCGACCTTCCGCAGAACGGCAATCCGAAGCGGAAGCATTGACGGGAATCCGTCTTATTCTCCTGCCCGGCAGGCTCCGGCGTACCCGCCCGGGGTCTTTTTTGTTTTCCGCCGCGCCGAACGCGATGACGAAAATGGGGTTCGGCCGCAGCTCCCCGCGTCTATGCTTGCGCCTCGACTGCCGGAGTTCCATAATAGAAACGACACGGATTCCGGTCTGCGCATCCGGTGCAGCCGGTTACGGGTCCGTACCGAATCCCTTAAGGAAAGAAGGCTTTTATCATGAACGATACCCTTTCACTGCTGATGAACCACCGTTCCGTACGCAAATATACCGATCAACCCGTTGCCCGGGAGCATCTCGAAGCGATTGTGGCTGCAGGCCAGATGGCTTCAAGTTCCAGCAATGTGCAGGCCTATACCGTTATTGCCGTTACCGATCCCGATTTGAAAAACAAGCTATCGGCCCATGCGGGCAATCAGGCTTATATTCGCGAGTGCCCGGTCTTTCTGGTCTGGTGCGCCGATCTTTCCCGTCTCAAAAAAGCCGCCAAGACGCATACTCCGGACGTTCCTTCGTACGAAGGCGCAGCCGAGAATTTTATCGTAGCGACGGTGGATGCGGCGCTTGCGTCCCAGAACGCGGCCGTAGCCGCCGAATCGTTGGGACTGGGCATCGTCTATATCGGCGGTATCCGCAACGAGATCGAACAGGTCTCGGAAACGCTTGGACTGCCCGACTATGTCTACCCGGTGTTCGGCATGTGCGTCGGCTACCCCGATCCGCAGCACGGGGCGGGCCTGCGTCCGCGGCTTCCGCTTGAAGCGGTGCTGCACATGAACGGCTACAGCGAAGAGCAGAGCGAGCGCGGCGTGGAAGCGTACGACGAGACATCGGTTCGCTATATCACGGAGCGTACCGGCGGACAGCGCACCTCTTCCTGGTCGGAGCAGATGGCGGTCAAACTGACCACGCCTTCGCGTATGCAGCTCCGCGCTTTTTTGGAGAGCAAAGGCCTGAACAAAGAGTAACGCCGGCGCAGAACGATCAACGAACCGACCCGCCCGGCGCCCTGCCGGGCAGAGGCGCCGCAGCGAAACGAAGGAGTACGGGATGCTGGAATCCATCAAAGAATTTATCCGGGCCTGGCGCGATTATCCGCTGCAGCCGGGGGACGTGATCGGAGAACGCTACGAAGTGGCCGAATGGTTGGGCATGGGCAGCTACGGCCTGAGCTACCGCTGTATCGACCGGGAGAGCGGGGGCGAGGTGGCGCTCAAGCAGGCCAAGCCGAGCCGCCGCCGTCTCGCTTCTTTCCTGCTGAAGCGGGAGAACGAAGCGCTGCTGGCGATGGACCACCCTTTTATTCCCCGCTGCCGTGGGTTCTTCTCCGATCGCCGCAGCGTGTGGCTGGCCGCCGATTATGTGCGCGGGCGGACGCTGGAAGATCTGATCTTCGAAGAAGGCCGGGTATTCGATGAAGCCGACTGCCTGAGCTGGGCGCTGGAACTGTTGGACCGGATCGCCCACGTGCATCGGCGCGGATATGTGCATCTGGATATCCGGATTCCGAACGTGATGATGGACGACGCCGGTATCCATCTGATCGATTTCGGGCTGGCCCGGCGGATCGGCGAAGACGGGGCCCAAGCTCCGGACGGCTCGCCGCTGCCGAGTCGCGTGCCGCCCCGAATCGTATCGGATCTTGAAGATGCCGGCCATCTGCTGCTGTATATGCTGTATTCCGGTTACACGCCGCCGGGCGGGACACGGGAAACGCCGGATACGGCCGAAGCGGCTGCCGGGACTCTGGCTGCCGGCCTGCAGGAAGCGCAGGGTCCTTCGTGGGAAGAAGAGCTTTCGCTGTCCGGGCCGACCGCCGCGCTGCTGCGCAGACTCCTGCGTCTGGACGCTCCTTTTGCCGATGCGGAGGAAGCTTCCGGTGCGATTCGATTGAGCCTGGAGCAGATTCGCCGCGGCAGTGGACCGGAAGCCTCGCAGCAGGACCCCGCACTCTAACCGCCTCGCGGCGAATTTCGCATTTTCCGGGGGAATACCTGGGTCCGGGCAGCGCAAATAAAACCAAAAGCCGTTCTCTTCGTCAGATCGACGAGGAGAACGGCTTTTTGGCATTTCCGGCAAAGGGGATACCGATGCTTTCGATCAACTGGAGCTTCCGGATTTTCTTTTGTAATACGAGTGTCCGTGACGTCCATGCCCGCCGTGCCGGTAATCGGAAGACGAAGAACGCGAATATCTCGGGCGGCTGCTGGAACCGTGGCGGCGGCCGCGATGACTGCTGGAACCGCGTTTATGGCTTGAACTCGAAGCGGAGTGGATGATTTTGTCGACAATTTTCTTGAACATGACTGATTCCTCCTTAAAAGTGGTCGTCTCAGTGTCCTTCGGCTTTGCGGCGATGAAGGGTATACGCAGTACACAGGCGGGCGTTTCAATTCGGATGCGTTCACGAGCTGCAGGTTGTTGCTTCAAAATTACCCGATTTGGCAGGCGAGGAACATTAGAACTTGATGAGAAAAAGTCCTGCGGCAAAATGCGGCTTCGAACAAGGTTTACAGGCGGATGTTTCTCCCGGTACACTGGTCTAGGCAGGGAGCGTTCCATAGGGAAAACGACTTCGCCGAACCTGCCCGCCGCTGCGGAAAAATGTTCGGGAAGCGACCATTCGAGGAGGAATCAGGATGCAAAAAACAGAGGAAATTATGGAAGCGCGCGATTTTATCGCCGCCAAGACGGAGCACCAACCGACGATCGGTCTGATTCTGGGATCGGGTCTGGGCACACTCGCCGACGAGATCGAGAACGCAGTCGTGATTCCGTACGCCGACATTCCGTATTTCGCGAAATCGGAAGCGATCGGCCATGCCAACGAGCTGGTCATCGGGCAGTTGAACGGCAAGACGGTTGTCGCGATGAAAGGACGTTTCCATTACTACGAAGGGTATTCGCTCAAGGAAGTCACGTTCCCGGTTCGGGTGATGAAGGCGCTGGGCGTCGAGACGGTTATCGTGACCAATGCCTGCGGAGCGGTCAATACGAGTTTCAAGCCTGGCGATCTGATGCTGATCAGCGATCACATCAATCTCGTCGGCGCCAATCCGCTGATCGGGCCGAACAACAGCGAGCTGGGCGTACGTTTCCCCGACGTCTCGCAGGTCTATAACCGCGAACTGCGGGAGCTGGCACAGGAAGTGGCGGCGCAGCAGGGCACGGCATTGCAGCAGGGCGTATACGCCTGGTGGAGCGGCCCGGCTTACGAGACGCCTGCGGAGATCCGCATGATCCGTACGCTCGGCGGCGACGCGGTCGGCATGTCCACCGTACCCGAGACGATCGTAGCCGTTCACGGCGGGATGAAAGTGCTCGGTATCTCCTGCCTGACGAACATGGCCTGCGGCATTCTGGATCAGCCGCTCAGCCACGACGAAGTGATCGAAGTAGCCGCACAGGTACGCGAGAAATTCGTCGGTCTGGTCAAAGGCATCCTGGCCCGGGCGTAAGCGGCCGGTTAGCCTCGCAGGAGCTGCGGCAGGAAATCGGGAGCAAGCCGTGAAAGCTTGCGGGCAGAGCTTGGGGAGAATTTGGGAAGAGTTCGGAAAGAGTTCGAGAAAAGCGCGATGACGGCTCCGGAAAGTGTGAGAGGAGTTGGGAAAGAGCCAGACAGCCGGTTGAACGGCTGTTTGGCTCTTTTTTTGCATAGGCAGCCTATCTGGGAAACCGAAGATCGGCTAGCGAATCCAGGGAGCGTTAAACGGACAGATGGGTGCTTTTTTCAAACCTAACGAATCGTCATATCGCTAATCGATCGTAAAGCGGGTATTTTCGCTCAAATCGGGTGAATAGCGATACGAGGATTCGTTAGCATTCCAAACGGGCCGCGAAGCCGCAAATAGCGATAGGACGATTCGTTGGAATATGGACGATTGAAGCGATTGAAGCGATTGAAGCACGGCTTCCGCCATAGCCGTACCGAATCGCCGCGGCCGACAGGGACCCAACCTGTCGTTCCCTGTCGTTCGCCGCGCCATCGAATCGACAGGCCGGGTGCGCAAAAGCTGTTGAATTGTTGAACCAATCAGAGTGGGCCAGGGGATTAGGATCGAACAAAAGCCGGCGATCCGGCTGCTCAATCCCGGGAAGGAGAATAGAAAAGCCTGGCGTTGTCGAGCAGGAGGGTGCGGGCGGCGGATTCGTCGATTCCCCGCAGCCGTGCCCATTCGCGGCAGACATCGGCAGTCATGGAAGGATGGGTGCCGCGTCCGGCGAAAGGTCCTTCGAACGGCCAGGGTCCGTCGGTCTCGCTCATGACAAGCGGGTCCGGATAGCGGCACGCAAGCTCGCGGATTTCTTCTTCGTAGAGAA
Source organism: Saccharibacillus deserti (assembly GCF_013618475.1). Classification (GTDB taxonomy): domain Bacteria; phylum Bacillota; class Bacilli; order Paenibacillales; family Paenibacillaceae; genus Saccharibacillus; species Saccharibacillus deserti. The sequence goes on from NZ_JABJVN010000003.1 coordinate 401,062, forward strand.
GATCCGGCGTGAAGGAGACGAAATATCCGTTGGTTATCATGCGATCGACCGTGGCGGGCGAGCCTTTGAACCAATGGAAATGGGCCCGCCCGATCCCGTGGCGCTCAAGCAGATCGCAGACGGTATCGGCATCTTCGTAGACGGCATGCAGCACAATCGGCAGATCGTGCCGGGCGGCAAAAATAACGAATCGCTCGAGCAGGCGGACATAGCCGGCTTCGTCCAGCGCCTCGCCGCGCTCGGCCGCTTCCAGCCGACTGTAGTATGGCAGGCCGACTTCGCCGACCGCCGCCATGCGGGACGCGGCAGCGGGGCTTGAGCCAAGCGGGGATGCCGCCGGCTCCTCCGCACGGCTCAAAGGGGCCGGCGGCGCAGCGGCACCGCCCTGCGGTTCTGCCGCCTCGCGCCCTGCGGCGGCCGTCCGCGCTTCCATCCAGGCGAACAGCGCTTCTTCTTCCTCGGGAGTCGGAAGAGGCTGCTCGGGATGGAAGCCGTAGGCCGGGCGCACGAGGCCCGGGGCCTGCATCGCCAGCCGTTCGGTCCGGCGGGCGGATTCCAGGTTCATCGAGACGGCGACGACAAACTCGCCGCCCTCCTCTTGAAATTCGCGCAGCATCCGGGCCGCTTGTTCCGGCTCATACTGCTCGAGATGAATATGCGTGTCGGCCAGTTTGACAGTCATGGCGGATGAACCTCCTTTTGAAATGTGGTCATAATGATCACTTTTATTGAGCCGGCAGCTATGGGCTGCGGGCCTTCAGCTTCTTCAGCTTTCGAAAGTCCCGCTCCGGATTTTACGCTGTTCTTCCTTCATCAGCCCGGTCAGTTCGCGGCGCAGGGCCAAGAATTCCGGCGACTCCGCGATTTCTTCGCGGCGCGGGCGCGGGAAAGGGACTTCGATCCGCCGCAGGACGGCGGAAGGGCGGCCGGACAGCACGTAGATCGTGTCCGACAGCAGCAGCGCTTCCTCGATATGGTGGGTGACGAACAGGACGGAGCGCCGCGTCTCTTCCCAGATATCGAGCAGCCAGGCCTGCATCTCGCTGCGGGTAAAAGCATCGAGCGCGCTGAACGGCTCGTCGAGACACATCAGCTCGTGCGGGCTGAGCAGCGCACGAACGAACGCCGCGCGCTGCTGCATACCGCCGGACAGCGTATGCGGGTACGCCTGCTCGAAGCCGGACAGACCGGCACGCGCCATCCAGCGCCGCGCTTCTTCGAGCGTCTCCCGGCGCGGCGTTCCGTTCACTTCGCGGTCCAAGGCCACGTTGTCTTCGATCGTACGCCACGGGAACAGAGCGGGCTGCTGCGGCATATAAGCGATATGGCCGCGTTCGCCGGCGATGCTGCGGCCATCCAGCGCGATCTCGCCGGCGTCCGGGCGCAGCAGTCCGCCGATGAGGTGAAACAGCGTGCTTTTGCCCGAACCCGACGGTCCGACCAGGCTGACGAACTCGCCTTCGCGTACCTCGAGCGAGACGCCGCCGATGACCGGCAGCGGTCGGCGTTTGCTGCCGAAAGACTTGTGCACGCCGGACAGCGCCAGCTTGACCGGCGTGTCCGCTGCGCCGGTTCTTACGGAATCTGCCGCTAGGCCGGCTGCCGTACCGCCGCTTGCCGCGCTTTCGGGCGATCCGCCGACCAGGCGGTCTTCCGCCGCCGTCCGTCCGCTTTCTTTTTCCCGTTCACTCATGTCGTTTCGCCTCCTTCCGCGTTTCCGCTTCGCCGTCCGCCGCGCACGACCAGCCGTTCGATCAGCGTGACCAGCAGGAACAGCAGCAGGCTGAGCGCGACGATAATGACGATCGCCGCGAAGATGCGGTCGGTGCGGAACGCCGATTTTTGCAGGATCATATAGTAGCCGATGCCTTTCTGGGCCCCGATCCATTCCGCGATAACGGCGCCCATGACGCTGTACGTCGCCGCGATGCGCAGTCCCGAGAACAGGGAAGGCAGGGCGTGGGGGAATTCCAGTTTACGGAAAATCTGTCCCCGTTTCGCTCCGATCATGCGCATATAATTCAGCATGGTCCGGTCGGTCTGCGCGAATCCGTCCATCGTCGAGACGGCAACGGGGAAGAAGCAGACCAGCGTAATGACGATGATCTTCGGCAGCAGGCCGAACCCGAACCAGATCATGAGCAGCGGCGCAAGCGCGATCGTCGGCACATTCTGGCTCAGGATCAGCAGCGGATAGAGCGCCGAACGGAGCAGCGGAACGAGATGCAGCAGGCAGGCGACCAGCAGACCGAACGCCGAGCCGATCGCGAATCCGATCAGCGTAAGCCTGAGTGTGGACAGGGTATGCATCCGGAGCGAGTCCGCGCTGCGCGCCGCTTCACCGGCAATGATCGACGGAGACGGCAGAATCCAGGCTTCGATCGCGAAGAAGCGGACCGCCGATTCCCACAGCGCCAAAAACAAGAGGACCGCCACGAAGGGCGGCCACGCGGAGCGAAACCATTGAGCCAACGTCGAGCGCAGGTTCATGGACGGTATTTGGCGGTCAGGCGTTCCATGCTGATGCCGTCCGGAGTCGGATAATGTGCGATCTTGATCTGGGAGATCACGCTTGGCGCACCGGCTTCGGTCAGCGCGTCATGCATCTGCCGCACGATCTCGAGCAGTTCCGGCAGTTCGCCTTCGAGGGTCGTTTCCAGCGCATGGACTTCGTATTTGACGCCGGAGCGCTGGATGACTTCGATCGCTTTGTCTACGTAAGGAATGGAATCTTCGCCGTTGGGCGTTTTGGGAATAACCTGAATACTGAGCAAAGTCGTTGCCATGTTCTAAGCTTCCTCTCTGTAAAACGAAATAGGGCCGCGCGATCCGTGCGGAAAAAGCGGCCGCGGTAACATGAAATCGCGGATACGGGCAGCGCGGGCTTTACTTGGTTACTTGGCGTCGGCCGCAGGCAGATAGTCGTTGGTAAACGCTTTGGTGTAGTCGAACTCGCCTTCAAGCAGCTTCTGCGAACCCATCCACTCGCCGTAGTTCTTCCAGACCTCGGGTTTCTGCATGCCCCACTGGTCCGCGTCGTCTTGATATTTCGGGCTGAGCCATTCCTGGCTGGCTTTGACAAGCTTCGGATCGAGATCGGGAACGGCCTTGACCAGAATCTCCGCCGCTTCCGCCGGATGATCGATCGCGTATTCGTAACCTTCGCTGGTCGCTTTCATAAAAGATTTGACCAGTTCCGGATCGTCCGCGATCTGTTTCTCGTTCGTGGCGATCACCGGCGTGTAATAGTCGAGGCTGTCGGAGTAGTCTTTGACGTACAGCATATCGATCGGCTCGCCCCGAAGTTCCGCTTCGATGCCTGTCCAGGCGTAGAAGATCCAGGCGAAGTCGATATCGCGTTTGACCGCGGTGAAGAAATCGGCGTCGCCCATATTGATATTTTCCACTTTGGATACGTCGGCGCCTTCCTGATCCATAATCGATTTCATGACCGCTTCTTCGACCGGAGAGCCCCAACCGCCGTAGCGTTTGCCTTCGAAGTCTTTGGGCGTCTTGATCTTCCGGTCGGCCGGAGCGGCGAAGCCGGATGTATTATGCTGGATGACCGCGGCAAGCGAGACGAGCGGAACGCCCTGCACGCGTGCCTGCGTAATGCTCTCCTGATAGCTGACGCCAAACGGCACTTCGCCCGAAGCCACCATCTGGTCCGCTCCGCCGGCGCCCGGCTGCAGGATCGTGACGTTCAAGCCTTCTTGTTCGTAAAAACCTTGATCCACCGCGGCATATAGGCCGGTGTGGTTGGTGTTCGGCGTCCAGTCCAGCACCACGCTCACCTCGCGCAGCTTCTGCGTTTCGCCGGCCGCTTCGTTCGAATTGCCGGTTGCGGCCGGCGCCGTACCGCCGGAACCGCCCGAGCAGGCGGTCAGCGCCAGCAGCAGTGCCGCCAGCGGAGCCGTCCACTTCATTCTTTTTCCGATCCCCTTGTGTGTGCCCATCGTTTCTCTGTCTCCTTCAAGTGGTTTGTCCGCTGCTTCATACCCGCCGGAACAACAAAAAAGCGTCCCGGGATCCGGGACGCGTCACGTCGATATCAACTGCGGGCCTGTCCGAAAACCTCGGCAGGTCAAATCCGCTTAAACGTTCCTACGCTGGCATTACCCAGATCAGGTCTAAGGGTCAGTGTCTGCTTGGGACACACTCTCAGCCGGCCTTGCTTCCGGCACCCCCCGGGGGTATGAAATTTTCGGGCTGCTATCGGAGTCATTATAGCTCTTAAAAGAAAGACTGTCCAGCGAAGGCGGAGGATCGACGGACTTCCGGTTCACTTTCGTCTATTCGGGTACTTACTAATAGAGAGACGCGCGATGCGCTATATTCCTCGCACTTATTTCATCTACCTTAGGAGGCTTTACAACCATGGACCAACAACAGCTGGAACAGAAAATCACGGAAACTTTGGAACGCAACCGTTTCGGGTCTTTCGCCACGGTCGAAGGCGGCCGTCCGAAAGTGCGTTACATGACCGTATTTAATGAAGGAATGACGATCTATCTGGTGACAAGCGCCAAGACCCACAAGGTCGAAGAACTGGAACAGAACCCGAATGTAGCGCTTCTGCTCGGTTTTGAACAAGGCGGTACGCAGGACGAAGTCCAGGTCGAAGGCACAGCCGAGATCACGCGTGACGAAGAACTGCGCAAAAAGCTGTGGCACGACACGTTCGAGCAGTGGCTCGAAGGACCGGACGATCCGAACTATGTTATCATCAAAATCACGCCTTCGCGTGCCGAATATGCCAAAAGCAAACATGAAGTCGAGGTATGGGAAGGTTAAGTATTCCTCTGCTGCTTGCCTTCGTTTCTTCAAGCCCCAAACCGGCGCCAAACTGCCGGTTTGGGGCTTTTTTGTATAAAAATAGGATAGATTCATTTTGAAAGTAAAGAAAATACTAAAATACAAGCCGAAAGAACCCGATTCTAGTAGAGGGAAGCTGGGTAATAGAAGAAGATTATTCAGCTTGCTGCCTAGGTTGAATGGACCGGTTTTTTTGTCGGAGTGGAGCAGTCACCATTACAAGTTTAGGGGGGGCCTTCAATATGGAGCATAGATGCAGCAGCTGTCAGCCGGTAAGACCCATCGAAGATTGGGGAACCGTTTATTTGCGTCCCGTGACGGATATGCTAAATCGGCTTGTGGAAGATCGCAATTGGAAAACGGGGCGAAACGGCTATGAGAGCGGCGTTCTCTTTTTTTCATATACGAGCAAAGAGCAGTTTCTGGAGATGGCGGAATGGCTGAACAGCCTGCCCGTTGAGTGGACCGATCCGCTGGAGGTGAAGATTTGCGGGGAAAAAGATTCTCCGATGATGCTTCCTTGGCTGCCTTTCTCCCAGCTTGCCGCACGTTTTCAGAATATGGATATGGTCAGTATCATCACGCAGGAAAGATTTACGAGCTTTATGCAGCCGATCGTCAATGACCGGGAATCGGTTGTCGCGTATGAATTTCTGCTGCGCGCCGCTCCCGGCGAAGAACCGTTCAACCCGTTCGAACTGTTCGACGTCGCCCGGCGTACCGGCATGCATTCGTTCCTCGACCGGGCGGCGCGGATCGCAGCGATTCGCCGAAGCGCGGAAGTCCTGCCAAGAGGCGTAAAACGGTTTATCAACTTCCTGCCGTCTTCGATCTACAATCCCGATTACTGCCTGAAGCATACGTTCGCCGCCATTCAGCGGTACGAACTGGACCCGCAGGATTTCGTGTTCGAAGTGGTGGAGACGGAGCGGATCAGCGATATGCCGCATCTGCAGCGGATCTTCAACGTCTATCGGTCGCACGGCGTATCGGTGGCGCTGGACGATGTGGGGTCGGGGTATTCGACGCCGGAAGTCCTGGCCAACCTGAAGCCGGATTTCGTCAAAATCGACCGGGGGCTGATCGACCGCTGCGACGAATCGGACGACAAACAGCGCCGGATCGAAGAGATCGTGGCGATCTCTTCGGGCTTTGGCGGAGTGGTTCTGGCGGAAGGCGTCGAACGGCGCGAAGAATACGAGTTCTGCCGCAGCCGGGGAATCTCGCTTGCGCAGGGGTATTTGTTCGGCCGTCCGTCCGCCGAGCCGATCGCGATCGGTTAATCTTCGCCGGATGGAAGGGTATTGGAAGAATCTTCGGTTTTGGGCTTTCCTATATTCGGTTTGAGGCAGATTCGCTTCTTCGCGGATCTGCTTTTTGCCGTGGGCTTAAACAAGAAATCAGAAGCGCGGATTCCGATCTGCACGCTTCGCAAATTTCACGTCGGCAGAGCCTTCGTGGTAAATTGGGAAGATGTGCATGGGGCCGGGCTGCCGGCTTGCCTTACCCGCACGAATATACACAGAAGAAAGTGGGAGAGAAATGGAAGAAACCTGGCTGTGGCTCAAGTACCTGATTCTGGGCATCGTACAGGGCGCGACCGAACCGATCCCCGTCTCGTCCAGCGGCCATCTGATCGTCGCGCAGCGTCTGCTCGGCGTGGACCAAGCGGGCCTGACTTTTGAGATTTTGACGAATACGGCCTCGCTGCTCGCCATTATGTTTATTTACCGGCATGACATCGGAAGACTGATTAGGGGAAGCTGGACGTATATGCGGACCCGGGACGCGGCATACAAATCGGATTTTATGTTCGCCTTGTATGTCGTGATCGGAACAATCCCGGCAGTCGTCATCGGCCTGCTGTTCAAGGACTGGATCGAAGCCACGTTCTCCTCCGTCAAGACGGTTGCGATTGCCCTGCTGTTCACGGGTCTTGCGCTGTGGCTGATCCGCAATATGCGCGGGCGCAAGCAGGACGGGGATCTGAAATTCCGGGATGCCCTGCTGGTCGGTCTGGCGCAGGCGGTGGCTCTGATCCCGGGCGTCAGCCGCTCCGGTTCGACCGTTATCGCGTCGATCGCGACGGGAATGAAGCAGGATACGGCGCTGCGCTTCTCGTTTATGCTCTATATCCCGATCAGTCTGGGCGCGATTGTCCTGGGCCTGCCGGACATTGTGGAAGCGTCGGATGCTCCCGGCATGCTGCTGCCTTATGTGCTGGCGTTCTTCGCGGCCCTGATCGTGACCTACTTCGCGATGAAATGGTTTATGGGCATCATGGCCAAAGGCAATCTGAAGTATTTCTCGTATTACTGTTTTGTGGTCGGGATTTTGTTGTTGATCTTCTTGTGAAATGGGAAAAAGCGCGCTTCTCCGGATGGAGGAGCGCGCTTTTTGGGTTTGTCGCGAGTGTGCTGGATTGGGGGATTTGTTCAATTCGACAAATTGCGAATAATTTTTTAATAATTTCTTTAATTAGGTAAAGTTAAAATAGGCATTTAATCATGGTTAAAAGTGACAAAAAAACTATTGTATAACTAAATGGAAATCGATAATCTAACACTGGATATTTAAAAAGAATCAAAGGGGCGGAAACGGCATATGAGATTTAGAATAAAAAGGTCTACGGCAGCGGTATTGGCTTTTTCCATGCTGACTATAATAGGTTCAACGATTTATGCAGCCGATTATCAATATGACGGTCTTGATCGTGTGACTTCGGTGGGAAAAGAAGGGAAGTCAACAAAATATGTTTATGACCAGGGTGGTAATCTGCTTAGTGCCACATCGACCACAGTCTCAAATGTACAAAGCAGCAGTATCGTAGAAGGTTGGACCCCTTACATAACCAATGGCATGAAACCTCTTTATGAGAAGGCGCCCTTTGTTGAGGACGAGGACTTGGCGACTTCGATTTCCGTAGTGGATAGCACTTATGGAGATGCGGCGAAGGAAGCGCAATTTATCACTTTAAACGGCGCGACCCGTAAGGGTGGAGCTAATGTTTATCGGGACATGCCTGTGCAGGGTGGATCCGTGTATACCTATCAAGGCCGGGTGAAGTCCGAGCAGATGAAAGATGCAGTCGTTCAGGTTGTTGTGAATTATTATGACAACCAACAGAAGCTGGTCAAATACGATAACGTCATAAATGTGAAGCAGGATACGGATTGGCAGAGTTATAACGTGAAACTGACAGCGCCTTCCGATGCCGTAACAGCCCGGGTTCATCTGCAGATCATTTTGTTTAAGGCAAACGGTCAGGCAAAAGCCGGATTTGCGGATCGTACGTTTGAGAAAGTTGTACAGGAGGGCGGACAATGAAATCGAAAAGTTCTATTAAGTCATTTGCGCTAATACTTGTTCTCTTTCTTGCTTTTTTTATGGTTAAAGGACCTTATGCAGAGTCTGCTGGCGTCACTTCCCATACGCTTGCTCCTGGACAAAGTGTAATGGTGAATCACACCTATACAACATCGGTTAGCGTTGTTTTAAATGGGTCTAGCTATGAATATGCTCGTTATACAGCTGAGGAAGATGTGCTTAGTTATGATGAAAGCTCAGGGAGAAAGACGTTTATTATTCCTAAAAATTCAAGCATGGATATAACCAATCATTCTAATTCGGAGATGACGATTGACACGACACAAGGTAAATTGATCGATTTATGGGCAATGGGCGGTAGGACTGCTCTGGCTAGAATAAATTTAGAACCTAGTCAAAGTATGAGGACTGCAAATGCCAGCCCAAATTATAGTCAAAGCATTCGTGTAGGTGGAAGGAACGCTAATATAAGATTAAAGGACGGGAATTTTGTTTCTACTAGTTTTACGCGAAATTCTTTGACAGAGCTAGAAACAATAAACACTCAGTCTGGAATCTATATTACGAATCGAGACAATAAGTCTTTTGATGTAATTGGCCCGGCAAGATTTTTCTCGTTCAACTACCGTTTAGATCCTGTTGATTTTCGACATATAGTTCCAAACAACGGATCTCTACAAGCGACCAATAGATCCGATAAAAGTTACTCTGTATATATGGACGGTGAGGGTACTTACGACTTTTCAATATATGATGAGGACGGAGCACTTGCTTCTTCTGGCTCAAGTAAGTTGACGAGCAAAATAATCAAACCGGGTCAACGCTTTATCATGACTAACGTTTCGTCTGCACCTATGACGGTGTCCGGTGCTAAACATGCTTTCGATACAACTACCCAAATAGAACCACCCACGATCACCAAAACGCTTGCTCCCGGAGCCAGCTTCAAAGTGAAAAATGTATCGAATGATTCAATCAAGTTGTTAATGAGCGGATCCTATGAATATGCCGAATATAATACGCTGGGCGAAGTCGATGCCTATGATAATTACAGTAGCTTGTCTACGTATTATGTACCTGCGGGTCATCTAGCCGTTTTCACGAATCCGAATAACGCGACTTCAATTACAATCAAAGTTCCAAAAGAACTGGCTCAATACTCCGACTCCGCCAATCCGGCCTTGTATCATCACAATTTGACGCCGGGCGCATCCTTAGAAGCAAGCAATTTAACAGCCGGATATGCAACGATCAAAACAAACAGCCGTTATGACTATGCTTTTTACGACACAACGGGAATCACGAAATATGATGCATCTGCACTGAATACCAGTTTCCGTCCGAATGCCAGCGAACGTGTAGCTTTTACGAATGTGGGAGACACTACGGACGCGATTTACGCACCGTATCAAGCATTCCGCTTCTCTAACCGCGCCCAGCCGATCACATTCAAACGTGTGCTCGAACCGGGACAAACGCTCAAAGCAGTCAATACTTCGCGATATTCGTTCAGTATTGCGGCGGATAACGCGCACCATTATGTCCTTTACAAGCAGGCGGATAATCAGGTCGACAACTTCGATAATTTGGTCAAAGCCAACAGCCATTCGGTAACCAAAGATGAAAAGTTTATCGTGACCAACAGCGGTACGAGTGCCATGACGGTGTCAGGACCTATAGATGCCTTTGATGTGACTAATCGCTCGGAACCGGCCCTTTACAAAGGTTATTTGAATCCGGGTCAGAGCAGTAAATTATTCAACACGAGTCCAGCCAGCTTCAGCATGTATACGGACGGAATTTACGATCAAGCGAGTTACAAAACAGACAGTTCGCTGCGTTCCCTAGATCACGATCGCGCGCAAAGTTCGCTGATCATGTACAGCGGCGAGCGTACCACGATCACGAATGCCGGGGCGTCGCAGTTTGTGCTGCTGACTCCTTATGACGTGACAACGGTGCAGGCGAGTCCAAATCCGGCACTGCTGATCAAGCAGCTTGCGATTAATCAGAGTACGGAGTTTACCAGCAGAGCGGCGACTGCGGAGTCTATTTATTTCACGGGTCGTCATGATCTGATGGATTACGACTCATTGGGAAACCCGGACAGCTACATTAAAAAGTCGACGACCGGTTATTACGGCGTTGCAGCAGCGCAAAAAGTAGCGGTCATGAATACGGATGAATCGCCGATAGAGGTTTACGGGGCTTATGAGCTGTATACGGCAGAGAATCGCCTGAATCCCGTAACGTTCCGACAGGTTTTGAGCCCGAATCAAAGTTTCGATTTCACGAATACGGCGACCAAGTCGTTTTCTATTTCTCCTGCGGGCAAGTATGATTTGGCGCAGTACAATGACAATAAACCGGTGGAGATCCAGCGTGACACCACTTCGTCGACGCAGTTGATTCCTCTGCAGAATCGAATGGCGATCACGAATACGGCTGCCGAACCCTTAATCGTTGAAGGGCCGTACGACGTATTCCAAATGAAAACACGCAGTCATCCGGCTCTGTTCAAACATGCATTGGCTCCTCGTCAAAGCGCGGAAATAACCTATACCGGCAGCGGTTCGGGCGATGTACGACTGACCGCGGTGTACGATTATGCCCGGTTCACAGGTCAAGAACTGGCACAGTATGGTCGGGACTTCAGTGCAGCGACCAAACAGACGATTGATTCGACAGAGCGTCTTGCCGTGATGAATCGAAGCAATGAGATTGCGATAGCTTATGGAGCGTACGATGTGTTCAACGTCGCAGCGAGAGCCAATCCGGTCACGTTCCGTCAAACGCTGAATCAGGGCCAGAGCGTTGACATCGTAAATACGCAACCCAAAGCTTATAACTTGTATTCAGTCGGAGGAAACTTCGACTATGTAGGTCGCTTGGCGAACGGTCTGGTTGACCAAATGGGATTGGATGCCAACCTGTCTACAAAGGTTCAGCAGGCCGATGAAAAGATAGCGATCACGGGTGTTTCAGCTTCGCCTGCGATCATCGAAGGCTCTTTCGATGCTTTCCGTATTACGGCGAGAGTTAATCCGGCGTTGGTCAAGCGTACGCTGCAGGTCGGAGATACGATCGAAGCGACCAATCTGGAAGCTGTTGCTTCCGTACTTCGTATGGGTGGGAAGTACGATATGGCCGAGTTTGAAGCAGACGGCAGCTTCAAGCAGTACTCGAGAGATTTTACATCGGACCAAAGTATTCCGGTAGGCGGAAAAATGGCCGTACAGAACAGCGATACACAGCCATATGTGGTATATGGTCCTTACGAATCGTTCAGAATAACGGCTCGCGCCACTCCGGTAACCTTTAAGAAAGTATTGAGTCCGGGTGAGACGGCGGCTTATATTCAAAACGGCCGTTCGAACATGTATTTACAGGCGGAAGGCGTATACGATTATGCTCTGTTCGATAATGAGGGCAAAGTCAAAGAGTATAACGTGAATGAAGATTCGACCCGGATGATCTATAAAGGGGACCGTATCGTTTTCACTGGAGCATCCAATCAATCGGTTACGATTTCCGGCTCCTATGATGCGTTCACAGCCGATGCAGTGAAGGTCAAGGCTGTGACGGCCAAGGTCCTTGAAGTCGGCGAGACCTACTCGCTGCGCAATATGTCACCCGGATATTTTGCGCTCAAGATCAGTGGTCTTCATTCGTATCAAAGATACGATGTATCGGGTAAGTTGATAGGCTCCAGTGATCGCACACTCATGAATCAAGGGTTCCAATCTTCCGAGCGTCTGGTAATCGGGAATGTGGACGCAGCACCAATCACGGTGCTGGCTCCAACGGAAGCTATCCGTGTCACGCAGGGTGACGACCTGCTGCTCAAATCGCTGGCAAGCGGCGAGAGCATGAAAGCCGTCAACACTTCCGGCAGTGCGGCGCGTCTGAGCATTGACGGGAAATATGATGTCGCCGTCTATGACGCTGCCGGGCAGACAACTGCCAACTACGAGCGCCTGAGCACAGGAGCGTCCGCAGTTGTTCCGGCCGGCGGATACGCGATTTTGACTGGACGCCAGGCTGCGAACACAATCGTTAATGCCAACAAAGACAATTTCTCTTTTGCCAGTCACGATCGAGATGCGCTGTCGATCTACAGCCTGCCCAAAGATAAATGGCTGAAATCGTTCAATGTAACCGATAAGAGCCGTACGCTGAAGGTGAGTGGCAGCTTCACATACCGGATTGAGCAGCAGGCGGAGCAGATTGGTAACGGCCCGCTGTCGATCGGCGGCGGCAACACCGCCACGATCCACAACACCAGCGGCAAAATGGTAGAAGTCTACAGTCCTTACGGTTTGTTCCGTTGGGAAGAGACGACCGAACCGACCATACCGCCGGCTTCGGGTACGCCGGTAGCTTCGCTCAGCCCGTCCGATTATGATGAACAGACGTTCTACGCCGATCCGATCGATACATCGACCGGTGCACAGATCATTACCAATACGATGCTGGTTGCACACGGCAGCGTGAATATTCCTTTCCAAGCCCAATATTATTCCCTGCTGCAAGGCGACGGGGACCTGGGCAAAGGCTGGAGCCATAACTATGAGATCGGCCTGAAGGAGCTTGAAGAAGAGAATGCTGTTCGCGTTCACTGGAGCGCATTCCGTTACAATACGTTCAATCGCAATGCGGACGGCACGTATACGTCGACCGACAAAGCGGCTCGCGACGACCAACTGAAAAAGAATGCCGACGGCAGCTATACGTTGAACCGTTACGAAGGAACAACATATCACTTTACGGCTGAAGGCGTCCTACAATCGATGAATACTGCAGGCGGAGTCGAGCTGACCCTGCAATACGGCACGGACGGCAAGTTGTCTTCCGTGACCGAACCGGCAACCGGCACGAAACTGCGGTTTGCGTATAACGCTGCGGGTCTGGTGACTTCCGTCAGCGATCAGGCGGATCGTACGGCAAGCTTCGCGTATGATGCTGCCGGACGCTTGATCACGCTCACAGACCCTGCCGGGCAAAAAACGGAATACACGTATAACGAGGACGACCGGATCGTCACAGGTGCGTTGGCCGGAAAAGAACGCTTCGCCAACACTTATGACGCCGACGGCAGAGTGCTGAAGCAAACCGACGGTTTGGCGGGCAACTCCACTTCCTTTGCCTACGGTGAAGCCGAAGGTCTGTTCACGACGACGATTACCGACCGCAACGGCCATGTACAGAAACGTATCCATGACGCCAATCACCAATTGGTCGAAGTCCAGGATGCGCTGGCCGGAAAGACGACGTACACGTATGACGAAAAAGGAAACCGGACCGGCATCACGAACGCGCTGGGCCAGACGACCACGTTCGAGCACGATGCCCAAGGCAATGTGACCAAAGCGACCGATCCGTCGGGGCAGTCGATCACCATGACTTATGACGCCCGCGGCGATCTGCTGACCGCGACCGGACCGGACGGAAGCCGCGTCACGAACACGTACGATGCTAAGGGACGTCTACTGAGTACGACCGATACCGAAGGGAATACCGTCACTTACGCCTACAACGACAAAGGCCAGCTTCTGTCGGCGACCGATCCTCAAGGCGGAAAAACGCAGTACGGCTATGAGGATAACCGTCTGATCCGGGTGACCCAATCGACCGGCGAGATCGATACGATCGGTTATGACGCCGCCGGACGGATGGTCAGCCAGACCGACGGCGACGGACATACGTCCGAGATCGTCTACAACGACGGGGAGCAGTTGACGGCCGTTATCAATGCATTGGGTCATCAGACCCGCTATGCTTACGACGACCAGAACAATCTGACGAGCGTAACGGACGCGATGGGCAACGTCACCCGTTACTCGTACGATAACAATGCCCAACTGACGAGCGTGACTGATGCTTTGGGAGGCAAAACCGCGATTCAATATGACGCCGAAGGCCGCATGATCGGCGTGACCGATGCGCTCAATCGCCAGACGACGTTCACTTACGACGAAACTGGCAATCTGTTGAGCGAAACCAACGCCGAGGGAGCGAGCATCCGCTATGCTTACGATGCCCTTGGCCGTCCGACCGAAGCTTATGATGCGCTGAACAACAAAGTGTACACGGTGGAATACGATGCGGCAGGCAACCCGGTCAAAATGACGGATGCGCTGGGCCAGACGTATACCAGCACGTATAACCAGTTGAATCAGCTGACCCAATCGGTCGATCCGCTTGGCCGTACGACAAGTTACGGCTACGACAAACGCAGCCTGCTGACGGGCGTGACCGATGCGCTGCAAGGCCGGACCTCGCAGGCAGCGGATGCCTTGGGTCAGGTCACACAGATGGCGGATGCCAACGGCAACCCGGCGAAGTATGAGTACGATCTGCTGGGACGCCTGACCAACGAGACAGATGCCGCAGGCGGAAGCCGGACCTACACGTATAACAACGTCGGCCTGCTCAGTCAGGATACGGATAAAAACGGCCGGAATACGACCTATTCGTACGATGCCGCAGGCAACGTCAGCCAGTTCACGGACGAGGCTGGAGGCGTGTCGTATCAATACGATGCCAACGGCAATATCCTGTCCGTCACCGGAAGCGACGGCAAAGTCTTGAAGCGTACCTTTGATGCCTTGGATCGCGTGGAGACGTATACGGATGGCGACGGAAACACGATCGGCTATACGTACGATGCGGCTGGGCAACTGACGACGCTGACATATCCGGACGGCAAAAAAGTTCAATATACGTATAATGCGGTCGGCAGTTTGTCTACGGTCACCGATTGGAAAGGTCGGACCACAACCTACGACTACGATGCCAACGGACGTCTGATCTCCACGAATCGTCCGAACGGGACGAGAGAAACGCTTCTGTACGATGCAGCCGGTCAACTGACAAGCGCAGCCGAGCTGAATACGGACGGCAGTATACGGATCGAGACCACATACGCATACGATGCCGTGGGCAATCTGATCCAGGAGAACAGCGGCGAGTTCGAGAATACGCGGAATGATGTCGTGTATGATGAAAACGGCCCGGGTCTGTCTCCGAACTCGGGAGATCTGACGGTTTTGGGCAGCAGCACGGTTCAACAGGATGTATACGGCACATCGGCCGACATGACGGATACCTTGCCGCCTGTTGGACTTTCAAACCTGACAGCGGAGAATCAAAACGCCGCCGGATCCAACGAGACGACCGTCACCCAGGACGTCTACGGATTGTATGGCGATCTGCAGATGACGTACACGACAGATAACCGCCTGGCGACCGTCAATGGCGAAGCTGTCACGTACGATGCGGAAGGCAACATGCTTAGCGGTCCGCTCGGCGGAACGACTCAGGCTTACCGGTATGATGCCCGCAATCGCCTGATCGAAGCCGGCGGCGTCAGCTACGGCTACGACAATGAGAACAACCGCAACTCGATCACGGTAAACGGCGTGACCACGAAGCAGATCATCAACCCGCACGCCGTCTTGTCCCAAGTGCTGATGGAGACCGACGCGGCCGGTACGCCGCAAGCCCGCTACGTCTACGGTCTGGGCCTGATCGGCCGGGAAGATGCGGCCGGCAGCTACCGGACGTATCATTACGACATGCGCGGCAGCACGCTTGCACTGACCGGCGAGCAGGGTCAAGTGACGGATACGTATACGTATGACACGTACGGCGAACGTCTGAGCCACGAAGGGGCAGCGAATCAGCCGTTCCAGTACAATGGACGCGACGGGGTGCAGACAGATACCAACGGTCTATACCAGATGCGTGCCCGTTATTATAATCCGGAGATCAAGCGGTTCGTGAACCGGGATGTGCTGAGCGGCAGCATTGGCAATGGACTGACGATGAACCGGTATGCGTACGTCAACGGCAACCCGGTGTCGTACATCGATCCGTTCGGCTTGAGTGCGGACGGAGCGCCGTGGTGGCAGACCGGAATCGACTTCGGCTTGGATGCCCTGCCCTTTGTCGGCACGGTCAAAGGAATTCAGGAAGTGTTCACGGGCGTGGATCTAATCACCGGACAGCAGTTGTCGGTGACGGATCGGGTCGCGACCGGAGTAGGGACGGCAGCGAGCTTAATTCCGTTCGGCAAGCACATCGGGAAGTATGTAGCGAAGGAAAGCATGGACGGCGGGGCTTGGCTGCTCAGCAAACTGGGCAAAGAAAGTAAAGCGTCCCGATTGGTAAATGGCTGTAACTGCTTTACCGCTGGCACACAGGTGAAGACCGACCAAGGCGACAAGAATATCGAAGAGATCCAAGTCGGCGACCGGGTCCTGTCTCAGGATGACGTGACGGGAGAAGAAGGCTACAAGACCGTCACCGCGACCTTCGATCATGTGGCTGAGGAGATCTACACGATCCATGTCGGCGGTCAGGAGATCGAATCGACGTATAACCATCCGTTCTGGGTGGAAGGAAAAGGCTGGACGTACGTCAAAGACCTGAAGGTCGGAGACGAGCTGGAGCAAGCGGACGGAACGAAGCTTGCGATTGAGCTGATCGAGCAGGAGCAGCGTAACACCCGCGTGTATAACATGACGGTGGACGAGTTCCATACGTATTTTGTGAGTGACCTGGGGATCTGGGTGCATAATACGAATGATGAGAATTGTGATATTGATAAGATTGCAAGGATCATAAACGATATTCCCGGTGTGTGCAAAAAATGGGGAAAGTGTAAGGATTTTGCTGATTCTTTTGAATCAAACCTTAAGAAAAATGGAATATCAGGTCAAAGAATAAATATTATAAGCAGTACAGGTCAGATTTACTCTGAGAAATTAGGACGCAGTGTTACAGATAATGGAGAGCATTCTGCAATCAGAATTGGAGATGTGATCTATGAAAATTTAAATCCAAAAGGAGTCCCCTATAAAGAATGGGCTGGGGACCTAGCTTTAACCGATCCTTTTTTCAAACAGTATTTTGATCTTTCTAAAAGTTATAATTTTTAATCTGAGGAGCTAATGGGGATGAACATTGAAGAACTAATCAGTGCAATCAGGAAAAGACCGGGGATGTTTGTTCAAGATAAGCGACTAGACTATATTAAATACTTCATTACAGGATTCTACTGTCATGGATTTGTATCAAAAACAGTAGCAGTAGTTGATACTCATTTTAGTGAAGAATTTCATAGATGGGTTAAGGGGTGGATCAAAAATAATCTAGGTATTAATTTTGAAGAAGAACATGGATGGTATGAATATATTGCGGCTTCAACTAAAAGTAACGAGGAAGCATTTGAATTATTTTTTAGGCTAACTGATGAGTTTTTCAGAGAATTTCATCAGTTTGATAAGAACTGATATAGAGATTTTTGTTTTAAAGTCGAAATATTTTTAATTATTTGTTGATTGACCGTAAAGAGAACCTTGATGGACTATCTGTCCCCCAAGGTTCTTTTGAATATTTAATCAATAAAACTTCGAGTTATAAGGAGTTGATGATAGTGAATGCAGAATCGGAAAGATTTTTAAAAAAACTTTTAGAGTTCTTTCCCTCCCTTAATGAAGCATATAGAAAATCAATCTTAGATTACGGTGGAGTACTAGAAACTGTAATAATTGAGGACATCTTCATGCCTGAAATAATTGAGCTATTAAGTGAGGGGCAAAATATCGATTTGCTAGAACGTATTTTTGAATATTTTGAGGAAATATCTAATAATGAATATATTCACTTACGGAACGTGTTTTCGTCTACAGTTTTAGAAAAACTGGGCAATGATAAATCTGTTCTAACAATTGCAAAGAAACATATGGGAGCTAAAACGGTACAGCTTCAAATTGAAGCAGATAGATCATTAGGGAGAGTATAATGGTATCAGAGCTTTAAACATGCCAAGTTTCATTCTTGAAAATTCTACGATGTTCTACTTCTGGATTTTAGAAATGTCAAATAAAAAAAGGAAAAAAAGGTGATTAAAATTTTGAGAAAGTCTAATTTAAAGCGAAGCGAATAAGCGGAAGCAGAAATTCACTATAAGAGCGCAAGCGTTCGCCTTTAAAATGTGGAAAACTCCGCTAAATGTTAATCGGTTCTTCCGATTTCAACATGCGACTGGAAATAATTTCTTCGTCAGTCGCTATGCTTTTAAAGTGAATAGTACTTTCTCGATAGACTGGTGGCGCTGAGTATTTTCAGCGTCATCTTTTTTATTTTCTAATCATTAATGTAGAAGAAGTAAAGTGCGATATAGAAGGTAATCATTCTGTTGACCGCTGAACCGAAACGTAAAACTTCACAATTGGAAAGCGAGATGCAGGTAGCATATTTCGGGCGCATCACTACAATTTATAGGTAAGTATGATTATGTCGACTAATAAATAGAGACGAGGGTTTGATGCCAACGGTCTGTACCAGATGCGTGCCCGCTACTACAACCCGGAGATTAAGCGGTTCGTGAACCGGGATGTGCTGAGCGGAAGCATTGGCAACGGCTTGACGATGAACCGGTATGCGTACGTCAACGGCAACCCGGTGTCGTACATTGATCCGTTCGGCTTGAGTGCAGACGGAGCGCCGTGGTGGCAGACCGGAATTGAATTCGGATTGGATGCCCTGCCCTTTGTCGGTACGGTCAAAGGAATTCAGGAAGTGTTCACAGGCGTGGATCTAATCACCGGACAGCAGTTGTCGGTGACGGATCGGGTCGCGACCGGAGTAGGAACGGCGGCCAGCTGGATTCCGTTCGGCAAGCACATCGGGAAGTATGTGGCGAAGGAAAGCATGGACGGCGGGGCTTGGCTGCTCAGCAAACTGGGCAAAGAAAGAAAAGCGTCCCGATTGGCAAACGGCTGTAACTGCTTTACCGCTGGCACACAGGTGAAGACCGACCAAGGCGACAAGAATATCGAAGAGATCCAAGTCGGCGACCGGGTCCTGTCTCAGGATGACGTGACGGGAGAAGAAGGCTACAAGACCGTCACCGCGACCTTCGATCATGTGGCTGAGGAGATCTA
>NZ_JABJVN010000004.1:0-331185 GCF_013618475.1 Saccharibacillus deserti
TACTTCTTGATTCGATCCGTTTGGCGCGACCTCTGCCTCAAGCGCCAGCGTCGCGTTTTCCGCTACCGTATCGCCGTCCGGCGTCGAGATCGTCACGGCCGTGATCGGTATCTCGGCCGCTTGGACCGTTACCGTCCGTGAACCCGTTACATTCGATCCGTCGGAAGCCGTCGCCGTTACGGTTACCGTACCGGGAGTTTGAGCGGTCAACAGACCGCTTGCCGGATCAATGGTCGCCGTTCCCGTTCCGCCGGTAACGGACCAAGTGACATTTCGATTGGTTGCATTTATCGGCGTAACATCCGCCGAAAACAGCAGCGTTTGACCTGCCGTTACCGTCTCTGCACTGCCGGCAGCCGTAACCGTGATGTTGGTAACCGGTGTCTCGGTTGCTACGACGGTAATCACGCGGGTTCCATACACGCCCGAACCGTCATTTGCCGTCGCTCTGACTGTTACGGTACCTTCGGTAACGCCTGTCAACAATCCATTGGCGCTAATCGTTGCGCTTCCTACGCCGCCATTGCTGTCAATGGACCAAGTCACGTTCCGATTCGTTGCGTTGTCCGGTGTTATGGTCGCGACCATTTGCAGGCTGCCGCCTTGGTTGACCGTCTCTGCATTACCGCTCCCGCTGACCGTGATTGCCGTGACGTTCCGCACTGGATCCGGCGTTGGCGTAACGGGCGGCGATGAAGGGGAAGGTGTCGGCACTGGGGTAAGAGGAGGCGCAGGTGCTGGAGGCGGCGGTACGGGTGGGGGTACGGGAAGGGCAGTCTCCAACTCGCCCGGCATCGTTCTCACAAACGTAGTTCCCGCTACCTGAATACCGTTTAGCACGGCACCGCTTTGCGCGGTGCGATCGATAATCAGGTCGCCTACCCGGGCTGCCCGGACTTCCGTATCCGTATCGGTAAGCCGAAGCCGTTCGATTCGGGTGTTCCCAGCGTCCAGAACATGCTTTTGCCGGTCCGTCGTTCGGCCCGTAGCCAAATAAGTGATGGCGGTAATTCGGTTTCCGTCCGTTTGGAAACGAAGTTCGTTGTTGCGAAGCGCGTCTTCGTTGACTTCGCGCAGCAGTCCCCGAACCTCGTCGGTGACGGTGTACGGCGTTCCTTCGATCGTCACGATGTCCCCGTCGATCGAATCAATCCTCATTTGACCGTATATCGGCGCGAATTCGGAGGCCGCGAAAGCAAGTTCCTGACGCTGAATTTCGCCTCTGCTGTCTTTCGAACCAGAGGCATTCAAAGAAATGCCAAGACGATTCAGCTCGGTCAGATAAGGCTTGGCCCAATCGCTTGCCAAAGAAACGTCATACGAACCCGGCGTTTTGCCGGTCGGAGCCCCGGATCCGAACGACAAATTCGAATTATCCCCGTTCAGGTCGAGTACCGCCGCTTTGACCCAAATGACCGCCAGCTGTTCTCGAGTCAATTCGCCTTCCGGATTGAATCGCCCTCCTCCGACTCCGTTCATCAAGCCCGCTCGTTGAACGGCCTGGACGTACGGCGCATACCAGAATTCAGGCGAGATATCCGAGAAACTGCTCTCGTCTGCCGACAAATCCAGCTTCAGGAGCTTGGCGAATACGGCTGCCGCTTCCGCGCGCGAGACCGTGGCCGTCGGACGATACTCTTCTCCGGGATATCCTTGCACGACTCCCATTTCGTTGGCTCGTTGAATGCCCGGCTTCGCCCATTCTTCCGCTTGTGTCAGATCCGTGAAATTGGCAGCTCCCACGGCCGTTTGTGACAGCAGCGACGCTGCCAGCAAGCTTACCGACAGAGTGGATGCATACACTTTCTTGCGCTTGTTCACCAATATCTTGCCTCCTCTATTATTTAAATGGTTCCAACGGCTACATCAGACTTTTTCCGGTTCTCATTCCGATACATAATTATATTTTTTTGTAATAAAAGTATTTCTCTATAAAACCTTAAGTACCGCAAAGGGAAATGAAACGGCTTCCAAATAAATAAAAAGTTTCATTTATGCAATCTCTGTATGGGGTAACGCTAAAAAACCTGCCTTTCGGCAGGTTTTGGAACACAGCATGCGATTCATTCAATGCCAAGGCATGGCCCTGCCCTAAAAAATTCTCGTTCGCGAAATTCAGATCCGGAAAAAGGTTCTCGCCGTTTCCGTCGTCTGCCGCATGATCTCTTCCGTGCTCCGCCCGGTGCATTCGGCCACTGCCGCTGCGATATGCGGCAGGAAAGCCGGTTCGTTGCGGCCGTCCTTCGGCTTGGGACGCAGATCGCGCGGCGTCAGAAACGGCGTGTCCGTCTCGATCATAAGCCGGTTCGGCGGTATCAGCCGCACCAGTTCGCGCAGAGCTCCGCTGCGCCGCTCGTCGCAGATCCAACCGGTGATGCCGATATGCAGACCCATCTCCAGATAGGTCCGCAGTTCTTCTTCGCTTCCCGTAAAACAGTGCACGACCGCCGACAGATCCTTCGGCCGATGTTCGCGCAGCAGCTCCGCGAAGTCGGTGTGCGCGTCGCGCTCATGCAGAAACAGCGGCAGCGCAAGTTCAGCGGCCAGACCGATCTGTTTCGCGAACCATTCCCGCTGCACCTCCCGCGGCGAGAAATCGCGGTTGTAGTCCAGCCCGCATTCGCCGATCGCGACAACGGAGTCTCCCGCAGCCAGCTCGCGCAGGCTGCGCAGCGTGGATTCGCCGCAGCTCTTGGCGTCGTGCGGATGCACGCCGGCCGTCGCGTACAGACGACCGGGATAACGGGCCGCGTACGCCGCCGCCGCTTCGCTGCCGCGTACGCTCGTTCCGGTCAGAATCAGGCGGGTAACACCGGCTTCGGCCGCGGTTTCGACGACCTGCTCGCGGTCGCTTCCGAACGACCGGTGCATCAAATTGATTCCGATATCGATCGTGCGGCGATCTGCGTTCGGATGTTTACTGCCCTCTGATGCCTTCATCGCCGATCCCCCTTGAATATCCGATTCCTGCGCGCCGTCTGCCGTCAGCACGTCCGCCGGCACACGTTCAGCCAGCCATACCCCGCTGCCGGCATCATAGAATACGACGCCTGCCCGGGACGCGGCGGCCGTATCGATCCGCAGCATGGCCAGTCTGCCGCGCCGCCGTCCGGCCAGAGCGGCAAAATGCGTCTCCGCCGACAAATGGACATACTCGCGTCCCATCGGCAGCAGTCCGTGTTCCTGGATCGAAGGCAGCGCCTGCAGATGCGTACCGTGATAGAGCGTCTCCGGCGGCGTACCCTGCGGATAGGTCAGTTTCCCGAAGCTGTGGCCGTAGCGCGCACGGATCCGCGGAGCGGCATCGCCTGCGGCAAATCCTTCCTGCGCTTCCGCCGCCCCTGGATGTTCAGACCTTTCTTCGCCGGGCTTTTCCGCTCCGGCTGTCGCCGCAGCTCCCGCTTCCGCCAGGTTCTGCGGTTCCAGAATTTCGAAGCGCTGTTTGTCCGAACGGCGGACCACGCCCCGGATCTCTTCTTCCGTCATCTGTTCGCAGCCGGTTCTCAGACGCACGGCTGCCAGCAGTTCGGACAGTTCGCACGATCCGTCTTCCGGAGCCAGCCGCAGTCCGAATTCTTCCGGCGCATGCCGCAGCATCATCGTCATCAGCTTGCTGATTTTCTTGTCGCGCTCCGCGGCAGCCGGCTTGGATACGCGGTTCTTGTTCGATTGATCCATCTTGGATTCTCCTCTTTTCCGGCTCTGTCGTATCGGCGTGTTCCTGCTCCCCATTCTACTTCATATCCGGGCGGTCGGCTTGCCTGCTCTCTTGGAGTCTTTAATTCTCCCTTATTCTTCCATGCCCAAAAGCCCCGTTCGCAAGAACGGGACTTTTGGGCATGTCTAATCCTTGTACGGGTCGTACTCGTTCGCGCCCGCCATCGCCACGCCGATCGGCTTGAGCGTATGCAGCACCTCGATCGTCTCGGAATGGGCGTCCAGCACCTCACGCAGCTTGCGGTACACGAACGGGCTCTCGTCCGTTCCGCCTCCGCGCAGCTCCACATCGAACTGCTTGACCGCGCTCATCATCCGCTCTTCCGTAATCTCGCCGCCGACGCGCACGCGCGTTTTCCAATTCATTTTGCCCGCGGCCTGGGTTCGGCTCATGACGCGGCCCGCCCCGTGTACCGTACTGTAAAAAGAATCCCGGTTCTCGGCCGTGTCTTTGCCCCGCACGATCACCGAAATATCCGCCATGCTGCCGCCGATAAAGCCAAGCTGCCCGGGAGCCGAAGGCGTCGCCCCTTTGCGCACGACGGTGCAGTCTTTGCCTTCATGCCGCTCTCTCCAGGCAAAATTGTGATGGTTATGCACTTCGAAATCGCTGGTCGCGCCCAAGATGCCGAGCACCTGGTCGATCACGTAATCGCGGCCCGCGTACGCGTAGCGCCCGGCCAGCTTCATCGCGCGGTAGTACAGGTCGCCGTTCTCGCTGCTTAGATCGAGCAGCACAGGCGGCTGATCCATGCTCTCGCCCGGCGCTTTGCCCAGGAAGTCGCGGCCCGCCGCCAGATTCAGGAACCCGCTCGCCGTCTTGTGGCCGAAGCCCCGGCTGCCGAAATGGTTGCCGACCCACAGCCGGCCCGTCTCCGGTTCTTCGAACAGATCAACGTAATGGTTGCCGCTGCCGACCGTTCCGAGCTGTTCGCGCGCGAGCTTCCTAAGCTTGTCGTGCACATTCCCGCCGATCTGCCGGTAGACCGACCAATCCGGATCGTCGAACAGCTCGTGATCTACCGGCTTGGCGTTGGAGCGCCCGACCCCGAATTCGATACGGCGCCCGATCTCGTCCATGATGGGCTTAATCCTCTTTTTTATGTCGGCTGCCATCAGGTTGGTCCGCACCGCTTTGTTGCCGCAGGCGATATCGTAGCCGACGCCGCTCGGCGAGATCTGTCCCTCGTACGCAACCACGCCGCCGATCGGCTGGCTGTAGCCTTTGTGATGGTCGGCCATCAGCAGCGTCTGCACGACCTCTCCGTGGTAGGCGCACGTCTGGGCCTGCTTGAGCGCACTCTCGTCCACTTTGCCCCATACCCGTACTTTTCCGATTGTTTCGTAACTCATGATGACGGCCTCCTTCTCCTGTAAACGGCCGTTCCGCATGCTTTGCACGGCTCGGTCCGTTATTCGCTTTTCTTCTATTTTACCCGCGTTTAACGATATGCCTGCTCTCTTCTCCTTGCAGCCGGTCCAGTTCGATCCGCGATACATGCGCGCTCATCGAATCGAAGCCCTGCGCCGCCGCCGAGATATAGGCCAGCACCTGATCGCTCCAGCCGTAAATATAATGCGTGTTCAGATCTTCCTTGGGCACCATTGCTCCGCGGTAAGGCGACAGATCGACCACGAACGCCATCGCCTTGCGGTTGATCTTGGCCCGGTAGCGCTGAAGCTCCGTATAAAAAGGACTGCCTTCGTTCTGCTGTTCATCCGTGATGATGATGATCTGGTCGACGTACTCTTGCAGCTCGGCCAGACGCCGCATCGGCGCTCCGGTATCCGTGCCTCCCCGGGCCCGAATCCGCGACGCCTGGAGCATAATGGATGCGTTTCGCGAAGGCTGCGGATCGTGCACCTCATGATCGAAAGTCAGAAAAACGGAATTCCCGCCGGTCTTTTTGTACAGTGCCAGCGCAAATACGGAACCCGTCCGCAGATACTCGCCGTCCATCGAACCCGAAATATCGAGCAGGATCGCCGTACGGCCCGGCAGTTTCGGCAAACTTTGAAAAGTCAGATCGACGGCCTGGGCCAGCGCTTCCTTGACGACCGGATGCTTGACCTGGCCGTAGGCGGCCGCAAAGCGCAGCGGCAGAATCTTCGATTTGCGCAGCGCCTCGGCGTCGCTCAACCGTTCGACCACGTAGCGCAGATGCTGGGGATGCTCCAGCAGTCCTTCGCGGTCCAGCAGGTTCAGATGGCGCAGCAGCGCAAATGTCGGCATCTGATACAGCAGCGCTTCCCAGATTTTTTTGTTCGCCGTGACCGCGCCGGTCACCGTCTCGTACGGCAGCTTGCCTTCACGGATCAGACGGATACGCTCTTTGTCTTTGCCCGCTTTCTTGAGCTGCTGGACGGCCGCAATCTGCGGCAGGTCCGCAAGCGTCGTCTCGTGTCCCCGCAGATAACGGAACAGGGCCTGCTGGCGCTCGTCGGTCGGAATCGGATGCGCCGTCGCGATCGCATCGCCGAGGTTGTATCCCCGGCCCCGGCCGCCGTATTTGATCGCCCAGTATTCCGAGGTCTGCCGCAGGAACAGCGCGACCTGGCGTTTGACCGCCCGGCCTCCCTGGCCGCGGCCCATGCCTTTGAGAATCGTCAGAAAATCCATCAGATCCGGCGGGATCAGAATCACGTGCTTGAACACCTGGACGAACAGATCGGGACGCGCTTTGGACAGCACCGCCAAACCGTAGATCGGCTGCAGCCGCATAAAGCCTTTTTGACGGGCGAATCCAAGCGCTTTGGCCATGAATTCCGGATTCAGTTCGATCATGGCTTCGTGCGTTTCCGCCGCCTGCGTCAGCAGATCGTGCGCATCGGCATAGAACGTATGGCCAAGCGTGTTGGTCAGCAGCATCTGCAGATATTCGTCCTCGACACTGCGGTGATGGGCCCGATACCCTTCCGTATTAAAAAGGGATTCGGTAAAACGTTGAACGGCGCGGCTCATGGGAGTTCCTCCTTGTGTGTAGGGATGGGGTGCCGCTTGCACGCCGACAGTCCAGTCCTTTGCCGGAGAATCGAAGTTGGACTTCCTGCGTCCAAGCGGTACTTCTATTAAGATGTCGAATACGGCATGTCGGATACTTACGAAAGGCTGGCACGATAAGCCGGCGAGGAAAAAACGGAGAAGGCCATGACGGGGCTCGAACCCGCCTGCTGCCGTTTTTTTCGCCGAGGTTGTCGAAGGATCCCTCTCCCGCGCCTCGCCGGCGATTCGTGTCCAGGTCTTGCAGGCATGTCCGAGGAAAAGGAGGAAAGGTAAGTTTGCCGCTCTATCCCCTGAGCTATTCCGCCGCGTGATGACGGAAGCCGGATTCGAACCGGCGCCTGCACGATTAGAAGTCGAAGTAACCCTTCCAAGCGCCTCGGACGATCCGGGACTGCGGCGGATGCCGTCGTCCCTGGCCTGCGTTTATTTTCGCATGGGGAGCGAAGCGGGAACAGGGCGTAAGTATGACGATCGGAGACTCGTCCACTATACTTCGCGCCCCAAACGGGGTAATCCATTCTAGTCCCTTGTCAACACTAAAGGTAAGGTTACGCTCCCCTGAGATTTCGTACCTGAAGCGTGTACGAAGTCTCCGACGGAATTGTTGTTTCAGGAAAACGTAAACCTCGGATTAAGAGTTGAAAGGGTACTAGGTAAACCTATCGTTCGCAATCTCCCCTCTCCCTTCTTCCTTCATACAAGCTGTACAAAGGAGGCTTAATCGATCCATGCCGACATCCGATCCCAAAGTCTTGATCTGCGGAGCCGGTCCGACAGGGCTGGTATTGGCGCTCTGGCTGACGAAGCAGCAGATCCCCGTACGCATTATCGACAAGAGAAGCAAACCTGGCCGCACTTCGCGCGCGCTCGCCGTGCAGGCCCGCACGCTTGAACTCTACCGCCAGCTCGATCTGGCCGAAGCGGCACTCAAGCACGGATACGCCGCGCCGGGATTCAACTTCTGGGCCAACGGCAGGCGCCGCGGACATATTGCGTTCAAGGGTCGGTTAGAAGAACTGACCGCTTATCCGTATGTATTGATCCTGCCGCAGGACCGCCACGAACGCCTGCTGGCCGATCGGCTCGCGGAGCTTGGCGTGAAGGTCGAATATGCGACCGAACTTGCCGGATTCGAGCAGAATGCGGCCGGCGTTCGTACCGTTCTGAGGAACGCGGAAGGAATCGAGCATACCTGCTCCGCGAAGTATCTGGCCGGCTGCGACGGTGCGCATTCGAGCGTGCGCAAAAGTCTGGGTATCGACTTTGCGGGCGGAACGTACAGCCGCTTTTTCTACGTTGCGGATGTGGAGGCGGAAGGGCCGCCGATGGACGGCGACGTGCATATCAACCTGGACCGGACCTCCGATTTTCTGGCTGTTTTCCCGCTTGCCGCAGCAGGTAAAGCCCGGCTGGTCGGCACGCTGGCCAATGACCGGCCGGGCCGGATCGATACGCTTACCTTCGACGATATCAACGGCCATGCGATCGGCAAGCTGAAGATCGCGGTCCGCAAAGTCGACGGGTTCTCGACGTACAAAGTGCATCACCGGGTCGCCGAGCGGTTCCGGGAAGGGCGCGTATTCCTGCTTGGCGACGCCGGACATATCCACAGTCCGGCCGGCGGCCAGGGCATGAACACCGGGATCGGCGACGCGATCAATCTCGCCTGGAAGCTGGCGGCGGTCCTGCGCGGGCAGGCGAATGAGAAGCTGCTGGACAGCTATGACACGGAACGGCTCGCCTTCGCACGAAAGCTCGTAGCGACGACCGATCGGGTATTCACGCTGGCGACGTCCGACAAGCGTCCGGCCCGGATCATGCGTACGCGCGTCGTGCCTGTCGCGGTGCCGTTGGCCGCGCGCCTGCCGGCCGCTCTGCGCTTCAACTTCCGCATCCTCTCGCAGTTGGCGCTGCATTACCGGAGCGGGCCGCTCGCGGAAGGTACGGCAGGCCGCATCCGGGGCGGCGACCGGCTGCCCTGGATCGCACGCGCCGAAGCGGACGGCATCGACAACTTCGTATCGCTCTGCGATATGCGGTGGCAGGTACACGTTTACGGCGACGTTCGCCCCGAATTGGCCGCATGGTGCGCCGAATATGCGGACCCCAACGATCTTGTGCTGCGGCGATTTGACTGGAGCGACGCGTGCGGCCGCGCCGGACTTGCCCGGCATGCCGCTTACCTGATCCGGCCGGATATGTATGTGGCGCTGGCCGTACCGGGCGGAGATCCGAAGGCGATTGAACGGTTCTTGCGGGAACATTCGATCACTTTTAGAAGGATGACGCCTTCGGAAGAGCCTGTCTCAAAATGAAGATGCGCCAAAAAAGCTGCCGGAGGAATTCCCGGCAGCTTTTTTGGCGCATCTCGGCGGTTTTTTCGAACAATCGGGTCACCCTTCCCACGGAACCCGAAGCGCCGGATGTTCGGGCAGGATGGCCGACGCCAGCCGCTGCACCGTCTCGTGTTTCGCTTCAAGAAGCGACGACGGATCATCGGTCCGGTAGACGATCCTTCCGCTGTCCATGACGGCTGCACGGTCGCAGAGCGCCATCGCGGCCTGGATGTCGTGCGTGATGAACAGATAGGACAAGCCGAGCGATGCTTTCAGCTCCGCCAGCAGATCCAGGATCAGCACCTGATGCACCCGATCCAGACTGCTGATCGGCTCGTCGAGCACGATCAGCTTGGGGCCGAGCGCGACGGCCCGCGCGATATTGACGCGCTGCAGCTGCCCGCCGCTGAATTCGGACGGACGTTTGCTTCCGTCCGCTGCGGACAGGCCGACGCGTTCGAGCAGTTCGCCGGTCCGGCGCTTCAGTTCCGAAGCGGACAGCCGCTCGTAATTGCGCAGCGGCTCGCCGATAATCGCTTCGGCCGTCATCAGCGGATTGACCGCCGAATAGCAGTCCTGGAACACGGCCTGCAGATTCCGCCTTACGCCGGCGATGTCCCGCCTGCGCGAAGCATACAGGTCGCAGCCGTCGAACAGAACCTGCCCCGCGCTCGGCCGCTGCAGGCCGAGCACGATCTTGCCGAGCGTGCTTTTGCCTGCGCCGCTTGCTCCCAGCACGCCCAGGCAGCAGCCCGGCTCAAGTTCGAACGATACGTCTTGGAGCACGTTCGCGGCCGCGCTACCGGCGGATCCGCGCCAGCGGCCGCCGCCGTAGGCATGGCTCAATTCGTTTACCCGAAGCATGGCGATCCCTCCTTCCTGCCGCGAAAGCGTGCCTCAAGCAGCATACGCGTATACTCGTGCTGCGGATGATCGAACAATTCGTGGACTTCGGCATACTCCACGATCTCGCCTTCCCTCATCACGGCTACGTCGTCCGCCAGGCGGGCAATTACTCCGAGATCGTGCGAGACAAGCAGGATCGAGGTTGCATGCTCCGTTCGCAGCCGATCCAACTGCCGGAGTACTTGCAGCTGATTGACCGCGTCCAGCGCCGTCGTCGGCTCGTCCGCGATAAGAAGCGAAGGGCGCAGGCACATGGATATGGCGATCATGATCCGCTGCAGCATGCCGCCGCTCAGCTGATGGGGATAGCTTTTCATCACTTTGGAAGGATCGGACAAATTCATCTCCGCCAGCGCCGTCTGCGCCCGGTCCCGGGCTTCGGATTTCGACAGGGACGAATGGGTACGCAGCGTCTCGATGAACTGGGAACCGATCGTATGCACCGGCGTAAACGCGGTCATCGGATTCTGCATGATACAGCCGATCTCCCTGCCGCGGATTTTGCGCATCGGCTCTTTTCGCAGGCGGGTCAGTTCTTCTCCGTTCAGCACGACGTCTCCCCGCACGTCCAGGCCCCGGCCGTCCAACAGCCGCAGTACGGCTCCGCAGGTCAGCGACTTGCCGCTCCCGCTTTCCCCGACCAGTCCCAGGATTCGTCCGCGGCCGATCGTCAGATCAACCGATTTGAGCAGGGCGACGGATTCGCCGTTTATATTCGCGCACACATGGAGACCGCGCACTTCAAGCACGTTTCGATCCGGCACCCTTTTCCCTCCTTCTTCTTGACGCTTGTCGACCTAGCGTTTGGAGACGCCGTAGCGTTCCGACAGCCCTTCTCCCAATACGTTGAACAAAATGACCACGATCAAAATCAGGATGCCGGGATAGATCATCAGTTCCGGCTGGCTGCGGATATAAGCGGTTCCTTCATGGATCATCGCCCCCCACTCCGCGTTGGGCGGCTGGATGCCAAGGCCGAGGAACGAGAGCGCGGATATATCCATGATCGCCCAGCCCATCTCGAGCGTACCCACGACCACGATCGGGCGCTGCACGTTGGGAATGATATGCCGGCGGATGATGGTCCACGAAGACGATCCGCTGATGCGCGCCGCCGCGATGAACGGACGTTCTTTTAACGACACGACCATGTTCCGGCAGATGCGCGCGTAATAGACCCACTGCACAAGCATAAGCGCCAGCAGCACCTGCGTCAGCCCCGGCCCGAATACCCCTACGATCCCGAGCACCAGCACCAGATTCGGAAAAGCCATAATGCCTTCGCACAAACGCATCAGCACGCTGTCCAGCCATCCGCCGGCGTAACCCGACACGGAACCGACGACGATGCCGATCAACAGCGACGATGCGAAGATCAGGGCGGCGAATCCGAGCGAGACGCGCGATCCGTAGATCAGGCGGGACAGATTGTCGCGCCCCAGGTGATCGGTACCCAGCCAGTGCGAGGCCGACGGAGATTCAAGCTTGCTTGCCAGATCCACTTTGACCGGGTCGTGCGGGGCAATCCAGGGCGCCAGCAGCGCAATCAGGAAAAAGACCGCGATCAGCGAAGCGCAAAATACGATCATCCGCCGGCCTCTCAGCTTTTTGCGAAAGTTATCGATCAATGTTCGGCACGTCCTTTCGCCAATATGCGGGGGTCCAGCGCCGTCTGGATCAGATCGACGATCAAATTGCAGACGATGAACAGACAGGCCGCGAAAAAGACGTAGCACTGGATCACCGGAATGTCGCGATTAAAGATCGCTTCGACGAAGTAGCGGCCGAAGCCGGGCCAGGAAAAGACCTGTTCCACGATGATCGTACCGGTCAGCAGTTTGCCCATATTGATGCCCATTCCGGTAATCAGCGGCGCGATCGCGATCTTCAGCACATGCTTCAGCAGGATCGAACGTTCGCGCAGTCCTCTCGTCCGGGCATACTGTACGTACGATTCCTGCAGCTGGCCGAGTACGCTTGAGCGCAGCATGCGCGTGTACACGGCGATGAGCACCAACGAGAGCGTGATCGCCGGCAGGATGGCATTCTGCCAGTTTCCGCGTCCTTCGACAGGAAGCAGATCCAGTTTGACCGAGAAAAAGAAGATCAGCAGATATCCCAGCCAGAACTGCGGAATGGAAGCGCCGAAATACGAAATCCCCCGGCTCAGCAGATCGATCCAGCTGTTCCTGTATACGGCCGCGAGCACGCCGAGCGGAAGGCTCACGAGTACGGACAGCAGCATGCTCCATGCCGCCAGCTCGATCGTCGCGGGCAGCCTCGTTTTCACTTCGTCCCACACCGGTTTGTTCGTCAGGTAAGAACTGCCGAAGTCGAGCCGGACCATCCGCTTCAGCGTGTCGAGATACTGTTCGAAGAGCGGCCGGTCCAGGCCGAACTCCTGCCTTTTCTGCTCCAGCAGCTCCGGCGTCGGATAAATATGCGCCGCCGTCAAATAAGCTTCCGCCGGATCGACCGGAGAAATATGGACCAGGGCAAACGTGACGAGCGTTGCGATAAAAATAATCGGAATGGCCGCCATCATCCGTTTTGCGATATAGCCGATCATGGGTCTTCCTCCTCGTATGGACTGCGCAGTCAGCCGGCCAACGTTACGGCGATTCGGTTTTCAAACCGGCAAACGGGTTCTCATCGCGATTGGCCGGGAAGACGAATTCGGTAATCTTCGACTGATAGACGGCCGTTTTCTTGATATACGAGATCGGAACGATCGCGGACTGTTCCTGCAGAATTTCCAGAATCGAACCGTACAGCTTCTGCCGCTTCTTCTCGTCCGTCGAAGACAGCACTTCGTGCACCTTCGCGTCGAGTTCGGCCTTCATCGGAATGGCGCTGAGCGCTTCGGATACGCCGAAGCCCGGACTTGCGACCACATTGACGAACGAATGCGGATCATACGGCGCGCCGTAGTTGTACCAGAAATACAGGTCGAAATCGTTCGCTTTGAGCCGCTTGATCTGCACCGTCAGTTCCAGCCCGGTCAGATTGACTTTGACGCCGAGCTGGCTCCATTCCGCCTGAATCGTCTCGGCCATCGCTTTTTGAATCGGGTCCGTTTTCTCAAAAATCAGTTCGAACTCCAGCGTCTGTCCGTCTTTCTCGCGTACGCTTTTGCCGGCCGGCAGTACCCAGCCCGCTTCGTCCAGCAGCGCCTGCGATTTCGCGGCGTCATAGCCGATCGGCTCAAGTTCCACGTCGGTGTACGGATAGTTTTTGGACAAAACGGTATCGGCCGGTTCTTCCAGTCCCGATGTGATGCCTTCGACCATCGCCTGTTTGTTGAAGCCCCGATGCAGCGCCATCCGCACCCGCACGTCGGCCAGCTTCGGATTGGAAGAGTTGAGCAGCAGGCTGCGCGTCCCGACGGGATCGGACAGCGTGGATACGTACTCCTTATTTTCCCGAAGCTGCTTGAAGGCATCCAGACTGATTACGCCTTCGCCGTAAATCAAGTCCAGGTCGCCTTTCTCGAAAGCGGCCACCCGCGTTTCCGCGTCGGGGATAACCTTCACCGTCACTTCGTCGATCGCCGGCGGCGTTCCCCAATAGTTCGGATTGCGCTTGAACACCGCGTATTCGTCCTGCTTGTATTCGTCGAGCAGCCAAGGTCCCGTGCCGACCGCCTCCTTGACGCCTTCCGCCGTATCGCCGCCATCCGGGAATCCGGCCTCGCCGAGAAAACGGAACGGACGAACGACGGACAAATCCTGCAGTACCGGATAATACGGCTCGGTCAACGTCAGGCGGAACGTCGCGTCGTCCACGGCTTCCGTTTTGTCGATCACGCCCACGATGCCCAGCCAGCCGTGCGTATCGCGGTGCTTCAAGACCGCATCGAAGTTCTTTTTGACGATGCCCGCGTTAAAATCGGTACCGTCGGAAAACTTCACGTTCGGACGGAGCTTGAATGTGTACGTTTTGCCGTCTTTGGAAATGTCCCACGATTCCGCGAGCGCCGGTACCAGCTTGCCGTTTGCGCCGTAGCTGACGAGCGGCTCGTACAGCATCGACTGCGCGAACAGCTGCGACGGATTGTAGGTGTGCGGATTCATCGTCCCGATATCGCGCGGCCACGACATCGTGATCGATTTGGATGAAGCGGCTTCCGCCTTTTCTCCGGCGGAAGCCGCTCCTCCCCCTTTGCTGCTGCAACCTACTAAAGCGATCAAAAGCAAAAAACCTCCAAGCAGCACGGCTGCCCTGCGGTAGGATTTGAACATGGTAGAGACCCCTTTTCTTTGTTTACGTGATAATGATTATCATATTCATCCGTAACCATATCGGACAAGTCGAATTTTGTCAACGCTAACCGAGAATGTCGGCGTTCGATTTTGGCGGAATCGATAGAATGGGTGAAATCGGCAAAAAAGCCGGATAACGTTTTGAAAAAAACGCTTGAGAGCAGCCCGAAAATTCGGGGCTTCGGTGTCGGCGTCCCTTTTAGTCCCGGCTAACGAATCCTCATACCGCTATTCAAACGTTCCGGGCCCTTTTCCAAACCTAACGAATCATTATCACGCTAATTGTCTCAATAACGGTTTATTTCCTTGGCAAACGGCAAATAGCGATACCAGGATTCGTTAGATTCTCAAGACAGCCGCAAAAGCATGATTGACGCTATGACGATTCGTTAGAGTTCTGCTGCGGCTGCACCTGACAACGCTGCCCATAATGCCTCGTCGCCGGATCTTTGTTTGCGCAAGCTCTGCGAGGCGCTCAGCTCCCTACTCCCGCCAAGGCGCGAAGTATGCCAGGCGATACATCGATCGCCATACTTCCGCCCTGTCCGCCTGCTCTCTTTTCCGCTTAAAATGAGCCTAAGAGAGAACCTTCGGTTTTTACATATTTGCTCCGATTCCTTTACAATGAAAACAGACAAACGGATCCCGATCATCGGAGCGAGAAAGCGAGGAACGTCCCATGGCCAAAGAAAGTTTCGACAAAGAAATCCAGTTCCTGCGCCTGCTGGCGCTGAGCGGAGGCGGGTACGACCGGCAGCAGTTCGCGGGACGTCTGGGCATTTCCGTACATACTTTCGACAAGACGGTGCGCCGCCTGCGCGAGATCAGCGGGGACGCGGACTTCGCGGATCTGTTCCGCTACGGTTACGCCGATTCGGCCGAGCCGGTGCTGCTGTTTCTGTACCGCGCCAAGTCGATGAAGGAATCCGAGAGCCGCAGGCTGCCGCTGCTCCTCGGCTCGCTCAGAGGACAGCCGCAGACCGCGGCCGAACTGCTCGGCGCCTGCTGCGATCAGCTTCCGGTCGACGCGGCCATGCCGGACGAGAAAACGGTCCGCTCCGACCTGCGCTATCTCGAAGAGATCGGCGTCGTGCGGCGCGAGCCGGGCGGCCGGCCTTATCGCTACATCCTCAACAACGACCTGACCGACTGCCTGTCGCAAAAAGAACTGATCGACCTGTACGAATTCGTCGATATCATGGCGAACACGCAGATCCCGTCGGTTCAGGGTTATCTGCTGCGCGACAACCTGAAGAAAGCGCTCAAGTCCGCGGTGCCCGCGGAAGAATGGGACGACGGACTGCTGGAGCCTTTTTCGTACAAATACCATTATGACGCGCGGATTCTGGACGAAGCCCATCTGTATACGCTGCTGCGGATGATCCATCTGCGCCGCCGTATCTCGTTCCAGTATTTTTCGCCCAAAAGCCGCAAAAGCTACGCCGCAAAAGACACCAACCCTCTGTTCGGCCGTGAAACCGAAGTCCGGCGCGAGAGCACCCTGCCGCTCAAAGTCGTCTACGACCACCAATACGGCAGATGGTACCTGATCGGCGCGGCCTCCAAAGGGCGGGTCGTCAAATTCCGTATGGAAGGCATGATCGAGATCGAAGAGGAACAGGAAGTGCCGGAAGCCTACTTCGCGCTCAAAAAAGCCGATCTCGACGAACGGCTCCGCCGCAGTTGGCTGGTCGACACCGGCGAACCCGTCACCGTGCGCGCCCGGTTCTACCGGCCGGGCCGCGAACAGGCGGACTTTATCGAAGAGCGCGTGCGCATGCAGGGCCAATGGGGACAGATCGTGGAAGCCAACGAGACTTCGTTCGTGTACGAGATCGAAGTGAACGGCGTCACCGAGATCCGTCCTTGGCTGCGGGGATTCGGCTCAAGCTGCGAGGTGCTGGAACCGGCGGAACTCAGACAGTCGTTTATCGACGAATGGAAGGAGATCGAGGCCTACTATGACGCATCCGTTTGAGAAGATTTTCAGCTATCAGCTGTCTTCCCGGCTCGAGGAAACGGGCGTCTACACGCTCACGTCGCAGGAACGGTCCTGGCTCAAATCGATGCTGGAACATCCGGCGGCGTCCGAAGCGCTGGAAGAACGTACGATTGCCAAGCTGCAGGAATGCACGCTGGATGACGAAATGCCGGATCTGCTGGACGGACTCGAGGAAAAAGCGGGCAACGCCGAAACGCAGACCGTGCATCCCCTGCTGGCTCCGATCCGCCGCATCCTGCGCAACCGGCAGGGCATGACCATTCAATGCATGACCAAAAAAGGCAAGATTAACCCTTCACAACCCGGCCTGCCGTGCAAGCTGGAGTATTCGATGGTCAAGCGCGAGTGGTATCTGCTCTGGTACAACTCCGCTACCCGCTCGCCCATGAATACGCGGCTGTGCCATATCGTCTCGGTCGAGGAAACCCGGATGTCCCGCGGCCGCTACGAAGAGATGTCCGCGCGTGCGGCAGGGCTGCTGGAAGCCCCGCGCCACGAAGCAAGCGTGG
The DNA here is from genome assembly GCF_013618475.1 of Saccharibacillus deserti. Classification (GTDB taxonomy): domain Bacteria; phylum Bacillota; class Bacilli; order Paenibacillales; family Paenibacillaceae; genus Saccharibacillus; species Saccharibacillus deserti. The sequence goes on from NZ_JABJVN010000004.1 coordinate 16,737, forward strand.
AAGTCATCAAGATGTTCAACGGGGAATTGACGCGGATCCTGCATGCTTTCTCCTGCTTCGACAAGCGCGTGGAGTTCGACGAAAGCGACCAGATCTACCGGATTCATCTGAGCTTCACGGGCAGCGAGAGCCAGTACGTCCTGACCAAACTGCGTTTTCTCGGCAAAAGGGTCCGCGTGATCGAAGGCGACTACCTGAAATGGCGGATGCGGGAAACGGCAAGGAAGGCGCTGGCGCTGTACGGGATAGAGAAAGATTCGGCGCAAGTCGACGAAACCGACGGGAAGACGCAGGCCTCCTTGCCGGCCGCGGGCGGGAATCTTTCGGTGTGAAATCGATATGAAAAAGGACGATCCCAACGCCGGGTAAGAGGCGGGATCGTCCTTTTTGCTTTTGAAAAAAAGAAAACACGCGCGCTGCAGCCGTTACACGAACCGAATCTCCCGCTCGCTCCACGCCGCTTCTTCGTACGCCTGCGCGATCCCGACTTCACGGATACGCGCTTTCGGTACGTGCTTCTCGCGCAGTTTAGCGCTAAACGGGCCGTCGAACGGCGAAGGGTCGGACTTGACCGTGGACTCATCCTGCCAGTTTAGCTGAAGCAGACCGCCGCCGCCGAACGGTTCGGAGCCCGGCACGCCGTCCTTGAACCACGGATGCTCGTCTTCTTTGCCGATGCCCGGCGCGTTCAGGCAGACATAGAGCGAGATGCCGTCGCAGGTCTGCAGGATCTGGCGGTGCAGCAGCAGCGTCTCCTGCTGTACGCCGCTGTATTTGGCGCTGATTCGCTGCTGCCGTTCTTCTTCATGGTGCACGAATTCCAGGCAGTCTTCCCGTTCCGACGTCTGGATATCCTCGAACACGCTGTAGTACATACTGCTCAGCAGCGCGGCGTACGGATGTTTCTCTTCCAGTTCGTCGACGCCCATCCGGTAAAAGACGAGCTTGGGCAGCATCGGATATTCGTTGAACGAACACGGCGCGTGCAGGTGATCGTCCCAGATCGGCGTATCGTCGGGACGAATCCAGCCCCGGTCGTGTTCCGTCACGCCGAGCACGATCGCCTCCTTGGTTACTTCCGGCATGCCCGGCGATTCTTCCACCCGTTCCATCATATAGAAGCGGTCCGCAAAGCGGGCGGCGGCTTCTCCCGCCAACTCCGCATGATCGTGCTGCTGGACAAGTACGAATGCTTCTTCGGTTTCGCGTATAACCATGGATAAATCCCCCATTCTTTTATGTACGGCAAACCGATCGGATACGGGTCCGGTGCCGCTGTTCTTTTTGTGGCTGCAGCTTTTATTACCCGAATCGCCATTTCAATATAACTTTGGGAGCTTATGAAGCGTTCAACATGAAGAAGGTCTGCGCGCGGTCCATCTGCCGACCTCCATTCCTCTGCCCGGCAGTGGGTACTTTTCTTATACCGGAATGATCTTTTTGGGCTTTGCGCTGTGGACCCTGTTCTTGATCTGGGATTCTTCGAACCGGCAGTTGTCCGATTACGATCAAAAATCACGGCGATCGCGAAACCACTGTCGAACAAACAGGTCGGATCTTCTTCGGAAGTCCTTCCAATGAAGATCAAGAAGTCGTTTTCCCACCCGGTTCGGTTACGCTCGGCGCCCGTCAAGCCGTGCAAACTTCGCCGACTCTCAGCGCGGAAATGCCCGGCTCCGCCGATCGGCAGGCCACGGGAAGCGGTCATGCTTCTCTGTCCATCAATGGCTTGAATCTTGAAATGAACGACGGCACCCATGTACGAAACTGGAGAGAATAACGGACGGTGTTCATCCTTGCGGGTGTCCGCCGTTCTTTTTTCGAAAACGATTTCCGAACATTTCGCGTCGTTTTCCCCTACCCCGTTGTAAACCGCTTACATCCCTATTATACTCGACTTGTTTACGACTATTCGAGGGTTTATTTGAGAGGAGTTCGAACAATGAAATTCGGTTACTTCGACGATGCCGGCAAAGAGTACGTCATCCAAACGCCCAAAACGCCTTATCCGTGGATCAACTATCTGGGGAACGAGCAGTTCTTCGGTCTGATCTCGAACACGGCGGGCGGCTACTCGTTCTATCGCGATGCCAGACTGAGAAGATTGACCCGCTACCGGTACAACAATGTTCCGCTCGACAACGGCGGCCGCTACTTCTACGTGCATGACGAAGGCGATTACTGGACACCGGGCTGGATGCCGGTCAAGCGCGATCTCGACTTCTACGAATGCCGTCACGGCCTCGGTTATACGTCGATCACCGGCGAGCGTAACGGACTTCGGGTCAATCAATTGGCTTTTGTCCCGCTCGGATTCAACGCCGAGGTCTACCGCGTCAAAGTCAGCAATACCAGCGATTTCCCGAAAAGGTTTTCGATCTTCTCTTATCTGGAATTCTGCTTGTGGAACGCACACGACGATATGACCAACTTCCAGCGGAACTTAAGCATCGGCGAAGTCGAAATCGAAGACTCCGTCATTTATCACAAGACCGAATACCGCGAGCGCCGCAACCATTACGCCTACTACTCCGTCAATCGCAAAATCGACGGTTTCGATACCGACCGCGACAGCTTCCTCGGCGCGTTCAACGGACTCGATACGCCGCAGGTCGCCTCGCGGGGCAAGTCCGGCAACTCCGTCGCCAGCGGCTGGTCTCCGATCGCTTCGCACGGGATCGATCTGGAACTGGCTCCGGGCGAAGAACAATCCCTGATCTTCATGCTCGGCTATGTCGAGAACCCGCAGGAAGAGAAATGGGAAAGCCTGAACGTTATCAACAAGAAACCGGCCAAAGCCATGATCGAAGCGTTCGCGGCGGATGCGCAGGTGGATACGGCGCTGGCCGACCTGGCCGCTTATTGGGACGGCCTGCTCGGCAAATATTCGATCCAAAGCAGCGATGAGAAGCTGAGCCGGATGGTCAACATCTGGAATCCGTATCAGTGCATGGTCACGTTCAATATGTCGAGATCGGCTTCCTATTTCGAATCCGGCATCAGCCGCGGCATGGGCTTCCGCGACTCCAATCAGGATCTGCTGGGCTTCGTGCACCAGATTCCGGACCGCGCCCGCGAACGGATTATCGATATCGCGTCTACCCAGTTCGGCGACGGCGGCGCGTATCACCAGTATCAACCGCTCACCAAGCAGGGCAATAACGAAGTCGGCAGCGGCTTCAACGACGATCCGCTCTGGCTGATTACGGGCACGGCCGCCTATATCAAAGAAACGGGCGATTACGGCATTCTGGACGAAAACGTACCGTTCGACAGCGGACGCCAGGGCAGCGCGACGCTGTTCGAGCATCTCAAGCGTTCCTTCGACCACGTAACGAACAACCTCGGTCCGCACGGCCTGCCGCTGATCGGCCGCGCCGACTGGAACGACTGCCTCAATCTGAACTGCTTCTCGAACGAACCGGGCGAATCGTTCCAGACGACGACCAATCTGGACGGCAAAACGGCGGAATCCGTCTTTATCGCCGGACTGTTCGTTTTTGCGGGACCGGATTACGCGGAACTGGCCCGCAGACGCGGCCTGGAAGAGGAAGCGTCCCGTGCCGAACGCGAAATCGAGAACATGCGCAGGATTACGATCGAACGCGGCTTCGACGGCGACTGGTTCCTGCGCGCCTACGATTACCACGGCGAGAAAATCGGCAGCCTTGAGAACGAAGAAGGCCAGATCTTTATCGAACCGCAGGGCTTCTGCGTCATGGCCGGGATCGGTGTCGAAGAAGGCCTGGCCGAGAAAGCGCTCAATTCCGTCCGCGACCGTCTGGAGACGGATTACGGCATCATGCTCCAACAGCCGGCTTACTCGAAGTATTATCTGAACCTCGGCGAGATCTCGACCTACCCGCCGGGGTACAAAGAAAACGCGGGCATCTTCTGCCACAACAACCCATGGGTGACGATCGCCGAGACGGTGATCGGGCGCGGCGACCGCGCATTCGAGACGTACGCCAAGATCGCTCCGGCTTATCTGGAAGACATCAGCGAAGTCCATCGGATGGAACCTTACGTCTACTCCCAGATGATTGCCGGCCGCGATGCCGTACGCGAAGGCGAAGCGAAGAATTCCTGGCTGACCGGCACGGCGGCCTGGAACTACGTGGCGATCACGCAGGCGATTCTCGGCATTCAGCCGGATTACGACGGTCTGCGTATCGACCCTTGTATTCCGCAAGCATGGGACGGCTATCGTATCACACGCTCGTTCCGCGGCGCGGAATACAAGATTGCGATTCAGAACCCGAACCATGTATCCAAAGGCGTCAAGTCCGTCACCGTGGACGGCAAACCGATCGAAGGCCATGTACTGCCGGTCTTCGAAGCGGGAACGAGTCATGAAGTCACGGTGGAGTTGGGTTAAATCTTGAACCGCCTATAGAGGCGAACAAAAAGCCGTTCCTTTCGGGGAACGGCTTTTTGCGCTGTTCTCCTTTTGGAAGGCCGCTAGGGGTTTTCTTTACTTTGACCCCCCATTCTTTAATTTCAACCCTTTTTGTAAAGCCTGTTATCGCATACCTTAAAAAGAGAAAGCGTTTCCAAAAAAACGTCCCCTGTCCGCTTCCGATCTATTCCGCGACTCCCGCATCATACGACTCTTACACAATCGGAGGAATCTCATGAGCACACGCACAAGGAGCAAAAAAGAAGCCCGCCGCAAGTCGTCCGTCCGCAAAGCCGCTTCCGCGGTTCTGGCCGCTTCCCTGATTGCGGCCGGCCTGCCGCTGCAGGCAAGCGCCGGCGATACCTGGCCGTTCACCGGCGACAGCGCCCAAGGACAAAACCAGCCGAGCGTACACGGATATACCAGCGGACATATTCTGGACTGGACGCCGGAGCGCGATCCGGATGCGGAACTGCTGCGTTCACGGGTGCCGCTGCAGCCGCGAATCTCGCCGTTTGCCGCCACGCAGGCCGATCCGAGCCTCAGCCCCGACGTACATATGGCCAACGTGGCGGGCGATTACGGCAATGCTTTTATCGAGAATGCGCCTTACACGAACAAGTTCGCGCAGTACCATTTCAACTTCTGGCAGTACACGGATTACTATTCGTACTGGCACGGCACCGCGACCGCCTATACGCCGCCGGAGTACTACGATGAACTCGCGCAAAAAGACTGGCAGCAAAAATGGTTCGAGTTCGGCATGCTGAACATTCCGAATCCGACTTACACCGACGCGGCGCACAAAAACGGCGTCGTGTCGCTGGCCGGCATCTTTTTCTCCAATAACGACCGCGGCCAGCAGACCTACAAGCAGATGATCGTCAAAGACGAAAACGGCAATTTCCCGGTCGCGGACAAACTGATCGAAATGGCCAAATACTTCGGTTACGACGGTTACTTCGTCAATCAGGAAGAGATCGGGCCGAACGTTGCCTTAGCGGACATCCCGGATTACCAGGAGTTCGTCAAGACGCTCAAGCAGGCCGGGCTGTATATCCAATGGTACGACTCGCTCAATACGGACACCGGCTCGAATACGTTCGCCCGGACGTTCCGCGCCAACAACATGAAGTTCCTGCATGACGCCGAGGACAACAAGCAGGTGTCGGATTCGTTCTTCTTCGATTACGGCATGGGCAAAACGCAGCTCGACAACGCGGAGAAATTCCTCGCCGACCGGAACGCCAAATACGGTACGGCTTACAATCTGTTCGACCACGGCTACGCCGGCCTGGAAGCGGGACGCGACCGGTTTAAAAACGTGCAGGGTACGGCGCTGACGGCCAAGCTCGACGCCGAAGGCAAACTTCGGGCCAGCCTGGCGACGCTCGGCGCGGACTTCGTGCACGCCGGACTCGACGAAGACATGAACCAGGGTTGGCCGAGCCGCAAGCGCAACGAGAACGACTTCCAATGGATGACGGACGTGCGCGAACGGCTCTGGTGGTCGGGACCGAACCTGGACCCGGCGAATACGGCGGTATCGGCGCAGAACACCGCTGCCGACGTCTATGCGGATACCCGCTACTGGCCGGGCGTCGCGTCCGTCATCGCGGAACGTTCCGTTGTGGGCGGCGACACGTTCTACACGAACTTCAATACCGGACACGGCCTCGATTATTACGTGGACGGCAAAGTGTCGAGCGACGACGAATGGTCGAACATGAGCCTGCAGGACCTGCTGCCGAGCTGGCAGTGGTGGCAGGAATCGGCGGGCAGCAAGCTTGACGTCGCTTTCGACTACGGCCGCCAATACGAGAGCGGCGAACGTTTCGACCATCCGCTGATCGGCGCGTACGAAGGCGGCAGCTCGCTGGCGCTGCGCGGCAAGCTGGACGCGGAGACGTTCCTGCGGCTGTACAAAACGGATCTGTCCGTCGCGGCGGATTCCCAAATGGCCGTGACCTACAACAAAACGGTCAAAAGCGACGATTCGGTCATGAGCCTCGGCCTGATCTTCGCGGACGACCCGGAGACCACGGTCAAAGTGCCGGTTCCGGGCAGCGGCGGCAAAACGCAGGGCTGGGCCACGGTACAGGTCGACTTGAGCGCCTACGCCGGACGGGAGATCGCCGCGTTCGGGCTCGTGTTCGCTCCAGGTTCCAAGCCGATCGGCGATTACCGCATGAACGTCGGCGAGCTGCGCCTGACGCATGACGCGCAGGCCGCGCCTACAGCGCCGAGCGGACTTGCGATCGAAGCGGTCTATCCGGAAAGCGGCGAAATGCTCTTGAACTGGAACCTCGACGCCAACTACGATGACGTGCGGCTGTACAACGTATACGTGAACGACGTATTCGTCGGCGGCAAATACGACGAGACGTTCTATATCAAAGACCTGCCGGCGCAGTCCGGCGTCGTGAAACTCAAAGCGGTCGGACCGGACGGCACCGAGAGCCCTGCGGCGGAAGTGCCGTTCAATCTCAACACGGCTCCGGAGCAGCTCAAAGCGACGCCTGGCGCAAACGGCGAGCTTGCGGTCAGCTGGACCGTGCCGCGCAGCGTCAAAGGCGATATGAAAGTCAGCGTCCGTTCGATCAACCGGACGACCTCTCCGCAGCCCCTCGACGAGACGCTGACGATCCCGCACGGCGAGACGGGGGCCGTCTTCAAGAACATTCCGGCCAACGGCGACGAGTACATCGTGACCGTGCAAAAAGACGGTTTGACTCCGGTATCGATCGCCGGCACCTTCGCCGATACGATCGCGGAACCGTACGCCGAAAACTGGTCGTGGAACGGCACCACGCTGAACCTGCCGATGCCGGACACGCGCGACTGGCGTTATCTGTACGTATACGAAGACGGCAAACTCCGCTCGTTCCCGACGACCTACAACGTCGGCGAACGCGACCGGATCATCCGCGGACGCACGACCAAAGCCAGCCTGAGCTTCGCCTCCACCGCTTCGAAAGTCGAAGCGGTGCTGGAAGACTACAGCGGCAACAAGTCCGAACCGGTCGTGCTCAAAGGGGAGTAAAGCGGCGCGGCGCTTGAGCAGGTCCGAGCCGAAATGTATCGGCAGGCTGTCGAACGGCGGTCTTGCCGTCCCGCATGCAGGCGAGCCGTGCATCATTATCGCGCTATCGACCGACCGGCTCCCTTCGGCCGGTAACACCTTGCGCCGAATCCGTTTGAACGGCCATACAATCAAAGTTAGGCTCATGAAAAAGGCTGCCGAAATCTCTTCGGCAGCCTTCTTTTCGTTGTTCCCCGCAAGGATACGGGCAGCGATGCGGCCCTTATCCGTTATTCTTTGGTTGTGCCCGAATCCGCTTCCGCAGTGCCGGAATTCGTACCTGCGGCCGCTCCTTCGCGGAAACCGTCTCCGCGCTTGCCGCCTTTGCCGCTTCTTGCCCCGTCGAAGGCCCGGTTTGTCAGCTCTTCCGCTCTCGCGCCGATTTCAGCCGCACGCTCGTCGTACTGCGCCTGCGTAATCGTTCCCGCCGCCAACCGCTCGTCAAGCGACGTTTTCAGCTGCGACGCGATCAGGTCGATCAGCGGCTGCGTCTCTACGCCCTGCGCTTCGGCAATGGCAGCCAACGACTTGCCTGCCTGCTGCTGCGTTTTGAGCTCATCCTCCGTCAAGCCGAGCAGCGACGCAACCGCCGCGCCGTCAATCTTCGAACCGCCATGACCGCCGAAGCCGTTTTTGCCTTCGCCGCGCGAAGATGCGTCGAAAATCCGGTTTGTCAGCTTTTCCGCCTTCGCGGCGACCTCAGCCGCACGCTCGTCGTACTGCGCCTGCGTAATCGTTCCCGCCGCCAACTGCTCGTCAAGCGACGTTTTCAGCTGCGACGCGATCAGGTCGATCAGCGGCTGCGTCTCTACGCCCTGCGCTTCGGCAATGGCAGCCAACGACTTGCCTGCCTGCTGCTGCGTTTTGAGCTCATCCTCCGTCAAGCCGAGCAGCGACGCAACCGCCGCGCCGTCGATCTTCGAACCGCCATGACGGCCGAAGCCGCCGTCAGCCTTGCCTGTACGTTCCGGTTTCGCTGCGGAAGCTGCCGCTTTGCCGGACGTCGATGTCGAGGTTGACGCGGAGTTTGACGAAGAAGCCGCGTAGGTGTGGGCGACGGCCGCCGTGCCTCCTGCCGTAAGGGAGAGGGCAAGCGCGCTAAGTGCAATGGTCTTTTTCATGAAAAGAAATCCTCCTCGATGATCCGTAGGGATCTTAATGCTGCCGCGCCACGGGAACACAAGTCCGTGATGCGACAATTTCACTTTAACGGTCTTTCCTTAAATGAACCTGATAAGCCTCCGGTGCCGGCAAAAGGCCGAACACGAACAATTCCCGAAAAGAATATGACAAAAAAACGAACCGCAGACGCCTGAATGCCGCGCCTACGGTTCGTTTCTTCTACAGGGTTCTTTCCTTTACGCCCAATATTCGTCCGGCTTGTACGTGATTTCCGCGCCTGTGCGAATTGTCAGCGTGGATGTCGCTTCGTCGTAGACGACATCGTGCTCGCCCACATAGAACCAATGCTTGACAGGCGGCTCGCCCGGCGGTTCTTCGAAGTGAAACACGTTCAGTTCGCGCTGCACGCCGCGAATATCTTCGGCCAGCCACGGGGAGATGCCCTGAATGCTCAGCACGGCGGCTCCGTCGGCTCCGATCCGCTCGAGCGTATACGTCACATCGTCGGTTCCGCTGTTCACGAACATCCGCCCCGTTACCGCATGCTTGACGAGAATGCGGTCGTGATCCTGTATCGTCATTGTCGCTTCCTCCTTTTCGCTTACGGCAGATCGACCAGCATATAGAAGACCGGCGCGGAAGCGGTCAGCGCCAGCTCCGGCGCTTCCGTAATCCGGGCCGTGTCGCGGCGGCCGAGTACGGCGGCCTCGCCCGAACCGTCCACCTTCAGTTCGCCTTCGATCACGAACAGGAATACCCGGCGGCCGGCTTCCTGCCTGAAGTCGAGCTTCTGTCCCGCTTCCAGCCGGCTCAAATAGATCGTCATGTCCTGCCCCAGATCGGTGACGCCTTCCAGTCCCTGTCCCGATGCGATCGGCAGCAGCGCTCCGTCCAGCCCGGCAGGATCGAATTCGCCTGTCGTATAGGAAGGCTGTTTGCCCCGCTCGGCCGGCTCGAACCAGAGCTGGAGGATGTGCACGTCTTCGCGGTCGGACGGGTTATGCTCGGTATGGATCACGCCGGTTCCCGCGCTCATGCGCTGTACGCCGCCGAATCCGGTCACCGCCACGCTGCCGAGACTGTCTTCGTGGCGAAGCCGGCCCGACAGGATGATCGAGACGATCTCCATGTCGCTGTGGGGATGCGCACCGAACCCTTTGCCCGGTGCGATAATATCGTCGTTGCAGACCCGCATGGGACCGAATTTGACGTTCTCGGGATCGTAATATTCGCCAAAAGAAAAGCTGTGGCCGCCTTTGAGCCAGCCTTTATCGTATTCGAAACGCGAACTGGCCGGATAAGTCTGAATCATATCGGTTTCTAACCCCTTTCGTTCTCGAAATGAAAACGGATCGATAAAGTGTCCTGCTTCTCTATTATTACTTTTAATTTGAGATTTTCAAGAGGAAAATAAAAATAAAGTTAGAAACTTTAATAAAAATAGCTCAAGTCCGGAAAATCTCGACACCGTAAGGCTCCAGTTCGATTTCGCCGGCCGGGTTTGTTCCATTCAGCAGTCCTTCTCCGTGCGCTGCCTCGGCATAAGAGCCGCCCAGCCGAACGCGCCGCGGTTCCCGGCCGAGATTCAGAACGAACAGATAGGCCCCGCCCTCCCCGCTGCGTACCGAGACCTGTACGCCTGCCGGAAGCCCTTCGATATGTCCGATCCCCCGCTCCCGGGAAATCTGCAGCAGCAGCGAACGCAAATAATGTTCTTCGGGATGCGTACCCAGATAGTAGGTCTCTCCGCGGCCGAACCGATGCCGGGTCACCGCCGCTTCTCCGGCAAACCATACATGGCCTCCGTAGCGCGCAAGCACTTCCGTCCGTCCGCTTGGTTCCGGATCGAGGATGTCCGCCCATTGGCTGCAGGCGAACTGCTCTCCGTCTTCCGTATCGAGCCGGACAATATCGCTGCCCAGCGGATCGTATTCGCGCACCTTCACGCCGGCACAGTCCGAGAGCAGACCCGGGAGAGGCTGCATCACGCAGACGCTGGCCATATTCTTGACGCCGGTCCGCGCCGTCAGCAGCAGCGTGCCTCCGCCGGAAGCGAAGCGCGACAGACGTTCCGCCGCTTCGTCGTCCAACAGATACAGATGCGGAGCGATAACCACCCGGTAGCCTTCCAGCGGTTGACGCCAATCGATCACGTCGCACACGATCCCAAGCTTGGTTAGTGCCCGGTGATATTCCTTGATATTTTCGTAATAATCGAAGTTGTCGGTCTGCTTTTGAATCCTAAGCGCTTCAAGCTGCTCATGCGACATCAGAATGGCAACGTGCGCGTCTACCGAGGTCCCTTCGAGCATCGGGGCGAGCCGCCGGACTTCGGTACTCATCCCGGCGAATTCGTCCAAGCGGCGCCCCGGCACGTTGCTGTGGTCGATCAGACCGTGCCAGAACTGCTCCGCCCCGATCGGAGCGCTGCGCCAGCGGAAATGAACGACCGTATCCGCGCCGCGCGCAATCGCCTGCCAGGCATAAGCCCGGATATAGCCGGGCTGGGGCATCCGCCACATCGGCATCCAGGCTCCCGGCGAGCCGCCGAGCTGTTCCATAATCCAAAAGTTTTGGCGTTTCACCCCGCGGGTCGCATCAAGCGACAGCGCACCGCTGTACGGAGATGTGGCGGCTTTGCCCGGCGACGTATTCGGATAATAGTCGAAAGAAGCGAAATCCAGTTCGGCGCCGATTTGATACAGATCCAGGCGCTGCGGATAGCTGTGGAAATTGTGCGTGATAAAATGTTCCGGGCAGTATTTGCGAATCGCCGCGATCTGCCCCGTCTGGAAGTCGGCGACCGTGTCCCATTGGAAACGGGCAAAATCGAGCAGGAAAGAGGGATTTTGATACGGCGATCCGCCGAGCGGCGGCGTCACTTCGCTCCAATCCGAATATTCGCCGCTCCAGACGACCGTTCCCCATTCCCGGTTCAAATTTTCGAGCGTTCCGTATTTCCGGTAGACCCAGTCGCGGAAGTCTTCCGCCGCCTGGGCGCTTTGACTGTCCAGCATACTGAATTCGTTGTCCGTCTGCCAGCCGATCACGGCCGGATGCGACGCGTAGCGCTGCGCCAGCTTCCCGATTATGCGCTCGCCGAATTTGCGCAGCGAACGGCTGTTGAAACAGCGGTGGCCGCGAACCCCCGGCTGGTACACGGCTCCGTTGGACATCACCGGCAGCACGTCCGGGTACTTGTCCGTCAGCCACCTCGGCGGCGTATGCGTCGGCGTGCCGATCACCACATCGATGCCGGTTCGTCCGAACAAATCGATCGCGCGGTCGAGCCAGGCGAAATCGAATTCGCCTTCCCGCGGCTCCATCCGGCTCCAGGCGAATTCGCCGACCCGGACTACGGCTACACCGGATTTGCGCATCAAGGCAGCGTCTTCTTCCCACATCGATTCTTCCCAATGCTCGGGATAATAATCGACGCCCAAACGAATCTGTCGGTAGTTCTGGATGCGGCTCTCTGTCATCTTGTTGTCCCCCTCTCCTGTTGGCTTCGTGCCTTAAACATTCGAGGTTCGCTTTTTAATCCCTGCCCTTTCGCAAACGTTTTCCCCAAACCGCAAAAAGACAGCCCGATCGGACCGGGCTGCCAGACTGTCGAGAAACTCTTATTCGTTATACAAGCGCAGCGATTGCGGGAGCAATCAGACAGGCTCTACGCCCGGTTCCGCCCGGTAAGCGCAGACGCGGTTGCGGCCGCTTTCCTTGGCTTGATAGAGCGCCCGGTCGGCGGCTTCGATCAGCTGCTGGCGATCGAACCCGTCGGTCCATTCCGCGACTCCGAAGCTTGCGGTGATCTTGTATTTGCGCGACGGCGATTCCGACTCCAGCCGTCTGCGGATCCGTTCGGCGGCAGCCTCCGCTTCTTCCAGCCTGGTATGCGGCAGCAGAACGGCGAATTCCTCCCCGCCGAACCGAACCGCAACATCGCCGGGTCTCACGCAGGTTTCCAGCAGCTGAGCCAGGTATTTCAACACCAGATCTCCTTCCTGATGTCCCCAGTTATCGTTGAACAGCTTGAACCGGTCGACATCCAGCAGGATCAGACTGAACGCATAATCCGGTCCTTTCTGTCTGCGCTCGACGTCAAAAGTGTCCATGCAGGATTCGAAATATCTGCGATTCCACAGTCCGGTCAGCCCGTCGTGCAGCGCCATTTCCTGAATCCGCGTCGTTTCTTTCGCATTTTCGAGCGCCGTGACAATCATCGGGGACAGCAGTTCCAGACGTTCTTTTTTCTGAACGGAAAACGCATGGGTCTCCGTGGACAACAAATTCAGCACGCCGAAGACCCGGGCTTCTTTCTTGAGAATGATATGCAGCGACGAACGGATCCCGCTTTCGTACAGCCGGTCGGTAATCGAACCTTTTGCCCGGTATGTCGACCAGTCTTCATGCAGGATCGAAAATCCTCCCCGAAGCAGCTCATACATATCTTCTTCTTCGCCGCCAAGCGGAATATCCCGGTAATCCAGCACGCCGTTCTCGTAAACGGCTTTGATGGAAAACCCGCGGTCTCCGTTGCGGATAATGATCGAAAGACGTTCGCACGGCACCAGCGTCCAGATCGAATGCAGAGCCGCGTGGTAGGACTCCTCAATGCTGCGTGCCTGATTGAGCACATTGATCATCCGGTACGTTTCGGCAAGCGTCCGCTTTTCCTTCTCCATTTCCTCGTGCATCAGCCGGAAGTTTTTGATCAGCCGTCCGATCTCGTTGGCTTCTCCGTAGGCCGGCAGACTCGCCTGGATATTGCCTTCTTCGTACGAAGCGACCGCCTTGTCCAATTCGATAATCGGGTTGGCGATCCGGGTCAGGCCTTTTTGCAGGTAATACAGCATAAAAGACTGCACGGCAATAAAAACGGTTCCCATAATTGCGAAAAGATAGTAGAGATTGTGCAGCATGGCGGTTCTTCGATCGTCCCGCAGCCGTTCGACAAAATGCAACAGTTCGGCTTCCAGGCTGCGGAACGCATCGAACCGGCTTTTGCTCGCTTCCAATTCCGTATTCGGGACATTGCCGCCGGCCATGACTTCCCTGATCTGGGGGTCTCCGTACTCCGTTTTCCAGCTTCGTCCGATTTCGATCAGCCCGGCCGTTTTCTTTTGGAAATCGGCGAACTCGTCCATATGTTCCGCCCTGCCCAAAAGCCCGACAGCCGTACGCTCGTACAGCAGCGTCCCCTGGTCGAAAGGCTCCAGAAAATCCGCATTGCCGGACAGCAAAAAACCGCGCTGGCCGGTTTCCTGATCGACCAGCGCATTTTCCAAAGTCAGCAGTTGGATACGCAGATCGGCCGCCTCGCGGACCTCCTGGTAATCGGCCTGTACCGAATAAGCCATGTAGAAGAAACTGACGGTAACGTTGAGCACAAATACGACCATGAACCAAATGTTGGCTTTGATCAAATTCGAACCGATAAACTTTTTGCCCTGGAACAGTCCCTGCAGCATTTTGTTCATTCCGCTGTCTCCTTATAGCTTATTATTCTTATTATCTGCTATCGGGAATCTTTTCATTAGCAAAAACAAAAAAACGCCGGACGCAGGTCCGGCGTTTCGCTGAAAATTAAACCAGGTTCCAGAACATAACCGTGTTGGCGACGGTCGCCAGCGTAAACAGAATCGTGTTTACGAAGGCCGGAAGCCACACGTTGTTCGTTTTCTCGAACAGTTTGCGCGCATAGATCGCGGCAATCACCAGCACCGGTACCAGAGCGAACAGCAGAATGCCGTTCAGGTTCTGGGCCGGATACAGGGCCACGCCTCTGGCGAAATCCAGACCGTATTGGGCGATCAGCCACAGGATCAGGCCGCCCACGTTCAGGAAGATCGCAAGCAGATAACCGCCTTTGCGCGAACGGGTATCGGCGTTCAGCGCCACGGCGCTGACGAAGTAGTAGATCAGGAAGAACGGCATATACCGCAGTCCGGTAATGAAATGTTCAACCGTGAACGTGCGGACCGCGAACGTCCAGATCCGGAAGTCGGTGCCGAAGATCGCCTGCATGACGAACAGCAGCAGATAGCCGATCGCGACGGCGATGACCGCCGTACACAGACTTGCGACAATCGCCATCGGATTTAAGCTGATGCCGTAATCCGAGAAGCGGACGCCGGAATGCTTTTTGTTAAAGTAGTAGAACGCGAACGTGATAAACGCCGTGATCGACGCGGATACAAGGGCCCAGTAGACGATCTGGTTCGTCGTCGGTTCGTTGAAGAACGGACTGAGCGGCACGATGCCGTCCGCTTTGGCGAACAGAATCCACATCACGGCCGAGACGACCGCGAGAATAAGGCCGCCGATGCCGACGTGGCGCATAGCCGCCGAAGCTCCCGAGCGGGCGAAGCCGATTACGGCCGCGATCACGGAGACGACAAGCAGCACGATCGCAATGATCGTCAGCGTATGCAGACCGCCGGGCGATTTGTCCATCAGCGTCGGGAACAAGATCGCCGGAATCAGCGCGCTGAACACGACGGCGATCCAGTAAGCGGCTTTTTGCCCGCCGCCGAGCGGTTTGGCCAGCGGAGCCGTAACCGTCGTAATCGACTGCTTGAGGAACGGCAGACGAAGCAGCAGTACCGACATCGGCACGATCATCAGGAAAAATCCGATCATGGCGATGAAGTTGAACGCTTCCTTGAGCCACCAGATCTGGCTGCCCGAAGACAGATTGGCGTCGGTCTGGTTGGGAGACGTCACGCCTTCGAACGCATGCTGATAAAAGTCGATCAGGTAGCCGGTCGTTTCCGGGGAAAAATGGTTCCACGGATGCGTCTGGTTCGGCGTATAGATAATGCGTTCGCCGGTCTGGGACGGACGAACGACCTTGTCTTCAACCTTGAGGTCGCCGGCATCCACCGTGTAGTACTGCCCCTGCTTCGCTTCTTCGCTGCCTTCGGCCAGTCCGAGGAACGCACGCCCCGACAGCGTTTTGGCAAAGTCTTTGCGCATAACGGTACCGACGATTTCTTTCTCGGCAGCCGTTTTCTCTTCATCGGACTTGTTGAAGAAGAATTCGTCGTAATGGCCGGCAATCATGCCGACCGTGCGGTCGCCGTAAGCGGCCGTCAGCTGATCCTGCGGCGCGACGGCGGCGGCGTACGAGAAGTCGGAGCCGACCGAGATGCCGGTATAAATCATCCGGTGTCCGGCCTGCAGCGAATTCATCTCGTCCATGTACATGGCGAGCAGCGTGGAGAAACCGCCCATCGAGTGTCCGCTGACCGCGAGGTACGCGTTGCCGTTTTCGTCTTTTTTCGTATAATCCTGTTCGTACATATATTTGGCGGCATCGAACTGCGAGTAGATCCAGAATGTCGAGAACTGCTCGCCGACCTTAATATCCCCGTCCCAGCGGGAATCGCCGTGATCGTACATATCAAGGGCCAGCACGATATAACCGCGGCGCGACATTTCGATCGCCGGCGCGTCCTGCATTTCCTTCGTGTTCAGGTAGCCGTGCGTCGTGACGATGACCGGACGGGGATCGTCGGGCCCTGCTCCTTTGGGCATATACAGCAGGCCGTGCAGCGTGCCGTGATCGGCTTTGAACGAGATTTCCTTGACGTTTACTTTGTAGAAGGACGTATTGAACATGCCGGCCAGCAGACTGCCGAGCACAACCAGAACCAGAGACAATGCGAGCAGTCCTGCCGGTTTCTTGAAGAGGTTGGATAAGGTTTTCACTTGGCTATCTCCCCGCGACCTTGGTCGCATCAGTATAAAATCGTAAAGCTGAACGGGAATCGAACGGTCGAACAACTAACTAAAATTGCGGAAGGCTGAATTAGGGATAGCGGGCAAAACGGTATGCCGCCCGCTTCTTTCAAGCGGCGGAAATGCCGGATACGGGCGTTAGAAGCGCAGAGCAAAGAGCCGGCCAGCCGGATCGCCCGGCTGCCGTTGTTCTCCCGCTCTTAGATTCACGCCAGGAAGCGCGCCTGTTACTTCAAGCTCTCCGACAGCTGCGTGAAGATCACGCCGAGCGCGTGCGCGCCCGCATCCGGATACCCGATGCTGCGTTCGCCGACCGTACCCGCGCGTCCCATGCGCGCCACGATCTCCTCCGTCTTCTTGGCTCCCGCCACAGCCGCTTCCGCGCCTTTGGCAAAGGCCGTTTTGACGTCGTCTCCGGCAGCGGCGCTTGCCGTCCAGGCATCCGCGCACGGGACCAGCGCGTCGATCAGCGTCTTGTCGCCGACAACCGCCCCGCGTCCGAACGAACGCTCGCCGGTCGACTGAATGCCCGCTACCGCAGCCTGCAGCAGCTCGGCGAAACCGGCTACGTCAAGTTCCGTCTTCTCGCCCGCCGAACGTCCGGCCGCGCGGAACGCGGAACCCCAGATCGGTCCGGAAGCGCCGCCGCAGTATTCCATGATGACGAGCGAGCACTCGTTCAGGAAACCGCCGATCGAAGGATCGTCATGCGACAGAATTTCTTTCCATTCGCGCTTGAGCTGCTTGAAGCCTTTGGCGACGCTCATGCCGAAGTCGCCGTCGCCGGCCTGCGAATCCAGTTCGCAGAACGGGATTTCGTTCTCGATGATGATCTCGCTCATCTTGTCGATCACGTACACGACATTGTCGCGGGTAATCGTGCCGCCCGATACCTGCGCATACTCGGCCGGCGTTTCAACCGTAAACGAAGCGGAAGCCGTGACATCGTCCGCGCCGGAGCGGCGCAGTTCTTCGTAAGCCGGCTGCACGACCGGGCCCGATACTTTGAACGCCGGCGTATCGCTTTCGCGCGACAGCAGTCCCTTGAGTTCGTCGTCGAGCTTCATGAACGTGACCGAGATGCCGGCCATGTCGATGCTCGTCATGTAGTTGCCGACGAACGTCCGGTTGATCTTGATCTTCTTCTCCGTCAATTCGCGCGTTACCGCGTGGTTGAACAGATACAGCTCCTGCAGCGGCGTCGAACCGAAGCCGTTGACCAGCAGCGCGATTTCTTCGCCTTCGGCGCCTTCAAGCTTCATGTCGCGCAGCAGATCCTTGACCGTATGCGCAGCCAATTCGTCGGCCGTCGCCATTTTCTCGCGGCGGATCCCCGGTTCGCCGTGGATGCCCACGCCGTATTCGATCTCGTCTTCGCCGAGTTTAAACGTAGGGGTTCCTTTCGCCGGCACGGTGCATGACGTCAGGGCAAAGCCGATACTGCGTACGTTCGCCGCGGCTTTCTCCGCCGCCGCTTTGACTTCGGCCAGGCTGCGGCCTTCTTCGGCTGCGGCGCCCGCGATCTTGTGTACGAGCACGGTGCCCGCCACGCCGCGGCGTCCTACCGTATAGAGGCTGTCTTCGACCGCGATATCGTCGTCGACACGGACGTAATCGACTTCGATGCCGTCTTCGGATGCCAGATGGGAAGCGTTCTTGAAGTTCATGATATCGCCGCTGTAATTTTTGATGATCAGCAGCGTGCCTTTGGTGCTTGCGGTCGACTTGATCGCCTGATAGATCTGGATCTGGGACGGCGAAGCGAATACGTCGCCGCAGACCGCCGCATCGAGCATGCCTTTGCCGACAAAGCCGGCGTGCGCCGGTTCGTGGCCGCTGCCTCCGCCGCTGATCAGGGTCACTTTGTTTGCGTTCAGTTCTTTTTTCTTGATGACCTTATATTTCTGCAGGAATTCCAGCTCGGGATGCGCAAGGACGAGTCCGCTGCACATCTCCATGACGAGGTCTTCGGGTTTGTTGATGACTTTTTTCAAAAGGCTTACCTCCTAATTGGTCGAACTTGCCGGGCTTGTCCCCGACGGCTTGAGAACTTACAGGCCTCTGGCCGCTTTGTACGCGCTGCCGAGCCGATCGGCGGTCTGAACGGCCGCAGCTACCTGCTCTACCGTAACCGGGAAAGGCATGGCGTGAATCGACTCTTCCGGAATGCAGGCTTTCTCCGCGATTTCCAGCAGCTGTTCGCGGGTGATCGACTTCACGCCGATATCCGCCAGGCAGACCGGCAGACCGACATCCAGGCAGAAGTCCATAACCTGGTTGAGTTCTTCGGTCGGCGCGTTTTCCAGGACCAGTTGGGCAATCGTGCCGAACGCCACTTTTTCGCCGTGGAAGTAATGGTGCGCTTCTTCAAGGATGGTCAGACCGTCATGGATCGCATGCGCGCCGGCCAGGCCGCCGCTTTCGAAACCGAGTCCCGACAGCAGGATATTCGTTTCGACGATATTTTCAAGCGCCTGGGTGACCACGTTATTGTCGCAGGCCGCTTTGGCTTTGACGCCGTCTTTGAGCAGCATTTCGTAGCACAGCGTGGCCAGCGCCATCGCCGCGTTCGTGCCGATCGCAGGAGCCGCTTTGCCTTCCCGGACGCCGCTTGGCAGACCGGCGTTGACTTTCGAATACGAGCGGGAAGTCGCGCGGGCTTCGAAGTACGTGGACAGCGCGTCGCCCATGCCGGATACGAGGAATCTCGTCGGCGCGTTGGCGATGACGGTCGTGTCGACCAGAACCACGCTCGGGCTCTGCTTGAAGTACGCGTAGTCGTCAAAAGCGCCTTCCGGCGTGTACAGCACGGCCGAGTGGCTGGTCGGCGCGTCGGTCGCGGCGATCGTCGGACAGATAATCAGCGCTTCGCCCTGGGCCACGCATTTGGCGGCGTCGATGGCTTTGCCTCCGCCGAGACCGATGACGCAGTCACAGTTGTTCTCTTCGGCGATCGCCTGCAGACGAGCGACTTCCTGACGCGAACACTCGCCCATGAAACCGCTCTCAACGAACGAGATTCCGAACTTCTCCGCCGTCGCATCCAGCTTGTCTTTGACTCTTGCCGCGTCGTCCGGGTGCGCGATCAGCAGTGCCGATTTGCCGAACGAGCCGACAAAGTAACCCAGGTTGAGCAGTTCATTTTCGCCTTGCACATATTTCGACGGACTGATAAAAGCTTTTCTCACCTTAAATCCCTCCAGATAGTAGTAGTATGATCATCGGTTTGCAGCCGCGGCAGGATATCAAAATACGATTAAAACTGCGAGTTAGCTGCGATTGCGCATCCTGATGCCGCTTTCTTTCATCATAATCTACAATTTTAAGGTTTACATTGCACTTTTAAAACAATATATTATAATCTGCAATCGTAATTTGATGTCCTATCGGGTAAAGTTGCACCTTTTTGTCATCGCTTACATGCTTTTATGCGTTTATGTATGTACTCAAAATCCCATTTTCGAAAGAAGGAGCTGCCATGACCGGCGAACTTCTCAGTATCCAGACCGTGTTCGACCTCGAAAAGTGGGAACGCCTCCAGGATTCGCTCGCCTCCGTCACCAAACTCGCCATCTTGACCGTCGATTACAAAGGAAATGCCGTCACGCGGCACAGCGCCTGCCAATCGTTCTGCAACGCGGTTCGCCAGGACGAAGACCTGCTCCCCTACTGTCAGAAATGCGACTCCCGCGGCGGACTGGAAGCGGTGCGCTCGAACAAACCGTACATTTACCTCTGCCATTACAATATTATCGACATCGCCGTGCCTGTCATGATCGACGGCCAATACATCGGCGCCGTTATGGCGGGGCAGGTACGCTTGTCCGATCACGCCGGTTCGACCGAACTCGAGCAGATCCTGACTTCCAAGAACAAGAAACTGTACAGCGAGAAATGGGAAAAACTCAAAGACCATTACGCCGATCTTCCGGTGATGTCGTATCAGGAGATCGTGACGATCTCGAATATGCTCTCGCTGCTGTGCAGCTATATCGTGGAAGAAGCGACGAACAAGAACCGGATCGCGGAGATCTTCGACAAAGCGTCGGGCAGCGGTACCCTGCCGAGCTTGTCCGAGCTGCTGCCGGGCTATACGCTGCGCCATCCGGAAAATGCCCGCCGCGACGCGGCCCGACTGCTCGCCGATGCGACGCTTGGCGCGGCCTCCGGCGGAAGCGAACGCTCCGATCATCCCGTTCTTCAGCCAGCGCTGGATTATCTGTTTGCGCACAAGAACGAATCGGTGCCGCTGAAGAAAATGGCCGAACTCTGTCACATCAGTCCGAGCTATTTCAGCCGTCTGTTCGCCAAGGAGATCGGGGAAAGTTATTCGGGATACGCCGCCCGGCTGAAGATTGTCTGGGCCCGGCAGCTGCTGGAGCAGACGGATCTTCCGGTCTCGCAGATCAGCGCGGAACTGGGCTTCAATGAACCGGGCTATTTTATCAAAACGTTCAAAAAGTACGAAAACGCGACACCTGCGGTTTATCGGAAGTATTATCGGAAATAAGCTAGGACCCTTCCGATTTCATGCAGATGAAACAGCAGTAAGGGAAGCCGGCCGTGTGGAAAACAGCGGTTCAGCGTGGAAACACAATGCACTCCTGCACTGAAGCGGCTTCGCGAAAAATCATTTGAAGCGCTTACAATTTTGTGGTAGACTATCCCTGCGAACAGGAACGTGACCTTTTTTCGGGCGTAACCTAAGCTGATGCCTTGTGCATCGGTTTAGGTTTTTTTTTGCCCGGGGACGTATACCGAACGTCGAATCGGGCGCTCCTTCCGCGACCATCCCACTACATGTTCCAAGGAGGAGAAACATCGATGACCTACAGAAAATGGGGAGCCCTGCTCCTATGTCCCGTTCTGGCGGCCGGACTGTTCGGCGCCTCCGTACCGATGCCTGCTTACGCGGCGGCGCCCTCAGCGCCGGTTTCCAACGATGCCGGCCCATCCCAATCCGGCGTATTCCGTCCGCAGACGCTCCAGTCGACGCCTTTCGGCCGTGTACAAGGATTCCGCGACGAATCCAACCGGGCCCTGGTCTGGCAGGGGATTCCGTATGCAGACCCGACTTCCGGTACGCAGCGTTGGAAAGCGCCGTCCGACCCGCAGCCGTGGAGCGGCGTGCTTGACGCGACCAAGCCCGGCAACATCGCGATTCAGGCGTCCGGCAGTTCGACTGCAGGCACGGAGGACGCGCTTAATCTCGATATCTATCGTCCTGACAATGCGCAGGGCAAACTGCCGGTCATCGTGTACATTCACGGAGGCAACAACCAGACCGGCAAATCGACCGAGATCACCGGCAGTTCGATGGTCAATGGCACGAACGCGATCTTCGTCTCCGTCAATTACCGACTCGGACCGCTCGGCTTCAATCCGCTTCCGGCGCTTAAGACCGGCACCGACGAAGAAAATTCCGGCAATTACGGACTGCTTGACATCGCCAAATCGCTGGATTGGGTCAAAGCCAATATCGGACAATTCGGCGGCGACGCGGATAACGTAACCGTGGCCGGCTTCTCGGCCGGCGGACGCGATGTAATGGCGATGCTGATCTCTCCGCTGTTTGAAGGCAAATTCGACAAAGCGATCTCCTTCAGCGGCGGCATGACGATTGCGGACGAAGACGCCAGCGCCAAGACGTTCGCCAAAGCGATCGCGCCGCTTGCCGTCGCCGACGGCAAAAAAGCGACCGAGTCCGAAGCCTACGACTGGCTGCTCACGACCGGCGCCGATGTGCGCGACTATCTCTATTCCCTCCCCGCAGACAAATTGTCCCGGCTGATGGGCAATGCCGGTATCCGCATGAGCGTATTCCCGCATCTGTACGGAGACGGAACGGTTCTGCCGCGCGAAGGCTTCGATACGAAACACTACAACGACGTCCCGCTGCTGATGCTTACCGGCGCGCAGGAGTTTTCGCTGTTCGGACGCTCCGATCCGTATTTTGCCGACTCTGTAAACGACGGCACGATCGACACGGACCCGAATATCATTGCCAAATATAACTTTATCAACAAATACGGAGGCGAGCTGTACAGCCTGTTCAACGTTCAGGAATCCGCGCAAAAAATGTTCAACCGCTACAAAGCCGATATTTACGGCATGCAGATCGATTTCGGCCGCGACGCCTATACGGTTGGCCGCGGCATGGGCCTGCTGGGCGCGTTCCACGGCGTCTTCGTTCCGCTGCTGTCGCCGGATAATGCCAACTACGATTCGGCGGTCGGCAGCGCGTACGACCTGCCCGGCGCCGTCGCTCTCGGTCAAACGTTCCGCGCCTATATTTCGAATTTCGTCCGTGACGGCAATCCGAACGGGGCGGGCCTAACCCCGTGGAAGCCCTGGACACCGCAGAACGCGCTGAACGGCGAATCCATGCTGATTCTCGATGCCAACCGGCGTTCGGCCGTTTCCTACCTCTCCGCACCGGCGTTCACGTACGATCAGGTGATTGCCGCCATGCGCGCCGACCGCACCATCTCCGAAACCGACAAAGCCGATCTGATCGCCAAAGTACTGAGCGGCCGCTGGTTCAGCGGCCGGCTGGATCAAAGCTTCGGCACTCCGTCGATGTGGGTGCAGCAAGAGTGACGGTTTGACGCAGCAATTAGACGCAGAAGAAAAAACCCGAATGAATCGCAAAGATTCATCCGGGTTTTTCTGTCTGACGGGTGCCCAGCGCGCCGAAGCGGTTGCCCGCGTCTCCGGCCGGTCTGTCACTTTTGCGGAAGTTCCGGCCGATACGCTGCGCGCGCAATTCGATGCCCTGGGCGTTCCTCCGGTCGCGGCAGGAGCCCTGATCGACATTCTGCACGACTTCGCCGGCGGAAGATTCGACATCGTGACCGGGGATGCCGAGAAGCTGTCCGGCCGCGTCCCGTCATTCTTCGCCATTTCACGGACATTCCGCGAAATTCGGTATCGAACGATGTTCGCTTGCAGCCTTTTCTTTTGTTCGGGTACGGTTCCGCCGGACTTCAACCGCGCGAAAATCGGCGGTTTGAACCGTGCCGCATTCCATAGGCCTTCGGCTCTCCGTTTAGACAATCGCTGCCGCACTTGCCTGCACGGTTTCCAGCCAGCGCCGCGCCAGCAGGCCGTGTCCGGCCGTCGTCGGATGGACGCCGTCCCAGATCCAGTACGAAGCCGGCGCATCCCTGCATGCGTCGTCGAAAGCGTCCTGCAGCGGCACGAAGACCGCGCCGAATTCGTCCGCCAGCCGCCGGACGGCCGAAGCGCAGGCATCCGCCGCCGCTTTCCAGGCGGCCCAATCGAAATCCGTATGTCCGCCCGGCAGGATAAACGGCTCGCACAGCACCAGACGGACAGCTGGCAGTTCGCGGCGGGTCCGCTCAAGCAGCCGGCGATAGTCCGCTTCATAACCCGCCGGGGCGAATCCGCCGGGTTGGGCGATCGACGTCAGAATATCGTTGACGCCGACCAGAATACTGATCGTATCCGGCTGCAGATCAATCGCGTCTTCGGTCCAACGAGATTCGAGATCGCTGGCCCGATTGCCGCTGATGCCGCGGTTGACGAACTCCGGTTGCTGCGGCGCCAGCGCCAATCCGCGCTCCGCCGCAATCCAGAAAACATAGCCGTGTCCGAGAATATGGTTCGGGTCCGCATCTCTCCCCCGGTTTCCGTCGGTAATGGAATCGCCCTGGAACAAAATTTTTCGCGCCGGCTGTGGACTCCCCTGTCCCTCTTTCTGCTCCCGGCTGCCCTGCGATACTTCGGCCATTCCACTTCTCCCCTTCTTCAAAAACGTTTCAAATCATGCTGTACGTATTCGGCGCAGCGTTTGAATTTCCTGCATGCCCAGGCCGGACAGGCGCTCTGCTTTCCCTTGAGAAGAACTGCGGCAGCGTCAAAAAGGCCCGCTGACGGAGGCTGGTTTCCCGTCAGCGAACCGATTCCGGCCTGGGTATGATTCCCGCAATTCCCGTCATCCCGAACGGGGATATGCCTGGGAGATCCACATCGGTTACTTCGCTTCATTCAATGCGCGCAGCAGGCCGCGAATCTCGCCTTCGGAAGGCACATCCGCCAGCCAGGCGCGCAGATGCTCGCGGTGGCGCTCAATCGCTTCCGGCCGGCTGCAGCCACGCTGTATTCAATAACCGATCTTGATCGACTGTCCTTCCACCGCAATCCCCGGCGACAATTGGAGCAGCAGCCGCTGGTCTTCGGAGAAACCGATCGTTTCGCCGTCCATCAGCGTCGCGCCGCAGTCCACGATATATCCCGTCACGCGGAAAGTAAGCTCAAAGACGTCGACCAGATCATGGCTGGAACGCAGCACTTCGATTTCTTCGTGGCCGAAATTGCGCAGTCCCACCGTATAGGAGGATACCCCCTGCTCTTCCTCGTACAATCCTACGAATACCCACAGCTGTACCGGAAGTTCGCCTTCCTTGAGCAGCATCGCGTTGCGTACATAGGCTTCCGTCGGCATAACCATGGGAGACCGGTACAGGGCAAGCGCATGTTCCTGCTTCAGCAAACTGCACAGAACCTGGGTGAACAACACATGGCCGACGAGCGGGTCCGTGACGCCGGATACCGATACCGCGACATGCGCCCGATACCCTTTGATTTGCTTCGCGGCTTCGGACCACAGCGGATTGACATCGCAGCGTTCTTCCACTTCGCTCTCGGGCAGCGGCTCCGTTACCAGTTCGCACGATACCCGCAGTCCTTCCGCCGTGAACAGCATTTTCCCTTCTTCGGGCAGCGCATCGGCTTCGATCTCCCAATCGTTCTTCATATTGCGGATAAAACGCGGAAAGTCGCATTCCGGTTCGCGCAGCAGTACAAAAGCACGCAGCGTGCTTCCGGACTCGTTCGGCCATTCGCGGCGTTGTGTGCGTGTTCGTTCTTCTCCGGGACGTTCGAACAATTCCATCTCCAGCTCTCCTTTGGATCCGTATTTTTATTTGGGCTATCCGAAATGTATAAATATGTAGGGTCGAATCTATAATTACCCCAACACGGGCAATACTTAGCCTTTGTAGACGGAACTCCTGCCGAAGACTCATTCCCTGCAAAAAGAACCGGGAAAAGAAGGAACAAACCGGGTACAGGGTATCAAAAACCCAACCCGCATAAACGCGTTAAAGCGAAAAATCACCTAAATGGGCTCGCCGGCTATCGGGAACAACGTACCGGGCGTCGAACCCCTAAATGTGAAGGAAACTTTTCCGCCGCCCTGCCGTCATCTCCGTATACAAAAAAAGGCTTCCGCTCGCTCCCTTTGCGGGAACAAACAGAAGCCCGGGATGATACCGACCGGATCAATGAGGCAATCCGGGTTCCATTCGCCCTTCTCCCCATACGGTAAAAGCCGTTCAGGAGCGGACAGGTACAACGCGGTACGAAGCCGTCCCCAAAGAATCTTCTTCCGTGCCCTGACGTTCGATCGTCCATCCGATCGAGAGGACCGGAGCCAACCGGTCGCGTTCTTCCGGCGTCAGTTCCGCCGAGACGCCTTCGATCCCTTCGCCCCGTTCGATTTCCGGAGTTCGTCCGAATACGATCCGGATCCACGTGTTTATGCCGCCAAGCGTATTGTATTTGATCCGGTAACCTGCGGTAACCGCCTGCTCGAACAGTTCGGGCTGTTCGGCCTGGAGCACCCGCAGCGGTTCGAAGCTCGAGATGGCTTCTTCTTGGGGCTCCGGCAGAGTCCCTTCCGCCGTCCGGCGCAGAATCTCTTCATCCGTAAGCCCAAGTGCGCGGACGCTCTCCAATACGATCGCATCCCACTGCGACAATCTGACCCGTTCGGCCGTTTCTGTCATCTTCGTTCTCCTCCCCGGGTCGCGCAGCCTGCTGCGGCGCGCCGTTTCTGCTTACACTTTACCGCAAAGAAGCGCCGCTTGTACAGTGATACGAAACCCCGCGGACGGCATTGTCCGGATCGTTGAGGTTTGGACGATTTTTGATGCTATAATGAAACACGACTCGTCCTTAGGGCGAAAACCCGATCGAAAGAAGCTGAGACCCCCGATGATTGTCCGGATTCTGCTTGATGTCGTGCTGCCCGTATTTGTCTTGATCGCCGCCGGTTCCGTAATGCAGCGGCTGTTTCGGCTCGATCTGTATACCTTGTCCAAGATCAACTTTTATTATATTACGCCGGCCGTCGTGTTCATGAGCCTGTATCGGTCGAATATTTCGATCGAACTGCTGGGCGGCGTGGCCTTGTTCTACAGCCTCTATGTCGGGATGCTCTACCTGCTGTCTTTTGTCCTTACCCGGTCCCTGAAATATTCCAGCGGAATGAAAGCCGCTTTTACCAACAGCGTGCTGCTGGACAATTCCGGCAACTACGGGCTTCCGATCAATCAGCTGGTTTTTGCCGCATCGCCGCTCGCCGCATCGATCCAGGCGCTCATCATGTCGTTTCAAAGCCTGCTGACTTTCACTTACGGCGTCCTTTCGATTCAGGGAGCGAAACTGAGCGGCAATTACCGCAGCGTAATCATCGGCTTTTTGAAAATGCCCGTCCCTTATGCGCTCGTACTCGGCTTTCTGTGTCATGCTCTCGCCGTGCCCCTGCCGAATTTCGTCACGCAGCCGCTCGGCTATATCCAGAATTCGATGGTCGCGGTCGCTCTGCTGACGCTGGGAGCGCAAATCGTCAAATATCCGCTGCGGCTCGGACGTTCCTCGATCTACTTCAGCATGATTCTGCGGCTCATGATCGCTCCGGTCATCGGCTATCTGCTCATTCTCCTGCTCGGCATCGAGGGAGTGCCCGCCCAGGCTCTGCTGATCGCATCGGGAATGCCGACCGGCGTAAACTCGTCGATCCTGGCCGAAGAATATGACAACGAGCCCGACTTTGCCGCACAGACCGTACTGGTCTCGACGCTGCTTAATATCGCGACAGTCACCGTCTTGATTACGGTTGCGCAGGGACTGTAACCGGTACGCCCACGTTTTCCTTGTCGCCAACGCAAAAATCCCGCAGCACCGGAAAAGTTCCGGGTTACGCTGCGGGATTTTTGCGTTAAAAACCTTTTATATCCGGAAAGCCGTCGTCTTGTCCAGCAGTCTGCCGGTCATCCGGTTCAGCTCTTCCGAGGACGTCGAGAGTTCTTCCATAATCGCCGTTTCTTCATGGATCGAACTGGCGATCCGTTTGGCTTCTTCGGCGAACGAGGCGGCACGCTCGCTGATCTCGCCCGCATGCCGGTGCGCCTGGTCGACACGGCCGGTCTGCTGCGAAATCATGAGTTCGATACTGCGGACGGCATCGACCATCCCGTATACCGCTCCTTCCAGGCCTACAAGCTGTCCTTCCACCGCTCCGGTATGTCCCGACTCCTGCGCGACCCGTTCGCTCTGCTGCTGGATCAGCAGCACCGTATCGCGAACCTGATCCTGGATTCGCCGGATCCGCTCGCCGATCTGTCCGACCGAATCGGCGCTTTGTTCGGACAGCTTGCGAATTTCCTGGGCGACGACGGCAAAGCCCGTTCCGTGTTCGCCGGCCCGTGCCGCTTCAATCGAAGCGTTCAAAGCCAGCAGATGCGTCTGCTCGGCAATATCCCGGATCGAGCGGTTGATGATCTCGATATCCGCGGCCTCGCGTTCCAGCTTTCCTACCATTTCCTGCGAACGGACACTCGACTCGGCCAGCTCGCCGATCCCTTCGCGCAAAGCCAGGAAAATATCGCGGGTCGAACGCACCGAACCTTCCATGCTCCCGGACAATCCGATCATCTCTTCCGAGCTGCCCTGCATCCCGCGGAACGCTTCAAGCATCTCGTCGGCGTTGCGGCGGGAATTCTCGGTGGCATGCTGCTGCCGTTCGACGCCTTCGTGAATCCGGTCGACCCCTCCGGAGATCTCTTCGATCTGCTCGGCCGCCTCGGAGATCGCGCTGCTCATCATCCGCACATTTTCGGACGTGACTCCCGCACCCGACGCAATATCTTCGACCATATCGCGCAGGCTCCCCACCATTTGACGAAAAGCGTCATTCAGCACGGTAATCTCGTCCTGCGCGTTTCGCGTCGGAACGTCTACGGCGAGATTGCCGCCCGATACTTCGCGCGCGGTATCCGCCAGCCGTACAATAGGCCTCGTCAGAAGTCTGGAGACAAACCAACCGAGAATGCCGCTCCAGAGAACCCCCAGCAGCAAAATAATGCTCATATACAGCCAATCGGCCATCGAACGGGCAATATAAGGTTTCAAGAAGAAAATAAAAAACGCGCTTGTTGCATAAGTAACCCCGGAAATAGCGATAAATCCGGCCACCATCTTTTTCCCCAAATTCAGTTTCATCTGCGCGGTCCCCCACCTTTTCGATTCCGGTATGTTCCTTGCACACCCAGAGTCGGTTTTCCCATACGTACCAGCTTAACCTGAGTCGATTATCCCACATTGAACAGGCATATTGAACCCTTTGAGCAAAAGAAAAAGACTCTTTCCCGAAGGAAAAAGTCTTTGGGGCTTTTCCATTTTACCGTTTGTCGTGCCAAAAATTTACGGGAGTCGTATTCTGGCCGATGACTTCGAACGTAAATCCTTCGCTCTTCAGCGTTTTCAAGACTTCGGGCAGAACTTGGAGCGTCGCCTTCTGATCGTGCATCAAGACGACAGGGACGGTGCCCTGCTTTTCAAGCGTATCGATCTGGTCGAGAATACTGCGCACGACTTTGGCGTGATCCGTCTGGTATTTCCAGTCTTCGGAATCGACGTTCCAGTCCCACAAGCGGAACCCCGAAGACAGCACCTTATCGCGATAAGCCTGCTTGAAATAAGGCTTGCTGCCGTAAGGGGTACGAATCAGCGTCGTTTTGACGCCGGCCGCCTTGTACAGCATCTCGCTATCCTGCTTCATTTCCGCCAGCGCGGATGCCGGGGAAGCGTAAAACTTGTCTTTGACATGAGTCATGCCGTGCAGACCCGCCGCATTGCCGGAATCGACCAGACGTTTGACGGATTTCGGATAAGACGCGACATTCGGTCCAAGCATGAAAAAGGTGCCTTTGGCTTCATACTTCTGCAGAATATCGAGCAGTTCGTTCGTATGGGCGGTCGGACCGTCGTCAAAAGTCAGATAGATCGGCTTCGCGGAGACCGGTTTGACGGTCTGCGGCTTCTCTTCCGTCTTGCCGCGGTCTTGGCTTTTCAGTACCGCCCGGTTCCGGTCGACGAAACTTTGCAGGCTGAGCAGCTGTTTGCCGCTCGTAATCCGCACCAGCGGCACGCTGGAATCGTACGCGATCCCGAAGTTGAACGTTCCTTTGAGCAGAGAGACGGGAATCATCGTGCGGCCCGCACTGACATAGGTCTTGAGCGCAACGGTCTTGGATCCGCTGACCGCCTGCTGCTTGCCCGGAACGATCACGATACTGTGCTTGCTGCCCTCCAAGACAATCCTCTCGGTCGTTCCGCCTACCTTGAGGTGCAGCTGCTGTGAAGTTTCGCGCAGAGGCACGTACAAGGAACCTGCGTTGATCTCCGCCTTGATCCCGGTAAGCTCGTCGTTGTACCCAACTGGAACCTGTTTTGCGCCGGCCGCTTCCGTCCGCGGCGCCGCTGCCAGCAGCAGCACGGCGATCAGGGCGACCAGGCCTCCTTTTTTCCATACATTCCGCCAATCGAACTTTTCCATCTCCACTAACCTCCGTTTTTTTCCGGTGGGACGGTCCAATCCTGTCTGTCGACAGCCGCCGCTCCGGATACTACGGAATTTTCATACGGGTACCGCCCTGCTTAAGCCCGGTTCCAACTCCTGCCTTCCAGTATAGGGATAAGAGAGAAACGATGTCTTTACACCGCGGTTAAAAAAAGTTACAGATTATTAGAATTTCCGCGTTTTTTCGCTATAGCAATAAATAGTCGAATAGTCCTACCTATTTATCGAGCTAGCATTGCGATTTCCTATTCACGATTGAAAATAATTTTCCGAAATATCTAATAGACACAAGTTAGACACTTGATAAAACGAAAACGAAGACCACCGGCCGCTCGTAACCCCGGCACGCAAACCCGCATTTTCCTTGCTTTCATTCTTTTCATTCTTAAATTCATATGTAAAAAAAGATTTAAGGAAAAATTAATGAACATTTTGTGAAAATGTGATATTGTAAATTTACATTCATAAAGAGGTGACCCAACATGC
This sequence comes from Saccharibacillus deserti, assembly GCF_013618475.1. Classification (GTDB taxonomy): domain Bacteria; phylum Bacillota; class Bacilli; order Paenibacillales; family Paenibacillaceae; genus Saccharibacillus; species Saccharibacillus deserti. Next base: position 47,238 of record NZ_JABJVN010000004.1, read on the forward strand.
CAATGCAAAACCGTGTCCAAGAACTGAGAGAACTGCTTCCGTCGGAACATAAGGGTATTTCGTACTACGTGGAGCATGCCTTCCAGTCGATCGACCAACTCGTAGAGAAACACCGCTGCGACAACGCCGCCCTTGCCATTTACGGAGACCGGATTAACGGAAACGAAGAACGCGTCTATTTCGATACAGTCTCGCAGATCAAAGCCGAACTGCTGCAAACTTTGGAAAAAACCGTACAGGACGCTCTTCATACCGGAGACAAGCACTGGAGCAAGCATTATAAAGACGGGATCAAAGGCTGATTATTATACACAGGCGTCTCCGTCGTTTACCGGAAAAAGAGACCTGATTTCCAACCTTGTCGTTGGAACTTGGGTCTCTTTTGTTTGTTTGTCCGCATCCGGTTACGACAAATGTCAAAAATTTAAGAATTCCGACGAAATGCCAAATCGGGACGGAACCCGCCAATCTTCCCGGGACTTTTTACCCTTAAAGCAAAAAAACGCGGAGCCCTTAGGCTCCGCGTTCTGTTGTATGCTCGTCTTCTTCGGATGGGGCTGCGAACAAGGCGGCGGGCGGAACAGGGCGGCTGAAGTAGTAGCCCTGAAACTCCAAACACCGCTGCCCGGTCAGAATCGCCAGCTGGCCTTCGGTCTCGATCCCTTCGGCAATCACGTCCATTCCCAGGCTGTACGCCATGGCGATGATCGTCGTGACGATCGCCCGTTCGCTTCCGCTTTCTTCCAGCTTCATGACGAAAGAACGATCGATTTTGAGACGGCTGATCGGCAGCGTACTCAAATAACTGAGCGAGCTGTAACCGGTGCCGAAATCGTCGAGACTCAGACGGATCCCAAGGCGGCTCAGACGGTTCATAATCCCGATCGAAGCCGCAGCGTCCATCATCATGCTTTCCGTAATTTCAAGTTCCAGGTATTTCGCTTCGAGACCCGTCTCCACCAGTATGCGTTCGACTTCGAATTCCAGATCGGGCTGGTGAAACTGCTGCATGGACAGATTGACCGAGACCGGGACCCGGGCCCGGCCTTCGTCGTGCCAGGATTTGGCCTGCCGGCAGGCTTCTCTGAGTACCCAGCGTCCGATATCCATAATCAGTCCCGTTTCTTCCGCAATCGGCACGAATCTGCCTGGCGGAACCATGCCGCGCACCGGATGGTGCCAGCGCAGCAGCGCTTCCATGCCGATCAGCTCGCGGCCGGGCATCCGGTACTGCGGCTGGTAATAGACTTCCAGCTCGCCGCGTTCGATGGCTTTGCGCAGATCGGCTTCGATCTCGATCTTGAACAGCAGTTCTTCGTCAAGATCCGCCGAGTAGAACCGATGCCCGTTTTTACCGCCTCGTTTGACTTCATACATGGCGGAATCGGCATTCTTGATCAGCTCTTCCCGGCTCTCCCCATGTTCCGGATACAAAGCGATCCCGATACTTGCGCTGACGTAGAAATCGTTGTCTTTGAGCGTATACGGAATCTGGATAATCGAGACGATCCGCTGCGCAAGGCGGGCCACTTCCTCGACCGACGAGAACGAATGAACCATCAGGGCGAATTCGTCTCCGCCCATCCGCGACAGCGAAGCTTTGTCCGCATCGATCACTTCCGCGATCCGCTGCGCGACTTTTTGCAGAAACGCATCGCCGTAAGCGTGGCCGAGCGAATCGTTGATCATTTTGAATCGGTCGATATCGAGCACCATGACAGCCAGCCGTCCGCTTCCCTGCAGCTCTTCGATCTTCTCGTGCACGATCGAATCGAACTGCCGCCGGTTGGGCAGACTCGTCAGCTCGTCGTGATAGGCCAGATGCTCGATTTGCGCCTGCGCTTTTTTCTGCTGGCTGATATCGCGGACGATAATATGCGTGCCGGTCATTTCGTTGTCCAAATTGACGGGCACGCTTACGACGCCCAAATGAATCGGCTGCCCGTTCGGATGCAGAATCCGCGTCTCGTACGCGAGCGCCTTGGATCGAAAAGCTTCTCCATGCCGAATCTGCGCTTCGCGATAAGATTCCGTATCGAAAAACCGCTGCAGCACCGCGACCGGCCGCCCCACGAAGTCTTCCCTTTTCGATCCGGTCATTTCCAGGGCGGCCGTGTTGAGATCGATAATCTCGCCCGACGTGCTGATGGTGATGATCCCGTCGACGTTGTTCTCATACAGCGCCCGGTACCATTTTTCCTGCCTGCGGATCATTTTGTCTTTTTGAGTCAGACGGCCGTTGATAAATGCCCCGTAGATGGTGACCGCAATCAGCAGCAGACTGCTCAATGCAATAATCAGCGCCAGGGTATGCGTGTCGACCCGGTCGCTGCCGATCGCGGAAGCCTGGTGCTCATGCACGTGGAAATGTGCCGCCGCCATTCCGGTATAGTGCATGCCGGCGATTGCCGCGCCCATAATCAAAGAACTCGCCCATTTGTAGAGGGTACGGCTGCCTTCTTCCCGGAGCCTGCGCATAAGGCCCAGCGCCGCCATCGAAGCGGTAATGGCGATGACCACCGACAACGTAACGAGTTTCGGATCATAGCTGATCTTCATCGCCATCGCGGCCATGCCCGTATAATGCATATCGACCACGCCCGAAGCGAGCAGCAGTCCGCCGACGAGCAGCGGCCTCAGTGTCAGCCGGCTTCGGGTAACGGTCCAAAGCGCAATAAAGGATACGAATACCGGCACGACCATGGATACGATCACCAGCGGGATATTGTAGGTCATCGGCATCGGCAGCTGCAAAGCAAGCATCCCGACAAAATGCATGGACCAGATGCCGATCCCCATCGATCCGGCCCCGCCGGCCAGCAAGAAAGCACGCAGGCGTCCGTGGGCCAGATGAATTCTTCCCGACAGATTCAGGGCCGAATAGGAGGCGAGAACCGAAACGATGCAGGAGACAAGCACTAATCCCAAGTTGTAAGAGCCCTGTACGGTTTCCATGTGCTCCTCCTTTCCGACTCATAGTTAGAGAGTATATCGGCAGAAACCGGCTTTCCCGACAGAAAAATCCCAAAAAATTGTCCGGTCGTTCCCGCGGTCAACCTTCCTCTTCCAAAAAAAGCCGGAGCTCGGTATAAATGTCCACAATTTCCCTCAGCGGCATACGCACTAGCCCGCTGGACGAAGGCGCGACAAAATCGATCACTCCGTCGACGGCGGACTCTTTCTGGAAGCCCCAGGCCGCCCGTTTGCGGCCGGTAAATTCGGTATATACGCCTTTGCCCACGTAACAGGCGACTTGGGGCAGGCAGTTCGCCAGCTTGCCGCGCAGGATCTCGCGGCCTTCCCTGTATTCCTCCCGGCCGATGTCGTCGATCCCCCGCGTCGGACGGGCCACGATATTCGTGAAGCCATAACCGAGCTTCAGCAGCTCGCCGTCTTCTTCGGGGCCATAGCGCCTTGGAGTCAGGCCCGAGTCTTCAAGAATCCGCCAGAACCGGTTGCGCGGATTCGCGTAATGATGCCCGGTCTCCCCCGAACGCAGGCTGGGATTGAAGCCGATAAACAGAACGGACAGTCCGCTGTCCAGATGATCGTGGATTTCCGGCATGGGATCGGATTCCTTCCTTCTTCGGCTTGGATACGAACGCCGAGGCTCGCTTTACAAGTCCTTATTTTAGCGGTAACGTAAATAAAGTTACTTCAAATATTTATTAATGGAAACGCATTTCATTATACAAGGAGTCGATTCTATGCACCAGCCGAATCCATACGGCCAGGAACCCGCGGATCCGATCGTTCGATCCGCCCCGAAAGTCCTTATCGTCACGGCCGTCGAAGCGGAACGCCTGGCGGTTCTCGAAGGGCTCGCGGACGATCCCCGCTTCGACGTGATCGCCGCCGGCGTCGGCACGGCGGCAGCGGCGGCAGGTACAGCCGCCGCCCTCGCGCGCGGACACTACCTGCGCGCGGTCAGTGCCGGCATCGCCGGAGGCTTCGCCGGCACGGCGGAGATCGGCTCGCTTGTTGTCGCGAGCCGCATGGTTGCGGCCGACCTGGGCTCGGACAGCCCAGACGGCTTTATTTCCGTGGACGAGCTGGGCTTCGGCTCGTCCGTGATTCCGGCCGAGTCCGACGTCTCGGCCGCTTTGGCCGGCGCGCTGCGCGGCGCCGGCCTCGAGGCGCGCCTCGGCCCGGTGCTGACGGTCGCGACGGCGACCGGTACGCTTGAGGGCGCGCAGGCGCTGGCCGCGCGCGTGCCCGGCGCGGCGGCCGAAGGCATGGAAGGCTTCGGCGTCGCGGAGGCCGCCCGGCAGTTCGGGCTGCCCGCGCTGGAGCTGCGGGCAATCTCGAACGCGGTCGGTCCCCGCGACCGCGGCGCCTGGAAGATCGGCGAAGCGCTGGGTGCGCTTCGCACGGCAAGTTCACTATTACCGGAGGTGTTTTTCGCTTGAAGATCGCATTTTCCCCCTGTCCCAACGATACATTCGTGTTTCATGCCCTGGCGCACGGCCTGATCGAAGGCGCACCGGAACTTGAAGTCACTTATGCCGATATCGATATCACCAACAACTGGGCCGCCGCAGGCGAAGGTCCGGAAGTCATGAAGATTTCCTATGCCGCCCTGCCCTGGATTCTGAAGGAGTACTCGCTGATTCCGTGCGGCGGAGCGCTCGGCCGCGGCTGCGGACCGCTTGTGCTGACCCAAGGCTCCGCCGCGCCCGGCGACCTGTCCGGCAAGCGTATTGCCGTACCGAGCGAGCGCTCGACCGCCTACCTGCTGTTCCGCTTATGGGCGGCTCAGGCCATTCCGGGCGGGATCGGCGAAGTCGTGGTCATGCCGTTCGACAAGATTATGCCGGCCGTACAGAGCGGCGAGATCGATGCGGGCCTCGTGATTCACGAAGCGCGCTTCACTTACCAGAATTACGGCCTGCACAAGCTCGCCGATCTGGGCGACTGGTGGGAAAGCGACACCGGACTTCCGATTCCGCTCGGCGCGATTATCGCCAAACGAGGCAGCGTCGATGCCCGCTCCGTCACGCGGTGGGTGCGCGCTTCCGTCGAATACGCCTGGGCCCATCCCGAAGCCTCGCGCGCTTATGTGCTGGAGCACGCGCAGGAGATGGATTCGGCCGTCGCCGATTCGCATATCGCACTCTATGTCAACGAATTCACCGCGGATCTGGGCGAAGACGGCTATGCGGCGATCCGTTCGCTGCTGGTCCGCGCCGCCCGCGAAGGCCTGGTGCCTTCTTTTGACGAGAAGCTGCTTGAACCGGGCGATTAAGGCCGATTCATCCTTATAAGAACTCGCTCCATGCCAACCGATAAAGACGCCCGACTTCACTAAGAAAAGTCGGGCGTCTTTATTCTTGTCGCGAATTGCAGATCGTTTCGAAATGAAAAGATACTTCCCCTGCCCAAGAATAAAACTTTTTTTGAGGAAGTTATCAAGTTCTGTAGCCGCCGCGTTCGTTTACGGGTAACAATAATCATTGCTGGCGTATACATAGGCTTTATTCAAGTTCAACGGTAAAGCGAGGTTATGCGATTGTTCACCCTTATCACGGCAAAGCTGATGCGCCTCCTGCCCAATCGGGCCAAAAAGCGGCCTATGCTCCCTTTTGAGCCGGTGAAAAAGAAAAAAGAGAGGCAGGTCGACACATCCGTAAAACCTGCGGATCTCTCTCTCTACTATCCCCTGCAAGCCGAAGCGAAGAAGTTTCCGGTTTACGTGAATTTTCATGGTGGAGCTTTTATCATGCATGAAAAAGAAATGGATGATCCCTACTGCCGCTACCTGGCCAACCGGACCGGCTGCGTGGTCGTGAACGTGGATTATGCAAAAGCACCCGAGCATCCTTTTCCAAAACCGCTTGAACAAATCTACGAAGTGTTTCGGTGGCTGAAGCAAAACGCCGACGATTTGAATATCGACGCGGCGAAAATGATGGTCGGCGGACAAAGTTCAGGCGGCAATCTGGCTGCTGCTCTCTGTCTGCATCTGGAAGAAAAAAAGGAGCGGCAGCCGCTGCTGCAGGTGCTGTCCTGCCCGATGCTGGATTTTGCTACGCCGTATGCGGATAAACCGGAAACGGATAAATGGCGTGCCCGATATCCCCAGGTCGCCCATTTTCTGAACCTGTGCTACGTACCGGGCAAAGGCCAGGCGGAGCATCCTCTCGCTTCTCCGGTTCGCGCCGCTCTAAGCGGCCGATTGGCTTCCGCCCTTATTCTCATCGCGGAGGACGATGCATTCAGACCGGAAGCGGAATATTATGCGAAGAAACTGACAGAAGCCGGAGTCGAGGTTGAGTCGAAAATATTCAAAGACTGCAAACATTCTTTTACACATTTCGGTCCAAAAGAAAAAGCGGAAGAAGCCTGGAAAATGGTCGCATCCGCCATCAGGGAAGCGGCAGGAAGATCGACCTAAGGCGCATAGCGGCTTGGCGTAAGAATGAAACCCATTTTGGATTGAGAGAAGGAGCAAACCGACAAGTGAAAACGACAAACAAAAAGATATTGGTAATCGGCGGCGGACTTGGAGGATTGTCGGCCGCGATTTCATTGGCACAGGCCGGATACGAGGTTTCTTTGTATGAGAAAAACAATCATATCGGCGGCAAGTTGAACCGGCTGGACCAGGACGGTTTCGGTTTTGACTTGGGACCTTCTATCCTGACGATGCCCTGGGTTTTTGAAAAGCTGTTTACGGCGAGCGGCAAATCCATGCAGGATTACGTTCCGATCGAGAAGCTGGATCATCAATGGCGGTCCTTTTTCCCTGACGGCAATATCATCGACTTATACGAAGATCTGCAGGAAATGCAGGAGCAGAACCCTTCCTTAAGCGAAAAAGACATGCGCGAGTATCAGGACCTCCTTCTCTATTCCAAAAAGCTTTACGATATGACGGATAAAACCTATTTCAAGCATGGCGTCGATACGACCCGGGAAATCATGAAACATACGACTCTGTTTGCCGCTTTGAGAAACTTCGATTTGCTGTCTACCGTCCGCGGAGCGATCGACAAACGGATCAGCAATAAACAGTTCAGCGATATGCTGTCCTACTTTATCAAGTATGTGGGTTCGTCTCCCTATGATGCCCCGGCCGTGTTGAATATGATGATCTATATGCAGCATGACCAGGGAGTCTGGTATGTACCCGGCGGCTTGAATAAACTGGCAGACGGTTTGGTGAAGCTGGCCGAAGAAGCGGGCGTTCGTTTCCACCTCGGCAAACCGATCGCCAAGCTTGAAAAGAAGAACGGCGAAATCACGGGGGCCCTGCTGGAAGACGGATCAAGATTAACCGCGGATTATTACGTTTCCAATATGGAAGTTATCCCGGTCTACGAACGACTGCTGGAAGAAGACAGCGCTTATATGGAAAAATTAAAGAAAAAATTCAAACCGGCCAGCTCCGGTCTCGTCATGCATTTGGGCGTGAAAAAAAGCTATCCGCAGCTTCGCCATCATAACTTCTTTTTCGCGGAAAACCTGAAGCAGCAGATGCAGTCGATCTTCCATCAGCATAAGCTGCCGGAGGATCCGGTGATTTATCTGGTCAACGTCAACAAGACGGATCCGTCGCAGGCTCCGGAAGGATACGAAAACATCAAAGTGCTGCCGCATATTCCTTATATTCAAGACCAGAAACCGATTACCCCGCAGGAATACGAACAATTTGCCGAGCGGACCCTGATGAAGCTGGAGAGAATGGGTCTGGACGATTTGCGGGCCAATATCGTCACCAAAGACGTCTGGACGCCGGACAAGATCAGACAGATGTACGGTTCGGATCGGGGCGCCATCTACGGAACCTTGTCCGACCGCAAAAAAAACAAAGGCTTCAAGCATCCGAAACAAAGTGAACGTTATAGCAATTTGTATTTCGTGGGCGGAACCGTAAACCCGGGAGGCGGCATGCCTATGGTGACGTTGAGCGGCCAACTGGTAAGCAAAAAAATCGTGCAGAGGGATTCCGCCCATGCCGGAAAATGAATACCCTCTTCCGGAGAGTTTACCGGAAAGGCAGAGGGAAGAACGGTTAGCCAAAGGGGTTCCTTCCGGCGAGATGCGCAAAAAGCAGCTTTTAAAACTGAAAAATATTCTGGTAGAGCGGGAAAAAGAATTTACCGATGCCCTGTATTCGGATTTGGGCAAACCGGCGTTCGAGTCTTTTTCGTCCGAGATCGCCGTGCTGTTGAATGAGATCGATTACGTCTGCAAACACCTCGACAAGTGGAACCGGCCCAAGGCATCAAGGCATCTCAAATTGGGCTCCGTCGAAGTGCTGCGCAAAAAAAGGCAGCCGCATGGAAGCGTCCTCGTCATCGGTTCGTGGAATTATCCGGTTCAGCTTACCCTGATGCCGGTGATCGGAGCCATTGCGGGCGGGAATTCCTGCGTCATCAAGCCGTCCGAATCCGCACCGGCATCGGCCGAGCTGCTCAAAGAAGCGATCAATCAAACTTTTCCTTCCGAACAGCTCTGCGTGGTGACAGGAGATGCCCAGACCGCCAGCCGGCTCACCTCGGCTCCGTTCGATTTGATCTTTTTCACGGGCAGCGGCAAAACCGGGAAAGCCGTGGCCGACCAGGCAGCCAAGCGGCTTACGCCGGTGATCCTGGAACTCGGCGGAAAAAACCCTTGCATTCTGGACGAAACGGGCTTTTCCGCAGCTGCCGTGAGAGACATCGTCTGGGGGAAATTCCTGAATGCCGGCCAGACCTGTATCGCGCCGGATACCCTTTACGTCCATCGGTCCGTATACGAACAAACGCTGGATGAAATCTCAGCTTCGCTGTCCGCTTTCTACGGGGAACAGCCTCAGGCAAGCGGAGATTACGGCCGGATCTGTACCGAAGCCCATTTTCAAAAAGTAGTCGGATTTATCGGTCAGGGTACGGTCAGACATGGCGGCACGAATGATCGATCCGACCGGTTTATCGCGCCGACCGTGCTGACGGATATTGAGCCGGGCAGTCCGGTGTTGGAAGAAGAAATTTTCGGGCCGGTTCTTCCGGTCATTCCCTATACCGATTTGGAATCTTTGTTATCGTCAGGCTGTCTTCAGCGCGATGCGCTCACCGGATATATCTTCAGTAAAAACAACGATCGAATCCAGCGGTTCAACGACTATATGCGCTCCTCGACGATCAGCGTCAATCAAGTGATCCACCATGCCGCGAGCCCCCATGTCGCATTTGGAGGGGTCGGCCGAAGCGGATACGGCGCTTATCACGGCAAAGCCGGTTTTCTGGCTTTCAGTTACGAGAAAACAAAAGTTCAAACTTACCATTACCTGCGTTTTCAAGGGAAGTTCCCGCCGTACTCCGATCGAAACAGGAACGCATTAAAAAAGTTGAGAAAATGGCTTCTGTAATCCCAGCAATGAAGCCAATACTGGATGGAAATGAGGGTTTGCATGAGTAAAAAGGTGATCGTCGTTGGAGGGGGCGTAGCAGGGCTTGCCACGGCCATACGGCTGCAGCATGCGGGTTATGGGGTAGAGATCTATGAAAAAGGATTAACGCCCGGAGGCAAGATGAATCGGATCGAGCTGGACGGAGGATACAAATTCGATCTGGGGCCAAGCATCGTGATGATGCCGGAACTCTATCGGGAAGTCTTCGAAACGTGCGGCCGCAATCCGGACGATTATATTCCCATGCAGCGGCTGGATCCGATTTACCGGGCTTATTTCAGCGATATTCCGGACCAGCCTTTTGACATCTCCTCCGACCTGACCAAGCTGACCCGAACGATCGAAGCGATGAGCGAAGAAGACACCGCGGGCTTTTTCCGGTATCTGCATGAGATTTATCAGAAATTCATTATTGCCAAGCATTACATTCTTCCGAGACCTTTCCGTAAACGGAATGAATTCTATAACCTCCCCATGCTGAAAAAAGCCTTGAAGCTGAAACCTTACGACACTGCGGATAAGTTCGTCGGTCGGTATATCAAAAACAAAAGACTGCGGCAGATGATCAGCTTCCAAACGCTGTACATCGGCATCTCTCCTCTGACCAGCCCTTCTTTTTATACGATGATTCCCATGCTGCAGTTCTTGTACGGCGTGTGGTTTATCAAAGGCGGGATGTATACGATGGCTTTGTCGATGGAGCGGCTCTTCCAAGAGCTCGGAGGCGTCGTTCATTACGGCAAAGAGGTACAGGAGATCTCTATACAAAATCAAAAAGCGGAAGGCATTGTCGTGGACGGACAAAAGATCTCTTCGGATTATGTCGTTTGCAATGCGGACTTCCCGTATGCGATCAAAAATCTGGTCCAGGACAAACCCGCCAAAGGGAAATATACCGATCAGAAAGTCGACAGCATGAAATATTCGTGTTCCTGTTTCCTTCTCTACCTCGGCATGGACCGAAAGTACGAAGAAATCGAACATGTGCACAATTTTGTTTTCAATGAAAACCTGGATCAGAATCTTAAAGATATTTTCGACGGCAAAAAACTGACCCACGCTTCTTTTTATGTTTATATCGCTTCCAAAATCGACCCGTCCCTGGCCCCTGAAGGAAAAGACGGGTTATATATTCTGATGCCCGTATCGAACGCCGCCGAATCCAATTACGAATGGAACGAGGAGACGGTTTCTTATTATCGCGGGTACATTTTGAACGAGTTGAAGAAGATTCGCGGCTTTGAAAACATCGACAATGAAATCGTGGCCGAAACGCATACGACGCCGCTTGATTTCAGTTCGAAGTTCAATGCGTATAACGGCGCCGCGTTCGGTTTGCAGCCTATTCTCAAACAAAGCAACCACTATCGCCCGCAAAGCAAAGCGAGCCACTGCGGACAATTGTACTTCACCGGAAGCAGTACGCATCCCGGCGCAGGCGTCCCGATCGTGCTCTTGTCGGCCCGAATTGCCGCCCAGGAGTTAATCCAGGACGATACTGGGGAACCGTTCGATTATTCGGTGAAATGAGCGGAAGAAAAATCAACTAAAAAAGGTGGCGGATGTTATAACGGCTTTGGACTTCATTAAACTGGCGATCGGGCTTGCGGCCGTGATCGCCGGCTTCCTTGCATTCTGGTCGCTGCCGATCCCTGTCTCCTCTTCCGGATCCGCGGCCGGCCTGCCGTTTCTGTCCATCATTATTCCGGCCAGAAACGAAGAGCGCAGAATCCTGCCTCTGCTGAAGTCGCTGCAGGAGCAGCGGTTCACGGCCTACGAAATTCTGGTGGTGGACGACGATTCATCGGACAAGACTGCCGCCGTTGCGGAAAGCTTCGGGGCAAAGGTGCTTCGAAACGACGGGTCGGGCAAATCTTCGGCCTGCTGGTATGGAGCCGAGCAGGCCAAAGGAAGCTGGTTATTGTTTTTGGACGCCGATACCAAGTTTGAAAGCGTGGACGGATTAAGCCATCTGCTGCATTTCTACCAAGGAAAAGGAGCACGGGGCATTACGGCCCTGCAGCCTTTCCATACCGTAGAGCGTTTGTACGAATACATCTCTATCGTTTTCAATATCATCGTCGTGGTCGGCATGAATCTGTTCACCCTTTGGGGTTCGCGGTTTAGAACGGCCGGTTCGTTCGGTCCGTGCATTTTGTGCAGCCGCGACGATTACTTTTTGTCCGGCGGGCACAAAAAAATCGAAGGCGCGATCATGGACGATCTGGCGCTGGGCGAAGCGTTTCTGGAGCAGGATCTTCCCGTTCGCTGCCTGGGCGGCAAAGGCATCTTGTCTTTCCGCATGTACCCGGAAGGCGTCGGCAGCCTGATCGAGGGCTGGTGCAAAAGTTTCGCCGTCGGTTCCAAATCGACGCATCCGGTTGTCATGCTCATGGTCATCTTCTGGATCTCCGGCAGTTTCATTGCCGCGGCCGCCCTGATCTCTGCCCTGATCGCCTGGAATCCGGCCGCTATCGCCTTCAGCGGAGGCTTGTATATCCTGTATGCGGCGCAGACCGCCCGGTTTGCCGGCCGGATCGGCAATTTCAAAAAAGCGGTTTTTGCGATTCATCCGATCTGGTTCTCGTTTTTCGTAGGCATCTATTTGTATTCGTTCATCAGAGTGAATGTGTTTCACTCTGTAAGCTGGAAAGGTCGCAAGATCAAGGTCTGAATACCGTCGATTCCAACCGCTCCATTTGGCACCGGCCGCCGGAGCCGCCCGCGCGCTTTTTGTCTATCGGGACAAGCGGCTAGCGGTACAGTTCCGGTCTCCGGTCTTCAAATACCGGAATTCGCCCTCTCGCTCTCGCGACTTCGTCCATATCGAGTTCTGCGGTCAAAAACCCGTCTTCTTCTCCCGCTTCGGCGACGACCTCTCCCCACGGCCCTACAATCATCGAATGCCCCGCGAATACGTTCGAAGGATCGCTGCCGCTTCGGTTGCAGGCGACCACCCAGCATTGATTCTCGATCGCCCGGGCGATCAACAGCGCGCGCCAGTGAGCCAGCCTGGAGAGCGGCCATTCGGCGGCAACGAACAGAATGTCGGCACCGGAAGCGGCATGAACCCGGATCCATTCGGGGAAACGGATATCGTAGCAGATGACTCCCGCTCCGCGGACACCGCCCAGTTCGAACAGCCCTTTTTGCTCACCCGCCTGAAGATACAGATGTTCGTCCATCAGCTTGAACAGATGGGCTTTGCGGTACTCCGCAGCCGCCAGGCCTTCGCGGTCGTACACGAGCAGCGTATTGAATACGCCTGCCGGCGTACGCTGGGCTATCGACCCGCCGACCAGATGTACCCCGTATCTGCGTGAGATGTCTGCAAGAAAAGCTTTCGTGCGCCGCGCTTCCTTGTCCGCGATCTCGTCCAGCCGCGCCAAGTCGTAGCCGGTCGTCCACAATTCGGGCAGCACCACAACATCGGGATTCGAGTGCATTGCCCGGTCAATCCGTTCTTCCATGCGTACATAATTGGCTTCGGGGTCTCCGAAGATCACATCGTGCTGGATACAGGTTACTTTCCATTTGGTCATCGCGCATCCTCCGTTCTTCGGCCCAGCTTTCTATATTTCTATCCAGCCTATAGGATCGCCGGCCGGAATTGCAAGCGGCGGAAGCCAAGAAGCAGGAAACCTTCCAAAGGTCCGTTGACAGTTTTCGGCGGGTCATGCGATAATTCAAACATATGTATTCTCTATAAGTCAGACCCTGAAACATCTTATCAAGAGCAGGCGGAGGGACCAGCCCGATGAAGCCCGGCAACCGACCCCATTGGGGGCACGGTGCTAATTCTTGCACGTTTATTCATATTTGTCCGCTTGGCGGAACGTTGAATGAACGGAGAGATAAGAAGAGATTCCGCTTGTTCAAGCCTCTTCTTGTCTTTATGGGAAGAGGCTTTTTGACGTCTCTTCGTTCCACTGCGTAAGTCCGGTTTGCGCCGGTTCTTATACCGCGAAGCTTCGCGCCGCATCCTGCGAAGTCTTCGCCAGCCGGACCGGTTTCCGTTCCGGCCGCCGCAACGTCGTTCGAGTCCCGCGCCGGCCGCTTGTCCGGGTCGCATGCTTTTTTCGATCCCGGCTGCAATCTGCGTATGATTCCATCCTCAAATGCAATCATCCGGACCGCCGGCGCTTCAGGAATAGAAGTCTATCGAGACCGCAAGCCTTTCCGGCATGCGGCTCGGCAGGCTTTTTTTCCGTGTGGGCCTCCTTGCCCTTAACTTTTTCCATTTATGGAGACCCCGATCGGATTCTCCCGATTTTTAAAGGTTTATGTATAAAGTAAGACCCCCATGACTCCGTCCGCCATTCGAGTGCCCGCTGGTCCCATTCCGATACGGAGGCGATTTCCATGAACATCGGCACGCCCGTCCCCAAACGCGTCGGTTCGTCCTTTGTCGCTCTGCTGCTGGCTGCCGGAGTTCTGCTCCCGGCCGCTTCCGAAGCTTCTCCGGTGCCCGCTTCCGCCCTGGAAACCGGCGTCACGACGCCTGTGCGGATCAGCGTCACCGATGCGGTTACCGGTCTGCCTCTCGAAGAGGTGAAGATCACACTGTACTGGGCCGACACGGCCGCCAACCGTGCGGGCGGACGCCTTGCCGGTCAGCCTGTATCGGCTGCGGTCGCCCCAGGCGAAAACGGAATGGGCCTTCGCCAGGTTCAGCCGGAAGGCGATTATTACATCGTCGGCGAAAAAGAAGGCTATCTGCCTTATGACAGCCGAAACGCCGGAGCCGCAGGCATTCTGCATGCCGGCGAAGCCGTATCCTCGCTTTACGCCTTTGCGCTGACGCCGGAAAAGCATAAGTATCCCGCCTATATGAACGGTTACACGGACGGAACTTTCCGCCCCGAACAGCCTGTGATCCGGGCGGAGCTGGCGGTCATCTTGCAGCGGACAATGAGCGGGGAACCCGCTGCTTCGGATCCGGATTTCCGGGATATCGATTCCGGCAAGTGGCTTACGACCGGCGTATCCGTGGCTGCGGCCAAAGGCTGGATGCAGGGTACGGGAGGCGCCCGCTTTGAACCCGAACGTGCCGTAACCCGGGCGGAAATGGCGCAAATCCTGGCGAACGTATACGGATGGCCGGACGGATCGGATAAGGCCTTTGGCGATACCGAAGGACACTGGGCCGCCGCCGCGATTGCGGCTGCCGCTTCGCACGGCGCCATGGACGGCTATCCGGACGGCAGGTTCCGCCCCGATCGGCCGGTGACGAGAGCCGAGACCGCCGCCCTGGTCAACCGCCTGATCGAACGTCCCGCGGACAAGGGGCTTCCGATGACCTGGAGCGACGTTCCCCCGTCCTATTGGGCGTACGGCGACGTGATGGCCGCCTCGATCGACCATTCGCCGAGCCGGGCACGCTGAGCGCAGTTTCCGGATGCACCCGCAGGCCGCATCTTTCGCTCGGCAAACCAAAACATGCCAAAAACCGCTTTTCCATGGCCTATGCCAAACGGAAAAGCGGCTTTTTTGCATGAAAGGATCCGCTGCAGCCGCGGGTCCCGCGTCCGGAGACTCAGAGCTCTCCCGCCATCTCCCGCTGGAAGCGGGCGATCGCTTCGTATTCCTGCTCCAGGCTGCGCGAAACGGAGATAAAGATCGGCAGCAGGTGCTTGTAGATTCTGGCATTCTCGTCGATCGGTTCATGCCGGTGCGTACCGCCGATCATCCCTTCGACGACATCCAGCGAATCGACGCGCCCAAGTGCGTACAAGCCCAGCACCGCGGCGCCGAGACAGGAACTTTCGAAACTCTCCGGGACGACGACTTCCTGATCGAAGATGTCCGCCATCATCTGCCGCCACAGCGGCGAACGGGCAAATCCGCCGGTCGCATGGATCTTCTGCGGGCGGCCGATCTGCTCCTCCATGGCCAGCATGACCGTATACAGATTGAAAATGACGCCTTCCAGCACGGAGCGGATCATATGCTCTTTGCGATGGTTCATCGTCAAGCCGAAAAACGATCCCCGCGCATCGGGATTCCACAGCGGCGCCCGTTCTCCGGTCAGATACGGATGGAACAGCAGCCCCTCGCTGCCCGGACGCACCTGTTCGGCGATCCGGGTCAGGACTTCGTAGGGATCGATGCCAAGCCGCTTGGCGGTCTCGACTTCCGAAGCCGCGAATTCGTCGCGTACCCAGCGGAACAGCATGCCGCCGTTGTTGACCGGACCGCCGATCACCCACAATCCGTCCGCCAGCGCGTAGCAGAAAAAGCGGCCTTTGGGATCGGTAACGGGACGGTTTACGACGGTGCGGATCGCGCCGCTTGTTCCGATCGTTGCCGCGACGACCCCCGGACGGATCGCGCCTACGCCCAGATTGGACAGCACGCCGTCGCTTGCGCCCACGACAAACGGCGTATCCACGGCAAGCCCCAATTCGCTGGCCGCCGCCGGCTGCAAACCGTGCATGACATGCGTCGTCGGAACGAGCCGGGACAGCCGCTCCGGCGTCACGCCGGCTGTCTGCAGCGCTTCCTCGTCCCAATCCAGACGCTCCAGATTGAACAGCCCGGTGGCGGAAGCGATGGAATGATCAATGACATACTCGCCGAACAACCGGAAAAAGACGTATTCCTTGATCGATATAAACTTGGCGGAGCGGTTGAACCACTCGGGCTCATCATGACGCAGCCAGAGCAGCTTCGACAGCGGAGACATCGGATGGATCGGCGTACCGGTCCGGGCGTAGATCCCGTCTCCGTTCAGCTCGTGCTTGAGCTTCTTCGTCCAGGCCGCGCTGCGGTTGTCCGCCCACGTGATGCAGCGGGTAACCGGGATTCCGTCCGCATCGACACCGATCAGACTGTGCATCGCGGAACTGAACGACAGCAGCAGGATCTGCTCCGGCCGTGCCTGGGCCGTGCGCACCGCGCCCGCGATCGACAAAGTGACGGCTCTATAGATCTCGTCGGGATCCTGTTCCGCCACCGAAGGCGACGGGGTATGCAGCGGATACCCGACATTCTCCTGGGCAACCACTTCTCCTTTTTCCGTAAAGACTACCGCTTTGGTGCTGGTCGTGCCGATATCGACGCCGATCATCAACTTTTCGCTCATATTGTGGCGACCCTTCCTTTCGGATGCGGCAGAGCAGGCCGGAAGTTCCGGCCCGCTTTTGCCTGCTTATTTTTCGGCTTCCCTTCTCTATTAAACGAACACGCTCAAGATAAGAATAAAGATTAATGCGACGACCGACAAGATGGTCTCCATCGCCGTCCAGGATTTTAGGGTTTGAATGACGGTCATGCCGAAAAATTCCTTGATCATCCAGAAGCCGGCATCATTGACGTGCGACAGGACAAGCGAACCCGCTCCTGTCGCCAGCACGACCAGCTCGATATTGACGCCGGTCGATACCGCAAGTACCGGAGCGACGATACCGGCTGCCGTTGTCATGGCCACCGTAGCCGAACCCGTCGCGACGCGAATCAGTGCAGCGACGAGCCAGGAGAACAGGATGACGTTGATATGCGACTGGCTCGCCAGCGCCGCGATGGCGCCTCCGACTCCGCTGTCGATCAGCACCTGCTTAAACGCGCCGCCGCCGCCGATAATCAAAATGATCGAAGCGGTCGGTGCCAGACATTCGCTTGTGAATTTGGAAATGTCTGATTTGGTGAAGCCGCGGGCGAAGCCTAGCGAGTAGAACGAGAAGACCGCCGAAATCAGCAGCGCAATGACTTCGTGCCCTATAAACTCCGCAAAGTGCGTAAAACCGCTCGTCCCTGCCGGATCAACGATACCGGCGACCGATCCGATCAGCATCAGCAGTACCGGCAGCAGAATCGTAAACAGCGTAATGCCGAAACCGGGCAGATTGTCCGAACTTTTGGCCGAGAATTGGTCGGCCAGTTCGGACGGCGGCGCAACGAGAATCCGTTTGCCGATAAATTTGCCGAACACCGGACCGGCGATAATTGCGGTCGGAATACCGACAATCATCGCATAAAGGATCGTTTTGCCCAAGTTGGCGTCAAACGCATCAATAGCAATCATCGGTGCCGGATGCGGCGGGACAAGGCCGTGCACGGTCGACAGACCGGCAAGGATCGGAATACCGACATGCAGCAGTGACATGCCCGTCTTGCGGGCGACCAGGAAAATAATCGGGATCAGCAGAATGACGCCGACTTCGAAAAAGACCGGGATGCCGACGATAAAGCCGACGATGACCATCGCCCAGTGCACCCGCTTCACGCCAAACTTGTCGATCAGTGTATTGGCGATTCGTTCGGCACCGCCCGATTCAGCCATCATTTTGCCGAGCATCGTGCCGAGGCCGATTACGATCGCGATCGTTCCGAGCGTTCCTCCAAGACCTCCGGTGACCGATTTGATCAATGTCTGCGCTTCCATTCCAGACAGCAGACCGAGCATCAGCGCCGACATCAAGAGCGTCACAAAAGGGTTCCATTTATACTTGGCAATCAACAGTACGAGAAAAACGATAGCGACCGCCGTCCATACAAGCAGCGTCGTGTTATGACTGAGTCCGAATAAGCTTTCCATAAAGTCCTCCTTCATGAGTGGCGGCTCCGTCTATGGATACCGCGATTTCGTTTCGTAACGCTTACATAAAATCCGACACAGTAAATCATGAAACCCGTGTCCTTCGTGAAGTTTATGCATTCTTTTTAACTTGGTATACTTGTCGACAACTTAAGCGGCACCCAAACGCAATCTTCCTTTTAAGGAAGACTGCGATCCAATGTTTCGCCCGAATCGTCAAAATAGGTTTTTACAACTTCGCGGATCTTGTCGGCGCTGCCCGAACGCAGTCCTTCGATCACCGTCCGGTGCTTTTCGGCGACCCATTCCATCCGCTCCTCGCCCTGTCTGAACCCTTTTTCCGTAGTCAGCAGAATAACCGTCATGACGATGGGTCGAATGCTGTTCCATAAATGCCGGATACGTGTATGATTTGCTTCCGTAACGATCCGTTCGTGGAACGAAAAGTCCTGGTAGGCGAATTCCACATAATCGCTGTGCTTGATCGCCAGCTTCATCCGGTCGATCGTATGTTCGAGCTGCGAGACCAGCACCGAATTGTCGCGATCCGCCAGCCGCTGCTGGGCGAAACTTTCGATCAGGTAGCGTACGTCGTACAACTCTTTTACATCTTCAAGGTCCAATCCCACCACAACCGCACCCATTCGTTCCAGGCGGATCAGTCCCTCGCCGGCCAGCAGTTTGAGCGCTTCTCGTACAGGCGACCGGCTGGTACCGAATGTTTCGGCGATACGGTTTTCCGAGATGATCTCGCCGCGCCTGATTTCTTCGCTGATAATCTGCAGCCGCAGCCGGCTCGCAATCGACTCGCCGAGCGAAGAACCCTGCAGCCAGGCCGAAGGATATTGCATAGTGAACGACTCCCCCGCTGCTGGATTTTGGCTCAGTCTTCTTTTACGACCGCGTGACCGCCGAATTCATTCCGCAGCGCCGCGACCACTTTGCCGTGGAACGTATCGTTCTCGAGCGAACGGTAGCGCATCAGCAGCGACAAGGCGATGACCGGCGTGCTGACTTCAAGGTCGAGCGCTTCCTGCACCGTCCATTTGCCTTCGCCGGAACTCTGCATGACGCCGCGGATTTCGTCGAGATTCGGGTCTTTGGAAAAAGCGTTCTGCGTCAATTCCATGAGCCAGCTGCGGATCACCGAGCCGTTCGACCAGACGCGGGCCACCGCTTCGTGGTCGTAATCGAACGCGCTTTTCTCCAGCACTTCGAATCCTTCGCCGATCGCCTGCATCATCCCGTATTCGATACCGTTATGCACCATTTTGAGATAATGTCCGCTTCCGCTCGGTCCGGTGTACAGGTAGCCGTTCTCGACCGCCAGATCCCGGAACAGCGGTTCGATCGTCGCAAATGCGTCTTTGTCGCCGCCGATCATGAAGCAGCCTCCGTTTTGCGCGCCCGACATGCCGCCGCTCGTCCCCGCGTCGAAGAAGAAGATCCCTTTGCGTCCCAGCGTCTCCGAACGGCGGATCGAATCTTTGTACTGCGAGTTACCGCCGTCAATGACGATATCGCCTTCTTCGAGCAGTTCCGACAAGCCCTCCAGTACGCCGTCCACGATCGCTCCGGCCGGTACCATCACCCAGACGACGCGGGGTTTCGCCAGCTGTCCGACCAGTTCGGCCACGGATTCCGCCGCGATCGCGCCTTTGCCGGCAAGTTCTTGTCCCGGCTGCGGATTCACGTCGTTGACCACCACTTCATGTTTGTTTGCAAGCAGATTCAGAACCAGGTTGTATCCCATTTTCCCGAGCCCGATCATTCCGATTTTCATGCTGTCCACTCTCTCTTTCCTGGATAAGATATAAATCATACTATCGAACTGGTATACCTGTATACAACTTACAGGTTCATCTTACTCCTGCGGTTCGGAATTTGTAAAGAGCCGAAATGTAAAGGGATACAAGACAAACCAAAAACGGCTTCCACAGGAAGCCGTCTTGACGAGTGAAACCTTATCGACGGATCAGGACGCCTTCTTGCCCGTACCGCTCAAAATTTTCAACGTACCGTTCTCGTATCCGACTGCATAAGTGAGGTTATAGGACGTAGAATCGGTACCCGACTCCATCCGTTCTTCGGCCGTAATAGTCAGAGTCACCGTAAAACCGTCTCCGCTTGGCTCCGAAGAGATCGAGTCGACCCGGATGCTTCCGGTATCGAGGTATCCGTCGCGGAAACCGTTGTAATCGGTTCCGGCCTGCCAACTGCTGCCCAGCATCGCATACGCCGTTACATAATCTTTGGCGGACAGACTGTCGTAATAGGCTTCAACCAGATACTCGGCTTCGTCCGCCGCTTCCCACGCGTCTCCTGACATTTCAGTCGCGGCGGCACTCGGTTCCGGCAGATCGCTTCCCGGGTTTTTGGACCATTTTTCTACCATGCTCCGAATATCCGTGACCGGAATACTGAATCCGATTGCGGCTTCTTCCGTCACTTTGGCAGAATTGATTCCGAGGACCTCTCCGGTGCTCGCATTAACAAGCGGCCCACCGCTGTTCCCCGGCGCGATCGGCGCGGAAATCTGATACAGATTGCGGTAGATATAAGGTTCGATGGTCAAATCGCGATCCGTTCCGCTGACGATTCCGGTGGTCACCGTATTTTGCAGTCCGAGCGGACTGCCCAGTGCCAGCACTTCGTCGCCGAGCTCCGCCTCTTGGGCAGCCAGCTGCAGCGGCTTCTCCCCGGCCAGCCCCGGGACCCGCACAACCGCGACATCGGTATCCGTACCCGTTCCTATCACTTCGCCGTCCAGCGTGCGCGCATCGGTCGTTTTCACTTTGACCGTACGCGCGCCTTCCACGACATGCGCGTTGGTAACGACATCGCCCTGCTCATTGTATAAAAATCCCGAACCGAGCGATCCGTTGTCCAACTCGATCATAACGACCTTTTTTTGCGTCTCGGCAATAATGTCTTTGAGTGCCCTGGTTTTCGCTTCCTGCTTGGCGGTTTTTTGCTGTGCCTGTTCCGGTTTCGCGGCCGATGCGGCGAGCAGAGGCGCTCCGTCCATTTGCCCGGGTACCTTGTCCAGCACGTACCAGGAAGCGGCCCCTGTTCCCGCCGCAATGACCAGGGAGGCGATCCCGCTGAATATCCATCCTTTTCCCATATGAATCCTCCTTTAGTCCAGGTACCAGTACACGTTGTCCACCCGAATCTCGACGTAATCGTACCAGCCGTAATCGTATGCGGTGAAGCTGCCGACCGTTCCTGGCGCAAGACTGTAAGGCGACGCAAATGTCGTTGAAGAAAACAGATAGGAACCGGAAGCGTCGTACGCCGAGTATTCGATTTCGATTCCGTAAATCGAACGTGTTCCCGTATTGGTTACGGTTCCGGTCGTCGTGATATCTCCATATTCCGAGACCGCTACGTTCAGATTGTCGACTTCGACCGCCGCAGTTCGGTTCCTGAGATCGTCGGCCTGCGCCTGCTGCGCCGCCCGCTCGATTCGGGCCTGTTCCGCCGCTTCGAACGCCGTTTGTTCGGATTCGATCCGATCCTGCAGCGCCAACAGACTCTCGTCTTCGGATGCGTACAGGAGTCCTTGATTGACTTCTTCGAACGCTTGATCGAAACTTTTGTCTTGCAGCAGTTCTTCCGCATTCTTCGTACTGATCGAGACAATCCGGCTTACGATCAAACCGTTGACTTCTTCGGCTTCTTCCGTCTTGAGCTTTTCCACTTCGCGCAGCTTGTACACCAGGGCATCGACAGTGTCCAACTTGTCCAATTCCTGCTTGACCGCAAGCACGGACAGCCGGTCCCGATTCTCGGCAGCCGCCTTCTTCTCGCGCTCGAACAGCGGCTCGGCCCGCTTGTTCAGCGAAGCTTCCAGAACCCCGAGAGACTTCTCCGCCGCTTCCAGCTGATTCTGCTTCAACTGGGACGAGACTTTGTCCAGCTTCCCATGAACCCGCTGCGCCGTCCCGACCAATTCCCGGTCGGTGTCAAGCGCTTCGTAATCGGGTCTTAACGCTTCCGCTTGATCCAATCGGGCCAATGCTTCGGCGTATTTCCCCGCAAGCGCCAGCTTCCCGGCTTCTCCGTGAAGCGTCGACACCTGTTCATTAATGCCGCTCTCGCGTTCGTACAGCCCATAGACTCCGCCTATTCCGATCCCCAGCAGCACCACCGGAACCATCCACATGAAATGGCGAACCGCGCTGCGGCGCCCGCTTCGCGATTTCTTTTTATTCAGCGCATTCGGCTCTTCCGAAAGCGGCGCCGTCGGCAGCTCGGCGGCAGGTTGGGCAAAAGGCGTTTCACTCGAAGCGGTATCCGCTTCGTTTCCGGCAAGGCGCAGACGCGTCCCGCATTCGGAACAAAACACGGCCTGTTCCGGCTGCTGCGCCCCGCAGTTGTTGCAGTACATTCAGGACCCCTCCCGTAACTAAACATTTCGTATGGTCTTGGAACAAACGGTCTGGGACCAGGGCCCCTCGTTGCTTGTTCGGCTGCTAATAATGTAGCATAATTCATGAGCATTTAGGGTGAGTTTTCCTGAAAGCCAAAGAAATATCGAACTTTACGACTCCCTGCTGCCTATAGGTCGAAGATCTCTCGTCTACCCGATCCCGATGAAGATCTTCGCCATGCCGGCGCGGACGGTATCCAATACGGCTTCCCGGCCGACTTCGGCCGCGCTGCCTAATAGCCGGTTATATTTGAACATCGAATCTCCCTATCAAAAAAACTTCTTCCAACCGGCTTCGCTGCCGGAAGAAAGAAGCTTTTTCGCACTGCCTGTTCGATATTACTTCTTGAGCTTCCACTGCTGCGCCCGATTGTCGGGATCGTAGGCGCTCAGGCTCGGCCCGCCGCCGCTGCCGGAGGTGAGAGCCAAGCCGTTCGCGGCATTCAGCAGGAAGGTTTGTCCGCCTTTTTTGCGAATGATCCAGCGCTGGTTGTCGTAACCCAGATAATCGTAAATTTGCAGCGTGCCGCGTCCGGTATCCAGATCAAGCGCCTGCCCTTCGGGCGTGCGCAGCGACACCGATCCGTCGGCCAGCCCGGTTGGCACGGCGGTCCAGAGCGGATTGCCCCGCTTCTCCGCCTGCCGCAGGTCAACCGCTGAACCCCGCGCAGGGGCCGAAACCGCAAGTACCCGTGCCGATTCGCGGTTGATCAGCGCAAAAGATTCCAGTTTGGCCGCGGAAGCATGGGTGATGCGCGCGTTCTGGAACGAAGCTTGGCCGCCGAATGCATGCAGCCCGAACTGTCCCGAGGCAAACGTCCCGTCCTGTACGTCGATGACCGCTTTGCCGTCCAGCCAGGCGCGGATCCGCGGACCTTTGGCTTGCACTTTCAGCCGATACGTGCCTCCGGGTACAACGGAAGCCGGAGAGGTCCCGAGCACCTGCCGCTCCGCGAAACTTCCGTTCATTTTGTAGAACAGACGCACCGCATCCATATTCGGGTCCAGATTGAGATAATATCCGCTGCCTCCGGCGGCATCCGCGCGAAACAGCAGCGAAGCCGCTCCGCCCCCACTGCCGAGCTTTACGGTCGATTCGTACGTGAAGTCGCCTGCCGTCCGCGCGGACATCGCCGCCGTATCGCCGATATGCTTTCCGCGCATCCCGTCTTCCGTAACGATCCAGGACGCCGAGGAAGGCGTCGGGCTCAGCTTACCGAGATCCGATACGAACGTTCCTCCATGCACGACGACCCGGGCAGTGCCGGACGCTCCGTTCGCTGCCGACACCGTGACCGATGCTTCGCCCGCACCGACAGCCCGCAGAACCGCCGATCCTTCTTCCGCTGCGCTTACCGAAACGACGGAAGGGTCGGAACTTGTCCAATTCAGGGAACCTTCGACCGACGAAGAGGTACGCGCGGCGGCCGACAGGGCGCGCTCTTCATTCGGACCCAACTCCACTTCCGACGCATTCAGCACCAGTTCCTCGCCCGCCTGCTTTTTCCATACGGAATCCAGCGCATGCACCCGGATCGAGCGGATCTTTACCTCGCCGCCCTGCGCGTAGAAGCTCATTCCCCGACTGGCCGCATCCGGGAAAATCAAGTCGGAGAAGACGGTTCTCCCTTCGCCCGCGAACACTTCGGCCGACGACTCGTCCACGAAAATCCGCAGCTTGAGAATCCCGTTCTCCGGCCGAAGCTGCGCTTCCTGGCGAAGATCGAGCAGCGGCGAGAAATCGGTCGCCCCCGAAGCCGAACGGTCGACCGAAAGCTTGGCTTCTTCTACGGAATACGCAATATCCGTATGCTGCCCGCCTCCTTCGCGGACACGGAAGCCGAACGAATCCGCCGCCCCCTCTGCAGGCAGTTCAAGCTCGGCTTCGATCTCGTACGCGCCCGCGGACAGTCCCTGCAGCGGGTTCGGCGAACCGGCCGCGACGGTCGCCCTGCCGACCGTGCGCAGCTCACGGCGCAGAGAATCCAATTCGCCGATCGGCCGCTGGACAAGCCGCACGCCTTCCCCCGTCCGTGTCAGCGACAGCTCTCTCGGCAGACTCAGTACTCCCTGCCAGCCGAATGTCGGGAAAGCGAACGGATAATCCCAATTGGTCATCCACGCCATCGTAACAACCCGACCGTTCGGCGCATCGGTAAACGAAGACGAGGCATAGAATTCTTTGCCCCAATCGGTCTTCAGCACCTGCCCGGCCGCATGATCGTTGACGAATTTGCCGTCATCCGTCAGCTGCCCGACGAAATATTCGGCGTCGGAGCCTTCGGTTGCCGGATTGGCGCCCGTGCTGATCATCAGCACCCACCGGGTCTCGCCCGTGCCGTCTACCGGCAGCGGGAACAGATCCGGACACTCCCATACTCCGCCGCGCACGTATCCGCCATAGCCGAAATTGTCCGTCAGCGTCCAGTCGGTCAGATTCGTCGACGTGAAGAACCGGATATGGTCGCCGCCCGACACGACCATGACCCAGCGGCCGCGGGCTTCGTCGCGGACAACCTTGGGATCGCGGAAATCCCAACTTCCCGGATCGTCGCCGTTCTTGCCGGGATTCTCGATGACGATCGGGCGGTCCTGCGGATAATGCCAGGTCCGGCCCCGGTCGGCACTGTAGGCGATGCCGATCCGCTGATTGCCCCCCGGCGCTTCGGGATTATAGGACGTATAATAGGCGATCAGGCCGCCGCCGTCCGGCGATCCGTCGAACAGACCCGAGCGATTATCCGGATCGGCGACCGCGGACCCGGACCAAATATGGCCGAGATCATTCCATTCCAAGGCGAGCGGCAGGCTTTTCCAATGCAGCATATCAGGGCTGACCGCATGCGCCCAGCGTCCGCCGTCCTGATGGAACAGATGATATTCGCCTTGGTAGTAGATCATGCCGTTGGGGTCGCTGGCCGAACCGCGCGGCGGCGAATAATGGTAGGCGGGGCGGTACGTCTCGCCGTAATAATCGGCTGTCGGCGTCAAATACGTATCTTGGAAAACGGCCGTGCCGCGCACGGCCGTCAGTCCGGCGGACAGTCCGCCTGGCGGCATACCCGGGGATATTCCGCCCGCTTCGATCGCCGCTTCCGCATAGCCGTCGACGTAGAGACGAGCCCGTCCGTCTTCGACGACGATCTCCAGCCGATGTTTCACGCCGTCTTCGCTCGGATACGTACCGGCCGACTCGGCCATATTCGCTCCGCCGGGTCCGAGCAGCCGGGCCCGTACGCGGCCCTGCCCGCGGTCCAGCAGCGCGGTATAACCGTCCGTTCCGCCGCTGCCTGCGAGAAAGACCAGACCGGCGGAAGTATCCGCCGAACCGGGCGAAATATCGCCCCTGAACACCATTCGCTCGGAAGGGGAGACGGCATGCATCCGCACTGCGGCGGAGCCGTTCTCTGCCGTCCCCCGGATTCCGCGGTCGTCGGCGGTCCAGTTCCCTTCCCGAATGATAACGCTATCAAAATTATGGTTCCAAATCGGTTCCTGCACGGTTTGCGCGGAAAGATCCGACAGTGCCGCTGCAGCCGTAGGATTTGGCAGCGATTCCGCCTGCTGGGCTTCCGATTTTCGCAGCGCGGGATTCACGGATTCGTTCTCGGCCGATTCGGCCGCCTGAAGCCCTCCTGTCGGCAGAACGCCCAGCAGCAGTACCGCGCACAGCAGAGAAGACGCCGGCTTGTATGTTTTCATTCTCTTTCCCTCCTTTAATAGATTTATCAAGTTTTCGAGAAAGTCCTATTCGGTGTAGAAGCTCGTCGGCTGCGGGAGAAATTCGTTCCGGTCGCGTGTCGAAATCGGGAAAAAGGATTGAAATTTAGCGGAAAATGCTTTAGTTCCTACACTGAATTTCTCCCTTCGCCTCCTCGCTTTGCTCGGAATCAGACTTTCTCGACACGTTGAATGGATTGATGGTCGGTCTTCGTTTTGCGCTTGACCTTGCGATCTTCGTGCTTTCCTTCCAAATGTGCCCGCCGACGGATCCCGTATCCGTCGGCGGGCATGTGGAGGAACTTTATTCGAATTGTTCGGATTGAAAAAACGGGTCAAGTCATGGAAGACGGGCTTGAATAGCCGGGTGTCTCCTTGCCCGGTTCTATAAGCCGCTTTGCGGCAGCAGACCGGCTGGTTCCCGCTCCAGCGCCCGGATGCCCAGCGCCAGCGCGCCGCGCAGACCGGACTGCGTGCCGAGTCCCGGCGCGACGATATACTCGCCTAGCCCTTCGGCAAGCTCCGACGCCGCGACGTAGCCGTTTAGGCTCGCCGCCGCGCGCTGCCGGATCAGCGGCAGCAGATGCTCCTGCTGCATGACGCCACCGCCGAGAATGATCCGGCGCGGCGACAGCAGCAGGACCGCCGCCGCGACCGACTCGGCGATATAATGCGCTTCGATCTCCCAGGCGGGATGATCGGGAGCCAGTTCATGTCCGGGAACGCCCCAGCGCGCCTGAAGCGCCGGACCGGAAGCCATCCCTTCCAGGCAGTCGCCGTGGTAAGGGCAGGACCCTGCGAACGGATCGTCCGGATGCCGGCGCAGCCGCAGATGTCCGCCTTCGGAATGCAGCAGACCGTGCAGCAGCCGCCCTTCGGCATACACGCCGACGCCGACGCCCGTGCCGATCGTGTAATACACGCAGCTGTCCAGGCCGCGGGCCGCGCCCCAGATCGCTTCGCCGTAAGCGGCGGCGTTCACGTCGGTATCCCAGCCGTACGGTACATCGAAGGAGCGGCGCAGCGTGCCGAGAAAGTCGAAGTTCGCCCAGCCCGCTTTGGGCGTCGTCGTGACGAAACCGTACGTGCCGCTGCCAAGGCGCAGGTCGATCGGTCCGAAGGAACCGACGCCGATCGCCTGCACGCCGCGGCCGGCGAAGTAATCGATCGCCTGCGCCAGCGTCTCTTCCGGCTTCCCGGTCGGGAAACTGATCGTGTCATGAATCTCGCCGTCCGGACTTCCGATTCCGCAGACGAATTTGGTCCCGCCGGCTTCGATCGCTCCGATCACCGCGGAATCGCCAGGGAGCGGCGTCCGTTTGTCTTCTCTGTGCGTCATCCCTTACGCCTCCTTGGAGGAACCCGCAATCCGGCAGATCCGCACGAAGCGGAACTTCAACGATTCGTCCGCCGAGAATACCGACAGCCGATCCGCTTCTGCCTTCGGGAAGATCAGATCCGTCATGACGAGCCGGCCGCCGCCTTCGAATACTTCGACCGAAGAACGGTCGACGAAAATCCGCAGCTGCGTATCGGATTCCGGTCCCGTCTTCGCCGTATGCCGCCCCGCGAAGTCCGCGTGGAATTCGCTTTCGCCCGATTGTGTCCGGTCGATATACAGCTCGCCCGCTTCCGCGTCGAAGCCGACCGGTGTTCCGCATTCTTCTCCCTGACGCAGCCGGAATTCGAACGAAAGTCCGCCTTCCGCCCGAACTTCCAGCTCGAAGGTGTCCAGACGCAGCGCTTCCAGCTCCTGACGCAGCTCGGCCAGCGTAACATCCGCAAGTTCCAGCACCGGTGTCCGTGCGGCTTCCAGTTCCCGGGCCGGACGCTGCATCAGCGTCATGGCGCCTTCTACCGTCTCGAGCGTCAGCTCCCGTGCGATCGTCATCGCGCCGCGCCAGCCGTCGGTCGGCGTCTGGTTCGCGTAGCGCCAGTTGCTCATCCAGCCGAGGTACAGCCGTCTGCCGTCTTCTTCGGGCACATCCGACCAGCTCACGCCCGCATAGTTGTCCCGTCCGTGATCGAGCCAGCGAACCTGCTGCGAAGCTTCGTCCGGCGTGAACGTGCTGCCGTCGAAATCACCGATGAAATACTGCGTCCGCGAGCCTTCCGTACTGCTTCCCCCGTCACCGATACTGACCAGCATCACCCAGCGGCTCTTGGCCGGGTCGCCGTCGACATGCAGTTCGAACAGATCCGGGCATTCCCATACGCCTTCATGCGAGCCGATTCCTTCACCGAAATCGCTGCCCCATGTCCATTGTTTGAGATCGGGCGAGCGGTACAGCGAAACGGTCTGTCCGCAGGCGACGACCATGATCCACTGCCCGCTCGGTTCGTGCCGGAATACTTTGGGATCGCGGAAATCGGGAAGGTCGGCGCGTTCAAGCACCGGATTGCCTGCGTATTTGATCCAGGTGCGGCCTTTGTCCGTGCTGTAAGCCAGACTCTGGGTCTGCACGACCGGCGCGTCCGGGCGCTCCAGATGATGGGTGAAAATGGCGACCAACCCCGGCTCGTCGGGGAAAAACCCGGTCGTATTGTGCCAATCCACTACCGCGCTGCCCGAGAAAATCGTGCCGTGCTCGTCGGGTTCCAGCGCAATCGGGAGTTCTTCCCAGTTCGTCAGGTCGCGCGTGACCGCATGTCCCCAGTGCATGGGTCCCCAGGTATCGCCGAACGGATGATGCTGAAAAAACAAATGGTATTCGCCGTCGAAATACACCATTCCGTTGGGATCGTTCATCCATTTCTGCTGCGGGGAAAAATGGTATGCGCCCCGGTGATCGGGCTTCGTGACTTGCATCGTCATGGTTTGTCTGCCTCCTATACTTTCTCTATGCGTACGTTCTTCTACTTAAGACTTCACGGCGCTCCGGTCGTAACCGTCCTGCCGGATCTTCAGCCATTCCTGCAGGCCGAGCCGATCGAGTTCCGCCAGGTAAGCGTCCCATTCCTGATCCGCTTTGCCGTTTTGGTACCATTCCGTGCGTTTGCGCAGCATGTACGGAAAGAGATCGGCTTCGATCGTGGAGAGCCGGTCCAGTTCTTCGATACTGAAAAAGACATTCGGGTACGTGTTCTCTGCCTTCATATGCGGAACGAGCACTTTCTCCATCAGGTCCATCCGCCATTTGGCGTCGTCCGGCATCGTCGTGTACTTGCCGAAGTATTCGTCAAGAATCGCGAGCGGTCCGCCGATACTGGTCTTCTGGCGCAGTTCGACCGGCGCGGAGCCTTCGAGCGGCAGATGCTTCAGCATTTTTTTGGCTTCGTCGAATTCGAAAATGTTCTGCTGGGTCTCGTCGCCGTAAGTGCCCCAGTTGTTCTGCACGGATTGCAGCGGATCATACAGCTGATCGACCCATTTCGCCGTCGTCTCCAGCTGCTTGTTCGTGCTGGTTACGACCATCGAGCCGCGGAAAAAGCCCATGCCGTTATTGCGCGTGACGTTGACTTCGCCGCTCGGTCCGGCGACCGGAGGCATCAGGTCGTATTTGTCGTTCATGCCGGTAATGTTCGCTTTGTCCCAGGTGAAATACAGGCCGTAGCGGTCGTCTTTGCCTTTGGCGACGTACGTATTCCAGTCCTGCTGGAACGATTCGATATCGACCAGCTTGTTTTTGTACAGATCGTATACATAATTGACCGCATCCTTGTAGCCGGGCTCCGTGCCGGTGAACACCACTTTGCCTTCGTCCGTCACGACCAGATGCTCGGGATTTTCCCCCAGGCCGAACGCCGCGAACAGGAAGGTCAGATTCTCGCCGCCCGGTTTGTCGATAAACGACAGCGGAATCTCGTCGGCTTTGCCGTTTCCGTTCGGGTCCTTCGTTTTGAACGCGGTCAGTACTTCCTTGAGCTCATCCGTCGTCTTCGGCATCTCGAGGCCCAGCTTCTTCAGCCATTCCACGTTGATCCACGGCATATCGTCGACCGACTGGATACGCTCTTTGCCCGAACCCAATTCTTCGATCCACGGGAACGCGTAGATATGGCCGTCCGGCGCGGTGATCATCGAGCGGTATTCCGGGTGTTCGTCAAGCACTTTTTTGAAATTCGGCATATGCCGGTCGATCGCGTCTTCCAGCGGCACGATCGCTCCGTCCTTGGCCAGCTTCAGCAGGTCATAGTCGCTGTATTCGGCGGCGAAGACCGCATCCGGCAGATCGCCGCTGGCCATCGCCAGGTTGCGCTTCTCCGCAAACACGTCGCTCGTATAGCTGGTCCAGTCGATATGCACGCCGGTCTTCTCTTCCAGCCGCTTGACGACCAGCTTCTCGTTCGGATCGGGAGGGGCAAGCGGCGAACTTGAAGTCAGCACGCGCAAAATCGGTTTGCCGTCGGCAGTCTGCTGCGGCTCGGACGAACCGCCTCCGCAGGCGGTCACGAGCAGCACGGTGGACAAGGCGGACGCGGAGAGTGCTTTTTTCCAATGCGGCAGGCGAAGCTTTTTCATAGGGGATTCCTCCTTGGGATGATGAACCTCGGTGAGCGGCTGATCGGACATCGAACACGGGAACGGCGTTTCGTCGGGCGGTTTTATTTGAGGGAACCGACCATGACGCCTTTTTCGAAATATTTTTGGAAGAACGGATACATCACGATCAGCGGCAGGCTGGAGACGACGATAGACGAGTATTTGATCATTTCCGACAGCCGTTTGAGTTCCGCCATCGCCTGCTGGTCGCCGATCATGCCGGGCGCCGCCTGGTTCTGGATCAGGATCGAACGCAGCACGAGCTGGAGCGGGAACAGCTTGGAGTTTTCCAGATAGATCATGGCGTCGAAGTACGAATTCCACTGCCCCACGAACGCGTAGAGCGCCAGCACGAACATGATCGGCTTGGAGAGCGGAATGACGATGCGCATGAAAATCTTGAATTCGGAAGCGCCGTCGACGTTCGCGGCTTCTTTGAGTTCTTTGGGAATGCTTTTGAAGAAAGTCCGGGCCAGGATGATGTTCCACACGTTGACCGCCCCGGGAATGATGAGCGCCCACGGCGTGTCGAGCATGCCGAGCTGACGGATCAGCAGGTAGGTCGGAATAAGCCCGCCGCCGAAGAACATCGTGATCAGGAACAGCGTCATGACGAGCTTGCGTCCGGCCAGCGTCTCGTCGGCCAGCGCATATCCGGCGCAGACCGAGACAAGCACGGTGAAGACCGCGAACGCTCCGGCATACAGCAGCGAGTTGAAGAAGCCGCGGATCATGGCGTCATTGCCCAAAATTTTGCGATACCCTTCCAGGCTCCAATCGGACGGGTTAAGCGACAGCCCCCGATTGAGCAGTACGGTAGGATCCATAAATGAAGCGACGATGATATACACGAACGGGACAACGACGACCAGTACGGCCAGCGTGAGGAACAATCCGTTCAAGACGAGCAGAAACCGGTCGAACGGCGTATTTTTGACAGTCATCGCGGTTCTCTCCTTTCCGGCAAGATTTAGTAAAGACCCTGATTGTCGTTGAGTTTTTTGACGACGAAATTCACGGTGAGCAGCAGGATCACGTTAATGAGGGAATTGAACAATCCGACGGCCGCCGAGTACGGGTAATCCCCGGACTGCAGGCCGACTTTGTAGACGTAGGTCGCGATGATCTCCGAAGACGGCAGGTTCATCGACGTCTGCAGCAGGTAGGCTTTCTCGAAGCCGATCGACATGATGCCGCCCGCCGCCAGGATGAACACGATCGCCATGATCGGTTTGATCGTCGGCAGATCGATATGCCAGATGCGCCGCATGAGGCTCGCCCCGTCGAGGCTGGCCGCGTTGTGCAGCTCCGGGTCGACGCCGGCCAGCGCCGCCACGTAGATGATCGAAGCCCAGCCCGCGGTCGCCCAGATGTCCGACAGGATGTACACCCAGCGGAAGTAAGCGGGATCGGTCATGAACATCAGCGGCTGGCCGAACACCCAGGTTGCGATCGCGTTGATCGGTCCCGTCGGCGACAAGAAGATGAACAGCATACCGGCGATGACGACGACCGACACGAAGTTCGGCGCGTAGAGGAACAGTTGGATATTTTTCTTGGCTCCGGCTTTGCGCACCTGATTGAGCATCAGGGCAAGCAGGATTGGAATCGGAAAGCCGAACAGCAGTCCGTAAAAGCTCAATTTAAGCGTGTTCATAAAAATGACTTCGAAGTTGGGCGAGTAGAGGAACTTCTCGAAGTACTTCAATCCCGCCCACTCGCTGTTCATGATGCCCCGGATCGGGCTGAACTCCTTGAACGCGATAATGGCGCCGTACATGGGTACGTATTTGAAAATCAGAGTCAATAAAAGCGCCGGTGCAAGCAAAAGGTACAGAAAGCCGTTCTTTTTGAACGTGCCCAGACCGCTTCGGGCCGCCTTTTTGCGCTGCACCAATCGGCTGCCTTTTCCGCTCTCCGCCGAATTTTCCATTCCGCTTCCTCCATTCCTTGCCGATCGATTTGGTCGCGGTAAGTCGTAAGGGCTTACATTTAACATTTGACCTCTTCCGCGTTTACAATTTACCAGAGTAATAGTTCATATGTCAACTTATTTTGTCAAAATATTTTTTACATTTGTTTGATCGATATTAGGTATTAACTCTTTTATAACTTTACATTTGTAAACTTCGGATTGCTATTCAGCCCTTATTACGATACATTTGACTATGTAAGCCTTATCTTCGCGCCGCGTGCGGCCGAAACTTTCCTACTCAACCGAACTGATAAAGGTGGACCGCATCCATGGCCAAAGAGAAAGTGACGATTCAACAGATTGCGGACGCACTGGGCATCTCCCGCAACACGGCTTCCAAAGCGCTGAACGACAGCGGAGGCATCCCCGAAGAAACCCGTGCCCGCGTGATCAAAAAAGCGATCGAACTGAAATACAAACAATTCGCCTATATGGAAAGCGAAGGGTTTCTGCCCAAAAAAACGGGCAATATCGCGCTGCTGACGACCAATCTGCCGAATACGTCCCACTTCGGTTCCCAGGTCATCAGCGGACTGGAGAAAAAGATCAGTATGGAAGGGTACAATCTGTCGATCCATATCGTGCGGGACGACGAACGGGGCGAACGGGCGCTGCCGGTCAACTTCGATGCTTCCGGCGTGGACGGAATTGTCTGCATCGAGCTGTTCGACCTTGCCTACAGCCGCCTGCTGACCGAACTCGATATTCCGGTCATCTTTATCGACTGCGCGGCGGACGCGGCTTATCCGGACTTTGCGGCCGACGTCCTGCTGATGGAGAATGAACACAGTACCTATCGCATGACGTGCGGATTGATTGAAGACGGCTTGACCGAAATCGGATTCGTCGGCGACTTCAACCACTGCAAAAGCTTCCGCGAACGCTGGATCGGTTACGGACGCGCCCTGGCGGATGCGGGCCTTGACGTTCCGCGCGAACAGTCGATCCTCGACGAAGACCGCTTCTTCCTGTTTGAGAGCGATTGGATGGAGCAGCGGCTGCGGCAGATCGACAAGCTTCCGCAGGCGTTCGTCTGCGCCAACGATTTTATCGCCGTCCGCGTGATGCGCGCGCTCAAGAACAGCGGCCTGAACGTCCCGGCCGACGTGCGCGTCTGCGGCTTCGACGATTCGCCCGAATCGCGGATCGTGGAGCCGCATCTGACGACGGTGCATATCTACAGCAGCGATATGGGCGTCAAAGCCGGCGAGATGCTGCTGTCCCGTATCCGCAATTCGCGGCAGCCTCATCAGGTCACCCACTTATACACCCAACCGATTTTCCGGGAATCGACGGCGGGCGGTCCGCGAGGGGCGTGACACTTCGGCCGTAACTTTCCGAGGCCGGGCTGCGTTCACTCTTCGAAACGTTCAGACAGGCCGAACAAACCTTCAATGAAACGGAGCCCTCTTCCATGATCAAAAACGAAAAAATCAAAGCCGCCGAAGTCGACGTGACCGGCGTAAACGGTGAAGCGCTCGGCATTATGGCAACAGGCGCAGCGCTCAAACTGGCCAAAGAGCTTGGCGTGGACCTCGTCTGCACCTCGCTCTATTCCAGTCCTCCTCCCTGCTCCCTGATCTCTTCCGGCAAAGCCAAAGAAGCCAAGCAGCAGGAGAAAAAAGCGTCCCGCCCGTCCAAAACCAAAGAAATCCGGCTGACCGCCAACATCGAAGAACACGACTACGAGACCAAAAAGAACCAGGCGCAGCGCATTCTCGAAGGCGGAGATTCGGTCCAGTTCGTCGTCAAAGTCTACGGCAAGGAAGGCACAAAAGCCAAAGAACTGCTGGAAGAACTGCTTCGCGATCTGCAGGGAACCGGCACGAAAAAAACCGGTATCCAGGTCAGCGGCAAGCAGGCGGCGGTGCAGGTGGATCCGGTATAGGCGAACGCCGGCGGGCGCGGGAAACCGGAAGCGGGGAGCCTGACGCCCGGATAGGCAGACGCGGGAAACCGGCCTAGGGGAATCGGGTGCGGAGATCGACGGCTCCGGGAAGCCGCTGCCGGTGCCGCCGGAAATAACTGCATAGAGGCATCTATTCTCCTTCTGATACCTCTTGTTTCGCCGAATAAATGCGTCAGAACCGTTATTCGGCGAATCAGGGCATGATTAGGCAGGAAAAGCTGAAATTAACTGTTCGGAGAACGTTATTTTGTCATTTGCCCACGTAGAGGAGAAAACAACGGTCATGAGGACGTTATTTTCGAAAATAGACAGGAAAGAAGTGACGACATGAACACCGGCAGTCTCCCCCGATTGAACGATGCGCTGTATGCGCTGCTGGGCGGAACGGATCTCGGCGAAAAAACGCATATCGCGATGACGCTGCATACGGTCGACGAAGAAGGCTACCCCCATCAGGCGATGGTCAGCGCCGGCGAAGTGTGGGCCGAAGAACGCAGCCGCCTGCGCATCGCGCTGTGGATCGGCACCGGCACGACGGCCAATCTGCGGCGCAGCGGCCGGGCGCTGCTCGCGGTCGTATACGAAGGCCTATCGTACACGGTGCGTCTGCGCGCCGAAGCGCTGCCGGAGCTTGCGAACGCTAGGCATCCGCGCGCGCGATTTACCGCGGACGTGCTGGACGTCCGCGCGGACGCCGCCAAATACGCGGATCTGACCAGCGGCATCACGATCAAACTGCATGATCCGCAGGCGGTTGTCGAACGCTGGGAAGAAACATTGGAGGAATTGAAGCAATGAGCGAACATAAGAAGGAAGCGGCTCTGGCGCAAGCGGAATTCTCCCCGGCTGCCGCTGCGCGAAGCGAGGCCGGCAGACCGCGACTCCGGCGCATTCGTCGGCACCTGCGGCTTCCTCGGCATTGAGCGCGAACATAAACGGATGGAGATCGGCTACGATCCGGCGCCCGCTTTCTGGGGCAGGGGTCTGATGCCGGAAGCGGTGCATGCCGCCCTAGGGTTCGGATTCGGTCCGCTCGGTGCGAACAAGATCGAAGCCCGGGTCGACCCCGGCAACGCCGCTTCGATCCGCCTGATGGACAAACTCGGCTTCGTCCGGGAAGGCCTGCTGCGCCAGCACGAATACGAGAAAGGCCGTTACGTGGACCTTGCGGCTTATTCGATGCTGAAGAGTGAATACGAAAGAGTGAATACGAGCCGAATCCAGCTTTGACTTTGCCAAAAAACGGCTGACTTCTGCCGATTCGCAAAAAGAGACCGCCTTTGCCGATGCAAAGGCGGTCTCTTTTGATGAACCGGTCCTCTAAATTATTCTCTAGGACCTTGATCCAGATATCGGAAGATTAACCGCGCCTAGAGCGTCCGAACTTTCAAGCGCGTTCCCCAGCTTGGGCTGAACGCTTGCGAATCTCGGATTCCGCGTCTTCGGAAATACGCTCCGCGATCCAGGGCTTCGATATCGTTCCGTTCGACATTGGATGGGACCGGCTCCTTAAAGATGGCCTGCGGCGTACATGAGATGTCTTTTCTTCACTGTCCGTATCCGTCCGTGCCGCCGCGGTACTTCGCGTAGGCCGCGTAAGCGATATAGGCGACCGTCAGGATTGCGTACGCCATTCTCGCATAATCCAACCAATCCCCGGCTGCGGCCATTCCGGCAAGCGCCGAGACCGCCACCAGCACGACGATCATCAGACCCGCATTTTCCACAAAATAATATTCCGCTCCGTCGCGCTTCAAACGGTAAGCCACAAATCCCGCCGAGAGCAGCATCAACCCGAGCATGGCATAAATGAGCAACCTTCATTCCCTCCCCGCCGTCTATACCGTTCATTATAGAGTATTTCGGAGCGAAGAAGCGGATTTCGTCAGCTGCCGGCCCGGCCGATTTTCTCCAGCTTATCGGGATTGCGCACGATATACACGGCGTGAATTCGCCCGGCCGAAGATTCGATCAGCAGGGCCGTATCGGGCTGCCCGTCTACCGTCAGCAAAAGACCGGGCTGGTCGTTCATCGGCAGAAGCGCGAACTCCGCTACCGGCCCGGACGCAGGACTTGCCGCTATCTCCGATATCCCCGGCTTTTGCGAGAGTTCCGGCGTTCCCGCCGAATCGGCCGCTCCGGCGAACTTCCGCGCCAATCCGCCCAGGAAAGCCGCTACCGCCTTCGCTCCGACAATCGGACGAACCGCCGCCGAGACTTTGCCTCCTCCGTCGGAACGCAGCGACGCATCCGGATGCAGCAGTTCCAGCATGCCGGTCAGATCGCCGGTGCGCGCCGCGTGCAGAAACTGCAGCACCAGCGGTTCGGCGTCGGCGGTAGGCATAAGCCCCTCAGGCGGCTGCGCCGCTGCGATCTTCGGCCGCAGGCGGCTCATCGTCTGCCGGCAGGCCGCTTCCGAACGGCCTGTCGCTTCGGCGATCGCTTTGTAATCGAAAGCGAAAGCTTCCCGCAAAATGTAGACGGCACGTTCTACCGGATCGAGCGTCTCCAGCAGCAGCAGAATCGCAAAAGACACGCCTTCTCCCTGCAGATAAGCCGCCGCCGGATCATCCGCTTCGATCGCAATCGGCTCGGGCAGCCACGGGCCGATATAAAGTTCTCGCTGCAGCCGCAGCCTTTTCAGGATATCCAGGCAGCGGTTGACCGCCATTTTGCATAAATAGGCTTTCATATGTTCTTTGTCTCCGGGCGGTTTCTCCTCCAGACGCAGGAAGACGTCTTGAACGACGTCTTCGGCATCCGAAGCCGTCCCGAGCATCCGATAAGCCAACGAGAACAGCAGCGGACGGTATTCGCCGTACAGCTTCTCCCGATCTACGGAAATAACCATGCCTACCCCTCCTTTTCTAAACGGCTTTAATCCGGCAGCAGGTCTACCAACTTCCACGTGTACCGCCGCGCCAGCAGACCCAGCGATCCGGTCAGCACGATATCGCGGCCCTGCAGGCGCGTCCAGGCGAACCCCCGTGCGGGCCCGAGCGATGCGCAGAGCACAAGCGGCGCAGAACGGTAAGCCGGTTCGGCGCGCCCTTCCAGGCCGGCGCGGATCGCTTTCGCCAGCCATTTGGCTTGGGACGTCCCTTCCCGGCAGCTCATTCCCTCGATCCGGCCGGTCGCGGGATCGACAATCCGGGCGCAGTCTCCGACGGCGTAGCAGCCGTCAAGTCCGCCGATTCGCAGCGAAGCGTCGACGACGATCCGGCCGACTTCGTCGACCGGAAGCCCCCATTTCGCCGCCGCGGGACTCGCCTGCAGCCCAAGGGCCCATACGCACAGATCCGCCGGCAGGCTCTCGCCGTCTTCAAGCTCCAGCCGTCCGCCTGCGAAACGCACAGCCCGGCGTCCGTGCAGCAGGCTCACACCCGCCGCGCGCAGCTCCCGCTCCAGACGCTCGCCCACCTCCGCCGACGCCTGCGGCAGCAGCCGCTCTCCGCTGTCGATCAGCGTCACGGCGGGATGTTCCGCCGCCAGTCCGCGCTCGCGCAGGCGGCGGCGCAGCTCGTCGGCCAACTCGGCCGCCATCTCGATGCCGGACAGTCCCCCGCCCACCACGATAATCTGCGGAGAGCGGCTGCCTGCTTCAAGCGCAGAGCGCTGCCCTGCCGGTTTTTCTTCGCCCTCGATTCCCCGAATCCCGCCGACCTCCAGGGCTTCGAGCGCTTCGCGGATCTTGTCGGTTTCTTCGGGATTCGATAAATCGAATCCGCCGCGTTCTTCTCCGCCGGATCGGGGAACGCTTCCCGTGGCAACGACCAGCCGATCGTAAGCCAGCGTCTCGCAGCGCCCGTCCGGCCGCTTCAACTCCAACTGCCGCTCCGAAGCGTGGATGCCGAGCACGTCCGCCTGCAGGAACCCGATATCGCTCCGTGCCAGATTGGCAAACGGAATCTTCGTTTTCTCCGGATGAACGGCTCCTCGAAACAACAGTACTTTGCGCAAATGGGCCGCGTTCCGGTCGATCAGAATCAGTTTGGCCTGGGCGGCTTTTCCTTTTCGCTCCGGGGTCGTTCCCCGCCCCGGAACTTCTGCCGCGTTTGGCACCGTCTGTCTCTCCCCTGTTTTCAACGCGTGGACCCTCAGTTCCTTTTTTAACCTCAAAAGGGTTTGCAGGCCCGCGTATCCGCCGCCGATCACGACGATTACCGGAATTTCGTTTGGGTTGTTCATGGACAATCTCTCCTTTGCCGCCAGTCTGCCCATGAAACGATTAACGGAACCTTTTTGTGACAGCGCCCCGTAGAAGGCCTCTCGATCAAAAAGCCGCCTGCCCATCTTCCCGATGGACAAACGGCCGATCTCTTTCGGTTTGGCTCAGTCTCCCGCTTCTTCCTGCATGCCCTGGCCGTTGTACAATCCGCTGTAGAAGCCGCCCAGTGCGAGCAGCTCGTCATGCGAACCGTGTTCGAGCAGACCGCCGTCTTTGAGGACGAGAATCTGGTCGGCCTGGCGGATCGTGTTCAGCCGGTGGGCGATGACGAAGCTGGTCCGTCCTTTCATCAGGCGCTGCAGCCCCTGCTGGATCTTGATCTCCGTCACCGTATCGATACTGCTCGTTGCCTCGTCGAGGACAAGAATGGCCGGATCGGCCAGCATCGCCCGGGCAATCGCCAGCAGCTGCTTCTGCCCTTGGCTGATGCCGCCGCCTCCGTTGTTAAGAATCTTGTCGTAGCCATCCTGCAGCCGGACGATAAACGAATGGGCATTGGCCAGCTTGGCCGCTTCTTCGATCTCTTCATCCGTCGCATCCAGCCGGCCGTAGCGGATATTCTCTCGGATCGTGCCTTCGAACAGGAACGTATCCTGCAGCACGAACGCCATATGCGAGCGCAGATTCTCCCGCTGGATACTGCCGATCTCGCGGCCGTCGATCGTAATCCGGCCGCCGCTGGCATCGTAGAAGCGCGACAGCAGCTGGATCAGCGTCGTCTTGCCCGCGCCGGTCGGTCCGACCAGAGCGATCGTCTCGCCGGGTTTCGCTTCGAACGAGATATCCGACAGCGTCGTCTGTCCTTCGTCGTAACCGAACGAGACGTCTTCGAACTTGACGGCGCCTTCGATCTTGTCGAGCTTGGATGCCTGGCCTTCGTCTTTGTTCTCGACTTCTTCGTCCATGATCTCGAAGACCCGCTCCGCGCCGGCAATCGCCGACAGCAGGGTATTCCACTGGTTCGCCAGATCGTTCAGCGGCCGGGTGAACTGGCGCGCGTATTCCACGAACACGATGATGACGCCGATCGTGACCTGACCGTTGATGGCCAGAATGCCGCCGATCCCCGCGACGAGCGCGAAGCTTAGATTGTTCAGACTGTTCATCAGTTTCGGAATCATGCCGGAGATCGTCTGCGCCCAGAAGCCCGACAGGCGGATTCGTTCATTGCGCTGCGCAAATTCGCGCTTGACCCGGTCTTCCTGGGAAAAGGCTTTGATAATCCGCTGGCCCGACAGCGTTTCTTCGATATAACCGTTCAGATCGCCCAGATTGCTCTGGCGCTCCTTGAACAAAGGACCGGTCCGCCGCGTGATCCAGCGCATGCCGATCGCCATGAGCGGGACGACGATAAAAGTCAGCAGCGTCAGCAGCGGGCTGAGCGCCAGCATCACGCCAAGAGTCCCGAACAGGATCAGAATGCTGGAGAAGATCTGGATCGCCGAACTGTTCAGCGTTCCGCTGACATTTTCCATATCGTTCGTGACCCGGCTCATCAGCTCGCCCTGTTGGCGTTTGCCGAAGAACGGAATCGGAAGCTTGTGCAGATGGGAAAACAGATCGACCCGCATCCGGTAGACCGTCTCCTGCGCGATCTCGATCATCCAGATGCTCTGCAGGAACATGGTCAGCGGACTGAGCAGATAGACGGCGCCGAGCACGACCAGGAAAAGTCCCCAGCCGAGTCCCCAAAATGTCCCGTCGCCGCCCAGATAATCGTCGACCGCCACTCCGATCATGTAGGGACCGAGCAGCGACAGAATCGAGCTGATCAGGACCATGAACAGGACAAGCCCCAGTTTGAGTTTGCGGCGGGCCAGGTATTTCCAGATCCGAACGAGCGTCCCGGACATATTCTTCGCCCGCTTTTTCTTCTTGTATTCGCCGCTTGCTTTCGTCGGGTCCGCGATGACCGGCGGCCGCGGCTGCCGGAAAGCTTCGGTCAGTGCATTAGGCATGCAGGGCTTCCCCCTGTTCATATTGGGATTCGTGGATATGGCGGTACAGCTCCGAAGTGCGCATCAATTCGTCGTGCGTACCTCCGGCAATCAGACGCCCTTCGTCCAGCAGCAGAATCAGATCCGCCGCCCGGGTCGAACTGATCTTCTGCGTAATGAGGAACGTGGTGCACGAGATGTCTTCCAGCGCTTCGAGCAGACGGCTTTCGGTCGCCAGATCCAGGGCGCTTGTACTGTCGTCGAGGATCAGGATCGCGGGACGGCGCACCAGAGCGCGGGCGATCGACAGCCGCTGCTTCTGGCCGCCGGACAGATTCACGCCGCGCTGCCCGAGCAGGGTCTCGTACCCGTTCGGCAGCTTCTCGACCGTTTCATGAATCTGGGCGATCTTCGCCGCTTCTTCGATCTCTTCGAACGATGCTTCTTCGCGGCCCCAGGCGATATTTTCCCGGATGGAACCGGTAAAAAGCAGCACTTCCTGCGGCACGTAACCGATACTTCGGCGCAGCAGATTCGTATCCCATTCGTCGATGCTCCGGCCGTCGATCCGGATCTCTCCTTTGTCGCGGTCGTACAAATGCGGAATCAGCTGTACAAGCGAAGACTTGCCCGAACCGGTAGCGCCCATAATGGCGACCCGCTTGCCCGCGCCGATCCGGAATGAAATGTCTTCCAGCACTTTGATGTCGCTGGTCGGGTATTTGAAGGCGACACTGCGGAACTCGACGGCTCCTTCGACAACCGCGTTGCCGGTACCGCCGGCAGCCCGATGGCTCCGCTCGGCCCGGGATGCGGCGAATGCCGCAGCCGAAGCTCCGTTCTCCTGCCCGTACGCGCGGTTCTGTTCGAATTCCCCGTTCTGCGTATCGAGCACTTCCTTGACGCGCTGCGCCGAAGCGCCGGCACGCGAGAAGGTTACCGCGATCCAGGAGAACGCGGACAATGCGCCGATCGTACGCAGGGCGTAGTTGGCGACCGCGACCACTTCGCCGACGGTTGCGCCGCCCGCGGCGATATCCGCGCGGCCGAACCACAGCACGGCGACAATCGCGGCGTTCATCACCAGCATGATAAACGGCATCGTCGTCTCGGTCAGCCGCAGCGCGGAGACCGTGTTCTTCATCAGCTTGCCGCTGGAAGCGGCGAAGCGTCCGTTCTCGTGCTTCATGCGCACGAATACGCGGATCAGGCGGATACCGGTCAGATTTTCCTGAATCACGCCGTTAACTTTGTCGAGGCGCTTCTGCACGTTCTTGAACATGGACCCCGCCCGACGCATGATCCACAACACGAACACCAGCAGCAGAGGCACGGTCAGCGCGAGCAGCAGCCCGAGCTTGAAGTTGACGACCATCGCCATCACGACACTGCCGACGACGACAAGCGGAACGCGCGTCATGAACCGCAGGCTCATGAAGATGGTGTCCTGCAGCTGCGTCACGTCGCCGGTCATCCGCGTGATCAGCGACGAGGTGGCGAAGCGGCTGAAGACGGAATAAGAAAACGATTGCACTTTATCGTACAGCGTCTCCCGCAGATCGCTGGCGAAGCCCTGGCTGGCGAACGAAGCGAAGAACGAACTTGCGATCCCGGCCGCAAACGCAAAGACCGCGCCTACGATCAGAATGCCGCCCCACATCCAGACGACGCCGAGATCCGAATTGGCGATTCCGTCATCGATGATCTTCGAGATCAGATAAGGCTGTGCCAGCTCGACGGCAAGCTCGATCACCATCATCAAGAGAGCCAAGAGGGAAGCGGCACGGTACTTTTTGAGAAAAGCAAAAACCAACGACATGATCATTCCTCCGACCTGTACAGCAGTAATGGCAAAAAACGAAACGGCCTATTCCGGCGGACAACCCCACGGGCATCGGTTCCAGTATACCGGATTGGGCCGGTATTCCCCCCGATCATCGTTAACCTTTTTACAAATATCTGCGTATTCCCTTACCTATGGCATATGTTAAAAATTATTTACCCTTCCCTTAGACGGAATAACTGACTTCGAGGCAGAAAGCTAAAATTTTGTATATTTATACGTGATTGACCTTTTTTTGAACGGGTAACTTTTAAAAAGATCAAGAAATCCGTCAAAAGGAGTGTATCCCATGTCCAACTCTGCAAGAATGAACGGAAAAGTCTCTGTCGTCACGGGAGCCGGTTCGGGAATCGGACGGGCCGCCGCGCTGCGCCTGGCCGAAGAAGGGGCCCGCGTCGCGCTGATCGACCGCGATTCGCAGTTCGTCGAAGGCGTACGGGCCGAGATCGAAGCTGCCGGCGGGAAGGCGATCGCGCTGACGGTCGATATCTCCGCGCCCGCCCAATACCGCGAAGCGCTGCAGCAGATCGTGTCCGAATACGGGCGGATCGACACGCTGTTTGCCAACGCGGGCATTCTCGGCGTCGTCGGACCGATCGAGTCCATCGAAGACGACGAGTGGGACGAGACGATCACGAACAACGTCAAAGGCACGTTCACAAGCGTCAAATACGCGATTCCCTATCTGAAAGAAGCCGGAAAAGGCAGTATCGTGCTCACCAGTTCGCTCAGCGGAACCCGCGTCTTTTCGCAAAAAGGCTTCTCCGCCTACAGTACGTCCAAAGCGTCGATCGCCGCGTTCGGACAGATGGCCGCGTTCGAGCTGGCCGCTTCCAATATCCGGGTCAACGTCGTCGCGCCGGGCACGATCGACACGAATATTTTCAGCAGCGAAGACAAGGAAACCGACAAGATGAACACCAAGCCTGTCGAATATCCGGAAGGCACCGTTCCTCTTCCCGAAGGCAGCGGCAAGCCGGAACAAGTCGCGAATCTGGTGCTGTTCCTCTCGTCGGAAGAATCCGACCATATCAGCGGCGCCGTGGTGCATATCGACGGAGCGGAATCGCTGTTTGTAGGCTGACAGGCAGCGGCTGCCTGCGAGTTCGGCCCGCCCGGCTCCTGCGGGCGGTGGCGGCGCAGGCCTGCCGAAGAGCGGATGCCTGTCCGGCTTGGGTCACCAGACCGACAACAAAAACGATGCCTCCGAATAACGGGGCATCGTTTTTGGCGCGTCGCGCCTATCTAGCGGATCGTCACGGGATTCCCGAACACCCGCCGTCCAATCTCCCGCTTTCCACCGTCAAAAGCAAGCTTGAACGTCTCTTCCGCCTTGATCTCCTGCGACGAGAATCCGAGCATCACGTCGAGCTGCACGTTCTCGAGGACAAGCTTCAGATCGCGGTCGTGGTAGCCGATCGAATCGTAAGCGATCTCAAGCGCGAGCGTCACCCGTTCGCCGGCCGGGACGCTTACCCGTTTGTATGCTTTCAGTTCGCGCTCCGCCTGCAGGACGCTGGCGTATTTCTTGCGGACGTACACCTGCACGACCTGATCGCCCGCGCGCTGTCCCGTATTCACCACGTCCGCCGTCACCGAGATGCCGTCCGCGGTCTGTTCGAACCGGACGTTTTCCGCTTCGAAGCTCGTATAGCTCAAGCCGTAGCCGAACGGATACAGCGGCGCCAGATCCATCTCCAGATATTTGCCGCGCCAGAACTGCTTGTGTCCGGTCGCAAGCTGCGAGTAATGCACCGGCAGTTGGCCGAGCGCTTTGGGCAGCGTAACCGAGAGTTTGCCGCCCGGGTTGTACGCGCCGGTGAGCGTCTCCGCGATCGCTTCGGCTCCGCGCATCCCCGGTTTCCACGCTTCGAGGATGGCGTTCATCGACTGGCTTTCTTCCAGCAGTTCAAGCGGACGCGCGTTGCACAGCACCAGCACGACCGGACGGCCGGTTGCCCGCAGCGCACGCAGCAGCTTCTTCTGTTCGTGCGACAAGCAGATCTCTACGCGGTCCGTCGATTCGCCGCTGTCGTTCTCGCGTCCCATGCCGCTCGTG
Source organism: Saccharibacillus deserti (assembly GCF_013618475.1). GTDB lineage: Bacteria > Bacillota > Bacilli > Paenibacillales > Paenibacillaceae > Saccharibacillus > Saccharibacillus deserti. Next base: position 91,757 of record NZ_JABJVN010000004.1, read on the forward strand.
TCGCCGCAGACGGCGATGATGACGTCGGCGTCCCGCGCCGCCGCGACCGCTTCTTCGATCTGGTCGAAGTCGGCGTCGCCGTTATAATCGGTCGTATCCTTGATACCGGTCTTATAGACCACTTCGGCGTTTGGCAGCGCGCTTTGCAAAGCTTCGTATACGGTCGGCATATCCGGATGGTACAAATCTTCGTAACGGGTCTCTTTTTTCTTGAAAAAGAGCGTCCGGGCCAGCACTTCTTCTTCGGTCAGCCCTTCGGAGTGGTAGTACATGTCTTCGATATGGGCCGGATACGAATAATCGCTGGAGCCGAATTCCTTGACGTGGGCGAGCGGTCCGATCACGGCGACTCTGCGCAGGGAAGGATCCAGCGGCAGAATGCCGTCTTCATTTTTCAGCAGCGTCATCGTGCGCAGCGCCATTTCTTTGGACAGCTCCACCATATCCGGCGTGCAGACGGACGAATCCACGGCGGTCTCATCCACGTAAGGGCGGTCGAACAGACCCAGGCGGAATTTGAGATCCAGCACTTTGCGCACCGCCGAATCGACAAGCTCCTGATCCACTTCGCCTTTTTCCACCAGTCCCCGCAGATATTTCTCGAACATGAAGTCCAGCTCGCATTCGATCCCCGCTTCCAGGGCAAGCCGCACGGCTTCTTCCTGGGTCTCGCAGTATTCCTGGAACGACTGGATCAGCTGGATCCCGTTGCCGTCCGAGACCGTCAAGCCTTCGAAGCCCAATCGGCCCTGGAGCATCTCGCGCAAAATAGGAGCCGACGCGTGCACCGGAACCTGGTCGATTTCGTGATACGCCGCCATGACCGACAGCGCCCCCGCATCGCGGATCGCCGCTTCGAACGGTACCGCGTATTCGTCCAGCAGCTCGCGGGCCGTCACATGCACGGGTCCGCAGTTGCGGCCGCCGTCGCTGATCCCCTGGGCCACGAAATGCTTGAGCGTCGCGATAATGCCCTGCGTCAGATCGTCCGACTGCAGCCCCTGCACGTAGGCCGTTCCGTATTGGCTGACCAGATACGCATCTTCGCCGAACGATTCTTCGTAGCGGCCGTAGCGGTGGTCCCGGATCACGTCGACAACCGGACCGAGCGCCCAACGTTCGCCGGTCGCGATCATCTCGCGGCGCATGGCATCGGCCATCCGGCGGATCGGTTCTTCGTCGAACATGGCGCCGGCTCCGATATTCTGCGGGAACAGCGTATGATTGCGGCTGAGTACGCCCGATGTCGCTTCGGTCATGAACAGCACCGGAATGCCGAGCCGCGTCTCTTCCACGAAATGTTTCTGGATCGTGTTCATCGCGCGGGCCATCTCTGCCGGCAGCAGGTCGGTCGCCCCGCCGATCCGGCTGATATAGCCGCACCCGTGCGGAACATTACGGTTCGTCAGTTCCGCGGAAAAAATAAAGTTCTGCACGTCGGAGATCATGCTGCCGGTTCTTGCGGAAGTGAGCTGGGCGATCTTCTCCTCCAGCGTCATCTGATCGATCAGATCGTTCAGGCGTTCCGCGGTCGGTCTGGATGCGTCTTTGTACGTCATTCGGTGGTGAGCCCCCTTTGGATAATAAGCCTTAAGCCGACAACCATGTAACCGCATTCAATCACTGCGTCCATTATATAAAACCTTTTCGGAAAAAGCTACGCGCAAGCAAAAACCGCCTCCGGAAGAGGCGGCCTTGCGTCCAAGCTCCCGGTTAAGGCAGCGTAATATCTTCTTCGACTTCGAACGGCGTCAGGAAAGCATCCGCTTCAAGCAGCGGTGCGATCATGGCGGCCATCTCGCTGCGAGTGACCTTTTTGTTCGGATTCAAGGTGCCGGTATTTGTCGCTTCGATCAGACCCGCCGCATACGCGGCGCCCACGTCGTCGAGCGCCCAGGTCGGAATATTGCCTACGCCGCCCAGTCCTTCGGGCAGCGGCTGCGATTCCAGATGCGCGGCGCGCGCAACCATAGCCGCGGCTTCGGCGCGGGTCACCGGTTTCTTCGCTCCGAAAATCTCGCCTTCCAGATACCCGTCAAAGATACCTGCTGCGGACAGGCCGCCGACATAACGAATCGCCCAATCGGGAATCGGATCCGTGAAATAGACGTCGAATATGCTTCCGTTCGCGTTCATGGAACGGCCGAGAATGACCGTGAAGTCGGCACGGCCGATTTCGGCCAACGGACGGAACTTGCGGTCTTTGGACGGCTTGACGATCTTCTCGTTGTACAGGGTCAAGATCGCTTCCCGGTTCGGATCTTTTACGATATCGTAGAACGGATCCGGGGCAGCGGGAACGGGAGGCTTGGCTGGCGTACCGGGTTTGGTCGGTGTTCCGGGCTGCGTCGGTACCGGAGCCGCAGTGGCAGGATCGGCCGGCGGTTCCGGGTCTGCCGGCATTTCGTCCTGCTCCGGCGTCCAGTCGGCCGGTCGTTCGCCGATGAATTCAACCGGTTCTTCCGAAGCGGACGAAACGCCGTCCGGCGATTCCGGTCCGGCAGCAGGAGGCGTAGGTATGCCGGTCTGCGGAGCCGGCACGGCAGCGGCCGGCGTTTGCGGGGCCGGCGACGAAGCGGGCGGAGCCGGCTGCGCGGGATCCGCCGTTATCACGGTGCCGGATACCGAGGTTGTTTCCGCCTTGGCGGTTGGCAGGCTCAGCGAGGGTGCGAGCAGCAGTGCCGCCGCGGCGAGAAACAGAATACGTTTGCGTACCTTGCGGGTGGTCGATTGGTGCATGTTCGATTTCTCCTCCTTGTGCAGCCCGGTTCGATCAACGGGCCGTTCAGTCTGTTGGATCAAGCGGCTGTCGATTGCGGGGCATACGCAGGGCCCGAATAGGATCGGCGCATTCGCGTACACTCCAGAAAGCCATCATTCCCTCTATTACCTTACAAAAAAATGCCTTGGGATGCAAAACAGGAAAGATCGCCCTTTCTTGCACAAAAGCAGCCAAGCAGGCGTTCTTCCGCAGCGAAAATCGGTGACCGGATTATACCGGAGGCTTTGTTTTCCCCCGGTTTTCGGACCAAGCACGAACAAATCTACCCGCAGTCAGACCTTCTTCCGCCATTGCTTTAAACGGTGCCGTAACGGATAATAATCGAGAGAACCGGTTGCCGAAACAAGGAGGAATTATTCATATGACACTAAAAAGCCGCTACGACTTCCATACGCAAATCGACCGATTGGAGAGTGCTTCGGAAAAGTGGGACGGTCGCGAAAAAATTTTCGGCGCGCCGAACGCTTTGCCGCTTTGGGTAGCCGATATGGATTTTGCCGCGCCTCAGGAAGTGCTGGATGCGCTGCATAAACGCGTGGATCACGGCATATTCGGTTATACGTTCCGCACGCCGGCGTATTTCGAATCCGTCGTGAATTGGATGCAAACCCGCCATGGCTGGACGATCGAGCCCGAATGGATCACATTCACGCCGGGCGTCGTTCCCGCGCTGGCGTTCGCCGTAGAAGCTTTCACCAAGCCGGGCGATAAGATCGTGATCCAGACCCCGGTGTATCCGCCGTTCTACAATATCGTGCGCGAAAACGGACGCCAACTGATCACGAATCCGCTGAGCCTGTCGGAAACGGGCGATTATGCGATGGACTTCGACGATCTGGAGAGCAAGCTGTCCGACGACGTGAAAATGTTGATCCTGTGCAGCCCGCATAATCCGGTCGGCCGGATCTGGTCCCGCGCCGATCTGGAAAAGCTGGCGGAGATCTGCCTCAAGCACGATGTGCTGGTGGTGGCCGACGAGATCCATGCCGATCTGATTTTCGAGCCGAAATCGCATATCCCGTTCGCTTCGGTATCCGAAGCTGCGCGCGACAACTGTATCGTCTGCACCGCGCCGAGCAAGACGTTCAATCTGGCGGGATTGTCGGTGTCGAACATTATTATCCCGAACCGCAAACTTCGGACGGTGTACGAGCGTACGGTCGCCAAGATGCACGGCTTGGGATCGATCAGCACACTCGGCGCAACCGCGACCGAGGCGGCTTACACGCACGGCGGCGAATGGCTCGACGAACTGCTGGTCTACGTCCGCGGCAATATGGAATACGTACAGGCCCAGATCCAGGAGCACCTGCCCGAGCTGTCGGTTAATCTGCCGGAAGCGACTTATCTGCTGTGGATCGACTTCCGCGGACTGAACCTGGATGCCAAAGAATTGATGCGGTTCCTGCTGCACGAAGCGGGCCTTGCCCTCAACGACGGCACGATGTTCGGCATCGAAGCCGCCGGCTTCATGCGCATGAACGTCGCCTGCTCGCGCTCGATCGTGGAACAGGCGATGGGGCAGTTGAAAACGGCGGTAACGGAGCTTCGGAGCAAGAAGTAAGTTTTGCGTCGAGTCCCTATAGCCCCGACGCCGATTCGCAGTAAAAAAGCCTTTCCGAATTATCGGAAAGGCTTTTTCTGCACAGAGGCGGCAGCTTGATCGACATTCTGCGCCGCGTTTCGGCCAAACGAAAATATCATCCGGATCTTCGAATCAATGCGAAAACTCCGACGCGTTCAGGGTACCTTTTTTAACTTGGATAAAGTAGGATACGCCTTCCGTTCGGAAGTAAACATTAAGCTGTTCTTCCGTATAAATCCTCGAGGACGTTACGGAGAAGCGGCCTGTCTCATCGGTTTGAACCGGGATCTTCTCGAGTTCGCCGAGGCTCTGCCCCTCTTCGCTGCGCTCGTCTACCTGAATGTCCAACTGCCGGTTCGCTTGATCGCGGAACTGTCCTTCCACCCGCAGCGTCCCGTCCGCCCGGAATTCGGCAATCAGCGTTTTCTCGCCGAGTTCCGGCTTCGCATACACTTCGGGGAACAGATCTTCCGGCAGTTTCTCCTTCGGCGTGACCGAAGACGGTGCGCCGGTCAGCTGCTTCATTCCCGACTGCAGCTTCATCAAAATGGCGGCCGCCTGTGCGCGGGTAACAAGATCATTGGAGCCGAAGCTCCAGCTCTGATTGCCCAACGTTCCGCGCATGTAATCCCGGACCAGCACGTAGTTCACCGCATAAGGAAAATCGAAGTTCACTCCGTCTCCCGAAGCGATCAACCCGGCTGCACGGTAGCGGTTGATCGGCTGGTCCCGGAAATCCTTTTTGCCGGGACGCGCGCTGAACAGCAGCAGCCCGCGGTCCTTCGCTACCCGGTAGGCTCCCTCTGCCCAGTGTGTCTTCTTCTTGGAGGCATACGCTTCGTAGTCGATTTTGTAGGCGCGCATCAGCATGGTCAGGAACTGCGCTTCGGTGACGGAGTCTTCCGGGCGGAAGTTTCCGTTTGCGTCCGCCGAGGCAACGCCCCTGCGCAGCGCCCACTCGATCGCTTCCCGATCGGAGCGTCCGGCAATGTCTTTGACTTTAACCGGATCGATGGCCGGATAACTTTTGCTTTTGAGCGGCTCGAATACTTTGACCGGCACAGTGTCGCGTACCGAGCCCGAGCTCAGTGTCACCTTATAGCTGCCGGGTTTGACCGCTTCAAGCACGCCGTCCGCAGAGACTTTCAGCCCGGCAGGCGAACTGCTGGAGTAGGAAGCGGAAGTCTTCGGCGAACCGGATGTTCCGTCGTTATACCGGGCAGTAACCTGCAGAGGCAGCTTTCCGCCCGGATTAAGCACCAGCTCGTCGTACTGCGCCGACAATCCTTCAATGGTCCGTCCTTTTCCGGTTGTGAACGACCAGGCTGCGCTGCGGGGCTGGGGTTCGCCCTTCACCGTATAATCGAGCTTTACGGTGTAGAGGCTGTACCCGTCCAGAATATCTTTCGGATACAGGTAGAGCGTGTCGGACTGAAGTTCGCTGTAAAAAGGAACCTCTTGTCCCTTGGAATTCCTAATATCCGCCTTGAACGACTCGATCTTCTGACCGGACGAAGCGGAGATGATGCCGCCGGAATATTCAACTCCCAAACGATCGAGCGGATTCGGAATTTCGTGCCCGTAGAAGCCGATGGCGGCACCTGTCATACCGTCGTACGGATAGACTTTGACTTCCGGATCGGCCGAGCGATATCCCGAAAATCCGGGGTTCATGACTGCCGTGCCTTCCTGAAGACCGATTCCGACCACTTTGTATTTGCCGTCCAAGATGATCTTGCGATGATACGCGGTACCCAGCCAGGCGTCGATCGCGTCCCGGGTCGTCTCCTGTTGGAAAGCCATAACCTCTCCAATTCCCCATGACATTCCCACATCCGACCAGCCGGCCGCCTTGGCACGATCCTGGGACGAACTGCCCGTGAAGCCCTCGGTTCCCTGCGTCTCGCTATGAGCCGACAAGCCTTCAAAATGATGCCGATTGTAGTAGGCCGCATGCGACTGCGATGCCTGGGTCAGTCTCGGATCCAATTCCAACGGGCCTACGCCCACTTTTGCCCGAATCTCGTTCAGGTAAGCCAATCCGTCCAGCTGATCTTGGGTGTAGCTCCCCTGCTGGATTTCGGCGGCCGATACCGGCTTGACCGGATACGCCGTCGTGCCGGCCGTTCCTGCGATCAGAGCCGCTAAGAGAGCCGCTGCCCATTTCCGGCCGATCATCCCCCGATTACCGGTCCGTTCTTTCCTGTCCCCTGCGTTTGCTCTCATCCTGGTTCTCCCCTCGTTAATACCTTTGCGTATTTTACTGGCTAACTTTCTTGCAGCTTCAAGAAATTCTCCCTGTCCCTATATTTCTCCTGCTTTGCGCCTAACAAAAAGCTTCGGGCATCTTGTTTGCCCGAAGCTTTTTCCCAATCCTCACACGCCCGACACGGCACCCGCTCCGCGTTTGCGCCGCACATTCTTCATCACGAACCGGCTCTCCGGCAGGGCCGGCATCCGTGACAGGCTGAGGCCCAGATCCTGCTCCGGCACCTCGTACTCCAGACGGTTCGCCATAAATTCCAGACTTACCGCCATGGCGTCGATCGTCAGCCATTCGCCCGCGCAGCGATGCCCGCCCCGGTGGTCGCCTCCGCCCTGCGGAATCAGATCGAACGGGCTGCCGCTCCAATGTTCGAACCGTTCCGGCCTGAACGTGTCCGGCTCCTCCCACAGCTTGGGATCATGCGTCGTACCGTAGATGTCGAGCAGCACCATCGTGCCTTCCTCGAACTCGTGGCCCTGCCACGTAAAGTCGTGGATGACCGAAGCGCCAAGGAACGGCGTAAACGGATAATACCGCCGCGTTTCCTGCACGAACCACTGCCGGTACTTCCCTTCGTCCGCAGCAAGCTTGACCCGGTATTCCGGATGTTCGTGCAGCGCAATCGCGCTGAACACGACGTAGCGTCCAATCGCCACGATCGGACGAACGATGTTAATCAGCTCGATCGCCGCCATCCGGGCGTCCAGCTCGCGATCCTGCAGATCGCGGTGGAACGCCATCGCATAAGCGGCCGTGTCTTCCGGAGCCTTCACCTCGCCGGCGCGCAGGTCAAGAATGTAGCCTTCGAGCCAGTCTTCGGTCCGCCTGCGCGCCCGGCGTCCGGCCGCATGGCGGGGACCGACCGCTCCGAACGCTTCCACCATATCGCCCATATCGTCGGCCCGCTGCCGTGCCGTCTCTTCTTCGACCGGCACCCCGGCCCAGCGGCACGCCGCGCGGTACAGCAGTTCCTGCGATTCGCCGAACAGTTCGAGTTCTTCGAGCTGTTCCCATCTGTGGGCTGCCGCTTCCCACTCCTGCGCCAACAGCTCCATGAAGACGTCCAGGCGCTCCCGCGACATCAGCGACATGAACAGCGCTTTGCGGTGCCGGTGCGCGTCGCCGTCCAGCGTCTGGATCGCGTCCACGCCGAACAGCGATTTCTGGATCCGTTTGGGGATCGCGCCGGAACGCTTGAATTTCGAAGTATCGTAGAACAGTTCGGCCGCTTCCTTGCCGCCGATGCAGATCGCTTTTTGCCCAAGCAGTCGGGTCTGGAAAATATCCGAGTCCATTTCCCGGCGCCGTTTGAAAATAAAGTCGTATCCGTCTTTGAGCAGAGCGAGGCTGTTATCCAGCGTATGCTCCTGCGGGGTTGGTTCGTTTTGCGTCATATCCGCCAAATCCTCCTTCGTTTGTCGACCTTTTCACGCTAATCATTACCTCATCCCCCCTAAAAGAAAACGCGAAAAACACAAATCCCGCCTAATCGGTGTGAAACAAAACGCTGCAGCGGACGATAACATAGGTAGCTGGAATTCCGGCGCCTTCACCGCTTTGCGATTTTTTACACTCACCGAGAAAGAAGGGAAAAACTGTTATGCCGTCCAAATTCGAAAGACATTCTTCCATGCTCATTTTTTACACGCTTGAATCGCTGCTTATCTCCTTGTATCCGATCTTTGTGATTCTGTGGCTGACCGGACTTGTGTCCCTATCCAGCATGCTTGCCGTCTTGGGAATCAACTCTGTTTTGATCCCCGCCTATTACGCTCTCTACAAAGGCACGGCCGGACGGGAATGGGGAAAATATACGCTAGTGCTGGGCTGCTTTGTTGTCGGCAGCATCCTGTTCCTCTTTATCCCGAGCGGCGTCATCTGGGTGGCCCCGTTTATCTATGTGACCCTGTCGCTGGTCTATCTCTCCAAACCGGTTGTCGTCCTGGCCACGATTGTCGGGGTACTATCTCTGACATTCCAGCTGTTCGTTAACCCTTACGTCCCGACTTACGGCGCGTTCGATTATGCGGTCATGTATATCGTCATGGTCATGATCGGCGCCTGCAGCTACGCGGTATGCGTGCTCGGCCGCAATATGCTGGAAGAATCGGCCCGGCAGCAGCGGATGATCGAAGAGCTGCTCGGCGAAGTGGACCGTTCCTCGAACGAATTGAAAAGCTTTGGCGAATCGGTGGCAGCGGGAGCGGGCGAGACGAGCCGGATCGCCGAAGAAGCCGCGGGCAGCTTCGCCGAAATCTCCAAAGGCATCGAAATCCAGGCCGAAAATATTCAGGAAATCAATGAAGCGATGATCCAGTCGGGCGACAATATCGCGCGGATCCGGCGGGAAACGGACGAAATGAACGAATTGTCGCTCAGCACGACCCGACTGACCGAAGAAGGCAGCCTCAAAGCCCACGAACTTCGGGGCGACATGTCGCGTGTGCGCGGCAGCATGAGCGAGACGGCGTCGCAGGTCGGTCTGCTGAACCGCTACGCCGAAGAAGCGCAGGCGATTCTGACCGCTATCACGGAAATTGCCAACCAGACCAATCTCTTGTCGCTGAACGCGAGTATCGAAGCGGCTCGTGCAGGCGAGCAGGGACGGGGCTTTGCGGTAGTGGCCGGCGAAATCCGCAGTCTGTCGGGCAACGTGCAGACTTCGGCTGCCGATATTGCCGGACTGCTGCAGCAGATCCGCAGCCAGACGGGCATCGTAGCAGATTCTGTCCGACTGAACGAATCGACGATCGAAGAATTGGAGAGCCGGACGTACGAGACGGGCGAGCTGTTCGAACGGATCACGCAGGACGCGGCGAACGTGCTGTCCAAATCGGCCGAAATCAGCGGCAATATCGACAGTCTGCAGGAATTCAACGGAGGCATTGCCGGCCAGGTCTCCGACTTCTCGGCGATCAGCGAGCAGACGTCGGCCTCGGTGGAACTTGCCGCAAGCGGCGTTTATCGCCAGCGCGATTCCGTGCGGCAGATCTCCGACAGTGTCACGCAGCTCGACGGCATGATCGAAGCGCTGCGCGATCTGACCCGTCTGGGCGGCAGGGAAGAATCCCAGGCCCAAATATCCTGAAGTATCCTTTTAGAACTGCAAACACTACGACAAAAAAAGCGGCAGGGACGCCTTAGCGTTCCTGCCGCTTTTTGTTGTACCTTTTTGCCGCCCGCAGCGCTTTGCCTACCCTGCGGCGGAATGTTGTTCCACTCTCACTTTTGCGCTTACTTTTCTTCGACTTTCGCCAGATCCGCCAGCCGGATATCCCGAATATCGTTGACGATCAAGTCGGCGCGCGACAGGTCCTGGTTGCCGGAATTCGGATTCACGAATCCGATACAGTGCATACCGGCCGCTTTCGCGGCGGCGATGCCGTGCCGGGCATCTTCCAGCACGACGCAGCGCGACGGATCGGCGCCGAGCAGTTCGGCCGCACGCAGATAGACGTCCGGCGACGGCTTGCCCCGGGGCACTTCTTCGCTGCTGACGACAAAGTCGAACTCGCCCTGCAGCCCGAACTTCTCCAGCACCGCTTCAATGAACACACGCGGCGAAGAAGACGCGATCGCGCGCGGAATGCCGCCGCTCTGAAGCTCGGCGATCAGCTCCCGGATCCCTTCGATCGGCTGCATCTGCGCGGCTTTCAGCACACCGATCTTGATCCCCAGCTGGTATTCGATAATTTCTTCCACCGTCTGGCTCATCCCGTATTCGCCGCGCAGGATAGACCAGAATTCGGGATTGGTCATCCCGACGTATCCTTCCAGCTGTTCCTGCGTAATCGAATACCCGTAATACTCCAGTACCTGCCGGTCTACGTCAAAATGCAGCGGTTCGCTGTCGATAATGACGCCGTCCATGTCGAAAATAAACGCTTCAATCATCCTTCTTCTCCTCCTCGTCTCATCTCTTCCTTTCCACCTTAACCGGGGATTCCCCTTTTCGCAAATTCTTCATCGTTTCGACAATTGCCCTCGGTCCATACAGTACGTATAATATTTCACATGGGTAAGTGTTTTGAAAATGGGTTATTTAAATTTGAAATCCGATCGGGAAGGACTTGAAACCCTTATGAGATTTTCTATCGGGATGCGGAATATCAAAACGGCCGTTGCCGTGCTTCTCTGCGTACTGATTTCTTTTGCCCTCAAACTCGAATATCCTTTCTATGCGGCGATCGCCACCGTCATTGCCATGGAAAGTTCGATCACGAGCTCCTACACGGCAGGCAAAAACCGCACGATGGGCACGCTGGTCGGCGCCGCTTTCGGGGCTTTGTTCGCTTTTATCGAGCCTCATAACGCCTATCTGTCGGCACTTGGCATCGTCTGCGTCATCGCCGTCTGCAACCTGCTGAAATGGAACAAATCCGTCTCGATTGCCTGCATCGTGTTCCTGGCGATCATGCTGAACCTGCGCGACGGAGAACCGGCTTTCGCCTACGCGCTGCACCGGGTGCTCGATACGCTGCTCGGGATCGGCGTGGCGGTTCTGGTCAACTATTTCCTGATTCCGCCCAAACACGACCGCAATCTGGAAAGATCCCGCTTGGCGGTACGCCGGCATCTGAGTACCCTTGCGCACCGACTGCTGCGGCAGGGCGGAGGCGTGCATATCAGTCCGCTCAAAAAAGACCTGGCCGAGCTGCAAAAATTTTGCGACACCTATAAAGAAGAATTCGATCTGGTCCAAAACAAAAATCACAATCTGGTCTCGCGTATCGAACAGGAACTGGACGTTTACCGCAATACGTATTCGCATATGCGCATGATCCGGCTGCTGACCGATGACGATCCGGAAGGCGTGGCGAGTCTCGGAACGAGCCTGCTGCAGACCTCGAACCAGAAAGCCGACAGCGCTTTGTCCGCAGGGTCGCAGGCGGTTATCTACCGCTACCACGTCGCGTGTATTCTCGGCGAACTGCAGACCCTTGGACTTGTCGTGCCGACGGATATCCTCTATCCGTTCGAAGCGGCCTCCGGCGCGGAAGCTCCGGCAGACACAGCCGCCGAATCGCCAAGCGGGCTTCCGGGCGACAACACGCAGCCCGAACGGCCTTATTCGGCAGCGGGCCGCTCCTGACACCGGCACGTCCGCCGATTCACGCCGGGCGGCCCGTTCTTGCTTTTCAGCTGCAAAAAAGCGTTCCGGGGATTGGTTCCCGGAACGCTTTTTTATTCATGCTGATATTTATTCATGCTGATATGCGTTTGATCGTTTATTTTATGCGTCGGATCTTCTACCGGCATGTTCCAGCTTACCGATACTGCCGCATAAACCGCTCCATCAGATACGTAAACGGTTCGTTGTAGTAGCTTGGGAAGTATATATCGCTGCCGTGGGTACCAAACGGCATCTCGACCAGGGCGACCTTGTCGCTGCCCGCTTCCCGGTAAGCCTGGGCAAAATCGCGGGCCACCTGGACGTCTACGATCCCGTCGTTTACACCCTGGTAGATCAGGGCGGGAGGACTATCGGCAGTCACCAGCAGGGACGGATCGGACAATCCGTCCGCTCCTCCAATGCCCAGATCTTTCGCCAGTCCGTTCGCCGGATAATACGGAATGATGCCTTTGACCGTCATGCCGGGATCAAACAGAGCTTTGAATTCCGGATTGGCCGGAGCGAGGCCCGCCGCGGCCGCGAGCTGTCCGCCGGCCGAACCTCCGGAGAAGAACACGGACTTTGTATTGGCTCCGTACTCGTCCGCATGCTCAACCATATAAGTCGTGAACAGACCGATATGCCGCACCATGTCGCCGATATCGAAATCGCCGACCACCTGCTCGGGCACGACCGCCGATTCCACGAATTTCTTCGTATTGCTCAGACCGTACTGCACGTCGAAGACGACATAACCGCGCGAGGCGAAGTATTTGTTCATCTGCGCATAGTTGCCGGCCCCTTTATCTCCGATCGTCCAGCCGCCGCCGTGGACGCGGATCAGCACGGAGTTTTGCCCCGGCAGATTCTTCGCGTCGGCCGGCGGCATGTACACGTCGAAAGCCAGCTTCCTGCCGGCGTCTTTGCCTTCGGTTCCTTCATAGTAGACGATGTCCGTCTTCACCCGGTAATCGCCCGTTCGGGCGCCATAGAAATAATCCGGCAGCAAAAACGCACTGCGCATCATTGCGTCGTCTTCCATCTTCGTCGGATCTTCGCCGAAAGCCTGGGTGTAGGCTTCCTGCCCTTCGTTGACGATTTTGGGCGCGGAAGCGAGCGGAAGCGCACAGACGAGCAGAATCAGCAGTCCTGTAAGACGGACCGCGCCCCGAAATGTCGAACGCCAGAATCCTTTTTTGCTTCCGTACATCTTGACCAGCAGCGCCGCCGCTCCCAGGAACATCAATCCGAAGAACAGGGCATACTCCGGCAGAATGACTTCCAGCAGGCCCGGATCGACGCCGCCCAACAAAATGGCGCACAAATACAGGCCAAGCACAAGATTCAGCAGAAACCAAACGGTCAGCAGGCCTTTGAGTATACGGCGCAGACGTCCGCCTCCTCCGCCGGTTCCGTAAGGCGAATATCCGCGCGTACGACCGTCTTCCTTTTCCAGAGTTCCGTTTTGCAGGCGCAGGAATGCGATGACGGCTCCGTAAGCGAACAGCGCCAGCATAATCACGGTCGATATCACGCTGCGCGAATCGGTATCGCCCGGCGAAGACGAAGACACCGTATTCCATACCGGCACAGCCGCAAGTCCAAGCACGTGCAGCGCCAGATAGCCGTATTCCCAACCTCTATGTACGCCCCGACCCATTGCAATATGCAGATTTCCTAGCAGGGTCAGCAGCAGCAGGACTCCGTACAGATTCCATCCGCTTCCGGGAGCGTCGGCAAACCCGTAAATGACTCCTGACAGCAGCGATGCCAGATTGCCCGCCAGCAGCAGCGCCGTGCCGGCCGTTCGAAGCCGGAACCGGCTCGGGCCTCTTCCATATCCCATTTTGAATCCTCTCCTCTTGTATATTCTCTTTCGTATCCTATTATTATTGACAGAATTTGTCGAATCTCTTCAAATGGTGTCACGAAACCTCCCATTCCTGCAAAAATAAATAAGACTTGAAGCATTCCCATAAACAATTGCTTGTTTTTTGACGATAATGACGACGTGAATATTTTATTCCATTCAAATTCAAGGGAGGTTGGGATAAACGGAAAGCCGGATCATGTTCCTTCGCTCGGAACTTGCCGGATCGAGTACCCTCGTATCAAATGTTCGGACATCGTAGAAAATGGAGATGAGCGCGTGAAGCAAACAAAACTATCCAGAATATTGATCTGCCTATTAATCTTCTCTTTCCTGTTGGGTACCTCGAATATCCCTTTGGCTTCCGTTCGCGCGGAAGAAACGGAATCTTCCGCAGCCGCACCCAAAGCTTCCGAACCCGGATTCTCGGCGCAGAGCGTCACGCAGAACGTCTACTCCGTTAATCCAATCGCGGAAGACCAATTCGAATCTCCGGGGCAGCCGACTTCCGATCTGTACGCTCGCGGAATCGGCGTTACGGAAATGGACAATACCAACGGCCAGTGGCAGTATTTCAACGGACAAGTCTGGTATTCCCTCGAAAATCCGGATACAATCTTCGTGCTCGGCGGTAATGTCCCGATCCGCTTCGTCCCGAAAGCCGATTGGAACGGCACGGCGCAGATCAAATACCGGGACTGGCTGGCCGATCCCGACGGAACCAACCAGAACTGGACCGATCCAAATGCCAAGTACGAACAGGTGCCGAACGACTTCGGCAGCGAAGTGAAAACGGCGCAGATTACGGTCACGCCGGTCAACGACACTCCGTTCGTAACGGAAGTCGGCGGTTCGTTCTACTACGATCTGGACGGCGGCAGCTACGCTACCATTCCCGATCTCGGACTGTATGACAATTCGTTTACGTTCGAGAGCTGGGTATATCCGACCAGCAGCCCGACCTGGGCGCGCTTTTTTGAAAGTGCTTATGGCCCGGATAACTTCAACGTCTTTTTCGGTTTTGAAAGCAACAGCGGCAGAGTGATCTTTACCGCTCTTCCCCAAAAAGGCACACGCACGAAACAGTACGACGTCATTACCAAGGAAGTCCTTTCCCTGAACAAATGGACGCATGTATCCCTGGTGTACAATCATGTCCAGAAGACGGCCTCCATTTATTGGGACGGAGTGTTGAAAGCTTCGGGGCCGGCCGATCTGACCCAAATGGCGAATGCCGCCAGCCAGAACGGAGGAGCTCCGAGACCGGTCAACTATATCGGCGAGAGCGCCTGGAGCCAGGATGCCAACTATACCGGCGGCATCAAAGACGTTCGCTTCTGGAACAAAGCCAAGAGCGCAAGCGAAATCGCCGGCGAAATGGGCGTTCAACTGAGCGGCAGCGAGTCGAACCTTGCGGCGCTGTACCGGTTCAATAACCCGGCAGACCAAGCTGTCGCTAAGGATTACTCCCCGAACGGAAGAAACGGCAGCATTATCAACGGCAAATGGAATTCAAGCAAAGGCTTCAATTACGGAGTGGCTACGACAGTGAACGCGCCGGTCACCAAGATCTTCATGGCCAACGAAGTCGACGGCGAACCTGTAACCGTTAAAATCGCTTCTTCGAATCAAACGTTGATCCCGGACGGAAATCTGGCGATCAGCGGAGACGGCCCGCAGAAAAGCCTGCTGCTGACTCCGGCTCTCGACAAGTCCGGTACAGCGCAAATCATAGTCACCCTCGACGACGGCCGGGGACTTAAAGACAGCGTAAGCACAAGCAGTTTCGTATTCAACGTCGTCGCCGGAAAATACGAACTGCTGTCCGTCAAGCCTTCGGTCGGTGTCATGGAACCTTCGTTCAGCCGAACGATCGCGTACAACAAAGTGCATGTTCCCAACAAAACCAACGGCAATCCCAACAACGATATTACAGTCGGCGTAACCGCGGCCAATCCGAACGATGTGTGGGTGACGGCTTCCGCCGCTAACGGCAGCGGCGTGAAAGTAACCGGTTCTTATCCGACCTTCACGGTAAGCGGTCTGGCCGTCGGCACGTACAAAAAGGTCACGATCCGCGTGGCCGACAAGAATGGTTCGGGCTTCAAGGAATATGTGCTGGATCTGATCCGTTACCCGGGCAATGATGCGGATCTTGCCACCGTAAATGGCCTTGCCCTGTTCAACGGAACAATTCCCGTTCCGCTGGCACCGGTCTACAATGCCAATACGCCGAACTATACGGCCGAAGTCGAAGGCAGCGTGGAAAGCCTCAAAGTCGATATTGAAAAATCCGGCCCGTTCTCAAGCGTACAGCTTAACGGCAGCCCGATCGGTTCGGCAGGCGAGCTCAAAGCGAGCGGAACGGTCGGGCTGAAGCCCGGCCGCAACACGCTGACGGTTCAAGTCACGGCGGAAGACGGAAGAACGGTCAAGACGTATACCGTAATCGTTATCCGCAAACTTTCCGCCGACGCGAGACTGACTTCCCTGACGACCCAGCCGGCAGGATTGTCTCCCGCTTTTGACAGCAACAAAGGCGATTACGCGCTGAGTGTGCCTTACAGCTCGGTTCGTACCGTCTTCACTCCGACCGCCGTGCAGGGAGCTTCGATCCGAGTCAACGGCATCGAGCATGCGAGCGGAACGCCGTTCACGGCGGAGAATCTGATCAGCGGCAGCAATTACTTCAATATCGAAGTTACGGCCCAGGACGGCGTCACTTCGAGACTGTACAAACTGCTGATTGTCAAAGCGCCTTCGGACGTCGCCGATCTGGCCAACCTGGCCGTCGAACCGGGAACACTGTCTCCCGCATTCACGAATGCGAATACGGCTTACAGCGTTCATGTGCCGAATTCGGTGTCCCATCTCGATCTGACCGCCATGCTGTCCGATACCTCGGCTTCTCTGACCGTCGACGGAGCGCCGCATAAGAGCGGTACCCCTTACGGCAAGACGCTGCGGGTCGGCTTGAACACGGTCACCGTCAAAGTCACTTCGGAGAGCAAAACCCGCGAGAAAACGACGCTGGTCACGATTATGCGGGAAGCTTCTTCCAACGCCGATCTGAAAGCTCTGGATGTCTCGGCAGGCACCCTGTCTCCTGTATTCAACCGCAGCCAGACCCAATACGCGGTCACGGTGGAAAATGAAGTGTCGCAGCTGGGTCTTATACCGGCAGCCGACGATGACAATGCCCAGCTCTCCCTGAACGGCCTGCCGGTAGAAAACGGCACCGTCCAGACTGTTCAACTTCAAACCGGCATCAACACGGTCAACGTCACCGTCACGGCCCAGGATGGAAGAACGGTCAAGACGTACACGGTGACGGTTGTACGAAAAGCTTCGTCCAATGCCGATCTGGCCAATATTTTCCTGAACGGACGAACACTGAGCGGAGGATTCGATCCGTCCACTTCGACCTACTACGAATATGTAGCCAACAACGTCACGTCCCTGTCCGCTTCGGCGGTCACCGCCGATCCGAACGCCTCTTACACGATCGACGGACAATCGGTCAGCCGGGCTCCGGTCAATCTGGCCGTCGGCAAGACGGAGATCGTCTTTGTCACCCTTGCCCAAGATGGCCAAACGAGCAAGGCGTATACCGTTAATATCGTTCGTGCCCCTTCCGGCAATGCAAATCTGGCTCAGCTGTCGCTGACGGACGACCAGGAAGAAACGGTCACTCTTTCTCCGGACTTCGCACCGGATACTTTCCTGTACGGCGCCTCGGTTGAGAGCGGGGTCAACACCGTCACCTTGGGCGTAACCGTCCAGGACGAAAATGCGGGAGAGAGCGTCTTGGTGAACGGCATGCCGGTTGAAAAACCTTATGTGCTGACTCCGCAGATCGGATTGAACGTCATCGAAGTGTATGCGATTGCGCAGGATGGCAGCATGCAGCGCTACACGATCAATCTGATCAAAAATCCGAATACGGACGCTACACTGCGCAATCTGCAGCTCGGCCCGAATATTCCGGACCTGTCCCCGGCTTTCTCGCCGGATACAGACGATTATGTGGTAAACGTAGCCAATAACATCGAGAATCTCGTGTTCAACCCGACAGTCAACGCTGCGGGAGCGGCTTATGCCCTTACAAGAAACGGTCAGCCGGTTAACGACAGCGCCGAACTGGCGGAAGGCGACAACAAGTTTGTCGTTACCGTTACAGCGCCGGATGGCCTGACAACCAAGACTTACACGGTAACCGTATATCGCGAAGTCCTGCCGAAAGACGCTTCCCTGGATGCCCTTCAGGTGACCTCCGTTCGCGGAACCGAGCTGCTCGCACCGGAGTTCCCGGCCAAGCAGCAGGAGTACCGGGCAGACGTTCCTTACCCGGTAGCCAAAGCTGTAATCGAAGCCCTGCCAACCGATCTTCAGGCAAGAGTGACGATCAACGGGCTTGCCGCTTCGGGTGAAAAAGAAGTCCTTCTGGCGGAAGGCGACAACCGGTTCGAGATTCGCGTATTGGCACAGGATGGCAAAACAGAGCGTTTCTACACGCTGAATATTTTCCGCCACTACTCGTCCAAGAACGCCAATCTGATTCGGTTGACTCCGGGAACGGGCAGTCTGAAGCCAGGGTTTACGCCTGAAGAGACGCAGTACACGCTCGATGTCGCCCATGAAGTCGAAGCGATCGAATTGGACGCGGTACTGTCCGATCCCAAGACTGCGGCATCCAAGATCGTAGGCAAAGACGGCGCGTCGCTTGACCGCCTGCCGGAAGGCAGAAGCGAATTCAACATTGTCGTTCTGGCGGAAAACGGGACGATCAAAGTCTACACCCTTGTCGTAAACCGCGCCGCGGCGCCGGTTCCGACACCTAACCCGGACCCGACTCCGGTTCCGACGCCTAACCCGGACCCGACTCCGGCTCTGGCTCCGGCACCTAACCCGGTTCCGACTCCGGTTCCGGTAAAGGAAAAAGTCACGGTTCGGGTAGAAACCGGCGTCTTGAATCAAGGGCCGGTACTGACCCAACTGCCGATCGATCGTACAAGAGAAGCGGGCAGCGTCCGCGACATCGTAGCTCTCGACGAGCAGTACAGCACCGAAGCCTTGAAAAAGCTCGCCGAATCCGGCGGCAAAATCGCCCGTGTCGTTATTCCCGATGACAAGGACGAAGTCACCGATCAGCGTTTCAACGTGACAAAAGCCGCGATCAAAGCACTCGGCGGTGCGGACGTAGATATGGAACTCTTTACGGAAAACGTCAAGATCATCGTGCCGCAGACTTCGATGGATGCTTTCGACGAAGATGTCTTCTTCCATCTGGTTCCGATCAGAGTCGAATCGGAACGCCTTGCGGTAGAGAACCGGGCCCGAGTGGAACGGATCGTCCGTGAGGTCGCCCAAAACGACCAGATTGAAGTACTCGCCCGTCCGATGACGATCGAGACCAATATGCAGAGCCGTCCGGTTACCCTTGTACTTCCGCTTACCGGCGTCACTCTTCCGGCAAATGCCGCCGAAAGAGAATCATTCCTGGCCGATCTGGCGATCTTTATCGAACACAGCGACGGAGACAAAGAACTGATCCGCGCCAAAGTCGTCGATTACAAACCGGGATTGAAAGGTCTGGAATTCGGCGTCAACAAGTTCAGTACGTTTACGGTACTGAATATGAACGGCGCCGATCTGGACAGCCTGCTCGGCCCTGCCGGCGGCACGGCAGCGGACGGATCGAACGGTTCCGCAGCCGGAAACGTTCAGTCCCACACCGCTTATATCAAAGGCTTCACCGACGGTACGTTCAAGCCGAACCGTACCGTCAGCCGTTCCGAGATGGCCGCCATTTTGGCCCGTAATCTCGGATACTCGGCAGCCGGCGCTTCTTCCGGTTATCCCGACGTCAAGTCTTCGCACTGGGCAGCGGGAGAGATCGCTTTCGTCCGCAGCTCGGGTCTGATGGTCGGTGACCAACACGGCCTGTTCCGCCCGGATGCTCCGATCAGCCGCGGAGAAATGGCGGCTATCGCTTCCCGTTACAAGAAGCTTGATTCCGCCAAAGCGTCTGCATCATTCAAGGACACGGCAGGCCACTGGGCAGCCAATGAGATCGCCGCAGCCTATACGGCAGGCCTTCTGGACGGCTACACCGACGGCACTTATCGTCCGAATGTCCAGCTGGCACGCAGCGAAGCGGTCAAGATCGTCAACCGCCTGTTCGACCGCGGTCCGCTCTACGGCGTCTCGGCTCCAAGCTGGCCGGATGTGCCGGCTTCCCACTGGGCTTACGAAGAGGTCGAAGAAGCTTCGCGCAGCCACAACTTTACCCTCCGGCCGGAAGGCGGAGAGAACGTTCAACCTTAAGTGAAATTGCCGCTTCCGCGGCTCTGGATCAGACCCATGCAAGACAGGCCCGGCGCCTTCAGCGCCGGGCCTTTTTTTGATAAACCGAGACCGCCCACGGCTGTTTCTGTTCATTTCTCCCGTTCAAACACCGATAAGATTAAAAACGGATTGCAAATTAAACAAAACCCAGTATAATACTTGGTAATGGAAATCGAAGGAGCTGACTTTCTCAATGTCGATAGACGATTATCTGGATCTGTACAATTACGCCGGTTCGCTCGGCGATACGCAGTGGCAGGCGTCCCTGGCCGCTTCCCTGAGCGAAAAGCTCGCCGTCCCTCCCGTGTCCGAGGAAGAACTCGCTTTGGCTGCGCTGTGGGAACGTTTTGATCGGATCAACGAAGAACTGAAGACCCTGTTTATCGATATGCGTACCGGCTCCGTTCAAGCGGATCGGCTGCAGGAGCAGGTCTGGGCTCTCAAAATCGAACGCATCATCATCTCGCAGCGTATCCGTTCCCGTCATGTGCGGGTGTAGCCTCTACCGATGTCTACGTCGTTCCAGCGGGAAAAGGCGGGCAGTTGAAGGCATGTACGAACATGCCTTCAACTGCCCGCCTTTTCTGTGATCCGATCTTGCCTAAGCCCGCTTCGGAAATCTTACTTGGACATTTCCATTTCTTTGCGCATCATGGACATGCACGAAGTCATCATCTCGTCGCACTCCTGCATTTTTCTCATCATCATGTCCATATCCATACCCATGTCTTTCATGTTCATGCCTTCCATGCCGGACATTTTTTCCATACACATCTTCATCGTATTCATCTTGCTCGTCATTTCGTCCATGCACATCATCATCATCATTTCCATCGCCATCTTTTCCATCGTTTCGTCCTCCCCGGTTTAAGTTTCATTTAATCGTTCGAACCCAATCTGTAGTTACATACCCTGCCTATTTGCGCGGCAAACCGAATTTCGCGGAGATCAAAGACTTTCATCGCTTTTCGAAAAAATCCTATAAATGGTAATACCTCAAGTTATCGGATAGGGATTCGATCTTATGGACTGCCGCTTTGCGCGCTTCGTAAACCCAGGATCAAAATTATTTTCCGATCGTAAATCTTGCCTGCTTCCCCTCTTGCCGGGGCTCCGATAATGGTATGATCTGTCTAAGAAGACTTCAGACTCTGTATCGAAAAGGGGATTGCCATGTCTCAGCTCGCCGCTTCCAAACCGCCCCGCCGCACCCGCAAACGCGGAGCCGGCACGGGGCTGTTCCTGTCGCTTCCGGTTTTGTCCTGGGCGCTGTACGATTTTGCGAACACAATCTTCTCCTCCAATATCGTCACCATCTTTTTCCCGCTGTATTTGCAGCAGGTCCTCGGCGGAGACGCACGCATGGATCAGATCGCAAGCACGTTTATCAGCTACGCCAACGCCGCGGCAGGCCTGCTGCTCGTCATCTTCACTCCGCTGCTCGGCGTCTGGATGGACCGGACCGGCCGCAAAAAGGCGTTTCTCGTTCCGTTTGCGCTGGCCGCGATTGCCTGCACGTTCTTGATGGGCTTTGCCGCGTATACGGACAGTCCGTCGTCGCTGCTCGGCCTGCCGCTGTCGATCGTGATCGTCCTGATCTTCTTTACGGCCGCCAAATTTTTCTACAATTCCAGCCAGCTGTTCTACGATAATATGCTGCCCGATATCGCGACCGGTTCGCAGGTGCCGCTGATCTCCGGATTCGGCGTCGCGGTCGGTTATATCGGCACGCTGATGGGCCTCGTCGTCTATCTGATCGTGGGCAGCCGGGATTACCCGCTCGCTTTTGTGCTCACCGCCGCGCTGTTCCTGCTCTTCTCGCTGCCGATCATGCTTCTGTACAAAGAAAAAGCTCCGGTGCCCGCTCCTTCGGCGGCGGGGGCGAAGAAGTCCTTTTTCAGCGGCTACCGGGACATTTACGCGACGTTCAAGGAAGCCAAGCGGCACCGGGCCGTCTTCACCTTCATGGTCGCCTACTTCTTCTTCAACGACGCTGTCGCGACCGCCATCGCCATGATGAGCATCTACGCTACGGCCGTCATGGGCTTCAGTGCCGGACAGTTCATCCTGCTGTACCTGGTGGCGACGGTCTGGGCGATCATCGGCTCGTATGCGTTCGGCTTGATCACCCGGCGGATCGGCGGCAAAAAGTCGTCCGGACTCGTATCGCTCGTCTTGATCCTTGCGCTGATTCTGGCCGCCGCCGCGTTCTCCGATGCCGTCTTCTGGGCTGCGGCCTGCCTGTACGGCGTTGCGATGGGCTCGCTCTGGGTGACGTCGCGCACGATGATCGTCGAACTGTCTCCCCAAGACAAAAGAGGCCAGTTCTTCGGACTGTTCGCTTTCTCCGGCAAACTGTCTTCCGTACTGGGGCCGCTCGTCTACGGTTCCGTGACTTGGGCCCTCTCCGGTTACGGCACGCTGGCGAGCCGGGCCGCGCTGCTGTCACTGGTCGTGATGGCCGCCATCGGATTGATCGTGCTGCTGCGGGTCCCGTACACGAAACCTTCGGAAGAAGCGGAAGCGTAACGGTTCGGCGAACGAAAAACCGGATTGCCCACGCTCGAAGCTTTGCCTGCCGAACCTGCTTCTTCGTCAATCGTTTCACGTATTCGAAAAAGCCGAAATTCGCTCCGGTTCGCTGCGGATTTCGGCTTTTTCGCATCTCTTTTGCCCGAATCCGATTGAATATGTACCCGGGGGGTATTTTATACGTGGACGAACCAGTGTCGGCACCTGCGTACGGCACGGATTTTGTTAAAAGAATAAAGTTTGTTATAATAAGTAACTGTATAGCGGTTCCGCTGCCTGCGGAATACGCCGAATAGACGACGAGGAGGAATTTGAAATGACGACGAGTTTGACTGCAAAAGTAAAACTGAACAACGGCGTGGAAATGCCTTGGTTCGGTCTGGGTGTATGGCAGGTCCAAGACGGCGAGGAAGCCAAGGATTCCGTCAAAGCGGCAATCAAAGCCGGTTATATCGGAATCGACACCGCGGCGGCTTACAAGAACGAGAAAAGCGTGGGCGAAGCGATCCGGGAGTCCGGCGCCAACCGCGACGATCTGTTTATCACGTCCAAAGTATGGAACGGCGACCAGGGCTACGAGGAGACGCTGGCCGCTTTCGACGCCACGATGGAGAAATTGGGACTCGATGTCCTCGACCTCTATCTGATCCACTGGCCGGTACAGGGCAAATACAAAGACACTTGGCGCGCGATGGAAAAGCTGTACAAAGACGGACGGATCCGTTCGATCGGCGTCAGCAACTTCCAGCCGCATCATCTGGACGATCTGCTCGCGGACGCGGAAGTCGTGCCTGCGGTCAATCAGGTGGAATTCCACCCGCTGCTGACCCAGAACGAACTGCTGAACTACTGTGCGCAAAAAGGCATTCAGGTCGAAGCCTGGTCCCCGCTCGCACGCGGTCTGCTGTTCGACAACGAAGTCGTGACCGGCCTCGGCGACAAATACGGCAAATCCCCGGCGCAGATCCTGCTCCGCTGGGTACTCGACAAAGGCGTGGTCGTGCTGACCCGCTCCGTCAAAGAAAGCCGCATCATCGAAAACGCCGATCTGTTCGACTTCACGCTGACGCCGGAAGACGTGACCGCGCTTGAAGCGCTGAACAAGAACCAGCGTACCGGCGCGGATCCCGACAACTTCGATTTCTGATTCGGATTCCTCGAACGGACCCCGACTCTTAAGCGAAATGCCAAAGCCGTCTTCCATGGGGAGACGGCTTTTTGTAAACGGGGTTATTTCCCCGAAACGCGATTCATTAAAAATACGGGAGGGATATCCATGTCCACATTGACCAAAGCGATCGCGATCGCCGCCCGATGCCACGAAGGACAAACCGATAAAGGCGGTCGGCCTTACGTGTTCCATCCGCTGCGGCTGATGCTCAAAGCGCTCACCGAAGAAGAACAGATCGTCGCCGTGCTGCACGATACGATCGAGGACAGCGACCTGACGCTGGACGATCTGCGCAGGGAAGGCTTCTCCGACGAAATCGTCGAAGCCGTCGACCGCCTGTCGCGGCGGGAAGAAGAGAACTATCATGAATTCATTCTTCGGATCAAAGAAAATCGCCTGGCTTCAAGGGTCAAGATCCTCGATCTGCAGGACAATATGGATCTGACCCGGATCAAGAAACCTTCGGAAAAAGATCAAAAGCGGCTGGAAAAGTACAGCAAAGCGCTGGATACCCTGTTGTCGCACGATTTGTAAGGGGCCGAACAGGAAATGGACCGAAGGCCCGGATTCGCCTGCGGCAGAACGAACCTGTCGACCTGCCCGGCATAAATGGCAGATCTGCACCGCAGACAAGAAAAGCCCCAAGAACTTCAACGCAGTCGCGAAGTTCTTGGGGCTTTGGACATGTTCAGGCCGACTTGGACCGCGCTGACGCGAACCAAACGGTCCGACAATCGCGGGAAAGCCCCGTCTTCCCGGACACCGACGCAGCGCCCGATCGACAAGCCTGACCCGATCAGAGCCAGATTGCCGCCCGCCGCAATCCGGCCCAAGTGCCGATGATCCTTTGTTTCCCCTGCTGCATAATGGGTTTGATTCCTCCGCTTCGGTCAAATCGATCATTACCCGTATATTCGCCGGATGACCTCCTCGAATTCCGGCTCTCTCATCTCTACGTCGTCGATCTCTCCCCAGCTTCCGAGCTCGCGCAGCACGTCCATGGTCCGCGTCTCCTGCCGGTTCACTTCGACCGTCAGCGTGTGTTTGCCGCGCGCTACGATGCGCAGCGGCAGCGACGCTCCGCCGACGGTCCCGAGAGCCGCGGATTGCGCCGTTCCCTGCCGCTCTCCGGGAACGGTGCAGCCGTCCCGATACGTCACCTTGATCTCTGTCGGCAGTCCGATCTCCCGCCGCAGGCCTTCCACCGTGCCGTCATAGGTCAGGCGTCCTCCCCCGATCACCATCACCCGGCGGCACAGCTGCTCGATATCGTCCATATCGTGCGTGGTGAGCAGGATCGTTTTGCCGAATTCTTCATTCAGCGTTTTCAAAAATCCCCGGATATTCCGCTTCGCATTCACATCCAGCCCGATCGTCGGCTCGTCCAGAAACAGCAGCTCCGGATCGTGGAGCATCGCCGCCGCGATATCCGCCCGCATTCGCTGTCCGAGCGACAGCTTGCGCACCGGCGTATCCCAGAACTCGTTCAAGTCCAGCAGCTTCGCAAATTGATCCAGCCGCCTGTCTTTATCCGCGTCGCTCACCCCGTACATCCGGGCGAGAATATCATACGAATCCTTGACCGGCAGATCCCACCACAGCTGGCTTCGCTGACCGAATACGACGCCGATTCCGGATGCGCAGCGCGCCCGTTCGGCATGGGGATCGATGCCCGCCAGTTTGACTTGTCCCTCAGACGGATGCAGAATACCGGCCAGCATCTTGATGGTCGTCGACTTGCCGGCCCCGTTGGGGCCGATATAACCGACGAATTCTCCTTTTTCCACCGTAAAGCCGATACCTTTCACCGCTTCTTTGACCCGGTATTCCCTGGCAAAAAGCGAGCGTACGCCGGCGAAGCGCCCCTGCGCCACGACCGGCGTTTTGAAACTTTTGCCCAGGCCCGCCGCTTCGATTGCCGGTTCCTGAACGCGTTTGACCGTATTCATCGCATAGCCTCCTTCAGCTTCCCGTGCTCTGATACCTGCTGATCCCGAACGCCCAGAACCGCAGGGCAAACAGCAGCACCAGGCAAGCGGCAGCGGCCAGCAGCGGAAATACCCAGATTCCGAGCTCTCCCCGCAGAATGTACAGCGCGGGCAGATAATTGACGAGCCCGACCGGAATCGCCGTCAGCAGCAGGACGCCCATCCAGTTCGGATACAGCGTGAGCGGATAACGGGCCGCCGTCTGCGCCGCGTCTTCGGTCATATTTTGCAGCATTGAGATCCGCGTCGTCCAGAACCCGCATGTCGCCGTGGCCAGGCCGATCGCGAACAGCACCACCGCTCCGGTCAACACGGCAAAAACCGTCTGCGGAATCGCCCACCACGTCACCTGGCCGCTGCCCAGCATCGCGCCGAGCGCCCAGATCATAATCGCTCCGCCCTGAATCACTTCCCCGAACATAACCCGGAAACTGCGGGGCATCAGCGTCAGCAGCACGGGCAGGGGCTTGGTCAGCAGCTGATCCAGCTCCCCTTCGACCAGATAGCGCTCCAGATGATGCACTTCGTCCCCGAAAGTGCGATAAATCGTTTTGGAAAAAGTCATCACGGCAAACAAATACCCGACCTCGTGTACGCTCCAGCCCTGGACCGAACCGAACTTCGCCAGCACGATCGCCACCATGAGGAATTCGGACAGCTGGATCAGCGCCGCCAGGATCGATCCCAGCGCAAAGTTGAACCGGTACTGCATCCGGCTGCGGATACTGGTACGGATCAGCAGCCGATACAGCTTTATGTAACTTCGGACCGCCCGTAGTCTGCTTGTCCGATTGTTCGCAATCTCCGTCATCCTCCCTGCACCTCCACCTTATGCCGCAGCAGACGCGTAGCGAGCAGACACAGCAAAGTCAGCACCGCGCACCAGGCCAGCGTGCCAAGCAGCAGGACCGCTTCTCCTTTGCCTAGGTACAGCTGTGTCGGAGCATAGAGCATAAACGGATACGGAGACGCCCATGCGATGTGCTGCAGCCAGAGCGGCAGCCATTGCAGCGGGATAAAAAAACCGGCCAGCAGATTCATCATCGCCTGATTACCCCAGTAGAGCCAGGAGGATTCCGTCGTCCACAGCGAGCTGATCCCGATCAGATAATTCAGACAAAGCGACACATATGCCGCTCCCGCGAGCGCAAGCAGCGCGATCGGCAGCGTCCTCCCGTTCTCCGCCGGAGTCAGGCCGAGCGCCAGCAGCATGATGAGGTACACGGGAATCGATTTGTACAGAAACTGATACGCGACCTGCCCCGCTTCCTTGGCGGCGAGATGCGCAAACAGATGGACCGGACGCATCAGGTCGAGCGCGATCTGCCCCGTGCGGACCGACTGCGGAATGCCGAGGCCGTTCGTCGTGAAGCTCGAGACCCACAGCGAAGCCTGGGTAAACGTGATGTAGTGCATCATGCCGAGCATGCCGTATTCGCCGAGCGAATGGTCGCGGCCGAGCCCGATCCAGATGCAGGCGTACAGATAGCCGAAGATGGCACTCGCGAAATTATGCAGCAGATGCGAACCCCGGTACTGGATGTTGCGGGCGTAGGCTTTGGCGGCCAGCACCCTGTAAAGCCGGATATTTCCTGTAAACGAACTTGCCCTGAAAGAAATCATCTTACACCTCCGATAAGCTTTGGGTTGACGGTGAACGTCCACTTCAGACAAGGTGAAAAAAAGAGAAGGTCACTAATATAGCAGAGATTGGGAAAGGCATGCAAGCGTTTTTTGGAGAAAAGAGGAAACGATCGGCGCGGCAGACACGCTTTTACAGCAGCCCCGCCGAAGCTTCCAGGATCCGGCGGATCGTCCGCACCCGCTCGGGATCGATCGGCGCCGACGGATCGCCGCCGAAGCGGGCCGCGGACCCGATATGGATCCGGTTCGCGCCCGTCGCGTCCAGGAACGGACGCAGATTGTCCGCCGTCAGGCCCGCGCCGGCGAGAATCCGCGGCGGCCGCCCCGCGGAGCGGCGCAGCAGCTCCGCCAGCACCGCGGCCCCCTCGGGCGCGCCCGGCGCTCCGCCCGAGGTCAGCACGTCCGTCACCTGCGGGTAGACGGACAGCGTATCCAGCGCGCGCCGGAGGTCGACGGCCTCGTCGAACGCGCGGTGAAACGTGAACGCGAGGCCCGGCCCCGCGTTCAGGAGCCCGGCCAGCGCGGACTCGTCGACCGTCCCTTCCGGCGTCAGCACGCCGGTCACGACGTCAAGTCCGCCTGCGGCCGAGATGCGGCGAATATCCCGCCGCATCGTCTCCTGTTCGTCTTCGGAGTAGACGAACCCTCCTCCCCGCGGCCGGACCATGACGCGGATCGGCACCCGCACCGCGCGGCGCATCTCCGCCGCGCGCGACAAGTCCGGCGTCACGCCGCCGACCCCCGGATCGGCGATCCATTCGATCCGGTCCGCGCCGCCATATTCGGCAGCCGCCGCCTCTTCCGGCGTGCAGGCAATTACTTCAAGCCGCATAGTCTCGTCCTCCTTCCCGAATTGACTCCATGATAACGCAAGTTTCGGCGGCAAGTCACGCGCGGCGCGCGCCCGGTCTCGCCGGGCCACGCCCCCTTGATCCCGGCCGCAGGCGCGGAGCTCTTCGAGCGGGCCGCCTGGATCGCTCTGCTTGTTTGGCCTGCCTTATCGGTAGCACGATAACGGCCGGCGGTTGCGACCCAGGTAGGGCGCGGCGCTGTTGGATGGTTTGGTTGGGTTCGGCATCGTTCCCGATGCTTAGCCCGCGCTAACGGATCGATATGACGCTTAGCGCTCCGAATCCGCGGCTTACAGACCTGTTTGCGCCGCCTAACGGACATGCGGTCCGTTAGAATCCAAAGGATGCTTAAAAAAGCCGTCTAACGGACATGCAATCCGTTAGAAAGCCATTCGGTCCGCAAACAAAAAGGAGAGGCGCATCGCCTCTCCTCAACGTGCCGAGAAAGTCTGATCCCAAATAAAGCGAGGAGGCTGCGGGAGAAATTCAGTGCAGGAGCTAAAGCATTTCGAAGAAATGCACTTCGGAAGCATAAACTAACGAATCTCTCCCGCGCTCCCGCTTGCGGGCGCTCGGCTCTTCGCTTACCGGAACTCCGGCGGCGTCCGGCGCGCGACGCCGGTGCGCAGCGCCGCCTGGACGACGGCGTCGCGGATCCGGTCGACCACTTTGTCGTTGAACACGCTCGGGATGATATACTGCTCGTTCAGCTCGTCGTCTTCGACGACCGATGCGATCGCCTGGGCGGCCGCCACTTTCATCTCTTCGTTGATCACGCTCGCGCGGCAGTCCAGCGCGCCGCGGAACATGCCGGGGAAGCAGAGGACGTTGTTAATCTGGTTCGGGAAATCGCTGCGGCCCGTCGCCAGGACGCGCACATGTTCTTCCGCGAGTTCGGGATCGATCTCCGGATCGGGATTCGACATGGCGAACACGATCGGATCGGGCGCCATCGATTTGATATGATCCAGCGTCAGCAGGTTGGGACGCGATACGCCGACAAAGACGTCCGCGCCGGCAATCACCTGCTCCAGCTGCCCCGTTTCCCCGTTCGGATTGCAGTTATCCGCGATCCAGTCCCACATTTCGTTGTCGTATTTCTCGGCTTTGTGCAGCGCTCCGCAGTGGTCGACCGCGACCAGATTATGCGCGCCCGCCGACAGCAGCATTTTGACGCAGGCCGAACCGGCCGCCCCGATTCCGAGCACGACGATCTTCGCGTCTTCCAGCTTTTTGCCGACGATCCGCAGGGCGTTCAGCAGACCCGCCAGTACGACGACGGCCGTTCCGTGCTGATCGTCGTGGAATACCGGAATGTCCAGTTCCTCGGTCAACCGGCGCTCGATTTCGAAGCAGCGGGGCGAACCGATATCTTCAAGGTTGATCCCCCCAAAAGCCGGAGCGATCAGCTTGACGGTACGGATAATCTCTTCGGTGTCTTTGGTGTCGAGACAGATCGGGAAAGCATCCACGCCGGCGAACTGTTTGAACAGCATCGCTTTGCCTTCCATGACGGGCATGGCGGCTGCCGGACCGATATCGCCCAGACCGAGCACAGCCGTGCCGTCGGATACGACCGCGATCATGTTGCGTTTGACTGTCAGGGTAAAAGCTTTCTGCGGATCTTCGTGAATGGCCATACAGACTTTTGCCACGCCGGGCGTGTAAACATGCGACAAATCTTCGCGGTTTTTGACCGGCGTTTTCGCGCGGATTTCGATCTTCCCGCCCAAATGCGCCAGGAATGTCCGGTCCGACACGTTGACGACTTTGACGCCGGGCAGCGCTTCGACCGCTTTCAACACCGCTTCGCGCATTTTTTCCGGGAGATTGACGGTCAGGTCGCGGATCGTATGCTCCGGGCTGGCGTGGATCACGTCGATCGCGACGACATCCCCGCCTCCGTCGCCGATCGCACCCGCCACTTCGCCGAACGTCACCTGCTTTTTGTCCATCTGCAAACGTATGATCATACTCGTTCCAAGGGCCATCGTCTACCTCCTGAGAATACGGTTTTGGCGGAAGGTCCAAGACCTCGCTCGCTGTCTGATAACGCTTACACAGTAAATCCGGACTCATTATAACATAGTTCGCAAACAAAAGATTCACCTGCCGTCCTCATGTTATAATAGAAAAGACCGAGAGACCCTGCTGCAGACAAATACAGAGACCAAATACACGGCGAGAGCGCGGCATACCGGTATACTTGTCGCGACATCCGCATACGGAGGGAACCTGAACATGGAGAAACGCATCGTCTTTTTCGATCTGGACGGTACGCTGCTGAACGACGACAAAGGCATCAACGATTCGACCCGGGAGGCGATCGCCGCCTTGAAGAAGGAAGGCCATATCGTTGCGATCGCAACCGGCCGCGCGCCTTTCTTTTTCGAACATATCCGCCAAGAACTGAATATCGACACTTATGTCAGCTATAACGGTTCGTATGTCGTGCTTGAAGGCGAAGTGGTGTTCACCAACCCGCTCGACGAGAGTTCCCTGCAGGCGCTGACCGATCTCGCGCTGCAAAACGAACACGCCGTCGTCTATATGGATCATGAAGATATGCGCGCCAACGTACCGGACAGCGAACGGATCAACGAAAGTATGGGGACGCTGAACGTCGGCATGCTGCCCGCACACGATCCGCTCTACTACAAGGACCGGTTTATTTATCAGTCGCTGCTGTTCTGCGCGGAAGGCGAAGAGAAAGCTTACGAAGAACTGCTGCAGGCTTTCGATTTCGTGCGCTGGCATCCGTTCTCGGTGGACGTCGTTCCGGCCGGAGGCAGCAAGTTCAAAGGCATCGGCAAAATTACCGAGAAGCTCGGCATTCCTCTGGAGCGCCAATACGCTTTCGGCGACGCGCTGAACGATCTGCAGATGCTCCAGGGTATTCCGAACAGCGTTGCGATGGGCAGCGGACTGCAGGAAGCCAAGGATGCGGCCAAATGGATCACCACCTCGAACAACGAAGACGGCATTGCCCACGGACTCAAGCTGGCCGGACTGCTCTAGGCAGAGCGAACGGACGCATCATTATCTACAAGAATCGGAGGCGCAACGATGGAGCCAAGCATTATCTTTTTCGATATTGACGGAACGCTTGTGGACGAGCAGAAGAAAGTTCCGCCGTCCGCCAAGGAAGCGGTGGCCGAACTGAAACGCCGGGGACATATCGTCGCAATCGCGACGGGACGCCCGCAGTTCATGTTCAAGGAAATCCGCGAAGAGCTCGGCATCGACACTTACGTCAGCTACAGCGGACAGTATGTCGTACTAAACGGTCAAGTCATCTACACGAATCCGATCGATACCCGCGCGGTCGAACAGATGACGGAGATCGCGTTGAAGCACAATCATCCGGTCATCCTGATCGACGACGAACAGATGACGGCCACCGTGCCGGACGACGAATTCGTCGCGCAGGGCTTCGGCATGATGCTGAATTATATCTCGCTGTCGACGCCGGACCCGCACTTTTACAAAGAGAAGTTCGTCTACCAGGCTTCGCTGTTCTGCAGCGAGGCGGACGAAGCGCTGTATCACGCGATCTTCCCTTCCCTTTCTTTTATCCGCTGGAATCCGCTGTCGGCCGACGTGCTGCCGGCGGGCGGAAGCAAACTTGAAGGCATCCGCAAAATCACGGAAAAGCTCGGCATCCCGCCGGAGCGCCAGTATGCGTTCGGCGACGCGCTGAACGATCTGGAGATGCTCGAAGGGATTCCGAACAGCGTCGCGATGGGCAACGGACTGCCCGAGATCAAGGAAGTCGCCAAGTGGGTTACCAAAACGAACGAAGACGACGGCATTGCGCACGGATTAAAGATGGTCGGTCTGCTGTAACCGGGACCACGCTGCGCAGATCATGCCTGCCGTGCGGATTGCCTGGGCGGCATCGTTCCCTTTGGGCGGTGCAGCCTAGGCAGCTTCCGGCACGGGCGGAAGCTGCCTTGTTACGAAGCCCAGCAGCGATCGGGAACCCTGTTCACGCCAAGCGAACAGGGTTCTTTTAGATGCCTGCGGCTTGGATTGATTGGGATCGGCTCGATTCGGTTTGGATCCGCTTCGACGCGCTCCGCTCTGCCGTCATCGACGACATCGTGTGCTATAATGAAAAACAGACTAATTCAATTTCCTGGAGGTTCAACCTGCTATGCTTACTTTTGAACAAAAAACCGCGATCCTGGATTCGTTTCCGGAACTGGAACGCAAAGACGTCTCGCTCGGCCGCGTCAATTACCACTTTGAAGGCAGCGCGCACGAGAAGAAGACGGTCGGCTACCGCTTCCATCCGAACGGAAACGGCTATGTGTTCGCCGGACTCCTCGGCGATTACGATACGGACGACAAAGGCTTCGTGAACGTCCGCGACTTTACGGAAGAGCAGCTGCGCGAGATCGTCGAAGCTTCGATCCGTTCGCTGGCTCCGGGCACGGGCTCCTCTTCGAAGAGCCCGAAACCGGCGCAGCCGGCTCCTTCCGCCGCACCCGGCGACGAGACCTGGACGGACGGCGGCGATCAGGAACTGATCCTGAAGCTGGAAGACGAGACTTACTTCATCTACTCCGGCTTCAGCCTGGAGATGGCTTTCGAGACGCTCGAAGAAGCGGAAGAGTATCTGCAAGAAGAAGGATTCTCTCGCAAGTAGCCGCTTCCGAACATCTGCCCGGTTTTCGATTCAAAAAAACGCTTCGACAAGGGTCTTTTGACCGCTGTCGAAGCGTTTTTTCGATCTATTCGGGGGCCGGTACTGCGCCGGCTACGGGAACAAAGCGCCGATTGCCTCGATCGGCCTCAGCGAGCGTCCGCGCAGCACCTCGATGCCCTGGATCACCGCGATCCATTCGTATTCGCTGACGCCGCCGTCTTGGGTATCATCGGTCTGCAGCCAGTATTCGTCGCTTTTGAGCGGATGCTTTTTACGGTCGACAAAAGCCGCTTCGCTCGTTCCTTCGATTCGGTAGCCGCCGATGTCTTCCACGATCAGATAGAACCCGCGTTCACCGGCATCGTATTCGAAGCGCTTAACGGAAAAAGCCGATTCCCGGCTCAACGTGCCGGCGATTTCTTCTTTGGCATTCCGGATCGTCCAGCGATCGGGCGACCGTTCCCGGCAGGCGCGATACAGGACGTAATCGTCGCCGTCGAGGACGTAAAGACCGCCTTCGCCTTCTCCCCGGTAATCGATCGATCCTTTTCGGTTTCCGCCGATCTGCCGGATCACGCTTTTGCCGAACATTTTTTTGCCGCCAAAATACAGTTCCATGCCTGCCTCCCTTCGTCTCGCCTACGTCCAATCCGCTCCGTCGCTCTGCACATCGACCAGATCGGCCTGCATGTCTTCCGCAACCGCTTGGATATCTTCGGGCGTAATCTGAATCAGGACATACCCTTCCTCGTCCCGCTTCTTGATCGCGTCTTCCCTGAAGTAACGCGGACTCCCCGGAGCCGCTTCGTCATCGTATACGAGCAGCATGCCGTCGCTCTTGCGCAGCAGCAGCCCGTCCCGCGCTTTGAACTGCCAGGGTCCGCTGTACGGTTCCTTGCTGACCAGCCCGTAGTAATCAATCTGCTTCTGCAGGTTCTGCCAGTATTCTTTTTTCTCGTCGCTCCACTTCTCGTCCATGCCCGCAAAAGCGGCCAATACGGACAGTTTGAGCTGCGGGTAGTCTTTTTTCAACTCGATCACCGCTTCGCATGCCCACAGATCGACGCCGTATTGGCCGGGAGTCAGCACCCATTCGAGTCCTTCCTCGACCAGCGGAATCAGCCGGCGCTTGATCGCTTCGCGAATGAACGGAATCCCCGGATGCTTCTGGTTGAAGATGCCGAGTTCGTTCGCACGGTAGCCGGTCACAAGCAGATTTTTCACTCCGATACAGCCTCCCGAATCCATTTACCTTCAGTTTACCATAAGCGCAGAGCCGTTTCCCCCCGCTCGCCCGCGTCGTATTCGAACTTTTTGCTGAGCAGGGTGAATCTCGGACGAAGCACGCCGAGCTCGTTCTCTCTTGCGTCCAGCACTCTCCAGCGGTTGAGCATCATTCGAAACTTGCCCGTATATCGCAGCTCGCCCTGCGGCCCGTACACATCAAGCGACGAGCCAAATGCGCTGCGCAGATCGATGCGGCCTACCGCTTCGCCGGCTTCGTTCATAATCTCCGTAATCCCTGCATTGAAAAATTTATCCGAAAAATACAGTTCCATCTCCGCCTCTTCCTTTCTTGTAGCGAACAGACGATCATCCGGCGCGTCCCGACTGGACGTCGATTGTCCCATTTATGCCCATTTTCGTTTGAGAGCGTCTGCCTTGAGGGTAATGGGTTCCAACCGGCCTTACATCATGCGGCACATCCTACAGCTCTTTGCCGGCAAAAAAGAACCGGAAGGATGAATAAGCGATCATGAAGAAAAAAATCACGGCCGCCGTGCTTACTCTGGGACTGACCCTGACCGCCTCGGCCGGCGTATATGCGGGAGCGAATCTGCAGGAGATCCGCGCCTCGCTCAACAACGGTCTGAGCCTCGTCGTCAACGGCAAAGCCTACACCGCGAAAGACGGCAACGGCAAAACGCTCGCTCCGATCACGTACAACGGCACCACGTATCTGCCGGTGCGTTCGATCGGCGAAGCGCTGAACACGCCGGTGACTTACGATGCCAAAAACAGCCGCGTCGTGATCGGCGGATCCGCATCCGGCGGTTCGACCGGCGGTACCCCTTCGACGCCTTCCACGGGCTCGTCGTCGGTACAGCGTCCGCAGACGCTTCCTTCCGATTTCCCGCTTCCGTCCGATGCCAAGATCTTCGATCTGGTCGAAGGCGTAGCCGGCGGAACGGGTACCCCGTCCGCGACGTTCCGTTATACGACGAAGCAGGATCTGCTGTCGCTCGGCAATACGTACAAGCAGTATTTCGTCAAAAAAGGCGCGACCAGCAAGTCCGAAGAAGTCAGCGCGTCGGCCTTCTCCATTGTAGACGCGGGCGGTTCGTTCTCCGTTACGCTCGACGGCAAACCGGGAACCGGCACCAGCAAAGGCTATAACGTAGTCGATGTGGTCTGGAGCGGCGAATAAAGCCAGGTGTGGCACCGCAAGGCAGCTGAATCGGGGATTCCGCGGATTAACCAAAAAGCTTCGCTTTCCCTTTGCGGGACAGCGAAGCTTTTTCTTTGGTCGATTTGCGGCTGTTCGCGGCGAAGGTTACCCGCGAAAACGCCCCATCAACACCGTGGCGTAGAACCGGCCGTCCGCGTGAATCCGGTCGCGTTGGAGTACGCCTTCTTTTTCAAATCCGTATTTGCCGTACAGCCGGATCGCCGAAACATTCGTTTCGACGACCGACAGAGTCAGCTTGGTCAGACCGACTGCACCCGCATGCTCCAGCAGCGATTCCAGCAAAGCCGAACCGATGCCGAGCCCCCAATAATCCCGCAGTACGCCGAGCCCCAGCTCGGCCCGATGCGCAAACCGCTTGAGCGGACGGCCTTCGCAGCGTGCATAGCCGACCAGCTTCCCTTCGATCTCCGCAACCGCAAACAGATTCACCGGACTTGCCGTATCGGCTTCGATCAGCGCGGCGAAGCCCGATTCGTCGATCGGCGCTTCGCCGGATTCGCGGTCCATATGTTCCGTCTCGCCGTCGATCCGGCTCCGCAGATCCGGCAGTTGAACCGCATCCGCCTCCTTGGCGGAGCGGATCGCGTACACGGTATTTTTGACGGTAAAAGTTCTAAAATCGATCCGCATGCGCCGCTTCCTCTCGCTTCCTTTTCTCGAATCATGTTATTCTAACCCAAACGAAGGAATACGGGCAAACGAAAGGAGACGCATCCCATGGAGCAGCCTCAAAAGAAGTACCGGGTCGGTGTCGAAGTCACCCTGGATGTCATCGGCGGCAAATGGAAAAGTCTGATTCTCTATCATCTGGTCTCCGGCACGAAAAGATTCAACGAACTCAAGCGCCTCATCCCCGAGATCAGCCACAAGATGCTGACCCAACAGCTGCGGGAGCTGGAGCGGGACGGTGTTCTGCTGCGCCGCGATTACGAAGAAGTGCCGCCCAAAGTCGAATACGAATTAAGCGAATACGGAAGCGGTTTGATCGGTGTGCTGGACTTTTTCTGCTATTGGGGCGAAGCCCATCTGGACCGGGTATACGGCGACAGACGCCTGATGCTGGAAGACCCGTTCGAAGCGGATTCCGACCTGGCCGGCACGGCGGATTGATCCAAGCGGAGCGGTTACCGAAAAGTGCGTACTTAACAAGAACTTCTCCCGCTTCTACAATGGGCTCAAGAGGGATTCGAAACCGTTTGTCTTCGATCCTACCCATTTCATAATCAGGAGGAATGACCGACATGCACACTTTGATTATCGCCGCCCACCCGTCCCTGGATGCTTCGCGCGTCAACCGCAAATGGCTGGAGGAAGCCCGTAAATACCCGGAACGGATTACGGTAAGTTCCCTGCACGAGAAATACCCGGACGGCGTGATCGATATCGCCGCCGAGCAGGCGCTGGTAGAATCCCACGACCGGATCGTCCTGCAGTTCCCGTTCTACTGGTTCAACTGCCCGCCGATGATCAAGCAGTGGCTGGACGAAGTGCTGCTGGAAGGCTGGGCTTACGGCGAAGGCGTCGATCTGTTCCGCAGCAAAAGCCTCGGCCTCGCCATCACGGCCGGCGTCCGGGAAGAAGACTACCGGCCGGGCGCGGAGTTTCGATATGAGATGGCCACGCTGCTCACTCCGTTCGAGCTTACGGCGCAGTATATTCAGGCGCGTTACGAAACGCCTTTTGTCCAATACGGCGTAAACTCGCGGACAAGCGACGCAGAGATCGAGCGGAGCGCGAAGCGTTATGCGGACTATTTGCTGCAAACGCGGGAAGAGCCCGTTTTGCTCGAATCGGAATGAGTCCGCAGAAGCCTATGGACCTTGGGCCGGACTTCCTGTTGCCTTTTGCTACGCGAAAAAGGCGGACTCGTTGGAGTCCGCCTTTTCTTGTGTTTCGTATTCGGTTCGATTCACAGTCTCACTGCACCTTAGTCTTCACCGACTGCGTCGTTACCCACCTGCCCTGCTTGTCGTACGCCAGGACGTCGAGGGTGATATTTTTCCCTTTGTACTTGGAAAAATCGATTTCGGCCGTCCAGGGAGGAGTCGTCGTAACGCCTATCTGCTTGCCGCCGATCTTATAGACGACTTTGCCAAGCGTCGGCGACCAGGTCTTGACGTAGCCGGAGACTTTGAGCTTTTGGGCCGGAACGGTCGTCGTGATCGGATTGTAAGACAGCGTAGTACTGCCGCCGACCGCGCTCAGATAATACGGATTCGCGATTGCTTTTTTGTACGCCGCCAGCATCTTGTCGTTGTTTGACAGTCCATAGTATTTGACCCGATCGGTCGTGCCTTTGGAGTCGACATCGAACCAGAACGCCGCTTTGACTTTCGGATATTTCATCGGCAGCGTCGCGTACAGCTGCTGCGCCTGATACACCGACCACTCGGTCACATCGCGCATCTTCTCCGGATACATGTACGAGACCGAACCTTCGGCGATCATGATCGGTTTGCGGTCGGCATACCACCCGTAGACCGCGTCCAGTTTCTGAATGTGGCTGCTGCGGTCGATTCCCTGCCCCAGCGGATCCGCGGTCGGATTGTAGATCGAATACAAGCTGACGCCGACCCAGTCGACGTATTGGTCGCCCGGGTAATAGCTCTGGATATTATCGATCGGATTCGCGCCGGGCGCCCACAGCATCGCGACGTTATCCGGCGCTTCCCGGTGAAACACGTCGGCGACCAGACGAAACTTCTCGATATAGGTCTTGGGCGTACTTTTCCAAGGGGTCCAGTTGCCGTTCATCTCGTTCGCAAACCTCAGGAAGATCGGCACGCCGGAAGCCGCGGCATCCTTCGCCAACTGCTTCAGGTAGGCGTCGTTCTTCACCTGCGCCATTCCGCTAAGCGGCTGCACGCCAAGTTCAATCGCCGTGCCGTTGCGCTTGGCCGCTTCGATATGCGACCGGATCGTGGACAGCGGCGCGCCGTAGTTGAAGTAGATCAGGTAACCCGCGTGCTTCCTGCCGGTAAACTTCGGATACTCGTCCGTATAGAATTTGCCGCTTGTCGCATGCACTTTCTTGTTCTGTTCCGCATAAGCTCCGAGCAGAATGCCGTTCGCCGGCTCGAGCGGAGCCAGTCCGCGCTCCCGGTTCCCGAGCGCGGCGGCCGACAGTCCCGTCTCGTAATACAGCTGCACGGAGCTGCGCAGGGCATCCGCTTTGCGCTTGACCGCGATACTGTCCTGGACCAGATTCACCTTGGCATAATACGCCGATTCCAGATCCCAACTCGCGACGGCTTGGTCGTACTGCTTGAGCTTCACATACGCTTCGCCGGCATTGCGGTACATCCGTCCGGCATTGCCGTAATCGCGGCTGGAGGCCATTTCCCGGCCCGCCTGCTCGTATTTGGCGATCGCCTGCGCATATTTGCCCTGCTTGTCCAGCCGCATGGCTTCATTGTACAGATTCCAGACGCTGTAAGCCTGCGCCGGTTGGGGCTGCACCGTCGCAGCCGTTCCTGTCAGCAGCGCGGCCGTCAACAGCACCGCTCCCCATTTTGCCGCTTTTTTGCCTATTCCCCGAAATTCCAAAATGCTCATCCCCTCTGCTTCCCTGTCTGTTCCCGACTCTGGGCCGGTCGCTTGCCTGCCGGCCGCCTTTCTTTTTATCGGCAAAAAGGCCCCTTTCGCTTAAGAAAGAGGCCTTCGGATTTAAAGTTTGAATCTTGCGACCAAGCGTTCCAGTTCGCCTGCCATCTCGGACAAGGACACTGCGCTGGCGGACATTTCCTGCATGGAAGCCGCCTGCTGTTCGGACACGGCCGACACGCTCTGGATTTCTTCCGCCGTGCGTTCCATCTGCGCGCCGCCTTCCATGATCGAAGAAGCTACACGCTCGACGACTTGAACCATTTCTCCGGACGCCTGCACGGCCTGTTCGCTTTGAATCCCGACCCGTCCGACCGTTTCGCGGATATTCCCGAACAGATCGCCCGTCGCGCGAATCGCTTCGCTTCCGGCAGACACCTGGCCCGTCGCTTCGGCGATGACTTTGCTCAGCCGCTCGGCATCGGAACGGACCATATCGATCATGCTGATAATCTGGGCGGCGGAAGACGACGATTGTTCGGCCAGTTTGCCGACTTCGCTTGCGACGACGGCGAAGCCTTTGCCGTGTTCGCCTGCGCGCGCCGCTTCGATCGAAGCGTTGAGTGCCAGCAGGTTGGTCTGCTTGGCGATTCCGGTAATCAGCTGCACGATTGCGCCGATCTCGATCGAGCGACGGTTCAGCGCATCGACCGCTTCGGTCATGACCGCCATGCCTTCGGTTGTCGATTCCATCTGGTGTACCGCTTGGCCGACGACCTGCCCGCCTTCCCGGGAGCGGGAACTTGCGTCTTCGGCCGCTTCGGAAGTTTCTCCGATCCGGTCGCGGATCACCACGATTTTCTCCAGCATATGCTGCATGAGATCGCCGCCGGAACGCGAAGTCGACAGCTGGCTTGCGCTCAATTCGGCCATACGCTGCATGGAAGAAGCCGAGTGCTCGGCTCCGTGCGCACTTTCCTGGGCGACCGATTTGAACTCTTCGGCGGATGCGGCCAGCGCCCCGGCCGTCCGGCCCACTTCGAGCAGAATATCGCGCTGGTTGACGCCCATCTGCTGAAGCGAAGAAGCCAGCTGCCCCAGTTCGCCTTTGAGTCCTGTTGGCAGCTCATCGATCTTGTCCAGCTCGCCTTCGGCCATATAGTTGACCTGGCGGGTCATCGTATTGAGCGGACGCGTAATGCTGCGCGAGATGATAACCGCAAGCAGCAGGGCCAAGATCACGGCAATGACAAGAGCGATGATCGAGATCGTCATGATGCTGCGCGTGGCTTCCGATTGAGCATCGGCCGAAGCGGTCATCATTTTGACTTTCTGATCGATTGCCCCGCGAAGCGCTTCCGACATCTTGCCGACCACTTCCTGCGTCTGTTTCTGCAGGGCAGCCGCCTCGTCGTCCTTGTTGGCTTCCGACAGTGTAAGAACTTGCTGCACCGCCTGTCCGTAACCTACGGCCGCTTCTTGGAACACCACGGTTCCTTCGCGTTCTTCGTCCGAAGTTTGAAGTGCCGCATAAGCCCCGACCGTGTCGTTCAGCTCTTTCAGAGCGTTATTGATGGCCTGGCGGCTTCCGCTCATATCGGCGTTATCCGTTTCCAGAATGTTGCGCATCGTCAGCTGATCGATCGTTTTCAGACGATCGTTAATTTCCTCGAGCATAACCACATTCGGGATATCATTCGATTTCAGCTTGTCCGCCCGGGTCTTGAGCGTTTGCGTGCCCATATTGGTCAAACTGTTCAACACAATAATCAATATAATCATAATCCCGAATGCGCCGAGTAACTTCTGTCTGATTGTAAACTTCAACTGGCTGTCGCTCCTCTGCTGTATGTATAATTTTTCTAGATTTAATTTCTCTCCTTATTACTTCGGCAGGCTGCCCGCTTTTGTTGAGACTTATCCTTTTTTTCGACAAAAAAAGACCTTTCGGCTGCGCCGATCGGTCTGTATGGGACAAACGGGGAAGGCTGCCGGCTTAGAAAGCCGGATACGTATCGGTGTATTCTTCTTCCAGGAACTTCGCGACTTCGGGTCCGCGCATACGCTCAGCCAGCTTTTGGATCGCCGGATCGTCTTTGTTGTCTTCACGGGCCATCAAGGTGATCGCGAAGGCTTCCATGTCTTTTTCGACAATCAGCGCATCTTTCTTGGCCGACAGTCCGAGAGGTTTGGCGTAAGCCGGATACATCGTCACAAGATCCGCGTCGTCCATCATCCGGTTCAGCGTCAGCAGATCGACTTCCTTGAACTGCAGATTCTTCGGATTCGATGTGATGTCCTGCAGTCCGGCTTTGATGCCCGCGCCTTCTTTGAGTTCGATCAGATCGTTCTGCTCAAGCAGCAGCAGCGAATGCGCAATATTCGGCGGATCGTTCGGGATTACGACAACTGCGCCGTCCGGCAGCTCGTCGATCGATTCGTGCTTGCTCGAGTAACCGGCGTACAGCGCGTTATAGACCGGCTGTACCGGCACGATCTTGCTGCCCCGGGCTTCGTTGTAAGCTTCGGCATAAGGCACGTGTTGGAAAAAGTTCGCATCGACTTCCTTATTCGCCAAGGCGTCATTCGGCTGGATATTGTCGGACATTTCGACGATCTCCAGATTGATGCCGTCTTCCGCGAGCAGCGGCTTGACGAGCAGCAGAATCGCGTCCATCGGAGCCGGCAGCGAAGCGACTTTCAGCGTGGTCAATTCTTTGTTTTCCGTAGTTTCGGGAGCGGCGGCTTCTTTGGCGCCTTTGTCGGCCGGTTTGTCCGCCGGAGTCGAAGCGCTTTGTCCGCAGCCTGCCAGAATAAGAAACAGTGCGGTCAGAACAAGAATCAAAGACTTTTTCATGATAACGATGTACCCCCTGAATGATAGTGTTATGGCCATACGGTCTCTAGGATTTCTCTTGCTTCCGTTAACGTTTGTCGATCCGGCGCGACAAGGCGCTGCCGGCGACCTGTACAATCTGGACCAGCAGAACCATCAAAACGATCATGCAGACCGTAACGTCCATCTCGAAGCGCTGATAGCCGTAGCGGATCGCGAAGTCGCCCACGCCGCCGCCGCCGACAATGCCGACGACCGTCGAATACGAAATAAAGCTGACAATGGAGGTGGTCAAACCGAGCACAAGACCCGAGCGGGCTTCCACATACAGAAACTTGTACACGATTTCCAGCCGGGAAGCTCCCATTGAACGGGCCGCTTCCACAACGCCGCGCGGGACTTCCACAAGGGCCTGTTCGACCAGCCTCGAATATCCGGCAATGGCTACGATCGCAAGCGGAAGAGTCGCGGCCGTCGTCCCGATCGTCGTTCCGACTATGGCCCGGGTGATCGGGAACATGAATACGACCAGCAGCAGGAACGGGAAAGAGCGGATGACATTGACAAGCGTGTTCAGAAAAGCCGAGGCGGTACGGTTTGCCAGCATCTCACCCGGCCGGGTCAAATAGATGAGCGTTCCAAGCGGAATGCCCAGAATTACAGCCGCAATCGTCGACATCCCGACCATATAAAACGTCTGTCCGATCGCTTCCCAGATCTGTTCGTGATACTGTGCCCAGATTTCCATGAATCGATCCACACTCATGACTTCTCCTCCTTGTCTATCGTGCCGAGAATTTGCTCCCGGTACGACAGCTTCGGACGGATGCCTTCTTCCGCGCGTTTCGGCAGAGCGAACGTATCGATCACTTCGCCCATTTCCATAACGGATACACTGCTGCAGATCTGCCGCACCACTTCCATCTCATGGGTTACGATCACGATCGTCACGCCTAGCGTCCGGTTGATATGCAGCAGGACGTTCAGCAGGTCTTCCGTCGTCTGCGGATCGAGCGCCGAGGTCGGCTCGTCGCAGAGCAGCAGCTTGGGACTGCTGGCCAGCGCACGCGCAATGCCCACGCGCTGCTTCTGTCCGCCGCTGAGCCTTGCCGGATACTGCCCCGTCTTGTCTTCGAGTCCCACGAACTGCAGCACTTCTCTGATCCGGCGGTCCCGGTCTTTCTTGGGTGTTCTCGAAAGTTCCAGCGCCGAGGCCACATTGCCGTACACGGTCCGGTTATGGACCAGATTGAACTGCTGAAAGATCATCCCGATCGAACGGCGGACTTCCCGCAGTTCGCGCTCTTTCATGGCGGTCAGATCGCGTCCTTCCAGCAGGACCTTCCCGGTATCGGGCCGTTCCAGCAGATTCATCAACCGCAGCAGCGTCGACTTGCCCGCTCCGCTTGTTCCGATAATGCCGTGGATGCCGCCCGTCTCGATCTCCATGCTAACGGGAAGGACGGCCCGAAATATCTGGCCCTGCGCCGTATACGTTTTGCTGACTTCCTGCAGGGATAGAATAACCGAACCCTCCTTGTATCAGTATTTTTTCGTGCTGTTTTACTGCCGAATTGACTAAATTATAAGGCAATCGTTCGGCTGTGTCACCATTTTTGATAAGAATTTTAATATTAGTTTTACAATTGGCGCAGCGGCGCGTATGCTTGTTCGTGCAAGAGAAAACGGCTTTTCGGACAAAAACGTTTCGATTATTCGTTTATTTGTTTTTCGCCTGAAGATTTTGAGCGAGGAGAATGGCACGAAGCAAAAGACCGGATGCGGCACCGTACAGCAAATGCGCGGCCAGCCACCAGCCCCAAGCGGACAGGCTGTCGATCGGGGGCGTGCCTCCGGCGGACAGCAGCGTTGTCGGATAGAGCAGCAGACCCACCGCGCCGCCGATAAGCGCCGTCACGAAAATCATTTCGTTCGTG
This sequence comes from Saccharibacillus deserti, assembly GCF_013618475.1. Lineage (GTDB taxonomy): Bacteria > Bacillota > Bacilli > Paenibacillales > Paenibacillaceae > Saccharibacillus > Saccharibacillus deserti. The sequence continues at coordinate 135,344 of NZ_JABJVN010000004.1, forward strand.
GACAGGAGTATGCGCCGCGCTCTTTTTTGCCACAGCAGACCGAGAACCATGCACAGCAGCGCGGAAATCACCAAATGAATCCCGAATTCCGTCACTTCGTCCAATCGGACCCGGTTCAACACCGGGATATAATCCGTGTTCAGCAGCAGCCGGTATACCCGGTGTCCGCTGTAGAGCTGGGCTCCTTTGAGCATCAAGCCAAGCAGCGTGCCCGAAGCCAGGCCGGCTGCCGCGAAAGCGAGCAGGAACGCGAAGAGCCGTTTTGTTTTCAGTCTGTCCATGGGGCGCCCTCCTTGTCGTATGCCGTCCGCGGCCGACTGCCGCTTCGGTCTTTATTCTTTTACCCCGGAAAAAGGTTCCGTACATTCTTTTTCGCGGATGCTCTTCCGCTTTTTCCAAATTCGGGCGGCGCAGACGAAACAAAAGCCCGCGCCGGTCTGCGATCAGACCGGCACGGGCTCATTTATAAACATGGAAGACTGTTCAAGCTGCTACTTCTACAATCCCAGATACTCCGTAATTCCCCGGGCAATCGCTTCCGCTACCCGATTCTGCCAGGCAGGATCGGTAATCTTGTCGACATCGCCTCCGGCATACAGGAATCCGGTCTCGACCAGAGCCGTCGGCATGCTCGATTCGCGGTCGACATGCAGGTTCTGATACTTGGCTTTGCGGTCCGGCAGGCCGGTTGCGACGATCACATACTTGTGGATGGTCTCGGCCAGCTTCTTGCTCTCCGGCTTGGTATACAGCGTTTCGGTCCCGCTTGTCGGCTTGGTTCCTTTCGGCATGCTGTTCGCATGGATGGATACCATAACGTCGGCATCGACGCTCTCCGCGATCTCGACCCGTCCCTGCAGCGAGACATCCGTGTCGTCGCTGCGCGTCATGATGACGTCCAGACCTTCGACTTGCTTGAGCAGCGCCTCCACTTTGAGCGCCATGTCCATATTGACTTCTTTTTCCGTAAGCGTCGGTCCTCCGCTGTAGATCGCGCCCGTCGCTTTGCCTCCGTGTCCGGCATCGATCACGACCACTTTCTTCCCGTCGTCGCCGATTCCCGGCGTCGAAGGGCCCTGCGGCTTGTTCAGATCGACGAAGATCAGACTGCCTTCCCGGTAGACTTCGTAATTTCCGGCTTTGCTTAGATCGATCACGACGCGTACCCTCATCGGCGAATCATTGTTCAGCGCGAACCGGATTCCCGTCACGTCGGGCGAACCGCTTACCGCGATCTGTCCCTGCTGTCCGATCAGCAGCCCCTGCCCTTCGGCAAACACAGGACTGAACGAGGTATTGTTCAGATCGACAATGATCCGGTTCGGCGAATCCGCTTTGGAGACTTTCGGTTCCGCGCTGCCGCTTACGCCGATCATCAACCGGTTCTCGCTGAAGCTGATCTGCTCGACCTGCGCCGCCGTCTGCTGGCTGCCTCCCGGAACGGGAGCCGGCGGATCGACGTCATCGTTCGGTCCGGATCCATCCGGCCCTTCGATCGGCGGAGGCGACTGCAAGAACACCGTCTTCGCCCGATTGTCCCATTTGACTTGCAGTCCCATCTCGGTGCCGACCAGGCGCAGCGGCACATAAGTCGTATTCCCCTGCGAAAAAGGAGCCTGTTCCAGCGCAATGGTTCCTTCCGGCGCGGACGCCGATGTGCTGCCGAGCGTAAGGGTCAGCGTATCGCCGGAACTGCCTACCGTCACCTGCCGGCTGGCCGAATTCCATCCGACCGGATAACCGAGTTCCTCCGAGATGACCCGGATCGGCACCATCGTTGTTCCTTTCACGGTCAATACGTCTCTGGCACCGGTCACTTCCCTGTCGTTAAGCACGATCTTCGTACCCGAAGCCGCATGACCGACTTGAACCGACAAGAAAAACACCGCCGCCAAAGCAAGCACTGCCGCGATCCAAGCTTTTGCATATCCCGCCCGCATGTTTGCCTTCATCCTTTTCCCACCCCGTAACCTCTCCTTATCCGTAAAGTGTCCAAAACGCCCAAACGGCGCATTACCCATATAGACGCCGGTACCCCTCCTAAAGTTACAGGATAGCCGCGCATTTCTTGTTCAAAAATTAAAAAGCGAAGCCGGATGTCCCTCCAGGAGGGATACCCGGCTTCGCCGGCATGCGGGAATACCGCACGGTAAGGAAAAGTCGGCTTTTATTTGCCTTTTTCCTGCTTCTTCATCTCCTCGCCCAACAAAAGCAGGGATTCCGGAGCGTCCATCTCGTCGGACGCGATCATCTCGATCAGGCACAGCTTGTTCTGGCGCTGCATATCCGCTTCGCGGAAAGCACGGGCCAGTTCGCCGATTGTGGCGACGCGCTGCGTATAAGCGTCTCCGCCGAAGGCTTCGACAAGCTTCGTATAATTCCAGCCCGGGATCTCGTTGTACGGCTGGCGCTCGACCGGCACGCGGAAGTTCAGCACTTTCTCGATCGTGTACCCGCCGTTGTTGAGTACGAAGATGATCGGCTTGCAGCCGTATTCCATCATCGAACTGATCTCCTGTACGGTCAGCTGCAGCGAACCGTCGCCGGTAAAGAGCAGCACACGGCGTTTGGGTGCGGCCATGGAAGCGCCCAATGCCGCCGGAGTCGCATAGCCGATACTCTGCCAACCCGCTTGGCCGATATAATTCGCTCCCTGCGGCAGCCGTGTCTGTGCCAGACCGTAGGCAAACGATCCCGTCTCGGCGATGACGATATCGCCCGGCTGCAGCAGCCGCTGAATCAGCGGATAATACTCTTTGGAGACGAGCGGATTGCTGCCGTCGAGCTGCGTGCCGCTGTTGTACGGATGTTCGGCGGCCGGGATCGGCTGTTCCGCCGTCAGGCCCATGCCGGCCAATTCGCGCAGCATGTCTTCGCCCCGAATATCCGTATAAATATGTCCGCCGATCGTGACGGATTCCGGCTGGACGACGATCATCTTCTTCGGATTCAACCGGGCGGTCTCGCCGCCCAGATTGATGTCGGACGGCACATGGCCCGCGGCGATCAGGCAGTCGGCCTGTTCCACGAGTTCCCGTACTTTCTCGCTGGCAAGCTTCCCTCCGTACATCCCGACGTAATTCGGATGGCTCTCGTCAAAGCCCGCTTTGCCCATGATCGTCGAAGCGGCCGGGATCTGCATCCGTTCCGACAGCTCGCGGACCAGAGGCTCCCATTTCCAGCTTTTGACCTTGGCATCGCTGAGCAGTACGACCTGCTTGGCGGACTTGAGCAGCTTGCGCGCGTGCTTCGACGCCGATTTCAGCGAAGACTCGCTGGTCTTTAACGGTTCGATCTTCGCCGCCTTTGTCGCGATCGGCTGATCGACCAGATCCAGCGCTACCGACAAATAGACGGGTTTCTTGGTCTCTTTGGCAATAAAGATCGCTTTCGGAATCTCCGCCATCGCGTTGGCCGGCGTCAGCACGGCCGTATAAGCGGAGATTGGCTCGTACACGCGCCGGAACGCATCGTAATCGCCGTCCATCAGCGTGTGGTGCATGAGTTTATGCTGCTTCTGTTTCTCGGATTTCGGCGACCCCACGATATGGATCACCGGCACATTCTCGCTGTAGGCGCCGGCAAGCGCATTGACCGCGCTCAGTTCGCCGACGCCGAACGTCGTAATCAGTGCCGCCAATCCTTTGATTCTCGCGTAAGCGTCGGCCGCGTAACCTCCGTTCAGCTCATTGCGGGTCGGTACCGCCTTGATGCCTTCCCGGCTCTCGAGCGTATCGAACAGCGTGAAGTTATAATCGCCCGGCACGCCGAACACTTCCGTCACGCCTTCTTTTTTCAGACAATCGAACAGATAGGTGCCGAGCGTCGCTCTGCCTTCCCCCTGCGTGTTCGAACGGACTTTTCCCATAATCGATTTTGCCATAAAAGCACACTCCTTCCGTGATCGCGCGGCTGCACCCGTCCGGTAAGGTCCGGCGGGTCAGCCTCTAACTATGATTACCCCGCAAAAGACCCGACGGGTCAGAAAATTTAAAAATCGGCAGTTCGGGCCGTAACGAAAAGCGGCTTCCGGGCGTTCAAATCCCCGAATCCCCGACTGCGAAAAATCATGTACAAAGGAGGGAACGATATCCCTGATTCCCCAAGCGCGGGCAGCCGGAGGCTGCTCATCACCTTCGGTGCCGACCTGGACCACGGCAACATGGACCATTTGGTCCGCACATTGTTGAAACCTTATGTCTCTGAAGCGCCGCAGACCGATTACACCCATCCGGTTCTGCGCAAAGGCGCAGAGCTGATCTTGAATCTCGAAACCTTCGACACTTCTCCCGGCCGGCCGTTCGAACGCTATTTTGCCGAGGATTATCATCTGACCCAAGCCCAACTGGACGGGTTTCTGTACAAGTTCCGCCAACTCAAAGGCACGCATGCGTTCGGAAATCCGAATATCCGCGCACACGCCGAAGCGGTGCGGGGCGAACTGGAATTTTCTTTCCTGATCACGCATACGCTCGCCGGCGAAGCGCTGTATGTCCATTACGCGGGCCAATCCGAAGGCGACGGCGACAAGATCGCCCTGAGGCTTATCCCGCTGCTGCCGCCCGAAGAGCGCCATCTCCTGATGCCGATCGACGAGACTGAGCCGCTCCGGCAGCAGCGCCTGCAGGCCTGGATCGACCGGCTGCTGGGATTGGACCTTGGACTCAGCCCCGGATCTGCTCCAGAATCTGCGGGTCTTTGATCTTCGTATCTTCGGCCAGCAGCACGATCTTCGACAGGATCTCCGCGGTGCGCGGATCTTCGTCGAGGAAAGGCAGGAAGAAACGGCCGCGCTGACCGCCATGCACCGGAATGATATTCAGGGCGCCTGCCGCCTGCTTATAGGCGATCCCGCTGCCCAGATGCACGGCATATTCGCCGAGCGTTCCGTCGATCCGGGCATAACTGCCGTCCAGACGGACATTCTCCGTGCCGAGCAGATCCAGCGACTCGCGCACGATCGCCGTGCGCAGCTCGATTGTGGTCAGGCTGGCTTCCGGATCGACGCCGCCGACATGCGCCATGCTCACGACAAGATCCGCGTCGCGCATGATTTCGGAGAACAGCACCGGCGGAAGACCGGCAAGCGGAAGCGGCTTGTGCGTACGGCGGTCGCTGAATTGAATCTGCTCGAGCGTCGGCGCTTCCGTATCCGCCGGAGAGAACCAGTCCGCCATCGCGTACAGCGTCGCGATCACATTGCGTCCGTAGTCGACCTTCTGCAGTCCTTCTTCGTAGCTGACCGTCCAGCCCCGTCCGCGCAGCAGCGCGACCGTGCGGCTCGGCTGTACCTGATGTCCCGCATACCGGGAAGACGACAAGACCGCGGCTTTCTCGTCCGCATTCGGCAGGTACAGCTCACGGAAGATCTGCTTGAACGGCTGGCGCTGCGCCTGCGCCTGTTCCGGCCGCAGACCCCGTTTGATCAAGTTCCGCTGGAACAAAGACCATTGTCCGCTCGCATACAGATCGACGGGGTGGGCCACCACCAGCTCCGCTTCGGCCTGCAGCGGCAGTCCCGCGCCGCTCTCGATATCGGCCAGCGCCGATTCTTCGGCCCGGAAATAGCCAAGTTTCGGCCGTTCCGCCGTCTTATCCGCCAAACGGAAGACCAGCGTATCCAGCAGCGGCGAGACGACGGGATTGCCGTGCAGCTTGAGCAGTTCGGATACGCGGAACACCGCCTCCGTTTCCATGGAGCGCTCCAGCTCGCGGACGAAGCGCCGATGCTGTTCGGTCAGGTCGGTCTTGATTTCTTTTAGCCGCAGCACATGCTCGTCCTTGTTCAGACGCGAAGGGATCGATTTGAGCGGTTTGCCGTTCTTCTCCGCTTCGATCTCCGGCAGTCCGCGATCGTTGATCGTCAGCTTCATCCGCACATCGCCGATTTCGGTCGGCTGCATATGGACGCGCAGCTCGTCCATTTTGCCTGCTTCCATATCCCACTGCAGCCGCGTGGCATCGGCATAACCGGCGCTTCTGGCCAGGTTGCCGAGCGCGATCCGGCCCGCCGCGCTTTCGCTGGCCCGGCGCTGGGCGCCGAACTGGCGGCTTTCCAGCAGGAACTTCTGGATATAATCGTAACGCTCGCGCAGATCTTTCTCCCGATTCTTGGCAAGCGGGATCAGACTGTACGCCAGCAGTTGGTCTTTGCCTCGCTTGGAGGCCACCTGAGCACGAATCTCGTCAAGCTTAAGCCTGCCCAGTACCGCATCCGCGAACAGCTGCGAACGGCGGTGATTGGAGCCGCCCGAGATGTATTTGGCACAATCGTACAGCTGCTTGAAGCGCTCGGCTCCGATCGCCTCGTACGCTTCTTCAAACCACTGGACATCGAACGCTCCATCGTTGAATTCCTGCGGCGTGATCGGCGAATAATGCGCGACGATCGTTTCTTTTTCCGCCGAGAAGCTTTCGTTGATGTGCGCATGGAAATACCAGGCGGCGCTGCGAAGTCCCGGCCAGTCCAGATATTCGGCCACAATCTCGATCCACTGCGGAGCGTACATGGCGGCTTCGAGCAGACGCTGCTCCGAAATCCCCGTACCCACAAGACTCTCCGCCAGTTTGGCCGCATCGTCGCTTTTGGCCGGATGGCAGTTCTTGAGCAGATCGCTGAGCGACTCCTTCTTCGTCAGGCTGTCGCCGTAACCGTAAATATAGCCGCGGACAAACGTCTCGCCGCCGAGGCTGACCAGAATCCGGATGAATGCTTCCATGCCTTCGATCCGCAGCAGGGAAAAGGTAAGCGGAGTCGCTTCGGTCGCAAGGTCTCCCCGCGCCAGTTCGATCTCCAGCAGCCGGTCGACCACGCTGCGCAGAATCTTCTGCAGCGGTTCGCTCCGCTTAAGCTCTTCCGGCGGACTGGACGTCATATTGCGAAGCAGATAGTTGGCTTCGCTGCCGAGCAGCTGCTTATAGATTTCGTTGTCGCCGATCAGACCCATCGTGTGGGCTTTGAACAGCATGCGGATATCGAGAGACGAACCTCTCTGCTCGTCGAACGATCGGCGCGTCTGGTCGAACCGGAAACTCAGGGAGATGCTGCGTTTGAACGAAGCGTCGTCGTAGACTCTTCGGCGCACGAGAGCCATCCAGTCATTGGCTATCACCAGCCAGGCGGGACGGTCTTTGCCCGGCGCATCCTCGGGAAACTCGGCAAACAGCCGTTCCATGGCCGAAGCCGCCGCTTCGTAGGAAACTTCCGGCTCGCTGTCCTCGAGAAAAGCGCCGATCAGCAGGCTGACCGCGGCGGGATAACGGCATTCGTCGAGAATTTTCCAGAACGTCCTTAAGGTCTCGAGCGGATAAAGGCCGCTTACATAGTCTTCCCGCCAATCCGACAGGAAAGGCAGCCGCTGCATTTTCTGATAATCGTAATGGGCGGCGAATTCGCTGTAATGGTCGCTCAGCATGCCGGCAAACGACTTCGTTTCCGCTATCATGTACAGGGCAAGCCGTTCTTCCGGTCCCAGGCCGCTTTCTTCGAGGTAGGTCCGCCATTCTTCGGCCAGCGGATAGTTATCCAGTACGGACTCGCGCTTGTAGTCCTGCTCCAGAGCCGCATTGTGAGAACCGGCGCGGTTGTAGGACAGCGGACGGAATTCGGCGCCGAGCAGCAGTTTTTCCTTGGCTTCCGCGTAATATTCCACTTCGTATTCGGTATCGCGCAGCTCATGAATCCGCTCATCCAGACCGCGGATAAACGCTTCGCCCCGTTCCGCGTCCAGCGAGAAGATCCGGCCGAACTCGCCCTGCGGACCCGAGGACTCCAGCAGCCACGGCTCGGTCGTATGCGCATCGTACAGACCGAATCCTTTCTCGGCGGTATACAAGCTGCGCTCCGCAGGCGACTCCAGCTTCTGCAGCAGCTGTTCTTCCTTCGGCGTCGGATGAGCCACCTTGGCGGCAAGAGGAAGAAGCGCTTCGTAATCTTCCGCGCGCTCTCCGTCCGAGGACAGTTCCGTCAGCAGCTCCAGACCGGCCAGACGCTGCAGCTCCGACTTGGCGCCGAGCAGACGGTCCAGCGTCCTTGCGAGCGCTGCCCGGGGTTGGCTCAGCAGCAGGGCGGTCGCGCTTTGCCGAAGCGAGCCCGTCTTGAGCTTCAGCACGGCCTCGACGCGCCGAAGCTCGCTGTCGTTCAGTTCGAGCGTCCTTGCCCGTTTGAGCGCCGTCTCGCGGTTGCGGATGTTTTTGTCCGTCAGCGTATCGAAAATAAATCCTCTTTGCACCTCGGACTCCGGCTCCATCAGGAAAAACTTCAGCAGATCGTGCCGGTTGTCGGCGCTCATCGAACCCGACAGTCCGATCAAGCGCTCCGTCCATTCCGCGTCCATATCGTAAGCGGTCAGATACATCATTTTGCGCAGCACCTGGGACGGATCGTAGGCATAAGGCAGAAAAGCAAGCGCCCCGGACGTCCCGCTCACCGGCTTGGCCGGGCCGTTTTGCAGCAGGGCGGCGAAAGCCTCGAATTGTCTGCGGCGTTCTTCCTTGTCTTCGAGCCCGGGCGCTTCCTCCAGTCCAAGTCTGCGGAGTCCGGTGCCCATCCGAAACGATTCTTCATCGTCTTCCATCGTCCAATTGACGTTATACTCATATGTATAATTGACCAGCATCCAATACAGCAGCTCCGGATCACGCTCTTCGCTGTACAGCAGTTCGACGGCCGAAGCGTATTTAAGTTCCGCATGCTGGCTCATCGAGAGGACATATTGAGCCGCAACCTTGCGGTAATGTTCGCTCCCCGCCATAATGCGGCGCACCTGCCCCGGAAGCTCCGCTTCTTCGACCAGCGCCTGGGCGAACAGGGATACATAAACTTCCTGGGCATTGCTCGAGTCCAGCCAATCGGCTCTCGTCTGCGCGTCGACCAGCGCCGTATAGAGCCGTTCCAGCATCTTGGTAACCACCCGCTGATCGTCCGCTTCGAAAGGCACCCCGGTCCAGACCCCGGCGGCGCGGACAATCGAAGCATAACGAACGAATCCGTTGTCGAGAATCAGCCTCAGCAGATACAGGAACGCTTCCGGTGTACCGAAATCCATGCTCTCCACGATCGACTGCCGCAGTCCTTCCTGCAGGCGAGCCGCCACGAGCAGATCTCCGACACTCTTGTGCAGATCCGGGCGGTGGCTCATCAGCATGCCGGCAATCATCTCGCGGCTGAGCAGGGCCGTCTGGTTCTCGCCGAGCACGATATCCCGCAACGCCGACTCGACCCCGGCCTCGTTGGCGTCGAGCTTCTGCGCGATCAGATCGGGAAGCGTATGGCTGATCCGGTAAAAAGCCCGTGTCCGCTCGCTCGAATAATCCCGCTGCGTCAGATAGTCGTCCAGCGAGAAGTCCGAAGCCTGCAGCCACATCTGTCCGACGATCTGCGACAGGATGCGCGTCAAATGGGCGGATAGATCCGAAGTCCGGAATGGACGACGCATGTAGCCGACCGCATACGGATAGTCGGCAGCCTGCTCCGCCATCCGGCGTACCCGCTGCCCGGCTTCGTCCCCGATCCATACGGATACGGCTTCTTCCAGCGGCTTGAACAGGGTGTCGGGATGACCTTCGGCCCGCTTCAGAAGCAGCCGGCGCATCTCCCGCACGCTTTCCTGATTCTCGTGGACATAGCCGTTCCCGGAAATTTCGTACAGACAGGCCGCAATTTCGGCGTGGGGTTCCCCAAGCTCCTGCGCCCGGCTCTTCAAGCCTTCGAAATAACGTTCCTCCTGCCTCATGCGCTCTTCTTCGTTCATGATTCGTTCGCCTCCTCGATCGCTGGGTTCGATCCGGTCAGCGGCCCCAATAGCCGCCGGCCAGCATCGTAAAGCGCATAAATACAACTTCGTCCCCGTCCGCAAGCGTGAGCGGCACATCGAGACCGGTGACTTCTTCGCGGCGTACAAAGACGCGGTACAGCCCGTCTTCAAAAGCCAGGATCGCGGCCGATACCGCCTGATCGGCATCCGGCGATTTCTCCCCGTACACGGCCCCGAAACCGATCCGTCCGCTGCCTGCCTCTTCGCCGATCTCCTGTTCGGTGAGATAAGGCAGCAGATTGCCGGTTGTCTTCTTCCCTGCGAATTCTTCGACCATCAGCCGCGCCGTTTGTTCGATCAATTCGCGCAGCGTGCGCGGCATGCCGGGAAGGTCCAGCTCGCGCCCGGCGATTCCCCGTTTGCGGCCGGAACTTTTGACGATTGCGGTCAGCTTCATAGTGGTTCCTCCTCGCGGCTGCGGCCCAAAAGCCGATTTCTTTACAAAAAAGCGAATAAACGTTCCCCTATTCTTCAACATTTATTCTATCAGAATTCCGGACACAAAAAAACCCGCCGCATCCGCGGCGGATCTCTTTTACTCGTCTACTCGTCTAGGGCCGTACGTGCCAGCGTCTGGAGCACCGCATCTTCCATCGGAGGATTGTGCAGACCGGCCCGCACATCGCGGTAGTACCGTTCCAGCGGTAAGTTTCTCGACAAACTGGCTCCGCCGACGATCTTCATCGCTTTGTCGACGACCTGCGCGGCCAGGTGGGTGGCATTGTATTTGACCCAGCCGAATTCCGGGCGCATCGAAGCCCGTTCTTCCGGCAGACGGTCCCAGCGGTCGGCGATATCGTACAGAGCCGTGCGCGCCAGGCGCAGCTCGCTGTCGATCTGGCCGAGCCACTGCCGGATATGCGGCAGGGCGGAGATCGGTTCCTTGAGGCTGTTCGGCGTATACGTCTTGGCGAAGTTCAGCGCGTAATCCCGCGCCGCGTACGCGATGCCGAGATAGCAGGCCGGAATATGGAGCATCCATCCGTCCCCGTCGTCGATGCTGCCTTTGGTTTGGCCCGGTGTATAAATTCCCATGACTTGTGCGTCCGGTACGAACACTCCGTCCAGAATGATATCGTGGCTGCCGGTCGCGCGCATGCCCAGGGTATCCCATGTTTCTTCCAGCGTTACGCCGGCGGCCGTACGAAGTTCGGCCGCCCGTCGCTGAGAAACTTCGGCCCGCCGCGCAATTTCCGCTTCGCCGGGCAGTGCCGCTCCGCCCGGAGCGAACGGCGATCCGGCCGGTGCAGGCGCTTCCGCCGATTCGCTGGCGGTAACGTCTGCACCGTTCAACGCGCAGAGTCTGATGATGAAATCGCCGACTTCCGGCGAATTGTCGATTCCCGCGCTGACGATATAGTCCGTCAGCAGCGGACCAAGCGTACTGTACGTTTTGCGGCCCGCCAGTTTCCAGCCGCCTTCGACGCGCACGGCTGTCGTCTGCGGACGTCCTCCGCGGGTCGGGCTGCCGGTCGCGCGTTCGCTGGCGAATTTGTTGACCATGGCACCCAAACCGACCACGTCCCGGCAGAAGTCGGAATAACTCGGCTCCGGCCAAATATCCGTCTCGCGGTAGTGCAGCATCATGCCTCCGTGCCAGCCGGCGCTGAGCGCGGTCGAACCGTCGCCGCGCGCGATGCGTTCCTGCACGAGCAGCCACTCGTACAAAGATACTCCGTCGCCGCCCTGCTCTTGGGCAAGCGTCAGCTTGGCGTACCCGGCCGCTTTGAGTTCTTCGAAATTTTCGAACGGAAACGAACCTTCGCGGTCATGTTTGGCCGCACGCCCGGCGAAACGTTCCGCCAGACCATCCGCCCAGGCCGCAAGTTTCTCCTCGCGTTCGTTTCTGACGAACGCGTCGATCGCTTTTTTCCTCATTATTCGCTCATCCCTTCCGCTGTCCAGTCCCGATCTTTCTTCTATTATAGAGAAAAAAGGTTCCGTAAAGCAAAGCGGACGACTCGGATTTGCGAATACGAAAACTAAATCGATTATTTTGAATCAAAGGTTACTGACACACTGCTGTCAGCAGCAGGTTGGTAGGATACGGATATTCCCATCGAAAGAATAAACTTTTATACCCAGGAGGCTATCATGTCAGTAACCGGACCCGATTTTATTTCCTTGCAGGTGAGCGATCTCGAACGTTCTGCCGAATTCTATCAACACCATCTTGGGCTGGTTCGCTCGCAGGCGGGACCTCCTCATGCCGTAGTCTTTGAGACGAAGCCTATCGCCTTTGCTCTTCGCGACCGGATCCCGGGTGTCGGCTTCGGCGCGGGCACCCGGCCCGGACTTGGCGTCGCGCTGTGGCTTCAGGCTCCCGATTCGCAGGACATCCATGATCGGCTTCTGGCCGCGGGCGTAGCGATTGCTTCTCCGCCGATTGATGGGCCTTTTGGGCGCACCTTTACTTTTGCCGACCCGGACGGCTATCTGATTACTCTTCACGGCAAAGCCTGATCCGCCGAAAAAAGCCTGACCGTCTGCCCGTTCTTCGGGCAGGGGTCAGGCTTTTGCTCGTATATGCCTCAAGTCTTCCGGCTTACAGCTTCTTCTCCATCTGGTAATCGGTAATCGCGTACCCGGCCTTTTGATAGACATGCAGGGCGGTCGGATTATGTCCGAATACATGCAGACCGATCGTCGAAGCTCCCAGCGCACGCGCCGCCTCGTCGAGCACACGCATCGTAGCCTGTCCCAGGCCTCTGCCCCGGTACGATTCTTCGAGGATAATGTCGTACAGAAAAGCACGCGTTCCCGCCGGCGCATCCGATACGTGCAGCCAGACACTGCCGATATTCGTCGGCTCGGCTCCGTAACGGATCACGTACAGATAATGCTCTTTCGTCTGTACGCCGTCCGGCAGGTATTTGCGGTAAACGGCCTCGGACAGCTCCAGCGATTCTTCTTCCGTCCAGGTGCCGGCCGTCACTTTGTCCCGGGCGAATTCCACGACCGAACGGGCTCTGAACAACCGGAATTCGTCTTCGTTCATCCGTTCAAGGGTAACTTGTTCCATGCAGCTCCTCCTTCTGTTGATGGATCCTTCATGCCGTACTGTTCCTTCTGCGTCAAGCCCCGAACCGCTTCCGGTACCCGCACTTCCGGCACAGCTCCTCTACCGCCTCGCGGCGCGAGAATCCGTACACGATATCGTTGGCGCGTTTGCTCTCCACGATCTCGGAAAACTCCTGCTCGAGAACGTTGCCGAGGTTGATGACGCCTTCTCCGTCCAGGCAGCACGGAACAACCGTACCGTCGACCAGAATAGCCGCATGGCTCCGCAGCGCGTGGCAGAACCCTTTGCCGTCGTCTTCCGGCGCGCTGAGGCTCGGCCACTGGAACTCGTGATCCTGATTCAGATAGACGTTGCCCGAGACCTTGAGCCCTTTGCCGCGCTCGAACCGTTCTTCGATCCGGTAATCCAGATCGTATTCGCGCTCGATCAGCTCCAGCGTCTCGCGGTTGCGGCTGCGTGCGGCATTGGTCATATTGTCTTCGGTGAGATTCCACAGGCGGAACGAGAAGATCAGCTTGCCCGACACTTCATGCTCCGAAGCGTCGCGCACGAACGAGAGGATATCGGCCAGGTAGCCGTTGCGGTCGGTCGAACCGGCGTGGCCGTCGAAGCTGTGCAGCGAAAAGTTCATCTGGCGCAGCGCCGGCTTGCCCAGCAGCTTGTCGCGGTTCTTGGCAATCAAGGTGCCGTTTGTCGTGATATTGACGTGGAAGCCGCGTTCATGCGCCAAATCCAGCAGCACATCGATCTTCGGATGCAGCAGCGGTTCGCCTTTGACATGCAGATAGATATGGTTCGTATGCGGATCGATCTTGTCCAGAATCTGCGCGAAGGTCTCGGGCTTGATGAACTTGGCCTGACGGGCTGTCGGCGGGCAGAAATGGCAGGACAAATTGCAGACGCTCGTGATTTCGATATAGACTTTCTTGAATGTTTTCAAAAGTTGACGCTCCATTCCCGATGTAGGTTCTGTGTCTATTATGTGTTCCGGGGAGCAAAAGCTCAAGTCCCGAAAAAACTCATTCCCCAAATCGGCAGGAGGCACGGTCGGGATCTTCTCCGGGCTCAGATCAGCGCTTTGCGCATCCGCTGCAGCGACATGCCGGGCAGTTCTTCCGTGACGCGGTAACCGAGCCGTTCGTACAGCCGTTTGGCGTCCGGATTTCCGAGACTGACCGTGAGCGAGCAGGCCGTAAATCGCTGGCGGAGAGCTTCTTCTTCGGCAAAAGCGATCATTTTCGATCCGGTTCCAAGACCCCGGCTCTGCGGCATGGCCGCCAGGGCCGCGATATGGAACTCATCGCCGAGCCCTTCCTTCAATCCGATACAAGCCAGCAGGTGACAACGCCCATCGTTTCGTCTGCATGCTCGGCTTCATAAGCGTACTCGTGGCTGAAGCGGTTGCCGCCCGCGCGCCACGGCTTGCGCATGATGCGCTGCACCTTCCGGTCGTTGCGGCTGCCGATCAGGGTATTTGCCGTTCCTCCCATCGCCATCATGGGCAGCTTGGCGCCTACCGGTGAACTCGGATCGGCTTTTACGATTGTCGGCATGACAGAACACTCTCCTTGGTTTCTATTGAATAGTCAGAGCTTCCCCGCCCCGGTCGACCCGTTTTCCGATCAGACTCTCGACGATAATCGTTACCGTTCCGACGGTAAATCCGGCCAGCGTCTCGATCCCGGTACGGACATTTTGCTTGAGATGCCGGCAGACTTCGGGGATGCGCACACCGAACCGCATATCGACCCGAAGCTCCACATCAAGCGTCGTTTCGCGGATATGCAGCGCGATCCGGCCGCTTTTGGCGGCTGCACGAAGCCGCTCCGGAGTTCCCGCGGCCTCCTCTTCCTTGAGCACGATGCCCTCCGTCTGCGCCAGCGCGCCGGCTACAATCTTCTGAAGCGCCTTCTCGGCTACGCGGATGCTGCCGTAACCCGTTTCGATTTTCATAGGTGATCCTCCTTCAGGGCGCAGGCCCGTTTCGTTATCGACGATCTACCGCCCTGATTCCCCTGCACCGCGCAGCCTTTTCCGGCTCCGAAGCCGGCCGATTCGTCGAATCTCCTTTTGCAGATACAACTCCAGATACGATCATATAAACTATCTTTTGATAGTTATATCTATCATTCTTTTTTCTATATTAACCGCTCTATCCGCCAAAATCAACTTTTCCGCCTGCCGCCGGGTTTTCGTGTATACACAAAAAAAGCGGGCACTCTGCTGGAGAGTGCCCGCTTCTCGTGCCGGCTGTGCCGGCTTCATCCTTGCCGCCTTACCTTTCAGCCTGTCAGTGAGCCGCAGACGGTTTGCCCGGAGCGCCTGTCTGCTGCGCAGCGGCCGCCGGAACCGGGTTCGCCGGCTGCAGATAGGTCCGCAGCAGCGTAATCGCCCAGGTAACCAGCGCGATCAGCAGCAGATGCCAGGCGAACACACCCGCTCCGTCTCCGTTGTAGATCAGACGCATAAAGCCCTGAATACCGTTTGGCGCCGGCAGGAAGCTGCCGAGATGCCGATAAAACGGCGCCAGCATGGCCGCCGGAATAATATTGCCCGCCGTCATGAGCTGAAGCGGCACAAGCGCCACATTGAACAGCGGGGCGACGTTGCCCAGCAGCGCGAAGCTCATCTGGGTCAGGCAGGCGCTTGCCAGGAAGACGCAGCCGAGCATCAGCCACATGCTCCACAGCGGTGCGGCCGGCTCTACAAACAGCCGGGCCACGCTCACGATCACAAGCGGAGCGGCGGCGCAGATCAGCAGCAGAAGCAGCTGGCGGCTCCAGAAAACCGCCCATTTTCCTGTACGGTGCTTCATGATCTGCGCCGTAATATTGAACTGGATATTCATGGTCATCATCGCGATATACGGAATGAAGCCGAGGATCATCGGCAGCATGGTAACGGCAAAGTTGCCCTGGTCATGCGTCTTGACGATTTCGGCCTGTACCGGCATACTCGCGCTTCCTCCGGCAATCGCCGTATTCATGCCTTCGGTCAGCTGCGAGGCCGCGCCTTCCATCATCGCGGCCGCCACTTCGGACGTCCCCTGATTGATCGTGTAGACGAGCTTGGCCGAGCCTTGTTGAAGCGACGCCGCGAAGTCGGCCGGAATACGGATTACCATCGAATAGTCTCCGCTGTCCATCGCGGACACGGCTTGGTCAAGATCGGCGACGATTTCTGTGCCAAAAGGCGCGGAAGCCTCGATCTGCTGCGAGATGGCGGCACCGGCTTCGCCGGCCTCATTGACGATCGCCACCTGCAGACGGTCGATCCGCTGGGTCGCATCCTGATAACCGGTCATCCACAGCAGCACGAACAGCAGCGGAACGAACAGCGCGAAGACGATCCCGATCCGGGTCGTCGTGATACTCATCATAGTCTTGAAAGCTTGGTTCATTAAAAAAATTCTCTCCTCTTGTAAGTCGGGCCTGTATCAAACAGTGACTCAAATTTGAATGGTTGAATGTGCATCTATTTGGATAAAAAAAGTCATCCGGATACATTGCCGAAAATTCGGTCCAGTACCCGAATGAACAAATTCAACTCTTCTTCCGTCAATCCTTCGATCGCTCCCCGGTTCTGCGCTTCCATCAGCGGAGTCAGCACCTGTTCGACTTCCCGTCCTTTTTCCGTCAAATACACCAGTACGCTTCGCCGGTCGGACGGGTTGCTCCGGCGCACGATCATTTTTTTGTGTTCCAGCTTGTCCAGCACTTTGCTGATCGAAGTCTGGTCGCGGGAATGAATCTCGGCCAGCTTTTTCTGCGAAACGCCGTCGGCCAGCGTCAAGCGGTGCAGCACACCGTACTGTTCGGGTGTCATGTCTTCCGAAGAAGTCACCTTGCCTGCTCGTTTGGCATAAGCCAGATAAGTGCGCGACAGCAGAAAACCCAGCGTATCGGCAGCATTGTCCATCTTCATTCTCCTTTGGCGGGTAAGCATGCTTCATATTCGGCCGTTTTTATAATTGCATGTGCATCTATTGCATCTGCTATTATATCGGGCGAATCGGAGCAAAGTCAATTTAAAATTTAAAAGGCTTTTGCAGGACCAACCCGATCAGCCGGGTTCGAAGCGTCTGCGCCGCATCGCTGCGTTCCATCCGCATGCGCCGGCTCAGCTCCGCGATATCCGGTTCGAGCAGCGCCACGATTTCCAGCAGCGCGTCTGGGTCTCCGGCACGCGAACGTTCGACCAAGCTCACGAATTCAGCGTCCGGCGCAGATGCTCCAGCGATTTGTGTTTCCATTTATTCACCCCCTGCTGGCTGATCCGCATCATGTCGGCTGTTTCCGCTTCCGTTTTCCCCTGCAAAAACAACGCTTCCATCACCTGTCTGCCTTTGTCAAAAGGAATCGAATCGATCCACTCGTAGACGGAACGCTCCGTCTCTTCCGGGTCGTGTGCCGGCAGGCGCTCCCATTCCTCCGATTCGACCGCGTTTCTCTCCCGGTACAGCCGCTTCCGTTGATGATAAGCCGCACGCCAGGCCGTTCGCTGAAGTTCTTCCCGATAATATCCGATCGTCTCGCGCATCGCCCTGCATCTCCTTTCAAATCGAATAAGAACAAATGTTCCTATTATCTATATTATAACCTTTGCCTTTTGGATAGAACCATTTCCCGGAAAGGGCACAACGTTTAACGAAACGGAACGTACATCGATAGAGGGGCTTTTTATTTTTTTGGATAAACGGTTGTAAAAGGAGCCGAATTCCCTCCTTCTGTAATGAAGACGGAAATCGCCGCCAGCCGGCGGCGGAGCCGAATCGAACAACAAGGAGCGATTACGATGAAAAAAGTAGTGTATGTACCTTTGGACGATCGTCCGGCCAATCTCGACGATGTGATCCTGCAGGGAAAAGCGGCGGGGCTGCAGGTTCTGACGCCGGAAGCGTCTGTCATTCGCAACCGTATGGACGATACGGGCGAGATCGAAGGTACCGAAGTGGTCGGAACGAGCGGCGCGGTATACGGCGACCCGGCCGGTGTGCGGCAGTTCTTGCAGCAGCATGCCGCGGAAGCCGACGGCTTCATTATCTCGACCGATATGCTGGTCTACGGCGGGCTGATCGGCAGCCGTCGCCTGCGCGACGATGCCGGCGGCGACTATCCGAATTACGATCCGGCCGTAGACGGACTGCTGGGCACGATCGCCGGGCTGAAGCGCGATTATCCCGATAAGCCGGTCTTCCTGCTCGATACGGTCATGCGGCTGGCGACCACGACGATGGCCGAAGGCCTGAGTATCGAGGTGTACAACGAATCCCGGGCGCTGACGATGAAGCCGCGGCTTTCGCAGACCGAATTCGATGCGATCCTGAGCGGCTATGATCTGAAACCCGACGGGACCCCGTACGAAGAGACCGTCCATCTGAACAAGGAACGGTATTACAATGCGCGCCGCCACAAATTCAAGACGAACCGCCGGGTGCTGGAAACGCTGGTTCGGGATGCGGGTATCGATTTTGCCGCAATCGGCGTGGACGACGCTTCGACGCAGGGCGTGCAGGCGAACGAAATCGACTGGATCGAAGCGCGCATCGACGAATGGCTCGGCGGCGGCGGCGGACAAAATCCGGATCGCGCCGTCATTCTGCCGGATGCCGACGGCTTGGGCCATGTCCTGATGGCCCGGATGGCTGCCCGCCTGCACGCGGATACGAGCGCGCCCGCAAAACCGGTTGTCGCGGTTCGTTACTTCGGCCGGGACGGAGCCGAGATCGTCAATCCGTACGAGTATATGGATGTGCACCAGAATATCCTGCGGCATATCGATATCGCGGGCGGCACCTACGTCGGCGATGGACGTTCTCCGCTCGCGCCGCCGGTCGAAGCGGCAGATACGCCGTTCGAGCTGGAACTGATCGCGCTGACCGGCGAAGACGCGATCGGCGAAGCGGTCGCGCATATCGAAGCCAACCGCGCGGCGCAAATCCCGACGCTTGTCGTCGATTTCACGCGGGGCGGCTCGGCGGGTCCCGTCGTGACGCCGGTGCTGCTGAATTCGCCGGCGACCGGAAGTCTGCTGGGCTACAGCGCCTGGAACACGGCCGGCAACAAGATCGGCATGTCGCTTGGCATGGCGCTGTCCCGTTTCTTTTTCCTTCGCCGGGAAACCCAGGAGCGTCCGCTCGGCCTCGCGCTCGACGCGCACGGCTCGCTGCTGTTCAAGCGTTTCCTCAAAGACTATTCGTACAAATCGCTTGAAATCGGCGTCATCCGGACCGAATCTCGCGCCCGTACGCCGTACACGAACGTGACCGCCGACCAGAACATGCGCATTTTCAACACGCCGGAAGATTACGACTTCCTGACGCAGCTGCTTCGCACCGACATGCAGACGCGCACGAAGGAACTTGCCGCCATGCCGGCTTTCGGTATCGGCACTAGTTCCCCGGCCTGCGCTATCCGCCGCTTCGGCGTTCCCGAAGGCGAAGCGGGCCCGAACTCCCGCGACTGGCGCTACGCGCAGTACGCCGCAGCCCTGCTGCCGGAGACCAACCCGAACTTCCTCTGGTGGCGCGCGTTCGAGATCACGCTGAATCCCGAGATCGATCTGGAACGGACCTCGCAGGGAGCCTGCGAGTAAAAGCTGGCGCGGAAACGTCAAAATTGCTCGACAGGGCTGGAAGCAATTTTGACGCTGCGTCGCCTTCTATACTTCCTTCCGCACATCAAAAAGCCCCGAACCGCTTGGCGGTTCGGGGCTTCGTACATTCGTATATTCGTATATCGGACCGGGTGTCCGGACTATTCGGCTTTGACAGCCGTTTCGCCGGTTACTTTCGCACCGTCTTCAAGTTTGAAGGCGTCCAGTTGTTCTTGAGTCGAGAAGTACAGATTGCCTTCAACGGTAGCGTCTACCACCTGGAAACCGTTGGCCGTTACGTACACGTCGCCTTTGAATGTGCCGCCTTGAATACGTGCATTTTCGCTGTTCACTGTCAGTCTTGGAGCCGTCAGTGTGTAGCGGGCCGTTACATTGCGGTCTGCATCCTGCGCGTACAGAGCGATTTTGCGGGCAGGTTCGCCTTTATTTTCAAAGGGTCCGTCCAGTACCAGATCCTGATCGATCGTCAGGTCGTTCAGCGCAGCGATGATCCATGTGCCTTTGGCGCTGATTGCATTTACGAAAGCATCGCTGTCGTTAACGATCGAAGCCGTCGTTTCTGCATCGGTTGCGGCTGGAGTTTCGGTTTTGGCCGGAGTCTCGGCTGCAGCCGGTGTTTCGGTCGCTGCCGGTGTTTCCGTTTTGGCTTCTTCGTTGTTTCCGCATCCCGCCAACAGAGCAATCCCCAATACCAGACCCACGCTTACTGCTTTTTTCATTTTTAATTCTCCCCTTATGAATAAGTTCTCTCAACCTTTGTTCAATATATCACAAGGGTCAAGAGAATAAAGTAATATTTTTCACAAAGTTTTATCTATTTTTTGAACCATCTAAATTTACTGGATCAACGCCCGAACGCGCTGTCCAGACACAGAAGAAGCAAAATGAAGTACCGCTTTTATGGAAGAACGCCAAAGCCCGCAGACTGCCGGAGATCGGCAGGCTGCGGGCTTTGGCCCAGCAGATGAAACGGATGACGCTAACGCAGCTTATTTGTACGGATTCAGGCAGCCGTGTTCCGTCCCGCTCCGTTATTCGCCGTATAGGGCAGCCAGAATGCCGCGCAGTTCCGCCGCAGCCAACTGCCCGGGAGCGGATGCCTGCCGGGCCGCGCCGAAAGTCAGCGCGGAACCGAACGTCCCGCCCGCGACCCGGCTGACCGCGCCGATCCGATCCATCGACATCGTGATAATCGGACCTTCGCCTTCCAAAGCGACGATATGCGTCGCTTCAAGCAGCGCCAGTACATCGCCGGCATTGTGGGGCATCACCGCGATCTTCGGCAGATCCCCGCCCAGTTCGCGCGCCCGGCGCAGCCGGGACACAAGTTCTTCTCTCGGCGGCGTCTTGTCGAAGTCATGGTTCGACACAATCGAGCAGACGCCAAGCGTATGCAGTTCGCGGGTCATCTCCCGAACCTCTTCGTCCCCGGTGAACAATTCGATATCGATCAGATCGGCATGGCCCGAAGCCGCAGCTTCCCGGTTCATCCGGAGATAGACATCCGTCGGCAGCTCGCGCTGTCCTCCTTCGCGCAGACTGCGGAAAGTGAAGATCAGCGGAAGCTCTCCCAACAGACCTCGCAGCTCGGCAAGCCTATCCAGCACGGCTTCGACCGAGCCGCACGCTTCGAAGAAATCCACCCGCCATTCCACGATATCCAGATCAAGAGTCCTCAGCCGTTCCGCTTCTTCCTGCAGCTCTTCCCGATTCTTTCCGGTCATCGACACACAAATTTTCGGGAGCCCTTCTCCCAGGCGCACCCCTCTGACTTCCACGATCCGATTCATACTGCTTCTGCCCCTTTCGCCCGGCCGTCCGGTTGTTCTTTCTATTACGGTAACGCATATCCGCGTTAATTGCCAGTGAGAGTTGTGCTCTATCTTGTTTCTCCGCGCATAAGCAAAACCGCCTCTTCCCCATAAGGGAAAAGGCGGTTGGATGCTTCGGTAAAAACGAAACCGGCTGGTCTTGGAAGCCGAAGCTTCGCAATCCCGTGCGACCTGCTTACTTCGGCGCGATCAGCGATACGACGTTTTCGGTGCCGTACCATTTGACCGTGTAGCCGGACAGCTTGGATACGTCGCGCAGCGGGATGTACAGCTTGTTGCCGACAAAGCGGGAAGCCGTCATATTGAGCGTTTTGCCGTTCACTTTTGCCGTTTTGCTCTTGGCTTTGTGTACGATCGTTTTGCCGCCTACTTTTGCCGTGACGGTCATCGTTTTGGCGTTCCAGTCAACTTTACCGCCAAGCATTTGGAAGCCTTCGCGCAGCGGCATGTACAGACGGGAATCCAGCGTTACGATATCGTTCTTCATCGCTTCGAGTTTGCCGTTAACGAACACGCTGCCTGTGAATTTACCGTCGCCGTTCAGGGCGTAGCCGTTGTTGGCCGCGATCTGCTCGAAGCTCAGGCTCGACGAAGTGATAACCGCGTACGTGCCTTTGTTGACCTGATCGAACAGCCAGTGGATATCGGCCGTGTGCATCCGGATACAGCCGGCGCTTACGTACTTGCCGATCGAGTTCTCGTTGTTGTTGCCGTGGATCGCATAAGTCGTGCCGTACGTGCTGCCGACTTCAAGGCCGATCCAGCGGTCGCCCAGCGGGTTCCTCGGATCGCCGCCCGGGATATTGTCCTTGTAATAAGGACGGTTCTTGATTTTGTTCACGATCTCGAATTTACCTTCCGGAGTGAGGTCTTTCGTTTTTCCGGTTGCCACCGGGAAGGTCGAGTTCAGCTTCCCATTATCGAAAAAGGCCAATTGGTTCGTCTTTTTGTTGATGATGATCAGCTGTTCTCCGCTTCCCGCAGCCTGAGCGGCTCCTGCGAAGGAGAAGCTTCCGATGAACAAAGCCAGCAGCGTAAGCGCGGCCGTCCATTTTCTTAAATTCTTCATTTGTCTTTCCCCCTTCTGATGCGTCGTGTCCTCGGACACGCTGTAGATCGGATGTCTCTTTCCAATTAGACGCGAATGATTCGAGATAAGTTGCACAAATCGACAAAATTTGCCTCGTTCACGCTGGATTTTAAGAACATCGCCGTTTTATTTTACCCTAAACCAAGCCGTGTGCTATCGATTTGTGCAAAAGAGACAAAACTGTATCTTTTGCCTGCGCCGCCGCAATCCCGCTTTTTACCGGAACCATTCCTTGAACCATCCGGCAATCGGCTGCAGCACTTCGCGTCTTAACCAGGCCAGCGGAGGGTGCAGCAGCGTCCGATAGAGCCAGCGAACCGGCCGAACAATCAGGGTGCGCCACAGCCAGCGGAGAGGACGCAGGACAAGGAACTGCCATAAAGCGGCCAGCGTTCTCCCCAGCCAGGCCGCCGCGATTCGGCATGCGTTTACCACCGGGAGCAGGATATGCCTATAGAATCCGCGCAGCCCGTAGATCCAGACCAAGCGCAGCGGAATGTACAGCACATAGTAGAAAAAGGGATACGCCAGATACGACCACAAAAACAGAAGAAACGGCCGCAGCAGCTTCTCCCACAGCCAAAGTCCGGGAATACGGAACAGGTAGGTCCACAGCGGCTCCAGTACAAAGCGCCAAATCCAGGACCAAACCGGCAGCACAATCCGCAGCATCAGCCAGGAAAGAGCCGGGTCCAGCACTTGGTTCCACAGCCATCCGCCGGCGACCTGGATGAGATAGATCGGAAAATAAAAAAGGAAGACGAGACCTTTGATCAGATTTTTCATCAGTTGTCCGATTGGCATGCACGGTCTCTCCTTTGGGACGGGAATGATAGAGTATACGTTTGCTTCGCCTCGGGGTTGCAGCCTGGAAAGTACGGCAAAAAGCCCGTACGGCTTCAGAGCCGTACAGGCTTGGGGTGGAAGATGGCAGCGCCTTCCGGCCCTTAGAAGAACCAGACGAAGTAGATGATGGCCGCGAGCACAATCCGGTAAATCGCAAACGGCACAAGCTTGATCCGGTTAATCAGCTTCAGGAAGAAGCGGATCGAGATCATGGCGAACACGAACGCGCTGATGAAACCTACAATGAAGAACGGCAGCGAATCCAGCGTGAAATATTCCCAGCTGTGACGCAGCGAGACCAGACTTGCTCCCAGCATGATCGGAACGGCCATAATAAAAGTGAAATCGGCCGAAGCCCGGTGGCTCATGCCGACCAGCACGCCGCCCGAGATCGTGGCCCCGGAACGCGAGAAGCCCGGCCAGAGCGAGACGCATTGAAACAATCCCATGTAGAGGGCTTTTCCGTATGTAATCTCATCGACGCTTTCGATCACTTTGCGTTTGGAATTGCGCATGACGATATCCGCCACGATCATAAGAACCGCTCCGACCACCAAGGCGCCCAGTACCGTGCTCAGCGAGAACAAATGCTCATCGATATAATCGTTGAACAGCAGTCCGAGAACAGCCGCCGGCAGCAGTCCGATCAGCACATGCAGCAGATTCAGCTTGGGCGTGCCTGCAGGCGCACCCGAATGCCGTCCGCGCAGCCCGAGCAGCTGATAGAACTTTTCACGGAACAAGATGACGACCGCCAGAATCGAACCCAACTGAATGACGACCTTGAAGGTATTCGCCACTTCCCTGGAACCGAGCAGCTCTTTGGATTTCAACCACAGGTCGTCGACGATAATCATATGACCGGTCGACGATACCGGCGCAAACTCGGTCATCCCTTCGACGAACCCCAAGATCAGCGCCTTAAACAAAGAAAATAAATCCCAATCCACTTTCTCCCGCCTCTCCGCTTTCTTTTATCGTATTAAAGGCCCTTCCAATTTTAGCACGGCGGCGGCCGAGCAATCCAGCGCTTTGCATGCACGGCAGTACGGCCGGGGCAAGTCCCGGCCTCCGTACGTTATTTCGCATACCGGAGCAGGGCTTCGGCCGCCCGCACGCGCAGCAGCGGATCGCCGCCGTGCAGCGCCTCCCGCAGCACGGCGACCGCTTCCTTCAGCGTCTCTTCGCCGACGAGCGCAGCGGCGCTGCCGCAGGCCTCCGCCTGCTGCACTTCGCTTTCGCGCTCCGGCGCGGGCAGCGCTTCCGGTTTGAATCCCGGCAGCATGCCGCCCGGTGCCTGGGCGGCAAACGCCTCGAGCCCGGCCTGCTCGGCCGGCAGCGCAAAGCGCGCGACCGTGCCGTCCTCGACCTGGCCGGATTCCGCTGCCCGCAAAAATTCGCGCAGCGCAGGGCTTAGCGCCGCGGTCGGCAGCACGCCCAGCCAGGTCACGCCACGACGGTGGCAGGTCGCTTCTTCCTTGCTGTCGTAATCGTCGCGATAATAATAATCGCCCAGATCGCCCAGCCAGGTCCTTCCGCCGCAGGGAAGCAGAACATAGTCGCCGTCGTTCATGTCCCGAACGAACGCTTCTACGCTCCCAAGCCTCGACTTCAGCACGTTCCCCTCATATCCATACACCCGATTAAGCCGCTTAGAAACCTCCGCCGCTTCCGCGTTTTCCAGACTTCCGATCCCCGGGTACCCGATACTGACGAAGCAGTCGCGCAGAAAGTCGTCCAGCCGGCTTCTTTCCCCGACGAACGGCGACATTCGGAACAGGTTCATACGCCGCCACCTCCGCTTCGGTTATTGGACGTTCAGATTCGCTTTCTCCCTGCGGGATTCCGCGATTTTCTCTCCGACTTTGACCAGAATCTGGTCCAGCGAAGCCGGATCGTTGACATCGTACTCGTCGATATTCAGGCGCAGCACCGGACAGGCGGAGAATCCGCCGATCCAGTCGGCATAGCGGCCGTGCATTTTTTCCCAATAGGTGACTTCGGTCTGGATCTCCATCTCGCGGCCGCGCTCGTTGATTCGTCCCAGAATGGACGGCAGGCTGCCTTCCAGATAGACCAGCACATCCGGATGAGGGAAGTACGGCGTCATCACCATCGCTTCGAACAAGCTGGTGTACGTTTCGTAGTCGACTGCGGACATCGTGCCCTGATCGGCATGCATTTTGGCAAAAATGCCGGTGTCTTCATAAATCGAACGATCCTGGACAAATCCGCCGCCCGCTTCGAAGATCGCTTTCTGCTCTTTGAAGCGCTCGGCCAGGAAGTAGATCTGCAGATGGAAGCTCCAGCGTTCGAAGTCGTGGTAGAACTTCTCGAGATACGGATTATGGTCGACTTTTTCCAGGGAAGTCTTGAAGCCGAGCCGCTCCGCGAGAGCCGCGGTCAATGTCGATTTGCCGACACCGACCGTTCCGGCTACGGTAATCAGGGCGTCGGAAGGAACAGCAAACAGGGATGGGGATGTCATAAGTCAGGTCAGGCTCCTTTTGTTCGATAAAATAGTCCGTGCGGACGTCGATCAGCTAAAGTTTCTGTGCGCAATACTTGCTTTGACGCGGGCGGCGATATCGGCGAAGTGTTCCGGATCGGCCACAAAATCCGTAGCGTCGCCGTCGATGGTCAGAATAACGGTATCGGGCTCCGTGACGGCCAGCGATGCCATCGCCGACTCGTAATCTTCAATCAGCTGCTCCAGATAGGCCCGGTCCATATCCTGCTCGAAAGAACGTCCTCTTTTGGCAATACGGGCCAGAAGCGTCTCCAGACTGGCTTTGATATAGACGATCACGTCGGGCTTCACCAGATCGTCCGTCAGCACATGGTAAATCTGCCGATACTTCTCGCGCTCGCGCCCTTTGAGGGTCCGTTCGGAGAAAATCAGGTTTTTGTAAATATGATAGTCGGACACCAGCGGTTTGCCCTGCCGGATCCAATGGGCTTCGGCGTCGCCGAGCTGTTTGTACCGGTTGCACAGGAAGAACATCTCGAGCTGGAAACTCCATTCGTCCAGGTTCTGATAGAACCTTTCCATAAACGGATTTTCTTCGACGATTTCTTTGAGCAAAGGCATATTCAATTCCGCGGCCAAAAGGGTGGCGAGCGTCGTCTTCCCCGCTCCGATCGGCCCTTCGACCGCGATAAAAGGAATCTGGTTCATGTAAATCCTCCTGCTTCCGCCGCTTGATGCGGCTTTGGTCCAAAAATAAAAGAAGTCGCGTTTCCAAACCCGAAGACGCGGCGTAAGCCATTGTATCACAGCATCGGGCAAAACCGGATAACCAATCCGAAAATTGTCCGCCAAAACACGGCACGCAAAAAAGACCCCGCAGGGTCTTCAACGCACGCAAAGAAAGTGTGTGCACGGAGGATGCAGCCCTAGGAACGCTCGGCTGCAGCTTTCTCCGCGAGAATGTCTTTGATCCGCTGCACGGCTTCTTCAACCGTAGCGGCACGGATCTCCCGTACCGATTCCGGATCCAGACCGTCCGCGGAATAATCGTATTTGGGATCGTAATACGATTCCAGCATCATGCGTACGGCATCGGCATACTCGCCGCTCTCCATCAAGCGATGGATTTCGGCGGCAACCGGCTGGTGGATATAGGCTTTGATCCGGAGAAAAGACGCCATGCAGGCCTCGGCATGCTCTTGGGGCCGGTAATCTTCGAGAATATGACGGACGCGCTCTTCCATGGGAAGACCGACGCGAATCTGTACGCCTTCTTCTTTTTTGCGCATGAGAAAAGCGGGAACTTCGATCCTGCCGATTCGTTTGCTTTCGGCTTCGAGCAGAATATAGGGCGAGTCGGCAACCTCAAGCAGCCGTTCCAGCAGCAGAGCGTCGAATGTCTTCTGATTGCGGGCTTCAACGCCGATCCCGCCAAATACGGAACCGCGGTGTCCCGCCATATTTTCCAGGTCGACAACCGGGTATCCTTCTGCCTGCAGCCTCTGAAGGGCAGCCGTCTTGCCGCTGCCGGTATTTCCTCCAAGCACATACGCCTGCGCGTTCAGCTCGAAGTTCTCCAACCGGGCCACGACCCATTTGCGATAAGCGCGGAAACCGCCGTTCAGCCGATAGACGCGTATGCCCATCAAATCGAGCACGGTCGCTGTCGTCCGGCTGCGCATGCCGCCGCGCCAGCAGAACACGGCTTTGGGCCCTTCGATTTCTTTGAACTGCCGGACAAATTCCGGCAGTTTGGCCGAAGCGATACGAAGACCGCGTTCTTTGGCCGCTTCGACCCCTGTCTGTGTATAGAGCGTGCCGACTTCCGCACGCTCTTCATCGTCGAACAGCGGGATATTCAGACTGCCCGGTATGGACGCGCTGCGGTATTCGGACGGAGACCGGACATCGATCGCCGCGATCTCGCCGTTCGAGCGTTTGACAAGAAGTTCTTCTATCGTAATGTCTTGAAACAAATCGGTTCTCTCCTTTGTCGGACCGGCTAGATGACCGTAATACGGCCGGGATTCTCGGAGGTGACGCTCCCGATCGCCGAAGCTTCGACGCCGGCGGCTTGCAGGCGTTCCAACAGCTCGTCCGCCTGGTCGCCCGGAGCGGCAATCAGCAGTCCGCCCGACGTGACCGCATCGCACAGGATCCATCGGCCGATCTGGTCCAGGTCATCCGGGAACGAAACGTCCGGCTGGACGTGATCGTGATTATTGCGGGTGCCGCCCGGCACGGAACCGCCCTCGGCCAGCTCGCGTACTCTCGGCAGCAGCGGGACGTCCGCCGAGCGGATCACGATCCCCATGCCGCTGCCTTTGGCCATCTCGACCGCATGGCCCAACAGACCGAATCCCGTTACATCGGTACAAGCGTTGACGTCATACGGTTCCATCGTCTCGGCGGCCGTCTTGTTCAGCGTCGCCATGACGGAAGTAACGCGTGCGATTTCTTCTTCGCTCAGCAGATCTTTTTTGATCGACGTGGTCAGAATGCCTACGCCGATCGGCTTGGTCAGAATCAGGGTATCTCCGGCTTTGGCTCCGGCATTCGTCCGAATCCGGTCCGGATGCACGGTTCCCGTCACGGCCAGGCCGAATTTCGGCTCTTTGTCGTCGATCGAATGCCCGCCGACAAGCGTCACGCCGGCTTCCGCCATCTTGTCGCCCGCCCCGCGCAGAATCTCGGTCAGGACCGACTTTTCGAGCGTATGGATCGGAAAAGCGACAATGTTCAGCGCCGTCAGAGGACGCCCGCCCATCGCGTAAATATCGCTGATCGCGTTGGCCGCGGCCACCTGGCCGAAATCGTACGGATCATCGACGATCGGCGTGAAGAAGTCCAGCGTCTGAACGAGCGCAAGATCATCGGTCAGCCGGTACACGCCCGCATCGTCGCTCGTATCGAGTCCGACGAGCAGATTCGGATTTGCCGCCTGCGGCGGAAGCTTGCGCAGCACCTCCGCCAGATCGGCCGGCCCGATCTTGCAGCCGCAGCCGCCTTTGGAGGAAAGCGAAGTCAATTTGATTTTTTCGGGTATGGACATTACAGATCTTCCTTTCTGTCGCTGCTTGCTATCGGCTGTTCGCTTCCTATTCTACCACTTTTCCGACCGCCGCTGCGTTCGGCAGATAAGAACTCAATGCCCATACCGGAATATTTCGCGTTTCAGGCAGGTTCCGAAGGTTCTGCAGTCCCTGGTACCCATCCATGCCGGCAAATTGTTTTTCAATAGGATTCCCTCCAAAAAAAGCCGAAGAAGAAAGATGCGGACCGCGCACCCTCTTCTTCGGCTCGAATGATCAGCTCACCTGCAAGATGTCTGAATCGCTACCGTCATATTCACCTGTTTCTTCGCCATTCCTGCGGCTTCAGAACCGGCAGACAATCACGCTGTCGTCGCGGTCGAAGTTCCAGTCGATATATAGATCTGCCATGGGTCTGTGCAGCACTCTTCCGATTCCCGCCTGTTCCCACAGCATTTCTTTTTCCAACTTGCGTTTGACCGTTTTGAGAATGTCCGTATACCCGAGAGCATGAAGCTCTTTTTCGAGAAGTATGGCTATACCCGTTCGAAAAATGAGCAGCGTCTTGGAATCGACCCACCAGGATTCGATTGTGCTCGGCTTAGCCTGGGTCTTCGTCAGCACTTCGACAATTTGTTCATGAACGCCTTCTTTGTTCTCGTAAGTTTCGTGCATATCGGCTTCCGCATCAAACAGAACCACAATGGCTCCCGAAGAATTCTCGAGATTCCAGTCGTAATACAAACTCATCGGATTCAGATGCAGTTCTTCGCGAACGAACGTCTCAAGCTCCGGTACAAGAGCTTTCATCATCAGCTCCCGCGTATACCGGAACGTCTTCTCGTCTTTCTTGGCGAGCAGCGCGTCTTCGATCGGCGTGATGAATTTTTTCATATGGAGCACAAGGCTCCGGTGATCCAGGGAAACGCTCAAGACTTCGGGTCCCTTGCCAAAATGGGTCCTGAGCATTTTCCCTGCATACCGCATAATCAAGCTTGTCGTTTCTTTTTGATTCGTCATCCAAGTTACCCGTCTTCACTTCCCGGAGATATACCCGGCGTCCGGAATCTGGATACTGGCGATTCAACCGAAGGCGAGTATTCGTACCCAGTATACGCCTGTTCGGATCCATAATCGATCTTACATTCGAAAAAAGCCTGGGGTTACTTTTCGCAGTCCGGCAGATCCAGGCTTTCCTTGATCTGCCGGACGAAAGGCCCCATCCCCAGCGGCTTCTTCAAATACTGCTGAAACCCCGCTTCCAGCCCCCGCCGCACGTCGTCGTCAAGCGCGCTTGCGCTGACCGCCCATACCGGAATCGATGCCGTTTTCAAATCGGAACGCAGACTGCCTATCCCTTCGAACCCGTCCATATCGGGCAGTTGAATATCCATGAGAATCAGGTTTGGCTGGTGAAGCTGCGCGAGCGCAATTCCTTCTTCCACGCTGCCGGCTTCCAGGAGAGTGAGTCCCGGAAGCTTTTTTCTGAATATGTGCCTCATCAGCAGCATACTCGCACGATCGTCTTCAATGTACAGCACGCACGTCGTGTCTCTCCGCAATTCAACCATCCTTTCCCGCCAAAAAACAGGCCGAAGAAGAGGTGTTCACACCTCTTCTTCGGCCCGATTAATCAGCGCATCCCATAAGTGTCTGAATCGTTACCGATTTTATTCGTCTCTTATTGCTGGAATATATAAATGACGACGCTGCGATCGCGATCGAAATCCCAATCCGCGTACAGATCCGTTAGCGTTTTGTTCAAAATGGTACCCGCATTCGCATCCTGTTCCAGCATGCGCTTTTCCAGACGGCGCTTGGTGGCTTTGAGTACTTCGGTGTAACCCAGTTCGACCATTTCCTTTTCCAGCAGTACGGTTATACCCTGTCTAAAGACTGCCAACATTCTGGGTGTGACCCACCAGGAGTCGATATGCTCCGGTACTTTTTGAATGGCGGCCGTCACCTTGACGACCTGCTCATGAACGTCTTCTTTGCCCGGGTAGTCCTCGAGAGCACCCGGAGCCGTATTGAACATGCCGACAATTACGCCGGAAGCGTTATGCACGCCCCAATCGTAATAGAACTCGGACACATTCAAGCCTGTGTGTTCCTGCAGGAAAGATTTGAGTTCCGGCAGCAGCGATTCCATCAGCAGCTCGCGCGTGTAGCGGAAAGCCTTCTCTTCTTCCTGCGTCAGCAGAAATTTCTCTACCGGTCCCATAAAATTCCGCAAATGGAGCACCAAGCACCGTTCGCACAGAAAGGCGTTTACCGATTCGGGGCCCTTGCCAAAACGGGTTCTCAGCAGCTTACCGACGTAACTCGTCACCAGGCTGATTGTTTCTTTTTCATTCATCATCAAACACCGGCCCAGCTTTTGAAGATATGCCCAAGATTCGGACACATTGGCTCTACAACCTTTGAGGCAGCCGAATAATGAACATTCCCAATCAGTATACTGTAACTTGCTTTAAGATGCGATAGCAAAATTTAGGAAACCGAAAATTCAATGCTTTCTGAAAAGCTTATCGCCCCGCCGAAGATATGCTATAGTTTACATTTGTAAAATGACAATCACTAGATAGGAGAATGTATGATGCCTGCCGAACCTTCGGCTTCCCCCTCTCGTTCCACACGTCAAAAAACGATTCTGCTCGCCGCGTTGTTCGTGCTGATTGCGGCTGCGGGACTGTTCTACGTAAAATGGTGGCCTTATTACCACAAAGCGTTCAAAGCGGCGGCGGATCACTCGATCGGTGCCTCGATTCTTGCCGAACACGGATCTTCCGCTTCCTGGGCAGCCGCCTGGGATTATGCCGTCGTTTACTTCAAAGCCGTCTGGAAAGCTGCCGTGTTCGGCATCCTGATCGGCTCGCTCGTTCAGGTTATGCTTCCTGCGCAGTGGTTGCTCAAAGTTCTGGGACGAACTTCTTTTGGAAGCACGCTCGCCGGCGGCGCAGCTTCGCTTCCGGGCATGATGTGTTCCTGCTGCGCCGCTCCGATTGCCGTCGGTCTGCGCCAGAAGCAGGCTTCCGTCGGAGCCGCACTCGCTTTCTGGCTGGGCAACCCGACGCTGAACCCGGCCGCGCTGATCTTCATGGGCTTTGTGCTCTCCTGGAAATTCGTGCTGCTGCGCATCGTGTTCGGTCTGCTGCTCGTCTTCGGTGTCAGCTATTGGGCGAACCGATTCGCTCCGGAAGCCGAACTGCCGAAAGAGCTGCGGCCGCAGCCCGCAAACGAACCGTCAGCCGCTTTCGCGGAATCCAAGCAGCCTCTGCTGCTCCTGTGGGTAAAAAGCGCCTCCAAAATGGCGTTGACCCTGGTCCCGACTTATTTCGTATTTGTGCTGCTGTTGGGTGCCGTTCAGGTCTGGCTGTTTCCGGCCGGAGGCTTCGAAGGCGGGAATCAACTGCTGTTCATTGCCGGCTTCGCTATTGCGGGCATGCTGTTCGTGATTCCGACAGCGGCCGAGATTCCGATCGTGCAGTCGTTTATGGCTCTGGGCCTCGGCGGAGGCCCTGCCGCAGCCCTGATGTTCACGCTCCCGGCCGTCAGTCTTCCTTCCCTGCTCATGGTATCCCGCTCTTTCCCCAAAAAAGCGCTGTTGTTCGTGGCCGGTTCGGTGGTCGGACTCGGCATATTGTGCGGACTTACGGGCCTGTTGATTTTGTGAAATCCGATCCCGAAAACCTCCGCCGACTCGTGAAGCGGAGGTTTTTGGATTGCGGAGTGCGCGGACGGATCTTGTGGGCCGAAAAAGAGGGGTTCTCCCGTTTTTTCGGCTTTTTAACGTATCCGAATACAAAAAATCGCGGTTCAGAGCCTGCCCGGACAAAGAAAAGGTGGATTCGAATGCTTTTCGGAATTAAAGTAGAAGATATGAGAACCTTAATAAGCCATTTTCCCAAAAAAAAGTTTCGGCTTCCGCCGACTCTGTCGATTTTTATCCTGCTGCTGCTTTTGCTCGTGATTCTGTCAGGACTCCGATTGATTTTCACCAATCCGTATTCGATGCAGAATGCTCCCGCCGCCGTGCAAGGCGTTATCGACCTGCGCAATAGACCGCTCGATAACTGGCACACCCTGCCGCTGGACGGCGAGTGGGAGTTTTACCCGGAACAATTTATCCATTCCGATCCCGGAAAGAAAAAACAGCCTTCTTATATCCACGTTCCGGGCACATGGACGGATTCTTTGCCTACGAATAAAGACTCCGCTATCGGCTACGGAAGCTACCGGCTGCGAATTCTGACCGATCCGGCCCGGAAACCGGCTTACAAGTTGATGATCAAAGATATTCAAACCGCTTTCCGGCTGTATGCGAACGGTCAGCCCGCGGCCCAGCTCGGCACTCCTTCATCCGGCAAAAATACCCATCGGGCCCAGGTTAACACCGATCTGGTCACGCTGCCCCAGACGGCGGAAATCGAATTGATCTTCGAAGTGTCGAATTTTGAAAACGCCCGCAGAGGAGGGATCACCCGGGCAATCAAATTCGGCCCCACAAATGCAATCAATTCCGAGCGAACTTACAATTTCGGCATGCAGTTGATCACGCTCTCCATTTTGTTCATGCATGCCCTGTACAGCGGCTTGATCTACCTCTTCAGCAAAAGGAACAAAGTTTTTCTTCTGTTCACCCTGCTTATCGTTGCAGCCATATTCAGCATTTCGCTCGACGAAGACAAAATTCTGCTTGCGATCTGGCCGTTTGATTATGCCGTTACCAAGAAAATTTCCTTGTTTTCATACGCCGCTATGTCTACCCTGATGCTGCATTTGGTCGTTTCTTTCGCTCTGGATCCGCGCAGGCGGCGAAAGTACCGGTTTTATTTTGCTTTCGCATGGATTTACGGGCTGTTTATTGTCCTGGCGCCTGTGGAGGCGGCGTTGTATTCGGCGAAAATCGGCATTTTCAGTGTCGCTACCTTGTTCCCATCATTCTGGGTACCGGTCCTGCTCGTTCGGTACATTATCCAGAAAGACCGCCAGGCCGTCTTTCTGCTGATTGCTGCAGCCGGAATGGCATCGACGCTTATCTGGGGAGGATTCAAAAGTGCCGGCTGGGTCGAACCGGGTTTTTACGCTTTTGATATTCTGCTCGCCTTCCTCGGCACGGTCGCCTATGCGGTCCGACATTATTTCCGCAATAATATGGCGCTGACAGAGCTGGCGGCTCAACTGCAGCAAGCAAACAAGACCAAAGGCGATTTTCTTGCCAATACCTCCCACGAACTGCGTACGCCTCTGCACGGCATGATCAATATGGCGGACAGTGTGCTTGCGGCCGAAGGCGAAACGCTGAGCGAACGCTCCAGGCGTGATTTGCAGCTGCTGGGCCAAGTTGGCCGCCGGATGAATATTCTGCTCGGCGATCTGCTCGATGTTTCACAGCTGCGCGAAAACCGGCTTTCCATACGACTCGAATCTGTAAAAATCCAATCCGTGGCCGCGGGAGTGCTGGACATGCTTCGTTATATGGCGGTCGGCAAGCCCTTGGAACTGGTACTGGACATTCCCGATACTTTTCCTTCCGTTTATGCGGACGAAGAGCGTCTGGCCCAAATCCTGTTTAATCTTGTACATAACGCCATCAAATTCACGCCGTCGGGCAGCGTGAACGTCAGCGCAAGGATCGTCGGCGACCGCGCCGAAATCCGAGTAGCCGATACCGGGGCAGGAATCGACGTGAAAGAACTTGCCCGTATTTTCCTCCCGTACGAGCAAGGCGATTCGCTGCGCAACGCCGCAGGCATTGGCCTTGGTCTTAGTATCAGCCGCAGCCTGGCGGAGCTGCACGGCGGAGAACTTCGGGCGGAATCGGAACCGGGACAGGGGGCGGCCTTCTTCTTCTCCTTGCCTCTGGCGGAACTCTCCGCCTGGGAAGTCGGCACCGGGACTTCCGATTCCTTGCAGCAGGGCGTATTGGATTCTGCTGCCGGCGTTCCGACCGCTTCCTGGCCGGAGCCGCTGGACCCGGATGACAAACAACCGGTTACGGCTTATTCTGTGAGAGAGCGCTTTGCGGGAGATACGGACAACGAAATGCACCTGCACCGCGAAGCGGAAGACGGCGATTCGCGGCCGCAGCTGCTGGCGGTCGACGACGATCCGGTCAATCTGCGCGTGCTTCGCAGCATGCTGCCCGAACAACGCTACCGCGTCACGTCGGCACTCAGCGGCGCGGAAGCCCTGGAACTGTTGGAGAATCGGACCTGGGACCTCGTCATCGCCGATGTCATGATGCCGCAGATGTCCGGCTACGAGCTGGCATCCCGGATTCGCGAACGGTATTCGCGGGCGGAACTGCCGATTCTGCTGCTGACGGCCCGAAGCCGTCCCGAAGATATCTATGCCGGCTTCGCGGCCGGAGCGAGCGACTATCTGTCCAAGCCCGCCGATGCGCTGGAACTGAACTACCGGGTCAAGGCGCTGACCGATCTCAAGCGAGCGGTCAGCGAACGCCTGAGCCTCGAAGCCGCTTATCTTCAGGCCCAGATTCAGCCGCATTTCCTGTTCAATGCCCTGAACTCGATTACAGCGCTGAGCGGGATCGATATCGATAAGATGAACGAAACGATCGAAGCTTTCGGTTCTTATTTAAAGATCAGCTTCGATTACTGGAGTGCCCGCCCTCTTGTTCCGCTCGAACGCGAACTTGAACTCGTCCGGTCTTATCTGTATATCGAAACGATGCGATTCGAAGACCGGCTGCGCGTCGAAGTCGACATCGCGGACGATATCGATCCGGACCTGCTGCTGCCGCCGCTCTGTATCCAGCCGCTGGTGGAGAATGCGGTGCGGCACGGCGTCCTCAGCCGCTCCAAGGGCGGCTGCGTCTCGCTCCGTGCGGAAGCCGTGGACGGAGACATCGTCTTTACCGTTACCGATGACGGAATCGGCATGGACGACGAGACGCTGGACAGTCTGCTGATTCCCGTTCGCAGCGGACGCCAGGGCATCGGAACACTCAATACCGACCGCCGTCTCAAGCGTCTGTACGGTTCCGGCCTTTCGATCCGCAGCCGCCTCGGCGAAGGAACGACCGTGTCGTTCCGTATTCCCGAAGGCGGGTATCCGCCGGAACAAAGCGGCCTGGCTTCGGATTAACACCGCTTTCCCGCTTTTTTGTCCCAAAAGAAAATCGCTAAAGAGGTGAGTCGAACATGATGAAGGCTTTGCTGATCGACGACGAAAAGCTGGCCGTGATGCATATGGAAAAGCTGCTGCGCGAACTGCCGGAGTTCGAAGAGGTCGAATCGTACACCGATCCGGCCGCCGCCGTGGAAGCGGCGCGCCGGAGCCGGCCGGACGTCATCTTTCTAGACATCGTCATGCCCGAGATCAACGGCATGCAGGCCGCGGAAATGCTGCAGCAGGCAAGTCCCGATTCCGACATCGTATTTGTAACCGGCTATGATCGCTACGCGATCGAAGCTTTCGAGCTGAATGCGCTCGATTACGTACTGAAGCCCGTGCAGCGTGCAAGACTCGCCAAGACACTGTCCCGGCTGAACGGAAGGCGCAAAGAAGATACGGTTTCCGAACCGATCCCGCAGGAAACGGTGATCGGCTGCTTCAAGACGCTTCGCTCCTGCGCCGTCCCCGGCGCTTCCGAAGCGCCGCCTTTTCGTTGGCGGACCATGAGGGCCCAGGAACTGTTTGCCTATCTGCTCTATCATCGCGAACGCTTTGTCGGCAAAGACCATCTGATTCAGCAGTTCTGGCCCGAATCCCCGTTCAAACGGGCTTCCACTTATCTGTACACGACGATCTACCAGATCC
This sequence comes from Saccharibacillus deserti, assembly GCF_013618475.1. Lineage (GTDB taxonomy): Bacteria > Bacillota > Bacilli > Paenibacillales > Paenibacillaceae > Saccharibacillus > Saccharibacillus deserti. The sequence goes on from NZ_JABJVN010000004.1 coordinate 171,854, forward strand.
GTCAGTGTCTCAAGCAGAGCGGCATCGATGCGGAGATCGTCAACGCAAGCGGCGGCGAAGGATACACCCTGCACCTGGGCAGCGTCGCTCTGGATGTGGATCGGTTCGAGAGCGGCATCCGCTCGCTCGGTCCTGTCAAAGCGGACAACTGCGCCGATCATCTGCGCCTGTCGGACCTCTATATCGGCGACTACCTGGAAGATTACGATTACGCCTGGGCGGAAGGCGAACGCCAGCGGCTTCGGACGATGCAGCTTCATCACGGCTCGGGACTGGCCCTGTTTCTGCTCGAGAACAACCGGATCGCCGAAGCGGCCGCAGCCTATGAAAAGCTCGCCCTGCTTCACCCTTACTCCGAACATGCCCATTTGGGCCTGCTGCAGGCTTATGCCCTGCTGGGCGATCCCGCTGCCGTCGACGACCGCTATCGTCTGGCGGAGCGTTTGTTCGAACAGGAACTGGATGTGGAAATGCCGATCGCTTTGTCCGAATGGTACAGACGCTGGAATGCGGGCGAGATTTCCGGCAGCGGAGTCGTACCTCCGGCTCTCCGGTCGGCTGTCCGGTAAGCAGGCTCTTCCGCTTGGCCTGCCTTATTCCGGAGAAAAATCGTTCACCTGCAAAAAAGCCGCTTCGCGAAGGAGTTATCCCTTCGGAAGCGGCTTTTCTTGTTTGCGTGGGGGAGAGGTTATTCGATCCAATCCAGGCCTTGTCTTACTTTTGGAGACTGTTCTTGCGAACCAACAGGAAGCCGATCAGTCCGATCAGAATCAGGCCCAGCCCTACGCCGCGAATCGGAGTAGTACTGAAGTCGCCCGTTTGCGGAAGGACATCGCCTTCAACCGATACCGTACCGCTTGGGGTCGGTCCGTCCGGCGATTCCACCGGTGCAGGTACAGGCTGAGGCTCGCCCGGCGTCGGATCGGGATTTACATCCAGACCGCCCTGAGGCGTCTCGTCGTTAATGTCGATACTGTCGTCGGGTACCGGTGTCGGTACCGGTGTCGGTGCCGGCGGCGTTACAACCGGTACGGTCGGCGCCGGCGGGGTAACCGGTGTAGGCTCCGGCGTTACCGGATCCGGGTCAACGTCAATTCCGCCCGCGGGAGGTCCATCTTCCGGCAGCGTAATCAGCGGCGTCGGAAGAGGCAGAACCGGGAAGAACAAGCCCGTTACCGGTGGAGTCACCGGCGGCGTTACCGGCGGCGTTACCGGTGGAGTCACCGGCGGCGTTACCGGCGGAGTCACCGGCGGCGTTACCGGCGGAGTCACCGGCGGCGTTACCGGCGGCGTTACCGGCGGCGTTACCGGCGTTTTGCTGTTCTTGATCGTTACATTGTTCGTACCGGCCGCATTCACTTCAATTGTGCGCTTGGCCGATGTCAGATCCAGTGCATAGCCTTCGGGAGCGTTTGTTTCGGTCAGAATATACGAACCGGACAGCAGCTTGGTAAATACGGCTTTGCCGTCTGCACCGGTCGTTTGCTCGCCGATTCGCACGATCGTGCCGTCCGCAAGTTTGCGATCCAGGGTAAAGACCGCACCTGCAAGCAGCTTGGAACTGTCATTCGCGTCGACTTTGACAACCGTCAGCTGTCCTCTGACTCCGCTGCCGCTGCCCGAACCGGACGATACGCCAACGATAACATCGTCGCTTGTTTCTTTGCTGATCGTATCTACGTTTTTGCCTTCGAAAGCGACCGTGTTGGAAACTTTCTCGTTATTGGCAGCATTGATCAGCGTCGAATATTCCAGAATGAAAGCTTTGGAAATTTCTTTCTCGGCAAAGGTCAACGTGAAGTAATCGTTACCCTGCGCGTTTTTCTTGATTTCGATCTTGTAATCCGTCTCCGGCGTCAATTCCTTGGCTTTTGTCAAAGTACTTTTCGCAGGATCCTGCGCATTGACTTGGACATCGGCTTCGTACAGACGGAAAGTCTTCGGAAGCAGAACCTGATTGGCAGTCGGCTTGTCGGTAACGATCGCATCGGTTACGGAAGACTGGGCGGCGTTGATTTCGATCTTCCAATCGATATTTTCGCCGTTTTGTTCGCCGTTTTTCGAGACATACTGACCGCCTTTCGGGATGGTGACCGAACCGGTCAGCGACCAGGAGTCGTTGCTACCGTTTTTCACGACTGCGGTATTCGAAGCTTTATCGGCGATCAATTTGCCTTCGAGCGTCGTTTTGAAGGTCAGGATATAAGCGGAAGTATCATTCTGCTTAAGCGTAACCACGATCTTGCGGGCCGCCGGATCATACGTAAACGCATAATCCGCAGCGGTTACTTCGGTTCCTGCCGTTACGGTACCGTCCGGCTTGATAACCATTTTGTGCAGTTTCAGCGAATCGGCAACCAGACTTTGATTGGCTTCCAGCACGTCTTCGATCGAAGCCCCGTTCAGCGCTTCGCCGTTGTAGTTGATTCCTACGGACCAGCTCAGCTGCTTCGTCTTGGCATCGTAACTGCCGTTTTTGTAGCCGTTATTTTTCGTATAGGCGTTCGGATCGAAGCCGTCTTCTTTGATTACTTCGCGCGGCTTGCTGTCCAGCGTATCGATCCAGTTCAGCGCCGCTTGGTTTTTCATATTGACCTTCTTCGGATCGAACTCGGTCGTATACGTGATCGTATACTTGTCTTCGATCTCATTGTTGAAAGTCAGCGTGAAGCCTTTGGAGTAGTCCGGCGGAGTGCCCAGGGCGCTCAGCTCGTACACGCTGTCGCTCACCGTGTTTTGGCTGGAATCCTTGACCACAACCGTTTCCGGCTTCAGCGTAAGGCCGCCGTTCGGGAACGTGTCGGTGATTGTGACTCCGTTCATTTTGGCTTTGTTTTGGTTGACGGTAATCGTCCAGCTCACGGTTTTGTCCGTGTAGTTGACGCCGCTTCTCTTTTTATCCAGGAAGACCTGGTTGAGATCCCGTGTAGCCGTTTTGGTTTCGCCGTTTGCAGTTACGGTGTTCGTAATCGTTTCTTTTCCGTACACTTCTTTGGCCGCAATCGTCTGGTATTCGATCACGTAGGCCGAATCGATCGGTGCGTTGAACTGCAGCACGAATCCGGTCTTGCCGTTTTGTTCCGGCGTCAGCGTTACGGTGTATGCCGATGCATCTACCAGGGCGCCTTTGACTGCGCTGCCGGATGCCGTGGATACTTCGTAGACTTTGATGTCAGACGCGCCGTTTTTCAATTTCTGGGAAGCATCGAACAAATCTTCGAGTTTGGCGTCCGCTTGGGTGATCGAACGTTCTCCGTAGTTATATTCGATTGCCCACGAGATGCTTTGGTCGATAGCGTTGGTGCCTGTCGATTTCTTGTTAAGCAGCGCTCCGCTTTGAATCGTTACACTGGCCGAGGCGTTCGCTTCGTCGATATTATCGCCGTCGAATGTCGCCGTGTTGTCGAATTTGGCTTGAGCGCCGTTAAATACCGCTGCTTCGGTCACATCCGTCTTGAATACGATCCGGTAAGCGGAATCGATCGGATTGTTGAAAGAAAGCGTGAATTCTTTGTCGCCGTCCGCTTTGCCCAGCGTGTAATCACTGCTTGGCAGAGCCGTTCCGGCCGCTGCCGGACTGCCGTCCAAATTGAACGTCAGCGGATAGACGGCCACCGAATTCTCCTGCAGTTTGAGTCCGGCGGGAAGCGGATCGGTTACGATCGCGTTCTGCACGTTTTGACCGGTCCGGTTTACTTCGAGTGTCCAATCGATACTCTTGGCGTTCAGAGCTCCGTTTGGCGTTCCTTTTTTACTCATGTCCGGGGCAATGTTCGTCTTGAATACCAGATCGACGACCTGTTCGCCGCCTTTGATCGGGAATTTGATCTGCTGCTGCGTGGAACCCGTAATCTTCTGCTTATCGAATTGGGTTTCCACCGTCAGCTTGCCCTGCACGGCATCGTACTGCGTAATGGATTCGTTGAATGTCATCACGACCTGACGGCTCTGCCGATCCACCTTGAACGTGCCTACGCTGTTTCCGTCGTCCATAAGCAGCGGACCGGAAATGTCGTTGAAGAGCACGAACTTGTCGGCCGGAAGCAGGTCGAACGTAAACGTATCGCCGGATACGTAATCGTGTCCGTCGCCGAGTACCCAATTGAAGTCCAGCTTCACTTTGGCTCCCTGTTCGTACACGCCGTTTGTAACCGTCTGGCCGTTCGCGTCGAATACGGTCAGCTCAACCGACGTAATCAGGTTCTCCGTCATCGCCTTTGGAGCTCTGGGCTCCGCGGCCAGTGCGGAAAATTTCTGGGGCGCGGCTTCTTCGGTCTCCTTCGGTGCGGCTCCTTCTTCATCGGCCGGGGCCTTTTCTTCCTCGACAACCGGAGCCGGGGGTTGTTCTTCCGCCGGAGCCTTTTCTTCCTCGACGGTCGGAGCCGGAGATTGTTCTTCTGCCGGGACGGCTTCTCCCGCTGCAGGAGTCTGTTCCTGCCCACCGGCGGTTATCTCGGGCTTAGATGCTTCCGGATCCGTACCTTGTTCCGACTGCTGCGTACCGTCGGTTATCTCCGAGGTCTGCGCCGTACCGGTCCCCGCCTCTTCCGCCTGTGCAGCCGCCGCAAAGCCGAAGCCCTGCAGAATCTGAACCACAAGCAGCAGGCCGATGACCAGCAGGCTCATTTTCCTTCTCATTTTCCGTTATCCTCCTTTTGTGTATGTAAACATGCTTGCTTGGCAATCGCCTGAGAAGAAGCATAGACCAAGCACATATACAAAAAATGAACATGCCGGAAAAAGACAAAAAAAGCGACGCAAACCGGAATCCGCGCCCGGCGGATTTCGGTTTGCGTCGCTTTCGTTTCATGATTTCCAAGCAAAGATCACAGAGCTTTCAGATCGAGTTCCGCCTGAGCCAGCGCCTGGGCGGTACCGCCCGCTTCGCGCAGCGCCGCTTCCTGCCTGGCGCGTATGCCCGACGAGATGCGCATCAGCTCTCCGGGACCCGCGGATAGACGCCGTTCCAGCTCGCGCGTCCGGGCTTCGACCGCGCGTTCCACGGCGAGCACTTCGGCCGCCGGAACCCGCCCGAGCACCGGATCGAAAGTGAACCGGCGTTCGATCCGGTCCCGCCAGGCGAGCAGCATGCGCGTATTGGCCGGGCCGAAGCCCGGAACGCGCGCCAGACGGTGCGTCTCGACTTCCAGCGCAGTCTCGATACCGAACAGCGCCAGCGTCGCCCGGCGGCCCGGGCCGATTCCGTCAAGCTGCGCCTGCTCGATCCGCTGCCGCCGCAGATAAACCTGCAGCTGCACCGCACGCTGCCTGCCTTCCAGCCGGCGCAGCTCGCCGGCTTTGTAGCCCTCAAGATCGAGATAATCGCGCCGCGCCTGCTCCAGTTCCTGAAGCTTGGCGGAGAAAGCGCCGTGCCCGCTCGCTTCGATATAGAGGCGGGAGACCTCGTTCCACCGGACCCGAAGACGGCTGCAGGTTTCGGTGCGTTCTTCGCGCAGAGCCCGGCGGCCTCTTCCCGCCGCCAGAAGCAGCAGATTGAAGCCTGCCAGCACGCCGACGGTCAGCATCCAGAATCCGGGCAGGAAGATCCATACCCCCGCACCCGAAGCCAGGGACAGCAGGGACAAAGCCCCCCGCCATCTTTTTCGCCTGAGATAGGCCGTCACCGGTGCCGAGAACTGCGGCTGCAGGGACGACGGTTCCGGCAGCGTACGCGCGCCCGCAGGCTTCGGCACGCGCTGAATTTGCCCCCATACGGCCGGCAGGTGGAATCCGGCGCCGGGATCGGCGGAGGAAGATCCCGCGCCGGCCTGTGCAGCGCCCGCGGAAGTGCGGTAAGCGGAATCCGCCGGGCGAAACAGAAGGCCGCCGGTTGCGGCTTCCATGGCGCACCAGGGGCAGGAGGCGGCATGGGCGGGATAATGGTGCCAGGCATTGGCGGCACAAGGAACCAGGGTTCCGCCCATCTCCTGCAGCGCAGACACCCATTCCTGCGCATTCGGACGGCGCGTCATGGACTCCTGCGCAAAAGCGCGCAGGAACAGCGCCTGCACCGTCGGCGGCAGCAGCTGCAGCGGCAGCGAGCCCGGAGGCGGCTGCATCTGCCGTCCGGACGAAGAAGGGCCGTAAGCGAAACGGAATTCGCGGATCGCCCGCTCGATCGGCATCTCGCCCTGTCCGGAATACTTGCCGGCAAACGGATGGCGCCCCATAAAGAGCAGCATGAAGATAAAGACGGCCAGACCGAAATTGTCGTGATTGCGGGTGCGGACCATGCCGCGAAAAGAAGTGACGCCCTGCAGCTCCGGCGGCATATACATAGGGATGCCGACGTCGCAGCCGAATCGTTTGCTGCCCGATTGGACCTGAAAGCTGTCGCAGTCCAACATCAGGATGGTAGCCTGATCGGTCACGTAAAAGTTGCTGTGGTTGATGTCTCCGACCACATGGCCTTCTTCGTGGACGGCCGCGAAAGCCCGGGCCAGATTGGCGGCGGTATGTACCAGGAACGGATAACCGGCCTGGGCAAATTCGGTCAAACGGGTCTTCGGACCGTAAAGCTTGTGAATTTCCTTGCCGTTTAGACGCGGCATCAGAAATCCGATGACGCGGCGGCCGGAATCCCGCAGCACTTCGACCGGCCATACGGTGAAGCGCAGCAGCCTTTCCGTTTTCAGCCGCACCATCGCTTCGATCTTGTCCTGCTTTTCTTTTGGCAGCGGCTTATGATAGATTTTCGCGACCACTTCCGGACGGCCGGCGACTTCAAATACCGAACCTTCTCCGCCCCGACCCAGTTCCTGGCCGAAGATCACATCCGCACCCCTTCCGCTTACGATCCGGTCCGCCCGCTTCATGACGATTCTTCCCGTTCGCGCTGCCAGGTCGCCAGGACAAGCGTCTTGTCGTCGTCGGTCCGTTCATTGACCCGATCCGAGTCGAGAAACGCACGCAGCGAATCGCTGTAGCGCGTATGATCTTCTTCTTCGAGACGTCTCAGTACGGAGAAGAAAGGACGGAAAAAAGGGGCATAGGCGCTCCGGGTCTGGTAATGCAGCGCCAGACGCTGCAGCCCGTCGGTAAACACGGCGACCTCGCCGTACGTACGCTCCGTATGCAGACTGTGCTGCAAAAACTTTTTGGCGCTGCTCTGCGTCGCAAAATACGTCATGTTCTCGTATTCGCCCTGCTGGGGCCAGAATGCCCACATATACTCGTCCTCCTTTTCCGCATATACGATCGCGCCGTCGCCGATCTGGATAAAGACCGCCGCGCCTTCGCAGATGACCGCCGCAAGAAACGTGCAGGCGAACTCCCTCGACCGGCAGCCCGCTTTGGCGGCACGCGCTCTTACGGCCCGCTGGAACCGGCCGAGCCAGCTCTCGCAGAATTCGCGCGTCAATTCCTCCACCTGCCCTCCGCGGGCAAAATGGCTGCCGACCGCGTCGGCAAACAGGGTGCAGGCAAGCTCCGAGCCTTCGTCCGAACGCGAGGCGCTTCCGGCACCGTCCGAAGCGGCCGCCAGCAGCACCCGGGTACCGCCCGGACCCTCGAACGTCCGGCTCAGCGAATAATCCTGGCAGGGAGTACCGTTCTTGGCATGCGACGTGCCGCGTACGGAGACGTTCGCGTACTTCCACATCAGATCAGCGCCCATCCTTCCGGCGAAGCCGGATTTTCCAACCGGATCTGGTCGCCGGGCGTCGAATGCGAAACCGAATTCAGCGAATTCGACAGCCAGGAGAACAGATCGGCGAAGCGCAGCCCTTTGAGCTTGAGCGGCGCGCGGGTCGCAATCTGGTTCAGTACGTTCATATCGGCGTTCTCGACGCCCACCGCGAAGAACATGAACGACTTCGCCGCTTCGCCTTCGCGGACCAGGGAGGCCGCACGCTGCCAATCGTCGGTCGGCGCTCCGTCGGTAATGAGGAAGATCCACGGCCGGTAATACGAGATCCCGTTTTGTTTATAGACATTCTTGCGGTCTTCGAGCATCGCGACCGCTTTCTCGATGGCCGCACCCATCGGCGTATTGCCGCTGGCCGTCAGCATCGGCGGGTAGAAATCGTCGGGCGTGCCGAAATCGGAGGTAGCCTGCACCGGTCCGAAACTGACCACGGCAAGTTCCACGCGTTTGACGGACATGCTGTCGGTCATCAGTTCTTCCTTAAAAGAAGACAGGCCGCGGTTCAGCTCCTCGATCGGCTGCCCGCTCATCGAATACGAAGTGTCCAGCAGCAAAATGCAGGGACATCTCGGCTCGGGGTTTTCCGCAAACTCCGCGGCAAACGGTATCTGGTCGAATTCAAACATCGCAAGCAGTCCCTTCGTCTGTGATCTCGTCGTTCTTTCCGGCCTCTTCCTGCCGGTCCTCCCCGTCTTGCAGAGCCTCGAACAGTTTATTCAGCTCTTCCGTACCCAGATTCCGCCACTGCCCCGTCTCCAGACCGTCCAGCCGCACATTCATGATACGCTCGCGCCGGAGCTGCGTAACCCGGTACCCCAGTTCTTTGCACATGCGGCGGATCTGCCGGTTCAGTCCCTGCGTCAGTCGAATGCCAAAAGAACATTCGCCGATCGCGTAGGCTTGGCAGGGCAGGGTAACGGTGTCCATGATGGCGACTCCCTGCCGCATACGCTGCAGAAAATCTTCGGTCACCGGTTTGTCCACCGTAACCGCATATTCTTTCTCGTGTCCGTTCTCCGCCCGCATCATCCGATTGACGATACTGCCGTCGTTGGTGAGCAGAATCAAACCTTCGGAATCTTTGTCGAGCCTGCCCACGGGAAAGATCCGCACAGGGAAGTCCATAAAATCGGCGATATTGCCCGCTACTCCTTCCGCATGCGTACACACGATTCCCCGCGGTTTGTTGAGCGCCAGATAGACCGCCTCGGCTTTCTGAGGAATCGCCCGGCCGTCGATCGTTACCTTATCGCCGGGCTGTACGTGGTCTGCCCCGCCGCACGGCTGCCCGTTGATCGAGATCCGTCCCGCGGCCAGCAGACGATTCGTCTCCCGCCTGGAACAGAAGCCGGTCTCGCTGACATATTTATTGATGCGCATAGGTCGTGCCAACTTTCGTTTCTTCTATAGATAATACCCGGAATGCGGACTTCATGAAAATTTTTCGCTCTAAAAAAAGAAAACGCCTCCCCGCCCGCATACAAAGTATCATGCCGGCGGCGAAGGCGTTCATCGATCGGACGGCCGTTTTTTAGCTTGCCAAAAACGTCCTACGGGTATACGCGCCGGAAAGCTTCTTCCACTTCGGGAAGAATGCTGTCCCAGTCGGCATCCGGCTGTTTGCTGACCGTCACGAAATCGCGCATGCCGAAGATATTGTCCACTCCGTCAATCGCGACCAGTGCCGCAGCCAGCGGATGATCGCTGGATTCTCCCGCTTTCACGGACGTACTTTTCGGACCTTCGAACAGAACGGAATCCGCTCCGATTCGGACCGAATTGGGGTTTGGGGTATGCTGAACCTGATAGTTGACTGCGATGATCCTCACCTCTTTCGTTGGTTTGCCCGCATTTCTGCGCACGAATTGGCTCTATTGTACCATACGCCCGGCGCAAGCGGCTCGGCAAAATGCCCGACAGCCGCTTCTCACGCCGGTTCTTCAATCCTTTTCAACCGCCGTGGATCCGATTCTGCAGATCTCTCCACACTTTCTTGTTGCTGTATTCCCGCTTCGAACTGATATCCTCGCCGAACCAGTCGGGGGCTTCAAAAGCTTCCGCAGCTTCGAGCGATTCGAACTCCACCTCCGCTACGGTAAGATTGAGCTGTTCGTAGCGGTCGATTTCGACCGTGAAGCCGTTCCACTCGCCGGTCGTGCGCGTCTTGGTCAGCGGGACGGCACCCGAAGCTTGAAACAGCTGCTCGTAAATGCTGGCCGTAATCGAATATTCGATCTCTTCGCGGCTCATGCCGTTGCCCTGTTTGAACGTATGCGTATGTTCCACTTCTCCCGTATCGACATCGACCAGCCGCCGCACCCGGACTTCCTGCTGCTCGTCCAGCGCCAGATACGTCTGCTCGATTTTCTGCTCCGAACGCCGGATAAAAGCACCTTCTGCAATTAGTTCTTCCGGTTTGCGGCCCAGCAAAAATTTACGTTCGATTTCCATGCCCATCTTGGCGGTCCCTCCTTCATTTCTCCGTTCTCTTTCCAATTATACCCCGAAAGATTGCGGTGCCGAAAGCGATGCCCGGGAAACTGCACACAAAAAAAGCGCGTCTCGCACGCGCTTATCCAGATGGACGGAAATCCTCCGATCACAGACCTGCCTTGCTCCTTTTTCAACGGTCTGCTTCAGCCGCTTTTGCGGCGGTCATATTCATTTAGCCAATCGTCAAGCTTCCGGGATTGAACCAGCACCCTTTCATCCAGAAAACCGTACCGGTCCGCAAGCTGATACAAAATCCGCCGCTGGTGCTCCATCTCGTTCTGGATCTCTTCCTTGTTCATCTGCACGCCCTCCCGCGCGAATTCATGTTACCTTTAAAATCGGTAAACCGACAGCTTCCCGAAATAGAATTCCCATATTTTATATCAAATTATTTACGGAAAACTATTGAGAAAATGGCTTAACATGCCGAAAAAGAATAACGGAAGCTGCTGCACGGTATAAAAAAAAGCCGTTATTCGGCTAATTGTAACAAGCTCAAACGGCTTTGTCCTGTATTCGTTACATTTTTGTCATTTATGTTTCATTTTTAGACACTTCGCATCATCTGGTCCAAGAACTTTGTAATAGGGGTTTGACAAATCAGCAGGCGGTAGGGTAGAGTATCAATAGTTACAAAATATTAATAAATGCCGAATTTCTTTGCAAGAAAACGGGGGAACCATGTCGGGTGAATTATTCTTGTTCCAGAGGGAGTATAGGGAAATTCCTACCACCGAACCCTTAGCTAACTCCGTAGGCATCAGGGGGAAAAATTTTTGAAGAAGCTAGTCATTTCCGTATTGGGAGCAGCCATCGTACTTACGTCAGGGGCAGCAAGTACATATGCCGCCAGCTCCGCACCGATCAATGCCGCAGTCAGTCAAGTCTCGGGAACGCCTTACAAATATGGCGGTACTACCACATCAGGTTTCGATTGTTCCGGATTTACCAGATACATCTTCAAGAAATTCGGCGTTACCTTGGCACGCACAGCGGCAAGCCAAGCTCAGCAGGGCTCGACCATTTCGAAGTCCAACCTTCGGGTAGGCGATCTGGTCTTCTTCAATACGACAGGCCGCGGGATTTCGCACGTAGGTTTCTATGTAGGCAACGGCAAATTCGCCAACTCTTCGAGCAGCAAGGGCGTTAGCGTAGCAAGCCTGTCCAATTCGTATTGGGCCAACCGTTATGTCACCGCCAAGCGCGTTACAAGCGATTGGACGTACGAGCAGATGGTGAACAGATGATTTTCTTCGTATTTTCCCTGCATCTCTTACATCGCAAATAAAGACTTTCCATTTACCCGTTCCTTCCGGCGCACGAGCCGGGGAACGGGTTTCATCGTTTCCGGGAACTTTTCCGTGAATACGTATACCCTATAGACGAACGTGCCTTCAGTTTGGTTGCATAAATCCAAAACTTTTTTCGGTTTTGCCGAATTCGACTTTTTTTGTTATAGTGGACCCATCTTTTCAAATGAGGTGACCTGGAGAATGTTCTGCCGCATCGTTCGAAGTAACTAGGAATCGGGCCGGATCAAAACGCGTACCGGCTATCAAGGGGGCAGTCTGCCCGTTTGATCGTACTTCCCCGGCTGCTCGAGACGATGCTGCGCGGAACCTTCTCTTTTTGCTGCGCGCAGCTTTCCACCCAATTTGGAAGGCGGTTTTTTTGTGCTGAAAATGTGCGTGTCCCTGTTCAAAAAACAAATTCTGCTGTATGTGCTGCTCGGCTTCTCCCTGCAGTTTGCTTCCGCCTACGGCATTCATACATTCCAGCGTCTGATCGACGCGATCCCCTCCTCTTCGGGTCTCGGGGAACTGGGCGGATTATTGGCTCTGTACGGCATTCTGCTCGCCGGCTCCGCCCTGCTCAACTATCTGTCGGAATATCCCGGGACGGCACTGCCGCGGGGAATAACCGAAAAGCTCAAGCTGCTCGCCTTGTCCCGCATCTCGAACATGGATTATCAGGCTTATCGCAATCTCGGTACAGGCGAACTGATCCAGAGCATCGACAGCGGAGCCCGGGCCGGTTCCGGGATCGTCTACGGTTTTTACCTGCGGATCCTGCACGAACTGCTGCCGGCGATGCTGTTCAGCCTGCTTTTCATCGGTTTTTACAGTCCGCGTATCATGCTCGTCGTCGCGGCCGGTTATGCAGTCGTTTTCCTCCTGAGCCGCCTGCTGCTGCGCTTCCTCTATTCGATCAAGGAATCGCTGCTGGCGAGCCAGGAGAGCTTGTCCCGCTATTCCGTCCGCGGTTTTATGGAACTGGTCGTATTCCGGCTGAACCGCCGTTACGACAGCGAGATCCGCAAACTGACGGGCACCGCCGAAGAAATCGTACGCAAAAATGTGCAGATCCGTATGGTGCACGAATCTTTTTTTGCCGGATTCGAACTGCTGGTCATTGCGATCAAAATCGTTGTACTGGCCTTGGGCATCCGGGAAGCGGCGTCCGGCGAATCGACGATCGGGGTCGTGCTGGCCCTGCTTCTGCTGATCGACAAAGTGTATACGCCGATTGCGATCTTCAACGTCGTCTATGTGGATTACAAACTCGACCGTTTGGCTTATGACCGTTTCGAACGACAGCTGAACGCGCCGGAAGATCGCAATCTCAGCAGCGGCCGGCAGGTAACACAGCTGCGGGGCGAGATCGATTTTGAAGAGGTGGCTTTCGGATACAGCGGCGGCCAGTCTGCCCTGCTGCGAAGCGTTTCCTTCTCTCTGCCGGCCGGCTCGTCGACGGCGATCGTCGGTTTGAGCGGCAGCGGCAAATCGACCCTGGTCAAGCTGATGCTCGGCCTGCTGAAAAAAGACTCGGGACGGCTGCTGATCGACGGTACCGAAATCGACGAACTGTGCCTGGACAGTCTGTACGCCCGCACCTCGTATATCTCGCAGGACGCTCCGATCTTCGACGATACGCTGCGGGGCAATCTGGTATTCGACGATGAAGCGGACGACGGGCGGCTGCTCCGTATTTTGGAAGAGGTCATGCTCGGCGACAAAATGCGCAGTCTGCCGGGCGGGCTCGATACTCCGGTCGGCGAACGCGGCATGAAGCTGTCCGGCGGCGAGAAGCAGCGTCTGGCCTTCGCCCGTGTGCTGGCGCAGAGCCGGGATCTGGTCGTGCTGGACGAACCGGTCTCGGCGCTCGACAATATGACGGAGCGGCGGATCATGGAGACGATGCTGGAGCGATTCCGGGGACGTACGCTGATTATCGTCGCCCACCGCCTGCACGCCATTCGCAGCGTGGATCGTATCCTCCTGATGCGCGGCGGCGAGCTGGTCGACCAGGGGAATTTCGACGAACTGCTGGCGCGCAGCGGCTATTTCCGGGAGCTGTGGAGCAAGGACGGGAAGGTTCAGACACACGGATGAATTCCCGGGAAACTGCCGGTAGAGCATAAGGTTTATAAATAAAAAGCGGTTCCCCTCGTATTGAACGAGCGGGAACCGCTTTTTGGGTTAGGGTTCTTCGGGCTATTCTCCGACTTCGAACAAATTGCCGAATTCGGCGTTTCGTTTGGGGTTTTCCCGAATGATCCATCGTTTAAAAGAAGTGAACGGAGAAGTCTTCTGCAAACTGTATCCGATCTTGCGTCTCAAGCTTTGCATTTCTTCTTCGTCTCCGTGCTTCTTCGCTTCCATGTAGCTGCGCAGCTGCTGCTGGAACTGATAAATTTCCGCATCGAGTTTTGATGTTAGACTCTCTGCTTCTTTGGTCTTCATCGGAGTTGTACCGTTGTAGATGGCATGAAGCAATTCCGCAGTCTGCCTAGTTCTTTCATCTGCTCTATTGGCGACAACCTCGACTTCGGACATTGGAAAAGAATCGAGCTTAAGCTTGATACGATCTTCTACCTCATCGGTTTTGACCGTACAATTCAAAATATTATCATATTTATCCGACTTCATATTGTTGCAGTGCGGACAGGCCAAGAATAGATTATTCCAATCGAACTTGAGATTCACATCGTCGCGATGGGGAATCCGATGTTCAATATTTATCGAAGTCAGCTTATCCTGTTCGCAGAGATAGCATTTATTTTTAAAATCGTCCACCAGTCGATCCAGCACATCCTGTTGCCTGTAGGTTCCTGAACGTTTTAATTTCTCGGAAACAAGTGAAGCGGGAGCCGGCTGTGATTTTTCGAAAAAGATCAAAGCTGCTCACTCTCCCGATCCAGTTCCAACTGATCGAACTTGATTTTGACTTCAGGAGCCATGTTATAAGGGATGCTGTCCAGATACATGCGGAGCTGATCCAACGCAAGTTCTTCCTGAACGTTCAGCTCCCTTTTTTCTGACAATGCGATATACTCGTTCATTTTCTGTTTGATTTCCTCGGAGTACTGCTCCGCCCCGAAATATTTTTCGACAATGCTCTCATAGGAATACGCGGAAAAGTCCTCCATCACCGTCCGGTTTTCCAGATCGCAAATCACGGTATCGCCAATCGAATTCAGCACGAACGGCGAATGTGTGGTCACGATAAATTGAAGCTTGGGAAAAAGAGCCGTCAAAAACGGCAGAATCTTCTTCTGCAGGCTGACATGCAGATGGGTCTCGATCTCGTCGATCAGCACGACTCCTTGAAGATCATAGGAACTGACTTCGTTCTTCTCCATGCGCATGATGAGTTCGGACACGATCTCCAGATAAGCGGTATGGCCGGCGGAAAGCACCGTAGAATCGAAGGGTTCGCGCTTGCCTTCGAGTCTGAGCACAAAATTGAGATTGCGGGAATCGAATTCCAATTTCAGCTGCTCGTCTTCAAATAGATTGCGCAATTGCTCTTGCAGTCTGTCAAACCAACCTTGGATCCGATCCGCCTCCGCCAGATCTCCGCCCGTCATCGAAAAAGCCTGCTGCGTTTTCAGATACACCAGATATTGAAGAAACTTGTCAGCAGCCCTTTCGCTGGGGGCATAGGCGTCCTTAAAATCAATTTTGGCAATTGCATCGGGTATTTTCATGGAAAGCTGGCGGTTCGCTCCGAAAAAGGCGAGAATGAAACGGCCGGATTGAGCTTCGGCGACAAGGTTACTTATCGAAGAGAAATGCAGGCTTATTTTTGAATACTTTTCCAGATAGTCTTTATTGATGGCGATACTTTGTTCAAATATCTTTATTTTCCGTTCTATTTCTATTCTCTCAGAATCCCGTGTCGTGAAAGGGATTTTCTGCTTAATTTGTTCAAGCTCTTGCTCGAGCCTTTCTTTTGTAGACCTCCAATTAATAAACTCTAGAGAATCGCCAGAATAAATCCCTTCCAATTGTTTTTTGATCTCTTCCAGAACCGAAGTCTTCCCGCTGCCGTTTCTCCCCGTAATCAGAAGGTGTTTCCGTTTATCTGTGGACAATCTAATCTTAAAATCCTCTATGTGACGTACTTTTTCAATCTCAATGTCGGTAATAAAATAATTCATTCTCGCACCCCGTCAAAAAATTATAGTCTTCCCGTGTGCTTACTTCCTACATTATACCTTCCGATCCAGGGTAAATTCTTTTTCATTTCCGTGTATTCATAAAAAAGCGGCATTCCCATTATCGGAATGCCGCTCTTGCTTCTATTCGGTTGCCTATTACTCCGCGCCCAAAGCTTCCGCCGCCCGCTTCAGACTATCGCGCGTCCATTCGGGTACATCGGAGCGTCCCAGCGCTTCCTCCGTCGTCAGCCACAAGATCTCCGCCACCTCGTCCGGGCTTGCCGCGTAGGCTTCGCCTTCGGCCCAGCGGCAGGCGAAAACGACATTGACCACCGGCGCGCCCCGGTCCGTCACAAAAGACGTACTGTGCGCGTACACCATGACGTCTTCAACGGCGAGGCCGACTTCCTCCGAAATCTCGCGCCGCAGCGTCGACTCCAGCACAGCCGAAGCCGCTCCTTGCGCTTCGACTTTGCCGCCGACCAGGGCAAGCGTCCCGGCCGCATGTTCTTCGGCCGCTCCCCGGCGGATCAGCAGCCAGCGTCCGTCTTTGCGGATTGCCCCTTCCACATTCACGATAAACATGTCTGCTCCTCCTTTTCTGTATACACCTACACGCTATACGCCGCGAATCCCGCGCGCGTAATGCACGAAGCTCACCCGCTGTCCGCCTAATTCGTAATCCGATTCTTCGATTCGGACCTGGACAAACCCGCCGCTCTCCGAGATGACGCGCGAAGCGGGATTGGACAGGGTTGTCTTGGCGTATAACCGCTTCAACCCGGCTTCCTTCGCTTCGTCGATCAGCAGCATCAACGTACGCTTGGCCAGCCCATGCCCCGTCCAGGCTTCTCCGATCCGGTAGCCGACTTCCGCCGTCCCTTCGATCCGGTCGATGTCGTTCAGATTCGCACGCCCGACAATACGTCCAAGCTCGTCTTGAACCAGGTAAAACCGCGCCAGATCTTCTGCTTGCTCAGACAGCAGTTCCCGATGCCGCTCCGCAAATCCGGCAGGCTGATAATAATCGTCTCCGCGGCCGGGAACGGAACGTTCGAAGTAAGCCCTGTTCTCCGTTTCGAACCGCAGCAGTGCTTCTTCATCCTGCGGCTCCAGCCGCTTCAATTGAATCGTCTTCATAAGAATTGTTCCTTTCCCGCCTGCGATTTCTCCAGCGATCTTCGCCCTTTCCTTCATTATAACGGAAAGCCTGCAGGCCTGACGAACTTCTCCCGCCCGTCCGGCTGTGCAGGATTCCGATCCGGCGTCCGCTTCTATATGCACATACAAAAGAAGCCCCCGGCGCTGCACGGCCGGGGGCTTGCTGTCAGATTTTGAAACGGTCCACAATGGCCGCGAGCGAACCGGCCATGTCTCTCAAGCGGATCGACGTGCCTTCCATCTCGGACATCGAAGCGGCTTGTTCTTCGCTCATCGCGGAGACCTCTTCGGTGAGGGCGGCCATTTCTTCCGTTACCCGCGTAATTTCCGTAACGGACTGACCGACGCTCTGCGATCCGGCCGACATCTGTTCGACGGCTGCGGCAACTTCCACCACCTGTCCGCTGAGCGAGTTGACGCGCTCCACGATCGCTTCAAAAGCGCTGCCCGCGTCACCGAGCGAAGCGACGCCGTGATCGACGCTGCCGGAGCTGGCTTCGACGAGTTCGACGATATCGCGAATTCCGCCCGTCATCGCCGTAATAATCCGGCTGACTTCCTGCGTCGAGCGGGAAGACTGATCGGCGAGTTTGCGGATTTCGGACGCGACCACGCTGAAACCGAGCCCGTGCTCGCCGGCGCGCGCCGCTTCGATCGCGGCATTCAGGGCGAGCAGATTGGTCTGGCTGGATGTTTCGGAAATATACCCCGTGATCGACAAAACTTCATTCGAACGTTCCGCAAGCTCCGATACGCTGCCGCGAATCGTCAGGAAAGCATCGGCAACGCTTTGAACTTCGGCGACGCTTCTCTTGATGCGCCGTTCGCCGTCGGCGGCTACGCCGCGCGTTTCCTTGGCCAGATCGGCTACATCGGAAGTCGCTTCGGCTACCTGCTCCAGACCGGTAATCGTCTGCTGCATGACCGCCGAGATATCTTCCGTCTGCGAGACCTGACGCTCCGACCCTTCCGCTACGCGCTGGATGGACACGGTCACTTCCTTGACTGCGCGGGAATTCTCCCGGGCTCCCTGCTGCAGAACGGAGGACGCGCCGAGCAGCTGCTCCGTATTGCCTTTCAGATCGCGGATCATATCCTGGAGGCTGGCCAGCAGCAGGTTCGTTGCATCGCCGAGATCCTTGATTTCGTCATTGCTGCGGGCTTCGATTCGCTTCGTCAGATCTCCGCCGGAGGACGCGATCTCGCGGATCGTTCCGGTGACGGTTCTCAAATTGCGGGAAATCCGCGAAGAGATAAATGTCGCCAGCAGTAGAGCAGAGACGATTACCGCAATCAACAGAATAAGCAGCATCGTTTTTAACGATTGGTTGCTGCCATGCAAATTGTCCACCCGTTGAACGGTCAGTTCTTTTTCCGTATCGACAAAGATCTTAACGGTTTCCCGGAAAGCATCCATATCCTGTTTGCCCGGATCTTCCACGAAGAACCGGTCCAGCCCGGCGGTATCTCCCGCCCGCTTCATCGCAATCGTAGCCTCGCCGGCTACCTGAATCCAGTCTTCGACTTTTGCTTTGAGTTGATCCAGTTTCTCCTGCTGCGCCGGATTGTCGGAAACCAATTCGTACAGCACGTTATAATGGTCGATCCATTCCGCTTTGCCCGTGTTATACGGATCGAGGTACTTGTCTTCCCCCGTAATAATGAATCCGCGCTGACCCGTCTCCATATCGATTACGTCTTTCTCGATCTGATTGATGCGGTCGTGCACATCCATGTCATGGCCCGCTATAAAGTTCATCTCATCTTCCAATTTATCGAGCTGGCCTCGAACGATCAGAATGGCGGCTGCCAATGCGACAATAACAAACAAATACCCGACTCCGATCTTGGCTCCGATATTGAACCTGAACTTCTTCATTTCGTTCTGCACGCTCCCCGTTGTAAATTGCACCCATGAAGTGGACCTGTTTTCCAGTCTTTTTTTTATCGGAAAGAAAAGACGTAAATTAAAGCTTCCTTTCCTTCAGTTATTCAAAATAATTTTTTGGGGGCCGGCGAAACGATTTTATTTTAAAAAACCCCGCTTTTCGATAACGTTTTATATTCACTGGCGCTTTGCCCGGGTAAAAGATAAAGCGGTTACAAATCCGTGCATCCATTTCTACATACCTAGGAGGCCTACATGTTCAAGAGTCGCTTCAAGCCCGCTTTTGCCGTACTGCTCGCTGCCGTACTTCTGCTGGCCCTGCTTCCCGCAGGCGCAGGAAATGCTTCCGCAGCCGAGAATCCGCCGAAGAGCAAGATGCAGACCTATGTCGACAATATGCAGCCCGGCTGGAACCTCGGCAACACGCTGGATTCCGTCGGAGCCGACGAGACCGCTTGGGGCAACCCCCGCGTTACGCGCGAGCTGATCAAGCAGATCTCCCGCCAGGGCTTCAACAGCATCCGGATTCCGGTGACCTGGGACAACCATATCGGACCCGCACCGGATTACAAGATCGATCCCGCCTACCTCGACCGCGTTGCGGAAGTCGTTGGCTGGGCCCGGTCGGAAAATCTGTACGTGATGATCAACGTTCACCACGATTCGTGGCTGTGGATCAGCAAAATGGAGAAAGATCACGATCAGACGCTGGCCCGGTATAATGCCATCTGGGAACAGGTCGCCGATCGCTTCAAGAACGAATCCGACAAACTTTCGTTCGAGAGCGTCAATGAACCGCGCTTCACGGACGGCGGGACAACGGATGAAGCGAAAGCCCAGGAAATGCTGGACGAGCTGAATCTCTCGTTCCACGAAATTGTGCGCAGCTCGGGCGGCAAGAACGGGGTCCGGCCGCTTGTCCTGCCGACGCTTGAAACTTCGCCGTCGCAGGAGCGCATGAACGAATTGTACAAGACGTTCGAACAGCTCAAAGACGACAAGAACCTGATCGCGACCGTGCATTACTACGGGTACTGGCCGTTCAGCGTGAATATTGCCGGTACGACGACTTTCGACGAAACGACCCAAAAAGATATCACGCAGACTTTCGATAATGTCTACGAGACCTTTACGGCACGCGGGATTCCGGTCATCGTAGGCGAATACGGCCTGCTTGGTTTCGACAAAAACACCAACACGATCGAACAGGGAGAGAAGCTCAAATTCTTCGAATTCCTGACGTATTATTTGAAAGAGAAACATATCGCGACCATGCTGTGGGATAACGGACAGCACTTCAGCCGCACCCTGTACAAATGGTCGGATCCGGAACTATATGAAATCATCCGCTCCGGGCAGAAGCAGCGTTCTTCCGTCGCCGAATCCGATTTGATTCAGCTGCGCCAGGGTGAGGCCGTGACCGACGAGACGGTTCATCTTCAACTGAACGGCAACAAATTCACATCGCTCAAAGCGGACGGCCAACGTCTGACGCGCAATCAGGATTACACCCTGAGCGGTGAGACCCTGACAATCAAAAAAGCGACCTTGGACCGTCTGACCGCTTCCGGCAAACTTGGCGTCAATGCCGTGCTGACCGCCGGGTTCACCAAAGGTCCGGACTGGAACTTCTATCTGACCGTACACAAGACGCCGGTGCTGAGCGCGGCAGAAGGTACCACAGCCGACTTCTCGATCCCTACGGCCTGGAACGGCGACAAACTGGCGACGATGGAAGCCGTCTATGGGTCGGGCGGCAATGCCGGTCCGAATGACTGGACTTCGTTCAAGGAATTCGAATCGACCTTCAGCCCCGACTATAAGGATGGCCGAATCGTTCTGCGTCCGGCCCTGCTCGACACGCTGCGCGATGGCGAAGCCGTCAAGCTTACGCTCCACTTCTGGAGCGGCGACAAACTGACGTATACCGTTACCAAGAACGGAACGGCCGTCAGCGGACAACCGGCCCAGTAATCGGGATTAACAGGAATTGATCGCAGGAAAAGCCGGAGCACGATCCCGACTCTTGCCGCGGTCTGCCTTGGAGCCGCCCGACACCCGTATACCGGTGTCAGGCGGCTTTCTTTTTTTGCAGGCAGCAGACAGCTTTTCCTTTTTGTCTTATGATAAAACGAGAACCGGCACCCAGAACCCACACCTTCGATTCCCGTCCCGGCAGCGCTTCTCTTTGCGAGGATCGTTCGCGGGGAACGGACCAGCCCGGGAGGAACTTTTCTTATGACAGATCCCAGATTACAGCAGCTCGCCCGTACCGTCGTGCATTATTCCGCAAACGTACAGCCTGGTGAAAAGGTACTGATTCGGGCGCTGGACGTGCATGATGCCGATATTCTCGCTCCTTTTATCGACGAAATCCATGCAGCCGGCGGTCACGCCTTTCTCGATTTCAGCGATTACGCGGTGAACCGCCGCATGATGCTCGGCGGCACCGAAGAGCAGTTTCGGCTCGACGCGGCGCTCAAACTGGAACAAATGAAACAGATGGACGCCGTCGTGCTGGTTCTCGGCGAAAACAATGTGTCCGAATATGCCGATATCCCGGCCGCCAAACGCGATGCCTACCGCAAATGGTACAAGCCGATCACCGACGAACAAACCAAGAAAAAATGGATTTTGTTCAATTATCCGACCAAAGCCTATGCGCAGCTGGCGGAAATGAGTACCGAAGCGTATACGCAGTTTCTGTATGACACGTGCACGATGGATTACAGCCGGATGTCGGCCGCGATGGACCCGCTGACCGAACGGTTGGGAGCCGCCAAGCGGGTGCGTATCGTCGCTCCGGGTACGGATCTGTCCTTCTCCGTGGCCGGCATCCCCGCCGTCAAATGCGACGGCAAAGTCAATCTGCCCGACGGCGAAGTGTATACGGCGCCGGTTCGCGATTCCGTGGAAGGAACCATCTCGTTCAACAGCCGCGCATCCTACCTGGGACAGAACTTCGGCAGCGTCTCGTTCACTTTTGAACAAGGACGCGTCGTCTCCTGCCGCAGCGACAATAACGCCAAGTTGAACGAACTGCTCGATACCGACGAAGGCTCGCGGTACGTCGGAGAATTCGCGATCGGCACCAATCCTCACGTGAACCGGATCATGAACGATATCGGCTTCGACGAAAAGATTAACGGCAGTATCCATATCGCGCTCGGACAAGCTTACAAGAATGCGGACAACGGCAATGTCTCCGATATTCACTGGGACATCGTGCTGCTGCTCAAGAAAGAATTCGGCGGCGGCGAGATTTATTTCGACGATGTGCTGATCAGCAAAGACGGACGGTTCACCGCCGACGATCTGCTCGGATTGAATCCGGAGAATCTCGCTTGAAGGCGGGCCCTACGAGGCCCGTCTTTTTCGATCTCCGATTTTTATATGATTTTATGACCGATCATAAGGGTGTTTTCAAAATATCCGGTATGTTATTTTAGTATCAGCAAACGCTTACATTGTATTAAATGTTTGTAATCTCTAATTGCGAAGGAGACTGTTCATGAGAAAAAAAACCGTCAAACCGATGGCTGCTCTGGCGCTCGCCGCCGCTTTGCTGTTCTCTCTGCTGCCTGTTTCTCCCCCGGTATCGGCTGCCGCTCCGCAGAGCGCGATACAATCCTATGTGGAAGCGATGCAGCCCGGCTGGAACCCGGGCAACTCGCTCGACGCCGTCGGTTCGGACGAAACGGCCTGGGGCAACCCGCGCATCACCAAGGAACTGATCCAGAATATTGCCGCGCAGGGTTACAAAAGTATCCGGATTCCTGTCACCTGGGATGCCCATATCGGCGGAGCGCCGAATTATACGATCGATGCCGCCTACATGAACCGGGTCAAAGAAGTCGCCCAGTGGGCGCTTGACGCCAATCTGTACGTCATGGTCAATGTGCATCACGACTCCTGGATCTGGCTGAGCAAAATGGAGAACAACCATGACCAGACGCTGGCCCGCTACAACGCCGTCTGGACGCAATTGGCAAACGCCTTCAAAGGCAGCTCCAACAAGCTGATGTTCGAAAGCGTCAACGAGCCCCGGTTCACCGACGGCGGCACGACCGACGAAAGCCGGCAGCAGGCTCTGCTCAACGAGCTCAACGATTCGTTCCACCAAATCGTGCGCGGCTCCGGCGGCGGCAATACGGCGCGTCCGCTCGTGATCTCGACGCTTGAAGCTTCGCCGTCTCAGGAACGCATGACGGCCACCTACAACACGATCTCCAAATGGAACGACAAAAACATTATCGCGACCGTCCATTACTACGGCTTCTGGCCGTTCAGCGTGAACATCGCGGGCTACACGACGTTCAATGCGGAAGTCCAAAACGATATCACGACCACGTTCGACAACGTCTACAACACCTTCGTGGCCCGCGGCATTCCGGTCATCGTCGGCGAATACGGCCTGCTCGGCTTCGACAAAAACACCGGCGTGATCGAACAGGGCGAGAAGCTGAAATTTTTCGAGTACATCGGCCATTACCTGAAGCAGAAGCAGATCGCCAGCATGCTGTGGGACAACGGTCAGCACTTCGGCCGCACAATCTACAAATGGTCCGATTCCGACCTGTTCAACGTCATCAAAGCTTCCTGGAGCGGCCGTTCGGCCACCGCTTCAAGCGACTTGGTCTACGTAAAAAAAGGAGCCGCCGCGCAGGATAAGAGCGTCACGCTCAACTTGAACGGCCGCACGCTCTCCTCGCTGAGTGTCAACGGCGCGGCGCTGCAGGCCGGCACGGATTATACGCTCAGCGGCAGCACCCTGACATTCAAGGCGTCTCGCCTGTCCCAACTGACCTCTTCCGGCACGCTTGGCAAAAGCGCCGTAATCACCGCCAAGTTCAGCGGCGGCGCGGACTGGAAATTCAATGTGGTCCTGTACCAAACGCCGAAGCTGTCAAGCACAAGCGGCGCGACGTCCGCGTTCTCCATTCCGACCGCGTTTGGCGGCGACCAGCTCGCGACGATGGAAGCCGTCTATGCCGGCGGCGGAATTGCCGGCCCGCAGAACTGGACCTCTTACAAAGAGTTCGAGACGGCGTTCACGCCGACGAGCGGCGCGATCAAGCTGCAGCCGGCGTTCTTCGCCGAAACGAACGACGGCAGCGTGAAACTGACGTTCCACTTCTGGAGCGGGGAAAAAGTCACCTACACGATCACCAAGAACGGTTCGAGCGTAACGGGAACCGCTTCGTAACCGGGATTGGAACCCGAGCGTATCCGCGGCAGAGAAGCGGATACGCTTTTTTTGCTGCCGGAATACGTGCGATCCGTGTACCGTCAGGAAGGGGAGGGTAATACTCCTTATTCGCAGGCTTATCTGGAACAACCGACAACCCTGCCTCGACTATCCGACCGACAAGGAGCTGAAAGCGATGAACGACCGCAATCCCCCCACTACCGTCCCGCGCACGATTGGACGAATCTTGTTTGCGCTGCTGTTCGCAGCCGCGGGCGTCTACCATTTTCGGGAAACGATCGGCTTCGCGGCCATGCTGCCGGACTTCGTGCCGCTGCGCAAAGAATTGATCTGGGTCACCGGCGTAGTTGAATGGATCCTCGCGGTCCTGCTGTTCGTGCCGCGGATCCGCAAGCTGATGGGCATCGTCATTTCGATTTATCTGGTGCTCATTTTCCCGGCCAATATCTATTCGGCGATCATGAACATTCCGATGCCGGGCCAGCATTACACGCCGCCGATCTATCTGTGGCTCCGCCTGCTCGTGCAGCCGCTGTTCATCTGGTGGATTCTGTGGGCAACCTGGCCTCCCAAAGACAAGCGCTGAAGCGGGCAGCCGTCAAGTCTAGTTGCAGCCCATAATTGTTCGCAGTTCGTGTATAAAAAGAAGCGGCCGGGGATATTCCCCGGCCGCTTCTTCCCTATTCACTTCAACGTCTCCCAGCGTGCCCACAGTTCCGGCGGGTTCAGCTCATAGATCCCGTCTTCGCGGAACATATACTGATGCATCACGAATTCCCGCCGCAGGGTAGCAAAATCGTCGTGGAACGTCCGGATAAACGCATTGATTTCTTTCTCCTCGTACTTGCGTCCCGGCTCAAGCCGCTTCACCAGTTCTTCGAGCACAATCAGCTTTTTTTTGAGTTGGGCGGGGATGCTTTTCAGGCGGCCGTCCGCCGCGAAGAAGCTTTTGAGTACGGATGCGCGCATCCGGCTCTGCCGCTCTATGGCCGAAGGTTCGGTCTCTTCGGCGTTCTCTTCCGATCCGCGCCGATAGATCAGCTCGGCCGTAGCCGATCCGCTGGTGCGAATAAAATAATCGTCGAGCGAGAAATAAATCGTGTTCTTGTCCCGGCGTTCCCGGATCAGGCTCGCTGCCCGCAGCTTCGACGCATGATGCGTAATGGTGGCCGGCGTCACGTTCAACCGTCCGGCCAGCGCCTGTCCGTTCAATTCGCCTTCGCTGAGCAGGATCAGCATCCGGATCCGCGTCGGATCGGCCAGCGCTTTGTGGTAGGCGACCAGTTTCTCCAGCTGCATGCCAACCGTACTCCTCTCGGATAGTGTTTCCTTGTCTATCCCCATTGAAGCACGAACTCGGCGGCGGAAGCAAGCGGGAAACCGACTCCTGCGATTATCCTTCGGGAAGCTTCAAATCCCGCAAATGCCCGATATTCGCGAAAACTCCCAGCCGCAGACGGGGCCCGTCGACGAGCAGTTCCGTGATCGAACATTCGGGAATCAGCAGGTTCTGTCTGGCGGCAAAATCGGGTACGGCCGCGTTCAGCGTATCCGGCGCGAATACCGCGCCCAAAAAATCGGTAATCAATCCGCCGTGCGTAACGAAGACGACCTCGCTGCCCGCTTGGCCCCTCTTCGTCCAATCGGATACAGCCGCACACAGACGGGCTGCCGCTTCCCGGACCGAATCGCCGCCGCCCGGAGGCCGGTAATCCGGCTCCCGCGTGCAGCGGTCCCACACGGCGACAAATTCTTCGAACGTCTGATCCGGAATATCGCCCCAGTTCGCCCGCTCCCGCAGACGGGCATCTTCGACCGGTTCGATTCCAAGCCGATTCGCCAGGCACCCCGCCGTTTCCGCGGCACGCCTCAGCGGACTCGATACAATGGCCCCGATCGATCTGCCCTGCAGAGCCCGGGCCGCCGCCTGCGCCTGCTTCACCCCCGCAGGAGTCAGCGGGACGTCGCCGATCTGTCTGCTCTTCAGGCCGTGACGCACCAGCCAAACGGTAACGGTCATGGCGCAGCCTCCTCCATCTTCAATCGATTCCGCTCAAGGCTCTTATCGTCAACAGCCAGAGCGTTGAGCTGCCTGCGCAGCGGAAGCAGCAGCAGAGCCGGGATACAGGACAACACGATCAGCAGTCCGGCGCCGAGACCGATCATGCGGGCCGGCAGGAAATCCAGCAGCACCCCCGCCGTCAGCATCGATACGCCCATCGTGACGTTGGACAGCGTCTCGTTGAGCGCGAAAGCGCGGCCGTGAACCGGTTCGGGCACCGCCTTCATGATCAGAGTCGCCAGCGCCGCATTTGCCAAGCCTCCGCCAAGCGTAGCCAGCAGTATGAATATCGCGCCCAGGATCAGATGGGGAGCGGTGCCGACGCCGATATGGGCCAATCCTTCTACCGCCGCTCCCGCAATAACAACCTGAACCGGCCAGCGTTTGAAAGACGGTGCCAGCAGACCCCCGAGAATAAAACCGACCCCCAGCGATCCGTACAAGACGCCGACTCCACGGTCTCCCGCTCCGAATACCTGATAGCCGTAGACGCTGATCAGCACATTGATCGCGCCCCCGCCTATCGGCCAGGCGACGGATTGAACCGCTACCACCTTCATCAAGGCGGAACGGCGGAACGTTTGCCAGAAATCCGCAGCTTCGCGGCTGCCCGGCGAAAGCCGCGGAATCCGGCGATCCAGGGACGAGCCGGTCTCCGTTTCGGGAGACGGCACGATCACCGCCCGCTGGATCGCTTCTCGACCGTAACGGCGTTCGGGATCCGGCATCGACCCCACCAGCAGTCCGGAGACCAGAAACGTCAGGGCATTCAGCATAAACGACCACTGCGGTCCGAACATCGCGCTCGCCGCTCCGCCAAGCATGGCGCCGAGCGTCATATTCATGCCGCCCAGCATCTGGTCGAACGCATTGGCCGCCGGCAGATTGCCTGGGCTCACGATCCGGGGAATCAGCGACTGCCGGGCCGGCAGCGACAGCGCCGAGAAGACCACAAGTCCCACCGTTGCGGCATAAGCGATCCAGATCCGTTCGGGCTTATCGACCCACAGCAGCGACAGGGCAAGACCGATCCGCGCGTAATCCGAGATCAGCAGAATCGTTTTTTTGCTGCGTTTGTCCGCCAGCAGACCTCCGACCGGGCCCATAACCAAATAAGGCAGCGTCCTCGCGGCCAGCGTAATCCCCACGGCCATGCCGGAACCGGTCAGCTGCAGCAGCAGGCTCAAGATTGCCACGCTGCTGAACCAGTCGCCGACGCCGCTGACAAAATTGGCGGCCGCAAGCTTGCGGTAGGCCGGTTCTTTTTTCCATAATTCCAGCAGTTCGCCCATGTCTTCGCCGCCTCAGGACAGATCTTCCCAGCGCCGGGCCGCCGACTTGGGATTGCGTCTGTAGATTTCGCTGCTGCGCGACATAAAGCCCTGTACGATAAACTCCCGCCGAATCGTCGCATAATCGTCATGGTACAGCCGAATGAAAGCATTGATTTCCGATTCCGCATAGTCGCGTTCCGGTTCCAGCTTGTCCGCCAGATATTCCAGGACGATCAATTTTTTCTTAAGCTGTGCCGGGATGCTTTTGAGCCGTCCTTCCCGATCCAAAAAGTTCCGGATGGTCGAGTCGCGCAGTAGGTTCGCAGGTTGGAGCATGTGTTTTCCTCCTTATCTAATTTAACAAATATCTAATTAGTCAAATGTTAAATTAGATATTACCGGCGCAACCGTTTCTTGTCAACACAAAAAGGCACGACCGCATCGCGGCCGTACCTTCGGAGCGAACTTCTTTTTCGGTTTGCGCAGAAATCAGGCTTCCGGCAGCAGCATCCGCCAGAACTGCCAAGCGGCGACGTATTCGTCCAGCTCGGCGGATTGTTCCGCCGCGCAGACGCCCATTCGGCAGTAAATACGCAGCAGCGCTTCCTGCACGAGCCGTTCCTGGCCCGCCGTTTGTTCGTTAAGCCGCGAATAGGCTTCGAACAGTACCTCCAGTGACAGATCGTCCGGCGTCGAACAGAAAGCCTGCACCAGATCGTACAGCACCGGGCCCACAGTAGGCTTGGGCTCGATTACCCCGACCAATTCCTGTTTGAGGAAGATCAAATTCCGGGCCTCCATCCCCCCGTGCAGCAGGAACTTGCCGTCCGCTTCGGACAAAGGATCCAGCAGCAGCGCGACACGCTCGCAGTCTTCCGCGGGCTGCAGTCCGTTGAGGTTCTCCCGCGCTTTCGACAGCTCGCGCTCGTTGAACTCGCTCCAGGAGGAACAAGGTTCGGTCAAGCGTCCCCATTTGCCTCCGGCTTCGTCCGTTTCGTACCGGTTCAGCAGCTCGGTGACGATCAGCGGAAGCCAGACTTTTTTGGACCCGCGTTCTTCGGTCACGTTTCCCGCCGTTCCTTCCACGTAAAGCTGAACGAGATAACCTTTGACCGGGTCGGCGTACTTTACATTCGGCAGCAGCGGGCTGTCCGGATAAGCTTTGTGCAGCTGCTCCGACATGGCGGTATTTTCCGGCGTATCCATGCGCAGTGCGTATTTCGGCTTCCCGTCCGCGGTCAGCAGATAGGTTCGTTTATCCTCTTCTTCGCGCTCCGGCTTTTCCCGGAGTTCGACCGTCTCGATAATGCCTTTCATAAACAAATGCTGAAGCGTAGCGTAAATGCGTGGTGCGAGCGTCATTCCTTTTCTTCCCCCTAAGTTGCGTAAATGCTTGGCAGCCTGTATAAGTCAACTGATGTAGTGTACCACGGGGTGGAAGGTTACAAAAGGAATTTGTATACCGGACGGTGAAACAGAGGCCGCTTACTTCAGCTGTATCCGCTGGCCGTCCAGACTTACGTGATCGATCTGATCGAGCGGCAGCGTCTGCGGTGCGATCCATGTCAAGGAACCATCGGAGCTTTGGATAAACCCGTTTTGCGCTCTGATTTCCTTTCCATCCTTGAAATGAACGATAAGATTCAAACGACTTGTCAAATCTTCTGCCCGCTTTTGTGTGCTCTCCATTCCTTTTCCTTGCCATGTAATTCCGAGCGGGGAGACTTCGATCTTCTTCACAGTCCTTCCTTCTGCCGCCAAATCGATGACTCCTGTAAGCTTGCGCGATTCTGCAGCCAGATTAAATGTAACTTCCCAGTGGCCTTGAACAAGCTCGTCATAATCCACAAAATAGCCCAACAGCTTCAAGCTCCTGATCTGCTCGATATTGGAAAGGTCAAATACATGCTCTTCGTAAGCTCCGGACCAGCTTCCTTGTTCATCGTCATAGCGACCGTAAGAGAAGCTGTAATCGGCGATCCGGTCGCGGCCTCCTTTGGGATCCGTAAAATACAAATAGCCATGGTTGTACTTTCCCATTTCGCCTTCTCTTTTTACTTGAATATGCAGCTTTCCGTCGACGAATCCCACATTGGAGATTTTGATCCCGTTGATGCCTGGAAGACTGATCGATGTTCCGTTCAGCGGAAGAGCTCTTATCTCTTCTTGTTCCTTGACTTGCAGAAGCTTCGGTCCTCCCATTCCTCCAATATCTTCGGACCTCTTCAAAGTCACGTACGGGGCCGGTTTTTGAGAGGTTAGCAGGGCTGCCAAATCAAGGTTGGGATCGTACCGTTCCTGTTTATGGGCTCCGCGTAAAAAAGAAGTGATTCGCACGGTCATCCGGTCCTGCATCCTGCCATTAGCCAAAAATCTCACGATGGCCCGACCGGTTTGGGGATCGTAATCGACCTTCTGTACGTTATTTGCGGAGCCGCCTTGGACAAAGTAATCGTACACGTCCAACGTCTCGTCGATCCGTTGGGTTGGTTCATTCGTAAGATCTTGCATGGCCACATAAATTTCCGCGCTGCCCGCATCCCGCACCGCGCCAAGTACCGTCATTTCGATCCCCTGATCTTGGCTGCTGCGCTGGATAGGCTTAATCAGACCCAACCGTTCTCCTCCGATAAAACCGAGTACACCGTTCAAATCGATCATTCCCGCCGCATTGGCCGTTCCGGCTGCGATACCGATCGCCAATACGGCTGCCGCGGCTGTCCAAGCTTTCTTGCCCTTTGTGGGCTGGCGGCTTCGTTTGAATCGCTGCTCTTCTTGCGGGAGCGACAGATTCGCGCGACGGTAAACGTCGGCTTGGATTCTTTTCAAACTTTTGACGTTGAATTCCGCTTCTTTTTGCTGCTTCATTCCTCCCGCTCCTCTCTCTTGAGACTTCTTCGCCATTCGCGCAACCGAAGTTTGGCTCGATACAGACGGTTCTGCACCTGCCTGACTCCGATCGACAGCTCGCCTGAAATTTCGTCCGGTTTCTGCCCTTCGTAAAACCGACGATACAAGATCTCGCGATCCGGCTGCGGAAATCGTTCAATGGCAAGACGAAGTTCGTCGGATTCTTCTGCCCGCTCCAGGGTTTCCAACAGATCGACCGTCCTCGCTTCTTCGTCGCGCAGCGTAACAAGCTGTTCGCGGCTTAGTTTGCGATAGCGGTCGATCGCCTTGTAACGCGCGGCTTGGGCCAGATAGGTCTTCAGGCTTGCACGCATTGGATCGTAAGCCTGCGGTTTTTGCCACAAATCAAAGAAGACATCTGCGACGCATTCTTCGACTTCTTCGTGCGAATGACTATGCAGCACGGACTGTACCGCCGACCATAGCAGTCCGGAATAACGTTCTATGACCCGGCCAAGCGCTTCGGGCTCTCGTCGAATCAGCGCTTCCCGAATCCTGTTATCTTCCATCAAATATTCGCTCTCCTTTCTGCGACCGCTATTCTCTCTATAGGTATTCGAAAGGATTTATGTTTTTTCTCAATTTGTTCTTAAAATAAAAATACAGGTTTTTCGCAAATTGCGAAAACCTGTATTTCATGCCGTGAGGTGTTCATTTTTCCCTGTCTACGCGAAATATTCCGGATAGTATTTGGGGCAGAAACAATGTTTGTCGTTCAGCGGCGGGTCGACTGCGCGGTCGGTGAGAAAGCCCAGCTTGGTCTCGAACGTTTCGACGGCCTTCACGGTTCGGGGAGTCACGTCAAACGGTTTGTCCGCGTCCGAAATCGTAATCACGAGCTTGCCCGGCCGGACCCAGACATGCGCAGGCAGGTTGAACAGCTTCAGGTGACCGGGCTGTTTGAGGTTCGGATACTCCTGAATACGGAACCGGTCCGCGGCCGCACTGGCTGCGTCAATCTCCGGCAGCGATTGCAAAGTGATGCCCAGATGATCGCAGATTTCCAGCAGCTCCTCCCGCGACGATACGCGAAAAGCGGCCATCAAGCGGTCACGGTCTCCCGTCTGGTCGGCATTTGCGCGGCAGAAACGGAACACGCGCAGCCGGCGGGCCCATTCTTTCAATTCGAGCCGGGGGTGGGTCTCATAGAAATAGCGAAACCAGATTTCTTCCTGTTCTTCCTTCGTCGGTACATGGCGCTTGGGCTGCTTCTTCTCGGGTCTGATAAACAATCTCCACATGGGAATCCCTCCCGTTCGTTTGAGCGGCCTCGGCTTCAAGGATCGTTTGCCGTCCAGCCGTCTTCTTATGGTTATTGTACCCGCTCCGGGCCCGAATGCGAGAGACTCCCGCTTCTTTTTTTGCAAAAAGATGTCTTCTCCGGCGCATTCTCAGGATTGACCGCAGCGTTCTGAAAGCGTATTCTATTCCTGGAATCGCGGAGCGCCCGCGCAGGAAGACAAGCCGGCGGGACACACCTACAAGGAGGATACGCATGAATATTTTGTTGAATCTTTTTCCCGGAGGGCTTCATAAAGCGTTGACCTTCAGTTACGATGACGGACGCATGCAGGACCGGAAGCTTGTGGACCTGTTCAACCGTCACCGCCTCAAAGCGACGTTTCATCTCAATTCAGGCAAATTTGACGAAGACGGTTATGTAAAATACGAAGAAGTCGCCGGACTGTACGCGGGACACGAAGTATCGGCGCATACGGTCACCCATCCTTTTCTCGAGCGGATTCCGCGCGAGCGGCTGATCATGGAAGTGCTGGACGACCGCGGCGCGCTTGAAGAACTGACCGGCTATCCCGTACGCGGCATGTCGTATCCGTACGGCGCCTATACCGAAGAAGTCGCGGATGCGATCGGTTCGCTGGGTATCCGCTACTGCCGCACCGTGCATTCGACCGGAGCTTTCGCGGTGCCTCAGCGCCTGCTGACCTGGCATCCCACCTGCCACCACAAGCAGATGAAGGAACACGGAGAAGCCTTCCTGGCTCTCGATCCGCCGCCGCATTACGCAAATCTGGCGCTGCTGTACGTCTGGGGCCACAGTTACGAGTTCGACAACGACGGAAACTGGAACGAAATCGAAGAGTTCTGTGCCGCATTCGCGGGACGCCCCGATATTTGGTATGCCACGAATATCGAAATCGCGGACTATCTGGAAGCTCTGCGAAGACTGGAGTTTTCCGTGGGCGGCACGCTGGTCCGCAATCCGTCCGCAGGATCCGTCTGGATCACGGCGAACGGAGAAGCGGTCGAGATCGCCGGCGGGGAAACGAAACGTCTGGACGGATAACGATGCCGCTGAGCTCCAAGCCGGATTCATTCTTGCGCCAGTGCCGGTCCTGCCGGCTACGGACGCCGCTCCAATGCCAACTTCAAGCCGAAACCGACCAATACCAATCCGGTAATGCCCTGCATGGCCCGCTGCACACCCGGCCGTTTCATCCAGGCGCCTACCCGGTCAAGCAGGCAGACATACAGCACCATCCAGATTAACGTCATTACGGTGTAAGTCAGTCCCATCAGGAGAAAAGGAATCAGCGGATCTGCTCCCGTGACCAGAAACTGGGGCAGGAAGGTCAGGAAAAAGACGGCTACTTTCGGGTTCAGCATATTCGTAAATAGGCCTTGCAGCAGCGGCGAACGGCCTTTATGACGAATGTCTTCCTTTTCCGATACCGTATTCTTTGCCTTGCGCAGCGCCCAGAGCGAAGTGACGCCGAGATAAATCAAATACAGCGCGCCCGCATATTTAAAAACGGAAAACAGCAGCGCCGATTTTACGATTAGCGCCGACAATCCGAGTACGGCAGCCAGCGTGTGGACAAGCGTGCCGCCTGCGCTGCCGAGCACCGTCTGGATGCCGCCTTTTCGTCCGTATACGATCGTGTTTTGCGTCGCCAGTCCCGTATCCGGGCCGGGCAGCAGGATCAGCAGGAACGACATCAGCATAAACAGGGGAAATTGGTTCATAGGACCCTCCACGAGAAGAAATTTCGTTCATTTTATCATGGAAAAAGAAACATCGAACAGTCCGCACGGACAGAAAAACTTCCGCTTTCAACAGTCCACCGCCAAATCAACACAAAAAAAGAGCCGGATTACGGCTCTTTTTTGTATTTGCGGTTGGATCACCCCTGCTGCGTTGAACAAGTCGAGCCTGAGTCGAAAAAGACTATTCCGCTCGCCCGGTGAACGCAGCCGGTGAACGCAATCCGCGCTTTTTGAAGCTTCAGCCGGTCTGTTGGACTTCTTATTTGTCGCTGCGCTCGAAGGTCCAGGTCCGGCCATCGATCGTAATCGCCCAGCTGCGGCCGGTGTGGTCGGCCAGACGCTTGGTTTTCCAGCTCAGCCCGCCCTGTTCGCCTTCTTCGCCGTGAAGCGGATCGGACCAGTTCGCTCCGCCGTCGGCCGTTACGTAGAACAGCAGCGGATTCGGCTCCTGCCCGGATTCGGGATATCCGGTCTGTGCGATGAACAGTCCCAGATCCGTCGCTTCGAACAGGGTCGGCGTCTTCGGTTCGAACCAGGCTCTGCTGAAGCTTGCGGGAATCTTAAGTTCGGTCTTGCTCCAGGTGGCTCCTCCGTCTCTCGTCTCATACAGGCGGGGATCGCCTTCCCGGGGACTGTCCACCGCGAGCCACGCCCGGTTCGTATCGGCAAAACGTGCGGTTCCGATCAGTCCGGAAGGAAGCGAGCCCGCTTCCGAATCGTTGATCTGCTGCCACACCGCCCCGCCGTTTTCCGTTCGGTACAAGGTGTTCTCTATCTCTGAATTTTTGTCGGCCTGCGCTTCTATTTTCCAGCCGATATGGCCGTCGTTTAAATAAAATTCCCGGGTTTCCGTTTGTTCGGTCAGGGTTCCGGCGCCGGACTGCGCTTCTGCAGCGGATGTCTCGTAAGCGACGGAAGAAGCCGGTACGGTCAGGGGCGATGCTCCCGTGTCGGACCATCCTTCCCGGGCGGAACAGCCTGTCATCAAGCTGCCTGCAAGAATAAGCGAGGCCAGCCAACCGGTACTTATGGAAAGTCTGCGAAGTGTGTTCATGGTGTTCAGCCTCCTCATTCGCTGCAAGTATAGCAAACTTTGGAAGCTGGAAAGTAACAGCCCGCACCCGGGTTGTCATTTACCGGTTAAAATTCGGTAACCACTTTCTTCCCGCCCCAGGACCTCGTACGACCGGTATCCGAACGATACATTGATGGCAAAGCTCCATAAGATCCCGCATTCCGCCCGGCGAATCGTGTAGAGAACCCGATACGGAGTCTCGGTATAATGCAGCTTCAACCGCAGCGATCGACTGTCTTCGCCGGCCGCTTCTACCGAGGTCACCACCTTTTGCCGATGCCGCGACAGGTCTTTGACGAATACGTCTTCCGCCTCGAGCGCACGGGAAAAGCCGAACGGCAGCGTACCGCTGCGTTCGTCTCCGTAATCCGTCGTCAATTCGAAGCCGTTCTCCGTGAGGCGGAAAACGGCCGACCGCAGACCCGCCGGATTGGGATCCAACCGGTAGACCGTTTCCGGCGAAAAAGGAAGTTCGAGCGGCGGCGAGCCTGACAGTCCGGATTCGGCAGCGGTCGCGGGCGTGATTAAGGAAGCGTAAATTGTGGAGCCTAAAGCATCTGTCTCCGCTGCCCGACGCAGTTGGAGCTCCCTGTCCGCGCTGCCGACCTTCTCGCCGGCCCAATCGAAAATCAGGTCCAGCAGCGCCTGCAGACCGCTCATACTCGGAAAACCGCAGTTGGCCGCGACTACCAGATCATGCCGGGGCGACACCAGACACAGCTGCCCAAATGAACCGTCTCCCCGATACGCACCGAAGCGGCACCGATGAAATTGGAATCCGTATCCCTGCGCGGAGTCGATCCTGTCCCGGCAGGCTCCCGCTCGATTGTCGCTCTGCTCCGAAGCCGCAAGCCCGACGTAATGTTCCGAGACGATCCTCCGCCCTGCGTAAACGCCGCGGCCGAGCAGCATCTGTCCGAATTTGGCCGTATCCGCGGTCGACAGGCTGAGCCCCATGCCTCCGGCGGTCACGCCGAGCGGACACGTTTCCCAGACCGGGCGGGCAATTCCCAGCGGTTCGAACAGCGTCGGCATGAGGAAATCGACCAGATTGCGGCCGGATACCCGCTCGACGATCGCAGACAGCATGTAGGTGGACGGCGTGCTATACCGGTAAAACGTGCCCGGTACATGTTCGACAGGCTGCGCGAGAAAGGCTGCCGCCCAGTCGGTACGGGCTGTTACGGACGGGTAAATGTCCCCGTCGTGCCCCGCGGTCATCGACAGCAGATGACGGATCTGCATGGCGGCCAGATTGGAAGAGACTTCGGCGGGCCGCTTGTCCGGAAAAAAGGACAAGGCCAAATCGTCCAATGCCAGCAGACCGAGGTCGCAGGCGATCCCGACGGCGATCGAAGTGAAGCTTTTGCTGAGCGAGTACAGCAGCTGCGGTACGCCGGCCCGGTACGGCTCCCGGTAATGTTCCACTAGGGTCCGGCCCGCACGCAGCACCACCAGACCATTGACTTCAAGCTCCGAGCGCTCGATCCTCCCGAGCAGTTCGGCTCCGTTCCCGTTCACGAATGACACGGTATTCTCTCCTTTGCCTTGGACAGTGTCCGGTGGTTTGTACGGGCGTTCCATCCTGTTTCCGATGAACCGGCCCTGCTTTTTTACATGACCATAAAGTTCCCGTACCGGTTCAAATAGAGTTCCCTTTCTTTGTAATCCGGGAGCACGCTGCCGAGCTTGCGCCAGAACGAGCGGTCGTGGTTCATATGGTGGATATGGCACAGCTCGTGGACGATGACATAGTCGATCGCGTAGGTCGGAGCCATCGCCAGCAGATAATTGAAGTTCAGTCTTTTTCTCGAATCGCAGCTGCCCCATTTGCTCACGGATTCGATGATTTCGATCGATTTCGGTTCGGCTTTGAGCTGTTTGGCATACGGGCCGATCCGTTCGTTGACGATCTTTTTGCAGCTGGAAAAATAGAATTTCTTGAGGTCCGCACGCAGCTGCTCCTCCGTCCGTCCTTCTGTCGGAATCAGTTCGTCGAGTCGGCAGCGGCGTCCCAGATGCAGAAACTCGCCTTCGCCTCCTTCGCGGTATTCTTTGGGTTTGGGTGCTTCGCGCGCTTTCTCCTGCTTGGCCAGGGTTTGCAGAATCCAGTCCCCCTGAAGGGCGACCGCCGCTTGAATCTGTTCTTCCGGCATGCCGTTCGGCGCTTTGACCGTCACCAGTCCGTTGGGATCGAGCTGGACATAGATTTTTTTGCGTTTGGCGTATTCGACGTGAAATTCGATCGTCTGATCGTTATGTTGAATGTTCATAGCATCATTATAACGCAAAAAAGGAAGCCCCGAACGGGGCTTCCTTCCGCGAAACGGCCGGACTACTGCATCATGGCCAGAATCATGCTGACCGCTTCGGCACGCGATGCTTCCTTGTTCGGAGCGAAGCGTCCTCCGCCTACGCCCCCGGCCAGGCCGGCTTTTTCGGCGGCCGCGATATAAGACACGGCCCATTTCGGAATATCGGCCGCATCCGCGAACGACAGCTTCGCCGACGGATCAACCGGAAGTTTGGCCGCACGGACGATAGTCGCGGTCAATTCGGCGCGCGTCATGGCTTGGCCGGGGCGGAACGTACCGTCCGGATATCCGCCGAGCAGCCCCGCTTCGACCGCGGTGGCGATATGAGGGACCGCCCAGGTTCCGACACGGTTCTTGTCCGCGAAGGACAGCGCATCGGAAGAAGCGGGCAGTTCCAGCGCGCGCACGATCAGAGCCGCGAACTCGGCACGGGTTACCGCGCTGTCCGGACGGAATTCGCCGTTGGCGTAGCCGCTGACGAACCCGGCGGATACCGCGCGGCGTACGGCCGATTCCGCCCAGTGTCCGGCGATATCGCTTACGGCCGGCTGCGGAAGGCTTCCGTTATCCGCAGGCACGGTCGGAGTCGGAGCGGTAGGGGCCGGGACCGGAACGGTAGGTGTCGGCGTCGGTACCGCCGGCACCGGAGCGGCCGGGACCGGAGCCGCAGGCACCGGCGTCGACGGAGCCGGGGACACCGGCGCAGGGTTCGACGGCGTTTGCGGGACGGAAGGCGCGCCCGTGTCCGGCGCTTTCGTTTCTTTTACAATGCCGAAACGGTCGATAACGAAAGGAATGGCGGCTCCGTTATCCTTTTGTTGATCGATTTCGTACGTGGTCGCCGTGAGGCGGCCGCCGTCGATCGTAATCGCGACGAAATTCTGTACCTGTCCGCGAACCGGACGGGTATTGTTGGTCGGGTCCGGACCATACTTTGCGGCATGGTTCTCCTCGGCCAGGTTAAACAGATTGTAATAAGCATCGCCGAGCGCCGGTTTCTGGTTCTTGTAGTACACTTTGGCACCTGCCGTAGCCGGAATCAGATAGATGCTTCCATCCGGATTGACCGTATACTCGATGCTTTGCCCGCCGACCGATTCCTTGATAACGGCCGCCTGACCGGCTGTTCCGTCGCTCTTGATCGGCTTGGTGCGGGCATAGATATGGTCGTGTCCCTGAACGACGAAGTCGATTCCGAGCTGGGCCATCAGCGGAGCGATTTTATTGCGTACGCCGTTCGGACCGATGATGTCTTTGTCCGTTGCATGATTCGACGTGGTATAAGGACCTTTGTGGATATTGACGATAATCCATTTCGAACCGTTGGATTTTGCGCGGGTTACGTCATTTTTGAGCCACTCGACTTGCTCCGCCGAGAAGTTGGCGTACTCGGCCGAATCCTCGTTCGAATTCAGCACGACGAAATGGGCATTGCCGTAATCGTACGAATAGTAGGCTCCCGTCTCGGTCGCGGAGTTAGCCGGCGTATCGAGATTGAAATGGTCGATAAACGCATAGTTCTCGTCTTCGTGGTTGCCGGCGGACGGCGCGATCGTCGTCTTCAGCAGACTGCCCTGCGAATGGCCCAGCAGCCAGTTCCATTGTTCTTCCTTGGTTCCCGTGTCGACGATATCGCCGTTATGGACGACGAACTCGGCGTTGGGTACGGTAAGAAGTGCTTTTTCCAGCGTTTCCGCGGACAGGGCCGCTTCATCTTCTTCTTTCGCCTGCGTATCGGCCAGATCGATGAAAGTGAACGAGCCGTCTCCGTCATCGGTCCGGAAAGTGCCGGCTTCGCTCCAGATTCCGCTTGCGGCGTCGCCTACGCGGTAGGTGTAGGTCACACCGGCCTGCAGTCCGGAAGCGACCGCTTTATGTACATTTTCTTGAGACGAATTGGTCGAAGGTTTGCTGGTTCCTTTGAATTCGAGAACCTGGGAGGAATCGGCCGTGCCGACGGGTGCGATCTGTACATCCGTGCCCGTTACGGACAGCGGCGTGTACCACGTAAATCCTCTCGATGTCCGGCTGTCGCCGTAGAAAGTTGCGGTTATTTTGCTGATTGCGGCTTCTTCGTAGACATTGTTCGTCACCGTCGGAAGCTGGATTTCCGAATTCTGAAGCTGCGGCTGTTCGGTTAACAGAATATTCGACTGCGCTTGATTCTCCGCCGCTTCTTCCGCGCGAAGAACCGACAAACCGGGACTGAGAACGCCCGATAGCAGAACAAAACTCAATGATGCGGATGCTGCGCGACCCCAATTTTTAAACATAATTCGCTCCCAAAAAACCATATTCCGGAACCTGTGTCCAGTGATGCCAGCATATCAGCCCACTGTTAACTCATCGTCTATTTCGATAAAGACCTATGTAAAAAGGGGATTATCAACGTTTACCGATATTTAAAGTCTGCAAAAAAGTAAACTTATCCGTTAGAGATCTCGCCAACCGGGTAATAACAGGCAGAGACTTTAATCGAAGGGAGATTACTATCATGGATAAATCGTTTGTAACCACAGCCGCCATCGGCGCCGCAGCAGGTGCCCTGATCGGTGCCGGAGCCGCCGTTATCGTCGCTACTCAAAAAGGCGAGCAAATTCGCAGCACTGTGCTTGACGCGGCCGAGGCGCTGCGCGAAGCCGGCCCGCAGATGAACGAGAAAGGCCATGCCCTGGCCGAGAAAAGCCAGGAAGTGACCGGAGTCGTCAAGGAAACGCTGGGCGCCGTGAAAGAACTCAAGGAAGATACGGTATCCGCGGCGCGCGACGTCAAATCGAACGTACAGGATTCCATGCGTACTTCCGGTACCGGCGGCAAGCCGACGGACGGCAGCGCAGGCAGTATTTGATTCACGTTTTCCGCAGATTGTTGGATCCAAGCGCTTTGTCTCTTTCGGAGACAAAGCGCTTTTTGGCATTTGTTGCGGCTTGGTGAAGAGAAAGTCACGACCTATCCGCGCGGCCGGCCGGGGCTTGCGGGAGCTTATCCTTTCGCCGCTCCGGCTTTCTTTTCCGCTCCGCCTCGCCGTACGGCAAAAAAGCACGGAAACCGACCACAATCGGTTCCGTGCTCTTTTCAATTTTCGCAGTCAGTCCTGCAGCGTCAGAATCCGCGGACCGTCCTTGGTGATCGCAAGCGTGTGCTCGTACTGCGCCGAATTGCGGCCGTCCGCCGTCCGTGCCGTCCAGCCGTTGGAGTCCCGAGACGTCTGCCAGACGCCGGCATTGACCATCGGCTCGATGGTGATGACCATGCCTTCTTTGAGACGCTGGCCTTTGCCCGGCTCGCCGTAATGCAGCACCTGCGGTTTCTCGTGGATCGTCGGCCCGATGCCGTGCCCGGTAAATTCGCGCACGACGGAGAAGCCTTCGCCTTCCACATAGCTCTGGATCGCGTGGCCGATATCGCCAAGGCGATTGCCGGCGACCGCCTGCGCGATGCCCAGCTCCAGCGCGCGCAGCGTCACTTCCATCAGGCGTTTGTCTTCATCCGACACATCGCCGACGGCATACGTCCAGGCCGAATCCGCCAGCCCTCCGTTCAGGTTGACGACCATGTCGATCGTGACGATATCGCCGCTCTTGAGCGGCTGGCGGCGCGGAAAGCCGTGGCAGACTTCGTCGTTGATCGACGCGCAGGTCGCATATTCGTAACCGTTGTAGCCTTTTTGCTCCGGCGTCGCGCCGTGCTGTTTGAGGAATTTCTCGACAAACCGGTCGATCTCCATCGTCGTGACGCCCGGTTTGATCATTTTGGCGATTTCTTTGTGACAAGCTGCCAGCAGATCCCCTGCCGCGTCCATCATCTGGATTTCGCGTTCGCTTTTGAGTGTAATCATGATTTATCGCTCGATTCCTTATGGATTGGGTAGACTATTTTCTTCAATTAAGGATACCTCCGTT
This sequence comes from Saccharibacillus deserti, assembly GCF_013618475.1. Taxonomy (GTDB): domain Bacteria; phylum Bacillota; class Bacilli; order Paenibacillales; family Paenibacillaceae; genus Saccharibacillus; species Saccharibacillus deserti. Next base: position 212,237 of record NZ_JABJVN010000004.1, read on the forward strand.
TGAAAAAGGACGCAACAAACGACGTCTGCGTGCTTGGAATCAAGCGCCTGCCGATGCAACCTTACAGCAGATGCATCGCCGCCTCCGCTTCGTCCCACGGCACCGAATAACCGGCCCCTTTGGCGCAGAAGATCGATGACGACGTATACAGCGGATCGGCGTTCTTGTCGTAGCCGCGCCGTTCGATGACCCCGTCCGCGTTATGGCAGGGGCGATAGCCGCCGTAGGTCAGACTCAGCATGCCTTTGCCCCGGGTATAGGACGCCAGTTCGACCGCGTAATTCATGAACGAGGCGGCCGGCACGATTCCGGTCAGGCTCAGGTGCGTCTCGCTCAGTTCCGGCGGATCGAAGATCCCGTGCGCCTGCTGGACGTCGTGCATGAGGCGACCGAGATGCTCGGCTGCCGCGCGGATCCGGAAGCGGTAGCACGGCTCCAGCAGGATATTGTCCGCCTGCTCCAGCCCCTGCCGCAGCGCCCGCAGCGTCGCTTCGCGAAAATCGCCGCCGTGCGTGTGTTTGTTATGCGCCCGGCCGGTGAGCAGCGTAACTTTCACGTCGGTCAGCGGAGAGCCCGTCAGCAGCCCGTGATGCTCGCGCTCCGTCACGTGCTGCCCGACCAGATTGCGGTAGCCGACGGGAAGATCGTCCGCATGGCAGGCATCTTCAAATACGACGCCGCTGCCACGCTCGCCGGGTTCGATCTCCAGATGTACTTCGGCGTAATGCTTGAGCGGTTCGAAATGCCCGTACCCCGTCACCGGCGCCGCGATCGTCTCGCGGTACAGAATCTCCGGCGCGCCGAACGTCGCGTTCAGGCCGAACCTTTCCCGCAGCACGGCGCTCAGCACTTCAAGCTGGATAGCGCCCATGACGCGGATCTGGAGCTGCTGCAGTTCCTCTTCCCAGATCACGCCGAGCGCCGGATCTTCCTCCTCCAGCATCCGGAATACGCGCAGCACGTCCTTAACCGGAAGCTCGCGCGGAAACGCAACGCTTGCCGTCAGCGTAGGCGTCATCCCGAACGGCACGACTTCGCCTGGCAGGTCCCCGATTCCATCGCCTGCCTGCGCCTGCGTCAGTCCGGTCACGGCGAACAGCTCGCCGGCGTACACGCGGTCGACTTGGGTATGCCGGTCGCCGCTGCAGATCCGGATGCCGGTGATTTTCTCTTCACGCACGCCGGGTCGTGCCGCGCCGTCGCTTCGGTCCGCATACGCGGCAAATTCCCGCACGCCAAGCGACCCCTGCAGAGCTTTGATATACGTGAGCCGGGTTCCGTTCCCGTCGTGTCCGATCTTGTAGACTCGGCCGGCGAACGGTTTCCGGGTATCCTCGTCTTCATCCGCCGCGGCGTAATCCGTGACGGTGAGCCGGTCGAACTTGCGCAGAAAATCGGTTACGCCGATATCCAGCAGCGCCGAGCCGTGCAGGCACGGATACACGCGGCCTTCCCGGATCAGCCGGATCAGCGCTTCGGTCCACTCGTGCTCCGTCAGCCGGTCGTCCAGATACCCTTCCAGCAGCGGCTCGTCGCGTTCGGCCAGAAAGGTTTTGAGAGAGTCGGAGAGTGTGACGGGCGGCAGCGGGCGGGACGCGGACGAAGGACGGTCGAGTTCGGACTGCCCTTCGTCCGCGAATTTTGCTTCCGAGCTCCCGATGTTCCGTTCTCCGGCCTCTCTATCCGCGATTTCCGCCGCCGGATCCGTCAGATCGGCCACATCCGGCGTCAGCAGACTGCGGATTTCTTCCGTCACCCGCTGCACGTCCGCACCTTCCCGGTCCGTTTTGTTGATGAAAAAGAACGTCGGGACCCCGTAACGCCGCAGCAGCTGCCACACCGTCTCCGTATGTCCCTGCACGCCTTCCACCGCGCTCAGCAGCAGTACCGCGTAATCCATCGTGCGCAGCGCGCGTTCCATCTCGGCCGAGAAATCGGCGTGCCCCGGCGTGTCGAGCAGATAATAGGTCGAGCCGTTGTACGGCATGACCGCCTGACCCGCAAACACGGTGATGCCGCGTGCCCGTTCGATATCGTGACTGTCCATAAAAGCATCCCGGTGGTCGACCCGTCCCCGGGTGCGGATACTCTTCGTATGATAAAGCAGCTGCTCGGCGAACGTCGTTTTGCCCGCGTCCACGTGAGCCAGCATGCCGATCGTTTTGTTCATGGAAAAGCTCCTTTTTGGCGAAATCGTATTCTGCATTTACCGTACCCGGGAAACAAAGCTTCGGTCAAGCGCGTTCATCAGAAAAAGGGAGGGACTGCGATGGGAAATTCGGCGGCTGCAAAAAGAAGGGCTCGATGGGTCACGGGAATACTGCTCTTCTGCTTGTGCTTATCCTCGGGATGCTCGAACGCGCGTTACGGCAGTGTCATCGACTGGGTGGACTTCGTCATGACGGAAGACGGAATCTACGAAAGCGTATGGAACGGTGTGCTGCGCGATCCCGATACCGTTACGGATGAAGTGATCGCGACCGTAAGGTACAAGCTGGACGAAAACGTACACGATTCAAGCTACCGAAGCAAACCGGGAGACGCCGCCTTTTTGGAAAAAGGGACGAAGCTGTATCGGGTGAAAGGGTTCGCTGCGGAAGATGTGCTCGCGGTACGCGCGGATGATCAAATCGGCGGATACAAGCTGTATGCACGCGAACAAGTCGAAAGGCTGCCGGAAGAGAGCTTCCAAGCGGCGCTGCGGGCCGAACCTTCTTCGGTTTCGATTTATCGCCTCGGTGAGATTCAACCTTTACGCGTCGTATCCGGCGAGGCCGTGCAGCCGCTGATCCGGCTGCTCCAATATACGACCTATACGCCAAACTACCGTTCGAATGTCGAAGGGAAAGACCCGACCTTTTACAAAGTGGTGTTCGATACGGGCGAGCCGGTGCTGTACACGTTCATGCTGGCCGACGATGGGACGAACGTCATGTTTCGCGAAGGATACCAGACGGACGACGGGATTCGGGACTATCTGACGCCGCTGCCCTGACAAGGAGTTCCTCCTTCTCCTACGCTTGCTTTCTCCGCCAAAAAGAGCGATTGTACGCTGAGGCGAACCTTCACTCTTTTTTGTATCCTCGACACTATGCTGTCCATGTTGAACGTCTACACTGAGATTGCACACGATGACCAACTACAACCGATTCCCAAGGAGGACTTTTATGAAATACGCTTATGTTTATGTACTGGATACAATGGCCGATTGGGAGCTTGGATGGGTCACCGCGCAGCTCAACTCGGGGCAGTATTTCAAAATTCCGGGCAGCCGCCTTCCCGTTCGAACGGTCGGAGCTTCCAAGCGTCCGATTACCACCATGGGCGGTATGACTGTTCTGCCCGATCTGACCGTAGACGAGATCACGCACGATACTTCCGCGATCCTGCTGCTGCCGGGAGCAAACACCTGGACGAATCCGGAGCACCTGCCGATGATCGAAAAAACCAAAGAACTGCTGGAACAGGGCGGCAGGGTCGCGGCGATCTGCGGAGCCACGGCGGCTCTGGCCGATTCAGGCCTATTGGATCATCGTCCGCATACGAGCAACGGACTGGAATATCTCAATTTGTTCTGCCCTTCCTACCGGGGGTCTGCCCACTATCGCGATGAGAAGGTCGTCTCGGACGGCAATCTGATCACCACCGGCGCGACCGGCGGACTCTTGTTGGCGCGCGAAGTGATCGCGATGCTGGACTTGTTCACGGAAGAAACCCTGGAAGCCTGGTACAACTATTTCAACACGGGCGAGGAACGCCATTTCTATGCTTTGATGGAAACGATGCAGGCACGGACTTAAGCGCGCAGCCCGGCCTGCGGCGCAAACGTTGGCGAAGCAGCCGTTGGCCGAACGGCCGGACGCGCCAAAAAGCGAAAGCTCCACGGAGGTGGAGACTTTCGCTTTTTCTTATTTTCCCGTATCGCGAATTTCCGCTATTTCCGCTCTTCGCCGCTGCCCTTTAAATCGGGCGTCGGCCCCGCACGCTGACGGCTAACGGCTAACGAATCCTTATCACGCTAATTCGCTCCAAAGCGGCAGATTCGGCCAAAAAGAAGCGAACAGCGATACGAGGATTCGTTACATTTACCCAATGTCCGAAAAAGCTGAATTAGCGATACAGCGATTCCTTAGACTTCACTCGCTGCGGCTTTGCTGCCCCTGCGATTGCCGCACATGCTTCGGTCTCGTGACTTCGTTGATCCCCGCGGACCCCGCACTCGCTTCGTCGGCTTCGTCGGCTTCGTTCCCGGCACGGCTTCGTGCCGGCCGGCCGTCAAGACGGCTGCGGCTGCACTTTCTCCCGGTCTTTCCCTTTGTCCGACTCGCCCGCGTTTTTGTTCGCCGCGTCGCGGTCCTGCTGCATCTCTTCGACCGTCTTCACCTTGAGCCGCGCCGCGCCTTGGCTGTCTGCCCGCGTCGGAATCAGATTGCCGGCTGCCAAACGTTCCTTGGCCGCCGCGATCGCACCGCCGTACTGCGGCAGCCACTTCTCTCCGGCCGCCAGCATTTCGTCGACCATCTGCCAGATCTCTTTCGGATTGCAGACGGCACCGACGAGCGGGTCCATCATGAAAGCCTGACGCAGCAGCTTATCATCGCCATGGACGGCCGCTTCCACCGCCAGCCGCTGGACGGAAATACTGACATTGCACACGGCGGCCGCGCCGAGCGGCAGGTCGCCGACCACCGGCATCGAGATGCCGCTCCGGTCCACGTACCCCGGCGCTTCGATAATCGCATCCGCCGGCAGATTGGAGATCACGCCGTTGTTGACGGTGTTGAAATGTCCCCGGTATACGCGGCCCGTCTCCAGACCTTCCACGATGTAGGAGCCGTGTTCTTCGCCGCGATGCTCCGCTCCGTAGGCGAACGCCGGGTCCCGGAGCCAGTTCGGAAAATCGGTCTCGAACCAGCTGCGCCCTTCCGTGCATACCCGCAGATAACCGCCCGTCTCTCCGTTGATCCAACTGCCGAGGTCGATCCAATCCTGAATCTCGTCGCTGCGCTTGCGGTACCACGGTACGTATTCGCTCAGATGCCCGTTCGATTCCGTGCTGTAATAACCGAAGCGGCGCAGCATATCGATGCGGACTTTCTCCGTGCGGCTGTATTCCGGATGCCGCTCGAACGCGTCCAGCAGCCCTTCCGTCAGATCGCGGCCTTCATGCTTGGCGGATACGTACCACGTCTGGTGATTGATGCCGGCGCAGATGATATCCACGTCCTTTTTGTCGAGCCCGTACACTTCCGCGATCTGATGGTGTCCGTGCTGGACGCCGTGGCACAGCCCGACCGTGCGCACGCCGCCGTATTGGATGCACGCCCAGGTGAGCATCGCCATCGGATTGGAGTAGTTGAGCAGGAGGACGTCCGGCGCGGCCTTCTCCCGGATATCCCGGCAGATTTCCAGCATCTCGGCGATTCCGCGCTGTCCGTACATGATGCCGCCCGCGCAGAGCGTATCGCCGACGCACTGATCCACGCCGTACTTGAGCGGAATATCCACATCGGTCGCGAACGCTTCAAGGCCGCCGACCCGAATGGTACAAAATACGTACTTGGCCCCGTCCAGCGCTTCGCGCCGATCCGTCGTCGGGCGGATACGGATCGAGAGTCCGTTCTCGTCGATATCCCGTTGGCACAGCTCCGTCACCATATCCAGATTGCGCCGGTCGATATCCATGAACGAGACTTCGATATTCGCGAATTCCGGCACGCTGAGCAGATCCCGCAGCAGTCCCCGCGTGAATCCGATACTGCCCGCCCCGATAAACGTCACTTTAAAAGACATCCGTCTTGCCCCTTTCGCCGCTTCGGTCACTGCCCGGCGGCTTAAGATTAACCTGCACGTTCATCTTAGCAGGGAGGACTGGGAAAGCGTTATCAATATCGTGACCACTTAAGCGGATAAGTGTCAAGAATCCTCACTTTTCTTCCTTCTTCCAAGAATCGCTCTCGACACGTTCCCGGTATTCCGTCGGCGTACAGCCGCTGTACTTGCGGAACAAGAGATGGAAATACTGCCGGCTGGCGATACCCACGTAGTCCGCGATATCCGCTACCGGGATCAAGCTGCCTGCCAATAGCATCTTGGCTTTGTCCATACGCAGATTGTTCAGATAATCCGTCAGTGTACGCCCCGTATGCTGCTTGAACAGACGGTGCAGGTAGCCGGGATGCAGATTGACGGCGGCGGCGATTTCTTTGACCTGGATACCGCGATCATAGTTCTGATGCAGGTATTCGATCGCGGCGCGCACATAATGCTGGGCGTGCTGGCGGCTCGAATGCAGCTGCTCCCGCCGCAGCCGGGCCAGACGCAGCAGCAGCTCCGCGAACAGCAGCCGCACCATCACGTTCTGCCCGCCCTGCTGCCGATCCAATTCGAGCACCAGCGACTTGAGCGTATGCAGCACTTCCTCGGGATCCGGCAGGACAAGGCTGTCAAAAGGCATCTGCAGCAGCTCGGCCAGCGCCGGTTCTTCACGGGCGAGCATGCCGATACTCGGCGCACTCTCGTCGCCGGGCGAAATGGGCGCCCAGGAGAACTCCACGTTCAGCATCCGGCAGACCGTACCTTCTCCGACAATAAGACGATGAGGGACGCCGGCGTCCAGCAGGATCAGCTCGCCTTTTTTAAGCGTATAACGCTCCTCGTTTCCGGCTTCCGTCCTCACATCCACAATGCAGCTTCCGGTCATCAAATACATGATCTCCGTGGAATCGTGGCAATGATAGTCCATCCGGTAAGATGCCCACTGCTTGTAATAATAGGCATGAAAATGCGGGCCTAACCCGCTCTCGAGCAGCTCGCGTCCAAACAGGCTTCCGCTTGTTCCCGTCACTTCCTCTCCTCCTGTTGTCGCATTTCCTTTACCTTATAACGCCGTCCGAAGAAGGGTCAACTCCCGATAAACGTCTTGGAAAACGGACTTCATGTTATCTTTCCTGCCTTTTTCCCGAAAAATAACTGATGCAAATCATCAATTCCTGCTATGACGTAAGTTTTCCTGCTTGTTCCCCGAGAAAATCCGGTTTAAAATAGATAAACGAAAGAAAACCTCTCAAGGAGTGAACCTGCATGCATATCCAAATCGACAATCTGCAAGGCCCCGAAATTGCGGCGCTGCTCGAAGACCATCTCCACAGCATGACGCTGCATTCGCCGCCGGAAAGTATCCATGCCCTGGATCTGGACAAGCTGCGCAAGCCGGAGATCACGTTCTGGACTTTGTGGGACCAGGGAGAACTGCTCGGCTGCGGCGCGATCAAGGAACTCGATCCCGAACATGCCGAACTGAAATCGATGAAGACCGACACGAAGCATCTGCGCAAAGGCGTGGCGGAGAAACTGCTGGTACATATCCTCGAAGAAGCGCGCGGGCGCGGCTATAAGCGGATCAGTCTGGAAACGGGTTCGATGGATGCTTTTGCCCCGGCACGGAAGCTGTACGAGAAGCACGGGTTCACGGAGTCCGGGCCGTTCGGGGATTATGCGGCGGATCCTCATAGTATGTTTATGACGAAAGAGCTGTAACACGGAAATCGAAAAAGCACTCTCAAATAGTCATGGGATTCCCGGACGGGTTCTTCATGTCATTTGAGAGTGCTTATTTGTATCATTTCACCGACGAGTCATCGCTTTTCTCCGCGAACATTCACAGTCGGCGTTTGTTCATGCTCCAACTGCTCTTCCCGCTGCTCCGTCTCGTAAAATTCGCTCGTATACTCCGCCTCTATCGCTTCCGCCTGCAAAAGTTCTTCCAGCAGGGGAATCATGTCCGTACACTTTTCTCCTTTGATCCCTTTGGTTTCGGCTTGAATGCGTCCATCCGCAAAAATGCGGATCAGCAACTTTTCGTCCATGGAAACCTCCTTCTAAAAATCGATCGTCCGGCCGCCGCGTACAAGCACGATATCGTCTTCGATCGCCGGCGGCGATGCAGGCGGAGCTGCCGGCGATCCCGGGAATGCAGGCTTTTCTCCATCCGGCCGCTTGGGTGGAAGGGCATCGTGCTTGTATCCGCTCCGGTCCTCCTGCGGCGTGGCCGCAACCGCCCTGACGTTTGCCCATTCCCGAACTTCGCGAATCTGCTCGGCCTGCGTGACGGACAGCGGAACCGTATTGATAATAGCTTTTTCGAAATCTTCGGTACGAATAGAGCGGCTCTGCGCATAGGCTTCGAACAAAGCATCGATCACCAGCTGCTCGATCTCCGCGCCGACGAAACCTTCGCATTTGCCGGATAAACTCTCCAGGATTTCCTCCGTCAGCACAAAGCTCCCTTTGGCTTCTATGCTGGTCAATCGCTTGTTGATATGCAGGCGCAAAATGTCTTTGCGTTCTTTTGCCGTAGGAAGATCCACGAAAAAAATTTCGTCGAACCTTCCTTTTCGCATAAGTTCGGGCGGAAGGCTGTGAATCCGGTTTGCGGTCGCCACGACGAATACCGGACTCGTTTTTTCCTGCATCCAGGTCAAAAATTGCCCGAATACGCGCGCCGCCGTTCCGCTATCGCCGCCGCCGGAAATTCCGCTGAAGCCTTTTTCGATTTCGTCGATCCACAAAATGGACGGCGAAATCGCTTCGGCGGTTTTGATCGCTTTGCGCATATTCTCTTCGCTGCTGCCGACGAGGCCGCTAAAAATCTTCCCCATGTCGAGCCGCAGTAAAGGAAGCTGCCACATGGAGCTGATCGATTTGCTGATCAGGCTTTTGCCGCAGCCGGGAACGCCGGTAATCAGCACGCCTTTCGGGGAAGGCAGGCCGTATTGTTGGGCGGCGTCCAACCACGATTTATTGCGTTTGATCAGCCAACGTTTCAGATTGTCCAGTCCGCCGACGTCCTGAATTTTCAGGTCGCTTCTGATGAATTCGAGAATTTCGGTCTTTTTGATGATTTGCTCTTTTTCTTCCAGGATGATCTCGCTTTCTTCAATCGTTAAGCGTCCCCGCTCTACCATCGCTCTCGCAAAAGCATTTTCCGCTTCCGACAAAGTCAATCCAAGCGCTGCTGTCGCCAGATGCTTTTTTCCGTTATCGTTCAGGTCGATCTTGATCTTGCCGCTTTTTTCGTTAAAGTAAATGAGCTCTTCCAGGCTTGCTTTGATCTCGTCGAAAGCGGGCAGATTAAAGTCCACGATCGTGATGTCTTTTTGCAGGTCTTCCGGCAGCGTCAGGAACGGGGAGACGAAAATGACGTTGATCGGATTGGCGTTTTGTTTGATCGGAAGCAGCATATCCCTGAGTTTTCGAATCACCTGAACGTCCGCCGGACGGCCCGAGGCTCCCATATAGATATGGAAATCCTGAAGGACGACGATACAGGGTTTGCCGTACCTTTCGATATACTCCAGCGCTTTGAGCGGCGTTTTGGTTTCTCCCAACGTTCCCCTTTTTCCGTCCAGCAGGCCTGTCGTTACTGTCCACGTCAGTACTTCCCTCGGCGTTTTGATGCGCTCGGCATCCTGGGCCACGGAACGCAGCACCGAAAGGACGCGGTCTTCTTCCCACGTCTGGATATACAAATAAGGGAAGCGGGCTTTCATCAAATTGGCGACCAGATTACGAAATTCCTCGTTGTTTTTGCGAACGGTCATCGGTGGGGTTCCTCCTTAAAAGTCGATCATGCGGCCTTGTTTAAGTTCTTTGTCGGTCTGAGGCGATTCGAGCGGCACGAACATAAGCTGCTCTCCAAGCTTGGCCGCCGCCTGTTCCCTAAGCGTTATCGACTGCGAGAACTGCTCGAAGGATACGAACCCGCCGATTTCTTCGCGTTTAAGCACAATCTTTTTCGCCAATATGATGCCGATTTCCGGAATGGAGGCAAGTTCCGCTTCCGATGCTCGGTTCGCGTCGATTTTCGGACGGACTTTCGCCTCCGGTCCGATCTTCCCCGCATTGGAGTCGGCATGATCGACCAAAGGCGGACGCCGGCTCAACGAATCGAGTGTATCATGCAGTTCGTTGCGAACCTTTTCGGAATCCGTTTCTTTGCTGTAGGAATTGGAGACCTGCTTTTTGACGGGAGGCACTTGATCTTGAACCTTAAGCAGACTTTCCGCTTCTTGACGAAGTCGGGATATCTTCTGTTCATTCAACGCCTTTTTGTTTCGATTTCGCATGTCCAGCTGGATCAGAAAAGCAGGCCGGATCTTGAAGGCATGTATGATGGAGACCACCCATGCAGCTACTGCGATAAATGCGCCGATTCCGACAGCCGTAGTCAGCATCGCAACAATGACGGCGGCAAGATAGGCATAACCGTACATCGTCCAACGGCGGTTGCCCGTCGCCGATCCCGCGTAAATGAATCCGATAAAAGAAGTCAGGCCGAAGGGCACAATTGTCAACAGAATCCACCAGCTTGCTGCCCATTCCCATTTCGTTCCCCTGTTTGTGTAGGTGGTCACGTCGATCATCCTTTGGTTTTTATTTTCCGTTCAGCACATAAGTCAATTGAATGGAATCATCCTGCATCAGTTCTTCCTTTTCCAGCGTCATTCCCCGCTCTTCGGCGCGTTCAAGCAGCTTCCGGTAAACGGCCTGCTGCAAGTAGTGGGTATAAGAGCGTTCCACGTCTTCGATCCAACTTGCGTACTTTTCCAGATCCGCCGTTTGAGGCAAAAGCAGCAGGTAACGACCTTCCTCGTTCACCGTGAATACGGCCTCGTTTTGGGTATCCAGCCGCAGCGACGCCGCGTCTTCAACCTGACGAAAGTCGGTGTCCCACTCTTTCAACGCTTGTTTGAGCAGGTTCTCGTCTTTCATTCGGGTCTGGATTTCCACGTACCCGACGTCCTTTTGTCGATCCGTTTGTCTCATGATCGCTTCGGCAATCTCTTTGGTCGCCGCAATCGCCAGCGGTACCAGCAGAATTTCCAGGCTCATCGATTTTCTCCCGCCTTCCCGTCGAATTCCATCAGGCTCTCCAGCATCCGGAGATCGAGCGGTCCGGCCATTCCGTTGGCCGAGACCGTTCCGTCCGGATGCAAACAAATTTCCAGCTTGTTCGGTACTTCTTCCAGCTTAGTTTCATATTCCCGGTAGACGTCGGTAAGGAAGCGATAGCGCTGATTTTTCGATCCGACCCAGGGACGGCTCAAATCATGCAGTCTTTCGATATAAGGGCCGTCGATCAGCAGGTCGGTATGCCGCAGCAGCTTTCTCCAAGCGTCGCTGTTCGCCGACTTCAAAATCCGGTCGTACTCGTAACCCGTAAAAGTGACGACTCCCAGCCCGTCCGCCTGCACTTTCTCGGCCAGTGCGCTCAGCGCCTCCGCCTGTTCGAAAGGTTCTCCGCCGAGAAACGTCACGCCCGACAAATCGGGCGTGCTGTCGGCCGTACGTTTGATGTCTTCATAAACGGTTTCCATGTCGGACAAATACCCGCCGCCGAAATCCCAGGTGTGCGGGTTAAAGCATCCTTTGCAGCGAATCGGGCAGCCCTGCACCCAAATGGCGTAACGCAGGCCCGGACCTTCCGCGCTCGTTCTCGTTTTGATTTTGGAAAGACGAATCGGTAACATAAAAACCTCCGGTCTTCGCGATTAGGATAACAATACACGTCCGAAGTCGAACAGATAGGAAGAAACGGATTCGTCTTCGGCAAAAAACTTATCATATATTTTCATAACCCGTATAAGAATCCATTCAAAAATTTTTTTAATCATGTTGAAAATAAAGGCCAAGGCTCCGATCCGCCAGAGAATGAACCCAACGATTGCCGCAAGCAGGCCTGCCGGGCCGAAAGTGAAAAGGATGACAAGCAGAATAATTCCCGCAATAAGATAAAGCAATGATTTTCTCTCCTTTAAGTGTTATTGAGTGCCGCGCGAAACGTGTTTAATCCGAAGAATTTTGGCTTGCGGCGGAAATGTCCATCCTTTTCATGGAAGCACGCATCTCGACAATTTTATCTTTAAGCGAGACGGATATGCTTTTCGTTTCTTTAAGGACTTTCACCAAGTCTTCCGTCGTGATTTTGGGTTTGTTTTCGATAAACGCATTTTCGATCGTTTCTTTGACCACGGCTTCGATATCGGCTCCGCTAAAACCTTCGGAATTTTGAATCAACCGGATCGTATCGATTTCCCGATTGAACTGCTTACGCCTTTTGAGATGGATTTCGAAAATATTCCGCCGTTCTTCGGCATGCGGAAGGTCGACGGCGAACAATTCGTCGAAACGTCCTTTTCTTAAGAATTCCGGCGGAAGCTTGGAAATGTCATTGGCTGTCGCGACCACGAACACGGTACTTTCTTTATCCTGCATCCAGGTCAAGAAATTCCCGAACAGTCTCGTCGTCACGCTGTTTCCGCCGCCCCCGTCGCCGACTCCGGAAAAGGCTTTTTCGATTTCGTCCACCCATAAGATGCAGGGACTGACCGCTTCTGCGATTTTTAGCGCGCGGCGCATGTTTTCTTCGCTCTCGCCTACGTATTTGCCAAAAAGTTTGCCGATATCGAGCCGCAGCAGAGGAACCTCGAATAGTTTGGCCGTCGCTTTCGCCGCAAGGCTTTTTCCGCAGCCCGGCATCCCCACGATCAGTACGCCTTTGGGCATGTCCACGCCGAAGCTGAGTGCTTTGTCCAAATGCTTAAAAATTTTCGACTTCTTCTTAAGCCATTCCTTGAGATTTTCAAGGCCTCCTATGTCGTGCAAGTCTTCTTTAAAGTTCACGATCTCCAGCATGCCGGACTTTTTGATCATCTGCTCTTTTTCCTGCAGCACGAGTTCTTTGTCCTCGGCATTGATAACGCCGCCCGCCTGATAAGCCAAATTCAGAATCTGGGTGATTTCGAATTCGTTCAGTCCCTTGAAAGAAAGGACCAGCTCCTTCCGGACGTCTTCTTCCACTTCGATCTGCTGGGCATCGGCGAACTTCCGAATCATGTCGTCGATCTCTTCGAAAGAAGGCAGCAGGACGTCAAGCAGCGTAATATAAGGGCTTAATTCGGTCGGAATGACCAGCTTGCTGGAGACGATAAATACGGTGCAGTGAAAATCTTCGTGATGCATGTTTTTGGCCGCGATAGATTTAAGTCTCGCCACGATCACAGGTTCCTCCAACAGATGATGGACATCTTTCAGAACGATGAACGAAGGCTCATCCCCGGGCTCGTCCAGAAATTTGAGGAATTGTTCCAGCGTGTAATCGCCTTTGGATAACTTGGTCTTGAAATCGACATAGCCGTCGGCATTATTGAACTCGTAAACGGAAACTTCATCCGATATTTCCGAAATCAGCGAATCGATCTTGTCGAAATCGAAGTAATGGATGTAAATAATCGTCCGCAAAGCGTCTACGTAGGATTCGAGCTTGCTAAGCATGCTGGTTCGCACGGCTATACCTCCATGTAGGTGACGCTAAGATAAGAAGAATCCGATTTGAACAGCAATTCTTCCAGAATCAAATAATTTCCATTGATATCGTCCGAAGAATAATCGTTATTTTTCGCGCGTTCTTCGCCTACCCTGCAGGCTCCGTTATCCAAATGGATGACCATGTACTTTTTCCCTTTGTCGCCCAGATACTTCCACAATCCATTCGTAGAACCAATGAATGTTTTTATATGCGGTCCTGCTTTCGGGGAGGCTGCTTCCGCATCGTAATACGAATTCCGAATGTCTTCTTTGATCTCTTCGTTTTCCCACAATACGGCCCGCAGGCGCGGATTCGACAGTGTCAGGAAAATAACAAGCGGCTTATCTTCTTTGTAGTTTTCGTAAAAATTTTGATGATCCAGCTTGAACAGTTCGATATAGCGATTTTCTATTTCTTGCAAATAACTTTTAATATAATTAAAGTTTTGCGGATTGGTTTTTATGCCTTCTTTGATATTTTGATAAGCGGAATGGTATTTTCGGATAATCAAATCGCTTTGAAATCCATTTTCCTGCGCTTCTTTTAATTTGCTGTCGTTAAACAATTTCAGAACGGTTGCATAACTTTCTTGTGCATGCCGGTTTAGATTGGAATCGTCCACTTCGATAAATATTTTGACCAACTTGGGAATTATGTCGAACAAACTTTCTTCTTTTCGTTCGGTCAATGCTTCAACCGCCTCGGCTTCCTGCTCGTACCCCCGAACGTCCAGCCACTTTTTTAACACGCCGGTTTTATACAAGTCATACACGTCGTCCACATTGAAGTTATCGCGCAGATCCGCCAACGTTCGAATGCTTTTACCGTCGACAATCAGATTGAACTTGATCACTTTAGCCATCTTTATACTCCTTTATCGGCCGAATAAACTTTTGAATCCGCTTTTCAATCCGCTCCATGCTTTCGACGCCGCGGCTTTAACGCCATTCCATGCTTCCTTGCAGGCTTCTTTGGCAGCTTCGGCGACTTTCCGAACGCCTTGATTGGCTTTCTCGCCGACCTGCTGTCCCACGATATCTCCGACTACTTTGCCGACCGTTCCGCCGACTACCGTTCCTGCCGGACCGAATACGGAACCGATAAAAGCTCCTATCTTCTCTCCCATGAAGCGCCCGGCTTTGCGGCAGGCTTGGGAAACGACAGCCTCGGCCCGAGCCGCGGCACGATCGACGCCGTATTCGATCGCGTCCGGAACTTTTATTTCTCCGTTCGCGATCTTGTAACCGATCTTGATGCGGGTAAGGCCGCTATCCACCATCGCCGCGATCTCGGCAGGCGACTTATTGGCCAAAGGCTTGAGGTATCCGGCATTGGCCGCCTTGATCGCGGACGTCGCCACGATCGTTCTGGCTGTTTGCTCGGCCGCCGAAGGCTCTCCCAGCTTGGAAGCGACAAAATCCCGGAATATGCCCGCGGCCGGATGATCTTCTACGTATTCGGCCTTTCCCCCGGCATCTTCGGCCCAATCGGCGGCTTGGTTTTGTCCGACCGCCCGTTGAATGGCCTGCGAGACCGCTTTTTTATTCAGGTCTTCGAATATATAACTTGCCGGCTGTTCCAACTGCACCGGTCCTTCGATGAAATCGGCCTGTTCGATAACTTTTAGGGTAGCTTGATTTATCGACTGATGGATAACTTCAGGTATCTGCTGTTTATCGCCGGGAGCATAATCGTTCTGAAGCTTGGAAATTTTCTCTTCTATCCATCGGCTCGTTGCAATTCCGCGCTTTTTGTATTCAAGAATTTCACGATGATTGGCATCGATTCTGGAAAAAGTTTCATCTATTTCGTCAATCGCTTCCGCCAGTTCGTTTTCTCCGCGATATACGCCTGCGGCTTCAAGCTGCTGGCGCATAAATATTTTGAGATCGACATTGCCGGAGCTTTTGTAACTGATATATGCCTTGGCCGTTTCCATAAAAAAGCTTCGTAATCCTGACGTTTCTTTTTCCACTATGGCCCATTCCCCTTATCTGCTATCTTGATATACCATTTTCTAACTATAGCACGATCGCTTAATAACTTGAACGGAATTTTTAGGCTTTTAGACTCAGTGATATTCTCGTCTTTTTCCGTTCCGAAACCTGAATGATCCGTCAAAAAAAGCTAGTTCGGATGAACTAGCTTGGAAATAATTGAAATTTCATTCGCCTAATTTAATCGCTCACTCGCCCCGTTTCTTTACAAGCAGGGCAGCTATGGGTACCGCTGCCTCCGCAAGCATAACAATCGTCATCAGCAGCCTGTTTACCCAACCCGCCCGTGCAGTCGCATTCCACTTCCCCTCTAACACCGCAGTACCCGATTTCGTTTAAACATACTAGCCTTCCTCTTAATAAGTGCTCAGATTATTTTATTCCCCTATGAATGAACTACCTTCCGACTCCACAATCCGTATCCACATGCGACTTTTACGGCTGTTCCGTCGTGTCCTCTTCACCGGCGTCGGGAGCATTCCCCGCATCGTACGTCTCGTACACCTTATCCATCAGCAGCCCCAGCACCAACTCCGACTGATCAATATCATTGTATGATCCCGCCCCCATCTCGAACGTACCGTCTTCATGCAAAAGGAACTGAATACGCGCTTTGGCGGACTTTTCGTTATAAAGGAAATATCCGGTGAATTCGACTACGTCGTATGTTTCTTCCGTATCCTCATCTGTACCCGAGAAGTACTGCCACGTCGGTCCATCAAAGAAAGCGTCCATGACTTCACCGATCGTGACGTCATCGCGGCCGTTCATGGTCCCGTTCTTGACGGACTGCACATGCTCGTCCGTCAGATTCGCCAGATTGTTCAATTGATCGGAAGCCGTCTGCACGGCTTGATCTGTCTCATGCCGAATATCGGCATCTGTGGAGGTGGAAGAACACCCGGCTATGACCGATACACCGAGCACTATCAAACCCAACTTCATCGTTATTTTCATTTTTTTATTTCCTCCGTTTTTCGCTTAAGGCAAAGGAGCTGCCGTTGGAACTTCTTTAATCTTCTTTTTCGAGAAAATGCCCATAAACCCTGCTACTGCCAACAGCACACCGGATAAAATGTAGAACATCGAGATGCTAATGACACCGGCGATCGCACTAATCAGCATAAGCCAACCTGCCAATTTGGGCTTGCTTTTGGAAAATGCCGCACCAATGATGCCTAAAATGCTGAACAACAAAGCCGAAATAGCCAATCCGCTAATTTCCGACGTTCCCGTATCGGAAAATGCTGCATCCAGTCCTCCGATCATCATAGCTACAATCGCTGCAATAATTCCAAAAACCCCTCCAACCAATCCCATAGCAAACATATTCATTTCTCCTTTATGGATACGATTTGATATAACCACTCGCTAATCAGCAAAATAAACCCGACTGTTAGAGCTATCGCTTTCTGACATTCGACAATTCCAGAAGAGTTCGAAAAATCTGATCATACAACTGCTGCTCCTTGGGGGTTAGCTTTCCCAACTCTTCAGCGATTCTTTGAGGAATATCCGAATCATGGTTGGAATTCGGAATATCTATTCGGCTTCTCTCCAGAAGCTCGCCTTCGCCAACCCCCAGTGCACTTGCAAGTCGTCCAACAATCAAGATGCTTGGCGATTGTCGGACTCCCCGTTCGATCTGACCTAAGTAGGAGATATCGATTTCAGCCTTTTCCGCCAACTGCTCCTGTGTCATATGCTGCTGCTTTCTGAGCTTGCGTATTTTCGAGCCCAATCGTATGTCTTTCGAACCAGAAATCCCCCTCACCGCCCACTTTACTTTGTCTCTTTCCTCATCATAGAATAAGAAGGAAATTTTACCCACGGACAAAATCCTCTGCCTTTCGTGACGATCGTCACTATTCACACTCCTTTTTGGCTTGAATTGAGCTTAGCATGAGCCTTTAAGGTCTCTTGAACCTGTTAAACGGGTAAGCAAGAAGGCCGATCGAGAAAAATCTTTATACAAATAAGGTATTCAAAGCAGTCAAACATGTTCAGAAGACACAAAAAGGACACGTTTTACTCGAAACTACTTTTTCAAAAACCGAAATAGACACAATTTGTACACAGTTACATATGCAAACCTAATGCACGGAAAAGGAGCTGATAGAATGGCTAGAAGTCGGGCAATTCGTAAATTTATAATCGACACTTGCGACTTCCAATTCGATTTTATGGAGATTTACAAGGAATGGAGTTTGGATTCGATTCTGCGGGCAGTAGATATTGGACAGCCGATGCGCGACGCCTGCATGTATCTGGAGCTGGATACGGAATGGATCGAAGAAGAAGTCAAAATGCATGCCATGCGTCAACTGTACGAAGAGACGTCTCATCTGACGGTGCGTGAGATCGAGCTGATGACATTATATGAAGACCATACCTTGTTTGGGCGCACGCTTGGTGATCTGTTGGAAGAACTGATTTTTATGGATCCAAGCACCTGGCTCACAACGTTTGAGAATTCAATCCTGTATTTGAACGACAATGGGATGGGAGCCGGAGCGTCTTCTTCATCTTCTGAACTAAGCGACGAACAAAAAGAAGAAACAGTCCGGCGCATATTCGGGAAGATGCCGCTTGAATTGAATTACGGACCGTCGACGTTGGAGAACGAAAGTGAGCTGCACCGAAAATGGAGTAAGCTGGGTAGACGTCAAGGCTCGGGCTATCGTTTTTTTCGCCGCTTTGTACGTCAGGACTTGTTTTTGCATCCGCATCCCAATGACATAGCCAAAGAAGAACGGCGAGGGCGGATGCGGCAGCAGCACAAACATTTTCAAGCCGTCCTGAAAGACCTTATGAGCGAGCAGGACATTGAGCAGGATCTGGAACTGTACGAGGGCGAGCTGAATACTTGTTATCTCGAATATGCCGCCGCCCGACTCGCGCAGGCCGGCTTGGAGGAAAATCCGGAATATAAATCAAAACGCGATGCTCTAGTGAAAATCGCGGCTTTGTTTACCCTCGTCCGAAATTCTGATCTTAGGATGGCGCTGCTGGATAATCTTGTTGGAGACGGTGACAGCGGAGAAGTGCCGTTTAATTTAGGCCGGGAATCGTATGAAACTAAGCTGGATTATGCAGATTACAAAGACTTTTTTCTTGAAGAAGAAGATGTAAAAGAAGGCAGAACCGCTTTGTATCTGATTATTCTATTGATTGCGGAGTTTACATTGAAGCCATTTTTGCGCATCAAGCTAAATGAAGTCGGCCTATATTTCGGACATAAAGGAATCGACGCTTCGCAGGAGATTGAAGAAGGCGATGAAGAAGAGCTGAAGCGATTAAAACTTCGTTTGATACCTGTTGTTATGCTGCGCGGTGCCTATTGGAAAGAGCAGTCTGCGCTGTTGGAACAGTACTCCGGTTTCCTGTCTTCGACAGATCCGGCGCCGGATTCCGACAATTTGTTCGGCAGCCTGTACAAATGGACTTATCACTTCAACAAGGAAGTCCGACAAAAATCCTTGTTCCGAAAAGCCAGCCGCCAACTTCTTACTCAAAGCAGGCATAATCAATCCAATACAGCTTATAATCTGATTCACGCAATGGAACCTTTCGATCAAGCATTCAAAGATTTCGCCAATATCAAACCAAAAGATCTTGATGTAGAAGACATTGATAAATGGATTGAAAAGTTTTAAAAAAGGCTGTCCCGAACCGCTGCACGGTTTCCGGGACAGCCTTTTTTCACTTTCGCGCTCAAAGCGGCCTGTCTCCTCGATCCACCCTGACGGCCCGCCGCCGGTCCATGACCGAGATAAACCCCGCTTTTTCGTCGCCGTCCAATTGGACCGAGATCAGATGCGTCTTCTGCAGGTCTTCCTCGCTGCCCATAGCCAGATCCTTTTTGGGATCTTGAAGCAGTTTCTTGGCGTCGATACCGCAGTAAATAGTCCAGATGCCCAGGCCCCGTCTCTTTCATATAAGCATCTCCGTATGAATCGATCAGCTCGGTTCGGGTCATCCCCACCTGCGCGCCTCTTCCGGCCGTGACACCCATTAACAAACCGGCCAGAACCACCTGCATTTTTTCACGATGCTGCGCCTCCTTTTTGGAGTCGGTATGTACAACCTTCGGTTCTTCGTCCGCCTCCAAGGTTTGCAAAATACGAAAAGACCCCGGCCGGAAATCGGCCAGGGTTCTTGCACTAAGTAGGGCGGCGAGCCGCCCGTACAGGCCTTGCTTTATCTACGCATCCAAGCGGCTTCCCCTTACGGCGAAACCATGCCTCCGTTGGCATTAAGCGTCTCGCCTGTCACGTAGCTCGATTCCTGGCTGGCCAGGAAGACGTAAGCCGGAGCCATTTCGACCGGCTGTCCCGGACGTCCAAGCGGAGTCTGGGCGCCGAATTCCGGCAGTTTGTCCGGCGGCTGTCCGCCTGCGACCTGCAGCGGCGTCCAGACCGGACCCGGTGCGACCACGTTGACGCGGATGCCCTTCTCGCCGACCTGCTGCGCCAGCGCTTTGCTGAACGTGTTGATCGCGGCTTTGGTCGTGGCATAGTCCAGCAGGATCTCGGACGGGCTGTATGCCTGGATCGACGACGTATTGATGATCGAGCTGCCCGGCTTCATATGCTTGATCGCCGCTTTGCACAGCCAGAACATGGCGTAGACGTTCGTCTTGAACGTCTCGTCGAACTGCTCCGTCGTGATCTCGTCGATGCTCTCGCGGAACTGCTGCTTGCCCGCCACGATTGCCAGAATGTCGATGCCGCCGAGTTCCTTGACCGCCGTTTCGATCAGGTTTACGCAGTAGCTCTCGTCCTTCACGTCACCCGGCATCGCGACCGCTTTGCGGCCTTCGGCTTCGATCAGCTTCACGACTTCCTTGGCGTCCGCTTCTTCTTCCGGCAGATACGACAGCACCACGTCGGCGCCTTCTCTGGCGTAAGCGATCGCCGCGGCGCGGCCGATGCCGCTGTCCGCTCCGGTCACGACGGCTTTGCGGCCGACCAGACGCTCTTTGCCGACATAAGTCGTCTCGCCCGAGTCGGGAATCGGATTCATTTCCTGTTGAAGGCCCGGGCCTTCCTGCTGCTGTTCATATTCCGGTCCGGCTTTCGGATACTGCGTCGTCGGGTCCTGCATCTTGTAGAAATCGCTCATGATTGAATGCCTCCTCGAGTATACGAAAATGGTTGGGATTGAACGAACGGCCGATGCAGCGGAATGTCCCGCTCGGCACCGCCGTACTCGTCACTTATGTAACCGCCATAATTCCGATTTAAACGAGGGTTCTTCGGGTACCGCGTAAATTGTTTGGCAAAATTTCAATCCTGTGTGAACAATTCGAAATCGCAGGCCGATAAACGTTTACCGGCCGCACATCGCGTTTAAGGGTTTAGCAAACACCCGGAACGCAATCGGGAAAGGAGCGAACCCCCATGTCCAACTTGAACGAGCACACGCCGACTTCGGATCCGAAAGCGATCGAGACCGTACGGGATCTCATCAAAGATATCGAAACGGCCATGCTGACCACCGTGTCCGATACCGGCCTGGTATCCCGTCCGATGAAGACGCAGCATATCGAATTCGACGGCGACCTGTGGTTTCTGACGAAAAAAGATACGTCCAAATACGACGAGATTCTCAAGGATCCCCGCGTCAATCTCGCGTATGCCGGCAAATCTTATGTCTCGATCAGCGGAACAGCGGAATTCGTGGAAGACGATGCCCGCAAAAAAGTACTCTGGAACAAAATGTACGAGAAGATTCTGGGTACGCCGTACGACGATCCCAATCTCGTACTGATCCGCGTTCAAACGGAAACCGCGGAGTATTGGGAAAGCGGCAGCGCGGTGAAAATGATGACCCATCTGCTCAAAAAAGCGGTTGGCAAAGGTTCCGATCCCAAGTCCGAACCCGGCCTCAACGAAACGGTCGATCTGGAATCCGCCCCCCACTCTCCGCAAGGCCGATAGCGGATTACCCAACTCCCGCCGAGCGATAACGCAGCCGGATAGGCGATCACGAAACGTCAAACAAGGATTCCCGCCGAATACGGGAATCCTTTTTGCTGCCGATTCTGCGAAACGCCGACCGACGCCGGTGCGGCCTCGGCTCTTATTCCCCGCAGGCTGTCTGCCAGAAAGGCGCTTCATCTTGAAGCAGCTTGTCCAGCGGCTGGGGTCGGGAGAAGTAATAGCCCTGAAGCTGCAAACAGCCCAGAGACAGCAGCATTTCCCGCTGCTCCTGCGTCTCGATGCCTTCCGCGATGACGGACAATCCCAATTCCTTCGCCATCGCGACCGCGCCGCGGATCATCGCGCGGCTGATCCGGTTCGTCTGCGCGTTCTGGATCAGTCCGCGATCGATTTTGAGCGTATGAACCGGCAGTTCCTGCAGCAGGCCGATTCCCGAAGAAGAACTGCTGCCCAGATCGTCCAGCGAGAAAGTGACGCCCCACTGGGTGAGCGTATTCAGCTGCGGCAGAATATGCGAAGCGTCCAAACGCTGGGTAGTCTCGTTCAATTCGATTTCGATTTTGCCGGGCGGACAGCCGGTCTGCGCAAACACTTCGGCCGCAAGCTCGACAAAATAAGGATCCCGCAGCGATCTGACGGTAATGTTGACATGGATCCGTTTCTCCGGCTGCAGAATCCGCTGGGCGATACAAGCTTGGCGCAGCACCCACAGATCGACCTGCTCGATCAAACCCGCTTCTTCGGCCGCCGCGATCGCTTCGGCCGGAGAGATCATGCCCCGCTGCGGATGGTTCCAGCGCAGCAGCGCTTCGTAAGACCGGGCAATCCCGTCTTCCGCTCCGACAATCGGCTGGAAATGCAGCTCAAGTTCACCGCCCTGCAGCGCCTGACGCATATCCAGTTCCGCCTGCTGGTCCTCGATCCGGAAGATGACCATTCCGGCTTTGCCGCCTTTCTTGATCCGGTACATGGCCGTATCCGCCCGCTCGATATATTCGCGCAGCGATCCGGCTTCCAGACAAGCCCCGATCGACAGTGTGAGCGGTTCTTCCTGAGCGGAGAACGGCATATTTTCGCTGCGAAAAGCCGATACCAGGCGCTCTACGGCCGCCCGAACCTGCTGCGGATCGTCGGTCGGCAGCACGATCACAAACTCGTCTCCCCCGTACCGGCACAGCAGCCAGTCTTCGTCCGCCGCTTTGCGAATGGCTTCCGCCAGAGATTGAAGGACAAGGTCTCCGGCCGTATGTCCGTAATCGTCGTTCACTTCCTTGAAATTATCCAGGTCCATGAAGATCACCGACTTCGGCGCTCCGCCCAGTTCCCGTTCATAAATCGATTCCAGGGCGCTGTACCGCAAAAATCCGGTCAGATCGTCGAAATACGTCGTTTCTTCCAGTTGAATCAGGCCGGAAACGACCGAAGCGACATGCATCAGGCGTTCGGCATCTTCCGCGGTAAATATATGGGTCCGATCCATAGCACAGATCGTCCCGTACAGGTCGCCGTTCTCCAACCGGATCGGCACACCGACAAAGCTGACGCTGCCGATGTTGGACGTGATCGGCATTTCGCGCGTCAGCGGCGACAGCAGGGTGTCTTCGATAATGACCGGGCCTGCAAGATGACCCACCAGGCTGCAGTACGAGATCGAATAAGGAATGACGCTGCCTTCTTGAACGAGCTGTTCTTCGGCGTTCCAGGCGCTCAGAATCATATTCTGCTTGCCGTTGTTATAAGCCGTGAAAAAGGTATTGGCGTCGATGACGGAGTGCAGAAGCGAGAACAGCGTCTTGGATGTGATTCGGATCAGGTCTTCCCGCTGTTCCTTCATCGGTTTCATAATAAGCCTCCATAGGTCTTGGGTTGCGTTCGTGGTGGATATATGAGCCCATTATAAACAATAAGTAAGCAGCTGTCACATCGTCTGTAAGCAAATATTCCTACTTTATTCGCTTGTTTTCCTGCGTTTTTTACCTCTTGCGTTTAAATGCTCCAAAATTCAATTTCCCTCAACTAAATTTTGCGGATAACTATAAATAAAACCGAAAAAACCGCATCTGCCCCATTTGGATAAACGGGGCGGACACGGCCGCCTAAAACGAATCCGTCCGAGGTCCCCGGACGCTGTTCTTCTCTGCTACTTGATCGACGCTTCGTAGATCGATTCGATGGAACGCGCCAGCGTTTCGTCAAACTCCTGATCGGTTTGTCCGAAGCTGACGCCTTCTGCCAGCGCGCGGGAGAAACTGGCGATCAGCCCCGGGTTCCGGGTCAGACGTTCGTTCGCTTCCTCGCGCGTATATCCGCCCGACAGCGCAACGACGCGCACCACATGCGGATCGTTCATCAGATCGCCGTAGAAGCCGTCTACGGCCGGAATCGACAGTTTGAGCATCACGAGCACGCCGTCTTCCAGTTTCGCCAGCTGTTCGACCAGTTCCGCTTTGAGCAGACGTTCCGATTCTTCGCGGTCGGCGCTGAGAATATCGACTTCCGGTTCGATAATCGGAACAAGCCCGGCCGCGAAGATCCGGCGTCCGAATTCGAACTGCTGCTCGACGGCCTGCTTGATGCCTGCTGAGTCTGCATGGTGGATGACCGAACGCATTTTGGTTCCGAAAATATGCCGTTCAACCGCACGCTCCAGCAGTCCGTCCAGATCGGGCATCGGTTTCATCAGCTGCACGCCGTTTTGCTCCGTGTCCAGTCCTTTATCGACTTTGAGAAAAGGCACGATCCCTTTTTCTTCCCACAAATAATCCGGGGTCTTTTTGCCGTCGATCTCGCGGTCCATCGTATTCTCGAACAAAATCGCACCCAGGATACGCTCCGAGTTGAAGGCCGGGCTCTTGATGATCCGCGTGCGCATCGTGTGTACGGCGCTGTACATGCCTTCCTCGTCCGAGTAGGTATCTTCCGCGACTCCGTACTGCAGCAGGGCTTTTGGCGTACTGCCTCCGCTCTGATCGAGCGCCGCCACGAATCCTTTGCCGCTGCGCATCACTTCCAGCTGTTTCTCGTTCATCTCCATCTTCCTTTCTCCGTAAAATGCCAAGCTTCTATCCGCAGTTCCACTTATTCATTACCCGAAAGACTCCGCAGCGGTCGCGGGGAAGCCAAACTTTTTCCGAAGATTGATCCGTTTCCCCTGCGCAGCGGAGCGCCGGTAGGGAAAGACTTTCTCCATGCCAAGCCTCCGGCTTTTCCTTCGGGCGGAATATGGTACACTTTAGGCGAGGGTTCGTCCCGATCCTATTTTTGTCAAGAGAGGTGCCATAATGAATCCAATCGATGAGAATCGTCTTCAACTGCTTGTGTCGAACATGCACGCGATCAAAAAGGAATTTGCCTGGCAGAGCGCGAATATTTCCCGTCTGGCCGCCATGCTGTACGCCGCCGAGGAAAAAGAAGCCGATCCGGCCGCCATCCGTGCTTGTCAGGAACAAATCAAGCAGAGTACCGGGGTGTTCTCCATGTTCCGGGGCAATCTCGCGCCGGGCATTGCCGCCATGCTGTCGCTGGAGAATGACCCGCAGGCTCTGCTGAACGAAACGCTTGATGTCTATGAGGAAATGAAAAGCCATAAATTCACGGCTTCCGATTATCTGGTGGTCGCCGCCTACGAAATTGCCAGGAATACGGAACCTTCGCGGCGTGCCGAAACGATCGGGCGCGCGAAAACTTTCTACGACGGCATGAAAGAAAACCATCCTTTTCTGACGTCGCACGACGATTACATCTTTGCCGCCATGCTCGGATTGTCGACACTCGAACCGGGTCCCGCACTGAAGCGCATGGAGCAGTTTTATACCGAACTGAAGCCGGAATTCCATGCCAGCAACCGGCTGCAGGCACTGACCCAGGTCCTTGTTCTGGGCGATGCGGGCCTTGATACGACGCGGCGCCTGGCCGAGCTGCGGGAAGGACTGCGCGGGCGCAAACTGCGAATGGACAGAGAGTATCTGCTGCCTTCGCTTGGCTTGCTGGCGCTGCTTCCGGCCGAAACGGGTGCGATCGTCGACGAAATCGAAGAAGCCTGCACGTATCTGCGCGATCAAAAAGGATTCGGCAGTTGGTCCGTCCTGCAGCAGGAACTGCTGCTGCTCGCTTCCGGCGTCGTAATCTCGCGCAGCGTCGGGGAAGCGCGGCGGAACCTGACAGCGCCGGCGATCTCCGCTGCGCTTACGAATCTGGTCATCGCCCAACAGGCGACCCTGCTTGCCAGCACCGCCGCCATCGCGGCGATCAACACTTCCTCTTCTTCAAGCTGACCTTGGCAGGACGGGCAGAATCCCATAAAACATTTGGTTCCAAGCTTGCGGCACGGTTCGGCTCCTCCGCGGCATATTCCTTCCTGCCGGAAAGGCCTGCGCCCCTTGTTAAAAGAAGCCTTCTGAAAATAAGCTGAAAACAGGGACCCGCACGCCGCGCAAAAAAAGCACCTCCCGGTCTGCCGGGAAAGGTGCTGGATGGTCTGCGTGTTGGCGGATAGCCACCGAGCTCTGCCTCCGGCTCGTTCTTTTTGCCGGACCGACCTGCCTGTTCAAAATTCATCCGCGGGTTCGAGCCGGATCGTCTCGGAACGGTCTCCCCCGTCCCAGATCAGCAGCAATTCCACCGTCCCCGCATCTTCTTGTACATATTCGGTCGTGACCAGATCCCGCAGCAGATAGACGCCGTTCTCCGGCACGCGCTTGACGACCGTGCCGCCGCTGCCCGCTTCGATATCCGCTCCGTAATACGAATATTTCACTTCGCCGGTCGGAGAAGGGCCGCCGCCTTCATAACGGGCCGTCAACCGGGCGCGCAGCTTGCCGCCCTGTTCGGGTACATACATCGAATATTCCGCTGCCCAGGCGTCGCCGGAACCCGCGTATTCGCGAACTTCCGGCGGGACTTCCGGATTCGACGAAGCCGCCTTAGGGGCGGGCGCGCCGGTGTTCTCCGGTGCGCTGGCGCAGCCGGCGAGCAGGAGCATAACGATCAAGGCTGTCATCTTCATTCTGTACATATCGGTATCCCCCTCTACGCCGGCTTTGCTGCCGAACGTCTTGCCTCTTCAATTCTTTTAACCGTTTTGAGGGTAAAAAAAACGAATCGGACAGCGACTTTGCTATTCGTTTTTTTGTTCAGCCCATCATATCCGCCGAGACAAACGGGCCGATTCATCCAGCGACGCCAGATCGCGGGCGAGTTCGCCCAAAGCGGGCAGCAGCTTCGGCGCTTCTTCCCGCTCGGAGAAATAGAGGCTCGCTCCGACCTTGCGTTCTCCAAGCTCCAGCCGGCTTTCGAACCTTTGCGATTCGGGTTCGAATATCAAATCGCTCCCCCTGCCTATCCGATCGGAGGATTCTCGGCCGCTGTCCGTTTGACCCCCTGTTCCGTTTCTTTGTTTCAAGCCTTTTTCGGCCTTCTTTTTACCGCTTCTCCTCTCCTTTTCTTACGCTGCCGTTTTTTTCTCGGCTTCCTCTTGACCTGACCCCTTTTAACTGCGAAAATGAACCGCCGACCCTTATACCTGTCGTATTTCCGGCCTATATGCCGATAAACAAGAATAGCCTCATTATCGTAAGGAGAACCGCCTATGAATGCACTCAAAATCGCCGGCCTGCTGCTGATTTTGCTGACTGCCGGCTGCGGCCGGATCGCTTCGCCGGGCGATCTGCTGCATGCGCCCAACCTCGCGGGAGAAGAACAGTCGCTGTATCGTGCCGTGCAGCCTTTTCTACCGGCCGGCTACCAGCTGACGACCCCCGGACAGTCCGATCAGGGCAGCGCTATCCGCCTTGCCGATCTGGACGGCGACGGAGCCAAGGAACTGATCGTTTCCTACAAAAAACCCGATACGGACTATGAAGTCAATATTCTCATTCTCAGCCAGCAAGACGGAGCCTGGAAAAAAGCCGACCTGATTACCGGAAGCGGAATCAACCTCGATTACCTGGCGATCAAGCCTCTGCTAAACGAGTCCTCTGCGCAGCTGCTGCTGGGCTACGACGGAGGCGGAACCGGGCTGCCCAAGGAATTGTACGTCTATTCGTTCTCCGGCCCGAAGAGCGAAGCGATTCTGCACCGATCCTACGACCAGATTGCGGCCGGCGA
The DNA here is from genome assembly GCF_013618475.1 of Saccharibacillus deserti. Lineage (GTDB taxonomy): Bacteria > Bacillota > Bacilli > Paenibacillales > Paenibacillaceae > Saccharibacillus > Saccharibacillus deserti. The sequence goes on from NZ_JABJVN010000004.1 coordinate 239,653, forward strand.
TCTGATCGGAAACGGTTTAAGTCAGATTGCCCTCGTCCCTCCCTCTGAGAATATCGAGAATGCCCGCTCCCGAATTGAAATTTTGGGAGAAAAAGACGGGCAGCTGGTCGAAATCGCGGAACGCCGGACGGAAGGCGCCATCTTGAATATGCGGATCGAACTCGCGTCCGAGACCCGGACCGGGCTGTTCGCCCAGGTGCTGGGCACCACCCGTTCCGGCTATACCCTGCTGCTGGCCTGGGACGACGGACGTCTGGCGAATATCCTCTCCGTCTCCAAAAAGACATACGATACGCGCGCATCGAGACAGGATCTGCAGCTTGGAGAACCCGATCCCACCCCCAACCTCGCTTCCACCGGGCAAAAATGGTGGATCGATTATCCGGCGGCCAATCGGGATCTCGACAGCGACGGAATCCTGGAAGTCGCTCTGCCGAACGAGATGCCCGTGTCCGATGAGAAGGCGGGCACGCCGCAGCTGTGGAGCGATTCCTATTACCGCTGGGACGGCAAGCGCCGGATGATATTCGTCGAAGACCGTTTCTGGCAGTGGGGATACGACCTGCGTATCCCGAATCGCTGGCAGGGCAAGTACCGGATCGAATTTCCTCAGGGCAATCCGGATGCGGCAGACGAAGTGCGATTCGTCTATGCGCCGCAGAGCGAACCCGACTCCGGCAACGCCGAAGAGACGATCGGCGGCGAAGCCGTGCTGCTGACGCTTCGCCAGCTCTCGACGGAAGAATGGGGCCGCCTGCAGCCTATGCTGGAGAGCCGCCAGACCCCCTACGTCGTATTGGGAGGCGCCGGCACGGGTTCCGTCGTCCCCGGCCGCTCGTCGCCGATCACGATCGCCCTGCTCCCGGACTCCGATCCCGAGCTAACGGGCGAACAGGCCGAGATCTACGAGAATCTTCGGCTCAGTACAGCCGAAGTCGGATCGCTGGCCGGGCTGGATGCCGACAGCGAAACGGAAGAGGAGGCGTACAGCCATGTTGAAAAGCATTAGAGGGCGTCTCCTGCTCCAGATCGGCCTTCTGCTGCTGACCATTATTCTGCTGCTTGAAGCCATCTTCGCCGCAGCGGTTTCGACCTACTATTTTGACAGTGCCAGGCAGATCGTCCAATCCCGAGCCGTTACGGCGGCTACGCTGTCCAACCAGTTCATGGAAGGTTACACGCTGCAGGAGCGGGCCCGCTACATTCTCGAAAACCTGGTTCCGGGCGAGAGCAGCCGGGTCGAGGTGCTGGATCTCGAAGGCCGGACCGTGGTCGACTCCTACGGGTTCTCTTCGAACCAGCGTATTCGCACCTCGGATGTACGGGTCGCCCAGCAGGGCGGCGTCGGCAGCTACTCGGGCTACTCCCAGGCTTTTCGGCAGCGGATCATGGCGATCTCCAGCCCGCTGGTCAGCTACGGCGAAGTGATCGGCACCCTGCGCTTCTCGGTTTCGGCCGAGCCGCTGTACCGGGAAGTGGTCAAGCTGATCGGCTGGTCGATCGGAATCGGAGCGGCCGTGCTCGCGCTCGGCGTCGCGCTCAGCCTGATTATCGCCCGCCGGATCGTCGGTCCGGTCAAGGAGCTGACGGTGATCTCCCGGCAGATGGCAACCGGCGATTTCACCGTAAAAGCCATTCGCAAATATAACGACGAAGTGGGAACCCTGGCCGACTCGCTCAATCATATGAACGACGAATTGTCCAAAAGCGAGAAGATGAAAAACGACTTCATCTCGACGGTCTCCCATGAACTGCGCACGCCTTTGACCTCGATCAAAGGCTGGGGCGAGACGCTTGTCGGCGGTTTGGACGACGAAGAGACGACGATGCTCGGCCTTGGCGTCATTACAAGCGAGACCGACCGGCTGATCGGTCTGGTCGAAGACCTGCTCGATTTTTCCAAATACCAGTCCGGCGAAATCCGGATGCGTTCCGTTCCCGTCGACCTGAACAGCCTGCTGCGGCAGCTTGATCTGCAGTACACCCACTCCGGCAACAAACGCGGCGTGAAGCTGCATACCCTGCTGCCGGAAGAACCGATGCCGATGCATGCCGATCTGAACCGGCTCAAACAAGTCTTCGTCAATCTGCTGGACAACGCCATCAAGTTCTCCGACCTGAACGGCGAAGTCCGGCTGACCGCGGCTTGTTCGGATCTTCAGGTCCATGTATGCGTGCAGGATGACGGCGAAGGCATCCCGGCCGCCGATCTCGAACGCATCGGCCAGCGCTTCTACAAAGGCAGTTCCAAGATGTCCGGCAGCGGTCTGGGCCTTGCGATCAGCAAAGAGATCGTCCGGCTGCACGGCGGACGGATCAAGATCGAAAGCGAATACGGCATCGGCACGACCGTGACGGTGACGCTGCCTCTGGCGGTCGCAGATCCGTTGGATCCGGCCGACCCGGCCGAGCACCGGTCACTCCTCTAACAAAAAGAAGCGAACCCGATCGGCGGGTTCGCTTCTTTTGCTGCGCAATATGCGGCAGAGCCCGATCTCAATTCAACCGATCTCTACCTCGATCAAAGCTGTCCGGAATCTCCGCGCGATTCTTCCGTATTCCATATTCGCACTGCTTTTTCCGCTCCCGTCACCAGCATGTGTTCTCCCTGGAAGCAGATCGCCCGGACGCCGCCTTTCAGTCCCTTAAAAGAACGGCTGTCTCCGTCCAGGCCGACTTCGACTACTCTGCCATTCGCCAGACCCAGTGCCAGGTAACGGCTTTCCGGGTGCCATGCGATGGCATAGACCGCACTGCGAAACGTCTCGGCCACGGGCAGCCGGTATACGAATTCGCCGGTCTCCGCGTGCAGCAGCGAGAACGATTCCGGACTGTGCCGGTCGTCCGCCAACCCGCCGACCGCCAGATATCGTCCGCACGGACTGAGCGCGAGACTGTACACGCGCATACTGTCATGCAGCCCGGCGGTCCAGACGAAACGGTTCCCGGTTCTGTCGAAACACGCGACCGTATGATAATGGTCCGTCATATATATCTTTTGGCCGTCCGGCGAGACGGCCAGCTCTTCGGCGGTGGAACCTGCATAGTTCCCGAACACTTCGGCAAACAGCGCCCGGCCGAGCAGCGGACGCCATTCCTGCCGCTCCGGGTCGACTTCGATCAGTTGGTGCACCGCCGGATTCAGCGCATCGCGCAGCCAGGCATGCCTATCCACCGCTTCGGCGGAGATCGGCAGCCGGTTTCCCCCGACAAGAGCGGAAGGCGGTCCGTATCCGATGTCGCTTTCGCCCAGGTTCGGTCTCGGCACTGCCGCGATGAATGCAGGCGTGTCCGGGATCCAGGCAAAAGGCGGCGAGAGCGGCAGGGGCACCGGAGTCAGTACAGTAAGCGGCGGCAATCCGCAGATCGCGATATGCGCTCTTCTTCCCTGCGACAGCGGTCCGTCGGCCAGCAGCCGGCGGCCGTCTTCTCGCAGCGCAAACACGCGTCCGATTCCTGTCACTTCCTCCAGACAGTCCAACTGCTCTCCGCCGCGAATCTGGATGCCCGGCACACTGCTCACGTAGGAGCCGCCCTTGCAGCCGTGCAGCACCCGTTCCCCGTCAAGCGGTACCAGAGCCGAATAGGAAGAGCGGGGCTCCGACTTGGCGGCGATCCGGTCTTTTTTGCGATACTGCACAGCGGCTTTGTCCGCCATCCACGAGATCGGCTCTGTCGGCACTGTTCCTTTGGCGGCGGTGCCCGACAGCACGGGCAGCGGCAGCGGATATTCGAGCGGCAGAGGATTGTAGACGTCGCCGCTCTGCGAGTCCAGCACTTTCCAGCCGAAGACGGCCGCCAGACGGAGCCGCAGCTGTGTGTACGCCCACATCGCGCCGTGTCCGCGCAGAGAGCTCCACGGCACATGCGTATCCAGTACATTGCAGCCTTCGCCGTCGAGGATATCCCCTTCCTCTCCGATAAGCGAGACGTCGATCGCCATCCAGCGATCTTCCTGCTCGTACACCCATTGGCGCTCCGACAACCTTTTCAGACCGGGAATTTGCCCCAGCAGCGTTTCGTATTCGGTTTGTGTTTTCGTTTCCGAGTAAGCCGGCAGTCTGCCTATTCTTGCATCCTGGCTCATAAGCAAAAATATCCTCCGTTTCACAGGTTTCCATTCCGCGGCAATCGGCTTCCTATCGCACAATCAAGTGTTCGTGCGCTTCCCGGAAGAACGGTCAACCGCCGGCCAGTTCATCCGCGGCTTCAGCGGTCAGTACGCATACGATACTGCCCCGAAGCTCTTCTTCGCCGCGCGCAGCCAGAGGATCGGCGGCGAACAGGACGGCATCGGCGAGCAGGCCTTCGCCGATCCGGCCGAGTTCGTGGGCGCGGCCGAGAATCTCGGCGGCCCCGGTTGTCGCCGACTCCCAGATCTCGGCGCGGGACAGGCCGTACAAAGCAAGCGTGTCCATCTCCTGCAGGTTGCGTCCGTGCAGGGCCGGCGTCGCATAATCGGTACCGAAGCCCAGACGTACACCCGCAAGCTTGGCGTACCCGACCGCTTTGGCATGCGCTTCCACCGCGCGCATCGCCCGCTCTCGAATAACGGGCGGCAGCCCAAGTACCCCGCCGGGGTCGGCGGCAATCCGGTAGATCGAAGCGGTCGGTACCCACGCCACATTGCGCGCTGCCAGGCGGTCCGCCTGCTCCCGCGTCACAAACATGCCGTGTTCGATCGATTCGACTCCGGCTTCCGCAGCCCAATCCACCGTAACCCCTCCCCACGTATGCACGAAGACTCTGCGCCCGTGCTCGTGGGCGTACCGGACAAGGAACGCGAATTCCTTGTCCGACAAAGTAGGATCGGTCACCTGCTCCGTCGGCGATCCGAGGCCGCCTGTCGCCATAATCTTGATCCAATCCGCACCGGAAGCCAATACTTCGTCCATCTTCCGTTTCAGGTAATCGAGGCCCTGCGCGTCGGCCGCGCCGAACATATGGCTGCCGTTATGCACGCGCAGCGGATGCCCATGCTTGCGAATCAGCCGCTTCGCCGCTGCCGGCAGCAGCCCGCCCGCGTCCCGCACCGTCGTGACGCCGGTGCGAAGCGTCGCTTCGAACGCGTCGGCCTGCATCGCTTCGACCTCGGCGGAATCGCGCTTCGCCTGGTCGGCATGATCGAAATCGGTCCAGGCCATATGCGTGTGCAGGTCGATCAGCCCCGGCGAGATCCACAGGCCGGTACCGTCGACTTCTTCGGCGGCAGTCCGAAGCCGAAGCTCTTCGTGCGAGGATCGAGCTGCGATGCCGGATTCGGAGCCGCTTGAAGCCAGAGCCTGCGCGGCGGCTTCTTGGACCGATACGAATCGGCCGCGTTCGATTCCGATATCGAACCGCCGGCCGGAAATACCGGCTATCGCGATATTCCGGAAGCTTTTGCGGACCGGCCGCTGGAGAATCATGGCCGTTTCTCCCATACGCGGCGCACGGCTTGCAGCGCTTCGGACGCCTCGAGTTCCAGCAGGCCGGCAAGCGCCGAGATCGCCGTTTCCGCCGCCGCCTGCGAAGCGTTCGCTCCGAAATGATTGAGGCGCAGCAGCTGCCCGTTCAATTCGCCGTCGCCCGGAGCGACAATACCGATCGGCCGCGGAATCTGCAGGCGAGGTTCGCCGCCGATCCGTACCGTCGTCGTCAGCGTCGAGCGCCGCTCGGGACTGCGCTGCCAGCCTTCCAGCCCAAGAACCCGCAGTCCGGCGGCAGCCGATTCCGCGGCCCGCTCATGCCTGCCGATGACCTGTTCCAGCCCTTCCGTTTCGACCGCTTCCAGCGCCGCGATCAAAGCCCGTGCTTCAAGCGTCGGAATATAAGGCGGCACGCGGAACGCTTCGCCCTCGCGCGGCGGCTTCAGGTCGAGCAGCGACAGGATCGAGCTGCGCGGCGCGCGGGCATTGGACTCGATAAACGCCCATCCGCGCGGAGAAACCGCGACGGCACTGACGCCGTTCGGCCCGCCGAGCGCTTTCTGCGCTCCGATCGCTACCAGATCCGCGCTCCATTCGTCGATGCGCAGCGCTTCGCCGCCGACCGCGGACACGGAATCGCTGACCGTGATCAGGTCGTAACGGCGCGCCAGTTCCAGAATCCCACGGGCGGGATTCGATCCTCCGGTGATCACCTCGGCATGCACGAATGAAATGGCGTCCGGCGAAGTCCGCTTGATCGCTTCTTCTACCGCTTCGACCGTCACGACTTCATCGAACGGCACCCGCAGTTCTTCCACGTCGGCTCCGCCGCGCTCCAGCCACTCGCCGAACAGCGTTCCGTAAGGCCCCGTAACCACATTCAGAAAACGCCTGCCCGGCGCCGCGATGCCTGCCGCAATCGCCTCGATACCCAAAATCGCTTCGCCCGGCACAATGACCGGCGGATATTCCGTATGCAGCAGCTTCGCAAGCTGCGTCGTCAGCGTGTCGTATTCGGCGCGTGACAGCGGCACAAAACCCGAAGAACCGCCGTTTGAAGGTTGTAAAGTATCCATCATTCTCCCCCGTTCTGTCTTTGCTTCTCTGAGACGTATCTTCTTCAACAAGCACCTGGTCGAATCGATTTCTTTTCCGTTCTTTTTCGGCCAAGTCATTCTGCGGCCCTATTCGCCTTGCCGCCTTACTTCGTCGCTCCCGCAGCGGCCGCAGGCATCTTCGGCACCGCCGCCAGCAGCTCGCGGCTGTAAGCCGTTTCCGGCCGGGAGAAGAACCGTTCCCTGGATGCGATCTCGACCAGCGAACCCTGCCGCATCACGGCAACGTTATCGCTGACCGCGTGAATAACGCCCAGATCGTGCGAGATGAACAGCAGGGTCAGATCCAGCTCGGCTTGGATCTCGCGGAACAATCCGAGTACGCTGCGCTGCACCGAAACGTCGAGCGCACTTGTCGGCTCGTCCGCGATCAGCAGCTCCGGTTCCACGCTCAAAGCGCGGGCGATCGCGATCCGCTGGCGCTGTCCGCCCGAGAACTCGTGCGGATAACGGTCCAGCGAACCCGGTACCAGCTGCACCCGCTCGAGCAGTTCCCGGCAGCGCCGCTCCGTATCGGTCCGTCCCCGCGTCATCCGGTGAAAGGTCAGCGCTTCGGACAGAATCTGCCGGACGGAATGCCGGGGATTCAGCGAAGCATCGGGATTCTGGAAGATCATCTGGATCTGTTTGCGCTGCTCGCGGCTTCTGCGCTTTGCCAGGATCCGGCCGCCGAGACGCATCACGCCTTCGTCGGGAACGATGAGGCCCGCGACTGTGCGGGCAAGCGTAGACTTGCCGGAACCGGACTCGCCGACAAGTCCGAGCGTCGTACGCGCGGGCAGATCCAAATCGAGCGTATCCAGCGCGGTGAATGTCCCATAGCGAACGCTTACCTTTTCCAACTTCAAATCCGTGCTCATCGCGTGCCTCCTTCTCCGGAATCGCGGGTCCGGTCTTCGGGTTCAGATTCGGATGCAAATTCCGGCAGCGGCAGCACCGCTTCGATCAGCATCTGCGTATAGGGATCGCGCGGCCGGACCAGAACGTCAACCGCCGCTCCTTCCTCCACGATGCGCCCCTGCCGCATTACGGCGATCCGGGTGCATATTTCCGCCGCGATCGCCAGATTGTGCGTCACGAAGACCAGCGCAAAGCCCAGCTCCCGCTGAAGCCGTACGATCAGATCGATGATCTGCCGCTGCACCGTTACGTCGAGCGCCGTCGTCGGCTCGTCGCAGAGCAGAATATCCGGCCGGCAGGCCAGCGCCAACGCGATCACGATCCGCTGGCACTGCCCCCCCGACAGCTGATTCGGATAACGGTCTTCCCGTTTCAGCGAATCCGGCAGCCCGAGCAGACCCAGCAGCTTGAGCGCTTCTGCCCGGGCTTCCCGGCGGTTCTTGCCCTGCCGGTAGCGGACCGCTTCCGCCACCTGCTTGACGACGGGGCACAGCGGATCGAGCGCTCCTCTCGGGTCCTGAAAGACCATGGCGCTGCGCACGGTATGCCGCACTTCGCCGCCTGTCCGCTTCACGCCGGAAGGCAGCAGGCCCAGAACGGCGCGCAGCGTCAGCGACTTGCCCGATCCGGACTCTCCGACGATTCCCAGACTGTCGCCCCGTCCGAGCGAAAAGCTGACGTCCTGAACAGGATTCTGTCCGGAAGCGACCGAGAGCGTCAGCCGATCGACCACCAGAATCGGATCGGCGGCTGAAGCTGTCGGGGTTTCCTTTCCCCCACCGTTCTCGGGACTTCCCGGTTTGTTCTCTGCGGTACCTGCATGTTCCGCCGCGGCTGTGTTGCGATCGGGCGCTTGGTCTGCCCGAGCCGGAATTTCGCGTTCGCTCATGATTTCCTCCTCCACAGGTCCGCCAAGCCGTCGCCGATCAGCGACAGCGCGATCCCCGTATAAACGACGGCCAAGCCGGGCATCGCGGACAGCCACCAGGCGGTCGTCATGAACGATTGGCCGTCGGCAACCATCGTTCCCCAGTCCGGCGTGGGCGGCGCGATTCCGATACCGAGATAACCCAGCGTCACGATCGCGACCAGCACGCCGACCATGTCCGTCATCAGCACCACGACGGCCTGCGGCAGAATATTCGGCAGCAGATGGCGCAGCAGAATCCGCCAGCCGGGCAATCCCAGGGTCTGCGCCGACGCGATCCATTCCTGCCTTTTCAGCGAAGCCGCAAGCCCCCGGGATACGCGGGCGAACACGATCCAGCCGACCAGCATGAACGTGATATAGATCCCCTGCGCGCCCGCCCCGCTGGCAAAAGCGACAATAATCACGATCAGATAAAACGGAAACGCAATGAAAGTATCCGTTACCAGCGAGACGATCGTGTCGACCCAACCGCCGTAATAGCCCGCCAGCATACCGACCGTAATCCCCAGGCAAAAAGGAATGATCTCCGCCAGTACCATGATTCCGAGATCGGTCCGGGCGGCGTAGATCAGACGGGTAAACAGATCGCGTCCGAGCTGATCCGTGCCCAGCCAATGGTCGGCGGACGGCGGACGGAGAAACGCGCTTAAGTCCTGGGCGATCGGATCGTAGGGACTGATCCAGGGAATGAAAACCGCCAGCAGAATCAGGACAAGCATCATGAAGCTGCCCGCAAGCAGCGCCGGAGTCCGGCGCACCCGGCTCCACCCCCGGCCTGCGGGCAGCGGGCCGGCTTCCGGCGATATCGAACGGTGGCTCATCTTATCGCTTCTCCTTCGTTCTCGGGTCCAGCCGCCAGGCGGCGATCTCGATCAGCAGACCGATCGCGACGACGGCGAACGCGCAGTACAGCGCAATACCCTGAATGACCGGGAAATCCCGGCTTGAAATGGATGTGAACAGCAGACTCCCGATGCCTTTGATCCCGAATACCTGCTCGACCACCAGGGTTCCGCCGATCAGATAAGACAAGTTCACGCCGAACAGCATGAGCGTCGGCAGTGCGGAATTGCGCAGCACGTGTTTGAACAAGATGACCCGGCGCGGAATCCGGGCGGCGCGCAGCGTAACGACAAAGTCGGACTCCAGCACCTCAAGCATCTGGGCGCGCAGCGAGCGAACCAGCGTCGGGATCTGGGAAAAAGCGACCGTAATCGCAGGCAGCGCCAGACTGTACAGCATCCCGGTCCAGCCTTCGCCGATTCCGCCGACCGGGAACCAGCGCAGGTGTACGCCGAATAGCAGGATCAGCAGCAGCCCGACCCAGAATACCGGCATGCCAAGCGTAATCGCGGGGAAAATACGGATCAGATGATCGAGCAGTTTGTCTTTGTTCGTAGCCGCGACCACCGCAAGTACAAGCGATACGGCCGCAGCCAACAGACAGGCCAGGGCGATCAGCAGCAGCGTCACCGGTGCCCGTTCGGCGATCAGCTGCCGGACCGGAACGCCGGATACGATAGAAAGGCCGGTATCGCCCCGGGTCAGCAGCGTGTGCAGAAAGCGGACGAACTGTTCCCACAGCGGCAGGTCGAGCCCAAGCGTACGGCGCAGCGCGGCGATCGACTCGGCCGTGGCGTATTCGCCGAGTATCATTTTGGCCGGATCGCCCGGTACGATCCGGATCAGGAAGAACACCGCCGTTGTGACGCATGCGATAACGATCAGGGCGCGCAGCGCGGCGATCGCAAGCCACCGATAAGAAGGCGGACAGCCCGCCTTTCGGCGGGCTGTCGGACTTGTCTTCGTCATTGGGCGATGCGGACGTCTTCGAAGCGCAGGCTTCCGTTCGGCAGAGCGGTCAGCCCTTCCACCGAAGAACGTACGCCTTTCAGAATATCCGGGTAGTACAGCGGAATATACGGAACGTCATCGGCGAGAATCTGAAGCAGTTCGCCGTAGATGGCCTGGCGGTCGTCTCCGTCCGCCGTCTTCTGGCCTTCGCGCAGCAGCTGCGTGACTTTGCCGTTCGTGTAATGGGTCCAGTACGATTTGCTGAAGCCGTCCGGATCGGTCTGGAACGCAAGAATCGAGTTCGCTTCCGGCGAGTCCGCTTGTCCGCTGTTGAGCATTGCGGAGAAGTCGTATGCGAAGAACCGTTCGCGGAACGCGGCGAGTTCGACCGATTCGATCTTCATTTTGATTCCGATCGACTGCGCCGCCGCCTGGATGATCTGCGCTTCCTGCGCACGGGTATCATTGCCCGACGCGACCAGAAGCGTCGTCTCGAAGCCGTTCGGGAATTTGGACAGGGCCAGCTCTTTCTTGGCTTCGTCCAGATTGAAGTTCAGCGGCTTGAGCGTATCGTTCGAGTTGTACGGAATCGTTGCCGGCAGCAGCGAGTTCGCCGTCTGCGCATAACCGAAAGTCAGCGCCTTCGTCAGTCCGTCGCGATCGAGGGCCAGCGCGATGGCGCGGCGAACATGGACATCGGAGAAATGTTCGTCCAGCGTATTGAAGAACAGCTGCTCCGTTACCCAACTGCCGTTCGTTACCACGCCGGTGCCGTCTCCGCTCTTGATCTCTTCCGCATTCTGGAGCGCCAGCGATTCAATGCCGTCCACTTCGCCGGCTTTGAGCTGGTTGATCGCCTGGCTGTCGTCTTGGATCAGCTTGTACACCAGTTTGTCGAGATGCGGTTTGCCCTGCTGCCAGTAATATTGGTTTTTGACGAACGTGACGTCGCCTGCCGGGTCCCAGCTGTCTACCGCGAAGGGGCCCGTTCCGACCGGCTTTTTGAAAAATTCCGTTTCCGGCACGCCGCCGAAGTTATCCGGCAGGATGCCGTTGGAGAAGTTGGACATCTCCGAGATAAAAGGCGTATACGGTTCTTTGAGCGTAACGACCAGCGTCCGGTCGTCTTTCGCCGTGATTTTGTCCACTTTGGCCGAGATCGCAAGCGGCCCGCCGACGGTCAAATGACGGTTGAGCGAGAATACGGCGTCTTTGGCCGTAACCACGTCGCCATTGGAGAAATTCAGGCCTTTTTTCAATACAAAAGTGTACGTGAGGCCGTCCGTGCTGACTTCATGCGATTCCGCCAGCCAATCGACGATCTTGCCTTCGCTGTCGAACGAGACAAGCGGCTCGAACACTTTATCGATCGCAAACGCGTTGTTCGCCGTAATCTCGTTGTGCAGATCGAACGAGGTGACCGATGCGGGACGGGCATAAGTGAACGTTCCGCCTTCCGCCGCCTGGGCCGGTTCGGCCTCGGTCTTCCCCGTTTCCGCGCTGCCCGCGGGCTTTGCGGTTGAAGATTCGCCGCCCGTCTGCGCGGTCGAATTCCCGCCCGCTCCCGAGCATCCGGCTACCACCGCCAGAAGCAGCATGAACAGCAGCGCGAACCCGAATCTTTTTCCTCCCGCTTGATTGAATCGAGACATCTTAAATCCCCCTTTTTTCTGTACCCATCATAATTCTGACGAATTTAGTATGGATTGATTATGTGCCAAACTCCATACCCTGTCAAACAAAAAAAGCCGTCTATGAAAAATAAAAACCTTTTCATGAATACGGCATTTTCAAGAACAAACCAGCATCTGGCATACCCATCCAGAGACTGGAAAACAAAGCTTCCCAAACGGTTCCGCTGAAATCCTTTATACTGAGAAAAAAACCTTCAACCGCCAAAGGAGAATTCCCATGACCGCACGACCCGCCGTTTCCGCCGCAGCCGAAGCTTCGATCCGTTTCCTGAAGACGACTTCATCTCTTGAACCGCCGCACGACGAAGGCAGCCGACACAAGTGGGACGGCGCCTGGTGGCATATGGCCGCCCTCTATGAGATGGGCCAAGTCCGGCTTATTCCGGAATCCGCCATTGTTCAAGCCCAAACGCTGCTGCGTACCCGCGTATGGCCGGTGTTTGTGATCGAAGACCGCGACGGACCGGTTCTTAGCCAAGATCTGGACAAATGGGACTGCTGCCACTGCGAGCTGGCCGTATTCTACCAGATCCTGCAGGCCTACGGCTGCGATCTCGACGACGAGATGCCCTGGATTCGCGAATGGCTGTTGAAGCATCAGCTGCCGGACGGCGGTTTGAACTGCGATCCCGGCGCCTACCTGCATTCCCGCAAAAGCTCTATCGTCTCCTCCCTTCCTCCGCTCGAAGCGATTCTTCGATACACGGATCGTCCGTTTACCGAGCGGGAAAAAGAGTTTCTGGATGAAGGCGCACGCTACCTGATCGAGCATCGGCTGGTCTGTTCGAAATCAAGCGGAGAAGTCATCAACGAAGATTGGCTGAAGCCGTGTTTTCCGAGATTTTTCGAATACGATCTGCTGCGCGGACTGGCCTTCCTGAAGGAATGGTCCGCCAAGCGCAATAAGCCCCTTCCGGCAGGATTCGCGGAAGAGGCGCTGGAACGCATGAAGCCTTATCTGGACGAAGGGCGGGTCCGGATCGGACGGCAGGTCTGGGATGCAAACGGCGAGTGGGGCGGCGAGACGTTTGCCCTGCTGGAAGCCTTGGCGGGCGTGGGCGAAGTGTCGTCTTTTTTAAACAGTGAACGCTATTGAAACAAGCCATTCTCATTAAAAGGGAATGGCTTGTTTTATTATTTCCATCCACTCTATTTAGGGCTTTATTCCTCCTCCAGGCAATTAACTGCTCCAAATGTCACGAATTATATAGCAAGCAAATCTATAAAATGCTAATATAAGAAAGCCCAATATAAGAAATAAATAAACACTTAGGTATATTTACCTAAAAAGGAGGATAACATGGGTTTTTGTGTTCACTGCGGGGTTGAATTGAAAGATTACGAACCGCACCGTTGTACGCCGCAGGCCGCTGAGGTCGTTACGGCATCACCTGTACCTAGCGTCCAGCAGCCATTTCAAACGGAACCACGCCCCTACACTCGCGAACCGCTGCCCAAACTGGAAAAAGGGAAGTTGGTTTCTCTTTTGAAAAACCCTATGAGAGCTCTTGAGTTAAACGGAGAGTCGGATCTTTCGTACGGGCTAACTGGAATAGGCTTGTTTTTGGCAGGGATTTTGTTTTGGACTTTTTCCTTGAAAAGAAATGTGATCGACTGGCTGCTTTATCGCTACAGTCTAAATCGAAGCGACTTATTCAATACAACTTTCTTAGGAGAAGGATTATCGACAATCCGACAAACCTTAGACGAAAATCTGCCGATCCTCAAGCCGATGCTATTGATCTCCATAGGCAGTCTGCTGGCCTTAGTCATTTTTATGATTGCGCTCGGCAGCTGGATGGGTACACGAAAAGCGAACTGGAAAAACAGTGTAGCCCAAATAGGTGCCGCCCAGCTCAGCTCCGGAATCATGCTTATCGCAGCCGGACTTGTTCTGTTTGTTTCGTTAAAAATCGGCCTAATTCTGTTCGGAGTCTTGCTGCTCGTTGCGTTGTATATCACGATCCATGTCTCACTGCAGCTGTTTCAAGTTCCTGCGGCAAAAGTTTTGCTATTCGTCACGGCTGCCGTTCTGCTTCAAATTACGGCATTGATTTTCATTTCGGGTTACTATATCGACGGCGTTTTGGAAGATCTCAGACTCGGCAGCTTATCCACTCTTTTTTCAGAGTTCGAGTCCCTTTTACCTTAAATACAGGGAGTGACAGCGATGTTTTGTCTTAACTGCGGTGACGCTCTGGTGCCAAATGCCCGCTTTTGCGGGAAATGTGGAAAACCGACAGAAGAACCGGCATCTGCGGATCCAATTGGACTCCCTCAGTCACCGCTGCTCAAGTGGCTGATTGCTTCTCTAGCCGCCGTAATTGTTCTGGCAGGTGCATTTTTATGGATGTGGCAAAGCGACTTTTCGTTTCTCCCGGCCGGACCCCAAGTCTCTTCGGCAGCGGAAAGCAAAAGCGATCCCGATCCCGCACCCGCACCTCTTCCTTCGGCCAGCCCTTCTACCGACTCCGACCAACGTGAGCCGGAACAAACGGCAGCGGTCGAAACATCTGCCGCTCCCGCCTACATCCGGATCAATCAGGTGGACTCTGGCGATTATGCCAATGGTAAAGTCGATGTTTATTTTTCATTGTTTTCCGACGAGAATTTTGAAAATGAATTGAGGGACGACCGACTGAGCGCCAAAATGTTCAAGATCGACGACAGACCGGTCTCCGACTTTGCTTTTGTCCGCCCGAGCGACAACGTCAGCGTAAATCTCGTATTGGATAAGAGCGGCAGCATGGCCAAGCAGGCGTCTGCGTATGACTCTGCCACCAAGATCGAACGAGTGCGCAGTGCGGCGATCAACTTTATTCAAAGCGTTCCCCAAGAATTTAATGGGCAGTTCGAAATTCTTTCTTTCTCGAATTACGCTCCTTCGGAACCGGATCTTCCTTTCACTTCCGATCTGGCGAAAGTGGAAAATCAGCTGGCTTACTACGAATCGGATAACGGAGAAACGGCTTTATACGATTCGCTGACCGAAGCTCTCTATAGTACCAACGAAGTGTCCGGTCCAAAATATATTATCGCCTTCACCGACGGTTACGATTCCGGCTATGGAGCTTCGGCTTATTCCGTCATCGAACTGTCCAAGCAGCTGGGCATTCCGATTTATACCATAGGATTCGGAGACGCCGAAACGGACCTCTCCGATATAGCTCTCCAGACAGGCGGACAATCTTTTTCCATTTCCGAAGAAGACGATCTTCAGCAGGAACTGCAGCATATTTATTCCGATGTCTTCGAGCGTTATACCCGACAGTATAAAATAACGTATACGCCTTCCCGTCAGGTAGTCGACGGACAGGAATTTTCGTTTGTACTGGACATGAAATCTCACGACTACACAGCACGAACAGACGAACAAATCTTTACTCGAAAACTGGATCAAACATTCATTGCTGTCCAAAGTGCTTTGTCCGATTATCAAACGAACTATACGCGCGCAGTAAATGAACCGGACTTCGGGATGGTCAGCGACAATGTGAAATTCGATTCTGCTTTTTACCGGGATTTGAAAGACAGGATCGAAAACGACTATACCAAAAACCCTAAAAAGGTCGATCCTATCCAAAATGCGAGAATCGAATCGGTCCATCAGCGCCCGGACGGATCTTACGAAATCGAATACTTCAAATTTTTTAGCTTCAGAGAAAAAGAACGATCGAAATACGAAGCCGATCGGAACACCTATGTCATGACCCAAGATCCTTCTTCGTCCCAGTGGCAGGTCAGCGAATTTACTCGCGGCGAATGCTCGATTTACGAAAACGCGAATGATCCGGGAAAAGCATGCGGTAAAGGAGAACAAAGCAAGTACAGCGGAAATCCATGGACTCTCAATTAAGGACGTGTATCGATGTTGAGAAAATTTAGATCTATTCCCTTCCTCTGTCTGCTGAGTCTGACCTTGACGATATCAGGCTGTGCGGCTCCGGTACGTCAGTCAGCCGATCTGAAAGCGCCGGCTGTCCAAGATTCGGTTGAGCAGGAACAAACTTTCCCGGCTGCAGTCGAATCAAAAGCAAAACCTAAGCCCCTTTCCCCGGAAAAGCCCGAGAACGCGACAGGGATTTCGGGCGATCTCCCTGCCGAGCGCCCGCTTCTCTGCGTGGAGGCCGGCCACCAGGGCTCAGGGAATCCGGATAAAGAACCGATCGCTCCCGGAAGTTCCGTGATGAAAGCGAAGGTATCCAGCGGAACCCGAGGCACTGCAACAGGAAAGCCGGAATATGAATTGAACCTGGAAGTTGCCTTGAAGTTAAAAAAAGTTCTTCAAGAAGACTACGAGGTTATCATGGTTCGGGAAACAAACAAAGTGGATATGTCGAATAAAGAAAGAGCAGGATTCTGCAGCAGCTCGGGAGCGGATTTGATGGTTCGCCTGCATGCCGACGGCAGCGGAAATCCGGCGATTCACGGCTTATCGCTGCTGTATCCATCGGGAGACAGCCCGTATACGCACGATATTTCGGATGAAAGTCTGACGGCCGCCCGTTTTCTGGAGTCCGCCATCGTTAAGGAAACGGGCGTAAAGCCGAACGGTCTCGTTCCGCGCGACGACTTGACGGGATTTAATTGGCTGAGCATCCCTTCGGTTCTTGTCGAAATGGGATTCATGAGCAACCACGATGAAGATCTGAAGCTGAGTCAAGACGATTATCAGCAAAAAATAGCGACCGGTATTAAAAAGGGCCTGGATGCTTACTATGCAGCCAAAACATTGCCGCCAGGTTCGTAACTCCCCGGAGTAAGTCTCTTTCTTTTGTCGCTTCGTCAAAAAGGCACCCTTGCATTCCCTTCAGACAATCTGTTCTGAAGAGAATGGGGGTGCCTTTTTTAATGGCAGGTAAGAAAAACGCGAAAACGCAGCTTAATCTCGAAACAAAAGGAGCACTGTAAATGCTCCCCCAGTGTTCTTCTTTACGTTCTTGCCTTCTGCACTTTCAGCAGTTTCCCTTTGACCGTCGTCTCCTGCATCGCTTTGAGCACTTTCGCGCCTTTGCCGTTCAGGATATCGACGTAGGTCACCGTCTCCTGGACGCTGATGATCCCGATATCTTCGGCCGTGATGCCTTCGATCCGGGCGATGGTGCCGACGAAGTCGACCGGACGCAGTTTTTTCTTTTTGCCGCCGTTGAAATACAGCTTCATGATGTCCGCGTTCAGCTCTTCGCCCCGGCTTTTCTTCGCTGTCGGCCGGTCGCGCAGCTTGCGGTCGAACGCCGCCTGCGCTTCGGACACCGCGTAAGCGGAAGGCTCTTCGGCGAGAGGCAGCTCGAATCCGATATAGCGCTCGATCGAACCGAGGAATTTGTCTTCGAACGGCGTCGCGAAAGTGATCGCCGTGCCGCTCTGGCCCGCGCGTCCCGTACGGCCGGTGCGGTGGACGTAGCTTTCTTTTTCCATCGGCAGATCGTAGTTGATGACATGCGTGATCCGGTCGATGTCGATGCCGCGCGCCGCGACGTCGGTCGCCACCAGATAGCGGAACTGCCCGGCGCGGAACTCGTTCATCACGCGGTTGCGGTCGTCCTGCTCCATGCCGCCGTGGATCTTGTTGACCGGATAGCCGAGACGCTCCAACTGGATCGCTACCGCGTCCACATTGTCTTTGGTGCGGCAGAAGATCATGCAGCTGTCCGGATTTTCGACGACCGTCACTTTTTGCAGCAGCGCCGCTTTGGATTTCTCGCCGACCCGGTACAGCTTATGCTGGATCTGCGTCTGCCGCTTGTCCGTGGCCGAACCGATCTCGATATCGACCGGGCTGCGCATATAGCGGTGGCACAGACTCTCGACGTCTTTCGGCAGCGTTGCGGAGAACAGCATGGTTACGCGCTCCGTAGGGAGCTGCTTGATGATCTTCTCCAACTGCTCGATAAAGCCCATGCTCAGCATCTCGTCGGCTTCGTCGATCACCAGGTATTGAATGCGTTCCAGATCGATCGTATCTTTCTCGATGTGGTCCATCACCCGTCCCGGCGTGCCGACGATGACGTGATTGCGCTGCATCAGTTCGCGCTTCTGCCGGTCGAACGGCTGCTTGCCGTAGATCGCGGCCGCCTTGATCCGTTTGAAACGGCCGATATTCATGACGTCTTCCTTGACCTGGTCGGCCAGCTCCCGCGTCGGCGTCAGGATCAGCGCCTGCGGACGGCTCTCTTCCCAGTCGAGCAGCTCGCACAAAGGAATCCCGTAAGCCGCGGTCTTGCCGCTGCCGGTCTGGGATTTGACGGTTACGTCTTTGCCTGCCAGCGCCTGCGGGATCACCTGCTGCTGCACGGGCGTCGCGGACGGGTAGCCGAGCGTGTCGAGCGAGCGGAGAATTTCTTCGCTGAGCCCGTAAGTGGAAAAAGGGACTTGGGCAGCTTCGACCGGAGCCGTTTGTTCGTTCTCTGTATGGGTTCCGTTTACGGTTTCGTTGTTCGGTTGGTTCTCGTTCATGTTTGATTTAACTCCTTCGGTCTCGCCTGGTGCTGTTGCGGATATCCGATAAGCGTACCACAGATCGGGGAAAATGAGGACTGGCGTTTTGCTATCCCGCAAATAAAGCGCTGAATATCACGACATCCTGCAAAAAGTGAATCAACAGCGCCCAGAAGAACCCCCGCGTCTCCAGCATCGATTTGGCCAGAAACCATCCGATAAAGGCCGCCATCAGCACGCCTACGATTCCGCCCGGATTGCCGAAGTAATGCACGGTGCCGAAGACGGCGGCTCCCAATCCCTGCGCCAAGTAGGGAGAAAAGCGGTATCTGCCCACAACGGCGACGAACGTGAACCGGAACAGAATCTCTTCCGAGAACGCGTTCGCCAGTGCAAACGCGGGAATCAGAAGCAGGCCGGGAAACAGCTCCAGACTGACGCTTTTTCCGTGCACGACCTGGAAGTAGATCACGATGGCGGTGACCAGCGTAATGACGACAGCAAAGTTCAGTCCCAGATGTCTCCACGACTCGTTTTCTTTCGGTTTGATGCCGATCCACGGTTCGGGCCGGATCGCCCCGTCCCGCCTGTTCAGGTTCAAGTAGGCAAGTCCTTCCCTCCCTGTCAGCGCGTATACAAGCCCGATCATGAGCGCAGCCAGCGCCAGCACCGTGATTTGATAACCAACCTCCAGATTGTACCGTTCGTTTCGGAACAGATCCACGGCAAGCGGCGCAGCGCTTCTGAGCCACAGCAGCAGCGGCGCACACGCAATCGCGACAAGCGTAATCAGCAGAATCGGAATCGTGCCCACCCGTTTGGAATCCAACCTTTCTTCGCCGCCCGAATTCAGCCTCTTATCCATGTTCGTCCTCCTTCTCCGTAGACTGTAAGACTTCCAAAGCATGCCGGCACCATTCCATCGTCATCCGCATATACCGTTCGCCGTAATCGAGCGTCAGCAGCCAGAGCTGCGATGATTTGCCCTGCCCGCTTGGAACCCCTGCTTTGATCGCCGCAAGAATCGCAATGGACCGCTCGCTTTCTTCCAACTCCGCTTCGAGAAAAGCGGTCAACCGGGGAATCTGCCGCTCCTGCGAGACGAACATTTTCATCAACAGCTCGTTTCGCATTACGGACTCTTCCGGAGTTTGGGTCAACCAGGCATCCAACTGCCCGCATCCCCGCGGCGTCACGCCGTACACGATCCTGCGCCTGCCCGTCTCGGACTCTTCGACAATCGACACGGAACCTTCCGCCTCCAACTGCTTGATGCTTTTGTGGATGTGTCCGTAGGATTCGTTCCAGAACAAACCGATACTTTCCTTGGAAAATTTCACGAGTTCGTAAGCGCTCATAGGCTTGATCCGAAGCAGGCCGAGTATGGCGAATTGGGTGGTAGAGGTTCTTTTCATAGGGCCTCCTCATTTAATGTATCTTTGAGATATATATTACATCCATCATAAATCAGCTCATCGAAAATCGCAACACAAAAAAAGGACCTTCGCTTGAAGGTCCTCGGACTGCCTGGAAAGTCCTATTCGTTATAGAAGGGTAACGCTTTACGGCATAGCCTCTCCCGGATGTTCTTCGTGCGGAAGGCGGGAAAAGGTTTCGTCCAGTTCCACCGTGAAGACGATCGTCGTGCCCGCTTCTGCCGAAGATTCGATCCCGATCTGTCCATTCATCCGTTCTACCAGTTTCTTGGAAATCGCAAGCCCCAACCCTGTTCCCTGTGCCCGGCGGCTGAGACCTTTATCCACCTGATAGAAAGGCTGAAACACTTTTCGCCAATGGGCCTTGTGGATACCGATGCCCGAATCCGAGATTCGGAATTGAAGCCGTTTCCGGTTCTCCTCTTCGCTGCCCGGGACTACGGAGACGAACACTCCGATACGCCCCCGCTCCGTAAATTTGATCCCGTTTCCGAGCAGGTTCAGCAGGATCTGCCGGATCAGATTCGAATCGCCCATCAGCATTTCGGGCACCTCTTCCGCGACTGCGACGTCGATTTCCAGATTCTTGTCCAGCCTTGGAACCTGAAGCAGATCGACCACTTCGGCTATACATTCGCGGATTCGTAAAGGTTCTTCCAGCATCACTTGACGACCCGATTCGATCTTCGAGAAATCCAGAATATCGTTTACGATTTGCAGCAGAGACGCCCCGCTGTGGCGAATAACTTCGACGTAAACCGCTTGATCCTCATCAAGCTCCGTCTCGGCCAGCAGATCGGCCATGCCCAACACTCCGTTCATGGGCGTCCGTATTTCGTGATTC
This sequence comes from Saccharibacillus deserti, assembly GCF_013618475.1. GTDB lineage: Bacteria > Bacillota > Bacilli > Paenibacillales > Paenibacillaceae > Saccharibacillus > Saccharibacillus deserti. The sequence continues at coordinate 260,213 of NZ_JABJVN010000004.1, forward strand.
ATTGTAGCAATAAACTCATTCTTGGCTTGGTTGGCGCGTTCGGCGGCTTCTTTGCCGATCAACAGCTGTTTTTGTTCGAGCAGCAGCTTTTCCTGAAGAGCCAGGGAAGGATGAATGATCCGTTCGGAGCTTGAATTCAGGTACAGCCCCGAGACAATAAATTCCCGGTCCGTCATCAGATATTCGTGCGAGCGCATCAAAGACATTTGCAGGGAAGCGGAGATTTCGGTGGCATCATAGGCACAGACCGAGATCAGATTCTGCTCTTTGACGCTGCAATCGGCCATCACTTCGAACTCTTCCAGCTTGGCCTGAATATGCGGCTGCGGCTTCCATTGAACATGAGCCCAGGTCCGGATCGACAGACGGTCATCCAGAAAAGGCTGCATAATCGCTTCAAAGTGCCGGCGCGTCAAACAGCTTTGAAATTCGCCGTGAAGCTGGTAAAAATCAAAGTTATCGACAAAATGGACATACTCGAGTTTTTCGTCGATCCACGACTCCGCAAGTTTGCGTTCGATCGCCTTTATGCAGTACTCGTTATCTATGATCAGGATTTGATGCCCTTGATTCAAGCAGGTCATCGCATAAGCCGCGGCACTGTCAATATAATGCTCTACATCTTCATACAAATACAGGATATGGCTGCCGCTGATCGAGTGTGTCAAAGATCGTAACGGACTGTCGAATTCGATCACTTGGATACGCCTCCTCTTGCACTTCGTGAAGTATTTTGGTGCATGAACGAAAAAAGCGCCTAAAATTTACCGTTTACTTAGGCTCAAGTATACCATGTAAATTCAAACGCATAGACCATTTTTTTGGTAATTATGGATCGTCGGACAAAAGAAACGGAATATCTTTATCGGCTCTCAAACTCCGCCAAACCCGCCCTTACTTCCTCCGTCGACTTGGCTTCCATCAGCTTCGTGCGCAGCTCGTTCGCTCCGCGGAAGCCTTTGATATAAATCTTGAAAAAGCGCGGCAGCGCTTTGAACGGCCGGGGTTCCAGCTCTGCGGAATAGTGGTCGTGCAGGTCCAGATGCAGTCTCAGCAGATCGAGCAGTTCATGAGGTTCGTGCTTTCTCGCGATCGGTTCAAAAGCGAACGGATTATGAAAAATCCCGCGCCCGATCATGATGCCGTCGACTCCGTATTTCTCCGCAAGCTCCAGTCCTTTTTGCCGGTCCGGGATATCGCCGTTGATCGTCAATAAGGTCTGCGGCGCGATCTCGTCGCGCAGCTGCTTGATCTCCGGGATCAGCTCCCAGTGCGCGTCGACTTTGCTCATTTCGTCGCGGGTCCGCAGATGAATAGACAAGTTGGCGATATCCTGCTTCAGAATATGGGTCAGCCAGTCCCGCCACTCGCCTAGCGAGCTGAAACCGAGCCGCGTCTTGACGCTGACCGGCAGACCGCCGGCCTTGGCAGCCTGAATAATCTCCGCGGCCAGCTCCGGGCGGCAGATCAAGCCGCTGCCTTTGCCGTTCTCCGCCACATTCGGCACGGGGCAGCCCATATTGAGGTCGATGCCTTTGAAGCCGTCTTCCGCCATGCCGATACTCATCTGGCGGAAATATTCGGGTTTGTCTCCCCAGATATGGGCGACGATCGGCTGCTCGTCTTCCGTAAAGGCCAAGCGGCCGCGCACGCTGTGGCGCCCTGCCGGATGACAATAGCTTTCCGTATTGGCAAACTCCGTAAAGAAAACGTCAGGCTTCGCCGCCGCACTCACCACATGGCGGAATACGACGTCCGTAACATCTTCCATCGGAGCCAGAATAAAAAAGGGACGAGGCAGGTTCTGCCAAAAATTCGATGTCATGTGAAAAACCTCTCTATCGTATGATCGTTGACTCAACGATCATATCAATTCCGCAAAAAATATACACCCCTTTTAAAAATAATAGGCGCCGATCGGTTGATTCGCGGAAAGATTTTGCTATAATAAATTCTATCGTGATAATGATAATCGTTATCATATGTAATTTGTTTCATTTTGTTTCACGATAGAGGGGGTTATTCATTTCGGTCCCGATTGTGCTTATCCGTGCCTATACATAGGATCCCGATTTGATCGAGATCCGCCGTTCTTACACCCTATCCTTTGGAGGTTTATGATGAAAAAATCCGCCGTATTGAAATTGATGTCCGTTCTGATCACCGCCCTTATGCTGTCGCTGACCGCCTGCTCGAACTCCAGTACCCCCGCCGCCCAGCCCAAGGCTGCTGCCGAAACGCCGGCTGCCGAGACTCCGTCCACTGTCGAGATTACGGATATCCACGGAAAAGTCCAGGTTCCGGTAAATCCGAAAACGGTCGTTGCCCTGGATAACCGCACGTTCGAAACGCTGTCCGACTGGGGCGTCAAACTGGCCGCCGTACCCAAGGACGTCATGCCGGCCGACTCGTCTTATGTCAAAGACGAAGCCGTGCAGAATATCGGAAATCACCGGGAACCCAATCTTGAACTGCTGGCGTCGCTGAACCCGGATGTGGTCATTGTGGGTCAGAGATTCGCCGACTACTACGAAGATATCAAAAAGCTGGTGCCCGATGCGACCGTTGTCGACTTCAGCTTCGACGTCTCCGATGCTTCGGAATCGCCGGGAACGAACCTCGTGAACGGACTCAAAGATTCGACGGCCAGCCTGGGCAAAATTTTCGGCAAAACGGCAGAAGCCGATCAGCTGAATGCCGCGTTCGACGAATCGATCGAAAAAGCCAAAACGGCTTACAACGGAAAAGACACGGTGATGAGCGTTGTCGTCTCTGCCGGAGAAATCGGATTCTCGGCGCCGCATTCCGGACGGGTGTGGGGACCGATGTACGAAATGTTCGGTTGGGTTCCGGCGCTGGAAGTCGATGCCGCGTCTTCCGACCACGAAGGGGACGACATTTCCGTCGAAGCGATCGCGCAGAGCAATCCGGACTGGATCTTCGTACTGGACCGCGATGCCGCGATCTCCAGCGAAACCGATGCCGTTCCGGCCCAGGATGTCATCGATCAAGCTCCTGCCCTCAAAAACACCAAAGCCATCACGGCAAAACATATCGTATACGCGCCGAACGACACGTACGTCAACGAGTCGATCCAGACTTATATCGAGCTGTTCGACAACCTTTCGGCAGCTTTAGCCAAGTAACCAAAAGGAGCACGGCTTCGTGGCAAAAAATGCAGCGCCCCAAACGGCCGGGTTTGAATCTTTTCAAACCCGGCATCTTTCCAACAAATTATGGACTTGGCCTTTTGTCGCTGCCCTGATCGCGGTACTCGCTTTGGGCGCGATTTCTCTGTTTACCGGCGTTTACGATATACAGGGACAAGCCGACGGCCGGGAGATGTTTTTCACTACCCGGGTTCCGAGAACGGCCTCCTTGATGCTGACCGGCGCCGCGATGGCCATGGCCGGACTCGTCATGCAGCTGGTGACGCAGAACCGCCTGGTTGAGCCGACGACGACGGGAACGATCGAATGGTCGGGCCTGGGCCTTTTGTTTGTGTATCTGCTGTTCCCGGCGCCAAGCCTGCTGCTGCGGATGACGGGCGCGATCCTGTTTTCTTTTATCGGGACGATGCTGTTCTTCCTGCTGCTGCGAAGAGTCCGGCTGCGGTCTTCGTTGATCGTGCCGATTATCGGCATGATGCTCGGAGCGGTAATCTCCGCCGTCTCTACGTTTATCGGACTTCTGTTCCAGATGACCCAGAATATCGAGAGCTGGTATATCGGTTCTTTTTCGAATGTTCAAATGGGACGGTACGAGTATCTATGGCTGATCGTGCTGGTCACGGTGCTGGTTTTTATATGCGCCGACCGTTTGACGCTCGCCGGATTGGGCCAGGATGTAGCCACCAGTCTGGGTATGAATTATAACCGCATCATCTTCGTTGGTACGGCCCTGATCTCGCTTGCGGTCGGCATCGTTGCGGCGGTGATCGGCAATCTGCCTTTTCTGGGATTGATCGTGCCCAATATCGTGTCCATGTTCAGAGGCGACGACCTGCGGAGCAACCTGCCCTGGGTGTGCCTGCTGGGGATGGGAACGATCATGGCCTGCGATATCCTGTCGCGGGTGCTGATTATGCCTTTCGAAATTCCGGTCTCCCTGATTCTAGGAACGGTGGGTTCGGTCGTATTTATCTTGATCTTATTGAAGCAAAGGAGGTCCCCCCAAACCCCGCGATGAGCGAACTCATACCAAGCAATCCGCCTCTCGTCGGAACCGATGCCGCCCTGCCCCGCAGGCGAAGAGCGGCCGGAGCTTTTCGTACGCCCAAAGAAGCGAAGCAGTATTGGATCCTGCTCGTCACGCTGCTGCTGTTGGGCCTTCTTGCCGCTTACGGGCTGCTGGTCTATAACAATCCGGTTCCCGTGACCTCGCCTTCTTTTGTGCCGGTTGTGCGCAGAAGAACGGTCGCAATCGTCGCTATGCTGATCGCGGCCGTCTGCCAGAGCCTTGCGACCGTTTCTTTTCAGAGTATTACGAACAACCGGATCATTACGCCGTCGCTGCTCGGTTTTGAAGCTCTCTACTCCGCGATCCATACCGGCACGCTTTTTTTCTTCGGCGCTGCGGCTTTCGTGAATTTTAGCGGGGTGGATTCTTTTCTCTATCAGGTAGCCGCCATGGTCGTGATGTGTCTGATCCTGTACGGCTGGCTGCTGTCCGGCAAGTACGGGAACCTGCAGATTCTGCTGCTGGTCGGAATCATTCTGGGTACCGGTCTGGGCTCCGTTTCCGCATTCATGCGGCGGGTACTGGCCCCATCCGAATTCGATCTGCTGCAGACCCGGCTGTTCGCTTCGGTCAATAACGCGGATGCCGCTTATTTCCCGCTTGCGATTCCGATTGTCGTCGTCACGGCTGCTCTGCTGCTGGCCCACGCCAGACGCCTGAATCTGCTGTCGCTGGGCAGGGAAGTATCGACTTCTCTCGGAAGCCGGCACAAAGCGGGCGTCATCTATACGCTTGTCCTCGTTTCGATTCTGATGGCGGTCTCGACGGCTCTGGTCGGACCGCTCACGTTCTACGGATTCCTGGTCGCCACGCTGACTTACCAGGCCGCGCGGACGTACGATCACCGCTATGTGTTCCCGATGGCGTTTGCGATCGCGTTTGTGATCATTACGGGCGCATACTTTATTATGAATCACGTGTTCCACGCGCAGGGGGTCGTCTCTATCATCATCGAGCTGTTCGGCGGCATCCTGTTTTTAAGCGTGATCTTGAGAAGGGGTAGTCTATGATCCGGATAGAAAATGTCAAAAAATCATATACGTCCGACGTGCAGATCGGCCCTCTGAATATCCAAATTCCCAAAGCGGGACTGACGTCGCTGATCGGGCCGAACGGCGCGGGAAAGTCGACGGCGCTGCTGATGATCGGCCGGCTGCTCGATCTGGACGAAGGCCAGATCAGCGTGGCCAATCTGGATATCGCCACCTCCAAATCGCGGGACCTGGCGAAAATCTTGACCATTCTGCGGCAGGAGAACCATTTCGTGACGCGGCTTACGGTTAGGCAGCTGGCCGGATTCGGACGATTTCCGTATTCCAAAGGCCGATTGACGCAGCAGGACGAAGAAATCGTCTCCAAGTATATCGACTTTCTGGATCTGACGGCGCTGGAACACCGGTATCTGGACGAGCTGTCCGGCGGCCAGCGGCAGCGGGCCTATGTCGCGATGGTGCTCTGCCAGGAGACCGAATACGTGCTGCTCGACGAGCCGCTCAACAATCTGGACGTCGCGCGTTCCGTCCAGATGATGGAGCATCTGAAATACGCCGCCGCCGAGTTTGGCCGGACGATCCTGACCGTACTGCACGATATCAACTTCGCGGCCAAATATTCGGATCGGATCTGTGCGATGAAAAACGGGCAGATCGCGGCTTACGGAACGGTAGCGGAGATTATGCAGCCGGAGATTCTGACGGATATTTTCGAGACGAAGATCGAGATTATTCAGGGGCCTTATGGGCCGATTGCGGTGTATTGAGGAGATCTGTTCGTTCTGGAAGAATGGCGACTGCGGGAGAAATTCGTTAGCCGATGCTTCCGATGTGCCTTTCTTCGAAAGGCTTTAGCCGGAATCAGAATCCCTCAAAAGATTGAAGATGAACAAAAAAGGAGCGTCCATTAGCGGACGCTCCTTTTTTGGCTTATACTTCCGGATCCTCGGTGCCTGCGCACAGAGGATCGAGTCTCCTTAAGCTTCGCTTCGAACCAGCACCGTCACGCATTCCACCTGACTCGTCTGCGGGAACATATCCACCGGCTGTACCGATTGGATCTCGTAGCCGCCGTCGAGCAGCACTTTGCAGTCTTTGGCAAGCGTGGACGGGTTGCACGACACGTAGACGAATTTCTTCGGCTTCGCGCGCAGAATCGTCTCCAGGAACTTGCGGTCCAGGCCGGCCCGCGGAGGATCGGCGACGATCACGTCCGGACGCAGGCCGTCTTTGGCCCAGCGCGGCAGCAGGTCTTCGGCTTCGCCTTCGAAGAAGGTCGCGTTATCCCGGCCGTTCTGCTCGGCGTTGCGCGCCGCGTCGGCGACGGCTTCCGGAAGCACTTCGATGCCGCGGACTTCGGCGGCGTAAGGCGCCAGCCACAGACCGATCGTACCGGTGCCGCAGTAGGCATCGACGACCGTTTCCTTGCCGGTGAGCGCGGCCGCGGCGCGGACGGTCTCGTACAGCTTGACCGTCTGCTCCGGGTTGAGCTGGAAGAACGCGCGCGGCGACAGCGTGAAGTTCAGATCGCCGAGCGATTCGTTCATCGCTTCGCTGCCCCACAGATGGATCATGCGCTCGCCGAAGACCAGCGGCGTCTTGAGCGGATTCACGTTGATCGACAAACCGCTCATTTCCGGCAGTTCGAGGCGCAAACGCTCGATCAGTTCGTCCTGACGCGGCAGATCCGCCGTCTCGGTGACGAGCGTGACCTGGATCTCGCCGGACTGGAAGCCGCTGCGCACCACGATGGTGCGGACGCCTTTGCGCGTGCCGCTGTCTTTGATATCGCTGCGCCCGCCGCGGCTGTCGCCTTTGGACAGCGGCGTATTCAGCTCGCCGAGCACGGCCTTGACGCGGTCGATCGCGCGGTTGACCTGCGGATGCTGGATCGGACAGCCGCTGATATCGACGATCTCGTGGCTGCCGATCTCATAGAGACCGGCGACGATTTCGCTCTTGGAGCCCTTCACGTCGCGGCGCTCCACCTGCAGCTGCGCCTTGTTCCGATAGTCCCACGGACGGTCCATGCCAAGCGTCGGCTTGATCTTGAGATCGTTCAGATTGGCATAACGGCTGAACGCTTCGCGCACGATTTCAAGCTTGGCGCGCAGTTGGCCCGGATACGAAATATGCTGGATCTGGCAGCCTCCGCAGATCCCGAATACGGGACAAGGCGGCTCTACCCGGTCAGGCGATTGCTTTTCCACTTCGACAAGCTTGGCCTTGAGGAATTTCTCGTGCGTCTCCAGCACTTCCGCTTTGACCACTTCGTTCGTAATCGCGCCGTCGATAAACACGGCTTTGCGGCGGAAGTAGCCGACGCCTTCGCCGTTGATCCCGATCCGCTTGATCGTGACGACGATGACGTCGCCCAACTTCACCTGCTCGGCATCCGACGCAGCGGACATCGGTTTGGATGCCCCGCCTGCGTACGGTTTCTTGCCCGGCACGGCGGCCGCGCTGTGCGGCTGCGCCGGTTTGGGCAGGCCCTGGACTCTCGCGCCGGCCGAACCCCGGAACCCGCTCGCTTCCGGACGGGTGCCCGCTGCCGTCGACGGTTTCTCGCCGCGCTGCGCCGCGCTGCGGGCTTCTTTCACTTTGCCGCCCGCATACGGTTGGCCCGATGTCGGACCTCTGCCTTTGTCGCCCGCGTACGGTTTGCCGGATGTGCTGCCGGTCACCGGCGCGCCTGCGGTCCGTTCGCTTTGACGCTTCTCGTAGCGCTCGCTTGGCGTAAGGCGCTGGCCCGATTCCGCCGGCTTGGCCGGGCGCGGCCCCGCAGAACGGCTTCCGCCTGCCGAACCGCCGCGTGCGCCGCGGTCGCTTCCCGCTCCCCCGGCCAATCGGCGCTGCGCGCCGGACAATTCCGTACGCTCGCCCTGCGCCGGACGGCTGCCCGCGGAAGCGGAGCCGCTTTTGGCGCTTTCCGGTTTGGCGCTGCGTTTGGCTGCCGGTTTCTTCTTCTTGCCGGAGCCGCTGTTTTTCTTCTCTTCTTTGGCCGTTAGAATCCTGCGTTCCTTACGGCTTGGCGCCGTCGATTTTTCTTTTTTTTCGCTCATTATCATTAACTCTCCATCTATATTAAAATTGGATACTGCTCGCATCGCTTGTCCAACGTCCGTCCGCATCGTTTCCGTGTTCACTATACCATTTTACCGCAAAAAAAGAACCTGTTTCCGCCGCACATGCGCAAACTCCAAGCTGCCCGCCTTCCGAGAAAGTCCGGTTCGTTTGCGTATGTGCTCCTGCGAAAAAGATTCCCCAAGCGCTCTACTCGGTTAACGGCTGCCCGTACCGCTCACGGACCCGGCCGCCGTTGTGCCTACTCGTAACGTCCCGCCGCAAATAGCAGAAACGCCAACCGCTCCCATTCCGCTTCCGACCGGCGCGCTGCGGACGATCCCGGCTCCCCGATCTCCGTCTCCTCCTGCCCGTGAGCACCGTCCTCGACCCAGGAAGCGATCCCCGCCAGATAGTCTTTCAGTGTGAGGTTCGCCCAATCTTCGGAATTCCGTTCCAGATCCCCGGTCAGCCGGCGTACGAATTCGATAAAGCCTTCCCGTCCCGTGACGGCCGCCAATTCCTCGTGAATATTCATCTCTAACCCTCCTGATGCTTGAGCTTGTCCTACTTCACTTATCGGCTGACAGATGTACGGATTGCAGGTAAAAAAAGGATTCCGCAAAAAAAGCCCCTCCGCCATCTGGCGAAAAGGGACTTGTCTGCCTTCAGGAAAAGCCCGGGCGCCGAAGCCCTGCGGGGCAGCCGCCCCGGTCGTTACTTCGCTTCTTCGTTTTCTTCGTCCATGTCCGCCCGGTATTCGAGCACATCGCCGGGCTGGCAGTCGAGCGCTTTGCAGATCGCTTCGAGCGTCGACAGCCGGACCGCTTTGGCTTTGCCGTTCTTGAGAATCGACAGATTGGCCATCGTAATGCCGATCCGTTCCGACAGTTCGGTGACGCTCATCTTGCGCTTGGCCAGCATGACATCGATATTGATAATAATCGCCATAGGTTTCACCTCAGACCGTCAATTCATTTTCAAGCTGGATCGCGATCGCTTCCTGAAGCAGCTTCTGGAGCACCGCCGCAAACACGGTAATGACGAGCGACGCGAATACGATCACCATCCCGATCACGATGATTCCCGGCGCATCGTCGCGTTCCGCCATCAGATAGAAGAGCGGCATGCCCAGCGTAAACAGCCCGCCGACGCCCATTCCGCAGTACTTGATCTTTTTGAGCGCCTGCACGGCCAGATCCGAGAACGCTCGCCTGCGCTCGATATGGACCAGCAGCCGGAACGACTCGACCAGCGCCCAGTAGAAAGGAATGGACGCTGCGTACAGGTCGGTCCAGACCCAGATTCGGATCGAAGGACTCTCCGGATACAATTCCGCCGCAAAATTCCCGATCTCCGGCACCACGAAAATATAAATGGCCAGAATCGGCAGTCCGATCAGGATGACGGCCGCCTTCAGAAAAAGTGTGATTCCTCGCTGCATAACCTTTCCCTCACTTGTCAATTGGATTGGATTTGCTTTGAGTTTATCGTTTTATTTATCGTTTTGCAATAAATAATTATCGAATAATATTGTTTTGAAACAAAAAATCTCTTTGATTGGCAGGGAGAACTGTACGGAGCTCCTGCCCGGATCAAAGAGAAGTTTAGCTTGCAGTCTGCTTTTAAGGAAAGTGTAGGCGAACGTAAACTCAGTAAGCCGTCCAGCCCGCGTCCGCCGTCAGCGTGACGCCGTTGACGAAGCTCGAATCGTCGGAGCCGAGGAACAGCGCCACTTTGGCGATCTCGTCCGCTTCGCCGATCCGCGGGTTGATGCCCATGCCGATCATGGCGCGCTCCATCCCGAATTCGTTCGGCTGGCCCATGGTCGCGGAGATATTGGTCGCCACGCCGCCCGGAGCGATCGCGTTGCAGCGGATGCCTTTGACCGCGTATTGGAAGCCGACGTTTTTGGTCAGGCCGACCACCGCGTGCTTGGACGCCGTGTACGCCGCTCCCGCGCGCGAGCCGTTCAATCCGCCCGCCGAAGCGACGTTGACGATGACGCCCTGGCCTTTTTCGAGGAAGATCGGCAGCGCTTTGCGGATCGCCCGCATCGGACCGGTCGTATTGATCGCGAAGACGCGCTCCCACAGCTCGTCGGTCAGATCGCCCGCCGGCGTGAAGCCGTCCATGATGCCCGCGTTGTTGACCAGGATATCGAGCGTGCCGTATTTTTCTACCGTATGGTCGATCAGCTGCCGGATATCGTCTTCGGAAGTGACGTTCGTTTTGATCGCAAACGCCTCGCCGCCCGCATCCTTGATCTCCTGCGCAACCGTCTCCGCCGCTTCGAGATTGATGTCCGATACCGCCACTTTGGCGCCTTCCGCCGCATACAGGATCGCGATGCTGCGTCCCATGCCCGATGCCGCGCCCGTTACGATTGCCGTTTTGCCCTGAAGTTTCATCGTTTGGCCTCCCGTTTCCTTATTTGAGTATCGTTCGTCAACAAATGTTCATTAAATGTCGGCAAATTTAGTATAATCAATCATAGACAGCACCTACAATCGGTAAAAGAAAGCGCTTTTGTACATTAATGGACAGGCCAGCAGGCAAATGTTCATTAGAAGGCGGGCACGATTGCGTACGTACAATCAAGGAGGCACGAAGATGAAAAATCGGTTCACGGATTCCGCGGGCAGCGGGCCTCTCTCGCAGACCGACCGCCGGGTTCGCAAGTCCAAGCAGGCGCTCAAAGAAACGCTGATCGCCCTGATGCACGAACGCGACTTCAAGGAAATCTCGATTACCGATCTGGTAAGCGGCGCCGACCTCAATCGCGGGACCTTCTACAACCATTACCGGGACAAAGAACAGCTGCTGGCCGAAACGGTCGAAGACGCCATGGTCGACCTGATCGCCTCGTTCCGGGAACCCTATCTGCGATCCGATTCTTTTGCCTTGAAAGAACTGACCGCACCGGGCATCAAAATTTTCGAACATGTGCACCGCCACGCCGCTTTTTACAGGCTGATCGTCGAATCGCAGGCGCTGCCCGGCCTGGCGGACCGGATCTGCGGCGTCATCAAAGAGCTGAGCCTGCACGATCTGGAAGCCCAAGGCCACAATCCCCGGATCGACCGCGAACTGTACGCCGGTTATCAGGCCTACGCGATCTGGGGCATGATTCTGGAGTGGATCAAAGGCGGCTACGCCTATACGCCGGAGTATATGGCCGGGCAGCTGCTGGAGTATATCCGCAGTCTGCCGACGGACGTCGTATACCGCACCGGCGGCGCCAGCCGAAGCGAAACGGATGCGTAAACGGCAGGCGTGTATGGAATCCGGACATGCCAAAAACCCCGCTTCACCGGAAAAGTTCCGGCGTAAGCAGGGCGGATTCGGATCCGATCGATGCCGTTACGGCCCCGGGAGCGGCTGCGTTTATCCGCTCTTGGCGCGGCGTCGGTTCTTCATGCGGGTCTCGGACGGCACATACGGCGATACGCTCTCATCCATGCGCGTCATCCAGACGTAAATGAGCAGACCGAGAATCGGGATCAAGCCGAGCAGCGCCATCGCCTGAGGCAGCGAACGCCGGCGCGATCCCGTATAGATCGCATAGACGGACAGCAGGGTCAGCAGACCGAAATCGATCGTCATGACATGAACGAAATGCGACGTACGGAACGCTTCCGCATATACGCCCAGGTCGCCCAAGGCAAGTCCCCAGACCATGACGGACAGCGTCAGCACGAAGAGAACGGCGTGCGTGACCGACGATTCGGCCGTGCGGCGCAGCTTCTCGGGCAGACGCAGATCGTGCGAACCGGCATGCGTCGCCGAAGTCAGAATATAATAAGGCAGCAGTGCGAACACGCCCAATGCGAAAGACAGCAGTACGAACGGCCAGGCCGGTACCTTGCGGTCATCGTGGCGCAGCAGCATGCAGGCAAACGTCAGCGGAAACAGACCGAGCAGGGTAAACACGGCCAGCAGCGAAGGTTCATCGGACTGCAGTCTGAGTAGGGAACGGAGCCACGGATCTTCCCCACCGTCCGCTCCGGGCGCAAAAAACAGCGCGTACACGATGAAGGCCAGCCAGACGACGAGCAGCAGCACTCGGGAAACGCGGGTCATGGCGGTCACACCTTTCTCTGGGAATGGGGGGAAGGGTCGGCTCAGCCGGTTCCCGCTTATGCGGCTGCGGCTCTACTCCTCATTACCCGTATCTGCGCATCTTGGCAAGCAAGCTTCCGGAAAAAGATCGCCGATCCGGGAAGAATCTTCGAATCCGCACAGCAAAAAGACATCCGCGCGGAGAAGGAGACGCGAATGCCTTCGGCTGTAACGAAAGGATGGATCGCGGGGAAAAGTCTGCCTTGAGGGGACCGTCGGAGAAACGTGCCGTTCCTCCACCGGGTACAGCACTTTCACTGTATCACCCCCTAATGAACATTTTCTGAACAATGGACTCCTTTTTTATGGCCTCACAGCTGTGTGCAAAAAAAAGGAGTCCGCGAAGCGCAGCCCTCTTCTTTTGATCTCTTCTTTTGATCTCTTCTTTTAATCCCCGCATTCCGCAGGCTTGGCCGCGTTTGAACAAGGGCGATTTTTCGTTTTCAAGAACTGATCGCAGGCGGCAGACCCTCTTTTTTTCAGTCGAAACGTTTTCGCATACAGACACCACCGCTTTTCCGTGTTAAACTATAAAATCTATAACTCGCTCTCTTTCGGAACGAACCGAAAAAAGACGGGGCATGGCATTATTCGATAGCGGAGGGAACTTATGCGCAGCTTGTACTCAACATGGAATCGAATCAGTCTGGTAAAACGTATCCTGATCGGCCTGGCGGTCGGCATCCTGCTCGCTCTGGTGTTCCCGGGCGCCAAATGGATTGCTCTGCTCGGCTCCCTGTTCGTCGGGGCACTCAAAGGCATCGCTCCGATTTTGGTTCTGCTCCTGGTCACGGCCGCCGTCTCCAGGCACCGTCAGGGCCAGCGGACCAATATGAAATCGATCATCGTCTTGTATATGGCAGGCACTTTCCTGGCCGGACTGACGGCCGTCGCCATCAGCTTCCTGTTTCCGGTCAGCTTGTCGCTTGTCAAACCTTCCGAAGCCCTCACCCCGCCCCAGGGGATCACGGAAGTGCTGCAGACCCTGCTGCTCAACCTCGTCGACAATCCGGTCAACGCCCTGATTAATGCGAACTATATCGGGATTCTCGCCTGGGCGGTACTGCTCGGCGCGGCGCTGCGCCATTCGCGGGAAGAGGTCAAAGACGTCATCGAAAGTCTCTCCGACGCCCTGGTCCGTATTGTCGGATGGATTATCAACCTGGCTCCGATCGGCATCTTGGGACTGGTGTTCTCTTCGATCACCGAGAACGGCCTGGAATCCCTGCTCGATTACGGCCGGCTGCTCGCCGTGCTGATCGGCTGCATGTTCTTCATCGCGCTGGTCGTCAATCCGCTGATCGTCTATGCGACGATCCGGAGCAACCCGTATCCCCTCGTACTCCGCTGCCTGAGAGAGAGCGGAATTACGGCCTTCTTCACCCGCAGCTCCGCCGCCAATATTCCGGTCAATATGAAACTGGCCGAGAAGCTGGGCCTGGACAAAGAAACCTATTCCGTTTCGATTCCGCTCGGCGCTACGGTCAATATGGCGGGCGCGGCGATCACGATCTCCGTGCTCACGCTTGCCGCGGTGCATACGCTCGGAATTCCGGTCGATTTCGGCACTGCGCTGCTGCTCAGCGTTCTGTCCGCGGTGGCCGCCGCAGGCGCATCCGGCGTTCCCGGCGGATCTCTGCTGCTGATCCCGCTGGCCTGCAGTTTGTTCGGCATCCCGAACGAAATCGCGATTCAGGTCGTCGGCGTCGGCTTTATTATCGGCGTGCTGCAGGACTCTTGCGAAACAGCTCTGAACTCTTCTTCGGACGTGCTCTTTACCGCATCGGCCGACCGGGCGCGCAAGCGCAAGGACAGCAAAATTTCAACCGGCAAATTCTGAGCCGAATTTCCAGCACATAAGGCTTCGGGAGTTTTCCTCCCGAAGCCTTATGTGTGTTTGCCCCGTTTTCGGGACGTTCGCCCCGTACTTTTGGCAGGTTAACGTGTATAAAGCACTAGTCTACAAGCAAGCAACATGATAGTATAAAAATTGTGCCTTAATACATATAAAAAGGCAAATTCATCCGTCTATGTACTCTAACATTTGGAGGGTAAAATTCATGTCATTTTGCACGAAATGCGGCAGTCCAATCCAAGAAGGCGAAACGCACATCTGCCAGCCGCCAGCTTCTTCCCCGCCTCCGCCGACGTCTGCTCCACTCTATGATTCACAGCAGCCACAGACAGGTCAGCAGCAGCCTTACGCACCCGGTGATGCCGGCACAAAAGACTACGGCACTCTGGTCAAAGGCGAACTGTCCAAGTTTGAAAAAGGAACCCTGCTCGGTCTGCTAAAAAACCCCATGTCCGCTCTGCACATGCACGGAGAATCGGATCTGCGCTACGGTCTGATGGGACTCGCCGCTTCACTGATCGGCTTCATGCTGTGGGCCTGGTCGTTCAAACGCAATCTGGTCCATACCATGTTCGAACTGATGGGCGGAGGATCACCCTCCGAGTGGAGAGACGCTTACAGCGAAGCCGGTGAGCAGTTCAATATTATAAGCCCGCTGTTTGTAGTCGGACTGGTCTCGCTGGCTGCATTGATAGGTGGAGCCATCCTACTCGGCAGCTGGTTGGGCACCCATAAAGTTTCCGGCAAAGAAAGTTTGACCAAACTGGGCTCGGTCCAACTTGCAGCAGGTGCGGGCTTTATCGCCTGTGCACTGATGATGTTCGTCTCGATGCGTTTGGGTCTTCTTCTTCTGGCGGTCGTCATGCTGTCCGCTCTGGCACTTACGATGTTCGCTTCCGCACAGCTGTTCCGAGTCTCAGCCGAGCGGATTCTTCCGTTCGTTGCTCTGTTTACACTGCTTATGCTCGCCGCGATCGCCATCACCTTCAACCTTCAGGTACAGGCGGGAATCGAGAATATGCTGGGATCAACTCTCGGCGATTTCCTGTAATGTCACCTTACCGAAAGGAATGATCGATTGATGTATTGTCCAACATGTGGAACCAAGGCCGAGCCGGGATGGAAGTTTTGTGAAAAATGCGGAACGACGCTCGAATGGGAGTCGGCTTCGCCGCCCCCAGCCATCGTTCAGCCTGCTATGCGAAGCACTGCTGAACCAAAACCGGCTCCGCCTGCGAAGCCGAAACGCCCCATGTCCAAAAAGACCAAAATTCTTGCAGGCAGCCTCGGCGGAGTCGTACTGCTGCTCGCCGCGGCCTATCTGATTCTGCGGATGACCTATGGACCGTCCACGCCCGACGAGCTGGCCAAAAAGCTAAATGTCGCTCTCGATGCAAAAGATACGGCAGCGTTCTCGGCTTATCTCGACGATCCGAATTCTCCGCTTCTGGCCGCGGACCGCCTACAGACCTTCAAGACTTCGCTGGAAGATGAAGACGTGCGAAGAAACTACAAAGAAGGCATTTTGAATGCAATCCAGCTGGCAGAAACCGCCAAAAAAAGCGGAGATGACGACTCGTTTAGCAGCCGTCTGAAACAGGAACTCGAAACGTCGGATGCCGAGTTGTCGCCTTATTGGATTACGTTTGCCGAAGAACGTTCCTGGAGAGGCAGCCGCTGGAGCGCGCATGTCGTTCCGGTCAGTATCGCCGCCCGAAGCTCCGATTCGGCCGAAGAGGCAAAAAGTTCGATTAAGATCGGCGAACTGAAAGCGGAAGACGGTATGCTTAAGAATCTCTGGCCGTCTTCCTACACTTACAGTGGCGCTTTGACCGGGCTTTACGGCAGCCAAGAGTACGACGGACGGGTAGAAGCCTATCAGTACCCACAGCCGGTCGATGTCGTATTCGACGTATCCAAGACGAATGCCCTTACGCTGCGTTTTCCTTCTGTAAACACGAAAGTGACTTTGAACGGCAAAGAAGTAACCGGGACACCCGGCGAGTATACGACCTTCCGTCCGGTTCCGCAGAAGATCGAACTGACGGCGTCCACCGATGCTTACGGCGTTGCCTTGAGCGGTAAAGCGACCGTGGATGCCGCACAAGACACGGATTATGAAGTCGGCACGATGCTGCAGCAGGCAGCTTCCGAGCAGGCGGCCGATCTGTTCTTCAAGACGATGACAAGTTGGGTCAAAGCGACAAATGCCGGTAGTCCGGCTCTGCTCACCGGTTACGATCCGCAGGGAAGGTTTGGCGAATATCTGACCTGGGAAATGGAGAACGATCCGGACAGCCGTTATGCGCTGGGCCGAGTCTTTGTCAACCCGGCGAATATCCGTTTTGAACAAGACTATTTGACGGTGGATGCGGGTTATGTGTATGCGGATAGCGACTATCTGGACGAAGAGCGAAGCGATGCGATTCGTCTTGAGATCGCTCCGCAAAGCGGCAAGAAATCCTGGTGGATTACCGGATACAGCTCCGCTTATGTTGAAGAAACGGATCAAGATATCAAGCGGGAAAATGCCGAGTTCAAAAAAGAAAGCTCCGCTTTGTATGCCGCAGCCAAAAAAGCTGACGCTCCCAGCTCCACGGAGATCGGCAGCACACCTGTAGACGCCTCCGCTTCCGGATCTGCCGCGTTTACGCAGGAAGATGCCCAATCGTTCATGAACGATTACCTAACCTCTTCCGTCGATGCCATCAATAACCGAGATTTCAGTTATGCCGCTCCTTATATGGACCCAGACGGGCCAGCCGCAAAAGAATCATCCGATTATATCCCTTATCTGGAGTCGAAAGGGATTACGGAAGCATTTGAAGGCGCCGTCGTAAACGAATTCAAAGATAACGGCGATTCAACCTATACCGTGCACACTCGCGAATCTTACATCATCTACAACAAAGATATGGAAGGTACGGCGAGAAGCTTCGATTCCGTCTACACGCTGAGCGTAATCGACGGTATGCTCAAAGCCCACAAGCTGGTCAGCACCGAAGAAGTCGAATAATCCGAAGTTCGGCACCGCAATCCCTCTCGGCCGCACGGTCGGTCGCAATATCGTGCCGTAACCGGCAAAAGCCTTTGCCCTCCTGCCGAGGGTAAAGGCTTTTTGGTTTCCCGCTTTTTTCGTTGGTTCCGCCCGCAGCGCCGCTTATTCCGGCTTCCTTCAGCCTGTGTCGGCCTGCAGGGCTTCCCACACCGAACCTTCCTGCCTGCCGGCACGTACAAGGTTCTCCCGCTTCTTCGTCACGGTTCCTCCTCCTTTCAGCCGAACATATCGTCATCCAGTATCGTCCCGCGCTCCGGCTCGTCTTCGACAAAGCCTGCCATCTGCCGCATTCTGGCTTCGATCGGCCGTTTGGATCCGACCAGAATCCGGTTCATCGGATCGAGCGGATCTTCCTGCGGCAGCGCGAATCCCCTCATATGGGGAAACACGTCCGCAAGCGTCGCCCAGACCGCTTCGGTATGCACATCGCGCCGCCCCCGGCCGAACATGTTGATCAGGATCGCGCCGTGCTCATCCAGTTTGTCCGCCGCCGTTTGGAAGCATCCCCGCGTAAACAAATGCCACGGCACGCCTTTTTCCGTAAAGGCATCCAGTACCACGTAATCCAGCAGGCCGTCCGGTTCCCGTTCCAGCAGCTTCCGTCCGTCGCCGACTTCCGCTTGTCCTTCATATCCAAAATACAGACGGCTCAGCTCGACAATCTTCCCGCTGATCTCCGCCGTGCGAATCGCCTTGTCCGCAAAATGCCGCGAGATCGTGCCGATCCCGTGTCCGATCACGAACGCCCGCCCGAACGCAGGATCGTTATGCGCCATCAGATGGACGATCGCGCGCGGATATTCGAGCACGATCCGCCCCGGGTCGTTCAGATCGAGCGCACCCTGGGCGTCTCCGTTGGCGAACTCCAGCACGCGGAAGCGGCCTTTTTCTCCATATAACTCTTCCGTCTCGCGGACCGTAATGACGCTTCCCCTGTCCTGTTCGCGGTGCAGCAGCTTCATCTCCGTCATCCTCCTGTTTGAATCGCTTGTTGCACGGCACGGCCGTACGTCCATTCTGTCCATTATAGAAAAAAAGTTCCGGTTCGGCAAAAGCGCAGACGTCTCGCCCATTGCCAAATCCGAAACGGATATGATAAGATACTGAACGAAAGTTCAGTAAACGGAGGTTAGTCATTTTGAATAAAAAACAGCTTCAGAGCGAGCAGACACGCAAACGCATCGCCGAAGCGGCCCGGCATCTTTTTGTACAAAAAGGGTATAAGGCGACTTCGATCGAAGACATCACCGCCGCGACGGGAAGCAGCAAAGGCAATATCTATTACCATTTCAAAAGCAAAGAAGGTCTGTTCCTGTACCTGCTCGACGAGTGGGATCGGGACTGGTTCGATAAATGGCGGGACAAGCAGCATCTGTACGGGAGCGCCGCCGAGAAAATGCACGGCTTCGCCGAGCTGCTCGTGATCGAGGATCTCAACCATCCGCTGACCCAGGCGGCGGACGAATTTTTTGGCGGCGAGATCGAGAGCGACATTATGGAAAAGCTGTCCGTCATGACGGCCGACCATCTCCGCTTCAATCAGGATCTGATTCAGTCCGGCATGGACAGCGGCGAATTCAAAGCCGGCGACTCTGCCAAGCTCGCGCTTGTGCTCGAAGGACTGGTTATCGGGCTCAGCCGCCTCTCGCGGCGCTCGAATTCGAACATCGACGAAGCGCTGGGCACGTACCGCCTCGCCGTGGATGTTCTGCTGAACGGTCTTGCCAAGGCTCCGCATACGTAGCGCGGCTCGGGTCGACAGGTCGGAGTAAAGCGCATGAGCCTATCGAATCCACCGTCCGCAGTTGCCCGCTTTTTTACAGACCGAACGTTCAGTCTTTCAAATTTCCGACTTGATTATCCTTGCCTCACCCACACAATGAATACGGAGGAACCTTTCTCATGTCTTTAATGCTTCGCAACCGGGCCGCCCTGCTGCTGCTCATGTTCAATATTTTCCTCGTTTTTACCGGAATCGGGCTTGTCGTGCCGATCATGCCGACCTACATGAACACCCTCCATATCGGAGGAAGTATCGTGGGACTGCTGGTCGCCACCTTCTCGGTCTCGCAGCTGATCTGCTCGCCCATGGCCGGACGCATGTCCGACAAACTGGGCCGCAAAAAAGTCATTATCGCCGGTATGCTGATCTTCGCCATATCGGAATTCCTGTTCGGCATGGCGAATGCGCCGTGGCTGCTGTTCGTCTCGCGTATTCTCGGCGGCGTGGGCGCGGCCCTGATTATGCCCGCGGTCATGGCTTACACGGCCGATATCACCTCCGATGAAGAGCGCGCCAAAGGTATGGGCTTCATCAACGCCGCGATCACGACCGGCTTTATTATCGGCCCGGGCATCGGCGGATTTCTGGTCGAATTCGGGATTCGCGTCCCGTTCTTCGCCGCCGGCATTGCCGCTCTGATCTCCGGTGCGGTCACTCTGCTTGTGCTTCCCGAGTCGCTCAGCATGGAGCGCCGCGCCGAGATTGCCGCTTCTTCGGCCGGTCCGCGCGACAGTATGCTCAAGCAGCTCCTGACTTCCTACCGGACGCCTTATTTCCTGAGCCTTGTCATCGTATTCGTCAGCGCTTTCGGACTTGCCAACTACGAGACCGTATTCGGACTGTTCGTCGACCAGAAGTTCGGCTTTACCGCGCGTGACATCGCCATTATCATTACGTTCGGTTCGATTGCCGGGGCAGTTATCCAGGCCACGGCTTTCGGCTGGCTGCTGAACCGTTTCGGCGAACAGCTCGTCATCTCGCTGTGTCTGGCCGCCGCTTCGCTGTTCGTGCTGCTGACCTTGTTCGTTCATCAGTACTGGCTGATCGTCACGGTGACCTTTATCGTATTCCTGGCAATCGATATTCTGCGTCCGGCGATCGGCACGCAAATCTCGCGCCGTGCGGGCGATCAGCAGGGATTCGCCGCCGGATTGAATTCCTCCTACAGCAGTCTCGGCAATATCGCCGGGCCGATCGTAGCCGGTACGCTGTTCGATGTGAATATCAATTATCCGTACGCATCCGCCGCGATCGTGCTCTTCCTCTGCTTCCTGCTCGTCCTGTACGTCGGACGAAGCGACCGCAGACGGGCCGAACGGTTGACCGGAGTCAAATCGGTCGAGAATGTGTAAGACCCAGCAGACGGTCAAGACGGATCGCAGGCAGCACCCGGTCCGATTGCGGCGCAGGGTCTGCCGCGAATTACGGCGGGCTGCCCCGCTTTTCCAATCAAAAAGGCTTCCGATCCCCCATTAACCCGGCGGGGAATCGGAAGCCTTTTGCTAGGCCGCGCCACCTGGCACCGCCAAACGGCTGCCCAACAAGAATCTCACGGCGATGGAGAAGTCCTTATTCGCCGGCTTCCTCTCTGTCGGTGCGCCTATCCATGGGCTCTACATGTACGCTGACAAAGTTGATCCCGTGTTTGTCTTTCATTTCCGCTTCGATCCGGTCGGCAATATCGTGCCCTTCGACCAGGCTGAGATCGCGGGGGACTTCGACGACAACGTCCAATACGGTCTGGCTGCCGTTGACACGCGCTTTGACTTCGCGGACTTCTTCGACGCCGCTCACCCCTGCGATCGTGCCTCGGATATCGGCCAGTTCGTTCTCGTCGAAGCCGTCGGTAAGCCGGTGCAGCGAATCGCGCAGAATCTCCCAGGCCGTCTTGCAGATGATGAGGCCGACGACAAACGCCGTCACGACATCCAGCCACGGCATGCCGAGCTGCGAACCGAGAATCCCGACCGCCGCACCGAGACTGACCAGCGCATCCGACAGATTGTCTTTGGACGCCGCCATCAAGGCTTGACTGCCCGTCTTGAGCGACAGGTCCCGGTTATACCGGTAGACGCCGTACATCGCGATCGCGCACACCAGGGCTACGGCGGCCACCCAGGCCTGCGGCGCTTCGCCGCTTCCGGCTGTCAGTGTTCGGGCTGCGCCGAGCAGCACTTCGAATCCGACCAGAACCATGATGACCGACGCAATCAGCGCCGCTACCGTTTCCGCGCGAAAATGGCCGTACGCATGGTCGGCATCCGGCGGCTTGCGCGAAATCTTGAGTCCGATCAGCACCGCAACCGAAGCCACGATATCCGTCAGATTATTTAATCCGTCCGCCTGAAGCGCGCTGGACAGAAACAGATAGCCGATCGACAGCTTGAGTGCGGACAGAATCAGATAAGCAAAAATACTGACCCAGGCCCCCCGCTCGCCTTCTTTGATTTTCTCGTATACATCTACCATGCGCACAGCCTCCAAACCCGCTTCTCCTGAACCTGTTCCATCATAACAAGCCGGTTTGCAGTGGGTCTAGAGAAACATTATAGCCGCGGGGGAACGTTGTAAGCCCGGTCTAATAGTCTGTTAGCGGCCAAACTTTGTTGACCTTGGGCAACGATGCAAGGAGCGATACCTTGGTTCATCCCAAAAAAAACCCCGCATCGGAATGCGGGGCCATAAGGTCGATCACAGAGATGCCGCGCGGGCGGCTTGACGGAGCTTCGCACGAAGCGGAGCCCCGCGGAAGAAGAGGATATGCGAGCGCTCCCGAATCCTGTAAAGGGCAGCGGAGCGTTACAGCGAAGCGGCCCGGCCGATCTCGGGCAGTTCGGCCAATCCGGCCGGGAACTGCTTGAGCGGCAGGTAATGCACGCTGCGGATATAACGCACCGTCCGGCTGCTGGCGCGCATGATGACGGAATGCGTCTCGGCGCGGTCTTTGCCGATCAGGCGAACGCCGTCGAGGAACTCGCCGCTTGTCACCCCGGTAGCCGCGAACAGCACATCGCCCGTGCCGGCCATATCCGTCAGCGTCAGGACGCGGGACGGATCTTCGATCCCCATCGAGACGCAGCGCTGCTTCTCGAACGGCCCGTCCGGCAGCAGACGGCCCTGCATGTCGCCGCCGAGGCAGCGCATGGCTGCCGCGGCCAGAACGCCTTCCGGCGCGCCGCCGGAGCCGAGGTACAGGTCCACGCCGCTGCCTGGCAGCGCGGCCGCGATCGCGCCGGCCACATCGCCGTGGCCGAGCAGCTTGATCCGGACGCCGGCGCCGCGCAGCCGGGCGATCAGATCGGCATGGCGCTCGCGCTCGAGCACCATGACGGTCAAGTCCGACAAAGCGCGGCCGGTATAATGCGCGGCTTTTTGCAGCGTCAGTTCGACCGGATCGTTCAGGCTCAACTTGCCGGCCAGTTCCGGCCCGCAGGCCAGCTTCTCCATGTAAATGTCGGGAGCATGCAGCAGGCTGCCTTTCTCCGCGATGGCGATAACCGACTGGGCGTTGTGCAGTCCCGCGGCCACGACTTCCGTGCCTTCGAGCGGATCGACGGCGACGTCGACGGCGGGGCCGTCTTTGCTGCCGACTTTCTCGCCGATATACAGCATCGGAGCGTCGTCCATTTCACCTTCGCCGATGACGACCGTACCGTCGATGGAGACGGAATCGAACATCGAACGAATCGCGGTCGTGGCCGCACCGTCCGCCGCGTTTTTGTCTCCCCGGCCTACCCACTTTGCCGCCGCCAGCGCACCCAGTTCCGTTACGCGTACAATTTCCAGTGTCAATTCACGTTCCATTTCCTATTCCCTCCAGTCGGTTCGTCGGGCAGCCTTAGGCCGTATCCCGCGTTCAAAAATAGATTCTTCTTTATAAATGTTTATAAATGGCCCAGAATCAGGCTGGCCGTTTCTTCGATCGCTTTGTCCGTAATATCGACAACCAGGCAGCCGAGCCGGGCGTACAGCGCTTCGGCGTACTCCAGCTCTTCCTTGATCCGCTCCAGGCTGTCGTACTGCGAACCGACCGGCAGACCCATCGATTTCAGACGCTCGGAACGGATCTTAAGCATCGCTTCCGGCGCAATCGTCAGACCGACCAGACGCTCCCTCGGCAGCGCAAGCAGCTGCTGCGGCGGCGCGATCTCCGGGACAACGGGATAATTCACGACTTTCCGGCCCCGATGGGCGAGAAAAATGCCCAGCGGCGTCTTCGAAGTCCGCGAGATGCCCATCAGCACGAGATCGGCTTCCAGCATCGCGCCGAGATCCCGCCCATCGTCGCTGGCAACCGTAAACTCGATCGCTTCCATCCGGCGGAAATAATTCTCGTCCATTCGGCGCAGCACGCCCGGACGCCGCGTCGGCGGCGCTCCGCTGAAGGTATCGATAAACGCCTGCATCATGGGCCCCATAATATCGACGATGCGCACGTCCAGCCGGACCGCTTCTTCCCGGATCGTCTCGCGCAGTTCCGGTTGAACCAGCGTATAGGCCACAAAGCCTTTGTGCTTGGCCGCTTCTTCCATCAGCCTGCGCAGCTCGTCCTCATGCCGGACGTTGCCGTAGCGCTTGATCGAAACGTCCCGGTGCTCGAACTGGTGAATAACCGCCTGGACGACGGCTTCCGCCGTGTCGCCGACGGAGTCCGAGCAGATTGTAATGAATGGCGCATCCTGTCCCATCGTGTGCATATCCTCCCGTTACCTTGTCATTTCGATGTCGAGGAGAAGCTGAACGATGGCCGTCTTCGTCAGTCGTCCTACGATAGCCGGCCTGCCGCCCGCTTCTTCCGGGCCGACCTTGATCACCGGCAAACTGTCCACCTCGTGCATAATCATCTTGTGCGCCGCTTCCAGCACCGGTTCATCCGGCGACGTGGTCACGACTTTGGGGATACGGGTCATGACCATGCTTACCGGCATCGAAGCCGAACCCGGATTGCCGAGCGTCACCTTGAGAAAGTCTTTGCGCGAAGCCACGCCCGTCAGCCGGCCTTCCGCGTCACAGATGATGAGTGTCCCCACATTCTGCAAAAAGAGCGTAACGACCGCATCTTGAATGGTCGTCGTCTCCCGGATGATGATCGGGACGGTCTGGATATCCCGGACTTTCGCTTCCCTGATCCGGTCGCCGCCGTCTCCGCCGCCCGCCGCTTTACGGCCCGGAAAATATCCGACTTTCGGCTTGGCGTCGATATACTCCAGCATCACCAGCAGCGACAGATCCGAACGGATCGTCGGACGGGACGACCCCAGATTCTCCGCGATTTGCTCGCCGGTGATCGGAGCCTGCTTTTTGACGATATCTACGATCTTCAGTTGTCTTGCCGTCAATTCAATCACGGCTACCCTCCGCTTTCCTGCTTTCGCTTCGAGAAGCGGCTTCGAACTTCCGCTCCCGTTCTTGCGGGAGAATCGGAGCGCCTCTCTGCGTAGATATATAATACGACATTAATCATATAAATGAAACATATATGACGCATTATTATCATATTAATTTTACTTATACGTTTTTAAAGGTCTTTTTATACCTATATTATCGCTAAATACAACTATATCAGACCTATTATGACGCCTTTAAAAGATTGGTGAGAGCAAAATGAACCGTTTACACAAAAAAGAGCGCCCGAAGGCGCTTTTTCCGTCACTGCCGGTTTCGGATTCCCCCGTTCCCCGCAGCCGAATCATTTCTACAGCTTGAACTTCTCGGCCGAACGCGCCAGCGCCTCGACGCCTTCTTTCGAAGAACGGACGCCGCCCGGCACATCGGATGCATTGCCTGCGGCAGCCGAAATAACCATGGCTGCTGCCAGAACAATCCAGATCGTCCGTTGAACCTGCTGCTGATACGCGGTACTCTCGGCAATAATATCGGCAGATCCCGATAATCCTGAATAAGATCTTTTTCCTTTAGCGGCGAATGTCCGTGGTTGGGGACTTCTCCGTTACTTGGCCGAACCTCCGTGCGCGTTCCCGTATTTCTTGCGCATCCCCAGCAAATAGTACGCGCCGAGCATAATCAGAATGAATCCCGCGCCGACCGCAAGAGGAATTCGCGTGTCCGTGTTGATGACCATCCCTACCAGCACCAGCAGCAGGAAGACGATGACGAAATAGTTCGCCGCCGGAAAAAAGAGCGACTTGAACGGATGGCCGGCCATCTCGCCCGCATGCTCCTGCCGGAAGCGGAACTGTCCGATCGCCATCGCAAGCCACGGAACCATGCCCGGCAGAATGCTTGCGCTGTAGATGTACAGAAACAGCTTGGAGTCCGGCATGAGATAGTTCAGCAGGACGCCGATCAGCAGCAGCCCAATCGTCGTCATGATACTGTTGCGCGGAACGCCGCTGTTGGAAATTTTTCCGAAAAATTTCGGCGCCTGTCCGTTCTCCGCCAGCGTGAACAGCATCCTGCCCGCGCTGTAAATGCCGCTGTTGCAGCCGGACATCGCCGCGGTCAATACGACAAAGTTGATGATCCCCGCCGCCGCGACGATGCCGACTTTGGAGAAGGTCAGCACGAATGGACTTCCGGTCACGCCGACCTCGTTCCACGGATAGATGGTCACGATCACGAAGATCGCGCCTACGTAAAACACAAGAATCCGCCAAACGATATTTTTGATCGCGCGCTTCAGCGTGACTTTGGGATTCTCCGCTTCGCCTGCCGTAATGCCGATCATCTCGATCCCCTGATAAGCCGCCGTGACGATACAGAGCGCGAACAGGAACCCTTTTAACCCGCCCGCGAAAAATCCGCCATGCGCATACAGATTCTCGAAGCCGACCGGTACGCCGCCGTTGCCCCAGCCGAAGAAGATCAGGCCGGTACCGAGAATGAGCATCGCCGCGATCGCCACGACCTTGATCATCGCAAACCAGAATTCGAATTCGCCGTAGAACTTGACCGCCGCGAGGTTCGCCGCCGCGATAATGCCTACGCCGGCAAGCGCCGGAATCCACTGCGGAATATCGGGGTACCAATAGCCGAAGTAGATGCCGATCGCCGTCACCTCGGACATGCCGACCGTCACCCACAGGAACCAGTAGCTCCAGGCTGTCAGGTAACCCGCGACCGGATGGATATATTTATGCGCGAAAGTGGCGAACGATCCGGTCACCGGTTCGGCAATCAGCATCTCCCCCATGATCCGCATCACCAAGAACATGACCAGTCCCGCCAGCATGTAGGCCAGCAGCACGGAAGGTCCCGCCCATTGGATCGTACTTGAAGAACCCATGAACAGGCCGACCCCGATCGTTCCTCCCAGCGCAATCAGCTCGATATGCCGGGCTTTCAGCCCCCGGCTCAATTGTTTCTCTTCCATTCCTTATGCCCCCATGTCAGTTCGCTGTTTCGATGTCTCCGGACCCGGCGTGCGCTTGAGATATTATGCACTAAAGCGCCGCCGAATCGCACCAGCAAATTCTATGATAAGCATTTTGAAAAAACAACCGGAAAGATCACGCCATTTGCCCCGGAATCGCCTGTAAGAAGGACATTTGTACACTGAATAAAGACAAACCTTCAGCCGATTTCCTTTCAAATCAAACCCCGCAAAAAAACGTTCAGCCTACATGTCCCGCAAAAAAAGACAAAAATATTTCCGGCGCGCCGCTATCCTTGAGCCTTTTGAGGAGCTGCGAGACCCGGTGAACCGTTTCGACCCGTTCTTCCTCCCGCCCTGCCCAAGATATACTTGCCGAACGGAAGTTTGTTGACCGCAAGAACAGTTACGATCGAAGAAATCAGCGCGGCGGCAAACAAGAGCGGGATTTCGAAGTAGCCGAGGTCGGCCGTTCGATCCAGCAGTCCGCTGTAGAGCATCAGATAAAAGTAATGGATCAGATAGATGCCAAATGAACAGCTGTCGATCAGATCAAGCCACCTGGATCGGATCTTCACTTTGAAAGCGATCAGAAACAGCAGCAGAATCAGCATGAGGCTGAGCGGCAGCATATCGACCCTTTTGGAACCGAAACCGAGCACATTCAAGGAGTTGACGAACAGCACGGGCGCAGCGGCCACCAGCGTGCCGATTACGATCCATCTCTTGTACCGGTCGAGCGCCGCCAGAAAATCGTCATAGCGTCTCCCGCAGTAATAAGCCAGGCAAAAATAGAAAATCCAGCCGAGAAACGGAACCCAGTAGCCTCTCTCCCAGACGAACGAGATCAATCGGCCGCCGGACGGCTGTTTCACGAAGTTAAAGAAAGCCAGATACGCCGCATTGATCACAAAAGCCGCAGCCAGCACGACTTTGGCGGGGATCCGAGACAGAAATTTCGTGAACAGCCGGTGCAGCACATAGAACTGGAAGACGACCAGAACAAACCAACCGTGATAATCGCCCATCAAGTTCAGCACCACGACGTACGGGAGACGGCCCGGATCGTCATAATTCGCAAAAATCGCATAAAAAACAGCCATACACACAAACGGAGTAAGGATCATCAGGATTCTTTTTTTGTAAAAAGCTTTGGGAAAGCGGTCCGGATAGGAGCGGGACAGCAGCAGTTCCGAAATAAAAACGAAAGCGGGCGTGCCGAAAGCAAGAATACCGGCTGCAGTCAACAAAGCATAATCCAACAGGGGCGAGCCTTCGGTCCATTCGAATCCGATCGTAAACTGTATGGAATGAAGCAAAATGATGCTCAGGCAGGCGACCACCCGAACCAGGCCTACTTCTTGTATGTATTCCGTTTTCCTTACGATCATTTCTTCATCTCCCCGTGTCCCATTTTCGTTCCGCCATGCTGCGAGGACAAGCCCTCTCCGGTCGACTGGATTCCGCTATCAATCCTAGAAGGAATTGTAAATGTATGATAAGGCGAGTGTCAATGAAATTTTCAGAAAATCGGGAAGATTTCACAAAAAAACCGCACAGACTCAGTCTGCGCGGTTTAATGATCGTTATAAAGGATTCTTGTCCTCCCGGGTCAAAGCGAAAAATGCAGCCGCTCCGAGCAGGGCCGTCCCGAATAAGAGAGCCCCCATCGGCACGGGCGTCGTCTCGTCAAGGCCGACAAGCGGCGAGACGAGCGAGCCGATCAGCAGCGGGAACAGGCCGAGCACGGCGCTTGCGCTGCCCGCCCGGTGGCCCTGGCGCGCGATCGCAAGCGTAAATGTGCTGGTCGCCGTGATCCCGATCGTAATCATATAGATGAAGAGCGGCACGACGATCGTGAACAGCGGCCCCTGAACGATCGTCGCAATCAGCAGCAGCAGCGTGGCGCTCGATGCCGTGATGACGCCGATCCGCAGCAGGCTGCGTTCGGAGACGACCCGGCTGAAACGTCCGATAATGAAGCTGCCCGCGATAATCGCGATCCCGTTGATGCCGAACAGGATACTGAATGTCTGCGGCGAGACGCCGTAAATCTCCTGATACACGAACGGCGTGCCCGACACGTAGGCGAAGCTGCCTCCGTGAATAAAGCCGAGCGTCAAGGCATAGCCCATGAACGAACGGTCTTTCATCAGGCTGCCCATCGTGCGAAGCGAATGGCCGATCGTACTCGGCACCCTTTTCTCCGGCGGCAGCGTCTCCTTGAGCTTGAAGCCGACGGTGAGCAGGATCAGAAAACCGAGCAGGCCCAGCACATAGAAAATGGTGTGCCAGCTTGAGCCCGGCAGCAGCAGCACGACCCCGCCGGCGATCGGCGCAAGCAGCGGCGCGACGGCGTTGATGACCATCAGCAGCGAGAAGAACTGCGTCAGTTCGCGGCCGCTGAACACGTCGCGCACGATGGCCCGGGACAGGACGATCCCGCCCGAAGCGGTCAGTCCCTGCAGGAAGCGGGCCGCGATCAGCATCTCGATGCTGGTCGACAGCGCGCACATGACGGACGAAGCCGCGAACAGCAGCAGCGAGATCAGCAGCGGCCCGCGCCGCCCCCGCGCGTCGCTGATCGGGCCGACGATGATCTGGCCGATCGCAAGCCCGATCAGGCAGGCGGTCAGGCTGAGCTGGACGAGCGACGCCTGGGCGCCGAGATCCAGGGCGATGCCGGGAAAGCTCGGCAGGTACATATCGATGTTGAGCGGACCGAGAATGCCAAGCGTGGACAGCAGCAGGGCAAGACCGAGACGTTCGCGGCCCGTGGGGTTTTGCAGCATGAATGTAAGTTCTCCTTTTCCGTGCAGACTATGAATAATCATAGAAGGAATTGTATAAGCACGGAGAAAGGGTGTCAACGACGCATGTCCTTATGGGTCGGATCTGGCAGGGGCGTATATGATCCAAACTGCCCAAATACCCCCGACGTATGCCGGAGGTGTTTGGCTTTGTTGGATAAAAAGGCTACTGGATTTTAGGTTTTTTGGAACTGATCAAAAATCCTATTCCGGATAACACGGCTGTAATAGCTCCAATCATCGCGGAAACCCCAATATCTCCATACATCATGCTCCCTAACAACATAGCAAGAACCCCAAAAATAATTAAGATAATTCCGATTACCTTCATCTTCCCCACCACTTCCCACGATTTATATATTCATCCTTTTCCAGATGAAGTATAAAGATAAATAAGGAAGTGGTCAATCGCTAACTTCATTTGAGCGGCCCTTCTACTCCGTATCGGTCTATTTCTCTGCTCCCGCACAAAAAGGACATCCGCAGTTCGCGGATGCCTTTTTCACAGTTTCGGTTCCTTAACCGGTTCTTCGAGGCTTCCCGTTACCCACGGAACGCCGACGCAATGCTCGGCTGCTTCAGCCATTCCGACACCGGCATCACGTGCAGGCCGGATACTTCGGACCTTTCGGCTTGGTTCAGCGTGTCGATATGGGTGCCGATGATCCAGCGATAGAAATCGGTCATGCCCGCGGCCTGCGCCTCGCCCAGTACCGGCGTCAGCGCCCCTGGAAGTCGTCGAACGCCAGCGAATGGAAGTCGACCGTCTCGCCTGCCGGTTCGCCGAACCGTTCGGCCATCTGACTGCCCGTCAGACCTTCGGCTCCGGCCGCGATCAGCGTCCGGCCCGCAAGTTCCGGATGGTTCAGCGCATGGGCATGATACCGCGCCGCGTCTTCCGAGCGGATCCACGCGGTCGGCTTGTCGGCCGGAACCGGGTAAGCGAACACGCCGTTCGAGACCAAGCCCGGGATAAGCAGGTTTTCCAGATACAGGTTCGGCTTCACGAGCAAACGCGCTACGGCTCCGCCCTGTACAACCGAAGCCCCATAGACCAAAATGGTTTCCGTCATTTCATAATCCCTTTTCCAAGTATCGTTTAGGCCGATTTCGAATCTGCCGTTGTACTTATCATAAGAAACAAGTAAACTTTATGTAAGTACGGACTTTGTAGATATTACGTATCCCGCGGGATACCCCGGAGGTGATGGGATGGAATTTCGGAACGCTCGATTCGTGCAGCAGCTGCCCGGTCGAATTCACGGTCAACCTGATCGGCGGCAAATGGAAGCTCCTGGTCTTGTATCAGCTGCTGACGCGCGAGACGGACTGATCGACCACACCGTCTATCCGGAGGTCCCGCCCAAAGTCGAATACTCGTTGACGCCACAAGGAAAAAGTTTGACCTCGATCCTGCTGCACCTGCAGGATTAGGGCCTCGAGCACATGGACGAATCCGCGGCCGAATAGGCGAACCCCTTAATAAGGGCCGTATCGAAAAGGAGATCTGCAACCGCATGGGAATCATTCTGGACATGATCAAAGACAAAGTCGAATGCCTGCAAACCTACGACTTCCGCGAGCTGGAACGCGCGATCGACGAACGCGTCGAGATCAACAAGGGAATGCTGCTTCGGGTGAAGCAGGTTCAGCACCAGGTTACGTTCGACCCGATCCGCAACAAAATGCTGTACAGCGCGGTCGTGCATTTTGCGGCGAATTAAACGGAGCGAATCCGTTCCTGATTTTGCCGCACCCGGCATCGAACATGCGCATGAACATCGAGTATCGAAAAAAAGCCCGAGCCGCGCGAATCTCGCGCCGTCCGGGCTTTTTTGGGCCGCTGTCTGTGTTCTTCATAACGCCGCCGGTCCGAAGTAATCCGACCGCCCGGCTTACACCGTCCGGCGCCGCAGCTCGTAAAAATACTGCACGATCGGATGCTTCAGCTTGACCGCTTCGGACATGTTCAGGATACGCTTTTTGCCGACCCGTTTATCGACCAAAGCCAGGATGTTAAGCAGAATATCGCGGCTCTCCAGACTTTCTTCAATAGAAGAAGCCAGAAACTTGTTCGCCGTCGCGACGAAGTTCGACTTGGTCAGCGTCGCCTGCGCGGCCAACAGCTCTTTGGCATGTTCCGTCGCTTTGCGGCTTGCAGCCATCACTTTCAAGCGATCTTCCGGGATCGGGCCTTTGGCACCGCTGCGCACGGCTTCGATCTCCGCTTCGGTCACCGGAATGTCGAGGCTCGGATCATTCTTGATCTCGATCTCGCTTTGGTACCAGCGGATAAAGTTGGACTTGTCGCCCATGTTGAGAATATTCTTCTTGTCCACCGTGATGTGGCAGGTACCGGCTTTGTCGGGGACGTAACGATAGCTGGTCGACCGGTATTCGACCGTGCCTTTTAACGCGGGCGCGAGAAAGCTCTCCAGCTGCTGCTGCAATTTGCTCCAGGACATAAGGGTCCTCCTAATTTGAAATAGAATGGGATCGGATTGAATAATGAAGGAAAAGATGGCACTCGAAAAAGAGGATCGGATTGACGGAGCCGGACTGTCCCGGTCTTCGTTGATCCGATCCTCTATTTTAGCACGTTTTCATTTAACCTTAGCATGATTTTGTTCCTAGATCCGGTAACGGGCAATTCCGCTTTCTTCATTGAAATAATCGATGACCGATTCGCCCGTTTTTAGATCGACGAACAATTCGCAGAAAAGCTTGTCCTTCGTCCAGCGCAGCCGGACTTCATCGTCGGCCGAACTCAATGCTTCAAAGTCACCGTTGAACGCACCGTACTCGTTACGGAAGCGAATCAAGTCGAGCAGACGCTGTACGACCTCTTTTTCTACCGATTGTTCGATTTCTTCCAACGTAAAGTTATGACGGTTAATCTCCCGGCCTTCGCCGGTTTTCTCCACGTTTTCCGTATCATTTTCTCCGGCCAGCAGACCGACATAATAGACCTGCGGAATACCCGGCGTGAAGAATTGAATCGCTCTCGCCGCCAGATAGGCGTCGTCGTCGCTGTTCAGCACCGAATAATAGCTGCAGCGAATTTGATGAACGTCGAAGCCGTCCGCGTCTTTATGATCGTCTGATACGATCAGACTTAAGTTGGATCCGCGCTCCAGGCAGGTATCGACCAGGCGGCGCGCATCTCCGGTATCGATCAAGCCGTCGAGATCCGGCTTGACCGGAATGCCGTCGTGGCAGTCCAGCATGGTGAACTGCTTGGCCGGACGATTTTTCAAATACTCCAGCAGCGCGCCGCTCGAACGGTTCACCAGCGTGTCGAGTACGCGGTAAGGCAGAATAAAATCGTAGATCCAATACCCTCTCTCGGCCAGTTTGTACTGGATCGAGTAGTGGGAATGGACTTCCGGAAGAAGCTCGATGTCCAGCGACTCTGCCAGTTCCATAATCCAGTCCAAAAATTCGTAAATCTCCGGCTCAACGAAGAAGCAGCCCGTTCCCAGCTTCTTGGCTATATAACCGACTGCATCAAGCCGAACGATCTTGACGTTCTGACGTTTGAAGTTTTCGAAAAACTCTCTCAGCAGCGACTTTACCGCTTCCGACTTTACGTCGAAATCGATCTGTTCAGACGGATCCGTCTTGCCGAATGTCGTCCATACCCGTTCTTCTTGCCCTGTATCTTCGATTGTGAACGCCGAATACGGCAGCGGCCGGCGCAAAAACATTTTGTCGATATCGGACTGTACCGGATCTCCGTCCGCCCACAGCTTGTCCAGCGTAATGAACAGGTCTGCGTATTTCGAAGCCCGCCCGTGACGAAGAAAATCTTGGAAGTATTCGGACTTCTGCGAGATATGGTTGACCATCAGGTCGACCAGGATATCGTAGTCTTCTCCCAACTTCCGCATGTCTTCCCATGTACCGAATGCCGGTTCGATCTCCAGATAGGTCAGCGGCGCAAACCCCCGGTCGCCTGAAGAAGGAAAAGGCGGAAGAATATGCAAACCGCCCTTAAAAACATCCGGAAAATGACGATCCAGTACGTGATGCAGCGTTTTGAGATCGCCGCCAAGCGAGTCGGGATAGGTGATCAGCTGAACCTGATTGTTGATAGCCATAGAAATCCTCCCTTTGTTGAAAGATGGACTGCCTTTTTTTAGAGCGCAAACTGCTTTTCAATCTCTTCAAGCTTCGGTAGATCCACCACCGCGCCCATATGGCGCAGCTTGTAGGCGCTGACCGCAAACCCCAGCATCAAAGCCCTTTTCAGCGTATACTCCTTGATCAGAGCCGTATAAAATCCCGACCAAAACGCATCGCCCGCTCCTGTCGTGTCGATCACTTCCGAAGCCAGCGTTGGCAGCTTCAGCGTCTCTGTTCCGTCCGAGACCAGCGCGCCGGCACTGCCCAGCGTCAAAATGACAAGCTTGGCACCGAGTGCCAGAAACTTTTCCAGCTGCCGATCGGGCGTATCGCGTCCGAACAATCGCTCCGCATCGTCTTCGGACGGTTTTACGATATCGGCCCGGCCGATCAGCGACTTCATGTATTCGATTCCGTCTTCGCCTTCCTGCCAGATCGCCGGATGGTAATTGGGGTCGAAGCCGATCAATGTTCCGTCCGCTTGGGCCTGCCGGATCAGCCGTTCGATGGTCCCGCGTGCCGGCGTCCGAGAGACCGGCCAACAGGAAAAATGCAGGATCTTCGAATTTCCAAGCGCGGTTTGCAGCCCTTCGGTATAGGCCAGCCGATAATCCGCATCTCTGTAGAAGATTGGCACCGGCGTGCCCCGGCTTCGGCCGACGACGACCAAACTGGTCGATCCGGCAGTCTTCTGCACGCAGGACGTATCGACGCCTTCTTCTTCCAGCCGCCGGACGAGAAACCGTCCGAACTTGTCTTCGCCCACCGCCGAAGCGACGACCGGACGAACACCCAATTTCTTCACGTTCATCGCAATGTTAGACGGAGACCCGCCGAAGAATCGCCGGTAATCGGAACCGCCTTCCTCGCCGTATCCGCCGGAGATCAGATCGACGAGCAGCTCGCCGACCGTCAAAATATCATTCGGTTTCTCCGGAAAACGAAAACTGTCATTCAGGCTCAGCATCCGATCACTCTCCCTGCCCATACGATTATTTAACGGCTCCTTCAGTTACGCCTTTGATGAAGTACTTTTGCAGGAACACATACAGCACGACGATCGGAATGATCGACCCGAGCACGGCCGGGAAGATCAATTCCCACGGATTGCTGAACTGTCCGGCGAGCATTTTGGCATAATACAGCTCCAGCGTCAGCGTTTTATGTTCCGCGTTGCCCAGCACGAGAAACGGCAGCAGATAGTCGTTCCAGATCCAGAGCGAATTCAGGATGATGACCGTTACGGTAATCGGCTGCACCAGCGGGAACACAATCCGGAAAAACAGGCTGCCGATGCTCGCACCGTCGATCAATGCCGCTTCTTCGAGCGCCAGCGGAACGCTGCGCATAAAGCCGTGATACAGGAAGACCGACATACCCAGGCCGAAGCCTCCGTACATCAGGATCAATCCCGGAAGATTTTTGAGGCCGAACGACTCGAATTGATGAATAAGCGGGTACATCAGCGATTGGAACGGTACCAGCATAGCCGCCGTGAGCACCAGCAGCAAACCCCGGCTGCTGGTCGAGTTGTTGCGTACGAGCATCCAGGACAGCAGCGAAGAGCAGAACACGATCAGGCCGACTGACAAAATCGTAATGCCTGCCGTGATAAACGCAGCCTGGCCAAAGTTAATTTGGGAAAGGGCCTCCGAAATATAGACGAACGACCAGTCCTTCGGCAGTGCCATCGGCTCGGCGACGATCGCTCCCTGGTCTTTGAACGAATTGATGGACAGGAACAGGAGCGGAAACAGGGTACCCAATGCAATCAGGGTCAGAACCGCGTACACCGCAATCCTGCCGCCCGGCATACGGACGGAACGCTTGTGAACATCGGGCGAAGAAGCCGCGCGAATCATGCGTCCACCTCCTTTTTCTTCGTGATATAGACTTGAATCAGACCGATAATGGCGACCAGAATAAAGAAGACGACAGCCTGAGCCTGTGCTTGTCCGTAATCCGGCGGCTGCGTATAGCGGACAGTCCGCAGAATCTGCAGCGACAGCATCGACGTATTGAACGATCCATTCGTCAGCGCGACGTTCTGATCGAGCAGCTTCAGGCTGCTGGCCAGAGTCAGGAACAGGACGATCGTAATCGACGGCATCAGCATCGGCAGCGTAATATAGCGGAACTTGGTCCACATATTCACTCCGTCGAGCGAGCCGGCTTCGTACAGGTCGCGGGGAATGTTATTCAGTCCGGCAATAAAAATAATCATCATGTAGCCGGCCATCTGCCAGGTGACCATGATCACGAGGGCAAACAGATTTTTCGTCGAATCCTGAGTCATGTTGGTCAGAAACTCGATATTCAGTCCGCCTTCGCCGAATATCCGGTTGAAGACGTTCTGGTAAATGAACTGCCAGATAAAGCCGAGAGCAAGTCCGCCCAACAGGTTCGGCAGGAAAAAGATCGTGCGAAACAGCGCAACTCGCTTCCCTGCGTAATCAAGCATCAGTGCCAGCAGCAGTCCCGCGACGCTAATCGAGATCACAGCCATCGCCGTGAACTGCAGCGTGTACACCAGCGAGTGCAGGAACTGTCGGCTTTGGAAAATACGCGCGTAATTTTCCAGCCCCACAAAAGAAGACCAGGCGCTTCCGCCGACGAAGTACGTACCGCGCCATGCCGTGAACGAATAGAACAGCCCGATCAGGAACGGCACCAGCACGACAGCTGCGAACAAGATCAGACCAGGCAGCGCCAAAGGCCAAAACCATTTTTTATAGTAACCACTCATCGATGCAGCCTCCCTCTATGTTTCATACATGACGTCTTTCCAGCCTTGGACAGCTTGTTCGGCGATCGTGCGGTAATCTTCTGGCGTCCATTCGCCTGCGCGGTTGTAATAGCGTTCCTGCAAAATCGAACCGAATACTTCTTGTCCCCAATAAGCGCCGCCCGCCGGCGAACCGTTGAACGGGTTAGAGAGGGTATTGCCGGCCAACTGGTATTCGATCAGCGAATTATTGAGCGTATTTTCGAACTTCACATTTTCATCCGCGTTATACGGAATGAATTGGAAATCTTCCACGATCGTACGTCGGCCTTCTTCCGTCGTGTTGAGCCAGACGAGAAACTGCTGCGCCAACTCCTGCTCGCGCTGCGTCACTCTGGTGTTAATCGCATAATAAGAAGGAACGAACTGCGGTACGGATTGATTGAACTGCTCTACGGTGAGCCCTTCAATCTTAATATCGCTCTGCTCAAGCGGCAGCTTGATCGGCAGGAAGGTCAGCGTCGGCAGGATGTCCGGATTCAGCTTCTCGATGTTCGGATAGACCCAGTTCCCCTGCTTCAAAAATAGCGCTTTGCCGCCGGAAAAAAGCTGTACCGACACGTCGTAGCTCGCTGTAGAGGAATTAATGTAAGACGGGCCGCGCTCCAGCGGGCCGTTCATGCCGGCCGCATGTAACGAATACAGATCAAGCGTCTGCGCGAGCTTTTCCAGCGGTGCCTGCAGCTCATCCACTTGTTCCTCCGATGCGTTTCTTGCATCGACGGCGCTGCTGAACACCGCGTTCATTGCCATGTTGCCCATATGGTCGCCGTAGGTCCATTTCTCCGCGCCGGCTTCGGCGAATACGCCGGTCAACTGCGAAGTAAGCTCCGTTTTCGAAGGGGCGAACGTATAAGTCTCACCGTTCAATGTCACGTCGCCCGCTTGATTGTTTGTGATATACGCGTCTACCCCGTTCACGAGATTTTCGAACTCATCGTAGGTCGCCGCTTTGAAGTCTTCGAGGAAAGAATCGGGATTGTCCAGATTGAACAGTTCCTCAACCATCCGCGTATCGACGATCAAGCCGTAGCCTTCGATGTTGTATGGAATTCCGTAGTTCTGCGAACCGTCCGCACTGAGACGGAGCGGTTCGGGCACCTCAGCTGCAAGCGCCTTCAGTTCAGGGTCAGAGGCTTCATTCAAATCGAGAATCGCTCCGCTTTCGGACCACTCCATCACGCCTCCAATATTCGTGGAGAACAGGGCCGGCTTGGCGCTTGAGTTCATCTCGGACCGAAGCGTTTCCGCAACGTCAGTCGTGCCGAGCGAAAACAGTCTGATCGTAAGACCCGTTTCCGCTTCATATCGATCGACAACCTCTTCCATCGCTTCCGCGTTTTCCGATTTGCCGTTGAAAATATAAAAGTCGTAGCTTGTCGGCGCTTTTGCTTCCTGACTTCCGCAGCCGGAAAGCAGCAAGGTTCCGAGCGCAAGGCCGGCCGCGCCGGCCGTCCATCTTCTCCATGTCCCTTTCATCCCCATGCCTATTGACCTCCCAGGTATTCGTTTATTCCGTCTCTGTCAGCACAACGGATTGATACGGCAGCAGGTTCAGTTTGCCGTCCTTGATCTCCGGCGTTTCCACACTGCCGAATACGACTTCTCCTTCCGCCAGCGGAAGCTCCAGCGAGCCGCCGTAATTGTTCAGCACGAGCAGCGTCCGTCCTTCGAAGCTTCGGCGGTAAGCGATAAGCGACGGATATTCGGTCAGAGCCGGTTCGAAGCTGCCGAAAGCCAGCACGTCGCTCCATTCCTCACTTTTTCTGAACGCGATCAGTCCCTTGTAATACGTCCGGATCGAGGAGGCATCGGCCTGTGCTTTCTCCGCATTGACTTCACGATAGTTCGAATGAACCGGCATCCAAGGGGTTCCTGTCGTAAAACCGCCGTGCTGCTCCGCATTCCATTGAAACGGCGAGCGGGCGTTATCGCGTCCGTAATCGTTCAGCTCCTGAAGCATCTCGTCCTCGGAACGTCCCTGCGCCAGCCCTTCCTTCCATTGATTCAAAGCAGACACATCCTGGAACTCGCCGATTCCGCTTCTTATGCTGTTTGTCATGCCGAGCTCCTGCCCTTGATAAATGAAAGGCGTACCCCGAAGCAGCATATAGGTCGTCGCCAGGCAGGCCATACTGTCCCGGCCGTGCTTGTCTTTATCGAGGAATTTGTCCGGGCAGCGCGCCTGATCGTGGTTCTCTAAGAAAATGGCGCTCCAGCCGTGCTCCTGCGTGTGCAGTACGCTTTCAAACATCCGGCTGCGCCAAGCGGACACGGAATCCGGATCGCATTTGACCGAGACGCCTTTCATGTGATCCCAGTTAAAATCGAAAATCATCGAGAAATGTCCGTCCGGTCCTGCGTACTCGGCAAACAGCTCCGGCGAAACGCCCGGCGCTTCCGCTATGGTAACGGCATCGTATTTGGCAAACGTTTCGCGCTTCAATTCCGTCAGGAATTCGCTGATCCCCGGATAGCTCTGGAAGTTCTCGATTGGGTACAAAGCGCCGTCTTTCGCATCTCCGGAAGCAAACGACAGATCCTTTTTGATAAAGGTGATCGCATCGATCCGGAATCCTCCGACACCTTTGTCCAGCCACCAGTTAATCATGTCGTACAGGGCTTGGCGCAGCTTCGGATTTTCCCAATTGAGGTCCGGCTGTTCTTTTGCGAACGTATGCAGATACCATCTTCCGTCCTCAGTCTGAGCCCAAGCCGAGCCGCCAAAGTTGGACCGCCAGTTGTTTGGAGGCTGTCCGTCTTCCGTGTGCCGGAAGTAAAAGTATCCCGCTTCTTCCGAATTCGGATCCTTCAGCGCACGCCGGAACCACTCGTGCTCATCCGAGCAGTGGTTAAGGACCAGATCCAATACGATTTTGATTCCTTTTTGCCCGGCAGCGGCAATCAGTCCATCGAGTTCTTGGTCTGTTCCGAACATCGGGTCCACACTCCGGTAATCCGCTACGTCATAACCGTTATCTACCATGGGCGACCGAAAAATCGGACAAACCCACAGCACGTCGATTCCAAGTTCCGCCAAGTAGTCCAGCTTCTCGATAATGCCCGGCAGATCGCCGATTCCGTCTCCGTTGGAGTCTTTAAAACTTTGCGGGTAAATCTGATATACGACCGACTTCTTCCACCATTGATTGTCCATAAGTCCCTCCATCATCTTAGTGGAACTGTTCCACATATATGCAAAAAAATTTAAGTATGGCTTTGAATTCGGTTTCACAACTGCTTACTTAAAACGTCCCGGCTTTGAAATGGAACTGTTCCATAACTTTGTGCGCTCATCCGATTTCGGCGAACTATATGGAACTGTTCCAGTGGAGTTAAGAATACTCCTGTCCATTTAAAAGGTCAATCTTTTTTTGTGGAACAGTTCCTTAAAATAATTCGACCGGTTTAATATGTGCTCAGTTCGTCGTTTCTCCTTTGACCAGCGTCACCGGAACGACGATTTGTTCCTTCGCCAACTGCTGCCCGTTAATCCGTTTTAGCAGTACGGCCACTGTCTGCCGAGCAATGGTCCGTACATCCTGCACGATCGCGGTAGGGGCCGTTGAGTTAAAAGAAGTGACGAAAGTTCCGTCGTAAGCGATAATGCTCAGCTGCCCCGGCACGTCGATGCCAAGCGATACGGCTGCTTTGAGAAATGCCGCCGCTTGAAGGTCGGATGCCAGTACGCCATCCACGTCCGGATACGCGGCCAACATCTGTCTGGTCAATTTGTAGCAGCTTTCATAATCTGTCGTATCGTCCCAGGAGACTTCCTCACGGATCGTCTCGACCCCGTGCTCCTGCAGATAGCGATCGAGCGCGTCGTCGCCTTCATGCGACTGCAGCCGATGCTGTCGGTCGCCGACCGTATGCAGGACTTTACGGCAGCCGCATTCGAGAAACTTCTGCGCGGCCAGCTCTCCGCCTTGTCGATGATCGGAACTGACGACAGGAATACCGGCCACGATTCGATCCAGGAAAACGATCGGCTTCTCCAGCTTCGCATAATTCTCATCGGGTAGTACAGCCGCACCGTCGATCACGCCGTCAAACAGATTCCGTTCCAGCGTATCCAGGTATTCTCTTTCTCTTTGCTCGTCTCCGCCGGTGCTGCATAGCATCATGTTATAGCCGAATTTGCGCAGTTCCAGCTCCAGATGATTCCACAACGACGAGAAAAAGGGATGGATCAATCCGGGGGCCACTACCCCTATGATTCCGGTACTCTGCCGGTATAAATTGCGAATCCACTGATTCGGCACGTAATCCAGCTCGGCTACGGCCGCCTTGATCTTCTCCCGCGTTTCTTCCGCCACATAGCCGCTGCTGTTCAATGCTCTCGATACCGTGCTCGGCGCGACCTGCGCCAGCTTGGCCACTTCCCGTATGCTCGCCATGCCCTAACCTCCCGCTTTCTTTTCCGTTCATTCAATCGGGAACCAGTATAGCAGGTGAGGAACTGTTTCACAAGACACGGAAAGTTAGCCTGTTTATGCGAAAAAACTTGCGAGAGAACCTCTCTCGCAAGTTTGGACTTCGATTTTCCGCCTACGGACAGAGCGTCGCCCACAGCATAGCCAACCCGTTCGCCGAGCGAAACTTCCCCCCTCGGCGGATAATTATCGACTTCGCTTTCATTCAAACGCGTTCATCTCATACTCTCCCTTCGGTCTGGGAAAGATGGGGGAAGGATTGGACGCAGGAGGCGATATAGGGTATTCCGTTCTAGGAGATTTATTTCCAAAAACATGTTTAAGATTACACAACTTGCTTTAAACGATCAGACTCATAAAGTTGTTCATTTTCACTCGGCCGGATAAGCTTATCGAACTCCCCACTCCAAAGGATCGGAAATAAGCAGAGCTTCTTTAAAACGTTTTATTTTAATGCGAAACTTATAGGTTTTCTAATAAAATCACATACTTGAACGAGAAGGAACCAATTTCAGCAGATGACCGGAAGTCGAAAAATCCGGATCCGGCTCAATCTGCTCGTACTCGCCGGAATTGGTAATGACGATCATGACCGTAGGATCGTAGCCGGCCGCTTTGATCTGTTCCAAATCGAACTCGACCAGTTTATCGCCCGCATGGACTTTTTGATTATCCGTAACCAGAGGACGGAAGTATTGACCTTTGAGCTTGACGGTATTGATTCCGATATGAATCAGCAGTTCCGTCCCGGAATCGGATACAAGCCCAATCGCATGGCCCGTCCGGTATACGCTTGTAATCGTTCCGCTGACAGGTGAAATCACGAGTCCTTTTGACGGGATAACGGCTGCGCCTTTGCCCATGGCTTCGGATGCGAAGACTTCATCGTTCACACGGCTTAAAGGGACGACTTCCCCTGCCACCGGAACTTCAATAACGTTAGGATTATAAACGGTAACAGGCGGTTCCAACGCTTTGCGGGGAAGGCCGAAGAAGTACGTCAAGATCGCGGATCCGAAGAACGCGATCAACAATCCAATCACTTCTCCGATGAACCCCTGGCCCAAATAGGTCGGAATAGCGAGCAGACTCGGGAACGTGAACGTTGAAGCGTGAACTTCGAACCCCCCGATTACCGCACCTCCGATCCCGGCCGCAATCATTGCGCAGTAGAACGGACGCTTCAATTTTAACGTGACGCCGTAGATAGCGGGCTCGGTTATGCCGAAGATTGCGGTAATCGCCGCAGAACCGGACAGCGCTTTGAGCTTGGGATCTTTCGTTCTCAGGAATACGCCCAAAGCGGCACCCGCCTGGGAAAGTACCGCGCCGCAAACGATAGGCAGCCATTGGTCGTAACCCTGGTTGGCGACATTGTTAATCATCAGCGTAATCAGAGCCCAATGGACACCGAAAATCACAATGGACTGATGGAACGCTCCCAGGATCAACCCCGCCAGCAGCGGCGAAAATCCGTACACGGCAAGCAGAACCCATGCGAATACGTTGCTGATCTGCGTTCCTATCGGGCCGATTACAATCAGGGTCAGGGGAAGCATAACGACCAAGGAAAATAGGGGAGTCAACATATTGCGAACAGATTCAGGGAATATTTTGTTCAAAATCGGTTCCAAGTAAGACAGGCCCCAGATCGCCAGCAAAATTGGAAATACCGAAGAGGTGTACGTGATCGGGACGATCGGAATCCCGAAGAAGTCGAGCGCTTGCGAATCCGCCACCATTTGAACCAGCGAAGGATGAATAAGCGCGCCGGCCAAAGACACCGCGACAAACGAATTTACTTTTAGTTTTTTTGCGGCAGTAAAAGCAAGGAAGACCGGCAGGAAGTAAAAGATTGCATCACTGGCCGCGTTCCAGACTTTGTAAGCGCCTGCATTTGTGGAAAGCCAATTCATGCTCGTTAGCAGCGACAGCAGACCTTTCAGAATTCCCGCACCGGCCAGAGCGCCGAGAAACGGCGTAAAGACGGCCGAAACGAAGTCCATCAGTTGGCTGATTGGATTGAATTTGCCTTTTTCCTTTTCCTTTTCTTCTTCGCTCCCTGTAGCGTGTTTGCCCATTCCCGGCAGCGAAACCAGCGCCTCGTATACCTGGGCCACTGAATTTCCTACGACGACCTGGTATTGCCCCGCGCTGTCCACTACCGTAATAACGCCATCCGTACTTTCGATTCTGCCGGTATCGGACAACTTTTTATCGTTCAGCTTAAATCGGAGTCTCGTAGCGCAATGCCAGACCGCA
Source organism: Saccharibacillus deserti (assembly GCF_013618475.1). Taxonomy (GTDB): domain Bacteria; phylum Bacillota; class Bacilli; order Paenibacillales; family Paenibacillaceae; genus Saccharibacillus; species Saccharibacillus deserti. Next base: position 303,076 of record NZ_JABJVN010000004.1, read on the forward strand.
TTGACGTTTTGCTCGCCGCCGACGCCTGCCAAAATTTCCTGTGCCAATCTTCGCGTATCCATTTTAATCCCTCCCGAAAATAAACCCGGAACACCTGATGAATTTTCTCGAACGCAATGGGTTCCGGGATTTTGTTTTATGCTGAATGTGTTGTCATTTAAAGATTCGAAAGATCGGTTCCGTTGGAATCGATCACCCGCTGATACCAGAAAAAGCTGTCTTTATAATAAAATTCCCCGCTTCCCTTTCCTTCATCGTCGTAATCGACATAAATAAATCCGTATCGTTTGCTCATTTCCGCCGTTCCCGCACTGACGATATCAAACGGTGCCCAGCTGCAGTAGGCGAACACGTCCGCCCCTTCGCGAACGGCTTCCTGCAGTTCCGAGATATGCTCCCGGTGATACTGAATCCGGTAGTCGTCGTGCACTTGGCCGTCCGGGGTCAAACGATCTTTGTAACCGATTCCGTTTTCGGCAATCATCATCGGCACGCGGTAACGATCCCAGTATTCGGAAATACAGAAGTACAGTCCGCTCGCATTAATCGACCAGCCCCAACGGTTAGCTTTCAAATGAGGGTTTTTCACGGTTGTATTAGGATCCATCGTGTTTTCGCCGGCTTTAACTGTGTTAGACCAATAATACGACACTGCCAAAAAGTCGGCCTTATGACTGCGGATCACGGCTTGATCCGATTCTGTAATATCCAGTTTAATGCCGTGATCTTCAAAATAAGTCCGCGCATATTCCGGGTACTCTCCTCTAAGCAGAACGTCACTGTAGAAAAATTGCATGCGGTTTCTTCGAAAGTTCAATTTTACGTCCGCGGGATCGCAGGAATAAGGTACCGTTAGACTATCCGCGAGCATCATTCCCATTTGAATATCCGGATTAAGCTCGTGCGCAAATTCCGTCAGTTTCGCCGAAGCGACGAATTGATGGTGCACCGCCTGGAATTTCAATTGTTCGTAATGTTGCGCTTGATCGGACAAAAGACCGAGCGAAGCGAACGCTTCCTTATGAATCAGATTAATTTGATTGATTGCGATCCAGTACTTCACCGCATGCTGGTAACGCCGCAGAACCGTTTGACCGTATTTAACAAACAAGTCGATCACTTTGCGGTTAGCCCAGCCTCCGTAAGAGTCAATCAAGTTCAGAGGCATTTCGTAGTGGAAAATGGTTACGATGGGTTCGATCCGTTTTTCTTTCATGTAAGCAAATAGTCGATCGTAAAAAAGAAGCGCCTCTTCATTCGGTTCGGCGTCGTCTCCGTTGGGGAAAATCCGGCTCCAGGCGAGCGACAAACGAAGCGTTTGCGTATGCATTTCGGCTAGCACGTCGATATATTCCTTATAACGGTCGTAAAAATGAACCCCTTGACGCTTGGGATAGATATAAACTCCGTCTTTAAATTTGCGGTAACCCGCCGAATCCAGATTGTTGAAATTCAGTTCCGTGGGACTAGCATCCGGCAAAAAAGGCTGAATATCCGCCGTGCTCATCCCTTTTCCATCTCGACCAAATGCGCCTTCGGCCTGATTCGCCGCAATGGCTCCTCCCCACAAGAAGTCTTTTTTCATTTCTTCTCCTCCTGTCCGGCACTTGCAAAACCGATTAGAATTTTTGGATAATAACAACTCCCGCAATTACCAAGAAAGCACCCAATAAGCGCGGTCCGCTTAAACTATGTACGCTGGCTCCGATTAGTCCGAAATGATCGATAATGACCGATATGATCACTTGGCCGGCCAACACGTAGCCGACTGTCGCGGCTACGCCGATTCGAGGCATTAGAATGGTTGTCGCCAATACGTAAAAAGCGCCGAGCAGTCCTCCCGTCCACATCCACGCCGGAGCTTCCAACCATTCTTTTCTCACCATCGAACCTTTTGAGAAAAGAGACAAAAGCGCCAAAGAAAGCGCTCCTATCGCAAATGAAATCGTCGATGCCGTGATCGGCGAACCTACTACCGTTCTCAACTGCGAATTGACGCTGAATTGAGTGGGTAAAGCCATACCGGCCAAAAGCGCAAACAATACGAAAAAAACGCCCATAGCTTGTTTTCTCCTTCTTCGAAGACTTGATTATCCGGCATTGATTAGCTGCTGACAATCCGAGTATAATTTACGTAAAGAAATAAGTAAAATTAATAATACATATAGGAGGTATATCAAATATTTATATGAATATTAATCATGAACTTTACAAAATTTTTTACATAACCGCTAAAGCCGGCAGTATGTCCAAAGCAGCAAAAGAACTTTTCACCTCCCAACCGGCTGTGAGCCAGTCCGTCAAATTATTGGAAAGCAAATTGGGAGAGCAGCTGTTTCACAGAAAAGCCCAGGGAGTCGCCCTGACCCAAGAAGGGAAAATTCTTTTTCAATACGTGGAACAAAGTTATGAATTGCTGCAGGCGGCGGAACGGAAGTTCGGCGAGCTGAAAAACCTGACGGCGGGCCAACTGCGAATATCCGCAAGCACGACGGCATGCAGCAGCTTTCTGATGCAGCATCTCGAAACCTATTCCATCGCTTATCCCGGTGTCGAAATCTATATTAAGGATCAGTCTACCCGCACAACCATCAAACAATTGGAGTCCGGCGAAATCGATATAGGCATTATTAACGCTGCCGGAAAACCCGATCATTTGAAAGTAATCGGCGAAATCGAAATACAAGATTGTTTCGTAGTAGGGGAAAGATTCAAGGGCCTGCGAGGAAGACCAATTGCCTTGCGTGAATTAACGGAGAATTATCCCATGAATTTGCTGCAGAAAGGACTCAACACCAGAACTCATATCGATAATTTTTTTGCTTCATGCGGAGTACCCGTCATGCCCAAAGCCGAATTGAGTACAATGGAACTTTTGATCGAATTCGCAAAAAAAGGATTTGGGGTATCTTGTGTGATCGAGGACTTCGTTCGTGAAGATTTGGAGCAGCGGCAGCTGTTTGTCGTACCAATCCAAGAGAAAATACCTAAAAGATTTTTAAGTATCGTAATTAAAAACAACTTCCCTTTATCATCGGCGGCACAGAAATTCATCGAACTTTTTAATCAAGATTCGGATGTTTCGATTGGGTCAAGAAAGAGATAACCAAGCGCTAAAACGGTGGTCTTCCGATTATGCCGACGTAAGAAAAGCTCTGATGCCCAACCCACTAGAAGCAAGGACTGCCGGAGCTCCTGGCCACCCCGCTATTCGCTTATCCGGTCTCGACTTAGACACTTTTAACGATAATTCTAATGTTTTTCGCACCCCCTTTTCCTTCCGGCTTCATCCTCTGTTCTCTAACGCATTACTCCGCAAGTTCGCAGGGAAGGTTGAAGTCCGGCAAATAGCATCAAAGAGCAAATTTTAGGGATTCGCTATAGAATTGCTTACACGAAATCTAGCGCTGCCCAGACAATCCATTGTACAATCCTTCATAACTTCTTATAGAATTGTGAACTTGTCCAGGTGTTAACTTCAACGTAAGCCGAATACGACGGATTAATGATTAACTTTATTTCATCCTATCTTCTCAACTTATTAAGAAGAACAAAAAAAGCTACGCTCCCATAAGGTGAAAGTAGCTTTTTTAAATACGATTTTAAAGAATAAATTCTCTGCGTACCCAATCCGTCCCGACTTAAAAATCAGCTTACTCCAAGCCCCGCCGCGTAAGCAGCGCCACGGCCTCCACATGCACCGTCTGCGGGAACATATCCACCGGCTGGACCTTCACCGTCTTGAACCCGCCGTCTTCCAGCACGCGCAGGTCGCGAGCGAGCGTCGCCGGGTTGCACGAGACGTACACCACCCGTTCCGGCTTCATCTCGATGATCGTCTCCAACAGCCGGATATCGCAGCCTTTGCGCGGCGGATCGACGACGATTACGTCGGGCGTGATGCCCTGCTCCCGCCAGCGCGGAATAACGTCTTCGGATGCGCCGACTTCAAACTCTGCATTCGTGATGCCGTTGATCTCCGCGTTTTTCCGTGCGTCTTCGATCGCTTCCTTGACGATCTCGACGCCGTAGACCCGCTTCGCTTTTTGCGCCAGGAACAGCGAGATGGTGCCGATGCCGCAGTAGGCGTCGATCACGGTTTCCTGCCCGGTCAGGCCTGCATATTCCAGCGTTTTGCCGTACAGCACTTCCGTCTGCGCCGGGTTGACCTGATAGAAGGAACGGGCCGAGATCGCGAACTTGATCTCCCCGATGTAGTCGTGAATGACTTCTTCGCCCCACAGCACAGTGGTCACATCGCCAAAGATGACGTTCGTCTGGCGCATGTTCACGTTGTGGCAGATACTTTTTACGCCGGGTACGCGTTCTTGGATCGCGGCGATCCACTGCTCCGCCTTCGGCAGACGTTCGCTGTTCGTGACCAATACCACCATCTTCTCGCCCGTCGCAAAAGCCACCTTGACGACCACGTGGCGCAGCAGACCGCGGCCGGTCTCTTCATCGTAAGCGGGGATGCCCAGCTCGCGGCCGATCGCTTTGACGGTCTCGACCATCTCGTCGTTGGCTTCGTGCTGAATGATACACGTCTCCATGTCGACGATGCGGTGGGTGCCGCGCGCGTAGAACCCGCCGATCAGGCGGTCGTTCTCTTCGCCGATCGGCACCTGGGCTTTGTTGCGGTAGCGCCACGGATCGCCCATGCCAAGCGTCGGCGGCACGAGGACGCCAAGCGAACCGCCGTCGGCTGCGGCCGATCCGCCCGATGCCTCGCCTTCCCCTGCCGCGGAATCCGCTTCGGCCGGTGCGGCCAGCGTTCCGGCTTCGGCGGCCGGACTGCCCGCTTGTTCTTCCGCATTCCCGCGGCCTTCGCCGCCGCCGAAGCCGGTCGCTTCGAGCGCCGGAAGCGGCTGCCCGGTGGAAGCCTCTTCCGCGTATTCGGCAGTTTGCTCGGCGCCGAACGTCCGCACATTCAGTTTCCCGATCCGCTGGAGGCTGTCCGCAACCTGCTGCCGCTTCCATTCCAGCTGCGCCGCGTAATCCAGATGCTGGATCTGGCAGCCGCCGCAGCGGTCGAAGATTTCGCACGGCGCTTCGACGCGGCTTGGGCTTTTCTCGAGCAGCATTCCCATTTTGGCGTACCCGTACTGTTTTTTGGTATTGATGACTTTGGCCGAGATCTTCTCGCCCGGCAGTGCCCCGGCTACGAACAGCGTATAGCCTTCCGCCCGGCCGACGCCTTCGCCGTTATGGTTCATGCCGATAATGTCGAGGGTAACTTCGTCGTTCTTGGCGACCGGCAGACCTTCGATTTCTTCTTCCGGACGTGCCCCGCCTCTTCCGCGACCGGTGTTCGTCCGGCCCGCGCCGCCGCGGCTGCGTCCCGCAGACGCTCCCATAGGCGGCTTGCTTTTGCCTCCGCGTCCCTGCCCGCCGCTTTTGCCCGTACTGCGCCCGTTGTTGTTTTTGTTCATTCTATTCACTTCTTTCGCTTATATTCATGAAGGAGATGAGCTCAACGTTAAATTGCCGAAAAAGAAACCTGGCCCGCCTGTTATCGTTAGTTCGGACACAATCCCGCGTCCTGCGTATCCCGAAAAACAACCTAGCCTCTTAAGCCTGTTTTTATTGGCCTTTTACATTTTTTCGGACACGCCAAAAAGGAGGATGCCCTCCGCCCGGCCTGATGCTCTGCCGCCGGACGCGGTTCTTCCTCCCGTATTGTAACACGTTATGTGCGGCGGGACACGATTTTCGTCCGCGCCAAGGCGGCATCCAAGCCGAAGACCGCAGCCTCTGCGTGTCTTCGCGCCGGAGCCTGCCGCCCGTTCTTAAGCAAACACCCGCAGATGCTGCGGCAGCACTTCGAACACGCCCGGCAGGCGTCCGCCCAGTTCGCCGTCCAGGTTCAGCAGCACGTCGTTCGGCGAAGTCACTTCCAGCCGCTTCGTGCGGAAATAGATCACGTTCGGATCGTTGAAATGATCGCCGCGCTGCGCCATCGAGACGACACGGATGAATTCGGCGAGATTGCATTTTTTGAGCAAAATGACATCCAGCAGCCCGTCGTCGATCCGCGCATCCGGCATGAGACGTTCGAATCCGCCGACCGAATTGGTGTTGCCGATCAGGAAGACCATGAATTCGCCTTCGATCTCGCCTTGGCCTTCCGCTTCGATCTTCAGCTGCATCGGACTCAGGTTGACCATCTTCTCGACGCCTTTGAAATAATAAGCGAGCTGGCCGATCATCGTCTTCAGACGGCTCGGCACCTCGTACGTCAGTTCCGTCAGCGAGCCTCCGCCCGCGATATTGATGAAATAACGATCGTTCGCCCGTCCCACGTCGATCGGACGCGATTCGCCGCGCAGCACGAGATCGCAGTAATCTTCCCATTGACGCGAAATGCCGAGCGCACGCGACAGGTCGTTCGTCGTGCCGAGCGGAAATACGCCGAGATCCGGCCGATGTTCCTGATTCGCCAGACCGTTGACCACCTCATAGATCGTACCGTCTCCGCCCGCGGCGATGACGATATCGTAACCGCGCCGCGCCGCATCGATCGCCGCAAGCGTCGCGTCGCCTTCTCCCGTCGTCGCATGCACGGTCGTCTCGATCCCGCCTTCGTCAAGACGCTGCAAAATATCCGGCAGCCGGCGCCGCATCTCTTCCCGTCCGGACGTCGGATTATAGATCAGCCTCGCTCTTCTCATCTTTCAAATTCCACCTGTTCCTTATAAGTTCTTGCCGCCAGGCGCTTCCTTCTCTTCCGCAGGCCCGGTCAAACGGGCTGCATCGGTCCGGGACGCCGTATCCGGCTTTCGATTACAACTCGAAGCGAAGGCCGCCGCTGTGCGGAACCTTCGCTTCATAGAGAATTAGATCCATTTGTCATGCCGCCGCGCCGAATCTACCCGCCCGGCGCTTTCCCGCAAGCTATTACTCTGCGGTATCTGCGGTATCAAGGCCGGCCAGCAGCGTTTCGGCCTGCCGCTCGATCCAGGCCGGCAGCAGCGGATGGGGCAGCAAAGCCTCGCCCGTGTAACCGTAATCCAATCCTTCCAGCTTGCGCGGAATGACCGTCTGCAGGAAGTAACCCGTGCTCAGGAACAGCGGAGCGATCAGCACGCGCCGGCCTTTGGAGATCCATTCTTCGGCTTTGGCCCGCACGCTGTCGGGATTGAGCAGCGCATAATCGCACAGCAGTCCGCTCGTCTCGCCGACGCGCTTGGTCAGAGCCGAAGCGCCGGCTTCCCAGCGCTGACGGAATCCGTCGTGAATACTGCCGTGTCCGACGAGCAGGATCACTTCCCGCTCCGGGTTGACCGAAGCCGGCGAGACCTTGTCCCAGACCATGCGGGCTACATCCGAGTCGTCGCCCATCGGGCGTCCGACGTGCATGCGGGCTTTGATGGCAAACGGTTCGAGATCCGTCTCCCGGTCCGGGGCATCCTTGGTGCCGAGCGCATATTCGATCTCGTCGATATGCGTGCTGCCTTCCGACACGAACAGCATCACGGCCAGAATGTCCGTGACGCCTTCCGCTTCCAACTCGTCGATGCCGTCTTGAATCGACGACCCTTCCACATTGCCCAGAAACGATACCGCGACCGGCATACGTTCCTTGATTCTGACTTTGCCGGCCGCATCGTTAACCGCCTCCACCCATTCGGGCTGAGGCGAACCGTGACTGATAATCAGTGCGCCCGTTTTGTTCGTCATCTTAACGTCCCAGACGCTCGAGCGTCAGTTTGTATCCGTCGTTGCCGTAGTTCAGGCAGCGCTTCACGCGCGAGATCGTCGCGGTGCTTGCGCCGGTCTCGGCTTCGATCTGGTTGTACGTGCTGCCTTTGCCGAGCATGCGCGCCACTTCAAGGCGCTGCGACAGCGACTGGATCTCGTTCACCGTGCACAGATCGTCAAAAAAGACATAGCATTCTTCCAGATCCTTGAGCGTCAGAATGGCCTCGAACAATTGATCGACCGTTTTATCGTTTAACTTTTTCAGCTGCACTGAAAGATCATCCCCTACCGTTTACTGGTACCTTGACCGATAACGATGTTAGGTTACGCCCATCAAAAACCCGCTTGAACCGCGCATGTTTCCGATGAACGAAAACCTCGGATTTGATTCGGCCAAGGTACTAGTTAGTTTATTTTTTACAGCCCTGGAGCGGCGAACCTTGCGGCTTCGAAACGCTTTCTCTGCCGTCAGCCCGTGTCCGAAGGCCCCATGATTTTGGTTTCCTTTATATTGTAGCGGGACAAGTTACTTTTTTCAAGCGTTAACGGTTTCACGCGCCACAGACCGAACGGACAGAAGCGGGCGCCGCTCCGTACTTTTTTCACGTTTCTCCGGAAAGTGTCCGCCACAGGCGAACTTTTCGGATCCATTCGTTCCTGCATTTTCCAGCCGCGGGATCCGGATCCGAATGTCGTCGCGGCGCTTTCCCGCGCTTTTTCCGTCTATTTGAACCAGCCTCTGCGCCAGAACCAGCCGATCATCGCCCCCGCCAGGAACAGCATACCGCCGAGCACGCCGAAATACCCGTATTTCCAACGCAGCTCCGGCATATGCTCGAAATTCATTCCGTATATGCCGGCAATCAGCGTCAGCGGCATGAAAATGGTCGTGATGACCGTCAGCGTCTTCATGATCCCGTTCATCCGGTTGGAATTGAGCGAGATGTAGCTGTCGCGCAGATCGGCCGTCATCTCGCGGTTGGAGTCGATCATCTCGGACAGCTTCAGCAGATGGTCGTAAATATCGGTAAAATAGACCCGGTATTCCTGCGAATCGTCGACGTGCTGCGAATTGATGATCCGGTACAGCAGATCCCGCATCGGCACGATCGTATGATGCAGCTTGAGCAGCCGCGAGCGCAGATCGAATACCTGGGCCAGCAGGCGGTCGACCGATTCCCGGCGGCCTTTTTCCTCCAGATCCGCAAGCTCGTCTTCGACGCCGAACACGCAGGGGAAATATTCGTCCACCAGCGCATCGAGTACCAGATAAGCGGCGGCGACGGGATTGGTTTTCTTGGACGGGTCGACGGCGCGGGTGCGGATCCGTTCCCACGCTTCGTCGATTTCCCGCATGCGTTCGAAATGGAACGTCACCAGAAAGGTGCGCCCGAGAAACATATCCACTTCGCCCGCTTCCTTGCCTCCCTTGCCAAGCGCATGGGTAATCAGAAAAACGTACTTCTCGTGCGGGTCCATCTTGGGACGCTGCACATCGTTGAGACAGTCTTCGATCTCGAGCGGATGAAAATGGAAATAAGTGCCGAGCAGTTCCGTTTCCCGGGATGTGGGAGCCTGGAAATCCGCCCAAAACCATTGGAATTTCAAAGGGTCGAGCTCGGTCAGGGGAATATCGAGATGAACTTGGTGGTCGTGCGTTACCGCAAGCGTCCGGATCAAAGCGGCCGCCCTCCTTCTTTTTCTGCTTGACGCAGCGCTTCGGGCCTCCGGATTCCCGGCCGGCGAAAGCGTCTTATGCCCTGTCTATCGTAAGCCCTGGGCCATCGGGACGCAACGGTGCGCCGCCTCTAGTTTCTCCACAAAATCCATGGACGCTGCAAGCTTAATTTTGTTATACTAATTTTATCAAAAAAAGCAAACAATATTACAAAGCGATGGGTGGAGTTAAGGCTATGCCTTCGTTCAAACGTTCGCTCCGCCTGGTGTTCGGCAAACTCCGGTTCGCCGATATGCGGATGGAGAAAAAGCTTCTGCTGGTCTTCGTGCTGCTGATCCTGCTTCCGCTGTCGGTGATCGGAGGCATCTCGTACAGCAGCTACTCGCGCTCGATCCAGAATAACACGGCGGCCTATTCCCAGAAACTGATCGGGCAGGCCATCGATCGGCTGGACGATTATATCCGCGATATGACCGCCCTGTCCGCCATGCCTTCCTATATGGAGGATTTCAAGAACAACCTGATCCGCTCGAACCGGTATTACCAGCAGTATGCGGCCGCTCCCGGCGAAGAGAATTCGGGCACGGAAGATTATGCCCTGCGGCTGTCGATCCAGCGGGGGCTGGAAGACAACATGAACTTCGTCAACGCGCTCAAAGGCGGCGACAGTTCCATCTATGTGTTCGACAGTTACGGAAACGGATATTCTTCGGCGGCCGGCGGCGGCCTTCGGCTCGATATCCAAGGGAGCTATCGCAGCTGGATGGAGAAGACCCGTGACTCCGGCGGCGAAGCCCTGCTGCTGCCTACGCAGGAGTTCCGCAGCAACCTGCAGAGTACCCGTTATGCGTTTACGGTTGTTCGTAAAGTGATGGACGGTTTTCAGAATACCGTAGGATTGATCGCGGTCGATACCCAGGTCAGTACGCTGCAAAAAACGTTCGCCGAACTCGATCAGGTGACCCAGGGCCGCTCGCTTGTGGTCGATCCGGACGGCGTCGTCATTTACGACAGCGGGATGCAGGGACTCGGCACGAATATAAGCGGCGGCGATTTGTTCTCCCGGCTGCACAGGGCGCGCGGGAGTTTCGTCTATACGCCTTCCGCCGGATCGGCGCTCCAAGCGGGAAGCCAGTTGGTCGTCTACGACACTTCCGAGCAGACGGACTGGAAAATCGTGCTGTCCATCCCGCTCGGCGCTTTGACGCGGGACGCGGCGCACACGCGGAACGCGACGCTTGCGGCCATTGCCGTCGTCACGCTGGTCGCCCTGCTCAGTTCGATCTTCCTCTCTTCGGCTCTCACCCGCCCGCTCGACGGCATGATGCGCTTGATGAAACGCGTCCAGCGGGGCGACTTGAGCGTGCGTTTCGTGGTGCGCCGCAAAGACGAGATCGGCAAGCTCGGCAGCCAGTTCAACTTTATGCTGGTCCGTATCGAAGAACTGATCGCCGACATCTACCGGATCGAGGCCCAGAAGAAAGAAGCCGAGCTCGGCGCCCTGCAGAGCCAGATCAACCCGCATTTCGTTTATAATACGCTTGAAGCGATCCGGATGACCGCCGAGTTGAACGACGATTCCGATTCCGCCGATATGATCTCCATTCTCGGACGCATGCTTCGCTACAGCACCGGCGATCCCGGCGGCGATGCGACCGTCCGGGAAGAATTGGAACATGCCGCCAGATACGTCGATCTGCTGAATTACCGCTATCGCGGACGTTTCCGGCTGAGCGTGAACGTGCCGGACGAACTGCTGGACGAACGCCTGCCGAGACTGACGCTGCAGCCGATTATCGAAAATGCCGCTTATCACGGACTCGACGACAAGCCGCTGATGCGGCTGTCGATCGACGGATTCCGGGAAGCGGGTCTGCTGCACTTCCGGGTCTCGGACAACGGATGCGGGATGGACGAAGCGACGCTGGACAAACTGAACCGGGGAATCGCAGGCGGCCTTCCGGCCCGCAAAAGCGTGCGCGGAGGCGTCGGCCTCAAGAACGTTCACCATCGCCTGGCGCTGCGCTACGGCCGGGGGTGCGGTCTGCGCGTGTCCAGCGAGGAAGGCCGCGGCACGTTCGTCGACCTGACGCTGCCCCCCTGGTCTTCCGGCCCTGCAGGCAGTCTCACGGAAATGGAGGGTGACCATGAAAACTGATACATCCGGTGCATGGACCAAAATAGTACGGACCGTTCTGCGCGTTTCCCTGTGTGCCGCCCTGCTGGTATCCGGCTGCTCCCGGCCAAAAGCCGAAGAAGCGCCTTCCGGCCCTGCGCCGGAACAGACGCGCATTCTGACGGTTCTGACCAACCGGATCGATCTGATCGAGAACGGCGTATTCGACGGGTATGCCGAACGCTTCGAAGCGGATCGTCCCGGCGTGGATGTCCGCTTCGAAGGGCTGTCCGATTACGCCGGCGACGTACTCAACCGGCTGTCTACCCGCGAAGCCGGCGACGTGCTGCTGCTCCCGGTCAATATGCCGAGCAGCCAACTGCCCCATTTTTTCGCTCCGCTCAAAGAAAGTCTGTTCGATGATATGCGATTTGCGGATCTGCGCAAATACGAAGGCAAACATTACGGACTCGCCACCGGTACCGCGACGGACGGAATCATTTATAATAAAAAAGCTTTTCGACAAGCGGGCATCGAGAACATTCCGCAGACGCTGGACGAGTTTTTTGAAGCATGCGCCAAATTGAAAGCTCAAGGCATCGTACCCGTCTATCTGAATTACGGAGCCCAGTGGCCGCTCAAAGAATGGGGAGATATCCTGGTCAACTATTCTTCGGGCGATGCGGGCTACCTGAACAAGATGACCTTGACCGACGAACCCTGGAAGATCGACGGCCGATGGGGCGAGAGCCTTGGGATCGTCCGCAGACTCGTTCGGGAAGGGTATGTCGAAGACCAGCTGTTCGCCAATTCCTGGGAAACCTCCAAAGCGGAGCTTGCTTCGGGCAGCGCGGCGATGTATTTTCAAGGAAGCTGGGCCATTCGGCAGCTGATCGATGCGGGAGCGGTATCCGAAGAGATCGGCTTCTTCCCGTTCCCTTACGATAACAGCGGTTCCTATTACGCTCCGCTCAATCCCGATTATTTCATCGGGGTCAGCAAGTTCAGCTCCGCACCGGATATCGCGCAGGAATGGGTCGAATTTTTCGTCAAAGACTCGGGTTTTGTAGACGATTGGGGATTCCTTCCGGTCGACTCCAACCAGGAACCGAAAATGGAACAGTTTCGCGAATTCCTCTCGTTCAAGCCGACCCTCGTGGAAGGCGTTCAAACGAACGATGCTTTTATCGAATTGGCCGACCGCGCCGACTTCTCGTTCTGGACCGGCGGTTATATGCAGGAACTGATTGCGGCACCGGATCTCGCCCAAGCTTTCGACCGATTGAATGCGAGCTGGGCGGAAGCCCGGTCCGAGTATTTCCATCCATAGACCGGCCGCCCCGCTCAGCCGCGCGGCCGGCACAAAGGAGTAAACCGATGACCAAAAAAATAACGATGCAGCAAATCGCGGATCAGCTCGGCGTATCCAAATTCGTGGTCTCCAAAGCGCTCTCCGGCAAAGGCGGCGTTAGCGAGAGCACCCGGGAACGCGTTATCCAGGCCGCTTCCCAGCTCGGTTACTTCACGCAAAAACGCGGTTACGGCCAGGCCGCCCGCCGGGAGAAAGAACATACTCCCCAGCGCGATCCCGAACGCCAGTCCGTGCTGGTTCTGATGCCGAACGTCCGCTTTCAGACGCGGGAATCGCTGTATTGGGGCCGGATTCTGGACGGGGTCACCGAGACGCTCGAAGAAAAAGGATTCGGCGTCGTGATCGTATCGGAGCAGCGCGTCGATGCCGTCACGAGCGTGCTTAACCCCAGCGGATTTCTCGGTTTGATCGGAATCGGCCAGATTTCGACGCCGCTGCTGCTTGAAGTGCACCGGATCGGTCTGGCCATGGTACTGATCGACCACGAAGATCCGCTGATTCCCGCGGACAGCGTGTTTGCGAACAATACGGATGCGAGTCTGCGCCTGACCAACCATCTGCTCGGCTCCGGCCACCGCCGCCTGCATTTTATCGGCAATTCCGGATTCTCCCGCAGCTTCCGCGACCGCTGGAGCGGTTACCGTTCCGCTCTCGAAGCCTACGGTCTGAAGCCTCAGGAAGGCGACGATCCGATGAACGCCCTGGCCGGTATCGACGACGCCAGTTTCGAACCGGAACTTCGGCAGTGGCTGCTCAAACGCCGCAAACAGCGGACACTGCCGACCGCACTTGTCTGCGCCAACGATTCCGTGGCGCTGACGGCGGAGCGAACGCTCGATTCGCTGGGCATCCGCGTTCCCGAAGACATCTCGCTGACCGGGTTCGACAATATTGAAGATGCCGGACGGGCGCAGCCGGCCCTTACGACCGTGCATGTTCCCAAAGAAGCGTTGGGACGCCGCGCCGCGCTTCGGCTGCTGGAACGGGTACGCGAACCCAAAGCTCCGCTGGAGAAAATCCTCGTCGCTTCGGATCTGGTTCTCCGGGGTTCGGTCGCCGAAATCCCGGCCGCCAAAGAAGCCGCCCTGCCGGGCGAAGCCTGATCTTCCGGCACATCCCGGGTCGAACCGCCGCCCAGACGCACGCAAACAGCCCGGATCTTCCGCATGAAGCGGAAGATCCGGGCTGTTTCTGTGGATAGTCAGATCTGTTTGTATCGGGATCTGTTTGTGCAGGAAACGGGAAGCCTGACGGGCCCTGCCGTTCTCCTTCGGTTCTAGCGGTTCTGCCGCTTCAGGTAAGCCAGATTGCGTTCGATCAATTCCAGCCGCTGTTCGACGCAGGCATAAGAGCGCAGCGGATCTTCCGGAGTATTCGTCACATAGTCGAGCAGCCGGTCGACGCTTGTCTCGGCGACATGGATCCGCGTGTCGGAAGAAGCATAGTAAATATGCACTTCTCCGGCTTCGTTGACGGTGACGCCGTTGCAGAACAGCACGTTCGAGACGTCGCCGACCCGCTCGATCCCTTCGGGCGCCAGCAGATGCCCGCCCGGCCGATGCGTCACTTTCCACGGTTCGGACAGGTCGGACAGGAATGCGTATAGGACATAACGCAGTCCCGCCGCCGTACCGCGCACGCCGTGCGCGATATGCAGCCAGCCTTTGTCGGTCTTGATCGGAGCCGGACCCTGGCCGTTCTTCACTTCCTTTATGGTATGGTAGGCTCGCTCGTCCATAATGATCTCGCGGTCGATCACCGCGTTCTCGATCGTGTCGGACAACCCCCAGCCGATGCCGCCGCCCGAGCCCGCATCGATGAATCCGTCCTGCGGCCGCGTATAGAACGCATACTTGCCGTCGACGAATTCCGGATGCAGCACGACGTTGCGCTGCTGCGCCGAAGGCGTCTTGAGATCGGCCAGCCGTTCCCAGACTTCGAGGTCGCGCGTACGCGCGATGCCGCACTGGGCAACGGCGCTCGACAGATCCGACGGAGCGGCCGACGGATCGCGGCGCTCCGTGCAGAAGAGGCCGTAAATCCAACCGTCTTCATGCTGAATGAGCCGCATGTCGTATACGTTAATATCCGGTTCGGCCGTCTCCGGCATCCGGATCGGACGATCGCGGAACCGGAATCCTTCGGTCGGGCGGTCGCTTTCGGCCGCGGCGAAGAACGATTTGCGGTCGGCGCCTTCGACGCGCGCCACCAGCACATATTTGCCGTTCAAGTAGATCGCGCCCGGATTGAAAGCCCCTCCTACGCCCAGACGTTCCGAGAAGTACGGATTGGTGGCCGGATTGAAATCGTATTTCCAGATCAGCGGGGCATGCGCCGCCGTCAGCACAGGATCGATATAGCGGTCGTAAACGCCGTTCCCGGGTTCCGCTTTGCGGTTCGGCTTGGCCAGCAGCGCTTCATGGCTCCGCGTCACCTTGCGTTTGCGCTGTTCGAACAACGTGTCCGAAGAAGCTCCGGCCGCTTCCAGACGTTCCAGACGCGCCAGCATTTCGAAGCAGGCCCGGCTGTTGTGGTACGGACATTTCCAGGCGCTTACCTTGGCATCCTTCCTATTGGGCACACGGTCATTGGAGACGCTCCAGTACCATTCCCCATGTTCGCGGTCCACGATGTAATCGCGGATGAATGCCCAGGAACGCTGCGCCGCTTCCAGATACGCGGAACTGCCGGTCAGCTCGTACGCGTTGTGGAAGCCGACCATCGCTTCCGCCTGCGGCCACCAGTCTTTGTTGTCATCGATCAAACGGCCGCCGGCCGCTTCGTTCCAGAGTCCTCCGTCCGTATCCAGGCCGCGTTCCAGCACGGCCTGCGCCATCTGCAGCGCCGTACGGCGTACCCGCTCCAGCAGCGCTTCGTCGCCCAGGACTTCGGCCGCTTCGACCAGCAGCCAGCTGCCTTCGATATCGTGCCCGTACGAGATGTGATCCGACTTGACGTTCCACTGCTCGTCGAAGAACAGGTGGAAATGTCCGGTGGACGGATCGACGATATGCGTCAGCGTCACTTCGACCAGTTCCGACAGCCGCAGCCGCAGCTCGTCCGAAGGCCGGATCCGGTACAGATTCGTGTACCCTTCCAGCACATGCAGATGGGTATTCATCGACTTCTTCTCGTTCAGGTCTTTGCCGCTCAGACTCAGATCCTCGGTATCGCTCCAATCCCGCGCATGCGCTTCGATATAGCCGCCGAAACGTCCGTCCCGGCTGTGGGCTTCGATCAGGCCGAACAGCCGCTGCGCCTGCGCAGACGCTTCCTCTCTGCGCCGCGGATCCGCAGCGCTGCCGGCTGCGTCCAGCGCCTGCGCGTATTCGCTCAAGGCATAGATGACGAACGCCTGGCCGTAGACCTGCTTCTTCGTTTCCGCCGGCGTTCCGTCGGCGCGGACCGCCCAGTAGTAGCCTTCGTGTTCGCGGTCCAGAAAATGTTCGTGCAGATAGCGATAGGCCCGATCGGCCATATCCATATAAGCAGGATCCGCATACCGCCGGTAGGCCGCCGCGAACGTCCAGAGAATACGGGCATTCAAGACCAGACTGCGGTCGGCGTCTTCTCGCACCGCAAGATCCGATCCGATCTCGCCGACAAAGCCGTCGTCATGCGCCGAAGGCGCTTTTTCCATCCAGAAGCCCAGAATATTGGTCTTCAATTCAAGCTCCAATTCCTGCCGCCAATCCCCGGTCTCAAGCTTTCCTGTCCAATCGTTACCGTTCATCACATGATCCCCCGTCTCTGTTCGTAATGGCGCCGCACGATCGCTTCCGCCTTCTTGCCGTAAATACAGTACCCGCCGTCTTCGCCCGCTTCCGTCCGTTCATACAAATGCGCCGGCCAGTCCCACAGCATAAATCCGCCGACCCACGGACGGCGTTCGCAGCTGCCCAGCATGGCGGTATAGAAAGCGGCCTGCTCGTCTTCGTCGGGTGCGCCCTGCAGCGTCCAGTCGTTCGGAATCGCGGCGGAACCCCCACGGCTCGGGCAGCCCGCTTCCAGAAACAGGAACGGTTTGTCTGCGCGGCGCACCACTTCTTCGATCCGGTCGAGCTGCCGCTCCCAATCGTCCGCCGGATAGTAACCGCTCGAAGAGATTACATCCACCGCGTCCCACCAGGTCACGTTATCTTCCTGGTATTTGTCGCAGTTGTACGTCACGATGCCCGAGTAAACTTCCCTTACGGCAGCGATCAGGTCGCGCCATTCGGCTTCCCTTCTGTCGGTCTGCACCATTTCGCAGCCTATGCACAGCATCTCGCAGCCCGTTTGTTCGGCAATCTTGGCATAATGCAGCATAAACCGTTGGTAGGAAGCGAACCAATCGGACCATTTGGGTTCGCAGGGCACATCTTTGTCGAAAAAGTTGATATGCGCCCGCCAGGTGCCGTCCGCGCAGTTGACGATCGGCTTCAGGCAGACCTTCAGTCCAAGTTCTCTGGCGCTGCGGATCGCGCCCAATACTTCCTCGTCTTGGACCGTCGGAGACTGTTCGTAGTGAATCTCTGTCGAATGCGCGGTATCCTGCATGGCGGCAAAAGCGATTGCCGTCCAGTCGGCCGCCGAGCTCTCCGCCATTTTCCGCATGGAGTCCCGCGGCGCTTCCCCAATCCAGCTTCCGCGTACCCCCATGAACCCCCAGGTCATCCCGCAGACGAACCGTTCCAGATTCTTCATGTTTACTCCCCGTTCATTTTGTTATTGTTTTGTTATTTTATTTATAAAACTTTTATCCCCTTATTTATAAACGTTTTAGCTGTCTTTTTCAAGTCGGAACCTCACTTTTTCCTGGATAAATATCAAAGAACCGTTATATACTTTAGAAACAAAAAAACTAACAAAAGAGGCGATTGTTCGATGAAAGTAATCCTGGTGGACGATGAAGAGTTAATCCGGTTGGGGCTCGAAAAGATTTGTCTGCGCGAAGGGCCCGATGTGGAGATCATCGGTTCGCACCGCAACGGCGCGGAGGCCTGGAGCCAGCTGTCCATGCTTCCCCCGCAGGGCGTCGACCTGCTGATCAGCGATATCCGCATGCCGGTGATGGACGGATTCGAATTGATCGAACGCTGCCGAAGAAGCTTTCCCGACCTGCCGGTTATCGTCCTGAGCGGATTCAGCGATTTCGATTATGCGCGGCGCGCGCTCCGGTTCGGCGTCACCGATTATCTGCTGAAACCGATCGACAAGCCGGAACTGCTCTCGCTATTGAAACGGACCGCAGCCGCCCGAAGCAGCGAAGAGTCGCTTTCGGGCGGCGATTCTTCCGCCCTCCCGTCCGATCCGCAACCGGCACCCGACCATTACGTTGTGGAGAGGCTCAAGAGCCTGCTCGAGAGCGAATACGATCAGCCGCTGGAGTTTGCCCGGCTTGCGGAGCGGCTCGGCATGAATTCGAGCTATATCAGCCGGCTGTTCAAGATCGAGACCGGCCAGACGCTTACGGAGTATTTGATCGGTGTGCGCATGTCTCATGCCAAGAAACTGCTGGTCGAACAACCGGAACTCAAAAACTATGAAATCGCGGAAAAAGTCGGCTACGGCGATCCGGTCCATTTTAACAAGCTGTTCAAAAAAACGGTCGGCATGACGCCCAAAGATTACAAAAACGCCGCCTACCATCCACGCTCCCATTAAACGGGAAGACCGTCCCGCACGGTCTTCTTTTTTTATGCACATCATGAAATTTTGATTTGTTAGAACTAAAATATAATTAAAAAGCAAACAAATAAATAATAAACGAAGACTATAAATGCCAAATCAGCACATCGATAAACGATTTTATCCGGTCTATAATCCATAACAGAAAGCGTATTCACGAATCGTTCGGACACAAACGGATGCGGTTCTGCCGTTGCTGTTTGACTATTCCCGCTTCATTCCTAACAGAGAAAGGGGTTCTTCCAGAAATGAAAACAAGCAAATCGATTCTCGGGCTGGTAGCGCTTACGCTGACCGCCTCCCTCTTCGCAGGCTGCTCTTCCAAAGAAAGCGACGCGCCTGCCGCTCCCGGCGCGGCAGACAGTACGCCAAAAGGCGAGATTACCGTCATTACGCAGCGTACGGACATCGTGGATACGGTATTCCAGGATTACGCCAAGAAATTCAACGAAAAATATCCCGATATCCAGGTGAATTTCGAGGCGCTGGCCAACTATGAAGACCAGATCAAGATCCGGATGAATACGAACGACTACGGCGACGTTCTCCTGCTGCCGACCAGTATTCCGCTGGCCGACACGCCGACTTTCTTCGAGCCGCTGGGTTCGATGGAGGAAATGTCCAAGCAGTACGACGGACTTGAAGAACGCGAAGTCGACGGCAAAGCGTACGGTCTTCCGATTACGATCAACTACTCGGGCGTGATCTACAACAAGTCGGTCTTCGAGAAAGCGGGCTACAGCGAACCTCCGAAAACGATCGAAGAATTCATGCAGGTCCTGCAGGCGATCAAAGACAAGACGGATGCGGTTCCGCTGTACACCAACTACGCCGCAGGCTGGCCGCTCACCCAATGGGAAGCGGTGCTGACGACCGTAGCCGGCGACAAAGAGTATGTCAACGTCAAGCAGCCGAATACGGACGACAACTTCGTGCCCGGAGCTCCGCACTATGAGCTGTACAAAGTCATGTACGACGCGGCCAAGAACGGCCTGATCGAAGAAGATCCGACGACGACCGACTGGGAATCTTCCAAAGCCGACCTGGCCAACGGCAAGATCGGAACGATGGTACTCGGTTCGTGGGCGATCGGCCAGATCAAAGGAATCGCCCCGAATCCGGACGATATCGGCTTCATGCCGTTCCCGACCAACGCCAAAGAACGTATCGTGCCTCTGGCCGACGACTATACGCTCGGCATCAATGTGAACAGCGAGAACAAAGAAGCCGCGCGCGCCTGGGTAAACTGGTTTATCAACGAATCCGGCTATCCGACCACCGAAGGCGGCGGCATCAGCCCGGTCAAAGGCGCCGAGCTGCCTGAAATCCTCAAACAGTTCGAAGGCACCGACATCAAATTCGAAACGCAAACGCCGGCCGAAGAGAAGCAGAAAGGCCTGGTCGACAAGATCGACAAAGACGCCGAAATCGGTCTCTGGCAGCCGGACTTCAAAAAAACCATCATTGAAGCAGGGATCGGCAACCGTCCCGAATCGTACGACGACATTATGAAAGGCCTGAACGACGCCTGGGTCAAATCGCGCGCCAAAGTCGGAGCCGCCGAGTAATCCGCGGATCAGACCAGTGCCCAACACGCCGGCCCAGCCGGCAGAATTATAGAAAAGGGCTTCGGAGGAAAGCGGGAACCTAGCACCCTTTCAACTCTTAATCAGAGGTTTACGTTCTCCTGAAATAACAATTTCGTCGGAGACTTCGTACACGCTTCAGGTACGAAATCTCAGGGAGCGTAACCTTACCTTTAGGGTTGACAAGGTACGCGGTTTCCCTCTTCCTTTTTACGGCCTGACGGACCGGACGAAAGACCCTTACGGAGGTGTGGAATTTGAGTTACCGCAATCAGCGAATCCTGATTATTCTCTCGTTTACGATCATCCCGATCGCGCTCTTGTTTGTTTTTGCCTATCTGCCGGTCGTCAATATGTTCCGCTACAGCTTTACGGACTGGAACGGCTACAGCAAGACTTTCGAATATGTTGGGTTTGAGAACTACAAAAGCATTTTTACCGATCCCAAGTATTTTTCCGTATTCAAAGTCAGCTTGTATTACTTCTTCGCTACCTTCGCGCAGATGGGTCTGGCACTTTATTTTGCGACCATTTTGAGTTTCAAGGTCAAAGGCAAAAACTTTTTCAAAGGAATCCTGTTCTTTCCCTACCTGCTGAACGGCGTCGCCATCGGTTTTATTTTCCTGTTCTTCTTTAAGCCGGACGGCACTTTCGATACCGTTCTCCAAGCGCTCGGACTCGACTTCCTGATTCAGAAATGGCTGCTGAACCCGCATATCATTAACGTGTCGCTCGCCGGAGCTTCCGTATGGAGATACATGGGCTTCAACTTTATCGTCTTCCTGGGTGCCATTTCCTCGATTTCGAAAGACATCTATGAAGCTTCCGACATTGACGGAGCCAACCGTTGGCATCAATTCCGCCATATCATTCTGCCCAGCATCAAGCGAATCGTGCAGCTCAACATTATTTTGTCGATCAGCGGTGCCATCAGCGCATTCGATATTCCCTATATCATGACCGGCGGTTCCAACGGCAGCAACACGTTCGTCATCCAGACGGTCGACGTGGCTTTCAAATACGGCAAAGTCGGACTCGCTTCCGCCATGGCCGTCGTGCTGCTGTTCATTGTGGTAACCGTGACGCTTATCCAGCAATTTTTCGTGAAGGAGGACAAATAAGATGCAGGCCGCCAAACCTACCGTTCGCAAAAGCGCCCGTTCGCATACGCTCCGTTATACGGCCGCTGCGATTCTCAAATACGCCTCCCTGACCATCGGCGCACTGGCTGCCCTGATTCCGATCGTCGTCGTCTTGTTCGCCTCGCTCAAGACCGGCGGCGAATACAGCTCGACCGGCCCTCTGACGCCTCCGGGGAACTGGCTGAACTTCGATAACTACACCAAAGCGTTCGTGAACGGCAAGATGCTGGTCGGATTCATGAACACGATGATTATCCTGATTGTGTCGATCATCGGCGCTACCCTAACCGGATCGATGATCGCCTATATCCTGAGCCGGTTCCAATTCCGCGGCAAAAAGCTCCTGCTCGGCGCTTTCCTGCTCGCGACGCTTATTCCGAGCGTAACCACGCAGGTTGCGACGTTCCAGATCATCAACGATCTGAATCTGTTCAACACCCGCCTGGCGCCGATCGTGCTGTATCTCGGTACCGACATTATTGCCGTGTACATCTTCCTGCAGTTTCTCGATACGATCGCGGTGTCGCTTGACGAATCGGCGATGCTCGACGGCGCTTCGTACTTCAAGATCTATTTCCGCATCATCCTGCCGCTGCTGCTTCCCGCGGTCGTCACGGTCGTCATTATCAAAGGCGTAAGTATCTACAACGACTTCTACACGCCGTTCCTGTACATGCCCAAGACCTCGCTCCAAGTCATATCCACGGCGCTGTTCAAGTTCAAAGGGCCGTACGGTTCACAGTGGGAAGTCATCTGCGCGGCGATCATCATCACGATTATCCCGACCCTGATCGCTTTCTTGTCGCTGCAGAAATACATCTATAACGGATTCGCCCAAGGTTCGGAAAAAGGCTGACCGCCCGCTTCGAGCCGCCCATTACGTATTCGCGGAGGAGAAATCATTCATGTCCAACGTACGCATTATCGGAGAATCGCTGCCCAACATGCCGTGGGAAAACAAACCGGAAGGCTTGAACGCGCCGGTCTGGCGCCACTCGGCCAATCCGGTCGTCCCCCGCAATCCCGCTCCCGGGATCGCCCGGATCTTCAACAGCGCCGTCGCCGCCTACGATGGCGGATTTATCGGCGTATTCCGCGCCGAAACGGTCAACGGCCGCCCCCATCTGTCCCTGGGACGAAGCGACGACGCGCTCAACTGGACGTTCGACGAACGCCCGATCGACTTTGTCGACGAGGAAGGCAAACCTTACAATCCGGGCTACGCCTACGACCCCCGGCTGGTCAAAGCCGAAGGCGTCTATTACATCATCTGGTGTACCGACTTCTACGGAGCGGCGATCGGACTTGCGCGGACGGAAGACTTCCGGACCTTCGTCCGTCTCGAGAACCCGTTCCTGCCGTTCAACCGCAACGGCGTACTCTTCCCGCGCCGGATCGGCGGAAACTATGTCATGCTGTCGCGTCCGAGCGACAGCGGCCATACGCCGTTCGGCGACGTGTTCCTCAGCGAAAGCCCGGATCTGCTTTACTGGGGCAAACACCGCCATGTCATGTCCAAAGGCGGCAAAGGCTGGTGGCAGTCCGTCAAAATCGGCGGCGGACCGGCCCCGATCGAAACAAGCGAAGGCTGGCTGATGTTCTATCACGGCGTGACCGGCACCTGCAACGGCCTGGTCTACAGCATGAGCGCCGTTATTCTCGATCTCGACGATCCGTCCAAAGTGAAATACCGTTCCGGAAACTTCGTACTGACACCGGAAGAATGGTACGAGGAACGCGGATTCGTAGCCAATGTCATCTTCCCGTGCGCGACGCTGCATGACGCCGACACCGGACGGATCGCCGTGTATTACGGGGCCGCCGATACGTATGTGGGCATCGCCTATACCACGGTCGACGAGATTGTCCGTTATGTGATCGACACGGACGAAGTGATCGGCGACGACCGCGAAATCGGCCGGATGTAACGGAGGCCTGCCCATGGATAGAGATCTGCCGCTGCACGAACTGCGGGAGTACGGGGGCAAAAGCCCGAAACCGGACGATTTCGATGAGTATTGGGCGCGCGCCCTGCAGGAATTGGACCGCCAGTCGCTGGACTACGAACTGGTTCCGGCCGAGATGTACAGCCCCGCGGCCGAATGTTTCCACTTGTATTTCACCGGCGTGGGCGGCGCACGCGTCCATGCCAAATATGTAAGGCCCCGCCACCTTGCGCAGCCGGGACCGGGCGTCGCGATGTTCCACGGCTACGCCTGCGACAGCGGGGATTGGAGCGAGAAGATTCTGTATGCGGCAAGCGGGGTCAGCGTATTGGCGCTGGACTGCCGCGGTCAAGGCGGACCTTCGGAAGATGTGCTGCGCACAAGCGGTCCGACCCTGCGCGGCCATGTGATCCGCGGCCTGGAAGACGCCAATCCCGACAATCTGTATTACCGGAACGTGTTCCTCGATACGGTGCAAACGGCCCGTATTCTGATGAGCCTGCCGAATGTGGACGAGACAAGAATCGCGGCGCTCGGCTATTCGCAGGGCGGCGCGCTGACCGTCGCCTGCGCGGCGCTCGAACCCCGGATCGCCCTGGCAATCCCCGTGTATCCGTTCCTGTCGGATTACCGGCGAGCCTGGGAGATGGAAGTCGTTTCTTCCGCCTACGAAGAACTGTCGTATTATTTCCGCTGGTTCGATCCGCAGCACAAACGGGCCGAAGAAACGTTCCGGCGGCTCGGCTATATCGATATTCAGCATCTGGCTTCGCGGATCCGGGCGCGCGTAATCTGGGTCACGGGACTGACCGATACGGTCTGCCCGCCTTCGACCCAGTTCGCCGCCTACAACAAGATCGCCGCGGACAAGGAAATGCTGCTGCTCTATGAACACGGCCATGAATGGCTGCCGGGCGTAGGCGACCGGGCCTTGAGCGAGATCACTTCGCTCTAGCGGACAATCCGTTTCCGATCAAACGGCCGAATCGATCTAACCGAACAGTTCCAATCGAACCCTTGCAAATGGAATACGTGTAAATTGAATACGTGCAATCAAGAAACCCCCGATTCCTTCCGGAGAAGAAATCGGGGGTTTTAAGTTTGTCCGAAGCGGCATGCAATCCGGGTAGAATGCGGCGCGGATGAACAGATGCGTCCGGAACTTCGGAAGGCTCCTATTCGGGCAGGGCCGAATCGAGAGACTGCCGGCTCATTTCTCGCCCATAATCGTGGACAGCGACGTTGTCGCTTCCATATAGAACGGCGAGCCTTCTTCGCTCTCCGGCATCACCAGACGGAAGAGGTAGGCACTTTCGTCCCGGGCTTTCCAGACGATATAATCCCGCAGCTCTTTCTCTCCGCTTCCCTGAAGGAACAAAGCGGCGTTCGCCATCGGACTCTCGACCAAGGTGTCGCTGAAAAATTCTTCGACCTTGGCGCCGCTTTTCTCGAGTTCGGCCGTTCCCTCGCTGCGCAGTTTGTCCAGATCGAAGCCGGGCGGCAGCTCCTCGATCTCCGCGTAATAGTCCGGGTTCGCGGTCATCATCAAACGGCCGCTCGAAGCTTCGAGCTTGTAGCCGTCCAGCGCGTACAGCGAATAGCCGTCTCCCTGCTGCAGTGTGCCGACTGCGGTCTCCGCATTGCCGTCTCCGACCGTGAAGGTCTCGGTGGCCGGCCGCTCCGACGCCGCTTTCTCGCCGCCGGTTGTGCCTTCCGAACCCTGTGCCGCCGAATCGTCCGCTTTCTCTTCATCCTTTTTGAGCGATTGAATCTCGAGCTGCGGCACTTCGCTGCCTTCCACCGGATGCTCCATGTATTCGAACGAAATCGTGTCGCCTTCGTTCAGACCTTCGAGCTGCGCCGCGGCGCTCTCGGAAATCTGGAACGAAGTTGGCTTACCGTCCACGTTGACCTCGATCGTGTGCGGATCGGCCTGCCCGCCGTACTCGCCGGTCGCCGAGACCGCTTCATGCTCCTGCGGATCGCCTTCTTCCGGCGCCGAAGTGTCCGGCGGTTCCTGTGTCGTATTCGTTGGGATTTCTTCCGGCTCGGGCGCCGGGGCTTTCGCTTCGCCGCAGGCTGTCAGAGCAAACGTCAACAGCAGCGCGGAAGCCAGGCTTATCATTCTGGCGTTTTTTTTCATATTCAACACCTCCACCCTATTAGACGGAGTCCGATCCGAATAAGTTACACTTTTATAAGGAAGGCGCAGAGACAGCCCCTACAAAAAAGCCCGCCGGGAACTCCGGCGGGCTTGGCTGCGATACGTGTAAAGCTTCGGCTAGAACAGCAGTTTGAAGATCAGACCGGCCATGATGGCTACGACGGGAATCGTGATAAACCAGGCCACGATGATCCGGCCCGCCATTCCCCATTTGACCTCGCGGAAGCGCTTGGCCGCTCCTACGCCGAGAATCGAAGAAGTGGCGGCGTGCGTCGTGCTGATCGGCAGATGCAGCAGCGTCGCCGTAAAGATAACGGAAGCGGACGACACGTCGGCCGCGAAACCGTTGATCGGCTCGATTTTGAAAATTTTCGTACCGAGCGTCTTGATGATCTTCCAGCCGCCGACCGATGTACCGATCGCGATCGCCGTAGCGGCGGACAGTTTAACCCACAGCGGAGGCTCGAGCGAATCCCAACGTCCCGCCGAGATCAGCGCGAACGTCATGATGCCCATCGCTTTTTGCGCATCGTTCGTACCGTGCGCGAACGACTGCAGCGCTGCGGTCAGCACCTGCATCGAGCGGAAGCCTTTGTTGACCGTGTGCGGGCTGCGCCGGCCCACGGTATATTTGAGAATCATCATAATGATATAACCGACGGCGAACGCGATTAATGGCGAGAATATGAGGGCTTCAACAATTTCGAGGAACCCTTTCCAATTGACGCTGTCCGAACCGGCACCCACGAACACGGCACCCGCAAGCGCACCGATCATCGCGTGCGACGAGGAAGACGGAATCCCGAACCACCAGGTAGCCAGGTTCCAGATGATGGCCGCAATGAGCGTCGCGATGACGATCTCGATCCCGTTATCGAGCTTGGTCGGATCGGCGATACTGCCCCCGATCGTCTTGGCTACGCCGGTAAACGTGATGGCTCCGAGGAAGTTCATGCCCGCCGCAAGCAAAATGGCGGTGCGCGGCTTCAGCGCCCGTGTCGATACGGACATGGCAATCGCGTTGGCCGTATCGTGGAATCCGTTGATAAAATCGAAAGCGAGCGCCAAGAAGACGACAATCGCAAGGACAAATAATGATGTTTCCATAGTGTGTTGACCGCATGAAGAAAGACGGCTCCGCCGCATTCGCAGACCTGCAAATGCCGTGCCGCTGTCTTTTTACGAAACAGCCGCCGATCGATGGACGATGCCCACGCTCGCATGCCGAATCCCGCAAAAAGCGGTCCTGACCTCCTCTAACCCTAAAATGGCAGGCTCCGTTTAGGAGTTGCTCATAATGATGGTTTCCAGAATATCGGCAACGTCTTCGCAGTTGTCGGTCGTCGTCTCAAGACGTTCGTAAATTTCTTTGCGTTTGATGAGTTCGATCGGATCGCTTACGTTCGCAAACAATTCCGTGATGCAGATCCGCAGCAGTTGGTCGCCCTGGTTCTCCAGATCGTTCAGACGGATCGTGTATTCGCGGATCGCGAGCAGTTTTTTCTGGGACAGCAGGTGAATCGCTTTCTGGATCACGTATGCCGATTCGCGCAGGATTTCCCCGAACTGAATCATATATTCGTCAGGCTGGCCCAAGTTGTACATGTAAAAACGCGAAGCGGTCGCTTCAAGTCCGTCCAACACGTCGTCAAGCGTAGTGGCCAGCTTCAGGATGTCGTCTCGTTCAAGCGGAGTGATAAAAGTCTTGTTCAGCTCCGTAATGATGGTATGCGTAAATCCGTCACATTTGGTTTCGTAATCTTTCATGTCTTTGACGAAGGTGTTTACGTCCTTCAGGTCGGCGACGTGCTTGGAGAAATAGTCCGCTGCCTGTACAATCGTATCGGCCATGTCTTCGAGTGTTTGAAAGAAAATGTCCTTCTTTTTTACACGCATTTTAAAACCCCTTTTCAAATGTTCAAAACCAAAAATGGGCAAGGCTTTGAAGCCGCTTTTGCGACCTCCATCATTTTATCACAACGATGTAAGGGATTAAAGAAAACTTCTTTGGATTTTCACACTGTTTTTACATAAAAGCCGACTTTATTTAATAAAAAGGACGTATCCGCTGCCGAACTGTTCCTTTTCTGGGTTCCGGAACCCTTTGCGATCTGTCTTCACTTTACACACCCTTCATTAAACGAATCTTAAACGGAAAGTCAAAAAGCCGGAAACAACAGGTTACAAGGAGAGATTTGTCGGGGATTGGGAGGGGGAAATCGGAGAAGATCCGGGATAAGGCCGGTCGGGCGATTGGCGGTTAACTCGGGGCTGGAGAAAGCACGGGCAGTGATGCGAGACAGCTGCGGACGGGGCGCTGGCGCAAGAAGCCGAAGCGGATAGATCTGTGCGGCGGCAGCAAAAAAAACGAAAAATAAGTGCGTGGGAACGCTTATTTCTCGTTTTTTAATTGTATGGGGCGAAATAATGGCTTGAGAACACTTATTCAGGCTGTACGCACCTGAAATTCGCCTTGTCTTACCAAATAGCTGCTCTGCCGCATCTATTTCGGAAGGCTCCGCGAGATGGGGCCGATTTGAACAGGCGGCCTCCGATTCGAAACGGCCGAGCCGCTCGCCGCTGCAAGCGCCCAAATCATGCAGTGCTGCCCGTACACTGCGCAATGTTGGACAGCATTAGATTGTCCAATGTTGCCAGTACACTGCGCAATGTTGGACAGCATTAGATTGTCCAATGTTGCCAGTACACTGCGCAATGTTGGACAGCATTAGATA
>NZ_JABJVN010000004.1:331193-415278 GCF_013618475.1 Saccharibacillus deserti
TTGTCCAATGTTGCCAGTCGATCTCGCTCTTGTGCCGGTCCTGCAGCCAGCGTCGGGTAATATCGAGCAGCTGGCGGCGGTGCGGGCCGGACGAATACGTATGATCCGCCTGGAAGATGATTTCTTTGTCGCAGCGCGAGTCTTCCCGTGTCCAGAACAGCTTCTGGTACAAGAAGGCGTAATCGACCGGAATCACGTCGTCGGACGTTCCGTGTACGACCAGCACGTCGCCGTAGAACTTGCCCGCTTCCTGGAAAGGCTGGAACGCGCCGAGCGATTCGAAGAAGAGCGGCGTAAACGAGTAGCCCAGATAATCGGCGCTGCCGGTGCGGACGGATTCGTCGTACCGCGAGCGGCCCGTGATCTTGACGATATCGTTGAAAGGATAGCCGACGGCGGACCACAGCGCGAGGCTCTTGACCCGGCGGTCCCGCACGGCGGTCAGCAGCGCCACGGCTCCGCCGAGGCTGTGCCCGATCAGCGTTACCCGGCTGGGATCGATATCCGCGCAGGTCATCGCGTAATCAAGCACGGTTCGGGTCTGGCGAATCATCGACTCGATGCCTTCTTCCCCGTACACGCCGCCGCTCTCGCCGCATCCGGCATAATCGAAGCGGACGACCAGCTGGCCGTCGCCCGCAAGTTCACGCGCCGTGGTCACGAACAGGCGGTCGACTCCGATCCGGCTGCCCACAAAGCCGTGGCAGATGACCGTCAGCGGAAGACGTCCTTCGCATTCTCCCGAAGTCGGATAATGAATCGTGGCGGTCAAATCATGGTTGTCGTGGCGGATCAGAATCTGGCGTTCCATGGCAGCAGCCTCCCCGTAATCTAATTCCTAGTCAAAAGGTATGAATTATATCCATCTTACCGCCCTATCCCCCTTATTGTCAATTCGCAAACCGGGTTAACCGTCCTCCACACCCGGACGACAGCCCGGCGTAGACCCCTGCAGCCGATTGCGCTATGCTTAAAAAGACAAACGTCCGGGAGGGAATGCCACTTGAACCGCTACCGTTACGGTGTGCTGAAAGCCAAAGCGATCGAATCGATCCACGGCTTCGGCAGCCGGCCGCATTTTCATATCCGCCTGCAGGACGATCGGGGCTCCTCTTACAGGGCCTCGGTCAATATCAAATCCAAAGCCTATCCGTCCGAACTGCTGTACCATATCGGACCCTGCCTGCCCGACGATGCAGAGGCGTTGAAGACCCTGCCCGGCGGATTCTCCCCGATCCAACACGGCCGGCCCGTACAGGGGCTGGACTTCGTCCGCCGTCCGCTGCCGAGCCAAGAAGACATGGTCCCGCTGCCCGCCAGCCTGCCCGGACCGGACAACGATCTGAACGAGAAGATCGTTGCCTTGATCGATGCGGCCATGCTGGCCCATGCCGATCTGTACGTCTTCGGCGACAGTTGGGGACCCGAACCGAAAACGCCGGACTACTACTTCGGCTTCCGGCCGGGACGCGGCGTGCACAATATTCATATGAATCAGGGCAATGAGCATCCGTGGCACGAAGACAACGGAGCTTTCCGGGACGGAGCGATCCTGGTGCATTTTGCCGAAGGAGACCGCTGGACCGGACTGTTTCTCGCTTTTCAATCGCAATCCTGGAAGACGGACGAGCGGGGACGCGCGGTGGACTGATCCCGTTCGCCGCCGCTCCGCTCATCCGCCCGGGTGCCGCCCACGTTGTTCATTACAGCCCGACAAGGAGGGTTCACGTTTTGAGCGTCCGCACAAAAATCCGCGAGATCAACAAGATCCGCGACCAACTGAACACCAAAAACGCCGAATATTTCGATGAAGTCATCGTTCACGTCCGCTCCGGCCGCGTGATCGAAGAAAACGGCGAAGACTGGCTGCTGGAACGGGGACTGGAACTCCTCGCCGCCCAGCAGAAAGGCACTCCCGCGGCCCGGCTGTTCGGTCCGAATCCGATCGACTTTGCCGAGCAGGGTCTTGCCGGCCTGCCCCAACGCAAAAAAGAACCGGCTCTGCGCTCCTATCTTCTGGTCCCCTGGACCGCGCTCAGCTGGACGTTTCTGCTGCTCGGGCTGACCGCCCTGTTCGTTCCCGAGACGGAGGAAATCAATACCGGTACCCTGCTGATCGTCGTGATCGGGGCCATTGCCCTGTTTGAAGTGCTGATGAGACTGGTTCGCCGCGATCCCGAAGAAGGCGTGCCGGCTCCGCCCAAGTTCAATCTGCGCGGAATAGGCTCCACTTTGATCGCTCTGATCGTAGTCGGAGCAGCCGGCCTGATGGTGCTGCAGATCGCGCCGACCGTCAAGATTCCTTTCCAGATCAGCCTCGTGATTGCGGCGATCGGATTTATCGGACAGTTCGCGCTGCTGCGCAGAAGATAAGGCCTATCACGTAAAAAGCCTCCCTTCCGGGAGGCTTTTTTGCGACGAGGTCAATTCAGCGAAGGACGGAAACGGAGAAGCGACGGGCCGACAGGAGATCCGCCGCCGTCCAAAGGCTCTACAGCATCACTTCGACGCGCACCGATTCGCGGTCGCGATAAGCGGGCAGAAGGCTCCCTGCGAGCGCTTCGCCATTGACGCGGATTTCCCGCACGCCTCTGCCCGAGCCGCTCTCGTTACGTACCTCAATCTCGTACAGGCAGCCCCGGAAGCAGCGCGATACGCGGAAGCCTTCCCACTCCGCCGGAATGCACGGGTCGATCCGCAGACCGTCCAGCTCCGCCCGCACGCCCAGGATATGCTGCGTCGCGGCAACGTACATCCAGGCGGCGGTGCCGGTCAGCCAGGATACGTTCGCCAGCCCGAATTTGTCGGAATCCGGACCGAACAGATTCGATGCGTAGACGTACGGCTCGGCGCGGTAGCGCTCGAGTCCCGCCGTATCCATCGCCACGCTCGGAATCAGCTGCCGGTAGTATTTGTAGGCCAGATCGCCCCGGCCGAGCCGGCATTCCGCGATGATCGCCCACGTATTCGCATGACAGAATACCGCGCCGTTCTCGCCCGTGCCGGGATTGTAATTGGTCAGCGGATCGGCCGGGTCCGGGAAATCGGTGATCGGCGGATGCAGCTTCTTGAGGCCCAGTTCCGTGTCGAGCATACTGCGCACGCTGTCCATCGCGATCCGTCCTTTTTCTTTTTCCGCCATGCCCGACAATACCGACCAACTCTGCGCGTTCAGCCACAGTTTGGCCTGGTCGTGCTCATCCGTGCCGAGGAAGCGGCCGTCGTCCATCACCGCGCGCCGGAACCATCTGCCGTCCCACCCCGCTCCGTTCACCCGCCGCTTCTGGTCTTCGTACAGCCCGCGGTAGCGTGCCGCATCTTCGCCGCTGCCTGCCAGATCCGCCAGATCGATCATCTTCAGCAGCGTCGTGCCGAACTGCATGGCGGTCCATATACTCTCGCCTTTGCCTTCGCGGCAGACGCGGAACAGCTGATCGTTCCAGTCGGAACGCAGCATAAGCGGGAAGCCGTTTCGGCCCAGATGATTTGCCGTAAACTCGATCGCCTGCCGCAGATGTTCGTAGACGCTGCCTTCGCCTTCATCGTAGTAGGGGATCTTTTCATGCAAAAAAGAAGCGTCTCCGCTCTCCGCGATCAGTTCCCACACCGCAAGGGCCGTCCACAGATGATCGTCCGAATGGATACTCGTGACCGGGTCCCAGCCTTCATTCGGGAAAAAGTAATGGTTCACATGCCCGTCCGCGTACTGCTGCCCGAGCAGCAGCCGCAGTTTGCCTTGGGCCGCTTCGGTATCGTGGGGCGCGACGGCCAGAATGTCCTGCGCCGTATCGCGGAAGCCCACGCCCCGGAACGTGCCCGTCGCATAGAACGAAATATTGCGGGAGAACAAAAAATTGCGCTGCGCCTGATACGGATTCCAGATATTGAGCATACGCTGGGCTTCCGGGTCGGGCAGTTCGCAGTGCCAGGCGTCCAGATACGTTTTCCAATATTCGTGCAGGCCGGTCAGCGAACGTTCCACGAATCCCTGCTGCCGCGAGCGCTCCACGGCCAGCAGCGCTTCCGCTTCGTCGGGCGCCGTGCCAAGAAACACGTTCAGTTCGCGCGTCTCGCCCGGAGCCAGCGTCAGCGTCATCTGCAGCGCCCCGCACGGGTCGCCGCCGAGCAGGGTGGAGTTCGTGCAGCCCCCGCGCTCGATCGCAAGCGGATTCGACTCGCTGCGGTAGCTGCCGATGAACGCATCGCGGTCGCCGTCGTAGCCGGAAACCGGAACATCGGCGGCCAAATAGACGATTGGCGTTTCTTCCGGCTTGGGCTGGTTCTCGACGCCGTACCGGTACAGCAGAACGTCGCCTTCCGCATGCGTGACCGAGACCTGATGTTTGTTGTAGCACTGCCACTGAAGTTCGCGCATAAACTCCATCATGCCGAATTCGGCGTACGCGTACACGTTCAGCGTTTTCTCGGACGAAGAGCCGTTGGTCAGCGTGAGATTCCAGACCAGCGAATTTTCTTCCGGTCCGACCAGATACAGCGTGCGGGCTCTCAGGCCTTTTTTCTCCGCTTCGAACCGGGTGTATCCCATGCCGTGCGCGCTGCTCCATTCGTCGGGGCGGGCGACAGCCGGTTCGTGGGTCGGACACCAGTACTCGTTCGGATCCGCGCCCGCTCCGGTTTCCTGAATATACAGATAAGGCCCGGAACGGTCGGTCGGCAGATGGAAAAAGCGGTAGCGGGTAATCCGCCAGATCTGCGGCGATTTGTAGAAAGCGACGCCGCCGCCCGCATGCGACAGCATCATATGGAAGGTGCCGTTGGACAAATAATTCATCCAGGGCGTAGGCAGATCATGACGGTAAAACCGGACTTCCCGGGCTTCGTCGTCAAAAGCATAAGTACCGTCGGCCCGGCGTTCGGACGGATCGGGCAGGGGATCGGGACGGGAAAAAGGTTGGGAGGGTTGTCTCGTCAAAGCCTCCGATTCATCCGCCAAGCGGGCAGCCGGTTCGGTTTCCGCGGAAGCGGAACGTGCCGCCGACAGCGCTGCCCGGCCGACAGCCGAAGCCGCGGCGGGGCCGAGTGCGGAGAGCGTACCCGAACGTTGGCTGTCCGGGCCGGAAGTGGGCGAAGATCCGTTAGGTTCCATTCGTGAATCACTCCTTCGATTGAATAATGTTCGGATTCCGGTTGGCCCGAAGACCCCGTTCTATTTGGGGTCGATCTCGTCGATAGTCATCCGGTAGCGCAGATCGTCCATCGGACGGCCGTCGGGATGTTCGAAGAAAACGCCGAGCCGGATATCTTCTTCCCCGCCGCGCGCCGCGACGATCAGGCGGTTGAAACCGGGCAGAAGCCGCATGTCATAAGGCGGCGCCAGCGCTTCGCCGTTCAGCCAGGCTTCGGCGGAAACGGGATTCCCCGCAAGGCGCAGACGCGCCGGACGACCCGGCGCATCGTGCTCTGCCGAAGTTTGGCCGGCCTGCGGAAGAGGCGCCCGATCGGCGGGATCTTCCGCTTCCGGAACCTCGACAAAAGCGCTCAAGAACCATAGTCCGCCAGCCGAACCGCCGATTCGCATCAGGCCGTCTCGGGGACTGCGTTCCTTTTTTTTCATCCAGCCGTACAGGCCTTCTCCCAGATTGTTCAGGGTAAACTGCGGGTCGGCGTAATAAGCGCGCATCGCTTCTTCGTCGCGATAAGGTTCGCACGGCAGCGCCATCATCGATTCGACGGCAAGCTGCCCGTCGCTCTTGACGCTGTTCCATAAACCGTCTTCGAACGCCGCGCCCAGATTGGCCAGCAGGCGGGCATACAGACGCAGGCTCTTATCGAGCGCGGGGCGCAGCGGAATCTGCGAGCAGACGATCGAACCCGCGCCGACGGCAAGCCCGACCACAAAATTCCCCGGCTTGCGCGCATGGTCGCGGTTCAGTTCGACCAGCGCCAGGCGGCTGTATTCGGCGGTGCGCTTGCGTACGAAATAATCTTTCCATGCCGTGCCTTCGACGCTGACGCAGACGGCGCGGACGCCGGAGGCTTCGATCCGGTGCAGGCCGAGCGGCAGGTTCTCGACATCCCGCGGCGAGAGATGCACTTTGTCCAGGCCGAACAGATCGGCCGGACTCAGGCCCGCGGCCGGCGGACAGGCATAGTCCGCCTCCAGCTGGTAAGTCTCGTGGGCCGTCACCGTAACGGGGCGGTCCAATAGACGCGACAGCGCTTCGCCGTGCGTTTCGTCGCACGGCAGCACCAGAACCGTGCCGCCGGCTTCGGCGAAGGCACGGGCCGCCTCGGGCGCTCCGGTCTCCCGCAGCAGACCGGGTTCGATCAGCAGCAAGCCGGGCGGCGCGGACAAGGCGCCGGCAGGCGGGGCGCCGTCCTCCGGCCCACTGCCGCCGGAGGACGGCGCAGCGGGTTCGGGCGGCGCGGAGCGGCCGGTCGCGGTCCGGGCGGCGGAAGAATCGCCGGACGGGAATCGGGCTGCCAGAGCGGCGAGATCGCTGCCGCGGCGGAGCGGTTCGTACGGCAGGCGCAGCGCCGACAGGAAGAGCTCGTTCATGCCGCCGCGCGCACCGAGGAAGCGGACCGGCAGCCGTTCGGCTCCCGGCGAAGCGGGAGCGGCCGCGGCAGGCCGGGCGCCTGCCGCCTGGATCAGCAGGCGGCGCAGCAGCAGGGCGGCCTGCGGCACACGCGCGAAGCGGCTCGTCAGGCCCAGCTGGCTGGCGAGCATATAACCCCGGCCGCCGCGGTATTCCAGCAGCGGCGTCCACAAGTCGCCGCCGTCGCCGAAATCGCCGGCGCTGCATTCCAGCAGCAGCCGGTAATCGCCCGCCGCCGGCTTCTCGAATGCGGCCGTAATGATCGGCACAGGCCCGTCTTCGCGCAGCTCCGGGTCCCAGAACATCAGGTCTTCGTCGCCGAATCCGGCCAGAACCGGATGATCATAGCTGCCCGAATGGGCACGGATAAAGTCCCGGCGGCTCAGCGTCAGGCGGCCGATCGAGAAGCGATCCTGCTCGAGGATGAGCAGGCGGCCTCCTCGGGCAGCGAATGCGCGGACGCCGCGTTCGATCCGGCCGTCTTCGTCGCGGATCCGGCTGCCGATCACCAGCAGACCGCCTTCCGGAAGATGCTCCAGATCATCGGCGTGCGCGACCCGGCAGCCGGGCAGCAGCGTTCGCAAGGCGGCATAATCGGCTTCCCCGCCGAGATACCGGCATTCCGCGGCGAGCGTTAACGGCTCGCTTTTGATTCCGGCGGAGAAGATCTTGTAGATTTTGCGCACTTCGTGTACCCGCTCGCCGTCGTGATACAAGGTCGCGATCAGTTCCGACGCTTCTCCCGCCGACCCTGCCAAGGGCCGTTCTCCCGTCGAACTTTCCCGGGACTCCGATTCCGTGAGCCCCGCAGCGCAGGCCGTATCCCCGGGCCGGGCCACCACGCGTTCCGGCACCCATTGAAATACCGCAAGTTTGCGTTCGGCCGGCTGCTGCCTGAACCGGATCGTCTCGCAGCGGATCGTATATCCGCCCTGCTTCGCTTCGAATTCGATTCGGACGTCCCGGGCACGCAGCGTGTCGTTATACACATCGAAACGGCGTACGATCGGGCTGTCGTCATAGAAGCTGTGATCGTATTCCGCCGCGATCAGCGCCGCCGGACGAAAAGCTTCCCGCATGACGGCAAAAGCCGGGTTCGGCCGGTAAGCCGGATACTCCGGCGGCAGCAGACCGTTATTCAGCGTCAGCGAATACGCCGGCACAAAAGCCGGCTTGACACCGGGAGACTCCAGCTCGTTCCACTCCAGCGGAATATCCCGCTCGGGCATGGCCCGCATAAAGTAATGGGCGAAGTTGAACGTCGAGAGTCCGGAGACGTCCTGCCGCCGCGCATATTCGACGAACAGCCGCTCTTTTTCGGCCAGTCCTGCCGCCGCTTCGTCGGTATGCCGGTAAGCTTTCATTCCCGTATACATACTGGCGTTCTGGGGACAGATGTACCACCAGCCCCCGTGTTCGCCGAAAGTCAGCGGCACCTTCCGGTCCCACTGCGAGATCGTGCCGTCGATATTGTAGTGCCGGCTCTCGACTTCCGTCTGTTCCCGGGCCAGCAGGCGGTTGTCGCCTTCCGCCATGATCGGCCGGGTCGGATCGAGCCGGCGCATCCGGTCGATCAGGAACGGGATATGCCGTTTGTATTCGTCCCGCCCGTCTACCCAGCGCATCTCGTTCTCCACGCTCCACAAGATCACGGACGGATGATTGCGATCCCGCAGCACCAGACGCTCCGCATGTTCCAGAGTATTCAGGATATAATCGGGATGATCCGCCGCCATCGATTTGCCCGATCCGTAGATCGCGGTCTCGTCGACGATCAGCATGCCGGTCTCGTCGGCGATCCGCAGAAAATATTCCGGATACGGCTCCGCATGCAGTCGGATACAGTTGACGCCGACTTCGCGGCACATCGCATACCAGGTTCGCACATACTCTTCGGTCTGCTGCATCGGTCCCTGAAAATGCCACGAATCCCCGCGCAGCCGCAGAGGAATCCCGTTGAGCCTAAAGATCGGCCCTTCGCTCCAGAACTCCCGAAACCCGAAACTCTCTTCCAAACGATCAATCGTTTCGCCCGCTGCGCACAGTTCCAGTTCGGCCGTATACAGCACCGGCGAATCCGGGCTCCACAGCTCGGCGCCGCTCCAGTCCAGCCGCAGCGATGCCGCACCGCTCATCGGGCGCTTGTCGTTCTGGCACAGGCGGGGCGGTTCGCTTTCCCCGGGCCGCCCCTCCCCTTCTTCGCCGTCCCAAGCGGCAAGTGACGTTTCCGCCGCCAGCACCGGCGGATCGTCCGGCCGGTCCCGACGGCGCACCGTCAATTTCACGGTGAACCGGGCTTTTTCTATCCCGGACGGCAGCGTCTCTTCTTCCAAGCGGCCGACAAACGCATCGATGTCCAAGCGGTTTTGACGCACCGAAGTCCGGATCGCGATCCGTTCCAGCGCCATGATCGGCAGGCTTTCCAGCCAGACATCCTGCCACAGTCCCCGGGCCAGATAACCGAACCAGGAACCGGTCAGTCCGGTCACCTTGAGCGCTCCCGAAGGCAGAACCGCCTGATCGAAACCGGCACAGACCACCTGCAGCTCATGCGTTTCTCCGGCGCGAACCCCATGCGTGATATCCAGGCGCAGCGGCAGATAACCGTCCCGCCATGCCGCAAGCTTGCGTCCGTCCAGATACACGGCGGCCTGCTGCATGACTCCGTCGAGGCGCAGGACGATCCGGCGCCCCGCAAATTCCCGGGGCACATCCACCATCCGGCGCAGCACTCCGGCTTCCGCGCGGTCCCACTCGGGCGGATACCCGAACGGGGCGAACAATTCGAAGCCGTATTCGGCGATCCTGCCGAACGTGCGGCCCGGCTCCGGCTCGTACGAACCCCGCCAGCTGGACGGAACACGCACCTTTTCCCGCTCGTAACGGATCTTGTCCGGCAGCGACAGCCCGCGGGGACGATCGTACAGCGGCATGAACTCCCATTCTCCGTTCAGGCTGATCCGGCTGCGCAGGCCGCCCGCCTGCCCGGCCGCTCTCCCTTCTCCGATCCATCCGGCTTCCTTTTTCGGCATATCCTCATTCCTCCTCCGGCAGCCGAGCTGCGAGTACCCGGTCCAGATTCAGCCAGATCCGCTCGCTTTCTTCCGCCTGCTCCCATTCGATAAAATGCGGCCGCATTACCGCTCCCCAGTCTTCCGGCGTAGAAGAGGTCTTCAACCTGCCCGCATAAGGCGCCGGTTCAACTGTAGAAGGACGTTCCGCGTAGAAAAACAGCAGATTCTCATGCAGACCGATGATCCCGTATTTATCGCCGTCGCCCGGCTTTTCTTCCTGGTATTGATAATGGTAAAAAACATAGCTCGCGACCTGATCCGGCTTAAGCCTTGCGATCCGCCCATACCCTTCGGTCCCGCCGTTTCTTCTCCAATGTTCGCGGCCTGCCGGACGCTGGTAATGAAAAATATCCGCCATCCGCGCAAACAAACGGGGTGCCGCTTCTCCCGGCCACGCGGACAGCACCGAAGCCGCTTCGGGAAAAAGAAAGGCCGGTTCAAAACCATGAACCTCCCCGTTCGCGGCTCCCGGCTCCTTCACGGTCCGGCCTGCAATTTCCGCGTAAATCAGCCAGCTTCCTCCTGCGCCGAATACGTCGACGCGCAGCGCTCCGGCCTGCCTCATCGCGCTTTCCGTTTCTGCGGCCCGGCCGTTCCTTTCCCGAAAATAAGCCTGCGCCGCCTGGACATCCGGGCTCCAGGCCCGGTACATTCGTCTTTCCATGACACGTTCCTCCCCGGTTTTATCCGCCCCGTTTCTGCCGCGTCTGTTCCTCGTGTTCTTTGCGGTACTCGCCGGGCGTCCGGTTTTCCAGCTTCTTGAATACCCGGATAAACGACATCGGATACAGATACCCGACTTTCTCCGCGATCCCCTGCACCGATTCGTCGGTCTCGACGAGCAGGCGCTTCGCTTCGTCCATCCGCAGACGGGTCAGGTAATCGACGAACTTCTCTCCGATCTCTTCCTTGAAGATCCGGCTGATCGTCTTGGTATTGCCGCCGAACGCTTCGCCGATCTGCGTCAGCGAAAAGTCCGGATCGCCGTAATGTTCCGCCACATAGGCTTTCATCCGGTTCGCCAGATCGTAATGCTCCCGGTTCATCCGGCCTTCGCGCAGCCGTTCTTCCGCTTCTCGCAGCGAGTCGAACAGCGGACCGCGCAGCTCGCCGATCCATTCGAAACCTTCCGGCGCAGACGGAATCCCCCGCAGCTCGCAGCCGTTCCAGATCTCCTGCATCGGCGGCGGAAGCTCCTGCATCTCCCGCCCGAACTGGGCCCGCAGCAGACGCAGCAGGCGGACGATATCTTCTTTGGAATAGCCGCCTGCCGCGATCTGCGCGAAGAACCGCTCGGTCAGCTCTTCCCATTCTCCGCTGCCCAGCCGGAAAGCCAGCGCCGCTTCCCGCACCGTCTGGACCAGCGCGTCCATGCTTTCGCCCCGGACCGCTTCTTCGCCGGCGCGGCCGAAGACATAGACCCTGGCCGGGCCTTCCGCCAATTTGCGGTCCAGCGCAGCCAGCGCTTTGCGGTACGAGACCGGAATGCCGGGCAGGTTCTCCGCCGCTCCGCCGAACCCGAACGTCGCCGTGAATTTCACGTTCTGTTTCAGCCAGCCGCCCGCCTGCTGCGCCATCGCGGCCAGTCTCGCCGGATCGGCCGGACGGTCCGCA
This sequence comes from Saccharibacillus deserti, assembly GCF_013618475.1. GTDB lineage: Bacteria > Bacillota > Bacilli > Paenibacillales > Paenibacillaceae > Saccharibacillus > Saccharibacillus deserti. The sequence continues at coordinate 342,442 of NZ_JABJVN010000004.1, forward strand.
CCCGGACGGCGGCGATACAGCATGCCCAGCCGGTCCGGCCCGATCCACTCCATCCAGAGCGGCTCGCCGCCTTCGTCCGCAATCTCCTGGATGACGCTGCGCAGCATGAACTTGAACAGCGCCAGATCCCGGGCGGAATGCTCCGCCGACAGCGAAGCGTAGGCGTCGATCTCGGCCACCCCGACCACACAGTCTTCATATTCGCCGCCAGCGCCCACGCTTTCCGTTTCCCGGCTCCACTCTTCCGGCAGCAGGTCGCGGCTTCCTTCCAGCAGTTCTTTGAACACGTAGGCTCTCCGGTAAGGAAGTCCTTCCGCCTGCTGGCGTTCGTAATCGTTGGCCTGACGGATCAATTTCTCCAGCGACCGTTCGATAAAAGCAAACTCGTCGTCATTCTGCTTCGGAGCCAACAAGCCGCGTTCCCGGTGCTGATCCGCAAGCGCCGCGATCCGGTTCATGACCTGTCCGAGCGGCCGGTAATGCCGGTGGCTGATATACGTCATCGCGGCAATCCCGCCGATCACGGCGGCAAACCCGAGCAGCGCCCACACATTGGCGAACACGGACAGGACCGAGAACGCGCCTGCGCTGGCCAGCCGCACTTCCACGGTCCAGCCGGTATAAGGCGACTGCAGCGATATTTTCTCCCGTTCGCCTTCGTCCGAGCAGCTGGCTTCCGAACCGCCGATCATGCCGCCCGCCGGGTCTTTGATACAGACGTCGGCACTGCTGCGGCCCGTCTCCTGGATCAGCGACTGGATCGACTCTTTGCGCACATTGATGACGATCAATCCCTGTTCCCCCGAAAAATAAGGCATCTGTTTGCTCAGCGAGACAACAGAACGCTGTTCCCGGTCACCCGGGAACAGCTTCATCTGCCGCAGTCCGCTCCAGATCGGCGCATTCGGCGGAAGGCTCAGCGACCGCTCGATAAATCCGCGGTCTCCGAACGCCGGCAGGGTGGAGGAGAAAGACTGCATCAGCACTTTGTCGTCGGCCCTGCGGTACAAATAAACGGAATCGATCATCGGCTGCGGGGACATGAAATCGAGCAGCGCTTCCGTGACGCCGTAATCGCGGTAGGGAGTCGAGACCGATTCCGCGAAAAAGGCGCTCACCCGATCGTTCAGCAGCACGCCTTTGACGGCCGGCGTTTCGATCCCTCTCAGCGCCGTGTCGACGACCTGCACGACATTTTGCGCGTAGATCCCGTTTGCCTGAAGCGTCTGCTTGCGCACCGTCTCGCTCAGCGTCATGAAGAAGACGATCATCAGGCACGATACGACCGCGAACAAGATCGGCAGATACGACAGGATCAGCCGGTACAGCCACTTTTTGTGCATGCTTCACTCCCCCTCTTCGTCTGGCGGCCGCAGTGCCCGGCAGATTCGCCGCTTCGCCTCAGTCCGACAGTTCGGTTACGCGCTGCCGGGAGATGAAGCCCAGATGCCCCGCTTCCCCGATCGCGTCTTCCGACGTGTCCAGGTAATTGAACACTTCCTGTCCGTCGGACTTCAAGATGATCCGGACGCCGCCCGCTTCCCGGAACAGACCGGTTTCGAGCGTATGTTTTTGCCCCAGCGCCAGCATGGTGTTCGGTACGCCGAAGCCGGCAGGGCCCGGAGTCGTATTGTTTTTATCGAGCGATCCGTACAGAATCGTACGCTTGCCGGCGTTGAACCGGTGCAGCTCGATCTTGTCCTTGTTCGTAATCGCGAGATACATCGTGCCGGTATTGTAGTTCTGGGTAATATCCTGGCTGCCCAGCATCATCGCGTACCAGTTGGCCGAATTGGCCGCATCGTCGATTCGCAGATCGAACTTCAGCATTTCATTCTGGAATTTGCGGTCGGCATACGCCATATATCCGGCCGGAGCCCGAAGTGCAAGCGTACCGTTTTCCAGTTCGCTCAGACCGTTCGCCTGCGTTTTCACATACCAGCCTTCCGGATCGCCGATTTCCGCCTGCAGGGAATGAACGTCGGCACTTTGTTCGTTCCAGACCCGGATCGTATAATCGGAAGACAAAGTCCCTCCTCCGGGAAGAGCTGCCGTCAGCGTAAGGGTGGCGGTACCGACGGCCTGCCCGGTGATTTCGCCGGATGCGCTCACCGTGAAGATCGCCGGATTTGCGCTTGCATAAGACACGGTGCCGATCTCCTCGCGGTCTCCGAACCGGGTTGTACCGTAAGGCTCGGCCTGCTGCACCTGTCCTTGGCGAATATGGGCGACTCCGCCCGGATGGCCTTCCAGAGCAATGCCTTCGAGTACATCGTCCACCTGCACCGGCGCCTTCAGAATCCGCAGCACGCTGCCTTCGATAATCAATACTTCGATCTCCGCGGTTCCCTGCGCTATGCCGGTAACTTCTCCCTGGGCATCGACCGTCGCGACGGCCGGATCGGTACTGCGGTAGAACAGCCCGGCTCCGGCGGCGCTCAGGATCTCGTCCCTGCTGCCGCGCTTGACCGGAGCAAGAACTTCGCTTGTTCCCGATGCCAGTTCGGCCGCTTCTACGCTCCAGCGTCCGATTTCCCCGTCGTTCAAAGCGCCGTAAGCGGATTCAAGTCCGGCTTTGTCGGCGATGGCCTGCGCTTCCTGCGGCCAGTTCGCATCCGGTACAACCGTGTTGTTCTCGAACAGGACACCGGTGCCGTTGTTGGTATACGTGCTCGTCGTCGTGTAATTGTCCACGTACTCCACGTCATGGATCGAAGGCACGTAAGCCATCGCCCAACGGACGGGAGACGTCCAGGGCGGCGCGTCCTTGAGATCGATCACGTTGCGCTCGAACTTCCAGTAAGCCGATCCTTCGTCGGTATACAGCGCCGCGTTCGCTTCAAGCTGATTGCGGATATAATTGCCGCGAACCAGATTCTTCTCCGCCGCGGTGCCGCCGGTTGTACCCAGCGTGTAAATGGCGCCTCCGTCGTGCAGACCCATTCCCATTAAATCATAGATCAGATTGTTCTCGATTTTCACATTTTGGGTAACCGGATCGAAATCTTTGTTCCAGCCGTATCCGATATGCACACCGCTGTAAGGCAGATTGTACATCTCGTTGTGGCTGATTTCCATATCCAGCGGATATCCCGCGGATACGGCGGCCGCCGATTTGTAATCGACCCCGATATCGTGAATGACATTGTTGAGAATATCGTTGTTCTTCATGCTCAGCCGCGTATCTTCCGGATTATATACGTTCCGGTCCGACGAGTTCGGCTGCCCCACGTTCACGGCTCCGCCCGACAAATCGTAGAACCGGCTGCCTTCGACCCGGCTGTTCTGCACGCCGTTTTGCATCCGGAGCCCGGTAATGCCGAGCTTGGCGAATGTCGTTCCGGTAAAGTTGACCGTGTTTGCCAGCTCCACTTCGACCGCAGCCGGCGCCAGTTGGTCCGGCGTTCCGCTGTACCGCAGATGATTGTTCTGCGCGTCGGAATGGCCGGCGTCCGTACTCGGACGCATCCAGGTCGAATACATAAAGGCCACGTTCTCGAAATTCAAATTGCGTACGGGATTGTCGGCGGAGCCGCCCGTGATCGCAGCCAGCTTTTCGAGTCCGGGCGCGATGACTTCGGCGTCGGCAAGGTTCTCCCATTCGCGCGGCATGTAATAGAGATAACCCGCATCCCGGTCGTGATACCATTCGCCCGGTTCGTCGAGCAGCTCAATCGCGTTCTCGTAATAGACGGGCAGCGTAGCGGACGTCTGGGTACGATTTTTGACATTGGTCCATCCCGGCTCCCGCAGCGTAATCTGCGCCAGGCCGTTCGCCTGCGTCACCGATTGGACCCGGACGCGGGAATTGGTCCAGACGTCTTCGAATACCAGCTCCAGCTCGTCCGCATCGCTCCATGAAGCGATTTCCGTATCCCGCGACGTATAGCCGGTCGCGATCTGGTTCGGGCGATTCAGACCGCCCTCGCTGCGTGCCCGCACCGCGCGTACGCCATCGACGAACAGCTGCCTGGTCTGCAGACCGTTTCCGGCGGGTGCACGGTAAATGCCGCTGCCCGGTACGGTTTCGGCCCAGCCCGTGATCCGGCTTCCTCCGCTGATGACGGTCTCTTCGCCGCCCGCTCCGCGGTAAATGACAAAGTGCCCGTTCGTGCCGGAATCCTCCGGCGCGAAGTTCAGCGTCTCGTCGAGTGCAAAAGTACCTGCGCCCAGATTCACCACGATATCGCCGGTCATATTGTCGTTCAGCGCACGGGCCTCCTGCTGCGCGCGTTCGATGGTGGCGAACGGTGCCGACTGCGTGCCCGTATTCGTATCGCTGCCCTGCGGCGACACGAACAATTCGGCCATGACGGTGCGCGCCGCTACCGTCACCGGCACCGAAGCTTCCGCCGTCCCGTTCACCGAAGCGACCGAAAGGGTCGTCTGCCCCGGAGAGACGCCGGTCACTTCGCCGTACCGGTCGACCGTCGCAATCGACTCGTCGGCGGAGCTCCACTGCAGCTCCGCTTCCGTCGTGTCTTCGGGCTCGATCGTCGCCTGCAGCAGAATGCGCGATCCGGTCGGAATCGGTCCGGGCAGCGGCTGGATCGTGATGCCGGTCGCCGGAACATCCGCGACGACGACCGTCGTTTCGGCTGCGGGAATCGGTTCGTCGGGCTGCGCCGTGATTACCGTCGTACCCGGCGAGACTCCGTGTACGCGCCCTGCGGCGTCAACCGTCGCGATACTCTCGTCGGCCGACGAGTAAACGGCGCTGCGGTCGGTCGCATCGGCAGGCTGGAAATTCAGAGACGTATCGATATCGCGGCCGGTCGCGACCTCATACTGTGCTTGAGCGAAAGAAGCGCCGGACGCCGCGATGTATCCGTTTACAATAATGTCGTCGAAGCTGGCGGACCCGGCATTTTCCCTATACACCGACAAGTAAAAGGACTGCATGGGACCTCCGCGGGTCAGCGGTTCCTTCGTCAGCAGACGGCGGCCGTCAACGTCGAGATCGAAAGTGCTCCCGGAGCTGTTCATGGTGACCCTTACGTCGTACCAGGTTCCCGCCGCGACCGGCATCAGCTTCGTCCAGCCGTTGACTTCCTTTTTCTTGTAGCTGATTTCGCCTCCGTAAAGCGCGAATTGAACCATGGACCCTTCCGCTACGCTTGGCGTGGGCAGATAGATGACCGCGTTCGTCGAATCGACGCTGAAGCTGTACGCCAGCGTGCTCCGACCGGTCGTGACGGCGGCATTGCGCCGGAAATTATGCCCGGCTGCGACAGGCGCGGCCTGATTGATCTTCAGCACTTTGCCGCCCCGTTCCGCCGATTCCGCGATGAGCGCCGTTACGCCGGACGGAGGATTTCCGATCGACCAGCCGGCCGGCGGAGCGCCTGCCGTGCCGGACTCGAAAGTATCCGCCACAACCGAAGCGGAAGAGAGCGAAGTTTGGGCTGCGGTTCCGGGGCCGGCAGCAGGCCCGGGCTCTGCGGGAACTTGGAAGTCCGGAGTGCCCGACCCGGGAAGTTCCGTATCCGGAGCTTCGGCGGCGGGAAGTTCGGCATTCGGAATTTCGGAATCGGGAGCTTGGGAGCCGGAAGCTTCGGAATCGGAATTCTCCGGTTCGGGAACTTCGACCGCCCGGTTCCCGCCGGATACCGGTTGTGCCGAATCCGCTTCTTCCCGCACGGACAGTGCCGGATTTTCCGCCGCGTCGGCCTGCCTGGTCATCCCTGCCGCCGGCAGCATACCCGCCGTTAAGACGGCTGCCATCATACACGCTTGGATCCGTTTCCCTAATTTCTTGTTCATGTTTCATCTCCTTCCGCGTATTCGCGGGATTGAATAGCACAGTCCAAAGCGAAAACCGCTGTCTTGAAGTCGTCGACTGCGTTTCAGAAACCGATCGGAAACGGATCTTCGGCCGAGTCTTGGCTCGGCTCTCCCGGCCGCAGTATATAATCGCGGCCGGCTTTGCTTATCGTGAACCGGGTTCTTGGATCAGTCTTGTTCATGCGGGTCAACCCGCAGCAGAACCTGTTCCCTGCCGCTTTCCAGCAGTCGGATCCGACGGATGCGTTCATGCGGACCGCGCGGCACTTCGCGATCGTCCAGCACCTCGTCTTCGATCGCGATATTCCCGAGCCGGGCACGCACGGCGTCTTCGCCCGCCGCTTCATCCAGGCACAATACGGCCCAGCCGGCTTCCAGGCGCGGCGCGACGATCGTCTGCACGGGGCCGCCGGCGCCGTCGTATAGAACCTGGCGCAGCTTCAGGCACCCGTCCGCGCGTTCCGCATGCAGCACGCCGGGACGGTGCTCCGCAGCATTCCCGCTTTCCTCAGGACTGTCTGTACGGCCGGATCGGATTCCGAGCAGCGGCGCGATCGCGATCGCCGCGCCCGGATAACGCAGAACCTGCCAGAGCCGGCCGTCGCCGCCGGCAACCTCGACCGGACGGCCTTCAAAACGGTGCACGATCCACTCGTCGGCGATCTCCGCCGCAGGCTGCCGCACGTTCTCCAGCGTCCGGACCGCAAGCAGCGCGTATTCGCTCTGCGCCGCATACGTACGGACTTGCGGATACGGCCGCTGCCGGAACAGCGCCGGCATCAGGTAAGCCGTCTTGTAGCTTTCGGCCGGATGGGTCCGGATCGTATGCCCGTCGTCGACAGACCAGCGGGCATACGAGACCTGTCCGTCTTCGGCCGCTGCCGACAGCGGAAAGCTCTGCCAGCCGAGGCCCCACGACTCGTGCTGATAGCTGCCCGGGATGGCCGGGAACGCATTCAGGCTGCCGAGCCGTGTCCGGCGGCCGATCCAGCTGTACGCGTACGTATCGTCGAAGACTTTTTCGCGGCGGATCCGCGGTACGGGAAGCCGTTCGCCTTCCGGCGTACCTGTGAGCTCTTCCGGTGCGCCGCCGAGGTCTCCGGCTGCGATGCCGCCCGCCGCTGCCGTTCCGGCCCCAGCCCCTGCCGCACTCCCTGTTCCTTGGGCTTGAAAAGCTCCTTCGAACAGCAGCAGTGCGGGAAAATCGTTGGCCTGAAACGGAAGCTGCGCCGGGCCGTCCGCTCCGCTTGAAGCCTCCTTGTTCTCCGGCTCGTCCGTGCCCGTTACGCCGGCGATCAGCCAGGCCAGACTCGAACGGCGAACTTCGCCGCCGAAGTTGTAACTGCGAATCGTCGGAACGAATTCGTACCCGTCATGGAACAGCAAAATATCGAGCAGCGTTCTCCGATGGCCGTCCAGCCGTTCCGCCAGTTCGGGCCGGCGTTCCTGCAGCAGCGGCAGCGCGATTTCCAGAGCGTTCAGCATCACGCTTTGATAGACCAGGCTCATATTCTCGCCCCAGCCCCAGCCTCTGCGAGCGGTATAATCCGCCCAACGCTCGAAATACTGCATCGAGAGTTCCAGACGGGCCTCGTCGCCGAGCAGCGAAGCGATCGCAAGCAGCATCGCTCCGTCGCTCATCGTCTTGTTCGGATAATACAATTCGGGTTCGCGGCATTCCCGTTCGAACCAGGCCGCCGCATGCCGGAGCATGCCGTCGATCGCGTCCGTATGTTCGGGCGGCACAGCTGCGGGCGCACGCAGCCTCAGCGATACCAGAGGCATCAAAATGAAGAACGCCGCGTTCGAATCCTGCACGGCGGATTCTTCCGCATACCAGCGGAAAGCTCCGTAATACGAGTCTTCCGGATCCGTAATTTGCAGCCGCTCCAGCGCACGCAGCGTCTCCAGCCGCTGCGCGGCGGAACGCCCCGAAGAACCGGCGGACGCTCCAAGCGCGTTTTTCGATTCCAACAGTGTCTCAAGCGCATAATAGCCGGCCGAATACCGCCCTTCGTGGCAGACAGGCAGATGCGCGATCTGCCGGGTATGGCCGGGCCGGTCATACCGGACCAGCCCGTCTTCGATCACGATGCCGGCCGATTCTTCTTCGTAAATCTGCCGCATCGTGCGCAGTGTCCAATCGTTCAATGTGGAGCCTCCTTTCCGTTCGGTCGGTTCCGCTTCGTTTTACTGCTGCTCTTTCATCTGCTTGCCCATCTCGTAAATATCGCTCATCAGAATAGCGTCGTCTTTGTTCTCCGCATACCAGGTCGCGTAGAATTCGTCGATTTGCGCGCCGCCGGCTTTGTCCCATACGGCCTGGGAATCGCTGATGAACTTGTCGACCGCCGCCTGTCCGCCGCCGCCCACGATCGTCTGCATCGCCATATCGAGCATCGTTTTGTTGGCGTTGGTGTTGATTGTGGCGAGGTTTTGCGGCAGCAGCGGCAGGTACGCGCGCTGGGTGATGCCGACCATCGGACGGGCCGGGTCCATATAAGCGGCTTCCGCCTGCTCGTAAATTTTGATGAAGTCTTTTTCGGCGTCCGTCGGGCTGACTTTGTTTTTGAGACCGTAATTTTTGCCGATCAGTGGAGTCAGCATGCCCATATCGCGGTTATATTCCAGCTCCGTTTTATTTTTCTCCGGATCGATCGGCTTGGCGCGTCCGTCGTCCGTTTTCGTGTAATGTTCGCCCTCGATACCGTTCTGGATCGTGTTCGTGTACTTGTCGCTGACCATAAAATCGATCATTTTCATGACGGAGACAGGGTCTTTGGCCGATGCGTTCACCATCCCCGTCATCTGCACCGGACTGCTGAGGAGCGGACTGTAGCTGCCGAACTCCGTTTCCGGAAGCGGCATGGCGATCACTTCGGCATCCGGCACATTCTGCTTGAGCGCTTCGTACGAACCGACATCCGCGCCGTTGCTGCCGTAAATGCCGAGCTTGCCGGAGATCCACATCTGCTTTTGCTTCTCGCCGTTTTTGTCCGTCACGAAGTCTTTGTCCACCACGCCGGCGTCGTACAGCTTCTGCTGGAACGAGATTGCCGAGCGAATCCGTTCCCAGTCATGCACAACTTTGTCGTTTTCGAGTACCCACGGGATCTGGTCTTCGCCGAACAGCGTAAAGCCCGTGCCGTACATATGGTTCAAAATGATGCCTGCCACGAAGCTAAGTCCCGTGCCTTCCGTATTGGCTTGTCCGTCTCCGTCCGGATCCTTCTGCGTAAACGCTTCGGCGACCGCCAGGAATTCGTCCGGCGTCTTCGGCACGTCCAGCCCCAGCTTGTCCAACCAGTCTTTGCGGATCAACAGATAATGCTGCGGCGTCAGCTCCATCGGACGGCCGAGCAGATACATCTTGCCGTCTTCCATCGTGGCCGCTTTTTGAATGGCCGGATATTTCTCCAGCATCGCTTTGTATTCCGTACTGTTCTTGGCAATCAGATCGTCCAGCGGCATCAGCTGTTTCTGATTGTAGAGCTGGCCTTGGTAAGCCGTATCGAATTCGAAAATAAGATCCGGGGCCTGGCGCGAAGCGAACAGCACGTTGAACTTTTGCAGCGATTCGAAGCGCGGCACCGTCACGTATTTCACATCCGCCGGCCCGTTCTCGTTGACCCACTTGGTCCATCGGTTGCTGTCCATCGTCCCTTCGGACGCCGGAACCGTACCGCGGTCGTACAGCGAGACGGTGATCGAACCGCGTTTGTCTCCCGCCGCTCCGGTCTCCCCGTCGGCGCTGCCTGTTCCCGGCGTTTCTCCCCCGCTGCAGCCCGCGGCGCTCAGGGCGAAGGCCAAAGCCAGTGCCGCATACGCGGATTTTCGGGCATTGCGAACAATTGGGCCTGCGGCAAGTTTTTTTCTGGTCATACGGATAACCCTCCTCTGATTAGAAAGCTGTCGACTTTGTACAAAAACGTCCTGGGTTCGCCGGAAATCTCCGGTATGCCTCCTGCTTCAGCCTTTGATGGCCCCGATCGTCACCCCTTTTACAAAATAACGTTGCAGCAGCGGGTACACGATCAGCATCGGAATGATCATGATCATGATGCCGGCGGCTTTGATGCCTTCCGGCGTAATGTTGCTGGCCTGCTGCGTATCCATCGTGTTGATCTCCTGCAGCACGGCCTGGCTTCGCACCATCTGCTGGATCAGCACGGTCAGATTGAGTTTTTCGGGACTGTTGACGTAGATCATGACATTGAAGAACGAGTTCCAGTAATACACGCCGTAGAACAATCCGATCGTGGCGAGCATGGGCAGCGACAGCGGCAGTACAATCCGCAGCAGCAGCCTCCACTCCCCGGATCCGTCGATCCGCGACGCTTCGATGAGTTCTTCGGGCACATTTTCGAAAAAGGACCGCATAATCATCATATTGTACGTACTGACGAGCGCCGGCAGCCAAAGCGCCCCGTACGTGTTGACCAGTCCCAGCGAACTGACTACCAGATAGGTCGGAATCAGTCCGCCGGTGAACAGCATCGTAAACACGATCGCGAGCGTCAGCCAGCGGCGGCCGTAGAATTCCCGGCGCGACAGCGGATAAGCGGCGCAGATCGTCACGACCATGCTGAGCGCCACGCCGACGACCGTAATGAGCACGCTGTTCGCGAAAGAGCGCAGCACCGGCGTGCCTTCGAACAGCAGCTTGTAGGATTCAAACGTGATCTCCTGCGGCCAAAGCGTGACGAAGCCCGACATGACCGCGTTTTTGCCGCTGAGCGACAGCGAGGCCAGATGCAGCAGAGGCAGCAGGCACAAGATGCCGGCCAGCGTCAGCAGCACATAATTGAACACGTAAAACGTACGCTCTCCCCGGGTCGATTTCATGATCGTTCCTCCTTTTTCACCATAGGCCCCGACCGAATCGGCGCGCGACCGCATTGGTCAGCAGTACGAGAATGAACGCCACCAGCGATTCGAACAATCCGAGCGCCGCCGTCAGGCTGAATTGTCCGCCCTGCAGACCGATCGCGTAAATGTAGGTGCTGATGACTTCGGATATGCCCGACACGATGGAATTTTGCAGCACATAGACCTGGTCGAAACCGACTTCCATCACCCGCCCCATTGCCAGAATCAGCATAATGACGATCGTCGGGCTGATGCCGGGCAGCGTGATATTGCGGATCTGCTTCCATTTGCCCGCTCCGTCCATTGACGCCGCTTCGTACAGACTCGGGTCGATGGAGGTGAGCGCCGCCAGATAGATGATCGCGCTGAATCCGGCGTCTTTCCAGATGCCCGATCCGAGGAAAATGGCGACCCACGAGCTTTCGCTGAACAGGAACGCGAACGATTGTCCGGTCAGCTTCTCAAGCGCCGCATTGACGATACCCGATTGGGCGAAGATCGTCACGACGAGGCCGCCCACGATCACCCAGGAGAAGAAGTGCGGCAGATAGACGAGCGTCTGCACCGATTTCTGGAACCACTTTTTGCGAACCTCGTTCAGCATAATGGCGAGAATGATCGGGAAAGGAAACCCGACCACGACGCTCAGTACGCTGAGCAGCAGGGTGTTGCGGATAATCTGGAGCGACTGCGCCTGGGTGAACAGCATCTCGAAGTTGGCAAAACCGACCCATTGGCTGCCCCAGATTCCTTCATAGAACGTGTAATTTTTGAAGGCGATCACAAGACCGGCCATCGGGGCGTATTTGAACACCAGATAAAAAACGATGACGGGAATAAACATGATCCACAGCGGCGTGTTCGTCTTGAACCGCTGCGTGTGCCAGAACCGTCGGGACTGTCCGGGCGACTTCGCCTGCAGCCGGATAGGCTTGGCCGAGTTGGCTTTCATACGGGCAACCTCCTTTGCTTTCATTCGGGCTTTTCCTTGGTAAGCGTTCTCATTTTGTCTGTCGACAGCTTGGATCAAGCTCTTTCTGCTTGTCACGTTAGCCTCAAAAAGCGGCATTCGCAATATTCCATTTTCGTGTTTATCTGCCGGAAACCGCACGGTTGAGGGATTTGCGCGAGGTTAATCCGGATAAAAAGCCTTCGGTCCTCTAGCGGGACCGGGAATCGCCGCGCACCTGCGCTCCGAGCATAGGCGCCAACCGGCGGGCCAGGTTCTCTCCCATACGGATATGTCCTTCGTCGGCGGGATGGATCAGATCGCAGGACAGACCGCCGGGATCGCCCAGCACCGTATCGCCTTCGATCGGCAGCAGCTTCGCATGTCCTACCCGCCGCGCTTCTTCGCGCAGGATTTCGTTGAATCGGAACTCTTTCGCTGCCGCTTCCGGGAAACCTTCGCCCAGTGTGGCGAAATTCGGATAGATCGTGGTCAGGGCGATCGGACGGAGCGGATGCGCGGCCGAGATCCGCTCCAGGGTATAGCGGACCCGGGTCCGGAAAGTCTCGTCGTCCATGCCGTCTCTCATATTGACGCCCAGCTCCAGGAAAAGGATGTCCCAATCGCGCCGATCCGCGATCCAGTCGATCAATTCGGGCTCGCACAGGCAGGAGCCGCTCATGCCGATATTGTACAGATCGACGCCCAGGCGCCGGGCCGTCTGATCGATATACGCCGAGCGGCTTCCTTCGCCGCCGTGCGTAATCGAAGAGCCGTAGGCGAGCAGGCGCAGCTCCGGCGTCTCGCCCGGCCTCGGCGGCCGGACCTGTTCGCCGAAGGCGTCGAGGCCGCAGAAGACGGCCTCGGCCCGCCCGAAGCGAATGCGCCAGACTTCCGGCGCAAAGCCCGAAGCCGACAGCCTGCGGGCGTCGGCCGTCTTCAGCCGCGGCGGCGCATGCAGCCGCAGCGTGCGGACCGAACCGGCCTGCAGCCGGTGCTCGGAATGGAACATTCCGCCGCAGTACACGGCGACGGTGCCCTCTTGCACCGGCAGGGCCAAGGTCACGTCCACGGTCTGCGAGGACGTGACGAAGCGCAGCTCGCAGCCGGTGGACTCGGCTGCGATAAAGCGCCCGCGAGCGCCGAGACGCTCGCGTACGGAGCGCGGGATGCGGCGGAGGAATACGCCGCCCATAGGAGCGGCCTCGAGCTCGGCCGCCCCGTGGAAAGCGATGCCGCCTCGGACCAAGACGGCATCGGCCGGGCTTCCGGAATCGTCTGCGGATTCCGGCCCTCCGGTCGCTGCGACCGCCGCCGGCTGCGCACCGGACGGCCGGGATTCCGCGACGTGCGGATCTCCATGCGCAGCGCCTGTTCTCCGCGGTTCATTCATTCCGGCGCCCTCCTTTCGCACGGCTGATTGGCGCTTCGGCTGCCGCTTTTGTCTCCGAGGCTTCTTTTTCCGCGCTTCCGTCCCCATGCTTCATCGCTTCAACCAGCAGCAGCAGCGCCATCGACTGGCCGTACGGCATGGGACAAATCGGAATATCGCGGTATTCCTGAAGTGTCCGGCCCATACCGGTTCCGTAGGACACGCCGCGTACAACCCCGTCTTCGTCGATCGAACTCAGAACGTAATTCAGCGCACGCAGCGCGCAGTCGCGGTGTTTGGCGTCCAGGTCGCCCCGTCGGTACGCTTTGAGCATGCCATAGGCAAAAGCAGCCGCGGCCGACGTCTCCGGATACGAATCGGGATCGTCGAGCAGCGTATGCCAAGCGCCTTCGGGCGACTGCAGCTCGATCAGCTTGTCCGCCTGCCTCCGCAGCGAAGACAGGAGGAACAGCCGCACGCCTTCCGGCTGCTCGGCCATGTCCAGATAATCGACCAGCCCCGCCGTGTACCAGGAATTCCCCCGCGCCCACAGCGCCCGTGCGAAATGGTGCCCGCCTTCGAGGAACGTCCACCCGTGGAAGAAAAGCCCCGTCGAAGGGTCCGTCAAATACTTCAGATGGACAAGAAACTGCCGCACGCTTTCCTGGATGCAGGCATCGTTCTTCAGCAGCACGCCCATTCGGGCTACGAACAGCACCGTCATATACAGCGTATCGTCCCAGAGCTGTCCTTCGTTCGCGCTGCCCGTCACCTCGTGCTGGATGCCGCCTTCTTCCGTTCTCGGCATATCGTGCATCACATAATCCAGCCATTCCCGGCACAGATCCAGATAATCCGGACGTCCCGTTTCTTCCGCCAGATACGTCAGCGTCAGCATCGGGCACATCGTGTTGACGTTTTTGTCGGGCAGCCCTTCCTGAATACGCGCGTCAAACCAATTTGTAAGGAAACGCAGCGTTTCCCGATCGCCGGTCTCCCGGTAATAACCGTGCAGCGCGAACAGCCCGACTCCCTGCGGCCATTCCCAGTTCTCCATCGAAATGATGCCGATCGGAGCCGTTTCTTCGATCGATCCCCGCATATTTTTCATCTGCCCGACAACTTTGGCGATCGTTTGTTCAAGTTTCACTTTTGTAAGCGTAGCCATTTTGTCACTCCTTTGAGCTGCCTGGATTCGTTCGGAAAAAGAAACGTCCGAAGCCGCCGGCCGATCCTGCCGATGCCCGTGCAGCGGTCTCCGAAGAAACCCGCTCCTCTTTCGTCCCGTCCTGCCCCGTCAGTGTAGGCGGATGAAAGAGGAAGCGTAAATAGACAAGAATCCTGCTTATCCATGCGAACCCCAAGCTCGCATGAAATCCCCGGCAGGTTCGCGCCCCGCGCGCCCTTCCACTATCCAGGTCCAAACCCTCAGCCCGCTAACGGATTGCATATCCGTTAGCGGGCGATTTTCCGATGGTTTGGAATTCTAACGGATCGTACGGACGCTTAGCCGCCCAAATATGGCTCACAAGGGGCGGAATCCGTTCTTTTTCGCGTCTAAGCGTCGTCTCGTTCCGTTAAAAATATCGAACCGCCGATAGGTGCTTCTAAGCGTCACCTCGATCCGTTAGCGCGCGACGGCGGCGCATTGGATGCAAGTTTCCGCCGCCCGGAAGCAAAACGGAAGGACAACGGGTCGCGTACGGGTGGAAGTTTCCGGCATAATCCTCCCACTCGTACGCTTACCCGCATTAAAAAGACGCAGCCCCCGTCCCACAAGGGACAAGGTCTGCGTCTGGATCGTTTCTTTTGCCGCTACTTCCTTCATTCCTACTTATTCCTTCTCTTGTCCTTCATCTCGTCGCTGCCGCTTCTCCCCTTCATCCTCGGGCTGCAGCGCTTCATCTTCCGCTTCTACCCCGCATACCAGCGTCACTCCGTGTCCGCGCAGAAAGTCGCTCCATTCTTCCGCCGGCGGGCGGTCCGTCACGACGAAGTCGATATCGCCGAAGTCGAACAGCCGGATAAAAGCCAGGCGGTCGAATTTGGAATGATCCGCCAGCAAAACGGTCTTGTTCGCCTGGCGCCGCATCAGCAGCTTCAACTCGCTCTCGGCTTCGTTGGAATCGCAGATGCCGCCGTGCATCGACAGCGCTTTGCAGCCGAGCAGCGTCACGTCCGCGTTATAGCGTTCGATCGTCCGCGCCGCATCCGGGCCGACGAATGAGCTGGTCGAAGCGCCCAGCGTCCCGCCGGTGCCGATCAGCCGATGACCCGACTGCTGGAGCGCGGACAGCGCGACGAGCGAGTTCGTAATCAGCGTCAGCTGCGAACGCCGCTCCGCCAGCATCCGCAGCGTTTCGAAAGCGGTCGAGCTGGTATCCGCCATGATGCTGTCCCCGTCGTGAATCAGATCCAGCGCGTACCCGGCAATCCGGCGTTTGGCTTCCAGATTGAGGTCATGCCGGCTGGCATAGGATTGATCGAGATTGGTCGGGGCGCTCAATACGGCTCCGCCGTAATTTTTCTGCGCGATGCCTTCTTTCTCCAGCTTATCCAGATCGCGGCGCACCGTCTCTTCCGAGACCCCGAATGTTTGCGCCAATGCCGAAACCTGTACCTTTTTGTTGCGGTATAACTCGTTGATAATCCATTCGCGCCGCTGTTCGGCTTTCATCTTGTATCCGCCCCCGTATCCTCGTCTTGCGTTTCCGCTTCGCACCGTTCGCCCTTCCCGCATGCGCAGGCTTGCGGTTTCTTTCTACAAATATATCGACCTTTCTTCGGAATAGGCAAGGAAAAGAGTGCGTCGGCCCGCGCAAAAAATCCCTATCCGCCTTGTGAAGGCGGATAGGGATACAGCGGCCGAAGAAGTTTCGGCTGTTTTTGCTTTTAGATCAAGCCGGACACTTTCAGCAGACGTTCGATGATCGCCGCCGCTTCCGCCCGTGTCATATCGGTTTTTGGAGCCAGCCTGGTGGCCGTTCTGCCCGATACGATCTCGGACTGCAGCACGGCGGCCAGGCTTTCCCGTGCCCAGTTCGAGACTTGATCGGCATCGCGGTAACCGCCGAGCAGATCCGACGGATCCGCAGGGGCAAATTTGCCTTGGAGTCCGGTAATGCTCATTGCTTTGGCCACGATAGCCATCGCTTGTTCGCGGGTAATCCGATCGTTCGGACGGAATGTTCCGTCTTCGAAGCCCTGGATCAATCCGTAAGCGGCAGCTGTACGAACAGCCGAATCCTGCCAATCCGACGGACCCACATCGGAGAAGGAAATACCGCCTTCCTGCTCTTTGAGTCCCAGCGCGCGAACCGCAATCGCGGCAAACTCCGCACGCGTGATCTCGCGGTTCGGACTAAATACGCCTTCTTCCGTTCCGTTGATGATCAGACGCGAACCCATGTCGTTAACCGCTTCTTTGGACCAGTGGTTGGCCACATCCCCGAATTCGACCGGATGCCAGATAATGGAGTAGGCGCTGTTCGTCAGGCTGTTCACGACCGCATAATAAGTTTCGTTCTCACGGGTTACCCGGGTCGGCACATGGCGGATCGTACCATCCGGCCCGACAACGATTCCGGTCGTAATCCGGTTCGGATCGACTCCTGCCGGCAGAACGATCCTGCGTTCCACATAGGCATCGAACGACGTAACGGGAATGGTGCGGTCTTTGAGTACGACATTAACCGAGAAGTCGAGCGGCGTGGAAGCCAGGGTGAATCCGCCGCGCGCCGCGGCTGCATTCACCACATCGATCATGCTGTCGGTAAGCTTGCCCACACGGATCTGCACCGTGACTTCGCCAAGCTGGTTCGACGGTCCGAGCTGATTCAACAAGGAATCGATACGAAGCCGGCTCGCCGGGAGCGTATACGTCGCTTCGTCGGTTCGAAGCTCGATCACCGCCCGTTTCTGCTCCATATCTTTGATCATTTCGCCGTTCAGTTCGCCTACGACGGCGTCCGACGTGCTGCCGAGCAGAGGAATGGTGATGACGGCACCGGCGCCTTCGGCAGCCAGTTTTTGTCCCAGCAGGGTAGGATCCACCGAAATCGTCGTTACGGAGCTGCCGTCAACCGTTTCGGTCTTGGCCGTCCCGATCTTTTCCTGGCGTCCGTTGATCCAGATATCGACGCCCACAGGCTTCGGAGTGACCGGAGTTACGGGAGTGACAGGCGTCGGATTGACAGGTGTTGGGGTGACAGGCGTCGGATTGACGGGTGTCGGGATGACGGGCGTACTGCCGCCTCCGTCGGAAGGTGCGGCCGGAGATACCGGACTGGAAGGGGCGGATCCGTCACTTTTGCCCGCTTCGTTCAACGCTCTTACCGTAAAGGTATAAGCCGTACCGTTCGTCAAGCCGGTTACGGTAATCGGACTGGATGTTCCGGAAGCGACAACTTTGCCTTCCGCGTCCAGCACTTCGTAGCCGGTGATCGGACGGCCTCCGTCGGAGACGGGAGGCGTGAAGGATACGAAAGCCTGGCCGCTGCCGGCTGCTGCCGATACGTTTGTCGGCGCACCCGCTGTCGTAAACGGCGTCGCGCTGCGTTCATTGGAAGCGGCGCTCAGTTCGCCTCCGAATACGGCTTTGACGACGAAGTAATACGGGGTACCGTTCGTCAGACCCGATGCTTCATAACTGTATACAGAGCTGCTGACGGAAGCCGCTTCGGCGCCGTATACGCCCGGCTGCTGCGACACATATACGCGATAACCGTCCGCTCCGCCGACTGTAGTCCACTGCAGGGCAGCTTGGGCATTGCCTGCGGTCACGGTCTGCAAGGCAGGAACTTCAAGCGGCGGGATCACGGTGCTGTCGCTGACGGTAACCGCCAGGGTCTGCGCGGCTCCGGCGCTGAAGCCGAACACCAGGTTCGCCGTACCGACCGGCTGCTGCGCCAGATACGATTTGCCGATCGTCACGGTACTTCCGCTGACCGTGTAATCCGTGCCTTCAACCAGCGGCATACCGCCGTTTGTGATGCCGCTCAAGGTATTGCCTTTGAGCGTCAGCGCTACCGGAATATCGGCTTGGGCCGACGCTTCCTTGTCAAAAGAAGCGGTGGCCGGGCTGATCTCGCTGTCGTTCGGTGCAGGCGGAGTGCTGTCGCTGACGGTAACCGCCAGGGTCTGCGCGGCCCCGGCGCTGAAGCTGAACACCAGGTTCGCCGTACCGACCGGCTGCTGCGCCAGATACGATTTGCCGATCGTCACGGTGCTTCCGCTGACCGTGTAATCCGTGCCTTCAACCAGCGGCGTACCGCCGTTTGTGATACCGCTCAAGGTATTGCCTTTGAGCGTCAGCGCTACCGGAATATCGGCTTGGGCCGACGCTTCCTTGTCAAAAGAAGCGGTGGCCGGGCTGATCTCGCTGTCGTTCGGTGCAGGCGGAGTGCTGTCGCTGACGGTAACCGCCAGGGTCTGCGCGGCTCCGGCGCTGAAGCCGAACACCAGGTTCGCCGTACCGACCGGCTGCTGCGCCAGATACGATTTGCCGATCGTCACGGTACTTCCGCTGACCGTGTAATCCGCGCCTTCAACCAGCGGCGTACCGCCGTTTGTGATACCGCTCAAGGTATTGCCTTTGAGCGTCAGCGCTACCGGAATATCGGCTTGGGCCGACGCTTCCTTGTCAAAAGAAGCGGTGGCCGGGCTGATCTCGCTGTCGTTCGCGCCCAGAACCGCCGACAGCAGAAGCTTGTTGACTCCGGCGACCAGCATTTGATTATTTCGGCTTACAAGGCTATAGGCTTGGGCTCCTTCAGGTACAATCGATGTCGGAGACCAGGTTGCCCCCTGGTCGGAAGAGAAGTTTACAAAAGTATTAAAGTCCGCATCCGTGACAAGCGCATACAAGTTGGGGCCGCTGGCTGCCAGGTTCTTGGCCACCTGGGCGCTGTATCCTCCGATCAAGGAAGGCTGCGACCAAGTCTGCAAATCGGCGGATGTCCGGGAGAACTGCAAATAATTCGTGGTGTCGTAGCCGCTTACGATGTATCGGCTTCCGTCGTACACGATACTTTCGAGCGTATCGGTCGGTTCGGGATAATTTGCGGAACGGTTCACCCAGGTATCTCCGTCCGCCGACGTGAGGAGGACAAGTCCGCTTGTCGCTCCTTGGCCCAAAGCGATAAATTGATTGTTCACATACGTAACGGAGAGCATATATTCGGCGGCGGTTCCGGGGAGCGTCGCCTCGAGCCAGGTGATCCCGTTTGTTGAAGTCTGGAGGATGGCTTTGCTGTTTTCGCTGCCGGAAGCTACGAACTTCCCGTTGCCGTAAGCCAGATCGCTGAAGGATTCGTTCCCCTTCAGGCTTGGGCTCGTATTCCAGGTTATACCGTCCGCCGAAGTTGCGATTCGCGTGACTCCGTGGCTCGGTTCGCTCACTGCCACATACTGTCCGTTTCCATATTGGACGGCTGTATAAGTTCCGGCCGCAGAACCGGATATCGGAAGGTTTGTCCAGGCCGTCAGATCGATAGAGGACCAGATTGTGCCTTCCGCGCCCAATCGGCCGACTGCCACATACTTGGAGCCGTCGTGCAGGACGTCCCTAAACGTTCCTCCCCATTTGTAGGCCCAATTCGAGCCCGTATTCGAGACACTCATCCCTTCATTGCCGAAAAGGAAATACTTTCCGTTCAGTAACACCGCATTTTGGTCAACCAGTTCTCTTTCGTAAGGCTGACGCGTCCAGTTGACGGCATCAGTCGACGTATAGACGTGCCCGTAATAACTGTCTTCGCTGCCGAACAAATAATAACGTGTACCGTCGTAGAATCCTTTTCTCATTTGTATCGAATTATCGGAGAAATTTATTTTGGAAGGCCGGGTGCCGAGCAGGGTGAAATTGGTCAGATTTGTAGAAGTCCAGATGTAACCGTGGATATCGATGAAAAAGTAGCGGTCGTTCATCCACTTGAGGAAGTTGGCGCCGTTTGCACCGGTATTGTCCGGATTTTGCGGAGTTATGCCGGTCCACGAAGATCCGTCCAAGGTGTGATAAACTTTGCCGCTGCTGCCCGAGAAGGCAAGGCGGGTGCCGTTATTGCCTACAGTCACCTGCGTAATGAACTCGCTGCTTCCCAAGCCGGTCGGCACGACGCTGGTCCAGTTCATTCCGTCGGGTGAAGTGACATATTTTCCGAGCGTAGTTGCGTAAAAAGCCGAATTGCCGTTCAGGGTCAAATAGTCCACGTTGGTAATGCTGGAAGTAATCGTCGAACTGCGCTGCGTCCAGGTGTCCCCGTCCGGCGAAGTCAAAATCACGCCGTTCGATCCTCCTGCTACAAACAAGCCGTTGCCGTAAGCCACGCCGCCGAAGCCAAACGAGGAAGGATCGGACACTCCGGTATAATCGATGTCCTTCTGGTCTTTGACCTTCTGCCAAACCTCGGCGTCGCCGGACTTGACGATCGCTCCTTTGGCCCCGACCGCAATGTAGACGTTGTTTCCGTAATCCGCGTCCGACATGGAATCATAAGGCAGATCCTCGAAACTGCGGGTCGTAAACGGGTCGGGAGCCGGGCCTGCGGCATAGGAATAAGGAATACAAACCTGCGCCAGTATCAATACAGCAAGCAAAACGATGCCGATCCTGGATCCTGCTTTCTTTTCGAAGCTTTTTCTCATCTTTGGGTGCCTCCAACGTTCGAATTTGAACTGCGCGGATTGAGGGCTTTTGCTGGAACCGCCGACTTGCTCCCGTTCCCGATTGACCGGCTGCACGACGCACAAGGGAACGCATTCCAATAAGGCTTAGACCGAATATAAATGACAACCATTGGCAATTACGCGCTTCAAAAGACCTAACTTTTAAATTTAAATTTCAAAAAGTCACGTTTTTATTATTTTTATTTCTCTTTTTTCATAATTCTAAAATTCTTTTTCACAAAAAACCATAAAACCACAAATATTAATGAATAAAAACAACAAAACAACAACAAAACCTCGAATTATTGTTGACTTGTTGCGGCTTGGCTTTTAAGATAAAGAAGAATTGATAACGCTTTCCAACCTATGTTTTCGTCGGATCATTACGTTTTGCCGGGGATTGTTCAGGATGCGACCGCATGCCCGAAGCCCCTTCCCATTCACCTATTTTGAGGAGGTACGTTATGTCAGCCACCGTTACCCAAGAGTATCCGAAAATCGGGATTCGCCCTACCATCGACGGCAGAAGACGCGGGGTACGCGAATCGCTGGAAGAACAGACCATGGGCATGGCGCGGCGCACAGCCGCTTTCCTGCAGGAGCATCTGCGCTATCCGGACGGTTCGCCCGTGCAGTGCGTGATTGCGGACACGACGATCGGCGGCGTGGCGGAAGCGTCCGCGGCGGCGTCCAAGTTCAAGCGGGAAAACGTCGGCGTCTCGATCACCGTGACCCCGTGCTGGTGCTACGGCTCCGAGACGATGGACATGGACGCTTCGATTCCGCACGCGGTATGGGGATTTAACGGAACGGAACGGCCCGGTGCGGTTTACCTGGCAGCCGTGCTGTCGGCCTATGCGCAAAAAGGCATTCCGGCGTTCGGCATTTACGGCGAAGACGTACAGGAGTCGGGCAGCGAAGAGATTCCGGCCGACGTGCAGACCAAGCTGCTTCAGTTCGCAAGGTCCGCGCTGGCCGCCGCCATCATCCGGGGCAAAGCGTACCTCTCCATGGGTTCCGTGTCGATGGGTATCGCCGGTTCGATCATCGACGAGAATCTGTTCCAGCATTATCTGGGCATGCGCAACGAATACGTGGACATGTCCGAATTCGTCCGCCGCGTCGAAGAAGAGATCTACGACAAGGACGAATACGCCAAAGCACTGGCCTGGACCAAGCAGAACTGCAAACTGGGTGCCAACAACAATCCCGAACATCTGATCATCAGCGAAGACGAACAGAATCGGCAGTGGGAATTCGTCATCAAAATGACGCTGATCGCGCGCGACCTCATGGTCGGCAATCCGCGGCTGGCGGAACTCGGCTTCGAAGAAGAAGCGGGCGGCCATCACGCGATTGCGGGCGGCTTCCAGGGGCAGCGGCATTGGACGGACCATTTCCCGAACGCCGACTTTATGGAGACGATTCTTAATTCCTCGTTCGACTGGAACGGACGGCGCGCGCCGTACATCGTCGCCACCGAGAACGACAGCCTCAACGGCGTCGTCATGCTGTTCAACCACCTGCTGACAGGCACGGCGCAGATCTTCGCGGACGTACGTACATTCTGGAGTCCGGCGGCGGTGGAACGCGTGACGGGACACAAGCTTGAAGGCGCGGCGCAGGGCGGGCTGCTGCATCTGATCAATTCCGGTTCGGCGGCGCTCGACGGGACCGGCGAGCAGGAGATCGACGGACTGCCCGCGATCAAGCCTTTCTGGGACGTCACGGACGAAGAAGCGGCCAAATGTCTGGACAAGACGCTGTTCCGGCCGGCTTCGCAGGAATATTTCCGCGGCGGCGGCTTTTCGACGGATTACTTGACGCGCGGCGGTATGCCGGTCACGATGGTGCGCCTCAACCTGGTCAAAGGACTGGGCCCCGTGCTTCAGTTGGCGGAAGGCTACACGGTCGATCTTCCGGAAGAGGTGCACCGCACGCTCGACGAACGCACCGACCCGACCTGGCCGACGACCTGGTTCGCGCCGAAGCTGACGGGCAAGGGCTCGTTCTCGAACGTCTACGACGTGATGAACAACTGGGGCGCCAACCACGGCGCGATCAGCTACGGGCATATCGGCGCCGACCTGATCACCCTCGCTTCCATCCTGCGCATTCCGGTCAGCATGCACAACGTGGACGAGAAAGACATCTTCCGTCCACGCGTCTGGTCGCTGTTCGGCACCGAAAATCCGGAAGCGGCCGATTACGCAGCCTGCCGGAACTTCGGACCGCTGTACTGAGGCGTTGACGCCATTTTATCGGAAAGCAGGGCATGCCCATGAAGCCTCGGAAATTCGATTCGGAAATTTTGAACGGGATGGGCCAGAGCCCGCAGGGTGCGGACTCCGGCGAATCTGCCGAACATGCCGGGATTGCCGGAACTGTTGAAAGCTCCTCTGTCAAAAGAGTGCTGGCCGTCGATCTCGGCGCCAGCTCCGGCCGGGTCATGCTCGGCAGCTACGACGGTTCGAAGCTTGAGCTGCGCGAGATTCACCGCTTCGACAATGTGCCGGTCGAAGACGGCGGCGGCTTGTACTGGGACGAGGGCGGGCTGTTCGCCGAGATTCAGGCGGGTATCCGCCTGGCTGCCGCCGAAGGGCAGCCGATCCTCGGCATCGGCGTCGACACCTGGGGGGTCGATTACGGCTGGATCGGCCAAGACGGCGAACTGCTGCGGCCGCCGCACCATTACCGCGACGCGCGTATGGCGCGGCACGCGGCGGAACTGGAGCGCCGCCTGCCGCCGCGCGAACAGTTCGAGCTGACCGGCAATCAGCCGAATCCCATCAATACGGTATACCAGATCTTCGCCGATCTGGAAGAACAGCCCGAACTGCGCGAACAGGCTTCCCGTCTGCTGATGATGCCGGATTTGTTCCATTACCGGCTGTGCGGCGCTGCGGCCGCGGAGCGAAGCATCCTGAGCACCGGCGGCCTGCTTGCGGCCGGCGGCAGCGAACCGTCCGCCGCCGTATTGGAACGGCTGGGTATTCCGGCCGCTCTGCTGGCGCCGGTCGTACCGGCCGGCACGGTGCTCGGCGAACTGCGGCCGGAACTGCAGGCGCAGCTGCGCTGCGGCCCGCTGCGCGTCGTGGCCGGCGCTTCGCACGACACGGCTTCGGCCGTGGCGGCGGTGCCTTACGGCGGGATAGCGGCGGCAGGGTTGTCCGGGGCAGCGGCAAGCGGCGCGGTGAATGGAGCCGCCGGGTGGAGCGGAACGGCGGATATAGCCGGCAGGGCGGAGAACGGCGGGATGGATGGCGCGGCAGAGTCAGCCGACATGGCCGAAAAAGCGAGCGGCGCGCCGGACGAAGCCGTCCGTACACCAGACGGCCGGCCGGCTGATCAAGCGGCCGGCTCCGCCGCCAACGAAGCCGCCTTCGCCGCTTTTATCAGCTGCGGCACCTGGTCGATCGCGGGAATCGAGACCCCGAGGCCGATCTTGTCCGGTGCCGCTTACGAACGCGGCCTGACAAACGAAGTTTGTTACGGCGGCGGCAATCGCCTGCTGAAGAACATCACGGGC
Source organism: Saccharibacillus deserti (assembly GCF_013618475.1). GTDB lineage: Bacteria > Bacillota > Bacilli > Paenibacillales > Paenibacillaceae > Saccharibacillus > Saccharibacillus deserti. Next base: position 366,610 of record NZ_JABJVN010000004.1, read on the forward strand.
TTGTGGCTGCTTCAGGAATGCCGGCGGCATTGGAACGCCGGCGGCGAAGCGCTCAGCCACGGTGATTTGGCGGCGCTGGCCGAAGCCGCGGGACCTGCGGCTTCGCGGATCGATCCCGACGATCCGCGCTTTGCCGCTCCGGGCGACATGCCGGAGCGGGTCCGGCAGTACTGCCGGGAGACCGGGCAGCCGGTCCCCGGCAGCCACGGCGAGCTGGCGCGCGTCGTGCTCGAGAGTCTGGCCGACGCGTACGCCCGCGCGATCGACGAGCTCGAGTCGATCACGGGCCGCGCGATCGCCGCGGTCCATCTCGTCGGAGGCGGCAGCCGCAACCGGCTGCTCTGCCGCCTGACGGCGGAGCGCACCGGCCGCGAAGTCATCGCGGGCCCGGTCGAAGCGAGTGCCGCGGGCAGCGCGCTTGTCCAGCTCGCCGCATTGGGCGAACTGGACTTCGACCGTCGGGCGGAGATTCTCGGGCGCTCGTTTGCGCTCGAACGCTACCTGCCCGACGAACCTGCGAACCGGCAGATCCGTAAGTTCTAACGAATCTTGAGGACGCTAAACAAGCCGAGACGGCCGATTTCTTTTTCTAACGAATCCCGAGAACGCTGTATCCGCTCAATCGACTAATTTCGCCGAAAAAACGCCAAATGGCGATACAGGGATTCGTTACAGGGTCAAAACCCCAATATTCGTTCGAATAGCGTTATGAGGTTTCGTTAGCGTGTCAAGGCCGGCACCAAACGGACGAATCCCTGTTTGCTTTCAATCCGATCCATATCTATGACCCAAAAAGGAGACCCATGCCCATGACCCAGCCCCATTCCATCGCCGATCCGGTCGAACGCGAGCGCCTGCTGCGCCTGCAAATCTGCGATATCGGCCGCAATCTGTTCAACAAAGACTTTATCGCCGCCAACGACGGCAATATTTCCGCCCGCCTCTCGGAGACGGAGATTCTCGCTTCCCCGACCGGCGTCAGCAAAGGCTACCTGGAGCCTTATATGCTGGTCAAAGTCAATCTCGGCGGCGAGATCGTCGAAGCTGCCGAAGGCTATCGGCCGTCCACGGAAGTCAAAATGCATCTGCGCGTCTACCGCGAATGCCCGGACATGCACGGCGTCGTCCATGCCCATCCGCCTTATGCGACCGCGTTCGCGATCAAGGGCGAAGCGCTCGACAAGATGATGATGCCGGAATCCGTGATCGCGATGGGCGACATCCCGCTCGCGGCCTACGGCACGCCGTCGACCGAAGAGATTCCGGATTCGATCATGCCTTTTCTCGGCAAGAAGACGGCCGTCCTGCTCGAAAGCCACGGCGCGCTGACCTGGGGCAAAAGCGTGATGGATGCCTATATGAACATGGAGCGCCTGGAATACACGGCCAAGCTGACTTTCCTTACGCGCATGATCGACGGCGAACGCGAGCTGCCGCAGCACCGGATCGACGAACTGGTCGGGCTGCGTTCGTTCTACGGCTTCTAGCCGGGAAGGAGACGCCTTATGCTGAAAAAGATCCCGAAGATCCTGTCTCCCGACCTCGTCCATGCGCTGATGAAAATGGGCCACGGCGACGAAATCGTGCTGGCCGATGCCAATTTCCCCGGCCACTCGCTGCATGAACGCGTCATTCGCTGCGACGGCCTCGGCATCCCTTCGCTGCTCGACGCGATGCTGGAACTGCTGCCGCTCGATCCGTACGCCGAACATCAGGCGGCGCTGATGAGCGTCGTGTCCGGCGATCCTATCGTGCCGACGGTCTGGGATACGTACCGCGAAGTGATCGCCCGCCACGACGCCTCCGCTCAGATCGCTTTCGAAGAGCGTTTCGCTTTCTACGAACGCGCCCGCGGCGCCTATGCGATCGTCGTAACCGGCGAAGAAGCCCTGTACGGGAATATTCTTTTGAAAAAAGGCGTGATCTAGTTCGCTGCAATTCGAACCTTTTGCAGCGGACCCCGGTCTGGTTCCTGCAATCAAGCCTGTGCAGGCAGCGGACACGCCCGTCTTCTGCGACTCCGCTTCATCGGCAAAAAGCCGGATTTCCCGCCTCGGCATATCGAGGGAGAATCCGGCTTTTTCGTCTGTTCTTTTTCTTTTACATGTCCGTTCTGCTGTGACTCACTCGTTCGCGTGCTGCTTCTTCCGCCTGCTCGTTCACTTCCTGACGCTTCCACTCGCTCACCCTGCGTACCCGTTTCACTGATCGAACCCGATCCACTTGAACTGCCCGTCTTCGTGCTCCAGAATCGTTACGCTCGCGTTCTTGATCTCGATCGTGACGTCGACGCCTTCGCACAGTTGATTGACGATATTGCGGATCGTGTTGCCGTGGGTGACGATCAGAACCTTGGCGTCGCCGGTATAATCGAGATCGATCACCGTCTGCAGCCCGCCGCGGATCCGCGTCCAGAGCTCTTCGAAGTTCTCCGCGTGATGGTACGGATCGGCTTTCTTGGTCATGTCCGCGAATTCGGCGACCGTGACCGTCTGCATCAATTCCGCAAAGCTTACCCCCGCATTGTTCTCGGCGATTTTGCCCAAAGCAACCTTGGAGTATTCGCCTTCGAACCCGCCGAAGAACGTTTCGCGAAAAGCCTTGATCCGGTTGATGACCGGAACGGGATGCCGGCTTTCGTTCAGTATGAGTTCGGCGGTCTCAAGCGTCCGACCCGAATCGCTTGTGTAGACATAAGCGAATTCCGTATCGGCCAACCGCTGTCCGGTAGCCGTGGCGACAACCCTGCCTTCATCGGTCAGCGGACTGTCGGACCAACCCTGCATTTTTCCGTAGCGGTTCAGATACGTTTCCCCGTGCCTGACGAGGTACAAACTGATTTTCGGGCTCATGGACCATCCTCCAGTATCGAATCTTTATTTGACTTTATTCCGCAGACCTGTGCCGGTCGGCTCAGATGTCCGCCGCGCTGAACTTTTCGGCTTTCAGCGGAGCCGCGAAAAATTCATTGGCGACTTTGAAAAATCCCGTAAAATGCGGCGAAGCGTTGTGGCGCTCGATCGCGGCTTCGTCGGCCCAGACTTCAATCATGGTAAACCGGTCGAGCTGGGCAACGTCCTGGGTCAGCGTATAGCGCAGACAGCCGTCTTCGGCCTGGGAACCGGCAACGAGCGGCTGAACGGTCTGCAGAAAAGCGTCCCGCTTTTCCGGCTTGACCTGCATATCGGCATGAATGACAATCATCGTACATCCTCCTCTATGAATAATCTGATTCCGGGAATCCGATTCCGATAGGTCGATCCCGCTCTCTTGTTCCAGCTTACCACAGACAGACCGGGCAAATCACGGCCGGCGTTTATCCGAAAAAGTCGTAGGTCCGCGTCCATTCGCGCTTCCCGCCCGGCGCAAGCTCGATCGCGATAAAGACTTCGGGCGCAACCACATGTCCCGCTCCCCATACTCCAAGCTTGGAAGCGTCGAAGTCTCCGCGTTCGCGCACGCCCGCTCCGCTGGGTTGGTGCAGCAGCTCCCAGTAGGGCGCTTCGCCGACAGTGAATCCGCCGAACAAACTGTAATATTCTCCGCCTGCCAAAGCGTTCCAGGTCATCCGGCCGGCCGAAAGTTCCAGTTTGTCTTCCACGCCGCCGTCGCCGAGCAGGTGCAGTTCCGGTTCGTACGGCAAATTCAGTATATAATCCGGTCCTACCGGATGCCCGCCGATCCCCATGAAATTATGTACGTATTCGCTGGTCGAGAAACTCTTCGTCCCCGTATTGTCCAGCTTGTAACGGATATGCAGGCTGCGGCCGTCAATTTCGACCGTTTTGGCGAGCACGGCCGCATAGCCGTTATGTTCCGGCGCCGTGGAAGTGAAGCGGACCCATGCGGGCCCGATTTCCGTTTGGACTTCGTAGGCTTCGACAGGATACGTTCGGGCAAAATTGTAACTTTCGTCGTCGATTCGCGTCAGCGCGCCGATGCCGAGTTTGACAAAGGAATCGCCGGGTTCCGCTTCTTCATAGCCGATCGCTTTTTCGATGCCGAACTCCCCGGACAGTCCTTCGCCGCCCGTTCCCTGACCCGCGACCAGACTCTCCGGTACGCAAAAGTTCAAACCTGCGCTTTGGAGTCTCACCTGCGTAATCCATCCGGTCCGGTCGAACCGTGTTCCGGTGCAGGTCTCCGGAGCTTTGATCGTGACCGTGAGCTCTTCCCCGGTCAGCGTATATTCGCGTGTTTCGTTCATCTTGAGTTCCTCCTCGATATTCGCGGCCGGTTTCCCGAAGCCGCCGTCCGCCCGTTGTCCCATCATAGCGCGGCCCGGCCAAAAAGGGTACTGCTCCGCCTCCGGTCTAACGCAAAAAGGACAGGCGCGGGCCTATCCTTGTTGTCGGACGGTTGGATCGTTTATCGGTTCCGGCACCCCCGAAGGCACGGTTCAATCCAGGGCCACGCCGTCTTCCATCGCCGCCGAGCAGGCCGCGCTTTCGCGGTCTTCGACGATCGCGAAACCCCAGGCCGGCAGACGCAGCAGTTGGCCGTGCCGGATGTCCCTGCCCGACAGCAGTTCCCGGCCGTCGCGGTATCCGTATTCGAATGCCGCCGGTTCGCCGGAATAATTCAGGAAATAGCGTACGCGGCAGCCGGCTCCGTTCACGCCGGATTTGACGACGAGCGGGAACTTGAGCTTCTGCTCTTCGCCCCATAATCCGGCGTCTCGCAGCACCCGTTCGAACACTTTGAACAGCAGGTCTTCGCCCGGCATGAAACCGATATAAGTCGCCGTGCCTTCGCCGAAGACATTGTGCGTGATTGCCGCGTACTCTTTCCACTCGGGATGATCGTAACGCGCCCATACTTCCGCCGTCGTCGGCGTCAGCAGTTCCATCCAGGTCTCTGCGGGATAACTCTCTTCAACGGTATCAAGCAGATTGCGTGTCAGCCGGACACGCACGTTTTTCGGTTCGGCAAACAGCTGGTAATTCACGCCGCAGGCACGCTCGATTACCCCCGGCTGGGCGCTTGTGCGCACCTGAACGTCGGCGTTCGCGAAGCCGCTTTTGAACGTATAGACCACATGCCCGCCTTTTTCCGTGAACCCGTTCAGCTTCTCCAGCAGCAGGTCCGGTGCGCTGTACAGGGCCGGTACGACGATCAGATCGTATTCCGCCAGCACTTTCGATTCCGTGTCCGGGTGGACGAAGTCGCAGCCGGCATTCAGCTTGTAGAGCGCATCGTAGCAGCGGCGCACGACGTCATTGTAGAGCACGCCGCCCGGCAGCGGGAACCAGTCGATGGCGCTGAGCGATTCGTTGCTGACCAGCATCGCGACCCGGTTGATTTTGCGCAGACCGCTTAGCGATCCGCTCAGACGCGCGAAGTCCGCTCCGATCGTCCGGGCTTCCTCGTACACGGGATTCGGCTGCAGATCGTGGCTGAGCAGTCCTTTCCAATAAGTCTCGAACGAATTGTGGATCGAATGCCAGTGCCAATAGGCGACCATGCCTGCTCCCGAAGCCAGATGGCTGAACGCGAGCAGCCGCAGCTGCCCCGGATACGGCGTCCAGTGCGGGAAAGCCTGCGCCTGCGTCTCCAACACCAGATAAGCCGACTGTTTGAGCGACCTCGCCAGATCGCCGCCGAACGAAATTTCGATGCCGGTCAGCTCGCTCTGCGAAGGATGGTAGATATCCACGCCCGCAATGTCGAACGGCTTTGAAGCTTTGAAATGATCCACGTCCCGCTGCACGCCGTACGAGTGGCCGCGCCAGTCGAAATCGAAGTTGTGCGTGGCGAATTGGCCGGGCTTCTTGTAGGCGTTGACGATGTCGACCTGCCATGCGAGAAACTCGGTCACGAGCTGCCGCTGGAAGCGGGCGAACTCCGCCCCCAGGCTGCCGTTGATCGTACCGAGCACCGAAGGGAAATCTTCCCACGCGTCGATACGGTTGCTCCAATAGTCCAACCCGAAGCGGCGGTTCAGCTCGCCGAGATCGCCGCCGAATTTCTCCCGCATCGCTTTGACGAAGCGCAGCTGCACGTTGGGACCGGCGGTTCCGTAATGCTTCGTCTCGTTGTCGATCTGATAGCCGATCACCGCCGGATGACCGCAGACGCGGCCGATCAATTTGCGAATGATCCGCTCGGCATAGAACAAATAGGCGGGGCTTGCGATGTCCATAATCTGGCGCGCCCCGTATTTCCCCGGACCGCCGCGGGTCTCGGCCAGCACCTCGGGATGTTCGCGCACCATCCAGGCCGGGACGGCATAGGTCGGCGTACCGACGATCACGGAGATGCCCGCCGCATGCATGGCATCCAATACGCGATCCACCGAAGAGAAATTGAATACTCCGTTTTGCGGTTCATGCGTGCTCCAGGTCGATTCCGCGATCCGTACGACGGTAATGCCCGCCTCCTGCATCATCTCGATATCTTTGGCCAGCCGGTCGTCAGGCATATATTCATCGTAATAAGCGACTCCGTAATGCAGACGTTCCATGGGAATCCCACCCTTTCCGCTTGCCGGACTGCAGAGGCAGATAGCGGATGCCGCGTCCCGGTTGTCCGCACTTGGACCTGCCTGGATACGATCCGGGTCCTGCTCCTGTCCGTAACCTTTTCGCGGTCGCCGTCCCCATGTCCTGCAAACGCTCTATTTTTGTCGAAGGGGTCTAAATTACCTGTCGCAGCAGACCGCTGTGCGGGTTTGGGTTTTACTCCCCCTTGACGTTTCCCGGTTCCACATGTTCCGAATTCGCGTTTAAAAAGAAAACCTGCTCAAAAAACGCTGATTCCCGCTCTTTTCGGCCTGCATTTTCTTTTGTAAGCGTTCAACTGGAATTAAGATGGAAAAAGGCTTTTTTTACATTCGCTTAACAAAAGGGCGTTATACTGATAAAGAGCAGCGTGGAAAAAGGTGAAAGCCTTGCAACCCGCGGCCGTTTCGCTGCGTAAACGATTTTGTGCCTGCCGGAACGGCTCCGGCGATCAAGCCGACAAATGACCGGATTTGTACGAACAATCTGCGTGCCGGGCGCCTGCGCCTGCATGCTGTACTTGGAGGAACTTATGGATAATCATACGGCTCACCGGGGAACATCCCCATACTACATCAACCGCGACCTCAGCTGGATCGAATTCAATTACCGGGTTCTCGAAGAAGCCCAGGAACCGGAGACACCGCTTCTGGAACGCGCCAAGTTTCTCGGAATCGTCTCGCGCAATCTGGACGAATTCATGAGCGTCCGGGTAGCCGGCATCCGCAACCAGCTCAAAGCCGGAATCACCAAAAAAGATTTTTCCGGTTACACGCCTCCCGTCCTGTACAAGCGCCTGACCAAAAGGATCGAGAAGATGATAGCGGCGGAGTACCGTACATACCGAGAACTGGTGCGCCTGATGGCCAAAGAAAGCCTGATGCTGAACCGTTATGAAGATCTGAGCACCACCCAGCAAAAAGCGGCGGACGATTACTTCCACGATGTAATCTTCCCCGTTCTGACTCCCATGGCGGTCGACCTCAGCCGGCCTTTCCCGCTGGTGCACAGCCAGAACGTCTATCTGGCGGCGCTGCTTGAACGCGACAATACGCCGGAAGATCTGCCCGACGAAGAACGGTACTATTTTGCGATCGTGCAGGTCCCTTCCATTCTGCCACGACTCGTATCGGTAAGTCAGCGCAGCCACAGCAAGAAACAGAGTTACGTACTGATCGACGAACTGATCTGCCACCATATCCAGACGCTGTTCAGCGGCCACAAAGCGGTTACCGTGCATGCGTTCCGCCTTACCCGCGACGCCGATCTGGAGATCAACGAAGAAGAAGCGGACGACCTGCTCGAAGAAATCGAGAAGAAGCTGCGCAAGCGCCGCCGCGGCGCGCCTGTCCGGCTCGAAGTGCAAAAAGGCTTCCATCCCTACGCACTGCAGCTGCTCCAGGAAGAATTCGAGATCGAAGACGCCGTGTACGAGATCGACGGACCGATCGACCTCGGCTTCATGTCGTCGTTCGCCGGTTCGGTCAAGAATCGCGATGCTCTCCGTTATCCGTCCCGGCTGTCCACCTACCCGCCCGAATTCGGGGACGGCGGCGACACCGACTACTTTAGCGTGCTGAAAGAACGCGATGTCCTGCTGCACCATCCGTTCGAAACGTTCGATGCCGTCAGCGATTTCGTCGAACAGGCCGCGGAAGATCCGAACGTGATGGCGATCAAGATGACGCTGTACCGGGTCAGCAGCAAATCGGCCATTATCCGTTCCCTGGCCGCAGCTGCGGAAGCCGGCAAGCAGGTTACGGTCGTCGTCGAATTGAAAGCCCGGTTCGACGAAGAACGCAATATCAGCTGGGCGCGCACGCTGGAACAGGCCGGCTGCCATGTCGTCTACGGGCTGGTCGGACTCAAGACGCACGCCAAAGCGATCCTCGTCGTCCGGCGCGAAGAAGACGGCCTGCGCCGTTACGTGCACGTAGGCACCGGCAACTACAACGATGCGACGGCCAAGCTCTATACGGACGTCGGCTTGATGACTTCCAATCCTTCGATCGGAGAAGATGCTTCGGAGCTGTTCAATCATATTACCGGCTATTCGAGTCATCCCGACTGGAAAGAGATTTCGGTCGCGCCGGATACCATGATGGGCACCTTCGTCACCAATATCCGCCGCGAAGCCGATCATGCCAAAGACGGCCGCCCGGCTCGCATCATCGCCAAGTTCAACTCGCTGTCCAACCAGCAGATCATCGACGAACTGTACGAAGCGTCCAAAGCCGGCGTCAAAGTCGACTTGATCGTGCGCGGCGTCTGCTGTCTGCGTCCGGCCGTTCCGGGGCTGAGCGAAAATATTACGGTGCGCAGCATCGTGGACCGGTATCTGGAACACTCCCGGATCTATTACTTCGAGAACGGCGGCGATTCCGAGATCTTCCTCTCCAGCGCCGACTGGATGACGCGCAACCTGACCCGCCGCGTGGAATTGATGTGCCCGATTCTCGATCCGGGCTGCAAAGACACGCTGCTGAATATCGTGAAGCTGTACCTCAAAGACAACGTCAAAGCCCGCATCCTGACTTCAAGCGGCGGCTACGAGTCGTTTGACAACGGCGAAGAACCGTTCCGCAGCCAATTCCGTGCGGAAGATCTCCGGTCCTGGAAATCGACGCTCGTCTGACCCCCGATTTTGCGGCAAACGAATCAACAAGAAGCCCGTTCCCCGGTAACCGGGGAACGGGCTTCTTGTCTGAACGTCCGCTTCGCTGCGGACACTCGGGAACGAACCTGTATGACGGTTTATGTCTATTCATGCCCGTTTCGTTTCCGTCAAAGCGGGAGCGGACCTGTCAGCCGGCCGACTTGATCTTCAGCCCGATCTTCACGTTCCATTCTTTCTCAAAATCGCGGGCCGCCGCTTTAAGGTCGCGAATTTCCATAAACGCTTCGTTGCGGCAGGTCAGGGTCAGCTCGAAGCGGTCGCCGCTGCGCTTGGCGGTCAGCTCGGTCACGGCCTGCGTTTCGCTCGCATCGAGCGCGGTCGCGAGCTGCAGGACGGCGCCAAGACGCCGCGTACGTTCGTCGTCTTTGGGAAGCAGAATATCTTTGTACGTCTGCGCGGTTACGCTTTTGCGCCATTTCACTTTGGCGGCAAGAGCCGCGATCAAGGCGGTCAGAATAATCTCCCGGTGCGTCAATCCCGCCAGCGGGCGCTTGGTCAGCAGATACTGCGTATGTTCCTCGTAATCGATATAGCCGATTTCCGTTCCGGTCTGGTACGTCCAGGCCGCTACGCGCAGCAGTTTGCGGTTCCATTCGTTCTCCCCGCCTTCGCCCAGCGCTTCGTACAAAATGCGCGCGAAGCGTTCCGTCTGGCGCAGATGAAGCTGGCGCGGCCGCGGCATGTTGGACAGCAGCGCGCGAAGCTCGAACTCCAGCACGTTCTCGTGTACGGCCTGCTCGGGATGCAGCAGCTCGAAGAACAGCCCTTCGCGCAGTCCCGTCGCACTGACCACGTAACGCGAAGCTTTCATATGCCGGAACAGGGTGCGGAGGATAATCATCCCCGGCACAATAATGTCGATCCGGTTCTTGGACAAGCCCGGTACCCGCTTGCGATGGTTGTTGTCCATCCCGGGCAGCGAATGGTAGAAGTAGTCGACGTCTTCGTCCTGCATGACATAATTGTGCGTATGCGGCAGCGAATAGTTGCGGCGCCGTTGATCCATTTTGCCGAGGCCCCGGATCGTTCCGCCCAGACCCACCAGATCAAGTCCGGGATGTTCGGACATCCAGGGATGCTTTTGGGCTTCCTCCAGAATAAAATGCTCCAGTTCGCCCATACGCTCTTCTGTCCAAGGACCGCTTCCGCCGAAACGCACATTCATATTGACCGCGCCGAACGGGAACGAGAAGCTCGAGACGCGCTGGCGTTCCCGAAACAGGGTCACTTCCGTACTGCCGCCGCCGATATCGACGATAAATCCGGTCGCGATATCGATTTTGTTGACGACGCCGATAAAGCCGTAATGCCCTTCCATCTCGCCGGGCAGCAGCTCGATATCGAGCCCCGTTTCCCGGTTCAAAATTTCGATGATCTGATCCGAGTTCGAGGCGTTCCGGATCGCGGCGGTCGCCACGGCCCGAATACGGGTCGCTCCGTAAGCTTCGCATATTTCGGTGAACTGCCTGAGTACCGGCACCACCGAGTGGATCGCCGGAGAAGGCATGATGCCTTCCGGCGTCACCAGCGCGCTGAGACGGGCCGCTTCGCGCGACTCGGTCAGCACACGGTACGAACCGCCGCTTTCGCTTTCGTAAACGACAAGCCGGATCGAGTTAGAGCCGATATCGATAATGCCCGCGCGCAGGCTGACCTGCCCTGCCTCGGGGCGGTTGATTTCGGGTACGGTAGTCATGATTGGACAGCTCCTTATCCCCGGCGCCCGGTATCCGGTCGGGCCGTGATTGCAAACCGGTTTCTTTATGTTTTCATTAGCCTTAACCTTAGCAAACCAAACAGAACGGCGCAATGCGCGCCGTCCTGTTTTTTTACACGGATTTTACTTTTCGCTTCGAAAAAAAGTTTTTTCAGCGAAAGGTTTCGGGATTCGCCCGATATTCGGCCAACAGCCTCGCCGCCCGGTCCGGATGGTCGGTGATCAAGCCGGCCGCTCCCATCGCGATCAGCTCGCGCAGCCGGGATTCGTCGTTGACGGTAAACGGATGATAATCCGCTCCCGCCTCCAGCGCTTCGCGTACCCAATCCGCCCTTACGGCCGGTTCGTAAGCATGCAGCGCATCCGCGCCGAGCGACTTCGCATATTCCCAGGGCCGGTAAAGTCCTTCCATATAGAGCACGCCCGTCCGGATCTCCGGCGCCAGCTTTTTGCAGAGGGCCAGCGAATAATGGTTGAAGCTCGAGAAGATCGTCTGTCCCTCCAACCCGTGCCGGCGCACGGCTTCGATCGCGATTTGTTCCAGGCCTTCATAGGCGCACACGGTATTCTTGAATTCGATATTGACGATGATCCCCGTGCTCCGCGCCAGCTCCAGCAGTTCGTCCAGATGCGGAATGCGCTCGCCCATAAACTCGGGATGGTACCAGCTTCCGGCATCCAGGCTGCGCAGTTCCCCGTAAGTCTTGTCGCCGACCCAACCGGAAGCTCCGGCCGTGCGGGACAGCGTCTCGTCATGGATCAGCACCGGCTGCCTGTCCGCGCTGAGCTGCACATCGGTCTCGATTCCCGTCGCTCCGAGCTCCACGGCCCGGCGGAACGCCGCCATCGTATTTTCCGGACGCGTACCCGAAGCGCCCCGGTGCGCAAAAATGACCGGAGCTCCCGGTCTGCCCCCCGCCCTGCGTTCCTGCGTGCGGATCGTGGAATGCCCTGCCTTGTTGGTCTCGTTCATCGTTATCGCCTCTTCTCCGGTCCGGCTCCTCGGCCGTTCCTGATTGGTCCCGATCGGTCTGATCCAGTATACCTTCTTTGCGTAAATGCCATGTTAAACCTGAAAGTTTACCGTAAAATGGAGGTTTTACAAAGCAGGGGGATTTTATTTAACAATGCCCTGTTACGCTTGTTGCATAAGGCCTGTCGGATAGGCCGCCGCAATCAGGCAGGATCTGCAGGCAGGACGTACAGAAGAGGAGGCACGGCTCACGCATGGAAAAGTTGGAGAAATCCGCCCCCGTACCGCTCAAAAAGAAAGAATCGCACAATCCGGATACGCCGCTTCCGCGTTCTGCCGCCGGAGGTGCGTCGAGAACGTCCGCTCTTGCCAGGTTCCGCGAAGGCGCGCTGGCAGCCGCTTTTATCGCTCCGGCACTGCTGCTGTTCGGCCTTTTCCTTTTTTACCCATTGATTCAATCGGTGTATCTGAGTCTGCATTCGACGAATCCGCGCGGACAGGTGGCCAACTTCGTGGGCCTCGCGAATTTCCGCAACCTGTTCAACTCGCCGGGATTCCCGAACAGCCTGATCGTAACGCTCAAATTCATCTTGTTCACGGTTCCGGCCAGTCTGGCTTTCGCGCTTGTATTCGCCGCGGTATGCCGGGCCAAGATCCGGGGCATGAAAATATTCCGTTTCGTCTTCGCGCTTCCGATCGCCGTGTCCGTCGGCACGGGCTCGATCATGTGGATGGTCCTGTTCCATCCGACGCTCGGCACGCTGAATTATTTCCTTGGCAAAATCGGCCTGACTCCCGTGCAGTGGCTGACCGATCCGAATATGGCGCTGCTGTCGATCTCGCTGATGACGGTATGGATGAACGTCGGTTTCCTGTTCATTCTGCTGCTCGGCGGTATGCAGGGGGTTCCGGAAGAAATCTATGAGAGCGCCAAGATCGACGGTTCCGGTCCGGTGCGAACCTTCTGGCGTCTGACGCTTCCGCTCGTATCGCCGACGCTGTTCTTCGCTTCCGTCACTTCGGTGATCGGCGCGTTCCAGGCCTTCGGACAGATCAATATCCTGACCAAAGGCGGCCCGGTGAACAGCACGAACGTGCTGGTATTCAAACTGTACGAGGACGCTTTCGTGAACTTCCGGTTCGGCGTCGGCAGCGCGCAGGCGCTCGTCCTATTCGCAATCGTGCTGCTCATTACGGTGCTCCAGTTCGTGTTCGCCGAAAGGAAGGTGCATTATCAGTGAAACCGATCTCCCTGCCGCGCATTCTGGCTTATGTCTTGTCGACGGTCGCAGCGCTGTCCATTCTGTTTCCGTTCTGGATTACCGTCTCGAACGCGCTGATGACCGAAGCGGAATCGGCCGCCTATCCGCCGAAGCTGTGGCCGAGCGGACTTCATCTGGACAATTTCGCGCAGGTGCTGAATACCATTCCGATCCTCCGCTTCATTATGAACAGCTTCGTCGTCAGCAGCGCGATCACGATCGGCTGCCTGATCACGTCGTGCATGGCGGCTTACGCGTTCGCGTTCCTGCGTTTTCCCGGCAAAAGAATCATCTTCGCGCTGTTCCTGTCCACGATGATGATTCCCTGGGAAGTGGCGATCATTCCGAACTACCTGACGATCCGCAGCTGGGGCTGGCTCGACAGCTACGCCGGATTGACCATCCCGTTCCTGGCGACGGCGTTCGGCGTGTTCCTCATGCGCCAGTTCTTCCTTCAACTGCCGAAGGAATTGATGGAAGCCGCGCGGATCGACGGCTGCGGTCACATCCGGATCTTCCTGCGGCTGGCGATCCCGCTGTCCATGCCGGGACTCGCGACGCTCGGCGTCTACTCGTTCCTGAACCATTGGAACATGTATCTGTGGCCGCTGCTTGTGACCAGCAGCGAGAATATGCGTACCGTCCAGATCGGCGTGAGCATGCTGCAGTTCTCGGAAATGACGGCCTGGAATCTGGTTATGGCCGGACTGGTGCTGGTCCTCCTGCCTTCGCTCGTGATGCTGGCGCTGGGCCTTGGCCGGCTGGTCGGCGGTCTGACCGCCGGTGCGCTCAAAGGCTGAACAGTCCGGTCGGCGCCTAAGCTTCGCCGTCTCCGCCGACGCTGTGAACCGTACGTTCGCAGCGCCGGCGGAGACGGCGAGAATCCGTCCGGCTTCCGGCCCGTCCCCCGCCGGGTCATCTCCTGCGGGGCATGGCTTCCATCTTCAGGTTTGTCTGCGGCACGCGGCTTGACGCCGCAGTTGTATCGAAACGGTCTGCGCTCCGCCCCATGCGAAGCGCGGTTCTCGTGGAATCCGGCACGCGTAGCGGCATCCCCCTACCTTGTGCGAGACGCACCGGATCTCCGGCATAACCCGGAAGGACACGCGGAAAGCTCTGCGGTTCCGCCTTCCTCCGGGTCCTTTTTTACGGCTTCAGAGCTTCAACCCATACACATGACTATTCAGAAGAGGGAGTGGGAAGTTTGATGCAATCGAGTCGAAAATGGATGTTCGCCTGCCTGTGCATGCTGATGGTGGTACTGACGGCCTGCGGAGGCGGAGGGCAGACGGCTGCCGGTAACGGAGCGGCGGAAGCGGCGGCCCCGACCGAAAGTGCGGCCAAGCCGGCGGAAAGCGCGGGCCCGGTCAAAGTCGTCTGGTGGCATGCCATGAGCGGCGAACTGGGCGGAGTCGTGGACGAACTGGTCAAACAGTTCAACGACTCGCAGGACGAAGTGGAAGTCGAAGCCGTGTTCCAGGGTACATACGACGAGAGTCTGAACAAGCTCAAAACGGCTATGGGTTCCGGCACGGGACCGACCATGATCCAGACCTACGAGATCGGCAGCCGTTTTATGATCGATTCCGGCGCAATCACGCCGATGCAGCAGTTTATCGATGGCGAAAGCTATGACGTGTCGCATCTGGAAGAGAACATTCTCGGCTACTACACGTTCGATGATCGTCTGTACTCGATGCCTTTCAACACCTCCAACCCGATTCTGTACTATAACAAAGACGCTTTCAAAAAAGCCGGACTCGATCCCGAGAACCCGCCGACGACGTACGAAGAAGTCGAGAAAGCGGCCAAAACGCTGACCGAAGGCAGCATGACCGGCGGATCGTTCGCCATCTACGGCTGGTTCATGGAGCAGCTGCTCGCCAATCAGGGCGCGGAACTGCTTAACAACAGCAACGGCCGTGCAGGAATGGCCGACCAGGCTCAGCTCGGAGCTCCGGCTGCCGTAAGCACGCTCGAATGGTGGAAAAAGATGGTCGACGAAGGCACCATGCTCAACCTCGGCCGCAAAACGGACGACACCAAGAAGGCATTCGCTGCCGGACAGGTCGCCATGACGCTCGACAGCACCGCTTCCCTGCGCGGAATCGTGCAGGCCGCCGAAGGCAAGTTCGAAGTCGGAACGGCTCCGCTGCCGAAGCCAACTGCAGCTGACGCCGACAAAGGCGGCGTCGTCGTGGGCGGCGCAAGCCTCTGGATTCTGAACGACCGCCCGGAAGAAGAACAGCAGGCGGCATGGAAGTTCATCAAATTCCTGGCCGAGCCGAAGACACAGGCTTACTGGCATGTGAATACCGGCTACTTCCCGATCACGAAGGAAGCCTACAACGAAGATCTGGTCAAAGAAAACCTGAAGAAATATCCGCAGTTCCAGACCGCGATCGATCAGCTGCACGGCACGGAACTGACTCCGGCTACGCAGGGCGCCGTCATGGGCGTCTTCCCGGAAGCCCGCCAGCTGACGGAAACGGCGATCGAAGAAGCGCTCACCGGCGCCGCGAAACCGCAGGACGCGCTCGACCGCGCTTCGGCCGAGATCACGCAGAAGATTCAGGAGTACAACAGCACGGTTGCGCAGTAAGCGCCCTACAGACCGTGAAAGGCCGATTCAAAAAAAGCGCCTGTACCCTGCGAAGTTCGCAGGTACAGGCGCTTTTTCGATTTGAACCTGTAGACCGAGAATAAGAAATTGAACGGCAAAACGCTGCGTATCCCGGTTTATTTGAACATCTGAAGCAGATGGGCCGTTCCTTTCTCTTCGGAGAACTCCACCTGCGCCAGCGCGCCGTTGATCAGCGTCAGCTGCGGCGGCATATGGCCGCAGTCGATATCGTACAGCACCGGAACGCCCAGTTCGTCGGCCAGATCCCGGTAGACGTCCACGGCGGTATATCCGCCGACAGGCGTATTGGCCGGACTGCGTCCGAACAGGAAGCCCGAACAGTTGTCGAACCATCCCGCCAGCTTCATCTGCACCAGGGAACGGCGGAGATCCGCCGTATTCAGCTCGCAGTTCTCAAGCACCCACAGTACCGGTTCGCCCGGCAGATGGGTGTCGCGGAAAGCCCGCACATCGCCGTACGGCGTCCCGATCAGATGACGGATCACGTCGATGCAGCCGACGAGCAGGCGCCCGTTGAAGCCGACATCGCCGCCGGAGACGCTTTTCCAGACCGTCGGCTCGGTCAGATTGAACACGGGGTCGCCTTCCGTTTCTTCCTCTCCCGGCAGACGATTCTTCCACTCCAGTTGGTAGTATTCGGACGAACGCTGCTCCACCGCTCCGCCGGCCGGCGTCGTCAGCGCTTCCCGCCACTTGGCGGTCGTCGCATCGAAAGTTCCGGACCGCAGATCGAGCAGGTTGCTGCCGTGCGCCGTGGCGAGCCCTGTTTTGAGCGTAACAGCGAGCAGCAGCACGCTGATATCCGAGTAACCGAGTATCCATTTCTCGCCGATCCGCTCGAAATCGAGATGCTCCAGCACCTCGACCAGCAGCTCCCCGCCCCACGGCGGCAGCACCAGCCCGATCCGGTCGTCCTGAAGCATCCGGTTCAGCTCTTCCCCGCGCAGCCCGGCCGGCGCCGATTTGGCTTTGTGCTGGGTCCAGACGGTATCTCCGGTCGATACGGCGAATCCGTCTTCTTCCATGCGGCGGATCGCCTGCTTCAACAGACGGTGCATATCCGGTTCGACGCCGGAAGAAGGCGCGGTTACCCCAATCGTCGTGCCTTCTTGCAAAAATGGATAACGGATCATATTCGGGCTCCTCTCAAACAGCCGCTCTCGCTTTCTTTGGAGAGACCGGCCTGTTTTGGCGTTTCTTGTTCCTACCCTTTATTTAAACGTATAGCCTTCGTCCGCACTGCCGGAGACGGTATGCCGATGACGAATCAGATCCCAGACTTTGCACAGCGCATACGCCGTGAACGGCAGCATGAACACGATCGTCGGATACCCGTAGCGGCCAAAAGCCACGAACGGAATATAGATGGCGGTAAAATAAGCGAACGTCAGCAGCAGCGGCAGCAGGCGTCCGAACCGTTCCCGCACCAGCGCCGACACCAATCCGACCAGGGTCACGCAGACGAGCACTTTTTGCAGCATATCCATCAGCGGACGCCCGATCGGCCAGATCGGACGCCAGTAGTAGGACTCGATATACAAGCCTTCCAGCTTGCCGAGCGTGTACCAATGCAGATAGGTCCAGAAATGATGCGAGAAGCCGTAGCGGAGAATGTCGAGTCCCCGAGCGACCGCATCGCTGTCCGATCCTGCGAAGATCGTCTTGGGATCGTACTGCGGGTAGGCGTCGAAGAATCCGGCCGGCGGCAGTCCGTACTTGATCCGGGTTCCAAGCAGGAACGGACTTCCGGCCGAATCGGTAAACAGAACAAAGTGGCCGAAAGTGAGGAAGTTGCGAATCCACCACGGACACAGCAGAATCAGATAAGTACCCAGTACAACCGCCGTGTATTTAAAGATCTCTTTTAGACTATACCGCTCTCTCAGCCACAAAAACAGCAGAACGGCAGGAAAAAGAGACGCCTGGGGTTTGAAATAAGCGGCGGCGGCCGTCAGCACGCCAACCCCTATGTACGCAGACAGCTTGCGATTCTCGGCAGCGATCATCATGACCAGCACAAGCAGCAGGCAGAGCAGGCGGAATGTGGATTCGGTCAGAATGACGCCCGAAGAAAAATAATCCGGCGGATACAGCGCCGCGATGACGCAGGAAACGAGCGCCACCCGTCGGCCGAACACCCGGCGCGCGATCAGGAACAAAATGTAGATACTCGCCGCCTGCTCCAGACACTGGAACAATCGGAACGCGACGATGCCTCCCTGCTCGCCGAACGGACCGATAAACGCGGCCAGCAGCAGCGGCATACCCGGCATAATGAACGCGCTCGGCTCCGTGCCGCTGTTATAGGCAAGCGGTCCGCCTTCGAGAAGCAGCTCCGCGCTTTTGACATATTTCACATCGTCGTTATTCGGATTGTTCAGATCCCCCAGCAAAAAATAATTGTTGTGCGCCAGCACGACGAAAACGGACATCGCGAGCACGAAGGCCATGATCGAGATCAGCCAGACGCGGTCGCGAGGCGTTATCTCTTCGTTTTTTCTTACGGAAAAATGCAAAACCTTTTCTCTCCCTTCATAAAACGGATCCTTAATCTTCCTTATATGAACGCCCGGATCTTCCAAAAAGTTCCCCAACCGCCCAAAAAAACCTATCCGCAAACCGGCATACCCCCGGCTTCGGACAGGCTCTTCTTTTGGCGATTGCTTCTGCGGTTGGCGAATCGATCCGTGGGGCTTTGACCGGAGCGGATCAGATCAGCAAACTGAACAGGCTCGGATCGCGGTTAAGTTCGGTATAATTGATACCCTGCTCGTCCATCCGGGCGATCAGCGGTTCGTAGTCTTCTTTGGACGTCAATTCGATCCCGACGAGCGCCGGGCCGTTTTCCTTGTCGCTTTTCTTCGTGTATTCGAAGCGCGCGATATCGTCGTCCGGACCGAGCGCTTTCTCCAGAAACTCGCGCAGTGCGCCGGCCCGCTGCGGGAAGTTGATCAGGAAGTAATGCTTCAGCCCTTCGAAAATAAGCGAACGTTCCTTGATCTCCTGCATCCGGTCGATATCGTTGTTGCCTCCGCTGATGATGCAGACGATCGTTTTGCCTTTGATCTCATCCCGGTACAGATCGAGCGCCGCAACCGGAATGGCTCCGGCCGGTTCGGCGACGATCGCATTTTCGTTATACAGATCGAGGATGGTGGTGCAGACTTTGCCTTCCGGCACTTTGACCACTTCGTCGAGCATCTTTTTGCAGATTTCGTACGTCTGCTGTCCGACCCGTTTTACAGCCGCGCCGTCGATAAATTTGTCGATCGTATCGAGCGTCACGACATGGCCGCGCGCCATCGCTTCGCTCATCGAAGCGGCGCCGAGCGGCTCCACGCCGATCATGCGCGTGGACGGGCTCATGGTTTTGATATACTGCGCCACGCCGGCCGCAAGGCCTCCGCCGCCGATCGTAACGAATACGTAGTCCGCGGGCCGATCCAGACTTTCCATGATCTCCATGCCGACCGTGCCGTTGCCCGCGATAATCATCGGGTCGTCAAACGGATGAATAAACGTCAAACCCTGCGCGGTGCAGACTTTCATCGCTTCTTCATAAGCATCGTCGAACGTATCTCCGGTCAGTATGACCTCGACGCTTTGTCCGCCGAACTTGCGCACCATTTTGACTTTCTGATTGGGAGTCGTACTCGGCATATAGATCTTTCCGTGAATCCCCAGCGCATGGCAGGAAAAAGCGACGCCCTGAGCATGGTTGCCCGCGCTTGCGCAGACAATGCCGCGTTCCCGTTCTTCCTCCGTGAGGCTGCGGATTTTGTTGTAGGAGCCGCGAATCTTGAACGACCGCACCACCTGCTGGTCTTCCCGCTTGAGATACACATCGCAGTCGTATTTTGCCGACAGGGTCGCATCGCGATGCAGCGGCGTACGCACGATCGCTTCGCGCAGCCGGTGATGCGCACGGACGATATCTTCCATCGTGACCGGATCGGCGCTTTTCAGATCGTCCACTTCCACAGTAGGTTCGTTTTTCATCTTTTTGTCCCCGTTCCTGATTTTGTTTCTCTGTCTAAGATTCCGACGTTGCCAGCCATTAAATTTAAAGGTAACGCGATTGGGCAAAAAATTCAAGCTTCCTTCCCTTCTTGTCCTTTTTCCAAAATCGCAAAAACGGACAAGCGTTCGCTTTCTTCTTCTGCTAAGATAATCTTACCGATCGGGAGGGAACGCATACATGGACTATACCGCCTGTCTCCAGCGTACGCTGGACCATATCGAAGATCATCTTACAGAACGGCTGACGGCCGAAGAACTGGCTGCGCTGGCCGGATTCTCGCTGTATCACTTTTATAAAGTGTTTCAGTCAAGGATGGGCCTCCCGGTCATGGACTATGTCCGCCGGCGCCGGCTTGCCTACGCGGCGGCGGATCTGACCAGCGGCCGCACCCTGCTTGAGATTGCCCTCGATTACGGATTCGAGACGCATGCGGGCTTCACCAAAGCTTTTCGCAAAACGTACGGATTGACCCCGGAACAGTATCGCCTCCATGCCACCGGCCGCGTTCCCGAGCGGGTGGACCTCGCGAAGCTGGCCGACTATAACATGACCGGAGGAATGATGATGCGACCGACGATCTTAACCAAACCCGAAATCAAGCTGGTAGGTTATGCCCTGGAAACCAAGATGAACGGCGAAAACTTTATCGAGATTCCCGCTTTCTGGAACACATACATCGAAGAAGACCGCGGCCGCCGGCTGTATGAGCAGGTGAAGCCTATCAAAGAAGCCGAATACGGCGCCTGCATCATGCTGCCGGACAAGCCGGAGCATTTCCTGTACGTGATCGGCGTCGAAGTTGCCGACTTTGAAGGCGTTCCGGAACATTTGCATAAAGCCGTTATCCCCGCCTCCACCTATGCCGTGTTCACCTCGCCGGCCGCCGACCGCGCGAACGGCGCCTTCAGCGATGCCATTCAGGGCATGACCACTTACGTCTACAACGAATGGTTCCCGAGCTCGGGCTACATCTACGCCAAAGGCGGCGTCGACTTCGAGTTGTACGACGAACGCAGCAACGGGGATAAGGACTTGCAGATGGATCTGTACGTGCCGGTGGAAAAACAGACGGAGTAGGCGTTCGGCGGCGAGCGGAATCCGAGAAGATACGCTTAAGCGAACCTAAGCAAAACGGAGTGGCACGGAGCAACCCAAGCAGAGCGCATAAAAGCAGAAGCCCGGACCTATAGAGGTCCGGGCTTTGCTGTAGGCAATCCGACTGCTGCGACGCGTACCGCAAGGGTAGAGTTTCAGGGCGGTTCACGGTTCATCGTGCGCCCCCTCGCCCAAGGCCGTTCCGACCGCCTGCTGAAGCCGGAGCGTCTGCGGCGCTTCGGCAGCTAGGCAAAGGAGAAGCGCATGCTGTACTTCGGCAGCCGGACGGCTGAACCGGCCCGCTGTCCGGCCCGGCGTTCTAACGAATCCTCGTATCGCTATTCGGCCGATTTCGCTCGTTTGGCGACTCTAACGAATCGTTAAAACGCTATTTGCCGATTTCCGGCTTAAACAGGTGCAAAATCGCGAGATAGCATTCCTACGATTCGTTAGATCGGGCCAGTCCGAAAAAACCGCCGAATAAGGTGTCTACGATTCGTTACGCTGCCGGACGAAGCGGGCAGGCTGCCGTTCAAGGCGGGCAAGCTGCCGCGCAAAGGCAGCGAAGCCTTCGCCTGCCCTACCCCCGCGGCGTCAGCGCCTTCGCCGCGATATCGCGGCGCATATGCGCGCCGTCGAACGCGATCCGCTCCGCTGCCGCATAAGCCGCGCCGCGCGCTTCGGCGATACCGGCTCCGCGGCCGACGACGCCGAGTACGCGGCCGCCGGCGGTCACGAGCTCGCCGGCATCGCTGCGCGCCGTTCCGGCGTGGAATACGAAAGCATCGCCGCCGGCTTCGGCTTCCGTGATGCCGGTGATGACCCGGCCTTTCGGATACGAAGCCGGATAACCTTCGGAAGCCAGCACGACGCAGACCGCCGCTTCATCGCTCCAGCGGATCTCTGCGTCCGCAAGCGTGCCGTTTACGGCGGCGAGGAAGATCTCCAGCAGATCGCTCTCCAGGCGCGGCAGGACGACCTGGGTCTCCGGGTCGCCGAAGCGCGCGTTGAACTCGATCGTGCGCGGCGTGCCGTCGGCTTCGATCATCAATCCGGCGAACAGAACGCCGGTAAAAGGGCGTCCTTCGCTGACCATCGCGCGGGCGGTCGGCTTGACGATCTCTTCGATCGCGCGTTCGACGATCGCGGGGTCGATATGCGGCAGCGGCGAATACGTGCCCATGCCGCCGGTATTGGGGCCGAGGTCGCCGTCGAAGACCGGCTTGTGGTCCTGCGCCGCCGGCATCGCGCGGACCGTTTCGCCGTCCACGAACGCCAGGATCGACATCTCTTCGCCCGTCATGCATTCTTCGATGACGACCGTACTGCCCGCCGCGCCGAAGGTGCCGCCGACCATGGCGTCGTGCAGCGCTTTTTCCGCCTCTTCGAGCGTCTGCGCGACCGTTACGCCTTTGCCCGCGGCCAGACCGTCGGTCTTGATCACGATCGGCGCGCCCTGTGCGCGCAGGTAAGCCAAAGCCGTGTCATAATCGTCGAACGTCTCGTACGCGGCCGTCGGGATGTTGTATTTCTTGAGCAGGTCTTTCATGAAGGCTTTGCTGCCTTCGATCTCCGCCGCGTTGGCCCGGGGACCGAACACCGGAATGCCTTTGGCTTCGAACGCGTCCACGATGCCGCCGGCCAGCGGATCGTCCGGGCCGATTACGGCCAGGCCAATGTTGTTCTCCAGCGCAAAAGTCGTCAGCTCGTCAAACTCGAACACGCCGATATTGACGCATTCCGCTACCTGCGCGATGCCGGCATTGCCCGGCGCGCAGTAGATCTTCCCGACTCGCTGCGACCGCGACAGCGATGCGCAGATGGCATGTTCGCGGCCGCCGCCTCCCACCACCAAAATATCCATTCCAACCGCCCCTTTCGCTTTTGCGCGTGTTCCTTTTTCCAATCAATCATCTGTCCGTAAAAAACGCGCGGCGTCCCGGGGAACGTTCCGCCTGATGCAGAATCCGCTCCGCCGGCGCGCCGCGCGTCGATCTCCGTTTCGCCTGATACCGCTATCCTAGTGCTTGAAGTGGCGCACGCCCGTGAAGATCATCGCGATGCCGGCTTCGTCGGCCGCCCGGATCGATTCTTCGTCCTTGATCGAGCCGCCCGGCTGAATGATCGCTTTGATGCCGTGCTTGGCCGCAAGCTCCACCGTATCGCCCATCGGGAAGAACGCGTCGGAAGCGAGAATCGCGCCCTGCGCTTTGTCACCGGCCTGCTCCAGCGCGATCTTCGCCGAACCGACCCGGTTCATCTGGCCCGCGCCCACGCCGACCGTCATGTCGTCCGCCGCCAGCACGATCGCGTTCGATTTCACGTGCTTGACGACTTTCCAGCCGAACAGCAGCTGCTTCAGCTCGTCTTCCGTCGGTTGGCGCTTGGTCACGACTTTGAGGTCGCTTTCGCCGAGCGAATGCACGTCGCTTTCCTGCACGACCATGCCGCCTTCGATCGACGTCACGACGTGCGCCGCGGCGCGGCCTTCCGCCGAAGTCAGTTCGCCCATTTTGAGCAGGCGGATATTCTTTTTCTTCGTGAGAATCTCGAGCGCTTCCGGCGTGAAGTCCGGAGCCAGCACGATCTCGAGGAAAATCTCGCTGAGCGGCTGCGCCGTTTCCGCGTCGATGACGCGGTTGGCCGCCACGATACCGCCGAAAATGGATACCGGATCGGCGCTGTACGCTTTGTTATAAGCTTCCGCGATCGTCGTGCCTACGCCCACGCCGCAGGGATTCATATGCTTGACGGCCACGACGGCCGGCTCGTTGAACTCCTTGACGATCTGGAGCGCCGCGTTGGCGTCGTTGATATTGTTGTAGGACAGCTCTTTGCCGTGCAGCTGCTCGGCGGTGGTCAGCGTGCCGGCCGGCGCCAGCGGCGCCCGGTAGAAAGCGGCCGCCTGATGCGGATTTTCCCCGTAGCGAAGGTCCTGGATTTTCTCGTAAGTGACCGTATAGCGCTCCGGCAGCGGGTCCCCCGTCTGCTTGGCCAGGTAATCGGCGATCAGCGCATCGTAGGCAGCCGTGTGGCGGAACACTTTGGCGGCGAGCTTTTTGCGGGTATTGAGCGTCGTGTCGCTGCTTTCGCGAACTTCCTCGATCACTTTGCCGTAATCCGAGCTGTCCACGACCACGCTGACAAAAGCATGGTTCTTGGCCGCGGAACGCAGCATGGTCGGTCCGCCGATATCGATATTCTCGATCGCGTCTTCGTAAGCGACGCCCGGCTTGGCGATCGTCTCCTGGAACGGATACAGGTTCACGACCACGAGGTCGATGTAATCGAGTCCGAGTTCTTGCATCTGGCGCGTATGCTCTTCGTTGTCCCGCACGGCGAGCAGTCCGCTATGTACGGCGGGATGCAGCGTTTTGACGCGGCCGTCCATGATTTCGGGGAATCCCGTCACGTCGGAAATGCCGATGACCGGGACGCCTTCCTGCGCCAGCAGGTTTTTGGTGCCTCCGGTGGAGATGATCTCGACGCCGAGCTGCGACAGCTCGCGGCAGAATTCGACGATACCCGTTTTGTCCGATACGCTGACCAGCGCTCTTTTGATACTCACGATGAAAAGTCCTCCTTGGGGGTGTGGGATGGATGTACTTCGATCAATCTCAGGGCTTTTCGGGAAAAAGTCGCGATCTCTTCGGTCGGCGGAAGCGCATCAAGCGCAAACCAGCGAACGCCCGCATGCTTGTCCGGCTCCAGGTTCCGCGGTTCGCCGCCGTCATAACGGACTTTGTAGATCAGCGACAGCAGATGAAGGCCCTGCTCGGAGCGGATCGTCTCGTCCGTGCACAGAAGACGCTCCACTTCGACGATCAGCCCGGTCTCTTCCTCGACCTCGCGGACCACCGTACGTTCCAGCGTCTCGAAAGGATCGACTTTCCCTCCGGGAATGCTCCATTTCTGCATCTCGGGGTCTTTTTTGCGAAGGACCAACAGCACTTGGCCTTCGTCATTGACAATGACCGCTCCGGTTCCGACTAAGATCGGCATGTTTGTCCACTTCTTTCTTCTGTCAAAATACGTTTAAAACAACAGCACCCGGCGCCCTTCCAGCTTCACGCGGCCGGCCGCGAACCACGAGACGACTTCCGGATACAGCAGACGCTCCTGTTCCTGAATGCGCAGCTGCAGCTCGATCGCCGTATCGTCGGCCGTCACTTCGACGGCCCTCTGGGCGATGATCGGCCCCGTGTCCATGCCTCCGTCGACGAAATGCACCGTCGCCCCGCTTAGGCGAACGCCGTGCTCGACCGCTTGGCCCGCCGCGTCTTTGCCCGGAAAAGACGGCAGCAGCGACGGGTGGATATTGATCATCCGTCCCGCGTAAGGCTCGACGAGCACATCCGTAATCAGCCGCATATAGCCGGCGAGCACGACCAGGTCGATCTTCGCTTTCGCCAACTCGCCGAGAATCTCGCGCTCGTAGGCTTGGCGCGATTCATAGTCTTTCGGCGAAAACGCAAACACCGGCACACCTGCCGCCCGGGCACGTTCCACGGCCTTCGCTTGCGGCTTGTCGGAGACGAGCAGCGCGATCCGAGCGCCCAGACGTCCCGATTGCGCCGAGTCCAGCAGCGCCTGGAAGTTGCTGCCCGATCCGGACGCGAATACCGCGATCCGGTACGGCCGCTCCGGTCCTTCGCCCTGCGCGAGCGCTTGTTCCAGCTCCAGCAGCTGCGCGGCCGGATCGCTCTCCGCGCCGGGAGCTTCGCCGGGTTCCGAGACGGCCGGAAGTCCGGGCGGCGTCAGCGGATCAACCGACGGATCGGCGCCCGGAGCGGGGATGCCGCCCGGGGTAACGGGCTGCGGAACGTCAGGAACAGGCACGCCGCCTGGCGTCACCGGCTGGGGAATGACCGGGTTAGGCTGCGGATCAGGCGCCGGTACTGTTGGTTCCGGATCCGGCAGAGGTATCGTCGGCACTGCGGGCTCGTCGGGCAGTGCAGGCATCGGGCCGGGTTTTTGCGGCACCTCTTCTTCGGAAGCGTTCGGCGTAGGACCTAAGCCGAGCGGCCGGGCGGATACGCTGTTCAAGCTGTCCGTCAAAGCAGCCGATTCCGCTTGACCTTGCTCGATCGGCGTTTGGAATCCGTCGGCCGCCGAAACGGCGTCAGTGACCGTCCGCATCTCCTGTTCGCCGCGACTCATTGCGCGTTACCCGAGAAGGTCACGGCTTTCTCGCCTTCCGTGACGCGGCCGATCAGGTACGCGGATTCGCCCGCTTCCTGCAGTTGGCGCAGCGCTTCTTCCTTGTCGGCTTCGGCGACGACGAGCACGAGGCCGATGCCCATATTGAACGTCGTGTACATGTCGCTGTCCGAGATATTCCCTTTGGCCTGCATCAGGTCGAAGATCGGCAGTACCGGCCACGTGCCGCGTTGAATCTCGACGTTCACGCCTTCCGGCAGCATCCGCGGGATGTTCTCGATAAAGCCGCCGCCCGTAATATGCGCCATGCCTTTGACTTCGATCGATTTCAGCAGCTGCAGCACCGGCTTGACGTAGATCTTCGTCGGCTCAAGCAGCGTTGCGCCGAGCGTGCCGCCGAGTTCCGCCACTTCGTCGGTCAATTGGTAGCCGTGCTGCTCCAGCAGCAGCTTGCGCACGAGCGAAAATCCGTTGCTGTGCACGCCGCTCGAAGCCAGCCCGATCACCGCGTCGCCCGCCGAAATCGACTGGCCGCTGATGATTTT
Source organism: Saccharibacillus deserti (assembly GCF_013618475.1). GTDB lineage: Bacteria > Bacillota > Bacilli > Paenibacillales > Paenibacillaceae > Saccharibacillus > Saccharibacillus deserti. The sequence continues at coordinate 393,204 of NZ_JABJVN010000004.1, forward strand.
CTTTTTGTCGACGATGCCGACCGTGAAGCCCGCGATATCGTACTCGCCTTCGCTGTACATGTCCGGCATCTCCGCCGTCTCGCCGCCGATCAGGGCGCAGCCCGACTGCAGGCAGCCGTCCGCGATGCCCGCGACGATGTCTTCGATTTTCTCCGGCACCACTTTTCCGGTCGCCAGATAGTCGAGGAAGAACAGCGGTTCCGCGCCCTGCACGATAATGTCGTTCACGCACATGGCGACCGCGTCGATGCCGATCGTGTCGTGCTTGTCCATCGCGAACGCGATTTTGAGCTTCGTGCCGACGCCGTCCGTTCCGGAGACGAGCACCGGCTCTTCGTAAGCGTCTTTGTTCAGACCGAACAGCGCGCCGAACCCGCCCAGATCCGTCATGACTTCCGGACGGAACGTTTTCTTGACGTGCTTTTTCATCCGCTCGACCGCTTCGTTGCCCGCCGCGATATCGACTCCGGCATTTTTGTAGGCTTCAGACACAACCGACACATCCTTTGTAATTAAATTAGGTTTGTTGGAGAAGCTGGGGCGCTGCGGGGGAAATTCGTTAGCATATGCTTCCGATGTGCCTTTCTTCGAAAGGCTTTAGTTCGCTGTCTCACTCGGAAAGTACGATTAAATTTTCAGCGGAATCTTTCCGAGTTCAAAGGCGTCTTTCACTGAATTTCTCCCTCCGCTGTCGCTTCCTGAAACCTTTTAATTTCAGATCCAAGCTGCGCTTGGATCTGAAATTGGGGTAGTTAAAAGATCTTTTCAATTTCATCCGAAAAAGACATACCTTCAAAGAAATAATTACGCTATAAACAAACTTGTATGAGAGAAGCTTTTAATGATGCATTGACCGGCCCTCTAAAACCCGAACCAACAGCTCCAGGTTTCCAACGGCTGTTCTCTGCAACTTCAGTAATAGCGGGCCTACACATTTGCTTCTACCCTCTTCACTAACACCAATCCTATATCCTTACTCCTTACGGCTTCGGCAAAGCCAAGCCCAAGCTTCTAGCCCTACCCGCTTTTTCACCGAGGAGAAAAAGCGGCCCTTCGCTCCCTCTACCCCTGCCCAAAATCGGGTGCGGGGCGGCTGAAGATGCGCCAAGGTAAGCGGAGGGTAGAGGGAGCCTGAAGAAACGAAGTGGTCGCCTTTGAAATCCGATTCCCGCCTCTAACTAAGTTATTTAATGAAGGAATCGGATTGAAACAGCGATCGGAAGGCCCCTCTACCCGCAGCGACCTCCCACCGCACCTCCAGCACCCGCATCAACACCCGCACCCAATTTTTTCATCCCCGCCGAAATCCACCTGCGTCGGATAATCGTTGTCGAAGCAGGCCATGCACAGTCCGCCTTTGTACGATTCCCGGTCGTCGCCGTCGACGGCTTCGATCAGTCCTTCGTAGCTGAGAAACGCCAGCGAATCCGCGCCGATCTCCTCGCGGATCTCTTCGACGGTACGCATCGAAGCGATCAGTTCGCGGCTGTCGGGCGTGTCGATCCCGTAGAAGCACGGGTTTTTGAACGGAGGCGACGTGATGCACACATGCACTTCCGTGGCGCCCGCTTCTTTGAGCAGCGAGACGATGCGGCGCGAAGTGGTGCCTCGCACGATCGAGTCGTCGATCATGACGACGCGTTTGCCGTCAACGACGCGGCGCACGGCGCTCAGCTTCATTTTGACGCCCTGCTCGCGCAGTTCCTGGCTCGGCTGGATAAAGGTTCGGCCGGTATATTTGTTCTTGATCAGACCGAGTTCGTACGGGATACCGGTCTGCTCGGCATAGCCGATCGCGGCCGAGATACTGGAATCCGGTACGCCGGTGACGATATCGGCATCGACGAACTGCTCGCGTGCCAGCACGCTGCCCATGCGTTTGCGGGCGGAGTGCAGGTTCGAACCGTTCATGTCGCTGTCCGGGCGGGCGAAGTAGATGTATTCCATCGCGCAGAGCGCTTTGCGCTGCATCGGGGTAAACCGGTCTTCGCGCAGCCCGTCTTGATCGAGAATGAGCATCTCGCCCGGACGGACGTCGCGCACGATCTCCGCGCCGATCACTTCCAGCGCGCACGTCTCGGACGTGAAGATGTACGCGTCGCCGAGGCGGCCCATCGTCAGCGGACGCAGGCCGTTCGGGTCGCAGGCGACCAGCAGCTTGTCATGCGTCAGCAGCATAAACGCGTAACCGCCGACCATCCGGTTCATGGCGTCTTTCGCCGCTTCGACGAAGTCTTTCGGCGAGCGGGCGATCAGATGCGCCACCACTTCCGTATCGCTCGTCGTCTGGAAGATCGAACCGCTCTCTTCCAGCTCGCGCCGGATTTCCGGCGCGTTGACGATATTGCCGTTGGTGGCGACGGCGATGTCGCCGCCTTTGTATTTGAACACAAGCGGCTGGGCATTGGTCAAGCCGCCGCCCCCGCTCGTCGAGTAGCGAACGTGCCCGATCGAGTTATTCCCCTGAAGACCGGCGAGCGTATCCTTGTCGAAGACTTCTTTGACAAGGCCCAAACCGCGATGATAGTTGAAGTGATCATGCTGGCTGACGCAAATCCCCGCGCTTTCCTCTCCCCGGTGCTGAAGTGCATGCAGGCCGTAGTAGGACAGGGAAGCGGCGTCCGGGTGTCCGTAGACCCCGAACACGCCGCATTCTTCGCGCAGCGTGTCAAACGGGTCGATCTGACCCGCTCCCTCGTTGTAGTAATCCCCGGTCCACAGCGGCTGCTTTACTTCATCAGACATGGAATCGCATCCTCCCAGACGTGTTTGAGTGTATGAATCTCTTCGCTGAGCACTTCCTTGCCGTCCACCGTGATATGCAATTGCAGACCGGATACGCGTCCGATCTTCGCCGCAGGCACGCCGTGCGCGTGAAGGCCGCTCAGCAGCGCTTCCGCGTTCTCGGGCGTCGTCGACAGCAGGATACGCGACTGGCTTTCGCTGAACAGCGCGAAGTCCGCCCGCAGTCCCGCTTCGCCGATCTCTTCCGTATGCAGGCTCACCTGCGCGCCGAATCCGCCGCCGATGCAGCTTTCCGCCAGCGCAACCGCAAGGCCGCCGTCCGACAGATCGTGCGCCGAACGGACAAGGCCGCTTTGGATCGCTTCGAGCACGCCGCCGAGCAGCTTTTTCTCGACCGCGAGATCCAGCTGCGGAGGACGTCCTTCCGTCACGCCGTGGATCACCTGCTGGAACTCGGTTCCGCCGAGTTCGGCGCGCGTGAGTCCCGTCAGGACCAGAATATCGCCTTCGCCTTTGAAATGCTGCGTCGTGATATGGTCCACGTCGTGCACGAGGCCGACCATGCCGACGACCGGCGTCGGATAGATCGAGCCTTTGGCGTTTTCGTTGTACAGGCTGACGTTGCCGCCGATGACCGGCGTATCGAGTTCGCGGCACGCTTCCGCCATGCCGTCGACCGCTTTTTCCATCTGCCAGAAGATTTCAGGCTTCTCCGGGCTGCCGAAGTTCAGGTTGTCCGTGATCGCAAGCGGCTCCGCGCCGGAGCAGACGATATTGCGCGCCGCTTCGCTGACCGCGATACGGCCGCCGACTTCCGGGTCGAGGTAGACGAAGCGTCCGCTGCAGTCCGTCGTCATCGCAAGCGCTTTGCGCGTGCCGTCGATCGTTACGACCGCCGCATCCGAACCCGGGCGCACGGCCGTGTTCGTCCGCACCATGTAATCGTACTGCTCGTAGACCCACGCTTTGCTCGCCACGCTCGGGGAACCCAGCACTTTTTTCAAAGCGCCGCCAAGATCCGTCACTTCGTTGTAAGCCGTCGTGTCGACCAGCGCGTTCTTCGCGTAGTAAGCCGGTTCGCTTGAAGGCTTGTCGTAGATCGGGCATTCGTCGACCAGCGCGTTCACCGGCATATCGCCGACGACTTCGCCGTGGTGCAGCAGCTTGAGGCGGCCGTCGTCCGTCACTTTGCCGACTTTCGCGCAGATAACTCCCCAACGTTCGAAGATTTCCATCGCCTGCGCTTCGTCTTTGGGCTCGACGACGAACAGCATGCGCTCCTGCGACTCCGACAGCATCATTTCGTACGCCGTCATGCCTTCTTCGCGCTGCGGCACCTGATCGAGGTACAGCTCCAGACCGTTGCCCGCTTTGCTCGCCATTTCGGAGCTGGAGCAGGTCAGACCCGCCGCGCCCATGTCCTGGATGCCGACGACGATGCCGCTGTCGATCAGCTCGAGGCACGATTCCATGACCAGCTTCTCCATAAACGGATCGCCGACCTGTACCGCCGTTTTGCGTTCCTGCGATTCTTCCGTCAGCTCTTCCGACGCGAACGTCGCGCCGTGGATCCCGTCGCGTCCTGTTGGAGGGCCGACGTAGAACACCGGGTTGCCGATGCCTTTGGCCACGCCGCGCTGAATCTTGTCGTGGTCGATCAGGCCGACGCACATCGCGTTGACGAGCGGATTGCCTTCGTAGCTCTCGTCGAACACCACTTCGCCGCCGACCGTCGGGATGCCGATACAGTTGCCGTATCCGGCGATGCCGCTGACCACGTGTTCGAACAGGTATTTGACGCGGTCGCTCTCAAGCTTGCCGAAGCGCAGCGAGTTCAGCGACGCGATCGGACGCGCGCCCATCGAGAAGATGTCGCGGATGATGCCGCCGACGCCTGTCGCCGCGCCCTGGAAAGGCTCGACCGCCGAAGGGTGGTTGTGGCTTTCGATCTTGAACACGACCGCCTGGTTGTCGCCGATATCGACGATGCCCGCGCCTTCGCCCGGCCCCATCAGGACGCGCGGCCCGGTCACCGGGAATTTGCGCAGCAGCGGCTTCGAGTTCTTGTATGCGCAGTGTTCCGACCACATGACGCTGAAAACGCCGATTTCCGTGTAGTTCGGTTTACGGCCGAGAAAACCGCAGATGAGCTCGAACTCGCTGTCCGATACACCCATCTGTTTGTAAATTTGCTGATCCGCGATTTGCTCCGCCGTCGGTTCTTTAACGGACATTTGCTGCGTCATGTTGTTCCCTCCAAGCGTTAATGATCGATGTGAACATCTTTTTGCCGTCCGTCGTGCCCAGAATCTCGTTCACGGCGCGTTCCGGGTGCGGCATCATGCCGAGTACGTTGCCCGCTTTGTTCGTCACGCCGGCGATATCGTCGACCGAACCGTTCGGGTTGCTCTTGTAGCGGAACGCGATCTGGTTGTTGCTGCGCAGCTCTTCAAGCGTAGCTTCGTCGCAGTAATAGTTGCCTTCGCCGTGCGCGATCGGAATGACGATTTCTTCGCCGGCTTCGTAGTCGCGGGTGAACGGCGTAGCGTTGTTCTCCACCTTCAGTACCGTATCGCGGCAGGCGAACTTCATGGACATGTTGCGGCGCAGCGCGCCCGGGAGCAGTCCGGCTTCGGTCAGGATCTGGAAACCGTTGCAGATGCCGAGTACGAACTTGCCTTCTTCGGCCGCTTTCGCCACTTCGTTCATGACCGGAGCGAACCGCGAGATCGCGCCGCAGCGCAGGTAATCGCCGTACGAGAAACCGCCCGGGACGATGATGCAGTCGTAGGGAGTCAGGTCGGTCGCGGTATGCCAGACGTAATCGACCGGTTCGCCAAGCACGTTCTCCACCGCTTTGTAACAGTCGATGTCGCAGTTGGAACCGGGAAACACGAGGACTGCAAATTTCATCGGAATTAACCCTCCAGTTCGTAGCGGTAGTCTTCGACGACCGTATTGGCCAGCAGCTTCTCGCACATCGATTTCACGCGTCCTTCGGCTTCTTCTTGAGTCACGTCGCCGAGTTCGATCTCCATATACTTGCCGATGCGCAGGCTTTCCACTTCGTTGAAGCCGAGCGAGTGCAGCGCGCCCTGCACGGCAACGCCCTGCGGGTCGAGTACGCTTTGTTTGATGGTAACGTAGACTTTGGCTTTCATGGATATCCTCCTGGATAAGCCCTTCCCGAATCTTTTGGCTTGTCGAAAACGTCGGCGGGATCGGGAAGTCGGCTGTGTAATGGTGTTGGTTTGCGCGGCGAGCCGCTTTCGTCCCTGACGGGACACGCTTGGACGACGGAGCACAATAATCCGGCAAACGCCGCCTGATCAAAGCGAATGTGATCATTTTGAACACTTTTAAGCTCTAAAATCGATTTACGCGCTCAAAAGTGATCATTTCGACTACTTTTAGCGACGATCTCGTTCATTTCAGACTGCAGACGGATAAAATATTGCTGTTTTGAATACTTTTTCTCCATGGAGCCTGCATTTCGCCAGAACTGTGTTCAATATGATCACATTGGCTTGAATACCTGCCGGCTGCAGCTGCCCTACATCTGCACCGCAGCCCTATCAGCCTACAGCCCCATCAGCGGTTTGCCGGTCAACCGCTCGTAGATGCCGAGGTAGCGCTTCGTCGTTTCTGCGACGACCGCCGCGGGAAGCGGATCGGGCGCGCTGTTTTTGTCCCAATCGGTGCTCGACAGATAGGCACGTACCGGTTCTTTGTCCATGCTGTCGATCTCGACGTCGAGCTTGTACTTGTCTTCCGCCCAGAAGCGGGAAGAATCCGGCGTGAAGATCTCGTCGATCAGGATGACTTTGCCGTCGACCAGGCCGAACTCGAATTTGCAGTCGGCGAGAATGATGCCTTTCTCCGTGCAGCGCTTGCGGGCGAAATCGTACAGCGCGAGACTTTTCTCCCGCAGTTCGGCGGCCAGGCCGGCTCCGACGAGTTCTTCCATTTTGGAAAAAGGAATGTCTTCGTCATGCCCGACGTCGTTCTTGGCGGCCGGCGTGAAGACCGGTTCCGGCAGCCGGTCGTTTTTGCGCAGGCCTTCCGGCAGTTCGATGCCGTTGATACGGCCGTTCGCCTGATACTGCCGCCAGCCGCCGCCGGTAATGTACCCGCGCACGACGCATTCGATATCGATGCGTTCCGCTTTGCGGGTGACCATGATGCGGCTTTTCAGCGCCAGCGGATCTTTGGCAATCGGACCAAGCTTCAGCACGTCCGTATGGACGACATGGTTCGGAAGCAGATCGGCGGTTTGGTCGAACCAGTAGGCGCTCAGGCTGTTGAGCACGTCGCCTTTGAACGGAATCGCCGGATCGAGCACGTAGTCGAACGCGGAGATCCGGTCGGTCACGACGATCAGGTAATGTTCGCCGAGGTCGTACAGCTCGCGTACTTTTCCTTTATAGAGCAGCGGCGCGTCCACCAGATGTTCCGCGGTGGACAGGGCCTGCGAAGATACGAACATGATTGCTTTTCCCCCTTAACAAACGGATGGGTACGCCGGGCCCGGCTCTGTTCGCCCGGGTCCGACGATCCTTCTACAGCCTATTCGTTCAATCCGAGCTTCGCGAAGATCGTGTCGACATGCTTCAGATGCCAGGCCGGATTGAACGCGTCCTCGATCTCTTCCGCGCTCAGCACGTCGGTGATCGCCGGGCTTGCCAGCACGATTTCCTTGAAGCTGCGCTGTTCTTCCCACGCCTGCATCGCTCTCGGCTGGACCGTGTCGTACGCCTGCTCGCGGCTCATGCCGGAGTCGATCAGCTTGGTCAGGATGCGGCCGGAGAACGGCACGCCGTACGTGCGCTCCATGTTGCGCTTCATGTTGTCCGGGAACACGGTCAGGTTCTTGATGATGTTGCCGAACCGGTTCAGCATGTAGTTGAGCAGCATCGTGGCGTCCGGCAGGATGACGCGTTCCGCGGACGAGTGCGAAATATCGCGTTCGTGCCACAGGCCCACGTTCTCGTACGCCGTCAGCATATGGCCGCGAATGACGCGGGACAAGCCGGAGATGTTCTCGCTGCCGATCGGGTTGCGTTTGTGCGGCATCGCCGACGAGCCTTTTTGTCCTTTGGCGAACGCTTCTTCGACTTCGCGGAATTCGCTTTTCTGGAGCGCGCGCACTTCCGTCGCGAACTTGTCGAGCGACGTCGCGACCAGGGCGAGCGATGCCATGTATTCGGCGTGGCGGTCGCGCTGAAGCGTCTGGGTCGAGATCGGAGCGGCTTTGGTACCGAGCTTGGCGCAGACGATTTCTTCCACGCGCGGATCGATATTGGCGTATGTACCGACGGCTCCGGACATTTTGCCGTACTGCACGCCGTCGGCGGCATGGCGGAAACGCTCCAGGTTGCGCTTCATTTCTTCGTGCCACAGCGCCATTTTGAGACCGAAAGTCGTCGGTTCCGCATGTACGCCGTGCGTGCGGCCCATCATCGGCGTGCTCTTGTAAGCGATCGCCTTATCCTTCAAAATTTCGATAAAATTCAGGATATCGCGTTCAAGGATCTGATTGGCCTGCAGCAGCAGGTAGCCGAGCGCCGTGTCCACAACGTCCGTCGAAGTCAGGCCGTAATGGACCCATTTGCGCTCGTCGCCGAGACTTTCCGAGACGGCACGGGTAAACGCGATCACGTCATGGCGCGTCTCCTGCTCGATTTCGTAGATGCGGTCGATGTCGAAAGTCGCATTTTCGCGAATTTTTTTGACATCTTCCTGCGGAATGACGCCCAGTTCGACCCAGGCTTCGCAGGCGCAAATTTCGACTTCCAGCCACGCTTTGAATTTGTTTTCTTCGCTCCAGATGCTGCGCATTTCCGGTCTGCTGTAACGTTCGATCATAAGGGGTATAGCCTCCAAAGGATAAAATTTGAGTTCCGGCGCGGTTCGGCGGTACCGTTCACTAAAAGGCAGCCGCGGTGCGCGGATCTTCTTCCATTATATAGGGCGAATCCGCAAGGATGCGCATCGTCTCTGTTCATTTACGTCAAAAATGGATCCTGCCGCGTTATCCCACCGGCCAGATGCCGGCTTCGTCGATCCAACGCAGCGCGTCGGCCGTATCGCCGCAGAGCAGGTTGATGTGTCCCATTTTGCGGCCGGTCTTCGCTTCGGCCTTGCCGTAGAGATGGAACTTCGGCCGAACGGCCTCCGTGCCGAGACTGCCTGGAGATAACATCAGCTTCGTCACGCCGTCCAGATGTTCGCCGAGGACGTTGACCATGACGACCGGCGTCCGCAGTTCGGGACTTCCGAGCGGCAGCCCGCAGATGGCGCGAACATGCTGCTCGAACTGCGAAGTCGTGCAGGCTTCCATCGTGTAATGGCCGGAGTTGTGCGGCCGCGGCGCAACTTCGTTCACGTACAGCCGACCGTCTTCGCCGTAGAACATCTCGACGGCGAGCAGCCCGACCGCGCCGAAGGATTCGGCGATGCGGGCGGCGAGCCGCTCCGCTTCGGCGAGAACGTCCGCCGGTACCCGGGCCGGCACGATCGAAGCGTGCAGGATGCCGCCGCGGTGAATATTTTCCGCCGGCGGGAACGTGCTCGTCTCGCCGAGCGAACTGCGCGCCGCGATAACCGAGATCTCGCACCGGAACGAGACGAACTGTTCCAGCACCAGCTCGGCGCCGGTGACAGCCAGTGCCGCGTAAGCCGACGCGACTTCGCTGCGGTCGCGGATCACGAACTGTCCCTTGCCGTCGTAGCCTCCGGTTGCGGTCTTGAGCACGCACGGCGTGCCCAGACGCTGCACCGCCGCGTCCAATTCCGCTTCGCTCTTGACCTCCGCGTACGGGGCAACCGTCGCGCCCGCCGCTTCCAGCGCCGCCTTCTCGCGCAGGCGGTGCTGCGTCGTGTACAGCAGCCGGCTGCCCTGCGGCACGTAAGACCGCTCTTCGAGCAGAGCGGCTACTTCCGCGTCCACGTTCTCGAACTCGTACGTGATCACATCCGTACGCCGCGCGAGCTCCGCCGCCGCTTCTTGGTCGGAGTAGGCGGCGACGATCTGCGCCGCCACCTGCCCGCTGGGGCCGTCCGGCGCCGGGTCCAGCGCCACGAACCGGTAACCGAGCGGCGCTCCGGCCAGCGCCATCATGCGGCCCAGTTGGCCGCCGCCCAGCACGCCGATCGTCGCGCCCGGCGCGATCACGCGAGCCTGTTTCCCGCCGTCTGCGCTGCGCTCCACCGCCGCAGCCTCGCCCGCCGTGCCCGGTTGCCGCCCGGCTTCCGCCGCTCCGCCTTGTGCCTTTCCGTTCATGCCTTCCGTCATGGCAGCTCCGCTTCCAGCACTTCGCGCTCGATTCTCGCGCGGCGGGCCGAGACGCGGTCCATCACCGCGTCGTCGAAAGCGCCGACGATCTGCGCCGCCAGCAGTCCGGCGTTGATCGCGCCGGCCTTGCCGATCGCGACCGTCGCGACCGGAATGCCGCCCGGCATCTGCACGATCGAGAGCAGCGAATCCATGCCTTTGAGCGCGGCCGACTGGACCGGCACGCCGATGACCGGCAGCGGCGTTTTGGCCGCAACCATGCCCGGCAGATGCGCCGCGCCGCCCGCGCCGGCGATAATGACCTTCAGGCCGCGTCCGCGTGCCTGCTGGGCGTACTCGAACATCAGATCCGGCGTACGGTGAGCCGAGACGACCTTTTTCTCGTACGGAATTTGAAGTTCCTCGAGGATCCGACAAGTGTGCTGCATCGTTTCCCAATCGGATGTGCTTCCCATGATGACCGCTACCTGCAAAGACATAATTCACGCTCCATATCGATCGATTTAAATAGAAAAAGTCCGGTACTTCCTCAAAATCGCAATGATCTCTCGGGAATCCGGACTCGGAAAAAACGGGATTGGCCTGCTCTTCCCTTGTCCGCCAGGACAAGCACAGACGAAAACGCGCGTTACGCGGCCTGCAGAAGCAGGCGGGAAGCGGATTCTCGTCCGGGAAAAACAAGAGCGGGGGCCGGCTGTCGACGGTTCGGGAATCGGAACCTTAGACAGCCTCAGGCGGCAGGTCAACAGCCGCCGTGCCTATCGTTTATTCCGTAGTCCGGGAATTTACGGTTCCCGGGTAGATACTTCCGGGCCCTATTCCCGGCGTTATACGGTGAATGTTCAGTTCGTTTCGAAGACGCGGTGACACGCGCCCGACTTCTGTTCCAGTTTAACAATTCCGTACATGCCGTGTCAAATTAAAAACCGAACATTTTAAAATGGTAAAATCCGAATGTTCGCTTTTTCACTTCAACCAAGCAAAATATGAACAAAACCGCCTTCCGTAACCCGCTGTGCGCCGAATTTGTAAATTTCATGCAGAATAACGCTCCGTCGCTCCGCGTGCTCCAAACGTCAAAAGGCCCGAAAAACGCAGCGCGTTTCCCGGGCCTTCCCTTCTCGTTTTTGCCATGCGGCTTCACGAGGCGGGCATATTTCGATTTACTTCACGACCAGCACCGGAACACGGGCCTGCTGCACCACGTTGTGGCTGACGCTGCCGAGCACGAATTCGCGAATCGCACCGAGACCGCGGCTGCCGATGACAATCAGGTCGGCATCCAGCTCTTTGGCATATTCGAGAATCAGCACGGCAGGCGCTCCCTGGCGCATCTCGATCCGTGCATCCACTTCCGCTTCGCGCAGGCGCCGACGCGCTTCTTCCACGGTCTGCTCCGCGAGGTCGAAGAACTCTTTGTTGACGCTGCCCGGTACCGGCGCAATGCCGTCTCCGACGAAAAAGCGCGGGTAATCGTAAATATGCAGCACTTCCAATACGGTGCCGGGCGAAGCTTTCGTCAGCGCTGCCGCGCGGTCGAGTGCTTTGTTCGACGCTTTGGAACCGTCATAGGCCACCAGAATTTTGGAGAACAGCATAATCAAGCACCTCTTTCTTCCTTTCGAATTCGGAATCCTTCCGGTTCTGCCGGATCTTCCCAACCGGACATCCGTTCCTCTTCATTATTACCCTTTCGAAAAGAAAACTCAAACGTCCTTGCTTGCTTTTCCGCCTTTTCGGCTTTTTATCGGTTCAACCAGTAAAACAAAGTTCCGTATACGGCGATATTGAGCAGCAGAAGCGCCGGGACACCGAACTTGAACGAATTGTGCTGCGTTTTGTGCCGCTTGTTGCGCATCGCCAGCCAGATTCCGGGCGCTCCCCCTGCAGCCGCCCAAATAAACAGCGTGCGTTCCGGAACCCGGCGCGCATTTTTCCTGGCCCGGCGCTTGTCCGACGCCATTACGGCGTAAGATCCGATATTGAGGATCAACAACCAGGCCGCAAGCGCCGGATCCGCCCAGGGAATCGTAAGAGCCATGATTTATTCCACCCCGTTTCCGTACAACCCGTTTCTTTCCGACAAAGCGGCTCCGTTTCGGCCTTTTTCACGCCTACCGGAACCTCCGTTCAGATCCATCCTTTTTCCTCCACCAGCTTTACGGCTTCGATCCGGCTTTTGACGGCCAGCTTGCCGAGCGTCTCGGAGATATAATTGCGTACCGTGCCGTATGACAAATGCAGCTGCTCCGCAATTTCTCCGGCGCTGCTGCCGCCCGCGGCCAGACGCAGAATTTCCTGCTCGCGCGGCGTCAGCGGATTCTCTTCTCTCATACTGCCGAACACAAGCTCCGGCGATACTTCGCGGTGGCCCTGCATCACGCGGCGAATCGCTTCGGCCAGCTTCTCGATCGGCTCGTCTTTGAGCAGATAGCCGCGGATATCGGCTTTGACCCCGCGTTCAAAATAGCCGGGGCGGGCGAAGGTGGTCAGGATGACCACTTTGCACGGAGACCCTGCGGCTTTCAAACGCTCGGCCGCGTCCAGACCGCTGACCTTCGGCATCTCGATATCCATCAGACAGACATCGGGCTTGAGAGCTTCGATCAACCGCAGCGCTTCTTCGCCGTCTCCGGCTTCGCCGACCACTTCGATATCGTCTTCCAGACTGAGCAGCGAAGCCATCGCTCCGCGCAGAAGACGCTGGTCTTCGGTTATTATAATACGGATCATCCTATTCCGCCTCCTTGCCCGGATCGCACAACTACCGGGATCTTCACGTTCAAAGCCGTGCCCCGGCCCGGCCCCGGCGCAAGTACAAGCGTACCTTCGATCAGCGCCAGACGCTCACGCATCCCCTTGAGTCCGTTGCCGCCGCCTACATTTTCCAATCCGCTGCCTTCCCCCTGATGTTCCTGTCGCCCTTCCCTTTTCCCATAGAGTCCAATGCCATCGTCTTCGACCTTCATCTCGATCTCTGATCCGCTTTGATTCAGCGTAATCGTACAGCTTTGCGCCCGGCTGTGTTTGACGATATTCGTCACCGCTTCTTTTAGGCACAAACTGAGAATATTCTGGGTCATATCCGAAACGCCCTCTAACCTTTCTATCCCTTCCACATGCATCATGATCTCCGCCGTGCGCAGCATCTCCCGGGACTCGATCAATTCCTCGTTAAGCTTGATCGCCCTCATCTCCGAGACCAGCTCGCGCACCTGACGCAGCGCGGCGCGCGACGTCTCCTGAATTTCTCTCGCTTCATGCTGCGCGCGCTCCGGATTTTTGAGCGCGAGACGTTCCACCAGCTGGCTTTTGAGCGTAATCAACGACAGCGTATGGCCGAGCGTGTCGTGCAGGTCCCGTGCAATCCGCATCCGTTCTTCCTTTTTCATCAATTCGCCGATCTGCTCGTTGGCCGCGGCCAACTGCTGACGCAGTTCAATCTGCCGATTAACCGAACGAACAGCAAAAGGCATCGCCGCCAAAATAATGAAAAAGGGGATAACCGCCATAATATCTGCGATCTCAAGCGTTCTCGTCGAAAACAAAAGCGGGACAACACCCAGGGTCAGCAGCAGACCAAGGAAAACGAAGAACGTTTTTCGACCCCGAATCCATCCGACAAAAAAAGAGCAGTACAGCCCGAGATACAAGTTGCCGATGTCGCCCAACAAAGTGAATATCGAGGTCAGCAGCATCATAATCAGCAGCAGAGCGTTGAATCCCCGGTCGGTTTTGGCCCAGTAAATCTGCCGGTAAACGACAAGGAATACGGCAACCAGTATGTAGATGAGCAATTTGACCGAGTCTGGCTTGCCCTGAAGACTTACGATCGGAAAGATCAGATACATCAGAAAGATATAAGGAACGATTCCGAACCTTTTAGGCAGCCGAAACCAGGTTCCGATATTTTTCATCGCTTGCTTACACCGCCTCCTGTTTTTTTCTTGCATATCCCGATACTACCATAAAAACAACCAGGTAGCCGAGCAGAAGAAGTACGCTGAGCGCAGAAGGGCTTCCGCCCGCCGCGATCGACCAGGCTCCATCGCCGTAATTGTAGGAAGGCAGCCATTTCCCGACCCGCTGCACAGCCTCCGGCATGATCTCGAACGGCATCCACAGCCCGCCGGAGATAGCAAGTCCCATATACAGAACGTTGCTGATCCCGTTTGCCGTGTCTACCTTTTTCATGCAGCCGATCAGTCCGCCCAACGCCAGGAAAGGCAGTGAAGCGACAACGATCCACAACCCGGCCATCAGCCACTGTGCCGCGCTCAGATGAACGCCGTTGATCAGCCAACCCGAAGTGAAAATCACGATAATGCACAGCAGGTTAAGCAGCAGTTGAGCGAACATCTTGCTTGCGGCATACACGGCACCGGGCAGCGGGGTCGTACGCAGAACGGTCGACCAGCCTTGCGTCCGCTCCTGCACGAGCCGGAGGCCAAACGTCATCACCGATGTGCCCATCACGCTGAAAGCGGCCATCGACATCAGATAATGCGCCTGCCATTCTTTCAGATCCGGCATGTTTCCGTTCAAGATCCGGGTGAAGATAAAGTAAAACAAAATCGGCATCGCCAGGGACCAAAAGACGAAATAAGGATTGCGAAGAATCCGCAACATTTCCGCTCTGCTTTGCATCCATAAACTCTTCATGATTAGATCGCCTCCTGGGTATCGACTTGAGCATGTGTTCCCTGAGTAAGCTGTTCAAAAGCCGTATCGAGACGCCCGACATCAATCCGAATATCCCGGATGCCCAAATTCGATTCGATCAGGGTTCGCAGCACCGCGTCGGTATCTTCGGCTGTAACGATAATGCGTCCACCGGACTCGGTGACCTCTACTTCCGCTTCCATCCGCATGCCGAGCAGCCCGGCTGTCCGTTTCTGCCAATCGGTACCCGTCGCTTCCGGGAGGAAGGAGACGCTTCGCTTGACCAAGGTGCGCTTGATTTCATCCGGCGTTCCGTCGGCCACCAATTTCCCCTGATCGAACAGCAGAATCCGATCGGCTTCACTGTCCGCTTCTTCCAGATAATGCGTCGAGAACAGTACGGTCCTGCCCTGCTTCGCCAACTTCCGGACTTCTTCCCAGAAACGGCGCCTCGCCGTCGTGTCCAGACCGACCGTCGGTTCGTCGAAAAAAAGCACCTCCGGATTGCCCGCCATCGCCAGAGCAAAGCCTAGGCTTCGTCTTTGTCCGCCCGACATCTTCTGTCCGCTCCGATTGAGATCCGCCGGACTCAAGCCGCTCAGGCGGATCAGATCCTCCCGGTCGGCCGGTCGGCTGTAGTAGCTGCGAAACAGGTCGATCAGCTCTCTGCCCTTCAGCCCGTCCATAACGGCAACCTCCTGCAGCATGACGCCGATCCGGTCGCGGATGCTCCGATCCTCCGGTGACCCGCCCAGCAGATTCACGCTTCCTTCGCTCGGTTGAAGCAGTCCCAGCATCATCGACAGGGTCGTCGTTTTCCCCGCTCCGTTAGGCCCGAGCATTGCGGTTATCGTTCCTTTTTCTATCGTAAAACTGACTCCGTCGACCGCTTTTTTGTTTTTGAATGTCTTGACCACGTTTTTCAGTTCGATTACCGCTGTCATGGGATCGCCTCCGCTTGTTTGGTTTGCCGCTGTTCTTGATGTCTTTATCTTACGGAAATCGCACGCGCGGGATCAGTATGGACTGTCACGGGTTTTGGGTGACAGTTGTCAGGCGGATAGGGAGACGACGGATTTCCGACCTGCGCTCCGCTTGGTTTCCTCCCCTTCATTTAATAAAAGCATCAGAGGAAGGGGAGGAAATCCAAAGTCGCTTCGGTTCGGAAATCCGTCGTCTCCTAGGTGGGGTGGAGGAGGAAGACTTAAGGCTTCAAGATTTGAAGGCCTACTCTCGAGAGTAAAAGATTAAGGGCAGGGGATTCGAGAGCGCAGTCAAGGACTGCTGTCGAATCGGAGGGCGGAGAGCAGGAAAAGACCGCAGCGGGAGGGCTGCGGTCAAGAGGGAAGTTATGCACATGTGGATAACGTTTGGGAATCTGCTTTTTTTGCGAGTTATTCGAGTGCTGTGGGTAAGCTGTTCAGAAGTAGTCGGGCAGGTAGGGGGTACGGGCCGGAATCAGCGCATCCAATCTCGCTGCGGCAGCTTCGGAGGCTGACAGCAGGCCGAAGCGCTGGAGTTCGGAAGGACGGCGGTAGCCGAGCAGGAACGCAGTCAAGATACCGATCGTAACGGAAACGGTCGGGAGCGCCGCAAGAGCGGGATTCGCCGGCAGTTCAGGATCGCCGGAGACCAGGAAAGGTTCAAGGCGCGCCGATCCGTCGGTCGACACGGTCCAGATCCATCGGCCGTCGTTCCAGGGAGCATCCCGGTCTTCGATCTGCAGGGCGAACCGGGTGTCTCCCTCGCTTTCGGCGGACGGCGCAAACGGATAGGCTTCGATAAACGCCGCCGCATCCACGATCCGTCCCATAAAGTACGGCTCGATCTCCTGCTTAATCATCGGATCGGGCAGCAGCAGCGGCAACGGATCGTCGACAGGCAGTTTCACCTGCACTTCTTTTAATTTGGAATCGTGGTTGACGATAAAATCCCACAATCCCTGCCGCGCCGTCTCGTTCAGCCAGAAGATTTCTTCCGTGATCCATTTGCGTTCCTCGATGGCATACAGCACGTATCCTTCCGCTTCGCCCGCTTCATTGTAGTAGACGGCCGTGTACGGAATCCCGTTCATGACCCTCTGCTCCCACCAGCTGCGGCTGCGAACAAGGGGTCCGTTGTAACGCCGGATTGCCCGGTCATAAACAGACTGCAGAATATCCAGATCGCGCACCTCGCGTACGACGCGTCCGGGCACATTTTGACAAGCCGGCAGTTTATCCACAGGGATCGTGTAATTTTTATTGTCCGTAAACAGTTCCCAACCATACTTGCGGTAAAAAGAAATGGAGAACGGGTGCAGATACGAAACAAGCTGTCCGTCCTTTCTCATTTCTTCAAGGGCGCGGCGCAGAAGCCGGGATACCATCCCTCTGCGGCGTTTCTCCGGCCAGGTTGCGACTCCGGCGATTCCCCCCATTCGAACAGGTCTGCCGTGGATATAGACTTCAAGCGGAATAAGCAGCAGTTTGGCACAAAGCTCGTGATCTTCGAATACGCCCCAGACCTTCTCTTCTCCGAAGCGTTCGCGTCGTTCCTCCTTTTGCTGTTCGCTCAACGTATACAAAAAGGCATACTGGGACAACTCGATATTGGCATCGAAATCCCGTTCGGTCAGCAGTCTGATTTCCATTCCCCGATCTACCCCTTTCGCGTGACGATCCTGTTGGTTTCTTTTGACTCAAAAAGGCACTCTTGTTCTTTCTCCGCTTGGCCCCGAACTCCTTCCGCATTCTCGACTTCATCCACTTCTCCCTCTGTCTTTTCCATATAAAAAAGACCCGTCCATGGGCTGGAAGGGTCTTAACTTTGAAGCAGCCGTTTGTTTAAGAGCTTTTGGCTAGGCGCGTTTGGAGTTGTCGATGATCCGGTCAATCACGCCATACGCCAATGCCTCCTCGGAGGACATAAAATAATCCCGGTCCATATCGCGTGCAATCCGCTCGACCGGCTGGCCCGTATGTTCGGCGGCGATCCCGTTCAACCGCTCTCGCGTCCGAATGATGCGCTGTGCGCTGATCGCAATATCGCTGGCCTGTCCCTGCGCGCCTCCATGGGGCTGATGGATCATGATCTCGCTGTTGGGCAGCGCGCAGCGCTTGCCGGGAGCTCCGGCCAACAGCAGAATCGCTGCGAAAGACGCCGCCATTCCCGTACAGATCGTATGCACATCCGGCTTCACGTGACGCATGGCGTCGTAAATGGCAAACCCCGACGTCGTTACGCCTCCGGGACTGTTGATATAGAAGTAAATGTCTTTCTCCGGATCTTCCGCTTCGAGCAGCAGCAGCTGTGCGGTAATGCTGTTGGCCACCTGGTCTTCGATCGCAGAGCCAAGAAAAACGATCCGGTCTTTCAACAGCCGGGAATAAATATCGTATGAACGTTCTCCGCGACTTGTCTGCTCCACGACATAAGGAATAAAAGTACTCATTGGCAGTTCCTCCTTGTGACAGCGCATAGGCGCTTTTGATGAAAAACAGCAGTTCCCCGGCGGCTTCCGAGAAGCACCGTCAGGCAGCCGCCCGAAAACAAAATAACGAAAGTTTTTCGGCGCCGCTGACAAGGCTGTTGGTTCTGCCGGAAACTTCTGCCGAACCGAGCCGCACGGCGCATCGGGCAGCTCCAGACGCTTCATCGGCGCTTCCTCCGTTTCTGAGAAGGAGCAGCGCCCGAACATCCTGCAGTCGGATCGCTTCCAGATAGGCGAATACAGTCCGCTCCCCTGCCTCATCCTGATCGATATCTGCCGGTAAGTCCCGTGCCTCGTTGTCGCCGCGCTGCCGGTCGTCCAGTTTTCTTCTGGCCCGATGCAGGGACGCTTTTACGCCGCCTTCCGTCGTTCCCAGCAGTTGGGAAGTTTCCGCTGCCGTAAAACGCAAATATTCCATCAGGAGATAGATCGTGCGCTGTTCGGGTGTCAGTGTTCGCACGATTCGTTCCGAAGCCGACCACAGCCGAAGCGGATCGGATTCAGGCTCTTCTCGCAGGAGGTTGGACATCGCTTTTTCTGTTTCTTTCCCTTTTTTCCGCAGGCGATCGATCCAGGCATGGTAAGCGATACTGCGCAGATAAGACCGGTTCCAGCTTCGTTTTTGTTCCCGATAGACAGACCAGGCTCTCAGCCATGTTTCCTGCAGCAGATCTTCGCTCTCCATTTTGGATCCGGTCAGAAATCGGCAGTATTTGGTCAATGACTCTCCATGCTCTGCGATCAAGTCCGAGAACAGGTCCTTGTCGCCTGCTGTATGCGGGGCAAGCCGCGCTTCGGGATTTTTCTCGCGCCGCTGCTTTTTCGTATCCGTCCTTTTCACTTGCTCCCCTCCCTTTTGCCGGATTCATTAACTTAAACGAAAAAAGCTCTGAAAACGATACTCTCTCTTTTTATTTTATTCTTTTCGAAGAATTTTGTTTCGCTGCTGATTGATACGGGTATACCACTATATAAAGATTTTTAAACAAACGGAAATGCTTGAAACACAGGCGCGGCAGGCAGCTTTGAATAACGGGATATCGGCATAAAAAAACGGGGACCAGTTGCAGCTGGTCCCCGCGAATCGAATCTTTGTGAGAGAAGATTGGATGAATTATATATTTCCAAATGAACAAGTGTTACTCATTTGAAAATATATTAAAAGCCGATGTTATCGATCAGTTTGATGATCCCGTTCTTGAAAGTTGTTGCCGCGCCGTTTGTGTTGACCAAGGTGTTGCGCTCAAACTTGACGTTCTTGATCGTTCCGTCTCCCCATACGCCGATGCCGCGATGCGCGCCGTCCGTAATGGTGTTGCCAATGAACTCGACGTTGTCGATCGTGCCGGTCCCTCCGTAAACCAGAATGTTCGGATGGTTTTGCGGTTCTTGAATACCGGTATGGTGAACGGTATTGTTCAAGACTTTGACGCGATCCACGTTCAGCGTATTGTAAGATCCTTCGACCGAGATGTAGATGCCGGCCATCATGGTGTCTGCCACTTTGTTATTTTCGATCGTCACATCAACTCCGCCTACTACCGAAATTCCGCGAGCTTTCGAGAAGTTTCCGATCGTATTTCCACGAACCGTAATGTTAGTGACCGGTGTTGGACTTGTACCGTAGCTGACAACCGCGATTCCGTCGTCGCCTACTCCCATAACCGTATTGTTTTCGACCGTAATATGATGGGTTTCCGTTGTCATGTGGATTCCGTCCGCTCCCGTATTTTCAACGGTATTGTTGGAGACCACACCATTGTTGGAACCGTAAGCCATCATGATTCCCGCCGTACTCGATTTGCTGACATAGACATTATCGATGACAAAGTTGCTTGCGCTGCGGACCGTAATGTTGTTTTTGTCATGCGCTCCGTTTCCTCTGGCAATCGTCGTCTGATAAGCGTGCTTCAGATTGCGAAGCTGTACGCCGCTGCCTTTGAGGTCGATCGATCCGCCATCCGGATTGGTGGACATGAGCACCGTCGATTCCTTGCCTGCGCCTTCCATACGAATACTGTCGATGGTCAGGATGCGGCTCAGTGTAAACTCGCCCGCAGGAATGAACAGTGTTTTTTTCTGCTCCTTGGCCGCTTTGGCCGCTGCTACAAATGCCGCATAATCGTCTTTGCCGTCATTGGCCACAGCCCCAAAGTCCGTAACGGACAATCCGACAGGTACCGGTGTCGGCGTTGGTACCGGCGTTGGCGTTGGCGTCGGTACCGGCGTTGGCGTTGGTACCGGCGTTGGCGTTGGCGTCGGTACCGGCGTTGGTGTCGGCGTCGGTACCGGCGTTGGCGTTGGTGTCGGTACCGGCGTTGGCGTTGGTGTCGGTACCGGCGTTGGCGTTGGCGTTGGTACCGGCGTTGGCGTTGGTGTCGGTACCGGCGTTGGCGTTGGCGTTGGTGTCGGCGTCACTGCGGCTCCCGGGGTAAACGAAATGCTTGGATTCCACAGCGTTTCGTCATCCTGGGTGGTGCCGTTTTTATTCACGATAAAAGAGATCACGGTTCCTGCTTGTACCGGAACAGCGCCCACATTTTGCGGCTTGTCTCCTGTTCGCGTAGTAATCAGCCCGTTCCAGAGTACCGTACTGTCTTTTTGAACGCTGGCTACAATACCGTCGCCTTTATTGCCGCTTTTTTTGACGATCCCTGTAATCTCGATAGTTCCGGGTCCGGGTGCAGTCCATCTACGGACAGCATCCGTAGTATCGCCCGGATACTGGGCACTGGCCGAAATCCAAGGAAAGCCTGCCGGAGTACTCCAAGACTTTTTGACGCTGTCATAAGTCAGATCGGAGTAAGTGCTTCCTGCTCCTTGTTTATAATACCAGCCTTTCAGGCCCTGTGAAGTTGTACTAAAGTCCGGCGAAGCCTTATAGATTTCCGAAGTGGCCGCGTGAGCTTGACCCAGCGACCCCACGCCGCTTCCGAGCCCCAAAGACAATGCTGCAATCGCAATAATGATCTTGTTTCTTTTCAAGATGTATCCCTCCAAATGTTGTTTAAAAACCAGAAAAGTGAACGAGACGGAACGACTGCCTCACTGTGGATCTCGACCGTGCTTAGGTAGCCTTTATATAAAAGGAGTTCATTGGGTAGTCACTGCTTCAGCGGTACTGTCGATTGAATATGCATGTATATTCATTCCGAAGTTGTATGATCGCCCTGAAGCGTTGCGCTTATATTCTATATATCGACGACATGGTTCAAGAAGTTACAGTATTGCAGTTTATCGAATCGAAAGACCCAGACTTTTGGAAAAAGCCCCTGCCTCATCCACAACTAAAGTCCGGGTTCCCTTTTTAAAAACGATGCTTTTTTTCCTTTTCCATTCCATTTCTGCCTTTAAAAGAATAAAAAATGGTAAATCAGCTTGCTTAGTTCTGCCTTGTAAGTAGTGTAAGCAAAAGAATAGGTTTTTTCAGAAAATTAAAATTGGTATTCAAAACAAAAGTGAAAATAATTACAATATTCTATGTCATAGGAACAGACTAGGAACACCCAAGAAGAGGAGAGGCAAAATTAGGAACTCTATTCGGTGCAAAAGAGAAATTGGTCCTGTTCATAACTGTATATATATTCATGGAAGACATTTTTCTAAGTAAATTACAGTCATGAATGGGTCTTGGCGGATGAGAGTAGGAAGTGGCTCCGAGGGTTTTTATGCGCTGTTTTCAATTGTGGATAACGTAAGATCTTCCAGATCTACTTCTCTTAGACTGTCCACACCAACTTCTTTCGTATATAAAGTTATTCAAGCGATGTGGAGAACCTGTCTATAAGAAAAGAACACAACAAAAAAGCCTTTACCGCGATCACAGTAAAGGCTTTTTCTTTTCGGCTTGGCAGCTTCCTACTCTCCCGGGACCCTGCGGTCCAAGTACCATCGGCGCTAGA
>NZ_JABJVN010000005.1:0-52817 GCF_013618475.1 Saccharibacillus deserti
TCAGAAGAAATTCAAAAAGAAAACTATTTAAGGATTAATAACACGTATTTGAGTGCCGAAGAAGTTGCAAAGCAAATAAAAGTCAATTTCAATTTGTAAACAACTTCATGTAAGTAATTCGAAGAAGCTGCTGACATCCTATAACATAATATTCATGCTGCGGACATTCGTCCTTGGTCCGGCATACGCCGGACACCCAACATTCGTTGGGTCGTGAATACAGGAACGTTATATGCAACCTGAAAGAATGGGAAACCATAAGGGAAAGAATAGAATCACAAGGCGCCGAGTTCCCTATCGGCGTTTTTTGTTTAGGGTAAAGAGCATTTAAAAATCAAAGGAATTAACAGATATAAGAACGATTAAGAAATGAGGCCCATGCTCGAAATATGAAGCATAGAATCGCTTCAGATCAGACAAATGAAAAAGAGAGTTTGGAAAGGATTTTAAAATCAAAGAGGACTATAAAAGATTGAAAAAGAGGTAAAAAATGATTGTAGAAAGATAGGAAGAAAGCATAGAATTAGAGAAGGAAACGACCAAATAAGATTAAGAGAATTTGGAAGGGCACAGGCAGCATATAACATAATATTCACGCTGCGGACATACGTCCTGGGTCCGGCATACGCCGGACACTCGACATGCGTCGAGTCGTGAATACAGGAACGTTATAGGAAATTCGGGCAAAACATATAAACATTAAAAATAGGATGTGATTTGTTGAACAAGTATAAAATTCGTGAAATGAACCTGAATGATTATTTGAAAGTTTTTGATCTTTGGTCAAATACAGAGGGCATGGGATTAAGTGATTCTGATTCTGAGGAATCAATTTCTAAATTCTTGAAAAGAAATGACGGACATAGTTTTGTATGTACGGACGCAGAAGAAATCATTGGTACAATTTTGTGTGGTCATGATGGAAGAAGAGGTTTTCTCTATCATGTAGCAGTTTCAAAAGAATATAGAAAAAACGGAATAGGAAAAAGACTAGTTGAAAGTGCTTTGGACTCCTTAAAGAAATCAGGAATTATTAAATGTCACTTAATGGTTCTCGGAAACAATAAAATAGGCAATCAATATTGGAATAATGCAGGATGGATTAAAAGAGATGATATTCTGATTTTTTCAAAGGACACATAACGAACACCATAATCATCAAACAAAATTTAGCAATATCGAAGAAGGCCCGAACATCCTATAACATAATATTCACGCTGCGGACATTCGTCCTTGGCCTGGCATTCGCCAGGCACTCAGCATACGCTGATTCGTGAATACAGGAACGTTATCTGAAAGATGCAAAACCTAAGAAAATCATTCAAATCTTAGGGGAGGAATTCAAATGAAATTTATCGTTTCTGCAAGTGTAATTGTTCTCAACGAAAACAATGAAATTTTATTAATGAAAGGTCGGAGAGGCTGGGAAATGCCTCAAGGTTGTATTGAAGAAAAAGAGACAATCAGACAGGCAGCGATTCGAGAAGTAAAAGAAGAAACAGGGATCGATATTGAATTAATTAAATTTTGTGGGTTATATCAAAATATCACGCGCGGTGTATGTAACAATATATTTACTGGAAAACCGATTGGTGGGGCTTTAACTACCAGTGATGAAAGTGAAGAAATAGGATATTTCACTTTAGAAGAAGCCCGAAAAATGATAACATGGGGAAATTTTAATGACAGAATTCAAAAAGCATTGAATGAAAAGAGTCATCCTTTTTTAATTGAATTTTCTGAATAAAGCATCGAATAAGAAGAGCTTAAATACTGCAGGAATTTCCAAAGAACAGGAACGTTATAGGAAACACCTTAAATCCAGAGGAAGTACATTTTTAAGCTTAATACAACATGAAAAGATTTGAAATAAATGAAGAGGAAAGGTAATTAATTTCTAAGCAATGGTTAGGGAACATATGTTTTACCGCCTAATTTATGAATGGAAGAATGCCTTCTGTTAGGGACGGTAATTATTTTTAGAAAGCAGGTAAATACATGATTCCATTGGTATATGATCAAATTAATAGCTGGGGCAAAGATGATGAATTCTTTTTAGCATTATTAAAAAAAATTAACGTTAAGAGTATAGCAGATTTGGGTTGCGGCACAGGAAGATTAACAATCCATTTTGCAAAAGCAGGTCATGAGGTTACAGCTATTGACCCAAATGAAGAAGCAATTGAATATGCCAAAGTCAAAGAGTCTTATGGAGACGTAAAATGGATGATTGGTGATAGTACAAAATTGCGAACAAATGCCTTTGAAGCAATCATTATGACAGCGAATGTTGCACAAGTATTTCTTACGGAAGAAAGTTGGAGAAATGTCGTTGCTGATGCGTATCGAGCTCTAAAACCCGGCGGACACTTTATCTTTGATACACGCAATCCATTGGCTAAAGCATGGGAACAATGGATTACGGATACAACACCTGATGTTGCAAAAAACTTGTTGACCGGAGAGAAGCTGGAGATTTGGACGCAATATGAGGGGTTTGTGAACGATGTTTATACGTTTTATGAAACGGTAAAAAAAGCAGACACGGGGGAAGTAATCATTCGTGAAAAAATGGAATTGAAATTTAGAACACAAGAAACAATCCATGATTCCTTAAAACAAGCAAGCTTTTCACAAGTTCAAGTTTATGGAGATTGGGAGTTTGAACAAGCAACTTCAAAAGCGAAATCTTTTATTTTTCATGCTATAAAATAAAAGAATCAAATTCGGAATCGCACAAAAAAGCTGAGGAGGAAAGAGATTGTAACTAGAACTCTTTTCTGCTTCTTTGTTCATATATTTATAAGTTGAGAACTTGATTGAACCGATGAAAAAAGATTTGAAAACCTGGAATGGCAATAAGTTAAAGAAGTAGAGTCGGAAGATTTTTAAAATCGGATAAAGCTCAAAAGAAAAGCGAAAATCGATAAAAATCAAGAATATTTGAAGAACAAAAATCAGATGAAAGAAGAAAGATAAAGAGTGATGTAAAGGCGTGACCAAAGAAGAAAGGTGCATCCGATAACCTAATATTCACGCTGCGGGCATATGCCCTTGGCCTGGCATACGCTGAGTTGTGAATACAGGAACGCGATCTGAAAGAATTGAAAGTGAAAAAGAAGGGACAAAATTATGAAGCTTATCTTAGACAAATGGAATTCCCAAAGGCTTGTGATGTCCAATTTAAAAGAAGATGAAATTCCACGGGTACAAGATATTTATGAAACAAGTAAGTATATGAACCAGTGGGATGGCCAAAGTTACAACCCGCAGCATATAAAAGATTGTTTCTTTAAAGGAAACCTACCTCCGAGTGGTAAATTAGAAAATTATAGAATACAAACTATTCGAAATAAAGAAGATCAAAAAATAATAGGAATATTAAGTGTATATCATGGTTATCCGTCTACAGATTCTATGTATCTTGAATTTTTGTACATAGATAAAGATATTCAAAAACAAGGATTTGGACAAGAAGTCATCAATCAATTTATAGAAGTAACAGCGTCTTTAGGTTATAAAGAGATTCGGATCAACGTAGCCGTGAAAAATTGGCCGGCTTTAAAGTTTTGGATTAAATCGGGGTTTAATCATGCAAGCGGAATTTATGGTGATCATGAATTTTCAGAAACGACTTATGCGAATTTAGAATTAATAAAGGCATTGTGAGTAATTCAGGATGATAGATTCCTTTAGATAACATAATATTCACGCGGCGGACATTCGCCCTTGGCCCGGCCACCCAACATGCGTCGGGACGTGAATACAGGAACGTCATCGGAAATCACCACAAAACCTAACTGTGTTCGCCCAACAACGGGCAGTTAGGCGTAACTTTCGAGGAATGTAAACGTCTAAGCAAGGAGCGAGGAGGCAGACCTTTCATGGGAGCAGCAAATGTATGGGATGCGGAGTGGGAGGTTAGCGAAGATCTGGCGCGGACGCTGATCGGCAGACAATTCCCTCAGCTGTCAGCGAAGCCCGTGAAGCGATTGGGCTGGGGCTGGGACAATACGGTTTTTCTCATCGGTGACGAGTACATGTTCCGGTTTCCAAGAAGAACGGCTGCCGTTGGCCCGATTCGGACGGAAGGGAAGCTGCTGCCGAAGCTGGAGCCCTATATGACCATCCCTTATCCAAAACCGTTGTTTTACGGCGAAGCCAGTGACGAATACCCGGCACCCTTTCTCGGCTATGCCTACGTGCCTGGAGATTTCCCTATCGGTTTGACGGAAGAACGACGCGCTTTATCGGCAGAAAAGCTGGCGGCATTTTTGCGGAGATTGCATGAGTTTCCGGTGCAGACGGCGCTGGAGTGCGGAGTTCAGCAGGATCATCGAAACTTGACGGACATCGCAGCGCGCAAAGTGAAATTGGAAGGTTTTCTATCAAAAGTGGCTGAACACTTGTCGCCGAAGGAGTCCGGCGTGATCGAAGCGTATATGGGCAGGCTGCAAACGGACCGGGTCGAGGCGGTGAATGTACTGCTGCATGGCGACCTTCATTTCAAAAATATGCTTGTGGATGAGAACGGAATCGTTTCCGGCATCATTGATTGGGGCGATCTGAACGTAGGCCATCCGGCTTGCGATTTGAGCGCTGCTTACAGCTTTTTGCCCCCTTACGCTCGCGGCGTGTTTTTCGAAACGTACGGAGGAGCGAACGAGGAAACGAAGCTGCTGGCGCGGCTGATCGCGGTATACATCCCCGTACTGATCTTGATGCAAGCGATCGATGACGGGAATGAAGCGATTGCGGCAGAGGCGAAATCCAACATCATGCGAGCACTGACGGATTAGACTTAGACAGCAAACGACTCAGCCTAGGTTAAGAGTTATCTAAGGTTGGGTCGTTTCGTGAATAGAGGAGAATGGTAAGGGCAAATCATAAGTATCCCGAGAATTACTTTGAACACTACATTGTTAGTTTTTCAGGCATAGGTTATGCACCAAATGAAGATGGATTTGAAAAGCTGGCAAAGTTCTACCTCGATATGGAAGGGCTCGACGAATTCTCCAACCTAATAAAAGAGATACAGATGGTAAAAGAAAACAACGATTGGTCCTACTTTGAGAGTATAGCTAAAGATTTTGAACTAGAAGGCTTAGATCTTGTTAAGTTAAAAGAAATGGCCGAGGTCGCTATACAGGCTGCGTATAACATCCGCAAAGAGCCTCCCTTTTCTAAAAGGAAGGCTTTTTAGGTTCGTCGCTATCTTAATAGTTTAAAATGATTGGAATTGGAAAAATATTCAGTAAAAAAAGGAGGGGTTCGTTTGAGCAGGGGAGAGTCGAAAAAATGGAAAAAGTGGCCGTTGGCTGCCTTTGTGCTTTTAGTGGCGGGAGGCGGGGCTTATGCGCTGCCGAATGTATTTGCCAATGAAGCAGACGGACAGACGATCCCATCGGTTCGGCAAACCGCGACTGTCAGCGCCGGGAGTAAAGGAGCTTTGATACAGAGCGAATCTGTAGGCGCGGCCTCGGCAGCAAGCGTGCAGGCGAAAGTTGTTGCGCCCGTTATCGCGGCCGATCCGAAGCGGACTTCAATCACGGCTTCTCGCAAGGCTTTGATCAAGCTGGGGATGATGAACTTGAGCACGGGGGCGGCTTCCGATTTTTATTCATCGGAGAACGCGCTTCGGAAGCTGCATCTAGCCCGGAATCAGGCCAATAAGGTCACTTTCGACCCGAAAGCTTCTGCAGATCAGATATTCTATGCTTCGCGCAAGCTGGAAAAAGCCATTGATCTCTATAACGCCAGCGCGGTCAGCAGTGCGGATGTTCTCGGTAAAATATTGAAGTACGAGAAAGCTGCCGTACGCAACGGCGAAAATGAACATTCACTGAATGAGATTGAACTATTGGCGTTAAAAGGAATCAAAGAAGCGCAGGCCAAGCTGGCAGCCGACTCGACAGAGGCGGGTGTACAGGCCGCTTACAAGCACTTTTTATCCAGCAATGCGGATGTTAATGATCTGAGACCGTTTGACCGGGCGGACAATGTCTCTTTTCTGCAGCGTTACAAAGAGAATTACGCCGCTGAAATAGCCGGTGCGGGATCACGCGCAAAAGAGGCGGTGCTTCAGCGAAAAGCCTACGAGAATGCCGCAAAGGCGATGCAGTCCGCGATTGACGCCAAATCGGGTAAAAATGAGCTGACCGTCGCTGGAGCGAGCGTCATAAACACCTACTCGGCTTTTCTGGAAGGAATGCGTCTATCGGATGCCCTGAATCAAGCCCGCCCGCTGCTGCATTCGCCGGTAGGCAAGGAAGAAGGACAATATACGGCTTCTTCGATCGGCACGCTAAGATCCGCGATTAACCAAGCGGAGTCCTCGCTGAAACAATCGGAAATGCGGGAAGAATTGGCCGATGCCCAGAAAAGATTGGCCGTCTCGGTCCGAGCATTTAAAGCAAGCCGAAAATGAAGAAAAAACAGGATAATAGAGAAATCCTCTATGTGAGCGGCAGCGAAATCGACCAACACTGCTTTTATTCCTATGGGATTGAATTTTTTGAATTTATGTCTTGTGTGGAGCCTAGACCGGCAAACCTGATTTTGCTCAAGCATAAGTTTGAAGACGGGAAGCGAAATCCGAACTGCGGATTTGATTACGTTATCTCTTCAGAAATAGACGAATTAATTGAGGATGACGTCTATGGGTACGGAGATTTTTGCTGGGTCGATGTTGAGCAAGAAGAAGATCTCGATCGGCTGACTGAACCGCAAATCGCCGAACTGCTGTTCTTTGGTCATCTTGCCAAGCCATTAAACGAGATACCCAAGGCGAGATTTGCTTATTACGCACACGATGACGGATGGTTTAATAAACTCTATGTCACCTATCTGGAGGATTACGAAAGGATGTTATCCGCAGTCCTTGTATTCAAACTCCGGGAATGGACGAGAAGATCGATTAGGGCTATCCCACGACATATCTCGCGCGTTCTATTGGAAGCGACTCAAGAAGGTTTATTTATCGATTTATCGAAGATCCAAAAAGGGAAAGATGAAATTCGGATCCCTTTTACGGCAGTCGGACATTATAGAGATATGGACAGCGTTTACGGGTTGAAGGATGAAATCACGGACTATCCGATTAGGTTGGTTTATTCGAAACAGTCGTGGAAGCTTATTCGAGAGAGTTGAGCCTAGGACCGCAAAAGGGTTAAATTTATGAAAAACAAAAGAACTGATTCCTCATGCGTTTATCTATATATCCGTATTCCAAGGAGGCGCTGAATGAAAGCTTTTTTAAGATCGAAATCGTTTTGGATTCCGACGGTGTTATGTTCGCTGCTTTTTCTTTTTAATATGTCCACGACCAATGAGTCTCCTGTTCTGACGGCAGGTGTTATCCTGATTTTAAGTATCGGATTCGCGGGTTTTCTTTTTGGCGGCATCCTGTATGTACTCATTCACAAAATAAAATCCGTAACAGGATCATAAGCTTGATTATGGCAAATCGAATGATCGCGTTGAATAGATGTACGGAAATTCAAGACGAGAACGGTTAGGCCAATCAAAGTTTCATAAACCGACCAAAAGGAGCCTGGTCATGCGACATCTTCCGTCTATCCCGTCATCTTCGCCGCCTGTTTTGCCTGTTCAGTATTCGATCGCTGCCGCCCGCCGTCACAGCGCCGTTCTTGCCGCCGACGGAACCGTGCTCGCCGTAGGCGACAACCGGCAGGGCGAATGCGAGGTCGGCGGCTGGCGGGATATGGTCGCCGTTGCTGCCGGCAATGTGCATCTGGCGTCGAATACGGGAAGCTCGCATACAGTCGGCTTGAGGTCGGACGGAACGGTGGCCGCCGCCGGCTGGAATCGGCAGGGACAATGCAAAGTCGGCGGTTGGCAGGAAATTGTAGCGATCGCCGCCGGATGGCGCCGCACCGTCGGATTGACGGCGCAGGGCACCGTCGCTGCGGTCGGCCGGAATAACGAAGGTCAATGCGAAGTCGGCGCTTGGCGCGATATGATCGCGATTGCCGCAGGCGACTGGCATACGCTCGGCCTTCAATCGGACGGCACCGTGAAGAGCACTGGCAATCGTCGTTACGGCCTGGCAGACTCCGAAGGATGGCATGACATCACGGCGATTGCGGCGGGCTATCTGCACAGCGTGGGATTGAAAGCAGACGGAACGGCGGCAGCGGCGGGTTCGAACCGACATCGCCAATGCGACGTTGCGGCGTGGCAGGATCTGGCAGCCGTCTCGGCGGGCAGCTACCATACGGTCGGCCTGAAAAAAGACGGAACGGTGATCGCGGCAGGTTCAAACGAATACGGGCAGTGCGATGTCAGCGGTTGGCACAGCATGATCGCCGTCGCCGCAGGCTGCGTCCATACGATCGGACTGCGTGCCGACGGCACGCTGGCGGCTGTGGGCGGTAACGATTCGAGGCAGTGCGACGTGAGTGAGTGGAACGACTTAAGATCGAGCAGATCCAGCGCTGAAGCCAAACCGGATACTCCCATCCCGAAAGGATCGTGCAGACCATGACCAAAGTGATTTTCGGCATGACGATGTCGCTCGACGGATTCATTAACGATGCGGACGGCAGGATCTCGATCCTGTACCCCGATCATCAAGAATTCGGAAAGTCCGAGATTATGCAGGAAGCGATTCGCGATACCGGAGCGGTCGTGATGGGGCGTCGGACCTTCGAATTGGCAGGCGATCCTGACCATTACGCGATCGACTACGAGTTTCAGGTGCCGATTTTTGTCGTAACGCATCAACCTCCCGCCAAAAAGCCGAAGGAAAACGAGCGGCTCAGCTTTACGTTCGTGGATGACATCGAAGAAGCGATCCAGATGGCGAAGCAGGCGGCTGAAGGGCGGGACGTTGCCGTAGTCGGCGGAGCGAGCATCGGTCGGCAGTTATTAAGAGCGGGGCTTGTGGACGAGCTGCAGGTCGGGATCATGCCGATGCTGTTGGGAAGAGGGCAGCGTTTATTCGAAGAACTTGAAGAACTGCCGATGACGCTGACGAAAACGAGATTGATCGAAACGGGAGCGCGTACGGATCTGTTTTTTGCGGTCGGCCCTCATGATTAGAACTTACAAATTAACGAATAGAGGGTGAAGCCATGCAAAACAATAAAATGAGAGTGGGAATCACCTTGCTTGCCGGAATCTTACTTATTGTTTCTGCAGGAGCGATCTTTTACGTGCTGACGCAGGACAAAAACAGTATGGACTTGGGGCTGCTGATAGGTCTACATTCATTATCTTTGTTCATTACGGCCGGGAATCTTTTTGTGCTGGCCTTGAGAAAGAGAGCCGACCGAAAAGCAGCGGCAAAGTAAAGAAATCCGACAAACCGACTGTAACGAAATGCGATTACCGAACGTTATCTAGTACGGGGGTGAAGAGTTGTTGAGCGATAATGAGTGGATGCGAATTCAGGCGGAGACGTTGTATGTGCTGGACGGCCATAAGATCCTCGGCATTAATGAACCCGGACCCCAGCCGAGCGCGCCGCTTCTATTCGTGGGCAGGACTCGAACAGCCGCATACCGTTACTTTCGTGCAGATCTGCCTCAAGCCTTAATCGAAGAAATTCACCGGTTGACCCGGGAAGACTTGAATATCGTCCAGCTGTGCCGAGCGTTACGTACCTACCAAGAGGTCACCCAGATATGGATAGGTCCGGCGTACAGCATTCCGCAGCTCGCTCTTCCCGCGGAGGACAGCGGCGTCTGTCTGATCGGGGACTCCAACCGGCATGTGCTGGATCGGTTTTTCCGCAGCGTCAATGAACAATACGCCTATCGAAGTCCTGTCGTCGCCGTGGTAGATCAAGGTCATGCCGTTTCGGTCTGCTGCAGTGCGAGAAAATCAAACCGGGCGATCGAAGCCAGCTTGTATACGGTCGAAGCGTACAGAGGAAAAGGCCTGGCCGGACGACTGCTTCCATTGTGGAGCGCACAGGTCCGGCAGCTCGGGTATCATCCTCTCTACAGCGCGTCTTGGGACAATTTGCATTCTCAAAGAGTCGCGCAGCGGCTGGGGATGGTTCAATACGGAGTAGACCTCAGTCTAAGTGCCGAATAAGAGCCAGCAGAATGCGGAGGTGAGTCCACTGGCGATTTCGGCCAAACGCAAGCGTAAGATTGTCGTCAACAACCACGGGTTTTACTGGTATGTCGGCAAAGACCCCTGGGACAAGAAATTTGCGAAAGCGCTGCATATCGTATCGCCGAACCGGGATTTTGCCGCTCTTTACCGCCTGAATCCAATCACGGAAGGAAGTCTGTGTCCGAAGCTGCAGGTAATCCGGAGCCGCTGGATCCAGCCGGGCTTCTATCCGTTGAACGAAGAGGTTCATGAAGAGGCCGTGACGCCCGAATGCGTAAGGCAGATCCTCGCGTTCTGTCTGGCAGGTGGGGAAACGGAGCGTTCCGAAGATGAAGAGCGATCGTGAGTTCCGGCGGCAATTTAATGAGTGAGGATGATGATGGTGAAGCCGGGAACGATCCTATTTTTGAACGGTACTTCAAGCGCAGGCAAAACCAGTATTGCCAAGGAGCTGCTGAAGCAGTCCGAGATTCCTTTTCATCACGTTTCCGTCGACGACTTTTTCCATAATTACAATGAGTTCGTCGACAACAACTATCCGGATCTTGAGCCGAAGCGGGAAGTGGGGCAGGATCGGGTGGCACAGATCATTTTTGATCCGATCATTTCGCTGTGTTATTCGACGGTCAAGTTGCCCGGAAAAATCCAGCTAGGACCTTGACCAAGATAAAAGTAAGGTTTACGGACCAGGATCCATTTTCTTAAAAGGAGTATTCATTATGCCTCTGCCTATGGTTCATCTGGGAGTCGCGGACCGTTATTTCGAAGGCGGCCGCATTCCGGATGCTTTTGTACTTGGAAGTATTGCGCCGGACGCGATTCATAGGAGAGCGGGGAGCGGCCGGGAAGACAAACTGCGGACCCACTTCGGCGGCAAGGAGACGACGCCCGGGCAGTTGGAGCCGTATTACGCACCGTGGATCGGCCGATATCCCGAAGAAGATTGGAAGCGGTACGTCCAGGGTTATTTTGCCCATGTGCTGACCGACTATTTGTGGGGAATCCGCGTCTACGCCGATTTCAAGCGCCAAGTCCGGCAGGATGAAGTTCCCGAAGCCGAGATCAAGCAGAGATATTACGTGGACACGGACGGGATCGACTTCCGGCTCTACGAGACGGCGCCGTGGCAGGAACAGGTTTGGGAGAGCCTTCTGCGGGTGCCTGCCTATGCGATGGACCCCTTGCTGACCGAACGGGAAGTGGACGAATGGAGGCTGCGCACTCTTCGCTGGTTCGAAGAACCTGCCCACAAGCCGGACGTGCCGCCGCGGTTCATTACGCCCGGCATCGTCGACGACTTTATCCGGCAAACGGGCGACGAGGTTCGTTCCCTGCTGGGCGAATGGGAGAAACGGCTGACGATTCCGGCCAGTTCGGAGGGACCCTTTTGATTGTCATGATCAATGGAGCTTTCGGCTCCGGCAAGACGTCGGCGGCCCATAGGCTGCAGTCTTCGATTCCCGACAGTATGATTTTTGATCCCGAGGAAGTCGGCTATATGCTGAGAAACATCATTCCGGAAGAGATCAGGCTCGAAGAAGAACAAACAGACGATTTCCAGGACCTGGAGTTGTGGCGGATTCTTGTGGTCAAGACTGCCGAAGAATTGAAGCGCAGATACAATAAATCGCTGATCGTGCCTATGACCCTCTACAAAGCGGAGCCTTTCGATTGCATTTTTGGCGGCTTAAAAAGACTGGATCCGGCATTTTTTCATTTTTGCCTGATCGCTTCCGAGGCGACCCTCCGAAAACGGGTGGAAAGCCGGGGAGATCTTTTCGGGGAGTGGTATCAAGAACATACCCGCAGAGCGGTGTCCGCTTTTAGCGAGAACAAATTCCAAGAGCAGATCCTGACCGATCACCGTGAGCCGTCCGAGATTGCGGGAATCATTCTGGACAGGATTTATAATCTTTGATCTTTTTTAAAGGATGATTCGAATAGAAGAGAAAGGGAAGAGAACTCTATTGGTAAAGTGGTTTTTGTCGGGACTGGCGTTGTCGGCACTATCTTTGCTCGTGGCTTTACTGCTGAAAATGCCGGAAATATTAGTTTTTTTCACCATGATGGTCGGAATCTTCGCGGTAGCCGTGGCTGTTCATCTTCACGTGACGCTGCGCTGGTTCTACCGGTATAACCAATTCAGATCCAACCATGAAGGAGCCGACTATCGCGAGAAACATCGATTGAAATACAAGTTGGCCGCTTTTGCACTGCCGAATCTGGCGGTCGGGGGCATCGCGAACGAAATGTATCAGCTTTGGGCCTGGATGTAAGCCGAGCACAGATCCCTAAGAAAAGGGTGGGAGCCATTGAAGAATCTTTCTATAGGGTTATCCATCGTTGAGGCCGTTATATGATCCTGGCTTCGGCGACCGAAGACCAATACGATTTGTACAGCCAAGAAGCGGATATCATTCTGGATGCAGTAAATGGATACAGCAAACAGCCGGACCTAAGTTATGTATTCAATGAGCAGAGTATGGCTATTATTGACGAGAAGAAAGGCCTTATCGAAGTCAAACCCCTTATAAAAGCCAGCTCAAGCGAAAGCGAGATCATACGCACTAAGAGGCTGCTGGATTGAACGGCGCCTGAGTCAACGTGCCGCCGCTTCCCTGCTCATTTTGAGAAAAGCATACGCACAGGCCAATGAAAACAAAATCAAAAACCCTTTAAAAGGCAGACCCTGCGCTTCCAGGTAAAAGGCATTGACCACATTCAGGCAGGATACGACAAAGCCCGTGATCGCCAGAAGTGTACGTGTGCGGGAAGCTTGAATCGAATCGTAAATCAGCACGCAGAGTACATAGACGACCAAGCTGAATCCGGCCCAGGAAAAGTGCGAGAACAAGCCAAACAAAGCGATGAGCATAACCCAGACAACAAGGGCGATAAGCGGGGCAAGAAGTTTTCGTTTAGGAATGTGCATGTGTGATCAACTCCCATTCCATTTATTCCAATTGTATCGACTAACAAACCTTTTTTCTATATCCAATCCGACTTGGGAGGACTGTTCATGCAGCTTTTTTCGTTACAACTGAGTGATTAGGGAGCAATGGTAGGAATGGTGCGAAGAGGTATCGGCGGAAGAACTGCTGCGCCCCCGAATCGGAAGCGAAGGCAGTCTGCTGCAGACGCTGTTCCATATCTTGGACGTGGAATGGAGCCGGATCCGTATGCTGTAGGGCAAGCCGGACTTCCAGGAGAACTTCGAAGAATACCGGATGCTCGAACGGGTCCAAGAATTGGGTCGCAGATTTCGGCCGGCAGCCGATTCCGCCAAGCTTCAGGGAAAGCGGATAAATTTCACTTCCGGGAATCGGCTGTCGGGTTTTCCCGTCAGAACGCCGTCTTTCTTTTTGAGGTGTTGGTCGAAAAAGTCCAGCATATAGGCATTGACTACGGCATCGGCTCGTTCGGGCGATATTTTTCCGGTGAGGCCCAAGCGGGCGAACAGCGGGGAAAGGAATTGGGCGTCGGTAAAGTTCAGATGTTCGGTATTTTCGATATACAGCGCCTGTCCCCCCGCTTCAACCGCTTCCTGCATCCGCTTGAGCTCCAGCCGCTTGTCTTGCGCAGCGGCTTCTTCCCATTCCCGCGTCGAACCCATGCTTTCAATCTCTTCATCCGTGTAGGGACGCTGTTCCAGCACCCGACGCAGTTTCCCGAAATAGCTGCCTGAGGTAATAAACAAGAACGGTTTCCGTAGTTCTCCCCGCTCGCGCAGACGATACAGCCCGCCATCCAGATCGATGCCGGCCGCGATTCGGGGATCGAACGAAGCGTCATAAGCGGCGGCTCCGCCGATCGAATGACCGAATATCCCGATATGGCCGAGGTCCAATTTGCCCTGCAGGTCGCTCGGGATCTGCCCGGATTGCATCTGTTCGAACTGGTCCAGTACAAACGCGACGTCGTCGGTCAATAAGCGGCCCAGCCGATCGCGCTGCACGCTTCCCGTGCGATAATCGTCGTCGGGCGAGAACAGGCTGTCGGCTGCGGCGGTTGTGATCTTCCCGTCGGGAAATTCGGTGGCGAAAGTATTGTAGGTATGGTCGATCACCGCTACGATATACCCGCGGGCGGCGAGGTATTCGGCCTGCGACGTATGGAAGAACCTCGAAGAAGCATTGCCGGGATTCGCGAGAATCAGCGGATAGGCCTGCCGCGCCGAAGAAACGGCGGCCTGTGGATACGCATGGGCGGACACCTTCTCCAGATAGTCAAAAGTAAATTCGGGCAGTCCGTACTGCGCAGCCATATACGGCAGGATCCGGGGGTCCGGAATCCAGGCGGCGGGTTTTCCGGTGCCGGCTTGAGCCGGGTACCAGATCTGGACCATCAAAGCCCGGTGCCCTTGAACGGGCCCGTCGAACGTTTCTTGCCGATCCGTATCCACGAGATACAGCGCCTGTGTGCCTACCGGATAATCGCCTTGCGGCTCGGGCAGCTTGAATACGGGAAAAGCATACAGCAGGCCGACCGTTCCGGCCAGCGCGAGCCCCATACCGGCATAGGCGCATCTTCGCAGCAGCCGGTACCGTTCTTTTTTGCAGGCAAGCGCGGTAACCAGCAGGATCAGCACAACCGCGGCTCCCACCAAGGCAATTCCTCTCATCCTCGACTCCTCCTGTTCGCTCGGGTAGATGCTTCGATCTTACCTCGCAAAGGACGCGTCATCCATCGATTTTCCTTACAGCCGGCTTTCCGGTTCGTCACCTGAATCCGGCAGCCTCCGAGGGTCCGCCGCTTCGGTTGACCGTCCATTTGAAAGGGAACCGCTTGCGGTTATAATAGCTTACAGCGGAAAGCCCGATCCGGCTTGTTCCCACTTTTTGATCCGCAAAGGAGCCGAGTCCCATGTTTAGTATTCTGATTGTGGAAGACGATCTCAAACTGGCGCAGCTGCTGCAAACCCATCTCGAGAAATACGGCTACCGGGCCGAAGTGCTGCGGGAATTCGACCGGGTGATCGAACGGTTCGAGAGCGTCCGTCCGGATCTCGTTCTGCTTGATGTCCAACTGCCTTATTACGACGGGTATTACTGGTGCAGACGGATCCGCGAGGTGTCGAACTGTCCCGTTCTGTTCATCTCGGCCCGAGACGGCAAAATGGAGCAGATCATGGCGCTCGAGCACGGAGCGGACGATTATCTGGCCAAACCGTTCGATTACGAATGGGTGATGGCCAAGATCAAGAGCCAGCTTCGCCGCGCTTACGGTTCCTATGCCCCGGGCCGGCAGGAACGGATCGTGGAATGCGCCGGGCTTGCGCTGTATCCGGAGAGGCTTGAGCTGACGTTAGCCGGCAGAGCGGTAGAGCTCAGTCACAAAGAAGGACTGCTGATCGAAGCGCTGATGGACAACAGTTCCAAAGTGGTCAGCCGCGATTGGCTGCTGGACAAACTGTGGGACGGCCAGCCGATCGTGGACGACAATACGCTGACGGTCAATGTCACGCGGATCCGCAAGAAATTAGCCGAGCTTGGTATCGAAGAAGCGCTGGAAACGGTGCGGGGAGCCGGGTACAGACTGCGGCCGATCTGGAGGACGCAGCCATGAAGCTGTTCTGGAGAGAGCAGACGCCGCTGATCCTGCTGTACGCCGCCCAGCTTCTGCTGACCGGCTACCTCTGCCGTCTGTCCGGGGTCCGCAATCCGTTCGACCTTGCCTATATCGCGCTGGTCTCTACGGCGCTGTTCGCGCTGTATCTGATCTTCCGGTATGTCCGGCATATCCGGTTCTACCGGAGACTGGCGGCACGTTCCGCGTCCCTGGCCGAATCGGCCGAATTCGTCGGGAACGCGCCGCTTGCGGAAGCGCTGGGGCATCTGCTGCAGC
Source organism: Saccharibacillus deserti (assembly GCF_013618475.1). Taxonomy (GTDB): domain Bacteria; phylum Bacillota; class Bacilli; order Paenibacillales; family Paenibacillaceae; genus Saccharibacillus; species Saccharibacillus deserti. The sequence goes on from NZ_JABJVN010000005.1 coordinate 15,931, forward strand.
GGAATTACCGCCTGTATCAGGAAGAGCTTGGGCAGTCCCGCAGGAAGCTCGGCGACCAGATCACGTTTATCCACCAATGGGTACACCAGATGAAGACCCCGTTATCCGTCATGCATCTGGCACTTCGGCAGGAACCCGATCCTTTTTTTGACGGGCTTCGGGAAGAAATCGACAAATTGAAAAAAGGACTCGATACGGTGCTGTACACCTCGCGCCTGGAAGCGTTCGAGCAGGATTTTGCGGTGGAGCCGGTTCTTCTTGGCCGGCTGGTCGGGACCGTGACGGCCGAGCACAAAAATTTGTGTATCCGCCACCGCGTGTTCCCGGATATTCGGGTGGATGACCGGCTGACGATCCTCACCGACGAGAAATGGCTGGCTTTTGCGATCGGCCAACTTCTGACCAATGCGGTCCGCTATTCGGCCGGAACAAGCAGCCGGATGGAGATCGCCGCGGATATGCAGGGCCGGGAAGCGTGCCTTGAAATCCGCGACAGCGGCGTCGGTATTCCGGGAGGGGATCTCGGCCGGGTATTCGATCCCTATTTTACAGGGGAGAACGGAAGACGGTTCGGCGAATCGACCGGCATGGGACTTTATCTGGTCCGGGAGATTGCCGCGCGGCTCGGTCATCGGATCGAAATCGAATCCCGGCAGGGGCAGGGGACGACGGTGCGTCTATGGATGAATCTGGCGGGGGAGGCGCGGTAGATGACGCTTGGACAGCTGGCGTTTCGCCAGATCGCCCGGAATATGCGGGCCTACGCCGCTTTTCTGCTGAGCAGTACGTTTTCGGTGACGATCTTTTTTATGCTGGCCGTTTTTCTGTTCCATCCTGCGCTTGGACAGCCGTCCGTCGACCGTTCGGCCGTGCAGGCCGTAAAAGCTGCAACCGGTGTCCTCTATGTATTCTCCGTCTGCTTCGTGTTCTATTCCGTCCGCGGATTCCTGAACTCCCGCAGACGGGAATTCGGCGTGCTGGTTCTGCACGGGATGACGGGAAAGCAGCTGCGGCAGATCCTGTTTCTCGAGCATATGGGGATCGGCGTCGTTTCCACGGCGGCAGGAACTGCTGCCGGGCTGCTGTTCGCCCGGCTGTTCCTGATGATCGGAGCCGAAGTGATGGGGATCCGTCCGCTGCGGTTTTATCTGCCGACAGAAGCCGCACTGCTGACGCTGTCGGCGTTTGGAGCGCTGTTTGTCGCAGCTTCCGGATTTGGCGCCGCGTCGGTCCGGACAAACAGACCGCTTACTTTGCTGCAGGGCGATGGCCAAGCGGAATCCGAGCCCCGGGCTTCCGGTCTGCTGTCCGCGGCCGCGTGCATTCTTCTGTTCGCCGGGTGCGGAACAGCTTTTCTCGTGCAGAGGGAAGACGTCGTCTCCGCCCTGCTGCCGGCCGCGCTGATGACCACCGTCGGCACTTATCTGCTGTACACCCAACTGAGCGTGTTCGCGATTCGGCTGTTAAGAAACCGCCGCTCGATTTGGCTGCGCGGGACCAATCTGATCGTCTTCTCCGGTCTGGCTGCCCGCCTGAGAGACCATGCCCGTCTGTTCTGTCTCGTGACCCTGTTGACGACGGCCGCGATCTGCACCCTGGGCGGGCTGCTCGGCTTCCTGCAGACCATCCACCGGCAGATGGCGGAAGCGTATCCGTTCGCCTACGCCTATATCCAGACCGCGGGCGATACGGCGCAAGCCGCCCGCCATACGGAAGCGATCGAGCGGGAGCTGGATGAACAGGGGATTACTTACCGCAAAGCATCCGTTCATATCGCGAATTTCGGCGCAGCCGGCGGGCCTTCCCGAAACGTGATCCGCCTGTCCGAGTATATCCGGCTTGCCGACCTGCAGACGGCTTCGAAGCCTCCGCAGCCGACCGGCCGAGGGGTCGAACTTCCTTTTGTCGAGGCAGCGCCGCTGATTGTTCCCGATCGGATCTTCGGCTTGTTGGGAACCCCGAAGCGCGCAGAGTTCTTGACGGTGTACGAGACGGAGGCTTCCGATTCGGCGGCGGATACGGGCCGGGCGATCGCCCGGCAGTTGGAGCGGACGCAGGCCGCCGGGTTCGGATTCGCTTCGCCCGCCGATCTGGAGGAAAAGCTCAAGCAGAGCTACGGGTTGATGCTTTTTGTCGGAGGAGCGGTCTGCTGCGTGTTTGCGGCCGCTTCGGGAAGCCTGCTCCACTTCCGCCTGTTTCGTGACCTGAACGACGAGAAGCGGAAATTCCGCCTTCTCGGGAAGATCGGATTGACCGGGCGCGAACAGAGCCGAATCGTCCATACCCAGCTGGCGCTGCTGTTCCTGCTGCCGCTCGCCGCTGCTTTTCTCTACAGCTCGGCCGCGCTTTACGCGCTGCATACGCTGCTTCGTTCGTCGATGGTCGGCCCTGCCGTTACGGTCTGCTTCGCGTTCCTTGCGCTGCAGCTTCTGTGTGTCCTGCTGATCCGTCCCCGGTATTTGAGACGGCTGCGGGAATCGGATGTTTCTTCCTGAGCGGCTGCCGCCCCGGTCTTCGCAGGACGGCACCGCAGCCCGGCACCGCAGCCCGGCACCGCAGCCCGGCACCGCAGCCCGGCACCGCAGCCCGGCACCGCAGCCCGGCACGCAAGCTTATGACGAGCGTCACTTCTCATATGACGGCCTTCTCTCCTATATTTGCTTCAGCACTTATACGAGTAAGAAGGAGTGGACAAGTTGAATAACGAAGTATCCGTCAAGCCTTACAGCGTAGGGGAAATATTGGGGTTATGGGCGCTGGTCACGCTGCCGATGTTCTTGATCCGGTTTGCCCTGATGCCGCGGCTGGTTCCCGTGGTGTCGATCCATCCGGGCATTCTGTACTGGCTGCTCATGATTGTGGGCATGATGTGGCAGTTTGTTCTCTCGGTCATCATTTTAAAAAAAGAATTAGGCACGTTAACCTGGGAGAAACTGAAGAAAAGGCTCTGGCTGAATCATCCGATCCATCCGAAGACGTTCAAAGTGTACAAACTCGCGTACTCGTTTACGATTCCGATCATTTTGTACGCGTTTTTCTTCGAAAGTTCCGGGTTGTTCACGTTTGTGGGCGCGACGCTGAACCGGCTGTTCCCTTTTATGGCTCCGGCGGGTTATGCCGATATTCAGAACCTGGTGAGTCCCGAATTCGTAGGCGCCTGGTATCTGATCGGAATTGCGCTGGTCAGCTGTCTGTTCAACTACCTGCTTGGGGAAGAATTGTTTTTCCGCGGGATTCTGCTTCCCCAGATGAGAGGGGCTTTCGGAAAATGGGATTGGGCCATGAACGGGGTATTGTTCGCCGCCTATCACCTGCACAAAATGTCGGATATCCCGGTGCTGCTCGTCGGATCGTTTTTCTACGGATTTTTGAACGCGAAATATCGGAGCTTCTGGCCGGCGGTTATCATCCATGGAGTGGAAGCCATTCCTCTGTTGATCGCCGTAACGGCCGTGGTGCTGGGATTGATGTAAATGATTCATGCGAAGGAGTGTGCTCCTATTCCCCTTTCCGCCGTGCATACTTTGAGCAATACGAGAGCATCCAGACTGTTCTTCTACGGGCTGGCGTTCGCTTACGCGTCTCTGCTGCTGGTATATCTGTCCTTGTCCCATTACCAAGACCTGGTCGGGGTGGCGATCCTGATCGGATTGTACGTGCTGCGTCATTCCAGGCGGATCATGCGGCATCGCGGGTATCCGCTGCTTGCCGCCGCATCGCCTGTCGTTGAAATCGTCCTGCTGTTTCTGCTGTTTTTTGGAAAAGGAACGGAAGTCGAGAATATCGTATTTGTTCTGTTTATTGCGGATCTGCTGCTTCATTACAAATCCTGGTATGCGTTTCCGTTTGCGTATGCCGGGTATCTGGTCTACATGATCCTGTGGCCGCCGGACGGGAACGATCTATGGAGCCCTATGTTTCATGTACTGAGCTATTCCTTCCTGATTGTTCCGATTTGGAGTACCAAGCTGCTGCTCAACCAAAGAGAGGTGAATCTTCGATTGAACGAGTCCTTGAAACAGGAAGCCCGAACCCGGGAAGAGATGGCGGCTTTAAAAGAAAGAACGAGGATCGCGGAAGAGGTGCACGATACGGTAGGGCATACGCTGACGACGGCGATCGTCGCTCTGGAAGGAGCCCAGCTGCTGTTCGAGAAACGGCCCGAGGAATCGCTGCGCAAAATTCGGGTGGCCCGGGAACAGTTGAAGGAGGGGTTGGGCAATATCCGCCAGGTGGCCAAGACGCTCAAAGCCACGGAAGGGACGGTCGGCGACCTGGAACTCGAAGAAGGGATCCGGAAGATCATGACCGATGCCGAGCGGCAGACGGACGTTCGATTTACGCTGCATCTTGAAGAGCTGCCGCATCTCGTCTCTGTTCAGAAATACGTCATCCTCAATCTGATCAAGGAATCGATTACGAATGCGCTGAAGCACGGCCGGGCAAGCGCCATCGGAATTTCCATTATGGAAGAGCGGGACACCATTCATATTCGGGTCGAGGATAACGGCGGCGGCAGCGATGCGTGGGCCTACGGATTCGGCTTGAAGACGATGGAAGAACGAATCGAAGCGATCGGAGGGCAATTGACGCTGCACAGCGAAGCGAAGGGAGGATTTGCCCTTCATGCCCGCATGCCGATCGCCGGAGGAGAGGCATAATGGAGAATGAACGCAGAATCGGCGTGATGCTGGTCGACGACCACCGGATTATGCTGGAAGGGCTGGCCACGCTGCTGTCGATCAGACCGGAGATCGAGATCGTGGGAATGGCCCAGACCGGCGAAGAAGCGCTGGAGCAGCTGCTTGACGTCGTTCCCGACATCATCCTGATGGATATTCGCATGCCCGGGATGGGCGGTGTCCAAACTACCGAAGCGATCAAAACTTTGTACCCGGACCTCATCATTCTGATCCTGACGACGTTCGACGACGACGAATATATTATAGAAGCTTTGTGCAACGGAGCCTCCGGCTACCTGCTCAAAGATATCGACGGCGAGAAGCTTGTGCAATCGATCGACGAAGCGCTGTCCGGAAGCCTGCTCCTCACGGGCAAAGCGGCCAAGAAACTCGCGCTCAATCTTCGCAGCCAGCACAGCCGGTTCAAGCAGACGGGCGGGGAGTTTGAATTGACGCCCAGGGAACTCGATCTGGCCAAACTGCTGATCGAAGGATACAATTCCAAAGAAATGGCGGAGAAGCTGTTCTTGACCCAGGGCACAGTCAAAAATTATCTGAGCGACATTTATGCCAAGCTCGGGACCAATGACCGGGTCAAAGCCGCCTTATTGCTGAAAAGGTACTTGTCCTTGTGAGAACAGCGGCACAGAAATCCCGGGCGGTAAGGCCTTCTGTGCCCGGGACAAGGCAGCAGGCGATTTGCAAGATTGCGCCTCCGGCCTCAAGACCCTCCCGCCGAATCCTTCTAAAATTGAAGAGAAATATTCAAAGAATCTTACATACGGATGAGAGCAAGTAAAATGACCCAGTCGGAGGAATCGTGATCTTGAGAAAGCTGCCGTTTATGATTGCCGTTATTTGTTTGGGAACCGCCTTATCCGCTTGTTCCGCCCCGGCCGTTCCTCTGAGCCCTGCGGCTGCAGGCGTAACGCAAGGCGAGAGCGAACAGATGGAGAAATATAATGCGTACGTGATGTTGAACAACCTGATGAGGGGCCGGATCGACGAGGTGCTGATTCATTATTTCGAGAAGTTCGGCACGGAGAAACAGCCCGTGATCGAAGATAACTTCAGCTTTATTATGCTGGGTGTGGTCGAGCAGGACCGCGCTGTGATCGATCAGGCCAAAGGCTTTATTGCCAGCAAGCCCGCTTTTGCGAGTGCCGACCCGGCGGCCGCCAAGCTGATTCCGGCCATTCAGGATCTGCTGGCCGTTCTTGACGGGATGAAAGTCTATTATGACTCCAAAGGGTATGTGGACGACGACTTCGCCAAAGGCAAAGAGCTGCACGCCAAACTGCTGGCCGCTTATGAGGCTTACGACAAATCCGCCCAGGACTATTATACGGCTCTGCAGAAAATGGGCGACGAGCAGCGTCTGGCCGATCTGCAGGAATTCAAGAATGCCGGCCAGGACATCCGGTACAATGCTTTGAAGTTCATGATCGACGCCGAAGCGACGGCGATGGAGATCGAGGCGCAGGGGATTCACGCCGCCAATGTGCTGGAGCTTGATCTGGCGAAATTCAAAGCCAAATACGATGTGATGACCGCGGATCTGACCGCGCTGACCACTCTGTCCAAAGACAAAGACCAGATTCAAAAAGAAGGCTTGAACGAGTTCTCCATCGGCAGCTATGTGCAAGCGGCTACCGAAGCCAAAGTCGGCGCTTCGAATATCATCGAACGGATCAAGAACAAGGAACCCGTATCCGATTCCGATCTGAGCGGCCAGTTCCTGGACAGTACGGAAGGAACCCCCGAGACGTTCAATCAGCTGATTGGCAAAGCAGTCGAACGTTATAACGGCATGTAAAGCAAGCCGCGCATGCCCGGCATGAATCCTCCCTTTGAAAGCGTGCCTAGACGGTACGGCTTCCGAAGGGAGGTTTTATTATAAAAATGAACAGGGAGCGTGGACCGTATGGAAAACGAAGAGATGCAGCGTCTGATTGAACGGTATTTGAGCGCTTATAACACGTTCGATATTCAAGGCATGCTGGACGTATTGGATGAAGAGATCCGCTTCCTGAACGTCGCCCGGGGCGAAGTGACGACCGAAACCCTGGGCATTGCGGACTTCCGCGCCCTGGCCGAACAATCCGTGCCGATCTTCTCGGAGCGGCGCCAAACGATCCGACAGATCGGATTCACGCAGGGCGGAGCGGAAGTCGAGATCGATTATGAAGCGACGCTTGCGGTGGATCTGCCCAACGGTATGCAAGCGGGCGAAGTTCTGCAGCTCCGGGGAAAATCGGTCTTTCAAAAAAAAGGAGAAAAGCTGGTGCGGATCGAAGATCACAGTTGAGCAAAGGGACTGCCGCTAGAAAAGCGAAGCCTGAAAAACGGTGAAGGAGGACTTGTCGTGCAAAACGTAACGAACCTGATCGAAAACCTGGATCATTTGATCCGCAGCGTTCCGGCTGAATTAAGCTTACTGACCGAAGAGGAGTTCAACAGAAAAGCCTCTCCCTCCAAATGGTCCAAAAAAGAAATACTGGGCCATCTGTGCGATTCGGCGGCAAACAACCATTACAGATTCATGAAAATCATGACGGATGATCAGCCGGTCCGGATCGAGAGTTACAATCAGGACCTGTGGGTGTCGCTGCATGGCTATCAAGCCGATTATTCGCACACGGAGCTGATCCGGTTATGGGGCGGGTTGAACAAGCAGATCGCCTGCGTCTGGAAAAATGCGGAGGAAAAGAAGTTCGACCAAGAAGTGATTCTGCCTGATGGGACCTCCGTGACTCTTGAATGGTTAGCCGGGGATTATCTCGATCATACGCGGCATCATCTCGATCAGATCTTGATCTGACTCTAAAGCAATGGAGGAATTGGATTTGTGGCATGTGGAATCGGCAGTTGCGTTCTCCGTATTGATCGGAACCGTCATATTGTTTCAACTGATGCTCGCTCTGGGGATGCCTTGGGGAAGCATGGCGATGGGCGGCCGGTATCCCGGCAGATTCCCTCCTGCGATGCGGGCCGCCGCCGTGATTCAGATTGCGATCCTGGCGGCGTTAGCCCTGATTGTGCTGAGCGCGGCGGGTCTCATGCTGCCGCAGTGGCAGGCTTTCAGCCGAAGCGCCATCTGGTTTGTGGTTGCTTTTTCGATAGTGGCCACACTGCTGAACCTGATCACGAAAAGCGTCTGGGAAAAAAGGATCTGGGCGCCGGTGTCCATTCTTATGCTGGTGACCAGCGTGATCGTGGCGATTGGATAAGCGGTATATGCTGGACGCAGCCAAGGAGGAAGGTTATGATTACTCTTCAATATTTCGAACCGGCGGATTTCGGGCAGCTGATCCGCTGGAGCGGCGACGAAGCGTTTCTGCTGCAATGGTCGGGTCCGAGCTTTCGCTTCCCGCTCTCGGAAGATCAGCTTGCCGCTTATCTGAACGAAGCCAACGATCCCGAGACCTCTTCGATGTTCATCTACAAAGCGGTCGAATCGTCCACGGGTGAAACGGTGGGGCATCTCTCGCTCGGTTTTCTCGACCGGCATAACCGTTCGGCCCGCGTCGGCAGGGTGCTGCTCTTCGAACCGCACAGGGGCAAAGGGTACGGCCTGCAGATGATGCGCGCGATTCTGCAAATCGGGTTCGAGGATTTCGGCCTGCACCGGATCGGTTTGGGCGTATTCGACTTCAACCGCTCCGCGTTAAGCTGCTACGAGAAAGCGGGCTTTGTCCGGGAAGGCTTGATCCGCGATTCGCGCCGGTACGGGGATTCTTTCTGGAACTTGATCGAAATGGGCATTTTGGAACAGGAATGGCGAACAGGCCGGAGTGAAAAGGAGGAAATAAATTGAGCGAAACCTACATACGGATAGAAGGCGTCACGATCTGCACGGAAAGTTTCGGAGATCCCGAAGATCCGGCGCTGCTCCTGATTATGGGCGCGCAGTCTTCGATGATCTGGTGGGAAGAGAAATTCTGCCGGCAGTTGGCGGACCGGGGGCTGTTCGTGATCCGCTACGACAACCGCGATGTCGGCCGTTCGACGGTCTACGATGCCGGGCAGCCCGGATACACGCTCGAAGATATGGCGGACGACGCGATCGCCGTACTGGACGCGTACGAAATCGAGCAGGCGCATATCATGGGGATGTCGCTTGGCGGCATGCTGGCACAAATTGTCGCCCTGCGGCACCAGAACCGGGTTCGGAGCGTCATCCTGCTGGCTTCGTCCAACTTTGCTGCGCATCTTCCTCCGATGGAAGAGAAAGTGGCGGCCTTTTTTGCACAGATGGGAGACGTGGATCTGACGGACCGGGCTGCCTTCGTCCGCTTTTCGATCGACCGTTCGAGAGTGCTGGTCGGTTCGAAACATGCTTTTGACGAGAAGAAAACCGGCGAGCTTGCGGGTCAGGACTTCGACCGGGCGGAACGGCCGAGCAGTATGACCAACCATGCCCAGCTGGCGGGCGGAGAAGTCTATATGAGGCGGACCAAAGAAATTTCCGTTCCCGCTCTGGTGATCCACGGCACGGAAGATCCGATTCTTCCTTATGAGCACGGGCTGTATCTGTTCGATCGGATTCCGGGAGCGAAGCTGCTGACTCTCGAAGGCAGCGGCCATGAACTTCACGAAGACGATTGGGCCATGGTGATCGAAGCGATCGCCGAACATCTGCACTTTTTCTGAGGAGGAGACTCTCTATGGATCCGGTCAGTCAAATGTTCCGTCATCTCGATTGGGCCAATCAAACGCTGCTCGCCGCTTTGCAAAATGCGGGAGCGTCCGGCAAGCCGCTGACGCTGTTCACGCATCTGCTGAATGCCGAGCGCGTCTGGCTGACTCGGCTTCAAGGCGCAGACAGCTCGCAGCTGCCGATCTGGTCGGAATCGGATGCCGCTTTGTGCGCCGAACTGATGCGCAGGAACGCGGAAGGCTTCGAAGCCTTTCTGGCCGACGCCGAAGCTTCCGATCCCAGCCGCCCCGTTTCGTACAAAGACAGCCGCGGCACGCCTTTTACAAATTCGGTAGGAGATATTCTGCTGCAGGTCGCTCTTCACGGACAATACCACAGGGGGCAGATCAATATGCAGCTTCGCCAAGACGGCTATACGCCGGTAAACGTGGATTACATCATGTTTGTCCGTTGATCCGGCAGCGAAATACATTCGAGGATTGTCTGGGTCGGCCTGCCCTGCTATACTTCCCCTATACCATTCGTATGGGGGGTTAGACCGTGGCAATGTGGGCACCGCCGGATTGCTCGTTCGCTAGAACGGCCTTGCGCGAAGCCTGAATAGGGGCGGACTTCGTGTGGGGCGCGACGAGAAGAACATCGATCGCCCTGGTACGTTGACCGAATCTAATCCGAGGTTTGCGTTCGCCTGAAACGCACACGCTTTAAGTGCGATTCAGGGGCGTAACCTTACTTTTAGCTTTGACAAGGTACTGGTTCAAGCACCAACGTCTCACTCCGCAGGCTTTGCACCTTATTCGCTTTTCCAACAATCAATAAGGGGCTGAAAGCTATGCAGCATCCAACACCGTTCATTTATAACCATCAACTTAATGTCATTCATAAACAAGCCAATTTCCTGTTCAAGACGCTTCGCAGCGTGGCAGACCGAAGCGTGCTTGCATCGGTCCGCCAGACGGCCGTTCTGAACGTGCTTGAAGCATTCGGCGAACTCGGAGTTTCGCAGCGAGAACTGCTGGAGCGGATGTCGGCCTTCGAGGCGGCGCACGAACTTCAGGAGTATCTCGATTCGCTCGAAGAGTACCTGCTGCCGTTTCCCGAAGTGACGCCCAAGCAGGTACAGAAGCTGTTTCCCAAAGCCAAAAAGCTGAAAGTGCTGGAACTTGCGACCGTCGATTATCGGCACACGACTTATTTGAGATGGATCGATATCGCAACCAACCGCCTGTTCATCGTTTATCCGCGCGAAGGCGAATTCGTCGGCGTGGAAGGACGGATCACCGCAACGAACAAAAAAGGCTTCTGCGTGTTCTGCAACCGTCACCAGGAGCTGGGGTTCTTCCATGTAAAACTCAAAGGCAGTTCGCCGGACAATCTGTCTTCGATCGGGCAGTACGTCTGCATGGACGACCTGGCCTGCAACAAAGGCATTACGGATCCCGCGCCGCTGGAGAAGTTTCTGCTGTCGGCCGGGAAATAGTTTGCTGCACAAGCAGCGGGCCGCTCTTCGGAGCGGTCTTTTTTTGTATAAGGGAACGAACGCCCGGGCGACCGCCGACGTCTATTTATACAGAAGGACGGATGCGTCCAAACGGAAGAAGGAGTGGATCGGATGGAAACGGAGAAACTGCTCCAACTGTTGAACCGATACGACCTCAAACAGCCCGAACCGACTTTTCTGCGCCATAACGAGAACCGGACCTACCGGGTGCGCGATGCAGCCGGAACGAGCTATCTGCTGCGGATTCACGATCCTTTTGTTCCGGAAATGAGAGGGCTGCAGCATCGTTACGCAGGCATTCTGGCCGAGCTGGATATGCTGGAACAGTGGGGGATCTGGAGCCGCAAAAAAGTGCAGAGCCCGGTTCGCAACAGGCAGGGAGAGCTGGTCACGGTGTTCGAGGAAGACGGCCGGATGCTGAATGTTTCGCTGCTTACCTGGCTGGACGGGCGCGATCTGGTGAAGGAAGATCTCTACGAGGAAGCCAATATACGGAAGCTGGGCAGACAGCTGGCGAAGCTGCATGAATTTTTTGCCCAATACCGACCGACGGGAATGGAAGCGCGGCCGCATCAGGGCAGAGCCTACAACGATAAAATGGCCGGGGTAATCCGCTCGGGAGTGGGCAAAGGACTGTTCACGGCGGAAGATGCGGACACGATCGAAGAGACGCTGAGGCTGGTCAATACCCGGCTCGAGGGACGCGGCGGCGATAGGGGGACCGATCTGATCCATGGCGATATCGGGCTGAACAACACGATTATAACGGAAGAAGGAGAGATTCGGCTGATCGATTTCGGGTTCTACGGAACAGGCTACCGGCTGACCGATACGGCGATGGGGGCGATGATGCTGCCGAGCGACCGGAGAGAACTGTTTTTGGAAGCGTATTACGGAGGCCGGAACTGGACCCATGCGCAGCTGCGGGAGATCGACGGATTCATGCTGGTCGCGATCATCGGCTATTATGTATTCCAGTTCGGCAACGACAGCATGCACGACTGGATGAGAGAAAGAATGCCGATGCTGTGCGCGGACAAATGCCGGCCTTTTCTGGCGGGGGAACGGATTCTGGAACGGGCGGGGTTCTAAGGAGATCTACAGCCGGAAGAAGCCGGCCGAGGCAGGAAACGGCAGCATGAACAGAGAATTCCTGTGTGTGCGCAGATCGATATTCGATCAAGCAGGAGGAAGGGAGGATTCCATGAAAATGTCCACATGGGCCGGAGGAGCCGCCGTTGCGGCGCTGGCCTGGCATTATCACGCGCTGCCGCAAAAAGACCCGGTTTCGACCGATGACATGCCGGAAACCTATACGATCGATACGCCCAACCGCACGGATCTGCAGTCGGGCACGGAATGTGCCGCTTTCTCGAGCGCCTATGTCATGCGGCATTTGGGAGTCGAGACGGACGGACGCGAAGTCTACAGGGGTTATCCCCGCAAACTGCTGGACGGAACCGTAGACCCGCGCGGGATTATGGTGTTTTTCAAACGGCACGGCTACCGCGCTTCGTTCTACCGGGGAGACTCGGATACGCTCAAAAAGCGGGTCAGTCTCGGTATTCCGGTCATCGTGTTCATCAAAGTCTATCCGGACAAAAGATACGCCCATTTCGTGCCGGTCGTCGGCTACGACCGGGATCATTTCTATCTGGCGGATTCGCTCAAACACCGGATTAACGCACCCGGGCAGCGCGGTTATAACCGAAAGCTGCCGATTGCCGAGCTGGAAAAATTGTGGCGGACGAATCCTTTTTACAAGCGGCCGTATCTCGTAATCGGGGAATAAGTCATTGTACGCCCTGCATGGACAAGAAATGCGGCAAAGCCGCTGTTAAGGGAGGACACGCATGAAAAGATCCTCGTTGTCCCTCGTGCTCCGTATTCTCTCGCTGCTGCTCGGCGTGGTCGGAGTGCTGCTTATGATCCGCAGTACGGAACTTGGGCTCGCTCAGGCGGATTCGCTGACGGGCGGCGAAGAATACGACTCCGGCACCCGATTTTGGCTGGTGCAGCAGAGCGGGATTGCCGCTTACCGGACGCTTGGCGCCGTTCTGGCCGGGGTGGGATTGTTCCATGCGCTGCGGCCGTTCAGCCTGCCCGAGATGCAGCGAATCGGCACGATTCCGGAATCGGAACGCGAGCAGACGAGCGTCTCGGCAGAGGCGCCGATTCGGCCGGTCGAATCCGCGGATGGTATCGGACGGATGACCGGCGGAGCCCCCCGAACCGATACGGCTTCCCGGATCATCCATGTGCCGCCCAAAACGGTCTACTGGGCGTTTGTCGATCCGGATGTACTGGTGCGTTGGCTGCCGCCGGAAGGCATGCGGGGCCGGATCGAACGCTTCGAACCGTACGCCGGAGGCGCTTACCGGATGGTGCTGACGCATACCGGCGCTTCGGGTCCGTTCGAAGGCAAATCGTCGGCGGATACGGACATTGTCGAAGGACATTTTGTAGAGCTGGTTCCGGGAGAGAAGATCGTGCAGGCTTTCCGTTTCGATTCGCCCGATCCTGCTTTTGCCGGAGAAATGATAATGACCTGGACGCTTGCGCCGGTCGGCGAACGGACGGAAGTGACGGTCGTCTGCGAACGGGTGCCGCCGGGCATCGGCCGGCGGGAACACGAGCAGGCACTGGCTTCGACGCTTGCGAATCTGGAGCGGGTGGTCGGGTAGGCTCGAACGAAGAGCGCGTGGATTCGGGATTGGAGGAAGAATGAAATGAAGGACCTGCTGCAAAAAGTCGTCGAAGACGAAAACGGAATCCGGGGCGAGATCCATGTTCCGTTATTCGGCAAATTTACGGCAATAGAAGGAGAGCCCGGCGTAACGCCGGATTATTTGGAGAAATGCGCGGAATCGCTGTTGGGGTTAAGCGAAGAAGCAGTCGAAGCCATCTGCCGGTATACGTTCGAGTTCTGTCGGGATGCGGCCGCCGGTTCGCCGGATGCCGCATACTCGGAACAGCTGGCGGAAATCGCGGAGCCGCGCGGGATACTCGGGGCATTCGAACTGTCGGAAGTGCGGATCAGCGAGCCCGAAGATCCGAAGGTGCCCGCGCTCGATCTGCTCTGCTCCTGTCCCTGGGACGAGGAGAACGGCATGCAGATTCTGATTCTCGACGGCACGGTTGTCTATGTCGGCGTCTATGACGGGTTGAACGCCTGGCAGGACAATCTGGAAGAGTGGGGGAATTACGCGGCCGGCTATCGGTTGAACGACTGATGCGGCGGCGTCTCTTTTTCCAAAACTTTCATCTTGCTTGGTGACATGCAAATCATACATCCTGACATATGGCTTGGCATTGCCTTTCCTCTATAATGTAGAAGTAGTGTTCGGGAATGGGCCGCATTGTAACATGCAGCCGTGGAAACCCGTCACAAACCATTCCGAAACGGAGGCTTTTCCTTTGCCTATTTTCCATGATTCCCAAACCCAAACGTTCCACCTGCAGTCCGCTGCGTCCAGTTATATCATTCAGCTCGTGGAGTCGGCTCATCCCGCCCATGTGTATTGGGGACCGAAACTGTCCCAGGAAACGTTTGGGCGGCGGATCCATTCGATCGAGCGCGCCTCGTTCAGCCCGAACCTGAGCCCCGAAGCGATGCACGTCTCGCTCGACACGCTTCCGCAGGAATATCCGGCGTACGGCAGCGGCGACTTCCGCGAACCGGCGTTCGAAGCCCGCTACGCGGATGGATCGACGATCAGCCGCCTGGTGTACGAACGCCATGAGATCGTGTCCGGCAAGCCGAAGCTCGAAGGCCTGCCTGCGACCTATATCGAGAATGATTCCGAAGCGGATACGCTGCATATCCATCTGCGCGACGAGCTGACCGGACTGCGTGCCGTGCTGAGCTATACCGTGTTCCATGAGATCGACGCGATCACCCGCTCCGTGCGCTTCGCGAACGAAGGCCAGGACGTGATCGCTCTGGGCCGCGCGCTCAGCGTCAGCGTCGACTTCAACCGCAGCGAATTCGAATTCCTGCAGCTCTCCGGCGCGTGGATCCGCGAACGCCATATCCACAAACGCGAACTGGTGCCGGGCATCCACCGTATCGACAGCAAGCGCGGATCGAGCAGCCACAACCAGAACCCGTTTATCGCGCTGCTGGCCAAAGACTCGGGCGAAGACTTCGGCGAAGTGTACGGATTCAGCCTCGTATACAGCGGCGGATTCCTCGGCCAGGCCGAAGTGGATTCGTTCGGCTCGACGCGTGTCCAGCTCGGCGTCCAGCCGTTCGATTTCGAATGGAGACTCGAAGCGGGCGAGGCGTTCCAGACGCCGGAAGCGGTCATGGTCCGCTCGTCGGAAGGACTCGGCGGCATGTCGCGCACGTACCACAAGCTGTACCGCACCCGGCTCAGCCGCGGCGAGTTCCGCGACAAAGCGCGTCCGATTCTCGTCAACAACTGGGAAGCGACGTATTTCGATTTCAATGCCGACAAGATCAAGGAGATCGCGGCGGCCGGCCTGGACCTCGGCATCGAGCTGTTCGTGCTCGACGACGGCTGGTTCGGCAAGCGCGACAGCGACGACAGCTCGCTCGGCGACTGGTTTGAAGACTCCCGCAAACTGCCGGACGGATTGGCGAAGCTTGCGAGCGACATCACGGCGGCGGGCATGCAATTCGGCCTGTGGTTCGAACCGGAAATGGTCTCGCCGAACAGCGAACTGTACCGCAATCACCCGGACTGGTGCCTGCATGTGCCGAACCGCAGCCGAACCGAAGCGCGCCGTCAGCTGATCCTCGACCTGTCGCGTCAGGACGTCTGCGATTATATCGTCGATTCCGTCTCGAAAGTGCTGGAATCCGCGCCGATCACCTACGTCAAATGGGACATGAACCGCAATATGACGGAGATCGGTTCCGAACTGCTGGCGCCGAACCGTCAGCGCGAGACGGCGCACCGCTACATGCTCGGCCTGTACGGAGTGCTGGAACGTATCGTGACGCGCTTCCCGCATATCCTGTTCGAGAGCTGCTCGGGCGGCGGCGGACGTTTCGATCCGGGCATGCTCTATTACATGCCGCAGACGTGGACGAGCGACGACAGCGACGCGGTGGAACGTCTCAAGATCCAATACGGTACCAGCATCGTCTATCCGGCGAGCAGCATGGGCGCGCACGTATCGGCCGTGCCGAACCATCAGGTCGGCCGCATCACGCCGCTTGAAATGCGCGGCCATGTCGCGATGAGCGGCAACTTCGGCTACGAACTGGATCTGACCAAGTTCACCGAAGAAGAGAAGACGGAAGTGAAAGCGCAGGTGCAGCAGTACAAAGAACTGCGCGATTTGATTCAGTTCGGCGACTTCTACCGGATCAAAAGCCCGTTCGAAGGCAACGATACGGCGTGGGCTTACGTGTCGGAAGACCGTTCGCAGGCGTTCACCGCCTACTTCCGCGTGCTGGGGGAACCTTACGCGCCGCTGCGCCGCCTGAAGCTCAAAGGACTCGACCCGACCAAACGCTACAGCGTCGAAGGCCGCCTCGGCCAGGGCGAGAGCGGCAGCGTGTACGGAGGCGACGAGCTGATGCACTTCGGACTGTCGCTGCCGATGCTGGATGGCGATTTCAAGAGCGTGCTGTATGTGATTAAGGAAGTATAAATTCGACCCTTTGTCGAAACGGCATCCAATCAAAGGTACAAGAGCGATTATCGTTGTCTACAAAATAATCGTCTTCGGAAAATCTCGTCGGAAACCCAACTTCCCGACGGGATTTTTCGTTTGTTCAAGTGGGAGCCGACAGTGAGAGAAAATAGCTGCGCACGAACCGTTATTTGCTTGTTTCATCCCGATGCCGGACTCTTTTGTGCAAAATAACGGTTGTTCGGCAGTTATTTCGCTTTTGACGAGAATGTATTCCGAATAAAGGTTCTCCTGCAGTTATTTTGGCCAACCGCCCTGGAACTCTCTTTCCAGCCTGTCTTGACTTGCTTAGGAAGCATGGATAGGTCATGGCGTTTCTGATTTTTCGACGAAAGGACGGTATTTCAAATGGAGCACAAGTATCCCGGTTCGGGCCGGCTGGACAGCGGGAGCGATCGGATAGCGGCGTCGATTGCGGTCATCTCGGATATTCACGGCAATGCGCCGGCGCTGCGAGCGGTGTTGGACGATATTTCCCGGCGGGGCATCGATACGATCATAAATCTGGGAGACAGCCTGTTCGGTCCGATCGATCCCGTCGGTACGGCGGAGCTGCTGATGGGCGATTCCCGCATCCTGCATATCCAGGGCAACTGTGACGAGATTCTGCTGCAGGAAAGCGCCGATTCCGCGACGTTCGCTTTTGTGAAGCCGCGGCTGACTCCCCATATGCTGGAATGGATTCGGAGTTTTCCGGCGACCCGCGCGTTCGACAATCTTTTTTTCTGCCATGGAACGCCGGAAGCGAACGACCGTTATCTGCTGGAAAAAGTAACGGAGGAAGGCGTCCGCTTGAAAAGTTCGGCGAAGCTTGCGAGCGAACTTGCGGGCTTCGATCATGATTATATTTTTTGTGGGCACAGCCATGTGTTCCGAACGAAAAAGCTGCCGGACGGCCGGACGATCGTCAACGCGGGCAGCGTCGGACTTCCGGCTTACGAAGATGAGCTTCCTTTCCCGCATGCGATGGAATCCGGTTCGCCGGATGCCGATTACGCGAGTCTTGAACGGCGCCCCGACGGAAGCTGGGAGGTTCGGCCTATCACGGTTCCGTATGATTTCGAAAGTGCCGCCGTATTGGCGGAGCACGCGGGCAGAGCGGATTATGCTTTTGCGATCCGAACGGGCAGGGCGCTGCGATAAGCGGCATCTTATCATCAAGCAGCATGAGGGAGGAGAAGAACATGCACATTTACCTGGTCAGGCACGGGATGGACGAAGAGGGCTACCGTGGAGGCTGGAGCCGCCGGGGACTGACGGAGGAAGGCATCGCCCAGTCGGGGAGATTGGGAGACTATTTGCGCGATCATTCGGAAACGTACGGCATCCGTACCCTGATAGCCAGCGATCTTCCGAGAGCAGCCGAAACGGCGCGGCAAATCGCACAGAAAACCGGGCTGCGCTGCGTGTATTCGCAAGAGTGGCGGGAGATGAACAACGGCGATCTGGCCGGCATGCCGAATCCCAAAGCGGAAGCGAAATACCCGGGCCTTTATTTCAATGCACTTGAGATGGACAGTCCGTATCCGGGAGGAGAGACGCCGGCGCATTTTCAGGAACGGATTCTCCGGGCTTTCGGAGAGCTGTGCGACCGGATCGAAAAAGGCGAGATAGAAGCAAACGTTCTGCTCGTCACACACGGCGGTGTCATCAATATTTTGTATTACGCGCTTAAAGGACAGGAATGGACAAATCGCGCCGCATTTTACCCGATTGACCAGACTGCCGTACATACGGTGACGAAAACGGACGAAGGATGGAAAATAACGGAGGAAAACGTTCTGCCGTACGACTGAACATGTACTGGAGAACGGAATGTATCTGATCCGTCTGCAGAATGAAGAGGAGGACAGGCTGTGAAAGAATCCGTTATTGTCGTACCCTACGACGCTAACTGGCCAAGTCAGTTCCAAGAAATCGCCGGAAGACTCCGCCAATCGCTCGGCGACCGGGCACTGCGAATCGACCACATCGGTTCGACGGCGGTTCCCGGACTCGACGCCAAGCCGGTGATCGATATCCAGATTTCCGTGCCGGCGCTCGAACCGATGATCTACGCACCGGCGATCGAATCGACCGGATACGTTTACCGCGCAGACAATCCCGATCGAACCAAACGTTATTTTCGCGAAAAAGAAGGACAGCCGCGGACCCATATCCATGTGCGCGAGTCGGGCAGTTGGTCCGAGCGGACGGCGCTGCTGTTTCGGGACTTTCTCAGGGAGCATGAATCCTATCGCAATCTGTATGCCTCGGAAAAGCATGCGCTGGCCCAACGTTATTCCCGGCCCGACCAGCGGCATCTGTACGTGGACGGCAAAGATCCGATCGTCTGGCGAATCTTGTACGCAGCGAGCAAATGGAGTCAAACGGCGGGGTGGAGACCCGGGAAAAGAGACTGTTAAATATTCCTTTTTATGCTTAAAAAGGAACTTGAGGCACCTTGAATTCGTATTCCCTCTAAAGGGGGAGAGGGTATGGAAGGCATTTTGTTAATCGTGTTATTCGTCGTCAACATACCGTTGGTCAATCTGTTGTCGCGGATTTTGTTTCGTGACCGCAAAGATATGGAGCAGGCGGTCAAAGATACGTATCGGCCAGGCTGGTCTCTGAATCATGCCATTAACGAGTCTCAAGTGATGCTGATGGTGGCCCTCTGCGCGATCGCCATCGTCGGCGAATACGTGCTGATTATGCGTCTGTTCGACTGGCTGGGGATTACGGGATGAGCAGGCGGGAGCTGATGCGGGTTGACTTGCCCATCCCCGCCCTCTAGCATAGGAACCAGATGCAAGCGCAAAGCCGTGCAGACTACCTTTGACGCAGCCGGGAGGGATCGGAATGATCAATCATATGACGACGCTTGGTTTTCATATGCAGGAAGAAGAAGATTTTTTGAAATTGGCGGATTACGCTTATAAGAACGGTACGCCGATCCGGACGCCGCAGGGCTCTTATGTTCGGCTTCAGGCCGGAGGCGGAGCGGAACTGTGGCTTCAGTTGGACCGCGAACAGGTGGCGATCGGGATGCATCCGCATTTTACCGGAGCCGGACTGATGCAAGTTGGAATCGAAGGCGAACTTCGGCGGGAAGAAGCGAACGAGCTGGACGGAACGTTCTACGCCTGGGCCGGAGCGGAGGCCGGGCGTCCGGGCGAAGGGTTGTATGCGTTTCTGTTCGATCTGCCGGATCGGGATGTCTACGGTTCGCTGACGACGCCGATGATTCGATCCGTCCAGCTGTCGGCGTTCGCGCATGAGCTGACGGTGTTCTCGAACGAAGCGGATTATTATTCGTATCAGTTGGAACGGTCCTCGGGAGGGTTGGTTCTGCAAACGGAGACGTTCGTAGCGACGGGATTAAACGACCAGGGCGGCGAACCCGGCTCGACGGCCGCTTTTAGCGGAAGGGTGCTGCGGGCCGGATGGATCAAGAACGAGATGAGCGAAACGTATTTTCATTGGGCGCTGGTCCGTACGCTGGGCGGCGATATCGACGTGGTTGCGGACGAACGGTTGGTCGGCGGACGCGAGATCCGGGAAGGCGATATTCTGACCGGATCTTTTTGGCTCAGCGGGCGGTTGGTGGAAGAAGCCTGACATTCCGTTGGGAACATCGTTTCGAGCCGGGGCTTCCGCTGTATGTTCAGGTGTCGAGAGGAGCGGCCGTGCTGCACCTGTCCGGACACCACGGCGACTGCACGCCCGGATCGGCGATCCGGATCGCGGCGGCCGATGTCGGGGAGCTGCACCGCGAACTGACGGCGAAGCCGTATCCCTTTCTCAAACCGGGCGTGGAACACATGCCGTGGGGCGGGCCCGAGCTTGCGCTGACCGATCCGTTCGGCAGCCGGATTATTTTCTACGAGTCCAAAAGTTGAATACGCATACATTCGAGACAGGGAAAGGATAACGAACGACGACCGAACTACAGCTTCCCACCACGATGAAAGCCGCCGTCATTTTATGTTTTGATGATTTTTTCGAAACTGAAGTTGGATAAAGGAGAATGAGGATGAAAAAACATAAGCGAATCGCGGCCTACGCGGCCGGCGCGGCCGGTCTGATCCTGCTGCTGGGAGCCGTGGTTCCGGCCGCGAGGTATGGAACCGACACGGCACTTGCGATGGCTAGGCTCACGATGACGAATGCGGAATTAGTTGCCGTAAACGGGAACGACCGTTTCAATACGTATCTGACCGACGACGACGGCGTTCTCGAGGAAATCCGCAGCCTGATAGAAAGCCGCGGCTGGACGTTCGAGCAGCAGGACGGCTCGGGATACTTTTTCCGCAAAGACGGCAGGCAGACGATCGTAACCACCCAGCAAATCTCGCGGCATACGACCGAATTTCAGATCGAGAAGCGGATGTAGCGGGGCGAAATTTCTATAGAACCGATTCTTGAGATCGAAAATGGAGGGACAGCTTGAATGAAAATCGCTCTTTTGATTATTGATATGCAAATTGTCCATTTGGAAGGCGTACCGCAGTCCAAAATCGACAAGGCTTGCGAATATATCAACCATGTATCTCGCGTTATGCGCACGGCCGGTCATCCGATTATCCATATTCAGGATATCGAAGGCATGACGGAAGAGACGGAAAGCAGCTACCGGACAATCGAAGAGATTGTATTCGAATCCCCCGATCAAGCCGTGTCCAAAGCATATTCGAATGCGTTCTGGCAGACAAAGTTGGAAGAAACGCTTGCGCAGCACGGCGTCGAACGCGTCATCCTGGCCGGATTCGCGGTCGAGCACTGCGTGCAGTTTACGTACAACGGTGCGGTCGAACGCGGCTTCAGTCCGGTTCTGCTGCAGAACGCGATCTTCAGCCGTCACGACGATGCGGTCGCCGCCGCTTACCGGGACCGCAATCTGATCTCGTATCCGGTCGTGGAATGGTTGATGGGAAGCTAGCCGTTTCGACGATAAGCCATCGGCGTAACGCCGGTCTTGCGCTTGAACAGCCGGTAGAAAAACTTCAAATCGCCGTAACCGACAGCCGCCGCGATTTCCGCAATCCCCATGTTCGACGAGGAGAGGAGAGCGCAGGCGGCTTCGACGCGTGTATTTTGCAAAAAGGTCGAGAAGTTCAGCCCGGTCTGCCGCACGAACAGACGGCTGAACTGGCGTTCGCTCAGACCGGCCTGCCGCGCCAATTCGCCAAGCGTGAGCGTCTCCGCATACCTCTGTTCGATCTCCTGCATAGCCTGCCCGATCGACGCTTCGGACGAGCCGCTGCGGGTGTGCCCGAACAATGCCGCCGCGGCCTTATCCGAATCTTCACCCGCGCGGCTTGGGGATTCGTCGGCGCGCTTGCGATACAGCTCGACCAGAATACGGATCACGAGTGCGGTCAGTACCGCTTCGCAGCCCGGCTGCCGCGCCGTATACTCCCGGTACAATGACTTGAACCAGCCGTGGAATTCGCCGGAATCCCGCAGCTTGAACCAGGCGCTGCCGGGTTCGCGGAACCGGGCGAGCAGCGGCGCGGTATCGGGGAATAGGCGCTCCAGATGCAGCAAATAGCCGATCGGGAAAATACAGTTGTAGACGATCAGTTCGCGGCCGCGTCCGGGCGCCGCAGGGCGGAACACATGCGAGACGCCAACCGGAATGAAAAAGACATCGCCCCGCGAAACCCGCATGTTGTGTTCGCCGATATAATGCACGCCCGCTCCTTCGCAGACATAGGTCAGCTCGACGAAATCGTGCGTATGCTCCAGCATATCGAACGACTCCGCCGCCCTGTTGACGTAAACCGGCAGTTCTTCTTCAAAAAAATACGTGCCCAACAACCGCCCCACGCTTCGCCGCACTAGTTCTCCTCCTCCGCTGCTATCCTGTTTCTCGCTGCCGCTTGGACAAGCATTTTCCGGCAGTCTTTTTCCCTGTTGTATCGAGCTTAATCGCTGGGGTCCTTCTTGTCCAGATCGGCCTATGGATTCGTCCGAATCGGTCTATTCTTCTTGCGGCGAACCGATTTACAATGAAGAAGAAAAGCCAAGGGATTCACTACACGAACCCCCGTATCCACTATACGATCGACCGGGAGGAATACGACTTATGCGTTCAACCAAGGTGACCGAACTGCGCTGCGAGTATCTGCAAGATCCGCTGGGAATGACCGTCCGCCGTCCGCGTCTGGGCTGGAAGCTGCTGACGGATCGAAGAAACGTGCTTCAAACGGCTTACCGGATTCAGGTGTCGGCCGACGATCCGTCTTTTGCCGAAGACCGGTTGGTCTGGGACAGTGGAAAGGTGGAATCGGACGAGAGCGTTCATGTGCCGTATGCGGGCGAGGAACTGGAATCGGTGACGCGCTATCTGTACCGGGTGCGGATCTGGGACGAGCGGGGCGAAGAGTCGCCCTGGAGCGAGACCGCCTGTTGGGAGACGGGTCTGCTGGACTCCGGCGAATGGCGGGCGCAGTGGATTACGCCGACGGAGAAGGAAATCGATCCTGCGGCGCCGGAAGCTTTTTATCTGCGCGGAGAATTCGCGACGACCGGGCAAAAGGTGAGCCGGGCCACGCTGTTTGCGACCGCGCTCGGCCTGTATGAACTGGAACTGGACGGCAGCCGGGTCGGTGACAGCCTGTTTACGCCGGGCTGGACCCGCTACGATCGCCGTCTCCAGGTGCAGGCGTACGACGTGACGGAGCTTATGGGCCGTGCGGACGCGGGTCCGCATGTTCTTGGAGCGGCGCTTGCGGACGGCTGGTACAAAGGCAGGCTCGGCTGGGAAGGCCGCCGCGACATTTACGGCGACCGGCGCGCGCTGCTGCTGGAGCTGCATATCCGGTACGCCGACGGAACGCGGCAGGTCATCACGTCAGGCGAGTCGTGGCGGGCGTGCGCGAACGGTCCGATCCGGATGTCCGGCTTGTACGAAGGCGAGACGTACGACGCTTCGCTTGAACTGAACGGCTGGAGCGAGCCCGGCTTCGACGATACGGACTGGCATCCCGTCTCGGTGCTGGAACGCCCGATGGACGCGCTGATCGGCGAGCAGAGCGAGCGGGTCCAAGTCACGGAGAAGATCGCGCCGGTATCGCTGATCGTCACGCCTGCGGGAGAAACGGTGCTGGATCTGGGACAAAATATGGTCGGCCGCATGGCGTTTACGGTGCAGGCGCCTGCGGGCACTACGCTTACGCTGCATCACGCGGAAGTGCTGGACCGGGAAGGGAACTTCTACACCGGCAATCTGCGTACCGCCGCGCAGGAAGTGACGTATGTCTGCCGGGGCGGCGGCGCGGAGACCTACCGGCCTTCCTTTACGTTCCAGGGCTTCCGGTACGTCCGTCTGACCGGTTTCCCGGAAGCGATCGACCTGCATGACTTCGTCGGGGAAGTCATCCATACGAATATGCGCCCTACCGGATCGTTCGAATGTTCGAATCCGCTGATCAATCGGCTGCAGCGCAATATCGTCTGGGGCCAGCGCGGCAACTTCCTCGATATTCCGACCGACTGTCCGCAGCGCGACGAGCGGCTAGGCTGGACGGGGGACGCGCAGGTATTTATCCGTACATCGGCGTTCAATTACGGCGTTGCGCCCTTTTTCACCAAATGGCTCAAAGATCTGGCGGCCGAGCAGCTGCCGAGCGGAGGGGTGCCGTTCGTCGTACCGAATATTCTGGACGAAGGCTCGCATTCCTCGGCGGCCTGGGGCGACGCGGCGGTCATTTGTCCGTGGACGATCTATCTCTGCTACGGCGACCGGCGTATCCTGGACGAACAGTACGACAGCATGACCGCCTGGGTCGAATACATTCGCGCCCAGGGAGACGACGAGCTGCTGTGGAACACGGGATTTCATTTCGGCGACTGGCTCGCGCTGGATGCCAAGGAGAACAGCTATATCGGCGCGACGCCGCGGGATCTGATTTGCACCGCCTTTTTCGCTTATTCGACTTCGCTTGTTGCGAAAACGGCGACGATTCTCGGCAAAGAAGAAGACGCGCGCAAATACGGAGAGCTGCACGGGCGGATCGTCCAGGCTTTTGCCGACGAATTCCTGACCCCGAGCGGCCGGCTGGCCGGGCACACCCAGACGGCGCATGTGCTGGCGCTTATGTTCGATCTGGTCGAAGGTGAGACCAAGCGGCGCGTGGCGGATACGCTGGCCGAATACGTACGCGAGCAGCAGATGCACCTAACCACCGGCTTCGTCGGAACGCCTTATCTGTGCCAGGTCCTGTCCGAGAACGGTCACCACGACGTCGCCGTGCAGCTCGTTCTTCAGGAAGAATATCCGTCGTGGCTGTATTCGGTCAATCAGGGCGCGACGACGATCTGGGAGCATTGGGACGGGATCAAGCCGGACGGTTCGTTCTGGAGCGACGACATGAATTCGTATAATCATTACGCGTACGGCGCGATCGGCGACTGGCTGTACCGCACCGTGGCGGGACTGGATACGGACGAGGCGGCTCCCGGCTGCAAAAGGATCAAGCTGCACCCGAACCCGGAGTCGGGCTTGACGCACGCCCGCGCACAGTATGACTCGCTGTACGGGACCATCGCCAGCGGCTGGGCCAAGCGCGAAGACGGCAGCGTCGTGTACGAGTTCGAGCTTCCGCCGAATACGACGGCCGAAGTCCGGCTGCCGTATTCTTCCGGTCAGGCGCTGCGGATCGACGAACGCGAGGCGAGCGAAGGTGCAGGGCCGGAAGCGGTCCGCATGGAAGATGACAGCGTTGTATTGGAACTCGGATCGGGCCGTTATGCGGTGCGAGTCGGTGTCTGAATAGAAGAAGCAAGATGCGGAAGACGGCCCGCCGCGGACTTCGGGGGCCGTTTTTTTTTTTGTATAAAAAAGGATGGCGGACTGCGGAAGCGAATGAGTAAAGAGGAGTGAAAGGGGAGAACTGACATGAATCAATCCATCGTACATATCGCGCTTGTCGTGAACGACTACGACGAAGCCATCGAATTTTATACGCAAAAACTGCATTTCACGCTGGTGGAGGATCTGGATCAGCCGGAGCAAGGCAAACGCTGGGTCGTCGTGGCCCCGCCGGGGTCGACAGGCACCACGGTGCTGCTGGCGCGCGCTTCGAAGCCGGAACAAGAGCCTTTTGTCGGCAATCAAGCCGGGGGGCGGGTGTTCCTGTTTCTGAATACGGACGATTTCTGGAGAGATTACGAGGACATGAAGCGAAGCGGCATCGAGTTCGTGCGCGAGCCCAAAGAAGATTCGTACGGCACGGTTGCCGTATTTAAAGACCTGTACGGCAATCTGTGGGATCTGCTGCAGTTGAAAGAGGATCATCCGGTGATGCGGCGCATGAAGGAATCTCAAGATCGGACTTAAGTGAAGGAGCGGTAGGATGCCTACTTACTTTATGATCAGCTTTAATTTCGGGTTTTCCGAATTTCGCGGAGTCGAATGTGCGCGCCCCGACGATCTTGGAAATGGACTTCAGGGAGGATCGACTGCGCTCGCTGATCGAGTTTTGTGTTCGAATCTGGGCCGAGATGCCCGTCGTCTTGATCCAGAGCAGTCCGGAAAACGGATGCCCGTCTTCGCTTAAGCAAATTGCCGGGGGCGGTACACCGCAGATGTATCCGTTTGTTCTCGCAGGTTCGGAATTGGCAGAGAAAGTCCAACCGGCTCGCCCGTCGATCGAATCGTCGCGGGCTGCCAAACGCGGAGTGCTGATGATCGATCGCAGTATGTTTCCGGAATACCGAAATCCACAAGATATAACGACGCACGAACGGGAAGTTCAGACTTTTGATAGGAGCGAAAAAGAAACCGAACCGAACCTGACTACCGTCCGATATGATGAGCGGCAGACCGAAATCGTCGAAAGCGGCGCGGAAGCGATCGAAGCCCGTCTGCGGGATTCCGACGATGCCGGGCGCCGGAGTCTGCTCTTCTGCCTGGATAAATACCTGGCCCCGTATTTCGGATATGAGCTGCCGTATGCCGAAGGAATTTTCGGGATTTCACAACGGGAAGTGCTGCGGAAGCGTTCGATCCATGTAAAGGAAGACGCGTACGAGTTGATGAGGATGTATTCGGGTCTACGTTTGGAACAGCTCGCAGGGCGGGCAAAGAGGTATAAGGAATTGTTCCAAAGGAGGCGAGACTCATGAGCTTGATTTATCTGATTGGCCTGACGTTACTTGGACTGCTGCTTATGTTATTCCTCCCGCAGTATATCGGTATATATCTGGTTCTGGCTGTTATTTTCGCTTTCAGTATTCTGAATGCGCGCCGTACCCGCGAACTTCATGCCGGAATGGAAGAGATTCGCCGGCACTTAGGATTGATGGGCAAGGCCGAAGCGGAAAACTACGATCTCGAGCGGGAAATCGACGGGGCGAACCGTCTCGGCGATGAGGAGCGCGAAGCGATTGATCGCCGCACGCAAGCACAGTTGAAACGGGAGACGGATTCCTGACAGACCTGTCCTTCGCCCGATTTCCCGGCACTCGAAACTTATCTGGAGCAAAAGGGAGGCCAATCATGAGATTGTATGCGAACCGTCGGCTCCAGCTTGGGCTTGCGATCTTGTACCCGCTGCTGCTGGGGCTGTTTCTGACTGCTTTTTCGTCCGCTTTTTGGGTGACTGCCTTAATTACGATGCTTGTCTACTGCGCTCTCTGGAAAAACATCGGATACGTCCTGTTCTCCAATGCGCTGCTGCTTGTCATGTCTGCGCTGCTCTGGGTGACCGAACGGGATTATATGCACATGGGCAGTGTGGAAGAAACTCGGGAATGGCTGCCTTTTGCCTATATCCTGTACGGTGTGATGTGTCTGATTCCGCCGCTGATTCTGGTCCCGCTGCGGAACTTTCTGCTTAGAATGGAGGATCGCCGCCGGTGAGCTACACCTTTCAAGGATTTAGAGGTTCGGCAGAATCGTTAAAAACAGCGGGAATCCGACTCCGGCAGGCAAAAGCCGTTGCGTTGTCCGGCGGCTTGGCCGTGCTTCCGCTTGGCAAAGATATGCAGACAGAGATCAGCGCCGGCGCAGAACCGCTGCGGGAAGGCCGGGATTCCCTAACCGGCAGGATCGAAGCCTTCGGCCGCAATCTGTCGAAAAAGACAAAGAGCCGAATCGTTTACGACGAAGAACGCGAAGACTATGGATATGCGGAAAGTTCCGCCTTTTTGCTTGAGCCTTACCCTTCCCGCGTCCAGCCGGCCTGAATCTGCAGCGCGATCGCTTCGGCGATCTGTTCGGGCGTCTGCGTATCGACAGATACCGTATGATGATTCTCGGCGTAGACGAGTTTGCGGCTGTTGAACATGTCCTGAACTTCCTCCAGCGACTTGCTCTGCAGAATCGGACGGGTATCGATCAAGGCTTCAAAGCGGCCCAGCCAGGAATCCCAGCTCAAGTCGAGATGATACACGATCCCGCTCGACAGACACGATTCCCGGATCGCTTCCTGCATGAAAGAACCTCCGCCGAGCGATACGACTTTCTCGCGCTCGCTGCGGCACAGTTTGGTCAGGTACTCTTTTTCCATCTGCCGAAAAGCGGGTTCGCCCATCGTCTTGAAGATTTCCGTGACCGGCATGCCGTGCAGCGCTTCGATCTCATGGTCGGCGTCGAGAAACTCCCGTCCGAGCTTCTCTGCCAGCAGTTGGCCGATCGTCGTTTTGCCTGCGCCCATAAAGCCGATCAGGATGATGTTTTTTTCGCGAAAAGGGATCTTGGAAGAGAGGGGAAGGTTGGACTGCGTCATGACTTTTCTCCTTTATGGCTTTAAACCGTTGAATGATATGGATAGATGAATACCGTGTAAAATGAATATGTCCATTATAAAAGCTGCGCTTGACGGGGGCAAGGTCAAACGTGAGAGGAGAGGCGCCCGTATGGAATTTCTGTTTATTCGTCACGGTCAGGCAGAGCATAATCTGGATACGCCGGACCGGCTGAACCGACTTCACCCCAGGTTGACGGACTTAGTGTTGGACGGCTGTTCCAAGTTGATGGCCGACGTATTCGGCGAGCACGGTTCGCACGCGAGATCCGTGTTCGGCGCCGTTTCAGTCCGAGATAATCTGCCGATTATCGTAGATTCGATTTTTGAAGCGGAAGAGGAGGTGAGCGCATGACCAGACAAACGTACTCGACCGGTTCTCCCTGGGAGTCGATCGTCGGCTACAGCCGCGCCGTGCGTGTCGGAAACGTCGTGGAAGTCGCGGGCACTACCGCGATGAAGGACGGGGAGGTCGTCGGAGCCGGCGATCCGTATCGGCAGACGGCGGAGATTCTGGGCACGATCGAAGAAGCACTGGCGCATGTCGGAGCGAAAATGGAGCATGTCGTCCGCACGCGCATGTTCGTGACCGATATTTCGCGGTGGGAAGAGATCGGGCGTGCCCACGGCGAAGCTTTCCGCGATATCCGCCCCGTGGCGACCATGGTCGAAGTGAAAGCGCTGATCGATCCTGCGCTGTTGGTGGAGATCGAGGTGCAGGCGATTGTGCCGGAAGGATAGAGCCGGAATCGGCGAAGGCGCAGGAAGGTTGGCTTGATAAGCGGCCGATTATTCCTAGGGCGATCGGAGTGTCGGAAAATGGCGCGGTCGCGGGAATGTTGCCTTTTGATGCACATTTCCGGCTTATCTAGCGTGTTTTGGAGCGAATGTTGACTTTATGCGTACATTTTCGAAGGCGGTCTTGCTCTGCCACGTTCGGCTGCGCCCCGCAGCGTTCAGTCCCGCCTGGCCTCGCTCCAAACCCCAAAAAAACACACAAAAAAGAAGCCGAGCAAACCGCTCGGCTTCTTTTCATACTTTCTACCCATAAACGGTCCGGCCGCTTACTTGCTCTTCGCCGCGTCTTCCGCGACTTCGCCGGACACCTGTGTGAAGCGTCCCAGCAGGGCGCGGATATCGCCCGAAGATTTGAGGCGGTACCGGGCCGCCGTCACTTCTTTGCCGATCTTGACGGAATACGCGTTCTCCGGCAGCGCCGCGAACATGTCTTCGTCGGTCCGGTCGTCGCCGGCTCCGAAGACGAAGTCAAAGTGCCCCTGGCTCAGCACCAGATGCGCGCCGTGGCCTTTGTTGACCCGCGTATCCTTCACTTCGATGACTTTGTTGCCGTCCAGTACGCCTACGGTCATCGACTGGGTGATGGACATGAGCGCTTCCTTGAGTTCGTTGCGCTTCACGGCCGCGATATCCGGTTCGGACTGGCGGTAATGCCAGGCGATCGAGTAGTCTTTCTCTTCGATCAGCGAACCCGGCGTCCGGTCGGTATACGTCTCCATGATCGGACGGATGGATTCTTTCCATTCGTTGTCGATATTGAGCGTCATCGTCCATTCGCCGCCTGCCGGGCGGAACCACAGACCGTGCGCCGCGACGATGCTGAGATTGAGATCGCCCAGCCATTTCTGGGCCGTAAAGCGGTCGCGTCCGGTGATAATGACGACCGTGTTCTTCGGATCTTCGGTGAGCGTCGTCAGCAGCTGCTTCAGCTCGCGGTCCGGACGCGCCTGGTCCGGCGTCGGCTTGAAGCCGACCAGCGTCCCGTCGTAATCGAGGAACAGCACCCGCTTGTTGGCGGTCCGATACGCCAGATCGAGTTCCGACGAAGCGGAAGTCAGACGGTCGAGAGGTTCGGTATGGATCTTTTCTTCCGACGAACCCTGCAGCGTATTCAGGAACTCTTCCGCCCAGAACTTGACGTTGTAGCGGGAGATCCGGCGGTGCATATTTTTGTTGCGGTCCATTTTGTCGTCTTCCGGCATCTCGAGCGCCATCTTGATTCCGGCCGCGATCGCGGCGTGATCGTTTGTATTAACGATGATCGCTTCGCCGAGTTCGCTGGCCGCGCCGGCCGTTTCGCTCATGACGAGCATGCCTTTATAATCGGTCCGCGAAGCGACGTATTCTTTGGCGACCAGGTTCATACCGTCGCGCAGCGGAGTGACGAGCAGCACGTCACTGTGGCGGTAGAAAGCGATCAGATCGTCCTGGGATACGGTGCGGAAGAAGAACCAGACCGGCATCCAGTTGAACGTTCCGTATTCGCCGTTCACCTCGCTGACGAGTTCCTCGATTTCGCGCTTGAGGTTGTCGTATTTCTCGATCCCGACCCGCGAAGGAGCGATAATCAGATTCAAGCGGACCTTTTCCCGATACTCCGGGTAATTGGCCAGGAAATGCTTGAACGCTTTGATCCGGTCGGGAATACCTTTGGTGTAATCCAGGCGGTCGACCGAAATGATATTGCGGACATCCTTCGTGCTTTTGACAAAGTCCATCGTTTCCTGAGACGCGTTTTCTTTGGTCGGCGTCTTGGAGAAATAGTCGTAGTCGATCCCCATGGGGAAAGCGTCGACCTGTACCTGATGCGATTGAAGCTGCATTTTGTACAGACTGTGCTCGTGCCCAAGCAGACGGCGCACGCTGCTCAGGAAGTGGCGCACATAATCGTACGTATGGAAACCGATCAGGTTGGCACCCATCAAGCCTTCAAGGATCTCGTTGCGCCAGATCATCTGACGGTAGATTTCGAACGAAGGGAACGGGATATGCAGGAAAAATCCGATCTTCACGTCGGGATGCTTCTCCCGGATCATCTGCGGCAGCAGCATGAGCTGGTAATCGTGGATCCAGATCGTGTCGCCTTCTTCGATCAGCGGATCGACCGAGTCGAAGAATTTGCGGTTGACCCGCTGATACGCTTCCCAGGTGTCCGTTTTGTATTCGACCGCACTCGTAAAGTAATGGAAAAGAGGCCAGATCGTTTCGTTGCAGAAGCCGTGGTAATATTGTTCGATGTCGTCGGAAGTCAGAGGGACCGACAGACATTTATAATCTTTTCTCAGGGTGTCGGCAACCGAGGAGATCTCGCCTTCACTCAGATCGTCCTGTGCCACGCCCGGCCAGCCGGCCCAGACCGTGCTGCCCTGTTCATGGTAGTTTTTGAGTCCGGTAGCCAGACCGCCTATGCTTTCCTTGTACTCCAGGCCGGATTCGTTCTTGCTAACGGTGACGGGAAGACGGTTGGATACGAAAATCGTTTTACTCATAGGTTGGACCAGCTCTCCTTCTTATTTGAAAATAATAGATGAAAAACGCGCAATATCCGTAACAATTCTTACCTTCATTACCCGAAACGGAGCCGTAAGACTCAAATTCGGGACGAAGCGGCACTCTGGATGAGTTAAATCGAGCTTTTCGTAACGTTTGGATCGCAGATTCCGTCTAACGGGTAAAAGGCCGGGAAATCCGCCAGAGAGAAGGAACGAAGATGCGAATTTTAGGCAGAGTAACCCTTGTCCTCATTCTGTTTCTAATGTCATTCGGTTTGTTGATTCCCGCGGAGAAAGCTATGGCCTGCAGCTGCCGTATTCCGGAAACCGCACGCGAAGCCAAAGAAAAAGCCTCGGCTGCTTTTACGGGTACGGTGCGGAAGATCGAGAAATTCAAAGACGATAGAAAAGAGATGTACAATGCGGTTACGCTTGCCGTCGGCGAAAGCTGGAAAGGCGTGAACGAACCGGAAGTCGTTGTCTACACCAGCTGGAGCAGCTGCCAATTCGATTTTGAAGAAGGGAAACGTTACCTGCTGTATCCATATGAATACAAAGGGCGGTACGAGGTGTACAACTGCGGACGTTCCGGCGAAATCCGAAGCGAGAATATCTCGGCCGCCGCGGATCTCAAGGAACTTGGAGCAGGTACGAAATTCGAGGCTCCGCCGGAGCCGGAAAAAGAGAAAAGCGAAGG
Organism: Saccharibacillus deserti; assembly: GCF_013618475.1. Classification (GTDB taxonomy): domain Bacteria; phylum Bacillota; class Bacilli; order Paenibacillales; family Paenibacillaceae; genus Saccharibacillus; species Saccharibacillus deserti. Next base: position 48,163 of record NZ_JABJVN010000005.1, read on the forward strand.
AACGGGTAAAAGGATAGCATGGATCGGAATTCCGGCGGCGATTCTGCTGCTTGCGGCGGGATTCGGACTGTGGCAGCGGCGCAGCCGGAAAAAGAGGTTCATTCAATAAGGAGGGACAACCGCAAAATGCCGAACGAAATGGAGAACAAGAAAGAGCCGGCCGCGGTGCCGGATAGGAGAGCTGCCGACGGGACGGCGGGTCATGCAGAGTCGCCCTACCGGATTCGCCCGGCCGAAGAACGGGACCTTCCTTTTCTGTGGGAGATGCTGTTCGAATCGTTATATGCGGGAAAAGGCAAGGAACCGTTCGACCGCTCGATCCTCGAAGAACCTTCCATGCGCAAGTATGTGGAAGGCTGGGGACGCCAAGGCGACTTCGGGGTGATTGCCGAAGCGCCGGACGGAACGCCGCTCGGCTCGGCGACGGCACGTTTCTTCGGCGCCGACGATCGCGGCTACGGCTATGTCGCGCCGGACGTGCCGGAGCTTGGCATGGCGCTGCTGCCGGGCAGCCGGGGCCGGGGGATCGGAACCTCGCTGATACGCCATCTGCTGGACGGGCTGCGGGAGCAAGGCGTGAAGCGGGTCTCGCTGAGCGTCGATCCGGGCAATGAACCCGCCATGAAGCTGTACTTACGCTTTGGCTTCCAAGAAGCCGGACGCGAAGGCACATCGATCACGATGGTGGCGGATCTGGAACCGACAAAGTGAAGACGGAACGGACAAAGCGGCTTCCTCCGGCGAAGATTTATCGGTACGGATTGGTGAACGGCAGGAAGAAGGGATAGACAAGGTGGTATGCTGAAAAAGACCGACAAATTCACTGGGACCCGGGTGTTTGTAGGGAAGAAAGGGGAGCGCGGTAAAATGGAAAAGAACCCTGCGGAACTGCCGCGCAGTCTGCTGATCGTCAGCCTGCGTCCCGATCCGTACGCGCGGATGAAAGCAGGCACGAAACGGCATGAATTCCGGCGGCGCTTCACAGATCAACCGGCCGATGCGTATCTGTACATCCCGGTGCCGGTCGGCGCGATTGCCGCTTATGCCGAATTTGGACGTCCACTCCTAGGAACGCCGGAAGAACTGGCCGCCATCGCGGAGAAAGACGAGCCCGGCTCATATGCGGGGACGCTGGAATACTTTGACGGCGTGGAATACGGATTTGCCGTACCCGTGTTGTCGGTGCAGCCGATCGAGCCGCTGGCGCTGCACGAAATGCGCGAAGCATTCAGCTTCGCTCCGCCGCGTTCGTCACGGCGCCTGGAAGTCGGTTCGGCACTGGAGCGCGAGCTGGCCGGCAGGCTGGCGGCCGCTCGAAAAAGGTCTATACCCGGGAATCGGATGCGAAGAGAAGAGGAATGGCGAGGATGGACGATTTTACCAAGAAACGAATAGAGAAAATCATGCGTCATTATATGGAGAGTATCGCCGAAGAGCAGCTGCGCAGCCGGAGAAGTATCGGCTACGCGCTGGAAGGCGACGAGCTGACGCTGGTCGAACAGCGTCCGTCCAGAGACGGCACGAATTGGATCGAGCTTCCGGTCGCGCAGTTTCGGCTGGATGCCGGCGGCTGGCGCGTCTATGGGCTCGACAGCGGCGGAAGCTGGCACCCCGTATCGGAAATTGCGCCAAGCGGCGACTTTGAAGCGCAGTTGAGCCGGGTCAAGGCGAACGAACTGGGGATTTTTTGATACAAAAGGAGGCCTACCTAGACCATGAAATATGCGCAGGAATTCCAACAGCTGCACGAAACTCTTGTACCGGACAGCGGCCAGGCCCCGACCGTACAGGGCGAGCTAATCCGTTCGGTCGCCCGCCTGCATGACGAAGCCGAGCGAAACGGCAACGCGAACTGGGACGAAGGGTACGAGCTGTTCGCCGACTTTGTCGAGAAGACGTTCCACGCGCAGCGGATGGCCGACCCCGTATTCAGGGAGCGGGTCGAGACGATCATCAACCGTGTCCGTCAGCCGAAGATCGCGTACCTGGATTATGAATGGTTCCACGAATTGAGCGACCACGCGGTGCAGTGGTGCCGGCGCCATCCCGAGCCGATCCCGAATCCGCATGATCCGAGGCAGTACCGGTAGAAGGAAGAGTTCGAAGGAACCGAAGCCAGACAAACGAGGGAATAACGGCGTATGGAATGAACGGTCGACGGGGCGGGGGGATTTCATGAACGGATATAGCATGTTCTACCCGCACAATCCGCCAAGCCCGTTCTTTTATCGTCCATACAGAGAACTTTCGATGTTACTACCGCTCAGTTCCATTGAGAGATGAGAGATACAGGTCGTTTGTAGGCGTCTTGGATTGAAAAAAAGGCATTCCGATCGCAGCGCCGTCTGCTAACGGAATGCCTTTTTCTTTTTCACGATTTTTCCGGTTCGCCGGGTTCGTCCGTTTCATCGGATTTCCCGCGTTCCCCATGCGTCCCGTTTTCCCCATACTCTCTCCCGAACGCTTCCATCTGCTCCAGAATCGGCAGCAGCCGGACACCTTTTTCGGTCAGCGAATACTCGACTTTGGGCGGAACTTCCGGGTAGACTTTCCGATGGACGACGCCGTCTTTTTCCAGTTCCTTGAGCTGCTTGGTGAGCGAACCCTGCGACAAACCGCCCAGAAAACTCTGGATATCGCCGAAACGGCGGGTTCCGCTTTTGAGATACCAGAGAACAAAATATTTTCATCGGCCCGACAGGATGTTCTGCGTCAGGACGATCGCGTACAGGTCTTCTTTTTCCTCGATAAAGGCCGGCTCGAATCCGTTCAAGCATACTTTCATGGCGATCCCTCCCGATCCAAAGGTACAAAATTATGGACTATGGACATTTAAATTGCCTTCTTCGCAAAGCCAACCGCCGGACTTATGATAGGTTCACGCCGTCGAAAGCGGCATGCGTTTTATATATTTAGTAGGCTAAATACCAGTGTGACAAAAAAAGGCTTTCGAATAAACGCCAACTAAACACAAACCGCATAAATAGAAAAGAGGGAAAGAATTGAATCCTACGATCGAACTGCTGCACAAGCACGTATCCATCCCTTCCTATGCCCCCGAACCGCTGACCGACGAGCAGCGGGACGTTAGTTTCCGGGCCGCCAACCGGACGTCCGGCAGGACCATCCCGAAGGCTTCGCGGACTTTATCCGGCCGGTCGTTCCGATCCTGCAGGACCGAGGACTGTTCCGTACGGAATAACGAGCACGACACGCTTCGCGGCCTGCCGGAACTGCCTTACCCCGAGGACCGGCACGCCAAATCGCATCGTTGAATCAAAAAGGAGAAGTTAAGCATGGATAAAAAATAAGAACGGGCATTATCGGAGGATCGATCAACAACGGCTGGGCGAGAGGCACGCATATCCCGGCCCTTCGGCAGTTGGAAGAGTATGAACTGACCGCGGTCGGCACGAGCCGGATGGAGAGCGCGCGCCAAAGCGCGGAAGCGTTCGGAGCGGCCCACGCGTTCGACCGGGCGGCCGATCTGGCGGTCGTCCGACGTCGATCTGGCGGTCGTCAGCATCAACGTCAAAGAGCACCATGCGGCGGTCCGGGCGATCGTTCCCGCGGGCGCCGATTTACTGCGAATGGCCGCTCGGATCGAATACGGCGGAAGCTCTGAAGATGCGGCAGTGGGTCACCGAGAGCGGAATTCCGAACGCAATCGGCCTGCAGGCGAGGCAGGCTCCGGCCGTCGACTACGTCAAAGACCTGCTGAAGCAGGGATTCGCCGGCAAGGTGCTGTCGGCCAAGCTGAACCTGTCGATCGAAGGGATGGGCGGCGAATCCGACAAAGCCAACTCGTACCTGTTCGACCGCGAAGCCGGCGGCAACCTGCTGACGATCGTGACCGGCCACAATCTGGACGCGTTCACGTACATGCTCGGGGATTTCAAGGAATGGTCGGCCGTCACGGCGCAGCAGTTCGCGGAAGTTCGGATCACGGATACGGACGAGAGCATGGCCAAGACGACCGACGATCAGATCCTGATCAACGGCCTGCTGGAGAGCGGCGCCGCGGCCCAGGTCCACGTCCAGGGCGGCGTGAAGCACGGGACCGGCCTGACGATCGAAATCTTCGGCGACCACCAGGGCACGCTCGTGCTGAGCGCGCCGGCCACCGTCCAGTTCGGATCGCACGGGCTGCTGGACGCCGTCGAAGAGTCGGCCCGCACCGGGAACCGGCACGTTTTTTGAACGAGTCGGCCGCCGCTTGCCGGAAAATGAAAAAGGCGCCGGCCGATGGCGGTGCCAAATCCCGGTGCCAAAGGCCGAAGACCCGGATTGTCGAAAAACCCGAAGCTCCAGCTTGGAGCTTCGGGTTTTTGGCGTGCATCCGGACATAAAGGGTCGCGTCGCGGAGCCACCCGGCGAATGCTAACGGAACCGGGAGACGCTTAGCGGTTGATTTGGAGGGTTTTGAAATTCTAACGGATTCATACGACGCTTAGAATGAATTTGGGTTTGTTTTAGGCGAAAAAAAGGCGATAAAAAGCGGCTAACGGAACTACAATCCGTTAAAGTTCGGGAAAGGCTTGATTCGGCCCTCTAAGGGATATACAATCCGTTAGCCGAGCCGAGCCGAGCCGAGCCGAGCCGAGCCGAGCCGAGCCGAGCCGAGCCGAGCCGAGCCGAGCCGAGCCGAGCCGAGC
>NZ_JABJVN010000005.1:52825-127193 GCF_013618475.1 Saccharibacillus deserti
GCCTGCTGCGTTCACTCTTTTTCTTCGAAAAAATCTCCACCCTGCATCCGATCGACGAATCCCTGCAGCCAGATGTAATACTGCTCCGCATGCTGAAGCTTGTGCAGGTCGCGCAGCGCCTGCTCGCGTTCGTCCGCCTGCGTCTGCCGCGAGAGGACGATCTCCGACAGGTCGGGCGAGACTTCGCGGATGCTGGACAGCATCACGTCGATCTCCCGCTGGAGCTTGGCGCCGAAGAAATTCCGGAACGTGCGGAAAAAGTCGGTCTCGGCGACGTATTGGTCTTTGCGATCTTTTTTCTCGTCAAGTTTGTAAATCATCCGGGACTCCGTCAAGGCACGTACGGCGTAGCTCATATTGCTTTTGCTCATATTCATGAAGTCTTTCATTTCTTCCAGCGTCATCGGCCGGTCCTCGAAGTACATGATGCCGTAGAGCTGCCCGAATGAATGGTTCACCCCGTACAGATCCATTGTCGAAGCGATCGACTCGATGATCTTCTCCCGCAGTTCCCGCCGCTCGGGCGTTACGGAAGAGCCGGACGTTCCGGCGGATTCTTTTTCCACGATGTCACCCCTGAATCGAGATTCGGACGTTTTTTCTCACATACCCCACATATTTTACACGATTCCCTGCAGATTTAACACCGGGATAATCCCCGTTTTTCAAATCGAATGTACAATCATGTTTGTACGATAGAGAAAAACGTCATAAAAAAGGCTTGCGGAAAACGGTGATCAAAAAAAATTGAACATAGAGGAGTTGTGGATTTGCGTCTGAAAATGTTCAGGGAAGGCGAGGCGGTGCTGTTCACCCTGCCTGCACTCGTTCCGCTGCTGATCTTCTGGCTGGGACCGCTTGGCTACATTCTGTACTTAAGCTTCACGGAGTGGGACTTCATGAGTCCCGAGAAACTGTTTGTCGGCTTGGACAACTATTCGTATCTGCTGACGCACCCCGAATTCTACCAAGCTCTTCGGGTGACGCTGATGTTCGGACTCGGCACGGTCGTTCCGATCATCGTGGGCGGGCTTGCGCTTGCGCTGCTGATGAACAGCAAGCTCAGAGCGACCGGCCTTTTCCGGGCCATGATGTTCTCGCCGTGGGTCACGCCGACGGTCGCGGTCTCGATCGCCTGGTCGTGGATCTTCGAACCCGACGTGGGGCTCGCCAACCTGGTGCTGGGCTGGATCGGATTCTCGCCGGTCGGCTGGCTGCAGGATCCGAATTGGGCGCTCGCCGCCGTCATGATCGTCACGATCTGGAAGTCGATCGGCTGGTCGATGGTGTTCTACCTGGTCGCGCTGCGTAATCTGCCGTCCGATCTGCTGGAAGCCGCTTCGATCGACGGAGCCGGCACGTGGGACAAGTTCCGGGCGATCACGCTGCCGCTGATCTCCCCGACGACGCTGTTCCTGTCGATCATCCTGACGATCCAGTCGCTGCAGGCGTACGACCAGATCAATGTCATGACGCAGGGCGGACCGGCCGGATCGACGCGCACGCTGCTGTATATGTATTACCAGTCGGCTTTTGAGACGTTTAACGTCGGCGAAGCTTCCGCGATCGCCGTCATCATCATTCTGATCTGCGTCCTGCTGTCGGGGCTGTCGTTCCTGCTCAGCCGGCGCCTGGTGCACTATTCATGAACATGACCGAAGCAAGAAAAGCGAGCAAGAAAAGCGAACTTCGCCGGGGAGCGGGCCAAGAAGGCAGCCGCCGGTTCGTACCGGCCGGGGAACGCTTCGGCATCGTCGTACGCTACATGCTGCTGGCGGTCATCAGTCTGGCGATGGCCTTCCCTTTCTACTGGATGGTGACGAGCGGACTCAAGACGAACGACGAGATCTGGCGGTTCCCGCCGACCTTCTGGCCGGAGTCGATCAACTGGGGCAATTACATAGAAGCATGGAATTCGGCACCGTTCGCCCGCTACATGTTCAACAGTATTTTCGTGGCGATCTCGATCTGCGCCTTGCAGGTTATCAACGCCAGCATGATGGCTTACGCGCTGACCCATATGAAATTCCGGCTGAAAGGCACATTCACCGCAATCGTGCTCGTCGGCTATATGATTCCCAGCACGGCCGTCTATCTGCCAAGCTATCTGATTCTGAACGAACTGCATCTGCTGGACAGCTACGCGGGTCTGATCCTGTCCAACTGCGTGAGCGTGTTCGCGATCTTCCTGCTGCGGCAGGCGTTTCTCCAGGTCTCGCACGAGCTCGTCGAAGCGGGGCAGCTGGACGGAGCTTCGCACTTCCGGATTCTGTGGACGATCATGGCTCCGCTGATCCGTTCGTCGTTCGCCGTCATGATCCTGATTACGTTCATCGACCAGTACAACAATTATTTCTGGCCGATGCTGATTACGAAAGACCCGGATCTGAGACTGGTCTCCGCGGGTCTGCGCAGCTTCTTCGTCGAAGGCGGCGCTTATGGATTGGCCTGGCCGCAGATCATGGCCGCAAGCGCTTTTACCATCGCTCCGCTCTTGATCCTGTTCCTGTTTGCCCAGAAGACGATCATGCAGAGTGTCAATATGTCGGCAGGCGTCAACAAGAGCTGAATCCAAGCTTACCCCGAACAGGGACATCCCACATCCAATTGGAGGCAAAAAGAATGAAACAACGTCCGAACACAAGCAAATGGAACTGGAAAGGCGGCATGTCGATGCTGCTCGCGGCAAGCTTTACGCTGCTGTCCGCCTGCGGCTCGCAGGCCGGGGAGACGCCGAGTGCGGCCGCAAGCGGCACGCCTGCCGCAGCGGAATCGGGCAAGCCGGTCGAGATCGAATTCTGGTACGGACTGGGCGGTAATCTGGGCGACAACATGAAAGCGAAGATCGACGCGTTCAACGCTTCGCAGGATGAAGTCATCGTCAAAGGGATTGCCCAGGCGGACTATACGGAGACGGAGCAGAAGCTGCAGGCGGCCATCGCGTCGAACAACGTTCCGGCGGCGGTCCTCAGCGCAAACGCGGATTGGGCTCGCAAAGGCTATTACGCTTCGCTGGACGAACTGATCGCGGCCGAACCGGATTTCAACAGCGAAGATTTTGTTCAGACGTTCCTTGAAGGAGGAAAAGTGGACGGCAAGCAGTATTTCCTGCCGATGTACGGCTCGACGCAGATTATGTACTACCGTCAGGATATGTTCAAAGAGCACGGGATCGATCCGGCATCGCTCACGACGTGGGAAGCGCTCGGCGAAGCGGCGGCCAAGATGACGAAGAAAGAAGGCGGCAAGACGACTGTCTACGGTTGGGAGCCGATGTGGGGCGAAGCCAACATGACCGATGCCGTATTGAGCCGGGGCGGCAGCATCTTAAGCGAAGACGGCAAGACCGTGACGATCGACTCGCCGGAATGGATCGCGACCTGGGAACAGTTCCGCAAATGGATCCACGAAGACAAGATCATGCGTATCCACTCCGGCGGACAAGGCTGGGAATACTGGTACAAGACGATCGACGATGTGATGAAAGGCCAGGCGGCCGGTTACACAGGCTCAAGCGGCGATCAGGGCGACCTCGACTTCAAGGTTGTGGCCGCGATGGAGCAGCCGGGCTGGGAAGGCATGGGCGCCGGCAAGCCGGTCGCCGGTGCAAGCCAGGCCGGGATTCCGGCCAAAGCGACTCCGGAGCAGCAGCAGGCGGCTTTTAAATGGTTCATGTACTTCATGAAGGCGGAAAATACGGCCGATTGGTCGATGAAGACCGGATATATCGCCGTGCGTCAATCCGCGCTCGAAGATCCGAAATTCAAAGCGTTCAGTGCCGAGAACCCGCAGATCAGCGTTCCGCTGCAGCAGGCGTCGCATGCTTCGATGCCGTTCCAGGATCCGACGGGCGGCAAGATCGGCGATGCGCTCAAAGTCGCGGCGGATCAGGTGCAGATCAACAACGTGCCGGCCGAGCAGGCACTGAAGGAAGCGCAGGCCAAAGCGCAGAGCGAGCTGGATCGCGTCGCGAAATAGCAGTTGAAGCAATAAAGCAAGGTAAGGATGAAGCTTTAGGTCCAAAAAGATACGCCGAGCAAGCCAAGTCCAAACGATCGGCCGCAGGAAGCGCGCATTCTGCGCGGTTCCTGCGGTTTTCTTTTGGACGGACCGAACCGGCATTCGATCAAAGACGGCGGGAGAAATAGGGGGCAAGATGATGAGCGACACGAAGAACGGGGACGGCGTGCAGGGGAAACCGGATATGCACGACGCTTCACACACGCACGAGATCGATTTTGGGAACGCGGGCGCCATTTTGTTCGACAAGGACGGGACGCTGCTCGATTTTACGGCTATGTGGGGATTTTGGACGGATCGGGCGCTGGACGAATTTCGAACCCTGCTGGCCGAACGGGGATTGAGGATCGAGGCGCAGCAGCTTTCGCGGATCTGGGGAACGCAGCATGACGAAGAAGGCCGGACGACCGACTATGACCGGCGAGGGCCGCTTGCGATGGGTACGGTGGACGAGATGCACGCCGTACTGGCCTGGCACGGCTACCGGGCGGGATTGTCCTGGGCGGAAGCGAAGATCCTTGTGCGCCGCAGCGTGGAGCTGGCCGACGCCGCGATGGAAGCGGTCCGCCCCGCGAAGCTGCTGCCCGGCGTACGCGAATTTCTGGAGCGCTGCCGGGAGAGCGGCGTTCCGATGGGCGTCGTGACGGCCGACGAGACGGCCAGCGCGCTGCGCCATCTGGAATGGCTGGGGATTACGGATTATTTCCGCGTCGTGATCGGTACGGATCAGGCGCAGCGCGGCAAGCCTTTTCCCGACTTGTGTCTGCTGGCCTGCGAACGTCTCGGCGTGCCGCCCGAACGCGTCATCGTGATCGGCGACACGGACGGCGATATGGAGATGGCCCGCGCGGCAGGGGCGGCGCTGAAGATCGGGATCGGCGAAGCCGCAGCGCTGAAGCTGGCCGATCGGACGGTGCCTTCCTTCGAGCGTCTGCTCGAAAGCGCGGTGCCGCGATGAGCCCGAACGTCTCGCTCGGCTGGACGCTGCTGGCGTGCGCGATCGCGCTGGAGCTGAGCGGAACGCTGCTGATGAGAATATCGGACGGATTCACCCGGCTGTGGCCGTCGGTATTCATGTTCGTCTGCTACGGGGCCAGCTTTACGCTGCTCAATTTCTCGGTCAAACATATTCCGCTCGGCGTTGCGTACGCGATCTGGTCGGGCGTCGGGATTACCTTGATCGGTGTGGCGGGCCATTACTTTTTCGGCGAGCGCCTTAAAGCGACTTCGCTCGTCTGGATGGGCTGTATCCTTGTCGGCATCGTCGGCTTGAAATGCAGCGAATCCTAAATCGGAGGATCCGGAAGAAGACTTTGACAAGTTCGAATCCAACAAATATCGGAATATGGAGGGATGGACAGTGAAGCAGGAAACGGGAAGAACGGCGGAGAGCGCCGGGGGCGATATGCAAAATGGGGACGGCATGAAGATCGGGACGGGAATGCCGAAAGAGACGCAAGTCAAAGCGACTGGAAAAACGGAGACGGCGGCGAATACGGCTGAACAGCCGCTTGCCTCGTTTCAGGTCATTACGGATACGCATGTCCGGGACGATGCCGACCATATTCACAATCGCCACTTTGAAGCGGCGCTGGCGGATATCGCGTCTTACTGCGAAGGCAGCCTGGGCATTATGCATGCCGGCGATGTAACGGACCGCGGCCTTGCGCCGGAATACCGGGAGTTTGGCCGGATCTGGAACGGCCGTCCGGATGGACTGCCGCCGATGTATATCACGCTCGGCAACCATGATATCGGCGCGATACTGTGGGGGGAAGGCGACAAGCCGATCGATCTGAGCGCGCTCTCCGGAGCCGAGATCGAGGATGTGCTGGACGGGAATTTCCCGGCCGGCACGGTCGGGCCATCGGCCGAAGCGGAAGACGAGTTCCAAGCGGCGGCGGTAAGCGCGGACAAAATCGCCGAGCCGCCCGTCAATGCGATCGAAGCTTTGGCCGAAGCGGCAGCCGCCGCAGGCCTGGATCTGGGCGGCATGCAAGCAAGATTGGCGCTCTCGGACGAAGAAGAAGCGAACGGAGGACCCGCGGGCGGGGTATGGAAGCGTCGGATGCGCCGTTTTGCCGAAGGAACGGGAGCCGCAGCGCCGTATCACGATCATTGGATCGGCGGGTATCATTTTATTTTTCTGGGCAGCGAAGTGCCGCATCCCAAAGACTGCGATCTGTCTTCGGCGCAGCTCGCCTGGTTGACCGAGCGCCTGGCCGAAGAAGCATCGCCGGACCGGCCGGTGTTCGTCTTCCTGCATCAGCCGCTCAGGGATACCGTAGCCGGTTCCATGGAAAGTCAGGGCTGGTACGGGGTCAATCAGGACGCCGAATTGAAAAAGGTGCTGGCGGCATGCCCGCAGGCGATTCTGTTTACCGGACATACGCATTGGCAGCTCGAAGCGCAGCGTACGATGTACGACGGACAAGGCCGCATGCCAAGCATGTTCAATGCTTCGTCGGTCGCGTATCTCTGGACGGACGCAGACGAACACCTGAGCGGCAGCGAAGGCCTGCAGGTCGATATTTATCGAGGCCGGGTGGTGGTGCGCGGACGGGATTTCGTCAAGCGTGCCTGGATCGAGGCCGCCGAATATACGGTGCGGTATCCGCTGGACAGGGAGAAGGAAGCTGCGGCGGCGATCGGGCAGAATCCGATGCTTCATTAAAGAAGAAGAGCCAAGAGAGAAGAAAGGCCGCGCACCCATCGGAATTTATCCGCGGGGTGCTTTTTTTCTGTGGGACCCAACCTTCTATCGATAAACTCCGTTTGTTCTATTATAGAAGCGGAGAGGAGCGATTTGGACATATGCAAAAATTGATAACCCTGCTGATTGGAGGTTTCCTGCTGCTGGGCGGGACTCTGCTGTACGTCGGCATCCATCTTGCGGCGGCAGTGAGTCGGTCTGGAGTGACTTCATGGTCGGGCGGTTCATTCGGCCGGTATATGACGGCTGTAGAGTTGAGCGGCGGTCTCCCGGGATTCTGGCTGGCCGTGCTGCTGGGCGGGACAGGACTCTTGATGCTGGGCAAACAGGTCTTCGGACTGCTGGCCGGTTGGTTTAAAAGCGAGGATGAAGAACTTAGCCGATACAGGGCCGAAGTTGACGCGAAGCGTGAAGAAGAGGAATTTCCACAAGAACCTAGAAAAGAATAGAACCCGAATCTCGCGATTTGGTTCGGCGTCCGGAAGTCTGCGTAATCAGCGTCTCTACACCCAGGCCGGTTACGTCAAGGTCGGCGAGAACCGTCCGGATCCTTCGTCCGAATTCGCCTTGTTCGATTACGTCAAACTTCCGCTGCTGACGGAAATCCGGGATGCCGATCTTGCGGCAGGCCGCCCGGGCCGTACTGCTGGACGATTCCGGGCGTATGGCGCTGATGCATGTCGCGCGGGGCGGTTATCATAAACTGCCCGGAGGAGGAATCGAAGACGGCGAAGACGTATTTGCCGCACTTCGGCGCGAGATGCGGGAAGAAGCGGGGGCCGAGATCCGGATCACGGGCGAGATCGGCATGACGGCCGAATATCTCGGGGATTACCGCATGAAGCCGTTCTCTTATGCTTATTCGGCGCTTATTGTCGGGACTCTCGGCGTATCCGCGTTCACCGAGCAGGAACGCGCGGACGGCTTCGTACCGGAATGGGTACGGCCGGAAGAGGGGATCGATGCTGCGGCATTGGCTCTCGGAGCCTGGCGGGTCGCTTCCGGTCAATCGCCTGTCCGCTGCGTGACCGAAGGCGAGCGGCGCCAGTACGACTGCGGCGGGCGTCTGGAGATCAATATCGCTTATCCGTGAAAATCGGGCGGAAGCCCGACCCGATACAGGAAGGAGACGAATTTCCGGCGGACGGAAATCGTTTTCTTCTTTTTCGTGTAAGTAACAAGGGGAGGCGCGGCGGAGAACGGAATCCGTTGCCGCTTCGCGCCGAATCTATCCGATTCAGGGAGGACAACACGATGAGCGCATGGTACGAAGAAAGTTTCGGCGAAGATTATTTGCGGGTCTATCATTACCGGGACGAACAGGGGGCGGCTCATGAAGTGCACGAGATGATCTCGTGGCTGCGGCTCGATCCCGGAGCGAAAGTGCTGGATTTGTGCTGCGGGATGGGCCGGCATTCGCTGTCTCTGGCCGAGAAAGGATACGACGTCACCGGAATGGATCTGTCGGAAGTGCTGCTGGATGAAGCGAAAAAAGAGCCGGGGGCGAACCGGATTCGCTGGGTGCAGGGCGATATGCGCGAACTGCCTTTTGCAGACGGAGAGTTTGATGCGGTCGTCAACCTGTTTACGTCGTTCGGATACTTCGAGCAGGACGACGAGCATGTCCGCGTCCTGCAAGAGATCCGGCGCGTGCTTCGTCCGGAGGGGCGCTTCATCATCGACTTTATGAATCCGCCGTATGTGGAAAGCCATCTGAAGCCGTACACGGAGCGCGAAGACGGCGGTCTCAAGATCGAAGAACGGCGGAAGATCGAAGACGGATTCGTCAAAAAGCATATCACGATCCTGCCGGAACAGGCAGAAAACGGGCAGCGCCGCGAATACGACGAACGGGTCAAACTGTATACGCTGGATGACTTTACGACTCTGCTCGCCGAAGCGAAGCTGGAAGTGGACGAAGTCCGGGGAAGTTACGACGAGAAGCATTACGAAAAAGACTCGCCGCGAATGATTTTTGTCGGGAAAAGGTTCTAAGCAGGCAAGCGAAGGGTATATAGCACTATTATGCTTACCTGAAGAGGTGCTTAAGAATGTCAAGAGAAGAAGACCTTATACGCAAAATAGAAGAGTTGGAACAAGAGTGCAGCCGGAGTCGGACAGAGCTTCATCGGCTGCAGCTGCTGCTGCACGAAGAGAAAAAGTTACGGGAAGAAGCGCAGCAGGAATCGAAAAACAAAGCGAATTTCGTCGCCGTTCTCAGTCACGAGATCCGTAATCCGCTTAACGGGATCATTGCGATGAGTGATCTGCTGAAAGATACCGAGCTGAACGAAGAGCAGCGGAATTATATGGAAATCATCCAGAGCAGTAACGAATCGTTGTTGGAACTTGTCAACAGTATTCTGGATATAAGTCGTCTTGAAGCAGGAAAAATGACAGTATCCCATAATCCTTTCGATCTGATCAATACGGTTGAAGATTTGATTTATATGCTTGCCCCGCAAGCTTTTAGCAAAAATGTCGAAGTCATTCTGGGCGTCGAATCGGAAATTCCGCTGTTCGTGGTCGGGGATGTACTGAAAGTCAGACAGATCTTTCTGAATTTGATGCAAAATGCGATCAAGTTCACGCACACGGGAGAAGTCGTGTTCGAGCTCAAACGCGTTCCTTCAATGGAAGAGAACGAAGTCGCAGTCAGCTTTTCGATTCGGGATACCGGGATTGGGATGTCGGAGAAACAGTTGAAGCATATCTTTGATGTCTACACGCAAGTGCACGAGTCCGCGCATCACGTTTATGAAGGAGCCGGGCTTGGCATGACTATCACGAAGAACCTGATCGAACTGCTGGGCGGCAGAATCGAGGTATCCAGCGAGATCGGCAAAGGAACGGTCATCGAAATTCTGATGTCGTTTGAACGCTATACCGATCTGCCTTCGATTCCGTTCGAAGACGACGTGCTTGAAGGGATGCGCTTCCTGGTGGTCGATCGCCAGACGACCAGCCGGAATACGATCGTAGATATGCTGCAAGGTTGGGGGGCGCACGCGGAATCTTCGCCGGAGATGGATGGCAGTCTAGTGGAGCGCGTAGGTATGGGCGACTTCGACGTCGTATTCATAGATGGAAGTACGCTTAGACGGGGTGAAGTCTTCAGGGAACTCCATCAAATTCCGGATCTGAATTTGTTCCTGCTGGCCTGGCTGGGCGAGAAGATCGAAGACGGCGAACGCGACTACTTCCGCTCGATCGTGCCTAAGCCGATTCGCAAACTGCATATGCTGAATGCGATTTTGGCCATGGAGAAAAATGACCGGTCTTCGGGCCGCGAGTAGGAAAGGGAGCACCGATAAGGATGAGCCAATCACGAGTAACGAGTTACGACGAACTGATCCGAGTACGCATGGCGATGTCTTTTCCGCTGCGCTGGGTCAACAGCTATCTGCTGCAGGGCGAAGACGGCTGGACGATCGTCGACCCCGGTCCCCGCTCGGCCGAGAACGAGGCGGCCTGGGACGCGGCGCTCGGCGAATTGAATATCCGTCCGCAGGAGATCGCTTCGATCGTGGTGACCCACCATCATCCCGATCATTACGGCCAGGCCGGATGGCTGCAGCAGCGAAGCGGCGCCCAGGTGTGGATGTCGAAAGCGGCAGGTGAAGCGGCCTGGCGGAATTGGGGCAGTACGCCGGATGAAGACGAAGCTCCGGGATTCGTCGAGGCTTCGCTCGCCCTGTACCGTCTTCACGGGATGTCTGCCGACCGTCTGGCGCAGCTGCCGGAGCACTTGTCGGGGTTTCGGGCGCAGGTTGAGCCCCAGCCCGAAATTACCGTCATCGAAGCCGGGCTGCCGATCCGTTTCGGCGGCCGTCTCTGGCATCCGATTGAGACAGGCGGTCATGCCGACGGGCATTTGTCTTTTTATGAAGAAAAGACGGGGCTGATCCTGTGCGGGGATGCGGTGCTGCCGCGGATCTCCCCGAATATCTCGTATACCCCGGGAGGAGACGAACATCCGCTTCGTTCTTATCTGGACGGGCTTCGAAAGTTGGGAGAACTTCGGGTGGGCCAAGCTTTCCCCGGCCACCGCGATCCGTTCGGGAAGTTCGAAGAACGAACCCGGCAGCTGCTGGATCATCACGAAGGGCGGCTGGACCGGATGCTGGAGCTGCTGCACGGCGAACCGCAGACGGCCTACGGAATCTGCACGGCAGTCTTCGGCGGCTCGCTGGGCATTCATCAGCTGCGTTTTGCGCTGTCGGAGACGATTGCGCATCTGGTCGAGTTGGAAGACCGCGGACAAGCCAAACGCTTCGGCCAGGAAGAAGTTCGTTTCGGGCTGATTTGAACGGTTCGAGCCGGTCTGCTTCTTGGGAAGTTCCGGAAGATGAAGCTCCACTCCAAAAAAGCTTTCGTTCCCCTCGGGGGTCGAGAGCTTTTTTTGGTTGAAGCCTGACTTTCATAAGAAGGGGGCTTTTTCGCGTGCCGAAAGGCGTTGAA
Source organism: Saccharibacillus deserti (assembly GCF_013618475.1). Classification (GTDB taxonomy): domain Bacteria; phylum Bacillota; class Bacilli; order Paenibacillales; family Paenibacillaceae; genus Saccharibacillus; species Saccharibacillus deserti. The sequence goes on from NZ_JABJVN010000005.1 coordinate 64,020, forward strand.
AATAATACTTAAAATATTGGATTTCGATTGGTTAGTTCTTTTGATCGGACCTGCCGATCATGGATAAGAAAGCAGGTTCGAAAAAACAATTTGGAAAATTTAAAATTTGTGTGATCCAAATTCATGAAGCCTGCGTTTCATGACATGTAAGCAGCACAAACACATAAGGAAACAACGGGAATCAGGAAATAACAAAAATTCAGATAAACAAATGGAGGAATGGACAATGTTTAAAATGTTCAATAACAAAAATCTTAATTCGAAGAAATTTGACGCTAAGAAATTGGTTATGCCGGTACTCGGATTGGCACTGATCGTACCAACGGTAGCGGGAGCGGCTCCGGCCCAAGCTTCCACAACGGCAACAACGAACATTGCGGCGGTAGCCGCGCAGATGACAGCCATGAAGGCTTCGACTACAACGCCTGCGGTTGAACTCAGATCGGCATTGGATCGTCTCCTTTCCGAACATTATCAACTGGCCGTGGATTCGATGATCAAAGCCTACGAAGGTTCGCCTGATGCAGCCGCTTCTTTCGCCGCACTGAACCAGAACGCAAGCGACATGCTGCCGGCGATCGAATCGCTGTACGGCAAAGAAGGTGCAGCCGAATTCGGACGCATCTTCAGCGCCCACAACAAAGCGACCGACGACCTGGTCAAAGCGCAAAAAGCCGGCAACATGGCTGGCGTACAGTCGGCCGAAGCCAACATCGAGAAATTCATCAAAGAATTCTCGGCCTTCCTCGGAACGGCAACCGGCGGCAAGCTGCCGCAGGCGACAGCGGAGAAAGTCCTTCGTCTCCATGAAGGTCAAGTTCAGGACGCCTTCGACAAATATGTAGCCGGTGACTTCTCGGGAGCCTACGCTTCTTACCGTACAGGCCTGAACACGATGTTTACGATCAGCGAAGCGCTGTCGACGGCAATCGTGACCCAGATGCCGGAGAAATTCCAGAATACGAAATCCGATACGCCTGCCGGCGATCTGAGATCCGCTCTGAACTATCTGTTCGCGGAACACTTCGCACTGGCTACCCTGCAAATGCAGGAGCAGTATGACGGCATGAGCGCCAGCAGCAGCGCGCTTGTAACGGCTGAAGCCGGCAACACCAAAGACTTCAAAGCGGCAATCGCTTCGGTCTACGGCAATGCGGGAGCGGACCAGTTCGAGAAACTGTGGACAACCGACCACATTAACGTACAGGCGCAGTACGTAGCGGCCGTGAAGAGCGGAGACCAAGCGGCCATTACGGCAGCCAAAGCCCAAATCACGAAATTCACCAAAGAAATGGCGGCGTTCTTGAGCGCGGCAACCGAAAACCGTATTCCGGAAGCCGGAGCTATGGCCGGACTGACTGCGCATGAAGACCAAGTGCAGCAGGTTCTGGATCAATACGCAGCCAAAGATTACACCGGTTCGTACAAAACGGAGCGCGAAGGTTATGCCCTGATGTTCGATGTGGGCAAACTGCTGAGCGGCGCGATCGTGGACCAATTCAACCCTAAATTCCAGGAACCGGCTATGACACCGGCACCTACGACTCCCGCGACTCCTGCACCGATGCCGGGCAAGATGATGACGGTCAAAATGCAGATCGGAAGCCCGAACCTGACGCTGAACGGCAAAACGACCAAGATGGATACAATGCCGCGCGTTTGGGATAACACCACTTATGTACCGCTGCGCTTCCTGAGCGAAGGAATCGGCGCCCAAGTAAAATGGAATAAAAAAGCGAACGAAGTGACGGTGATGGCCGGCAAAGACACGCTGAAATTCTGGTTGGGCAAAGACTTCATGGAAGTCAACGGCAAAAGACAGGCGATCGGCCACGAAGTCTTCGCGGACGAGAACGGCAGAACCGTTGTACCGCTTCGTTTCATCACGGGCCTGCTGGGCTGGGACTTCAACGTCAACAGCAGCAACTGGATGATTACGCTGACGAAATCGATGTAAGCTTCGCCGTTTCGTCTGGACAAGAAATTTTTCGCTAAACGCTCAAAACAGCCGCGGGGCTCGCTTAGTCGAGGAGCCCCGCGGCTTTATGCGCATTTAAAGTTTCAAAAAGCCGTTTTTTCTTTTTGACGACAATCGGATCCTCTTGTACGCTAACGGTAGAAAAACTTCATAAACGGCGAAGAAGCGGAAGTCTTCCGCGGATTCCCAAAACAGGAGGAGGATCCTTATGTTTGAGAGAAAATCCGACCTTTATGAAGAATGGTACGATTACGACGATTATTATGACGATATGCTGAGAGGGTATATCGATCCGGCGGACGACGATTTCGAAGAAGTCCGTATTCGTGAAGACGAAGAAGCGGAAATCAAGTCGATGTAAGTATGAAGACAGAAGATAAGGATAAATTTTCAAGAGGATTCCCGAAAAGGGATCCTCTTTTTTTGATTTTATCCCTAAACAGGTATACAATATCCATAGAAATGTTTTAAAACCTTTTTTTACCGAAATTGCGTGACTCGAGGTTTAGACGGCGATCCGGTTGCACGGCACTGACCGGATTAGGAAGAGGAGAGAAGCCATGAGATTCAAACCTCAGAACGAACTGGAAAAAGCCTTGTCCGCCGCTGTGGAAGATCCGTCGCGGAGAATAGAGTTCTATGAGGAGCTTCAGCATTCGGAGCTGTATACGCTGCATATGGACGGGGAAGTGAAAACGGAGAACGGGAGGCTTCCCGAGCATACGGCTATTCGACTGCCGAGTCTGGAAGTGGAGGGCAGCATGTATCTGCCCGTATTCAGTTCGCTGCCGATGCTGCAGCAGTTTATCGATTGCGAAATGCAGTATATATCGATGAATGCGATGGATCTGTTCAGACTGGTGCGAGGCTCCGATGTCTGGCTGAACCCGGGCGGAGAATTCGCCAAAGCGTTTTCTGCCGTCGAAATCGAATCGATTCTAGACGGAAGTCTGCTGGGTCCTCCTTCAAGCTATACCCTTGATCCGGAGACTGCGATCATGCTGGGAAGTCCGGACTCCGAGCCGAATGATCTGCTGAAAGAACTGACCGAAGTATTTCTCGGACTGCCCAATGTGAAGTTGGCGTACCATGCGCATCACTTCAATCCCAAGACCGGCGAGCCGCCGCATACGCTGATTGCCGTGCAAGCGGACGGGGACTGGAACGAAGTCGTCCGGGCCGCCGGCAGTCGGGCTTCCGCGTCCCGGGTGTCCGATCCGATTGTGGATTTTCTTCGTCTTGACGGCAAAAGCGGACTCGATGCCTATTTCGAAGCGGACGGCGAACCGTTTTACCGCAAACGCAGTCGCAGCAAGCTGTTCGTCCGCTGACACCGCCAGGCCGCTTGTTTTCAAGCGCGCCGAACGGGAGTGATCCTTCGTGGATCACTCCCGTTCGGCGCGCTTTTGCGTGAATCCGGTCTGGAGCTCGCGGACTTGTTCAATCGTCTCCCGGTTCTTTGGGCAGCTCGATCTCGACTTCGCGCTCGCTCTGTTTGTTGTGGGCGATCCGGCTGCTGGCGGCCGCAGCGATCGCACCGACGATATCGTCGAGAAACGTATGGACAGGGCCGAGGCTTTTGTCGTTCAGCCGCTCGAGCGCGCCCGGTTTCAGCTTGTCGACATAACCGAAATTGGTGAGGCCGATGCTGCCGTAGACATTGACGATCGACAGCGCCAGGATTTCATCCACGCCGTACAAACCTTCGTCGTTTTGGATCATTTCCTGCAGCGGAGACAGCAGCTTGCCCTCTTCGGCCAGCACATCCAGTTGGATGCCGGTCAGAACGGCATTTTGGACTTCGCGTTTTTCGAGTACTTTTTCCACGTTATGCACGCATTCTTCCATCGTCAGCTCGGGGTAATATTTTTTTTGCAAAAAAAGAACCAGTTCCGCGATTTCTTCGACGGTAACGCCGCGCTTCGTCAGCCAGCTGCGGGTCGCTTCGGCTACTTTGCGGCTGTTGAGCGAGTATTTCTGGCTTTCGGGCATCCCCATTTTTTCTTCTTTGGGTGTCGGCTTTTCGGGAGTTTGCATGACAGTCACCTCGGATTTCTCGGAGTAAAGTGAATTCCGGCGCGGATTCGCACTCGATCGACGAATCTGTGCCATCTATCTAACATGTGTACATATTCGCCGCCGCTGAAACAAAATCCCGCCGCAAGGCCGAAGACATGTGCGCGGAGCGGCCGAGTTTGTTAAAATGAAAACAACGAAGCGTCGAACAGACGGATACGGGAGGCCAACGAAGTGAGCAGGAACGACAGAAAGCCGGACGAGATTCGTCCGGTCACCTTGGAGATCGGCACGAACAAATACGCCGAAGGCTCGGTTACGATTCAGGTTGGGGATACGAAAGTGATCTGCAACGCCACGATTGAAGAGAAAGTCCCGCCATTTATGAAAGGGCAGGGACGGGGCTGGGTAACGGCCGAATATTCCATGCTGCCCCGGGCGACGCATACGCGCAATATCCGCGAAGCGGCCAAAGGCAAACTTGGCGGCCGCACGATGGAGATCCAGCGTCTGATTGCCCGGGCGCTGCGTTCGGTCGTCGATCTGCAGGCGCTCGGCGAACGGACGATCATCGTCGATTGCGACGTGATTCAAGCGGACGGCGGTACACGGACGACTTCGATCACCGGAGCTTTTGTGGCCATGTGCCTTGCGGTCAACAAATTGGAAGCCCAGGGTAAGCTCAAACGTTATCCGATTACGGATTTCCTGGCTTCCGTAAGCGTCGGGGTGGTTGGAGAAGAAGCGCTGCTTGATCTGCGTTACGAAGAAGATTCCGCTGCAAAAGTGGATATGAACGTAGTGATGACAGGTTCCGGAGAATTCGTCGAGCTGCAGGGAACCGGCGAAGAGCGGCCGTTCAGCCGCACCGAGTTGAACCGGATGCTGGAACTCGGCGAGACGGGCGTCCGGCAGATGATCGCGATACAGACCGAAATCTTGGGCGCAAACGCGCTGAAGATCGGCAATCACGAAATCGGAGGGTTGGCATGAACGGAGCAGCGGACGGTTTGAACGAAAAACGGGGAATTGTCGTCGTCGCGACCCGCAATATGGGCAAAGTACGCGAATTCAGACATGCACTGGAGCCGCTTGGCAAAGAAGTACGCAGCCTGCACGAGTATCCGGAAGCTCCGGAAGTCGAAGAAGACGGCAGCACCTTTGCGGAGAATGCTTTCAAAAAGGCCAAAGAAATCGGCGATTTCCTGAAGCTGCCCGTGTTGGCCGACGATTCCGGCTTGTGCGTCGAGCTGCTGAATGGGGAACCCGGTATTTATTCGGCACGCTACGCCGGCGAACACGGCAACGACGCGGCTAACAACGCGAAGCTGATGGACGAGCTGATGCGTCTGCGCCAGGGAGACGATACGGAGCAGCCGCTGCTGAGCCCGGCCCGGTTCGTCTGCGCGCTGGTGCTGTACGATCCGGCGACAGGCCGCAGCCTGGAAGCCGAAGGCGAAGTCGAAGGCTGGATCACTTCGGAAACGGCGGGTGCCGGAGGCTTCGGCTACGATCCGCTGTTCTTCGTGCCGCAGTACGAGCGGACGATGGCGGAGCTGAACGTCGAAGAGAAACAGCGGATCAGCCACCGCGGAGAAGCTCTGAAGCGGCTGCTGGACAAGCTGAACTGAAAAAGCGCGGAAACGAAAAGTCTTTTCGTTTCCGCGCTTTTTGGTTGGTAGGAGGCAGGCACGATCGAGATCCCGTGATTGTCGGCCTGTCCTATGCGAAGCAGGCAGACGCTCAGCCCGTAACGGCGGCCGCGTCCGGTTCGGGGACTCCGAACGTATAATCCTGGACCAGGTTCCAGATTTCGCGGTGCAGCGTGCCGATAGAGATTTTCCCTTCGAACATCCGGTGAACGCAGATACTTTTGCCGGCCCGAAGCATACACGGGGCGCCGCCCGCGCTGCCGACAATACGCGCATGGATGCGTTCTTCGGCTTCAAGCGAAGAGCCGCGGCAGACCGAGGCCGGATGCCCGAAAAGAATCGAACCCGTCGCATACAAATCGCTCTGCATTACGCCTTCGCGGTGAATCGTAATGTCTCCGTTCGACTTGACGGTACTGGTCTGGCAGCGCGACAATTCAACCCCCGATTCGCCCTGCTGCATATCGGTCATAAAGGAATGTTCCCGTTCAAGACCGGCCTGCAGGCGAAGCAGGGTGTCTTCGTCCAGCGATTCGATCATTTGGGCGGGAGAGAGCATCAGATTCAGGTCGTCGGCAAACGCATTGGAAGCTCCGCCGGTACTGCGCTGGACCGTAACAAGCACTTGAAGCAGTTCCCGGATATGCGGCTGGATGTCTTTGAATTTGGTCTTCATCAGCAGAAGGGCAATCTGGCCGAAACGGGCGGATTGTCCGCGTTTGCCGACCTCGGCGTACAAGGCGAGCGAAGCCGACAGCAGCATGCCCGTCTCGTCTCTCAACTGCCGGGACAGGTGGTACAGCCGGTTGAAAGACAGACCGAAACTTCCGGAATACAACCGGCTGCCGATCGTGCTGCCCTGCACGATAATCCGGCCGGCCGCAGTGATGGTCGAATGATAGACGCCGCCCGATACGTAAACGTTACCGAGCGATTCGACGATCATATTGTCTGTCACATTGCCATGGATGGCGACGTCGCCCGAAAATACGATATGTCCGGTCTTCAAGTTGACGTCTCCCGGAACGACGTAAGCGTCGGAGATATCCAGATAGCGGACCGCTCCTTCCGTAATGCAGGGACGGCCGGCCTTCAGCGCGGCGAACGTGCCGTCTTCCCGCGCTTCGACATGCTGCCGGGCTTGAACATCGATTTCACGCACGGGCGGAGGATCGATCTTTTCCCCGTACACATCGTAACCGGGCGTGCCCGGTTCGGAAGGGAAAAGCCGCGCAAGCAGATCGCCGCTTTGTACGGACGGGATACGCAGATGGCTTCGATAATCGAGCGCCCCCCCGGCTTCCTCGAAAGCATTTTCGATTTTCTCGTCGAAAAGAAGGTGCAGCCGGGCATCCAGGCCCGGCTGCGGTTCCTGACCTGTCGCAAAAACGAAAGGCTGTCCGTCCGCTTGTTGAAGCGCTTGCACAACAGCCGGGACATCGAGATTCTTGCGGATGCCAAGCGAGCCGACTTCGGCCATCGCTTCGGCAATCTCCAGCCTGCATACCGGCGTATTCCGGTCGGGCTGCGCTTTGGGCGACAGTACGCGGAGGGGACCCTCGTCTTCGAGTCTCCAGGCATAACGCACTTCGGCGAATATGCGAATAACCGCCTGCATCCGGTCGGGCGAGACCTGAATTCGGTACAGGGGTTCGTCCGGCATTTCCCATTCGATCCGGTCGCTGGAACGGACGGCCGAAGCGGAGAGCAGCTCGCTGCCATTCAGCCAGAACCGGAGCGGGGCAGCCGGGACCAGCACGGGAGGATCTCCTTCTCCGACCGGATCGGCCACATGGAGACGGCCTTCCCGGATTTCAATACTTCCGTCTACCGCGGCGGGCAGCGAAGCCGGAATGGCGGGTTCGCCGACGGTGACGGCAGGGTCGTGGGTGCCGAATGCAGATGCGGCTTCGGGCGCGGGGTGAGCTTCCGACATGCGAGCAGGCCTCCTTTTGGAAGATAATGTATAGCGGCGGAAAGCGGTTTCAACCGGGATTTCCTGTTATTCGGGCAGCATGGGGATAAGTCTTTGTTACCACTAGGATAATACCTTCGGACCTATTTTTCAACAACGATTTCCATATTGTCCGTTTTATTGCACAGGGTGTTTTTTTCGGGTACATTAGGGCGCATCGGAGGATAAACCGAGACAAGGATGGAGGATGAAACATGGGAAAAAGACGGAAAGCCGCCGCGGCGGGCCTGTTGATACTGGCGGCGGTGTCGGGGAGTGCGCTGGCCGAATCGGATGTCTGGTCGCAGGCGGCCAAAGAACCGGGGCGCCTTGCGGCGCTGCAGGAAACCAAGCTTCAGCTGCCGGGAAATGCGGATAAGCGCAAAGCGGCGGCTTCGATCGATCCGGCGTCGGGACGTTCCGCGGTTCGTGCCGGTGTCCGGGCTGCGGAAGGATCGACCGGAACATTTACGGCAAAACTGAATGCGGACGGGCTGAACGAGGCGCTGACTTTCCGGTATACACAATCGGCCGGCCGCCGGGTTCCGCTGCCTTCCCCGGATCTGGGCTATGAGCTGCACCGGCTGCCGGACGGACAGGCGCTGGTGGAATATGCCTCTTCCCTTTACAAGCTCAATCCCGATACAAAGACGCTGGCGCCTTTTCTCAAAGCGCAAACGGGAGGCTACCGCCAAGGAGCCGGCATTTCGTCGAAGATGATCGTGTGGGGAAAACGTGCTTCGATCAGTCCCGACGGGAACCTTCTGCTGTACTGGACGACCCGCAGCGCGGCGGTGTCCGGGCGTGAAGATGGAGAGAATTGGGTGAAAGATCTGCGCACCGGCGAGGAAAAAAAGGTCTATGGAGCCGGATACACGCTGCTCGGCTGGGATAAGAAAAATCGCTTCTATCTTGATTTGGGCGACGAAGGCGTCGTGCAGGTTGACAGTGCAGGCGGTTCTTCGGCCAGACTGGTCAAGGGCAGCTCCGTCTCCGCCGTCTCCGGAACCCATCTGCTGTCGCAAACGGCGGACGGCTCGCTGAACCTGCGCGACCTGTCGACCGGGCGGGTGAGAACATTCCGCGGAAGCGGATTGAGCCATCTTCGCGCCGCTTCGGCTTCTTATGAAGGCCGCTACTTCGCCGTGATCAATGCGCCCGATCGTTCGAGCCGCGTATCGACCTTGATGCTGATCGATGCCAAGACGCTGGGCAGCCGGACGATTGCGGAGCCGGCCGGCAGCTCCATTCTCGGCATCTCCTGGGCGGACAGCGGACACCTGCTTGTTCAGGTACGGAACCGAACGACCCGGGCGGAATCGACGTATACTCTCGAAGCGGAAAGGGAGGCGAAGCAATGAATCGGGAACGTTTGGATAAAAAGGCAGCCGATGCCGGTCAGACTATGGAGAAAAGGAAACGGGTCCTCCGCGGCCGCCGGGCAATGCTCGCGGTCTGTGCGCTGCTTGCCTGCGGTGCGGTATCCACGGTCTCGGCGGCCGATTACGGAGCGAGGTTTCTTCAGCAGTACGGGGTCAAAGTCTCGACGGCATCCGCAATGACGCCCGCGCGCAGCGATGCCAACGGCCTGATGGAGAGCTATGCTCCGGTCGAGAGCAAGACCAATCAGCCGCGTCATGTGGTGAGCGGCACCAATCCGCATAACGGAGCGGACCTGGCGATGGCGTCCGGGGAACGCGTCTATGCGGTTCTGCCGGGCAAAGTGACGGAGATCAAGTCCGACCTGTCGGCCCAGCTCGGCAGCGTGATCGTCGATCACGATACCGACGGAGACGGAATACCCGACGGGGTCTATATTCAATATGTGCATATCGATCCGGCCGGTGCCGGAAGCACGGGTCTGCGCGTTGGCGATTACGTGACCGAGACAACCGTCATCGGCACGGTCGACCGGGCGAAACGCTATAACCCGCATCTGCATATCCAGCAGGTCAGCCAAAGCCGGAGCGGTGCATCAAGCAGCCGGACGCTGCCGCTGTACACGCTGTACCGGCATACTTCGTCCGAGACATGGAATGCCGGTTCCGATCTCGATTATCTGTCCGCCGATTGGCAGAGCGGCAATCTGCTGTATCTGACCGCCTATGCCGCAACCGACAATCCGCGTACCCAGCGTTACGACCGGAATGCTCCCGCCGAGATCCAGCTTCATTACAAGATCGGTCCGGGCGGGAAATGGAAGATGTCGCCTGTCCGTTTCAGTCTGTACGAGGCACAAACGATGCGCTACCGGATCGACCTCCGCCAAGCGACAGGTGCCCGAAAAGGGCAGGACGTCTACGTGTATGCCGCCGCAATCCGGGCTTCGGACCCGACGTTTCCCCCGTCGGCTGCCTACCGTCACGGACTGTGGCCGCAGTTCTACAAGCAGCCGGACCGGGTGCTGTATGCCGTTTCTTCCGCTAGGGCGGATCAAGTCGCACGCAGGTTTACGATCCGCTAGAAGTTAAGCCGTCGGAATGGGGCGGTTTGGCCCGCACACAAAAGCCTTTCCGGCAGAATCCGCCGGAAAGGCTTTTGTGTGCGTTTGGAATAAGCGGACGCTGCGGACGAAATCCGAAAGCAAGTCCGGAAAGCACGGCGGACAGCCTCCGGTTGGCCCGGCCGGAAAGTCTGCTTACCCGCCGCTTGTCCGGATCAACCGGCGATCTGTGATTCGTCTCGTGCCGCGGAGTCCGGCGAAGAACGGCGTTTTTTCTGCCGCGGTTTCGGCGCCGTCTCGGAAAGGCCGGATGCTTCTTCGCTTCTGGCCTCAGTTAACTTCTGCAGGTCGCCGATCAGTTTCTCCAAGTGGGAGAAACTTCCGCTCATTTGGTTCGTGATGTATTTTTGCTCGCCCATACCGGCCAGGATTTCTTCCATGACGGCGTTCGTTTGATGGGTGACGGTAGAGATCACAGCTGCTTGTCCGGATACTTCCGACGAAGAGGCTCTCATCTTGCCGGAGCGCAGTTCCACTTCTCCGGCCTGATCCAGCAGTTTATGGGTATTCTCGTTGATCTCCGTTAACGCTTCTTCGGAACGCCGCGCGGCAGAGAGGCCGTTCTCCGCCGCTTCGCGGCCGCGGTTGACCTGTCTCATCAGACGCTCGGTTCCGCTTTGCAGTTCGCCGAGGATGCCGCCGATCTGTTCGGCCGATTCGCGCGAATTCTCGGCCAGCTTGCGGACTTCGTCGGAGACGACGGCAAATCCCCGGCCGGCTTCTCCCGCACGCGCCGCTTCGATCGCGGCGTTAAGCGCAAGCAGATTGGTCTGGCTGGCGATTTCGGAGATGGTGGTCAGAATCTGGGCGATCTGGCGATTCTGTTCGCGGAACAGTTCCATATCGTGGGCGGTATCGCTCATGACGGAATAGACCTGGTCGATCTGCGCACGCAGTTCGGCCATCCGGCCGGCACCGTCCTGGGTGACGTTGGCGGTATGTTCGGACAGCGTGCGCATGACAGTGGAATTCTGCACCACGCCTTCGATCTCCAGATCGCTGGCGGACATTTTGTCGGAAATCTCCGAGACGCTGCCGGCCTGGCTCTCCGCTCCCTGCGCCACCTGCGAGAAAGCGTTCGTGATCTCGCCGGTAATCAGTTCGTTCAGGGTCAGATTCTCTTTCGACTTGCGGGCAAACCGGCTCAGTTCGTCGACTGCGTCCCGGATCTGGAGGAAAGCGGCATCCAGTTTCCCGGTATCGGCCCGGCTTTGCTCCCGCTGCTTGGCCAGATCGGCGAAGAGCTTCTCGTTCAGCATGCCGATCGCTACGGCCATGCCTGCAATAATGACAAACAGCACGACCGTGAAGATCAGCGAGACCATCCGTCCTTCGGGAACGAAGACCTCCGCTCCGCGTATCCAAGAAACAAGCAGGGTGACTGCGGTCAGAGCCGAATAGAGCAGCACATAGCGATAACGCGGGTAGAGCAGCAGCAAAACGGCCGGCACCAGAGCCGCAAGTACGTTAATGGTATCCATCAGGACGACGGTATAACAGACGAAAAAGAACAGAGCCGCCGCATACGGCAGGGCTCGCTGCGCTTTTCTGGCCAGCGTCAACCAGGTGAACAAGGCCGCAAATGCGCCCATGGCAACAGCCGCAAGCTGGGTAGGCAGAGAGAGGTTCAAGCTGACGGCGCCCAAAATCAAAGAAACGGACCACAATACCCACATGACCATTTTGTTTCGCTGATACATGACAGAATCGAGATGACTCAAAAGCTCACTTCCCCCGTTGATATGATGGATGATGCAGGGCATAAGACCCATCTTTTATATCGGCAAAAAACCCCTAACGATGTAGGGGCTCAAGCGGAAAAATAAGTCGTTTTTGCGATAAATGGGACTTTTGGTTCGCCGATTCGCTTAAGGACGATTGCGTTCGCTCCGCGGAGGAAGAGGCGGCGGATCCTGCGGCAGGGAAGAGAGGGGATCGGACGAACGCAAGTCTTCCGCTTCCTCCGCCGGGCTTGCTTTGACCGAAGGGTGTCCGGTGTGTTCGACCCGCGCTTCTTCATGCTGGACGGTTTCTTCGATATGGAGATTTTCCTGTGTGTTCTGTTTGTAGACGTCGACTTCTTCCGTAATAACGTTATGCTTGTTCACTTCGATCCGCTCTTCGCTGACCGGAATACGGATCGTTTCATTCCGTCCAATCGGACCTTCCGCCGTTTCGCCTTCAACAGCCCGGCGTTCGATCACCACTTCTTCATGGGTAACCGGAACACGAATCAATTTTTCTTCATGGACGATCTCTTTGCGGACTTCGACTTCACCCGTGCGAACCTGCTTTTTGTCGAGCTCGAGCTGCTCCGCCCGAAGCTGCAGGGTGGACTCTGCGGCCGACACGCCGCCTCGCGAACCGCGGCGCAGATCTTCTTCCGCTTCGTCGTTTGTCCGGTAAACGGCAGAAGGATCTTGCGGAACCGGCGTTTCCCTGCGTGGTTCCGTTTCGTGCGGGGCTGTGACCGTCAGATTGTCGGTATCGCCCGCCGCGCCCAGTTGGGTATGGTTAAGCGCGTAATGATTGCGGAAGATCTGCTCGACTTCCGTTTTGCGCTCGCTGTCCGTGTCGACAAGAACCAGCATGCGGCCTCCGCCGATATGTTCATGGTAGGCTTTGGCGTCTTCCTCGGGGATACCGAGTCCGATCAGGCCTCCGACCAGGCCGCCTCCCGTCGCTCCGACCGCGATTCCGGCCAACGCGGTTGCGATCGGTCCGGCTGCCAGCAGCGGGCCGATCCCGGGAATGGCCAATGCGCCGAGTCCGGCGAGAAGCCCGCCGACTCCGCCCAGGATTCCTCCTGCCGTAGCGCCTCCCGCGGCGCCTTCCGGAGCTTTGGTGCCGGTCTGTTTGCCGATTGCGGCAGCGTCCTGATGGTCTTTGGAAATGACGGAGATATCGTCTGTATCGTAACCGGACCGTTTCAGGGCTTCGATTGCTTCGGATGCTTCATGCTGCGTAAGAAATATGCCTGCTACTTTTTGAGTCGCCATCGAGGGGACCCTCCTGTTCTGAATGGAATATCGAACGAACTCTTCCGGCTGTCCAAATACGCGAATAAGCCCAAGCTGTTTGTTCAGCCGGGCTTATTCGCGTTCGGATGGAGGAAGGGGATCGGCCGCCCGGCCGTTTCCTCCGTGGATCTTCCGAGATCTTGTTTACGGTCTGCGCGTCGTGGCGTTTTCTCTGCGTGCATCCATGCCTTCACGGACTTCGACCTGTCCGTTCTTGTCGACGCGGGCTTCTTCACGGCGCAGCGTATCGCGTACCTGCTCCGTTTCCTGCACATCGCGTTTATGAACTTCGACTTCTCCGGTCACCACATTGCGCTTGTTGACTTCGACCTGCTCTTCGGTGAGGGGAACCCGGATCGTTTCGTCTCTGCCGATCGGCTCATCGGTCGGAATATCGTTGACCGAGCGGCGCTCGATGATGACTTCTTCGTGGCTCACCGGCACGTCGATCGCTTTGTGCTCTTCGATGATTTCTTTGTGCACTTCGACTTCGCCGCTGCGCACCGTGTTTTTCGTGACATCAAGCTGCTCTTCGTGCAGACGAAGTTTGCGGGCTTCATCGCGATCGTCCAGATCGGCCGACTCCGCGTATCCGCGTTCGCCGATTGGCGTTCCGTCCATCCGGTTGGCATCGAGGTTCGTTGCCCCCATAGCCGGAGTATCGCGATAGAGCGTATCGTTGGACGACGTATCGTTCATCCGGTTGGCGTCGATAGAGCGGGTATCTTCCATCTGCTCATCATAACGCCGGTTGGTGGAGTTGTTGTCCCGGAAGATACGGGTAACTTCGCTGCGATTGGCTTCTTCCGTATCGACGATTACGAGCAGGCCGCCCTGATCCACGGCTGTATCGTATTCTTTGGCTTCGTTCTCGGGAATGCCGAGTCCGATCAAACCGCCGACCAGACCGCCGCCTGCCGCGCCGACAGCTGCACCGGCAAGAGCCGTTGCCAGAGGACCGGCTGCCAGAAGCGGGCCGATGCCCGGAATGGCCAATGCGCCGAGACCTGCGAGCAGGCCGCCGATGCCGCCCAGCACGCCGCCTGTAGCCGCTCCGCCTGCCGCGCCTTCCGGAGCCATCGTGCCGGTTTCGTCTTCAAGCTTGCGCATGTCTTTTTTGTCGCGTGTTACGACAGAGATGTCGTTCGTGCTGAATCCCGCTCTTTTCAGGTCTTCGATTGCATGGGAAGCTTCTCTTTCCGAATGGAACACGCCTACGATTTTGTTAGTCATGGTGGTACCTCCTCGTTGTTGTGGAACTTTGATTTAGGGTGTGTTTTTTATTCGTCGATACTGCTGTTCCAAGGCTTCGATGTTTCCTGCCACGTTCCATATTTAAACCCCCCGAAGAAATCTAAACCGCTTCGTTCAGAAATTTTTTATAAAGTCAATCGTTTTTTTAATTATGTTTCAAATTTGAAAAAAGGGATGCGCACTGTACCGGCGAAAGCACGCAGGGGCTTAAGCAAACGGGCGGGCAAACACCAAAAAACCGGGTTTCCAGAAGGAAACCCGGTTGGCGGGCAAAAGCGGTTTGGCAGCGGAACTCAATCCAGCGTATGTTTGATTTTGCTCTTGATATACATTTGGTAGGCATGGCGGATCGCAATCTTGACGACCATATAGATCGGAATACAGATCAGCATGCCCAGAATGCCCATGACATCGCCGCCGACCAGCAGCAGGACGATAACGGTCAGCGGATGCATATCCAGCTGTTTGCCGAATACCAACGGTTCCAGCAGATTGTTCTGGATCAGCTGGGCCACCACCACGATGACGATCGACCAGATCGCCATGCTCGGCGATTCGATCAGACCGACGATTCCGACCGGCACTCCGGCGAGAAACGCTCCGATGAACGGAATGAAATTCAGGAAGAACGAGATCAGAACGAGCAGCAGCGAGTACGGCAGGCCGATGATGAGGAACCCGATATACAGCAGAACGCACAGCATCAAGTTTACGATAACCCGTCCGGCGATAAAGCTGTTCAGCGCGTCATCCATCTCGCCGAGCATCACTCTGCCGTCTTCCTTGTTGTTCGCCGGGAACAATCTCATCAGGAACGGAGGCAGTTTATGGTCGTCGCGAAGCAGGAAATACAGCAGAATCGGGAAAGTTGCAATAACGAGCACAAAGCTGGACAGGAACGAGAACATCCCCGTAATATTGTCGGTCAGCCAGGTTAACGAAGTGTCAAGCACACCCGACAAGCGGTCCAGCAGTTCCTGGTTCTGGCCGGCGTCACTCGGAAGAAAACGGCTGAATGTCGGATTGTTCTGCAGCTGCTGGAGCTGATAAACGGCATCCTGGGCAAGCTGTGGAGCGTTGGTCACGAAACTTTCCACCTGATCGCGCAGGGTAGGCCATACCCAGAACGAAGCGCCTACGATCAGCAGGATGAAAACGACAAAGATCAGCATGACCGACCAGGAGCGTTTCAGTTTCTTGCGTTCGAGGAAGCGCACGAGCGGACGCAGCGGATAATAGAAGAAAGCTGCGATCAGCAGCGGCACGACCAGCGAACTGACCAGCGATACGACCGGCGTAAAGATGAATTTGACCGTCGTTCCCAGGAGAATGATGAGCAGGATCAGGGCAACGCCCGCTCCTACAACGAAAAAGCGATTTTTAAACATGGATATCCTCCTAGTCAGATCTATATGTATATTTAAACGAAAGCCGCCTTGTTTACGCTCAAAGCGGAAATGGATATTTAAGGGCGCAAAAAAGGCGGAATTCGGATGTTTTTATTAAAGCCGATAAAATTAATTGGAATTATACGAAACCCCATTGACTTTCATTAGGTAAGGGTATAAAATTCAATCTTGCACGACCTAAACGCGGCCCAACGTATTTAAGCCGAACGGCTGCGTCAAACTACCCATTCAGATTCAAACGGAGGAATTTATTGATGAAAAAAGTGACTTTGCTCGGCCTGGTTGCCATCTTGATGGCCCTTATGCTTGCCGCCTGCGGAAGCGGCACTGCCGCCAACAATAATGCAGCTGCGCCCGATACGGGAACGACAGAGACGGCCAAGTCCGACAGCGCTCTGGACAAGATCAAAGCCGACGGCAAGATGGTGATCGGCACCGAAGGTACTTATGCCCCTTTCACTTACCACGATAAGAGCGGCGAATTGACCGGGTTCGACGTAGAAATCGCCCGCGAAGTGGCCAAACGCCTCGGTGTAGAAGCCGAATTCGTGGAAGCGCCGTGGGACAGCCTGCTTGCCGGGATCGATGCCGGACGCTTCAATGCCGTGTTCAACGAAGTATCGATCCGCGACGACCGCAAAGAGAAGTACGATTTCTCCGATCCGTACATTTCTTCCGGCGCGGTCCTGATCGTACGCGAAGACAACACGGACATCAAATCGCTGGCCGATCTCAAAGGCAAAAAGTCCGCCCAGTCGCTGACCAGCAACCTGGCCGATATCGCCAAGCAAAACGGCGCCGAAATCGTGCCGATCGAAGGATTCAACCAGGCGATCGATCTGCTGAACTCCAGCCGCGTCGACGCGACGATCAACGATAACCTGTCGTTCCTCGATCTGAAGAAACAAAAACCGGATATCGCGCTCAAAGTCGTGGCCGAAGCCGAAGACGCTTCGCAAAGCGGAGGCGTATTCGCCAAGAACCAGCCGGAACTGATCGAAGCGGTCAACAAAGCGCTGGCCGATATGCACGAAGACGGCACGTATGCCACGATCTCCGAGAAGTATTTCGGCGAAGACGTTTCGAAATAAGAAGGGAAGAGCAGGGCGCCGATCGGCGCCGCGTTCTTCTATCCGCACTACTGATACGGAAGAAGCCGTTCCCGGTTTCAACCGCATGGGGCTGTCTTCGGATTCGCGCAGGCGAATTCCGCGGAAGCCCCCTTCCTTTTGTTCGGAGCCGGGGATTGGGTGTAATGATCCGATAGACGGCTTTTTTTAATCGGTTTTGTCTGGAGAGGGGGATAAGGGAGCATGGATGAACGTAAAATTCAAATTTTGATCGATTCGCTGCTGCCGATGATCAAAGCCGGCCTTCAGTTTACGATCCCGCTGACGCTGATCTCGTTCGCGCTGGGACTGGTGCTGGCGATCCTCGTGGCTTTGGTACGGCTGTGGAAGATTCCGGTACTGAGCCAGATCGCGGGGATTTATGTATGGATCATCCGGGGAACGCCGCTGCTTGTGCAGCTGTTTATCATTTTTTACGGACTGCCGAGTATCGGGATCGAATTCGACCCGTTCCCGGCCGCGGTCATCGGTTTTACGCTGAATATGGGCGCCTACAATTCCGAGATCGTGCGCGCCGCAATCCAGTCGATCTCGAACGGGCAGTGGGAAGCGGCATCTTCGCTTGGCATGACGCGCGGACAGGCGCTGCGGCGCATTATTCTTCCGCAGGCCGCCAGAGTATCGGTACCGCCGCTGTCGAACTCGTTTATCAGCCTGGTCAAAGACACCTCTCTCGCTTACACGATTACGGTGATCGAGATGTTTCAGGTGTCGAAGCAGATTTCGGCGACTACGTATGAACCACTGCTTATTTACTGCGAAGTAGCCGTACTGTACCTGGTTCTCTGCACGGTGCTCAATGCGCTGCAGAACGTCATGGAGAAGCGGTTGGCCCGCTTCTCGGCTTCTTAATACGGCCGGAGAGGAGACAAGTCCCATGCTTGAAATACGCAATCTGCATAAATCGTTCGGAACGCTCGACGTGCTCAAGGGCGTCGATCTGTCGCTGGAAAAAGGCAAGGTGCTCGTCATCATCGGCCCGTCCGGTTCCGGCAAGACGACGCTGCTGCGCTGCCTGAACCTGCTGGAAATGCCAAGCGAAGGCTCGCTCAAACTCGGCGATTCGGCGCTCGAATTCGGTACCGGCCGCAAGCCGAGCAAGTCGCAGATTCTCAAGCTGCGCCAAAGCACCGGCATGGTGTTCCAGTCGTATAATTTGTTTCCGCACAAGACCGCGATCGAGAACGTGATGGAAGCGCAGATTATCGTGCAAAAGAAAGACAAAGCATCGGCGCGCAAACGTTCCGCCGAGCTGCTGGCCAAAGTCGGACTGAGCGGCAAAGAAGACTCGTACCCGCATCAGCTGTCGGGCGGGCAGCAGCAGCGCGTCGGGATCGCCCGGGCGCTTGCGACCGATCCGCAGGTGATGCTGTTCGACGAACCGACCTCCGCGCTTGATCCCGAGCTGGTCGGCGAGGTGCTGAAAGTCATGAAGCAGCTGGCCGCCGAAGGCATGACGATGGTCGTCGTTACCCACGAGATGAAGTTCGCCGCCGAAGCCGCCGATACGGTGGTGCTGATGGACGACGGCGTCGTCCTCGAACAGGGACGGCCGGATCAGGTGCTCCGCAACCCGTCCAGCGCCCGTGCGGCCCAGTTTTTGAATGTGCTGATCGAAAAAGAAGGATAAGATAGCGAGACTCTCCGGCCGCTTAACGGCGGTCTTCCCAACGCCGTCCGATCGAAATCGATCGGGCGGTTTTTTATTTCTTTTTTTATTTCCCGTGAACTATTCAAAAATAAGGTTTTTTCGTCGAAAAACAATCGTGGCCGCTTATAAAGGCTTATGAAAGGGAAAAGGCGGGGGAAATTGATGAAAAAGAAGTTCAGGCTTACGTTTTTCGCGAAAAATATGATTATGATTGCGCTGGGGATCGTATTGGTCGGCGGCCTGTTGACAGGCATCACAGTGAAATTGCAGCAGAATATGGCGCTCGACAGCCTGCGAAACCAGTATATCGGTGTCGCGGATTACGTACGGGAGCAGGTGAGCTCGGAGCTGATCGTCGAAGTGGCGGCCAATCCGACTACAGACAGCGAACCCGGCAAGCTGCTGACCGAACGCTTGAACCATGTGTCGGAACTGAACTCGAATGTAGCCCAAGCCTATGTCTTCAGCGCCCAAATAGAGAATGGATCCCAGGAAATCGTCGGCGCTCCGGACCACCTGATCGAAGCCGGCATGACGCCGGGTACCTTGTACGAAAATCCGGAAGAGATGAAAAAAGCGATGGCGCATGTCGTGGAACAGAACGCTCCTTTCAGCACCGATGTTTATACGGATGCCTACGGAAATTGGGTCAGCCTGCTGCAGCCGGTAACCGATTCTTCGGGACAGGTTATCGCGGTTATGGGGCTGGATATCAGCGCCGCGGATATCGCCAAGAACACTTCCGAAATTCTGCGTACCTCCCTGCTGGTCATGGTGCTGTGCATCCTGCTGGTTCTGACGATCCAGTTCGTCATGATGCGCCGGATGATGAGACCGATTCGGGACTTGTTCGGAGCGATCGAACAGATGAACGAAGGCGATCTGAACGTCCAGCTGCCTACCGACCGCAAAGACGATTTCGGCGATCTGAACCGCAAATTCTCCGAAATGTCGATCGAACTCAAGACGATCATTGCCGGTGTACAAAACCGTGCGCAGCAGGCGGCCGAATCGTCTTCCGTTCTCAAAAGCGAAGTCGAGCAAAACGTACGGATCCAGAACGGCGTGATGGAGAGTGCCGAACGCATGAGCGTCGGTGCAAGAACGCAGGAAAGCTCGGCGGAAGAAACGTCGAGAGTGATGGAAGAGATGTCCCGGGCGATCCAGGAGATTGCCCAGACCGCCTATCAGGTATCCGAAGCGGCTTCCGATATGAAAGCCGAAGCCGGTTCGGGCGGCAAGTCGATCGTTCGCGTCGGCGAGCAGATGTCGGCGATCAGCGTATCGGTCGGACGTTCGGCTTCCCGGATTCGCCAGCTGCAGGAGCGCTCGCGCGAGATCGAAGGGATTACCGGGCTGATCTCCGGTATCGCTTCGCAGACGAACCTGCTGGCGCTTAACGCCGCGATCGAAGCGGCCAGAGCCGGCGAGCACGGTCGAGGGTTCGCCGTCGTGGCGGAAGAAGTGCGCAAGCTCGCCGATCAATCGGCAGCTTCGGCCAGTCAAATCTCCGGGATCCTCAGTCTGATGATCAAGGAAACGGACGAAGCGGTTGTCTTGATGGAAGAAGGCATGCACGAAGTCGAGACCGGCATGGAACTGTCGCAGCATACCGGCGAAGCGTTCCACCGGATTGAAACGGCGATTGACGGCGTTTCGACCCAGACGGAAGATATGTCGGCCGTAACGCAGCAAATGTCCGCAAGTTCGGAAGAAGTCGCGGCATCCGTCACCGAATTGGCCGGAATCGCGAAAGAATCCGCGGGCAGCGCCATGGAAGTGACGCAGGCTTCGCAGCTGCAGCGCGAATCGCTTGGCAGCGTCTCCGATTCTTCGGAAGAATTGAATACGATGGCGGTCGAACTCAGCGAGCTGATCGCCAAGTTCAAGATTTAAGGGTCCGATCTGTCGCACAGGGAAGCCGTTCGTGCGAACGGCTTCCTTTTTCGTTGTCAAAATACCCGAAATCTTGCGATAATGCTCTTGCCGGCCGCGTTGTTACCGCTTACAATTAGTGAGCTTGCCATGCGGATACTGCGCGGCCATGCCGCATTTTACCGAGAGGAAGGGAAGTCCCATGCCCCGCGCCAACCTATTCACCAAAATGATCCTGATCCTGATCCTGATGTGGATTCCGGTCGCGCTGCTGTACGGGTACTCCAACAAGACGACGACCGATGTGCTGAGGCAGGAACTCGGCGAATCGAACCGGAACCAGCTGGCCTTTTTCCAGAGTCAGGTCAATACCAATATCGAGATGCTCGCTTCGTGGCCGAATCTGCTTATTCATGATCCGGACATCGAAAGCTTTCGCAAGCTGTATACGAACGGGGGTTACTTCAATCTCGACGAAATAAATCTGGTCAAGCGGATCCAGAACAAGCTGAGTATCCAGGAAAGTTCGTCGAATTGGAAAAGCCGCCTGCACCTGTATTCGCCTTCCCTTCGCCGGGTCGTGTCCGAAAACGATGCCCGCGCTTACGATCCGGCAGAGCTGCAGGCGCAGATCAAGCCGGGCTGGCAGGTGAATCGGGCCAAAGACGGCAGCGAAGACATCTTCCGCTTCTCCTGGTTTACGGTTGCGCCCTATGGGATCGACAATCCGGCGCTCAAGGCGGAAACGATTGTGGAACTCGAATTCGACAGCCGCAATATCCAGAATATGCTCGACAAATTCAAGACCGACGGTCGGCACGATCCTTTTTATTACCGGGAAGATATGGGCGTGATCTACAATCGGAGTTCGGAACACGAGCTGACCGGGCAGCTGCTGAAAAAATTGAAGCGGTCGCCGCTGCCGGAAAGCGACAATCTCACGGTGGATATCGACGGCGATTCCTATATGGTCAGCATCGCGCTCTCCAAAGAGACCGGCTGGTACCTGATCGATTATATGCCGATGGCGGATATGCTGGAGCCGATCCGCAAGTCGAATCTGCTGTTCTATTCGGCGATTCTGACCCTGCTCGTGATGGGTTCGGTGGCGGCCTATCTGCTCTATGTGCAGGTACAGATTCCGATACGCCAGCTGATCCGGGGCTTTCAAAAGCTCGAGCAGGAAGATTACGCGGTCCGGATCAAGCCGAAAGGGCGAAACGAGTTCAGCTTCCTGTCGGATCGTTTCAATCGGATGGTCGACAAAATCCAGAACCTGTTCGAGCATGTGTATCTGGAACAGCTGCACGTTAAAGAAGCCCGGTTGAAACAGCTGCAGTCGCAGATCAATCCGCATTTCTTCTATAATTGTTTGTCATTTGTCACCAGTATGGCGAAGCTTGGACGGATGGACGCGGTCGTGGCCATGTCCCACAGCCTGTCCAGGTATTATCGCTACACCACGCGGCAGGAACGGGAGCTGGTTCCGCTGCGCGAAGAGGTCGAGTTCGTCCAGCATTATCTGGAAATCCAGAAAATGCGCATGAGCCGGCTCGATTATACGGTGGATCTGCCGAGCGCCCTGCTGGATCTGTATGTGCCGCCGCTCATGCTGCAGCCGCTGGTGGAGAATGCCGTTATTCACGGAATCGAACCGCATGCCGAAGCCGGCATGATCCGGATCTCGGGTCTGCTCGATGCCGCCGGCAGCGTGGTTCTCCGCGTCGAAGATAACGGCGGAGGGCTGGAAGAAAGCGAGCGCGCGAAATTGGACCGGCGGCTTGCCGAGCCCATGAGCGAAGAAACCGGCTGCGGATTATGGAATGTGAATCAGCGCCTGCAGCTGCGGGGCGGCCGGGAAGCCGGCGTCCGCACCGAAGAGTCAGAACTCGGCGGATTGACCGTGCTGCTGAAATGGAACGAGAACGCGGTGAAGGAATCGGACGGAGAAGAGACACTGCGCAGACGCTCCGTCTAAGTCTGATAGAGAGAAAGGGGCTGCCGGAATGATCGAAGTACTGCTTGTCGACGACGAAACTTATGTAACGGAAAGTCTGGAGCTGACCATTCCGTGGGAAGAGATCGGCGTGAGCACCGTGCGCCGCGCCGCTTCCGGTGCGGAGGCTCTGCGGATCATGGAAGAAGAAGCGGTCGATCTGGTCGTAACCGATATCCGGATGCCGGGCATGGACGGTCTGCAGCTGGTCGAAGAAATCGGCCGGCGCTGGCCGCGCGTGCGCTGTATGCTGCTCACCGGCCACAGCGATTTCGATTATGCCAAAAAAGCGCTTCAGCTTCGCGCCAGCGACTATATCCTGAAGCCGGTGGACGACGCGGAATTCGTGGCGTCCGTTTCCGAAGCGATCGATTCGCTGCGGGAAGAATGGGACGAATTCGACAAGGTCCACCGGCTGCTCTACAGCCGCAAATCGGATTACAAAGTGCTGCGCGAGAATCTGCTGCACGAACTGCTGCTGGGCCGGGAACTTGGCGGCCGCGCACTGGAGGAGCAGCTGGATGCCTACGAGCTGCCGCTTCGGCCCGGACGGCCGACGCTGATGCTGCTCGCGCGCCTGGAAGGACGGTTCGCGTCGATGGACGCGCCTTCGCTGGAGCTGATGGATTTCGCGGCGGGAAATATCGCCGAGGAAGTACTGCGCGGCCAGCCGCTCTGGTACGGCAGCGGGCCGCACGGCTGCCTGGTGCTGCTGCTTCAGCCGAGCGAAGCCGACGGCGGACTGGCGCTGGAAGAGACCGCCTGCGGACTGGATCGCCGGCTCGACAAACTGGGCGAACATGTCCGGCTGTATCTGAAAGGCGAGATCTCGCTGGCGGTCTCGACCGTGTTCGAACTGGGCGGCGGCGGACCGGCGGCCGCTTACCGCCGGACGCTCGGCGCTTTGTATGCCGCGGGTATGGGCGGGCGGACCGTATATGCCGACCTGCGCGCCGCGGAAGCGGGCGAAGCGGTCTCGGATTCCGCCGGATTGGCGGCGGGAGAAGGGCGGGGCAGCGTGGCCGAAGCGATGTACGCGCCGCCGACTCTGCTGCACCTGCTCGAGTCGCATCAATGGGAAGAAGCCGGAGCGAAAATGGCCGGCGTCTTCGATGCCGCGGAGCGGGCCGGATTGGCGGGTCCGCCGATGTATGAGATCTATTTGTGGATGACCAATGCGTTCTTGTTCATCTCGCACCGGGAAGGTCAGCCGGTCGGCGAACTCGGCGGCGAGGAAGGGTTCGATCCTGTGCTGGCACGCGGATTGGTCCAGCATCCCCAGCGCCTGCGCAGTTGGGGAGTACGTCTGCTCGACGGTCTGGCCGAGCAGATGTCGCAGAGCGGCGGCGAAGGACGGAGCAAGATCGCGAGCCGGGTCCGCCAGTTGGTCGGCGCCGGCCTGGACGGGGACTTGTCCGTCAAGACCCTGGCCGACCAGGTCTATCTGCACCCGGTCTACCTGTCCAAGATCTACAAAGCCGAAACCGGAGAAGCTTTGGGCGATTACATTATCCGCATGCGGATGGAACGCGCCGCCCATTTATTAAAGAATTCCCCCAAGAAGATCTACGAGATCACCGGCGAACTGGGTTATCAGAACCCCCAGTATTTCAGTAAGATGTTTAAGAAACAATACGGCATGACCCCCAATGAATTTAGGGATAGCTGAAACGGACAAGGAAAGACGGCGCGCAGCGCCTTCGACCGCCGTCCAACCGTTTCAGCGCCAGGCCTTAAGGGGTCCAGCCTTCACCCCCTGAATTCCCCCTCGGCGGAAGCGCAGACGGATCCCTCCGTCCGCGCTTCCGCTTTTTGCTTTTTTCAGCCGCATTGCTTTCCAAAGGTGCAGGAATGTTTCAAACGCGACATAGGCCGTGTCCGCAGCCCGTCCTATAATAAAGAAGCAAGGCAGATGACACGAGGGGGAAACAACATGAAAGCGATATCCGGCAAAAGATGGCTGCCGCTGCTCGCGGCCGGCGCAATGCTGGCAACGACGCTCGCAGGCTGCTCCGGCGGAGGCAAAACGGAAGAAAGCGCGGCAGGTTCGGCGCCAAACGTTGAGAACGCATACAAAGAGAAATATGATCCGCCGGTTACGATTTCGACCGCATGGGGCGTCGATCCGGCATTGACTTTCAAAAACGGCGAAACGATCGAAAATAGCGTAGCGACCAAATGGGCCAAAGAACAATTCGGCATCGAGATCAAGTCGCTCTGGTCGGTCACCGATACCAACGGCGCTTTTGGCACCAAACTCCGTCTGGCCATGTCTTCGGGACAGGATATGCCCGATCTGCTGACTATCGGTACCGCCGACAACCAGATCGCGCAGGATCTGATCGACTCCGGCATGTACGAAGAAGTCGGTCCGCTGTTCGACAAATATGCCTCCGATACCTGGAAAGAAGCGATGAATCAGGATCCCAACGTCTGGAACGCCTATACGCGGAATGGCAAGAAAATGGGGATCCCGGTACTCGATTACGCCTACAACCACGATTATTTGCTCTGGATCCGTCAGGACTGGCTGGACAAGCTGAACTTGAAAGCTCCGAAGACGATCGACGAGATGGAAAAAGTCATGGACGCGTTCAAGAACCGGAATCCGGACGGACTGTCGCCGGATCAGGTCGTTCCGCTGAGTATCGGCTTCAAGACCTCGATGAATACCTGGATGGGCGATCCGTCCTGGATCTTCGGCGCTTACGGCACGCTGCCGCAGCAGTGGAACCTGGGCGAAGACGGCAAACTGGCATACGGATCGACCGACCCCGCCACGAAGGAAGGCCTGCAGAAGCTGAGCGGCTGGTTGGCCAAAGGCTATATTCCGCAGGAAGCGGCGCTGTGGGACGAGAACAAAACCGCGGAGCCGGCAGTTGCAGGCACGGCGGGCATGATCCCGGGACCTTACTGGATGAGCGGATGGCCGCTCAAAGACACCGTGCAAAATGCGCCGAACGCGGTATGGACCCCGATCGAAATTCCGGTCGGACCGGAAGGCAAAACGATGAGACACGGGACGCAGTTCACGAACGGCGTCACGCTGATCAAAAAAGGCATGGAGCATCCCGAAGCCTTCTTCACTTACCAGAACTATCTGTTCGACAACTATGCGAATCCCGAGCCGGGCAGCCCTTACGACAACGGCCTGTTCGCGGGATACGATTATCAGCTTGACGCCAACGGCAAGCAGCTTCCGATCGAAGAAATCGACGGCGGTTACGTGAACGTCGTACGCTACCTGCTCGTTCGCGACGGCGCCCGTATTCCGGATGCGCAGATGAAAGCCCTGCAGAGTCTGGCCGAAGGCAACGAACCGAAGACCAAGCTGGAAAAAGACGTTGCGGTCAACTACGGTCCCGAAACGCCGGCAGCGGCACAGGTTCTGCTGAAGCAGGACGATATCTCTTACAAGAACATGTTTACCGGTCCGACGACCGAAACGATGAAGAGCAAAATGGATTACCTCAACAAGATGGAAAACCAGACGTTCAACGAAATCATTTACGGCAAAAAACCGGCCGATGCGTTCGACGAGTTCGTCAGCACATGGAAAGCCGGAGGCGGCGATCAGATCACCCAGGAAGTGAATGCCTGGTACGATGAGGTCAAACCGTAATTCGCAGCCCGCAGCCCGCAGCTGCCGCTCCGCTTCGCCTAACCTGGCGGATAGCGGGGCGGCAGGCGGGAAGCTGAGGTCAAGATCGAAGCGCTCTGCGGCAAATGCGGAGATTGAAGGCGGCAGGGAGCTTTCCCTGCGGCCTTTGCTTTCCCGTGCCCTTTTTTAGTCGAAGGAGGAATCCCGTTTGAAAACGTTAAAAAAAACCTGGCCGCTCCACTTGATGCTTCTGCCGGCGATGATCTTTCTGATCGTATTCAGTTTCATTCCGATGGGCGGCATCGTGATGGCGTTCCAGGATTACAAACCCTGGCTTGGCATCGGCGGCTCCGAGTGGGTAGGATTGGACAATTTCCGCTATCTGTTCGAACGGGAAGACAGCGTCCAGGTCATCTGGAATACGCTCATTATTGCCATACTGAAACTGGTCTTTAACCTAGTTGTTCCGTTCGTTTTTGCCATTTTGCTGAATGAAGTCCGCAAAACGGCGCTGCAGCGCGGGATTCAGACTCTTGTCTATCTGCCGCACTTTCTGTCTTGGGTCATCCTCGGCGGCATCCTGATCGACCTGCTCGCCACCGGCGGCCTGGTCAACCGGACTCTCGGATTCTTCGGATTCGGGCCTTACTTCTTCCTGGGCGACAACGATTTGTTCCGCTTCACGGTGGTCCTGTCGGATATCTGGAAAGAGTTCGGTTACAGCACGATTATCTTCCTGGCGGCGCTTGCCGGTATCGATCCTTCCCAGTATGAAGCGGCCGAGATCGACGGCGCAACGCGCTTGAAGCAGACGCTGCATATTACGATTCCGTCGCTGATTCCTATTCTGATGGTGGTCGGCACACTCGCACTCGGCAACGTACTCAACGCCGGTTTCGACCAGATCTTCAACCTGTACAACCCGCTCGTGTATGAAAAAGGCGACATCATCGATACTTTCGTGTACCGGACAGCGATCCTCAACGGGGAAATGGGCTTCGGAACGGCAGTCGGATTGTTCAAATCGATGATCAGCATGGTTCTGATCCTGATCTCGTATCGTCTCGCCTACAAATGGGCCGGGTATCGCATTTTCTAATTCGGACGCCGCGCAGCCGCGCGGTCCGTATCCGGGGAAAGAGGGAATTCCATGTATCATAAAACGAAAGGCTACCGCATCTTCAGCGTCTTGAATACCTGCTTTCTGATCTTTCTCGCCGTGTTGTGCATCATTCCGCTGATTCACGTTCTGGCCGTCTCGTTCAGTGCCAAAGCGGCCGCGGATGCCAATCTCGTCGGTCTCTGGCCGGTCGGTTTCTCGCTGGAAGCCTACAAAAAAACAGCCGCCAATCCGCTGTTCCTGCATTCGCTCTGGGTATCCGTCCTGCGTACGGTTGTCGGTACCGCGGTGACGCTGCTGATTACGTTCCTCGCCGCATACGCCCTGTCCAAAGAAAACAGCGTATTCAAAGGACGCGACGTCTACTCCTGGCTGTTCGTGTTCAGTATGATCTTCAACGGCGGCCTGGTTCCTTTTTATATCGTGATTCAAAAGTTGGGCCTGATCAATTCGTTCTGGGTGCTGGTCCTGCCGGGTGCGGTAAATACGTTCCTGGTCATCCTGATGCTGAATTTCTTCCGGGGGATTCCGAAAGAACTGGAAGAAGCGTCGCTGATCGACGGAGCCGGCCATTTCCGCACATTGTTCAGCATCTTCCTGCCAATCTCCCTGCCTTCGATCGCGACCGTGGCGCTGTTCAGCATGGTGTTTCATTGGAACTCCTGGTTCGACGGACTGCTGTATCTCAACAATGCCAAAGACTTCCCGCTCGCCACGTTCCTTCAGACGGTTATCATTCAGCAGGATATGAGTTCCATGAGCATGAATCCGAAGGAAATGGAATTGATCTCGCAGACAACCGTCAAAGCGGCCCAGATCTTTATCGGCAGCGCGCCGATCCTGATCGTCTATCCGTTCCTGCAAAAATACTTCGTCAAAGGCATGACCGTCGGCTCGGTGAAAGGCTGATCCGACCGTCATCCCGGAATCCGGCTGCTTTTGCAAAAAACGGCGGTGGGTGTGCGTACTTGGGCGCTGCGGGGTGAAAGGTCTGCGATCGCTGTCTCACCCTGATTTTCCGATTTTATTACACACATAGCGGTGAAAATCAGGGTTCAAAGGCGATCTTTGACTCTTTCACCCCTTCGCTCGGTACGCACGCTGCCGAGTTTTACCAAAGAAAGCGCGAATGCCGCATAACTCGTTCAGCCGTTCCCTTCGACTCCGAGAAGGGGAGAGGACCGGCTGTTGTTCGCCAAGCCGGACAAACCCCGATAGAGGAAATCGTTCCGGCAGCGCGAAACTTAATGGATAAAGATCTTGCCCTTCTCCACCCATCTCCATGGCGGTCGGCAAGCGGAGGACAAAGGGAGGTGCAGAAGCGGAGCGTTCGCCTTTGAAATTCGATTCTCACCCTACAGCTTGTTTTGTACAATCAAGGAGAATCGAATTTCAACAGCGATCGAAACCCCCTTTGTCCGCAGTGCGTTCCAACCGCCACATCCCCCAACCGCCATCCCCCCTTTTTTCATATATCAGAAGGAGAGTGACCCAAGTGACCTACGTTTACCCGCCTGTGAGCGACAAAGTTCCGCATATGCTGCACGGAGCCGATTACAATCCGGAGCAGTGGCTCCGTTACCCCGAAGTGCTGGAAGAAGATATCCGCCTGATGAAGTTGGCCAAATGCAATGTCATGTCCGTCGGCATTTTCTCGTGGGCCATGCTGGAGCCGGAAGAAGGCGTGTTCACGTTCGAATGGCTCGATCAGGTGCTGGACCGCTTCGCGGCAAACGGCATCTACGCGCTGCTCGCGACGCCGAGCGCCGCACGGCCGGCTTGGATGGCGCAGAAGTATCCGGAAGTGCTGCGCACCGAAGAGAACCGCGTCCGCAATCTGTTCGGATTCCGGCATAATCATTGTCCGACTTCGCCGGTCTACCGCGAGAAGACGTCGATCATCAACCGCAAGCTGGCCGAGCGTTATTCGCAGCATCCGGCCGTCATCGGTTGGCATATTTCCAACGAGTTCGGCGGCGACTGCCACTGCGGGCTGTGCCAAGCCGAGTTCCGCGCATTCGTCCAGGAGAAGTACGGTACGCTCGACGAGCTGAATCATGCCTGGTGGACAACGTTCTGGAGCCACACCGTAACGGATTGGTCGCAGGTCGAATCGCCGGCTCCGCACGGCGAGAAGCAGGTGCATGCGATGAACCTCGATTGGCGCCGGTTCGTCACGCAGCGCACGGTCGATTTCGTCAAGCACGAAACGGTGCCGCTGCGGGAGATCAATCCCGATCTTCCGGTCACGACCAACTTCATGGAATTTTACGAAGGATTGGACTACTGGAAATTCGCGGACGCCCTCGATTTCCTGTCCTGGGACAGCTACCCGACCTGGCACGATGCCGATACGGAATCGAAGCAGGCCGCGAAGATTGCCATGATGCACGATATCGTCCGGTCGATCAAGGGCGGCCGACCTTTCCTGCTGATGGAGAGCACGCCGAGCCTGACCAATTGGCAGGACGTCAGCAAACTGAAGCGTCCGGGCGTTCACCTGCTCTCTTCGCTGCAGGCTGTTGCACACGGTTCGGACAGCGTCCAGTATTTCCAATGGCGCAAGAGCCGCGGTTCGAGCGAGAAGCTGCACGGCGCGGTCGTCGATCACGTAGGGAACGAACATACCCGGGTATTCGGGGATGTGACGGACGTCGGATCCGTGCTCGAAGGCATGGACCGGGTTGTCGGGACGTCGGTACCGGCCGAGACGGCGGTCATCTTCGATTGGGAGAACCGCTGGGCCGTCAACGACTCGCAGGGTCCGCGCAATATGGGCGTGAAGTACGAGCAGACCGTGCAGAGCCATCACGAAGCGCTGTGGAAGCTCGGCGTGCCGACGGATGTCATCAGCATGGATGCCGATTTTGCCAAGTACAAATTAATTGTGGCTCCCATGCTGTACATGGTGCGCGAAGGCGTAGGCGAGCGTCTGGAGAAGTTCGTCGAAAACGGCGGAACGCTCGTTGTCACCTACTGGTCGGGCATCGTGAACGAGACCGACCTGTGCTTCCTCGGCGGATTCCCGGGACCTCTGCGCAGCGTGCTGGGCATCTGGTCGGAAGAGCTGGAAGGGCTGCATGACCGCGACCGGAACGGTCTGCGTCTGAACGGCCGCGGCGAACTCGGACTGTCCGGCGAATACGGGATTTCCGAGATGTGCGATCTGATCCATCTGGAGAACGCGGAAAGTCTGGCGGAATACGTGTCCGATTTCTATGCGGGACGTCCCGCGCTGACCGTCAACCGCTTCGGCAGCGGCGAAGCCTATTATATGGCAGCCCGCACCGGCGGTTCGTTCCACGACGATTTCTATTCCGCGCTGGTGCGGCGTGCCGGAATCGAACGGACGCTTGATGTCGCCCTGCCATCCGGCACGTCGGCACATCTGCGTACGGATGGAGAGAACGACTTCGTGTTTGTCCAGAACTATACGCCGGAAGCCGTGATTTTCCCGCTGGATCGCCGGGTCTACCGCGATCTCCACAGCGGCGGGCAGGTTGGAGCGGAACTGGAACTCGCTCCGTACGATATCCGCGTGTTGGAACGCCGGAGAAACGGATAGAAGCCAGAAGCCCATATCGATAGGCTGCAGCCGAGATTTGATTTAGACCCGGCGACTCGGCTTTGTACCCGGTTCCCGCGAACGCCGTTTACAACTTGACATTGCCGAAACAAGCCCGTTCGACCCCTTTTTCCCTATCGGAAGAAGGGTTTTTCACGTTTTACAGGGTTTTAACAAAAGAAAGGGGTAATAGCAGGGGAAGCAGAGCCAACCCTGCTACAGAAAGGTGAGGATGAAATTTGAAAGCAATCGTGATTAACGAGTTTGGCGGACCGGATAAGCTGCGTGAGCAGAATGTACCCGAACCGAAGATCGATGCGAACCAGATCCTGATCAAGCTGTATGCGACATCGGTGAACCCCGTGGATACCAAGATCCGGGAAGGGGCGCTCGGCGCGGCTGCCGGCGAGTTTCCGCTGATTCTGGGCGGCGACGTGGCCGGTATTGTCAAGGAAGTGGGAGACAATGTAAGCCGCTTCAAGCCGCGCGATCCCGTATTTGCCCGGCCGAGAGTGTTCGGAACCTATGCCCAATATGTGGCGGTAGACGCGGACATTGTCGTCAAAAAACCGGAAAATCTGAGTTACGAAGAAGCGGCAGCGATTCCTCTTGCGGGAATGACGGCCTGGCAGGCGCTGGTGGATCACGGCAAAGTCAAAGCGGGCGACAAGGTGCTGATTCATGCGGGAGCCGGCGGCGTCGGTACGATGGCAATCCAGATTGCCAAATACCTGGGGGCCGAAGTGGCTTCGACGGCCAGCGGCAAGAACGAAGAGCTGCTGAAGTCGCTAGGAGTGGACCATTTTATCGATTATAAAAAAGAAGACTTCTCCGAGGTACTCTCGGATTACGATATGGTACTCGATACGATGGGCGGCGATATTCAGCACAAAAGCTTCAAGGTGCTGAAAGCGGGCGGCCATCTGGTCTCGATCCTTGAAAAGCCCGACGAGAATCTGGCCAAAGATCTCGGCATCCATACGGCCCACTTTATGATGGAGCCCAAAGGCGAACAGCTCGAGAAACTGGCCGATCTGATCAAACAGGGCAAGCTGAAGCCGGTGATCGACTCGACGCATTGGCTGAGCGAAGAAGGGCTGCGCAATGCACACGCCAAAAGCGAAAGCCACCATGCGATCGGCAAAATCGTAATTCGCGAGAAATAAAGCAGTCCGACCGAAAAAAACGCTCGTTTGCCGATCGGCGTGAAATATTCGGCCAAAAGGAAGCCTCCCGGCATACGGGAGGCTTTTTCATAAGATTCGGAATCTGAAAAGGGCATCGAACCGTCTTTTCGCATCCGCTCGACGCGAATCGACCGCTAATTTTTTTTATCCGCGATCCGCTGCTTCGTTCCGCTAAGTTTTTCGTAAAAAAGCGGTCTGCCGGGTTTGAATACGCAGAGAAAAAGATGGATGGCGAAGCCGGCGTTCAGGATCAATACGACCAGCGCCAGCACTCCCGCGGCAATGCCGCTTCCCGCCGAAGCCGGGAGCAGCTGAAGGCTGCCGAGGGCGCCGTACAATAGACCCTGCCGCATGGCAAGTTCACGAAGGGAAGGCGTATCGCCTGCCGACCCGACGATACGGATGCGCACCAGCCATTTGCCCGGCGTGAAGCCTTTGGTCCATAACGGCAGCAGGATGAAGTAAGCGCCGGTCACGAGCCAGTAGGCAAACAGCCCCGGCGGCTCCCGTTCTCCCGTCAGCATGTTCAACGGAATGTTCCATATGAAATAGTCAATGAAGAAAGCCAGCATCCGGCGGGAATACGAGACCCTTTTCCCAAGCAGGTCCACGCCGTCGTCCAATCGCTCCATGTTCGGCAGGCGACGGCTTACCCACTCCGCGGCCAGCACCCCAAGCATGCCGCCGGCCGTGTTGGCGATCAGGTCGTCGACGTCGAAAAACCGGTACGGATAATCGAAAATTCCGAACACGCCGGTCAACTGCGTAATCTCGAAAAAGGCGGACAGCAGAAACGAGGCGAGCAGGCAAAGAAGCGCGGAAGCCCGAAAATAGTAGCGCACGAACAAGCCGAACGGAATCGTGAGCAGCACGTTGAAAGCTACCTGGAGAAAAGCGAATTCGGTAAATATGCGTATGTAAGTCAAAGGTTGGCCGGGAACGACCGCCGATTCGCGCAGGATGTCCGAAACGAACCGAAACGGAATCGGCTGTACGGTCGATCCGCCGGGCGATTCGTTATGCACGGAATCCGGAAAAGGCAGGAGGACCAAAAAATAAGCGCACATCAAATACAACAAAAACAAATAAAGCACAAAGCCGCGCCATTTGTTGATATACCCGTGACGCCGGAATTGCACGATCAGAAAAGGCAGCGTAAACAGCGCTGCAGCAAGCGGAAACCAAAGCACGGCGGAGTTGATCGAATCCAAATAAGGCTGCAGCATCGATATTCCTCGCTTTCTCTTATCCATATAACCGAAAGACGGCCGGAAATATCAGCTCGACGAGACTTTTTTCGGGTAATGGTAGGTACAGACAGCGATGGAGCATATAGAGGGAGCCCACAGAAAAGGAGTCGAATCGAATGAGCAACGAACAAGATCAATACGTATTGACGATTCAGGAAGATATGCCGGAGCTGCTCGAACAGTGGCGGGAAGCGCTGGACGAGTTGTATGCGGAATTCCGCAAGCGCAGCCGGGCCGCTTTGAAAGACTATGACGTGGAAGACGTGCATCAAGCCAGGGTGAGCGCGCGCAAGCTGCTGACGCTGCTGCCGGTGCTCGATCCCGACGACGAGACGGGATTGTACCGCCCGATCAAGCAGGCGCAAAAGCGCTTCGGCCGGGTGCGGGACGCGGACGTGCTGATCGGCGAGTTCAAACAGCTGCGAAAAGAATCCCGGGAAGCCGGACGCGAAGAAGAAGCCGGATTGTTCAAACGCATGGCCAAGCTGGAAAAGGAAGAGCGGCGCGGCCGGCGTAAAAAACTGAGCGCCAAGCTGCCGAAGATCGTGAACGGGAAGCTGGATCGCCGGTGGAAAGCATTCCTGCAGGACAGCCTGCCGGAGTTGGTCGGACGTGCCGACGTTGGCGCCAGCATGCGCGAGCTGAAAGACGATTACCGCAAACGGCGGCATGTTTATCAGGTGACATCGGATCGGGAAGGCAAATACAGCGAACCGGCGCTGGAAGCGCTGCATCAAGTGCGGATCGCGGCCAAGCGCTGCCGATATACGGCGGAAGCGGCGGCGTTCGCGCTTGGCGACAAACAGGCCGAAGAGGCCGAACGTTTCAAAAACGTGCAAAAAAGGCTCGGCGAAGTCAACGACCGGCACGTGCGCATCCAGATCGCCGAAGATTACGGCCCGGAAGCGCTTGGTGCGGACGAGGAGAACTGGAAAGCTTTCCGGGAACGGCTCGGCGGGCAGTTGAAGGAAGCGCTGGGCGAAGTGGGCGACTTGTAACAGACGCCGACGGCAGCGCCGCCGCGAATAAGAAATGGCCGAAAAGCGGCTCCCTTCAAAGGAGCCGCTTTTCGGGCGCGAAGAATACCGTCCTTCAATCGCGCAGTCTGCTTGATTCCGGTTCGAAGAAAGCGTTCCGAACGCCGGCCGATTCCGACCTTTATTCGGCAGGTTGATCCGAATCTGCCGGCATGTCCGGCGCGGAATCGGGAGCTTCCGGCAGATTCTTCAGGAATTCGAGGGAGTCGTACAGCATGACGGCGGCTTCGGCGCGGGTGATTTCGGACTTCGGATGAAAATCGCCTTGGGGATCGAGCTTCACCAGGCCGCGAGCGAGCGCCCGCTGGATCGAACCCTGGTACTCGACCGTCAGCTCGTCTTCGTCGCCGATCGCTTTGGGAATAAGCTTGATCTTCGGCAGATTATGAGTCTTCTCGATCGCCTGCATCAGATAATGGGTGTAGGTTTCTTTGGTCATCGGGGCGGAAGGATCGACGGATTCCGGGATCTCGATTCCGTTGAAGTGCGCATTGATAAACGCTTCCGCATACCAGGCGTCGTCTTGGATAGACGGGAACAAATCGCTCGCCATCGGCACTTTGCCGGCTTCGAACGAGACGGCCGCCAGACTGAGCCGCAGGCCGCCGGCGATGAACTGCACGCCCTGCGCCTGATTCAGGATACCCTGCGGATTGAATGACGAAGGACTCACTCCTTTGACGAGCTGTTGGTTCTTGAGCGATTCGATCTTCGACTTGCCGGTGACGCCGTTCAGGTCGCCGAATCCGGCACCCGCCGCGAACAGTTGGCCGCCAAGCGACAAGGACAGTACGGACACTGCCAATACGGAGCTTACGCTTTTCTTATTCATGGATGATTCCTCCTCGGGTTGGCGGACGGGCGCAGGATCGGCTGGGAATATTCCGCTTCGTTTGTCGTTCTTACTGCCCTAGACGCTGCCGGGAGACAAAATGTTGCAGCGGGGGTATCGGAATCGGAGCCAATCCGGCTAAGGCGGCAAACTGTACGTGCCCATACGCCAAAAAGCCGTTTCCCGGCGGAATGCTTCCGCGGGAAACGGCTTTGGCGGGTACCGGAGCCGCTTTGCGGCGGACCGGTATGCAGATCTTATTTGAGCAGTTTTTTCACCATATTGAGCTGTTCATCGCCGTAAGGAGGGAAGAACATCGTCGATCCGCTTTCGGCGGAAGGTCTTTTCAGGATACCTTTCTGGTGCGAGAACGTCTTCAGGGTGTGCATGCCGTGATAGGCACCCATGCCCGATGCTCCTGTTCCGCCGAACGGCAGATGCGGGTTCGAGACATGCAGCAGCGTGTCGTTGATACATCCGCCGCCGAACGGAACTTTCTCCAGTACGCGGTTCTGGACTTCTTCGTCGGTCGTGAACAGATAGAGCGACAGTGGCCGCGGATGGGAGTTTACCTGGCGGATGGCGTCATTCAGGTCGGTGTAAGTCAGCACCGGCAGAATCGGTCCGAACAATTCTTCCTGCATGCTCGCGGCATCCCAGGAATCGATATCCAGCAGCGTCGGCTCGATAAACTTCGTTTCGCGGTCGCCGTTTCCGCCGAAGACGATCTTGTCCTTGTCTTTCTCGAGGATTTCGGTCAGACGGTCGAAGTGGCGATGGTTGACGATCCGGCCGAAGTCCGGGCTGCTCCACATGTCTTCGCCGAGGAACTCGCGGATCGCGTTCTTAAGCGCAATCAGAAGCTGGATCTTCTTGCTCTCGTGGACGAGTACATAATCCGGCGCAATGCAGGTCTGGCCGGCATTCACGAGCTTGCCCCAGATAATCCGCTTGGCCGCCATGCGCAGATCGGCTTGTTTGTCGACGATCGCCGGGCTTTTGCCGCCCAGTTCCAGGGTTACCGGAATCAGCTGTTTGGCCGCCGCTTGGGCGACGATCCGGCCCACTTCCGTGCTGCCCGTGAAGAAGATATAGTCGAACGGCGAGTTGATCAGCGCGTTGACCGTATCTTTGCCGCCTTCGACGACCCGGACATAATGGTCTTCGAACACGTCGGCAAGCAGCTGCTTCACGACGCGCGAGACGTTCGGCGTGCTGTCGGACATCTTCACGACCGCGCAGTTGCCGGCCGCGATCGCGCCGACCAGCGGTTCCATGACCAGCTGGAACGGATAGTTGAACGGACCGATAATCAGCACGGTTCCGTAAGGTTCGTTGATCACGAAGCTGCTTGCGCCGGCCAGCGTAATCGGTGTCGGTACGCGCTGCGGCTTGGACCAGCGGTAGAGCTCTTTGCTGATCTCCGTAATGGTGTTCAAGACAAAACCGATCTCGGTCGTGTAGGCTTCAAAAGCCGGTTTGCCCAGATCCTCCTGCAGCGCTTCGAGCAGTGCGGGTTCGTAACGCTGGATGGCGGCTTTGAGTTTCTCCAGACGCCGAATGCGGAATTTGTAGCTCCGTGTTCGGTCGGTATCGTAGAAGGCGCGATGCTCTTCCAGCATCTGCGCG
The DNA here is from genome assembly GCF_013618475.1 of Saccharibacillus deserti. Classification (GTDB taxonomy): domain Bacteria; phylum Bacillota; class Bacilli; order Paenibacillales; family Paenibacillaceae; genus Saccharibacillus; species Saccharibacillus deserti. The sequence goes on from NZ_JABJVN010000005.1 coordinate 100,679, forward strand.
ACTTCTTCGGAATTCCATTCTTTTGCAATCGTATCCTGTTCGATCATAGGGTCGACCTCCTCGGGGGGTGGAATGCGTGAACCGGAAAATACCATTTAAGATTCTGTAAAAATCATAGAGCTTGGGAAGGGTCAAAGTCAAACCTGCCGGGTGCGCCGTGCTTGCCGCTGCTGCCGGCGTGGTCGCGGCAGCAGCCGTCCGGCACAAAACGACCTCAATAACTCTATTACCCACATTAGAGGGGGAGCGGCACAAAAATCGAATAAAAAGAAACGATTTCATCCGGATTCGAAAAGAAAAACATAAAAAAGCTCCGTTCTGCCGCAAAGGGCAGCCGGAGCCGTTTCGAACGGGGCGTCAGGTGGACGCATCCGCCCGCACCGCGATCAGAGAGGAGCAAGCGGCAGTCTGACGCCGTCCGCTTCGTCGCGAATATCGCCGACGATCTCTTCCAGAATGTCTTCCATGGTGACCAGACCGATCGTCCGCCCGGAAGCGTCCGTCACGGAAGCCATATGCACGCGGCTCTGCTGCATGGCAAGCATGACTTCGCGCAGGGTGGCCGTCTCGGTAAACTGGGGAAGCGCATGGATAAACCCTTCGATCCGTCCGTCTCTGCCCGCCGCAATGGCGGTCAGCACTTCCTTGCTGTGCACGAAACCGATAAACGTATCCGGGTTGCCGTTCGTAACCGGATAACGCGTATACTCGTGCTCGCTCAATTTTTCGACCAGTTCGCTCTGCGGCACTTCTTTGGGGATCTTGACGATCTTGTGCTCGGGAATCATGATCTCGCGAAGCGTACGATCGTCAAAAGCAAAGATGTTGCGCAGATATCCCTGCTCCGTCTTGTTGATCTCGCCGCTCTCGTAGCTCTGTTCGACCAGCCATCTCAGTTCTTCTTCCGAGTGAACCGATTCGTGTCCGGCCGGCTTGACGCCGAACAACCGGAGCAGCAGGGCGGCGGAACCGTTGAGCAGACGAATGAAAGGAGCCGTCATTCGGCCGAAACGGTACAGCGAAGGAGCGAGCATCAAGGTCATCTTCTCGGCAAACTGGATGGCCAGCGTCTTGGGAGCCAATTCGCCGATGACCACATGCAGGAAAGTGACAAGTGCCAGGGCGATTCCGTAGGAAAGCACGGTTGCGACCGTTTCCGGCACATCGAAATGATTGAAGACCGGGTGCAGCATCTTCTCGACCGTCGGTTCCCCGAGCGCGCCGAGCACCAGTGCGGTAATCGTGATGCCGAGCTGACAGGCGGACAAGTAATAGTCCAAGTCCTGCGCGACTTTTTTGGCCATGACGGCTTTTTTGTTGCCGTCCGCGACCAGTTGGTCAAGTCTCGACATCCGGACTTTCAGTATGGCAAATTCCGCGCCGACAAAAAAAGCGGTAAGACCGATAAACACGGCGACCAGAAAAAGGTTTAATGCAATTGATCCGTCCAATAAATTCCCTCGAAAAAGAGGGATTCACCTCCAGCGTAATTGGGATTTGGATATTCGGTTAGATTGAATCAGGGGACTTCGACGACCGATCGGGCCCGGGTTACTGCTCGGTGTAGCTGAGCTGCACCCGTTTGATCTGCAGATCGTCTTTTTCCGTAATGGTCCAGACATGGTCGTTCTCCGGCAGCGTTTCGCCTTCGAGAGCCGCGGTTCCCATCCGGTGCTGAATCCAGCCCCCGATGGTATCGGTATCGCTGCGCTCTTCGAAGGTGATGCCGAAACGCTTCTCCAGCTCGTCGAGCAGCACCAGTCCGCTGACCGCGTATTGGCGTTCGCCCGTCTGCCGGATTTCGGCGATCTCGTCCGCATCGAATTCGTCGCGGATATCGCCGACCAATTCCTCCAGCACGTCTTCCATGGTCACGACGCCGGCGGTACCGCCGTACTCGTCGACCACAAGCGCCATATGCATGCGTTCCAGCTGCATTTTGAGCATCGCTTCCTGGATCGGCGTCGCTTCCGATACGATCGGAATGCGGCGGATAAACTCTTCCAGTCTGCGCGCGCGTCCGACGATGATGTGAGGGAGCATCTTTTTCGCGTTGACGACCCCGATGATCCGGTCTTTGCTGCCTTCTTCGGTGACCGGATAGCGGGTATAGTAGTTCTCGTCGAGCACCTTGATCAATTCCGCATATTCCATATCCTTGTCGATCGTGACCAGCTGCGTACGCGGCACCATGATGTCGCGCGCTACGCGCTCGTCGAACGAAAAGACGTTTTCCATGTAAGACAGCTTCGTTTCATTGATTTCGCCGCCTTCGTAACTCTGCGCCATGATGATCTTCAATTCGTCTTCGGAATACACTTCGTCGTGTCCCGCGGGCTTGACCCCGAACAGGCGAAGCAGCACGCGCGCCGCGCCGTTGAGCGCCCAGATGAACGGATACATGACGCGTCCGAACCAATAGAGCGGGGAGGCCAGCAGCAGCGTCATCTTTTCCGCATACTGGATCGCCAGCGTCTTCGGAGCCATCTCGCCGACAACCACGTGCAGAAACGTCACCAGGAAAAAGGCAATGGCGTACGAAGCGACCGACGAAGCGGATGCCGAGACATTGAGCCAGTCGAAGACCGGATACAGCAGCAGCTCGACGGCCGGTTTGCCGATCGCGCCGAGTCCCAGCGCCGTGACGGTAATGCCGAGCTGGCAGGCGGACAGATAATAGTCCAGGTCGCCGGCGACCTTTTTGGCGATTACGGCTTTCTTGCTGCCTTCCGTAATCAGCTGGTCAAGCCGGGAGATCCGTACCTTGACGACCGCGAACTCCGAAGCGACGAAGAAGGCGGTAAGCGCGAGCAGTACGGCCAGAATCAATAAATTGACGATTGTCATTAGGTCCAATAAGTTCCCTCGTACGAGGGGTTCACCTCCAATGAAATTTTAACGATTGCGACAGTTCCGCCTCTCCAACGGGATTTCCGGTTGAAAGAGACAGGTCCAAGAAACGGTGGTTAACGTAAAATGATCGTTCAGCGCCTTCCCAAGTCTGCTGCCTCCCTCCTGAATGTATTACTTGTTACTATACCATAACCTTTAGTAACCATACAGGTCCGCGTTCGAGTTTTATGACTAAATCAAAAACAGACAAAATTTCCCGGAAGCGATTCGTTGGATTTCCCGCGGCGAAGGTGCTATTCTGAGAAAAAACTTACGCTGCGGAGAGGAGATCGAATCAACATGCAAAGTATCGTATCGAACAAATGGCTGCTCGCAAGGTTGTACGAACCCGGGCAGACGATCGTGGACTGCCGCTTTACCCTGGGACAGCCCGAAGCAGGCCGCGAAGCTTACGCCCAGGAGCATATCCCGGGAGCGATCCATCTGGATCTGAAGCAGGATCTGTCCGCGCCGGCCGGCGATCACGGAGGCCGTCATCCGCTGCCGGATCCGGAAGCGTTCGCGGCGAAACTGGCCAAGCTCGGGATCGGCAACGATACGCGCGTTGTCGCGTACGACGATGAAGGCGGCATGAACGCGGCCCGGCTGTGGTGGATGCTGCGCTGGATCGGACACGAGAACGTCGCTGTGCTGGATGGCGGATTCTCGAATTGGAAACAGGCGGGCTTCCCGGTGGACGACAAGCAGGCGGTCCGCGTGCCTTCGACCTTCACGGCGAACGTACAGCCTCATCTGCTGACCGACGTGGACGAAGTGCAGCGCATCGTCGGCACGCTCAAAGCCGAACAGATCGTGGAGAGCGTACACGAAGAAATGGCCGCCCAGCGCGGCGAAGTGCCGGTGCAGGATATCGAGATTCCGGCCGCTGCCAATCCCAAAGTCTTTTTCACCCCGGTGCTGATCGATTCCCGCGCTCACGACCGCTACCTCGGCCAGAACGAGACGATGGATCAGGTCGGCGGCCATATTCCCGGAGCGATCAATTTCTTCTGGAAAGACCTGTTCAACGAAGACGGATCGTACAAGGGTACGGAGGAGCTTGAGAAGCACTTCGAGGCGATCGACAAAGAAGCCGAGATCGTCGTGTACTGCGGCTCCGGCGTGAGCGCGACTCCGAACATCCTGGCGTTGGAGCAGGCGGGCTTCAAGAGCGTGCGGCTGTACGCGGGAAGCTGGAGCGACTGGATTTCGTATGACGATAATCCGGTGGCGACGGGGGAAGAGGTCTAAGATTTCAAGACCATAAAAAGAAGCGATTCCAAGCCGTGATCAAGGCCTGGAATCGCTTCTTTTTCATTATCCGTCCTCTCTCAGTCTCTATTCCTTTTTCATGATTATTGCTTCGCAGCAAGAACGGTTCATTGGCGACTTCAGATTTGATTTACGATCAGATCGATAGGGACAGAGCTCGGCGAGTCAGTCGTGCTTGGTTGAACGGCCCTGAATGACTGAAGAAAGAGAGGACATTCTATGACGATATATCGATTGGAACGAGCGGATCGAGACGAATTCGCTCTGAATCAGGTGATCTATTCGGCTGCGGATATCGAGATGTGGTACGACTGGAAGGCGCGTTTAGACGATACGAAGTTTACGGAAGAGTGTTATTGGCTTATGCAAGAAGATAAACGGTTCGGCGGAATTATTCAGCTTGGAGATACATTGATGTACCCGTTTCTGATTCCGCCAGCCGCAGACCGGAAGGTGTTCTGGACGGCGCTGATCAGCAGCTTAGGCATAGAAGTTCGGCAGATCAACGGTGTGCTGCAAAAGGATGTCGATATTCTGCTCTGCCTTGGATTCGAAGCTCAAACGATTCGTCAAGTGATGTGCAGTCCGACCGGATGCCAAGACGCTCCCGAGCTGGCGCAAGGGTTGACACTGTATGAATTGAACGACTCGACAGACCTGAATCCGATCAAAAATCTGATGCGGCGGGCCTATGAAGGAGGCATTGATTATGAATCGTTCGGCACGCCCAGTGAAGACGAACTGTTGGAAAATATTCGATACGTGCTCGATGTGTATCGGCATCGGAACCTGTCCATCCATGTGACAGAAGATCTCAGCGAAGAAGCAATCGGCGTTTGTCTGGCGGGAGTGGGCGAGCAAATGCCGCTTGGATTCGCAGAGATCGCGGAGATCGGTGTCGCGCCTTCGCATCAGGGCTTGGGGATCGCGGAATTTATGCTGCGTTATGTCAAAAAGCAGGCCGGTTCCTGCTCGGATGTCGTTAAATTATGCGTTACGGTTGGCAATCCTGCGGCGAATTTGTATCAAAAAATGGGTTTTCAGGGCGCCCCGTCGTTTACGAATATGAGCCGAACGGCGATGAAGTAAGCGTACGAAGTTCAAAAGCCCGCTTTCCCGTTTTAATGAAATCTTCATTACAATTTCGAGCGAGTATTATATGCTGACGAGTGAGCAGACATTGATGAACGGCACAAGCACACCAAAAAGCAAATAAAGGAGAATCGATCATGAAAAGTCATCTCATCTTCGGAGCCAGCCAAGGACTCGGAGATGCTTTTGCAAGAGGATTGCCCAAGGCGGGGGATAAAATATGGTTGGTATCGCGGAGCCGTCCGTCCAGCCTCGAGCTGCAAGACGGCGTCGAACGAATCTGGATTCCGGCCGACCTGTCCGAAACGGGAGCCGCCCCTATCATTTTTGAGCACGTTCAACAGGAGCAGCTGGACGTGGTTGTTTACAATGTAGGCATTTGGGAAAAAGAAGGTTTCGAGGATCACTACACCTTCGATCGAGACGCACCCGAGCACATCAGCCGCATGATTCAGACCAATATTACTTCCGCGATCGTGTGCCTGCAGGGCCTTCTGCCGAATCTGCGTCGGTCCGATTCCGGCAGGATCATCCTGATCGGCTCGACAGCGGGATTGAGCAGCGCGAACAATACCCAAGTGACCTTCGTAGCTTCAAAATTCGCAATCCGCGGCATCGGTGAAGCGCTGCGCGAACATTTGCGTCAGGATCGGATCGCTGTCACCTGCATCAATCCGGGCGAGTTGGCTGCCGAGATTCCGTATGCAGAGGGACGGGAGCGCGCATTGGAGGCTTATGGGGGGACACGTATTCCTTTGCAGGACGTGGTCGATTTGACAAACTGCCTGATCGGTTTATCCCCGGCTGCCTGCGTCAAAGAGATTCATCTTCCGGCCATGACCGACACGAACGCCTGATTTTTATATGAAAAACGACTCGCTTCATGCGCAGTCGTCTCCGGCACCCACGCAAATACGATCCGCTCGCAGGACCGAGCTGTACGCGGGAAGCTGGAGCGATTGGATCTCGTATGGGGATAATCCGATCGCGACGGCACGTACGGCATATCGGTGTTGGAACGGAATTGCACCCAACGTGCAAATAAGTTCGATGAGAAGAGAATCACGCTTCAGCCTGCTGCCCGCACATTGGCCGTCCAACTAATCGATCAAGGCTTAGCCGACGAATCGGTTAACCTTTTATTCGCTTTCGTTTCTAAAAGTCTTGAAAGCGGTTTAAACTTATGATATTTTATGTGTAACCGGTTACTCATTCGAGGTGAAAAGCATGGTCACGATAAAAGATGTCGCAAAACACGCAGGCGTATCGGTAGCTACCGTATCGCGGGTGCTCAACGAAACCGGCTATGTGCACGAAGATACGCGCCGCATGGTGGAAAAGGCGATTCAAGAACTGAATTACACGCCCAACGAGGTGGCCCGTTCCCTGTACAAGCGCAAATCGAAATTGATCGGATTGCTGCTGCCGGATATTACGAACCCGTATTTCCCGCAGCTGGCCCGGGGCGTGGAAGACCGGATGCAGGAAAGCGGATTCCGTCTGATCTTCGGCAACAGCGACGAAAGCGAGCAGAAAGAGCGCGATTATATCCAGACGTTCGTGCAAAATAACGCGGTCGGCATCATAGCGTCCACCAATTTTCCGGGCATGGACTTTTATCGCCGTTTAAAAATACCGGTCGTCTTTTTGGATCGGATCTCCAGCGACCGCCCTGCGGTCTATGCGGACGGACGCGAAGGCGGCCGGATCGCCGCACAGGAGATCATCGGGCGGGGCAGCCGCCGAATCGCCGTACTGCAAGGCCCGGCGCATATCCGTCCGGCGCAGGATCGCTTTCAGGGGGCCGTCGAAGTGCTTCAAGACACGGGAGTCGCCTACGAAGTGATTCGGACCGCGTCGTTCGCGCTGAAGGAGGCGGAGGAGAAAGCGAAAGAGCTGTTCGCTTCGTTTCCCGATACGGACGGGGTAATCGCCAGCAACGATATGGCGGCGATCGCCGTACTGCACGAAGCGCTCCGGTTAGGGAAAAAGGTACCGGAAGAGGTGCAGATTATCGGCTTTGACGATATTCCGCTGATCGGACTATTGTCCCCGCCGCTGTCGACGATCCGCCAACCCGCTTACGATATGGGCTACAAAGCGGCAGAGTTGATGATCCGATTGATCGAAGGGCAAACGGTGGAGCTGCGGAATATCCAGATGCCCGTCGAGTTTGTCGAACGGGGCAGTACGCGAAAAAAGCCGGAGAACGAATACGTTGACCGCTGACTTCCAGAGTCGATACGGTTAACGTACAGGCGGTTTTATCCCTTTAATCCTAGGCTTATCTAAAAAAACAGAAAAAAGGCGGGAATAAGCATGAGCGCATATATGAAAAAACAGCCGCGCGTCGTCGTGGTCGGAAGCTGTTCGATGGATCTGGTCGTAACGTCTTCCAGACGGCCGGGGGCCGGGGAGACGGTGCTTGGAGAAAGCTTCAAGACCGTGCCGGGCGGAAAAGGAGCCAACCAGGCGGTAGCCGCGGCCCGGCTGGGCGCGGACGTCTCCATGATCGGACGGGTCGGCGACGATTCGCTGGGGCAGACCATTTTGGACAACCTGAAGCAAAACGGTGTTTGTGTAACTAATGTGGAACCGGTTACACATTGCGAAAGTGGAACGGCGCATATCATTTTGGCGGAAGGCGATAACAGCATCATCTTCGTCGAAGCGGCCAACCGCCAGGTCACGCCCGAATACGTGGAAAAAGCGCGCACGGTGATCGAACAGGCCGACATCGTATTGATTCAGCAGGAGATTCCGGCCGAGACCGTACTGCTGGTCAGCCGCATTTGCAAGCAGTCCGGCGTTCCTTTGCTGCTGAATCCCGCGCCCGCCCGTCCGGTGGAAGCGGAAGTGATCGAAAACTGCGCGTATTTGACTCCGAACGAGCACGAAGCGAGTCTATTGTTCGACGGAGCGGAGCTCGGCGAAAGTTTGCGTAAGTATCCGAATCGCCTGATCGTAACGGAAGGAAGCCGCGGCGCCCGTTATTTCGACGGACAAGAGGAAGCGGTCGTGCCTTCTTATCCGGTCGAAGCCGTCGATACGACGGGGGCGGGCGATACGTTCAATGCGGCATTCGCGGTCGCTTTGGCCGAAGGAAAAAGCATCGCGGACAGCTTGCGGTTCGCCAACCGCGCGGCTTCGTTGTCCGTTACCCGCTTCGGCGCGCAGGGCGGCATGCCGAAGCGCGAAGAAGTGGAGGAGGCGCTGGCATGAAAAAACACGGCATACTGAACAGCCATATATCCAAAGTCTTGTCTGATCTGGGGCATACCGATTACATCGTCATCGCCGACCTCGGCCTTCCGGTGCCGCCCGGCGTGCCCAAGATCGACTTGGCGTTGACCTACGGCGTTCCCGGTTTCGAGCAGGTGGTCGAAATTGTGGCCGCCGATATGGAGATCGAGCAAGTCACGATCGCGGAAGAAATGATCGGGCAAAACGAAGCGGCTTACGCTTTCATGCACCGGACTTTCGAAGCGGCGCCGATCGAATCATGCAGCCATGAAACGTTCAAAAAGCTGACCGCGGGAGCCAAAGCCATTATCCGTACCGGCGAAGCCAAGCCTTATGCCAACTGTATTTTATACGCCGGCGTTTGTTTCGGCAACGAAGAATAGGAGGAAGCGGCATGCATATCGAAATGCGGGGCATTCATAAAGCTTTCGGCACGAACCAGGTATTGAAAGGCGTCGATTTCGAACTTGGGGAAGGCGAAGTTCATGCGCTGATGGGCGAGAACGGCGCGGGCAAGTCCACATTGATGAATATCTTGGTCGGGCTGCACGCGCTGGACGAAGGCCGTATCGCGGTCGACGGAAAAGAAACGTATTTCGCGAATCCCGGCGAAGCCGAAAAGCGCGGCATCACGTTTATCCACCAAGAACTGAATATTTGGCCGGAAATGACCGTGCTCGAGAATCTGTTTATCGGCCGGGAACTTAACCTGCCGTACGGACTGCTGGATACGCGGAAAATGAAACGCCTTGCCCGTGAACAGCTTCGGCGCTTGTCCGTCGATCTGCCGCTGAACAAGGAAGCCGGTGCTTGTTCGGTCGGACAGCAGCAGATGATCGAAATCGCCAAAGCGTTGATGACGGAGGCCAAAGTCATCATCATGGACGAGCCGACGGCGGCATTGACCGAACGCGAAATCGTCAAGCTGTTCGAAATCATTCGTTCGCTGAAAGCCGAAGGCGTGTCCGTCGTATACATTTCGCACCGAATGGAAGAGATCTTCGCGATCTGCGACCGGATCACCGTGATGCGCGACGGCATTACGGTGGATACGAAAGAGATCCCGGCGACGAACTTCGACGAAGTCGTGCGCAAGATGGTCGGACGCGAACTGACCGAGCGTTATCCGAAGCGGAATCCGAAGCCCGGCGACGTCATATTGGAAGTAAAAAACGCGACGCGGCGCGGATTGTTCGAAAATGTCAGCTTCAACGTCCGGGCCGGGGAAGTCGTCGGCTTTTCGGGTCTGATGGGCGCGGGGCGCACGGAAATCATGCGGGCGATCTTCGGTCTGGACAAGCTCGACGGCGGAGAGATCGTGCTGCGGGGCAAAAAGATCAACATCCGCCGCCCGGAAGACGCAGTGCGGCACGGAATCGGCTTCATTACCGAAGACCGCAAAGACGAAGGCCTTGTGCTCGATTTCTCGATTCGCGAAAACATGGCGCTGCCGAACCTGTTCAGTTTTACGTCCAAGGGCTTTATTTCATCGCGCAAAGAGCGCGAGTTCGTGGATACGCTGGTCAAGCGATTGCAGGTCAAAACGCAGTCCGCCGAAACGCCGGCCAGGAGCCTGTCGGGAGGCAACCAACAAAAGGTCGTCATCGCCAAATGGATCGGCATCGGACCGAGCCTGCTCATTCTCGACGAACCGACGCGCGGCGTGGACGTGGGCGCCAAGCGTGAAATCTATCAGTTGATCAACGAGCTGACGGACCGCGGCGTGGCGATCATTATGGTGTCCTCCGAGCTTCCCGAAGTACTGGGCATGAGCGATCGGATCATCGTGATACATGAAGGCCATATCGGCGGCGAGCTTGCAGGCAGCGAAGCGACGCAGGAAAACATTATGACTTTAGCGACAGGGGGACAATAAGATGCAAAAATCAGCTTCCGCAGCCGATTCCGGCAAACGTTTCAAATTATCGGAGGTTACGCAAAAACTCGGTCCATTGCTCGGTTTTATCATTCTGGTCATGATCGTATCCATATTGAACCCGGCATTTTTGGAACCGCTTAACATTCTGAATCTGTTTCGCCAGGTGGCGATTAACGCGCTGATCGCGTTCGGCATGACCTTCGTCATTTTGACCGGCGGCATCGACCTTTCGGTCGGTTCGATCCTGGCGTTATCCAGCGCCTTCGTCGCGAATCTCATGCTGGCCGGCGTCGACCCGATTCTGGCGATTCTGATCGGCTGTATCGCCGGCGCGATTATGGGCGCGATCAACGGGCTGTTGATCACGAAAGGCAAAATGGCTCCGTTCATCGCGACGCTTGCCACGATGACCGTTTTCCGGGGCTTGACGCTCGTCTACACCAACGGAAATCCGATTACGGGCCTGGGCGACGACCTATCGTTCCAATTGTTCGGCCGCGGTTATTTCTTGGGGATTCCGGTCCCGGCCATTACCATGATGATCATGTTCGCGATCCTCTGGACCATTTTGCATAAAACGGCTTTCGGCCGCAAAACGTACGCGATCGGCGGCAACGAAAAAGCGGCCATCGTATCGGGCATTAAAGTACACCGCGTCAAGATCATGATCTACAGCTTGGCCGGCCTGCTGTCCGCGTTGGCGGGCGCCATCCTGATGTCCCGTCTGAATTCCGCGCAGCCTACGGCCGGACAATCGTACGAGCTGGACGCGATCGCGGCGGTCGTGCTGGGCGGAACCAGCCTGACGGGCGGACGCGGATGGATCGTCGGCACGCTGATCGGCGCGCTGATCATCGCCACGCTGAACAACGGTTTGAACCTGCTCGGCGTCTCCTCGTTTTTCCAGATGGTGGTCAAAGGCGTCGTGATCCTGATTGCCGTACTGATCGACCGCAAGCGGTCGGCTTAAAACAGAAAGAAGGTGACCCTATGAAAAAATTAACGACTACGCTCGCCGCTTTGCTGGTGGTCCTGATGCTCGCCGGCTGCTCCATGCAGCCGCCGGCATGGGCCAGAACCGATAATGCCTCCGACTCCGGCAAGATCAAAATCGGGTTGTCGATCTCGACCTTGAACAATCCGTTCTTCGTCTCGCTCAAAGACGGCGTGACGGCGGAAGCGCAAAAGCTGGGAATCGAAGTGATCGTCGTCGATGCGCAAAACGATTCGGCCAAACAAAGCAACGACGTGGACGATCTGCTTCAGCAGGGCGTGAACGCGCTGCTGGTGAATCCGACCGACTCGGCCGCGATCTCTTCCGCGGTGCAGGCGGCCAACGTGCTGGATATTCCGGTTATCGCGCTCGACCGCTCCGCGGATCAAGGCGACGTGAAGGCGCTTGTCGCATCCGACAATGCCAAAGGCGGACAGATGGCGGCCGAGTATCTGGTACAGCAGCTCGGCGAAGGCGCTAAAGTGATCGAGCTGCAGGGCGTGCCGGGCGCGTCCGCGACCCGCGAGCGGGGACGCGGCTTCCACGAAATTGCCGACGTGCAGCTCGACGTGATCGCCAGCCAAGCGGCCGATTTCGACCGCACCAAAGGATTGACCGTCATGGAAAACCTGCTGCAAGGCAATCCGGGCGTGCAGGCCGTATTCGCGCATAACGACGAAATGGCGCTCGGCGCGATCGAAGCCATCGAAAGCTCGGGCAAGGATATTCCGGTCGTCGGCTTCGACGGAAACGACGATGCGCTGACCTCGATCCGGAACGGCAAACTGACCGCGACCGTGGCCCAGCAGCCGGATCTGATCGGCCAACTGGCCGTGAACGCCGCGCGCGACGTGCTTCAAGGCAAGGAAGTGGAGGCCTCCATTCCGGCACCTTTGAAGCTCGTAACCAAAGAAGATTCGCAGCCTTAAAGCCGAAAACGACCTCGAAATCTGCATAAAAGCAGAGAACGGGGTCGTTTTTTTGGCATAATGCGGATATTCTAAAAACTAAAACGGAAGAATTGTTCGCGATCGCCGAACAGATCGTGGTCGGCGTCGAAGAAGAGATGGCGGCCGAACGCGGCGAGCGGGAAGAAAGCAGGGCCGTGCCCGCACCCTCGAATCCGGTAATCTTTTTCACTCCGGTATTGATCGACTCCCGGGCGTACGACCGCTACCTCGGCTAGAACGAGACGATGGACACGGTCGGCGGGCATATTCCGGGAGCGGTCAATTTCTTCTGGAAAGACTTGTTCAACGAAGGCGGATCGTACAAGAGCACCGAAGAGCTGGAGAAGCACTTCGAAGGCATCGACAAAGAAGCCGAGATCTTCGCGTACTGCGGTTCCGGCGTCAGCGCGCCCCGAACATTCTGGCGCTGGAGCAAGCCGGGTTTAAAAGCGTGCGTCTGTAGGCGGGAAGCTGGAGCGGCTGGATTGCGTATGGCGACAATCCGGTGGCGCCGGGGGAAGAAGTGTAAGGCGGTTTGGAGCAGGGAAGTCCGCGGGCTTTTTGCTGATCTCGAAACGGAACAGGAAGGACTACCTTTTCTTAAAGCCCGATACTCGATCCACTATGAGGCTTCCTTTGTTTGGTTTGTATTCAAGAAGCGACTATCCCCGTCAATAATGTCGCTTGCCGTTAATGTGGGTCGCTCCGGCCGTGCTAAATCTCTGAACACAAAATGCAGATCAAAACGCGTCGCGCTCAAGCACTCCCTTATCTCGGAGCCGTGATCGAAACCCCGGCTTTCCATCCTCAAAATTCGCCTTCTCGGTCGGGTGTGCGGACAGAGAGTTTCGTTTGCTATAATAAGAAAAAGCTGCGGCAAAAAATCCGCCTTATCAGGCATGACGGAGGCTATGTACCATAAACGTATGGAATCGAGAAGAATGGAGCCGGCTGGACCGGATTCGCAAACAGGAGATGCTGCAAGACCTTCAAGGCAGCCTTCCGGATGGTTTTGTTTTCCGAGAAATGCAGACATTCGAAGCTGCGGGGCAAACGACAGAGACCGGAGTATTCCTCTATAAAGGCAGCGAGTTCGCATTCGTCCCCGGAGACCGGCCGACATTGGGCTGGGCCGATTGGGCGGGTACGGACGAAACGGAAGGCGGTTCTTCTGTTTCGTCGCCTATTCCCGCCGAATTCAAAGGCGAAGAAGATCGGCTGCGCCATATCCTGTCGCCGGTTCGTTCCCCGGAGATCGGGCCGATGCTGGCCGAGCGGCATGCACGTTACGTCGGCTGGACGGTCGTGCAGCCCGAACTGCTCGATCGCAAGCGGCATGCCCGGATGCTGAAGCAGCTGGAGGTTTTTCGGGCCGGCGAAGGGCCGAACCGATATTACGAACGTTCTTACCGGTTCGAGCGCAAGAACGGAGAGGTCGAAGTTTGCCTGAGCCAAGAGTCGGAAGATTTCGAAGAATGGAGCGATTCGGCGCTTGAAAAAGGATTCGATCTGCCGACCGAAGACGAGTGGGAATATCTGTACGCAGGCGGACGCCGCACGATTTTCCCCTGGGGAGAAAATCCGTCCTTTGAAGAAGCGGCGCCGAGCGAACCGACTGCCGGTTGGAGCAGCGTTTTCGGCCTGCTTTTCCCCGCCGACGCCGTCGAAAAAGAACTGGTCCGTACCGATTCCCAGTGGAGCGGAAAAGGCGGCGAAGAATGGACGGGCAAAGCCGGACACGGCAACCGCGAATGGTTGGAAAGCACGGACGACGCCTGGCCCCTGCTGTCCCGTTCGGCTTTTTACCGCGATCCGTACGAAGACGAACAGGAATGGGGAGAATGGCTGGATCAGCTGCATGTCCGGCGGATCGTCAGGCTGTAGGTATCCATCCCTTGGGAAACGTCCAATACAGAAATCATGATGTGAAAAAGACAAGCCTCCGGCTGTTCAGCCGGGGGCTTATTCGTGTTCACAACAAACGTCACGTCATTCCAAAGGGAGATGTTTCAAGTCTATTCGGAAATCCGCTTGACAATACCTGAGTTATCCAATAGGATTTAAAAATAAATACTGACTGACTCGTCAATCGGGAAGGGGATGCAGGTTGCCTATCGATGAATCAAATGAGGAAACGCGCAAAGAACCCATAGATCGCAAAGCTCAATTGATCGAGATCGCTTTGGAGAAGTTTGCCCGGCTGGGCTATCATCAAACGAAAATATCCGACATCGTATCCGAAGCGGGCGTCGCCCAAGGCACGTTCTACTGGCACTTCAAAAGCAAGGAAGCGATCGGGCTGGAGATTATCGAGCAGGGCAAAGAGCGGCTGCTTCAGGTAATCGACCAGGGCTATCGGCAGGATCCGGGAGATATTGACGATATGGTGCAGGCTTCGGAAGCTTTGTTTCTCCGATTGTTCGGTTTTGCCGAAGAGAACCGTCATCTGATGGAAATCGTGCTGATGGGCAACGGAGCCGACCGGACAATCAGACAGAGCATTTCCGCCGCCCGAAACGCGATGGAGCAGGGATTCAGGCGCAATATTCAAAGGGCGAAAGAGCTGCATATGCTGCCGGAGGACATCGATGTCGAGCTTCGCGGCGCTCTGCTGATGAGCATGTGCGAAGGCCTGCTCTCGCGCTGGCTGTTCGGTTCGGACGACATGTATGCCAAGATCGCGGAGTCTACCGCCGCACAGTTGGCGAGCGAGTTGGCGAATTTCGAATTTTACGGATTAATAGGCAAAGCCAGATAGATAAGCAGAGAAGGGGAGAAAAAAGATGATGAAACGTAAATTGACGGGAGTTACCCTTGCCGCATTGACTTTGTTCAGCTTGGTTCTGGGGGCGTGCGGAGGAGATTCGAATTCGGGTGCAGCGTCCGCGAACGGATTGGAACAGATCAAGAAAGCCGGCGTGATCAAGGTCGGTACGATGGGTACCTATCCGCCGTATACCTTTTTGAACGAGCAAAAAGACGTCGACGGTTTCGACCCGGATATCGCCAAAGAAATCGCCAAGCGAATCGGAGTCAAGGCGGAGTTCACAACACAAGAGTTCTCCGGATTGATCCCGAGTCTGCAGGCCAAAAAGTTCGATGTTGTGGTCAGTCAGGTGACGATCACGGACGAGCGCCAAAAGCAAATCGATTTTACCGACCCTTACATCACGAACGAGGTCAAGATTATCGTGAACGAAAGCAATAGCGGTATCACCAAGCTGGAAGACTTCAAAGGAAAAAAAGTCGGAGTCGGACTCGGCACCAACGACGAAACGTATCTTCGCACCGAAGTGCTGCCGGAAGTCGGCGATTTCGATATCAAAACCTACGATGACGTCATTACGTCGCTGAAAGATCTGGATGCGGGCCGGATCGACGCTACGATCAACAATCTGTATGCCCTAAAGCCGATCGTGGACGAGAACGGGTTCAAGATCAAAGCCGTCGGCGAACCGATCAAATCAGACGAAGCCGGCATCGCTCTTCGCAAAGACAATGCGCAGCTGCAGGAGGCCATGAACAAAGCGTTGACGGATATGAAGGCGGACGGCACTTACGATACGATTTTCAAAAAATGGTTCGGTGAAGCACCGGCCAAATAAAGACCGGAACATTCGTCCTCCGGCAGAAAGGCGGTAGAATTCATGCAGCTCGTGTTCGACAATCTGCCCTTCTTGCTGAAGGGCGCCGGTTTTACCTTATTGCTGACGATCGTGTCCATGTTCTTCGGCCTGATAATCGGATTGGTGGTAGCGATCGCCCGTCTTAAAGGGAATCGGCCGATTCGGTGGTTGGCCCGCGTCTATGTATCGATCATACGGGGCACGCCGCTTCTGGTACAGATCGTGATTATTTATTACGGGGTCGTGGATTACGGGATTACGTTGGGTTCTTTGACAGCAGCCTATATCGCGCTCAGCGTGAATGCCGGCGCCTATTTGTCCGAGACGTTTCGCGGAGCGATTTTGTCCGTTCCCAAAGGGCAGCTGGAAGCCGCTTATACCACCGGAATGACGCCTTGGCAGGCGATGCGCCGAGTGGTACTGCCTCAAGCCATGCGTATTGCCATACCGCCTATGGGGAATACATTTATCGGCATGCTCAAAGAAACTTCGCTCGTTTCGGTCATTACGGTGAGCGAACTGCTTCGCCAAGCGCAGCTGCTGATCGCTCAATACTATCAATATATGCCTTTTTATCTGGCCATCGGCGTGATGTATTGGATCATGAGTACGGCGTTGTCTTTCATCTTGGAACGCTTCGAACGCAGATTGGCCAAAGCTTACTGAACATGGAGATGACGCGATGATCACGACGACAGGTTTATCCAAACATTTTCAGGATCTTGAAGTGCTGAAAAATATCAATCTTGAGGTGGCCGCGCGGGATATCGTGGTCGTCTTGGGACCGAGCGGTTCGGGGAAAAGCACTCTGCTGCGCTGCCTCAATGGTCTGGAAGATATTTCGGGCGGCAGTTTCGAAGTGAACGGTATTCGCGTCGGCGCGGAAGATTCCAAGCGCGCGCGCCAGCAGGCCACGCGGGAGATTCGCAGACAGAGCGGCATGGTGTTTCAGCAGTTCAATCTGTATCCGCACAAAACTGCGCTCGGCAATGTGACCGAAGGTTTAATGACGGTGAAAAAGATGCCCAAAGAGCAGGCTGTAACGATAGGCCGCAAGCTGCTCGACCGTGTCGGGCTTACGGATCGGGAAGACTATTATCCGTCCCGGCTCTCCGGCGGACAGCAGCAGCGGGTCGCGATTGCCCGTTCGCTGGCGATGGAACCGGCCGTCATGCTGTTCGACGAACCGACTTCCGCGCTGGACCCCGAACTGGTGGGCGAGGTGCTGAGCGTGATGCGGGAGCTGGCCCAAGAAGGTATGACGATGCTGGTCGTGTCGCACGAGATGAAGTTTGCCCGCGAAGTGGCCACCAAGGTTGTATTGATGGCGGAAGGGAATATTATCGAAGAAGCGGCTCCGCAGCATTTTTTCGAAGATCCGAGGCAAGAGCGGACACGGAAATTTTTGCGCCAGATCAATGAAATTTAAGGAAGAAGGTTAATCATCATGAAAGTATCGACAATCTGGAAAGGCAACCGCAAGTTCGATTCGACAGGTCCGTCCGGTTATTCCGTGGGCATGGACGCCACGCCGAAGTACGGCGGAAACGGCGAAGGCATGACTCCTATGGAACTGCTGCTGGCCGGCCTCGGAGGCTGCATGGGGATCGATATCACGATGATTTTGGACCGGTTTTTGTCCGATATTACCCGAATCGAGATCGAAGCGGACGGAACGCGTAAAGAAACCAATCCGTCGGGCTTTACGTCGATCGATCTGTTTTTCCATATTGACGGCACCGTTCCCGATTACCGGATCTGGAAAGCGCTGTTGATGGCCGAAGAAAAATACTGCGCGGTTTCCGACTCGCTCAAAGCGGACATCCATCTGCGTTTGATTCTGAACGGAGTTGAAGTAGAGAACCCCGGGAAATCAGTCTAAGGATTCTGCCTTATTAAAAAGCCGCCGGCGTTCACCAACGCTGACGGCTTTTTGCTTGCGCGATTGGCATAGGCGACGCGGGAGACGAGCAAATTCGGGTGTGCCAAAATAACGAGGGTGAGGCTCATCATCATTTCTCCTTTTTGGGAACGGCTTTGCCGCTTATTATGCGCCCGATAAGATGTGCCGATGGGGGAAAGATAATATTCAGAGGCGGCTTTTAGATTAGATCCAAGTTCAACACTCGATCCTATGTTCCAGACGTTGTGGCTTCGAATCTTCAGGATCTTCGGCGGACCTGAGCAAGCGGCGTCCGTCTGGTGGCAACAGACGAATGAACGTTCCCGTCTTGTCGGAGATTATGCTATACTCGAACAAGAAATTTACGACCGGGAGGACCTGATCATGACCGTAACCCTTATTCGCAAAACGGTAAGTTTGAAAAATATCGAGTTGTTCGTATTGGACACCGAAACGGAAGGTCCGGCAATCGTCTGCCTGCACGGCCGCTGGGGAAGAGGCGAGACTTGGGCCGATCTGATGCGCCGTTACGGCGAGCGTTACCGCGTCATCGCCCCGGACCAGCGCGGACACGGTCTCAGCGGCAAACCGATTTCCCGCTATACGGCGGAAGAGATGGCGGAAGACGTGATCGGGCTGCTGGACGTGCTGGGTATCGAATCCTGCGTACTGATTGGACATTCGATGGGCGGGCAGATCGCGGCCCACGCGGCGGCGCTGCATCCCCGGCGGATCGACAAGGTAGCCGTGCTCGACAAGACCCCGGAAGGCCCGCCAGTGCGCATCGACGTCCTGCCGGAAGACATCCCGCCGGTCGATCCGCTGACGGGCGATTGGCCGCTGCCGTTTTCCGATAAGGCTCAAGCCCGACGCTTCATGCGCCGCGCGCTGGATCACGAATCAGCCGTCGATTATTTCATGAACAGCCTGATCGAGACGCCGGACGGTTACCGGATGATGTTCGGCGCTCAGGCCGTGGCTGCGAATATCGCCTACAACGTCGACTGGTACGAGCGGTTGGCCGAGATCTCGTGCCCCGTGCTGCTCGTTCGGGCGCGCGACGGAGACAATATGCCGGACGAAGTCTGGGCCAAAGCGCAGTCCCGCATCGCCGATTGCACGGCGCGTGAGATGCCGGGGGCGGACCACAACGTGCATATCAGCGATCCCGAGCGGTTTTATGCTTTCGTGGACGAATTTTTGAGTGCCGACTAAGAGCCGGATCGATCCTTTGAATTCGCTTTGATCGGGAATGAGAACGTAGCTGTGCTGGATAAGGGCTTCACGGCGTGGAAGGAAGCGGGCTTCGAGGTTGACGACAAGCAGGTGATACGCGTGCCGTCGAGGTTGGTGCTGAACGAGCTGGCGCTGGAGCAGGCCGGATTTAAAAGCGTGCGTCTTTATGTGTGAAGCTGAAGCGACTGGATCTCGTACGACGACAATCCGGTGACGACGGGGGAAGAAGCAAGAGCCCGCATCTAATGCGGGCTCAACGTGTCGAGAAAGGTCTGCTTTCGAGTGAAGCGAGGAGGCGGAGGGAGAAATTCAGTGAAGGAACGATAGTGTTCGCCTTTGAAATCGGGGAAATTCCGCTAAATTCAAATTCTTTTCCCCGATTTCAACACGCGACCGGAACGAATTTCTCCTGCAGCCGATAAGCTTCTCCTACGAATAGGACTTTCTCGCCAAAAAGCCCGCATCTAATGCGGGCTTTTTGGCGAGTTAAGCACATGAAGGGGCACGAACCGATCGTCCGGCGGTTTTACGGGTTTTGTACCGGGTAACTCCACCTTTGCGTCAGGCTTCGCCCAATACGTAGCGCACATAGGCGGAAGCGCTTTTTGCTACCTCTTCATCGCTGGCTTGATAGGAAGCGCCGAATAAAGCGAAATGAGGCAGTTCGATCGCGCCCACATGTCGAAGGCTGGCTTTGAACGGTGCGATAATCTCGTCAACGGTATAAGAAACGCCGCCGTCCGGACGGTAATTATGCGCATGGTCTCCGATCGACAGGGCAGCGCCGAAGCACTTGCCTTTCAGCTTTTCTCCTTTCGATCCGTACGCCCAACCGTAAGCGAACACGTCATCGAACCATTTTTTGAGCAATGGAGGATAGCTGTACCAATACAGGGGGAACTGCAAAATAACACGGTCGTAACGTTCAAGTCTCTGCTGTTCCTGCCGAACGTCGATCTGTCCGTCGGGATATTCATCATATAATTCGTGCAGGTCGATTTGCTCCGGATAACGCAGCAGTTCTTCCCGCCAGCGGCGGTTCACGCGGGAGGTCGATAGAGCGGGATGCGCCAAAACAACGAGAGTTCGTTTCATGAGGACTGCTCCTTTTCGCATAAGATCTGCCGTTTATTATGCGCTTGATACAGACCGAAGAAAATACATACAATGAAGTAAGGAACTTACCTCAAAGTGCGTAATGGACTGCGGCTGCAAACATTGAGATAATGGACGTTTCAGAGCATTCAGTCAAAAACGGAGATGAGATTCGGCATGAAACAATATCATATGGGCATTGAAGCCACGCTCGAGATCATCGGCGGCAAATGGAAAGCGTTAATGATCTGCCTGCTGATGACCGGGGTCAAACGGACAAGCGAGCTTCGCCGCGGCATTCCCGGTATCTCGGAAAAAGTCTTGATCCAACAGCTGCGCGAATTGGAGCGGGATGGATTGGTAGAGCGCAAAGTGTACGAACAGATGCCGCCCCGGGTCGAATACAGGCTGACCGAATACGGCATCACCGCGAATTCGATCGTGGAAGTGATGTGCCGCTGGGGCACGGACAATATTCATAGGAGGCAGCGAAGCGGAGAGGAAGTCGAGTTGTTGACAGGCGAGGAGCGGCGGGAGGAGGAACCGGATTAAGCAGCCTTGGTCCGATCCAAACAGCGGCCAAGCTTTCGCGCAGCGTCGGAATACGAAAAAGATCGTCCGCACTTCGTACTGCACGAAGTCGGACGATCTTTTTATTTTTCGAAATCGGATGATTTGCAGTACGAAGTCGTGAGCGGCACGGAAAATTCACCGCCACCTTCGCCTCTCTTATCCGTGCACCAAACTCTCCAGATCCGGCTGCAGTTTGCTGCGCAAAGCCAGCAGCATGATTCCGCCTACGAGGAAAGCGACGGCGTCCGCGACCACAAGCGACCAGACGACACCGTGGAAGCCGTACATGGAGTTGGCGATAAACAGAACCGGAATCAGCGTAATGCCCTGAATTACGGCCATGACCAAGGCGGCGGTACCTTGCCCGGTCGCCTGGAAGATTCCCGTAAACAGCGCGGTCGCTCCCGAGATGAACAGGGACAAGAACGTTACCTGCAGGATATAGCTGCCCATCTCGATCAACTGGGGATCGCGGGTGAACAGCCCGATCAGATGATCGGAAGTCAGGTAAACGACAACCCCGAAGATCGAAGCCAAGAGGACAATCGTCTTGATCGTAAATCCGATCGCCTGCTTCATCCGCAGCCGGTTGGCCGTGAACGAGAACGCGATCAGCGGCACGACGCCTTCGCACAAGCCCATAAGTATGAACTCGGGAAACTGCAGCAGGCGCGACGAGATGCCGTAAGCCGCGGTCGCGCGGTCGCCGTATTCGATCAGAAAATGATTCAACATCAGCGACATGGCTCCCAAAAAGACGCTCATGACAAACACGGGAATTCCGATCTTCAGCACACTGCCCACGATTTCTTTTGTCGCTTTGAACCATTTGAAAGAGATCGTCAGAAACGGACTTTTGACCCCCATATGGTACAGGTAGAACAGACAGGCGGCCAGATTGGCGGCGACCGTAGCGCAGGCAACGCCGGTCACGTCCCCGTGAACAACGAAGATCACCAGCGCATCAAGCGCGATGTTTACGACGACACTGATCAGCATGCCGATCATCGACGTTATGGCGGCCCCTTCGGAGCGTACGATGTTTTCCAGCGTAAAGCACAAGACGACAACCGGCGAACCGATCAGCATGACCGTGACATAATCTTTGGTGAAGCCAAAAGAATCGGGTGTCGCGCCGAGGCCGTGCACGATCGAATCGATCAGCGGCAGGCCGGCGGCAATAGCGATCAGGCCGAGCAGCAGACTTGCATAAACCGCGAAGGAAGACACCTGTTTGATCTTGTCATACTGCTTCTCGCCGAGCAGCCGGGAGATAAACGTGCCGCTGCCCATGCAAATCAGATTGCCCAGAGCCATGATGAGCGCAAATAACGGCAGCGTCAGCGCAAGCGCGGTGAGCATCGCCGTATTGTGCAGCGTGCCAAGGAAATACGCGTTCAGGATCGAATACACCACACTCATGGACATGCCAAGCATCATGGGTACGGCGAAATGCGCCACGGCTTTCGTGATCGGTGCTTTTTCGAAATAATGGAGGTTTTCTGCATCCATGTCGGAACCTTCTTTCTTTTTTTGGTGGAGGAAAAGGGAAGTGGATGATAATATCTAACGGTGTTAGTTTGTACCTTACAGTGTTAGATGATATCATGGATATATAGGCTTGTAAACAATAAACTTACAGTGTTAGATAAAGATTCGAACAAGAAAGGCGGATACGATGAAAAAGCAGCAGCCGCAAATTTCGGAAGACAAAATCCTCGAGGCTTCGTGGGAACTTTTGCGGGAGGGGGATATCGAGAAATTCAGTATGCGGAAACTGGCCGATCGTCTGGGCATCCAGGCCCCTTCCCTCTACTGGCATTTCAAGAGCAAGCAGGATCTCTATCAGAGGATGGCCAATCGCATCTCGAAGACGATCGTGGAAGAATTCGAGTCGGAGGGAAGCTGGCGGGAGCAGATCACGGCCCTTGCGCTTACCATGAGGAGCGTCCTCGGCCGTTACCCGTGCGCCGTGCAGCTGCTCATGATGACGCTGCCGCATGAACCCGACTCGATCCGATTGACAAACCGGATGCTGCTCTGCGTCGAGGAGACGCCGCTGGCGCAGGAAGAGAAATTCCAGGTCGTGCTGACGCTGGCCAATTACGTCTATTATTTTGTCCTGGACAACGACCAGCATCAGCGGAACGTAGCAGCGGTTCTCGAAGACGGCCGGCTGGACCCGCAGGGGCAGATGAACGGGCTGCTGGATAGGATGGCCGAGTCCGATGCGGGGCTGTTTCGCCGCTTGTACAGAAGCGGGATGTTTGAAGTGATGGGAAGCGACGCATCATTCGAATTCGGGCTGAAATTGATTGTCCTGGGGATCGGGCAGGTGATTGCGGAGCGGCGGGGAAACGAAGCTTAACGATATGGACAGCAAAAAGCCCGCGTTCTGCGCGGGCTTTTGGTGCTTCAGCGGTTTATTTCCAAAAATACTCCATCTCCCGGCTGCGGATATCCCAAACTTTTTGATGGCCTTCGATGGTGATCGTCAGCTCGTCGGCTTGTTCGACATGCCACTCGAACATATACGGCTCATGAACTTGATTTTGATCGGAACCGGACAGAATCTCCTTCCCGTCTACGGAAACGCTTATACTGCCCTCGAAATCTTCGGAGTCGGTACGCCCCGAATCCGATCGACGCGCCCAACGCGTTTGTCAGGACGGCGCCCAGATCGAAACTGCCCAGGAAGGTCAACGCCTGCAGGGTTTCCAAGATAAGGATGGACAGGATGAATCCGCCGAGGAACGACACGAACCGTATCGGCCGAAGCAGGGGGAACCAGGATGCCGAAAGGAATAAACGCGGCAACATTTCCCAGACTTACGAGATCCATCAGACTGGGAGTAAGAAGCTCGGACGGGTCTGGCGGCTTGAAGAAATTTCCGGGTACAAAAATAAAGGTGTAGCTGCGGATCTGCGCGAGATCATCGGTACGGCCAAAAGCGAAAAACATAAAATAAAAAATAAAAGCGATATAGAGCAGGGCTGCGCTCCGAATATTCTTGCGTGATTTTAACAGGATTCGATCCTTCCTCGGGAGGAAGGATCTTGACGACTTTGCGCAAACCGACGGGCAGGCTGTACACTTCCAATCTGCCGGGACTCAAAAAGCTGAACAAGACGGCCGACCGGCTGCTTATTACTCGGGCGGGTGCGGAGATTTCGAACGTTGAACCGGTGCGGGCGCTGTCTCCTTCGCCGGAGCTGTTTCACACGTATCTGGACGAATGGAAAGACCGGCCGGATAAGGGCTGGTGGCCCGAATACGAGCGGCGTTTCCGGCGGGAACTTGAGAGCGGAGAGAAACGGACCGCTTTGCGGGAGGTGTATAAAAGGCTGCTGCGAGGGCAGGATGTGGTCCTGATCTGCTTCTGCAAAGACCACCGTTACTGCCACCGCAGACTGGTCGGGGAATTCTACGGGGAATACGGAGTGCAGGCCGAAGAACTGAATCCGGTGACGGTGGAGCAGATCGATTTGTTTTGAACGGAGAAGCGGCGAGAGATCGGGAAGCGGCGCCGCAGTTTGTGGATTCCGTGCAGCAAAAAAAGCCCGTGTTTATCGCGGGCTTAACGTGTCGAGAAAGTCTGATCCTGAGCAAAGCGAAGAGGCGGAGGGAGAAATTCAGTGTAGGAGCGCCAGCGTTCGCCTTTGAAATCGAGAAAATCCAACTAAAATTCAATCTTTTTTCTCGATTTCAACACGCGACCGGAACGGATTTCTCCCGCAGCCGACGAGCTTCTACAACGAATAGGACTTTCTCGACAGCCTGAGCCCGCGTCTATCGCGGGCTTTTCCTATACGCTTAACTTTTAGGCTGGTACCGGGTCACATCTGTCGCCACATGCTCCAGTTTGGTCTTGCTCAGCGATTGATAAGGGGCATAAATCGTGACGAACCGATCTTCCAGCGGGAACGTCAGCATGTCCTTGCCGCCCGCTTTGTACCATTTGCCTTTGATATTGTTGGAGTTCGGAAGGGTTACGGTTGTACCTTTGTAGCTGTAGGAGTCGTCACGCGGCGATATGGCGACTTTCATGTATTTGAACACGAAGGTTACGCTGTCGGCGCCGGCGCTGACCTTCTTGAAAGCATCGCCCGTAATCATGCGCGACGGTACGTAAGGCGTTTCGAATCCGTCAAAAGCGGCGAAGGCTTTGACAATGCTTTTGTATTGAGCAGCCGTATAAGGGACATCGCTCACATAAATTTTGGGGGAGGCTTTGGCGGTCGTCGAAACGGCGGCTGTAGAGCTTGCGACAGGGGCTGCGGAAGCGGCCTGTGCCGATACGGTTCCTGTCAGCAGTACGCCTGCGGCAAGGGAAGCTGCAATCCATTGCGGGTAACGCATCATTCATCCATCTCCTTCGGAATCTTGTTTTTTTCTACTTCCTTATCTTAACCGCCGAATGTATCCATCGTGGAACCGAATTATATCCAGGGTGTAAACAATTCCTCGGGACGAAGCGGACTTGACTTAGAGTAAACTCCAAGGCGTAAAGTAAATAGAGAATCAGTCTATCGCAACCTATACGAAAAGGAGCGGATCCAAATGGAACAAGCGTATCTTCGAACGCCGCAGCACAAATTGAACTCGGGTTTCGGGCTTCGCAGTACGGCGGAGGAAGTCTTGAACGGAATCGATCTGTCGGGCAAGCTGGCTCTGGTAACGGGCGGCTATTCCGGCCTGGGTCTTGAGACGGCCAAAGCGCTTGTCAACGCCGGAGCGCATGTCATCGTGCCTGCCCGCCGTCCGGAAGCCGCCCGGGAAGCGCTGGCCGGGGTGGGAAATGTGGAAGTGGATCGTCTCGACCTGTCGGATCTGGATAGTGTCCAGGCGTTTGCGGACCGCATGCTGGCAGACGGCCGCAGTATCGATCTGGCGATCTTGAACGCCGGCGTGATGGCAAGTCCCGAGACGCGTGTCGGTCCGGGGTGGGAGCTGCAGTTCGCGACCAATCATCTTGGACATTTTGCCCTGATCAACCGGCTGTGGCCGCTGCTCACGGCTGGCGGCGGTGCCCGGGTCGTGGCGACTTCGTCGACCGGACACCATTTCTCGCCGATCCGTTGGGACAACCTGAACTTCGAAGGCAATTATCGTAAGTTTGAAGCTTACGGTCAATCCAAGACGGCGAATTCGCTGTTCGCGGTCGAGCTCGACCGGCGGGGCGCGGCGCAGGGCGTACGCGCTTTCGCCGCCCATCCCGGCGGTATTCTTACGCCGCTTCAGCGCCATCTCAGCCGGGAAGAGATGGTCGAGCTGAAATGGGTCGACGAGGAAGGCAACGGTATCAATCCCGGATTCAAGACTCCGGAGCAGGGAGCGGCAACCCAGGTCTGGGCCGCCACTTCGCCGCAGCTTGAAGGCAAAGGGGGCGTGTACTGCGAAGATTGCGATATCGCCGAACCGGTACCGGCAAGCGGGGAGCGGATCGGAGTCAAAGCGTATGCCGTCGATCCGGAAGAAGCGAAACGTCTGTGGGAGCTCTCAGTTGAGCTGACCGGCGTGAGCGGGGCCTAACGGAAAACTTAGAATAAAGGTCTGGGAGAAGTCTGCATTTGATGCAGACTTCTCAGACTTTCACGACATGTCAAGAAGTCTGCATTTGATGCAGACTTCTCAGACTTTCACGACATGTCAAGAAGTCTGCATTTGATGCAGACTTCTTAGACTTTCACGACATGTCAAGAAGTCTGCATTTGATGCAGACTTCTCAGACTTTCACGACATGTCAAGAAGTCTGCATT
>NZ_JABJVN010000005.1:127202-337899 GCF_013618475.1 Saccharibacillus deserti
CATTTGATGCAGACTTCTTTTTTGCTCGTTCGACTGATCAACGAAATTTTGAAAAGTGCTTAATCTCTTGCCTAATGATTCCGATATCTATAAAGCGGTACGTACAAGTATGCGATCATGACCTGTCGGTTGCCGACAGCGTTTTACATCAGGACTGTACCGCTATCATGAACTACGAAAAGGACGGGGTCGGGCATGGATCGTAAAGATATTATTCTCTGGAAACGCAACAAATTGGTGAGTTACATGATGTGGGCGATCGTCTCGATCAGCGCAACGCTGGCGATTATCGTACCGGAGTTTTTGACCGTCGTACTGATCTCTTTGATCGTACCGGTAGTGGTCACCGTCGCTAATATTTTCAAAAAGTGGATTCGGATCGTTCCCTGGATCGTTACGGTCTGGGTCATCGCAAGCGCAGTCGTAATCAATCTCGAACAAGTCAGTATTGTGCAGGGAATTCTCATCCTGCTGCCGCTGCTGCTGTATCCAAGCAGCAGGCACTACAATATTTCGTTCGGGATCGTGCTGGTTTATTTTAGCGCGCATATGCTCGTGAAGCCCGCGGCCGATGCGGCCGTCTTGTTCAATGATCTCGTCAGCCTGAGCATGTTCGCCGTGTCGGGGATCATTCTGATCACGCTGTCGAATGTGAACAAGAAGCTGTTCCTAAGCAGCGAGAAGCGCCGGGAAGAAGTGGAACAGTCGCAGGTTCGCGTCGAGGCCATGCTGAACCGGGTCCGCGAGTCGGTGGAAGGATTGACCGGATTCACCGAAGAATTGAAACGCAAAGTCCACGATACCGTTTCGGTCTCCGACGAAATCACGATCGGTTTCGGCGAAGTGGCGCGCGGCGTAGAGCTGCAGGCGGCCAACGTGGCCGAAATTTCCGAATCGCTGGCCGTTACGGACAGCCATATTCAGGATGTGGCTTCGTATTCGCAGCAGATGAAAGGCATTTCGGCGGATATGGCCGGAAGCACGGAAGTCGGCAGTTCGAAAATGGATCTGCTGAATACGCAGATGGACGATCTGTATGCGGCGATGACGACGACAGCCGAAGACATGCAGAACTTCAACAAGGAAAGCGAGTCCATGACGACGATCCTGAACGGCATTTCCGATATCGCCCGTCAGACGAATCTGCTGGCTCTGAACGCCGCGATCGAAGCGGCCCGGGCCGGCGAACATGGCAAAGGCTTTGCGGTCGTATCGGACGAGGTACGCAAACTGGCCGAACACTCGGGGCAGTCGGCGACGGACATCGGCGCGATTCTCGCTACGCTCCAGGGCCGTACTCGCGAGCTGACCCAACGTTTCGATCAGATGCAGGCTTCGCTTGAAGAAGGGCGAGAAGGGGTCCGGACGGCGGAAGAAGCTTTCCGGACGATCAACGACAGTTCGCGCGAAGTGCTGACGCAGGCTTCGAATATGCAGAGCAGTTCCGTGACCATGCGGGATTCTTCCAGCCGGGTCGTGGGCGAAGTGACGGAAATCTCCAGTCTGACGGAGCAGTCCAGCGCCGCTTCGCAGGAAATTCTGGCAGGCATGGAGCAGCAGCGCGAGCTGACCCGTCAGATGGTTGCCAGCTTCCGGGAGCTGGAAGAATTGATCGTGGGACTGAACGAACTGGTGGCGGATTCCGACGAAACCTCGGCCGGCCGGATCGACGCGGTCCCGGCGAACCGTGCCCGGATTTCGAGCGATCAAGTACCGGCTTAAGCCCGGAAAGAAACCGTATCATACCCAAAATGGAAAGTGAAAAAGAAATACAAAATAAAAGTAAAAGTCAAAAAACAGCCCGCGTCCGCTGCGGGCTGTTTTTTTGACTTCTTTTATCTGCATCTTGTTGGCGGCTGCTTCATCCATTTACGGGTGGTGCGGCTCGTCTTTCGTTCAAATAGGAGGCTCGTCTTCATGCAGTTCGACGGATTTCAGCAGCAGCCGGGAAGTTCCCGTGCCGCTCGGATCTTCGATCTTGATCCCGACCGTTTTGACCTTGGAGAGGTCGACGCCCGGCGAACCCGCCGCAGCCGGCAGCGCCAGGGTAAGCTGCGTATAGCCGGAGGAATCGACGGACACGGAAGCGCCGCTGTCGGACCAGGTCCAGGCATCTCCGGTCTTAATGAACAGCCGGGCTTTCGCGCTGCCTTCGGACAGTTTCACGCTGGCGGACAGTGTTCCCAGCCCGTCGATATTCAAGCGTTCCGGGTTTACGGCCAGCTCGAACGATTCGTTGAAGTTTCCGTTCGCATCCTGTCCGGTGTTGGCCAGGTCAAACGTCGTACTCAGCGCCTGTTCGGTCTCGTCGAACACAGGAGGCTGCGCCTGGGCGCTGGCTCCGTCGGAGATGTTCCAGCCGGAGAGGTCTTCGGCCGAAGCGAATCCGTACAGAAGGCCGGGAGCATGCGCATCCGGCTGTCCGCCGCCGCCATCGGCGAGATCGGGCAGCGAAGGATCGTAAAGAGCGCGGATATCGTCAAAATAAAGCGTTCCTTCATGCGCCGCGCCGTCCATGGCATTCACGTACAGATTGAAATTCTGGACCTGGCGCAGTCTTTCCGGGGTTAGAGGCCCCGGCTTGCCCCAGCTCATTTCGGCCAGATCTTTGAGAGGGATGACCACATGCCCGTTTTGCCCGGGAATAACGGTCGGATAAGCTTCGAAATAACCGCCGTCGATCACCAGCTGCACGACCAGTTTCAGCGGCTGCCCTTGCCGGGCATATCCTTCGGCGCCGTCCGATGCAATCCACAGACCGAGGCCGTTATAATCCGACCAATCAAGCACGCCGAGGCTTTTGCCTACGCCCGTATAACCGGCATTGTTCAGTTTATAATCCAGTTTCATGCCTTGGCTGCCCGCAGCTTTGCGGTCCGGGCTGAGCGAGACGGAAATATCGTCGCCGCCCGCTTTGGGATATTTGGCGGACAGAGCGTCGTCGCTGGAGCCGTAAGATTCGAAATCGTCGACCCGGGCCTTATCCGCTGCCGGTTCGGCATAGGTCCGGTACAGACCGATGTCGTCGATATAAATCGGCAGCTCGCCGGATTGCACGAAGCCGCTGCCAACGATCGAAAGAGCGAGACCCGAAGCCGCTGCCGTCTTCGAAGTATCGTTCAATTCGATCGAAGCGTCGAATCGGTAATACGCGGCGCCGCCGAGCGTAACGGTCGGCAGATCGGACAAAGCCCGGTAAGTGCTGTCCATGCCGTACTTGTTGTCCCAGTCATCCGGCAGCTGCACGATTCCGCGTACGGCGGCCGTTCCGGTGTCGTTTTGCGCCGCTGCGGGAATCCAGGCCCTGAATTTCACTTTCCCGACTTCCGCCAGCCGGATGCCTTCCAGGCCCTCGGGAGTCAGCTGCAGCTTCAATTCCTGCCAGGTGTCGCCAGCCGTCAGGCCTTCCAGCACGCGCACGGCGAGTTTGCCGTCGCCGTCCGGTGCGGCATATCCCAACTCGGTCCGGATCGCCGAGCCGTTTCCGGCCGAACCCGACCACGTTCCATTGCTTTGGATCGAGCCCAGCTCGCTTTCCGAGCCGAATGAAAGAGTACGCAGCGGAAGTTCCTTGATCTTCACAAAGACCGTCAGCTGCTGGACCAGCGGCTCGGGCAAAGCTCCGTACGCTTTGACGGTAATCGAAGTCGAAGTGCCGTTCAGAGCGGCATCCGGATTCCACACGGCGGAATAGTAACCGTCCTGCCCCAACGTCATCGGGATTTCCGTGCCGGAATCGCCTGCCGTATAGACGACGCGGTCCGGCGTAAAGTTCGCCGTTTTGGCGCGGATAATCGCTGACGTTCCCGTTACCGTTCCGATATCGTTGGGCGTGACAATATGCAGCAGCGGAGCCTGCGGAGCGGAGCGCACGACCTGCCCGTATTTGTTGTCCGTCCGGATATCGCTTGCAAACGCCGTATACGGATCACGCTCGAAATCGATGAAATCGTTCAGCAGCTCGTGATCGCTTTTGCCCGGTACACTCTTGTAAGGCACATACAGATTGTTGCCTTCGCCGAAGTTGGCCCAGGTCAGCATGTAGGAGATCCGGGAAGCATCGGGATCCGCTTTGATGGCATTCAGCACTTTGGTGAACCACTGTTTGTCGTTGTTGCCGGTTGTTTTCATGCCTGCGGCGCTGTAGCCGTATTCCGACAGCGTGACGATTTTGCCTTTGGACCGGGCCAGCTTGGAAATCATCTTCAAATCGCCGACCAGACCGTTCAAGAATCCTTCCGAACCGGCGTTGTCTTTGTTGTCGTATTGGTCCATGCCGAGGATGTCGACGTACGCATCACCCGGATACGTTTTCAGATACTCCGCTTCGTTTCCGTTGAACGATCCGTTCGGGGAGAAGACATACAGGAAATTGTGGACACCCTTGACGTCTCTCAGATATTCGACGGTGTAGCGGTACAGCTCGATATATTCGCTTTTGGTCGTCGTGGCGGCGCCCCACCAGAACCAGCCTCCGTTTTGCTCATGAAAAGGACGGAACAAGACGGGAATGGGCTGGCCGGTATCGTCTTTGAGCTGGTTGGCGAAGTTTGCGATCCGGTCGAGATAAGCGTTGAATTCGGCGTTTTTGTCGCCGCCGGGCAGGATCCGGGCCGCGACGGAAGATTCGGCGCCCCGGGTGTTGCCGGTGTCGTTGAAGCTTCCGCCGGTCGCGAAGTTGTACGGATGCGTGCTCAGGGTTACGATTCCGCCCAGTTTATCGGCTTGTTTCATGGCTGCGGTCAGTCCCAGGCGGCTCGCTTCGTAATCGCCGCTGACGCCGGGAGGCGACTCGTAGCCGTCCAGCGAGAGCGTATCCCAGCCGAACACGGCCGGATAGTCGCCGGTAGAGCTGTATACGTCCGAGATGACGCTGCCTTTGTCGTCTTTGCCCGCAAAAGACACCGTTGTATCGTGTTGATGGCCGAACAGGACCTGTTTGCCGCTTTTTTCTTCGAGGTAGGCAAACAGGGATCGGGCCGATGCCGAAGCATTCGGATCGGCGAGGCGAACAAGGCGGGTCTCATCCGTACCTCCGCCCGTATCTCCCGGAGAGCCGCCGCTGCCGGTATTTCCGCCGCTTGGCTGCGCCGCGGGAACCGAGGGGGAAGGGGCGGGAACAGGCTCTGCGGAAGCTGCGGTAAATACGCCTTCCCGCAGCGCCTCCCCGTTGCGGGTTACCCCTGCGGTGAGGACTTCCAGACGCTTTATCGTTCCCTGAACGTTCAGCGCCGACCCTTCGGCGCCCTGCTCGATCAGAGCCGTTTCAATGACCGAACCGGTCTCTACATCGATCTGCGCCGGCGACTCTACGGACAGCTGCTGGACCGTAGAAGAACCTTCCAGCGAGATCCGAACCCGGCCGTCCGGCCGATCGACGACGACCCGGCCCAGTTTGGCATTTTTGAAATGGATCGAACGGCCGCCGCCGCCCGCCACGTACACGGTACCGTCGACAACCAGATTTTCGAATTCGGCGTCGCCTTCTCCGATTCCCGGCGTCACATACAGGTTGCCCGCGATCCGCGTATCGCGGAGCGTTACGCCGCTGCGGTTCACCATCGCGCCGCCGGCGAGGGTTCCGCCGGATACGCGTCCCGGCTCCGCATAATAGCCGACGACCAGGCGGTCGAACAAGCTGACCACTTCCGCTCTTGTAATAGAGGCGTGCGGACGGAAGGAACCGTCCGGGTAACCCGTAATCAGGCCCTGCATGGCGTGAACGGATTCGGCCGCATAAGCGGAAATTTCACTGTCATCGACAAAGGAAGAAGAGGTCTTCGAAGGCTCCAGCGAGAAGACGCCTGCCAGCAGAACCGCGGCATCCTGCCGGCTGAGAGGCGTGTTCGCGCGGGCTTCATTGCCCGGGAATCCCCGGTAATAGCCGGCCTGCCGGGCGATCGACAGATCTTCGGCGTACCAGCTTTCTGCGGCAGTATCGGAGAACGGGGCAGTCGAGCGTGCGGTGAATCCGAATAACCGGTTGACCATACTCACAAGTTCCGCGCGGGTGACTTGACGATCCGGCCGAAAGTCGCCGTTTGCGTAACCCTGCACGATCTTGTTTGTTTTCCATCTGTCGATACTGGCGCGTGCCCAATGCGAGTTCCAGTCTCTCGGAGCCTGTTCGGCTGCGGATACCGGGATAACCGTAACCAGCAGCGTAACGGCAGCCAATGCCGCCGCAAACGATTTTTTGAACGCTCTCAAATGAAGTGCCTCCTTTTATGTAAGGGTTTTCAAATAATAATTCTCGAAAATATTAGCATTTAAAATTCAGAATTACAATAACGATTTTTTGAGCAATCACAGTCTTTACTCCGGAATCAGCTTTTTTTAAAGACCATTTAAGCTAAATAAGAACTAATAAATCGGAAATTAATGCTAACGGAAATATAACAGCCGAAAAAACCGGGACCATAATTCAAAAAATAAGCCCAATAAGGATAAAAGGGAACCAAAAAAAGATGAGCCAGGACAGCCGGAAAAAGAAGAACGGATTGAGCGGAAGTGTCAAGCGAATAAAAATGCGTATCGGCTCAAAAAATTAAAAAAAAGGGCTTTCGATTGAGGAGACGGAGGACTGTTCGGATTTGAGACCCGGAAGATACAGGTTCGTTTCGCCGATCGAACTCTTACCGCGCTCCCGATAAAATAGAGAAGATTTGCAAAAACGGCTGGAAAATCGACCAGGCGCGTGTCGTCATGCCGGCGGATGCCGGATAAACCGAGTGGCAGACGCTTTTTGTATCGTCTATGCTGGTAAGGGATGCTGAACCACGTACAAACTCTTAATTCAAAGGGGATTTTACAGATGAAAAAACGTATTCTACTTCCCGCTGCCCTCGTCTTCGGACTTACCCTTACAGGTATGGGGAGCTTCGCAGCCCCTTCCGCGCATGCGGCGCAGGCCAAACAGGCGCTCGCGCTAGCCGGAGGAGGCACCTATTACGGCCAGGTCGAGAACGGCCTGCCGGATGGTCGGGGAACCGCCAAATGGCCGGGGAGCAAGACGTACTCCGGCGAGTTTGCCGACGGGAAGCGTTCGGGAACAGGCAAATATATCAACGAATACAAAGAAGCGGACACGGGATACCGGTACAAAATCGTGTATACCGGTTCCTGGGCCAATGACCGGATGAGCGGCCAGGGCGTATGGACGGAGAAACGGTTTGATGAAAACGGACGCGTGATTTCGAACAAGATCCGCACGGGCGTTTTTGCCAATAATATCTTGAGCCCGGGTTACGAAGTGATTCACGCCGAAGCCGATCCCGAGTACAGCTTCACTTATCGGGGGGACGTAATGAGTCTGAACGTGATGGGAAGCCGGGAAAATCTGACTTCGTCCTGGAAAAAAGGAAGTCTGTTCAGCGCGTCGTACAAAAAAGGTTCGGTGACCCGCAGCTATTCCATTTTCCCGGAAGACTCGGCAGCCAAAGAACGCGAACGTCTGGCTTCGGTCAAATACCTGCAGAAGATGACGGCTCAGGTCGCTCCGCATCTGCAGAAGTTCGAGCAGCTGGCGAAACAGGTTCCTTTGAAATAAAACGCGATATTCCGACTGCATACTGAAGCCAAAGGAGAGAAGATCGGTGATCTATGTGGCACTGCTGCGGGGAATCAATGTAGGCGGCAACAACAAAGTGGATATGAAAAGGCTCAAGACTGCTTTTGAACAAGTCGGTATGGAACGGGTCAAGACTTATATCAATTCGGGCAATATCGTATTCGTAAACGAAAATCTGCCCCGGACAGAACTTGCGGGCGTTCTGGAAGGCGCGATCGAAGCCGAATTCGGACTGGATATCCGAGTGCTCGTCCGCAGCCTGGAGGAGATGGAAGCGATCTTCGCCGTGCTGCCGGAGCATTGGAGCAACGGCGACGAGATGAAAAGCGACGTCTTCTTTCTCTGGGACGAAGTGGACCAGGCCGCTGTTCCGGGGGAGCTTCCTTTGACTCCGGGCGTAGGCACTCTGCTGTTTGCGCCGCGTGCGGTATTGTTCGCGGTAGACCGGGCGAATGCCGGCCGCAGCGGGATGAACAAGCTGATCGGCTCCAAGCTGTACGCACGGATGACTGTACGCAACGTCAATACGACCCGGCAGCTGTTAAAAATGATGCGGGAGCTTGCGTAGAACGAATGACTCCGGATTTGCTCTTCTCCAAATCTCAAGCAGCCCAAAAAACCGGCCCGCGTTCCTTGGCGGCTCCGGTTTTTTGGGCTTTTTCTCGACTGCGTACAGCGATAAGCTTATTCTTGCGGATTCTGAACCGGATTGCCCGGGTCAGCCGTCGCCGTTCAAAGCCCGCTTGCCCAGATCCTGAACCGGGCGGTGATTATCGGGGAAGCGCTGTGCGAACAGGTCGATCTGCGCCTGCGATAGGGTAATCGGTTCTTCAAGCACACTCCAGTTCACATGTTCCGAACAAGGCGGCGTAGTCAGGGAACCGTCGTAATGAACGGCATGCAAATTTTGCGGCAGCAGGGCAAGGAGGTCGATCGGCGTGTCCAGCGTCTCGCCGTCCGTATTTGCCGGATCGGGCAGATGCGACCAGAGCTGTTCGATGACCGGATTGGATGCCCCCGGATGAATCAGTACGCCGACGACGGCTTTTTCTCCTTTGGCATTTTCGTGAACGAGGTGAAGTTCCATTTCCGCATTTTTTCCGTCGGTCTGATGTTCGCTCGGATGATGGAAATGGAACTGCAGCAGCGTATATTTTTCTCCGTCGAGCATTATGTAGGAATCTTTGTCCGCGGCATTGACCTGAATGGTGTGTCCGTTATCGACCATTGTCGCGTTCTCGAGCTTGGCGTAATGGGGTTCGATCGGCTTGATGTCGCCCGATTTGACGATTTGGGTATGGTCGATGTTGATCGGGGATTGGGCTTGGCCGATCTTGCAGGTCTCGAATTCGCTCCCCAGTTCGGCCCAATGCTCGGGACCGGTATCCGCGGCGTAAGACCAATGCGAGGCGGCATGCCCGGCTTTGACCGGTGTCGGTACGGCAGCGGTGACAGGAGCGGGAGCCGGGATTTCAAAATGCGATTTAGGGAAGAGCGGTGCTTTTGTCCGTTATCAGGAGCATCTGGCCGGACTTTTACGAATGGGTTCGGCTGGGCTTTTCTGTTCCCGGCTCAGTGGAACTCTATCGGGATGAGACCGGGAGAGCCGTATTGGGGCTGTCTTTGTTTTCCCGTATAATGATAAACATTACGCCGGATGGAACCAATCACGGGCATTCGGCGTCGGAAATCCACGATTGGAAAGGATGAAGAACATTGAGTTATACGGAAGTATTGGAACGCAAAAGCGAGATTCTGAAGAAGACCGTCGGGACCTGGATCCTGAAAGAGAACCGCGATGGCTTGAACCGCCAAGAAGCCCATATTTACCGGAACATGCTCAAGGAACTTCACCAAAACGAACAAGAACTGGGTACCGCGCGCGACGAAGAAGCGGGCAGACAGCCGGACATTACCGCTGTGGAATCCCGGAATTAAGTCCGACTTCGTTTGACGAGTGTGGAATACCGAATAAGAAAGCCCGTCCGAACTTCGCATGGCGCGAAGTTCGGACGGGCTTTTTGCCGGTAAGCCGTGAATGGGAGGTTACAGCCTGACAATCCGCCGTCTTTGCCTTTGCCGGTAAATCCGGAGACAAGTGCCTCGGCCGCATGGACGGACCGATCTCGCTGCCCCAAGGGAACAGCGTCCGGCAGCCTGCGCCGTACAGATACTCCCATTCGTCTTCGCTTGGCAGGTCTAGGCCCACGCCGATATTCGCTTCGCACCATTCTTCGAAACTTTCGCTCTCGTCGAATCGATACAGCTTCAGCGAGCCGCCGTCGCGTTCAATCCAATAGGCTTGAGGCGTTGATTTCATGCGGAAAAACAGGCCGGATTCCCGCAGCCCGTTCGCCGTTTCGGACCGGATAAAATTCGAAGCCGACTCCTCGGCGGGGGTCTAGGTAACGGAGTTTCAGGACTTGTGCCGCTTCGGGTTGTTCGCGCATGGCTCAACTTTCTTTCGATGACAAAAGCGTGCGGCGCCGCCGCTTCATGGCAGCCGCATATGCAGGATCGATAATGGCCTGTCAGCTGCCCGATAGGTCCTGCGCATGCGTAACCCGGTTGCGGCCTCCGGTTTTGGAAGCGTACAAAGCGAGATCGGCCCTGTGCAGCAGCGATTCTTCGGTGGAATCGTCCGCGGACGTCTCGACACCGATACTCACGGTGACCCGGTGGGAACCGTGAGTTGCGGCTTCGATCGCGCCCCGGATACGTTCCGCGGCGGCGGCGGCCGCGGAGCGGTCCAAGCCGGGCAGCAGCACGACGAATTCTTCGCCGCCGAACCGGGCGCAGATACCCGAAGATCCCGCTTCTTCGCGCAGCAGGCGGGCCAGCCCGGTCAGGACGAAATCTCCGGCCGGGTGGCCGTACGTATCGTTGATTTTCTTGAAATGATCGATATCCACAATCAGCAGCGACAGCCGGGAACCGTTATCCGAACAAGAGATCCGCTCCTTACGCAGACGTTCCTGGAAAAAGCGCCGGTTGTATAGACCCGTCAGCGGATCGGTGGAAGCCAGAGTCTCCAGTCGGCGGTTCATCTCGATCAATTCCAGCTGTTTCTGCTCGTATTCGGCATGAAGCAGCTGCAGTTGACCGTTCATTTCGCGTGTTTCTTTATATAATTCTTCAAGTTCGCGTTTGCTGCGCAGGGCGGTTTTTTCGTATGCAAGTCTTTTGCGCATCAGGAGAGCCACGCAATCGATTGAGATTTCGCCGTCCCTTTCCTGGCGCAGGCCGTTAAGCAGGACAGGGACATTTTGTTTGTCCGCCGTACGGAAAGAGAAATACACCTCGTCCACATGGCCGTAAAGCTGGATATGCGGATAAAAATACGTATGAAAAAACATTTTGTTGGTTACGGACATGACCGATTCGATATGCTGTCCGATCAGCGCCGTATCTTCGCGCAGACCGAGCATGTCAAGAAATGTCCGATTGGCCGACCGCACGAATCCCGATTCGGAGAACGAAAAATATCCGCCGGGCGCACGGTCCAGTTGGTTATCCATGTGAAGGCTGCCTTTCTTCCGTCTGCTTAGAGAACGGTTAAGTATTCGGCGATCAGCGAAAATGTCTCGTCGGGCTGGCTTAACTGCGGATAGTGGCCTTTGGCCGTCATCCGGTTAAGCGTGCTGTCGTGCAGGTTGCGGTGCAGGAAGTCGCCGACTTCAATCGGAGCGATACTGTCCTCGGAGCACTGAAGAATCAGCGTGGGTACCGTAACTTCGGACAGGATATCGCGGCAGTCGCAGTAAAAAGTCACTTCGGCGAACTGTCGGGCGATACGGGGATCGCGCGAAGCGAACTGCCGCTCGAGTTCTTTCGCCAGTTCGGCCCGTTCGGTGTTTTTCATAGCGGCCGGAGCCATATAGCTTGCCCAGCCGCTGAAATTGAGCTGCATCATCTCGAGCAGTTCGTCGATATCCTCGCGGTCGAACCCTCCGTAATAGTCCGGCAGATCGTTCAGATAGCGGGGCGAAGGGCCGACCATGATAATCCGGCTGAAATAATCGGGCCGCCGAATCGAAGCCAGCGCGCCGATCATGCTGCTGACCGAATGGCCTACAAATACGGCGTCCTTCAACTGCAGCGCATCCATGACATCCAGCAGGTCGCTGGCGTAACCGTTAAGATGGGCATACTTGGCCGGATCGTATTGATCGAGCGCTGAACGTCCGGAGCCGACGTAATCGAACAGCACAACGCGGAAGCGGCCGGCAAAACGCGGGGCAACCAGCCTCCACATTTCCTGGTCGCATCCGAAACCGTGTCCGAATACCATCGTACGATCTCCGCTGCCCAGTACGGTAACATGATTGCGTTTCAAAATATCCAATGTCCAAGCCCTCTTTTCTGTTCCGAATCCCAATGGTCAATCTTTTAAGTCTTCCCTATTTAAGAATAGAGGGCAAGTGACTCTACGCTCATTATTATATCGGAAATTGTCCGATTGTAGGTAAGATGCAAAATTTTAATGAAAGGCGGCTTTCAGATATATCGGTTTCTCGAACCGTTTTTAAATCCTTTTTTGCGCTATGTTATACATAACTACACAAAATAGTACGTTTGCTCTAACAACTCAGCCTAAATCGGGCGATAAATGTAATGGATGTTCAGACAAATAGAGTGGGGTGCAAAGATGCAGAAAATGACAAAAGCCAAGCTCCTGGTTTGGATTCCCGCACTGGCTTCGCTGCTGATCGCGGGATGCGGTTCACAGCAGACTCCTACGGCAGGCGCCGCGGAACGACCGGAAGTCGGGGTTGTGCTCTCCGATGTGGGTCTGGGCGATCAGTCTTACAGCGATGCGGCTTTTCGCGGGCTGGCCAAATCGCGCGACGAAGACGGAATCTTGTTCGACTACAGGGAACTCGATCAAGCGGGAAGCTATGACGAAGCCTTCAAGCAGCTGATCGAAAAAGACAACGATCTGATTATCGGGCTCGGATACATGGTCAAGGAAAGTCTGGAAGCCGCCGCCAAAGCGCATCCGGAGAAGCAGTTTCTGATCGTCGACGACAAATCGGAGCTGCCGAATGTCGCTTCGATTACGTTTAAGGAAGAAGAAGGCAGTTATCTGGCGGGCGTTGTGGCGGGAATGACGACAAAGAGCAACCGGGTCGGATTTCTGGGAGGCGTCGAATCCGATCTGCTGAAGAAATTCCAGGCCGGCTACGAGCAGGGGGTCAAAGCGGCCAATCCCGCGGCGCAGGTGAAATCGACGTACGCCGGCGACTTCGGGGATTCCGATCTCGGCGCTTCGATCGCTTCCTCGATGATGAAAGACGACGCGATCGACGTGATTTATACGGCTGCCGGATTGACCGGGGTCGGCGCCCTGCAGGAAGCCGAGCGTCAGGGGCATTATGCGATCGGAGTCGACGCCGACCAGTTCTTTATCGCGGAAAAAGCGATTGTCACTTCCATGGTGAAAAATGTCGATACGGCGATCTTCAAAGCGGTCGGCACGTTCAACGAGAACGGGGGATCTTTTCCTCAAAAAGATATGGTGTTCGGCTTGAAAGAAGAAGGCGTAGGCATCGCGCCGATCCGCGTCGCCAACCTCACGCCGCAGCAGCAGGAGAAAATCGACGAATTGAAAGAAGCGTTGATCTCCGGCAAGATCGCTATTCAGCTTCCCTAAAACCGGACGGAGGTAAAGTGTATGAAATTGCAGGGTAAACTGCTGTTAAACGCCATGATCTCGCTCGTGGCTTCGTTGGCGCTTGTCGCCTATATCATCGTACAGCTGCTCCAGATGAATTCGCAGAACCGTACGCTTGTACCGGATATGATGAATGTCCAGCAGTTGAACGCGGATCTGAGCGGGCTGAGCCAGTCGCTCGACGGCTATTCGTTCTCGATGACCGAAAGCAACAAGGCGGAGGTGACTTCGCATCTGGAGACGGTCGGAGCCACACTCGCCCTGCTGACCGACAGTGAAGAGACCAGTCTCGACAGCCAGGAACAGATGGACTGGCTGACTTCCATCAGCGGAAAGTTCACGGAGCTGTCGACCGAATCGACCCAGGCGATCGAAAGCCAGGACAGCCCGGAAGCCAAACGCCAGGCTGCGCGCATCCAGGGAATCCAGAACGACGCGTATCGTCTGGATATCCTGACCAAGGAACGTTACGACCTCTATACGGCCAAGTTGACTTCCAGTATCGAGCTGACCTGGCATATCGCTCTGGCAGGATCCGTCCTGCTGCTGATCGCGCTCGGATGGTTTAACGCCTATTTCGCCCGCAGACTTGCCCGGCGGATCCGGACGATGAAAGATGCGGCCGTACGAATCGCGGACGGCGATCTGAGCCTTCATCTGGAGCAGGCCAAAGGACGCGACGAGCTGGATGAATTGAACAATGCGTTCGGCACCATGGTCGACAATCTGCGGGGAATCGTACGTTCGATCGAGAGCAGCGGCAGCGTGCTGGACCGGGTTGCCGAAGAACTCGACGGACAAAACGACAAGATGCAGGAGATCGTGTCGCAGGTTGCGACGTCGACGGAAGAACTTGCGATCGGCAGCCAGCGTATCGCGGAAGATCTCGGGCACACGGTAGAAGTGGTCGATGGGATGCAGCGCAATTTCGAAGCCAATCTGGAAGAAACGGTGCAATCTTCTTCCGCGACGGAAGAAGCGCTGAGTTTCGTCGAACACGGCGAAGCGGTGATGCGCGAGCAGCTGCGCATCACGAGCGTGAACCGTTCCGCGATGGGAGAAGTCGAACAGACGGTGCGGGAACTGGAGACCAGTGCCGAACGGATTGCCACGATGACGGAACATGTCACGCAGATCGCCAAGCAGACTACCCTGCTCTCGCTGAACGCTTCGATCGAGGCGGCACGCGCGGGCGAAGCGGGCAAAGGCTTCGCCGTCGTTGCCGGCGAAGTGAACAAACTGGCGGACCAGTCGGATTCCGCAGCCCGCGAAATCTTCGCGGCGGTCGAAGACATTGCCGCTTCCATGACCCGAGTCAAAGGATCGGTCAAGCAAAGCCTCGATCTGTTCCGCCAGCAGGAAGAAGCTTCCGCGACGACGGAACAATCGTTTGGAGCGATCAGCGGCAAGGTTCGCCAGATCGCGGGCAGCGTCGGCAAGCTGTCGGAAGATATGCAAGAATCGCGCCGCTTGAGTATGCAGGTACAGCAGGCGGTCGAGAATATCAGCGCGGTCACCGAACAATCGGCGGCGGGCAGCGAGGAGATCACCGCCTCCACGGATGAGCAGAAGCGTTCGTTCGAGGAGATTGGCGGGAAGGTCAAAGAGCTGCTTCAGGTACGCGAAGAAATGCAGCGGGAACTGGAACGTTTCCGATTGGACGCTTAGGCAATCCCTGCGATCAGCCGGAGATTTATACCCATGCAGCACGAGGCTCTGCGCAGTGCCTGAACGGATTTCTATAATTCTCCGAACCGGACAGACCCACAGGGTCTTGTCCGGTTTTTTGCATTTAAACAGACATACACTTTATTAAAATATACTTGTGTAAAAAAGTAAGTAAAAAGTATTGCGAAGGCGAAAAAGCTGTGCTATGATTCTTTTATAACAAAAAGTTAGTAACTTAAATTATTAACATAAACGGAGGAATCAATCATGGAAAAGTTGAACATCGGCATTATTCTCGGAAGTACGCGTCAAGGGCGTCTGAGCCCGCAGGTCGGCGAATGGGTAAAACGGATCGCGGACGAACGCGGAGATGCCCATTATCAAATCGTCGATATTGCGGACTATCATCTGCCGCTGTTGGGTGAAGCCGATGCGTCCGAACAAGCGACCGCATGGAATACGAAGCTGGCCGAGCTGGACGGATTCGTATTCGTCGTCCAAGAGTACAATCACAGCATTTCGGCGTCGCTCAAGAACGCCCTGGATTATGCCCGTGAAGCCTGGAACAACAAAGCGGCCGGCATCGTCAGCTACGGATCGGTAGGCGGAGCGCGTGCGGCCGAACATCTGCGCGGCATTCTGGGCGAGCTGTCCGTAGCCGACGTCCGCGTTCATCCGGCACTTTCGCTGTTCACCGACTTCGAGAACGGTTCGGTCTTCAAACCGGCCGATCTGCATCTGGTCAACGTAAACGGAATGCTCGACCAGGTCGTGGCTTGGAGCGGAGCGCTCAAGACGCTGCGCGTGCCGGCTGCCGCGTTGTAAGCCGGATTTCCTCGACGCCGGGAGCTTCTTTTCCGGCACGATCCGAAGCAAAGACGAAAAAGCCCGATTCCCTTCAAGGGAATCGGGCTTTTTGCTGGTTGGAAGCTTATCGACCGTTCAACCGTCGTTTAATGCGCAGCGTTTTTGCTGACGCGGATCCGGTTGATCAAGAAAGTAATGGCGAATACGGCGATCAGAACAATGAAGAACGTCGTATGGCTCATTTCGTAGATATGGGCTGTACTGAGAATCATTTTGACCCCGATAATGAAGATAAGAACGAACGCCGCATTCTCCAGTTCCGGAATTTTATCCATCAGCTTGAGAATGAAGGTTGCGACCAGACGCATCATCAGGATACCGAGCAGACCGCCGGCAATCAGGATCCACGGGTTCGGCGAGATGGCGAACGCGGCCAGGATCGAATCGATCGAGAACGCGATGTCCATCATTTCGACCGTGATGATCGTACGAACGAACAGGCTCAGACCGGTCTTGGCCAGAATCTTCTGCAATCCCGATTCTTCTTCCGCTTCGTCATCGTCTTCACCCTTGGCTCTGGCTTTATCCCAGAAGTGCTTGATGGCGATCCAGAGCAGATACGCGGCTCCGATATACTTGACCCAGGCGATCTGAACGAGGTAAATCCCGACCCCGATCGCGATAATCCGGAAAACATACGCGCCCCACAATCCGTAAAGCAGTGCTTTTTTTCTCTGCTTCTCGGGAAGCTTGTTGACGATTGCGGCGAGAACGAGTGCGTTGTCCGCCGACAACAGTCCTTCGATCACGATCAGCGATAAAATGAATCCCCACCCTTGGAGCGTTCCGAACGCCTGGAGAAAGGTACTCATTTCAAACAAATGGCTGTAGCCCATTTCCATTCTGGTACAATCCTTTCCTGGTCATAATATGTTGAAATTGACACTTGCTTTCGGTACTACGCGGCAGCTTCGATTTCGTTTCAATTTTTTGAGAAAAATTAAAGACAAAATTCAAAGTCGAAAAAAATCTTTTTTTCGTGCCAACTTTCATTTTTCATACGTGCAAGTGTACCATAATTATAGAAAAAAGAAACGGAAATTTGCAAGGCGTCCCGTTCGGCTGTTCCGATTCGGGAAGGAGCAAGGACGGGTAACGGGTAAGAGAGCAAAAAACAGGCGGAGAAGGGCGGCGGATCATTCATGAATCGGACGGGAATCCATGCGATCGGAGGCACCCGGTTTCATATCTCGATACAGGGCGTAGGCAGTCCTCTCGTATTGATGCACGGCGAACACTGCAATCTGGAAGTGTGGGACGACCATGTGGAGATGCTGTCGCGCAGCTTTACCGTCGTTCGTTACGACCGCCGCGGATACGGCAAAAGCGAAGCGATCTCCGGCCCCTATTCTCCCTATGCGGATCTGAAAGCGATTCTCGACTATTTCGGTCTGCGCCGCGCTTCGATTATCGGAGCCTGCAGCGGCGGGGGCGTCGCGATCGACTTTGCGCTGGCCCATCCCGAATATGTCGAACAGCTTGTGCTGGTCGCTCCCCGGCTGAACGGCACCCTGCCTCCGCTCCGGTTGATCTGGGAGCGTCTTGGCGATGCGCGGCGCGTCAAACGGGACGGCATGGAGCGTGCCGCGGCCCGCTTTCTGCGCAGCCGGTACTGGAGGTATGCCGTCCCCCGCGACCGCAAAGCGCGGGCGCGCTTCAAAGAAATGTATCTCGGAAACGCAGTACATTATCAATCGCGCCCCGGCATGGAACGTCCGCTGCTGAACCGATCCCACAAGCGGCTGGGCGAGATCGGATGTCCCGTGCTGATTGTCATGGGCGAATGGGATTCGTCGTTCAACCGCAGAATCTGCCGGCAGCTGCACGCACGGATCCTGCACTCGTCGCTGATCCGGATGGAAGGTTGCGGCCATCTGCCGCAGCTTGATCTCCCGCTCGAGTTTTCGGCAATCGCGCTGAG
Source organism: Saccharibacillus deserti (assembly GCF_013618475.1). Taxonomy (GTDB): domain Bacteria; phylum Bacillota; class Bacilli; order Paenibacillales; family Paenibacillaceae; genus Saccharibacillus; species Saccharibacillus deserti. The sequence continues at coordinate 144,903 of NZ_JABJVN010000005.1, forward strand.
CGCGCTGAAAGCTTCGGCGGCCGGGCGCTAGAAGAGAAGAATCCGCATACAGCTATAGAAAAAGAAAGGGGCTTTGCACCGATGAAAAAGAAAGTACTGCTCACGCTGCTGTTGGCCGCCGCCGTGCCGCTGGCCGGCTTGAGCCCGCTGCCTGCCTCGACGCCTTCGGCACAGGCCGCGTCCGCGAAGCAGTGGCTGCGGCTTCCGTCCGGCGCCAGCTACTATGGCGAAGTGAAAAACGGCCGGCCGAACGGCCGCGGAACGATCAAATGGAGCTTAGGCAAACAGTATTCCGGCGATTTCCGTTCGGGCAAGCGCAGCGGAACGGGGAAATACGTCAATACGTATGCCGATCCCAAGACAAGCCTGCTGCACCGCGTCGTCTATGACGGGATCTGGAGCGGCGATCGCATGCACGGTCGAGGCGTATGGACCGAGAAAATCTCCGTGCCCGGCGGCGGCGTATACTCCAACGGGATCCGTACGGGTGTTTTTGCCCAAAACGAACTGATTCGGGGTTACCGCGTTGTGCATGCGCAGGCCGATCCGGATTACAGTTTCTCGTACCTGAGCCCGAATTTTCGACTCGATGTCTTGGGCAGCAACGTAAGTCCGCTCCAGGACTGGAAGAACGGAACCCTGTTCGACGTACGCTACCGCAAAGGTTCCGTCAGCCGGAACTATTCGCTGTTCCAGGGCGAGACGGCGGCGAAAGAGAAGCATCGTCTGGCCTCGCTGCGCTACCTGCTCGGCGTGACGGATGAAGTGTCTCCTTACCTGCGGCAGTTCCGGACGCTGTCCAGGCAGCTGCCGCTGAAATAAGCGGAATCCGGGCGCAGGCTGGAGAGCAGATCGGAACTTGCCGAGGGATCACCCGGACCGTTCGCCGATTTCGACCCGGCGAACGGTTTTTTGGCTGTCCGAACAGCAAAAAATTCCCTGGACGGTGTCCGGGAATGCCTTCCTTGCCGTGAGCTGCCGCACCTGTCTGCGGCCGCCGCTTTTGATTACAGAGCCAAAGCTTCTTCCGTGATCCGCTTGATATCGACCGGCGACAGCGTTTCTTCATTCACCATTTCAGGCAGAATATGATCAAGGAAATAATCGACGCAGGCCAGCTTGATCCGTTTGATCTTGACCAGCGCGTTGCGGTACATGACTACGAATTCTTTTTCGGTATTGCCTTTTTGCAGTTCGGCGAATGCTTCGTACACCTGATCCATTTTGTCCGCGACTTCGAGAATCAATCCTTCGATCGAATCGTCCTTGCCTTCGCGCAGCTGTCTGCGGAACGTGGGCTTGAACTCTTCCGGAATGTTTTCTTCGATAAAATGCGCGATCATGCCTTCTTCGACCTGCTGGATCAGCTGTCGAAGCTCCGGCGAAGAATGCTTGACCGGCGTCTTGATATCCCCGATAAAAATCTCGCCGTAATCGTGGCTGCTCGTGATTTCGTACAGCTTCTTCCAGTCGATCACCGCGCCGTGCTGCTCTTCGATATCGGCCAGCGTCTTGGCGTATTGGACCACTTTCCAGGAATGCGCGGCCACGCTGTGCTGTTCGAATTTGAATTTGCCGGGACAGCGGATGATGCGTTCCAGCCCGTCGAGCGAGCGGAAGTAACGATGAATTCCCATGGCTTGTCCTTCTTTCTTCTTCTATATAAGGGAGAGGGCCGAAGCGGATTGAGGGTTCCGGCACTGCCAGTATAACGGGAGGGTATTCGGGCAGCGTCAACGCAGGGTCAAGCGGGAGTCAAAGTTTACGTTGATTGGAAGGGATTTGTTCGGTGAACGTTTTGAAAAAGCCCGAAAAAGCCGGACCTACGTGGTCCGGCTTTTTCGCATGCTTTTTTAACGCGTTCGGCTTGGGAAAGCCGTGTTAGTTCTGCCGCCGCTTCATCGCGTAGAACACCGGCAGCCCGATCAGGGTAATGCCGATCCCGATCAGCGAGCGGACCGGACTATCCTGCAGCGTGCTGACCAGAATGTACAGGCCGCCGGCGATTCCGATGATCGGCGTCAGCGGATACAGGGGCACCCGGTAGCGACCGGGCTCTGTGCCGATCTTGCGCCGCAGCACGAACACTCCGAATACGCCTGCGGTGAAGAAGATCCACAGCACGAAGACAAGCAGATCGGTCAGCGTATTGAACGTGCCCGAGAAAATATAGAGGATCGCGAGAACGGCCTGGAAAATCAGGGCGTTGGCCGGCGTGCCGAAGCGCGGATGGATCCGCCGCAGGAAAGCGGAGAACGGCACGATGCCGCGTTCGCCCATCGCCTGCGGAACGCGCGCCGCGGTCATCAGATATCCGTTCAGGGCACCCAGTACGGATACGATGATGCCTGCGGTAATGAACGCACCGCCTCCGCTGCCGAGCAGCGCTTCGGCCGCATCGGCCCCCGGCGTAGCCGAGGAGACAATCTGTTCCGGCGGCAGGGCGCGGAAGATGGCCAGGTTGAACAGGACATAGACAACAATCACGAACGAGACGCCGATGAGGATAACGCGGGGCAGCGTCTTCGCCGGATTTTTCATCTCGCCGGCCATATTGGTGACGCCGATCCAGCCGTCATAGGCCCACAGCGTGCCGAGGATGGCCGCTCCGAAGCTTGCCGATCCCGCTGTCAGGCCCGAGACGCCGGCGAAGCCCGGCTGGCTGCCCGACAGAAGTCCGAATGCCACGATCCCCGCAACGGGAACGAGCTTGCCTGCCGTCGCGAGCAGCTGAATGATCCCGCCGTACCTGGTCGAGATCACATTCATCAGCAGAATAAACAGCAGGATGCCGACCGCAAGGCCTTTCTGCTGGATCCCGTCCATCGGCAGAAAATAGCCCGAGTAGGAAGCGAAAGCGATCGCGAGCGCCGCGACGGAAGCGGGATAGGAGATGACCGCCTGCACCCAGCCGAGCAGAAAGCCGACGGCTTCGCCGTAGAGTTCTTCCAGATAGGCGTACAAGCCGCCGGATTTGGGGACAGCGGCGGCAATTTCCGCTACGGCCAGTGCCGAAGCGAGCGTAATGATTCCGCCCGCGATCCAGGCCAGAATACTCATCCAGGGCGAACCGGCGCTTGCCAGTACGATACCGGGCTTCAAAAAGATACCGGAGCCGATAATCACGCCGACGACGATGGCCATGGCTTCAAGAAAGGTTACCGATTTTTTGAGGGAGGGAGGAGCGGCGGAAAGAACGGCCGATTCGGCTTCCGCGCTCCGGGTTTTTTTGGACAAGGGAATCACGTTTCCTTTCGCATACGAATCATCGATTCGACGAGTCACCGCGAGAATGCGCTGCAACCCAGAGACCGACCGAACTATTCTACCACTTTTTCACCTATTCGAATATGATATCTTTGGTTCGATTGGCGAAACGATTCGAAGATTTGAACACGAAAAAACAAACATCATCCCTGAATAATTTCCATTGTATGCGTTTACAGAAAAAGCCATAATAACCGTAGCAAGAAGCTTCAGACCATGAATCAAGGGGAGGAAATACCGTGACAAAGAGAAAGATGAAGTGGTTCGGTATGACAATGACAGGCCTGCTGGCACTCAGCCTTAGCGCCTGCGGCGGCGGAGGCACGGCCGCGACCAACAACGCAAGCGGCGATGCCGGCGGAGCGAAGACCGAACCTGCGGCGGCAAGCGATCCGGCAGCCAAAGACATCACGATCACCTTCCAAAACATTTATCCGGACGCCAGCGATCCGAAGAACCAGATGATGAAGAAAATCGTCGAGCAGTACCAAAGCGAGAATCCGAACGTGACGATCGAACTCGACTCGCTCAATACGGACCAGCAGAAGCTGAAGCTCAAGACGCAGGCCGCTTCCAAAGAAGTGCCGGACATTACGGTCGTGAACCCGGCCGCGCAGATGCAGCCTTTCGTCGATGCGGACCTGTTCGCTCCGCTGAACGACATGGTCGAAGAGAACGGACTCAAAGACACGTTCCAATCCGGCATCCTCGACTACTATACGTTCGATAACAATCTGTATGCCCTGCCGGACGGCAACAACATCGGCGTCGTGTACTACAACAAAAAGTTGATGGCAGAAGGCGGCGTGGAAGTGCCGAAGACCTTCGAAGAAATGATCGAAGCGATCAAAACGCTCAAATCCAAAGGCATTCAGCCTATGGTTATCGGCGAAAAAGACAGCTGGACAGGTTCGTTCCTGTTCATGAACATCCTGCTGAGAACGAACGGCGGTCCGGGCTTCCTGCAGGACGTGCTGGACGGCAAGAAAACGTTCGAAGACCCGGCGTACGTCGAAGCGATTTCGGCATTCCAACAGCTGGTTGACGCGGGAGCTTTCCAGGACGGAGCCACTTCGTTCGACTATAACGCGGGCGAGAACCTGTTTAAGACAGGCACGGCAGCCATGTACTACATGGGCAGCTGGGCCACGGGCGGAATCGAAACCGCCGAAGTGAGCAAAGACGGCAATGTCGGCGTCTTCCAGTTCCCGACTGTCGGAGGCAAAGGCAATCCGGATGAGTTCATGCTGGCGCCGGGCAGTGCATTCGCCATCTCCAAAGACAGCGAAAACCTGGACGAAACCAAGAAGTTCCTGAACTACTTCATGCTGAACTTCCCGAAAGAAGCGTTTGAAGCCAAAGGCGCTGTCGGGATTGCCCAGAACGTGGAAGGCGACTTCAAAGCCGCCGGTTACTCGGACATGGCGATGAACGTGCTGGACCTGTTCAAAAAGGTCAAAGGCGGCGACCTCGCGTTCGACAACACGATCAACCCGGCTACCACCCAGGTTCACCTGTCGGGTACGCAAAGCCTGTTCGTCGAAAAGAAAGATCCTGCCGCAGTAGCGAAAGAGCTGCAGGCCGCATTCGAAGAAAACAAATAACAAAGGCAAGCCGGACGGACAAGAAGAAGGGGACCCGCGGTCCCCTTCTCTTCGTCGGCTGCTCTTATGAGGAGGCGAACTCCGCGTGAATGTATTGAAGGTATCCCGCTGGACGATCGCGGCTTTTATTCTGCCGTGTCTGATCGTTTACGTCAGTCTTGTGTTCGTCCCGATTCTTGTCTCGCTGTACAGCGGACTTTTGGATTGGAACGGGATCGGCAAATCGACTTTTATCGGAATCGACAACTACGTCAAAATGTTTACCAATGATTCGGTGTTCTGGCCGGCGCTGCGCCGTACGTTCACCTTGGCCGGATTCTCCATGCTGGTACAGGTGCCGGTCGCGCTGCTGGTCGCCATTTTGATCACCCGTTTTGTCCGGCGTCCGAACTTCCTGGTATCCAGTTACTTCCTGCCGGTCATTTTGTCCGTTGCGATCATCGGGCAGCTGTGGAAAACGATCTACAATCCGGCTTCGATGGGCGGTATGATCAACCAGATTCTGACCGGCGTCGGACTGGAATCGTGGACCCACTCCTGGCTGACCGAGCCGAAGATCGCCATCTATGCGATTATTCTTGTCTCGCTGTGGCAGTACCTCGGGTATCATATTCTGATTCAGTTCACGGGGATCCAGAACATTCCGGGCGAAATTTACGAGGCGGCCAAGATCGACGGAGCGGACGGCTTCAAAGCGGACCGTTACATTACGCTTCCGATGGTACTCCCGATTCTCAAAATCTCTATTGTGCTCTCGTTTATCGGATCGCTCCAGTCTTTCGACCTCATTATGGTCATGACAGGCGGCGGACCCGCGCATGCGACCGAAGTGCTTGCAAGCCATATGTACAATATGTCGTTCATTACCATGGAATACGGATACGGCAGCTCCATTGCCAACGTCCTGATCGCCGTCTGTCTGATCGCCACGGTACTGATCAATCTGCTGTTCACCCGTCTGGAGAAACGCTATACGTAGAAAGGGGGCTCCGTCGATGAGCCAGTTCGCAAGTTCCGCGGGCTCCAAACCCGCACTTAAAGTTCGCAGCCGGCGTATTTCGCCCAAAACCATCATCGCCTTTGTCTTTTTCGGTCTCCTGCTTGTCACGCAGCTGTATCCGCTGCTGTGGCTGCTGATATACTCGCTCAAGACCAACGAGGAGATCCTGTCGGGCAGCTTCTTCGCCCTGCCGGCCGAGTGGCAGTGGAGCAATTATCAAGGAGCGATCGAAGGCGGCAGCTATTTCCGCTATCTCGGCAACAGCCTGTTCGTCACGGTGACGACGATGATCGGGGTTCTGCTGCTGGCTTCGCTGGCGGCCTTCGCCATCAGCCGCTTCCGCTGGAAATACGGCCAGATCGTTCTGCTGCTGTTCCTGCTCGGCATGATGATTCCGATGCAGGGCACACTGCTGCCGCTGATGATCATCTTCAAAAATCTGAATATCCTCAACACGCATCTGGCTCTGATTCTGCCGTATATCGCGTTCCAGATGCCGATTGCCGTCTTTATTCTCAGCGGCTTCCTGCGCACGATTCCGCACGAGATCGAAGAATCCGCGATTATGGACGGAGCCGGCGCTTTCCGGATCTTCCGCAGCATTATCCTGCCGGTCTCGGTGCCGCCGATGATGACCGTCTGCATCCTGACTTTCATTAACGTCTGGAACGAATATATCCTGGCCGCGACTTTCATTTCGGCGGAACGTCTCAAGACCCTTCCGTTCGGCGTGTACAGTTTCGTCAGCCAGTATTCCGTCAATTACGGCGCGATCGGAGCGTTCCTGGTGCTTGCCGCCCTGCCGGTTATCCTGGTCTACTTTCTGCTTGCCGAAAAAATTACCAAAGGCATGGTGGCGGGTGCGGTTAAGGGTTAAGATGGATTTATGAGACGCGTAAAGAAACGACTAAACACGATTTACGGCCGGCTGTTTCCGGTATTCCTGTTCAGCCTGCTCGGTCTTCTGCTGATTGTCAGCCTTGTCTATTACCAGCGGGCGACCGATCAGGTTCGGGAACAGGTCGGAACCCTGGCCGAAAAAAACATGTCCCAGACCGTTTCCTTGTTCGAACAGCTTCTGGACGGATATGACAGCGTGACCAAGACGCTCAACAGCAACGGCGAACTGATGCGTCTGCTCCGGCAGTCCTATCCTTCGGCGGGGTCGAGCAAGCAGATCCAGGCGGAGCGGAGGATTACCGATATCCTGGGCGCGATCTTCTATTCGCGCAGCGATATCGTCGGGATTCATATGCTGGCCGACAGCGGCAAAGTCTATAGTTTCGTACGCTCGACGGGAGCTTCGATCCGAACCTACCCGGACAAACCGTGGTTTGCCGAATTGAAGCGTTCGCGGGGCGATATTCGCTGGCTGGGCGTGTATCCCGAGTCGCTGATGAGCAGTTGGACGGATGGCCCCGTCTTTGCTTTCGGCCGACAGGTGTTCGAATTGGAAGGGCTGCAGTCGGTCGGCTATGTGCTGATCGAGGTCGAAGCCGATGCGATTACGTCGGCGGTCTCGAACGCCAGCCTCGGACAGAACACCCAGGTTGCTATTCGTGACGGAGTAGGTAACGAGATCATCCGAACGAGTGCGGAAGAAGAAGCCTGGTCTTCTGTGCCCGAAGGTTGGCCCGGTCGCCTCGAAGCCGGCAAGATCCGTTCTTACGAAGGAGGCGACTGGCTGCTGACCGCGGCTCAGGTAGAGAAGACCGGCTGGACCATTCTGCGCGCTTCGCCCCAGAGCGATCTGAAGCTTGAACTGCGCGAGACCCAGCAGTTCCTGCTAAGCGTGATCGTTGCGCTGATTGTTGCCGCGACCCTTTTGTCGACGATCGTCTCGCGTTCGTTCTCGCTGCCGTTCAAACGGCTCGTTCAGCAGATGAAGCAGGTCGAGACCGGAAACTTCAAAGGACAGGTGCATATCCAGTCCTATCAGGAGATCAATGTGCTGGTCGGTTCGTTTAACCGGATGGTGCGGGAAATGGACGGGCTGATCGAGGGAATCAAGCAGGCTTCGATCAGCGAGAAAAATGCCCAGCTGCAGGCGCTTCAGTCGCAGATCAATCCCCATTTTCTGTTCAACACGCTCGATATGATCTACTGGATGCTCGACGAGCGGGAAGACGACCGGCTTGAAGGCGTCATTTTGGCCCTTTCCAAGATGTTCCGTTACAGCAGCGATTGGGAAGAAGGCGCGAAGGTTCGGTTGCGGCTCGAGCTGGAACAGCTCAAGTCCTATCTGACCATTATCGAGACCCGTCTGGGCCGCCGTGTTCTGACGGAGATCGATGTGGAAGAACGCTGGCTGGATGCACCGGTTCCCAAGATGATCCTGCAGCCGATTGTGGAAAATGCCGTCAAATACGGACTCGAACCTCTGCGCGAAGGCGGCACCCTGCATATTTACTCCGAAGCGGACGAGGAATATCTGCATATCGTCGTGGAAGACAACGGTGCCGGAATCGACGCGGTTACCCTGCGGCGTCTGGAAATTCTGCTGGATTATCCGCCGGCCGCCGACCGCCACGTTGAAGGAGGGCGGATCGGCATCGGACTGCTCAATGTACAGCGACGCATCCGTCTGATGTACGGCGATGCGTATGGACTTACGATCCACAGCATACCGGGAACCGGCACGAAGGTTACCGTAACCTTTCCGCTGCCGGACGAGGAGGGCTTAGTGTGAATATACTCGTCGTGGACGACGAACCGATTATCCGCAGCGGCATTCAGCGCACGATCCAGCGGACTTTTCCGCAGCACAAAGTCATTCTCGCCGAAGGGCCCATCGATGCGGTCCACCGGCTCAAAAGCGAGCTGATCGATTTGGTGCTGACCGACGTGCTCATGCCGGGCATGAACGGGCTCGAGCTTATGGAAGTCTCCCGCACGCTGCATCCCGATGCCAAGTGGGTCGTGATTTCCGCCTACTCCGAATTCGAGTACGCGAAAAAGGCGGTTCGGCTCGGGGCACGGGATTATTTGCTCAAACCGATCGGCAAAGACATCCTGGTCGAGCTGATTAAAAAAATGGGCGAAGAGATCGCGGAAAGAAATGTGCGGGCCAAAGAAAGCCAGCTGCTCAAACAAAATTTGCGTTTTCTGCGCGAAGCCGTGTTTGCCAGATGGGCATCGGGCCTCGATCTCGGAGGAATCGATCTGGCGTCTTTTACCGAATCGTATCCGGACTTTCATCTGCTGATGGTCCATGTGGAGAGCGATGCGGACACGAAACTGGAGCACTTCATCGTGGAGAATGTGATGAATGAGCTGATCGGCTCGTTCGGACGCGGTTTTGTCGCCAGTATCGACGCCAAAAGTCTGCTGGGACTCGTCAAATTCGAGCGCAGCGGACTGGCGTCATTAAACGAAGAGCTGCGAAGCTGCCTCAAACGCTACCTCAAGAAACCTTTTCAACTGCTGGCTTCGGGAAGGATCGAAGATCCTTCCCGGGTTCCGGACGAAGTGCGCCTGATGCGCGAAACGTCGGAGTACCAAGTATACGATCATTATGCCAGCGGGGGCGAGCAGGCTGTCGAAGTGGCGCTTCAATACATCAAGGCACGTTACGGCTCGGAATTATCGCTGGAAAAAGTCGCTTCCGTCGTGTATCTGAATCCCGCTTATTTCAGTCAGCTGTTCAAGCAGAAGACGGGACAGGGCTTCAAAGATTACGTTACCCAGCTCCGGCTGGACCGCGCCATGGAAATGCTGGGCGAGTCCGAACTCAAAGTCGGCGATATTGCCGAGCGGGTCGGGTATCCGGATGTGCGCCATTTTTCGCAGGTGTTTCGCAAAAAAATAGGCCGTACGCCGTCGGAGTATCGGGAACAAATCAAAAGCAGATGCTGAACTTCTTGTACGGTGTCTGTCCATAGGGAAGAAAAGGAGAAGCGACTTAGCTTTTCCTTTTTTTATTTATTTTTGTATTTTTATGTTAGTAGGTCGATTTAAATGGATAAAATAATTAATGTGTGGAAAAAACCTTATGCCGGAAGGGGAAGTGAACGGGTGAAAAACAGGGTTCGAACGTCACTGCTTCGTCGCATGTCCATGGTCTTGTTGGGGGTAGTCTTGGTGGCTTCGTCGGCGGTATGGCCGGGCGGCAGCCGGAAAGCGGCAGCCGCGGATTCGCCCATATGGGCGCAGGTTTATCCCGGAGAAGGAGAGAATCCGGCCGGGCAGTTTCGCAGTGTAGAGTACCATGACGGAGTATGGATTGCGGTTGGGCAAGGGGTTTTCCGCTCGAAAGATGGTGTGAAGTGGAGCCGTATAGCGGACACGGAATTTGAAAACGGTAATTCTTATTTCTATGATGTTACTTTCGGCAATGGACTTTGGGTAGCTGCAGGAAATCAAGAATCTATTTATGTATCTACAGACGGAGTGGAATGGGAACAAAAGTATACAACAGATACAAACTCGGGAACGAATTCGCAGATTGTAGCCGTTACTTACGGAGAAAGTGGATTTGTAGCAAGTTCTTACAGTTATTCTTCGTCCGAAGAACAAAATATTTCGACGTATACGTCCCAGAACGGATTGACTTGGACCAAACATCCCAATGCCATTTTGTCTAATCAAGGAGGATTGGGAGGCGCTTGGGGAGATCTCGTGTATGGTGAAGGCAAGTACGTGATGGGAATCTTCAACGGAGGAAATAGCAACGGAGTTTATATTTCGACAGACGGAATACAGTGGACGCCGTCGTCCAGCGAACAAACTTTTTATCCGTTTGCTCTTGCTTACGATGGAAGTGAATTCTGGGCTACATCGGAATACGATGAGTCTGAAAATGAGTTGGCGGTATACCGATCCGCCGATGGCAATACGTGGACCCGGCAGATCATCGAAGGAACCCTGCAAAGCAACAGGGATATATACGGTATTGATTACACGAACGGAAGATACACGGCGGTAGGATTTGAATATACCAGCGAAATAAACGGGTACCGACCTCTTATTTACGTATCTTCCGATGGAGAAAATTGGAGCCGGGAAGAAGCTGCTTATTTAGACAACTCCATGTTCAGCCCTTTGATTGCGGTAGCTTCCAGCTCTAGTCAATCTGTTGCACTGGGCTATTCGGGAATCATTTATGCTAGGGACCTGCAGCTTTCCGGAGAAAATAATCTGACGAGCCTCCAAGTCTCTCCCGGTACTCTTGATGGCGCATTTGATCCGGAAGACAAGGAATACGCGGTGACCGTCACCGACGATGTCTACGATATCGATGTTACGGTAACGTCCAGCGTATATGCGACGACCCGGATCTATTCGCCGACGATCGAAGAGGAAGGACGGGTGGCGGCAGACGAAGAACCCGTCAACGTGCCTCTTTCCGGTCCGGTAACGCCGATCAATGTTGTCGTGACGGCGCAGAACGGGGATGAACAAGTTTACACGTTGACGGTGACACGCGAAGCGCCGCCGAGTACGGATGCTTCTTTAAGCGGATTGATGATCAGCAGCGGGACGCTTGATCCCGAATTTGCCGCGGAAAAGACTCAATATCGAGCTACCGTGACAAACGATGTTTATCGAATTGACGTAACGCCGACGGCCAACAGCGATGCGGCGACCATTACGGTAGAAGGAGCCGAAATCGGAAGCGGCGGTTCTGTGCCTGTAGACCTTCAAGTAGGCGAGAACACGGTTGATGTCGTCGTTACGCCGCAAAGTGGAGCTTCCAGGACTTATCAGGTTATCGTCACACGCCAGACGGCACCGGTGAACCCGAATCCGGATCCCGGTCCCGTCACGCCAAGTCCGGCGCCGGTAACGCCGACCACACCGGTTACGCCAACCCCGACACCAACTCCGACTCCGCCGGCCAACGGTCTTGAAGTGATCGTGAACGGACAGCCGACGACGATTGTGGCGACGGGCGGCACGACGCAGGTCGAAGGGGAGACTGTCTTCACGGCGACCATCGATACGGCGCGCCTGGCGACTCTGCTCAGCGGAGCGGGCGCCAATCAGAGCGTCATCATTCCGGTCCGGACCGAAGCGGATCGCGTCATCGCGACGCTGACGGGCGAAGCGGCCGGACTGCTGAGCGGCAGTCAGGCTACGCTGCGCATCGAGACGCCGCTGGGCAATTATACGATTCCTTCTTCGCAGTTGAATCTGAGTGCAGCGGCCAACAGCTTGGGTCTTCCGGCGAATTCCGCCGACCTGCTTGTCAATGTCGTGATCGAGAAGAGCGAACCCCAAGTACAAACGGCGCTGTCGCAGGCAGCAGCCAATGCAGGATTTACAGGAGTTTCGGCTCCGATCGACTTCACGATTACCGCTTCTTCCGGCGGTCGTACGGTAGAAGTCAACAGCTTTACGGAGTATGTGGAGCGCGAGATTCCGCTGCCGGCAGGCGTGGATCCGAACCGCGTGACCACGGCGGTTGTGATTGAGCCGAACGGCACGGTGCGCCATGTGCCGACCGAGGTCACCCGGACGCAGACTACCGATTATGCCCGTGTCAACAGCTTGACGAACAGCAGCTATGCGCTGATCTTCAATCCGAAGCAGTTCCCGGACGTAGCCGGCAAGTGGTCGCAGGCCGCCGTCAACGATATGGCTTCCCGCCTTGTCGTTAACGGAATCGGCACGGACCGCTACAATCCGGAAGGTGCGGTCACCCGTGCCGAATTTGCAGCTATTCTGGTACGTGCGCTTGGACTTCCGAGCGGCGGACAAGCGGGCGGATTCAGCGATATCGCAGCCGCGGATTGGTATGCAGGCTCGGCGGCAACCGCCAATGCCTACGGATTGATCACCGGTTACCCGGACGGTACGTTCCGTCCGAACGATACGATTACGCGGCAGGAAGCCTTTGCGATTCTGGACCGCGCCGCGCAGATCGTACCGCTGCAGGCGGGAGAAGGAAGCAGCGAGCTCGGGAGCTACCGCGACCGTGCGAAAGTGGCGGATTGGGCCAAGTCTTCGGCGCAGGCCGTTCTTGCCGCGGGACTGGCGGAAGGCAGCGGCGGATGGCTCCGTCCGCTGGAGACGCTGTCGCGTGCCGAATCGGCAGCCGTTGCGCAGCGTCTGCTGCAGCAGGCCAACCTGATCGACCAGTAAAAAATCAGGAAGCAACCGCATCGCTTAAAATCGTTTGAATAAAAAGCTCCGGTCCCTCTGCAGCGCGGGGACCGGGGCTTTTTTGCCGTTTTTTCAAACAATCCTTGGCCCACGACGATTACGAAGCGGGTACAAAATGAATTTTGATATGCTAGTATGGAAATATAAGGAGGGGATGGAATGAGAGCAGAACAAAAACGGGAAATGCGGCGGACGACCGGATCTACGATCTTTTCCTTGGCTTTTCTGATCATTTTGCTACCGATTGAGAAGGATTTATTGGGAATTCTAATCGCCGGAAATCTTATCGGATTGATTATTTCGCTGGTCAGAATCCGGAACGAAGAGACGAGCGGTGAACGTTTTGTTCGCAAACGCGAAGAGAACGGGCCTCCGGGATTTTGGCGGGGAACCTTTTCGGAAAGCGGGCGGATATTCGCTCAGATGATTGTCGGATTGATGATCCTGGCCCTGCTTCTTTATTGGACGGAAGGGACGAACCTGGTCCAGACTTTGGTTGATCAGTCATTGGAGACGATCGGACTTATAACGCTGATCTTGGTCATTGTCTCTTTCCTTCTCGGGGCCGTCGGTCATAATCGGGGCGAAGAACGGTACGAGAGATTGAAACAAAGACTGGAGTGCCGCGATTAGGCGCTCTTTTTTGTGCCGATTTTTGAGATAACGCTTACAAAAAAAGCGCGGCTGTATCCTTTTTATTTTTCCAAGCCGGCAGCCGGCAAAAATGACAAATATTATTACGGAGTGGAGCTGGAGGTGCCGGAAGAGGCGAAAAACGGGCTTCAAGCGGAACTGCGGGGATTGGCGGGATCGAATCGAATTCGGGTGATGTAGGCCGTCCGGTCATCTGTAAGGGCTCTGCGGATTACATGGGACTCGCTCCTTTTGAATAGATTGGGCGTGGAATGGGCAGACGACGGGTTACGGTAACGGCTTCGCCAGTTCGTTCGGTTCTACCGGCCGGCTCAGCCAGTGTTCATCCGTCTGCACGTGGTTCTTGCGTACAAATTTGGCCAGATTGGATCTGAAATCTTCGTAACCGAAAGAGTTCGTCAGACGTATCACATAACCTTCCTGTTCGCCGCCGCAGTTCGATTGGCGCGTGTAACAGGATTTGACCGCTTGTTCGTCCCAAATGCCGCGGTAAAGCACGGGAACGGTCGGGATATGCAGCCGATGCGCCAGTTTCTCCGTCTCGTCCCACGACAGACAGACGTTGCGGTCGTTCCAGGCCGAGAAGAGCATGAAATAGCCCGGCAGCGCTTCGTACTTGATCGAATGTTTGGCATACATATTTTCTCCGCACAGGCGCCAGCCTTCCGGAATAAGATAGCGGATGCCTCCGTGCAGCGTTTTGACATAGTGCCTGGAAGAATGGTCTTTGCTGTCGAGCGAACGGGCATGGATATGATCCGGGTACATCGTCGTGTTTTCCCCGTCCATTTTCTCCGTTACGACCACTTCTTGTCCGATAAAATGCGCCGTGCTCCGCAGAATCTTGTCGTCGTCCGTATAGCTTCTGGACCAGGGCAGGTGCATCGTTTTCGGATATTTGATTTTCATGGGATCGCCTCGCTTGTTTCTCAATTGCAGTTTGCCCGCGTAAATTCCTCGATGATCCGGTTCTTCAATTTACTTTCCATACGTGTCGGCTTCCGCGAAAAAGTACATTTTGGCCAGTTTCTCGCCGCCCAGCAGATGATAAATGTTCGATGCGCCCGCGTCGCCGCCGTGCAGAATTTCCATATGGCACTCGATCCGGCCGGCTACGTCGAGGGTGAAGTCGTCGCTATACCCGAGTGCCTTCAGCAGATGGCAGCCGATCGAAGCGGAGACGTGTTCGTGCCCGAAGTACGAGTAATATCCCCGGGCTTCTTTCCACGTTTTGCAAAACGGCTTGCCGATATCGTGCAGCAGCGCCGTCCACTGCATTTGCAGCCGGTCGTTTTCCTCGTAAAAGGCGTTCACGTATTCCAGTACCGCGTACGTGTGCCGGGACAGCGTGCGGCTGTGATACGGATTGCCCTGGTCGTAGCCGAGCATCTGCGCGAAAAGGGGAAAGGCCGACAGGCATTCGAACAGCTCGTCGTGCCCGGCCTCCTGCCGAAGCAGACGCTCGATAGCCGTTCGAAGGTCGTCGGCGCGGTGCGCCGCGGCATTCTTCGATGCCTGCCCCGGACGGGAGAGGACGGAGCGTGCCGAGATGTCCGATTCGATTCCGGGTTCGATGCCGTACAGGACGGACCCATCGGGCCTATGCACGGGAAGCAGCGCCGCAAACCCTTCGCCGGGGAGCGGAAACTGCAGATTCTTCGCGTACTTGGATAGAATTTTGTCATCCAGCTTGCGCTTGCGCGAAGATATTCGCCGCGAGGCCGTCTCGTACAGCGTATCGAATACATGGGCCTGCACCGGATAATCGGCAAAACGTTTCAAAAATTTGCTCCGCCGGTCCCGGTCGACATTGGTCGCGTCGAAGATGACGTCGCGGCCGGCCGTTAGCGCGGCCTCGATTTCGCTGAACGCCTCGTCGAAAATGACGTAGGTGTTTTTTTGCCGCGATTCGCCGCCGAACAGCTTCAGGCGGATGGCGTCCGTCGAAACGATTACGCCGCGGGTGGTCTGTTCCAGCTCGCGGGCATAAACGCTTTTGCCGCTGCCGGGAATGCCGATCAGCATATGGATGCTGTTGGTTTGAACGGTTCTCATTGGGAGATTCACCTCCTTCCGGGGGAGGGACCCGCTACCAGTATACCGCAAAACAGGTTGGAGCGGCAGGGGACACCGGCACAGGGACCTCTGCCGCATTTTCAGAATGCGCTTGTCAGGTTTGAAACGTTTCGTTTATAATACAACTGTGTTAAAAAGAAAAATAGAAAAGAGGAACGGAATTGAGAAGTTTGGAGATGCTGCTGGCGGTCGTGAACCTTGCGGTGCTGGCACTCATGCTGTGGAAAAAGACGAGGTCGATAGGCTGGGCGGCAGTCGGGTTCTCGGGTTCTGCCGCCGTGTTGTCGGCGCATGCCTGGCTGGAGGGCGCAAGATGGGAAATGATTCCGCTGTACGCACTGACTCTGCTTCCGGCCGGGGTGATGCTGCGGAGAATGTCGGCAAGGAAGGAAAGGGAAGCGAAGAAGCGGCGCTTGGGATTCCGGCTGCTGATCGGCGCGGCCGCGCTGCTCTACGGAACCGCCGCCGTGCTGCTGCCCGTCGTCCTGCCGGTATTCAAGTTCGTGCCGCTGGAAGGGCCTTACCGGGTAGGCACGGTTACCTATGCCTGGACGGACGAGTCGCGCCCGCAGGTGCATACGCAGGAAGCGGCAAAACGCAGAGAGATGCTGGTGCAGTTCTGGTATCCGACGGATGGATCGGCATCGGCTCAAGCCGCGCCCTATATCACGCACCCTCGGATTTTTGCGGAGGCATTCGCGGGAAACGAAGGCGTGCCGCCGCTGCTGTTCGACAGCATGCGGCTCGTGCGCACCCATTCGCAGCCGGCGGCGCCGCTGTCCGCGGCGAAGCGCGACTACCCGGTCGTGATCTATTCGCACGGCAACCGGGGCTGGAGCGGGCAGAGCACCTTTCTGACGGAGCAGCTGGCTTCGCAGGGATATATTGTTGTAGGCATCGAGCATGCCGGAGGTACCCATGCGACGGTGTTCCCGGACGGCGAAGTGATGCCGTTCTATGCGGACGCAGGGCAAAAGCTGGACAACGGCGCGTTCGACCGGCTGGCCGACGAGGTCTGGGTGCCGGACGTCAAGTTCGTGCTGGATCAGTTGGAGACGATCGAAGGCCGAAACAACGGGGACACCAAGCCGGAACCCGGCAGCGCGGCCGCGAAGAACGGAAGTCCGGGAAGCTTGGAAGCGGGCTCTGGCATTGCCGAGGCGGCCGAACGGTTCGGGGGACGGCTCGATACGAAGCGGATGGGTATCGTAGGCTACTCGATGGGCGGCGCGGCCGCGGTTCAGGCGCTGCTGAGCGACGACCGGCTCAAGGCCGGCATCGATATGGACGGAGGGTTCTACGGCTCGCTGCGCGCGCCGAACGGCATCGGCCGGCCGTTCATGCTGATCAGCGCGGACCGCACATTCCGGCCGGATTCAATGAGCGATGAAGCGTTGGCGCAAATTGGCGCTTCCCGATCGGAATACGACGAGACGGTCGGCGAACTGTTGAAACGTCAGGCCCAGGCGGCCGCCGGAGGCAATTACGTGCTGACGTTGAAAAATACCGACCATACAAGCTTCTCGGACGCGCCGCTGTATTCGCCGCTGCTGTCCGCGGCATCCGGTCTGGACGCGCGCGGAGCGCACGAGGTGATCCGCGTCTATACGGAGGCCTTTTTCGACAAGTACCTGAAAGGGGCAAAAGTGGAGCTGCCCGCTCTCGAAGCGCGAACGGAGGGCGATTACAAGCTGATCCAAGGTCAATAAAAAGCCAAGAGGAAGGGCCGAGGAGTCAGACCGCTCCCCGGCTGCCCGCTTCGCGAATCAGCGCAAGCAAACGGGCAGCCGCCGGAGACAGGGACTCGCCGCGCCGGATGCATACGGCAATAACGTTCTGCAGCGCCGCGTCTTCGACGCGAACGCGGCACAATTGTCCGCGCGCGACGTAATCCCGCACGACGAGCGAAGAGACGAAGTTGGCGCCGTAACCGGCGACGACCGCCCGTATCGCTTCGTGGAGCCCGCTGAACTGCAGCGCCACGCGGGGCGAAGGCAGGCCGTGGGTGCGGCAGAGCGCAAACAGCCGCTCGCGCGTCGAGCTGCCTTCGCCCCGCATGACGAAAGGCTCCCGCATCATCTCGGCCAGCGAGACGGCGCGGTTCGCGAAAGGATGGTCCGGCGCGACGACGAACCAGAGTTCGTCGCGGAACAGCTCTTCGGCGGCGATCTCGTCCGAATGGCGTTCCGGCAGGCCGCCGTAAACGGCGAGATCCGCCTGCAAATCAAGCAGTCGGCGCAGCGCGCCCTCCGCATGGGTCGTCGTGATCGAAAGCTCGACCCGCTCGTGCTTCTGTTTGAAAGCCGCGATCCAGCCGGGAAGCAGGAAGTTCGCGGGGAGATACGTGGCGGCGATCGCCACGCCGCCGATTTCGCCGCGGCCGTAGTCGGCGGCGAAACGCTCGATGCGCTGTTCCTCCGCGAACAGCCGCGCGGCAAGCCTGCGCATCCCGGCTCCGGCTTCGGTCAGAGCAATGCCGCGTCCTTCCCTGCGCAGCAGGGGGAGGGCGAGTTCCTGCTCGAACTTCTTGAGCTGCGCCGTGATCGCCGGCTGGCTGATGTTCAATTTCTCCGAAGCGCGCGTTACGCTTCCCGCGCAGGCCACCTCGTAAAATAAACGCAAAGCATGAAGATTCATGGCCGGTCCTTTCGAATTCCGTTTCCGCAAGTTAGGGACGGAGTTCTTTTTGTTTTCAGATTAAATATATATTTTATCTATAAATTAGAGTGAAAGATATATTATATTTATCTTTTCGTTCCGTTTACAATCAAAGTGCGGAAAGGGAAAGCGGGTCAGGCAGAGCGGCTTTCCCAATCCAATCCGTTTACCGAAAGGAACGTGATTCTGATGAACACGCAGACAAAGCCGAGAGACCGCTCGCATACTTGGGCCAAAGCAGACCGTTATTTGGAACGCAAGCTCATTGCGCACGATCCTGCCCTGGAGCGTGCGCTGGACGACAACGAAGCCGCCGGACTTCCGCCTTACGACGTGTCGCCGCTGCAGGGCAAGCTGCTGCAGCTGCTGATCCGTATGAACGGAGCCCGGCGCGTGCTTGAGATCGGCACGCTCGGCGGCTACAGTACGATCTGGATGGCGCGCGCGCTGCCGGAAGGCGGCCGTCTGATTACGTTGGAGCTGGAACCCAAGCACGCCGAAACGGCGCGCGTCAATCTGCGCGGCGCCGGAATCGCGGACAGTACGGTCGAAATCCGGGTCGGCGATGCGCGGCATCAGCTTCGGAAGCTGGAAGAGGAGCAGGCAGAGCCGTTCGATTTCATTTTTATCGACGCCGACAAACCGAATAACCCCGCCTATCTCGAAGCCGCGCTGCGGCTGTCGAAACCGGGCACGGTCATCGTGGGCGACAATGTTGTCCGGGACGGCGAAATCATCGACGAAGCGAGCGAAGACGTCAGAGTACAGGGCGTGCGCCGATTTTTCGATCTGCTGGAACAGGATCCCCGGATCGAGGCGACGGCCGTGCAGACGGTAGGCGGCAAAGGCTACGACGGGTTCATGCTGGGCATCGTGCGCTGACCGATCGGCAAAACGGGAGCATGACGGGGAACAGGGGAAAGCAGCAGCGCAAAAGCAGCCGGGTCCGTAAGGACGAGCGGCTGCTTTTCGGCATCCGGACGTTCAGGCGTTCGGATATGTAGGGTGACCCCGGCGTCCGCTCAAGGCAGAATGGCAAACGACCGCACCGGGAACCCCGACGCTTTTTCCGCTTTCGGCACGATATTGAAAATGACCGCGCCCGTAGGCGGAACAAGGTCCAGGTTGGTCAGCAGCTCCACTTGATAAACATCCTGTTCCAGCACATAATATTCGCCGAGCAGCGCGCCGTTCTTGGTATAATCCGCGGCGGAATCCGTGTCGAACGTCTCATGGCCGACAGCCTGGACGCCGCGGTCCTTCAGCAGCAGCGCAAGCGCTTCGATCGACCAGCCCGGCGCGTGGTTGCGGCCGTCCGCGTCTTTGTTCTCGAATTCCTCCTGACTTGGCCAGCGTTTGCTCCAGTCCGTACGCAGCGCAACGAAGCTGCCCGGCTGAATCCGACCGTGCTGCGCTTCGAATGCTTCGATGTCTGCCGCCGACAGCGAATAATCCGCATCCGCCGCCGCTTCGGCCGACTTGTCGATCACGATCAGCGGCAGCACCAGTTCTTTCAGCTCCAACTGGTCGAGATAGCGGGCATCCCGGACGAAATGAATCGGAGCATCCAGATGCGTGCCGTATTGGCCGGGGAAATGGAAGCGTTGGGCAAAAAAACCGTCCTCGTGCGTAAACAGCGTCTCGAATTCGGCAGCGGCAAAAGCGGCGAAATGCGGAGAGTCCGGGCCGAAGGTATGGGTCAGATCGATCCACTGTTTTTCTTTGAGCAGCTTAAGGGCGTCGAGCAGAGCGTTTGTCATGGAATCCCACCTCTTTTTTCCTTTTTAATCGTTCATTATAAAGCGTAAGGTTTGGAGAAAACAAGGTTACGCTTGGGTGCGGCCTATGATAACATGGAAATTAATGCTTAACGAGGGAAAAAAACAGGAAGAGGAGGATTTTCTTTCATGACCGAAACAGCCGGAGCTCCGAAAGTCCGCATATCCGAACAAACGACCCGGGTCTTCGACCGTCTGACCCAAGATCCGTCGGTTCATCGGGCATTCGATTTTCTCAAGGAAGACAACGAACGGACCACCGGCGAACAAATTGAACTGACCGAAATCGAAGCGCCTACGTTCGAAGAGGCGGAGAAGGGACGGTTGTTCGCGCGCAAGCTGTCCGAATTGGGCGTCGAAGACGTCGCTGTCGACGAAGCCGGCAGTGTGTTCGGCCTGCGTAAAGGAAACGGCAGCGGGCCTCGGCTTGTAGTCTGCGCCCATCTCGACACCGTCTTTCCGCGCGGAACAAATGTCCAAGCCCGCCGGGAAGGAAGCCGGATCTATGCTCCCGGGATTGCCGACGATGGCCGCGGCCTGGCCTCGGTATTGACCCTGCTGCGCGCGTTGAACCAAGCCGGCCTCCGTACGGAAGGCGACCTGCTGGTCGGCGCCACCGTCGGCGAAGAAGGACTCGGCGATTTGCGCGGAGTCAAAACGCTGTTTGCAGGCCGCCGCGATCTTGACGGCTTTATCTCGATCGAGCCGGGAACGCCGGACCGGATCACTTATCTGGGTGCAGGCAGCAAACGCTACAAAGTAACGTTCGAAGGCCCCGGCGGGCACAGCTTCGGCAGCTTTGGCACACCGAGTCCGATCCATGCCCTGGGCCGGGCAATCGGCAGAATCGCCGACCTTGAGGTGCCGCATCATCCGAAAACGACGTTCAATATCGGCGTGGTCCAAGGCGGCACATCGGTCAATACGATTGCCGAAACGGCGGAAGCCGTTATCGATCTGCGCTCCGTTTCCCGGGAGCATCTGGAGCGCCTGGAAAGCCGGGTGCTCGAGTTGATCCGGCAGGCCGCCCACGACGAAAATAGCCGCTGGCGGCGTACGGATGCGATCAAAGTACGGATCGAGCGGGTCGGCGATCGTCCGGCCGGCTCCCAATCTCCCGACAGCGCAATCGTACAGGCGGCGGCCGGAGCCGGGATCGCCATGGGCTTCCGTCCGATTCTCGAAGGGCCGAGCAGTACCGATGCGAATGTTCCGATCGACTTGGGGATTCCGGCCGTTACACTTGGCGGAGGCGGCGATTTCGGCGGTGCGCATACGCTGGGCGAGTATTACGATCCGACCGATGCCCATCTCGGTGTACAGAAGATTCTGCTGACGATCCTCGGCCTTGTCGGACTTGCCGGGGTTACGGATCCTCTGCTGCCGAAGCGGAGCGGGCAGCAAGCGGAAGATTAGACATACAGGTAGGCAAAGCAAATAAGCCGTCCGACAGGTCGATGACCTGACTGGACGGCTTATTCGTGCTGCTGGTTTTGGCCAAACCGAGCTTTTACTTGCGGGCAAAACGCGCTTCGTGCTGCAGCAGCCATTCTTTGCGCCACAGTCCGCCGGCGTAGCCCGTGAGCTTGCCGTTGCTGCCGATGATGCGGTGGCACGGCAGCACGATGCTGAGTTTGTTGCGTCCGTTGGCGGAGCCGACGGCCCGCACGGCCCGTTCGCTGCCTACGGCGACGGCGAGGTCTTTGTAGGAACGGGAAGCCGCATAAGGGACAGAAGCCAGTTCGTTCCAGACGGAGCGCTGGAAGACCGTACCGTCGAAAGCATACGGGAAATCGAACGTCTGCCGTTCGCCGCGGAAATACTCGGCAAGTTGGTTCCGGGCCTGCCGCAGGGGCTCGGGTAGAGCCGATTCCGCAAGGTCTTCTTCGGATCCCGCCGTCCGTTCGGGGATCGAAGGGGGCGGGAACGGATTCACGGCCGGCCAGCCTTCGGGCATGGTCAGATCCGTGAACAGGATCGAATAGACGGCTTCCGAGGTCCCTTCGATTGCGAGCTCGCCGAGCGGCGACAGGTAGAGCAGCCGATGCATCGAAGCGGCATCGCCGGCCGGGCGAATATCGGCGGAGAGCTCTACCGCCGGCGCGGCGGAAATTGCGGGAGCGGATAAAGCGGGTTTGCTGTTCATGGGACAATACCTCCTGAGGAATGATCTTACAGCAGCGACTGCCACAGATAGAAAGCCGCCATTGCTTCGAAGCCGCGCCAGCCGGCGGCGGCCTGCTCGATTTCGGCCGGCAGCGGTTTGCGGTCAAGTCCGAGACCGGCTTTGAGTGCCTGATGCAGTCCGGCGTCCCCGGCGGGAAAAGCGTCCGGGTGACGCAGACATTTGATGCCGACATAGTCCGCCGTCCAGGCGCCTACACCCCGGATCGCAAGCAGCGTCTCGCGCGCTTCGGGTTGTTCCATGCGCAGCAGCGAACATTTGGACAAGCGGCCTTCTTCCAGCAGCCGGGCGGCGCCGATCACGTATTCCGCTTTGCGCCCCGAGAACTGCAGGGGCCGCAGATCGTCCGGCGCCAGCGCCGCGATCACATCCGGACGAGGAAAGAGGCGTTCGGGCCCGCTCCATGGATCTTCGCCCGGCAGCGCTTCGCCGTAAGTTTCAACCAGCCGTTTCTTCATCGTATAGGCAAACGGCAGATTGATCTGCTGGCCGATTATCGCCCAGGCCAAAGCTTCGAACAGATCGGGAATGCCGATCAGCCGCAGTCCGCGGTGGGCCGATACGACGGGCGCCAGAAGCGGGTCTTTTTGAGCCATGGCATAGAACGGCTCAAGGTCTTCGTCCAGGCCGAACCATTCGCGGACGTAACAGGCAGCGGCCGTGCGAATCTCCGGCGGTTCGTTCTGCGGGAATTCGATAAGCAGCATGGCCGTATCCTTTGCAGGCTGGATTTTCAGGCGTACAAGATGCCCGTCCAGATCGACGACTTCGACCAGCTGTTCGCCTTCGATCCGGTGCAGCACCTCAAGCTTCGATCTTCCCAGATAAGCGAGACATTCCGGCCAGCTGAACAGGGAAGGGAGAGGCAGCTCTATTCGGTGCGCAGCCGCAGGATTTGGCGGATCGTCCGCAGAACCGCTCACGTCGCCGACGCCGCGCTGCCGCGGCGAAGCTCCGGAATCGGCGGTTTGCTCCGGATGGTCTCGCGAACGACAGGGGTTCCCCGTGCCCGGTACTCGCCGGGGGAACAATCGTGCAGACGCCGGAACGCCCGGTAGAAATTGGACGGCGTGTGAAAGCCCGCTTCGTAACCGATCTCGAGATTCGACAAGGTGCTGCATCTCAGCAGGTGGGCCGCCCGGTCGACGCGGATTTTTTCCAGATAGATCCTCGGCGTTTCGCCGGTCTCCTGTTTGAACAGACGTTCGAAATAGTACGGACTCAGACCGACATGGTTGGCGATATCCGCAAGCATCGGGTTTTCCCGGTAATGGGCAATGAGGTAGGAACGTGCCTGAAGCACGCAGTCGTTCCATGGCGAATGTTCGACTTCCGGCTGGCATCGTTTGCAGGGCCGGTAGCCGGCCGCTTCCGACTCGGACAAGCCCAGGTAGAACTCTACATTTTGTTTTTTCGGTTTGCGGGAACGGCAGGACGGCCGGCAGTAGATCCGGGTCGTCTTCACGGCGGTGAAGAACAATCCGTCGTACCGGGCATCGCAGGCCAGTATCTTCTCCCACATCTCTTCGAAAGAAAGCGAAATGGCGCTTCTCATCGCGAATCTCCCCTTTTCCTGCATCGGGTTGGCGGTGTTTCTGTCTTTTATTGTAACAGTCCCGGCATCCAAACGGACTCCTAATTATTGCTCTCACGGTCTGTGGCAGAACAAAAAAAGCGAGAGCCCCGGCATCGGGGCTTTCGCTTTTTGGAATCAATCAAGACCCAGGTATTCTTTCAGTCCGTCCACGATCGCTTCCGCGACTTTCTGCTGGAAATCGTCCTGCGCGATCGCGGCGGCTTCCTGCGCATTGGTCAAAAATCCGATTTCCAGCAGGGCCGCCGGCATCGTCGTTTGACGAATCACGATGAAGTTGGCCTGTTTGGAACCGCGATCCCTGAAGCCTGTAGCCGCCTGAACATGTTTCTGGATCGTGTCCGACAGCGATTTGCTGCGAGCGGCGTCGGCGTAAAACGTCTCGGTGCCGACCGCGCTTGCGGCTGCCGCATTGGTGTGGATCGACAAGAATACGTCCGCTCCGGCATCGTTGGCAAGCTTCGCGCGCCCTTCGCGCGTCGGATAGGTATCGTCGCTGCGCGTCATGATCAAATCGATATCCGGCTCCTGCCTAAGCAGGGCGGCGACCTTCAAGCTTACACTCAGAACCATATCTTTTTCTTTGAGGCCGTTTCCGATCCCGCCGGCATCTTGAGCGCCGTGTCCCGGATCGATGACCACGATCTTTTTGCCGTCGGTTCCGACAGGAGGAGCGGTGCCTTCGTCGTTCAGTTCCACGATGACCAGATTGCCCTGGGGATACACATTGTAGCCGACGGCACGGTTGAGGTCGATTACGACCCGTACGGTCGAAGGACTTTCGCTGTAGAGCGAGTAGCGGACCTGCTTGACGGCCGGCGAAGTTTCCACCGGGAGCGTCGCCACTTGTCCCAGCTTCAACGGGCCGTTCTGCAGCAGGCCGGCTCCGATATAGCTGCCGGGCAGGTCGACGACGATTCGGTCGGGACCGGTCAGCGCGGAAGCTTTCGGGTTCAGGAGCGCGGCCGCGGAAATCGTCAGGCGGTTATCGCTGAAGCTGATTCCGTCAATGGAAGTTCCGATCTGCGGTGCGGGTCCGGTCGGCGGCAGCGGCGTTTCCGGCTGCGGAATAGCAGGAGGATTCGCCGGGGTATTGGCCGGATTCTCAAACTGCGTTTGCAGATAGACCGTTTTGCTGTTCTGTTCCCATTTGACGCCAAGTCCCATCTGCGAACCTACGAAACGAAGCGGTACGTAAGTCGTATCGGCCTGAACAAAAGGAGCCTGCTGCATCGTGACGGAAGCCGTTCCGGCATTCGCCGTCAGGCTTCCGAGGGTCAGCACCAGCGGAGAAGCGGAACTGCCGATCGTGATTCGTCCCGCCGACCGGTTCCAGTTGACCGAATAACCGAGCTGCTGCGACACGACCCGGATCGGAACCATCGTGGTTCCGCCGACGACCACAGGTTCCGCTCCTTCGATCGTGCGGCCGTCCAATACGATACTCGTACCGGCTCCGGCAGCCGCGGCGGACAGGTGCGTGCCCGGCAGGGCCAAGACGAACAGCAGCACGACAGCCAGGAAAACGGAAGCCGTCTTTTTCCATACTTGTTTTCCGAATTTCATTCTCACTTCTCCTTTTTCTCTGATGGACAGGGAACGGGCCAACTCTTCAAAGGTTTAGACGCGGGAGAGACGCAAATAGTTCCCTCAAGGCAAAAAGGTTTGTTTTACACAAAACTATAGCATAGCGGAGCAGAGTTCAACCTTTTTTAAGTTTGACAGAATTCGCATAAAGCCGTATATTTTGATTAATCGTAATTATTACTATTAAATCCGGGCAAGAGCCGGCTTTTCGTATTCGGTCCTGCGGATTTTCGGAGAAAGAGGAGAGAGACTTTATGGATACCTGGACAGAGAAACGGCTCGAAGCGCTGCTGCGCGGCTATATTTCGGAGAAGATTCCGCCGAGCATGCGCACGGCCGTTCGAATCGTGTACCGTCTGGAAAAAGACCGCGTCACGCTGACGGAAGAACGTCCCGAGTCTCCGCGCCAAGGCTGGACCGGCAAAGACCTGGCGCAGTTCCGCCTCGAACAAGGAGCATGGAGTATATATGCCAAACAGGGCGACGGACCCGAAGAATGGATCCCTGCCCGCTCGATCGAACCGAGACCGGATTTTGAAGATCAGCTGGAGCAGTTTGAGTTGGACCAAGAAGGTCTGTTCTGGAAGTAAGCACGGCCGAAACAGACGGTCCGATTCATCGGCGTGTTTGCCGCGGGGAATGCCGTCAGGTCGTCGCCCGCTCCACCAGCCGGAAATTCAGCGGACGCAGCGGCAGTTCGATGTCTTCGATCCGGCTGCGGATCATCGCAAATGCGTTGGCCGCCTGCTCGTCTACCGGATAATGGATGGTTGTCAGGTCCAGCAGATGGGCGAAGTCGAGATTGTCGAAGCCGCATACGGCAAAATCTTCCGGCACCCGCAGACCCAGCCTGCGGGCTTCCGCGACCAGACCGGCAGCGACTTGATCGTTGGTGGTGGCGAAAGCGTCTGGAATCCGTCCGGATTCCAGCCACCAGCGGGCCAGCTCTTCGCCGTGCGCCGTTGTCCCCCGTTCCATAAAAGACGGCGCAGCCTGGGGATCGAGGTCGTATTTGCGGCAAAAATCCGCGAAAGCTTCGATCCGGCTCTGCGTATTCAGGCGCGTGCCGACTCCGTATACGTTGCAGATCCGGCGATAGCCGCGTGCATGCAAGTGCTCGAGGCCCAGCATGTAACCGTCGTACTGATCCATGAATACGGAAGGAACTTCCTCGTGCACGACCCGCTGCCAGGAAACGATAGGTCCGTACTTGGCATAGCTTGCGATCGTCGGCAGCCCGCTCAGGAACATCACAAATACGAGGGCATCCACCTGTTTGCGGCGCAGCCCTTCGAGCGCTTCGCGTTCTTTGGCCGTATCGAACCCGGTCATGAACAAGGTGACGGTATAACCGTTCTCCTGAGCCGCCCGCACGAAGCCGCCCGTAAACAGACTGACCGACTCTTCAAAAGAAGGCGCGACCAGCCCGATCCGCCGGGTTGTTCCGCTCTTGAGCAGAACGGCGTTCGCGTTGGGCACGTAATCGAACTGCCGGGCGACCTCGAGCACCCTGAGCTTCTTCTCTTCGCTGACATAGCCTTTCCCGCTGAGCGCACGCGAAGCCGTGGATGGCGATACGCCGGCTCTTCGGGCGATTTCCTGAATATTGGTCACATGCTTCGCCTCCCCTCACCCAAGTATAACCCGAAAAATATTTCGCCTGCCGCTCCAAAAGCGGTTGACCTGAAATCGATGCCATATCTTAAGCTGGGGACAGAGAAGATCGGGCAGATCGAAAACGGAGGCGGAACATATGAAAATTACGCAAATCATCAACGACCATGCGGTGGTCGCACAGACGGAATATACGGGACAAGCCGGGAATCTATCCGGCTGCACGAAAGCAAGCGGGGAAGCGCGATATTTGCGTGCCGTAATCGAAACCGCATTCGATTTGATCGGCCGGCGGTTCGGAGTCGAAGCCGCGGATGTATCGGCGCTCACCTACCGGAGGTTTGCCGAGCATCTGCGGACTACGATTCGCCGGGCGATCGGGACCGAGCGGCGCGGTTCGGCGGTCGACCCGGCATTGGGCCGGCTGGTCCGCACGCATCTGCCGGATTGTTTCGAATGTGCGGCGGACATCCGGATGGAACTGGAATGTCTCTGCGGCGCACGGCTGCCGGAAGACGAACTGTTCGATTTGATGCTGCATGTGCATAAGATCGTTTCGAATACGGACAAGCGGATCAGGCCTGCGGGAACTCACACTTCCCCGAAGGTCTGAGGATCGCCGGCAGGCATACGGCGCAGCCGGCGGACATCGCTGAGAGGAGGCAGACCGAACAGTCTGGCGTATTCCCGGTTGAACTGCGAAGGGCTCTCCTAACCGACACGGAAAGCGGCTTCGGCCGCCTGGACCGGTTCGCTCAGCAGCATCTTTCTCGCTTCCTGCAGCCGGATCCGTTTCTGGAACTGCAAAGGACTCATGGCGGTGATTGCGCGGAAATAACGATGCAGCGAAGAAGTGCTCATCTTGGCTTCTCCCGCAAGTTTTTCGATCCGCAGCGGGATCGGCGAGGCGGCGGCACGTCTGCTGGCCGATCGCGGAGCGAAAGTAATGCTCGGGGCCAGACGCACGGTGCGCGAGTATCGGCGTATCTCGCTGCCGGCTCGGGCAATCGCCGAAGCGATTCTCTACGCGGTCTCCCAGCCGGAAGGAGTCGACGTCAACGAGCTGACCGTCCGGCCTTCGAAGGATGCCGCTGAACCCGGCCCGACCGCCTTCCGCACGCAAAGAACCCCGGGACGAATCTCCATTCGTCCCGGGGTTCTTTGTCGTGATGTATGTCAGGGCAAACGGAGAGGCTGCTCTATGCTCTACTGCCCCGGGATCAACCTTCCGCTTGTTCGTGCCCTTTGGTACGGAACTGGCGGGTGACGGACTGCATGCCGTCCGCAAGTTCGGCCAGACGCTGGGAGACCGCGTTCAGTTCTCGTGCGGAGCGCTGCTGTTCGTCCGCGCTGGCCGCCACTTCTTCGGTCATGGCCGAAGTTTGTTCGGTAGCCGCCGCAATATCGTTCATATGCTGTTCTACCTCCCGCCGCACCTCCTGCATATCGCCGGTTCTGCGCTGAAGCTGACCGGCGAGCCCTTCGACTTGTCCCGAGATATCCAACACTTCGCCAAAAGTTTGCAGACAATCCGAGATCTGCGCTTCCTGTTCCCGGGTCAAGACGCGGTTTACTTCGAAGTGTCCGTTCATTATGCCCACCTGGTCGACGAAGGAACCGAGAATACGGTCGATTTCCTGAATGGAATCTTTGGACTGCTGGGCGAGCAGTCCCATTTCTCCGGCGACGACCGCAAATCCTTTGCCGGCTTCTCCCGCCCGCGAAGCTTCGATCGTGGCGTTGAGCGCCAGAATCTGTGTTTGTTTGACGATGGTGTTCAGCTGTCCGCTGATCGAAGCGGCCAGCTTCGATTTCTGGTCGAGTTCGCTGGACATCGCGGTCAGGTCGTCGGTGCGCCGCGCATTCTCCCGGCTTTTCTCGAGCAGCACTTCATGTTCGCGGCTGACTTTTACCTGAACACTGCCCAGCTGCTTCGACATGTCGGTAAATCGGAGCACGTACGAACCGACCTCGTCCATCATGCCGCCGAGCTGATCGGTCAAACGTACGGCATTCTCCGTTTCTTCCGCCTGCTGCATCGAACCCGAAGCGATCTCCCGAATGGCCCGTGTCAATTCCTCGGCCTGTTGACCGTTCGTATGGGAAGACTGTTCGATATGGCTGGCCGATTCCACAAGCGTGTCCGAGCCGCTCTTGATCTGTTCGATCATATCCGTGATCCGGGAAGTCATATGACCGGTCAGCTGCGCAATATCGCCAAGCTGATCGCCCGTAATCCGGTCGACGGATACGTCGAGGTTGCCTTGGGCAGCTTGTTCCAGTCCTTCTTTGATTCCGGCGACCTGCTTGAGCAGACGGTTGACCACCCACAGCATAATGAGCATCGAAACGATCAAGGCCGCGGCGAATACCGGGATTACGATCAGGTATGCACTCTTGAGGGTCTCCGACGTCACTTGCTCCAGGGTGTTTGCGGCAACGTCGATTCCGAGGTAGCCGATTATGGCATTGTCGGCGCCGCGGATCGGAGTGAAGGACGAGAACAGCTTGCCCCATTCTTCGCTGTCGACGACCGGTGTGTTGACCGTCAGACCTTTAATCAGATTGCCTTCGACATCGGCGTCGAATTCGGCTTCCATTCCCAGAGGGCTATATTCTTTGTCGTCCCAAGCCGCTCCGTCGACGGTATATCTCCAGCCGGAGTCGGTCTTGTCGAGCATATAGACGTAGAGAACGCCTGATTGCAGGCGAAGGGCGTTCAATTCTTCCCGCAGTTTACGGTAATCTTCCGTCTTTTCACCGTTTTCGTAAACGTTTTGAATGGCTTCCGATTGGGTGCCGAGCCGCAGTGCCGTGTTCTCGGCCAGCCGCTGCGTATCTTTTTGCATGGTGGAGAGCGCAGCCTGCTCGACCGCCGAGCGTGTCATTAGCGTGACAAGTATACCGATAATCAAAAGCGGTACCAGGATTACCAGATAGAGTTTCGTGCGTAGCCCATAAAATCTGCGATTCTTTGTGTTCAAAATTTCTGTACCTCCTTGATGTTCGTCTGGCTCTTCATTATCGTCGAAAAATGTCGCATTTTTAATAGTTATTCGTAAACAAGTGAAAGAAAATGAGTAGATGCCCAGCGCCGAAGCGTACGAAAACCGGCAAATGGCCGACAGATCCGTTCCTGCCGCGAATGTCCCTAAGAAAAGGCCCAAACCAAAAAAACCGGTCCGCATGCAGACCGGTTTTTGGAAGGATCTGTCCCTGTGCGGCTGCAAAGGACGTTTATTCGTCGGCCTCATACAGCGAAGCCGTAGTCCGATGCCGCCAAAGTTCCGCAGCGGAGCGATCCAGCCAAGCGAACATCTTGTCGGATAACGCGTTGCCGAAGCTGAATCGGCGGACGCCCAGCGTGTGCAGGCGGGAAGGGGAAGTCAGCCCCGGAAGCGACATGATATTCAGCGGAACCGTGATCGCCGAAGCGGCTGCGGCAATGTCTTCGTCTTTTCCCAGTCCCGGCACGAAAATCCCGCTGGCTCCGCTGCCGGCATAAGCTTCGGCCCGGATCAGCGTCTCCTTGAGCGGATCTGCCAAGCCGGAGATCAGATAAGAATCGGTGCGGGCGTTGAGGAACAATCCCTTGAACCCCCGTGTGTCCAGCGCATGTCGAATCTGTGCCAGCAGTCTGGCCTGTTCGGTGTAATCGCGCAGGCCGACTTGGTCTTTCGGCGAATCTTCGACATTGAGACCGGCTGCGCCCGCATCGGCCATACGGAGCGCATTGTCGACAATGTCTCCGAACCGCGAAGCGTAACCGGCTTCGATATCCGCCGATACCGGAACGTGCAGATGAGCGGTCATATCGCGTACGATCGACACGTGGCGGTCGAAACCGACCTGTTCGCCGTCGCCCGCTCCGATTCCGTCGGCAATGCCCCGACTGGTCGTTCCGACTGCCGGAAAGCCGGCCCGTTCGAGAGAAAGCGCGGAAGCGGTATCCCAGGCGTTTCCGAGAAACAGGATTTCCGGTGCGTGATGCAGACGGTTGAATACGGAAATGGCGGACGTGTGCAGATCTGTATTCGCTGCGGCAAACGGGTGTGGAGAGTGGATCGGATCGGTCATGATAATAGCCTCCTGTCGGGTATGGAATCAGTCTACAGGCAGGAGGCGCCATGAAACCTCCTTATTCTTGCCCACAGGGTCCCGGGAAGGAACAGGATGCGAAGAAGCGGCCCGTGCCGGCGGGGCGCAAGCTGCTTCTCAGGCAGGAAGTTTGGAGGCTGCCGATTGAATCGCCGCCGAGATCTGTTTCTCCCAACCGTAAATCGTGCGCTGGGAAGCGTGGATCTTCCGCAGTTGGTCGTACATCAGCGTCAGTTCCGCCGCCGCGGTAATCGCATTGCCCTGCTTGACGGCGGAGCGGTAGCGCTTGTAGGCCGCCGCCCTTGTCTTGTTGCAGGACACGATGGTTTTGTTCTCGGCCGTTACCTGTTTCTTCAGCGCCGCTGCGGGAGCAAGGGCGTCTTTGACCGTTTTGGCTTTGGCGGCGGCTTGTTTCTTGGCGAAAGCCAGCGCTTCTTGGGCTTTCTTGAGCTCCAGCTTGGCGGCGTCGGCCGAAGGCTTCAGTTTGTTGCGCTTCAAGTCGAGCAGATCGGCGCTTTTCTTGTCTTTGCGTTTGCGGGCTTCGGCCGCCTGTTTGCCGAGATCGCTGTACTGCCGAATCAGAGGGGCGTGTTTACCCTTGAGCGCCGTCCATTCGGTATTCAAGCGATCGATCTTGGACTTGTCGATCGCTTTCACGGAAGCGTTGACGCTCTTGAGCCGTACCGCACTGTCTTTGCGCAGCGTCTGGATCTCCAGCTTCTCGATCTTGTTGGCGGTCTCCAGCGCGGTGTAGCCGTCGTACAGGGCATCGATGCCCGAAAGCGCCGATGCCCAGGCGCCGGCCGAGGCGCGTCCGGGCGGTGCGGCAAACGGAAAGATCAAGACGAGCGACAGCAGCAGGGCGGTCAAGCGGACGGCAAAGCGGGATTTCGACGGCGTGAATCGGAAAGCGGACATAGGGATTTCAGCTCCTTGTATGAGATGGACCGGAACGTGAAAACGCAAAAAAGCACCCTGCGGAAAGGTTCGGAAACCTTGTCCGCAGGGTGCTTCCCCGCGCCGTTCATGATCGATTGCGTCCACTATACCACAGCCGAAAAACAAGCGTCAATCGAAAAAACGAACGCATGTTTGAAAACTTCCGCCCCGGTTTCGCCCGGAAGAAACCGCCGCATCCGTCCCCGAAACCGCCGGGATTATGGTACACTGGCTGTCGGAGAAGGGGATCGCCTTTCCCGACAGCCTACTGCCAGCGATTAAGGAGATATGCCCCATGAAATTGATTTCCTGGAACGTCAACGGTCTTCGGGCCGCCGTCACCAAAGGTTTCAACGAATATTTCGAACAGCAGGATGCGGATATTTTCTGCGTGCAGGAGACCAAGCTGCAGGAAGGCCAGATCAAGATCGAGCCGACCCGCGGCTATCACCAATATTGGAATTATGCGCTCAAGAAAGGGTATTCCGGAACCGCCGTCTTTACCAAAGTCCGTCCGCTGAGCGTGCGCTACGGCATGGAAGAAGACCGGGAAGACGAAGGCCGGCTGCTGACTTTGGAATACGAATCTTTTTACCTGGTCAATGTCTATACGCCGAATGCCAAGCGCGACCTGACCCGCCTGCCGTACCGGCTGGAGTGGGAAGACCGCTTCCGCCATTATCTCAAGACGCTGGACGCCGTCAAGCCGGTTCTCGTCTGCGGGGATCTGAACGTCGCGCACCGGGAGATCGACCTGAAGAACGCGCGTTCCAATATCGGCAACTCGGGCTTTACGGACGAAGAGCGCGGCAAGATGACCGAGCTGCTGGACGCCGGCTTTATCGATACGTTCCGCTACTTCTATCCGGACCGCGAAGGGGTCTACAGCTGGTGGTCGTATATGATGAAGGTACGCGAACGCAATATCGGTTGGCGGATCGATTATTTCCTCGCTTCCGAGCGCCTGGCTCCCCGGCTGACCGATGCGCGGATCGACTGCCAGATTCTGGGGAGCGATCATTGTCCGGTCGTGCTGGAAATGGAAGAGCCGTGAGCGACAGGGACGATTAACGTCCGAAGACCAAGGCCGCCCCGGAAGAACGTTCTTCCCTAGGGGCGGCCGCGGCTTCGCCGGCAGGCAGGCTTCTTTAATTTGAACAGGCGATCTTTAGTTTTCCCTCTTAATGAAAAGGCTTTCATCGTCTAAGGTAACAAGATGGGGACCTGCGTCGATGGGAGATTCATGTCCGGTACGAGTGGACAGGCGGCGAACGGAGTGCGAAAATATCGAAAAAAAGGGCAGCGGAGAGGAGCGGGGCATGGATATCCTGGGATTTTACCGGAGGACGGTCAAAAACAATCTGTTTACCAAAACCATTCTGCTCTTCTCCTTTATCACGATTGTCACGATTATCGCTTTTTCGTATTTTATGTTTGTCTCCATGTCCCAGTCGACGGTGCGGCGGGAGCTGGACAACCAGAAAGCGGCGATGTCCGCGATCGACCGGTATATCGGCCTGCGGATCGGCGAAGCGTCTTCGATCATGCCCGACCTGTACCGGGATGACGCGCTGTCGCTCGATCTGTCTTATTTCCTCCTGAATCCGTACGCCGACTATGTCCGCTACCGGCTCGACCGGTATGCGCAGACGGGGATCGATGCAGCCAATGCCAAATCCTATTTCAAAAACGTACTCGAGAGCCGCCCGGATATCCGGGCGCTCGTACTCTACAGCAGCGAGCAGCAGGCTTTGTACGCGTATCATCCCGACGGGGAATTTCGGGTAGTGCCGGTCAATGCTTCGCAATCTTATGTGCCCGACGCGATGGCGCTTGAGAACGCGAACGTCTCGGAGCCCAACGCCTGGGTGAACCGGGCGCTCGGAGGAATCGGGGAAGCCATGTACTCGGTCACGGTGCCGGTCAACGACAAACAAAGCTTCAAGAATCTCGGGCAGCTCACCGTCTGGTTCGATTCGGGCCGGCTGCATCAGGCGCTTACCGCTTATGAACAGGAATTCAAAGGCGATATTTTCGTCTTGTCCGCGGACGGCCGGGTACTGTTCGATACGTCGGGCCGTTATTACGGACAGCGTTTTCCGTATGCGCAGCGGCTGGAATCGGTCTACGATGTCAATTCGTCGGGTCCCGCGCCGGAGAACGGTCTGTATTTCAACAAACTGGCTTCGACCGCCGGCGGCTATACCGTTGCGGGAATCCTGGGCGAGCGGGAGGCCGCGGAATCGTACCGGAACCTCCAGCGGACCATTGTGACGATCGGGGCGGTCTGCATCGTATTCGCGATTCTGGTGCCTTCGCTGTTCATTTTCAATTTTGCCAAACGGACGAACCGGATCATCCGGCTGACGCAGCGCGTCAAACGCGGAGACCTGAAGACCCGGCTCAAGGATACGAAAGAAGACGAGCTGGGGCAGATTGCAAGCAGCTTCGACGATATGCTCGACGAGCTGAATCAATATATCGACCGGGTGTACAAAGCGGACATCAAGCAGAAGCATACCGAACTCGCGGCGCTGCAGGCGAGGGTCAATCCGCATTTTTTGTACAATACGCTCGAAGTGATCCGGATGCGGGCCGTATCGCAGGGGGCCAAAGACGTCGGGGAGATGATCTACAGCCTGTCCATGCTGTTCAAAAGCTTCGTGCAGCAAAAAGAAAAGCATACGCTCAAAGACGAGCTGGAAGCCTGCCGGTTGTATCTGGAATTGTTCCGTATCCGCTACAAAGACCGGCTCGCCTACGATATCCAGGCCGATCCTCAGCTGCTTGATCTCGAAGTGCCGAGATTGTCCGTGCAGCCGATCGTCGAGAATTATATCGTGCACGGGATCCGCAGCCGCGACGAAGATAACCGCCTTGTGATCTTTGCGGACCGGGAACAAGGAGATATTGCCGTTCGGGTAAGGGACAACGGCCGGGGCATTCCGGCCGGCAAGCTGCGCGAGCTGCATGCGGGACTCGGCCGAAGCGGCGAAGAGCCGGAAGGCGGATTCGGACTGCGCAGCGTCCACGAACGGCTGCGGCTGCTGTACGGGCCGGAGTACGGCATCACGGTGCACAGCGGAGGACAGGGTCAGGGAACGTCGGTAGAAATTCGTTATCCGGATTCGGGGGAGGAGGAGCGGCATGTACAAAGTATTTCTGGTGGATGACGAACCGTTTATTATCGAAGGGTTGATCGATATCATCGATTGGGCTTCGTTCGGACTGGAAGTGGTCGGCAGTGCGCTTGACGGAAGCGAAGCGCTGGAAGCGCTCCGCGGCACGCCGGCGGATCTGCTGCTGACCGATATTTCCATGCCGGAGACGACCGGGCTGGAATTGATTCGCAGCGTCCGGGCATTCCGGCCGGAACTTAAGGTGATTGTGCTGAGCGGATTCAACGAATTTGATTATCTCAAAGAAGGCATGCGGCTCGGCATCGAGAATTATCTGCTCAAGCCGATCAATGTGGAAGAGCTGGAAGCCACGCTCGCCAACGTGACCGAGAAGCTGCGCCGGGCCGAACGCGAAGAACGGTTCGGCGTGTTCGGAGCCCGGATTATCCGGGACAATGTGCTGCACCGTTGGCTGACGGGGCAGATATCGCAGTCGGAGTTCAATGAGCGGGCGGGTCTTCTGGGCCTGCATTTCGGACATACGCGGCTGGGGGTATTGATTCTGCGCGCCGGGGAGGACGGCGAAGATCTGCCGCGGCGGACGGAAGAAGCGCTGGAAGACGAGAAAGACGGACTGGCGTTTCGGGATATGGACGGCGACGCGGCAGTCGTCGTGACCCTTGCGCAGGACGAAGGCGAAGAGCGGCTGCTGGAAATCGCACGCAAATTGGAGGAGAGACTGGGCAGCGGAATCCGGATCGGCGTCGGCAGCGCAGGTCCGCTGCCTCAGCACGGTTCGGCCAGCCGCAGCGAAGCCAAAAAAGCGTTGGAGTACGCGTTGGTCGATCCGGAACGCCGTTTGTTCCGGTATGCTCCGCCTTCCGCGGCGACTTCGGCCGCGGAGGTTTCCGCCGGGGCGTTGGCCGACCTCGGCCGGGAGTACGGCCGCCTCGTGCTGGCCCGCGACCGCGAAGGACTCATGAAGCGGATCGGCGAAGATATGGCCGCGATCGGCAGGGCGGAGGGCATGACGCCCGAGGAACTGCAGAATATTGCGCTTGGCATCTGCGCGGATCTGCGCGCCGTACTGCGGGAAGTCAAACGCGAAGATGACGGAGAGCCGTTTCTGCAGGTGCTCGACCGGATTCGGAGCGCTTCTCATATGGAGGAACTGGTCGAAGCCGTCCGGCGGGCGGCCGAGGAAACGGTCGGCATGCTGAACCGCGATACGCGCAGTCCGGTGGTGCAGCAGGTACTGGGCCATATCGCCGCCCATTACGGCGAGGAATTGTCGCTGAAGATGCTCGGTTCGCAGTATCGGGTACATCCCGTGTATCTGGGGCAGCTGTTCCACAAGGAAACGGGCGAAACCTTTACCGATTATTTGAACAAATACCGGATCGAGCGGGCCAAGGAAAAGCTGCGTACAACCGCCCAGAAAGTACAGGACATCTCCCGCAGCGTCGGATATTGGGAAACGGGCTATTTCTACAAACAGTTCAAAAAGCATGTCGGCATCTCACCGACCGAATACAAAACGCTTCAATAAAGCTTTCGTTTTCATGTTATTTTCATGTAAATTAATCTTTCATTTTAATGGTAGAGATCGCCTTTAAGGCGGTCTTTTCTTTATTTTGTACCCCGATATATTAGATTTCGAGCCTTTTTGAAAGTGCTTACATCCTTTAGAGTGAATATAGTTCTTACGGCAGGGCACACACAGACAGCAATTCAAAAGAGGAGGTCATAAGTTATGAAAAAAGGCAAAAAAAGAGTCTCGCTCGCGATCTCGATGTTGGCGGCGTTCAGTCTCGTTCTCTCCGCATGCGGCGGGGGCGGAAACGAAGCGGCGTCCGGCGGCGAGGGAACTGCGGAGAAACCGGTGGATCTGATCTGGTACACGATCGGCACCCCGCAAAAAGACGTCGACAAGGTCATGACCGAAGTCAGCAAATATACGGCCGAGAAGATCGGCGCCAACGTTACGATGAAGATGATCGACTGGGGCGATTACCAGCAGAAGATGCAGGTTCTGGTCGCGTCCGGCGAACCGATGGATATTATCTTCACGTCGTCCGGCGGTTTCGATTATGTACAGAATGCGCGCAAAGGCGCCTTCATGGAACTCGACAGCCTGATCGACGAGTATGGCAAAGGCATCAAGGATACGATTAACCCGGCCTTCCTCGAAGGCTCCAAAGTCGACGGTCACAACTATGCGATCCCGGCCAACAAAGAGCTTCCGCAGCAGGAAGTGTGGCGCTTCAACAAAAATGTGGCCGACGAATACGGCATCAAGACCGAAGGCGTCCGCACGCTGGACAGCCTGGAGCCGCTGCTCAAGACGATCAAGGATAAAGCGCCCGGTATCACGCCGTTCGCGATGGACAAAAACTATGTGCCTTACGTGCCTTACGACTACGTGATCCAGAACCTGCCGATGGCGGTCAAACTGGACACGACGGACTACAAAATCGTGAACATCCTGGAAACGCCGGAAATGAAAGAGGCGCTGACCACGATGAACAAATACTACAAAGCGGGCTACGTCGCTCCCGAAGCCGCCACGACCGGTTCGACGACCGATCTGATGACTTCCGGCAAATGGCTGCTCGACCGCGCGCAGACCCAACCGCTCGCCGACAACTCGTGGAGCGCAAGCTACGGCTACCCGGTCGTCTCGACGCCGGCCAGCGACGCGATTATCACGAACAACTCCGTGCAGGGCTCGATGATGGCGATCTCCGCCAACTCCGAATACCCGGAGAAAGCGATGGAGTTCCTAAACCTGCTGAACACCGATCCGGTGCTGCGCAACATGGTCGATTCCGGTATCGAAGGCACGCATTACAACAAAACGGCCGACAACCGGGTCGAGAACCTGCCGGAAGCGAAAAACTACGATATGCCGTCGTACTCGCTCGGCAACAACATGCTGCTCTACCTGAACCCGAACGATCCCGAGAACAAATGGGACGAGTTCGAAACGTTCAATGAAGCGGGCGTCGATTCGCCGATCCTCAGCTTCAACTTCGATCCGAAGAACGTCTCGTCGGAACTTGCCGCCGTGCAGAACGTCAAGGAGCAGTTCTGGTCTTCCCTGATGACCGGTACGGTCGATCCGGAAACGTATCTGCCGCAGGCGATCGAGAAGTTCAACCAGGCCGGCCTTGAGAAAGTCATGGCCGAAGCGCAGACGCAGCTTGACGCCTGGAAAGCCGAGAACAACAAGTAAGATCGATTCGCATCAGCAAATCAAAACGGGAATCGGGCGGGCAGGCACACGCCCGATTCTTTTTTATACCGATTTCGGGGCGACAAGGAGGGCGACACAAACATGGGAAACTTTTTGAGAAACGTAAGCCGCAATAAAGCGCTGCTGTTCATGGTGCTGCCGGGCGCGATCTGGTTCTTCTTCTTCTCCTATCTGCCGCTTGCGGGCACAATCGTGGCGTTCAAGGAATATCGCGTCAGCCGCAAAGGCTTCTGGGCCAGTATTTTCAACAGCGAGTGGGTCGGCTGGGACAACTTCAAATTTCTGTTCAGTACGGAAGACGCCTTCGTCATTACGCGGAACACGCTGCTCTACAACATTGCGTTTATCGCGCTTGGCCTGGTGTTCTCCGTATTGATGGCGATTATTTTGTCCGAGCTGGTCAGCCGGAAAATGTCAAAAATCTATCAGACGGGCATGTTCCTGCCGTACTTCCTTTCCTGGGTCATCGTCGGCTACTTCGTGTTCAGCTTCCTGAGCATGGACCGCGGACTGCTGAACCAGATGCTGGGCTGGTTCGGCATGGAGCCGGTTCAATGGTACTCGGATCCGAAGTATTGGCCGTATATCCTCGTCTTCGTTAATCTGTGGAAAATGGTCGGCTATAACAGCGTCGTCTATCTGGCGGCGATCCTCGGGATCGACCGTTCGCTGTACGAAGCGGCGATGATCGACGGAGCGAACAAATGGCAGCAGATCCGCCGGATCACCATTCCGATGCTGACGCCGATCATTACGATCATGACGCTGTTGGCCGTGGGCCGGATCTTCTACGCCGACTTCGGACTGTTCTATCAGGTGCCGAGAGACTCGGGTACCTTGTACGCCGTCACGAACGTTATCGACACGTATGTCTATCGCGGACTCATGACGACAGGCGAGATCGGCATGAGCGCGGCGGCGGGCCTGTATCAATCGGTCGTCGGCTTCACGCTCGTCATTCTGGCCAACTACGTGGTACGCCGGATCGACAAGGACAGCTCGCTGTTCTAAAAGGATGATAAGAAAGGAAGGTGTCTTCATGGCCCGCAAAACCAAACCGAAAGCGATCCGCGATTTCCAACAGATTACGCCGGCATGGAACGTCATTTTCAATTTGATTGCCGGCATCTTTGCTTTTATGTGCGTATTCCCGTTTCTGTTCGTCGTCATTATCTCCTTCACGGACGAAAGTGTACTCGCAAGCGAAGGCTACCGGCTGATTCCGTCCAAATGGAGCCTCGGCGCCTATCAATACATCTTCGAGAGCGGCGATACGCTGCTGCGGGCTTACGGGGTGACGATCGCGGTCACGCTTATCGGGACGGTGCTCAGTCTGTTCATGATCGCGCTGTACTCTTATGCGATCTCGCGCCGCAATTTCCGCTACCGCCGCTTCTTCTCGATCTTTGCCATTTTGACGATGCTGTTCAACGGCGGGATCATCCCGACCTACATGATCGTAGCGCAGCTGCTTGGGCTCAAAAACAGTATCTGGGCACTCGTGCTGCCGCTTGCGATGAACGCGTTCTACGTCATGATCCTGCGTACGTTCTACGCGACCAGCGTGCCGGACGCGCTCGTCGAATCGGGCAAAATCGACGGCGCCGGCGAATTCCGTATCTTTTTCAAAATTATCGTGCCGCTGTCCCTGCCGGGTCTTGCGACGATCGGATTGTTCAGCACGCTCGGCTATTGGAACGACTGGTTTAACGCGCTGCTGTATATCGACAATCCCAATCTGGTGCCGCTCCAATCCATGCTGATGCGGATCGAGTCGAGCATGCAGTTTATCCAGCAGAACTCGGCCAACAGCAATATCAACATGGCCGCGATGGGATCGCTGCCGCAGGATACGGCGCGCATGGCGATGGTCGTGCTGGCGACGCTGCCGATCATTTTCGCTTATCCGTTTTTCCAGCGTTATTTCGTGCAGGGTTTGACCCTCGGAGCGGTGAAAGAGTAAGGCGGCGATTGGATTGAAAGTCGGATTAAAAAAAGAACAGGACGGACGCGCTGCGCGTCCGTATGCCAAGGAGGAGGACCGCCCATGACGGAACGGACAACGGATACGGTGACGGAAAGACCCTGGATGAATACGGCTCTGCCTGCGGAAGAACGCTCGGAGCTGCTGCTTGCGGCCATGACGGCGCGCGAGAAGGTCGGGCAGCTTATTCAGCCGTTCGGCTGGATGACCTACTCGCGGCAGGGCGGAAAAGCGGAATTGACGGAAAGCTTCAAGGAGCAGGTGCGCGCGGGAGACGTCGGTTCGCTGTACGGCACCCTGCGCGCCGATCCGTGGACGGGCGTGACGCTTGCGACCGGGTTATCGCCGGCGGAAGGCGCCGAAGCGGTCAACGACATCCAGCGCTACGCCGTCGAGCATTCGCGGCTCGGCGTACCGCTTTTGATCGGCGAGGAATGCTCGCACGGGCATATGGCGATCGGGGGCACGGTGTTCCCGGTGCCGCTCGCGATCGGCAGCACGTGGAACGTCGGCCTGTACCGGGACATGTGCCGGGCGGTTGCCGCCGAGACGCGGGCGCAGGGCGGGGCGGCGACGTATTCGCCGGTGCTCGACGTCGTGCGCGATCCGCGCTGGGGCCGGACCGAAGAATGCTTCGGGGAAGATCCGTTCCTGATCGGCGAAATGGCCGTCGCTTCGGTGGAAGGGCTGCAGGGACAGCGGCTGGATGCACCGGATAGCGTCGCGGCGACGCTGAAGCATTTCGCGGGCTACGGCGCTTCCGAAGGGGGGCGCAACGCGGGCCCCGTACATATGGGCTGGCGCGAGCTGCTCGAAGTAGATCTGTATCCGTTCGAGCGGGCGGTTCGGGCGGGAGCGGCTTCGATCATGCCGGCCTACAACGAGATCGACGGCGTACCGTGCACGACGAACGAGCGCCTGCTCGGCGGTATCCTGCGCGGCGAATGGGGCTTCGACGGTCCGGTCATTACGGACTGCGGCGCGATCGACATGCTGGCGGCCGGCCACGATACGGCCGAAGACGGCGAAGACGCGGCGCTGCAATCGCTGCGTGCCGGTATCGATATGGAGATGTCCGGCGAGATGTTCGGCCGCCATCTGCTGGCGGCGTTCGAAGCCGGCCGGCTTGAGCCGGACGTGCTGGACCGCGCGGCGCTGCGCGTGCTGAAGCTCAAGTTCCGGCTCGGGCTGTTCGAGAACCCGTACGCCGACGCGCAGCGGGCCGCCGAGATCATCGGCAGCGAAAAGCATGCGCGGCTTGCGCGGGCGCTTGCGGCCGAGAGCGTCGTTCTGCTCAAGAACGACGGCGGCGTGCTGCCGCTTGCGGGCGGCGCCGGCCGCGTGGCGGTCATCGGTCCGAACGCGGACCGCGGCTACAACCAGCTCGGCGATTACACGTCGCCGCAGCCGGAAGGGAGCGTCGCGACCGTGCTGCGCGGCCTGACCGAGCGGCTGGGAGCGGAACGCGTGTCGTACGCGCCGGGCTGCCGCATTCGCGGCGAATCGCGCGAAGGCTTCGCGCGGGCACTGGAATGCGCGGCGGCAGCGGACGCCGTGGTGCTCGTCATGGGCGGGTCGAGCGCCCGGGATTTCGGCGAAGGCACGATCGACCTGCGGACCGGAGCTTCGAGGGTCACGGGCGAGGCGGTCAGCGACATGGACTGCGGCGAAGGCATCGACCGCATGACGCTGGGACTGTCGGGCGTGCAGCTCGACCTGATCCGCGAAGTGAGCGCGGCGGCGGCGGGCAAGCCGGTCGCCGTAGTCTATATCGGCGGGCGCCCGGTCGTGGAGCCGTGGGTGGAAGAGCATGTGCCCGCGCTGCTGCAGGCGTGGTATCCGGGGCAGGAAGGCGGCCATGCGATCGCCGACATCCTGCTCGGCGACGTCAATCCGTCGGGACGCCTGACGATCTCGGTGCCCAAGCATGTCGGGCAGCTGCCGGTCCATTACCTCGGCAAGCGCTCGCGCGGCAAACGGTATCTGGAAGACGATTCGAAGCCGCGGTATCCGTTCGGCTACGGGCTCAGCTACACGTCGTTCGGGTATTCGGCTCTTGAACTCTCGCAGAGCCGGCTGGCGCCGGCCGAGATCGAAGCCGGCGGCCGTGCGGCCGTGTCGGTAACGGTCTGCAATACCGGACAGCGCGCCGGGGCGGAAGTCGTCCAGCTCTATGTCTCCGACGCGGTCAGCGCCGCGACCCGTCCCGCGAACGAACTGAAAGGGTTCCGGAAGATCTGGCTGGAACCCGGCGAGAGCCGTCAAGTGACTTTCGACATCGGCGCGGAGCAGCTCCGCTATATCGGTCCCGACCTTGTATCGGTCGTCGAACCGGGACTGTTCCGGATTCGGATCGGCCGCCATGTGCAGGATACCCAAAGCATCGACTTTATCGTCGGAGAGGAATGAGAATCCATGCAGCGTTTAAACCGTTTTATCCATGAGCTGTCGCAGCGCCAGTGGCTGCGGCAGGAAGAACTGAAGAGTTGGGACATCACCCGGTCGACCTACGGCCTGCCGGGCCAATATACCGAAATCGAGCCGTATCCGCAGGGCAAAGAGCTGAATCCTTTTCCGAGCAAGAACGGCACGACCTATTTCTTCCGCACAAAGCTTGAACTGCCGGAAGACTGGAACGCGGATACCGCGGGACTGATCTTCGATTCCAGCGGCGAAGGGCTGCTGCGGGTGAACGGCGCTTCCTATCAGGGCATCGACGACAACCATACGTACGTCACGCTCGATCTGGGGCATGTCGGCCGGACGCCTGAACTCGAAATCGAAATGTTCGACATCATTCCCGAACCGCACGATCCGCTGAACCGGCAGGCGACGGTCAAGCCGCCGATTGCCTCGATCCGCAGTCTGCTCGTGCTGCCGAACGAACCCGTGCGCAGCCTCATGTATACGGTGACCGTCGTGCGCGATTCGGCAGTTCTGCTGCCGGAGACCGATTTCCGCCGCGTGCGCCTGATCGAAGCCCTGCACGGCGCGATGGATGCTTTTACCGGATTGAACGAAGAGGAAGTGCGCGCAGGTTCGGCGGTCTCCGGGATCGAAGGCAAGCTTCGCGGCCGCACGCTCGAGATCGGCGGCAACAACGCCGAAGGGCGCGAGATCATGGTCGGCCAGTCGCATATCGATATCGCCTGGCTGTGGCCGGTACGAGAGACGGTGCGCAAGACGAGCCGCACGTTCTCAAGCGTCGATACGCTGATGCGCGAATATCCGGGCTATCTGTATACGCAGAGCCAGCCGATCCTGTTCGATTTCCTCAAGCAGAACGATCCCGAACTGTTCGAGCGGGTCAAAGCCCGTATCCGCGAAGGACGCTGGGAACTGGTCGGGGGCATGTGGGTCGAACCGGATCTCAATATCCCGAGCGGCGAATCGCTGATGCGCCAGATGCTGTACGGACAGCGCTTCTACCAGGAGGAATTCGGCAAAATCTCGCGTATCG
This sequence comes from Saccharibacillus deserti, assembly GCF_013618475.1. Classification (GTDB taxonomy): domain Bacteria; phylum Bacillota; class Bacilli; order Paenibacillales; family Paenibacillaceae; genus Saccharibacillus; species Saccharibacillus deserti. Next base: position 188,880 of record NZ_JABJVN010000005.1, read on the forward strand.
AATGGCTGCCGGACACGTTCGGCTACTGCGCGTCGCTGCCGCAGATTCTCAAGCACGGCGGCGTGGAATACTTCATGACGACCAAGTTGAACTGGAACGATACGAACACGTTCCCGTACGACCTGTTCCATTGGGTCGGCATCGACGGAACGCCGATCCTGTCTTACCTCAACCACGGCGTCAACGAGCATACGCATCCCAAAGACGTGCATGAACACTGGCAGTCCTACCGGCAAAAAGACAAACACACGGAGCAGATGCTGCTGTACGGGCACGGCGACGGCGGCGGCGGCGTGACGCGCGAGATGCTGGAGTATATCGACCGCGCCGAGCTGATGGTCGGCCAGCCTTCCAGCCGCTACGGCACGGCGGCGGAATTCTTCGACGGCATCCGCCAAGCGGATCCGGACCTGCCGGTCTGGCGCGGCGATCTGTATCTGGAGCTGCACCGCGGCACGTATACGACGCACGCCTACAACAAGCGGGCGAACCGCAAAGCCGAAGTGCTGTACCGCGAAGCGGAACTGTGGAACGTGCTGGCGGCGGGCGCAGACGAAATCGCGGCGTTGGAAGCGCGGGAGAACGCCTATACGGCGGCCCGGATCGCCGCGGCGGACGCGGCCGGCGAAGAACCGGCCGAGCTGAGCGAAGCCGAGCGCGGCGAACTGCTCGGTTTGGGAGCGGACGGCAGGCTGCCGGCTCTTCGCAGCCATGCGGGCTACGGCGAAGCATTGGAATCGCTGCACCGGGGCTGGAAGCTGATCCTGCTCAACCAGTTCCACGATATCATTCCGGGTTCGGCGATCACGGAAACGTACGAGACGTCGGACGCGGAATACGCGGAGGTGTTTGCCGAAGGCAAGCGCAGTCTGGACATCGGCACGCAATCGCTCGCGGAGCGGATCCATACCGAAGGCGAAGGCACGCCGTACGTCATTTTCAACAGCCTGGGCTGGTATCGCTTCGCGACCGTCACGATCGAACAGGCAGCGGGGCAGGAAGCTTACGACTCGGAAGGCGAACGCCTGGAAGCCGACTACGACGAAGGCAGCGGAAGCCTGACGGTGTACGTGCCGCATATTCCGTCTCTTGGGTACAAGACGATCTGGCTGCGCGAAGCGGGAGCGGGTGCGGGTGCGGAACCCGCGGCTGCCCGGCAGGAAGGTTCGTCGACGGAAAAGGGATTCCCGGATGTCTGGGAAGCGCCGTTCTACACCGTGCGCTTCAACGACCGCGGCGAGATCGTCTCGCTGATCGACAAGCAGGAGGAGCGCGAAGTGATCCAGCCGGGCGAAGCCGCGAACGTATTCCAGTTCTTCCATGACCGTCCGACGCAGTGGGATGCCTGGGATATCGATCCGCGGTTCGAGAAACAGCCTGCGGGCGCAGCCGAGCTGCTGGAACGTTCGGTGGTTGCGTCGGGCGGCGTGCGCGATATTCTGCGCTTCCGCTGGAAGCTCGGCGAATCGATCATCGAGCAGGACGTTATTTTCTACAAATACGACCGCCGTATCGACTTTAAGACCCATGTGTCGTGGCACGAAGCGCACAAGCTGCTCAAGGTCGCTTTCCCGGTCGATGTGCTGGCGGAAAAAGCGACCTACGAAATCCCGTTCGGTTCGCTGGAGCGGCCGACGCATCGCAATACGAGCTGGGAGCAGGCGCAGTTCGAAGTGTGCGGGCACCGGTTCGCCGACGTATCCGAGCGCGGATACGGCGTCAGCCTGCTGAACGACTGCAAATACGGCTACGACATTCAGGGCAGCACGATTCGCCTGTCGCTGCTCCGGGCGCCGAAATGGCCGGATACGCAGGCGGATCTGGGCGAACACGACTTCACGTATTCGCTGTATCCGCACGCGGGCAGCTGGGTGTCCGCCCATACGGTGCAGGCTGCGGCAGCACTCAATCAGGAACTTCCGGTGGTCCGTACGACGGCACATCCGGGCGACCTTTCGCCTTCGATGGAGTCCATTCTTTTCACGGGCGAGCATGTTATACTGGACACGATCAAACCGGCCGAAGACGGAACCGGCCTTATCGTACGGATGTACGAGTCGGCAGGCGGCCGGGAAACGGTCGGACTGAACTTCCGTTACGCGTTCGAGCGTGCGGTCCTGTCCGGTGCGCTGGAAGAAGACGGCGAAGAGCTTGACCTGATCGAGAACGCCGCGCTGTGGCTTACGTTCAAGCCGTACGAGATCAAGACGGTCAAACTGATCCGGAGCTAGACCCGAATCGGACCGGACTTGCGGCTTGCGTTCGCTTCGGTCCTTTCGATTCATCTGCCGGCGCCCCGCGGGAATCCGACGGCCTCTTTATACGGCCGAACCGATTTCTGCGGCGCGCCGGTTTTGATTTGGGGCGGTACGCCCTATCTTTTCCCAAAAAGGAGCGATTTCTCTTGGAACAATTCAGACTGCCCAAAATCCCGATGCCCAAGTTCGAACTGCCTCAGGCGGTGCAGGCCGCGTTGGCCGAAGCGGACAAAGAGCTGGCGCACCGTCCCAAGCTGCTGCAGCTGTTCAAGAACTGTTTTCCGAATACGCTGGAGACGACGACCAAACTGCTGGACGACGGGACGACGTTTGTCATCACCGGCGACATTCCGGCCAGCTGGCTGCGGGACTCGGTCGAGCAGGTGGTACACTATATTCCTTTTGCCAAAGAAGACAAAGACCTCCAGCGGATCATCGGCGGGCTGATCAAGCGCCATGTGCAGTACGTGCGGATCGATCCGTACGCGAACGCGTTCAACGAATCGGCCAACGATTGGCATTGGAACAAAAACGACGGCACCGAGATGTCCCCGTGGGTGTGGGAGCGCAAGTTCGAGATCGACTCGCTCTGCTTCGTCGTGCGTTTGGCTTATCTGTATTGGAAGGAAACGGAATCGACGGACATTTTCGACGAGGATTTCCGCATCGCGATGGAAGAGATCGTCAAAGTGTTCCGCACCGAGCAGTATCATATGGAGCAGTCTCCGTACCGTTTCGGCCGCGACAACGGCATTGCGCACGATACGCTGCAAAACAAAGGGCTCGGCATGCCGGTCAACTACACGGGTATGGTCTGGTCGGGCTTCCGTTCCAGCGACGACGCATGCGATTTCCATTACAATATCCCGGGCAACATGTTCGCGGTCGTGGCGCTGCGCCAGATGCAGGAGTTTTTCGAATGGATTTTCAGGGATCAGGATTACGTGCGCGAACTCAAAAATTTGGAGCAGGAAATCGACCGCGGCATCGCGCTGTACGGCGTGTACCGCCATCCGGAGTTCGGGCCGATCTACGCGTACGAGACGGACGGATTCGGCAACCACTGCCTGATGGACGACGCCGGCACGCCGGGCCTCATGTCTATTCCTTATCTGGGTTACACGAGCGCCGACGATCCGATCTACCAAAATACGCGGCGCTTCGCATTGAGCAAGGAAAATCCGTTCTATTACGAAGGCACGGCGGCAAAAGGAATCGGCAGTCCGCACACCCCGCCGAATTACGTCTGGCACATGGCGCTTTCGATGCAGGGCCTGACGGCGCAGAGCAAGGAAGAGAAGCTTGAATTGATCGCGATGCTGGAGAACACGGACGCGGACACCGGCTATATGCACGAAGGGTTCCATGCGGACGACCCGACGGTGTTTACGCGCAAATGGTTCGCCTGGTCGAACAGCCTGTTCTCGCAGCTTGTGTACAAATCGATGAAGGAGGGCATCCTGTGAGCGAAACTTATTTGAAAAAAGCGGCGGAGCCGGTTAACGGACGGGTGATCTTTTTCCGCGATCCGAGCTTTCCGGCTTCCGGCCCGCTGCCGGGACTGAAAGAACTAAGCGCGTACGGCATCGTGACGAGCGCGGCCGATCTCGGCGACGCCCTGAACGACCGCTGCGGCGACGGCAGCGGCGTGCTGGTCAATCTGCATGCGCCGTATTTCCCGGAGAGCGCGTGGAGCCGCATTCTGGAGTTCCTCCAAAAAGGCGGCGGCCTGCTGAGCGTCGGCGGCGCGCCGTTCAAGCGTCCGGTACGTCAGGAAAGCGGACGCTGGCGGATCGGCCCGGAGCAGACCGGCTATCACCAGCAGCTGCATATCCACGAAGCGCTGCCGGTGGACGCTTCCCGGGCGGTCCGCCTGGAAGCTTCGCCGGAGCGGCCGCTGCTGCGCGGCGACGAAATCCTGTTCGGCGGAGGCACCGGCGCGGAGCCGGGCTCCGCTGCGGGCTTCAGGCCGGACGCGGACTTGTCCGGATCGGGCGTCGGCACCTGGAATCTGGTGCCGCACACGACCCGCGACGCCGATCTGCCGGAGCAGATGGGCTCGGCGGGCACGATGAGTACGTTCATCACGCCGCTGCTGCGGGCGTACGACGCGTCGGACCGGCCGATCGCGGCGCCGGTCGTGCTGTGGGAGCAGGTGCGCGGCGCCTTCGCCGGCTCGCGCTGGATCTTCGTGAACCGGCCGCTGACGGTGTCGCTGTCCGAAGGGCAGGGGCTTGAAGCGCTGGCCCGCTGGGCGGCGTTCTGCGCCCGGGAGACCGCGGAGCTGTCGCTTGCGACCCGCAGCGCGGTCTACGAGCCGGGCGAGCGCGCGCGGCTGACGCTGCGCGCGCAGATCATCCGGCGCGCCGGGCTGCCGGCCAACCTGCCGGCTTTTGCGGGGCAGGAAGACGTCGGCCGGCTCATTGCCGGGGGCAAAGTCGAACGGATCGCTAAATCCGGCGGAGACGGTACGGCAGCGGCTGCCGCTGCCGCTGCGCAGACCGCCGCCGGCAATGCCGGGGCGCAGGCTTCGCCCGACACCTGGACGTTCCGCCTGAGCGTCGCGGCGCCGGACGGTTCGGAAGTATTCGCGCGGGAGATCGCTGCACCCGTCACGTACGATTGGACCGCGCTGAATATTCCGCTGACGTTCGACGTCGGGCCGGGACTGTATGTCGTCACGTGCGTTGCCGAATCGCCGGAAGGCGAAGCGCGCGTATTGAAGCAGGGCTTCTGGGGGCAGGACGAGCGTCTGCTCTCTTCCGGCAGTCCGATCTCGGCGAACCGCGATTATTTCGTCCAGGACGGACGTCCGCTGCCGATCGTCGGCATGACGTACATGACGTCGGACGTAGCGCGCAAATTCCTGTTCCTGCCGAACGCGGCCGTCTGGGACCGCGACATGGAGGCGATGGCGAATGCCGGCATCAACTGGATTCGTACCGGCATCTGGACCGCGTACCGCAACGTGATGCAGGTCGACGGACACGCGTCCGAGGAAGTGCTGCGCGCGATCGACGCTTTCCTGCTGACGGCGGCGAAGCATAAGCTGCACGTGACGTTCACATTCTTCTCGTTCACCCCGGAGACGTGGGAAGGCAGGAATCCGTACCTGGACCCGCAGAGCGTCGAAGCGCAGAAGCGCTTTATCCGCTCGATCGTCAGCCGCCATACGCGGACGACGCATGTCGATTGGGATCTGATCAACGAACCTTCGATGTTCGATCCGCTGCAGATCTTCTCGAACGGACCGCGCTCGCTGCATGACGAATACGAGCGGGCCGCTTTCGTGACCTGGCTCAAGAACCGTCACGGTTCGATTCACGAACTGCGCGAACACTGGAACATGACGCCGGCCGAACTGCCTTCGTTCGAAGCGGCGGCCGTGCCGGAGTTCGCCGACATCAATTTCGATGTGCAGGATATGCACAAAGGCAAAAAAGGCACGCGCTGGCTCGACTATTCGCTGTTCTCGGTCGAGATGCACAGCGCCTGGGCCGCCGAGCTGACGTCGTCGATCAAGCAGTTGGTCCCGGACCATCTCGTGACCGTCGGGCAGGACGAAGCGCTCGGCGCGCAGCGTCCGTCGCCGCTGTTCTACGAAGATGCCGTCGATTACACGACGGTGCATTCGTGGTGGCTGAACGACAGCCTCGTCTGGGACGGCGTGTTCACCAAGACGCCGGACAAGCCGAACGTGATCCAGGAGACCGGCATCATGTACGTGGAGACGCCGGACGGCCGGGCGAAGCGCAGCGAAGCCGAGCTGCGCAATTTCTTGGAACGCAAATACGCGTACGCTTTCTCGACGGGCGGCGCCGGCGCCATCCAGTGGATCTGGAATACCAATTTCTATATGGATAACGCCAACGAATCGCATATCGGCGCGCTGCGCGCCGACGGCACGGAGAAGCCGGAAGCGGACGTCTCGTACGATTTCGGAAGCTTCATGGCACAGATCCGCGACCTGTTCCAGGAACGCCGCCTGGAAGAAGTGGCGGCCGTGTTCCCGTACTCGAACGATTTCTCGAACCGCTCGTTCGCGGTCGAGAGTACGAACCGGCTGACGCGGGTGCTGACGTACGGACTCAAACTGCCGTTTCGCGCGGTGTCCGAATACCGGCTCGACAGCCTCAAGTCCCACCCGGCCAAGCTGATCCTGCTGCCGAGTCCGCACAACATGGACGAAGATTCGATGAAGAAGCTGCTGCGCATCGCCAAGTCGACGCAGGCGACGCTTGTCATTACCGGCCCGGCCGGACTCGACGCCTACTGGCACGAATCCGACCGCGCGGACAAACTGCTCGGGATCCGCACGCTGTCGAACGTGCGGCGCGAAGAGATGCTGGAGCTTGACGGCAGACGCCTGCCGGTCTCGTTCGGCGGACGCCGCATCGCGGAGACGCTCAAGGAAGTGCCGGCCGACGCCGAAGGCCGGGCGGATACGGTGCTTGACGTGCCGAACGGCAAAGGGCGCCTGATCTGGAGCCCGCTGCCGCTCGAACTTGGATCGGGCGACGAGCCGATCGCCGAACTGTACCGCTACGCCGCGAAGCAGGCCGGCGTCGTCGGCGACCTGGAATGGCTGGCCGGCGGGGAACTCGCCGGCGTGTACGGCCGCAAGCTGAGTTTCGCTTCCGGCAGCCTGTACGTATTCGTGTCCGAATACGCTTGGGATACGGAGATCAAGGTCCGCGACCGCAAGACGGGCAAAACGTACGACTTTATACTGGAGAGCGAGCGTTCCGTGCTGTTCGCGGCGGACGCTTCGGGCGCGGTTACGGCGGTTTACCGGCCGCACGAAGTGGAGATCGAAATCGGGGAATAGGTACGCAAGTAATTAGGCAAGCGAGTAGACAAGCCGCTGTTCGGGCATCGACAGATGTCCGAGGCTTTTCGGACTTTGTAGATCGAAGCCGAACGGTTGGGCTGTTTCGAACTTCCTGTGCGAATGCCGACTGCTAATCCTCACCGAAGCCGTCTTCCGCCAAAACCGACTTCATACAGGTTCTGACGCGTTTTCCCATGCGGAAAGCGCGTCTTTTTTATGCGAAAAATGGGCTCCGTCCGTGCCGTGCCTATGCGGAGACACGTCTTTTTGCCTGCTTTCCGAGTCACTCCGCCGGGTAAGGGTTAATTGGAGAAAGTGCGACGCAGGGGATTTTTTGTTGGAACTTTTCGGCAGGAGTCCGCGTCTATTTTCAACAGGAGGTGCATGAAGCATGAAAACTTACACTCGTGCGGCGAGCCTGCTCGGCGTACTGCTGCTGAGCGGAGCTTTGGCGGCCTGCGGTAACGAATCCGAACCCGCATCTCAGACCGAACCGGCCGGAACGGCCGCGACTTCGGGCCAAGACAGTATCGAGGAACCGGCGACAGCGCCGGCCGGCGAAGCGGCGGCAGACGACAAGACCGCTGCTGCGGACACGAAGGAAGAGGCGCCTTCGGGCGACAAAGCATCCGGTGACTCGGCAGCCGACGACAAAACGGCTTCGGGCGATTCCGCGGACGACAAGAAGGCGGAAGCTGCGGCTTCAGGCGCTGCCGACTCCAAGAACACCGATTCCAAAGGCGGAGCGTCAAGCGGTGCCGGAGCGGCGGCTGCCGATATCAAGCCGGCCGACAAAGCCAAACAGGGCAAAAAAGGCGAGGGAGCGGATCGTCCCAAAACCGAATCGTTTGAAGTGGCCGGAGCTTCTTCGACGGATTCCGTAACCGGCAAACTGCAGGAAGGGTACGGTTACGCTTTTTACGCGATGGAAGGCCTGAAATTCGATGCCGAGAAGAATCTGCTGACGATGGCGGACAATCCGGATTACTACGCGACGGTCACGCCGCTCGCCAAAGGCTACGGACTGGCCGGCCTGCGTAAAGAAGGACAGACCGCGCTCAAAGACTACGGCAAAGCCTCCGAGCTCAAAGGAGCGAACATACCGGCCGCCTTGTCGGCTTCGCGCTTGTTCATGTCGGCGGAAGGCGATAACGGCACCGGCCAATTCGGACTTTGGGAAACTCAAAACAAAGGGTACCAAGTCCAAATCCATATGCCTTCGGGTACGGAATCCAAGACGTTCGGACCGCTTGTCTACGCTTCGATCTCGACGCTTGCCGACTGAGCATCCGCTTATCCGTCGATCGTCGAAAGCCGCAGTCCGGTGTACGTTTCGTACGCCGGACCCTATTTGAAACAAGCCGTGCCGCAAGGCACGGTTTTTGCTTGCCGCCGGATGGGGTATGTTATACGTGCGCGGAGAAATTCAGACAGAAGCGGAGGCGATCGACTTGCCGGACCGAAAATTGCTTGAAGAACTGTACCGGATGCGGGATCTGAACGGAAACGACGACGATCTGGAGCGGTTTACGGATATATTGAACGAGCTGTGCGAGAAAGCTTCGGCGGACGTGATTGCGGATTTGTGCCGGATGCTGGAAGACGACGTGATCGAACCGAGCGCGGCGGGGGATCTGCTCGAGACGATTTTTTATATTTCGGAACGATGCGGAATCGAAGAAAGTATGCATTATCTGGCGCTGGGAATCCCGGGTCTGTTCCCGCGCGCGGAAGGCTGGGCGATTCGGCTGCACCGGATGCTGCTCGATTCGGACCGTCCCGATGCTCCGTATATCGAATATTACGGCACGGCGCTGCGCGGAATTCCCGCAAGGATGGTGCGCCGGGCCGTGAACACGGTGCTCGAGATCAAACGGGCGCAGCCGGAACTGTATACGCAAAAAGTGGATCTTTTCACGGAAGTGCTGATGCGCGGGGAAGAAGTAGGCGGAAATCGCGTCTGTACGCGGCATTAGAGAGTTACGGAAAGCGGAAGGATGGAGGTGGCGGACGTGACGATGGAACCGGAACAATTTAACGCGGTTTGGAACACGGGACTCGACGGGCCGCTGCTGCGGTTCGATGCCGAGGCGCTGGAAGCGGTACCTCTGACCGAAGAAGCCCGGCGATTCCTGATCGAAGCCGGACTGCCCGGCGACTCTGCTCCGTATCTGGAATTTCGTTCCGGCGAAGGCACATTGTCCGACCTGAAGACGGCTTTCGGCATGCCGAAAGAATATTCGGCCTACTGGCTGCTCGGAACGACGGGATACGGCGATCCGGTCTGCCTCAAAGCCGGCAGCTCGCAGGTGGTCTGCATCCGGATGGAACAAGGCGGTACCGAATGGTTTATCAATTCGTCGGTGCCGCAGTTCGCGGAATTTCTGCTGGTCTATGCGGAGCTTGTGCAGCGAACGATTCGCGAGAACGGACCTGACGCTTTTCTGGAAAACGAGATCCCTCCGGATACGCTGAAATGGGTCGTGCGGGAATTCGGCCGGATCGATCCGGCGGCGTTCGCGCAGGGAACGTTCTGGCGGCAGGAGGTGGAAGAACGCCTGCGGCGCTGAGTACTCGGATTTACATAATAAAATAGCGGCCTTTATGCAACTCACACCGTTCCTTCCGCGTCTATTTCTGCAACCCGATCGCCGCAGGCGAGAAAAAAGGGTCAGAACAGGCAGGAGGGATTTTTGATGCAGGTTCCCAAAAGAATCCGACCCACATTTCGATACAGCCGGTATGGAAAAAGAAAAACAGCCGCGGCTCTGATTATTCTGGGTGTTCTCGCGGCAGGCTGTGCAAGCGAGCCTAATGCGCTGCCGGAGAAGGCGGACGAACCGCAGACGGAGAGCTCCGCGGCAAACGCCGCACCGGCAGAGGTCAAAGTGCCCGACCCCGCAGCTTCGCCTGCCGCTCTGATCGATCCGAGTCATTATCGGGGGTCCTCGGTCAAACGCGATCAGATCGATCTGCTCAACCAGCTGCTGGCCGCGCAGAACGCAGGAGATCAAGAAGGGTATGCGGCCATGTTCGCGGCGGATACGCCCGAAGCAGCCAAACGGATTACGTTCCGGGTCGAACAAATTCAGCTGTATTCCGCCAATACCGAATCGGAGAAGGAGTCGCAGGTGGAAGGGGCGATTCGGGAAGAGCCGAACGGCGGCGATCATCCGGTCGTCTACAAGCTAAATCGGGAAGCGGGAGAGTGGCGTGTCGGCAGCATCGAGCGTGCGGCGGGACCTTACGCGGACGAAAAGGCGTATACCGGCGAAGAGTCGGAGATCGTCAAGCTGATCAATGCAAGTACCCGGTACCGGAACGGAGGCGATGCGCCGGGGTATAAACAGCTGTTCAAACCAGGCGGGCAGATGGGAGATCTCGGAGCGTATCCGGGCAAGATTGAAGAAACGCTGATTTCCAGAATCGAAACTCCCAATGAGAACGGGGTCGTCATCGTAAACGTCCTGCAGCGGTATGAAGGACAGCGGGACATCAAGAATCCGGCTTTTGCGCTGGGTCAAGAAGATGGGAAATGGTTCATTTACGATATCGATTGATGGTTTTATCGGGAAGAGAGCATCCTTCACCGACGGACGGTTTGCGTCCGTTCGGTGATTTTTTGCGCGATCCGATGCGGATTCGCGTTTTTTATTGTAGGATAGAGTGTGCGTCCCGCGAACGCGGGTCTGCATCACTGCATCAGAGAATCGGAGGAACATCACGTGGAATCTGTCAACAAGCCGGAAGGCGACAAGCTTCAGAAAAAACTGCTGCCCCGGCATATCAGCTTTATGGCAATGGGCGGCGTCATCGGAACGGGAATCTTCAAAGGAAGCGCCGAGACGATTGGCCTGGCGGGACCGGGCGTTGTCCTGACGTATCTGTTCGGCGGCCTGCTGCTGCTGGTCGTCATGGGCGCGATCGCGGAACTTGCGAGCGTCTACCCGAACCGCAATATGAAAGATTTTGTGCGGCAGGCATTCGGTCCCCGGCCGGCATTTATCGTGGGCTGGCTGTACGCGTTCCTGATGCTGACCGTCTGCGTGATCGAAGTGACGGCAGCCGGCTCGTTTTTGCAGTATTGGATGCCCGGCGTGCCTCTGTGGGTGCTCAGTCTCGCCAGCGCCGCAGTGATTCTCGGCATTAACCGGATGAGCGTCGAGACGTTCGGCGAAACGGAATTCTGGTTGGCGGGGATCAAGATCGCCATGATCGTGGTGTTTGTCATCCTCGGCGCGGGGCTGCTGTTCGGTCTGATTCCGGGGGCAGGCGGCGAAGCTCCGGGACTGACGAATTATACGGCGCACGGAGGGTTTCTGCCGAACGGCTGGCTGTCGGTGTTCTCCGCCCTTTTGGTTGTCATGTTCTCGTACGGCGGTTCCGAACTGATCGGCCTGACATTGACCGAAGCCAAAGACGCGGAGAAAGTCATGCCGCGTGTGGTCAAAAGCTTTATCGTGCGCGTCGTGCTGTTCTATACGCTGCCGATCCTGGTTATCTGCGGATTGATTCCGTGGAACCGGCTGGCCGGGCAGAATAGTCCGTTCGTACAGGTGCTGGAAGCGACGGGCCTGAGCGGTGCCGCGCACATCATCAACTTTATTCTGGTAACGGCGGTCCTGTCGGCGGCGAATTCCAGTATCTACGGAGCGACTCGGATGCTGCATTCGATGGCGGCAGCCGGCGAAGCGCCTAAAAGTCTCGGAACGACGACGCCACAAGGCGTTCCGGTCGGCAGCCTGCGTTTGTGTGCGGCCGTGCTGGTCCTGGGCGCGCTTGCGGCCTTCTTCATGGGCAACAGCCTGTTCTCGTTCCTGCTGGCCGTACCGGGCTTTGTCGTGCTGGTCGTCTGGGGTTCGATCTGTCTGGCCCAGCTCAAGCTGCGTCCGAGCTATCCCAAAGCGCCGACGTTCCGTATCTGGGGTTACCCGTATATCACGGGAGCGACGGCGGTCATTCTTGCGGTTATCGCGGCCGGCTTCCTGTTCGACCCGCAGAACCGGCTCAGCATCGGAGTGTGTACCGGCGTGCTGGTGCTGCTGATCGTCTGGTCGATCTTCAAATTCAAGAAATCATAACCCCTTTCCTATACGCACAGGGCAAAAAGCCTGCCGGCGATGGAAGTCGCGGCAGGCTTTTTGCGTGCATAAATCTTTACAGATATTCGCCGAAACAGACTCTCGCCCGGTCCCAATCCACGCCGAGATGTCCGCGCCAACCGGCCCAAGGCATCTCCAGATCGGAGCGGCCCTGCGTCGTGTCCAGTTCTCTGCCGGCTTCGACCATATCTTCGTAGTCGATCCAGCGCTCAGGCTCGATCCGCAGCCCCACATTCGGGACCACGCCGAGTTCCGACAGGACATCGAGCAGGCTGCGCCGCGTACCGCCGTTGCCGCGCAGTACCTTTTCGGCGCTGAGCCGTTTCTCCAGCTTGCCCGGCGTTTCGTCCGGCTCGGCGCGCGACAGCGCTTCGAGCAGACGCTTGAGCGCGCCCGCATCTTCCGCGGTCGGATCGACCTGCGGCAGTTCGACGCGCTCGCTCAAGTCGGCATAGACGCCTTCGGGCGTATGCCAGCGGTAGCCGAGCCAGAGAGATTCGCGGATCCGCGACAGCGCGATGGACCGGTTAAGCGAATGTTCGGCATGGCCGCATACGCCGCAGGAGAGAATCCTGCGCGCCGGTCGGTAGTCATGCGGCGGAATCAGCCGGGCGAAACGCAGAGCGACCGGTCCGTTCGCTCCGCGCCGATAGCTGCCGCCGACGGCGGCGACAAATTCGCCGGTCAGACGCGCGTCCGACAACCGTTCGTCCTGGCCCAACTCGGTGATTCGCGCGATCATCTCGTTGTGTTCCAACGCGATCATTTCGTTGGCTATCCAGCCGATCTCCTGCATGAACGCTTTTTCCTCGGCGGATAACACGGACTCGTCAAAAAGGGTCGTGCCGAGCTTGGGATCGTACGTGCCGTTATTGTAGGCATAGAGTTTTTTGTAGAGAGCTGTGCGTTTCTTGTAACCGGGGTCGATAGGGGTCATTTCGTCGCTCCTTTGGCCGGCAAGGTTGGATGGGGCGGGGGGGCTGCCGGATCGGCTGCCAACTCTCTGCGTACAAGCTGATCCGCCTGCCGGGTCGTCTCCGGCAGACGGTAGCGCGGGGCAAGCTTCAAGATCCATTGGCAGGCCGTCTCCGGCGAAATCAGATGGCCGGGCGAGACGAATACCGGTTTGACGCCGGTCTGCGTACGCAGAGCATAACCGACCAACTCGCCGCCGTCCAGCAGCGGCGAAGCGGAAGCGCGCCCGGCCGGCGGCTCGTCGTATTCGCCGACCAGCCGGGTCTTGCCGCAGCCGATCGACGGCGTGCCGAGCAGCAGGCCCAGATGGCTGGCCAGCCCGAACCGCCGGGGGTGCGCGATGCCCTGGCCGTCGCAGACGATCAGATCGGGCCGCCGTGTCAGGCGTCCGAATGCTTCCAATACGGGCGGCAGTTCCCGGAAAGAGAACAATCCCGGAATATAGGGAAAGGACGGCTTACCCCAAGCGGCAGCCGTCTCGACGATTTCGAGCGTATCGGCATCCAGCAAGGCGACCGCCGCGACAAGCCGGTCATCGTCTTTGGCATAAGCGACATCGACGCCTGCGATAAGCCGCACCTCGAAGGGGTCGGGATCGCGCAGCGAGATTTGGGCGGCCAGTTCAAGCTGCAGCGAGGCAGCTTCCTGTTCGTCAGGGTTCCAAGAGTGATTGATGGCAGTTTGCATGAGATACCTCCGTTAAGTGAGCTGTGGCGAATCGAATACGCGATTTTTGAAGACGTTCGTCAAACAGACACCGCGCAAAAGCGGTGTCTGTTTGTTTTCTTGGATCAAACCGCTTGTCCTTTTCCCGTTCTTCCCAGATAAATCATCAGGAACACGAACGCCGCCGCAAACGATGCCGTAATGATCCAGATCGGAATGCGGGGGTCAAGCGTGTAGGCCCAGCCGCCGACGATGCCGGCCGGCGAGGTCAGGAGCAGAATAACGACCGACAGCATGGAGAAGACTTTGGCGCGCTTCTCGTCGTCGATCGCATTCTGGACGGCCGCTTCGAGATACGGCGAGCTGATCATCAAGCCGACGGCGGCAAGTACGGTGCTGAGGCCGATCCAGAGCAGGCTTGAGGTCGGCCATAGCACCAGCATCACGTTCGACAGGACGGACAGCGCGAAACCGGCCATCATCGAGAGGGTTTCTTTTTCCGCCCGGATCTTCGGCATGATAAACCAGAGCGCAAGCAGCATGATGATCGAAGACACGGCCGGCACCAGCGAGATCAACCCGCTGTCCACATGCAGATAGTCGGCCAGATACAGCGACAAATAGGTGGTCTTGAGCGTCATCTGGAAGTTGAACAGGATGTAGACGACGAAGATCAGCATCAGGCTGCGGCTGGCGAACAGATCGCGGATCGCGCCGCTGTAGTCGATCAGACTGGCTTTGAGTCCGAGTTCTTTCGTTTCTTTCATCTTGCGATAGCCCATCTCCGTTTCTTTCGTCGTCAGATGGCGTCCGATAAACTGGAACGTCATCAGCACGGAACACATCACGTACATGATCCGCGTACCGTCGACCAGTCCGTAATGCTTGACCAGCAGACCGCCGAGCGGAGCGAACAGGCCGCCTACGACCCCGATGATCTGCAGCAGCGTGAACACGTAAGTGCGGTCTTTGGGCGGCGTATCTTCCACGATCAGACAGTAGAAAGCGACATGCGGCACCCGCTGCAGGCCGTTGATGAAGGTCGCGATCACGAAGAACCAGACATTCTGCGAAAAAGCGAAGATCAGCATCGCCACGCTCCAACTGAGCACGTCGAAGATCAGAATCGCGCGTTTGCGGCCCAGTCTGTCGGTCAGATACCCGCTCATAAACGCCGCCATCACCTGGACGAGCAGTCCGAGCGTCGTAATCCAGCCGATGTTCGTCTCGGTCACGCCCAGCTCGTACATGTAGAGCGTCGCATAGGTGGCTACCATACTGTACGGAATCAGGAAAAAAGGCTCGAAAGCCAGGCAGCCCCGGCTGTTGCCGCGGAGCTTCGGGAAAAACGTTCTTGCCATGCGATACTTCCTCCGGTGTCGTAAAATGAAAAAGATTAAAGCGTTTTCGATCCTGCTAAAATATAGGTTACTATAGAGGAAAAGAAAAAAATAGCCGAAGACAAAAAAAGTTGGGGAGGAACCGACATGGCTGAACGTACACCCCTCATTGAAGTCGCCTCGTACGATCCGGCCTGGCCGCAGGAGTTCGCCAGAATTGCCGCGGCGGTGAAGGAATGGATGGGCGATCTGCTGATCGGCATCGAGCATGTGGGCAGCACTTCGGTCGAAGGATTGGCGGCCAAACCGATCATCGACCTGGATGCCGTTCTCACAAGTGCCGACAGACTGCCGGAAGCGATCGAACGTCTGGCTGCCCAGGGGTTTGAACATCAAGGGGATCTGGGCATCGCAGGGCGGGAAGCTTTTCGTCCGACGCGGGATTTCGGCTTCATGAACTATCATCTGTATGTCTGTCCGCCGGAGGGCCGGGGATACCTGGAACATATCGCGCTGCGCGATTACCTGCGGGAACATGACGAGGCGCGGGACGAATACGCCCGGATCAAGCGGGAACTGGCCCAGGCGCACCGAACGGATATCGACGCTTATGTGGAAGGGAAGTCGGCGTTCGTGCAGGAAATTCTGCGCCGCACCGGCATCTAAACCGCAGCCGGAAAAAAGAGCAGGGAAGCCGCCGGTGAAATGGCGGTTCTCCTGCTCTTTTTTTGATGTGCCTATTTGTTTGGCGCTCTTCGCGCAGGAATCAATGAAGGCACGGGCCCCGGAAAAAGGTTACGCCCTGCCCAGCAGCTTGTCCGCCGCTATGGCGAGAAACGCTTGGCCCGCGATCAGCAGAGCGCGTTCATCGATATCGAAGCGCGGATGATGGTGCGGGAACGCGGTGTCTTCGCTGTCGTTCTGCGAACCGACGTTGAAGAAATGGCCCGGACGATGCTGCAGATAATAAGCGAAGTCTTCCGCACCCATCGAAGCGTCGAGGCCGTACAGCGCTTCTTCGCCGAATGTCCGCACGAAGATATCGCGTACCTGCTCCGCCTGCTCCGGCGGATTGACGAGCGCCGGATAGCCGTTGACGTAATCCAGCTCGTAAGTGGCATGCTCGGCCAGCGTGATGCCGTGCACCATATCGCGGATATCGCGTTCGAGCTGCCTGCGCACTTCGGGATCGAAGCTGCGTACGGTGCCTTCGATCTTGGCTTTGTCGGCGATCACGTTGAATGCCGAACCGGCCCGGAACACCCCTACGGTGACGACCGCGGGATGCAGCGGATTGATATGACGGGCGACGATATGCTGAAGCGAGGCGACGAGCTGGCTGCCGACGACGATCGCATCGACGGTCTGGTGCGGCTTGGCACCGTGACCGCCTTTGCCCTGCACCGTGATGTCGAACGAATCGACTGCCGCCATCGACGGCCCCGAAGAAACGGACAGTTTGCCGAGCGGCATATAGCTTGCCAGATGCGCTCCGTAGACTTCATCGATGCCTTCAAGCGCTCCGTCTTCGATCATGGCGATCGCGCCTCCCGGCAGTTTTTCTTCGGCATGCTGGAAAATAAAGCGCAGGCTTCCCCGCAGTTCCTGCTGGCGTCCTGCCAGGACCTTGGCGACTCCGAGCAGTGTCGAAGTGTGTCCGTCGTGTCCGCAGGCATGCATCACGCCGGGGTTATTCGATTTGTAGGGAACGTCGTTTTCTTCTTCGATCGGAAGGGCGTCGAAGTCCGCGCGGAAAGCGATCGCAGGCCCTGGATTTGCTCCTGCAAGATCCGCCAGGATGCCGTTGCCGCCTACGCCGGTACGCACCCGGTAGCCGAAACTTTCAAGCGTATCCGCGATAAATTCGGCCGTTTGCGTTTCCTGGAAAGAAAGCTCCGGGTGGGCATGCATATGACGGCGCCACTGCACGATCTGTTCGTATTCGCTCTCAAGCTGCCGGATCCACGTTTCTTGGGTTTGTAAAGTCATGGCTTGGGTTCCTCCCGTATCCTGTCGAATGATAAAACATACTATACCGCCCTGATATGTATACCAAACTATCACTTTCCAAAAAAAGCGTCAAATCGACGACTTTTTTCGACAAAAAGTATCAAAAAACGCACTCTGCTGCCGATAATAAAACGGTAGATAGAGAAGGACGTGCCATTTTTAAAACGAATATCCAAAATCAACCGGGAAGTAGGATGCGATATGAAAGTCAGAACGAAATTATTTTCCATTATCCTGCTGCTGGTCGCGGTGTTGGTCGGAAGCGGTATATTGTCTCTGGTCTCGATCGAAAAAGGGATGACGAACAGCGGTTTTCTCGAAGAGAAATTGGAAATGCAAAAATTTCTGAAGCAGCTTCAATACCGGATGACGGGATTCGCCAACGACGAACGCGGCTACCTGCTGACAGGCGATACGGAATTTGCCGAAGGCATCCAGAAAAAGACGGCCGAATTGGAAAAACTGTTGGCGGACGAATCGAAAAAATTGGACGGGCAGGACCTTGAGTCGCTGCAAAACATCGGCAGTGAGCTGAACGAGCTGATCGTACTCAACCGGCAGGTCGTCCAGTTTGTCGAACAGGGGCAGACCGGGCAGGCCCGGCAGCTGCATTTCGGCGAAGAGCGCACCCTGCGCAAAGAGCAGGTCGATCCCGCCGTCAATACCTTCGTCGAACGTCTGGATGCCGAAGTTGCGGCGCTCGAAGACAAGAACCGCCGCGAAGCGGATATCAGTCAAAATATTCTGTTCTACAGCGTTATCGCTTCGGCGATTATCGGTCTTGCGCTCGGTTTCTGGCTGCTGCGTTCCATCATGAAACCTCTCACGCTGCTTAACCGTCAGATGAGCGGAATCGCCGAGGGGGACGCCGATCTGACCCGTACGATCGAACTTCGGCAAAAAGACGAGTTCGGCGAACTGGCCGGCAGCTTTAACCGCTTTGTCGGTTCGCTGCGCGATATGATGCAGCGGGTCGGGGATGCGTCCGAACAGCTGGGCGCGGCTTCCGAGCAGTTCTCGGCCAGCGCGGAACAGTCCAAATCCACCTCGCACCAGGTTGCGGCGGCCATGCAGCAGATTGCCGAGCGTTCGGGCGAACAGGCACAGATCACCGGCCGCAGTACGGCATCGGCGCACGATGCGCTGGCGCAAATTACGGAAATTGCGTCTTCTACCGCCGCGGTGGCTTCTTTCTCGCAGGAAATGAGCCGCCAAGCGGATGAAGGCGAACGTGCCGTGATCCGGATCGCCGACCAAATGTCGGAGATCGATTCCGCTGTCGGCGACGCGGACGAACGGATCCGGCAGTTGGCCGTTCATGCGTCGCAGATCGATTCGATCGCTTCGATGATCGACGAGATCTCGGCGCAGACCCATCTGCTGTCCCTCAATGCTTCGATCGAAGCGGCACGGGCGGGCGAATCGGGACGGGGATTTGCCGTCGTCGCCGGAGAAGTCAAGAAACTGGCCGATCAATCCGGAGGGTCGACCCGCGAAATTCGCGAGCTGATCGTCAGTATTCAGCGGGAAACGCACGCGGCGATGGATATGATGCACGAAGTGAAACGCAAAGTGCACGAAGGGGCGGACGCTACGCGGCACGGCGCCAGCCAGTTCGTCGGCATTCTCGAGTCGATCGGAGAAGTCTCGGGCCGAACCGGCGCGATGGCGGCGTCGACCGAGCGGATCCACGCGGGCTTCGCGGAAGTCTCGCAGTCGATGGAGCGGGTCAGCGAAGGCACCAGCGAAATTTCCGGAGGCACGCAGGAGATCGCGGCGGCCACCGAAGAGCAGCTTGCGGCGAGCGAAGAAATGCTGCACGGCGCCTCTTCGCTGAATCGTCTGGCGGAAGAACTGCAGACGCTGGTCTCGCGGTTCAAGGTATAAAAAAGGGCCGCCGTTGTGGCGGCCCTTTTAAGCGGCTGAAGATCAGGCGTTTGAAACCGCGGCGATCGCTTCGAGAATCGCCGCTTTTTCTTTGCGCAGCACGGCTCCGGCGTGCAGGGCGTTCAGCAGTCGGAGCGGCTCCGCGCGCTCCGATCCGCCGTTCGGCCCGGCAAACAAGGCCGGAAGTTCCCCTTCGGCCAGGCGGCCGATCGCGGAGATGGCGGCTAGGCGCTGCGCGTCGGCGCCCTGCAGCCAGCGGATCAGGTCCTCCGCCTGCGGCCGGAAGGCGGCGAGAAGTTCGTCCCAGCCGCTGACTGGAAACGCGGCATAAGGCTCCATCCACGAGCCAGATCGAACAGCAGCAGATCGCCGTTGCCGGCCGTATGAAAAGCCAGGTAGCGCCGCTGCTCCGTTTCTTCGCCGTCCGCGTCGAAGAACAGGGAGAACTCAAGTTTCGACAGATTCCAGCCCAAATCGCCCTCGAATATATCGAACGGTACAAAGGCGGTAGACGGAAGGCTCCAGCGGACATCTGCCTGAAGTTCCATATTTTGAACAAGTTCTTCGGGATTATCTTTAAAACTGGTCACGGTTCCCTCGGGCACAAGTTTCGATTATTTGATTGCGCCAAATAAAATTTCAAAAAATTTTGTGTAAAGTGTTTGAATGTCCGCTAACTTGTATATAATAACTACTAGATAGTAAGAACCAGACCTAAAGACCTTTAATTACGTAAAAAAAACACCGAAGTACACTTTAAAGAAGTGTTATCGGGAAATAATTAGGCCTAAAGTCCTTTTTTACTCTCAAAACAACAAAAGAGGTGCGAAATGATGAAGAACCGTCTGGAAAAACTGACCGGAAGTTTATTGACCCGCATATTGGCCGCTGCCGTACTGGGGATGCTTCTTCCCATGTTGTTGAACTTAGTGCTCATGAGCGATTTCGTCCAGCAGGCGAATGTCTGGCATGCCGGACCGCTTGTGATTTCGATTCTCGGATTTGTCGTCTCGTTCACTCTTCTGTTTTTTATTGCAAAAGGGATCGTGCGTCCGATTCAAGCGGCTGCATCGCAGCTCAATCGGATGGCGGATGGCGATTTTACCGGACGCATGGAGGACAAACATTTAAAGCGCAGCGATGAAACCGGCCTCCTGACCCGGGCGGTCGACCGGATGCACGCCTCGTCTTTCCGGATGCTTTCGGCAGTCTCGCAGGAAGCGGACGAACTGAAGCAGGCGACCGAAGTTGCGCAGAGCAAATTCATCGCGATGGAGAACGGTCTGCGCCAAGTGACGGATACGACCGAAACGATGTCGGCGGGCATGCAGCAGACGGCCGCGTCGACCGAAGAGATCGACGCTTCGACCCAGGAATTCGGCCGGGCCGTCGGATCGATTGCCAAACGTGCAGAAGAAGGCGCGGAAGAAGCCGGGCAGGTCAGTGCGCGCGCCATGGAAATTCAAGAGAATCTGACCCAGGCCGTAGAGAACACGGGAAAAGTATATGCCGAAGTGAAACAGGAACTGGATTCGGCGCTTCAAGAATCGCATTCCGTTACGATGATCCGTACTCTGGCGGATTCCATCCTCCAGATTGCGCAGCAGACCAACCTGCTGGCGCTGAACGCTTCGATCGAGGCGGCCCGGGCCGGAGAAGCGGGCAAAGGCTTTGCTGTCGTGGCCGACGAGATCCGCAAACTGGCCGACGCTTCGAAAAGGTCCGTCGAACAAATTCACGGGGTGACGGAGAAAGTGATGGGTTCCGTCGACAATCTGCAGCGCCATTCGGGACGTCTGCTGAATCTGATGACGACGGAAATTGCGGCCGATTACCAGATGATGCAGGCCAATGCCGACTCTTATCTGCAGGATGCCCTGTATATCGAGAATATGGTCGCCGAGTTCAGTGCCACGAGCGAACAGCTCAGCGCCTCGGTACAAAATCTGTCCAAAGCGGTCAGCGAGATCGCAGCGGCCAACAATCAGGCAGCCGAAGGAACGCAGCATATTTTCGCGCAGGCTTCGGAGGTGCTTGAAGCTTCCGACGAAGTGGCCGTTCAGGCACGCCGGACCGGCGAGAGCTCGCAGCGTCTGGAAGAGATCGCGAATCAATTCCGGTTTGCGGACGAATCGGCGGGAGCCGCAGATCTGCCGGTCCTCCGGCCGACAGGCGGTTCTGTCCCGACTGTGATTGAACCGAAGACAGCGCGCAAACCGCAAACTCCGCGGACGGCCTGATCCCGAACGTTTTGGCGGCAGCCGTACCGTGGGGGAACGCTGAACGGGATGGATAACGGCCGCGCGGACGGCCCAATATTTGAGCGAAGCTTCTCTGTCGAAGCTTCGCTTTTTACTGTTTGATTCCAAACGGCGCAAGGGCATAACGAACACGAAAAGTGCCTAAATGCGAAAAAATTGTTACACTAACAGAGATAGACGGTTCGCGCAGGACTGCCGAACCGTCTCCAAGAACTGAAAAAGCGAGGGACAACAACCATGATCATCAAACCGAGAACGCGCGGATTTATCTGCACCACCGCCCATCCGGACGGCTGCGCCGCGCAGGTTCAGCAGCAGATCGACTATATCGCGGCCAAACCGCGCCTGGAAGGACCAAAGAAGGTGCTGGTCATCGGCGCATCGACCGGTTACGGCTTGTCGGCCCGCATCGCGGCCGCTTTCGGAGCCGGAGCGGCGACGGTCGGCGTATACCGCCCAAGCAAGAGCAGCGAGACCCGCACCGCATCCGCGGGCTGGTACAATTCGGCCGCGTTCGAGCGCAAAGCCGCCGAAGCGGGGCTTCGTTCGTTCAGCGTGACGGGCGACGCTTTCTCGGACGAGACCAAAGCCAAGACGGTCGAAGTGATTCGCGAAGAACTCGGCCAGGTCGATCTGGTCGTCTACAGCGTCGCTTCGGCGCGCCGGGTCAATCCGAAGACGGGCGAAGCGGCCAATTCCGTGCTTAAGCCGATCGGCGGTTCGTATACGAACAAGACGGTCAATTTCCATACCGGCGAAGTGAGCGAAGTGACGCTTGAGCCGGCGACGGAAGAAGAAGTGGCGGCCACCGTTGAAGTGATGGGCGGCGAAGATTGGCAGCTGTGGATCGACGCGCTGCGCAGCGGCGGCGTACTGGCCGACGACGCGACGACGATCGCGTATTCGTATATCGGTCCCGATCTGACGCAGCCGATCTACCGCGAAGGTTCGATCGGCCGGGCCAAAGACCATCTGGAAGCCACCGCGCTGCGGATCGGCGGGCAGTTGGCATCCGGCGGCGGCCGCTCGTTCGTATCCGTCAGCAAAGCGCTGGTGACGCAGTCGAGTTCGGCGATTCCGGTCGTGCCTTTGTACGTGTCCGTCCTGTACAAGATTATGAAGGAAAAAGGACTGCATGAAGGCTGTATCGAGCAGACCTATCGGTTGTTCGCGGATCGGCTGTACGGCGGCGGCGAAGTGCCGGTCGACGAGCAGGGCCGGATCCGGATCGACGATTGGGAAATGCGGGAAGACGTGCAGCGGGAAGTGGCGGAGATCTGGGAGCGGATTTCTTCGGACAACATCGGCGAACTGAGCGATCTGGCCGGATACCGTCAAGAGTTCTTCCAGCTGTTCGGTTTCGAAATCGACGGAGTCGACTACGAAGCGGATTGCGATCCGCAGGCCGGAATGCCGGAGAGCAGCCTGCGTCCGGTTCGCGAATAGTTTCCGCGGCAGCCGTACGCCAACGTCCGGGTACAAGTGAAGGAACCGGAATCGGATCGTCTTATCGATGAAAGGGGATTTTTCTTTGCGCGTATTTGACCGTTATGTTCAGGCGATCACCTGGATTTTGCTGGCCTTGATGGCCGTAAGTTTGTTTATTCTCGACAATGCCTATACTAGTATCCTTTCAACTCTTAATCCGAGGTTTACGTTTTCCTGAAACGCACACGCTTTAGGTGCGATTCAGGGGAGCGTAACCTTACTTTTAGTGTTGACAAGGTACCACGCCGCTTCTGATTGTTTACATGCTGCTGCTGGCTCTTCGCAATCGGCATATGATCGCGAATGTGCTGCGGCGCTCCACAGCCGGGCAGAAAACGGCGATGCTGCTCGCTTTTTCGGCGGCCGTCGCTTTCTCGTTCGTGCTGATCTGGTTCGGCGGACGGTTTCTGGAATCGCAGGGGATCGGGCCGGTATTCATCTATATCTGGATTGCGATCGTGCTGGCCGCCGCGATTGCCGGACTTCGCGCCGTCGCGATTCGCACGGGCATTCCGCTCGGATCGCGCAGATAACCGGCGTGCCCGGCTTCAAGCTGTACGGGAACGGTACTTGAGATTGGATCGGGCCGCCGGCCGCTTCGAACGGCTTGAGGCAAATCGGCGGTATACGAGAATAGGGAAGGCCGGAACGATTCGCGGCAGCGGACGTTTCCGGCCTTTTTGGATACGGGAACTCGGCCGAGACATCTATGGCGCGGAAGATTCGCTGCGGTTTTAAACAGTTGGGTACACGCGCAGCCGGTTAATAAACATTTGGTAAATGGCGCAAGTGGTACATCGATTTACGGGACAGTGGATTGGCCAAGTCATACTGTAACGAAGTCGCCTGCAACTGGAAGTATGGCTTCGCGATTAATGGCGTTAAATACTGATTCTTTGAAAAATCAAACAACTTTCTTTAGTGAAAAATCGTCTACAAAGATGAGGAATGCAAAGGAGGGAAAGCTTGAAAAAATTCGTATATTCTTTGGTTCTTTTGGTTGGCCTGACAGCTGTTACTTCAAGTGCTTTTGCTGCTGATTCTCTGAGAACCCGAGCAGATCAAGCAGTGGGACAAGGATATGATAAAGTGGTGCTTCATGTAGTAGGCGGAGATATACCTGCAAATACTTCAGTCAAAGGCACAAAATATAATAGCAAGTTTGTTCCGCTAAGAGATGTATTTGGAGCTTCGGCTGATGCAATCAAGTGGGATAACAAAAGGAAGATAGCTACTGTCGAAAATGATGGAAAGAAATTGGTGCTTAACTTTTCAGACGAAGACCTGTATGCCAAAGAAGGAGAAGTTATCGTACCCAGAACATGGATTACCATGCAAAATGGGAACACGATGATTGATGTATACGTGATTGCGTACATTCTTAATCGGTATGGGGATTCCTTTAAAGACACTGAAAGAGAACAATGGAACAAAAGACTCGATTTCCTGGGAATTGAATATGCAGAATCCTTACAAGGAATTCGTAATGATAGGATGAATATTTACGTTACTCTCCCAGATAAAAAATAACTTGCTATTCAAAAGGACGATACCGGATTTAATGGGTAGCGTCCTTTTTTTCTACAATTGCGATTACAACTTTTTGGGCATAAACTAAAAAAGTCGTTTTATCATGTAGAACATTTGGAAAGCGGAGGTGTAAGTAAAGGTGAATTCGAAAATCACTTCGTATCAGGATGATCCGCAGGTGCAGCAGCGCCGCTGGCGGATCCTGATCATACTCAATTTGTTCACCTTTATGGCGACGCTCGACGGCAGTATCGTCAACGTGGCGCTGCCTTCGATTTCGAGCAACCTGGGTCTGCAGCTGGGACACGCGCAGTGGGTATCGAGCATCTACCTGATGGCGATCTGCTCGTTCATCCTGCTGTTCGGGCGCTTGGGCGATATTTTCGGCAAAATCCGTATTTTCCGCATCGGTACGATCGTGTTCGTGGTCGGTTCGCTGCTGTGCGGACTGAGCGGATCGCTCGCCACGCTGATCGCCGCGCGTATCGTTCAGGCGATCGGCGCTTCGATGACCATGGCCAACAGCCAGGGCATCGTCACCGATATTTTCCCTTCGAACGAACGCGGCAAAGCGCTTGGTTTTGTCGGAACATTCGTCTCGCTTGGCAGTATCGCCGGACCGGGAATCGGCGGACTGATGGTATCTTCGCTCGGCTGGGAGTCGATCTTCTGGATCAATGTGCCGCTTGGGCTCATCGCGATCCTGCTTGGCGCCAAGCTGCTGCCTTCGGACCTTCGAACGGTCAAACGCTCGGTCGACGGCGGGGGCAGCCTGCTGTTCGCGGGTTTTGTCGTATCGCTGGTCGCCGCGATCCTGCTCGGGCAGGAGATCGGCTACGGAGACTGGCGGATCCTCGGACTCTTTGCTGTCGCTTCGGCGGCGTTCGCGATGTTCCTGTGGAGGGAGTCGCGGATCGATGAGCCGATGCTGAATCCGGGACTGTTCCGCAATCCGAACTTCTCGCTCAGTATTTTGTGCGGCTTCCTCGTGTTCGTCAGTATGTTCTGCTACAACATTATCGCGCCGTTCTACCTGCAGTCGATCCTCGGCTTGTCGCCGAGCAGCGCAGGTTGGATGATGATGCTCTATCCGCTCGTCATGGTCGTGGTCGCTCCGCTGAGCGGCGCGATGTCGGACCGTTTCGGCTCGGAATGGCTGACCTTTATCGGTCTGCTGCTGATGGTTGGCGCACAGGCGGGTCTGGCTTCGCTGCATGAAGGCAGCCCGCTTGCCGTGGTCGGAGGCTGCATTGCTCTGCTTGGTTTGGGCGGAGGACTGTTCCAGTCGCCGAACAACTCGCTCGTCATGTCCACCGTGCCGCGTCCGCAGCTCGGCATCGCCGGCAGCGTCAATTCGCTGATCCGCAATCTCGGTATGGTGACCGGTATCGCTGTCGCCACCACCACGCTGTTCGGCGTGATGAGCGACCGGGCAGGCTACCGCGTCACCGGCCTGATCCCGGATCGTCCGGACATTTTCCTGGACGGGATGCATGTGGTGTTTACCGTCTCGGCCTGCATCTGCGTCGTCGGTGCCCTGCTGACCGGTTGGCGTCTGCTTGGGCGCAGGCGTCAGCGCGGCGAAGGCGGCCAGCAGGAGCCTGGGAAAGCCTGAGTTGCCGGGCTTGCCGAGCATCCAGCCTTTTTGGTTGGCGGCTCGGCCAAGGCTGGGATCGCTTTTCAACAGAAGATGCCGTACGTTCCGAATAAAATGTTGTTGTTTTGAACGCAGTTTCTCCGCATACTGGTGTCCCCGTTCCAGCCGGCCGCGGCGTTCGCCCGAGCGCGCATCCGGATGCCGCCGCACAAAAATCGAGTGGGCGCGTTCGAATTCATGGAAATCGGCGGGGTCGGGCGGACGGCGCAGAGACGACTGAACGGGGTTTCGGTCTTTTTTGGACGGTGACAATTGAATTCCTCCTCCAACAAATAGCGTTCGACGCCAAAAAACGCCCTCTCCGCCGCTTGGGCCGGGAGGACGTTCTTCGTCGCTCGATCTTCCGGTTTAACCTTTGTTAATCTTCCGTTTAACCGAGGGTTAACGCGCCGTGCTATCATAGGGGAAACATGAACCAAGCCATATCCAACGGGACGGGAGATCCAGCCATGACGATTAAACGCAGGCTTTTTATATCCAATATTCTTATGATCGTTATTCCGATCGTACTGGCGCTCATGCTGTCGGCACTGCTTGTACTGCTGCTGTGGCAGAAGTTCGATTTTCAGTTCGACAACAGCGAAGACTATTACGGGGCGCGGGACTCCGTCATGGAAGCTTCCCGCGAGCTGCTGGAGAATCCCGACACCGACGTCCGGAAGCTGGACTTCATGGTCAGCCGGGTCGATCGCATACTGACGAACAACCACATGGCGCTGCGCATTTACGAGACAGCCGGCGAATCCGCAGAGCTCGGAACCGGCACGCTGACGTATTCGCTGGGAGGCGAGCCTTTTGCCGACCCGCAGTTGACGAAAGCGCTGGATACGCTTGGCGGGACCGGCCTGGTCGGCGCGGAAGGCCGCGAGCTGTATGTATCGGAGGCGGACGGCGCCGAGGGAAGCTACCGGATCGAGCTGTACAGCACACGCAAAGCGGCAGAGCAAGCTCCACCCGGCCATCCCGGCGGAAGCGCCGGCATCTGGTTCCCTATAGCGATCCTGCTGGGCATGATCGCCGTCGTCGTCCTGACCAGCCGCTTCCTCACCCGGTTCGTGTTCCAGAAGATCCGTCAGCCGCTCGAGATTCTGGCCGGCGGGGTCAACGAGATCCGCGACGGCAATCTGGATTACCGGATCGACTACACGCGCAAAGACGAATTCCGCCCGGTATGCGAAGCGTTCAACGAGATGGCGGGCCGGCTCAAAGAGTCGGTCTGGGCCGTGCAGAAGCAGGAGATGAACCGCAAAGAACTGCTCGCCGGCATCTCGCACGATCTGCGCTCGCCGCTGACTTCGATCAAAGCGTACGCCGAAGGGCTGCTCGACGGGGTCGCGGCAACCGAAGAAGCGCGGCGCCGCTACGCGGGCATGATCAAGACCAAAGCGGGCGATATCGATCATATGGTGTCGCGGCTGTTCCTTTTTTCCAAAATGGACCTGGGCGATTATCCGAATTATCCCGAAGACCTCGATCCGCGCGAAGAGCTGCAAAGTTTCTTCCGTGCGGCGGATGACGAATACGCCCAGCAGGGTCTGAAGGTGGCGCTCGGTGCGATGGAGGAAGGACTGCTTATTCATATCGATCCCGTGCAGTTTCGCCGCGTGCTGTCCAACATCGTGGAGAACAGCCTGAAGTACAAAGAACGTCCCGAAGTGACCGTGTCCGTCGACATGTACCGGGCCGGCAGCACGCTTGCGATCACGGTATCCGACGACGGGCCGGGCGTGACGGACGAAGCGCTGCCGAAGCTGTTCGACGTCTTCTACCGCAGCGACGCTTCCCGCAGCAGTCCGAACCGGGGCAGCGGGCTCGGTCTGGCCATCTCGGAAAAAGCGATCACGTTTATGCACGGCACGATCAAGGCGCGGCATGCGGACGGCGGCGGACTGCGGATCGTCATCGAACTGCCGGTCACTCAAGCGAAGGAGGCGTAACGACAGATGAACAACGGCAAAAAGATCCTGATCGTCGAAGACGACAGCGCGATCGCGGAGATCGAGCGGGATTATCTGGAGATCGACGGGTTTGGGGTGGAGATCGTCGATAACGGCACGGACGGTATCGGGCGCGGGAGCAGCGGGGAGTTTCATCTGATTCTGCTGGATGTGATGCTGCCGGGGGCGGACGGATTCGTCGTCTGCCGCAAGCTGCGCGAGACGGTCGATATTCCGATTCTGATGGTGACGGCCCGGCAGGAAGATATCGACAAGATCCGGGGGCTTGGCCTAGGGGCGGACGATTATATCGTGAAGCCTTTTTCGCCGGGGGAGCTGGTCGCGCGCGTCAAATCCAATCTCGCCCAGTATGAACGTCTGCGCAGCCGCAGCGACATGCCCGCGGGCGGCGAACTCAAGGTAGGCCAGATCGTCATTCGTCCGCAGTCGCGGCGCGTATACGTCCGGGGCGAAGAACTGACGCTCAAAAACAAAGAGTACGAGCTGCTGCTGTTCATGCTCGAACACGCCGACATGGTGCTGAGCAAAGAGACGCTGTACGAGAAAATCTGGGGTTACGACGCGATCGGCGACAGCGCGACGGTGGCCGTCCATATCAATCGCCTGCGGGAAAAGATCGAAGACAATCCGGGCGATCCCAAAGTGATCCAGACCGTCTGGGGGGCGGGGTACCGCTTCAAGGCGTAGCCCCTTTTGCGGGAGACCGATAAAAACAAGCAGCCGCATCCACGCATCAAACCGCTTTTCGATACGCAGCAAGAGCCCGGAGGCCCACAGCCCTGCCGGGGCTTTTTTTTGTGGCGATAACTATTTAAGAACCGTTTAAGTTTTGTTTAGAAAGTTCGCGGAAGCCGTTTATTTCTTCGGGTTACGATAAGGGTGCGACAAAGAACCACCCGCAAGGCGATCCAAACGGCATCCAAATCGAACACGGGGAGAGATGAACATGAAAAAAAGTATGCGTAACAAAACGATCGGTGTCATGGCGGCAGGCATGGTCTTGACGGCAAGTCTCGGAGCGGCGGCTTATGCCAACGGCAATGCCTACACTACCTTCAGGGACGCGGCGCTCAAGACGGCGGAGAACGACAACTCGACCCTGACTTCCAAGATCGAGATTCGCCAAAACGGAACCGTAACGGCAAGCGGGCAGCTGCAGGTGCAGTCGGCGGGCGAAGAAAGCTACTCGTTGGGGCAGTTCAAGATCGGCGGCAGCACGCTTGAAGTCGAACAATCCACCGAAGACGGAAAAGTGATTCTGCGCAAAGGCGATCAGTATTACTCGCTCGACGCGGAGCCGCAGAATGCCAAAGAGCAGTCGTTCGAATCTTCGCCAAGCGCGGAGCGGCTGATGGAAGCGGCAAGCGACCTGCTGCTGGGCGATATCAAGAAAAGCTTCACGGAAAACGGCCATACCGTCACGCTCAATCTGACGGACGCGCAAATTCCGGAACTCGCGAACCTGGCAATGAACGCGATGCTGGAAGTGGGCGCGCAGCACGGCCAGAAAGCTCTCGGCGAAGAAACGCAGTGGCAGCCGGAATGGGCCGACTTCGATCCGGCTTCGCTGTTCCCGATCACTTCGGACGGCCGGGTAGAGAATGTGCGTCTGGACGCGACACTGAAAAACGGGGCAATTGAGACTTTGAAAGCGACGCTCGGCGTATCCGGTCTGGACGGGAACGGTCAAAAAGTCCAGCTGCAGGCGACGATCGACAGCACGTTCGACAAGATCGGCAGTACCGTACCGCAGGATATCGACGTGACGGGCCGTACGGTCGAGCCGCTTGAGCTGCCTGAAGGCGCGGATCGCGGCCGCTTCGGTCACGGACCTTTCGGTCCGGGCCGTTCCGAATAAGGAGGAATAGATATGACCGTTGTTCGTATCGAAAAACTGACGAAGAAGTATGCCAACCGCCGCGGCGTGGACGGGCTGTCGTTTGAAGTCGAAGCGGGCCAGGTGCTCGGTCTGCTCGGCCCCAACGGAAGCGGCAAGACAACGGCCATGAAAGCCATGACCGGCCTGCTGCAGCCCGATTCGGGAGAGATCGCCCTGCTGGGGATGGATCCCGCGCAGCAGCTGCCCGCCATTCTGGAACGGACCGGCTGCATGATCGAAACGCCCGGCCTGTATCCGTACCTGACGGCCCGGCAGAATCTGCAGCTGACCGGCCGCTTCTATCCCGGTTTCGATACGGACACGGTCGACTCCCTGCTGGACCGGGTCGGTCTGCTGCCGTACCGCCGGGAGAAAGTCCGGCGGTTCTCCGTCGGCATGAAGCAGCGCCTGGCGCTGGCCTGCGCCCTGCTGCCGAAGCCCGATCTGCTCGTGCTCGACGAGCCGACGAACGGCATGGACATCGAAGGCACCGCGATGTTCCGCGAACTGCTGCTGCAGGAACGCGAACGCGGCTGCGCCGCCGTATTGTCCAGTCATCTGGCGCACGAGATGGAGCAGCTCTGCACACAGGTGGCCGTGCTGCAGGAAGGGGTGCTGGTCGACCGCGCTTCGGTATCCGAAGCGCTGGGACGTTACGGCAGCCTGGAGCGATATTATCTGAGCATGACCCAGGCGAACGGGAGGAATGCGATATGAGTACGCGGATAAAAGAAGCGGAAGCCGGACGGGCTGGGAATCCGATTTCGAACCGTGAAGGGATACTTTCGGGTAAAGCGGGACTGACGGATCGTCCTTCTGCCGGATCGGCAGCCGCCCGTACCGGCGCAAAAGGACCGGCGCCAAGCGCCATGATCGGCCGCTCGATCGAAGTCGAACTGCGCAAGATTCTCGCCCAGTTCAAGTACCGCGCGCTGCCGGTGCTGATCGCCCTGGCACCGCTGGCCCTGCTGCTGCTGAACCGGATGGAAGGCGGCATCGTGCGCTTCTCTGCCGAGAATCTGCCGTTCACGCTGCTATCGCTGGCTGCGTATATTCTGCTTCCTCTGGCCGCGTGCATGTTGGCGGCCGACCTGTTCGCCGGAGAACGGGAACGCGGCGAATTGAAGATTCCGCTCACCCGGCCGGTCAGCCGCGCCGCCCTTGCGGTCGGTAAGATCGGGGCGATCGTTCTCTACCAGGCCGGAATGTTGGGGATTCTGCTGGTTCTGTCACTGGCGGCGGCTGTCTTGTCGGGCGCCGGAATCGGCGAGCTGAATCTGCCGGGGATTCTGGGCGCTTATGCGCTGACGCTGCTGCCGGCGGCGGTGATTACGGCCTTGGCGGCGCTGGCTTCGACGCTTGCCCGCAGCGCCACATCCGGTTTTATGCTGGGCGTCGCCCTGATCGCCGTCATGATCGGCGCCGGACTGCTGTTTCCTGCGGCCGCTCCGCTGCTGGCCGCGGATTACATGACGCTGTACAAGACGATCATCGGCTCGCAGGTCGCTTATGTGCAGTTGGGTCTTGGGGCCGGCATTCTACTTGGTTGGGGAGCGATTCTCACGGCGGCGCAGCTGCTGGTGTTCGACGGGAAAGAAGTCTGACCCGCGGACATCGCGAAGAAGCATGTTGGGGTCCGGGGTCGCCGGCTGTCGCCGCTTCGGCCAAGCGCCGGTCGGCTTCACGGACCGCGGCCGGCCGATCGGCGCGAAGTGCAGACCGATCGATGGACGAAGCTTGCGCAAACAACCCAAAAAACGTTCCTGCCGGCGATGCCGGCAGGAACGTTTTTTGGGTTTGGGAGGTGGCAGAAGCTGCGGAGGCCGCGATGCGCCCAGTCCAGCGTCCCCAACTGCATCGCCGCCCGCCGGCGAACGCCTGCTTAAGTGATCATTAGGATGACTTTTTATTCTGCGTATCCCTGCCGTTCCCGATTCACACACTAATTAAACCGACGGATATGCGGCGAGCAGAGGGCGGTCAGCAGAATCACGATACCGGCGCAGGCGAAGATCGCGATGGTCGGAATGCCGCCGATCATATCGGCCAGATGCCCGACCACCAGGTAACCGACCGGAAGCAGCGCGAACGAACCGAGCATATCGAGACTGGCGACGCGTCCGAAGCTTTCGGCGGGAACGAGTTCCTGCAGGCTGATCTCCCAAATAATCATAAACATCATCATGCCGAAGCCTTCGAGAACCATCGCCATGACGAGTCCCGGTACCCATGTGATAACGGAGAGCAGCAGCAGGGCGGCACCGCCCAGCAGCGCACCGCCGTAGGCGACCAGTCCGCGGCGTTTCCAGTCGCGTTTGGACCCGAACAGCACGGCGGCGAGAATCGCGCCCACGGCGGTGCCGGCCATCGCGATCCCGTATGTGGAAGGCGGCAGTCCGTGATGGACTTTGAACAGCCAGGGTACGAGCACAGCCACAATGCCGGTATAACAAATATTCAGCAGCGAAAAAGCGAGAATCGTAATCCACAGCCACGGCAGTTTGCGCAGCACATGAACGCCTTCCATAAACTCCGCGCCGAAGCCGGAGGGCACGGACGGGAGCTGCGCTGCAGCCGCAGTCGCTCGGACTGCTGTTCCTTCGCGTAGAGGGGCCGCGTCAGCCGATGGGCCTTCTCCGCCTGTCGTGTTTCCGTGCGCGGACACGCCAGCGTCGGCAGGCTCGCCCGTGCGAAGCGCCGCGGTATGTTTTTCATCCTGCGTGCCGGCGTGATCGCCGTTCTTGACCGATCGGGCGGGCCATCCGCTGACGGGGCGGCCTTTTTGCTGCGCCAGCACCCGTCCGAGCATCAGGAAGCACAGCAGCGAGATCAGATACGTGACCGAATCGAGCGCGAACCCGGCCCCCGGCGACGCCGCGGTGACCAGCATGCCGCCGAGCGCGGGGCCGAGCAGCCGAACGCCCTGGATGCTGATCTGGCTCAGCGCGTTGGCGGCGTTGCGAATATCCGGCGTAAACACTTCGGCGCGCAGGGCGGAGTAAGCGGGGTTGAACACGCCTTCCATGATGCCGTAGAAAACGAGCCCGATATACAGCCGCTCCAGCGTCAGGCTGCCATTAAAGATCGAGATCGCCGCCAGCAGCATGATGCACAGCCGCGCCGAGTTGCTCAGCATGACCAGCCGCAGCCGATCCGTCTTGTCCACGATCCACCCGGCAAAAGGCAGCGCGATAATGTTCGGCAGCATGTAGCAGGTCATGGCAAGTCCCAGCGCCGTCGACGAATCGGTCAGCGAATAGACGACGAGCGGCAGGATGAGGACGGACACGGAACTGCCGAGCATGGCGATCCATTGACCGAGCCACAAATAGGTAAAAGCTTTTGATTTGCGAATCGGAGAAAGGAACAGGGCCAGCCGGGAAGCGTTGGAGTCTTCGTTTTCCGCGGTATTTTTGTCGAGATCGGTCAGCATGCTCAGGCGTCCCCTCTCTCGTCGATCCGTCCGATCCGAATACTGACGCCGTATTCCCGCCCGCCTTCGGTGTGCAGCTCCCACTTTTCCAGCAGCGCTTTGAGTTCATCGAAGAACCGTGCGGCTTCTTCGTCCGACAGATCGAGCCGCGTCGCATGGTATTCCGAGAAAGGGCCGGCCCCGGTCCAGGCTTCGTCGTCTTTTTGCCAGGCTTCGCCTTCGGCCGATCCGGGAAAATGAAACTGCGACGCCGGAGCGGAATAATACTTCTCCATAATCCCAGAGACGCTGCGCGTATCCGCCAATTCGAGCAGTCCTCCTTCGTACAGCCGTTGAATATGATAGTGAACGTTGCCCGGCGTTTTGCGCAAACGATCGGCGACCTGCTTCGAGGTCATCGGCTCGCGCGACAGCGCGTGCATGATCTTGATGCGCAGGGCGTTCTGGAGCAGCTTGTTCTGGTTGGCGTCGATAATCAGCGAGCCGTTTGGCGTCATGGGTTTGTCCGTCAATGTAATGTCCTCCTTGTTGGAGCCGGATCGATCCGGATGCCTAATGATCTGGAATCAGATCATTCTATAAACAGATCAATCTGGAATCCAGATTATGAAAATAATATAGCATCGTTTGCAAGCGGTGTAAACGGAAATCGATCCCGCAAACAGAAAAAAGCCCGTCACGGATAAACGGTCCGTTAACGGGCTAAGCTTCCTCGCCCAAATAGGGGAAAGGTTCAGATGAACCGCTCTCGTCCGACAGGTTACGAGAACGTATCAAGCAGGATCGCGGTCAGCAGACCCATCGAGGCGATAAAACCGACGGCCGGACCTCCTTCTTCGAAAGCTTCCGGCATCATGGTCGAGCACAGCATGGCGATGATGCCGCCGCCGGCGAACGCGCCGATCGCGGCTTTCATTTCGCCGGAGAGCTGCTCGAGGAACAGATAGCCGCCCATGGCGGCCAGTGCCGAGACCAGCAGGACCGAACCCCACATCAGAAATATTTTTTTGCGCGAATACCCGTTTTTTTGCAGGCCCACCGTACTCGACAAGCCTTCCGGGATATTGCTGACGAAGATCGAGGCGACCAGCACGACGCTGATGCCGTTGCCTGCGATCAGACTGGCGCCGAGCATAATCGATTCCGGAATGGCGTCCATTACGGTACCGGCGAAGATGCCGAGTCCGCTCTGATCGGCTTCGCCGCCGGCCGCTTTCGAACCGGAATCGTCTTTGCCCGAACGTTTGCGGTTCGAGCCGCCGCGCCGGGAGACGATCAGGTCAAACACCGTATAGACGAGCGCGCCCGCCGTAAATCCGATCCCCGTCGCGAGCACCCCGCCGTCCTCCAGGGCGTCGCCGAGCAGTTCGAACGCGGCCGCGCCGATCAGCGTGCCGACGCCAAAAGCCATAATCCAGCCGATATACCGTTTTTTGATCCGCAAAAATAACGCAGCCAACGCGCCGAGCACGACGGCCGACGCGGAAATGCCGCCCCATAACAATGCGCTCCACATGTTTGTTTCTCCTCTCGTTTCTTTCTGCGCGCTATGTTGAAAGTTTCGCATGCAAGCGCTCCTGCTCGTTCATTAACCGGTCGGCGGCTTCCGCAAACGCGGGGGCTTTTTCGCAATGACGGCTGCCCGATGATATAATTCGGCATATGCGTATACAAAAGCGCCGATCGGGCAAACGGACGAACTTCGCGTACGGATCGAATGGGACGCCGCGCCGGCCGATCTCGACGTCAGCTGCTTCATGGTCGGAGAGAACGGCAGAGTGCCGTCGGACGATTATTTTATCTTCTATAACCAGGATACAAGCCCGGCGGGACATGTGCGTTATGAACGGACGGGACCCAACAAGGTCGCGTTCGTCATCCGGACCAACGAGCTGGACCCCGGTCTGATCGCCAAATGCGTATTTTCCGCGACCCTGGACGGGAACGGGACTTTTGCCGATATCAAAGGATGCCGGATTATCGCGGAGACGGCAGGCGGCGAGATCTTGTACGAGATTACGGAAGCCACACAGGAGCGTTCGCTTGTCTTCATGGAATTGTACCGGCATGCGTCGGGTCTCAAGCTGCGGGCTGTCGGCCGGGGCTTCAACGGCGGGCTCAAACCGCTGGCCGAAGCGCACGGCGTCGAGATCGAAGACGAAGAAACGCCGGTGCCGCCGAATGTACCTCAGCCGCCCG
Source organism: Saccharibacillus deserti (assembly GCF_013618475.1). Lineage (GTDB taxonomy): Bacteria > Bacillota > Bacilli > Paenibacillales > Paenibacillaceae > Saccharibacillus > Saccharibacillus deserti. Next base: position 224,354 of record NZ_JABJVN010000005.1, read on the forward strand.
CGAACGCGTCTGCCGCAGATTCGCGTATGGCATCGGGCTCAACGGCGGCCGCTCCAGCGAAGCCTCCCGCCCAGCCGTCGCGCCCGCTCGGCAAGATCGATCTGCTTAAACGCAAAGTCGGCATTTCGCTGGAGAAGAAAAACATCGCGCATGAAAAAGCCCGCGTAGCCGTCATCTTCGACGCTTCGGGTTCCATGACGCAGCTGTACAAAAAAGGCACGGTCCAGCGCGCGTTCGAACGGATTCTCGCGGTCTCGGCCCAATTTGAAATAAGGAGCAAACCTCATGAACACACATCCGGAATCTTCTTCCAGCGTCTCCGATTCGCCCTCGCTTACGCTGGGACAATGCCTGAATCTGCTGCACAAAGACCTGGTTCTTGTCGACATGGCAAGTCCCGGCAAGCCGACCCATCCGGTATCGAAATGGAAAAAGCTGCTGCCGCTGGACGCGCCCGGCTATGAGCTGCGCACGATGAGCTTCAACCATGGCCGCACGCAAAAAAAATCGATCGTGCAGACCGGCGGTCCGCGCGCGTGGCACGAGTGGTAAACGGGTAATAACTTCTGTATCCTTCTCCATCTTTTCCGTCGGGATTTCCCGAAACGCCATGTGGATCAGATCGATCAGAGAAATGGGAGGCGATCTTAATATGAAACAGGACATCGGAGAACATCAGGATTTCTATATTGTCCGCGCGGCCGACGCACCCGAGCCGCAGGACCCGCCCGGCACCGTGCCGGGAAGCGACCCGGAGATTCAACCGGTCGATCCGCCGGGTGTTCAACCGGGACAGGCGCCGGAGTTCGACCCGGACGATATGCCGGGCGTTCAGCCGCACCGGCCCGAGATTGCGCCCGGCGAACTTCCCGGTGTACAGCCGGGGCAGGTGCCGGAGGTCCAGCCGGTCAACCCGCCGGATGTGCAGCCCGTGCAGCAGCCGGAGATCCAGCCGATCGATCCGCCGGATGTCCAACCCAGCCAGCCGCGGGAATTTTGAGCGGAGGCACGACCCGATTCGATTGCCAGTGTCCGGATTCACGGCAGCAGCAAACCAAAAGAGGCTCCGTCCCAATGGGCGAAGCTTCTTTTTTTGTGCCGGTTTTACGGACAGCGGCACCGCAGGAGCAGCAAGCGGTCGGGAGAGTCCCGGCCGCCTAAAGGCGGACGAATGCCGCGCGTTAGACCTTGGAGTCGTTTTTGACGTAAAACGTCTCCCCGCTCTCGATCGCAATGGCATTAAGCTGCCCGCCGAAGACGGCTCCTCCGTCGATGCCGACGATTCGGTTCGCTCCGTAATACACATTATGGTTATCGGGATCGCCGTGCAGGCCGCTTGTGGGCGTATGGCCGAATACGACCGTCTTGTCTCCTTCGTATCCCCGATGGAACTCCTCGCGAATCCAGATCAGGTCGGACGGATCGGCTTCGGCCGCCGTCAGGCCCGGAGGAATGCCCGCATGGACAAAGATGAACGCATCCGTTTCGTAATACAGATCCAGATCGCGGACAAAAGCCAGATGGCGTTCCAGCATCCCGGATTTCAGTTCGGGGCGGCGATAGTTCTCGCCCAGTTCGACCCGCAGCGCTTTATCGGTAAATCCGTAGCTTTCGAGGGTGGCACTGCCGCCGTTGCGTACGATCCAGCGCTTCCAGTCTTCTTCGCCTCCGCCATCCAGCGCACGCAGCATCAGATCCTCATGGTTTCCTTTCAGCGCGATCGCACCTTTTTCGCAAAGTTCCATGACGCGTTCAAGCGTCTGCATCGATTCGGCACCGCGATCCACATAGTCGCCAAGCAGCACCAACTGATCGCAAACGGGATCGTAGCCGGTTTGCTCCAGCAGACGATCGAGCAGATGCCGTTCGCCGTGGATATCGCTGATGGCCAGTGTTCTTTTGGGCATGGACGGGGCCTCTCTTTCCGGAGGAAGTCGTGTTTCTAAACTCTCCCCATTCTAGACGTCCTGCAGCATTCAAGCAAGAACGAGGGTGCGGGTAACCGAAGCGCAGCGGGGAAAGAAAAAAACTTCTTGCCGTTTTAGTTTACTTGAGTTAATTTATTTACATGAGTTAATTAATTGGAAAAAGCAGAGGAGGAGCCGTTTGCCGGAAGTTCATTTTTCACTGCGCGAAATCAAGAAAGCCCGAACGCGCATCAAGCTGTACGAGAGCGGGTTGACTTTGATGCGCACACGCAAGTTCAGCGAGATCATGGTCGACGAAATCTGCCGCGAGTCGGAAACGTCCAAAGTCACTTTTTTTAAATGTTTTCCGCACAAGGAAGCGCTGTTGGTTTATTTTATGCGGGTCTGGTTGACCGGACGCTTGTTGGAGATCGACGAGAAAGACAAGCGCGGATTTGAGGCTGTGCGCCATCTGCTGGAGAGCGTGGTGGAGTGGAGCGAAGACGTACCGGGCGTTATGCCCAGCCTGATCGCTTTTTTGGCCGAGAAGGATATGCACCCGTGGATGCCCGAGCTCAGCGAAGCGGAGATCCATCTGCTGTTCCCCGGGAAGGAAGCCGCGGCTGCCGTATCTCCCGATCTGGCGGAGCTGTTTCGGCGCTGCATGCTCGAAGCGCGGAGCGACGGTACGCTGGACCCTGTTTTGTCGGTCGACGATGCAGTCAAGCTGCTGTGGACCGTCTTCTATGGAGCCTTTCTGACGGCACGGTTGTACGCTTCGACCGATATCCGCGGATTTTATGAGCTGCACCTGAATCGTTTGGAAAAAGGCTGAGGAGGCGAAAAGCATGGCGAAAGTAATCCCGGGCAGACAGATGGCCCAGATCGAAGGACCGTTTGTTGTATTCATCATCGGAGCGCGTATCAACAAATGGTACGCCGTGCATAAGTGGCTGCCCGTACTGCGTTCGATGGGACCCATGCTTCAGGAATTGTACACCCACAAAGAATTGGGTTTTCTCGACGCGTCTTTCTTCATGACGGGCCGCGGGGTATCGATTGTCCAGTATTGGCGCTCCTACGACCAGCTGGAACATTATGCCCGCGGCAAAGCCAATCACCTCACCGCCTGGAAAAACTTCAACCGCAAAGCGCGTTCGGGCGAAGCTGTCGGCATTTACCATGAGACCTATATGGTCGAAAACGGCGCCTACGAGTCGATCTACGTGAATATGCCGCCGACGGGGATGGGCCGCGCCGGGGCATTGAATCCGGTCGGATCGGGCCGGGAAAGTTCGCGCGAGCGGGCGGGACTTGGCGGCGAGGGTCAGGGAGAGCCTTCCCCGGACCTGCCGACAAGCTGAGGCTTCGGTCTTCCGAGCAACGGCAAAAAGGAGCGGATTTTTTTCCGCTCCTTTTTGGGCTGCCGTTAATGGCCGGCCAAAGCCCGCTGCACTGCAGCCTTGCGGATAAAAGACATCAAGAAAAAGCTCTTTTCGATAATGATAATCGTTATCACATATGACGGAGAGCGGGGACAACCGGATCGAACGCTTTAGTGGAGGTGCGCGGGCCGCGATCATGAAAACCGACAAATTGCATGGGGAATGCAGATTATCAATGCGAAACGAAGGGCGACAGGTAAACTATTTTTCATTTTGATATTGAAATTCAAAGATCTCAGACAAAAAGATGGACAACCCGAGGCGGATTCGCTAACATAGGAAAATGCAAAACCGCAGTACAGCGGAAACGAATTAAACTCGGAAAGAGGTAGAGGAATGAGCGGGTTGGATAAAAAAACCGGTAAGACCGTCGAAAGACCCGGAGAGGGCGCGGCAGGCTTTTCCAAGAACGGATTTATCCTTGCGGCGATCGGAAGCTCGGTCGGCTTGGGCAACATGTGGAAATTCCCTTATATTACGGGCGAGAACGGGGGAGCGGCTTTCTTCCTGCTGTTTATCCTCTGCCTGGTCGTCGTAGGTCTGCCGATTCTGCTGGCGGAAATGACCATTGGACGCGGCGGACGCGGCAACGCTTCCGCATCGCTGTTCAATTTGACGAACAAGAAGCATTGGAAATGGTTCGGCCTGATTTCGATCATCACCGCTTTCCTGATCATGTCGTATTACAGCGTCGTAGCGGGTTGGACGCTGCATTACATGATCCAGTCGTTCGCCGGCGCACTGTCGGATGTCAATATGGATTATGCGGCAGCGTTCCTCGGCTTTGCGGGCGGCTATATGCCGATCTTCTGGAGCGCGGTCGTCATGGCTATTACCGGTTTCGTCATTGCTAGAGGGATCTCGGGCGGAATCGAGAAGTTCAACAAGATCCTGATTCCCGGCTTCCTGATTCTCCTGCTGATCATGATGGTTCGCGCGTTGACGCTGCCGGGTGCCTTGGAAGGCGCGGAATTCTTCCTGAAGCCGGACTTCTCGAAGCTGAACGAAGAATCGGTGCTGATCGCGCTGGGCCACTCGTTCTTCTCGCTCTCGCTCGGCATGGGCTGTATGCTGACTTACGGTTCGTATGTGCGCAAAGACCAATCGCTCGGCAAAGCGACGCTTGCGATCGGTGCGGGCGATCTGCTGTACGCGTTCATCGCCGGTCTGGTGATCTTCCCGACCGTATTCGCTTATGGTATGGAACCTTCCAGCGGCGTAGGCCTTGCGTTCATCGCGCTGCCGGCCGCGTTCGCGCAGATGCCGCTCGGCTTCCTGTTCGGCGGCTTATTCTTCCTGCTGCTGGCGATCGCCGCACTGACTTCCGCCGTTTCCATCCTCGAAGTTCCGGTCGCCTACGCGATGGAACAGTGGAAATGGAGCCGCAAAAAAACGGCGGTCATCATGGCGACTCTGGCGTTCCTGCTCGGCGTACCGTCGGCATTGTCCGTCGAAGGCGCCAACGGGCCGCTCAGCAACGTAGTCCTGTTCGGCAAAACGATCTTCGATCTGTTCGACTTCTCGACTTCGTATATCCTGATGCCGATCGGCGGACTGATTATCACGCTGTTTACCGGTTATGCCTGGAAACGCGCGGGCGTAGAAGCGGGACTCACGGGCGGCTTATACCGCACCTGGATGTTCCTGCTCCGTTACGTCTGCCCGCTGTTGATCATCCTGATCTTCCTGTATTCGGTCGGCGTACTGAAATTCTAGATTATTTTTTGCTTCTGGGCGTTCCGCTTCGGCGGAACGTCTTTTTTTGTCGTTTCGGCGCAAAAAAGTTAAATTTTTATAAAAAACGTTCGCTTTCGTATAAAGACCCCCCCTAAAAAGCGATGCTATGCTGGAACACGTAAACGACAAGACGGCGCCGAATAAATGGAAGCGCTATCTATAACGGAATGCGGGAGGGAATCCGGTGATGAGAAGAATAGCGGTGCTTCTGCTCGCGCTGATGCTGACGGCGGTCCTCGGCGGCTGCAACCTGGCGGAACGCAGTGCGGGAAGTGCGGAGAAAGGGTATATCGGCTTGTCGATGCCGACCAAATCGTCGGAACGCTGGGTCGGGGACGGAAGCAATATGCGGCGGCTGTTCGAGCAGCAGGGCTACAAGACCGATTTGCAGTATGCGGAAGACGTAGTCGAGAACCAGATTTCGCAGATCGAGAACATGATTACCAAAGGCGTGGACGTGATCGTGATCGCGGCGGTGGACGGCAACACGCTGACCGATGTCATCGGCAAAGCGCACGACCAGGGAATCCGGGTCATCGCTTACGACCGTTTGATCCGCAACACGCCTCATATCAGCTATTACTCGACCTTCGACAACTTTAAGGTAGGGGTGCTTCAGGCTTCTTACATCGAACAGGCTCTCGGTCTGAAAGAAGGCAAAGGGCCTTTCAATATCGAACTGTTCGCCGGGTCTCCGGACGACAACAACGCCTACTTCTTCTATGACGGCGCGATGTCGATTCTTCAACCGTACATCGATTCTGGCAAGCTGGTTGTCCGCAGCAAGCAGACGACCATGGCCCAGATCGCGACGCTGCGCTGGGACGGCTCGCTGGCCCAGTCCCGAATGGACAATCTGCTCAGCGCCTATTACTCCGACGAACATCTGGATGCGGTATTGTCGCCGTACGACGGCATCAGCATCGGGATTTTGTCGTCGCTCAAAGGGATCGGCTACGGATCGTCCGCGAAGCCGCTGCCGGTGATTACCGGGCAGGACGCCGAGCTGGCTTCGATCAAGTCGATCGTGGCCGGCGAGCAGACGCAGACGGTGTTCAAGGATACCCGCAAGCTTGCGCAGCAGACTGTAAACATGGCGGAAAGCGTCCTCAAGGGCGAAGAAGCCGAAGTGAACGATACGAAGTCGTACGACAACGGCATCAAAGTCGTTCCGGCTTATCTGCTGGATCCCGTATCGGTCGACAAAAATAACGTGCAGCAGGAAATCGTGGACCAGGACTATTACACCCAGGAAGAAATCGGTCTGAAATAAAGCAGGAAGCCAAGACCGGCCGAATCGAACGAAGCAGCAGAACAGGAGGGCTGAACCATGTCGGAGTATATCTTGGAAATGCGCGGGATCGTCAAGACGTTTCCCGGTGTCAAAGCGCTGGACGATGTGAATATCCGGGTGCGCCAGGGCGAGATTCATTCGCTGTGCGGAGAGAACGGAGCGGGCAAGTCGACATTGATGAAAGTGCTGAGCGGCGTGTATCCGTTCGGCAGCTACGAAGGCGATATTCTGTTCGAAGGCCGCCCGTGCGAATTCAAGGATATCAAGCAGAGTGAGGAAAAAGGCATCGTCATCATTCACCAGGAGCTGGCGCTTATCCCGTATCTGTCGATTGCGGAGAATATTTTTCTCGGCAACGAACGGTCGAAAAAAGGCATCATCGATTGGAACGAGACGATTATGCGGACCGGCGAACTGCTGAAGAAAGTCGGTTTGAGCGAAAATCCCAATACGCTCGTCGGCAATATCGGCGTCGGCAAACAGCAGTTGGCCGAGATTGCCAAAGCGCTGTCCAAAAAGGTCAAGCTGCTCATCCTCGACGAGCCGACCGCGGCCCTGAACGAGCGTGACAGCGAGAATCTGATGCGGCTAATGCTGGAATTCAAACGCGAAGGCATCACCTGCATTTTGATCTCCCACAAGCTGAACGAAGTGACCCGGGTATCGGATTCGATCACGATTCTGCGCGACGGCCATACGATCGAAACGATGAGTATGCAAGAAGACGGGGTCACGGAAGACCGGATCATCAGCGGCATGGTCGGGCGCGACATGACGCACCGGTACCCCGAGCGGACGCCTGAGATCGGCGAAGTGGCGCTCGAAGTCCGCGGCTGGACCGTCTATCACGAACATCATCCGGACCGCAAAGCGCTGGACGATATCAATCTGACGCTGCGCCACGGCGAAATCGTCGGTATCGCGGGATTGATGGGGGCGGGCCGGACGGAGCTTGCGATGAGCATCTTCGGCAAATCCTACGGCCGGAACATCAGCGGACAGCTTGTCAAAGACGGCCAGGAAATCCGCAACGATTCGGTCAGCCAGGCGATCGCCAACGGCTTCGCCTATGTGACGGAAGACCGCAAGGAATACGGGTTGATTCTGATGGACGATATCAAGCGCAACATTTCGCTGACGGGCATCGGCAAGCTGACCAAGCGGGCGGTCGTCAACGAACGCGAAGAAGTGCTGGTCGCCGAAGACATGCGCAAACGGATGAATATCAAGACGCCGAGCATCCTGCAGAAGACCGGCAATCTGAGCGGAGGCAATCAGCAGAAAGTCGTACTCGGCAAATGGATCTTCTCGGAACCGGATATTCTGATTCTGGATGAACCGACCCGGGGGATCGACGTCGGCGCCAAATACGAAATCTATACGATCATTCAACAGCTGGCCGCGCAGGGCAAAGCCGTTCTCGTCATTTCGTCGGAACTGCCGGAAGTGATCGGACTCAGCGACCGCATTTATGTCATGAACGCCGGCCGGATCACGGGCGAAGTCAGCCGCGAGCAGGCGTCCCAAGAGACGTTGATGAAATATATGACCCATACAGGAGGCGTTAAGCGTGGAAGCGATCACCAAACTGTTTAAAAACAACGTCCGGCAGTACGGCATGATTATTGCCCTGGTCGTCATCATGATTCTGTTTACGGTGCTGACGGGAGGACTGCTCGTCAAACCGATCAATATCACCAACCTGATTCTGCAAAACAGCTACATCCTCGTGCTGGCGATCGGCATGGTGCTCGTCATTATCACCGGCCATATCGATCTGTCCGTCGGATCGGTCGCCGCGTTCGTGGGCGCCCTGTCGGCGATCATGATGGTAGACTGGGGCCTGCCGGCCTGGATCGCGGTTATCGCGTCGCTGGCAGCCGGAGCGCTGATCGGCGCCTGGCAGGGGTTCTGGGTCGCCTACGTCAAGATTCCCGCCTTTATCGTGACGCTGGCCGGGATGCTGCTGTTCCGGGGCTTGACCATGATCGTGCTGGAAGGCCAATCAATCTCCCCGTTCCCGGACGGATTCACGAAGATCAGTTCCGGCTTCGTGCCGAATTTGGCCGATACGGCGACCAATCTGGTCGCGATTCTCGCCGGCGTCGCGTTCACGGTGCTGTACATCCTGAACGAGCTGCGCGGCCGCCGCGAACAGGCCCGGTATAATTTTGAAGTGACGTCGACCGGATTGTTCGTGCTCAAACTTGCGGTGATCGCGATCGTCATCAACGCGTTTACGTTTATGCTGGCCAGCTATGCGGGGATTCCGAACATTCTGGTGCTGCTGTTCGTGCTTATTCTCGCCTACTCGTTCATGATGAACAAGACGGTTATGGGACGCCATATTTACGCCTTGGGCGGCAACGAGAAAGCGGCGGGACTGTCGGGTGTCAAAACAAAAAAAGTCACGTTTTGGGTATTCGTCAATATGGGCGTATTGGCCGCGGTCAGCGGACTGATCTTCGCGGCCCGTCTGGACGCGGCAACGCCGAGAGCCGGTACCAACTTCGAACTTGATGCGATCGCGGCCTGCTTCATCGGAGGCGCGTCGGCTGCCGGCGGGATCGGGACCGTGTTCGGCGCGATCATCGGCGGGCTTGTCATGGGCGTGCTGAACAACGGCATGTCGCTGATCGGGCTCGGGATCGACTGGCAGCAGGGAATCAAAGGTCTGGTGCTGCTGCTTGCGGTCGCGTTCGATATCTACAACAAAAACAAAAGAGCCGCTTAATCCGAGGCGCCGGGGCATACTCCCGCTTTTCGGCTGACAGCCGTATCCAAACCTGCCGCTTATGCCGCAGGTTTGGATACGGCTTCGCCGCGGTTTGGCGCCGTATTCGTCGGAATTCTCTTTTTTTCGCGATCCGATTTGGATACACTTAAGCCTGAAGGGATTGAGGCGGCGCAAGCCGCGGGTGCAGAAGGAAGGAGGCAGGCGGTACGTGAAGAAAATGGCTCTGCTCTACATGGTGCTGATTGCGGCTTTTCTGGCTTATGCCGCCCAGCATATTTATACGAACAAAGCCGACGAGCGATCGTTCCGTTCGCAGCAGCTGCGGGGAGAACTCGGCGAAAATTATGTGATGGTTACCTTTTTGTCGGGAATCGAATATTGGAAAAGCTGTCTGAAAGGGTTCGAAGACGCGGCCGGCGCGCTGAACGTGTCGATCGAATACCGCGGCGCGACGCAGTACGATGCCCGGGAACAAATTACGGTGCTGGAACAGATTATTGCCAAAAAACCTGCGGGAATCGCGATTTCCGCCATCGATACCCATTCGCTGACCGGTGTGATCGACAAAGCGGTGGATGCGGGCATTCCCGTCGTCCTGTTCGATTCCGGGGCGGAAGGCAGCAAAGCCTACTCGTTTCTCGGCACGGACAATTATGCGGCAGGAGCCGCGGCGGCGGAGCGGATGGCCGATCTGCTCGGCGGACAAGGGAAAGTGGCGGTGATTACGCTTCCTTTCCAGCAGAATCACGAAGAGCGCACACGGGGCTTCCGCGAAGCGATCGAGCGGTCGTATCCGGCCATGAAGGTCGTCGCGACGGAAGACGACAAAGGCGACGCGATGGTGGCCAAGAATCTGACCCGGTCCCTGCTGCGCAAACATCCGGATCTGGCCGGCGTATTCGTGACCGAAGCGGCCGGAGGCAAAGGGGCCGGTGAAGCCGCAGCCGAGCTTGTACGAGGCGCGAAGCTGCGGGTCATCGCGTTCGATACCGACAAGGACACGCTCGATATGATCCGCGAAGGCAGCATCTCGGCCACGATTGCCCAGGGGACCTGGAACATGGGATATTGGTCGCTGCAGTACCTGTTTCACCTGCATCACGATCTGACGATTCCGTCTCCGGCGGCTTCCGGCGATGTGTCGCCTCTGCCGGTCGGCGTCGATACGGGGATTTCGATCGTAACGCCGGACAATGTGGACGATTATTATGCCAAATGAACGGCGAACGTCGGCGGAACGTAGAGCGGACCGAACTTTTGCGCGCCTGAAGCCGCCGCGCCTGCACGATCTGCGTCTGCGCTATCAGCTGATGATTCTGTTTCTGCTGGTCAGTCTGCTGCCCTCGATCGGACTCGGTTATCTCGTAAACTGGACCGTAAGCCGGGTATTGGAGAAACAGGCCGTCGAGCATACGCTGCAGCTGATCGGGAAAGTCAACCAGACGCTGGACAGCGATATGGAAAGTTTGCAGAATATGACCTACCTGATCGGATTCGACGAAAGCGTCCGTGCGTTCATGAACGGCGGCGAGGCGTCCGACGACGAAACTTATCGGCTTAAGCAGTATCTGCAGCGCTATACGACCCTGTATCCGGAGATCGCGGGACTGCTTGTCGTCGGCAGGAACGGCGATTATGTCAGCAACGAGCTGTACGCCCGCACGCCTGCGAATTTGACGGAGGAACCCTGGTACCGCGAAGCGCTTGAACGTGAAGGGCTGTTTACGGTTCTGGGACAGCCTTCGGAGCGGAATTTGACCTCGCATGTCAATTACCGGGGCGACGAGGTGGTTACGGTCGTGCGCGCGGTCATGGACCCCGATACCGAGCAGGCGATCGGGGTCGTGCTGATTGATCTGAAGCTGTGGACCGTATCGAAGGCTGCACGCGATATCAAGCTCGGCAGAACCGGATATTTGACGGTGGTGGACCGGGAAGGCGGACAGATTTACGCACCCGAGCAGCCTTATGCCGACCGTCTGCCTGCCGGGTGGTTCGAAGGAGGGGAGACCGGGGCGGTCACGCGTACGGTAGACGGCCAGGAGCTGCAGCTGATCTACGCCGAGTCTGCGTTCACCGGCTGGCGAACGGTCGGCGTGTTTCTGACGAAGGAATCGGTGTACGAGGTCGGACAGATCCATTTCTATGTCATCTGCTTCCTGTTCTTCGTCTGTCTGCTCGGATTGACGGCTTCCCTGCGTTTATCGAAATCGATCTCCGATCCGATCGGCGGTCTGATGGCCTCTATGCGCCGCGCCGAATCGGGAGACCTATCCGTCCCGTATACGGAAATTCGCGGCGACGAGATCGGAATGCTGGGACACAGCTTCAATCACATGCTGGTCGAACTGCGCAGTCAGATCAAGCTGGTCGAGCGCAAGGAACGTCAGAAAAGGGAAGCGGAGCTGCGGAGTCTGCAGGACAATATCAAGCCGCATTTTCTGTACAATACGCTGGATACCATCCACTGGATGGCCCGCAAAAAAGACGCCGGCGAAGTATCCGAGATGGTGGAATCTCTGTCGAAGCTGTTCCGGATCGGACTCAGCAAAGGCAGCGATATCATCCCCCTCGCGGACGAAATCGAGCATATCCGCAGTTACCTGGTGATCCAGCAGACCCGGTATACAGGACGGCTTGCGGTCGAGATCGAAGCCGACTCCCGGTCGGAGCCGGCTTTCGTCTTGAAGCTGCTGCTTCAGCCGCTGGTCGAAAATGCGATCTATCACGGGATCAAAGCGCGCCGGGGACCCGGCGTGATCCGGATCCGGATTGCAGCGGGGCCGGGCGAGCTGCTGCTGGAAGTGGCGGACGACGGAGCGGGGATGGAGCCGGAGCGGCTCGCGGAGCTGCGGCAGAAGCTGCGGCACCCGCTGGAAGCGCTCGAGCGCCAGTCTTCGGAGCGTGAACGCAGCGGCCGCAGCTACGGTATGCTGAATGTTCAGGCGAGATTGAATCTTGCTTTTGGAGAAGCTTACGGACTCAAGATCGACAGCAGGCCCGGAGAAGGAACCGTCGTGACGGTTCGCCATCCGCTGCTGTTCGAACCGCCGGCGACCGGAAGCGACGAGGAGGAGAAGAAATGAGAGAAACGCCTTATCGGGTATTGATTGCGGATGACGAACCGATTATCCGCGAAGGGCTGCGGGAAGCGGTGAATGGAGCGGGACTCGGCATGGAAGTGGTCGGCGAAGCGGAAGACGGCGAAGAAGCGCTTGAACTTGCCCTGAGTCTGAATGTGCATCTGGTCCTCGTGGACATGAACATGCCGTTTCTGAACGGGATCGCGCTGATGCGCAAGCTGCGGGAACAGCTGCCGGACTGCCGTTTCGTCATTATCACGGGACACGACGAATTCGATTACGCGCGTGAAGGGATCCGCCTCGGGGTCGAAGATTATATGCTCAAGCCCGTCAATCCGGAACTGCTGCGGGGAGTCCTGCTTCGGGTCAAAGAAAATCTGGACAATCTGGCCAAGCAGGCGGGGTACCTGAAGCTTGCTTCCGAGCAGATTCGCCGCAATATTCCGCTGCTCAAAGCGCGTTTCGGCCAGGAATGGGCGGAAGGGCTGCTTGGCGAAGACGAGATCGAAGAACGGCTCGGTTTTCTGGGGCTTCCCTCTTCCAGCCCGGTGCAGTTGTGCGTGATTCGCTGGGGCGAGCGGGAATCCGTGCAGCCGGTCCTGCGGGAAAGCGATCGCCAGCTGTATACGTTCGCAACGGAGAATATCGTCTCGGAGCTGACCGGGAGCAGACGGAATATGCTGATGCAGGATACGGCGGGGCTTCTGCTGCTGTTTCTGTGGGATGCGGCCGAAGCGGATCTTGCGGCAATCATCGAACGCAGCGTCAGACGCTTTCTCAAAATCGCGGTAAACGCGCATATGGAACCGGTGTCAGGAGGCGTCTTGTCGCTGCCGGATACGTATCTGCGCTGCCGGGCCGCCGTGTACAAAGACGCGCAGCTGTCGCCGCTTGTCCGGCGTGCGCGGGAATATCTGGGCGAGTATTACGGCGACCCCGAACTTACCCTCGAATCGTTTGCCCGGACGCTCCAGGTATCGCCCGTCTACCTGAGCCGTATTCTCAAAAAAGAGCTGGGCGATTCGTTCGTGGCGCTGCTGACCCATGCCCGTATCCGCAAAGCGATCGAGCTGCTGAATTCGACCGATCTGCCGATCTACGAGATTGCGGAACGCAGCGGGTACGACAGCCAGCATTACTTCAGTACCGCCTTCAAAAAGGTGATCGGCGTATCGCCGAATCAATATCGGCGCGGGGCGGCTTTCCCCGATCAGCCTGCCGGACGCTGAGCGGAAGCCGGTCTTTCTTCGGGACCCCGGGCTGCGGCAGGTTCGCCTATGGTTGCGAATGGCGCCGGACGTGTAATAGAACTTAGCGGCCGGGCAGAAGTTCCGGCCGGGAAGCCTGGAGAAAAGAGGGGAAAAGATGGAACGATCCAAAAAATTCAGCCTGCGTTTCGATTGGCCTTACCATTTCGTGACGCTTCCGCTTGCTCTTGCGGTGTTCACCGCTTCGATCGTAAATCTGGTTCGGGTATGGGATGAGGACGGAGCGGCTCTGCCGGCCTGGATCTTGACGGGAATTTCGCTGTGCCTGATCTTCGCGGCGACCCGGATTCGCGTCTATGCGACCAAGACGCAGGATCGTATCGTTCGCGTCGAAGAAGGATTCCGCTATTACCGCCTGACGGGACGCGAAATCGATCGGCGCTTGAGCATGGCGCAGGTCATCGCCCTTCGCAACGCGGGCGACAAAGAATTTCCGTCGCTGTGTTCGCGTGCGGCCGAAGAGAACTGGGACGCCAAGCGGATCCGCTCCGCGATCAAAGAGTTCCGGCCGGACACGATGCGGATTTGATCCGGCCTGCGGCGGCTTCGCCGAAACCGGAAGGTTACCGCGGTTTGAATGATGCCTTGAAATCGCAGGCCGGAAACGAACGTCAAAAAGAGCGAAACCGATCGCGATCGGTTTCGCTCTTTTTGGGTTGTAACAGACGTTCGTTCAATCCGGGCTGCCGATTCGGCCGCCCGCTTGGAAGAATCGGCGGATTAAACGACGCCCTGCGCAATCATGGCATCGGCGACTTTCAGGAACCCGGCAATATTGGCGCCGACGACCAGATTGCCCGGATGGCCGTATTCTTCGGCTTCCTGCCGGCAGTCGGCATGGATGCGTTTCATGATCCGCTGCAGCTGGGTATCGACTTCTTCGAAGCTCCACGAGACCCGGGCGCTGTTCTGCGCCATTTCCAGCGCCGATACGGCGACGCCGCCGGCATTGGCCGCTTTGGCCGGACCGAACAGCACGCCGGCTTCGAGGAAGCGCTCGATAGCCGCAAGCGTCGAAGGCATATTGGCGCCTTCTCCGACCGCTTTGACGCCGCCTTGAATCAGCAGTTCGGCTGCCGCCGCATCGATTTCATTTTGCGTGGCGCACGGCAGGGCAATCTCGCACGGCAGGCTCCAGATGCCTTCGCATCCTTCCGTGTAGACGGCATGCGGGTGCTCCGAGATATATTCGGAGATACGTCCCCGTCCCGCTTCCTTGATCCGTTTGACCGCGGCCAGGTCGATGCCTTCGGGATCATGGATATAGCCGGAAGAGTCGCTGCACGCGATCACGGCAGCTCCGAGCGCCTGCGCTTTTTCGATAGCATAGATAGACACGTTCCCGGAGCCCGATACCACCACGCGGCTGCCGTCGAAGTCGAGTCCGGCGCTCTGCAGCATTTCCTGCACGAAGTAAACGCAGCCGTAACCGGTTGCTTCGGTGCGGGCCAGGCTGCCGCCGTACAGCGGATTCTTGCCGGTCAGTACGCCCGCTTCGCTGGCTCCGCGAATCCGTTTGTACTGGCCGTACATATAGCCGATTTCGCGTGCTCCCACTCCGATATCGCCGGCCGGCACATCGGTATCGGGACCGATATGGCGGTACAGTTCGGTCATGAAGCTTTGGGTAAAACGCATGACTTCCATATCGGATTTACCTTTGGGATCGAAGTCGGAGCCGCCTTTGCCGCCGCCGATCGGCTGCCCGGTCAGCGAGTTTTTGAGTACCTGCTCGAAGCCGAGGAATTTGATGATGCTCGCGTTTACCGAAGGGTGAAACCGCAGGCCGCCTTTGTAAGGACCGATCGCACTGTTGAACTGGACCCGGAAACCGCGGTTGACCTGTACGCGCCCGGAATCGTCGACCCAGGGTACCCGGAACGAAATAAGCCGCTCGGGTTCGGAAAGGCGCTCCAGCAGTCCGTGTTCGCGATAGCGGGGATGCTTGGCGAATACGGGAACGAGCGAGTCGAAAATTTCGCGCACGGCTTGATGAAACTCGTCTTCGTAAGGGTTGCGCCGGACGACAGTATCAAATACATGTTCGACGTAAGCTTTTGCTTCCGTGTAGGCGGTTTCGTTATAAGTTTCGATCATAAAAGGCACGCTCCTTTTCGAATGAGAGGTCGCTCCGATCCGAAATCGATATCGGCAGCGATCGGACAGCAAGATTCGCTTCTTCGGTACACCAAGGACAAGCGTTAATCGAATAAAGAACAGAGGCGAAAAGCACCGTCAAACGGCTGAAGATCCGGATGACGGCCGGGAGAACGAACTACAACAATTCACTTCGCAGCTTCCGCAAAGTAAATTGGACTACAACAATTCACTTCGCAGCTTCCGCAAAGTAAATTGGACTACAACAATTCACTTCGCAGTTGAGCTGCGGATTTCGGGGACAAGTGGCCGAGCGGGATATCGAATACGGTGCGGGCGCCGCTCTGGCCTTCGGCGGCCAGACGGTAAGCGGCCCGGGCATAGGCGACGAGGACGCTGGCGGTGAATTCCGGGTTGCTTTCGAGTTCCAGTCCGAACTCGATCCGCTGCTTCGTTCCGGTTCCGGTGACGCCGCTGCGCATGACGAAGCCGCCGTGCGGCATACCGGAGTGTTCGCGTTCCAATTCGTCCATCGTGATGAACGTGACGCTGGTGTTATAGTCGGCAAAATAGTTCGGCATGGACACGATCGCTTCACGGATGGCATTTTCGTCCGCGCCTTCTTCCGCCACGACATAACAATCGCGCATATGTTTGTCGCGCGTCTTGAGATCCGGCGTTTCGCCCGAACGGATCAGGTCGATCGCCGTTTGGACAGGGACCGTGTACTGGACGCCGGCGCGTACGCCCGGAACCCGGCGGATCGCGTCGGAATGTCCCTGGCTGACGCCTTTGCCCCAAAACGTATATTCTTCGCCTTCCGGCAGGATGGACTGGGCCAGCAGGCGGTTCATGGAGAACAAGCCCGGGTCCCATCCGGTCGAGATGACGCTGAGCTTGCCGCTCAGCAGAGCCGCCGTATTGACCCGGTCGTAGAACTCCGGAATTTTGGCATGGGTATCGAAACTGTCTACCGTATGGAACAGCGCGGCCAGCTGCGGCGTCTGCTCCGGCAGATCCGTAGCGGACCCGCCGCACAGGATCATGACGTCGATCTCTTCTTTATAACGTTCGACGTCCGCCATATGTACGAAACGGACCGATTCTCCCCGCTGCTCCAGCGACTTGGGATCGCGCCGGCTGAATACGGCGGCAAGCTCCATGTCCGGGTTTTGCGCGATGGCGCTGCGTACGCCGCGGCCCAGGTTGCCGTAACCGGCGATACCGATTCTGATTTTCTGCTGCATGAAAGAACCCTCCTTTTTGTAAACGGTTGAATGGAAACGGCCGAATATCGCTTAAGTATAAAAAAAGTTGACACAAAGAGTAAACTGTTAGAGGTCATTTTCAAGTAAAACGCAACCAAAGTCCTAGATATATTGCATAGATTCTGACTCTTCTGGCGGACGGATCCGATTTGGCTTAAACTATGGGACAAGGCGTTTCCAGTCGAAGACCGGAAGCGCCGCCCGAAGAGAAACGAAAGCCGGAGCGGGCGGCCGCGGATTGCAGAGATCGGCGGGATGCGAAGCGACGGAAGAAGGAGGACCGGCTGTGACCGGAACGATACTGATTATTGAAGACGAAGAGAAAATCGCCCGGCTGCTGGAACTGGAGCTCGGTTATGAAGGATATCGGACAGGCCGTGCCGGGTCGGGTTCGGAAGGATTGGACAAATACCGGGAAGGCGGCTGGGATCTGATCCTGTTGGACGTGATGCTGCCGGGTTTCAGCGGGATCGAAGTGCTGAGGCGGATTCGGTCGGCCGATTCGCTGACTCCCGTTATTCTCTTGACCGCAAAAGATTCGGTAGAAGACAAAGTGTCGGGACTCGATCTCGGGGCGAGCGACTATGTGACCAAGCCGTTCCAGATCGAGGAGCTGCTGGCGCGGATCCGTTCGGCCCTGCGAGCCAGCGCGGCCGCCGGTTCGGGCCGCGAAGGATCGGCGCAGCCGGAAGAGTCCCTTACGGCGGGCAGCCTCAGATTAAACGAACAGACAAGAGAAGTCTTCCGCGGCGAACGGCGGATCGAACTGACTCCCCGGGAATTCGATCTGCTCGTCTTCCTGCTGCGCAACCAGCGCCAAGTCTTGAGCCGGGAGCAGATGATCCGCGAGGTGTGGGGATACGATTACGCCGGCGATACGAACGTCGTCGATGTCTATATCCGTTACGTGCGCAAAAAAATCGATGAAGAGGGCCTTCCCGAGCTGATCCATACGGTTCGCGGCGTCGGTTATGTGCTGAAGGAATCCCCATGAGGCTCAAAAGCAAAATCTATCTCTATTCGTCGGTGCTGTTTGCGGCGCTGCTGGCGGCGGCCTGCATCTCGATCTACCTGCTGTTCGAGAAAATGTCGCTGGATGCGGAAAGCCTGCGCTTCGAGATGGAGGCGGAGCTGACCGCCGAGCGAATCAGCGAATCGGCTTCGCGTACCGCGCCGGACGACCTGCTGCGTGCCTATGCGCCGGCCGACGGCATGCTGAGGGTCGTCCAGCCGGACGGGACAAGTCTGGCGCGTCCCGTGACGGCAAGCGAAGATACGCAGCTCAGCGAACGCCTCAGCAGCGAACCTTATGCCTATACGGCTTCGCATGCGGCCGAGCGCCTGAGCAGCGGCGGCAAAGGGTATATCCGGGTCTCCGTACCGGTGATCTGGCCCGACGGCGAAGTGCTGAGCGTTCAGGTCAGCCGCAGCATCGCCGATATCGAAGACCGTTTCGACGTACTGAAGACCGTACTGGTCATTGTGGCGCTGCTGGCCCTGATTCCGGCGGTACTGGCCAGCACCGTGCTGGCGAACCGGATTGTCAGGCCGATTGCCGCGCTGACCGGCACGATGGGCGATATCCGGCGCAGCGGCCGGTTTCAGCAGATCGAGACGGGGCAGCGCCCCGGCGACGAACTGGCGGAGATGGGACGAACATTCAATGAAATGATCGGACTGCTGGAAGGGAACTTTGCGCGGCAGGAGCGTTTTGTCTCCGACGCTTCGCATGAGCTGAAGACGCCGCTAACCATTATCGAGAGCTACGCGAGCCTGTTGAAACGCAGAGGCAAAGACAGGCCCGAAGTGTTCGACGAAGCGGTCGATGCCATCTTGTCCGAGTCCGTGCGGATGCGCGAGTTGACCGAGCGCCTGCTGCAGTTGGCCCGAAGCCCGGAAGCCGACCGGCTTGAGATCGCCGATACCGATCTGTCGGAATCGGCCGGAGAGTCGGCGCGGGCGTTCATGCGCGCTTACGGACGGGAGATCGAAGTGGAGGCGCCTCGGCCGGTCTTCGTCCGGACCGATGCGGCCAAGGTGCGGCAGCTGCTCTTCATACTGCTGGATAACGCGCGGAAATACAGCGAAGACCGGATTACGCTGACCGTGACCGGAGGCGAGGATAAGCCCGCCGAATTGAAAGTGGTCGACCGGGGAATCGGGATTTCCGAAGAAGAGCTGCCGAAAGTGTTCGACCGTTTCTATCGGGTGGATACTTCCCGGACCCGCAGTACCGGCGCCGGAGGTTCGGGTCTTGGCCTGTCTTTGGCCCAGGATCTGGCCCAGGCTCTCGGGATCCGGATCGCGATGAAGAGCGAAGTCGGGGAAGGAACGGCGGTTACGCTGCATTTTCCGGCCGGAGAAACCGGCGACCGGGGAGGAGAGCGTTTTAGGCGCGATATTCTTCCGGCGCGCGGGCGGCGGTCCAGAAGCGAGGAAGGAGGGGAATCGCCATGAAACGAAGAACGGCATGGGCGGCAGCATTCCTGCTGGCGCTCGCTGTGGCCGGCGGGCTGCTGGTCTGGAGCCCCTGGAGTTCGGCAGAGCCTTCGCTTACGCGGACGGAAGCCGAGAAGAAGCTGCTCAAACTGTACTCGGGCCGGATCGAGTCGGCCCGCCAAACCGGAGAGTTGTACGAAATGCAGCTTCGGACCGAAGCGGGACTGTATACCGTCAAGCTGTACGCGGCGGACGGCCGGGTCGAGTCGATCCGGCGGCTTGAAGCGGCGGCGGCTCCGCCGCGCGAAATCATAAGCCGGAGCGAGATCAAGGCCCGGCTTGAGCGGCAGGCGGGTGTCCGGGTCGAGCGGCTTGAACTGGAAAAGGGCAGCGGGGAATCGCGTCTGTATGCGGCGGAACTGACCGAAGCTTCGGGCGAACGCCGCGGACTTACGATCGACGCGTATACCGGAGAAACGCTGACGGATGCGCCGCTGCCCGGCAGCGGCGCATCCGCGGGCGGACAGGTGCCGGACGAAGATCCGTCGCCGCCGCAGGAACCCGGTGACGGCATTCCGTCTTCCGGGGGAAGCCCCGCTTCGCCTGACGATCCCGGAGGCGCAAATGCCCGGCTGCTGAGCGAGCGGCAGGCCAAAGCCGCGGCTGCCGCCGCGCTTGGCGTCGAATCCGGTGCCGTGGAAGACAGCGACGCCGAACTGCGCAGCGAAGAAGACGGGCAGGCATATTATCTGGTCGACGTCGAATTGAAGACCGGCCGCCAAGCCGAGGTGCAGATCAACGCCGTATCCGGAGCGATGCAGACGATTACCTGGGACGAAGAGGAGGACAGCGATTCCGACCCGCCGTCTTCCGGACAGGAAGATTCTCCGAATCCGGACGATGACTCGGATCCAGACGAGAGCAGCGACGAGGATACGTAACAGGCCCAAGAACGTTTGGCCGCATCCATCCAAGACCGTTTCCGGGGAGACTTCGGGAACGGTCTTTTTTCTCACCGAATTCTAATGAAGCTCTCCCCTCCTTCTCAGACAGGAGCGTTAATCTAAGAGTGCGGCAGGGAACAGAAACAAGTCCTGCAAATTAGAGAAGAGAAAGAGGAGGAGATTGATATGGTAAAACGCAAAATGATGATCGGAGCGGTAGCGGCGGCATTGACACTCGGAGGAACGGCGGCGCTGGCAAGCGGAGCGGGAACGGGAGCCGCTTCCACGCAGACAGGTGCGGCAGCCGTATCGGATTCCAAGACGATGATTTCCAAAACCCAAGCGAAAGAAATCGCGCTCAAAGCCCAAAAAGGAACGGTAGACGATATTGAACTCGAGACGCGCGCAGGCAAAACCTACTATGAAGTCGATATCGACCGCACATCGGGAGATGTGGATGTTTGGGTCGACGCTTACAGCGGCTCGGTACTCAAAGTCGTGGAAGACGACGATCTAAACGATAACGACGATGATCGCACAGGCGGTGCTTCGAATACGGGAGCCGCTGTCGCAGATGTCAAATATACGGCGGAGCAGGCCGCTTCCACGGCCGTGAAGCATGTCGGCGGAGGCAAAGTGACGGACAACGACCTGGATGAAGAGGACGGCCGTTATGTGTACGAGATCGATATTCGGACTGCGACGGGCGAAGCCGATGTGACCGTGGATGCCCAAACAGGCAAAGTGCTGTCAAGCGATATCGACAGCGACGATGACGATAACGATAAGGATGACAACGATCGCGACAATGACGACGATAACGACAATGACGACGATAACGACAGCGATGACGACGACAACTGAGTGATCGGAAACGTCTGAAGAAGCGGGGCAGCCCGCTTCTTTTTTGCTGCGTTCGCAAGACCAGGCAGCCCGGCAGACTCACAATAAGTGGATAGAAAGTCGTGTTTTCAAAATCCACCATCTATTTCCTGTTCTTTTGAAATGCTGTTATGGTAGCCTGTTAAAGCCCGTGTCGATAGACGGGTACCGGACAGAACCGAGCGTGTGCCGCCCGGTTCTGTCCGGTTTATCAGCAGACGAAAGAGGGAAAACGAACATGCAAATCGGATGGAAATGGATGAAAAGATTGACGTTATCGGGGATGGCCGCGGCACTGATCGCAGCCGGAACAGCCGTACCTTCGACAGATGCGGCAGCACCGCGGCAGGCGGACGTGTATTACGTATCGGACGGAGACTTGTACCGGGTGGCGACGGACAGCGGCGTTTCGCAGCAGCTGCGCCGGAATTTCGACGGGACCGAGCTCAAGCCGGCCGGAGACTATATGTACTATCTGTACGACGACACGTCGACGACGCTGCTTCGTCTGTCGCTGACGGATTCGGTCGCCAAAGCTTCGAGTTTCAGCAAAGACAAGCGCGTGGTCCACTTCGATACCGAAGGCAATACGGTCTACGCGATGGACGATAAAGGAGTGCTGTACGCCGCGCCGGCCAATGCCGGCAAACTGACCGACGGCGTCCAAATCACGGGAATGGCCGATCCTGATTTTCCGGCTTTTAAAGTGGTCGGAGACCGGATCTACTATAATGCGCTCAAAGATGGCCGAACAACCTGGGTCGCTTCCCAAAAAACGGACGGTACAGGCAGCGTGCAGTGGATTGCCAAAGGCGCTCTGGACAATGCCTATTACGCCCGGACCGACAGCAAACGCCTCTATCTGATGATCAACACCGACCCGCAGGAGTCCCAGTATTCGACCGACTGCATGGTGCTGTACTCGCTGCCCCTGCAGGGCGGAGCGGCCAAAGCGCTGAATGCCAAGTCGCCGCTTGACGCGAATGCGGTATACTCGGGAGCTTGGGCAAACGGCTATTACGCTTTCAACAAAGGGATTCGCCTAGGCGGAGACGGAGATTTCGACTATGCCAAAGGGCAGGGTTATGTCATCAGCGGCACGACAGGCAAAGTAATCAAGCTGCATACCGGCAGCGTACACGAGATTGCCAATGTCGGAAGCAGCAGCCTGGCGTTCAACGATGCCAAAGGCATTGCGTACGCCGCGACGATCGTGAACGGAAAAGTAACCAAAACCAAAAAACTTTCCGTAGGCAGCGTCGGCTATATCCGCAATCTGACGAACCAGGGCGTCGTGCGCTCGACAGTCGTGTTCGCCCAGAGCGGCGCCTATGTGCTGAACCCGGCGACGCTCGCTCTCAAGAAAATGACCGGTGTCGAATGGGATCTGTGCCAGTACGAAGACGACGTGGAAGGCATCTTCTATGTGAACGCGGCGGACGGAGGACGTCTGTACCGGATGAACGAGAACGGAACGAAAAGCGTCAAATTGACGGACGAGAAAGTATCGCGCATCGTTCTGATCGACAAAAAATAACAGTTTGAACGGATTGCGATTCCGGGAATCGGATTCGGCAGGTCAAAGGGAGGTTCCGCAGCTGCGGAATCTCCCTTTTTGCCATTTGCCGCGAACGTAAGGCGATGGAGAGCGAACACCGCCTTACGCGTGCAGTAAGCAGGCGTTAAGACAAATCGATGGCCCGCTGCATGAATAAGACTTACTCTGGGAAAAACGCCGATATCGAAACGATACCCGGGTATAAGCTTGGACAGAGGAGAAATCATGAAAAGAATCGAATCGATCGACATACTGAGAGGGTTTGCGCTGCTGGGCATTTTGTTCATCAATATGCAGCAGATGCTGCTTCCCGTTACGGATATTGAGGCAAGAGCGGCAGACCGGATCCTTTTCAATGGGTTCGAATATGGAATCAGCCACCGTTTTTTTGTTATTTTTTCTTTTTTGTTCGGAGCGGGATTTTATCTGTTTATGAAAAACGCCGAAGGAAGAGGGGAGAAGGCTTCGCTGCTTTTTGTACGCCGACTGCTGATTTTGCTGGCGATCGGGATCGGACATCATCTGTTTCAGCCGGGCGAGGTGCTGGTGTATTACGCGGTGCTCGGGTTTCTGCTGATGCCGTTTCGGCGGGCTAATGCTTGGATTCTGCTGGCTGCAGGTCTCGTTATGACCGGACTTGGCGTGTATTTGGGATCGATCTTCATGACCTATGGCATGTTTCTGCTGGGGTACGGCGCGGCAAGGATCGGACTGTTCGAGCCGGGCGCATACAGGGGAGGATTGCTCGCAGCCCAGCTGATTTCGCTGCTGCTGATCTATCCGTGTGCGCTGCTTCAGCGCACCGTGATGGATTCGACCGGATTCTACGATACGGCCAGCGCGATCGGCGGACTGCCGCTCAGCGTCTTCTATGTAACGACGATTCTGCTGCTGTGCGGCTCGCCTTCCGTTCGCCGCCGTTTGGGACCGCTTGGGAATATGGGACGGATGGCGCTGACGAACTATCTGATGCAGACGGCGGTCATCGTCTCGCTGTCCGCGCTGCTTGGTTGGGAAGGGACGATCGGACTGCCGCTGTTGAGCGCAGCTGCGGTTGTATTGTTGGCCGCACAGGCTCTGCTCAGTACACTCTGGCTGCGCCGGTTTACCATGGGACCGTGCGAATACCTGTGGCGGCTCGGCACGTACGGGAGAAGGTCCGCCAAGCCGTTCCGCCGGCCGGTGCGCGAAGCGGCATAAGCGCCCTGTTTGCCTATGGGGTCGACAACGTTCCGTCCTATCCGTTTGATCCGGCGAAGCAGACACCAAAAAGCGTCTCCTCCAGGGAGACGCTTTTTGGTAGGGTAGCCGGTGCGCGGACGATTATTCGGCTTCGATCAGGCTCGCCGAGAGCGCCGCTCCGTACAGAATATCCGCGGCGGCGGCACGGGTCAGAGGTTCGTTGGGGCGGATGCGTCCATCGGCATCAAGTTCCAGCATATCGAAAACGAGCGCCTGCTGCATCAGGCCGCTGCGGCCTTCCGGAATGGCGGCTTCGTCTTGGATCTCTACCGGGCTCAGGCGAAATACCGGCAAAGCGGCCTGCTGGTGACCTGCCAGAATCAAGAGGGAAGCAAACGAGGAACGGGTAGCCGGGGCATTCGGATCCAAGTCTTTCGGCAGATCGAGATCGCTGTGGGCCGCAATGATCAGCGTACCCGCATACCACGCCTTGTCGCTTGCTTTGGCGAAATAATCGGAAGCTTCGGGTTTGCGGATAAATTGAATATCGTCCATATTCAATTTGAATGTGTCTACGGCAAGGCGGATCGCCTGGGCGTTGGTCAGGGGATCCTGCGGGTTGAACCTTCCGTCCGGCGAACCGTTCAGCAGTCCTGCTTCGCGCAGAGTCAAGATCCGCGAAGCTTCCGGAATTCCTTGCAGGTCTCCAAAAGGCGCAGCCGCGTACGCCTGTCCGCCGGCCAGGGCTGCAAACAAGACAACCGCAGCGGCCGGAAGAGCCCATTTGCTTTTTGCAGGCTTCTTTTTCACCGGTTATTTCCTCCTTTAATCTCTCATGGATGCCTTCCAGACGGGGAAAGCGGAACAAATGTTGCGTCAATTGTAAAAAAAGCGGAGCAATTGTGTAAACTCGGGGTAAAAAATAGCAGGCGTTCGTGAAATGCCGAATCAGAAGGATTCGCGTAAGGTTTGAATCGGAGAGGAGTCGGGCAATGGGATATTTCAATATGATCGATCTGCCGATGGAATTGGAGCATCTGCTCCGTATTCTGATCGCCGGCATGTGCGGAGCTTTGATCGGATACGAACGAAAAAGCAGACGCAAAGAAGCCGGAACGCGGACCCACTTCATTGTCGCGGTCGGTTCGGCGCTGATTATGGTCATTTCCAAATACGGATTTATGGATCTGGAAGGACGGGACGGCGTGCAGATCGACCCGACCAAAGTCGCTTCGGAGATTGTCAGCGGTATCGGATTCCTGGGCGCGGGCATGATCTTCATGCGCAAGTATACGATCAACGGGCTGACTACGGCCGCAGGCATGTGGGCAACGGCGGGTGTCGGCATGGCAATGGGCGCGGGTCTGTATATCTTGGGCATTATCGCGACCCTGCTGATCTATCTGACACAGATCATGATGCACGGCAGCTTCAAAGGCCGCTTCGTCGCGTCCACGCACCGGCTGATCGTCACGGTCCGGCAGGAACAGGGAGCCTCCGAACAATTCAGGAAACGGATCGAAGAACGCGGACTGACGGTGATCGATTTCAAAGCGGGCGGCAAAGACCAAGAAAAGAAACAGCTGATTCTGGATATGGTCGTCCGGATGCCCAAAGGCATGACCGCAGACCGATTGATGCCGCTGCTGGAAGAGAAAGAAGAGATTCTGGGGATCGAATTCAAATAAAAAGCCAAAAAAAGAGAGGGGCATTCAGCCCCTCTCTTTTAACAGTTGTTCGGCAAACCTATGATAGTAATCGTTGCCGTTGCGGGTATCGAGAGCGGAAGCGGTGGCGAAGGCTTCTTCCTCCAGCTTCGTACGAAGTTCTTCCGGCTTGCCCGCCAGCTCGTAGAACTTCGAGGAAGGCGGAAGATTCAGCACAAACGCTTCTTGGGTCCGGTTCAATTTGCGCAGCAGCGCGGCGGCATTGAGCAGGAACATCATTCGGCTCAGCGGATCTTCATGCGATTCGACCTGCGGCAGATGCCGTTCCAGGATCGGCAGGGCACGATGCGGATCGACAACCGACAAATAGCCGATATGTTCGCCGAACTCCTCGACAAAGCTCAGATTATCCCGGATCATCCGGTAGCTCTTCGGCTGCATGGCTTTGGCTTCGTCCCCGCGCCCCAGACGGTGAAGGGGAAGCAGCAGATAAGGCAGCGTGACATGCGGAATATGCGCGCAGCGCTGGAGCCCTTCGATGATCGGTTTGGCTTTTTTGATAGCGGCTTCGTCCTTGCCGGTCCGCAGCAGGTAGCGGACCTGTTCGTCCAGCTCGCAGGCGGAGCAGTCGCTCATCTCGTCTTTTTTCAGTTTGCGGAACGCTTTGAGCGCTTCGCCCGCTTGGTCGAGATCGCCCATGTACATGGACAGACGGAAACGATAATACCAATACGTCCGCTCACTGACTCCGTAAGACTCATAGCGGCTGCGCAGATCCTGAAGCAGCGATTCGATCTGTTCGGCCGGTACATCCGGGAATGAAGGCACATCGTCGATGACCCATTTGTAATTCCAATACAGCGTTCTGGCGTCGAAACGGTCCGGATTGCGGTCGTACTGGCCGAGCTGCCAGGAGTAGGCGACGATCGCTTTCATCGGAAATCCGCCGTAGCTGCCCGCCTCCACGATCGCTTCGCGCGCTTCGTAACCGGAGTCGATGTCTCCCGCCAGGTCGGCAATTTCCGCAGCCCGTTCCAGCAGCGCGATTTTGGTTGCGCTGTAAGGCAGGTCGTAAGCCTGCTCCATCAAATCTTCGAATTCCAGCGTAAAGTCTTCCACCGCGTTCTATTCCCCCTTTTCCGATTCCATGCTCCAGTTGATCAAGGACAAGATGCCTCCGTTGAGCAGGGCCAGCTCCTGGCGGCTCATCGGGTAATGGCCCATCATCAGCGCATTGGCGTACAGCATCTCGATCAGCGTATTCAAGCGCCGGGTCGGAGGGCCGGAGAAGAGCCGTTCCACAACCGCATTGTTCAAATTCAAATACAGAATGGACTGCGTGCTGCCCTGCATCGAATTTCCGAGGCTGCCCAGCACCGAAGCGAACGCCTGCGGGCTTTCTTCGCCGGCCCGTTCGATCGAACGCAGCGTGGCCGCTTCCTCCGGAAGCGTGAACAAAGCGGACAGTTCGTCCGGTTTGAAGCGTTTCAGCATCACACGGCAGCGGAAGCGCTGAAGCGCCAGATCGGCGGCGCGTGCGGCTTCCAGTGTCGAAGCCCGTTCCTCCGTATTCAGATCGGTAAAAGACAGCGAGACATCTTCCGGCAGCAGACGCCGAGTATCGGCTCCGTGCACGATTCGGGGCAGCGCTTCCAGCAGTTGGGCTTCGTAAATGTAGCCGCCGTTGACGACGAGCAGCGACTGGGCCGAGGCGACGTGGCGGAGCTGGCGGTAATGATCCAGCGAAGCCGTGTAGTGCAGGGTACGGCGTTCGTCGAGCAGTTCGCCGAGGGTCTTGTATCCGTATGTACTTTCGAATGGGAGCCAGCGGTAGATCATCCGGTAAAATTCTTCGTCTTCCACAGCCAGGCTTTTCATGGAGAGGGCATGCAGGTCGATAATCCGGCGCAGCCGCTGCCGATCATTATCGCCCATGGCGATCAATTCGGCCCGAATCGACTGTCCCAGCTCGCCGCGTACCCGTTCAAGCTGTTCGTTCTCATAGAAATGTTCACGCGAAGCGGTCGGCTGAAGTTCGTCGGTCCAGACCAGGCATTTGACGAAAAAAGCCCATTCCGGCAAAATATTGTCCGCCTGCTCGGAGATCAGCATCCGTTTCAGATAGACTTTATGCAGACGTTTGGCGCTCAAATTGACGGCATGCGGCAGAATGTAGGCGATACCGCCGGTACGCCCGTTGGCCGTCCGCAGCGGAATGAAATCGCGGAAACGTTCGCCGAGCATATCTTCTCCGAAGCGCAGGACTTCGTCCCGATGGGCGGAAGCCAGCTCCGGGCGTGCGATCCAGGCCGGCGGCTCGGGGTTGATCCGGCGTTCCCGGCCATTCTCGGACAGGCGGATCGGATAAGGCAGCAGGGCGCCGTAATGCAGCAGATCCATCTCTACCGTCTCGGCCTCGAAGTAGAGATCGGTCTCGGGTTTGCAGCGCAGGTAGACTTTGGTTCCGGGAATCAGCGAAGATTCCAGCTTGCGAATCGTATAGGTGCCGTCGGGCCGGCCGCGCCATTCGATAGAGGGGCCTCCTTTGGCCGACTGCGTGAGCATGACGATCTCGTCGCTGACCATGAAGCAGGAGAGCAGCCCAATCCCGAAGCGTCCGATGAACGAGGTTTCGCCGAGCAGCTCCGCTCCGTTTCGTTTGGAAGAATGTCCGATCATGGCCAGGAATTCGTGGACGTCTTCTTCGGTCAGTCCAACCCCGTTATCTTGGATCAGCAGGGTCGAATCTTCGCCGGAGCCGGCCAGTTCGACAAAGACTTCGCCGCGATGCACCGGGTCCAGATCCATCCGTGCGGTAATGGCGTCGGTGGCGTTTTGCAGCAGCTCCCGCAGGAAGACACGAGGACTGCTGTACAAGTGATTCGATAAAATGTCGATCATTCCGCTCAGGTTGACCTGGAAGCGGTACTCTTCGTGATCCGGCATCGTTTGACCTCCTCTTATATGTATAACGGAAAAAAGTCTTGCCTCCATTTTAGCCGTCTTTGTCTCCGTTTCCAAATCCGAATTTCGTTTCGGGATTTTCGGCATGCAAAAAGGCGTCCCGCCTATCCGTTGATAGGGGAGACGCCTTGACGTTTCGGCTCCTAGGCGATTGTAGTCGATTATTCCGTAATCGTACCGTAAATCAGCGTAGGCGCCTGGGCGCTGTCCGCGATAGAGATCGCCGCGAGGATTTTCTCTTTCACGTTGGCCACGTCTTCGCTGTTCGCGTGAATGGTCACGAGCGATTCGCCTTCCTGCACGGCTTCGCCGACTTTTTTGTTCAGCATCAGGCCGACCGCAAGATCGATTTCCGATTCTTTGGTTGCACGGCCCGCACCCAGCCACATGGCGGCTACGCCGATTTCGTCGGCAATGATCTCGGAGACGACACCGCTGCGCGGAGCCGGAACTTCAATCTTGTAGGCGGCCTGCGGCAGACGTTCCGGATGATCCACAACCGAAGCGTCGCCGCCTTGGTTCGCGAGGAAATCGCGGAACTTGTCGAGCGCTTTGCCGTTCGCAATCACTTCGCGCAGCTTATTCTCCGCATCTTCGAGCGAAGAGGCTTTGCCGGCGAGGAAGACCATTTGGCTGCCGAGTGCCATACACAGGTCTTCGAGGTCTTTCGGCCCGTGGCCTTTGAGCGTATCGATCGCTTCCTGCACTTCCAGGGCGTTGCCGATTGCGGCGCCGAGCGGCTGGCTCATGTCGGAAATGACGGCCATCGTTTTGCGGCCGACTTTGTTGCCGATACCCACCATGGCGTGTGCGAGATTATGCGCGTCCGCCTCGGTCTTCATGAATGCGCCTGCGCCGGTCTTGACGTCAAGCACGATCGCGTCCGCGCCGGCTGCGATCTTCTTGCTCATGATCGAGCTTGCGATCATCGGGATCGAATCGACCGTTGCCGTCACGTCGCGCAGCGCATAGAGCTTTTTGTCGGCCGGCGTCAGGTTGCCGCTTTGGCCGATGACGGCGATCTTGTGCTCGTTGACGAGCTTCACGAACTCTTCGTTCGTGATCTCGACGTGAAAGCCGGCTACGGCTTCCAATTTGTCGACCGTACCGCCCGTGTGGCCGAGGCCGCGACCGGACATTTTAGCGACCGGGACGTCAAGCGCCGCAACGAGCGGAGCGAGTACCAGTGTCGTCGTATCGCCGACGCCGCCTGTGGAATGCTTGTCGACCTTGACGCCTTCGATCGCCGACAGGTCGATCGTGTCGCCGGAGTTGACCATCGCCATCGTCAGGTCGGCCCGTTCGCGCTGCGTCATGTCTTTGAAGAAGACCGCCATGGCGAATGCGCTTACTTGATAATCCGGAATATCTCCCTTGGTGTAGCCTTCGATAATGAAGTTGATTTCCTCTGTCGTCAGTTCTTTGCCGTCACGTTTTTTCTCGATCAAGTCTACCATTCTCATCTTTGTCTGCCTCGCTTTCGTAAAATGGATCCGGCCGTATTTCGCGCACTGGGCGAATCCGGCCGGCCGATGTCTATTACAGGGTCAGAGCCGTCTCCAATGCCACTTCCATCATGTCGTTAAACGTCGATTGACGCTCGGCCGACGTTGTTTCTTCGCCGGTCAGCAGATGGTCGCTTACGGTCAGGATGGTCAGGGCGTTCACGCCGAATTTCGCCGCCAGCGAGTACAGCGCCGTCGTTTCCATTTCGACGCCGAGTACGCCGTACTCCATCAGTTTGGTCGTAACCGTCTTGTCGTCGCGATAGAAGATGTCGGAGCTGAGAATGTTGCCGACATGCACATTCAGTCCTTTGTCCACGGCGCGCTCGTACGCTTCTTTCAGCAAACCGAAGCTTGCGATCGGAGCGAAGTCGAAGCCCGGGAACGTATTGCGGTTCATGCTGGAATCCGTACACGCGGCCTGCGCCAGGATAACGTCGCGGACACGTACGCTTTCCTGCATGCCGCCGCAGGTGCCGACACGGATCAGGTTCTTCACGCCGTATTCGCTGATCAGCTCATTGGCGTAGATCGCGAACGACGGGATCCCCATCCCGGAGCCCTGAACGGAAACGCGACGGCCTTTGTATGTGCCGGTAAAACCGAGCATGCCGCGGACCTGGTTGTAGCAGACGACGTCTTCGAGATACGTGTCGGCGATAAATTTGGCTCTCAGCGGATCGCCGGGGAGCAGGATCGTTTCGGCGATGTCGCCGACTTTGGCTTCGATATGAACACTCATTGGGTGAAAACCTCCGTTTATGGTGTGAGGCGCTGCGAATGGGATAGGCCTGCGGACGCTTCGCTTCTCCGGCTCTATCCCATTCTCCGCTGATACGAGGTGTAAAAGCAGGTTTTCGCAGCCGCCTTGCTTTTTTTGATGACAGGAAGATCCTGTTTGTTTCGTTCAGAAAACGTCCGGGACGAAGCGGGCTTACTTCAAATCGCCCAGGAAGCTGGTGCCGTATTCCGGCATCTTGACGCCGAAGTTCTCGGCGACGGTAGCGGCAATGTCGGCAAAAGTGGTGCGCACGGGCAGTTTGGTGCCTCCGCTTGCGAAGCTCGGCGAGTAGGCGAGCAGCGGGACGTATTCGCGTGTATGGTCGGTGCCGCGGTACGTCGGGTCGTTGCCGTGGTCGGCGGTGATGAGCAGCAGATCGTCGCCGGTCATTTTGGCGAAGACTTCCGGCAGACGGGCATCGTATTCTTCGAGCGCCTGCCCGTAACCCTGCGGATCGCGGCGGTGGCCGAACATGGCGTCGAAATCGACGAGGTTCAGGAAGCTGAGTCCGTGGAACGGCTTGCCCATTTCTTCGACCAGCTTGTCCATGCCGTCCATATTGGATACGGTGCGAACGGATTTGGTGACGCCTTCGCCGTCGTAAATATCGGCGATTTTGCCAAGGGCGATCACGTCGAAGCCGCCGTCTTGCAGTTCGTTCATGGTCGTGCGGCCGAAAGGTTTCAGCGCGTAGTCGTGACGGCCGGAGGTACGTTTGAATGCTCCCGGTTCGCCGATGAACGGACGGGCGATGATGCGTCCGAGCATGTAGGGATCTTCAAGCGTGATTTCGCGGCAGAACTCGCAAATTTCATACAGTTCCTTGAGCGGAACGATATCTTCGTGCGCAGCGACCTGGAGAACGGAGTCGGCCGATGTGTAAACGATCAGCGCGCCGGTTTTCATGTGTTCCTCGCCGAGTTCGTCGAGAATCTCCGTGCCGCTGGCCGGTTTGTTGCCGATCACTTTGCGTCCGGTTTTCTTTTCGATCCGCTGAATCAGCTCGTCCGGGAAGCCGTCCGGGAATACGCGGAACGGCGTATCGATATACAGGCCCATGATTTCCCAGTGTCCGGTCATCGTGTCTTTGCCCCGGGAAGCTTCCTGCATTTTGGTGTGGTAGGCGAGAGGGCGGTCCGCTTTGGCTACCCCCTGGACTTCCTCGATGTTGGACAGGCCGAGTTTGGCCATGTTCGGCATGTTCAGTCCGCCCATTTCGCGGGCAATATGGCCGAAAGTGTCGACTCCGAAATCGTCGAACTCCGCGGCATCCGGCGCTTCGCCGATACCGACCGAGTCCATCACGATCAGGTGAATGCGTTTGAATGTAGACATGGTTTATGCTCCTTTCGAAAAATCCTATTTTACACCTTAAGCGTTAAATGAACAATCCGACGATGATGGCCGAGAGCATGCTGACGAGCGTCGCGCCGTACAGCAGTTTGAGTCCGAATCTTGCGACAACGTTACCCTGTTTCTCGTGCAGCCCTTTGACCGCGCCGGCGATGATGCCGATCGAGGAGAAGTTGGCGAACGAGACGAGGAAGACAGATACGATACCGATCGTCCGATCGCTCAGGCTTCCGGCTTCGATCAATGCTTTCAACTCGAACATGGCGGTGAATTCGTTGGTCATCAATTTGGTTGCCATGATGCTGCCGGCGGTAACGGCTTCGTTCCAGGGAATACCCATGACAAAAGCGAACGGCGAGAAGACGTAGCCAAGCATTTCCTGGAACGAGATGCCGAAGATCGCGGCGAAAATGCCGTTCAGCATAGCGATCAGGGCGACGAAACCGATCAGCATGGCGGCCACGACGATCGCAACCTTGAAGCCGTCCATAATGTATTCGCCGAGCATTTCGAAGAACGACTGCTTTTCTTCTTCCTGCACTTCCAGTATATCTTCTTCCGGCGTCACTTTATAAGGATTAATGATCGAAGCGATGATAAATCCGCCGAACAGGTTGAGCACGAGCGCAGTGACGACATATTTGGGCGGAATCAGACCCATATAGGCGCCGACGATCGACATGGAGACCGTGGACATGGCCGATGCGCACAGCGTGTACAGCCGGTGTTTCGGCAGCAGGCCGATCTGTTTTTTGACGGAAATGAACACTTCGGATTGACCGAGAATAGCCGATGCGACGGCGTTGTACGATTCCAGCTTGCCCATGCCGTTGATCTTGCTCAGTACGAGCCCGATGTAGCGGATGATAAACGGAAGAATGCGCAGGTATTGGAGAATACCGATAAGCGCCGAGATGAAGACGATCGGCATCAGGACGTCCAGGAAAAAGACGGTTGCCGGGCCATCCGGGGTCTCGTTCCTTGTCAGGCCGCCGAACACGAAGCCGATACCGGCTTTGGCGTACCCGAGCAGATGCTCGAACGTATTGGAAAATGCGGTAATTAAAGTGGTACCCAGTACGGTGTTGAGCAGCAGGAACGCCAGCAGCGCCTGCAGCACCACCATGACGATCAATGGACGGTAACGAATCTTTTTTCGGCCGTTGCTGGCCACGAAGGCAAGAGCGAATACGACAACCAAACCGAGCAGAGCGATAAGAATATGCATGAGCGGATATCTCCCGGAAGTTATTTGGTAAGCAAAAAAAGCGGCGTTGACGGATAAGCAGGCAGGTGCCGGACTCCGAAAGCAAAAAGCGTACGGCCTCATCGGGCGTGACTTTCTTTATGAGAAGGGAGCGGCTGCCGACGGCGGAAAATGATTGAAGCGGTTACAAAAACAGAGAAGAGGGAAACGAAAGCGAAAAGGTTGGACGTTTCCTCCGCTGCCGGGCAGAAGCGGAAACGTCCGTCGACCGTTCTATTTCGTCTTGTCCATATCTTTGGCCTGGAAGTATCCCGGAAGCAGGCGATCCATCGTCCATTCCTCGGTACTGCCGTGAAGATTCGTCAGGTAGATACGCGTATTCTCGTCGGCAAACTCCGCAATCACCTGGCGGCAGGCGCCGCACGGCGAGACCGGCCCTTCCGTATCCGCTACGACCGCGATCGCTTCGATACGGCGGATGCCTTCGGAGGCGGCTTTGAAAATGGCGGTGCGTTCGGCGCAGTTCGTCAGGCCAAACGAAGCGTTCTCGATATTGCAGCCGGAATAAATGGTGCCGCCGGCCAACAGCGCGGCGCCGACTTCAAAATGGGAATAAGGGACGTAAGCGGACGACCGGGCTTCGATCGCGGCTTCGATAAGACGGTCTTTCATGGGATGGCTCATCTGGGAAGACCTCCTGGGATCAAGTATTCGAAATAAGGGACGAAACGCTTACATTCGTTCGCAAAACGAATTCGAAGCATCGACCCCGCCCGATGGACGGGGGCCGGCTTCGATCCGCTTCGATCAATACGAAGAGTCGGACTGGCCGCCCTGCATAATCTTCACGCCGGAGCTTGCTCCGATGCGCGTCGCGCCGGCTTGAATCATCGCTTCCATGTCTTCGCGGCTGCGAACGCCGCCCGAAGCTTTGACGCCGATATCGGGACCGACGGTTTTGCGCATCAAGGCGACATCTTCAGGCGTTGCTCCGCCCGTGGAGAAGCCGGTGGACGTTTTCACGAAGTCGGCTCCCGCGCGAACGGACATTTCGCAGGCGAGGACTTTTTCTTCGTCGGTCAGCAGGCAGGTCTCGATGATGACTTTGACGAGAGCTTTGCCCGAAGCGGCTTCCACAACGGCGCGGATATCGCGCTCGGCCAATTCGGTGTTGCCGCTTTTCAAGGCGCCGATGTTGAGAACCATATCGATTTCTCCGGCTCCTTTTTCGATCGCGTCGCGGGTCTCGAACGCTTTGGTCTCCGGCGTGGACGCTCCCAGCGGAAAGCCGATGACGGTGCAGACTTTCACTTCGGTACCGTTCAGGCGTTCGGCCGAGTAGGCCACCCAAGTCGGATTAACGCAGACGGAAGCAAATTTGTAGGTCTTCGCTTCCTCGATCAGCTTGGCGACTTCCGTTTCCGCAGCGTCGGCGCGCAGAAGCGTATGGTCGATCATGGATGCAAGATTCATCGTGGATCTCTCCTTCGAATTCGGATTTATTCTTATCATACCATCTTCGTGAACAAATGCAAAAGGTTACATGAAATTTTGTTCAAGAAAATAAAAAGGCGGTATTCGAAGAGGGATACGGCAGCCGTGAAGAACGCAGATCCATACCCGCAGACGCAAACCGCCCGCCTGCTTTCCTCTGTTCGTAGAGGAAAGCGGGCGGGCGGTTTTTGGCTGTAGATCCCTTAAAACCTGCAGTCCAAAGGGATGAGGCACAGCGGGCGGGACCGATGGGCCGAATACGTTATTTGCCTGCAGCGGCCGATTTTCGGGCGGCGGGCCGCACGGCTTTCGACGCTGCCGCAGCCGTACCGCCGGCAGTCAGCGAAGAAGATCTGCGGGAAGCGGCGGCAGCCGTCTTCTCCCGGAGTTTCTTCCAGCCTTCGTAATCGTGTACGGCAAAGCCGGCGAACGCCGGACTTTTCCCGAGAAGGGTTCGGACTTCTTCAAGCTGGGCGTTCATAAACGAGGAACCTTCTTCGTAGAAAGTGACTTTGGGCGTTTCCGAAGAAGGATTCGTTTCCACCGCGATCCGTACCGGTTTGCCCAGTTTTGCGGCTTCCGCCAGTTCGTTTCGCGCCGCATCGGCGATCCGCTCCGCGGAATCGCGATAAGCCATGATCGTTACGCCGTCGAACCGGCCGATCAGCCAGGCGCTTAACGTGCCCGGCTCGCCGGGCATGGCATGTTCGTCGAACCAAAAAGGAATATCGGCTTCGACGTTCAGACCCAGCCGGTCGGCGCCCGACAATAAAGCTGCAATGCTGTCTTTCCAGGATCGCAGGAGAGCCTCTTGTCCGCTTGTCCATTCCGGAAGCAGGTAAGGCTCCACGTCGACATGGATTCCGGCGAACCGTTCCTCGGCCGAAGCCCCGGACTGATAAGTGGACAGCCAATCGATAAAAGCTTTCGGCAGATGGCGTTCAAGTGCCCAGCGGGGCGCCCCGTCCAGTGCGTATACGCGGACCTGTTGCGCCGAAGCGCGGCGGATAAACGACGCGTAGTCCGCGGGATTCATATCCGGGTCGATCTGCAGATACAGGGTATCGATGTCGTTTGCCGCCGCGAAACGCAGCAGATCGCCGGACGAGGAACGCAGCAGCCAGGGGTTCCAGACCCAGGTCGAGAATCCGCCCGGCTCGCGCGAATAGGCGCTGCCGGCTCCCGTCAAACCGGAAGACCAGGCCAGCAGCAGACAAAAAACGAGGCAGCGGGAAATGACGGGATGAGTCTTCATGGGGGTTCCGCACCTTTCAGGTTGTCCGTGAATCGGGAGAGTGCTGCGCGAAAAGGCTTCGCGTTCTAGTACCTTGCCAACTCTTAATCCGAGGTTTACGTTTTCCTGAAACAACAATTCCGTCGGAGACTTCGTACCCGCTTCAGGTACGAAATCTCAGGGGAACGCAACCTCACCTTTAGCGTTGACAAGGTTCTACCTATATCGGCAGATTGGCGGGCAAATTCAATCCGCCAGCAGCGAGAGGGCCGTAAATTGGTCGGTTACGAGGATATTGGCATATCGCCCCGCAAGTGCGGCGCGGATCGCCCGGATCTTGCGCGGACCGCCCGCGACCAGGATCGATTTTTCTTTGCGGCGCAGTTCGGGCAGGTCGATTCCCACGGTTCGGGCATTGATCTCTTCGCTGCATATCTGGCCCCGATCGTCGAAGAAACGGGAGCAGATATCGCCGGCCCCCGATGCCCGGAGCATTTGGCGCTGCCGGTCGTCGAAGTAGCCCAGGCGAAACAGCAGGGCATCTTCTTCGACCGTGCCAACCGTAAAGACGGCGACATTGGCCTGGCGTCCCAATTCGATGATCCGCTGGATATGCCGGTCTTCCTCGACCATTTCCTTAAGTTCCACGCTGTCAAAAATAACGGGCAGCGGCAGATAGCGGGCGACGGTACTGAACGCTTCCGCAAACAAGTTGGCCGTCTCCGCCGCATAGGTAGGCACCTGGGAATGGCTGACGCCGCCTTTGAGCTGGACAATTTCCACGCCTTTGACGGCTTTGTGCCGCAGACCGAGTGCGAGTGCATACATGGTGGTACCCCAGGTGATCCCGATGATGTCGCCGTCCTGCACCGTCTCGTCCAGATATTCCGCCGCTGCGGCGGCGACGCGCCCGCGGATTTCGCGGTACTCGTTCTCGGGCGAGTAGCAGACGCGTACACCTTGCAGGCCGTACCGGCGTGCGACTTCGGCGCCCAGGGCATCCAGATCTTCGAGCGGGTCCGAGATACTGATCCGGACGAATCCGTTTTCTTTGGCATGTTGAAGAAGCCGCGATACCGTGGGACGGGAGACGCCCAGTCGAGTCGCGATTTCCTGCTGGCTGTAGTCGGACAGATAATAGAGGCGGGCCGCTTCAATACTGAGCCGCTGTCTGTCCAGATCGATTTTATCCGTCATGATCGTCCCCTCGGTTTTTTTAAACTCATTATACGTGTCCGCTTTCCGCTTTGCACGGAAGAAAGGAAGTCACCTAAAAGTAGGGATCGAAAAAATGGGTCTAAAGGATTAAATGATACTTTTTTCTTAAAACTATTTGATTTCACGGAGAATGTTCCGATATTCTTTAGGTGAGATTTTTTGGTATCATAGGAACGAAGAACGAATTTGAAGTGTCTTGCGCCGCATATTTGGGCGAACGGGAAGGGGCCGAATCCTTATCGAAGTGTATGCTGCCGCTCTTCGAACACTGCCGGACCCAGCGGAATGGAACCGCTGGTTTCCCGCTTTTTTTTCGGAAGAACGGGCAAGAATTTTGCGTTTTGCACGCGAAGAAGACCGGTTCTCCAGAGCCGTGTCCCACATGCTCCTCTCCGCTTTGCTCGGCGAACGGCTGCAGCTTCGTTATGAAGAACTGATTTTTCGCCGGAGCGGATACGGGAAGCCTTATCTGGATCTGCCGGGGACGCCCGCTTTCAATCTGTCCCACTCGGGCAGAATGGTCGTATGCGCCGTGGCACACACCGAGGTCGGCATCGATGTGGAGCGGATCGAGCCGCTGGACCGGGCTACCCTTCGAACGATGCTGGGAGCGGAAGCGGCCGGGCGGACAGCGCGGATGACGGAAGCCGAAACGACCGATTTTTTCTACGGGCGCTGGACGCTGCTGGAGAGCTGGCTCAAAGCCGAAGGGACCGGATTGAACAACAAGCATACGCTCGAGACGTTCGCTCCGCGGTTCGACGGGGAAAGTTTGGTCATGGATCCCGAGAAACCGGAAGGAACATCGTGGGCGCTTGGCACACTGGCGCTTGATTCGCCGTTTCCCGAACGTTATGCGCTGGCCGTATGCCGGAAGCCCCAAGAAAGCCTGCCCGGTCACGTGCAGTTCATTGAAGTGCCCGAGCTGATCGCGAGATTCCGCGCGCTGCTCTAACTTAAGACTGCGCAGGAACCTGTTTTGCCAAAATCCAGATGATATAAGAAGCGGAAGGGGAAAAAAGAGAGCGATGAAGGCAGAGTTGAAGCGAATTTCGGATATCGAAACGTATTGGTTGAAGCAGTTGGAGGCCGTGGAAGAAAAGACGCTGCTGACAGGAGAGACACCGCCCGCCGCGGCGGGAATCGGGGTCGTCGAACGCGAGTTTCTGGCGGTCGACCCCCTGTTTCGCCAAGGAGACGCGTGTGCGGCCTGGTCGGTTCTGCTGCAGCGCTATTTGCGCGCCGAAGAATTGGCTTTCGCGGTTCAACGTTCTTCCCGGGAAGGGATGACTCCGCTGCTGTTTCGAGGCGGCCGGGAAGATACCTTCCGCATGCGTACGGAAACGGCGGCCGCCCTTCTGCGCGAATCGAACGAGTTTGCCCAGGAAGCTGCGGTCTTTGCGAACTGGTATGCTTCGGGTCTTGCCGAGCGCCCTTATAACACGGGGATCGGATTCGGCCCGGACGTCCAGGCCGTCCAAGCGCTTGAATCTGCCGGCTGCGATCTGTTTATCGTTTTCACAGGTACGGACCGTCTGCGCGTCCGTGCGGCATTCCGCGAAGACGTCTTCAGTGAAAGCTTCGTCCGAGAGATGCTGATTCACCTTCACGGACTCGTCGTGCGTATGGAGCAGTCTCCGGATGCCCGGATCGGCGAAAGCGATTTGCTCGGCGAGCAGGAGCGGCAGATCCTGCTGAATCTGTGGAGCGGGGCGGCGGGAGAATTCGAAGTATCCGGTCCGATCCACCGGATGATCTCCAAGCAGGCGGCTTTGTTCCCGTCCCGCGAAGCCGTCGTCTGCGAAGACGGCTCGCTCAGTTACGGAGAATTGGAGAGCCGCTCGAATGCCCTCGCGGCCGAACTGCGCCGGTCGGGACTCGGGGACGGAGGTCTCGCGGGCATCATGGCCCGTCCGTCGATCGAAATGATCGTATCCGTGCTGGCCGTGCTGAAGACCGGAGCGGCGTATCTGCCGATCGATCCCGAGTATCCGGCGGAGCGGATCCGGTTCATGCTCGAAGACAGCGGGGCGGGGCTGCTGCTGTTGACTCCGCGGCTTCGGGCGCCGGAAGACTACGCCGGTCTTACGCTGCATGTCGACAACGCCCGGGAATGGGAAGCGGCGGAAGCCGATCTGAACTCCGGTTCCGCCGACGCGCCCGCTTACGTCATCTATACTTCGGGCTCGACCGGCACACCCAAAGGGGTAGTGGTCGAACATCGTTCGCTGATCAATCTGGCACAGTGGCATATCGATCATTTCCGCATTACGCCGGAAGACCGGACCGTCAAATATGCCGGATTCGGGTTCGACGCTTCGGTATGGGAGATTTTCCCTTACCTGCTGCAGGGAGCGTCCATCCATATGATTCCGGAAGACCTCAGACTCGACCCTGCCGGTCTCAACGATCATTTCAATGAAAAAGGCATCACCGTCGCGTTCCTGCCGACCCAGCTGTGCGAGCAGTTTATGGAATACGACAACTATTCGCTGCGTGTGCTGCTGACGGGCGGCGACAAGCTCAAGACTTTCCGCCCCCGCCCCTATGAGCTGCACAACTGTTACGGCCCTACCGAGAATACGATCGTGACCACTTCCCATCTGGTGACCGAGATGGAAGCGAATATTCCGATCGGCAAGCCGATCCGGGGCTCGCAGATTCTGATTCTCGACGATTACGGCCATCTGCAGCCGATCGGCGTCGCCGGCGAACTGTGCGTGGCCGGAGACGGATTGGCGCGCGGGTATCTGAACCGTCCGGAATTGACGAACGAAAAATTCGTTTCCCATCCTTACCGGGAAGGCGCCCGCATGTACCGGACAGGCGATCTGGCCCGCTGGAAGCGCGACGGTACGATCGAGTTCCTCGGCAGGCTCGACCATCAGGTCAAAATCCGCGGATTCCGGATCGAAATCGGCGAAATCGAGCAGCGGATTCTGGAATGCGAAGGCGTGAGAACCTGCATCGTCGTTCCTCTGCAGGACGCGGCCGGCGATGCGTATCTGTGCGCCTACGTCGAGTCAGGCAGCGGCGGACCTGCCGAATGGAGCGCTTCGCTTGCGCGCACCCTGCCCGACTACATGGTGCCGGCCCGCTTCGTCGCGATGGAGAAGCTGCCGGTCAATGCCAACGGCAAGATCGATCGCCGTGCGCTGCCGCAGCCGGAGTCTATGGAAGAGACGATCCGGGAAATGCCGCTGGGCGAAACGGAAGAACAGCTGCACACGCTGTGGAGCGGCGTTCTCGCGCATGACCGGTTCGGCGTTCTTGACCGCTTCTTCGATGTGGGCGGCCACTCGCTGCAGGCTGCGATTCTGCGCGCCCGGATCGAGCGCCGCTTCGGGGCGAAGCTGTCGATTCGCGAGCTGTTCGAATATACGACCATCCGCTCCCAGGCCGAAGAAATTGCCAAGCGTACCGCGGGCGGAGCTCCCGCGCGGGAACTCTCGATCACGACCGCGCCGACAGCGCCGACCGGGCGCTACCCGGCGTATCCGGCGCAGGCCCGATTGTTCCTGATCGAACAGATGGAAGGCGCCGGCACGGCTTACAATGCGCCTGCCCTGCTGCGGATCGAAGGACCGGTCGATGCCGGACGCCTGGAACGTTCGCTGCTTCGGATGCTGGACAGACACGAGGCGCTGCGCACTTCTTTTGAACTGTTGGGCGAGCGGATCATGCAGCGTGTACATGAAGAGGCCGGGCTGCGCCTGGCGGTGCGGCAGGGCCGCGAAGAAGAAATCCGGGAACGGATGGACGCTTTCGTTCGTCCGTTCGATCTGGGCCAAGCGCCGCTGATGCGCGCGGAGCTGGTCTCCTGC
Organism: Saccharibacillus deserti; assembly: GCF_013618475.1. Lineage (GTDB taxonomy): Bacteria > Bacillota > Bacilli > Paenibacillales > Paenibacillaceae > Saccharibacillus > Saccharibacillus deserti. Next base: position 265,442 of record NZ_JABJVN010000005.1, read on the forward strand.
GGCGAAGAGCTGCATTTCATGATGCTTGATTTTCACCATATCGCGGTGGACGGCGTATCGATGCATGTCTTCTTCGAAGAATGGTCGGCCTTTTACCAAAGCGATTCCGCAGAGCTCGCTCCGCCGGTGCAGTTCAAAGACTTCTCCGTCTGGTATGAACGCGAAGCCGCGGCTCCGATCCGCGATTCGCAGCTCGGTTACTGGCGCGGGCGTCTAAGCGGAGAGCTGCCGATGCTTCAGCTTCCGGCGGACCAACCGCGTCCCGAGAAACAAAGCTTCCGCGGAGCGACGCTGCACGGAGAGATCGGAGCGGGCCTGCAGTCGGATCTCAAACGCTTGGCCGACCGTACGGGAACGACGCTGTTTATGGTCATGCTGGCCGCCTACGGTACCCTGCTCGGCCGTTATGCCGGACAGGAAGATGTGATCGTCGGCGTGCCGGTCGCCAACCGGAGCCGCGAAGAGCTGCACGGCGTAATGGGCATGTTCGTCAACACGCTGCCGCTGCGTACGTATCCGGACAAGGCCAAGACTTTTGCGGATTATTTGGGAGAAGTCAAAGCCGAGCTGCTCGGCGCGTTCGATCATCAGGAGTATGAGCTGGGCGAGCTGGTCAACGAACTTAACGTGCCGAGAATCGCCGGCCGCAGTCCGCTGTTCGATACGATGTTCGTGATGCAGAATACCGGAAGCCTGGCACCGGATTTTGCGGAAGCCCGTACAACCGCCGAACGGTACGCGCCGCAGATTGCCAAATACGATCTGATGGCGGATGTAACGGAAGAAGAAGACGGGATCCGGATCGATTTCCAATACTGCACCGATCTGTTCGAAGAGCGTACGATCCGTATGATGGCGGATCACTATATCCGGCTGCTGGAATCGGCTGCGTCGAACGAGCATACCGGACTGCATGCCATGCCGATGCTGGGCGCCGAAGAAATCCGGGATCTGGCATGGGGTCTGAACGATACTGCGTCCGCCTACGAGCGGACCCTGACTCTCCAGCAGGCGTTCGAGCGCCGCGCCGCCGAGCGGCCGGACCATCCGGCGCTGACGTTCGAAGGAACGTCGCTGACTTACGCGGAATTGAACGAACGGGCCAATCGTCTTGCGCACACGCTTATTGAAAAAGGCATTGCCGCCGATAAATTGGTGGGACTCATGACGGACCGTTCGCTGGAGATGATCGTCGGATTGCTCGGCATTCTCAAATCGGGCGGCGCTTATGTGCCGATCGATCCGGAATATCCCGAAGAACGTATCCTTTATATGATGGAGAACAGCGGAGCGGATCTGCTGCTCACCCAGCGTCATTTGGGCGGAAAGCTGCATTTCGCGGGGGAAAGCCTGTATCTCGATGAAGCGGATGTCTATTCGCCGCATACGGAGAATCCTCCGGCGCGCAGCACCGCAGCCGATCTGCTGTATGTCATTTATACGTCGGGAACGACGGGCCGTCCAAAAGGCGTCATGCTGGAGCATCGCAACATGATGAACCTGCTGCATTACGAATATACAAGCACCAACATCGACTATACGGGCCGGGTCCTGCAGTTCACGACGCTCAGTTTCGACGTCTGTTCGCAGGAAATCTGGTCGACCTTGATCGCGGGCGGAACCCTGTGCATGATCCGCAGCGAAATGCGGCGGGAAGTGGGGCAGCTGCTTGATCTGATCGGACAGCAGCAGATCGGCGTCCTGTTCATGCCGGTGTCGTTCCTGAAATTTATCCTGAGCGAAAAAGAATACGAAGACCGTTTCCCGACCTGTATCCGCCATATCGTCACGGCGGGCGAACAGCTTACGGTACCGGAAAAATTCCGCGAACATCTGCGCCGCCACCATATTTTCCTGCACAATCATTACGGCCCTTCGGAGACGCATGTCGCAACCGCGCATACGCTTGATCCCGCGGGCGCGATTCCCGAGCTGCCTCCGATTGGCAAACCGATTGCCAATACGCGTGTTTATCTGCTGAACGAGGCGCTTCATCTTCAACCGAGAGGCGCAGCGGGCGAAGTGTACATCTCGGGCGAATGCGTAGGCCGGGGTTATTACAATCAGCCGGAGCTGACGGAAGAACGTTATTTGCCCGATCCGTTCGAAGCCGGCAGCCGGATGTACCGGACCGGAGACCTGGCCCGCTGGAATGAAGCCGGGGAGCTGGAGTTTCTGGGCCGGCTGGATCACCAGGTCAAGATCCGGGGCTTCCGGATCGAACTGGGCGAGATCGAGGCGGCCCTGCTGGAGCATCCGTTGGTCAAGGAAACGATCGTGCTGGCGAAAGAAGATCCTTCGGGCGTCAAGTCGCTCTGCGCCTATACCGCCTCTCCCGTCAGGGCATCGCTGCGCGAGCTGCGCGACCATCTGGCCGGGCGTCTGCCGGATTATATGATTCCTTCGCATTTCGTCCAGCTGGATGCCCTGCCGCTGACGCCAAACGGCAAGATCGACCGGAGGGCTCTGCCCGAACCGCAGCCGGGTGAAGGCTCGGCGGCCGCGACGTACGCGGCGCCGCAGTCCGACCCCGAACGGAAGATTGCGGAAGTCTGGCAGGCTGTGCTGGGTACGCAGCGGGTCGGCCTGCATGACAACTTCTTCGAGCTTGGCGGTCATTCGCTCAAAGCGGCGGTGATGGTTGCCCGTCTGCAGGAGCAGTTCGAGCTCAGTATCAACGACGTATTCGAGCATCAGACGCTGGCGGAACTGGCCGCGGTCGTCAAGCCGGCTTCGGGCCGTATCGTCGAGAAGTTGGCGGAACTGAAAGAAGCCAGCCGCAGAATCGGCGAAGATACGCTGGCCGAGTCCCGTCAAACGTATCGGAGCCGCGCCGAAGCCGATACGGCTGCCGTCGATGTGACCAAGCTCCGGCCTTACCGCGGCGTTCTGCTGACCGGAGCGACAGGATATGTCGGCGCGCATCTGCTGCACGATCTGCTGGCCCATACCGATTGGAACGTCTATGCGATTGTGCGGGGAGACGATGATGTCCAGGCGCTGCGCCGGGTTCGGTCCAAGCTTGATTTCTACTTCGGCGAAGGCCGGCTGGCAGGTGAGGAACCGCGCCTGCACGTCTTGGCCGGAGATCTGTCCGAAGAGCGGATGGGACTTGACGAAGAGCATTACGCAAGACTCGAACGCGAAACGGATGTCATCTTGCATGCCGCCGCGACGGTCAAACATTACGGCAGCTACGAAGACTTCAGACGCCACAATGTGGAAGCGACGGAGCGGCTGCTGGAGTTGGCCGGCAGTGCGGAGCGGAGCAAAGATTTTCACCATGTCTCCACGCTCGGCGTAGCGACCGGCATTATTCCGCAGCATGAAGAAGCCTTTTTCGGCGAATACGATCTGGATCTTGGACAGGAATACGAGAATTATTATGCCAAGACCAAATTCGAAGCCGAACGGAAAGTGGTGGAAGCCCGGGAACGGGGATTGCGTACCAGCATCTACCGGCTCGGCAACGTCGTGTTCCATTCGGAGACGGGAAGATTCCAGCAAAATATCGGAGACAACGCTTTTTATACCCTGATGCAGTCTTTCGCGCGTCTTGGCCTGGTGCCGGAACTCGAACCCGATACGGACTTTTCCTATGTCGACGGAGTCAGCCGGGCGATCCTGCTGTTGATGCAGCCGGAAGCCCTGCAGAATGAAATCTTCCATCTGCTTAATCCGAATCTGGAAAGCATGCACCGCATTTTGACAAAAGAAAGACTCGGCTATCAGGTAGAGACTCTTGAATTTGCAGAATTTGTCGACGCTCTGGCCGAAAAATTCTCGTCGGGCGAATCGCGGGCGGAGATCGACAAGATCATGCTGCACTACGGCTGGCTTGAAAGTGCGCAGATCCAGACCCGTTTCGAGATCGCTTCCGATCGTACCGTTTCCTATTTGATGCGGCTTGGATTCACTTGGAAAGCAATGGACGACACCTTGGTCGAACGGATGATCGGCTATGCGAAACAGACGGGATTTTTGGATATCCAGCCTGATGGAAAACATGAATTTTAAAGAAAATATGCAATTTTTTTCTTTGAATTCGACAAAATTTTTAGTACACTGTATAAGAAGGTTTATAATTGAATCGAGGGGGAGTTTCCATGTTTAAAATCGAGTATTTCCCAGCCGAGAATCGTGTTGTATGTACGGTAGAAAGCATTACGATGGACGAAGTGGAAGCATACCGCAAAGAGTACACCGCGATCATGACAAAAGTTAAACCGGGCTTTACCGGCCTGACCGATCTCAGCAAAGGCAAACTGTTCACGCAGGAAGTGGCGGTAGCTCTGGCTCCTACGGGAGAAGAGTCTATGGCAAAAGGGCTGACCAAGTGGGCGTACTATACCGGCTCTGCCGTATCGAAAATGCAAATGAAGCGCATGTTCGGCGATATCGTCGTTTCGTTCGAAAAACTCGAAGATGCGGAAGCTTACCTGAACAGCTGATCGGAACCGGCAGCCGCGTACGGACGTATGGCGTACGCGGCGCTGCTGTTCCGATACATAAAGCGGGCCCGGCATGCCGGGCTTTTTTGGCGGACGTTCTTGGGAGTGGACGTTCGAAGCGGGACGGATCGTCGTGCCGACTTTCAAACAACGGGTGGGAGAATCCATGAATAAAGAGACGAACAAACGCCTGATGGTTATCGGGGCAGGAACCGCGGCCATATTGGAAATGCTTATTGCTTTTCTGTTTATGATGCCCGGACGAGGCTGGGGGAGCTTCGTGCCCGGATTGATTCTGGCGGGGATTGTCGGCGGCGGCGCCTTTGCGGCCGGCCTTATACTGCTTCTGCGCGAAGCGGATCGCAGAGCGGCCGAGATTAACAAGCATTTTGCAGCATCCGATCCGGCCGACAATGGACAGGAAGGCGCTTCTGCCGATCCGGCGTCCGGCGAGCCGGGTTATGCTTCGCATCAAGCGATGGAACGGATGCAGAACTATCTGCTGGATATCGACCGGAACGTCGAACAGGTCAAATCGAGTGCCGAAGTCGGGCTGATCGTATCCGATCTGATTGCCGAGTCTGCCCGCAGTGCGGCGTCGCGTTCGGAAGAACAAACGGAGAAAATGAAAGAAATCGCCCGCACCGCGGGGGAGATGTCCGCTGCCGTACAGCAGGTTGCCGGAAGCACGGACGAAGTAGCCAGTGCGACGCTGATTACGTCGGAGCAGGCCGCTACGGGATACAAACAGCTGGTGAACGCGATGGGTGAGGTTCGCAAGACCGACGTTTCGATCCAGGCGCTGCTTCAGCAGGTCCACCGTCTCGACGAGAAGTCGGGCGAAATCGAATATTTTGTCAGTATCATTACCGAGATCGCGTCGCAGACGCATCTGCTTGCGCTGAATGCCGCCATCGAAGCGGCGCGCGCGGGCGAGTACGGACAAGGCTTTTCCGTCATCGCCTCGGAAGTGCGCAAGCTGGCCGAACAGTCTTCGGAGTCGGCCAAGCGGGTATCGACGATCAATGCCAGTATTCAGCAGGATACGGGCGAAGTCGTCGGAACTTCCTCGCAGGTTGCCCATGATATGAAACAGGGCATCGGTTCGCTTGAGGAAGCCGGCCGTTCGTTCCAGTTTATCCAGGCCGCGGTCGACGAGGTCAATATGCAGATGCAGGACGTATCGGCTGCCGTGGAAGAAATTGCGGCCCATACCGAACAGGTGAGCGATACGATCGGCCATGCCGAAGAGATGATCGCCAGCACCTCGGAGGAAGTCGCGACCGTTCGCGGCGCAGCCGAAGAACAGCTGGCCAGCATGCAGCAGCTGTCCGAGACGATCGCCGGACTGGGCGAACTGACCGGTGCGGTGAAGCAGGCGGTTGAACATTTCCGCGAGCAGCAGCCGATTCGATAAAAAAACAACAAAAAAAGAGCACATGTCCGTGTAAACGGGATGTGCTCTTTTTTATGGGTACGCATGCGTTTATCTTCTAACGAGACAAATCACGGGGACGTACCCGACTCGGAGTCGAACCAAGGACTTAAGCCCGGTTTCTACGACCCATCGAACGCATGATCAGGCTGACAACCGCAACGAGTACAATCGCGCCAATCAGTGCCGGGATAATGTAGAATCCGCCGATTTCCGGACCAAGTTTACCCAGGATTACTCCACCGAGCCAACCACCGATGAATCCGGCGATAATGTTCCCGATAATCCCGCCAGGAATATCTCTGCCCACGATGAGTCCGGCCAACCAACCGATGATGCCGCCAATAATTAACGACCAAATGATACCCATTTTGTATCGCCTCCGCTTATGTTTTTGTTTGCTCAACTACAACTTAACCTTCTAGCAAGCATTTGAATAATAAGTTGCAAATTTTATTTTTGAAACAGCTTAGCAACAATTATTTTTCAATGTGTTTACAGGTTTTTTTTCATAGATGAAGACTGGAACAAAGCACGAAAAAAACGGGTTTCCTCATTATAGCGAGGAACCCGTCTTCTTGATTCTGGGTTATTCGGTTGGCGCGTCCGATCCGTTCAACGCATATTTGACCAACGATCCATTCTCGGCGGCATAGAGGATTCCGCCGGCGTAGGAGAACGCGTATTCCGCATGCAGCGGGCGGTTCGATACGGCCTGCAGGATATCCAGTTTGTCCGGATCGAGCACATACAGCGTGTCGGCCATATCGATCTGCAGCTCTCCGTCATCGGAATGCTCCAGGATCACGATTTGACCCGGTTTGTCGCTGAGCGTACATTCCGCCCGTTTGCCTTCGAGATCGAAAGCGGTCAGCTGGCGCTTCGAATACGTGACGTATCCGCTGCCGGTCGAAGCGATAACGGAATCGGCCGGAATGGTCCGTCCCCAGAGCAGTCTGCCCTGCGGGGACAAAGCAAACAGTTTGTTGACCGTGCCGGCCACCGATCCGCGGAAGATGACCGTATTGTCTTTTTGCACCAGGATCGAAGGTCCGCCGCCGTCTCCAAGCAGATTGACGCTTGCCGGGAATTTGTAGCCGTATACCCGCTTGAGTTCCGGGGTATAGACTTCGATGGAAGGGCTCGGAGAACGGTCCCAAGCCGTGCCGTGTTTGACGAGGCGGCTTGCGTCGATCACGATCCGTCCGCCTTCGGCGGCGAGGACGCTGCCTGCAAGGTTCTTGGAAGCGAGCGTTTTTCCGGCGGCATCGAAACGGACGAGAGAAGTTTTGACCCCTCCCGCTTTGTCCGGCCCCTGCCGGGAAGCGACCAGCAGGCTTTCGTCGCCGAGCAGATAGATGTCGCTTCCGTAAGCGACGGACCGGGTCCATGCCGACTTGCCGTCCGGTTTCAGCGCATAGACCTGCTGGGTCTTGTCGGAGAAAGTTCCGGTAAAATACACGGTTCCGTCCCCGGCATACAGAATCGAACTTGCAATCGTGTAAGGGCCGGCTTTCTCATGGAACGTACGGGACCATTTCTGGGCTCCGGTCGCAGCATCGAAGGCGGTCACGGTCTCCAGATGCCAATCGTACGAAGTCTTCGACGAATTCTTTTTGACGTTCTGTACGGTATGGACATACACGAGCCCTCGCGATTTGACGAAACGGATCTCGTGCGCGGAAGCGGACGAGGTGTCGTAGACGGAAGCGGACGTCCAGCTTGGCCGGGGGAGAGTGCTTCCCGCCTGGGTTCCGGCAGCATTTGCATAACCGGGGGCGCTGAGCAGCACGGCGGCACTCAGTACGAAGGCGCCCCATTTCTCGGTTGATTTCATAAACGGTTTTCCATTCCTTTCTCTAACCTAACGCACGGTGTGAATTGGCTATGCTGATTATACACGCTGCTTTGAATGTTTACCAGAAGTTTACGTTTCAAAAGATCGCGCCGCGGGTATTTTTACAAACTGATCCCATAGGCCGGGCTTTTTTTGATTTTAGACAGTCAATAGGCTTGTTTAACACTTGTATATAGTTTTTTTTACAAAAAAAGATAGGTTTACATCAGTATAGTCACAGGGACACAGAAGCTGCGGCTTCAGTTGCGTTTTGCATGCAAACCGTGGACCTTTGTCCCTGAAAAGCTCAAAATCGGTTTATTTTTGAGTGGCCCGGGTTATATAGTCGTTAATGAAGAAGCGAGCGACCGATAATCGGCAAATGCAGGAAGGGGAACGAAGAAGATGAACTTGAGCGTACATAATCTGATGGCTTTCAACTCCCACTATTTCAGACCGCAGCCTGCGGTATCTCATCAAAAAAGCATAAACGACGAGAAAGAAAAAAGCTTCCACGAAATCTTGAGCGAAAAAATGGCGCGTCCCGTTTCCAAATAAACGGCGCGCCCCGGGTTCTTTCAACCGCATATTACCCTGGGAAGGAGGCGGAGTGGTTGGAATTCAATTACACGACCGCCGTTTTGGCGCTTATCGTATTTTCGCTGATGCTGATGGTGATCCGTCTGCGCTTCGATGTGCGCCAGCTGCGGGAAGAAATCGACCGGATCGCGGCGGGACCGAGGTTTCACCGGTCGCCGGCTTCGGGCATGGCGGATCCGGAGCCCCGCGCTTCCCGTCCTGCAGCCGGAGGCGAAGAGAAGCTGCGCGATCTGGTGGCCAGGGGAAGAAAGATCGAGGCGATCAAGGAGGCGCGCGAGATGTACAATATGTCGCTCAAAGACGCCAAGGACTATGTGGAATCTCTCTAATCGCACAGCGGCGGCCGTACGCCTGAAGGCGGGCAGTCCGGCCGTCAGGATAGTCCGCCAGCCGCAGCGCTCTCGCTCTATAGAGATGCCGGACGCGACTTTACGGCAATCGTTTTTTTTGGACAAAAAAAGCGCTTTTCGATCACGAAACGTTCTTAACGGAGAAAGAACGTTTCGCGCCGAAAAGCGCTTTTTGCCGTTTGCGAATAAAAGAGGCGGTGGAAAATCAATCTTCTTCGGGTCCCGGAGGTTCGGCGCGGTCGTTCCTGCGTTCTTCCGCTCCGAAAGAGACGGGAGGACCGGACAGTCCGGCATCGGCCAATTCGTCCTGGACACTGCCGTTCCACAGCGGGACGCCGCTTCGGTAGGCCGCCCGGCCGTTCAAATGCCCCGCAAGGGGCGCCGTGATAAAAAAGAAAACGATACCGAGCAGAATGTTCATACTGGCTGTCTGCATTACGGAAGCAAAGTAAAGAAAAACGCCGCTCAGCACGCACAGAACGCCCAGCGTGGAGCTTTTGGTGGCCGCGTGCGACCGCAGATACACATCGGGCAGCCGGATCAGACCGAAAGCGCTCAATACGCTGAGCAGCGCGCCGCACAGGATCAGCAGCACGGCGATCCATTCAATCACCGGTTGAATCGTCTGGAGCATCGAGAACCTTCCCCCTTTCCATATAACGGGCGAGCGCCACCGTGCCGAGAAAAGCCAGAATGCCGATCAGCAGCACCAGTTCAAAATAGGCGGTGGACTGCGTATAGGCACCCGCGACGGCGACTTCGGCGGCTACATTGACCCCGATCGTGTCCAGCGCCGCGATCCGGTCGGCGATCGAAGGGCCTTTGAGCACCCGGTACAGGCAGCCCGCAATCGCAAGCGCCAACAGAACCATCGAGAGCAGCAGTACGGTTTGCATCAGCTTCGGGTCACCTCCATGATCGCTTTTTCGAACGTTTCGCGGATATGCTTCTCCACGCCGTGCGCTTCCTGGATATGCATCGCGTGAATATACAGCGTCTTCTCGTCGGGACTGACTTCGAGCAGCAGCGTGCCCGGCGTCAGATTGAGCAGCCCGCACAGCAGGGTCACTTCCCAGCCGGAATTCAATTCCGTTTCATAAGCGAATATGCCCGGGGTAAACGTAAGCTTGGGCTTGATAATCTGGCCGATCACGGAGAACGAAGACACGACCAGTTCTTTCAGCAGCAAGGCAAACAACTTGATACAGGCCCAAACTTTTCTCGGATAAAAAGGCTTCGGGAAAAATCGCCGCATCAGGGTCATCAGCAGCAGGCCGATCAGCAGACCTACCAGAAACCCGGATACGCTCAAATCCCGCATAAGCAGCATCCATGCAAAAGCGATGGCCAGATTGAGCAGCAGTTGGAAGGCCAAGGGCATCTACTCCTTAAATACGGCTTGAATATAGATCGTCGGATCGACCAATACACTCGAAGCATTCTCGACATAAGGCATAAAGGCTTCGGCGAACACCCCGAGCAGGACGATAATCAGCATCAGCGGAGCGGAACTGAGCAGCAGTTTGGGCGTCTGTTTCCATTCCGATTCGCGCAGTCGGCGGGGCTTGCCCCAGAAAGCGAGAATAAAAATCTTGATCAACGAGTACAGCAGCATCAGGGTCAGCAGTACGCCGGCCGCCGCCATGAGGTACTGTCCGCTTTCCAGACTGCCCTGGATAATCAGCAGTTTGCCGGGGAATCCGCTCAGCGGCGGGATTCCGACGACGGCCAGCGAAGCGATCAGGAACATCCAGCCGAGCAGCGGGGAATGAGTCAATACGCCGCCCATCCGGTTAATGCGCTCCGTGCCCGTCTCGGCGACGAGGATGCCGGCAAGCAGAAACAGCAGCGCTTTGACGATCATGTCGTGAACCAGGTAAAAGACGGCACCCGTTAGCGCGTCTTCGTTGGAGACGGCGAGGGCGAGCGACATAAAGCCGATACTGGCAATGACGTTATACCCCAGAATCCGGTTGACATTCGTCTGCGAAACGGCGCCGAATCCTCCGAGCACGATAGTGGCAATAGCCATGGTGCCGATCAGCATATGCGTCACTTCGGCTTGGTGGTAAAAGATCAGCGTAAAAGTCCGGATCAGGGCGTACATGCCGACTTTGGTCAGCAGGGCGCCGAACAGGGCCGAGATTGCGGCCGGAGGCGCGCCGTAGGAACCGGGCAGCCAGAAGAACAGAAACAGCCCGGCTTTGACGCTGAACACGACGAGCAGCAGGGCGGAGACCGCCGTGATCGGTCCGCTCTGGCCGCTCTCGGCAATCCGCATGGACAAATGTGCCAGATTGAGCGTGCCGGTCGCGCCGTAGAGATAGGCGATCGAAGCGACGAACAGGGTCGAGGACAGCACATTGATCAGAATGTAATGAAGGGTTTCCCGGAACTGCCGCTTGGTTCCTCCAAGAACGATCAGCGCATAGGAAGACATCAGCATCAGTTCGAAGCAGACGAACAGATTGAACAAGTCGCCGGTCAGGAACGATCCGCTGACTCCGGCAAGCATGAAGTGCACGAGCGAGTAAAAATAATGCCGTTCCCGCTGCTCGTCGATACCGCGGAACGAATACAGCAGGCAGCAGGCGCTGACGATCGAAGCGGCCAGTACCAGCAGAACGGCGAACATATCGGCTACAAGAACAATGCCGTACGGCGGGGCCCAGCCGCTCATATTGAGCGTCTGGATTCCGTTATGCTGAACCTGATACAGTAGAATAACAGCTGCACCGACGTTCAGCAGAGCGCTTATCAGGCTGATCCAGCGCTGAAGCTTCAGCTTGTTGTGCAGAAAGATCAAGATGACCGCCGTAAAGAGCGGAATCAGCATGGGCGCGACTACCCAGTTGTTCATTGGCTGCGCCCCCTATGTCTGGAAGATTCGCTTCGCATCCGTTCCATGTCCGTCGTATCGAGTTTCTGATAAGCCCGGTAAGACAGGACGAGGAAGAAAGCGGTAATGCCGAAGTTGATAACGATCGACGTCAGGATCAATGCCTGCGGCAGCGGGTCCACGATGTCTTCGGCTCCCCGGCCCAGCAGCGGAGCCGAACCGGTCTTCAGCATCGCCATCGTCATCAGCAGCAGATGCACGGCATGCGTCAGCAGCGAAGTGCCCAGCACGATCCGCAGCAGATCCTGCGTCAAGATGAGATAGATGCCGACGGCGAACAGAATGCCTACGATGACGGCTACGATGACTTCCATCAGCGGTCCTCTCCGATCGTCAGCAGAATCGTCATGGTAACTCCCACGACTGCCAGGTAAACGCCCAGGTCGAAGATCAGGGCGGTATGCAGCTCGGTATCGCCGAGCAGCGGAAGATCGAAATGGCCGAAAGCGTGCTTCAGAAACGGCTGCCCGAACAATAGGGCGCCCGTTCCCGTACCCAGCGCAATCAGCAGCCCGATCGCGGTGATGAGTTTAAAGTCGAACGGCACGACTTTGCGCACCGTTTCGATATCGTAGGCGAGAGCCAGCAGAAGCAGGGCTCCGGCACTCATCAGCCCGGCGATAAATCCGCCGCCGGGGCTGCCGTGGCCGGTAAAGAACAGGTACAAAGCGAATGCCAGTACCAGGAAGACCACGATTTTGGATACGTTTTGCAGAAAAATATCACTGCCTTTAGGCATCCGAATCTCCTCCTTTCATGCGGGGAACTTCGGTTTCGGGCGAAGCGGAGTCCCTGTCGTCCGGTTCTCCGAGTTCGGACAATTTTCCTCCCTCGGATTCGGAAGTTTCCGCTTCGAGAGGTTCGAGCTGTTCATTTTCGGCGCTCCCCCGTTCGTCGAGGGTTTCTTCGGTCGGGCCGTCATGTCCATACTGGGCATGGCGGAACACCGCGGCGTCTTCATCCGATTCGTCGCCGTCGTGCGAGACGTGGCGGGAACCGACATCGGTCGCTTTTCTGCGCAGCTTGATCATGTTGTAAATGCCAATCGAAGCGACGGCAAGCACCATGATTTCCAGCATCGTATCGAAGCCCCGGAAATCGACCAGAATAACATTGACGATATTTTTTCCGCCGGCCGATTCATAGCTTTCTCGGACGTAATAATCCGAAATCGGCTCAAACGGATTGGTGCCCAGTACCGCAAGCGCAACGAGTGTCATCAGCACGCCTACCGCAATGGCCACCAGGAAATTCGGCAGACGGAAGCGGACGGCCTGCTGCTCGGTCCGCAGCTTCGGCAGATGATAGAAGCAGAGCAGATACAGCGTGACGGAGATCGATTCGACGACCATCTGCGTCAGTGCCAGATCGGGCGCCCGCAGGAAGACGAACATCAGCGTCATCATATAACCGACCGTACCGGTCAGAATGATCGCGACAGGTCGGGATTTCGCAAACGGAACGGCGATGCCGCCGGCAGCGAGTCCCAGCAGAATAACCCACTCGTAAGGAGCGATTTGCGCATAGGCGCCGACGCGGAACGTCACATCCGTCGAATTGAACAGAATAAAGCCGAGCACGAGCATCATAAAGCCCAGAATGTATTTGACGTAACTGCGCGACGATCCGTTCATATAGAACGCGGTTACCCAGACGGTAATCCGTTCGAAGAAGCGAAGGCTGGCATCGTAGAAACGGTTGATCGACAATCTGCGCGGGAAAAAGGCATACAGTTTCGCCCAGCGCCGCGCGCTCCAGGCCAACAGGGCCCCGAAGGCGACGATGCCGATCGTCATCCACAGCGCAGGCGTCCAGCCGTGCCAGAATTTGATCTCGACCGGGATTCTTCCGCCGTCCGCCGCGGCGATCGGCATCATGGCTTCCGCCGCGGGCTGGATCAGCGAATAAGCGGCCAGGCCGGGAAACAACCCCAGAACAAGAGCCAGCGCGGCAAGCAGTGCCGGGGGAATCGTCATGAGTGCCGGCGCATCGTGGATTTTTAGACCGCGCATCGCTTTCTTGCGCGGACCCAGGAAGGTTCGGGTAACAAACAACGCGGAATAGATGAAGGTGAAGACGCTGGCGATCCAGGCGACGAACGGAAACAAGGCGGCCCAGGTGTGCAGATCGAATACGCCCGCATGCAGCGTCTCGACAACGGCTTCAAGAAACATTTCCTTGCTGAGAAAACCGCCGAACGGAGGCAGGCCCGCCATTGAAAAAGCGCCAAACAGCGAGATGGTGAACGCGATCGGCATCACCTGGGCCAGGCCGCCGAGTTTGCGGATATCGCGTGTGCCGGTTTCATGATCGACGATGCCGGCGACCATGAACAAAGCGCCTTTGAATACGGCGTGATTCAGCAGGTGGAACAAGGCGGCCGTCCCGGCGGCGGCATACAGCAGCTGTTCTTCGCCGTCGAAGATGCCCGACAGCGAAGACAGGCCGAGCAGGCACATGATCAGACCCAACTGACTGATCGTCGAATAGGCGAGTATGCCTTTAAGATCGGTTTGTTTGACCGCCGCAACCGATCCGTACAGCAGGGTAACGAGTCCTCCGAGCGAGACCAGCCAGAACCATTCCGGCGTGCCGGAAAAGACGGGACTGAGCCGGGCGACCAGGTAAAGACCCGCTTTGACCATGGTGGCCGAGTGCAGATAAGCGCTGACCGGCGTCGGAGCTTCCATCGCATCGGGCAGCCAGATATGGAACGGATACTGGGCCGATTTGGTGAAAGCGCCGACGAGAATCAGGATCATGGCCGGCAGGAACAACGGATGCGAAGCCAGCGGGGCTCCGACTTCGAACAGCTCGCGAATCCGGTATGTGCCGCTCATCACATAGAGCAGCACGAATCCGCTGAGCAGTCCCAGTCCGCCCGTCATCGTAATCAGCAGCGATTTGAGCGCGCCGTAGCGTGCCCGGTAATTTTCATGCCTGTAACCGATCAGCAGGAACGAGGTAATGCTGGTGAGTTCCCAGAATCCGTAAAGGGTCAGTAGATTGTCGGACAATACGAGGCCGAGCATGGCACCCATAAAGGTCAGAAGACAGACGTAAAACGAGGTCGGCGATTCTTTGGAAGAATCCATATAGGCGACGGAATAGACGGCGACCAAAGCACCCATTCCGGTAATCATGAGGGCGAACAGCAGAGACAATCCGTCCAGATACAAGGTGAACGAAATGCCGAGGGACGGAATCCAGGCAAAGGATTCGGTAATCGGGGAACCGGCGCGTACCTCGGGCAAATAGCCGAGCAAAGCCGCGAACAACAGCGCCGACAAGGCCGCGGCAAACCATCCTGTGTGCAGACGGGGGACCGCTTTTCCAAGCAGAGGGATCAAAGCGGCAAGCAGGAACGGCGACAGCGTCAAGAGATGGAGTAGGGACAAACGGCTTCTCCTTTCCGCTTTATGAATTTTGTGCTTGGCAGCTTACAACCAAGCTTTACTTTTTACTATTACCCGGGTTTGGGTAATATAAAGCTGACAAATCGGTTTTTTATACGAAAAAGGGGCTTTCGCCGACCTGCTTCGATCGTGCCATGTGAGCTTCTCCAAAGAGCGGGCAGGACCGTTTTGCTTGCGAAAAACCAAACAGGTTCGGGACATTTTCGTCCCGAACCTGTTTGGCGGCAATGGGTACCGCGTTTCTTGCGGCATAAGCAGCCCGTTTTATTTCTCCGGTACGCTGACCTGTGCGGAACCGTAGGTTTCGAACCAGCCTTTGATCGTATCGAAATCTTCCGAGAACGAGAGCGAGAGCAGCAGCATGAGCCGCGCGTGAGCCGCGTTCAGGTTATCGCCGGCAATGATATTTTCGCCGCCGGAATAGCTGCTGCCCGAGCCCGTGCGGGTCGTGGATACGAAGATCGTATCGTGATCCTTGATGGCCGCCGTCCGTTCGGCGCCCATCGCCCGGGAAATGCCGCCGGCTCCGGTTCCTGCCGTTACGATGCCGTCCGCCCCATTGGCGACAAAGGCCGCGATGGCGCCTGCGCCCGCATCCTGGTACGAGTAGGCAATTTCGACTTTGGCAAGATTCGGTTTGGCGATCTTCGACAGATCGAACGGCGTGTTCCAATCCGCTGCGCCCAGCAGGGCGCGGGACGGTGCCCGGTAGATACGAACGCCGGCTTCGTCGATATAGCCGAGCGCGCCCAATTCGGGCGTGACGAACGTATCGGTGCGGTAGGCGTTGGATTTCGTCACTTCGCGTGCGGCGTGGAATTCGTCGTTCAGCATCAGTACCGTGCCGAAATACTTCGTCTTGCCGCTCGCGGCCAGCTTGATGGCGTTATACAGGTTGGCCTGCGCGTCGCTGCCGATTACGGTCCAGGGACGCATCGATCCGGTGACCACGACCGGCTTCGAACTGCGGACGGTCAGGTCGAGGAAATAGGCGATCTCTTCCATCGTGTCCGTACCGCTGGTCACGACAACCGCGTCCTGCGTCTTCAGCGCTTGATCCACACGGAGAGAAAGATCGTACAAATCGGCGATGCTGTAAGCGCTGGAGCCCGAGTTGCCGAACTGGTATGTACTGACCTGCGCGATTTTCTCTTTGTCCGGAAGTTCGGCTACCATGTCCGCGATCAGCAGCGTGCCGGCCCGATAGTTGGCGAAGCTTGTGGCGTCGGCGGATTGGCCTGCGATCGTTCCGCCCGTGGCGATGACTTCGACTTTGGGCAGGGCTTTGACGGCCGGCGCGGCAGCCGACCCTGCCGGAGCCGGCGTGCTGGAGACGACCGTGCCCGTCACTTCCGCCGCGGAGGCGCCGGGAAGGCGAACGATCGGCGCTGCGGCTGCAGCGGTAACACCAAGGGCAAGAACGGCTTTCATAACCTTCATAGACATCGTGGACATGGAACTCCTCCTCGTAGGCGAATGGTGGGAAGGAAGAAAAGGTGACCCAACTTGCTTCCCGATGTCTATAAATATAAGTCCATGTAATGTTATTTAACAAAGTCGGTATTCAGTTAATAAAACGCTTTATTCGACTTATTTCGTTTATTTTCGTCTTTTAACTCGCTTTAACGGAGTGAGTCGTTTAGTTTCGATTTATTTTCATTCAATAAAATCGATAATAAACCTTTACATATGTCAGTTAATATGACTCATTAAGAAAAAGATAAAAAGATGAAAATAAATCGAACCGGAAAATGAATAATAATACATTAAAAAGAATTAATATCCGTAATAAACAGAGCAGCTCATTTATTCCCGCAGGTCCAGTGTCCAGCTTTCGACTTCGAAACTCATGCCGTAATAAGAAACGGTTGGACGGTCGGTCTGCTTGAAGCCCCGTTTGGACAGCATTCCCTGCAGGCGGCGTTGATCCCGAATCGTCCAGATCAGCATCTGCTTGCTGTCTGTCCCGTTGGCAAAGCGTATTGCTTGATCCAGCAGGCTGCCTCCGATGCCAAGCCCTCTTCGCTTGGGTTCAACCATAAGCAGTTTGATATGAAGCCGGTCTTGGTCCAACTGTTCCAGTACGATCGAACCGACGCTTTCTCCGTTCATTTCCGCGATCCAGCAGTGCGCCTGCCGTAAATCGGTGATTTCGAACAGAAGAGCGGCCGTATCGGTCAAAGCTTGGCGGAATTCGCCTGCCGAACCGAAGGTTTGTTCAAACAGCGCTTCATATCCGCGTGCAATCCGTTCCGCGTCGGACGGTTCGGCTTCCCGCAAAAAGTACCGGCTGTCCGCGATGCGGTTCCCGCGCGAGTCGTTGATTTCGTTGATGACGTGGATCGCGTCCATCAATCTGGACTGGTCGCATTCGGTCAGTCCCGCCAGATACTCGGCAATATCGTCGTCGACTCTGCGGTTCAGCAGCCCGGCAATCCTTTTGCCGCCAGGGGTGAGCTTCAGCACGCGTCTTCGTCCGTCCCGCTTGCTGCGCGGACGTTCGATGACGCCTCCCGTTTCCAGCCTGCCGAGCAGGCGGCTCAGATAACCGGGATCCAGCCCCAGGTCACGGCTCAAGTCTGTGGCGGTCAATGAGGTCCGGCGCGAAATTTCCAGAATGATCCGCGACTCCGTCAGCGAGTAGGAGCTGTGCAGCAGGCGTTCTCGCAGCACGCCGGCCTGCATGATATCGCTGTAGTTGAAATCGCGAATCGTCCGGATTCTTTTTTTCCAGATCAAAGGTTCCGGCATCGTGCACTTCCTTTCCCGGCTTCGCAAAACCGGTTGTTGATAGTTGGAGTAGAAGGAAGAAGGCGAAAGGCTCTTTTTCGATTATACCAAGAAAGAGAGCCGGGAATGAAGCTTGCGGGTATCCGAAAATTTGAGACTGGGTATCAAATTTTCGAATTAGTACTTATCCGAAAATTTGAGACTCTAATCCAAAATATGGAGCCTTACCGGAACGAAGAAGGGGAGCTACAATAAATTCAGAGATGTAAGCGATTGCAAATACAGGAACCGCAGGGTTGAAAGGGGCGGAAAGATGGAGAGAAAAATAGCGGCGGGCGCTTCGGAGCTGCCGTCCGACCGGGAAGGAAGATCGCGCAGATGGTGGAGAAGACTGCTGCAGCAGCGGCATCTGCAGACGATGGCGCTGCTTGGCGTCGCCTGGATGTTCATCTTCAATTATATTCCGATGTACGGCATCATCATTGCGTTCAAGGAATACAACATCGTCGACAGTATCGCCAATTCGCCTTGGGTCGGACTGGATCATTTCAGGGAATTTTTGCAGGACGACGAACTTGGCGGAGTGATCCGCAACACGCTGGGAATCAGCTTGATCAAGCTGTTGATCGGTTTTCCGCTGCCGATCGTGTTCGCCTTGTTTCTGAATGAACTTCGTTCGGTCCGCTTCAAGAAAACGGTGCAGACGATTTCGTATCTGCCGCACTTTCTGTCTTGGGTTATCCTCGGGGGCATCCTGGCAACCTGGCTTGCCGATGTCGGCATCATCAACAATATATTGATGGCCCTCGGGCTGATCAGCGAGCCGATCTCGTATCTGGCGGAGCCGAAATATTTCTGGGGGATCGTCATCACCTCGGATATCTGGAAAGAGCTCGGATGGTCGGCGATCATTTACCTGGCGGCCATGGCAAGCGTATCGCCGGAGCAGTACGAAGCGGCGACGATGGACGGAGCCGGACGGTTCCAGAAAATGTTCTACGTCACGCTGCCGAATATTCGTCCGACGATCGCGATCCTGTTCATCCTGGCGGTCAGCGGCGTCCTGAATTCCAATTTCGACCAGATTCTCGTGCTGCGCAACTCCCTGAACGAGAGCGCCAGCAACGTGATCGATATTTACGTCTACCAAACAGGGATTCAGCAGGGACGCTTCTCCTATTCGACCGCGGTCGGCCTGCTCAAGTCGGTGATCGCGCTGGTTCTGCTGCTGGTTGCCAACGGCGTGACCAAGAAATTGAACAACACTTCGCTTTTCTAGCCAAATGGAAGGAGGAACCGGTGCATGTTGATGTTAAAACGCAAAACGAGAGGCGAAGCGATATTCGATTTTCTGAATGCTTTGGGCATGGCGCTCATCTGCTTCGTTACGATCTACCCGATCTGGTACGTGCTGGTCAATTCGTTCAACGACGGTACGGATGCGATGCGCGGCGGCATTTACTGGTGGCCGAGACAATTCAGCCTGGATAATTTCGGCGCCGTTTTTCGCAGCGAAGGCATTATGATGGCGATGGGCGTGACGGTCGCGAAGACGCTGGTCGGCACGGTCGCCCACGTTTTTTTCACCGCGATGGTCGCTTACGCCTTCTCCCGCAGAGGGCTGATCGGAGGCAAGATTTATATCCTGATCGGCACGGTGACGCTGTTCTTCGGAGGCGGACTCATTCCGACCTATCTGCTGATCCGGGATCTGCATCTGCTGGATAATTTCCTGGTCTATATCATTCCCGTATTGTTCAGTTTCTTCGACCTCATCATCTTCATGACGTTCTTCCGGGAAATTCCCGAAGGACTCGAGGAAGCGGCGAGAATCGACGGAGCGAACGACTGGTCGATCTTCCTGCGAATCGTGCTGCCGGTCTCGATGCCGGTACTCGCGACGATCGCGCTGTTCCACGGCGTTTATCAATGGAACGATTATTTTACCGGCATGATCTACATCAACAATACGGATTTGCAGCCGATCCAGACGTATCTGTACCGGGTCGTGGCGGAATCCAGTTCGAATCAGATGATGGCGGCGGTACCGGGAGGCGTTACGCGTTCCGTCACTTCGCAGTCGATCAAGCTGGCGACGATGGTCGTGACCACCGCACCGATCGTATTCGTGTATCCGTTCCTGCAGAAATATTTTGTCAAAGGCATGATGATCGGCTCGATCAAAGGCTGAGGCCTACGGCCGAAAGGTTTGGACGATCCGCTTCGGTTTACCGGCAGAGGTTTCACGTTTCATTTGACATACAGCCGCTGTAAGGCGGAGGGCAGCAGCGGTACATCGTTCTTCCATCACACAGAAAAGGGGTACGCACATGAAAAAAAGAGGAAAAAAATTCTCGATCCTGCTCGCGGCGATGCTGATGATCTTCAGCACGGCCTGCTCGTCCGGAGGGGACAGCAAAGAAGCAGCGAAAAAAGAAGAAGCCGCGCAGGCGGCGGTCGATCCGAGCCAACCGGCCTGGAAAAACGATACTTCGCCGATTACGTTCGACTGGTATATCAACTTTGCCTGGTACACGGGAACGGATTGGGGCAAAGACCTGACCAGCCAGTATGTGACCAAAAAGACCGGCGCCAGCATCAACTTTATCGTACCGGCCGGCAACGAAGCCGAGAAGATGAATACCATGATCGCTTCCGGCAAGCTGCCCGACTTCGTCACGATCGCCTGGAGCGACGACGCGGTCAAGAAGATGATCGAAGGCAAGCTGGTGCTGCCGCTGAACGAACTGGCGGACAAGTACGATCCGTTTTTCGTCTCGAACGTCGCCGATCCGGCCAAACTATCCTGGTACACCCAGGAAGACGGCAACGTGTACGGGTATCCGAACGCTTCGTCTTCGCCGGCCGACTTTGAGAAATACGGCGAGAACTACGTCTCCAACCAGGTCTTCGTCGTGCGCAAAGACATGTACGAAGCGATCGGCAAACCGGACATGAGCACCCCGGAAGGCTTCCTGGCCGGACTCCAGGCCGCCAAAGAAAAGTTCCCGGACGTCAACGGGCAGCCGATGATCCCGATCGGTCTGCACGAGTTCACCGACAACGGCAACTATTCGCTCGAAGGTTATCTGCAGAACTTCCTGGCGATTCCGCAGCAAAAAGACGGCAAGCTGTACGACCGCCAGACCGACCCGGAATATGTGCGCTGGCTCAAGACATTCCGTCAGGCGAACGAGAACGGACTGCTCGCCAAAGACATTTTTATCGACAAACGGGCTCAAATGGAAGAAAAAATCGCGCAGGGCCGTTACTTCGCCATGATGTATCAGCGCAGCGATTTTACGAATCCGCAGAACGCGCTGTTCGCGAACGATCCGAACTCCGTATACATGGCGGTAGAAGGTCCTTCGAACGCCGCTTCCGACGAACCGACGCTGTCGGGTCCCGGCATCTCCGGTTGGACACTGACCCTGATCTCCAAAGACGTCAAGGATAAAGCGCGCGCAATCGCCTTCCTGGAATACCTGACAAGCGAAGAAGGCCAGCGCGACTTGTATATGGGCGAAGAAGGCGTGACGTACGAGATGGAAGGCGACAAGCCGGTATTCAAACCGGAAGTGCTGAACATGCTCAATACCGACCGTGCGGCATTCGATACGAAATACGGCGCTTCGCACAAATACTGGATGATGATGGACACGAACGTCACCGACCAGTGGGCACCGGCTCCGGTCGAGCCTTTCAAACAAATGATGGACTGGACGCGCGGCAAGACGGTCAGCGCCTCCGAATTCGATCAGATCAACCCAACGGGCAACTCCAAGGAAGGGATCGCCAACACGAAGCTTGGACAGCTGTGGGGCAAGACCCTGCCGAAGCTGCTGCTCGCTTCTTCCGAAGCGGAGTTCGACCAACTGTGGAACGATTATCAGGAAAAACGCAAATCGACGGGACTTGCGGAAGTCCAAGCGTATCAACAAACGGAATACGAGAAAAATATCGAGAAGCTGGGCGGAACCCAGTAACCGTTATTCGTCTGGATAAGGCTGCGTCCGATCGCAGCCGCGAAATTCCCAGCGGTCCCAAGCCCCGGAGCAAAATGCCGGGGCTTGAGGTCCGTTTTGCGGGTTTGGGTCTTGTCGCTGGCAGCGCGTCTTTATATGATAGAAAGGCTTGATCGCGGCATGCGCCGCGCGAACCGGGACGGGAGGGGAACCGATGCGACGAAAAGGCAGGGACGCGGGCGCCGCGGTTCTTCGCTGGCTGCAAACGAGGTCGCTGCAGAGCCGGCTGGTAACCGCTTACGCGCTGCTCATTTTGATTCCGAGCACGCTGCTGTCGACGTATTTGTACGAAGATATCCAGCAGAGTTATGTCGAAGACGCCCGGCTCAAAAGCGAGTACTTGATGCAGAGCGAGAAGCAGGTGATCGTCAACCAGATCGAAACGATGGAACGGGCGGCCCAGCTTCCCCTGTCCGACCAGGATGTGAGGCGTTATCTCACCGAGCAGGTCGATCCGACGGCGGCCGAACTGGTCGATTTCAACAATACGGCCTACGCCAATCTGGCCCGGATCCAGATCAACAACCCCGCGCTGCTGCATCTTCGATTGTATACGGCCAATGAACGCAATTACGAGATTTGGCCGATTATTTTCCGGGAGAGCCGTGTCCGCAAGCAGCCCTGGTTTAAGCTGACGCAGGGGCTTGGCGAAAGGCAGATCTGGTATTTCCAACCGGAAGAGGCTCTGCAGGATGTAAGCGCGACGGAGGAAGATCCGCCGAAACTGTCTTTGCTGCGGGAAGTCAATCTGCCCAAAGACCAGCATATCGGCGTCGTGCAGGTGGATATGCAGCTGGACCGGTTTTCGCCGAGAACGTTCGGGGAACTGCAGGAAGACGGATCGCAAATGCTGCTGGTCACCCGAAGCGGCGTGTACACCCGGGAATCCGAAGAAGCGCTGCCTCCGCAATCGCCGGTCATCCAGGATTCGGCGTCCAAGCTGCGTGCGCTCGGCGATCCCGGAGAAGTCCCGAATATCGCCGACGGATTTTTCCGTTATGAACAAGCCGGCAAATCCTATCTGATGATCTATACGCCGGTAGACCGGATGGATGCCTATCTGTTGAACGCCGTATCGCTGGAAAAGGTGCTCAAAGACGTGAATCGCACGCGGGGCATGCTGATCTACGCCAATATCGGGTTCGTCCTTGTGCTGGCGCTGCTGACTTATATCATGAACTCGTTTATTCTCAAAAATCTCAAACATCTGGCCGACGCCATGAAAAAAGTGCGAAAAGGAGAGCTTCAGCCTTCGCTTCCGATCCGGGGAGGAGGCGAGATCGGCGCACTGGCGCATCATTTCAACAAGATGACCCAGACGATCAACGAGCTGATTGCCGAAGCGGTGCGCAAGCAGGCCCTGATGAAAGAAGCCGAGCTGCGCACCTTGTACAATCAGATCGATTCGCATTTCCTGTACAATACGCTTGAAAATATCAAGATGCTGGCCGAAATCGAAGATCAACGCAAAATTTCGGACGCGCTGACCTCGCTCGGAGGCATGATGCGCTACAACTTCAAATGGACAGGGGAATACGTCAAGCTGAAAGACGAGATGCGCCATATCGAAAACTATATCGAAGTGACCAATATCCGTTTCGACGAGCCGGTCGAACTGAGCTGCGAGATTCCCAAACCTTTTATGGAACTGGAGATTCTCAAAATGTCGCTGCAGCCGATTGTGGAGAATGCCGTAAAGCATGCCTGGCAGGAACTCGGAGAAGGCGAACGGCGGACGTTTCGGATCGAAGCGTATGAGGCGGAAGCTTCCAGGATCGAGATCCGGATGACGGACAACGGGGACGGGCTGGATCCGCAGCGTCTGACCGAGCTGAACGAAGAGATTCGAAAGACCGGAGACGACGGGCCCGGTTCGGCCTATACGGGGGTCAAGCTCGGCGGAATCGGCCTGCGCAACGTGCATCAGCGTATCCGGCTGTTCTACGGAGCGGAATACGGGTTGTTTTTGGAGAGCGAAAAAGGCGTTTGCACGCGCGTTGTACTGACGATTCCGAAAGTGCTGCTTACCGGAGGGGGATGGGACGAATGAGACAGCTTCTGATCGTGGACGACGAGAAAAATATCCGTCTGGGACTGAAAGTCATGATTGAACGGGAATGGGGAGGAGCTTGCGAGATTCGCCTGGCGGCAAACGGGCGCGAAGCGCTGGAGATGCATCGGCTGCAGCCGGCGGAGATTGTCATTACCGATATTCGGATGCCCGTCATGAACGGGATGGAGATGCTGGCCCAGCTTCGGCTGGAACAGCGGGCGGCGGAAGGTCCGGTTGTGCTGGTGCTAAGCGGGTACGACGAATTCGAATATGCCAAGACGGCGATCCGTTTTCAGGTCCGGGATTATTTGCTCAAACCGATCCGCCGCGAAGATCTGTTCGAAGCGCTTGCCCGCGCCCAGGAAGAATTGGACAGCCGTACGTCGGATGCCCAGCGGGTCGATGCCGTGCAGGATTATAAAAAAAGGCTGAGACTCGCCGGCCTTGGACAGCTTCTGGAAGCCGAGGGCGCGGAGCTTGAGCGCGTGCGGGGCGAGCTTGCGGCGGAAGGGGCGGAGCTGTGCGCGCCGTTCTCGCTTGCGGTCGTTTCCTATCGGCATGAACAGGGGGGCAGCATGGACCGGGAAGAGCTTGCGGCGCTGATCGAACGGCTGGACGGCCCGCTGGCGTCCGGCTACCAGGCAGCGTTATGGGACCGGGAAGGGCGTTTGGTGCTGATCGATTCGTCGGCCGAACGCTTTGTCAGACTGGCCCGGCTTGCGGAGAAGCGGGAATTGGGCGGACTGCTGATTGGTCTGAGCCTAGCCGGAAGCGGACTGGACGAACTGCCCCGCTGCTACCGCTCCGCGTGCCGCGCTCTGCAGTATACGTTTTTGCATCCCGGCGTCCATCTGGTCGATGCCCGGGCCGTCGAAGGAGGACGGGAGATGTTTCCGCCGCCCGAAGAAGAAGTCCGGATGCTGGGAAACCTGCTGGGAACCGACAGGCAGAAGGAGATGAACGAGCGGCTGTATCGCATTTTCCGGATCGACCAGTTGGCCCGTATCGATATTGCCTATATTCAGCAGACCGTGCGGCTGATCAACGAAAAAGTGCTGGACGAAGTGTTCCGGCGCTACGGCGAAGCTTCGATGGAAGTGCTGAAACTGTATCGCAGGGTAGGAGACTGGAACAACTTCCGGTATTTTCACGATTATTTCCGCAGCCTGGAGAATCTCCTGTCCAGTCTGAACGACTATATCAAGCAGGTTCGTCTGGCCTACACGGAGAATGAAAATCTCAAAGAAGCGGTCGCCTTTATCGAAACGAATTATGCCCGTCCGCTCAATATGGCGACGGTCAGCAACCATGTCTCGCTCAATTATTCGTATTTCAGCGAGGCATTCAAAGCTTATACCGGAGAAAGTTTCGTCGTTTATTTGAAAAAAATTCGGATCGAACACGCAAAGGAACTGCTCGCCGAACGCGGATTGAAAACGGCCGAGATCGGCGAAGCGGTGGGGTTCGAGAACACCAAGCAGTTTGCGCGGGTGTTTAAGGAGTTGGAGGGCATTTCTCCGCACGAATACCGGAGCAAAGCGCATACGCAGAATCCCTGTTAAGCGGCGGATGCCGTGCGCAATCCGCCATGGCGTGTGCGGCGGCGCAGGGCACGCTTCGGACAAGCGCACCCAAAAAGGCCCGGAAGCCTTAAAGGCTTCCGGGCCTTGATACGTTTAGGGGCATTTTGCAGCGGCATGCCTTCAGGAACGCGCGGCGCCGCTTGCGGCTTTTCTTTAAACGCTGAATTTGCCGATGACTTCCTGCAGCTCCTGCGCCATCCGGCTGAGTTCTTCCGCCGAATGGGACACGTCGGCCATGGAAGCGCTCTGCTGCTGGGTCGACGCGGCGACGCTCTGCGTGCTGTCGGCCGAGCGCGAAGCAATGCCCGCCATTTCTTCGACGCCTTCGACCATGTCCGCCGAGCTGATATTGACCTGTTCCACAATAGCCGATACCGCTGACGCTTCGTCCGCGACCCGACCGATCGACGAGAGGATTTCTTCGAACGCGGCCCCCGTCAACGAGACCATCCGGATGCCGTCTTCCACAACCTGCGTGCCTTCGCGCATCGAACGGACGGCTTTGTCCGATTCACTCTGGATTTCGCCGATCAGGGCCGTAATGCTGCCCGCGGCTCCAGCCGATTGCTCGGCCAACTTGCGCACTTCGTCCGCCACGATGGCAAAGCCCCGTCCGTGTTCGCCGGCGCGCGCCGCTTCGATCGCGGCGTTCAGCGCAAGCAGATTGGTCTGCGACGCGATTTCCGTAATCAGGCCGACGATGGTGCCGATCTCGCTCGTTTTTCTGCCCAGCGCATTGACGACTTCGGCGGCATCGGTCGTCGTAGACTGGATGCGCTGCATTTGTCCGACCGTCTGCTGCACGACTTCGTTGCCTTCCTGGGCTTTGCCGTTGGTTGTGTCGGTCAGCTCGGATACGAATTGGATCGAAGCGGCCGCTTCTTCCATACCGCCGGAGATTTCGCGGGTCGCCCGGGCAAATCCTTCCGAACTGTTCACCTGTTTGTCCGAACCGTCCGCGATGTCCTGGATCGACAGGGCGATATGCTCCGACGTCGCGCGCGTCTGTTCGGCGCTCGCCGACAATTCTTCCGACGTTGCGGCAACCTGTTCGGCGTTGAAGCCGATTTGTTCGATCAGCTGCCGGAGGTTTTGGCGCATCGTGTTAACCGAGCCGGCCAGATGCCCAAGCTCGTCGTTCGAAGTGACCTCCACTTCTTCGCGCAGTTCGCCGCCGGCCATTTTTTGCGTAGCCAGCATGAGGCGCTTCAGCGGCAGGTTGATCGAACGCACGACCCACCAAGTCAACAGCATGCCGAGTATGACGGCGGCCGCGATCACGATGACGGTCGTGACGAGGATGGCCTGATTGGCGGCCGTGATTTCCGACTGATTGATCACGCCGACGATTTTCCATCCGGTCAATGCGTTGGTCGCATAAACCGCGGTTTGGTCTTCGCCGCCGGACACGAACGGAATTTCTCCCGCAGGCTGGCCGTCCAGTTTGGCCGCGTAAGCTTCGCCGTTCTCGGTGCCCGCCGCGATTTCGGGATGGGTCAGATAGGCGTGGGCCGGATCGAGAATGGTCACGTAGCCGGTCTCGCCGACTTTAATGGCATTGGTTTGTTCCGCCAGATGGCCCAGACTCAATACGACGCTCACTACGCCCGTTCCGTCCTGACTCGCTTTGGAAGGGACGACGATGACCTTTCCGTCCTGCGCGACGATCGGGCTGTTGACGAGCGCCTTTCCTTTTTGGGCAAAGGCGTCTTTGTACCACTGGCGTTCGCGCGGATCGAAGCCGGCTTCGAACTGCTGCTGCGGCGAGTTGAGCAGCTTGCCGTCCGCCGTGGCGAATTGAACATGGTCGTATTCGGCTTTGACCGCTTTGATCGGATCGAGAATCTGCCGCAGCTGCGGGCTGTCCGTTCCCTGCACCATGCCGCCTTTGACGGCTCCGGACAAGTAATCCAGATCGTTCAGGCTCGACTGGATGATTCCCGTCAGTTGGCTGTCGACGGATTGGACGGTTTGACGGGTGTTTTTCATGAACTGTTCCGTAATTTCCGTTTTGGATTTCTGGTAGGAGATCAAGCCCAGCGTAACGGTCGGAATCAGCAAAATGACGAGGAAAGCAGCAAAAAGCCGACTGCGTATGCTGAGCTGCAGATTTCTTTTTTTGAACGCGTTCGATTTGTTTCTCATGATTTTCCCCCTTGTATGTACGTGCGATGCACGTTGCTCACTCTTGTAACGCCGCTCCTTGCCTGATTTTTGGCAGACTTTTTTTATTGTCGGCGGACAATTGCACAACGGTTAGTTTTGTATCCGTTTCCCTGGAAAAAATGATTCTAAGTACCTGGTTTTTTATGTTTGCGAATTATTCTAAACAGATATAAAATCGGTTTCGAAACGATAAAACGGTTCGCGATATCTGAATATCAAATTGACACCGGAAACCGGTATGGTATATTAGTCCTTGCTTACCGGGCGGGAAACAGACCGGAAAGCAGCCGGAAAAGGACTGGAATCCGTCGAGACCTCAAGTTTGGAGTGAATAAAATGTTCAAAGCAAAGAAAACGGCGTGGAAAATGCTGGCCGGCGCCGCTGCCGTTCAGATCGGCCTGTCGAGTTACGGATCTGCCGCTTTCGCGCAGCCGACGCTCGTGTCGCCGAACGGAGTTCAAACGCTGTCTCCTCCGGGAGCGATTCAATCGACGGGCACGTGGGATCTCGGTACGCGTGCGGGAGATTATGTATATGTGGCAGGCATGCGGGGAATCGTTCCGTCCACCAATCGTTTGGTCGGCGACGAAGAAGGACGTATTCGCCAGGCCTTTTTGAATATGAAACTGATCGCGGAATCCGAAGGGGCCAGCCTGCGCGACGCGACGCGTCTCGTCGTGTACACGACGGACATGTACCGCTACCGCCCGATCGTGAACAAAGTGCAGGAAGAACTGTGGGGAGCGGGACCGTATCCGCCGCGCACGATTATCGAGGTGGACCGTCTGAACCAGGACGATATCGTCGAGGTGGAAGGCACGTTCTACGCCCCCCCGGTCACGGCAGGCGGCGCGGCGGCGGTTTCCGCAGATCCGAACGTATCGCCGAACGGCGTGAAGACGCTGTTCCCGGCAGGAGCGATCCGGCCGACCGGCCCGTGGAATCTGGCAACCCGCGCGGGAGACAGCGTCTACGTCGCGGGCATGCGCGGCATCGATCCGAAGACCGATCAATTGGTCGGCGGCGAAGAAGCGCGTATCCGCCAGGCGTTCCTGAACATGAAGACGATCGCGGAATCCGAAGGGGCCAGCCTGCGCGACGCGACGCGTCTCGTCGTGTACACGACGGACATGTACCGCTACCGCCCGATCGTGAACAAAGTGCAGGAAGAACTGTGGGGAGCGGGACCGTATCCGCCGCGCACAATCGTCGAAGTGGACCGTCTGAACCAGGACGATATCTTGGAAGTCGAAGGGACGTTCCATACGAAGAAGCGGGCGGCACCCGAACAATCCGGGGCATCCGGCGGCACGCAGTTTTCGACCGGCAAATCTAACGTGTCGCCGAACGGCGTCAAAACGCTGTTCCCGATCGGGGCGATCCGGCCGACCGGCACATGGAATCTGGCGACCCGCGCGGGCGACAGCATCTACATTGCAGGCATGCGGGGAATCGATCCGAAGACCGATCAATTGGTCGGCGGCGAAGAAGCGCGTATCCGCCAGGCATTCCTGAACATGAAGACGATCGCGGAATCCGAAGGGGCCAGCCTGCGCGACGCGACGCGTCTTATCGTGTACACGACGGACATGTACCGCTACCGCCCGATCGTGAACAAAGTGCAGGAAGAACTGTGGGGAGCGGGACCGTATCCGCCGCGCACAATCGTCGAAGTGGACCGTCTGAACCAGGACGATATCGTGGAAGTCGAAGGCACGTTCCACGCACCGGCCGCGAAGGCTGCCGGGCTTTCTCAGCTTCGATAACCGCGCGCAAAAACCGGATGCCCGGGCTTTGCCCGGTTTTTCGGCTCCATGTGTGCACCGGGACTCGCCTGCCGCCGAAGCGGTAGGCGTTTTTGGCATGCTCCGCCATAAATAAGATGAAGTCCAAACCGCGTTAAAAGCAAAGCAAAAGGTTAAAAATGGGTATACGAAGGGAGTGGACACACGATGAAGAAAATTTCCGGAGAAAAAACGAAAAAGACCGCGCTTGCCTTCCTGGCTGCCGCCCTGATTACGTCGCTGCCGCTGTTTTTGCAGGCGAAAACCGCTTCGGCGGCCGGCGCGACGGTATACATAAACGGCAAGGCCGCTTCGGGCGACGTGCTGTTCCGAAACGGACGGACCTATTTGACGCTGACGGACATGAGAGCGCTCGGCGGCTATTCGTTCCGCTACAACAAAACGTGGAAAACGATCACGATTACCGGAGGGGAAGACGGGGCGCGCCACGTATTGACGCTCGGCAGCCGGGAAGCCCGCCGCAACGGACAAAGCCTGACGCTCGAAGCGGCACCGCTGTCGTACGAGAACAAAACGATGATTCCGGTCCGCGTCGCGGCGCAGCTGTTCGATGCTGAGCTGGAATGGGACTCGAACGGAAATCGCGTCATGCTCACCAAGGATACGGAAAGCGAAGGCTCTTCGGCGAGACCTCCGGCTTCGCCCTCCCGTCCGCCCGTCCCGCCGCCCGGACCCTCCGGGCCGTCGGTACCCAAGCCGCCTACGCCGCCTTCCGTTCGTTAACAGAAAAAGTCCGGGCTCCCGCACGGGAACCTGGACTTTTTGGCGAAACGCGCAGAAATGGCCGGTCGAAAAGCAGCGAAAAAGAGCCTTCCCGAAGGAAGGCTCCCAATCTTATACGTCCCAGGAGGGATTCGAACCCCCGACCGTGCGCTTAGAAGGCGCATGCTCTATCCAACTGAGCTACTGGGACAAGAAGTGAAAAACAGAACAGAAATTAATATACCATATAAGCATTATTCCCGCAAGCGGATTTGTGAAAAAAACCGGAAGAAGCTGCGGGTTCATTTTTCCCTACATCTTATTAGAACTTGTCCGAAGCACGGGTTCGGACAGACGGAGACGGATAAGTCCCGGGCAGCCGGCGCGGCAGACGCGGGCTTGCGGCTTGTGATATAATGTAGCCTCACAAAGATGCCGCAAGCGGAAGCCGGCCTACGGAAAAGGAGGGTTGACTTATCGATTCCACACGAAGAACGGACAAGGCGGGAGTGGTGCTGCTTCCCAAGACGCTCGACTATTACCAGGAGCAGGTGACCCGGATGCTGGAGAGCGAACGCTACGGCGAAGCGATCGAGACGCTGGAATTTCTGTTGGGCTGCGAAGGCCAGGATGAACAGCGGCGCCAGGAATGGAGCACGCTGCTCGAATGGCTGCGGGTCGCTTTTCCCGGAGGAGCGGAGGATGCCTACGGCAACGAAGCCGTGCTGGCGGGCGAAGAACCGGAAGACGCGGCGCAGGCGCTCAAGCGGCGGACACTGGAGAAGCAGCGCGAAGATTCCGGCTACGAGCGGGAACTGCTTCGCCGCGTCACGCAGGAGCCGCTGACGGAGCGGGGACAAATTGCACTGGAGCAGCTCGCTTACCTGGAAGGTCCGGAGACGGACCGCGAGCTGATCGGATGGCTGGAGTCGGAAGAGCTTCATCCGCTGCTGCAGTTCCGCACCCTGCAGACGCTGAAGCGGCGGGGCGCGTCAGGGATCGTCCGTCTTCGCCGGGACGGAATTACGATCGAACCGGAGATCGAACGGACGCCGCTGCTGCCGCACGAATTCCCGATTGCGGTCGCCGAAGTGCTGACGAGGGTGGCGAACCAGACGGAGAGCGGCGATCCTTCCCTGTTCTATTTCGCGCGCGAGATGTGGATGCAGTTCGTGATGGCGGCATACGGAACCGCCGATTACGAAGGGCTGATCCGCGGAGGCGAAGAAGAGATCGATGCCTGGGCCGCCGCTCTGCACGCCCAAACGTCGGAGACGCTTGAAGGAGGCGGGAAAAGCGAACAAATCCGCGATGCCTACGGAATCACGGGAGAACTGCGTTTTCGCTGCGAACGCGCCGAACGCTCGCTCCGCGCATTTGCCAAAGGAAGTCTGAGAAGGTAAGCGGAAGGGGAAACGGTTACTTTTCAGGCCGAAACCCCGGCGTTTTGGCGCAGCGTTGGCGTTTGCGCTTGAAATCCGCCGGAAATTTGTTTATGATAGAATGGTTATTGCGAACGTGGATGTAGTATGCTAAATTAACTTAATTGATAGCTAATTGTTGGAGGGGAATACTTAATATGACAGCAAGTTGGGAAAAAACCGAGAAGAACCTTGGTGTTCTTGAAGTCGAAGTTGCAGCGGAACGCGTTGAATCCGCGCTTGATAAAGCTTTCCAAAAAGTCGTGAAGAAAGCCAATGTTCCAGGTTTCCGCAAAGGCAAAGTGCCGCGGTCGATCTTCGAAGCCCGTTTTGGCGTAGAAAGCCTGTACAACGACGCGATCGACATTCTGCTGCCTGAAGCCTACGGCGAAGCGGTAGAAGAAGCCGGTATCTTCCCGGTAGACCGTCCGGAAATCGACATCGAACAATTCGGCAAAGGCCAGACGCTGAAGTTCAAAGCGAAAGTTACCGTAAAACCTGAAGTGAAACTGGGCGAATACAAAGGCGTGGAAGTGCCTGTATCCGAAATCAGCGTAACGGAAGAAGAAATCGCATCCGAGCTGGAGCGTCTGCAAACCCGTCATGCCGAGCTGATCGTCGTTGACGAAGAAGCGGCAGCCGACGGAGACACCGTATCGATCGATTTCGACGGATACGTAGGCGACGAAGCCTTCGAAGGCGGCAAAGCCGAGAACTACTCGCTCGAACTCGGATCGGGTTCGTTCATTCCGGGCTTTGAAGAGCAGGTTGTAGGCATGTCGACAGGCGATTCCAAAGACGTTACCGTAACGTTCCCGGAAGCCTACCATGCAGCCGAGCTGGCCGGCAAAGAAGCCGTCTTCAAAGTAAAACTGCACGAAATCAAACGCAAACAGCTTCCTGAGCTGGACGACGAGTTCGCGAAAGACGTTAGCGAATTCGAAACGCTGGACGAGTACAAGGAAGATCTGAAGAAACAAATCGAAGACCGCAAGAAAAGCGAAAGCAACGCAGCCCGTGAAAACGCGGTTGTCGAAGCTGTAGCCGCAGCTGCGGAAGTCGAAATTCCGGAAGCCATGGTGGAAAGCGAAGTCGAGAACATGATGCGCGATTTCGACAACCGTCTGCGCCAACAAGGAATGAACCTGGAAATGTACACAAGCTTCTCCGGCCAAACGGCTGAAGATCTGCGTACGCAAATGAAAACAGATGCCGAAAAGCGCGTAATGAACAACCTCGTGCTGGAAGCAATCGCGAAGCAGGAGAACATTTCGGCATCCGAAGAGGATATCGAAAAAGAACTGCAAACGATGGCTGATATGTACAAGCGCAGCCTGGACGAGATCCGCGGTATCCTGGGCGCCAACGGTTCGCTGGCCAGCCTGAACGATGAGATCACTCTGCGCAAGACAATCGAATTCCTGCTGGAAAACAGCAAAGAAGTCGCAGCTCCTGCCGAAGAGTCGGCCGAGTAAGCTTTTGCTTCGAAAGGCAATCGAATAGTTTGACTTGCCTGGGCAAGGCACGTATGATTCTATGCGTGCCTTGTCCTTTTATTTTTCGGATGAAGATGGACCGGTTTTCGGCCCGGATCCGCATTTCTTTTATCGAAAAATGACATCGGCTTTTGAAAATGGTAAACTAACAATACAGGCTGAACAAACGGCCGGATTCGGCTGCTTGCTCCCTAAGATATTCCCTTACGAAAGAGAGGTTGATCGCATGAGTTTAGTCCCTACAGTTATTGAACAAACAAGCCGCGGAGAGCGCTCCTACGATATTTATTCGAGGCTTCTCAAAGACCGGATCATTCTGCTTGGCGATGCGATCGACGATCATGTAGCGAATCTGATTGTTGCGCAGCTGCTGTTTTTGGCGGCGGAAGATCCCGAGAAAGACATCTACTTGTACATTAATTCCCCCGGTGGTTCTGTAACTGCGGGCATGGGTATATATGATACAATGCAATACATTAAGCCGGATGTATCCACGATTTGCGTCGGGATGGCGGCAAGTATGGGATCGCTTCTGCTGACGGCCGGAGCGCCGGGCAAGCGTTTTGCGCTGCCGAACAGCGAAGTCATGATTCACCAGCCGCTTGGCGGTGTCAGCGGCCAAGCTTCGGACATTCTGATTCATACGGATTGGATCATTAAGACGAAGCGCAAGCTGAATAACATTTATGTGGATACGACCGGTCAGCCCCTTGAGAAAATCGAGCGGGACACAGACCGTGACTTTTTCATGAGTGCAGAAGAAGCCAAGTCTTATGGACTGATCGATAAAGTTCTTGAGCGACCGATTAATTCTTAATCCTCGAAGGGGTGGTTAGATGTTTAAATTTAACGAAGAAAAGGGTCAGCTGAAGTGCTCCTTCTGCGGTAAAACGCAGGAGCAGGTACGGAAGCTCGTAGCCGGACCCGGCGTATATATTTGCGACGAGTGCATCGAACTGTGCACAGAGATCGTGGAAGAGGAACTGGGACATGAAGAAGAAGTCGATCTCAAAGACATTCCGAAACCCCAGGAAATCCGTGCGATTCTCGATCAATACGTAATCGGCCAGGATCAAGCGAAGAAATCGCTGTCCGTAGCCGTATACAATCATTACAAACGCGTGAATGCGCAGAGCAAATCGGAAGATGTGGAACTGTCGAAAAGCAACATCATGCTGATCGGACCTACAGGTTCGGGTAAAACGCTGCTTGCGCAGACGATGGCCCGTATTCTGAACGTACCGTTCGCGATTGCGGATGCCACATCCTTGACGGAAGCCGGTTATGTCGGCGAAGATGTCGAGAATATTCTGCTTAAGCTGATCCAGGCTGCCGATTACGATGTGGAAAAAGCCGAACGCGGCATTATCTATATCGATGAAATCGATAAAGTGGCCCGCAAATCGGAGAACCCTTCGATTACGCGCGACGTATCCGGCGAAGGCGTGCAGCAGGCGCTGCTGAAAATCCTCGAAGGCACGGTTGCCTCCGTTCCTCCGCAGGGCGGACGCAAGCACCCGCATCAAGAATTCATTCAAATCGATACGACGAACATCCTGTTTATCTGCGGCGGTGCCTTTGACGGCCTCGAGCAGATGATCAAACGCCGTATTGGCAAAAAAGTCATCGGCTTCAATGCGGACGGCGAAGGCCAACGCGAATTGAAAGCCGGCGAATACCTGATGATGGCGCTGCCGGAAGATCTGCTTAAGTTTGGTCTGATTCCGGAGTTTGTCGGACGTCTTCCGGTTATTTCGACTCTGGCTCCGCTGGACGAAGAAACACTGGTACGCATCTTGTCCGAGCCTAAAAACGCCCTGACTAGGCAGTACAAGAAACTGCTGGAGATGGATAACGTTAATCTTGTATTCGAAGATGCCGCTCTGGTCGCAATCGCCGAAGAAGCGATCAAGCGCAAGACGGGTGCGCGCGGTCTGAGAGCGATCATCGAAGGCTTGATGCTTGATGTCATGTACGAAGTGCCTTCGCGCGACGATGTGACGGAATGCGTCATTACCGAGAAAGTCGTTCGGGAAAAGACAGTGCCCGAGCTTGGCGAAGGTAAAGATAAAAAGCGGGAAGAAAGCGCCTAAGACGCTTTCTTCCATCAAATAGTCTCGTGCCGAGCCGGTCAACCTTAGAGGGTTTGGCCGGTTTGCCATGAGAAGCCGGGATTCCCTGAAAGCTGTAGTTTTGCGTCGTTACGAGGCGCTATCTTGCTTGTTCCGATATGGAGGTCGAACGAAATGTACTTAAGACATCAAACACGGCCTGTAAAGGTCGGCAATCTGGTGATTGGTGGCAGCGACGAAGTCATCATTCAAAGTATGTGCACTACCAAAACGGCCGATGTCGAAGCGACAGTCGCCGAAATTCTCCGTTTGGAAGAAGCCGGCTGTCAGGTCGTACGCGTTACGGTCAACAACGACGAAGCGGCCGATGCCATCAAAGAAATCAAAAAACGGATCCACATTCCGCTTGTGGCCGATATCCATTTCAATTACAAGCTGGCTCTGAAATCGATCGAGAACGGCATCGACAAAGTCCGGATCAATCCGGGCAATATCGGTAAACGGGAAAAAGTCGAAGCGGTCGTCAAAGCCTGCAAAGAAAAAGGGATTCCGATCCGGATTGGCGTCAACGCCGGTTCGCTCGAAAATCACCTGCTCGAGAAATACGGTTATCCGACTGCCGATGCCATGGTCGAAAGCGCCTTGTTCCATATCGGTATTTTGGAAGAGCTGGATTTCCACGATATTATCGTGTCGCTCAAAGCATCCGATGTGCCGATGGCTATCGAAGCTTACAGCAAAGCGGCGCAGGTCATTCCTTATCCGCTGCATCTCGGGATCACCGAAGCGGGTACGCTGCATGCGGGAACGATCAAAAGTTCGGCCGGCATCGGTGCCCTGCTGGCTATGGGCATCGGCTCCACGGTCCGGATCTCGCTTAGCGCGGACCCGGTGGAGGAAGTCAAGGTGGCGCGTGAACTGCTCAAGACCTTCGGCTTGATCACAAATGCGGCGACTCTTGTATCCTGCCCGACCTGCGGACGTCTCGATATTGATCTGTTCTCGATTGCCAACGAAGTCGAAGAGTACATTTCGAAGATCAAGGTACCGATCAAAGTGTCGGTACTGGGCTGCGCGGTCAACGGTCCCGGAGAAGCTCGCGAAGCGGATATCGGGATTGCCGGTGCACGGGGAGAAGGTTTGTTGTTCCGTTACGGAAAAATGATCCGCAAAGTCCCGGAAGCCGATATGGTACAAGAACTGAAAAAAGAAATCGATGCGATTGTAGTCGCCTACGAAGCCACCGGACAAATTCCGGGACGCGAAGAGCGGCATCAGCCGAAAGCATCGAAGATCGAAGCTTAGGCCGCGCAGCAAGCAGATGCGCCCCGAGCAGCAGGGACGGCAGCCGGAAGACCCGGCGTGCCGTCTTTTTTGTCCGAAAACAACCTTTCTTTTTGCGGGTTGAAGCGGCGGTATGCTACACTTAACACACGCGTAAGCGCCGCATGCCGCACATGCGCGATAAGCCTTTTTGGGGGTGTGAAAACGATGGGATTGAACAAACAGAAAAACCGCCGTTTTCCGTTGCTGCCTTTGCGCGGACTTCTCGTCTATCCGAGTATGGTTCTCCATTTGGATGTCGGACGGGAACGCTCGGTCAAGGCACTGGAAAAGGCAATGGTCGACGATCATTTGATTCTTCTCTGCTCGCAGTCCGAGGTGAATATCGAGGAACCGGCGCAGGATGATATATTCCGAATCGGAACGGTTGCAAAAGTCAGACAAATGCTCAAGCTGCCGAACGGCACGATTCGCGTGCTGGTCGAAGGGCTGGAGCGTGCGGAAGTACTCGAATACATCGAAGAAAATACGGAGTTTTACGAGGTGTATGCCCGGGAACTGCCGGAACCGGGAACGGAAGATCCGGAAGTGGATGCGCTTATGCGCACGGTACTGACGCAGTTCGAAAGTTACATCAACTTATCGAAAAAAGTGACGCCGGAAACGCTTGCCGCCGTATCGGATATCGATGAACCCGGCCGTCTGGTCGATGTAATTACGAGCCATCTTCCGCTCAAGATCAAAGACAAACAGGCGATCCTGGAAACGGTGGATTTTCGTCTGCGTCTGGAGAAGCTGCTTGAACTGCTCAATAACGAGCGGGAAGTGCTGGAACTGGAACGCAAAATCGGTCAGCGCGTCAAAAAGCAGATGGAAAAAACGCAGAAGGAATATTACCTGCGCGAACAAATGAAGGCGATTCAAAAAGAGCTCGGCGAAAAAGAAGGACGCGCCGGTGAAGTCGAAGAACTGCGCGAGCAGCTGGAAGACGGTGCTTTTCCGGAGAAGGTCTACGAGCGGATCAAGAAAGAGATCGACCGCCTGGAGCGTATGCCGACCAGTGCGGCGGAAGGCGGGATCATCCGCGGATACGTCGATTGGCTGCTGGCGCTGCCGTGGAACAAAGAAACGGAAGATGTCCTGGATATCGTCCGCGCTGAAGACATCCTGAACGAAGACCACTACGGACTGGAGAAACCGAAAGAGCGCGTGCTCGAATATCTGGCCGTACAGCAGCTTGTCAAAAAGCTGAAAGGGCCGATTCTTTGTCTCGTCGGGCCTCCCGGCGTCGGCAAGACGTCGCTGGCCCGTTCGATCGCACGCTCGCTGGGCCGCGAGTTTGTACGGATATCGCTGGGCGGCGTACGCGACGAAGCGGAAATTCGCGGTCACCGGCGGACGTATGTAGGCGCCATGCCGGGCCGGATTCTGCAGGGGATCCGTACGGCCGGCAGCTCCAATCCCGTATTCCTGCTCGACGAGATCGACAAGATGGCTTCGGACTTCCGCGGCGATCCTTCTTCGGCGCTGCTGGAAGTGCTCGACCCCGAACAGAACAATACGTTCAGCGACCACTTTGTCGAGATTCCGTACGATTTGTCCAAAGTCATGTTTGTGACGACGGCCAATATGCTGCAGGGCATTCCCCGTCCGCTGCTCGACCGTATGGAAGTGCTGAATATTCCGGGATACACGGAGCTGGAGAAACTCGAGATCGCCAACCGTTATCTGCTGCCCAAGCAAAAAAAGGAGCACGGACTCGCCGAAGAACAGCTTGATCTTCCGCGGGAAGGTCTGCTGCAGATCATTCGCGAGTATACCCGGGAATCCGGTGTACGGAACCTGGAACAGCAGATTGCGGCTATCTGCCGCAAATCGGCCAAACGGCTGGTATCGGGCAGCGTAGAACGGATCGAAGTCACTGCCGATTCCATCAAGGAATACCTTGGCAATCCGAAATTCCGTTACGGATTGGCGGAAGCCGAAGATCAGGTCGGGAGCGCTACGGGGCTGGCCTGGACCGAAGTCGGCGGCGAAACGCTGACGATTGAGGTCAGCGTGCTACCGGGCAGCGGCAAGCTTACCCTGACCGGCAAACTTGGCGATGTTATGAAAGAATCGGCGCAGGCAGCGTTCAGTTATACGCGTTCGCGGGCGAATCAGCTTGGGATCGACAGCCAGTTTTACGAGAAAAACGATGTGCATATCCATATTCCCGAAGGCGCGGTACCCAAAGACGGTCCGTCTGCGGGCATTACGCTTGCGACAGCGCTGATCTCGGCCCTGACCGGCCGTGCCGTATCCAAAGAGGTGGCCATGACCGGCGAAGTGACGCTGCGCGGCCGCGTACTGCCTATCGGCGGATTGAAAGAAAAGTCGCTTGCGGCTCATCGGGCCGGCTACACGAAAGTTCTGCTGCCGGCCGATAACGAGCGGGATCTGCGCGATATCCCGGACAGTGTCAAAGAAGCGATTCGCTTCATTCCGGTATCGCATATGGATCAGGTACTGGAGCACGCGCTGCTGGCCAAAGCGGTCCAGCCGCCGGTTGCGGAAGGTGCGCAGGCGCATTGATCGGGCGGAGCGCTTTTGAATAGGCTCGCCCCTGTTTGAAGAAGTAACGGACAACAAGGACGGCCGCCTGCAGGTCAAGCGGTTGATCCGGTTCCGGAGAGGATTTTTTAACGATGAATGTAACAAGTTCCGAATTCAAAATCAGTGCGGTCGGACCCGACCAGTACCCGGAGGACGGCCTGCCGGAGATTGCGCTCGCCGGACGTTCCAATGTCGGCAAGTCTTCGCTGATCAACCGTCTGCTTCGCCGCAAGAACCTGGCCCGAACCAGTTCCGTACCGGGCAAGACGCAGCATATGAACTATTATCTGATCAACCAGTCGTTCTTTTTCGTCGACTTTCCGGGCTACGGCTTCGCGAAAGTATCGAAGCAGCAGCGCGAAGTATGGGGGCAGATGATCGAGCGCTACATGTTGGGCCGAGAAACATTGAAACTCGTAATTATGGTCGTCGATCTGCGTCACCCGCCGAGCAAGGACGATATCATGATGTACGAGTGGCTGACCCATTACAATCGGCCGATCTGTGTCGTGACGACCAAAGCGGACAAAGTGCCGAAGACCCGCTGGCCGAAGCATGCCAAAGTGATCAAGCAGGATCTCGGCATGCGTCCGGAAGATCCGTTCGTCCTGTTTTCCTCGGAGAACGACATGGGCAAAGAAGAGCTGTGGACGATTGTGGAAAGCTATCTCGGCGAACTCAAAACACTCGATCAACGCGCGGCGGAAGCGCAGGCGGAGTTGGATGTGGAAGCCGGGCACGAAGAGCAGCCAAGCGAAGAAGAAACGGAAGAATAACCGAACGGACGGTCCCTACAAGGGGACCGTTTTTTTGTGTAAAACGGGTATAATAAGGATATATCCCATCCACTGAGGAATCGAGGAGATCCGTTATGGCGCAGCGATTAGCTACGGAATTCGTAAAAGCCCGTTTACTGCTGCCGGAAAGCCAGATGTCGAACTTTATCCTTCACCTTCAAGATCCGCGTGTCCGATACCGGGTCAGGGTGCTCGACGGGGGAAGCCGGGAGATTCTTCTCGAAGACGAAAGCGGAGAAGAAGTCAGCCTTCCATTCGACCGTCATCGAAACTTGTTTGTGTGCGAACTTTCTTTTCGACTCGTCAATCCGCGCCTAACCCATCTTATTCGCAGATTGTTTGTCGCATTCAAGGGGGATGGGATGATCCGCCGGATCTATCCGGACTTCGTTATGATTGATTTTTATGCGGACGGGCTGGTGCGCCGAATCATCGAGCTGACCGGCAGTGCCAGCCGTCTGGTGTTTGAACATCGCGATCAGCTGCCGGAGCTTGAATATCTCTTTGCTTCAACCGATATTGAACAAGAGATCGAACGAATCCGGGCCCGGGCGGATCGGCTGCTCGACAAGAGAAGGATTGCGACAGACATTGCGGAAATCGCCTGGATCGACGGGGAGCTGCATAAAGCCGCCCGGCGATTATTTCAGTTGGAAGCTTAAACAGCCGCCTATCCCCTTGTCAACTCTTGATCCAAGGTTTACGTTCCCTTCAAATGCACACGCTTCAGGTGCGTTTGAAGGGGGCGTAATCTTACCTTTATCGTTGACAAGGGATTAGCTTCGCTAAACATTCATAAACATTTCATTTAATTTGTCCTAATAAACAAAAACGTTGTGATATACTTTATATAGTTTGTTTCGTACGGATTTATTGGCACCAATTCTTAGACCAGGCGGTGAACTTGTTATGCACATTATGGTAGTCGGATTGAATTACCGTACGGCTCCAGTCGACATCAGAGAACGGTTCGCGATTGCGGAACAAGACCTTCCGGAGGCGCTCGATCGACTGAAAGAAACCAAAAGCGTTCTGGAAGGCGTAATCGTAGGCACCTGCAACCGCACCGAATTGTACGTCGTGGTGGACCGGCTGCATATGTGCGCTTTTTATATTCATAATTTTATGGAGCAGTGGTTCGGGATTCCCAAAGCCGAATTCACCCAGCACCTTTATATGTACGAAGACGAACGGGCCGTCGAACATTTGATGAACGTGGTCTGCGGGCTCGATTCGATGGTACTCGGCGAGACGCAGATTCTGGGTCAGGTCAAACAGGCATTTCTGATGGCACAGACGGAAAAAGCGACCGGAACCTGGTTTAACATGCTGTTCAAACAGGCGGTTACCCTTGGCAAACGCGCCCATTCCGAAACGTCGATCGGCGAAAACGCAGTCTCGGTCAGCTATGCGGCGATCGAACTCGGCAAACGCATTTTCGGGATGTTTACCGACAAAAAAGTGCTGATTCTCGGTGCGGGAAAAATGAGCGAGCTGACCGTAAAACATTTGTATGCGAGCGGCGCAGCCCAGGTCATCGTAGCCAACCGCACACTGGAAAAAGCGCGCGAGCTGGCCGGCAAGTTTAACGGCGTGCCCTGCACGCTGAACGAAGGCGTCGCCATGCTTGGCGAAGTCGACATCGTGATCAGTTCGACCGGCTCTTCGGATTATGTGCTGACCCGTGAGCAAGTCAAGGAACTCTCGGCATCGCGCCGTTCGCGGCCGCTGTTCATGATCGACATCGCGGTACCGCGCAACATCGATCCGGCGATCGCCGAACTGCCGGGCGTGTTCCTGTACGATATTGACGACCTCGAAGGCATCGTGGAGAGCAATATG
Source organism: Saccharibacillus deserti (assembly GCF_013618475.1). GTDB lineage: Bacteria > Bacillota > Bacilli > Paenibacillales > Paenibacillaceae > Saccharibacillus > Saccharibacillus deserti. Next base: position 307,002 of record NZ_JABJVN010000005.1, read on the forward strand.
GAACTTCGCCGCGCGGAAGCCGTCAAGATCCAGCGGATGATCGAGCAGGAATCGGACAATTTCTACGGCTGGTTGAAGACGCTGGGCGTTCGTCCCGTCATTCGCGCCCTGCAGGACAAAGCGGCCGATATTCATCAAGAGACGCTCGAAAGTTTGTTCAACAAACTGCCGGAACTGGACGAGCGCCAGCGCAAAGTGATTGGCCGACTGATGAAAAGCGTAGCCAACCAGATGATGCACGATCCGATCAATCGGGTCAAAGAGATGGCGGCGGACAAAAACGGCGCCGAAGCGGTCGACATGTTCACGAAAATTTTTGCTTTGGAGTCGAGACTTGAAGAGGCCGAACCGGCCGTTGAACGACAATCGGTTAAATCGACTGCGGACAGTTCGGCTTTTACCTTGCGTCCGGCAGTCTTCTAGGCAGGTGAACGGCATGCTGCTGCTTGCGAGTTTGATCGAGCTTATGATTTACATCTATGCCCTGAGCCTTCTGTTCTATTTCTCCGATTGCGTAAGCCGCAGCGTGAGATCGCGGCGGATCGGCGCAGGGCTTCTTGGCATTACGGCGCTGCTGCAGTTTGCTGTAATTGTCGTACGCATCGTCATCGAAGGCCGGGTACCGTTGTTTTCCGTATACGATTTCTTGTTTTTGTTCATCTTTGTGCTGACTTTGACGGGTGTCGGATTAGCCTTGACCCAAAAAGCCGAATTTGTCGTGCTGCTGCTCGGCATCGTCGGATTTACGGCCAGCGTGCTGAACGAATTCTGGTTCCCGGTAGGCGAACATGCGGATCATATCGGATACACCCAGCAGCTGCTGCTGATTCTGCATGTGGTGCTGGCGAATCTGAGCCTTGTAGCTCTGACGATCGCCGCCGTATTCGGCATCTTGTATCTGTTCTTGTACGCCATGCTCAAAAAAAAGAAATGGAACGATACGGTCCGCCGGCTGCCCAGTCTGGAGCAGACGGAACGCTGGGCGCATCTGTCGGTGCTGACCGGTACGCCGCTCCTGATCGTCTCGCTGCTGGTCGCTTTTCTGCTGATTGTCGCCCAGAAGCGCTGGGAGATGCTGCTTGATGTCAAAGGCATTACGACATTTGCCGCTCTTGCGGTATACGGGCTCTACTTCCTGCTGAAGCGCACACGCAAATATTCCGGATTTTCGATCGCCAAGTGGACGCTGGTAGGCTACGCGCTGGTGATTATCAACCTGCTGAGCAACGCTTTTTCCGAGTATCACAAATGGAACGGGGGTTGATCGCATGACGGAATATATGCCGATTATGCTCGACGTAAGCGGTATGGAGGTGCTGGTGATCGGCGGCGGGAAAATAGCGGGTCGGAAAGCGGGACAGCTGGCCGCGGCCGGCGCCGTGATTACCGTAGTCAGTCCCGAAGCGGGTGAAGAGATTCGAAAGCTCGAGAAGGCGGGTAAGCTGCGCTGGGTCGTACGGGAAGCTTCCGAAGAAGATCCCGAGGGGTTCCGTCTGGTTTATGCGGCCAGCGGCGACGAAGCGCTGAACGAACGGCTGGCCGAAGCGGCGCGCCGCTTCGGGGCGTTCGTCAATGTATCCAGCCGTGCGGAATCGGGCGACTTTATTCATCCGGCGGTTATGCGCCGGGGCAGGCTCGTGGTAGCGGCGTCGACGTCCGGTGCCGGCCCGGCCGCGGCGTCCGCGCTGATTCGGGAACTCGACGAACGTTTCGGCGATGAATACGAAACGTATGCCGAGTTTCTTTTTTTTATGCGCAGACAGGTCAGAGAGCTTGTGGACGATCCCGAAATCCGGCATCGGCTGATGCGAAAACTGTCGGAAAAGGATATACTGGACCAGATCAGAAAAGAGACATTCGTGCCGTGGAGCGAAGCCGCAGCCGCCGCATGGATAGCGAAAGAGCGGGAGGAATAAAGCAAATGCGTACAATCGTAGTGGGAACGAGACAAAGCACGCTGGCGCTGACGCAGACGAACCAGGTGATCGGGGAATTGGAACGCCTGGCCGGCGATCTGGGCCTCGCCGTCGGTTTTGAAGTGAAAAAAATCATTACCAAAGGCGACCGGATCCTGGATGTGACCCTGTCGAAAGTCGGTGGCAAAGGATTGTTTGTCAAAGAAATCGAACAGGCGCTGCTTGACGGTGAAATCGATATGGCCGTACATAGCATGAAGGATATGCCTGCCGTGCTGCCGGAGGGGCTGATCAACGGAGCGGTGCCTCTGCGCCAGGATGCCCGGGACTGTCTGATCTCCCGGGAAGGAGTCGATCTCGACGGCCTGCCTCACGGGGCCAAAGTGGGGACGAGCAGTTTGCGGCGTTCCAGCCAACTGCTGGCCTACCGGCCGGACCTGAAGCTGGAATGGATTCGCGGCAATATCGATTCGCGTCTGCGCAAGCTGGAGAGCGAAGGATTCGATGCGATTCTGCTGGCGGCAGCCGGTCTTAAGCGTATGGGGTGGGAAGACCGCATTACCTCCTATATTCCTGTCGAGATCTGTCTGCCGGCCGTCGGCCAGGGTGCGCTTGGCATTGAATGCCGGGAGAACGACGCGGAATTGCGGGAACTATTGGCGCGTTACCAAGATGCCGATACGGCGCTTACGGTATCGGCCGAGCGTTCGCTGCTGCTGTCGCTGAACGGCGGCTGCCAGGTTCCGATCGGCGCGTATGCGGTGTTGGGCGAAGACGGCGCTACGGTGAATCTCACGGGTCTTGTCGGCCGGCCCGACGGCAGCGTCCTGCTGAAAGAGTCCGCGTCCGGAACCGATCCGGAAGCATTGGGACGCGAAGTGGCCCGGATGCTGGCGGATAAAGGCGCGGACGGGATTCTTGAACAGGCGAGGGGTTGAGCGGATGAGCAAGGGAAAAGTATATCTGGTCGGTGCAGGCCCGGGCGATGCCAAACTGATTACGATCAAAGGGCTGGAATGTATCAAAAAAGCCGATGCGGTCGTGTACGACCGGTTGGCCAGTCCTAGGTTGCTGCGTCAGATGAAACCGGGAGCCCGGAAGATCTATGTCGGCAAACGGACGGAACGCCATACGATGAAGCAGGAAGATATCAACAAGCTGCTGGTCGATCTGGCGCTTGAAGGCCTGGTCGTCGTGCGTCTCAAAGGCGGCGATCCGACCGTGTTCGGCCGCGTGGGCGAAGAAGCGGAAGAACTGCGCAAGCACGATATCGTCTACGAGATCGTACCGGGGATTACGTCTTCGATCGCTGTTCCCGCTTATGCCGGCATTCCGGTTACACACCGGAATCTGGCTTCCTCGTTCTCGGTCATCACGGGACACGAGAATCCCGAGAAACTCGACAAGATGATCAAATGGGACAAGGTAACGAACGCGACCGGCACGCTGGTGTTCATGATGGGCGTGGCCCAGATCGGACATATTACGGCGCAGCTGCTGAAACACGGCCGCCCGGCTTCTACGCCGGTCGCCTTGGTCCGCTGGGGATCCCGCGCCGAACAGGAGACGCTTGTCGGCACGCTGGCGGATATTGCGGAGAAGGTAGCCGAACGCGAATTCAGGCCTCCTGCGGTTATCGTAGTAGGCGATGTTGTCGGACAGCGGGACCGTCTCCAATGGGCGGAACAGATGCCTCTGTTCGGACGCCGCATCCTCGTCACCCGATCGCGCAGCCAGGCCAGCGAACTGGTCGACCGGATCGAAGAACTTGGCGGAGAGCCGTATGAATTCCCCGTGATCGAGACCGTCATGCCCGAAGGAGAAGACAAACTTGCGGCGATTCGCGAAGCGTTTGCGGCGGCAGAGAGTTACGATTGGATCTTTTTTACCAGCGTAAACGGCGTGGAGTATTTCTTCGAACATTTGGACAGAGAGGACCTGGATGTCCGGGCATTCCACCGGGCCAAGATTGCGGCGGTGGGACCGGCCACGATCGAAGCGCTTCGCAGCCGCGGTATTCGCTGCGAAGCTCCGCCGGAGACGTTCGACGCCGAAGGCATGATTGCCTCTTACGGAGAGCGGATGCTGCCGGGGCAGTGCGTGCTGCTGCCTCGGGGCGATCTGGCCCGTACCTGGATGTCCGAGACGCTGCGCGCATGCGGACTTAAAGTGACGGAACTTGATACGTACGAGACCGTGCTGACGGGAGAAGACGACGAAGAACTGCTGGATCTGCTGCAGGAAGACAAAGTTCACGCGGTGACGTTCACCAGTTCGTCGACTGTCCGCAATCTGATTGCGGTACTAAAACGGATGGGGGAAGCGGACCCGGCGGCTCTCCTGAATCGCTCCACGATCGCCTGTATCGGTCCGCAAACGGCCAAAACGGCCAAGGAATCCGGATTGAACGTCGATCTGCTGGCGGAAGAAGCCACCATCGAAGGACTGTTGACCGCGCTTTGCGTCTGGAAAGCAAGCACGAACAAAATGGATTTGTGAAGCGGGTAACGAAGGCCGGATTCCTCTGGGGGAGATCCGGCCGGTTTGCTGCGGGAATAATTCTGCCTGGAACGGTTAAATAAGAAACAAGGTCGGAATCAGGCGAAGCCGGATCGAAGCGGCACTCGGCCGCGATCGGCGGATTCTTCGCTCAATTTATAAATAAAGGAGTTTTTTATCATGGCATTTCCTACAGTCAGACATCGCCGTCTGCGCCGCACCGCGGCACTTCGCAGCATGGTGCGCGAAACGGCGATCAGCGCGGACGACTTTATCATGCCGATCTTCGTCACTTACGGCGAAGGCGTAAAAAAAGAAATCGGATCGATGCCGGGAGTGTACCAATTCTCGCTCGATACGCTCCGCGGCGAAGTGGATGAAATTGCGGAACTGGGCATCAAAGCGGTCATCTTGTTCGGCATTCCCGAAACGAAAGACAGCCTGGGAACCGAAGCTTATGCGCGGGATGGAATCATCCAGCAGGCGACGCGCAAAGTCAAAGAGTGGCATCCGGACCTGCTTGTCGTAGCCGATACGTGCTTGTGCGAGTTTACGGATCACGGTCACTGCGGAATGGTGCATACTTTCGAGCGGGACGGTCATATACACGGCGATGTGCTGAACGACGAGTCGCTCAAGCTGCTCGTGCAGACGGCCGTATCGCAGGCGGAAGCGGGAGCGGACATCATCGCCCCTTCGAATATGATGGACGGTTACGTGCTGGCGATCCGTGCAGGATTGGACGAGGCGGGCTACGATCAAATTCCGATCATGGCCTATTCGGTCAAGTATGCGTCGGCTTTCTACGGGCCGTTTCGCGAAGCTGCCGAGTCCGCACCCCAGTTCGGGGACCGCAAAACGTATCAAATGGACCCGGCCAATGCTCTGGAAGCGATCCGCGAAGCGGAAAGCGATGTGCAGGAAGGCGCGGACATGCTGATGGTCAAACCGGCCTTGGCTTATATGGATATTATCCGTACCATCAAGAACGAATTCGATCTGCCGCTGGTCGCTTACAACGTCAGCGGCGAGTATTCGATGGTCAAAGCGGCTTCGGCCAACGGCTGGATTAGCGAAAAAGCGATCGTACTCGAGCTGCTGACCGGACTCAAACGCGCCGGCGCCGATATCATTATCACCTATCATTCCAAAGATGCGGCCCGCTGGCTGCGCGAAGCCCGGAACTGAATCGGGCAAAACGGCGTTCCAAGACCGATTCCCAACGGATCGGTTCAACGTCCGGCCTTTCGCCGCATTCCGGCGCGAAGCTGCCGGACGATCCATTTTCCGAGGAGTGATTTCATGAACGAATCCGTATCCAAACGCGTCGACACCCGTTCAAGTGCCGCTTTTGAAGAGGCCAAAAAGTATATTCCCGGCGGCGTCAACAGTCCGGTCCGGGCATTCAAATCGGTCGGCCTGACACCGGTTTATATCGAGCGCGGAGAAGGCTGCCGGGTCTATGATATCGACGGCAATACCTTTATCGATTATGTCGGTTCCTGGGGACCGCTGATTATGGGGCATGCGCATCCCGAGGTTGTACGCGCCCTGCAGGAAACGGCTGCCAAAGGCACAAGCTTCGGCGCCCCGACGCTGCTCGAAACCGAAATGGCCAAGCTCGTCGCCGAACGGGTCCCGTCGGTCGATATTGTGCGCATGGTCAACTCGGGCACCGAAGCCACGATGAGCGCGATCCGCCTTGCGCGGGGAGTGACCAAGCGGGACAAGATTCTGAAGTTCGAAGGTTCCTATCACGGCCACGGCGACAGTCTGCTGATCAAAGCGGGTTCCGGAGTCGCCACATTGGGGCTGCCGGACAGTCCGGGCGTACCGGAATCCGTAGCTTCGAATACGATTACGGTGCCTTACAACGACCTGGATTCGTTCCGGGTGGCTTTTGACAAGTTCGGCGAACAGATCGCCTGCGTCATCGTTGAACCGGTTGCCGGGAATATGGGCGTCGTTCCTCCAAAAGCGGGCTTCCTGGAAGGGCTGCGCGAAGTGACGGAGCGTTACGGCAGTCTGCTGATTTTTGACGAAGTGATGACCGGCTTCCGCGTCGGCCTGAATTCGGCGCAGGGGCGCTTCGGCGTCACGCCCGATCTGACCTGCTTCGGCAAAGTGATCGGCGGCGGCCTGCCGGTCGGCGCTTACGGCGGCAAGCGGGAGATCATGGAGCAGATCGCTCCGAGCGGTCCGATCTACCAGGCGGGTACGCTCAGCGGTAATCCGCTGGCGATGGCCGCAGGGTATACGACGCTGAACCTGCTGACGCCGGCCGTTTACGAACGCCTCGAAGAAGCGGGGGCGCGTCTGCAGGCGGGCTTCGAGAATAACGCTCGGGAAGCGGGCATCCCCGTGACGATCAACCGGGTCGGTTCGATGGTCTGCCCGTTCTTTAACGAAGGTCCCGTCGTCGATTACGACACGGCCAAAGCCAGCGATCTGGACCTGTTCCGCCGTTATTTCGCCGCCATGATCGACCGCGGTGTCAGCGTGGCGCCTTCGCAGTTTGAAGGCATGTTCGTATCGGGCGTGCACAGCGACGCCGATATCGATGCCACGATCGACGCGCACCGCAGCGCGCTGCGTTCGCTCTGATGGCGCGTTCCTGGACGCGCCGCGGCGAGTGGGTCGAGACGGCGCTGCCGGCCAAGACTCCCCGGAGCGAAGAAGATGAAGGAAGACGGGAAGCGGAAGACCTGGGCGCGGTAACGGCTGCCGGGCTGGAAATCTCCGCCGCCGCTGCGCTGGGCGTGCCGGAGAAGCTGGCCCGCCGGCTGCTGCACGCGGGCGAAATGCAGGTCCGGGGCGGCCGCGTGCGGCTGCGGCTGCGCCCGGACGAAGACCTTGGCTTCGATCCCGTCTGGACGGAAGACGGGATCGAAGCGCTGTATGAGGACGACTTCTGCCTCGTCGTCCATAAGCCTGCCGGGATGCCGGTGCATCCCGACGGAGGCGCGAAGCGCCTGACGCTGGCGAACGCCGTCGCCGCGCATTACCAAATGCACGGCGAAGCCTGCGCCGTGCATCATGTGCATCGGCTGGACGAGCATACGTCCGGGCCGGTGCTGTACGCCAAGGGCGAGCTCGCGCGGCAGGCGCTCGACGAGCAGATGCGCGGCAAAGAAATCGGCCGCGTCTATCTGGCGATCGTGCAGGGTAGGGTCGCGCCTTCCCTGCGGGTAATCGACGCGCCGATTGGCCGCGATCGCCATCATAACAGCCGCCGGCGGATTTCTCCCGGCGGACAGGACGCGCTCACTCGCGTCGAAGTCGTGGAGACGCTGGCCGGCGGCCGCGCCAGTCTGGTCCGGCTCGTATTGGAGACCGGCCGGACGCACCAGATTCGGGTGCATATGGCCCATGCCGGCCATCCGCTGATCGGCGACACGCTGTATGGCGGCCCCGCCGATCGGCTGAACCGTCAGGCTCTGCACGGGGAAAAGTTGAAGTTCAGACATCCTTTTGGCGGCGAACAGATCGAAATTTCCGCTCCGCTGCCGGGCGATATGGAAGATCTGCTCGATCGTCTGTCATGACGTGACAGCTTTCGCGAAGAATCATTGACGAGCGGGGAAGCTCACGGTATGATAAAGGATATTCATGAACTTTTAAATCAAAGACGGGGAACGGGAAGAGTAGGCAGCAGACCCTTCAGAGAGCGGAATCCATCAGGCTGGAAGATTCCGCAGGACCGAAGCTGGCCGAAGTCGCCCGGGAGTCGTTTTTCTGAACCTTTTGTCCTTCGATTGCTTGATTGCCAAAAGCTAGGAAAGACCGGTTTACGGCCGTTATCCGTACGAGTGCCGCAGCCAAAATGCCGAACAAGCACGCCTGCTTCTCGGAGAGATTCCGGGAAGATGAACGGTTTTCTTTCAGAAAACGTACAGGTGATTTGTAAGGACACCGATTTTCCTTGGGAAAACGAATAGGCGTCTTACAAAGGTTACCGATTTTTCTTCGAAAAACGGTGGGTTGCGGAACAAAGGTGGTACCGCGAAAGCAAGTCCTTTCGTCCTTTGCGACGAAGGGCTTTTTTTATTGTTTTCTAATCGTTTTTCAGACAAAATCCAATGAACGAATAACGGGAGGGCTGTCCGATGTCGGATATTCAAAGTAACGAAAACCAAACGTCGCTGCCGACGACTTACGATCCGAAGTCCGCGGAGCAAAAATGGTACACGTATTGGATGGAGAATGACTTCTTCAAAGCGGGCCGCGTGCCGGAAGCGAAGCCGTATACCATCGTTATTCCGCCGCCAAACGTAACGGGCGTGCTGCATATCGGCCACGCGCTGGACTTTACATTGCAGGATATTCTGGTTCGCACCAAGCGGATGCAGGGGTACGACGCGCTCTGGCTGCCGGGCTCCGACCATGCCGGTATCGCCACGCAGGCCAAAGTCGAACAGAAACTGCGCGAACAGGGCGTAACCCGCCACGATCTGGGCCGCGAGAAATTCCTGGAGCAGACGTGGGAATGGAAAGAAACGTATGCCGCCAACATCAAAGCCCAGTGGGCAAAGATCGGTCTGTCGCTCGACTATTCGCGCGAACGCTTCACGCTCGACGAAGGATTGTCCGAAGCGGTCAAGGAAGTATTCGTCAAGCTGTATGACAAAGGCCTGATCTACCGCGGCAAACGCATTATCAACTGGGACCCCGCCGCACGTACCGCGCTGTCGGATATCGAAGTGGAATACAAGGAAACGCAGGGACATCTGTATCACCTGGAATATCCGCTCAAAGACGGCAGCGGGTCGATCACGGTCGCCACGACACGCCCGGAGACGATGCTGGGCGATACGGCCGTTGCCGTTCACCCGGAAGACGAGCGGTATCAAGACATGATCGGGAAGACGCTTGTTCTGCCGATCATCGGGCGCGAGATTCCGGTCATCGCCGATGAGTATGTCGAAAAAGACTTCGGCAGCGGCGCGGTCAAGATTACGCCGGCGCACGATCCGAACGACTTTGAAGTAGGCCAGCGCCACGACCTGCCGCAGATCATCGTCATGGACGAAGGCGGCATCATGAACGGCGAAGCCGGTCCGTACGAAGGAATGGACCGCGCGGACTGCCGCAAGAAAATCGTGGCCGACCTCAAGGAACAGGGCGTCCTGATCAAGATCGAAGACCATCTGCATCAGGTGGGACACAGCGAGCGTACCGACGCCGTTGTCGAGCCTTATTTGTCCACGCAGTGGTTCGTCAAAATGCAACCGCTCGCGGAACCGGTCGTAAACGCACAGAAATCCGGCGAAGGCGTGAAGTTCGTACCCGACCGCTTCGAGCGGACCTATCTGCACTGGATGGAAAATGTACGCGATTGGTGTATCTCCCGTCAGCTGTGGTGGGGTCACCGGATCCCGGCCTGGTATTCGCAGGAAACGGGCGAGATGGTCGTAGCCAAGACCGAAGAAGAAGCGCGCGAGAAACTCGGCCGCGACGATCTGGTTCAAGACAACGATGTACTCGATACCTGGTTCAGCTCGGCGCTCTGGCCGTTCTCGACGATGGGTTGGCCGGACGAAGACAGCGCCGACTTCAAACGCTATTATCCGGTGGATGTACTCGTTACGGGTTACGACATCATTCCGTTCTGGGTATCGCGCATGATCTTCCAAGGCTATGAATTTACCGGCAAAATGCCGTTCAAAGATACGCTCATCCACGGTTTGGTGCGCGACAGCGAAGGACGCAAAATGTCCAAATCGCTCGGCAACGGCGTCGATCCGCTCGAAGTGATCGAGAAATACGGCGCCGACGCCATGCGCTTCATGCTGTCCACCGGCATCACGCCGGGACAGGATCTGCGCTTCCGCTGGGAACGCGTCGAACAGATCCGCAATTTTGCGAACAAGATCTGGAACGCTTCGCGTTTCGCCCTGATGAATCTTGAAGGATTCACCTACGACCAGATCGATATCACCGGCGATCTGACGACGGCCGACCGCTGGATCCTGCACCGGATGAACGAGACGTCCCGCGATATTACTCGTCTGATCGATTCGTACGAATTCGGGGAAACCGGGCGCCTGCTGTATAACTTCATCTGGGACGATCTGTGCGATTGGTACATCGAATTCGCCAAGCTGTCGCTGTACGGCGAAGACGAAGCGGCAAAGAAGAAAACGCAGTCCGTGCTCGCTTACGTGCTCGACCGCACGATGCGCATGATCCACCCGTTCATGCCGTTTATCTCCGAAGAAATTTGGCAGCATCTGCCGCACGAAGGCGAGACCATTACGCTGGCCCAGTGGCCGAATTACGACGAGTCGTTCGAGAACCCGGCGTCCGCGCGCGAAATGGAACTGCTGATGGAAGTCATCCGTTCGGTCCGCAACATCCGCGCCGAAGTAAACGTGCCGATGAGCAAAAAGATCGAGCTGAACATCAAAGCCACTTCGCCGGAGATGCTGGATATCCTGAGCGCCAACGAAGGGTATATCCGCCGCTTCTGCAACACGTCCGAATATGCCAGCGGGCTGGATCTGCAGGCGCCGGACAAAGCGATGACGTCGGTGATCACGGGGGCCGAGTTGTACCTGCCGCTTGCGGGTCTGATCGATATCGCCCAAGAGATTGTCCGGCTTGAAAAAGAAGTCAAAACGCTGACGTCCGAAGTGGAGCGCGTCGACAAGAAGCTCTCCAATCCGGGCTTCACGTCAAAAGCTCCGGCGCATGTCATCGAAGAAGAACGCGCCAAGCAGGCCGATTATTCCGACAAGCGCGACAAGGTACTGGCCCGTATTGCCGAATTGAAAGGGTAAGGTGGGTCAGCCATGGACAACAACGACCGGGGCGCTTCGGCGTCCCTGGCTTCCTATGCGGAAGCGGTAGACTGGATCAATGGGCTTATCCCGTTCGGGATCCGTCCGGGCCTTGAGCGAATCGAAGCCCTGATGGAACATTTCGGGCATCCGCACCGCCGCCTGAAGTTCGTTCATGTCGCCGGTACGAACGGCAAAGGATCGACCTGCGCTTTTCTGACCCGTGCGCTGATTGCCAACGGTTATGATGTCGGCACGTTCACGTCGCCGTATATCACAAAGTTCACGAACCGTTTTCAATATAACGGTGCGGACATTCCGGACGACGTGCTGCTTAAGCTGTCGAATAAGCTGCGCCCCGTCGTGGAGAACCTGGCGGAGACCGAACTCGGTTCGCCGACCATGTTCGAAGTCTCGACGGCGCTTGCGATTTTGTATTACGCCGAAGTGTGTTTCCCGGATGTCGTCATTTGGGAGACGGGGCTCGGCGGCCGCATGGATGTGACGAACCTCGTCAATCCGGTTCTCTCGGTCATTACGAATGTGGGCCACGATCACATGGATATTCTCGGCGACACCTTGGAGAAGATTGCGGCAGAGAAAGCGGGTATTATCAAACCCGGCGTCCCTGTCGTCACAAGCGTCAGCCAGCCGGAAGCGCTGGAAGTCATCAAGCGGACGGCGCATGAACGCCGAAGCAGCTGTTACGTGGCGGGCGAGCAGTTCTCCTATGAACAAACGCAGAGCGGAGAAAGCGGACAAAGCCTGCATTTCAAAGGACCGTTCCGGGATTTTGATCTGTCCCTTTCCCTGCGGGGAGAATATCAGTTGGAGAATGCGGCGGGCGCTTTCATGGCGCTCGAATTGCTCCGCCAATACATGGCGTTCCAATTGGACGACGAAAAAACGGCGGCCGGATTCAAAGAAACATTCTGGGCCGGACGTATGGAGCTGGTTCGCCGGGAGCCGCGGATTCTCATGGACGGCGCGCACAACCCCGAAGGGGCGGCGGCGCTGGCACAAAGTCTGCAGAGCGGCTGGACCTACGGCCGATTGGTACTGATGATGGGCATGCTGTCCACCAAAAGCCACGAGGACTATTTCAAATCGATTCTGCCTTTGGTCGACGAATTGATCTTGACGGAACCGGATTTTCGCAAAAAAATGAATGCTTCGGCGCTGGCCGAGATTGCGGAGGGACTGCGGGCGGATTACGCCAAGCCGGACCTTCGCATCGTCGTGCAGCCCGAATGGAAAACGGCTTTAACACAGTTCGAAGCTTCAATCGGACCGGAAGACCTCGGGGTTGTTTCCGGGACGCTGTATTTGATCTCCGACGTGCGTGCGCAGCTGCTGCACCAGGCCGATTCTGAGAAAGGTTGGTGAAACGTATTATGAAAAAGACAGAACACATCCATTTCATCGGCATCGGCGGTTACGGTATGAGCGCGATTGCCCGGGTACTGCTGGAAATGGGATATAAGATCACGGGATCCGATGTGGCGGAACAAAGCCTCACCAAAAAACTGGTTGATGGAGGCGCCGAAATCCATTACGGCCACCAAGCCGAATATGTACAGGGTGCCGATACGGTCGTTTATTCGACCGCACTGCCGGAAGACAATGTGGAGCGCGTGGAAGCGCAGCGCCTCGGCATTCCGACGCTGCACCGTTCGCAGATGCTGGCGCGCCTGCTCAACGAGCGCAAAGGCATCGCGGTGGCGGGAGCCCATGGCAAGACGACGACATCGTCGATGACCGCGCTTGCGATGGAAGAATGCGGCACCGATCCGACCTATATTATCGGCGGCGAGATTGTGGGCTTCGGCACCAATGCCAAAGCCGGCAAAAGCGAATACGTCGTGGCGGAAGCCGACGAGAGCGACGGTACGTTCCTGCAGTATCATCCGTACATCAGCATCGTTACCAATATCGAAGCCGACCATCTGGAGAATTACGAAGGCAGCTTCGAGAAAATCAAGGAAGCCTATGTCCAGTTTCTGAACCAGACGCGCGAAGAAGGCTGCGCGATCGTCTGCGGCGACGACGAGAACCTGCGCGAATTGATGCCGCAGCTCAGCTGCAAACTCGTCACGTACGGAATGGGCGAAGGTGCCGATTACCGGATTTCGGAGATCGAGCTGGGCGATCGCCGTTCTTCGTTTACCGTGAGCACCGAAGGCCGCGAACTTGGCCGGGTGAACCTGTTCGTACCGGGCAAGTATAATGTCTATAATGCGACAGCCGCTCTGATCGCCTGCATCAAGTCGGGTATTCCTTTCGAGGAAGCGGCGGAAGGGCTGTCCAAATTCAACGGCGCCAAGCGGCGTTTCCAGGTGCTGGCCGATACGGCCGGTGCCTTGGTCGTAGACGATTACGCGCATCATCCGACCGAGATTGAAGCGACGCTGCGCGCCGCCAAATCCACAGGCAAACGGATTGTTGCCGTGTTCCAGCCGCAGCGGTATACACGGACCTTTTTCCTGCTCGACGCGTTCAGCCGTGCTTTTGCCGACGCGGACGAAGCGATTATCGTCGATATCTACTCCCCCGCCGGCGAAGAGCCGATCGAAGGGGTACATTCTTCTTCGCTGACCGAATTGATCCGGCAGAACAGCAACCCGAATGCCCGTTATCTGGCGACGAAGGAAGAAGTGCTGGAAGATCTGACCGGCCGTATCGGCGATGGGGACCTCGTGATTACGATGGGAGCCGGCGATATCTGGAAAGTCTCGCACTCGTTCGCGGAAGACTGGAATCGCAAGAACGCCTGACTTTCAAAAAGGCCGGGTGTCCATAGACAAGCCTGACGGCCGCAGCCGTTCCGGGATCGCCTTAGGCGTTTCCGGAACGGCTGTTTTGTTTCCCGCCGCGCCGCTTAAGCGATTTAAGTTTGTATTGCCGCCCGATAGCACGTATAATAATGTTTGTTCTGAACCCTTAAGGGCGCCGAACAGATCAACGGAGCTGCGCTTCGGCTGTGCCGAAGGCTTGCCGCAGCTGTATTCCGGTTGTGGAGCGGACCGCCAACGGTTCGTCGCGCGGACGTCCAAGCCGTCCCGGAAGTACCGGTTGAACGCGAAGCGGAGTGCTGCGGCAGCGTACCGGCCGGCTCAAAGGAGCTTTTTCATTTTGACCAATCACTCGTACAACAGACACGCCCGTCAAATTATACTGGCTTCCGCTTCTCCGCGGAGACGGGAGCTGCTGGCTTCGCTTGGAGCAGACTTTATTGTCGAGCCCAGCAAAGCTTCAGAGGAGGTTCCGGCAGACTGGACGCCGGAGCGGATCGTCGAAGAACTGGCACTGCGCAAAGCCCAATCGGTACTGGACAGGTATCCCGGCGAAGGGGTAGTGGTCGGCAGCGATACGATCGTCGTATTGGACGGCTCGGTGCTTGGCAAACCGGAGGATGAACAAGACGCGGTCCGGATGCTCGGCATGCTGCAGGGACGCGAACATTTCGTCTATACGGGCGTAGCCTGTCTGCATAAGGCAAGCGGGCGAAGAGAAGTTCGTCACCGCTTTACGCGCGTGCGCATGAAAGACTTAACCGAACAGCGAATAGAAGATTATGTGAAAAGCGGAGAGCCGATGGACAAGGCGGGCGCTTATGCGATACAGGGTCTTGGAGCGCTGCTCGTCGAATCGATCGAAGGCGATTATTTTACGGTAGTGGGTCTTCCTCTGTCTCTGCTGGGCGAAATGCTCGAAGGCTTCGGGATCGATCTGCTGCCGTCCAATCCATAAGGTTCCGTATTTTCGGCTGCCCTGCGGTAGACATACATAATTGGAACGCCGCTTGAACCACGCATGAGGACCCGGTTTCGGAAACCTGCGAAAAGAGGAACGTCATGGATTCGCAAGCTGTCCATCTGCTGCGCGATCTGCCGGGCGAAGAACGGCCGAGAGAGCGTATGCTTCAGTACGGCGCGGGAGCGCTGAGCCATTCCGAACTGCTGGCCATTTTGATTCGGACCGGCAGGCAGGGAGAATCGGCGGTGCATCTGGCCCAGCGTGTGCTGAACGAAGCGGGCACGCTCAAAGGCCTGGCCGATTTGAACCTGTCCGAATTGATGCAGATCAAGGGAGTCGGGCCTGCGAAAGCGGTGCAGATCAAAGCCGGAATCGAGCTTGGTCTTCGTTTGTCGCGCAGAAGTTCCGCCGATAAAGTCGTCGTGCGCAGTCCGCATGACGCCTATGAAGCGGTGGCCGTCGAACTTCGCGATTTGCGCAAAGAACATTTTGTCTGTCTGTTTTTGAATACGAAAAATCATGTGATCGGCACCGAAACGCTGTCGGTCGGAAGTTTGAACGCTTCGATCGTGCATCCGCGGGAAGTCTTTCGTGCGGCGATCAAGTGCAGCAGCGCTTCGATCGTGTGCGCGCACAATCATCCGAGCGGCGACCCCGCTCCGAGTCCGGAAGATATTTCGCTGACCCGGAGGCTGGTGGAAGCGGGACGCATTGTCGGGATCGATGTGCTGGACCATATCGTGGTGGGAGACGGAACCTATGTAAGTCTGAAAGAGCAGGGTTTGATGTGAGCATTCCGTCCCTATACGGACGGGTTTTATTTATGCGCCTGAAACAGAAGCGGCTTCCGTAAAAATCGGCTGTCCGCAGATGAAATACGCTTGAAAATACATCCGAATACGAACGAGAGAGGGAGTTTAAGAGAATGATGGGCAATAAAGATCTGGGTATCGATTTGGGAACGGCAAACACGCTGGTATATGTACGAGGAAAAGGAATTGTGGTCAGAGAACCTTCCGTGGTGGCAATCCGCACCGACACCAAAACGATTGAAGCGGTCGGCGAAGACGCGAAGAAAATGATCGGCCGTACGCCGGGCAATATCCGCGCAATCCGTCCGATGAAAGACGGCGTGATCGCCGACTTCGATACGACGGCGACCATGATCAAATACTTCATCAACCAAGCGCAGAAGAAACGTTCGTTCTTCCAGCGTCATCCGAACGTCATGGTCTGCGTGCCTTCCGGTATTACGGCTGTCGAACAGCGTGCGGTCGAAGATGCGACCAAACAGGCGGGAGCTCGTGAAGCTTACACGATCGAAGAACCGTTTGCAGCGGCAATCGGAGCGGACCTTCCGGTCTGGGAACCGACAGGCAGCATGGTCGTCGATATCGGCGGAGGCACAACGGAAGTGGCTGTGATCTCGCTCGGGGGGATCGTAACGGCACGTTCGGTGCGCGTAGCCGGCGACGAAATGGACGAGTCCATTATTCAATACGTGAAGCGCCAGTATAATCTGATGATCGGTGAACGCACATCGGAAATGCTCAAAATGGAAATTGGTTCCGCTATTCAACTGGAAACGCCGGAAACGATCGAAATTCGCGGACGCGATCTGGTCAGCGGCCTGCCGAAGACCATCTCGATCACCTCGCACGAAATCACCGAGGCTCTGGCCGATACGGTGAGCGCAATCGTCGAAGCGGTCAAAGTCACGCTGGAGAAATGTCCGCCGGAACTTGCGGCCGATATCATGGACCGCGGAATCGTTCTGACCGGCGGCGGCGCGCTGCTGCGCAACCTGGATAAACTGCTCGCCGGCGAAACCGGGATGCCGGTGATCGTGGCCGAAAACCCGCTGGACTGCGTAGCGATCGGTACAGGCCGCGCACTCGACAATATTCACCTGTTCAAATCCCGCGGAACCAGCAATTCGCGTTCCAAGCGCGGCTAACCCGGAGGCGAACCATGCTTACGGACAATTCATGGATGTTAGAAGGTGTTCGAACTGTTTAGAATGCTTGGAAGTCGGAAACTGTTTGTCCTGCTGATCGTGCTGGTACTGTTTATCGCCCTGATGGGCGTAACGCTCGGCGATCGGATCGGCTTGACCTGGCCGGAGAAATTCGTCAAGGACACGGTCGGCTATACGCAGAAACTTGTCAACAAACCGGCGTCGGCGCTGTCCGGATTCTTCGAAGACATTTCGGAGCTGGGCGGCGTTTACGAAGAGAATGAGAGACTGAGAATCAAGGTTGCCCAGCTTGATCGCGAGCTGATCGATTATGAGTCAGTGAAGACCAAAGTTATCGATCTTCAAAAGAATCTTGATTTTACACTAAACCAGACGAAGAATTCGGATAAACATTTCCGATTTGCTCAGGTTATTTCAGTCAACGAAGACGTTAACAATCCGACTATTAATATTGACGTCGGTGCTAAAGACGGGGTCGAAGTAGGCATGGCGGTAACGAGTATCGAAGGCATGGTCGGGATAATCAGCACTACGACCGATTATACGTCTACGGTTCAGCTTATTACTTCCCTGAGTCTGACGTCGCCCGACAGCTACGCCATTTCCGCTACCGCAACCGGCAAGCCCGGAACATTCGGCATTGTCGAAAGTTACGATGTCAAAGAAAAACTTCTGGTCATGACCGGTATCAAAAACGACGTTCCGAATAAAGTGATCGCCGTTAACGATACCATCGTTACTTCGGGCAGCGGCGGCGTATTCCCGGCCGGGATCGTGCTGGGTAAAGTTAAAGCGATCGAATCGAGCGAGTTCGGTTTGACGAAGACGGCCAAGATTATCCCTTCGGCAAGTTTTGTGGAATGGAAAGAACTGTTCGTCGTTGTTCCGGGACCGGAGCCTGCGGAGGGAGACGATACGCCATGACCTGGCGCAAGCAGATTCTCGCCTTGCTGCTATTCGTTCTGTTTCTGATCGAAGGCAGCGTGCTGCCCTGGTTCATGCCGCAGTCCTGGATTCCGCATCTTATGCCGAATCTGGTGTTCGTCTGTATCTTGTTTGTGACCGTATACCGTCACCGCTACGCGGCGATGGCTCTCGGTGTCGTCTTCGGGATGCTGCACGATGTCGTCTATTACGGAGCCATGCTGGGACCGTATGCGTTTACTATGGGCTTTACCGCTTATCTGCTGGGCTTGGTTTTTTCTCTTCCAAAAGCTCCGCTGCCGGTGATGCTTAGCGTGGTTATGCTCGGCAGCTTCATATTGGACAGTATGCTGTACGGCATTTATAGGGTGTTCCATTTCAACGAGCAGACGTACGATTGGGCACTCATCCAGTACATCATTCCCGATCTTCTGTTCCGACTGGTATTTGCGCTGATCGTTTACGTGCCGATCCGCCGGCAGTTCGACAAGATGCCGCTGCGGGTCAAAAAAGAAGATAACAAATAGGCGCGGCAGCAACTTTTATACGATTCGTGCAGGAGAAAGGGACCTTCGTCTCGAAAAGATTCAGTCGAAGGGGGAGCGGGGGAGATGTCCATCAAACGCAGTCTCATTACAATCAAGGGAATCAAGGACGGCCTCGTATTCCGTCTGGACGAACAGTGCGATTTCGATGAACTGTTGGCCGAACTGCAGGACATGCTGGAGAACAGCCATCAGGCGATCTTGAGCGGCCCGCTTGTCGCGATCGACGTACAGTTCGGCAGACGCCAGCTTGCGGACGAACAAAAGCTGCAAATTTTGGATATACTGCGAACCAAACGCAATCTGCTTGTCCGTTCGATTGAAGGCTTCAAGTCGGTCGAAGTCCGCGAGACGGCGGCGCTCCGTACACCGGTAACGACCATCAGCGGCATGGTTCGTTCCGGGCAGGTGCTCAGGCACGACGGGAATCTGCTCTTTCTGGGAGATGTCAATCCGGGCGGGTCGATCGTCTGTACCGGAGATATCTATATTCTCGGAGCACTGCGCGGAATGGCTCATGCCGGTTCGGAAGGCAGCGAACATGCGATTGTCGGCGCTTCCTACCTTGCGCCGACACAGCTGCGGATTGCGGAAGTGATCAGCCGTCCGCCCGACAGCGGCGAAGAGGAGAGTTCCCATCCGCACGAGACGCAGATGGAATTCGCCTATCTTCTGGACGGGCAGATGCAGATCGACAAGATGGCGAATATTGCCCGGTTGCGCCGGGATCTGAATGTGTTCAAAGGAGTGTAGAGAATGGGAGAGGCTATAGTCGTCACTTCGGGAAAAGGCGGCGTCGGCAAAACGACGACCACGGCCAATATCGGAACGGCGCTGGCGCTGCTTGGCAAAAAGGTTTGTCTGGTCGATACGGATATCGGCCTGCGCAACCTGGATGTCGTGATGGGGCTGGAGAACCGGATCATTTACGATATTTGCGACGTGGCCGACGGCCGATGCCGTCTGCACCAGGCGCTGGTTAAGGATAAACGCTTCGAAGAGCTTTACATGCTTCCGGCCGCGCAGACCAAGGACAAAAACGCCGTGTCGCCGGAGCAGATCCGCGATATCATTCTCGAATTGAAGAACGAATTTCAATACGTACTGATCGACTGCCCGGCCGGCATCGAGCAGGGTTTCAAGAATGCCATTGCGGGCGCCGATCAGGCGATCGTGGTCACCACACCGGAGAATGCGGCCGTGCGCGACGCCGACCGGGTTATCGGTCTGCTGGAAAGTTCGCATATCGGCTCGCCCAAACTCATCGTTAACCGGATTCGGCCGAATATGGTCAGAGCCGGCGAGATGCTGGATGTGGACGAAGTGCTGCAGGTACTCAATATCGATCTGCTCGGGATTGTGCCGGATGACGAAATGGTCATCAAGGCGGCCAATACCGGCGAGCCGACCGTCATGAATCCCGATTCCAAAGCTTCGATCGCTTACCGGAACATCGCCCGCCGTATACAGGGAGATACCGTCCCCCTGATGCAGCTTGACGAGAAGAAGGGGCGTTTCAATTTGTTCAAGAAAATTTTCGGTGTCGGCAGATAATGGGTCGGCTTAACCAAAAAGACCTTCCGCTTTCAAGCGGAGGGTCTTTTTTACATCTGAGGAGCAAAGGCGAAACTTTTCGACAAGAGAGCGCGTCTAGTGCTGTAGAGGCGGACGCAATACGCGTACTGCGCCGATTACCGGCGGCATGCCGGGCAAGAGGTGAAGCATGAAACAATTGGTTGTGCATAACGAAGCGGAGTGGACCGAGACGGCACTGCTGGAAGACGGACGGCTAATCGAATTTGCGGCGGAACGCGTGCGGGAATACGGCATGGCCGGCAGTTTTTACAAAGGACGCATCGTCAACGTGCTGCCCGGCATGCAGGCCGCTTTTGTGGATATCGGTTTGAAGAAGAACGCTTTTCTATATATCGACGACATGCTGCCCGCGCATCTGGACAAACAGTCCGATACCAAACCTTCGATCGAACAAATTGCCCGCAAAGGCCAGCAGGTGCTGGTGCAGATCACCAAGGAGCCGCTTGGAGGCAAAGGCGCACGGGTCACCATGCATTATTCGCTGCCGGGACGGTATATCGTCTACATGCCGGAAGCGGATTACGTTGCCGTTTCCAGGAAGATCGAGCCCGAGTCGGAACGCGTTCGGTTGAAGTCGCTTGGCGAGCATTTGCGCCGTTCCGGCGAAGGCATGATCCTGCGTACGGCGGCGGGAGACGGAAACGATGACAGCCTGGGCGAGGAACTGAAAAGGCTGCGGAGTCAGTGGGACTCGATCCGCAGCTTTGCCGAGTCGACCGAAGCGCCGCATGAGCTGTTCCGGGATCTGGATCTTGCGCAGCGCATGATCCGCGATGTGTTTAATCCGAACGCGGACGAACTGATCCTGGACGATGCCGAGGCTCGCGAACGTGCAGGTCTCTATATGCAGCGGATGATGCCGGGCGTTCAGCCGCGGGTGCGGCTGCATCGCGACCCGACGCCGTTATTCGAGACCTATCCGGTCGAGCGTCAACTGCACCGGGATTTCGGCCGCAAGATCTGGCTGCCGGGTGGAGGTACGCTTATCTGGGATCAGACCGAAGCGCTTACGGTGGTGGATGTCAACACGGGAAAATTTACGGGAGCGGACGGCAGCTTGGAGACGACGGTAACCGATACGAATTTGGAAGCGGCCGAAGAAATTGCGCGCCTGCTGCGCCTGCGGGATGTCGGCGGCATCGTGATCGTCGATTTTATCGACATGCAGGAAGAGAGCAACCGCCAGCGCGTACTTGTCCGGCTCGAAGAAAAGCTGTCGAAAGACCGGACCCAGTCCCATATCGTCGGCTGGACCAAGCTTGGGCTGCTGGAAATGACGCGCAAAAAGGTACGGGAGAGCGGGGCCGGGCTGTTTTATGAACCCTGTTCGACATGCGAAGGAACGGGACGAATTATGATTCGCTGATAACCGTTGACTTCGATCGCAAAGCATGCTAAGATACGTTGGTATGTGTGCCGGTGTATTTCACATTGCACAACATGCTGTAACCGCACAGGCCGGGTCAAAGCGATCTTCGCTTTGCGAAGAATCCACCCGAACCAGGCGAGTCTGAGACATGAGGAGGTGCAAGAAGATGTACGCAATTATCGAAACAGGCGGTAAGCAGTACAAAGTCCAAGAGGGCGACGTATTGTTCATCGAGAAGCTTGAAGCCGTAGACGGCGAAAGCGTGACGTTTGACCGTGTTCTGGCCGTTTCCCAAGAAAACGGACTGACAATCGGCGCACCGATGGTATCGGGAGCAACCGTAACGGCAAAAGTCGAGAAGCACGGTAAAGGCCAAAAGGTTGTTGTATACAAATACAAGCCTAAAAAGAACTACCACAAGAAACAAGGCCATCGTCAACCGTATACTAAAGTAACGATCGAAAAAATCCAAGCATAATTGAGGTTGATAACTTGGTTATCGTCCAAATTGTAAGATCGCCGGACGGGAAAATTACCGGTTTTAAAGTCGAAGGTCATGCGGGTTACGCCAATCGCGGCGAAGACATTGTCTGCTCTGCCATTTCGGCCATTACGGTCGGTACGGTGAATGCGGTCGAAGTCCTTACCGGAGCGGTAATGAAGACCCGGATGAAGAACGGTTTTCTCAGCGGAACCCTTCCGCCGTTCAAATCGAACGAACCCAAGGCCCAAGCCGAGTTGATTCTCGAATCGATGGTGGTCATGCTGGAAACAATCGTGACTTCTTACAGTGAATATATTCGGATCGATAAGGTTACAAAATAAGCAAAGAAGGAGGTAGACCATCATGTTGAAATTGGATCTCCAGTTATTCGCTTCCAAAAAAGGTGTAGGTTCGACGAAAAACGGACGGGACAGCCACTCGAAGCGCCTCGGCGCTAAACGTGCGGACGGTCAAGCCGTACGCGGCGGCGGAATCATCTTCCGTCAGCGCGGAACGAAGATTCACCCAGGAACGAACGTAGGTATTGGCAAAGACGACACTTTGTTTGCTCTGATCGACGGCGTTGTGAAATTCGAACGTCTCGGCCGCGACCGCAAAAAAGTCAGCGTCTACCCGGTGCAAGTTGCTGAAGTAGCAGCTTCCGTAGAGGCCTAAGACCTAACCGGTAATCAAGAAGCCTTCGGTATTCGTACCGAAGGTCTTTTTTTGTTCAAAGGTAGAAGAGGCGCAGATTCGAGGTAAATGGAACGAAGATCCGACACCTTGGATTTTTTTCGGATTCTGGGTATACTCAAACTGAGTCGTTTCCGCCGAAATCGCTGGGCCCAAAGTCATTTTTACTACGATCAGAAACGGAGAGAGCCGATGAGAAGGTGGAGAGACTTATCCGTATTGATGCCGCTGTCTACTGCAATTCCTTGGATTCTGGCTTGGATTTTTCCGGGAACGTTCACCTTTGTCCTGCTTGGGCTTTGGCTCGCTGCCGTGTTTTTTCTGCTGCCTAGGCAGGAGAAACGCCGCAGGGAAAACGAGCTTCACCGTTTAAGACAATCGCTGCAGAACTTTTTCCTGAATGTTTTGAGTCATCAGCGGCACGATTGGATGAATGATCTTCAACTGATTTTTGGCTATTCCCGGATGGGTAAGACCGACCGGATCGAAGAGATTATCACGCGGGTCAGCGGTGAAATGCACAAAGAAAGCCGGATTGCAAAGCTGGGTCTGCCCGAGTTCGTTTTCTATTTGACGACAGTCAAGGGAGAGAATCGGGAAGTGGCCCTGCATGTCAAAGCGGACGAAGAACTGTGTTATGCCGGAAGCTTGACGCCGGAAGAAGAAGAAGGATTGATTCGCGCCGTGCGCGCGGGGTTGTCGGCTTACCGTTATTCGGGGCTGGCAGCCAAAGTTTCGGAACCGGCGCTGCGGATCGTGTTCGGCGAAGAGAGCGGGGAAGCGACTTTGTTCATCGAACCGGAAAATGATCCGCAGGCTGTGCCCGTACTGCATCGTGCGGTTCAGGAAGCACTTGAGTCCTACTCGCTACTGACGGTATCTGCCGAAGGTGGCACGCTGATCCGTTGGAAGCTTCCTGTTCAAACTTAAAAGAGGTGACATTCATGTTTGTAGATAAAGCGAAGATTTATGTAAAAGCCGGCGACGGCGGAGACGGTGTCGTAGCGTTCCGGCGTGAAAAATATGTACCGAACGGAGGACCTGCCGGCGGAGACGGCGGTAGAGGCGGAGACGTTATCTTCCGCGTTGACGAAGGTCTGCGTACCTTGATGGATTTCCGGTACCAGCGCCATTTCAAAGCCAAGCGCGGAGAAAAAGGACGCAACAAGAATCAGTACGGAGCGAACGCCGAACATTTGGTTGTCCGGATTCCTCCCGGTACGCTGATTATCGATGACGATACCCAGGAAGTTCTGGCGGATATGACCCGTAACGGTCAGGAAATCGTCGTCGCTCGCGGAGGACGCGGAGGGCGCGGCAATGTTAAATTGGCCACGCAGAACAATACGGCTCCGGAACTTGCGGAGAACGGCGAAGAAGGCAAAGAGCGCTATATCGTGCTTGAGCTTAAAGTCATGGCCGATGTCGGTCTGGTCGGCTTCCCGAGCGTGGGCAAGTCGACCCTGCTGTCCGTCGTATCGGCAGCAACGCCGAAGATCGGAGCTTACCACTTCACAACCATTACGCCAAACCTCGGGGTCGTCGAGATCGACGAAGGCCGCAGTTTCGTGATGGCCGATCTGCCGGGTCTGATCGAAGGCGCGCACGAAGGCGTCGGCCTGGGGCACGAGTTCCTGCGCCATGTCGAGCGGACCCGCGTCATTATCCACGTCGTGGATATGTCCGGTTCCGAAGGACGGGATCCGTTCGACGACTGGCTGAAGATTAACGAAGAAATCAAGCTGTACAATGCGGAGCTCGAGAAGCGTCCGCAGATTGTCGCGGCCAACAAAATGGATATGCCGGATTCGGAAGAAAACCTCCGCATTTTCAAAGAAAAAGTGGCGGAAATCAATCCGGATCTCGAGATCATGTCGATTTCTTCGCTGACCCGTAAAGGCGTGAAGGAACTGATGTATCGCGCAGTCGATGTGCTGGATTCGATTTCGGACGTTCCGGCTATCGAAGAAGCCACCGATCAGACCGAGCGCAAAGTCTACCGGGCCGAAGAAGCCAAAGAAGAAGGCTTTACGGTTCGGCGCGAGAACGAAATGTTCGTTGTGGAGAGTGTCCAAATCGAGCGCATGATGAAGCGGATGCAATTGACTACGCACGATGCGATTCTTAAATTGGCACGTACACTGCGCCACATGGGCGTGGACGAAGAGCTGCGCAAGCGCGGTGCAAAGGACGGCACGATCGTTCGGATCGCGGACTTCGAGTTCGAGTTCGTTGAGGGCAGCAGTTACTATTGAGCAGGCGAGCGGTTTGCGCTTGTCGCTCCGGGTTGTTTTCCTCTGCGGGCTCTAATCGAGTCCGGCAGTAAGGGGAAAGCCAAAAGTCGCTCCAATCGCAAACCGCTCGCCGGGATGGGGGAGAGGGAAGAAGTTCCCTCGCCTTCATGTAGGGCTCGGGGAGAGATTTGGCGGCTTTTTTTGTCCACCGCCGTAGGGTGAGCTTAAGGGGATCGCAGGCGCAGCCCAATATGGCCGCTATGCGATGAAACCCTCGGAAGATCGCAGGCGCAGCCTCTTAGGGCTGCTGTGCGATCGGGATACATTAAAAACAAACAAAAAATAAAGCGGAAGCCTTCTCCATTTCGGGGAACAGGCTTTCGCTTTTTTGTTGAAAAAAGTTGATGTTTTTCTGCAAGGATAACGTGTCGTGTAACTTTTTTGCTGCAAAGGGTTGACGCTGAGTTGGTTTCTTCGATATAATGTCCGCTATATGAAAACATCAGTCTTTAAGGAGAGGACGTTATATGAAAGAGCGTTATTATCTGGCCAGAGAAGATATTTTGCCCGAAGCGATTTTGAAAACCCTGCATGTCAAAGAGCTGCTTGCAGGAGGCCAGGCGAAGACGGTTAATGAAGCGGTAGCGATCGCAGGCATCAGCCGAAGCGCTTTTTACAAATACAAAGACGGGATCCATCAGGTCAACCAGTTGGATCGGGAAAGACTGGTGACATTATCCCTTCTGCTGGAACACCGGGCGGGCGTATTGTTCAAAGTATTGGGATTGATTGCGGAAAGCGGAGGGAACGTACTGACCATCAATCAGAGCATTCCCCTGCAGGGAACGGCAAATGTGGTATTATCGGTAGAAACGTCCCGGCTGCACGATGAACTGAGCGGACTGACGGCATCGCTGGAGTCGTTGGCGGGCGTCAGCCGGGTTGTCGTGATCGGACAGGGATAAGCCGGCAGGCAATCGCTTGGAAATCGGAACAGGCAGCAGAGACGGCGAAACAGGAACCGAATCAGAAACTGCACAGGGACGGGGAGGAAAATGTACGTGAGTAACAAACCGATAAAGGTAGGACTGCTCGGTCTCGGTACGGTAGGCACGGGTGTCGTCCGGATCGTGGATATGCATCAGGAAGACTTGAGCGGACAAGTGGGCTCGCCGATCATCATCGAAAAGATTTCGGTCAAGGACCGGGAAAAGGTGCGCAACATTCCGATCGATCCGTCCAAATTGACCGACGATCCTTGGGAAGTCATCCATGACCCGGAGATCGACGTGATTGTGGAAGTGATGGGCGGCGTCGAGCAGACCCGTACCTATATTCTCGAAGCATTGGCCCGGGGCAAACATATCGTAACGGCGAACAAGGATTTGATGGCGCTTTACGGCACGGAGATTTTGGCCAAAGCGCAGGAAATGAAATGCGATGTCTTTTATGAAGCGAGTGTAGCCGGCGGGATTCCGATCATCCGTACCCTGATCGAAGGATTCTCGTCGGATCGGATCACGAAAATTATGGGCATTGTGAACGGAACGACCAATTACATGCTGACCAAAATGAGCAAAGAAGGCGTATCGTACGAGGATGTGCTTACCGAAGCGCAGCAGCTCGGCTATGCGGAGTCCGATCCGACATCCGATGTCGAAGGGCTCGACGCGGCCCGCAAGATGACGATTCTCGGGACACTCGGTTTCCGTACGAACGTGGAATTGGCCGATGTGAGCGTCAAAGGCATCACGGGCGTCAGCCAATCGGACATCGCCTATGCCAAAAATCTCGGTTACGTCATCAAGCTGCTCGGCATCGCCGACCGCGAAGACGATGCGATCTCGATCAGCGTACAGCCGACCATGGTCAAAGCCTCGCATCCGATCGCATCCGTCAACGGTGTTTTTAACGCGGTTTATGTGCATGGAGAAGCGGTAGGGGAAACCATGTTCTACGGAGCGGGTGCAGGCGAGATGCCGACTGCCACTTCGGTTGTCGCCGACCTGGTGTCGGTGATCAAGAATCTGCGGCTGGGCGTCAACGGACTGAAGCATATCGCGCCGCACAAACCGAAAAGGCTCAAGAACGATACGGAAATCTCGTTCAAAAACTTCATTTTGCTCCATGTGGACGATAAAGCGGGAGTTTTGGCACGGATTACGCAGATTTTCACCGAGTACGAGGTCAGTCTGGCGTCCGTGGTTCAACAGCCCAACGAGCTTAATCCGAATGCGGAGATCGTGATCGTCACGCACAAGGCGAGCAAGGAAAGTATCGATAAGGTGTTGAGACGCTTTGAAGAACTTGAAGTGGTTCGCAGAGTGGTCAGCGTCTATCGGGTAGAAGGATAACACGCAGTCGTCGGAAGGAGCGGAAAGATGAAGAATGCAAGCGCCGGGTCGGTACGTGTAAGAGTGCCGGCCAGTACGGCTAACCTGGGACCCGGTTTCGATACGCTCGGGATGTCGCTTTCCCTGTATATTTGGATCGAAATGAGCCGGGCGGAGCAAACAAGCGTCCGCTTTGAAGGAGAAGGATTCGAAGGGATTCCGACCGACAAAGAAAACCTGATTTACAAAGTCGCCCGTCTCGTGTTTGAAGCGGCGGGAGAAGAAGCGCCGGAGCTTGCGATCGCAATGCGTTCGGATATTCCGCTGACGCGCGGTTTGGGCAGCAGCGCTTCCGCGATTATTGCGGGAATGGTAGCGGCGAATGCCCTGGTCGAGTCTCCTCTTTCCAAAAGCCGTCTGTTTGACCTGGCTACGGGACTGGAGCGTCATCCGGATAATGTCGGCGCTTCGCTGTTCGGCGGTATTATTGCGGCGGCGTGGGATGGCGAGCACGCGGATTATGTCCGGATCGAACCGCCGCGGAATCTTCGGGTGCTGGCGCTTATTCCCGAATTCGAATTGGCTACTTCGGCGGCGCGCGCGGTTCTTCCGGATCGGTTGAGTCTGCAGGACGCCGTTTATAACATCAGCCGCTCTTCCCTGCTTACCGCCGCTTTGGCATCGGGAAGACTCGACTTGCTGGAATTTGCCATGCGCGACCGGATCCACCAGCCTTACCGGGCCGCTCTTGTTCCCGGAATGGAAAAGATATTGGCCGAAGCTTCACTGAACGGCGCACTCGGAGCGGCTTTGAGCGGAGCGGGACCCACTTTGCTCGCGCTCGTTGACCGTGAGAGCACACGTCAAAGCGAACTTGAATCCTTTATGAAGAATGTCATGCGGGAAAACGGCATCGAGGCGCGTACCCTGTGGCTCGAACCCGATTTGGAAGGTGCCGTTTGCGAAAGCGGAAGTTATTCGGAACCCTTTTTGCCTATGATCAAAGGAGATCTTTCATCATGAAACGTATTGCTCTTCTTCCTGCCGGTTCGGTCTCTCACGAAGCGGTCGATTATCTGCTGGCAAATGAACCGGTTCAATTTCTTTATTACAAAGTCATTTCCGATGTGTTTATGGCCGTAGTGAACGGTGAAGCCGATTACGCGGTGATTCCGGTCGAAAATACAATCGAGGGTTCCGTCAGTCTGCACATGGATTGGCTCGTTAACGAAGTCGATATTCCGATGCGGGCCGAATGGGTATACCCGTCGATCCAGAATCTTGTGGGACGGCGGGAGGAATTTGCGGATGCAGACGGGGCAGTCGATTTTTCGAAAATACGCAAAGTGCTTTCCCACCCTGTTGCGATCGCGCAGTGCCGGGCCTTCATCTCCGAGCATCTGCCGCATGCCGAATTGGAGAATGCCAGCAGTACCGCGGAAGGAGCCGCCCAGGCAGCGGCTCATCCGGGCAGCGGCTGGGCGGCTTTTTCTACCCGGCTCGGTGCGGAACGTTACGGTCTGGATCTTTTGGCGCAGCGGGTAACCGATCACAATAACAATTATACCCGCTTTGTGCTGATCGGCCCCGAACCGCTGAACTTATCCAAAGAAAGTGAACATGAAAAAACAAGCGTACAGGTCATTTTGCCGGAAGATTACGCGGGCGCCCTGCATCAAGTGCTGTCGGCTTTTGCCTGGAGAAGGCTGAACCTGTCGCGGATCGAATCCCGTCCAACCAAAAAGAAACTTGGAAATTATTACTTCTATATCGATGTGCTGGTGGCCGGGGATTCGATCCTGTTCCAGGCAGCCGTCGAAGAAATCGAAGCGCTGGGCTGCCAGGTTCGGATTCTCGGCTCGTATTCCTGCTACCCCTACGAATCGGGAGAAACCGAAGTCTAGAGATTCTTCAAAATCAAGCAAGTGCTTGTAGAATCCGGGATAGGCAGGATACCTTCGTACTGCGGATAGCGAAAATCAGACAGGGGGGAAGGAGCGCCAAGCGCTCCTTTTTCTTGTGTTGAAGCAGGGTGGCAAATCTATTCCCTTAAAGCATGAAAGTTGCCCGATGTAAAAATAATTGGCAATAGGCTTGAAAAGTGAACGAAGCGATGGTATACTAAAAGTCCAGTCGAGTTGAGGCTTGACCGGACGTTCGAGTTCGGAAAGCACGTCTTACAAGGAATCGAAAATTCAACTTCGTAAGAAGCTGACAAAAAGATTTTAAAAAAAGACTTGCAAAACGAAAACGAACATGCTAATATATAAGAGTTGCTGCTGCGAGAGAAACACAAACAGCGGAAACGAAAACAACGAGTTTGTTCCTTGAAAACTGAACAGTAAGTGAGTCGCGACGATGAAGATCGTCGTGAGAACGGATCTTCAAATGGCCGACCCCTTTGGGCAAGGTGATTTGAAGGTCCCGCGACAAGCGAAAGCTTGAAGCGTATAGAGAATGAAAATTCTCGCCACGTTTTAACGAGCACATGGTGCTTTCTTTTAAACGGCGACTTCGGTCGCCACCTTAATGGAGAGTTTGATCCTGGCTCAGGACGAACGCTGGCGGCATGCCTAATACATGCAAGTCGAGCGGAGTATTCGAGAAGCTTGCTTCTCGGATGCTTAGCGGCGGACGGGTGAGTAACACGTAGGCAACCTGCCTGACAACCTGGGATAACTTCCGGAAACGGATGCTAATACCGGATACATCGTTTCTTCGCCTGGAGAGATGAGGAAAGACGGCGCAAGCTGTCGGTGTCAGATGGGCCTGCGGCGCATTAGCTAGTTGGTGGGGTAACGGCTCACCAAGGCGACGATGCGTAGCCGACCTGAGAGGGTGAACGGCCACACTGGGACTGAGACACGGCCCAGACTCCTACGGGAGGCAGCAGTAGGGAATCTTCCACAATGGGCGAAAGCCTGATGGAGCAATGCCGCGTGAGTGATGAAGGTTTTCGGATCGTAAAGCTCTGTTGCCAGGGAAGAACGTCCGGGTGAGTAACTGCACCCGGAGTGACGGTACCTGAGAAGAAAGCCCCGGCTAACTACGTGCCAGCAGCCGCGGTAATACGTAGGGGGCAAGCGTTGTCCGGAATTATTGGGCGTAAAGCGCGTGCAGGCGGCGGTTTAAGTCGGATGTTTAAGATCGGGGCTCAACCCCGATTCGCATCCGAAACTGGGCCGCTTGAGTGTAGGAGAGGAAAGTGGAATTCCACGTGTAGCGGTGAAATGCGTAGAGATGTGGAGGAACACCAGTGGCGAAGGCGACTTTCTGGCCTATAACTGACGCTGAGGCGCGAAAGCGTGGGGAGCAAACAGGATTAGATACCCTGGTAGTCCACGCTGTAAACGATGAGTGCTAGGTGTTCGGGGTTTCGATACCCTGGGTGCCGAAGTTAACGCATTAAGCACTCCGCCTGGGGAGTACGGTCGCAAGACTGAAACTCAAAGGAATTGACGGGGACCCGCACAAGCAGTGGAGTATGTGGTTTAATTCGAAGCAACGCGAAGAACCTTACCAGGTCTTGACATCGGCATGACCGGCTTAGAGATAAGCCTTTCCTTCGGGACATGCCAGACAGGTGGTGCATGGTTGTCGTCAGCTCGTGTCGTGAGATGTTGGGTTAAGTCCCGCAACGAGCGCAACCCTTGACTTTAGTTGCCAGCAGGTTAAGCTGGGCACTCTAGAGTGACTGCCGGTGACAAACCGGAGGAAGGCGGGGATGACGTCAAATCATCATGCCCCTTATGACCTGGGCTACACACGTACTACAATGGCCGGTACAGAGGG
>NZ_JABJVN010000006.1 GCF_013618475.1 Saccharibacillus deserti
TCCGGTTGGGACTCGCTCACTTGTTCGAACCGCACGGTCACTCTCTCAAGGCCGTTCCTAGAATATATCATGCTGGGTTTAAGAAAGCAAGCACTTTTTCAAGAAAAGTATCGATTAAAAATAAAAGGCCCCCAATCACTTGAGAGTCTTTGTCTTGGCATTGGGATGCCGGCTTGCTATGTGTTCTATAGCACTTCCAAGATAAACAGTTTTCGATCCTGAATCAGGTTAACGATCTCTCCGTTAATCGATACAATCGGTCGGGTAGGCTGGTGGGCGTCGGCATAAACGATCTCACCCGTTTTTCGATTGCTCAGTTTCACGCGCGTTCCAAGCGACAGCTGGGTCGTATGCTTGATTAGCGTACGGACAATCACCGGATCGAGCTTTCCGAACGAATCCTGTTCCAACTGTTCCAGTACCAGATAAGGCGAAGTGGCTCCGCGATAACGCCGGTCCAGTGTCATGGCATGGAAAATGTCTGCGACAGCTACGATCTTTGAATA
The DNA here is from genome assembly GCF_013618475.1 of Saccharibacillus deserti. Taxonomy (GTDB): domain Bacteria; phylum Bacillota; class Bacilli; order Paenibacillales; family Paenibacillaceae; genus Saccharibacillus; species Saccharibacillus deserti. The sequence continues at coordinate 507 of NZ_JABJVN010000006.1, forward strand.
GAGATGAAGCTTTTCACCTGTCAATGCAAAAGGATATCCGCTGCCGTCGATCCGTTCATGATGCTGCAGCGCAGCCAACAGAACGCCTTCCTGCAGAGCCGTCGCATTTTTTAGAATCTGGTAGCCGTACGTCGTATGATTGTCCATCTCCGCTTTTTCTTCCGGAAGCAGCGGCGTCGGTTTATGCAGAATCGTCGGCGAAACTTTGACTTTACCCAGATCGTGCAGCAAACCGGCCAGCGCTACCTGAATCCAGTTCTTCTGCGGAACATCCAACCAGCGGGCAAGCATATATGAAGTTAAAGCACACAATACGGCATGATGATACATATAATCGTGCTTATCCGGCATACGCGGCGTAAAGCCCAAAATCCGGTATCCTTGAATTTGATCGATCAGCTTCTCCAGCTGTGCACGCCATTGAAAGACCGGAATTTCCATAGCAAGTACGGATGGAAAACCTGTCTTGGTCAACGCTACCATCTGGTCGTATTCTTCGATGAAGCCTCTTTCCTTACGATTCACGTTCGGACGAACGGTCTCGCCGCTTGGAAGCGCCGATTCTTTGCTTTCTTGTTCCGCTGCTTTTTTGCCGGTTTCTCCCTGAAGTTCTACCTGATCGATCATAAAGGCGTGCAGGATCTCCAGATCTCTCGGAAGCAGCACTCTGCCTTTTTGAAAAAGAAGATTGCCTTTATCGGTATAAACGTTGGCTGCGATTTTTTTTCCGGCCTCAAGTTCGGTTACGGATACACTTACCATGGTACACACCTCCTCTATTGCGGTCGTTCGGGCTTTGGAAATCGGATATTCACCCTTAACCTCGGATAAACGCCGTCTGATTGTCGTACGCAAACCGCTTGCTTACCCTTTCGATTATATGCCGTGATACCAAGAGCAACAATACCAAAAATATCCGAAATCGGTTTTCTATGCGCTCTTTTAAGTAAAAGGAAATTTCCACGCAAAAAAAGGAAGTCCCGGAGGACTCCCTTGGCTTGTCGGCGCCGCTCGGTTCTTACTCCGACGCTTCCGGATCGTTATCCATCATTTCCAGCAGAGCCTTGGCTTCAACGTCCGCCACGACCGCACCGGCCTGCTCTTCCGACAATTCGCCTTCGCCCAGTTCGTCGTCTTCAATCTCTTCGCTCTTGTCGATTCGGCAGACGGTAGCCACTGCGTCTTCATCGCGAATATGAATAAGTCTTACACCCTGTGCGTAGCGTCCCATCGAAGAAACGCCATCCATGCTTGTACGGATCAGCGTACCGCTGGTCGTAATAATCATCAGATCCTCTTCGGATTTGACGACTTTCAGACTGGCAACCGGTCCGTTTTTATCCGTGACATTGATTGTCTTGATCCCTTTGCCGCCGCGGGTCTGAACCCGATACTCGCCGATCGGCGTACGCTTGCCGTAGCCTTTGCTCGTGACGATCAGCAATTCGCGGTCCGTCTTGACGACGTCCATGCCGATAACCGTGTCTTCGCCTTCAAGAGAGATCCCTTTGACCCCTGTCGCGCCGCGGCCCATCGAGCGCACGTTGCTTTCCTTGAAGCGGATCGACAGCCCGGAAGAGGTACCCATGATGATCTCCTGCTCGCCGTCGGTCAGCTTGGCTCCGATCAGGGAGTCGTCGTCGCGCAGCGTGATCGCGATCAGACCGCCTTTACGGATATTGGCATAATCGGTCAGCGGCGTCTTTTTGACAATGCCCCGGCCCGTAGCAAAGAACAGGAAGCGGTCTTCCTTGAACTCGTGTACCGGAATCACCGCATTGATCGATTCGCCCTGTTCGATCTGGATCAGGTTGATGATCGGAGTTCCGCGTGCCGTACGGCTGAGTTCCGGAATTTCGTAGGCTTTTAGCCGGTATACTTTGCCGCGGTCCGTAAAGAACAGCAGATGATTGTGGGAATTGGTCGCAAACAGATGCTCGACGAAATCTTCGTCTTTGGTTCCCATTCCCATTACGCCGCGTCCGCCCCGTTTCTGGCTGCGGTACGTGGTAGCCGGCAGACGCTTGATGTAGCCGGTATGCGAAATGGTGATGACTACTTCTTCCTGCGGAATCAGGTCTTCATCCAGAATGCTGTCTTCGCCGACCGTGATTTCGGTACGCCGCTTGTCCGCGAAACGTTCCTTGATCTCGTTCAGCTCGTCGCTGATGATCTGGACAAGCAGCTTCTCGTCCGCCAAAATGGCGCGGTATTCGCCGATCCGCTCCAGAATTTCGTTATATTCGCCTTCAATCTTCTCTCGCTCCAATCCGGTCAAGCGCTGCAGACGCATATCCAGAATGGCCTGAGTCTGTTCCTGGCTGAGCGAGTAACGCTCGGTCAGCTGCTCGCGAGCGGCATCGGCCGTCTGCGAACCCCGGATCAGGGCGATAACTTCGTCCAGATGATCCAGTGCAATACGCAGACCTTCGAGAATGTGAGCCCTTGCTTCGGCCTTTTTGAGATCGAATTCGGTACGGCGGCGTACGACAACCTTCTGGTGCTCCAGGTAGTGATACAGCACGTCGCGCAGGTTGAGGATTTTCGGTTCGTTGTTGACGATCGCCAGCATGTTGACGCCGAACGTCGACTGCATGGCCGTATGGCGGTACAGGTTATTGAGTACAACGCTCGGGTTCACATCGCGGCGAAGCTCCACCACGATCCGCATTCCGTTGCGGTCGGACTCGTCGCGCAGATCCGTAATGCCGTCGATCCGCTTCTCGCGAACCAACTCGGCGATCTTCTCGACCAGCCGCGCTTTGTTGACCTGGAACGGGATCTCGTTCACGATAATCCGCGCTTTGTTGCCGAATTCCTCGATCTCCGCTTTGGCCCGCATCGTAATGGAGCCGCGTCCCGTCTGATAAGCCTGACGGATGCCCGAGCGTCCGAGAATAAAGCCGGCGGTCGGGAAATCCGGGCCTTGAATATATTCCATCAGATCCATCGGCGTCAGATCCGGGTTCTCGATCAGCGCCTGAACGCCGTCAATGACTTCGCCGAGGTTGTGCGGAGGAATATTGGTGGCCATACCGACCGCAATACCCGATACCCCGTTAACGAGCAGGTTCGGATAGCGGGCCGGCAGGACGATCGGTTCATGCTCTTCGCCGTCGTAGTTCGGCTGGAAATCGATCGTTTCCTTGTTGATATCGCGCAGCATTTCCATTGCGATCTTCGAAAGACGGGCTTCCGTATACCGCATCGCTGCGGCTCCGTCGCCGTCTACGGAACCGAAGTTGCCGTGTCCGTTGACCAGCATATAGCGCATCGAGAAATCCTGGGCCATGCGGACCATCGTCTCGTATACTGCGGTGTCCCCGTGGGGGTGGTACTTACCGATAACTTCGCCGACGATTCTCGCCGACTTCTTGAACGGCTTATCCGGCGACATGCCGAGTTCGGACATCGCATAGAGAATCCGTCTGTGGACCGGCTTCAAGCCGTCTCTGACGTCCGGCAGCGCGCGGCTGACGATGATACTCATTGCATAATCCATAAAGGACTCGCGCATTTCAACGCCGATATCCCGATCTATGACCTGCGATCTTTGTTCTTCCGCCATGACTGCCTCCTTCTATTTGGACACTGGTCCGGGCCTGCCCGCTTCCGGGAAAAGGAAAGACTCGAACCCTGTACCGTTGGTGCCTGCATAATCACGTGGGCTGCTGCTTTTGTATTTGAAAGTAAAGCCTTGAAATCGTCTTGCAAACGCTGGAATATGCGGCTTCCACATCCTTATTATTATACCATTAATCCGTCGGGATGTCCGTATTTTGTCGTGGAAAAACAGCGGTAAAAAGAGCTTTGTTCCACATTCCCCTGCGTTTTTCATACAAAAAAAGAAGAGACGCCCCCTTCGGGCCGCCCCTTCTTCGCCCTCTCCCCCAAGAGGGAGAAATCCGGTGTTAAATGTCCAGGTTGGTTACGTAGCGGGCATGCTCTTGAATGAAATCACGACGAGGTTCGACGTTATCGCCCATAAGCGTATCGAACAGCGTATCGGCCAGCATCGCATCGCCGATCGATACCTGCATCATGGTCCGGCTTTCCGGATCCATCGTCGTTTCCCACAGCTGTCCGGCATTCATCTCGCCCAGACCTTTATAGCGCTGTACGTTGACTTTGACGCCCGGTCCGAAGCTCTCGATGATCTCGTCGCGCTCTTTCTCCGAGTTCGCGTAAATGACCGTTTTGTTGCGCTCGATCTTGAACAGGGGCGGCTGTGCAATATACACATAGCCGGCTTCGATGATCGGACGCAGGTAGCGGTAGAAGAACGTCAGCAGCAGCGTACGAATATGCGCGCCGTCGACGTCGGCGTCGGTCATGATGACGACTTTGTGATAGCGGGCTTTGGCGATATCGAAGTCTTCGCCGATTCCCGTACCGATCGCCGTGATGATGGCGCGGATCTCCAGGTTGGACAGGATACGGTCGAGTCTGGCTTTCTCGACGTTCAGGATTTTGCCCCGAATCGGCAGGATCGCCTGGAAATGCCGGTCGCGGCCTTGTTTGGCCGAACCGCCGGCGGAGTCTCCTTCGACGATATAGACTTCGCTGATCGAAGCGTCCTTGGACGAGCAGTCGGCAAGTTTACCCGGCAGCGCGCTCACTTCCAGTACGCTCTTGCGGCGCGTCAGTTCGCGGGCTTTGCGCGCCGCTTCGCGGGCTCTCGAAGCCTGAAGCGCTTTGTCGAGAATGCGACGCGCCGCAGCGGGATTCTCGTTCAGGAAGTCCGTCAGCTTCTCGGAGAAGAGCGACTCCACGATGCCCCGAACTTCGCTGTTGCCGAGCTTGGTCTTCGTCTGTCCTTCGAACTGGGGCTCGGGGATCTTGACGGAGATAATCGCCGTCAAGCCTTCGCGCACGTCGTCGCCGGTCAGGTTGCTGTTCGCGTCCTTGATGACGCCCGCTTTGCGCGCGTAATCGTTGATGATACGCGTCAGCGCACTTTTGAAGCCGGATTCGTGCGTACCGCCTTCATGCGTATGAATATTGTTCGCAAACGAATAAATGCTCTCGGCATAGCCGTCGTTATACTGAATCGCGATCTCGACCGCGATCATGTCGCGCGAACCTTCGACGTAGATCGGGTTTTCCTGGATTACGATCTTGTTCTGGTTAAGGAATTGGACGTATTCGCCGATCCCGCCTTCGTAGTGGAACGAAGCGTTCTCGCCTGTCCGCTCGTCGAGCAGCGAGATCATGATGCCTTTGTTCAGGAACGCCAGCTCGCGAATTCTCGTCAGCAGCGTGTTGTAATCGTAAACGACCGTTTCGGTGAAAATTTGCGGATCGGGCTGGAACGTGGTGGTCGTGCCCGTTTCGCCGTCCGCCACTTCGCCGATGACGCGCAGATCGTACTGCGGAGCGCCGTAACGGTACTCCTGCTCGTAGATTTTGCCGTCGCGTTTAACCTGAACGACAATTTTCTCGGACAGCGCGTTGACGACCGATACGCCGACGCCGTGCAGACCGCCGGATACTTTGTACCCGCCGCCGCCGAATTTGCCGCCCGCGTGCAGGACGGTCATGACGACTTCGAGCGCCGGACGTTTCATTTTCGGGTGTTCGCCGACCGGAATCCCCCGGCCGTTGTCGATTACCGTAACGCTGTTGTTCTCATGCACAATAACCTGGATATGGTCGCAGTGACCGGCGAGCGCTTCGTCGATACTGTTGTCCACGACTTCCCAAACAAGATGGTGAAGGCCTCTGGCGCTCGTCGAACCGATGTACATCCCCGGCCGCTTGCGTACCGCTTCCAGTCCCTCGAGGACTTGTATCTGACTGGCATCATACGATTGTTGATCCATTGACATGCTTCGTTCACCCACTCCTGTAGTTTGTGAAAATTTGAGAAAAGAATACGAAACGCCCGCTCCCGAAGCCTGTTACCGAAGGCAGAGGGAAGGGCGGCGTATAAGGAATTCCTAGATAAAACCGATTCAATCCGACATCCGAAACCTTTATTTAGAGGCCTGCGCTAAATGTTTTGGAACGCTTTTTTAGCGTCGCGGAAGAAATAGGCGAATAGTAGACGACGGACTTGGTGACGACGATGGACTTGGCCTCTTCCTCGCCGATCGTTTCGACCTGTTTGCTTTCTTTGGCGGCCGTGGTGAACTGCTTGGAGATACGCGAAGATTTTTCGATCGAAACGTCGAAAATGGCAATCAGTTCCGAAGAACGAATGATTTTTTCACCGCCGATATGGATATACATGAGCACCCGAAGCCTCCTTGAGTCACACCTTTAGAATTCCACATGCCCCTCGCTGACCGAGTAAATATGCGCGCCCTGCAGCTTCTCCGCATGGATCGTCTCGATTCCGGTCGCGGTAATGAACGTCTGCACCCGGCTCTGAAAAGTCTCGATCAGTTGGGTCTGCCGGTAGGGATCCAGCTCCGACAGCACATCGTCGAGCAGCAGAATCGGGTACTCGCCGATTTCTTCGTGAATGAGTTCGATCTCGGCCAGCTTCAGCGAAAGCGCGGTGGTGCGCTGCTGGCCTTGAGAACCGAAATTGTGTACTTCTTTGTCGTTGATGAAAAAAGTCAGGTCATCCCGATGGGGGCCGGCAAGCGTCGTTCCCCTGCGGATTTCCTGTTCGCGTACTTGTGATAATTTTATCATAAATTGTTCCAATAAAACAGCTTCATCTTCCTCTTCGGCTTCGCCGAACGAAGGAACATAGCGCAGAAGGAGCTGTTCCTTGCCGCCGGTTATCCCCTTGTGGATATCCTGTGCCCATACCTGCAGCTTGCGGATAAACCGCTTGCGCCGGCGCACGATGCTGGCTCCGTGTTCGGCCAACTGTTCGTTCCAGATCTCCAGCATGACCGGATCCGGCGTTTTGCCGTACGACTGCTTGAGCATGTTGTTGCGCTGCAGCAGAACTTTCTGGTACTGCTGCAGATGGAACAGGTAGCTCGGCTGGACCTGTCCGATCTCCATATCGAGAAAACGCCTGCGAATGCCGGGTGTCCCTTTGACGATCTCCAGGTCTTCCGGAGCAAACATTACCGCATTCAGCGTACCGATAAAATCGCTCAGCTTCCGCTGCTCCAGGCCGTTGATCTTCGCCTTCTTCCCTTTCGGAGACAAAGAAAGCTCCAGGTGGACATTTCCGTATTTCTTTTCCACATGGCAGCCTGCGTAAGCGGAGTCCTCGCCGAAAGCGATCAGCTCCCGATCTTTGGCCGTGCGGTGCGATTTGGTCAGTGCCAGCACGAACAGCGATTCCAGCAAATTCGTTTTGCCCTGGGCGTTGCGGCCGATCATCAGGTTCACGCTGCCGAAGTTTTCCAGTTTCATTTCGCCGTAGTTCCGGTAATTTTTGAGTGCGATGTCTCTAACTAGCACGTGATTTCGATGCCTCCTGTGCGCCGCCGCAAAATGAAGACGGGACCGCATTTGCACGCCGCAAAGCTGCCCCGTCTGCTGTGGATAGTGGATAACCCGCCCTGGGCGGACCTGTTTCGCCGCTTGGGATAAAATATGTTCCCGTCAAAAAGACCTTAGTCTTCCCGCACGACTTTATACGGACCTTCTCCGTCTACCTCAACCGTATCTCCCGGATACAATTTGCGGCCCCGGCGCTCTTCGTTTTCTCCGTTTACCTTGATCAGACCTTCGGCGATCAGCATTTTGGCGCTGCCTCCGGTAGAAATGCAGTCGGCCAGCTTCAAAAAGGTGTCGAGCTTGATATATTCCGTACGAATCGATACTTCATTCATCATTTTGCCTTCCTTTCGGGATTGTGTCAAAAAGAAAAGGCTCGAAGGCTGCAGGGAAGTTCCGTTACGATCGCTTGTTGCCCTCAGGAAGTTTGATTGAAATTTTACGGTATCCTCCTGAGGGCAAAGGCGAACGCTAGCGCTTCTTCACTGGAACTTCCCCTACGCCTGCTGCCTTTTCTTCAGAATTAGGTTTCTGTTTAAAAAAACAAAAAATTTAGTTGGTCGTCCGGTAAGGGAGAATGATGTACAGGCTGTTGCTGTCATCGGTCGGTTCGATAATGATCGGGCTCATGACGCCGGTGAACCGGATCGTCAGCTGCTCGCTTTCGATGACTTTGAGGACATCCAGCATATATTTCGAGTTGAACGACAACCGGAGCTGTTCGCCTTCGAACTCGGCCAATTGAATTTCTTCCTGTACGCGTCCGAGTTCCGTCGAGCTGGACGAAATCTCGATGCCGCCCGCTTCGAGCGTCTGCATCCGGACGATATTCGTCTTTTCTTCGCGGGAAAGCAGATAAGCGCGATCGATCGACTCGCTCAGGTTCTTGGTGTCGAGCAGCAGGCGCGTCTTGTGGCTCGAAGGGATGATCTTCGACGTATCCGGATACAGTCCGTCGAGAATGCGCGAATAGAACAGGACGCGATCGACTTTGAACAGGACCTGATTGTCGGCGACGACGATATCCACAAGCGTATTCTGGTCCGGAATGATTTTGCCCAGTTCGTTCAACGTTTTGCCGGAAATGACCACGTTGTTGAATTCGAGATCTTCGGTGCCTTCAAGGCGGACCGTCCGGGTTGCCAGGCGGTGGCGATCGGTGGCGACAAATTTAAGCTGTCCGTCTTTGAGACTCCACATGACGCCGGTCAAGATCGGAGTCGTCTCCTGGGTCGAAATGGAGAACACCGTTTGACGGATCATATGCCGCAGCAGATCGCCGGGTACGGACAGGACGCGGTTTTCTTCAATGCTCGGCAGCACCGGGAATTCTTCGGGATCCAGACCTACGAGCTGAATGTCCGTTGCGCCTGCGCGGATAAAGGTCTGGAATCCGCTTCCCACTTCCATCTCGATCTCAGCGGTCGGCAGCTTTTTGATAATTTCCACGAAAAATTTGGCCGGAAGCACGACGCTGCCGACTTTCTCCACGGTGACCACCGATTTGTTGTCTTGTTCCGCCGGAATAAAAGCCTGAATAGAAATATCGGTGTCGCTGGCTGTCAGGGTAACGCCGTGATAAGCCACATCGAATTTGATACCGCCGAGGATCGGAATGGTCGTCCGGCTGGAAATGGCTTTCGATACGTGTTGAATAGCTTCGCTGAGGTGGGATTTGGAAATGCTGATCTTCATCTCGTCACTCCTGTAATAGATAATATATTCTTTAAGATCTTTATAGTAAAAGTAGTAGGGGCACTGAATATGTGGATAACCTGTGAAAGAGCCCGGAAAACATAACAAACGAAGCCTATCCACATGTGTATAAGTTGTGCATAGGCTTTTCGCTTATTCAGGACGGATTTTTGATTTTTTCGGTCAGGCTGTGGACAACTTTCGTCAGCTCCTGATCGATCTTCAACGACTGGGAGATTTTCTCGTGCGCATGGATCACAGTCGTATGGTCGCGTCCGCCGAATGCTTCGCCAATCTTCGGCAGCGAATAATCGGTCAGTTCGCGCGACAGATACATAGCCACTTGACGCGGAAACGCGATCGCTTTGGTCCGTTTTCTCGCTTTGAAATCTTCCATTTTTAAATTGTAGTATTCGCCGACCCGCTGCTGGATATCCTGAATCGTGATGATCCGCGGACGGCTGGACGGAATAATGTCTTTCAGGGCTTCGGCCGCCAGATGCGCCGTTACGTCCTGATTGGTCAGGGAAGAGTAGGCCACGACACGGATCAGGGCGCCTTCGAGCTCCCGGATATTCGTATCGATCTGGTTCGCAATGTACATCATCGCTTCATTCGGTACATCCAACTTCTCCGCACGTGCTTTTTTTCGCAAAATCGCAATCCGCGTCTCGAGATCCGGCGGCTGGATGTCGGTGATCAACCCCCACTCGAACCTTGAACGCAGGCGTTCTTCCAGGGTCGGAATCTCTTTCGGAGGCCGGTCACTGGAAATAATGATCTGTTTGCTCTCTTCGTGCAGAGCGTTGAAGGTATGAAAGAACTCCTCCTGCGTCGATTCTTTGCCGGCGATAAACTGAATATCGTCGATCAGCAGGATATCGATATTCCGGTACTTGTTCCGGAAACTTTCCCCGCGATTGTCGCGAATCGAGTTGATGAACTCGTTCGTAAACTTCTCCGAAGAAATGTACACCACGCGGCTGCTGGGATTGTGCTGCAAAATGTAATGGCCGATCGCATGCATCAAGTGCGTTTTTCCGAGCCCGACGCCTCCATAGAGAAAAAGCGGATTATAGGCTTTTGCCGGCGCCTCGGCGACGGCGAGCGACGCGGCATGGGCAAAACGGTTGCCCGAGCCGATGACGAACGTGTCGAATGTATATTTCGGATTCAACATGTTCGTATTCGCCTCGACGCTGACCTGGACCGGCGTTGGCGGCGGAGTCGATTGCTTCTGCAGCGACTCTTCTTCATGTCCGGGTTCCTCGATCACAAATTTCACCGTGACATTGCGTCCAAGCACATCGAAAGCTACCTGCGCGACAAGTTTGGTATAGCGGCTTTCCAGCCATTCCACAGCGAATGTGGTAGGCGCCGATACGGTCAGCGCGCCTTGGGTGAGCTGAATGACCTCGGTTGCCTTGAACCAAGTGTCGAAGCTCGGTTTGCTCAGCTTGGTTTGGATGATAGATAGAATTTGTTGCCACAATTGAGCGGTATGGCTGTCCACAAACTGTCACTCCTTTAAAATCGTACGATGTGGCTTAAGCCGGAGCATCCGCCGAAAGTAGTCGGAAATAAGGAAAGCCGAGAGAGGTTATCCCCACTGCCAAGAATTATGGGAACAAAAAAAGAAGGATAAATTGACTTGTTCACAACTTTATCCACAGACTGTTGATAATATGGAGGCTAAAACCGGATATTCACACCGAAAAGTAATCTAATCATAGCAAAAGAAGCCGTTCATTTCAACGTTTGGCGTTATATTATCCACAATACCAATACCTTGTGCATAATAGATATCCACACCACAAGATATTGTTCATAACGTGTTCAGAATTCGCCTGTGCATAAATCGGTTGCCCAAAACTATACACAGGCCAAAAGGCAATACGGTGGAAAAGTCGATTACGCAAAAACGTCATTCCGAACGGGAAGCTTGAATGGGAACGGGATAAGCGTCTGTGGATAACTTTGGAGCCGCAAAAAGACCGCGAATAGGCCGCGTCAAGAAAAACGAAGCAGGCGACAAACCAGAGAGAGCGAAAAGAGGGTTGGTAGGGAATCGCGGATCCGGAAGCCAGAGAGGGAGAGGATGAACGTGCGGAAAATGAAAAGAGGGAGAGAAGCGGAGGATGCAGCTTACGATTTCCAGCAGTTAAAATGAACATAAAGCGAAGCTTGCCCGCCTGCCTGGAATGCCCTCGAAATTTTCCCTACCTTATATAGAGGTTTTTCGGCCTTGTTTTCTTTCAAAAAAAAGAGGGAGGTATCGCAAGAAGATGACTTGACTTTGCTGGAAACGCATGATTAAATGATAAAAGGCATGTTCTGCGAGAAGAAGAACGAATGTGTGAAACTATATTGGTTTAGCGATTTTGCAAAACCTGTACTACCGTAAAAGGAGGTGCTATTGTAATGGGTCCTACTTTCAAACCAAACACCAGAAAGCGCAAAAAGGTGCACGGATTCCGTAAAAGAATGAGCACGAAAAACGGCCGCAAGGTGCTGGCTGCTCGTCGTCTCAAAGGCAGAAAAGTGCTGAGCGCGTAAGTTCAGGCACATGAGCGAAGACCACCTGGAGGTGGTCTTTTTTTTCTTAAAACAAAGGGGACGCGAGGAAAAGTGCAAAAAAAGCTACGATTACGGAACCGGGCCGAGTTTACTCGCGTATACCGTCACGGCAAGTCTTTCGCGAACCGGCAGCTGGTCTTGTACTGGTTCCATAAACGGGACGTCGAGCGTTTTCGCATGGGCGTGTCGGTCAGCAAAAAAGTGGGCAATGCGGTGGTCCGCAACCGGATGCGCCGTTTGATGAAAGAAATTGTCAGGCAGCATGCCGACGAAATCGTCGATCATGTCGATCTTGTTTTCATTATCCGCAAGGGCGCGTTGGATCTGGACTACAAAGAGCTGGAGAAGAGCGTACTGCACGTGCTTCGCAAATCTTCGCTGATCAAGCGCAAAGGCCGTTGAACGGCGTTTTGGGGGATACGCGAATGAAGCGCTTTTTTGCGTTTCAAATAGCGTGCTAATTATGGTATGATTTTCACAACTGCCGACAATTTGTCCGATCCGGCAAGGAGCCTCACGGGAGTGCAGGAACATGAAGGTTAAGAGAGGGGTTATCAAGTGTCTCATTTGTTTAAACGCAGAGGCAAATGGCTGTTCGTTATCGCCGCTGTCCTGCTGATTGCCGTTCTTGCGGGCTGTACGCCGACGAATACGGCGCTGCATACGACGGAAGACTTGAGAAACAGCGGAAGCTTCTGGCGCAGCAACGTGGTGTATTGGTTCTCGCTGGCGCTCGACACATTCGCCAGATGGTTCGGAGGCGAATACGGCCTCGCCGTCCTGCTGCTCGTGTTGATTGTCCGTACGTTGATTCTGCCGCTGACCATTAAGTCGGTCAAGAGTTCCAAAGCGATGCAAAAGATCCAACCGGAAATGCAAAAGCTGAAAGAACAATTCAAAGACGATCCGCAGCGTATGCAGCAGGAGCAGATGCGCCTGTTCCAAGAGAACAAGGTAAATCCGGCTGCCGGCTGTCTGCCTCTGATTATCCAGATGCCGATTTTTATCGCTTTGTATAACGCTATCATCTATAACAGCGATTTGGCACAGCATTCCTTCTTGTGGATGCAGCTGGGTAAACCCGATATTCCGCTCACGCTGTTCGCAGCGGCAACGACATTCCTGCAAACCTGGCTGATGATGCGTCAGAATCCGGCACAGCAGCAGGGACCGATGCAGTTCATGCTGTTTGTATACCCGATCCTGATCTTCTTTATGGGTTATCAGTTCCCGTCCGCACTGCCGCTGTACTGGGCAATGAGTAACGTGTACACGATTGTGCAGAACTTCTTCCTGTACCGCAACAACGACCCGAAAGCCGCAGCTGCCGTTATCGCGCAGCAGGGCGGATCGAAACCTTCGGGCGGCGGCGTAAGTCTGTCGAAGGGCGCAGGCCCGGTCTCCAGCCGCAAAAAGAAAAAGAAAAAACGTTGATTTTCAAATAGAAAAACCGTTCTGACTAGCATGTGAAAAGACGAAGCGTGAACACAAGGGGGCGCGGATTCGATGACGAGCAAAGTGACGGCTGTGGGGAAAACGGTAGACGAAGCCATAACACAGGGGCTGGCACAGCTTGGCGTAACGAGAGATCGTGTCGAAGTCAATGTGCTTGAGCACCCTTCCAAAGGTTTCTTGGGCCTGTTCGGCAGCCGCAAGGCAAAAGTCGAACTCACGTTAATCCGATCGAACCGCGTCCTCGAAGAGGCAGTCGAACCTTCTCCCCAAACGGAAAAGACGGTTCGGCGCGAACGGCAGGACCGCCCGGGGGATGAACAGGTACCGCGTCGGGAGCGGCCCAATCCGGCCGCTCCCGGTCCGGTCCATGCAAACACTCCGGGTCAAGCGGATCCCGATGCGCCTCGGCGTTCCCGTCCGAATCCGGCCGCGCCGGCTCCTATGGGAACGGCAGGCGAAGGAGATTCGGCGGACGGAGTGACCGTTTTGTCCGAGTCGAAACCGGAAGATCGTTACGGAGAAGCCGCTGCGTTTATTCGCGACGTTGCGCAGTCCATGGGTCTTGAAGTCGAAGTCGATATTCGCAAGAACCGCGACGGCGGCCTGCTCGATATTTCCGGCCCCGAGCTGGGGATGCTGATTGGACGTCGGGGTCAGACGCTCGACGCGCTGCAGCTGCTCGCAAGCGTGGTAGCCAACAAAGACTCGGACCGTTTTGTCCGCCTTACGCTGGATGCGGAGAATTTCCGCCGCCGCCGGGCTAAAACGCTCGAAGAGCTGGCGGACCGTCTGGCCGAACGCGTCGTTCGTTCGCGCAAGGAAGTCGTGCTGGAACCTATGCCTCCGCAGGAGCGCAAAGTCATTCACGCACGGCTGCAGAACCACCCCGAAGTCGAGACGGGGAGCCGGGGCGAAGAACCGAACCGGCGTGTTGTGATCACGCTTAAATAAGCCGGCTGTTCCCGGCAGAACGGCGCCCTCTTTGCCTTCGCGGTGAAGAGGGCCCTCTGCCGTTCGGGAGTCGCTGCATTGAATTTGAATGTGAAAGAAACGGATGCCCAGAACTTCCGGGATGCGTAAGAGCGGCTTCAAGGCTCGGCTTGGCCGGGACCTGTCGAAACCCGCTCAAACGCGGCGCGGAGGGGTCCGTTTCTTCTTGTATATAGGGCGTGCGGCAAGGCAGGCCGAGAAAGAGAGGGACAAGCAGATGATTAGCGATACGATTGCGGCTATATCAACAGCCGTCGGCGAAGGCGGGATTGCCGTCATCCGCGTCAGCGGCCCCGAAGCGGTCGGGGAAGTCAGCCGGCTGTTTCGCGGCGCCAAACCACTGACCGAAGCGCCTACGCATACGGTGCATTACGGATTTATGGTCGATCCCGGAACAAAGGAAAAGTTGGAAGAAGTGCTGGTGACCCTGATGCTCGCGCCCAAGTCGTTCACGACGGAAGACGTGGTCGAGATCAGCGCGCACGGCGGCGTCGTCTCGGTCCGGCGCATCATGGAACTGCTGCTGAAGCAGAAGATCCGTCTGGCCGAACCGGGCGAGTTCACGAAGCGCGCTTTCCTGAACGGCCGGATCGACCTGTCGCAGGCGGAAGGCGTCATCGATTTGATTCGTTCCAAATCGGACAAAGCCTTTTCCGTGGCATTCAAGCAGGTGGAAGGCGATCTGTCCCGCCGCATCCAGGAGCTGCGGCAGACGCTGATCGAGACGCTGGCGCATATCGAAGTCAATATCGATTACCCGGAGCATGATGTGGAATCGATGACTTCGCTGTTTATCCAGGAAAAATGCGGGGCCGTGCTGGAAGAAGTCGAACGGCTGCTCAAGACGTCGAACCAGGGCAAGATCCTGCGCGAAGGCATCACGACGGCGATTGTCGGACGGCCGAACGTCGGCAAATCTTCGCTGCTCAATGCCCTGTCCGGTCAGAACCGGGCGATCGTGACCGATATCCCGGGAACGACGCGCGACGTCATCGAAGAATTTATCACCATCAACAATATCCCGCTCAAGCTGCTTGATACCGCCGGAATCCGCGAGACGCTGGACGTTGTGGAACGGATCGGGGTCGAACGTTCGCGCACCGCACTGAACGAAGCCGACCTGATTCTGCTCGTACTCAGCCATGGCGACGAACTGGATGACGAAGAAATACGTTTGATGGAGCAGATCAGCGGCCGGCAGTCGATCGTGATTTTGAACAAAATGGATCTGCCGCAAAAAATCGAGACGGAAAAAGTGCGCCAATTCTACAAAGAAGAGCTGATTGTGCCGATGACCGTTAAAGACAGCGAAGGGATCGACAGTCTGGAAGAAGCCATTTCTTCCCTGTTCTTCGCAGGCAAACTCGAAAGCGCCGATCTGACCTATGTGTCGAACGTACGCCATATTGCACTGCTGCACCAGACGAAGCGTTCGCTGCACGATGCGATCGAAGCGGCTCGGATGTTCGTGCCGATCGACATGATCCAGATCGATGTGCGGATGGCCTGGGAACAGCTCGGCGAGATCGTCGGCGATACCGCCCAGGACTCGTTGATCGATCAGATCTTCTCCCAATTTTGTCTGGGCAAATAAGCCGAAGCCGCTTTTTCTTTTAATCATACAGTGAAATACAACTACAGCGAAGCCAGTAAACGAGTAAGCGGAATGTCCTGAAGAAGCGAAGCGCTCGCCTCTGTTTTCGGAATATCTCCCTTAGGGAGCTTATTCAAATATTCCGAAAGCAGCAAGCGATCGTAAGGATATTCCGCGGCACGAGTTCACCCAGGCGAGCACCCCCTAAGGAGGGAAACACCAATGACATACTCAGGCGGAGAATTTGACGTAATCGTCGTAGGGGCCGGACATGCCGGCGTCGAATCGGCGCTTGCCGCAGCCCGGATGGGCTGCAAGACGCTGATGGTCACCATCAACCTTGATATGGTAGCCTTCATGCCCTGCAACCCGTCGATCGGCGGCCCGGCCAAAGGCCATGTCGTACGCGAGATCGATGCGCTCGGCGGCGAAATGGGACGCAATATCGACAAGACTTTTATCCAGATGCGGATGCTCAATACCGGCAAAGGTCCGGCCGTTCACGCGCTGCGCGCGCAGGCCGATAAATTCGACTACCAGCAGACGATGAAGGAAACGATGGAAAAAGAACGCAATCTCACCATGCGCCAAGGCATGGTCGAAGAACTGATCGTCGAAGACGGCAAGTGCGTGGGCGTCGTAACCAAGACGGGCACGCGGTATACGGCCAAATCGGTCGTGCTGACGACAGGCACGTACCTGCGCGGCAAGATCATCATGGGCGAGCTGATGTACGAGAGCGGCCCGAACAACCAGCAGCCGTCCGTGCGTCTGGCCGAACATCTGCGTGAGCTTGGATTCAACCTGGTTCGCTTCAAGACCGGAACGCCGCCGCGCGTGCACAAGGATACGATCGACTTCTCGAAGACCGAGATTCAGCCGGGAGACGACAAGCCGAAGTTCTTCTCCTACGAAACAAAAGGGTCGACCAACGAGCAGCTGCCGTGCTGGCTGACCTACACGTCGCCGGAAACGCATCAGATCATCAACGACAACCTGTACCGCGCGCCGATGTTCTCCGGTCTGATCGAAGGGACCGGTCCGCGCTACTGTCCGTCCATCGAGGACAAAGTAGTGCGCTTCAGCGACAAGTCGAAGCACCAGATCTTCCTGGAGCCGGAAGGCAAGAATACGGCCGAATATTACGTCCAGGGTCTATCGACCAGCCTGCCGGAAGACGTTCAGCTGAGCATGCTGCGCACGATTGCCGGTATGGAGAAAGTCGAGATCATGCGCAACGGTTACGCGATCGAATACGACGCGATGGTGCCGACGCAGCTCTGGCCGACGCTCGAAACGAAGCTGCTGCCCGGTCTGTTTACCGCCGGGCAGCTGAACGGAACATCGGGATACGAAGAAGCGGCGGGACAAGGCATTATGGCCGGAATCAACGCCGCGCGCAAAGCCCAGGGTCTTGACGCTATCGTGCTCGATCGTTCGCAGGGGTACATCGGCGTTCTGATCGACGACCTCGTTACGAAAGGGACGAACGAACCTTACCGTCTGCTGACTTCGCGCGCCGAATACCGGCTGCTGCTTCGTCACGACAATGCGGATCTTCGTCTGACGCCAATCGGCCGCGAAATCGGATTGATCGGAGAAGAACGGTACGCAGCGTTCCTTGATAAAAAAGCCAAGGTCGAAGCGGAGATCGAACGTCTGCGCAAAACGAAAGTACACCCGGATCAGGTTAATCCGATGCTGGAACGAATCGGATCGGCCGTAATCAACAACGGCTCCGATCTGCTGACCATCCTGCGCCGTCCGGAAGTGACGTACGCGGAGATCGCGACGATCGTACCGACCGAAATCGAGCTGGACGAAGAGATGAAAGACCAGGTCGAAGTTCAGGTGAAATACGCCGGCTATATCGAGAAGCAGCTGGCGCACGTGGAACGTTTGAAGAAAATGGAACAGAAAAAGCTCCCGGAAGATCTCGCCTACGAAGAAGTGCGCGGTCTGGCGATGGAAGCGAAGCAGAAGCTGGCCGCGATTCGGCCGCTGTCGATCGGGCAGGCTTCGCGTATTTCCGGCGTAACGCCCGCCGATATTTCGATCCTGCTCGTTTACCTGGAACAGGTTAATCGGGTAGCGGCGGCACGGGGGTAAGCATGGACGAGATACAGAAACGGTTTACGGAGCGTTTGAAAGAGCGCGGAATCGAACTGAACGAAACACAGCTGGAACAGTTCGAGACTTATTACAAGCTGCTGGTCGAGTGGAACGAGAAGATGAATCTGACCGGCATTACCGAACGCGAGCAGGTGTATGAGAAGCATTTTTACGATTCGCTGACGCTGGCCTTCTATGTCAATATGAAAAAGGTAACCAGCCTGGCCGATATCGGTTCGGGTGCCGGCTTCCCCGGCGTCCCGCTCAAAATCGCTTTCCCGCATCTGAAATTGTCCATCATCGATTCGCTGAACAAACGGATCACGTTCCTCAAGACGCTGTCGGAAGGACTTGGACTCGCAAATGCCGAGTTTCTGCACGGCCGTGCCGAAGAGTGGGGACACAAGCGCGGATATCGCGATTCGTTCGATCTGGTAACGGCTCGCGCGGTTGCGCGCCTCGCCGTGCTGAACGAGTTCTGCCTGCCGTTCGTCAAGCCGGAAGGGATCTTCGCGGCGATGAAAGGCACGGATCCGGCCGAAGAAATCGCGGATGCCCAGAAGAGTCTGCGCGAGCTGCGGGGCGAGATTTTGGGCGTCGAAGCGTTCCAACTGCCGTTTGACGAGTCGGAGCGCCATATTATCCGGGTGTCGAAATTCGCGATTACCCCGTACAAGTATCCGCGTACGCCGGGTCTTCCGATGAAAAAGCCTCTGGTTTAAGCCGGCTTGTTTCACGTGGAACACAAAAAAACAAAGATTTCGACCCGATGTACGGGTGACACAAGCGCTGCCTCCGGGCGGCGCTTTTTTTGGTTTGGGCCGCCGTTTTCGGAGAGAGTCGGAGGCGGGCCGGCGGTGGATTTCAGGATAGGATTCACCGCTAAAAAGTGATAAACTGGAATTGTCTGCCCGCCGAATTTCCGCGGGCTGCCCAGGATTTGCAATTCAGGAAGAACCGGCGGCCAAAGCCGCCGGTTCCGGAAGATACACGCTGCAAAAAGCTGCAAGAACAGGCTTGGCAGGCGCGATCACAGGCGGGAAACGCAAGGAAGTCCAGGATGCGGGGGGAACGCATCGGCTTCCGGTCTCCGCCCGGGTCCCGCGTACGGCCGGGCAGGGAGTTGAAATTTCTTGAGAAGGACGGCTTAAGGTGCCGCTTTCCCGGAACAGGTGGTCATGGTCGGAATGAAAGAGCAATTTTCCAAGTTATTCGGGCTGACGGAACGTGCGGCCGGAGACGAAGTCAAACAGATTCCGGTCGATGAGATTGTGAGCAGCCCTTATCAGCCGCGAACGATCTTCGATGAAGAAAAGATCGAGGAGCTGTGCCAGACGATCCGGACGCATGGCGTCATCCAGCCGATCGTCGTGCGTCTGCGCGGCGGCAAATACGAGATTATTGCCGGCGAGCGGCGCTGGCGCGCCATCCGGAAGCTCGGCCTTCCGACGGTTCCGGCTATTGTGCGCGAATTCAACGATTCGCAGACGGCTTCGATCGCGCTGATCGAAAATCTGCAGCGCGAAGGATTGACCGCGATCGAAGAAGCGGCCGCTTACGAGAAGCTGATCGAGCTGCATCAGCTGACGCAGGAAAGTCTGGCCCAGCGTCTGGGCAAAAGCCAGTCGACGATCGCCAACAAGCTGCGTCTGCTGCAGCTTCCCGAGCCGGTCAAGCAGGCACTGATGGAACGCAGGATTACCGAACGCCATGCCCGCGCGCTTCTGCCGCTCGGAAGCGAGGAACTTCAGCTCAAGCTGCTGAAAGAGATCGCCGCCAAAGAGCTGAACGTCAAGCAGACGGAAGCCCGGGTCGCTTTTTACAAAGAAACCGTTCAGGTCAAGAAATCCAAGCGCGTCTCTTACAGCAAAGACGTCCGGCTGGCTCTGAATACGATCCGTCATTCGATTGACATGGTGTCGGGATCGGGGATGAACATCCGGACCACGGAAGCCGACCAGGGAGATCACTACGAAATCGTGATTCGGATTCCCAAAAAGTCCTGATTGCGGAGCGCGGCTGCGGAATTCATGCCGGTACGGAACAAACCAATCCCAACCGAGGTGAATCCGATTGTCCAAAATCATTGCAATCGCCAATCAGAAAGGCGGAGTCGGCAAAACGACGACATCCGTCAATCTGAGCGCCGGTCTGGCCAAGCTGGGCAAGCGCGTGCTGCTGATCGATATCGACCCGCAGGGCAATTCGACAAGCGGAGTCGGAATCAACAAAGCCGATGTGGAACACTGCATCTATGACATCCTGATCAACGAAGTTCACCCGAAAGAAGTCGTCGTCTCTACGCATATCGAAGGGCTCGACGTCATTCCCGCCACGATTCAGCTGGCCGGCGCGGAGATCGAGCTGGTCCCTGTCATGTCGCGGGAACTTCGGCTGAAGAAGAATATCCATCTGATCAAAAAAGATTACGATTATATTCTGATCGATTGTCCGCCCTCTCTGGGAATTCTGACGATCAATTCACTGACGGCCGCCGATTCGGTCATTATTCCGATCCAATGCGAGTATTATGCGCTTGAAGGCCTCAGCCAGCTGCTCAACACGGTGCGTCTGGTCCAGAAACAGCTCAATACCGAACTGCAGATCGAAGGCGTGCTGCTGACCATGCTTGATGCGCGGACCAATCTGGGTATCCAGGTGATCGAAGAAGTGAAAAAGTATTTTCAGGACAAAGTTTACGAAACGATCATCCCCCGCAATGTGCGTTTAAGCGAAGCCCCGTCGCACGGTCAGACGATTATGACATACGACCCCCGTTCCAAGGGAGCCGAATACTATATGGAGCTGGCAAGGGAAGTGATGACCTATGAATAAAAGATTGGGCAAAGGGCTTGGAAAAGGATTGGATGCGCTTATTCCGTCCCTATCCGTAGGGGAAAACGATCAAGTGGTCGAGATTCCGCTCAACCAGCTCCGCGCCAATCCGTACCAGCCCCGGCACTCTTTTGACGAAGAAGGACTGCGCGAACTGGCGGAATCGATCCGCCAGCATGGCGTGATCCAGCCGATCATCGTTCGCAGCGTGCTCAAAGGGTACGAGATCATCGCCGGCGAACGCCGGACGCGTGCCTCGGCGTTGGCCGACAAAAGCCGTATTCCGGCTGTAGTGCGCGAGTTCACCGATCAGCAGGTGATGGAAATCGCGTTGATCGAAAATGTGCAGCGGGAAAATCTGAATGCCATGGAGATCGCCGTCGCTTACCAATCGCTGATGGACGAGTTCAAAATGACGCAGGAAGAATTGTCCACGAAAGTAGGCAAGTCCCGCTCGCATATCGCCAATTTCCTGCGGCTGCTGTCGCTTCCGGAGCAAGTGAAAGAGCATGTTTCACGTGGAACGCTCTCGATGGGGCATGCCAAAGCAGTCGTCGGATTGAAAAATCCCGCCGTTCAAATCGAGCTTGCGGAAAAAGCGATCCGTGAAGGCTGGAGTGTACGGGAGCTGGAAGAATCCGTTCAGGAAGCGGTAGTCCAATCCGGCGCCAAACCCAAAAACAAGACCAAGAAACGCGATCCGTATATTGCCGACGTCGAAGACTCGCTGCGGGAGCATTTCAAAACGACAGTCAAGATCAAGCCGGGCAGCAAGGAAAAAGGCAAGATCGAGCTGAGTTATTACGATCAGCAGGATCTGCAGCGTCTGCTCGATCTGCTGCAGTAATCCGGCTTGTTCAAAAAGTTTCTTCATTATTAAACAGCGGAAGGAGGAGCGGCGGTTGAGACAGACGGAAAAACCGGTAATCTATCTGGATCACGCAGCGACTTCCTGGCCCAAACCGGAGACGGTACTTGCGGCTATGCAGCATTCGATGCAGGAAGAAGCAGCCAACCCGGGCAGGGGCGGACATCGCATGGCGATCTCGGCCGGAAGGGTATTGGTCCGAACGCGAATGCTGCTCGGCCGGCTGTTTGGAGCAGCGAATCCGAACGATATCGCTTTTATGCCCAATACGACGACAGCTTTGAACCAGGCGATCAAAGGACTGCTGCAGCCCGGCGATCACGTGATTGCGACCATGACCGAGCATAATTCCGTTCGACGTCCTCTGGAATATATGCGGCGGGAACACGGGGTTCAGCTCGATTATGTACCGGTCGACGAATTCGGGAAGATCGATCTGGGTGAGCTTTCTTCGCTCTGCAGGCCGGCAACGCGGTTGATCGTCTGCAACCACAGCTCGAATCTGCTCGGAAGCATTCTTCCTGTCGCGGACATTGCGGATATCGCACGAAGCTGCGGAGCGCTGCTGCTGGTCGATGCCGCCCAGAGCGCCGGGGTGATGGATATCGACGTAGGGAAAATGGGGATCGATATGCTGGCTTTTCCCGGACACAAAGGGCTGCTGGGACCCCAGGGAACCGGCGGGCTGTATGTGGATCCTTCGATCGACCTCGTACCGCTGATTCATGGAGGAACGGGCAGCCAATCGGAAGAAGCCGACCAGCCTTCCGTGCGTCCCGACCGCTATGAAGCAGGTACGCCCAATACGGTAGGGATTGCCGGGCTGGGTGCGGGAGTCCGCCATGTGCTGGAGGAAAGTCCGTCGGTAATCGGGCAGAGGGAATGGGAACTGACCCAGCAGCTTATGGGACGACTGTCCGCCGTGCGAGGACTTAATTTGTTGGGACCCAAACTTGGGGAGCCGAGAACGGGCATCGTTTCCTTTACGGTAGAGGGGATCGGTTCCGCGGATCTGGCGTTTCGCTTGGACAGGGACTACGGGATCGCGGTGCGGGCGGGTTACCACTGCACGCCCCTTGCTCACCGGTCCGCGAACACGATCGGCAGCGGAGCGGTCCGAAGCAGCGTCGGTTTTATGACCACCGAGACAGAGACGCAGGCCCTGGCGGAAGCCGTACAGGAAATCGTGCGGTCCGTTTTCTGAGGAACGATTGAAGCCAAAAAGCGCCGATTTTACAAACTCCACTAGACAAGCGACAGAAGGGAAAGAGTCGAAGCATGGCAGAATTGAATGAGTTGATTTCCGAGTATTTGTTCGTGGTGGTTGCCGTTCTGGCTTTATTGGTCTTGTTGTTTCTGATTATCGTGGTGGTGCAGTCCGTTAAACTGGGCAGGCTGCGCAAGCGCTACGAACGCATGATGTCGGGTGCGGGCGTCGAAGATCTGGAATCGCTGCTGCTGAACCTCAAAATGCAGACCGATTCAGTGGAAGACGAGCAGGAAAAGCAGCGGCGGACGATGATGCTACTCGAACAGCGCCAGCGGATGGCCAAAACGAAACTCGGCATGAAGCGTTACAACGCTTTTTCCGACCAGGGGAGCGACCTCAGTTTTTCTTTTGCGCTGATGGACGATCTGGACAACGGGATTGTCGTCAGCGGTCTGCATAACCGTGACAGTTCCTATGTGTACGCCAAGCCGCTCGAGCAGGGCAGTTCGAAGTACGCACTGTCGCCGGAAGAAAAAGAAGCGGTCGAATTGGCACGCCGGGAGGGGTCGGCTTGAGCGAACGCGAATGGGTGCTGGCCTTCGATTCGTCCCAACAGGCACTGCGTGCAGAAATGCTGATGGACGAAAATCAGGTTGAATTCGATCTGATTCCCACGCCGGGCGCCATCACGGCAGGGTGCGCGATCAGCCTTGCTTTTGATGCGAAGATGCTGGAAAGCGTGCAGACCGTCGTAGAAGCGGAAAAGATCGAGATCCGGGGGCTTTTCCGTTCAAACGGTACAGGTTACCAACAGCTGGTCTGAATCGACTCGAATGAAATGCCCGCGCCCGGAAGACACCCCTTTGCCATAAAGGGGGTGTTCTCCGGGCGCGGTGCCAGAAAGGAGAGCTGGAATGATTTACGGATTTTTGAATGCCCTGACGGCGGCGGCCGCAAGCGATACGAACGACGCCAATAAGACGCCGGATACGACTGCCGAGACGGTCGATAAAGCCGTGTCGTTCACTCAGGGATTGTGGAACAAACTGACGGACGCCGCAACCTGGATCGGCTTGGCCGATACGGCGCTGCGCATCGTGCTGATTATTCTGCTGGCGCAGATCGCGATCCGAGTCACGTACAAGATCATCGACCGGGCGCTGCTGCGTCAAAAAGAAGACACCGGGGACAGCAGGTTCCGCGTGAAGCCGAGACGTTTCGTGACGATCGGCAAACTGCTGAAAAATATGGTGGTCATCGTGCTTAACTTCATGATGATGCTGCTTATTATTTCGGAACTCGGTTACAATCTTGCTCCGCTGATCGCCGGTGCCGGCGTTATCGGCCTCGCCATCGGTTTCGGCGCGCAAAGTCTGGTCAAAGACGTCATTACCGGATTTTTCATCGTGTTCGAAGATCAGTTTGCGGTCGGGGATGTCGTCCAGATCACCACGTTCAAAGGCACGGTCGAAGTGATCGGCCTGCGGACGACCCGGCTGCGCAATTGGAACGGGGAAGTGTACGTCATCCCGAACGGTATTATTACGAACGTGACGAACTTCTCGCTTGCCGATGCCAAAGCGGTTATCGATATTCCGATGAGCGCGGAGCGTCCGCTGGACGAAGCGACCCATCTGGTAGCCCGTTCTTTGGAAAAAGTGCATGACCATAATGCCAAAATCTTGGCTCCGCCGAATATCCTCGGGGTGCAGGCGATGACGACGGGCGAGTACACGCTGCGCATCTCGGTCAGCTGTTCGCCGAATGCCCAAGCCGAGGTCGAAAGCATGATCCGCGGAGAGATCAAGCGGGCCATGGAACGCGACGATGCGCTCAAGCAGGCGCTGGCCGAAGAATCCGAGCGCAATGCGCAGGCGGAAGACGAAGCGAAGGCCAAGCCGGAGGAAGCTGCGAAAGCGGAAACGGCTCCGGTTCCGCAGAAGCCGGAAGGACCGGGCAAACCGGAGTCCGAGAAGACCGATGCGGAGAAAACGCCGAACACGGAAGACAAGCCGCATTCGGCGCAGTAAGGAAAAGGGGGTGTTCCGGTTGGAACGCAAAGTATTCGCTCTGGGGGACATCGTACAGATGAAAAAGCCGCATCCGTGCGGCAGCAACGAAATGGAGATCATTCGTATGGGCATGGACATCCGGATCAAATGCACCGGATGCCAGCACAGCGTACTCATTCCGCGCGCGAAATTCGAGAAGAACATGAAGAAAGTGCTCAAAGCCGCGGCGGCGGAAGAACAGCCTGAATAAATCTTTGTCCGCAAAATGAATGGGAAAGAGTCCGGACCCTCGCCAACTGCTGCGCCGGCAGAGCGGGCGGGCTGTACCGGACTCTTATTTTTATCATCAAAAACGGAAAATTTCGCTAAAGCGCTTGATTTCGTCCGAAGCCTGCTATATAATAAATCTTGTTGTGAAACTTGCTTTGTGGAGAGGTACCCAAGAGGCCCAAGGGGGCTGACTCGAAATCAGTTAGGCGTGTCAAAGCGTGCGTGGGTTCGAATCCCACCCTCTCCGCCATATTGTTACTCAGACTAACGACCATGGGTCGTTTTTTTGTTTTTATGGACTGGAAATTTTTATTGCTTGCAATAAAGAAGTCTGGTATAATAATACGGTCCGGGCTTACAGCCCGTTCCTTGCTCCCAACCCGATTGGGGGCCTTAGACCAAAAGGAGGTGAAACATATGCGTAACTATGAAGTGATGTACATCATTCGTCCAGACGTTGAACAAGAAGCGGTAGACGCTGCTATCAATAAATTCTCTGGCGTTATCACTGACGGTAACGGCGAAATTACCAAGCACGATGCTATGGGTAAACGTCGCCTCGCGTATGAGATCAAGAAATTCCGTGACGGATTCTACGTTCTGACTAACTTTACGGCAGCGCCGGAAGTTATCGTTGAACTTGAACGCGTTATGAAAATTTCCGATGATGTCATCCGCTATCTGATTACCGCAGTACCAACGAAGTAATCGTCGAACTTAGAGCCTGATTTCATACCGAAGCAATCCGCTTGATATGAAAACGCAGGCTCTACCGGCAAAGGAGGGGACCGAGATGTTGAACCGAGTCATTCTGATCGGCCGGCTGACACGTGACCCTGAGCTGCGGTACACGCCTGCGGGCGTAGCCGTAACCCAGTTTACGATT
Source organism: Saccharibacillus deserti (assembly GCF_013618475.1). Lineage (GTDB taxonomy): Bacteria > Bacillota > Bacilli > Paenibacillales > Paenibacillaceae > Saccharibacillus > Saccharibacillus deserti. Next base: position 26,421 of record NZ_JABJVN010000006.1, read on the forward strand.
GCAGTCGACCGTCCGTTTACGAGCCAGGGTGGAGAACGCGAAGCGGACTTCATTCCGGTAGTCACCTGGCGCCAATTGGCGGAAACCTGTGCGAACTATTTGCGCAAGGGACGCCTGACGGCGGTGGAAGGCCGTATTCAAGTACGGAATTACGAGAATAACGAAGGCAAACGTGTATACGTAACCGAAGTTATTGCCGATAACGTCCGTTTCCTGGAATCGCCGAACCGCGAAGGCGGCGGCGGATCGGGCCGTGAAGAGTCGTCTTCCAATGGAGGCGGCAACAGTGGCAGCAGCGGCGGTGGAAATCGTCCCGAACCATCTTACGGTGGTGGCGGAGGCGGCGGAAACCGCGGCGGTGGCAGCCAAGCTCCTCGTGGAGGCGGCAGCAGCAATAATCAGGATCCTTTTTCCGATGACGGAAGACCGATCGATATTTCGGATGACGACCTGCCATTCTAACAACAGAAAGGACTGAATCGAATGGGCTTTAAACAACGTGATACCGGGGACGGCGAAAGACGTCCTAGCGGCGGCCGTCGTGGTCGCAACAAGCGTCGTAAAGTGTGTTACTTCACAGTAAACAAGATCACTTTTATCGATTATAAAGATACGGACCTGCTCCGTAAATTTATCAGCGAGCGCGGTAAAATTCTGCCTCGTCGTGTAACAGGCACAAGCGCGAAATATCAGCGCATGCTGACTGTTGCTATCAAACGTTCGCGTCAGGTAGCTCTGCTGCCTTACACAACGGAATAGTACGAACTCCCAAGAGACGATCGGCATCTGCCGGTTGTCTCTTTTTTTGTGCAGAAAGAGGATCGTTTACCGGGACAAAAAAAGCTGTACAAATATGAAAACGTTCTTATAATAGAAGGAAGCTAAAAAACCCGGTGACAAAAAAGACTATCCTTTTTCGGACAGTATGCTAAAATGAAAAAACTCCCTATTTTAAAGACATCTTCCTCAAACCTTTTCCTTTCATCGCATATTCTTGTCATATTACCTGACGTAAAAAGAATTCGATTTGCATGATTGACGTTAAAAGGTTCCTTTTGTGTAGGAAATATAGTTTTTTTATGCACAAAAGAGATAGAATATACAGATTGATTACGGAAACACAGTATAAAAAGGTGTTTTTTCTCAAAAAAAGTATTGACGTGAGTATATTTTACACGTAGTATTTACATTAAATTTACCGTTGGTTCATTAAGCCGAAGCGCTAAAGTAAGCAGTGGTGCGGTTTTAAATCGACCAAAGGTTAAATGTAAAGGTCTAAAAATGCTTTATACATTTATGCTCAGCCGAATTAGCAGGTTGTAAACCGTCTTCCGGCAAGCATTCCCGCCAATCGGGAAAGGTTTTCGTTTCCTGTCGTTGGGATTAGAGAGAAGCGTTTCTAGTCCGCTTGTCGCCCGTCGTCAAAGGTTTGTTTAAAATAATCAGGATGCTTCACGATTTCCGATTATTTTTATAGCTTTTGCAGCTTTTAAACTTCGATTAGGGGGATCTACATGAAAAAGAGATTATCTTTGATGCTTGTGACGATTATGGCCTTTGGTTCGATTTTGGCCGCTTGCGGCGGCGGAGAAGAAGCGGCGCCGGCAGAGACGACGCCTACGGAAACGACAGACACGACGACACCTGCCGAAACGGGTACGGAAGAAGCGGAACCGGCGGAAGGTGCGGAAAGCGCGATCGGCCTGACAGAAGCGGAAGACACCAGTTTGAATCCGGCTCCTGCCGTAGCGCGTACGGACTCCGCCATTCTGGGTACGGTAGCGCCGCAGGGCGTATTCAACCCGCTGTTCCACCAGACCGCTTACGACTTTGCCATCGATGATACAATCTTTTCTTCCCTGATCAAAATCAAGGGCGACGGCACGTATGAGAACGATCTCGCCGACAACATCGAAATTTCCGAAGACAACAAAACGTATACGTTCCACATCAAAGATAACGCCAAGTACAGCGACGGTACTCCGGTAACAGCCAAAGACTACCTGTTCACGATGAAACTGTACATGGATTCGAGTTATGACGGACAATCCGATCCGCTCAGCTGGAACGTGGTAGGTTCCAAAGAATATAACGCCGGTACGGCCAAAGACATTTCCGGAATCAAAGTTATCGACGACCAAACGGTATCCGTTACGGTCAGCGATTACGATGCCATGACTCAGGTTAACCTGGGCGCGGTGACTCCTCTGTCCGAAGCTTATTACGGCAAAGGCTACAAACAGGGTGATCTGAGCAGCGTCAAACAGCTCAACGACAAGCCGATGGGCCCTGGACCTTACAAACTGACCAAGTACACGCCGGGTCAGGAAGTCGATCTGCAGGCCAACGAGAACTACCACGGCGGAGCGGCCAAGATTCCGAACCTGATCTATAAAGTAACGACCGATACAACGAACATGGCAATGCTGCAGTCCGGCGAGACCGACCTCGATAACGTAACGGTTAACGAAGACAACGTCGAAGAACTGAAAAGCGTAGGCTTCCTGGACGTGAACGTTCTGAAAAACAACGGGTACGGCTATGTGGCCATGAACAATAAAAACCCGCTGTTCGCCGACAAGAAAGTTCGTCAGGCCCTGACTTACGGTCTGAACCGTGCGGAAGTGGTCGAAGCGGCTTACGGTCCTTATGCCGAAGTCATCAATATCCCGCAGTCCGACGTATCGTGGGCTTACACGGATAAAGATATCGAAGCTTACGACTACGATCTGGAAAAAGCAAAATCGATGCTCGACGAAGCCGGCTGGAAAGAAGGCGCCGACGGCATTCGCGAAAAAGACGGCAAAAAATTCGAAATCAACTTCTCCGCTACGGCGGATAACCCGGTTGTCGATGCACTGATCCCGATCATGACGGAAAACTATGAAGAACTGGGCATCAAGCTCGTTACCGAAACGCTCGACTTCAACGCCATCATGGAGAAAAAGGATAAAGGCGATTACGATATGTTCTTCGCCGCATGGGGTCTGACCCCGGATCCGGACACGACCGTATACATCACGGACGGCGCACAGAACAACTCCGGCTACTCGAATCCGGAAGTCGATGCCCTGTATGCCAAAGGCAAAAAAGAGCTGGATCTTGAAAAACGCAAAGAAATCTATGCTCAGGCTTACCAAATGATCAACGAAGACGCTCCTGAAATCCTGATGTACCAAAGAACGAACATGCTGGCGATCAACGGCAGACTCGACGGTTGGGACATTACTCCTTACAAGGAATACCAACACAGCTTGAACCAAGTCGAAATTGCTCAGTAATAGCCGCACAGGCCGATATTTGGACATCCGATATGCTCAGCTCGAGAGAGCTGGGCATATCGATTTATATGCCAGGAGGAGACGAGTCAATGAGTCAGTATATCATCCGGCGGCTGCTGCAGATGATCCCGACTTTGATCGGTATATCGATCATTGTTTTTGTTATTTCACAGATGGTTCCGGGAGACTATATCACCGCATCGCAGAATCCGAACATGACCGCCGAGCGGGCAGACCAACTGCGGGCGATTTACGGGTTGGATAAACCTGCTATCCAGCAGTATTTTATTTGGGCTAAAAATATGTTAACCGGTAACCTGGGAGATTCCTTCCAGCATAAGATGCCGGTCACCAAAGTTATCAATACTTATGTATGGAACTCTTTCGTGATCGCTTTTGTCACCCTGATTCTGAGTTGGGTAATCGCCGCATTTGTCGGTGTTTTTTCTGCGCAGTTTCAATATTCTTTCTTCGACAAGGTCGTGACCCTGCTTGTGTTCCTGCTGATGTCGCTGCCTTCGTTCTTTATCGGGCTGCTCGCCATCAAATATTTCGCTCTCGATTTGAAATTATTTCCGACCGGTGGGATGACCACGGCCGGATTGAATGCCAGCGGCTGGGCTTATATCAAAGACGTTGCTGGCCATATGATACTGCCGGTGACCGTAATGACTACGCTCAGCGTCGGCAGTTTGACCCGTTACTTCCGTACGGGCATGCTGGAAGTGATCCGTCAGGATTATATCCGTACGGCGCGTGCCAAAGGACTTAACGAGCGAACCGTTATTTTCAAACACGCATTCCGCAACGCCCTGCTTCCGGCCATTACGCTGCTCGGGTTCGAGCTGCCCGCTTTGTTCGGCGGCGCCATGATCCTCGAACGCGTCTTCACCTGGCCGGGTATCGGCCAGATTTATCTGGCTTCGATCAACATGCGGGATTATCCGCTGATGCTTGGATTCACGATGTTCCTGGCGGTATTGACGCTTCTCGGGAACCTGATTTCCGATATCCTGTACGGGGTTGCAGACCCGAGAATTCGTCTAAAGTAGGAGGAGATTGAAAGTGGAACAGCCGCAAAACCGTATGGAGCAGCTTCAGGAGCAGCTCAAAATCGTCAAACCCGAATCTCCGTGGAAAATTGCGGCCCGGCGATTTGCCAAAAACAAACTGGCTCTGGTCGGACTGATTATTCTCGTCCTGATGTTTCTGATTTGTTTTCTCGGACCGTTGTTCTCGCCTTACGAATTGAACCAGACCGACGTCAAGAACAAGAATCAGGCGCCGAATGGCGATTTTTGGCTCGGTACGGACAAGCTGGGGCGCGATATTCTGCTGCGCGTGATGCTGGCCGGACGAATCTCGTTGACCGTAGGTCTGGTCGCAACGGCGATTTCCGTAGCGATCGGAGCAACCCTCGGCGCCGTTGCGGGCTTCTATAGAAGATATGCCGATACGATCATCATGCGGATCGCGGATATTTTCCTGGCTCTGCCGACGCTGCCGATCCTGATTACGCTCGGAGCGATCTTGTCCGACCTTAAGATCGAGCCGTCCAAACGGATTTACTTCCTGATGCTGATTATCGGCCTGCTCGGGTGGGTAGGCCTGGCCCGTCTCGTGCGAAGCCAGATTCTGACCCTGCGCGAGCAGGAATTCATGCAGGCCACCGAAGCGCTCGGCCTGCGCGACAGCCGCAAAATTTTCCTTCACCTCATGCCGAACACCGTTCCGATCATTATCGTATCCGCGACGCTCGGCGTTGCCGGAGCCATTTTGACCGAATCCGTATTGAGCTTCCTCGGCCTGGGTGTCGTGCCGCCTACTCCATCATGGGGCAACATGATCACCGCAGCCAACAGTTTGATCGAATTCCGCAAAAGACCCTGGACCTGGATTCCTCCCGGTCTCTGTATCCTGATTACCGTTACGGCAATTAACCTGATCGGCGACGGTCTGCGAGACGCGCTCGATCCGAAGATGAAGAATAGATAAAGCAGTCCATACTGAAGAAGTAGGAGAGACGAAATGGCAAAAGAATTAGTCGAATTCCGAAACCTCGAGACCCATTTTAAAACGTCCGCAGGCACTGTCAAAGCGGTTAACGATGTCAGCTTTTCCATTCGTGAAGGAGAAACGCTCTGCGTCGTAGGCGAATCCGGCTGCGGCAAAAGCGTGACGGCGATGTCTCTGATGCAGCTGATCGAATCGCCTCCGGGCAAAATCGTCGGCGGCCAGATTCTGTTCGAAGGCAAAGACCTGCTCAAGCTCAGCAAGAAAGACATGAGCCGGCTGCGCGGTAACGATATTGCAATGATTTTCCAGGAGCCGATGTCTTCCCTTAACCCGGTCTTCACGATCGGCAAGCAGATTGCGGAACCGCTGCTGCACCATCTGGGCATGACCCACAAAGAAGCCAAAGCGCGCGTGATCGAACTGATTACGATGGTCGGCATTCCCCGTCCGGAGAAAATCTACGATTCGTATCCGCATGAACTCAGCGGCGGCATGCGCCAGCGGATCATGATCGCGATCGCGCTGAGCTGCAATCCCAAGCTGCTGATCGCCGACGAGCCGACAACGGCGCTCGATGTGACGATTCAAGCCCAGATCCTGGATCTGATGCGCGATATCAAAAGCAAGATGAACACCGCGATCATGATGATTACGCACGATCTGGGCGTCGTAGCCGAGATGGCCGATTTCGTCGTGGTGATGTACGCCGGCAAAGTCATCGAGGAAGCACCTGTGCTGGAACTGTTCAAGAATCCCCAGCATCCGTATACCCAGGGGCTGCTCAAAGCCAAGCCGATCATCAACCAGCGGCAGGAACGGTTGTATTCGATCCCGGGACAGGTTCCGAACCCTGTCAACCTGGGCGACAACTGTCATTTCCACGACCGCTGCGAATTCTGCATGGAAATCTGCAAAGTGAAAACTCCGCCTTTGCGTGCGCATGCGGACGGACACAAGACAGCTTGCTGGCTGTACGAAGAGGAGGGAAAGCGCAATGAGCGAAACGTCGGTTCAGTCGGAACAGCAGCGGAATAGCGGAAGCGGCTCACTCCAACCCCTCGTTCAGGTCGAAAACCTGAAAAAGTATTTCCCGATCATGGGCGGCGTATTCCAGCGCAAGGTGGGAGACGTCAAAGCCGTTGACGGCGTATCTTTTACGATCAATAGAGGCGAGTCTTTCGGTCTGGTCGGCGAGTCCGGCTGCGGTAAAAGCACGATCGGCCGTACTCTGCTTCGTTTGAACGACAAGACAGAAGGCAGCGTACATTTCGAAGGCAAAGATCTGCATGCACTGTCCAAGTCCGAATTGCGGCATATGCGCACCAAGATGCAGATCGTATTCCAGGATCCGTTCAGCTCGCTGAATCCGCGGATCAAGGTCGGTGAAGCCATTGGCGAAGCGCTGCTCGATCACGGTCTTGTCAGCCGCAAAGACGTGAAGGATCGGGTCATCGAAACGATGAAAATCTGCGGACTGGCCGATTATCATTACGACCGCTTCCCGCACGAATTCTCGGGCGGCCAGCGTCAGCGGATCGGGATCGCCCGCGCGCTGATCATGGATCCGGAATTCATCGTAGCCGACGAACCGGTCTCGGCGCTCGATGTGTCGATCCAGGCGCAGATCATCAATCTGATGAGCGACCTGCAGCGCGAGAAGCAGCTGACTTATCTGTTCATCTCCCACGATCTCAGCGTAGTCGAGCATTTGTGCAACCGAGTAGGCGTGATGTATCTCGGCACGATGATGGAGATGGCGCCGACGGACGAGCTGTTCAGCAATCCGCTGCATCCGTATACGAAAGCCCTGATGTCGGCTATTCCGGTACCGGACCCGACCTTGAAGCGCGAACGCATCGTACTTCAGGGAGACATTCCAAGCCCGGCTAACCCGCCGTCCGGCTGCAAGTTCCATACCCGCTGTCCGATGGCTTCGGATATCTGCAAAGAGCAGGTGCCGGAGTATCGCAATATGGGCAACGAACATTTCGTCGCCTGTCACTTCGCCTAGAACTTTCCGCGTGAGAATCTGTCGCGGTCATTCAAGCCGAACTTCGAACGTTTCATTCGAAGTTCGGCTTTTTTACGTGCTTCTGCAGCCGTCTTCCACCTTTAAGTGCGTCCGGCGTCCAACTCGGTTACCGATTTTGAAGAAATCTATCCGAAAAAGCTTCTTTTTGCGAAAAAAAACGGAAAAATTTTGGTTTTTGCAGACTAAAACCGAATTTCGTACGTCTAATAAGCATAAGGAAGGGAGCGGATTGGGTGATGAGCGGTGGCATACATAAAAAAGCGATATTGATTGTGCTGGCTGTGGCCCTGCTGCTGATCCCCCAGCAGCTGCTGGCGGGGCGTCCCAAAGTGGATGCGGCGGCCGCCGTTCTGATCGATGCGCAGACGGGCAAAGTGCTGTGGCAGGTGCAGGGAGACCGGGTGCTTCCGGCCGCGGGGATGACGCAGCTGATGACCGAGTGGCTGGTGCTCGATGCCGTTCGCAGCGGACGGATCGGTTGGGAAGATCCGGTCCGCGTCGGCGGGAAAGCGGAAGCGGTAAAGGTCTCGAAGCCCCATGCCAGCCCGCCCAATAATCGGATTCCGCTGCGGGCCGACGACCAGATTCCGCTGAACGAGCTGTTTATGGGAGTCGCGGTATCTTCTTCGCCAGAAGCGGAGCAGGCTCTGGCCCGGCACGCCGCCGGATCGGAAGCTTCTTTTGCCTGGATGATGAACGAAAAAGCCCGGCGGATCGGCATGTCGGGTTCGACATTGTTCAAGCCGGAACCCGGTAAGGAAGAAGCGGTTTCTTCTTCCGACGGACAGCCTGCGGGCAGCCGGATGACGGCCACAGATGCCGCCAAGCTGTGCCGCGAATTGATCGGAGATCACCCGGAAGTGCTGCGCATGTCTTCGGTGACCCAGACGGAGATCCGTTCGCGCGGGATCTATCTGACGAACAGCAACGCCATGCTGCCCGATTTTGCGGGGCCGCACGCTTATCGGGGAATGGACGGACTCAAAGCTTACGGTTCGGAGCAGTCCGGCTACTCGCTTGCCGGAACCGCCCAGCGGGACGGGCAGCGCTTGATCGTCGTCATTATGGGAGCCGAGAGCCGGGAGAAAAGTTTCCAGGCGGCCAGCCGGCTGCTCGATTACGGCTATGCGCGTTCGGGTTCGTTCGCCGACCGTGCGGCATCCTGGCTGAACCTCGTTTGAGCGGATATTTTCAGGCTCTCCGGTCGGAGTTTTACGCAGCAAAAAAGAACATTCGGGAATCAGCGGCCGTTTCGACGGCCGCTGATTTTTACTTTCCTCCCCCACTTTACGCTATAATAGAAAGGCGGACCGACAAACCGGAAGCGCGGCCAAATTAAGACCGGCATTTTCGGGGTGATGAACAGAAGAATCGTCGACCGCCAACCGTTTAACACCAGTACGTTGTCTCAACGTGATCTGTTGTTCGTTTTGCGCGATTCCTTTATTTGAAAGGCAAGGACTTGGGCAGCGACAAGGGAAGATCGGGCGGAGACAACAGAATAGAGAAGGAGAAATCCGCTATGAATATTGCTTTTTTCCTGCTGCCGAAGCACGAAGTTGCCTTTGTTACACTCGATGCCACGCTTCGCCAGGTCATCGAACGCATGGAACACCATCGATACACCGCCATTCCGATCATCGACAAAGAAGGCGAGTACGCGGGTACCGTGACCGAAGGAGACATTCTTTGGCATATGAAGCATTCCGAAGGACGGATCACTTTTGAGAACGCTTCACGCTTTACCTTAAAAGAAGTCCCGCTGCGCATGAACAACAAGCCCGTATCGATCGAATCGGATATGGCCGACCTGATTACCTTGTCCAAAACGCAAAACTTCGTACCGGTCGTCGACGACCGCGGCCGATTTATCGGGATCGTTCGCCGCAGCCAGATTATCGAATACTGCGCAAGTTTCGTCGCCAAGCAGAACGGCGCTCCCCAAAGCAGGTAACGTTCCGGGGGCTCGGTATCGGCGCCCGCCGCGAATATGCTATAATGATTGTCAAAACTTTAGATCCCAAGGAATCTCGCATGCCGCACGTTCGGTAAGCGGTATTCGTATCCGCACAAGAGGTGAATCGATTTGAAATTGCGTTTATCTTCAGCGATGTGGGCGATCCTGTATCTGCTGGTCCTGCTCTCGCTGTTAACGCCGCTGTCCGCGATCACTCTTTTGGTGATGGTCGTTCCGGCAGCCGTGCTTTACGCCTCTTTGCGCGTAAACGTTTTTTGGCTGCATGTTTTACCCGTTTTGGCGATTTTGGCCGTCTTTTCCGGTACGCTGGCTCCCTACACGCTTATTCTGGCCGTCTATTTCCTCGTGCCCGGTATCGTGATGGGCCATCTGTACAAGAAACGCGCTCCGGCGCTGCAGACGATCGTCTATGGAACGGGAACGCTGCTCGGTATGCTGTTGGTGCTGCTGGCCGGTGCCAAACTGATACTGGGCTTCAACCTGTCCGATTATGTGAGCGACTTCGTGCATCAGACGTTCGATCCGCTGTTGGCCGTGGCGGAGATGAATCCGATGCTGAGCGGGCAGTGGAGTCCGGACTTTATCTTTGCGCTGGCCAACCAGACCGTCATGATGATTCCGCTCGGGATGACCGTCAGTTCGTTCATTCTGGCCGTCGTCACGCACGCGATCGTGCGGCCGACTCTGGCTTCCATGGGCGTCGCCGCGCCGAAGCTGCGGCCCGCGCATGAATGGAGACTTCCGCGGGCGCTGATTTTCTATTATTTCATCGTTCTGATCGTGGATATGGTGACTTACAATCAGGCGGACGGATTCTGGAAAGCGGCGGCCGTCAATCTGCTTCCGCTGCTGCAGTTCTGTTTTATCGTACAGGCTATCGGGTTCTGGTTCTTCTTGGGGCACGTCAAAAAATGGCATCGGGTGATTTCTATTCTGCTGGCGATCGTTACGGTTATTTTCCCGCCAATGCGAATCATAGGGATTATCGATCTGGCTTTCCCGCTGCGCGAGTACATTACGAGACCTAGACGATAGGGTGAGGAAACCATGCCAAACTTTTTGCTGAAACGCTGGTACGGATATCGGACGGTCTGGGCGTTTCTTCTGCTGCTGACGCTGACGGTCTTCGTGTCGATCTATAACTGGCTGCTCGGCCTGGTGTCCTTATGTCTGGTATTTGCCGTCGTCTTCGTTATGCTGAGGGCCGAGCTTAAATTCAGGCAGGGGCTTGCCGAATATACGTCTACCCTCTCCTACCGCGTGCACAGCATCGAAAGCGAAATCGCAAGCCGGCTGCCGTTCGGACTGCTGCTCTACGACGCCGAACGGACGGTCGAATGGCATAACCGCCAGGTCGCCCAACTGTTCGAAGTCGAAACGGCCGTAGGCCTTCCGCTCGCGGAACTGCTGCCCGGTCTTCCTCCGCTGAGCCGGGACCGCAAAGACGGTTCGAAAGAGCCGCTCAATCTGGTTCGGGCAGAGATCGAAGTGGGCAAGCAGACGTACGATGTCCACGTCTATCCGGAAGAACGATTGATTTATCTGCAAAAAATGACGGAAATGGCCGAACTGCGGGAACGCTATGAGAAAGAAAGCCTGGCTCTGGGCATCCTGCTGTTCGACAATCTCGACGAAGCGTTCCAGGGAATGGACGACCAGCAGCGGACGCTGACGATTGCCAGAGCGACGACGCTTATCAACGGCTGGGCCCGTCAGTACGACGTTTATCTGCGGAGGCTGTCCAGCGAGCGGTATATGATGCTGCTGAATCAGGCTTCGCTCGACAAGCTGGAGCACAGCCGCTTCGTTATTCTTGACGAAGTGCGCGAATCGACAAGCGATCTGAAAGTTCCGATGACCCTCAGTATCGGTCTGGCCTGCGGGAGCGAGAAGATCAGCGAGTTGGGCGCGCTGGCGCAGTCGAGTCTCGATATGGCACTCGGCCGCGGCGGGGATCAGGCTGCCGTGAAAGTGGGGCAGCGGCTGTCCTTTTACGGAGGGCGTTCCAACGCCGTCGAGAAGCGGACCCGCGTTCGCGCCCGCGTGATCGCTCACGCGCTGCGCGATCTGATGAAGCGCAGCGACCGGGTGCTGATTATGGGACACAAGAATCCCGATATGGACGTGATCGGTGCAGCGATCGGCATGCTCAAAGCCGCCGATCAGCTGGAAGTCGAAGCGAGCATCGTGCTTGACGGCGACAATCCGTCCATCACCAAGATGATGGAGCGCATTCGCACCGACGCCACGCTGGCGGACCGGTTCACTTCGCCGGAGGAGTCGCTTGCGCTGATGACCGAGCGAACGCTGCTGGTCGTGGTCGACACGCACAAGCAGTCGCTGACGATCGAACCCAAGCTGGTTCAGCGGGCGAAGCAGGTGGTCGTCATCGACCATCACCGCCGCAGCGAAGAATTTATCAACGAAGCCGTTATCGTCTATCTGGAACCGTATGCTTCGTCGGCCAGCGAACTGGTGACGGAACTGCTGCAGTATATCCACGACAATATGGCATTGACGCCGCTTGAAGCGACCACGCTGCTGGCCGGCATTACGATGGACACCAAGCATTTCACCCTGCATACCGGCTCGCGTACCTTCGAAGCGGCAGGGTTCCTGCGCCGGAGCGGAGCGGATACCGTCCTGGTACAGCGTATCCTCAAAGAGGATTTGGGCGAGTATATCTCGAAAGCAGAAATTATCAAGAATGCCCGCATTGTCATGGGCGGTGTGGCGATCGCGGCAACCGACGAAGGCCGGCAGTTTCCGCAGCTGCTGATCGCCCAGGCCGCCGACACGCTGCTTAATATGACCGATGTGAACGCATCGTTTGTCATCGGCAGCCGCCCGGACGGGCTGACGGCAATCAGCGCCCGCTCGTTCGGAAAGATCAACGTTCAGGTCGTCATGGAACGGTTGGGCGGCGGCGGGCATTTGACCAATGCGGCGGTACAGCTCGATATCTCCCCGCAGGAAGCGGAGAAGAAGCTGGTTGCCGTGCTTGAAGATATCGAAAAGGAAGAGGGGCTATTCGAATGAAGGTTATTTTTCTGAAAGACGTAAAAGGACAAGGCAAAAAAGGTGAAGTGAAAGAAGTCTCGGAAGGTTACGCACAGAACTTCCTGTTCAAGAACGGCGTCGCCAAACCGGCTACCCAAGGCAACGTGAAAACGCTGGAAAACCAGCATGCCGCCGAAGAAAAACGCAAGGAAGAAGAGAAACAAGAAGCCGTGGAGCTTGGCAAAAAGCTGGAAGAAGCCACGATCGAGATCAAAGCCAAATCCGGCGAAGGCGGCCGTCTATTCGGAGCCATCACAAGCAAACAAATCGGCGAAGCGCTATCCAAGCAGGGCTTCAAAGTCGACAAGCGCAAAATCGAGCTGGATGAGCCGATCCGTACGCTGGGCGTCACTCAGATCTTGATTAAACTCCACAAGGACGTCAAAGCTACGCTCAAGGTTCAGGTTTCGGAGGAATAAGATGGGCGAGGATCTCTTTTTCGACCGGGTTCCGCCGCAAAATCTGGAAGCGGAGCAGGCCGTGCTGGGTGCGGTACTGCTTCAGGCCGAGTCACTTATTACAGTCATGGAGAAAATTACGGCCGACGATTTCTACGACAAGTCGCACCAGATGATATTCGAGGCTATGGTCCAGCTCGGGGAAGAGAGTCAGCCGATCGACCTCGTGACGCTGACCTCGCTGCTCAAAGACAGGGGTCAGCTGGAAGATCTCGGCGGGGTCAGCTATTTGGCCAAACTGGCAAATGCCGTTCCGACGGCTGCCAACGTCGAATATTATGCGCAGATGATCGAAGAAAAAGCGATGCTGCGCCGGCTGATCCGCACCGCGACGCAAATCGTCAGCGAAGGCTATACCGGCGGCGAAGACGTCGGGCTGATGCTGAGCGACGCGGAGCGCAAAATTCTCGAGATTTCCAACCGCCGCTCCAGCGGCGGTTTTGTCGCGATTCGCGATGTGCTCATGGAAGTGTTCGACCGCGTCGAAATGTTGAATCAAAACAGCGGCAACTCGACCGGCATTCCGTCCGGCTTTGTCGATCTCGATCGGATGACAGCCGGATTCCAGCGCAACGATCTCATCATCCTGGCGGCGCGTCCTTCGGTCGGCAAGACGGCGTTTGCCCTGAACGTTGCGCAGAACGTATCGGTACGGGCGGGAGAGACGGTAGCCATTTTTAGTCTGGAAATGTCGGCGGCTCAGCTCGTTCAGCGGATGATCTGCGCCGAAGCCAACCTTGATGCGAGCGTAATGCGTACGGGCGAATTCAAGGACGAGGACTGGACCAAACTCACGATGGGGATTGCGTCGCTGTCCGAAGCCGAAATCTATATCGACGATACCCCTGGGATTACGGTAGCCGATATTCGTTCCAAATGCCGCCGGCTCAAAAAAGAGCGGGGACTCGGCATGATCGTGATCGACTATCTCCAGCTGATCCAGGGCCGCGGCAAGTCGGGCGAGAACCGTCAGCAGGAAGTTTCCGAGATTTCGCGGACGCTCAAACAGATTGCGCGGGAACTGGAACTGCCGGTTATCGCGCTGTCCCAGCTCAGCCGGGGCGTCGAGCAGCGTCAGGACAAGCGTCCGATGATGTCCGACCTTCGAGAATCCGGCTCGATCGAGCAGGATGCCGATATCGTCGCTTTCTTGTACCGGGACGATTACTACAATGCCGATACGGAAAAAAAGAATATCATCGAGATCATTATCGCCAAGCAGCGGAACGGGCCGGTCGGAACCGTGGAGCTCGTGTTTTTGAAGAACTTCAACAAATTCGTCAATTACGAGCGGGCCCATTCGGATTCGTTTGCCGGATAGAAAAGAGCCGCCGGAGAAATCCGGCGGCTCTCATGTTGTCGAGAACGTCCTATGCGTAGGAGAAGCTCGTCGGCTGCGGGAGAAATTCGTTTCGGTCGCGTGTTGAAATCGGGAAAAGAGATTGAATTTTAATAGAATTTTCCCGATTTCAAAGGCGAACGCTTGCGCTCCTACACTGAATTTCTCCCTTCGCCTTCTCCCTTCACTCGGAATCAGATACTTCTCAACAAGTTGAGCCGCCGGAGAAATCCGGCGGCTCTTTTTTTGGAGATGAGGTTGAGAGACTACAATCTCGTAAGCAGCGAAGTCTGCTTAACGCTGGGCACGGAAACGGGCATGTCCGGCGTTGTCTTTGCGTCCGGGAATTCCGTCTTGCAGCAGCCGGATATGGAAGAAGAACTCGAAAATACCGACGATCAGGGCAATGACGAACATGTCGAAGTAAGAAAGGTTCCAGTCCAACATGGACGAAGCGGCCCAAAGTACGACATACGTCAGAGCGCCATCGGCCAGGGTTGCGGCTGTATTGCCGGCAGCGGGCAGAATAAACATATCGCCGATTACGTAGGCGAGAGCCCCGAGAATGACGGTTACGATTAACGCGCTCACAAAATCGGCTTCTCCGAACCACATCGTCAATCCGATCACGACAATGGCGTTGACCAGCATTTTAACAGCAACCTTAGTCATTTCTTCACCTTCTCTTCGTTGTTTTTCCCTGCTGATGTATAGGCTTGGGTCAAATAAGGAACAGCGCTGTCTTTGTTATTTTTATTTTAAACCGATCGCGCGGATTGAAACCCTTTTATGGAAATGAAAAGGATGAATGGCCGAAAAGAAAAAATTGCGCAAACAATAATGCGAATTCCAAGTAACAGTGTTATACTTAAGTTTAGTTCATACGAAAAACCAAGCCACGCGGTTCTTTGCGGCGACCCGGTCGCCAGGAAAGACGCCGCTGTAGTTTGCACGGCAGCAGTATCAATGCTACCGCTCTGCGGGTGCGATCCGGATTTCGAGCTTCGAAGATTCCGGTACCCGAAGAGCGGCCGGCCCTCTGATAAATACATGCTTTTTTCCTTCGTGGGGAGGGAACGACGGCGCTTGGGCCTGCAAAGGCTTAAGCGCCGGTATGAAGCAGACTGCAAAAAGCGGAAGAGACTGTCTCTTCCGCTTTTTTGCGTTTTCTTGGCGTCAAGCTTTGCTTGCTCCCTCCTCATTTCCGAACATTAAATTCCTTCTGCTTCTTATTCGTTCGTTATTTATTTGACTTTGAAAAAACGGGCTGGTACACTGTAATTGCTGCGTTAAAGCAGCGCAAGGAGCGCTTTTTCGTATTCTGCGTCCTTTTTTTCAGGCGAAAATGCGTACAAAAGCCGTCTCCGCTCGTCCGTTAGCACGCTTCTCCGCCGGTATTTTCCACTGACGAAATTCCTGCCGGGATAGAGGACGGACGACCAATACAAAGGTGCAAAGGCACCCACGGAGGAATGTACAATGTCAACGGTAGTCGTAGTGGGAACGCAGTGGGGAGACGAAGGAAAAGGCAAGATTACGGACTATTTGGCGGAAAGCGCCGACGTGGTCGCCCGTTATCAAGGCGGCAACAACGCGGGCCATACCATTTTGATCGAAAATAAAAAATACAAATTGACGATGATTCCATCGGGCATTTTCTATACGGACAAAGCCTGCGTAATCGGCAACGGGATGGTCATCAACCCGAAAGCGCTGATCGAGGAAATCAACTATATTCACGATAACGACTTCACGACGAAGAACCTGTCCATCAGCGATCGCGCGCATATCATCATGCCGTATCATATGGTGCTGGACGCGCTCGAAGAAGAACGCAAAGGCCCGAACAAGATCGGAACGACCGGCAAAGGCATCGGCCCGTGCTACATGGACAAAGCGGCCCGGATCGGTATCCGCATGGCGGACCTGATGGACGCCGAAGAGTTCGAGCTGAAACTTCGCCATCTGGTCAAAGAAAAGAACCATATGATCGAACAGGTCTACGAAGGCACTCCGGTCGACGTGGAAGAAATCCTCAAAGACTATCTGGCGTATGCCGAAATTCTGCGTCCGTACGTTTGCGACACATCGGTCGTGCTTAACGAATACATCGATCAGGATAAAAAAGTGCTGTTCGAAGGCGCCCAGGGCGTTATGCTCGATATCGACCAAGGCACGTACCCGTTCGTCACTTCGTCCAACCCTTCCGCGGGCGGCGTCTGCATCGGGTCGGGCGTCGGCCCGGCGCGCATCAACCAGGTCATCGGCGTAGCCAAAGCCTATACGACCCGCGTCGGCGACGGTCCTTTCCCGACCGAGCTGCACGACTCGATCGGCGACACGATCCGCGAGACCGGCCACGAGTACGGTACCGTGACGGGCCGTCCGCGCCGCGTCGGCTGGTTCGATACCGTCGTCGTTCGCCACGCCAGACGCGTCAGCGGCATCACGGGCTTGTCCCTGAACTCGCTGGACGTGCTGACCGGTCTCGACACGGTCAAGATCTGCACCGGCTACAAGTTCCGCGGCGAGATCATCTCGCACTATCCGGCAAGCCTCAAGCAGTTGGCGGAATGCGAAGCGGTCTACGAAGAAATGCCGGGCTGGAGCGAAGATATCACCGGGGCCAAGACGCTTGCAGACCTGCCGGAGTCGACCCGCAACTACGTGAAACGCGTCAGCGAATTGACCGGGATTCCGATTGCCATCTTCTCGGTCGGCCGCAACCGCGAGCAGACCAATCCGGTCCTGCCGATCTACGTCTAAGAAACGCGGCGTTCCCGCAGTGCCGCGCTTTATGCGCAAATCAAGCTGCTCAAAACGTCCAAACCCGCGCCCCGCGCGGGTTTTTTGCTTTGCCGCAAAGTTGAATTACCGACCGAAGCTGTGTTAAAGTAGACGAAGGTTTTAAAAGGTTAAAATTTTGACACTATTTCGTCGGTAAGCTGCTGGGCAAAGGAGAAGATTGAAGACCATGAAGAGCTTGAATAACAACAGCCAGGGCGAGGCCGTATCTTCCGAGCAGTCGGAGATGCAGCAGGGGAGCAAGGTCGTCTTGGCCGGGGGAAAGCCGAGAAAGATTCGCCGCTGGGCGGCAGGCATCGCGAGCGGTGTCGTGCTGGCGGGCGGACTGACTTTCGGCGGATTCAAATATGTAGAAGCCCATACGTTCACTTACTATACGGTGTATGCCGGGGATGCGGAGATCGGAACGATCGCCGACAAGAAACAACTCGACGAGCTGATCGCCAAGAAGCGGCAGGAGTTCGAAGCCAAATATCCGAACGCCGACATGAAGCTGTTTACGGCGAACATTCGCGCGGAAAAAGCCGAAGGCTACAAAGTCGTACCGGACACCGCCGCGACGCTGGATAAACTGGAAGGCACAATCAAAGCCTACGCCACCGGCGTCGAGCTGGTCGTGGACGGCAAAGTCATCGGAATCGTCAAAGACGAACAAACGGCGAAGAAGCTGGTAGCCAAAGCGGAAAAGTCCTACATCGAAAAAGGAACCCGAACCGCCGGAACCGCGACGAAAAAGCTGGCTTCGACAGGCAGTTCTTCCGCGGCAGACGCTTCGTCGTCCAAGCTGAATTCGATCCGGATCAACGAGAAGATCGATTACAGCGAGACCGAGACTTCGCCGACGCGTATTCTGACCGAAGAAGAAGCCTACAAGCTGCTGACGGTCGGCAAAAAGGATCCGGTGACCTACACCGTCGCCGAAGGCGATACGGTGAGCTCTATCGCGGCTAAATTCGGGATTACGCAGGACGAGATCTACGCCAACAACACGGATATCAAGGAATTCACGCTGCAGATCGGGGAAGAACTGCGAATCACCCTGCCCGACCCGCTCATTACCGTCACTACGGTCGAATCGGTATCGGAGGTTATTCCGACCGCACCGGAGCTGGTCATTCGCCGGAATTCCGATCTGGCCGAAGGCAAGCGGATCGTCGCTTCTCCCGGCAAAAGCGGAGCAAAACGCGTCGATTACCGCCTGACCAAAGAAAACGGCGAGATCGTGCGCGAAGAATGGGTCGGACAGGAAGTGGTGCGCCGCTCCGCTCCGATTGTCATCGTAAAAGGGACCAAAGTGATCGTCGAAGAAAAGCCGGTGGTGGAAGAAGCCGAGGAAACAAACGAACCGGCCGCGGAAGAACCCGCGGCCGAACGTTCTTCGTCGGAATCCGATGCATCGGAAAAGGAAGCCGCGTCCGAATCTTCTTCGGACAGCGACAACCAGGAAGAAGTGACTTCCGGCGGCAGCGGCTTCAGCTGGCCGGTCAGCG
Organism: Saccharibacillus deserti; assembly: GCF_013618475.1. Taxonomy (GTDB): domain Bacteria; phylum Bacillota; class Bacilli; order Paenibacillales; family Paenibacillaceae; genus Saccharibacillus; species Saccharibacillus deserti. The sequence goes on from NZ_JABJVN010000006.1 coordinate 44,880, forward strand.
GCGCTTCGATCTCCAGCACCTACGGCACCCGCTGGGGCAAGCTTCATGCCGGAGTCGATCTGACAGGCCCGTCCAATATTATGGCGTCCGCACCCGGTACCGTCACGTACGCCGGCGAGATGAACGGCTACGGCAGTATCGTGATCATCAGCCACGGCGACGGGTTCGAGACCCGCTACGGCCACCTGAGCCGTATCAACGTCAGCTCCGGCCAATCCGTATCGCGCGGCCAGTCGATCGGCGTGATGGGCAATACCGGCCGTTCCACCGGCACTCATCTGCATTTCGAGGTCCGTAAAAACGGCTCGCCGGAAAATCCTTTGTCTTATCTGCCTTAAGACTGTTAAGTCTGCCTAGAGTGATTTTCGCTTTAATGTTTGAGTATTTAATGTTTTGTGTCTTGATATTCTTGAAGTCTTTGCATCTTACGCAGGCAGGCTGAGGCTTTTCCCTGCCGAGGCAGCTTCTTTCTACTTTCTTAAAAAAGCGCCGCCGGTATTTTCCGGCGGCGCTTTTCATGTCTGGAAGGTTTCATGTTGGAGGCTGCCAAGGCAGAGGAGGAAGTCCGTGAAGGAGCTGAGTCTTTTCGAAGAAAAGGCACTTCGGAAGCATATGCTGTGTATCGCCTTTGAAATCGGGAAGCCTCTGCCTGAGTCTAATCCAGCTTCCCGATTTCAACACGCGGCCGAAACGAATTCCCCTGGAGCTCTCCCACGCCTCCTGCCCACAACGAAACTTTCACGACATTCCGCGTCCCCGGACCTTTCCCGGCGGCGCTTTTTCCCGTCTCCTATGGTAAAATAACGAAGATATCCCCGGTAAAGATCCCAAGAAGAACGGGGAGTCGAGCAAGGGGGCCAAACGAAATGCAGGGCAAAATCCTGGTTGTGGACGACGAACAGCCGATTGCGGATATTTTAAAATTCAATCTTGAAAAAGAAGGCTACGAGGTCATCTGCGCGTTCGACGGGATTCGGGCGGTAGAGCTTGCGCTCAGCGAGCGTCCGGACCTGATTCTGCTGGATCTGATGCTGCCGGGCAAAGACGGCATGGACGTCTGCCGCGAAGTGCGGACGCATCTGTCGGTGCCGATCATCATGCTGACCGCCAAAGACGGCGAGATCGACAAGGTGCTGGGCCTGGAGCTGGGCGCGGACGACTACGTTACCAAGCCGTTCAGCACCCGCGAACTGCTGGCCCGGGTCAAAGCGCAGATGCGCAGGCATCAGCCGGGAGCGGCGCTGCATCCGGGCACGGGAGCCCAGCCGCAGCCGCGTCAGGGACTGACCGTGGATGCCCTTTTTATCGATACGGATATGTATATGGTGTACAAGAACGGCGAGCCGCTCGATCTGACGCACCGCGAATACGAACTGGTGTATTATATGGGCAAAAACGCCGGCAAAGTCATGACCCGCGAGCATCTGCTCCAGGCGGTATGGGGTTTTGAATATTTCGGCGACGTGCGCACGGTGGATGTGACGATCCGGCGCCTGCGCGAGAAGATCGAAGACGACCCGAGCAAGCCGGAATACATTTTGACGCGCCGGGGTCTGGGCTACATGATGCGTTCGAACAAGCCCGGAGGGTTTTAGGCCATGTTTCGCGGAGCTTCCTTTTTCCGTTCCGTGCAGGCCAAGCTGATTATCGTCTATATGCTGCTGATCCTGATTGCGATGCAGCTGATCGGCGTTTACTTCGTCAGCGCGATGAAGACGTCGCTGACGAACAACTTTACCAACGATCTCAAAGAGCAGGCCGAACTGCTGTCCGTACTGGCCGGGCAGAACTGGTCGGGCAGCGGGGAAGCGGCCGAAGACAAAGCGGCAAGCCTGCGCACGCTGGTCGACAACTTCTCCAGCATGAGCAGCGGCGAGATCCAGGTGCTCGACGTCAGCGGCCGCGTGCTGATCACGTCGCTGTCCACGCATGCGGATCTGGTGAACAGCAAGAATACCCAGACCGTGGTCAGCCGGGCGCTGCAGGGCATCGACGATAACGAGGAATACATCATCGACGAAGACAATCTGCGCAAGAAAGTCGTCGCCAAGCCGGTGGTCAGCAGCGGCAAGATCGTCGGGGCGATCTATATCGTCGCTTCGATGCAGAGCCTCTACGATACGATGCAGCGGATCAACGGGATCTTTATCTCCGGGGTATTGATCGCGCTCGGGCTGACCGCCGTACTCGGCGTCATTCTGGCTCATACCGTCACGCAGCCGATCAAGGAGATGACCAAGCGGGCAACCGCCGTCGCCGAAGGAAAGTTCCATGTCCGCATGCCGGTATTCGGCAGCGACGAGATCGGCCAGCTCGGCGAAGCGTTCAACCATATGACGAACCGCCTGCAGGGCGTGCTGTCGTTGAACGAAGAAGAAAAAGAAAAATTGGCTTCGATTCTGACCAATATGAGCGACGGCGTGATCGCCGCCGACGAATCGGGCTCGGTTATTCTCGTGAACCGGGTGGCCAGCGCGATGCTCGGAATGCGCGAAGCCGAAATGATCGGCCTGAGCATCTCGGAGCTGCTCGATCTGCCGGAAGAAGACGAAGAACTGCCGTCCGCCGGACTGCGCAGCCTGATTCTCGGCGGCAGCGGCGGTACGCCGGATTCGCCCGGCGGCCCGTCCGGCCTCGGCGACCTGACGATCAAAGCGACGCTAAGCCCGATCCATCGGCGCGAGAGCGGCACGGAGATCGGCGTCAGCGGTACGATCGCGGTGCTGCAGGATATTACCGAGCAGGAGCGGCTCGACACGCTGCGGCGGGAATTCGTCGCCAACGTGTCGCATGAGCTGCGGACCCCGCTGACCACGATCAAGAGTTATACCGAAGCGCTGGAAGACGGAGCGCTGGACGACCGGGCGGTGGCCGGACGTTTCGTTGGGGTCATCCAGAACGAGACGGAGCGCATGATCCGGTTGGTTACGGATCTGCTTCAGCTGTCGCGAATGGATTCCAAGGAAACGTCGCTGCGCCGCAAGAAGACCGATTTGTTCGAACTGGTCGAGGAAGTGACGGAACGCTTTACGTTTCCGCTTATGGACAAAGGCATCGGGATCCGGTTCAAAGCTTCGCCGGAACTCGGCACGGTCGACGTGGACCGCGACCAGATCGACCAGGTGCTGGATAATGTCGTCTCCAACGCCATGAAATACACGACCGAAGGCGGAGAAGTGACTTTGGATGCGTACCGGCTTGAAGAAGGGCTGCGGTATGCGGTTGTCGTATCGGATACCGGGATCGGGATCCCCAAAGAAGAGCTGGGGCGGATCTTCGAGCGGTTCTACCGGGTCGAAAAAGCGCGTTCGCGCGGCATGGGAGGCACCGGGCTCGGGCTTGCCATCGCGCGCGAAATCGTGGAAGCGCACGGCGGGGAAATTGCGATCGAATCGGAACTCGGGCAGGGTACGCGCGTGACCTTTACGCTGCCCGCCTATACGGAAGGAGGCGGCGACAAGTGAAAGAGCGGCTCAAAACGGCGATGCTCACGCTGCTCGTCGCCGTCAGCCTGGTACAGAGCTATCTGCTGATCTACCGGCTGCCGGGTACGGGGTCGGCTGCCGTCTCGTCGGCCGGCTACGTGCGTACCGACGAGATGGGCGAGCAGCAGGGAGTCGAAGATACCCTGTATCCCGACCGGATGCTGATCCATATGGGCAAAGACCGGCATACGATCTTTTATCCCGATTCGGCGTTCTACAAGCTGATTTACGCAAGGATTCAGGCGCGCGACTTCGCCGCGTTTCAGGTGCAGCGTATCTCGGACGCGAACTGGGAGAAGATCGCAGCCGACAATCCCGGTATCGAGCTGTCGTTCGGTACCGGACTGCCCGTGTCGCTGCTGCAAAAAACGATGCGCATCGCCGCGGATCCCGCGTTCGAAACGGCTCTGATCGATCGGATCTGGATCTATACGGGAAGCGGGGAAGAGAAGCCGAGGGCATTCTTCTTCAGCGCCAAAGGCAGCGAAGTGTATGAAGCGAAGCAGCTGGATCTGACCGTGCAGGATGTGCTTCAGCATGTGGCATTCGGCGAAGAATGGATGCCGTACACCCCGCTGAAAAAACATACGCTGTATGTGCCGTCCAAACCAGTCGTTCTGGCCGAAGCGGTGCTTGCGACCGATTCGTTCACCAGCGACCAGATGCAGCGCAACCTGTTCGCCGACCCGGCCGTGACGCGCAACATCCACGAGCAGGACGGTTCGGAGATCTATACCGACAGCAAGCGCAGCCTCCAGATCGAAGACAAAGCCCGCTGGATGACCTATACCGACCCGGCCGCCGCGCCGGCCATGCGGGCCGATGCGACCGAGAGCATGCTGTCGGCCGTCGACTTTATCAATCAGCACGGCGGCTGGAACGGCCGCTACCGGGCGGAAATGGCCCAGATGGTCGATGAGTCGAATCTTGGCGTACGCTTTCAGCAGTATTACGGTTCGCTGCCGATCCTCGGCAGCGGTACCATACGCTACGGCTATATGAATCTGATTCTGCAGCAGGGAACCGTCTCGTTCTATGAACGGTCGCTGCTGGAGACGCCGGAAGCCGGCAAACAGGGGCCGCAGTACACCCTGCCTGGCGGTCAGGAACTGATCAATCGGATTACCAATATCGAAAAGGTACACGGCCAGCAGGTGGTGGATCTCTACCCGGCGTATACGCCGCGTATGAACGGCGACACTCTTCGGCTTGTCCCCGGTTGGGTCGTCGCCTTGGAAGACGGCTCGATCGCTACATTCAGCTGAGCGTGAACGAACCGGCAGGCAGTTCCGGCCGGCGAGAGGAGGAAGCGGACCTTGGATTGGGGAAGGGCGAAAAACGTATTGATCTATGCGTTTCTGCTGCTGAATTTGGTGCTGGGCTACCAGCTCTGGAGCGATGTGCGCGAGCAGCGCGGAGTCAGCCTCGGTTTCGGCTCGCTGAGCGAGAGCACCCAGCGCGCGATGGAGGAGAAGAATATCCAGGTGCTGACGTCCGTTCCGGCCGACACGCCGGCGCTGCCTAAGATTTCGTACCGATATACCCGCCAGGCAAGCAGCAAGCCGGTGCGGCTGGACGTTCCGGCGGACAGCAAACTGATCTTCGCTCCCGGCGATCTGGCCGCGGCGCTGAAAAGCGAGATCCCGGAGATCAGCCAATACAGCTACGATGCGTTTGCCGCAGGCGGCAGCGGGGACGGTTCGTTCACGCTGCACCCGCTGTTCGGCAACCAGTGGCCGCTGTTTAACGCGAACCTGGAACTTTTTTATACGGATCAGAAGATTACCGCTTACCGTGGCGCTCCGGTGGAGATCCAGGATGCGGGCGGTGAGACGGAAGTGCTGCCGGCGCAGAAAGCGCTGGGCACCCTGATCGAGAATTATCTGCCCGAAGGGGCGGTCGTGAAAGAGATCGTGCTGGGCTTCTACGGCCAGACGTTCGACTCCGAGACACAGGTGGCGGCCCCGGTCTGGCGGTTCACGATCGAAAACAGCGCTTCGCCGACGTACAGCGTGTATTATGTACAAGGGGCAAGCGGAGACGTTATCAGTCCTTGAGCAGCAGAGAGAAGGAGATTATCAATGAGTATGGGAATGCGTTTTACCGTCTTGTCCAGCGGATCGACGGGCAATGCCACGGTGATCGAACTGGGCGGCACGTCGGTTCTGGTCGATGCGGGCCTCAGTGCCAGAAGACTGGAAGAGCTGTTTCGCGAGCGCGGCGTGTCGCCGGATCAGCTCAGCGGCATACTGGTTACGCACGAGCACTCGGATCATGTCAAAGGCCTGGGTGCGCTTGCGCGCAAATACAAACTGCCGATTTATGCGAACGAGAAGACCTGGGAAGGCATGAAGAAATTCGTCGGCCAGATCGAACCGAACCAGCGCAAGGTTCTGGAGACCGGGGCGGCCGTTGATTTCGGTTCGCTGCGCGCCGCTTCGTTCGGCATCTCGCACGATGCGGCGGAGCCGGTCGGCTATACGTTCGACGACGGGATCAACAAGCTCAGCCTGGCGACCGATCTCGGATATATGAGCGACCGGGTCAAGGAATCGATCTACGATTCGGATGTACTGGTACTGGAATCGAACCATGATATCGAGATGCTGCGCATGGGCCGGTATCCCTGGAATATCAAACGGCGGATCCTCAGCGATATCGGCCATTTATCCAACAATGCGGCGGGAGAAGCCCTCGGCGAGCTGATGAACGGACGCTTGAAGCGGACGTATCTGGCCCACCTCAGCCGCGACCACAATATGCTGGATATCGCAAGAATGACGGTTCGCTGCTCGATGGAAGACAGCGGCGTCTTTTTTAAGGACAGCGAATTCGAACTGCGCGATACGTACTGGAACATGCCGACGCCGTGGGACGAAGTCGGCAGCAAAAGCGGCGAATAAACGGAGCGTCGGCGGGCAAGCAATCGGTTTAATGGATAGGGACTATCGGCATCGGAACAAACGTCCGAAGCTGCCGCTTCGCCCATCCGGCTCGGCCGGAACCGGGCTTGCGGCAGACGGTTGGCATAGATGGAAGGAAGGGTGACCATGAGCCTGTTTGACGACGAGTATTACCGCGGCAGCGGCAGCCGCAAAGGCTTCAGCGAACAAAGCCCGCGCCGCCGGGGACGTTCCGGCGGAAACGGATACGGGCGGGGAACGCGCGGCGCCGCTTCGGCTTTCTTGGGAGCGGTGATCGGTTCGCTGCTGACCGTGCTGCTGCTGGGCGGAATCTTTGCGGCGTTCGTGCTGCCCCGCATAGGCGGAACTTCGCTCGCGTCGGCTTCCGCTTCGACGGATCCGTATGATCGCATCGTGCAGGCCGCGGCTTCGGCCCGTCCTGCGGTGGTCAGCATCGTCAACCACCGAACCGCCGGAGAACTGACCCTGGAGAGCGCCGCTCTCGGTTCGGGGGTCGTTTTTGAGAAGCAGGGGAGCAAAGCCTACATTATTACCAATCATCATGTCGTCGCCGACGCCGAAGAACTGGAAGCGGTGCTGATCGACGGAACCCGGCTCAAGGCGAAAGTGATCGGTTCGGATATGATCACCGATGTGGCCGTGCTGGAAGTCGACGCCAAAAAAGTCCGGAGCGTCGCGGAGATCGGCAATTCGGATCAGCTCGACCTCGGCGAGACGGTGATCGCGCTCGGCAATCCGCTGGGTCTCGGCGATACGCTGACCTCGGGTATCGTCAGCTATCCCAAGCGGATTATGCCGGTCTCGCTCAATGAAGACGGCGTCTACGATTGGGAACAGCAGGTCATTCAGACGGATGCCGCTATCAACGAAGGCAACAGCGGCGGCGCGCTGGTCGATCTCGACGGCCGGCTGATCGGCATCAACACGATGAAGATCGCAAGCACCGGCGTCGAAGGCATTGGTTTTGCTATTCCGATCAATCAGGTCATGACAACGGTCGACGAACTGCAGAGCAGCGGGCGGATCAGCCGGCCTTATCTGGGGGTCTACTCGCTGGATCTGAGCAATCCGTACTCGCCGATGGCCGAAGACCAGGTCGATAAGCTGAAGCTGCCGAGCAGCGTGGAGAAAGGCGTGGTTGTGCTGGAATCGCTCGGACCCGCCAAAGAAGCGGGGATCAAGCTGAACGATGTCATCGTCGGCTTCGACAACCAGTCGATCGATTCCACGCTGATGCTGCGCAAGTATCTGTACGGCTACAAGAAGATCGGCGAGAAAATGACCATCAGCTATTACCGCGACGGCAAAAAGCAGAAAGCGACCGTGACGCTTGGGGAGCGTCCGGAAGCGGGCCAATAGACCGCTTCCTGCCTCGCGGTCCATGTATTCAAATCCAATAACCGGGAGTGTCCTTCATGTACTGTGTATGCAAACAACATATCGAAAATGCGCTTGAACAATTTCTGGACGAATACGAAGAAGCGCCGGATCTGGTGAATCTGCAGGAGACCGAATTTTCGGACTGGGATCCGCCGCTCAAATGCGCGCACTGCGAGGAGCCGGCCATCGTGCTGGTTGTCTAGACGGAATTTGTCCGGAGACAGGCTTGAAATCTCATACCATACGACCGACCGACAGGCCGTCCGCATGATCCGGCACCGCCGGGTCCGTGGACGGTTTTTCGGCTTTCGGAACGAAAGGGAGCTTTGACAACCGATGATCTTCCTTTTTAGCTACGGATTGACCGCTCTGATCCTGCTGGCCTTTGCGGTCAGCTACATACGCGACAAGCGCCGGATTCGCGTCGGCATGCTGCTGACTTCGGGGCTGCTCCTGCTGGCCTTCTCGCTGATGATCAGCCTGCTGCAGGCCGCCAACGACAATGACACCATCATGTACGCCGCCGCTTTCGGCGCGCTGGCCTTCGTGGTTCTGCTGCCGCTGCTCGTGATCGGAACAGGCGCAGGTTTGATCTACAATGCGCGCATTTTATGGAGAAAAGAAGGATTGAAGCCCAAAAACCTGCTAACGCTGGGCCTGGGCCTGCTGATCTTTGCATTCCTGGGGGTGCTGATCTCTTCGCCGCTGTGGTCGCCCCATGAAGAATTAGCGCTGCCGATCGCGCTGGCCACGACGATTGCCGGCTATCTGGGCTTCGTGTTTCTGTGCTACCTGGTCTCCTGCGTCCTCTATAATCTGGTACGTCCGCGCGTGCCGCGCGATTATATCGTCGTGCTCGGCGCGGGACTCAAAGGCGACCAAGTCACGCCGCTGCTCGCCGGACGGCTGAAGCGCGGGATCGCTTTTTACCGGAAGCAGGAAGACCTGCTGTACGTGCCGCCCGTATTCGTCGTCTCCGGCGGCAAAGGCTCGGACGAGATGATCTCCGAAGCTGCCGCCATGCGCAATTACCTGCTGGAACAGAACATTCCCGATTCGCAGATCCGGATGGAAGACCAATCGGTGAATACGCTGGAGAATATGGCTTTTTCCAAAAAAATCATGGACGCCGAAAGCGGGGAGGGGAAGTATACGTGCGTGTTCGCGACCAACAACTTCCACCTGTTCCGGGCCGGCGTCTATGCGCGCAAAGCGGGGCTGAAGGCGGACGGAATCGGAGCCAAAACGGCTTTCTATTATCTGCCGAACGCTTTTATCCGCGAGTACGTCGCCATCTTGTCCATGTACCGGAAATGGCATCTTATTCTGCTCGGTACCGTGGTCGTTCTGTTCGGCTTGATGGCACTCGTCCTTTGGTGGTCAAATCGCTCGCTTGGCGTCTAATTTTCGAATAGGTCGATTGTTGGCGCGAAAAAGAGTACACTAGAGAGAGAAGAAATTCGAGTGGGGTGAGCAAAAGCATGGCAGACGAAGAAGTAGTAGTACTGACTCAAGAAGGATTCGACAAGCTCCAGGCGGAGCTCGACGACCTCAAATACGTGAAACGCAAAGAGCTGGCCGCGCGCATCAAGCTTGCGATCAGCTACGGCGACCTGAAGGAAAACAGCGAGTACCATTCGGCCAAGGATGACCAGGCTTTCATGGAGACGCGTATTATGCAGCTGGAGAAAATGCTGATCAAAGCACGGATCGCGGATGCGAGCAGCGGCAGTTCCGGCATTATCGTCGTCGGATCGAACGTGGTCCTCAAAGACATCGAGTTCGGCGACACGCTGGAATACCAAGTGGTCGGACCGGCCGAAGCGGACGTGGCGGATGGCAAGATCTCGTACGAAAGCCCGCTCGGCAGAGCCTTGATGGGCAAAAAAGTCGGCGAGAAGATCAATGTCGACGCGCCGATGGGCACGATTCATTACGAGCTGCTGGAAGTTAAAGGTTCGTAAGAAGCGGCGTGCGAGCGTCCGGGGCATTCAGGCTTGAGTAGATAGTGGAATGGAAAGAAGACGGCTGACCGGCGGATACGCGCGGGTGCCGTCTTTTTGTCGTGCGGAGGGACGGGGAGACAGGCGGCGGAAGACTGCCTATTTTCCTTCGTTCGCGCCGTCCGGGCTGTCGTATAATAGAGGCAGACGCATATTACGAACGGATAACGGGAGGACTTATGTTTATTCAAATCATCGGAGTCGGCAAGCTAAAAGAAAAATACCTCGTCCAGGGCATCGCGGAATACAGCAAGCGACTGACGCCTTATTTGAAATTGCAGATCGTCGAAGTGCCCGACGAGAAAGCGCCGGACAGCTTAAGCGAAGCGGAAGTAAAGATCGTGAAGGACAAGGAAGGCGAGCGCATCCTGAGCCATATCAAGCCCGACGCCCACGTGATCGCTCTGGCGCTGGACGGCAAGATGTGGAGTTCGGAAGACTTGGCCTCCGAGCTCGACCGGCTGGGCACCTACGGCAGCAGCCATGTCGTCTTCGTGATCGGCGGCAGCCACGGCATCAGCGACGACGTCCTGAAGCGCGCCCAGCAGAAGCTGTGCTTCGGGCGGATGACGCTGCCGCACCAGCTGATGCGGCTGGTGCTGGTGGAGCAGGTGTATCGGGCGGTGAAGATTAATCGGGGGGAACCGTATCATAAGTAGGGCGAAGTTTCGTGCTTTACGCAGAGAAGTTATAGAAGGTTTGTGAACATAGAAAATAAGCTTGTTTGGTGTTGACTTTAATATCAACATACTATATCATGTATGTCAAAAGGATGATGAAAATTGAACGAGTTTGGAGAAATGCTCAAAGAACTTCGTAAAGAGCATAAGATTAGTCAACGCAAACTCGCTGATATGATTGGCATTGATTTTACCTATATCAGCAAGATCGAGAGTGGCTCTATGGCTCCTCCTGCAGAAGATAAAATAATAAGGATAGCCGAAATTTTTAATGAAGACTCTGATCGTTTGTTGATAGCAGCCAATAAGATACCTAGCGAGCTTCAAAAAGTCATTACTGAGATTGAAGAGGTTCCACTGTTTCTTCGAAGTGCACCAAAGCTATCGCAAAACCAGTGGAGTCAGATCCAAAAGATTATTGATGAGTCCAGTGACGATAAGGAGTAGATGCAATGGCTAAGGTTCCTTATATCTCTTCAGAAGCTATGGAAGACATAGCATTAAACATACTCACTGCTTACGAATTTGATTTTGAAGATGTGGTTTTTCCGAAACCGACTCCGATTGATGAAATCATCGAATTTCATTATGATCTAGATGTCGCCTGGGAGCCAATCGATCATTTTGATCCAGAAGGAAGTGTGATGGCTGCCATCATCCCTAGCCAAAAACGAATCATTATGAATGAGAGTCAGAAAGATCTTTTTGAAGAGAAGATAGGGACAATGAATTTCACCATGGCTCACGAGTTGGGTCACTGGGTGCTTCACGTAGATGACAAGGATAACTTGCAAACTGCATTGAGCTTAAAGGAGAAGCAAGAAGTTTTCTACTGCAGAAGTCATTCTATGCGCTCTCCAATCGAGCAACAAGCCGATATGTTCGCAGGAGCTATACTTATGCCGAAACCAGTGGTTGAGAAGTTTATTGGTCGTTTTAAAGCAGCGAGAACCATAGAGATGGGACAACTATACATGTTGGCGAACTGTTTCCAAGTATCAATTAGCGCGCTCTGTGTTAGACTTGACCGTTTGGGGCTACTGTACGTTCATAAAGGAAAGGTATACAACTCAAGAAGTGAATATGAAGGACAGATAGCTTTTGATTTTTGAGCTATCTCTCTTTTTAGATATAGTGTAGAGTTGATTATCAACGCAACATTGAAAGGAGGTGAGAATCTTGGCTAGAAACGGAGCTAAAGGCAACGGAAGAGTTGGTGCTGTGAAAGGTAGAAGTCAGTTTAAAGCACCTAATGGCAACTGGGTGAAGAGAGATACTTCGACAGGCAAATTTATGGATCAAAAGACGAGCAGCAGTAAACCATTTAAAGGTGTAACGAAGGAATAACGGAAAGGGAGGTGTTTTATCTTGGCAGGCAGACATGAAGTTTTGTGTGTGAACAAAAGAGATCGTTACAATCCGCATGAGAAGATTACGAGTATTGGCGGTAAAAATCAAGACGGAACAAGGTGGAAAGTTTCTCAGGAAAGTGCTATTGAAGGCATTGAAAGCGGAAAGTGGAGCTTTTTCGTTAGTAGAGGAGGACGTACTGTAGACGTAATTGTTGCTCTTAGCCGTTATGGAAATAAGTATTTGAAAACAGAAACCGATGGGGAAAATCCAAATAACCTCCTTAGTCTGGCTGAATGTCCACTCTAATTACTTTGCTATTCAGAAAGGGAAATCGTTATCGTTTATAGTACAAGCAAAATACTTGTAACAAAGCGAACCCCTCCTGCTAAGTTATCAGCAAGAGGGGTTACGTTTAAAAAATGCTTCTGAGCTTCTTCATTAAGTGCTAATTCGATCCGATCCACTCTTTTTCTCTCATCCAAAGTAATCCGCTTCACAATCAAGTGAAGCAACGTCTTCCGCTGCACAAAAGGCGACTGCCTCAGCAACTCCTCAAACCTCTCCATCAAGGAACGTACAAATTCGTAAGGAATCGGCTCCGACTGATCGTCTCGAACCGCCGCCTCCAGTTTCGACCTTCGCCTCAGCTCTACATCCAGCTCCTCATTCAGTTCTTTAAGCCGTTCACTGAACAGCGTCCGATCAATCTCATCCATCTCGTATAGCTCCAGGTACTTCCGTTTCTTCTCCTCCAGCTTCTCAATGCGAGACTTTACAGACGAGAGTTCAATTTCTTGCGCTGAAGGAACTGGACTTTCTCCCACAGCTCTTCGGAAATGATCGCCGGGTGCAGCCCTTCCGCGATAATCTCGTTATCACTCTGGCCCCGCCGTCGCTTTTCGGACCAATTCTCGTAGCGATTATAGCGGATCTTTCCCACGAACATGGGATTGGTCACGATGTTCTTGATGGCCGTCGTAGAGAATGGCTTTTTCCGCTTTGTCCGGTGGCCTTCCTGGTTCAGCTCGTTGGCGATCGACTTGAGGCCCCGGCCGCCAGCATACATTTCGAAGATACGACGCACAAGGCTTGCCTCTTCCTCGACAACGACTACTTTTGTATCGCGACCATAAGGATTACCGTGTTCGTCGACTTTCTGGATCTTGTACCCGAGCGGAACCTGCCCGTTGTGCTTGCCGGTCTTGGCGCGCTGCTTGTGGCCCATCTTTACGTTCTCTACGATCGTATTGCGCTCGAGTTCGCCAACGGCTCCCATCATCTGGAGCGCGAAGCGGCCCATCGGAGTGCCGGTCTCGAAGTTTTCCGAGAACGAGCGGAACGCCACGTTGTTCTTCTCCAGCAGATCGACAATGTGAAGCAGGTCGATGTTCTTGCGCGCCAAGCGGTTGAACTTCCAGACGACCACCTCGCTAAAGCGGCGCTCCTTGGCGTCGCTTAGCATTCGCTGAAGTTCGAAGCGGCCGTCCATGCTCTTGCCGCTGACCCCGCGATCCACGTACTCGTCGAAGATGACCTTGTCGTAGAGCTTGCAGTAGTTTCTGAGCGTGTCGAGTTGGGCGTCGATCGAGTAGCCGTGCTCGGCCTGCTCCTCTGTGCTGACGCGGGCGTAGATCGCTACGCCGGCTGTGTTTTCCATACGGACTCACTTCCTTTCTCCGGAATACCTGCGACATTGAGGTTAGCAATCGCGGCCGTTCCGTATAGGGTGGAATTTTTGATCTGGCGATCACTGGGTACCACAATCTTCTCGATTATGGTTTTCAGCAATTGCTTCTGCTGCTCGGGCATGGCTTGGCGGAAAAGAGACCGGAACCGACTCAGCGCGGTTTTTACTTCTTCCAGGTTAGGGCCATCTGAGCGGAGGGAGGAGGTTTGTCGCTCCAGCTCGGCCTTTCGCAATATCAGCGGCTCGGAAGCCTCATCCAGACTGTGCAATTTTTCTTGAAGATCCTCTTTGCTGAGGTAGTCCTCTTCGAACAGCTCGAAGCAGCGCGTTTTTCGCTGTCGAAGTGTTTTCAGCTCCTTCTCCAACTCGGACAGCTCGCGCAGAAGATCGGAAAGATTTTTCTGGTTGTTTTTACCGCGAATCGCTGAGCAGAGCTGGCTTGTGATCTCTTCGCCGGAAACCAGCCTTTCGATCTGCAGGACTACCCAGCGTTCTATTTCGTCCGCCGGAACGTGATTGGCTTTGCAAGCCGCAGCGCCTCGGTTATGGTATCGTCCGCATACATAGTAGTGCCTGACGAGCAGCGCTCCGCTTTGTCGCTGCCGTTTGCTATGGATGGGGATCATTCCGCTGCCGCAGCTCGGACACTTGAGCAGGCCGGGCAGAAGATACACCCGCTCCGTCTTTTTGACCGACGGCTTGGAGCGCTTTTTCAGCTGGAGTTGAACTTGATTCCACAGCTTGTCGGAAATGATAGGAGGGTGTTCGCCTGCTACAACGTGCTCTGTAAGCTTCCCCTTAGATTTTCCCGGCTCCTGAGTTCTGTACTTGATCTGTCCAATGTAGTTCACGTTTCGCAGAATATTGCGTACGCCGTTCACGCTGAACAGCCGACTTTTCTTAGTCCGGGTTCCGGACTTGTTGAGCTTGTTGGTAATGGCCTTGAAGCCGAGTCCCGCAGCGTACCACTCAAAAACCTGCCTGACGACCGAAGCCTCTGCAGGCACGATTTCTGCTCTGGCATTATTTGAGCGGCTACCGACGGCTTCCCAGCGGTAGCCGAGCACGAGGTTGCCGCAGTTCCACTTCCCCTGCTTGCTGCGATGACGTAGACCCAGGCGCACATTCTCCGCCGTCTGCTCGCGCTCGAACTGGTCAGCCGCCCCGCGCATCTGGAGCAGAAAAGTGCCGATCGGCGTATCCGGCGGCATTTCCTCGGTCAGGCTGTGCATCCGAATGCCGAGAGACTGGAACAGTTCGGCCATCTGGAGGAAGTCCTGCAGGTTCCGCGACAAGCGGTTCATCCGCAAGAAGATGATCTGACCAAACGCTCCCTGCTTGGCGTGGTGAAGGAGATCCTGCAGCGCCGGGCGTCCCGTAATCGACTTGCCGGAGATCCCTTCGTCGGCGTACAGCTTGTAGACGGGGATGGCGTGGAGCGTGCAGTATCGGAGCAGCTCCTCGCGCTGAGCCTCCAGGCTGAACCCCTTGACCTGTTCCTCGGAAGATACCCGGATGTACAGTGCGGCGGGAGGCTTGGCTTTCATCGCGTTGTCCATCTAAGCTGCCCTATCGTCGACATCCTCGCTGGAAAGCGTCTCGGGATTGGCCTCGATATACTGGCAGACCATATCGGAGAGAATGTCGACGAAATGGGAAAACTCTGCGTTTGCGGTAGGTGTGTCCATAGGTTGTCTCCTCCTGAGTGGATAGTTTTTTTCTTTACGGTCACATCAAGCCTCGTTCTTTCATGCTGGCAAAGCGGTTCTCGCCGAGTACAAGGTGGTCAAGCAGTTCGATGCCCATCAGCGATCCAGCATCCCGAATCCGCTCGGTCAGCTCGACGTCTTCGCGGCTCGGATCGGGGAGGCCGGACGGATGGTTGTGGCAGGCGATGATTGACGCGGCATTCGCCATGATGGCCAGCTTGAACGTCTCTCTCGGGTGCACGAGGGAAGCGTTCAGCGTTCCCCGTGACACCTCATGCAGAGCGGTGGGCTGGTTCTTGGTATCCAGCGTCATGATGCAGAAGACTTTTCGATCAGAGTCGCCGATGAACTGTCGGAACAGCTCGGCGGCTTCTCTCGGACTGCTGATCTTTCGCTGAGGATACAGAATCGACGGTTTCTCTCGTACCATTTTCAGGCTGAGGCACTGGATGCGCTTGGCGGGTGGTTTCTTAGGGTTGGGCATGTATACTCCTCCGTTTGCTGATCGAATAGGCAGCCGGTTACTCGGGCTGTACGTAGGTATAATATGAGTCCGACTTTTCGTTCAGTTCCTGGAGGAGTCGTGTCACTTATCGGGGCGCTTAGGGTACGAGCGACACCGTATATTTCCTTGAGTTATCTGGGCTCTCCGTCTTTCGGGTCGCTGTGGCGCTTTCTTCGAATCTTTTTTGGCACACTAGGGGGGGAGGGGTTCTCTCTATCTCTTTTTCTATCTTTTTCTTCGAAATAAGTGTCCCAAGCGCCACGGGTTAGACAAGATCCCAGGCAGCCGTTGGGGAAATGGAGTGGCACCTATGCTTTTGAAGTGTCCCGCAAGCGTCCCAAGTGTCCCAGAAAGCCAATAGGTAGTAGCAACTTCTTTATGAGGTTATTCAATATCTTTAATATCTGTAATCGTAGTGAATCCTGTCCGCGAATCCGTTGTCTGCTGCGATAGCTGCTTTAGTCTGACTCCCTCCAGCCCGCGAATGCCTCCCGACTTATAGCGGTTTACGGCTATGTTTTGACCTCGAAGGTTATTTTCGATGGCATTGAGGAGACGCTGGTTATTCATTGGATTGGAGATATTGGCACTTGTGCACCAACTCTGGTAGCGGACCGCCATGTCGCGATTCGGTATCCGATCGTCAGGCTTGCCGACCTCGATGTTGTCCTCGATGAAGCGTTCGATCGGATCGAGGTCCTTTCTGTAGTCGTCCAGCGCTTGTCTGGCAGCTCTGGAATTGGAGAATCGGAACTTGTTTTTCTGCAGGCGTCGAAGCCCTCTCAATGCAAAGTTCAGGATGCCGGGAAGCTCTTTGTTCAGCTTAGCGGCGAGATGAGGATCTTGCTCCTCTTCCCTGAATATGCGATTGAAGGGGAGGACGATCAGGCGCCGTGTAAAGCCGTGGCTCTTGTCTCTGGAATAAGGAAGGTTGTTCAGCGCCAGAACCAACTTGCAGAACGGCTGGTAGGAAAATCCTGGCCCGTACTTAACTTCGACTCGAATACTGTCTCCTGCTACGACGGACTTGAAGAACTGCGTGTTCAGGCCTTTTGAGCCGACCTCGTTCTCCGTAGAGAGGAGAAGCGACTTGTCGACGAGTTCCGAGCGCGCAAATGCTTGGTCCAGGTCACTCAGGGTCAGGTTTGTAACGTTCTTCTTGCCGACGAGCTGCTCCAATACGCCAGCCAATATGCTTTTTCCGTTCGCCCCTTGTCCGTAGAGTACGAAAGCCTTCTGAGCCTCAACTCCTGAGGTGAGGCAGTAGCCAAACATCTCTGCGGTAAGGTCGATCAGTTCCTGATCGTTGTTGTAGATTTGTGCCAGAAACTGATCGAAGCGCGGGCAGGCTACCTTCGGATCATAGTGAATCGGAATGCGAATGGTCGAGTGAAATTCTGGCTTATGCCGATAGAGCTTGAAAGGTCTTCTCTCTGGTTCTCTTCGTTTGTTTCTCAAGCTGAGCATTCCGTTCTCTAGATTGAGCAAATTTCGCCGGCTGTCCATTCTGTCTGCGGTTTCGGCCTCCAATTCCAGAGCTTTTAGGTAAGCTTCCTCCGTTATCGGTCTCCAAAAGTTTGCTACGTAGCCGTTCAGGATGTCGCGCAGCTTACGCCGGAGCTGGTTATCGCTAAGGGCGTTCCAGACTCCGTCGTCGTATAGGTAGAAGCGGTCCCCCTGTGTGTGCACGAGCTTGAGGCGATGTTCGACGACGTGTCGGGCAAAGGCGTTCGGGTTGAGCCCCGTTGGTCTTCCGCTGTTAGGATTCAAGATGAACCCTACAGTGGAAAGGTTTACTGAAGGCAGCGGAGCTGCCTTTTTACGGGGAGTAGCAAGAAATTTGGCCGGGCTGTTTGTGATCTGTCCTTTTTCGTTCTTGCGCACATTATTCCGAAAGCAGAGGCCGATCTGCATATCATCGCAGCCTAAAGTCGTGCAGCGCGTACAGCCTTTCGGAGGATTCGCTGTGATCTCGCTTATACGCCGCTCGCTTCCCGCGTCGTGCTTGCCTGAGGCCCGAGAGAAAGCCAGTGCAGCTTGCGGATTACCTGAGGCGGAAAGCAGGGAGATCCATTTGTGCCACCGCTCTTCCGGAAGTCCGCCCTGCTGCTGGATGCTCCAGTCTTTCGCGAAAAGCGAGCAGGAGGATTGCAGGATGCCCAGTTTAGGATCTTCGGCGGGCACTTTCTTACGCCGGTTCTGGTTTCGATCCAAGTAAGCGGGAAGTTCGGCTAAGCCTTTCGTATGAATTGCGGTGGTTTTATCCATTCGTAGTAGCCTCCGTTTCTGTGTTTGGAAGGGGGAAGAACGGTGCAGCTGTGCTCTCCCAGTAAGAGAAGTTCTGAGTGTTGGGCTTCCGGATTCGGATCTGAAATCGCGTATTTTTGAACGGCATAGTCTTTCGGAGCGGCAAAGAGGTAGCGCATCCCCCCGCCGGGGGTGGAGAACTGCCAGGTGTCGGGCAGTTCTCCTTTGCTGAGCTCTTCTAGCTTCCGGCGTCCGAAATCCCCATCCAGGTCAATGGCTACGAATCCTTGCTGTTGTCCGAGCGCCATTCCGATGTTGGCCTGGGGCCACTTTCTGAACCACTTCTCGATTTCAGCGTCCGAAGGAATGCCGGCGTTTTGCCAGCCTCGGATGAGAGGCCGTTTACCGGGAGAGCGGCAAACTTCGATATGTCTAGCGCTCATGCCGGCGTGATCAGCAGGGCACATTGGAATAATATGGAACCCTGCGTGAGCGTAATCTTTGGCTTGTTCTATCATTGAGCTTGCAGCCCTGTCTGAAGGTCAGGGGATTTTTTCAAGCTATACATAACGTTTTCTTCGAGTCCAAAAAGCTCTAGGTTTTGGTGATGTCTGTATCGTTGCTTCACCGCTTCGTCGCCCATAACCGCAATGTCAGTGAGGTAGTAGAAGTCATCTACACGGCCGATAATGCCCGATTCTTCTAGAAGTCGTTGCTTGATACCCTTACGAATTTTTTTGCGTTGTTTTTTTGTGAAATCCTTCAAACTAACTGTATACGCAAGGTCTCTCATAGAGAATATCTCAGTCTCGTAGACCACGTTCTCTGAGTCATACAGGCCATAATGGCTAGCAAAGCTGTTGAAACGAAGACAAGCTTCGACTTGAGCTTCCTCTCTTGCCGTCAAGTTGTCCATATCTTCGAACTTCTGTCCATCAATGCCCGTAAGCTTAAATTCGAGCGCAAAGCTCAGGTCTACATCGGCTGCCGTTTGTTTCTCGAAACGCTCTCTAGCGGCTACTGCCTGTTCTCTGTAAGCCTCGTTCATTTCGTCGCTGAAGCCGCCTCGTTCCACGAATAATTCTTCTTGATCTGGTCCAAGTAAATTTTTCATTTTTATTTCCTCCATGTGTTATGAGATAGGGGGGCGAGAAGGAAAAGCCTCTCGACCACGCCTTCGCTCCTAGACTTAATCCAGAATATCTAAGCCTAAACACTATTTTTTATCGTATGAAAACAATCATGATAGTTTTCATGGATAGGGGAGCAAGTCCTCGCGGATAGCGTTTTTGATAGAAAAAAAGAAAATTTCATATAATTTTCAGAAAGAAAAAACAAGGCATAGATAGGATTCTATGCCTTGTTTTATTAACTTTATGAGGAATATACTGTAATATCATGCTGTCTATTTTTCTTATACTCCTGTAATCAAGAACTTCTACGTTTCGATAACGCAATAAATCCGAGAACGATGATAACTATTGTGATCGACCAAACGGGATGGGTTTTGATAAAATCGAGTGATAGCGATACAACAAGATAAGCGACTGTAAGGCTACCGGCTGCAGTAGCAAGAATCCCGTAGAGTCCGAAATAAGTGATAGAGAATAAGCGATTTAAAAGAATGAAAAAGACAATCCCTAACACGATGGTTGATACAGTTACCATGTATAAAACTTCCTCTCATGTTTCTTAAGTTTGAATTTATTCAATTCGCAGGCTGCAGAAATTCTTTGTCTACATACTTATAAATTTCGACGAGTCCCTGCGATCCGTAGGGAGCGACCAGTTGGTTACCATCGAGCACGATATAAGATTGAGCGCCAGTGGCCAGGTCCTGAGTCATAGGGTCTACTTTCTCTACGTTTGCAACATCGGTGTAAGAGAACACCCATACGGCTTCGTCGATCAGCGAATCTCCGGCGGCCAGAACCAACTCGTCTACGCCGTCGCCATCGAAGTCGTGAAGGGCGGCTTGGATCGCATAGCCCGTATTCAGCTCGCCGTAATCGTCGAACGCGCCGGAATCTTCCGCGCCGGAAAGGTCCAGCGGTCGAGCAATGGAACCGGACGGGAATAGGAGAAGAACTTTCACGCCGTTCGGGCTGTCCTGGCCCAGAATTAGCTCGGCTTCCGTACTACCGAAACGAACAGGCATCGAAACATCCGGATCGCCCGTTCGCCATTCTATATTCGGAAGCATACTTCCGTCGGCGGCTCGGATCAGGTCGTCGCTCTGCGGGGCATCTCCGGCGACTTCGTCTTCATGGTCTTCCATTTCTTGACGGTTCAGTTCTTCGTTCTGAGGAGGCTCTTCCTCTGTTTCGGTTACTGACGAAGCCGCTCCACTGTCTTTAATCGGCTCCGTACCTTCCAGCGCGTTTTCTTTCTCTGTGGAGGACGCTGCTTCTTCAGATGCACCAGCTGACTCAGTCGTCGTAGGCTTTTCGGAATCCGCTTCTTTGAGAGAGCCAGTTCCTTCTTCCATTTCGTTGGTCTTACTTACAGCAGTAGGGGCGCTGTCGACGGGTTCTTCTTTTCCGCAGGCGGAAACTACTGCCAGAGCGAGCACCGTAGGCAGTAGAAAAAGCTTTTTCATTTTGGGTCTTCCCTTCTTGATTGCGAATTTTGATGCTTGGGAACTGGTTACAATCTCCTATTTTCCTAACTCGTTAGGTAGGATATGCCTATTATAATAACTTAAAATTACTATAACAACAGTTTTTTGTAGTTTGGAAATCTGGTTTCCCTTTTCAAATCTTTACTACGCATAGTGGATAAGAGGGGGTGAGACTTGTCGGATTAGCTCAAACTCATCGGGGCACGGATTAAGCAGATTCGTAACGATCGGGGACTGTCCCAGGCTGGGTTGGCGGAGCTTGCAGGCATGCAGGATTCCTACATAGGCGGGGTGGAGCGTGGAACCCGAAACATCTCGATCAACTCGCTGCATAAGATCATGCCGGCGCTGGACGCCGAGCCCATCGACGCATTCAGGTTCGGAGAACTCGAGCATACAGATTGGGAGCTCGAAAAGCAGCAGGTGTTGGGCATTCACTTGGCGATGCTGCAAGAGCGTAGTTTGTCCGAGGTGAAGCTCGTAGAGCGTATGTCGCGGGACATGTTCCGCACGTATGACGAAGAAGAACAAGAATAGAAAATACGAGGCGAGCAGACGGAGTAATGACCGCTGCTCGCTTTTTTGATCTGCTGCGCTCCATGCTCCTACTCGAGCATCTTGCGGAGCAGGCCTTTCAGCAGTCGACGTTTCTCTCCGCTTCGTCGCGTCGGTACAGCCACGGCTATAGAGAGCGAGAAAGAGCTTTTGTGCTCTTTCTTCTTCTCCATACGAACAAGAACGTTGGATGCGCCCGAGTTCTTTAGTTCGATCTCCTTCCATGTGGCTAACGTCCGTTCGAGCTTGGGAATAAGCATTTCCTCTTCGGGCATTTGGCGCTCCTTTCTAATACAAATTTCTATTGGCTAAGATAACTTTCTATCTATGCGAGCGTTCGGGATAAGTCGATGGTACAGGTCAAGCCTCCTTTCTATATCTAGGGTTGATGCTCACGCTTACGTCACTGTATTTCGCGTAGAAGCGCATATCTCTCGTCGCTTGGTTGGCCTGCTGAGTGAAGCTTTCTCTCAGACTGTCATCCTCGAACTCGAAGAAATCTCTTTTCTTCTGCGTTCCGAACATGGCAATCAGAGCGTAGTGGTAGCTGGCGGGGTTGCAGATGTTGCCGGTTCCCAGTGGAAGGGCACCGACTATTTCGCCTACCGTAAGCGTATCGGGAAGCGGTTCTTTTCGATCTAGCGAAAGCAGCAGGCACGCGAAAAGGACGTCGGCATTAGCTTTGCCCGAGATTTGACTGAGGTCGTAGTTCGTGCAGGCAGCGCTCTCCCAATCAAGGTCAGGAAACTCAGGCTCGACTGTCGGCCCCGATCGCCCAATCACGCGAGAGAGCGTATTACGGTTGCCGTAGGCTTTGAGAAAGCGGCCGAGCTGCAGCGGAGCACGTTCCCCTAGGTTGGTCTGGAGCTTGGGGAGGAGCTGGCGGAAAAACTCGGTGTATCGCTCCAGGTGACCGTAGTCGTAGTTTTCGGAAACTTCTTTCTCGTCGTGCTCGATTTCCGCCAGCAGATCGCTCATGGCGCAGAGACGGTGTGTGTCGACGAGCTCGATCGTTCCGGGGCTTAGCAGGTGGCACAAAAAGGCGGCAACGTCGAAGCCGACGCTGCCGCTGTCTCCAAACTTGTCTTTCCAGAAGTCGAAGATACCGGCCGGATTATCGGGAGGGCTTTCGACAAAATTCGACCAGTTCTGTATAGCGATGATTTCGAGCTTTTTGTGAGCGTAAGGCTTGTCTCTTCGCTGCCAAGCTCCGCACTGCCAGGAAAGCGTGGACTTCAAGTTGGCAGCGTCTACCGACTTCGGATCGGCAAAGGCCGTGCGCCATTCGTTCAGGGGTCTTTCGGGAAAGCGGGCGTAGGGGAAAGGCGAAAGCTGTTCGTCGAGTCGCTCCCAGATCAGCCGGGCCAGAAATTTCTTTTGGTTCTCGTTAAGGGAAAAGGACATGGGAAACTCTCCTCAATAAATGTATTTTGGAACAGGAACGGAAAACGGGTGGCATGGTGCACGTGGAATAGGGACGATTACGGAGTGTTAAGGTGGACGCACGGGTGGTGTAGACGCGGAGGCATGGGCCTAATTGGACGTACGGCTATTCGAGAAACGGATCTTCATACTGCACGTGGAAAGGAGCGGCGAGTTCGCTGACCCAATGGATCGCGGAGGGAAGGTCGCCGCCTTGGAAGATGGGAGTGTCGTTGAACGCCTCGTCTTCCCAGAGAAATTCGGCCTGTTCGAGTTCCCGGTTCACTCGGAAGCAGTAGGTGTTGCCGTCGGTGTATTCGTTCGGTCCGTCGATCAAGTTGTTGGTGCGGAGAACGAGTCGGACCAGGTGAGTGGGTGGGAGCAGAGACAGGGAGAACAGGTCGCTATCGAAGTGGATGTCGCGGGCGTAGGCGGGGAGGAGAGCGGTTAGCGTGTCGGGTGTAAAGGGGAGGACCGATACCAGCATGAGCCAGATGTTGTCGCCTCCATTTTCGAAGCCGAGGTCGGTTTCGTCTTGCTCGAAGAGTTCTTTTAGACGCTTTAGGATGAGATCGTTGTCGGTAGGCGCTAGACCGGCTTTTTGGCGCAGCCACTTTTCGATTGTCTCGTCGTGGGAGCCGGCCATTGTGAAGAAGGTGGTCATGTAAGAGTCGTTGTAGGCGACTCCGATCATGTAGGCCGTGCCGGTCTGATCCGGAAGTTCGATGGCTTGGACGTATTCCGGTGTGCAGCCGAGAAGTCCGCCGTTTTCGCGGCTGAGGCTGACGAAGGAGAGGTCGTGGAGGTTGTCACCAGGTTCTAGAATGATAATCGGACCGTAGTGATCGAGAGTAAAGAGAATGTCTTCTTCTGGGCTTTGGTTGGAATAAAGGTGGTTAAAATGGGTTTGGATACGAGGGAGCAGGGTAGGGAAGAGCTCAGTAGTGGAGAGAGTGAGGATGTCTTGTTGAGTTTGGATAATTTTCATCTAAATTTTAGACCTCCTGTAATAAAATTCACCAAATTATAAACGTTGTATATACAACGTTATCTAAAATGGATATATCTAATTCTTTTTTTAATTTAATTTCTTGAAATAAGGCTGAGTCTGTGCAAAGCCTTTCTTTATAGATTGTGTCTTTGCAATGAATAGAAGTAACAACCAGCCAGTCATCTTGAATTGAAATTTTAAAATCCAATCTACAAGTTGTTAATTCGTTCACTAAATTCTGTTTAACATATCTTGCTACCTCATTAATCAATTTGTCGCTCAAAACTGCTTTTACAGCATCTGTAACTTTCATCTTAGAACTAAAACAAAACATAAATAACTCCTTCCAAAATAAAAAGGCAATTGCATGTAAATGCAACCGCCTTTTGCTTATTTCAAAACATTAAGTTTATCCAAGGTATTCATCATCTTATTCATGATTTCAGACATTTCTTCCTTAAAGTTATACATTCGGTTGTAACCTTCAACAATTTGTTTTTGTTTAAGCAGATCTGGCCTTCCTTCCTGATCAACTGGAATTGTAATAGTAATTCTTTTTACCTTTCCGACATGAGCTTCATTCTCTCTATTAAATCCACCTAACCTGATTAGATTCTCTGCTAAGAAGAACCAAAGGTATTCAATGTCTAGCTCTTCATTTAATACTTCAATGATACCGCGGTTTTCAGTCCCATAAAATGGCGAGTCATGTAAACGTACATCTCTTGCGGCATCACCTTTTATATTCCATGTGATAACCCTTTTAGGAGAGGAAGTTATCTCAGGATTTTCAGTTTCCTCTGTTAGTTCATTCTCAAAAAGGATCGGACGAATTTTCTCATCATACATAAATTCCACTGGCCCACTTACTTGTGAAGAATACAATGGATATTTTCCTTTATGTGTTTTTGCATAACGAATTGTTGGCTGAAATTCAGGAGTATAGATCGAAAAGAAATTTTCATTCCCTAATTCAACTTCAATGCTATTATCTAAAGAAAATAGCTCGCCGAGTGTAAGATTTATATTACTGATTTTTTCTTCAAATGTAGATTTAACTTCTTGTAATTCTCCAATACATTCACTAAAGGATAGCGTTTCATCAACATCGTTATTAAAGACATCAAAAAGCTTCGACCAATTTTTAGACGAATTAAAGTCAATTCTGTTTACGAAAGCACATTTTGGGTCTGTTGATTCGCCAGCCAATCTTTGTTCCCAAGCAGCTTCCATGGAAAAAAGATCATTTTGCTCAATAGGGACTCGAAATTGATCTCTTGATACTCCGATTTCGTCAACTTTATAGAGCATAACTTTAGAATACTGATTTTCAGGAACTTTTCTCTGAAAGATGACAAGGGAAGTTTTCCAACTATTATTTTGAAAAGTTCCTATTGGGAGAGAAACGATTGCTAGAACATCGGCTTTTTCTTTAATAATGTCTCTAGTTTTTGTATTAACATTTCGTAGTATTCCGTCTGGAATAATTACAAACCCCATTCCAGGGTTTCCTTTTTCCACCTGACCTAAAATGTATTTCAAAAAACTGCTTTGGATACCCAATCCTGTGTCATTATAAAATCTATCCATTCCCTCTAAGGCTTGAAGGCTTTTGTTAATTTCAGATACTCCACTGCTAAAGAATGGCACGTTAGCGAAAACATAATCTGCTTCGTGCTTAACAACAAAATTTTGAGGATTGTTTCTATCCTTTTCTAATTCAGAAAGTGTTCCTGTACCATTACGATCTGTATACAGAAAAGAACTATTGATTAAGGTGTTTATAGCGTCAATGTTTGCTGGACTTGTATCTGAAGCTATGACATCAAGCAGGTGAAGAACCATGTTTGCTTTTGCTAAGGTAATCATCTCTTTTGATTTATCGATTCCTAGTCCTTGGAAGGTCTGATGAGAAAAATTAAAAGGAAAATTGAGGCCTTCAAGAACGAAGCCACCTACACCGCAGGCGGGATCAATAATTGTTGCAGTTGGAGATGGATTAGCCATTCTCCAAATACTTTGTATTATATTTCTTGGGGTTAAATGTTGACCATTTTTGATCTTACCTTCGCGGTTCGAGGAGCCAAGAAAAGTCTCCATGACTCTTCTTTTAAAATCAGGATCTAGCTGCCTTTGAGCTATATTTCCAAGTGCATCTAAATCTTGCAAAACAGATTTAAATGTTGTTTCTTGAGCACTAAATGCGAATAACTCCATGTTTATAACGCCGGGCTGCCCATTTCTATGGCTAGGGAAAATATTTTCGGCGATATGCCTTCTGACAGTAGTACGATAGGTATTTAAAGATTGCTCAACGTCAGCTTTTTTTAAAGTTTGAAGTTGATAATCTCTTGGCAGTATACTAGCGTCAGAAATCCCTTTATAGACAAGTAACTCCACAAAAGTAGAAAGGCAATTGTGCGCTTGTTCCCCCGTACAAACAAAAATCTTTTGCCAAAGTTTCTTAATGATATTCGCGTTATCATCAAGCGGGTTATGATAATCAGCTGGGGGACTAATTTCAAATTCGTTATTGGTAGGCTGACGTCCTTCCAAGATAGCTCTAGAAAACACCTGGAGGTCTTCTATTACACTTATATTTTCACCCGATACAACACGCGAACCAAAAATTGATACTGGAAACCCATTTTTTAAAGTATTAATTTCTATTAAAAGGTTTCCATCTGTTTTGAAAAATGTCTTAACTCGTTCTCCAGCACGAGCAATGAAAAAGCGGGTTTCTGGTAAAGCACTAATATAATTATCTTTTATTTGCTGGATGGCTGAATCCATCTGACTATCACGATCTTTATCTTCGATTCCAATTAGGATTTTTTTTGGAACATCTCCAACGGTAATAAGTTGATCGGGTTTCTTTTGGCTACTTAAGCAAGAGAAACCTTCTATTTTTAGATTGTGGAATGAAATATCGTTGCATTTGTATAGACGAATAGATTTTGATTCGTCTACTAAAAGACTTGGTATTCCTTGAGAAATGCTTTCAGCCATTTAAAGTCTCCTTTGTATTTTTAATAAGTTATAAAATAAATCACAGGCATTTATCTTTAGCACAATGCTGTGCTATTTTTATTCTAACTGTTTTAATACATTTGTCAAGCAGGGCACATTTTTGTGCCATTTTAAATATCATAAGATTTAATTCGCTCTATAACCGATACGGTGAACCGTATCATAAGTAGTGCGAAATTTGGGACAATCGCTTAGGGCGTGTCTTCAAATTCAAGCTAACCATAAAACAATGGCAGCCAGCGATAAAAAAGCAGAGAATGAAGTCGCCAATTTATCATAATGTGTCGCCAGCCTGCGATAATTTTTCAGCTTGTTAAACAAGCCTTCGACTAAATGTCGTTCCTTGTACATCCACCAGTCGGTATCTCGTTGAATCGTGCGGTGTTTTCGGCTTGGAATCACGGCGATGGCCTGCTTTTGATCCAGCAGGCTTAAAATCCGATCCGTATCGTATCCGCGATTCGCAAGCACGAGTTTGCCTTGCAGATTTGTAGCGGCCAGCATTTCGTAACCGATGGTGCAATCCGCCTGGTTTCCTGGCGTCAATCGAAAACAAAGCGGATTGCCAAGCGCATCGACGAAGGCATGGATCTTAGTGGTCAATCCACCGCGCGATCGTCCGATGGCTTGCTTGAAGCGCCCCCTTTTGCGCCGACTGCATGTTGATGGACTCGCACATGCGTGGCGTCGATCATTCGGCTTTCTTCATCCGGTTCATCGGCGAGGTGTTCCAAAATCCGGTCAAAAAGTCCACGTTCTTGCCAGCGTCTAAAACGCGTATGGACGGATTTCCAAGAGCCATAACAGGCCGGAAGGTCGCGCCACGGAGCGCCGGAACGATTGATCCAGAGCATGGCGTTCACCTTGCTCCGGTTGTCATGAGCCGGTCTTCCTTTCTTCCCGGTTCGCTCGGGTGGCAGCAGCTGGACAATACGTTCCCATTGGTCGTCACGAAGTTCATATCGATTATTAGTTTCCATACTCGAATCTTACCCAAAGTTACGATGCGTTATTTTGAAGACACGCCCTAGTATTTCAATCTTATTATTTATTGAATCGGATTTTCGAATCATCAATCTTCCCCGGCTATCACCCAACCATATGACTAGACATGCTTTTTTCATATGGCAGGAATCCCTTCCCCTCATGTTATACTCATTAGAATAAAAAGCAGAAGGAGAACCACACTATGATCCCTTTCCGACACGACCATGTAGGCAGCTTTTTGCGTCCGGCGAACTTAACGCAGGCGCGCGAACAATATAAATCGGGCAGCATCACGCATGAGGAATTAAAAGCGGTGGAAGATCAGGAAATTATCCGGATCATCGAAAAGCAGAAGGAAAACGGCGTGCTCGCGGTTACGGATGGCGAACTGCGCCGGAGCTGGTGGCATTTCGACTTCTTGGGCGGTCTGGACGGCGTCGAGCTGTACGAGCAAATCGACGGTCCGAAATTCCACAATATGCAGACACGCAAAGGCGGCATTCGCGTGATCGGCCAAGTCGATTTCTCGACGCATCCTTTTGTAGAGGATTTCAAGTTCGTACAGAAGCATGCAGGCGACGCGGTGGCAAAACAGACTATTCCGAGCCCGAACATGCTTGTGTATCGCTTGGAGAATGGCGCCAATATTTATACGGACCGCGAGCAGTTCCTTCAGGACACGATTGAGGCGTACCAAAAAGCGATTCAAGCTTTCTATGACGCGGGCTGCCGCTACCTGCAGTTGGACGATACCGCCTGGGCGGACCTCTTCTCGGAAGCCGGTCATGACAAGCTGCGCGCCAAAGGTCTGGAACCGGCGGAAGAGCTGAAAACGATGCAGCGCATGATCAACGAATCTTTGGCGAACAAACCGGCCGACCTCGTGGTAACCATGCACATTTGCCGCGGCAACTACAAATCCAACTTTTTCTCGACGGGCGGTTACGACTACGCTTCCGAGGTGATCTTCGGCGGCTTGGACGTAGACGGATTGTTCCTGGAATTCGACGACGAACGCTCCGGCAGTTTCGAGTCGTTGAAGCATGTGAATCGCAAAGATCTGAAGATCGTGCTGGGTCTGCTTACTTCCAAAACGGGCGAGTTGGAAAACAAAGAACAGATCAAAGCCCGGATTGCCGAAGCGGCCGCGTATGTCCCTCTGGAGCAGCTGTGCTTGAGCCCGCAGTGCGGATTCTCGTCGACGGAAGAAGGCAATATTCTGACGGAAGACGAGCAGTGGCGGAAGCTGCGTTACGTGAAGGAAATCGCGGAAGAAGTTTGGAGTTAAAATCGTTTCAAATTAATCATAGGATTACGTTCTTCTGAAACGCGCACGGTTCTAGGGCGATTCAGAAGGACGTAACCTTTCAGCTGTTGAAACGATCAATCCATCTAAATCACGGAGGGGATATAAAATGACCATTCAAGCCAACCAAGAGGCCGTTACCATTGAAGCGTTTATTAACGGTCAGCATGTAGAATCCCTTTCCCAGTCCGCCAAAGAGAATCCGACTAACCCAGCTGAGATCGTCGGCTACTTCCCGGTCACGACCAAAGAGCAGGCCGTCGAAGCGATCGAAGCGGCGGCACAAGCTTTTCAAACGTGGAAAAAAACCGATATCGAAGAGCGCGTGACGAGAATGCGCAGAGCGATCGGGAAGATCAGAGCCGCCGAGAACGAAATCGTGCATCTGCTGTCCCGAGAGCACGGCAAGCCGCTGTATGACGCGCACGGCGAAATTTACGTTTCGTTGATGTGGATGGAGTTTGCCTGCAATGAAGCGGCATCGGCTCTTCAAGCCCAGGTCACCGAACATGAGGGCGGCAAAACGATTCTTGCTTACGATCCGATCGGCGTAGTGGCCGCGATCAGCCCGTGGAACTATCCGATTGCGCTGTCTACGATCAAGATCGCTCCGGCTCTGCTGGCAGGCAACACGATCGTGCTGAAGCCAAGTCCGTATGCGCCGCTGGCGGCAGCGAAGGTGGCCGAGATTATCGCGAGCGAGTTCCCGGCGGGCGTGATCAACGTGATTCATGGCGATGCGGACGTGGGCGTTGAACTGACCACGAATCCTCACGTGACCAAAATCGCTTTTACCGGCGGAACCGAAACAGCCAAGCGTATTATCCGGGCGGCTTCGGACACGATCAAGGATATGACGCTTGAGCTTGGCGGCAATGACGCGGCGATTTTCTTGGAGAGCTTTGACGTCAACGATGAGCGCGCCATGCGCCGGATTGTCGTTTCCAATTTCCTGACGACCGGTCAGATCTGCATGATCGCCAAACGCGTGTATGTGCACCGTTCGATTTATGAGGCGTTTGTGGAAAAATATATCGAGGCGGCTAATCGTTGGATTCGTATCGGCGATCCTTTTGATCCCGACACGACGGTAGGTCCGGTCAACAACCTGAAGCAGAAAGATTACGTGCTGGGTTTGGTCGAAGATGCCAAGCAGCGCGGGGCCAAGGTTATTCCTCTCGGCACAATCTTGGATCAGAAGGTGTTCGACCAAGGATACTACCTGCAGCCTACGCTTGTGTTGGGCTGCGATGTACATGATCCGATCGTCGTGGAAGAACAGTTCGGTCCTACGGTTCCGATTCTACCTTTTGACGACGAAGAGCAGGTGGTTCGTCTCCACAATGAAAGCATCTATGGCTTGACGAGTTCCGTCTGGGGGAACGAAGAGAATGCGATCTCCGTGGCGCGTCAGCTCGAAGCCGGAACGACGATGATCAATACGGCTGCCGTGCAGGGGCTGGACGTCCGCTTTCCGTTTGGCGGCTTCAAGCAGTCCGGG
Organism: Saccharibacillus deserti; assembly: GCF_013618475.1. Classification (GTDB taxonomy): domain Bacteria; phylum Bacillota; class Bacilli; order Paenibacillales; family Paenibacillaceae; genus Saccharibacillus; species Saccharibacillus deserti. The sequence goes on from NZ_JABJVN010000006.1 coordinate 75,265, forward strand.
ATCGGCCGCGAGTACGGCGCGGAAGGCATCCGCACGTATACCGAACAGCATGTGATCAATGTGCCGAAGATGCTGGATCTTCCTTATATCCCGGAATAAACACGGTAGAGGCTGTTTCGGAATCCTGCTTTTGCAATTCACCTCCACGTCATGTAAAATGACTCGATGGGAAAAATAGGAGAGGAGTGGGGATATGAGTTGGAAACGGAAGACTTGCATGCAGTCGACTTGGACAATTTCATATTTCCATTCCATCAGAACACTAAAGCATTTATTGCTTTAGTGTTTTTATTTTATGGGGGTGTAATCATTGTCCAGGTACAAAAGGGTTCTTGTTAAGCTAAGTGGTGGAGCCGTAGCAGGAAGCTCCGAATTTGGTTTTGAGCCGGAACGATTAAACCATATTGCGGATGAAATCATGTCAGTCGTAAACTTGGGCGTTGAAGTATCGTTAGTTATCGGCGGAGGCAACATCTTCAGAGGGAATATGGCGGAGAGCTGGGGAATCGAGAGGGCGGAAGCCGATAACATCGGGACGCTTGCGACTGTAGTAAACAGTTTAATGCTTCGCGGAGTGCTTAAAGCCAAGACCCAAAAAGAAGTACGGGTCATGACGGCAATACCGGCGACTTCAGTTGCAGAACCCTACATCCGTCTAAGAGCCATCCACCATCTGGAAAAAGGGTATATTGTCATTTTCGCAGGAGGGAACGGTCAACCTTATGTGACGACAGACTACCCTTCGGTTCAAAGAGCCATCGAGGTTAATTGCGACGCTTTACTCGTTGCGAAGCAAGGTATCGACGGGGTTCTGAATGCGGATCCCAAATTTGATAAAGAAGCCAGGAAATTTCGTTCGCTTCATTACAACGACGTTTTACTGCACAACTTAAAGGTCATGGACCAATCCGCTTTTATTTTGGCAAGGGACTACAATCTGCCTATGCATGTGTTCAACTTCGATCAACCGGGTTCGATGAAAGAGATTTGCGAAGGCAAAAATAACGGTACGATTATTAGCAGCGAGTCCGTTTTGGAGTTGGAATGAAATCGATACGGAGCGAAAAGAAAATCCTTCTTTGTAATAAACTCGGTGTTACGCCTGCAATCGAGGGCTTAGATATTATCATTCGCGCTGCGGCGTATCTCGGTGAAGGTCGAACCACTGCAGACAAGGAGTACACATGAACAAAGGATTTCAGATCGATACAGAGGGGAATCGGCGTCAGACGCTGAAGGAAGTAAAACAAGCGGCACTTAAAGCTCTGGGGGCATACGAAGTTGACTGGAATTCGATCCACTTCATTCAATTATCCGAACACGGTACTTTTCGTATAGAAGGAAGCAGTGGCGATAAGTTTCTGCTGCGCATTCACCCGGCGAGCAAACCGCGCGAAGAAGCTCTCTCCGAACTGGAATGGTTGTCGGCACTGCAGCGCAAGGGGCTGGCTTTGTCCGACTCCGTACCGAACCGCGAAGGAGCGTTCATCACGGATGTCGCGATGACCGGCAGGCAGACGTTTTATGCGACGCTGTTGAACTGGACAGAAGGAGATCAGCTAGGAAGAGGAGAACATACCGAGGAATCTATCCGGAAAATGGGAACGATGATGGCTCACCTGCATGCGGGAAGTCTTGATTTTAGTCCATCCGCCGGTTTTTCCCGCCCGACTTGGGACCGCCGGAGCTTTCAGAAAGACTGGGCTCATCTGCAGGCGAATCGCAAGCCTTTTATTTCGGATCCGGATTTTAAGAGGTACACCTTGGCATTCGCCAAAGCGGCAGCACATATCGCGACGTTCGCAATACATGAACACAACTATGGGATCATCCATGCCGACTTACATATGGGCAACGTCATTTTTCAGAATAACGAACCTTATCCGATCGATTTCGGCAGATGCGGGTTCGGCTATCATCTATACGACATAACGCAGGCGATTATGGGGCTGCATCCGCCGCAGAGGGCTTTTTTCATTGAAGGATATAGCGTGGTGAGAAAGTTGGAAGACGACGCCGTTTCGAAACTTGAGAGCTTTCTGGTCATCGCGATCATCGAGGCGTACAGCTTCTATGCGGAGAGTGCGTCGGACACGGAAATGTTAATTGAAGATCAGCCTTTCGCACAAGCGATATTGAAGTCTTATTTGGAGGGCGAGCCCTTTCTGTTCTGCTAAGCAAAAAATTCAAAAACCTCAAAACGCTACTGACATGATGTTGTCAGCAGCGTTTGTTTATGATTGAACCTGTTCCCGCACAACTCATCGATAAAAACAAAGTGTGCCACGGTTGTGCCAAACAGCCGAACTTATCCGCAAATCGCAGAAAGGATGATGGTTTATGAATTTCGCATCTGTACGCATCATCACGGACGATGTAGACGGTCTGGCCGAGTTTTATGAAAAGGTCACGGGAATCGCGGCGGAGCGGCCTGCGCCCGTATTCGCCGAAATCGTTATGCCTTCGGGCACGCTGGCTATCGGTCACTCTCAGACCGCGCAGCTATTCGGAGCCGATTCCGCGGTAGCCGCCTCCAATCGCACGGTGATCATCGAGCTTCGCGTAGAAGACATCGAAGCGGAGTATGCGCGTCTCAAGCCGTGGGTCGATCAATGGGTGCAGGAACCGACGACCATGCCGTGGGGGAACCGGTCGATGCTGCTGCGCGATCCGGACGGCAATCTGATTAATCTGTTCGAGCCGGTCAGCGAGGCCGCGATCGAACGGTTCAGAGACCGGTAACCGGATCATCCACAACGACAATCCTTTCGACAAAAAGTCCGACGGTTTGCAGCAATTTCTAACGCAGCGGATGCCGGACATCCTCTTGTCGCCGAGATCCACGATGCCCGGGATATTAGATTAAACGTTCTCTGCACGTTAAAAGGCACCCGGCCGGGTGCCTTTTAATTTGGCGTTTCACGCCCTACCCTGTTCGTTCAACCTTACTTTTATCTGGGTCAAGGTACTCCCATTACTCCGGCTGCATTTTCGCTGACTTGCCGCCTTTACGTCGGTCACCCAGTACCTTTTCCGTAACATGCACATTGAAAAAATGAATGATCGGTCCGAGTCCGAACATGGACACCAGCGTCCCGAGCCCGATAATGCCTCCGAACAGGAAGCAGATCAGCGCGCAGAGAGCGTCCGTGAACATGCGATGCCAGAAATAGCCGACTCGCGGGAAGCGGTCTCTCATGATCAGCGACAGACAATCGTAAGGCGCGATGCCGACGTTGGACGTCTGATACAGGGACACGCCGAAACTGCAGACGACGACGCCAACCGCTACCGTGATTACGCGCTGCCACAGCAGGTGGGGTTCGCCCGGCATGTCGATCCAGATGTTATAAAAAAACGTAACGATGTAGCCCAGAAATACGGCGTTGACCACGGTGCCGATTCCGATAAACCGTCGTCCCGCGATCAGCTGGATCACGAACAAAGACAGGTTGAGCAGGATCAGAAATCGGGCATATTCGATCCCGCTCGTATCCGCAAGGGCCATCACCATGCCGCTGAAAGGATCGTTCCCCAAGCCGGACAGCTTGAAAATGCTAATTCCCATACCCAGAAAAATATTGCCGACCCACATACTCATCAATCGCCTTGGCTCTGCCAGCGTAGTAAGGAAGCTTTTCATATGAACCGTCCTAAAGTCAGATTGTCGTGCATTGTCATGCTGCCTCGCGCAAACGACGCCGTCATTATAGCACAGTTCGCGCAGTCGGGCTGTGCCTTCCTGTGCACGGACCGAACGCTCAAATCCCGATTCTCTTCTCCACAAACGCCAGATATTTCGGATCGTCTTCCATGAAAACGTCAATCCCGCCGCCCATATAAGCCCGGGTCAGCTCGTCGGCTGCTTTTTCCAAGTCCGCCTGCTCGTAGTAGAGCTGTCCCAGCCGAAGATGGATATACGGATTGCCCAATCCTTTCGGACACTGTACGGCATTGAAGAAGCACTTGAACGCCTTGTCGACATTTTGCGTCCGATAGTGGATATCTCCGATCGCGACATAGATCCAGGTGGCCGCTTCCCATTCCCGAGGAGGGTCGGGCAGTAAGCGGAGAGCGGAGATGTAGCTTTGCTTGGCTGCATCCAGATCGCCTGCCTGCCGCAAATCGTCGCCCTGCCGGCATAGATCCTGAATCGCGGAATATACGGAATCCGGGAGCTGCATCGCCATCCTCCTTTTTGGTACAAGATATAAAAAGTTTAACCGGCTTTCACGTCTATTCCTAGATTGAAGGAGGAAGAGAAATGAAGGATAACAATTATTACGATACCATCACGACGCCGAAGGGCGGCACCCTATACCTTCAACCCATTCCTATTCTCCTACAAACCAATTGTACTTCTTCCCTATCAATGGTACTCTGAAGAGTGGTAAACACAATCCCCAGGCTCAGACAGACCTCCCTAAAAATAATCACCACTTCAGCTATCAAGAAAGGTAACACTATGATAAAAGTTGAAAACTTATCGTTCTCTTTTCCGCAAAAAGAGCTGTACAGCAATATCTCGTTCACGCTCGAAGAAGGTCAGCACTGCGCGTTTATCGGGACAAGCGGCAGCGGCAAAAGCACGCTGATCGAGATCCTGATGGACCCGGAAAAACATTTGTTCGAAGGCAAGCTTGAGATCGATCCGGGCTCTACGATCGGGTATGTAAGCCAGTTCTCGCAGGTGGACAAAAGCCGCCCGATGACCGTGTTCGAATATATCGGCGAAGCGTTCATCAAGGTGCAGGACGAAATCACGGCGATTTATGCGGAGATGGCGACGTCGTCGGATCTCGATGCGCTGATGGAAAAATCCCAATCGGCGTTGGATGCTTTTGAAGCGATGGACGGAGACAATTTCGAGAACACGATCAACAAGCAGCTGAATCTGGCCAATCTCATGAAACTTAGAGATGCGGACGTATCGGCGCTCAGCGGCGGCGAATTCAAGCTCGTGCAGGTCATGAAGGAAATGCTTCTTCGTCCGGACCTGCTGATCATGGACGAACCGGACGTCTTCCTGGATTTCGAGAACCTCAATGCGCTCAAGCAGCTGATCAACGCGCACAAAGGCATGCTGCTCGTGGTGACGCACAACCGCTACCTGCTCAATCACTGCTTCAACAAGATCATCCACCTCGAGAACACGGAACTGCAGGAGTTTGACGGGCGTTATATCGACTACAACTTCTACCTGCTTCAGACCAAGATCGAGCTGCAGGAGATCACGGTGGCCGAAGCGGAGGAAATCGCGCGGTATGACGGTATTATCGACAATCTGCGCGAGATCGCCACGTACAATTCGGAAGCTTCGCGCGGCCGGGCGCTCAAAGCGCGGGTTCGGTTCCAGGAGAGACTGGAAGCGCGCCGTCTCAAAGAGCCGTTCGTCGATATCAAGCAGCCGAATATCCGGTTGGGCATGGACGAAGCGCCGGAAGAGACGGTCTTGGTCAACGTGGAAGACTACAGCGTCTCCTTTGACGAGCTGCTGCTCGAACACGTGACCTTCGAGATCAAATCGACGGACAAGATCGCACTGATCGGGCCGAACGGCACCGGCAAGACAACGCTGCTGCGTGATATTTTCCGTAACGCGAACCCGGCGATTCAGGTCAGCGGCGACGCCAAACCGGCCTATCTCTCCCAGCTGCAGGGCGAGACGCTTCAGGATTCCAATACAATTCTGAACGAATTCATCGAAGCCGGCTTCAAGACGTACGACGAGATCCGGGCGCATCTGCTTGAATACGGATTCGAAGGCGAGATTCTGGAGCAGCAGATACAATCGCTGTCGGGCGGCGAGAAGAACATGCTGCAGTTGGCGAAAGCCGCGGGCAGCCATGCCAATCTGCTGCTGCTGGACGAACCGACAAGCCACCTGGACCTCTATTCGCAGATCGCGCTGGATCAGGCCATTCAGGACTACAAAGGCGCGATCCTCATGATCTCCCACGATTTCTATTCGGTCGTTAACGGGATGGATTACGTGCTGATCATTGACGGCAAAACGATTCGTAAAATGACGATGCGCAAATTCAGACAGATGATCTACAAACGTCATTTCGATCGGGGCTATCTGGAAGCGGAGCAAAGCAAGAAGGCGGTTGAGCTGAAGATCGAACTGGCGTTGAAAAACAAAAACTTCGAACTGGCGAAAAGTCTGGTCGACGAACTGGAAGGTATTATTAAGCTGCTTTAGTCCGGTTCGCGAGGCGCCGGCACATTCCCAGGCACGTGCGGACTTCTGCGGCGAAGCAGGGGGCCGCGACCGGAACATATCCGGGAGCGGATTAGCGTTAAAAAACGTAAGGCGGGACCTCTTATAAAAGAGGTCCCGCCTTCAACGTGTCGAGAAAGTCTAATTCAAAGTGAAGCGAATAGGCGGAAGGAGAAATTCGGTGTAGGAACGATAGTGTTCGCCTTTGAAATCGGAGAAACTCTGCTAAAATTCAATCCTTTTCCCCGATTTCAACACGCGACCGGAACGAATTTCTCCTGCAGCCGTTAGGCTTCTAAAGCGAATAGGACTTTCTCGACAGCCTGAAGGCGAGACCTCTTATAAAAGAGGTCTCGCCTTTTTGATTCATTCTCGAATCCGGTTCGTTCGTTTACTCCAGATGGGCCACGGCGCTTACTTCCACCCACTGCTCCGGAAGAGCCAGATACGTTACTCCGATCATGCTCCCTGCCGGACGGTGTTCCGCGACGTATTCTTTGAAAATCTCGATCGCGTGCTCTCCATGCTCTTGTGCATTGGTCAGATAGATTTCGACATAAGCCAGGTTGGATTTGGTTGCTCCGAATTCTTTTAATACCGTATCCAGGTTCTCCAGCGTCTGCCGCATCTGCGCTTGAATATCGCCCGTTCCGACAAATTCGCCTGCCGCGTTATGCGCGAACTGCCCGGAGATGTACAGCGTATTGCCTGCGCGGTAGCCCTGCGAAATCCCGTGATCCCATAGGCTGTGGTTGTATGTTTGAATAGTTGTCATCATGTTCGCCCCTTTACTTGAAAGTAAGGCTAGTATAAACTGGGCGAAAATAAAAGAGTAGTACGCACAAAGAAGTAGGGTACTATCAGAAAGGGTAGTGTAAGCATGAGCATCTCCGACTTGAAAGGGAAGGAAACGGTCATCGGGGACACGCCGTTCGGCTATACGCTGTCCGTGATCGGCGGAAAGTGGAAGATGGCGATTCTCTACGTGCTGGCAGCCAATCAGCCGGTTCGTTTCAACGAGATGCAGCGGCAGCTCGGGTCGGTCACTTATAAAGTCCTCAGCGCGCAGCTCAAAGAATTGGAAGCGGACGGACTGGTGCAGCGCAAAGAGTATCCGCAGGTTCCGCCCAAAGTGGAGTATTCGTTGATGCCGAAAGGACAGACTCTGCTGCCCGTGCTGGAGCAGCTGTGCGAATGGGGCGTGCAGAATCGATAGCTTCGGCGCAGGCCACAAGAAAAAGACACCGAGATGTATGCCTCGGTGTCTTTTTGCTGCGCGGATTGCTTCGGTCAGATTTGGGCCACGCCGCCATCGACGAACAGTTCGATGCCGTTCACGTAGCTGCTTTCCTCCGAAGCCAGGAACATTGCCGCACTGGCAATCTCCTCCGTCGTGCCCAAGCGGCTCATCGGAACGACATCCTGCACCGATGCCGGGACTCCATCCGGCGCTTCGCCAAACAGATCCGTATACGCGGGAGTATGAACGAAGCTGGGGCTCAGCACATTAAGCCGGATGCCCGTGCCTTTCAGATCCGAGATCCAATTCCTCGCCATCTGACGAAGAGCCGCTTTGGTCCCTCCGTAGACGCTGAATCCCGGATCCCCGAGCGTTCCCGCCGTCGAGCCGGTCAAGATGATGCTTCCGGTCTTCTTCCGTACTAAACTTGTTGGATAATCGGTTGAGAAAATGCAGCACTTTGCCGCGCAGATCTCGATTTTCCTATATCCATAACGTCAGCGGAATTTAAAGGATTGATAAAAAGTTGGGCAAAGGGATGGTGAGTTTTGTCTTTTATACTGGGTTTGTGGGGAAGCACCCAATATACGAAGGGAGCGTTTATCTTGAAAAGAAGTGTATTTGCCTTTTTACAAGGGACGGGCCGCTTTTTTTGTAGGAGAGCCGATCTTCGAAGCCGCAAAGTAAAGTATCACGTTTCCTTTTTTACGGCCGGTTTCCACATAGGTCTGGGCATCCGCAAGCTGCTCCAACGGATAGCGGCGATCAATCACCGCGTTCAGGACTCCCTCTTGCGTAAGCTGCATCAGAAACTCCAAATTCGCTTTGTTTTGCATCAGACCGGCGGTCGCGAAAATAACCTTTCTGCCGGGAAAGAGGGCCGTTCGCAGCATATGCAGCAGGGTGGACGGCTTGAGTGCGGTAGTCAGATATAGGCCCCGTTTCGTCAGTACGCGCCGGCATGCGGAGAAAGAGCTTTTGCCTACCGCATCGAAAATAACATCGTAAACGCGGTCCGTTTTCGTGAAGTCTTCCCGGTGATAATCGATCACCAAGTCCGCTCCCGCTTGCCTGACCAGATCCCCGCTGCCGGCCGAGCAGACTCCGGTGACTTGGGCGCCGTAATATTTCGCCAGCTGCACCGCATAGATGCCTACCGCGCCCGAAGCGCCGTTAATCAGTACGCGTTGTCCTTTTTGCAGGCGGGCCTTGTCTCTTAGAAAGATCAGGGCTGTGGCACCCCCGTCGCAGACGCCAACCGCTTCTTCAAAAGAAACGCTGCCCGGGATAAGCGCGACGGAACTTTTTTCGGCCAGACCTTTGTATTCCGCATACGCGCCGAAATTTCGGGGACTTGTTCCGACTACGCGATCTCCGGCTTTGAAGTGTTCGACTTCAAGGCCGACCGCGGCGACCACGCCGGCCAGTTCCGTTCCGCCTACGGCGAATTTGGGCCGCGACCAGCCGTACATCAGTTTGATTATCCACGGGTCGCCTTGACGGAACGCGCAGTTCGCCGGCCCGACCGTGGCAGCCTGCACATGGATCAGAATTTCTTGGTTTCCGGGTTCGGGAACGTCGAGCTCCTCCAGAACGATCACTTCCGGCGAACCGTACGCATGTTGGACCATGGCTCTCATCGGTGTGCCTCCTACGATTCAGTATCTCCGCCCGTGACTTGAAGCGCTGACTGTAGGATAGCCGGAAAAGGAAGGGATGGCATTGACTTTCATCAAGAGAGGAGGGGAGAGTTTCGATTTATCCCTCTTGCTCTCTATATTTGTACGTACATATTCGGATGAATCCCAGAAAAACACCTTGATTTGAGCAGAAAAGAGGGTGAATAGCTTGGTTTTTGTCTGTTTAGCGAATGATATTGACAGATGTACGTACAAGAAAATATACTAGAGGTATCATTTTGAAACCGTATTCTTTTGTGGATCGGAAGACGTGCGTACAGCAAGCCGCGTGAATAAGAGAGGGGATAGTTGTCATTATGAACCAAGTGGACGTGCAAGCGGCGATCACCGGCGGACAGACTTCGCTCGGTATCGAATTCGGATCGACCCGGATCAAGGCGGTCCTGATCGATTCGAAGTTCGAGACGATCGCTTCGGGAAGTTACGAATGGGAGAATCAGTTGAAGGACGGCTATTGGACGTATGACCGCGAGGTTATTCTGACAGGCCTGCAGACCGCTTATCGCGAGATGAAGCAGGAGGTACAGAAGCAGTACGGAGTGACGCTGAATACGGTGGGTGCGATCGGCTTCTCGGCCATGATGCACGGCTATATGGCGTTCGACCAGGCGGGCGATCTGCTGGTACCGTTCCGGACCTGGCGCAACGCGACGACAGGAGTGGCGGCCAAGGAACTGACGGAGCTGTTCCAATTCAATATTCCCGAGCGCTGGAGTATTGCCCATCTGTATCAGGCGATCTTGAACGGGGAATCCCACGTATCGAATATCGATTACGTGACGACGCTCGCCGGCTATATCCACTGGCTGCTGACCGGCGACAAAGTGATCGGAATCGGCGACGCTTCCGGTGTCTTCCCGATCGAAGAATCAAGCCATACCTACCATCCGGCGATGGTGGAACAGTTCGACGAATTGATCGCGGCCAAGAGCTATCCATGGACGCTCTCGCAGGTGCTGCCGCAGGTGCTGCGCTCCGGCGAACAAGCCGGCGCGCTGACCGCGGAAGGCGCGAAGCTGCTCGACCCGGACGGGGATCTGCAGGCCGGTATTCCGCTCTGTCCGCCGGAAGGCGACGCGGGCACGGGCATGGTGGCGACGAACAGCGTGAAGAAGCGGACGGGCAACGTGTCGGTCGGCACTTCGGTGTTTGCGATGATCGTGCTGGAACGGGAATTGTCCAAGCTCTATCCGGAGATCGACATGGTGACGACGCCGGACGGCAGTCCGGTCGGCATGGTGCATGCCAACAACTGTTCCAGCGATCTCAACGCCTGGATGGGACTGTTCCGCGAGTTTGCCGCGGCGATGGGTTACGAAGCGGATTCCGGCAAGCTGTTCGGCGTCCTGCTGAACAAAGCGCTCGAAGCCGATCCGGACGGAGGCGGCCTGCTGAGCTACGGCTATCTGTCGGGCGAGAATATCACGGGGCTTGAGCAGGGCCGCCCGCTGTTCGTACGTTCGCCGGAAAGTAATTTCACGCTGGCGAACTTCATGCGGACGCATCTGTTTACGGCGTTCGGGGCGCTCAAGCTCGGGATGGACATTCTGACGGAAAACGAACAGGTCGCGATCGACAGCATTCTCGGTCACGGCGGATTGTTTAAGACGCCGGTCGTGGGCCAGCGGATGCTGGCCGCCGCGCTCAACGTGCCGATTTCGGTCATGTCGACCGCCGGCGAAGGCGGAGCATGGGGCATGGCGCTGCTCGCTTCCTACATGACGGACCGCGAAGCGGGAGAGAGCCTGGAGCATTTCCTGGGCGAAAAAGTGTTCAAAAACGTCGAAGGCGAAGAAATTTCGCCGGATGCCTCGGATGTCGAAGGGTTCCGGACGTTCATCAAACGCTATCAGGCCGGTCTTGCTATCGAGCAGGCGGCTGTCGACCATCTTAACTAGAACGGGAGTGACTGACCTTGTTGGAGCAGCTTAAACAGGAAGTATACGAAGCGAATCTGGAACTGCCCAAGCACGGCCTCGTAAAATTCACCTGGGGCAACGCCAGTGCCGTCGACCGCGAGAGCAGTCTGTTCGTCATCAAGCCAAGCGGCGTCAGCTACGAAAGTATGAAGCCGAGCGATATGGTCGTGGTCGATTTTGACGGCAATGTGGTCGAAGGCGAGATGAGACCTTCGTCCGATACGGCGACGCACGCCGTGTTGTACAAGCATTATCCGCAGATCGGCGGCATCGTGCATACGCATTCGACCTGGGCGACCATCTGGGCGCAGGCGGGTCTCGACGTGCCGGTGATGGGCACCACGCATGCGGATACCTTCTACGGAGCCGTTCCGTGTGCGCGCTTCCTCACTCAAGACGAGATCGACCGCGGGTACGAAGCGGAGACGGGCCGCGTCATTATCGAGACGTTCGACAAGCTCGGCGTCGACGTGATGGCGATCCCGGCCGTTCTGCTGCAGGGACACGCGCCGTTCACTTGGGGCAAAAACGTCAAGTCGGCGGTCGTGAACAGCGTCGTGCTGGAAGAAGTGTGCAAGATGAACCTGTACGCGCGCCAACTGAACCATTTTGCCAAAGAACTGCCTCAGGGCATTCTGGACAAGCACTACCTGCGCAAACACGGCAAAGACGCCTATTACGGACAAAAATAATCGATTGACGATAAAAATTTCACTATAAAAATCCAACCCTGAAAAGAGGATGATTTCGATGACGGTAACAGCGGAAAAACAATTTTGGTTTGTCGTCGGTTCGCAGCATTTGTACGGAGAAGAAGCGTTGGGCGAAGTCAAAGCGCATGCGCAGCAGATGACGGACGCGCTCAATGCGAGCGGCTTGCTGCCTTACCCGCTCGTGCTGCAGGATCTGGCCGTAACCGCGGACAAGATCACCAACCTTATGAAAGAAGTGAATTACCGCGACGAAGTCGCCGGCGTCATTACCTGGATGCACACGTTCTCGCCTGCGAAAATGTGGATCCGCGGCACCAAAATGCTGCAAAAGCCGCTGCTCCATCTGGCGACGCAGTACAACGAGAGTATCCCCTGGGCGACGATCGACATGGACTTCATGAACCTGAACCAGGCGGCCCACGGCGACCGCGAATACGGCTTCATTAACGCCCGCCTCAAAAAGCAAAATAAAGTCGTCGTCGGTTATTGGGAGCGTCCGGAAGTGCAGCAGCAGATTGCGGACTGGATGGACGTCGCGGTCGCTTACAACGAAAGCTTCAATATCCGCGTAGCCCGTTTCGGCGACAACATGCGCAACGTCGGCGTGACCGAAGGCGACAAAGTCGAAGCCCAGATTCAATTTGGCTGGACGGTGGACTACTACGGTATCGGCGACCTCGTGGAAGTCGTGAACGCCGTGACGGAGCAGGAAATCGACAAGCTGATGGCCGAATACGCCGATCTGTACGAGTTCGAATACGGCGCCAACAGCAAAGAAGCCTGGGAAGCGAGCGTTCGCGTTCAAGCGGGCTATGAAATCGCGCTCAAGCGTTTCCTCGACGAGAAAGGCTACAACGCCTTCACTTCGAACTTCGAAGACCTGCACGGCATGAAGCAGCTTCCGGGTCTGGCCGTGCAGCGTCTGATGGCGCAGGGCTACGGTTTTGCCGGCGAAGGCGACTGGAAAACGGCGGCGCTCGACCGCCTGATGAAAGTCATGAGCCACAATCAGAACACCGGCTTCATGGAAGATTACACGTACGAGATGGCGGCCGGGCAGGAAGCGATCCTGCAGTCCCATATGCTCGAAGTGGATCCTTCCCTCGCCGGCAGCAAGCCGAAAGTCGTCGTGTCCCCGCTCGGAATCGGCGGCAAAGAAGATCCGGCCCGCCTTGTCTTCGACGGCAAAGCCGGCGACGGCGTCGTCGTCTCGATGGTGGACCTGGGCACGCATTACAAGCTGCTCATCAACGAAGTGACCGCATTCGAGCCGACGGAACCGGCTCCGAACCTGCCGGTTGCCCGCGTCCTGTGGAGCGTGAAGCCGAACTTCCAGGACGGCGTCCGCGCCTGGATCGAGAACGGCGGCGGCCACCATACGGTCGTGTCGCTCAACCTGACGACCGATCAGATCGTGACTTACGCGAAGCTGGTTAACCTGGAATACGTCGTCATCAAGTAATCGCCAGGCTTTATAAAAAGCATAAGAACCGTTATCCGATAAATGGCTCGTTCATTTATCGGAGGCGGTTTTTTTGTGTTTTACGGAAATTTCGCTTCAAAAAGGCCAAAACGCCGTGCTTCGGCAATGGTAGCGTTACCAAATCTCCGGAAAAATAAATGCGTTGACAGGCTTCGTCCAATACGGATAATGTATATAGACCGATTGGTATAATTTCTTTGAAGGAAGTGGCTTTTGTTGGGCGAAAAGTCGAATGCCAGAGAGTCGATTGTCAGCACCGCCGCACGGCTCTTTTTTTCCCAAGGCTATCATGCGACCGGGCTGAATCAGATCATCAAAGAGAGCCACACGCCGAAAGGATCGTTGTATCACTATTTCCCGCACGGCAAAGAAGAGCTCGCGCATGTATGCATTCAGAAGACGAATGAGTATATTCTGCAAAAGTTCGAGGAAACGTTCGCGGCGCACGGAAATACGGCGGACGGCATCCAGCAGTTCGTCCATGATATGGCTTACGAGACGGAAGCGGCCGGCTTCACCGGATTTCTGCCATTCAGCTTCTGGGCAGCCGTCGAGACGTCCTGCATCAGTCAAAGTCTGCGCGTCGCCTGCCAGGGCGTGTTCGCCGACTGGCAGAAGATCATCGCGAAGCATCTGGTTCAGGACGGCATGAGCCAAGCGAGAGCAGACGAAACCGCGCTGCTAGTCGTCTCCCTGATGGAAGGCGCGCTGATCATCAGCCTGACGAATCAGGACAAACAGCCGCTGCTCACGGCCGCCGGTTATCTGGCCGCCGTGACAAAGAATGCCGGAGAAACCCGGTAAAAAGAAGCAAGAAGAAGTGAAAAGAAGCAAGAAGAGAAAGTTCGATATGTTCGAGGAGGATGAGATCGTGAGTGGGTCAAAGAAAGCTGATTCGTTACCGAATCAACCAGAAACGCAGCAGTATAAGGTATTTCCGATTCTGTTCGCCATGCTGCTGAGCGGCTTTATCGGCTTGTTCGGAGAAACGGCATTGAACGTGGCGTTGACGCCGCTTATGGCGATGCTGGAAGTCGGACCGACGACGATTCAATGGTTGACGACGGGATACCTGCTCGTCTTGGGCATCCTGGTTCCGGTATCCGGCCTGCTGCTGCAGTGGTTTACGACAAGACAGTTGTTCACGACGTCGTTGATCTTCTCGATCGCCGGGACACTCGTGGCTGCGCTCGCGCCCAATTTCGAAATTCTGTTGGCGGCTCGCGTTCTGCAGGCGGTCGGTACGGCCCTGCTGCTGCCGCTGATGTTTAATACCATCCTTGTGATTTTCCCGATCGAAAAACGCGGTGCCGCCATGGGCCTGATCGGTCTGGTCATCATGTTCGCGCCGGCAAGCGGCCCGAGCATCTCCGGCTTGATTCTCGCCAATCTGAGCTGGCACTGGATCTTCTGGATCTCCCTGCCGTTCTTCGTCATTTCGTTGATCTGCGGTCTGCTGTTCCTGCCGAATATCTCCAAGCTGACCAAGCCCAAGATCGACATCTTGTCGATCGCGCTGTCTACGCTCGGTTTCGGCGGTATCGTATACGGCTTCAGCAGCGCGGGCGGACACGGGGAATCCGGCAGCGGCTGGACGAGTCCGATCGTGGTCGCGACGCTTGCGATCGGCGTCGTTTCCCTGATCTTGTTCAGTATTCGCCAGCTGAGAATGAAGCAGCCGGTGATGGATCTGCGCGCGTTCAAATACCCGATGTTCACGATCGGCCTGATCCTGATCTTCATCTCCATGATGATGATGCTCTCCTCGATGCTGATCCTGCCGATGTATCTGCAGCAGGGCATGGCGGTTACGGCTCTGACGGCCGGACTCGTGCTGCTGCCGGGCAGCCTGCTCAACGGCCTGCTGTCTCCGGTCATGGGCCGGTTGTTTGACAAATTCGGTCCGAAATGGCTGGTCATTATCGGCCTGTCCATCGTAACGGTCGTGCTGTTCCTGTACACGGGAATCACGCCGACGACGACGCTGACCAAGATCATTACGCTGCATATCTTCATGATGGTCGGCATTTCGATGATCATGATGCCGGCGCAGACCAACGGCCTGAACCAGCTGCCGCGCGAGTATTACCCGCACGGCACGGCGATCATGAACACGCTGCAGCAGGTGTCCGGCGCGATCGGAACCGCCGTTGCGGTCAGCATTCTGAGTGCCGGCCAATCCCGCTTCCTGAGCGGGGTGGCGAATCCGGAAACTCCGGAGAACCAACTGGCCGGCTTTACGTCGGGCGTACAGAATGCGTTCGTATTCGCGCTCGTGCTGTCGATTATCGGTCTGATTACCTCGATCTTTATCAAGCGTGTCCGCGTAGGATCGGCTGCGAAAACGCAGGGACCGACGCATTAATTTCCAGGTTCCTTGCGCGTGAATCAAGCCTGTTCTTGCTTGATTCAAGTCTGTTCGAGAGCGATGTCCCCCGGCGGGATGTCGCTCTTTTTTGCGTCCGGCAGGCAAGCTTGTGAAAGAAGTGGAATACATGATAAAATCTAGTCGATTTCTTCGGCTTATGCGTGATCGGCATTGTAAAACGAACGAATCCAAAGAGGAGGGAAGCCGTGTCCGGAACGATCCTGATTATAGGCGGCGGCATTGCGGGACTGTGTGCGGCGATCGCGCTGCGGCACGCCGGGATGCAGGTAAAGGTATACGAAAAAAGCTCGGGGCCGATGCCCGCCGGAGCCGGGATCCTGATTGCGCCCAATGCTTTGCAGGCGCTTCAGCCCTACGGGATCTCCGGCGAGATGATTCGGCGGGGTTATCCGGGCGACGGATTCCGGCTGCTGTCGGACCGGGGCCGGGCTCTTACCCGGCTTGCGATTCCTTCCGGCTATGGCAGCCAGTATTCGATTCATCGCAAAGATCTGCATGATCTGCTGCTGGCCGCGCTTCCTTCGGATACGGTAGAGTGGGGAAAATCTTTTTCGAGTCTGGAGCAGAATGGGAACGGAGTACGAGCTGCCTTCCTAGACGGCAGCCAGGCGGAAGGCGATCTGCTTGTCGCGGCGGACGGCATCTACTCGGGGGTCCGCAGCCAATTGTTCCCCGGGGAACCCTATCGCTATGCCGGTTATACCTGCTGGCGCGGTGTGGTGCCTGCGGACGACCTTGACGGTCTGACGCCCCATTTTATCGAGACCTGGGGGACCAAAGGCCGCTTCGGTATCGTCCCGCTTCCCGGCCGCAGGGTGTATTGGTACGCGCTGGTCAACGCACGCCAAAACGATCCCCGGCTGGCCGATTATTCCGCAGCGGATCTGCATCGTCTGTTTCGGGATTATCATGCGCCGATCCCGGATCTGCTGCTTCGAACGGGCACAGCCGACATGATCCAACGCGATATTGTGGATATGGCGCCCATGAAATGTTTTTACTCGGATAGGGTGGTCTTTATCGGCGATGCGGCTCACGCGATCACCCCCAATATGGGACAGGGAGCCTGCCAGGCGATGGAGGATGTACGCGTGCTGTCCGATTGCCTTCTGGCCTCGCCGGATCATCGGGAAGCTTTTGCCCATTACCAGGCCCGCCGTCAAAAAAGGATCAGGCAAATCTCCGCCCAATCCCGGAAGATCGGCCGGGTTGCCCAGTCGGAAAGCGTCCTGTTCACCCAGTTCCGCAACCGTTTGATGAAGCATGTCCCCGCGCAATTGTCCCGTCGCCAGGCCGAGCAGCTGTATCGTTTTCAAACCTGAGTTTTTAAAAAGGGCAAGACTATCCGCAAACCCAAAGGTGGAGTTGGAAGATGAGAGTGAAATTGGAAGGCATTACGGTTCTGGCACTCGACGTTCCGAGATTGACCCGTTTTTATCGCGATGTGCTCGGGTTTCGGACCGTTGCGGAAGAAGCCCATTATGCGGAATTTGAAAATGAAGGCGTTCGGCTGGCTATTTTCTCGGGGCCTCTTATGGCCGGCAATACGCACGATCATCCTTCCTTTGCGGAAGCGCGCAGAGGCCAGGCTTTCGAGCTTAATTTCGAGTGTGCCTCACCCGAGGAAGTGTATACGGTATACGACGATTATGTAGCCAAAGGAGCCGTAAGCATCGCGGAGCCAAAAGCGGTTGCCTGGGGACATACGACGGGATTTTTCGCGGACCCGGAAGGCAATATCCATTCGCTGTTTGCGGTCAATCCGGTAGAACCGGTCAGCGGCTGAGCGCTTATCGGTACGGCTTCGCCATCTCCAGCAGATACTCCCGAAACTCTTCGACGTAAGCCTGCGGCTCCGCAATCTCCACGTTCGTCCCGAAGCCGGCCAGAAATTGAAAGCCGATCGGACTTTGCGGCACCTGAATCGTGGCCCGGAATTTTCCGGAGACGTGCGGCTGTACGCTCCGGTGACCGTATCGTTCGATAAACCGGTCTTTGACGCCGGGCGTAACCCACGCTTGGACTTCGGCAAGTTCCGGCTGATACCCGGTCTCCGGTGCGGATTCCGGCAGGACTTCGCGGGGGATAAAGGTCTGCTCCCTCGCGTCCAGCCGGTTGATCCGGGAGAGCTTGAATATCCGCTCGGCCCTGCGCCCCAGACAGAACCCTTTGAGGTACCGGCTGTTCTCGCTGAAATGCAGCTGGTCCGGTTCGACCGTTCGGTGGGTGGCTGTCCCGTCTTTGTCGATATAATCGAAGGCCAGCACCTTTTTGCGGGAGATGGCTTCCTGGCAGCTTTTCAGGATATGGCGAAGTTCGGACCGGCCTGCCCAATTGTGAAAAGACAGCTGAATCGTTCCTGCGGAAGCCGATGGGTTCACCATGGCTTCTATTTTTTTGATCGTAATCTGCACTTCTTCGCGGGGCGGAATTTGTTCCAGATCGGCCTGCAGCGATCCGGCAAAGTCCCGTTACGAAGACCCGCATCGCGTTGACCACGCGGCCGGTCCGTCTTCGTCGGAGAACGTCCCGGTCGGGCCGTCCGCACCGAGCATGGCGAGCCGTACCGATCTCTTCCATCGAAGCCACGGTCAGCAGCCCGCTTGTCGCGCCGCCGCTCGGACACGAATTGCCCGGCCCTCCGGCGTGCGAGATGCCTGCGTTGTTGACGGGGACGTCAAGACGTCCGAATTCGCTGCGGATGCGCGCCGCGGCAGCCGCAATGGAGTGCGCGTCCGTTACATCCAGTTGAAGCGCATGCGCTTCCTGTCCGATCTGCCGTGCGGCCGCTTCGCCGTTCTCCAGGCTTCCGGATCCGATAAGTACGGTGAAGCCCTTCTCCGCCAGCTCTTTGGCGATTTGGGCTCCGATTCCTTTGTTGGCTCCGGTGATCAGCGCAGTGGGTTGATTCGACATGGTCGCAACCTCCTTTTCGGTACGGAATACCGTCTGTTTATTTCCCGTTCGTTATAGGATAATGACATTAAATCGCATTAAATAGAAACTTCAAAGTTCCGGAACTTAAAAGTTTCGAAATATAGGTATAGAAGGAGCCTTTTTATGAGCGAAAACAAACGTAAAAAGTCGGTGCCCGAGGATTTGGCCGAAGCGGCGGCCCCGGCGCCGAAAGTCGGACGCAAAAGGGACCCCTCGCGGGATGAGAAAATCCTCGAAGCGGCAATCGATATTTTGGCCGAATCGAGTTTCGACGGAATGACCATGGACAGCGTCGCCTCAAGAGCCAAGGCGGGCAAAGCCACCGTGTACCGCCGCTGGTCTTCCAAATCGGAATTGGTTCGGGACGCCTTGGCCTGGATGAACCGAAGCCATCTGAATCTGGGGCATCTGCCGGATTCGGGCAGTCTGCGCAAAGATCTGCTGCGCCTCGTGAAGCCGCAGTCGATCGCGGAAGAAGAGAAGAAATTCCGCGTGCTGGCCGGATTGGGTTCTTTCCTGCAGCAGCCGGAATTCGCCGGGGTGGGGATGGCACGGATCTTCGATACCTGGGCCGACGCAAACCGCATACTGATGCAGCGGGCCGCCGAACGCGGCGAGATTGCGGCCGGGGCGGATATCGAAACGGCCTGCCAGGTGATCACATCGACGGCCGCTTTCCGCGGCTTGATCCAGCGCCAGGCTTTCGACAAGACGTTCTTCGCGGCGCTGATCGACGGCATTCTGCTGCCGGCTCTGCGGCATCCGTCCGCGGAATCGGCTCCGCACAGCGATACGGATCGGACGCACCGGGAAAAGGGGACGTCCGAATGAAGCTCACCTTGAACTGGATCACCCTCCGGGTGCGCGACCTCGAAGCTTCAATCGCTTTTTACAACGGAGTCCTCGGCCTGCCGATCCATCGCAGATTCGAGAGCCGGGGCCGCCAGATCGCGATGCTGGGCACGCAGGAACAGCCGAAGATCGAGCTTATTCAGGGCGGCGGCGTCACCGTCGAACCGGGCAGCGGCCTATCGGTCGGGTTCGAAGTGGAATCCCTGGACGCGGCCATGGCGGAACTTGCGGCCAAAGGGATTCCGATCGCACGCGGACCGGTCTCGCCGAATCCGCAGCTGAGCTTTTTCTATATTCGGGATCCCGACGGGTTCGAAGTCCAACTGGCGGAACATCACTGAGCTTTTATTTGCCAACCCGGCTATGCCCGCCTCAGAAACTGGTACCTTGACCGATAATGAGGTTAGGTTACGCCCCTCGAAAACCCGCTTGAACCCTGCGTGTTTCCGATGAACGCAAACCTTAGATTTAATTCGGTCAAGGTATAGTTTATGATAAAACTTAAAAAAAGCGGTACGATCAGGGGGATGAAGTTTTGGAATTCAATGACGTCATACACGGACACCGTTCCATTCGGCAGTACGAAGATCGGGAAGTCAGCCAGGAGGTTCTGGATCAGGTCCTGAACGCCGGTATCCGGGCTTCATCCAGCGGCAATATGCAGTCCTATTCCATCGTCGTCACGAGGGACAAAGAGCTGCGCAGGAAGCTGTACACGCCGCATATGGATCAATCGATGGTGCTGGACGCGCCGGTGCTGCTCACGTTCTGCGCCGACTTCAACCGTATGCGCCGCTGGCTGGAACTGAATGAGGCGCCGGTGCATTTCGACAACTTCATGAGCTTCATGATCGGTGCGATCGACGCGACGCTGGCTTCGCAGAACTGCGCGCTGGCCGCGGAGAATGCCGGCCTCGGCATCTGCTACATGGGTTCGACGCTCGCCAACTGCGACCAGATCGGCGAACTGCTGAATCTGCCGCCGAACGTCGTACCCGTTGTCGGCTATTCGCTGGGGTATCCCGCGGAATCTCCTCCGGTACGCGACCGTCTGCCGCAGCAGGGACTCGTTCATTACGAACAATATGAGGATTATACGGACGAGCGGATTCTGGATATCTACGCCGACCGCAACGAGAAAGGTTGGCAGCGGTACATGGATGTGCCGCAGCTCAAAGAAATGACGGAGCGGCTGGGACTCAAGAATCTGGCCCAGATCTATACGATCGCCAAGTATACGAAGGAATCCCATCTCGGCTATTCGCAGACCGTGCTGGATTACCTGGACAAGCAGAACTTTATGCAGAACGGGGATTCACAGTAGGCCCAGACAGGCCCTCGCCGGACCCGTCCAAGGCCCGGAATCCGTCCAGGATAACGGGTCTCTTTTTTTATGAAAAGGAGCGATGAACATGGATCACAGCGCAGCAAACCGGGCAGCCAACGAAATGCCGGAAGGCACGCAGATGCTGTACGCGGACTTTGCCGAAGGCGGCACTTATTACTCCTGCACCTACCATCCCGATGTCGTGTATGCGACTTACGGCGGCGTGGAGAGAAAGCTGCAGATCATCCGGCCGCAGCAGGAAGGCGCCGTATTCCCGCTGGTGATTTTCGTGCAGGGATCGGCCTGGATGAAGCAAAATGTATATACGGGTATTCCCGATCTGTCGCATATCGCGGCCAAAGGTTACGTGATCGCAAGCGTCGAGATCCGGGATACGGAGATTGCCCGGTTCCCGGCGGCACTCGAAGACGTAAAATGCGCTCTGCACTTTATGCGCGAACATGCCGCCGAATACGCCGTCGATCCCAGGCGTGCAGCCGTTTGGGGCGATTCGTCGGGCGGGCATCTCTCGCTCATGACCGGACTTACGATCGGAGCCTACAACAACGATCGGTACAAGGAACAGTCGGACGACGTGCTGGCGGTGATCGACTATTACGGGATCTCCGATCTGCTCACGCTGGGGCGATATAACGATGTGCTCGACCATGACGCCGCCGATTCTCCGGAAGGTCTGCTGATCGGAGGGCGGGTGCAGGCTCACGTCGAACGGGCCCGGCGGGCAAGCCCGATCCATCAGGATCTGGACCGGGAACTGCCGCCTTTTCTGATCGTACACGGAGACCGCGACCGTATTGTCCACGTCAACCAGAGTATCGAGATGTACAAAGCGCTCCGAGCGCACGGGCAGAATGTCCTGTTCTACAAAGTGGCGGGCGCGGATCACGGAACAGGCGTCTGGAGCCCGCAGGTGCTGGAGGTGACGGCGAAGTTCCTGGCGGCCCATTTGAAGCGGCCGTTTGCGGAGCATCTTCCTTTTCAGCACCAGACCGACTAGAGCTTCGGATCCGCGAGGCGAACTTTGTGGGCAGAGGAGACGGCGTATGGAAAAAGAAGAAGTGTTCACGGTTCACGTAGCGATAAACGGAAGTGTCGAAATGAGGAATGCCGAAGGGAACTCCGTCGTGATGATCTCGTTTACGGGGCACGCGTCGGGGCCGTATTTTGAAGGCCGGGTGCTGGAAGGAGGCGTCGATACGCAGATTATCGGACCCTCCGGAACTCCGCACACGCTGTCGGCCCGCTATATGCTTCGGGGCACGGACCGCGCCGGGCAGCCGGGGTGGAGATCAAGATTTGCCGTCTGCACCCCTAAAGCGGGATTAACGAGGCGGTGCAGGCGGTTAATGGGTGGGAAGAGCGGGTTCCCTACCCGGTTCATCACGATTCCACGCCGAAAGAGAGGCCGCTTTGACCAATGCCCAATACACCAGGTACTCCCGAGCCGCAGTCCTTTTTGCCCGTAGGGTCGGACGACGGCTCCGATATCCTGCTTCCCGTTCCGGCCGAGTTCAGTTTCGAACAAAATTACAATCATCTGGCGACCGCGACCGATGAAGTGCTGTATACGCTGCGAGGCGGCAAAATCTACAAAGCGATCGCGGTGGGGCAGCAGGCGGCGGTCGTCGAGATCGCTCCCGAAGGCCGGACGCATCTGCGGATCCGGTTCCTCGAAGAACCCGACGCCGCTTCGCTGCCGCTGCGCGAAGGCGTCGCCGCCTACGTGCACGACTGGTTCGATCTGGGCACGGACCTGCAGCCTTTTTATAAGATGGCCAAGACCGATCCGCTGCTGAAGCAGGCGGTCGAATCGTTCTACGGACTGCGCAATATGGGCATTCCCGACCTGTACGAAGCGATATGCTGGGGGATTCTCGGCCAGCAGATCAATCTGGGCTTTGCCTACACGTTAAAAAGACGCTATGTCGAGCGGTTCGGTCAGGCGTTGGAGCGCGAAGGCGAGGCGTATTGGCTGTTCCCGACCGCCGAGCGGATCGCCGCGCTGACCGCCGAAGACTTGTCAGCCGCCGGGATGACCACGATCAAGAAATGCGAATATCTGGTCGGCACCGCACGCTTGATCGCGGGCGGCGAGCTGACCAAAGAGCAGCTGCTTGCGGCCGGAAGCGTCAAACAGGCGGAGAAAAGACTGGTGCAGATCCGCGGCATCGGGCCCTGGACCGCCCATTACGTGCTGATGCGCTGCCTGCGGATGCCGGATGCTTTTCCGATCGACGATGTCGGGCTGCATCATTCGATCCGGCATGTGCTCGGCCTTGACGCCAAGCCGAGCAAAGAGCGGATTCTTGAGCTGACCGCCGGCTGGACGATGTGGGAATCGTATGCGACGTTTTATTTGTGGAGGCTGCTGTACTAATAAACGTATGGAGGCGAAGCGATGAGAGCCATCGGACAGACCTGGAAAAAAGCGGCCGGAGCGGTATTGGGCCTGGCGCTGACGGTATCGACAGCGGGTTCAGCCGCGGCGTTATCGTCCGAAGCGGAGAAGCGGGAGGCATTTGAAACGGAAGTGATCGTCCGAACGGTGAACCAGTTCAGGAACGCGGAGGATGTTCGGAGCTTTGTCGACAGCGCGGATCGCCGCGGCGTGGATGTCATCAGCATGAACGTCAAGCAGGACGAAGACGACGAAGTACCGTCCGGCGAAGTGTTCTATCAGAGCCGGATTGCTCCGATTGCCGAAGGCTACGAAGAGTTCGATGCCCTGGACGAAGTGCTGACGCAGGCGCATGCCGCAGGGATCAAGGTGCATGCCTGGATTCCCCAGTTTCACGATCAGGCGGCTTTTCGGGCACATCCCAAATGGCGGATGCAGGCGCTGATCGACGGGGTACGCAAGCCGTTCAAAGGCTCGAACGGCAGTGAATATTTCGTCAATCCGCTGCACCTCGAAGTCCAGCGGTACGAGCGTTCGATCGTGCGCGAAGTGGTCGGGAACTATCCGGTCGACGGCGTGGTCTTGGACTGGCTGCGTTTCGACGATTACAACATGGATGTCAGCGACTACACGATCGCTTTGTATAAAAAGCAGTTCGGCTATTCGCCGCTCAAGATCGACTTCGAGCGGGATTCGCCAAGGCGCAAGCAGTGGACCGAGTGGCGCACGGACCGGATCGCGCGGTACGTCGGCGATGTCCGCCAAGACCTTGCCGCGTCGTCCAATCCTCAGGTGCAGCTTGGCGTGTATATACTGCCGCCGGAATTCGCCGAAGTGGGCCAGGATGCGGCCAAATTCAAGAACGAGATCGATTTTGCCGCGCCCATGGCTTATTTCGACGACTGGGGTTATGACAGCGAATGGGTCTACGGGGCGGAATCCGGTATTCTGAAAGACACCCATGACCGGCTCGCCGGTTCGGGAGCGGACGTTGTGCCGACGCTCGACACGGACTGGACCGACGGGCAGTATCGGGAGATCTACCAGGGAATCCGCGAGGATTATCCGAACGTCGAACGGCTGTCTTTCTTCGCCTACGGCGCCTGGACAGAAGCCGAATTGGCTGCGATCGACGAACGAACGGGCTGGTGAATCCCGGCGGGGCGGCCGATCCGCCGCGCGAGAAAAGGCGCTTCCGCGATAAGCGGAAGCGCCTTTTTGAATGTGGCCGCCGCCAGGGCAGCCAGCTGCTCGATCAGGGACACGATCTCCACGTTCCTGGCGAAATTCCCGCCCTGGAACCTGGCGTAATGGCGGCGGTAATCGTCGGCCGGCAGGTCTTCGAACGTCTTGATTTGCCCCGTCAGGAAGTCGCGGCCGAGCGGGCTGTACGGAACGAGAGCAATGCCCAGCTCGCGGAGGTAACGGGAGGAACAGTCAAAACTATTGACTGTTCGATCAAACAGTTGTAAGATGCTTTTATAAACTAACTGTTCGATCAAACAGTATAGATCGGACCGTCCAAAGGAGCTTCCCGTTATGACCGCTACTCCGTCCACGAAACCGGATGAACGCAAACAAGCCATTATGCAGGCCGCTTATACCCTGTTCGGCCAGATTGGCTATGCCAAAGCTTCCATGAAAGAAATTGCCGCCAAAGCCGGCGTAGCTCAGGGCTTGATCGGCTACCATTTCGGCAGCAAAGAAACGCTGCTGGTCGAGGTCGTGCGGGAATGGATGATCAACCGCGGAATGAAAGAAGCTTTTGCCAAGCTCGACATGCGGGCTTCGCCGGAAGTGATTCTCGGCCAGGGCCTTCTCCATGTCGTCGAATTCCGCAAAGCCAACCCCGAATGGTTCACCCTCCTTATCAGTTTGTGGTCGGAGAGCGTGAACAACGAGAAACTGGCTGCGGAATTGGTCGGCATCTACCGGGAAATGAGAGCCGGCGTGGTCCAGGTGATCGACCGCCTGGAACTGCCGCTCGGGCCGGAAGAGAAAGAAAATCTGGCGGGGCTCATTCAAGCCGTATTCGACGGATTGACGCTCCAGGCACCGACTTTGCTGTCCGCCCAGCCGCTGTCGCACGATCAGGTCTCGCAGGGAATCAACTGGATGCTGCAGGGCATCAGAACCGCATCGCGGGAAAAAGGAGAATAACGCCATGACCAAAAAATTGATCCACCTCGAAGGGCTGCTCGCTTTTGTCATGGGGACTTATCTGTATTTTGCAAACGGCTACGGCTGGCTCGCGTTCCTGCTCCTGCTGTTCGTCCCGGATCTCTCCATGATCGGCTACGCCATTAATACGAAATTCGGCGCTTATCTGTACAACGCCGCCCATACCTATGTTCTGCCGTTCCTGTTGATCCTGGCCAGTTTTGCCTTCCCGGCCGATTGGCCGCTTATGATCGGCTTGATCTGGAGCGCGCATATCGGCCTCGACCGGATGATGGGCTACGGACTCAAGTACGAGACCGGCTTCCGGGATACGCATCTGCAGAAGCTGTAACGCTGCGATTTTTCTATAAAAAAGCGTCTTTCGCTCCCGGCCGGTTACGCGGCCGCGGGAACGGAAGACGCTTTTTGCCGCGGAAACTTCGGTACGGCCCGGCCTGCATCCGTCCGCGGTCTACGGCTGAAGCGCATTCGCCTCCGCCAGCACGTCGCGGCCGCCCGCTTCCATAAATTCGCGCACGAATCCTTCGAATTCCGCAAGCGGACGCTCGCCGGTAATGAACGACAGATACGCTTTGTCTTTGAGCCGGATCAGCTCGCCGCCGCTGCGTGCAAGCGACGGCGTCGAGACTTCCAGAGCGTTGTAGATGCCGTCTTTCTCCAATCCGAGCGTCGACGCCCATTGTTCGCGGCGGCCGGTCGGCGGATACGGAACGGACATGCCGAGATTGGCGCCGATCACGTTCAGATAATCGGGCATATCTGCGTAAGGCGGCAGGGTAACGATCTCTTTCTTGGACTCGTCGGCCCAGGTCCAGTGTTTGCCGATCACCCCGTTCTTGAGCGCCGCGCGTTCATCCGGGTCCGGATTGGCGCTGACATCGTCCAGAATCTGCAGGATCTTCTCCAGTTTTCCCGGTTCTTCGGTGACGTTCGCCCCGATTGCGGCGAAGCTCATCAGCCGGTCGTACGCTTTGGAACCGCGCTTGCCTTCGGGTCCGCTGAACGGACGTCCGAACGATACGCGCGCTTCCGGATTTTTGGCGTTCAGTTCTTTGACGTTGTACGTCGGCCCGACCGGAATCTCCCGGCTGCCGCCCCGGCCGTCCACCGTCCAGGCCTGATAGTCGCCTCCGCCGATCCAATGGTAGTAGTTGCCCATGGAGGTCATGCCGATTCTTCCGTTGATAAAAGCATGCGACAAATGTTTGTAGCCGCCTTTGTTCTCTCCCGTAATAAACTCCGGATCGATCACGCCGTCCGCGTACCATTTGCGCAGATAGCGCAGCGCTTCTTCCATCTCCGGTTCCAGCGCCCCCACGACCAACCGCCCGTCTTTTTCCGCAAAATACAGCTGGTCCGCAAACACGATCTGTCCGAACGCGCCGAATACGACGTTCATGCCTTCGCGCGACAGCCCATACGTATCTTTGACCCCGTTGCCGTCCGGATCTTCGTTGGCGAACGCATAGATCACCCGCTCGAATTCGGCCAGCGTCTGCGGGACCTCGAGCCCCAGCTTGTCCAGCCAATCCTGCCGGTAGACGACCGGAATCCGATAAATGTTGGTCGGACTGATCGCGGGGATTCCGTAGATTCGGCCGTCGATCCGTCCGTAATCCGCATAGTCCGGCGCATACCGGCGGATTGCGGCCATCAGGTTGGGCGCGTGCCGATTTAGCGTTTCCTCGGGAATCTCCGCCAGCAGCCCCTGCTGCCGGTACTTCAGCAGATCCTGGGGCTGGCGGATGCGCAGCAGATCCGGAGCGCCTTCGCGGGCCAGCTTCAGATCGAGCAGCGATTCGTAACGGTTGTTCTCGAGGTTCCAGATCTCAAGATCCACGTTGTGTTTCTCTTCCACATACTGCAGCATTTCGGCCTCTTCGGGCACGCTCTGGTTCTGGTGCAGCGTCCAGGAAATTTTGTATTCGGGAGCGAGGGGGACAGAAGCCGGCGCAGCAGCGCCCGAATACGACTCGCAGCCGGCGATTCCCAGAATCGGGGCAGCGGCCAGCACGAGGACGGCCCACCGCCGCTTCAACGTTTTTTTCATCGTACGCCTCCTGCTTCTCTTCACGAAGAATGCGCCTGTTTTGCCTGTTCCCGCAAATAATTGCCGGGTGTACAGCCGTAGGCTTCCTTGAATTTTTTGATAAAATACGCCGGAGTGCCGTAGCCGACCGCGGCCGCGACCTGCTCGATCGTCAGACTGCCGAGTTCGACCAGACTTCTCGCCGTTTCCATCCGCCGGGCGGTCACATATTCGGTGTAGGTGACGCCCAGCTCTTCTTTGAACAGCCGGCTCAAGTATTTGGCACTGATAAACACGCTTGATGATACCGCTTCCAGAGATAAATCGCCGGAGAGATTCTCCGCAATATAACGCTTGGCCGACTCCAGCGTATCCGTGGCCCTTTCGCCGTTTCTTTTCTCCGTTTCGATCAGGAACAGGCTGACCGACTCCATCAGCCAGACGCGGAACTCCAGGATATGCGGCAGTTCGACATATTGGCGGTGCAGATCGGGATGCCCGCCGTTCGGCTGTTTATAGCGGATACTTTTGAGATGGTCGGAGTAGAGGAAGACGATATTGGCGAGCACGAAATGACCGTAATCCGCCGAATACGAGCCGGTTCGGACCGCTTCGATCAGATCGTCGACCGCCGCTTCGATCTCGGCGTGCTGCCGGGCCGCCAGCTTATCACGGAAGCGCGACAGCATGGCCTGCGGGATTTCTTCCGTACTGCGTTCGCGTTCCAGCAGACCGGCATCCTGCAGGATAGAGCGTTCGGGCAGGAAATAAGCGTATTTCAGGCGGCTCTCCGCTTCGCCGAGACTGAGCGGAAGCCGCCCGGGCCGATCGACCGAACGTCCCCAGGCCAGCTGAATCCGCAGATCGAGCCGCTGCCTGCATGCTTCGGCGAACCGCTGCGCGAAATCGGGCATCGTCCGTTCACCCGGATCTTCGCTGCCGAAAAAGTCTTCTCCCGCCTGCGGGCCAGCTTCGCCTGGAGTGTCCGCCAGAATCGCCACGAGGCGCCGGCTGGACAGCTCTTCGGTTACGATGCGGCTGCCCGGAGTGTTTTGGGATTCCAGCAGCGCAGCGATTTCGCCAAGAATGCCGTCCGCCGCTTCGGAATCCGTTCCTGCGGGCAAGCTTCCGATATCCAGCACCAGGCAGCGCAGACGGGAATGTCCGCCGAACCATTCGCCCGGCAGACGGGTTTCCTGGAGCGTCGGTTCGATCGCCTCGCCCCGGAGCAGCTTGAGCAGCGTCTCCCGTTTGACGAGGGGGCGTGCCGCATGCAGCGTTTCTTCGAGACTGACGACCCGGCCGCTCAAATGCTCCAGCGCCGTATCGATCATCCCGTATTCGTTGGCTCCGGCAGCGTCCGACTGGCCCGCCAAATGCCGGATTTTGCCGACCAGCGCCTTGAGCGGACTGTAGATCAGCCGCGTCATCACGCCCGACAGCAGCAGTCCGATCACGATCGCAAGCGCGCACACGCCGAGCATCAGCTTGAGCACCGCCGATGACTGCTCCCGGTACAGACTGTGCGCGGTGGCACTGTAGAGCGTCCAACCGGCCGAAGGAAGCGGTTCACGGAAGACCGTATACGACTCGCTGTCGACCCAGCCGCCGACTTCCCCGCCGTTCGCCGCCGAACCGTCGGTCTCGTCGATCAGCCGGAGCACGGGAGAAAAGGAATCGCCTGCTTGCTCATCCGCTGTTTCCGGACCGAGCATAAGCGAGCCCGAATCGCTTCGCAGCCAGGTCTCTTCGTATTGAAAAGGCAGCATGTTGCGCAGGATGCCCCGAATCGCTTCTTCCTTGATATCGACCGCCAGAATCAGCTGGCTGTCCGCTCCGGTCGACTGGAACGGATAAGTGTGCGCGTAGGTAATCAGCCGCTGCCCGCTCCCGCCCGGAATCTGCGAAAAAGGATCTTTGGGCACGACCCGTGCCGGGGTCCAAAAATGGCGCTCCCCGGACGTCAGCATCCCGTCGATCCAGTCGGAAGGCAGGGACGCGGCCGCTTCCCGGCTTGCGGCGTCCACCAGTCCGTACAGCGAAGACAGCATGGCGCCGCTTGACGGTTCGTACAGATGGATCGCTTCGATCAGCTCGGGGCTGCCGGACACTTCCGACTGCAGCAGCTCCTGGAGTTCGACCAGTTTGGCGGGGTGCGTCTGCCAGGAGCCGCCCCGGAACTGCCGCAGGTCCGTATTTTTGTCCAGAGCCAGCCCGAGAGCGGTCTGCTGCACGCGCTGGAACACTTCGGAATCGAGTGTCCGCGCCGTGTTTTCGAGTGTCATCTTGCTGCGGCTGCGCATTTGGCCTCGGTCGCGGTCGGAATAATACAAATAGAAAACCGAGCAGAGCGAGAGCACGATGACAAGCACGATTGCTATGTAAGACACGGCCAGACGGGCCAGAACGGAATTCCATTTTCGCATGATGTACTCTCCTCCCGCCGGGATTATACAAAGCGCGATCCATTCTTATTCGCGACTTTTGTTAAACATACGTTAAATTCGGAATAATGAACACAATTCGGGCACAAACCTCCCAAAACGATACTAAGGGGAAATCGTTGCATTGCCGAAATTCGCTGCGGGATGCTACATTTTCAGCGATTCGAATCGACAAGCCGTCCCGATCAACATCCATCCAACCCGAAGAGGAGCAACCCTAACGTGAAAAAAAGACCGATGAAACAAATGCTCGCCGCTGCGCTGGGCTTCGCCATTCTGTCGAATACGGCCATGATTCACCCCGCGATTGCCGCACCCGATTCCTATACGATCGAAATGCCGGCCGCGCCGGCATGGGGTTATTTTACCGACAAATACAAGACCAACCAGAACGAATTCACGACCGTTGACACGAATGCGGCTTACGGCACACTGTCCGAGTTCCTCAAGCTGTGGACACCGGGGAGTTCGTGGGACCAGGGCACGAAGCTTCGGCCGGATGTGCTGGACTATAACATTCAATACGTGGTGAACCTCGCCGCTACCCGGACTCCGGCCGACGAAGAAATGGCTTATCTGGTCGACCGCCGCGGACAAACGTACGGCGCGACCGAAGGTCTCGGCGCGCTGGCCGACACGTACCGGACGCTGAGCGGCACGACAACCGTGATCAAAGACGTCGCGGCCGATGCGACGACCGTCAAATACGACGATGTCGGCAGCACGAACAAAGGCGGCGACTCCGACTCGCAGCTCGGCAAAATGGTCGATCTGGTCGGCATCGTGCGCGGCAATTACGCTTCGACCAACCCGTCCAAAAACTTTTTCCAATATATGCGTCCTTACCGTTGGGTGAACCAGCAGGAAAACAGCCAGGCGAACCGGATCGTAGTTCCGACGCTTGTGCCTGCGATCAGCAAGACACCGGCCACGGACGGCGGATTCCCGAGCGGTCACACCAACGCCTCGTACCTGGCTTCGCTGTCGCTGGCTTATGCCGTGCCGGAGCGTTACCAGGAGATGCTGACCCGCGCTTCGGAAATGGGCGACAGCCGGATCGTATCCGGGATGCACTCGCCGCTTGACGTGATGGGCGGGCGCGTTCTGGCAACAGCCCTGGCAGCGGCGGCTTTGTCCGATCCGGCCAACGCCGAGCTGAAGAAGCAGGCGTACGACCAAGCTCATGACATTCTGCTCAAGCAGCCGCTCGGCACTTCGGAAGACCGGTTCGGCAATTACGAGAAGAACAAGGCGGATTACTTCAAACGTCTGACCTACGGCTTCCAGCCGATCGGCGACACCACCAAACAAATGGTTGTACCGAAGAATGCCGAAGTGCTGCTGGAGACCCGTCTGCCGTACCTGAGCGCTTCGCAGCGCCGCGCGGTACTCGCGACGACAGGACTGCCGTCCGGTTATCCGCTGCTGGACGATCCGGAAGGCTGGGGCCGCCTGAATCTGTTCGAAGCGGCTAACGGATATGGCGCATTGGACGGCACCGTGACCGTCGGCATGGATTCGGCACTGGGCGGATTCCATGCGCAAGATCATTGGCGGAATGCGATTTCCGGCACCGGCCGTCTCGTCAAGGAAGGCAGCGGCTGGTTGAAGCTGTCCGGCGCCAACACCTACAGCGGCGGAACGGAAATCAACGGCGGGACGCTCGAAGCCTTGTCGGCTAAGGCTTTCGGCAGCGGCAGCGTAGTGAACAACGGCGGCACCGTGACGGAGAATGTCTACGGCGGCGGTACCGTCACGGCGCAGGTCTACGGAGGAGGCGGAGGCCTTGTGATCGGCGGCGATTTCAAGCAGTCTGCGAACGGTACTCTGGAACTGAATGTTGCCGCACCTGGCGATACGCTTGAAGTTGCGGGAAGCGTGCAGGCCGGCGGGACCCTGAAAGTGAACTTTGCCAACGGTTATGCGCCGACTGCAGGCGACTTCACCGTGATTACCCATGCGGCGGGAACCGCGTCCGGCATGTTCAACAATCTGCAGGTTGACGGTCTGCCTTCGAATTACGGAGCCGTTCTCGGCTACCGCGACGGCCGCATCGTGCTGACACTGGCGGAGACGAATCCGGGCAGCCCGAACCCGGGGACGACCCATCCTCCTTCCGGTGGAGGAGGCTCCGTGACTCCGCCTCCGACAGCCCCGGTTCCGACGACACCGGCTCCGCAGCCGACGACTCCGCCGATTGCCGTACCGGTTACGCCGTCGGCACCGGCTCAGCCGGGTACACCCGGCACGCCGGCTCCGCTGCCGACGAGCCCGTTCCGTTCCGGGATCGTGGACGCTGCCGCGCTGCTTCAATCGCTGACGCAGAAAGCCGCAGCCGCACCGGCTTCCGCCGGAACGTTCTCCGACCTGCCTGCCGGCCACTGGAGCGGCGGCTCCGTATCCAAAGCGGCCAAGCTCGGCATCGTGAGCGGCTACGCAAACGGCACGTTCCGTCCGAATGCGCCGGTGACTCGCGCCGAGTTCAGCGCCATGATCGCGCGTGCCTTCGGTATTGAACCGGCCGTGTCTTCGGCTTCGTTCGGCGATACCCGTTCAAGCTGGGCCGCCGGATATATCGGCGCCCTGTCGGATCTTGGCGTAGTTGCCGGCTACAGCGACAACAGCTTTAAGCCGAACGCGAAGATCTCGCGGGCCGAGATGGCAGTCATGATCGCCCGTGTTATCAATCTGAGCGAACTGCCTGCCGCGGCGGCACCGGCAAGCTTCAGCGATGTGGGCAGCGATCACTGGGCAGCGGGCGTCATTGATCAGGCGGTTTCCGCCGGTCTGCTGAACGGCGCATCCGCATCGTCTTTCGCTCCGGACAAAAACGCCAGCCGCGCCGAAGCGATTACTCTGATTGTGCGCACGCTTGCGAGCGACGCGTCCGTGAAGTCGCTGCTGGAAGGGCTGTAAATCCGGCCAAAAGCCCGTCGGATCGACGGGCTTTATAGGCCTATCTCCACACCCGGTTCTCCAAGCGAGAACCGGGTGTTTTTGTTCGTCAAAGAAGGAAATAGAGACAGAGGGAGGGGCGCTGAGCCTTTAACGGCCTGTCGACCGTTAAAGGCTCAGCGAGTAGGGAGGGCTGTTCAATAGATGCCGTACAGCACCTATTTTGCGAAAAAGGAGACTGGCAGTGAAGATTCGGCCTATTCGCAGCGACCGGTACAGTGTATGCTTCAGATATCCTTCCTGTCCGTTATCGCATTCCACTATTCCCACACAAAAACCCCGGCGTCTCCGCCGGGGTTGAAGTCGTCCAAAAATCTATTGTCAAAATCCGATTTCCCATGCTACGATGGGGGAACCGCCATGATTATTTATGAAAGGATAAAGTTATCGCATCTTATCTACAACTTAATCTTATCATGGGCAGCGGGGGGCTGTCAAACGGTTTTTCGCCAAAGTCGAATTTCCAAATCGAACAAGGGAGTGGTCCGGGAATGATCGAAAGCGAAGAGTTGAAGAAAGAACAAAGCAGGCTGGAAGACGTATCGGGCAAACTGAGTGCCAGAATCGCGGAACTTGAGCCGGAGGTGGAAGGGCTGCAGGAGCAGGCGGCCGATCTTCGCAGACGCTTCTGGGAAGAAGTGAGCGTCAGCACCGCCACCAACGAAGACTTCGAGGAAAGCGTCTACAGCATCGAGCAGCAGGAAGCGCTGCTGTCCGAACGCGAGCGCAGCCACCGGCAGAAGATCATGCAGTATCGCAAACTCAACAAGCTGCTGGAGTCGCCTTATTTCGGCCGAATCGACTTCCGCGAAGACGGGACCAGATTCACGGAATCGATTTATATTGGCGTCTCTTCGTTTGTCGACAAGGACGGTCTCGAGTTCCTGATCTACGACTGGCGGACTCCCCTTGCAAGCCTGTATTACGATCATTCGCCCGGACCGGCCGGGTACGATACGCCAATGGGGCCGATCTCCGGACACATGGAGCTGAAGCGGCAGTACCGGATTCAGGGCGGCGAGATTCTCGGCGTGTTCGATACGAGCGAGACGATCGGGGACGAACTGCTGCAGCAGGTGCTCGGCGGGGGGGCCGACAACCGGATGAAGACCATCGTCTCCACGATTCAAAAAGAGCAGAATGCGATCATCCGCGAAGATAAAAGCGCCATGCTGATCGTCCAGGGCGCGGCCGGCAGCGGCAAGACATCGGCGGCGCTGCAGCGAGTGGCCTATCTGCTGTACAGCAATCGCGACCGGCTCACCGCCGATCAGATCGTTCTTTTTTCGCCCAATCCGATGTTCAACGGCTATGTCTCGACCGTACTGCCGGAGCTGGGCGAAGAGAATATGAAGCAGACCACGTTCCAGGAGTATCTCGACAGCCGCCTCGGCCGGACGTTTGCGCTGGAAGATCCGTTCGATCAGATGGAATACGTCTTGTCGCCGCCGGACGAACCGGGGTACGATGCCAGATTGAGCGGCATCCGGTACAAAGCGTCGGAGCGCTTTCTGGAAGATCTGCAGCACTACGCGCAGAGTCTGGAGCAGGAAGGGATGAAGTTCGCCGATCTGACTTTCCGGGGAAGGAAGCTGATTGCGGCGGAGCGGATGAAGGCGGAATTCTACGGCTATGATTCTTCGCTGCGTATCGCAAACCGTACGGCGAAGCTGCAGGAATGGCTGCTTGGCGAACTTAAACGGCTGGAACGCGAAGAATGCGCAGCGGACTGGGTGGAAGAAGCGATGAATTTCGCCGACGGCGAACTGTACGAAGAAGCGTACCGGGAGCTGCACCAGGACCGGAACGTGTTCGATTTTTCGGAGGAGTATGCGGCTGCGCGTGCCCGGATCGAAGGCCGGCGACGTCCGGACGAAGGCGATTTCGACTTCGGACAGCGGGAAGAAGAATGGATCCGCCGCCGCCTCGTGAGTGAAGCGTTCAAGCCGGTCAAACGCGGCGTGAAGCGCATGTCTTTTGTCGATATGGCGGGACTGTACGCACGGTTCTTCGAGTCGGAACAGCCGCCTTCCGGATACGGCTCCGCGCCGGAGTCACAGCCGGGTCGGGACTGGAACGAGATCGGCCGCCGGACTTGTGCGAGACTCGAGCGGGGCGAACTGTTCTGCGAGGACGCGACGCCGTATCTCTATCTCAAAGAACTAATCGAAGGGCAGCGGAGCCGCCCGGAGATCCGGCATGTGTTTATCGACGAAGGGCAGGATTATTCGGCCTTCCAGTACGCTTTTCTCAAAAAGATGTTCCCGCGCGCCCGCATGACCGTGCTCGGCGATTTCAGTCAGGCGATCTTCACGCAGTCGACCGAGCTGTCCGCTTCCGATTCGCCACTGGTTCGTCTGTACGGCGAAGCCGATACGCGGGTGTTCCGTCTGACGCGCAGCTACCGTTCGACGCGGGAGATCGTCGAGTTTGCCAAGGCGCTGCTGCCGGAAGCCGCCGATATCGAACCGTTCGAACGAAGCGGCGGCAGGCCGCTGCTGATCCGTTCCGAGCGGCCCGAGCATCACGCGGCGGAGATCGCGGCTCATCTGCACCGCCTTCGCGCGGAAGGATTCGAGTCGGTCGGGATCGTCACCCGTACCGCCGCCGAAGCCCGTGAAGCTTTTGAAAGTCTCGCCTCGGCCGGCTGCGCCGGCCTGAAGGAAGTGACCAAGACCACGCCCGAATTCGAGAAAGGCACGCTGGTGCTTCCCGTTTATCTGGCCAAAGGCGTCGAGTTCGACGCCGTGCTGATCTACGACGCTTCCGAACGGGTCTACCGCCGCGAAAGCGAGCGCAAGCTGTTCTACACCGCCTGCACCCGCGCGATGCACCGGCTGGCGCTGTTTTCTCCCGGCGAATGGAGTCCGTTCGTCGCGAATCTCGATACCGCCCTGTACGAAACGGGCGAAAGTTTGGCACAATGAACCGATAGGGGCGCAAGCCGCCTATCCAATCCGGAACCACGGGGAAAAGAGGAATTTGATGCCGACATCGCGACGTGGGCATTCCGGGAACAGCTGAACGAGAACCTGCGGCTTCCGATGCTGTACTTCGGAGAGGACGCTGCCCGGATCTACAAAAGTCTGCCGGCCGAAGAAGCGGATGCGTTCGTCTCGGGTATGCAGCAGCTGGGCACGTACCATGTCCGTATCTATGAATCGAAAGACCGTTTCCATGCATACGGAGAGCTCAACGGAGAGTCGTCCGTCGTCATCACGCCGGAACAGATTGACCGGGTGCTGGCGGGCGAACAGGTCCAGAACAATCCGAACGGGCTGACGGTGACGCTGGTGGGACTGCCTTTTTCGACGGATACGGGCAGAAAAGCCATCTTTGTCGAGCCGATCGGTTCGCCTTCCGCGGTATTTATCGTGAAATGGCTGCTGAGCTTTTCCGCTTACGCGCTGGCCGCCGGCTGTATCGTTATTTTGGTGGCGGCCTTCTTCCTGGTGCGGCCGATTCAGAAGCTGACTACGGCGACGAGGCGTATTGCGGAAGGCAACTTCGACGTCAAACTGGATATCCGGCAAAAAGGCGAACTGGGGACGCTCGCGCGCAGCTTCGAGCAGATGATCCGCGAACTGCGGCAGGCGGAGACGATGCGCAGAGATTTTGTCTCGAACGTCTCGCACGAGGTGCAGTCGCCGCTGACCTCGATCTCCGGCTACGCGGTAGCGCTCAAGCAGGTCAAGCTGAGCGAGGAGCAGCGGGTCCGCTATCTCGACATCATTATCGAAGAAGCGGGGCGTATCTCCAATATGAGCAGCGGGCTGCTGAAACTAAGTGCGCTCGAAGCTCCGTCCCCGCACTTTCGCCGCGAACCGCTCCAGCTCGACGAGCAGATTCGCCGCGTGGCGATCGCACTTCAGCCGCACTGGGCGGCGCGCCGCATCGGATTCGAGCTGGATCTGCCGGATATCCGGCTGACGGGCGACCGGGATCAGCTCGAGCAGGTATGGACGAATCTGATCGGGAACGCGATCAAGTTTTCTCCGGACGGCGGACAGATTGCGGTGCGGATGACAGCGGACGAAGACCATATAACGGTGCGTGTGGAGAATCAGGGAATCGGCATCGCGCCGGAAGACCGGGAACGCGTCTTCGAACGCTTTTTCAAAGCCGACCGTTCCCGCAGCCGCAGGTATGAAGGAAGCGGCTTGGGACTTGCCATCGTCAAGCAGATCGTCACGCTGCAGGGCGGGGAGATCTACGTGGAGAGCGGGCCGGGCCACGGAGCGGCTTTTGTCGTGGGTCTGCCGCGGGAACCGCAAAATTAATTCTCCTGTGCATCCTGCGTTCATATTCCCGTCATGAAGGGTCCATCCTTGCCCGCTATGCTGGGTCTATCGGCAGCTTGAGCGGGCCGGCATACAGAAGCGGAAACGGGAGTGGATCGGCATGCGAAGAAATCGGAACGGGAACAGCGAGGCAGAAGCGGGACCCGTCAAAAAAAAGCGGAAGCCGCTTCGAATCATAAGAAATATTCTGGGCGTTCTCGCCGGCATCATCGTGCTGTTCTTCGCGATTGTGTTCGTGACGGACAAAGTGGCCGGCAGTATGGAAAAAGACCGGATCGAGCCGTACGGCCAGTTCGTCGAAGTGGACGGCAAACAGATGAACGTGCGGATCGACGGGGACGGGGCAGAGACGGTCGTGCTGCTGCCGGGTTACGGAACAGCGGCGCCGGGTCTGGACTTCGAGCCTTTGATCCGGGAGCTGGAAAAGGATTATCGGGTCGTGACCGTCGAGCCTTTCGGCTACGGACTCAGCGACGGGACCGACAAAGAGCGGACAACGGCAAATATCGTCGGCGAAGTGCACGAAGCCGTGCAGCGGTTGGGCTTGAAGCGTTACGTCTTGATGGGCCATTCCATCGCGGGGCTGTACGGCCTGGAATATGCGAATCAATATCCGGACGAAGTGATCGCATTTGCCGGTATCGACACCAGTGTTCCGGCGCAGGGAGGCATGGATCAAGAGCTGCCGGTCGGCACCTTCAAATTCCTGCGCCAGTCGGGCCTGATGCGCCTGTTGACCAAAGTCAGCGGCGCTCCCTATGCGGGCTTGGATTACGATGCGCAGACCAAAGAGCAGATTCGCATGGTTACGAACCGCGGAGGCAATAATGGAACGCTGCTCAACGAGATGAGCCATATCGCTTCCAATTTCAAGCAGGCGCGCGAAGCCGGAGCGGCGTTCCCGCAGAGCCTTCCGCTTGTTCTGTTCATCCGGCAAAACAATGCCGAAGTGCCGGACTGGACGGCCATGCACGAAGAACAGGCCGAACATTCGGCGCACGGCCAGGTGATCCCGATGAACGGCGGGCATTATCTGCACCATGCGCTGTCCCCGGAGATTGCGGCGGACTTTAAGGCCTTCATGAACGGACTTGAAAAGAACTCCTAACTTGCACGCAAAAAACCCCCGATCGTGCGCTGCCGCGCAGACCGGGGGGTTTTTTCTAACCCTTACCCTGGAACCGAGCGGGCTCGAAGCTTAGAGCGCCGCCCTTGTCTCCATATGATGCCGTCCTTTGGGCACCACCATGGGGCTGCCGGAGACGGGATCGTCGATCACTTCGCAGTCCAGACCGAATACGTCTTTGATCCGCCTGCTGGTGATAACTTCGGACGGCGTGCCTTCGGCAACCAAACGTCCTTCCTGCAGCGCGAAGATATGATCGGCGTAGCGCGCCGACAGATTGATATCGTGCAGCACCATGACGATGGTCGTCCCGTGTTTGCGGTTGAGATCGGTCAGCAGGTCGAGGATCTCGACCTGATACGTGATATCGAGAAACGTCGTCGGTTCGTCGAGGAACAGGATATCCGTCTGCTGGGCCATTGCCATGGCAATCCAGACGCGCTGGCGCTGTCCGCCCGACAATTCGTCGATGTTGTGGTTGGCAAACTGCGTGATATCCATCAGCTCCATCGCTTCCGCGACGGCTTCGTAGTCTTTTTTGGACCAGCCGCCGAGCAGCGGCTGGTGCGGGAAGCGTCCGCGGCCGACCAGATCGGCGACCGAGATGCCTTCCGGAACGATCGGGGACTGCGGCAGCAGCCCGATGATCCGGGCCAGCTGTTTGGAAGGATACTTGGCGATCGGTTTGCCGTCGAGCGTAATACGGCCGGAAGTCGGCTTGATCAGCCGGGCCAGCGCTTTGAGCAGCGTGGACTTGCCGCAGCCGTTGGAACCGATAATGACGCTGATCCGGCTGCTCGGGATCGTCAGGTCCACGCCGTTGATGACCGTCTTCTGTTCGTAGCCGGCGACAATCTGCTCGGCTTGGAAGATATGGTTCGGCTTCATCACAATTCCCCCTTCTGGTTCATGCGGATTAACAGGAAGATCAAATACGGCGCTCCGAGCAACCCGGTAATGACCCCCACGGGGTATCGGTGAACGAAAGCGAACTGTCCGATCAGATCGGCGGCTAATACGAGGTTGATCCCGACGAGACCTGCCGGAATAAGGCTGTGAAATCCGGTGCCGACCAGTCTTTTGGCAATCGGGCCGGCCAGGAACGAGACGAAGGCGACCGGCCCTGTCGTGGCGGTCGCGATCGAGACGACGAACACCGCGCAGACGATCAGGGCGATCCGCGTCTTGTCGGTGCTGACGCCAAGCGAGGAGGCCGTCTGTTCGCCGAGCTCCAGCGTATGCAGATGCTTGCCCATCACTATCAGGATCGGCGTGCAGATCAAGGTGATCGCAACCAGGGGCGGCAGCTCGCTCATCTTCGAACCGTTCAGGCTGCCGGACAGCCAGCGGATTGCCGCCGGCACGTCTTTCTCGGAGCTGATCAGCAGCAGATAAGAAATGACGGCATCCAGCATGGCCTGGATCCCGATTCCGATCAGGATCAGGCGGCCGATCGAGAAGATTTTGCCCCGGGCCAGAATGTAGATTACGATGACTGTCGCCAGTCCGGCCGCAACCGAAACGGCGGATGTTACCGCGCCGCCGGCCTGGAGTACCGTCAGGCAGAAGACGGCCGCCGCGCTGGAACCGGACGTCACCCCGATGACGTTGGGGTTCGCGAGCGGATTGCGCAGCAGCGTCTGGAACGTGTAGCCGGCGATGCCGAACGCGAATCCCGCGAACAATCCCGCCAGCATGCGCGGCAGGCGCAGCGTACTGACGGCGAACGAGACGCCTTTGATCTTCTCGCCGGACAAGGCGCGGACGACCTGGTCAAGCGGATAGATCGTATTGCCGAGCATAAGCATGGCCGCGCACAGAACCAGAGCCAGCAGGGCCAGCGTGCCGGTTACGAACATCCAGCGGCGCTGCCGTCTGCGCCGTCCTGCACGGATATATTCGACGGAAGCGGAAGGCGCGATCAGGTTAGGGGTCAGAGTCATAAGGAACGCACCTTCGCTCTCATCGCCAGAATAATCAGGATCGGAGCGCCGACGAAAGCGGTCACTACGCCGACTTCAAGTTCGCCCGGACTTCCGATCAGGCGTCCCAGAACATCCGATACGGTCAGGATGACCGCTCCGGCGACGGCGGACAGCGGAATCACGAAGCGCAGATCCGGTCCGACCATGAGGCGCACCACGTGGGTCGCCAGCAGGCCGATAAAACCGATCGGTCCGGCCAGCGCCGTTGTCGCTCCGCACAGAATCACGCCGGCCAGTGCCGCGATTAACCGCAAGGTGCCGGTCTTGACGCCGAGGCCTTTGGCCGTCTCGTCGCCGAGCGCGAGCGCGTTAAGCGCAGGCGAGGTCAGGAACCCGATCAGCAGGCCGGCGAGCAGAAACGGAACGAAGGTCGAGATACTGCTCCAGGTTCCCGATCCCACGCTGCCTACCTGCCAGAAGCGAAATTGGTCCATGACATGGGAACGCGGAATCAGAATGGCCGTCACCAGCGAAGAGAGGGCCGCGCTGGTGGCCGCTCCGGCCAGAATAAGCTTGATGGGCGTGGCTCCGCCGCGCCCCAGCGAACCGACTCCGAATACGAATACGGCCGTGATCGCGGCACCGGTCATGGACAGCCAGATATATTGGCTGGCTGTCGTCATGTTCAAGAAAGCCATGCCGCACACCACGAACAAGGAAGCTCCCATATTCACGCCCAATATGCTCGGATCCGCGATCGGATTGCGCGTCACGGCCTGCATCAGCGAGCCCGATACGCCGAGCGCCGCTCCGCAGAGAAGGCTGAACACCGTCCGTGAGATCCGTTTTCGAACGATATTCGCTTCGTAGGAGTCCATCTCCGGACGAAACAAACCGTCGATCAAATCGTGAAACGGCACTGCCCGCGAGCCGAATGCCAGGGAGGCGAGAATACTCGCTCCCAGCAGAATCAGGCTCACGATCAGTACCGTGGGAAAATGCTTCGGGATGTGCGGACTCGGACGGGAATCGCTCGAGACCGTAATAGGGTTCATCTGGGTTATTTCACCTTGTCGGCAGCGGCGCCGAGCAGTTTCATGTAATCGTCAATCGTATAGGCGATCGACAGGGGAGTCGGCGTGCCGGCTGCCACAAGCGGCGTATCCGCCGCGATGAAAGCGACGGAACCG
The DNA here is from genome assembly GCF_013618475.1 of Saccharibacillus deserti. Lineage (GTDB taxonomy): Bacteria > Bacillota > Bacilli > Paenibacillales > Paenibacillaceae > Saccharibacillus > Saccharibacillus deserti. The sequence goes on from NZ_JABJVN010000006.1 coordinate 116,618, forward strand.
CGCTCGATCGCCGGGATTTTGCCCAGCAGCGGATCGGCTTGAAGCGCGGCGAGCAGCTTGTCGTCGCCGTAACCGACAATGAGGTCGGCGTCGTTCAGCGCCTGCGCGTTCTCGGCGCTCAGCTCCAGCGAGTAGCTGGTCGGGTCCGTAATCAGCGAAGTGATGCTCTCCGGATAAGTCAGGCCCATTTCTTCAAGGAACGAGACGCGGGTATCAACCGGCGTATAGATATGCAGTTTGGACAGATCGTCGGCCGAGAAATTGACCCAGGCGATTTTTTTGTCTTTCAACTGCGGATAAGCGGCGAACTTCTCATTGATGAGCGCTTCCGTATCGGCGATCAGTTTCTCGCCTTCGGCAGGCATGCCCATGCCTTCGGCGGTCAGTTGAACCTGTTCGCGCCATTTGGTCGTCCAAGGGGACGTCGGATAAGCGACTACCGGAGCGATCTCGCTCAGGGTATCGTAATCTTCCTGCGTGATGCCCGAGTACGCGGCCAGGATCACATCCGGCTTGGCATCGGAGATCGCTTCGAAGTCGAGACCGTCCGTATCCTGGAATACGTTCGGATCGGCTGCGCCAAGCTCATCGAGCTTTTCCTTCGTCCAAGGCAGCAGTCCGCTGCCATCCTGTACGCCGAAGTTGGCGGCGGAGAAACCGTCGGGAACGACGCCCAGAGCCAGCGCGACGTCCTGATTGCCCCATTGGATGGTCACGATCCGTTCGGGTTTGCTCTCGATTACGGCTTCGCCCAGCGCCCCTTTGATCGTCAGCGGGTACTGCGTATCTGTGGTTTCCGCAGCGGCGGAATCCGTTTTGGAAGTCTCTGCCGGTGCGGTCTCGGCAGCGGCCGTATCCGTCGAAGCCGGAGCTGCTGCGGGTGCGGCTTCTTTTGCGCCGCAGCCGACGAGCGCCAGGACCAGGATGATCGAGATGATGGCAGTGACCAGCGAATATTTTCGGTTTGCGTTCATGATGGACCCCTCTCTGAATCGATAAGCGTATTTTATGGTGCCGGAAAGCTCGGAAATGAATAAAAAACCGATAACTTTAATAAAAATGTCCTGATAATGATTATCAACATCACTAAATATATCGGCATACCAGATGAACTGTCAATCAAAAGTTTACAGGTACCCAATCGGATAAGGATGTATGTTCATAAACGTTCGGAGTCCGCGAAGAAGGACGGGAACTTAACAAGCGGAGCGAAGCACGAATCTTCATCGGGCAGACAAATAAAACCCCCGGACGCGGTCCGGAGGCTGAAGAGGAGGAAAGAAGCGAGCAAGCTTGAAGTTCCTTAGATTTTGAATCCGCTGACCGCGCGGTGCAAATTGTCGGCCAGATGCGACAAAGCGGTTGAAGAGGATGAGATTTCTTCCATGGAAGCCAGCTGCTGCTGGGCGGCCGCGGCGACATTTTGCGAATGATCGGAGGTCTCGCCCGCGATACCCAGCAGGCCGTACAGATTCGAAGAGGTGTCCTGCACGCGTGCCGATACTTCCTGGGCCGCGCCCGACATATGGTCGACCCGCTCGTTCAGGCTGTGCATCAGGTCCTGGATCTCCTTGAAGTTCGTCTGCGTCCGTTTGACGGCTTCGAGCCCGCCCTGTACTTCGGCGCCCACCTGTTCGATCGAACGGGTCGAGCGCTCCATGTCGCTTTGGATCTCATGGATCAGCGAGGAGATCTGCGCCGACGAATGCTGGGACTGTTCGGCCAGCTTGCGCACTTCGTCGGCAACGACCGCGAAACCCCTGCCGTGTTCGCCGGCCCGTGCCGCTTCGATGGCCGCGTTGAGGGCCAGCAGATTCGTCTGGGCGGCGATCGCCGAGATGAACTGCGAGATTTCTTCGATTTCTTTGGAACGTCCGTCGAGCAGTTGGATGACTTTTCCGCTCTCGTGAACGGAACGGTCGATCTCGTGAATCTGCATAACGGTATTCTCGACCAATAGATCGCCTTCGGAAGCTTTGCGAATGGTCCGGCTGCTCACATCCAGGATGGCATCCGCACTGCTGGAGATAGAACGTACGCCGGTCACGACTTCGTCCAGTGCCGCCGTACTGCTCTGCGCACGGCTCTCGGATGTCTCGGCGCCCATCGCCACATCCTGAATCGATTGGGCGATCGTTTCCGTGGCGAGGCTCGTCTGTTCGGAACTTGCGGACAGCTGCTCGGAAGACGCCGCCATCTGCTGCGCCGTTTCGATGACTTCATCGAACATTCCGCGCAGATTGTCGGTCATGTCGTTGAACCCTTCGGCGAGCGTCGTCAATTCATCGCCCGTCCGGTCGGTTACCCGATGGGTGAAATCGCCTTCGCCCGCCTGGCGCAGCGAAGCGGTTACGGCATTCAGCCGTTTTCTCATCCGGCGCGTGAACAGCAGGACGGCGGCGGTGGAAACGCTCAGAATGCCGGCCAGCGCAATCAGGAATACGGTGAAAAAGCCGGAGAGGATACTCTCGATGATGCTCTGGGGGGCGCCGACGTAGAAAATGCCGATGACCTCGCCGCCTGCGCTGCGAATCGGCATATAAGCGGATTGATATACGTTGCCCGCCACATTGGCTTCGCCTATGTACAATTCGCCGCCGTCGATGACGATTGCTTTGACCTTGGCGGAGACCTGGGTGCCCACGGCGCGGCTGCCGTTTACCTGGACGTTGGTCGCGACCCGGGTATCCCCTTGAAAGATCGTCACCGTGCCGCCGGTATCGCTGCCGATCGTATCGACCAGATTGAAATTTTCGTTCATCTGCGTCTCGCCTTTGTACAGTTTGTCGTTTTCGATCGTCCATTCGCCCGGATAAGCGCTGTCGATATACCGGTAGCTCAGCGCCAGATCGCCTTTGGCTTTTTCCACGGCAAAGGCCTTGATCCCATCGCTGACCTGCCGATGAACAATGACGCTCACGATGACCGAGAACAAGATCATGAGCGCCAGAAACATCAGATTGATTTTGGTGCCGAGTTTCAGATTCATTTTCAAAAATTTGCGCACAATAAAATCTCCTTAGGTAGAGTTGTGCTAAATATATCGGTAAAATTTTAAGTTAATGAAGAGTTTTCGACAAAATAACGACAAAAAAAGGGACTTTTAACACAAGCTTAAAGTCCCGTACCACAATATACAGTTGATTAGAGGCTCGATGACAGGATCAATGTTCCCAAGCTTTCTCGGGAAGTCTCATGGGAAGGCTGAAAGCAAAGCAGGTTCCGGCCTTCGATGAATGCTTCAGCTGGAGATGTCCGTCCATCAGATTCACCAGCTGTTTGCAGATCGACAAGCCGAGTCCCGTGCCGCCGTAGCGGTTGACATAATTGGCTGTATGCAGCTGCGTAAACGCCTGGAACAGAAGAGGCTGCTTGTCGGCGGCGATGCCGCTGCCCGTATCGGTGACGGTAAAGGTCAGATAGGAACCGCCTTGTTCGATCAGGCCGGCGGATTCGGCGGGAGACACGGATAACGCCGCAAAAGTATCGCCTTGCGCTTGATCCAGCAGCGGGCCGCCAGTATGCGAGACGCTGGCTTCGATCCGGATCTCGCCTTTTTCCGTAAACTTGAGCGCATTCGACAGCAGATTGACGAGAACCTGCCGGATCTTGTTCTCGTCCCCGATCCACAGGTCCGGTACGCCGCTCGCGATGATCTCGTTCAGTCCGACATTCTTGGGATCGGCTTCGGCCCGGAACAGCTGCACCACTTCGGACAGACACCCTCTCAATGAAAAAGGTTCGTGCACGACCTCCATTTTGCCGGAGTCGAGCTTGGAGTAATCCAGAATCTGATTGAGGATCGTCATCAGGGAGCGTCCGCTGCCGTGGATCAGGTTCAGATATTGGGTCTGCTGGTCCGACAGCGGAGTAGCTTGCAGCATCTCGCCCATATTCAGGATCGCATTCATGGGCGTACGGATTTCGTGGCTCAGAATCGCCAGCAGGTTCGCTTTTTCCTCCAGGGCCCGTGCCCGCTCCTGTTCGGATTCCCGCCATTTCAGATAGGTTTGATCCAGGTCCAGCATATTTTCAAAAAAAGCGGCCAGAGACTGCAGCAGTTCGACATCGTGCGCCCGATAAGCGTAGAAGTTGTCGTCGAAGGCGCACAGCGAGCCGAATACATGTCCGTCGCGGTCTTTGATCGTAACGCCCATAAACGAGCAGCCGCCGATAAATGGGGTGACGTCCATATCGCGTGTCAGCGGATGGGTACGATTATCGTCGATTACGAGCGGATGCGGACCGTTCTCCGTCACCAGATGGCAGTAGGAGTCGGTATGGTCGATCACAAGCCCTTCCTGCAAAATGACGGCGCTTCGGTTGATCGTATTCAGGACTTTGGTCTCGTACTCATCGCTTAGAGCAATACAAAAGGTATTGGCGGGGATGACTTTGCAGGCGGTGTCTACAATCTGTGCGGCGGATACATATAACTTCTCGGATAAGACGTCCATGACGTCGATATAACTTGTCTTGAGCAAAACGCACCTCCGGGTGAACAAAACCTTGCAAGGAAGATCTTGAAATAAGGGTAGTAGATGAAGCTGTATAGCAAAGATTGGTTTTACGGGAGAAAAAGAGGAATGAACCGTTGAATAAATCTAAAAAACGTCAAATCGGGATATGGTTTACATAAACCTTCATTCGGAAAATTAAACAGCTTATTCGACAAGTGTAATGAAAAAAATGTCGAAAGGACAAGCTTTGTTTCGCATTGCCAAGTCGGACCGGATTCGTTATGCTGGACTCAAACCGAATATGAATGCGGGTGCTGGATGAAGTCCGGCTGAGATGGAAGCCTTGTGCTTTCGGACCGTTAATCTGATCCAGGTAATGCTGGCGTAGAGAACCTCATTCGAATTGTTCAAGCCATTCGTGTATTCTCGAGTGGCTTTTTTGTATATTCGCAGCCCATAGAGGGTCTTCGCCGGCAGAATCCCGGACGAGGAGGACAAGATGTCGAACAATCAAGCCGAGCCAGCCAAACGGACAGAAACGATGCAGCACACACACGCTTCTTCGGGAACGCCGAGTGAAGACAACGAACGGTATTCGCGCCAGATCCGGTTTGCGCCGATCGGTGCCTGCGGACAGGAGAAGCTGGCGCAGCGTTCGGTCGGCATCGTCGGGATGGGCGCTCTCGGGACGGCACTGGCCAATCACATGGTTCGGTCGGGCGTCGGCCGGGTGCGGATCGTCGACCGGGATTACGTGGAGCGCAGCAATCTGCAGAGGCAGATGCTGTACGACGAAGAGGATGCCGAGCAGTCGCTGCCCAAAGTGGTCGCGGCGGAGCGCAGGCTGCGGCGGATCAATTCGTCTGTGACCGTGGAAGCGATCTTCGCCGACGCTGGGCCGGGCAATATCGCAGAACTGCTGGAAGGTCTCGACCTGGTTCTGGACGGGACGGACAATTTCCGGACCAGATTTCTGCTGAACGACGCCTGTTATAAAATCGGAATGCCGTTCGTATACGGCGGAGCGGTAGGCTCGCGCGGGATGAGCGCAATCTTCGTGCCCGGCGAGACGCCGTGTCTGCGCTGTTTGATTCCCGAAGCCGATTCCGGCGGAGAGACATGCGATACGGTCGGCGTCATCTCGCCGATTGTCGACATTGTCGCTTCCTATCAAGCGGTCGAAGCGCTCAAGTTCCTGGTCGGCGACGCGCAGGCGAGGCGGAAAACGCTGCTGTCGCTGGACATCTGGACCAACCGCGGCCATGAACTGCCCGCGGCGCGGCAGCGGAGCGGCTGCCCGTGCTGCGATCGCCGGGAGTATCCGGCGCTCCAGCTTGCGGAAGAGACCACCCTGTCGCTGTGCGGACGGGATTCGATCCAGATCACAGGGCATGCGCCGTTCGATCTGGAACGCTGGAGCCGTCAGCTGGAGCCGGCGTCGCGGAGTCTCAAAGTCAATGCGTATCTGATCCGCGCCGAACTGTCGGAGAACGAACGGATTGTCTTGTTTGCGGACGGACGGGTGTTGGTGCAGGGGACGGACGATCCGGTCCGGGCCCGGGCGATTTATGACCGGTATATCGGAAGCTGAAACGGATCCGGTCGCAGGGACCAAGTGATGTTTCAATCAAAAGGAGGCGGGCAAGATGCGGGATTTCAGATTGTATGCGATCACCGGGGAAAACTTCCATCCGGGGCGCGAACTTGTGGACGTGATGGAACAGGCGATCATCGGAGGCGCGGATATCCTTCAATTTCGCGACAAACACAGCGGGAAAGAAGAACTGCTGCGCAAAGCCAAAGCGCTGCGGGAGCTGACCCGGCGCTGCGGGATTCCTTTTATCGTCAACGATCATGTCGATCTGGCGCTTGAAGTGGACGCGGACGGTATTCATCTGGGCCAGGGCGATCTGCCGCTCGAAGAAGCGCGGCGCCGGGTAGGCGGCAGAATCATCGGGATTTCGACGCATGCCATCGAAGAAGCGCTGCTGGCGCAGGAGCAGGGAGCGGACTATATCGGAGCGGGTCCGGTCTACGCCACGCAGACCAAAGCGGACGTCGTCGATCCGGTCGGACTGTCGTATATCCGCGAAGTGGCGGAGCGGATCTCGATTCCGTTCGTGGCGATCGGGGGGATCAAGCTTGGCAATGCGGACGAAGTGATCCGGGCGGGAGCTTCGCGTCTTTGCGCCGTCAGCGAGATTGTCGGCAGCGCCGATCCCGCGGAAGCGTGCAGAGCGTTTATTCGCAAGCTGGAGAAGAAAGGGTGAGGCGGGAATGGAACTGATCGTAAACGGAACCAAGCGGGAGTTGGATGCCGTGAATATCGCGGATGTGGTGGAGCGGCTCGGCCTTGCCGGGCGGCCGGTCGTGGCGGAGGTCGAAGGCGAAGTCCTGCATTCGGGGCAGTGGGAATCGGCGGAAGTGAAGCCGGGAATGAAGATCGAATTGGTGCATTTTGTGGGAGGAGGCTGAAACGATGAACGAACACAGAGGGTCATCCGGCGATGTCTGGAGCATCGGCGGTCTGGAGATGCAGTCGCGATTTTTCCTGGGAACGGGGCTGTTTCCCAATCCGTTCGTCCAGAACGAAGCGATCGCCGCTTCCGGAGCGGAAGTATTGACGTTCGCGATCCGAAGAGTGGATCTCGAAGCGGCGGAAGACGACTCGATCCTTCAGCATCTGGAGCCGGGGGCGTTCCGGTTTCTGCCGAATACGTCCGGTTCTCGGACAGCGGAGGAAGCGGTGCGTATCGCGCGCCTGGCACGGGCGTCCGGTCTCAGCGACTGGATCAAGGTCGAGATCAGCGCGGACGGGCGGACGCTGCTGCCCGACCCGATCGAAACGCTGCGGGCTACAGAGATGCTGGTCAAGGAAGGCTTCACGGTGCTGCCGTACACGTCGGACGATCCCATTATCTGCCGCCGGCTCGGGGAGGCGGGAGCGGCCGCGATCATGCCCGGCGGGGCCCCGATCGGGACGGGACTCGGGATCTTGAATCCCTACAATATCGGCTTGATTGTCGAAGAGTCGGCGGTGCCGGTCATCGTCGACGCGGGGCTCGGCACGGCGAGCGATGCGGCGCTTGCGATGGAACTCGGCGCGGCGGCGATCCTGATGAACACGCCGGTCGCCAAAGCCCAGGACCCCGTCGGTATGGCCCGGGCGATGAGACTTGCGATCGAAGGCGGGCGGCTCGCCTATCTCTCGGGTCGGGTGCCCAAGAAACGCTACGCTTCCGCCAGCAGCGGCTTTGAATCGCTGCTCGTCGACTGAGCAGGCCGAGGCGCGAGAGGAGACGGGAGAGAAAATGGGCGATTCATTTATTGTGCTTGGCGGAGGCATTGTCGGGCTGTCGTGTGCCCTTGAACTGAGATTGCGCGGAGCGGACGTCAGACTGCTGGAGTCCGGGGACTGCGGCGGCCAGGCTTCGGGAGCGGCCGCCGGCATGCTGGCGCCGTATTCGGAAAATCCGGAAGCGCCGGACGAGTTTTTCCGGCTGTGCCGGGAAAGCCTGGAGCTGTACCCGGATTGGCAGCGGCGGGTTCGGGAGCTGTCCGGCCTGGACTTCGAATACACGAACTGCGGCAGCCTGTATGCCGCTTATCACGAAGCGGATGTGCAGGCGCTGGAGAACCGCCTGGATTGGCAGCGCAAGCACGGGTCGAGCGGCGAGATTCTGCGCGGCGCGGCTTTGTCGGCGGCCGAGCCAGGGCTTGCGCGAAGCGCGGTGGCGGCGCTGCGGACGCCGCAGGAGAGCCATATCTACGCGCCGGACTTTGTCGAAGCGCTGAAGTCGGCCTGCCGGAAGGCCGGGGTGGACATCTGCGAACGGCTCGGGGAGCTTGAACCGACGCAGTGGGAACGCGGGGTTGAAGTCCGGGCGACGGGCCGCGAAGGCATCGAGCGACGGGCCGCGGACACCGGCCGGAGCCTGTCGGGCCGCGGAGAGCCCGAGCGGATCGGGCCGCAGGAGGCCGAAGCGGAAGGGGCGGTGCCGGGCAGCCTGACGGCCGCCGGCGGCCGGGTCTTTCGCGCGGACCGGCTGGTGGTCTGCACCGGAGCCTGGGCCGGAAGCCTGTCCGGCCGGTTGGGGCTGCGCCTGCCCGTGCAGCCGATCCGCGGGCAGATCTGCGCGTACGCATGGGGCGAAGACCGGGCGCCGGTGCGGCACATGGTCTTCTGCAGCCAGGGCTATCTGGTGCAGAAAGTGAACGGGACCCTGGTCTGCGGCGCGTCGGAAGACGTCGCGGGCTTCGATACGAGCGTGACGGAGCGCGGCATCTCGCGCCTGATGCGCTGGAACAAGCGCGTGCTGCCCGCGCTCGAACAGGCGCAGCCGTTTCACCGCTGGGCGGGACTGCGCCCGGCTACGCTTGACGGCCGCCCGCTGATCGGGCGGCTGGAACGCGCGGAGCGCGTGATCTTCGCGGCGGGCCATTACCGCAACGGCATTCTGCTCGGTCCCGTGACGGCGAAGCAGGTCGCGGACTGCGCGGAAGGCCGTCCGGCGCAGCCCTGGCAGCGCGCTTTTCGGCCGGAACGGTTCGGGGCAGCGGCTCCGAGCCCGCATTAAACCGGCGCTTTGAGAGCGTGCTGACGGATCGTCATTCCGTTAGCACGCTTTTTTTGCGTTTTCCGTATTTTAACGGATCGCAGAGATCTTTAGCCGACGAAACACAGGGAAATCAGCGGAAAACGTCGCGACTTTACGTCTGACGGTCAGGTCGATCCGTTAGAATTTCCAAAAGGTGAAATCGGGCCTTTAAGCGTCGCCTCGATCCGTTAGAATCACGGAAGCCAAATGCAGACACGGTAGAAGCCAAGCTGGGACCGTGCAAAAACTTGCCGGAAGCTCCGTTTCCTTCGAGCCACGGAGTGCCGCAAATGTTTCCGGCTGCCGCAGCCCTTTGCGCTATCTTCTTTTGCGCGTAAAATAGGATCCATATTTACAGGCACGAGAAGGAGCGCTGTTTTGACCGGTAGGCTGTTCGCGTTTTTATTAATCGACGTGGGTTTGGACGAATATGCCGCACGGTTTGAATAAAGGGGGAAATCATACGATGAAAGACGCCACCATCCTGATCGCCGACGACGAGAAAGAAATTGCCGATCTGGTCGCGCTGCATCTGGAGAAGGAAGGATACCGGACGCTGACGGCGCAGAACGGACGGGAAACCGTACGCCTGGTACAGTCGCAGAAGATCGATCTGGTTCTGTTGGATATCATGATGCCGGAGATGGACGGATACGAAGTGACGCGGCAGATCCGCGAGCAGCACCGGATGCCGATCATTTTTCTCAGTGCGAAGACTTCGGATCTGGATAAGATCACGGGGCTTGTGATCGGCGCGGACGATTACATGACCAAGCCGTTCAACCCGATGGAGCTGGTCGCCCGGGTCAACGCGCAGATTCGCCGATCCACCGAGCTGAACGTGCCGGACAAACGCGGTTCCGTACTGGAAGCCGGCGGCCTGACGATCGATCCGGAGCGGCGCGAAGTGACCGTATACGGCCGCGCCGTCGAGCTAACGCCGAAAGAATTCGATATTTTGCATCTGCTCGCCGGCCATCCCAAGAAAGTGTTCAGCGCGGAAAATATTTTCGTCCACGTCTGGGGAGACGATTATTTCGAGAGCGGGAATACGGTGATGGTACATATCCGGACGCTGCGCCGCAAGCTTGGGGAAGATGTCGAGAAGAACAAATGGATCAAGACGGTCTGGGGTGTCGGGTACGCATTCAATGGCTAGGCTGACAGGCAGCTTCCGCTTCCGGATGATTCTGCTGCTGGGACTGAGCATGCTGCTGTCCGGCGGCGTGACGTATGCGATCTACAAAGGGCTGCAGATCTACTACGTGGAAAATGCGAAATTCGGCGACCCGCTGGCCCAATTCCGGCAGATGATCCGCGATTTCGGCGATTTGAACTTTTTCCTGATCTTCTTCGTGCCGCTGGCGATCCTGTTCTTTTTCTGGCTGACCAAACCGTATTCCCGCTACTTCCGCGAAATTTCGATCGGGATTCACCGATTGGCGAACGGCGATTTCGAAGGGCGGGTAGAGATCGGGTCGGGGGACGAATTCGGCAGTATCGCGGCGGATATGAACGCGGCGGGCGAAAAGCTGCAAAAAGCGGTAGAGCGCGGCGATTTCGCCGAGAGCAGCAAGGACCAGCTTGTGCTCAACCTCGCCCACGATCTGAGAACCCCGCTGACGTCGGTGCTCGGGTACCTGGATTTTATTTTGCGGAACGAAGAATTGACCTCCGAGCAGGTGAAGCACTATATTACGATCGCTTTCACCAAGTCCCGGCGCCTGGAGAAGCTGATCGACGAACTGTTCGAGATTACGCGGATGAACTACGGCATGCTGACGCTTGACCTGCGCGAATTGGATCTGGGCGAGCTGCTGGTGCAGATGCACGAAGAGCTGTATCCGGTGCTTGAGCAGAATGGACTGACCGCCAGGCTTTCGATCGAACCGGATGTGCGTATTCACGGCGACGGCGAGCTGCTGGCACGGGTATTCGAGAATTTGCTGACCAATGCGGCCCGTTACGGCCGGGACGGCCGGTATATCGATATCGTCTGCGGCATTGAACAAGACGGGGCCGTCGTACGCGTGACCAATTACGGCGACTCCATCCCCCAGAATGAGCTGCCGCATTTGTTCGAGATGTTCTATACCGGCGACCGGGCGCGCGTTCAGAATCCGCAGGGCGGAAGCACGGGACTGGGCCTTTTTATCGCCAAAAATATCGTGGAACGCCATAAGGGACAGATCTCCGCGCAGAGCGATGCCGTACAAACGTCCTTCGCGGTACGGCTGCCGATCCAGGGCGACGAACGGTCGTCAACGCCGGGATAAACATTTGGAAATTTAAGAGAAACTTTAGATTTGCCGGTACCTTTTCTTAAACCGCCTCTCTTATGCTGGGTAGAGAAGAGAGACGGGAGGGGACGGACATGAAAAGATGGGGATGGACCACCGGCATCATCGCGCTGCTGCTCGTGCTGGCTGTACTTAAGCTGACCGAACAGCATCAGGCCTCGGACCGCGCCTACGATTCGGCGGACGGGCTGCTTCAGGAAACGGCGCTGCGCCATAGCGGCGAAAAGCTTCAATTCGAGGAGAACCGGCTGTACGAAGGAGATCTGCTGCTGGTCAACGGCGATTATCCGATTCATCCGCAGAGCGGGGTGCCCGATGTCGTGGAGCTGAGCGGCCAACCGGAATTGACGGGCGGGGCGGTGCTGCTGGACAACGGAATCCGGCTGTCGCGCAGCGTGGCATTGAAGTTCGCCGTCATGGTGGAAGCGGCTTCGCAGGAAGGCGTGAACCATTTTATGATCAGCAGCGCTTACCGCGATCAGGCGGAGCAGAGCCGTCTGTACAAGGAAAAAGGAGCGGATTACGCGCTTCCCGCCGGATCCAGCGAGCACAATCTGGGATTGGCGCTCGATATCGGCTCTACGCAGGGCAAAATGAGCGGGCAGGAAGAAGGCAAATGGCTGGAACGCAATGCGGCGAAGTACGGATTCGTGCTGCGCTACCCGGCGGACAAAACGGAGGTGACGGGGATTTCGTTCGAACCGTGGCATTTTCGTTATGTGGGTCTGCCGCACAGCATTGCGATGGACCGGAACAATCTGGTGCTGGAAGAGTATCTGGAGCTGCTGGCGGAGAAAAAAGCGGTCTCTACCACGGTCGACGGACGTACCTACGAAATCCTGCATTACGGACCGGATGAACTCTCGGAGATGCAGGTGCCAAAAGGGCGGGACTGCGTGCTGTCGGGCGACAACAAAGGCGGGCTGGTCGTAACGGTCTATCCGTAAGCGGAACGGCGGAGCCCGGGGCATCAAAGAGTCGTGGACCCCGCTTCTGCGCCGCTCGTGCAGGCGAACGGCGCAGCTTCTATAAAAAGCGGCTTTCCGGTTAACGGAAAGCCGCTTTTTGGCGTCACAGAGCCGAAAGTCCGTGCTTTTTATTTTTGAAAATGCTTGTTGTACGCGTTCGGCCGATCGGTTAATCTGGAGCTGAATTCAGATGGAGGTGTTCCTTGTGACTTGTTCGGTGCGGCTGCGATAAATCCGGAAGACAACCGTGGGGACCTGTTCGATTCCGCTGCAAAAATCCGGAATGCCAGGTTTATTTGAATTTGTCCCGATCGCGCTTCTTCCGCTTTGAACCTACAAGTCTATCGATAAGGGAGACCGACACGATGCACAAAAAATGGCAGCGAGCCTTTATGATGATTTTTACCGGACAGCTGTTCTCGATTCTGACTTCTTCCATGGTGCAGTTCGCCGTTCTCTGGCATCTGACCGCGACCATCGGCTCGGCGTCCGTTCTGCTGCTTGCGGGCTTGGCGGCATTCCTGCCGCAGGCGCTGTTCGGCCTGTTCGTCGGCGTCTGGATCGACCGCTGGAACCGCAAGATTACCATGATTGCCGCCGACGGCGTCATTGCCCTGTTCAGTCTGCTGCTCGGCCTGTACTTCTATCTCGGCGATCCGGCGCTGCCGGTCGTGTTCTCGATTCTGGTGATCCGCTCCGCCGCGTCCGCTTTCCACGCACCCGCTTTTCAGGCGGCGATTCCGCTGATTGCGCCGGAAGACCAGCTTACCCGCGTAGCGGGCTGGCAGCAGATGGTGTTCTCCGTTTCGAGCATTCTGGGGCCCGCCCTGGGGATCGCCGTCTATTCCGCTTCTTCGCTCGGGGCCGTGCTGCTGCTCGATGTAGCCGGAGCGGTATTCGCCTGTGCCATGCTGATCCGCGTCAAGATTCCTCCGCAGCAGCGCGACTCCGCCGAAGCGGAATCGCCGTCTTTCCTGCGGGAGTTCCGAAGCGGCTGGCGGGCGTTCGTCACCGTCAAGCCGATCGTCCGCCTGACTGTGATTACGATCGTGTTCAGCATCGTCTTCACGCCGCTTGCGACGCTGTTTCCGCTGATGACGTTCCGGCATTTCGGGCTTGGCGGCTATGCCGCAAGCGTCGTGGAAGCCGCTTTCGGAATCGGGATGATCGCCGGAGGAGCCGCACTGTCGTTCTTCGCCGGAAAAATAAGCGATACCGCGTTTGTGAGCCTCAGTCTGATCCTGATTGGCCTGACCTGCCTGCTCAGCGGGATTCTGCCGTCTGCCGCTTTTGCCGGTTTCGTCGCCTTGTCGTTCGTGATGGGCGGTGCGGCGCCGCTGTTCAACGGTCCTTACATGGCGATGATCCAGAAAGCCTACCGCCCGGAACAGCTCGGCCGCGTCCTGTCGCTCGTCACCAGCCTGACCATGCTCTCTTCCCCGATCGGTCTGGCTGTCGCCGGTCCGGTTGTCGATATCTACGGTGTGCCGTTCTGGTTTCTCGGTTCCGGTATCGTGATCGTCGGCTTGGGCGCTTTGATTCGTCTTCAAGCCCGTATGTTCAGAATTACCGAAGTTCCGGAAAAAAAGGCTTGAATGAGCGTCTGCCCCATACTTGCTTGGGATCAGACGGGGACTTATAGTGGAATCAGCATGTAACCGCATTCAAAAAGGAGCTGATTCCATGTTCGTTCCCCCTTACAACGCCGCTTCCGATGTGCAAAATCCGCAAAAAGGACACCGCCTCGCCGATATGCCGGTCCATGATCCGTTCGTGTTCGCCGATTCCCGCAGCGGAACCTATTATTTGTACAGCGGAGCCGCGCCGCGGCTGAACGGGGTGGATCGCCATGGCGTACTGGTCTACAAAAGTACCGATCTGGAAGAATGGGAAGGGCCGTATGGGGTATTCGCCGTTCCGGACGGCGTCTGGGCCGATCCGCAGCATGGCGCGTGGGCGCCGGAAGTGCACGAATACCGCGGCCGGTATTATCTGCTTGTCACGCTGCACAATGAAGGCCGGCCGCTTGAAGGCGATCCGGTCCAGGGTTATGCCAAGCATTGGCGGGGTACGGCTTCGGCCGTAAGCGACTCGCCGGAAGGTCCGTTCGAGCTGCTCCAAACGGACGGTCCGCTGATCGCTTCGGAGCGGATGACGCTGGACGGTACGCTGTATATCGATGAAGAAGGGGCGCCGTGGATGGTGTACTGCCACGAATGGGTTCAGACGCTGGACGGCACGGTCGAAGCGGTACGTCTGACGGAAGATTTGGCTTCGGCCGTCGGAGAATCGATTCTGCTGTTTAAAGGTTCTTCGGCTCCGTGGCTGAACCCGGATGCCGCGCAGGAAACGTCCGACGATGATCTGCGCCGAGAGCCGCATAGCGATCCGACAGTGCAGCCGCACGGTTCCTCCGCTGCCGGCGAGCCCGACGTCTACGTCACCGACGGCTGCCAGCTCTACCGGACATCGGGCGGAAGTCTGGTTATGCTCTGGTCGAGCTATGAAGAAGGCAGCTATGTGCAGACGATCGCCCGTTCGACGAGCGGCCGTCTGGAAGGGCCCTGGGAGCAGCTTGAACCGCTGGTAGGGGAAGACAGCGGGCATGGCATGCTGTTTCGCACTTTCGACGGACGCCGGATGCTGATTCTGCATCGTCCGTTCAGCATGCCGGAATCGCGGGGGTATCTGTACGAAGTGGAAGACCGGGGAGACCACTTCCGGATCGTGGAGGCCTTCTAGTACCTTGTCAACACTAAAGGTAAGGTTACGCTCCCCTGAATCGCACCTAAAGCGTGTGCGTTTCAGGAAAACGTAAACCTCGGATGAAGAGTTGAAAGGGTACTGGGCGAAGCGTCTTCACAGGAATCGCCAGTACCCGAAAAACGGCCGCAACCGGGCGGATTTCCGCCGGCTGTGGCCGTTTTTGTTCATAGAGTCCGAAAGCCCGGGAAGGCGCGTGCATTATTTCCGGCGGCTTCTGCCCGGTTTGACGACAACCGCTTCGCTGCCCTGCGGCTGCGGCCGGCGTTCCACACGCAGCCATAGAATGCCGCTGACAAGCGAATACAAACCCACAAACAGAACAAAGATACCCGCAACGAGGTTATCCAGCATCAGGATTCCCGTGACAAACATAATGGCGGCGAGCAGGAAACGGATCAGGGAACGCTTGTGCTTCATCAAAATCGATCAATCTCCTTTGAATTTAAACTGTTCCCTCTGCTACGCGAAAAAGCGGAAAGGGTTTCAAGAAAGCGGGCGGCGAAACAAATTGAGGCTTTGGGCGGCTTTGGCAAATGGTGTACAATGGAAGAAACCCAATTCGCCTCTTTTTTCGGGGGATATACGTTTAAGGAAATAGGAATTGAATGGATTTTGGTTTATAGTAAAAGTAGACAAGAAATAGACACAGAATAGTTCCGGAGTGGAGCCTTACTTTTTGCAAATATACGGGATAAGGCAGGTTTTGTTATGAGCAGCGTACTCAAAAAAACAGACGTGATCTTAATCGGGGCCGGCATCATGAGCGCAACGCTCGGGACCATGCTGAAAGAGCTGGCGCCGGAATGGGAAATCAAAACATTCGAGAAGCTGGCAAGCGCGGGAGAAGAAAGCTCCAATGAATGGAATAATGCGGGCACGGGCCATGCGGCTTTGTGCGAACTCAATTATACGACGGAAAAAGCGGACGGTTCGGTCGATATCAGCAAAGCCGTCAATATCAACGAACAGTTCCAGCTGTCGAGACAGTTCTGGGCACATCTGGTCGAGCGCAAGCTGATCTCGAATCCGCACGAATTTATCCGGCCGATTCCGCATATGAGCTGGGTAACCGGCGAGAAAGACGTGGATTTCCTTCATAAGCGATTTAAAGCGCTATCAAAAAACCCGCTGTTCCAGGGCATGGAATATTCGGAAGACAAAGAGCGGCTCAAGGAATGGATCCCGCTGATGATGCAGGGTCGGGATGCAAGCGAGCCGGTCGCGGCGACCAAGATCGACTCCGGCACGGACGTCAATTTCGGCGCGCTGACACGGATGCTGTTCGATCATCTCAAGACCAAGGGCGTCGAGGTGAATTACCGTCACAGCATCAAGGACATCAAGCGCGCGCCGGAAGGCGGCTGGATCGTCAAAGTGCAGAACCTGTCTAACAACATGGTCGAGCGGCATCATGCCAAGTTCGTCTTTATCGGGGCGGGCGGAGGCAGTCTGCCTTTGCTGCAAAAAACGGGCATTCCGGAATCGCGGCATATCGGCGGGTTCCCGGTCAGCGGCCTGTTCATGGTGTGCAAAAAGCCGGAAGTCGCCGAAAAGCACCATGCGAAAGTGTACGGCAAAGCCAAGCTGGGCGCGCCGCCGATGTCGGTTCCCCACCTGGATACGCGCTACATCGACGGCAAAAAGGCGCTGCTGTTCGGCCCGTTCGCGGGCTTCACGCCGAAGTTCCTGAAGACCGGTTCGAACATGGACCTGATCGGTTCGGTCAAGCCGAGCAACCTGTTCACGATGCTTGCGGCCGGTGCCAAGGAAATGGGCTTGACCAAGTACCTCGTCCAGCAGGTTATGCTCTCGAACGCCCAGCGGATCAGCGAACTGCGCGAGTTTATCCCGGACGTGAAGGACGAAGATTGGGAAGTCGTCACGGCCGGACAGCGCGTGCAGGTCATCAAGGACACGCCGCAGGGCAAAGGCACGCTGCAGTTCGGCACGGAAGTGGTCAGCGCCGCGGACGGTTCCGTCGCCGCGCTGCTCGGCGCCTCGCCGGGCGCTTCGACCGCGGTGCATGTCATGCTCGAGCTGATGCAGCGCTGCTTCCCGCAGCAGATGCCGCACTGGGAGCCGAAGATCAAGGAAATGATCCCTTCGTACGGCAGGCCGCTGTCCGACAATCCCGAGCTGTTCCAGGAATTGTTCGATTCGACGGCCGACGCGCTTGGGCTGGAGAAGATCGCGGCGGTACGCGGGTAAACGGCTTTGCGGGCTAGATCTGCGCACCTTCGCAGGACTAAGCCATCGTTCCGAGCATGGAAAAGCCTTCGATCCCTTGGGATCGAAGGCTTTTTTGATGCGTTCGGAGTCGGAGGCATCAGTCCGAATATCATCGGGCAGCGCCCTGTCAGGTTATCCGCCGGACTGGACCGAACATGCTCGGACCCGCTCTGCGGCTTCGACGCCGGTCAGAAGCGTTTCCGTCTGCCCGAACATGCCTTTCAAGCGTACCTGCCCGGAAGCCGCCTCGTATTCCCCGGTCAGAATCGCATAGAGGATCCCTTTGGCGGATATGGAAGTCTTTGCCGATCTCGTAACGCTTGTACGGAAGTTCGATCCCGGGATTGAGCGCAATCCCTTTCCGAAACACACGAAATGTTGCAATAATCCCGTATCTCCGTTTCCCTGCGGTTGTTATATTGATCACATCCAAATGTAAACGCTTTATAAAAAGAGGGGGGAACACCTGAACATGAATCGAAAAAAACGGACCTGGCCGCTGCTGTTGGCTGTCGTGACGCTGCTGGGCACAATGCCCGTTTCACCCGGGAGGACACTGGCCGCTGCGGGGAATCCAACCTTGGAACCGGCAGTCGCCAACGGAGGATTCGAGAGCGATTTCCGGACCGATTCTTCGTGGAAAGTCGCAAGCGACAACGAGGATCAGGTAGAAGTGAGCCGGTTTGCCTATACGGACGATACGTGGATCACGAAGCAGGAAGCCGATCACGCGCTCAAGTACTGGATCAAGAACGAAGCGGACTCCAAGCGGCAGATCACGGTCAGTCAAAACGTATACGACCTGCCGGCGGGAAGCTATGAGCTGACGGCGCAGTCGATGGGCGGATCGGGCGGCGAAGCGGGCGAGGTGCAGCTGTTTGCGGGCCAGGAGCAGACGGAGGCAGCGGCCACGACAGGCTATAACACCTGGAACAAGCGGTCTTTGACGTTTGTGCTGGCGGAGCCGGCGGACAAGCTGAGTATCGGAGCTTCGATCTTCGGGAATGCCAAGGCCTGGGGTTATCTGGACGATCTTCGGCTGACGCGGATCGACAGCGGGGCTGCGCAGCCGGTCCAGAGCGACATTTTCGTGCAAAAGGTGAGCGGTTTGGACAGTGGCTTTATCAAAGGGGTCGACGTATCCAGTGTAACCGCGCTCGAAAACAGCGGCGTTGTCTATCGCGACGCGCAGGGGAACCCGAAAGACCTGTTCACTACGCTGCATGAATCGGGCGTCAATTACGTCCGGGTTCGCGTCTGGAACGATCCGTACACGGCGGATGGCAAAGGTTACGGCGGCGGAGACAACGATCTCGCCAAAGCGATCGAAATCGGCCGCAGAGCGACCGGCAGCGGCATGAAAGTGCTGGTCGATTTCCACTATTCGGACTTCTGGGCCGACCCGGCCAAACAGCAGACGCCAAAAGCCTGGACCGGCTATACGGTGGAGCAAAAAGGGGAAGAGATCTACGCGTACACGAAAAACAGTCTCGAGCAGATGCGCACGGCAGGCGTCAACGTCGGCATGGTGCAGATCGGCAACGAGACGAACGGTTTTTTTGTCGGGGAAAAAGATTGGAAATCGATCGCTTCGATGTTCGGTCAAGGCAGCCGGGCGGTACGCGAAATCGATCCGTCGATTCTCGTGGCCCTGCATTTCACCAATCCGGAATCGTCCGGCCGCTATGCGAGTTACGCGGCGGAACTGGCGAAATATAAAGTCGATTACGATGTGTTCGCAAGTTCCTACTATCCGTTCTGGCACGGGTCTCTTAGCAATCTGACCGCCGTGCTCAAACAGGTCGCGGACGCGACCGGCAAGAAGGTCATGGTCGCCGAAACGTCGTATGCCTACACCGCCGAAGAAGGCGACGGTCACGGCAATACGGCTCCCAAAGAGTCGGGTCAGACGCTCGATTATCCGATCAGCGTGCAGGGACAGGCGACTTCGGTACGCAACGTGATCGATGCGGTCGCAAAAGTCGGCGATGCAGGCATCGGCGTCTTCTACTGGGAGCCGGCCTGGCTGCCGGTCGGTCCGGCCTCGGACCTCGAACATAACAAAACGCTGTGGGAACAGTACGGTTCCGGCTGGGCTTCCAGCTATGCGGCCGAATACGATCCGCACGATGCGGGAGCCTGGTACGGCGGCAGCGCGGTGGACAATCAGGCGCTGTTCGATTTCTCGGGACGGCCTCTGTCTTCGCTGAACGTCTTCAAATACGTCGATACCGGCGCGGTCGCTCCGCTCAAAGTCGACACGGTTCGGTCGGTCGCTTTGTCGGTCAATGCCGGCGAACCGGTGACGCTTCCGGCGTCGGTCGAAGCGGTGTATAACGACGGAAGTATCCGTATGCTTGCTGCGGCCTGGGACGAAGCTGCGCTGAAGGCGGCCGTATCGCGGGGACCGGGCCGTTACCTCATTGACGGTACGGTCGAAGGAGGGAATAAGGTGCAGGCTGCACTGGAGATCAAGCTTGAGAATCTTCTGCCGAACGGAAGCTTCGAGAGCAGCGACCGGAGCATGTGGACCATTGCCTACGGCGAAGGAAGTATTCCGCACACGGCTTACCAGAACAAAGCCTCCGATGCCAAGACGGGTCAATATTCGCTGCATTTCTATTCGCCGGAAGGCGTGGATTTCCGGATTGCACAGACCGTAACGGGACTTGCGCCCGGTTATTACAACCTGTCCATGGCGATCCAGGGCGGAGACGCGGCAGAGAGCACCATGAAGCTGCTGGCTTCGAGCGGCGGTCAGGAACGCTTCGCTGCAGCCAACGTCACGGGCTGGCAGCAGTGGAACGAGCCGAAGATCGAAGAAATCCGCGTCGAGAACGGCAGCCTTACGGTCGGAGCTTCCGTTATTGCAAACGCGAATGCCTGGGGAACGCTGGACGATTTCTATCTGACGTTCGTGCGCGGTCTGGAGACGGCAACGCCTCCTCCGGGCGGAGGTCAAAGCGGCGAACCGCCGGTGACCGGCGCGCCCGCGACTCCTTCGCCTTCGGTACCGGCAGCGCCGGCTCCGGCGCCTGAACCGATGCCGCAGGCAGGTGTGCCGGCGATCCCGGCGCCTGTCGGACCGACGGCACCGTCGGCGCCGGGAGACCCTGCCGGCTCGTCTGAGCAGCCGGGCAGCGGGCAGGCGGCGGCGTCGCAGCCGTATCTGCGGGGCTATCCGGACGGCACGTTCCGTCCGGGCCAAGCGGTGACGCGGGCGGAACTGGCCGCGATGCTGCTGCGGGTAAGCGGCACGGCGGCGCCTTCGGGCGGCGCAAAAGGCGCTTACTCCGACGTGGCGGCCGGCAGCTGGGCCGCCGAAGCGGTTCGGGCCGTGACGGAGTCCGGCTGGATGCGCGGTACCGGCGCAGACGCTTTTGGCCCGGACCGGCCCGTCACCCGGGCCGAAATGGCCGCCGTACTGGCGCGCTGGAAGGCGCTGCATACGCAGAGCGGCGCGGGGCTTGAAGCGGCGGGATTCTCCGATACCGCCAAGCACTGGGCTGCGGGCGATATTGCCCGCGCGCGGCAGGCCGGGTATCTGCTCGGCCTGCCGGACGGCCGCTTCGAGCCGGACCGGGCACTCAGCCGCGCCGAAGCCGCGGCCGTGTTCAACCGGGCCCTGGGCCGTGCCCTGCCGGCTGCGCCGGACGCCTCTCGCTGGCCGGACGTACCGGCCGGGCATTGGGCGCTCGCCGATATCGAGGCGGCCGCGCAGGGTTCGCCGCGCTGAACAGCCGCGGCGGTCCGTCGCCGCCCGTGAAAAAGACAAAAAAGAAGGCGGCCGGGAATCCCCGGCCGCCTTCTTTTTGATCTGTCCAGCCTTATCCTGCCCGTCCAGCCTTATCCTGCCCGTCCAGCCTTATCCTGCCCGTCCAGCCTTATCCTGCCCGTCCAGCCTTATCCTGCCCCGTCCAGCCTTATCCCGCCCCGTTCAGCTTTGTCCGCTTTATTCGGCTCAACCTTGCTTTATCCCGTCTGTCCGCTTCGTCTATTCGCCCCGGCTTTTCCCATCGGCCTCCGCAGCCCGGTCCCGGCGAGCAGCTGAGCCAACCGTTCCTCTGTTCCCGTACCGGGCCGGGGAACGAAGATCGTCCAGGTCAGGCCCGGGTTATGATCGATGTATCCGGCGGACCGAATATCGAAATAAAGCTCCTGTCCGTCCGCGAGGTGCAGCGTGGCGGCCAACACATGGTCATGCTTCACTTCGTACAGGTCCCAGCGGCGGCATAACGGGCGAATTCTTCGCAGTTGACGAGGCGTGTGCGGTAATCGGTGTCCAGGAAAGTCAGATTCATCATGTGACGGTTTCGAGCGGGCATGTTTCCGAAATCGTCAAGCGTCAGCTCGGCCGCCCGGTTCCAGGCCAGCACGTCCGTGGTATCGTCGGTAATGAAGCACGGATAATCCATCTGCCCGGCAAGCGCCTGGAGCAGCGGGAGATCGACCCGGGCCTGCGGAACGGCTTCGGCGGCCGAATCCGCTTCCGCCAGCGAGAGCATATAACTGCGTTCTCCGCGATCGGGATCGTCGACTTCCACTGTAGGACATAACGTTCGACAGCACAAAAAAACAGCCGGGGCGAGGGTGGGGGGGATCGCCGGCTGTTTTTGTCAAACCCGTGGGGACTTGCGTGACTTGCTTCTGCCGAGCGTCTCTTATTCTTCGATCGGCAGGATGTGAACGGGCTGCTTCAACTGGTTCAGATAATCGACCGCATTGTAGAGAATGACCGCCGCTTCCGCGCGCGTGATCTCATCCTGCGGATGGAATTTCTTGTCGGCATCCAGTTCCGCGATTTCGAGGGCAATCGCGAGCTGGGTCGAGCCGAGCTGCTCGATATCGAATTGATCCTGGTCGGCAATTTCGGGAGCCAAGATATTGATCATCGGCAGATTGCCCGCCGTTTTCAGGCTGTCGATCAGATAATCCACGTAATCTTCGCGCGTGATTTTGGCGGACGGATCGACCGTGCCCGGTATGCTCGCGCCGCTGCGGGCGGCATCGAGGAAGGCTTCGGCGTACCACGCCGTGTTCTTGACTGCCGGGAACAGGTCGTGCGCCGTCTGCTTGGGATCGGCATCCGGGTATTCGAGCGCGGACAAGCCGAGGCCGTTCGAGATAAACTGCATAGCCTGCGCCTGGGTCACCGGAGCTTTCGGAGCGAAGGCGTTGGCGCTTACGCCTTTGAGGATGCCTTTTTGCTGAAGGGATTCGATCTTGGCCTGGCCGTCCGTGCCGTTGAGATCCTTGAACGCCGGAGCTGCCGCGAGCAGGGAGCCGCCGAGGGAAGCGGTCAGGATAGAGACGGACATCAGGGATGCTGCGAATTTCTTTTCCATCATTGAAACCTCCTGGGAATCCGGATATGAATCGCCGTATTCTTTTTCCTGCCTACCCAGACGAAGCGCTTTCGGAAAAGGTTGCGACTTCCATGGATTTAATCAAAAAGGAAGTTCGGCTTGCGTTACTTTATTCAAAGCCGGCGCATCCAATCCATGTCGACATCAAAACAGGTAAAGGAAACAGACCAAGAAGCCCGGGCTTCCCGCGAAAGGAAGGATACGATGAATACCGTAAACGAAGAAAGCTGGCAGGCGGAAGGTCATTGGCCAATATGGATATAGCAGATTTGGCTGTACGAGCCAAGGAAGGCGACGCGGAAGCTTTTTTGGAACTGGTTGAAGCATGGAAAGGCCCGATGTACCGAATGGCGAGAACGATTCTGGGAGATCCTATTGATTGCGCCGATGCATTGCAGGAAGCGATTTTGAAAGCGTATCGTTCGGTTGGTTCGTTAAAAGAACCGGATTTTTTCAAAACGTGGATATACCGGATTTTGATCAACGAATGCAATACCATTTTGCGTAAAAAGGCGCGTATGTCGCTGCCCGGCATTCTTCCCGAAAAGGGCGGGGGAGAAGAGGACTATCGTGTGATCGAATTGAGGGAAGCCGTCGATCGGCTGAAAGAACCGCTGCGTTTGACCGTGGTACTCATATACATGGAAGATATGAAAATTTCGGAAGCGGCGCGTGTATTGGGTGTCAGCGAAGGAACGGTCAAGATGAGGCTGAAGCGCAGCCGGATTCAACTGCGGAAGTGGCTTGAGCCGATGGAAGAAGGGAAGGAACACTATGAAGCGACAAAATAATGAGCAAGATGCGGATCTGCGTCATTCGACGGCATCGCTTCGCCAAGCCGATCCGGTCGAGCTTCCGGCGGAAGTCGAGGCCCGGCTGGAAGAAACTTTTCGGATGATCCGCAGCGGAGAAGCGGCCGAGAAGCCGAATGAGGGGAACAAGCCGGTCAAGCGAAACAGCGGCCGACTGTCCAGACTGCGCCGAGGCGTCTCTATTGCCGCGGCGGGTGTACTGCTGCTGGGAGTCGCTTTGGCAGGTATAGCTTTTGCTTCGCCGTCGTTTGCCAAGTCCATGCAGTCCATACCGATTCTGGGAGGCATCTTCTCCATTTATGGAGACCGTGGATTGCGGACGGCCGAAGAAGAAGGGTTCGTGCAGCCTTCCGAGCTGAGCGAAACAATCGGGGATCTTACCGTCGGCGTGAGGAACGTGGTATTCGACGGCACGCGTATCGCGCTGGAAGTCTTCCGCGAAGGGGAAGGCCCGCTTTATAACAACGGTGATCTTAATCGACCCAAGCACGGGATGCTTGAGAAAGTCTCGGCTTTGTACGGGCAGCAGATTTTGTATCCGAGCTATCGGCCTGCGGGAGACGGCACGGTGCTCGTGACCATGGACTACGCCCTGGGAAAAGAGCTGCCGGACAAGTTCGAAGTCTCTCTGTCGCTGGAATTGGAGGGAGCGGACAAACCGTTCGAATTTGAAGTTCCGGTTGAATCCAATACTCCAAAAACCATAATCGAACAACCCCAAATGCCGAAGGAACTGGTTGAAAAAGGAGTCGTCGTCGACCGCATTATTCTGACGCCGGTCACAACCCAGGTTCTGATCCATCTGCGTCCTAAAGCCGAAGACACAGAGGGGACTTTCGTTCACGCCGATGATCTTGAATTGTTCAATATCATCTATGACGATTCTCAGCGGGAATACGATATGTTATCCGGTATGGGTGAACCGGATTCCGAGGCCGGGAGCAACCGATATTACCAGTTTGAACCGCTTGAATCTACAGCCGAATTGCTAAAACTGGGCTTTGCGATGCCGGGCGAGCAGGACGGCAAGCCGTATACGTATATCGAGATGACAATCC
Source organism: Saccharibacillus deserti (assembly GCF_013618475.1). Lineage (GTDB taxonomy): Bacteria > Bacillota > Bacilli > Paenibacillales > Paenibacillaceae > Saccharibacillus > Saccharibacillus deserti. The sequence continues at coordinate 141,175 of NZ_JABJVN010000006.1, forward strand.
CGATTCCGTCCGATTTTTGACTTTTGCCGATTCTTATCCATCAATGACCGCTTTCTTCAGGAAGTGGTCATTTTCTATGAAGTCCTCTAATATGGATGGAAGAGAAGTTTTTGTTATCCGCTTGTGCTATCCAAGCCACTTAAGGAGGAATCATTCATGAGTTCCGACGCCGCAACCGCTGCCTACGAACTGCCGCCCGACAAACGCGCCAAAATCGATGCCTACCGGCTGCTCAACCGTTATGCCGTCCGGGGGCAAACCGTCTTCGCGGGCTCTTCGCTGATGGAATTTTTCCCGGTTCACGAACTGCAGCAGACATTTGGACCGGCGTTTCCATTCTATAATCGCGGGGCAGCGGGGTTCGTGACGCGAGAACTGCTGGCTGCCCTGGACGAATGCGTGCTGGAACTTGAACCGTCCCGGCTGTTTATCAATATCGGAACCAACGACATCGGCGAACCGGATTACACACTGCCCGGATTGATCGGCCGTTACGAAGAAATTCTGAAGCGGGTGCAGCAGCGGGTGCCGGACTGCCGGATCGTGACGCTGGCGTATTATCCGGTCAATGCCGACGACGAATTTGCCGGCGTGGACCGGGCAGCCGCGGCGGATCTGTTCTCGCGCCGCAGCAACCGGGCGATCCGGGAAGCAAACGAAGCGGTAGCGGACCTGTCGCGCCGGCTCGGCATCGGGCATCTCGACGTAAACGCCGGACTTGCGGACGATACCGGAAATTTGGACAAAGCGTATACGATGGACGGGATCCATCTGTATGCGAACGGCTACAAGATCGTATGGGACAATCTGCACCCCTATTTGTAGGGAGCCTGACAAGGAAGGGAGGCGCCTCTTATGAAACAGCAGCTGGACAAATATCTGAAGAGGTTTACTTCGCTCGGCGAACAGGAACGCCGGGCCATTCTGGACGAGTTGGATATCCGGGAGTATCCGAAAGGTACGATTCTGCTGGAGCAAGGAGAAATGTCGTCCACATGTTATTTCGTGCTGCAGGGCTGCCTGCGGCAGTACGCAATCGATGAAGAAGGCAGAGAGACGACCTCGAATTTCTACACGGAAGAACAGGCCATCGCCGGCTTCAACCGGTATGCACCGGAAGAAGGGTCGGACTGTTTTGTGGCCTGTCTGGAAGACTGCGTATTGGTCGTGGGAGATTTCGGGGAAGAGCGGGGCATGTTCGAACGTCATGTGCAGCTGGAGTCGATGGCCCGCCGCATGATGGAAGAACATTTGGGGAAAGTGCAGCGGGACTTTGCGGCTTTTGCCGCTTCTTCGCCGGAAGATCGATACCGCGAAGTGCTGCGGAGCCGCCCGGGTCTGACCCGGCGGGTACCGCAGCATCAGCTGGCCAGTTATCTGGGCATGACGCCCGAATCACTGAGCCGAATCAAGAAAAGGCTTCAGAGCGTTTAGGCGCCTGCAGGGCAGGCTGTCTGCCGCCTCGGGCCAGCAGCCACAAGGCAAGTCCCAGTTCGCCGGCGGCCATCGGAGCGGCAAGGACCGTCTCGAGCAGGCTGACCGCGTCGTTTCCTTCGGGCAGCAGGATTCGCAGCGAATGGACGGCCGCGTAACCGACGGAGGCGAGCAGCAGCAGGAAGCCGATCCAGCGCGGCAGGGAAGCGGCGCGCAGCGCCAGCAGGCCGAGCGTCAGCAGATGCAGACCGAACACGACAAGGCCGATCGACCAGACGAAGTCGAACAGATCCAGCGACAGCAGAATCAGCGAATCGTTCAGGCCGGGAGCCGAGAGAGCGTCGCCCCGGTCGGACAGCAGCAGCGCGGCGGCCAAGGCGGCAACCGCCGTGCCCAGCATGGCGGTATACGCCAGACGGAGCCAGGCGCCGAGCAGGGACAATCCCCGGTGTACCGGTTCGAAGAACAGGTACAGCGCCCAGGCTGCGGCTGCGTCGCAGATCAAGATAACCAGCCAGCCGAAGATTTCGGCTTTGAACAAGGCGGACGAAGACCGGAGATTGGCCGCGGTAGCCGCGGGGTTGTCCGGAATCACGATTGTGCCGTGGATCCAGCCGTAACAGAGTGCCGCCGCTGCGGCCATGATGAGCAGCGATATACCTGCTGCCACCGCCGCGCCCCGCTGCGCGGTGTTTTTTGTCGTGTGTTCCATGCGATTGCCTCCTTATGAATGATGCTGCTTTGTGTTCATCATAAAGAATGGCCGGCGCCGGCGCCTTGATTTAAGTCAAGAGGCACCCCCCTGTTTCAAAATCCCGTATCCGGTCCTTCTATTTACAGAGAAAACCCGTTTCGTAGAATCGAAGCCGGAAAGGAGAATAGGTATGCTGCTCGCCGCTTTTGCCGTGCTGTTTCTGCTTGCCTGTATACTCGCCTGGACGGTCCGCATGCCCGATATTCCGACCGCATCCGCCGCAAGCGTGATGGCGCTGGCTATTTTTACGCAGGGAGTGCTGGTCCATTTTGCGGGCAAAGGATCGACGGGCACGCAGATCGCCGCCGGATTGACGCTGCTGCTCTGGCTGTGCCTGCTGGCGGCTTATCTCGGAAGTGTGCGGGACCGCAGCTTCCAGAGCCGGCATTGGAACGATCCGGTCGGACGCTTCGCGATCGGAACCTGGGTGGCGGGCACGTCGTCCGCGCTGACGGCCGCCCACGTCAACTTCCCCGAGCTGCATTCGGTGCTCGTGCCGCTCGGCATCCTGAACGCCGGCCTGCTGATCTTCTACCTGTTCGCCGCTTCGCTGGCGGCGGGCGAGATCGCCGGGCAGTGGCGGAATTTAAAGCTGCACGGCGTTATTTTGCTGACCGTCGTTGCGATTCAATCGGTCTCGCTGATGCTGCACGAATTGTTCGGGGCCAAAGAGTATATGATCTACCGGGTGCTGGTGCTGCTCGGCATTCTGTTCTATCTGGCCGCGGCGGCGCTGCTGGTCATGCGTTATCTTCGCAAAGGCTGGAATCTCGCGGACGATTGGCCGGAAACGAACTGCATCCTCTACGGCGCGGCCGCTATTACGGGCGCCGCTGCGCTGAAATCTTCCGTCTTCCCGGACGGCGTGCTGCTGGGAATTTGGATCTTCGCCCTGCTGGTGCTCGTGATGGTGGAAGGAGCGGAAATCGTTCGCGGGGTGCTTCGCGTCCGCAAATACGGATGGGCCGAAGGGATCGGCGTCTATGCGCCGGCGCAGTGGTCCAGGCTGTTCACGCTCGGGATGTTCTACTTCTTCACGCAGCAGGGCGGGCGGATCTTCCCCGAGCATGCACACTCCTGGTTGAATGTCCTTCGTGAATGGATATTGATCGGCGGAGCGTGGATCATTGCTATACTCTTATTGGTGGAAATAGGGCTGTGGGGAGGGAGGTTTCTTCATTCTTCGTCCGCCTACCGCAAACAAGAACAATAAAATTTAACGTATAAATATACAAAAATAAGGTCGGACAGGGTATCATGGAGACATCGGCTTTTTATCCATACAGAAAACGGAGAGATGACTCATGACCCGATTCGAAAATGATTATACCCAAGGTGCCCACCCGCGTATTCTGCAGCGTCTGCTGGAGACCAATATGGATCAGACGGGCGGCTACGGCACCGACGAATACTGCGACCGCGCCCGGGCGCTGATCCGCCGCGAGTGCGATGCCGAACAGGCGGACGTTCATTTCCTCGTCGGCGGCACCCAGACCAATACGACCGTGATCGCCGCGCTGCTGCGTCCGCATCAGGGCGTGCTGGCCGCGGATACGGGGCATATCGCGGGACACGAGACCGGAGCCATCGAATCGACCGGGCATAAAGTGCTTACGCTGCCCCATCAAGACGGCAAAATCACCGCGCAGCAGGTCCGGCAGGCTTATCTCGATCATTGGAACGATGCCGCGCATCAGCATATGGTGCAGCCGGGCATGGTCTATATTTCGCAGTCGACGGAGAACGGGACCGTTTACAGCCTGGCGGAACTCGAAGCGCTCAGCGCAGTCTGCCGCGAATACGGCCTGCCGCTGTTCGTCGACGGCGCCCGGCTCGGCTATGCGCTGGCAGCCGAAGGCGGCGACGTAACGCTTGCCGACCTGGCGCGCCTGACCGACGTCTTCTACATCGGAGGCACCAAGCTCGGCGCGCTGATGGGCGAAGCGGTGGTCATCACGAACGAAGCGCTCAAGCGCGATTTCCGCTACCTGATCAAGCAGCGCGGCGGCCTGCTGGCCAAAGGACGCCTGCTCGGTATCCAGTTCGAGACGCTGTTCGAAGACGGTCTGTACTTCGAGATCTCGCGCAGCGCCGTCTCGCTGGCGGTCAAGCTCCGAGACGCGCTTGGCGGCATGGGCTTCGGCTTCCTCCACGCTTCGCCGACCAATCAGCAGTTCCCGATCCTGCCGGACCGTCTGCTCAAGGCGCTTGAAGCGAAGCATTCTTTTTCCGTCTGGGCCAAAGTGGACGGGAACCATACGGCTGTTCGCTTCTGCACAAGCTGGGGGACAACGGAGGAAGAAGTGAACGAATTGGTCGAAGATATTCGCGCCGCGGCCGTTTTGGATAAATTGGACGATTTCAATTCTGGGAAAGGTTGAATTAATCCGGGCAAGCCTGCCGATATCGTGCGCGAGATGGACAGGATGTTGGACAAGCACACGCGTTACATCCGGGAATACGGCCGCCCAATCGGCGGCCGTTTCTAATGACGTTATAGCTCCTCGTATTCTACATCAATGCTAATGCTGTCCGGAAAACCGAGGTCTTTTGCTGCATCGTCTTGCTTGCGGCCGGAGGCGGGAAGCCTGCGATGATGATCGCCGCCGCGCTGCCGCTGATCTATTATGCGACCGAGGGAGCAGCGGAGCCGGCTTGAGCGGGTGAGCGAGATGCGCGGGGAAGCGAAGCGCTGAGCGGGCACGCCGGCGGTACGGCGCCGAGGGAAGGAGCTGGCCAGGAGAAATGGACTGCGAGCACGCTTACCCGTTTCTTTTAACGAAACCAGTTAACGCTAAACGCCGTATTTGGCCGCTTTCGGCCCGCTAAGGAATCCTCATAGCGTTAAAGCTTCTTTTGGGTTGTCAAATCGCTTTATTTGCACCGATGGCGTTATGACGATTCGTTAGAATTCTTCCTGAACGTGCTGGTGTCGGCTGCAGGGGACCGATCTTCTGCCACCCAACCGCGACGCTGAAAAAAGTTGACAAGAAGCGCCCCGTCTTCTATAGTCCTTCTATTCTATGGATTCGTTGAATAGATAGACGGGAGAGAGGGTTCCGCGATGGGCGAACGGGAATTCCGGGGCAGCCTATTCGGAGCATTCGCGCAGAGGTCTTCCCAGCTCCAAGTCGGTTGAAGCCTTGTCCGACATCCGACAGCACGGCGGCTTCGGTCTCGAACGTCTGCCGGTCTCTGCAGACCTTGAGCCGCCGCCCTGCTGCGGGAACGAGAAACAGAAAGGAAGTCGAATACCATGACCGAAACGAATGCGGCGCGGCGGAAAAAGGAAACGATCCGCTATTATGCGCAGTCGCCGGAAAGACAGCGGAGATTGTACCGGCGAACGCTGCTGACGGTGATCTTGTCGCAGATCTTCGGCGGCGCGGGCCTCGCCGCAGGCGTGACCGTCGGCGCGCTGCTCGCGCAGGATATGCTGGGCACGGACAGTTTCACGGGCGTGCCGACGGCACTTTTTACATTGGGTTCGGCCGCGGCGGCGCTGCTGGTCGGTCGATACTCCCAGCGCTTCGGCCGCCGGACGGGACTCGGGCTCGGTTTTATTGCCGGAGGGATCGGCGCGGTCGGCGTAATCTTCGCGGCCCTGACGGACAGTATCGCCCTGCTGCTGGTTTCGCTGCTGATCTACGGGGCGGGCAGCGCCACCAATCTGCAGGCCCGTTACGCGGGAACGGACCTTGCCGGTCCGAACCAGCGGGCGACCGCCGCGAGTATGGCGATGGTCTTCACGACGATCGGGGCGGTGGCGGGACCTACCCTTGTCGACGTCACCGGAGATTTTGCGGTATCGATCGGCGTTCCGTCTCTGGCGGGACCGTTCATTCTGGCGGCCGCGGCGTATTTCCTGGCCGGCCTCATCCTGCTGGTCCTGCTTCGCCCCGATCCCCTGCTGGTCGCCAAAGAAGCGGCGCGGCAGGCGGAGCGTCAGGGCGAAGCGCCGGCTGCGGCCATCGATGCCGCAGCCGGCCGCCGTGGCGTTACGCTCGGCGCGCTGGTGATGATTCTGACACAGATCGTCATGGTCGCGATCATGACGATGACGCCTGTACATATGCGGCATCACGGACATGACCTGGGCGAAGTGGGGCTGGTGATCGGATTTCATATCGGCGCCATGTATCTGCCCTCGCTGATTACCGGTATTCTCGTCGACAAGATCGGCCGGATCGCCATGGCCGCGGCTTCCGGCGTCACCCTGCTGCTGGCCGGCATTGCGGCTGCGCTGGCTCCCGCCGATTCGCTGGCGATGCTGATTGTCGCGCTGGTCCTGCTCGGGCTCGGCTGGAACTTCGGCTTGATCAGCGGAACGGCTCTGATCGTGGACTCGACCGCGACGGCCAACCGCGCAAAAGTCCAGGGTTCGGTCGATGTTCTGATCGCGCTGGCCGGCGCGTCCGGAGGCATGCTGTCCGGACTGGTCGTCGCGAATTCGAGCTACGCGGTCCTCTCGTATGCGGGCGGCGCTATCGCTTTGGCGCTTGTTCCGTTCATGCTGTGGAAAGGGCCACGTCCCGCAAAAGTCTAGACGATATTCCAGACGATACAAACAGCCGGCTCCTCGGAGTCGGCTGTTTGCTGTCGGGAAAGTCCTATCCGTATGGGAAGCTTGTCCGCTGCGGGAGACATTCGTGAACGGAGGCTTCCGATGTGCCTTTCTTCGAAAGGCTTCAGGTCGCGCGTTGAAAACGAGGCAAGAGATTAAATTTCGGCCGGCACGGTACCTGGGTGCGCCTCCGCACTTTGTCCGGCAGAGCTCTCGTACTTTTTGGCCATCAGACCGATCAGCCGCTGCCGCACATCCGGCCATTCCGTATCCAGAACGCTGTAGAAAATATTGTCGTGAACAGGGCCGCCAGGCTCAATCCGGTGTTTGCGGAAAATGCCTTCCTGGACAGCGCCGATCCGCTTCACCGCCCGCTGCGAACGAAGATTCAGGCTGCTGACCGAGAGCTGCACGCGAATCACGGACATGCGCTCGAAACAATGCCGCAGCAGCAAATATTTGCATTCCGTATTGACGCCGGTCCGCCAGTAATCCGGGGACAGGAAGGTCCAGCCGATCTCGATGCCGCGATTTACCCGGTCAATGTCGCCGAGGCTGGTCGTTCCAAGGATCGAACCGGTTCGGCGTTCCGTGATGACGAATGGAATTCGGCTCTTGTCGGCCCGTTGTTCAAGCATCAGGTCGAAGTTCCGTTCAAGCTCGGCTTCCGACGGGACGGGCAGCCAGGTGTCTTTCCAGATTTCGGGACGCGCAAGCACCCGGCACAGTCCTGCGCGGTGACTTTCTTCAACCGGTGCCAGGACCACAAGCGCGCCTTGCAAAATTTCGGGTTCGTCCATAGGAATCCTCATCTTTTTCCTCCTGGTTTATCGGTCTGGGAACGGTTCTTGCCCTTATTATAGAAAAAGAAAGGTCCGCCAAGAATGAACTCGAAAGCGCAATGTATGCACGATCCGGTCAAAAAAGCGGCGATCCCCGAATCTCGCATGAAAACGCCTCCAATTATCCCGGTAGTGCCCGGGAGCCGGTTTATCATAAAATATAGAGAAGAAAGCGCATCAATAAGGAGGATCACCATGTCTGTCGAAACCAATTATCCGTTTCAGAATACATCGCTTCCGCTCGAGGAGCGCGTAAACGACCTCGTCTCCCGCTTTACCCTGGACGAGAAAGTCGACCTGATGATCCAATACCAAACGGCCGTCGAACGGCTTGGCGTCAAACCTTACAAACACGGTACGGAAGCCGCCCACGGCATGGCCTGGCTCGGCGAAGCGACCGGTTATCCGCAGCCGATCGGCTTGTCGAGCATCTGGGACGAAGAACTTCTCCAAGAAATCGGCGGCGCGATCGGCGACGAAGCCCGCGGTTTCTACAAAAGAAATCCCGAAACCAACGGTTTGACGCTGTGGGCCCCGACCGTCGATATGGAGCGCGATCCGCGCTGGGGACGGACCGAAGAAGCGTACGGCGAAGATCCGATTCTGGCCGGCAAGCTCTCGTCCGCTCTCGTCAAAGGCATCCAGGGCGATCATCCCAAGTATCTGAAAGCGGTTGCCACCTTGAAGCATTTTATCGGCAACAATAACGAAGTGGGCCGCGGCGACGCTTCGGTCAGTATCGATCCGCGCAATATGCGCGAATATTACCTCAAAGCGTTCGAGATTCCGTTCAAGGAAGGCGGCGCGCAGTCAATGATGACGTCGTACAACGCCGTCAACGGCGTGCCGGCCAACCTGAATCCGGATGTCAACGGTATCGTGAAGGAAGAATGGGGCATGGACGGCTTTGTCGTCAGCGACGCGTTCGACGTGTCCGGCACGGTGCGCGACCACGGCTATCTGGAATCGCATACGGAAGCCGTGGCCCGTTCCGTCAAGGAAGGCGGCATCGACAGCCTGACCGACGACGGCGAATTGATGAAAAGTTCGCTGCGCGAAGCGCTTCAAGACGGTCAGATCACGGAAGCCGATCTCGACGTCGCGCTGCGCAACACGTTCCGCGTGCGTTTCCGCCTGGGCGAATTCGATCCGGAAGAAGGCAACCCGTACGCTTCGATCGACGAATCCGTCATCATGAACAAGAAGCATGAAGAACTGGCCCGCACCGCGGCGCGCAAAGCGATCGTGCTGCTCAAAAACGACAACAAAACGCTGCCGCTGCAGGCGGACAAGCTGAGCAAAGTCGCCGTCATCGGACCGCTCGGCGGCACCGTCTACCGCGACTGGTACAGCGGCGAACTGCCGTACGCGATCACGCCGCTCGAAGGCATCCAGCAGAAGCTGGACGGCGCGGGGCAGGGCGGACAGACGAAGTTTGCCGGGGGAACGGACCGCATCAAGCTGAAGTCGAAAAAGAACGGCAAATACGTCAAGCTGCAGACTGCCGAAGAGTCGCCGCTTGCGGCATCGGCCGAATCGGCGGACGAAGCGTCCGTATTCGAGCTGACCGATTGGGGTTGGGAGAATGCCACGCTGATCGCCGAAGAGAACGGCCTATACGTGACGACCGACGACCGGATCGTCAAAGCTTCGGCGAACCGCATCTGGGAATGGTTCACGAAGGAAGTGTTCCTCGTTCGTCCGGAGAACGGCGCAGCGCCGCAGGACGCGGCTTCGATCACGTTCTCGACGTGGAAAAGCGCGCCGGTCACGGTAGGGGACAGCGGCGAACTGCTGTCGGGCGACGGCCGCGCCGAAGAAACGTCGAACGAGATCGACGCGGGCGGCACGTCCGCGCTCGACAATTCCGCGGCGGAAGCGCTGCAGGCCGATGCGTTCGACGTGGAGACCGTCACGGACAAGTTCGAAGCGGCCCGCATCGCAGCCCGCAATGCGGAAGTCGCCGTCGTCTTCGTCGGCAACCACCCGCTGATCAACGGCAAAGAGACGGTCGACCGTCCGGACATCACGCTGCCGCAGTCGCAGGAGCAGCTGATCAAGGAAGTCATGTCCGTCAATCCGAACACGATCGTCGTCGTGGTCGGCAGCTATCCGTACGCCCTGAACTGGGTGAACGACAACGTGCCGGCCGTGCTCTATTCGACGCATGCCGGCCAGGAAGTGGGCCGCGCGATCGCGGACGTGCTGTTCGGTGAAGAAAATCCGGCCGGCCGCTTGAGCATGACCTGGTACAAATCGGTCGACCAACTGCCGGAATTCATGGATTACGATATCATCCAGGGCAGCCGCACGTACCGTTACTTCGAAGGCGACGCGCTGTATCCGTTCGGCTACGGCCTCTCGTACACGACGTTCCGCTACGACGGCCTGACGCTCGGCAGCCCGAGTATCGAAGGTTCCGCCGAAGCAACGATTTCGCTGAAGGTCACAGTGACCAATGCGGGCGAGCTGGACGGCGAAGAAGTGGTGCAGATCTACGGCCGCGTGGATCAATCCCGCGTGAAGCGTCCGCTCAAGCAGCTGCTCGCTTTCCGCCGGATCAAGCTGGCCGCGGGCGAGACGGCCGAAGCGTCCTTCGACATTCCCTTGTCGGAACTGGCCGTATGGGACGTCACCCGCGATCGCTTCGTGATCGAGAACGGCGCCTACACGCTGTCCGCCGGTCCGTCTTCGGGCGAACTTCCGGTCAGCGCAGCGCTTGAAGTCGCCGGCGAGACCATTCCGCCGCGCGATCTGACGCAGCCCACCCGCGCCGTCAATTACGACGCTTACGCGGGCGTCATTCTCGGCGAATGCCACGAAGGCGGCAGCGCGATCGAAGTGACCGGCAGCGAAGGCTGGATCGCGTTCAACGATGCCGAATTCGGCTCGGGCACCGCTTCCGTGACGATCCGCGCCGCAAGCGTGGACGGCGGTACGATCGACGTCCGCGTGGGCGGACCGGAAGGCCAACTGGCCGGCACGGTTTCCGTCGAAGCCGGCGGCGCCCAGCAGTGGAACGATGCGACGATCAGCCTTGAGGGCGTAAGCGGCCGGCAGGACGTCTACGTGATGCTGAACGGCAAAGTATCCGTCAGCAGCCTCCGTTTCGCCTAGAAAACAAACGAAAGGGTTCCCCATCGAGGGGAACCCTTTTGCTATGGCGAGTTGAATCCACATACCAAAAAAGCGAAATGTCGGACAACGGATGTCCGAATCTTCGTTTTTGGGCATACGGGATACAGAGGGCAGAATGTTATCTCATGTTGTTGAGGATCGACGAACGGGAATCCTGCATTTTCTTCACGAAATTCGTCATCATGTCAAAGGCTTCGTTGCGTTTGTTGCTCAGCGATTGCAGACGCAGCATGTCCATCTGCCGGGTATTGCCGAGCGCGTCGATCTGGGCTGTGAGCTTGGCGATGTCTTCGGGAGTCGACGTGCCGTTATTGCGGGCATCGGACAGCTGCGAATTCAGGATCGCGATCTGCACGTTGCGTTCTTGAATACTATTAAGCTGGTCTTTGAGCTGCTGCTCCAGCAGTTGGGCTCGCTGCTGCTGAACCTCCATCAGCGCCGATTCAAGATCCATCGATTGAAGGCTCTGATAATTGATCGGGGATACGCTCGAGATCGAATCAGCCGAAACCGGAGCTGCGACCACTACAGCCGCTACAGCCGCAAAGGCCGAAGTCGCGATCGCTTTTTTGATATTTTTCATTCGTTTTCCCCATCTCTGTAAATAATAGGTACCCTAGCTTACTCGGCAGCTTCCGCAAGCTTATCTCCTGATTTTGAAATAATCAATTCTGTTTAATCAAATTTAAATAAAATAGTCGGAATGCGCGGTTAGCGACCCGGACTTTTTTTGTTTTATAATGGCTGTATGCGTGTTGAAGAAACAGACAAGGGGGCAGGCCGTGAAAAAGTTCGATGAAGCGTTGGCCTATGTCGACAAATTGTGGTATGTCCCCAATCGGTTGATCGTAGAATCCGTTCGGGAAGAAGCGCAAAATTCGGAGTATGGAGCAGGCGGATTTCGGCTGAATTCCAGATCGGTCCGATTCAGAGTCGCCAAGATCACCCCTGCCAAGAGCGGACAATTCGTTTTCCCCAAAGAAGTGCTGCTCCGGCAAAATATTCTCCGGACGGCGTCCGCAAAAGGAAAAATGGCAATCCGGGTCTATCCCGAGTGGGAGAATCCGACGAGCAGGCAGGCGGTCCAAACGCAGAAATGGCAGTTGGAATACTTTGTCGGGATGGATGCTGCGGGGAATTCCCCCCGATCCAGACTACTGGAGCTGTACGCCAACTGATTCCCGTTTACAAAGGGCACCCCGCAGAAAAGAGGAGAATATGGAATCCGAAAAAAAACCGCCCGGCGTCGAGATCGTCCGATTCGAAAACGAACATATTTCTTATATCAACGATATGAACGAAGTGTTTCCGATCTTCGGCCGCCTTGTGCCGAGTTTCCAAGGCGGCGTCTGGACGCATGAGGAAGAGCTGTTCGGGCGAAAATCGTTCCTCCGTTTTCCCGACGACCGGCTGGATTGGGAGAGCTATATCGGCAGCGACCGCAAAGCCGTATTCCTCGCCTTCCATGGAGAGAGGTGTATCGGCCAGATCCGTTTGGTGCAGGATTGGACGGGTTACGCCTATATCGAGAACATCGCCGTGCGCGGTTCGCACCGCGGAAGCGGCACGGCTGCCCGACTGCTGGACGAAGCGGAGCGATGGGCGCGCGAGCAGGAGCTGCACGGGCTGTCGCTCGAAGCGCAGGACGATAATCTGGCCGCCTGCCGCTTCTATCTGAAGCAGGGCATGATCCTCGGCGGCGCCGATACGCTTAAGCAGGCGTTCAACCCGGAGATCGGCACGACGCTGTATTTTTACAAAATATTCGAAGCTTCGGAATAGGCGGAGACGGCCGAAACGAAGAGAAAGCAGGTGAACCCTATGATCCGGGGACTGTTCGAAACCCATATCAATGTCAGCGACTACAAGATTTCGGCCGAGTTTTACGAACAGGTGCTGGACTTGATTCCGCTGCACGAAGATCCGGCGCGCAGATCGAAGTTTTATTGGGTCGGTCGGCCCGGCGAAGCCATGTTCGGTATTCGGGAGCATTATCCGTCGCCGCTTGTGCAGCGTCAGCATTTCGCGTTCCGCGTCGGCCTGGAGGACCTGGAGAAGGCGCGTACCCGGTTGGAAGACCGCGGTCTGGAGACGACGAACTTTTTCGGCGAAAAGGATGCACCGCTCAGCGTATTTCCGTTCATGCCGGCGGTATCCGTCTACTTCGACGATCCCGACGGCCATTCGGTCGAGCTGCTGGCGATGCTCGGCGATGCGCCGAGACCCGAGCTTGCGATCCTACCCTGGCCGGAATGGAAGCGGATATGCGGGAGGGAATGAACCCCGGCAATGTAAAAAGGATCGCGGAAGAAGCAAATCTTGCGAATCTGCCGCGATCCGGCCATTCTAACAATAGTACAATCGTTCTAAAGGAGAATCGGCATGAACAAACGGCATTACGACAGCGGAGAGACCCGGCGGATTATCGCGGAGAAGGCGGGCAAACTTTTTGCTCAAAAAGGATTTGCGGCGACATCCATAGCGGACATCTCGCGGGAATCCGGATTCAGCAAGGGCCATATCTATTATCATTTTGATAACAAAGAGAAGCTGTTCGTCGCGCTCGCGAAAGATACGATGCGGACATGGGAAGAGAAATGGTCGGCGGTCGAGCCCAATTATCAGACCGCGACGGAGAAACTGTATGCGGTGGCCCGGTTCGCGATGAACAATTACAAAACGCCGCTGCTGCACGTCGGGCAGGAACTGGCGGGCAGCCCGAACACCGATCCGGAGACGCTGCGGCAGCTGCGGGAGTTGGCGGAAACGCCGATGGGCGTATACGGAGCCATTTTGCGGCAGGGTATCGAAGAGGGGGAATTCGGGATCGACGATCTGCCGGGTGCGACTTTTCTGTTTGGCACTTGGGTCGGCTCACTCTGTCCGCTGATTTTCTCCATGGAGTCGGAGGCGCTTGAGCGGCTGTTCCGACAGGGGGTCGGTATTTTTCTGGGAGGAATCCGGCGGAATTGAGGGTTCCTTTCTCAAGATTAGAACGATTGTACTAATCATTCTAATCAAAAAGGAGTGAGGGTTATGGGAACAGAAACATCATGGCAGCCGTCAACGGCCGAACGTCGGGTCGCGATCGTTACGGGAGCGGCTTCGGGCATCGGACGGGCGATCGCGCGAATTGGCGGGACGCGGAATAGACGTTTTCATTGCGGATATTGACGAGGCAGGCGGAGAGAGGACGGCGGAAGAGAGGGGGAAAGCGGGCGGCGCATCGCAGTCTGATGCGGCTGGTCTGCCGCGTATCGCGCGAGGCCAGGAGCGAGAAGGCGGATAAACCTGCCGAGGCGGCCATGTAGTCGGTGCGGGAGGTGTACAAGGCAAAAAACGGACCCGCTGGCATGGTGCCGGAGCGGGTCCGCTTTGTTTTTGAAACCGTATCGGCATCATGTAACGAAAGTTTGGACAGCAGCGCCGACGCATAGATGATAAACGTGGCGCTCACGAGCGTATTGACGTTCTTCAGCATATCGAATTTATCCGAGAATGCGGGTCCTGCAGCCTCGTCCTTGGCCGACACGATCAGGATCGGAACCCGGCATCGTCTTCGATAATAAGCGGATTTCCTTCCACGGGTGTTCTCCTCCTCCGTACGGGTACACCCTGTCCCTCCAAACTGGAAATGGGCGGCATTCTCCTATACTGTAAGGGAGTAGATCATTTTCAACAAGGAGGCCTTTTCCATGACCGATATTTCCGCCAACCCGACCGCCGGATGGAACTTCGATAACAGCTATGCCAGGCTGCCCGAAATTTTCTACAGTTCGCTTCCTCCGGTACCGGTCCGCGAACCGCAGACCGTGATCTTGAACGACAGATTGGCCGCCGAACTCGGACTGAATCCCGATTGGCTGCACAGCGAAGAAGCCGCGTCCGTATTCGGCGGCAATACGCTGCCGGAAGGGTCGCGGCCGCTCGCCCAGGCTTATGCCGGTCACCAGTTCGGCGGCTTCAACCGGCTGGGCGACGGCCGGGCGGTGCTGCTCGGCGAGCAGCTGACGCCAAGCGGACACAGGATCGATATCCAGCTCAAAGGCTCCGGCCGCACGCCGTTCTCGCGCGGAGGCGACGGCCGGGCCGCGCTTGGCCCGATGCTGCGCGAATATATCATCAGCGAAGCGATGTACGCACTCGGAATCCCGACGACACGCAGCCTCGCCGTCACCGCGACCGGCGAGCCGATCCGCCGCGAAAAGGAGCTGCCTGGTGCAGTGCTGACCCGCACGGCGGCCAGCCATCTGCGCGTCGGCACGTTCCAGTACGCGGCGCAGTGGGGCGGGCCCGACGCGGTCCGGACGCTTGCGGACTACGCGATCGAACGCCATTATCCGGAGATCGGCACGGACGAAGCCGTCGAGGACGGCGAGCGTTACGCGAGCTTCCTGCAAAGCGTCGTGGAACGCCAGGCGGCGCTGATTGCGCAGTGGATGCAGGTGGGCTTTATCCACGGGGTGATGAACACCGACAATATGACGATCAGCGGAGAAAGTATCGACTACGGCCCATGCGCGTTCCTGGACGCTTACGACCCTTCGACCGTATTCAGCTCGATCGACACGGGCGGCCGCTACGCCTACGGCAACCAGCCGCCGATAGCGCTCTGGAACCTGACGCGTCTGGCCGAGACGCTGATTCCGCTGCTGGACGAGGATTCGGAGCGTGCCGTCGAGATCGCCCAGGACATTCTGGGCCGCTTCGAACGTCTGTATCTGGATGCCTGGTTTGACGGCATGCGGGCCAAGCTCGGTCTGTTCGGCCGGGAAGAAGAAGACGAGAAGCTGATCGCCGATCTGCTGGATCTGGTCAAAGCTTTCCGCGCCGATTATACGAATACGTTCGTTGCCTTGACGTTCGACCGGGGTGAAATCGTTCCCGGCCAGCGCACCCTGGCGGGCAGCGAATCGCAGGTCCGCGTCGGTGCGCCGCCTACGCGCACCGCGGCGATTCCCGGCGCGGACGCCCTGATCGCAAGCGGCGAATACCGCGTCTGGCGCGAGCGCTGGCAGCAGCGGCTGGAACGCCAGACGCAGTCGCGCGAAGAATCGGTCGAGATGATGCGCCGCCACAATCCGGCGGTAATCCCGCGCAACCACCGCGTGGAAGAAGCGCTCGCCGCCGCTTCGAACGCAGACGATTACGGTCCCCTGCATCGTCTGCTGGCCGCATTGGCCGACCCCTACGCGCACTCCGCCGAACAGGCGCAGTATGCGCAGCTTCCTCCGGATGCGGGCGAAGGCTACCGCACGTTCTGCGGAACCTGAGCGTTCGGGCAGCCGGAGATTGCCTGCCTTTGTATACGCAAAAGTGCCGCTTCGGAAACCGTCCGAAGCGGCACTTTTTTATCTGGCTTCCGAAAGGAGCGCGAACGCTTCCTCTTTGCTGCGAACCGACAGCAGGCCCGCGCGGCAGTCGTCGTCCATCCGTTTTTGCAGCAGCATTTGCAAAAAAACAGAAAAGGGTTTCGGAAAATCCGGAAAGGAAGCGTATAATGGTCTCAAACCAATCAAGGGGTGAAAGCTGTGATCAGACCGACCGAAGACCAGCAGTATTACGAACTGACAAGCCCAACCGAGCTGCCCAAGGCATCGGGTTTTCTTTGGAACAACCAGATGATGGTCCATATGAACTGCCGCGGTTACGCCGTCGCCCAATTTATGCAGCCGGAACCGGCCAAGTATTCGTATGCGCCCAATCTGGAAGCCAAAACGTTCATGCAGCCGGAACAACCGTACTACGCGCATCACCCCGGCCGCTTTCTTTTTGTCAAAGATGAAGAGAGCGGTTACATCTTCTCCGCGCCTTACGAGCCGGCCCGCCAGGTTCCCGACAAGTACGTCTTCGCCGCCGGCAAGCACGACATACGCTGGACGATCGAACACTGGGATCTGCGCATCGAGATGACGCTGACGCTTCCGAGGGAAGGAGCGGCGGAGCTGTGGAAGATCAGAGTGAAGAACACGGGTCCGCGTACGCGCAAGATCAGTATTTATCCGTATTTCAGCGTCGGCTACATGTCCTGGATGAACCAGTCCGGCGTCTACGACGAGCGGCTTGGGGCCATCGTCTGTTCGTCGATTACGCCGTACCAGAAAGTGCAGGATTATCCGGCTATCAAGAATCTGAAGGATAAGACCTATCTGCTGGCGGAAAAGAAACCGGATGCGTGGGAAGTCAGCCAGGAAGCGTTCGAAGGCGAAGGCGGCATTATGCGCCCTTCGGCACTCGAGAACGGCCTGCTCTCCTGCGGCGACGCCCGTTACGAGATGCCGACGGCGGCCCTGCAGTACCGGATTCGGCCCGAAGCGGGCGAGGAGCTGGAATACCGGTTCGTGTTCGGGCCGGCCAAGGACGAAGAAGAGATCGCGGACATTCGGGAGCGGTACTTCGGCCCGGCCAAAGAGTCCGGCGCGGCTTCGACCGAAGACGGTTTCGAAGCGGCGGCCCGCGCGTATGCGGCGTATATCGCCGAAGGCCGCGGCTGCCTGACAATCGAGACGCCGGACAAAGCCCTCGACAATTTCGTCAACGAGTGGCTGCCGCGCCAGGTCTATTACCACGGCGTGACCAACCGGCTGTCGACCGATCCGCAGACGCGCAATTACCTGCAGGATCATATGGGCATGAGCTATATCGATCCGGCCAGTACGAGAACGGCGTTTCTTACCGCGCTGTCCCAGCAGCGTCCCGACGGTTCCATGCCGGACGGCATCGTGCTGTACGAAGGCGCGGAGCTGAAATATATCAATCAGGTGCCGCATACCGACCACTGCGTCTGGCTGCCGGTCTGCCTAAGCGCCTATCTCGACGAGACGAACGATTATGCGCTGCTGGAGGAAGAAGTGACCTATGCCGGCGGGGCGAAAACAGGTACCGTGTTCGAGCATATCGATTTGGCGGTCCAATGGCTGATCGGCGACCGCGACGAACGCGGACTGAACTATATCAATCAGGGCGACTGGTGCGATCCGATGAATATGGTCGGCTACAAAGGGCGCGGGGTGTCCGGTTGGCTGACGATCGCCACGGCGTACGCCTGCCGGATCTGGGCGGACATGTGCGAGCAGTACGGCCGAACGGAAGAAGCGGCGAACTACCGGGAGCAGGCCGAAGAGATCAACGGCGCGGTCAACCGCCATCTGTGGGACGGCGACTGGTATGCCCGCGGCATTACCGACGACGGAGTGCCGTTCGGCATCAGCGCGGACGAAGAAGGACGCATTTTCATCAATCCGCAGGGCTGGTCGCTGCTGAGCGGCGCGGCAGATCAGGAGAAGAAGGAGAAGCTGATCCGGGCGGTCGAAGAGCAGCTGGAGAGTCCTTACGGCGTGGAGAAATTGGCGCCTTCGTATACGGCGATGCGCGAAGACGTCGGCCGGGTGACGCAGAAGCATCCGGGTTCGGCGGAGAACGGAGCGGTCTACAACCACGCCGCGGCTTTCTATATCTACGCGCTGTATACGGTCGGAGAGAAAGAGAACGCCTACCGGCTGCTGCGCAAAATGCTGCCCGGCACCGATCCGGCCGACATCAAGCGGCGCGGGCAGCTGCCGGTATTCATTCCGAACTATTACCGGGGCGCTTACCGCCAATTCCCGCGTACCGCGGGACGCTCGAGCCATCTGTTCAACACGGGCACGGTCCCTTGGGTTTACCGATGCGTGATCGACGGACTGCTGGGGGTGCAGGGAACGCCGGAAGGTCTGCGTATCGCTCCGCAGCTGCCGGCGGACTGGAACGAAGCTTCGGCCGTCCGGACTTTCCGCGGCGCGGAATTCCGGATCGCGATCAAGCGCGAAGCGGGCGTGAGCGGAACCGAAGTGTATGCGGGAAGCGGCGGCGTACGGGGCGTACGGCTTGAAGGCGGGATCGTACGCGGTGCTCAGGCCGGCGAAACGTACGAAGTGACAGTCAGGCTTCCGCTCGAAGGCTAGACCATCAACAATAAAAAGACGGCAGGCCTCCATCGTACGCGGATACGATGAACGGCCTGCCGTTTTTTTCGTGGATGAGTGAGCGAATTCGAGAAACAGGGCTTCGGGTCAGATCGCGATCCGCACCGTTCCCAGGCTTCGACATCCGGCGCCGCCTGCTTCAGGCGGCGGTGCGTCTGCCGCGCGTACGCACGATCCCTTCGGCCAGCGCATAAGCGGCGAAGCAGACGAATACGGCCGCATACACGGCGGACGCCGAAGGCAGCAGCGGCAGAATCACGGCCGCAGCCAGAATGAATCCGGCCATGCGGAGCAGCGACTGCCGGATATGCGCCGGGCGCCGGCCGGGCAGGAATACGATCGCCGCCGACACGGCATACAAAGCGAATCCGGCCAGCGCCAGCCAGGCGAAATTGCGGACCGTCAGCTCGTGGTGAAATCCGTAATGGACCACATTGGCCACGATGCCAAGCGACATGAACGTCAGCAGATGTCCGTAGATAACGGATTGGCCCGAGCTTTTGCGGTCTTCGCCGGCGATATGCTCCGACGATTCGAAGTAATGCCACCAGATCGAGACGGCGATTCCGAAGCCGAGCAGCGCGGAAACGACGATCTCGCCGCCGATATGCCCTTCGCGCAGTCCGTTCACAATAACGAGAATCAGCTCGCCGAGCAGAATGATGGTGGCAAGTCCGTAACGCTCCATCAAGTGCGGATGGTGCACGGGCATATGGACCAGCACCCGCTTGCGGCCAAGCAGCGGCAGCAGGATATCGGTGAAAATGCCGAGGTAAAGCACGATAAACTTGGCATCTCCCGGGACGAACACGGAGCTGAAGCTGATCAGGGCGCCGCCGAGGAAGCAGAGCCCGAGATACCGGGAGATGCGGCGCGGCTCGCCGTCTTTTTGCAGCCAACTGCGCACATACATGGCCACGGTCGACAGACGAATCCCGACGTAACCGAGCATGAAGGCCGGGTAGTAGGAACCGAAGTCCAGATTGATGCTGGCCGCCATGACGATGACAAACGCCATTTGGACAAAATAAGCGATCCGCTGCACGGTATCGTCTTTGCCGAAGCGGTTCACATAGACGGTGAAGCCGGTCCAGGCCCACCAAAGCGGAACGAAGATCAGGATGTATTTCAGCAGGGTATCCGGCGCGATCGCGCCGTGATGGGAATGGGCGAGTACATGCGCGGTGACCGAGATGGCCGCCACGTAGATCAGATCGTAGAAGAGTTCAAGCCAGGTGACTTTTTTGTGGGCGATAGGCGAAATGGAAGTCACTCATCCTTTCCTTCAAATTTGGAATAGTCGGTTGAAGTCAGTATACCAGCGATTTCAGTCGGATCGGAAGAACAAAAGGATGCGATTTATCGGGAAATGTCGTGTAGTTTCGCCCGGCTTGCCGTATGATAGAGGCCACAACGAAACTTCGAAGGTTAAATCCATCGCGGGAGCTGCCCTCATGAATTACGACTTCTTCCTTTTCTAATCGACCTTTCTCCGTTTGGGCTTGTGGTTTGGGGCGTCTTCTATCTGTGGGGAATCGCAGTATCAAACCTCCCCGTACGAAAGACCGCCCGCCATCTTCCCGATGGCGGGCGGTCTTTTTGTGTTGGAGTATTCGGACCGGCAGCCCTGCCGCCGTCTATCCGCCAAGTCCCAGTCTGGCCGCCATACTGTAGCCGGTCGGACCGGCATTATAGCGTCTGCGCAGATCGATCAGATTGGGTCCGAACGTCGCTTCGAGCGTCTCGCGATGCGCCTGCATCAGCTCGTAAATGTACAGGTCGTGCACGATCACTTCCGTGATCGGCATGACAAGTCCCGGATGAAGCGTCCAGGCGGCGCGGCTGTCCGTTCCCAGCGAGACGATGCCCGCGACGACTTCGCGGTCGTCGGCACTGACGACGATCCAGCGTCCGCCGTATTCCCGGGTAATCTCGTCGCTCGAGTCGTGCGGATACACCTGGGCAAAGTCGAAATCCAGTTCGCCGTAGACGACGAGCAGCACGTCGAGCCCGCGTTCCGATGCGGCGCGAAGCTGGGGTTCCAGCAGCTTCGCTTCTTCCGGCCAGATCTCGAGCAGCACCCGGGTTCCGGCGCGTCCGATCGTTTCGGCCGCCCGTTCGAGAATGGCGTCGGTGCCCGTGATGTTCCAGATGTTCTCGCGGTTGGACGAGACGAACGAATAATGCTCGAGCGCCGTCTCCGCCGCTTCCAACGACGCTTCGGCGCGTTTTTTCTTCAGCCGGACCAGTTCCTGCGGCGGCAGCGGCGTATAGAGCGAAGGTTCTTCGTGGCTGATCAGCACTTCTCCGCGTTCGACCAATCCGCCGAGCACTTCGTAGATTTTGGAACGGGGAACGCCCGAGCCGAGCGAGACGGCATAACCGGACAGCGGCGATTTATCGAGCAGCGCAAGGTACGCCTTGGCTTCGTATTCCGTAAAGTTCAAATCCTGAAGCAGTTTGATAATCTCGGGTTTCATGCTTGAGCCTCCCAGCAATCTTGTTGCGATGCAGTCCGCGTTGCCGCGGGATGCTTGGTTCCATTATCCCACATTGTGCTTGACACCGTACAGCGCCGATGCTATATCTTTATACTAGTGACTACAACGGTAGCGACTATATGCAGGATAGCAAAAAGACGTTTACGGAGGTGCGGAAATGGGATCGATCACCAAACAAAGCCGTGAGCCGAACGAACATCGGCAGGGCACGGAGAAAAGCGGCCAAGGCGAAGTTTTAACGGAACAGGAAATTCGGCAGCAGCTGCCGAAAACGCCGATTCGGCGCGAGATCGATCGGGACGACGCAATCATGGGCAGCGATCGCCGGCTTTCGCATGCCCGGACACTTTACCTGATCGCCGCGTTAATTGCGATACTGCTGTGGAGCACGTCTTTTGTCGGCACCAAGATCGCGTACGCTTCGTTCCCGCCGCTGACGCTGGGCGCCGCGCGTTTCGCGATAGCTTCGGTTATTCTGGGCGCCGCCTTGCTGCTGCGGCGCGAGTTTACGCGGCCGGCTCCGAAAGACCTCGGAATGATGGCCCTAAGCGGTCTGCTCGGGACCACGGTATATTTCGCGCTCGAAAATATCGGGGTGCAGCTGACGACGGCGTCGAGCGCCGCGCTGATCGTCGCTTCGTATCCGGCGGTGACGGCGCTGCTGGAATTCTTCTTTTTCAAAACGAGGATCTCGTGGATGCGGGGAATCGGGATATCGATGGCGATCTTCGGGGTGTACCGGATCTCGGGCGGCGGCCCCGGGGAAGGCGGCGGGCACGAGCTGGTCGGCAATCTGATGCTGATCGCGGCGGGCTTCGTGTTTGCGGTGTACAACTTCGCCACGCGCAGGGTCGTCGGACGTTATTCGATGGTCACGGTGTCTTTCTATCAGACGGTGGCCGGCACGATCGCGTTTATTCCTCTGGCGCTGATCGAACGGAAGCAGTGGGAGACGCCGACGGCGGAATCGCTGTGGATCCTGCTGTACCTCGGCGTTTTCTGCTCGGTTGCGGCGTTCATGCTGTACAATTTCGGGCTGCGCGGACTTACGGCCGGCACGGCGATGGCGCTCATGAATCTCGTTCCGATCATCGGAGTGGCGCTGTCGATCTTCCTGCTCGGCGAAAGCCTGCGCCCGGATGACTGGATCGGCGGGATTATCGTGATCCTGGGCGTAATCTTGAGCGTACGTGAGCGGAAGACTTCGAAAAACTGACCAAGAAATGTATCTCAATTCACTGTGATTATTCTATTAAATATTATCTTCAAGTGAATTTCATGTTAAACACAGTAAAAATTGAACCAAACAAAAAAACTCCATGTTATTATTTAGTTTTAAGTAAAATTAACCCAAAAGAGGAACGAGGTTTTCACATGAAAAACTTGTTCTAAAAGTCTTTCGCATCGCTTGGTATTGCGGCTGTCTTGGTAGGAACCATGTCGTCTGTCTCTTTTGCTTCGATCGATTGGCACTCTACCGCTAATTGGTACGGATCTGGTGCAAGAGCCAATATCAATGCGGTCACCAGTAAAGCAAACGAACCTTATTATTACAGAATGACGGTTTCGGCCAGAACAAATGACAGTTCTTCTTCTTACAACGAGAAAAATCCTGCTGCATCGACCGATTCCGTTTCCGGCAATTTCCTTACTTCAGGTGCTGTGAGTAGCGGAACTTCGACGCACGAATGGGTGATGGTAGGAGATAGCGCATACGTGTCCAAAGCCATCGATTTTAGATAATCTCTATACGTTGACCAAGTTAAATGTAAGGTTACGCCCACCTAAATCGCATCTAAAGCGTGTGCGTTTCAGACGAACGAAAACCTCGGATTAAGGTTGGTCAAGCTGCTAATCTTACATAACGTGAATAAGGCCGACTACGCCTTATTCACGTTTTACTTATTGGAGGCGACCATGCGACAGGTTTTGAAAGCCATACTGGCAAGCAAGAAGATATTCAGTATGCTTTTTATCGGATTTCTTCTTACCGTACTTCCTATTCTTGTGGCACTTTCCACCCAGCGTTATTACGATGAACATTTTTATCATTCCAAGAACGGACACATTCAAAATTACTATTCGGTTACGTTGAAAAATGCAGAAGAAGCCGACCTGTCCGACATTCAAAATAAAGCAAAAGCTTTTTTAAAGAAGCCAGCGTACTCACTGAAGATATGACATTGGTTCTTCCAAAAGTCGGTCAGGTTGCGGTCGTGGGGTTGGTGAGTCCCGGCGATTGGACGCCGCCTCTTCTCCAGGGGACGTCTATCGATTCGAACAAATCTAACGAGATTGTGGTAGGCCGGCTTGTATCCGATCATATCGGGCCATTGAACATAGAAGACAAGACTTACCGAGTTATGGGTATTGCAGGGGAAGATCGAGGCGAAAAATTGATCAATGTCTATAATTTCAAAATATATATGGATATTAAAGATCTTCCCGATTCGATAAAGAAAGAAATGGAGAAACGGCATTTGCTTCGCTTCATCGTCAGATCGAATGCCGATCCTACAGCCGAAATCGAACGCTTTATCACCGCAATTACCGACATCGAGCCGGGTGTTCAAGCAGCTGTCGTTAACGAAAACGAAAATTATCAAAGGGAGAAGAATACCAGACAAGGCGTCAACGAGGTAATGGGTTATCCTTACAAACTGTTTTTGATCGCTTTGATCAACTGCGTAAACATAAGTTATCTTTGGATCTATCTAAAAGGAAAGAAATTTCATTGAGGAAAGCTCTGGGAGCAAGCTCATTTCAGCTGTTTATTTACATGACAAGTCAACTATTGGTGTGTTCCTTGCTGGCAGTACTGTGCTCGATGCTGGTTCAATGGGCATTGAGCCGGGCAAGCCTGAACATTCTGAACATGACGAGTTACTATGTTCACCTTAGTCTTAATGAAGCTGAATATACGGGAGGGATCGCGGAACGGACAGCAAACGGCGTTTTTCCGAGCGGGTGGAGGCTTACGTCAAATGCCGGCCGGGTTACCGATCGGTCGACGCCGCGGCCGAACGGCGGCGTAGGCGCGATCGTGTACGCGCAGGCGTTCCAGTGGTTCGACCGGGAAGCGGACCGGGCAGAATTCAAGCGGATCCTGCAGGATTACGGAACCGATTATCATCAGGTGAACCACCGGAACACGTCGAACGTCGAAACGGAAGAGCTGGAACGCTTTTTCGGAAAAGGCCGGATGACGCTGGCGAAGTTCGCCAATCGTCAGGCATTCGATTTCGAAGGACTGAGCGGCCGCTTGAATTCCTCGCCGTACGCGCCGGCGCCCGGGCATCCGAACCACGAGCCGATGACGGAAGAGCTGCGCCGGATTTTCGACGCGACGCAGCAGGGCGGGAATGTCTTTTTCGATTACGAGACGGAAGTGTATTGGGGAACCTTATAGGCCGGGGATCGGCACGCCTATGAAGGTTCGCCGGAGCGAAGCTGCCGCCGCCTTTTGTCCGGTCTGCCTACCCCGCCCCGTCAATGCCGCCCCGATCCCCGCTGCCGCCGATTCCCGCCCAGGCTCATCAGCAGCACGACCGCGATGATGCAGAACGTGCCTGCCCACTGCCATAGGCCGAACGGCTCGTGCAGCCAGACCACGGTGGTCAGCACCGCCGCGAGCGGCTCCAGGCTGCCGAGCAGGATCGTCTCCTGCGGCGGAAGACCGCGCAGGCTCTCGATATAGAACCAGAACGCCAGCGTCGTGCCGAAGACCAGCACGAAAGCCAGATAGCCGTAACCGGCGGCGTCGAGCGGCGGCCAGGGAGAGTTCCACGGCGGCCGGACGAAGCTCAGAGCCAGGCCGCCGACGGTCATGGCCCAGCCGACCACGACGAGCGAGTCGTATTTGCGCAGCAGCGGCACGGCGGCCAGCGTATAGAACGCGGCGGCGACCGCGGACAGCAGTCCCCAGACGACGGCGGCCGCCGGAACGGACAGCGACGACGGCGAGCCGTTCGTCAGCAGCATGAAGCAGCCGGCCAGCGCCAGACCCGCGGTGCCCAGCTCCAGTCGGGACGGCGCCCTGCGTGTGCGCAGAAGGAAGTACAGCAGCACGGCGACCGGCGCGAGATACTGGAGCAGCGTCGCCACCGCCGCGTTGCCGTAGCGGATCGACGTCAGGAACGTATACTGGACGGCGAGCATGCCGGCCAGTCCGTAGATCAGCAGCATCGGCGCGGTGCCGCGGTCTCTCCAGATTCCGAGAATCTGCCGCCGGCCTTTCAGGGCAAACTGAAGGAGCAGCAGAAGCGGACCGGCGACCAGAAGCCGGATCGTAACCAGCCAGGCGGAATCCGCGGCGTAATGGTGCATCAGCTTCTGCGATACCGTACCGCCCACGCCCCACAGCACCGCGCCCGCGATGACGAAGAACAGGGCGGTCTTGCGGCTGCCGAGCCCGTGTCCCGATCCGCTTCGCGGATCGGGGCCTTTTGCGCTGGCGGCGGCATTCTCCGGCTGCTGCGCCTCCGTTTCCCCGAAGTCGCCGTCCTTCGGCAGCAGAAGTGCGTCCGTGCCGTTTGAACGCGGGATTCTGCCGGTCTTGTCGGTCATATGACTTCCCATCCTCTCCGTATCCGATGCGGAGGCCCTCTGCCTACCGGGAATCGTTCTGTCGTGATAGGATGATTCTAATCGGAAAAAGCTGTGAAAAATACGCGAATATCACTCAAAACTATCGGGATATTGAGGTGAGCCTATGCAAGTTCGGGAATTCCCTATCGAAACGGGCAGTCTGCGGGAGCTGACCTTGCACCGTACGGCGCTGCTGCCCGTCGCCTGTTACAAGACGCGGATCGACCGTCATCTCCAAGGCCGTATTCCGCTGCACTGGCACGACGAGATCCAGATCGTGCGCGTCGAACGGGGCGAAGGCGTCTTCCGGGTCAACGACGAAGAGCTGACGCTGCGCGAAGGCGAAGGCCTGTTTATCAACGGGGGCTGCCTGCACGGCGCGGAGGATCGGGCCCGTTCGGGCTGCGTGTATCTGTCGTTGAATGCGACGCCCGGCTTCCTGCTGCCGCAGGAGCTGCACGACGCCTACCTGACGCCGTATGCGGGCGCGGCCGGACTGCCTTATGTACGCTTCGACGGACGCACGTCCCGGGGTCGGCAGCTGCTCGGCCATGTCGGCGCCGTTCACCGGCTGCTGGAGGAGAAGACGCCTTTTTACGAGATGGAGATCGCTTCCCGGTTGACCGCGCTGTGGCGCGGCGTGATCGCGGGAGGACCCCGGCCCGATCCGGACGAAGAACGGGGCATGCGGAACCGGCGGATGAAGAATATGCTGAACTGGATCCATGGGCATTACGCCGAGCCGGTGAAGCTGCAGGACATCGCGGACGCGGGCAATCTGAGCCGGTCGGAATGCTGCCGCTATTTCCGGAAATTTCTGAACGGAACGCCGCTCGGCTATGTGACGGATTACCGGATTCGCCGGTCGATGGAACTGCTGCGCGGAGACGTTAACGTAACGGAGACCGCTTATCGGGTCGGATTTGCGAGCGCCAGCCATTTTATCGAGAAATTCCGGGTGAAGACGGGAATCACGCCGCTGGCGTACAAGAGAAAGGAAGGGAACGGAAACGGCGGCAGGTGAGCGCCGGAAGCCGGGCCGGACGGACGCGAAAAAGCCGCGCCCGCTCACGGCGAACGAAGCGCGGCCGCTCCCGCATTCTTTGTCCGGATCCCTTTTTCACATAAAATCGAAGAAGTATCGTACCGTATGGAAAAACACGGGCGCCGTATACGTCAAACTGTCGATTTGGCTCAGATAACTTTTCTTGAGCGTAGCCGCTTTGTCTTCGTCTCCTACCAGCAGATCGCGCTTCAGCACGGAGACGGTCAGACTGCCGAAGAATCCGGCGAGTGCCAGCAGGGCGCCGAACCACACCGCCGCGGCGGGACTGAACGGGGTCAGATACGGAGCCAGCAGCGTCGAAGCTCCCGTCGTGACGAGAAACGAACAAACGAATCCTTCCCAGGTGAGATAGGGATTGGAGGTCGGAACGACTTTCTTTTTGCCGAAATAAAGCGAGACGACCGTATGGATTACATCGTTCAACTGCGTGAGCACGACGAGGAAAAGGACAAGCCCGCCTCCGTATTCCGGCGTCGCGAACTGGAAGTACGCCAGGTGGCTGAGCCCGAACACCATAAGCATAAGCCCCCACTGGGTCGAGCTGACGCTGCGCAGGAAGCCGAATATCCCTTGGCCCAGAAGACGCGGGATCGGCAGGATCAGGAACACATACAGCGGAATAAATACGATAAACATGCCGTACCAGCCGGTATAAATCCAGTAGAACTGCACCGGAATGGCGAGATACGCCCATAGAAACAGCCGCCGGTCCGCTTTGCGCGTGCCCCGGATCATCGAGAAGTATTCTTTGAGCGCGAAGAAACAGAGGACCATCAGCGAGACCAGCGATACGGCGGGCGTGAACAGGGTAGCCAGGCAGAAAATGAAGAACATGCCCCACCAGGTTTTCATCCGGGTGCCGATCGGCGAGTAGTCTTTATCGCGGTGCCGCCGGCTGGCGAACGCGTAGACGAGGTTGGCGGCAATCAGCACGGCAAGAACAAGCAGAAGCACAATATAGGAACTGAGCAAGGGATCACCAACTTAGGGTTAAAGTAGCAGTCCGTGTAAGCCTGCGTATGCTATCATAAAGGAACCATTCAAAAAGGCGCAAGACGAAACTTGTCCCGGAAGGGGAGAGCGATGATGACGGATCAACGGTCCGTATATATTCTGCTGACGAATACGGGCACGCTGTTTACGAAGATGATTCGAACGTATACGCGTGCCCCCTACAATCATGCCTCGATCGCGTTCGACCGCGAGCTGACGGAACTGTACAGTTTCGGCCGCAAAAACCCGTACAATCCGATCGACGGCGGCTTTGTCCGCGAAGATATCCGTACGGGAACGTTCAGCCGCTACCCGAACACGACCTGCGTCATCTACGAACTGCAGGTGACGGAGCGCGAAGTGGAGAAAATGCGGCGGGTGCTGAACGTATTTATCCGCAGCCGGGAAAAATACCTCTATAATCTGCTGGGCATTATCGGCGTAGCGCTCAAAGAGCCGGTGGAGTTCAGCAACTCGTATTTCTGCTCGCAGTTCGTGGCCGAGATTCTGCACCGTTCGGGCATCAAGATCTGGAACAAGCTTCCCGCGCTCGTGACGCCCGACGACTTCCGCCAGAACGAGCGGCTGGAGCTGGCGTACGAGGGCAGGCTGAACGAATATGCGCCGATCCGGGCTGCAGCGCCGGAACCGGCAGCCGCGGAAAGACTTGAATAGAAACATTCGGACCGAAGATACGCATGAACAGGATCAACCGGAAGAAAAGGGCGGAACAGCCGCAACAAAAGGAGAGAGTATGTTGAAAATCGGAAGAAACGACCCCTGCTTCTGCGGTTCGGGCAAAAAGTACAAGAAGTGCTGCATCGAAAAAGAGTTTGCCGTGATCGACTCGGCGAAGTTCGCAAGCCTCAAAAAAGCCGATCCGGCATTTGCTCCGCGCACGCATTACGTGGACCGGATCAACGACTTGAACGGCCGTCTGCAGGCGGAAGGGCGTTCGGAAGGGCTGGATGCCGACCTGATGGCGCTGGCCGGCGACCTGTTGGAAGACCTGGAGAGCGGGCGGCTGCACGCGTCTACCCGTTACGGCGAAGGGTTCCGCCCGTCGGAGCGCCGGCTGCTCGAAGAGCTGGCGAACCGCGTCTGGGGCGGATTGATCCTGGGCGGGTTCCAGGAGCGTGACGTGCTGCGTCCGCTGCTGGCTTTTGCTTCGGCCGCGTTGGGCGAAGAGATCGGCGAAGAGGCGCCGATCGCCGGAGCCGTGCTGACGACGGACGAAGCCGGCGGACTGCTGCATTGGACGCTGACGCCGGCCGTCGAGAATACGGAAAACGGGAGTAAAGCGGGAGGGTTCGAGCTGACCGTAGAAACGCGCGGCGACTAAGAACCGAAGCTTCGGTTGGGCTTGTACGTTTCAAGGCGGATTCACAGGCGACTGCAAAAGTGCAAGCGAAGCGGCGACTCCGACTCCGATTTCCCATGCGTTTACCTGGACAAAGCCCGACTATTTGAAATAAGGAGGTTAACCGCCGTCGCTTTAATTATCCTAACCGTTGTAGCCGTCTTCGGTTATCTGTTTATGCACCTGCTTGTCCAAACGCACAGCCAAACCGAGTGATCGGAATCAGCGTCAGCCTCATGATCTTGATCGTTGCGCTGTTCGGATGCTGTTCATTCTCGTTCATGGCTTGGAGACTGTTTCAGGCCCAATTTAATACGCAAATGCTTTTGAACACACCGCCAAAGCCTGCCCGGTTTCCGAATGGAAGTCGGGCAGGCTTTTTGCTCATGCCGGAAACTGCACGATAAACGTCGTCTTTTCCCCGACTGTGCTCTTGACCGAGATCCGCCCTTTGTGCTGTTCGACGATCGACTTCGCGATCGCAAGACCCAGGCCGTGCCCGCCCTGGGAACGGGTCCGCGACTGGTCGGTCCGGTAGAAGCGATCGAAGATTCGCGGCAGATGCTCGGCGGGAATGCCTTCGCCGGTATTGGTTACGGCAAGTGAGATTTCGCCGTTCTCGCGTTGGAGAGATAGTTTGACCGAGCCGCGCGGGTTCGCGTATTTGATCGCGTTGTCGAGCAGGATCATCGCCACCTGCACGATCTGCTCGCGGCTGCCGACAAGGTGTAGATCCGGCTCGATCCCATAATCGAGCGACAGATCCTTTTCGAAAATGACGGCTTCCATGGTCAGCATGACGTTCTCGACCGCTTCGCTCAGATCGAAGCGGGACCGGATCATCCGCATCCGCGAATCGTCCATCTCGGTCAGATACAGCAGATCGCCGGTCAGCTTCGCCATGCGTTCGGTCTCCGACTTGATGTAGAGCAGCCATTTCTCCTGGCTGCGGATACTCTCGTCGCGGTTCGCGAGCAGCACGTCGGCGTTCGTATTGATGACCGCAAGCGGCGTCTTGAGTTCGTGCGAAGCGTCGCCGATAAACTGCTTCTGCTTCTCGAACGCTTCGCGCACCGGCGCAATCGAGCGGTTCGCGAAGAAGCGGCTGAAGAAGAACAGCACGACGAGCATGGCCAATCCCACGGCCGTAAACGTATAGATCAGCGTCTTAAGGATTGCTTGGCGTGCCGTCGTATCGATAAAGACGTACATTGCCTCGCTGCCGGTCTGCACCCGGCTGAACGTCCAGCGGCTGTCGTCCAGCATGAATTCGCCGCGGTCGCCGCCGTCCGCCGACGCCAGCCGGAGCGCTTCGGCATAGAACTCGTCGGTCATGCCGAAGCGGGATTCCGTCTCCGCCAGGGTACCCGCCGAGTCGGTGCGCAGCATGAACGATACGGAGCGCTGCGGCGGCGTGCCGTTCCCGCCCATCCCGCCGTCTGCCGGCGGTTCGCCCATCCCTCCGTTGAAGCCGCCGCCCGCATCTCCCGCCGCGCCTTGACCGGCTGCCGTATCGTCGGCCGCTCCGCCGGGCAGATTTCCGTCGACGTTGTCGCCCCGAGGCTCTCCTCCGCCCCCGCCGTCCCGGTACATATTGGTCGTTCGCGCAAGATCCATGCCGATCTCGCCCTGCACCTGCCGGTAAGTGATGGTATAGATGGTCGCGAAAGCCACCAGCATAATGACGACGATCGTAACCAGATTGACGATGAGGAAGCGGTCGCGCAGTTTCCTGAACAGCGGATTCGAGAGGTCGTGTTTGACGGCCGTGCCGGTTCTTTTTCCCATCAGCCTTTGCCCTCCTCCAGCACGTAACCTACGCTCCGGATCGTCGAAATGCGCGTGTCCGAGCCGAGGAAATTCAACTTTTTACGCAAAAAAGAAATATACACTTCCACGTTGTTATGCTCCGCTTCCGAATCGAATCCCCACAGCTTCTCGATGATCTGCTCCTTGGACGTCACCGCCTGCCTGCGCAGAATCAGCAGTTCCAGCAGTTCGCTTTCCTTCGGGTTGAGCTTGATTTCCTTGCCGCGCACGGTCAGCTTCGGATTGGTCGCATTCAGTTCCAGATCCCCGTATTTCAGAGCGTCTTCCGGCATGACTTCGCCTTTGCGCCGCATGGCTGCCCGGATTCTCGCCAGCAGCTCGTCCGAGGAGAAAGGCTTTGCCACGTAATCGTCCGCCCCGTGGTCCAGCCCCGCGATTTTGTCGGGAATCTCGCCTTTGGCTGTCAGCAGAATGACCGGCACGGCCATGCCTTTGCTCCGTACGGTCTTGAGAATGCTGATCCCGTCCATGCCCGGCAGCATGATATCGAGCAGCAGCAGGTCGTAAATACCGCTAAGCGCGTAATCCAGGCCGTCTTCGCCGTCATGCACGACATCGACCGAATAGTTGTTCTTTTTCAGAATTTGGGACAGGGCTTCCGCCAGGTGCTGTTCGTCTTCCACGATCAGGATTCTCATCTTTATCTTCACCCTCTGTTTGAGTTTGGTTGAATTTGTTCGTCGTTTTGCGTTGGATTGCCTTCATTATATCGGGAAATTCTTTAATCAACCTTAAGAGTTTGCACGGAAACTGTCTGCGGCCGGCCGTTTTGGAGGCATGCAAAAAGGCGCTTTCCGGTTGGAAAGCGCCTTTTCGAAAAAGCGGAGCGTCCGATCGATTACTGGCCCAGTTGGCCGCCGTCTACCGTATAGATAGATTGGGAGACGTAAGAGGCCTCGTCGGACAGCAGGAAGACCGCCACGTTCGCTACTTCCGCCGCCTCGCCGTAACGTCCCATCGGCACGGCCGCGCCGAATGCTTTTTGAGCGCCTTCGACATCGCCCGGCACGGTGTTTTTTTCGATCTGACGCATCATCCGGGTATTGATTACGCCCGGTGCGACGGCATTGACCCGTACGCCGAACGGAGCGGTCTCCTGCGCGGCTACCCGGGTCATGCCGATCAGGGCATGCTTGGAACTGTTATAGCCGACGAATCCCGGCGTGCCCATCAGTCCGGCGCCGGAAGCCGTGTTGACGATGCTGCCGTAGCCCTGCTTTTTCATGACCGGGATCACGTATTTCAAGCCGAGGAACGTACCCTTTACGTTTACGCTCATGACCAGGTCGAAGGTCTCGGTCGGGTAATCTTCGATGTTGGCCGTCGTGCCTTCGATTCCCGCATTGTTGAAGAAGCCGTCGATCTTGCCGAACTTCGCTACGGCGGCATCGACGTAAGCCTTGACTTCTTCTTCG
The DNA here is from genome assembly GCF_013618475.1 of Saccharibacillus deserti. Classification (GTDB taxonomy): domain Bacteria; phylum Bacillota; class Bacilli; order Paenibacillales; family Paenibacillaceae; genus Saccharibacillus; species Saccharibacillus deserti. The sequence goes on from NZ_JABJVN010000006.1 coordinate 173,623, forward strand.
TTGGCAACGTTGGCCTGCAGCGCGACCGCGCATTCCGAATCCAGTCCCAGCTCGGAGACGACCTGCTGAACGGCTTCGAGATTCAAGTCTACCAATACCAATTTTGCTCCTTGCTCAGCCAGCTTTTGAGCCGTTACTTTGCCGATTCCTCCGGCTGCGCCCGTAATTACGATCACTTTTCCGTCAAATGTACTCATGTGAAAACAGCCTCCTTATTTTATGCTTTTATAAGCGCAAGTCTTGTTATTGCGCGGTGTATCCGCCATCCAGAATCAGGCTGCCGCCCGTCATGTACGAAGAATCGTCGCTTGCCAGGAACAATACGGCCGAAGCCATTTCCTCGGCCTGTCCGAGACGCTTCATCGGCGTAGCGGCGGCCAGCTCTTTTTTGCTCTCCTCCGGGATGATCGGCGTGTCGATAAAGCCCGGGCAGAGCGCATTCACGCGAATGTTTTGATCCGCGTATTCCAGTGCCAGGGAACGAGTCAGGTTTACGACACCGCCCTTGGCTGCGTTATAAGCTGCCGACCCCGGCGAACCGACCCAGCCGTACATGGAAGCCGTATTCACGATCGTACCGCCGCCCGCTTTGAGCATTTCGCGGATGGCTTCGCGCGCAACGAGGAACACGCCGTCCAGATCGACATTGACGGTATTGCGCCACTCGGCGTAGTCCAATTCATGAGAAGGTTGAACGCGCCCGATTCCGGCATTGTTGAATACGATATCGACTTTGCCGAATGCTTCAATAGCCTGCTTGAACAGGTTCGCCACTTCTTCTTCGTTCGTAATATTGGCTTTGATAAATACGGCTTCGGCATTAAGCGCTTTCAACTCCTGTTCAAACGCCTTGCCTTTCTCTTCGTTCAGGTCGGCCAGCACGACTTTGGCTCCTTCTTGCACGAATAAACGCGCAGTCGCCGCTCCGATTCCGGATGCGCCGCCTGTGATGAGCGCCACTTTATTTTGCAATTTTCCCATATCGAATTCCTCCCGTATAATAGATAGATCGAGCCGGACTCCATTTCAAAAGTTTCCGAGTTCGAAATTGTGCTATTTTGTTCACAACTTTATTTTACTCCAATGGTTGTCGATAACAATCATTAACGTGCCGGTAAATGTCGGGTTCATAGACACATCCGGCCGAAGTGTCTTGCCTATAAGGAGGAGCAGCATGACGGAAGCGCGAAATGCGGCGTCCCCGCGCCGTAATCGGACCAAAGAACATTTTAAAGCAGCCTTGATTGAGTTGATCAAATCCAAAGGGTATCATGCCGTAACGGTGAAGGATATCGTAGACACGGCCGCCTATAACCGAAGTACTTTCTACGTGCAGTATCAGGATAAGCCGGCCTTGGCCGAAGATCTGCTGATCGGCATGCTTCAAGGCTTGGAGGATTCGGTCGGCAAATCCTATGTACCCGGCAATAAAGTGTATTCCGCTTCTCTCGATGTGCCTTCGTTCAATATTCTGACTTACATATATAAGCATCGTGACTTTTTTGAATTGATCCAATATGAAGATACCCTGCCCGGTTTGCATACGGCGATTCCCCGGACTTTTTTGAAAATCTATATGGAGCAGTTTACGTTCGAGACGATTGATAATCGGCCGGTCGATATGGATTATTTCAAACGATATACGGCCTACGGTTTTTACGGGTTGATTATGAATTGGATTGCCGGAGGATTTCGGGAATCGCAGGAGGATTTCATCAAAAAGGTCATCGATTTGACGCGGACTCATATTTATTCGTTCCGATATACGGGGCAATGATCGTCTGTCAAACATACATCCGTCAAGAAAAAGAGAACCGGCAGGCCGGTTCTCTTTTTCTTTTGGCCGGATTGTCGTGCAGTCTCTATGCCGCCTCGTTCCGGCCTGTGCAAACCGATCGCGCAAAACGATAAAGCCAGATATTCGAAACTTCCTTTTGTAAAAAGGATGTAAAAAAATACGGCTTTCCGCCGCGGCATTTTACAAACTTCACGATCGTTTAAGATTCGCTAAAGGTTGCGGTCTTAAGATACGGATATGGCAAGGGAAGACCGACAATGACGAGCGAAAGGAACGATGAACCATGGCGATTGAAGTCTTCAACCGATACGAGAGCAAATACTTGATGGATCATGCCGCTTACCTCAAAATTTACGCGGCGCTGCTGGAATATATGGAGAAAGACGAATACAACAAAAACGAATTTTATTCGATCAGCAACCTGTATTTCGATACTCCGCACGATTCGCTGATCCGCCAAAGTCTCGCCAAACCGAAATACAAAGAAAAACTTCGCCTCCGTGCTTACGGCGTACCCAGCGCAGACGCGAAAGTTTATCTCGAAATCAAAAAGAAAGTGTTCGGCCTGGTCAATAAAAGACGGACGGCGTTGAAACTAAGCGAAGCTTACGAATTCGTCCGCACGGGACACCCGCCGGAGCTTCAGCCTTACATGAATCCGCAGGTGGTCGACGAGATCGAATACTTCCTCCGGCTGTACGACCTGGAACCGAAAGTATATCTCTCTTACGATCGCAAAGCGCTGTTCGACAAAACGAGCCGCGACCTGCGCATCACGTTCGATACCAATATCCGCTGCCGCCGTTACGACGTCAAGCTGGAACGCGGCGATTACGGCGAACAGCTGATGGAACCCGGCCAATGGCTGATGGAAGTCAAAGCCGAGAAGACGGTACCGGCCTGGCTGTCCAAAATGCTGTCCGAGCACGGACTGTACCGCACGAGCTTTTCGAAATACGGCAACGAATACAAAAAAATGCTGAGAAACGGCAAAGTAGAAAAGGAGACTGTGCTTTATGCTTGATTCTATCCTTAACAGCACGACGACAAGCACCACCGACCTGACCCTGACCAACACGCTGATGACGATTGCCCTCGCGGTAATTCTGGGCATGATCATCAGCTTAACCTACATGAAGACCAACAAAGCGACGTATACCCAGGGCTTTACGCTGACGCTGGTCATTCTCCCGATCGTCGTCGCCGTCATCATCCTGATGATCGGCAGCAACGTGGCCCGCGCGTTCAGCTTGGCCGGCGCCTTTTCGATCATCCGCTTCCGCAGCGCGGCGGGCGATCCCAAAGACATTACCTACGTCCTGTTCACGATGGCGGCGGGCCTGGCCTGCGGCGTCGGATCGCTCGGTTACGCGGTGCTGTTCACCCTGATCCTCTGCGTCGTCATGTTCGCGCTCAGCGTCTTCAAATTCGGTACCCGCAAGTCGCAGCAGAAAACGCTCAAAGTGACCATTCCCGAAAATCTCGGCTACGAAGAAGCCTTTGAAGAAGTGTTCCAAAAATACGGCGTGCAGCACGAACTGAAGAAGATCCGCACGACCGAGCTCGGCAGCCTGTACGAACTCGTGTATTCCGTCACCATGGATCAAAGCCTCGACCAGAAAGCGTTCCTCGATTCGATCCGGACCCGCAACGGCAATCTCGACCTGTCGCTGACGATGGCTCCTCCGGTAACGGCGGAATATTAATAGAAGAAGGGAAGATGACGGTTATGAAAAAGGCAACCAAGATCCGGAAAACAAAAAGATTCAAAGCGAAGCCGAAAATGGCGGCAGCCGGCCTGCTCGGCGCGGCGCTGCTGACCTCGGCAAGCGTTCTGCCGGCCGCGGCGGAAGGACTGACCTGGAATGCCGACAGCGGCTATCTGATCAACGCGACGAGTTCCAACACGTCCAATACGACGACGTCTTCATCGGGTACGGCGGCCTCTTCCGCTTCGGGAACGGCCGTGTCTGCGGCATCCGATCTGAAAGTGTCGAACCTTAAGGTCTCCGATCTCGTCACGTTGAAAACGAAAGATTATGCGACGTCGTGGAGCACCGGCGAGTATACGACGATCAAGCTGAGCGGCACGGGTGCGTCCGTCGGCGGTTCCGGCGCCAAAGCGTCGGGCGGCACGGTAACGATCTCCGAAGCCGGCACCTACGTGATCAGCGGCAAGCTGACGGACGGACAGATTCTCGTCGACGCTGCCGATACGGACGACGTGCATATCGTCTTGAGAGGCGTGACCGTCGCCAACGATTCGACTTCTCCCTTCTACGTCAAATCGGCGGATAAAGTGATCGTGACGCTGTCGGCGGGTACTGTCAATACTTTCGCCGACGCTGCCGACTACACGTTCGCCGAAGGCGAAGACGAGCCGGATGCGGCCGTTTTCAGCAAAGCGGACCTGACGATCAACGGCACGGGCGCGCTGAACGTGACCGGCAATTACAAAGACGGCATTCACGGCAAAGACAACCTGAATATCGTGAACGGCAAAATAACGGTCAAAGCGGCGGACGACGCCATCGTCGGCAAAGACCGGGTCGTGATCGAGAACGGCACGTTCAAGTTGACGGCCGGTGGCGACGGCATCAAGTCCAACGACGATACGGATCCGGCAAAAGGCTTTGTGGCGATTTCGGGCGGCACTTTCGATATTACGGCAGCGAAGGATGGCGTTCAGGCCGAAACGGCGCTCGTCATCGACGGCGGTACGTTCGATATCGCGACCGGCGGCGGTTATGAGAACGGTCCGCAGCGTACGGGCGAAGGCGGAGGAATGGGCGGCGGCTTCGGCGGACAAATGTCGGAAAGCTGGACGCCGGCCGACGAAGCCGACGAGGCGGCGGAAGAAGCGGAAACGACCGAGAGCATGAAGGCGTTCAAAGCCGGAACCGAACTGGTCATCCATAAAGGGACGTTTACGATCAATGCGGCCGACGATGCGGTGCACAGCAACGGGAACGTGAATATTGCGGGCGGCATGTTCGACGCGGCGACGGGCGACGACGCTTTCCACGCGGATGCGGTGCTTGAAATTTCCGGCGGTACGATCGACGTGACGAACAGTTACGAAGCGTTGGAAGGGTATATCATCAATATTGCCGGCGGCGATATCGACGTAACGGCTTCCGACGACGGCGTGAACGCGGCCGGCGACGATCCGACGCTTGCGGCGGCCGAAACGGAAACGACCGAGGCGGACGCGGAAACGACTGAAAACGAAGCGGCAGCGGCCGGGGCAGACAGCGAGTCGGCCGGCTCCGATGCGGAAACGTCGAGCGAAGAAACGGACGCTTCGACGGCGAATACGGATTCTTCCGCTTCGCAGATGCCCGGAAACGGCACGATGCCGGATCGAACGGGCGGCATGGGCGGCATGACGGGCGCCAGCAATGCCGAATTGAATATCTCCGGCGGTACGCTGACCGTGGACGCCGGCGGCGACGGCCTGGATTCCAACGGTGCGATCCATATGACCGGCGGCATCGCGATCGTCAACGGACCGACCGACAACGGCAACGGACCGCTCGACTACGACGGCACGTTCAATATCGGCGGGGGTACGCTGATCGCTTCCGGCAGCTCCGGCATGGCGCAGGCACCTTCGGCTTCGTCCGAACAGCTCTCGTTGGGCATCGCCTTCTCGCAAACGCAGGCGGCCGGAACGCTCGTACACGTCGAAGACGCCGACGGCAATGCCCTCCTGACGTTCGCGCCGGCCAAATCGTTCAGTTCGGTCGTAGTCAGTTCCGCGGATCTGACGGCGGGCGAGACGTACACGGTCTCGACCGGCGGCACGTCGACCGGCACGGAATTCGACGGTCTCTACGCGGGCGGTTCGTACAGCGGCGGCACGGAATACGTGACGTTCGAATTTTCGGCCGGCGGCTCGACGACCTGGGTTAACGCCTCGGGCGTTACCGCGGGATCGGGCGGCATGGGCGGCGGAACGGGCCAAGGCGGCACCGGCCGCGGCCCGCGCGGCACGGCGGCCGATACGGCAGGTACGACCGGCACCGGCAGCACGGCGGAATAATCCGCCGGCCAACGGCTTCAGCAATCCGTATCGTATAAGGCGCCTTTTCCCCCGATAGCGGAAGGAAAAGGCGCCTTTGCCCTTTCCCCTCACCGCTATATCTTTAGTCAACCGGAAGAGAAAAGGACAACGAAGCGCAGGTTGAAACGATCCCGCTCCGCCCCCTGTCGGCAACAGAAAGGAAGCCCGCCCATGACGGAAATACTGCGCGAGATCAGCATCGAGACGTTCAACGAGACGTTCGCGTCGCAAAACAAGCCGGAGAATATAAAGCCTTGCCAGGAGAACGCTTTTAACGCCGAACGGTTGGAGAAGGAACGGTCCACCGTAGACTCGACGTCCTTGTTTCTTTATTTCGACGAAAAACAGACCGACCGGATCATGACGCGGACGCTGGTATAAGTTCGGGGAGCAAGTTACACACAGGGGCTTCGGCTGGAATAAAAGGGTTCGGCAAAACTTTTTAGCTGTGGATAACCGATTTTTCGCGAATTTGGCGATTATCCACAGGTGGATAAGTCCGAAAAAAGAAACGTTCTTCCGGCAAAACCGTTCGATCCCGCCGTTCTTGTCGACCGATTGGCTGCTTCAACGTAACGATTTGTCGTCCCGAGTCGTTCGCCAAATGTAACGAAAGCGATCCCGGGAGGATCTTGGATGAACGGCGGATATTTCGAACAATAAAAAAGCGCCTTTGCCCGAATTGGCCGGGAAAGGCGTTTTTTTGTCCGTATTCGTTTGCGCTGCTGTCGTTATCCTTTGATCGATCCCACGTACACGCCCTTCACGAAATACTTCTGCAGGAACGGATACACCAGCAGGATCGGCAGCGTCGAGACGACGATCGTACAGTATTTGACCAGCTCTCGGTGGGCGGTGGCGCTGCCCGCGCTGTCGATCACCACGCCGCCGGAACTGCCCATGGTGGCCGCGCTCGTGTCGTTGGCGACGAGAATCTCCTTCAATAGAAGCTGGAGCGGGAATTTGTCCCGGTCCTGCAGCAGCACCATCGCGTTGAACCAGGAATTCCAGTTGCCGACGAGATAGTAGAGGAAGATGACGGCCAGCGTCGCTTTGGACAGCGGAACGATAATGCTCAGCAGAATACGCATCGAGCTTGCTCCGTCGATCGTCGCCGCTTCTTCCAGTTCCTGAGGCAGCGACTGGAAGCCGGTGCGCAGAATAATCATGTTCCACGTATTGATCGCGCCCGGCAGCACCATCGCCCAGATGTTGTTGTACAGGCCGATGTCTTTCATAAGCAGGAACCACGGAATCAGTCCGCCGCCGAAAAACATCGTGATCGTGATCAGGATCATGATGTACTTTTTGAAGAACAGATCCCGCCGGGACAGCACATAGGCGCCCATGATCGTCATGACCATGTTGATCGCCGTGCCGAGCCCGACATACAGCAGCGTATTGGCGTAGCCGACGAGCAGGGCGTTATCGCGGAAGATCAGCTTGTAGCCGTCCAGCGTGAAGCCGAGCGGCGCGAGCAGCAGTCCTTTGTGGGCGACGAGCCGCGCCGGATTGCTCATCGAGGCGAACAGGATATGCACGATCGGATACAGGCAGACCAGCGTCAGCGCGGCGAGCAGCAGATAGATCGAAGCGTCGATCAGCCGGTTGCCGAGCGATTTGTATTGGACCATTTGCGCGTGTCTCTCCTTTCGTTCAGAGCTTTACCACAGACTGACTTCGGACTTGCGTCTGGCGATGCTGTTGGTCATCCAGAGCAGTCCGAAATTGATGACGGCGCTGAACAATCCGACGGCCGTCGAATAGCTCAAGCTGGCTTCGCGCAGGCCGCGCCGGTAGACGTAGGACCCGATCACGTCCGCCGTGTCGTAAGTGAGCGGATTATAGAGCAGGATGATTTTTTCGTAACCGGAAGCCATCAGGCCGCCGACCGCGAAAATGAACAGGATGACGATCGTCGGCGTAATCTGAGGAAGGGTGACATGCCACATTTTGCGCAGCCGGCTCGCGCCGTCCATATCCGCCGCTTCGTACAGCGACGTATCGATCGAGCCCATCGCGGCAAGGTAGATAATGCTTTCCCAGCCGATGCTCTGCCAGATGCCCGAGAACACGTACAGCGGCCGAAACAGGTAGGAGTAGCCAAGCAGGGAAGAGTATTCCTTGCCCGTGATCCACTGAAGCGCCTGCGTAATGATGCCTTGGTCGGCCGTGAAAATATGGATCATGCCGGCCACGACGACGAGGGAAATAAAGTGCGGCATGTAGGTGATCGTCTGCACGGTGCGTTTGAACATTTTGTTTCGGACTTCGTTCAGCAGCAGCGCCAGGATGATCGGGGCGGTGAAGCCGAAGCCGATGCCCCACAGGTTCAGCAGCAGCGTGTTTTTGACGACCCGCCAGAAGTACGGACCCTGGAAAAAGTCGACAAAATGCTTCATGCCGACCCAGGGGCTTTCGGAAAATCCGAGCAGCGGCTTGTAGTCCTTGAAGGCGATCAGCAGACCCCACATCGGTCCGTAGCAGAACACGATAAACCAGATCAGCACGGGAACGGCAAGCAGATACGGGAACCAGTTTTTGCGCACATCTTTTTTGATCACCGCTGCCGTGCGGGGGCGTTCGGAAAGGGCCGAGCCGCCCGTTTTTTTGTTTTTTTGCAGCGTAAGCACCGGTCAGTCACCTCCCTGTGAATTCATGCGAGGCAGCCCCCGCTTTAACGTTGGTTGTAGCGGTCGAGCGCTGCCTGATGCAGGGCGACGAATTCTTCGAGACCCATCTTCTGTGCTTCCTGGAGGAACTTGTCGTAGGCGTCCACCGGAAGTTCGCCCATGATAATCTTGGCGAAATACTCGCTCCGAAGCGTAGCCAACTGATTCCCGAGCTCGGCTTCGCGGGACGCTTCTTCCTGGGTGAATGTGATCGGAGGCATGGTGACGCTCGCGTCCATTTCTTCGGTCCATGTCTTGCGGATATCGCCGGAGTAGCTGCCTTCGGCCACGATCAGCGGGTTGGAATTATGCTCGTCGCGGATATTCGGCCAGTCGTGCACCCGGTACTTGTGCAGCGTCGTCGCAACCGGCTGTCCGTCCGGGTCTTTGTAAATATAGCTATCGGCGGGGAAGTACGGTTTGCCGTCCGCGTCGATCAGATGCACCGTGCCGTATTCGCCGTAGTTGAACACTTCCCAGCCTTTTTTGCTGTAGCCGAAATCCAGGAAGGCCATCGCTGCTTCGACGTTCTCCGCCTGCGTGGTGATTGCGGCGCTCGAACCGGTCCGCATGAAGTTTTTGTAGCTGACCTGCGGCTGATCGCCTTCGTTTAACACCGGGTTCGGCGCGCCGACGAAGTCGATATCGTTCTGCTGCTTCCAGTAGCTCCACATCGTATCCGGGGAGTCCATCATGATCGCGGTCTTGTCGGAGATCGCGGTCGCCATTCGCTGATTGAAGTCCGCCGTCGCCCAGTCGCGGTTGAGCAGTCCTTCCTTGTTCCACTGCTGCATCGTCGCCAAATACTCTTTGGCTTTCGGCTGGGCCGGTCCCCATCCTACTTTGCCGTCCGCGTCCATGAACGTCCAGTCCCACACGCCGTAAGCGCCGTTGATGATCCCGGTAAAAATCTGTCCGTACGAAGATCCGTAGTTGAGCGGTTCCGTGTAGCCGACTTCTTTGGCTTTGGTCAGGAACGTATGCCATTCGTCGATGGTGGTCGGCACTTCGAGACCCGTTTTCTCCAGGGCTTCCTTCTTGATCAGCGGGCCGAACCACATCCACTCGGAATAAGGCGCGATCCCGTAAAAGCCGAGCAGTCTGCCGCTGTCGGTAACCGTCGTTTTGCGGCGCATTTCGTCGGAGGTGCGCCAGGCGTTGTAGTTCGGCGCATTCTTCTCGATCAGATCCGTCAGGTCGATAAAAGCGCCGTCGTTCAGGCCCGCTTCGAGCCCGCCCGGATAACGTCCCGGATCGATAATGATGTCCGGCAGCTCGCCCGACGAGATCATCAGCGTGAACGCATCCGCTTCCTGTCCGACCGGCGGCGTGATGAAATTGACTTTGATGCCGGTCAGCTTTTCCACTTGATCCTGTACCTGCTGCTTGTTCATGTCCGGGATTTCGGCGGGGGCTGCCATCCATACGTCCAAAGTCACGTCGCCCTCAACCGGATAAGCGGAGTAGTCGCTTGGGATAGGCTGATCGAAAATGTCGCCGAGATATGTATCGTTGAGCGTGCCGTTCACTTCGTCGATCTGCTGCTGCGTCGGTTTTTCGTTGCCCCGGATATCGCTGCCGATATCCTTGAAAGCGACCTGTTCCTGTTTGCCTGCGGCTTCGTCTTTTTCGGTCGGAGCCTTCTCGGCTTCGCTGCCGCCGCTGCAAGCCGTAGAGAAAGCGAGTGTGGAAACGGCGGCCAGCAGACCTGCGCGTTTCGCGAAGGTACGAATATTCATCTTAATCCCCCCTGATCGGTAGCTTTAAGTTCTCTTAGATGGTAGCGCTTACAAATAGTGGATTCAATAGACGGATTTTTGGTCTTAGCGACGGATTTTTTGGTCTTTTGCTGTGTCGGGCAGTCCAAAACATCTGCCGCAAAGATTATTCGGGTCCCATTCTTTAAGATTTGCTAAAGCTTCGGAGCTTAGGATAAGGACAGAAACAACGATGTCTGCATCCGCAGCATGCTCACCCAACTTCAATCCGAAGGGAACGATTATAGATGAAAAAAGCAACCAGGATCGAGAAAACGAAGAAATTTCAGGCGAAAAAACGGACAGGCCTCGTGATTTTTCTCGGCGCCATGCTGACCCTGTCGGCGTGCAGTTCGGCGGCCGACACGGCGCAGACGGCGGCAGCGACTACCGCGGCGGAAGCTTCGGGTACACAAACGGCCGTATCGTCCACGGCTGCGACCGCGGTTTCGGCCAAGCTGAGCGGATTGACGGCAGCCGGTCTCGTTACATTGGACAACGCAGACTATGTGACGGAAGCTTCCGCCGATGCCACGACGATTACGCTGGCCGGAACCGACGCTTCGATCGACGGAGCGGGCGCCGAAGCGGCAAACGGATCGGTCACGATCACCGCGGCCGGCACCTATGTTCTGAACGGCAAGCTGAGCGACGGTCAGATCATTGTCGATACGGCGGACGCCGAATCGGTGCACCTGATCCTGAGCGGAGTCGATCTGACGGATCAAGACAGCGCTCCGATCTATGTCAAATCCGCCGAGAAAGTCATCTTGACCATGGCCGAAGGTACGGCCAATACGGTCACGGACGGCGCGGCCTACACATTGAACGAAGACGAAGAACCGAGCGCGGCCATTTTCAGCAAAGCCGATCTGACGATTAACGGAACCGGCAGCCTGACCGTTACGGCGAATTACAAAGACGGCATCGCAAGCAAAGATTCCCTGGACATCGTAAGCGGCACGATCGATATCCGGGCGGCGGACGACGGCGTGGTCGGCAAAGACCGCGTATACGTCGAAGACGGCACGATCACAATCGACGCTGCCGGCGACGGAATCAAGGCGACCAACGACGAAGACGCGGAAAAAGGCTTCGTAGCGATCAAAGGCGGTACGTTCGAGATCAAGGCGGGCAACGACGGCATCCAGGGCGAAACCGATGTCGTGGTAGATGGCGGAAGCTTCGACATCGTGACCGGCGGCGGTCATGAGAACGGCGCGGAACATACGGAATCCATGGGCGGCGGCTTTGGCGGCGGCGGATTCGGCGGCGGCCAACGTCCGGAAGGCGGCATGCGCGGTCCGGGCGGCACCGGCGATCCCGGTACGGGGCAAGGACCGGCCGTGGACGGCAGCGGAGCGGCTTCGGGGACGGCCGGCACGGACGAAGCGACGGCGGCCGACAGAGGAACGTCTTCGGCCATGCCGGATAACGCGTCGGACGCCGCGACGGATTCCGCGGCATCCGGCACGTCCGCGGATGCGGCAGCGACGACCGAGACCGAATCCGACAGCATGAAAGGCATCAAAGCCGGCGTTACGCTGACCGTAAACGGCGGCACGTTCGTTATCGATTCGGCGGACGACGCCCTGCACAGCAACGGCAGCACCGAAATTACGGGCGGCGACCTGCAAATTTCGACGGGAGACGACGCGCTGCACGGCGAGACCGACCTGATCGTCGCGGCGGGCACGATCGATATCCGGAGCAGCTACGAAGGGCTTGAAGCCCAGAACATTACGATCGACGGAGGTGATATCAACGTGGTAGCGAGCGACGACGGCGTGAATGCTTCGGAAGCTTCGACGACGACCGGGACCGAAGTGTCTTCGGACACGGCGGCAGGCACTGCGGCGGAAAACGATTCGGCGACAACCGTCGCAGCCGCTTCGGCTTCCGCGGGTACGGCTTCGTCCGTCATGACGGCGAGCGCGGCATCGACGGATACGTCCGCCGACGCCTCGGCCGACGCGACGGCACGCGGCGGATTCGGCGGCGGAGGCGGAATGGGAGGCATGGGCGCGGGCAATGCCGTGCTGACGATCAACGGCGGCACGCTGACGGTCGACGCGGGAGGCGACGGCCTGGATTCCAACGGTTCGATCGTCATGACGGGCGGCACCGTGACCGTCAACGGTCCGACGAACAGCGGCAACGGATCGCTCGACTACGACGGCAGCTTCGAGATCAGCGGCGGTACGCTGAACGTGGCCGGCAGCTCGGGCATGGCTCAAGCACCGGGCGACGATTCGGCGCAGCTGTCGATCGCGATGACCTTCTCGTCGTCGCAGGCGGCGGACACGCAGGTCGACGTGAAAGACAGCGACGGAAATACCGTTGCGGCCCTCACGCCTACGAAAGAGTTCGGCATGGTGGTCTTCAGCTCGCCCGACTTCGAAGACGGCGGCACGTATACCCTGTCTTCCGGCGGCAGCGAGATCGTGACCTTCACGATCTCCGGCAGCGCGACGACCTGGGTGAACGAATCCGGCGTGACGACGGCGAACGCCGGCGGCATGGGCGGAGGCAGACGATAAGGCAGCCCAGGCGGCCATAGATGTAGACCAGATCGACACCTAGCAGGTGTTGATCTGGTTTTTGTTTTGAAATCATACTAAAAATAAAATTGATATTTGGAAAAGAGAAACTAATTAATCTTCAAAGTCGTTTATCAGATAAATGTATTTCAAATGGATTCTGGGGCTTGTACGCAAACTTCAAGAACGTTAACAAATCCGTTAAATTAAAGACATGAGACGAGACGATTTAAGCGACGAGGAATGGAATGCTATTGAATTTTTTCTGCCCCGCTTGAAAACCACAAGGGAAACGGCCTCCGAAAGATCGGAGACATCGACTAAACGCACTCGATTGTAATGCGCTGGCTAATCGCGAAATTTTAGCCGAACGGGCTTGCGATAAGACAGCAAGCATGTTCTGGGATTTTTTAGTTTTGATTTTGATTTATATTTTCTGTGGAAAGGAATTATATGTATAAATCGTTTTTTCTTCAAAGAATTTCAAAATGCTTTTCCTAAGCGTAAGTTGTTTCTTATTCTTATAATTATGCTATGTCCCATTATTTACACTTTATCTAGACAAGATCAGTATATATTGGGGGACCCATTGGACCTGTTCACTCTTATTCTTGAGGGGGTTTTTTCGCTGGTTTTGTGTTACCGGCGACCTTTGTTTATCTGCTTCATTTTTCAAGAGGGTTAAAAAACAAGTTTTTCTTCTACGAGCAGAATCGTATACCGGTTCGGAAGCTCATTAAGATTAAATTTCTGGTTATGTTCAGTTCGACTTTTTGTTTGTTTTTTATTTTTATGATGGGTTGTTTTGTTTTCTGCTTTTACATAACGCCTACTTTCGATCTTATTCCTTACCAGCCTGAAGAACCTTTTGTTCCAGGCACGATCCTAACGCAGGATGTGTACTCTAGGCATACGTTCACCCAACTGTTTCAATACGGTACTTTAACCTACGGGCTTTTGTATTCTGCCTGGGTATCGGTCCATGCGGCGTTGTTTGCTTCACTGGGTTTTCTGCTGCTTTTACTGATTCCTAATTCTTTTATTGCGCTGTCGGTGCCCTTTTTACTTTATGTGACTGGAGCTTTACTGCTGCCCAGCATAAATCTCAATTTGAGTATTTACTGGTTTTGGCAATCAATATTCCCTTATGGTACGGTTCAGCAGCCTATTTGGACAGCATTCGTTTCTTTTAGTGGACTGCCCCTTCTCTGCGCCCTGCTTTACCTGTACCTATACATACGTATCGATCGGTTGGATCATACATCATGATATATCTGAAAAATCTGGCGGATGAGTATCTTCAGGTCAAATGGATCGTATGGACGCTGTTTCTGTTCGGGTATGGCTGGATAAGCAGGCAAGATGTAATGACCTACACCCAAGTGGATCAAAAAGCGATCAATCAATGGGATATCCTGTTTTCTTTCTGGGGCGATCCGTTTTTCATTTTCTATTTCTTTCTTCCTGTCTGGATCTTTTTCTGTATCAAACTCATTTATGCCGAATCCCGATTATTAGTATTCATACGCTCAAAAACGGAGCTGGGCTGGATGAGACATGTATTTTTTCGGCTTCATTTCATGCTGGTCGTCAATACGGCGATCTGGCTGTTCGTCAGTCTACTGCTGACGCTGGGGGTTCCTTACGAATTAGGCTGGAGTCCCTGGGCGCTGGGTGAAAGTTACTTCAACGCCGGTATCGCTCCGGTCGTTCATCTGGGCATTCCACCGATCTTTCTATTTATGCTGCAGGTTGTTCTGCTGATAGTGTTCCTGAGCTGCCTGTATACGGCGCTGTGCGTTACCCATTTGTTAACCGCCAGACCCGCTATCATGATCGCTCTAGGTACCGTTTTATACATCGGAGCGATTATTTCCTTCAAAATGTTCCCCGCTGACTGGATTTGGATCAAAGCGAGCAGCTACTCGATTCTTTCCGCTTCCTACTACGACTTGCATTCGCTTTGGGTCGGATTGATCGTGCAGCTCATTCTGATTGCTTTGGGATGGGGCGTCATTGCGGCAAAGAAAAGATGGGAAGGCTAGTGAAGGTATTCGGTTCGGGTACGTTTTATTTTTTGAAGACGGTGTGTCGATTGTATTCGACGTCTGGGCGGCCGGTGCGAACGAATCCTTGGTAAGCCTGAGTGCAGGGACACATTGTACAGCACCTTTTTCGGCGTGACTCAATGAGGATTTTGACTGCTGATCTATCTGTTTTCAGCATCGCTTTTCTGGGATTCGTCTACTTGTTTCAGCCCTGTCTGCACTAAACAGTATGAGATATCTAGGGCAGGGATTGAGGTAATCGGGTATGCGCTCGTTCTGCTGGCGTTCCTGATTGTCGAGAGCGTCATTCTGGTCGGGGGTTCCAGCGGAGAAAAAACGTATTTTGAAAGGGGAGCGGACAATGGTCATTTCTTTAACAGGCGTAAGCAAATCTTTCAAAGGACAGGTGCTCCTGAGCCAAGTCGAGGCCCGGTTCGATAAAGGGGGCATCTACGGAATCACCGGTCCTAACGGATCGGGCAAATCGGTACTGTTCAAAATGATCTGCGGATTCGTACGGCCGGATTCGGGAGAGATCCGTATCGATCCCGCTTATCTGGAGAAGGGGACACGGTTTCCGCAAAAATTTGGCATCGTGATAGACCGTCCGGGCTATCTGGGGGGGAGAGACGGGTCTGGAGAATTTGAAAAGGTTGGCCGACATTCGGGGGCGAAATCGGAGAACGGGAAATGCGAGCGGCCATGGCAAGTGCCGGTCTGGACCCGAACGTCCGACAGAAAGTCAAAAATTATTCGCTGGGCATGAAGCAGAAACTGGCGCAGGCGCAGGCGATTATGGAAGATCAGGAAGTTCTGCTGTTGGACGAACCGTTCAATGCGCTGGATGTGGACAGTGTGGCGCAAATCCGTTCGCTGCTGCTGGCTTTCAAAAAACAAGGGAAGACCATTCTTCTGACTAGCCATAATCAAGAGGACATCGACTTGTTATGCGATCAAGTATATCGGATTGAACAAGCCAAACTCATTAAAGTGGAAAATAAAATGAATATCTGAACGACAAGGATAACAGCGGCAGAGCAATCGCAACGGTCACGCTGACCAAAGAATTCCGCGCCGCGGTCATCAGTTCCGCTATTGATCTTTAATAAACATAAATGTTAGGACCCTATGATCCTCGATGACTTTAATTGCGAATGTAGCAGAGGTATTATAGGGGAAATATATTGATCGGTATGCAGGTAGGGACGTATAGGTCTCTGTTTTCCTTAAAAGGCGTGAGCGAAGCGATCAAGGGCAGATCCTCATGGGCGAAGCACCGACTATATGAAAAAGCTGAATGAAGGCCGTGGCTCGGTCCCGTTCGGCTTTTTGCATGCTGAAAATTCTGGATCGGATTGGGAAAAGAGGATGATTTGAACTTTGCATAAAAGCATGCTATATTCAATAAAACAGAACGCATGTTCTTTTTTGCGAAAAATCCCGATGCTGCGCATATTCAGGGCCAAAAGTCCGGTGCCGCATGCCCGAGTGAGACTCGCGAGGAATTCACGTATAATTCTAACCAATTACAGATTAGCGAGGAGGCGCTTGATTTGCTGCAATTGACTGCATCCCATATCGATTCGCTCGCTCCGAACGCGGCCGCGGCCAAGAACGGCCGGGGACTGGTTCAGAAGAACAAGTTCGTCAAGCTTCACGTATCCGAGGAAGGAGACCTGCTGTTCGGCGAATGCTCCGGCAGCGGCAAGTCCAATTACGCGTGTTCCGTCGATTTCCTGACTCCGGACAATCCGGTATCCCGCTGCAGCTGCCCGAGCCGGCAGTTCCCGTGCAAGCATGCGCTGGGACTTATGTATGCGTATGCAGACGGTCTGAAGTTCGAACAGTCTACCGTGCCGGAAGAGATTTCGTCCAAGCGGGAGAAGGCGGAGAAACGCGAGGAGAACAAAGCCAAACGCGAGAGCGGCGAGCTTCCGCCGGCCAAGCCGAAGAAGGTCAACAAAGCGGCGCTCAAGAAGAAGATCGCCCAGCAGCTCGAAGCGCTGGACGAACTCGAGAAGCTCACCGTGTCGCTGGTGCGGGGAGGCCTGGGTACCGCGAGCGCGCGGACGGTCAAGGATCTGAATGATCACGCGAAGCGGCTGGGCAGCAGCTACCTGACCGGAGCGGAGAATGAACTTCGCCGGTTGGCCCTGCTGCTGGAACAGGAAGATCGCGAGAGCGGCTATACATATGCGGCCGAGCAGCTGACGCTGCTGAACGCTTTTATCAAGAAGGGTCGCACCTACCTGCAGGCCAAGCAGGAAGACCCCGAACTCTCGCCCGATACGGAATCGACAATCGAGGAATGGCTCGGCCATGCCTGGCAGCTGTCCGAACTGAAGGAAGCGGGGCGGGTCAGCGAGAACGTCGAGCTGCTGCAGCTGGCGTTCTACAGCTACCGGGACGAAGCCCGCAAAGAGTTCGTCGATACCGGATTCTGGCTGGAACTCGGCGAAGGCCGGATTCACCGCACGGTTCAGTATCGGCCGTTCAAAGCGGTCAAGTTCATGAAGGAAGAAGACAGCTTCTTCAGCGTGGCGCAGATTGCCGAGCTGTACCGGTATCCGGGCGGCCTGAATGCCCGGGTACGCTTCGAAGGCATGCTGCCGCGGCAGACGGCTTCCGGCGATTTCGAAGCGGTCCTGGGCGCGGCTTCGGCTTCGATCGCGGACGCGGTCAAAGCCGTCAAAAACCAGCTTAAAGACCCTTTGGCCGACCGCGCTCCGGTCGTGCTGCTCAAAGCGTCGCGGATCGCGCAGACGAAGAGCGGAACTTTCGCGCTGGTCGACGAAACGGGCGCTGCGCTGGAACTCCGCGATATTTACCGGCTTCCGCAGCCGACGACCCCATTGCTGTCGCTGGTCGATCCGACGCTGTTGGAAGAAGGACTCGTACTGGCGATGTTCGAACACCGGATGGACACGGGAAGACTGGCTGCACAGCCGTTGACGCTGATCAAGGGCGGCCGGATCACCCGGCTGCTGTACTGATCGCAGAAGCGATACGAGGCCCGGATTTCGGGACGATATTGAACAGAAACGGGAGGAGAAGCCAATGAGTACGACTTTGCTGCAGGAACTCCAGGGCGAACTGCGCCGCCTCTATATCGCGGGCAGCGACCTGGCGGCGGACGATTTCCGCCTGAAACGGATCGAACCCAAGTTTGCCCAGCTCGGAGAACGCGCGCCGGTGTTCAAGAAGCTGGCCGAAGGTCTCGCGGAACTGACGGGGCCGTCCGAAGCGGAAGCCAGAGCTTCCAAGCTTCAGGACGTCTCGCTGCTGCTGAATTCGGTGCTGTCGACGCAGGGAGCGACCGCGGCGGAAGGTCTGAAGGAAGAGAAGCTTCAGGAAAGCGGGCTGACCGATCTCACGACGGCCCATTCGTACCGGCAGCTGGCCGAAGTGCAGAATGCGCTGTCCACATCGGGCGGCGGACGATACGAGATTGTAACGACAGCGCATCGGGACGGATTGTTCCGCGACCTGCGGCTGTTCCCGTTCGCGATGAAGGCGCTGAACGATCCCTACGCGGAACTGGCCGATTACGCCGTCCGTTACATCCTGCCTTCCTACGGCCCGGTCATTGTGCCGTACCTGCTGGCAGGGCTGGACATTCAGGGCGGCCGCGAGCAGGAGCGCCGGCTGGAAGTGATCCGGAAGCTGGGCGTCGATGCCGAGGATGCCCGGACCTTGAACCTGCTGGTCAAAGCGGCCGAGGAAGGCTCGGACAAAGTACGGGCCGCGGCAATCGCCTGCCTGGGATCGCATCCGGATTTCGAAGACCGTCTGATCGAATGGTCGCTGGACAAGAAAAAGCCGGTGCGCGAAGGCGCCCTGGCGGCATTGGCCGTACGCAATTCCGAAGCCGCACGCGACCGGATCTACGAAGCGTTTACCGGCAAGGATGCGATGCCGGCCGCCGAAGCGGTCGGAGCCGCTCCGGCCGCAGAGATGCTGGAGCGGTTGATTCCGCTCTACGCGGAGAAACTGCGCCAGGAATATACAGGGGAAGAAGATCGCAAGAGCAAGGACAAGCTGTGGAGCGAACT
Source organism: Saccharibacillus deserti (assembly GCF_013618475.1). Lineage (GTDB taxonomy): Bacteria > Bacillota > Bacilli > Paenibacillales > Paenibacillaceae > Saccharibacillus > Saccharibacillus deserti. The sequence goes on from NZ_JABJVN010000006.1 coordinate 192,556, forward strand.
GGAGCCGTTCACGGTCGCTTTCCGTTATGCGAAGCATACGGAGCTGGAGCGTCTGTATCTGGATCTCGGTGCGAACCAGTCCGATTATCCTGCACTGGGACGCCTGGATTATGCCGAGAGATTCCGTACGCTGAGCCAGGCCGCCGGTTACCTAAAAGAATCCGACACGGAAGAAGCGCTTGAAGTGCTGTATGCCCTGGAAGAGCAAAGTCCCGATTTCCTGCCCTACGCGTTCCATGCGACCAAGAGCCGCCGCTCGCCTGCCGAACTGTACGACCGTTATGCCGGTTCGGGCCGGGGTCTTCTGCGCACGGCCGTATCGAAGAAAGCCCAGGCGATCCAGAAGAAGCTGATCGAGACGCTGCACGGAGAAATCCATGTCTACGAAAATTACGTTCGCCGGCGTCTTCCGCAGGAGACCATCGAAACGCAGTGGGATCCCCGCTGGCTGGATTGGGTCATCGACCGGAACGATCTCGAACTGGTCTCCGGTCTGGCGGCTCCGGGACATCCGAAGCTGCTGCCTTACCTGGAGAAACAAATCGAGAATACGAGCAACAGTTATTACGAGCATTATATTTTCGTTGCGCTTGACGCGGGCGGCTATGACGAAGAGACCAAGTATGAACTGCTGATGCGCTGGATGGAAAACAGAGACTGGAAAAAAGTCTACAGCATTTACCACGGGGAAACGGAGCGTCTGATCCGGATTCCGGCCCGTTTTGCCGCGGAGGCCGCGGACCGTCTGGAACCGCTGATCGTACATATGCGGTTCGAGAATCTCAAGGAAACGATGCAGGAAGTCGTCCATTCGCTCCGGAAGAAAGCCGCTTCGGACGAATAAAGTCCGCAGTTTCCTCTTGTCAGACGAACGGCGCGTCCGCCCGGCGGTACCGAAGAATCGGCCGTGCGGGCGGACAAACCGGCTTCATTTTCGAGTTGTCGCACCCATCTTGCAATCGAGAGGAGAATGAACGAATGGCAGCAGCAAAAAAGCAAGAGCAGGAAGCTATGCGCCTGCCGGCGGAAGTTCTGTACCAGCAGGAGCTTGAGGCGTTGAAAAAAGAAGACAAAGGGGCGGTCCCGCCCGGCTGGCAGATGTCGCCGCGCGCCGTACTGACGTTTATTACCGGAGGCAAAGCCGGCAAACTGGATATTACGCCCAAATACATAGGCAATAAACGGCTGGTCGAGATGGCGATTGCCACGCTCGTAACCGACCGGGCGCTGATGCTGATCGGCGAGCCGGGCACCGCCAAATCCTGGCTGTCCGAGAATTTAACGGCCGCGGTCAGCGGCAATTCGGGTCTTGTCGTGCAGGGAACCGCCGGCACAAGCGAAGAACAGGTCCGGTATTCGTGGAACTATGCCATGCTGCTGGCAAACGGCCCGACGCCGGAAGCGCTGGTGCGCAGTCCGATCATGCGGGCAATGGAAGGCGGCAGCGTAGCCCGCTTCGAAGAAATCTCGCGCTGCGCGTCGGAAGTGCAGGATGCGCTGATCTCGATCCTGTCGGAGAAAACGGTGTCCGTACCGGAACTCGGCAGTGAAACGAGCGCCCGCAAAGGCTTCTCGATTATCGCGACGGCCAATACGCGCGACCGCGGCGTCAACGAAATGTCCGCGGCCCTCAAGCGGCGCTTCAATATCATCGTGCTGCCCGCGCCGTCCGATCTGGAGACGGAGCTGTCGATCGTCAAGAAGCGGGTAAGCGAGATCGCCGCTTCGTATCAGCTTCACGCATCGCCTCCCGCCGACGAAGCGCTGCTCAAAGTGGTGACCATCTTCCGCGAGCTGCGCAGCGGCATGACGCTCGACCGCAAAGAGAAGCTCAAGTCGCCGAATGGCGTGATATCGACAGCCGAAGCCATTTCGCTGCTGACCAACAGCATGGCGCTGGCCGCAAGTTTCGGCAGCGGGGAAATGACCGACGGGGATCTCGCCGCAGGCCTACAGGGAGCGATCGTCAAAGACGACGACAAGGAGCGATCGTCAAAGACGACGACAAGGACAAGCTGGTCTGGAAAGAATATCTGGACAACGTCATGAAGAAACGGGGATCGGAGTGGCGCGGACTGTATCAGGCGTGCAGGGAGATGAACGAGTGAATACCGCGTCCGACGTCCGGATTTCCGTGTTTGGCGTCCGGCACCTCTCCCCCGGCGGTGCCCGCCATCTGCTCCAGTATCTGGACCGCGTCCAACCTACGGCGGTCCTGATCGAAGGTCCGTCCGACGCTACGCCCCTCATTCGCGATCTGGTCCAGCCTTCGACGGTTCCTCCGGTTGCGGTACTGGCTTTCACGGATGAAATGCCGGTACGAACGGCGCTGTGGCCGTTCGCCATTTATTCGCCGGAGCTGCAGGCCATGCGCTGGGCTGCCAAGAACGGCGCGCTGTGCGAAATGATCGATCTGCCTTCCGGCGCGGCGCTGGCGCTTCAGGATCTGCGGCACCGAAGCGCCGTGGAACGCGCGGAGCGCCGTGCGAAGGATGAAGCGGAACGTTCCGAATCCCCGGAAACCGAAGATTACGGGCAGCCCGATCTTCCGGGCGGCCTGCCGTCTTCCGGTGCGCCTGCGGCCTTGGAAGCGGAAGGCGTGGAAGAACGGGAAGCCGGAGCTGCCGGCCGTTCGCTCTATGAACGTATCGCCGAAATGGCGGACGAGCACGACTATGAGACGTACTGGGAGCGTCATTACGAGCATAATGCCAATCCCGATACGTACCGCGACTCGATTCTGGCCTTTTCGGCCGAAATGCGTGCGCTCGGCGAAGACCGCGAGCGATCCGAGCTGCCGCAGGAACACGCCTACAACCATGTGCGCGAAGCCTATATGCGGCGGCAGATTCTCAAAGCGATCGAAGCCGGACACGATCCCGGGAAGATCGTGGTGGTCTGCGGCGCTTACCATGCGGCGGCACTGGAAGAACCGGCGGCCGGCGCGATGAGCGACGAGGAACTTGCGGCGATGCCTGTTCGCAGCGCCAAGCTCACGCTGATGCCTTATTCGTACTACCGGCTGTCCAGCCTGTCGGGTTACGGGGCCGGCAATAACGCTCCGCATTATTATCAGCTGATGTGGGAAGCGATGGAGGCCGGGCGGCCGGACGAACTGCCCCGGCTGTATCTGTCGACGGCGGCCCGGAATCTGCGCGCCGCCGGTACGCACCGTTCGACCGCCGAGGTCATCGAGGCGGTCCGGCTGGCCGAAGGGTTGGCTTCGCTGCACGGAGGCAGCGCGCCGACGCTGCAGGAGCTGCGCGACTCGGCGCAAACCCTGCTGGGACGCGGAGAATTGTCGGTCGTGGCCGAAGCGCTGGCCCGGGTCGATATCGGGACGCAGATCGGCAGTCTGGCCGAAGGCGTCAGCCAGACGCCTCTGCAAGGCGACTTGAACCGCGAATTGAAACGGCTCAAGCTGACCAAATACAAGACTGCGGTCGCGGCGGATCTCTCGCTCGATCTGCGCGAGAATCGGCGTGTTTCTTCGCAGGAAGCCGCGTTCCTCGACTTGAACCGATCTTTCCTGTTCCATCGTCTGGAACTGTTGGAGATTCCGTTTGTCCGTTCCAGGCCGGCCGCTTCGGACCGGGCCGTCTGGGCCGAAGACTGGATCATCCAGTGGACGCCGGAAGCCGAGATCCGGGTCGTCGAGTCGACCCTGCTCGGCGAGACGATCGAGATCGCCTGCGCCTACCGGCTGCGGGAACGGCTCGAAGCCTGCACCTCGATCTCCGAAGCTTCCAAGCTGATCGAAGTGTCCGTCCGCTGCGGCATGACCGCGCAGATGGAAGACGGCCGCCGCGTGCTTCAGAGCCTGGCCGCGGACAGCCGCGATGTGGCGCAGATCGCCGCCGCGGCTTCCCGCCTGTCGGGCATTATCGCCTACGGCGATGTCCGGCGCGCGGACACGGGGCCTCTTGTTCCGCTGATGGAGCAGCTGTTCTACCGCGGCTGCCTGTATCTGGTCGATGCCGCGAACTGCAGCGACGAAGCGGCTTACGGCATGGTGTCGGCCATAAGCGACCTGAACCGGATCGCCCAGGAGCATGACGATGCGGTCGACGTGCCGCTTTGGTCGGCCGAACTGAATAGCCTGTCCGAACGCGATGACCGCAATCCGAAGCTGTCCGGCTTTGCCTGCGCGCTGCTGCTGGAGCGCGGCGAGATGGACACGGAGCAGTGCGCCGCGGAAGTCTCGCGCCGGCTATCGCCCGGTATTCCGTCCGAACTCGGGGCGGGGTGGTTTGAAGGGTTGTCCATGCGCAACCGCTACGCCCTGCTGTCGCGGATGAGTCTGTGGCAGCAGCTGAACGGGTATATCCATTCGTTGGACGATGAAGAGTTCAAGCGGGCGCTCGTGTTCCTGCGGCGGGCATTCAGCTCGTTCTCGGCGCACGAGAAGACGATGATCGCCGAGATGCTGGGCGAACTGTGGGGTGTCAATACGGAACAGGCCGCAGAGATTCTGACCGGGGAACTGAAGGAGGAAGAGGACAAGATGCTGGATGAATTGAACGATTTCGACTTTGGGGACTTTTGACATGGCGAATAACACGACGAATTCGATGAACACCCCTGACGATCCGATCGAAGAACAGAACGCAGCGGGCATGGAAGAATCGGCATCGCCTTCGGGCAGCCCGGCCGGACACTCCGTTTCGCGCTGGCGTCTGATTCTCGGCGAAGCGGCCCAGAAACAGTTGGAAGGCATGAACGGAGCGGGAGGACTGCACCTCACCGAAGAAGAAGCGATCATGGACGCGGCGCTTGCGGCGATCTACGACGATACGACGGAAGACGCCCCCTCGACCGGCGGCGGTTCGGGCGGCGGCTCCGGCGGACGTGCGGCAGGCAGAGGGCGGGGTTCCGTCAATTTGTCCCGCTGGCTGGGCGACGTGCGCAGCCTGTTCTCGGAAGACGTCGTCTCGATCATCCAGAACGATGCGATCGAGCGGCGCGGCTGGAAGCAGCTGCTGTTCGAGCCGGAGCTGCTGGCTTCGGTGAAACCGGATATCCAGATGGTAGGTACGCTCATGGCGCTCAAAGGCAAGATTCCCGAGAAGACCAAAGACACGGCCCGGATGCTGGTCAAAGCGGTCGTGGACGAGCTGATGGCCCGAATGAAAGAAGACATGCGGCGTGCCGTCACCGGTGCGCTGAACAAGCGGCAGCATACGCCTCTGCCTTCGCTCAGCGGTCTGGACTGGAAGCGGACGATCCAGCGCAATCTCAAGCATTACAATGTCGAACGCAGGATTCTGATTCCCGAACGGTTCTATTATTTCGATCGGGCGCGCCGCAGCAAGGAGTGGACGGTCATTCTCGATATCGACCAGAGCGGTTCGATGGCCGATTCGGTCATCTGGGCTTCGGTGACGGGCGCGATCTTCGCCAGTATGCCGGCACTGGATACGCGCGTCGTCGTATTCGATACGGAAGTGGTCGACCTGACCGAGCAGTGCGCCGACGATCCCGTCGATATGCTGTTCGGCATCCAACTCGGCGGCGGAACCGACATCAACAAATCGGTCGCCTACTGCGAGAATTTTATCGAAGATCCGAAGAAGACGCTGTTCATCATGGTCACCGACCTGTACGAAGGAGGCAACCAGTCGGCGCTGGTACGCCGGATGCGCGAGATGCGCGAATCCGGCGTGCGCACGCTCTGTTTGCTGGCGCTCTCCGACAGCGGCCGCCCGTTCTACGACGAGCGCCTGGCGAAGCAGCTGTCCCGGGACGGCACGCCATGCTTCGCGTGCACGCCGGGCATGCTGCCGGAACTCGTGGCGGGTGCGCTGCAGGGGCAGGATATGAGTGCATTGGCGGACAAACTGACGGCCAAAAAAGGTTGAGGAGGGATGCAGATGACGGAGTCTCCCGGGATCGTCATCCGGCGGCCGATTCCCGATGATTCGGCTTCGGCCGGGCGGGTATTCGAGGCGGCAATCGCGGATGCTTTTGCGCGGGAAGGATTGGAGAACGAATCCGAAGAAATCGAGCACGAAATTTCGCTTAAAAAACGGCTGTTGGCGAAAGCGCTGGATCGGGAAACAGCGGGAAACGGTTCATCCCCTCCCTTGTTTCTGGTAGCCGAGCAGGACAGCGAGGTTATCGGTACGATTTCTTTCGGTCCGTGCAGCCGCGAAGTGCGCGAATGCGCAGAGGGGCGATTGAACGAAGTGGGCGAATTGGGCACTCTTTATGTGCGTCCGGATCTTCAGGACTGCGGGATCGGCTCGGCGCTTATCTCCGCGCTGATGCGGGAACTGCAGCGTCTGGGTATTCACGAGTTCTGCCTGGACAGCGGTTACCGCCGGGCACAAGCGCGCTGGAAGCGCAAATTCGGCGAACCGTACGCCGTCGTTCCCGATTATTGGGGTCCCGGCGTTCCGCACATGGTCTGGTACTGCCGGGTTCTGCAAAGCCGTCCGGGCACGGAAAGCGAACAGCGGGATTTTCTGTTTCAACCCTAAACAAAGGCGGCCTTGAAGGCCGCCTTTGTCGTGGGAAAATCCCGATTCCATGTGCTTGGGGTTCAAGTTCTTGGCGTTTCATGCCGCGTTTCGGGAGCTCAGGCGGTCTCCGCATCCTCCGGAACGACCACCTGGACGTGCGAAGGCAGAATATGCAGCTCGATCGGCAGCGCCGGTCCCGGCTCGCCGTCGACGTTGGTCTTGACCGGCTGGGTGGAAGAGACGCTTACCCGCTTGGTCGTGAAGTATTCGACGTCTTTATGGCCTTTGAGATTACCGAACAGCAGCGATACCCCTGCGGTCAGCGTGTTGAAAATATTCAGATCATGCAGGATAAAGCAGTGCAGCAGCCCATCGTCGACAGAAGCATCGGGCGCCAAGTTTTCAAAGCCGCCGACCGAGTTGGTAAGGGCGGCGATAAAGATCGGCGCATCGCCTTCCCAAGTTCCGCCGTCGTGGGTAATCGTCAGCGGCGAAGTCGAACTGCCGAGCAGTTCTTTGGCGCCTTCCTTGAAGTAAGCGAACGCCCCCAGCTTGGATTTCTCTTCCGAAGTGACGGAAGACAAAGCATCGGCAAGCGAACCGGCGGCGACCACATTGGCAAACAGCTGATCGTTGACGCGAGCCATATCGACACGGCGCAGACGCGTCGAACTCAGCGTATGGATCGCCTGATCGGGATCAAGCGGAATGTTCAGCGCCCGCGCAAAGTCGTTGACGGTTCCGAGCGGAATGACGCCGAGCTTCGGTCGGTGCGGCTGGTCAAGCAGCCCGTTGATCGTCTCGTGCAGCGTACCGTCTCCGCCGACGGACACGACAAGGTCGAATTTGTCCTGACAGGCGGACACGCAGAATTTGGTGGCATCGAGTTCCTGGGTCGTTTCTTTGACGACGACGTCGTATCCGGCTTCGTCACGCAGTGCGTCTTCGACTTTACGGACGTATTCCAGCGCCTTCTCTTTGCCCGAAGACGGATTCATTATAATCATGGCCTGCTTCACGAAGAGGCTCCCCCGTTCTGGTTGGAATATGCTTGCTACTTTTCTTTACCCAGAAAATGCAGGGATCGTCTCTTTTTTTGCAGAGAACCCTGTACAATAAATTTGACGGAAATCATAAAGAAGCGGAGGAAAGCCAAAATGGGCGAACAAACGGGACACACGGATGAGCTGCGGCAGCGAGTCGAACGGCATATCGAAGCGATCGGCGAATTCACGTCGACTCCCGGACAGGGGACGACCCGACTGACCTACAGCGAGCAGGATCTTCAGGCGCGTCAGTATATCAAACGCACGATGACCGAATACGGACTCCAAGTGAGGGAAGACGGCTTCGGCAATATATTCGGCAGGCTGGAAGGCACGATCGAAGGGGCGCCGGGCGTTCTGATCGGGTCGCATTTCGATTCGGTGCCAAACGGCGGCTCGTACGACGGTCCGGCGGGCGTGGTCGCGGGGCTTGAAGTCGCCAGGCTGTTTCGGGAGAACGGACTGACGCCCAAGTACCCGCTCGAAGCGGTGGCGATGACCGAAGAGGAAGGCGGCCGGTTTATCGGGGGGCTGCTCGGTTCGCGAGCCATGCTGGGCGTGATTTCCCGGGAGGAGTTTGCCCAGACGACAGACAAGGACGGTATCACGACGGTCGAAGCGATGCGCGCGATCGGACTTGATCCGTCGCTGCCGGGCAAACGGGAGAAAGAAAGCATCAAAGCCTTCCTGGAACTTCACATCGAGCAGGGACCGATCCTTGAGGAAGAAGGTATTCCGATCGGCATCGTCCAGGCGATTGTCGGTCTGACCCAGATTCAGGTTACCGTACGCGGCAGCGCCGGCCATGCCGGGACGACGCCGATGGAGCGGCGCGCCGATGCGTTGGTGGCCGCTTCGAAGATCGTGGCGCAGCTGCCGGAGCTGGCGAAGGAGCAGGGGAACGGGACGGTCGCGACGGTCGGCCGGCTGAACGTTTTGCCGAACGGGGCGAACGTGATCCCCGACCGCGTCGTCTTTACCGCCGATCTGCGTGCGGGACGCGAAGAAGACGTGCTGGGCATACTCGATAAGGCGGAGACGCTGGCGCGTTCTGCGGCGGGGGAGGGCATCGAGGTCGAAATCGAACGCCAGCTGTACATCAAGCCCAAGCGGATGAGCGGCCATGTGCGGGAGCTGCTGGAGAAAAGCAGCGGCGCGCTGGGGATCGAGTATCGTCCGCTGAACAGCGGAGCGGGGCACGATGCGATGATCTTTTCCGATTTTACCGAGGTCGGCATGCTGTTTATCCCGAGCCGCGGCGGACTCAGCCACTGCCCGGAAGAATGGTCGGATCCGGCGGATATTGCGCGTGCCGTAGACATTTTCTATGAAGCCGCCAAAAAGCTGACCGAAGCCGAGTAAGCAGAGCCAAGCGTCCGCCGACATCGAAATGTCGAAGGATTGTCGGCTGCACGACTTGTGAAGCGGCCTGCGAATATGGAACCATGAAGAGAACGAATGCGATGGAAACGAGGAATGAAACCCATGAATGAACTGCCCAACTGCCCGGCCTGCAATTCCGAATACACGTACGAGGACGGCAATCTGCTCGTCTGTCCGGAATGTGCGCACGAATGGACGCCGGGAGCGGAAACGCCGGACGGCGCGGCCGACACGAAGATCGTCCGCGACGCCAACGGCAACGCACTCAGAGACGGCGATTCCGTGACCGTAATCAAAGACCTCAAAGTCAAAGGAAGTTCGTCCGTGCTGAAGATCGGCACGAAGGTCAAGAATATTCGCCTGGTGGACGGCGACCACGATATCGACTGCAAGATCGACGGATTCGGCGCGATGAAACTGAAGTCGGAATTCGTACGCAAAGCCTGATTGGCTGCGCCGCAGCCCGCTTGAAGAGAAGCATTACCCTTGAAATGGATCAGGCTTACCGGTCGATACCGGAATCGAAAAAGCTTGCTGGGCGAATTGGCGTTCGGCAGGCTTTTTTTGTTAAAAAACTGATTACAGTGACACGTTAAATCTCTAAAATATTATATATATTTTTGATAATTTAAATTGTATGCTTCTCTTAACAATCATTCATTCAGAATCGGGGAGAATCATGACAATCAAAAAAATGGGACTGCGTATCGCAAGCACCGGACTGGCCGCCTTACTGCTGTCTTCGGGGGTTCTGACAAATGCCGGAACGGTCTCGGCCGCTTCGCCGGCTTCGGACACGAAGGGACACTGGGCGGAGAGCCGAATCGTTCAATGGCTGGAATTGGGCTGGATTCGCGGCTATTCCGACGGCACGTTCCGTCCGTCGATTACAGAAACGTCGCGGCCACTTCGGCCCAATTGACCAGCAAGGTATTGAATTCCTCCGACTTCTCGTCCAACCGGGTGACGTTCACCATCAGCGACGGCGTAAACAACGTTCCGGTCGATCTGTGGTGGAATATCCCCCAAAACGACGGATTCACGGTCGGACAGGTTGTCGGTTCGGCGGTCGACAGCGCGATTCAAGATTACTTCTACAAAGTCGGAGGCACTGACGGACTGATGAACCGGACCATGTGGGCAGCCGACTGGACGGCCGGCAATACCTTTGTGCTCGGCAGTTATAAAAGCGGATCGGCTTCGAACCTGACGCTCAGCGGCAACTGGCAGGCTCTGTTCGACACGAATACGTCTACAGGAATCGAAGCGATTGCCCGCAGTCGAAGCTTCACCGTAAGCAGCGGCGTCAAAACGGTAACGATCACGCTGAACCGGACTTTCGCCGATCCTGACGGAGCGGGTCCGCTTGACGAACTCGACGCTATTGTGACCTATATCAACCAGCGGTTCGCGTCTTCGGGATTGACCGATGCGAAGGCGATTCGTGCCGGGCAGGCTTTCGAGATCCAGCTTCCCAAATCGTATGCCGCCCTAACCGTAGACGGCGTCAACAAAGACGAATTCTTCACCGAGTTCGTAGGCAAGTAAGCGGCTGCCGGTCACGGATAAAGCGGAAACGGCCCTTGAAAAGAATTCAACAGAAAGTTTCCAAAAAGAGACCGGATGATCCGGTCTCTTTTTTGTTCCCGTTTCCGACAAAAGATTTGTGGTTCCGGCAGCGGTTGACTTAAGATAGAGGACGAAGGTTTCAAGATATCGAAAGTTGGGCAAACGAAGAGTTTGGAGGATTTTACGGATGAGGATGGATTCGACAGATCATGCGAATGGGCCGGACGACTACCGGCAGCGTTTCCGGGGAGACTGCGAGAACTGCTTTGGACTCTGCTGTGCGGCGCTGCCGTTCGCGGCTTCGGTCGACTTTGCGATCGACAAGGCGGCGGGAGAGCCGTGCCGCAACCTGCAGGAAGACTTCCGCTGCGGCATTCATACCAAGCTGCGAAGCAGCGGGTTCCGGGGCTGCACCGTCTACGACTGCTTCGGGGCGGGCCAGAAGGTCTCGCAGCAGACCTACGGCGGGGTCAGTTGGCGCGAGCGTCCGGAGACGGCGCGCGCCATGTTCGAAGTGCTGCCGATCGTCTGGCAGCTGCACGAGCTGATGCTGTACCTGACGGAGCTGCTGGGCCGCCCTGCGGCCTCGAAGCTCCACCCGCAGCTGGGTGAGAAGCTCGCGGAGATCGAGCTTCTTACCCGGCTTGAACCCGACGCTCTGCTTCGCTTGAGCGTCTCCGTGCAGCGCGCGGAAGTGAACGGGCTGCTGCTCGAGGGCAGCGAGCTCGTTCGGGCCGAAGCGCTGCAGCGCCGGGCTGCGCGCGGCGAAGAGCCGGCGCGCGGGCGTCAGCACCCGCGCGGGGGCAAAGGCGGTCGCAAAGGCCGCAAACCGGCCATCGGCCGCGGCGCGGACCTGGTGGGCGCCGATCTGCGCGGCGAGGATCTGCGCGGTGCGAACCTGCGCGGCGCTTACCTGATCGCCGCCAATCTGGGCGGCGCGGATCTGCGCGAAGCGGACCTGATCGGCGCCGATTTCCGGGACGCCGACCTGCGGGGCGCCAATCTGACCGGCGCCCTGTTCCTGACGCAGGTGCAGGTGAACGCGGCCCGCGGGAACGCGTCGACGCTTCTGCCGCCGGGCCTTGAGCGCCCGTCGCATTGGGCGGGCTGAGTACGGCCTGCTGTTGAATGAACGTTTTCACTATCCGATATCGGGAGGAAGATCAAGATGAAGCATAATCGACTTGGAAACAGCGGTCTGTACGTTTCGGAACTCGGTCTCGGCACCAATGCTTTCGGCAAGCGTGCCGACGAGGAGACGTCGATCCGCGTCATTCACGCGGCTATGGACGGTGGCATCGACTTTATCGATACGGCCAATATCTACGCGGGCACGGAATCGGAACGCATTATCGGCAGAGCGCTGGAAGGCCGGCGCGACCGGGCTATACTGACGACCAAAGCGGGCCTGCCGCGCGGCGAAGGCCCGAACGATCGGGGTTCGTCCCGCCGCCATCTGCAGCGGGAACTGGAGAGCAGTCTGAAGCGGTTGAAGACCGATTATGTCGATCTGTACCAGATCCATACGTTCGACCCGTATACGCCGCTGGAAGAAACGCTGCGCACGCTTGACGGCTTTGTCTCTTCGGGCAAAGTCCGTTATGTGGGCGCTTCGAATTATACGGCGTGGGAATTCATGAAGGCGATCGGGATCAGCGAACGGGAAGGTTTCGTTCGGTATATTTCGAGCCAGACCGGCTATTCGCTGGCGGACCGCACGCCGGAACGCGAATTGATCCCGATGTGCCTGGATCAGGGAATCGGTCTTATCCCGTATTTCCCGCTGGCCGGAGGCATCCTGAGCGGCAAATACGGCAGCGGAGGTTCGGCTCCCGAAGGTTCGCGCGCCGAGACCGATCCGAACTTCAACCGGTTTATGAACGACAGCTATCTGGAACTGGGCCGGCGGGTCGGAGAATTGGCGGCGGAAGCCGGTACGACCCCAAGCGCGCTGTCGCTGGCCTGGCTGATGCGCCGCCCTGCGGTCTCCACGGTTATCGCGGGAGCGACGAATCCGCAGCAGGTGGAAGCGAATCTGGCAAGTACAAGGTTCGAGGCGGATGCGGAATTGTTCGCGAAGCTGGACGGGATCAGCGAGCCGTTCCGTTCGGGCGAACCGTTTGCGGCGTACCGCCTGCCTTGAGCCGGCCGGATCCGTGCGGAGGACGGACCGAACACAGGAGGAGCGGATTCATGGGAAACCCTACTTTTCTGCTTGCACCGGATTCTTTTAAGGAAAGCATGACGGCCAAGGAAGTCTGTATGGCAATGGAAAAAGGGCTGCGCCGGGTCTATCCGGACGCCCGTTATATTCATGTTCCGATGGCCGACGGGGGCGAAGGCACGGTGCAGTCGCTGGTCGATGCCTCGGACGGTACCCTGCACACGAAGGAAGTGGCGGGGCCGCTCGGCAAGCCGGTGACCGCGGGCTTCGGCCTGCTCGGCGGCGCACAGACGGCGGTAATCGAGATGGCTTCGGCCAGCGGCCTCCATTTGGTCGACATCGCGGCACGGAATCCGCTGCTGACGACATCGTACGGGACGGGCGAACTGATCCGCGAATGTCTGGATCTTGGCGTCCGGCGCATTCTGATCGGCATAGGCGGCAGCGCGACCCAGGACGGAGGAGCGGGAATGGCCCAAGCGTTGGGTGCGCGGCTTCTGGATTCGTACGGGCGGGAAATTGCTCGCGGCGGAGGCGCTTTGGCCCAATTGAAGCGAATCGACGTATCGGGACTCGACGAGCGGCTTGGCCGGGTCGAGATTGTCGTCGCCTGCGATGTGACCAATCCGCTGTGCGGGCAGGAGGGAGCATCCGCCGTATTCGGTCCGCAAAAAGGAGCCACGCCGGAGATGGTGACGATACTCGATGCCAATCTGGCCTGTTATGCCGACCGGATCGAAGCCGATCTTGGGCGCTTCGTCCGCGATATACCGGGATCGGGTGCGGCCGGCGGCCTGGGCGCGGGACTGCTCGCTTTTACCCAATCCGAGCTGCGCCGGGGCGTGGATATGGTGCTGGAGCATACGGACTTCGAGCGCAAAGCGGCCGCAGCGGATCTGGTGTTCACCGGGGAAGGCGGGATCGACTTTCAGACCAAATTCGGGAAGACGCCTTGCGGCGTAGCCCGGGCTGCCAAACGGGTCGGCAAGAAAGTGATCGCCGTCGCGGGGTATGTCGGCAGCGGAATCGAAGAGCTCTATGAAGAAGGCATCGATGCGGTATTCGGGATTGTACCGGGTGCGGCGCAGCTTTCCGATCTGCTGGCAGCCGGTCCGGAGAATGTGGCTCGGACATGCGAGAATATCGCCCGGGTGCTGAAGTTCGCGGATTGAACCGGCCGGAGCATGAAGCTCCGGTCTTTTTTGATGCGCGGAAATCGGTTTGCGGAAGAAATCCGGGCAAAAGAAAAAACGGCCTTCGTCCGCGGTAGGCGGGAAGGCCGTTTCTTCGGGAGGCGCGATCGGAGAATTTCCGACAGCCGCACCGGTTATCTCATGTTGTCTTGGATCGTTTTTTGCCAGATTTCTCCGCCGTTCGGACTGCTGACCGATTCGTGCGAAAGCGTCGCTTCCTGCACATCGCCGAAGCTCCAGCGGCTCTCCGCCACATCCGGGAACTGGGGAGTCAGACCGGCCAGAGGACCGCGGTACAGAGCCCGGTTAATCAGCGTGACGGCTTCTTCGCGCGTGATCAAAGCGCCGGGTTTGAACGTACCGTCCGGATAGCCGGACAGCTGTCCGCTGCGGAACAGGGCTTCTACGGCACCGGCCGCCCAATTTCCGTTCAGGTCGGTGAAGTGTGCGTTCAGGGAGTCGGACGTATCCAGATCCAGGAAGCGTGCCAGTACGACGGCAAGTTCACCGCGTGCGACCGGCGCGTCGGGCTTGAAGGTACCGTCCGCATAACCGGCAAAGTATCCCTGCGCGGTTGCGATGCGGATGTAATTTGCGGCCCAGTGGCCGCTGCGGACATCCTTAAAGGAAACACTTCCCGCTGTCGAAGCGTTCTCCGAGAGACGGGCCACGATAGCGGCCAGCTCGGCGCGTGTCAGCGTATCGGTCGGATGGAACTTCTTGTCCGGATAACCGAGAATGTAGCGTTGATGGCTCAGGCTGCCGAATCGGTCCGAGAATACCTGGACGGCGACAGCGGCGTCGGAAGCTTTGACCGTACCCGAAGCAGGTACGAATTGTCCCGTAATCTGTCGGGCGGCTTGAGCGGCATCGATTTGTCCCCATTTCAGGGAAACTTTGAAGCTTCCCGTTCCGCCGGCCGGGAGGCTTGCGACGTTCCAGGTAATCGTTCTGCCGTTTACCGTTCCGCCGTTTGCGTCAACCACTTCGACGCCTTCCGGCAGCGTAACGGTTACGGTGGAGCCGTTCAGCGCAGTGTTGGTCTTGTTGGCGTAATCGACGGTGATCGTCGACGTTCCGCCTTCAGGCACGCGGCTGCTGTCCGTCGAAATGTTCAGCGACAGATTGCCTGCCGGAACCGCTGCCGGAGGAGGAAGCGGCGAACCTCCGCCCGTGGACGGAGTAGACGGTACGCTGAGCGGCTGCATGTTAAAGTCGAAGTTGACGATAGTCTGTCCGACATGAATGATGCCGTTCTGAATATAGCTGTCTTCCCCCGGAGCGGCCGGGCGGTTAGGCTTGGCGATACGCGTATCGTAGGTTTCGTATCCGCTTCGGGTGGCGACGATATAATAATCGCCTTCCGGGTAAACCATCCATGCGTATTCTCCGCTTGTACTCGTCGACTGCGGGTTGATGTTGTTGTTAGGCGCAAAGCCCGCAAGAGTCGGCAGAGGAACCGGAGTGTTCGCTGCTCGGCCTGCGGCAGCGTTGCCCGGAGTATCCGCCCAATAGAGCGTGACGTCCGCTCCGGCGATAACTTGTCCGGTCGAAGCGTCGCGAACCGTACCGTAAGGATCGATCAGCGAGTAGACGATGCCCAACTGTCCGTCTTCGTTCATCACGATATTGACGGTGGCAGGAGGACCGGCAAGATGCTCGCCGTTCGGAGCGGTCATCAGGTAAGCGATCCGGTAGCTTCCCTGCGGAACGCCCGTCAGCTTGAAGCTGCCGTCGGCGGCGATCGGAAGATTCTGCTGGAAGCTTCCGTCCGTGCTGGTCAGAACAGCGGTCTGCGCTCCTCCGAACAGGTCGCCGAATGCCGGAGACTCCGTGCTTCCGGCCTGTGGCACGATAAAGATCTGACCGGCGATGGCGTTGACCGGCTCGATCGTGTCGCCCGTTTGAAGGGTTCCGACAGTTACCGTTTCGGTTTGTTTCAGCGTGAAGGTGGTGCCTCCGCTTGTAACCGGCGTTTCGGTGTTCAGTGTGTACGCATAATTTCCGCGCGGTACCGCAATGGCATATTCGCCATTCGCATCGGTTGTGACATCAGCCGCAAAGTCGACGATGCCATCGCCGTCGAAGTCTTCGGCAACCCGAATCTTGGCGCCGGATACCGGCTTCTGGGTCACATGATCGATGACGACTCCGTTGATCATCGCCGGGTAGTAGTCGATCCCGGCGCTGTCTGCGACCGTAAGGCCGTTCGAATCTTTGGCGGACGCCGTAATTGTACGATGTACCGGTGTAGTATCCGTCAGTTTGGCCGGTGTATATTCGATCACGGCGGTTCCGTCTTCACCGGTTACTCCGGTTCCCACGGTGTCTCCGTTATCGAGAGTGAACGTGACCGGAATGCCCGCAGCGGGGCGTCCCTGGCTGTCTACGGCTTTGGCCGAAGCCGTGACCTTGGAAGTGCCGTCGGCCATTACGCGCTCCGGAGATACGGTAAGATCAATCGTATAAGCGGGAGCTGCGTTTTGTACGATCACGGTTTGCGTGACCGTCTTGCCGTCGTAGACGGCCGTAACGGTCGTGGTACCCGGCGACACGGCAGTGACTTTGCCGCTTGCGTCCACTGTCGCAATGCTCGGATCGGCGGAGGTATAGACCGCCTGGCCGGTTACGTCCTTGATGCTTTCGTCTTCCAGATAGACGGCCGTCACCTTCGGCGTCTGCGTATCTCCCGGAGTCATCGTCACCGTGGACGGATCGATCAGCAGATCGCGCAATTTCGATGGAGGCTGGACCGGCGTAGTGACGGAAACGGAGTTGGAAGCCACGGACTCGAGGCCGTTGCTTACCGCTTTAACGATATAATTCCGTGTCGTTTCGGGGGTCAGACCGGTCAGTCTGTACTCCGATCCGTTAATGCCGCTGGCTACAGGGCTGCCATTGGCGTCATAGACATTGTAACTTTGCGCGCCCGGAACTTCGTTCCAGGTCAGCAGGGCCGTTGTCGGTGTCTCCTGTCCGGCATCCAGCACCGGAGGGGCAATGATGACGGTCACGACCGACTGTACGCGTTTGTCTTCGTAGACGGCTTCAATAACCGTCGTGCCGGCACCCACGGCAATCAAATGCCCTTTCTCGTCGAAAGTCACCACTTTCGGGTCGGTTTTGCTGCCCGGAAGAGTCGGTTCTCCGATATTGGCATAGAACTGCGAGCCTGCGGTAACGTCACCCCACTGCGGCTGCTGCGGATCGCCGTAAACCGCACGGACGACCGTATCGCGCTCCGCCCCGATCGGCATCGTGTAATCCGGCTGTTCCAGCGTGAAGTCGAGGCTGAGGCCCAGTGCCGTCTCATTGGACGGGATAGACTCGTAGAGCGCCGTTCCGTCCTGGGCTACCGCCGTAACGGTGTAGAGGGACAGATCGCCCAGACTTCCGTTGTCCACCGTATGGGTCGTTCCGGTCAAGCCGGTCTCGATCTGTACGCCGTCTTTGTAGAGATTATAGGAAACGGCGCCCGGGACCGAAGTCCACCGAAGCTGGTCGACCGTTTCCGGTACGGCGCTGAGTACCGGAGCGGGCGGTACAAACGCCGTATCGTAGGCTCCGCCTACGCTGACGACGCGCACTTCGCCGCCCGACGGCAGCGAGGTGCCGAAGTCCACGATCGTGGTCGCCGTGCCGTTCTCGTTCGCGTTCTGCGAAGGCGTTTCGACTTTGCCCACGGAAGTGAACGTGACGGGAGCTCCCGGAACCGGATTGCCCAGTACGTCGATCGGCGTTGCGGTTGCCGTATACTTGCCCGGCTGTCCGGCAACCGGTACAAGCTCGAGCTGGACTTCGATCGGAGCCTGCTTGTAGGTATAAGCCGCCGGATCGATCGGATCCAATTCGTTGGCGAAGTACCACGAGTGGATATCGTGGGTCTCCATGGAGCCCCCCGTAGCGGAAGTAAAGCCCGCATAGACGCCGGAGTTTCCTTTGAAGATATCGTTCAGATTGATGCCGGTCGTTTTCAGGGACGGCTCGGCCGGACGCTGTTCCGTCTTGCTGATATAAACTTCGACCGTCTGCGTTTTGCCGTTGTAATCGATCCATGAATACAGATCTTCGCCGCCGGAGAGACTGAGGTCTTCGGGCAGAGTCTTGTACCAGGACGGGTTGTTGTTGGCCACGTCTCCGTTTACGGCCAATCCGATGTAGTTGTTTGAAGGGTCTTTCTTATCCCCGTTCTGGTAAGTATCGTATTTCACCGCGAAACTCGGCTTGATGCCGCCGTAGCCGATGCCCACGCCTACTGCGCCTGCGTTATTGGATTGGGCCTGCACGGTGAACGTGATTCCGTCCGCCGGGCTGCCGGATGCGAGCTTGTCGTTCAGTCTGAATTTGAAAAAAGTGCTGAACGAGTAATTGTTGCCGGCTGCGATCAGCGTTTTGTTGAAAGCTGTTCCGAATTGATTGCCGGTTCTTTCGGTCAGCCGCAGTACTTTTTGGCCGCCATCCACGGTAGCCACCTTCGTGGCCCCGTTAAGCGAGAACAGTTTGTCGACCATCACCGTGTCCGCGAAACTGTCGATTTTGTACGTGATCCACTTTTCTTCCGGCGCGGCGCTTGCCGGTGTCAGAGCCGGATGCAGCAGCGAAAAGATCAGCATGATCGCCAGCAGCAGCGGTATCGATCTTACCGCTTTCCTCATAAATGTTTCCCCCTGTCGTTCGATTTTATGGAAGGCCTGAGGCCCAAGACGCTTACCGGATCATTATAGCGGCAGCGCATATACAAAAACTCTACAGCCCGGCGAAGCTTCGGCGGCACGCCCGATTCCGTTCTTTTTTGTTTGTCTCGCAGGGGGAAAGAGGTCGGCGTACGTTAATTAAGAAAAGGAAATGATAATCTCCGAATATGTTAACAATTGTTTAGGATTGTTTAATCAGGAATTCGAATGTATTTTAAATAGAGAAGATATAATCATAAATGGCATTCCCAACGGTCAAAATTCTATCGAAATCGAGGGACGGGTATGAAAATTTTGATTACGACCGAATGCTACCGACCGATCATCAATGGAGTTGTCACCTCAGTGGTCAATTTGCAAAGCGAGTTGGAGAAGAACGGGCACGAAGTTCGCATTCTGACCCTTTCGCCGGACGCGCATTCGTTTGTGCAGGAAGACATTACTTATATCGGCTCCGTCAAGGCGCTGTATCCCGGGGTTCGTACCGCGCTGCGCGTGCATCGCCGGGAACTTAAAGATCTGTTGGATTGGAAACCGGACGTCATTCATTCGCAGTGCGAATTCAGTACGTTCCGCATGGCCAGATACATAGCGGGAAAGCTGAAAATCCCGATCGTTCATACGTACCATACGGTTTACGAAGATTACACGCATTACTTCTCGCCGAGCCGCACCTGGGGACGGGCCGCCGTTGCCCTGTTTACCCGCAGCACGCTCAGGCATGTGCAGAGTGTGGTGGCGCCTACGCAAAAAGTCCGCAGCCTGCTCAAAGGGTACGGCGTACCGGGCGACATTCATGTGGTGCCGACCGGCGTCGATCTGAGTCAATTCCAGGCGGAACTGCCTGCGGAACGTCGCTTGGTTCTTAGGAAAAGTTTCGGGTTGTCCGAAAAAGATCGTGTACTGGTTTCGGTCGGAAGGCTGGCGAAGGAGAAAAACCTCGAAGAGATTTTGCGGTTCGTCTCGCAGTGCCGTCATCCCCGCCTGAAACTGCTGGTGGTCGGAGACGGACCGAACCGGCAGGCGCTGGAACGGTATGCCAAAGAACTTGACCTTCAGGACCGGGTGGTCTTCGCGGGAATGGTTCAGCCGGAGCAGGTGGCGGATTATTACAAGCTGGGCGATCTGTTCGTCAGCGCGTCGAACAGCGAGACGCAGGGGTTGACCTATATCGAAGCGATGGCTTCGGGCGTGCCCGTGCTGTGCCGCCGCGACGACTGCCTGAGCGGCGTGGTCGACAGCGGCGTCAACGGCTGGCAGTACGATACGTTCGAGCAGTTCGAAGAATCGCTTACGAAGGCTCTTCGTCAAGAAGGCCTGCTGGAGGAACTGGGCGCAAATGCCCGAAAGCTTGCCCTGGAACGGTATTCGTCCTCGGCATTCGGTACGAGTGCGGAACAAATTTACGTTCGGGCCGCCGCCGTATATCGGCCCGAAACCAGCCGGCCGTTTATCATGGCTGCGATCAAGTAGCCGGTTTCCGCTTGGCGGCATGACGGATAAGCTGCATGTGCAACGCATTCCTTATTTACAGATCGGAGGGATTGGCCTTGAAGTCTTTCTCGGTGCGCTATATGATGAACGCCACGACCGCTGCCGGATTGGCTGCTTGTGCAGCCTGCATCGTTTACGGTTTCTATACGGGGATCTTCACTTCCCAAGCTTCGCTGGAAGGGTTTCTCGCGGGGTTTGGCGTGTGGGCGCCGCTGATCTTCGTTGTATTCCAAGCCGTACAGGTGGTCATTCCGATTCTGCCCGGCGGGATCGGCTGCGTGGGCGGCATCCTGATCTTCGGACCGCTGGCCGGATTTTTCTATAACTATATCGGAATCTGCCTGGGTTCGCTGGCCGCGTTCCTGCTTGCGCGAAGGTACGGCCGCCCTATTCTGGACAGCATGTTCAGTCCGAAGCTGCAGGCCAAATACAAACACTGGACGGAAGGCCGCCGCTTCAACAATCTGTTTGCCGTAGGCATCTTCATGCCGGTCGCACCGGACGATTTCCTGTGCTACCTGGCGGGAACGACGAAGATGACGCTGCGCCGCTTTACGACGATTATCCTGCTCGGCAAACCGCTTGCGATCGCGGCTTACAGCTTTGGTCTGAGCGCGGCGATTACCTGGGCGGCAAAGCTGTTCGGCATCGCTTGAATGTGAAGAAGGGAAGGAAACAAACATGAAAATCCTGCTGTATGCCGGATCGCTGGACACGGTAAGCCGAAGCGGAGTCGGCGAGGCTGTGCGCCACCAGCGCGAAGCGCTGGAGAGGCTCGGCATCGATTACACGATGAACGAGCGTGAGGATTACGATCTTGTGCATCTGAACACCATTTTCCCCGATTCCCTGCGGATGGCGAAAAGAGCGAAACGAAAAGGCAAAAAAGTCGTCTACCATGCCCATTCGACCATGGAAGACTTCCGCAATTCTTTCCGGGGGTCGAACCTGGCGGCACCGCTGTTCAAACGTTGGATCATGCGCTGTTACCGCAGCGCCGATCTGCTCATCACGCCGACGGAATACGCCAAAGGACTGATCCAAAACTACGGGGTGACCAATCCGATCGTCAGTTTGTCGAACGGGGTGGACAGCGCGTTTTTTGCGCCGGACCCGGAAGCCGGACGCCGCTTCCGCCTCAGGCACGGTCTGGACGAAGAGGCGAAAGTCGTTCTGTCGGTCGGACATTATATCGAGCGCAAAGGCGTGCTGGATTTCGTGGAACTGGCCCGGCGGATGCCGGATCATCAATTCTACTGGTTCGGCTATACGCCGCTGTACATGGTGCCGCCGAAGATTCGCGAAGCGGTGGAAACGAAGCTGCCGAACCTGCGTTTTCCCGGCTACGTGAACCGGGAAGAGCTGCGCGACGCTTACTGCGGAAGCAATCTGTTTCTGTTCGCGACCCACGAAGAGACGGAAGGCATCGTGCTGCTGGAAGCTCTGGCCGCTGAAATCCCCGTGCTGGTGCGCGATCTGCCGATCTACGCCGATTGGCTCGAAGACGGAGGAACCGTCTACAAGGCACGCGATCTGGATGCGTTCGAGCGCGGCATCCGGGGGATTGCGGGGCGTACGCTGCCGGATCTCACCGCCAACGGCCGGAAATTGGCTTTGGGGCTCGATCTGGATGCGGTAGGCCGGCGCCTTGTCGAATTATATGAGATCGCCTTACATAGCAATCCGGTCAAGCCGCAGGCAAAGATTCTGCACCCGGAAGTCTAGACCTTATCGGGACCTCGTTTACGGTTCGAAACCTGCAAACGCCAAAAAACCTGCCGCCGGCCGGCTGTGCATCTTCGGATACGCAGCCGGGATGGACGGGCAGGTTTTTTGATATTCGGATACAGCCGCGCAGTCGTGACCCGGGCAGGTCTTAAGCCTTGACCCGGTTGAGGTCGGATCAGAAAGCGGGAATGTCTTAAGGCAGTTTGTTGCCGGCCGCACGATAGATACTGTACCATTCTTCGCGGGACAGCTTCACTTCACCGGCTTTGATGCAGTCTTTGATCCGCTGCACGTTCATCGTTCCTGTTACCGGCTGCATATTCGCCGGGTGGCGCAGCAGCCACGCGATCGCGATCGTCGTATTGCTCACGCCGTGAGCTTCCGCAACCTTGTTGATCTCCGCGTTCAGCTCCGGGAATTTGTCGTTGTCGAGGAAGACGCCTTCGAAGAATCCGTACTGGAACGGCGACCACGGCTGAATCGTGATATCGTTCAGGCGGCAGTAATCCAGAATGCTGCCGTCGCGGTCGACCGACTCGTCGATCAGCATGTTTACGTTGACGCCGTTGGAGATCATGTTGGCATTCGTGATGCTGAGCTGAAGCTGATTGGCGACCAGCGGCTGCTTCACATATTTTTTGAGCAGATCGATCTGCATCGGTTTTTGGTTGGACACGCCGAAGTGGCGGACTTTACCCGAAGATTCCAGCTTATCGAACGCTTCGGCCACTTCTTCAGGCTCGACCAGAGCGTCGGGACGGTGCAGCAGCAGGATATCGAGGTAGTCGGTATTGAGTCTTTGCAGAATACCGTCGACGGACGACAGGATATGCTCCTTGGAGAAATCGAACTGTCCCTGACGGATGCCGCATTTGGACTGCAGAATCAGGTTCTCGCGTACCGACGGGCTCATATGTACCGCTTCGGCAAAGATTTCTTCGCACTTGCCGCCGCCGTAAATGTCCGCATGGTCGAAGAAGTTTGCGCCTTCGTCGAGTGCCGTTTGCACGAATGTTTCGGCTTCTTTTTTGTCCAGGGAATCGATTCTCATACAGCCGACAGCGACTACCGGTACGTCCAGATTGCTGCTTCCGAGCTTGATGGTTCTCATAGCTGCTTTCCTCCTCGTATCTGGTTACTTAAAATCATAACAATTGTGACATAAAAATAAAACGTTTTCAAGGCATAAAAGGCATCCTGCCATTTTTGCTGCCAAGCCTGGGCCTTCTATACCCGTTCGACCGGATTTAGTGGAAAATGCCGAGCCCGATCGCCAGAATCATCGCGGTGAGCAGCATTTTTTTCTCGCACACCGTTACGGCCGCAGCGTCGCGCACATCCACCCGGGCCAGCCAATAGATCGACAAGGCTGCCGCCGCCAGAATGATCGCCGCCGCGGTCATTCGGCCGGATCCCATAAACCAGAGCGCGGACAGGCCGATCATGGCGAAATAGACAATGGCCGGAAGACGGGCAAAGGCGAGGCCGAACCGGTCGGCGGCCCAGACGACGCTCGTCCGTTTGACGGGGGAAGCGCCGCGGTCGGCATCCAGGTCGGGGATATGGTGCACCATCACCCAGGCGATGCAGTACATGGCGTTGATCCAGGCGTTCTGCACGGCCCACTGGGGCAGGTCGTCCAGCAGCAGCCAGGCTCCCCCGAGCCCCAGCGCGAAGGTGGAAGGAAACGTGCTGATCCATTCACCGGCGAAAGGGACATAGGCCAGCCGAAAAGGAGCCGCGGAATAGGAGAAAGCGCCCCAAAGGCCGACGGCCAGCAAAACGGCAAGCCTGACCTGTCCCGACACGGCGAGCAGCACCGCTGCGATGAGCAGGGCGGCGGCCAGCCCGAAGCCGAATCGGCCGAGCGCTTCGGGCGAGATCCGTCCGCTCTGGATAATTCGGCTTCCGCCGGACAGCAGGGCAGGGCTATTCGCGTCCGTACCCGACCGGTAATCGGTATAATCGTTGAGCGCATGCGTCAGCAGACCGTGAATGAGCAGGCCGCCGAGCAGCAGCAGAAGCGCCGCGGTCAGTGCCCGGTCGGTCGGCAACACCGGATCCAGAAACAGCGGATAGACGCCCGAGAAGATAATGACGACGCTCGAAGCGATCACGGCGGCGGGCCGCATGAGCAGCAGTCCGTTTTTGAGTATGGCCGAAGCGGAATGAGGCAAGATGGCGGCTCCTTTCCGGGTGCGAAGTCTTTCATACTTTAACAACCTATAACACCTGGCAGGAGCGAAGAACCACGCCGCAAGAAAATTCCGGACTTGTTTCTGAAATATATTTCACATTTTAAAAAAGCTATAAAATCGGTGCGGAGCAAGGGTGTAGGCGTCCGCGGAACGGGGCGTGAAAGCATCTCCCGAAAAAATCTTAGATTCAAGGATACCCCTGTGGTTTTATAGTAAATGAATGTCAAACAAACTCACCAAGGAGGCTACACACATGTTGACTAAAATCAGAAACCTGTTCCTCGTTCTGTCGCTCGTATCCGCTTTCGGCGCAGCTTCTGCTTTTGCAGGGGAAGCACAGACTGCATCCGTTGGTACGACGTCCATTTCGGCTGCGGCTGACGTAGAGGGAACAACCAGCGATGCCGTTGACGAAGCAACCGACGACGACGGCGACAAGGGGCTTTGGGGCCTGCTCGGTCTGCTGGGTCTGCTCGGTCTGCTCGGTCTGCGCCGCCGCAATGACCACCATGACACGTCCGTAACCCGCACGACGAACAACCGTTAAGAGAGATTCACCAAAAAGCGTCTATGCTGCGGAACTCCGCGGGCATGGCGCTTTTTTTGCTGCTTAAATCGGTACTGCCTCCATAAAAGCATCTGCGGGACAAAGATTTGGAACATTCGTTTATTTATTTATTTATTTAATAGAAGGAAGGATAAATGAATATCGGCGGGCCTCCGCAAAAGCTTCTTCTTTCGGGAGAGGCACTTCGCTATGTTTCGGGTTACATAATAGGTATCAAGTGGAAAAGGGGTGGCGTATGCCGATCGAATCGCTTTGGCTTTTGCTTCCGGGAATCGCTTTGATTCTGCTGGGCGCTTTTTATTTAAGAAAAGGATTCATGCCGACTGTGGAACCTTACCGCAAAAACGAAAAACGGGAAGGAAACAGTGCCGCCGCCCGCGAGAAAACGGCCAGTCTGGCCGCCGGTGCGGCTTTTCTGATCGCAGGCCTCATTCTGATCCTGTTTTTCACGACCGTTCCTTCGATGATTCCTTAAGTTTCGAACCGACTTTCAAAACAATGCTTGAAATCTCCGTCGAAAAAGCCGATAATGAGCATATAAAATAATTATAGTAACTTACTTTAATAAATTTAATTGACCGTTACTCAAAGAGTCGGCTTATCGAAAAGGAGATTCAATCATGGAAATCGGCATCAGTACATTTGTGGAAACCACTCCGGCGGACGGCACCGGACCGACGATCAGTCACGCGGAGCGCATCCGTCAGGTTGTGGAAGAGATCGTCCTCGCGGACAAAGTCGGCCTTGACGTGTTCGGGGTAGGCGAACATCACCGGATCGATTACGCAGCTTCCGCCCCTGCGGTCATTCTGGCTGCGGCCGCGGCCCGTACCGAGAAGATCCGCCTGACAAGCGCGGTAACGGTGCTGTCTTCGGCCGATCCGGTACGCGTGTTCCAGGACTTCTCGACCGTGGACGCCATCTCGAACGGCCGCGCGGAGATCATGGCGGGCCGGGGGTCGTTTATCGAATCGTTCCCGCTGTTCGGTTACGATCTGAACGACTACGACGATCTGTTCGACGAGAAGCTGGAGCTGCTGCTCCAAATTCAGCAATCGGAAATCGTCGACTGGAAAGGCGGGCACCGTCCGGCGATCAAGAACCGGGGCGTTTATCCGCGTCCCGTGCAGGAGAAACTGCCGATCTGGATCGGCAGCGGCGGCAATCAGGAGTCCGTCGTCCGCGCCGGCCTGCTGAACCTGCCGCTGGTGCTCGCGATTATCGGTGGGCGTCCGGCTCAGTTCGCGCCGCTTGTCGATCTGTACAAGCGTGCGGCCCGGCACGGCGGACACGATGCGTCCCTGCTGCCGGTCGCTTCGCATTCGCACGGTTTCGTCGGCGGGACCGACGACGAAGCGGCGGACAAATTCTATCCGTCGATGCGCTATGCGATGACCGTGCTCGGCAAAGAGCGCGGCTGGGCTCCGTATACCCGGCAGGGTTACGATGCTTTGCGCGGACCGGAAGGGGCGCTGTACGTCGGCAGCCCGGAGACGGTGGCGAAGAAGATCATCGATCTGCGCAAAAAAGTCGGGATTACCCGCTTCATGCTGCATACGCCGGTAGGTACGATGGGCAACCACGACGACGTGCTGCGTTCGGTCGAACTGCTTGGTACGAAAGTAGCTCCGATCGTCCGCGAAGAAATCGCGGCTTGGGAAGCGGCGGGACAACCCGCAGAATAAAGAAGAAGGCCGCCGTTTCTTCGCAGGCGGCTGATTCCTTCCAAGCCCGCACCTTTCGGTGCGGGCTTTTTTCTGCGGCTTTTCGATCAAATCGGCGATATATTTATTTTCGAATATCCCTTTACGGGAATATTCGGTTGGGTTATATTGGGAGCTGTACAAGACGCACGATTGAAAGAGGTGATCTTGCGCGGAACGGGAGAAGGCGGAAGAAAGGCCGATTCCGGTCTGCGCAGAGACGATATGGACGAAAGACATACAGAGCTGTTCGGTGCATTGGCGGAACCGAGCCGCATGCGGATCGTGTCGCTGCTGCGCGAAGGACCGCTCAGCGTAGGCGAGATTGCGGATCGTTTGGAACTGCGCCAGCCGCAGGCTTCCAAACATCTTAAGGTGCTGCAGCAGGCAGGCGTGGTGGAGGTTCAGGCTGCGGCGAACCGGAGGCATTACCGGCTGCGGCCGGAGCCTTTTCGGGAGATGGAAGATTGGCTGGCGGGCTACCGCGAGCTGTGGAGCGAACGCTTCGACCGGCTGGACGAGTACCTGCGGAATATGCCGGATTGACCGGGGCGCGTCGGATACCGAATACTCGAAGATGCATCCAAATCAGGTATTTCAGGGAGGAAATCGACATGACAGACCGTATGATCGTAAGAATCGAAGGCCGGGAATTTGTGATGGAACGGGTCTTCCAAGCGCCGCGGGAAAAAGTATTTGCGGCGTTCACCCAATGTGAACACCTGAAGCATTGGTGGGGACCCCGGGGTTGGGTACTCACCGCCTGTACGCTCGATTTCCGGCCGGAAGGCGTCTGGCATTACTGCATGACGTGCCAAGACAAGAATCAAGGCGACTTTTTCGGGATGGAGTCCTGGGGCAAAGGCGTTTACCGCAGGATCGATGCGCCGAACTCATTCGTCTATACCGATTATTTCTCCGATGCCGAAGGCGGCATCAACGAAGACCTGCCTCCATCCGATACCACATTGGTCTTCGAAGAGTTCGAAGGCGGAACGAAGCTGGTCTCCCGCACCCTGTACGATTCGGAAGAGTCGCTGAAGACGGTTGTCGAGATGGGCATGGAGCAGGGCATCCGCGAGACGTGGGACCGACTGGAGGAGTACCTTAGTGAACAGTAAAGGGCAAGTCGACCGGAAACCCATAAAGATACTCGGCATTTCGGGGAGCCTTCGCGCACAGTCGGCCAATTCGAGACTGCTGTCGGCTTTCGAACGTTTGCTGCCGCCGCATGCGAAGTATGAGACGTACGACAAGCTGGCGAACCTGCCGCATTTCAATCCCGACCTGGAGGACAGCGGCCTTCCGGTACACGAAGAGGTAAAGCAGTGGAGAGCGCATCTCGCTTGGGCGGACGCCATCGTCATCTGTACGCCGGAATATGCACGCGGGGTTCCCGGGTCACTGAAAAATGCGCTCGACTGGGTCGTTTCTTCAGGCGAATTCGTCGATAAGCCGACTGCGGCGATCGGAGCTTCTCCCCATCCGCAGGGCGGCTCGGCGGCACTCGATTCGCTGATCGGGACGCTCGGGATGATGAGCGCCGTCATTCCGGAAGGAGCCGGGCTGTGTATTCCGTTCATCACGAAAAAGTTTGCGGCGGACGGGACTTTGAACGATGCCGAGACCGAAGATAGGCTGCGGAAGCTGGCAGCAGCGCTGGCCGAAGCCGCAGGCTGAAGTCGAAAAGCGTCCGATCACGGATAGCCGGGTACAAATTGAAAAGGCGTGACCATACGAAGCGGGATAAGCTTCGCACGGTCGCGCCTTTTTTTGCATGTTTACTCGAAAACTCTTTTGCGCAGCAGCTCCAGTGCCTGTTCGATCCCTGTCAGCTCCGCTGCCGATAGGCCTGCAATCCGCTGTTCGAATCCCCGCTGCGCCTGTGCGAAGACCCGAGCCATAAGAGCCTGGCCTTCTTCGGACAAACGGAACATCTGACGCCGGCGGTCGGCTTCGTCTACTCCTTTTTCGCATAAGCCTTTCTCAAGCAGCTTGCGCAGTTCCCGGCTCGTATTGGGCAGCGACAGATTTACGCAGTCCGCGATTTCGCTTGGGGTCACGGGCTGTGAGAACATCATATACTCCAGAATTTTGTATTGGACGTGCGTGATATCTTCGTCTTTGACGCCGCGCGTCATCTCGTGCGTCACTTCGTGCACGGCGGATGCGAACGAGACGACTTTTTGAAACAAAGCGCTGTGATCCATACTCTCACCTCTTTTGTCCAACATAACAAAAAAGTTGTATTTAAACAATTATCATTTGACAACTATATAAGCGGTATGATACCTTTTGGTTATCAAATGATAATGAAAAGAGGGGATTCGATGAACATGCTTCTGGTCTATGCCCATCCCAACCACAAGAGTCTGAGTTATTCGTTTATGCAAGAGGTGCTTCGCGGCGCAGAAGAGAATCAAGAGGTGCAGGAAGTGCGCGTGCTTGACCTCTACGAAGAAGGATTCAACCCGGTGCTGGTTTTTAACGAAGATAAAAGAAGACGCGATATGCATCTGGATCCCGAGCTTGCGCGGCATCGTGAACTGCTGATCTGGGCGGACAAGATCGTGCTGATCTACCCGATCTGGTGGGGCCGTCCTCCGGCGATGATGATGGGCTTTATCGACCGGATGTTCGCTTCGAAGTTTGCTTATCTCGACAAAGGCGGCCTGATGCCGGAAGGACTGCTGAAAGGCAAAACGGCCGTCTGCATCTCCGTCATGAAAGGCCCGACAGGCTATTTGCGGCTGTTGATGGGCAATGCCCACCAGGTTCTGATGCGCAGAGCGCTGTTCGGCTACGTCGGCATCAAAAAAGTAAAGTTCTTCGAATTCGGCGGCATGGAAAAACCCCAGGGCAAACAGAAGCAGAAGCTGGAGAAAGTGTACCGGTATTTCCGGGACGTCGCTCAGTAAGTTAGTGTTCACTATAGGGAACGACATGAAAAAGGACCGGCTTCTAGAGCCGGTCCTTTTATCTTTTTCCCCTAGCCTTTTCTCTCTCATTCCGTTCAGAATTTCCCCGGCATCTTCTTCACGACCGCTTCCGACAGATCGTTGCCGGTCATCCACATATGGTTATAACCGATGCGCAGTGCCTGATAGGTCTTGGCATAGTTGGCGTTATGATAGGAGTCGATTGCCGTGATGACATGCGCGCCGTGCATGGCGTTGGCCTGGTACGTCATCGTCTTATCCAGCGGCAGACGGTTCACCTGGAACGCGGTGATCTTGGCGACGAAATCGCCGAGGTCGGCTTTGGCGGCTTTGCGGCCCGCTTCATTGCCGGCAAGCGTAGCTGCCAGATAGAGCTGGTAATCCTTGATATGGCGGTTCCACTGCTGGTTGAACGTTTTGGCGGCTCCGGCTCCGAACAGGCTGCGGTGCGTCGCGGTCAGCGCGGCCGTGTTTTTGTCCAGCGCGGCTTTGGCGTTGGCGTAATCCGGCGCTTTGTCGTGAGCTTTCTGAAGCACCAGGATCGACAGGATCGCGTGCTCGCCGAGTCCTTGTCCCATCTGCTGGCGCAGGTAAGCGGCGTCCGTCTGGGTCGTCGTTTCGTCGAATTTCGCCGGGAACTGCTTCACGACGGCGGTCGCCATCATGGCGCCGATCATCGAAGTACGGGCATACGCGTTATGCGCGGCCGTGTAGGCGGTTCCATACTTGCCCGCGGCATATCCGTCGAACGACTGGAGCAGATACTGTTCATGGACCAGAAGATTTTGTTCCAGCATTTTGCGATCGAGATGCGGATTAAGATTGTTCAGGAGGGTTGCCATGGAAGCGGCATTCTTCTTCAATCCCATTGTCGCCTGCTTGCGCGCGTCGTTGTTTTTGGACTTCGTGGCGTCCACGTAATTCATCAGCAGCGCGATGTGGTTATCCCAGCCCGTGCGGAACGTTTGGGCGGCGCTTTTGCCGTAGAGCTCCGAGACCATCATGGCCATCGTGTTGGAGTTGGCGTTCAGCACGTTCGCCGCTTCGGCAGCGTCCGGTGCCTGATCGAATCTTTTTTGCATAGCGATAATCGTGTAGTAGGCGTGTTCCCCGTGGACTTTGGCCATTGTGGTTCGCATGTCGGCAGCCGGAGTCTTGGTAGTCGGGGCCGGAGCGCCGAAAGCGGCTGCGGGAAGGGCGAGCAGAAGCAGACAGAGCAGGGAGAGAAGAAGAGGGCGGATCGGTTTTTTCATGGATGTGTCTCCTTTTCCGTATATTGGACGTTCGCTTACCTTATAAAGAAAAAGGCGTCGCTTGAAACATGGGCGGAGTGAATTTGTATTCTCCTTTCGGGCATGCTATCCTAGAGGCCGTAAAGCGCGGAAAGACGGGCAGGTCCATCTTGATTGCAAACGGAGGCGAACTTATGAAAGCGCTGTTTATCGGAGGAACGGGTACGATCAGTACGGAGATTACGAAGCTGCTGCTTGCGCAGGGGCATGAACTTTATTTGCTCAACCGGGGCAACCGCAACGCGGAGCTGCCGGAAGGGGCGCATCTGCTGCAGGGCGACATCAACGATGAAGCGAAAGTGGCGGAGCTGATTGCCGATCTGGAATTCGACGCGGTCGCGCAGTTTATCGCTTTCGTGCCGGAGCAGGTCGAGCGCGATTGCCGGCTGTTCAAAGGCAAGACGAAGCAGTATCTCTTTATCGGTTCGGCTTCGGCTTACCAGTCCCCGCCGGCGGATTACCGGATTACGGAGAGTACGCCGCTCGCCAATCCGTATTGGGAATATTCGCGCAACAAGATTGCCTGCGAAGAGTATCTGATGAAGCAGTACCGCGAAGAGGGCTTCCCGGTGACGATCGTGCGTCCGAGCCATACGTACAGCGAACGCTCCGTACCGGTAGGCGTACATGGTGCCCAGGGACCGTGGCAGGTGCTGCGGCGGATGCAGGAAGGCAAGCCGGTCCTCGTGCACGGAGACGGAACGTCGCTCTGGACGGTCACCCACAGTCGGGACTTCGCCAAAGGGTTCGTCGGGCTGATGGGCAATATCCATGCGATCGGCGACGCGGTGCATATCACCTCGGACGAATCGGTTACCTGGAATCAGATTCACGAGATTGTCGCTTCCGCGCTTGGAGTGAAGCCGAAGCTGCTGCATGTCCCCTCGGAGTTCCTGGACGCCTGCAGCGGGGAGGATTATCGCGGCAGCCTGCTCGGCGACAAAGCCAATACGGTCGTCTTCGACAACTCGAAGCTCAAGCGCCTCGTGCCGGAATTTGCCGCGACGACACGGGCGGATCAGGGACTGCGCGAAGCGGTGGAATATATGCTGGCGCATGCCGATACGCAGCAGGAAGACCCGGAATTCGATGCCTGGAGCGATAAAGTGGCGGCGGCGCTGGAACGGGCGATTCAAGAGGTAAAAGGGGACCGATAGTCCCGGAAAAGCGCTCCGCGTCTGCCGCGGGCGCTTTTTTGATGTGGGGTTTCCCGGACGCCGAGCACCCCGAGTGATTCCCGATACCCAATTATTGTTTGGGATTCGGAAGCTAAACTGCTATATACTAGAGAAAATGTGGGTAAGAGATAAAGCAAGCACTTGTGTGCGCATAAGTGCCTTTTCGTGTTTGATATTATTCTAAATGGAGCGGGTGAAAATGGCGCAGCAGTTGCTCGTATACGTGTCGGTCATTCTGATGGGAGGAACGCTGAGCCTTTTTCTGGCGGTTTATGCGCTGCTTCGTTTCCGCAATGCGCCGGGAGGCCGGTATTATGTTCTGGCGGCGCTGATGGCGTCTCTTCTGGCCTATGGATATGCTTTCGAATTAACGAGTGCCGATCTTGGACAGATCAAGTTCTGGATCGGGATCGAATATTTCTCTCTGCCGTTTCTGCCGGTCTTTACCCTGCTGATGTGTCTGGAGTATGCGGGTATTGTACCGGGTCCCTGGAAAAGGCGGGCTTTGTTCGCGATCCCTGCGATCACCTTCGTGCTTCAGCATACGAACGACTGGCATCATTTGTATTACGCTTCGATCGGGCTTCAGCCGAACCTGGATTTTCCGATCGTCAAACTGACGGCCGGTCCTTGGTATATCGTACATACGCTGTTTCTCTACGGCTGTCTGGCCCTTTCGATCGCCGCCCTGCTGCTGCAGATCCGCAAAGCCCGTCACCGGTTCCGGATGCAGATGCTGGCTATGGCGGCCGGGGTGCTGGTGCCCGTCGCCGGCAACCTCTATTACCTGGCCGGGCTGAGTCCGTACGGGATCGATCTGGGTCCTGTGTTTATCAGCGTTTCGTTCATTTTTCACAGTATGGCCGTGTTCCGTTTCCGCATGTTCAACGTGGCCCCGATCGCGCGGGATATCGTGTTTGAGAGTATGGGAGACGGCGTGCTTGTGCTCAATGAGCAGCAGCTGGTCGTCGATTACAACCGGGCGATGCTGACGTTCGTGCCCGAACTGGCCCCACGCAGTATCGGACGTTTCGCGCCTGACGTGCTGGATGGCCGTCCGGAGATCGCCGCATGTATCCAAGCCGGCCAGGAAAGCGATCTGCTGCTGGAATCCGGAGCCGAGGCGCCGGTCTATGTGCATGTCCGGTTTTCTCCGATTCGGGGACGGGCAGGCTGCCGATCGGGCAGTATCGTGACCTTTGTCGATATTACGGAAAGGATCGCCATGGAACAGGAACTCAAGCGCCTGGCGAGCACGGACGGTCTGACGGGCTTGTTCAACAAGAGCACGCTGATCGAACGTTCCGAACGCGTAATCGGCAGGGCGCCTGCGAACGGTGCGGGTGTCTCGGTCGTGATGTTCGACGTCGATCATTTCAAGAAAGTGAATGATACCCTCGGGCACGAAGCGGGAGACCGCGTGCTTGGCGAAGTGGCGAACGTCATCCGCGCGGTTCTGGGCGAACAGGGAATTGCCGGACGCTACGGCGGCGACGAATTCGTGCTTTGTCTGCCGGACACGGGCCCGGACAAAGCCGTACTCTGCGCGGAGAGGATCCGAGCCGGGATCGAAATGCTGGAGATCCCTATGGAAGGTCGTCTGATTCGCGTGACGTCGAGCTTCGGCGCCTCGCATATGCGGCCTTCATCCGGGTCGGATATGCAGATCTTGATGCGACGCGCGGATCAGGCTCTCTACCGGGCCAAGAAGCTCGGTCGCAATAGGGTCGCTCTGGATGCGGCGGACGGAACGGCCGAATCCCGCGAAGCCACCTGACGAAGAAGAGGAAAGCGGCGATGGCGGAAAATAAATACAAGGCACTCGAGCTGGAAACGCCGGATATCTACGAACCGGAAGGATTGGAAGTCGGCGTGACGTCGAACTGCAATTTCAAATGCGATGACTGCTGCGCTTACCGACGCGGAATCGTTCGGCGCTTATTACGGGATGGACCCGCGCGTCTACGACAAAGTGATCGAAAATATTGGCGGATTTCCTGGAGCAGCTTCCGTGTCCGGCTTATGAAGCGCTGTTTCCGGCCGCTCCGTAGGCGAAATGCGTTCGCTTGGCGCACAGGCCTCCCCTTGCGGCGGCCGCCGCTTGTTTGCTGCAAATTTCGATTCCCGCTTGTGCGGGAGCCTCTTCATAACGTACGATAGAACGACAGACGTCCATGCGCATCGGAAAGACCGCTCAAACGGTCCGGCGGGAGGCGAGGGGCGCGAAAGCGAGGCGAACAAATCATGGCAAGCAAGAAGGGCGGCACGGGCCGCGGAACCGGCAAGAAAGGCTGGAACCGCTGGCAGAAAGCGGAGAACCGCAAGAAGAATGCACCCAAACCTTACAAGACCAAAGGCAAGGATACCGAAGCAAAATCCGAAACGAAATCCGAAATCGGCGAAAAGGGCAGACTGGACGGCGAATAAATCGCCGGACCGGCCGCAGCCGATGGAAATAGAGTCGGCGCAGCAGCGCAGAACGCGAACACAATCCATATCCCCGCAGGAGTTTTCGGTGCAAGCAAGCCCGGAACTTTTCGCGCGGCAGAATCCAAAAGACCGCTTTCCGCAGCCATCGTACAGATGGCGCGGAAAGCGGTCTTTTGGGGTTTGGGCACCGGCCGGGGCTGGGCCCGGCCATCAGGTCCGATCATTCAATTCGTCTGCGCTCCGTGCGCCGCCATCCGGGCATTGTGTTCGTCCAGCGGCAGATCGAAGTTGTCTGGGCTGCCCAGCTTAGCCGTCTGTCCGTTTCCGTGCCGGCCGTACAGGACCAGCCAGTAAAAGATCGGATATTGGCGCAGCAGACGCCGCTGCGGTCCGATGCGTACATCGGCGAGCTCTTCGTAACGGGGCCACAGGTCCGCGACGTTCGGCGTGATCTTGCGGTGGCTCCGTCCGCCGTCGATATGTTCGCAGACCCGTTCGGACTGAAGCCGTTCGCGCCAGGAGCCGTAGAAGGTGTGCGAGCTGCCGTGCGTCCGGCAGAGGAACGGCCGTGCGGGATACACGCGGCACCGTCCGCTGTCGGCGTCGAGCAGCGGACAGGGGAAACTGTTGCGGCCCGCATGACGGCGGACGGCTTCAAGTTCGCCTTTGCGATCGACCGTATGGGTCAAAGAAGCGTGCATAGCCGGGTTTTCGCGTTCGAGAGCCGCCAGGTTTTCTTCCGCCCGCCCGAAGGCTTCGCGAATTTCTTCCCGACTCCAATGGCGTTCCATATAGACAAGCAGCAGTTCGAATTCGACCTGGGATACAGGGAAATAATCGGAGCAGCACGAGCTGCAGCCTTCGTGGCAGGGAGGCTGCTTGGGGCTGCCGGCCCGGTAGTCTTCGATCGTCCGTTCGACGTCCTGATACAGGCGATTGATCTGCGCCGCCCGGCTGTCGGCCGAAGCGGTCTTGTGGCAGAGCCGCATCGGGCGTCCGCTGCCGCAGAAGCAGGGTTCGTTGGAATCCGCAGTCGGCTGTGTCCGCGGCGCTTCCGGGGTATTCGGCATGAATAGCTTCACTTCCTTGAATTTGGATTCTGTTTCCATTATACCCCCTTGATCGCACCAAACGGAAATCAGGGCTGCGAAAGGTTTGACGAGGAAGGGAGCTTCGATTAATATTGTTAGTAACAATTAGATAATATCATAAATTGAATAACAACAACTCCGCCCGGGAAATCGGCTGCGGAGCCCGAAGGAGGAGCTGCAGTGGATACCGGCAGCAGAAACAAACACGGCGGCGAAGCGCTGCGCGACGCGAACGGTTTGACGGAAGAAGAATTTCTGGGGAGCTATGATGCCGGCGATTACGAACGTCCTTCGGTCGCCGCGGACATGGTGATCTTTACCGTGGCGGGCGAGAAGGAAGAGAACTACCGCAAGCTGCCGAAACGTACGCTGCGCGTTCTGCTTATCCGGCGCGGAGGGCACCCGTACCTCGGCTGCTGGGCGCTTCCCGGAGGATTTGTACGGCCGACGGAAACGGCCGATCAGGCGGCCGCCCGGGAACTGCGCGAAGAAACGGGCGTGGACCGCGTCTATCTGGAGCAGCTGCATACGTTCAGCGACGTAGGGCGCGATCCGCGGACTTGGGTGATGAGCTGCGCCTATATGGCGCTTGTCGACAGCCGGGGGCTGCATGTGGAAGCCGGCGACGATGCCGATCGGGCGGCCTGGTTCGAGCTGACCTACCGCCTGCAGAGCGACAGCCGGGAGCGCTTGGAATCGGGCGGCATCCTGCATGTCCGCCGCTTCGAATTGAAGCTTGCCTTGGACAAGGCGGAAGCGGATCTGACCGGAGAATCTGCGGGCGAAACGGAGCGGATCGAACTGACCGCGGTCGTCGAATGCCGCCGCACCCGTACCCGCGGAGCATCGGCGGACGAGTACCGGATCCGGAGCAACGAAGGGCTGGCTTTCGACCATGCGAAGATTATCGCCATGGCGATCGAGCGCTTGAGAGAACGGGTGGAGCGAAGCGACCTGGCGCTGCATTTGATGCCGGAGCGATTTACGCTTACGGAACTGCAGCAGGTCTATGAATCGGTTCTGGACCGGGAGCTGTTAAAAGCGGCTTTCCGCCGCAAAGCGGAACCGCTTGTGGAGAAAACGGACGAATATACGGAAAAGGCGGGCCATCGACCTTCGAGATTGTACCGGCGCGGCCGCGAGGAATGGGGCGATTACGAATGAAAATTTATGAATGGGAAACGCTGCGCCAGGCACAGGGAGCCGGCGAGCGGTTGAAATATTTGTTTTTCTGGGGACATACCCCCAAAGTGCCGGGGATCGCGGATTCCAGCTGTCTGAGCCAATGGTGGCCGAGTGTGTTCGCGGTGGACGGAACGGAGTACGGATGCGCCGAGCAGTACATGATGGCGGAAAAAGCGAGGTTGTTCCAGGACGGGGAAGCGCGCGAGCGCATTTTGCAGGCCGTACACCCGAAGCAGATGAAAGAATTCGGCCGACAGGTGCAAAACTTCGATGATGCCGTCTGGAAGAAAGAAGCGTACGGAATCGTCAAACGCGCGAGCCTGGAGAAGTTCCGTCAAAATGCCGAGCTGTGGGCGTTTCTCCGAAAAACGCAGAATCGGATTCTGGTCGAAGCCAGTCCGAGAGACCGGATCTGGGGAATCGGTATGGGCAAAGACCATCCGGATGCGGAGAACCCGGCGAGATGGCGGGGAACGAACCTGCTGGGATTTGCGCTGAGCGAAGCGCGGGACCAACTGATCGAGGAGGGAATGTAACGTGAACGAGCAGGTGAACACGCAGGGGATTCGCGGGAAGGCGCGAGACCGGATGCGGCGTACAGCCGCGGAAACGGTCGAAATCGCCGCAGGCGGATCTTACGTCTATCAAGGCGAAGAGATCGATATCCGGCATGCGCAGGTGCTCAGCGAGGGCCCGGATGGGCAAAGGGATCGCCGCGGAATTTGTCAGGCGGTTCAATCTTCGGGGGCTGCGGGAAGAAGCGGCCCTGCAGCCGCTGGAAGTCGGAAGCTGCGTCCGGCAGGGACGTGCCATGAATCTGGTGACCAAAGCGAAGTATTTCAACAAGCCCACCTATGCGTCGCTGACGGAGGCGCTGCGTTCGCTGCGCGAAGTCCGCGAGGCGGACGGCGTAACGAGACTTGCGATGCCCCGGATCGGAAGCGGACTTGACCGGCTCCGCTGGGAGAAAGTGCGGGAGATCGTGCTTGACGTGTTTGCGGATAGTCCGACGGAGGTTGTCGTCTGTACACCTTCTGCCGGATCTCGCGACAAGCGGGCATAGCTAGCAAAGACTGCCGCTCCAGGGCGGCGGTTTTTGCAAGCATCACAAAAGACATGCGGACAGGCGCCGACGGGGCGCTTGAACCGCATGTCTTTTGTAGTGGGCCGGAATGGTTCTTGGGCAAAAGAAAATCAATGGCCGCCGCTGCGCCGCTTCAACGACTCGGCGTACGTGTCGCGGCGGAAGTTGAGAATCGGGTCGTCGGACAGGGCGATGCCTTCGGTGATCGCCGTCGGGTCCATAACCAGGCCCTGCGGCTCGGCAATCGGCTCCAACAGGACCAGACGCCCGGCGTCGATCCGCTTGCGGTCGCTTGGCCACCGTTTGGTCGGATCATGGGTCGGATCGCCTTCTTCGCCGAATACGATACTCAGTTTGAACGAAGGCGGCTGCGCAAGCATACGCAGTTCAAGCTCGCGTTCCAGATAATCGTCGGGCATGGCCGCCGCGTCGTGGATCGACAGCGTCTGTACGCCCGAATCGGGAATCCATTCGAACTTGACCGGCCGTCTGCGGCCGTCTGCGTCGACCAGCATATAGACATGGATACAGTAATACAGATTCGTGGCGTAGCTGGCCGGCGGCTTTAGACGTTTAAGCGCCAGCAGACTCTGACGGCTCTCGCTGAAGTGCCGGGCGAAGCGCCGCAGCGCTTCGGATTTGGGCATCTGTCCGGTTTTGGTCCGGTTGAGGGTCGTCAGCATTTCCATGAACGACTCCGGGGTCCGGGCGAAAAATACCGGAACCGTTACGCCGACCATATTGCTGTGGCCGCCATCCGGCAGCAGGAACTGAACGGCCATGCCTTTGGCCGGCGACAGCAGATCGGCCAGAGCCGGGTCGGTCGAGCTGCCCGAGAAGCGTACGATGGCTTTGACCTCGCGGTCCTGCAGATGCGGAGCAGTCGTGAACGGGGCGGCTTTGCCGCTCGGAAGAAACGAAGCCCGGCAGCAGAAGCCGCGCGCATGGGCGCGTCGGTAGCCCGGATGCACGCCGGAGACGCGTTCAAGTTCGTCGACGGCTTCTTCGGCCGCCGTCATATATAAAGGGGTATGGGTGTCGGAAGAATCGGTCGTACCGCCGGATAGGCCATGGGCTTGATGATTTTCAGATTCGCTGAACATAGCGGTTGTTCACTC
Source organism: Saccharibacillus deserti (assembly GCF_013618475.1). Lineage (GTDB taxonomy): Bacteria > Bacillota > Bacilli > Paenibacillales > Paenibacillaceae > Saccharibacillus > Saccharibacillus deserti. The sequence goes on from NZ_JABJVN010000006.1 coordinate 231,074, forward strand.
TCGCTTCCTGTAGCTGTAGGATAGTGGGCGGCTTTGCGGGCCGCACGATAGGGACTACCTTTTCTATACCCGCGAATCCAACAAATAGAACCGCTCTTCCGCCGGATTCGGCAAAGAACGGTTCCTTGGAAAAGGCGGTCTTCCCCCGGCCTGAAGCTTCGGCGCGCCAAAACGCTTTGCGCCGGGCGATTCGCGGGCCGGACGCTTGCTGCGCGGCACGTCTCAGCCCGTGACCGGCTGCAGCCGGTAAATCTCCCGGCTTTCGACCAGCTCTTCCGTAGCCTGGCGGTATTCCCGGTAATGTTCGCTGTCCAGATGGGTTTGAACGGAAGCCTGATCTTCCCAGCGCTCATAGAAGATAAATACGCGGGGATCTTCCATCGATTCGTTCAGTACGTATTCCAGGCAGCCGTGTTCGGTTCTTGTCGGACCGACGACTTTGATCAGTTCCCCGCGGAGCTCATGCTCCCGGCCGGGTTTGGCTTTGATTACGGCCGTAATGGTGATCTCTTCCATTTCGTAACCTCCCCGTCCCGAAAATTGCGAATCCTTACAGGCGCGTAATTTGCAGGAACCGCGCCGAGCGAGCCTTAATCCCCCGCCGCGTTCCTTCTTTTTTTACCCTGGGCACCTGTCCCGGTTTCAAGCTCTCTTCTATATACCCTTGGTTCCTGCCTGGCGACCCATTTTTGCGCCGGGCTCCGATTGCGCGTTTACGAACCGCTTTTCACGTCCCGGCTTCTTTTGCGGAAAAAGAGAATGGCGCCCGTCACGACGAGCAGTCCGATAATCACATACACCACATTGGAGAAGACGTCCATTTGACCGGCTGCGCTCTCCCACGATTCGCCCACCGCGCTGCCGATAAACGTCAGTACCGTGTTCCACAGCAGGGAGCCCAGGGTCGTCAGCAGAAGAAACGAAGCCGGATTCATGCGCACGCTGCCGGCCGGGATCGAGATCAGGCTGCGGACAAGCGGGACGAGGCGGCACAGAAATACGGCCCATTTGCCGAAACGGTCGAACCAGCCGTAGGCTTTGCCCACGTCTTCTTTTTTGAGGCGCAGCCATTTGCCGCGCTTCTCGATCAGCCGCTCCATGCGATCCTGCTTCATGATAGCCCCGACCGCATACAGCGCGAGCGCGCCTACGACGGAGCCGAGCGTGGAAGCGATGACCACTCCCACGATATGCATATCGGTCTGCGTCGTCATAAAGCCACCGAAAGTCAGAATGACTTCCGACGGAATCGGCGGGAAAATATTTTCCAGGGCAATCAGCAGGAAGATGCCGAAGTAACCCCATTCGTTCATAAAATTCGTAATCCAATTCTCCATGTTGCTCACCTCGTTTCTGATTTGGACGGGAGTCCGGCTCCCGGTCTTGCAGGCGTTGGCGTCCATGTTCGTCTTCTCGATTCAATATGTAAATATCGATATATTTTCAGAAAAGAATAGATATTTTCAATTTTGCGTACGAGAGTCCGCTTGAGGGCAGGGGGCCCGGTACCCGCCGCGATGTCCTCCACCTGATCTTAAAGGATGAAGGAAGGCGGTTGCAAGTTTGGCGAAAAGGCTGTCTTTTTCCTGTTCTTACCCGCTTCGCTTCCGTTCCACGCGGCTGTAAAAAGAATCTCCGTATTATCGTTTGTACGCGACCTTGAATTTGCCGTAAAATGGGAAGAAAGAAGCGGCAAACGGCTGTTTAACCGAAAAGGAGGCGATCACGATGAAGATCGACCGGCTGCTGGCGATCACGATTCTGCTGCTGAACCGCAGACGAATCAGCGCGGGAGAATTGGCGGAGAGATTCGAAGTGTCCACAAAGACCGTATACCGGGATATCGAGACGCTGTGCCGTGCCGGCATTCCGATCGTTTCGCATCAAGGAACAAGCGGCGGCTTCGAAATGATGGAGCGGTATACGATTGGACGGCAGATGCTAAGTGCAGGCGAGATCGAAGCGCTGCGGACGGCAGTCAAAGGAGCCGCAACCGTATTGGACGATCGGATGTTCTCGGATCTGACGGAGAAGGTGCAGGCACTGTTGGGCAACGCAAACGGAAGCGATCCGGCTCAGGGCGGGACGGGCGTCGTCTTCGACTTCAATCCTTGGTGCTCCACCGACTTCGTTCGCGGGCGGGTCGATCTGCTGCGGACGGCGGCCCGGGAAGCGATGCGGGTAGAGATCCGTTATTTGAACATGAACGGGGGAGAAAGCGTGCGTCTGCTGGAACCGGCCGTGCTGCTGATGAAAGGAAACGTCTGGTATTTGCAGGCTTACTGTCTGCTGCGCGAAGAATTCCGGATCTTTCGTCTATCGCGGATGCTGGAAGTACGGCGTACGGGAGAATCCTTCATCCCCCGATCCGCGCCGCCGATCGACGGCTACGGATGGAACGACGACTGGGACCGGACTCCCCGCGTGGACGTATCGCTGCGGTTTCGTTCCGAAGTGCGGCTGCGCGTCAGCGACGAATTCGACGCGGCCCGGATCGAGGCGCTAGCTGACGGCAGTGTACGGGTGGTTGGAACATTCGCGCCGAACGAACGGTTCTACGGGATGCTGCTCAGCTACGGCGACCGGATGACGGTCGAATCGCCGCCGGCGGTGAGGAGCGAGCTGGTACGGCGCGCTCTGCGCATCGCTGCGGCTTATGCGGGCGATTGTGAACAAGCGGGCAGTTCAAACCGTACGGACGGCAAAATCTCGGAAAGCCCCGACATGAATATGGACAGGGAGATGTCCGTATTGGGCGCTTATACTGACGGAAACTGATTCATGAGAGGAAGATCGTCCATGGAACCCGTTCAACGTTCGTTACAGACCGAAGGATCGACGCCCGACCTTTATATCCCTAGGGAATCTTTTGTACTGAAAGGTTTTGCCGTTCGTACGACCAATGCAGCCGAGCTAGGCGGCGGCGGCCGCATACCGGCATTATGGCAGGCTTACATGAACAGCTCCCTTGCGGGGGAAAAAGGCGTGCGCGATCCGCATCTGATCTACGCGCTGTATACCGATTACGAGAGCGACGCTTCCGGTGCGTACACGGTAGTCGTCGGCCATGAGTCGGCCGCCGACGGCTCCGGCGTTTCGGAGATTTATACCGGGCAGGGAGAATCCGAACTTCTTGAGGTGCGGGTGCCCGGCAGCCGGTATCGGATCTTTAGGACCCGCAGAGGGCCGATGGGCGAAGTGGCAGCGGAAGCCTGGGGCGAAATCTGGGCCTATTATGCCCAGTCGTCCGAGCAGCGGGCGTATACCGGCGATTTCGAGGTTTACGATACGCGGAATTTCGACCCGGAAGCGGTAGAAATCCTGATCTATATTGCGGTTCGCTGAACAAACCGGATACAAAGAAGCCTCTGCCGATTGCGGCAGAGGCTTCTTTGTATCCGCAAAATCGGTCTTGGGCGGCTCGCTTGCAGGCGCAGCCGGCCTTCAGCGGGCAGCGGCCCGAAATTACAGATCCGTGGCCGCTTTCAGCATCGGCCAGATTTCTTCGGCCGGAACCGGCCGTCCGAACAGGAAGCCCTGCATCTCGACGCATTCGATCGAGCGCAGAATCTCGGCCTGGTTCTCGCTTTCGACCCCTTCGGCAATCACGCTCATCTCAAGTGTCCGGGCCAGGTCGATGATATGGGAAACGATCTTTCGGTTGACCTGGCGCTTTTCCAACTTGCTGGTGAACTGCCGCGCGATCTTGAGCTTGTCGATCGGGAAATTCTCCAGATAGGACAAAGAGGAATAACCGGTGCCGAAATCGTCGATCGAAATCGTCAGGCCCAGCTGTTTGAGGGCATTCAGCCTGCCCAGAACCAGCTTGGGATGCTCAAGCGCGGAAGATTCCGTAATTTCCAGGTCGAGCAGTTCCGGATTAAGACCGGTTTCTTCAAGGACGCCCCGTACCTGATCGACAAGGTCCGGGCTGTGCAGCTGCCTCGGCGAGAGATTGACTCCGACCTTGATCGGCGATCCGGCATCGCTCCAGCGCTTGGCCTGCAGGCAGGCTTCTCTCAATACCCAATGTCCGATCGACAGAATCTGTCCGCTTTCTTCCGCAATCGGAATGAATTCGATCGGCGGTACCAGACCGAGTTCCGGGTGATTCCAGCGGATAAGCGCCTCGACCCCGTTCAACTGCTTGGAGGCGGAATCGATCTGCGGCTGGTAATGCAGGAAGAGTTGGTCTTCCTCCAGCGCCCGCCCGAGGTCTTTCTCGAGCAGGAACTTTCGCGAAGCGCTCGGATCGGTCTCGCAGTACATCCGGTGATGCCCCCGGCCGCCGTATTTGACCTGATACAGCGCAATATCCGCTTTCTTCATCAAGCCAACCGCCGTATCGTCGTCGATCGGATAAACGGACAATCCGATGCTGGGGAGAGCGACGATCTCCTGCCCGACCAGCGGATGGGGAGGACTCAGCGCTTCCAGAAGCCGCTGGGCCGCCGCGCGCGCGCCTTCCCGGCCGTCGACATTGCGCAGGATCAGCGTGAATTCGTCGCCGCCCTGCCGCGCGACCATATCGGCTTCGCCGATACACAGCCTCAGCCGCTGCGCGACGGAGATCAGCAAACTGTCTCCGACATCGTGCCCCAGCGTATCGTTGACATTCTTGAAGCGGTCAAGATCGATAAAGACGACGGCGAAGGTCTCGCCCGATTCGCCGGCCTGCCGGATCGTGTCTTTCAGTTGGGCGTCGAACGAGGCGCGGTTGGCGAGGCCCGTCAGCGCATCATGGTAAGCGAGGTAGCGGATCCGGGCTTCATTGCGTTTGTTTTCTGTGATGTCCCGGCCGATTCCGAAGATGCCTACGACCCGATTGCGGACGCGAATCGGAATATGCGTGACGCTGATCGTACTGATCCGTCCGGTGAGGCTGCGGATTTCCCCTTCGTAGCGCTGCGACCGTCCCGAGCGGACAGGCTCCATATAGTTTTCCAACTGATGCGAACCGTCGTTGTATATGAAATCGATATGGGATCTGCCCAGCAGTTCCCCGCGTTCGCAGTCCAGCAGATCCGCGCAGGCCGCGTTCGCGCTGTCGAAGTTTCCATGGGGATCCAGGGAGTAGACCGCATCGGGATGATATTCGAACAGCGATTTGTAGCGTTCTTCGCTGAGCTCCAGTTCTTCCGTTTTGCGGTATACGCTGAGCAGCAGTTTGTGGTTCTCCAGAATGGTTAGCAGCTGCCGCACGATCACCAGCAGAATCGAAATGCCGGTTCCGATCGTGAAGGCATCGATTCCGGCGGAACCCGAAATCATAAAGAAGAACAGAATCAACACGTTGAGATAAGGCAGAATGACCCGCACAAGGTCAAGGCGTTCTACGCCGGGTTCCTCTTCTTCTTCAACCGCTGCGCCGACGGTTTCGGAGCGCTGTACAAAGCCTGCGTAGCCGACCAGCAGCAGGCTGAGAATGAAGAACGGATCGACGACGCTCCCGGAATCGTAAGCTCCCACGGACAACATGTACAAGAAGAACGAGTCGGTAACCGCCTGCGTCATCAGACCCAGAAAGATAAATAGGATCAGCTTTCTCGAAAAAATCTGGCGGGCGCCCCAGTAGAGACTGATCGCTCCGAACAGCAGCGCCAGGTCGGTAATGGGATACGCCAGATTGACGATCACCGTCAGCCGGGAGACCTCGCCTTCGTGGAGAACCGGGCCGATCAGATAATGCCAGCTGAACGTCGCGGCAACGGTCATGACAATCAGGATATCGAAGACCAGCTTGAACGCGCCGTAGCTTTTCTTCAGCCGGACGAAAGGATAAACGAAAGCCGTCAGATAGCAGATGACCTGAAGAATGTAGAACAGATCGGTCCAGCCCGGGGAAGGCGGGTCGATCCCCAGAACCTTTTCGTCGTAGAGCCAGATCAACTCGGCGGTAAAATAATTGAAGCATCCGGCGGACAGAAAGGCCCAGAAGACCTTTTTTTCCCCGAGGGTACGTTTGGCCGCACCGGCCAGCCAGAAAGCGGCAATCAGGCTTCCGGCGATCGACAGGAGATTTCCTCCCCAGGTCGCGATATTGTCGTCATGGCTCCATACGCTGATCCATGTGTAGTAACAAAGCGTAAAAAACAGAACAAAAAGAAGCGCGAAGGCAGATTTGGCAGGAGTACGCATAGGGGTTCCCTCTTTTTTATATATAGTTCTTTAGGTCTATAATCATAATAGTCTATCTCTATCTTCATCGGAATGAAAAAAAGAAATATTAGAAAAATATTCTTATAAGGAGCAATAACCGGTAACCGAACCAGCAGCAGACGGCACTGTAAGGCAGGAACAGGCGGAAGGAGGACAAAACGATGCAAGAGTGGATCGAAAAAGCGAGAAAAGGAGATGCCGAAAGCTGCGAATGGCTGTTCCGCCGATTCGAAAGGATGGCGTATGCCGCCGCTTACGAACAGCTCGGGGACGCGCAGCTTGCGGAGGACGCGGTTCAGGAAGCCTTTATCGAAGCGTTTGCCGGATTGGATCGTCTCGAGCAGGCGGCCGCTTTTCCCGGCTGGCTGCGCACGATTGTCAGACGCAGGGCGATTCGGCTGGTTCGGCGCAAAAGATTCCCCGTACTGCCGGCCGCGGAGATAGGAGAAGAACCGGCCGACGTCAGCGCCGGCACGGAAGAACTTGCACACCGCCGGGAGCTCAAGCGGCGCCTGTACGAATCGATCGCCGAACTGCCGGAACACCAGCGCCTTGCCGTGAGGCTGTTCTATTTCGAAGGCTGCCGGGTCCGGGAAGTGTCGGATTTTCTGGGCGTGTCGGAATCGGCGCTCAAAAAAAGACTGTTCGACGCCCGCTCGCGCCTAAGATCCGCGCTGCACGTGTCGGACTTCTCCGCGGCGTTCCGGGATCTGCACGAAGGAGGCAAACGAATGCTGCATATTGTCAATGGAGACCACACGGCCAATCGGCTGCACGAAGCGGGAATCGAAGGGGAGGTACAGGTCTGGAGAGAGCTGTATCCGTTTGGGCCGGTCTTTCCGGACATGGAAGAAGCATCGGCCCGTTTTGAACGGGCGGAGTATCTGGAGAGGGAGCTGGGCATTCCCCGGCAGACGCTGCTTGGAGGCTGCGCGGAGCAGGAGCGGAAGCTGCGGGAACTCGCGAATTACGAGGAAGTCGTGCTCTGGTTCGAGCACGACCTGTTCGACCAGACGATGCTGGCCCTGCTGCTCGAGCGGATCGGCCGGATGCAAACCGGCACCGCGCGCGTGAGCCTGCTCTGTATCGGCGAATTCCCGGGAATCGAAATCTTCCGCGGACTGGGACAGCTGCGGGCGGAGCAGCTCAAGACGCTCTCCGGAACCTGGCAGCCGGTCGGCCCGGAGCAGTTCGAACTCGCTGCGCGGCTGTGGGCGGCCTACAGCTCGCCCGATCCGCAGGAGCATGTCCGTTTTCTGGAGTCGGACACGTCGGCGCTGCCGTTTGCCCATGCCGCTTTTGAAGCGCATCTGTCGCGTCTGCCCTCGGCCGAAGACGGCCTGGGCCGTATCGAGCGCACGGTGCTCGAAGAGGCCGCCGCGGGCGCGGCGTCTCCCGCCGAGCTGCTGCGGCGCTCGGCGGACAAGCTGGTCGCCCTGGGCATGGGCGACCTGGAATTCTGGCGGCATCTGGAGCGGATGGCCGCCGGGCCTTATCCGCTGCTTGCGGTCAGCGGATCCGGATCGTTCCCGAAGTTCGGCCGTCCGCAGCCGGACTTCGGGAACCGGACCTTCGCGCCGTCGGAGCTTGGACGGCGCATCCTTGCGGGAGAGGCCGCGCCCGCGGGCGCGCCGGCCTTTCCCGAATGGGCCGGAGGCCTGCGGCTCTCCGGCGGCAGTCCGCCGCGCTGGGACGCATCCGCGCGGCGGGTCCTGCCGGGCACGGACCGGCCCCGGCCGCTTTGACCCAAGCGCCTTTTCGGCTGCGCCCGAAGAAGCCGCGGGCGGTATAATCCCGCTTCTGTTCGCCCTGCCGGTTCTGCGCCGGCAGGGATTTTTCGCATCCTTCTTTTCTGGACCGCGTATAAAGGGTAGTTTAAAGAAAGATAGACGAGACCAGGGAGGAAACCGCATGACACACGAACCGGAGGAGATCCGTACAGACAGCGGCGCGGAAGGCGCGCAAGAAGCCAGGCAGGAAGGAACGCGTCCGGGAACGGTGCCCGATACCCAAGAGGAACTGCGCGCCGCGCTGGCCGAAGCGGAGAAGTGGATGAAGAGCCAGCGCAAGCTGCCGATCTGGGACCGCATTACCCAACTGCCGTTCAAGCTGCTCGACAAAGTCACGCCCAAATTTATTCATCGGAAGATCGGCAGTCTGCTCGACGAGATGGGAAACTATGTCCAGAACGGCGGCAAATATCTGATCGCCAGAAAGCGCGTAACGGGGATGCTGGAGACAATCGCGCTCAAGCGGGGACTGCCCGGCAGCGGGCCGCATCCGCTGTCCGTGATGGATACGGCTTCGGCCAGACTGAGCGCGGAGAGCCGGAACCTGGCGACGGCGCAGGGAGCGACTACCGGTTTGGGAGGCGTGTTCACGCTGGCTGCCGATATTCCCGCGGTGCTTGGGTTGTCGCTCAAAGTTATTCAGGAAATCGGTCTCTGCTACGGATACGATGCCAACGAGAAGATCGAACGGGTCTTCGCCGTGAAGGTTCTGCAGTTCGCTTCCTCCGACATCGTGGGCAAGCAGGCGGTACTGAACGAACTGAATCTCAAAGCGGGCGAAGACGGCAAACTGCCTTCTTCCGTAACCGCCATGTCCAAAATCCAGGGCTGGCGGGAAGTGGTCACGACTTATCGGGACAGCTGGGGATGGAAAAAACTGCTGCAGGCCGTGCCTGTGGCGGGGATCGTCTTCGGTGCTTTCGCCAATCGCCAGACGCTGGGCGACGTGTCCGAAGCGGCCGTTATGCTGTACCGCAAACGCCGGGCCTTGGAACGTCTGGACGCTTTGAAACATTCGGAGGAGTGACGGGATATCAGGCGCCCGCCAGGTTTTGTTCCCGCAGGTTTTTGAATGCCGATTTTCTCCGCGGATCGCTTGGCCTGCCGCTCTGGGGGTTAATGGTGAGAAAGAGAGCGGGGACGGGAACGGCGCAATCCCTATAGGGATTGCACGCGCGGACGGCTCCGCGGATTATTCGGAGCGGCCGGAATGAAGGCACATCCCGCGCCGCACCGTCATCAAGGAGGAACAGCCATGGAGTGGAAAGGCAGAAAAGCGAGCCGCAACGTCGAAGACCGGCGCGGGCAGAGCGGCGGCGGAGGCGCGATGAAAGTGGGCGGAGGCCTCGGAATCGGCGGAATCGTGATCGTCATTATCATCATGCTGATGGGAGGCGATCCGGGCAGCCTGTTGAACGGAGGCTCCACGACGGAGACGTCGCAGACGCAAACGGAGAACAACAGCTACCGGGGAACGGCCGAAGAAGAAGAACGGGCGGATTTCGTGTCGGTGGTGCTGGCCGATACGGAACAGGTCTGGGGCGAGGTCTTTCGCAAGAACGGGATGACCTACCGCAATCCGAAGCTTGTTCTGTTCACGGACAGCGTGCAGTCGGCATGCGGAACGGCCAATTCGGCAGTGGGACCTTTCTATTGTCCGGGCGACGAGAAGCTGTATATCGATCTTGATTTCTACGACGAATTGAACCGGCAGTTCAACGCTCCGGGCGATTTCGCCATGGCCTACGTAGTGGCGCACGAAGTCGGACACCACGTACAGAATCTGCTCGGAACCAGCGGCAAAGTCGACAATCTGCGCCGGAAACTCAGCGAGAAAGAGTACAACAAATATTCCGTGAAGCTTGAGCTGCAGGCCGATTATTACGCGGGAGTCTGGGCGCATTACGAGCAGGGACAGAATCTGCTGGAACAAGGGGATCTGGACGAAGCGCTGACGGCCGCGAGTGCGGTCGGCGACGACAGTATCCAACTGCAGTCCCGCGGCTATGTGGTGCCCGACAGCTTTACGCACGGAACGTCGGAGCAGCGCAAGAGCTGGTTCTATAAAGGATTCCAGAACGGGACGATCGAAGGCGGAGACACGTTCGGCGGCAGCCTGTAGACGAATGAACCTGTTTTTGACTGGCAGTTTGGACAAAGAACGCCAAGTCTTCTTCGCAAAAAGAACCCCGAAGCCGTACATCTGCGGCTTCGGGGTTCTTTTATATTCATACGGATAGTCTGCAACCAAACTGTCCGCCTTCAAACTGTCCGAACTCCGACTTTATGTTGCGACAGAAGGGCTTCGGGCCGCCGTCCGGCCTGTTAAGGGGTGTCCGTCCCCTTGTTTCCGGAGGCGGAAGCATCGGAAGTTCCGGCGTTGCAGGCTCCGTCATCGCTTGTCGTGCGGTCCGCAGAAGGTTCCACGGTCACTCCGTCTTCCACGGCCGGCTCTTCCGGAGGAAGGCCCGAAGCGGCATTTGTCGGCAGATCCGCAAACCGCTGCGCGGTCCATTCCGTAAACAGGGCGTAGTCGCGCTCCACCACATCGGCGTAAGCGTAAGCGAATTGGGAGATGTGCTTGGCGAACGATTCCGGGTCGTCTCCCATCGCTTGGGCAATTTCTTTTTCGCTGTGGTAAGGCAGAATGCCGAGACTGACATCCAGATCGGCGCGGGCGTGCATTTTGGCGGTCAGTCGTCCCATGAGCGTCAGAACGCGGTCCATATCTTCGGTTGTTTTCAAATCTTCGAGTTTCAGGCGTTTCTTGTAAGGCGAACGTTCGCGCACATAGAAATGGCGTCCGTCGATCGTCATGAAGCCCAGATACGGATCGGCTTCGTGGTGCATCGCCTGCTGGGTCGCGGTAACCCGTTTGCCCTGGTGTACGAACGTTTCCCAGAACGACTCGGAATAAGGCATGAAATAAGCGGGGACCGGCACACGCACTTCTTTTACTTCAAGCACGGTGTCATCGGAATCGCGGTCGCCTGTCGCTTCCGCGGAACCGCCTTCGATCAGCACATAGAAGCGGTCCAAACCGATCGAAGCAGTTCCGGAACCGTGCTTCACGGCAATGTCTTTGATCTGGTAATGCTCATCGCCGGAACGGCGGCACAGCAGGGTATCCATATAAAAAGACCAGGCTTTCTCCAGCTGCTCGCGGTCTTCCGCGGCCGGCTCGACCAGCTCCGCGTTTTCGAGGAAGGCCCGTCCGCTCTGCATCCGCGCCGTCACTTTCTCAAGAAAATGCCCCTGCTGGCGCTTCTCGAGTTTGCGCAGCAGTTTGCGGACCGCTCCTTTGGCGCAGTCGGAATCGACAACGAAATCGGCCGGATCGTCTTTGCGGGAAGCGAACTTGTCTATTTGTTTGTAATAGGAACGGATGTAGTGGGCCGCCGCGTTTACCTGCTCTTCCGGGGAGTAGCCGAGCTGGCGTCCGACAAGCACGATGCTCACCGACATGCGCAGCACATCGTACAGATAAGAACCTACATACCCTTCGTCAAAGTCGTTTACGTCGTAGACGATCCGGCCGCTCTCGCTCTGGAATGCGCCGAAGTTCTCGAAATGAAGATCGCCCTGGACCCAGGTAGGCCGCTCTTTGGGCGTATGGTACGGGAAGTATTGGCGCGTAACGTCGAAGTAGAACAAATAGGCGCTCCCCCGGTAAAAAGAAAACGGGCTTAACGCCATTTTGCGGTATTTTTCCGCTCGTTTGCCGTCATCGAGTCCCATCCGTTCTCCGTCAAATTCTTCGAAAATCGAAATCAGCGTATCCTGGCGAAGTTTTTTGCGCGTACGCAAAACGCCTTCGGTAATGCTTGCATTGATCGTGGACATGGATCTTCACTCCTTCGGTAAGTAAATGCGGCGGCGTGTTCCGCTCAAGCGGTATCCATTCTTCCCCGGTGCTGCCGATTCCTGTATGCAGAAGCATACGAGGCGAAGAACACGATGGTTGCGCCCCTTTTGTTTATTTTTCGTGGCGCGCGGGTGAAATCTGTGGTAGGATGGGCAGCGCCGGACGCCGCTTGGCGCAGCCGGCAGACTCCCGTACCATTCGAATAAGAGGACGTGAACAGCATGATTCAAATTACCGTACCGAAGCCGGACGTCGTGATCGAGAAACAGACGGATCCGCAGCTCAGCCATATTTACGGCTTTACCGATTTCCATCTGATTACGCGCGAAGAAGCGGGCATCTTTATGTTCTACGGCGCAAACGACGAGCTTCTGTTCGTCGGCAAAGCCCGCAAGCTCAGACCCCGGATCAAGAAACATTTCGAAGACAAAGTGTCGCCGATGAAGGATCACCGGGAAGAAGTGCGCCGTATCGAAGTCTGCCTGGTGGCGGACCCGACGGAACGCGAAATCTACGAAACGTATCTGATCAATACCGGCCGCGCGAAATACAACGTGGACAAGGTATTCTACAAGTAAGAGAAGCCGCCGGCTTCGCCGAACGGTTTGGTGGACAGGCCGTGCAGACGATTCCGGCCAAAGCAAAAAGCTTATCCTCCCGGGAGGATAAGCTTTTTGCTTTGGGGCGATCGGCAAAGAATACGCCCGCAGGAAATCCGGTTTACGAATGGTGATTCCATTTGTGGTCGCCCGACAAATATTTCTCGGTCAGCACCGACAGCAGCTGGATTCCGACTTCGTTATGTCCGCCTTCGGGAATGATCAGATCGGCATACTTTTTCGACGGTTCGATAAACGCTTCGTGCATCGGTTTGACCGTGGTTAGGTACTGGTCGTGCACCGAGCGGATATTGCGTCCCCGATCCTCGATGTCGCGCAGTACGCGGCGCAGGATGCGTACGTCCGGATCGGTATCGACAAATACCTTGATATCGAGCAGTGCCCGCAGATGTTCGTCCGACAGGACATGCAGTCCTTCGATGATCACAATGTTGTTCGGCGTAAGTTCCACCGTCTTGTCCGCGGAGCGCGCATGCAGGGTGAAGTCGTATACCGGGGCATAGGCTGCCCGGCCTTCTTTGAGATCGTTCAGGTGCTGAACCATCAGATCGTTATCGAACGCGAAAGGATGATCGTAGTTGATCGCTCCGCGTTCTTCGAAGCTGAGCTCCGGATGGTCTTTATAATAATTGTCCTGTGACAGGAACGTGACTTTGCCCGCGCCGAGGCGGTCGATGACGGAGCGTGCTACCGTTGTTTTACCGGAACCGGTGCCGCCGGCGATACCAATTATAAGCATGGCGATCGATAAACCTCCCTAGGATGATGGCCGATTGCAGTGTTTTGCAATTCCAGTATTGTAGCACAGCGCCGTCTTTTTTTCATCCGATTTTGTTTGATTCTCCTGCTCTTTCAGCCGCTTTTTTAAAATTTTTCGATTTCATGCCGTTCTGCCGCCGTAAAATGGATTGTGCACGGTCTAAACCGCCGCTCCAATAGGAAAATGCAAGAACCTATTCACAGTCTACCAAGCGGGAGGAAGTCCCTTGACCCACATAACCGGCGGCCAAAGTTTGAGCCGACGGATTCGCCGCCCGATGAATGCGTCCACGCCGTTTACCATCCTCGTTTTTGACGTTATCGTCGCCATTCTGCTCTCGATTGTCATTCGTCCGCTGGCCCAGCTCGGTGCGCAGCTTGTCGCCTGCTCCACGCTTAGGGAAATGACCTCGCCCGCTTTTCCGAAAGACCACGGGATTCCCGACCTCGAAAACCTTTCTTCCGAATCTTCCGGGTTCAAGCGCTGGTGGAAGACGGTGGAGCGTCAAGGAAGCCGTCAATGACCGGACTCCCTGGATCGACGGCAGCGAACCTCTGGCTTACGGCGAAGGACGCGAGATGCCGCGCGCTGCATACGATCGATATCTTTGTTGAATTAGGCGTCCGGGAACTGTATCGAAGCGCCTATCTGCCGCCTTCCGTTCCCTTCACGGAAGCGCTGGAGGAACGAAACCTGCTGTACGAGTATTTCAACAAGCCGTATCCGGTCCCGATTGTAACCGATAACGGCCGGGAGATCGGCCGGATCACCGCACGGACTATCCGCCGCTGCTGGGCCTGTTCTGTTTTTACGTGAATTATTGGTTCGGCAGATGGTTGGTCGGCCCTATGCAGCGATCGCTCGGGCAGCTGCGCGGGGTCTTCCCCCGGCTTGCCGATGGCGATGTGGACGAGCTGACGGGTCTGGCGCGGAAGCGGGAATCCAGAGAAGCCATCAGCTGCTCAAGAGTATCGAACATATCGCCCTGGAAGAGTTCGAAGACATTTCCGCCGCTTCGGAGCAGTTGGACGCACGGGCGAAAGATTTCAACGGCATTATTTAAGGACAGACCGGAGGCGGAAGTATCCGCCCGATCCGTTTGAACCTGTCGAATCAAGCTGGGGTTTTGGGCTCCGGCTTTTTTGCTGCGCTCTGCGCATAGTCTATAATGGAGTCTATACAAACTCAAAAGGATAAAAGGAGGCGGAAGATGCAGCTGTCGATTTTGGACTATTCGGAAATTCGGGAAGGCGGTTCCCCGGAACGGGCGCTGACGGAATCGCTTGAACTGGCCCGGCGCGCGGAGGAATGGGGATACCGGCGGTATTGGGTATCGGAACATCACGGCAACCGGATACTTGCGGGTTCTTCGCCGGAGATTCTTGTTTCCGCACTCGCCGCTTCGCTGCAAGGCTCGATGCGGATCGGCTCGGGCGGCGTCATGCTGCCGATGCACAGTCCGTTCAAGGTCGCGGAAAACTTCTCCGTACTCGCTTCTTTGTATCCGGGGCGGATCGATCTGGGAGTCGGACGCTCGACGGGAGGTCGGGCCGAGACCTCCGCCGCGCTGCTGGACGGCCGCAGCGGTTCGTTTCGGCGCTATCCCGATCAGGTCGCGCGGCTTGCGGCGCATATCCGGGGTACCGGCGGAGCCCGGGTTACGCCGCATCCGGCCGCGCCGCCGGAGCTGTGGCTGCTCGGTTCCGGCGAAGGCGGCGCGGAGATCGCCGCGGCCAACGGCATGGGCCTGGCTTTCGGCCATTTCATTCGCGGGCGGGCCGGCCGAGAAACGGTGCGGGCCTATCGCGAACGCTTCGTTCCTTCGCCCGGCAGCGAGCACCCGCGGGTACTGGTGTCCCTGTTTGCGGTATGCGGCCGCGACGAAGCGGAAGCGGAGCGGCTTGCCGGCGTCTTCGACGATTATCTGCTCGATATCGGCGAAGGCGGTCGGCTGGACCGTGTGCCTACGGTTGAAGAAGCCGCTTCGCGCGCTTACACGCCGGAGCAGCGCGAGAAGATTCGCGCCGGCCGCAGCCGGATGGCCGTCGGCGATCCGCTTGGCATCCGCCGCCAGCTGATCGCGCTGGCCGATCTGTACGAAGCGGATGAATTGATGCTGACGACCGTGTCGCCGGAATTCGAGTCGAAGCTGCGCATGTACGAAATGCTCGCCGAAGTGTTCCGGCTTGAGCTAAGGTCTTAACGGGTGGTAATCGAGCCGGCCGCGCCGTTTCGCAGGCGCGCGGCGCATAAGAAAAGGACCGCCCGAAGGCGGTCCTTTTTGCGTTACTGCCGATTGTCCGTGTCCGGCGCGGTCCGGCTTTTAGTGTGCGAAACGGGAGATCGTATTTTCCAGGAGGTCGGCGACGGCATGCGGTCCGCGGCTCAGGTCGCTCCGGGACAGGTTCAGGCGAACCAGGCTTTCGTCCGTGCCCATGGCTTCGGAGAAGAATCCGCCCAGACCGCGTGCGCGGCGGTCGACTTCAAGCAGCAGTTCGAGGTCGCCGTTGTTTTGACGGAAAAGCACTTCAAGCTCGTCGAGCTGGCCGCGGAACTTGGTCGTGGGCACGTATTCGAATTCCTGCACGAACGGCAGAGGTCCGCCCAGACGCGGCGAGTAATCGTTCGTCACTTCGCGCAGACGGAAGCCCAGCAGTTCGATCGCGTCCAGCGCGATTTGAATCTCGTCGCTTGGCGTCACGTTCAGCGCATCGCGGTCGGTGGCATCGGCGGCGCTCGGAATATCGAGGCCCGTCTCTACCCACACGGCGGAGCTGTGCAGCGTAATCGGCACGTATTCCGGCAGGGTGAAGCGGAACGGGATCTGTTTGCGTTCGCCCGCGCGAAGCGTAAAGCGCTCCGTCAGCAGAAACTTGGTTACGGTAGCCGTCTCGCGAACCTTGCGATCATCGCGTTCGCGAAGATACTCCGACTTGATGAACAGATAGATGCGATCGACCTGCTGCTCGACCTGGCCGCCTTCGATATGCACGATCCCCGAGATATCGCCGCCGACGGGTACCTGGGAGTTGTCGAGTACCGTATCTACCTTCGCATTACCGATTCCGACGCTGGCCAACATTTTTTTGAAAAAAGACATATTTTTTCACCCTCCGTTTGATTGATGCCAGATATACGCGGCGCTGTGGAGAGCGGTTTCGTTTTGACGAAGAAATTTTTGGGACGGCCGAACTCAGGTTTTCAGAATGCCTCTGGCCGCGCGCTGTCCGGAGATGACCGCACCTTCCATCGTGGCGAGAAAAGGCTGCTTGGTATAGTCGCCGGCCAGGAACAGACCCGGGATCGGGGTGACCTGCTTGGGCCGCTTTTTCTCGCTGCCGGCGGACAGGCGGTAGAAATTCTCGTCTCCCCGGATGATCCGGTAGTCCGTGACGCTGTCGACGCCATCCAGACCGATTTCTCTAAGGCTGTCGACCGTCCGCTGCCAGACTTCTTCTTCCGGCAGGTCGACCAGAGCGTCGGGATCGACCAGAATGATCGACGTTCGTCCCGGTTTGTCGCGAAACGTGGTGCGCGACTGCTCGCCGAACGATCCGAGCTGGGTACCGGGCCCGAACGTAGTCCGGTCCTGCGGCAGCAGCGGCGCAGGCAGTTCGAACTGCGCCGTCACATGCGGCATGGCCTCCAGGTCGAAGAACGGCCGGAACGCCGACACCGCGGAGAAGTGCTCGGCGACGAGCTTCTGCGAACGGCGAATATTGGCGGCCACGACGACATTCGCAGACAGCAGCCGTTCTCCGCTCTCCAGCTCGACGCCGCGGACGGTTTCTTGTTCCACAATGAGGCTTTTGACCGGCGCAGAGGTTCGCACCGTGCCGCCCAGACGCTCGATCGCATCGGCCAGCGGACGGCACATCACATCGGTCATGCCGCCGCTGAAAGCGCCGATCCGCATCTTGTGCAGACGGGGAATGCCCGGAGCGAACAGGCCGAAGAAAGCGTAGGACGAATACTGCTCCGGCGGCAGGAAGAAGATTCCCGAAGACAGCGGCTCCAAGATCCGTTCCAGCGCCTGCTCGGTCACGTGATGGCGCTCCGCGTATTCCTTGAGCGGAATTTCGTCGAGCTCTTCCGGACGGGCGACGTAGTCTTTGAAACCCGCGGCAAAAAACGGAATCAGGGACGCTTTGTCGGCGGGGGTCAGATAGCTGTTGTTGCCGAGTGCGCCGAGTACGGTCTTGAGCGGAGCCCGGATCACATCCAGCCCGAATACGCCGGGTTCCGGGGATTCCGGATGCCGGGTCTCCATCGATTTTTCCCAGAACAGCATCTCGTTCAGATCGATGCCGGCACGCTCGAGCAGTTCGGGAAGCAGCGTGTAGTAGCCGATAAATTTGTGGAAACCGGATTCCACTTCCATTCCGTTCTCGTTCCAGTTGGCGGTGCGTCCCCCTACGTAAGGGGCGGCTTCGAGCACAAGTACGGATCGGCCGGCTTCGGCCAGCTCGAACGCACAGCTGAGACCGGCCAGACCGGCACCGACGACGATCGTCAATTCTTCGGATGGAACATTCGGATTCTGCGGCAAATGGTTTTCCTCGCTTTCCTTGTGGGAGTTTCTGTGCTTCATTACCCGATTTGCGCAGGCTTGCGCTTGACTCTCAGGTAAACCTGAGGGTTTATGGTGACGTCAGAGCGAAACGGAATATCCGTTTCAAGCCGAAGGAGGAAAATGGATATGGAGAAGAAACTGAAGCCGGGCGTACAGGCCGCGATCGGTTGGACAAGCTTCGTACTGGCTTTGTATGCGGCTTCGGCCGCGTATCACCGGATGGAGTATTCGGGAATCGTTCAACCGGTCCAGCGTGTGGTTCAGGCCCTCATTGTGGTCGGCATCGTGGTGCCGACCGTGCGGGTTCTGTGCCGGCGGGGCGCGGGAGAATTTCCGCTGCGTTTTCGCGGCGGGGCATGGAAGCGCGAAATCGGCGCCGGACTTTTCGCGGCCGGCATCGCGTGTGCGCTTGCGGCCGCCGGCTTCGGAGCCGCCCATAGTCTGGGCTGGATCGTTGTGGAAGAAGTCCGGTTTACCGGGCCGCTGCTGAGCGCGATGGCGTTCAATCTCCTGATTGCGCTGCTGTACGAGGCCCTGCCGGAAGAACTGGTCTTCCGCGGCCTGATTCCCGATGCGCTCGGCCGCCGGATGCGGTCCGCAGCCGTTTTCCTGCTGGCGCCGATTCTGTTCGTGCTGGCACCGCTCGCGGCGCGAGGGCTGCAGGCGGCGACCGGCATGGATACCCAGGCCGTTACGGCCGATTATATGGTGCTTCTGCTCTTTTTTGCCGTGGCGCTGCAGTTCGTCCGTTCCGCCCTGGGTAGTCTTGGAGGCAGCATCGGGTTTCATCTGGCTTATCTCATGCTGGCGCGTTTCGCCGTGTTGGCCGAACCGGGAGAAGGCTTGGTGCGCTACGTCGAAGTCGAACGGGAGACGGGAAGCCTGTTCGTGCTGTTCCTGACGGTCGTGGTCGGCGGAGCTTCGGTGTTTGCCGCTCTGGCCGGGCTGCGCCGCCGGTCTGCCCGGAAGCGGAAAAGCCGGGCCTTGCCCCGGACGGATCGTTCGGGATAAGCTCGCACAGAAGGAAAGGAGGCGTCTTATGCACGAAAAAAAGTACAAAGTCGGCGAACTGGCCCGGCGTTCGGGCATCAGCATAGCCGCGCTCCATTATTATGAAGAACTTGGTCTGCTGCAGCCCGAGCGTCACCCCGACTCCGGGTACCGACTGTACGGACCGCAGGATCTGGTGCGGCTGCAGGAGATCGCCGTATTGAAAGCGATGGGATTCAAACTGTCGGAGATCGGCGGGATGCCCACCGAGACCGGACAGCCGCGCGGAGAGGCTTGGAAAAGCGCGCTGCTCCGGCAATCGGAATGGATCGATACTCGGATGCGGGAACTTGCGGCCATGCACAAGCTGATCGAATCCGGTTTGTTCTCGATCGAAGTGAACCGGAAGGTCGTTTTGGAAGACATGGCCGATTTCGTGCGCCAGCTGGGCGATTTCGACTCTTCCCGAAGAGGCGAAGCGCGCACGGCATTCTTCACGGGGGACGAGCTGCTCAGGCTTCCGCAGCCGGTCGAAACGGGACCGGCGGCCGAGGCCTGGGCGGCGCTGCTGCGCCGGCTTCGCGAGAGTCTGCATCGCCCGCCCGATGCGCCGGAGTCGCTCGAGCTCGCGCGCGATCTGCTGGATTACGCGGCAGAAGCTTTCGGGGGCGACGGGCAGCTGCTGGAACGCTACTGGACGTTCGTCCGCCCGGGCGCAGGCGAATCCGCCCGGGTCTACGGTCTGGATGCGGAAATATCCGCCTATATCGAAGCGGTTACGGACGAGTATCTGCGCCGGAAATCGGACGAATAAGCCGGGCTTCCGCGCTGCGGTAGAGCGCTGCCTGTGCGCGTTGAATACCTGCGCCGGTCCGGCTGCACAGCAAGGAGCGGCTTCGCATGAAGCCGCTCCTTGCTTGCCCGGTTTGCAGCCTCGGACTATTCTACTGCGCCATCAAGCGGCGCTATCTCGCTATATCCGCCATTGCTTCGCGCAGCGTCGGATACCGGAATACGAATCCTTCGCGCAGGAGCCGCTCCGGAGCTACCCAACGGCTCTTGAGAACAAGCTCCGTCTCGGTACGGATCATGGCGGAACCAAGCTCCAGCATCCAGACGGGCGCGGGCAGGCCGGATCTGCGGCCGTACGCTTCCCGGATGATGCGCATCTGCTCGGTATTGGTCACCTGCTCCGGCGCCGAAGCGTTGAAGATCCCGGAGAGATCCGGGCGTTCTTCGATAAATTCGATCATCCGGCAGAGGTCCTCGAGATGAATCCAGCTGAAACGCTGGTCTCCGGGTCCCTGACGGCCTCCAAGACCGAATCGGACCAGATTGACGTAAGGCGTCGTTACGCCGCCTCCTTGCCCCAGTACAATCGCGATCCGCAGCACCGCTTTGCGCGTACGCGGCGTATCGGCCGCCCAAAAAGTTTCTTCCCAGGCTTTGGCGACATCGACCGAAAATCCGCTGCCGATTTCCCCGTTCTCCTCGGTCATGGGCCGGTCGCGGGCATCCCGGTAGATCGTAGCCGTGCCCGAGTTGATCCACAGCTTCGGCGGTTGGGAACAGGCGGCCGCCGCTTCGCCGAGAATTCGCGTCGTTTCGGTGCGCGACTGCAGAATATCGCGTTTGTTGCGTTCATTGTACCGGCAGTTAACCGATCGGCCGGCCAGATTGATCAGCAGATCCGCGCTTTCAAGCGCTGCGCGCAGGCCTTCGGAATCGTCCCAGGCCGTATGCTCCGGCTTTCTGGAAATCATCCGTACGTCGTATCCTTTTTTCGTGTATCGTTCCCGCAGCGCTCCGCCGATAAATCCGGTGGCTCCGGCAAGTACGATTTTGCGTTTCTTTTCCTTTAAACGGTCCGGGCCGGTCATCTTATTCCTCCTGACGTCGATTTGCAGTCGTTTCGGTATGAATCTTAACAATTTATACCCTTAATCTCTTCACATCGACCTCCGATTTGACGATAAAGCGAAAAGGATGCAATCTAACTGTATGAACGGATCAAGAGCCGGAAGGGCTGCGTGCTGGAGGAGAAATGCAATGGACAGATACCCGCTAATCGGAGAGGATAACCTTCCGACGGAGAGCGAATGGAATATCCTGCTGATCGGAGGCGGGAGCGAAGAATTCAGGGGATTGACACGTCTGCTGGACGGCTTTCAATTCGAGAGCCGCTCCACGCGGCTGCTTCATGCTGTGACCCCGGAAGAGATCCGTCTGATGTTTGCGACAGAAACGGACATCGCGGTGGTGATGCTGGAACTGTGCGCTTCGGCCGATCGGCAGGCGCTCGAATGGGTCGGATATATCCGAGAATCCCTGTCGAACGCGGCCGCGCGGATCGTCGTGGTCGCCGACCCGGTCTGGGAGGAAGAGGAAGAAGAAATCATGCTGGGATACGACATCAATACGTTCCGGCTCAAAGGGGAATTCGACGGGAGCACAGGCAAGTTCAAGTCGGCGCTGATCGGTTCGCTGAGAGGCTACCGGGATTTCAAGAAAACCGAAGACGAGAAAAAAAGTCTGGATTACGTGGCGCTGTCTTCCTCGCTTGTCCTCAACGCGGGTTCGCTTGAGGAACTGGCCCGGGATGTTCTGCGCCATCTTGCGTCGATCCTCAAAACCTATCCGTCTTCGGGGGGCCTGGTGCTGCAGAAGAACGGGCAGCAGTGGCGCATGCTTGCGGCCTCCGGCGAATACGTCAAGCTGAATGCGGCTTCGCTGCCCGAAGAGGTGGAAGACGTTCTCGCTTTGCTGCGGGAATTTAATGCGAAATCTCCGATCCCGGACGGTTTCAGTTTCCATTCCCCGAGTGTGATCGGCCCGGAGCGTCTGATCTTTGTGGAAGCCTGCCGGATGCCCAGCGACTGGGAATACTATCTGGCCGAATCGTACTGTGCCAACACGGATGCCGTATTCGAGAATCTGGAACTGCGTCACGAGATCGAAAGCACGCAGAAAGAAATCATCTATACGCTCGGCGAAATCGCGGAAACCCGCTCGCAGGAAACGGGCTTCCATGTCAAGCGCGTAGCCGAATACACGAAGCTGCTCGCCGTAAAATACGGGCTGCCGGAAGAAGAAGCCAATCTGCTTGCATTGGCCAGTCCGATGCACGATATCGGCAAGGTGGGCATCAGCGATTCTATCCTCAACAAGCCGGGAAAGCTGACCGAAGAGGAGTATGCGACGATGCAGAATCACGCGCGTTCCGGCTACGAGATGCTGAAGCATTCGAGCCGCCCCATCCTCAAGACGGCGGCGATCATCGCGCTTCAGCATCATGAAAAATACGGAGGGGGCGGATATCCGCAGGGACTGAGCGGCGAAGAGATTCATCTCTATGGACGGATCACCGCGATCGCCGACGTATTCGATGCTCTGGCAAGCGACCGGGTGTACAAGAAAGCCTGGCCGATCGGCGAGATCGTCGAGCTGTTCCGAAAAGAGCGAGGCAAGCATTTCGACCCGAAGCTCACGGATCTGTTTCTGAGACATTTGGATGAGTTTTTGGAAATTCGTGCCCGATATACGGATGAGAAAGTGTTCTGAATTTCTTTTTACTGGGTAAATTGCCTATTAGGTATTGCTTGACCATAAGAACTTCCAAGTAAAAACTGGAGGCTGTTCCGGGTGCCGCTAAAAGGAAAAATGAAATCCGCCTACGTACTGATCGCTTTGTTTGTTACGGCAACGGCTGTTTTTTGCGGCGGATGGGAACTTCTTCGACAGCGTTACGTTTCCCCGACCCCAAATTTCGTCGCTTCCCCCATGATGAACCCCAACCAAACGTTTGCCACTTATCTCAAACCTTCCGTTTCCCAGCATCCCGATATTGCCGCCGGCAAAGAAGCCCTGCTTGAGAATGTTCCCCGTGACTCCGTTTTCTATCCCCGATGCTACAACGTTCAGACCGACCGCTACGAATCCGGCAAGGAAGTCAATCTGGCGCTGTCTTCCGATGTCGGACAGAACACCATGAGCAACTTCGTGCTGTCCTGTTTCACTTATTCGCAGCTCTTTATCGTTCTGTCGCTCAAAGCGGTCTGGAATCTGACGGTCAGCAAAGTGACGGGAAAGTGACGGGCAAAAAGACTAAGTGTTACAAAACCCAGCGCTGCGGCTGAGCTTCGGGCCAAGCGTTTCGAGGAACCTTCCGCCTGCGGCGCGAGGTTCTTTCGTCTTTTCGATCCGGAGCGGTCCTTAAGCCGCTTGTACTCGGGCCCGAAATTTGGGAGAATAAGAATGAATTTTACCGTCCAGTCCAACAGCCACTCCAATATACCGGGTCCCGAGCGGACTTCCGGTTTTTTAAAATGAAAAGAGGTTAACCATCATGAACAGCAAACCGTCCATTTACGGACTGACTTTGGAGGCTATGTCCGACTGGCTGACGCAAAACGGGGAAAAGAAATCCCGCGCCGCGCATATCTGGGAGGCTTTGTATACGGCAAGAGTAAGCGACTTTTCGCAGATGGCCGCAGTGAATGCCGCTTGCCTGGACCTGCTGAAAGATCGCTTCTCGCTGAATACGATGACCGAATTCGTCAAGCAGGAAGCTTCCGACGGTACCGTCAAGTTCCTGCTCCAACTGCATGACGGCAGCCTGATCGAGACCGTGCTCATGCGCAAAAAGTACGGCTTGTCCGTCTGCGTCACGACGCAGGTCGGCTGCAATATCGGCTGCAGCTTCTGCGCAAGCGGTCTGATCAAGAAAAGCCGCGATCTGACTGCCGGAGAGATCGTCGAGCAGATCATGACCGTGCAGCATTATCTGGATGCGGCCGGGAACGGCGAGAAGGTCACCAATATCGTCGTCATGGGCATCGGCGAACCGTTCGACAACTTCGAACATCTGATCCAGTTTCTCGAAGTGGTCAAAGACCGCAAGGGACTGGCGATCGCCGCGAAGCGCATCACCGTCTCGACCAGCGGCATTCCGTCCAAGATCCGCGCCTTCGCGGACCTCGGTACCCAGACGCATCTGGCGATCTCGCTTCATGCGCCGAATAACGATCTGCGCACACAGATTATGCAGATCAACCGCGCTTTCCCGCTCGAAAAACTGATGGACGCCGTCCGCTACTACCTCGAGACGACGAACCGCCGGATCATGTTCGAATATATCCTGCTGAGCGAAGTCAACGACGGCCTCGAAACGGCCGCGCAGCTGGCCGATCTGCTGGACGAATTCAAGGATCAGGCCAGCATCAATCTGATTCCTTACAATCCGGTCGACGAACACAGCCAGTATCGGCGCAGTACGCCGGAAGCGATCAACGGCTTCTACGACGTGCTCAAGAAGCGCGGCATCAACGCGACCGTCCGGATGGAGCACGGCACCGATATCGATGCCGCCTGCGGACAGCTGCGGAGCAAGCAGATCCGCAAAGACGAACAATCCGTCCGTACAGGCACGGTTGCGGCGGGTTGATCGCATTCGGCATCAACCGTTTCCGATAAGTTAAGCGCGCCCTTTGCGGGGCGCGCTTTTTGATTTGCTTGTCTTTTTTGGAAGCGCTATAATCTTCACGAATTCCGAATTGCCCAAAGGGGGAAGACGACATGATCCGCAAAGTCTCGGTCATGAAAGTATTCAGCGAGCATCACGAAGAATACCGGCGCCGGCACGACGAATTGTGGCCGGAGATGGAAGCCATGCTGAACGAACACGGGATGCTGAGCTACTCGATTTATCTGGACGAAGAAACGGACAGCCTGTTCGCCTATCTCGAAATCGAAGACGAAGCGCGGTGGGCACAATCCGCCGATACCGAAATCTGCCGCAGATGGTGGGCCTACATGAAAGACATCATGGAGACGAACCCGGACAACAGTCCCGTATCCCGCGAGCTGAAGCCGGTCTTTCACCTCGGCCGCTGACCGCCGATCGCCCGGGCGGAGAATTTCTTCTTCTCCGCCCGGGCACAAAAAAAGCCTGTCCGTCAATGAATGCCCCGCATCGCTTTGCGGATGATCGGAGCCAGCAGCAGCAGTACAGCGGCCAGCGCCAGCGCCGCGCCTCCGATAATGCCGAAATACAGTGTCTCGTTCTGCTCCGAATACAGCTGGCTGATCAGGGCGTTGAGCGCCTGCGCCGCCGCGGGTGCGAGGAACCACAGGCTCATCGCCTGCGCCGAGAAAGCGGCCGGCGCAAGCTTGGTCGTCGTCGACAAGCCGACCGGCGACAGACACAGTTCGCCGAGCACGACCACGAAATAGCTGAGCACCAGCCACAGCGGGCTGACGGGTCCGCCGCCGCCGAACTGGCCGGGGATCAGGATCACAAGGAACGAGAGACCCGCGAACAGCAGGCCAAGCGAGAATTTGACAGGAACGCTTGGCTGCCGGTCGCCGAGTTTGGTCCAGATCCAGGCGAATACGGGAGCCATAACGATGATGAACAGAGGATTCGCGGACTGGAACCAGGACGGTTCGATCTGAAGGCCCATAAAGTCCAACTGCGTCCGTTTATCGGCATAGACGCCGAGGATGGTCGAACCCTGTTCCTGAATCGACCAGAACATGACCGCCGCGATAAAGAGCGGGATATAGGCCAGCAGCCGGGAGCGCTCGATATCGGTCGTTTTGCCGCTCCGGTACATGACGGTGAAGTAGGCGATCGGGATCAGGACGCCGAGGATGCCGATCGTGAACGTAAACGAACGGATCGTCAACCAACCCTGCCAGGCCGCAATCGCGACAATGCCCGCAGCGACCAGCGTACCCAGTCCGAGAGTGGTCAGTACGCGGCCCCGTTCTGCGCGGGTCAGAGGATTGGGTACGACCGTTCCGGCCAGTCCCAGCGATTTTTTGCGCGTGAACAGAAAGACCAGCAGACCGGCCAGCATGCCGATCGCCGCCAGGGAGAATCCGAGGTGATAGTCGACTTTC
Source organism: Saccharibacillus deserti (assembly GCF_013618475.1). Classification (GTDB taxonomy): domain Bacteria; phylum Bacillota; class Bacilli; order Paenibacillales; family Paenibacillaceae; genus Saccharibacillus; species Saccharibacillus deserti. Next base: position 256,734 of record NZ_JABJVN010000006.1, read on the forward strand.
TGGCCGATCGTTCCGACGATCAGAGGAGCGATGAACGCGCCGAGATTGATACCCATATAGAAAATGCTGAAGCCCGCGTCGCGCCGATTGTCGCTGTCCGCATACATCTCGCCGACCACGCTCGAGACATTGGGCTTGAGCATGCCGGTGCCGATGATGATCAGGCCCATCGAGATGAACATGGTGTTGGCGCCGTAAGGCAGGGCGAGCACCACGTGACCGATCATGATGAGAACACCGCCGCAGAACAGCGAACGCGATTTGCCCAGGATCCGGTCCGCGAGCCAGCCTCCGATAATGGTGGACATATAGACCAGCGAGCCGTAGATCGACATGATGGCGACGGCCGTCGACTGCGTGAAGCCCAATCCGCCGTTGACGGTCGTGTCGTAGATGTAATACAGAAGAATCGCCCGCATGCCGTAGTAGGAGAACCGTTCCCAGAACTCCGTAAAGAACAGGGTCAGCAGCCCTCTCGGATGACCGAAGAATCCCGTCTGCGGCACGCTGTCCACGATATTTTGGCGGGTAAGCTCCGCTTGCCCTTTTTGTTTGCCTTTCATAATACCCCTCCGTCGATGTTTGACCCTTAGATGTGCAGATTGCAGCGTGCTTTTTAAAATAAAGGATTGTGAAAGATTGAACAAGTATTTTTCGATAATCGAACCCGCTGGTACCGCCCAAATGTGCTGAAGACGTTTTCAAGGCCTTATTTCTTTTCTATACCAACAAATCCGTTGCACTGACGCGGTAAATCAATTACGATCTTAAAATGATTGACTGGCGGGTAACGCCGGTCATCCGCTTTATCCAGAGAGAAACCGGGGGAGAAACATGGCCAATACTCAGATTTTGATTTCGCTTGCCATTTATTTGGCGGGCATGCTGTTAATCGGCTGGATTGCGTATAAGCGCACATCCGGCTTGTCCGATTATGTCCTGGGAGGCCGCAGCCTGGGACCTGCCGTTACCGCTTTGAGCGCGGGCGCGGCCGATATGAGCGGCTGGCTGCTGATGGGTCTGCCGGGCGCGATGTTTACCCAGGGACTCAGTGCGGGCTGGATCGCCGTCGGTCTGACGGTCGGCGCCTATGCCAACTGGCTGTACGTGGCTCCGCGCCTGCGGACGTACACGGAGGAGGCGGGCGATGCCATGACGATTCCTTCGTATCTGGAGAACCGCTTCGGCGACGGTACACGGATCATCCGATTGGTGTCGGCGCTGGTCATTATCATATTCTTCACCTTTTATATTTCGTCGGGCATGGTGTCGGGCGGGGTGTTGTTCGAATCCAGCTTTGGCCTCGATTACCGGACAGGCTTATGGTTGGTGGCGGGAGTTACGATTGCTTACACGCTGTTCGGCGGTTTCCTGGCCGTCAGCTGGACGGACTTCGTGCAGGGGCTCATTATGTTCCTGGCGCTGGTGATGGTCCCGATCGTGACGCTGCTCCACAGCGGCGGCGTCTCGGGTTCGCTCGGCGAGATTCGCGCGATCGATCCATCCCTGCTCGATCCGCTCAAGGATGCCAGCGTGCTCGGTATTGTCTCGCTGCTGGCCTGGGGCTTGGGTTATTTCGGCCAGCCGCATATCATTGTGCGTTTCATGGCGATTTCTTCGGTCAAAGAGATCAAAAAAGCCCGCCGGATCGGGATGGGTTGGATGATCTTCTCCGTTGCGGGAGCGATGCTGACCGGTCTGCTCGGCGCGGCCTATTTCTCGCGCAGCGGCTTGAACCTGGCCGATCCGGAGACGGTATTTATCGAACTGTCCCGCATCTTGTTCCATCCGCTGATTACGGGCTTCCTGCTCGCAGCCCTGCTTGCCGCCGTCATGAGCACCATCTCTTCCCAACTGCTGGTCACTTCCAGCTCGCTGACGGAAGATTTGTACCGGATCTTTCTGCGCCGCGGCGCTTCCGAGAAAGAACTGACGCGGGTCAGCCGTCTGGCGGTGCTGGTCGTCTCGATTGCCGCACTGGCGCTGTCGTACACCAAAAACGATACGATTCTGACGCTGGTTGCGTATGCCTGGGCCGGCTTCGGCGCTTCGTTCGGCCCGGTGATTCTGCTGAGTCTGTATTGGAAACGGATGAACCGCTGGGGCGCGCTGGCCGGCATGGTTGCCGGCGCTCTGACGGTTATCGTCTGGGCCAACATACCGGTACTCAAAGAAACGCTGTACGAGATCGTACCGGGCTTTGCCGTCAACTTGATCGCTATCGTGGCGGTCAGCCTGCTGACCGGCGCACGCGGAGGGCAGCGGACGAACAAGTAAAGGCCGCAGCTGCGGACGGATCCGAAAACGCGCCTTTTCCAGGGGCGCGTTTTTGCTGTGCCGATTCGCCCGAACGTCTTCCTTTTCATCAAAAAGTGTCCGAAAATATTGCCTTCATTAAAGAGAAATCGTATGCTGAATGGGAATATCGGGAAGTTCCGCAGAATGCCGGGAATTTACGCAACGAATCTTCGCGCAGTGCGTATACAGTTGGCGTAAACCGATGCATGGCCGTAAATGGGATAGGGAAACAGAAAGGGGACTGCCGAATGGATAAAGACATTGCCGTCATTTTGTTCGAAAAAATGGTCGGAGGCGAATTGAGACAGATCGAAGAGCGCCCGTGGAGCATGAATATGGTAGCGGCGCTTGAACATGCCAACTATCTGGTCGTTCAGGGTAAAGAATATGAAGCGGTCGAAGGCCGGCTGAATGTCGATACGGGCAAGCTGGAGCTGCTGCTCGTGCCGATGCACGGCTGACACCCGGCGGCGGAACACGCAAGCTTTTCGAAGGAGGGACAAGAACGTTGGATCATACGGACAAAGAGCGTTATACATTGAAAGCGGAATCTTCGGACACGGGTTCCGGTACGCCGGAAAAAGGCAAAGCCAAAGAAAGCGGTCCGGAGCGGGAAGCAGGCTTCAGCCGGCCGGTCAAGGTCCTGTCGACGTCGCTGGGTCTTGCCCTGCTCGCCAATACGGCCTTGATTCCGGGAGGAGCCTTGGCTTCGAACGCATCGGGAGGTTCTTCCGAGCCCAAGCTGGTCGAGTTTTCGACGGAAGAGGTCAAGCAGTACTACGATCCGACGGTCGATTGGAGCCTGCCGATCACGGAAGAAGATCTGAAGGAGCAGGAGCAGACGACCGCGCCGTCCGACGGTTCGGAAGGCACGACGGTCGTCAATAATTATTACGGCGGGTACGGTTCCGGCTTCGGCTGGGGCGATCTGATGCTGTACCATTTCCTGTTCAACAATGCCGGCGTCTACTCGTCGCGCGGCTGGTATAACAACCGCCGCGGCTACTACGCGGGATCGACCCGGCCGTATACGCCGCGCACCTACAGCAGCGGCAGCTTCCAGAACCGTTCGGTAAACGGTTCGACGGTGCGACCGAAGACCTCGAATTCCACAGGCAAAATCACACGCCGCTCCACCTCTTCGGGTTCCGGCGGCGTAGGCGGCAGATCCAGCGGACTCAGCTCGTCGGGTTCCAAGTCGTCCGGTTCGAAGTCCGGCGGCTTCTTCGGCGGATGAGCGGGATATTTCGAATCGCGGGCACGCCGTCGGAAGACCGCGCGGCCCGCGTAGAGGAACTGCGCGAACTGGGCTTTGCCTGGGCGGATTATGAAGACGAACGGTACTGGATCGATCAGGCTGCCGTTATGGACGAATCGGTTCATGCCGAGCTGGACGAAGCCTCGCGCCGTCTGTGGGGCGTGTTCGACAAAGCGGTCCGCTATGTGCACCGCCGCCGCAATTTGTACGAGCTGATCGGAATTCCGCCCGTGCTGTGGAACATGCTCGATCAGGCCCCGGTCGCGGAAGAAGCGAAGATCAGCCGCTATGCGCGTTTCGACTTTGCCGTGACGGAAGATCCCGACGCGCCGAATCAGGCCCGGATCAAACTGCTGGAGCTGAACGCGGATACGCCGACCGGCTACGTGGAGTCTTCGATCGCGACGCCCTGGATGTGCGAACGGGTCGGGGTTCGCAGTATGAACGGGGCGATGCCGGAGCGGGTGAAGTCCGCCTGGGCCTCCGAACGGCCCGACACGGCGGCGTGTATCGCTTACGGCGAGCATGAAGAAGACTCGGGCACGATCAAAGCTCTGGTTAAGCACAGCGGGCGCGATATGCGTCTGGTCGATTGTCTGGAGCTGACGATCGACGACGGTCTGGTCAAGGATGGCCAAGGGCGGACGATTGAGCGCATGTTCGCTTTGTACCCCAAAGAATGGATGTCGGTCGACGATGGCGGCGAAGCGCTCGCTTATGCGGTCGAGAGCGGACAGCTCAAACTGTTCAATCATCCCCACGCTATTCTGCTGCAGTCCAAAGGCATGATGGCCGTCATCTGGGGGCTGCACGAACTGGGTATGCTGTACGACGAGCAGGAAAGGGAAGCGATTTCCCGGTACATGCTGCCTACATACACCAAGCCTTTGTTCTCCGGCGACTACGTATCCAAGTCCATGTTCGGCCGCGAAGGCGGTTCGGTGCGGATGTACGGACAATCCGGGGAATTGGAACTGCAGGACGAGGAAGGCTACGATACGAGCGGACTGTTTCCGGTCGTGTATCAAAAAAGAGCGGATCTGCCGCGCGTAACGACCGCCGAAGGCGAGTTTCACCTGCTTGCGGGCATGTTCGTGATCGACGGCGTTCCGTGCGGCATGCTGGGCCGCGCCGGAGGACTCATTACCGGCAATGCCAGTCATTTTATCGCGTTGGGAGTGGAATAGATGCTGCGAAATATCGAAAGGTCCGCGGACCCGGCAGGCCGTCAGGCGGCTTCCGAATCCGTTTCCGGACAAGCCCGGGAGCCCGGAACCGAACGAACCCGCCGTCTGCGGACATGGGTCTGGCTGCCTGCGCTGCTGATCCTGGTGCTTGTACTCGGCGCCTGCTCGAAGAGTTCCGTAACGAGCACGAATGCCGACGACGGACCGGGTGAAAACACCGTGCCGTGGGATTACCGGATCCAGGAAGGTTCGGTCGGCGATTTGATCGGAAGCGATATGACCGTGCTGCCGGACAACGAGCTGCTGCCGAACGACAACAATTACGCGACCGGCCAGCAGGTGTGGACGCTGCAGTCGATGAGCGCCACGCTGACGACCGACGAACAGGGACGCAACGACGTCCAGCTGTCCGGTTGGACGACGCTCAAGTCGTACCCCGACGAAGCGGCGGCGAAGACCGATCTGGAAAACCTCAAGGTTTCGGTCACGACGGATGTGGACGTGGTCGGCGTGTACAAAACGGAATACAACGGCGAGACGCGCAACTTTGCCGTGCTGGAGCTGCCGTCGGGCAACCGGATGAAGCAGCCCGTCGACACGTCGCGTTACGACAAGCTCAAAGACGTCAAGACCGTTTCGGTCGTGCTGGAAGAAGTACATGACTTTGCCGATTACGATCTGGCATATGCGAAATTTCGGGGGTGGGCCAAGTGATGGAAGATTTGGGATTTGACTGGGTAACACTGTACAACCTTGCGGTCAGCTTGATCGCGATTATCGTGCTGCAGATTTTGGGCATGCTTATTTTCTTCATCAAGACGCCGTTCAACGATATGGAAGAACTGCGCAAAGGCAACGTAGCCGTAGGCCTCGCGCTCGGCGGCAAGTTTATCGCGACCGGTATCATCCTGGGCATTTCCGCCTACACCAATACGTCGATCTGGTACATGGCGATCTGGTTCGTGGTCGGACAAATCTGTCTGGTGATCGTCTATTACGTGTTCGAACTGCTGACGCCGAAGTTCAAAATCTCGGATCAGTTGGAAAAAGGCAATGTGGCTGTCGGTCTGCTGCTGGGCGCGGTATTTATCGGCACGGCACTCTCGATCAGCAGTCTGATTATCTGATTGGCGCAGGAAAAAGGCCGCGTCCGCTATCGCAGCGGGCGCGGCCTTATCACACTGTGCGTGCCGACTAAAGTTCAGGTGCGACCAGTCCCTCAGGCTCCGCCGCCGCGAATGACGCGCACGTCGGCCGGAGGGATATCTTCGCCTTCGTACAGCATGAAGCGGCCGTCCATCCATTCGATGCGGAGCAGCTTCATGTCGTCGGACTGGTACTGCCAGACCGACTGGTCGCCGCCCTGCATGAACGGGGTACGTCCCGTCGTCACGACATGGCCGTTGTACTGTTCTTCGAGATGGTAAACGGTACCGTCGAGGTCCATCGTGGTCGGCACTTCCTGAATGGAATCGAGACGTCCGTCGATCGGACGGTACAGCGCGTACGTGTTTTCTTCGCGTTCTTCGATGACCAGGTAAGACAGGTTCGCCCCGTCGCGCAGCGTCAATACGACGGCTTTGCGGCGGGCATTCTGGGTGCGGCCGGTGACTTCGTACGTCACCAGGGACACTTCGCAGATATCGCCCGGCCCGATATCGAGAATACCGCGTTCTTTGATCGGCGCTTCGGGTTTGGCGAAGATGTTGCGGATACGCTTGAACATGGACATGATTTTGGCCTCCAACCTGGAATGAATGGGGTGCAGCCGGCTTGTCCGGCAGATTTCGCATTAAGAAGCTTTACGTGATCTCGAGCGGCCGCGTTTCGCAAAAGTCTTCTTTGTTCTATCGTAGACGATCCGCGGCCCGAATCCAAGCAAGGGGGAGCGAACGTGCATTTTTTTATCCGGCTGTCGACCAAGTTGATGCATCTGCGCAAAACGACGATCGGAATCATCATCTTGACGTTCGTGCTGCTCAGCGCAACGATCGCTTATGCGCTTGAACCTTCAACCTTTACCAGTTGGTTCAACGCCTTCTATTGGGTGATGACCACAATGGCCACGGTGGGTTACGGCGATTATTTCGCCACGACGCCCGCAGGCAAAGTTTTTACCATTTTCCTGTATATCTTCGGAATCGGGCTGCTCAGTCTTGTGATCGGCAAGGTGATCGATTCAATTGCGGAAGTGCAGCGGCAGAGAGGAGCGGGCCTGTTGAAATTTGAAGGACGTCGGCATATCGTCATCATCAATTGGGGCAAAAAAGCGCGATCGGCAATCGAAGAGATTCTGGAAAGCGAACCGAAAACGCAGATCGTGCTGATCGACGAATCGAACCGGCATCCGCTGGAGCATCTGGAACAGGTTCATTTTGTCAGCGGCGATCCGTCGGCGGATCATATTCTGGCCAAAGCGAGCATCGCGACCTGCCGGGCCGCGATCATCTTCGCGGACGAGCGGATCGAAGAAGGGGCATTGGTCGACGGCAAGTCGCTGCTGATCGTGTCCAGCATCGAGCGGATCGCGCCGCAGGTGCATACGACGGTCGAGATCACGATCGAGAATCACGTTCAGAACTTCCGCCACGCGCAGGTGAACGAGTTCATCCTGTCGCATGACGCCATCTCGCGCCTCGCGGTGCGGGCGGCGCTGCACGAAGGCAGTTCGGACGTAATCACGCAGCTGCTCAACCGGACCAACGGCAGCGACGTGTACGAAGTAGCGGTCGACCGGTCGTGGCGGACGTACGGCGACGCGTTTCAGGCGCTGCTGGCGCAGGGAGCGACGCTGATCGCCGACCGCGAAGACCTCGGCATCAACCGCAAGCTCGATACGCCGATTCCGGACAAGGCGAAGCTGTATGTGGTAGCGGACTCCGAGACGCACCGGCGGATTTCGGGACGAGCCGAGCGTCCGTAAGAAGCGGTGTGGAAGATTAAATAAGGAGAGAAAGGTCATGAACACAGACAACCCGAATGTATTTGCGCATTGGTCCAAAGGATATGTGGTGAAAGAACATGTCACCAATCCCAATATTGAAGTGGGGGAGTACACCTATTATTCCGGCTATTATCACGAGAAGCATTTTGAAGAAATCTGCGTGCGGTACCTGTCACCCGAAGAATGGGTAACGGATAAGCTGATCATCGGGCGATTCTGTTCGATCGGGTCCGGAGCTTCGTTTATCCTGTGCGGGAATCAGGGGCATCGAAGCGATTGGGCGTCGACATACCCGTTCTACTATACGCCGGATCTAAACGAAGGAGCTGCGGACGGTTTTCTTCCAAAAGGGGATACTTGGGTTGGCAGCGACGTATGGATCGGCACAGAAGCGATGATTATGCCGGGAGTAAAGATCGGTCACGGAGCGGTCATTGCTTCACGCGCAGTCGTCACAAAAGACGTGGAACCGTATACAATAGTCGGAGGCAATCCGGCAGTACCGATTCGCCGACGATTCGACGAGTCGGATATCAAAAAACTGCTCGAAACCCGCTGGTGGGAGTTGGATATCGAGGCGGTCAAGCCGCTGATTCCGCTGTTAACAAGCAGTAAGATCGGAGAACTGTGCGAAAAGGTGGGCCGCTTGAAAGAACAGGATCCCAAGCCGAACTAGAAGAAAGACAAAAACCCTGCCGTTCGCCTATTGCGAACGGCAGGGTTTTTCGCTGTGCGGCAGAACCGGCGGCGTCTTACTCGCCGAACCCTTCCACGACCAGCTTCCCGATCATGCTGCCGCTTTCCAAGCGGCGGTGCGCTTCGCGCATATTGGCCGCGTGGAACGGAGCCAGCCGCTCGGTTAGCGTCGTGACGAGCGTGCCTTCGTCCACAAGCTTCGCCGCCTCGTTCAACAATTCGTGCTGCGCGATCATGTCTGGCGTTTCGAACATGGCGCGGGTGAACATCAGCTCCCAGACGAACGTGCCGCTCTTGTCTTTGAGTTTGTTCAGGTCGAAGGCTTCTTGGGTCTCCACAATGGAGCAGATTGCGCCTTGGGGCGCCAGAGCCTTCGCCATATTGTCCCAGTGCTTGTCGGTGCTGTTCAGGCACAGGATATAGGCCGGAGCATCCAATCCGAGCCGCTTGATCTGATCCGCAAAATCTTCATGATGCGTGATGATCTGGTGCGCGCCGTGCTGTCGCGCCCAAGCGGCGGATTCTTCGCGCGAAGCGGTGCCGATTACGGTCAGCCCCGCCAGGTTTGCGAGTTGGGTCGCGATCGAGCCTACGCCTCCGGCGGCTCCGATGACGAGAATACTTTTTCCGGCATTGTCTTGCGGGTTCTTCGATATGCGAAGACGGTCATGCAGCGCTTCCCAGGCCGTGATCGTAGTCAGCGGCAGAGCGGCTGCTTCGGCCCAGTCGAGCGTCTTGGGTTTGCGGCCGACGATTCGTTCGTCCACAAGCTGGAATTCGGCATTGCTGCCGGAACGCGTAATGCTGCCCGCGTAATACACTTCGTCTCCGGGCTGGAACAGGGTTACGTCTTCGCCGACGGCTTCGACGATCCCCGCGGCATCCCAACCCAGAACACGGGGCTGTTCTTCCCGGCGGGCTTTGGGGGAGCGGACTTTGGTATCGACAGGATTGACGGAGACCGCTTTTACGCGGACAAGCAGATCGTGTCCCCGGGGCGTCGGTCGGTCCAGTTCCACGTCGATCAGGCTGTCTTCGCGATCGATCGGCAGGTATTCTTTCAGGGCTACGGCTTTCATGGGGGCTGCAGGGTTCATCTTGTATTCCTCCCGTTTGAAGTGATACTCAGGCACACTCGTATATGTATAACGCCAAAAGAACCCGATATAAACGGCCCGCACGCAGACGTCCGCTGCCGGGTTAGGGGCGGCGGACGCCGGGCCGTCAGGAATGCCGGCCCGGCGCAGTCTGCTCGCCCGGCGGAAACCATACGGTGCGCAGGTCGATCCAACCCTGCGCACCGAAGCTGACGCCGCGGATGCTGGGCAGATAAGAAGTCTGCAGCGGCGTTTCGTATAGAATCTGCAGCTGGTGTTCGGCGACCAGGCGGGCTTCGATCGGATCAAGTTCCCGTCCGCGCCCTCGGGGCGTCGCTTCCGCGGCAGCTAGGCGCAGCGCGTTTCGAATGAAGGCGCGGGTTGCCGAATCGGTATGCTCCGACAGCGTCAGGTACAAATCGAACAGCCGCAGCTGCTCGTCGCGGTCGCGGATCAGCGAGAACAAGATGAGGTCCGCAGCCAGCCGGGTCCGGCCTTTGAAATCGTCTACCGTCACGATGATGGTCCGGCACGAATAGCCGCAGCGTTCCAGCCGCTCTCTGAGGAGAGCGGCGTCTTTGCGGTACTGCGGAATGGTCAGCAGGCGCAGAGGCTTCCGCTCCGGGCCGGATTCGCCCGAAGCCGCGGCGCCCGGGCCTGCACCGGAGAGAACCGCCATCACCGCCGCCCGCTCGATCGGGTCGCGCAGCGGGCCGCTCTTCGTATTGCAGGTCACGAATTTGCGCGAGAACACTTCCGCATGCGCCCGGCTCCAGGCTTCTTCGAATTCCGCACCGCCGTCCGGGGTTGGGCGTCCTTTTTGCCGCCGAAGGGTTTCCGAGCTTGTTTTTGCCGCCGCGTCGTGGGTTTCTTCTCTCTCGTTCGGTCCGTCTCCCTGCCACACATGGAACGGCGAATCCGATTCCCCGACATCTTCTCCGCCTTCTATCCGCCAGGGAATGTTGACGATCTCGACCCGGTCCAGATGCGCCCGGCCCGCATAATGCGGAACATGCGCTTCCAGCACGCACAGGTCGGGGAGGAACGTCGCGATCCGGAAAGGACCGGTACCGATCGGATTCAGCCGAAATTCTTCCTCGCCCTGACGCAGCGCTTCCTTGGGTACAATCGATGTCCGGCTGGTGCAGAGGAAAGGCAGAAACAGCGTATGCGCCCGCTTCAGGCGAATCCGCACGACAAGCGGGCCGAGCGCCGTCACTTCGGCGATATTGCGGAACATAAAGCCGTACAGCACACGCTCCGGCAGCTGCCGCATACGTTCGAACGAATAAACGACGTCTTCCGAAGTCAGGATCCGCCCGTCATGGAACGGAACGTCTTTGCGCAGATAGAAGGTCCAGCAGGTGTCCTCTTCGCCCGATTCCCAGTGATGGGCCAGCGCCGGCAGAATCTCGTCCGAGCCGTCCTGGCGGCGCAGCAGGCCGTCGAAGACGTGGCCGACGACGAAGGATTCCGCGAGCAGATTGGTGCGCAGCGGATCCAGCGAATGCAGCTGCTGACGGATCGGCAGCCGCAGCGTGTCGATCTGCCGCCCGGTCCGGGTCTCCGAATGATGCCCGAAATAAGCGCGCAGCGATTCTCTCAGCCTGGCCTGCATCGCCGGCGGCGGAGCGGCGTCGCCCAGCTCGCCCGCGATACCGCGAATATCGCCGCGTCCGATCGCGTCGGCTACCGACTGCGCGGCGATATCTTCCGGCGTCCAGCGAAAAGCAAGTCCCGAGCGCCGGCCGCGGCCGCGCTTGGACGACCAGCCGATCCAGCCGGCCGCCGCCATTTTGCCGATCACCGTCAGTGCGCTTCGGTGCGTGCAGTCGAGTGTCTCCGCCACTTCCGCAAGCGTCACCCGTGCCCCTTCCCGTCCGTCGTCTTCCGCTCCGTAACGTTCGTGCAGCAGCAGGAATTGTCTGTGCAGCTTCATTCATAGTCCCCCTTAACAAAATAAGAAAAAAGGTCCCCCAACCTTTCTATTTATCTTCTTATTTTAACATCTATAATGGAAAAAGAATACAGTCCAAACGGCGCAGACCGCTTGGACAAACGGAGGGGAATCCATATGAACGAATCGAAGATTGAGGGAGAGAGGCGCCTGCTGCCGGCGTTGGCAGCGGCACTTGCGCTTGGCGGACTGCATCAACTGCTGTTCTACGGCCTGCTGCCCGGACTATCCGTACCGCTGTTCATCCTGCTGCTGTATGCCTATTTCCGGATGTTCGGCCGGGAAACGATGCGGCCGCCGGATCGGGCCGGCCTGCTGCTGTCGGCTGCGGTTCTGCTGCTCGCGCTGACGTATGCGCTGTTCGACAACCCGATCTTTTTCGTGCTTAATCTGTTGGCGCTCCCGGCCCTGATCGCCTGGCATCTGACTTACATCATGGGCGATCGCAGACGAAGCTGGCATGATCCGCGGTTGATTCCCGATGCGTTCGGCCACGTGCTGAAGCAGACGGTGCTGCATGTGCCTGACGCATTCGCCTGGGCACGGCCTCGCGCCAATCGAGCCGGCGACAGCGAAGACGATTCTTCGCTCAGGCAGGTCATGTACGGGCTGGCGTTCGCGGTGCCGCTGCTTGGGATCGTGCTGGTGCTGCTGCTGTCGGCAGACGGCGTGCTGCGCACCATGGCGGGCCGTATTCCCGTATGGTTCGGGAATCTGCCGCTCGGCGACGGAGGAGGAAGGCTGCTGTGGACATGTGCCGCCGGGCTGTTCCTGTTCACGTATCTGGCCGGTTTCCGTTCGCCCAAGCGCAGACTGCCCGTACAGGGGCCTTGGATGTCCGAACCCGTCGAACCGGCCGCCAGGTTCCGGCCGCTGCCCGTAGTCACGCTGCTGATCTCGCTCAATCTCGTCTATGTGCTGTTCGTGGCGTTTCAGTTCTCTTATCTGTTCGGCGCCTGGCAGGGCGTACTCCCCGAATCTTCTTCGTATGCCGAGTACGCGCGCAGCGGGTTCGGCGAACTGATCGGCGTCACGCTGATCAATTTCGGAGTGCTGCTGATCGGCATGTACGCGACCCTGCGCGGAGAAGGACGGCAGCGCCGGCTGTTGGATGCCCTGCATCTGCTGCTCGTCTTCTGCTCGGTGGCGATGCTGGGGTCGGCTTTTTCCCGGCTGCTGCTGTACGAAGAAGCTTACGGTTACACGCGGCTCCGTTTTCTCGTGCATGCGTTCATGATCTTCCTGTTCGCGGTCCTGCTGCTGTTCGCCCTGTGCATTCGGCTGCGCCGCATTGCGCTTGGACGTCTGCTCGTCGTACTCGGCGTCTGCGCTTATCTGGCCGTCAACTATGCCTGCATGGACAGGGTCATTGCGCGTCTTAATCTGGATCGCCAGCATACGGCCGAAGCGGCAGCCGATCTGGGTTATCTGATGGGCTTGTCCTCCGACGCTATGCCCGTGCTGATCGAACGAGGGAAACAAGAAGGCGGCGAACTGGATCGGCTGCTGCGGGAAAAAGCGAAAAACGAAGCCAACCTCAAGGTGCCGTGGCCGTCGCGGAACGTTTCGGAATGGAGATCGCGTGAGCGGCTGAGTCAATATGTCAACTAGAACGTATGGCGCAGCGGCGGGCTTTGGCATGATTTTGAACGTTTTCCGAACGGGACGGTTCCAAGCTGGAATTTGCTGAAAAAACATCCGGAAAATCCGAACCCCTCCGCCTCTTCTGGGTAAAAGGGAAAGAGAGCGGCAGGCCCGAACTTCCCGATTCGTTGAACCGGATGCCGGGCCGCGCCGAACGATTAGGAGGGATTCCGTGGAGTTTTACCGTAAAAGCGGCGAAGAAACGCTGGAGGAACTGAAGTCCAGTCCGGGAGGACTCGATTCGGGGGAAGCGGGCAGACGGCTGGAAGAGCACGGCTACAACGAGCTGAACGAAAAAGGCAAAGACCCGATCTGGAAGCTCATTCTGGAATCGTTCAAAGATCCGATGGTGATTGTGCTGCTGGCGGCGGCTATCGTCCAGCTGGCTCTGGGCGAAGTCATCGAGTCTGTCATTATCTTCGCGGTATTGATCATGAACTCGGTGATCGGCGTCGTGCAGACGCGCAAAGCCGAGAATTCGCTGGATGCCCTGAAGCAGATGTCCGCACCCGCGGCCAAAGTCAAACGGAGCGGGCAGGTCCATACGGTCGAGGCCAGGGAAGTGGTTCCCGGCGATATCGTGCTGCTCGAAGCGGGCGATTATGTGCCGGCCGACGGACGGCTGCTCGAGAGCAGCTCGCTGAAGACGGACGAAGGCATGCTGACCGGCGAATCGGAACCGGCGGAGAAGCATACGGACACCATCGGGGAAGAGTCCGGGATCGGCGACCGCCGCAACATGGTGTTCAGCGGCGCGTTGGTCGTCTACGGCCGCGGAACCCTTGTGGTGACCGGCACCGGAGCCCAATCGGAGATCGGCAAGATCGCCGGACTGCTCGAAAGCGCAGAAGCTAAGCAGACGCCGCTGCAGCGCAAGCTCGAGAGTTTCAGCAAGAAGCTGGGACTGTTCATTCTGATTCTCTGCATCGTGATCTTTGCGGTGGAAGCAGGCCGCGAATGGCTCTCGGGCGATACGAGCGATATGACGGGCGCGATCCTGAATTCGTTCATGTTCGCCGTGGCCGTCGCGGTCGCGGCGATTCCCGAAGCGCTGTCGTCGATCGTGACGATCGTGCTTGCGGTCGGCACGAACAAGATGGCCAAGCGGCATGCCATTATCCGGCGCCTGCCGGCGGTCGAGACGCTCGGTTCGACAAGCGTCATCTGTACCGACAAGACCGGTACGCTGACACAGAACAAGATGACGGTCGTCGACGATTTCGTGCCGGAAGGCCGCGAAGAACAGATCCCGGACGACCCGGCCGAATGGACGGACTCCGAACAGTGGCTGATGCGGATCGCCGTACTGTGCAACGATTCGAGAATCAACGAGGACGGGCAGGAGATCGGCGATCCGACCGAAACGGCGCTGCTGGCCTACAGTTCCAAGAAGAACCGCAGCCATGAAGAAGTGCGAGGCACGTACGAACGCGAAGACGAGATTCCGTTCGACTCCGACCGCAAGCTGATGTCGACCGTACATACGGTGGACGGCCGCCGGCTGCTGCTCGTCAAAGGCGGGCCGGACGTGCTGCTCGACCGCTGCACCGGCATCCGGATCGACGGACGCGAAGAAAAGTTCACGGACGAACGGCTGCGCGGCATCCAGAAGCGGAACGAAGACTTTTCCGATCGGGCGCTGCGTGTACTGGCCTTCGGCTACAAAGAAATCGCCGCCGGCGTATCCGTCGACGAAGATGACGAGAACGAATTGGTGTTCGTCGGTCTGACGGCGATGATCGATCCGCCGCGCGACGCGGTCTACGGCGCGATCAAGGAAGCGAGAAGCGCCGGTATTCGCCCGGTCATGATTACGGGCGACCACAAGACGACGGCGCAGGCGATCGGCCGCGATATCGGACTGATGGAAGAAGGCGACGAAGCGCTGACCGGACGGGAGCTGGACGCGCTGTCCGACAGCGAACTGGACAACCGCCTGGAACATATCGCGGTGTACGCGCGCGTCTCGCCGGAGAACAAAATCCGGATCGTGCGCGCCTGGCAGAAAAAAGGCCGGATCACGGCCATGACCGGCGACGGCGTCAACGACGCTCCGGCGCTCAAGCAGGCCGATATCGGCGTGGCGATGGGCAGCGGCACGGATGTGGCCAAGAACTCCGCGGCGATGGTCCTGACGGACGATAATTTCGTCTCGATCGTCAGCGCCGTCGAAGTCGGACGTACCGTATTCGACAACATCAAGAAGTCGATCGCGTATCTGTTCTCGGGCAATCTGGGCGCGATCATCGCGATTCTGTTCGCGCTGGTCTTCGACTGGATCAATCCGTTTACGGCGCTGCAGCTGCTGTTCATCAATCTGCTGAACGATTCGCTGCCGGCCATCGCGCTCGGCATGGAGAAAGCCGAACCGGAAGTCATGCGGCGCAAACCGCGCGATATCAACGAAGGCATCTTCGCGGGCGGCACGCTTCAGACCGTCATCGCGCGCGGCGTGCTGATCGGCGCCGCGGTCATCGTCTCGCAGTATATCGGGCTACGGGAATCGCCCGAGCTGAGCGTAGCCATGGCGTTCACGACGCTGATTCTGGCGCGTACGCTGCAGACGTTCGCGGCGCGTTCGCAGACGCAGACGGCATTCGGAGCCGGATTCTTCGATAACAAATACGTGCTCGGGGCCGTATTGTTCTGCTTCGTACTGTATGCGGTCACGCTGCTTCCCGGCGTACGCGAGATCTTCTCGATCCCGGCCGGTTTCGGCGTGGACGATTGGCTGATTGCGGCCGGTCTTGCACTCGGAGCGGTTGTACTGATGGAGATCGTCAAAGTCATCCGGGTGCGGATGGCACGCGGCAAAGGCCAGGTGTAGAAGCTTCGGCGAAGCTTTGAAAGTTGGGCCGGGAGCGAATATAACCGGAAGTGGAGCAGCGCCGCAGGGCGCTGCTCTTTTTCGCGTTCCCTTCGTGCTCTTTGTTGAGCTGATGGAGCTGATGATTGAACGGATTCGGAGACTTTTCGTGCGTTGGAGGCCCGGGCCAAGCGGGAACTTCGCTGCCGTGCGGTCGGATGATGCGGCCGCCGCCGGTCCCGTTCGCCCTGCGGCGGTGTTTCGGTTGAGCGAGTCGGCGATCCGTGCGCCGGATAGACGCCGCTTCCGGGGCTTGCGCGGCGGAGGAAATGCCGTTATATTGGTGGGTATGAGAATCGTTATCAATTAAAATTAAACGGGGGTTATGATCCATGAAGACAAAACCATTTAAAAGTCTCGCCATTCTGCTGGCCGGAAGTCTGGCGCTTGCGGTAAGCGCCTGCTCGAACGGGGCGGAGACGGACAAGGGTACGGCCGTGGAAACCGGACAGCCGGCAGGCGAGACATCCGAATCCGGGACGCCTGCCGCCGATACGGGTGCCGAAGAAACGGCCGCATCCGGCGAAGCCCGCGTGCTGAAAGACTCGATGGACCATGAAGTGACGGTCCCCGCCGAACCGAAAGCGGTCATCGCTTCGTATCTGGAAGACCATCTGGTAGCGCTCGGCGTGAAACCGGTCGCGCAGTGGATGATCGGCGAAGACAAGATGCAGAGCTATTTGCAGGAGTCGCTGTCCGGCGTGCCGGGTATTCCGTCGGAACTTCCGCTCGAAGTGACAGCCAGCTACTCGCCGGATCTGATTCTGATGGACAGCGCGGAATTGGTGGCGGGCGACAAGTACAAGCAGTATTCGGCGATCGCCCCCACCTATGTGGTCGGCAACGCGCAGAATAACGACTGGAGACAGGAACTGCTGACGGTCGGCGAAGTGCTGGGCAAAAAGGACGAAGCGCAGAAAGTACTGGACGATTATGAAGCCAAAGCGGCCGATGCGAAGGCGAAGCTCGAGGAAGCGGCAGGAGGAGCGAAGAAAGCGGCGGCTCTCTGGGCGACGGAAAAAGACGTCTACGTCGTGAACATGAACCTGTCCAGCGGAGATGTGATCTACAACGACCTCGGAATGACCGTGCCCGATATCGTCAAGCAGGCTTCGGAAGCGAGCGAAGCGAATTGGAGCAGCTTGTCTCTGGAGCTGTTGGCCGATCTGGATGCCGATTATCTGTTCCTCGTCAACGGCAGCGGCAAAGACAAAGCGCAGGTGCTGGCCGATCCGGTCTGGCGCAACATTCCGGCCGTCAAAGCGGACCGGGTGTACGAATTCGACCGCGACAGCAGCTGGCTGTACACGGGAGCCATCGCCAACGGCCAGATGATCGACGACGTGCTAGCAAGCGTCACGGGCTCCAAATAACAAGCGCCTTGAACGAATCCCTCGACAGACGCGAAGCGCCAGGAAGCTCAAGAGGCCAAGCGGGAAGAGTCTTCCGGCGCCTATCATCCTCCGTCAAAAAGCCGTGTCCCCAAGGACACGGCTTTTTGACTTCATGGTGCAGGCGAGGGGTTCCGCTGCAAGAAGGGTTCAAGGAAGCGGACGGGGGTCTACGATCCGGTGCAGGACATCCTGCACCGTCACACCGTCCAGATAATCGAGGTAGCGGCTCTCCGCTTCGCCGAAGTAATGATCCATCGCGCCCGAGATGCCGGACGAGACGGGGCAGGTGCTGCCCGGGCTGCCGGTCGGCTTTTTGGGACGAAGCCCGCCGCAGCAGGAAGCCCGGTAGATATCCGCCAAACGGATTGCCGCAGGCTCGGCCCGGAGAAAATAGCCGCCGCCGATGCCTTCGCGCGTGCCGACCCAACCTTGTTCACGCAGACAGCGCATCATCTTGCGGACACGGGCCGGGTGCGTGCCGACATTTTCGGCCAGTTCTTCGCTGTTGGCAGAGCCGGAAGTCGAGTGGGCCAGATAGACGAGCAGGTGGACGGCGGCAGGAAATTCGCTATTCATTGTTTATACCTCCTGAACTTGACTTAATATAAGGATAAGCTCCGAAGGTCTGGTGCGGAGAAAGACAATGAATCGATTCTTACCTTCCTTGACCTTTTGAACTGTATAATTTATAATTACAGTTAGATCCCAAGTATAATTCTTTTAGTCGAATCCGGCAAATAATAAACTTCTTAAACGGGGAAGAGAGAGGTGTATCGAGATGAGTAAATGGACGACGGGAGATTGGATTCAAGCCTACACCGACGACGGCGCTCTGGTACACGGCTATCTGATTGCGTCGAGTGCGCCTATTCAGACGGCTCTGCTGCAGGTCACCCACAGCGACAACAAGGAGTTGATGGGTAAGGAGATTGCCGTGTCCGATCGGGGCATGAAGAAACTGTCCGAGAATCCGCGCAAAAGCGAGCAGGAGATTCACAGCCTGATCGATCTGGCGCTGCAGGTTCGCGACGAAGCCTGGTTTATGGAACTGACCAATGAACTGCGCAGCGGCCCGAAACGGTCGAAACGCAAAGAAAACGGATTGGGACACCGCCCGGTTAACCGGTTGGGCTCTTCGGATATTCGTTAAGGTGTCGGAATGCTGACGATTCGGCTGGAACCCTATAGATTAAATAACTGCACGGCGCATGAAGCGGGATCGTCCGGAAGGCGATAGCCGCTTTTTTGCGTTATACGGATGAACAATGAAAAAGGGGGTGCCGTCGATGACCGCTCGCAAGATCGCAGCCGCCGTACTGGCGGCAGGGCTGTTTATGGCCGCGGGACATACGAACAAAACGGCGAATTCGGTACAGGCCGATACGAAGCCGGTCGTACTCGCTTATTACACGGACGAGTCGGACCGTTCACTTGAACGTTACCACAAGCGCTTCAATCTGCTGTCCACGGATACGCTGAATACCGACGGAAACGGCAATCTGGTCGGGCACGTGCCGGAGAAAGCGCTGGCGGCGGCCGACCGTTACGGCATGGAGGCTTATGCCTTGGTATCGAATTACGGGGAGAACGGCTGGGACGGAGCCATTGCCCGCCGTGTGCTGAACGAACCGGAAGCCAAGATCCGGCTGATTCGCAGTATGCTGCGTACGGTCCGGACGCACGATTACGCCGGGATCAATATCGATCTGGAAGAAGTGCGTCCCGAAGACCGTGCGGCGTTCAGCCGTTTTGTACGGGACACGGCCGGGGAGATGCGCAAAATCGGCAGAAAGACGATGGTGTCGGTGCCCGCCAAAACGGAAGACGATCCGGAAAACGGCTGGTCGGGCGCTTTCGATTACAAAGCGATCGGACGCGAAGCGGACTGGATTCAGGTCATGACGTACGACGAGCACGGAATCTGGGGCGAACCCGGATCTGCGGCGGGGTTTGCTTGGGTGGACGCCTCGCTGAAATTCGCCGTATCGCAGACCGAACCGTCCAAGCTGCTCGCCGGCCTTCCCGCTTACGGCAACGATTGGAATCTCTCCGATCCGGAAGATCAAGGCGGCGGTCTGCTAAAATGGACGGAAGCGCAGCGGATCGTGCGGACGTTGAAAAACGCGGGAACGCGCGATCCGAAATCGCTGTCCATGAGTCTTCGTTACAACGCGCCGGGCGGAGATCGGCATGTTCTCTGGTACGAAGACGCGTACAGCATCAAGGCCAAAGCGCGGCTGGTCGAGAAATACGGTCTGGGCGGCATTTCCGTCTATGCGTTGGGGATGGAAGACGACAGCTTTTGGAGAGCGCTGCAATCGGGACTGAACTGACTCGGAATGAAGGGTAAGATAAAATACGAAAATACCTGCGCGTTATCTTCTCTTTATCTTCTTATTTTAATCTCTAAAATAAAAGATAAGAAGGCCGGCCGAACCGGTCAAAGAGGAGGAGAACACGTGCAAAACGGAAAAAGCGAAGAGATGATCCGGATCCGGGTGCTGCCCGAGGAAGCGACGGAAGTCGCGGAATGGGCCGGACTGATGTTGAGCGAACTGGTGGGGAGCGAGGTGCCGGGAGACGGAACGCCGGTCCGGCTGCGCGATCCCGAGCGGGCGGCCGAGCTGCTGGAGCTGCTGATGCTTTGCGCGGAAGAAGGCGCCGATGCTTCTGCCGCGCTTGCCCCGGCGATGAAGCTGTGCGAAGCGGAGCCGGCTGCCGAAGGTCCGAAGGCCGGTTTGTACCCGGAGGCGGCGTTGGCGAACGGAGCTGCGGACTCTGCCGCGCAGGTGCGGCAGACGGCCGACTGGCATCCGTACTATGGAAGCGGCGCCCCGGACTTTGCGGACCCGGAGCCGGCTGCGGCTTATCGCAGTAGGGAAGAGCGCGAATCCGTACTGATGGCTGTCCGGTTCGGCGCTTCCGCCCTGATCGATCTTGCGCGGAGCCACGGTCTGGATGTGCCGGAGCGTCAAGCCGGAGGCCGGGGTCATGCTGCCGGTTCCTTCCGGTCTTGAGTTTCCGCCGGATCTTCATATTCGACAAAAACAGGTCTCCTTCGGCCCATGGGCCAATGAAGGAGACCTGTTCGTATTCGCGCAAGTTCGGGAAGAAGGTTAAGCCGCGTCTGCTGTTTTTTTGCCGTTCATGGCGTTGTTTGCTTCGCCCGATTTGTTTTTGCGGCCCCAGACATGAGCTCTGAGGTAAGGAATCACCCAGCGGTCCAGACCGATTTTGCCGGCGTTAAGAGCAGCGACGACGATGAAGATTTCCGCCAGGATCAGGTAAGGGTTGGTGCTGACCGTACCCGAGAAGAGGAAGGCGAAGTTCATGACCATGCCCATCAGTGCGGCGAAGGTGGTGAACGTTCCGAGGATCAGGCCCAGGCCGACCGCGAATTCACCGATCGGAACCAGGACGTTGAACAGGCCGACATTCGGGATGGCGAAGTGTTCCAGGAAGTTTGCCCACAGAGGCTGTACGGCCGGATGGTCGCCGCCCGCTTGGGCCAGAGCGCCCTGGAGGAAGCCCGAGGCGTCGAACCCGCCTCCGGTCAGCTTGCCCCATCCGCCGGTGATCCATTTGAAACCGATGTACACACGCAGGACGGTCAGCATCCACATTGCTACTTTGTTGGTTCTCAGCCAGTTGTTCATTTTTTCCACTCTCCTATGGGTTTTATGGGCCGCTGAAGCGGCTCTGTTTGTTTTTGGTTGATGATCATCTCTTCCATGTCCTTATCTTAAATTAAATCTAAAATTTAAAATGTGATAAATATCACAAACATAGATTAAATTTAAAATAAATGTTCGTTGTGCCCGAATCGCCCGGTGCAGCTGCGGTTCGGAGCCGCTGTCCGCCGGCCAGAACCGCGCCAACAGCCCCGTTTCCGATAGAAACGGGGCTGTTGGCTGTTGGCGCACGCAAGCGGCGGACTGCAAGATGAGCGAACCGGAGCCCGACTTCGGCTAACCGGATCGATCCGTGCGGCGCAGCGAATCGAGAATCATGGCGATGAAGCGGCGGGAGATCGCCTGGCGCCGGCTGTCCGCAAGAGCGGCCTCTTCCGCGGCTTCGGCATCGCCTTCTTTGCCTTCGGCGGCATAGGACAGACACAGTTTCTGCAGCAGGCCCATCATGGCGGTGAAGACGAATTCGCCGGTCTCGTTCAGATCCAGGTCGGAGCGCAGCGAACCGTCCCGGATTCCTGCCCCAAGCGCATCGTTCAGAAAATGCTGCCGTTTTTTCTCCAGAATAAAAGCCCGGTAGCGGCTGCCGAGTGCTTTTTCCGGCGGGTAAGCGTCATAATGGAGATCGAACAGCAGAATGAATTTCATATAATTCCGATTGCGCGCGGCATATACGCTCCACGCTTCCAGCATCCGATGCAGCATGGCCGCACCGTCCGTTGGATAGGGAGCTTCCCCGCCGCTCGCGGGATCGGGTTCCGAAGGTTCGGCGGATTGGGAGACCGCCTGCACGGATGCCGTCATATGCTCCAATGCTTCCATCTGCACTTCGAAGGCCAGCTCGTCGATCGATTCGAAATGCTTGTAATAAGTCACGCGGCTGACTCCGGCAAGTTCGCAGACGTCTTTGACCGACACGCCGGGAAAAGCACGCTGCAAAAAAAGCGTCCGACCGGCGGCGATCAGGTCTTCCCGGTTCTGCTGCTTGCGGTGTTGGTGCCAGGTTTCAGTCATGAACCCTCTTCCGTTTCGTGGCCGGCTTATTCGCGCGATTCCCGGTCAGGAACAGCGCCGCCAGCAGAATCAAAGCCCCCAAAATATAAGGCAAATTCAGCTGAACGTCAAACAGCCAACCGGCGAGCAGCGGGCCGACGATACTGCCAAGACTCGAATAAGTCGTGTTGAGACCGGCCGCATAACCCTGACGGTCTTCCGCCGCATTGGCGATCAAGGTCCCGACGGTAGGCCGAAGAAAAGAGTTGAAAGCGAAAAAAACGGCCGAAACGATCAGCAGGTACGCCAGATTGAACTTGACCAGCATAAGCAGCAGCGCGGCCGAGGCCAACACAAGCGAGAAGCGGATCAGCCGGATCTCGCCGTATCGGCGAACCGCCCGGTCCAGCAGCCAGATCTGGCAGACGATGCCGATCACCGCTCCGAGCGTAATGACGATCGAAATGCTGCGCGCATCGAATCCGTATTTCTGCTCCACAAAAAGCGCGTAGACGGTCTCGTAATTGATCAAGCCGAGCGTCATGACAAAGACGAGCAGCAGGTAGCGGAAATACGGCGTGCGGAACGAATCGGAGATCTGCCGCAGGATCGGTTCGCGCCTGCGCGTTCCCGCTGCGGCCCGTTTCTCCGGCGTAAGCGTCTCGCGCAGCAGAAGCGACAAGCCCGCCGCCAGCAGACTCAGAGCGGCTGCGCAGTAATAAGGGACGCGAATACCGAATTCGGCGATCAGTCCGCCCAGTCCGGGACCCAGCACCATGCCGAGGTTCATGGCCGCTCCGAGATAACCCATGCCTTTGGCCCGCGTGGCGGGCGTCGTGCTGTCGGCGACGTACGCCATGACGGAAGGGACCATCAGGCCGAGCCCGATTCCGCCGATGAATCGCGCGGCATACAGAAGGGGCAGCGTATGGCCGATCGCAAACAGATAATCGGAGACGACGGTGAAGAGGAGCCCTGCGACGATCAACTTTTTGCGTCCAAGTCTGTCGGACAGCTGTCCGCCGATCGGAGAGAAGAGGAACTGCGCCGCGCCGAACGCGGCGACCAGATAACCGGCCGCCGTTCCGGCCGCATCGAACTGCTTGAGATAGTCGGGGAGGATCGGAATGACCATGCCCTGTCCAAGCAGAGCGATAAACAAGTTAAGCATAAGGACAAACATGGGCAGGCCGATTTTGGCCGGGGTACCCGGATCGGCACCGAGCGGGGAAAGCCGGGAAGAAAACATGGACAAGCTCCTTTTTATACGGTTTACATGGTGTAATCTTTTGGCCTGCCCAGCATACCTTTTTTTGCAGACAAAGTAAATGCGGCTTTTTGCCTTCGGCTTGAAAGAAATCGGAGGGAAAAGGGTAACAGGACATAAGAGATCCGCCTACCGGAACAGGTGTACAAGCCGGAAGATCAAGGAGGAAAATCGGAATGGGGAAGTATGGATCCGGATTTGCAAAAAAGAAGCTTGGTGCCGCACTCTGCGGGGCGGCCCTGCTCGGCGTCTTGGCGGGACTGCCGGAAAGTAGGGCGCAGCAGGCGCCCGGCTCCGCGGGAGTCGAAGTGAGTCCGGCCTCGGCGGAGGAATCGGTTGGAAACCGGCTTGAGGCGGCCGCCTTCAGCGCCCGTCCGCTGGAAAAAGAAGAAGCCGAATCCGGCTCCTGGGCGTTTGCCAAAGAGATCCGGCCTGCCGAGGTCTCCCGCTATCAAGCGCTGTATCTGGACGCCGACGTCTACGGACGGGCACAGGAGAATCTGGATGATGTCCGTATCGTTGACGCTTCGGGCAGGTTTGTGCCGTACTATACGGATTCTGGCGAAGAAGGCAAGCGGGGGCTCGACCGTTATTATCCGCTGGAATTGATCAAGAGTACCCCCGGCAAGGAGGCAACGCGGTTCGATTTTCGTGTAATTCCGGCTTCCGATCAAGAAAACTTTCGCGGCAGCCGGCTGACTTTTCCGCTGTCGAAAGGTCCTTTTCTCAAAAAGATCGGGGTGGAAGGCAGCAAAGACGGGAAAAGTTGGGAGCCGGTGACCGAGGGCGAACTGTACGCGGACGGGGAAACCAAATTTCGCAATGTCATCGAGCTGGACGAGCCGGCCGGCTACGGGTATTACCGCTTGAACGTGCCGAACGCCGGAGGGAAAATTGAACTGACGGACGGAATGCTGAGCGATGTCGGTGCGGCTGTCAGCGGGCAGGCGTTTCGCCGGGCGAAAGAACTGCCTTTTAATGTGGAGACTCTTGCCCGCATGTCGGAGGTCGTGATCTATAATGCCGATCGGCTGCGGATCGATCAGATCCGGTTGAACGCTTCCGCGTCGGACGGTTCGGAGGAGTTCAGCCGGATCTTCTATGTGAACCGGGCCAAAGGCACCGGCGCCAATACCCGGATTCTGTCGCCGACCCGTCTGAACCGCCTGAAACTGAACGGCCTGAGTGTCGAGGATACGCAGATCCGGCTGGCGGAGCCGATCCTGAACGAAAAGCCGATGGTCGTGATCGACAACGCCGGGAATCCGCCGCTGAATATCGAGTCGGTCGAAGTGGGCTACCGGGTCGACCGGCTGATATTCGAAGACACCGGCGCAGGTCCTTACCGTCTGCTGTACGGATCGGAAGGACAAGAGAAGCCGCAGTACGATACCGCCGCTCTGCATACCGGAATCGAAAATCCGGCTCCGGCTCAAGCGCAGCTCGGGCCGGAAGAAGCGCAGGCGTTCGTCCCGCCGGACCGGGAACCGCTCTCCGGAACCGAAGGAGAAGAGTCCGGGCCGGTCGTCGGCGCGGGCGACTCGCTCCGGATTCTGCTCTATATCGGACTGGGCGGCGCGGGACTGCTGCTGATCGTACTGTTGAGCCGAAAACCGAAAAAGAAGTGAGGCGGGCCAAATGAGATTTTTTACGGAAGAGTTCGATCGGGAAGTGCAGTTGAGCGAATAAATCGCACTCCCGTACGAATGTAGGTTAAAATAAGCGGGAGAACAAGAACGAAGGAGGCATTTCGATGACCGACCCATTCAAGTCCGGACCGGACGCTTACGCGGCAGCCAAAAGCCAACTGCTTGACGCTTACCGTTTCCGCCATGCGGTCAAAGACTTTGATCCGACGCGCCAAGTGACGGCGGCAGATTTCGACTTTATTCTGGAGGCCGGCCGCCTGTCGCCAAGTTCGTACGGCTTCGAGCCGTGGAAGTTTGTGGTCGTGCAGAGCCCGCAGCTGCGCGGCAAGATCGCGGTACATGCCGGCGGAGCGCGCCGCCAGCTCGCTTCGGCCAGTCACGTTCTTCTCGTCCTGGCCCGCCTGCCGCACGATATGACGGCGGACTCCGACTACATCTCGTACATGCTAAGCGACGTGCAGCGTCTGCCGCAGGAGATCTCCGACATGAAGCGCCGCACGTACGATACGTTCCTGCGCACCGGCTTCGCGCTTCAAGGCAATGAGCGGGCCATGTTCGAATGGGCCTGCCGCCAGACGTATCTGGCGCTCGGCAACATGATGACGGCCGCTGCGATGATCGGTATCGATTCCTGTCCGATGGAAGGCTTTGTCAAACATGAAGTCGAACGGGTACTGGCGGAAGAAAATCTGCTGGATCCGGACCATTTCGGTCTGGCGTGTATGGCCGCTTTCGGTTACCGGGCGGGCGAACCGACCGGGAAGACCCGCCGTTCGGTGGAAGAAGTGGTCGAGTGGCGGTAAAGGTTTTTGCAAGGCGGTAGATCCGGGCCTGAAGCGGAATCCTCGTCCGGCTTAGGACAATAAGGGCTTGGAAAAAGCGAGAACAAGAAGAAAAACCCTCTGCGCCGAATAAAGGCGCAGAGGGTTTTTCTTCTAATCCTTTTATCCGGATTCGGAGACTCCCGTTTTCCTTTCGCCCGATCTTCCGGCTGTATTGGACGAGCGTCTGCTGCCTATTCGGCCGACCTGCCCGGCACCGAATACGGCCGGTACACGGGCGTCCACGTCTCCCCTCCGTCGCGCGTGCGCGTCAGGTAATCCTCCCCTTCGAACGTCCGGCCTGCCGCATAGCCGCTGCCGCTTTTGAAATACTGGGCAAAGCTCAAGTCGTAGCCCGCATCCGGTTCGTGAGCGAACGTCTTCCCGCCGTCGCGCGTAATCATCAGTCCGCCTTCGACCGGTCCGGCTCCGGGAGAAGCGTAGAGCCAGCCTGCTTGCCCGTCTGCAAAGTCCATGCCCGTAATCAGGGGGCGATGGCTGCGGAGTCCGCCGTTCACCATACGCCAGCTTGCGCCTCCGTTTGTCGTCCGGTAGAGAACGCCCGTCATCGTGCTGGGATCGTCCGTCAGAAGAAATCCGGTCTTGGCGTCGACAAAATCGAGCGCTGCACTGCGGAGCTGGCTGCTGTCGCTGTTCTCGTTGGTCGGGCCGACCGTCAGCTGCTTGGACCAGATACGTCCGCCGTCGGACGTATGCAGGACCGAGACGACCCGGGCATCCGAGTCGTCTTCGTGCGGCGGCATCGTTCCGGCGGCCCAGCCGTTTCGGGCATTGGCGAAGGACACCTGCGTCGGAACGAAGTCCTGCCGGCCGAAAGCGGCTTTCGACCAGGACCGGCCGTCCCGGGTCACCAGAAGGTCCGGGCCGATGATGGCGTAGGCGGACCGGGGGCCGACGACAGTTACGGCATTCTCGCGCTGGGAGGAAGCCGGATAGCTGCCGGTTTTGCTCCACTGCGTTTTCCAGGTCTTTCCTCCATCCCGCGTATGCAGCAGACGGGCACGGGAATAACCGCTAACCGTGCCGGAGGTTTTTCGCGGAGCTTCATAGACGAGCACCCAGCCGGTCTGCGCATCCGACAGACCGATTCCTGCCGCATAGTCGCCGGGAAGTTTGTGTTCCGTCAAGCTTCGCATTCCATCTTGGGTAACCACCAGCCGCAGGGTCTGTTTACCGCTTGGCGCAGAGTCCGAGCGGATCATCCAGCCGGTGGTCGCCGTTAGAAATCGAACCTGCTGCAGCTGCACAAATGCGGCTTCTTGCTTGTCCGTTCGAATTCCGGCTTTTGCTTCGGCCGCCCGACTATCCGGAACTACCGGCTGCGTGGCGGCAGCCGCCGGAGAATAGGCGGCCGATACAGCCGGACTGCCGGTGTAGGCCGCTTCTTCTCCCGGCAATCCGGCTGCGGTCAAAATGCCCGCCGCGAGGATCCCCGCTCCCAGAAGAGGCAGGGTTCGCTTGGAGGATGCTTTCTTCAATTTCGATCAGCTCCTTGTTTATCCAGGTTTGCGATCACGTTCTTTTACATGTTCCTTCTTTTTCCATCGTCGTTCAAGTCCCGCCTTGTTACCGGCGATGTCGGTTCTGTAACCGGAGCCGGGGCGCCGAATCGAACGGGCTGCGACAAAAAAGAACGGAAACCGATTGACCGGTTTCCGTTCCCAAGGCTGTCGAGAACATTCTATTCGTGATGGAAGAGTAGAGGCGGCAAAACTGCGCGGCCGCGGCGAAGAACTTCGCCGGATGCTTATTTGCCGATCCGGAACAGATCGAAACCGTCGATCTCCGCGTAGCCGTTTCCTTTGGCGAAACGGATCGTATGCTTGCCTTTGTCCAGCGTCATTTTTTGCGTCGAGGTGCCCCAGTTGTCCCAGCCCTGGTTCGTCACGAAGAAGTCGCTGGCCGGTCCGCCGTCCACGGACAGCTTCAGCGTCGACCAGTTGCCGCCCGCCGTTCCGTTGCCGGTGCGCGCATAGAGGATGTACGTACCGCTTTTGTCCACATCGACGTCGACTTCCACATAGCTTTCTTCGGTATCGATGTAACCGACTTTCGCGCCGCCCGAACTGTCCGCGTGCTGCGACACTTTGGCCGTACCGGCGAGCCGTCCGTCTTCCGCTTCGTAGCGGTCGCGCTCCGGTTCGCCGGAAGGCAGCGGAATCGGTTGGTTCGGATCAAGCGGACTGCCGAAGTTCGGCGTCTTGTCCGCGTTCCAGGTGAACGGCTGCGTGCGAATCTCGCGGTCCCAGCCGGAACCCTGCCTTTTTGCCGCGTGATACACGATCCAGTCTTCCTGGCCGTCCGGCGATGTCGTGAAGCTGGCATGTCCCGGTCCGTAGATGCCGCCGCCCGTCTTGAACACCTGATCCGGCCGTTTGGTCCACGAAGCCGGGTCCAGCAGGTCGCTGTTGTTTTTGGCTGTCAGCAGCCCCAGCGAGTAATCGTCCGTCCAGCTTCCGCTGGCGGAGTAGACGATGTTGATCTGATTGCCTTTAACGAGAATCTGCGGGCCTTCGTTCACGTTCGGGGAATGGTTTGTCTCCCATTGATACTCGGGCCGCGCAATCTCGACTCTCGGCGAATCGATCGTCCACGGATTGCCCATGCGCGCGATATACAGCACCTGCCGCACGTTCTCGGTGCCTTCCCAGCCCGACCAGACGAAATACGAGATACCGCGCGCCTTGAACACCGTGCCGTCGATCGCCCAGCGGTTGGTGGAGTCGGTAATCGGGCCTTTGTCGACCCAGGTGCCTTTGAGCGGATTAAGCGACTTGTTCTGCATGACATACATCCGGTGATTGGCGTTCTCTCCGTCGTCTTTGGCGTAATAGATGTACCAGGCGCCGTCGATCCGGTGAATTTCCGGCGCCCACACGTTCTGGCCGCCCGTCTCCACAACCGTCGTCTCCGCCGCGTCGATGCCGGTCAGCGTTTTGGAACGCCAGAGCGTCACGTTGCCGCCGGTCGTTTTCGTGAAATAGTAGTAGCCGTCCGCGTGCCGGTACATGAAGGGATCCGCGCCGTCCTGCATGATGACGTTATAGAAATCGTTCTTTTCCTGAGCCGGAGCCGCCTGCGCCGCATCGAAACTTCCACCGCTCAGCGTCGTGCCGAGCAGCATCAGCGCAAGTCCTCCCTTGAGCCATGTTTTTTTGTCCATTTTCTGGTCTCCCTTCGGATTGTGGGGTATTACGAACAACTTAACGCAAGGGCCGGGCCGAGAACAGGACGGATCTTTGGAGGCAGCAGTCTTATTTTTTGGGAAAAAGCTTGCGGTCTTGAGGGGATGGACATATTTTTAGGTATAGACGGTATTTTGGGAAAACGGCGGAAAAGCGGCGTTTGCGCTCCGATCGGATTTAGAATGGATGCAGGGCGTGTATAAGGACAATAAACGGACAACGCGGCGACCGGATGCCGGGAACGAGGAGGAGAAGCGGAATGGGCCGCTCTAATTTTTGGTACGGAAAAAGAACCCCGCTGTGGCTCGTTCCCGTGCTTGCAAGCGGGGTTCTGGCGCTGGGACTGTGGCTGACGGACAATCATGAAAGCGGATACGAAACGCCGGCTGCGGCGGAAAAGGCGGTGTCGATCGAATTCTGGACCCCTTTCAGCGGAGGAGACAGTTCGTTCATGAACGCGCTGGTCGCCCAGTACAACGAAGAGAACGAAGACGGGGTCTTCGTGCGGATGAACAATAACAAGCTGGACGATTATTATACGAAACTGTCGACCGCGATCGTAACGGGGGAAGCCCCGGACGCGGCGATCGTGCACGCTTCGAAATATGCGCAGTATGTTCCGGCCGCGTTCGTGACGGAGATCGGGGAAGAAGAAGCGACGGAGAACGGGCTGGACTGGAACGGCTACAATCCGAATATTCTGCGCAGAACGGTGCTGGGCGGCGCCCATTACGGAATTCCTCTGGATGCCCATTTCGGGGTGCTGTATTACAACAAGAAATGGCTGGAGCAGGCGGGGCTGTATACGAACGGGCAAGTGAAGCTCGCCGGGGGAGAACAGGGCTTCACGGATTTTCTGAAAAAGATTCGCGCGAACGTCCCGGAAAACGTGGCGCCTCTCGCCGTGCCGAATATCCGGATCGATTCGCTGTGGTTGTGGTGGTCGCTGTACAGCCAGATCGACGGGGGAGGACGGCTCTACACGGCGGACGGACGGCATGCCGAATTGAATATGGAAGCCGCCGAACGTTCGCTGGATTACGTCGATTCGCTGTACCGGGAAGGCCTGATTCCGCCGGATATCAACGATGCGACGAGCCAGTTCGCGCGGGGGGAAGCCGCGACGCTGTTTCTCGGCGTCTGGTCGATCGGTTTGTTCGAGCAGGCGGAAGATCTGGACTTCGGCGTCATGCCGCTGCCGCAGATCTATGACCGTCCCGCTTCGTGGGGCGACGCCCATACGCTGGCGCTGCCCGCGCAGGCGGAAGGCGGCGATCCGGCGAAGCGCGCTGCGGCGCTGAAATTCGCCGCTTGGCTGACCCGCCGCGGCGATGTCTGGGCGCAGGCGGGGCATATTCCGGCGTATGAAGCGGCTGCGCACTCGCCGGCATTCCTGGCGCTGCCGAATCGAAGCGATTACGCCGAAGCGGCCGACGATGTGGCTTATTTTCCGGATCATCCCAAGCAGGGGCGGGTCAGCGACGAGCTGGTCGTCGAGCTGGAGAAGCTGTGGTCGGGCAGTCAGACCGTGGACGGCATGCTGAGAGGAATCGGGCCGAAAATCGACCGGATTCTGGAGGAATAAGCGATGGCCAACCTTACGGAATTCTTCAAGAAAAGCGGTCGGCCGGACTACTGGAAAAGGCTTTACCGAAAAGAAGCGGGACTTGCGAACCGCAGCCTGGCCTTCAAGCTGATCGGCATCAATCTGATTCTGATCGCCGTTCCGCTGCTGCTCTCGTCGCTGCTGAGCGGAATCGGTTACTCCCGCGCGGTGGAACGCAATGTGGGCGTCTACCAGGCGGACGCCGTGCACGAGTTCAGCGCCAATCTCGACATCTATATGAACGAACTGGCGCTGCTCTCGGTGCTGCCTTATCAGACGCCCGATCTGCTGGATTATCTGGAGCGGCGGGAAGCCGCCGAGGCAAGCGTCTACGAGGAGCGAATGCTGCTGGAGGAGTTTATGCGGCGTATCCGGGTCAACGGAAGGGTCGATACGATCGGCATTACCCTGCAGGCGGAAAAAGTCCGTTCGTACGTCGAGCCGCCGGACAGCCCGGGACGTTTTACCGAAGAAGACGACCCCGATCTGGGAGCATTCGCCGACGCGGCGGCTTCCGGCAAAGCGGTATTTATCGGTCCGCATTCGCTGAAATCCGACAACGGCTCCACCTATAACGTATTCTCGGCCGTACGGGTCATCCGCAGCCTGGAGAGCGGAGAGCGGCTCGCCGTCCTGAAGATCGACGTGCCAACCAGCGACCTGCGCGAGCGAATCTCGAATCTGTCGGGAAGCGGCGAACGTTCGGTGGCGGTACTCGACGGCAGCGGCGCGCCGATCTATGCGAACGGCAGATTCCCCGACTCGAGCGGCAGCCTTGCCGCTTACCGGGGAGAAGGGACGGTCACGCTCGGCAGCGGGCGTTCTTCGATCCTGATGACTTACGTGACGTCGCCGGTGACCGGCTGGACGGTGCTTCAGGCGGTGCCCATGAGTATTCTGCTCAAGGATGCGGAGACGGTCAACCGGCAGATGCTGCTTGTCGGATTGGCCTGCCTCGCCGCTTCGATCCTGGTCTCCATCTTGTATGCGCTGCGGATCACCCGGCCGCTGAGCCGGCTGCGCCAGTCGATGAAGCTGGTCGAGAAAGGGCAGTTCGGCATCTCGATTCCGGTCGAAAGCGCAGACGAGATCGGCCACTTGAGCCGTACGTTCAATCTGATGGTCTCCCGGCTCGGCACGCTGACGTACCGGCTGTACGAGACGGAGATCCGCGAGAAGAACGCGGAGATCGCTTCGCTCCAGAGCCAGATCAATCCTCATTTTCTGTACAATACGCTCGGCTCGATCAGTATGTACGCCGAGCTCGAAGGCAACCGCGAAGTGGTCAGTATGACCAATCATCTGAGCGCCCTGCTGCGCTACAGCATGGGAGGCGGCCGCGACGAGGTGACCGTCCGGGAAGAGATCGAGCATATTCGCGGATACCTGGCGATTCAGAGTATCCGGTACGAAGAACGGCTGCGCTACCGGATCGAAGCGGAGCCCGGCTTGATGGACAGTCCGATCATTCGGCTGACCCTTCAGCCGATCGTGGAGAATGCGATCGTCCACGGATTGGAACACGGAAGCGGGGAAGTCGGGATCGTGATTGCGATCGGCTTGAGCGAAGGGCGTATCGTCATTTCCGTGACGGACGACGGTCCCGGCATGGGCGACGAAGAGCTGCGGCGGCAGAACGCCAAAATGGAAGAAGGCCTGCTGCCGGAAGGACCGGGCGGCCACGGACTCGTGAATGTGCACCGCAGGTTGGTGCTGAAATACGGATCGGGCTTCGGCGTAAGGCTGGAACGGGCATCGCCCCGCGGCATAAGGGCTTCGATCCGTCTGCCGGATCTGCGGGAACGCGAACTTGAAGAAGGGAGAGAACGCCATGGATAAACGAAAAGTATTGGTCGTGGACGACGAAGCGATCTTCCGACGGGGCCTGCGCCATTTGATCGGAACATCGGATACGAATTGGGAAGTCAGCGGAGAAGCCAAAGACGGCCTCGAAGCGCTCGAAGCGATCGAGCGGACGAGGCCGGAACTTGTCATTACGGATATCCGTATGCCGCGCCTCGACGGGATCGGACTGCAGGAACAGCTGCGCGAGCGTTACCCGGAGATCCGCTGCTTTGTACTGAGCGGATACAACGATTTCCGCTATGCGCAGAGTTCGCTGCGCTTCGGCGCACGGGATTATCTGCTGAAGCCGGTCGACAAGGCCGAATTGTACCGGGTGCTGGAGCAGGTGGACCGGGAGCTGCTGCAAAAAGAACTTCGGCAAACGGAGCGTCTGCCGGAGCGCCGGGTTCCGGCCGTGCTCACGGAAGAGCGGGACCGGCTGCTGGACGGACTCGTCCGCGGAGAGCTGCCGCATGCGCGTCCGGGCGAGCTGCGCGAAGCCGGAATCGAGTTCGAACGCGGCGTCTACGGCCTCGTGGCCGAACTCGACAAGGATTCGGTCGAGCCGAGCCGGTACGAACAGCAGGAAGCGGAGCTGTTCGCGCTCTACATTCGCCAGTTTATCGAAGAAGCGCTGGCCGGGAACGTCCCGGGGTTCGTGTTCCGGCGCGGCGGGAGCGTGGTCGCGCTGCTGGACGCGGAGGTCTCCGCGTCTTCGCTCGCGGAGCTTGCGGAGCTGGCCCGGCATATTGCGGACCGTATCCGGCGCGAAGCCAATCTGACGATTACGATCGGAATCGGCGGCGGGGTACACGGCGTCGAGGAGATCTCCAAATCGTACGGCGAGGCGAGAATCGCCCTGCTGTACCGGCTGACGTCCGGCGGCAACCGGGTGCTGCTGTATGAAGACCCGCCCCGCCAGGAACCGGGGGCGGGCCGAACGCCGCTGACCAACCGCGGCTATCTGGAGCAGGCGCTGCTCGAAGGAGAAGGCGCCGACCTCGGCGAGCGGGTGCGCGAAGGCATTGCCCAGCTGTGCGACTCGGGCGCAAGTCCCTCCGTGATCCACGAGCAGGTCTGCCGGATGCTGCTCGAAGCGTACGGTCTGGCCGTAGACCGCGGAGTGCAAGATGACTGGCCGGAAGGCCGGGATATCGGCGCGGCGCTCCAGGGCGCGCTTGCGCTCAGCTCGAAGTCCGAGCTTGCCGCTTACTGCGCGGGTCTGCTGCGCTCGCTTCAGACGCTTGTCCGCCGAAGGGACGAGAGCGGCGGTCTGCACGCCGTGGACCGGGTCGTCCGCCATATCGAAGAACATTACGCCGAGCCGATCACGCTCGGCAGCATGGCGGAGCTGGTCTTCTTGAACGCTTCGTATCTGAGCAGCTTGTTCAAAGCCCGGCTCGGCCGTTCCTTCGTCGAGATCCTGACGGAAGTGCGCGTGCGTGAGGCGTCCAGACGGCTGCTGCATACCGACGACAAGATCGCCTCCGTCGCCTACGGGACGGGTTTCTCGAACATCCGGCATTTCAACCGCGTCTTCAAAGCGGAAACCGGCCGAACGCCCAAAGAGTTCCGCGAAGCGCTGAGACCGGACCGGGCGAACGCTTGAAGCGGCGGCTTGGCCGGAAGCCGCCGCCCGAATGCCTCCCGCTATCCCCAAATATATGTCCACTGCGCCTAAAGAAGCGTCATTTTACCGAAGGCTCCCCGGCCTTATGATTGATTTGTAAGCGTAATCAACAGAAAACGCGGGGTTCGAGACGACGGTTGGACATTTATCCAAAGGGAGGCACGAAGATGAGAAAAAGACACATGTTCCAAACGGCGGCCCTTGCCATGGTGCTGATGCTGGTACTCAGCGCCTGCGCGGCCGGAGGGCCGGGAGCCGATACGACGACCGGCGGCGGAGAGACGGGCGGCGAAGCGCCGGCAGGCAAGACCAGTATTTCGTTCTGGACGCCGTTCAGCGGCGGCGACGGCGAATTCATGACGCAGATGATCGAGAAGTTCAACGCGGAGAACCAAGAAATTCACGTGGAACAGCTCGCGAATCCGGCGGGCGATTATTACACAAAGCTGCAGACGTCGATGGCATCGGACCAGGCCCCGGACCTTATGGTCCTGCACTCCTCGCGGATGCCGCAGTTCGTTCCGGCCGGTTTCGTAACACCGCTGGACGAACTGGCCGCGGAAAGCCAGCTCGATTGGGGCGAATTCAACCCGACGATTCTGGAGTCCACCATCTATGAAGACAAACATTATTCGATTCCGCTCGATACGCATGCCATCGTCATGTATTACAACAAGGATCACCTGGAGAAAGCGGGCGTGCTCGGCGAAGACGGCAAGCCGGTCTACGATCCGACGCCCGAAGGCTTCACCGAGTTTCTGACCAAGATCAAGGAAGCCGTCCCGGCCGACGTAGCTCCGCTGGCACAGCCGGATGTCCGCACCGACTCCTACTGGATGTTCTGGGGCTTCTACAACCAGCTCACCGACGGAGGCAAATTCTACGACGAGGGCGGCAAAGCCGCGCTCAACAATCCGCAGGCGCTGCAGGCTCTCGAGTATGTAAACAGCCTGTATACGTCCAAGCTGATTCCGCCTAAGATCAACGACGCGGTCAAGCTGTTCCAGGACAAACGCGCCGCCGTTCTGACAACGGGCGTATGGAGTACCGGCGCGTTCGAGAGTATCGACGGACTGAACTTCGGCGTAGTGCCGATGCCGCAGATCTACGATCAGCCCGCAACCTGGGGAGATTCGCATACGCTGGCGCTGCCGAAGCACGGAACCGAAGATCCGGCCAAACAAAAAGCCGCGCTTACATTCGCCAAGTGGTTGGCGGACAACGGCGAACTGTGGGCCAAAGCCGGTCATATTCCGAGTGTGACCCGCGTCCTGGAATCCCAGGAATTCAAAGATATGCCGTACCGCAGCGATTACGCGGCATCGGCCGACTTCGTCAAATACTGGCCGCGTAACGACAAGCAGGGCCAGATCAACGACAACGTTATCAAAGAGTTCGAGAAGATGATGGCCGGCAAACAGGACCCGCAAACGACGCTTGAGAAAGCGAATGCCGTGATCGACAAAACGACGGGCAAATAAACGGGCGATCGAAAAAGAAGGAAGCGGATGTGCGGGCCTGCCGCCCGCCGCTTCCTTTTTGATCCTTCGGTTTCCAAAGCGTATTTCCGGATCCCGATTCCGGTCCGGACTTTCCGGGCTTCGGCCCCCAATCCGAAAGGAGTGACCGCAACCATGGCTTCCAAGACACTATCCAGCAGCAAGAATACGGGAGCGAGTGCCCGTTCGCCGCGAAGCACGCTGCGCCGGCAGGGCTGGGTAACCGGCGTTCTCATGGTTCTGCCGTACACGATCTTCTTCCTGCTCTTCTCGCTGATCCCGATCGTTTACGGCTTCGGCGTCAGTTTCTACGACTGGTCGCTGCTCGGCGACAAGACGTTCGTCGGGCTTCAGAATTATACCAATCTGATGCAGGACGAGGAGTTCCGTACCAATCTGCTCAATACGGTGCTGTTTACGCTCGTCAGCGTACCGCTGATGACCCTGCTTGGCCTGCTGCTCGCCGTACTGGTGAACAGTATCCGCAAAGGACAGGCCTTCCTGCGTATCGCGTTCTTCATGCCCTACGTGCTGTCCGTATCCGTCATCTCCAGTATCTGGGTCATCTTTCTCCAGCCGTACACCGGCCTGCTGAACCGTATTCTGCGCGGGATCGGCTTGATCAACAGCGAAATCTTCTGGCTGTCCGACTCGACGCTGGCCTGGGCTTCGATCATCATGGCCACGTTGTGGTGGACTATGGGGTTCGTGTTCGTCCTGTTCCTCGCCGGGCTGCAGGATATTCCGGAATCGTTCTACGAGGCTGCCGGACTTGAAGGCGCAAACCGCTGGCAGACTTTCCGTTATGTGACGTTCCCTTCGCTGTCCCGCGTGACCGTATTGGTCGTGATCCTGCAGACGATCTCTTCGTTCAAAATCTTCGGCCAGTCCAAGCTGATTACCGGCGGCGGGCCGGCGGGAGCGACCAAGACGGTCGTGTTCTCGATCTACGAAAACGGCTTTCAGACGTTCCAAATGGGCTACGCTTCGGCAATCGCGTTTGTGCTGATGCTGGTCATTCTGGTCATCTCGCTGCTTCAGACCTTCCTGATGCGCAAAATCGGCGAATAGCGTTCGGTTGAAAAAAACGAAGCCGAAACGCGGCGCCGCGCCGGAGCAAGTCCGGGCGGCTGCCCCTATCGGCCAATGGTTCAAGGAGGAGTGTACGATGCTCGATCGAATTTACCCTTATGTCGTGCGTGTCGCGGCCGTTCTGCTGGCCTTCATGTTCCTGACCCCGATCGTCTGGATGCTGTCCCTGTCGCTCACCCCCGAAGGAGGACGGTTGTTCGGAAACGGATTTAACGTATCGTTCGACAACTATGCGACCGTGCTGAACCGCGCGCCGATCTTCGGCTGGATGGGCAACAGTCTGCTCGTCTCGACGATCACCACCGCGCTTGTGCTGCTGCTCGCGTCGATGGCCGCCTATTCGTTCTCCCGGATCCGTTTTCCAGGCAGCCGGGTCCTGTTCGTCCTGTTCCTGTCGGCGATGATGATTCCGGGCGAAGCGACGTTGATTCCGCTGTATCTGCTGATGCGCGACGCGGGTCTGCTCGGCACGCGCGTCTCGCTGATTCTGCCGGCGATCGCCGGTCCCATGGGCATCTTCATCATGAAGCAGTTTTTTGACGGACTGCCCAAAGACCTGGAAGAAGCGGCCCGTATCGACGGAGCCGGATTCTTCAAGATCTGGTACCGCATCTTCCTGCCGCTGTCGCGTCCCGCGCTTGCCGCACTCGGCATTTTCACCTTTATCGGCGCCTGGAACGATTACGTCTGGCCGCTGATCTCCATTTCGGACAAAGCGTACATGACGATCACGCTCGGCCTGCCGATGTTCCAGAGTTCGTACAACCAGGAATACGCACTGCCGATGACCGCCAACGCGCTCGCCGCCATTCCGGTGCTGATCGTGTTCCTGATTTTCCAGAAGCAGATTATCAGAGGCATCGCGTTCACCGGCGGCAAAGAAATGTAACCGCGATTCATGCAGAACCCATTTTCGGACCATCAAGGAGGACTTATGCTTACGCCATCTTCTGAACCCTCATCCCTATCCAACAGTGCCGCGCCGCCCCGTCCCGAATATCCCCGTCCGCAGTTCGAGCGCGCGCAGTGGCTCAACCTGAACGGGGAATGGGACTTCGCGTTCGACGACGAACGCCAGGGCGACCGGGAGCGTTGGTACGAACCCGGCCAAGGAAATTTCGAGCGCCGGATCAACGTCCCGTTCGCTTTTCAGAGCAAGCTCAGCGGTATCGCCGATCCCGGTTTCCACGATCTCGTCTGGTACCGCCGCGCGTTCGACGTGCCGGAGGATTGGGCCGGCCGCCGGATCGTCCTGAATATCGGCGCGTGCGATTATGCGTCCACCGTCTGGGTCAACGGCCGCTGGGCCGCGTCGCACGAAGGCGGCCATACGCCTTTTGGCGCGGATATCACCGACCTGCTGAACGCGGAAGGCGGCAATACGCTGGTCGTGCGGGTCGAAGATTTCAGCCGCGACGTGACGCTGCCCCGGGGCAAGCAGTTCTGGAAAGAAGGCTCGCAGAGCATCTTCTACACCCGGACGACCGGGATTTGGCAGACGGTCTGGCTCGAACCGGTGCATGACGCGCGTCTGGAAAAAGTAAAGCTGACGCCCGATATCGACCGCGGCGAAGTCCGGATCCGGATGTTCTTTTCGCGGGAGACGATCTCTTCGCCGCAAGCCTCCACGCCGCTTACGGCTGTCGTGCGCATTTCTTTTGCCGGGCAGCCGGTAGCCGAACAGTCTTTCCCGGTGCTGCATGCCGAAGAATCGCGCGCGATCGGGCTGAACGATTTCAACGATCACGGCCTCGGCCGCTGGTGGACGCCGGAGCAGCCGAATCTGTACGACGTTCAGTTCGAACTGCTTCAGGGCGGGCAGACGATCGACGCGGTGGACAGCTACTTCGGCATGCGCAAGGTTTCGATCGAGAATGGACGGCTGAGCCTGAACAACCGGCCGACTTATATGCGTCTGGTGCTGGATCAGGGCTATTTCCCGGACGGCGTGCTGACGGCGCCGACGGACGAAGATTTCGTGCGGGATATCCGCCTCACCAAAGAGATGGGCTTCGACGGCGTACGCAAGCACCAGAAGATGGAAGACCCGCGCTTCCTCTACTGGTGCGACCGAATGGGCCTGCTCGTCTGGGGCGAAGCGGCAAACGCCTACGCGTATTCGGAAGAATACGTACGCAGCTTTACCCGCGAATGGCAGGAAGCGGTCGACCGCGACTACAACCACCCGTGCATCGTCGTCTGGGTACCGATGAACGAAAGCTGGGGCATTCCGAACGTGCAGGTGGATGTTCGCCAGCAGCAGCACGGCCAGACGCTGTACCATTTGACGAGATCGCTCGATGAGACGCGTCCGGTCATCTACAACGACGGCTGGGAGATGATGACTACCGATATCGTGGCGATCCACGATTACGAGTGGCGCGAGCCCGTGCTGACCGAGCGTTACAAGACAGCCGAACAGGCGACGCAGGCCATGCCGGCCAACCGGCGCATCTTCGTCGGCGGCAGCAAGTACGAAGGCCAGCCGATTCTCGTAACCGAGTTCGGCGGGATCGCCTATCGCAAAAGCGAGCAGGAGGGCTGGGGCTACTCCGGCGCGGACAGCGACGAAGATTTCCTGGCGCGCCTCGGCGCCGTCATCCGCCCGCTGACGGTTTCCGGCGTCGTGCAGGGCTTCTGTTACACGCAGCTGACCGACGTGGAGCAGGAGATCAACGGGCTTGTGACGTACCAACGGGTGCCGAAAGTGCCTGTGGAAGATATTCGGAGAGTGGTACGGGGCGAAGAGTAGAAGACATAGGCAGCTGCGGAACGTTGTTAGGAAACAAAAGACCGCCGTAACCTTCGGGTTCGGCGGTCTTTTCGGGATGGGAGAATAAACGTATTAAATTCAATGAATGTCTCTATAGAGAGGACTAGTTTCTTTCGTATATCTACAACACCGCCATTTCACAAAACGTTCACGGTAAAAACCTGTGTTTTCAGCAAGGACACTATATTTATACAATTGGAGGGAGTTACAATGTAAGCGTAAACAAAAAAGATTCGATACGGTTTCATCATCCAAGGAGGATGGCAGACATGGCAGCGGCATTGAAAGAATTCAAGAATTGGTTCAGCGGCAAGCTTCAAACGGACAAGACGCTCGGCGAAGAAGAATATCACAAAATGGAGTTCTCGGTCGAACGCCATCTGCATACGCCGGAAATGCGCAGTCCGATTACGTATCAGGAAGAAGCGAGGATCAAAATGGTTCAATATCATTAAGTTCCCGTCCCTATAGAGCGGGAATCGCGGATTTCCGCAGCTGTATTCCCAAGCTATCCAAGCCTCAGACCATCCGGCATTCTTACAAGGATTCGATCTTGTTGAAGAAGCCGGATTTTTTCATTTCGGTTTTCTGTTGAAGAAATCGAATTTGATCACATAATCGAACAGTGCGGTAATGAATACAGCTCCCAATGGAATCATGGCATACATCCAGGCCGGATTCTGCGGGGCTTCGCCGGGAGGCGCATCGATCAAGACGAGGTATAGGGCGATACAATAACTGACGGCGACGACGATTCCCGTTACGTTACGTTTCCTTTTGGCCATGGTTTCCCGTGCCTCCAATCGTTATCTGTCATTGAATAGACGGGGCAGAGCCCTGAAGAGTTGGTTGATTAATGGAAAAAACCTCTTGGCCGCTCGCCGAATATTCTTCCCCGCCCTCTCCTATGCTACAATGGGAACGTTCCGATGAGCGGTACCAGAATGCGACAAGCGAAAGGATGACGAAAATGAGCGAACAAAAAATCAACGAGAGCGAAATGATTGCCTATATTGCGGATAAAACGGGAGTCGGCGAAGCGGGCATCAAATACGTGCTGAAGCACGAACAGGATTTTATCGCGGCAGCGGCCAAAAAACCGGGCGACACCATCGAACTGGACGGCGATGAGCTGGTCGATTACGTGATGGCGCGCAAAGACATCAAGCTCAACGAGCTGGAAGTCGAAAATGTGCTGGATGCCGAGATGGCGTACCTGATCGATAAAGGACTGGCCGGTTACGAAGACTAGGCCTTCATTCAAGCGGACGATCGGCTTCAGGACATCCGCTTCGGCTTAAGTGCAGGGGATTGAAGGGACGGAAGCGTCAAATACACGACGACCGGAATTGGAAAGGCGCGTTTTCGCGGCGGAATTTGCAGAAGGTACGCCCCAAGCGGTCGGATCGGCAGAATTCCGCGCAGAAGACG
This sequence comes from Saccharibacillus deserti, assembly GCF_013618475.1. Taxonomy (GTDB): domain Bacteria; phylum Bacillota; class Bacilli; order Paenibacillales; family Paenibacillaceae; genus Saccharibacillus; species Saccharibacillus deserti. The sequence continues at coordinate 297,576 of NZ_JABJVN010000006.1, forward strand.
CGTCTTTTTTTGCAAGAAAGGAGGCAAACGCAGATGGAACCGGAAGACCGAATAAAAAGACGGGCAGCGATGGAGCAGCTCGTCTCCGAGGCGGATGCCTATGCGCCGGCAGGACCGGCGGAGCCGCAGGGCCGGGGAGAGAAACCCGTGAAGAAAAAGCGGGGCGCGCTGCGTAAGCTGGTAAGCGCATTGGGCTGGGTCTTGATCGCCCTGCTGCTGCTTCTATTGGCGGGATTCGTATACCAATGGTTCGGCGAACGGGAAGACCGGCCGGCATTCGTTGCACCGGGGCAGCTCGTGGAAGTGGAAGGCCGCCGGATGCACGTGTATGTGGAAGAGAAGCCGGGCAAAGCCGCGGACGAAGCGACGGTGGTGCTGATTGCGGGTTGGGGGACGGCCAGTCCGTATGCCGATTTTTCGCCCATGTACGAATTTCTTCAGGAGCAGGCGCAGTTCGCCGTAGTCGAACGGTTCGGGTACGGATACAGCGATATCACGGACGAGAAAAGGGACATCGACCGGATCACCGAGGAGATGCACGAAGCACTGCAGCAGGCCGGCGTGGAGCCGCCTTATGTGCTGACGGGGCACTCGCTCGGGAGCCTGGAAGCGATCCGTTTTGCCCAGCTCTATCCGGACGAAGTTCAGGGGATCGTAACCATCGATGCCGGCTCACCGGAATTTTACAAGACGTTTCCGGTACGGACGATGCAGCTGCAGCGGGTTGCGATCAAGAGCGGTCTTGTCCGCGCCCTGTATCACGTCAACGGTTTCGACGCGTATCTGAACGGGCAGAGAAACGGCCTCAAACGGCTGTCGCCGGAGATGAAAGAGCAGGATCGGCTCGCTACGCTGCTTGTGGCCATAAATGATAATGTGACAGACGAAATCCGCAGAACCCATGCCAACGCGGACAAATTGATTGCCGCCAAGAGCCGGCTCGATATTCCGATGATCCAGCTTGTGGCGGATCAATTCGGCGCGGTGACGGAAGAATGGATGGACACGCAGCGGCAGTTCGGCGAATCTTGGTCCGACGACTCGAAGACGGTGGTTGTGCAGGGCAGCGGGCATGCCATTCATGCCTACGATCCCAAATCGACCGCCGAAGCCGCGCTGGAATTGTTGAATAGATAAAGCAGGCGCAAGAAGGAGAGAACCTTTTGGATAAAAAGAAAAAAAGCCTCTTTGGGAGGTTGGGTTCGGTGCTTAAGTGGGTCTTGATCATCCTGCTGCTGCTTCTATTGGCGGGATTCGTATACCAATGGTTCGGCGAACGGGAAGACCGGCAGGCGTTTGTTGCACCGGGGCAGCTCGTGGAAGTGGAAGGCCGCCGGATGCACGTGTATGTGGAAGAGAAGCCGGGCAAAGCCGCGGATGAAGCGACGGTGGTGCTGATTGCGGGTTGGGGAACGCCGAACCCTTACGCCAACTTCTCGCCGCTGTACGAAGGTCTGCGCGGTCAAGCGCAGTTCGCTGTCGTGGAACGGTTCGGCTACGGATACAGCAATGTGACGGAAGAAGACCGGGACATCGACAAGATTACGCAGGAGCTGCATGAAGCGCTGCAAAAAGCCGGAGTGCCGCCGCCGTACGTGCTGGCGCCGCATTCGCTCGGCGTGCTGGAATCGATTCGCTTTGCGCAGCAGTATCCGGAAGAAGTCGCAGGACTGGTGATGATCGATACCGGTTCGCCGGAATTTTACGAGACGTTTCCGTCGCGGGCTTTCCAGTCCCAACTGCAGCGGATCGCGATCAAATCGGGTGTCGTGCGGGCGCTTTATCACGTGAACGGTTTTGCGGAAAAAGTAGCGGCCGGACGCAATGGGCTCAAGCTGCTGTCGCCGGAGATGAAAGAGCAGGATCGCCTGGCTACCCTGCTCGGAGCGAACAATAAGAACGTCACGGACGAGATGAGGCAGATGCACGCGAACGCCCGGAAAGTGGTGCGGGGCAAGACGCGGCTGGATATCCCGATGACGATTCTCGCCGCGGATCATCTGGGCGAGATCACGGAAGAACGCATGGACATCCAGCGGCAGTTCGGCGAGTCGTGGTCGACCGATTCCAAAGTCGAAGTGGTGCAGGGCAGCGGCCATTCGATCCCGGCTTACCAGCCGCAGGCGATCGTCGACGCGGCGCTGGAAATGGTGTCAAAGACCCGATAATTCGTATTGAAAAAAAGAAAGTTGACAACGATTCGTTCCTGGAACTATAATGGTTACAATTGATGAACCCGCTTCACCCCTACTTTATTTTTGAAGGAGCGAATACTTATGGGCAAAATTATCGTAACCGGGGCTTCCGGCCATCTGGGCACGGCGGCTATCCGCCATCTGATCGATCTGGGAACGCCTGCGGGAGACATCGTAGGCATCGTGCGCGACCCGGCCAAGGCTTCGGCGCTCGCCGAATGGGGCGTTGAACTTCGTATAGGCGATTACGACAATGCGGCTTCGCTGCCTGCGGCGTTCGAAGGCGGCGAGAAGCTGCTGTTCGTCTCGGCATCCTCGATGGACAGCACGCTGCGCATCCGCCAGCATGCGAACGTCGTGGAAGCGGCTCGCAACGCAGGCATCCGGCATATCGCGTACACAAGCTTCGCTTTCCCCGACAAAATGACGATCGGATTGGAAAATGTCCATCTCGCGACGGAATACATGCTGCGCACGACAGGAATCGCGTATACGTTCCTGCGCAACGGCTTCTATCTGGATCTGCTGGTCAACGAAGGAACACCGGGCGTGGCGGCGGGCGGGACGGTAGTCTCCGCAGCTCCGACAGGCAAACTGAACTACGTGACCCGCGACAATCTGGCGCGTGCCGCAGCCGTTGTGCTGGCAGGCGAAGGACACGAGAACAAGATCTATGAGCTGACTTCGCCGCAGCCGTTCTCGTACGACGATTACGCAGCCGTGCTGGCCGAAGTATCCGGTACGTCGGTCGCCCACCAAGCGCTGCCGGCTCCGGAAGCCGTAGCCGCGCTGGCTTCCGCCGGTGTACCGGAAGAAGCGGGCGGTTTCCTCGTTTACGTGATCGATGCCGCAATCGAAAGAGGCGAGTTTGCTTCCGCTTCGACTGATCTGACGGATCTGATCGGAGATGCTTATACGCCGCTGAAGAGCGCGGTGGAAGCGGTCATCAAGGGCTGATCGGATCGAATCCCCGATCGGACGCGCGCAGGCGCGGGGTGACCGCGCTGCATGCATGAAGAGCAGCTATACGAACGTAAGCAGCATGAATGTAAGCAGTGGGCCTGCAAGCGATAGGCCTACCTCAACAGCCCGGCATGATTCCTATGCCGGGCTGTTTTTGGGCTTTTCCGATTTTAACGAATCGACATAACGCTATACGTGACTTGAAGGGTGTTTTTGCGGAAAATGGCCGGAATAGCGATACGACGATTCGTTAGTTCTGCCAAACAGGCGAAAACGGCTGTTTAGCGTGATAAGGATTCGCTAGCGCCGGTCGAAACCTGGTGTAGACCGCCGCAGTAGCGGTAGCAGTAGCGGTAGCAGTAGCAGCGCGGCCTCGAATGTCCGTCGCAACGGCGGCCGCTGCTTCAACGCGCCGCCCGGGCAAACGCAAAGCACGCAAAAAGCCGCCTCCGGTATGTTTTCCGGAGGCGGCTTCGGCGTTCAGAAAATCGAAATCAGTTCTTTCGTATACGGATGGCGCTTCTCCGCGAACAAATCGTTCGCGGAGAAGCGGTCGACGATCTCGCCGCCCCGCATGACCATGACGCGCTGGCTCATCCGGTGGACGGCGGCAAGGTCGTGCGAGATGAAGAGATACGATAAGCCAAGCGACGTGCGCAGGCCGTCCAGCAGGTCGAGCACGGCGCCTTGCGAGATGACGTCGAGGCTGGCCGTCGGCTCGTCGAGCACGACGACGTCCGGCTCGATGCCGATCGCCCGCGCGATCGTGACGCGCTGGCGCTGTCCGCCGCTCAGCTCGTGCGGATAGCGGCCGGCGAGTTCGGCCGGAAGCTCGACGGCTTCGAGCAGCCGGCGGATATAGGCGTCGCGCGACGTGTACGCGAAGTGCGTGAGCTTCGCGCCTTGGCCGAGCTGCTGATACGGATCGATCAGGGAGTCGGCGATCCGCAGTTTGGGGTTCAGCGCGGCCGTCGGGTTCTGGAATACGATCTGGATCTTGCGGCGGTGCGGCCGCAGCCGGCGTCCGTTCAGGCGGGCGATATCCTGCCCGCCGAGCAGGATCGAGCCGCGGTCGGCGTCTTCGATCCGCATGAGGCAGCGGGCCAGCGTGCTTTTGCCGCAGCCGCTCTCGCCGACCAGGCCCAGACATTCGCCGCGGTCGAGGGCGAAGCTGACGTTCTGCACGGCCGGACGCTCCGCGCCCGCATACGTGCGAGTAAGCCCGTCCACGCTCAGGACAGGCGCTGCGCTTGAAAAAGGATGCAAAAGCTGTCGGATCATGCCTTGTCCTCCTCGAGTCCCGAATTCAGCGAGCGGCTCAGGATCGGAGCCGCCGCGATCAATTGGCGGGTGTATTCATGCTGCGGATGGTCGAGAATACGGTGCTTGCCGCCGGATTCGACGATCCGCCCTTCCTGCATGACGGACAAGCGGTTCGCGTAACGGCGGACATGCCGCCAGTCGTGCGTAATGAACAAGATGGCGCAGCCGGTCTCCGCCTGCTTGCGCGCCAGCAGTTCCAATACCCGGTGGCCCGACACGCTGTCGAGCGCCGTCGTCACTTCGTCGGCGATCAGCAGGCGCGGCGACAGCAGCAGCGCGGTCGCGATCGAGACCCGCTGCAGCTGGCCGCCGCTCAGTTGAAACGGGTAGCGGCGCAGCAGCTTCGCTTCCAGCCCGACGGACTCCAGCGCTTCGGCCGCTTTGGCACGGCGGACGGCGGCGGATTTTTCCCCGTGGACTTTCTGGTATTCGTCGAAATGCGCGCCGATACTGCGAAACGGGGTGAACGCGCCTTGATAGTCCTGAAAAATATACGAGATGCGGCTGCCCCTTAAGGCGCGCATCTCTTTCGGCGTGCGTTCCAGCAGATTGCTTCCGTCGAACATAATTCGTCCCGACGCGTGCAGGTTCGGCGGCAGGAGCTGTCCGATCGCCTGCGACAGCAGGCTTTTGCCGCTGCCGCTCTGCCCGACAAGCGCCATGAATTCGCCTTCGCGCACGGCGAGCGACACGTTGTCGACGATCTTGCGATCCTGGCCGGCGATGCTTAATTCCTCGATAGAGAGAATCACGGCTGCACCTCCTTTTTCACGTCGAACCGGTCTCTCAGGTAATCGCCCAGCATGTTCGCGATCAGCACGACCGAGACGATGGCGAGGCCCGGATAGACCATCAGTTCGGGCCGCGACTGGAAGTACGGCCGCGAATCGTTCAGCATGGCGCCCCACTCCGGCGTCGGCGGCTGTGCGCCCAGCCCGATATAGGACAGCGACGAGATGAGCAGGATGATCTTGCCGATGTCGAGACTGGCGAGTACGAGTACATGCCCCGCGATATGCGGCAGCAGATGCTTGGTCATGATACGCGCGTCCGACAGGCCGTTCGTGCGGGCGATGCGGATATAGTCTTTTTGCGATTCGGACAGGACGGTGCTTCGGACAAGCCTGGCATAGCTGACCCATTTGACGAGTACGATCGCCAGCACCAGATTACCGATGCCCGCGCCGAGCAGGCCGCTCAGCACGATCGCGACGATCGTATCGGGAAAAGCGAGAAAGCCGTCGGCGATCCGCATGAACAGCCGGTCGACCCAGCCGCGTCGGTAGCCGGCGATCAGTCCCAGCGGAATGCCGATGACGAGCGCCGCGCCCAACGCGAGCAGGCTGTAGCCGATCGTCTGTCCGCCGCCGAGCAGCAGCCGGGTCAGTACGTCGCGGCCCAGATGGTCGGTCCCGAACGGATGCAGCGCGCTTGAGCCCTGCAGGCGTCCGCGCAGGTCGGTCAGCGTCGGATCGTGCTTCAGATAGAGAAACGTATAGGCGGAGGCGGCTAGGACAAGCAGCACGAACAAGGCGGCGAGTATCGCCTGCCAGCCGTGCTTGTTCGACTTCGAAGCGCCGGATAAGCGCAGGGCGGCCGATTTCGGCATCATCGGTGAGCCTCCTTTTCCTTGAGTTTCATCTCGGGATTCAAATAGCGGTACGACAGGTCGACCGCCGTGTTCACGACGAAGACGACGATGGCCATGATCAGGATGTAGCCTTGGATCAACGGATAATCGCGCTGGCGGATCGCGTCGACGACCAGCTTGCCGATGCCCGGATAGGCGAACAGCACTTCGATCACGACGACTCCGCCGATCAGGCTGCCCAGGCTGACGCCGAATACCGTAATGACCGGCGGCAGGCTGTGGCGCAGCGCATGCAGCCAGAAGATGCGGCCTTCCGACAATCCCCGGGCCCGCGCGGAACGGACAAACTCCTGGCTCAGCGAGTCGAGCAGGCTGGAGCGCAGCAGACGCACATAGACGCTGGAGATGGCGAGCCCCAGCGTCAGAGATGGCAGAATGAGCGAAGCGAGGCCATCGCGGCCCATCGTCGGCAGGCTGCCGAAGCGGACGCCGAGCAGGTCGATCAGGATCAGGCCGAGCCAGAAGCTGGGCACCGCCGCGCCGACGATCGACAGCATGCGGCTGAGCGTATCGATCCAGCGTCCGCGGTACACGGCCGAGAGCGAGCCGAGCGGCACGGCCACGAGCAGCATGACCAGCAGCGCGCCGAGCGTCAGTTCCGCCGTCGCGGGCAGCGCCTTCAGCAGCGTCTGCATGACCGGCTGCCCGGTGGAATACGAAGTGCCGAAGTCCAGCCGGACGAAATCGAGCAGCCATTTGCCGAACTGGATCGGCAGCGGATCGTTGAATCCCATCTCTTCGCGCATGGCTTCCACCTGCTCCTGGCTGACGGACAGCTCATCCACGTTCAGGATGGTCAAGACCGGATCGCCGGGCGCCAGGCGGATGAACAGAAAGCTGACGAACATGATGAACAGCAGAAAAAGAAAGACTTCGAGAAACTTGCGAACGATAAGGCGGAACATTACATCACGTCCAGCTTATTCGTGATCATGTAATATTCGCTGCGCGTCGTGATCCAGTTTTTGATCTTGCCGCCGTTGTAGGCCACGATCGTGCCCGGGTGCAGCACGAACGAATTGAGCACATTGTCGTGCACGTAGTTCGCAGCCTGCTCGGCAAGCTTCGCGCGCTTCTCGGGAGCGACGGTCAGGTTCAGTTCGTCGATGATCGCGGTCAATGCCGGATCTTCCGAACCGCTGAAGTTCAGCGCGCCCTTGGGATGATACGTCGCGTTCAGGTAGTAACCGGCGTCGCCGCGCGGCGCGGTCAGGTTGCTGTAGGTGGCCAGGTCCCAGTCGCGGTTTGAAGCCATGTATTCTTCCGGCGTATCGATCTGGCGGATCTCCACATCGATGCCGATCTGTTTGGCGTCGGACTGGAACACCTGCGCGATTAGCGGCAGGTCGGCGCGGGCGGAATAGGTCAGCAGCGTGAGCGCGAGCGGCTTGCCGTCTTTGGCCATAACGCCGTTCTCGAGCTTGTACCCGGCTGCTTCGAGATGTTTTACGGCCGCTTCGGAGCCCGCATCGGACGCCGTATTGTCGTATTTCGGCGCGAACGGCAGCGAAGGGAGGAACGGGCCGATCGCGGCTTCGCCGTAACCGAGCAGAATCGTGTCCACGATGCCCTGGCGGTCGATTAGCGCGTCCATCGCTTTGCGCACGTTCAGATCCTGCATGCTGTCGCGCTCCATGTTCATCGTCATCTGGTGCACGCGGAACGTCGACGTCGATTCGACTTTCATGCCGGCGATCGCTTTAAGCGAATCGAGGCTTTCGACTTCCGGACGGTAGACGATATCGACCTGGCCGGATTTGAGCGCGAGCGAACGGGCGTTGGCGTCTTCGTTGAACGAGAATGTGATCGAGTCGAGCGGCGAGACGCCGTCCCAATACCCGTCGTATCGGCTCAGCTCAAGCTTGCTTCCCGGGGTAAACGTATCCAGAGCGAACGGTCCCGTGCCGATCGGCTTGTTGACGATATCCGGTTCGCTCACGTCGATGATCGCCGTGTTCGGGTTGACCAGTTCGGACGCGAATTCGGGGAACGGCTGGGTCGTCGTAATTTCAAGCTTGTCGCCCTCGGCTTCGATCGACTCGATCTTCAAAGCGTTCTGGATCGCCACGTTTTCTTTCAGCGCGCGTTCCAGCGAAGCTTTGACGGAATCGCCCGTCATCGGTTTGCCGTTCTGGAACGTGATATCGTCGCGCAGGTCGATCGTCCAATGCTGGCCGTCTTCGCTGTCCCAGCTCTCGGCGAGCCACGGAGCAACGGTCAGATTGTCTTCGTCGAGGCGTACCAGCGTTTCCGTGATGCCTGCGCGCAGCGGCACGTAGCTGGAATCGACATGCGGATCGAGCGAACTTGTAGCGAAGTTGTAGAGGAAGTGGACGTTTTTGTCGGTCGAAGCCTGGGCGGAACCTTGCGCGCCGGCGTTGGGTTGGGAAGAAGATCCGCAGGCGCTCAACAGTCCCCCGGTCAGAACGAGGGAAGCGAGTGTGGGCAGCAGCATTTTTTTGTTCAAAAGGATGACCTTCTTTCTCATTTCTTCTATCACTATTGCAGCATGAGTAATCTATTTCGTAATTATTATGATTAACACAACGAGATTTATCTTATCGTAACGATTACGTTTTGACAAGCTATGTCACAAAGAACATAGAGATCCATACAATGCGCACAGCACAAAAAGCCCTTATCGGAATCCGGGGCGGGCCGGATCTTGGATAAGGGCTAGGCAAGAAAAACGGAGCGGACTGTGCGCCAACGAAGCCAGCTCTTCAGATATTCGCTTTGTCCGCGGAACCGGTTCGGCGTTTAAACATTGCGCGGCGTATAATCCAGATCTTTGAACAGCCGGTCCAGTTCTTTGGGCGTCAGATCGCGCCACTTGCCGGTCGGCAGGCTGTTCAGGTAGATGTTCATGATGCGTGTGCGCTTGAGCGCGCGCACGTTATAATCCAGCGCTTCGCACATCCGGCGAATCTGGCGGTTGAGGCCCTGCGTCAGCGTGATCTGGAACACGAACTTGGACAGCTGCTCCACTTCGCACGGCAGCGTTTTCGTGTCGAGAATCTCGACGCCCGCGGCCATTTTTTTCAAAAACTCGGGGGTGATCGGCCGGTCGACGGTAACGAGGTATTCTTTCTCGTGGCGGTTCTCCGCGCGGAGAATCTCGTTCACGATATCGCCGTCGTTCGTAAGGAGAATCAAGCCTTCGGAATCTTTGTCGAGCCGTCCGATATGGAAGATCCGCTGCGAATGGCCGATGAAATCGACAATATTGCCTTTGACGCTGCGTTCGGTCGTACTGGTGATGCCGACCGGCTTGTTGAGCGCGATATACACGTTCTCCTGCGCGGCCTTTTCCTTGATCCGTTTGCCGCTTACGCGTACGTCGTCGCCCGGCTCGACCTGGCTGCCCAGGTCGGCCCGGACCCCGTTGATCGTAACTTTGCCTTCGGCGACGATCTTGTCCGCTCCGCGTCTCGACGTGAAGCCGGACTCGGCGATATATTTGTTAATCCGCAATGGGTATGCACACCTTTCTCGTTGAAAAAATTCTCTGTTTACCATAGCGCAAAGGGGAAGGGTTGTACAGATGCGAGGGCGCCTTCCGGAGAAGAAGAACAGCAAAAAGGCCGGTTCATTTGAACCAGCCTTTCTCCTTGAAGCGCGTAATCGCTTCGATCCGGTTGCCGACGCCGAGTTTGTCCAGAATGACCGAGACGTAGTTGCGCACCGTCCCATTGGTCAGCGACAGTTCGCTTGCGATTTCCTTCGTATTCTTGCCTTCCGAAATGAGCAGCAGTACTTCCTTCTCCCGTTCGGTCAGCGGATTCTCTTCGGCAAAAGGCGCATCGTCGACAAGCTCCGGCGCGTAGATCCGTCTGCCGGACATGACGCTGCGGATCGCGTCGGCCAGATCTTCGCTGGGGCTGTCTTTGAGCAGATAGCCATGCGCTCCCGCCTTGATCGCCCGTTCGAAGTAGCCGGAGCGCGCGAATGTCGTCAGGATCAGGACGCGGCAGCCGGAGCCTTTGAGTTCTTCCGCGGCTTCGAGCCCGGTCTTCTTCGGCATCTCGATGTCCATCACGCAGATGTCCGGCTTGTGTTCGCGTACCAGCCGAACGACCTCTTCGCCGTCGCCCGCGCGGCCGACCACTTCCATATCGTCTTCCAGATCGAGCAGCGAAGCAAGCGCTCCGAGCAGCATACGCTGGTCTTCCGCGATCACGATTCTGATCATCGTGTTATCCCTCCTTGTCGATAGCCCGTTCCCTTTCCGGAGCAGAGACGCCCGCTTCCGCCGGCCCGGGTTCCTGCTGCGCAAGCACGTTCGGAATCCGCATCGTCAGGGTCGTTCCCTGCCCGCCCTGCAGGCCGTCCGCAATCTCGAGACGTCCGTTTACGAACTCCAGGCGCTCGCGCATCCCGCGCAGTCCGCTGCCGCGCGATACGGATTGTCCGTTCTGCCGCCCGCTGCGCTTCTGCCCGCCGGCTTCGCCGAGCCCGCTTCCGTTATCGGTGACGCGCACGATCAGTTCCGCCGGCAGCGGCTCGATTGCGATCGAGCAGGTAGTGGCGCCGCTGTGCTTGACGATATTCGTCACCGCTTCCTTCAGACACATGCTGACGACGTTCTCGTTCAGCAGAGAGGTACGCGTTTCGGCCGGATTGCCGATCAGCGTGAATTCGATCTCGGCCGCTTTGAGAATCTGGCGCAGCCGATGCACTTCGTCTTCGATATGGGTGCCGCGCATCTGTGTGACAAGTTCGCGCAGCTCTTTCAACACAACGCGCGCCGTCTGCTGCACGTCGCGGATCTCGTCTTCGGCGCGCCGGGGATCTTTGCTGACGAGCTTGGCGGCCAGGTCGCTTTTGAGGCCGATGAGCGCGAGATTCTGTCCAAGCGTATCGTGCAGATCGCGCGCGATCCGCTGGCGTTCTTCCATAACGACCAGCTCCGAGATCCGTTTGTTCGCGTCTTCGAGCTGGCCTTCAAGCCGCTCGCTGCGGTTGCGGTTGTACGTCGTGACCGGCAGCAGGATGACCGCGATTACCGTCAGGGCGACGAACGGCCACTGGCTGACCATCAACGGATTGAGATGCACGTAGCCGACGTACACGGAAGCGAGCGCGGCGGCAAGCTGAATCCAGTACAGCGTGAAGAAGCCGCGCTTGCTGCGGATATTGCCTACGAAAAAAGCGAGAAAGACGGCAAAATACATATAGCCGAACATCAGCGTCATCGAGACCGAGAATACGATCTGCATACTTGTCCAGAAATAAAGCAGTCGTCCTTTGGAAGCAAAAGCCAGCAGGTAGCAGACGAAGAAGCCGACGACCATGCCGATCCCTGCTACAACATGGAAAGGTGTCGATGAACGGAAGATGAAATAGAACGGGAGGATATAGAAAACGACCCAAACGTAAGGGTTGAGGCCGGTACTGCGCTGAAAGATCTGATACCATTTCTGCATGATCGACTGCCCCCTATAAAGCGATACCGGCGCCGCGACCGCGGCGGGTGCGTGCACGGTCTGATTTTTTGTGATCATTATAACCCGGGGCCTCCTTTTTCCCAAACCGATTCCGCCTTGAGCCTGGACGCGGAACCGGCGGTAATGACGAAAATGCAGGACTTGCCGACATTTTCGCCCTGTTTTTCGCAAAGCAAAGACCCCGGAATACGGAATGCCGGGGTCTGATCGGTTCGATCCGCGAAGACGGGCCGGGCGAGCGGCGCGTCTTCGATTATTCGTGCGGAAGTGCCGGTTTTTTGCCCATGTCGCGGGAAACGTTTTGTACCGCATTCTTCGGCAGTCCGCTGCGTACTTTGCGGCCTTGGCCGTAGCCGGTGAACGTTTTGGTTTCTTCGTCCCACAGACGGAACTTCAGCGATTGCAGGCTGGTCCGCAGCGTGATCGTTGTTGCTTTTTGCAGCGGGATCGAAGAATCATGCGCTTTTTCCAAGTTATAGTTCGGAACTTTCGGGCTCAAGTGATGCACATGGTGGAAGCCGATGTTGCCCGTGATCCACTGCAGCGGCTTCGGCAGTTTGTAATACGAACTGCCTTCGACGGCCGCGTTCACGTAGTTCCATTCTTCTTCGTGTTCAAAGTAGGAATCTTCGAATTGATGCTGCACGTAGAACAGCCAGATGCCGAGCATGCCGGAAAAGAAGAAGACCGGACCTTGCACGAGCAGGAACGCCTGCCAGCCCATTGCCCAAATCAGTGCCGCATACAATCCGACGAGCAGAATATTCGTCAAGTAAGTGTTGCGGCGTTCCAGGGCTTTTGCACCTTTGCGGTTGAAACGTCCCTGAATCAGGAAAACGAAGATCGGACCGATTCCGAACATGACAAGCGGGTTGCGGTAAAAACGGTAAGCCAGGCGCGTCCAGAAGGAAGCATTGTTATATTCCTCGATCGTCAGCAGCCACATATCGCCCTCGCCGCGTTTGTCGAGGTTGCTGCTCGTCGCGTGGTGCATCGTATGGCTGTATTTCCATTTGCGGTACGGCATAATCGTAATGACGCCGGTGATCGTGCCGACAATGTCATTGGCCTTTTTGTTTTTGAAGAAAGAACCGTGCGTGCAGTCGTGGAAAATGATGAAGGTCCGGATCACGAAGCCGGAAGCCACGAGCAGGAGCGGAAGGGCCAGCCAATAGGAGATGGACATAGCCAGATAGCCGCCGACCCAGAACAGGATGAGCGGGATAATTGTATTGAACAGCTGAAGGACGCTGGCTTTGGTATCGGTTTTCTCGTAAGGTTTCATATGCTGCTTGAGTTCGGTAATCGGATTATGGGCACGTGACGCAGTCATGAATGACTCCCCTTTCGATGGCGTTCCTTGGAACGTCTCTGTTATTGCAAGTATAGCGGGGGAGGGAAGCAGCGCACAGTCATAAACGTCAGATGACACAGATGACAAATGTCATATTACAAATCCGCTTATCTAAATTTATGAATATACAAAATGCGTGGAGAAGAGTACAATGGGAGCGTCCAGGTTGATTTGTGAATTAATTAACAATCTTTTTTCTGCAAAAAGCACTTATTCATCGAACAGGGGTTGGAGAAAAATGAAAATCGATCAAACACGGAAAAAAGCTTCTTGGGGAACGGGACGCGTGGGGCTGATGCTGCTTACGGCGGCGATCGGCGCTGCGCTTGCGGGCTGCGGCGGTCCGCCGGGCGCGGGTACGGCCGGAGCGGCGGATGCCGCGGGGCAGCCGGATACGGAAACGATCACGTTGGGACTGCTGCCGTCGATCGACGCCATTCCTTTTATCGTGGCGCACGAGCAGGGCTTCGACAAGCAGCAGGGCGTCAATCTCGATATTCAGACGTTCAAGAGCGCGAAAGACCGCGATGTCGCTTTCCAGGCGGGCAAAGTCGAAGGCTTGAGCGCCGATCTGGTCGCAATCTCGGTCTATAACGAAGCGGGCCAGGATGTGAAGATCACAAGCACGACGTTCGGCGAGTTCGATCTGCTGACCGGAAACACGGATGTCGCAAGCGTATCGGATCTGAAAGGCAAAACGGTCATTCTGTCCAAAAACACCTCGACCGAATATACAATGGCGATGATGCTCGAGCAGGCGGGGCTGACGGAAAACGAGGTTACGATTACCGAAGTGCCGCAGATTCCGACCCGCCTTGAACTGCTCAAGAACGGCAAGGCGGACGCGGCGGTGCTGCCGCAGCCGTTCGTGACGATGGGCCGGGAAGCGGGGCTTGCCGTTCTGGGCTCGACGCGGACCGCGAAGATCAATCCGTTCGTGCTGGCTTTCCCGCAGGGCGTGATCGACGCAAAGGGCGAAGCCATTCGCGGCATGTATGCCGCTTACGATCAGGCGGTCGACTATATGAAGAATCACGATCAGTCCGAATACATCGATCTCATTATCGAAGAAGTCGGTTATCCCGATACGCTCAAGGATCAGATCGAAGTGCCGGAGTACGTTCCGGCCAGCCAGGCCGATCCGGAACAGGTGAATTCCGCCCTGGATTGGGCCCGGGAGAAAGGGCTGCTGAAGCGGGATATTCAAGCCGCCGACGTCATGTCGGATGTGCAGTTCAAATAAAGCATCCGGATATCGGAAAAAGGGGGAGAAGGGGATGATCGACCAAGCGGCTGCTGCCCGGCAAGCGCAAGGGGAGCGCATCCCGGGCGCGGGCTTCGCCGCCCGGGGCTTTACCGCCGGCTACGGCGGCGTTCCGGTTATCGGCCCGCTCGGCCTGGATCTGCCCGAGCCCGGCATCTACACCGTGCTGGGCCCTTCCGGCAGCGGCAAATCGACGCTGCTGCGTGCCGCCGCGGGACTGCTGCCGGATTTCGGCGGCAGTCTTGCCCTGGGCGGCCGTCCGCTCGGCGGCGGACGCAGAGCCGGCGGTGCCGCAAACGGGCAGGCCGCCGTGCGCGTCGGCTTCGTGCCGCAGAACTACGGGCTGCTGCCGTGGCAGACGGCTATTCGAAACGTCCGCACCGCGCTTCGCATCGCGCGCCCGGAAGAGCCGCGCGCCGTGCGCGAAGAAGCCGCCGCCCGCTGGCTTGAGCGGGTAGGCCTGGGCGGCCTGGAACGCCGCTATCCGCGGGAGCTGAGCGGCGGACAGCAGCAGCGCGTCGCGATCGCCCGAGCTTTCGCGGTGCGCCCGGACCTGCTCTTGCTGGACGAGCCGTTCTCCGCGCTCGACGCCGTCACGCGCGAAGGACTCCAGCGCCTGCTGCTCGGCAGCTGGCGCGCCCAGCCTTCGACCATGCTGTTCGTCACCCACGACGTGGAAGAAGCCGTGCTGCTCGGCCGCAGGATCCTGCTGCTGCCCGGAGGCGCCCGGACAAGTGACGATAGGAATCGTGCGGAAGCTTCATCGTATAAGGGAGGTCTGCTGCAGATCGACAACGAAGCGCTTGCCGAGCTGCCGTTCGAAGACAAACGCGACAGCGATAAATTTCAGGAACAGACCCGGACTTTGCGCCGTCTGCTGCGGGAAGGATGGGAAGCGACCGATGAACCCTAATTCGGGCCGATTCGTTCTGCGTCTGTTGGCCGTATTCGCCGCGCTGCACGTATTATGGGCGCTTCTGTCGGCACTGCTGCACCGCGATATGCTGCCTTCGCCTCTGGCCGTATACCGGGCCTTGTTCGTGCTGGACGGCGCTGAAACGCTGCTTCATATCGGCACCAGCCTGGGGCGCGTCTTCGCCGGAATCGGCCTGGCGCTGATTCTCGGTCTGCTGCCCGGCCTGCTGATGGGACGCTCCCCCCACTGGAACCGGCTGCTAGATCCGGTTGTCTATCTGACCTATCCGGTCCCGAAGATCGCGCTGCTGCCGGTGGCGATGCTGTTTCTCGGCCTCGGGGAAGCATCGAAGATCGTCATGATCGCTCTTATTCTGGTCTTTCAGATCGTCATCTCGGTCCGTGATGGGGTCAAAGCCATTCCGGCCCATACCTACGACGTATTGACCAGTCTGGGAGCGGGGCGGATGGAACGTTTCCTGCACGCGACGCTGCCGGGCGCCCTGTCGTCCCTGCTCAGCACCCTGAGAATTTCGCTGGGTACGGCGTTCTCCGTGCTTTTTTTCACCGAAATTTACGGCACCGAGCACGGGATGGGCTATTTTATTATGGATGCCTGGCTGCGTCTCGATTACGCCGATATGTATGCGGGGATCCTGCTGTTCAGCGCGGTCGGCTTCGCGTTGTTCCTGCTGGTCGACCTGATTGAGCACCGTTTCATGAAATGGCGGGGATAAGGCGGATATCGTCCGTCTATTCCATAAAGGCAGAAAAAAAGCGGAGGCCTTGCGCCTCCGCTTTTTCCTGCGGCCGTTCGTTATCTGCGGCAGGTCAGCCGTGTCTTGTAGCGACCGGAATCCAGATCTCGCTGCGGTAATCCGCTGCGCTCTGATCGCGCTGTTCGTTCCACAGCATCTCCGGTCCTTCGGCCTGCTGATAACCGGACGACGGGAACCATTCCGAGTAGATCCGTCCCCACGTCTCCTGCAGCGCTTTCGGGAACAATCCGACCGCTTCGAATACGGCCCAGCTCGAAGCGGCCACTTCCAGCGAAGCGAATCCCGCGGGAGCGGGCCGTGTCGTTGCGGCGCCGATGTAATGATCCAGGCCGCCTTTTTCCTGCATTCGCTCTTCCGAGAAGTTCGTCGAAGCGCTGACGATCCCGCCCGGCTCCGTATTCGACAGCTGCTTCATTCTGCCGATCTTCTCCGCATCCAGACTCTGCCACATCTCCGCAATATCCGGATTCACTCCGTGAAAGACGATCGGGACCCGTTGCATAAGCCCTACGATCCGAAAAGCTTCTTTTTCCACAATTCGATAATTCATCCGTTCTCCTCCTTCGATCGTTAACCGGAAGGTCATGGGCGGATAAGCTTTGAGTTCGGCTCCCCGGCGGCGCGCTTCCGACGGTGTCATGCCGTGCAGCTGCCGGAATGCCCGGGCAAAAGAATCGGCCGAATCGTAACCGTACCTGAGTGCGAGGTCGACGACTTTCGCATCTCCCGTCTGCAGTTCGAACGCGGCCGCCGTCAGGCGTCTGCGCCGGATATGTTCCGCAAGCGTCACCCCCGCAAGAAAAGAAAACATCCGCTTGAAATGATGCTCCGAGCACAGCGCGATCCGGGAGGCTTTTCCCAGATCGATCTTGCCGTCCAGATTGCGTTCGATATAGGCCATTGCTTCGTTCATGCTGTCGAGAATATTCACCTCATTCCCCTCCTTGTCGTTTAAGATACCGGAATTTTGACGCCGCCGCCCGACCTTTTGCGTTCAGGTTTGGCCGCAGGGTCTTGGGCCCGTAAGTCGGCCTGTATATTTTTTGTAGATGTGCGCCTGTTACCTTTGTGAAGAAAGCGGCATAGATATGCTGAAAGCTTTTTATACAAAAGGCAGGGAGATGGCAAAGGTGTTGAAAATGAAAGATACAGCAGGTCCGGGCAAAAAGATCCGACTCGCGTTGGCGGGGGTGCTGGCGGCCGGAAGTTTGGCGGGAGTCGGACCGGGAAGCGGCAGCGCGTCCGCGGCCGGATCGCAAAATGCCGGCGTATCGGTGACCGAGAATGTCTACGCGGGCGGAGTCCGGGCGGGACTGCTCTCATGGGTGGACCTGGCGCAGAGCTCGTCACAGCTGCAGGGGCAGACGATCGGGAAGCTGCAGGATCTGGCTGCGCCGTTCGAGTGGACGGCTGCGGGAACCGTGACTTACGATGCGTCCGTTCTGAATTTCAATCCGGCTTATAAAGGCTACGGTTATTTCTATGTCCCCGAATCTTCGGGATTCAAGAGCGGCATTACGGATACGGTCGAAGTATTCTCCGTACAGGCCACGGTATCGGAGGATGGCAACGGGTACCCTTGGGAAATCGGAGGGACCTATTCTTCGGCAGGCGCCCGGTATATTCCTTCCGAGCTGCGTTCTTATTTTGGTTCCAACAAATCCCGCAACCTCAATATCGCCCAGCATGATTTAAAAGAGGCGAATATCTTGAATATGCGCAGCATGCCGGGCGAGTGGGCTGCGGAGATCACCGGGGACCAGATCGAGCTGGACACGAACAACTCCGTCAATTTCAATAGCCAGGTTCCGACCACCAAAGCCTACTATTTCGGAGCTGCCCATAACCAGGTACTGAGAGGCAGCATCTCCGAAATGCTTGTCTTCAACCGTAAGCTTACGGACAACGAGCGCGATCGGGTCAACAGCTACCTGGCTATCAAATACGGAATTACCCTGACGGGCGACGATCTTGAAAATGTGGATTACATCGCAAGCGACGGAAGCCCGATCTGGGATGCCGATGACAACACGGGCTATGGATACCGGATCACGGGGATCGGCCGGGATGCGCAGAGCGGACTGAATCAGAAGCAGTCCAAGTCGCAGAATAACGGGGCGCTTGTCACGCTGGCACTGGGGGAGAGCGTAGCGGCATCGAACAAAGACAACGCGGAGAGCGTGACGAATCCCCAGTCGTTCCTGACCTTCGGCGATAACGGCAAAGCGGCCGCTTATACCGGTACGGTCGCGGACCCGCAGACCGGCAGTTTCCCGGTGATGGAGCGCACGTTCAAAGTGGAAAGAACGGATTGGGTCGATCAGACGGTTACGCTGGATCTGGATCTCGCGCAATCCGCATCGCCTTCCGAGCGGTATTATCTGGTCACAAGCGCAGATGAACATTTTGCCGGTGCCCGGTTCTACCCGCTGGACAGCGACGGCCGAGTCTCGCTGAACAGCGGCGAACTGCCGGACGGAAGTTTCTTCACGTTCGCCCATGTCGACAAAACGGCTCTGGCGGCGCGGGCTTCCGCGATCGACGGCGGACTGTCCGGCGGTACGCTGAAGCCGGATGATTACACGGCAGACAGCTGGAGCATGCTGCAGACGAAACTGAACGAGGCCAAGACGGTCCTGTCGAATGACCGGGCTTCGCAAAGCGCAGTCGATCGGGCTCTGCAGGAATTGTCCGAAGCTTACGACGCATTGGAACCGGCAGGAGTGAAATTCGAACGTGCCGTGCTGGAAAAAGGTCTTTCCGGTTCGCGTCTTGTCGTCACTCTCGACCGCGGAGTCGAATTCGACGGAGTGCCCGCGGGCTTTACGGTTCGGATCGGCGGGCAGGATATTCCGGCCGAACAGCTGAACATCACGGTGGATCCCCAGGATCCGAAGCGGGTTCTGATCGGACTTCCTTCCGGTCTGGATCTGTCGAATATCGATACGGCCGGGGTCTCTTACGATTCGACGGCGGGCAATCTGCAAGGGCTGAACGGAGTGCCTGCATCGAGTTTCGATGAACAGGCGGAGAGCGGCCTGGGAGCTTCGTTGAACATCGCGCAGCCGGATACCGTTACGGGTGTCGTGTACGGCGGAGAGCCGGCGTTTGCCGGCAGTGTCGATCCGGAAGTTGATTCGCTGACGGTCGCAATCCGCGACGCCCAAGGCAATCCAGTCGACGGTGCCGGCGGCCAAGCGCTCATCGATCCTTCCGGAAGCTGGACCTACACGTCGGATCAGCCGCTTGCTCCGGGCACTTATACGATCGTCGTGACGGCTGTAAAAGGCGGTGAGACTGCGGTCAAGACCCGCACGTTCACCGTCGTCGACAAAACGGCTCTCCAGCAGCGTCAGGACGCGATCATCGGCGAGAACCTGAACGGTTC
>NZ_JABJVN010000007.1:0-152925 GCF_013618475.1 Saccharibacillus deserti
TCCCTGATAGCTCAGTTGGTAGAGCACTCGACTGTTAATCGAGTTGTCACAGGTTCGAGTCCTGTTCGGGGAGCCATATGGAGAGGTGTCCGAGTGGCCGAAGGAGCACGATTGGAAATCGTGTAGGCGTCTAAAGCGTCTCGAGGGTTCGAATCCCTCTCTCTCCGCCATATTTTTTACAGTAAGGCCCGTTGGTCAAGGGGTTAAGACACCTCCCTTTCACGGAGGTAACAGGGGTTCGAATCCCCTACGGGTCATTCTTCTTTTCGAAAGAGAAGAAGCACGAAAAAACATTTGACATAAGGCTGCTAACATGCTATAATAGTAAGCGTATGTGAAATGGAGGCTTAGCTCAGCTGGGAGAGCATCTGCCTTACAAGCAGAGGGTCGGGGGTTCGAGCCCCTCAGCCTCCACCATATAGTTATACACTCTGACGCGGGGTGGAGCAGCTCGGTAGCTCGTCGGGCTCATAACCCGAAGGTCGCAGGTTCAAATCCTGCCCCCGCAATTGCTTCACCTTATGGCTTGGAACCGTGGTGTAGGGGTTAACATGCCTGCCTGTCACGCAGGAGATCGCGGGTTCAAATCCCGTCGGTTCCGCCATTTTTATTTCTTCAAATGTTTGTGATCGGGTTGTAGGAAAACTGCGAGGCTCGGTAGCTCAGTCGGTAGAGCAAAGGACTGAAAATCCTTGTGTCGGCGGTTCGATTCCGTCCCGAGCCACCATTTGATAACCAAATATCCACACAATCAACAAATTGGCCGGTGTAGCTCAATTGGTAGAGCAACTGACTTGTAATCAGTAGGTTGGGGGTTCAAGTCCTCTCGCCGGCACCATTTCTTGAATTGTGGAGGCTTAGCGAAGTGGCCAAACGCAGCAGACTGTAAATCTGTTCTCTCTGAGTTCGGTGGTTCGAATCCATCAGCCTCCACCAGTTATAGGGGCATAGTTTAAAGGTAGAACAACGGTCTCCAAAACCGTTAGTGTGGGTTCAATTCCTGCTGCCCCTGCCATAGTAATTTCATATTTAACCCAAAGATTCATTTTGTATTTTGGCGGTCGTGGCGAAGGGGTTAACGCATCGGACTGTGACTCCGACATTCGCGGGTTCAATTCCCGTCGATCGCCCTTTTCTTTTTTGGGGGTTAGCCAAGCGGTAAGGCAACGGACTTTGACTCCGTCACGCATAGGTTCAAATCCTATACCCCCAGCCATTTTTATTAGTTTTTGAGCGGACGTGGCTCAGCGGTAGAGCATCGCCTTGCCAAGGCGAGGGTCGCGGGTTCGATTCCCGTCGTCCGCTCCATTTTTATTTTATGGCGCCATAGCCAAGTGGTAAGGCACAGCTCTGCAAAAGCTCTACCCCCAGTTCGAATCTGGGTGGCGCCTCCAGTTTTATTTTAAGAGAAAGTTTGTGCCCTTAGCTCAGCTGGATAGAGCGTTTGACTACGAATCAAAAGGCCAGGAGTTCGAATCTCTTAGGGCACGTTTTATATTTGCCGGCGTGGCGGAATGGCAGACGCGCTCGACTCAAAATCGAGTGGGAAACCGTGGAGGTTCGAGTCCTCTCGCCGGTATACTATAACGAAGAACCTGCATTTTGCAGGTTCTTTTTTTGTTATAATACAAAGAATATAAGGAAAGGAGCAGAGTTTATGTGGAAAGCCGCAGAGCGGAACCCCGGAGAAAACGGGAAAGATTATGCTTATCGGGTAATTCGTCAGAATATTATGGATTTGACGCTGGCCCCCGGTTTGGCTGTCAGTGAGATCGATTTGGCGGCTGCGCTTCAGCTTTCCCGAACACCGGTCCGGGAAGTCATGTCCAGGCTGAAAGAGGAATACCTGGTAGAGGTGATTCCGCAGGTCGGCACCTACATTTCCAAGATTCATGCACAGCTGATCGAAGAAGCGGCTTTTATGCGTTTTACGTTGGAAAAAGAAGTGCTGCTGCTTGCCTGTGAAAGTTTCCCTTTGAACCTCCTGTCGGATATGCAGCGAAATGTAGAAATGCAGCAAAAGAAGGTAGAAAAACTTTCTGCGGGTGCGGCTGCTTTTCACTATTTGGATAATGAGTTTCACCGGCTGCTTTTTCGGGGATGCGGAAAAGAACAGGTGTGGAACGCGGTTACCCGGCTGAGCACACACTACAATCGGATGAGACTGTTGTTCGAGACGGAGCATCCGGCTGAAGCCGCGATCCGGCAGCATATAGAGTGGATGGCTCTGATTGCCGGCGGGCAGCGGGAGGCCGTTGAATCGGCTGTCTATAGTCATATCCTAGAGCCTATTCTTCATTGGAAAACCCTGTTGGGGGACGAGCGCTATAAAAGTTATTTCAAGTCTTCCCATGGTTTTGAGATTTCCTCTTCGTCAAACGGTGTTTTTACAAGGAATGAAGACTGAGGCGGCCGTCCAAGTGCGGGTCTGTCGTCGACAGCGAACCGGAGAAGCGCAGCAGTGAGGGATCGAACTCTTGCAGGATTTAAACTGGCATGCTAGTATTCCAGTAAATCCGATTTTGGTATAGGGAGGGATAAGGGGTGGAAATGACGTTTCGCTGGTATGGCGACGAAGATCCGGTCAAACTGGAATACATCGCGCAGATTCCCGGTATGAAAGGGATCGTAAGCGCAATTTACGACGTGCCGGTTGGCGAAGTATGGCCGATTGAGAATATTCAACAACTGAAGAAGAAGGTTGAGGAAGTCGGACTTCGTTTAGCAGTTATTGAAAGCGTTCCCGTTCATGAAGACATCAAGTTGGGACTGCCTGGACGGGAGCGTTATATTGAGAACTATATCCAGACGCTTCGCAATCTTGGAGAAGAAGGAATCCCGCTAGTCTGTTACAATTTTATGCCGGTATTCGATTGGACCCGTTCGGACCTCGAGTTTGAACTGCCCGACGGGTCGACTACGCTGATCTACGAAGAAGAAACGATTCGCCGAATGGATCCCAAGCTTGGCGAATTGGCGCTGCCCGGTTGGGATACTTCTTACGGAGAAGGCGGATTGGGGCATCTGCTGGAGCAGTATGAACAGGTTGATGAAGAACGGTTGTGGGAGAACCTGGCCTATTTTATCGAACGCATTATTCCGGCTGCCGAAGAGAGCGGAGTCAAGATGGCTATTCATCCGGATGATCCGCCCTGGCCGATCTTCGGGCTGCCGCGGATCATCACGAATCGGACTAATCTGGAACGGTTTCTGAATCTCCACGAATCTCCTTATCATGGTCTGACGCTTTGTTCCGGTTCGCTGGGCTGCGATCCAAGAAACGATTTTGTCGAAATGGTGCGTTACTTCGGGGGAGTTCGCAATCGGGTACATTTTGCACATTTGAGAAACGTCAAGATTACCGGCGACAAGTCGTTCCATGAATCGGGTCATTTGTCCGAGAACGGCTCGCTCGATTTCTATGAGATCGTCAAAGCCTATACCGATTACGGCTTCGACGGACCGTTTCGTTCCGACCATGGACGGATGATCTGGGGAGAGACCGGCCGAGCCGGTTACGGATTGTACGATCGGGCGCTGGGAGCGGTCTACATCAACGGATTGGCGGAAGCGGCGAGCAAAGCCAAAGCGCAGCAGAATTAAAGTCAGAACGACATTCCGGCGGGGCAGAGTACAAGAGTATCCGACAAACGAACTGCTGGATGAACGAAGACATACGCCGAAGGGACGAAGCGTAAATGGGAAAGTTACCGTTTCATATTGACCTGAGCGGAAAAGTGGCTGTAGTGACCGGAGGAACAGGAGTGCTGTGCTCCGGGTTTGTGGATGCACTGGCGGAATGCGGCGCAGCGGTTGCCGTACTGAGCCGGAATCCCGAAGAAGCGGAAGCCAAAGCGCGGGAGGTCGAAGCCAAAGGCGGCCGGGCGATCGGAGTAGCGGCCGATGTGCTCGACAAAACGGCACTCCAAGCGGCACACGCACGGATTCTGGCCGAGCTGGGTCCCTGCGACATTTTGGTCAATGGAGCGGGCGGCAATCATCCGGGGGCTACCACGACGGAAGAATACTGGGAACCCGGCAGTTCCGCAGAACAGGGCGACAAGCACGTCGGTTTTTTTGATCTCGAGACGGAAGGCCTACAGTTTGTACTCAATGTCAACTTCCTGGGAACGCTGCTCCCCTGCCAGGAATTCGCACCGGATATGGCAGGGAAAAAAGGCGCTGCAATCGTCAATATTTCTTCGATGAACGCCTATACCCCGCTGACCAAAATTCCGGCATACAGCGGAGCCAAAGCGGCGGTAAGCAATTTTACGCAGTGGCTGGCTGTACACTTTTCCAAAGCGGGAATCCGGGTCAACGCGATCGCCCCCGGTTTCTTCCTGACGGCGCAAAATGAAAAGCTGCTCAAGCAGGAAGACGGGACACTGACGCAGCGATCATCCAAAATTCTGAACAGTACCCCGATGGGCCGGTTTGGCGAAGCGCATGAATTGGTCGGCACGCTGCTGTTTCTGGTCAGCGAAGAGGCGGCAAGCTTCGTCAATGGAGTCATTATTCCGGTAGACGGCGCTTTCTCGGCTTATTCGGGTGTATGAAGCCGCGCAAAATGCAATTTTACACTTAAGCGCTTTGAGAAGCAGAAGGTATGAACGGAAATGAAGTGAATCTGTAAGTAGCCGGCCCCCAAAATCGAAGCCCTGACAGGATTTCGGTTTTGGAGGCCTTTTTGCTGGGACGTCGGAGATCAACTTTAGGCCGCGCACGCTGCCGGCTGCTTGCCGACCTCACCACCCTATCGGGTACTGTTGCGATAAGCGCTGGGCGAGACACCGGTTGTTTTTTTGAATGTGCGGGAAAAGTGGGCCAGATCCATGCCGACACGATCCGCGATCAGCGAGATCCCCATATCACTCGAAATAAGCAGCCGTCGAGCCAGTTCGATACGCTTGTGCTGAACATAGTTCATAGGCGTGGTACCCATTTTTTTTTTGAAATAGGGGATAAAATAATTGGGATGAAGATGCACGATTTCCGCGAGGTTTTCGACTTCGAGCGATTTGTCCAGCCGGGCGTCGATATATTCGAGCACCGCAGCCAGTTTGCCCCGTTCGCTCTCTTGGATAAACCGGTCCATAAACCCGTCTTCGCCGCTTTGTTCCAAACAATGCGCGAGCAGCTGAAGCAGACAGGCTTTGACACGCAGGGCGGCGAAAGGTCCCGGATGCTCGGAGTGCTCGATCATTTCCCGGAATAGGGCTTCGATTGCCTGCGGATCGGCGGCATCGGCCAAGTGAAAAAAGGAGCCTGCCCGAAAAAGCGGCCATCCGCCGATTTTGGCATCAAAATGGCAGAAGTAACGCGAATACGGATTCTCCGGCGGAGTGAATCGGGTCTGAACGGCTCCCGCAGGCATAATGAACAGCTGGCCGGCACGAGGTTCGTAGCGAATCCCGTCCAGCGTAACCGCTCCTTCGCCTTCAGTCAGATAGTAGAGGCGATTGAAAGACGGTTTCTCCTGCGGAGCGTTCCAACCGTAATAACCCGCACGATAAAAAGCATGGGAGACATGCACCGTCAAATTTTCCAACAGGCGGCCAATCGTATCGGTGCGAAAATGGGATTCCGACTCGGGTTCAACCTTGCCGGTTCGTGAGTAAGAACGCATCCAATCCCTCTCTTTCCGTAAAGTTTCATTATCCGCAGTATACACCTTTTTAGCAAAAACACCTTAGTTTTGGACAAAAAGTTCTTAATCCTATTCATGTTCTTCGGCATCCGGCTGCGTTATTCTCAAAGAGATATGAGGCTCGGACCACAGCCGTCAACGATGGAGGGATAGATATGGAAACGAACAAAAAAGCAGAAGTGAGATTCGGCATTATCGGAATCGGCAATATGGGCAGCGCCCATGCGCACAGTCTCATCGAACGGATTGACGGGGCTGTCCTGACCGCCGTATGCGATCTGCGGCAGGAAAGGCTGGATTGGGCGGCACAGGCACTGCCCGGAAGCGTCAAACGCTACTCGGAACCGAAAGAGCTGATGCGCTCGGGAGAGATCGACGCGGTGCTGATTGCGACGCCTCATTACGACCATCCGACTCTTGCGGTGGAAGCGTTTCAATACGGGCTGCACGTGCTGATCGAGAAGCCGGCCGGCGTATATACCAAAGCGGTCCGCCAGATGAATGAAGCTGCAGCGAAAGCCTCGGAGTCGGGTCTGGTATTCGGGATCATGTACAATCAGCGGACCAATCCCCTTTACCGCAAACTGCGCGATCTGGTGCAAGCCGGAGAACTGGGCGAGATCCGCCGGACCAACTGGATCATTACCAACTGGTACCGTTCGCAGAGCTATTACGATTCCGGCGGCTGGCGGGCAACCTGGGAAGGCGAAGGCGGCGGCGTGCTGTTGAACCAGGATCCGCATCAGCTTGATTTGTGGCAGTGGACAACGGGGATGATGCCGCAGCGGATCAGAGCTTTTTGCAGCTTCGGAAAAAAACGCAATATCGAAGTGGAAGACGACGTCACCGCTTATGTGGAATATGAGAATGGAGCTACCGGATTGTTCGTCACGACGGTCGGCGAAGCGCCGGGCACGAACCGCTTCGAGATTTCGGGAGATAACGGCAAAATCGTGATCGAAGACGATAAACTCACGTTCTGGAGACTGCGGACGCCGGAACCGGAATTTAATGCGACTTACAAAGGCGGGTTCGGAGAACCGGAATGCTGGAAATGCGAAGTGCCGGTCGAAAGTGGAGGAGGCGCGCAGCACGAAGGCATTCTGAATAATTTTACCCGCGCGATCCGTTTCGGAGAAAAGCTGATTGCCCCGGGCGAAGAAGGCATCCGCGGATTGACCCTGTCGAATGCCATGCATTTGTCGAGTTGGACAGACGACTGGGTCGAACTTCCGATTGACGAAGAAGCGTACTTGGCGAAATTGAACGAGCGGATCGAACAGTCGACTTTCGTCAAAAAAACGGGCACGGAAGCGACGCTGAACGTATCGGGTACGCACGGGTAAGCAAAGTCGTTTGATAAACGGCAGGAAGAGTCGAACACGGGGAGGCGAAAATCCGATGAAAAGATCGACGATTGCCGCGCAGATGTATACGTTTCGGGAACAGGCACAGACGGAAGAAGGACTGGCGGACACTTTTGGGAAGCTGAAAAAAATAGGCTACGACGCGGTGCAGGTATCGGGGATCGGTCCGATCGACCCGCGCCGGGTGAAAGAACTCGCCCTGCGGCACGATCTGGCGATCTGCGCCACGCATATTCCGTACGACCGGCTGACCGGAGAACTTCGGGCGGTCGCGGAGCAGCATCGGCTGTGGGATTGCAAATACGTCGGGCTCGGCATGGTGCCGGACCGGTACCGCGGCAGCGCGGAAGGCTACCGGACGTTCGCGAAGGAAGCTTCGGAAATCGGGCGGCGGCTTAAACAAGAGTATGATCTGCAGTTCGTGTATCACAATCATCAGATCGAATTCGAACAATACGAAGGCAAAACCGCAATGGATATTCTGCTGGAAGACAGCGATCCGGAAGCCTTCGGGTTCGAGCTGGACATGTACTGGGTACAGGCGGGCGGCGGCGATCCGGCGCATTGGGCGCATAAGGTCAAAGGGCGGATGCAGGTGGTCCATCTCAAGGATATGCAGATCGTGGACGGACAGGCCGTTTTTGCGGAAGTGGGACACGGGAACATGAATTATCCGGCCATCATCGAAGCCTGCCGGGCGACCGGGGTGGAATGGTATGTCGTCGAGCAGGACGTCTGCCGGCGCGATCCGTTCGAAAGCGTGAAGATGAGTCTGGATTACCTGCATGAGCTGTTGGAGCGGGAGAAAACGATGTAAGGACGAACAGGAACCGGAAAGGGCGGGACAAACCATGGGACGAAACGACGGAATGAACTATGCACCCAAACACGAGGCGAAGCCGGTTGTCGGGCCGGGAGAATTCGTATTTGCGGCCGCGGCGCTGGATCACGGACATATCAACGGAATGTGCAACGGGCTGATCGAGGCCGGCGGCACCTTGAAATGGGTATACGATCCGGATCCGCAAAAAACGGCGGCTTTTATCGAGTCTTTCCCCGGCGTGCGGGCGGCGGATTCGCTGGAGGATATTCTGGCCGATCCGGAAGTTAGGCTGGTCGCTTCGGCTGCGATTCCGGCGAAGCGCGGACCGCTGGGCGTCCGGGTGATGGAAAGCGGCAAAGATTACTTTACGGACAAGGCTCCGTTTACGACGCTGGCACAGCTGGATGAAGCGGAAGCGTGCGCAGCCCGCACCGGGCGAAAGTATATGGTCTATTACAGCGAGCGGCTGCATGTCGAGAGTGCGGTCTATGCGGACCAGTTGATCCGTCAGGGGGCGATCGGCCGCGTCGTGCAGGTGATGGGCACCGGCCCGCACCGGCTGAACGCCGCCGGACGGCCGGACTGGTTCTTCCGCCGCGAAGATTACGGCGGCATCCTGTGCGATATCGGCAGCCACCAGATCGAGCAGTTCCTGCATTATGCAGGCTGCACGAGCGCCAAAGTGCTGCACAGCAAAGTCGGCAACTACAGCAACCCGGAATATCCCGAACTGGAAGATTACGGCGACGCGACGCTGGTCGGCGACAACGGAGCGACGCAGTATTTCCGCGTCGACTGGCTGACGCCGAAAGGGCTCGGCACCTGGGGCGACGGGCGCACGGTTATCCTGGGAACCGAAGGCTATATCGAGCTGCGCAAGTATACGGATGTGGCCCGTTCGGATTCCGGGGATCATGTGTACTGGGTAGACGGGGAAGGCGAGCATTACGAGCAGGTATCCGGCAGGGTAGGCTGTCCTTTCTTCGGACAGCTGATTCTGGACTGTCTGCACCGCACGGAGAACGCAATGACGCAGCAGCACGCGTTCACAGCGGCCAGGCTTTGCCTGGAAGCGCAGAACGCGGCGGTGAATACGACGCCGGATACGCTGCGCAAGCCGGCTGCGGAAGGTGCGTGAGCCCGATGGAGAAAACGGGAGCGGCCATTGTGGGATGCGGAACGATCTTCGAGCAGCACGCACGGGTGCTGCGCGCGATGGAAGAGGCGGAGCTGCGGTTGGTGGTGGATAGCGAGCCTTCCAAAGCGCAGCGCGAAGCCGGGGTCTACGGCTGCGAATGGGAACAGGATTATCGGACGATTCTCGAGCGGGCGGATATCGAAGTCGTTCATCTGTGCACGCCGCATCATCTGCATGCCGGGATGGCGGAAGAACTGCTGGCGGCGGGCAAACATGTGCTGACCGAGAAACCGGTCGCGCATACGCCGGAAGCGGCGGCTTCGCTGCGTACAGCGGCTGCGCGGAGCACGGCCCAACTGGGCGTCGTTTTCCAGAATCGGTACAACGAAAGTTCCAGAAAGATTCGCGAGACGATCGATTCGATGCGGCTGGGCCGTCTGCTGTGCCTGAAAGGCGCGGTGACCTGGGCCCGAACTCCCGGCTATTACACGGAAAATCCGTGGCGCGGAAGATGGGAGACGGAAGGCGGAGGACTGCTGATCAATCAGACGATCCATACGCTCGATCTGCTGCAGTGGTTTGCCGGCGGCGAAATCGAACGGATTGCGGGAAGTATCACCACCGATGTCTTGGGCGAGTATATCGAGGTCGAAGATACGGCCCATGCCTGTCTGGATTTCTCGAACGGCGTGCGGGCTTTGTTCTATGGGACAAACGCTTATCTGACAAACCGGCCCGTAGAGCTGGAGCTGATCTTCGAACAAGGCATTTTGCTGCAGCGGCAGGACCGGCTGTACCTGCTGCAGGGCGGCGAGGAAACGGAATTGTGCCGTCCCGCGCAGAGCGCTTCGGGCGCAAAGTCGTATTGGGGCGTCAGTCACGGGCTGCTGATCCAGGACTTTTACCGGCATGTTCGCGAAAACAAACCGTTCTGGCTTGATGCCGAAGAAAGCAGCCGGGCACTTGAATTGGTCTACGGGATCTATGAAGCTTCAAGACAAGCTGCGGGGATCCGAGATTCTGACCGGGTACAGCCTTCCTGAACAAGAAAAAAGCAAAGACTTTCGCAGAAGGCCTGCGGGAATCTTTGCTTTTTGGCATGACGTTTCATAAAAAGAGACATAAAAAAGCTCCGATCGCACCGCTGCAGGGCGGATCGGAGCTAGGATTTGAGGCCGGGTTGTTCGTTAATCGCCGTGTTCGTCCTGCGCGGCTTTGGCAGTTTTCGCAGGCATCGGACCGCTCATCGGCAGAGACTCGCCGATATCGAGCGTACCGTCCCCGCGATCGTTGTTCTTCGGACGCCGGGAGACAAGGACAACCAGATCGACCAACAGAACCGGAAGCGAGACGGAAGCCGGATATGCCAGGTAGCGGGACTGCCATTCCGGGAAAAATTTTTCTTTGTAGCGGCGCAGTCCTTCGAACCCGTAGAAATGACCGCCGTAGCGGAAAACGAGATTGGCGAATTTCTCCTCGCGCAGCGAGCTGCGGCTTTTGCCTACGCTCGACAGCGGAGCCATACCGAGATTGAACGTCTTGTAGCCTTGTTCCTTGGACCATTCGATCAATCGGGCAAACAGGAGATCCATGGTGCCGTTAGGCGTGTCGGGCAGATGGCGCATCAGATCCACCGAGATCGTTCGGCCGCCGTCGTAAGCCGGTGCCAGCGTTGCAAAAGCGACAATGCGCCTTTCCGGATCTCTCAGCAGGGCAAGCGGCGAACGCTGCAGATACGGCTCGCTGAACCAGCCGAGGGAGAAGCCTTTTTCTTTGCGGTCTCCCAGCCAGATATCGGATATGCGCCGCAGCTCTTCAAGCATCTCCGGGTCGTAAGGAGCCGCTTCTACCGAGAAGGTGTAGCCGTCCCGCTCGAAGCGGTTTTTGGCCGTGCGGAACGCCGTCATCTTTTTGCCCGAGAACGTGAACGTCTCAAGATTGATAAGCGCTTCTTCCCCGAGTTTGAAAAAGCGGTAGCCTTTCTCATGGTAGATCGACAGATAATCCGGCGAAGCCTGGTAGAACACAATAGACAACGCATACCGGTCGCCGAATACCTGGAACTCTTCGATCGCGTCGCCGACGCGTTTCTTCGACCCCAGCGGGTCGCCCAATACGACAAGCTTGTCGCGCGAACGGGCATAAGGGATCAGGACTTGGCCTTCCTGCGCCCAATAGAACTGCTTGTCGCCGAGGTAAAGCATATGCGAGAGCAGATTGCCTTCCTGATGCTGCAGGAACTCATCCAGCCGGCTCAGCTCTTCGCCGCACGGAAGCTCGGCATCCTGACGTTTGGGACGCAGCAGAACCAGAATCGAGAACAGAATCCATGCGCCTACGATTCCGCTTGCGGCAACCGCTCCGTATTCGTTCGGCTGCATGATCCATCCAGTCTGGAAATCGGGCGGAAGATGGTGCAGGAAGCGCGGACGGGACGAAGTGCCGATCAGATAATACAGTCCCGCGAGCAGCAGGGTGAACAGGAACCAGAGTCCGATTCTTTTGCGTGAAAGCGTCGCTCCGGAACGGTAAAAGCGCGCACGCGATACCCAGAGAAGCAGCGCCACGACCAGCAGGAAGATCGCTTCTTC
Organism: Saccharibacillus deserti; assembly: GCF_013618475.1. Classification (GTDB taxonomy): domain Bacteria; phylum Bacillota; class Bacilli; order Paenibacillales; family Paenibacillaceae; genus Saccharibacillus; species Saccharibacillus deserti. The sequence goes on from NZ_JABJVN010000007.1 coordinate 11,570, forward strand.
GTAATCGAAAGCCTTGATAAAAGTGAAAACCGCGCCCGCTACCAGCAGCAGCGAGGTCAGGCGGTGCGCCCGGCGCAGCCTCAGGGAAATGCCGCTGGACAAAATAATGAGCATAAATCCGATAACGACCGAAATTTGCTGCGACAGCTTCAGCAGCGGAGTAGACAGAAAACGCGACATGAAATGCAGACGCTCGAACAATCCGGGCGTCGCCGCCGACAGCAGCAGGATGAGGCCGCAGGCAAGCACCAGCTTGCCCAATGCCCAGATTCCCATATCGCTCAGGAAGCCGAACTGGCCCGGCCAATTCCATAATCGCTGCCAATAGGCCGCCAGGCCGTCGTTTTCGCCGGGTACTTGGCCGCGGTCCGCTTCTTCGGTCTTGGCGGATACGGCGGCCGAAGCTTCGGCTTCGGGTTCGCCGGCGGCCGTTTCCTGGCGGATCGCTTTGCGGCGTCCCGGCAGAAGTTCGAACGCCGTCATGACGAGGGCAATCAGCCAAGGAATAATGAAGTAAAAGACGCGGAACAGCACGATGGTTGCCAAAGCCGTCTCCGGTTTGACGCCCGACAGCTGCAGTCCCAAGAGGGCGGTGATATCGAAAGCTCCGATACCGCCCGGCGCAAAACTGACGATACCGGCGATCGCCGCCACGCTGTAGATTCCCAGCGCCTGGGCAAGCGAAATATGATGCAGGAAATTCGAGCAGATCAGCCAGAAGGTAAGTCCGGCAAAAAACCATTCCAGCACGGAGGCCAATACCGAGCTTACAATAATGCTCCATGGCAAGCGCGAGCCCTGGCCTTCCTTGTGAAACCACTTGGCGAACAGTTTGGAACGCTGCATGATGAGGAAGATCGGCAGATAAAGCGCCATTCCCCACACGGCATAGACCAGCCAGCCGTGCTCGCTCAGCATCTGCTGGATCGGCATCAGACCGACGATTCCCGCCCAGGCCAGAACGGACAAGCCGGTGACCAGCGTCGGCGACAAAAAAACGATCGCCGGCGTGATCTGCGCCATCGTGATGCCGCTGCCCCGGTACAGCAGGGCGCGTACACCCGCTCCGGTGAATCCGGCAAAGCCGAGGAAGTTATTGAACGTATTGGATATCCATCCATAGCGGAAAGCGGCCCAATTGGTTACGTTCAAGCGAAAATGCCGGCAGATCAGAAAGTCGTATGTGCTCATGACCGAAACGGCGACCAGCGAGAGACCGAGAATTTGAACAATGGCTTCCGTCGGCATCGTTCGGATATCGAACAGGATGCGCGAGAAATTCAGTTTGCGCAATTCGCCTTCGCTCTGGAAATAGACGAAAGCGATCACGGCAACCGGAATCAGCAGCCGGACGATTTTCATGCGGTAAAGAAAAGCGAACAGCCGCAGAATCTGCAGACGTTCCAAAACAACTTTCGTACGTTTCATAAAGTCACCTACAATTTAGAAAGAGTTAAGTTCATATTCATATTAGAAGGAATCAAACTCATACAATTTTTCCCAACGGTATACGCCCAATAAATCTTAACATAAAACCCCCATTCCCGAACCGAACATCTTTGTAACTTTTTCGCGGCCGTTTTATGCAGGGAAAGTGACTCTCATCGGCTCTTAACTGCGTCCCTACCTTATATCGACGATTGCAAGGCGAATGTTCACTGCCTTTTTACCCGATCCGTTCTACATATACGCGCAAAGGTCTGGGGGGTTCCCCGCCTCAGGTCCAGGTTCAAAAACCGCCTGCGGTCCGTTTTGTTAAAGGGTTCGGACGTCTAGAATAAAGGCATAAGGAAATTGATTCACGAGAGGCGGTGAAAAGTTAATGAGAAGCATGAAACTTAATATCCCGGCTATCGTACTTTTGGTACTGGGAGCGCTGATTCTGTTCGGAAAGTTGGGAGGTTTCGTCGAGTTCCTGTTCGCAGCCGCGATCTTCGCGCTCGGATACTACGGAATCAAGACGGGCAAAACCTTTCTGGGCTGGCTGCTGCTGATTGTCGGAGGATGCATGCTGCTGGCAAAGCTGTCCTGGCTGATCGGACCTCTGCTCGGGATTGCCCTGATCGCGGCAGGTATCGTATGGATCGCAGGCAAACGTTCGAACAGCCGCAGCGGTTTCGGAGGCTAATGCCCCGGCCGCTCGGAAGTTCCCGGAAAAGACTGGAAGAACCGAAATCACGCGGAGGAGGGAAAAAAGCCGAATGAGCATGTTCAAACGAATGAGAGACATTACGTTGGCCACTCTTAACGATAAGCTTGAAGAAAGTCAGGATCCGGTACGGATTATCGATCAATTCCTGGTCGAGACGCGGCAGGAACTCGGCGAGGTGCAGCGCCTGCATGATCAGTGCGCGCACCACAGCAAACAGCTTCGGCAGCAGGTCGACCATGCGAAGTCGATGCGCGAAAAGCGCGAAGAACAAGCGATGCTGGCACTCAAAGCCGAAGAGGAAACGATCGCCAAACTGGCGCTGCAGGAAAAGATGCTGTACGAGGAAAAAGAACGCCAGTATCTCGAACTGTGGGACCAAAGTCAGGAGACGCTTAACGAACTCGGCGAGCAGTTGAATGTCCTTCGGAACGAATACCAGACCGTATACAACAAACGTCAGTACTATTATGCACGGATGGAGACGCTGCGTCTGCAGCAGCGGCTTAACCGCCGGGGCGGCGGGTACGGCTCGGACGTACCGAAGATGTTCGACCGCCTGGACGACCAGATGTCTTCGATCGAATACGAAACCTACAGCCTGCGGGATATCCGCAAGCTGGGACAGGAAGCCTCCCGTCAAATCGGTGAAGTGGGCAGCCTTCTCGAAGAAGAGATGGCCCGCCTGAAAGAAAAACTGAAACGGGGCGAAGGAAAGGAGTAAGCGAGGATGAATAGACTGTACCGCTCGACCCAGGACCGAATGCTTACCGGACTCTGCGGCGGACTTGCGCAAGAATTCGGCGTCAATCCCACGCTGCTCCGCATTCTGTTCCTGGCAGCCATTCCGCTGACCAGCGGAGCGATGCTGCCGATCTACTTCATCGCTTCGCTCGTGATTCCGAAAGCTCCGCCATCGTACTATCCGTACGGACCCGACGCTTACGGCCGCGATCCTTACGCCGGAGATGCGTATGGCCAAGGCCCTTACAGAGGCGAACGCGAAGCGCACGGTACCCGTTTCCCGGGACCCCAAGATCCGCGGGCACCGAGACCTCTCGGTCCGGAACGCGAGTTCGAACGTCCGTTTCCGCCAAGTCGGCCGCAGATGCAGCGCGCCGAGCTGAAGAAACGGGATGTGCCGGACTCCGGAATCGATGCAATGATGGAAGATATCGAGAAGAAGGCGCTCAAGAAAGAACTGGAAGAACTCAAACACAAGCTGTCCAAATACGAGAACGACAATTCGAAAGGGGATTTATAAAATGGGAGTATTCAAAAGACTGCGCGACATGACGAAGGCATCGGTAAACGAAATGTTGGACAAGGTGGAAGACCCGATCGTGATGCTTAACCAGTACCTGCGTGACATGGAAGAAGAAATTCATCAAGCCGAAGTGACGGTAGCCAAACAAATGGCCAACGAGCGCCGTATGAAACAGCGTCTCGAAGAAGCTTACCGGATGTCCGGCCAGCGCGAGTCTCAGGCGGAAGCGGCATTGAAAAACGGCCAGGAAGAAGCGGCCCGCAAACTGCTGGAAGAAAAGATCTACTTCGATCAAAGAATTACGGAGTATCAGGATCTGCATGCCCAGGCCGAAGTTCAGGTATCCGATCTGATGCGCCAGCTGCACGAAATGAAAGACGAGTTCTACCAAATGCGCAACAAGCGCAATGAACTGGTTGCCCGTGCACAAATGGCAAAAGCCAAAAAGCAGATGGCCCAGGTCAACCCGGTCTACGCGATCGACAAAGGCACTTCTTCGTCGGGCTTCCGCCGGATGGAAGAGAAGATCATGCAGATGGAAGCCGAAGCCGATGTGCTCCGCACGCCTTACGGCAGCTCGAGCCGTCCGTCCGCCTACTTCAGCCCGGTCGATGCGCAGAAGCAGCTTCAAGTCGACGAGCAGCTGAGCGCGCTCAAGAACAAGCTTAACGGCGGCCAAAGTTCGCCTGCCCTTACCAAAGGCGACGAGCAGTAAGAACGATAAAGCCACACACCCGGCTCGAACTGTGATATAGTAGGAACGGATTTGCAGGCGGGGACAGATTCGTTCTCCGCAGCGGACAGGCTGCAGGAATCACGGACCGTACGATACGGCTTCCGGCTCAAATAGTCAAATCAAAGGCGAAGCCATACGGTCTATACCGTTATGGCTTTTGCTACGCTTGGAAGAAGAAACGCACCCTATCAAAAATCAACACGGCAGGAGGAGGAGCGGCATGAAAACTCAAAAACGCACATGGGCGATCGTCCTGATCGCCGCCGGCATGCTGATGCTGCTCGGCAGATGGATCAGCCCGCTGTCGCTGGTCGCTCTCCTCGTGCTGTGTTACGGCATTTACACCCTGAGAGCGGGACGGATTTCGTTTGGATACAAGGCTCTTGCGATCGGAATGGGACTGCTGCTGCTTGACCATATCGTGATGCTGCTCGGAGGCCTGCTTCTCTCGGTAGGCATCTTCTATGCCAGAGCGCGCGAACTGCATGAAGGCCGCCCCTACGGGCGACGCCTCGAGATCGCTTCGCAGCTTCACCGCGAACACGAAGCTTGGGTACCGGAACCGGTCAGCCTCTGGCATCTGGTGGGCGACCTGAACTGCGATTTCTCGCTGGCTCTGCCGGCGGAACCGGATACGGTAATCCATCTGCAGGGAGTCATCGGAGATGCGGATCTGACCTTTCCGGAAGAATACGGTCTGGAACTCGATGTGTTTCTCGGCTACGGCAAAGTCAGTTTCGACGGAAAAGGCCGCAGCGGCATGCTGAACAAATTTGTCTGGCGTTCCCCGGGATACGAGCTCAGCGAGCAAAAAGTCAGGGTCGTCCTGGCTTATGCGGCCGGCGACGTGACGATCCGCATGAACTGACAAGCCGTGTGGGAATAACGTTCGAACGGAGCAGGCGTAACGGGTACAGAAACGGAAGGCGGTGAAGAAGCCGGGTGAACGGAGCGCGAAAGTTGAGGAAATCGAATACGATCGTTCGGGGAATGGGATCGGGGATGCTGCTGGCTTTTATCGTGCTGCTGGCGGCGCTCTATGTCCTCTACTCCTACAAGCTGCTGGACGTGCCGGATACGTGGACCTGGCCGTTCAAGCTCCGCGCCGGATTGACCCTGCTCGCGGTCTGTGTGACCGTCGGGGCGCTGTATGGGTTGTACCGATCGATTCAGATCAAGATTCAATACGATCGTCTTCAAGATACGCTGCTCCATTGGGAAAAAGGCAATCCGGCGCGTCCCGTCGGTCCGCTCGGCGGCGAAATGGAAGCGTTGGCCGGACAGCTCGAACGCATCGGCAAAAAGTGGGAAGACCAGGTCAGTTCGCTGCAGCGCCTGTCGACCCACAATGCGCAGCTGGCCGAACAGGCCCGCGTATCGGCGATTGTCGAAGAACGGCAGCGCCTTGCCCGCGAGCTGCACGATGCGGTCTCGCAGCAGCTGTTTGCGATCTCGATGACGGCGACCGCGGTGGGCCGGACTTTTGAAAAAGATCTGTCCAGAGCCAGGCGCCAGGTGGAGCTGATCGAGGAAATGGCTTCCGTCGCCCAGTCCGAGATGCGGGCGCTGCTGCTGCACCTGCGTCCGGTATATCTCGAAGGCAAGCCGCTGTACCAGGGACTCAGCGAGCTGGTGCGCGAGATCCAGGCCAAAGCGCAGATGGAAATCAAGCTGGAGATGGATGCCGGACTGGAACTGGTCAAAGGAATCGAAAACCATCTGTTTCGCATCGTGCAGGAAGCGCTCTCGAATACGCTTCGTCACGCCAAAGCGGACAAGATGGAGATCATGATCGTGCGCCGGAGCGATGCGCTGCGCATGTCACTCAAAGATAACGGGGTCGGCTTTGAATTGGACGACAAAAAGCAGGCGTCTTACGGACTGTCCCTGATGCAGGAACGGGTCAGCGAGATCGGCGGTTCGATCCGCTATATTACCGCGCCGGGAAAAGGAACGCGGATCGAGCTGACCGTGCCGCTGGTAAACGGGGGACAAAGAGGGAGCGAGGAATAGCGATGGAGACGGAACAACTCATTAGCGTACTGCTCGTCGACGATCACGAGATGGTGCGGATCGGTCTGGCCGCCGTGCTTGATACGGAAGACGGCATCGAAGTCGTCGGCGAGGCAAGCGGCGGAGAAGAAGGCGTACGTCTGACGCAGCAGTACAAGCCCGACGTGGTTCTGATGGATTTGGTGATGGACGGCATGGACGGGATCGAAGCCACTCGCGAGGTGCTCAAGATTTGTCCCGACTGCAAGGTGATCGTGCTGACCAGTTATCTGGACGACGAAAAAATGTATCCGGTGATCGAAGCCGGCGCTTTCAGCTACCTGCTCAAAACGTCCAGAGCCAACGAAGTCGCCGATGCGATCCGTGCAGCCATGCGCGGACAATCGATTCTCGAATCGCAGGTCGCCGCCAAAATGATGGATCGTTTCCGCACTCCGGCGCCCGCCCGCGCGCCGCACGAAGATTTGACGGACCGGGAGATGGAAGTGCTTCGTCTGCTGGCCAAAGGCAGATCGAACCAGGAGATTGCGGACGAGCTGATTATCGGAATCAAAACCGTCAAGTTTCACGTGACCAACCTGCTGGCCAAACTGGATGTCGACGATCGGACGCAGGCTGCCATTTACGCTTACAAAAACGGACTGGCCGAGTAGGGGCAGCTGTGCGGAAACTTTCCGTGCAGCCGCCTCGTCGGACGGTTCTTTTTTTGCGAAAAAAAAGGGGGGACGGTATTTCGATTTTTTACAACTAACATATTATGTAATTTCGGCGAGGGAACGATCAAGTTGGATTATACTTTGAAAGCGCTTAACAAATAGAGTGCGAGGAGAGGATGGGGTTCGGGCGAAAGGCCTGAACAAACGGTTTGCCGGAACATCACCCTTATGAAGGAGGTTGCTCTATGTCCATCAAGAAAAACTTCGTTTGTCTGCTGACAGCTTCCGTCCTCGTTCTTCCTGTGTCCACATCCGGTTCGGTATTTGCGGCCGAAGAACAGAAAGCTTCCGCAAAAGTCGTATCGATCGGCGATTACGGAGCCGTGCCGGACGATAACACCGATGATTTGGATTCGATCCGTCAGGCCGTCGCGGCTGCCAAAGCGGCAGGGAAAAGCGTTTATGTGCCCCCGGGTACTTTTTTATACAGTGATGTGATTGTGCTGGACGGCGTCGATCTCGCGGGCAAAGGGGAATCGTCGATTCTCCGAAGCACCAATCCGAACAGGCAGGCGGTGCAGCTGGCGGGAAGCGGATCTTCGCTGCGCAAAGTCGCTCTGACCACCGTTCCGGTGACGACCCGCTTATCCAGTTCCATTTCCGCCCGTGTTCATGTGCTGCCCGAAGCTTCCGGCTTTGCCGTAACGGATACCACGATTGACGGAGGTTCGTCGGCGGGCATTATCGTATACGGAAAAAAAGGCGGAATCGAGCGGAACACGATCCGCAATACGCTGGCCGACGGCATCCATATCACCGGAGGATCTGCCGATATCCGGGTGGAAGACAACACGGTGCGCGACACCGGCGACGATATGATCGCGGTTGTCTCGTACGAGAAGAACAATGCCTGGGTGAGCGGCGTGAAGATTGAAGATAACGACGTTTCGGGCGGCCATGCCCGGGGCATTACCGTATCCGGAGGGACGGATGTCACGATCGAGAAAAACAAAATTGCCTATACGGGCGGAGCCGGTATCTTTATTGCTTCGGAAGGCAGCTACCGCACGTACGAAGTGCGCAACCTGAAAGTCAGCAAGAACGAAATTGTGGGAGACAGCCGCAACCCGTCGATCCCGGAAAAAGGCGGCATTCGGCTTCAAGCGACAAATAAAGAACCGAGTATCGTGAATGCCTCGTTCGAAAAAAACACGATTCGGGACTCGGCGGACAGCGGGATCCTGATCCTGGGTTCAACCCGTATCGAGGCTTCATTTGAAAAGAACCGGATCGTAAATCCCGTAAACCACGGTATTCATATTTTGCGGACGACGGTCGGAGCCCTGCTGTTCGAGAAAAACAAAGTCGAAAACGCAGGCGGCTCGCCGATGTACAACCAGTCGCGGGCGGAAGTCGTCAGCGATCTGCCGAATTCCGCGCCTCCGGGCGGAGGCGAAGAAGACACGTATACGGCTGCGCGGGGGACACCGGTTATCGACGGTTCCGTCGACGATGTCTGGATCAATTCGACTCCCCTGCAGCTGAACCGAGATCCCAACGGCACGGCCGGAACCGCACGTATCGCATGGGATAACGGGGCGCTGTACTATCTGTTCGAGATGAGCGATGCGACGCCGAATGCGCTGGGCTCGGAAGAAAACAACGATTCGGTCGAAGTCTGGGTCGATGAACGGAATGCGAAAAACGGAACGCGTACCGAAGGCGACTACCAACTGCGCGTCGGGCTCGACGGTTCGCTGTCTTCCGCGATTCGCGGGTTCGATCTGTCGAAGGTGAAAAAAGCGGTGGTCAAGCGCGAAGGCGGCTATACGGTTGAACTGGCGGTTCCTTATACGGCGCTGACTCCGAAAGTAGGCGATATCATCGGCTTCAATGCCAGTGCCAACGACGATTCGAACGGAGACGGCAAGCGGGATACGTATCTCAGCTGGGTCGACAAGAATCTGCCTTACTGGGCGGATACGCGAGTGTACGGCGAAGTGAAACTCGCCGATTGAAAACGTTCTCCTTGTTTTGGCCAAGGCCGGCGTGATTCTGCCGGCCTTTTTGGTGGTGGTAATATTAATGAAACCTTCATGTTGGATCAGCATAAATGATATCGATACGATAGCATCAATTTGAGGGATATGTTAAAATGACATCACATCTTTCTTTCTGCGCGCTAACGCGGAGAATTAAGAGTCAGACATAAAGACAAGAGATACTATACTAATACAGGAAGAATGGGGAGCTATGGCGGACAATCAAAATCTTGAAGCATTGAAAGCACCGGGCGCGGTTTTTTTCATCTTCGGGGCTACCGGAGACCTGGCCCGTCGCAAGTTGTTCCCGGCCATTTTCAGCTTGTACCGGGAAGGAAAATTGGCGGAGGATTTTGCCGTGGTCGGAGTGGCTCGGCGTCCTCGTACGAACGAAGAGTTTCGTGACGACGTATTCCGCTCGATCCAGGAATTCGGACGGTACAAATCTTCCGACCAGGAGAAGTGGAACAAATTTGCGGAACACTTCGAATATAAATCCCTCGACATCAACAATGTAGCGGGGTTCCAGGAACTCAAAGAACAGACGGAACAGATCGAGAAGAAGTTCTCGATTCCGGGCAACCGACTCTTCTATCTGGCGCTGGCGCCGGAATTGTTCGGCAGCGTCTCGCTGAACCTGCGCGAAGGAGGCATGCTCGACAACGAAGGCTGGCATCGTCTGGTCATCGAGAAGCCTTTCGGTTACGATCTTAAGTCGGCCGAGAAGTTGAACGAAGAGCTGGGCCATGTGTTCAAGGAAGACGAGATCTACCGGATCGACCATTATCTCGGCAAGGAGATGGTGCAGAACATCGAAACCATTCGGTTCTCGAACCTGTTCTTCGAGTCGCTCTGGAACAACAAATATATCGCCAACGTACAGATTACGCTGGGCGAGACGGTCGGCGTCGAAGAACGCGGCGGCTATTACGATCACGCGGGCGCGCTGCGCGATATGGGACAGAACCATATCCTCCAGCTGCTCACGATGATCGCGATGGAACCGCCTAGCCGTCCGCTTGCGGAAGACCTGCGCGACGAAAAGGTGAAAGTGCTGCGTTCGCTGCATCATTTCGCCGATGCCGCCGAAGTCAAAGCCAATGTCGTGCGCGGCCAGTATACGGCCGGGCAAAGCAAAGGCAAAGACCTGCCGGGGTACCGCGAAGAAGACAAAGTCGATCCGAATTCGAATACCGAGACGTTCTTCGCGGCTCGCGTATCCGTGGATAACTTCCGTTGGGCCGGCGTTCCTTTCTATATCCGTACAGGCAAACGCCTGCCGGTCAAAACGACGGAAGTCGTGATCGAATTCAAGAAGATGCCGGGCAATATCTACCTCGGACAAAAGCACGACCTGCAGCCGAACCTGCTCGTCATCCGCGTCAATCCGATGGAAGGCATCTACTTCAAGATCAACGCCAAGAAGCCGGGTTCGGAATCCGAAATCGCGCAGGTGGCAATGGAGTTCTGTCAAAGCTGCCTGGTGGGCATCAACTCGCCGGAAGCTTACGAGCGCCTGATCCACGATGCCGCCAAAGGCGATTCCACCTACTTCACGCGTTGGGACGAAGTGGCTTCGGCCTGGGCGTTTGTCGACAAAATCGACGCCGCCTGGAAAGAAAATCCGTCGGATGTCAGTTCTTATCCGGCCGGAAGCTGGGGACCCAAAGAAGCGGACGAACTGCTTGCCCGCGACGGGTTCCACTGGTGGCCGGTAAACGGGGAAGAAGAAGACAATGTAATCTGGGTAGCCGCTTCGAGCAGCTAAGCCGATTGCAGCATATAGCGGCCCAAAGCCGCAGATCAGCCGCCGTGCGGCCGGATATTCCGGCTGTACGGCGGCTTTTTCTTTTTGATCCACCGGCGGATTCCGGAGCGAGGTGCCGCCGTTCATGTACCTGTTTACCGAAAGCTTTGGCGGAAGTAGAGCGGCATCTGAACCGTCTGCTGGGCGAATATGACAACGATAAGGTGCGGGAATACGCGCGTTCGTTCCGCCGCGATTCGGATCGGTAACGAAAATTGCGCACCGTCCCTTTTTTCGATCCAGATTCTATCCTTGTCCGGGCTCTAATTATGGTACAATACAGGGATGAAGACGTACGATACAGAAGGGAATGTGAACATGAACGAAGCTGAAGAAAAGGTTTTGCGCGATGAAGTCGAGAAACGCAGAACTTTTGCTATTATATCTCACCCGGATGCCGGGAAAACGACGTTGACGGAGAAGCTGCTGCTCTTCGGCGGCGCTATTCGTCTGGCCGGAACGGTCAAAGCCCGTAAAGCAAGCAAGCATGCGACAAGCGACTGGATGGAAATCGAGAAGCAGCGGGGGATTTCCGTAACATCCTCGGTCATGCAGTTCGACTACGACGGTCACCGCATCAATATTCTGGATACGCCGGGTCACCAGGATTTCAGTGAAGATACGTACCGGACGCTGACGGCGGCCGACAGTGCGGTCATGCTGATCGACGTAGCCAAAGGCGTGGAAGCGCAGACGATCAAGCTGTTCCAGGTCTGCGCGAAGCGCGGGATTCCGATCTTTACCTTTATCAACAAACTCGACCGCGAAGGCCGCAGTCCGTTCGACCTGATGGAAGAACTGGAACAGGTGCTCGGCATCCGCGCCGTTCCGATGAACTGGCCGATCGGGATGGGGCGCGAGCTGAACGGCATCTACGACCGGATGAAGAATCAGGTCGAGCTGTTCCAGGGCGACGACCACTCGCAGATCAAAGTCCAGAAAGTCGACGACTACCGCGATCCGATCATTTCGCAGATGGCCGGCGAGTATCACGCGAACCAGCTGGCTGAAGAACTTGAACTGCTGGACGTAGCGGGCGATCAATTCGATCCCGAAAAAGTGGCGCGCGGCGAGCTGACGCCTCTCTTCTTCGGCAGTGCGATCAACAACTTCGGCCTGCAGACCTTCCTGCAGAATTTCCTGGAACTCGCGCCGAAGCCGGCTCCGCGCCGCAGCACGGAAGGCGAGATCGAACCGGTACGCGAGAAATTCAGCGGCTACGTGTTCAAGATCCAGGCGAACATGAACCCGGCGCACCGCGACCGGATCGCGTTCCTGCGTATCGTATCGGGCAAGTTCGAGCGGGGGATGAGCGTCAAGCACGTTCGCGTCGGCAAAGACATCAAGCTGGCCCAGCCGCAGCAGTTCTTGGCCCAGGACCGCGATATCGTCGAAACGGCATACGCCGGCGACATTATCGGATTGTTCGACCCGGGCATTTTCCGGATCGGCGATTCGCTGGTGGAAGGCCAAAGCTTCGAATTCGACGAGCTTCCGACGTTCTCGCCGGAAATCTTCGCCAAAGTCACGGCCAAAAATGCGCTTAAGCACAAGCAGTACCAAAAAGGAATCGACCAGCTGACGGAAGAAGGCACGATCCAGGTGTTCCGCACGGTCAGCTTCGACGATACGATTCTCGGGGTAGTCGGACAGCTCCAATTCGAAGTGTTCGAGTACCGGATGAAAAACGAGTACGGCGTCGATGTACAGCTGCAGCGCCAATCGTTCCAATTTGCACGCTGGATCGTGGCCCCGGAGATCGACCCTTCGAAATTCCGGATCAACTCCACGCTCGTCAAAGACAAAAAAGGCAACTATGTCGCGCTGTTCGAGAATGAATACGCCATGCGCACTGCGATCGATAAAAATCCGGACGCCCAGTTCCTTGAAATGGCGCCCTGATTTTTAAGGAGGCCGGGGAAAATGGGAAAAGGTAAAAAGCAGTACGCGGTTATCGGTATGGGCCGGTTCGGATCCAGTGTAGCCAAAACACTGAGCCAGATGGGCTTCGACGTGCTGGCGATCGATGCCAGCCAGCAGCGTACCCAGGAGATTTCGAGCCTTGTCACCCACGCGGTATCGGCGGATTCCACGGATGACGAAGCGCTCAAAGCGCTCGGAATCCGCAGCTTCGATGTCGTCGTGGTCGCGATCGGACAGGATATCCAGGCGAGCATTCTCACCACGCTGATCCTGAAAGAAATGAATGCGCCGATGATTATCGCCAAAGCCCAAAACGAGCTGCACGGCAAAGTGCTCAGCAAAATCGGTGCGGACAAGGTGATTTTTCCGGAGCGGGACATGGGAACGCGGGTGGCGCACAATCTCACCTCGCCGAATATTCTCGACTATATCGAGCTGTCGGGCGACTACAGCATCTTCGAGATGCTGGTCCCGGCACGAATGGTAGGGAAGAACCTGATCGAGCTGAATTTGCGGCAAAAATACGGCTGCAACGTCATTGCGGTACGCCGGGGAAGCAAGATGAATATTTCTCCGGAGCCGCACGGACGTCTATGGGAAGGCGATGTGCTCGTCATCGTCGGCGAGCGGGACGATCTGGTCCGGTTGGAGCTGGCGTTCGACAAGCACGGCTAGGGAAAATTCCTGTTCGAGTAAGAAGCTGGGGGCGCTTCTCGCAAAGGCAGGATTTCTAACCGTTGGATGGGTTAGATAAGATATAAGGCAAGGACATGAAGGTATCGCTGTTGCGATACCTTTCGATTTTTTAACGGACATTAAGAAGGGGAGGGAGAAACGGATGCGACATGCGCAGATCGAATCGACGTCGAATGCCCGCGTGAAAGAATGGGCAGGCCTACTGGAGAAAAAGCACCGCGACCGCCAGGGGAAATATATGGTAGAAGGCGTGCATCTGGTGCAGGAGGCTCTGCGCTCGGGAGCCGATGTGGAATGCGTCGCCTATGACATGGCGCGGGGCGTGCCGGCCGAATTGGCCCAGGATGCGCGAAGCAGCAGTACGGATTGGATCGCCGTCTCGGCTGCGATCGTCTCCAAATGCACCGAAGCGAGAACACCGCAGCCGGTATTCGCCGTCGTACGCAAATCGTCGGCGAAACTTGCAAACGTCCTGGAGGCAGCAAACGGCTTGGTTGCGGTGCTGGACGGCGTACAGGACCCCGGCAACGTCGGCACGATCATCCGGGCCGCCGATGCCGCGGGTGCGGCGGGCGTGCTCATCGGCCGGGGCTGCGCGGATATCTACAATCCCAAAACGGTGCGTTCGACGATGGGCTCGCTGTTTCATCTGCCGATCGTGGAAGGCGATCTGACCGAACTGCTGCCGCAGGCGCGCGAAGCGTCGGCCAAGATTGTCAGCACCAGTCTTCAGGCGCGGCAAAACTGCTACGAAGCGGATTACCGCGGCGCGACGTGGTTCGTGTTCGGCAGCGAAGGCGGCGGTGTCTCTCCGGAAGTCGAAGCGTTCGTGGACGAAACGATCATTATCCCGATGCCGGGCCGTGCGGAATCGCTGAATGTGGCAATGGCCGCTTCGGTGCTGCTGTTCGAGGCGGTACGGCAGCGGTTGAATTAGTTCGACCGCCGTGCCCCGAACAACAAAAGGTATCCAAAATAATTCTCAAAAAAAGCCTTTCCCTGTATCAAGGGGAAAGGCCTTTTGCGTACGAACCCTGTTCAAACTCCGTCCCAAATCCGCCGAACATTGTTGAAAGCGATTCGTGTTCCTTCGAGGCAGTCTTCCATGCCTTCGTATTCGATCGACAGGAAGCCGTCGTAACCGGAAGATTTGACCCGAGCGAGAATAGCCTGCAGATCGAGATCGCCGTGACCGGCAATCGCGCCGCGCAGATAGCTGCCGCCCGCGCTGGTGAACCAGCCTTCCCCGGGATTGCGGGAGGACGGACGGATATAGAAGTCTTTGATATGCACCATGGAAGCGATCGGCAAATTGTTGCGGACGGCAGTCAGCGGATTCTCGTCCACACAGACAAAATTGCCGACATCCAGCGTCGTGCGGAAGTTTGGCCGATCCACCGCATGGACCAGCGTCTGCACCCGGTCGCTTGCCTGAACGTAATAGCCGTGGTTCTCGACGCTGGTTGTGATCCCGTACCCGGCCGCATGGTCGGCGATGCGCCGGCAGGCCGCCGCGATCTGCTCCAGGTCTTCGTTGAACCGGAGAATGGAGGTGTCTTCGCGCGAAGCGACATCGTGGCGCATCAGCTTGATGCCCAGACGATTGGCGCGATCGACTTCGGAGATCACCCGCGCAATTTCTTCTTCGTACGACGCTTCGCTGTCCGTAATAAAGTTCGCGCCAATCGCATAATTCGAAAGTTCCAGACCCAGCTCTTGGGCACGGCCGACGAGCCGCTCTTCAAGCCCGGGATCTTCATCGAAGCCAAAACCCAGACCCGGCACGATCTCGATATGCCGGCCGCCGATTCCGGCCGCCCAGTCCAACCCTTCTTCAATAGTCAGGCGGCCCTGCTGCATAGCCTGATACAAACTGTATGAACTGATTCCTAGTTTCATAAGTATCCTCCTTGGGGGACGAAGTGCAACGATCAGGCGTTTCCGCGATACCGCTCAATAAACCGGACCGCGCCGGCAATATCCGCGGCAGGGTCGCTGCCGACTTCGCGTTCGATCGTCAGGTAACCGGTATAGCCGATTTCCTGCAGAGCCCGGAAATAGGCGTCGAAGTCCACGTCGCCTTCGCCCGGCGGCAGTTCGATGAAGTCGGCTCCGCCGGAAGCCATATCGGCGATCGCTTCATGGTCCATCGCGCTGTAGCCGAGATAGCCGTAAACTTTCTTCGGATCGACTTCGCGCAGACGGCGTCCGTCTTTGACATGGGTGTGCACGATATAGTCTTTCAGCAGATGAACGCCCCGGACGGGATCGTCTCCGGTGACCATAACCATATTGGCCGGATCGAAGTTGACGGATACTCCTTTGCCTCCAAGCGTGTCGAGAAAACTTTTGAGATGGGCGGCCGGTTCGGGTCCGGTCTCGATCGCAAAGTAGGCATTCTGGCTGCTGGCATACCGGGCGAGTTCTTCGCAGGCGCGGTGCATCGCTTCATAGATCGGGCCGCTGCGGTCTTCGGGAACGATGCCGATATGGGTCGTGACGACGTTCGTGCCGAGCTCGAGCGCCAGATCGAGAATTCGTTTGGACTTCTCGATTTTCTCCGGGTTGACGGAAGCGTCCTGGAACCCGTGGCCCGCCAGATCGCCGCACAGGGCCGAGATTTCAAGCCCCAGGCTCCCGATAAAGTCCCGCAGCTCGCGCCGTTTGGCGCCGACCAGCACAGCCGGGTCCATCTCGCCGGATACGGCATAGATCTGGACGCCGTCGGCTCCGACTTCTTTGGCTTTCTTGAGCCCTTCGGTGACACCGATTCCGAAGCTGTCCACGATCACGCCGATTTTGTGGGTAAGTTGCAGATTTGCGGTCATCGTTATTCTCCCCCATCCAAACGGATTTCCCGGCCTTCGGCGGCCGAGCGGTAAATGGCGTTCAACAGACGGATCATATCCACGCCGTCTTCGACCGGGCACAGATTTTCTCCTTTGCCCTGGCACAGATCGACGAAATGGCCGATTTCGCGCTTGAAGCTGTCTATGAAATCGAAGCCCGGCGTAGTCAGCTGGGGATCGATATTCAAGATGGTATTGTGGCGTTCGGTGACGATCGACAAGGCCGGTTCGATCTCCGCGCCGCCGCGATCGCCGAACACGGCGATCTGCGACGAATCTTTGCGGGCGTGCAGGGAGAAACTGACGTCGACCGCAAGGGAAGCTCCGTTCTCGAACCGGATCAGCGCGTTGGCCATGTCTTCGACCGTGTTGACCGACGGGTCGAAATCGGCCGCCTGGTAATACGAGAAATTCTCGATGTTCGAACGGTTGCCGAGCTTGCGGTAGGTGTTCCCGGTGACGGAAGCGACTTTGGGTCTGCCCATCAGATACCAGCATAGATCGATGACATGGACGCCGATATCGATCAGCGGCCCGCCGCCCGAACGCTCCTCGTCCGCAAACCAGCCGCCCGGGTTGCCGAGGCGGCGAATCAGGCTGGCTTTGGCATAGTACAGCTCGCCCAGCTCGCCCGCATCGATAAAGCGTTTGAGCACTTCGATATTGGAGGCATGCCGGCGCACGTAGCCGACCTGAAGCACGCGCCCGCTTTCCCGGACCGCCTGTTCGATCGCCAGGGCTTCGTCTACCGTTTTGCAGAGCGGTTTTTCGCACAGGACATGTTTGCCGACGTGCAGCGCTTCGATACTGATTGCCGCATGGGAGTTGTTCCAGGTGCAGATGCTGACGGCATCGACCTCCGCAGAAGCGAGCAGCTCGCGGTAGTCTCCGTAGACGTCGGCAATTGCGTATTTCTCCGCCGTTTGCCGGGCGCGCTCTTCGTTCAGGTCGCATACCGCAGTGAGGCGAACCTGCGGATTTGACGCGTAAGCCTGCAGGTGGGCATCCGAGATCGAACCGCATCCGATAAGACCGATACGTACAAATTCCATGGCCGAATTCATCCTTTCGGGATTCATATGTTATATTTGTTCATGGATAACCGATGTGACAGGTCTAATTTAACATAGCGGAGCAAAGGAGAGAATGTTCAGGATGACCCAGTATATGGACTATACGATCAGTCCGGTTCCGATTCGCGTCTTCTCGCCGCCGTTCGATCCCGTCCGCCGGCGCATCAAGTCGATTGCGCTGGTGAACGCGGGACATCTGCCGGGCAGGACGCTGCAGCGGGAGAATGTTCAGTTCCATTACTGGGCGATCGTATTGATTACGGGGGGACGGGGACATTACCGGGTCGACGGCGGGGAAACGCAGCGCGTCGAGGCGGGATCCTGGTTCTGCGTCTATCCGGGAGCGCTGTTCGACTACGGCCCCGACCCCGGCGGGTATTGGGACGAATACTATTTTACGGCCGAAGGGGAAAGGGTCGAAGAATGGCGCCGGGGCTGGCTGCCGCCTGAAGGCCAGGTTCATGGTCTGGCGGTGGGCGAAGCGCTGCTCCAGAGGCTTGAGAACCTGCTCCGGCTGGTCGGCAGCGGGACACCGGGCAATCTCGACCGGGCGGCGATGCAGCTGGAACAGTTTGTGTACGAAATCGCCGCCGGCGGGGAAGAACGCGAAGCGGGCCGGCGGGAGCTTTTGGTGCAGAAAGTCATCGAGGATATCCAGAGCGTGCTGCATCTGCCGCCGACAGTCTCGGATATGGCTGCCCGGCATCATGTATCGGTCTCGACGCTGCGCCGAATCGTGCACGAGTATACGGGGTATCCGTTCAACGAGTTTCTGCACCGTCTGCGTACGGGAGAAGCGGGCCATATGCTGCTGAATACCGACATGAGCGTCAAAGAAATCGGGGAACGGCTCGGCTACCGGGACATGTTCTACTTTTCCCGGGTATTCAAGCGGATTACGGGAGTATCGCCGAGAGAGTACCGAAGCCGGGTCGGTCCGTAACGAGAGGCACGCAATTCGGGGTGCGAACCCCGGTGCTGCGCAATACCTTATTGGTTTTTTTAACCGCCGCCGTTATAATGGGGGTAGCTTTACAAATATTTTTACAGGCCTGGGCATTCCTTATTGAAGGGACAGAGCCAGAACCATATAGAGTTTTACGACAGCTATCGTTTCGGCAGGGGAGGGAAATTTGTTGTTTCAAATCGGCGGTAAAGTCTATGAAGTGATGATCAACCACAAAAACGGCTGGAATGCGGAAGCGTTCCGCGGCCGCTACAGCGAAATTCTGGAGCGCTACGATTACATCGTCGGAGACTGGGGATACAACCAGCTGCGTCTCAAAGGGATGTACCGCGACGGACAGCCCAAAGCGGCGAAGGAATCCCAGGTTTCTTTTACAACCGACTATATTACGGAACACTGCAACTTCGGCTGTGCTTACTTCGTTCTGCGCAAAGTGAAAGATATGCGGGATGTCAAAGACCCGGCGGAAGCGGCTTTGTACGAAGATCTCGGCGAGCTCAAGGAACCGGTTCGGGAAACCCGCGAATCGCATAAGACCCAGGAAGCCGCCAAGGAGAGAAGCGAGCATACGTCTCCGAAAGAACGCAAGGAACAGCGCGGCGGCCGAAGCGACCGGGATTCCAAAAACGGCCGCGGGGACCGGACGCAGGGCGTCCAGGAACCCAATGCACAGGAATCCAAAGAAAAAGCGCAGGGCCATTCGGGCAAAAAGAACGGGCAGCGCGGCGAACGTCCGAACCGCGACCATTCGGGCCGCGACAAAGACAAGCCGAAGGCATCCGGCGGCGAGCCGAACGCTCAGCCGAGCGGCCGCAACCGCAAACGCGAGGATCGCGGCGGCGAGTCGAGATCCGGACAGCGACGCGACGGAGGCGAACGTCCAAGCCGCGAACAGGCGGCACAGCCGAATCCGAACGCCGGGACGGCCCCGGCTCCGAACGAAGCTTCCCGTCCGGATCAGGAAACGGCCAAGTAACGTCCGAAAGGGACTTCTAAGGAAAACGGAAGTTTCAAGAAAAGGGTACAAAAAAGCGGCTCGAGCGAGCCGCTTTTTTGTACCCTTTTTGAGTGTGGAGTTCGGCTCGCGTGCGGTGTCTGCGAACCGCGAGCGTGCTTTTTGTGGGAATAAGGATCTCCGAACGGATCAGCCCAGGAACGCTTCGCGTACCCGGTTCCAGAACGGAAACGGGCGATACCGCGCAAAGCTGATCTTCTGGCTCGATACGCGGCAGCGGACCGAGACCAGATCGTCGATCGCCAGGTAGCGGTGATCCATGGTCAGCAGCAGCCGCTGCTCCTTGCGCGAGTAGATATCGCAGTGATGGTGCTTCGGAAGCACAAGCGGCGAACCGAGCGTACGGAAGACCCGGTTGTTGATCGAAGCGATCTCCGCGATCTGCAGCGCCTCGAGGGTCGGGTGCATGATCGCACCGCCGAGGCCCCGGTTATAGGCGGTACTGCCCGACGGCGTGGATACGCAGATCCCGTCGCCGCGGAACATCTCGAATACTTCGTCATTGATATCGATTTGGACGACCATGGTCGCTTCGGCGCCTTTGATAGCGAATTCGTTCAATACGGTATGGATCGAAGTTCCCGATTTGCGTTCGATCTCAAGTTCCAGCAGCGGGTACTTGACGATCTTCGGACCCAGTCCGCCTTCGCCCGCTCCCGACATGAATTTGATCAGTTCGGGCAGATCCTGGGCTTTCCAGTCGGCATAAAAACCGAGATGCCCGGTATGGACCCCGACAAAAGCGATCTCCGGAATACGGTCGATAAACGAGTGGAACGCATGCAGCATCGTGCCGTCGCCGCCGATCGAAACGACGATCTCCGGAGACTCGGAATCCATTTCGAATCCTTTTTCGGCCGCGAGTTTATGGAATTGTTGGCTCAAATCGATCGACAGTTGATCGCCGCGATCCAGTACATAATATTTCAACGGTTGAACGCTCCTTTGCTCGGCGTTTTGGCTTGCGGCCGGCGGTTCTGCCGGCACCTGTTCCCGTTCATTTTAACATGCCGGACCATCCCCGTCGCACAAAAAGTTTTTTTGCGCATTTTCTTATCAAACCTGGAGAAAGCGGTTGCAAAATGGCTTTATTTTTTGATGAACTATGATAGAATAAAAAAACCAAACTCTATTTCCGGCCTTTTGGCGGATTACATGTACCGAATGTCGGCACGTTGTCCTTAAATTCGAGATGGACGGAGTGGTCAAATGAGTATCGTAACGGCTATCATGGTATGCGCTTTTGTCTACGTGATCCGCGTTTCTCTGGAACATACCGGGGAAGAGGAATGGAGCGGATATTGAGACTCTAGTCTAACATAGCTGCGGTTCCGGGGGACGGACGCGCGGCAGCAGCTTCAGCGCGGGGCACAGGCCCGGCGCTTTTTGTTTTTCATGGAAACTGTGCACAAAGTCCGGTCTGAAAAGGCCGACAGTTTGCTATAATACAAGAGTGCCTCCTTCCGGAGGACCAAAACGATCATCCCACACGAAATCGGATGCGAAAGCGGGTAATGGATATGAACTCCGAACAGAACATCTACGAGCAGCTTGGCGAATCAGCCGGCCTGCGGCGCATTATCGAAACCTTTTACGCAAACGTGGTGCAGGAGCCTCTGCTGGCGCCGCTGTTTCCTGAGGATATTCAACCGGTCATTGAGCGGCAGCAGCAGTTTCTGACCCAGTTCTTCGGCGGTCCGCCGCTTTATTCGGAGCAGCACGGGCATCCGATGATGCGGGCGCGCCATATGCGTTTTCCGGTGACCAACGAACGGGCGGAGGCCTGGTTGGCCTGCATGAATGCGGCGCTCCGAGAGAACGAAGTGGAGGACGAGCTGCGTGAATTCGTGATTGCCCGTCTCAAAGGTCCGGCTTATCATTTTGTGAATACCCCGTAACCGGACGCAGCCTTGCACAAGACATCAGAAAGAAGGGCTTATCACTATGGAGATTGATCCGCTGTTTCAAATGACGACCGCCTGCGTGTGCTGCGACAAAAAGTTCGAAACGAGCCGGGTGCGGCCGAGTTTTAAACAGACGATCCGGCGGGACTCGGACTTTTGCGCCTATTACAAAAACGAAAACCCGGATTATTACGTCGTTCGGGTCTGTCCGCACTGCGGTTTTGCTTTTACGGAAAACTCCGCGGCCGTATTGAATGCGGATCAGCGCAAGCGATTCGAGGAGAAACTCGGAGCCGCGGCGAAAAAGAAAGAGTACGGCGGCAAACGGACTCTCGAAGGCGCACTGGAGACTTACAAACTTGCGCTGATCTGCGCCCAGGTGATCCAGGACAAAGAGCGGATTGTCGCAAGTCTGCTGCACCATATTGCCTGGCTGTACCGCTACGCCGGCAACGAAGAGCAGGAAGCCCGCTTTATCGGGTTCGCACGCGATTCGTACGTACGCGTCTACGAGACGGAATCGGCCGGTCCGAGCGATGCCCGTCTGATGTACCTGATCGGGGAACTCTGCCGCCGCATGGGCGAGTTCAACGAAGCGGTACGCTGGTTCTCGCGCGTTATCCATGATCAGCGGATCATGGATGCGGGCATGATTCGCGCTTCCCGCGAGCAGTGGGCGACTCTGCGCGAAGAGATGCTGGCGCGCAAAATGGAACTGCCTTCAGAGATGCAGCAGTCCTGAGGCGCGAATCGAAGCGACAGCATTCCCCATATTCAACCATTCAGACCTCCCGTTCGGACAGAGCGGGAGGTTTTTTGCGTTTTTTCGGATCAAAGACAGCGGCCAGGCCTTGCCAAGAAAGAGGGGCTTTTATTGAAAACCTTTTCGGTGATGTAATCTATGTTGACGCGAATCGAACCTCATCCTAATATAGGGGGGTGTACGGGCAAAAGAGGTATTTTTCAGAGAAATTCAGTAAGATACAGCAATCAATGAACAAATTCTGTAACAACCAGCAATGTGCGGGAGCGTTCAACAAAAGAAACGGGGGGATAACGATGAGCGTCATTTTGAACGACAGCAGGCTGAAAGAAAAGGTGGTTTTTCCGAGGGAATACCCGATTCACCTCTCGGATACGATCGGGGTAACCACCCAGTATCAGCGGCTGCATGCCCATGATGCCCTGGAGATCAATATGATCAAAGCGGGTACCGGCTACTACATCATCAACGGGGTGACCTACGATTTCGAAGCCGGGGATATCGTGCTGATCCAGTCGGGGGCGCTGCACTGCGCCTACGAGAAGGAAGGGCTGGTCATGCAGGTCATCACGTTCGACGCCGCCTGGTTTATGGGCAGCCAGCGTTCCGATCCCGACATCTTGAGTCCGTTCAAAGAAATGGGCGTGTATTTCACGCCTGTTCTCGATCGCGCCCATCCCCGCCTGCCGGCTCTGCGCGAGCTGCTGCTGGCGATTCAGGAAGAACACGACTCGGCGCGCGCTTCTTACGTGTCCGTCGTTTATGCCTATATGCTGCAGTTTTTCGTCCAGGTTAACCGGCATTTCCGCCAGGAGAATGTCGAGCCGGGCAAGAACCCCGTTTCTTTCGCCCAGCTTGAGAAGATTCGCCTTGTGATCCGCGCCATGGAAGACCGGCATGCCCATTCGTGGACGCTGGAAGAACTGGCGGGCCTCGCTTATCTCAGCCCTTCCCGCTTCAGCGATATTTTCCGCCGTGCCGTCGGCGTCTCGCCGCTGACCTACCTGATCCAGATTCGCCTGGAGAATGCGTACCGCCTGCTGGAGACGACCGATTTGAAGATCGTGGATATCGCCATGGAATGCGGATTCCGCACTTTGTCCAATTTTAACCGCCTGTTCAAACGCCATATCGGCACCGAGCCCAGACTGATTCGGAGCAAAGTAAATTCATGCTGCAGGAAGATAGTACCGGTTTCCGATCATTTTGGCGGAGTGGAAGCTCCTCTGCCCGAGTAAGATTGAGTCAGGAAAAGTCACTCCAGCGGTGATGCCTACTTACACATGGCTAGGGAAAGGGGGTCCGTATGCAGAATACCACGCACCGGATATCCGTCGAGAAACAAAAGGCCAAGCCGTCGCTGTTCAAACGGATTGGCAGGCAGTGGGATCTTCAACTGATGGTGCTGCCGGCGCTGCTGTTCATCTTGGTCTTCAGCTATATTCCGATGTACGGCGTGCTGATGGCGTTTCAGGATTACAGCCTGTTCGATGGGTTTTCCGGAAGTCCCTGGGTCGGGTTCAAGCATTTCGAAATGTTCTTCGGCGCTCCCGAGTTCTGGACGGTCATCCGCAATACGATCGTAATCAGTCTGCTGAAGCTGCTGATCGGGTTCCCGGCTCCGATTCTTCTGGCGCTGATGCTGAACGAGGTCAAGCACCGGATGTTCAAAAAGGTCGTACAGACGATCAGCTACCTGCCGCACTTTCTGTCCTGGGTTATCGTTTCGGGATTTGTCATGTCGATGCTGTCCACGGAAAACGGGAGTGTCAACATGCTGCTGCAGAGTCTGAACTTGGTCAAAGAGCCGATTAACTTCCTTTCCCTGCCGGAATACTTCTGGACGATTCTCGTGACGACCGGCGTCTGGAAAGAAATCGGATTCGCTTCGATCGTCTATCTGGCGGCCATCGCCGGCGTCGACCCGTCCATGCACGAAGCGGCGGCCATGGACGGAGCGGGCAAGCTCAGACAAATCTTTTCCATTACGCTGCCTTCGATTATGCCGGTTGTGATCGTGTTCCTCATTCTGGCGATCGGCAATCTGCTGAGCGCGGGATTCGAAGACATCCTGCTGCTCGGGTCCAATCCGGTATTGAGGGACGTGGGCGACGTACTCGATACATACGTGTACCGGACCGGGATCCAGAACAACCGGTATTCGTACGCAACCGCCGCGGGACTGTTCAAATCGCTGCTCGGCGTCCTGCTGCTGGTCGGGGCGAATTACGCGGCGCGCCGCTCGGGCAACAGCCTATGGTAAATCGAAACGGAGGTGCGTTGGCATGAAGCCTTCAACCGGAGACCGCATGCTGCTTACGGCGGTCTATGCGCTGCTCGCCGTCATGGCTTTTGTCGCTTTCTATCCGTTCTGGAATGCGGCGGTCATTTCGTTCAACAACGGAACGGATACTTTGCGCGGCGGCATTACCTTCTGGCCAAGAGCTTTTACGCTGGAAAATTACCAGGTCGTCTTCGAAGACAGCCGCCTGGTGAACGGCTTCGCGATCTCGGTGATGCGTACGCTGATCGGCACGCTTCTCTCGATCGGAGCCACGGCCATCTTCGCGTACGGCATGAGCAGGTCCGAACTGATCGGCCGCAAAGGCTACATGATCTTTTGTATCATCACGATGTATTTCAGCGGCGGTTTGATTCCGACTTTCCTGCTGATCCGCTCGCTCGATTTGTTCAACACCTTCTGGGTCATGATTATTCCCGGGATGATCAGCGTGTGGAACATGATTATCTTCCGTACCTTTTTCAAAAGCATGCCGGCGGGACTGGAAGAATCGGCGAAAATCGACGGCTGTTCCAACTGGGGCGTTCTGTTTCGGATCGTGCTTCCCTTGTCGGGTCCCGTCATCGCCACCTTGTCGCTGTTCACGGCCGTGTATCACTGGAATGACTGGTTTACGCCGAGCATCTATATCAGCAACGCCGATCTGCTCCCGATTCAGACGAAGCTGCAGCAGATTTTGAATTCCAACATTATGAGCGAGCAGATGGCGCAGATGGATTCGGCGGCCCAGGGCCGGATGAGCCGGATGAAGGCCGTCACCTCCAAATCGCTGTCGATGGCCACGATGATGGTCGCAACCATTCCCATTTTGTGCGTCTATCCGTTCCTGCAAAAGTATTTCGTCAAAGGTGTGCTGGTCGGTTCTCTGAAAGAATAAACAAAAGCGGCGAAGGGGGCAAAGCGATGGGCAACGGTAAAAAGGCACTGCGTTTCGGATCGGTTCTGCTGGCATTGACACTCACACTGACAGGATGTACGGGGGGCGGCTCATCGGGCTCCGGAGAAGCCAAAGGGGGCAGCGGCACCTCGGCCGAAGGCGGGGGCAAAGACGCTTACGTGCTCGGCGAAAGTCCGCTGGAGTTTTCGTTCTACGGTCATTACGACTGGTACACGATGCCGAACTGGGGCGAGGACAAAGCGTCGGAATGGATCAAGGCCAACAAGAAGGTCAACGTCGTTCCGATCAGTTCCGGCGGCCAGGCCAAGCAGAAGCTGAGCACGATGATCGTGTCGGGCGAGCTGCCGGACGTGATGTGGATGGAGCGCGGCGCGGATGTCGAGACGCTGCGCAAAGCCGGGGCGATCGTGCCTTTCGACGATTATCTGGACAAATATCCGAATCTCAAAAAATGGGCCGGCGAAGAAACGCTCGATATGCTTCGTTCGGAAGACGGCAAACTGTATCAGTTCCCGAACTGGTATACGACGCAGCCCAACGGCAATGCCGGCTATATGGTCAATAAGAAAATCTACAACGAGCTCGGCAAGCCGTCGCTTGAAACGACCGAAGACCTGTACGCCTATCTGAAGCAGGTCAAAGAAAAATATCCGGACGTCGTGCCGCTCGAAGTCGGGCAGTCCGCCGGAGCGATCGATATCATGACTTCGGCTTTTGCGGAGAACCGTCCTTATCTGTACAGCTCGCTCAGCATGATGGCCGTTCCTTCGGGCGATACGCTGAATTCGGTGTTTACGGACGGGGTATTCCGCGAAACGCTGGTCTACTTCAATCAGCTGTACCGGGACAAACTGATCAGCCAGGACGCTTTTACGCAGCCGCTGGAACAGGTGGAACAGAAGATCATTACCGGCAAAGCGGCCGTCTACGTGGCGTCCAGCCCGACCGAATTCGGGGCTATCGGCAATTCCCTGCTCAGCGAGGAAGATCCGGAAGCAGGCTATATCATGGTCTGGCCAGTGCACAAAGAAGGTCTGGACAAGAACAAAATTTTCCCCGGCACCTACAACCAGCTCGGATGGAACGTCAGCGTTATCTCCAAAACGGCCAAAGATCCCGAAGCGATCTTCGCGTTCCTCGATTGGCTCACAGGGCCGGAAGGCCAGCGGATCAGTATGTGGGGACCGGAAGGCCTGTATTGGGACGGCGTCGACGAAGAGGAAGCGCCGCTGTTTACCGAAGCGTTCACCGCGGATACGAAAGGCCGCGACGAGCTGATGAATTCCACGGTCAATCTGCAGTGGGTCGGCAACACGGTCTACGTGGACAATTCCAAGATGAAGTTCGAAGCCACCCTGCCGGAAGAAAAGAAAAGCTGGGAAACGAAATGGCAGTCGGAGATCACGTGGAAAACGCAGTATGACACGACGGAGTTCGTCAATCTGTCGCCTGCCGGAGATTCGGCGGAAGGCATCATTGCACAAAGCGTCGGCGAAATCTACGAGAAAGCCAAAGCCCAGGCCATCTTGAACGCGGGCAGCGAAGCGGACGTGCTGGCGATTATGGACCAGGCGGAAAAAGACGCGCAGCAGGTCGGTTACGCGAAGCTGCTGGAGTACAAAACGCAAAAGTGGAAAGAGAATCTGGCCAAGCTGGGCCGATAAACCGGTCCGAACGGAAAATAAATACAGACATGCGGAAGCGGCGGTTTGATGGAGGGCAACCAATTTGAATTATTATCTGGGCGTTGACGGCGGAGGCAGCAAGACACTCGCCGTAGTCTGCGACGAAACGGGCCGGATCGCCGGCCGCGCTTCGAGCGGCTGCGGCAACCACCAGCTCGGTGCCGACATCGCCGAACGCCATATCCGGCAGGCGGTAGACGAAGCGCTGGGACAGGCGGGGATCGGCAAAGAGCAGGTGGCGCGCTCCGTATTCGGGCTGGCGGGAGCCGACCGGGAAGCCGATTTCCGGATTCTGCGCCCCATGATCGCAGGGCTTGGATTGGATCGCCACGAGATCGTCTGCGACACGGTGATCGGGCTGCGTGCGGGTACCCGCCAGGCCCATGGAGTCGTCGTGATCTGCGGGACGGGAACCAACTGCTACGGTATTAACCGGCAGGGCGAAGAACTTCAGGTCGGCGGATTCGGATACACGTTCGGCGACTTCGGCGGCGGATCGGATCTGGCCGTCGAAGTATTCCGTTCGGTGATTCGGGCCTGGGAAGGCCGGGAACGGCCGACCCTGCTGGCGGAAGCGGTCCTGCGCCGCCTGGCTATGGGTTCGGAAGAAGAAATGTTCCATCATTATCTGGATACCGGCAGACACATTCCGGCCGATCTGGCGAAGCTGCTGTTCGAAGTGGCGGAATTCGACGAGACGGCCAGAAGCATTCTGGCCAGGCAGGGACGGGAGCTGGGGCGCGCGGCCGGAGCGGTCATCCGCAAGCTGGACATGGAAAGCGACCGGTTCGATCTGGTGATGGCCGGCAGTATTCTGACCCGCGGAGACAGCCGTTATATTGTCCCGTATCTGGACGAAGAGGTACGGGCGGCGGCTCCCGCCTACGAGTTGGGCATTCTGACGCTGGAGCCGGCGGCGGGCGCACTGTTTATGGCGATGAACGAGCAGGGCGGTACGGATGAAGAGATTTATCGCCGGATTCATCAACAATTAAGCGTAAAGGCGGCGAGTGCATGACGCAGCATAAATTGAAAGTGGCGGTGATCGGAGGCGGTTCTTCCTACACCCCCGAGCTGATCGAAGGGTTTATCCTGAATTACGCGACGTTCCCGGTGAAGGAGATCGTGCTGGTCGATATCGAACCGGGTCTGCGCAAGCTGTCCACCGTCGGCCGACTTGCCCAGCGCATGGTCGCCAAATCGGGTCTGCCGATCGAAGTCTCGCTGACCCTGGACCGCCGCTCGGCGTTGAAAGACGCGGACTTCGTCTCGACCCAGATGCGGGTCGGCATGCTGGAAGCCCGCGGCTGGGACGAGACGATCCCGCTCAAATACGGCATGATCGGCCAGGAAACGACGGGACCCGGCGGCATGCTGAAAGCGCTCCGGACCATTCCGGTCCTGCTTGACGTCGCCCGCGACATGGAAGAATTGTGTCCCGATGCCTGGCTGCTCAACTTCACCAATCCGGCCGGCATGGTGACGGAAGCGATCAACAAACACTCGCGGATTCGGACGATCGGTTTGTGCAATTCGCCGATCGCCGCGTACAAGTGGCTGTCGAAGCTGTACGAGGTTCCAACCGAACGCATTTACTGCGAGTTCGCGGGCCTCAATCATCTGCATTATATCAGCCGGATCGAGATCGACGGACAGTCGAAGCTGCCGGAACTGCTGGACGATCGCGACGGTTATTCCGCCCGCAACGTGCCGCAGTACGAATGGAACGGCGCGCTGCTGCGTACGCTTGGCGCGATCCCGTCCTATTACCTGAAATACTTCTATCTGCACCGCGAGCTTCTGGCCGAGCAGCAGGAATTGGCGGCCAAAGGCGAGACCCGGGCGGAAACGGTGCAGCGATTGGAAGACGAATTGTTCGAGCTGTACGAAGACGTCAATCTGGCCGAAAAGCCCAAGCAGCTTGAACAGCGCGGCGGCGCTTATTATTCCGAAGCGGCGGTCAAGCTGATGAACTCGCTCTACAACGACAAAGGCGACATCCAGACGTTGAATGTCGCCAATAACGGCATCCTCGATTTTCTTCCGGACGATGCCTGCATCGAGGTGAACTGCAAAGTCTTGAAGACCGGGCCTGTTCCGGTTCCGGTCGAGATCGTTCCCGAAGCCGCCAAAGGCTTGATCCACGCCGTGAAGACGTACGAACGGCTCGCGATCGAAGCGGCCGTGACCGGCAGCCGCGAACTGGCTCTGACCGCCCTGGCCCATCATCCGCTGGTGCCTTCGGTGAACGACGCCGAAGCGATGCTGGATGAGATGCTGGAGCGCAACAAAGGGTATCTGGGGCGGTTTTTCCGGAATGAAGCGGCTGTTCGTTAGTTTTTCGTTGGTTGTTGGTCGCACTCGATCCTACTCACGGAAGTCTTTAACCCATTTTCGTCAAAAAAGACCTTCGAAGGCGCCTCTTCGAAGGTCTTTGATTTATCGTTCGCCAGCTTATGTCATCGTTTCCAAACCGTCTCATGCGTTCTCATTGATAATAAGGATAAGGTGACCCTTGATTGATTTTCCGTCAACGTAGGCGGAGATTTTAATTTTTTATAACAAAAAGCCCTTCGAAGGGCTTTTGTAATCTTCCTCCTCCAAAAAAACAGGGGAGTGAAGGGTTTGGTTCTCATCCCGGCCAAGAAGTCCGCAGGGCTCTGAAAAAGGCTTAGGGCGGAGGAGAAAGTCCAGTGCAGGAGCGGCAGCGTTCGCCTCTGCAGCCGGGAAGCTTCCTCTTCATCCTTGTCCAATCCGGCTTCCCGACTGCAGCAAGCGACCGGAACGGACTTTCTCCGGAGCCCGCCCCGCCTTCCCCCAGGTCCTTCCGCACAGGATTTTCACCCGCGTCTCACTTCACGACCGTGTCCGTCATCAGATAATCGTCGTCGCAGTCCAGCACCGTCAGTCTGCCGTGGCAGCACGGAAACACCGTCAGCCGCTTGCGGCCGGTATGAATGTCTTCCAGTTCCGAGGGCTTGATCGGCAGCAGGACGTTCTCCGCCCCGCAGAACGGACACTGGGGAACCGTAAGATCGCCCATCAAATGATCGTAAGGCAGTGCTTTTTCAAAAGGGATCATGAGCTTATTCGTTCTCCCCGGTCTTGTCGCTGCCGGTCTTGCTTTCCGCTTCCTGTTTCGCCAGCTCGGCCAGCTTCTGCATCAGGATATGCTGCGGCATATGCATCAGATGTTCGATCGGAACATTCAGCTGTTTGGATAGTTTGATCGCCGTGTCCGGCGAGATTTGCAGAGGTCTCATGATGGATTCCCTCCCGTGTCAGATTTGGCTTCATAAGACGTTTTCGCTATAGTTATACTGTACCATGAGGCCTTATCAAACACCATATAGGCCCATGAACCGATTATGACGCAGCGTTCCGGCCCCTACATTAGGAAGCGAAAGGTGAGGAAGAGCATGAGCAACCGTTTGAGACAGACCTGGGATTTGGAGACGATTTTCCCGGGAGGCTCGGCTTCGGCCGAATTCGATACTTTTCTAAAACAATTGTCGGCTGACGTGGAAGATCTGCAAAAGCGCATAAACGGACTTCAACCTCCGGCCTCCGCCGAACAGACCGCGGCGTTCGATCCGCTGTTTGTCGACGTGCAGAACGTATCCGCAAGGTTCCGTCAGGCGGGCGCATTCGTATCGTGCCTGGGCGCGCAGAATCAGAACGACCAAAAAGCCGGGCAGCTCTCGGCGCGCGTCGGTTCGATCCGTGCCCGCTGGCAGAGCATTGTCGCAACCTTCGACAGCGTGCTGCAGAATACGCCGGATGCCGTCTGGACGGAGTGGATGCAGCAGGAGGCGGTGGCGCCGGTCGCGTTCAATCTCAGCGAGAGCCGCTTGCAGGCGCGCGAGAAGATGACGCCGGAGCTTGAGAGTCTCGCACTCTCGCTCTCGGTCGACGGGTATCAGGGCTGGAGCAGCTTCTACAATACGATCGTTCGCCATGTGCGCGTGAAGTCCGAAGAGAACGGCGAGATCAAGCATCTGTCCGCGGCGCAGGCCGCCAACAAGCTGGGCTCCACCGATCCGAAGCAGCGCGAAGAAATGGGTCGGAACTGGGAGCAGGCGTGGACCGACGTTGAAGATTACTGCGCGGATACGCTCAATCATCTGGCGGGGTTCCGGCTGTCGCTGTACGAGAAACGCGGTTGGGAAAACGTGCTGCGCGAGCCGCTCGAGATCAACCGGATGTCCGCCGAGACTCTCGATACGATGTGGCAGGTCATTACCGACAACAAGCCGGTCTTCGTGGAATATCTGAAACGCAAAGCGCAGCTGCTGAACGTAGAGAAACTCGGCTGGCATGACTTGGATGCGCCGATCGGCGAGTCCGAATCCAAGATCGCCTATGACGACGCGGCCGATCTGATCGTGGAGCAGTTCCGCAGCTTCAGTCCGCGCATGGCGGATTTTGCGCAGCGCGCGTTCGACAACAACTGGATCGAAGCGGAAGACCGGGCGGGCAAACGTCCGGGCGGATTCTGCACGGCGCTTCCGCTGACGAAGGAAACGCGTATCTTCATGACGTACAGCGGCACGGCATCCAATGTCTCGACGCTTGCGCATGAACTGGGCCACGGCTATCATCAGCACGTCATGGACGAACTGCCGGCCTTCAGCCAGCGGTACGCGATGAACGTGGCGGAGACGGCGTCGACGTTCGCGGAGATGATTGTCGCCGATTCCCTGGTGCGCAAAGCGGCGGACGAAGAAGAACGCATGGTGCTGCTCGAAGACAAAATCCAGCGCAGCATCGCCTTTTTCATGAATATTCACGCGCGCTTCCTGTTCGAGACCCGCTTTTACGAGAAACGCCGCCTGGGTCTGCTGACCCCTCAGGATCTGAGC
Organism: Saccharibacillus deserti; assembly: GCF_013618475.1. Taxonomy (GTDB): domain Bacteria; phylum Bacillota; class Bacilli; order Paenibacillales; family Paenibacillaceae; genus Saccharibacillus; species Saccharibacillus deserti. Next base: position 43,177 of record NZ_JABJVN010000007.1, read on the forward strand.
GATCTGATGGTGGAAGCGCAGGAAGAAGCGTTCTGCGGCGCGCTGAGCGATTATCATCCGCATTTCTGGGCTTCCAAGCTGCATTTCTACAATACGGGCGTTCCGTTCTACAACTTCCCGTACACGTTCGGCTATCTGTTCAGCACGGGCATCTATGCGCAGGCGCAGCGGGAAGGTACCGGCTTTGCGGAGAAATACGACGCGCTGCTGCTCGATACCGGCCGTATGGCCGTCGAAGAACTGGCTGCCAAACATTTGGGCGTGGATCTGACAAAAGCGGACTTTTGGCAGGCGGCAGTCGACGTAAGTGTGTCGGACGTCCGAACTTTTCTGGATATGACCGCATCCAAAGTCGGGCAAAGCCGATAAAAAAGAATCGAAAACGCGAAAGAGCCTCAAAATTTAGTTAAAATTTGTATGGATATCAAAAACGAAAACTCGAAAAAAGGCGATCAGGAGTCGAATCTGATCGTCTTTTGTTTGATTATAGTTGAAAACCGGCTGTTATTTTTGAGCGAATAGTTATATATAACCAATTATTGCCTGTTGTATTGAAGCGGAGAATTTATGGCTCTATAATGAGTCTTAAGCGCTACATACCGGTATAGAAGCTGCAAGTAAAAGGTACTTAAGAAACACCAATGATAAGGGGGACTAGCATGTTTGTCGTTAACGAATACTCGCTTCCCAGACAGCTCGATATCGTATTCAAGGAATTGAGCGAAGAACTTTTGGGTCTGGAAGCCGGAACGGTATTCATCCAGATTCGCAACAACGTCGTCGGCAAATTCGGAATTCGCCATACGCCGCTCGCAGGTCGGGACGGACATGTGGAAGGGCCGGAACGGGGACTGAACGAACATCAGCTCCGGGCTTTCCGCAATATGGCTATCGAATCGCTCAACTATAAGAAGAGTTGGACGCATGGCGAGATCAATTATGATTTTGCGATCCGCAAAGCCGCGGTGGTCGTCGACGCCCAGTTCGAATCGAACTACAACATGGCCAGCAGCATGATCCGCTACCCGAAACAGGCTTACAAGGAAGCTCGCTCCGAGCTTTCCTGAAAGCCGATTCAAGGCACGAGTCCCCTCGCGGAAAGGGAGCCAAGAGGAGACCCGGCGGAGTCGAAGAATTGACAAAGTACGATCTCAACTTTATGATGGGGAACAAACCAATGCAACAAAGCGATGACGGGGACAAGTAAGCGGGAGAAGCTTTCTTCAGAAAGCCGGCGGATGATGCGAGCCGGCGGAAGCCTCCTGTCCGAATGGACCCTTGAGCGCCGAGCCGAACCGGAAGCCCGACTTCCTCAATAGGCCGGCCGGCCTGCGTTCTCCGTTACCGGAACGTTCAAGATCGGTTACGTGTACGCGGTGCGTTTTGCACAGCTTACGCCTGTTTATCCCGGGGATACCCTGTGCAATACGCACAACGGATAAACCCGTTTATCCTAGGAATATCCTGTGCAATACGCACAACGGATAAACCCGTTTATCCTAGGAATATCCTGTGCGATAACGCACAATGGATAAACGGTAAATCGATGAATAAGGGTGGTACCACGGTCTCACGTCCCTTGCGGATGCGGGGCCTTTTTGCGTTCGAACAGTCCGCCGCAGTACGCGGCGGGCCAACCAGAAACGGAGGAAGAACAATCATGAAAAAGGTCTTATCGGGCATCCAGCCCAGCGGTCAGCTGACGATCGGCAACTATATCGGGGCCATCAAGAATTTCGTTAACCTGCAGCACGATCACGAATGTTTCTTCTCGGTCGTCGATCTGCATGCCATTACGGTCCCTCAGGATCCGGCCGCGCTGCGCGAGCAGTCCGAATCGGTGGCGACCCTGTATGCGGCAGCCGGAATCGATCCGGAGAAAGCCCATATCTTCATGCAGTCCCATGTCCCGCAGCACGCGGAGCTCGGATGGTTGATGACGACGCTGACCGGGATGGGCGAGCTGGAGCGGATGACGCAGTTCAAAGACAAGTCCGAAGGCAAAGGCTCGGTCGGAGCCGGTTTGTTTGTCTATCCTTCGCTGATGGCGGCGGACATTCTGCTGTACCAGGCCGATCTGGTTCCGGTCGGCGAAGACCAGAAGCAGCATCTCGAACTGACCCGCGATCTGGCCGGCCGTTTCAATTCCCGCTTCGGCGATTTCTTTACCGTGCCGGAACCGTATATCCCGAAAGTCGGCGCGCGGGTGATGGGCCTGGACGACGCTTCCAAAAAAATGAGCAAAAGCAGCGCGAACGCGGGCAGTTATATTGCCCTGCTCGATCCGCCGGATGTTATCCGCAAAAAATTCAGCCGTGCGACGACCGATTCGGGCAGCGAAGTACGCTACGACCCGGCGAACAAACCGGAAGTCAGCAACCTGATGGGCATTTATGCGGAATGTACAGGCCGGACGCTTCAGCAGGTACAGGAACATTTCGAAGGCAAGATGTACGGCGCATTCAAAAAAGAACTGGGCGAAGCCGTCGTCTCGGTGCTGGAACCGCTGCAGCAGCGCTACCATGAGATCCGCGAGTCGGGCGAAATCAAGCGGATTCTGGCCAAAGGCGCGGAACGTGCCGAAGCCGTAGCCGAAGAAACCATGAAGGGCGTACGCGAACGGATGGGTTTTCTGCCTAAAGGTTAATCCAATCGGACCTTTTCAAATGGATTCTTACATTAAAATGTAAAAGGGCAAACGCCTATTGAAGCAAAGCGGACAAACCAAAAGCCGCTGCCTCGTCGATCGACGAAGCGGCGGCTTTTGATTTGTCGGGTAAACCTGTTCGGTTCCGGCTCAAGCAAGCGCTCTCAAATGCCGGCTTGACGGCTGCCCGAATTCGGATGCAAAGCGGGTCCGTTCATCGACCTTCGCTTCGAACGCGGTCCGTCCACTAGACGAGCGGCTTTTCCTGGCGCGGTTGGGCAGTGCCCGTTTTACGCTGGATGCGGGCTTTGGTAATAAATCCCCAGCCGATATTGAGTACAGCGACAATCCCTACTCCAAGAGCCAGCCATGCGCTTTCGTTAATCAGGATCGCGCAGAGGGTGATAAGAGCCATCGAGGATACGGCAAACCACAAGGCAAGACCTTTATTCATCGAACAACCTCCGTTTTAAATTGGACTTTGTTTCAGTATACCCTTTCCAAGAAAATTCCACATCTTTTTTGAAGAATGTCTTGAAAAGCTCATGAAATTGTCAAATTATCGAACTTGTTTCGGGAATCGTTGGCAATCCAAGGGGGCTTTGATATGATAAATTTCATAGCGATGCCTTTTCTCGACTTATTGAAGGTCGATTTTAGTCTTTATCGGAACACCAAAGGAGGAATGACAAGCGTGGGCAAACCGTTAAATTATGCAGCCTCGGAAGCCGCCCCTATCCCGGATGACGCGGATACGCGGATTACCTGGAGAGATTTCGTCACACTCGCCAAACCGGGCATTCTGCGCTCCAACCTGTTCGTGACGCTCGCGGGCTTCTGGCTGGCTTCGCAGTGGAATATCAACTGGGCCAATCTGATTGCGACACTGGCCGGCACGATGCTGATCGTCGGCGCATCCGGCGTCTTCAACAACTATCTCGACCGCGAAATGGATACCAAAATGGAACGGACCAAGAATCGCGCGCTGCCGACCGGCCGAATCGCACCGGGAGTCGTCCTGACTTACGGAATCGTTCTGGGCGTCCTGGGACTGGCCATTTTGTTCGGCTTCTGCGGAGTGCTGACCGGCATCTGCGGCGCGATCGGCATGTTCGCTTACGTGGTCCTGTACACGATGTGGCTGAAACGCACATCGACCTGGAGCACGTCGCTCGGCGGAATATCCGGTGCCATGCCGCCGGTGATCGGCTACGTCGCCGTGACCAACCGCATCGATATGGGAGCCGTTCTGCTGTTCCTGTGGATGTTCCTGTGGCAGCCGCCGCATTTCTGGGCACTCGGCATCCGCCGCGTCGAAGAATACCGCGCAGCGGGCTTCCCGATTCTGCCTGTTGTCAAAGGCATTCGCCGTACCCAGTGGCAGATGCTTCCTTATATCGTGCTGCTGATTCCGGTGCCGATCTTGATGTACGCATACGGTTATGTCGGCATGATCTTCACGGCCGCTTCGGTTGCGATTACCGTGCTTTGGCTGTATTTTGCGGTTAAAGGATTGGCCAAAGGCCAGGATCCCGATGCATGGGGCAAAAAAGTGTTCATGTATTCCATCTATTATATGATGGTGACCTTCCTGCTGATGATTATCGATACGGCGCACTGATCGGATGAGGCGCTTATAGTATCCTTTCAACTCTTCATCCGAGGTTTACGTTTTCCTGAAACGCACACGCTTTAGGTGCGATTCAGGGGAGCGTACCCTTACCTTTAGTGTTGACAAGGTAATAGAGCCGTTCTTCGCTCCAATCGGAGAGGAGGGCGGCTTTGTCTTTGTGCACAGCTGCCGGTTCTTCTCAAGATGGAGGAGTCCGATCCGCGGAAAGATTTCGGCGGCGCTCGGTTTCCGCTTCCGGCTTGAGCATGGGCTCGGGATACCGGATAAACTCTTCCAGCCCGGCTTTCTCCAACTGCTGGACGGCATACTCGTCCGGCGTGCCTTCGACCCCGGCATAACCGCGGCGCGTATACATATGGTCCGCATCCGGAAACAGATCGGACAGCAGCGCCCGGATCTTCCGGCCCGAGGAATCGTTGTCGAGGAACAAGAAGACTTCGTCGTCGCGCGCTTCCCGATACAGCGACTCCAGCCTGGCGGAGTTCGGGGTGCCGAACGTGCACAAAATCCGGATATTTTCTTCCAGCAGCCGCCGAAGCTTGCTGCGGTCGTTTTTGCCTTCTACGATGACGGTAATCGGCATAAGGGTTGGCCTCCTGCTGCAATCGGATCGCATGTTTTTGTTTATTTTACCGGCCTGCGCAGCGGAATGCAAAAGCCCGTGGGGAAGAATCCTTCGAAAGCTGACAGAGGGCCTTTTATTCCTGTATAATTGAAAAGCGCCGGATGGCTCCGGAACCATTGAGCCGGGTGCCGAAAGAAGAACAAAGAACGAAGAAGGAAGAACGGAGGTTGGGCCTGAATGAATACGGAAGTCTGGTTCGAATTCGCCAGGCAGAACTGGTTGATTCTTCTCATCGCGCTGGTAGCGGTCCTGCTGGTCATAAATATAATCAAAACCATGCTGAAATGGGCAATTGCGATCGTGATCGTCGTGGCGCTTGCCGTCTACAGCGGAGTGTCGCTCGGTCAAATCCAAGATACGGCAGCGGGTGTAAAAGACGAAGCGGTAGCCAAGCTGCAGGGGGAAGCCTTGAAGATGCTGAAATCCGAAGCCTCGGAAGCTGTGTTTAAAAAAACGGCGGACGGTTCTTTTACCGTAGAAACACCGAGTCTCAAGCTGGAAGGAAAGCCGAACGCACCTGTCGTGCAGGTCGCGTACCGCGGCGTGCCTCTCGGCGAATGGGAACGCGGCGAACAGGTGAATGCGCTGATCCGCGCGGCGCAGAGCCGCAAATGAGGCGGCGCAGGGGACACACGCGGTCCGCGCGTCCAATAGCCGGGAGGTGGGTTTCCCGATGAATCTGGATCTTCTCAGTCTGCTGCTGTTGGCCGTCCTGCTGCTATCTGCTGTTCATGGCTCCGTGCTTGGAACCAAAAGGATGGCGGCGGGTCTCGGAAGCATGGTCGGACGGCTGCTGCTGCGGGTGCTGAGTATTCTGGCCGCGCTGCTTCTCGCCGGATGGGTCTCTCCGTACGCGCGGGATTGGGCCGATCGGACTGTGCTGGACATGCCGGTCGGCGAGCTGCCGAAGTGGAAGGAAATCGGATATTCGCTGCTTGGCTTTGTTTCCGAATTTTCACTGCTTCGGATTGTGCTGCTGTTCGCGCTGATCTATCCGGTCTGTCTGGCGGCGCTTGCGCTGCTGGGCAGATGGCGGACGCCTACGGAAGAACCGCCGAAGAGAAAGAGCAAACGCCGCAGCGGCGGAACGTTCATGGACCGGGTCGGCGGAGCCGGGCTTGGCCTGGTGGCCGGAGTCTGGAGAAGCCTGCTGCTGCTGGCGCTGCTGTTCGTCAGCGTCTCTCTGCTGCCCAAAAGTCCGGTGAGCCCTTATACCGAAGCTTCGCCGGTGTATCGCGCCGTGTCCCAGCATGTATTCGAACCGGCGGCGGGCGAATGGATCAGCGGCAAACTGCCGGTACTGACCGCGTCGGCCGCCGAAGAACTGGACAGTATCCTTCAGCGGAAATACGAAGTGATCGACCGGAATATTCCGGCCGATATCGGACAAGCCGCCATTAAGATTGCGGAAACGGGCAGTGAGCAAGAAAAGGCCGAGAAGCTGTACGACTGGGTCGGCAGCCGGATCCGATACGATTACGATAAAGTCGGCGCCTATGAGAATGAAGGCATCTGGCACGAACAGACGCCGCGCGATACGTACGATACGCGCCGCGGCGTCTGTATCGATTATGCCCGTCTGTATGCCGTTATGGCCCGCTCCGCCGGACTCCAGGTTCGCGTCGTAACCGGACTTGGGGCGGATGGCAGAGGCGGCTACGGCTCGCATGCCTGGAACGAAGTCTATATACCGGATGAAAAGCGCTGGATCGAACTCGATCCGACCTGGGCATCCGGAGGAGATTGGTTCGATCGCGATAATTTCGCCGATACCCATATCAAGCAGAGTGTGCTGTAACTAAGTTACTGCCCTGCGGTCAAGGAACATCAAGAGGAGGCGCCCATGAAAGTGCAGGATAAAGACCGGGAAAACGAGATGCGCCGACAGCGCGGCTTCGGACTGCGGCTCAATTTGTTTTTTTTCAGCGTATTCGTCATCTTTTCCGTGATTATCGTCCGGACAGCCATGCTTCAGTTCGTCGAAGGTCCCCAATTGAAACAGGAAGCGGTCAGCCGGGTGACGCGGGATATTCCGATGCAGCCGATCCGCGGAAACATTCTGTCGGCGGAAGGCATTCCGATCGCATACTCCAAGCCTGTTCAGACGCTGTACGCGACGCCGTTGAAGAACTTTTCGAACAACGACGAGAAAGGTCTCAAGAATCGGCCGGAACTCAAAAAAGCCGTCAACGAGCTGCTGCTCAAATTCAAAGAATTGAATCCGTCCGGCGAACAGCCGACGCTTGAAGAAATGTTGAGCCGGGATCGGCTTGATCTGGAGAATGTCAGACATTACGGCTACACGCCGCGTAAAATCAGAACAGACTTGACGGAAGCCGAAGTCGCTTATTTCAAAGAGCATAAAAATGAATTTAAGGGCATCTTGATGCTGGACGTCGTCGAAGAAGCGACCCGGGAGTACGATGCCGATTCGGTTGCGGTACAGACGGTCGGTTATTTGTCGAAGTTCAAAAGCGTTAGAGAAAATAAAAATTTCCCGTTCTATCAAAAAATTTATAAAGCCCAGGCTTCAGGAGCCGATCCTTCCATTCAATACCAGGAAGACGAGATTGTCGGATATTACGGGCTTGAACAGCAGTATCAGGAATACCTGCGCGGCAAAAACGGCTATAAACGAATCGAGATTACGCCGCAAAGTATGGCCAAGGAAGGCGGAACCGAAGAAATCGTCGCGCCGGAAAAAGGCAATACGGTCTGGATGAACATCAATAAATCGATTCAGACCCAGACGGAAAAAGCGATCGCCGATCAAATACAGATTTTGAGAGGCAAACACCCGTATGTTTCGACCGGATTTGCCGTGGCGATGGAAGTCGATACGGGCAATGTGGTGGCAATGGCCAGCATGCCGGACTTTGATGCCAATGTTTATAAGACAGGCAGTGTATCCGGTGATGATTTTAATCAAATCGAGAATCTCTACATCAACGGCACGATTCGGGCAAAAGCGCCGGACGATCAGCGGAATAAGGCTGAATCCGTCGTGTATCTGGGTTCGACGATCAAGCCTTTATCCGTGCTGATCGGATTGAAAGAAGGGTTTTTCGGCACGGGCACGGGATATACGGATAGAGGTTACGCCGAAATCGGGAAAACCAATACGCGAATCCAAAATGCCGGAGGACACGTGATCGGTTGGATTTATCCTTGGGAAGCGATCGCGGAATCTTCCAATGCTTTTATGATTGATGAAATTGGAAAGCCGATGTTGAGCAAGTACGGTTCCAAGGTAACACAAGTGTGGAGCGATTATATGAAGCAGTTCGGCCTGGGCGTGGAAACGAAAGTCGACCTGCCCGGCGAACAAATGGGGACGGAAGACTTTATGAAAGAAGTAAGCGGCAGTTTGCTCACCCGTATGGCGTATGCTTCTTTTGGTCAGCAGGGGAAGTATACGACGATGCAGTTGGCTCAATATACGGTGATGTTGGCGAATCGCGGAGAACGTCTCAAGCCGCATATCGTTGGCAAAATCACGGATTCGGAAGGCGGAACCGTCAAGGAATTCGGACGCGAAGTGATCGGAAAAGCAGAATTTAGCGATGAGTATTGGGACACGGTTCAAAAAGGTATGGCTACCGATGTAAAAGATGCATTTGGCGATTTTGCCTATAAAGATAATTTTGCACGGAAAACGGGTACTTCTACGCAATGGATTCGAAATCAAAATATCGATAACGGCGTATTCATCGCTTACGCTCCGCGCGATAACCCGAAGCTCGCCGTGGCGGTTGTCGTACCGGAAGGCGGCTTCGGCTCCCAGAGTGCGGCGCCGATTGCGCGCAAGATCTTCGATGCATACGATTACGAGTACGGCCTGGACGGCAACCCGAAAAAATTGCAGCCCAAAACGAATGAAGACGGCACTCCGGTAGACGGAGCCGCTGTGCAAAATCCGTAAGAACCAACAAATTTCGGAACCCCGAAGGGCGCTCTACCGAAGAGCGCCCTTCGCCGACGAAGGAGGATGGGATGAGAATCTGGTCAAGGGAAGAGCAGGACGATTATCGCAAACGCCGAACTTTCAACGTGCGGATGAGCCTGTTCTTTTTCACCGTATTTGTCGTATTTGCCATCATTATTGTGCGCACGGCCGCCCTGCAGTTCGTAGAAGCTCCAAGGCTTCAGAAGGAAGCCGAAGAACGCGCTACGCAGGATATTCCGATGAAGCCGGTCCGCGGCACGATCTTTTCGGCGGACAGAGCGAAGCTGGCTTACTCGGAGCCTACGCAGTCGCTCTACATTACGTTTGAGAAGGACTTCAGCAAAGGCCAAGGACTAAAGGAGCGGCCGAAGCTGGATGCTGTACTTCAAGAGGTTTTGGATACGTTCAACGAAAAAGGAGACCCAACAATCGTTAATCCGACGATGGAGCAGCTGGTCGATAAAGACTTTCTTGATATGGACAATGTGAACAGCTACGGTTATTCCGCCCGACTTGCCAAAGTAGGTTTGAGTGATGACGAAGTCGCTTACTTCAAAGAAAATAAAAACAAATATAAAGGAATTCTGACGTTCGACGTTGTGGAAGAAACTCTTCGGCGCTACGATCCGGATACGGTCGCCGTTCAGACGATCGGGTATGTGAAAAAATTCGACTCGGTAAGCGGAAAAGACAGCAAAATCGATTTTTACAAAAAGATCGCAGCCGGACTCAAAAAACAGAAGGACGAAGGATTGATGTACAGCCGGACGGAAAATGTCGGATACTTTGGTCTTGAGCAGCAGTACCAGACAGTACTGCGCGGCAAGAACGGTTACCGCAAGATCGGTGTGAGCGCACAGAATACCGCTCAGGGAGTAGAGGAAGTCGTGGCTCCCGTCAAAGGCAATAATATTTGGAGTACAATCAATAAAAGTATACAGATCCAAACAGAAAAAGCGATGTCTAAACAGTTGTCGAAGCTGCCCAACGCGATTTCGGCTTCGGCCGTCGCCATGGAGATCGATACCGGCAATGTGGTTGCGATGGCGAATATGCCCGATTTCGATGCGAATGTTTATCGGACAGGATCGATCAGCGATGCCAACTACAAAGCCGTAGAATATCTTTACTTAAATGGAGCAATTCGCTCCAAGCCGACCGATGATACAGGTAAAAAAGCGGAGTCGGTCGTTTATCTCGGCTCCACAATCAAGCCTTTATCGGTATTGATCGGACTGGAAGAAGGACTCATTTCGCTTGGGACGACTTATAACGATACCGGAATCGCGGAATACGGCAAAGGCACCGATAAGATCCGTAACGCCGGCAGCCATCCGTACGGTTCTTTAAATCCCATCACAGCCATTGAGCACTCATCCAATACGTTTATGGTCAAAAAGATCGGCGAGCCGCTGTATCTCCGTGACGGCGTTAAGTCACTCGAAGTGTGGGATAAATATATGAAAGAGTTCGGACTTGGCGTCAAAACGGGTATCGATTTGCCGGGTGAGTGGACCGGCACAGCCGATTATTTCGACGCTAACGATGAGAGCAGCACCTTGTCCAAGATGGTATTTGCTTCGTTTGGACAAAAAGGAAAATATACGGCGATCCAGCTTGCGCAGTACACGGCGATGCTGGCGAACCGGGGCTCTCGTGTTCAGCCGCATTTGGTGAGTAAGATTACGGACCCTACAGGAAAAGTCGTCAAACAGGCAAAATATACCGTGCTGAACAAAGTCGATTTTCCTGATTCATATTGGGACGCGATCCAAAACGGGATGAAAACGAAAGTCGACGATTCGTTCGGGGACTTCGCTTACAAAGATAATTTCGCACGCAAAACGGGAACATCCACGCAGGACGTAAACGGCCGTCACGTCGACAACGGCGTCTTCATCGCCTACGCTCCGCGCGACAACCCGAAGCTGGCCGTCGCCGTTATGGTGCCGGAAGGCGGATTCGGGTCGGAGAGCGCCGCGCCGATCGCACGCGCGATTTTTGACGCTTACGACGAAGAGTACGGGCTCGACGGTACTCCGAAGAAAGAAGAAGCTCAAAATGCCGATGGCGAGGCAGCGGCGAACGGCCAATAAACGTCTTTGCCGATTTGGGCAGGAAGGGTTCTGCCGCGGAAAAAGCCCGCTTTCTACGGAAAGCGGGCTTTTTCTCGTCTTTTTCAACCGGCGGTTCCGACGGGACTTGCTTTTTCCCTTTTTTTATCTTAAAATTTGCCCTAAGGAAACATTTTTAGTGTAAAGAAATAAAGAGTCACCAAGAAAACAATTTAGCGTATGGAAAAGTTTACAGAGAAAAATCGGAGAACCCGGTATCGGGCCGATTCGGGAAGGAGACCACGATGCACACGAATAAGAAACGTATGCGAATAAGGTTGATGCTGCCGGCCCTGCTGCTTATGGCTCTGCTGGCCGGCTGCTCCGGCAGCGGCAGCGCGCAGGGGACAAGCGAAGACGGCAGGGTGCTCGTCACGGCAACCACCGGCATGATCGGCGATGCGGCCCGGGAAATCGGCGGCGATCTCGTCGAAGTGACGACGCTGATGGGGCCGGGCGTGGATCCTCATCTGTTCAAAGCTTCGCAGGGAGATATCCGCAAGCTGGACCGGGCGAAGATCGTGTTCTACGGCGGGCTGCATCTGGAAGGCAATATGGAGCGCATTCTGGAGAAAATGGCGCAGCAGAAAACGGTCGTCGCGGTTACGGAGAATATGCCCAAGGACCGGCTGCTCGGCTCGGAAGGCAGCGAAGAGTACGATCCGCATGTGTGGTTCGATGTGAATCTCTGGAAGACGGCGGCCGAATCGGTGCGCGATACGCTTATTGCCGAAGATCCGGCAAACGAAGCGGCTTACCGCGAGCAGGGCGAACGCTATCTGCGGGAGCTTGAAGAGCTGGATGCCTACGTGCGGGAACGCATGCTGGAAATCCCGGAGAAAGGACGCGTACTGGTGACAGCCCATGATGCGTTCGGATACTTCGGTCAGGCTTACGGCGTAGAAGTGGTCGGACTGCAGGGGATCAGCACGGCGGCCGAGTTCGGAGCCCGCGACGTCAGCGCGCTGCGCGATTATCTGGTCGAACGCGGGATCCAAGCCGTATTCGTCGAATCGAGCCTGCCGGCCCGTTCGATGGAAGCGATCGTAGCGGGTGCCGCCCGGCAGGGACATGAAGTGGTGATCGGCGGGGAATTGTTCTCCGACGCCATGGGCGAACCGGGAACGCAGGAAGGCACTTATCTGGGAATGATCCGGCATAACGCCGATACGATTGCGGAAGCTTTGAAATAATAGAGACGGAGAGACCCGGAGGAGGATACACGAATATGAACAGGGAAACGAAGCGGGAAACGGCCGCCGCGCCGCTCAGCGTAACAGGCATGACGGTCGCCTATCAGAAAAAAGCCGTAGTTGAAAACGTAAGCTTTACGCTGCCGGAAGGCCGGCTGGTCGCTTTGATCGGACCCAACGGAGCGGGCAAGTCGACGCTGCTCAAAGCCGTGCTCGGCTTGGTGCCTTCGATCTCCGGCTCTGTCGCGATCTACGGCGATACGTACAAAAAGATGCGCAGCCGCGTAGGCTATGTGCCGCAGCGGGAATCGGTCGATTGGGACTTTCCGACGGATGCGCTCGACGTCGTAATGATGGGCCGCTACGGCCATCTGGGCTGGATCAAACGTCCGGGGCGCAAAGAAAAGGAATTGGCGATGAACACGCTCGAGAAAGTAGGCATGGCCGACTTTGCGAGACGTCAGATCAGCCAGCTGTCCGGCGGGCAGCAGCAGCGCGTCTTTCTGGCCCGGGCACTGGCGCAGGAAGCGGATCTGTACGTCATGGACGAGCCGTTCGCCGGCGTCGACGCCGCAACGGAGAAAGCGATCATCGCGCTGCTCGGCGAACTGAAGCGCGCCGGCAAGACGGTACTGGTCGTGCATCACGACCTGTCGACCGTGGAAGAGTATTTCGACCATGTGCTGCTGCTCAACAAAAAACTGATTGCCGCGGGTTCTGTCGAGACGACCTTTACGCCGCAGCTGCTGCACGAGACCTACGGAGGCAAACTTGCGATCGTCAGCTCGGGCGGCCGGGAAGCGCTGGTCGGCGAATGAAGGCGCGGTTCGGTTCGAACGAACGGCCGCAGAACCCGCAGACTGCACATGAATATGCCAGGAAACAGCGGGCAAGGAGGAATGAACGATGCTCGATTGGTTAATCTCGCTCTGGAGCGATCCGAATACGCGCTGGATTCTGTTGGGCTGCACCCTGCTTGGACTCGGCAGCGGCGTGATCGGCAGCTTTACTTTTCTGCGCCGGGAAAGCCTGCTCGGAGATACGCTGGCGCACGCGGCACTGCCCGGCGTCTGCGTCGCTTTTATGCTGAATGAAGTGAAATCGGCTTCGCTGTTTCTGCTGGGCGCTTTGTTTGCCGGCATCGCGGCGGTTCTGTGCGTCAGCGCTATCTCGCGCTGGACGCGCATTAAGTCCGATGCCGCGATGGGCATCGTGCTCACGTTCTTCTTCGGCGTCGGAACCGTCATGCTGACTCATATTCAGCACAGCGGCAGCGGCAGTCAAAGCGGTCTGGACAAATATTTGTTCGGGCAGGCGGCCGCTATGGTTACGGGTGACGTCTACCTGCTGATGGGCGTCTCCGTTCTGCTGATCCTGGCGGCGATGCTGCTGTTCAAAGAATTCAAGCTGATTAGCTTCGATCCGGGCTTTGCCCGGGGAATCGGCCTGCCGGTGGGACTGCTGGAGCATGCCATGCTGATTCTGACGACGATCGCCGTAGCCGCCGGTATTCAGGCGGTCGGCGTGGTGCTGGTGGCGGCACTGTTGATTACGCCCGCCGCCGCCGCGCGTTACTGGACGGACCGTCTGCCGGTCATGCTGCTCTATGCCGGCTTGTTCGGGGCTGTGAGCGGAGCTGCCGGCGCGGCGGTCAGCACACTCGGGGAAGGCATCCCGACAGGACCCGTTACGGTGCTGGCAGCTACGCTGCTGTTCGTGCTGTCGCTGCTGCTGGCTCCGGGCCGGGGATTGATCTCCCGCGGGCTGCGCCGCCGTATACTCAAAGCCGATTACGCCCGTTCGGCGGAACGCGGAGCGCTTAACGCCGCGGAAGGAGGAAGCCGCAAATGATGGATTTCTGGATTATTCTTACGGCCGTTCTGGTCGCAAGCGCCTGCTCGATTCTGGGATGTTTCCTGATCCTGCGGCGGATGGCGTTGGTAGGAGACGCGATCAGCCATGCCGTGCTGCCGGGTATCGCGATCGCGTTTCTGATGAGCGGCACGCGCGACTCCATGTGGATGCTGCTCGGCGCGACCGCATTCGGTCTGCTTACCGTATTCCTGATTCAGACGCTGCAGACATCCGGCCTGCAGTCGGACGCTTCGATCGGCATCGTGTTTACCGCGCTGTTCGCGGTGGGAGTCCTGCTGATCAGTCTGAACGCCCAGCATATCGATCTGGATCTGGACTGCGTCCTGTTCGGCGAGATCGCTTACGTTCCTTGGGATACGTGGACGCTTGGAGGAACCGAAATGGGGCCAAGGGCCGTCTGGATGCTGGGCATCACGCTTACCGTCATTCTCCTGCTGATCGGATTGTTCTATAAACAGTTCAAGATCTGTGCATTCGACCCGGCGATGGCGGCGGCGTGCGGTATTCCTGTCCTGCTGTTCCATTATCTGCTGATGGGCCTGGTCTCCATGACGGCCGTTTCTTCTTTTGAGAGCGTCGGTGCCATTCTGGTTGTCGGAATGCTGATTATTCCGGCGGCGACGGCTTATCTGCTGACGAACCGTCTGGGCGTCATGATCGGTCTGAGCGTCGCGGTCGGCATCGTGTCGGCAGTCGGCGGTTACCTGGTGTCTTATCTGCTGGACGCGTCGATCGCGGGCTGCATCGTGTCGATGGCTGGCATCCTGTTCATCCTGACCCTGATCTTCTCCCCGTCGCACGGCCTGATCGTCAAGTTCGCGCGCAAACGCGAAGCGGCAGGTGTTTTGTAAAAGCGGCCGGATCCAAGCTGAGCGTCTTCCCTTTTCGGGAAGGCGCTTTTTTTGGTGCTGCGGCATGGGGCGGACAAAGTGGATTTTTGCGGAAAAATCGTGGTACGCTAGAACGGAAAACAGCCGGTCGGCCGGCGGAGAGAAAAGGGGTTGGAGCGCATGGCACTGAAGATCGGAATCGTGGGAACGGGATGGTTTGCGGGCAAGCACGCGGATATTCTTGCAGCGGCGGAAGGTGTGGAGATTGCGGGCATCGTCGGCAGCAGCAAAAACAAGGGGGAAGTGTTCGGGATCCGCTACGACGCTTCCGGATATGAAAGCGTATCCGAAATGGCGGATCGCCAGCAGCTCGACGCCGTCTATATTTGTGTACCGCCCATGGCGCACGGGGAGATCGAACGCGAGCTGATCGAACGGGGCATCCCTTTTCTGGTCGAAAAGCCGCTGGGTACGGACGCCGAAGTCCCGCAGGATATTCTCGGGTTCATGCGCTTGAAATCGTCGGAGCTGATCACGTCGGTCGGCTACCATTTCCGCTATCAGGATAATGTGGATCGCCTGCGCGAAGCGCTGCATCCGGGGCGGATCGGCATGGCGACAGGCATGTGGATGGGCGATATGCCGCAGGCCAAATGGTGGCGCAGGCAGGAGCAGTCGGGCGGACAGTTCATCGAGCAGACAACGCATATCGTGGATCTGCTGCGCTACTGCGCCGGCGAAGTGGACGAGGTGCAGGCGGTGTATGCAAGCCGTTTTCCGGAAGAAGAATGGGAGCAGACCAATGTACACGATATCGGAACGGTTACGCTCAAGATGAAATCGGGCGCCGTTGCCAGCATTTCGAACACCTGCGTGCTGCCTGCGGGCGTCGGTCAGGCGGGACTGTCTTTTTATGCGCGGGAAGGGCTGTGGGAATGGACACCGGGCCATCTGAGCGCGACGCGCGCCGAAGAGAAACACGTCTTCGCCGAAGAAAGCGATCCTTATGTGCGGCAGACGGAAGCGTTCCTGTATGCGCTGCGGACCGGCGATCCTTCGCGGATCCGTTCCGATTACGCGGATGCCTGCAAAACGCAGGAAGTGACGTTCGCCGCCCTGCAGTCGGCACTGTCCGGCCGCAGCATGAAGCTGTAACCCGGACGTTGGCGGCCGGCCGGTACACCGGCTTCGGCTTCGGCCGTTTGCGCAGTCCGGAGTTGGATTTGCCGATCTGACTCAAGCCCGTCTTCCGGCTCCGCCGGAAGACGGGTTTTTGCCGTTTCGCGTGCGGAAGTTCGAAAGAGGCATCAGCCGGAGCAACAAACAGCGGTGCCCTCTTTTTTCGGCGGCAGGGAGGCTTTGGAGCCCGAATGGAATTGTGATAGAATGGCGAGAGCCAACACGTTTTGAAAGGGGCAAAAGAATGACGAGTTACGATTACAAGCTGCTTGCACTCGATATGGACGGAACGCTGCTGAACGACGACCATCAAGTCTCGGAAGAGACGGCCAAATGGATTCGCCGGGCGATCAAGGAAGGATTCCATGTTTGTTTGTCTACGGGCCGCGCCGCCATGCACGCCCTGCCGTACGCGGTAGAGCTGGGGCTGGAGACGCCGATGGTGACGGTAAACGGAAGCGAAGTGTGGAAAGCGCCGCACCAGCTGCATTACCGCGCGCTGATGGATGTGGAATCGGTCCGGAAGATGCACGCACTGGCGGAAGAATACGGGGTGTGGTTCTGGGCCTACACGACGGAACGCCTCTACAACCGCGATCAGTGGACGGATAAGCTGGAAGACAAGGAATGGCTGAAGTTCGGTTACAATACGTCCGACCGCGAAATGCTGCACCGGATTCTGATGCGGCTTCAGGACATGGGCGGACTTCAGATTACGAATTCGTCGATGGAGAATCTGGAGATCAATCCGGAAGGCATTTCCAAAGCGAGCGGCATCGCGCAGGTATGCGAACTGCTGGATATCACGATGGAACAGGTCATCGCCGTCGGAGACAGCATGAACGACATCGCGGTTATTGAAGCGGTAGGACTCGGCGTTGCGATGGGCAATGCCCAGGACGCGGTCAAGCAGATGGCCGACATCGTGGTGGCGAGCAATAACGAGGACGGCATCGTACAGGTAATTCGCGAGTATCTGCTGGACGGCATGGAGTTCGAGGAGACCGAAACGGACGTATCGGCCTCGCAGGCACCGGCTCCCGCAATCCGGCGCGAAGACGATCCGTCGGCTTGAGGATAGGCGGCACTAAAGAAAAATCCGGGGAGGGCCTGGCATGGTAGCATTGGATATACTGGGTTGGGTACTGGTGATTGCGCTGTTTATCGTCGGGATGGCGGGACTTATTTTCCCGATTCTGCCCGGCGCGGTCGCGATTTATTTCGCCTTTTTCGTCTACGGTTGGTTCTTCTCGTTCGGCGAACTGACGGTCTGGTTCTGGATTATGCAGACGGTGATCTTCGTCGCGCTGATCGTGGCCGATTACGTGGTGAGCGCCTGGGGGACCAAGAAGTTCGGCGGTTCCAAGCTGTCGATTCAGCTCAGCACGGTCGGCTTGATTCTCGGCCCGTTCGTCATTCCGGCATTCGGCCTTATCCTCGGCCCGTTTATCGGGGCGGTGATCGGCGAGCTGATTCACGGATCGAACTTCAAGCAGGCGCTGCGCGCAGGCTGGGGGGCCTTGATCGGGCTGCTCAGCAGTACGCTCGTCAAAGGGATTCTGCAGGTTGTCATGATTGTCATCTTTATCATATGGATCGTGTAAGGAAGCCGCTTGCGGCTTTTTTTACGGGGGAAAGAAGGGAATAGGTTTTGTCGAAAAAGGAATCGTTTATCAAAGGGACGCTTATTCTGGCGGCGGCCGCGCTCGTCGCCCGGGTGCTGGGTCTCGTTCAGCGTATTCCGCTGGAACACATGCTCGGACCCGTCGGCAACGCGTCGTTTACCGTCGCCAATACGCTTTATCTGATGCTGCTCACGGTAGCGACGGCGGGCATTCCGAGCACGCTGAGCAAGATGATCTCGGAGCGCTACGCGCTCGATCGGCCGCAGGAAGCGGGACGCATCTATTACGCGGCGCTGCTGTTCTCCGGCATGATGGGCGTTGTCATCACGCTGCTGCTGTATATCTTTGCGCCGTGGTATACGGCACTCATCAAACTGCCGGAAGCTACCCCGGCCATCCGGGCGCTTGCGCCGGCCCTGATTCTGTTCCCGACCATCGCCATGATGCGGGGCTACTTCCAGGGCCGCAACATGATGGCGGTCGGCGGCGTTTCGCAGATCATCGAACAGGTCGCCCGCGTCTTCACGGCGATTCTGCTCGCTTACATCCTGCTGCAGATGGGCAAGCCCGGCGAAACGATCGCCGCGGGCGCCACATTCGGCGGCGTGCTGGGCAGTCTGGGCGCTTTTGCGATCATGCTGTTCGCTTCGGTGAAGCTGTCGAAGAACGAACGCAAGAAAGGCCGCAAGCTGATTAATCGTCACGATCAAACGATTCCGCTCGGCCAGATTTACGGAGATATTTTCAAACTGTCGGTTCCGATCGTGCTGACGGCGCTCGCCGTACCGGCAATCAACTTTATCGACACAACCATCATCAAGCCGCTGCTGATCGGACAGATCGGCGACGCGATGGCAACCATGCAGCTCGGTATTCTCGGCAGCCGCGCGCAGAGTGTCGCCGGTATTCCGCCTATTCTTGCGATCGCGCTCAGCACGTCGCTCATTCCGATTATCTCGGCGGCTTTTGCCCGCAAGGACACGCAGCATCTGCAGCAGCAGGTGACGCTTGCCATGCGCGTCGCAACGCTGACGGGGATGCCGATCGTGCTGGCGCTCGGCTGCGCCGCGTATTCGGTCAACGGCCTTCTGTTCAGTACGCTGGACGGAGCGGGTATTATCGCCGTGCTGACGATCGGTACCATTTTCCAGATTACGATGATGGTCAGCAACTCGATGCTGCTGGGCATGAATCTGGCCCGCCGCTCGATGGTGCACGTGGCGATCGGTCTGGTCGTGAAGCTGGCCGGCAGTTTTGCGTTGGCTCCGCTGCTCGGGAATTACGGGATTTACGGCATCATCGGCATGACCGGGGTCTGCTTCCTCGTAATCACGCTGCTCAACCTGCATACCCTGCGCAAGATCGTCCCGTTCTCGGTACTGGGCAGCCGCTGGCCGGCATTTATCGCGACCTGCATGATTATCGCCGCGGCCAGTTTCGGCCTCAGCGAGCTGGGCAGCTGGATGACCGCGTTTATGCATCCGCGTCTTGCTTTCTTCCTGGCCTGCTGCGCGGTAGGCGTAATCGTACCGTCGATTTATCTTGTCCTGCTGGTCGTCCTGCGGGTGATCCGCCGCGACGAGCTGGGTTCGTATCCGCGTCCGCTGCAAAAGGCGCTGCGTCCCCTGATGCGTCTGCAGCGCGGTTGATCGCTTTTGATATTGAGCCTGGACCTTCCTTGAGGAAGGTCTTTTTTTGTGTTTTTTACCGGGTTGTTCGAAGCGGACGGCCATCAAACGGCCGTATCGCAGAACCCATCGTCTACACTTTACGGTAGAAAAACCGATATAGAGAGGTCTGGGCAGAATCGGAAAGTGAATCAATAACCGCTGTATTGCGGCAAAAAAGATACTCGGATTATCCGAAGGATGGAGAGAAAAAATGGTCACTTTGAAAACGAAAGTTCTGCTGGTTGTCGTTGCAGTCTGCGTGCTGATCTCCGTGCCGCTCGCTTCGGTCTCACTGTTTCATATCAAAAAAGAAGCGACGGAAGGAGTCCAATCCGAGATACAGGGGACGGTACGCCAGGCGGCTTCCGAAGTGAATGGATGGATTACCGCCCAATCCAAAGTCGTCGAGACGCTGGGTAAGGTGCTGCAGGATACCGTTCCTTTGAAAGAGATCCGTCTGGAGCATCTGCAGGCGTATCAATTGGATAGCAACAAAGAAGATATCGCGACCCTGTACTTCGGATTGGAAGACGGTACCTACCTGGACGGCGCCGGCTTCAAACCCGATGCTTCCTTCGATGCCCGCAAACGTCCCTGGTACGAAGCCGCCAAAGCGTCCAATGCCCTGGCCGTCAGCGATGCTTATGTAACCCAGGCCGGCATCCAGTCGATCTATATTGCCCTGCCGCTGCAAAATGCTTCAGGGGCTTTCGCAGGCGCAATCTCGGAGAACATCGCGCTGACTTCGATCAGAGACGAAGTGGATGCACTCAAAACGGACGACTCGTTCACGTTCCTGCTCGACAAAAGCGGAGCGGTGCTCGCCCATCCCGACGAAGAGCTGCTGAATACGCCGCTTGGCGACCAGCCCGATTACGAAAAGATTTTCGACACGATGACAAGTGGAGAAAGCGCAATGGCCGAATACACGTACAAAGGCGATACGCAGCTGCTGTATTATGAAAAGCTGCCGGAGACCGGCTGGATCGTGGCGACATCCGTATCCAAAACTTCGGCGTTCGCCGAATACAACCGTCTGCAAAACTTCTTCCTGATCTTTACCGTCGGCCTGCTGCTCGTATTGGCCGCGCTTGCGTATCTGCTCGCTTATCGGACGATCCGGCCGCTGATTGCTATGAAGGACAGCGCTTCGAAGCTGGCTTCGGGCGATGTGACGGTACGGGTTCCGATAAAAGGCAAAGACGAAATCGCCCAACTGGGGGCTTCGTTCAACGAAATGTCGTCCTCGCTGAACGGTTTGATTCTGCAGGTCGACCAGTCGGCGCGCCAAGTGCTGGAATCTTCGCGGGCCATGTCCCAGGACGCATCGGGCAGCAATGACATTGCTAGCCAGATCTCGATGGTGATCGGAGAGATCGCGCGCGGGGCGACGGATCAGGCGGAATCGATCCAATCGGGGGCCGAACGGGTCTCCGATATGAACGAGACGATTCGGCAAATCTACAAACAAACGGATCGTGCACGTTCGGCCGCCGGCGACGTGGACGGCGCGATGAGCGGCGGTGAAGCCGCTTTTACCCGTCAGACCGTATTGTCCGAATCCGGCCGTGAATCGACGGAGCGCGTGGAAGCGGCCAACCGGCTGCTGCTCGGCAAGATCGAAGAAATCTCTCTCATTACGGGGACCATACAGACGATCTCGGCCCAGACCAATCTGCTGGCCCTGAACGCTTCGATCGAAGCGGCGCGCGCAGGCGAACACGGCAGAGGATTTGCCGTAGTCGCGTCGGAAGTGCGTCGGCTGGCTGAACAAGCGTCCGAATCGACCGTAGAGATCAAGCAGCTGCTCGGCGAATTGAACGAAGCCGGCCGCCAGAGTACGGAAGAGCTGGGCCGGTTCCGTCTCAACAGCGATTCCCAGACCGAGTCGATGCGCGAGACGTCGGGTTCGTTCGAACAAATTCGCCGCTCCGTGGATGTGATCGTCCGTGGCATCAATGCGATCGGCGATTCCATGCAGACCCTGCAGTCGGGAGCGAACCAAGTATCCGACGTCATGACCGGGCTGGCCGCTGTAGCCGAGCAAAGCGCGGCTTCAACCGAACAGGCCGCTGCCTCTACGATCGAGCAGTCCCAGACGATCGGGGGAATTTCCGAAGCATCGGCTGCGCTCATGAAACATGCGGACCGTCTGCTGCTGGAAATCAGCCGTTTCCGCACGGAGCAGAACCGCGAACAAGACGGGACGGACGCTGCGGATGATTCCGGGGCGAAATTGAGTTAAACTAAAGAAACCGGCATCGATGCCTGAATAGAATGTCAAAGGAGAGAATAAGCATGCAGCAAATTCGTACCAAAGCCGATTTTGATCGGGAAATCGCAAGTCCGGGACTGACCGTAGCCGTATTCCGCGCCGACTGGTGCGGAGACTGCCACTTTATCGATCCGTTTATGCCGGAAGTTGAAGAGCAGCGCAAAGACAGCCTCAACCTGATTCAGGTCGATGTCGAAGAAGTCGAGGAAGTCAGCCGGGAGCTGAACATTCTCGGGATTCCGAGCTTCGTTGCTTTTTCGAACGGCAAAGAACTGATTCGTTTCGTGAACAAAGCCCGCAAATCTCGTGCCGAGATCGAGACTTTCCTCGATCGCGCCGCCGAAGTGCACAGCCAGCTTGCCGGCCGGAACTAATCCGGCGCAGCCCGCTGCGGCAGTCTGCCGCAGCGGGCTTTTTTGGCGGGAATGACTTGGCGTATTCACGATTCAGTGAAGAAAGTCATAAAAAAAGGCCGGATAACCAGCAAATATGGAGTTGATTTGAACATTATTTGTCACAAACGCGATTCTTAACTCGGACCCATTTCCGGTATAATAAAAGAAAAGACGTTTCGGAGACCGCCGTATTCGCGGTACCGGGAATGTCTCCCATTACTTTTCGAATCGGCGGTGAACATTTTGCAGTATAAGATATTGAAATGGTTAAGCTACGCTTCCTGCGTGATCATGCTGCTCGTCTCGTTCAACGGCGTAGTCGTAACGAGAACAGGCTCCGGCCTCGAATGCGGACGAGAATTCCCGCTCTGCCACGGCAAGTTCGTGCCGGGAACGACGATGGGTTCGCTGATCGAGTATACGCACCGTTTGACGGCGGGCATAGCGGGTCTGCTGGCACTTGCAACGCTCGTCGCGTTTCTGATCTGGGCGCGCAAACGGCGTGATTTTCAAATTTATGCCGCGATCATGGCTTTCTTCGTGATCGTGCAGGCTATCATGGGCGCGCTTGCCGTCGTCTTCTCGCAGTCGCCTGCGATTATGGCCCTGCACTTCGGTTTCGCCCTGATCGCTTTCGCAAGTGCGCTTGTGCTGGCGCTGTCCGTTCGCAGGGCCGGCAGCCTGGAGCATTATCAGGCCCCTCCTGCTTCGCAGAGGGTTAGCAAGCGCACGCGCAATCTGACCGTATTCTCGGCGGTCTTCACTTATGCGGTCGTCTATACCGGCGCGCTGGTCAGCCATACGGAATTAGCCAAAGTCTCGGTCATTCTGCATATCGCTTCCGCGCTGCTGCTGATCTTCGTCTTGATGATCGGTCATATGGCGGTTCGCAGCTATTCGCATATTCCGGATATCCGGAAGCTCGGGATGATCGTCATTGTGCTGATGATCGCCCTGCCGCTCAGCGGCATATTGAATCTGGTGGCGCTGGGCAGCGAATACTATATGTTCGCGCCGATGCTGCATACGCTCATTACGGATTTCCTGTTTGCGTTCCTGTGCTTCATGAGTATCCGTACCTGGGAGCTCAGCCGGATTCCGGCCGGGGAAGAAGCAGCCGTGCGCGTCAAAGACACTGTCCAGGCCTGAATATGCGGACCGAAAGTCTACCCGGAACGGATCATTTTTTAAGCGGGCAGGCGGGCATTTCGGCAGGGCGGATGGTTAGGAAAGTACGGAACGGCCAAGAAGTCTCGGCGGAGGCTTCTTTTTTGTGCAGACATTTTGTCCGCAGTCGCAAGACAAGCGTGAAGGAAAAAATCCATGAAAATTTTCATGAGAAACCTTTACAAAACGTGTCAAACTGAATATACTGAGTTAAGGATTTCGGTTCGATGTTTTCGAATTTCTGTAATCCCAAGCTTTCCAATTAGATATCTCAGATTTTTTCTTATCGAGAGAGGCGGAGGGACAGGCCCGATGAAGCCCGGCAACCGATCCTGCACACGAACGTCACGAAACAGACGTCGCGTCAGGGTGTCATGGTGCTAATTCCTACAGAACTGCAAGGCGGGTTCTGGCAGATGAGAAGGTGACTCTACGCATACGATGCGAGCCCTTTTTGTCTAACCAAAAAGGGCTCTTTGATTTATTCGGACATCGCAGGTTCTTCCTTGCACAGCGAAGAATCGGGCTCGATCGGCGATTTGGATTAACAATCGGCTTTAAGACATCAACGCGGAGCATAAAGTGGGCAGGCCACGCCTCAGGGCGGCCCCCAAGTAGGAGGAACAACCGAGTGATTACCATTAAAAATCTGGTCAAGACCTACACCACGCGGGGCAAGTCGGCCACCGCATTGAACGGAATCAATCTGGAGATCGGACAAGGCGAAATTTTCGGGATCATCGGACATTCGGGAGCCGGCAAGAGTACCCTGATCCGATGTATCAATATGCTGGAGCAGCCGACAAGCGGCTCGGTCCGGATCGGCGAGACCGAAATCACCCGCCTCGGCAAAAGACAGCTTCAGCGCGAACGCCGGAAGCTCGGCATGATCTTCCAGCATTTTAACCTGCTGTCGTCGGCAACCGTCTACGACAACGTCGCTTTCCCGCTGCGCCTTGAACGCATGCCGCGTGCCGAGATCGACCGCCGGGTCAAAGAAATGCTTGAGCTGGTGGGACTGACCGAGCACGCGAAAAAGTATCCGGCCCAGCTGTCGGGCGGACAGAAGCAAAGAGTCGGCATCGCCCGGGCGCTTGCACCCAATCCGCGCGTCCTGCTGTGCGACGAAGCGACATCCGCGCTTGATCCGCAGACCACCGACTCGATTCTGCGCCTGCTGCTCGATATCAACCGCAAGCTCGGTTTGACCATCGTGCTCATTACGCATGAAATGCACGTCATTCAGAGCATCTGCGACAAGGTGGCCGTGATCAACGGCGGCATTATCGTGGAACAGGGACCCGTTATCGAAGTATTCCTGAAGCCGAGAGAAGCGATTACCCGCGACTTCATCAAGCGGGAGTCCGAAGGCGGAGAAATGTTTGAAGAAGCGATCCGCGCCGTACATGTTCCGTCTTCGCGAACGGTCAGGGTGACGTTTATCGGAGAATTGACGTACGAATCGACCCTCTCGCAGACGGTCAAGGAAACGGGAGTGGACTTCGCCATTCTTCAGGGCACGATCTCGCGCATCAAAGACACCCCTTACGGGCAGCTGGTGGTCCGCTTTGAAGGCGATACGGATTCGATCAACAACACGCTGCGGCGGCTTACCGAACAACGGCTTGAAGTGGAGGAACTGCAATGAACGGCAAACTCGATTTTTCGCAAGTCAACTGGGACGAGTTCGGCAAAGCTACGATCGAAACGCTCCAGATGCTCGGCTATTCCAGCCTGTTCACCCTGCTTATCGGTCTTCCGCTCGGCATCGTATTGTTCCTGTGGGCGCGTTCGTCGTCGTACATGCTGCGGGTGCTGTACAGCATCCTGTCGGTGATCGTCAACATCCTGCGTTCCGTCCCGTTCATCATCTTGATCATCGCGTTGATCCCGATCACAAAGGAAATCGTTAACACTTCGATCGGCGTACGTGGCATGATTCCGCCTCTCGTCATCGGCGCCGCTCCGTTCTTTGCGAGGCTCGTTGAGACCGCGCTGCGCGAAGTGGACCGCGGCGTGATCGAAGCGGCCCAATCGATGGGCGCTTCCACCTGGCAGGTCGTGTACAAAGTCATTCTGCGCGAATCGCTGCCTGGCCTGATCGCAGGCTTCACGGTCACGGTGATCGCCTTGATCTCCTACACCGCCATGTCGGGTCTGGTCGGAGGCGGAGGCCTTGGAACGCTTGCGGTCAACTACGGTTATTACCGCTATGAGACGGCCGTTATGCTTGTATCTCTTGTGCTCATTGTCCTGATGGTACAGATCATCCAGATGATCGGCGATCGTCTGGTCCTTCATTTTACCCGGAAATAAAATATAAAATAGTGAACAAAAGGGGAGAAACACAATGAAAAAATGGATTCTCGCAGTACTCACGCTTTCGCTCGTCGCTCTGTTGGCCGCATGCGGCAACAGTAACAGCGGCACTACGGCTTCTACAGACAAGGAACCGGCTGCCGGCGACGCGGCTTCTACCGAAGCGGTTACGCTCAAAGTCGGCGCTTCTCCCGTACCTCACTCCGTGATCCTGGAACACATCAAGCCCGCTCTGGAAAAAGAAGGCGTGAATCTGGAGATCGTTGAATTCGCGGATTACATTCTTCCGAATACGCAGCTGGCCGAAAAATCGCTGGATGCGAACTTCTTCCAGACCCAGGCGTACCTGGATGTGCAAAATGAGAAAAACGGAACCGATCTGGTCAGCGTAGCTTCCGTACACATCGAACCTTTCGCAGGCTATTCCAAAAAAATCAAATCGATCGAAGAGCTGGCCGACGGCGCAACGGTCGCGATTCCGAACGATCCGACCAACACGGCGCGCGCGCTGCTGCTGCTCGAGAAACAAGGCCTGATCAAGCTCAAAGAAGGCGCGGACATCACATCGACCGAGCGCGACGTGACAGAGAACACCAAGAACCTGAAGTTCCTGCCGATCGAAGCCGCAGCGATTCCACGTCAGCTGGACGAAGTCGACCTGGCGATGATCAACGCCAACTATGCGCTTGCAGCCGATCTGTCGCCAGGCGAAGACGCCCTGTTCAAAGAAGACAGCGACGTGCCTTACGCCAACCTGCTCGTTGCGCGTCCAGACAACAAAGATTCCGATGCCATCAAGAAATTGATCGCGGCTCTGAATTCGGCAGACACGAAAAAGTTCATCGAAGAAAAGTATAAAGGCGAGATCATCCCGGCTTTCTAAGCGTGAACGGCGGAACCGCCGATTGAGATCTATCGATTATCGTAAAAAGTCCCGGACTCCGAATGGAGAACGGGACTTTTTTTGGTGAGATTCGTGATCCCGTCAAAAGGACAAACAAAAACGCCGAATCCGAAGATTCGACGCTCTCATTCCATGTTCGCCGAAGCGAAATCTTGTATACGAACCGAAGGCCCGTCTTAGAAGACTTGGATAACTTCGTTCACGCCTTCGACTTCTTCGAACAGGGCACGTTCGATACCGGCTTTCAGCGTGATCGTGGAGCTTGGGCAGCTGCCGCAAGCGCCGACCAGCTTCAGCTTCACGATGCCGTCTTCGACGTCAACCAATTCAACGTCTCCGCCGTCGCGCTGCAGGAAAGGACGCAGTTTGTCCAGCACATCGGATACCTCGTCATACATTTCAAGTTGTGCACTTTCACTCATTATAGTCAGCTCCTCTCAAATGTTTGAAGCGTACAGTCATAACGGCGTAACCACTTCGGAGAATTATTTTGCAAATGGATGAAAAAGAAATCAAACTTTGCAAAAGTCTCTCTTGTATTATAATATAAATGGATCGAAAATTAAAGGATCATTACACGTTTACCGCTATGCGGCTGAGAA
The DNA here is from genome assembly GCF_013618475.1 of Saccharibacillus deserti. Taxonomy (GTDB): domain Bacteria; phylum Bacillota; class Bacilli; order Paenibacillales; family Paenibacillaceae; genus Saccharibacillus; species Saccharibacillus deserti. Next base: position 70,176 of record NZ_JABJVN010000007.1, read on the forward strand.
TAAATAAGAATAGGTGAGAAAACATGATCAGACCGATTATCGAATTCTGTGCGAGCAATATGCATCACGGTACGCAGGAACTGTTCGATAAACTGGAAAGCAATCCCGAATACGATGTGATCGAATACGGCTGCCTCGGCAACTGCGGCCAATGCGACTTCGGTCCTTATGCGATGGTGAACAGCGATGTCGTCGAAGCCGAGACGGTAGAAGCGCTGGAGAAAGCGATCGAAGCGAAGATGAACGAAGAAGATCCTTGGGCATCATTAAACTTGGACTAGATGCCGTCACTTAAACTTTTAACAAAATTCCGCCCCGAATGTTGACGCTTTCAAAAATATGCGCTACAATGACAGCAATTCAATAAACCATTAGGCATGTGACTGGTAATGCAGGCAGGACCTAAAACGAACAAATCTCCCGATTTGTGCGTTTTAGGTCCTTTTTTATATGAAAAATTGCTGCAACCTTTCACAAAAGCCTGAAAAGGAGCATAGATATGGATTACAAACGCACCGCTTCCGAAGTCCTCAAGCATGTCGGAGGCAAAGAAAACGTGTCTCATTTCGAACACTGTTCCACCCGGTTAAGATTCTCCTTGGTCGACGACAGAAAAGCCGACGTTCCGAAACTGGAAAGCATCGAAGGCGTCATGGCAGTCAAAATAGCGAGCCAATGCCAGGTGGTCATCGGAAACGACGTGATCGAGGTCTACGATCAAGTCGTCAATCTGCTGGGTCCGCGCTTTGCCGGCGACTCTTCGGACGAAGACACTTTCGAAAGAAGCGGCAAAGCGAAAGAAAAGAAAAAATGGGGCGCCGTGTTCCTCGATTTCCTGACCGGAGTATTCGGACCGTTGATTCCTGCCATCGCTGGCGGCGGCGTACTGAAGTCCCTTCTGCTGCTGCTGAGCGTCTTGGGATTGATAGACGCTGACGGACAGACGTACAAGATTCTTTTCCAAATCGGCGATGCGCCGTTATACTTTTTGCCGCTGCTCGTTGCGATCACGACAGCCAATAAACTGAAGGTCAGTCCTCTTGTCGCGTTGTCGGCGGTCGGAGCTTTGCTTCTGCCGAATATGGGTGCCATGCTGACGGAAGGAACGACGCTGTTCGGATTCGGCGTTCGCAGCATCGCGTACGCGTATCAAGTGTTCCCGGCAATTCTAACCGTGCTGCTGTACGCGCAGGTCGAAAAGTTTTTCACCCGTTATTCGCCGAAAGTCATCCGCGTATTCTTCGTTCCGATGATGTCGCTGCTGATTACGGTGCCGATCGCCCTGCTTCTGCTCGGACCGCTCGGTTATACGCTGGGCGAAGGGTTCACGAAAATTATTCTGGCCGTATTCGACACGGTAGGTTGGGTAGCCGTTGCCCTGCTGGCAGCCGTTTTGCCGTTCCTCGTTTCCGTCGGTATGCACAAAGCTCTTCTGCCGTACGCCATCAACGCGTTGAGTACCGGAGGACGCGAGCTGTTGTATATGCCGGCTTCGCTGGCGCACAATCTTGCGGAGAGCGGCGCCTGTTTCGCGGTAGCGCTTCGCACCAAAGACAAACGACTGCGGGCAACCGCCATTTCCGCCGCGATCTCCGCTTTGTTTGGAATTACGGAACCGGCTTTATACGGGGTAACGCTGCAAAATAAAAAAGTGCTTTGGAGCGTTATGGCCGGATCGCTCGTAGGCGGCGCCTTTGTCGGTATCGTCGGCCTGCAGGCCTTCGTTGCGGTAGGCCCCGGACTAGCCAGCCTTTCCATGTTTATTTCCAAGGATCTGCCGGGCAATATCATCAATGCGGGTATCGGCCTGCTGATCTCGCTCGTCGCATCGTTCGTCGCCGCGCTGCTGCTGTTCAAGGACAGCCCATCCAAAGCCGCGGATCAAGCGCCGGCGGAGCCGCAGCCAAGCCGCGCCGTCGAGGAGCAGCGTCAATTTGCGGGCAGCCTGCAGGCGGCCGAGACGTTCAAAAGTCCGGCGATCGGCGAGCAAATCCCTCTGTCTCGGGTCAACGACGAAGTTTTTTCGACCAAAGCGATGGGGGAAGGCCTTGCGATCGTTCCTGCCGTCGGGGAATTGTACGCGCCGGTCGACGGCAAAATCGAGATGGTCTTCGCCAAAAAACACGCGATTGCCATGAGCACGACTAACGGGGCGGAGCTGCTGTTCCATGTGGGCATCGACACGGTCCGGCTCAAAGGCAAACATTTCGATCCTCAGGTGCAGGCCGGAGACCTCGTCAAAGCCGGCGATCTGCTGATGAAATTTGACTATGAGCAGATTGCGGCGGAAGGTTACGACCCGGTCGTGCTCGCGATCGTGACAAGCAAGGACAATTACAAGGTCGACGTGGCAAACTTGAAAAAAGTCGGTCGTCAGGATACGCTGATGACCGTGACCGCGCTGACCAACTAAATTTATTTTCGGGAGGAAACAAATCATGACGACGCACAAGGGATTTCCGGAGAACTTTATGTGGGGCGGCGCCATCGCCGCCAATCAGGCGGAAGGCGCATGGAATATCGACGGCAAAGGACCTTCGGTCGCCGACGTGGCCAGCTATAAGCCGCATTTGAGCGTGGAAGACTATGCCGGTCATGTAGGCATCTCCACGCGGATGATCGAAGAAGCGATGGCCGATCCGAGCGACCGGGATTATCCGAAGCGCCGCGGCATCGACTTTTATCACCGGTACAAGGAAGACCTGGCGCTGTTCGCCGAAATGGGCTTCAAAACGCTGCGCGTATCGATTGCCTGGAGCCGTATTTTCCCGACCGGGGAAGAAAGCGTGCCGAACGAGAAAGGGCTGCAATTTTACGAAAATTTGTTTACCGAAATGCGGCGTCTGAACATTGAGCCGATCGTGACACTCTCGCATTATGAAATGCCGCTCGCACTCAGCCTCAAATATAACGGCTGGTACGAGCGCAAAGTCGTCGATTATTTCGTGGAATTCAGCCGGGTATGTTTTATCCGCTACCGGAACCTCGTCAAATATTGGCTGACTTTCAACGAGGTCGACAGCATCAACCGCCACCCGTTCACGACGGCGGGCATCATTCCGGACCGCTGCCCCGAAGGGCAGGAAGATCAGGTCGTGTATCAGGCGCTGCACCATCAGCTCGTCGCTTCGGCGATGGTTACCAAAGACTGTCACGAGATCATCCCGGGCAGTCAGATGGGCTGCATGCTGACCAAGCTGACGACGTATCCGAACACATGCAATCCGAACGACGTGGAGATTACGCTTCAGCGCAACCTGAACAACTACTTCTACTCCGATGTGCAGGTATTCGGCGAATATCCGATCATGACGGAACGTATTCTGGAAAACAAAGGCGTGCGGATCCGGATGGAACCGGGCGATCGCGAAGTGCTCAAAGCCCATACCGTCGACTTCGTGTCGTTCAGCTATTACATGTCGCTGACCGAATCGGCGGAAGCCGGCAAGGAACGCACCGCGGGCAATACGATCATGGGCGTTAAGAATCCGTATCTGCCGTCGACCGATTGGGGCTGGCAGATCGATCCGGTCGGCTTGAAAATTTCGCTGATCGAGCTGTACGATCGCTACAAAAAACCGCTGATCATCGTCGAAAACGGCATGGGTGCGGTCGATGAAGTGGCGGAAGACGGCTCGATCCACGACGAGTACCGTATCAAGTATTTCCGCGAGCATTTCCAGCAGATGAAAGAAGCTGTGGAAGCCGGAGTCGATCTGTTCGGCTATACGAGCTGGGCCCCCATCGACCTGATCAGCGCCTCTACGTCGCAGATGTCCAAACGCTACGGCTTCATTTACGTCGATCAGGACGATCTGGGCAACGGCACGCTTGCGCGCAGCCGCAAAGACTCGTTCCACTGGTACAAAAAAGTGATCGAGACCAACGGGGAAGAGCTCTAAACGAACCGGCTTCTCCGATCTTTCCCTCAGGAAGGGGATCAGGATGATCAAAATCAAAAAAGTGCTGAATTCCAGCGTTGTGCTCGTCGAGGACGATCAGCGCAAAGAATATATTGTATTCGGCAAAGGCATCGGCTACGGGCAGAAAACGGGCAGCCTGATCGACGAGAACCAGGTCGACCAGACGTTTGTTCCCGTCGAAGATGTCAAAGTCAAAGAGTATCTGGGCATGCTGAACGCCATCGAACCCGTATACGTCGAGCTGACGAGGGAGATCATGGCCTACGCCGAGCGCAAGCTTCGGACGAAGCTGAATCCCGGCACGTATTTCATGCTGATGGACCATTTGAGCTTCGCCGTCGAACGCTACAAGAAAGACATCAACATCACGAATAAAGTCTTCTGGGAGATCAAGAACTACTACCCGGAAGAGTTCGAGATCGGCTTGTTTGCACTGGATTTGATGAACGAACGGCTGGAACTCGCATTGCCCAAGGAAGAAGCCGCGAATATCGCATTTCACCTGATCAATGCGCAGGGCAGCAAGTCCGAGTCGAAAGATGGAATGAAATACGCCAAGCTGATCGGCAGCATCGTTAATCTGGTGCGCTATTCGCTGCATATCGATCTGGACACGGAAAACATCCATTACACGCGGTTCATCACGCACGTGAAATTTTTCGTCGAGCGCTTCTATTCGGACCGGATGCTGAAGGCCAAAGACGATATGCTGTTCGAGCAGATTGCCACGTTGTACCCGCAGGCGATGGACGGAGCATTCAAGATCAAAGCCTACGTGGAGCAGGTATACGGAAAAGTTATCACGAACGACGAATTGACTTACCTGGCGGTGCATATCCACCGTCTCATGTCTTACAACGAGCTTGAATAGCAGTCCGGGGGGGAATGTTGTTGTTCGTTTAAGAATAAGGGCCGGCTCCGGGAAAGCTGCACCTTCCGCGAAACAAGATTTTTCGCTGCGTGCTTTCACACTCCCTTTTATAGGGAGTGTGTTTTTTCCTTTCTATAGGCAAAAGCTTGTTAGCCAAGCAACAAAAAAGAAGTCGTACTCGGTTATCGGGTACGGCTTCTTGGGGTAGGGAAATCAGTTTGAGGTTGGAGAGGGCGGGAGACGGAGGAGAACTTGAATGAAGAAACGAAGTGTTCGCCTTTGTCTTTGGGAAATCTCCGCTTAAACATCCAATCCCATTTCCCAAAGGCAACAAGCGATCGGAATCAAGTTCTCCGGAGCCTTATGGCCCGGACCAACCAATCGGGGTTTCTCCAACGGCTGCCAGAAGCCGGAACTCCCTAACCCAGATTATGCTTCGACATCCACAGGACGCCGCTCTTGAGCATACGCGGCACACGGCCGGTAATCGACGTATCGCCGATCACGTTCAGACCGAAGCCGGCTTTTTGGCCGAGGGAACCGAGCATGCCTTTGAGTTTCATCGGCTTGAGCTTCGGTTTCTCGTTTTTCCAGAAGGCCAGCAGCACATGGGCGATCTGCTCGCCCTGCGCTTCCGCGGCCTGGGCGCTCGGCGCGAACTCCAGGCTGGCGCAGTCGCCGCAGACGAACACTTCCGGGTGGGTCTCGATCTGCGAATATTCGTTGATTACGACGCGTCCCGAACGGTCTTTGGTGACATTCATCTTCTGCACCACGTCGACAGGCTGGATGCCGGCCGTCCAGACGACGGCATCGGTATGCATCAGTTCGTCGCCGTTATAGAGCGCGTCCTGCTCCACGCGGCTGATCGAGACTTTGTGGCAGACTTCGACGTCGTGCTTTTTGAACCAGTCCTGCACGTAGCGCGAAATACGCGGCTGATACGACGAGAGCAGACGCTCTCCGCGGTCGAGCAGCGTGATGCGCAGATCGTGGCGGCTTTCGCGCAGCTCGGCCGCAAGTTCGATGCCGCTGAGGCCGCCGCCGACGATATGCACGTGGGCGGACGGTTTCAGGCTGCTGAGCTTGTCGTTGGTGCGGCGCGAAGCATGCAGCGACTGGATACTGAACGTGTACTCGTCCGCGCCCGGAACGCCGTGGTAATTGTCGGTGCAGCCCAGTGCGACGACCAGCTGGTCGTAAGGGACCGGCTCGTCGTTTTGCAGCAGCACTTTTTTGTTCTCCAGATCGATCTCTTCGACCGTTCCGAAATGCTTGGTGATCCGCGGATGGTTCGGGAAAGCGATACGCAGTTTGTGATCGGATACGGTCCCGGCCGCCAAAGCGTAATATTCCGTTTTGAGGCCCATAAAAGGAAGACGGTCGATCAGGGTTACGTTTACGTCCGCAGGAAGATGTTCGGTAAGAGTGTCAAGGATCGTCAGGCCGCCGTAGCCCCCGCCGAGAATAACGAGATTTTTCATATGCAGATCTCCTTGTAATTGGAATGGTCAAGCGGCCGGCCCGAAGCCTTTACTCGTATACTTCGACCTCGTTATAGAAGGTGTCGCGTTCTACCGGAATACGGCCTGCGCCTTTGATCAACCAGATCAGTTCCTTGCGCGTCAATCCTTCCGGAGTCAGGGCGCCCGCGGCGTGACTGATCCGTTCTTTGACGATGGTACCGTGGGCGTCCGAAGCGCCGAAGGTCAGCGCCATCTGGGTCAGCTGCGTGCCGATATTGATGAAATACGCTTTGATATGGTCGATATTGTCGAGCATCAGACGGCTGATTGCGATCGTCTTGAGATCTTCGTAGGCCGAGTTGCGGCGCATGATGCTGGCGTTGCGGCTCTTCGGCTGCATGGACAGCGGAATAAAGACCATGAATCCGTTCGTTTCGTCCTGAAGCTCGCGGATCTGGATCATGTGGTTGATACGGTCTTCGTGGCTCTCGATCGAACCGTACAGCATCGTCGTGTGCGTACGCATACCGATTTTGTGGGCGGTGCGGTGCACTTCGAGGTAACGGTCCACGTTGGCTTTGTCGACGCGCATCTTCTGACGGTATTCGTCGGACAGGATCTCCGCACCGCCGCCGGTCAGCGATTTGAGGCCCGCCGCCTGCAGCGCACGAAGCACTTCTTCGATCGACAGACCGCTGATGCGGGTGAAGAAGTCGATCTCCGCCGCCGTATAAGCTTTGATCGTCACTTCCGGGAAGCGCTCGTTCAGCGCGGCCAGGGAATCGACGTAATACTGGAACGGCACATTGTTGTTGTGGCCGCCGACGATATGGAACTCGCGCACGCCCGGCGTGATGTTCTCTTCGACGTAGCGGACCATCTCGTTGCCGCTCAGGGTATACGATCCTTCTTCGCCTTCGTCTTTGCGGAAGTTGCAGAAGGCGCAGTGCGCTTCGCAGACGTTAGTGAAGTACAGGCTCATATTTTCGATAAAATAGACCTTTTTGCCGTTCTTGCGCAGGTTGGCTTCGTTGGCCAGCTGGCCGATGGTCAAAATATCTTCGCTCTGATATAAATAAACGCCGTCTTCCAAGCTCAAACGCTGCCCGTTATGAACCTTCTCGGCGATTTCGGCCATGCGCTTATCCATGGTGGGATTGATGATTGTAGACATTTAGTAAGAACCTCCTCGTGGATCCCGAGGCGGCGCAACCGCACCGGAACGGGCCGGACCGAATAGGGCCGGATGAACTGACAAACGACAAAAACATGACCGCATGCCGCGGCCCTTATCTGGCTGAAACGGCCAAGCCGTTTCGGAAAGTGTGAAAAAAGTTACATCGGTAAGCTGGTTCGAATTCTTTACATCTTCGTGTCGAAATTCCGAAAATTTAAAGAGTCATTCTCCCCCATTATAAACCTACTCGCTAATCGGGGCAATACGGGGCGGGGGTGCAAATATACCCTTTATCTAGCGGCGGTGCGGGATTTGGACTTTGTACCGAACCCGCCGAAATGCTTGAGTCATGCGGCGCAGAGGCGTATAATACATGGAAGAAAGCGTAAAGGAGGAAAAACCATGATCGAAATCACGGAAGCAGCCGCTTCGCGCATCAAACAGATGCTGGAGCAGCAGGAAACGCCGGGTATGTTTCTTCGTTTGGGCGTAGCCAGCGGAGGATGCAGCGGTTTTTCGTACGCAATGGGCTTTGACAACGAGGAGTCCGATGCGGACGACGTATATATGGAGATACAGAATATCAAGTTGGTCGTTTCCAAGGAAGATCTTAAATATCTGAACGGTCTTCAAGTCGATTTCGAAGAGTCCGGCATGAGCGGCGGTTTCACGATCTTCAATCCGAATGCGGTCGCGACATGCGGCTGCGGATCTTCGTTCCGTACGCGGGAAGAAGACGAAGTATTGGCGCAGCCCTGCGACTGATTCGCTGCCAGGAGTTTCGAAATATTCGTACAAGGCTTTCGGCTTGGATGCCATTTCCGGGCTGAAAGCTTTTTTTATGGAGCCGACGCGGAGCTGTATCCGTTCGTTGGCAGGCAAGTTGTGAATTCGGGCGCAATCACCGGGTGAAACCGCGGTCTATTGCTGCACTGGCGTACCGGATTCGATCTCACGATTCAAGGAGGAAGATCGGATGAAATCCGTTTCCGTAGCAGACATTGTCAAGACGTTCAAATTGGAAGTGCTGGCAGGAGCCGACTTTCTGGACCGGGAGATCACCCGTTCCAAAGCTCACCGTCCCGGACTGGAATTCGTCGGCTATTTCGATTATTTTCCGACGAATCGGGTGCAGGTGCTTGGGCGCAAAGAAATCACGTATCTGCTCCAGCAGACTGTCGAGGAAAGAAAGCTTCATATCGGCAATATCGTCAAATATCATCCGCCGTGTTTTGTCGTGACGACGGGGCAGCAGGAGATTCCTTTTCTCGAAATGTTCTGCGATCAGGAAGGCATTCCGCTGCTGCGCACGCCTGACAAAACGACCGAATTCCTCACCAAGATCGACGGGTATCTGCTCAAATCGCTGGCGCCGGAAATGTCGATCCACGGCGTCTGCATCAATGTGTCGGGCATCGGAGTACTGCTGAGGGGGCGTTCGGGTATCGGCAAGAGCGAGACGGCGCATACGCTGATCGGCCGCGGGCACCGTTTTGTGGCGGATGACGTAGTCGTGCTCAAAAAGCTCGGCCCGTCCACGCTGCTGGGCACGCACAATACGATTACGCGGGAATTTCTGGCTCTGCGCAGCATCGGGCTGATCAACGTGGTGCGCCAGTACGGCCGTACCGCGTTCCAGGACGAGACCCGGATCGTGCTCGATATCGAGCTGACGCCGTGGGAAGACAAAGCGCTGAACAACGATCTGGAAGTGGCGGATCAGTTCACGGAGTACCTGGGCGTCAAGATCCCGCATATCGAAATTCAGCTGCAGCCGGGCCGGGATACATCGGGTCTGATCGAAGCGGCGGCGAATAACTGGTACTTGAAGCAGCTGGGGTACAGCGCGGCGGAAGAGTTCATGAGCCGACTGGAAGAAGGGGCGGAGTGACTGTTGGCGGAGGCTCGCCTGCAGGCACCGTCGCTCCAGTGAGAAGGGATAAGGGATAAGATCAAAAGATTATACAAAAAGGCTGCCCTTCGCATTGCGAATAGGGCAGCCTTTTTGGGGTTAAGGGCAGGGCAGGGCAAACAAGGGATAAGGGATGCAGTAAATATAATCGGCTTGGAACGGGCCTACAGGCATTGCAGCCGAAGTTAACCGAGCAGCGTACGGTCATCGGCCATTTTCTTGCCGCTGATCCGCTCGAATTCGCTCATCAGGCGCTCAACGGTCAGATGCTGCTTGTCGGCTTCCCCGATGTCGAGAATAATTCGGCCTTTGTCCATCATCACGAGGCGGTTTCCGAGGCGAATTGCCTGTTCCATGTTATGTGTGACCATAAGCGTGGTGAGATTCATATCGCGGACGATCTCGTCGGTCAGCGAGGTGATCAGCTCGGCCCGGGAAGGGTCGAGCGCCGCGGTATGCTCGTCGAGCAGCAGGATCTGGGGACGCGTGAACGTCGCCATAAGCAGGCTCAGTGCCTGGCGCTCGCCGCCGGACAGCAGGCCGACTTTGGCGTTCAGGCGATTCTCCAACCCGATCCCGAGGCGGCTCAGTTCGGCCTGGAAGATCTTGCGCCGTGCGCTGCTGACGCCGAACGAGAAGCCCCGGCGTTTGCCGCGCAGATAAGCCATGGCCAGATTCTCTTCGATAGTCATGCGCGGAGCCGTGCCGGCCATCGGGTCCTGGAAAACGCGGCCGATCCAGCGGCTGCGGCGGTGTTCCGGCAGAGCCGTCACGGAGCGATCCCCGATGCGGATATCGCCGGTATCCGGTCTCATGACGCCGGAGATCATATTCATCAGCGTCGACTTGCCCGCGCCGTTGCTGCCGATGACGGTAACGAAGTCGCCCGGCTCCAAATTCAGTTCGATTCCGATCAGGGCGATTTTCTCGTCGATGGTGCCGGAGTTAAACAGCTTGGATACACCCGATACATGCAGCATCAGCGGTCACCTCCTGCGGTCTCGAACGATTTGAGCAGTTCCGCGGAGCGGCGTTTGGCCGCGCCGCGCTGCTTGATTGCGCTTCGCACGGTCGGGAAGACGAGCGCCACAATCACGATAATGGCGGTAATCAGTTTGAGGTCCGATGTCTCAAAGCCTTTGATTTGCAGTGCCAGCGAGATGACAATCCGGTACACGACCGAACCGAGCACGACGGCAAGCGTCGCGCGGAACACGGTCTTGGCGCCGAACAGCGCTTCGCCGATAATGACGGAAGCGAGGCCGATCACGATCATGCCGATGCCCGAGGTGGCGTCGGCGAAGGAGGACTGCTGCGCGATCAGCGCGCCGGACAAGGCGACAAGCCCATTCGAGAGGCTGATGCCGAGAATAGTCGTGTTGTCGGTATTGGAGCCGAAGCTGCGAATCATGCGTTTGTTGTCGCCGGTCGCGCGCAGCGACAGACCGATATCGGTCTTGAGGAAAGCGTCGAGCGCCAGCTTGAAGATCAGCACGACCGCGATCATGAACGGGAACGGGGAAAAGGTGCCGAGCACCGTTTCTTCGCCCATGATCGATACGTTGGGGCTGCCGAGAATACGCAGATTGATCGAATAGAGGGCGATCATCATCAGAATGCCGGACAGCAGGCCGTTGATTTTGCCTTTGGTATGCAGCAGGCCCGTACAGGCTCCCGCCGCCATACCGGCCACAATGGCGGTCAGCGAAGCGATCCACGGCGATATGCCGTGCGAGATCATGACCGCGGCGGTAGCCGCACCGGTCGTGAAGCTGCCGTCGACCGTCAAATCGGGAAAGTCGAGAATACGGAACGTGATGTAGACGCCAAGCGCCATAAGGGCATAGAGCAGGCCCAGATAGATGGCGCCCGGCATCGAGCCGACGAAGTTTTCGAACATGAATGACGCCTCCTGTATGAAAAGGGTAGTCCCTTGTCAACACTAAAGGTAAGGTTACGCTCCCCTGAGATTTCGTACCTGAAGCGTGTACGAAGTCTCCGACGGAATCACACCTAAAGCGTGTGCATTTCAGGAAAACGTAAACCTCTGATTAAGAGTTGAAAGGGTAGTAGGGGCAAGACTTTGCGTGAAAAGAAGGTCCCCCGTAAAGCAAAACAGGATGAAGCCTAGGCTCATCCCGTTTGCATTCGGCTGGGGTTCCGGTCCGAGATCCGTCCGGCAGCATACGCTATCCGTTTGTGCGGGTCGAATCTTTTATTGAATCAGATTGTTCTCCTGGTCCTGCACTTTGCCCTTCATTCCGTCCGTTACCGTGATACCCTGGGCTTCGGCGGCTTTGAGGTTGAGGATCAGATCCAGCTTCTCCTGCATGGCGACCGGAAGATCGGCCGGTTTGGTTCCGTTCTTGAGAATATCCGCGGCCATTTCGCCTACCTGGTAGCCGTGGTCATAGTACTTGAAGCCGACGGTTGCAAAAGCGCCTTTTTCCACCGTGTCGCGGTCGCTCGAGAAGAACGGCAGCTTGTTGTCGTTGGCGATCTTGATGATCGTATCGACGGCGCTGACGACGGTGTTATCGAGCGTAATATAGAGGGCATCGACCTGTCCGACAAGCGATTCGGCCGCCTGCTGCACTTCGGAAGTATTGGTCGCGGCCGCTTTGACCAGCTTGATGCCGTGCGCCCCGAGTTCCTGCTCCGCCCGGTCGGCCATGACGACCGCGTTCGGTTCGCCTTCGTTGAGCACCAGACCTACGCTTTTGATATCCGGCATTTCTTCGGCGATAAAATCGGCCAGCTGCTTGATCGCTTCCGGATTCGTATCCGACGCCCCAGAGATGTTGGCGCCCGGCTTCTCCATGCTGGCGACGATCTTGGCACTGACCGGATCGGTTACGGCGGCGAACAAGACCGGCGTTTCTTTGACCTGTGCGGCGACGGCCTGGGCGGAAGGGGTAGCGATTGCGAATACCAGGTCGTTCTTGCTTCCGGCCAGCTTCTGGGCGATCGACAGGTTGTTGGTCGAATCGCCTTGGGCATTGTTGTAGTCGAGCGTCAGATTCTCGCCTTCAACGATTCCTGCATCTTTGAGTGCGGCGATAAAGCCTTCGCGCGTGGCGTCAAGCGAAGGGTGTTCCACGATTTGCGAGACGGCGACTTTGTAGGTTTTGGCCTCGGGGGTCTCGGATGTGCCGCCACCTTGCGAACCGGTAGCCGACTCCGTTTGGCCGCAGCCAGCCAGGGCGGCGAGGGACAAAGTCAGGACGAGCGGAAGCCATTTCTTTTTCAGCATAAATCGTGAACCCCTTTCTATGACTCTCTGTGGTAAGGCTTTTGCCCGGTACCGGCCGCTTTCTTTTAATGGAAAACCGCGAAACCGCATTGTTGCTTCCATGTGATAAAGGATAAAAGCAAGCGGAGGCTAAAAGTTGCGGCCGGTGAAGGTTTTCTCCTATCTTACGTTGAGCATTTGCCGGCAGTCAATCCGAAATTGTATCTTTTGCAAATAAAAAGAGGCCCGCTGCCGAAATCGCGATGATTTCGGCAGCGGACCTCTTGGAAGACATGCCGGTCACGATCGGCGGAAGCTGCCGGGCATTCCCGCTCCGTAACGATCGACCATGCTAACGAGCAGCAGGGCGGCCGTGATCCAGTGTCCGAACATGCCCCAGACCGGGACGGAGAACAGCAGGCAGGTGACGATCCCCGCCGCCGATCCGTAGAACGACTGCCGGTGCTGCAGCGACATTAGAAGCGTAACGGCGTGCAGAGCGAACATAACCGCGGAAATTCCCCAACCACTGCCCATGACGACCATGCCGCCGAGCAGCGGAAGACCGAGGATGAGCTCAAACAAGCCGCTGACTCCTTTAAATGTGCGTGCGAGCACCATATGATACTCCCCCAGATTCCTTATGTGTTTTAGAGTGAATAATACGGTATAATACCCAGCTTATTGGAAAATGAAACACGAAGTGGAACGCGAACGATTTTTCCAGGTGCTCAGGAAGCGATCGTCCGGAAAAAATCGGCGAATCGGATATCGTTTATCTGCCAGTTGATCAGGGCGATCAGAGCCAGATGAACGGGATAGAACGATCGCCACAGCCAGCGGGGCAGGCGTATTTCGGTACGGGTCTCGGGAGCGGAGCCCTGAATACCGGCAATAAAGAGCGTGGTCACGATACTGTAGAATTGGGTCACGCTTTGGGACACAAGCAGATATAGGACGTTCAGCGCAAAATGCCCGCCTGCCATCGACCAGACATTCGGCATATACCGGTAGATCAGCACCAGCAGCACGCCGTAAGTGGCGTAATCGAACTGCAGCGCTTCCAGCGGCCAGTAGGTCAGCAGAACCAGCAGAATGCCAACGGTCCATTGAATCGCCGCCTGGTCTTTGAAATAGTCGATAGCCATCACGATCAGCAGCGCCACAAGCAGGGTTCCGATCACATTGACTCCCGCTGTGAGGAAAGCCAGCATGAACGGGATTTGCGATAGCAGGGCCAGGCCAAGCAGCCGCAGGGCGTAGCGTTTCGGGCTGCGTGTGCGCCGGTAGCCTGCGACGAGCAGATAGCAGTAAATCGGGAAAGCGATCCTGCCGACGATGCGCATCCAGCGTTCATCCGGAAAAAAGACATAGCCCAGATGATCGATCAGCATCGTAATCATGGCAATCAGCTGCATGCTTCAAGCCCCTTTCGCCGTCTATAGGAACTTGTCCTGCAGGCTCCACCAGGTCAAAGTCAGGCACACAATCAAAAATACGGTAAAAGCGATCACCGGACCGAAGCGTTTTTCTTTCCAAAACTTGATGCCGAGCATAACCATAAAAGCGGCAATCATCAACAAAATAATGATTTCGACGATCGAAATGACCAAATAGAGATTACTGGCGAATCCTTCCACGCGGGTTCCTCCTCATAAATAGTAGAAACGGTGCTGTCTATAGATCGAACGGCAAGGATAAAAGGAGATTTGTCACGTTCGCTCCCATCATACCATGCCGGGGGCAAACACGGGAAAGCCGGGGCTTGTGGATAAAGTTATCCCCAAATCCACAGCGTCATATGAAGCTCCTTTGCGTCTTATACCCACATTATACACAAACTGCCCACAGGAAACGGGGGATAACCGGGCCTTTTAGGCAAACAAAAAGCCCGTCGTACCGGGCGCCGCGGCGCTGGGAGGCATGACGGGCATAAATATGGCAATTCTGTGGATAATTATCGTTTCATGTTGCTGCTGTGGCCCGGGGAGAGTTTGGCTTCCGGATCGAAGTAAACTTTGGCATTGTTCACGGCCGTCGGCGCTTCGCCGAACCCGACTGCGATCAGCTTCAGTTTGCCCGGATACGTCGTAACATCGCCCGCGGCAAAGATGCCGGGAATGCTCGTCTCCATGCGCGTGTCGACCACGATCGAATTGCTTTGGATCTCGATGCCCCATTCGGAGATCGGACCGAGGGAAGAGACGAAGCCGAAATTGACGATGACATCATCCACTTCGATCTCCTGCGTTTCCTGCGTTTTGACGTTCGACAAAACGACGCGTTCGATACGTTCTTCGCCGATCAATTCCGTGATTTCCGTCGGCGTGACCACATTGACCTTGGAGGCCATCAGGTTCTCCACGCTGTGTTCGTGCGCACGGAATTTGTCGCGGCGGTGGATCAGCGTCACCTGCTCGGCGATCGGCTCCAGCATCAGCGCCCAATCGACCGCGGAATCGCCGCCGCCGCTGAGCAGCACTTTGCGGCCCGCGAATTTGCTCAGGTCGCTGACGAAGTAATGCAGGTTCTGTCCTTCGAAACGCTCCGCGCCTTCCAGGGCAAGGCGGCGGGGTTCGAAAGCGCCCACGCCCGCAGTGATGACAACGGACTTGGCATAATGGACGCCTTTGTCGGTCGTGACTTTGAACCGCTGCTCTTCTTCCTTGTCGACCGCGATTACTTTTTCTTCGAGACAAATTTCCTGATCGAAATGATTCATCTGCTCGACAAGCTGGTTAACCAATTCCTGTGCGGTCACTTTCGGGAAACCGGCTACGTCGTAAATATATTTTTCGGGATAAAGCGCGGCCAACTGCCCGCCAAGCTGAGGCATACTTTCGATCAGCTTTACGGACGCCTGACGCATTCCCCCGTAAAAAGCGGCGAACAAACCGGCAGGACCGCCGCCGATGATTAAAATATCGGCAAGATGTTCGCCGTTAGGGTTCTCTGTCACTGGATAAGCACCTCCGAAGGTATGAATCGTTATGAATCTATCGAAATGAATGGGTTTTTGCAATCTCACTCATTATAAACTCGTTTTTCCCCGGATTGCAAAGCGTATTCCCGGCTTTTTTCGCTGTTTCGGCCTCGGCGGGCGGTCCTGCCGGCCAATTGCCTGCCGCAGCTCCGGAAAAAGCCGTTCCAGGGCGCGTATTTTTCGGTTCTCTGACAAGTATGAATATTTTTTGTCCGTTTTGCGTCTGTTTTTCAAATTTTTCTTTGTATTATGAAGCGGAAAAGCGTACAATGTATGTGATAAAAGTCGCAGCCAAGATGCGGACGGGATAAACTTAAAAGTGGGCGAGTTCTCTCCGTTTTTGTGTAACTTTTCACATGAGGCTCCAACCTTGCAAGAGGTTATCCCATAAATGACTATGAATCGAAAAGGGGTAAGGAAAACAATGAACAGCATTCCCAAAATCGTAATCCTGGGCGCAGGGTACGCCGGTATTCTCGCGGCTCAAAACCTGCAAAAAAAGCTCAAAAACAACGAAGCCGACGTTACACTGGTTAACCGTCACGACTACCACTACTTCACTACGGAACTGCACATGCCGGCAGCAGGCACGCAGCCGGAAGAGAAAACCTACGAGAAGATCTCCAACCTGGTCGACGAGTTCAAGATCGATCTCGTGAAATCGAATGTAACGGAAATCAAACCGGAAACGCGTCAAGTGGTACTGGAAGACGGTACGCTGTCGTACGATTACCTGATTATCGCCCTGGGCGGCGATCCGGAAACGTTCGGCATCCCGGGCATGAAAGAGCATGCGTTCTCGATCCGCAGCATCAACTCCGTTCGCGCAATCCGCGAGCATATCGAGACGCAGTTCAAGGAATTCAAAAAAGACGGCGACGAAACCCGCTTGAACTTCGTAGTCGGCGGCGCCGGCTTCACAGGAATCGAATTCGTCGGCGAATTGGCGAACCGTCTGCCTGAGATGGCGAAACAATACGGAGTCGATCCTGCGAAAGTCGGATTGTACAACGTCGAAGCCGCTCCTTCCGCGCTGCCGGGCTTTGATCCGGAGCTGGTCACGTACGCCATGGACACGCTGACGAAAAAAGGCGTGACGTTCCGCATCGGCGTACCGGTTAAAGCTTGCGACGAAAACGGCGTAACGGTTGGCGAAGGCGAACGCATCGAAGCCAAAACCGTCGTATGGACCGGCGGTATCCGCGGCAACCATCTGATCGAAGACGCAGGCTTCGAAGCCATGCGCGGACGCGTCAAAGTCGACGAGTACCTCAAAGCTCCGGGCCACGACAACGTATTCGTCATTGGCGACGGTTCCCTCATGATCGGACCTGAAGGCCGTCCTTACCCGCCGACCGCCCAAATCGCCATGCAGCAGGGCGAGCGCGTCGCGAAGAATCTGGTAGCGACGATTCGCAACCAGCCGACGGAGAAATTCGTGTTCAGCAACAAGGGTACCGTCGCTTCCCTGGGCAAAGGCGAAGCCGTTGCCGTTGTAGCCGGCAAGAAGATCAAAGGCTGGCCGGCAGCCCAACTGAAAAAAGTGGTCGATGCCCGCTATCTGTTCGTGATCGGCGGTATGGGCCTCGTTCTGAAAAAAGGTCGTTTCCTGTAAGCCGGACCTTTCGACGCGGCGTTTGTACCGGTTCGCCGGAGCCGCTGATGCTTTACTGAATCAAAGCCGTCTTCGCACCGTTTATGCGGTACGCGAAGGCGGCTTTTTTCACTTTTTCGCGAAGAATTGGACAAATCTTGAAAAATGCGGATTATGCTGGATTCCGAGAGGAGGGAGCACGATGAATTACAAGCTTTTGATCGCCGACGACGAACCGGATCTGCTCGATATGCTGGGAAGCTACTTTCGCAAATGCGGTTACGAGGTGCTGTCGGCTTCCGGAGGCGAAGAAGCGATTCGTCTTGCCGCGCGGCATCCCGATCTGATCCTGCTGGATATCGGGATGCCGGGGATAGACGGATTGGAAGTCTGCCGCAGCTTGCGCGACACTGTAGCCTGCCCGATCCTGTTTCTGACAGCCCGCGTCGAAGAGGCCGACAAGGTAAGCGGCTTTGCCGCCGGCGGCGACGATTATATCGTCAAGCCGTTCGGCATGGCTGAGTTGGAGGCGCGAGTCGGTGCGCATCTGCGCAGGGAGGAACGCCAGACCGGCCGGTCCGAGGTGAAATTTGCCGGCGGCCTGGTTATCAACTATTCGGCGGCCGAACTATCGCACCGGGGAGTCGGCATCCCATTGACCCGCCAGGAGTACCGGATCGCGGAGCTGCTGTCGCTGCATGCGGGTCGAGTATTCGGCAAGGAAGAGATTTACGAGCGGATCCGAGGGCATGAAGGAGAGGGCAGCAGCGCTGTCGTGGCGGAACATATTCGCAAGTTGAGAGGCAAATTGACCGCGGCCGGAGCTGAGTCTCCGATCCATACGATATGGGGGTTGGGATACAAATGGAAATCCTGAATAGGAATTCGCAGGCAGCTCTGCCTAAAAGAACAAGCATCCGTTTTCGATCGGTGTTGACCGAGTTTCTGCTTCTGACTCTGGTATTGACGGCGCTGGTCGTGCTCCTGTCGCAGGTCACGACGCACGAGGCATCGAGCCGATACGGGATATTGAAAGCCTCCTATTGGGACAAACTTCCTTATACCTGGAAAGCCGTTTCCGATCATGGAGTCGTGAGAGAAGTCGGCCCTGATGAAAGGAGCAGTTCCAGAATTCGCGTGTACGAAAACGGAAGCACGGGACCGCGTTTTGCCGATTTTACGTTAGCGCATAAGCTGAAAGGCGGCTTTTACCTGTTTGTTCAGTACACGGCTCCTTATGCTTACGCGTTTATTCTGCTCGGCGGCAGCTTGTTCCTGTTCTACCGCCGCCGTATTCGCAGGCCGCTCCGCACGTTGATCGAGTCTGCGAATCGAGCAGCTTCAGGCGACCTGGATTTTCGTGTCGCTGTCTGCGGTCGCGACGAGTTCGGCCGAATCGGCGAAGCGTTCGAAAAAATGCGCGGCGGACTTGAACGCAGCAGTCGGGAAGTATGGAGGGTCGCCGAAGAGCGCCGACGTTTAAACGCGGCTTTCTCGCATGATCTGCGCACTCCTTTGGCCGTACTAAAGGGAAGGATCGACCTGTTAGCCGATTTCTATCCTTCGGGCGAATTGGATCGCGAAGAGACACTGTCCGCGATCTCGGCTCTTCGTCGCAACGCCGAACGGCTGGAACGCTATGTTGCATCCATGACTTCCGTGCAAAAGCTCGACGAGCTGCAGCCGCAGCCTCGAGAGGTCGAACTTTCGGAGCTGATCGAAGATTTACGCGAGACCGCCGAAACCTTAAGCGGTTCCCGCACGCTGATCTTCGGTCCCGTACTGCCGGCAAACTTGTCGCTGGACGCCAACCTTGTTGCCCGGGTTTTCGAGAATCTGATCGTCAATACCGAACGCTTCGCCGCCGAAAAGATTTCGGTTTCCTTCGAGCAAAGCGTCGATTCGCTTCGGATTGTCGTCTCCGACGACGGACCCGGTTTTTCGGCCGAAGCTTTGCGCCGCGCTTCGGAGCCGTATTACCGCGGGGACGAAACCCAAGGCGATGTCCATTTCGGCTTGGGTCTTTATATCTGCCGCTTGCTTTGCGAGAAACACGGCGGGAGCCTGACTCTCGGCAACGCGTGCTCGGGCGGCGCCGAAGCTGCTGCCGCATTCAAAGTTTTTGAGCAAGAGTGATAATTTACTTTTTGTGGTTTTACTTTAATCATTTTGCAATAAACCTTGACATGTATCGTATAATAGAAATTAATTTAACATTGAACTTTTACGATAACCAAATTAATTCGGGCCCTTTACAGCCTGAAATCAATCTTATAACCTGAACCCAGCTCCTATCGCGGAGTTGGGTTTTTCGTCGTTATAGAAGCCTTTTTCGATTGAAAAGCATAATAAAACGAATGGGGACATGCAAAAGTGATCTTGAACAAATGGATGCCAGCGTTAACCGCGCTCGTTTTGGTCCTGCTTGCGACCGGCTGCGGTTCCGAGGAAAACCGGATCGCGGGAAACTGGAAAATCTTTATCGGAGACGAAGCGCACGCCTATCTGGAGATCGGCCCGGAACGACTGATCAGCACGGTAGGATCGGAAAAGCCGATAACGGCGGATTATACGTTCACAGAAACCGAGGGCGGGCATTTTATGCTGGACGTGTTCAATCCGGAAACCCGGAAGAACGAGCTGTTGTTCGAAGGTTATTTCGAGGATAAAAACACGATAAAAGTTGTGAACACGCCAAGCGGACCGATCGAAAACAGCAAGCTGATCCGGGTCGACGTATCGGCGGAAAAACAAAAAGAGCTGAATAAAACGTCGTCGGCGCCGGCAAGCGAGCAGCCCGCAAAGGACGAAGTCCGAGCCGGAACAAAGCCCGAAGAAGCGGAATCCATGGAAGCGAAATCGGAAGAAGCGGAACCGAAAATCCGTACGGAAGCGGAACCGAAAGCTGCCGCGGAATCTGGGCTGCAAAGCCGATATGCGGCGAAAGCCGATCAGTTGGACCGATCGATCGAAGAAGAAGCCGAAAAATTGTTCGCGCACGATACCCGGCCCGGTTTTTACGGCGGATACTACGAAGACTGGGATAACCTGCTGCAAGAAACCTGGAACGAGTTAAAAGCGACCATGCCGAGCGAAGCGTTCGAACGATTAAAAGCGGAGCAAATCGAATGGATTAAAAAGAAAGAAAAGCGTTTTAACGAATTCACGGACACGGTCGCTTCCGAACGGGCCGCAGGCATGGATTATTTAGCTTTTGAAACAAAAGAGAGAACGTATTATTTGATCCGAAATCATATGCAATGATCCCCATCCCCGCGCCCAACTTAAGGTGGGGAAACGTCGAAGAGCCCCGGACGAGCATAGTCCCGGGCTCTTCGACGTTTCTGCACGACGCACGCATACATACGACATACCTGGCGGGAGGCGAAGAGTTCGAGCGGAGAGCGCAGCGATCGCCTCTGTAATCGAAAAATTCCCGCTTGCTCTAACTCTAATGGAAATTTCTCGATTACAGGAAGCGATGCAGCCGAACTCTTCGCCTGACGGCCCCGCATCCACATGCCCGCCCGTGCCCACTCGCAAAAAACAAGCGCCCCAGACGACCGAAGCAGTCGTCTAAAGCGCTCAATTCCACCGTTTCCCCGCCGAAAATTAAACTTTCAGCATCTCCTGGGCTTTTTCCCAATCCAGCAGATTCCCGACGTAAAACGCGCCGAATTCCCCGTAACGCGCGCTGACTTCGTCGAAACGCATCTCGTAAATCAGTTTTTTGAACTGAAGCGCATCGTCGGAGAACAAGGTGACGCCCCATTCCCAATCGTCGAAACCGACCGAGCCAGTGATGATCTGTTTGACTTTGCCCGCGTAGCTGCGTCCGATCAGGCCGTGGCTGCGCATCATCGCTTTGCGGTCGTCCATCGACAGCATGTACCAGTTATCGTTCAGCTCGCGCTTTTTGTTCATCGGATAGAAGCAAATATGGGCCGATTTCGGCAGTTCCGGTTTCAAGCGGGCGATGATCTGCGGATTTTGCATCGGATCTTCGCCTTCTTTGCCCAGATAGTTGCTCAGTTCCACAACGCTCACGTAGGAATATTCCTTGGTCGTGAATTTGGCGAAGTCCGTCTTGTTGAACGCGATCTCCAGTTTGTTCAGGTCTTCCAGCGTCTCGCGCAGGTACATGAACACGAAATCGGCTTTCTGGCCGACGATCGAATAGACGGCGGTGCTGCCGGTTCCGCTTTGGGCGGTCACTTCGAATTCTTTCATAAACTCTTCCAGATCTTCGATCGCGCCCGCGCGTTCCTCGTGATCCGCCGCTTTCCACAGCGTCCAGTCGATGGAACGGAAATCATGCAGGCAATACCAGCCTTCAAGCGTCAGTGTAGCTTCGTTCATGAATCGATCACTCCCAAATCAGATTGTATGGTGGGGATTTTCACAAGGTTTCCTGTAAAGATCCATTGCTCGTTCGTCGCGGCATAAGGTCGCCGGGATGCAAAAGGAGGGCAGCGCAAAGACGCTTTGGCGTTCTTTCCCGGTGCTTCCAGTTTCCATTGTAACGCAGGGGCGAACGCAAGAGCAATTCGAGCGCCGGAAAAGTCTGTTCGGACGGCGGGAACGGGTTCACAAAAAGATAAGCATTCCGAAGCCCGGGCTCATGCGGCGGGGAGGCCGGTTCGTATTCGCATGATTTTGCTTTCTTTCCGAGCTTTCCTGACGGAGGAATTGTGGTAAAATGAAGGGGCTCCAACGAACCTGTCCAGAGCCAAGGGCGCGTTCCGCGGAGTACGTCTATTTTTACCTGCAATTTGCAAGGACAAGAGGGGGACATCCGCAGATGCGCATGAAGAGCCTGCTGCACTACACGGAACATCACCGTTATTATACGTATCGCGATTTCAGCCTGAGCAGTCTGGACGACCGCATGCTGACCTTGGTCTACCAGCCGATGGTCGGGGCATCCGCCGTCGCTTTGTACCGGCTGTTGGCCCAGCACCTGCCGTCTGAACAAACGGGATACTCCAAAACGGAACAACAACGAGGGCTCTTTCTTACGCTCGGTATCGAGCCGAACGACCGGGGGAGAACGCTGATGGTCGAGAATGCTTCCAAGCTCGAAGCGGTCGGCCTGCTGCAGACCCATCGGCTGTATATGCCGGAGCAGGACCAATATATGTACGAATACGAACTGCAGCAGCCGCTGCCGCCGTCCGACTTTTTTGCGACCCAGCATCTTACGCTGCTGCTGCGGGACCGGATCGGGAAGTTCGCCGTGTTGGCTCTGCAGGAGCGCTTCTGGAACGGGGAACCGGAAGAGCTCGGCGAAAACGGACGGGCCGCGAAAGAAAATATTTCGCAGCCGTTTTATGAAATTTTTGAATTGAACACGCACGTGATCGACTATGAGCTGGAACAGGCGCTGACCGAAGCTTCGCCGGCGCGCCGCCAAAGCAAAAATATGCCGGCGGAAGATCCGCTGTTCGATTATTCCGATGTCATTTTGCATTTTCCGCGCGGAGCCCGCAACCGTCCATTCGTGGAAGGACTGCGTCACAACCGCGAACAGATGGGCATGATCAACCATGTGGCCCGCAAATTCGATCTGAACGTCGAAGATATCGTGAGACTGCTGGACGAAGAAGGCATTTTCTCGGGCGACGGGGAACTGCTGCTGGACAATCTTCAGAGCCGTGCCAACCTGACGTTCCGCCAGACCGCCAAACGGACCGAAGAACGCCAGGTCCGCGCGGCCCGCGCCGTGCGGCCGGAAGAACCGGCCGCCGAAGAAATGCCGGTCGAACACGCGGTGGAAATGGAATATTATCTCGAAGTGCCTTCGCAGTTCCAATCGAAGTGCGATATTCACCAATACAACATGCTGCTGCGGAACGAGCCGTATACCGGACTTCTGCGCAACTTTTTCCCGGGAACCGTTCCGGGTCCGTGGCTCGATATGTTCAGCAAGATCGATCTCAGCTACAAGCTGCCGGGGGAAGTCATCAATGTGCTGATCCATTACCTGGTAACCCTGCTCGGCAAAGACGGAGATCAGCGGATCAGCCGCAATTTCGTCGATTCGATCGCTTCCAACATGCTGCTGCGGCAGATCGATACGTACGAAAAAGCCGTCCGCTATATCCGCGACCAGGCCAACCCGAAGCGCCAGGCTGCCGCCCAGAGCGGCGGCACGCGCACCCGCACCGCAGGCAAAGCCGCCCGGGGCAAACCGGAACTGCCGATCGTCCAGAACTCGCCGGTCCAGACCGCTGTCAGCGACGAGGAGTTTGCCGAGTACGTCCGGATGGCCGAAGAGATGAAAGCAAGCAAGGCCAAGCCTCAGAAATGAACCGGCCGGACGCTTCTTGAATTTCCCGGATTCCGTGTCCGGTTCTCCCGACGCTCTTCACGCGAAAACAGCCGCCAACAGCGGCGCCTTTGAGCCTTCACGGTCTTTCGCCTTTGAACTTGAGCGCAGTTGCCCTGCTGGCCCTTGGGCCCTGCACGATCTTAAGCTTTTACCACCCACCCCGGCGGAGCGATGTCGAGGGGCGGCGGCTTTTGGATTTCCCGTTCCCCGAGAATCTCCGATTCGCAGGAAGGAAACCAACCGGAGCCGCCCCCGACGTCGCGGAGCGCCCAGAGAGGAGGCCCCCACCCATGACCATGGATTCGATCGGCAACGTACTGAAACAGTTCGGGAATTCCCGAATCCGTCAGCAGACGGAAGACCTGAAGAACCGTATTTTTAACGAACCGGAGGTTAGGCAGCTTCGGCTGCGGTATCCCGGATTGACGGAACAGGAACTGAGCCGCAATCTGAGCCGTTTGTACGAATATACGAAGGAAAAACAAAACTGCGCCAACTGCCCGGGTCTGGAGAATTGTCCGAACGATTTTCAGGGACATTACACGAAGCTCAGTATCGACGAAGTCGGCGAGCAGCTGCGGATCCGCGACCACAAAGCGCCGTGCAATCTGCAGTTGGCCCACCAGCGCGACCAGCAGATCAGCAGCCGGATCCGCAGTTTTTACGTGGATGAACGCGCCCTGCTGGAAGGCTACGACGAAGTGGAGATCATGATGAAAGATCCGGTGCGTTCGCCGGCCGTCAATCGCGTGTTCCGCTATATCAACGAGACGAAGACCGTGGGACTCTCCGCCAAAGGGCTGTACCTGGAAGGGCCGTTCGGCACGGGCAAGACCTTCCTGATGTGCTATCTGCTGCACGAGCTGGCGAAGCAGGGACACTCGGGGGTTATCGTGTATATGCCCGACTTTGTCGAAGACGTCAAATCGATGATCCAAGATGGAGAGAAGCTGCGCGATACCGTCGAGCTGATGAAAGAAACGGACCTGTTGATCTTCGACGATATCGGAGCGGAGAATATGGGACCCTGGGTGCGCGATCACGTGCTCGGTTCCATTTTGAACTACCGGATGAACCGCAAACCGACTTTCTATACGTCCAACTACTCGCTGTCCGCGCTGGAGAAGCATCTCAGTTTCACCAACAAAGACGGCGAAGAAGCCTACAAGGGCCAGCGCTTGATGAACCGCGTTTCTCCGTTTGTGGAAGTGGTCCGGGTACTGGGCGACAACAAACGCGGATAAGGCAAGTTCTTCACGCAATCTTCACTTACAAAAGGTTAGATATTTATAAAATAATACAATTTATTGTTTCGGTAAGTCCAATTCCGTGTTATAATTGACATGTAGACAAACGCAAGTTATCTTTAACTATGCGATTACGGTGTGAGCATTCGCACACAGCCGAGATAAATCATGAAGCACAGAAGAAGCACATATAAGGAGGAATTTTCCATGGCTATTGTAAATGTATCCGACCAAACCTTCGGAACCGAAGTGGAAGCGGGCGAAGGTACCGTTTTGGTTGATTTCTGGGCGCCTTGGTGCGGCCCTTGTAAAATGCTCGCTCCGATCCTGGACGAACTCGACGGCGAAGTTGGCGCAAACGTCAAAATCGCGAAAGTCAACGTCGACGAAAACCCGGAAACGGCTTCGCGCTTCGGCGTAATGAGCATCCCGACCATGATCTTCTTCAAGGACGGACAACCGGTCGACAAACTGATCGGCGTAAACTCCAAGGAAGCGCTGAAAGGCGTATTGTCCAAACACCAATAATTGTATGTATCCGGCGCACGGACGTTTTTTACAAGACGTCCATACGCTCGGCAGCGAAAAGCCCCGGCCTATGCCGGGGCTTTTTTCGTTCGTTCGTCTGAATCTGCGAATAGGGAGAGCGCGTGTTCGGCTTTAGGTGTATGCCGGTTCTTTTTGACGTATAATAAAAAGGGTAATGCATCGAGAGAACTTTATCGCAGGGCAAGTATACAGGGAGGTCGAAGGCAGAGTGGATACGCACCTCGAAACGATTCAGGAGCAGGAGAAAGCGATCGCGCATATCCGGGACAAACTGGCGCTGCTGCCGGAACTGCCGGGCTGCTACCTGATGAAAAACAGGGAAGGCACCATCATTTACGTCGGGAAAGCCAAGATTCTGCGCAACCGCGTACGGTCTTATTTTACAGGCAGTCACGAAGGCAAAACGCAGCGTCTGGTCGCGGATATCCGTGACTTTGAATATATTGTGACCTCGAGCAACATGGAAGCGCTGATTCTGGAATGCAACCTGATTAAACTGCACCAGCCGCGCTACAACGTGCTGCTCAAGGACGACAAGACTTTTCCTTATATCAAAATTACCAATGAGCGGCATCCGAAGCTTGAAGTGACGCGCCGGGTGCTCAAGGATAAAGCGCGCTATTTCGGTCCTTATCCGAACGCCTACGCCGCCCAGCAGACCAAGAAGCTGCTGGACCGTATGTATCCGCTGCGCAAATGCGGAGTCATGCCCAAGGAAGTCTGCCTGTATTATCATATGGGCCAATGTCTGGCGCCGTGCGTCAAAGACATCCAAAAAGAAGATTACGAAGGCATTCGCGACGAGATCGCCCGTTTCCTCGGCGGCAGCCACGAAGAGATCAAGAAAGAACTGCGCCGCAAGATGGAAGAAGCTGCCGAAGATTTGTATTTCGAGCGGGCCAAAGAACTCCGCGACCAGATCCAGAATATCGAAGCGGTCATGGAAAAGCAGAAGATCAACGCCACGGACAAAAAAGACCGGGATGTCTTCGGCTATTCCGTCGACAAAGGCTGGATGTGCGTACAGATTCTCTATATCCGCCAAGGCAAAATGATCGAACGGCACGCGTCGAGCTTTCCGTTCTACGGCGAAGCGTACGCCGATTTCCTGTCCTACGTGACGCAGTATTACAGCGATAACCCGGCGCTGCCGCAGGAGATTCTGCTGCCGGCGAACGAAGAAGACAGCGGCGCCGCGGCTGTGGGCGAAGAACGTCCGGCCGCGGCGGCTTCGCGGGCCGATATCATGGCGGCGAACGATGCCGCCGACGCGGACGGAGACGACGAAGAAACCGTTTCGTCGGATGACGCGTCCGCGGCTGCAGAGGCGGGCGAAGCCGCTGCAGCCGCCCGGGCGGGGGCCGCCGCGGGAACAGGCGGCCTGATCGGCGCAGCCGCCGAAGCGGCAGTGGGCGAAGCGCTGCCGCAGGTTGCGGAAGCGAAGGCGGAATATGCCGCCGCTTCCGCCGGGGGCGCGGACGCAGACGCGCCGGAAGGGCCGCGGGCCGAAGAGGCCGCGCAGCCGGAAGACGGACAGAGTCTGTCGGGGCTGGGCGACGTGAACGGCGCGGCCGCGCTGCAGCAGTGGCTGGGCGTCAAGACGCTTGTGCCCAAGCGCGGTTCGAAACGCAAGATGGTCGGGATGGCGTGCGAGAACGCACGGGTCTCGCTCGAAGAAAAGTTCCGCCTGATCGAGCGGCATGAAGAACGGACAAGCGGCGCGGCCGATCGGCTGGGTCATGCGCTCGGGTTCGACAGCCTGTACCGTGTCGAAGCCTTCGATAACTCGAACATTCAGGGCACGAATCCGGTCTCGGCGATGGTCGTGTTCCTGGACGGCAAGCCCGCGAAGCAGGAATACCGCAAGTACAAAGTCCGCACCGTCAAGGGAGCGGACGATTACGCGACGATGCGCGAGGTCATCCGCCGCCGCTACGAACGCGTGCTCAAGGAAAATCTGCCGATGCCCGATCTGGTTCTGGTCGACGGCGGCAAAGGCCAAATCTCGGTGGCGATCGATGTGCTGGAGAACGAACTGGGGTTGAATATTCCGGTTGCCGGTCTGGTCAAAGACGCCAAGCACAGGACCGCCCAGCTGATGAGCGGAGATCCGCCGCAGGTAGTGCCGCTGGCCCGCGACAGCGAAGAGTTTTACCTGCTGCAGCGGATCCAAGACGAAGTCCACCGCTTCGCGATCTCGTTCCACCGCGAGCAGCGGGCCAAATCGATGGTAACGTCGAAGCTGGATTCGATTCCGGGCATCGGCGACAAGCGGCGCCAGCTGCTGCTCAAGCACTTCGGTTCGCTCAAGAAGATTCGCGAAGCTTCGGTCGAAGACTTCCGTCCGCTGTCGATCGGCGACAAGCTGGCACGCCAGATTCTGGATGCCCTGAAGGAAGAACCGACTCCAAATCCGAACGATTAAGCCCGGTTTTAGTGACGCCCTGCTCTTACCTGCCTTTACTTTTGCGCGGGGGCTCGATATAATGGTCAGTAATTGTATAGGATTTACCCGGAGGAGCCTGCCAACAGCGGGCTCTTTTTGTGCTTTTTTAAAGACTTTTAAAGGGTAATAGACAGAAAATAACAAAGTGGAGGGGCTGCAAAGTGGAAATGGAAAATCAACAGGAAAGTATTCTGGTCTGTGTACATTACGGTCCGCACGGGCAGCGTTTGATCCAGCGCGGAAGCCGTCTGGCCCAACTGCTGGGCGCGCCGCTGCGGGTATTGACGGTCGCTCCGGCCAAACGGGAGGAATACAATCTGGAAAAAGAACGTTATGTGGCGGGCTGGCGCAAACAGACGGAAGAGTGCGGAGGCGAATTCCTCGTACGCGCATGCAGCGGAGGCAGCAAAGCTCCCGATGTCATTGCGGAAGCGGCCAAAGAGTTCGGCGTCACCCAGATCGTGATCGGCCGCGCGATCCAGTCGTTCTGGCACGAGATCGCGCACGGCGATTTCGTCGACGAACTGCTGGAGCGGATCGGCGCGACCGATCTGCATATCGTGGCGGTGCAGCGTTATCCGGAACTGCTTGAAGAAACGCACGAAAAAGGCTTCCCCGCCTATCTGGTTCTCCGCAAAGGGCGATACACGCTCAGCAGGGAAGCATCCGGAGACGACGCGATCCCGGGCATCTTTTTCCGGGAGCTGGATACCGACTTCGACAGCGGCCTGTTCAAGACCAATCGGAACGGACAGGCCGAATATTTGAAAATCGTGCAGGGGGAATGGATCAAATCGCAATCGTAAACAATCGCAATCGTGAAAGGAGGAACGCTTAAACGTGCTGCATGCCGCCATTTTACTTCCGTTTTTATGGGCCGCCCTGATTCCGTTGATGAAAGGGCTGCCCCGCATACATCCGGGTTGGGCCGTACTGCCTGTGCCCGCCGCGCTGTTCGTTTTCTTTATCGGCCTGCTTCCGCGTACCCGAAGCGGAGAAGGAGTCTTCGCCTCGATTCCCTGGATGCCGGGTCTCGGCATCGATTTGTCGCTTGTCCTTGATGGATGGAGCCTTCTGTTTGTTCTGCTGATTACGGGGATCGGAGCGCTCGTGGTCTGGTATTCCGTATTTTATATGGGCAAAGGCATGGAATCGCTGCGCAGCTTCTATGTCTACCTGCTGATGTTCATGGGTTCCATGCTCGGCGTCGTGCTGTCGGACAATCTGATGGTGCTGTACGCGTTCTGGGAACTGACCAGCGTCGCTTCGTTTCTGCTGATCGCGTTCTGGTACCGCCGCGAGCGCTCCCGCTACGGGGCGCTCAAGTCCATGCTGATTACCGTATTCGGCGGCCTGGCCATGTTTGCCGGATTTAATCTGCTATACGTGATGACCGGTTCGTACAGTATCCGGGAGATTGCGGCCCAGGCCGCGGACCTGGCCGGCCATTCGCTGTTCCTGCCGGCGATGATTCTCGTTCTGCTGGGCGCCTTTACGAAATCGGCCCAGTTCCCCTTCCATATCTGGCTGCCGGACGCCATGGAAGCTCCGACGCCGGTCAGCGCTTATCTGCATTCGGCTACGATGGTGAAAGCGGGACTTTATCTGGTCGCCCGGATGAGTCCCGTCTTCGCCGGCGCTTCCGAATGGTTCTGGATCGTATCGCTGACCGGTCTTGCGACGCTTCTGTACGGATCGTTCAAAGCGATCAAACAGACCGATCTGAAGGCGCTGCTCGCCTATTCCACGATCAGTCAGCTCGGATTGATCATGTGTCTGCTCGGCGTAGGTTCGGCATCGGCCTTTTTCCCCGGAACCGTACAAGGGGTTTTCTTCGGTCTGGCGACGACGGCCGCGGTCTTTCATCTGATCAATCACGCCGTATTCAAAGGTTCGCTCTTCATGGTAGTCGGTATCGTCGATCATGAAGCCAATACCCGCGATCTTCGCAATCTGGGCGGATTGATGCGTCTGATGCCGGTCACGTTCGCGATCGCGCTGATCGGTTCGTTTTCGATGGCCGGGCTGCCGCCTTTTGCCGGTTTTCTGAGCAAAGAGATGTTCTTCGCGGCCATGGTAAATATCCGCAATTTCAGTTCGGCCGGAGCGGAGAGCTGGATGATTCTGTTTGCGATTCTGGCCTGGGCCGCCAGCGTGTTCACTTTCGTGTACAGCCTGATACTCGTATTCAAAACGTTCGGGGGGAAACTGCAGCGCGAAAAGCTGGATAATATCCCTCACGAGGCTTCGGTCGGCCTGCTGGCCGCACCGGTGCTGCTGGTCCTGCTGGCTGTCTTTTTCGCGATTATTCCAAACGGGTTGGCTTATGCTCTGATCGACCCGGCCGCGGCGGCCGTGAACGGCGCAGGATTGACGGCGTCCGAAGCCCATGTCTCGATTCATTTCTGGCACGGCTGGACCCCCGAGCTGTTTATGACACTTGGCGTCGTCCTGCTGGGCGTCGTTCTCTATCGCACGTATACGCGTTTTCGGCTGCTGGACCGGGAATGGAACGGCCGGGATACGTTCAACCGGCTCTATAACGGTCTGCTGAAGCTGCTGGAGAGCGGCGGGCGCCGCGGAACCGATTTGTATATGACCGGTTCGGTTCGCCGTTATCTGATTTATATCCTGCTGTTTCTGGTCGCGGCGGTCGGCGGTACGCTGGTCTTCTCGCCCGGCGTCCGCTTCGGCATGGATAATTATGCGCCGATTACGTTCTATGAAGTCGGGCTGGTGATCGTGATGCTGGTGTCGGCCGCGGCCGTACCGTTTGCCCGGTCAAGAGTGAATGCCATCTTGTTCACCGGCTCGGTCGGCTATATGGTTACCGTATTGTTCTTGATCTTCCGGGCTCCCGATCTGGCGCTGACCCAGATGATCGTGGAGACGGTGTCCGTGATCTTGTTCCTGCTGTGCTTCAAGTATCTGCCGAAGTTGAAAAAAGACCGGACGGAAAAACCTACATTCAAATGGCTGAACCTGATCGTGGCGGCCGCAGTAGGCGTTACGGTGACGCTTGTTGCCCTGGCGGCGATGGGCAGCAGCCCGTTTGAGCCGATTTCGGAGTATTTTCTTGAGGAAAGCTATGAATCGGCGGGCGGCAAAAACGTCGTCAACGTGATTCTTGTCGATTTCCGCGGCTTCGATACCCTGTTCGAAATCATGGTCCTCGGGATCGCTTCGCTCGGGATCTACGGCATGACCAAATTGGGCGTGAAGACCGCGCCCGACCCGGAAGCCGCGGGAAAAGCCGCGATGCGCAAGCAGGGGTTCCCGCTCGTCAGCAGCGATGTCGTACTGCGGACCCTGTCGAAAGTCATCGTCCTCATCATTATTACGTTCTCGCTCTACTTGTTCTTCGCGGGACACAACAATCCGGGCGGCGGCTTCATCGCTGCGCTCATGACCGCTTCCGCGCTTATCCTGCTGGCCGTTTCATTCGGTATGGACACCGTGCGCCGAGTGATTCGGGTCGATTACCGGCTGATGACCGCGACCGGACTGACGATTGCGATTCTGACCGCTTCCGGCTCGTTCCTGTTCGGGTTTCCGTTCTTGAGCCATGCTTTCGGTCATTTCCATCTGCCGATTCTGGGCGATACGGAATTGGCGACGGCTGTGCTGTTCGATCTGGGCGTGTACCTTGCGGTCGTCGGAGTTGTGATGAATATTATTTTCACGATAAAGGGGGAAGACTGACATGGAATGGATTATGGCTGTAGCCGTCGGTGTGCTGTTCATGATCGGCGTCTATCTGATTCTGTCCAAAAGTCTGCTGCGGATCATTCTCGGCACGTCGCTGCTGACGCACGGCGTCCATCTGCTGCTGCTGACCATGGCCGGTCTCAAACGCGGAGCGGCTCCCGTGCTCGGCAGCGGCGGCGACGCTTATGCGGATCCCCTTCCGCAGGCGCTCATTCTGACTTCGATCGTCATCAGCTTCGGCGTGACCGCGCTGTACTTCGTGCTCGCTTACCGGGCGTACCAGACCCGAGGCACGGATGAGATCGATGCGGCGGACGAAGTCCGCGGCGGGGAGGAGGAATCTTGAACAATTTGCTTGTGCTGCCCGTCCTCTTGCCTATGGCGATTGCCGTCTTATTGATGTTCTTCCGTACAAAAACACAGCTTCAACGGGTCATCGGCCTGCTCGGCGGGATTGCGAACGTCGGGATTGCCGCCACCATCGTGCTTCGGGTACGAGAGCACGGCATTCAAACGCTGCAGCTCGGCGGCTGGGCGCCGCCTTACGGCATCGTGTTCGTGGCCGATATGTTCGCGGCGCTGCTGGTGCTGGCGGCTTCGATTACGGGGCTTGCCGTGCTGATCTATTCGTTCTCGACGATCGGACAGAAAAGGGAAGAGCATTACTACTATACGTTCTTTCATTTTCTGCTTGTCGGGGTGTACGGTTCGTTCCTGACCGGCGATATCTTCAACCTGTTCGTTTTCTTCGAAGTCATGCTGATCTCTTCGTACGCGCTGATTACACTCGGCGGTTCGAAAAAGCAGATGCGCGAAGCGCCCAAATACCTGCTGATCAACATCCTGTCTTCGACCTTGTTCGTGGCCGCCGTCGCTTATCTGTATGCGGCTGTCGGCACGCTGAATATGGCGCATCTGTCGCAGCGGATTGCGGAAGCCGGACAAGGCGGCGTACTGAATGTCATCGCCGTATTGTTCCTGGTCGTCTTCTCGCTCAAAGCCGGTTTGTTCCTGTTCTTCTGGCTGCCGGGTTCGTACGCGGCACCTCCGTTCGCGGTGCGGGCTCTGTTCGGAGCCCTGCTGACCAAGGTAGGGCTGTATGCGATCGTACGCACCTTTACGCTGATCTTCCCGTACGATTCTTCGCTCACGCATACCTGGATTGGCGGAATGGCCGCGGCCACGATGATTCTGGGCGGGATCGGGGCGGCGGCTTACCGCGATATTCCGCGCATCTTGAACTACAACGTACTGATCGGCGTAGGATTTGTGGCGTTCGGGTTGTCGACCGGCACACGCGACGGAATGGAAGGCGTAGTCTTCTATATGCTGCATGATATCCTCTCGAAAGGGCTTATGTTCGTTCTGGGAGGGATGTTGATTGCGGCCGCGGGCACGGATCGTCTGGACGGAATGGGCGGGTTGATCCGCCGCCGTCCGGGGCTGGGATGGATGTTCTTTATTCTGGCGCTTGCGCTGGCGGGCATTCCGCCGCTCAGCGGCTTTGCGGGCAAAGTGCTCATCGTCCGCGGCGGTCTCGAAGACGGTATGCTTACGCTGTCGCTGGTCGCTTTGGCTTCCAGTCTGCTGACGCTCTATTCGATCATCAAGATTTTCCGCGAAGCCTTCTGGGGGGTCGAGCCGCAAACGGAGCCCGAAGCGGAGATGTCAAAAGCCCGTCCGGGCCTGGCGAACGTATCGGCCGTTCTGCTGCTGCTGTTCGTGATTGGACTGGGCGTGGGAGCGAACGGCGTATACGGCCCCGTTTCGCAGGCCGGAGAAACGCTTGCCGACCCGTCGCTCTATATCGAAGCCGTATTGAAGGAGTAGATCGACATGCCTTTTCAAATTTTGCTGAATCTGATGATCGCCTTCTTGTGGATGATGCTGAACGGAAACTGGACGCTCCCGGGTTTCGTCGTCGGATATACCCTTGGGATCGCCGTGCTGCTCGTGGTCCGCAAATTCCGTCCGGAGCCTTTTTATCTGGTCAGATTGTGGGCGGTGCTGAAGCTGCTGGGGATCTTCATGCGCGAGCTGCTGGTTTCAAGTTTCGTCGTCATGGGGCAGATCCTGCGTCCCAAGCTGAACCTGCAGCCGGGCGTCTTCGAATACCGCACGGAGCTCGGCTCCGATTGGGAAGTCACGATCCTGTCCTGCCTGATCTGCCTGACGCCGGGAACGCTGACCCTTGAAGTATCCGGGGACAACCGGGTGCTGTATATTCATGCCCTGAACATGACGGATGCGGACGAGATGGCCGAGGGTATTCGTTCCACATTCGAAAAAGCGATTATGGAGGTGACCCGATCGTGATAACCGCTCTATTGACCGCTGCGCTGATTATCCTGGCGCTTGCGATACTCGGCTGTACCTATCGGCTGATCGCCGGCCCCAGCCGGTCGGACCGGATCGCCGCACTCGATACGATCGGCATCAATCTGCTGGCCATGATCGCCGTGTTCTGCATGCTGCTCGACACGCGGGCCCTGATCGAAATCGTGCTGGTGATCGGCATTCTGACTTTTATCGGCACGGCCGTGCTGGCGCGGTACATCGAGAGAGGGAGCGTGATCGAAGATGGCGACGATCGTTGAATGGATTTCCGTTCTGCTGGCGCTGGCCGGAGCCGTATTCTGCGCGATCAGCGCTTTTGGACTGATTCGTTTTCCGGATGTGTATATGCGCTCGCATGCGGCCACCAAAAGCGCGGCGTTGGGTGTTCTGTTTATTCTGGGCGGCGCTTTCCTGTATTTCTGGGCCGTGGACGGAGCGGTGGACGCGAGGCTGCTGCTGGCGATCGTGTTCGTGTTCCTGACTTCTCCGGTAGCCGGACATCTGAACGGCCGATCCGCTTACCGTTCCGGAGTGAAGATGTGGAAAGGCAGCGTGCGCGACGATTTCAAGGACGTGCTGGAGAAAGCGGGAACGTCCGCACCCGATGCCGCTTTTGAAAAAGAAAAGCCGAAGCTTCCTTGAATGTGTTCTGGGGATAGCGCGCGGCACAAACAGGCTTTGCCTAAAGGCGAAACGGTTTGTGAGCGCAACACAAACAGGCTTTGCCTAAAGGCGAAACGGTTTGTGGGCTCGACACAAACAGGCTTTGCCTAAAGGCGAAACGGTTTGTGAGCGCAACACAAACAGGCTTTGCCTAAAAAAAGGCAAAGCCTGTTTTTTGCGTCCGCGATTTCGGTCGGTTCCGGACTAGACGGAAGAAGGGCGATCGTCTTTGGACAGCGACCAGCCCGGCGTGCGGCGATCGGCGCCGTTATCGGACGGTACGGCCGGCTGCGGCCGATCCGCTTCCCGGTCTTGAAGACCGCCTCCGCCCGGCGAAACGCCGCCTGCGGGACTCGGCTTGTCTTTGCGGTAGATCATGTAGATGACAAAAGCGACGATCGCCGGCATCACGATCGAGACGATGCCTACGATCACATAATTGAGGGTGCCCATGAAGATGAGGCTGAGTCCCATCAGAATGCTGTCGAACACGACGTGCGCGAACATGGCCGTGATATAGCCGTAGCGCAGGAAGATGAAGCTGAACAGCAGACCGAGGAACAGCAGCTCGATCGGCCGCGTGATTACGGGATAGATCGGATACAGCGTATGGCCGAGCGCCCAGATCAGCGAAGTGATGATACTGGCCAGCACGGTGCTGCGCACCACTTTTTTGACCATCGGAATCCCGAACATCCGGTAGATCGCTTCTTCGGAAATGCCGGCCATCCAGGCCAGGATCGGAAACAGCCACGGGTACATCATATTATACGTGGACTGGGAATCGTCGGTCGTCGAGAAGACGCCGAGCGTACGCTCCAGTACGAAGAAGAGAACGGCCTGCACCGCAAGCAGGATAAGCGCCCACAGATAGCCGGTTTTGACCGATTCCCATATGTGGCGCCCGTAGGCCGGTTCTCCGCGGCGCATCCACATATTGCGTCCTTGGCTGCGCCACATGGCGTCTCCCGCGACAAACGAGAAGTACAGCGAAGCCGCCATGAAGAGGCCGAACAGGATCTGGATCACCAGCGATACGATGAAGAGCAGGTCGGAGTAACTGGTGCCTTCGAAGTAAGGACGCGAGTTGAAGACGGCGAACACCGACACGGCATAATAGAACAGGGAAAGGAAAATGCCGCGCGTGAACGAAGCATACTTTTTGAGCACAAAAGCATAGATGATCGCCAATACGCCCAGAACGAACGTCAGCAGCATGTAGCCTCCGTACGTCATGATTTCCGCCCAGTCCGTCTGCTGCTTGATGTAGGCGGTATATTCGGCCGGTACGCCGAAGTTCGAACGGATCGAGGCGACCTGGTCGCCTTCGAAAGTGACGTTGACGTTCAACGCGCTGTCACCGATCTTCACCGAAGGGGACGTATAGAACAAGCCGGGATCGCCGTCGAAGGTAACCAGTTTCAGTTCGGCCGGATCCAGGCCGAGCGTCCGGATCATCGGCAGGGCGATGCGCTCTTTGTCTTTGGGCAGCAGGGACAAATCCTCGATCGGCGACGGCATCACGTTCGATTCCGTCAGCTCCCGGGCATAGGCAGCCGGAAGATCGTTGAAGGCGAGTACCCGTCCGGGAGCTCCGCCTACGTCCACCGTCAGAATCCGTTCGACTCCCTGTTCCTCGTAGTCGTAGGTCACGCGGAACATTTCGTACGGATACTTATCGAGATAGGTCTCGTCGTACTCGCTGACGAGGCTTTCGCGCGACAGATAGCCGTACAGCTCGGATTCGCTTCGGTAACTGACGGACGGATCGGCGAGGAAAGCGGAAATGCCGAGTTCAGAAGCGGCGAAATCCGACGCAATCTGCTGCGCTTCCTGCTGGCTGACCAGCGAGTACGGCTCCTGCTGCGTCATATCGCTCTGAAACAGGGATGTAAAGTTGAACAGAACATAGATGACCAGGCCGATCGCCGCGGCCAAACCGAGCTTCTTGTAATTTACATTCAAAATGCGCTGCTGCGGGTCTGTCATTTTCTTCCTCCTTGCCGGATTTCGTATCCCGTGCGGATACCTTTATCTAAAATACCATATTCCGAGAAGGGGATACCACAAAACGGCGTTTCGGATCCGCTACCGCCGAAGTCGTTGTTGTAGGAAACGTACGGGTGCGGATATAATAGGACGACTGCCGCACTTTGATCTTGTACGGAAAGGGGAGACGCGAACAAATGGCGATAGCGGTTCCCAAATTGAGATTTGCTCCGCCGCAAATTCTGGCGATGGGCTATGCGGTGATGGTGCTGATCGGCACGATTCTGCTGACGCTGCCCATCTCGAACCAAACCGGCAAACATCTGCCGTTGATCGACGCTTTTTTTACGGCCACATCGGCTGTCTGCGTGACGGGGCTTGTCGTAGTGGATACCGGGACTTTTTTTAATACGTTTGGCCAGATGGTCATCTTGGTGCTGATTCAGGTCGGCGGCCTCGGATTTATGACGATGGCGACGCTGTTCGCGCTCGTCTTCCAGCGCCGGATTTCGCTGCGCGACCGGCTGCTGCTTCAGGAGGCGCTGAACCAGGGCACCGTGGAAGGGATCGTCCGCCTGATCCGGCGCGTGATTTATTATTCGCTGGCGATCGAAGCGGTAGGAGCGCTGGCGTTTACGCTGCGTCTGTCTTTCGATATGCCTTTCGGCAGAGCGCTGTACTTCGGCATCTTCCATTCGGTTTCTTTTTTTAACAATGCGGGTTTTGATATTTTCGGCGATTTTCGCAGCCTGACCGGTTATGCCGAAGATCCGGTTATGAACCTGACCGCGATCGCGTTGATCGTGCTGGGCGGCCTCGGTTTTATCGTGCTGTCCGATTTGGCGGATTTCCGCAGCCACAGGAAATTGTCCATGCATTCCAAAGTCGTCCTTTCGACTACCGGCGCTCTTCTTCTGCTCGGCTTCGCCGTTATTCTGGCTTTTGAATGGGGAAATACGGGGACTCTAGGCCAATATGGCTGGGGAGGAAAGTTCTGGGGAGCTCTCATGCAGTCGGTAAGTCCGCGTACGGCGGGAGTCAATTCGGTCGATCTGACCGCTCTGCACCAGGCGACCCAGTTTCTGCTGCTCATCTTGATGTTTATCGGGGCTTCGCCGGGCTCCACGGGCGGCGGGATCAAGACGACGACGTTCGCGGTCACGATCGGCGCCATGATTGCCATGATGCGGGGGCACGAAGATGTCGTCTTTTTCCGGCAAAGGCTGGCGCGCGAACGTATTCTCAAGGCGCTGACGATCATCCTGCTCTCCCTGGCGCTTGTAGTCAGCGTCGCGATGCTGCTGTCGGCTACCGAAGGACGCGACTTCATGCTCATCTTGTTCGAGACGACGTCCGCTTTCGGAACGGTCGGCCTGTCGCTTGGTCTTACCCCGGACTTATCGACATTCGGCAAGGTCATGATCGCGCTGACCATGTTTGCGGGCCGGGTCGGCCTGCTGACGCTGGTCTACGCGCTCAAGCCCAAGAAGAATCCCGAGAAGTACCGTTATCCGGAAGGCAAGATCATTATCGGTTAAGGAGGTGTGTCCGTATTGGGTACACAGCAGTTTGTGGTCATCGGACTGGGGCGTTTCGGCATGAGCCTCGGCATGGAATTGATCGAACTCGGTTATGAGGTCATGGGCGTCGACCGAAACGAAGAAGTGGTCGAAGAAGTCGGCGACCGGTTTACGTACGCGGCTGTCGCCGACGCGACGGACGAGGAGATGCTGCGTTCGCTCGGCATCCGGAATTTCGACTGCGGGATCGTGGCGATCGGGGAAAATATGCAGACCAGCATTTTGGCGGCGATCCTGCTCAAAGAGCTTGGCGTCAAAAAGGTCGTGGCCAAAGCCATCACCGTCCTGCACGGCCGGGCGCTGGAGAAAATCGGCGTCGATCAGGTCATTTTTCCGGAGCGCGATATGGGAATCCGTGTGGCGCACCAGCTCGTTACGCCAAACCTGCTCGATTATATCAAATTGTCGGACGACTATTCGATCGTGGAGATGCGCGTGCCGACCTGTCTGAACGAGCGTACGGTTGCGGACCTGAATTCGCGGACCCGCTTCGGCTGCAGCATCGTGGCGCTGCG
The DNA here is from genome assembly GCF_013618475.1 of Saccharibacillus deserti. GTDB lineage: Bacteria > Bacillota > Bacilli > Paenibacillales > Paenibacillaceae > Saccharibacillus > Saccharibacillus deserti. The sequence goes on from NZ_JABJVN010000007.1 coordinate 108,699, forward strand.
TACCGACGCGGGAGTCACGATCGCGCCTACGGCGCTCGACCAGATGCGCGAAGGCGATATCATGGTTATTGCGGGTCCGAACGACCGGATCGAACAGTTTGAACGCGAAGTGGTCAATATCGAAGAATGACGGCTGCAGGTTCGTGAAATCGGGACCTCGAGAAAGAGGAAAATGCGGAAAAAGCCGGCAGGAATCCGGCGGATTTCCGCAATTTTCTGCGCCGAATCATGGAAACGCTTACTTGCTTGTCGGGCCATAAAAGCCGCAGCGGTGCGCCCTGGAGACCGATTCAAAGTCTTCGGGGCCGTTTGGGTCGTTGTTGAATCGTTAACCTTTATGTACGCTTACATATACTATGCAGGAATTTTTTGTTTTCAAAAAGTCGCCATATTGGTTCCATTCTACGAAAATTTGGGGTAACATAAAAAGGGAAGCCGCGTTGTTTGCAAAAGCCTAATAGGTTTGGAATTCCGGTCGTTCGTTTGCTTCGGCAGGCGGGGCGGAAGGGCGGCAATTTCCAACGTGGGATTTATGAAAACGTTCTAAAATGGCATTTTGCAGCGCCAAGGAACTTGCTTCCGGGCAGCGGCGGAGTGCCGAACGATGAAAGGGGACGGTTGGGCAGATGAAAGGTTACTACGCCAGAAAGGTGCACTCGTTATTGGGGGTAATTCCGCTCAGTTTGTTCCTGATCGAGCACGCAATTACCAATTATGCGGCTTTCGACGGCGGGCAGGAAGGCTTCCGCAAGGCGGTGCACACACTCAACGATCTACCATTAGTTTTTTTCCTTGAACTGTTCGCAATCTGGCTTCCGCTGCTCTTCCACGGCGTATACGGACTTTATATTGCGTATCAGGCCCAGCCTAACCTGGGGCACTTCAAGACCGAGCGCAACTGGCGCTTTATCCTGCAGCGTGTAAGCGGCGTGATCGCTTTCGTGTTCATCGTGTGGCACGTGTACTCGACCCGTTTCCAGATTACGTTGGGTAATACCACTCACGACGAACTCGGCGGCTTTATGCATAACATTGTTACGCAGCCGGGATTCTTCGTCTTCTTCCTGGTAGGCGTCATCGCCACGACTTTCCACTTCGCCAACGGCGTGTGGGCGTTCCTCGTCAGCTGGGGCATTACGGTGGGACCGCGCGCGCAGCGTATTTCTTCCTACGCCTGCCTGGGTCTGTTCGTGATTGTAACGGCCCTGTTCATGCTGTCGCTGTTCGCTTTCCGCGGGGAAGAATTTGCAGATACGGCCAGTGCGATAACCACGTTGAAAACAATGATCGGCTAAGGGGGACTTAATCAGACATGGCAAAATCCGGACTTATTATCGTCGGCGGAGGGCTTGCGGGTCTCATGGCAACCGTCAAAGCGGCCGAAGCCGGCGTTCCCGTACAATTATTCTCCGTCGTTCCCGTCAAGCGTTCGCACTCCGTGTGCGCGCAGGGCGGCATCAACGGAGCGGTTAATACAAAAGGCGAGGGCGACTCGCCCTGGCTGCATTTTGACGACACGGTCTACGGCGGAGATTTTCTCGCCAACCAGCCTCCGGTCAAAGCGATGTGCGACGCCGCGCCCGGCATCATTCACCTCATGGACCGGATGGGCGTTATGTTCAACCGTACGCCGGAAGGCCTGCTCGATTTCCGCCGTTTCGGCGGTACGAAGTTTCACCGTACGGCGTTCGCCGGCGCGACGACGGGCCAGCAGCTGCTGTACGCCCTCGACGAGCAGGTGCGCCGCTACGAAGCCGCGGGTCTCGTAACCAAGTACGAGAACTGGGAATTCCTCGGTGCGGTACTGGACGACGAAGGCGTCTGCCGCGGCGTGAGTTCGCAGAACCTGCGCACGATGGAAATCCAGACCTTCACAGCCGACGCCGTGATTCTGGCGACCGGCGGACCCGGCATCATTTTCGGCAAGACGACCAATTCGGTCATCAATACCGGTACCGCGGCCAGCGCCGTATACCAGCAGGGCGTTCACTATGCGAACGGCGAATTCATCCAGATTCACCCGACAGCCATTCCCGGCGATGACAAGCTGCGCCTCATGTCCGAATCGGCGCGCGGCGAAGGCGGCCGGATCTGGACGTACAAGGACGGCAAGCCGTGGTATTTCCTCGAAGAGAAATACCCGTCTTACGGCAACCTCGTTCCGCGTGACATCGCGACGCGCGAGATCTTCAATGTCTGCGTAGACCAAAAGCTCGGCATCAACGGCGAGAACATGGTTTACCTGGATCTGTCGCACAAAGACCCGAAAGAACTCGACGTCAAACTCGGCGGCATTATCGAGATCTACGAGAAGTTCATGGGCGACGATCCGCGCAAGATTCCAATGAAAATCTTCCCGGCCGTTCACTATTCGATGGGCGGCATGTGGGTCGACTATAACCAGATGACGAATATTCCGGGGCTGTTCGCCGCCGGCGAATGCGAGTATCAATACCACGGTGCGAACCGTCTCGGCGCGAACTCGCTCGTCTCCGCCATCTATGGCGGTATGGTAGCCGGTCCGAAAGCGGTCGAGTATATCAAAGGTCTCAAAAAATCGGCGGCGGATCTTTCGAGCTCGCTGTTCGACGCAAGCACCGCCAAGCATCAAGCCAACTACAATCAACTGCTCGCGATGGACGGCGGTACGGAGAACTCGTACGTGCTGCACCGCGAACTGGGCGAGTGGATGACCGACAATATGACGGTCGTACGCTATAACGACAAGTTGGAGCAGACGATCAACAAGATCAAGGAATTGAAGCAGCGCTACCGCAAGATCAACATGATGGATACGGCCAAATGGAACAATTCCAGCGTCGCGTTCACCCGTCAGCTCTGGAACATGCTGGAGCTGTCCGAAGCGATGACCAAAGGCGCGCTCCTGCGCAACGAAAGCCGCGGAGCCCACTATAAACCGGACTTCCCGACGCGTAACGACGAGGAATTCCTCAAGACGACCAAAGCAGCCTGGACGCCGGACGGCCCAAGCATTTCCTACGAGGAAGTCGATGTATCCCTGATTCCTCCGCGCGTCCGCGACTATTCCAAAGATTAATGCATCGCGTTTCGAAGAAACGCGCAGACTCAGCGAAGTTTCGCAGAAACTTGCATAATCGCGTTTCGAAGAAACGCGCAAACTCAGCGAAGTTTCGCAGAAACTTGCATAATCGCGTTTCGAAGAAACGCGCAGCCTTGTCCATATCAAGCGAATGGGGGAGAAAACGACCATGGCGGAAACCACAACCGTGCCGCAAACATCTCAGAACACAGCCAGAAGAGTCAAATTTGTGATCACCCGTCAGGACACGCCGGAAACCAAGCCCTACACCGAAGAATTCGATCTTCCTTACCGCCCGGGCATGAACGTCATCAGCGCCCTGATGGAAATCCAGCGGAACCCCGTCAACGCAAACGGCGGCTCCACCGCTCCCGTCTGCTGGGAGTCGAACTGCCTGGAAGAAGTATGCGGAGCTTGTTCGATGGTGATCAACGGCAAGCCGCGTCAAGCCTGCTCGGCGCTCGTGGATCAGCTGGAACAGCCGATCCGCGTCGCTCCGATGGCGACTTTCCCGGTTGTACGCGATCTGGTGATCGACCGCAGCCGGATGTTCAACGCGCTGAAGAAAGTCAAAGCCTGGATTCCGATCGACGGAACATACGATTTGGGTCCCGGACCGCGGATGCCCGAGAAAAAACGTCAGTGGGCTTATGAATTGTCCAAGTGCATGACGTGCGGCGTTTGTCTGGAAGCCTGCCCGAACGTCAACGACAAGACGGACTTTATCGGCCCGGCCGCGCTGTCGCAGGTTCGCCTGTTCAATGCGCATCCGACCGGCGAGATGAATGCCGACGACCGTCTCGATACGCTAATGGAAGGCAGCGACGGCATCGAAGGATGCGGCAACTCCCAGAACTGCGTACGCGCTTGTCCGAAAGGGATTCCGCTGACCACTTCGATCGCCGAGCTGAACAAGCAAACGACGAAGAGAATGTTCAAACGCTGGTTTGCGCAGTAAGAAGCGCCCGGCAGACTTCTTCGACCGGGAATATAGATCCGAGAAGCCCGCTGCCGGGCTCCTCGGATTTTTGGCGTAACGAATGAAATGAAGGATGGAGTCTGATTGCCATGATTGTCGAAAAACCGTATACCCGAACATCGATTGCCGACGAAGCCCGGGCCCTGGGCGTCGAGCCGGGGTCCGTCCTGTTCGTGCATTCGTCTCTCAAAGCGATCGGAGGATGGATTGCGGGAGGAGCCGAAGCTGTGATCCTGGGGCTGGAAGATGCGCTGGGCGACGAAGGTACGCTTGTGATGCCGACGCAGTCGTCGGATCTGACCGATCCCGCAATCTGGATGAGCCCGCCGCTCGATCCGCTCTGGTGGGACTTGGTACGCCGGGAAATGCCTCTGTACGATCCGGATCTGACGGTTACCCGGGGAATGGGTGCCGTGCCGGAAACCTTCCGCAAACAGCGCGGTACGCGGCGCAGTCCGCATCCCCATCTGTCTTTTGCGGCGAGGGGCCCGCAGGCCTCTTATATTACGGAGCGTCATCCGCTGGAATACGGGCTGGGCGAACATTCGCCGCTCGGCCGTCTGTATGAGTTGGATGCCTGGGTGCTGATGCTGGGTACCGGCTATGGAACGAACACGTCGTTTCATCTGGGCGAATACCGGGCGGCGTACCGCGGCAAAAAGGAACTGCGGCCAACGGCCAAAGTGCCCGGCGCAAACGGGCCCGAATGGGTGTCGTTTGCCGATATTAATTTCGATTCGGACGATTTCGAGCGAATGGGCGCCGACTTCGACACGGAGCGGGCTTCCAAGATTCGGCGCGGCCGAATCGGCCGCGCGGAGTGCAGGCTTGTCCGGCAGTCCGTAATGGTCGATTACGCCGTAAGATGGCTGGAATTGTATCGCTGAGCCAAGAACGAGGGGAGAACAAAGGATATGGCGGACAAAGAACGAATTGCGGACAGCCTGCCCGAGTGGCTGCCGATTCGCACCAAACGGCTGGAGCTGCGCATCCTGACGCATGAGGATATCCGGAATTGGAGCCGAAGCGCCGACGATGCCGAAGTGAACCGTTATCTGGCTTCGGCGGGGCGCACTTTCGGTATAGGCAATCCGGATCGCGTCTACCGGCAGATCGAAGAATCGTACCGGAGTTTGAGCGCCCTGCATCTAGGGGTCTTTTTGCACGGCGGAGACCAAATTATCGGCTTGTGTTCGTTCCAGCGCTGGGATGCGCGGGGCGGCAAAGCCGAGCTTGGTTTCGCGCTGTCGCACGAGCATTGGGGGAAAGGTTATGCGACGGAAGCAGCCGATGCCTTGGCGGCTTTCGGCTTTCGGTATTTGGAGCTGGAACGGATTCAGGCCCGCTGCTTCGTCAAGAACGCCGCTTCGCTTCGCGTTCTGGAGAAGATCGGCATGGAGCGCCAGCACCGGCCGGAGTTCGGCTTCGGAGTGAAGCGGCGCGACGACGAATTGGGCGTTGTCGTTTTTACCCTGACCCGCGAGAATCTGGAAGCCCAGGCCTGAAGCGGAGAATTTCTTTGTTTTCGCGCCAGATAGGCTTTGTTACACAATTGAAATATAAGCGAAATTGTTTTCTAACATGGATGGGGTATAAATAAGACATGACCCCCTTTTGAAATAGAAGTGATTAGACCCGGACGGAAGTCCGGGTCCCTTTTTTTGTTTAGGGGAAGGTGAATAAGCTTTTCGGCTCAAACAAACGGACTTCGGGATTTTTCCCGAAGTCCGTTTGTTTGAGCCGTACACGTCGTGCGCGGCACAGTTGGCCAAACGCGATTATTCTTTTACCGAACCGAGCGTAATACCGTGAATGAAATAGCGCTGCAGGAAAGGATAGACGATCATGACCGGCAGCATGGCCACGAAGATCTTGGCGGCGTCGAGCGTCCGGTTGGACAGTTCCGACAGCCTGCGATACTGATCTTCGCTCATGGTAGACGGATCAACCGAGACGACCATCTGCTGAATGTAAGTCTGCAGCGGATAATACTGCTCGCGCGTCATGAAGATCAGTCCGTAGAGGAATTCGTTCCAATGATACACGATGCTGAACAAGGTGATGGTCGCCAGAACGGGTACCGCCAGCGGCAGATAGATTTTGATGAGCGAATACCAGGGGCCGGCTCCGTCAACGAGTGCGGCTTCATCCAGCTCTTTGGGCAGATTCCGGAAAAAATTCACGGTTAAAATAACATTGAATACGAGCGTTTGCGCGCCTCCGACAAGAACAAGCGCCCAGATGCTGTTCAGCATTCCAAGCTGTTTTACCGTCAGATACAGAGGAATAAGGCCGCCGTTGAACAGCATGCAGAAGACGAGAATCCACATCAGTATGCCGCGGGCTCTGAACTGCCTAGAAGTTCGGGAGAGCGGATAAGCCATCAGCAGCACCACGACAAAGTTGAGGGCGGCGCCAAGCGCTACCCGCTGAACCGAGATCCAGAAAGAACCGAAGAACTGCGTGTCTTTCAAAATCTGGGTATAGGCGTTCAGGTTGAAGCCGACCGGCCACAGCCAAACCTGGCCCGACGCCGCAGCGGAATTGGAGCTGAGCGACAAGACGAGCGTATACCAGATCGGCAGCACGCAGGTCAGGGTGATTGTGATCAAAATGACGAGCAATCCGATATCCGTGAGGCGTGACCCCCAAGTTCTGTCCCGGATCATAAGCGCACCTCCCGTATGGATTAGAAAATCCGATAATTGATCAGCCGGTAAGCCAGATAATAAGAGATGCTGATCAGAATGAATCCGATGACGGACTTCAGCAGCCCAACCGCGGTTGCCAGCTCGTACTGCAGGTTAAGCAGGCCCGTGCGGTATACCCAAGTATCGATAATGTCGCCGGTGGAATAAACGAGCGGATTGTACAGGTTGAAGATCTGGTCGAAGCCGGCGTTCAGCACGTTGCCGAGACTGAGCACGGCAAGCAGGACCACGGTCGTCTGGATGCCCGGGAGCGTAATATGCCACAAACTGCGCCAGCGGCCCGCACCATCCATGCCCGCCGCTTCGTACAGGGCAGGATTGATCCCCGTCAGTGCGGCCAGGTAGATAATCGTATTGAATCCGAATTCTTTCCAGACATCGCTGCCGACCACCAACCACGGAAACAGCTCCGCCTGGGCAAAAAATAGCACGGGCTTGAAACCGAGCAGCGCTCCGAGCTGATTGATCGGACCATTGTACGAAAAGATATCCAATACGATGCCGCCGAGGATCACCCAGGAGAGGAAATGCGGCAGGTATACGACGGTCTGGATCCAGCGCTTAAGGATCATCTGGCGCAGCTCGTTGAGCATGAGCGCGAACACCAGCGGAACGACCAGGTTGGTGACGATTTTGAGTACGGCGATAATGAGCGTGTTGACGAAAACCTCACGGGTGTCCTTCAGCACGAACATATAGCGGAAATGTTCCAGCCCGGCCCAATCCGAGCCGAATATGCCTTTGCCGGGATTAAAATATTGAAAAGAGATCGCGATTCCGAACATCGGAATGATGCTGAATACGATCAACCACAGATAGCCGGGCAGCAGCATCAGATAATAGTGTTTGTCGAAGCCTTTGATCCGCATCCGTCAAAACTCCTTTCCAAACGGGGATAGGCGCTGCATCGCTATCGAACGCCGCGGTAACGCCCCGTGGAGACCCTGTTCGGGGAATCGGGAGCGTTACCTCGGCTGAACGTTACCTGTGACTATTGAAGCGCCTCGGCCACCTCTTTGGTAATCTGTTCGCCGCCTTGGCGTTTCCAGTCTTCGACAAACTGATCGAAGCTGTCGATCGGAGCGACCCCCATTACGATTTTCAGGAACATTTCGTCTTCCATCTTCTTGAGATTGACCCAACGGCTTTCCATCAGCGGCGTCTGTTCGTAGATCAGGCTTTTGACTTTTTCCATCTCCGTCTCGACAAGCGGGTTGCCGCCGACCATCATCGAATAGGCACGGGTCCAGGCTCCCCAATCGGCGTCCGGCGTCCAGGTTTCGATATTCCATTTATCGTAGGGTTCCTGCTTGATGGTCTTGATCGAATCAAGATCCGAAGGCAGAAGTTTGTACGATCGGGCATCGGCAAAATCTTCTTTGGTTTTGGTGCCGGCGAGGACTTCCTTGACGGCTTTGTTCGTGAATTCGATCTCGTCCGAAGGCGCGAATACGACGCGAAGCGGATAGAAACCGGGTCCGCCTTTGCTCGGGTCGAACGTATTCTCCATCTCGTTCTTGAACAGATTGTTCAGCATCTTCATCGGAATTTCCGGATGCCCGTAATCTTTGCGTACCACGACGAATTCGGTGGAAGGCGTTGCCGCATGCGGCTGGAAAGCTCCGTCTGCGTTAAGAGGCAGCGCGTAAGCCTGCCAGTCCGCTTTGGCGTTGTTCTTGACGGCATTGGTCAGCGGTCCGTAGCCCATCCACCAAGGAGCGAAGAAGATTCCCGATTTGCCGTTGATGATCGGTTCGTCCGAAGCGGCGCGCACCGCCATTTCGGGATCGATCAGCCCTTTGGCATAGAGGTCGCGAAGTCCCGCCAGCGCTTCTTTGGTCTCCGGCTGAATCGAACCGTAGACGGGGCTGCCTCCGTTGTCCAACCAGAAACCCGGGAAAGAACCGTAAGCGGAGAAGACCGGATCGAATCCGTACAGATTATTTTTCGACTCGAGGAAGTTCGCGTACATTTTGCCGTCTCCGCTTTGCGGGCCGGAAATGCCGATCGTGTCGGCAGAGCCGTTCCCATCCGGATCCTTTTCGACAAAAGCCCGGGCGACCGTCTCCAGCTCTTCCATCGACTTGGGAGGTTCAAGGCCCAATTTGTCCAGCCAGTCCTGGCGAATCCACATGATATGAATGCCGTCCGCGTCGGCCTGCACGCCGGGAATCGCGTACATTTTGCCGTCGAACGTAACGGATTTCAACGCTACGCCGTTTGTTTTTTCGATAATGTCCTTGATTTCGGGAGAAGCGTAGCGGTTATAGACCTCCGTCAGATCGGCGAGCTGGCCGGCGGCGACCATCTGCCGAAGTTCGACGGCATTGACCACGAGAGCGTCGGGCAGATCGTTGCTGGCAATCGCCAAACTGATCTTCTGGCGCATGTTGGCGGCCGAAGCGGTAAAAGCATGTTCGACCTGTACATTCAGCGCTTCTTTGACCTGCCGCGTATACTGATTGTCCAGCGGCGTGTCGCCGGCCGGCAGGTCTTTGTCCGTCGGGTCCACCTGCATGCCGATCGAGATTGTCGTCGGTTCGTCGTAACGTCCATAAGGATCGGCCGGCTCGCTGTTTGGCGCTGCGGCTTCCCCGGCTGCCGGTTCGGCAGATTTTTCCGGGCTGCCGCAGGCTCCGAGCATCAAAGCGGCCGACAATAAAACCATCCCTGTCATCGAGACTTTTCGCTTCATGACGTTCCCCTTCTTTCTGTAGAAGATTAATGAAGATAGGTATAATCTAACACGAAGAAACCGCTTTCATGGATAGAAAGCGGTCTTGGGTCTGGTAAGGAAAATGCACGCAATTCGGACATAAGAAGCGGATGTCGGACAAGTCTCTACCCTTCTAGCGGACATTTGTCCCCTCGGGCAGATGCCGCTGCCGAAATTCGCTCGGAAGAAGACCGGTCTGCTCCCGGAAAATACGGCTAAAGTATTTCTCATCCGTATAGCCGGTCCGTTCGGCAACCCATTGCACGGTCTTGCGCGTCTCGGCCAGCAGGGTGCAGGCCCGGTCGATTCGCTGCTGCCGTACGTATTCGTTAAACGTGATGCCGAAAATATCGCGGAAGCATTGGCTGAAGTAGCTGCGGCTCATGTTGACTTCCCGGGCCAGCTGCCCCGCCTGCAGCGGCTCGGACAGCCTTGCGTGGACCAGAGCCGCGGCGCGCGTCACGCTGGCACGAACTTCGATGGAATAAAGCCTGGATCCCAGAGCCGTACCCAGCTGTTCACGCGCCTGTCGCATGAACTTTTCCGTCTCGAACCAGGAGTCCAGCCGTTCGGGCGGTTCCAGACGGCTGCCGGAGACCGCTTCGTAGACCGCATTCCAGGCGTATCCCCAGCTGAGCAGCTCGCCGTGAAGTCTCGGAGACGGAAGACGCAGAGCGGCGAGATCCGCCAGCAGCGCTTCGAACGATCCGGCGTCGTATACCCAATCCAACCGGGAACCGCGCAGACGTATCTCCTGCAAATTCCGCATGTGCGTCTCGGCGAGAGTGGGACACTGCGTATCGGGCTCTGTTTGCGTCTCGGCCAGATTCAGCACATAAGCACGTTTGTCCGGCCGCCTTGCATAGAACCATTCTTCATCCAGATAAGCCGACAGTCCGGCGGATATTTCGGAGATTCCCAGGCCCCGCAGACCGCTTAAACGAAGGATGCGGCAGTCCGATTCCGGATTCAGGGCCTTGTTCAGCAAGCCGGCCAACTGCTCGTCCTCCGTGGAATTGGCGGCCAGCCATGCCGCGAGATGGGGCACGGTCTTGAAATGGGGCGGCCGGAACTCCTCGGAAACGAAGCGGACCGCGTGCTGAAGTTCCGCCGTGTTTGCGCCAATCAGCGCATAGCCGGTATCGGCCGGCAGCTGATTTTCGAATGCAGGAGTATCCTTGCTGTGTTCGCTGTCGATGCGCGAGCGGATGCGCCCCAACACTTCCTCGAAGCGTTCTTCTTCCAACTGGACCTTGGCGATATAGTCGATTGCCCCCAGCCGAAGAGCCTCCTGTACATAAGAAAAATCCTGATGCAGGGTCAGCACGACAATAAATATCCGGGGATAACGTTTTCGAACACTGCGCATCAATTCGAGCCCGGACATGACGGGCATGGCGAGGTCGGTCAGCAGCAGATCGACTTCGTGGGTTTCGAGAAACTCCAGCGCTTTTTCTCCGTTACGGGCTTCGCCGACGACGCGCAGTCCAAACTCGGCCCACGGCATGGTTGAAATCAATCCCTGACGCACAAGCTTGTCATCATCCACTACCAGCACGTTTAACATCCGTCGATTCCTCCTTGTCTGGCGGGTCCGTCTCATCCGGCAGCAGAAGACGAACCGCGGTTCCTTGGCCCAATACGCTTTCCAGCCGAAGCTGCGCCCGTCCTTCGTAATACGATTCGATCATCCGCTTGACGTAGTTCATTCCGATCCCCATACCGACTTTTTCGTGAGCGGGATTTTGTTCGTCCAACAGCCTCCGGATTTCCGCTTCGGCAATGCCGCCTCCGTTGTCGCGAATCATCAGCTCGATCATTCCGTATTCGCGTTTGACGTCCACCTGGATATGCCCTTCGTCGTCCAGGCCGTGGTACAGCGCATTCTCGACAAGCGGCTGCAGAATGAACCGCGGAACCGGAACGTCGAGCACCTTATCTTCGACCCGGATGCGTACATCGAAATCGAAATCGTACCGGATCTGCTGCAGAATCAGATATTGGCGCAGCGAGTCGATCTCTTCCCGAATGGTCGATACCTGCCCCAGCTTGCCAAGATTGTAATACAGTAGGCGGTTCAAAGAAACAAGCAGTTTGTCGATTTCTTTTTGTCCGTTGATGACCGCCAGCCAATGCGCCGTGTCCAGCGTATTCATCAAAAAGTGCGGGTTGATCTGGTACAGCAGTTTTTCCACTTCGAGATCCGCGCGCCGCTTCTCCTTCTGCTCCACTTCATGGATCAGCCCGGCAATCTGATGCTTCATATGATGGAACTGCTGCTGCAGGTATTGGAATTCCGGAATCCGGCTGGGCGGGGAGGGGGTGTCGAAACGGCTTCCGATCACATCGTTCATCTCGCGATTGAAGCGGTTGAGCGGCTCGTATACCATTTTCCACAGCAGCCCGGCCGTTCCGAGCCCCACGGCAAGAAACAGGAGGAGCAGCATCGTCATGATCTGGATCCAGCGGCGTTTTTCGGCTTCGTAATCGCTCTTGGGAATCAGCGAGACGATGCTCCACCCCTGGGTGCTTGTGCCTTTGAACCAATAATAATCGCCTTCGAGTCCCGAAGAAGGAGCATCCCGACCGTGGGGCTCGCCGGAGTGCGCATCGGGACGGAAAAACCCGTTCTCCGCGAAAATTTCGGGCAGCTCACTGTAAGCGATCCGCCCCGGGTTATCCAAAATGAGATGCGAAGAGGTCTTGACGATATTATCGCTGTCCAGAATATTCTGCGTTAGTTTGAAACCGGATTCCATATAGACATAGACATTGTCGCGGCCCGGCAGATTTACCTTCCTCAATGCCGACAGTACGTATTGATCGTTGAAGCGGTCTTTGCTGATATGCGGACCGTAATAGGAAATGCCGTAATAACCCGCCAGAAGAGGAAGGTCTTCGGGAGAGAAACGTCCTCTCAGTCCGGCGTTTGCGAAAAGCACGCGATTCTCGTCCGCCAGATGGTACATCACGAAGCCCGTTGTCGGATTGGTGAAAGTGATCAGGTTGAGCTCGCTTTGGATAGCTTCGATCAGGGCGGCCCGATCATATGCCTGCTCGGCCGCCAGATACTGTTCCAGCAGTTTGCCTACGCTTCCCGGATAAGCCAACTGCTGCGAGACGTGATTGAGATTGCTGATCGTATTCTCAAGCGAGAGCTGGACTTGATGCAGATTGCTCTGTACGCCCGAGTGCAGATTGTCGGCGAGAATGACGGAAATGGTGCGGTGCGAGACCAGCGTCGTGATGACGAACGGAATAACGATGCCCGCCGCGAAGATCAGAATAATGCGCTTTTTCAACGTAAGACGTTCCCGTTTCGGCCGCGGCGGGCGCCTGCGGCGAAGCCAACCTGTCATAGCATGACCGTCCCTCCTTCCGGAATCACTCAAATTGTAACGGATGCGGCAAAGCTCTGCAATTTGGAAATTGGGGGACTCTCCGGTCCGGTCGTCCGGACAGAACCGCGGGGAAAGGAGGAAGAAAAAGACCCCGTTCGACGCAGCTGCGTAAAACGGGGACTTGAAATAGATCCAGGTGCGAATAAGGAGATTTCGAGCCGCCGGGCCAGCCGCGTCTTACAGGGGAACCGCTACCGGCTTGCGCTGTTTGACGTAGATCCATTCCTTGAATCCGATCTCCCGCAGCTTCGCGGCGACGGCCTCGAAGTCTTCGCCGACCCGGGAAGGTTTATGGGCGTCGGAGCCGAAGGAAATCGAGACCCCGTAGTGAAGCGCCCGCTCGAGAATGGCGTCCGACGGATACCAGCCTCCGCAGTGCTTGGTGCCGCCGGAGGTGTTGACTTCGATCGCAAGGCCGAGCTCTCCGATCGTCTTGAGCGCCGAATCTACGGCTTCCGGGGCCGGGATATCGGCGAAAGCCGGATAATAGCCTTTCATGGCATCGATATGGCCGAGAATCTGGAACATGCCGCTGCGCGCGGAAGCTTCGATCAGGCGGTAATATTCTTTTTTCGCTTCGACCGCAAGTTCTGCCGGAACGTCCTGCCAGCGGTTGCGGTCAAAGATACTTTTGCCGCCGCTGATATGCACGGAACCGATGACGTAATCGAACGGATAACGCTCGATCGCTTCGCGGTAAACGCGTTCGTGATCGATAAAATAATCCGATTCGATGCCCAGCAGCACATCGATCCGGCCTTCGTATTCTTTTTTGAGGGCCAGCACTTCTTCCACGTAAGCGCCGAGTTCGAGTCTCGACATGGCGACCGTCGGAACCGGATGGTCCAGCGGACTGAACAAATGCGGCATATGATCGGAGATTCCGATCACGGACAGACCTTCGCGGATAGCGGCTTCGATATAATCCCGAATATCGCCGTCCGCATGCCCGCAGCGATAGTGATGGGTATGCAGGTCGAACTTCATGGACGGATGCTCCTTTGCTTCATTAAGATGGGAAGCTTTTATTCGGACCCGATGAACTGCGTTTCGGGCATTCCTTTGAGATCGGCCAGGAATTGGCGTATGGCGGAATTCAGATATTTGCCCGACCGGTAGATAACGCCGACCGGGTGGCTGACTTCGAACTCGGTCAGCGGCAGCATGATCAGCGAGCCCTGACGGACTTCCCGCGCAATCGACAGCTTCGAGATGACGGCTGCGCCCAGATCGAGCTCTACCATCCGTTTGACTTCTTCGCTGCTGGAGAGTTCCATCGCAACGCGGGGAACAATCCCGTGCTGCTTGAACACCTGCTCGACGAAACGCCGCCCCACCGTATCCGGAGACAGCATCACAAGAGGAACGTTTTTTAAATCTTCGATCGAAACCTTGGACTTGTGCGCCAGTTCGTTCTTGGGCGAGACCACCAATTCGAACGTATCGTAATAGAGGACGGAGGTTTCCAGATCGGGATTGCGTTCGATCAGATAACCGATCCCGATATCGACCGAGCCGTTCTCGACCAGACTGTAGATCTGCGAAGAAGGCATCGATTGGATACTGGTCTGGATCAGCGGGAACTGGTTTTGAAAATAGGACAAAACGCGCGGCAGAATTTGCATGGCGATGGAAGTGGTCGTGCCCAGCATAATATGGCCCTGGGGCGTTTCTTCGAGGTCGGTCATTTTCTGCTTCAGTTCCTCCACGACGGAAAGCACGCGCTCCGCATGTTCGAGGAATACCAGACCCCGATCGGTCAGCGTCACAGGCTGGCTGCGATCGACGAGAACGGTCTTGAATTCGTCTTCCAGGCTTTTGATCTGTGCGGAAACGGCAGGCTGCGTCAGATTGAGCAGTTCCCCGGCTTTGCGGAAACTCATCGTTTTCGAGATGGTTACGAGCGTCTCCAGCTGACTCATATTCATGAAACTTCTCCTCCCACCGCGTACTTGATTCTTTAAATTATAGGGGAAGAACAAAAGTAAAAGCAATGAATAAGCCGAGCTTTGCCTGCAAAAGAATCAAGAGCTCCGACTTTGCGAAAGGTTCAACCGGGAAAAAACGTTCGGGCTGATCGAATAAAAGAGGCGAATAGGTGCGTTCAGCGTTAAAATAGATAAAAAAACCCGATTTTCAAGCCGGAACAAGCGCCATTGGAGTGAAAAAAGGAGGGAATACCCTGTCTTTGGTCACAAAATTTCGGGAAATAATCTTCGGCTATAAAATAAAGATCACTTTCTGGCGATAAAAGAATAAGCCGAATACTTACAGAAATTTACCAAGTTCGACGCAGGACGCCCGGAAGAGCACCATCTGCCTTCTTGTGCGTTTTTTGCGTGTCAGACTATGTCAAAAAACGTCGGTAAGTTGCGGAAATGCGAACAAAATAAACACTCGAAATAAGATGCTTTAATTTTCTCTCTCGCGTATAATTGGGATATTCAAGGATAGGACTTAAGACATCGGATTCTAAAGTCCCGAAATTCAAACGACGTGATTCCGAAAACCTAGGCAGCAGGGGGCGAATGGATAGAATGAAAGCAGAAATAATCAACCCTTTTTTGGAATCGGCCAAGCTGGTCCTTCATCAGCTTATCCAGATTTCTCCGTCGACAGGCGCACTTGCCGTCAAAAGCGTAAAGCCGATCGCCGACCACATCTGGATTCAGATTGGGATGACCGGACAATTGAGCGGCAACATCATCTTCGGTCTGCATGAACAGGTCGCGATGCGGATCGTATCGGCGATGATGGGCGGTTTTACCATTACCGAAATGGACGATATGAGCCGCAGCGCAATCTCGGAACTTGGCAACATGATCAGCGGGAATGCCGGGATTCTGCTCTCCAACCAGGGAGTGACCGTCGACATTACGCCTCCGAGTGTGTTACACGGGCAGGACTTCACCGGAATCATGCCGGACAAGGCTTTGACGATTCCGCTGCTGATGGATGGAATCGGCGAACTGGATATTCAGGTGCTGATTTCGTAAACTGAAAAGGCGAACTTACCGCGTTGACCGGGATTCGATCTCTTCAACGCCCCTATCCGGAATTCTGAAGGAGCATTCGCCTATATGCTGACCAACAAAATCGTATGGATTACAGGCGCTTCGAGCGGAATCGGAGCGCTTGCTGCGCGTCTGGCTTCGGAACGCGGAGCGATCCCGATCTTGTCCGCCCGTTCCGAAGACAAACTGAAGCGCGCCGCGGAAGCTGTACCCGGTCCGCACGGCATTCGCGTACTTGACGTGAGCCGCGCGGACTCGGTTCAGGAGACGGCGCGCTCGATTATGGAAGAGTACGGCCGAATCGATATCCTCGTCAATAATGCCGGCTACGGATTCTTCGAGACGGCGGAAGAAATGGACATGGCCGACTATGAAGGCATCATGGATGTGAATTATTTTGGCGTCGTGCGCTGCACCAAAGCGGTGCTGCCGCATATGCGAAGCGCCGGCGGCGGTCAGATCATGACGGTCGCTTCGATGGCCGGCAAATTCGCCACGGCGAAATCGGCCGGCTACGCGGCTTCCAAGCATGCCGCTGTGGGCTTCATGAACTCGCTGCGCCAGGAGCTGCGCGGGAGCGGGATTGCCGTCTCGACCGTCAATCCGGGGCCGATCGATACGCCGTTTTTCGAGACGGCGGATCCGCACGGCAGTTACGTCAAAAGCGTAAGCCGCTTTATCCTGCCGCCGGAGAAAGTCGCGCGCGAGATGGTGCGAATGATGGAGACGCGCAAAGACGAGATCGATCTTCCGCGTTATTTGGGCCTCGCTGTCCGGCTGTACGGACTGATGCCGCGAACGGCGGACAAACTGGCGGGACGTTTTCTGAACCTCAAGTAGAAGGCGGACGGTCGGCCGAAACGCGGAGCGCCGCGGAATTCTTTTTCCCGATTGGAGGAGAAGGTTTTCGCGGGGCTTTTTTTGCGTTACATTAGAAGAAACAAACGGCAGCGGTTTCCGGCGGAAGCCGCGGAGAAGACGGGAGGAGAGAATCCAGTGGCTTGGGTAGCTTCGCAGCCTTATTACCAGGTAGAGCGGGAAGTCAGCGAAGGCGAGCAGAAACGGAGCCGGTCGGACCGGCAGATCGATCTGTATCACGACCGCATCACGACGCACCGCCGGGAGTTTTCCCTGACGCATGTGTTCGATATGTCGTACCGGCGGATCGGCGGGGGAATCGGCATGCTGTATCTGCACACAAGCATCGGCGTGTTCTCTTATACCGTCAATACCGACCCGCGTCCGTTTATCGACCGTTTCAAGTCGATGCCCGGCGGCGCCGCACAACCCGGCGAAAGAATAAAATAAAGAAACGAGACCAGCCGGAACCGCGAGTTTTTCGCGGATCCGGCTTTTTTTCTATGGGGAGCGGATTCCCACAGAAAAAGATAATCTAACGTTGACGTTAACATTTTTATGTAGTAATATTCATATGTAAATGTTGAAATATTAACGAAACGTTCAGAAAAATTATGAAAAGGCGGGAGGGAAAAGCATGGGCGACTATAAAATCGACGACGTGGCCCGCGAGACGGGACTGACCAAGCGGACGATCCGTTACTACGAAGAGATCGGCCTGATGCCGGCGCCGCAGCGCAGCGAAGGCGGAACGAGGCGTTACACGCGCAGCCATATCGAACATCTGCGGCGCGTCATTTCGGCAAGGGATGTACTCGGCTTCTCGCTGCAGGAAATTCAGGAATATATGGCCTACGCGGAAGAGCTGACCGGTCAGCGCGAACTGTATCCGCAGCTCGGCGAACCGGATCTCCAGCTGTCGAAGCTTCGGGAAATGGACGGAACGCTGGAGCTGCAGCTGCGCAAGCTTGACGAGAAAATCGGCAGGATTCTGCTGTTAAAAGAAGAACTGGAACAGTTTCGCAAACGGGTACGCGGCGGAATCGCGCGGCTCGAAACGGAACAGGCAAATCGTACGAAAACCGACAACATGGAGGGGACGGAATCATGAAGAATGCATCAATGACCCAATCTGGACAGCGGCCTCCGGAAGGGAAAACGCTGAAGGAAGGCGGATTCCTGTCCCAGCCCAAGGCGGTCTGGGCCGTTATGTTCGCCTGCATCATTTCATTTATGGGGATCGGGCTGGTCGATCCGATCCTGCCGGCGATCGCCACGCAGCTGGACGCGTCGCCGAGCCAGGTCTCGCTGCTGTTCACCAGCTACAACTTCGTGACCGGCGTGGCCATGCTCATTACGGGCTTCGTATCCAGTCGGATCGGAGTCAAAAAAACGCTGCTGAGCGGGATCATCCTGACCGTCGTCTTCTCGGCGCTGGCCGGTTCGTCGGATACGATCGCCCAGATCGTCGGCTTCCGCGGCGGCTGGGGACTCGGCAACGCGCTGTTTATCGCGACCGCGCTGTCCGCTATCGTCGGTTTGTCGACTTCCGGTACGGCCAAAGCGATCATTCTGTATGAAGCGGCACTGGGTCTTGGTATCGCGGTCGGACCGCTGCTGGGCGGGGAACTCGGCTCGATTTCTTGGAGAGGACCGTTCTTCGGCGTCAGCGTGCTGATGGCTCTGGCTTTCGTGGCCGTTACCGTGCTGCTGCCGAAGATCCCGAAACCGAAAACGACGAGCAAGCTGTCCGATCCGTTCAAAGCGCTCGCTTATCCTTCGCTGATGACGCTCGGGATCGTCGCTTTCCTGTACAACTTCGGCTTCTTCACCCTGATGGCTTATTCGCCTTACGTAATGGGACTGGACGAACACGGACTCGGCTATGTTTTCTTCGGCTGGGGACTGCTGCTTGCGATCACATCCGTGTTTGTCGCCCCCCGTATTCAGGCCCGTTTCGGTACGGTCCGCTCGATGGCGGTCATGCTGACGCTGTTCGCGGTCGACCTGCTCGCCATGGCGATCGGTACGGTCATGGGCAGTCCGACCACCGTTATCGTATGCGTCATCGTGGCCGGTGCGTTTCTGGGGATCAATAACACGCTGATTACGACGGCCGTTATGGAATCCGCTCCGGTCGAACGTTCGACCGCTTCGGCGGCTTACAGCTTCGTCCGCTTTATGGGCGGCGCGGTGTCGCCGTTCCTGGCCGGCAAGCTGGCGGAATGGTTCAGCGCGGAAATGCCGTTCTACTTCGGTGCGGTCATGGTCGTGATCGGCGTGTTCGCCCTGCTGCTCAGACGCCGCCATCTGTCGCATATCGACGAAGCGATCAGCCATTGATAGCGGAGTGAGCCGGGTGCGGTCAAGAAGCTCCGGTTCCAGTCACCCATAGAAAGGAAGAGGAATTCATGAAACATATTCTGGTAGCGATAGACGGTTCGCCGGGTGCGGATCGGGCTTTGGAAGAAGCGATCCGGCTGGCTTCCGCATTGAAGGACGCTCCGACGGTTACGGCGCTGCACGTCGACCCGGCGCTCTCGATGAACGAGCCCGCGATCGGCTTCGATCCCGAAGCGCGGATCGAAGCCGAAGGCCTGGCGCAGCTGCGTCCGGCGGAAGCGCTGCTCGCGGATTCCGGCCTGGATTATCAAACGGCCGTGCGCCGCGGGGATCCGGCGCGCGAGATTTGCGAGTTTGCCCGCCGCGAAGACTGCGACCTGATTGCGGTCGGCACGCGCGGCCACGGCCCTGCCGCCGAACTGCTGCTCGGCAGCGTCAGCCACAAAGTCGTCCAGCATGCTCCCTGCCCGGTGCTCACGATCCGCTGATCCTTACGATCCGCCGATCGCAGGCGGCCCGGAGTGAATCCGCTGTCCGGGCCGGCCCCCCAGGCGATCCGGCAAGCGTTCTCCTCTTCATCATGAAGCGGGAGGGCGCTTTTTTGCGTATCCGGCTTTTGGATTTTCATTTGGGATTTGCGGAGATTCCCCCTATAATGGAGAAAGGACATGACTGAACATAAAGGTGGAACAAGTAATGACAAAAGAAATCGAACAATTTGCGCAGCTCGGCATCGGCGAAGCGCTGACGGCTGCGCTGCTTGAATACGGGATCGAAACGCCAAGCCCGATTCAGGCGGAAGCGATTCCGCCTATTCTCGAAGGGCGGGACGTATTGGCCCAATCCCAGACGGGAACAGGCAAGACGCTCTGTTATCTGCTGCCGCTGCTGGAGCGGATCGACCCGGAGAAGAAAGAAACCCAGGTGCTTGTGATTGCGCCGACCCAGGAGCTTGCGATGCAGATCGTACGCGAAGGGGAGAAGTACGGAGCGGCTCTCGGCATCGGCACGATCGGTCTGATCGGCGGCGCTTCGGCGGCCCGGCAGATCGAGAAGCTGCGCCAGCGGCCCCATCTGGCCGTCGGCACGCCGGGACGGCTGCGCGAGCTGCTGTCGACGCGCAAGCTGAAGCTGCACGAAGTGCGTACGATCGTGCTGGACGAAGCCGACCAAATCTTCCAGATGGGAGGCGCGGACGATGTGCGCTCCCTGCTCAAGGGAGCCCTGCGCGACCGTCAGCTGGTCTTCCTGTCGGCCACGCTCGGACCGGATGTCCGCGGCTTGGCCCAACGCGAAATGCGCGACCCCGTCGATGTCGGAATCGAACCCGAACAGAAACTCGTCAAGTTGACGCAGCATCTGTATTTCGAATGCCAGCAGCGGGACCGGATCGATACGCTGCGCCGCGTGGTCCGACATTACAACCCGGAGCGTGCGATCGTATTCGTCAATCAGGCCGATACGATTGCCGAAGTGGAAGCGAAACTGAATCACCTCGGCCTCGAAGCGCGGACGCTCTACGGAGATTCGGACAAAGTGACGCGGGCAACCGTTCTGTCGCAGTTCCGCTCCGGCAAGTTCCGTCTGCTCGTCGCGACCGACGTAGCGGCGCGCGGTCTGGATATTCCGGGTCTTGAACTGGTCGTGCATCTCGATCCGGCTACCGACTCGGAGCATTACGTTCACCGCGCGGGACGGACAGGCCGCATGGGACGCAAAGGACTTTCGGTCTCGATCGTGACCGATCGCCAGGCGTTCATCATGCGCAGATTCTCGCGGGAGCTGGGAACCGAGATTCAAGAGCGCGCCATGTACGACGGCGTCGTGCTCGATCCGGCGGAAGCCGACGAGCGCCGCTCGCGGCGGACGTCGAAAAGTCCTTCCGCGGGCCGCAGCGACAGCGCGAAAGCTCCGGCGAAGCCGGCCGCGCGCAGCGGCGCGGCACCTTCGGCCCGTTCGGCCGAAACGCCTCTTGACGGAGCGGAGCGTCAAGGCGCGGACGGAGGTCCGGCCGCGGTTCGGCCGAAACCTGCCGCCAAGCCTGCGGGACGCGGTCCCAAAGGCGGCAAGAAGCAGCCGAACAAAGACAAAGGCGCGCCGAAATGGCTGAAGGACAAAAGGTCCCCGCAGGACCCTTCCTGATCCCGATCGATTCGCCCGCCAAGCCGCCGGATCTTCGGCGGCAGAAGAGCGGCCTGCTGCACGGATACGTGCCGCATCAGACATAGAAGAGGTGAAACGCAATGAGTGAACAAGCCGCCCTGCAGGTAGCAAGGCTGACCGGCGGATACAGTATCAACAAGCCGGTTCTGCACGGGGTCGATTTTGAAGTCGGAACAGGCGAGATGGTCGGCCTGATCGGGCTGAACGGAGCGGGCAAAAGCACGACGATGAAGCATATTCTCGGGCTGATGTCGCCCAAGGAAGGCGAGGTTCGGATCGGCGGCGCCCTGCTGAAAGACGATCCCGACCGCTACCGTGCTTCCCTTGCTTTCGTGCCGGAGTCTCCGGTGCTGTACGAAGAATTGACGGTGCGCGAGCATCTGGAATTTACGGCAAGAGCCTACGGCGTCGACAACGCGGTATTTGAAGAACGCGCGGAGCGTCTGCTGAAGCTCTTCTATATGAAAGACAAAGAACACAGCCTGTCTTCGCATCTGTCCAAAGGCATGAAGCAGAAGGTCATGATTATGTGCGCTTTCATCGCGCGTCCGCCTCTGTACGTGATCGACGAACCGTTTCTCGGTCTTGATCCGCTCGGTATTCGCGATCTGCTGGAATACATGGTCGAAGTCAACCGCGAAGGCGCTTCGATCCTGCTCAGCTCGCATATTTTGTCGACGATCGAGAACTACTGCGACCGCTTCGTCATTCTGCACAAAGGACGGATTATCGTGCAGGGCACGCTGGAAGATATCCGCACCGCATCGAATATGCCGGGCGCTTCGCTCGAGAACATGTTCGATCGGCTCGTCCGGGCAGAGGGCGCCGGGGGCATTCAATGAGCGGGCCGCAGCACGGTTCGCAGGAGTCCAAAAGCGGCGGTGCGGCACCGGTAGGCGCGAGATTCGCTTCGCCGCCCGCTTCGGGCGGTCTTCCCTGGCCGGCCGGAACGATCGCGCCGATGACGACGGAAGGCATGCAGGCGCTGCGGGGCAAACGCCGCTCGGTGTTCCTCGGCCGCATTGTGCCGTATACCCCGTACATTATCCAGAGCGGTCTGGCCGTCACGGTCATGCTGCTGCTGATCTTGTTCTCGGCCTGGTATACGTCCCTGCTGCAGAATATGCCGGCCGATCTGCCGATCCGCTGGATTCTGCCGGCGATGCTGTTTCCGCTGACGGCCTGGAGCGGTTTCCGTACGTATTTGCAGCCGGCGGATACCGTGTTTCTGCTGCCGCTGGAAACGAAGATGCGAGCTTACTTCGCCCCCGCTTGGCGCGGAGGGGTGGTCTACAAGCTGCTGCTCGTCTGGTTGGTCCTGCTGGTCGCCTGGCCGGTCTACATCCGGGTACATCCCGGAGACCATGCCAACTTGTGGGCAAGCCTTGCCCTGCTGCTCGGCTTGAAACTGCTGCTGGCCTATGGCGCCTGGCAGGAACATCGCCTCGTCTCCTCGCGGCTGGCGGACGGATTCATGCTGCTGCGCTGGATTCTGGCCGCAGGGGCCGTCGTCGCCTGGTTCCGGCTGCCGCCGGCTTACGCCGCGCCGGCGATACTGGCCGGCGCCGCTGTCTATGTACTGATTCTGCGCTTCCCGGCCAAGCACCGCGTACCGTGGGAACGGCTGATCGCGGTCGAACGGGCTCAGGTCGGCCGCTCGATGCGCATGCTCGGCTGGTTCGTGGATGTGCCGACGGAAGATCCGCGCGTGTACCGGCGGCGCTGGCTGTCGGGCTTCGGCCGGAAGATTCCGTGGAAGCAGGAAGAGGCTTACCGCTTCCTGCTGACCCAGTCGTTTATCCGCAGCGATCTGCTGGGCATGGTGGCGCGCCTGGTTATCGTCGGTTTCGTTCTGCTGCTGCTGGCCCGCGTATCGTGGTTGGGTATTGCGCTCCTGCTTCTGCTGCTGTTCATGATCGGGACGCAGCTGAACGGACTTCGCCGCACCCACGCCGATTCGCTCTGGTTGGCGCTGTATCCGATTCCGGAAGATTCGCGCCGCCGCGCCGGTCTGCGTCTGATGCTTCGCGTGCTGCTGGTCTCCGCCGTTTGCATGTGGCTGCCGTTCCTGCTCACGCTTGCGTCCGATCCGCTGCTGGCTCTCGGCGCACTGGCCGCGGGTCTCGTACTGGCCTGGTTGATACAGGGTTCCGCGCAGCGGAAATGGCGCAAGCTGGAAGGCGAAGAAGATTGATCCCAAGTGTCCGTCAAGTCTATCCCTTTTGATCGGAGTGTGATCCCCGTGAAGCGATTGAAACAAAAAAGACTTCTGTCGACGATATTGTGCGGATTTCTGGTTCTGCCTGCGGCCTGCGGTTCCGCTGTAGAGTCGGGCTCTTCTTCACCGGTGCTTCCCCTGGACGAGATCCGGGAGGAAGCGGCCAAGAAAACGCCCGATTGGGACACATTCAACGAGTACACGCATACGGATATCGGCTCGGGCTTGTATCTGTGGGAGTACGAAGTTGAAGGAGGTCGGAAATTGAGGATGGGCGGAGCCGATTTGAATGCCGCTCCGACCCAGGTTCAATTGATCGATGCCGAAGGTGAAGTGACGGATCTGCTGAAATAAGCTTTGTATCCATCCAAAAAAGACCAACCTGCCGGAAACTTGGGCAGGTTGGTCTTTTTTTATATGGGGATTCAGTAACGGCTCTATTCCGCTGCCTTGCCTGTCAGTTCCGCTGCACCTTTGTACACCAGATCGAACAGATCTTCCAGATTCTCTTCGGCGATGCAGGAGAACGCGATACGCAGATCGGTCTCGCCGAGGGCGATCGTACCGACGCCGTATTCGTGCAGCAGGCGCTGGCGCAGCGCTTCCGCTTCGATACCCGGGTTCAGCTTCAGGCACATGAAGTAGCCGGAATTGAACGGATAATACGTCCAGAAGCCTTCGTATTTGCCGCTGTCGAGCAGGGCTTTGACCTTGTTCGCGCGGCCTTTCATAATCAGGAACTTCTCGTGCTTCTGATCTTCGAACTCCGGAGACTTGAGCGCGTCCAGCACGAAAGTCTGCGACGGATGCGGACCGCTGGAGATGGTGGCGCGAATGATGCCCATCGTTTTCTGTTCCAGGCCCGCCAGCACGTCGGCTTGATCCGAAGCGAACGTGATGAAGCCCACGCGGAAGCCCCAGACGAATTCTTCCTTGGTCGCGCCGTCGATCTTGATCGGCAGGATGCGCGGATGTACGCCGGCCAGCTTGCCGAACAGTGACTCGTGCAGCGAGTCTTCGAAGAACAGACCGAAATAGGCGTCGTCGCTGACGACTACCAGATTGATGCCGGCTTCCGCCGCTTCAATCAGCGCGGATATAATTTCTTCGCCTTCCGCTACGCTTGGCGTATAGCCGGTCGGGTTGTTCGGGAAGTTGAGCGGCACGATCGCTTTGCCCGCTTCCTTCTGCGCCAGCAGGGCTTTGCGGAACGCTTCGGTATTGAAGCTCATGTCCGCGGTGAACAGCTCATAGTTAACGATCTTCGCGCCGCGGCGGATACCGAAGGTCAGCTCGTAGTTTTCCCAGTTTTTGTCCGGATAGACGACCGCGTCGCCCGGATCGGCGAACAGATCGGCTACGATGCTGAGGCCGTGCGTCAGCGCATTGGTCGTGATCGGATTGCCGAACGCTTTGCCTTCGAGCGAAGGATTCTCGCGGATCATCTTCTCGCGCCAGACGGCGCGCAGTTCCGGCTTGCCCGCGGGAGGCGCATAACCGTACAGGTCTTTCGGGCTGTAAGCCGAAAGTTTATCCTGGATCACGTTCAGATGCATGGGTCCGCCGTTCTCGGTTGCGATTCCGATCGTAGCGTTATATTTCTTGGCGTGCGTGGTCGCTTCGGCGGATTGGCTCAAGATGCCTTCTTTCGGGAAATAGATTTCCCGGCCGAGTGCCGACAGCATGTCGTAGACATGCGTGTTTGCGGTTTTGATCTTGTCATTCCATTGTTCAGCCATTGGGTTCATTGCGAGTCGTCATCCTTCCAAACTGAATTGCGTCAATTATAGCATTCTCCCCTCGAGCCGTCACGGGAAAAGCGGGGATTTTTCAGCTTTTTCCGCCTGCTTGCCCGCTTTTTGAACGAAAAAGCCGGAAGATGTCCCCGGCATGCGTACGATCGGAATTTCCGGATGTTCGGTTGTCCATGTCAAGTTTTTGTACGGAACGGGAAAGGTTATAGATTTTCGGGTTGTGGGTACGCTTTGAAGAAGCATTTTCTCGGCTTCCCGCAGACCGGTATTCCATCGAGCGTCTTCCGAGGGTGGACAACGGTTCAATCGCACGGAAAAATGTGTACAATGGAAAATGAAGGCCAAGCAAACGCATACTGACGTATTCTTTTTTAATCCGAGGAGGAACTTGGTTATGGGCATGATCGGTTATCTGAAACGCGTGACGGAACAGGCGCTGTCTTCCCTGATTCACGGGGGCCAGGACCTGTACGAGTACATTCACGGAGAACAAGGCGAAGAGCTGGATCTCGACAAAGCCTGGCAGGGTCTGCATTATCTGCTGTGCGGAGACCCTTATGGCGGAGAAGGTCCGCTGTTTGATGCCTTAATGGGCGGTAAACCGCTTAACCCGGAAGAGGAGAGCGAAATCATCGTGCGGTATCTGACTCCGGACGAAGTGCGCGAGGTGGCCTCGGCGCTGGACAGCGTCGGACCTGCGGAGTTGGCCAAAGGATTCGAACCGGACGATATGAACGAAGCAGGCGTATATCCGTCGCCCGATTGGAACGAGGAAGGCGAACTGGATTATCTGCTGGGTTACTACGAGCCGATGCGCGAACATTATCGGGCGGCGGCCGCGGCGGGCGAAGGCATGCTGCTCTACGTTTCTTAAGCCGCGTCAGCAGGAACAAGGAAGACCGGAAGCCAGAGATCCGGCAAGGAGGAACGGACTATGCAAGATAAGCTCCATACGGCGAACGGACCGCAATCCCGGCTGAACGGCGCCCTGCTCGGACTTACCGCCGCGGACGCGCTGGGGGTGCCGGTAGAGTTCCGTCCGCGAACGTATCTGGATGCCAATCCGGTTGCGGACATGTTCGGCTACGGCACGTACAACCAGCCTCCGGGCACCTGGTCGGACGACAGTACCATGATGTGGTGCACAGTGGAGAGTCTGGCGCTGCAAAAAGAGTGCGATACCGAAGACATGGCCGGACGCTTCGTGCGCTGGCTGACATCCGGTTATATGACCCCGCACGGGGAGCTGTTCGATATCGGCAATGCGACGCGCGAAGCACTGGAACGCTACCGGACGGAAGCGGTCTGGGCGAGATTCGCAGGTCTTGAGCGGGAAAGCTCCAACGGCAACGGATCGCTGATGCGCATCCTGCCGATGGCTTTTTACGTGCGGGGAATGGAAGCGGCCGAGCGCGACCGGCTGGCGGCCGAAGTCTCGTCGATCACCCACCGGCATCCCCGCTCTATTCTGGCCTGCCAGATCTACGTGGAGATCGCCCTGCGGCTGCTGGACGGCCGCTCGGCCGGGCAGGCCTGCCTCGAAGCGGCTGCGGCCGTTCGGGAGCGCCATGCGGACCATCCCGAATTGGAAACGTTCGAACGGGTATTGAACGGGAGTTTGGCGGAATTGAAGCGCGAAGACATCCGTTCCGGCGGTTATGTGGTCGATACGCTCGAAGCGGCGCTGTGGTGTCTGCTGACGACAAGCAGTTACCGCGAAGCGGCGCTTAAGGCAGTCAATCTCGGCGAAGACACCGATACGACCGGAGCCGTCGTCGGCGGGCTGGCAGGGATCTTGTACGGCGAAACCGGTATTCCGGCAGAGTGGCTCTCGCAGCTGGCGAAGCTGAATGAGCTGCGGGCGCTTGGCGGACGGTTCTCGTCCATGCTTGCGGAGCGGGATGCGGACATGTCCGGACAACGGCCGGCCCGTTCGGAACCCGAATGAAGCGGTGAGCGAAGAACGGGAGTGAAGCCAGGCCAGGAGATAAGCGTCACGAAAAAGAAATTGGAAAAAGAGCGGGATCGCCGAAGCGATCCCGCTCTTTTTGCGGTCAGCGCGTCTCGAGCATTTGTATGCAGCCGGATCGTATCCTTTCCGGTATCCAAAGCTCAGCCGGCCGCATCCTTGATTCGCCGCAGCAGCAGATCGAGCGGGTCGCCGGCTTCGGCCTGGCTCATCCGGGCGCTGTACTGCTTGCGTTCGCGGTGCAGCAGATCCAGCTTGGCGAGGAAAGCTTCGTCGCTCCACGAGTCTTCGTCCAGGCGTTCGGCATAGCCCGCGCGGACGAACGAATCCGCATTCAGCAGTTGGTCGCCGCGGCTCTGCTTGCGGCCGAGCGGGCAGAGCAGCATCGGCTTGCCCAGCGACAGGAATTCGAAGATCGCGTTCGAGCCGGCACGGCTGAATACGAGATCGGCCGCCGCCAGCACATCCGGCAGCGGTTCGTTCACGTATTCGAACTGGCGGTAGCCCGCTTTGCTTTCAAGCTGCGGATCCAGGCCTCCCCGCCCGCACAGATGCACCACGTCGAAACGCCGCACGAGTTCGTCCAGGTTGCGCCGCAGGTTGCCGTTCAGCGCGCGGGAGCCGAGGCTGCCTCCGGCGGCCAGCAGCACGGGCTTGACTCCGTCAAAGCCCAGAAATCCGAGTCCGCGCGCCGCCTGCCCGTTCTTCAGTTCGGGCCGGACCACCGAGCCGATCTGCACGGCTTTGCCGGACTTGACGGAAGCGGCCGTCTCGGGAAACGTCGTGCAGAGAGCCGAAGCGAACGGCAGGGCCAGCTTGTTGGCGAGGCCCGGCGAATAATCCGATTCGTGGATCAGGGCGGGCACGCGGTTCATCCAGGCGCCGAGCACGACCGGCACGGACACGAATCCGCCTTTGGAGAAGACGACTTTTGGCTTCAAGCGGCGGATCAGGCGCCGGGATTGGCCGACGCCTTTGAGGATGCGCAGCGGATCGGTGAAATTTCGCAGCGAGAAATAGCGGCGCAGCTTGCCGGTGGCGATCGCATGATACGAAACGCCGGGCAGTCCTTCGACCAGTTCTTTTTCGATGCCGGTCTCCGATCCGATATAGTCGATCGTCCAGCCCTGCCTCCGGAGCACAGGAATAAGGGCGAGATTGACCGAGACATGCCCGGCCGATCCGCCCCCTGTCAGAACAATGCGTTTATTTGAATTGGAATGGGAAGTCATTGCGTTAGATTCTCCTTTGCTTCGGGTGATTCCGTTTTGCGCAAGCTTCATTATGCGCAAACTCTATTGTACGTTTCACCGAAGCAAAAGCCAAGGCGCGCTCTTGGAACCGCCAAATCGACAGGACCCGGCTTTTATTTCAAAATAAGCAGCCGGTCGTCGTCCGCACCCGGCGACCCGCCCGATGTATTGTTCGTCAGCACGTAGATTTTTCCGTTGTGCAGGGCTACGTCCCTGATCCGTCCTTCGCCGGTCAGCACGTCGGTCATCGTGCGCGCCTTAGGATCGAACAGCTTCAGGCTCTGGCCCGCCAGCGTGGCGACAAGCACTTTGTTGTCCGGCATGGCCGCGATGCCGGAAGGGGCGATCGCCCGGTCGCCGGCTACATATACAGGCGCGGTCAGGCCGGGAGCGGTCTCGGTTCCCTGAACCTTCGGCCAACCGTAATTGGCGCCGCGCTTGATGACGTTAATTTCGTCGAGTCCGGTAAGGTCGGTTCCGCCGCCCGGAATCGGCGCGCCGCTTGGACCGTGGTCGGAAGCGTACAGGGTGCCGTCCGGCGTCCAGGCGAGGCCTTGGGAATTGCGCAGTCCGTACGCATAGACGTACGAATTCTTGAACGGATTGTCCGCGGGCACTTTGCCGCTGGTCGTCATACGCAGCACTTTGCCTCCGGGACTTGAGAGGTCCTGGGACAATTCGCGCCGGTTCGTGTCGCCGGCCGTGCTGTACAGCATGCCGTCCGGACCGATCGCCAAGCGTCCTCCTTCATGGATTCGGCCTCCCGGAATGCCGCTCAGCAGTTCTTTTTGTTCGCGCCAGACGCCGTTTACCAGCTTGACTTTGACGATCCGGTTCAGCGCTTCGCCTTTTTCTTCATAGGCATGATAGATATAGGCATACTTGTTCTTCGAGAATTTCGGATCGAGCACGAACCCGGTCAGCCCCGCTTCGCCGACGACCCGAAGCTTTTTCTTGGTCCGGACTTCCTGCACGGTCTGTTTGCCGTTTTTCACTTCGACAATGCCGCCGCCGCGTTGGGTGATGTACACGGTCTCGCCGGCAAACTGGATCGACCAAGGGACTTTCAGTTTGGATGCCGCCGCCTCGTACCCGCCTTTGAGCGAATCGACCGGAGAAACGGCGGCCGGACTTGCCGCCGCGCCGACAGCGGCCGTTTTTACAGGGGCGGCCAGAGCCGTTTGAATCGATGATCCGGCCGTCTGCCCGGTCTCGCGCTGGTCGGCTGCATACACGGAGATCGGCACGGCAAGCAGCAGGGCCGCCGTCAGCGTTTTGGTTTTCGTATTCAGTATGGACACGAAGAATCCCTCCTTCTTTCTTTTTCCATTTTTACCCGGAAAGGGCAGAATCAATCGGGATCGAAGCTTAAGCTCCGTTTTTTTATAGCCTATTGCAAAATAAGCAGTTTATCATCGCCGCTCTGCGGAGATCCGCGGCCGTCGGTATTGTTCGTAAGAATATAGATTCTCCCTTCATGAACGGCTGCGTCGCGGATGCGGCCTCCGCCGCTCCAGACTTCACGCATTTCTCCGGTGGCGGGGTCGAACTCCGTCAGGCTCTCGCCCCGGAGGTTGGCGACCAGCAGCGTACCGTCCGGCGTGGCCGCAATGCCCGAGGGCGCGAGCGCGTCTTCGCCCGTGTGGTACAGCGGGGGGGTCAGTCCGTCTCCCGTCTCGCCGCCTAAGACGTCCGGCCAGCCGTAATTGGCGCCGGGCTTGATCTCGTTCATTTCGTCGTGGCCGCCGGAGCTGCCGCTTGGTCCGTGTTCGGACGCGTACATCGTTCCGTTTTCCAGCCAGTCGATGCCCTGCGAGTTGCGGTGGCCGTACGAATAAACGTAAGACCCTTCGATCGGATTGTCGCTTGGCACTTCGCCTTCGGGCGTCATGCGCAGGATCTTGCCCGCCACGCTTCCGGTATCCTGCGCGGAGCCGTCGTCCTGCGCGTCGCCGGTCGTCACATAGAGCATCCCGTCCGGACCAAACGCGATCCGTCCGCCGTCATGGACGCGCGCGCCCGGAATATCGTCGAGCACCGTCGCCGTTTCGGTCCAGCTTTTCCCGGAAGGTTCTTCCTCGATCCGAATGACGCGATTGCGCATTTCGTTGCCTTTGCCGTACGTATGGTACACATAGGCCGCGCGCGAATCCGCGAAGTCCGGCGCCAATGCCAAACCGAGCAGTCCGCCTTCGCCTGCTTCGAGTACGCCGGGATTCAGGGCGACCGGCTGCAGCGTTTGTCGACCGTCGGCCAGCTTGACGATCGAACCGCCGCGCAGGGTAAGATAGACGGTGTCTCCATCAAACTGGATTTCCCACGGGGTGTCGAGATTATCGGCGAGGACCTGCGTTTCGCCCGTAAGTTCGGCGAAGGCCCCGCCTGCCGCTGCGTCGGAAGTGTCTTCGCCGCCGGAAGGCTGCGCCGGTGCAGCGGGAGTTTTATCCGTCTCCGGAGAGGCTTCGGCGGCGACATCCGGCGCCTGCGCGGGCTTTTCGTCGGCGGGAAGCAATCCGGGAGGTGAGCCGGCTTGTCCCGAGCAGGCCGCGATCGGCAGCACCAGCAGCAGCGCGGCGGCTTTTCTGTTCCATGAGAGATTCATGGCTTCCTCCTTTTTCGGTCTGCGCTTCGGAGGCGGGGCCTCCGGGCATTCCGTTTTTTGGGGTGTGATTCCGCTTACGGGACCTTACCCGTGCGAAGCGGAATCCAAATCGCCTTTTGCTCTCCCGACCGCACGGAACCCGATATTTTTGTGGGACGGACCGTTTGGAGGAAGACCCGGAAAATGGTAAAATGAAGCTTGGCGTATACCGAACGGGTCTGGGTAGGGAACGCCTTCATCAGTCAATTCGTAGGTTGGGGGTTAAAAAGATGTCCGAATTTGAACGGATCAGTGAACATATTTATGTGATGCACGCCGAACGCGAAACGGATCGTCCGCTGCTCGCGGCCGTGGCCGGAAGCAGCCGCACGCTGCTGATCGACGGCGGCAATTCTTCGGCGCATGCGGCGGCTTTTCGCGAGTATCTGGAACAGGAAGGCGTGCGCAAGCCGGATGTGATGGTGCTGACGCACCACCACTGGGATCACTCTTTCGGCGTGGCCGAATGGAGCCTTCCGGCGATCGCCCAGCGGCAGACGGCCGATATTCTGCGCGGTTTCGCGGGGCTTGAGTGGAACGAGGAGACGCTGTCGCGGCTGATCGCGGAAGGCGTCGTCAGCGAACAGACCCGAAACGATATGCGGGCCGAATACGGAAGCAATCTGGGCCTGATTCGGGTCGAAGAGCCCAATATCGTATTCGAGCGTTTCATCGACGTGCATCTGGGCGACCTCACCTGCGAGATCCGCTATGTCGGCGGCGACCATGCGGCGGATTCGTGCGTCGTCTATGTAAAAGAAGAAGGAACGCTGTTCCTCGGCGATGCGCTTGCCCCTTCCGTTTACGGCGGTCCGATGAAATACACGACAGGCAAATTCCTGGCGCTGCTCGACACGGTCTTCGCTTACGGCGCGGACGTACTGGTCGAATCCCACGGCCGTCCGGTCTCCCGCGAAGATTTCTACAACGATGTGCGGCGGTATGAGCTGCTGGCACGCCAGGTTCTTCGCCACGGAAGCGACCGGGAAGCGGTTCTGCGCGATCTGCGCGCCGATCTGGGGATGGCCGCGGAAGAGGCGCTGCCGGAAGATTTGACGGAAGCGGCCGGTTATTTCATGAACGGACTGGTCAAATAAGCGGGCTTTCGGGCACGAATTCAAAAAAGGCTTTACCCAGGGCGGACAGCGCCGGGTAAAGCCTTTTTGGTGCGGGTAGGTACGATCGGATAAGCGGTATATCCGAAGGGATCGAGGTTTACAGGCAGTTCCGCGGTTTCCGGTTCAATAAGGTTCGGCCGGATACCATGCGGCCGCTTCCGCTTCCCGGTCGGCCGGGGTTAGGCCTTTGATACCGGATCCGTCCGCCAAAGCTTTATCCAGCAGACGGATCAACTTCTCCGTATCCAGGACCGAGAAAGAACGCGAAGCCGAGCCGATGTAAAGTTTGCCGTTGTGCTCGTTCAGCAGCGAATCGCGGACCAAGGAGCCGTGCATTTCGGGATAGCCGAAACGGAATCCGTCGATCCGGCCGAGCAGGCGTCCGGTCTTTTTGTGAAAAGCCAACAGGTCCGTATCGTACGGCAGCAGCAGATAATCGCCGAGCACGGTGAAGTGTCCCGCGCCGTACGTGAAGTTCAGGTTGGGAACCATCCCGTTGGTTCGCGCCTGCCAGACCGTGCGGCCGGATTCCAGCGACAGCGCCGCCGGAATCCCGTTCGCGACGGCATACAGCGTGCCGCTTTCAATTCGGCCATGCTCGATTTTGCCGGGAAATGTCCAGAGTACCGATCCGTCCGAAGCATCCAGCAGGGTCGTGGTGAAGTCGCGGGCATCCGGCCTGCCGTTTCCGATATCCGGATTCGGCTGGGCGACCAGGAGGCGGTCGCTGCCCAGATCTTCGAACGATCCGCTGTCCAGCTCGTCCGGCATGGCGTAACGGGCGAGCGTTCGGCCGTCTTCCAGATCGATTTTGCGCCAGCCTTCGCCGTCGACTTTGATCCAGCGCGTACCGTCCGGTTCGGCAAACGGATGCACGGCCGCCGGATCGTACGCTCGCGATTCGCCTGCGTCGATGCTGCCCGATTCGAACGATCCGCTCCAGACCGTGCGGCCGTCGGACGGGTCGAGTGCCCGGAGTGTACGGCCCTGCGCGAGCAGCACATAAGGATCGCCGGAATCGCGGTTCAGCACGCCGAACGGTTCGCTGACCTGCTGCTTCCATCTTTTTTGGCCGGTTTTCTCATCCAGTGCGATCAAAGCTCCGGCGCTGCGGTTTGAGGAGGTGCCGCTGGACAGAATGACCGCATCTCCCACCGTATAAGCCTGGGGAGAGGAGAGCCCCGGCCAGGCATACGTCCACAGTGCTTTTCCGTCTTGCGGGCGAATATGGGCATAACCCTGCGGGTCTTCATCTGCCGAATCGGAGACGGAGGCAGGCGCTTCTTTGCCCAAATCTTTTTCCCACCGCACTTTTCCATCGTTTTGGTCCAGCGCATACAGGAGGGAACTGTAATGAAACCCGCTGAATCCGCCGTCGTCGCCGAGCACCAGCAGCACATTGTCGTCCACGGAATCCAAATAGGCATAATCCGTATCCATCTTCGTCCGCCATTCAATCTCCGGTTTCAGCGACGGCAGCAGGGGCAGCGCTTTGTACAAGGTGTCGAACTCTCCTTCCTGCAGCCACCAAGGGCGCAGAAGCTGCTGGTCATAGTCGGTCAGCGGCAGAATCCAGTTCGCGCCGATCAGCTTGTTATCCTTCTCCGACAGGCGAACGAGAAAATGGGCGTCTTGTCGTTCGTACCGCCATTCGCTGCCTCCGTTCCGCCATCGGTATTTTCCGTCCGTTCCCATGTCTCCCGGGGGCAGCATGCGCGCGTCGGTCACCGATACCGGTTCGCCGAGCATTCGGCGCACCTCCCGTTCCGGCATGCCGGCGTGCAGCAGTCCGTCCAGCGCGGCGCGCACCGTATTCAGCGACAGGCCGGAATCCGGCGCCAGCAGTCCTTGCTCAAGCGGTTCGACGTTTGACGCGTCGTTCGCCTTGATCCACAGCAGCATCGCGTGCGAACCGGGCCTGCTGCCGGACCTGCCGGTATCCGGCGAGACGCCGTACCAATCGCCGAAGCGCAGTGCCGAAACGAGCGGATCTCCGTCGTAGACCCAGGACTCTTCGCTGCCGGGAGACAGGTACAGCTTGGCGCCGGCCGGAGCCGTCAGCCGCACGGCTGGTACATATTCGACCTTCGCGGCATCGCCGCTTGTGTACCAGGCGGGAATCCAGCCGCTTCCGCTGCCGAGCTTGGCATGCAGCCAGCCGCCTTCATGGGCGAACAGCTTCAGGCTGCCGCCTGCGGCCGGGTATTGGTCGGCGGCGAGCGAGCGCCAGCCGGCTTCGGCTGCAGGCCTGGAACGCAGCAGCGGGGCCGCGGCCCGAAGTTCGGCCCTGCCGATCACGGCCGGATACTTGGCAGGCTGGCCAACGCGGTCCGAAGAGACCGGAGCGGTCCGGGCCGCCGGTGCGCCGAAAGCGGTCCCGGGCAGGGGAAGTGCCGACAGCAGCACGGCGGACAAGGCATACAGGGCAAAGCGGCGAGCTTGGCCGCCGATCGAAAAAGTGTGCATTTGTTTACCTCCGCGTTTCTCGATATGGGCAGTCCGCCGAACCTGCACGGACTTCTTAATAGACCCCGCGGCAGGAAAAAGAGTTGCATTTCCTGCCGCCGGATCCCGAAGCGGAACGTTACAAACGGGCGTGGGGGCTGTTTTCCAGCGCTTCCGCCATACTCTCGCCGAACGACAAACCGAGCGCTTCGTAAGCGGTCAGAACGGAACCCGCCGCCGGGGTCAGCCGGGGTTCCAGGTATTCGAACCTTCGGCCGGGCTGCGCGCAGACCAATCCGCGGAGGCCGGCACGCATATAATCGCTGCCCGCCACGCTGCCGGTCTGCGAGAGCGGAATATCCGGTCCGTCGAAGAAAGCGGCCAGCAGATCCGCGCCGACGCCGATCTGCCGCAGCGCTTCGTCGCAGACGCGGACGGCGATCGGAGAACCCTCCGCCGCTTCGCGCGTCACGACGGGAGCAAACAAACCGAACAGCCGGTCCCGGCGGTCTTCCTCCAGACCGAAGCTTCGGCTCGCCGATTCGGTCAGTTCGCGCAGGTTGGATGCGCGGAAGAAGCGCAGCATATCGCGCACCAGCACGCCGTCGCCGGGACTTTCCCTTCCGGCGAGCACATCGTAGACGGCCTGGTAGCCGAGGAAACGGGCTCCGCTTGCCGCATAGTGGCCGAAGTCGTAATTGCGCAGCCATTGGCCGCTTTCCGTATGGGCAAGCAGAATCGAACCCGTGCCCGAAGCGACGAGAATGCCGGGACGTCCGGCGAGTGCGCCGCGGTGCGCGATGAAGGCGTCGTTGACAACGCGGCTGGAACAGTTCAGACCGAATCCGGCCACAAGCTTCTCGGCCCAGGTCCGGTCCGCTTCGTCGTCGAGTCCGGCGATGCCGGCGACAAGAAAGACGACATCTTCCGGCCGGCTGCCGGCTTGTTCGAGCGCTTCTTGCATCTGGGTCTGCAGCGGGGCGGTATCGGTCCGCTGTTTCGGCAGCAAATCCGTTTCGGTCTTGACGTAGGCAAGGATCTGGCCCGCGAGATCGGCGATCATGATCCGGATATTCGTGCCGCCCATATCGATGCCCGCGACGACGGAATCCGCAGTGATTTTTTCCAGCATGAAAAGCCTCCTTATGACAGTGGGGGTACAGGTCCCGAATCGATTACTCGCATTGTAACCGTTCGCGGCGGGTTTCATCAAACCTTCATCGCGAAGACGCCGGAGTTCCGGTGACGCGGCGGATTTTTTGCCCTACAATGGGAAAGTGCGCGGATCGGTAGAAAAGGGGCCGAATTCCGTGCGCGGCGATTGCGTGGGAAGACCTCCTTTCTGGTATAATGGGAATAAGTGTTTGGCCGCTGACGGCATCTTGCGATAGGAGGGCTGTACCTTGAAAGAAGTTCTTCGCGAAATCGAAGCGATCGCCCGCTGTTCCGAAGCGATCAGCAGTATCGAATTCAAGCATTTGAAGCTGTCGCGCGGACTGCATCTGTATCTGACGTTCGTCTGCGAGAATCCGGGAGAGCCTGCCGGAACGGTCGCGGACCGGCTCAAGGTCAAGCGCGCCGCCGCCGCAAGGTCGCTGGAGAAGCTGGAGAACGAAGGGCTGATCGAGCTTCGGGAAGCGTCCGACCTGCGCAAGGACAAACGGGTCTATCCGACGGAATCGGGTAAGTCGGCTTATTTGTTCATCCGCGAAGAAGGCCGGTACGCGGACGGATCTTCCCTGCGGGGACTATCCGCGGAAGAAACGGCCCAACTGCTCGATATGCTGTACCGCGTAAAGCTTAACATCGAGAAAGATTGGCGTTTCGTCCAAAAAGGCGGGCGCCGTCCCTATATTCACGATTATTACAACCGTCTGATCGCCGGCGCGTCCGAACCGGGCATCGGCGAGGCCGACAGCCTTATGGACGAAGCGGACGTTCCCGGTCCGAAGCACCGCGATCGCCCGGACGACCGCGATCGCGAGGCCGCCGGCGAAGTCCGGCTGTGGAGCTACGAAGAAACGAAGGAACAAGCCAGGCTGCAAGCCCGAATCGACGAAGCCGCCGGGAACGATCGGGAAGCCGAATGATCGCGCCGGGCGGCAAGATCCATTACTTTGACCTGAAGAAAGGAGCGGGTACCGTTGCTGAACGTGCCGCCATCCTCTTTTATCCTGACGCCCTACGTCGCGAAGATCGCGTGCGAACCGGGTTGGAAATGGCAAAAACGCGAGCAGCCGCTCCAGAATTACGATCTGTTTTATGTCTGGAGCGGGGAAGGGCGGCTGCTGCTGAACGACGAACCGCACGAGATCGGCAAAGGAAGCTGTTTCCTGTTCCGGCCGGGCGACCATACAAGCGCTACGCACAATCCGCAGAAACCGCTTGTGCTGACGTATATCCATTTCAATATTGAAGGAGACACACTCGATATTCCGCGTGCGTACCGCGTGCTGGAAGAGACGGTCGATTTCGAATATTTGCTGTCCCGCTACGTTCGCCTGCTGCTCAGCGGTTCGTACGGAGCCGAAGAAGAAGCGAAACTGCTGCTCAAGCAGATGATGATCCAACTGCTGCGCGGCGACCGCGAAGAACCGTCCGAGCGGCGCGGCAGCAACCACTTGTACGAAGTGGTGCACGAAGCGGCCAACTACGTCCGCCAGCATCCGAGCCTTGCCCACCGGGTCGAGGATCTGGCCGCGCGCGCGGGGCTGTCGCCGAGATATTTCTCCGCCAAGTTCAAAGAGCTGGTCGGAGCCTCGGTGCAGTCGTATATCATCCGGATGCGGATCGAGCGCGCGCAGCATCTGCTCGGGCACGCCGGTATGAATGTGACGGAAGTGGCGGAAGCGCTCGGCTACCGGGATATCTTTTTTTTCAGCCGGCAATTCAAACAGTACACCGGCAAAAGTCCGTCCGAGATCCGCTGAACGGGAAAAAAGGCGGAGGTTATTTATTTGGACCGACGTGTTTAACAGCTGGCCCGATCGGGTAATGACCCGTTAGCTTTTATTCCCGAGACGCAAGAGCGCCGGGATCGGAAAGGAGGAGCCAGCATGATGATCAAACGTCGGATTCGCTGCGGCGCGGGGCGTACCGGGGGCAGTGCCATTTTCCGCAACCGTCTGCGTCGGTTCAAAGCCGCCGAACAAAGCGAACTTTGGTTCTAAGCGACGTTCCTGAATTTCCAATCGCCTATACCTATAATGAACAATGAATATAGATGCAGCAGACGAACGCAAAGAGCCCCGGATGCGGGCAATCGGCTTCCCTGGCATCGACCGGGCGGGAAGTATACATAAGGGAAGAACGGAGACGGCCTTTCGGCCGTCTTTTTGCATGGACCGGCAGCGGCGGCGAGACGCGCGAAGCGGGACCGGATGAGGAACAAGGGGAGCGATGAGGGTGAAAGGGAACGATACGAAAAAAAGCGGAACGCCGGGACGACCGGAGCTTCGAACCGCGCTTGTGACCGGAGCTTCCAGCGGGTTCGGCATGCACATTTGTATCGAGCTCGCCCGCTCCGGCGTCCGCGTGGCTGCGGGAATGCGGCGTCCGGAAGCGGCGGAGAAACTGTTCGCGGCAGTCCGTGAAGCGGACTTGGCGGCAGCGGGCGAAGAGCGGACAGGGCTTGGGATCGGGCGGGCGGAGAGCCTCCAGGCGCTGGGGACAGGACCCGTATCGGGCCTGATTTTTCCGCTGCGTCTGGATGTGTGCGACGATCCGCGGGTCAAGGAAGCGGTGGATACGGTATATGGACATTTCGGACGGATCGATATTTTGGTCAACAACGCGGGACTGGCGATAGGCGGATTTATCGGAGAAGTGCCGATGGACGCCTGGCGGGAACAGTTTGCGGTCAATGTGTTCGGACTTATCGCCGTCACCGGCGCGGTCGTGCCCTACATGCGGGAAGCCCGCAGCGGCTGCATTGTCCAGATGAGCAGCGTCAGCGGAGCGATCGGTCTGCCGGGCTACGGCCCTTACGTCTCGTCGAAGTTCGCGCTCGAAGGGTTCAGCGAATCGCTGGCGCTCGAGACGGCTCCTTACGGCATTCGCACCTATGTGCTCGAACCGGCTTCGTACAAGACCGACATCTGGGAAAAAGGCTTTGCCGGTATTCACCGGGCGGAAGGTTCGCCCAACGCGGAAGTGCTTGGCCGGATGCTCGACATGTCCCGCGCCAGTGCGGAAAAAGGCGGCGATCCGCGCGATGTTGCCCGATTGGCGGCGGACCTGGCACTCGGGCGCAAAGGGCGCGGACGGTTTCGCTACGTCGTCCCGCGGGGGTCGGCGCTGCTTGTCGCTTTGAAGAAAAGGCTCCCTTTCCGGTTGGTCCAAAAGGTAATGCTGCGGATTTTGCGGCGGGGAATGAAATA
Organism: Saccharibacillus deserti; assembly: GCF_013618475.1. Lineage (GTDB taxonomy): Bacteria > Bacillota > Bacilli > Paenibacillales > Paenibacillaceae > Saccharibacillus > Saccharibacillus deserti. The sequence goes on from NZ_JABJVN010000007.1 coordinate 147,722, forward strand.
GGCGAAAATTCGTTATTGCGTCTCCGCCCGAAACTGTGTATGGTAAAAAGCAACTGCATAACGATACGGGGGTCCGGGAGAGCCGGGCTGAGATTGAAGCCGTTTTACCGCTTCTGACCGTTAATCTGATCTGGATCATGCCAGCGTAGAGAATTCGTATCCGTCCGTGAATCGGCGGCTTTCTGCGCATTTTTATGCCCGAAAGCCGCTTTTTTGCGTCTACGGGACCCGGCGAAGATCGGAAGAGCCCTCGTCGTTAGCGCAGAACACGGGCTTTGCGGAAGTGCGTTTCCCGATCGGGACGGACCGCCGAAGCTACATTCGAACAACGGGGAGAACGGAAACATGAGTGCAAAAAGAACAGAAGCGGCTTCGCGCCGCAGGGGTTTGACGCTGACGGACGTGCTGGTTACGGTGGTGGTTTCGCTGGTGCTGGGCGTCGTGTATCATCTCTGGGCTTCGGTCTCAAGCCTTGCGGGGCTGCTCTTCATCCAGTCCGACGAGCTGGTCTACGGCATGTGGTTCGCGGCTTCGACGCTTGCGTTTCTCTTGATCCGCAAGCCCGGCGTAGCGCTGATAGCGGAAATTGCCGCGGCGCATCTGGAGATCGCTTTCGGCAGCGCCTACGGCATTCAGCTGCTGCTGTACAGCGTCTTGCAGGGCCTGGCGGCGGAACTGGTCTTCGCGGCTTTCCGCTACCGGAATACGAGCGCGGTCGCGGCGGGACTTGCCGGCGTGGCCGCGGCGGCGGGCTCGCTGCTGGCGGATATTTATTACGGCTACGTCGCGGAATACGCGACCTGGCTGATCCTCTTCAAATATTCGCTGCGCGCCGTCAGTTCGTTCGTGATCGCGGGTTATCTCATGTACGGATTGGCCAAGCTGCTCGAGCGAGCCGGCGTGACCCAATCGCTGCGTCCGGTGGAACGCAAGGAATACGATGCGCTCGACGGTTGAGGCAAATGTTCCCGTGCCTGTACTTAAGGACGCGGTGAAGCCGGGCCAGCCGGCGGACAAAGAGCCGGCGGAGACGCAGGACCGGATCGGTCCAAGTAGGGAAGAGGCGGAAACGGCCGAATATGCGGCCGAAGTGCGGAATCTGCGCATGAAATTTCCGGGTACGCCGGACCTGCTGTTTCGCGATTTGTCGCTGAACATTCGCCGCGGCGAAAAAGTGCTGCTGCTCGGTCCGAGCGGCTGCGGCAAGTCGACGCTTCTTCAGGTGCTGGGAGGCGTGATTCCGCAGGTAACCGAAGTGCCGCTCAAAGCGGAGCGTCTGCATGTGCCGGACTCGGCGGGACTGGTCTTCCAGGACCCCGATACGCAGTTCTGCATGCCTTATGCCGACGAGGAACTGGCTTTCGTGCTGGAGAATCTGGCCGTTCCCGCGGAAGACATGCGGCCTCGTATCGGGCAGGCGCTGCGGGAAGTGGGCCTGGATCTGCCCGATCCGCATGTACCGATCGGTTCGCTGTCCCAGGGCATGAAGCAGCGTCTGGCTCTGGCCTCGGTGCTGCTGCTTGAACCGGATGTGCTGCTGCTCGACGAACCGTCCGCCCTGCTGGACCCGGAAGGGCGGCGCACGATCTGGGACGCGGTGCGCCGGGTTGCCGGCGAGCGGACGGTCATTATCGTCGAGCACCGGATCGAGGAGGTGCTCGATTGGGTGGACCGGGTCGTCCTGTTCCGGGACGACGGTTCCATTCTGGCCGACGGACAGGCGGCCGAAGTGTTTGCGCGCTGCCGCGCCCGGATGCGTGAATACGGCATCTGGCATCCCGAAGCGTGGAGCGAAGCTTACGGGGAACCTGCAGGCGAAGCCGCACTTGCGCAGCCTGCGGCATACCGGGCGGGCGGAGTGTGCGAACCGGAGGAGGCGGCGGCTCCGGCCGCCGGGCCGGCCCGCGAGCGGTCCGCCGCGGCGCCCGCACGCCCGGCGGCGGACTCCGCCGCTGCCCGGCCGCTGCTGCGGCTCGAGAATTTCCGCGTGCTGCGCGGCGGGAAGAGCGTCTGCGCGGTGCGGTCGGCCGCCGTGCTGCCCGGCGACCTGATCGCGCTGACCGGCCCCAACGGCGCCGGCAAAAGCTCGCTGCTGCTCGGGCTTATGGGCCTGCTTGCGCACGAAGGTTCGTGCGAATACGCCGGGAGCCGCCCTTCCGGCCGCCGGGCCATGCGCGAAGCGGCGGCGAAGCACGCCGCTTTCGTCTTCCAGAATCCCGAGTTCCAATTCGTGACGAACCGGGTGCTGGACGAAGTGGCCTTTACGCTGCGAAGCGAAGCGGCATCCGCGCTGAACGCTTCGCAAAGCGGGGCGTTTGCGCGCTGGTTCCCGCGCCGCCGGCTGCGGCCGGATGCCGGGGAGGAAGCGCTCATTGCGACGCAGGCTTCGGCGTGTCTCGCCCGTTTCGGGCTCGGCGGCTATGCCGAGCGCCATCCGTATCTGCTGTCCCTCGGCCAGAAACGCCGGCTCAGCGTCGCCTCGGCCATCGTCTCGGACAAACCGCTCGTGCTGCTCGACGAGCCGACATTCGGGCAGGACGCCCGAAATGCGTTTGCGATTCTGGATCTGTGCGAACGTCTTCGGGCGTCGGGCCATGCCGTGCTGATGATTACGCATGAGATGGAGATCGCCGAGCGGTTGGCGACGCAGGTGTGGAAGATCGAAGACGGCGCTTTGATCTCCGCCGAATCGACAGGACGTTCGCATACCGCCGGTCTTCGTCTGTCGAAGGAGGAACCGTTATGAGAAGCTTTTTTGTGCCTACCCGTATCAACTGGCTGCACCGGGCGAATCCCGCGGTCAAGCTGCCGCTGTTTATTCTGCTGTTTGGAGTGACGGTGCTGACGCACCGGATCGATGCTTCGTTTTATCTGGCCTGCGTATTTCTGGCGCTGCTGTTTCTCGCTTCCGGTTATCCGCTCTGGAAAACGGCGCTGCTGGCATCCGGCTTCGCCCTGGCGTTCGCTTCCGCTTCGCTGACGATGATCCTGTTCGGCAAAGGCAGCGAAGTCTGGTGGTCGCTGGGCCCGATTTCCATTTCCAAAGAAAGTTTTTACCGCGGGCTGCATCTGGGGTTTCGCTCGATCGCTTTCGGCTGCCAGGGGCTGCTGTTTGTCCTGACGACCTCTTCGACCGGACTGTTCTACGCGCTGATGCAGCGGCTTAAGCTGAGCCCCAAATACGCGTACAGCTTTATGGCTTCGCTCCGCCTGATGCCCATGGCGCTGGACGAACTGCGAATCCGCAGGGATGCCTTGTCGGTAAGAGGCGCGGGGAAGGGAGCTTCGGCGTCGCTGCTTCGCCTGCCCGAGCTGTATGCCCTGCCGCTGCTCGCCCAGAGTATCCGGCGCGCCCAGCGCACCGCCGTGGCGATGGAGGTCAAGCGTTTTGATGCCGGCCGCCGCAGAACGTATTATTATTCGTCTCCGATTACGCGAAACGACGGGGCGGCTGTACTGGTGCTGTCGGGTGCCGCGGGTGCGGCCCTGCTGCTGGCGCATCTGCTGCCGCTGTTTGCGCTCGGCGATATGCGGATGAACCCTTGAGAAGGGTTCATCCGCTTTTTTGCAGGCAATCGCGATTTTTTTTGCGGCGCTCTGGGCAATCGGCAGGCGGGTCGGAGACGGTTCTCACTTTTCCAAATAAATAGGGTATCATCGGATCGGAAAAGGTTTTTTTCTGAACCTTTGCGTCGGTTCAATCGTTTGCACGGATTCCTCGCCGTATTTCCTGCGTTTTCTTCCGAAATTTCCTGCTTTGCCGCGATTCCAAATCCTCTGCCGGGGTTAAAGATATTTATGTGGTTTTTACCTGTCTCGCTTGTTGGAATTCCCGATTTCCGACCCTGGCAAGTCGCGATTGCCCTGTACAGGGAACGCCTATACAAGGGCGGACACCGCTCCGCCACGAGCACAGCCTTATATATTGCCAAGGAGGTTCGTCTGAATGAAGAAAAAAGAAATGATCGCCATGCTGTTGGCCGGCGGACAGGGAAAGAGATTGAAAGGCCTTACGAAGTCGTTGGCCAAGCCTGCCGTTTATTTTGGAGGCACGTACCGGATTATCGACTTCCCGCTCAGCAACTGCACCAATTCCGGCATTGACACCGTGGGCGTACTGACTCAGTATGAGCCGCTTGTGCTTCATTCTTACATAGGCGTCGGAAGCGACTGGGACATGGACCGCAAGAACGGCGGTGTTTTCGTTCTGCCTCCGCATGAACGCGAAGACGGAAGCAGCTGGTACCGCGGAACCGCGGACGCCATTTCCCGGAACCTCAAATTTATCGACCAATACGATCCGGAGCATCTGCTGGTGCTGTCGGGCGATCACGTTTATAAAATGGACTACACCAAACTGCTCGACTATCACAAGGAAAAAGGCGCGGACTGCACCATTTCCGTTATTAACGTTACCTTGGAAGAAGCACCGAGCTTCGGGATGATCAACACCCACGAAGACCTGAAGATCTACGAGTTCGACGAAAAGCCGAAGCAGCCGAAGAGCACGCTGGCTTCGATGGGCGTATACATCTTCAAATGGGATGTGCTGCGCAAATACCTGGTCGAAGATATCGATACGCCGGATTCCGAATCCGCGCACGACTTCGGCAAAGATATCGTACCGAAGATGCTTGCCGACAATCTGTCTCTGTACGCGTATCCTTTCCAGGGATACTGGCGCGACGTAGGTACGATTCCGAGCCTTTGGGAAGCGAACATGGATCTGCTCAACGACGCTCCCGAGCTGAACCTGAACGATCCGAACTGGCGCATTTATACCCGCAACCCGAACGAACCGGCGCAGTACATTTCTCCCCAAGCCAAGCTGAAGAACTGCATGGTCAACGAAGGCTGCTCCGTTTACGGCGAAGTGGACCGTTCCGTCCTGTTCTACGGAGTCGAAGTCGGAGAAGGCAGTGTCATCACCGAATCGGTAATCATGCCCGAAGTGAAGATCGGCAAGAACGTGCGGATTCACCGCGCTATCGTGGATCAGGGCAAAGTGATTCCGGACGGCACCGTGATCGGCGCAGACCGCGGAGACGACAGCGAAATTATACTGGTTAACGGCGATACGCCTTATTGATCAAATCATTGATCGCGAGCGGAGCTTATTGCCGGAAACGGCGATACGCCTTATTGATCAAATCATTGATCACGAGCGGAGCTTATTGCCGGAAACGGCGATACGCCTTATTGAC
>NZ_JABJVN010000007.1:152930-301312 GCF_013618475.1 Saccharibacillus deserti
ATGGATCAAATCATTGATCACGAGCGGAGCTTATTGCCGGAAACGGCGATACGCCTTATTGACCAATCGAAAAGACAAGCCGATTTTTCGGAATAAAGAAAGCAGAAAAGGGACGGTGGAACCATGAAACTTATGGGTGTAATCAATTTGGATCACGAGCTCGACCAGTTAAAAGAACTGACGTATTTCCGCGCGGGCGCGGCTGTTCCCTTCGCGGGACGTTACCGGCTGATCGATTTCGCCTTGTCCAATATGATGAGCGCCGGCGTTCAGGATATCGCGCTGTTCGTGCGGCGGAAATACCGTTCGCTGCTCGATCATCTGGGCGAAGGACGTCCTTGGGACCTCGACCGCAAGCGCGGCGGACTGTTCGTTCTGCCTCCGGACTGGAACGATCCGACCGATATCTCGTCCGGCGACCTGCAGCATATGCACAATAACCGGGACTTCTTCGATCGCAGTTCGGGCGAGTACGTGGTGCATGCCGGCAGCCAGCATCTGTCCAAAGTGGATTTCTGCGACCTGGCCGAGCAGCACAAAGCGTCCGGTGCGGACGTTACGGTCGTTTACAAACACGTGGATCTGCTCGAACCCGAACACGACGCCTGCTTCCGGGTGGATGTGGATGAAAACGGCTTTGTGAACGGTATCCATAACGAGAAGGGGCACCATAACCTCTATATCGAGCTTTTCATTATGGAAAAAGGACTGTTTATGCAGCAGATGGAATACTGTATCGCTCATGGAGACAGCTACTTTTTCCGCGATGCGATCCTGCGGAATCCGAGCGGCCTGAAAATCGCGGGCTACGAGTACAAAGGCTACCATGCGGTCATCAATTCGGTCGAAAGCTATTACAAAAACAGCCTTGAGCTGCTCGATCAGGAGAAATACAAACAGCTCTTCTCGCCCGAGATGCCGGTGCATACGAAGATCAAGTATGAAGCGCCGACCAAATATCTCGAAGGAGCGGACGTCAAAAACTCGCTCGTGGCCAACGGCTGCCTGATTGCGGGCGAAGTGGAAGGCAGCGTTCTGTTCCGCGGCGTCAAAGTGGAAAAAGGCGCGAAAATCATCAATTCCATCATCATGCAAAAATGCGTGATCGAAGCGGGAGCGATCGTGGAGAATGTCATTATGGACAAAGACGTGCAGCTCTCCGAAAATCGTACGCTTGTCGGCGATTCGCGCAAACCTTACGTCATTGCCAAGCGCAGCATTCTGTAAGGATTTGCTGTAAAAATTCGACATGATTCGCAGCGAGCCCCTATTAAAAATTCTCCGAATCTGCCGATATATATCAAAACCACGGGTCTTCTAGACCGCTTCCTTATCGGAAGGCGGTTGTGGAAGGCCTTTTTCTGTCCTGTTATACTCATAACGATGCCATATGGCTGAGTCGTTTGTAGATAGAACCATACTTTATTCGTCCGCCGCCGGACGAAAGACCGGCGAAACGGGAAAGGGGCTCAATCCATGTTCACAGATAAAGAGCTTTTCAAACAGGAATTCAAGCAGCGGCTGATCGGTACAAGCGGCCGCCAAATGCACGAGGTTACCGAAGACGACATCTATGCCGCGCTCGGAAGCATGATTCGCGAGCGGATCGGCCAGGATTGGGCGGCAACGAACCGCACCTATAAAGAGCAGGGCGAGCGTCAGGTCTATTATTTCTCCATGGAGTTTCTGATGGGCCGCCTGCTCGGCAACAACCTGCTGAATCTGGGCGTACTGGAAATGGTGCGCGAAGGACTCGGCGAGCTTGGCTGGGACCTTGAAGAGATTGAAGAATACGAAGCGGATGCGGGACTCGGCAACGGCGGTCTCGGCCGTCTGGCGGCCTGCTTCCTTGATTCGCTGGCTTCGCTCGGCTATTCCGGGCACGGCAACGGCATCCGCTATAAATACGGATTGTTCGAACAGAAGATCATCAACGGCCACCAGGTCGAACTTCCGGACTATTGGCTGCAAAAAGGCAATGTCTGGGAAGTTCGCCGCGACGACAAGAAATTGAACGTTCGTTTCTGGGGCAATGTCGAAGTCGTCGAAAAAGAAGACGGCAACTATGTGTACGAAACGAAAAACGGCGAGGACGTCTGGGCGGTCCCTTACGACGTTCCGATCGTGGGCTACGAAAATTCGGCCGTCAACACGCTGCGTTTGTGGAGCGCGGAATCGGCGGCCGATCCGACCAAAGGCTTCGGCGGTCCCGATGGCAGCTACTACAACTTCCTCGACTATAAGCGTTCGGTCGAGACGGTATCGGAATTCCTCTATCCGGACGATTCCCAATACGAAGGCAAACTGCTGCGCCTGAAGCAGGAATATTTCCTGTGTTCGGCCGGCGTGCAAAGCGTGCTTCGCACATTCGACAAACTCGGCCTGCCGTACGACCGTCTGCCCGAGAAAGTCGCGATCCATATCAACGATACGCATCCGACGCTCGTGATTCCGGAGTTGATGCGCATTCTTTTGGACGAAAAAAGTTTCGGATGGCAGGAATCGTGGGATATCGTATCCCGGGTCGTATCGTACACCAACCACACGATCCTGAGCGAAGCGCTCGAGACCTGGCCGGAACAGATGGTTCGCGATCTGCTGCCGCGTCTTTACATGATCATCGAAGAGGTGAACAGACGCTTCTGCGCTTCGCTGCTCGAAGAGAATCCGAAAGATCAGGACCGCGTTTCCCGAATGGCGATCATCGCGAACGGGCAGATCAAGATGGCGCATCTGGCGATCCACGGAAGCCACAGCGTCAACGGCGTCGCCGCGCTGCATACGGATATCCTGAAGAAACGCGAGATGAAAGATTTCTACGAGCTGTATCCGGATCGTTTCAACAACAAGACAAACGGCATCACGCACCGCCGCTGGCTGATGCATGCCAACCCGGACCTGATGAACGTGATCGACGATACGATTGGTTCCGCCTGGAAGACGCAGCCCGATCAGCTGAACAATCTGCTCAAGTATTCCAAAGACGCGGTTGTCCAGGAAAAGATCCGCAGTGTCAAACGCAAGAACAAAGAGCGTCTGGCTTCTTATATCTATAAAAAGCACGGAGTGGCCGTCGATACGAATTCGATCTTCGACGTGCAGGTCAAGCGTTTGCATGCGTACAAGCGCCAACTGCTGAACGCTCTGCACATTATGGACCTGTACAACCGGATCAAAGAAAATCCTTCGCTCGACCTGACGCCGCGTACGTTTATTTTCGGTGCCAAGGCGGCTCCTGGTTATTATATGGCCAAGCAGATTATCAAGCTGATCAACAATATCGCCGATACCGTGAACAACGATCCGCAGACCAAAGACCTGCTGAAAGTGTTCTTCCTGGAGAACTACTCGGTGTCCCTGGCCGAGAAAATCGTTCCGGCCGCCGACGTCAGCGAACAAATTTCGACAGCGGGCAAAGAAGCTTCCGGTACCGGCAATATGAAGCTGATGATGAACGGAGCTCTGACGATCGGTACGCTTGACGGAGCCAACGTGGAGATGTACGAATCGCTGGGCGACGAAGGCATGTATCTGTTCGGACTGCGGATCGAAGAAGTCGAGCAGTACTATCGCGAAGGCGGATATTCCGCCCAGTCGTTCTATCAGGGCGACGAACGGATCAAGCGCGTACTGGATCAGCTGATCCAGCCGGGGCCTTTCTGCCAGAACGGTCAAACTTTCGATTCCATTTACCATTCGCTGCTCAGCCACAATGACGAATATTTCGTGCTGAGAGATTTTTCCAGCTATGCGCGGTCCCAAGATCAGATCGGACTCGATTACCGGAACTCCAAACTTTGGACCGAGAAATCGATTCTGAACATTGCCAAGTCGGGCCGTTTCGCAGGCGACCGTACGATCCACGAGTATGCGACGGAAATCTGGGACATCCAACCGGTCGGTATCGGAAGTCCTTCGCACACCCGCTGATCGCCGAATAGCCGGACCGTTTTGCCTGACAGCCTGCAGGCCGCTCCTTTTGGGAGCGGCTTTTTTGGCGTGCCGTGCCCGAAAGATCCGTCCAGCGCTCAGGAAGGGTTGGAAATAACTTGCTTCTATCGGCAGGAATTTGAAGAAGCGCGCCGAATCCTATACGCTTAACCTATTCGTTTTTGAAGCTTATCGACCGCTTACGAATCGTCCCGGCCGCCACAATGCGGAGCGGGTCTGCCTTGTCGACTGAATTCTTTTGCAGAGGAGCTATCCCACATGAAGATAAGATTCGCCAGACCTGAAGATGCCGCAGGCATTGCGCAAGTTCACGTCGACAGCTGGAAGACCACTTACAAAGGTATCGTTGCCGATGCTTATCTCGACAGACTGTCCGTGGAAGAACATTGGAACCGTTGGGAGAAAAGATTGAAGCATCCCGAACCCGGGGAAGGCGTTATGGTAGCGGAGAACGAGCGCGGACAAGTTTGCGGATTTCTCGATTATGGAGTGGATCGCGAAACCGGGCGGGTGCATGAAGCCGAATTGTACGCCGTGTACCTACTGCAGAGCGAGCAGCGCAAAGGCATCGGAAGCGAGATGTTCCGGCAGATGCTGGAAGAACTCCGGACCGCAGGGTACCGTTCGCTTATGGTCTGGGTGCTCGAACAGAATCCGGCCGTTCACTTCTATCGCAAAGTCGGCAGCGAAGAATTTGAACGCAAAGAGATTCGGATCGGGGAAGAAACGTTTACGGAAATCGCTTTGCGTTGGAACGATATTGCCCGGCTGACGATCTGAAGGGAAGAGTGAGAACCGGCCATGATTTTTCATCTGGACCCGCAGACCGTCTATATTTCTTTGATCTGCGGGCATGTGTTTACCGTCGTGCTGCTGAGCGCGTATCACCGAAGCGAGAGCCGGGACCGCTCGATCTCGATCTTTTTCACGGCCAAGCTGGTGCAGTCCGCCGCCTGGCTGTTAATGCTGCTCAAAGGAAGCCTCGGCGAATGGGCGGTCATCTCCGCTTCCAATACGCTGATCTTTCTCGGGACAGCGCTGGAAGCGGCGGCGCTGCTCCGGCTGCAGGGCACACTGACTCTCCGGGTCAAAAAGATCGGCGCCGTGCTTGTGCTGGCCGCCGTTCTGACATTCGATACGGTCATGCTTCTTCGCAATACGGAAGAACTGCGCATCGTTGTGGCTTCCGTGTTTGCGGCTCTGCTAATTGCGCCTCCCGCACTGGGCCTGCTCATGTTGAAGAACGCCACGATGCTGCGCAGGATGATGGGAGCGCTGTATACTTTTGTGGCGGCGATCCTTCTGATCCGCGCGCTGGCTGCGCTGTTCGCCGGCGAAACGGCCGCTCTGCTGTCTGCGGGGGTGACCGATACGCTGTTCTCGATCTCGGCTTATATGACCATGATGCTGGGCAACACCGGCTTCGTGCTGCTCGCCAAGCAGAAATCGGACGAAGAATTGTTCAAGCTTGCCAGCCTCGATGATCTGACGCAGATCTGGAACCGGCGCGCTTTTCTGGTCAGAGCCGGGGCGGTACTGGACCGCTTTGCGAAGACCGGCCGCCCGGTTTCTTTTTTGTTGTTCGATATCGACGGGTTCAAAGGAATCAACGATACATACGGGCACGATATCGGCGACCGCGTGCTGCGCGAAATGAGCGATACCGTGTCGGGGCAGCTCGGTCCGGAAGACCTGTTCGGCCGCTACGGCGGCGACGAATTTGCGGTGCTGCTGCCCGATTCTTCCCGGGCCGAATCCACGCGGCTGGCCGAGCGCATTCGGGCAGCGGCGAGAGGCTCTTGCACGCTGAGTATCGGCGCGCTGACTTTTATTCCCGAACATCGTTCCGATCTGGAACGGATCTACAAATGCTGCGATCTCGCTTTGTACGAAGCCAAGCGTGCCGGACGAAATCGGGTGCAGCGTGCCGAAGCCCACTTTGATTCGCCCGACCCTGCGTCCGTGAGCGACCTGGAACGCGTAAGAGGATAGGGAAAAGATATTCAAAAAGGGAAATCGCTGTGATTTTCATATAATTTTCAGGAAATTTCAAAAAAGGGGCTGCATTTTCATCCTTGCCGTGCTAAGATACGTTTTGTTTTTAATAAAACAAACGATCGAAGGAGGGTGAAGAGATGAAAACGAAAAACGGGACCGCTGCGGCAAAACTTCCGCTGGAGCGTGAATTCAATCTGTTTCGTTTGACCTGGCCGATATTCCTGGAAGTGTTTTTGTTTATGTTAATGGGGATCACCGATACGATGATGTTGAGCGGAGTATCGGATGATGCGGTAGCGGCCGTCGGCGCGGCCAACCAGGTCATCTCGATCGCCATCCTTATTCTCGAAGTCGTGGGTAACGGCGCCGCTATCGTTATCGCGCAGTATCTGGGGGCACGCAACCATTACGAGGCCGCCAAGATTTCCGGATTGTCGCTGACGCTCAATCTGATGCTGGGCCTGACCATGAGCGCGTTCTTCCTCGTGTTCGGCCATCATATGATGGTTGCCCTGAACCTGCACGGCGATATTCTCGTCTACGCCAAGTCGTATATGCATATCGTCGGCGGAGCGATCTTCCTGCAGGCTCTGATCAATATGCTGTCGGCTACGATCCGGACCTACGGACAAACGAAGCTGACCATGTTCGTGGCACTTGGCATGAATATCCTCAGCGTGGCCGGCGGTTACGTGATGATCTTCGGCCATATGGGCTTCCCGGCCATGGGCGTCGAAGGGGCCGCGATCTCGACGGTCATCAGCCGCGCCGTTGCGGCAGTCGTCTTGTTCTGGATGCTGTATCAGGTCATGGAAGTCCGGATTCAATTCAAGTTTTATATCAACCTGACCCGTGAATATATCATGAAAATTTTGCGTATCGGCGTACCGTCCGCACTGGAGCAGATTACGTACCAGTCGTGCCAGATGATCTTCTTCTTCTACGCGACGTTCCTCGGCGCCCAGGCGCTGGCCGCGCGTCAGTACGCGACGAACATCTCGATGTTCATCTATCTGTTTGCGGTCGCCGTGGCGATCGGAACAGGTATTATCGTCGGCCGTCTGGTCGGCGCGAACCGCAAGGAAGACGCGTACCATCAAGTATGGAACAGCGTCAAACGGGCGCTCGTCATCACCGTGATCGTCGATCTCGTCGTGATCCTGCTGCGCCATCCGCTCGTGGGTTTGTTCACCGACGACGCGGACATCATCCGTATGGCGACGCAGGTTCTGGTACTGAGCATCGTGCTGGAGACCGCCCGCACGTTCAACATGATCGTCATCGGTTCGCTCCGCGCCGCCGGCGACGCCAAGTTCCCGGTCTATGTCGGACTTGTCTCCATGGTCGGCATCAGCCTTCCGCTCGGGTATGTGCTGGTATTCCAGATGAATATGGGGCTGCCCGGCATCTGGCTGGCGATTGCGGCGGACGAATGGATTCGCGTTGCCGTCATGTATATGCGCTGGAAAAGCCGGGTCTGGAAAAAGCACTCGCTCATCCAGCACAATGAATCGGAGCAGGAAGAGAAGCTCGCTTCTCCTACCGCTCCATCGGCCTGAGCGCCCTCTCCAAACCGCAAGCTTTATTCCATACAAACCCGCCGCATCTCCCGGACAACCGGGAAGTGCAGCGGGTTTTTCGGTTTGCGCAGCCTGGAACCCTGTTCTTCCGAAAAAGCCGTAACGCCAAAAAATCCGTACGCATACTCGGTGTAACTGCGAATCGCTTCTTCCGGACTGATCGGCCGCAGATGGACGGCCCGCCGGGCCCGGAGATCGAGAAATCGCCCGCAGTGGGCCAGCATCGCAGACTCCAGCGCCTGCCGATCGAGATGTTCCGAAGGAGGATAGACTTCGAGGGCGGCGGCTCCCATTTCCAGAATATCGCGCAGACGCTGTCGGAACCGACGAAGGTTTTGGCCAGCCCTTCGCCCCGGTCGTCCGGCCGATCGTAAATCCATACGCAGTCGCCGTTCTCCGATTCGTCCAATCCGTAGAAGCCCCACCACAAATTCAACGATGTCGTCACGATATATACCTCGGAGTTTGTCATCGCGTTCTCTCCTTTTTTTGGACTGCCGTATCGGATTTCCTTCATTATTCCCCGGGAATTCTTGAGAATTCAAGCTTTTTTGCTTGTTTTTCTATCGGGCAAGAAAAGAAATCCCGGCTGCGCAGAGATAATCCGGTCATTCAAGTGTAATAACGTTACGTATACCCGAACTTACATAGCGGACGGTCGCGATTCGAACGGAAAGCGTATACGCTTCGGCCGCTGGATCAAGGAAAGGAGCAAACGAGATGGAAGTATGGGTCATTTGCGAAGATCGCTGGCATCCGGCGGAAACGATCCGGCAGGGGTTGGAGAAGCTGGACCGGACGGAATTTCGGTTTACGATAACCGACCGTGCGGAGGATTTTGATCCCGCGCGTCTGAAGGATTACCCGGTTGTGCTGGTCTGCCGCTCCAACAGTCAGTCCAAGCAGGAAAAAGAATACTGGATGAACGAATCGGTTCAACAGGCGTTCGAGCATTACGTGGAGCGGGGAGGCGCGCTGCTGGCCGTGCACGCGGGCACGGCCGGATACGACAAGGAAGAAGGGCCGTTTCGCCGTCTGCTCGGGGGCGTCTTCACGCATCACCCCGAAGCGTGCAAAGTCACGGTTCGTCCGGACAAGCAGCATCCGATTGCCGAAGGGATCGAAGAATTCACGGTACACGACGAGCATTATTTTATGGACTGGGACGATCCGATCGCGGACCTGATTATGACGACCGTATCGGAGCACGGTGCGCAGCCCGGCGGCTGGACCCGAACTTACGGCCGGGGCCGCGTAGCGGTGCTGACCCCCGGACACGAGCTCGGCGTATGGACGCATCCGATGTATCTGCGTTTGCTGCGCAATGCGCTGTACTGGTGTGCCAAGCAGGCCGAGCCCGGAAGCGAGAATTGAGCCGATAAACGAAGGAGGCAGCGATCATGAACAGAACCGCATGGATTCTCAATTTGCACGAGCCGTTCGGAGCCGCGTTGGGACGGGAATTGATGTCCCGCGGCTGGAACGTGATCGGCGGCGAACCGACCGATCCGGACACGCGGGAAGAACGTTCGGCAGCCGCGAAGAACGGAAGCGGCGAACTGCCCGAACCAAGGGCGGCCGACGACGGTTGGGGAAGCACGATTGCTCCGGAATCCGTGTCTCCGCCCGTTCCGGGAGGCGACCTTTCGGATGAAGAAGAACGGCCGAGCGGATGGACGCACGGCGCCCACATCGGAGAGAATCGCGATATTCCAACGGGAACCGGCAGTTCGGGGCTTGAAGATTTCGAAGGTTCGGTCGCTTTTGGACCGGAAAGCAATGCGAGGCCCAAAGCCGGGACAACGGACCCGGCCTATGCCGAGGAAACGCAAGCTCCGTCCCACGGGGCAGATCCGAATGCGTCGAACGAAGCCGGAGCTTTCGTCCCGGCGGAACCGGAAGACGGGAATAGCGATCGAACCGGCGGCTCCGCTGCGGCTTCCTCCGAGGCCCGCACGTCCGGTGCGGCAAGCCGAATCGACCTGCTGGTATTGAATGCGGGCGAAATGGCGCCCGTATTCGGCCATCCGTCATCTCGTTCGATTGAAGGGAAGACGGATGAATCTTCGGTGCCGGGTGGCTGGCCTGCCGACAGCGCCGGACAGGAGGATACCACGGCCGGACGTCTGCAGGACTACGAGACGTACGCGCTGACCCCGCTGCGCGCCGTCGAGCGGCTGCTGCCGCGGATGAACGCGGAGGGCGGGCTGAAGCGGATCTGCTTCATCTCGTCCCGCGAAGGCAGTATCTCGGTAGGCGAGGCCCATATGCCGATCGGCCGTGCCATGGCGCATACGGCTTTGCATATGCAGGCCAAACTGCTGTTTAACGACCTGCGCCGGGAAGGTTACACGTTCCGGCTGTATGATCCCGGTTTGAGACCGAAGCTTTCGGGCGGTTCGAATCCGCAGACGGGGTCATCGGCTTCCGATTCGCCGATGACCCCGCTGTCGGCTCCGATCGCGGAATCGGCGCGATTTGCCGCCGGACTGTTTGCCAATCCGCATGCCAACGAAGACAGACTTGTGCTGACGGGAAGCCGCGGCGAAGAATGGCCGTTCTGAGAGGAGCTGAACAGAGATGAGTACTTATCACGCTGTGATTACAGGCGCCGATCGGGGATTGGGTTTCGCATTGGCCGAAGGCCTGCTGGAGCGGGGCTGGCGCGTGTTCGCGGGCAGCTACCTGCCCGACTGGCCGCAGCTCGGCGAACTGCAGGAACGCTACCCCGATCTGCTGATCGTTCTGCCGCTCGATGTCTCTTCCGATTCTTCCGTGCTGGCGGCTGCCGCCGCCGTGGAAGAACGGACGCGAAGCCTCGATCTTCTGATCAATAATGCGGGCGTCATTACGGACAAGAACGAAGATTCCATTCGCACTTCGCAGGATTACGACGAGATGATCCGTCTTTATCAGGTGAATGCGCTGGGGCCGATCCGAACCAGCGAAGCTTTCCTGCCGCTGCTCGAGCGGGGCGAATTAAAGCGGCTCTGCTTCGTTTCTTCCGAAGCCGGCAGTATCGGCAAAGCCGAACGAACCGCCTGGTTCGCCTACTGCATGTCCAAAGCCGCGCTGAACCGCGGCGTCCGTCTGCTGTTTGACCGGAGGCGTCCGGAAGGATTTACGTTCCGGCTGTATCACCCGGGTTGGATGCGCACGTACATGTCCGGCGAACGCAATACCGAAGCGGAATTGGAACCGTCCGAATCGGCGGCGTCTGCACTGGAATATTTCCTCGGCAGCGCGCTGCCGTGGGACGACAAGCCGCACGCGATCGACGAAGACGAGCTGGTCATGCGCGATTGGCAGGGCCGGGAGTGGCCGTGGTAATCGTCGGTATCCTTCGCAGCTCCGCGCTCGGAGCCGCAAGCCGGATTACAGGTCCCTGTGCATAAAAAGAAACACCGAAGCCCCGGGGCTTCGGTGTTTTTGGATTGCGCCAAGCTTCTCTGTTTACCAAATGCTTACGCGATCTTCCGGAGCGACGTACATCGCGTCTTTCCCCGTAATTCCGTAGGCTTCGTAGAATTCCGCGAAATTGGCGATCGTGCGGTTGACACGGACCTTGTTCGCCGAATGTGTGTCCACGGTAGACATGTAAGCGGCGGTTTCGGGGCTCATTGTGGTGCGCCAGATGGTGGCATACCCTTCGAAATACGCTTTGTAATCCGGGCTTGGCATCTGCGAGAGCACCTGAAGCGAAGCGGCCATACCTCCGAGATCCGCAACATTCTCGCTTACGGTCAGCGTTCCGTTGTTCATGACGCCCGGCATAACCTCGACGCCGTCGTAATAACCGACCACCTGCTGCAGCTTCTGTTGGAACTGTTTATAATCGGCTTCGGTCCACCAGTTGGCCGCATTGCCCTGCTCGTCGTAGGCCGAACCCAGATTGTCGAACGCGTGGCTGATCTCGTGGGCGATGACCATACCGATCGCTCCCATATTCGTTTCGCGTTTGGCTTGGATATCGTAGAACGGAGCTTGCAGGATGCCGGCAGGGAAGACGATCTCGTTGTTCAGCGGATTGTAATAGGCATTGACGGTATATACGCTCATGCCCCAGGCCTCTTTGTCGACCGGCTTATCCAGCGATTCGATTCCTTTCTGCTTGCCCGCTTTGCTGATGGCGATCACATTGTCGAACAGCGACCCTCCGTTTTTAATCGACACGATCGGGACGTTCTTCAGGCTGTCTTCCGCTTTTTCCGGATAACCGACTTTGACCTTCATCGTATCGAGCTTCTTCAGGGCTTTGGTTTTGGTCGTTTCGGACATCCAGTCCAGCTTCTCGATCCGCTGCTTGTAGACGCCGATAAATTGATCCACCATTTTCTCTACGTCCTGCTTGGCCTCGGGACTGAAGTAACGGTCTGCAAACTGCAGACCCAGATAGTCGCTCATGACGCTTTGGGTCAAAGCGACCGCTTTCTGCTGACGGGTCTTCTCGCCGGTTACCCCGTACATTTGCGCCTGGAAGTCCTGGGCCGCTTTCTCGAATTCTTCCGTCAGCGTACCTCCCGTATTACTGAGCAGGAGGGCTTTGGCATAAGCTTTGAGCGCCTCCAGATTCTTGTCGGTCAGCATGCCGGACAGTTTCTGTGTCAGCTTCACGTCCGTCACGATCACTTTGTCGGCTTTTTCGAGTCCGAGTTGGCTAAGCATTTTGTTCATATGGATCGTTGGGAACAGCGCTTCGAAATCTTTTTTCGAATAGGGATTGTAGTATTTGGCCACGTCGCCCTGATCCTGAATGTCCATCGACGCGGCGGCAAGTTCTTTTTCAAAAGCGTACATCGTCTCGGCTTCCGTCTGCGCGGTTTTATCGTCGCTGCCGCCAAGCTTGAACAATCGCTTCAGATAAGCGGTATACACTTCTTTGATCTTGGGGTCTTCGGACATATAGCTGTTTTTGTCGAGCGAGAGAGTCAATGCGCCGAAATAAAGCGAGTTGGCGCTGCTGTTCTTTGCGTCGTTGGTGATGCCGAACGACAGGAGCGAGCCGGTTGCCAGTTCGGTTTCCGTTTTCATGGCCGCATCAAAAAGCTGCTGGACCGTAGCCGCGTCGTCGATCGATTTCAGGTAGCCTTTGATCGGCGTGATTCCCTGTTTGTTGCGATGTTCCACATCAAGCGCATTGCCGTAGAAATCCGCGATCTTCTGTTCGACGGAACCTGCGGTCTGCGGACTGGCGGCAATCTTGGCGATCATTTCGCTGAGACGGACTTCGTTGGCCTTGGCCAATTCGTTGAACACGCCGTTGGTCATCTCGCCGGCTTCGACGGAAGAAGCGTTCAGCCAGTCTTTGTTTATGTATTCGTAGTAATCGTCACGCGGATTGGAGCCTTCGAGCGCCATGGCGCGCCGGGTAAAGGCCTGAAGCTGCTCGTAGGTCACGGGATCCCCGGCCCCGAGCTTCCCGTCCGCTGTTCCATTGACGATGCCCGCCTGTGCCAAGCGCTTCAGTTCGCTCTGCGCCCACGCCGGTACGTCGCTGAAAGTCGGCACCTTTCCGATCTGGCGCAGATCGTTGCCGCTTGGCTGCGGCAGATTCGGGAACGCCCGGCCGAGCATAAGCAGCGCTTCGATCCGGGAGATGGAACGCGCTTCGTCGGGATTGCCTGTTCCGTCGCCTTTCAGAATGTCGGACTTGACGATGCCCGGCGCGTAGTCGTCGGTGATGCCGAGCAGATACTCGACCGCCTGGGCGCGCGTGAGCGTGGATTCTTCCGCGGAAACGAGGCTCGGAGCAGGCAGCGCGGACAGCAGCAGGGATGAGGCGAGAATGATTTTTGCAGATTTTTTCACTTGATATCCTCCTAGAAAACGATGAAATGGGACGAACGGGAAAAGCAGGCCGTGCCGGGATGTTCGCTGGCCGGAATTTGCTTGCTTTCTGTCGTCTATACGCTTTGGAGAAATAGGAGGTTTCGAAAAAATTGACCGCCAGCAAACAAGAGAAGGGAGAAATGGAAAACCCGTCCGCTTATGCGGACGGGTTTCGGTGAAAAAGAATAAAAATGAAAAGGCGTTCGACCGTTTGGTCTGCCGGATTCTTCTATTCCCAGGACGTGATCGTCGTCAATGTGCCTTCGATCGTATAAGGTCCGAATCCGGCCGGCAGGATGAAGTGATCGCCTTTGGCCAGCTGGGATTCGCCGGATTCGCTTTGCAGTTTGCCTGCGCCGTCCAGAATGCTCACGATCGTGTAGCGCTCGCGGGCGTCGAACTTGGCGCTGCCGTCGACTTCCCATTTTTGCACGGTGAAAAAGTCGTTCGAGACGAACTTGGTCACGGTCACGCCGTCCAGACGATCGGTCTCGTACGCGCCGCCGGCGTAGGACTGCGGCACGGTGGTCACTTCGATCGCTTTTTCCAGATGCAGCTCGCGGCCCTGGCCATTGGCATCTGTGCGGTCATAGTCGTACACGCGGTATGTTGTATCCGAACTCTGCTGCGTTTCCAGCACGACGATGCCTTTGCCCAGGGCGTGAATGGTTCCGCTCGGCACGTAGAAGAAATCGCCCGGCTTTACTTCGATCTTCGTCAGCAGCTCGTCCCACCGACCGGCTTCGATCATCGAACGCAGTTCTTCGCGGGACTGCGCGTTATGGCCGTAAATGATAGACGAACCCGGCTCGGCATCGACGATGTACCAGCACTCCGTCTTGCCCAGCTCGCCGTTCTCGAACTGGCGCGCGTACGCATCGTCCGGATGCACCTGGACCGACAGATCGTCGGAAGCGTCGAGAATTTTGGTCAGCAGCGGGAACACGTCGGACTGCGAATCGCCGAACAGCCCGGGATGTTCGTTCCACAGATCGCCGAGTTTCGCGCCCGCGTAAGGGCCGTTATGTACGAGACTTTGTCCGTTCTTGTGGCCCGACACCGCCCAGCATTCGCCGGTCTTATCGTTGGGAATTTCGTAGCCGAACAGCGTGTTCAGCTTGGTTCCGCCCCAGATGCGTTCCTGGAAAACGGGAGTAAGGAAGATCGGTTCGTTCATGGTTTTGACACTCCTTTTGGATAATGGATTCGGGTTGAAAATTCGCTTCGTCTGCCGCCTTGTTATTACCCACGAAAAGGGATCAATACGCCTGATGCACCAGCGAAGCCGCGCCGATCAGTCCCGCATTCTGGTTCAGTGCCGCGGGAACGATCGCCGTGCGGCGTCCGGCCGGGCTGAGCGCATGCTCCGAGACATAAGAGCGAATCGCGTCAAACAGCGGTTCGCCGATCTGCGACACGCCGCCGCCGATGACCAGCAGCTCCGGATCGAGCGTGTTGATCAGCGAGACGCAGCCCATACCGAGACGCCGGTACGTGACTTCGATCAGCTCCTTCATCCGCGCGTCGCCGCCCGCGGCCAGGTCGAATGCTTCCTTCGTGCCGACCGGACGGCCCAGCAGCTCCGAGGCTTGGCGCGCGATAGCCGTACCCGAGGCGATCTGCTCCCAGTAACCTTCGGTGCCCGCCGCGCCCGGTTCCACCATAATGAAGCCGACATCGCCGGCATTGCCGGACGCACCCGTGATGAGCCGTCCGTGCATGTAGATGCCGGCGCCGATTCCCGTGCTCACCGTGATAAAAATAAAATTGTCCGCCTCCCGCGCCGCGCCCAGCCACTTCTCGGCCAGCGCCGCCGCCGTCGCGTCGTTCTGGAAATGGACCGGCCATGCGCCGAAATGCTTGCGCAGTTCTTCGACGACGCCGAAGCCGTGCCAGGAAGGCAGGTTGGGCGGGCTGTCGAGCCGACCGTGTTTGGCGTCAAGCGGTCCGGGCGCGCCGACCCCGATGCCTTTGACGTCGGACGGGAGGATCCTGCACTGCTCCAGAAGTCCGTTTACCGCCGCCGCCGTTTCTTCGATCAGCGCCGTCGGCGTCTTGGCCGGATCCGTCTTGAGCGATTGCTGCGCGAGTACGTTTCCTTGTTCACCGATAAGCCCTACCGCGATCTTGGTCCCGCCGATATCGATTCCGATTGCAATCATGCGTGTGCCTCCCAGAAGTTCGAATAACTTGACAAAACTTGACGAAATTAAATGTTGTAAAGTAACCTGAAATCAGCATAGCATATCTGCAGGCGCGGGAATAGGGTATTTATCAAGGAGGAATCGTCATGGCCAGACCGAAAAAAATCTCCATGCAGGATATCGCGGATCGGATCGGCATTTCCAAAAATGCGGTCTCGCTGGCTTTGTCGGGAAAAAGCGGCGTAAGCGAGCATGTACGGCTGATCGTTCGGCATACCGCCCAGGAGATGGGTTATAAACCGCCGGCCGCTGCCAAGCAGGCGGAGCAAAAGATCAAAAACATCCTGCTGCTTGTACCGGAAAGAGTGGTCAGTCACGAGGACACCGAACATTTCCGTTTTTTCCATGACATGCTGTGGATTCTGGAAGAGACGGTCAAGGCGCACGGCTGCAGCGCTGTGATCGTCCGGATCGATCGCGAAATGGAACAACGGTTGGAGCTGCCGCCTTTGTACGGAGACCTGCCGCATATCGGCGTCGTCTTGTTCGGTATTATCGCCAAGCCTTATGCGCACATGGTCTGGGAGACGGGAGTGCCGCTGGTTATGCTCGATTCGTATTATAGGGACTTGGCCTGCGCGGCAGCCGTATCCGCCAATACGGAAGGCGCTGAATCGATCGTGCGTCTGCTGATCGAACAAGGGCACGAGCGGATCGGATTTATCGGACCGGCCAATCTGACGACGAGTCACGAGGAGCGCTGGTTCGGCTATTGGCGGGCCATGCGGGAAGCGGGACTTCCTATCGACGATCGGCATGTGCTGCTGGAAGCGGACGATTTCGACGAGGTGAAAAACGAACGCGGGATCGAGATGTTTCTAAAAGAAATCACTGCTGGAGGTGCGCTGCCCACCGCTTTTTTCTGCGGGAACGACCGGACTGCGCTGCTGCTTATTCGCAGGCTGCGCGCGCTTGGGATCTCCGTGCCGAAGCAGGTGAAGGTGACCGGTTTCGACGGATTAGAAGAGGCCTGCACACCGGATTCCGGATTGTACGCGACCGTTCGAGTGGACAAGAAACGAATGTGCCGGGCGGCGATTCGGCTTCTGCTGGACGGATACGGCGATCATCGACATGCGGTAAGATGGACGGTACAGGGCACAAGATTACTTTTGGAAGATTTTTGAGAGTAGTCCATCAAAAAAATGATGATTTGGCTTGAGAAATCGAAGAGGTGAAAATGTCGACTTAAAGCGGCCGCAAGACCGGAGAGAAGCGAGGGATTTACAAAAGTTTTCCCGGAGAGTATCAGAACTGCAACTAAATGACCCCGGGAAAGGTTTATATATAGAAGGTAGGGTGTTTTTTGCCGCATCCCAAATTGTACTTATAATGAGGAGGACGTTTGACATGAAAAAAATTCTGATCGCATCGCTGCTGGGTTCCGCCGTATTGGGGGCATCCGCTGCACAAGCCGCTCCGGCGACAACACCGGCAGCCGCGCCTACATCCCAACCCGCCGCCGCAGCGACCGTATCCGAACCGGCTGCCACCATTTACGGCAACAACGGTGTCGTAAAACCGAGCGCCTATCCGTTCTTCATCAAGAGCACGCTGTATGCGACGTCCGACGTCATCAAGCAGCTCGATATCGAAGGTCTGAGCATCTCGTGGGACAAAAAAACCCAAACGTATACGTATACTCGCGGCGACCATACCGTCAAAGTCATGGCCGACAGCAATATCGCCTGGGTAGACGGCAAAGAAGTGAAGCTGCAGGGGTCGCCGACATTCAAACGCGGCGTGCTGCGCGTTCCGGTCGGCATCATCGTCAGAGGCGTAGGCGAGTCGATCAAATGGGATAAAACGACCCAAACGCTGTGGGTCGGCGATTCGATCAAGTAAACTCCGGCGTTTCGCAGCCGCCGCCGCGTAAACCGAAAACAAGCCCGCTTCCGCAAACTGCCACAGGGCAGAACGGAAGCGGGCTTTTTCGTCGAGAGAGAATTAAGCATCGCGCTAATTTTAATACCAATTCCAAATACCTGCACAGTACCGCTTATTTGACCTGGATTTTTCTGTGCGATACTTCACGCTGCTTGGCCGGCTGCGGACGAAGACGCCGGGCGCTTGGCCGTCAACATGGCCCGGACCATAAGCGCCAGCTTGATTCCGCCGGTAAGGAACAGCAGCCACGGGAGCGCGATCATGCCCCAGCCTAGGCCCGGTGCCCAGGCGACGACGACATCCCACGGAGCCAGTCTCGACACGAAGCGGATCAGCAGCAGCGGGAAAGCGATATTGCAGAAGAACAGCAAAGCGAAGTTCAGCGTGATTCTGCGTCCGGTCGGACGGAACGCTTTTCTCCAGCGCAGCAGGCTGAGCAGCGACCATAGAAACAGCAGGGCGACCACGGCCGCGACCCCGTCGGCGATCGCGTACAATTTGACGAAATCCGGCAGGCTTTCCTGGGAAGGCATACGTCCGTGCAGGATATCGTCGATACCCGGCACGATCCCGCTGTAACCGACGATCAGGGGATCGACGGAGTTTGCGAGTACGAAAATGCCGTAGCCGTCGCGGATACGCATTTCCGAGTACGTATTTTCGGTGGTTCCGTTATGTCCG
Source organism: Saccharibacillus deserti (assembly GCF_013618475.1). Taxonomy (GTDB): domain Bacteria; phylum Bacillota; class Bacilli; order Paenibacillales; family Paenibacillaceae; genus Saccharibacillus; species Saccharibacillus deserti. The sequence goes on from NZ_JABJVN010000007.1 coordinate 171,061, forward strand.
GCCGTATCGCCCGTGACGACCCAACCCATGCCGTAAAAGGAACCGTCCCGCATATCGGCGGCAGGCTTGCGCATCTGTGCGACGCTATCGGCGGACAGCAGGCGTTCGCCTTCGAACGTGCCGCCTTCCGTCTGCATGATCAGATACTTCGACATGTCTTCGGCCGTGGAGACGAGATAGCCCGACGGAATCGTTCCCGTATGGCCCGCCGCCCGGGTAGGTACGGCCCAGCCGAACAGGAATTGATGGCCGGAAGCAGGGCGCAGATCGGATCGCTCGGCGGCGGCCGTTTTGGCCCGTTCCGGCGAAGAGAAGCTGTGGGTCATGCCGATCGGCGCGAAGATCCGCTGCTGGATGTAATCTTCGTACGAAAGTCCCGATACCTGTTCGACGATCGCGCCGAGGATATTGTAATTCAGGTTCGAATATTCGTACGCCGTGCCGGCAGGCCGCTTCTGCGGAACGTCCGCCAGATCGGCGATATGCTGCATCAGCGTACCTTTTCCTTTGGCCAAAAAAGCGATCCCTTGGTAGGTGGACAATCCGCTCGTCTGGTGCAGCAGATCCGACACCGTAATGGCGGCGGACATCGACGGATCGGCCAAGCGGAACGACGGCAGATAATCGGTGACCGGAGCCTCCGGATCGACTTTCCCTTCTTCGACCAGCTGCATGATCGCAAGCGCGGTAAACGATTTGGTCGTCGAGCCGATCGCAAGCGGCGTCTGCGGCGTCATCGGCCCCGCGCCCGGACCGGCGCTGCCGTAGCCCCGGGTGTACTGCACTTTGCCGTCTTGAACGATTCCGACGGCAAGCCCGGGGATATGCAGACGCTGCATAGCGGCTTCTGCATAGGTATCGATCTGCTCCGGTGTCCAGGACCGGGCAGGCGATACGGCGGATTCGCCGGACGGCGCTGCGGTCGCACCGGCAGCGATTCCGCCGGCCGCTGCGGCGTGTACGGAGGATACGAGGAGGGAGGATCCGAGCAGCATACTGCCCAGCAGACTTCCCAATCGTTTGATAATTTTCATAGTTCAGCCTCTTTTCTTATACGTTCTTTCCCGATAAAGGCGCACAAAGCGTCCCGTTTCGCTGTCTTGTCTTAGTGTAAAGAAGAATGGGAAGATCGGAATCGGGCGTTCGCCCGGACTTGGTTTCCGCCTCGGGTCACCCGCAGGCCTGGACCAGAGGCGGGGGGGGGGGGTTGGTATACCGACCTGTTTAGGCAGGGCTTTTACGATTTCCCCGAACTTTTTTCCCGCTTTGAGCGTCTGTGAGGTTGCAGGATTTTCACGGGAGCACCCCGGACGGAGAGCGAAAAAAAGCAAAAGGAGGCGGAAAGGATGAGGGTGTCTTTGGAAGGGATGGGCGGACTGCTGTTTCTGGCCGTACCGGTCGCAGTCCTCTGCGTGATCGGCTATTTTATCGCCAAAACGGCATTCGGAAACTCCAGGGTCACGAACGAAATTTATTCGCTGCGGATGGATCTGAGTGAACTCGAACGGCGCCAGACCGAGCGGTTTACCGTGCGGGATGCCCATCTGCAGGAGCAGAATGCGCTGCTGCGGGAGCAGAACGAACATATGCGCAGAGCCGGAGATGGAGTGGGAGTAGGACACGGGAATTGAACGGACGCGAAGAAGCGCGCTTCGAAGCCTTCGGCCGCCCATAGGCGTCCGAAGGCTTTTTTCGCAAAAAATTCGAAAAGCCCGATTCCGGGTACAATAGGAAGAAACGGACCCTTCGTCCGAATCCGGAACTTGAGGAGGAGACCCGAATGTTTTTGCTGATCGGAGTCTTTTTGCTGCTGTGTCCGCTGGTGATCGCCCGTCCCGACCGGATTCTTCATCCGCTGCGCGATCCGGCCGGGGGAGAGCTGTATGAACCGGAGCGTTTCCAATCCCAGGCTTTTCGAGCTCTGGGTCTGCTGCTGCTGCTCGTCTCGCTGTCGCTTGGCGTGCTGATGATGCTCGCTGTGAGCTGAATAGGCGGATGACGGGGCGTTTCCTGCGGGAAGCGTCTTTTTGCGCGGGATTCGTACGGAAGGGACAGGTTTGAAAAATCGCGCTTATTCAGGCACACTGAACATACGGACGAAAGAGGTCGGCCCGAACGATCGGGAAGACACAAGGAGGAAACGGAAATGAACGGACAATGGACGATCGACAATATGCCGGATATGAGCGGGAAACGGGTAGTCATTACGGGAGGAAGCGGCGGTCTGGGACTCGAGACGGCTTACGGATTCGCGCAGAAAGGCGCGGAGGTCGTGCTGGCCGTGCGCAATATGGAAAAAGGACAGCAGGCCGCCGACGGACTGCGCAAAAAGTTTCCTCAGGCGACAGTGGAAGTCATGCGGCTCGATCTGGCGGATCTGTCGAGTATCGAAGCGTTCGCGGCAGGCTTTATCGGCAAGTATGACGCGCTGCACGTGCTGGTGAACAACGCGGGTGTCATGATTCCTCCGTACGGCCGCACGAAAGACGGTTTCGAGCTGCAGTTCGGCAGCAATCATCTGGGTCATTTTGCGCTTACGGGCCGTCTGCTGCCCCTGCTGCTTCGTACAACGGGCGCACGCGTCGTGACACTGAGCAGTATCGCCGCCAAAAGCGGTTATATGTACTTCAACAACCTGGACGGACGTATCGGTTACAGCGCAATGAAATTCTACGGTCAGAGCAAACTGGCCAATCTGCTGTTCGCCCGGGAACTTCAAAATCGCCTGTCGGCCGTAGGGGCGAACACGATCAGCGTAGCCTGCCATCCCGGCGTGTCGAATACGAACCTGATCTCGCGCGGATCGGGCAAACAGGCGGGACGTGCGGTCGCTTTCCTCTGGAGCTTGATGAGCCAGCCCGCGGCGATGGGCGCGCTGCCGACGCTGTACGCGGCAACCGAACCGCTGTATGGCGGCGAGTATATCGGTCCGACCGGCAAAGGCGGACGCAAAGGATATCCCGGCTTCGACCTGTCCGTCGATCACAAAATGAACGGGGACACGATGGCAAAGCTGTGGCGCGTATCCGAAGAACTGACCGGAGTGAGCTACGATTTCAGCCGGGCCGAAGACGAAGAATGGGCGCGTCTGAATATTCGGATGTAGCCGCAGTCCGGTCCGAACCGCTATCCTCCGTCTCCGAAACTGCATCCGATCCAAGTTCTGCCTAGCGGCAGGACTTTTTTCTTTTGCAAATAAATGTCCGGTCTGTCCGTTAAAGTTTTTGTATACAGTCCGGGAGCAAGAGGCTCCTGCGTTTTTTTTGGGGAAATTTCAAATAAGCGTTATACTAACGAAAAAGAAAGATCCATTCCCAATCGAAGAGGTGAATCGAGATGAACGCAAACATTCATAACAGCGGCACGGTGCCGGGAACCCGAAGGTATCTGATGACGGAAGAAGGGACCTGGAAGCCGGAGGCCTGTTCGTCGCTGCTGGTCTTCAGGCAGGAACCCGGCGAAGCGGCTGAGTATCCGAACCTGCTGCTCGGCGTGCTGGGAGCGGCGGAAGACTTTCGCGGCGAGTTTGCGGGTTTTGGCGCATTTGCCGCGCCGGCAAGGCTGGGCGGCGTCCACGAAGCGGCAGCCGGCGACCTGCTGCTGATTCTGGGCGAGGTCCCCGGCACTTCCCATCCGGAAGCCTACCGGCTGGAGATCGGCGATTTCGTTACGCTGACTGCGGCAAACGACCGTTCGGCGCTGCACGGCCTGCGGACGCTGCGGCAGCTGCTTTTTTCCAGCGGCGGAGAGCTTGCCTACGGAGTCATCGAAGACGAGCCGCTGGTCGGCGAGCGTGCGCTGCATCTCGACATCGGCCGCAAGTTTTATCCGCAGGAATGGATTGTTGCGCGGATTCGCGACATGGCGGAATTGAAGCTTAATACGCTCCAGCTGCATTTTTCCGAACATGAAGGCTTCACCTTCGAGAGCGAACGGCACCCCGAAATCATGTCGGAGTCTTATCTGACGAAAGAGCAGGTTCGGGAGATCATCAAGGAAGCGCGGCGGCATCGGATCACGCTGATTCCTTCGCTTGATTCGCCGGGGCATCTGGGCTGGGCGCTGCGGAACCATCCGGAGTGGCTGCTGGCCCGGGCGGACGGCGAACCGGCAAGAGGCGCGCTGGACATTACATGTCCAGAAGCGGTCGCCTTCGCACTGGATCTGATCGACGAATATGCGGAGCTGTTCGAAGGCAGTCCGTATTTCCATATCGGGGGAGACGAATTTATCGATTTCGGTACGTTCGCTTCGTACCCGCAGCTTGGCCTTTATGCGCGCGAGACGCTCGGGATCGAAGGCGGCACGGAGGTGGACGCTTATATCGACTATCTGAACAAGGCGGCGGAGCGTCTGGAAGCCAGAGGATTCACCGTGCGCGTCTGGAACGACGGATTGTACCGGGAAGACCTGGAGCAGCGAGTCGCGCCCAAGCCGTCCATGCAGGTCGCGTATTGGACCAAATGGGACCGCAAGATGGCTCCGGCGCAGACGTTTCTGGATCAGGGACACGAGATCGTCAATTTCAACGACGCTTATTTCTATTACGTCCTCGGCGAACATGCGGGATACGTCTATCCGAGCGGAGCCAAGATTTACGACGGCTGGCACCCCGGACTGCTGCCGCGCGCCGGCGAACACGAACCGCAGGAATGGATGCCGCCGTATCCCGAAGGCCTGCTCGGCTGTTCGTTCTCCGTCTGGTCGGACAAACCGGAAGCGCAGACGATCGAAGAAGTGGAACGGGGGCTGAAGGAACCGCTGCGCGCCATGGCGGAAAAAGCCTGGACCGGCGAACGGCGTTACGCGGATTATAAGGCTTTTGCGGAAGCCTGCGCGGCGGCGGGCCTGGATCGATAACGGGCGCGCATGTGAAGAAAGCGGCAGAGTTCCTTCGGGAAATTTGCCGCTTTTTGTACGGAAACTGCATGGGGAGCGTGATTCGGAACGTCTATTGCCGGATAAGTGTTCCAAAACGGGGAAAAGGAGCTTTTAATCATGTATACCATTCTGATCGTGGAAGACGATCCCAAGATTGCGGAGCTGCTCCGAGGAAGTATCGAAAAATACGGCTACCGGGCCAGGGTCGTGAGCGATTTTGAACGCATCATGGAAGAATTCCGGGAATCCGGCGCGCAGCTTGCCCTGCTCGACGTCAACCTGCCCAAATACGACGGGTTCTACTGGTGCCGGCAGATTCGGGCGGAGTCCGTCTGTCCCATTCTGTTCATCTCGGCCCGCGACGGGCAGATGGACCAGGTGATGGCGCTCGAGAACGGCGCGGACGATTATATCACCAAGCCGTTTCATTACGAAGTCGTGCTGGCCAAGATCCGCAGCCATCTTCGGCGCGCCTACGGGGAATATGCGGCGGGGCCGGAAGAGAAGAAGGTCGAAGCGGCCGGGCTGACCCTGTATCCCGAACGTTTCGTCCTGATGCAAGGGGAGCGGACGGCCGAACTGAGCCAGAAAGAATCCCTGCTGCTCGAAGCGCTGCTGCAGCGATCAGGCCGAGTGGTCAGCCGGGACCGGCTGCTCGGGTTGATGTGGGAAGACCATCATTTTATCGACGACAATACGCTCAATGTCTATATCACGCGGGTCCGCAAAAAGCTCAAGGAACTGGAAGCGGAAGCGACGATCGAAGTGGTGCGCGGGGCGGGTTATCTGTTGAATTTCGCGGAAGACGACGAGCAGGAACCGTCTTCCGTGCGGTCTGACGCAGGCGGAGCGGCCGGAGGGAAGGCCGGCGTGTCCCGGAACGGGTACGGCGATGACGGCGCGGCAAGTGCATCTCCGGGAGGCCGGCCGTGAAGCTGTTCTGGCGGGATCAGCTGCCGCTGATCCTGTTCTTTCTGCTGCAGACGGTGCTGGTGCCTCTGCTGTACTGGATCAGCGGCGAAGAAAGGCCGCCGGATATTATCCTCTACGGGATGCTGCTGAGCGCGGCCGTGCTGGCCGCCTATCTGCTGTTTCGCTACATAACGCTGCGTCCGCTGTATATCCGGCTGTCGCAGCCGGGCATGCAGCGCGAGGATCGGCTGCAGCCGCTGGGGGAAGCGCCGCTTGCCGAAGCGGCATCCGAACTGATCCGCCTCTATGACCGCGAGTACGAAGAAGAATTGGCGGCGCGCCGCAGCGCGATGGAGAGGCACGTGACGTTTATCGGGCGCTGGGTGCACCAGATGAAGACGCCGCTGTCGGTACTTCAGCTGTCGGTGCGCGAGATCGAAGACGAGGACCTGGCGGACAGTATCGCCGAGGAGCTGGACCGGATGCGGCGGGGACTGGAGATGGTCATCTATACGTCGCGCCTGGAGAGCTTCGAGCAGGATTTTGCCGCGGAGCGGGTCCGATTGGCGGTTCCGGTTCGCGAAGCGTTGGCGGAGCGGCGCAGGCTGTTTATCAAGCGCCGCATCTCTCCGGTCATCGAGATCGACGAAGGGGCGGAGGTATACACGGATGCCAAATGGCTGAAATTTATTCTGGGCCAGATTCTGATCAATGCCGTGCAGTACACCGAGGGGGCGGGCAAACGGGTGTTTATTCGCGCTTATGCGCGCGGTCCGCATCGGCTGCTCGAAGTGCGCGACGAAGGAATCGGGATTCTCAAAGAAGACCTGAACCGGGTGTTCAATCCTTATTTCACCGGACAAAGAGGGCGCCAGTACAAGGAATCGACGGGGATGGGCCTGTATCTGGTCAGCGAAGTCTGCCGGCATCTGGACCATGGTCTCGAACTGGAATCCGAACCCGAAAGCGGCACGACGGTGCGGATCGTGTTCCGGGAAGCGCCCGAACAGAACCTTAACTGAAATGTAAGACGGCATTAAGACGAATCCCTGGCCGTTTTTGCGGAACTGCTTTAGACTTCAAACCAGAAGCAGGAAAGGGGAGAAACAAATGAACATTTTGGAAGCAAGCGGCTTGAATAAAGTCTATCCCGGCAAAGTGTCGACCCAGGCGCTGACGGATATCCATCTCACGATCGCAGAGGGCGAATTTGTCGGCATCATGGGCCCTTCGGGCAGCGGCAAAACGACACTGCTCAATATGGTCTCGACGATCGACACTCCAAGTTCCGGCACGGTAAAAATCGGAGGCAAAGATCCGTACACGATGCGCAAAAACGATTTGGCCAAATTCCGGCGCCGCGAACTCGGATTCGTGTTCCAGGACTTTAATCTGCTCGACACGCTGACGGTAGCGGAGAATATTGTGCTGCCGCTGACGCTGGACGGCGTGAAATTGAAAGAAATGGACGAGCGGCTGCATCGTATCGCGGAGCGGCTCGGCATCTCGTCGATCCTCAAGAGCCGCACCTATGAAATCTCGGGCGGTCAGCGCCAGCGGACGGCGATCGCCCGCGCCGTAATCACCCACCCGTCGATTCTGCTGGCGGACGAGCCGACCGGTGCGCTCGATTCGAATTCGTCCCGGATCGTGATGGAATCGCTGGAGAGTCTGAACGAGCACGAGCGGACGACGGTCATGCTGGTCACGCACGATCCGCAGGCGGCCAGCTACTGTCACCGCATCGTGTTTATCAAAGACGGACGGTTGGCCGCCGAGATCCACCGCGGGGAAAGCCGCCAAGCCTTTTTCCAGAAAATTATCGATACCCTTTCATTCTGGGGAGGGAACGCACATGAACTTTCCTCGATTCGCGTTTAACAACGTCCGGCGGAACGCGCGCGCCTATTTCGCTTATTTCCTGAGCAGCGCGTTTATGGTCATGATCTTCTTCTCGTTCGCGGTGTTCATTTTCCATCCCGCCATCGAAGGCAGCGAGATGAAACGAATGACCAAAGCCGGCATGCAGGCCGCGGAATACGTGATTTTCGCGTTTGCTTTTTTCTTCGTCCTGTATTCGATCAGCGTCTTTCTGAAATCGAGAAACAAGGAGTTCGGCCTGCTGCTGATGCTCGGCGCCAAGCCGGGGCAGCTTAACCGTCTGGTCTTTCTGGAAAATATCATCATCGGAGCGGGATCGATCGTGAGCGGAATCGGCGGCGGCCTGCTGCTGTCGAAGCTGTTCCTGCTGCTCGCCGCCCGAATGACCGATACCGAAGAACTGCCGTTCTATTGGCCGGTCAAGGCCGCGCTGCTGACGACGGGAGCTTTCGCCCTGCTGTTCCTGAGCATCTCCGTGCTGACGCTGCTGTTCGTGCGCAAGCATAATGTGCTGGAACTGCTCCGGGGCAGCGCCAAGCCGAAAAAAGAACCGAAGGCTTCTATTCTGCTGGCCTTGCTCGGCATAGCGCTGCTTGGAGTCGGCTATATGGCCCTTCAGCGCGACGAAATCGAACCGTCTTCGATCTTTGTCGCGGCCGGAGCCGGAATTGCCGGCACCTACTTCTTCTATTCGCAGCTGTCGGTCCTGTTCATGCGGCTGCTCAAGCGCAACCGGGCGTTCGTCTGGCGGCGGACAAATCTGCTGTGGATCTCGGAGCTGGCCTACAAGATCAAGGACAATGCCCGCATCTTGTTCCTGATCACCGTCGTCACCTCGATTGCTTCGATGAGCACGGGATTCGTCCTGTCGATCAATCGGGAAACGCAGAGGCTGTACGCGGATAACCCGGTTTCTTTTGAATTGAACGTCAGCGAAGAAGACGATCTGGCAGCCGACAAAAAGGCGGTGGACACTTTCATCTCCGAGCGGGGAGTAAACGAGTACAGCGCGGAAGAGGTCCGGCAGATGTATGTGTATATCGAGGGCCGCAGATCCACGGAAGCGATGGGCAAGCTCATCCCGGCTTCGGACTATGCCAAAGTCTCTTTCATCTGGGGCACCCCTTCGTTCGAAGCGGCGGCACCCGGAAATATGCTGCTGCTTGCTCCCGACTCCCAATCCTGGAAAAACCGTCCTGCGCCGGGAGACGCGATCTCCCTCGTCGGAAGCGAAGCCTTGTTTGAAGTTACGGAAGCCGGAGGCGGCAAAACGTTCACCGCCGCGGTCGGCAGTCCGGTTCTCGTCGTCACGGACGAGTCGTTCGACGCCGTTCGGGAAGCTTTGGGCGAAGAAGCGAGCGTAAGCACCCATATCTATTACAGCGTGCCGGCATGGGGGCAGTCGGATACGCTCGACTCCGGCAGCCAAGAAGCGTTGATCGGCTCCAAAATGCAGCGTTGGTGGAGAGGAGAGAACCAGGGCAGCAGCAGCGACCGTCCGATCTCGGGCTATATGAACGTTCGCAGCGCTTCTTACCTGGATTTCAAACAGCAGGTATCCATCTTCGGATTTATCGGCGTGTTTGTCGCTCTCATGTTCTCTCTGTCGTCCGCAAGCTTCCTGTATTTCAAACTGCATTCCGAATTGACGCGCGACAGCCAAATGTACCATTCGCTGTCCAAGACGGGACTCAGTATCGGCGAGATGAAGAAGTCCGCCACCTTGCAGATCGCGCTGCTGTTCTTCATTCCGATTGCCGTATCCGCGATTCAGACGTTCGTCGTGCTGAACCCGATTCTGAAGCTTATGAGTATCCAGAACGTGACGGTTCCGGTATTGATGACCACTGCGGCTTTCCTCGCGGCGCAGACGTTCTACTTCTTCGTCGTGCGGGGCCGCTACTTGAGCCGCCTCAAAAAAGTCATGGTCTAAACGATCGATTGTCCGATGTCTGACCGTGTTCGCCATACTTGCGGGCTGTTTCCGAGCCGTCTGCGGGTACATCATAGAGAGAAAGAAAACGCGCCTTCGGAAAGATTCTTTTCCGCGGGCGCTTTGTGAATGGAGGAATACGCGATGAAAAAGACAGCGGCGAATACGGAGGACACGCTAAAAGGGAGAAACGGTCAAAACGGCCAAAACAAACAGCCGAACGCGATCCGCAGCCGAGACTCCGGCGGTGCGGGGAGCCGGGAACACCGGCTGTCTCCGGCTGCCGACCTGGCACCGGATCTGCAAGGCTGGACGCTCGTTTCGGTATCGCTTGGCCATGACGAACGCGCTTACGTACTGCTGATCGACGAAGAACCGCAGCGCCAACAAGGTTTTGTAGCGGCCGGTTTGAAGCGGACGGTCCGCTACAAGGCGCTGACCGTCGAACTTTGCGGCACAGAGTCCAAGCAGGCGGAAGACGGGCGGATCGGAAGACGGGTCCGGGAAACGATCATCGAAGGCGAAAGTTTCAACTATCACTATCTTCAGCCGCTCGGTGAGGATCTGCTGCTGGTCGGAGCGCGCTGCACCTATTACGGCCGGGATCGATACGATCTGAATGCCGCGGTGTTCACCCGGGAAGGGCGGCCGCTGCGCCGCTTTCTTCTCGGCGACGGGATCCGGAACGTCCAGACGACGGCGGGCGGGCTGATCTGGACCGGTTTTTTTGACGAAGGGGTGTTCGGCAATTACGGTTGGAGCCGTCCCGTCGGAGAGAGCGGACTGATCGCCTGGGACAGCGCCGGTATCCGGGTATTCACGAACAGCGAAGCGGATATCGCCGACTGCTACGCCCTGAACGTCGTATCGGACGAAGAAGTCTGGTTCTATTATTACACCGGCTTCAAGCTGTGCCGGTTATCGGGTCCTGCGGCGCAGCCGAAAGTTTCTTTTCTCGATCCGCAGCTTGCCGGTTCCTCCGTATTCGCCGTACACGGCGGCCGGTTTCTGCTGGATGACGGCTACGGCAGGCACGGGGAGTATACGCTGATGCAGCAGAGTGCAGAGTCGCTTATTCATATGGAAACCCTAATCTTCACCGACCCCGACGGCCGCCGCCTGAAATCGCCGAGAAGCGATGCCCGGAGCGCCAAGCTGCTGCTGATGGAGGACATGAAGCTGTATCTTTTCTCGCTGGAGGAAGCCGAATAGAAAGTTGTTCAAGGCCGGGACCGGTGCGGGCATGCATCCAAACGGCGCGCAATCTTGACGCTTCTCCCGAGTTTGTGCAAAAAGTTTCCCCGGATGTGCATTGTCTCCCGAATCGGCGAAAGCTAGAATGGGAAACAGACAATGAGAATGAAAATCAATTAGGGGGAAACAGGATGAGAGAGATAAGATTCGCAACCATGAAAACAGGCGTTTTGGCCTTGATGATGGCCTGCAGTGCAGCTTTGGCAGGCTGCGGCGCAGGCGGAGAACCGGAAGCGGCGGCCGACAGCCAGATTTCTTCGCAGCCGATGACAAGCGATTCGAGTACCCCGGCTACCGGCAAAACCGAAGAAACGAAGAACGCGGAAGCCGCAGCTGCGGAGACCCGTACCGTACAGGGCGAGTTCGGCGAAGTGGTTCTTCCCGCACATCCGCAGCGCGTAGCGGGCATCTATCTGGAAGACTATCTGTCCGCGCTCGGCGTAACGCCGGTTGTACAGTGGTATCATCCGAACTGGGGGATTCAGGATTATCTGAAGCTTGATGTGCCGCAGTTCGATACCAGCGGAAGCCCGGAAGCCCTTCTTGCACAGAAGCCGGATCTGATCATAGTCGACGGAGGTGCCGATCTGGCGGCTTACGAGACGTATTCGAAAATCGCTCCTACTTACCGTCTGCCGGAAAGCATTCTGCAGGACTCGAAACAGATCCTGCTTGCCGTAGCCGACGCGCTTGGTATTCCCGAAAAAGGCAAAGAAGTGTTGGCGAAGTACGAGCAGACCGTGGAGAAGGACAAAGCGAAGCTTCAACAAACGGTCGGCAGCGAGACGGTCGCGGTGGTGCGCTTAAACGGAGGAGAAAAGACGCTTGCGCTGTTTGGGGTCAAGAACCGCTTCGTCGGCTCCCTTTACAGCGAGCTGGGTCTTACCCCTCATCCGTTGGTAGGGAATATGGAAGATTATCAGCAGATTATCTCGGAAGAAGGTCTGGCCGATCTGGACGCGGACCATATCTTCGTCTTCCCGGCCAACGGAGACTGGGATTCGGCGGAGAACACAGAAGCGCGCAAAATCCTGGACCGTCCGATCTGGAAATCGCTCAAAGCCGTACAAAACGACCAGGTCTATGTGGTTGAGCGCTCTTATTGGCAGTCGGGAGCCATCCAGGCCAACTTGTTGAAGTTCGATGACGTGATGGAGCATCTGGCTCCGTAATCGCCGGAGGCCCTGCAGTACCGGTTCCTTGGCTATTCTTCTCTAAAGCGCCGAAATGTCCTCACGGGATTTTCGGCGCTTTGTGCTGTGCCTGTTCCGCTGCCGATTCCGGTGTCCAAACGTTCCGTACGTGTTCGGATTGCCTGCGGAGGAGGAATCGCGTATACTAAGCGCCAGACTACAATGAGAAAGATTATCAATAGAAGGTGGGCTGGAGCGTGGAGCGAATCGCCTTGACCTACATCCTGACGGATATCGGGTACGAAGAGATTGGACAGGAAGAGCCGGGGATTGACCGCTGCGAAGAAACAGGCGGCAGACGTGGGGCAGAAGAGACCGCCCTGCATCAGCAGGGCGAACCGGGCAAAGCCGGAGCCGAGCTGTGGGTCGTTACCGGAGGCCGCGGATCGGTAGGCTGCGGAGGCCGTGTCTATGAACTGGGCCGGGGCCGAATCCTGCTCGGGCCGCTGGAAGGGATTCGCGCCGAAGCGGCCGGATCGATCGGACAAACGCAGATCGGGGAACAACTGGGGCAGCCGATGCAGCTTCTCCGCCGCGATCGGCCGGACGCCGGAATAAGCGTGCCGGGGCCGAAGCCGGAGAAGGCGGCGGACAGCGGTCCGCTGACGCTGTACCGGCTGGCTTTTCGCGCGGCGGACAGCACGGGAGCGCCGCTGCCGCCGGGCGAAGCGCTGCCTTTCGTGGGCGCGGCGGACTGCGCGCCGTTCTCGTTCTGCGCGGAGAGGGCGCAGAAGCTGTATGAGCGCCGCGCGGAACCGGGCGCGGCTGCGGCGCTGGAACGCCAGATTGCGTTCCAGGAGCTGCTGCTCGCCGCCGTGCGGCAGCGCGAGGAAGCTCCGAGCGGGGCCGGCGCCAATGCGGCTCCGGATAGGCGCGAAGCGGTGCGGCGTTCGGTCGCGCGGATCGAACGCGATTACCGGGAGCCGTTTACGGTCGAATCGCTGGCCGCTTCGGCCGGGATCGGACGCTGGACGTATACGAATCTGTTCAAGGAAGCGACCGGCACCCTGCCGCTCGATTATTTGAACAGAATTCGGATCGCGCAGGCCAAGCGGCTGCTGCTGGCTACGGAAGACCGGCTGGGCGAGATCGCCCAGCGTGTCGGCTTCAGCAGCGAGTATTATTTCAGCCGCCGCTTCAAACGAGAAGCCGGGCTGTCGCCCGGTCAATACCGGCGGCTGCACCGCCGGGAAGTCCGCGTCTTCGCGCCGTATCTCGAAGACGCCCTGCTCGCGCTCGGCATCGTGCCGATCGCCCAGTACAGCCACCGCGCCTGGGGCGTGCAGGAATACCTGCCGCTTGAAGGAGTGCCCGCGTTCGATATCGCGGACGGAACACGCGAAGATCTGCTGCGCCTGAAGCCCGAACTGCTGCTGTTCGACGACGGCTTCGAACGCTGGAGCCTGGATCGGCTGTCCGGCGTCGCGCCGAAGCTGATCCTGCAGCAGCCGGGAGAAGCCTGGGCGGCCAAGCTGCGCGGAACGGCCGCCTTGTTCGGCCGCGAAGCGGAGGCGCAGCGGATTCTTCGCCGCTACGGCGAAGAAACGCGCGAAGCGGGCGCACGCCTGGCCGCAGCCGCCGGCGGAGCGGCATCGCGCGGTTCCGTCGCGTGCCTGCGCGTGTCGGCGCGGCATATCCGGCTGTATGCGGAGCGAAGCGGCTACACCGGACCGCTGCTGTACGGCGACCTCGGCCTGCGGCCGCCGGAGATCCTGCGGCACCTGCCCGAAGCCGAGCGGAGCCTGCCGCTGCGTCCCGAAGAACTGGCGCGGCTGGATGCCGATCATTGGTTTGTCGTCTTCGACAAATCGGAGAACCGCTACCCGGGCGAAGAACGCAGGCTGCTGGAACATCCATGTTGGCTCGGTCTGCCTTCCGTTCAGGCGGGACGCGTCTACGAAGCGGATTTCTTCGCCTGGATGAACTACGGCGTACTCGCGCACGGACGCAAGATTCGCGATGTGCTGAATGCGCTGGTGTAGCCCGAAAAAGCCCGAAAATCCACAGGAGATCCTGTCGATTTTCGGGCTTTTTCGCTTGCGTTCCCAAGGTTTGCAGCGCCGAATAAGAGAGTAACGCCCTATTTCGAAGAGGCGTTCGGGCCGCGGCGCGGTTCGGCACCGTCCGCGAACTTCACCGACACTTCGATATCGCGGTCGTAATTGCCGAAACCGCGGCCGAACAGGCTGACGCCGCCGGGGTGCTCGGCGTCCGAACGGCTCTCGATCCGCAGCGCGATTTCGCGGCCCGCGGAAGAGGAAGCCTGCGAAGCGCCTGCCGCCTTGACCGCGGTTTTGCTGCCGCCCGCAGGATGCTGATCGGCCGCTTTGCTATCCGCGGCCAGACCGTTCATGGCCGAAATATTCAGATCGGCCGCGGTCACGTCCGACAGCTTCATGCCGTCCATAAACGTGCCGTCTTCGCGTACGGACAAAGTCTTCAGCAGCCCGTATTGGCTGCTGTGCTCGCTCCACCATTCGGGCGTATGCAGCCCGCGCCTGCCGCCGAAATTGCCGGGGCACGTCCAGGTGCCCACGTGCACGCCGCCGATCCGAAACGAGATATCGGACGGCCAGTTCGGGTTGTAACCGGGCGCTTCGGAGCCCAGCTCAAGCGTCACCGAGACTTCGCGCACGGTCTGCGCGCCGACCAGATAGTTCGGAATCCGGTACTCGACGTAACCGGAACCGAACCACAGATGCCGCGCCCCGACGTGATCGGGATCGGCGAAGTACCGCGGGTCGTCCATCATGCCGATCAGCCGCCGGTCCGAAGCGAGGCCGCAGGTCGGACGGACTTCGTGTTCGGCGTATTGGCCGACGGGGATCGAGACCGCGTAGGCGCTGCGGTCTTGTTCCGAGGGGGACGATCGGAAATTCAGCGTCAGGCTGTCCACGGCGAGCCGGCACATTTTGCGGCGGCCGCGCGTGCCGGTGACGCTCTCGGAGGCCAGCAGCCCGGCGGTTTCCATCTTCTGAATATGTTTGGTGACGATGGCGGACGACACGTTCAGTTCTTCCGCCAGCTCGCCGATGCTCATGGGACGTTCGCCGAGCAGCTCGAAGATGCGCACGCGCGTCTCGGAAGCGAAACATTCAAGCAGCGGCAGGTTTTCCAGGGTTACGGATCTTTGCATAAGGTTCTCCTTCGGATGATTTTCTGCAGCCTGATTATATAACTTATAAGTTAATTAATCAACTTATATTGACTTGATTAATCGGATACGGCATACTGTCTTCGAGAGATGTAAGCGTTATTTTTATAACTCGGAAGTTAACACAAAGGAGCGATAAAAATGGGCACCAATCCGAACAAGACAAAAGAAATTAGCCGTCCGGAATATCCGCGGCCGCAGTTTCAACGGGATCAGTGGGTCAACCTCAATGGCGAATGGGAATTTGCGTTTGACGACGATAACCGGGGCGGCGAAGCGGGATGGTCGGGAGGCAAACGGGCTTTGGAGGGGAAGATCCAGGTGCCGTTCGCGTACCAGAGCCGGCTTAGCGGAATCGGGGAGACGGATTTTCATGACAATGTCTGGTACCGCCGCCTGTTCGAAGTACCGGAATCGTTCGCGGACGGACAGGTGCTGCTGCACTTCGGAGCGGTCGATTACGCGGCCCGGGTCTGGGTGAACGGCGTGTTCGTTGCTTCGCACGAAGGCGGACACACGCCGTTCAAAGCGGATATTACCCATGCGCTGAACGGGGACGGAACGCCGAATACGCTGGTTGTGCAGGCACTTGACGAAAGCCGAAATCTGGAACTTCCGCGCGGCAAACAGTTTTGGAAAAAAGATTCGGCCAGCATTTTCTATACGCGCACGACCGGAATCTGGCAGACGGTATGGATCGAGGCGGTGCCCAAGATCTATCTGGACAAAGTCAAACTTACCCCGGACATCGACCGCAAATGCGTAGAGATCGTGCCGCATATCGCGAACTTCGCGCCGGGCCGGGATCTGCGGCTGCGCGTCTCGATTGATTTTCAGGGCGTGCGCGTGACCGAGCAGACCTACGACGTCACCGGACGCACGATGACCCATACGATCGGACTGCATAACTTCAACGCGCAGGAACGCGAAACGCTGTGGGCGCCGGAGCATCCGAACCTATACGATATTTCGTATACGCTGCTGGACGGCGACAGCGAAACGGATCGGGTGGACAGCTATTTCGGCATGCGCAAAATATCGGTCGAAGGCGGCCGGCTGTGCCTCAACAACAGTCCGTACAAAATGAAGCTGGTGCTGGATCAAGGTTATTTCCCGGACGGGATTCTGACGCCTCCGAGCGAAGCGGCGATCCGGCGGGACATCGAATTGACGAAAGAAATGGGCTTCAACGGCGCGCGCAAGCACCAGAAACTCGAAGATCCGCGTTATCTGCACGGGTGCGACAAGCTCGGCCTGCTGGTCTGGAGCGAAGCGGCCAACGCGTACAGCTATTCGGACGAGTACGTGGAACGCTTCAACCGGGAGTGGATCGAATCGGTCGACCGCGATTACAATCATCCGTCGATCGTTGTCTGGGTACCGCTGAACGAGAGCTGGGGCGTGCCGGATCTGGCGCGAAATCCGGTCCAGCAGCATCATTCGCTCTCGCTCGTCTACCTTACCAAGTCGCTCGATCCGATGCGTCCGGTCATTTCGAACGACGGCTGGGAGCACACGGTCAGCGACCTGGTCACCATTCACGATTACGAGTGGCGGCGCGAAGTGCTCGAAGAACGGTACACGGCAGCGGAAAAAGCGCTCAGCCTGGTTCCCGGCGGCCATGCGGTGATGGCGCAAGGCTATTCGTACAAGGGAGAGCCGCTGCTGGTGACGGAGTTCGGCGGAATCGGCTACCAAAAAAGCGAATGGGAAGGCTGGGGCTACTCCGGCGCAAGCAGCGACGAAGATTTCGAGGAACGTCTGCGGAATGTAATCGGGCCGCTGCTGGCATCCGAGTTGGTGCAGGGCTACTGCTATACCCAACTGACCGACGTCGAGCAGGAGATCAACGGCCTGCTGACGTACGACCGGGTGCCGAAGATTCCGCTGGAGAAGATTCGGGCGATCAACGAAGGACGTTAAACGTGCCGCGCTCGGACTGTTTGGATTTGCTGCTGGATGCCGCAAGCATTCAAGAATACGAATAACAGGTTGGACAGAAAAAGAAAGCCGGTTTTGCCCGCAATAAACAGCCTTCTCCGGCAGACGGAGGGCTGTTTTTGCGGGCAATTTTTTTCTGAAAAAAGAATAATGTCCAACGATCCGGCGTCCAATCGGGAAAACACTGCGAATTCGAGCTTTTTTCGCGGCCGTCGTGTTACCCTTTAAAGGAACAAGTTGTGCAAGAAACGGCGGATCATTCGCTCCGTACAAGGGTACAAAATGAGAAGAGAGCGATTCGGTTCCGCGCGGATCGGCTCGATCAGAGATAAATCGATATTTCGACGAAAAGGATGAGGCCGATGTCGCAACGCAAAAAAACAAACGAATCCGGCCGTAAGGGACCGGCCGAGCGCAAGCCGCCCGATCCGCGCGGGATTCCCGTAGAAAACGAAGTGGCTGCGCCGCAGCCCGATGCCCGCTTCTCGAAAGGTCTGGATATCGCCGAAATCCTGGAAGCTTCGGTCGCGGCGTTTGTCACGGACGAAGGTTGGGTTCGCAAGACCGCCCCGACCGGAACGTCCGCGAATGCAAGCAAAAATGCGGGAGCCGTTTCTTCCGGATATCCGGCGAAAAAGTCTTCCGGCGGCGCAAAGCCGGCGGCTTCGTGCGCACGGGTTCCCGAGGCCTTTTCCGCCTCCGCTTCTGCCGCAAGCCGGACGGCGCTGCAGCCGCCGTCCCCGGAAAGCGAAGAGGTTCCGGAAGCCCCGCCTCATCCCGATCGCGACAAACTCCGCTCGAATGCGGCCCATGATCGCGAAGAAATCACGGACGAAGACTTGGTCGAACTGACGATCGAACAGTTCAAAGAGAAGCTGCAGAGCGGCCGCTGGACCTGTCTGCAGCTGACGGAAGCTTATTTGGCGCGTATCGAGCGGCTGGACGGGAAGCTGAATGCGGTCTTGGAAGCGAATCCGGATGCCGCTGCGCTGGCCAAGCAGCTCGACGATAACTTCGACGAGTTGGGTTCGCTGCCGCTGTACGGTGTCCCGATTCTGCTCAAAGACAATATCGATACGGCGGACCGGATGACCACTTCCGCGGGTTCGCTGGCGCTTGAAGGGCGCCGGGCCAAACGGGATGCTTTTGCAGTCGCCAAACTGCGCGATGCGGGCGCGATTCTGCTCGGCAAAGTCAATATGACGGAATGGGCGAATTACATGTCGGAAGATATGCCGTCCGGCTACAGTTCGCGCGGCGGTCAGACAAACAATCCGTACGGCGACCATCCCGTCGGCGGTTCCAGTACCGGCAGTGCCGCCGCCGTCTCGGCCAACTTTGCGCTCGGAACGATCGGGTCGGAGACTTCGGGTTCTATCGTAAGCCCGGCCGCGGCGCATTCGGTTGTCGGCATCAAGCCGACCGTCGGTCTGATCAGCCGCAGCGGGGTGATTCCGCTATCTTTGACGCAGGATACGCTCGGTCCGATTGCCCGTACGGTACTCGATGCCGCATTGATTCTCGAAGCGATGGCTTTCGGCGACGAAGCCGACGCCTGCACGCTGCTGCCGCAGCGTCCGATGTCTTTTCTGCCGGGACGAATGGAACTGCCCGGCCGCTTGAAGGTCGGAGTCGTCTCGGCCTTCGCCGATTCGCTGGGCGCGGAGACTTCCGCCGTTTTCGAGCGGGCGCTCGGCGGATTGGAAGCCGCCGGAATCGAAGTGAAACGGGGCCTTGAACTGCCGGCCTATGAGGACGAATGGGACGGTACCGTGCTGCGGCGCGAATTCAAGGCGGCGATCGACGCTTTCCTGGCGGATCAACCCGAAGGACCCGGCGATCTGGCCGCATTGATCGAAGCCAACCGGGCGAATCCGCAGGAGCATCTGCGCTACGGACAGAATTTGCTGGAAGAATCGGAGGAAGCGGGCGGCAGTCTGGAAGACGACGAGTATGTATCGAGCAAGGAACGGGGGGTCCGGCGCGCCGGCGAAGAAGGCATCGATCTTGCGCTTGAGCGGTACGGCGTGCACGCGCTCGTCTTCACGGACTATGCGGGGTCGGACCTGGCGGCCCGCGCGGGTTATCCGCTGGTCTCCGTACCGGCGGGATATACGGAGTCCGGTCGTCCGGTCGGTCTGCTGCTGTCGGGTACGGCGCTGTCCGATCCGCTGCTGATCGAGATCGCTTACCGTTTCGAACGGGCAACCCGCAAGCGTCAAGTTCCCAAAGCTTTTCGTTAGGAACCGGCCGGCTGCCGCGTTCTTTGTATAAGCGGCGGAAATGTCCGGGCCCCAAGCCCCGCAGATCCGCGGCCGAGGCAAGTGCACGGGCCGCCGATCGAACGGTTATACAGGTTTCAAGCAGGAAAACGCAAGGCGGCGGCGAAGGTAGCTGTACGAGCGGGCAGAAGAACGGAACGCCCGAAAGCCGGACTTTTTTAGAGGGAGGAGATAGAGATGGAGACCGAAAAAGAAACGTTCGTGGATGAAGCGGCGGCGGAAGTCCTGATCCGAACGCCGCGTCTGGTGATCCGCAGATTCGGTCAGGGAGAGTGGCCGCAGCTGCTGAAGTATCTGCAGGACGACGGCGTCGCGGATTATTTCCCGGAAGGCGCCTACACCGAGCAGCGGCTGCGCGACATGACCGCCGATCCCTATCTGTACGCGCTGGTTCTGCACGATGACGAAGAAGTGATCGGCCATGCCTTTTCCCGTCCAGGCCTTCAGCCTCTGACGGGAATGATCGGGCTCGGCATCCGTTCGGATTATCGCCGATGCGGTCTGGGCAGCGAGACGGCCCGCGCTTTGTTCCGGCACGCTTTTGCCGAACAGGGGCTGCACCGGATTACGGTATCTTGTACGCCGGAGAACCTGGCGCTGCGCGCCATGCTGGAGAAGCTCGGACTGCGCATGGAAGCCTTTTTCCGCAAAAGCGTGCCTACGGTAGACGGCGAATGGCGGGACGAATGCGTGTACTCGCTGCTGGAAGACGAGTGGCTGATCGGAGAAAGCCTGCTTGCGCTGCGCGAGAACGGTGAACGTTTCCGCCTGGAAGATCTGCTGGCACCGGCTTTGGAACAACCGGGTACCCAGCCGCAGGACGAACGCACGGAAATCGCCGTGTACACGGTATCAGCCGGCGATCCGCCTGCAGCGGATGAAGACGAAGACCCGGATTCTCCGAGCTGGCCGGAAGCGGCCGCTTTGGTCGATGAAGAGCTTCACCATCCCGCGGCCGAAGAGGAGACTTTTCCTGTGGCCGATCCGTTTGACGAACCGGACTTTCCTCAGGTCACGGCTGCCATCGGCAGACCCGACGGCTCGATTGCCGCGCCATTCGTTCCGATCATGCCGGCTTCGGTCGTCGCTTCCGTAATCGAACCGGATACCTCGACCCCGACAGTCGAAGGGACCGTGGTCGGCGTCGAACGGTCGACGGAGACCGATCCGATGGACGGACTGATCGAACAGCGGATCGACGGCGTGCCTTTCGTGCTGCGCAGGCTGCACGATTTCAACTGGCTGGCGCCTTTTGGCCGAGTCTTTCGCGTATGGGACCGTCAGGATTCCGGCAATCTCTCGTTCGGACTCGAGATCGAAGACCAGCATGTTTTCATCAAATACGCCGGAGCATCTACCGCGGATTATGCCGGCCATCCGGCCGATGCGGTGAAGAGGCTGAGAGAAGCGGCGGATCTGTATGAAACGCTGCGCCATCCCGCACTGACCCAGGTGCTCGACCATTTTGAAACGCAAGGCGGGTATGCGGTGCTGTTCGAATGGGCGGAAGGCCAACTGCTGCGTCCCGGCGCGGACGAGGACGGCGATACCGTTATTTCCCGCTTCCGCAGACTGCCGATCGCCGAGCGGATGGAGGCGATGGAGACGGTATTCGAATTTCATGCCCATGTCGAAGCGCTCGGCTATGTCGCCATCGATTTCTACGACGGCAGTCTGATCTACGACTTCTCGACCGGCCGGCTGACGATCTGCGATATCGATCTCTACCGGCCTGCTCCGTATGTGAACGAAATGGGCCGGATGTGGGGTTCTTCCCGCTTCATGTCTCCGGAAGAGTATGAACTTGGCGCCGTTATCGATTCCCGAACGAATGTGTACGCGATGGGAGCCATGGCGTTCTGCCTGCTCGGCGGAGAACGGGACCGTTCGCCCGAGCTGTGGGACGCCGGGGAAGCGCGCTATCGCCTGGCACTCCGCGCCGTCTCGCCGGACCGCGAAGACCGCTTTTCCTCTGTCCGCGAGATGCTAGAGGCCTGGAGAACCGCCGGCCCGCTCCGATGACGAACGAAGCGCGGCCGCTCATTCGGCCGTGCCTGCTGCGTCCTATCGCCTATCGCAAAAGATCCGGTTTCTCCGGGTTTTCGAATCCGACCCCAAGCGCAGACGGCGCAGAGACAGATTCGAAAGCCGATCGGAGAAACCGGATCTTTTTGGTGCATAACCACAAAACGATCAGACCCGATACGAAAACAACAGAAGAATAACAGTGGAAGAATACGCTTATTCGATGTGCCCGGCCGCATGCCCGGAAACGATCATCTCGTCCGCCACCTGGCCGATTGTCGTCGTGCGCAGATGCTCGTCCATTTTGCGTTCGGATTCCCGCATGACCGCATCGACGAGGCAGCCCGGACC
Source organism: Saccharibacillus deserti (assembly GCF_013618475.1). GTDB lineage: Bacteria > Bacillota > Bacilli > Paenibacillales > Paenibacillaceae > Saccharibacillus > Saccharibacillus deserti. The sequence continues at coordinate 192,868 of NZ_JABJVN010000007.1, forward strand.
GTTGGAGTCGCAGCCTTTGAACAGCGGCGTTGTGCCTTCGATCGCCTGAATGATGTCGAGAAACGAAATTTCGTGTTTGCTGCGGCGCAGACAGTACCCGCCCTGGGCGCCGGAATAGGAATCGATCAATCCGGCTTTGGCCAGCTTGGTCAGGATTTTCGACAGGTAGGTCGGAGAGACATTTTGTTTGGCCGCCAGCTCCTGTACGCCGACCTTGAGTCCGGGCGTTCGCGCCGCAAGATCGAGCATGGTGTGCAGCGCGTAGTTGGTACCTTTGGAATAATTCATCGTTTATCATCCTCAATCCTGAATTGGAATACCGATTGCAAGGGGTTGACCCGGCGGAACTCGAACCGGAATCGCTCTTTTTCTATTGTCGCAATCCTGGGATGCCCCGTCAATCTTCTTCGAAACGGGAAAACATTTGCCGGGGGACTAGGTGACGGCGGTGCAGAGTGATATAATCTTGGAAACTACGAAGCGGGAGGCGTTTATATGACCACTATCCAGTATCTCGACAGTCTTGAATCGATCCAGCAAGATTCGTTCGCCGAAGGCTTTTTCGACGGTTGGCCGAATCGGCCGAGTCCGGAGACGTTTGTCCGTATGCTGCAGGGATCGGCTTATGTGGTCCTTGCGCAGGATTCGGACACCGGGAAGATCATCGGGTTTGTGAATGCGCTTTCCGACGGCGTATTGAGCGCGTACATTCCGCTGCTGGAAGTCGTGCCGTCGCATCAGGGTCAGGGAATCGGGCGCGAACTTGCACGGCGTCTGCTCAAAAAGCTGGATGCCTATTACATGGTCGACTTGATGTGCGATCCGGAACTGGAAAGTTTCTACGCCCGGCAGGGCATGCGTCCGGCGAACGGCATGACGCTGCGCAATTACAAAAATCAAAAAGGCATCTCGTAAAACGATCCCGATCCTCCCTCTTCAAAGAGGCCGTATCATGAGGGGAATAAGGGATCGGCGCAGCCGGGGGCGGGCGGAGACAGGGATTCATACCGTCTTCCGCCCGTTTTCGCGTGGTTTCTTTTTGCGGAAGCATACAAGGAGGGAGGATCGATGGACGCTTATCCCATCGTATTTTTTTGTTTGGCTATTACACTCCACAATAGCGAAGAAGCAATTTGGCTGCCCCGATGGTCACAGCAAACTTCGGAATTTCAAAAGCCGGTTACTTCCAGTGAATTTCGTTTTGCCGTTATTTGCATAACTGTGCTGGCTTATTTGTCGGCTTTTAGTTTTGCCTATAGGCCGGAATCGGATGCAGCGAAATGGATGTTTACAGGGTTTTTGGGCTCCATGGTTGTGAATGCTATTTTTCCTCATCTGATTGTGACTCTTTTGACGAAAAAGTATGCACCCGGACTCTTGAGCGGCTTACTGCTCAATCTTCCAATAAATTCGCGGGTGATCTGCCGGATGTTTGCGGACCATTCCATAACATGGAAAGAATTAGTTCTGTCTACACTCGGAGTAGGGATCGGTTTATTGACCTTGATTCCTGTCTTGTTTAAAATCGGCGGACACATCGCTTCTTCCGAACCGGTAGATTAAGTAATCAGTATGGGCGAACAAAAAAAGGGAAAACCCGCTGCTGCGGGTTTTCCCTTTTTGGTGCCGCTTGTTATCGCTAGGCGCTTGCAGCCGGACCTGCTTATCCTTGTAAGGAAGCGGAGAACGCTTACTCGTGCACGTAACGTCCGCCGCGTCCCGCGGCGAGTCCGGTCAGCAGGTAGACGGCGACAATGCCGAACATGACATAGTACGGAGTCTGCCAGCCGCCTGTCGCGTCGTGCAGCGCGCCGTACAGCAGCGGGCCGCAGCCGGCGAGCAGATAGCCGACCGATTGGGCCATGCCGGACAGATCGGCCGCTTCGGAAGCGTTTGTGGTGCGCAGCGAGAAGAACATCATGATCAGGCTGAACGAGAATCCGCCCGAGAGGCTGAAGAAGACGATAGAAGCGATAATCAGCGGCAGCGACCCGTCGGCATACAGGAAGCCGAAGATGCCGACGATGTAGCAGGCTGTCGTCATGATGACGAGCGAGCGCTGATCTCTCATTTTGGCGGCGATGATCGGAGCGATGAAGTTGATCGGGATCATCAGCATCTGAAACAGCGACAGCATGTATCCGGCAACCACCGGATCAAGATGCTGGGCATGCATCATGTTCGGCAGCCAGGCGACCATGATGTAGTAAATAGACGACTGCATCCCCATATTGACCGTAACCATCCAGGCCAGCGGCGAACGCCAGATACTGCGCTTGGGCATATCGGGCGCATTGGAGAGGACGGCGCGGGTATTGCGCCGCAGCTGCGGCAGCCAAGCGATTAGGCCGGCCGCGGACAGGATCGTCCAGATCAGCAGCGCGCCGCGCCAGCCCAGGCCGGTGCTGGCGACCGGTACGCTGATCGCCGCCGCGACCGAAGCGAAGATGCCCATCATGATCGAATACAAGCCGGTCATGACGCCGATCTTAAGCGGGAATTCGCGCTTGATGATACTCGGAAGCAGGACGTTGAAGACGGCTACGGCCAGACCGATCAGGAAAGTCCCCGCCATCAGCGGAACTATACCGCCGAACGGGCGGAAAAGGCTGCCGATGACGATCAAGACAAGCGAGACGAAGATCAGCCGTTCGGTTCCGAAGCGCCGGGCCCACTGCGCAATAAAGGGGGACAGCAGCGCAAAAGCCAGCAGCGGCAGGGTCGTCAGAAAGCCCGCCATCGTATTCGACAGCGAGAGAGCGTCCCGGATCGTATCGATGATCGGGCTGAGCGAGGTAATATGGGTGCGCAGATTGGCCGCAACCAGCAGAATGCCGGCGAGCAGCAGATAATAGACGCGGTTCGACACGTCCTCGGTGCGCGGGATTTCGGTTTTTTTCATGGTGGACAAGACTCCGTTCCTGCCGCCCTGCGGGGCGGCATCAGATGAATTCACTGCGGATCGTGCGGATGCAGGGCGTCCGTCTTCCGCTCGTGCGGGGCTTTGAAGCGTGCGATATAATCGTCGACGGCCTGAGCCGCGCGCTTCGCGTCGCGTGCCCGGATCGCGGCGATCAGCTCGGGGTGGCCGACTTCGTAGCGGCTTCCGGCTATGCTGCGGTTGACCTCGATCGAGATCTGCAGTTTCTCGAACAGACTCTCGTACAGATCGGCGAGCAGACTGTTGCGCGAAGCCGCGATTACGGCGCCGTGCAGATTCCAGTCGGCTCTTTTGAACAAATCGTGGTCTTCGGCTTCGCCGCCCAGCGCTTCTTGGCATTGGGCACTGAAATGTTCCATCCGCTGCAGATCTTCTTCCGTACGATGCTCGCAGGCCAGTACGGCGGCTTCCCGGTCCAGCGCATGCTGGACTTCGAGCGCTTCTTGAACAGACGAACGGCGCATGCGTTTGTTCAGGATCGCGCTCAGTTCGCTGCTGGCCGTGACGAAGGTTCCGTCTCCCTGCCGGGTCTCCAGCAGACCGACCTGCACCAGACCCCGAATCGCTTCTCGCAGCGTATTGCGGCTGACGCCGAGGTGCTGCATCAGATCCGCTTCGCGCGGAATACGGCTGCCGATTTCCCAGGAGCCTTCCTTGATCAGCGTTTCGAGCCGGTCGTAGACCCGGCCGGAAAGCGTTTGTTTCTCCAGTTTCTCGAACATGCAAAGCTCCTTCTCCAAAGGTAGGATGATTGGATGTTTCACTCGGCTCAGTATAAAAGGTTTGGATAAGCTTGTAAAGACAAAAATGCCCTTTGGCGCACAAGGCGCAAAGGGCTGGGCGGCTGCCGCTGCGGGCTGCCTTTTTTCATTCGTCGCAATCGGATCTTTCACAGAACCCTGAATTTCGAGTTATTTCTTTTTTTGATCCATCTTCACAAGGCGCGAACCTTCCGGGAAATCGCCGACTTTCTCGCTCGCATCCTGGAACAGACCGAATTTGAGCAGGGTTAGCTGTTGTTCGGGCAGCGATACGGCTTCATAACGTTCATCGGGCAGAACGACAATTGCGGATTCCGTCAGTCTCAGATTGCCCAGGAAGTAATCGCCTGCATAACCCAGATTGGATGGACTGCCGTTCAGGGGAAAGCCTTCTGCGGCCGCTTTGTCTTTGTCGGCGGCAAACAGCAGGCCTTCCGCTTCTTCCGGACGGGTCGGCAGCTCGGCGAGCGCTTCGCGCTTGTCCGCGTTCTTGGGCGCTTTGCGCAGAATCAGCTGGCGCTGCGTCCATTCCCGGGCCGTCGTTTCGCTGACGATCAGCGTTTTTTCTTCCCATTTGACCGGATAATCCGAGCGTTTGTCCTGCCCGGCATCGACCTTTTTGACGTCGGCTTCGATCTGCTTGCTGCTGCCGACCAGCAGAATGCCGTTCGCCCGGTCATTCAGTACCGGAACGACAACGAAGAAGTAGACGACGGGAAGGGTTACGAGAACAACCAGGCCCGCCAATAGGATAAGTGCAGGTTTTTTCATCGAAAATCTCTCCTCTGTAGGGGGCGTCTGGCGCCTCCGAATACCTGTATTGTACGGGGAAGAGAGAAAGGGCCCTATCGATCTGTCTTAACGCAGCCTTACATTGTCGTTAAGGATCGCACGCGGCAAAAAGGAAGCCTCCGCAAGGAGGCTTCCTTTAAGTGGGGCGATGAGGCGTTCACGCGGCAAGCTGCGGATCGTCAACGCCTGTTGCTGTGCGCTTCGGGTCCGAGACCGGACGCTACTTCGCGCTTCGCTTGCCCATCGACTGGAGCTGCGACATCAATTTTGTACGGGAGTCTTTGTTTCTGAGCAGATAAGCGGCTCCGAGTCCCACGGCGGCGGTCATCAAAGAAGATCTTTTCATCATAAATTCCTCCTCAAAGTCTAAGTTGTGGATGTTGATGTCGTACCTTGTTCAGAAATTACCCGTTTGAGCCATGCTGAAACCTTTTTGTATTCAAAAGAAATCGGATGAGGTATAATAGTACGTCTTGACGGAGTTTCAACGAATAGATCACCCTAACGGTTCGGAGACGATACCCATGCCTATAGATGAAAAACAGAAAATTGCTGCATACGGCGTTTTTTTGAGAAAGTTCGCGGGTCTACGGACCGGTCGGACTTTTTTTGTTTCCTTGGGGCAAGAAAAGTGACGGAGGGAAGAAGAGATGGAAGAGGCGAAAAAACAATCGATCTTCGCAGCCTGGATCAGCCTGATCAGCAATGTGCTGCTTACCATTTTGAAAACGGTGGTCGGACTGCTGTTCAACAGCCAGGTTCTGATTGCGGACGGGGTGCATAACGCGGGAGATGTCATCGCCTCCGCGGCGGCACTCGGTTCCATGCGCATTTCCAGCCGTCCGCCCGACGAAGACCATCCGTATGGGCACGGCAAAGCGGAAGTGATCGGCGCAAGCGTCGTGGCAACCATTCTGCTGCTGGCGGCGCTGTACGTGGGCTACCACTCGATCGCGGCGCTGCTGGCTCCGATCCCGGAAGCGCATGTCGTGGCCCTGGTCGCGGCCGCGCTGTCGCTGATCTGGAAGCTTGTGCTCTACGTGTATACGATCAGAATCGGCCGCCTCGCGAACAGCAAAGGTCTGATTGCGACGGCGCAGGATCATCTGGCGGATGTCTACGCATCGGGCGCGGCGGTTATCGGAATCGGGCTGGGGCTGCTCGGCCAAATGCTGAATATGCCGGTGCTCGCTTATGCGGACCCGCTCGCGGGGATCGTGGTCGCGGTGCTCGTCTTGAAGCTGGCTTGGGACATGGCACGGGAATCGATCGATATTTTGATGGAAAAAGCGATCGGTTCGCATGAACTTGCCGCGCTTGAGCATATTGTCCGCGGAATCGAGGAGGTCAAGCGGATCGACCGTATCCGGGCACGCGAGCACGGGCAGTACATCATTATCGATCTGCGGGTCGGGGTCGACGCGCAGATGACGATCCAGCAGGGGCATGACGTCATCCGCAAGATCAAACAGGCGATTCTGTCCGCCCACCCCAATGTCAGCGAAGTCATGATCCACTTGAATCCCTGGTATGCAGGCGCTCCCAAAGCCAGCGAAGCCGAACCTTCCGTAAGCATCGGGGATTCGGGCGGGGTACGAGTCGAAGAATAAATACGGATAAGCCGGGCACTGCCAGACCGACGCCCAGACCGCCCGAGGCTCGAAAGTGCAGCTCAAGTGCCGAGCGGTCCGCCCTGCTTTTTCTATTCGAAAAGCCTTCCGTTGGCCGCAGAAGCGGTCTCGGAAGGCTTTTTTGGTTAGGCGTTTCTGCTGCGATTGATGCGCAGGACCGTCTAGCGGCGCCGGGCCAGCGCGGAACCGACGACGCCGGCCAGAATGGCCGCCGCGCCGACCAGAGCGGCCGGGCCGACCTGTTCGCCGAGCAGCAGCGCGCCGGCTGCAAGCGCGACGACGGCGGACAGGCTGCCGAATACGCTCATGCGGGAAGCTTCGATCCGCGACAGCGCGTAATTGGACAGGTACGAAGTCGCCAGCGAAGAGAGGACGCCGAGGTAGAGCACCGCGGCCAGAAAAGAAGGCGAAGCGAGCGGCGCGGCAAGTTCCGGCAGCGTGCCGGCTGAAGCATGACGAATCAGCGCCAGCAGCCCGAACGTGGCGAAGCCGAGCAGGTTCATGAAATAGGTCAGTTCCTTGGGGCTGTAGCTTCCGCTCAGCCTGCGCGCCAGCACGTTATAGCCGGCCTGCGAGAAAGCGGAGCCAAGCAGAAGCCCGATGCCGATCAGGCTGGCGGAGAAAGCCGCGCCTTCCCGGCCTGCGAACAGGCAGGCGACGCCGATGACGGACAGCAGCGTAAAGACTTTCTGCATGGAGCTCGACCGTTCGCCGAGCATAAGTCCGGCGAGAATAAGCGTGAACACGGGCACCGCGCCCTGAATCATGCCGGCTTCGGCCGAGGAAGCGTAGAGCAGGCCGAACGTCTGCAGGCTGAAAAAAGCGACGGGGTAGAAGATCGTGACCGGCAGAATGCGCAGGGCGCCGCTGCGGATCTTGCGCAGGCCGCTGCGCTTGGGAAAAGCAAACAGGGAAGCGGCGGCAAACGCAAACAGGAAACGGTAAGCGAGAATATCGAGCGGGTCGGCGGTTTGGAGCGCGATTTTGACGAACAAAAAAGAAAATCCGATAATCAGCGCGTTCAGAATCGCGGCCGCGTAAGCCCGATTTGCAGGCCGGGTAGGCATGGGCAGTCAACCTCCGAAGCGTAAATGTCCGAGGGACGAAAGCGGGTACGGAGCCGGCGTTTATCCGGATACTCGGGAGATCGGGAAACGCCGGGCATTCCCGGATCCGTACGATCTCGGCAGGCAGTGCGGCCGCATCTGCACTTTTTATTCTAAACATCGCCCCGGCATGCTACAATAGACATAATGATGATCTGTACCGGTACAGATAGGGGGAGACGCAGCATGTACAAATATATGGAGCTGCTGAACGAGCTGGAAGGGATGATCGCAGGTTCCATGAAGGAAGGAGACAAGATCCCTTCGATTCGGACCCTTTCCGAACGGTATGTCTGCAGCAAGAGTACGGTGATCCGCGCCCTGTCGGAACTTGAACGCACCCATCTGATCTACGCTTCGGCCAAAAGCGGCTATTATGTGCTCGGCCGGGCCGCGAAGACGGAGCGGCGCAGCCGGACGATCGATTTGGCCCATTCCGCGCCGGATCCCGAAATTTTCCCGTACCTCGATTTTCAACAGTGTCTGAACAAAGCGATCGACACCTATCGGAACGATCTGTTCCTATACGGAACGCCCCGGGGACTGCCTTCGCTGATCCGGGAAATGCAGCGCCATCTGGCGGGGTATCAAGTATTTGCGGAGCCCGAGCGCATCTTCATCACTTCCGGTGCGCAGCAGGCGCTGACGCTGCTGGCCGGCATGCCGTTTCCGGGAGGAGCGGAGACGGTGCTGGTCGAACAGCCGACTTATCCGCTGTTTATCGCGTATCTCGAAGCTCACCGCATCCCCGCCGTCGGCATCCGCCGGGATGCCGACGGTATCGATCTGGATGAACTGGAGCGGATCTTCCGCGGAGGGCGGATCAAATTTTTCTATACGATTCCGCGCTTCCACAATCCGCTCGGCAGTTCGTATACCCGGCGTCAGAAAGAGCGGATTGTGCAGCTGGCCGCCCGGTACGGCGTCTATCTGGTCGAAGACGATTATATGGCCGATCTGGAGCAGGATGCCAAGTCCGATCCGCTGTATGCGTACGACCGGGAAGAGAGAACGATTTATCTGAAAAGCTACTCGAAAATCCTGTTCCCCGGACTGCGCGTCGGAGCGGCCGTGCTGCCCCGCGAACTGTCCGAATCGTTCGGACGCTACAAGCAGCTGCTGGACATCGACAGTTCGATGCTCTCGCAGGCCGCGCTGGAACTGTATCTCAAAAGCGGCATGTTCGATCGGCACCGGGAGAAGATCCGCGCACGCTACAGCCGGCGTTCGGAACTGCTCGGCGCCGCGATCTGCCAAGCCCGCGAAGAGTATCCGGACGTCTTCACGGGCCCCCCGCCTTCGCCCGGAGGGATTCATACGCATCTGCTTCCGCGGACGGCCGCCGCGCTGCCTGCGGTTGTCGAACGTCTGGGCCGCCGGTGTATCCGCGCGGAAAGCGCCGCAGCCCATTATCTGGACGGCTTCCCGGCCGAGGAGATGCTGAAACTGAACGTATCCGGGGTGCGCGAAGAAGATATTCCCGGCGGGGTCGCCGCGGTTGCCGAAGAGCTGGCGCGGGCCGTACGCCGACTGCTGCCTTCGGCTCCGGCCCAAACGCCCGACTGAGCACGGACACTCTTCGGCCGCTGCCGGATTCGCCCGACGAACGTGACTGCCTATCCCACCAAAAAGGAGCAAACGCCGAATGGAGCTTTTTATCAGTATTCTGTTCATGCTCGCGATCATCGGGCTTTCGAACGTGATCAACCGCTTTCTGCCTTTTGTGCCGGTTCCGATCATCCAGATCGGTCTCGGTGTCGCGGCCGAACTGCTCCCGCCGCATATCCATGTGCCGCTGGAGCCCGAATTGTTTCTCGTCCTGTTCATCGCGCCGCTGCTGTTCAATGACGGGCGGATCATTCCGCGCCGCGAATTATGGAATCTAAGAGCCCCGATCCTGCTGCTGGCGCTCGGACTCGTCTTCGTTACCGTTCTCGTGTTCGGCTATTTGATTCATTGGGTTATCCCGACGATGCCTCTGGCCGCGGCTTTCGCCCTGGCGGCGATCTTGTCGCCGACGGACGCGGTGGCGGTCGGCTCGATTGCCGGGCGAATCAAACTGCCGAAAGATATTATGCGGCTGCTGGAAGGCGAAGCGCTGGTTAACGACGCTTCGGGCCTCGTGGCCTTCAAGTTTGCCGTTGCCGCCGCCGTGACGGGCGCGTTCTCCATCTATCAAGCTTCGCTGAGCTTTCTGCTGATCGCGATCGGCGGCCTGCTGGTCGGCGCCGTGCTGTCTTTTGTCATCATCCGGATTCGGGTATTTCTGCGCCGGCTCGGGATGGAAGACGAAACGCTGCATGTGCTGATCCAGCTCGTCACGCCGTTCGTGCTGTACCTGGTCGCCGAGCATTTCGGACTGTCCGGTATCCTGGCGGCCGTCTCGGGCGGCGTCGTGCATGCGATCGAACGCGATCGGGCCGAATCGGTTCGGGTCAAACTCCAGGTGGTCTCGAACAGCACCTGGTCGGTATTCCTCTATGTGCTGAACGGCCTGGTGTTCGTTCTGCTCGGCCTGCAGCTGCCCGAAGTGCTGGGCACGGTCTTCGCGGATCCGGCGATCAGCAGCTTCGGCGCCCTGTGGCATGTCACGTGGATATCCGTCGGGCTGATCGTGCTTCGTTTCCTGTGGATCTATGCCTACTGGTTCTTCACAAGCCGGGGAGGGGGACTTGGCCGCACCGGAAAATCGCTGTTCCAGGCTGCGCTGCAGACGGCGCTGTCCGGTGTTCGCGGAGCGGTCACGCTTGCGGGTGCGTTCTCGATTCCGCTCGTTCTCAACGGAGGGGTGTCGTTCCCCGAACGAAATCTCATCTTGTTCCTGGCGGCAGGAGTCATCTTGTTCACCCTGCTGGCGGCGAGTATCCTGCTGCCGCTGCTGTCGGGCAAGGAAGCCGCCGAGACGCCGCAGGCCGAGCAGCCGCTGAAGCGCCGCATCTTGAGCGCGATTGCGCAGCGGATCGGCCAGGAAGAGCTGGCCGAAGGCCGTTCGGGCGTCAATGCGGCCGAAATTCACGATTTCACGAAATACCTGCAGCGGATGGAGGAGGCGACGAGTGCCTACGCTTCCGATCCCGAAGCACCGCGCCGCGAAGCCGACCTGATGTACGCCGGTATTCGCGCGCAGCGCCGGGAACTGAGCAAGATGGTGCAGGACGGCGATCTCGGCCAGGAAGAAGCGACTCCGGTGTTCGAACATCTGGCCCGGATCGAAGAGAGCATTCCGGGCCGTCTGGAAGCCCGGGTTACCGCGCCGGCGGCCGATATCGGCCGCTTTGCCGCCGCTTTGTTCGCCCGCGGCCGCCGCGGGGAACTTACCGACAAGCATGCGTTCTGTTCGCTGCAGACGGCCAAGACGCGTATGGCGCAGGCCGCGATCGAAGCGATCGACAAGCGTACCAACGATTCCAACCGGGCCGAAGCGAAGCGCCTGACCGACGGCTATAACCAGCTGATCGGCCGGCTGGCGAAGACGGATTTCGGCCTGCTGGGCGAAGAAACCGCGGAAGAACGCGAAGAACGAGAAGAACGGATGCAGGAACGTCTCTCCGCCATTCAGGAGCAGCGCGACCATGTGCAGCGTCTGTTCGAGAAAGGCGAGATCTCGCGCGACCTGGCCGGCCGGCTGCGGCAGTTTATCCGCTACCTGGAGACGGACGTGCCGGAAGAAGAGAATTTCGGGCATTAATTGCGATCGATCGAATCCCCAATGCCAAAAAGCGGGCCGTCCACCAGGGACGGCCCGCTTTTTTTATCGGTCATTCGGATCGGTCCGGCGTTTCCCGGAGCCGGCCGGTCCGTTAGACGGCCCGGGTTCCGCTGCCGGATTGTCCGATCATCTGCCGCTCGATCTGCTTCATTTCGTAGAAATAGCCGCGGCTCTGCATTAGTCCGTCGTATGTGCCCTGCTCCACGATTCTGCCGCGGTCCACGACGACGATCCGGTCCATCCGCTCCAGGCCGGCGAGGCGATGGCAGACCATCACCAGCGTATCGTCTTTCGCTTTGTCCAGCAGCGCTTCGAGCACGCGGCGTTCGGTCACGTAATCCAGCGAGGAGGTCGGCTCGTCGAGCAGCCACAGCCTGCCGCTTTTGAGCAGCGCGCGGGCAATCGCCAGGCGCTGCTTTTCGCCGTCGGACAGATTCTCGCCTTTTTCCAGTACGGGATCCTCCAGCCGCTTATTCGGCAGATCGACCTGCGCCAGTACGCCCAGCAGTTCGCGCTCGCTCCGCGTATCGTCTTCGAGCAGCAGATTTTCGCGAATCGTTCCCCGGAAAAAGTGGCTCTGCTGGAGCACGACGTTCGTGCTCTTCCACAGGTCTTCTTCGCTTAGTTCGCCGATCGGACGGCCGTTCACAAGGACCCGGCCTTCCGTCGGCGCATGCAGTTTGAGCAGCAGCTCCAGAATGCTCGTCTTGCCCGAGCCGCTCGGCCCGACGATCGCGGTCTTGGAAGCCGCTTCGAAGCGAAGCGAGACGCCGCTTAGCACCGGCCGCCAATCTTCCGCGTACCGGAAGACGACCTGGTCCAGTTCGGCGGAGATCGCCGCGTTCTCTTCCAGTTTCCCCGGCGGATCCGTGTCCGGTCCGCTTATGGCTTCGGCGGCGAACGTTTCGTTCAGACGCTTGGCGGCAAATTCGCTGTCCCGCTTATAAGCGGGCAGGGTCGCCATCGCCGCCGATTCGTCGAATACGGTCATCGAAGCCATGATCAGCATGGCGAGGAACACGCCGGCCATAGAGCCGTTCGCAATCAGGCAAGCGCCGAGCACAAGCACGCCCCAGGAAACGAAAAAGGTCATGAAACTGTGCAGCGATTGTCCGCGCAGCAGACGCAGCGCGTCCGCCTGCTGGGCCTGAGTCAATTCCGCGGATGCGGCAGCGAGATGTTCTTCGCGGGATTTCAGCCGCCCGTAGACTTTGAGGTCGATGAAGCCGTACAGCATTTCGGTCGCTTCGGCGGACAGGTCCGCGCGGCTTCGGCGGACCTGTCCATTCGTTCGGCGCTGCCCGACCGTCACCGCGGCAGGAATGGCGAAAGCCGTCACCAGCATTCCGACAACCAGCAGCAGCGCAATCCACAGCGAGAAGAACGAAGCGAAGATCACGGTGGCCAGAAAGACCGACGCGACAATGATCGGCGGGTAGGCGACGCGCAGGAAGTAGAACTGAAGACTTTCCACGTCTCCCACAATCCGTGCGAGCAGGTCGCCGCTGCGCTTGCGGTTCAGGATACCGGGGGTGAGCGGAATCAGTCTGCCGAAGAAATCGGTCCGCAGCCGGCTGAGCAGGGAGAACGTGGCCCGATGCGAAAACAGCCGTTCCCCGTAGCGGCTCGCCGCGCGGGCCAGACCGAGAATTTTGACCAGCGAAGTCAGCAGAATCAGGGTGTACAGCGGCGGTACGAAGACCGTTTTCGCGATCAGGTAGCCGCTGGTCGAGAACAGGACAACCCCTGCGATTCCGGCGAAAAACCCGCCCAGAATCGAAAGCAGAATGTCTTTGCGTTCTTTGAGCATCGCTTTGGCAAAAATGGAAAGTTCGTTCACGCCGTCACCCCTTCGCGCTGAATATCGACCATTTCGGCGTACTGCGGCAGCGTGTTCAGCAGTTCGTCGTGGCTGCCGCTGCCGATCAAGACACCCTGCTGCATAAACAAGATGCGGTCCGCATGCCGGATCGTATGCAGACGGTGGGCGATCGTCAGCACGGTTGCCCCGCGCGACAATTCCGCGATCGCCCGCATCAGAATCTGTTCCGTATGCAGATCGAGACTGACGGTCGGTTCGTCGAACAGCAGCACGGCCGGGCGCTTCAGAAAAGCCCGGGCCAGCGCCAGACGCTGCATCTCGCCTCCGGACAGTCCGCGGCCGCCGTCTCCGATCAATGTGTCGTAACCGTGCTCGAGCTCGGCTGCAAGCTCCGACAGCCCTGCCGCTTCGGCGGCACGGACAATCTCTTCGCGCGACACATCGCGGCCTGCGCCGATCGCTATATTTTCGGCAAAAGTGCCGGTGAACATATACGGATGCTGCGTAATATAGCTGACATGCCGGAACCAGGAATCTTCTTGGGCTGGAGTCAGCCTGCGCCCGCCGACCCGGACTTCGCCGAACGAAGGAGGAAGAAGTCCCGCGATCAGATGCAGCAGGGTCGTCTTGCCGGAGCCGCTGCGGCCGACGATCGCGATCTGCTGGCCCGGCTCGATCCGCAGCGAGCCGGCCTGCAGCCGGAACGTATCCGGACCGTAATCGAAGTCCAGGTCGCACAGCTCAATCGAAGGCGCCGCAGCCTGCGGCAGGGCAGGGAAGATTTCGTCCGCAGCTTCGTTGTCCGCGAATTCCCGGCCGGCTGCGGATTCCGCCAGCGCCGTTTCGATATTGCGGATAGCCCCGAGGCTGGTACGTCCGCCGTGGAAGGCCGTGCCCATATTTTTGAGCATATTATAAAATTCGGGCACCAGCAGCAGGATCAGAAAAGCGGCGTGGAACTGCATGCTGCGGAACACGACGAGCTGCAGGGCCAGTTCGAGCGCCACGATCCCGATGCCCAGCATCACGATCGTCTCCAGCGCAAACGTATTGGTGAACGCTACCCGCAGAATGTCCATGGTCGCATCGCGGTAGGACAGGCTGCTTCGCTCGATCTCCCGCTCCTGCCGCTTGGCCCGCCCGAACAGCTTGAGCGTGACCAGGCCTTGAAGCGAATCGAGAAACGTGCCGGAAAATCGGACGAGCTGTTCGAACTTCTCTTCCGATTTCTGTTGGGTCCGGATGCCGACAAGCGCCATAAACAGCGGGATAAAAGGAGCCGTGAACAGCAGGATCAGTCCCGACGGCACATGCAGCACGAAGACGGCGGCCAGAATCAGCAGCGGCACGATCGAAGCTTCGATCATTTTGGGCGTATATTGGCTGAAATAAGCGTCGGCTTCGTCCACCGTATCGAGGGCGAGGCTGACTTTGCCGCCCGTCTGTCCCTGCCGGGACGCAATCAGCGGATTGGACGCAAGCGCCCGCAGCAGCTTCGCCCGCAGTGTCTGCTTGGCGTCCGCCGCAATGCGCAGGCCGATCCTTCCGTTGGCATAAGCGAGCAGCGTACGGACAGCCATGACGCCCAGCAGCATGGCGAAGATGGCGATCATCGAAGCCGGAACCGCTTTTTCCACGAATACGCGCTGCACCGCCCCGGCCATCAGAACGGCCTGGCCGATCGTCGCGGCCCCGAGTCCGAGCGTCAGCAGCCGGATAAGGCCCGTTCTTTTTTTCTGCGCGGCCATCAGTTCGGCCAACAGGCCGCTTTTTCGGTTTGCGCGTCCGGATTTATTTGTGTTCATGGCCGTCCGCCTCCTCACTTTTTGCCTTTGACATAGTCCGCGTCGAACAGGAACAGCCGGAAGACCAGCGCCAGCGACGGAATCAGCAGCAGCAGGCCGGCAATAAAGACGACCACGAGCGCGATGCCCATCGCTTCCTGCGTAGCCCCGCCCTGAACGGTGATGTACGGGTCGAGAATGTACGGGTAGTGACCGATGCCGTAGGCGAAGAAAGCGCTCAGGAACTGCAGCATCAGGCCGATGAACGCCAAGCCGTAGCGGCGGCCTTTGAACAGCAGCCACAGCACGATCAGGAAAAAGAACACGGACAGTCCGAGCAGCCACCACAGATCCATCATGTTCTGGAAATGGCGGTTGTTATGCTGGCTCAGGTACAGCACGGACGTGAACGCGGCGATGATCGTCGGCGTGCTCCAGAACAGCGCGTAACCGCGCATCAGTTCCAGCGCCGGCTTGTCGTCCGCCCGGGAAGCGTAGAAAGCCAGGAACGACGCGCTGATAAACAAAACGGAGGTCAGAGCAAGACCGACGATGCTCCACGCCAGAGGGCTGGTGAACAGCGCCAGATAGTCCAGCGTCACAACCCTGTTGGTTTCGCTAATAAATCCGCCTTCGGACAGCACCAGCGCCACGGACAGCGAAGCCGGAATGAGCAGGCCGGTCGCGCCGTACAGAAACAGAAATACGATATTTTTCTTCGAGCCGTAGTTCTCGAACGCATAGAACGAGCCGCGGATCGCGAGCAGGATAATGGCGATACTGCCGGGAACGAGCAGCGCCGATCCGTAATAATGCGCCGCGTCCGGGAAGAACCCGATCAGACCGACGAAGAAGAAGACGAAGAACACGTTCGTGATTTCCCAGACCGGAGACAAGTAGCGGGAGATCAGCCGGTTGATCAGATGATCGTTGCCCGTCAGACGCGCATAGAAAGCGAAGAAGCCCGCGCCGAAGTCGATCGAGGCGACGATCAGATAGCCGTACAGAAAGATCCACAAGACGGAAATGCCGAGAATTTCGTAACTCATGATACCGGGTCACCTTCTTCCTGGGCTTGTTCGCTGCGCAGCGAGTCCGGCTTGGCTTTGGCGGCTTTTTCAAGTTCCGCTTCGGCCGGATTGTCCCGGAACAGCCGGCGCAGAACGAATACGCACATCGTGCCGAGCAGGATGTAGAGCAGCAGGAACGCGAAGAACAGGATCATGATGCTCGGCGAAGTCGTGGCGGCTTCTTCGACCCGCATATAGCCGCGAATCATCCACGGCTGCCGTCCGACTTCCGCATAGAACCAGCCCAGCTCGACGCCGAGAAAAGCAAGCGGCACGCCGAATACGATCGCGCGCAGCATCCAGCGGTTGAGTTCATTGCGCTTTTTCCAGAGCAGAAGCAGGAAGAACAGCGCCGACAGCGCCAGCAGCGCGAAGCCGACTCCGACCATGGCATCGAACAGATAATGCACCAGCAGCGGAGGCTGTTCGTCGACCGGGAACTCGTCGAGGCCGGTCACTTCCGCGTTGAAGTCGCTGAAAGCGAGGAAGCTGAGCGCTTTCGGAAGATGCAGGGCGCCCATAATCTCGCGTTCCGCATTCAGCCAGCCGAGGAAGATCAGATCGGCGCCTTGCTCCGTCTTGAAATGCCATTCGGCCGCGGCGAGTTTCTCCGGCTGATGCTGGGCAAGGAACTTGGCCGACGTATCGCCCGCAATCGCGGTCAAAAAGCTGAACAGCAGCAGGACGCCCATCATTAGCTTGAGGCCTTTTTTGGCATAATCGGTCGCGCCTTTCTTGAGAATGGAGAAAGCCGCGATCCCGGCCAGCAGCGCGGCACCCGTCATATAGGCGGAAGCCAGCACGTGGAATACCTTGGACGGCGTCGCTTCGTTGAACATGGCCTGAAGCGGATGCACCGCCATGAATTGGCCCGCTTCCAGCACGAAGCCGCCCGGCTGGTTCATGAAACCGTTGACCGACGTGATGAAGGACGCCGACATGGCGGCTCCCAGCACGATCGGTACGGTCAGCAGCCAATGCAGGTACGGATTGCGGAAACGGTCCCAGGTGTACAAATAAATCCCGAGGAAGATCGCTTCGAAAAAGAAGGCGAATACTTCCATGAACAGCGGCAGGGCGATGACATTGCCCGCCAGCTGCATAAAGTTCGGCCAGACCAGCGCCAACTGCAGCGCGATGGCAGTACCGGTGACCACACCGACCGCCACGGAAATGACGAATCCCCTTGTCCAGCGTTTGGCCATCAGCGTATAATGATTGTCTTTTTTGCGGATCCCTACGAATTCGGCGATAGCAACCATCAGCGGAATCGCGACTCCGATCGTAGCGAATATAACGTGGAACGACAGCGTAAGCCCGGTAACGAGCCGGCTCCACAGTACGGTATCGACGACCATGCGGTAATCCCCTTTCCTGTTCTCTCTATTTCATTTTCTGCAAATGAATTGAGTTCAGTATATCGGGGGTTTTTGCCGGATTAGAGCGCGGAACAAGCAGTTTCAAAAAAGGGTCAAAGCTTTGCGTCGATTTTGTGAAAAAGAAAACAAATGCCCGAACGAGCCATTGTTTCTCGGAGAGGGATGTGGTATTTGAAACTTTTTAGCATAGCAGGGTTGGTGGGGTGGAGGATGTGAGGTAGATCACGAAGTGGAGGGAGGAGAGAGGTAAATGCAGGCACGGCCCACTGCCCAAGCTTCCGACTGTACGCAAAAAGCCTGCCGAAGCGGCAGGCTTGCATACGGAATTGCGACTAGGCGGAGAAGATCCGGCAGGGAAACGAAACCTACAAATGTTCGTCCATCCACCCCGCGATATGCGACAGCCGCGCGACCCGCAGCGACGGATGGCCGCCGCGGGACAGATCGTGGCTGGCGCCCGGGAAGCGGACCAGCCGGGTCTTGCGGCCGAGGCGCTTGAGCGCGATGAACAGCTGCTCGCCCTGTTCGATCGGGCAGCGCAGGTCCTGCTCGCCGTGCAGGATCAGCAGCGGCGTGCGCATCTGCTGCACGTAGGCGAGCGGAGAATGTTTCCAGAGCAGTTCCGTGTCCTGCCACGGATCGCCGCCGATCTGGTCTTCGGTGAAGTACGGTCCGATATCGCTGACGCCGTAGAAGGAGATCCAGTTCGAGATCGAGCGCTGCGTCACGGCCGACTTGAAGCGGTCCGTATGGCCGACGATCCAGTTGGTCATGAAGCCGCCGTAGCTGCCGCCCGTTACGCCGAGGCGCGTCTCGTCGACGTAATCGTAGTTCGCCAGCGCGTGACCGACGATCTCCATCAGATCGCGATAGTCGCCGCCGCCGTAATCGCCCCGGCAGGCATTGACGAACTCCTGCCCGTAGCCATGGCCGCCGCGCGGATTGGAGAAGATCACCGCATAGCCTTTGGCGGCCAGCAGTTGGAATTCGTGCATGAACGTATGGCCGTACATCATATGCGGGCCGCCGTGGATCTCGAGAATCGTCGGCACTTTCGGAGATCCCGCCGAACTCGAAGCCGCCGCGTCGAAGCCTACCGGCTTCATGATCCAGCCCTGCACGTTCCAGCCGTCCTTCGTCTTTACCCAAAACGGTTCCGGCGCGCTCAGCTCCTGTTCGCCCAGCCATTCGCCGTTGGCGTCGGTCAGGCGCGTTTCTTCTCCCGTATCCGGCGAGAACCGGTACAGATCGCCCGGATTCAGCGGATCGGAGATCGCCACGACGAAACCTCCCCGGTGGTCGGGCGTCAATTGGTACACGTCGCGACCGCCTTCCAGCAGCACTTCGTGACCGGAGCCGTCCGCCGCGAAGCGGGCCAGACCGGCGCTGCCGTGACGCGTGAACAGCGCGTACACCGAACGGCCGTCTTCGGAGAACAGCGGTTCGGGCGAACCGAGACCCGAGCGCATATCGCCGACGACAAAGTTGCCGATCAGCAGATCGCGGTCGTCCGCCAGGCAGACGATGTCTCCGCCTTCGGCCGGGATACTGTACAGCCGGTTCAGCGTCGCGTTGTGATAAGAACGGTCGCTTGCGAAGAACGCGATCTTCGAACCGTCCGGCGAGAAGGCCGGCTGCCCGACGCTCCAGCTCGAATCGGTCAGCTTCCGGCGATTGCCGCCGTCCGCGTCCGCGACGTACAGATCGCTTACCAGCAGCAGGTCCGGATCGGTCCCGTCTTCGCCGTCTTCCGGAATGTAGGCGGTATAAGCGATCTTCGAGCCGTCCGGCGACCAGGCGAAGCTGCCGATATCGAACGCGCCGGAGGTCACCGGCTTCGCTTCGCCGCTGGCGGCATCTACGACGAACAAATGATTCCTTCTGCCGTTCCACAGTCCCGAACCGTCGCCTCGGTAGCGGATCCGGTCGACTACCACTTCTTTGAGCGGCTTGTCCGGTCCGGACACGTCTGCGTTCGGTTCGGTGCCCGATCCGCTGCCTGGATAGGGGGCTTCCTCGCCGGAGCCGCCAAGCTCCGCTTCGGACTGCGAAGAGACCAGCAGCCTGGAACCGTCGGGAGCCCAGGCGTAGTCTCCCGCGCCTTCGGGCAGATCCGTCAGCACGCGGGCTTCGCCGCCGTCTGCCGGAAGCAGCCAGACCTGGCGCTTGCCGCCCTGTTTGCGGACAAAGGCCAATCGGCTGCCGTCCGGCGACCAGCTCGGTGAAGCATCCTGCTCGCCCGATGTGAACACCGTATCTTTTGAGCCGTCAGGCGAAAGCATGCGGATTCTTGCAAGGTAGCCGTCTTTCGCTGCGTTGACCGTCCGTTCGGTGTAGACGATGCGTCCGTCCGCTTTCGAGACGTCGGGTGCGCCCACCCAGACGAAGCGGTAGAGATCTTCCGCGGTCAATCCGCGTTTTTCGCTCATGGTATAGCCCTCCTGTGTCGGGGCTGCCCTGGGGCAGCCGGCAAACTTTCTTTTATGATAAAGCAACCGTCCGCGATCGGCAAACCGGACATGACGTTTATTCCGGCGAAAAGGGAGGGGCTTTTTTTATTTTCCCGAAAACGTGTTCTGAGACCATCGATTCATTGGCTGTTGGTTAAATATACAGTAGAATCTATATCAATCGGCGATTGAAAATGGAAATGCTGCACTTTCGGAAAGCGGATGGGCCGATCCGAAAGGGAAGGGTGAATGGAAACTCGAATGAAGGCGACGGAAGAAATTTTACGGGTATGGAAACGTTTTGACGAATTTCCGATGGAGACGATCACGAAAGCCTGGCTGCATGCGAACGGCGAGCCGTTCAAGCCGAGAAGCGTGGCTCGAATGCGCGAACACCGTACCCAGTACGGCACATCCGGGAACTGTTTCGATCTGGCCCTTTGGCTCATGGACGAGCTGCGGAGCGAAGGGGTCGTCTGCTACCCGGTCGGAGAAAATCTGGGTACCGAGGACGCGCATGCGGCCGTGATCGCGATGGATGGAAGCGGAAGACGGTATTTGTGCGACCTCGGCGACCAATGGCTTCAGCCGATACTCGTCGATCCGGATACCGAAGAATACAGCGAATCGCCGCTTTCCGGCTTTTTCCCCGGGGCGGATATCGCGGTTGCTTCGGACGGCGGCAGAGCTCTTATCCGCTATATCCGTCCAGGCGGCAAAGAAAGCCGGGCGGAATTCGATCTGAATCCGGCGGGAGAATCGGAATTTCGGGAAGCCGCCGCTTACTCGCAGAGTCTGCTGTCGCTGCCGCTTGTGGAACGGCGTATTCGCCTTTGTGACGACCGGATCGTGCATTGGGAGTATGAGAACGGTCAATCGCAGATCAGCAGCGACCGCGGATTGTTCCATGAGAGCGATCCGTTCGGGGAAGAGACCTGGGCCCGGCGCATCTCGCGGCGGTCGGGGATCGACGAGCGGATCGTGCAGACGGCGCTGGATCTGTATGCGGCGGAAGGCCTGCTGTAGACGGACGCTTATCCGGGGTTCAAAAAAGGACGGAACGCGGCAGGGGGCCGCGTTCCGTCCTTTTTTGTCTGGGAGCCGCGCGGCCTTCGCCGCGTCTTGCTTAAGCTTCCGGGATGACTGCCGCGGATTGGCCGACCTCGTTGCGGCGGAATTCTTCCAGAAAGCCGGCGAGCCAGTCTTCGCCGAAATCCAGGGCTCCGTCCCACATCGGCGCAAGCTCCGCGTCGAGCCCCATGGTCCAGAAGCGGCGGACGAGCATGAACGTCCCGACAGCCGCTTCATCCGCTTCCGCGAAAGGACGGATGGAACGGTAACCTTCCAGAAACGCCTGCCACAGCGGTTCGATCCGCTCGGCAGACTGCCGCTTGCGGTTCTTGACCTGAGCCAGATCCCAGGCCCGCCAACCGGGCGCGGCAAACTCAAAGTCGAAATGCGCAAACCGATCCGCCTGCCGCAGCGCGTTGTTGTTGCCGTGCATGTCGCCGTGGCACAGTCCGAAGTCCAGCCCGTTCGCCGCGGCTTCGGCAGCAGCCGTCTCCAGCCCCTGCGCGTAGCGGCGCAGAAACGGAGCCTCCGGATGATCTTCGCCGATATAGTCAAGAATGATCCGGAGCGGGCGGCGGAGCAGGGCGTCCATGTCTGCCGGAGCACGCGGCGGCAAAGGTTTTCCGTTGGCGCTATCCGCCCCGGTTCCGGAGGACAGTCTGTCCATCGCTTCGTGCAGAGCAGCGGCGGACTGGCCGAACGCACGGCAGGACTCTTCGCTCTGCAGCGGATCTTCCGTGCCGTCCGTTTCGATCTCGATCATCAGCGCGCGCAGATCTTCCGCATCGTTTTCGGTCGCCGTTTGCAAGCAAAGCTCCCCCGAATGGGGGAGCTGCGCGGATTTGTTTTCGTTTGCGATATCCGGCTGCTCGGTTTTGTCGGGCATCGGTTTTCGCTCGGGGTTTCGGTCCGCCTTGCGCTCCAGCGCGTAGTGCAGAAAACGTCCGTTTTCCAGCATGAGTTCGCCGAGACGTTCGAACCCGCATTTTTGCAGCACGCGGTTCGAAGCGACGTTATTCGGGCGGGCAAGACCGTTGATCAGGCGAATGTCCGTATGCGCGAACAGCCAATCGGCAAGCAGCGTTACGGCCTGCGTCATATATCCTCGGCCGCATGAGGCGGCGGACAGGCCATACACGATCTCGCGGTTAGGCCGGGGAAGCTCGTCTTTGATGCCGGTGCAGCACCAGCCGACGAAACGTCCGCTTGAACGTGCGATCACCGCGAGCCGCAGCATCCGGTCTTCGACCTGCCCGCCCTGCGCCGCCGCTTCGAGGAATTCCCGGCTGCCGGGAATCTCGTAGTCGCGCAGCCAGATCCGCCGCGTTTCCTTGTCGACATGCCAGTCGGGCAGAAATTCGCGGATATGCGGCTCGGCGGTCACGGCGCAGAAATCGTCCAGATCTTCCGGCACGAACTCGCGCAGCAGGATATCCCGGCTTTCCAGCGTGAACGGTGCAGATTCGCCGTGAATCGAGCCGTAAATCGAAGAGTTGTTCATCTTAAACTCCTTTCGCGCGGGCTGGAATCGGCACTACAATTCCGCCGCGTAACGCTGCTCCTCGGTCTCGATCCCGAAGCCTGCCGCCCGGTACACGCGCAGGGCGTCTTCGTTGAGCGCTTCGACGTCCAGCTCCGCATCGGCGCAGCCGCGCGCCCGGATCTCCGACAGCGCCCGGTTCAGCAGAGCCGAAGCCAGGCCGCGTCTGCGATGCTTCGAGCGCGTCAGCACTTCTTCGATCTCGCCCGTCTCGCCGTCCGATATCCAGTACATGAGGCTTGCGGCTGCCGTACCCTCCGCATGAATCTGAAGCATCCGCCAGCCGCTGCGCGACGACAGATCGCCCAGTCGATCCGCCCCGATCGGCGTTTCCGGCCAGATCTCCATGTCCAGCGCCAGATAGTCATCGGCCAGTCCGCTGCTCAATACGTCATATTCGCGCCAGGTGTAACCGTCCGGCAGAGGGAAAGCATTTGTAGCCCCCTCCGTGCCCACGGTTGCGTCGGCGTCCGGCGAGCGTCGCTCCGCGAATGCATGGCACATCCGGTACTGCCGCTTCAGCGGCGAGAATTCCGGGCGCGAGGTGAAGTAACCGGTATTGGCCGCTTCTTCCGCGTAGTTGCCGAAGCCCAGCAGCGTGCCGTGCGTATCGGGAAGAAGGGCTTTGAGTTCCAGCGCCCGGGCATGCAGAACCTCGTACATCGCGCCGAGCAGCTCCGTATCGGTTTCGCGTTCGGGCAGCGTTTTTAAATTGAAAAAGATCCGGTGTTTGCTCGACGGTTTCGCCGTAGGCGGCATGGTGCTGAATACGTCCACCTGGCCTTTGGCGATGATCTTGTCGTCTTCGAACGCGCAGTAGACGTTCGGCCAGTTCTCCGGTTCGCCGACCCACCAGAAGGTGACGCGCCGTCCTTCGGCCGTTTGATTGTAAAAGGCACCGAGTGCCGGGAAGTCGCTTTCGCGGAAGCTTCGGATGGAATATGCAGAGCTATGGGTTTGCATGGAAATTGAGCCCTCCTTGAGAATATCGGAATTCGCAGAATGAGATTGCATCGAAATGGAATTCTCCTTTCCGGCGGGCAGCCCGCCTGCTTACAGTATGCTTCGGAAGAGAAAGGAAAAATGAACCGTTCTTGCGATGATCGGAATAATCGATCCGGGAAAGAAAAAGAATAAGCAAATACGCGCGTCTGATTGCCTGGGGGCAAACAGACGCGCGCTGCATATGAAGGGGAATTACGGTTGGAGAATCGAGCGCGACAGATCGTTTCGCTCATTCCGAATCCGGAATAAGCTTATAACCGGTAGACGGCGCGAGAGACGAATAGAGAACAAAAGGCCGATTGCCGGAATAGAGCCCAAAGCCGACTGTCAACCGTCAATCGTCGGCCCGGCGCAGCTCCGATAAGGCTTCCGGGTCGCGGTCGTATACTCGGATCTCGATCAGTTCCGCATACGGACTGCCGTTGGTCGCTTCGACGACGAGGCGTAGACTGCGGAGCGGGACGGGCTGCGCCAGCTTGTGGACGATTCGCCGGCGGCGGTTGCCCTGCCCGGAAGCGATCGTCGTCCATCCCGCGTTCGAATCCTGCGTGCCGTCCGCTTCGGCGGTTTCCAGCCGGTAATCTCGGACCAGCTCGGGAATAACGTCGAAGTCTGTGCGGTGGTGATGCAGGTTCACCAGGTCTTCGTTCACGTCGTCGTTGAACGTCAGATGAATCTCGGCGACAGTCTGCGGCTCGTTCCAATCGAGCCGCAGCCAGGGTTGGACCGGCGGTACGGAAGCCGGCCTCGTACCCGGGCTGCCGCCGCCGTCCATCCGCTCCGACAGCCACATCTGCGGTCCGGCGAACGGCCGATGATAGCCGTTAATCGCGCGCTCCGGCGCATAAGCTTCCGTCGCCGATTCCAGGCGGAAGCAGAACGGCTTCCGCGCCAGGCCGCGCATCTGCCACTCGACGACCGGCTGATTGTCGAGCCGGTCTTCCAGATCCTGCGAGACGCGCGCTTCGCCGCCGCGCTCGAAAGCCAGCACCCCGCTCAGCGGTTCTTCGGAGCGGTACAGACGTACGGCCGCATTCGCCCGTACGATCAAGAAAGCGTTGCGCGGCGTCTCCGGCCGCCACCGCAGATCGAAGCGCACCCAGTGCGCTTCGCCGCCGCCTTCGACGGAGACGGTCGCCGCCGCCCGCAGCGTATGCGGCACGTAGTTCTCGCCGCGGCCGGTGTCCCACAGCTCGGCCGTTACCTCGGCGTCTTCGTCCGCCGACAGAAGCAGGGACACGCCGGACACTTCGGGGTCCGCCGGGAAGAGCAGGGCCGCGTCCCGGCTCAGCGGGTACGCTTCGCCCGGCCGCTCCAGCGCCAGGCGGCGCAGCGCGCCCGAAGCGCTCGCTGATGCCGAGCGCGCCAGGTCCGCTTCGTCGCCGCTGCGCGCTCCGACGATCGAAGCCCCGCGCCGGATCAGCGTCCGGCGCAGCAGATCCGTATGCCGCGCGCGCAGCTCGCGCGGCGCCACGCCCAGGGCCGAGCACAGCGCGGCCCCCGTGCCCGCGGCCTCGCCGATGGCCGCGCAGGTCGCCATCACGCGCGTCGTGCCGAACGCGACGTGCGAAGCGCTGATGTTGCGGCCCGCCATCAGCATGTTGCTTACGTTCGCGGAATACAGCGACGAGAAGGGGACGTGGTACACGCCGTCCATGTGGTAATGCTTGGAGCCGCTGGCTTCGGCGTACATGCCCTGCGGCGGATGCAGGTCGATCGACCAGCCGCCGAACGCGGCGGCGTCGTCGAATTCGCGCTGCGCGACAATATCGTTCTGATTCAGCACGTAATCGCCGACGAACCGCCGGTATTCCCGTTTGCCCGGCAGCGAACCGACCCATTCCAGCGTCAGGTTCTCCGCGCCGAACTTGCCGGAATTTTTGATATAATCCCAGATGCCGTAGATGACCGAAGCCAGTTCGTCGCGGATCATCTCGTTGTCGTGTACGGTATCATGCTCGCCGCCCCATTCGATCCACCAGTAATGGCAGCCCGAATCTCCGCTTCGAATCACCCGTTTGAGCGGAATGGACGTCTGCGAGATGTCTTTGGCAAAAGACGGCGGAACGAACTTCACCGGCCTTCCTGCGTCCTGCGTATAGAACAGCATCGTGCTGCCCAGCGTGATGCCGTCGGCGATTTCCGGCGCCCATTCTTCGTTGTACGTCTCCCGCGCTTCGCGCCCCAGCATATATTTCGCGCCCGCCAGAAAACCGACCAGCCCGTCGCCGGTGCAGTCCATATACACCTCGCTCTCAAAACGGATACGCCGCTCCGATCCCATCATCCAGCCGGTGACCGAGAGAATACGGCGTTCTTCTTCGGAGCCTTCCGCTTCGACTTCGTGCACGTCCGTGTTCAGGAACAGCGTGATATTCGGCTCGGCTTTGACCGCTTCCAATACCGTGAGATCCCACAGATACGGATTGCCTTCCGGGTTGCGGTACTGGTTCTCGACGAACAGTTCGCCCATGATGCCCGTTTCCCGCGCATAGCGGTTCAAGCCGTGGGCGGTCGCCCCGCAGACCCATACCCGCACTTCGCTGCTGGAGTTGCCGCCCAGCACGGGCCGGTTCTGCACCAGCGAGACCGTACGCCCAAGCCTGGCTGCGGCGATTGCCGCGCAGACGCCCGCAAGCCCGCCCCCGATCACCGTGATATCGCTTTGCACCGTTTCGTTTCGCATGTTCGCACGCTCCTTTTTCGGCTGTGCCGGATTCCGCCGCCGCAGCTTGCGCATAAGGCAGCCCGCGGCGGGTTAACCGCGGATTGGTTTTCCGGCATGTCTTTGCTTTCAGCATAGAAGCAGGAGAGAAGCTTTCGAATGCAGAATTACGGCGAGAGGCATATACTTTATTTCATAAGTCCGCGTAACCGATCTTAAACGGGTGCGGTTTGAACGGAGGAGAAACGGATGAAGCTGAACGAACATATTCATTGGCGGAACAAAGCGCATTTCGATCTGGATGAAGACCGTTACGAAACGTGGACGCTGTTCGCGGTCGAAGAAGGGACGTTCCGTTTCGAGGTCGAACTGCCGCTTGAAGAGCCGGGAACTCCGGAAAAGCCGGAAAGGGAAACGGCGCTCCCGGGCTTTTCCGAAGCGGCACCGAATTCCGGTCCGCAGCAGGCGTCCGGCGGCCGGACGCCTGCTGCGGATGCTTCGCGCCCGGCCGCCGGTTTCCCCGAAGCGGCGAAGCTTCGCGCCGCTTCCCGCTGCGCGCCCGCGCTGCCTCTCGCCGGCGAAGCCGGCTTCGGCTCCGCCGTGCTGTGCCCGCCGGGCGGGCGGCTGCGCCGGCAGACGGTCACGCCGCTTACGTTCCATTACGTCCAATTCGAATGGTCCGAAGAACAGGACGGTCCCTGCCCTTGGGTCCCGGGCCTGCTGGCGTTCGAAGATCTCCGCCGCCTGCGTTCGAACTACGCCCATCTCCGCGGGGCGGAAAGCGACGCTTCCTCCGCGGGCAGGTCCTGGACGCTGCATCTGGCGCTGGACCTGCTGCGCCTGCATCAGACCGAACGCCGGCGCGATCTCCGGCCGGGCGCGCGGTTCACCGAAGACGCGCTCATGGCCCGCGCCGCCGCCGAGATCGAAGCGCGATTCGGCGCGCCGCTGCCCCTGGAAGCGTTGGCCGCGGAACTCGGCCTCGGTCCCGTCCAGTTTACCCGCCGCTTCCGGGCGGCGTTCGGCGAGACGCCTTCGCGCTTCCTGAAGTCGCTGCGGCTTGCGCGCGCCCGCCGCCTGCTCGGCGATACCGAGCTGACGCTGTCCGACATCGCCGAGCGCTGCGGCTACGAGAACGGCTTCTATCTCAGCCGCGTCTTCGCCGCCGAGACCGGCGTATCGCCTTCGGAATACCGCAGGCGCCGCCGGATCTGATTCAGCCGCCCGGATCTTTGTGCGGTCCGCGTTCGATCCATGCCGGAATTTCGCCCGATCATGAATAGAACAAATCTACGCATCCCGCTGACGGATATGCGCGGCCGCGTCGATCCGGTCGCACATATCCACGCAATTTGAACCTTTTGCGCCGGCATCTCTGTTTCCCCGGACGCCGCGATGTATAATGAAGCCACACATCCCGTTCGCGAAGGAGCGAGAAGCCGATGAATCCAGGGTCCGAATTCCGCCGGCCGCGCGGGGCTTACCGCAGAGCGCTTGTCCCGCAGAAATTGAAGCATCGTCTGTTCGCCGCGTTCGTGCTGCTGATCCTCGTGCCGTTCGCGCTGCTCAACGTCTACAATTACCGTCAGATCGAACGTGTCGTCGAAGAGAAGATCAGCCGGCAGAGCCGCGATCAGTTGGTCCAGCTCAACCGTACGCTCGAAGACCAGATGAGTATCGCCTACAAGACGCTGATTTTTCTCGAACAGGATTCGTCGGTACGCAGTGTGCTTCAGCAGCCGCAGGCCCGTTCTTCGCTCGACAATCAGGCGCTGATCGAAGAGAAATTCAAATCGCTGGGCAACAGCTTTTTCCTCTATAACCCTTATGTTTACTTTACGCTGCTGGATTTTCATGAGAGCGTTTACACCTCTTACGCGCCGAGACTGCAGCTCGAATACGCGCCTTACCGCGAACTGTTCGCTTCACAGTTGGGAGAAGGCGGGGAGAGTACGGGAGCGTCTTCCGCCCCCGCCCCCGCCGCCCCGGACGGTCTTTATTACCGCTGGGACCCGCGCGACGAAAATAATATCCTGCGCGAGATTTCCTCGGTGCCTTATCTGCTCTCGCTATACGCCTATATGCGGGATGCCGGCGGAGAGCCTTACGGTTTGGCGAGAATCGGGATCGATTATTCGTCTTGGTTCCGCTCCGCGCTCAAAGACATGCCGGGCAGGCAGGATTATTTCCTGATGACCGGCGGCGGGGAAGCGTTGGCGGCTTCGCCGCAGGACGCTGCGCTGACCGACCGCGTCGTCCGGCAGATTCGCGAAGGCGGCGACCATGCTTACCTGACCGACCGAAAATCCGGCATGCTGGTCAATTACGTCTATATCGAATCGCTGGATTGGTACATGGTCAGCCGGATTCCGCTGAACGTGTTGTTCGCGGAAATCTCGGAACTCAAGAGCCGGTATTTCCTGACTTTTTACGGGTTAACCGCGGCATTCGTCCTGTTCGCGTTCATGATCTCGTCGGCGTTCACGAAGCCGCTGTCGCTGCTGCAGACCCGGATGAAAGAAGCCGCGAGCAAGAATCTGCGCGTTCGGATCTCCGAAGAGCGCAGCCGGGGCGAAGTGCTTGAGCTGACGCGTACGTTCAACACGATGCTGGACGATACGCATGAGCTGATCCGCAAGCTCAAAGCCGAAGAACGGCAGAAAGAAGCGGTGCGCGTGCATATGCTGCTGGCGCAGATGAATCCGCATTTTCTGCTCAACACGCTGAATACGATGAAGTGGAGCTCGATCCGCAGCGGCAGCGACGATATCACGGAGATGTGCGTAGCGCTCGGGAAGCTGCTGGAAGCCAGCTTGAATTCCGAAGTGGAACTGATCTATCTGAAAGACGAGATTGAGCTGGTCCAGGCGTATCTCCATATTCAGCGGATGCGCTACCGGGATTCGTTCGGCGTCACGTGCGAGTTCGACGAGGAGTTGGAGTACGCCCTCGTGCCCAAGCTCAGCTTGCAGCCGCTCGTGGAGAACGCGATCCGGCACGGCGTGTCGCCTTTGCCCCGGCGCGGCGAGATCGCGATCCGCATCCGCCGGGAAAACGGATCGCTCGAGCTTGAAGTGGAAGACAACGGAGTCGGCATGGAAGAATCGCGCCGGTCGAAGCGGAGCGGGGAGCGGCAGGGCATCGGCTTGTCGAATCTGCGGGAACGCCTTCAACTGCTGTACCGGGGCGAAAGCGGGCTGGAGATCGAAAAACGCAGCCCGGGCACGGCGGTGCGCTTCCGTATTCCTTTCCTGCTCTCGACCCCTTACCGTCCGGGCGGCGAACCGCCGATCCGAACCGAATTCGATGAAGAAGGAGGCGACAGCCGTGTGGACCGTGCTGCTGGTGGAAGATGAAGTCTTCGTGCGGGAATCCGTGCGGGAGATTATCTCGTGGGAAGAGTTGGGCTTTCGGGTTATCGGGGAATCCGGCAACGGCGAGGAAGCGCTGGATATCATCCGCCGCGAACGGCCGGACCTGGTGCTGTCGGATATCGTGATGCCGGGACTCGACGGAATCGAACTGCTGCGGCGCGTCCGCGCCGAAGGGGTGCGCAGCAAATTCGTTATGCTGACTTGCATGGGCGAATTCGAATACGTGCGGCAGGCGATGGAGTACGGCGCGTCCAATTACATTCTGAAGCTGTCGATGAGCGTCAATTCGCTGCGGGACACGCTGCGCAAGGTAGGAGCGGAATTGGCCGAATCGGACAAGGCCGGCGGCCAACGCTTTGAGCCGGCGGCCGATCCCGGCGCGGCAGCCGAAGGAAACGCCGCGGCGTTCGGCCTGCGGAATCCGCCGGCAGCGGAAAACCGTTCCGCTGCCGAGCCTCCCGGTCCTTCCGATCCGACGGAGAGGTTCGGCCTCGAACCGGGCGCTTTGGCGGAAACGGCGGCGGGTCCGGGCGACGGGGAGCGGCCTGCGGATCTCGGCTTGTTCCGTCTCTACGCGGAGAGCGATATCGCCCATCCCGAAGTGCGGCGCATCGTGGAACATATCCATGCCCATTACGAGAGCGATATCACCGTCAAGTCCATGTCCCGTTACGTGATGATGGGCGAGAATTACGTCAGTGCCCTGTTCAAAAAGAAAACCGGCCATACGCTGATCCATTATCTGCACGGCGTGCGGATCGCCAAAGCGGCGGAATATCTGCGCGAGACCCGGCTGCCGGTGCACGAGGTGGGACAGCGCGTAGGCTTCGCGAACGACAACTATTTCATCAAGATTTTCAAGCGCTGGACCGGGAACACGCCCAGCCAATTCCGGCATCGTCCGAACTGAAGCCCGGGCTTCGAGACGATTCGGTTTCTGCGGCGGCAGGCGCTTTTCCCGCCTTTGTATGGAAGAAAACGATGCGCCGTCGACAGGTTTGCGTCCATGAACTTCACAGATTTCTTAGGTCCGAAACGTGGATATGTGGCTAAAAAAGAAAACGCTTCCCTGATACATTGAAAAGGAAAAGCCGCAACCACTTCAAGTTTTAGGGAGGTCGAAATCATGAGGGGTCAATCGATGGGACAAACCGCGACCGGCATGAAGAAAAGATGGGGAGCCGCGGTATCGGGTCTGCTGCTGGCATCGCTGCTGGGCGGATGCGTTGGAATGGGCGGAAACCAGCAGGCGACGGGAGCGAGCGGAGAAGCGGGAGAGAAAGCGGAAGGGCCGGTCAAGCTGACGATGTGGGGCGGCGTGCCGCCGGAAAACGGTCCGCAGCAGGTCGTGGACGACTGGAACGCGGAGCACCCGGACATCCAGGTGGAATACGTGCGCTACGTCAACGACGACGACGGCAACCTGAAGCTGGACACGGCTCTTTCGACGGGGCAGAATGTCGATCTGTTCGTCAATTACGCCATGTCTAACCTGGACAAGCGAACCAAGTCCGGCGTGGCGCTGGATATGGCGGAGTTCGCCGATTACGATATCGACAAGATGATCGGCGAAGAAGCGGCATCCTGGAAGATCGGCGATAAGTATTACGGACTGCCGACCACGCGGAACTCCACGTTCGTCGCGCTGAACGCGGACGCGCTGGAAAAGGCCGGCCTGCCGATTCCGCAGGAGTGGACTTGGGACGAAGCGCGCGAATACGCCCGCAAACTCAAAGAATCCGGCTTCCGCTACGGGCTGGTGCAGCATATGGCTTCCTTCTCCGATCCGCTGGATTCAGCCATGGTCGCGGACGGCTATACCAAGCAAGACGGCACGTCGAACATGGACGATCCGCTCGTCGGCAAATGGTTGGAAACGCTGAACGCCATGATGAAAGAAGACGCCTCCACGCCGCCGCTCGGCGAGCAGCTGACGTCGAAGATGCCGGTGGAGAATCTGTTCCTGGGCGGCGACGCGGCGATGCTGAACATCGGGAGCTGGCTGCTGCGCAGCTCGAACAACCAGAAAGACTTCCCGCGCGACTTCAAGATCGCATTTGCTCCGGTGCCCCGTCTGATGGAGAACGCGGACGATTACACGACCAGCGGCGGCGTGGGCGACATGATCTCGATCAACGCCAAGTCTGCGCACAAGGAAGAAGCCTGGCAGTTCCTCAAATGGTACGCCGACGGAGGCATGATGCCGATGGCGCCGGGCGGGCGGATTCCGGCGTCGAGCGCCGCCGACCGCGATGAAGCGCTCAAGCAGATGCTCGGCGATCAGGCAGCCACCTACGATCAAGCTTCGTTGGAGTACGTCATGTTCGGCAGCGGAATTCCGACGTTTACCCGCGAACTGTCGCAGGAGATGGTCGACATGCGGGCGCAGGAATACGAGAAATATTTCCTGGGCTCGCAGACGGTCGAGCAAGCGACGGCGAACATGGTCAAACAGCATAACGCCTGGCTGAAAAAAAGCAAATAGCGTCCGGCTGCCGACGGGAAGCGGCGGGGCATTCGTGAAAAGGTAAGCTCATGCCAGAAAAGCGGCGATGGAACAAATCCATGCGCCGCTTTTTTTCTTGGTCCCGACGCGCAAATGAGTATTTCTGTGACATGAATCAAGGGGTTCTGTTCCTTCCGGGCTCCGGCCGCGAGGCCGTATGCTTAACGGGAAAACAAGCGGAGGAGTTGAGAGTCGATGGGCAAATCGTGGCTGAAACGGCAAAGTCTGCTGGGATACGCGTTTATCGGGCCGAACATGCTGGGCGTGCTGCTGTTTTTCGTCCTGCCGGCCGTCTATTCGTTTTACCTGATGTTTACCGATTACACGTTCATGAACCCGGAGATTCATTTCGTCGGGCTCGACAATATCCGGCGGATGCTGGGCGACGACCTGTTCTACACGGCGCTGCGCAACACGGTCGTGTTCCTGCTGTCGGTGCCGGTGTCGATCATGCTCGCTTTTCTGGTCGCGGCGGCGCTGAACAAGTCGGTCTATTGGAAAAAAACGCTGCGTGCGCTGTACTTCATGCCTTACATCACAAGCGGCGTGGCCGTCGCATTCGTATGGATGCTGCTGTTCCAGCCGGCGGACGGCCCGATCAACGGCTTTCTGCGGGCGATTGGCATCTCGCATCCGCCGGGATGGCTGTCCACGACCGAAAGTTCCATGTTCGCGATCGACATCATCTGGATCTGGTTCATGCTGGGCTACAATATGATCATCTATCTGGCGGCGCTGCAGGAGATTCCGGAAGAGCTGGTGGAAGCGGCCAGGATCGACGGCGCGAAGCCGTGGCAGATTATCCGCAGCGTCGTCTGGCCGCTCGTCAGCCCGACCACGTTCCTGCTGCTCATCACCGGACTCATTATGTCAATCAAGACGTTCGGTATCATCCAGGCGATCACCCAGGGCGGGCCGGGCAGCAGCACGACCGTACTGTCGCTGTTCATCTACCAGAACGCGTTCCGCTATTACGAGATGGGTTACGCTTCCGCGATCTCGTGGGCGATGTTCGCGATCATCCTGCTCTTCACCGTGCTTCAGTGGATCGGGCAGAAGCGTTGGGTCCATTACTAGAAGGAGGCTGCGATTATGGAAAACGTAAAAAGCAATCCGTCCGAAGCGGCAGGCGGCGCCCCGGCCCGGCGGCTGCGGCTCGGCGAAGTCCTCAAGCCGGGCAAAGTGCTGCTCACGCTCCTCATGTCCGCCTTCGCGCTGCTCATGGTCGTGCCGTTCGTCTGGATGATCGGCACATCGTTCAAGACGCCGGCGGAAGTGTTCCAATATCCGGTCAAATGGATCCCGACGACGCTGCACTGGGAGCATCATATCCGCGTCTGGACGGGGCCCGACGGCTTCGCGACCTATTATCTCAACTCGATCAAGATCTCGCTGATCAGCACGGTCGGCGCGGTGTTCCTGTCTTCGCTGGCCGCTTACGGCTTCGCGCGGATCAAATTCAAAGGCCGTGAGCCGCTGTTCCTGCTGTATTTGTCGATGATGATGGTGCCTCCGCAGGTGCTGTTCGTGCCGAAATTCATCCTGTTCGACGCGATCGGCATCTACAATACGCACCTTGCGCTGATCCTGCCCGGCATGTTCACCATCTTCGGCGTGTTCATGATGCGCCAGTTCTTCCTGTCGGTGCCGGGCGAGATCACGGAAGCGGCGTTTATCGACGGGGCAGGCCATTTCCGCATCTTCTTCCGACTGATGCTCCCGCTCGCCAAGCCGGCGATCGCGACGCTTGCGATTATCGATTTCTCTTGGCATTGGAACGATTACGAGAACGCGCTGGTGTTCCTGCTGGACAAGAATCTGTTTACGGTGCCGCTGGGCCTCCAGAACTTTATCATGGAGAATACGGTCGATTATAACGGCATGATGGCCGCGGCGACGGCAGGGATCGTACCGATGCTGGCGGTGTTCCTGATCGGGCAGCGGTATATTATTCAGGGAGTGGCGGGGAGCGCGGTGAAAGGCTGAGCCGATTGTGCCCTGCCGCAGGGAAGTACGGAAACGTCGAACATCCAAACGCCGAAGCTGACGCTTCCGGCGTTTTTTGTTAGGATGAAAGGAGTTAGGTATCCCGGCACGCAGCGGGACAAGGGCGAAAGTGAGAACGGAATATGAACGAGAAAGCGCAGCCTCCCAAACCGAATAGGCAAACCAATTGGACGACAGGCGGGCGGGAACCGGGCAGCAGCCCGCAGGAACCGGCGGACAGCATGCGCCCGGCGGCAAATTCGGGGATTCCGGGCGGAACCGAGACGCTGGAAACGATCGAACTCGTGCTGGACGAAGTCGAGCGCCGACTGACGGACAAGGTCGTCCTCGACGAGCTGGCCGAGCGTGCCTATTTGTCGAAGTTTCATCTGCATCGCTTGATGCGCGCGGCTACCGGGCTTCCGCTGATGGAGTATGTCAGGGCCCGCAAACTGTCGGCCAGCGCGCACGCCCTGCTGGATACAAGAAGCGCGGGTACGGTGCTGGGTACGGCACTGGCGTTCGGCTTCGATCATGAGCAGTCGTATATCCGGGCGTTCAAGCGCCAGTTCGGGGTGACGCCGGCGCAGTTTCGCCGGGGCACCGAAGAGATCCGGCTGGTCGAGCGCTGCGATACGTCGGTGCTCAAGGAAATCCGCCGCGGCGTCGTGTTCGAGCCGATGTTCGTCATGAAGCCGCGAAGCCTGTATGCCGGCCGCAAAGCGACGATTCCGATCGCCGAAAATTTCGAGCGTTATACCGCGAACACGCACGGCGTGACCTTTTTCTACGGAGAGTATGCAAAGATTCCGAACAAGCTCAAGCCCGGCGTCTATATCGGCCTGACCCTGTATCCGCCGGAGCACAGACCGAAAGCGACGGATTATCTGACTTCCGCCGAAGTGTCTTCGCTGGAGGGCCTTACGCCGGAGTGGGACACTGCGGAGATTCAGGCAGGGAAATACGCGGTATTCAAATATATCGGCCGCTTTCACCCGGAACATCTGACCATCCATGAGCTGAACGAGATCTGGAATTACATGGACGAATGGCTGCTGCGCTCGCCGTACGAGCAGGCCCACGGGCATCATTTCGAATATATCGATATCGCGCTGGCGCGGGATGATTACTGCGAAGCGGATTTGTATGTGCCGATCCGGGATCTTTGAGCGGCAGTCCGGGAGCCGAAGCGGCCGGCATTTGACGGGTTCGGCACGGGTACACGAGGGATTCGGCATTTTTCTCATCGATTTCTAATGTGCCGGATTGAAACTTCATCCGGCCATGCGGAGTATGTAACGCAAACAGACGCGAATTCCCCGCCGGCGCCGAGCCGCAAGGCGGAGGGATGCGTGCAGCGAGGAGAGTGTATGTATTATGAAGAAGATTATTTTGGCCCTGACCCTGTTCGCCGTTCCGGTTGCAGGCTGTTCGGCGGTCGAGGAAGTGAACCGTTCCGTCGGTTATACGAGCGACGCCGTCTCTTATATCAATGATGCGTCGCAGTGGGCGCAGGATATTCCGCAGCTGGCGCAGAATGCGGTCAACGATCCGCAGGCCCAGGAGAAACTGTCGCAGGAACTGGACCGGGTGCAGCAGAGCATTGCCGATTTTGGCAAGACCGATGTGCCGGAGTTCGCGCAGGGGCTGCACGGACAGCTGACCGGCTACAATGCCAGTCTGAATACGCAGGTCGACGAACTGCAGCAGCGGATCGAAGCGGGCGAGTTTACGCCGGAACTGCTGCAGAATTCCGAAGTGATGCAGACGATTCAGAAAATCCAAGGATTGATGGATCAATTCAAGCAGTTGGGACAGTAAGATCCGGCCGGATTCCGCATAGAGCGGAATCCGGTTTTTGCGTATCCGGAACGGGCCGAACACCTGAGAGAACCGAACAAACGCGCTTTTCGATCTGAGGCCTCCGCGAACCCGCCGACTGCCGAATTCCGCAGGTCCCGGCGGCCTGCGCCTATCCATAAAAGGTACTTTTGCAAGTTGTAAAATTTATTGCGGTATTTTCTTGAAAACCACTGTACGAGTCATTTAATTTCGGTATAATCTTTCATGCAAACCGTTTTCGCAAAAAGAAAGCTCAGCGCATATCGGATCGAGCGAACAAGCCGTTCCGACTATTCCGTATACGGATACATTGAAGGAGGATTGAATACCGTTTGAAAAAGCTCGTCTGGATGGGCAGCCTGTTCTATCTGCTCATGGGGTTCATCAAAGTGACCGTCGCTTCCATCATCACCGTACTGCTGCCGCTGTACGATCGCGTCTATACGGACGCCGGAGCCCTGATCTTTATCGAGTTCGGCGCTTCGATCTTCGGGATGCTGATCCAGCCGTGGCTGGCGAACCGCATGTCCAAAAAAGCGATGCTGCATATCGGCGCGTGGGGTGTGGCGGCTTCCTACCTGATGATCGCTTTCCTGCCGTCTTGGCCGCTTCTGCTCGCCGGATTCGCCGCTGCCGGATTCCTCGGAGGCATTATCGAATCGGTGATTGCGGCCGTTATTCTGGAAGGCCTGCAGTCCAATGCCGCAGTTGCCATGAGCCGCCTCGAAGTCGCTTTCGGCGTAGGCTCGCTGCTGCTGCCGCTGACCATCGGCGTGCTGATCGTCGACGGTCTGTGGAATTACGCTTTGTTCGGCATCGCCGCCTACTGCGTCTTCCTGTCCCTGTTCGTGCGCTTTACCCGCTTCGGCGACGCGGAAGCGCTGTTCCGGCCGGCTCATAAGAACGAAGTGCCGAACGCCGTTCCGGCCGGTGCCGCTTCCTCCGGTCCGGTCGGGGCCGTCGTAGCCGCCGCGGCGACCAACCATCCGTCCGCGCGTCTCAAGCGGGTTCTGCGCTCGCCGGGCGCGCTGATGCTGCCGGTTTTCGTGCTGCTGTTCTTCTTCTACGGGGCAACGGATATCGGACTGGTCAACTACCTGCCTTCCCTGATGCTGGAGACCGGCATGGCCGACGCCGCAACCGCGCCGATCAGTGTTACCGTATTCTGGGCTGCGATGATCGCAGGGCGGATGTTCGCGGGTTACGAAGCGGAGAAATTGGGCTACCGCAAATATCTGTTTATCCATTGGGGCGGCATGGTCGTGCTCCTGTCGCTGTTTGCGCTCAACCGCAGCGCGGCGGTCGGCTACGTGCTGATCGTGCTGCTCGGCCTTACGCTGTCCGGGTTGTATGTCGTCACGCTTGTCTATGCCAAGACGCTGATGCCGCGCAATATCGCGCGCAACACCAGTATCCTGATGGCGGGCTGCGCCGTCGGCGGAGGATTGTTCTCCGTGACGGCCGGCCGGATGCTCGATGCGCTGCCGGCGTCCTACGTGCAGTGGACCATGGCGGGAATCGCCAT
Organism: Saccharibacillus deserti; assembly: GCF_013618475.1. Taxonomy (GTDB): domain Bacteria; phylum Bacillota; class Bacilli; order Paenibacillales; family Paenibacillaceae; genus Saccharibacillus; species Saccharibacillus deserti. The sequence goes on from NZ_JABJVN010000007.1 coordinate 229,827, forward strand.
GTTGAGCCTGCTGACGTACGTCGTTTATGCCAAAGAGCGCCGGGTGGAGTCGGCTGCGAAGCTGGCCCAGGCTTAGGTTCGAAGGCTCAAATGATCAAAAAAATGTCGATCGCATCCGATTTTCGAGACACGAATCGGCCGCCGCGCTTTCGGGCGCGGCGGCTTTTTTTGTTTTGCCGCGGCGATAAATGGCTCGGCTTCAAAGCTGCTTTTACCGGCGTTCCTGCGCGTGCCGGATTAAAGTCTCCATAATATTTGATCAAATTCGACAAAATGCGAGTTTATCTACAATTTTATTTTCGAACGACGATAAATAAAGAGAAAGCTCAAGGACTGATTGCACAAAGTTTGTATTGTCCGATTGTTAGGTCTCCCAAGCGCGGAATATTTGATCATCGACATGAATAGGAAGGATTTGAATGTATGTTTAGAAAAGACAATCACAGCTTCGACCTTACATCATTACTGCAGGAAAGCCGCCTATTGATACAAAATGCCGAAAAGGGAGACTCTGCGGAGTTCGCTTCTTCTCCGGGCTATTCCCCTCAACTTCAAGAATTCATTCAAAATTTAAATCAGGCTTTGCACATCGCGAAAAAGCGCGAGGAGCATATAGGCGTACGTTTGCGGCTTGTTACGCAGGCTATTCAGGTCGGGTTGTGGGACATGGACGTAGTGGCAGGGGATCCCGTTAATCCCAACAATACTTTTACCTGGACCGACGAGTTCCGCGCCATGGTCGGATTCAGGGATGAAAAAGATTTCCCCAACGTGCTGGACAGCTGGGCATCCAGACTGCATCCCGAGGACTATCATTGGGTTCTTCAAGCTTTTGCCGACCATCTGCTGGATCACACGGGCAAAACCCCCTACGACATTGAATACCGGCTCCAATTGAAGAACGGCGGCTACCGCTGGTTTCAGGCTACCGGAACGACCGTCAGGGACGGGAAAGGCATTCCTCTTCGCGTAGCGGGAGCCCTTTTCGATATCCACGACAAGAAAATAAAGGAACAGGAACTTGCGGATTACGTGGACCGTTACGAATTGATCAATCGGGCTTTGGTCGAGGCGCCTTGGGACATGACGGTCGTTGCGGGAGACGTCGTCAATCCGAACAACGAATTTTGGTGGTCGCCCCAATTCAGAAAGACGCTGGGATTCCAGAACGAAAATGATTTCCCGAACGTTTTCAACAGCTGGAGCAGCCGGCTTCATCCTGAAGATGCCGAACGGACGATTCAGGCGTTTGCGGAGCATATGAACGATTATTCCGGCAGAACGCCTTATGACCTGGATTACCGGCTGCAGCTTAAAAGCGGCGAATATCGGTGGTTTCATGCCGGCGGCGAAACGATCCGCGATGCCCAGGGAGTTCCGCTGCGCGTAGCCGGTACTATTCGGGACGTGACGCTCGAGCGGAAAAAGCGCGAAGTTTCGACGGCCATGAACGGCCGTATGCAAGAGCTTTCCTATTCGATGGACGAAATGGCAAGCGCGATCGAATCGGTATCCAGCCAAGCACAGGAAATGGCCGGAGCTCAAGAAAAATCGACGCAGGCCGCAAAAGAGGCCAAAAAAAGCGCGGACGCGACCCGCAGCATCTCGGATTCGATCAGGGAAATTGCCAATCAATCCAATCTGCTCGGCCTGAATGCCGCCATTGAGGCGGCTCGAGCCGGAGAGCTCGGCAACGGTTTTGCGGTTGTTGCCGGCGAAGTGCGCAAGCTGGCTATTCACAGCGCGGAAGCCACGAACAATATCGACAAGGTTTTAAACGAAACGAAAATGCTCATTGACGAAATTTTGGAGCATATCGGCAATATGACCTCGTATACGCAAACGCAAGCGGCGTTGACGGAACAAGTGAACGCCTCCATGGACGAAATCAACATGATGACGAAATCGCTGGTCGATACCATCCGGGAATTGTAACCCCTATCCGAAGCGTCGGACGTTCAGATCCGGCGCGGACGTTAAAATCATTCGTGTTCCTCTACCTGTCGTCTCCGCTCTCCGTTACAATGGGGAAATGATTCAAAGGCAAACGGACGTGTTAAGCATAAAACAATCGCATCAGCTTAACTTTTTTCCGGTCCGTACCTACAAAATCCAGGGATAGCGGAGGTTGACATGGAAACAGAGGCTCTCAGGAACGTGGAGTTATTGGCACTCAAAAAGCACAAGATTTACAAGCAAAGCGTCGTCCGCTATATCCTGCGCTCGATTCTGGCCAGCATGTTTATCGGGTTTGGCGTTATCGTCGCTTTCCGGGCAGGCGGCTTTTTCTACCTGGTCGAATCGCCGATGGCTTATCCGATGGCGGCGATCACGTTCGGCGCGGCGATCATCCTGATCTCCTACGGAGGCGGCGATCTGTTTACGGGCAATACATTCTATTATACGTATACGGCGCTGCGCAAAAAAATGAAATGGACCGAAGTCTTCAAGCTGTGGGTCACGAGTTACGCAGGCAATCTGATGGGAGCGGCGCTGTTCGCGGGATTCATTTTCCTGACGGGGCTGTTTGCTTCGCCGGATATCAACGGATTTCTGCTCAACGTGGTCCAGCACAAGATGGAAGCGCCGACGAGCCAGCTGTTCTTCCGCGCGATTTTGTGTAACTGGCTGGTCTGTATGGCGTTCTTCGTGCCAATGTTCATGAAGGAAAACGGAGCGAAGATGTTCGCGATGATGCTGTTCGTGTTCTGCTTCTTCATCTCGGGCTACGAACACAGTATTGCCAACATGTGTACGTTCGCGATCGCGCTTGTCGTTAACCATCCGGCGGAGATTTCCATGGCGGGCGTCGTACACAATCTGGTTCCGGTTACGCTTGGCAATCTGGTCGGCGGCGCCGGACTGATGGGGTTCATGTATTTCTACGTCAATAAGCCGTTTTTGAACGAAGAAGAAGCGGGCAAGCACTGAACGGTTTGAAAAAGAACGCGTCTGCAGGCAGGCAAAGCGGAATTTGCCGAATGACAAACCAAAGAACGGCACACCGATCAAGTCGGTGTGCCGTTCTTTTTGGGTCGGGGCAGATCCTACTTCAGGCTGCCGCCGCCTTTCTCTGTCAGGTTCTTGATGAACTGAAGCGCTTCGGCCCGCGTAAGCGTAGCGTTTCCTTTGAACGAAGCGACCGTTTTCTGCGTCTTGCTGCTGCCGCTGGCGATCCCGGAGGAGAGCACGTAACGGATCGCATCATTGCCGGTGCGCTCGACGCCGTTGGCGGATGCGAGCAGCTCGGCGACCTGAACGCGGGTCAGCTTCTGGCCGCGCGCCGTTTTGGACGAATAGCCTTTGAGCGGCAGATTCAGCTGTTTGGCGCGGGTGTAATACGTGTTCGACCATGTGCCGGAAACGGCATTTTTCACTTCCGGCTCGAACGCGCGGATCAGCATGGCCAGGAATTCGGATTCCGTTACCGTGCTGCCCGGCTTGAACTGGCCGTCGGCATAGCCTTTGACCAGGCCGCGCTCAAAGCCCCAGACGATCGTCTCGCGTCCCCAGAAGGTCGGTTTGATATCCGGGAAAGGCAGGGCGACCGAAACGGAAGGCGCCGCGGGAGGTTGGGCCGGAGCGGAGACGACCGGTGCCGGAGGCGTTACCGCCGGCTGGGCCGCAGGCTTGGCCGGTACGACGGCTGCCGGTACTGCCGGAGCGGGTGCTGCCGGAGCAGGTGCTGCCGGAGCCACAGGTGCCGGAGCGGCTGCTCCGCCACCGCCACCACCGCCGCTACCGCCCGAAGGGATCTGCGCGCTGCCGCCCGAAGGGGCCGGCGTCACCGTAACAGGAGCTTGAACAACGGCAGGTGGAGCATCCGGAGCCGCAGCGGGTTCCGTCAAAGTCGGTTGAACCGGAGTCTGAGCTATTTCGTTCTCAGCCGGAAGAAGTTGTGTTCTTCCCGAAACCGTAACGCCCAATGATTCGTTGCCAGCTGTATCGACTGTAGTGAGACGGAACTGGTAAGCGGTATCGGGATTCAGGTTTGTGGCTTGATAAGTGATGCCTGTTACCGTCGTCGGTTGAATAGAAGGTCCATTATATACGCGAACTTCTTTAAAGTCGTAATCAGCAGGAAGCGTCCACCCCAGTGTCAGGCTATCCGAAGTGGAGGAGACGACGCCTGCATCTTTGACTTCGGACGATGCAGTCGTATCGGCTGTCGATTTAAACGTTACCAAGCCTTCTCCATACAAGCGATCACGGCCGGCGGTTCCGAGATCAACCGTATAATCTTTCAGCAGTTGGCGCAGAACGGCAGGAGAGGCCGAAGGGTTTTTCTCCTTGAGCAGAGCCAGCTCGCCGGCGATGTGAGGAGCCGCTTGGGAAGTGCCGCTCATTCCGCGATAAGAATAACCGAGAGCAGATGGATACGTCGATGCGATTGCAACGCCAGGAGCGGAAAAGTCCACTCTAGGTCCAGCCGATGAAAAGGCTGCATGTTCCAGGTTTTGGTCAACTGCAGCTACAGAAATAACACTTTCATATTTGGCCGGATAGTTAACCGTATCTTCATTTACGTTCGAAGCTGTTCCGCTGTTGCCGGCGGAAGCGACTACCACGATACCTTTATTGTAGGCCTTATCGACCATATCGTGCAGAGCCTTCGAATCATCGGGAGTGCCGAGCGAGAGGTTGATGATATTCATATCGTTCTCGATTGCCCAGTCCAAGCCTTCCAGCACATCTTGAAGCGTGCCTGTTCCGCCTGAATCCAATACCTTGACGCCGTAGAGAGAGATACCGGGAGCCATACCTGTGACTAAACCTGCTCCGCTATCGGCAGCGATAATGCCGGCAACATGTGTGCCGTGACCGTTATCGTCTGCGTAGTTGAGGTTTGTGCCGGGGCCAACGGAAGAAATGCCCCCTGCAATCTTAAACTCCGGGTGAGGAGAAATACCGGAATCGATGACGGCGACTTTGACGCCTTGTCCGGTAAAGCCCTGCTGCCACATCATATTGGGGGCAACGGTTTGATAGTTCCAACGCGACTGCTCGTCGAAGTTCGCGGAAGGAGTCGTACCCATCCCTTCAATGTCGGTCGTCTGGAAAGAGATATTGCGTTCAATATAGGCGATATCCGGGTTCTGCGCGAGATCCCGGAGTTCTTCCGGACTGACGGCGGCCGATACGGCGGGAACCGTTTCGAACTCGTGCCGGATTTCTTCGCTTTGTTCGAGGGCGGCTTCTTTGCCGTCCTCGTTTTTATAGACGATCACCACTTCTTGATCCGGACCGTCTGCGGCAAAAGCCGTTGGAGCCGACGGTGTACCGGACGGAGCCAGTAAAGGCAGAACGAGCAGGGAAGACAGGGCGACAGACAGATGCTTTCTATTCATGGTGTATGTTCTCCTCCTCGTAAATTCGACAAATTCGGTCAAATACATATATCGGCGTCGATGAAGCCGAATTTTAGCGTTTGCTACACGATTGTGTGAAATATTCATTTTTAGACGGACAAAGAGAAAGCAGGTTTGAATGCTTTACCATACATGTGATCAAGAGTTGACCATTAATAGGTATTTTGATGAATGAAATGAAGGGTTATCGTTTCTTTTTTTCGAAATAGCGAAATTTTTTTAGAAAAAAGTTGACTGTAAGCGCTTTTAGAATTACTATATAATCACATAATGATCAAAAGTTAATCAATACATCATCGAAAAAGGCAAGCGCATTCATATTACTGCAAAGGGGAACGGTCATGAGAGAACAAGACATCGCCTGGGGTATTGCGCCGATTGGCTGGCGGAACGACGACATACCGGAGATCGGCGCGGGCAATACGCTGCAGCATTTGTTAAGCGACATTGTCGTAGCCGGATTCGAAGGAACGGAAGTGGGCGGCTTTTTTCCGGAAGCCCGTATTTTGAACAAAGAACTCGGGCTGCGCAATCTCCGGATTGCCGGCCAATGGTTCAGCAGTTTCATCGTCCGCGACGGACTTGATCGGGTCGTCGGCCCGTTCCGGACGCAGTGCCGCTATTTGCAGGACGTAAAAGCGGACGTAATCGTCGTTTCCGAGCAGACAGGCAGCGTCCAGGGATCGGAGCTCAACGTTTTCGCCGAAAAACCGAAGTTCGACGACGCGGAATGGGACGCGCTGTGCGAAGGGTTGAATGAACTGGGGGGCATCGCTCGGGAATACGGCCTGCGTCTCGCGTACCATCATCACATGGGAACGAGCGTCCAGACGGCGGAGGAGATCGATCGCCTGATGAATGGCACCGATCCGGCGCGCGTGCAGCTCTTGTACGATACGGGACATATTTTCGTGTCGGACGGGGACTGCATGACGGTTTTGCGCAAACATATCGGCCGCATCGGCCATGTGCATTTCAAGGATGCGCGCCAGAATGTGCTGGACGAGTGCCGGGGAAGCGGAAAGTCCTTTATGCAATCGTTCCTGAGCGGCATGTTTACGGTGCCGGGCGACGGTTGCATCGATTTCAAGGAAGTGTTCGACTTTCTGATTGCCGGCGGGTACAAAGGTTGGATCGTGGTCGAAGCGGAACAGGATCCCGAAGCGGCGCATCCGCTGGAATACGCTTTGATGGCAAGGCGCTATATTAATGAAAGGCTGCTGGCGCAGACTCCAATCCAGACTTGAGAGAGAGGCGATCGACATGCAAAAAGGCACGGCTCAAAAGTCTTTCCTGACCAAAGTCATTCTGATTTCGACACTCGGCGGACTGTTGTTCGGTTATGATACCGGCGTGATCAACGGCGCGCTACCTTATATGTCCGATCCCAGCCAGCTTAACCTGAACGCGCTCGGACAAGGGATGGTGTCCAGTTCGCTGCTCTTCGGCGCCGCGATCGGCGCGGTATTCGGCGGCCGCTTGTCCGACCGCAACGGCCGTCGCAAAAACATTATGTGGCTGTCGATCCTGTTCTTCTTCGCCACGCTGGGTTGTACGCTGGCTCCGAATATGGAAATCATGATCGTAGCCCGCTTTATGCTCGGCTTGGCGGTAGGCGGCGCATCCGTAACCGTGCCGTCCTATCTGGCGGAAGTAGCGCCTGCGGACCAGCGCGGCGGCATCGTGACCCGCAACGAGCTGATGATCGTCAGCGGCCAATTGGCGGCTTTCGTCATCAACGCGATTCTCGGTTCGTTCATGGGCGAACATCCGCACGTTTGGCGCTACATGCTCGTCATTGCCGCGCTTCCGGCTATCTTCCTGTTTATCGGCATGTTCCGCGTGCCGGAAAGTCCGCGCTGGCTGGTCGCGAAGGACCGGACGAACGACGCGCTCGGCGTGCTGCGCAAGATGCGCAGCGAAGGCGAGGCGCAGGAAGAACTGATGCAGATCGAGACTACCGTGCATCAGGAACGCGGACTGCAGAAAGCGAGCTTCAAAGATCTGGGTACACCGTGGATTCGCCGGATCATGCTGATCGGCATCGGCATCGCGATCGTGCAGCAGATCACCGGCGTCAATTCGATTATGTATTACGGCACGGAAATTTTGAAAGATGCCGGATTCGCTACCCGAGCAGCGCTGATCGGCAACATTGCAAACGGTATCATTTCCGTCGTCGCCACCTTCGTCGGCATCTGGCTGCTAGGCCGCGTCGGACGCCGTCCGATGCTGATTACCGGACTGATCGGCACGACGTGCGCGCTGCTGTTGATCGGCGTGATGTCGTCCGTGCTCGAAGGATCGGCAGCGCTGCCTTACGTCGTGCTGTTCCTGACCGTTACCTTCCTGGCTTTCCAACAGGGCGCGATTTCTCCGGTGACGTGGCTGATGCTGTCCGAGATTTTCCCGCTTCGTCTGCGCGGCATCGGAATGGGCACGACCGTCTTCTTCCTTTGGATGATCAACTTTGCGGTCGGCCTGCTGTTCCCGGTGCTTCTCGCCGGAATGGGGCTGTCTGCGACGTTCTACATCTTCGCGGCGCTCGGCCTGGGTGCAATCACCTTCGTCAAGATGTTCCTGCCCGAAACGAAAGGCTTGACGTTGGAACAAGTCGAAGAGAATTTCCGGAATCACGGCAAATCCGCTTCGGAAAGACAGGCCGTGGATCAGGGTTATACCGCCAAAGCCGCTTCGGTCTCCGACAGCACGCTGAAATAAAGAAGCTCGTTTAAACGGCATTCATACGAATTCGAGGAGGAAGATGGATATGGCATTGAACATCGGGGTAATCGGTACGGGAGCGATCGGACGGGAGCATATCCGGCGCATTGCGCGCAATCTGTCGGGAGGCAAAATCACGGCGGTTACCGACGTGAATCAGGAGGCCGCGAAGGCGGTCGTGGAAAATTTCGGGCTGGACGCTCAGGTGTTCCCGGACGATAAAACGCTGCTGGCGCAGGGCAACGTCGACGCGGTGCTGGTCACGAGCTGGGGTCCGGCGCACGAGCAGAGCGTGCTTGCCGCGATCGAAGCGGGTAAATACGTCTTTTGCGAAAAACCGCTCGCCACGACGGCCGAAGGCTGCCGCCGGATCGTCGACGCCGAAATCCGCCATGGCAAACGTCTCGTGCAGGTCGGCTTCATGCGCCGCTACGACAGCGGATACGTGCAGCTCAAAAAGGCGATCGACGAACGCTTTATCGGCGAGCCGCTGATGATTCGCTGCGCGCACCGCAATCCGGAAGTGGGCGACGGCTACACGACGGACATGGCGATCACCGATACGTTGATCCACGAAATCGACGTGCTGCATTGGCTGGTTAACGACGACTACAAATCCGTGCAGGTCGCGTTCCCCAAAAAATCGCGTCACGCTTCCGGCCATCTGGGCGATCCTCAGGTCGTTACGCTGGAAACGCACGGCGGCATCCTGATCACGGCCGAAATCTTCGTCAACTGCCGCTACGGCTACGACATCCAGTGCGAAGTCATCGGGGAAGAAGGCATAATCAAGCTGCCGGAACCGTCGAGCATTTCCTTCCGCAAGCAAGCGACGCGGGGAACGGACATCCTGATGGATTGGAAAGACCGCTTTATCGACGCTTACGATCGCGAGATTCAGAACTTTATCGATTCGGTCGGAAACGGCGGGGAACCGCAGGGACCGACGGCATGGGACGGCTATATCGCGGCGGTAACGGCGGATGCCTGCGTCAAAGCGCAGCAGAGCGGCGGACGCGAAGAAATCGAGCTGGGCGAGAAGCCGGCGCTGTACGAAGAACGCACCCCGAGCCAGGCTTAAGCCCGGCTCTCTCCACACTATTTTAAGAAAAGGCGGGAATGACAATGAGACTGTGCTTCAATCAGGCGACGACGCTCAACAACTCGAACCTGGAAAAGGACCTGGAGCTGTGCGAAAAACACGGCTACGATTATATCGAAATCCGCACGATGGACAAACTGCCGGAATATTTGGAAAGCCATTCGCTCGACGATCTGGCCGTCTATTTCGAATCGCATCATATCAAGCCGCTGGCATTCAACGCGTTGGTGTTCTTCAACAACCGCAGCGAGGAAGACCATGACAAAATTATCGACGAGTTCAAACTGATGATGGAATGGGGCTCCAAGCTCGGCGTCCGCTACGTTGTCGCCGTACCGCTCGTGACCGAAGAGAAAATCACGCGTTCGGAGATCCGTTCCAGCAGCGTAAGCGTGCTGCGCGAGCTGTCGGATATCGCGAAGCCTTACGGCATCGGCATCGCCGTCGAATTCGTCGGCCATCCGCAGTGCACGGTCAATACGTTCGGCGAAGCGTACGACATCGTTGAAGAAGTGGACCGCGACAATGTCGGCTTGGTACTGGACTGCTTCCATTTCCACGCGATGGGCTCCAAACGCGAGGATCTGGAGCGCGCCGACGGTTCCAAAATCTTCATCCTGCATATCGACGACACCGAAGATTTCCAGATCGGACTGCTGACGGACGAAGACCGCGTATGGCCGGGGCAAGGCGCGATCGATCTGGATTACCTGCTGTCCACGCTGCGCACCAAAGGTTACGGCGGTGCCGTGTCCGTCGAACTGTTCCGTCCGGAATATTACGAGCTGGAAGCCGAGGAAACGATCCGTACGGCCAAGAAAACGACGCTCGAAGTCGTGTCCCGCCATTATCCGATCGAAGCGCTGGCTTAAGATTCCGTTCTGCCCGAATTTCTCCACCGGGCTGCTTCCGTCCCCCGCACTCGACTCTGCGTTTCATCGGAACCATTGAAATCCGTCAACGGACGAAGGTCCGTTAACGGGTTCTTTTTATCCCCAGCGTCGTCCTCGGCGCGCCCACCTGGTGCTAGTTTCATGCGCGCGTCATCGCTTCAGCTCGCTTTAAAGCCCAAAAAGCGGGTGCGTTTGCCGACTAAGCAAATGCACCCGCTTTTTCACCTCCCCTACAGCCTTCCTCTCATAATAGGCCTTCCAAAAACTGAGCCTTGCCCAGTCCGAAGCACCAATCCGCGTCCCCGTTCTCGGCGATCGAGACCATAAGGTCGGTCGGAGCGATACCGCAGTCGCGCTGCAGATACTCGGCGAGCAGGGCATACAGCTTTTTTTTCTGCTCCGGCGTACGGGTCTTGCTTACGACGCTGATGATGACGATGTCGCGGGTACGGGGGTAACCAAGGCCGGTGTCTTCGATGACCAATTCGTGGGCGGGATGCTGATGCACGATCTGATAGCGGTCGGAAGCAGGGACGCCAAGGGCTTCGACCATCGCCTCGTGGGCGGAATCCAACAGCTTTTTCAACTCCTCGGGGCTTCTTCCTTCCTGAACGTCAAAACGCAATAACGGCATACAGGTTCCTCCTTCAATGATAACGGGATTCGGGTAAGTCGGCGAATGTTTAAACCTGACGCAGCGAGATTCCGCCGGACCGGCACGATTCGAGATACTCCTGCGGCAGATCGCGGGACGTGACCAGCACGTCGAGATCCGCGAAAGAAGCGTAGGTAAGCAGGGTGGAGCGGCCGAATTTGCTGGCGTCCGCCAGCAGAATAAGCTTTTCCGCCCGGCCGGCGATCGATTTCTTGATCTCGTATTCCAGCAGATCGGAATTGGTCAGGCCGTGCACCAGACTGACGCCGGTGGCGGACATGAACGCTTTGTTGACGTTGTACTTTTCCAGCATCCGCACGTCGTCGACGCCGACGAACGAGCGGGTTTTGCGTTTGTACGTGCTTCCCAGCACGAGCAGATTGACGTTCGGCATATTCGCCGCTCCGTCAATGACGTCGAGACTGTTGGTCAGAATGGTCAGGTGTTTGTCGGGGTCGAGATAGCCGACCATGTTGCAGGTCGTCGTTCCCGAATCGATGAAGATCAAATCGTTCTCCTCGACGTACCCGGCGGCGATCCGACCGATTTCGGCTTTTTCGTTTGGATGCTTGATATTGCGGTTTTCGAAAGGAACCAATTCCGTGACCGACACGACGCCTCCGTAAACTTTCTCGATCGAGCCTTTTCGCAAAATCTGGTTGATGTCGCGACGGATCGTGTTTTTGGAGACGTCGAAGGCCGAGCACAGTTCGTCCAGCGTGACATTTTTCCGGTCATGAATGTATTCTTCGATATCCTGGAGTCGTCTGGCTTTCATAGGCATTCTCCTGTTGGTTTGATACGCAAAATTATAAATGATATCCAAAAGTTAATCAATAGTTAATTATATATGATCAATACATACTTAATAATGACCCTTTAAAAAGAATGGGGATAAAAATGGTAACGGATACAATTTGAAAACCAAGACGAATAAAATCCGCTTCTGACAAGGTTATGATAAAATCAAAGCATAGAAATCCAGCATTTTTCATGATTTTTTAAGCAGAATGATTATTTTTCATGTTGATTTGGACTTGACGGGCATGTTTGGTTTGGATATGATAAAAACATAACCAAGATATGATCAAACGTGACAGCGGTTTTGGTGAGCGGCCTGCAGCCAGGAGCGACTGCGAGAGGAGAACGAATATGTCCACGATGGCGACCACAAGAAAGCTAAAGAACTATATCGGCGGCAAATGGGTAGAGAGCAAGACGACTCAATATGAAGACGTTTACAATCCGGCGACGAAGGAACTGATCTGTCAGGTGCCGATTTCGACCCGGGAAGATGTAGAGTATGCGGCCCAGGTTGCGCAGGAGGCATTCGACAAGTGGAAAAAGGTAGCCGTTCCCCGGCGCGCCCGCATCCTGTTCAACTATCAGCAGCTGCTGACCAAGCATAAGGACGAGCTGGCCCGCCTGATTACGATCGAGAACGGCAAAAGCCTCAGCGAGGCGTCCGGCGAAGTGCAGCGCGGCATCGAGAACGTCGAGTTCGCGGCCGGTACGCCTTCCCTGATGATGGGCGACTCGCTCGCCTCCATCGCGACGGACGTCGAAGCGGCGAATTATCGCTATCCGATCGGCGTGGTCGGCGGCATCGCTCCGTTCAACTTCCCGATGATGGTGCCGTGCTGGATGTTCCCGATGGCCGTTTCCCTCGGCAACTCGTTCATCCTGAAGCCGTCGGAACGCACGCCGCTGCTGACGGAAAGACTGGCGGAGCTGTTCACCGAAGCGGGGCTGCCGGACGGCGTATTCAATATCGTGTACGGCGCGCACGACGTCGTGAACGGCATTCTGGAGCATCCGGAAATCAAAGCGATTTCGTTCGTCGGTTCCAAGCCGGTCGGCGAGTACGTTTACAAAAAGGGCAGCGAGAACCTGAAAAGGGTCCAGGCGTTGACCGGAGCGAAAAACCATACGATCGTACTCAACGACGCCAACCTTGAAGACACGATCACGAACGTCGTGTCGGCGGCTTTCGGTTCGGCCGGCGAACGCTGCATGGCCTGCGCGGTCGTGACGGTCGAAGAAGGCATCGCGGACGAATTCATCGCCAGGCTCAAGGAGAAAACGCTCGGCGTGAAAATGGGCAACGGTCTCGACGACGGCGTATTTCTCGGTCCGGTGATCCGCGAAGAGAACAAGGCGCGCACCCTGGCCTATATCGAAAAAGGAATCGAAGAAGGCGCGACGCTGCTGACCGACGGACGCGAGAGAATGTCGGACGACGGCTATTTCATCGGGCCGACGATCTTCGAAGGCGTGACGCCGGACATGACGATCTGGAAAGACGAGATTTTCGCGCCGGTGCTGTCCGTCATCCGCGTCAAAAACCTGAAAGAAGCCATCGAGGTCGCCAACAAGTCGGAATTCGCCAACGGCGCCTGCCTGTTCAGCGGCAACGCGCATGCGATCCGTTACTTCCGCGAGAATATCGACGCCGGCATGCTCGGCATCAATCTGGGTGTACCCGCCCCGATGGCGTTCTTCCCGTTTTCCGGCTGGAAGTCTTCGTTCTACGGCACGCTGCACGCGAACGGCAAAGACAGCGTCGACTTCTACACCCGCAAAAAGGTCGTGACGGCGCGTTATACGGAGCCCCGGTTCGAATAAGCTTCAACAAAAAGGAGGAATAAACGTGGCAAGCCATCTGCAGCGCAAACCGCTGAACGAGCAGCGGGGAGAAGTCAAGATCGTGCAGGAAGTCGTGAAGCGCGATTCGCGGCTGAAATACGTGGAATTCCGGCTGATCGAATTGGAACCCGGAACAGTCTACGAAGAAGCGCTGGAAGCCGACGAATGCTGCATCGTGGCACTGACCGGACGGATTACCGTCACCGAAGGCGAGCATGTTTTCGAAAATATCGGAACGCGGGAAAGCGTGTTCGAGCGCAGACCGACGGACAGCGTATTCGTATCGGACGGCCGGTCGTTCCGGATCGAAGGGAAGTCGAAAGCGAGAGCGGCGCTCTGCTACTCGCCTTCGCTCCTGTCGCTGCCGACCAAGCTGATCAAAGCGGACGAAGTTGGCACCGAGCAGCGTGGCAAGTATCAGAACCGTCGCACGGTCCACAACATTTTGCCGGATTCGGATCCTTCGGCCAGCAGCCTGCTCGTCGTGGAAGTGTATACGGAAGGCGGCAACTTCTCCAGCTATCCGCCGCACAAGCATGACCAAGACAATCTGCCGGAAGAGTCGTTCCTGGAAGAAACGTATTACCACGAGATCGATCCTGGCCAAGGTTTCCTGTTCCAGCGCGTATATACGGACGACCGCAGCTTGGACGAGACGATGGCCGTCGAACACGGCGATGTCGTGATCGTGCCGGCCGGCTATCACCCGGTGGGCGTGCCCGACGGTTATGCTTCTTATTACCTGAATGTCATGGCCGGACCGAAGCGCGTCTGGAAATTCCATAACGATCCCGACCACGAGTGGATTTTGAATCGCGAATAGCGAATAGCGTATCGATCCGTATCAATAACGCCAAAGGGGCTGTGAACATATGAGCAGTGCGGCAAACGGCAAAACATTCGACCTGATCGCGATCGGGCGGGCCTGCATCGACCTGAACGCGACGGAATACAACCGGCCGATGGAAGAGACGATGACGTTCACCAAATACGTCGGCGGCTCCCCGGCCAATATCGCGATCGGCTCCGCGAAGCTGGGGCTGAGAGCGGGCTTCATCGGCAAACTCGCCGACGACCAGCACGGCCGCTTTATCCGAAGCTACATGGAGAAAGCCGGCATCGACGTATCGGGCATGGTCGTCGATACGGAAGGACGCAAGACGGGCCTTGCGTTCACGGAAATCAAAAGCCCGGAAGAATGCAGCATCCTGATGTACCGGGACGATGTGGCGGATCTGTATTTGAGGGCGGACGAGGTACGGGAGGATTACATCAAACAGTCCGGCATGCTGATCGTGTCCGGCACGGCGCTGGCGAAGAGCCCTTCGCGCGAAGCGGTACTTAAAGCGATCCGGCTGGCGAAAAAGAACGATGTCAAAGTCGTGTTCGAGCTTGATTACCGTCCCTATACGTGGAAGTCGGCGGAAGAAACGTCGGTCTACTATTCGCTCGTGGCAGAGCAGTCGGACATCGTGATCGGCACCCGCGACGAATACGACATGATGGAAAACGCCGAAGGCGGCTCCAACGGGCAAACAACGGCTTATCTGTTCGCGCATTCGGCGCAGACCGTCGTCATCAAGCACGGCGTGGAAGGCTCTTGCGCTTACACGCGGGAAGGCGGTGCGTTCCGGGCGCACGCCTACAGGACGAACGTGCTCAAAACGTTCGGCGCGGGCGATTCGTACGCTTCGGCGTTCCTGTACGCGCTCGTGACCGGCAAAGATCTGGAAACGGCGCTTAAATACGGCAGCGCTTCGGCTTCGATCGTCGTCAGCCGTCACAGTTCTTCCGACGCCATGCCGGGCGTCGAAGAGATTGAGGCCTTGATCGCGAACCAACCCGTTCTGAATTCCTGACCCTTTGCCGGCACAAGAGGGCATGCGACGCCCGCGGACGATCCCGATGCAAAGACGCGGGCCGCGCATCATTTCAATCAAAGGTGGATTTGCATATGGGCCAAACAATCCGTTTGACGACAGCGCAGGCGCTGATCAAATTTCTGAACCAGCAGTATATCTCGGTGGACGGCGTGGAGACGCCGTTCGTCGAAGGGATCTTTACCGTATTCGGTCACGGCAACGTACTCGGCATCGGCCAGGCGCTCGAGCAGGACGCGGGCCGTTTGAAAGTGTTCCAGGGCAAAAACGAGCAGGGCATGGCGCATGCCGCTATTGCCTACTCCAAGGAAAAGCTCCGCCGCAGCATTTATGCGGTAACCGCTTCGTCGGGTCCCGGCTCGGCCAATCTTGTGACGGCGGCCGCGACGGCGCTGGCGAACAATCTGCCGGTGCTGCTGCTGCCGGCCGACACGTTCGCGACGCGCCAGCCGGATCCCGTGCTCCAGCAGTTCGAACAGGAATCCAGCTTCGCGATCACGACCAACGACGCGCTGAAGCCGGTATCGCGGTATTGGGATCGGATCACCCGTCCGGAGCAGCTCATGAGCAGCCTGCTGCGAGCGTTCGAAGTGCTGACCGATCCGGCCCGCAGCGGCCCGGCGACGATCTGCATCTGCCAGGATACCGAAGGCGAAGCATTCGACTACGACGAAGGATTTTTCCGTAAGCGCGTCCATTACATCGACCGGCTGCAGCCTAGCGAGCGGGAACTGGACGCGGCCGAAGAACTGATCCGCGCAAGCAGGAAGCCGCTGCTGCTCGTCGGCGGCGGAGCCAAGTACTCGGACGCCCGCGAAGAATTGATTGCTTTCTCGGAAGCTTGCGGCATTCCGCTCGTGGAGACGCATGCCGGCAAATCGACGGTCGAATACGCGTTCGTCAACCACTTGGGCGGCACGGGCATTCTCGGCACGTCGGCCGCCAACGCGGCGGCGCGAGAAGCCGATCTGATCATCGGCATCGGCACCCGCTACACGGACTTCACGACCTCGTCCAAGACGGCGTTCGACTTCGAGAAGACCCGCTTCCTGAACATCAACGTCAGCCGCATGCAGACGTATAAGCTCGAAGGGCTTCCGGTCGTGGCCGACGCCAAGCTTGCGATCGCCGCGCTGCACGAACGGCTGGGCGGATACAAGACCGAATTCGGCTCCCGTATCGCCGAGCTGAAGTCCGCTTGGGACGCCGAACGCGCCCGCTTGGGCAGCGTGAAGTTCGCGCGTTCCGGCTTCGAACCGGAGATCAAAAAACAGTTCTCCCAAGAGATTCTGAACGAATACGCCGACGCGCTCGGCACCGAATTCGCGCAGACCGCCGCCCTGATCGCGATCAACGACGCGGTCGACAAAGACGCGGTCGTCGTGTCTTCGGCGGGCTCGCTTCCCGGCGATCTCCAGCGGCTGTGGAATGCCGAAGTGCCGAATACGTACCATCTGGAATACGGTTACTCCTGCATGGGCTATGAGATCTCGGGCGCCCTGGGCATCCGGCTCGCGAAGCCGGAGCAAGAAGTCTACAGCATCGTCGGCGACGGCAGCTTCCTGATGCTGCATTCCGAGCTGATTACCGCTATTCAGACCGGCAACAAGATCAATATCATGCTGTTCGACAACTCCGGCTTCGGCTGCATCAACAATCTGCAGATGGAGAACGGCAGCGGCAGCTTCCACTGCGAATTCCGCGACCACCGCGGCCAGGTCATGAACATCGACTACGCCAAAGTCGCCGAAGGCTACGGCGCCAAAGCCTACCGCGCCAATACGGCCGAAGAAGTGAAAGCCGCCATCGAGGACGCCAAAAAGCAGACCGTTTCCACGCTGATCGAAATGAAAGTCCTGCCGAAGACCATGTCCGACGGCTACGACGGCTGGTGGAACGTCGGCGTCGCCGAAGTATCCGAGAGCGACAGCGTGCGTGAGGCTTATGCCCGCCGCGCCGAGAAACTCGAATCGGCGAAGAAATATTGAGTCGGCGAACGTTCAGCGCCGGAGCGGATAGCAGCGATCCTATAAGCTTTTTTCGAACAACGTATTGGACATTAATCCATCAACCCCACGACAAGTATAAAGCTGCTTGGCGGAGGGGAGAGCTCGCGGAGGAATGAAAGGTTCGCCTTTGCCATCGAAAAGTCTCATCGCGGCCTAATCCGGCTTCCCGATTGCAGCACGCGACCGGAACGAGCTTTGCCCGCAGCCTCTCCGCCCAAGCAGCTGAATAGGAGGAGAACCATGAAACTCGCCTACGACCCGTCGCATTTGCGCCATTCACATTCTTTGGAAGAAATGATTTTCAAAGTGGCCGATCTGGGCTACAAATACATCGAACTTTCGCCGCGCGAAGACTTCTGCTGGTTCTACGAATATCCGAAAGTCGACAAGCACAAGATCAAGCAGGTCAAAAAGTGGATGAGCGAAGCGGGGCTGGAATTCTCCTCGCTGCTGCCGCTCTATAACTGGGCCGGCCCGGATGAAGACCGCCGCGAGGCGGCCGTCCGTAACTGGAAACGCGCGATCGAAATCGCCGTCGAGCTGGACGTCGACCTGATGAACAGCGAATTCAGCGGGTCCAAATACGAGCCGCTGATCTGCGAAGAGAAGTTCGTCAAATCGATGGACGAGCTGATCCCTGTGTTCGAGCGCGAAGGCGTCCGCCTGAATTTGCAGGCGCACCCGTACGACTTTATCGAGACGAATACGGGCGCGATCAATATGATCCGGGCGCTGGACCGCGATTGGATCAAGCTGGTCTACTCCGTGGCCCACACTTTCTTCTACGACGACGGCGCGGGCGACATCGCCAAAATGCTGGACGAAGCCGGCGACCTGCTCGATCACGTTCTGTTCGCCGACACGTTCAATCACAAAGCCGCCTACGGGCTGCGTTATATCGTGAATCCGCCGGACGCTCAGGTAACGGTGCATCAGCATTTGAACATCGGCGAAGGCGACGTGGATTTCGACACGCTGTTCCGCAAGCTGCGCGAAATGAAGTTCGACGGCATCGCGACCAACGCGGTATTCGCTTACGGCGACAAAGTGGATTGGTCCAACGAGATCACGTTGAGAAAAATGAAAGAAGGTCTCGGGCTGGCGTAAGGCAGACCGGCCTAACGAGCGGAGGTGGAGGGCATGACCCTGGTATCCATGAAAGAGATGCTGGAGCGGGCGAAAAAGCAGCGGTACGCCGTCGGCCAGTTTAACGTGAACGGTTTGTCCTGGGTGCACGCGATTCTGGACGGGGCGCAGGAAGAACACGCCCCGGTCATCGTCGCGGCGTCGGACCGGCTGATCGATTTCCTAGGCGGATATCGGCTCGTCGCGAACATGGTGCGGACGCTGGCCGAAGAAAAAGGCATAACCGTTCCGGTGGCGCTGCATCTGGATCACGGCAAAAGCGTGGAAAGCTGCTTCCGGGCGATCGACGCGGGCTTTACGTCCGTCATGTACGACGGATCGCATGATCCGATCGGGATCAACATCCGCGATACGAGAAAAGTCGTCGAATACGCGATGGCACACGGCGTTACGGTCGAAGCGGAAGTCGGCACCGTCGGCGGGATGGAAGACGGCTTGATCGGCGGCATCTCTTACGCGGATCTCGGCGAATGCGTCCGTATCGTCCGGGAGACCGGCATCGACGCGTTAGCCGCGGCGCTCGGCTCGGTGCACGGCAAATACGTCGGCGAGCCGAAGCTCGGCTTCGCGGAGATGGAAACGATCTCGAAAGCCGTCGGCGTGCCGCTTGTGCTGCACGGGGCGTCGGGCATTCCGACGCATCAGCTCCATCGGGCGATCGAGCTCGGACACGCGAAGGTCAATATCAACACGGAATGCGTGACCGTCTGGTCCGAGCAGCTGCGCCGTACGTTGGCGGAAGACGCGGAGACGACCGAGCCGCGAAAGATTCTGACGCCGGCGAGGGACGCGATCCGTGAAGCGGTACGCGAGAAAATCCGCGAATTCGGCTCGGGCGGCCGCGCGGACTCGGCGGCCGCGGCACCGATAGAAGCGCTGGAAAGCACCGGCACGCAGCCGCTGGCGTAACCCGGGCACGGAGGCCGCCGCCCGGCCCCGACCGGATAGAAACCGGGGTCGGCATCCGGCGCCATACATAAAACGTCGTCCAAATCCGAAAAAGACCCGTAGGCACAGGAAGCGATTTCCTGTGCCTACGGGTCTTTTAGGCGTCCGGCGGCTAGAGCGAGGGCCTGTCGCGGGAGATGTTTTTTTGTTCGGCGAGCGCGCCCGCATAAAGCTTAGGGAGTCACGATCTTGATCCGATGCTCTCGGGCGTACTGCGCATAGGCATCGCTCGGCATGCTGTTCGTCACCAAATAATCGATATCGCTCAGCGAACAGTAAGTGGTCAGCGCGTACTTGTCGAATTTGCTGTCATCGATCATCAGGAACACGTTCAGGCTTTTTTGCACGACCATGCTTTTGAGATCCGTTTCCAAGGGCGAGGAGTTGGTCACGCCGTTGGTGAGCGAGATGCCTGTCGAAGCGACGAACGCTTTATTGATATTGTATTTTTTCAATAGCTCGATGCTCTGGAACCCGACGAAGGAATCCGTTTTGCGTTCGAACATGCCGCCCGTCGAGAAAATGGTCAGCCCCGGATAAGGCTTGGCCTGATGGATAAAATCGAAGTTGTTGGTGACGACGGTGAGCTGCTTTTGGCTGATATATGGCAGAATTTCGAGCGTCGTCGTGCCGGAATCGATAAAGACGACGTCTCCGTCTTCCACGAACTGCGCCGCCAGGCGGCCGATCTCCTGTTTCTTGGTCAAGTTTCGGTCTTTGCGTTCGTCGAACACGATCAAGGTGGAATGGTTGACCGAGACCCCGCCGTATACTTTGCGCAGAACGCCGGAATCGACGAGGTCCTTCACGTCGCGTCGGATGGTATTCATCGATACGCCGAAATGCTCGACCAATTCCTCCAGCGAGACGGACTCGTGTTCGAAAACGTATTCCTTGATTTGGTTAATGCGCTGCGATTTGATCATTTATGCGTCTCCTAAGAAGGAATTTTGTGAGATGTTGATAAAGTTCGTCTTCCCTTTATTCTATACGCAAAACGTTAAAACCAAAAGAGAAAGCGCATAAATAGTTTATCGAATAGCAAAAAAATGAGGAATTGCAGATAAATGTTTTGCTAAGTGTTGGGCAAGTGTGCAGGAATCTATTGAAGGAATAAAGCATGATTCTGGAAGTTTGACGAAAAGAAAGGGGAGAACGCGGGAATTCGTGCGGATTTTGCCTGCCGGCTCCCGTTGCTGCGATAATAAGGAACGAAAAGCCGCCTCTGCCGGACCGAAACCGTCAGATCGAAAGAAGTCTGCATGAACATCTACAACAACCCTTCCGGGGAAGCTTATAACCGGTTGATCGATGATGCGACGGAGGTCTGCGAGACGTTTTCGCTGGTGGACGCCCGGGCGCCCGGAGGCATGATCTGCTCGAAGCCCGTTTGATGTTAAGGGGAGCCAATCAGCCGGATTAAGACAAAATGTACGGCGGTTACCGCCATGCCCGGCTGCCCCAGCCGGATTCCGACCGGGAAGGCCTTCCCGAAAACGATCGGATCGCCGCGCTTCAGGCCTTTTACCTGAAGGTGTTGGAGGCCAACGTCTCGATGCCCGGCGTATCGGACCTGATTTCTGGGATGACCTGGACGCCGAAGAAATCGTCGATCGGACTTCGGCATACCGTCCGATCGTCCTTTCGCCCGGCTGAATCGGAATGACGACCGGCCTGGCGGGGCAGCCTTATTCTGCCTCGCCGGCTTCGTGCCGGCAGCGCCGCAGATCGATACGGCCGCCCAGGCCGAATTCGACGCCTTCGGCTTCCAGACGCTTCCGCTGCTCGCTTCCGCCTCCGGCTTCGTCCAGCGCAATCTCGCCGCGGATATTAACGACCCGGTGCCAGGGAAGCCCGTATTTGCGGCTGAGGGAATGCAGGATACGCACGACCTGGCGCGCGCCGCGCGGGCTTCCCGCCGCGGCAGCAACTTGGCCGTAGCTCATGACCCGCCCGCGGGGAATGGAGCGGATCGTTTCGACGACGGCGCGGGTAAAAGGCGCAAGGTCCGCCAGTTCGTCTTCGGCGGCTTTTTTGCCGTTCTTTTCGTCCTTGGCCGAACTTGCCGCTGCTGCGCTTGCCTCGTCCGCCGCCGCCAGATCTTTCAGAAACTCCGCGTCGAACTCGGCGCGAAGCTTTTCTTGATCATTCATAATCAGGTTCCTTTCTGATCGGAAAAAGGTTCGCGCCGTTCAAGCTTTCGGAATCCGCGCGTTGACTTGCTGCTCGATCTGCTCGTAGCTGATGTTCCCATGCGAGGCGTGCCAGAGCACTTCTCCGCCCCGGATAAGCAGAATTTGCGGCGATTCGTGTTTGACGCCAAGATTGCCTTCGATCGCGTTCGATACGGGTCGGGATTCAATCGCTTTGAATCCTTTGAAAGCGGCCCCGCTGATCGGACAGGCCATACCGTGCTTGAGCAGCGGAGCGTTCGCCGGATTGCTTCAGCAGGGCTTCCCATTGTTCGGTCGAGTCGATCTCCAAATTATTTGGTTTCATGTAAGTTAGGCTGCTTCCGCATGTTATGATAACGGAAGAGAACGAGATCCGCCAGCCCGGTTTACCGTGCGGGCGGACGATCATCAAGAAATCCCGGGAGGAGAATCATCATGACTGACAAAAACCGGACCCGCATCCTGGCGGCGGCCGCCGCTGCCGGGTTGCTGCTGAGCGTGACGCCGGCTTACGCTTTTTCGGATATCAAAGATGGCAAGCAGGCGGCCATCGTGCAGTCGCTGCAGGATAAAGGGCTGATTAAAGGCGTCAGCGCCGACAAATTCGCCCCGAATGCCAAACTGACGAACGTGCAGGCCGTGAAGCTGATCGTCAACGCGATCGGTCTGGATTCGGCCAAAAAGAAAACCGACGCGCCGTCCTGGTTCCGGTCGGTGCCTCAGGACGCTTGGTATGCCGGAGCGCTGAAAACGGCACTGGAGCGCGGCATCGTGATCGACGGCACCTGGGATGCGAACGCGGTGCCGACGCGGCAGCAGTTTGCCAAACTGCTGTACCTCGGGCTGCTGCAAAAAGGAAACTATGCCAACGTCAGCAAATATACGTCGATCGCCGATGCCAAGCAGATCGCTTCGAAGAACCGGGTGGCGGTCGAGTATCTGCTGCTGACGAAAGTCGCGTCGCTCGACGGCAAAAAAAACTTCCGTCCGACGGCGGCGATCACCCGCATGGAAGCGGCGGAAATGATCTATAACGCCGAACGCATGGTCAATAAAAGTTATGCGTCTTCGGACAAAGCGACGGTAACGTACAAAGTCGAGAACGCCGACCCGGAGTTCAATAAAGTCACGCTGACTCGCGGCAATCTGCCGGGCGCGGGCTACGGGTTGAAAATCCGCCGGATCGAATTCGTGTCCGACACGGAAGCGGTCATCACGTACGCGCCTACGTCCCCGTCTTCTGGCGGATCCGGCACGACGTACCCGGCCAGCGCGGTTGTCTACGTGCCCGTCGTATACGACATTACCGTCAAAGCGGAATAGGAGAACCGGAGCGGTTGGTGGCATGACGGTGTTCCGGAAGCGTATGGCCGGGCGCTGCGCAATCCGGACGTCGATCCGGCATCTGCACTCGGGCGGTTTTACCGCCATGCGGAAGACTCGCCGACGTTTCGGAGCCGGAATCGCGAAATTTACCAGATCTGCTGGTTCGCGTCGAATACGGATGGTGAATCGTCGGTGCGCAGCGCTCCCTAAATGCTCGGTTTGCGGGAAGGGTACATTCCGCTGGACGGCTTCAAGGGAGAAGGCGGCTGTTGGCATACCCGCGCAACAGGCGAGGTTGCCGATGTATCCTTGGGCGAACCGCTTCGGGGCTGAACTCCGGCGGCGGCCGTCCGCGACAGGCCGATTCCAACGCTTTTCTGGAACGGTTTTTCGAGCTGGAAGAGCCCGGACGGTTGTTTTCCGATCCGACGAAAGTCAATTTTGAAAATGAAAGAAAATGATGCATTGTGCAAAAAAAAGTCCGCGAAACTCTGTTTCATCGGACTTTTTTTGCGCCTAAAATACCGTAATAGCGCTATTTGTAAGAAGAAAATTAAAATTGAAAATATTTCTTGACCCCTGTCTGTTCTGTCATATATAATTCAAAAGCAAAGTTTAAAACAAATGTTTTAAACAATAGTTTAATCGGAATCCGCAGAGCGGAACCGGGAATAGGAGAACCGTATGGGACAGGTATTCAAAGCTTTCTTGAAGCTGCCGACAACCAAGGTGGGGATGATTACCGCCGTGCTGTTTCAGCTGATTTTCACCGTAATATGGATGACGGGGTACCAGGGAATGACGGATCGGATCGACCGTCTGAACGTTGCGATCGTAAACGGGGACGAGCGGATGGGCGCGGCAATCGTGCAGAATCTGAAAGAAAATCTGCCGGTCGGCGTCAAGACGGATATGACGCTTGCCGAAGCGCAGGACATGCTGCAAAATCGCGAGGTGCAGATGATCGTCGAGATTCCGGCGGATTTCGCATCCGCGGCGCAGTCGCAGGAACCGGCGGTACTGAACTATTTTATCAACGAGTCCAACCCGGTCATGATCAAGAACATGATGACTTCGGTCGCGGACACCATCACGGCGGGCGTCAACAAACAGGCGATCGCGGGAGGCCTGACGGGTATCCTGTCGACTCAGGGCAAACTGCCGGCGGAAGCGGCGCAGACTGCGGCGGGCGTCCTGTCCGAGCGCGTCGTGTCCAACGTCGAGTCGGTCAATGTCGTTGAAGGGATGAACAACCAGATGGTGCCGATGATGATGGTGCTGGCTTCGTACGTCGGTGCCATGATCATGGGACAGAACTTCCAGGTCTCGTCGATGGCGCTTGGCGCCCGCTTCGGCCGCTGGCAGCGGATGGCGGTCCGCCTGGTCGTAACGGCCGCCGCATCGGTAGTCGTCTCGCTCGTCGGCACGTCGCTCGTCGCGGCGTTCGGCGGACAGATGGCACACGGCTTCCTCGCACTCTGGGGCTTCCAGGCCCTGTTCCTGCTGACCTTCATGTTCGTGGCCCAGATGTTCCTGTTCCTGTTCGGAATGGCGGGCATGCTGTTCAACATTCTGGTGCTGTCGGTGCAGCTCGTCTCGTCCGGCGCGATGATGCCGCGCGAGCTTCTGCCGGACTTCTATCAGAGCATCGGCAGCATCTTCCCGGCCACCTATGCGGTCGACGGACTGATGAATACGCTGTTCGGCGGACCAAGCGCCGGCGGAGACGCCGCTGCGCTGCTGCTGATCCTGGCCGCCGCTCTGGTGCTGATCGTCGGTTCGACGGCGCTTCGCCGCGACAAGGCCCCCGTGCCTCCGGTTGTAGCGGCAGCCGAAGCATAATGGTATGATTGAGATCTGAGCGTACGGAACACAAGAACGAAGCATGCCAGGCCGCCGCGGATGCGGCGGCCTTTTTTTGAAGCGTCAATCGACCGGGATCGAAGCGTCGGAGCGCTGGACTTCGGTATATTCCGCGCGCCGTTACGCAGACGATTTCTAACGGGAGAAGGAGCGCATGGGCATGGAAGAAGAACACGTAAAAGCAAGAATCGTACGGGCGGCCAAAAAGCTGACGGCGCAAAAAGGATTCGAAGCGACGACCGTGCGGGAGATCTGCGCGGAAGCCTGCGCCAATCTGTCGCTCGTCTCCTACTATTACGGAGGCAAGGAGCACGTGTACGAAGCGGTGCTGGATGCGTTTATTCCGATCGGCGAAGCAAGCCGGATTCTGGAAGAGATGCAGCTGGAGCCGGTCGAAGGCATCTGCACGATGGTGCGGGAAATCGTGCTGTTTCGCAGCGCCGATCCCGAAATCTCGCGCATTATCCATCAGGAGATGGTCCGGCAGACGCCCCGCACGGCACTTGTCCAACAGCGGGTAATGCCGGCCTGGAAGCTGATTCGCGGATTTTTGGGAACAGGGCGGGAACAGGGCGACTTCCATTTCCGTTCGCTGGACATGACCATGGTGCAGCTGCTCGGGAGCGTGCTGTTCGGGGATAACCGGAGCGGACTGACCCCGATCATGGCGGAAGAGTTTCCGGATACGGAGACTCAAATCGAAGATGTGCTGACCTTCATCCTCCGCGGGATCGGTTACACGGGAGATGTGCGTTTTGCGGGCGAACCGATCCTGCAGCGTCTGAAGATCGACGAAGCTTCGTGCTGCGAGTCGGCGGATCGGGGCACTCCGGAGAATCCGGACGGGGAGGAGTGAGCGGACGGTATGAATACATGGGAACAACTATCCGCCAAGCTGCCGGGCGGCCCGCTTCCCTGGATCGTTCTTGGTACGCTGCTTCTTCTGCTTCTGCTCGCGCTTCGGCTGGCCGCGCTGCGCCGGCGCCGGATACTTCGCCAGCTCGATCCGCGCCGGATCACGCTCAAGGATATCGACGGCATGCTGGACGGATCCGACTTCGAGCGCTATCTGCACCGGCTGTTCGGCGAACTCGGCTACCGCGAAGTACGCAAGACGACCGCAAGCGGGGATTTCGGCGCGGATCTGGTGTTTGAAGATCGCTACGGGGCGAGAACCGTGCTTCAGGCCAAACGTTACGCGATGAGCAATCCGGTAGGTTTGTCGGCGGTGCAGGAAGTCTACGGCTCCATGCGCGTATACGGGGCGCAGCGCGCGGTCGTGCTGACGTCCGGCCGATATACGGCCGCGTGCCGCAAACTCGCCGCCTACAACGGCGTCGTGCTGCTCGACCGCGAAGATCTGGCAGAGATCATCGCGGCGTTCAAATCCAGGAAGCCGGAAGATGCGATGGAGACCATCGAACGCGAGCCGGAAGACGCCCCGGACGAGCTGCGGATATAAGCCGGCTTGCGTCATCGCTTCTCTAGCGAATAGGACTTTCCGGACAAAAAAGGACCTCCCTTTACCGGGAGGTCCTTTTTTGTCCGCAAAAAGATCGATTCAGCGAGAAACAGCGAAAACCTACGTGTTCACAATTTGGACACATTTTTTTAAGCCGCGATTAAAGTCCGTTTAAGTTTCTTTTATGTTTTCCGGCCTATAGTGAGGAAAGTTTGGACGCCTGCTTGCAGGCCTAGGCTCTACATAAAGAACGAAGAAGGGATGAAGCGCAGTGCTCGAAGTGAAGCGGGTAAGCAAAAGGTATGACGGCGGACGGGGCGTGCGGGAGATCGACTTTTCGATGCAGCGCGGCGAGATCGTCGGTTTTCTCGGGCCGAACGGTGCGGGCAAAACGACGACGATGCGCATGATTACCGGTTATCTGTATCCGACGGAAGGAACGGTCACGGTCGACGGACTGTCCGTCCACGAAGAAGCGAGGAAAGCGAGATCCAAGATCGGCTATCTGCCGGAAACGCCGCCGCTGTATCCGGATCTGACAGTCGAGGCGTATTTGAAATTCGTCGCGAAGCTGCGCGGCGTGCCGGCGCGGGAGCAGAAGCTTCGTACGGCGGAAATGGTCGCAAGGCTCGGCCTCGGCGGACGGGAACGGCAGTCGATCCGGCATCTGTCCAAAGGCTACAAACAGCGGTTGGGATTGGCCCAGGCGATTATTCACAAGCCCGATCTGCTCGTGCTCGACGAACCGACGTCGGGCCTTGATCCGAGCCAGATTATCGAGATTCGCAGTCTGATCCGGGAGTTGGGCGAGAACCATACGGTGCTGCTCAGCACGCATATTTTGCAGGAAGTGGGCGCGCTGTGCGACCGGCTGCTGATTATCAACCGCGGCGAACTGGTGATGGACGGAGCGCCGGACGAGATCGGAGCCCGGATGGAAAACCGCTTCGCGGTAACGCTGGAAGTCTACGGACAGCGCGAGCGGATCGAATCCGTGCTGGGCGGATGGGCCGGATCGCGCGGAATCACGGCCGAGATCCGGGGAGTTCCCGAGCCAAAAGGACAAACGTCGGAAATGGAACCGTTAGAGAGTGAACAGTCGAAGAACCAACAGTCGGATAACGAACGGACATTGGCCGGTAACGGGCCGGACGCGGCGGCCGCTTCGCATGAACCGCTCGCGCAAACAGAACCGTTCGTAGAAACGGAGCCGGTCGCTGCGCCGCCGCAGAGCCTTGACCTTTTTGCTTCGTCCTCCGAAGCGGTACGCGCCCTTCTGACCGCGGACGGGCAGGAAGATTTCCGGCTGGAGCTGTTCCGGCTGCTGGCCGAAGCCGATCTGCCGATTCTGGAACTGCACAAAGAAAATCCGACCCTGGAAGACGTCTTCCTGAAACTGACAACGGAAGACCGGGCGGACGGGCTTGTCGACAAGGACGGCCTGGGTACGGACGGCGGCGTCCGGGTTGAAACGGGTACCGGGAGCGGGGAGGAGCGCGCATGAATCGTATTTTGGCCATTTCGGGCAAAGAACTTCGGCTGTACTTTTTGACGCCCACTTCGTATTTCGCATTCGCCATTTATATTCTGATGTCCAGCTTCATGTTCTATGTCGATTTCGTGACTTATCAGCCGAGCATCCTCGATTACCGGCTGATTCTGAGCGATATGCTGTTCATGCTGCTGATCGTGATTCCCATTCTGACGATGCGGCTGATTTCCGAAGAATTTCGCCAGGGCACGGACGAGCTGCTGCTCACTTCCCCGGCCAGCGTGACGGAAGTCGTGTTGGGCAAATATCTGGCTTCGCTCGGGGTACTGACGATGCTGCTGGTATGCAACCTGGCCTATCCGGCGATCATGTCGCTGTTCGGGGATCTGAACCTGATGACGCTGTGGCTGTCCGTACTTGGCGTATTTCTGATGGGGGCCTCGATGATGGCGATCGGACTGTTCGCTTCGTCGCTGTCGCAGCATCAGATGGTATCGGCCGTGGCGGGTTTCGTGCTGCTGCTGATGTTCTGGCTGGCCGGTTCGATGACTTCCCAAAGCGAGAAGCTGTCCGCCTGGATCGAGCCTTTTTCGCTGCCGGACCGTATTTCGAATCTGACCAAAGGCGTCGTGAACGGTCCGGACGTGATCTTTTACGTGTCGCTGGCGGCGCTGTTCGTCGTGCTCAGTATCCAGGTGATCGAACGGAAACGGTGGAGGTAGAACAATGAACAAACAAACGGGATCATCCCCAAACCAATCGCGGCGTCTGCTGCACCATGCGAATACGCTTGTCGTGGCGCTCGTTTCGATCGGCTTGTTCGCGCTGCTGACCGTCGCCTTGACGAAGGCATCGGAATTCCAGCTCGATCTGACCGCCAACAAACAGTACACCCTGTCCGAGCAGACCCACTCCGTGCTGGACAGACTGCCGGGCAAGGTCAAGCTGGAAGTCTTCACGAATCCGGATACGGACGGCGAACTGGTGACGCGCGAGATTACCGACCTGGTGCAGGAATACGCCAAAAAAAGCGGCAAACTCGACGTGCATACCTACAGTCTGGTGCAGCAGCCGGAACTGGCCCGTCAATACAATCTATCGTCGAGTTCGGTCGTGCTGACCTACGGCGAGAAGACGCAGAGTATTCCTTTTCAAGAAATGTTCGGCTCGGGCGACAGCAGTTCCTATACCTTCCTGGGCGAATCCAAACTGACCGGAGGATTGAACTCGCTGATCTCGACCGAAACGCACAAAGCCTATCTGCTGGCGGGTCACGGCGAGTTCGATGCCTCGCATCTGACGCAGCTGACCGCCGGTCTCAAAGCCGACAACACCGAGATCGAACCGCTGCAGCTGTATCAGGCGGGCCAGATTCCGAAAGACGCCGACCTGCTGATGATCGTGGCGCCCGAGACCGATCTGAGCGCCGAAGAGCTGAAGCTGATCGAGACTTATCTGGACGGAGACGGGAAGCTGTTTCTGTCGCTCGGCTTCAACCCGGACATGAAGACGGATTGGACGAATATCGATGCGCTTATGAAAAAATACGGAGTGGTCGACGAGCATGCGATCGCGGTGGACAAAAACAATACGCAGCTCTACGATCCGCTGACCGTCGTACCGGGCTATGAATCGCATGCCATTACGGAAAAACTGCAGAGCGGCAAGGTCTACCCGATGACTTATCTGTCCGTTGCACTGAGTGCAGCCGGGAAAGCGCCGGAAGGCCTGACCGTCTCGCCGCTGCTCAGCACCTCCGCGGAAAGCTACGGGGAAACGGATCTCGCCGGGCTGCTGCAGTCCCAGAGCGAATATGCGGAAGGCACCGATCTGAGCGGACCTCTGCATCTCGGTTATGCCGTGGACGACGCGGAAGGCAAGCCCAAAGTCGTCGTGATGGGTACGTCCTATTTCCTGACCGACGATCAGATCGGCGAGCAGGGCAACAAGGACTTTGCGCTCAACAGCCTCAATTACCTGAGCGGCAATCAGAACGATCTGACGATCCGGGCCCGTGAACAGCAGCAGTACGAGACGGCTTATCTGACCGCTCCGCAGGCCCGCTACATTCTGATCGGCACCATGGTCTTGTTCCCTCTGGTATTCGTTCTGGCCGGCGTGCTGCTCTGGTGGAGAAGGAGACGCGTATGAGAAAATATATCCCGACTCTGATTCTGGTGCTGCTCTTCGCCGGCGGTCTGGGTTATGCGGTCTCGCAAAATTGGTTCGGCGAAGAAACGGAGCCTCCGGCCGCCAAGCTGACCGATGTTGAAACGTCCAAGATCGCCGGTATCCGGATTGCCAATGGCGATCTAACCTATCAATTGGTGAAAACCGGCGGAGAATGGGCGTTTACCGAACCGGACAAATATCCGGTGAATCACTATGCCGTCGACGCCTGGCTCGATACGCTGACATCGGCCGAGCAGGGCGGCGTTGTGGAAGAAGCTCCCGCAGATCCGGCCAAGTACGGACTCGATCTGACGAAAAAAGGCATCACGCTGACGCAGGAAAACGGCGCCGTCGTTACGCTTGCCATCGGCGATCCGCTGCCGACCGGCAGCGGGAATTACGCTCGGCTCGGCGGGGGAGCGGTGATCCGGCTCGATGCCAACGCCGCATCGTCGCTGCTGCCGAGCATCACGACATGGGTCGATACGTCTCCGTTCCAATGGGACGACGCCGATCTGAAAGAGCTGGCCTACAAGCGCGGATCGGCATCCTGGACATTGAAAAATTCGGCTGCAGCCGGCGCTTCCCCGGCTTGGACGCTGGACGGCAAAGCGATCGAAGACGTACAGGCGACCACCGTATCCGGCTCGCTGAAGTACATCGCCAGCGACCGTCTGCCGGTGAAAGCCTCGACGCTTGCTTCGGCGGAGACCGACTTTACGCTGAAGCTTGTGACAGCGGAAGACGGTGCGGACAAGACCCGGAGTTTTACCGGCAAAAAAGATCCCGACGTCGATACGCTCGTCTGGGTCACACGGGAAGGCAGCGAGTGGGCGTATGCCGTGAAGCCGGAAGATTTGCAGAAAGCGGAAACGCAGACGGCTGCGACGGGCACCGGGACCGATAGCGGAGCGCAGGACGGAAGCGGAAAGTAGGCCGGTAGCGGGACGCAGAACGGAAGCGGGAAGTAGGACGGTAGCGAAACGTAAGCCGTAAGCGGCGGGTAAGGAACGGGGTTGGGTGTGCCGGGAGACAGGCGCACCGTCTCGCCGGGAAGCTGCGCGGCCCGCGGAGAATCGCGGCTCCTTTTGAACGCTTTTCCGAAATAACTGCGAGGCGGCTCTTATTTTCCTCCAGGACGCTTTTTTGAAGAAAATAACTGCAGGAGAGCCTTTAAAGATCCCGTCGAGCGTCTTTGGCAGTCCTTTCCCCAAAATAGCGGTTCGGATGCAGCTATTTCACGAATTCACAAGCTACCCATGTAAATAACGGTTCCTGCGCAGCTATTTGTTCGGGGAACCGGCGGAAGCTTTGGATGAACCGGTCTGCGATCTGCCAAGGAAACAGACAAAAGAAGCCGGGCCTCTGCGCACGCAGAGACCCGGCTTCTGAGCAGTACCTTAAGCTCCCTGATGAGATCGGGGCGCTTTTTCCTTGGCAGGCTTCGAATGAGATCCGTTGAGATCAAGCGTCTTTCTCGGCCGGCCGGTCTTTGTTTATCCGGCGCGGTGCGGCACCAAGCTTCAGAACAAGCTTCTCGATCGATAAGCCCTGGATCAGCAGCGAGAACAGTACCACGCTGAATGCCAGCACCAGAATGTCTTCACGGCCTTCGAATTCGATCGGCAGACTGAGAGCGAGTGCGATCGACAGGCTGCCTTTGAGGCCGCCCCAGTTCAAAATATGCTTGAACTTGTTTTCGAATCCTTTGACCCCGGCCAAGCTGAGATAGACGGCTGCCGAACGCGCAATCAGCACGATCAGGATCGCGAGGAGCAGAACCGGCCAGCGGCCGCTGAAATCGATATTGCGAATTTCCAATCCGATCATCAGGAAGATCAACGAGTTGGCGATGAGGGCAATCGTATCCCAGAACGTATCGATATTGGTGTGGGTGGTCTCGGACATCCCGACTTTACGTCCGTAGTTGCCGAAGACCAACCCGCCGACCACGACAGCGATCACGCCCGAGACATGCATATGCTCCGCGATAAAATAACATCCGAAGAAGAGAACGGCCGACAAGGCCGTTTCGAACGGATAGTCATCGTAATAAACGATGATGCGAGAGAAGACGAAGCCCAGGATCAATCCGACGATCGTACCGCCGACCGCAAACTGCAGGAACAGCAGCAGGCCGCTGCCGACGCCTCCCCAGCCCATTTCCATATAAGACAGCAGGTAAATGGAAGAGATCTGGAACAAAACGACGGCGATCCCGTCATTCAGCAGCGATTCGCCTTCGATCACCGTCGTCAGTTTCTTCGGTACGCCGAGCGACTTGAAGATCGAGATCACACTGATCGGATCGGTGGCGCTCATCAGCGCGGCGAAAGTACAGGCGACGACAAGCGGCAGCCCCAGCAGATAATAACCTCCCAGCGCGATCAGCCCGAAGGAAATCAGCGTTCCGCCAAGAGCAAGCGCGATAACCGGTTTGGAATGTTCGCGCAGATGCGAGAACGGCAGTTTGAGCGAAGCGTCGCCGAGCAGGATCGGCAGAAACAGCGAGATCACAATCGCCTGAAACACGTTGCTCTGCGTAATATACGTTTCGGCATGCTCCAGCACGGGGATATGGATCATGCCAAGCAGCAGTCCGACCAAGACGAGAGCGATCGAATAAGGGCGATTCAGCTTCTGGGCGATGCCGATAACGGCCAGGGCGATGGCGAGCAGAACCAGGATCTGAATGAAAATTTCGTTAAAATGATGAACCATGACAGGCCTCCTGTACGAATAAGCTTCATCAGAACATTACCCAAATACGTACGCAGACAAAGTGGGGTTTCGAAAATCCCTTTCTCTGATCCCGTGCACAGCAGGCAATTTCGGCTGAGCCGGCATACAGACGCCTCCGCACACGGACGAACAAGCCCGGCCCCCTAAACGGTGGGCCGGGCTTTGCGTCTTTCTTGTTCTTCGGCAAATGAGCTATGATGGAAACATCGGGAAGCGTATCAGGCGGTGCCGATCCGCAGCGAACGGACGGCTTTTGCGACGGCGGGGCTGCCCAGCGGACTGCTGAACGGCAGTATCTCGGTCAGCGGCCCGCCGCTTGCGCTGATCCTGTCCAATCAGGGCATGAGCAAGCAGGCTTTTCGCGCCAATTTGGCTTTGAACGGCGTCGTCTTGAATATCGTCAGTGTTCTCTCGTTCGCGGCGGGCGGGCTGCTGGATTCGGGAACGGGCCATTTCCTGCTGTGGACGCTTCCGGCTATGGGGCTTGGCGCCTGGGCCGGCGCAAGAGCGGTCACCCGGTTCGACGAAGCGCGGTTTAAGCAGGTCTCGCTCTGGCTGATTCTCGTTTCCGGCTTATGGACGGCGCTCAGCGGGTTGGGTATCGGGTAAGCGGCGGATCGGATGTCTTTTGTAGGAACGGAGGGATCTTATGACGCAAATGACGAAGCGGGCGCTGGCCGCCTCGCTCAAAAAGCTGCTGTCGCAAAAAACGCTCGACAAGATCACGGTCATCGATATTGCCGAAGACTGCGAAGTCAACCGGCAGACTTTTTATTACCATTTCAAAGACATCTACGATCTGATCGACTGGATCTACACGCACGAAGCTTCCAAAGCGTTAAACGGCAACAAGACGTACGAGACCTGGCAGCAGGGTTTCCTGCATATTTTCGAATATATCCAGAGCAACCGGAACTTTGTGCTGAATACGTATCACTCCGTGAACCGCGAACATCTCGAGCGCTATCTGCATCAGGAGACGCATGCGCTGCTGATCGGCGTGATCGAGGAAAAAGCGGCCGGCCGCAGCGTGCGCGAAGACGACAAAGCGTTTATCGCCCATTTCTACAAGTTTGCGTTCGTCGGATTGATCCTCGATTGGATCGGCCGCGGGATGCGCGAAGAGCCGCTTGCGATCGTAAAGCGCCTGAGCGTATTGATCCACGGAGACTTCGCCGGTGCGCTGGAGCGATTCGAGAGCGGTGCGCACCCGGGAGGTCCGCGTCCGCCGTCCGGCTGAACGGATCAGCGTACCGCTTCCGTCCGGCGTTTGTAGACCCGCATTGCAAAGGCGTACGCGACGAGCAGAATCCCCAGGCACCAGGCGAGCGCGGTCCAGATCTCCGCTCCGACCGGCTGCCCGCCGAGCAGGGAGCGCAGCGCTTCGACGATAGCGGTGACCGGCTGGTGTTCGGCAAAAGCGCGCACCGGTCCCGGCATCGATTCCGTCGGCACAAAAGCGGAACTGACGAACGGCAGCAGGATGATCGGATAGGAGAAAGCGCTCGCTCCGTCTACCGATCCGGCGGACAGCCCGGCGATGACGGCGATCCAGGTCAGCGCCAGCGTGAAGAGAGCGAGAATGCCGATCGCGGCGAGCCATGCCGGTACGCCTGCCGGAGAGCGGAAGCCGATCAGCAGCCCCGCAGCCACAATAACGGCGAGCGAAATGGCGTTGGATACGAGCGAAGTCAGCACATGCGCCCACAGCAGGGAAGACGGAGCGATCGGCATCGAACGGAACCGTTCGAACAGCCCTTCCTGCTTGTCGATAAACAGGCGGTAAGCCGTGTAGGAGATGCCGGTTCCGATCGCGATCAGCAGGATGCCGGGCATCAAATAATTGACGTAATGGCCCGTCCCGGTGTGGATGGCGCCGCCGAATACATAGACGAACAGGAGCATGAACGCGATCGGCATGACGGTTACGGTAAGGATGGTATCCAGACTGCGGAACGTATGGCGCATGGAACGTCCCAACAGTACGCCGGTATTGCCGAGAAATCCGCTTTTTACGGTTTGCATTTACTTCGCCTCCTTGGAGCCGACGATCGAGAGGAAAATCTCTTCGAGCGTCGGCTGTTTTTCGATATATTCCGTTCGGGCGGGCGGAAACATCCGCTTCAATTCGTCGAGCGAGCCGTTGGCGATAATGCGTCCCTGGTGCAAAATGGCGATCCGGTCGGCAAGCTGCTCGGCTTCTTCCAGAACCTGCGTGGTCAGCAGGACCGTTGTGCCGGTATCCGCGAGCTGCTTGACGACCTTCCGGACTTTGATCCTCGATTCGGGATCAAGCCCCGTCGTCGGTTCGTCCAGAAACAGGATATCCGGCCGGCCGATCAGGCTCATGGCGATATCGAGTCTGCGCCGCATACCGCCCGAGTAGGAAGTCGCCCGCCGCCTCGAGGCTTCCGTAAGCCCGAAGCGTTCCAGCAGCTCGTCCGCCGATTGGCTCGGCTGCTTCAACCGTCGCAGCTTGGCGATCAGGATCAGATTTTCGCGTCCGGTCAATACGCCGTCGACCGCCGCGAACTGTCCGGTCAGGCTGATCGACCGGCGCACCGCATCGGGCTGCGAAGCCGGATCGAATCCGTTGACGGACACGCTCCCGCTGTCCGGACGAAGCAGCGTGGAAAGAATCTTGATGGTGGTGGTCTTGCCGGAACCGTTGGAGCCGAGCAGCGCGAAGATCGTACCCCGGCGCACTTCGAAATCGACGCCGGTCAGCACAGGCAGATTCGGATAAGACTTGTGCAGGTTCTGCACGGAGATGGCCGTTTCGTGAATAGACATGGAAATTCCTCCTTTAGGGGTCGATCAGAGTGATTCCGCTCAGATCCGCTTTGCCGCTTTTCAGGAACGAATACGTCAACCGGTCTGCCTTACAGTCGATAAATCGGACTTTTTTGAGGGTTTTGTTCTTGAAAAAGGTTCGCGTAAGCGTCGTATTGCGGAAGGCGACATCGGAGAAGACGCAGTTCTCGAACGAACAATCTTCGAACATGCCTTCCAGCACAAGTCCGGTAAGATGGGTGCCGTGAAACCGGGTGCGTGTCCAGACGACGCCGGTCAGCGTGCAGTTCTGCAGCTGCGAAGATTCGAAGCCCGTTTCCGTCAGGTTGGCGCCCGACAAATCGCAGCCTGCCAGATGGCTTCCGGCAAAGACCGTTCTCGTCAGGGAAGCGTTCAAAAACAAGCTGTTCGTCACATGCGTATGCTCGAAGCGGCTGCCGCCGAGTTCCGCGTTCGAGAAGTCGCATTCTTCCACGTAATTGCTTTTGAGCAGCAGATCCGGAAGCCGGGCCCCGACAAACAGCGAACGCCGGATAAAGGAAGAACCGAACTGTTCGTGCAGCCCTTCCAGACCCGAGAAGTCCGCATCCACCCAGCTTCCTTCCGACATGTTCCAGGCCGGCGCGGCAGTTTCCGGCGGCTTCGCCGGTTCCGCGTTCGAAGGCTGCTTCGCAGCAGTCTGCCGGAAATGCTGGGAGAAATGGTTCAGGTCCAGATCCAGAATTTGGGCGAGGCGGTCCAGCGTGAGAATATCGGGCATCGATTCGCCGCGCTCCCATTTTCCGACTGCCTGGGGACTAAGCGACAGCTGGCGGGCCAGCAGGGCCTGGGACAAGTTTTTGGCTTTGCGGGCTTCCGCGATTTTGTTTCCGATCTCGATCGGGGTGAACATGAAGGCACCTTCTTTCTCGGAGTTTCGTCGACGCCATCAGCTTAACCGGATTCCCCGGGGGAAGGAAACAAAAAACGCGCAACCGCCGGTTGTTTTTCCGCTACTTTTGGTAGGATGCCCGTTTTCCGGGCGATTCGGGCGGACAAACAGGCGAAAAATACCCCGAATATAGACAATTCCCGCTCCGTGTCCAAACTTTCGACATCGGGCAGGGATTGTCTATATTTGCTTTTTGCTAAAAAGCCTATGCTGAAATCAGCTTCAGAGTGTGTTCAAAATCCTGGAAATGTGGAGGGAATACTCATGTACTACAGCAGCGGCAATTACGAAGCGTTCGCAAGACCGATGAAACCGGAAGGCGTGGACGGCAAATCGGCGTACCTCGTCGGAGCGGGACTGGCCTCGTTGGCGGCAGCCTGCTTCCTGATCCGCGACGGACAGATGAAAGGCTCGCATATTCATATCCTGGAAGAGTTGAAGATACCGGGCGGCGCGCTCGACGGCAGCGAAGAAGCGGGCAAAGGGTTCGTCATCCGCGGCGGCCGCGAGATGGAAGACCACTTCGAATGCCTGTGGGATCTGTTCCATTCCATTCCGTCGCTTGAAGTCGAAAATGCGTCGGTGCTGGATGAATTCTATTGGCTGAACAAAAAAGACCCGAACTACTCGCTGATGCGCGCCACGGTCAACCGGGGCGAAGATGCGCACACGGACGGCAAATTCACGCTCAGCGAAAAAGCGTCGATGGAGATCGTCAAGCTGTTCCTGACCCGCGACGAGGATCTGTACGATCTGAAGATTACGGATGCGTTTACGGAAGAATTCTTCGCTTCGAATTTCTGGCTGTACTGGCGCACCATGTTCGCGTTCGAAGATTGGCACAGCGCGCTTGAGATGAAGCTGTATATCCAGCGGTTTATCCACCATATCGGCGGACTGCCGGACTTCTCGGCGCTCAAGTTCACCAAATACAACCAATTCGAGTCGCTTGTCCAGCCGATGCTGAAGTATCTGGAAGAACACGGCGTGCAGTTCGTATACGATACCCGGGTCACCAACGTGGTCTTCGAACGGCGCGGAACACGCAAAGTCGCGGCGAAGATCGAATGTATGCGCGGCGGACAGCCCGAATCTATCGATCTGACGGAAGACGATCTGGTCTTCGTGACCAACGGCAGCTGTACGGAAAATTCGTCGCTTGGCGACCACCATCATCCGGCGGTACTCAAGACGGAGCCGGGCGGCTGCTGGGAACTGTGGCGCAGCATCGCGGCCCAGGACGAATCGTTCGGACGTCCGGACAAGTTCTGCACGAATATCGACGAGACCAAATGGGAATCGGCGACGATCACGACGCTGGATGGCCGGATTCCGCCTTATGTCGAGAAGATCTGCCAGCGCGATCCGTTCAGCGGCAAAGTGGTCACCGGCGGGATCGTCAGCGTCAAAGACTCGAGCTGGATGCTGAGCTGGACACTGAACCGTCAGCCCCATTTCAAGAAACAGCCCAAAGACCAACTGGTTGTCTGGTTCTATGCCCTCTACACGGATGTGCCGGGCGATTATATCAAGAAGCCGATCAGCGCATGTACCGGGGAAGAGATCACGGCCGAATGGCTGTACCATATGGGCGTGCCGGAAGCCGATATCCCGGAAATGGCCGCGAATTCCGCCAACTGCATTCCGTGCATGATGCCTTATATCACGGCGTTCTTCATGCCCCGCACGGCGGGCGACCGGCCCAAAGTCGTTCCGGACGGCTGCGTAAACTTCGCCTTCATCGGGCAGTTCGCCGATACGGAGCGCGATACGGTGTTCACGACCGAGTATTCGGTGCGCACGGCGATGGAATCGGTGTATACGCTGCTTGGCGTAGACCGCGGCGTGCCGGAAGTATTCGCGTCCGAATACGATATCCGCGTCCTGCTGGATTCGACCTCGAAGATGATGGACGGCAGGAAGCTGGCCGAACTCAAACAGCCGATGCTGCTGAAACTGCTGGAACAGGGCGCGCTGAAAAAAGCGTCGGGTACCGTGGTCGGCGAACTGCTGAAAAAGTACGGGATTGTGTGACGACACCTCCGGTTTTTCCTGGAATCTGAACAAAGCACCCAAAAGCATGGCCCGATTCGACAAAGCGTATCCTGCGCGTTGTCGAAAAAAGGGCCATGCTTTTTTGGATTTTTGTCCAACTTTTGCGGGATTGACGGCGTTTATTTAAAATACTGGGGACAAATCCTGAAGCGGCGGATACTTCAGAATCCCGACTCCGGTCTGCATCGGTATTTGAAAAAACGGCATAATCTCTAACAGGCTGTATACCAACAAGGATCGAAAGGGGCATACGCAAATGAAAAATAACAAACGCAAACTGCTAGGGGGACTTCTGATTACCGTCATCGTCGTATTGATTGTACTGGGCGCTCTGCAATTTCTTAAGAAGGATGAGCCGGGTACGTATCAAAGAACCGACGGGCAGACCGGGCAGACGGAAACGATCAAGAAGCCGTAACCGAAAAAAAGCCATTCTGACGATGAGCGGCTACCGGGAAACGGAATCGGAGCGTGCGGTATAATCAATATGAACAACGGCAAATTCAGTCCCGACCTGGAGCAGGCCGGAGAGCTTGAGCAGATGCTGCCGGAACATCGCCCGATTCATATCAAACTGCGGCAGGCAGTTTTCGCCAAATACGGATTGTCCCAGTCGTAACGGGCCGCATACAGCCAAAAGCCGGTTCCAGGAGGAACCGGCTGGAAGCCAAGACCGGCGGTTACCGCCGGCAGGAAGAGACAGCCGCATGAAGCTGCGAAATTCCACCGGAACCGCTTGCGGGTCCGGATTATTTTACGCCCAGACGCATCCGGTAGCTGAACAGCACATCCCGCTCTTTTCCTGCGAAAAACGCATCTACGGCCCTTCCGAAAGCTTCGGCCTGGGCCGCGACGTCTTCTGCGCCGCGCTTGATCGCGCTCTGCATCCCGCCTTGGCTCAGCGCGATATTCGTATAGCGCTCCGCATCGCAGACTTCCCGGTTGTGGAATACGATCTCGCGCGTATAATGGAACAGGCCGGACTCCCGGATCTGCCGCAGATGGTCTTCTTTGGGCCATTTGTGCGCTTGCTGTTCTTCCGGCGCCAGCTCCGCCGCACGTCGGTCGGCCAGGGCGGAGAATTCCGCGTACGCCGCTTCGATATCCGCGTTTAGCACCGGCGGCCAGTCGCAGTCGTAAGCGGCGAAGACGCCGCCCGGACGCAGCACGCGGGCGAATTCGGCCAGCGACGGCTGCGGGTTCATCCAGTGGAACGACTGCGAGCAGGTAACCAGATCGGCCCAGCCGTCTTCGAGGTCAAGCGCGTCGGAATAGCCTTCGCGGAATTCCAGCTGGCCGGGTCTGCCGGCCGCTTCCCATTTGGCTTCGGCAATGCTTCGCATATCGGCTCCCGGTTCAATACCGACGATTCGCTGTGCCCGGTCCAGCCACAGAAACGTCGACAATCCCGTTCCGCAGCCGATATCGGCCACGCGGCGCGGCGTTTCCTGCAGATAGGTTTCCAGAATGCGCACGACTTCCTCCGGCGCGGAAGGACGGCTGCGATCGTACAGTTCGCCGAATCCGGCAAAGCGTTCGACATTGTTTTTACGGATATGCTCCATCATGTTCGTTTCGCTCCTTTGCTGTTCGTCTGAATCTTATTATGGCACAGCCGGAACCCTACGGGGAATCGGATGAAAAATGCGGAAAGCGCGTCCCGATCGGCATGCGAAAAGGAGGACTTATGCTCATCTTCATTCTGTTGGGCGTCATGACGCTGTTCGTCGTCGGACTTATAACGGCCGCGCTGGGGACCCGGATGAAACATCCGGGCGTCCTGATCGCCAATCTGCTGCTGATCGGAGCGATCTTCTGGTTGGGCAATGCCGCATCCGCTGCTCCGGGATCGCATTCGGGCAACGGCAATCCTGTACTGATCTTGGTTCTTCCGCTTGGCGCGCTGGCCATCGTGCTGATCGGCCAGCTGTATGCCTGGGCCCGTCCGCGCCGTTTTCGTCCGATCATTTTAGCGGCGCTGCTGATCGGCCTGATCGCCCATCAGGCGGCGGGATTCGAACTGCAGCGTATTCGCTATTATGGGCTGCGCGAACGGATTTTCGCAGCGATGACGGCAGAGGGGATGCGCGATGCCCGGAGCTTTGCGGATGCCGTCACTTCGGGGCCGGGATCCATGCATATGAACAGTCACTTTTTTCATCTGAATACG
Source organism: Saccharibacillus deserti (assembly GCF_013618475.1). Lineage (GTDB taxonomy): Bacteria > Bacillota > Bacilli > Paenibacillales > Paenibacillaceae > Saccharibacillus > Saccharibacillus deserti. The sequence continues at coordinate 270,379 of NZ_JABJVN010000007.1, forward strand.
TATCTGATGTTCGTGGGCTGGGCGGCGATTGCCGCCGTTATTTTGCTGCTTGTGTTTCCGGTTTCCGCCGGCAGAGAGCAGCAAGAGGAGGACTTGGCATGAAACCTATAGACATTCCTTATCGCAGGCTGCATCTCTTCGGCGCGTCCGGTTCCGGTGCGACCACGCTCGGACGCGCGCTTGGCGAACGTCTGCCGCATACGGTGCTGGACGGCGACGGCCTGCAAGCGCGCGAACTGCAGCGGTACGGCGAAGATGCGCTGCCGGGAGGACGTCTGTATGCGCAGTCTGGAACAGCACGAGCGCGGGATGGCGGATCTGGACTGCCCGATTCTGCGGCTCGAAGGTAACTCCGGTACGGAGGAGCGGGTAGAGCGGGTATTGGCCGCTTTGCGGGAGATTCGATAATAAGCCCGGATGTGAAGAGATTAGAAGAGAGAAGGATGAGGAGCGGATGGGGAAGACCGAACGCGATACGCAATATTGGAACGAAGCCTACGCCGATCCTTCGTTCCGGGCAGATCATGACGGCTGGCTGAAGCGTTATGAGCCGCTGCTCGATCCGGCCCGCGGACAGGTAGTCGATCTGGGCTGCGGACTCGGGCATAATGCCCGGGTGCTGCATGCGGTCGGCTTCGATGTGTTGGCCTGCGATTTGTCGGAGCGGGCGCTGGAGAGGCTGCGGCAGGAAGAACCGGGAATCGGGACGCTGCGGTTGGACATGGCGGAAGAACTGCCTTTTGAAACGGGAACGCTTCAGGCGGTGGTAGCGGATTTGAGTTTGCACTATTTTACCGACAGCATAACCCGCCGGATTGTCGGGGAGCTTCACAGATCGCTGCGCCCGGGCGGGCTGCTGCTCTGCCGGGTGAACGCCACGGGCGAGCGGGACAGCAGTCGGGACAGGGCCTCGGCAGAGGATCCGTACCTGTACGGGAGCGAAGGCATCCGGCGGCGGTTTTTTGATGAGAAAGAGATTCTGAAGTATTTCTCCGAAGAGAAGTGGGAGACGCTGGTACGGCGCGAATGTACGGCAGGACGATACGGAAAAGAAAAACGGTTGTGGGAAATCGGGCTGAGGAGGAAATAATATGGACAATCCGAGGAAGTGGAAAAGCAAAAGACTGGCGGTTGTAGCGGCTATTCTGGCGGCAAGCGCCGCGTTCAATATCAAACTGTTCACCGAACAGCGCGAACATGCACTGGCCGAGAAAAAAGAAGCGGCCGAGATCATGATCGTCATTCAAGAAGCCGATTCGAAACTTCAAGGCGCCATCTTGAATATCCAGAACGGAGGCGAAGCGGCAGACAGCCTGTATGTGTTCGGGGAAGTTCGGGCGAGATTGTCGGAAGCGGCGGGCGGATTGAAAAGTATGCGGATCGGTACAATCCAAGATACGGACCGTTCGTTCGAAATCGATACGATGTACCGAATCACCCATGAGTTCGATACCTATCTGCGCGACGAGGTGCTGGCCGAGTGGCAGGCGGGAGATGCCATGCTGGACGCTTCCCGCGAGCAGACGCTGACGGAACTTCGCAGTCTCAAGCTGGATCTGGCGGCTTTGGCCGGTCTGGCGCAGGACCCGTCAAGCGGCGGATCGTACGACATCGGGGAATTGTCCGGGCAGTGGGAAGAGCAAATCTCGAAGCGGATCAAGGAAGAGCCCGATACGGATTTCCATAAACGGCTGGCCGAACGCTACGGCTTGTAACCGGGCGGATGCCTGAAGGAAAGGGAGGATCGGAACCGGACCACGCAAACCGGCTTGGAAAAAGACCGGCGTATGGCTGTTGGTCGGCGCTCTGGCCGTCAGTCTGTTCTTCAATATCCGTACGTTCCTGGCTTCGCGGGAGCAGGAGGAATTCAGGCATCAGATCATGAATCCGCTCGAAGTCTATCTGGATCAAGCGGCTATCGACCTTCAGGAAACGGTCAAGCTTCTGGAACAAGGCGCCGACGACCGCCTGATCCTGCTTGGCTTGGGGAAAGCGGCAGCGCAGACCGCCAAAGCGGAAGAACGCATTAATTCGTCGGCTGATGAACTGAGACGGTTTTATGGACAGTCGAACGAACCGATGAGAAAGACTATGCTGGATATGGAAGGGTATTTGGAATCGCTGGCGGCGTCTTACGCAGCGGATGCGCGGAAGGAGCCGAATGCCGACGATCCGCTCTCGACTCCGATCCGCACCATTTTGAAGAAAATTGGAACCGCGTCATAAAAAAGCGTCTGGCCGAAGCACCGGATTCCGGTCTGCATGCTATAATAAGCGACGACTATCCTTGAGAAGCAGGCGGACCCGCGCAAACGGTCAAAATGGAGGAGACGAAGCGAAATGGACGATCGATCGGCATACGGGTACGATCCGGGCAAGGAGAATTAGGCTTCCATGCCAACATACTGGGCCAACTGGAATTGACGGAACGGATGGGAATGAAGGCAGGTTGGCAGAACCGGTAAAGCGGCTGTACGGCCCGAATCGGAGAACACCGAAACTACGCAGGCCGCCCTTCGGGAAAGCTTTTCCGAACGGCGGCCTGTTTCGTTTATCTGGAGATTCACCGAATGTTTATGATACGATGTTGTAAACGTTACCAGGCAGATGGAAAAGGGGGCTCGGGAATGGAGCAGGTATGCAGGATTCTGATCGTGGACGACGAGGTGCTGGTACGCCAGGGCATCAAACATTATTTGGATTGGGAGCAGTACGGGTTCCGCATAGTGGGGGAAGCTTCCAACGGCAGGGAAGGACTCGAAGCGATCGAACGCGTTCGGCCCCATATCGTGCTGACGGACATCGTAATGCCGATTATGGAAGGAGAAGAATTCACCCGGCTGATCAAAAAAAATTATCCGGAGATCCAGGTGGTGGTTCTCAGCAGCTACGGCGAATTCGATTACGTGCGTTCGACGTTCCAAAACGGCGTGGCGGATTACATCCTCAAGCCGAAGCTTGAGACGCAGGAGCTGCTGCGCGTGCTGCAGAATACGGCCCGGCGGATCGCTTCGATCCGCTACACGGGCGAAGGCAGCGGCGAAGGCCCGGATGCCGAGACGGTGCTGGAGAAGCTGGCGTCGGGCTACGGCGCCGACGAATCCGCTTCGCCCGCCGTGCTGGCGGAGCTGTTCCCGCACGACGAATTCGTGCTGATCGGCCGGCTGCGCACGGCCGGCCGGGCCCATGCCGGCGGCTCGCGCGCCGGCGAGAACGGGCAGCCGCTCGCCGAGCGGCTGCGGCAGGCGCTGTCGCCGGGCGCGCCTCATGCGGCCGCCCTCGGGCCGGCGCGCGTGTACGGGCTGCCCGCCGCGGCCTCGGGCGCCGCGGCGGGCAGCGAAGCCGCGCTTGTCGGCCTCGGCGGCGGCCGGCGCGCGGCTCTGCTGGCCGCGCTGCGCCAGTACGCCGCCGCTTCGTCCGGCGGTGCGCTTTCGGCTGGGCCCGGCGCCGCCGATGCGGGAACCGAACGGATGTCCGGCGGATCTGCGCCGGACGCCGCCGATGCCGCGTCCGGCCCGGCTGCCGGCGGGGCCGCCGCGGGCTATGCCTGGGCCGCCGGAGCGGCTTTCGCTTCGCTCGGCGAGTTGAGCACGGCTTACCGGCAGCTCGGCGAGCTGCTGGAGACCCGGTTCTACTTCCCCGAGCGGACGCTGATGCTGCCCGAGGAACTGCCGCTCCCCGCCGAACCGCTGCCTGCGTTCGACCTCCGCCTGTTTACGGAAGAGATCAAGCGCGAGCATTTCGCCGAAGCGTTCCGCGACCTGCGCCAGTACACGGCGCGGATGGCTGCCGATTACCGGTCCACGCCGGTCGGACTGAAGTCTTTCCTGGGCAATATCGTGTTCAATCTGATCACGCTGCTCGGCAATATGGAATACGACGCTTCGGATCTGAACGAAGCCAAATACGGATTTTTCCGCGAAATCGAAGAAGCGGACAACGCGCCATCCGCCGCCGCGCTGCTGGAACAATTCCTGAGCAGGGCGGAAGCGAAGATCGCCGAACATGCGGGACAGTCCGGCGGAGCCAATATGAAGAAACTGCTCGCCTATATCGACGAACATTATGCCGAGCCGCTCAGCCTTACGGGTCTGGGCCGGCATTTCCATTTCAATCCGTCCTACCTGTCGAGCTACTTCGCGTCGCACAACAAGGAAGGATTCAGCGAATACCTGAACAAGATCCGCGTCTCGCGGGCGGAAGAGCTGCTGCGCGCAGGCGAGATCAGCATCTCGGAGATCAGCGGCCGGGTCGGCTATTCGGACCCCGGCTATTTTACCAAGGTATTCAAGAAACAGACGGGCCTCTCGCCGAGTCAATACCGCCGTCAATACAGGATCGGGCGCTGACTCAAGATGACCGGGAAGTCAGAAATTTCCGGCTGCGGCATCAACTGAAGGAGGCTTTATCATGAAAGCATACTGGAGCCGGTTCCATGCCCAGCGATTGTTCGTCAAGCTGTTCTTGGTCATGGTCGTCGCTACGGTAACGGTCTGCGTCGTCACGTCGCTTGTGACGATTCGCATGTCCGAGCGCCTGTTTACCGAGACATTCGGGATTACCAATTCCAAAGTCTTGAACCAGATCCGTACCGGCATGGAGTCTTTTAACGATTCCGTCGTCAATGCTTCGGCTTACGCGGCGCAAAACGGCACGATTAAGACTTACTTAAGCGGAGGCGAATCCGATTCCAGCCGGATGGCGGGGACGTACTTTGGTATGAATCAGCAGATGAGAAGGGTCAAATCCAACGTCGACGCGTACAGCGTCGGCGTAACGGCGGTCGGCGTGAATGGAAGGAACTATTCGACGGATCGCAATGACTGGCCCGTGCCCGAAGATCGGCTGATCGGCCATCCGCTGTCCCAACGCACGAAAGCGGAGCCGAAACGGCTGATTTATCAATATGACATGGAACGCGGCGAAGGCGGCAAGGCCGTTCCGTATATCGTCGCTTCCAAAGCGTTGATGGAGCGCACGACCGGCTTTATCTACGGAGATTTATACATTTCGATCCGCGAAGACGAGTTCCGGCGTTTCTACGGCAATTTTACGAGCGCAGGCAACGACGTCGTGATTTTGGACGCTTCGGGACGGATCGTGTCCAGCAATCGAACGGAGTGGATCGGTACCGTATCGAAGCAGTTGTTGGGTTATGCCGAACCTTCCGCTGAAAAAGAAGAAGTGGTAAGCCGGAACGCCGACGTATTCGGTCAGAGTTCCATTTTGCTGTCCAGTTATATCCCGGAATACGACTTTTATCTGGTCAATCTGATCGATCGCGACTACGCGGCGGGCAAGATCGTCAATTTGCGCGATCTGGTACTGGTCGGCGGATTGATCGTCGGCGCGGCGCTGCTGCTCGTATTCCTCATCACCCGCCGCCAGACGCGATCCTTAACCGTGCTGGTTCGCCAGATGTCGACCGTCACGGAAAAAGACTTCGACAATTATGTGCGGGTCACGGCGTCGTCCGGCTACGAAGTCCAGGAGCTGAGCCGCGCGTATAACTATATGCTCGACGAGTTGAACAATTACATCGCGAGACTGCTGGAGACGCAGAAGGAACGCCGCAATGCGGAGCTGGCGGCGCTGCAGCGGCAGATCAATCCGCACTTTTTGTACAACACGCTGGCTTCGATCAAGATATTGGTACAAAAAGGAGATAAGGAAGCCGCCGCGGAAACGATCAACGCCTTGATTTCGCTGCTGCAAAACACGATCAGCAACGTCAGCGAAACCATCACGATCGAGCAGGAGCTGGAGAACATGCGCAACTACGTGTTCATCAACCATGCCCGTTACGGCGACCGGATTCGGGTGAACGTATTCGCCGCGCCCGATTGCATGAACTACCGGGTGCCTAAACTGATCATCCAACCGTTTATCGAAAATGCGTTTTTCCATGCGTTCAACGAGAAGCAGAGCGGCATGATCTACGTGCTCGTCTCGCAAGCGGACGGCCAATTGGTTTGCGAAGTCAGCGACAACGGCGACGGCATGGACGATGTGGGCGAATGGAGCAAAACCGAAGGCGGAACGGTGCTCCCGAATTCAAAAAGCAAACGCCAACTCTTCACCGGCATCGGCGTACGCAACGTGCACAATCGCATCGCGCTTCTCTACGGCGACGAGTACGGCGTATCCATCGACAGCCGAAAAGGCCAAGGCACCAAAATCAAAATCACGCTGCCGCTGATCACGGAAGAATCCTGAAGATCGTCTGCGGGGCAGCCGATCTTCGAAGGGATCGCCATTCCGGATGAAAAATGAACCGGCGGCGAACGGAATTTGGTGAAATGCAGAGTTTCGTTGACAAGGGACGAGCGATACGTATAGGGAGCGCAGGCCTGTGCAATCGGAAGGCCGCCTCCTGAAAACGTATCCGTTTTTTCATGCGGCGCAGCGTTTTAAAGTATTTTTTTCGCGGCTTCTCTTTATCGGAAAACTTTAAATTTTACGTATATCCAATTTTTTTACCAATGATAACGCTACCATTTTTGCGACATACAATGATTTCCCTATTCCGTGCAAAGATATTCCTAACCTCATAGCTTGCTGCGATGCTAAGATTATTCTCGTAAAGCAACCGCTTACATCACCGATTTTCACAGAATGATTAGTACCTCGTCAACAATAACGGCAAGGTTAGGGAGTCGAATTACTATCAGCTACGGGGAGATGAAAAAGATGAAAAATTGGAAAAAGATTTTGCTGCCTTTGGCGGCATCGGCATTGATGCTTTCGGCCTGCTCGGGCGGCGGGGGCGGCACGACAGCTGCGACGAACGGCAGTGGTGGTGGCGATACAGAGAAAAAAGAAATCACCATCTGGGCATGGGACCCGAACTTCAATATTGCCGCGCTGAACTTGGCGAAAGAAAAATATGCCAAAGATCACCCGGACGTTACGATCAACATCGTGGAAAACGCGCAGGCGGATATCGTTCAGAAACTGAACACGGGCCTGAACTCGGGTACGACAAAAGGTCTGCCTAACGTCGTGCTGATCGAAGACTACCGTGCGCAAAACTTCCTGCAATCGTATCCGGACGCTTTCCGCGACATGTCCGACAAGATCAAAGCAGAAGACTTCGCCGACTACAAAGCAGGCCCTACAAGCTTCGACGGCAAACAATACGGCATTCCGTTCGACTCCGGCGTAACCGGCTTCTACGTTCGTACGGACTACCTGGAACAAGCGGGTTACACCGTGAAAGACGTAACGGATATCGATTGGGACCAATTCATCGAAATCGGTAAAAAAGTCAAAGCGGCAACAGGCAAAGCGATGCTGACCCAAGATCCGAACGATCTCGGCACGCTGCGCGTCATGCTGCAATCGGCGGGCTCGTGGTATCTGAAAGAAGACGGCGTAACGCCGAACATCGCAGGCAACGCGGCTTTCAAAGAAGCTCTCGAAACCTACAAAGCCATGTTTGACGCCGACATCGTAAAATTGAACTCCGACTGGAGCCAATTCGTAGCCGCGTTCAACAGCGGTGACGTTGCTTCCGTTCCTACTGGCAACTGGATCACGCCTTCGGTCAAAGCCGAAGCTTCGCAATCCGGCAAATGGGCAGTCGTTCCGATTCCTCGCCTGAAAGATACGTCGAACTCCATCAACGCATCCAACTCCGGCGGCAGCTCGTGGTACGTGATGAACGTGGACGGCAAAGACGCGGCAGCTGACTTCATGGCAGAGACTTTCGGTTCCGACGCCGAACTGTATCAAGACCTGCTCAGCAAGATCGGCGTACTGGGCACGCTCAAAGCAGCTTCCGGCGGCAAAGCTTACGAGCAGCCTGATGAGTTCTTCGGCGACCAAAAGATCTACTCCGACTTCGCGAAATGGACAACGGAAGTTCCTAAAGTCAACTTCGGTCTGCACACTTACGCAATCGAAGATATCTTGTCCGCAGAAGTTCAGAACTACCTGAACGGCAGCAAAGACGTTGACGCGGTCATGAACGATACGCAAACGCAAGCTGAAGCCCAACTGAAATAAGAAGCAGCAGGCACGGCGGTAAGGAGAGCGCGAACGCGAAGCGCCGCGTCTCTCCCTTATCGCTTTCCGCGCCCGGCAGACTTTCGGAAATTCGTTCCCGCCCCTTTGCGGACACGGAATTTTGCCGGGCATTCTTGTTGGATCTTACTCGTACACGATCAAAAGCAAGCGGCGAACTCCCGCCTGCGCGTTATGCATTCAAGCCATGTTTGAATGCACAACACGGGCGCGGGGCTTCTTCCGCCATATCCCGTTATGTGAATCCAAGGAGGAATGCCGGATGAAGACCGAAAATACCGCAGCCGGTCCGGGCAAAACCAGCAACACCTTTCAATCCAGCCGCAGTCGTCGTTTCAAAGCGGGTCTGGTCGGTTGGCTCTTCGTGGCCGCGGCCGTAATTCTGATCGCTGCCTTTTACTTCTATCCGATGATCCAGGCTCTGATCCTGTCGTTCCAAACGGGAACAGGCATCAACATGAAATTTAACGGCCTCGGTAACTACCAACGGCTGTTCACGGATAAAATGTTCCTGACTGCCGTCGCCAACACCTTTATCTATCTGCTGTTCCAGGTTCCGATCATGATCATTCTGGCCATGTTCTTCTCGGTTCTGCTGAATGACCGCAAACTGAAATTCAAAGGCTTTTTCCGTACCGCGATCTTCTTGCCGGCGATCACGTCGCTCGTTGCGTATTCGATCGTTTTCAAGTACCTGTTCGCGCCGGACGGCCTGGTCAACGCCATGCTGCTGAATATCCATCTCATTGATGCGCCCATTCAGTGGATCTCCGATCCGTTCTGGGCCAAAGTCACGATTATTATCGCGATCACGTGGCGCTGGACGGGTTACAACATGATCTTCTACCTGTCGGGTCTGCAAAATATCGACCAATCGATCTATGAAGCGGCACGGATCGACGGCGCTTCGGCGATTCGCCAGTTCTTCAGCATCACGATTCCTCTGCTGAAGCCGATCATCTTGTTCACGTCGATTACTTCGACGATCGGGACGCTCCAATTGTTCGACGAAGTCATAAACATTACGAAAGGCGGTCCGGGTAACGCGACGACCACCATTTCGCAGTACATCTACAATCTGTCGTTCGAATATTCGGCCGACTTCGGTTATGCGGCAACCGTGTCGTATTCCATCGTAATCATGGTTATTATTCTGTCGTTCCTCCAATTCAAAGTGGCAGGTGATCGCAATGCTTAAGGCGAAAAGAGCCTCTATGTATCTGTTCCTCAGCCTGGCGGCGTTCGTGTCGATCTTCCCGTTCTTCTGGATGATCGTCAGCGCCACCAACCTGTCGGTCGACGTTACGAAAGGACGCCTGCTGCCGGGTTCACACATGCTCGATAACCTGCGCAATCTGACAGCGAGCGTCGATATCTGGAACGCGATGGGGAACTCGGCCAAAATCTCGATCACGACGACCATTCTGGCGATGCTGATCGCGTCGCTGGCCGGTTACGGCTTCGAAATCTACCGCAGCAAAGCGAAAGACATCGTCTTCTCGATCCTGCTGCTGTCGATGATGATTCCGTTCGCCGCCCTGATGGTTCCGCTGTACCGCATGTTCGGCAAAATCACCAACTTCTTCCCGACGTTCGGGATCGATACGCCTGCGGCGGTCGTCATCCCGACGTTCACGACAGCGTTCCTGATCTTCTTCTTCCGGCAGAGTACCAAAATGTTCCCTCGGGAACTGCTGGAAGCCGGACGGATGGACGGATTGTCCGAGCTCGGCTTGTTCTTCCGCATTTACCTGCCGACGATGAAAACGACGTACGCGGCTGCCGCGATCATTACGTTCATGTCGAGCTGGAACAACTACATGTGGCCGCTTGTCATTTTGCAATCGCCCGAGAATCAGACGATTCCGCTGCTCATCTCGAACCTTGGTTCGGGCTACGCGCCGGACTACGGCATGATCATGATGGCGATTGTCATCTCTACGCTTCCTACGGCGCTCGTATTCTTCCTGATGCAGAAGCACTTTGTAGCGGGCATGGTTGGATCGGTAAAATAAACCGTTTCGGTTGTGTTCCTGCTAGGGAAACATGGGCGGGTATACGGCGTAGTGTCGTTTCGGTCGCGTGTTGTAATCGGGAAGCTGGAATTAAGCTTCAGAAGAAGCTTCCCGATTACAAAGGCGAACGCTTCGCTCCTACACGGACACTACCCCTATACCCTATCGTTTCCTGGAACAACCCAAAAGCCCTTTCACCTTTGAGTTAAGGTGAAAGGGCTTTTTTTGTTTTTTATACAGCCGAACAGCAGCGCAAACGTTATATTTAGCCCAAAACCGGGGGCTCTAAACCGAAATCCAGAACTGGAATAGTTTAAATTTATTTTTGTTTATTTTGCAGTAGAGCGGGTACAAATTCAGAGAACAAGGTTGCAGGAAAGCATACCGAAATTCGAACAGCATTCATATTATTTGGAGGTGCATCGAGATGGCAGTGAAGGAATTGGCTCTACACGAGAAGCTCGAGATCCACGAATTGTTAATTCTCAAAACATCCTGCGTTACGAAAGCGGTAGCGATGTCGGGATTGGTGCAGGACGAGAAATTGAAGACGCTGATCGAAGAAGACATCATGAATTCCGCGCAGGCAGTCGACGAATTGAAAGCACTTTTAATCAGCTGAGGAGGGATTACCGATGACTACGCCAAAATCGATGACAAAAGAAACGCTGGTCAAAGCCGTAACGCCGATGGACGATATGGCCATCGCGACCGATATGCTGCTGTCCGCCAAAACGGCGGTACGCTCGTATGCGGTAGCCCTCACGGAAGCGGCTTCGCCGAAAGTGCGCAAAGTGCTCAAAGCCCAACTGGATCTGGCCATCAAGACCCACCAGAAAATTGCCGATTACATGATCGAGAACGAAATGTACCATCCTTACGATATCGACGAACAGATCGAACACGATATGAAAAAGTCCGAAATGGCGCGCAACCTGGTGGAAACGAAGTAAAACGCGGAACCGCCGAGTGACCAAAGCCTCTTTCTCCGTACGGAGAAAGAGGCTTTTTTGTTTGCGCGGACGGGAAGCGGCCGTGTTACAACCAGCTCAAAACGAAAGGCGGAGAGATCTTGGGCTGCGATATTGCGCGCTGTACCGCGAAGGCCGCATAGACGGGAAATGGATCAATATCGACCGCTGGTACGGGAAGACCGGCCGGCCGGAGATCGAAGTGGCGGAACAAGAAGGATTCAGCCTCGCGGACTTGATCGGCGGAGCGCGGGCGACGGCAAGGTGCGGATCGTGTTTTGGTTTGACAATTGAACGCACGCGGCCGGTCTTCTTTTAATAGAAGATCGGCCTTTTTGCGATTTACAGAAGATTAACACAAGGCTGATACGGGTCTGATTGTTTCCCTTTACGATGAGGAAGTGATGTGGGAACGGTCCCACAAGAAACGATTCCACAAGAAACGATCGGGAAGGCGGTACGACCTTATGGAACTGCTCGATATCCAGGGAAGCGCGGTACCGGAACAATCCCGGACGCATATCCGCATTCCTTTTGAGCTGCAGGCAGGCGCGGACCGAATGCAGATCCGGTTCGAATACGCACCCAAGATTCTGGAAGACCGGGAAGCGGCTCTGGATCTGCTGAAGGAAAGCTATGAACGGTACATACTGCCGGAGCAGCGGGAGCAGGCGATCGCCCGCGCCGACCGGCATCTGCCTTTGAAGAATCTGATTACGCTGTCGCTGGACGATCCGAACGGTTACCGGGGAGCCTGCCACCGTCACGACCCGGTGCAGGAGCTGTTTGTCTCGCGGGAAGCGGCTTCGCCCGGACTGATGAGCGGGAAACTCGAAGCGGGAACCTGGATCGCAATGCTGAGTCTGCACTGCATCGTCACGGAGACCTGCGATTATCGCCTGCGGATCCGGGCGGTGGCAGAGGAGGAACCGGCATGAGCTGGATCGCCTGCGAACTGCACACGCATACGCTGCACAGCGACGGAAGGCAAACGCTGCGGGAACTGGCCGAAGGGGCGGTCAAGCTCGGCTTCGGCGCTATCGCGCTGACCGACCACAACACGATGTCCGGCTTGGCGGGCAAAGAAGAGATCGAGCGCGAGTTCGGGCTGACGATCATTCCGGGGATGGAGTGGACGACTTTCTACGGCCATATGGTCACGATCGGACTGAGCGAATTCGCCGATTGGCGGCAGGGCGGACGAAGCGGTATCGATCGCGGGATCGCGGAGGTGCATCGGCTCGGCGGAATTGCGGGGTTGGCCCATCCGTTCCGGATCGGAAGTCCCGCCTGTACCGGCTGCTTCTGGGAATACGAAGTCGGAGACTGGAACGCTGTCGATTATATCGAAGTCTGGTCGGGGACGTTTCCTTCGATCCGGACGGATAACCGGCGCGCGTTCGAGCTGTGGACGGCCAAGCTGAACGCGGGCTATCGGATCGCGGCCGTCTCGGGCCGGGACTGGCATGAGCAGGAGGACACGGACGAACCGATCTCCGTGACCTATCTGGAGATAGGAGAGGAAGAATCGGCGGTAGGCGGACACTCGGATAAGCTGCCGAGCGAAGAGCGACTGATCCGGGCGCTTGGACAAGGGCGGGCCTGCGTCACGATCGGCCCGCTGCTGACGATGACGCTGGAAGCCGGAGGTGAGATCTGGCCGATCGGTTCGGCGGTGCCGGCCGATCTTCCGGGCACAGGCGGCACCGCGCCGGAAGCGGGCGAAGCGGTCCGGGTCAAGCTGTCGCTGGACTTCTCGGTCCGGGCCGAACTATGGTCGCTTCCAGGCCAGGTGTTCAAGCTGAAACTGTGTTCCAATCGGGGCGAAGAAGCGAGCCTGGATCTGCCTGCCGCGGAGAATATCGGAAGGGCCGGCTATTCCGGCGAAGACCTTCGACGGCTTGAACGGGAAGCGGAGCTTCCGGGATCGCACACCGCCGCGCCGCGGATCTGGCTTCGCGCCGAACTGTGGGGAACGGTGCGTGGCGCGTATACGCGGATTGCTTTTACCAATGCGATTTACTTCGATTCGGAGAAAGAAGGAGGCGGCAGTCGATGAAGTCTTTTCCGTTGATCACCGCCCATACGGGCTGCATGGGATACCCCGCCCACTCGCTCGAATCGCTGTGCGCCGCGCTGAAGCTTGGGGTCGATGTGTACGAAGACGATATTCGCGTAACCGGGGACGGGGCGCTGGTGCTGGCCCACGACGACGAAGTTCCGCTGAAGGGCGGCCGCCGGGGAAGTCTTGCGGAACTGACGCTGGATGAACTGGAAGCCGATTCGCCGACTCCGATTCTGCTGCTTGCGGATGTGCTGGCCTGGGTGCGTACCGCGGGGAAAGTCATGAACCTCGATATCAAGACGGACGGAGCGCTGGAACCGGTATTTGCCCTGGTGAAGCAGATGGAGATGGAAGACCGGGTCTTTCTCAGCGGCTGCGAATACGACCGGGCGATCCGGGCCAACCGGATCGGGCCGAAGCTGCGGAGACTGCTGAACGTGAATGTCGACAGTTTCCGCAGCCTGCGGTATGAAGACGCTGTTCGGCAGGCCTGCCGGGAAGCGAGGGCGGCCGGCTGCTTCGGACTGAATGTGCCGTATCAGGCGGTCCAGCCGGAACTGCTGGATACGGCGCGGAGCGAAGGACTGGACGTGTACGTCTGGACGGTGGCGGAAGCGGAAGATATGCGCCGCCTGGCGCAGTGGGGCGTCGATTCGATCACGACCCGCGACCCGGAGAAGCTGATCGCGGTTCGGGGCGAATCGGAAACGGCGGAGGCGGAAGCGGATTGAATACCAAGCTGAACCACAGTCTGCGCGAGCTGGCGCAGTTGGCCGGCGTCTCCAAGTCGACCGCATCCCGGGTCATTTCCGGCAACGGTTATGCGAGTCCCGAAGTCCGCGAGCGTGTGCTGCGGGCGGTGGATGAACTTCGCTACAAGCCGAGCGCGGTTGCCAGGGCGATGGTCGCACGGCGAACCTACAATATCGGCGTGATCGTGTTCCGCGACAAGCTGCCGATTGTGTCGCATACCCTGTACGGCCGTATCATCGACGAAATTCTGATGGCCGCGGAAGAGCTGGGCTACTCGATTTTTCTCAAGACGGACCGGGAAATGTCGCTGCGCTCCACCGATTACATGCTGGAGCAGCGGGTCGACGGATTGATTCTGATCAGCCGCCTGCAGAAGAACGTGATCGATTACGTCAAGAATTTTAAGATTCCCTATGTCATGGTGAACGGATCGACGGAAGATCCGGACGTGGTGCATCTGGTGAGCAACGATGAAGCCGGAGGAGCGAGGGCGGCCGAACATCTGTATGAAAGGGGCCACCGCAGACTGTTTATCCTTGCGGGGCCGGGCGAACACCGCAGCCATTCGCTGCGGCTGGCAGGTTTTCTCGACCGGATCGAACAGCTTGGACTGCCTGTCAGCCGTTCGCTGCGGCCGCTTTCCGACCAAGAACACGGAATCACCGTCGTCGAATCGCCGGAGTCCGGTTTCGATTCCGGCGTCCGGCTGATGGAAGAGCATTATGAGGCGTTTCGCTCGCGGGGCTGCACGGCGGTATTCAGTACCAACGACATGTTGGCGCTCGGCGCGATGAAAGTGCTGCTGGAACGCGGCGTGCGCGTCCCCGAAGACGCTGCCGTCATGGGTTACGACAATATTGAACTTGCCGCCATGTACCATCCGCCGCTGACGACGGTCAGCGTGGATGCGGCCGGGATCGGACGCGACGCGGTGAAGATTCTGGACAGGCTGATCGGCGGGGAAGCGGATGTGCCGCGGCTGAACGAATACGCAAGCGAAGTGATCGTCCGTCAATCGACCACAAGAAAGGAAGACGAGGCATGCTCTGGTATTGGAAACACGTAGGGCGAAGACGAATCATCGAGTTTGCGCTGCTGACCGTATTCGCGATTTTCTTCGCCGGTCCGCTGGTTAATCTGCTGGTGCTGGCTTTCAGCGAAAAATGGAATTACCCGAATGTCCTGCCGCAGCAGTGGGGATTCAAATGGTGGACGTTCGTATTGGCCAAAGACGATATCGTTTCGTCGATCTCGCTGTCGTTCCTGATCGCGACGCTTGTGACGGTGCTGTCCATTGTCGTCTGTATCCCGGCCGCTTATGCGTTCGCCAGACTGCAGTTCCCGCTGAAGCGGATGTTCCTGTTCTCGTTTCTGCTGACGAACGCTTTTCCCAAAATGGGACTGTACGTCTCGATCGCGGTTCTGTTCTACAAGATCGGATTGATGAACACGCTGCTCGGCGTCGTGCTGATCCACATGATTAACGTGCTGATGTTCATGACCTGGATTCCGACCGCCGCTTTCCGCAACGTGCACCGGGCGCAGGAAGAGGCGGCACGCGACGTGGGAGCAAGCCCGTTCAAGGTATTTCGCAGCATCACGCTGCCGATGGCGATGCCGGGAATCGTCGTGGCTTCGATCTTCACGTTCCTGAACTCGCTTGACGAAGCGCAGGGCACGTTCCTCGTCGGCATCCCCGATTACAAAACGATGCCGATCGTCATGTACTCGATTATCTCCGACTTTCCAAGCAGCGCCGGCGCCGTGTTCTCGATTATCCTGACCCTGCCGACGATCATTCTGCTGGTCGCGGCGCAGCGGCTGGTCAGCGCGGATGTGCTGGCAAGCGGTTTTCAAATGAAATAGATTGCGAAATGGAGGAACAGGCATGCAGTTGTCCGTACGGGAATTGTCCAAGCGTTACAAGACCGGAGACGGCGTCAGCGGGATCAATATCGACATTCAAAAAGGCGAACTGGTCACGCTGCTTGGGCCTTCGGGCTGCGGCAAGACGACCGTACTGCGCAGTATCGGAGGATTTCTCGAGCCGGATTCCGGCGATATCCTGATCGAAGGCCGGAGCGTGATCCAGCTTCCGCCCGAGAAACGCCCGACTTCGATGGTGTTCCAAAGTTACAACTTGTGGTCGCATATGTCGGTCTACGAGAATCTGGCGTTCGGTCTCAAGATCCGCAAAAAGTCCAAAGCGGAAATCCGGGCCTCGGTAGACGAAGCGCTCAAGCTGGTCCGGCTGTCGGGCTTCGAGAAAAAGGTTCCCGCCGAACTGTCGGGCGGCCAGCAGCAGCGGGTCGCGTTGGCCCGGTCGCTGCTGCTCAATCCGGCGGTACTGCTGCTCGACGAGCCGTTCTCGGCGCTGGACGCCAAACTGCGGCACGAGATGCGCGAAGAGCTGCGGGAGATCCAGATGAAGACGGGCCTGACCATGGTCTTCGTCACGCACGACCAGGAAGAAGCTTTGTCGCTGTCGGATCGCATTATCGTGATGAATCACGGGCGCATCGAACAAATTGCCCAGCCGCATAAGATTTACGATGAGCCCGCTTCTCTATATGTCGCCGGTTTTATCGGCAAGATGAATTTCATGGAGGGGGTGGCCGACGGAGCGAAGATCCGTCTCGGAAGTCTGGCGCTGCCGAACGTCAAGAATCTGCGCGGCAGAGTGACGGCGGCGGTCCGGCCCGAAGACGTACAGCTTCGCGAGCGGACGGATACGGAAGGAACGCTGACGGGAAAAGTCAAACAGGTGATGATTCTGGGCCATTACGCCGAAGTCACCGTCGAGCTGGCGGAGTTCGGCATCATTCGGGCTTTTCAGAGCAAGGAAGTTGTGCAGCGGCTGCAGCCGGGTCAGGAAGTCGGCGTCTCGATTACCCAAATGACCGGTTTCCCGGTCGACGAAGCGAAAGCAAACTAAGGAGGAACCTATTCATGCGTACGAAAAAGAGGTCCTGGTTCACGTTGTTGTCGGTTGCGGGCGTGTCGATGTCTTTGCTGGCCGGATGCGGAAACGGGGGGGGCGGCGAGAACGCAAGCGCCTCCGCCGAAGCGAGCGGCGGCGCCGCGGCATCGGGCGGGAAGACGTCGTTCAATTTCTACTTCACCGGTTCGCAGAACGTCAAAGACCTGTGGGATTCTCTGGAGCCGATGTTCGAGAAAGAGCATCCGGAAATCGATGTGAAAATGGTCTATATTCCGTCCGGTACCGGCGCGGAACCGACGTATGACCGGATCATGGCCGCCAAGCAGGCGGGCAAAGGCTCGGGCGATATCGATCTGTACGAAGACAGTATCGCGTATGTCTCCCAGGGGACCAAAGACGGCGTCTGGGCGCAGCTCAGCGAGAAAGAGGTCCCGAATCTTGCCAACGTCGATCCCGACGTGCTGAAAGACATCGACACGTATGCGGCTCCGTACCGTTCTTCCGCCGTTGTGCTGGCCTACGACAGCAGCAAAGTCGCCCAGCCTCCGACCACATTGGACGAGCTGCTGGACTGGATCAAAGCCAATCCCGAACAGTTCGCCTATAACGACCCGTCCACGGGAGGTTCCGGCAGTTCGTTCGTCCAGACGATGGTGTACAAGGACCTGCCGGAAGAAGACATCCACAATTCCGACCCCGCGATCATGGAGAAGTGGGAGACCGGCTTCAAGACGCTCCAAGAAATCGGACCTTACGTCTACGGCCAGGGCATCTATCCGAAAAAGAACCAGGGAACGCTCGATCTGCTCATGAACGGCGAAGTCTCGCTGATTCCGGCCTGGTCCGACATGGTGCTGCAGCAGTTGAACGAAGGGCTGCTCCCCGATACGGTCAAAATGCAGCAGATCACGCCGGGCTTCAACGGCGGTCCGACTTACCTGATGGTCAATCAGGAATCGGACAAGAAAGAAGCGATCTATACGTTTATCGATTACGTGCTCTCGCCGGAAGCGCAGGCCGTGGTGGTCGACAAGATGAACGGCTTCCCGGGAATCGAGCTGTCCAACATGTCGCAGGAGATGCAGGATAAGTTCGCCGGAGTCTCCGAAGGCTTCCGCACGTTCAACATCGGGGATCTCGGTACGGAAATCAACAAACGCTGGCAGAGCGACGTCGCCGCGCAATGAATGCCGTAAGCACGCAAAAAGCGGCAGGCAAAAAGATCGGCAGGGAAGCCCGGCAGTCGATTCTGGGTCTGGCGATGGTGCTCCCCTCCTTCGCCATCCTGCTCCTCACCGTCATTATTCCGATCTTCCAGTCGTTCGTCATGAGCCTCACCAACGACTCGGGCGGGTACGATCTGAGCCGCTACGCGTATCTGTTTACCGACAAAGGCATGCGCGCCAATATCCTGTTCACGCTGCGCGTGACCGCCATTACCTGCGTGCTGGTGCTGCTGGTCAGCTACAGCCTGGCGATCTACATGCGCTTCAACCAGGGGCCCGTAGTCGACCTGATCCGCCGGACGTACATGATTCCGCTGTTTATTCCCGGCGTGATCGCAACGTACGGGCTGATCAATCTGCTCGGCAACCACGGCTGGCTGTCTCGGATGCTGGAAGTGGTCGGAGTAGAGCTGCCCCGAATCATTTTTGACGAAAAAGGCATCATCATCGCGAATCTGTGGTTCAATATTCCGTTCACGACGATGCTGCTCAGCTCCGCGCTGTCCGGGATTCCGTCATCCGTGATCGAAAGCGCCAAAGACGTCGGCGTAGGGCGGCTGACGCTGTTCGCGAAGTTTATTTTCCCGCTGTCGTACAAGACGTTTCTGGTGGCCGTCACCTTTGTGTTCATGGGCGTGATCGGCTCGTTCACCGCGCCGTTCCTGATCGGAGCCAATTCCCCGCAGATGCTGGGCGTCTCCATGCAGCAGGTGTTCAGCGTGTTCCAGGAACGCGAGCAGGCCGCGGCGATCGCCTTCTTCTCGTTCCTGCTGTGCTCGGTGCTGGGGGCATTCTATATCCGCTCGGTGGCGGAAGAGGAAAAAGTGAAGATGTAAGAAGCAAGGCCGAACGTGCTCCGATACGGAGCGCGTTTTTTTTGTTTGGAAGTTCCATCCGCGTATAGGGAGAAGGCTTCTACAGCTCTTCAAGCAGCCGCAGATAATGCTGCCCGAGCCGATCGCGCAGGCTCTGGGGCTCCAAAATTTTGAGCGAAGAGCCGAAGCCGGCGAGATAGGAGACGAGGAACTCCGTCTCCTGCGGCTCGAAGCTGCCGGACAGCAGCAGGCGGCCGTCCGGATCGGGCGATTCCGTCAGCGTCATGGACGGGTACAGCTGGCGCCGCAGTCGGTCGGCGGCTCCGGGATCGACTGCGCAGCGGAAGGAAACCGCGTCCGGCGAGGGGCGGCGCAGCGTCTGCGCGTCGCGCAGATCGAATCCCTTCAGCTCTTCGAGCGGCTCGTCGCCGCTGAACTCCGCCGATATAATCCGGTCGCAGCGGAAGACGCGGTATTCCCGCTTGTCCAGATCAAAAGCGCGGCAGTACCAGAAGCCGTCGGAAGCATAGATGGCGAACGGCTGGATCAGCCGGGAAGGGCCGCTTGGCGAGGCGTAGCGGATTGCTAGCGCTTCGCCGCGCACCGCCGCCTGCAGGAGCGTCTCCAGATATGGGCCCGCTTCTGCCGGCTCGTCCGGATAGAAAGCGATCCGATGCTCGAAGCGCCGGATCTGCTCGCGCTGCGCTTCGGGTACGACGTCCAGGAACTTGGCATGGATCGAGTCGAACGAGACGCGGAAAGGATCGCCGGACAAGCTGCGCAAATTCTGCATGGCAAAGTACAGCGCCAGCACCTCGCCCGTCGTAAACGACACGGGCGGCAGCGAAGCCGTCTCCAGCAGGCGGTAGCCGCCGTTTCTTCCGCGGTCCGCGTACAGCGGCATCCCGATCTCTTCCAGCGAAGCGATATCCCGAAGCGCGGTGCTGCGGGATATGCCGAATTCGTCTATTAATTCTCTCAGCGTAAAATGCCTTTTTCGATAGACGTAGCGCTGCAGCCGATTTAATCGTTCCGCTTTTTTCATCGCGTACCTCCTTTAAGCGTAAAGTTTATAAATAAAAGGGTTCAAAAATTGACACCTTAGTTTCTTATGATGTCAGTGTAACCCACATTTGAAGGAGGACCAACCATGAGAATGAACGAAAGCGGAAACCATGATGTGCAGACGGAAGTTATTCCGTTCCTCTCGCTGAACGGCCGGGCGGCGGAAGCGATCGATTTTTACGAACGGGTGCTGAACGCCGAGGTGCTGCTGAAAGTTAACTACGAAGAGATGGCCAAGATGGACGATACGTTCCGTTACGAGGAAGGAAAGGCCCATTATATAACGCATTCCGTGCTGAGAATCGGCGCAAACAAACTGATGATTGCGGAAGAGGAGACGGACAGTACCCGGCCGTGGAGCGCAGGCAACCATTTTTCGCTGTGCATCCAATCGCGCGACCATAATGCAATCGTGAGTCTTTACGAAAGGCTGGTTAGCGACGAACGGACGACGGTTCTGGCGCCGCTGGCGGCCAACTCGTTTAGCGGCGGTTATGGCGCGGTGCGCGATCCGTTCGGCGTCGTGTTCCAATTTACGGTGACGCGGCACAACTTTTGATCGTCCCTATCGACATGCAACCAGACGAACGCTGGGCAAGCTGCCGGGAAACCGGCGGCTTTTTTGCGTTTAACAACAATTTTCGACATTTTTCTTCTTTCTTTCTCATTTTATCGAGCAGAACCGCCGATAGAGAGAGTAACTTTCAAAGCCGAGCATTTGCATGCGTTCGCTTCCTTCACGGCCCCATAGAATGAATTCTCAGATAAAGGAGTTGTACGCATGGAGATCAAATCTTCTCTTACGACAAACCAAGATACGAATAACGCTTTTCAAGAAATCAAATCCAAGCTTTCTCCGCAGGCGAAAGCCGTAGTTTTTTTTGCCAGCACCGTATATGACTTCCCAAGGTTGAGCACGCTGTTTCGGGAAGCTTTCCCCGAAGCCGAAGTGCTCGGGCTGACGACGGTCGGCGAAATCGGCCCTTCGGGCTTTTCCGAAAACGGCTTGTCCGCCATGAGCTTTGCCGGTTCGCTCCAAGCCAGGGGCGTCCTGATCGAGGACATCGTCAAATATCCGGTTTTTTACCGGGATAACCTGATGGACGCGGCTCGGCAGATCGGAATCGATGCCGGCAGCGCCTTTCCCGAACGGGAAGGCCTCGGGCTCGTTTTTCCGAACGGCCTGATCGGAGCGGAAGAGAAGATGCTGTCCGTCGTCAATTCGGTCTTCGCGCGAGAAGGATTTCCCCTGTTCGGAGGAACCGCGGGCGACGACGCCAAATTTGAGAAAACCCAGGTTTCTTATCAGGGCAGCGTGTCCCATACCGGCGGCCTCGTCTTGTTCATTAAGCCGGATACGGCATTCCATATTGCCAAAGAAAATATTTTCGCCCCGATGGGCCAAAAAATGAAAATTACGAAAGCCGATGCGGGCGCCCGTATCGTCCATGAATTCAACGGACGTCCGGCGGCTTCGGAATATGCCCGTCTGCTCGGGGTATCGGCAGGGGAGCTAAGCCGTTACTTCATGACGAATCCGCTCGGGCGGGTCGTGAACGAAGAAGTCTTTATCGCTTCCCCGTTCGAAGTGCTGCCCAGCGGAGGGGTCAAATTCTACTGCCAGCTGTTCGAAGGCATGACCGTCGACATTCTGGCTCCCAAAGATCCCGTCGAGACGATTCGTCAAACGGTGGAAGCTTTCCGCGGCCGCTTCTCGCGCCTAGACGGGGTACTGGCCGTCAACTGCATCCTACGCAAGTTTCAGTTCCATAACGACAGGCTGTTCCCCGCGATTAACGCCCATATGGATAAGCTCCCCAATTTGGGCGGATTTTGCAGCTACGGCGAACAATTAAACCGAACGCAGTTGAATCAGACGCTTGTTCTGCTCGGGTTCGGCACGCTCAGACAGGGGGAATCGGTATGAATCCATTAAGCATTCTGTTATCCATGAAGAAGAAGCAGGAACTTTCGGAACGGCAAAAAGAAGAGTTTGTGGAGACTTTGCACGGCTTGTCGGAAACCGAGTATGCCAACGTCGTCAAATCGCTTGCCGACCTGATCGGCCTGCTGGATCAAGCCACCTCCAAAAATTCGGCCAAAGACAGCGAACTTATGGATCAGGTCGGGCTGCTTAAGGTCGATATGGCGGAACAAAACAGCCGTCTTAACCGCTCCGTCGAAAGCATCCGTCAAATTGTAGCCCGGACCGAGGACGTCACGTTCATCACGCACGAAGTCGAGCAGCAGAGCGGGCAAAATTACCGCGTCATCGTCGAAGGCGGAGAAAGCGTAGACGCGCTGAGCGGCGAGATTGACTCGCTGAAAGCGATTTTCGCCCAGTTTCGCGCTTCCATCCGGATGCTTAAAAGCGAAGTGTCTTCCATTTCGAATTTTGCTTCCACGATTCAAGAGATCGCGAACCAAACGAATCTGTTGGCTTTGAACGCCAGCATCGAAGCGGCCCGGGCCGGGGAGCAGGGCAGAGGCTTCGCGGTCGTTGCCCAGGAAGTGCGCAAGTTGGCCGACCAAAGCAAAACGGCCCTGCTCGAGATCGACGGAAAAGTCAAAGAAGTCACGATGAACGTCGACGATCTGGATCGGGAATTCGAGCGCAAGACATCGGCCATCGACGAAGTCATCGATACGTCGAACCGGACCCGAGACGTTTTCGCGCGAATTCTGAGCACCGAGGAGCAGTTAAGAGGCAGCATGTCCCGAATCAAGGGAGCCAACGACCATATCGTATCCGATTTGTCGGAGTTTTCCGCTTCTTTGGAACAAGTGCTTCAGGGATTTCTTCAGAGCGATCGGCGCATCGGTCATCTGTATCAGCTGTCGCAGGACAAATTCACGTTTTCGACGGAAACGTTTGCCTACACGTCGCAGCTTCGCGACCTCGCCAACGCCCTGCGTGATCGCCGGCTGTAGAGCTTAAGGCAATTCCCGTACTGAACGGGAAAGCCAAAGTCCGGATAGGACGACTCCCTATCCATGATGCGCGAAAAGGCCTGTTCCCATGGGAACAGGCCTTTTCTTGATGAAGACGAAGGGTGAAAACGGAACTTCGATTAAAACGTCAGGCGGCGGTTGAACGGCACGCGGCATAATCGCTGGAAGAAATCAAAGCGATTACCCGATTTTCCGTCCCGCGGCCCAGACGCCGCGCAGTTCCAGTTCCTCGTCCAGCAAGGCGAGATCGGCACGCTTGCCCGGCTCGATCGAGCCGGTCTCGCCGTAGATGCCGGCCTGCCGGGCCGGCGCGGCGCTGGCCGCGTGCGAAGCGCGCTCGATGCTCAGGCCCACCTGGCGGACGAGGAAGCGGAAGCCTTCGTCCATCGTCAGCCGGCTGCCCGCCAGCGCGCCGCCCTGCGTGAGAGCCACGCCGCCTTCGACCTTGACCGGCAGGTCGCCGAGGAAGTAATCGCCGTCGCCGAGACCGGCGGCGGACATGGCATCGGTGACGAGGACGAGATTCCCCTCGTTCTTCACCTTTGCCAGCAGCTTGACCGCGCCGGGATGGACATGGATGCCGTCCGCGATAACCTCGGCCGTAATCGCATCGGTGCCCAGTACGGCACCGGCCGTGCCCGGCTTGCGATGGTGCAGCGGCGTCATCGCGTTGAACGTGTGCACGGCATGGTTCAGTCCGGCGCCTACGGCCGCCAGCACTTCTTCATAACTGGCGTCGGTGTGCCCGAGCGCCGCCGTAATGCCGTTCGCGCGCAGCCACGCGATCGTCTCCAAAGCGCCTTCGCGCTCGGGCGCCAGCGTCAGCTGGCGGATCAGACCGGGATAGCGAGCTTCCCAGTCTTCCAGCCAATCCGTGCGCGGCAGGGCAATATGGTCCGGGTTCTGCGCCCCCGGCCACTGCGGGCTGATAAACGGCCCTTCCAGGTGCACCCCTTCGATGCTCGCGCCGGATGCCGCGCCCGGCATCCGGCTGCGCTGCCGGTAAGCCCAGACGGCTTCCAGCACGCCGCCGATCATGTCGTGCGTCGCCGTCATGGTCGTCGCCAGCATCGACGTCGACCCGTGCGAGCCGTGGAACTTGGCGATCGTCTCCAGCACGCCGGGTTTCCCGGCGTCCATGAAGTCCGCGCCCATGCCTCCGTGGACGTGTACGTCCACGAAGCCCGGCAGCAGCCAGCCTTGGTTCGCGTCGACGACCTGGATGTCGACGCTCTTCCCGGCGCCATCTTCCGCGTCGATGCCCGCCGTATCGTCCGACCGGACCGACACGATGCGGCCGCCGGACACGACGCAGCTGCCGCGGGCGATTACGCCGCCCGGCGTCACGATCCGCGCGTTCACGAAGCGGATTGCCGCGGGAGAGTCTTCTTCGGGGGGAGCGGCCTGAGCGGAATCGCCGCTGCCGGGCAGCTGGATGTTCAGTTCCAGCTGTTCGACTTTTTCGTCGTCAGAATGTCGTTCGCCGCTCATTTCGTCCACGCTCCCGCCGCTTCGTCCAGCAGCACGACCAGATTCGGATGCAGCTGCAGCAGCGAAGCCGGACACCGGGTCGTGATCGGGCCGGTCAGCGCGCGTTTGGCGATATCCGCTTTGGACGCGCCGCGCACGACGAGCATGATCTGACGCGCCTTCATGATACCCGCGACGCCCATTGTGATCGCCTGCTTCGGTACCTCGCCGATCGAATCGAAGAAGCGCGCGTTCGCTTCGATCGTCTGCTGCTGCAGCATGGCCGCATGGGTGCCGGGAATCAGTTCGTCGTCCGGTTCGTTGAACCCGATATGCCCGTTGTGGCCAAGTCCGAGCAGCTGCAGGTCGATCCCGTCGTCTTCGATCATGGCGTCGTAATAGGCGCATTCCTGCTGCAGATCGACGGCAAGTCCGTTCGGTACATGCGTATTCGCGGGATCGATATCGACCTTGTCGAACAGATGCGTGTTCATGAAGCAGCGGTAGCTCGCCGGATGGCCGCCCGACAGCCCGACGTATTCGTCGAGATTGTACGAACGGGCTTTTGCGAAGCTCACGCTTCCGCTCTCATACAGCTTGACCAGCTCGCCGTAAATGCCGATCGGCGTACTGCCGGTGGCAAGGCCGAGTACGGCCTTGGGACTTGCCTGCAGCAGACTTGCGATCAAGCCGGCTCCTGCGCGGTTCAGATCTTCTTCGGTACGGAACGTCAACAAATTCATAATTTGGCACCTCCGGGTAGTACATTGACCAAGATAAAAGTCAGGTTACGCCCCCTGGGATTTCGTACCGGAAGCGTGTACGAAGCCTCCGACGGAATTGTTATTTCAGGCGAACGTAAATCTCTGATTGGATTTGGTCAACGTAGTGGGTTCAGATACTGACGGACGTTGTGATAAGACTGCTCCAGCATGGGGACGTATTCGTCGAAACCTTCGCTGAGCATGCCCGTGAACAGAATGTCGATCACGTGCAGCTGGGCGATCCGGGACGCCATCGCGCCGCGCCGCACGCCTTCTTCCAGCGACGAAGTGAACAGCGGAACATCCGCAAGACCGGGCAGCGGGCTGGTCCCGTAGCGGGTCAGCGACAAGGTGAGCGCTCCGGCGTCTTTGGCGCAGCGCAGTGCGGCGATCGTCTCCGGCGTCTCTCCGGAGTACGAAATGGCCAGTGCCACGTCGCCTTTGCCCAGCGTGGACGCCGAGGTGATCTGCATATGCGAATCGGCGAACGCGGTACAGCTTTTGCCGATCCGGATCAGCTTCTGGTAGAAGTCCTGCGCGACGATCGACGACGTGCCCATCCCGTACAGGTCGATTCGCCGGGCACCGCCGAGCGCCGCAACCGCCCGTTCCAGCGCTTCGGGATCGAGCAGCCGGGTCGTGTCGGTGATCGAGGAGAGATGGTTGGCTTCGATGGCACGCGCGATTTCCTGCAGCGGCCGTCCGGCGACGATATCCTGATACGTCGCCGCTTCGGACGGACGCGACAGTTCGCCGACCAGGCGCATTTTGAAATCGGGAAATCCTTTGAAACGCAGCGATTTGCAAAAACGGGTCACGGTCGCCGGACTGATTCCGCAGGCGGCGGCAAGCTCCGTAATCCCGAGACGCTGAACGTGTTCGGGTTGTTCCAGAATATAATCGGCCAACCGTTTCTCCTGGGGAGAGAAGCGGTCCAGGCCTTCTTGAATCAGCAGCAGCGTAGCGGACATGACAGCACTCCTTCGGCAAGCGGCACTCGAACGGATAAACAGGCCGCTTTTTATGAAAAATATTTTTATATATAATCAATTATAATAGAAAATAATTTTCTTGCAACGTCATCCTGAACAAACCGGCCGTATCGGGACAATCTTCGCTTGGCTTCGGGTCACAAGATTCGGGCTTCCCGTGGATCTGCGCTTCAGCAAAGACAATCCCTCGGCATCGATATCGGCATTGACGGCCGCGGCCGTTCCTGCCTGGCTCAATCGGGCTTGATCGGGCTGCGCTGCTCCAGAAGCGCGTCGCTATCGATCGCTCCCGCTTCTTGGATCAGCATCAGCAGAGAGTGAGTCACGCTGTGATCGTTCTCCCGGTGCAGCAGCTTTGTCAGATCGGGAACTTTTTTTCGCAGCGTCTCGGTCGGCATGTAGGTCTGGAGCAGTCGAGCCGCCACCTGGCGGTCTTCCGAATGAGGACTATTGTGCAAAAAATCCAGCAGATCGTTCTCCGCGTAAGGGTAATCGGCCTTGGCCAGATGCTGCAGCGTCACAAGGGCAAGCGGCGTGTACGGCTCCGTTTTCCGCAGAATATGGCGCAGCCGCGCCGTCGTACCCGGTCCGAGCGCCGGGATCTTGAACAGTCCGCGAAGGGCTTCAAGCCGCAGCTGCTCATCGTCCGTTTCGTCGAACAACGCCAGCAGTTCCTGTTCGCTGCCGCCGGGCAGCCTGCCGAAGCGGTCGACGCTGCGCCCTGCGATCAGTTCGTCGAGCCAGCGTTCGTACCAATTCAGGAAGTTCTTTTCGTACGCAAAAAAAGGTCTCTGTTCATCGCGGTCAATATACACAATCCTGCCGCGATACGGTCCGTTGAGAATCAGCACCGTATCGTGCGTCCAGCCCTGCGTCCCGATACACAGCGTTCCCTGAAACATCCGTTCTCCGCCCGCTTCGCATCCTTCGTTGGCTTCTTCCGCCTGCTTTTCGTATAACGCTTCCAGCTCCCACCATTCTTCTTCGGTAAAATCCGGCCGCAGGATACAGGGTTCCGCCATTCGGGCCGATTCCTGCTCCATCTGTTCAAGCGTGTACAGGCCGTGATACGGACCTGCCCCTCCGCTGCCGACTGCCGTCAGGAAATCCGTCAATTCTTGAGGCAGCGCAATCCCGTGCTTTCGCTCGAAGGCTTCGACCGCCGCGGGGGAGAGAGGTTCTTTCAGGATATACTTGTGGCGGCTTGCGCCGAAGATCTGGAAAAGGTTGTCCTGGCGGGCAGCCTGCGCGACCTTTTCCCGGATTCGCTGCAGGGGGTCGGGGTGGTCCGTGTTTTTTCTTTTCCGTAATCGCATGGATTAGATCCCTCGCTTCGTCAAAATTCCGATTCGCTTCCGCCATCTGGTAAAGCTTTTGGCTCCGCCATCATAAACGAACCTCCTGCGAGAGACAACCCTTTCCCGTCACTCGAACGAGGAACGATTTTTGCGGGAAGACGCGGCGAAGGAGAGCGGAGATCCTGTATAATGGAAGCAGCTGTTATTTCGATATGAAACGGAGGATGATCACGCATGGCCGATCCGCAAACCCATCCCAAAGTCGACGCTTTTCTGGAACGTTCCGAATCCTGGCGCGAAGAGTTCGCGAAGCTGAGAAGCCTGGCGCTGGACAGCGAAATGAAAGAAGAACTGAAGTGGGGCCAGCCCTGCTACACGATCGAAGGCGGCAATGTCGTATTGATCCACGGGTTCAAGGAATACTGCGCGCTGCTGTTCATCAAAGGCGCCCTGCTGCAGGATAACGAGCTCATGCTGATCCAGCAGACGCAGAAAGTGCAGGCGGGCCGCCAGCTGCGTTTCCGGAATTTGGCGGAGATCGAGCAGCAGGAAGAGCGGATTCGGGCTTATATTCGCGAAGCGATCGAGATTGAACGGGCCGGGCTTAAAGTCGAGCTGAAGCCAAGCGAAGAGTATGCGATTCCCCTGGAACTTCAAGTTCGCTTCGACGGCAGTCCCGAGCTGAAGACGGCGTTCGAAGCGCTGACACCGGGCCGCCAACGCGCGTATCTGCTGCATTTTGCCGAACCCAAGCAGTCCAAGACCCGCGAAGCGAGAATCGACAAGCACGCGCCGCGGATTATGGAAGCCAAAGGATTGAACGATCGTTAAAAAAAGCCCGGACCGCCAAACGAAACAAGGACGAAGCGCGTTTATTCAGCAGACCTATTCGTAATCAGGCAGGAGGCGGTATCGAACATGAATAGCAAAAAACTGCAAATTTCCATATTCGCGGCAGCCGGCACAGGAATCGTATTGACTCTCGCCGCGGGCGTGCTGCTTGTGAATACGGACTGGTGGACGACGCCGGTACGCACTTCCGGTTCGTCGACCGTTCAGGTCGGACCTCCTATAGGCGATTGGACGATCATCGAAGACGGCCAGGGCGGCTGGACTACGATCGGAGAGCTCAAAAAGTCCATGAGCGTTCAGCTGCCGGAAGACTCCGATAAATAAACGCCATATTCCTACCTCGACATAGGGATCGTTTCAAATTTGAGAAGTAGGCGGAACATCCTTTAAAATGGAGAAGGTACTTACCTATTAGGACGTTTGCGCAAGCGTATCGGTGAGCGTTACCGCCGTTTACGCAAACGCCTTCACCATTCGAAGGAGGCTGACATGCTGAAGACCGTGCTCGGAAGATTCAAAGTGATCGGGTATATGGAAGGGGTCTCGTTTCTGCTGCTGCTTCTCGTGGCGATGCCGCTGAAGTACGGAGCGGGCGTCGATATGGCCGTGACGATCGTGGGAGCGGCGCACGGGGCGCTGTTCGTCCTGTACATTCTGGCGTCGTTCCATGCGTTTATCGCGCTTAAGTGGGGCATGACCAAGTTATTCTGGGCGCTTGTCGCGTCCGTGCTGCCGATCGGGACCTTTGTATTCGAATCGTATTTGAAAAAAGAGATCCAGGCGGGCCGCGCTTACGCGACACCGGAAGAAGCGCGGCGTGGACAATAGAGGGAGAAACCCGATAACGTTCAGAAAGCCGCCGGCATACCGTATATTCGGATTCGTATCGGTCATCTTGGCTTGGAGTTTTCATTTAACGTACAGATTCTCCAATACGGACGACGTAGGAGTGGGAATGCTGCTGTCGCTCGGCAATGCGATGCTGCTGTTGATGACGCTGCCCTGGGGCATAGTCGGAATTGGAGAGCTGATTTATCTGCTGCGCCTGCGCAAGAAAAACGGGCTGAATCTCAACATGGAGGTCCCGTCGACGAATCGGATACGTTCTCTTCCAAAAAGCTTAAGAATGGTTTGATTGTGAATATTTCGTATCTCGTTCTGGTATTCGCCCAGCTTACCTACGTCATCTACAATTGGAGCAGGGAGTTCGATTTATAGTTCGAATGAGTCTTTTGCATGGCTGGACGGAGTTTGGGAATTCGTTATAAAATAAGTCCAATTGAATCCGGCAGGGTAAGCAGGCCGCACCGAAAGCATCGGGGCTTTGAGATGGAATATGCCATCTTGAGGCCTTTTTTTATGCACAAAATCGGATTTCCAAATTTTCCATCGAATGATAAACTAAGGAGGCAAGCAGAATGAAGATTGAATTGATGTACCGGGATGACCGGACGATCGGAGTAAAGCTGGAACGCTACGGCCCCGAGCAGTTGGCGGGCATTCGTTCCGTGACGGGACGGCGGTGGCTGCAGGAAGAAAAAGTCTGAACCATCCCGTACAGCATTTCGGCTTTGGAGCTTTTGCTTGAAGCGTATCCGTCCTGCCGCTTCGAGTGCGACGCCTATTTGATCCGGGAAGATCCTTATCTCCCGGAAAGGCTGGAGCGGCATCGGACAGAAAAGCCGGAGCGTGAACCTTCTGCGAAGCAGGAGCCGTGGGGGGTGAATCGAAGGCACGAACTGCAGGATGCGTTAAAAGCAAGAGGGTACAGCGGTAAAACGATTAAAGCCTATACGTCGCAGGTTCAGCGTTTTTTTTGCGGGAACGACGGAAGCGAGTTCGGATATGGGCGAGGCTGCCGTACAAAAGTATGCGCTGGATCTGCTTGAAAAAGGGCTGTCGCATGCTTACGTCAATCAGGCGATCAGTGCGCTGAAGTTCTATTTTCGTTACGTACTGAAAAGTCCCAAGTCCAATGGCTATGTCCGCCCCAAAAAAGAAAGCAAACTTCCGGATGTGCTGTCGCTCGGAGAAGTGGTTCGACTGCTGAAAAGCGTAGAGAACCCGAAGCATAAAGCCATTCTGTATCTAACTTATACCTCGGGCTTACGCGTCAGTGAAGTCGTACGTCTTCGACCGGAAGATTGCGACGGGGAGCGTCATACGGTTAAGGTCCGGCAGGGAAAAGGAAGAAAAGACAGGCAAACGCTTCTCTCCGAAGCGGCAGCCAACGTACTGGATCGATATATCGATCAGGCAAAGCCCACGACCTGGCTGTTTCCGGGTCAGAGGGAAGGCCGCCATCTAACGGAACGCTCGGCGCAAAAAGTGTTTGAAAAAGCGCTGCGGCAGACCGGAATTCGTAAAGAAGTGAGTATTCATTCGTTAAGACATTCCTTTGCGACGCATCTGCTGGAGAACGGGATCGATCTTCGTTATATCCAAGAGCTGCTCGGGCATCAAAGCGTACGAACGACGGAGCGTTATACGCATGTAAGCAGGCGGGATATTGGGAAGATCCGGAGTCCGCTGGACCGGATCGGGGGGTTGGAAGATGCGGATTAGAGAAGCTCAGGAATACCCTGTTCAAGGTGAGTTTCACGAAGGTCGGGAATACTGCATGAGGATGAGATTGGCGAAGTTCGTAAATAAGACGTTATAGGAAATCAGCAAAAATCTTGATAGACAGGGAGTGGCCCCAATCAAATTTATTCTTATATTTGGTCCCCA
>NZ_JABJVN010000008.1 GCF_013618475.1 Saccharibacillus deserti
CGGTTGATGCGAAGACCCGAAGACAGTTTTTCCATGTTCTTGCTCGCTGCCGCGCTGTTCAGTCCCATGTTGCGGTGCGTGTTGACGGCTTGAATATTGTGGTTGATAATCATGATTTGTTTCCTCCCTGAATTTGGTTATTCCCACATCCATGTGGTTTTTAAGCTTGGGTCTACTCACAGAAACCAGCTCCGTGCCGCTCCCCTGCCTTAATATATATATCGTTGTCTTTTTCGGTTTGATGAATAGTTCATACAAAAATTCTCGCTTTTTTTAATCTTTTTTGGTTTGCGTTTGAAGCAAAGCGAGAAATTGTTTAGGATCGATAGCCGCGCTCTCGTTATTTTCCTGAACAGAAGCCAAAATTTCCTTGCGGAAAATTTCCACCTGCTTCGGAGCCTTGATTCCAAGCTTGATCGTATCGCCTTCCACAGAGAGTACGGTCAGCTCTACATCGTCTCCGATTACAATAGACTCTCCTTTTTTCCTTGAAAGTACCAGCATTAGACTCCCCCGCTTTCATCTTGGGATGGCTGATTCAGAAAATGTTTGGTTTGGTAAGAAGTATTCTGCAGCACAATCTGACGCCCCAAACTGTCGGAAGTATTAAAAACAAGCGGAGCCAACAGATTGATGGTCGTACGGGCCGGATTGCTGTTCCAAGTTACAATGCAGCGAACCGCGACTCCTTTTTCTTCCGTAATGCCAAGTTCATTGATCAATTCATCGGAAAGTTCAAACTCGTAATCCGGAAAATGTACAAACGGGTCCGTGACAATGAAAGCCAATTCCGCCTGATTAACGGCCTGCAAATAACTGTAGGTGCCATCCACATCGCAAAGCACATACTCCGTAACCTCTTCAAAACCGGGAATTCCTTTTGGGAACGTAATCAGATCTTCTTCGCCCACAGTGAGCTCGCCCAAATGGACGGATTGAATTTGTACCATGCTAGATCCTCCTCGCGATTTAAAAAAAGCTACGGATCGTTGTCCATAGCTTCAGATTATCTGTTCAGTCATAAAAATTCAACAATATCCCTATTCTTAACGCATAAAGTCGATCAGGGAAGTACTCATGATATTAGCCGAAGACTTGAGTGCAGCTTCGTAAACCGTTTGGGCACTGGTCGCTTTGATTAAAGCCTCTGCGACATCCAAATCTTCCGTTTTGGAAAGCAGTGTTGTCGTATTCGTTTCCTGATCCAAAAGACGGCTGTTAACAAGCTCGACACGGTTTGTGCGCGCGCCGACTTCCGAACGGGCTGCAAGCATCTTATTGGTTCGCGATTCTACGCCGCCCATTTCTGCCGTTATATTGCTCTGGTCGCCGGAATTCATGGCGGCAATTACTCGGTCCATCACGGCAAATACATTATCCGTATCGCCTTTCATACCGAAAAACTCATTGCCCGACGTATTGATTTGAAATTGAATATTTTCGCCAATCACGTATTTTACCGCCGTATTATCCGTTTCTACTTGAGCATAATCCGTTCCCGCCGCAGTAGGATAGGGAATACTTCCATAATCTTGGCCGTTAAAAATAAACTTGCCGCTAAATTTGCTGTTGCCGATATCAACAAGCTGCTTTTTCAATTGCTCCACTTCACTTGCAGCAGCCTTCATGTCCGACTCGGAATACGTACCGGTGCTGCTTTGTACCATAAGTTCTTTTAGCCTTGTCATGACATCGCCGGCACTGCCCATCTGGCTGTCCGTTTCGTCCAACCAGCTCTGCGCCGTGTCTGTCGCTCGCTGGAACTGCTCGTTGCCGGCCAGCTGCGAACGGTAACGAAGCGCATAGGTCACGCCGACCGGGTCGTCAGAAGGTTTGGTGATTTTGCGGCCCGTGGAGATCTGATTTTCCAAGCTGTCCATTTTGTACATATTTTTATTCAAGTTTCCGAGGAGCGTGGAGCTCATCATATTGGACGTCATCCGAATGGTCATGGGTCAATTCCTCCTTGGAAATTAGCGACCGACCGTGCCGGTGCCGTTAATCAGTTTGTCGAGCATCTCGTCGAACGTCGTCATGAAGCGGGCGCTCGCGTTGTAAGCCTGCTGGAATTTGACCAGGTTGGTCATTTCTTCGTCCATGGATACGCCGCTGACCGACTGTCTGAGCGTTTCGACCTGATCGGACAGATCGGTCGCGTTTTGCGCTTGACGAGCCGCTTCTTTCGACTGCACGCCAAGCTGGCCCGTAATC
Organism: Saccharibacillus deserti; assembly: GCF_013618475.1. GTDB lineage: Bacteria > Bacillota > Bacilli > Paenibacillales > Paenibacillaceae > Saccharibacillus > Saccharibacillus deserti. Next base: position 2,212 of record NZ_JABJVN010000008.1, read on the forward strand.
GAACCGAAGTAGTCGTCGATCGTGACCGGCTCGGAAGCCGCGCTGCCGAAGTCGAACTTCATGCTTTTCATGTCGGCCATGATCAGTGCCAAGCCCGCATTGCCGGTCACGACGGACTCGCCGGTCGTTCCTACTCCCGTCACGCGGAAAGAAGAAGCGATCAGGTTCGGATTGTTCTGGATTAGCGGGTTTAAGGTAATGCCCCCGGCGCCCGTACCCGTGAACAGATCAACGCCCGCCGACGGCGTCGTCCCGTCGATCGTATAGCCGACTTTCATCAGTCCGTTGATCCCGTCCACTTTGACTTTGAGATCGCCGTTCAGCGTCCGGTTGTTGGCCGTATTCGAGAACGTCGTGCTGGTCTCCGTGCCGTCGGCATTGACCACGCTCAGCGTCGTTCCGTCCGGAAGCACGCTTCCCGCCGGAAGTGTCACTTCGAACTTGCCGTTTGCCAGCGTATTGGCCAACGTGTTCAACTGGTCCTGGTAGTCCACGACGTAATCGTCGCGCGACACGAACATGCCGTACACTTCGCCTTTATCCAGCGTTCCACCGTCGTAGGCGGCTTTTAAAGTCGCTTCCGTTACAGGCACCACGTTATTGGCAGCTCCGATCGCTTCGACGCCGCCAAGCGCGATCTGGTAACCGGTATCCAACTTGGTCACCGTAACGTTCGCAATCTTGGACAGTTGATCGACCGCATAATCGCGCTGATCGCTAAGATCGTTTGCATTGTTGCCCAGACTTTCGACTTTGTTGATTCCCGCATTCAGGTCGGAAATCGTCTTCAGCAGCGAATTGACTTCCGTCGCCTTCAAATTGATATTGGCGGTCAGGTCGGTCTTCATCGCATCGAGCTGTTTCGAAGTCTGATTCAGGGAATCCGTCATGGCAAGCGTCGTTTCCTTGATGATTTTCCGGTTCGTAATGTCCTGCGGATCTTTGCTGAAGTCGGACCAGGCCGACCAGAAATTGTTCATGACGGCGCTAAGGCCCGTCTCCGAAGGTTCGTTCACGATGGCTTCCAGCTTGCCGAGCGTCTCCTGACGCACTGTCCAGCCGCCGAGCCCGCTGTTCTCGCCGCGGAATTGATCGTCCAGGTAGGATTCGCGCACGCGGGTAATCGAAGTCACTTCCACGCCGCTGCCGAGCTGTCCGGGGCTGACCCAATTGCGCAGTCCCGGCGTTTCGAACGCCGTCGTGGCTTTCGTGTTGACGACTTGGCGGGAATAGCCCGCCGTGTTCGCGTTCGCGATATTATGTCCGGTCGTGCTCAGCGCCGTCGTCTGAGTGAACAAGCTGCGTTTGGCCGTTTCCAAAGAATGAAAAGTAGATGTCATGAGTTCTCTCCTTTACTCGTTAACTGCGTCGGTCGAACATGCCCGAACGGCCGTAACCGTAGGACTGGGCAGCCGGGTGCTGATAAGTATTTTCCTGCTCGGGGCGATAAGACATCAGTTCCATTGAAAGGTCGATAAAAGATAAGGCCTGCTCGATCAGCTGGCGGTTCGTATCGTTGATTTGTTTGAGACGCATCAGGGTGTTTGAAAGGCGAGCGTGCACGTCCAGCAGCTCCCGTTTCTCGTCCGGATCGAAAACGAGCCGGGAAATCTCGGCGATCGTCAGTTTAAGCCGGGACTTGATGCCGCGTTCCTGCATGAAGGCGTAAGCCAGTTCGCCGCGCTGCTCGTCTTCCGCCTGAATGCGTTTGAGCAGCTTCGATTCGCGGTTCATCGTGGCGATGAATACGTCGATTTCGTTTTTGATGACGGCTTCCTTTTTCGCCCCGGCAATTTCGATCATTTCAAGATGGGAACGGTTCAGCTGCTCCAGCTGTCCGATTAACGGCTTTAGTGCCACGATCGTTCACCTTTCTTTCCGAATATTTTAAAAAGAGGACTTCTTCAAAAACGCCGGATTGACCGGGTCTCTGAAAAAGTCCCCCATTCCGTTATAACCTTTATCGGTTATTACGCCAGATATGGTAAGAGCTTTTCGGCAATTTTATTCGCATCCACCGAATAAGTTCCTGCAGCGACCTGCTGCTTCAGATCCTGGATGCGTGCAGCGCGCTCGCTGTCGGCCGGCTTCTTTGCTGCTTGCAGCATCTCCATCGCCTCCGTGGAAATTGTCACTTCGTCTTTGCGGGCCGATTTCTTGGTTTCTTCGGTACGCTGTGTTTCGCTTGTCCGTTGGTAAGGATTAAGGGCACCGATTCGAGTTGTGTCGTTGATTTTCATAATATGATAACCTCCTGAAGGTTTGATTTTCGCCGTCTAAGTAAAAGCACCGATAAGCTTATAATAAGTTTATCGGCGCCTGTTCAAACAATGTTTAGAGCTATTCAAAGAAAAAAATTAAATTGTCAAGCGTAAATTTGGGCTATTTCCGTTTCGGAGTTCCTATTGCTGGGTAAGAAAGCACGGATTTTTTAGTCTCTTCTGAACCGATCGACCGTTTTATAAGCGCCACCGCCCTGTTTCTGAGGAGCGTCCGCCTTCTCTTTGCCGGCTTCGCGAAGATCTCCGGCCAATTTTGTACGGCAAGAATCGCACATATTCCCTTCGCGGATAAAGGTTCCGCACACTTCGCAGGCGTAGCTGAGGTTTGGCGCGTTGGCGATCGAAATGCGGCCTTCCCGGATAAACATTGTAATCTGCTTGACGGCAACTCCGGTCTCTTCGGACAATTCCTGCATATTCGCGCCTTTGTTTTCACGCAGATATTTGACGCAAGCCTCATATTCGTTCTCGATATCTTTCGCGCAGTTCGCGCAGATTCCTTTGAAGTTCATTACAAAAACCTTGCCGCAGCGCGGACAGTTTGCCAAATTCATAGGGGGTTGCCTCCTTGTCGTTCTTTGCCGATGCAGCGGCATGTTCCAAGCTTATATATCGGATATCTGTCATCTATCTGTTAAAGTTCGGCACTTCTCCTATCATTTTAACGCAAAGCGCAGTGATTACAAGCGCTTTTACGAGCGGGCAAGCGTCAGGCTGTACACAAGAACGGGGCGTTTGAAGCCGGTCTCCAGCGTCTTGAGTACGGAGGCGCAGACGGCGGCCGTCGTTCCGGTTGTGTAAATATCGTCGATCAATAGGATGCGTATAGGAAAAGACCCTTGGGGATCTTTCCTATTTCCTATAGAGTCCCATTGTTTAAAAAACCGGGGGTCTAAATTAGGAGCCAAGCAAAAGGCCCCTTCCAAATTCCGCAGCCGCTCGGCGCGTGTCTTGAAACTTTGCTTGCCGGTATGCACGGTACGGGCCAGCAGCTCTCCGGCAGGAAGGCGCAGACGCCCGGCCAGCAGCCTCCCAAGCCGCTCCGCCTGGTTGAACCCGCGTTCTTCGAGGCGCTCTGCGCTGAGCGGAACCCAGGTAATCCAATCCGCGTTCCAAACGGAAGAACGGCGCGATGAATCGAATACGGACAGCGGCGAAGCAAAAGGACCGGATTGAGGGAAAGGCTTTGACAATTCGCGCCGCATCCGCTGATAAGTCTGTTCCAGCAGGATCGAAAACGGCTCGGCAAACCCTTCCCGGGCGCCGTATTTGTATTCGGCGATCCATTCGCGCATGACGGTATCGTACAGGACCGCACTCCGGTTCAGGACAAACGCCCGGAGCAAGGCTTCCGGCCGCAGACAATCGGGACAGCCGTGCGCGCGCCCGCAGATCGGGCAGCGCGGCTCGACGATCCGGGGAACCTTGGCCGCGCAGTATTCGCACAATAGCGGAAGCGAAGCTCCTACCCGGGCAGAACGTCCGCAGACCAGGCAGCTCTCAAGACGCGGAGACAACAGCCTCCGCAGGGCGGCAAAAATCTTTTTGTCTCTGCTCATCGTTCGGGGGTTCGGCTTGATTCGGCTTCGGCGGACCGCGGTGACCCGGGCGGAGAAATCTTGGTCTTGATCGGCAGGCGGGCGGCTTGAGCCGCCCTCCCAAACCCTTTGCGGGCTTCGGGCAGCAAAAAAGGAGCGGCCAATCGGTTCATCCGCCGAATTTGGCGGCGGGCGCCGGCTTGGGCCCGGGTTTTCTGCGGGGCCGCGAATACGACGCGGCCCCGCGGATCGTCGCCCGAACGCCCGGCGCGGCCGGCCATCTGGACCAGCGACGCTTCATCGAACAGTCCGCTGTCCGCTCCCCACACGTAGACGTCGCTTCGCGGAACGGTTACCCCCCGTTCCAGGATCGTCGTCGTCACAAGGATCCTCACGTCCGCCGAGCGAAACGACAGGACTTTGCCGCTTCTTTCTTCATCCTGCGAAGAGGTGGCGCCGACAGGTATGCCCGGAAAGATCCGGCGCAGCAGAGCGGCAAGAGGTTCCGCATGTACGATCTTCGGAACGAAAATAAAGATCTGCGCTCCGCGCTCCAGCGAGTGCCGCCAGCGCTTCAGCAGCGGATCCGGCAGGCGTCCCCGGCGCAGGCAGTCCGGAAGCGAAGGGATACGCAGCAGCTCGGGCACCGGCAGCGGGTACCGGTGGTAGCGTACCGGAACTTTCGCACAGGCCAGCCGCCCGTTTCGGACCAGCGCCTGCAAAGATCGCGGAGGCGTGGCGGACAGGTACACGGTTCTGCCGCCGGCCGCCCGGCATTTCTCTGCGGCGTAAGCCAGCATCGGATCGCCGTGAAAAGGAAAAGCGTCGAGTTCGTCGATCACGACCAGATCGAAGGCTCCGGCAAAACGCATCAATTGATGCGTAGTGGCCAGAGTAATACCGCCACGGCGCCAGCGTTCTTCGCATCCTCCGTATAAAGCGGCCGGCGCTTCATCGGGAAAAGCCGTCCGCAGCCTTGGCGCCAGCTCCAGTACGACATCGCGCCGCGGCGTAGCGACCAGGACCTGTCCGCCGCGCCTGCGTACGCTCTCGATCAGCGGAAACAGCATTTCCGTCTTGCCGGCTCCCGTAACGGCCCACAGCAGAAAGCGGCTGGCCGGATCGGAAGCGGCATAACCGGAAGTGTCCGGGCGCCGGCCGCCGGAAGCTGCGGCGGCTGCCTCGGCCCGCGCGGCGAAGAATCCGCCGCCGCGCCGCAGTTCGCGCCCGGCCCTGCCGGGCCGCGCAGGTCCCGGTTCCGTTTCGAGGAACCGGACCGCAAGCTCGGCCGCGGCGGCCTGCGCCGGGCTGAGCTTCCAGCGCGCGAGCCTTGCGCGCAGAGCGGCCTGCGGCAGCGAAGCTGCCGTAGGCCCGCTTCCGGGCCGCGCAGCGCCCGGAAGGCCCCGCCCGCCGCGATCTGCGCGCGGCGGGCCCTGCAGCAGCAGCCCGCAGGAGCGGCTGCGCCCCAGCGCGCGGCACGCTTCGCAGCGTGCGCAGTCCGCCGAACCGCAGGCGGCGCAGGGTCCGCCCACAGCTGCGCTGCCGCAGCGCATGCAGCGATGCGCGGGCAATCCGCGGCCGGCGGGGCGAATCCGGATCTTTCCGGCCGGGCGGCCCCCTCTGTCTTCTGCCGGGAAACCCGCTTTTGCACCGCTTGATTTTCTCTCCTTCGCCACGGCACCGCCCAGCTTGATCCGCTGCTGCAAATAAGCCAACTGGACAGCGGATCTCCAATCCGCCTCCAGTTCAGGCGCCAATTCCTGCAGCATCGAGATCATCTCGCCGCTCAGCAGGGATCTTCCTTCCATTAAACGAACCAAGGTATCGGCATGTTCCGACAGCCGCAGCTTCCAACGAGGGCCCGGCAGAGGACTCTCCGCGTCAAATTCGTCCGGCCGACTCCCCCATCTCTCCCCGTGCAGAGCGCCGCTCCCTTGAACCCGTTGCTGTGTTGCAAATCCGATCAGCGAAGAGACGCTGTCCGGCTTTTCCCTGTTCAATTCTCCTTTCAAAGCGCCGCGGATCCACCGCTCGCGGGCAGCCGCATGCCAGTCCAAGAATGCCGGGGGAAGAGACTTTCCGGACAAGCGGGAAGCCCATTGCAGCGGCATGCCCAAAGAAAGGATCTCCACCCCCTGTCCCTGAAGGCTTTCAGGTCCATGTTTCATCCGATTCGCAGAGCCGGGCGAAGGCACGACCGCTTCGCTCTCCCACCACACCCTGTCCACTCTCAGATCCAGAGACAAATAAAGCCGTAATCCGTTTTCGCTTCCTGCCGCATACAGCGCCGCTTTCATCATGGTTCCCCCATTTCGCATTTTCGCAAAAAATCACAAAAAAAAGCACATCCTTTTCGCCCGTTTGAGCGTATAAGGAGTGTGCTTCATTCCTTGAAGCCGTTTTCGCTTGAAACCGTCCGGCTTTCACGTTATTTTATTCACTTACTAACAATTAGCAAGCATCTTCCGACAAAAAAAGTCGGATCCGCTGTACTGGGATCGCTTATCAATTCCCTACTTTCGCTCATAAAATGAAGGATGTCTTCTCCCTTTTGCGGAAAACGCCAGTTTACAGCGTAACCCAACCCATTTTGATCGCATTGATTACGGCCTGCGTCCGGTCTTCGACTTCCATCTTCTGCAGAATACTGCTGACATGGTTTTTGACCGTTTTCTCGCTGATAAACAGAAATTCCCCGATGGCTTTGTTGCTCTTGCCTTCGGACATCAGACGGAGCACTTCGGCTTCCCGACGCGTGAGCGGATTGTCTTCGCCGCCGATAAACTTGACGCCGGCTTCTTCATCCCGCTGATTGTCGTACAAAGTTCCGCGCTCGTTCGTGAACGTCATTCTTTGCAGCTGTTGAATCAGTTTGCCTGTCACTTTCGGATGGATATAAGCGTGACCGGCGGCTACGCTGCGGATCGCGTTAATCAACGATTCCGCTTCCATGTCTTTCAAGAGATAACCGCTTGCTCCCTTGCGAAGCGTCTCGAAGACATAGCTTTCATCATCGTGGATCGACAGCATGATCACTTTGATATCCGGGAAAATTTCGCGGAGTTTTGCTGTCGCTTCCACACCGTTCTCATTGGGCATGTTGATGTCCATCAGGATAACGTCGGGTTTGTAGGCGTTGCAGAATTCAAGCACCTGGATGCCGTCGCTGCATTCGCCGATCACCTCGATGTCGTCCTCCATGTTCAAAATCCTTTTCAATCCTTCACGGAACAATTGGTGATCGTCAGCCAAAAGCACTTTAATTTTAATTTGTTCCGAGTTCATGCTCTCCATCTTCATACCCCTTTCCATTTTCTACATTCGTCGGGATATGGATCACGATTTTGGTTCCTTGATTCTCGGCTGATTCGATCTCCATTCTTCCCTCAAGCAGCTCGACTCTTTCCCGCATTCCTATCAAACCGAAGTGCGTATGCTGGTTCGCCTTTTGTTCCAAGATTTCCGTGTTAAAGCCGCGTCCGTTATCCCGAATCGAGATTTTGACAAGCTGCGTCTGGTAGGCGATCTCGACGACGACATGAGTAGGGTCTCCATGCTTGGCCGCATTGGTGAGCGCCTCCTGGATCAAACGGAAGACGGCAGCCTCCATTGCGGAAGAAAGCCGATACTCTTTGCCTCTCGTCTCGAATACGGTGCGAATCCGGTTCTTGTCCTCGTAGTCGCGCGTATACTTGCGAAGCGTCGGAATCAATCCGAGGTCGTCAAGCGCCATGGGCCGGAGATTAAAAATGACTTTGCGGATTTCTTCCAGGCTGAATCGCACCTGCTTTTTGAGATCCGCCACTTCTTCTTGAACGCGGCCGTATTCCTGTTTCCCCAGCATGCGTTCGACGATTTCGGTCCGGAGCGCCAGGTTAGCCATCAGTTGCGCCGGACCATCATGAATTTCCCTGGAAATGCGTTTGCGTTCTTCTTCCTGAGCCAGAATGATTTTCAAACCGACCATTTGGCGGGTTTTGGCGGATTCCAACATTTTGGTCGCCTGTCCGACTTCTCCGCCGGACAAGTATTCGGTAACGACACTCATTTGCGAACCCAACGTCTCCGCGCGTTCGATGGAATTCACCGAATTCCGCACTCGAAGTTGGAGCTCGTCACGCCGTGCTCTCAAATAAGCTTCTTTTTCCTTGTACACCGAAAGCTCCAACTGGAACTGCGTCGCCCGCTCATAAGCCTGCCGAATATCATTCTCCGTATATTTAACGAAATCCCGGCTTACTTCCGTGAGCCGGATACGGGAAAGACGGAATTTCCCTTCGAGATCATCCACCTTGTCGACGGTATCCGAAGTTTGTTGAATTACACTCTGCAGTTCCTCGGTGAGCGAGTTGAGTTCGGCACGGGACTGATCCAATATCTCAAAAATTTGATACTTGCTGTCTTCGACGACTTGAATGGCATTTTTGATGACTCGGTCTAAAGCATCCGCTTGGAAATCCACGGGCAAAATCGACTCCATTCTCTCCGGCGTTCACCATGTATTGGATTCACGTTCAGATCCGGTGATCGTTCAGAACCTATCGTATCATGACTCGATAGTCACAGTCTTCGTTTCTTGTTCCCATTTTACGGACAAACCAAGCTGCTCTGAAACCAGCCTAACCGGGACTAAAGTCCTATTTGATACACTTATCGTTGCCGCGTCGGCTGTTTTAAGCTTTCCATTTAGAATATAGTCCTTTTTATTCAAGTTTAACACAAGCAGTTCATCGCCGCGCAGAATACGGATGGTACCCGTCTTGGCATTCCAGCCCGAGGTTCCGCCAAACGCATCGGTAAGGTATTTGACCGGCAGATACGTGACGCCTCCGCGAATAACCGGAGCCGCATCCATGGTGCTGGATACCGCGTTCGTCAGCAGCGTCTTCGAACCTACGGTCATTTTGGCACGGATACCGGTCGGAAGTCCAAACGAGCCGGATGCGGCCGGAGACGTGGTCTTGATGTTATCGATCTCCACAAAACCGCTGGACGAACGTTCATCCTGCCCTTCTGCCAAGTTTACCACATAAATGCGTTTGACCTTGGCCGGATACGCAATATTTCCGTATTGGTTCAAATTGACGGTCAGCCTTTTCCAACCCGTAAAGTTAAGGCTCTTCGCCAGATCGACGTAAACCGTCTTGCCGCCGGCATCCACGATCTCGGCACGAAGCCAGTTGTAGCTGTTGTCTCCCAGCAGATCCAGACTCATCGAACTTGCGCCCGAAGTCAGCGTCTGTCCCGAAGATCCGTTCAGATTGGCGTACGCGTATTTGCTGCCGGTTCCCGCCGTCATGTCGTAATCGATTCGAAGAACCTTCGAGTTCGAGTGGGTACCGCTTCCCGCTTTGATCTGCGCGCTGCCGGTCACCGCCGAAGGGCTGCCTGTAAAAGTAAGGCCGGACTTGGCCGTTTCGAAGTTTTCCCAATCGGTCTCTTCGACGTCGGCAAGCGTAAGCATCGTCTCGAACCCTTCGTAACTTGCGATCGCATAGCCGGTCTTCGCGCCGCTGTCGACCGAAGTCACATTCAGTGCTCCGTCTTTGATACTGCCTTTGAACCCGACGAATTCCCATTTGAGCGCCGCAGGGTCGATGCTGACGGTACTGCCGTTCTTCAGCATGGCCGCTGCCGAAAGAGGCACTACCGTACCGGCTTTGAGCGGCGCGGATACGGCTCCAAGATTAAGACTCCTCAACGAGTCGGCACCCAACACTTCGACTTGAAGCGTGGAAGCGACTCCGCTGCTCGATGCCGTAAGCGTAGCTGTTCCGGGCTTTTTCGCTGTCACGGTACCGCCGCTGACGACTACGTTCGCATTGTTCGATTTCCAGGACGGATTGATATTGGCAGCGGCAATCGGATTATAGTACGTATCGTAGCCTTTGACACTGTAGCTCACCGTCTCTCCGATCAGAAGCTGTTTCTTGCCGCTGACCGCAAAGCCTTTGAGCTTGCCTTCCGGAGCCGTCGTATAAACGCCCAGCCCGTTGACTACGCTGCGCTGAACTTCTCCGCCATACTCGGTCGTAAAGGTCAGCTGCGCCTGTTCTTCGCCAAGCGGGCGCGTGACCATGGTCGTCGAGCCGCCGCCGTCCAGGTTGATGCCTTTCCAGACGCCTATATTGGTCATCAGGGACTGCAGTTCCCCGAGAGACATGCCGCTGCTTGCACTGTTGTCCTGCACCGTAACGATATAGGCATAACGGCCGCTCTGCGAATAGCCAAGCGCGGTACGGGCCCGGTAACCGCCGATCGAATCGACATTTCGGGAGAACGAAGAAGGCTGACCGTTATCCACCAGTATCGTATGGCCGCCGATCATGACTTCGAGCGAAGTCGGATCCAGTTTTTGACCTGTCGTTTTGGATACGAGGCTGTAGTCGGTTTGCACTTTCGCTCCGACGGTCAGGTTTTCTTTTAAATAAGCCGCCGCCGTTCCGTGTGCCCGCAAAATATACGCGCCTTTGGGCACGGTCCCTGCCAGCGCTTTGCCAAGCGAGACTTTGGTGACGACACCGTTCTCTACCAGCGCTTCGGAAGGCGTAGTCGAACTGTTCTTGGGACGCTGCTCGTTACCCCAGGCATCCGTATAGATGTACATCGCATTCACATGACTAAGACTCTTGTCCGCTTCAATGGTATAGGAGACCAGGTTGATGCCGGCCAACTCGAACGGCTGCCCGCTGTTTGCCGTTACCGTTCCCGAAAAGTCGTACTGGTCGATCAACGGCTTGCGGTCTTTGGTCACGCCGAACGCATACATGCCTTGGAGTTCGGAAGGGCTGGACATCAGAACCCCGTTCGACACTTGGGCTCCCATCGGAGCGCCTTCCGCAGCCGTATTAAAGTAGTCTCCATTCACGCCGGCAACGGCATTTGTTTCTTTGGCCATCCCGCTGACGGTCTGCAGGGTCGTGAACTTGCCGCCTCGGCCTGTCATCACATCCAGCTTGACGTAAGGGTTCTGCAGATCCACCTGGATCACATCCGCCAATCCTGCTGCCGTTTTCCCCGAACGGGGCACGGAATATTTATAGGTCAACAGCTTCGCGCCCGATGTCAAAATTTCTTCCGACATCTTGTCGATCGACACGGCTGCCGCCGCAGATACCGTCCGCGCACCCGTAAGCGCTCCCCAACCCGGTACGGCCAGAGGCTGTACGACCAGTGCTCCGGCCAGTACCGCGATCATCCATTTCCTGCCTGCTCTCAACGTGTTGCTGCCCTGCTTGTTCATGATGTTCGGTTTCGCTCCCTATCTATACAGATTCGTTCGCGTATGTATACGTGTAGGCCTGCACCCAATCTTATACGCCACTATAGATAATAGACTGTAACGGCGGACAAAAGTTCCTATAGATCTATAAAAACCGGCAAGCCCATCGGCCTGAACCCGGTCCCTCGATCCTTTATCTATGATGCAACACCTTATTTTACCTTACTTCGATGAAATAAAAAGAGAAAAGCGATCGATTCCTTAAAATTTTAAGGAATCGATCGCTTTGGTAAAACCGGCTTTAGTTCACGTAACCCGCTTTTTGCAGAGTCCGGGCGAGCATGACAACCGCTTCGGACTTCGTCGCATTTCCTTTCGGATTGAAACGGCCGCCGCTCGACCCTTCGATAATGCCGGCCTGTACCGCTTTGGCCGCTTCGTCGGTGTACTTGATCTGGGCTTTGTCTTTGAAAGCGGACAAAGCCTGCGCCGGACTGCCGTTCAGCGTGACACTCGTCCCCGCATAATTCAAAGCCCGGATCATCATGATCGCCATCTCTTCCCGGGTAATCGAATCGCCGGGACGGAAGGTTCCGTTCGGATAGCCCGTGACGATCTCCGCTTTGACCGCCGCGCCGATCGCTCCGATCGGCACTTTGCTGTAACCGATATCGCTGAAGACCGAAGCGGACACCGCATCGCTGCTCAGTCCCAGCCCCCGGGTAATCAGCTCGGCAAATTCTCCCCGCGTGATGTTGGCTTTCGGCAGAAAAGCGCCGGTCAGCGTCGGGCTGAGCACGTATTTGGCTCCCATTTCATTGACGATGCCCTGGGACCAATGTCCGTTGGCTCCCGCTACGGTAATCGTAGAGTTGACGGGAATCAGCGTCCGGCTGCCCGCAAAGCTTCCGGTTAACAGCATCCCCGCCGTTTGGGAACTCGACTTGCTCGGAACGAATGTCGGAGCCGTCGCATTGGCGTCGAAGTAAACGACCGCCGTACGGGAAGCCGGTGCATTGACATTCAGCTTCATGCGATAGATTCCCCGGACTCCGGCTTCTTCGGAGACGGTCGATACGCCCGAAGTCGTACCGGTTGTCACGCGAATATCAACCGGATTGGTCAGCATTTGGGCATTGGCGTCGCTGAGCATCGTTACTGTGCGTCCCACGGATGCCGTAGGCATTGATTCGATCTGAATGTTCAGCATCTCCGTACCTGCGCTCAAACTGCTCAACGAAGACAACGGCAGCTCATACACCATGTCTTTGAACCGAACCGCAAAGGAAAGACCGTTATGCTGGGCATAGGCCTCTCTGAGCGTCTGAACCGGAACCGATACGATCCCGGCCGTTTCCGCTTCCGGAACTTCAAAGACTACGGCGCCGTTTTTGGCGCTGCGCGTGTGCGCCGATTCGAGAGCCTGCTTAAGTGCAGGAGCCAAAAGCGTATACCGATGCGTATTGGTATTGAACGTCGACGCGGTATCCGAAGAAGCCGCGGCCGCCCGCTCGAGAATCAGCATTTCTTTGCCAAAGTCCGAAGCGGGCAGTACCGTTCCTCCGCCTGCTTCGGGCGCCGTTTGACCCTCAGCCGTTCCCGCCGTACCGGTCAAATTCTGGACAGCCATACGGTTGAAGCCGATAACCTGCGTACCCGACACATTCTTAAGCGGATTGCCGCCTGCCATGTAGGACAGAGTCACGGTTTGACCGGCGCGCAGTTCCGTACCCAGCTTGAGAGTTAGCGTACTGCCTGCAAACGAAGAAGAGAGGACTTCAATCGCATTATTGTCCGCCGTCACCGAGAACTGCTTATAAGCCGCTTCATCCGGCGTGAACAGCGATCCCGTAAACGCAACCGCAATCTGTGCCCCTTTGCCGGTAGCCGTCCGAATTCCGCTGGTACCGGAAGCCGCATCGACAGGCTGGAGATTCAGATATCCGGCTGCATTGCTGTTGAGATCGGTAAGCTTCAACGTTCCCGGCACATAAGAGACCGTAATATTTCCGTTGGCAATCAATGAAGAGGCCAGCGTCAAACGTACCTTGCTGCCTTCAATCTTCACGCTGTTCACGTATACCGGCGTTCCGTTCGACAGCACCGAGAACTGGCTGTTCATCGGCACCCCGTCCGTACGCAGCGATTCATTGTAGTTCAGCACCAATTCGGTCCCGGCAAGCTCGGCATGAGTAAACTCGGGCGGACGGGTATCCATCAGATTGCGGACGTTAAAGTCCGAAAAGGCGGAAATGTTTTGACCCCGGTCATCCTGGAGAGGTGCCCCATTCGGTTTATAATTCACTTTGACGACGGCACCGTCGGGCACGGCCGCATTCAGGTACAGCAGAAGCGCCTGGGAACTTCCGCTCATCGAGCTCACCTCGTAAGTGCGACCGTCAGCCGTGACGCTGAACTGGCCGTAGGCTTGGGCGGAAGGCGTTCTCAGACTGTTCTCGAAAATAAGAGTGACCATGCTGCCGTACACATTGCCGTCTTTGGGCTTGGGCAGCGCGCTGTCGATACTGTTGGTTACCGCATACGAAGACAAAGCAGCCGCCGCGTTCCCTTTGGTGTCGATCAACGGCCGTACAGCCGGATCATAAGACACTTTTACATCCTGGCCGACCGCGACTCCGGTATCCAAACGGATATACACACTGTCGCCGCTGATATAAGCGCTGCCGGGCGTACGTTTCTCTCCGTTTACGAATACCGTATAACTGGCCAGCAAAGGCGTTTGCGCGGAATCCAGCTGTTTGTTGTACGCCAACCGAATCAAGGTCGGGCTGTCCAACTTGGCCGCTTGAATCACCGGCAGCACATTATCGGAAGAAGAAGTCTGGAAACTCCAAGACGTACTTCCTTTTAATCCGGCAAAAGTAATCCCCGTGTTCACCCGGTCGTGAACCGCTCCGTTTTCCACATCGATATAATAGAAGGTTCCCGGCGCGAGTTTTTCTTTGGGAGCTATCACGACTTCCGTTGTATTGGCCGTGTTCACCGTTACTTCGGACTCGACTTTGGCGCCGCCGCTCCGATACAGCGTAATGCCGGTACCGCTCAGCGATACGCTCCGGTTAAAGCGCAGCACAGGTTTCGTATCGAGCGAAATCCCTGTGCTGCGGTCCGCCGGATTAATGGATGCCAGCTGCAGCAGGGTATTGTTGGCCGTTGTCGAGAAATTCCACGTCAGCGGCTGACCCGTCTTCGGATACAGGTTGCCTTCCGCATCCGCCAACAAACCGGCCGGAATTTCAACGGTATACGTGTAACCGGTCGCAAGAGGTGCAGACGGGGTAATGGTCAGGACTTTGGTGCCCCCTCCCGTAATCCGTCCCGAATTCATAGATACGGCTTCTGTAATTCCGTCGCTTCGGCGGATCTGGAGTTCGCCGGCTCCGCTGTTCGGATACACATTACGGCTGAATGTCAGCTGCAGCGCGGATCCGGCCGTTACGCCTGTCGCTCCCGCCGGCGGCGTAAGCGCGGACAAGGCAAGCGCATCTCCCGTCGTCGTGAACGTCCATTCCCGCGAAGTCGCAATCCCGGCAAACGGAGTCCCGTCCAGATCCCGGAACGTATCCGGATCGGCCAGCACATAATAGGTGACTCCCCGTTCGAGACCCTTGTAAGGAGCTGATGCGGTTCTGCCCGTTTCGCTGTCCAGGGTAAAAGCGCTTGGCGCCAGCGTCTGCATCAGCTTGCCGTCGTTCAAACGATAAATCGATACGCCGCCTTTATTCGGCTGCGCTTCCGTACCTGCATTTGCCGTTACCGGTTCGCTGAATTGAATAGACAGCTTGCCTTCCGTTGCTCCGCCCGCCAGTCCGTTTTGCGGACTTTGGGTTTGAATGGTTGGCGGCACGTTATCGGACGATTGCATCCGGAACGTCCAATCTACGGCTTTGGGATACAGTCGTCCCGACAAATCCGTAAACACATTGGCATCGATATGCGCACGATAGCGAATCCCGGGCTTTAAGACATCGGCTCCCGGCTTGATCGAGACATTGGCGGTGCCTAATCCGCGTACCTTCTCCGACAGGACGGGAATCTTCACCGTACTGCCGGCCGGCAGTGCAGGATCGTCGGCGGTCAAGACAATATCGCCTTCCGTCGCCGCTACCGCTTCCGTAAACGTCAATCCCAACGTCACATCGTTCTTCACTCCGATTGTGCCGTTGGCCGGGCTGACGGCAGTCAGCTCGGGATCCGTCGTATCCGCTTCTGCTCCTGTCTTGAACGTCCACGCACTTCCGCTTGTGATCCCCGACCAAGCTTTGGCGGTCATTTCCTGCTGCGTTTCCATCTCCGTCAACACAGGAATCAGCAGGTCCGTATCTGCCAACAGATAATAACCGGTATCCGGTTCAAGCTTCAATTGGTTGGTAGGGACGACGACTTGAGTGCCATCCGTTTGGAACTGAAGCTCTTTGCCTTTAATGCTGCGTACAATCGTATTGTCGCTTTGTTTTTTCAAAATAAAGCTTTTTTCCGCTGCGCCGTCGGCCAACTTCACCGCACGGTCAAAAGTCAGCAAAAAGCCGGGTGTCAATGAAACGTTGAGCGATCTGCTGGCAGGCGAAAACGTTTTGACCAAAGCTTCCGCTTCCGTTTCCGCCGAGGCCGCCGCCGTATAGCCTTCGCGATCACCGGTAAAAGTGCCCAGCGCTGCCGGTGCAGCCAACTGAACCAGCATCAGGGATATTAGTCCCCATGCGATTTTGTTCTTCATTACTCGATCTCTCCCCCCGGATTCCTAAAAAAGACAGTCTTTTTTATATCGGAAAGAGGGAATAAAATGATTAGCCGGGTAAGCGGGCAAAAAAGATCCTATGCAAAAAAGACCTCCCTTCGAGGGAGGCCTTAATGAAAGGGCAATCTTTGAAGCTGACGTTTGAATTTATGCGCCAGCCTGGTTCTTCAAGTCTTCCGCCTTGTCCGTGCGTTCCCAGGGAAGATCGACGTCCGTACGGCCGAAGTGACCGTAAGCGGCTGTCTGCTTGTAGATCGGGCGGCGAAGATCCAGCATACGAATAATACCGGTCGGACGCAGATCGAAATTGTCGCGTACAAGCTTCACCAACGTTTCCTCGCTGACTTTGCCTGTTCCGTAGGTGTCTACACTGATTGATACGGGATTGGCTACCCCGATCGCATAAGCGAGTTGAATCTCGCACTTGTCGGCCAGGCCGGCCGCGACCAGATTCTTCGCTACATAGCGGGCGGCATAGGCCGCGGAACGGTCGACTTTCGTCGGATCTTTGCCCGAGAAAGCCCCGCCGCCATGACGCGCATAGCCGCCATAGGTATCGACAATAATCTTTCGGCCGGTCAGGCCGGCATCGCCCTGCGGTCCGCCGATGACGAATCGACCGGTTGGATTGATGAAATACTGCGTGGATTCATCCAGCAGTTCGGCCGGTACAACCGGCGCAATCACATGTTCTTTGATATCCCGCTGAATTTGCTCCAGTGTGATTTCTTCGGCATGCTGCGTGGATACCACGATCGCATCCACACGAACAGGCTTGTCTCCGTCATATTCCACCGTAACCTGCGTTTTGCCGTCCGGGCGCAGGTACTCCAGCGTTCCGTTTTTGCGCACTTCCGCCAAACGGCGGGCAATACGGTGCGAAAGAGCAATCGGAAGCGGCATCAGTTCCGGCGTCTCGTTCGAAGCAAAACCGAACATGAGCCCCTGGTCGCCGGCTCCGATATTTTCCGTCTCAAGCTTCATTTGCTCGGGATCACGTGTTTCCAAAGCCGAGTTAACCCCTTGAGCAATATCCGCCGACTGCTCATTAAGCGACGTCAGCACGGCACAGGTATTATAATCGAATCCGTATTTGGCACGGGTATATCCGATATCTTTGATCGTATTGCGAACGATCGCAGGGATATCGACATACTCCGATTTAGTGCTGATTTCACCGATGACCAGTACCAGACCGGTTGCCACCGCAACCTCGCAAGCGACCCGCGCATTCGGATCATTTACCAAAAATGCGTCCAATACCGCATCGGAAATTTGGTCACAGATCTTATCCGGGTGACCTTCCGTTACGGATTCGGATGTAAACAAACGCCGTCCTTGAAGAGACATAAGCGTGTACCTCCCTAAGTTCCATTTCAAAATTTCCCGTATACAAAAAACGAACCTTTTCCTTAGATCGGGAAAGGTCAATGATTCCATCCTCGCTTGTAATCGTAGCGGATCGGAAGGGAAGTGTCAAATAAAACAAAAAAAGAAGCCCCCTCGTCAGGGGGCTTCTTTCAATGATGATTAGAAATTATTATTGGAAAGCGCGTGTTACGAAAGGTCCTTGAGCTGCTGCAACGTTGCCAGTAGCATCTTTCAGGTACACTGCGTTTGCACGAACCGCTACGGAGAATTGACGTCCAGCTACGTCTGCATCAAGTACGATGTTTACGTAAGCGGAAGCTGTCGCTGTAGCAGGTACTACTGTAGTAGTGTAATCTTGAGGACTTACACGATCTCCAGTAACTGTGTTAAGAACGATCAGGTCTTCAGCAATCAGTCCAGCGTTAGTTGCGGACAGATTTTCCGAGAATGGAAGCTGAATTCCAGCTGCTGTGTAAACCAGGCTCGTTACAGTAGTCGGAACCTTAGGTGCAACAGCATCTGTTGCAGTTACAGGAGTAGCACTAGCTGCAGCTGCAATACCCGAAACTGTTTGGATGCGTGTAGGATCAGCTACGTTAACAGTAACGTTGCTGTTTGTACCCAGGTTAGCTGTAGTCAGAGTTACCGTATTACCGCTAACCGTTACTCCGCTAACTGTTGTTCCTGTTACTGCGAATGCGTTAGTGCTAGCATTTTCGATAGCTTGATTGAATGTTACTTCAATCGTGTTTTCGTTAGTTTGCTTAACGCCAGTGATTGTAGCAGAAGCCGTAATTACGACCGGCAGAGCAGTTCCTGCATTTTCAATCAGGTTGTCGCCAGCATCTTCCAAACCGATCAGGCTGATTTGTGTTACGTAAGTTGTATTTGCAACAACTGGAGTAACTGCGCCTACTTTTGCCGGTTGGTTGTTGATTGTGGAAGGCAGTGTGATTACTACCGACTTGTAATCGTTAGCGATACGGATGTTCGACGTGCTAGGCAGTCTAACTTGTCCGCCACCATTAGCCAATGTCAGCAGGTAGTTGTTAGGATCGGACAGAGTTGTAGGATCCATAGCTTCGTTGAACGAAATAGTGATCGTGCTGTTTGCTGTAGTCGAGTTTACGCCGTAAACATCGCCCGATACCTTAGGTCTAACTGTATCGCCTACGGAGAAGTTAGCTTTGTAAGGCTCGATTGTGTTTTGCAGCAGAGTCGTATCTTTAACGCCGGAGACGTTCAGTGTGTACGAACCGGAAGCAAGGTTGTCGTTCACAAAGTTTACAGTTGCAGTAGTGCCAGCTGCATCCAAGCTCACCAGTTCAACAGGTTGAACCGTACCGCTTGCATTTGTGATTACGAAGCTGCCGTTAGCAGGCAGTTGTACTTTTTTGCTGAATTTAACAGTCAGCGTATCGTCGTTTGTGTTGTTGAACTTAACTTCAGTTACAACAGGACGAGTTTGGTCAACTGTTGCGTTCACTGTGAATTGCTTCACTGTGTTCACGTTGCCCGAGTAGTCGCTTACGCTGTCGATGAACAGTGTAGTTGCGGCTGCTGGAAGGCGATCAGCTTCGTTGAAAGTAATTTCGTATTTGTTGCCCGAAATTTGTTTTACGCTGTTAGCATAGTGGTTAGTCGTACCGGATACCCAGTAGAAGTCAGTTCTTGCTACTGTATTCATATCCACATCTTCATTGAAAGTGATTACTGCTTTTTCCAATGTAGCTTGGATTTCAGTTACTGTAGGACCTTCAGTGTCTACTGCAACTGTGAATTCGTTAGTTCCGCTCAACGATTTCAGGCCAGCATAGTCAGTTACGAGCGAAGAAGTCAGAGTGTGCGTTCCAACTGGGAATGCAGTGTAAGGACGCAGGATAACTTCACGATCGTTACCAGCTTTTGCTACCGAACCTACGAATGCAACACCGTTAACTTGGAAGTTGTTGGAGTTTACAACGTCTACTGGCTCGGAGAAGGTTACTTTAACTGCTTTTGTTCCCAGGCCTTTAACGGCTTGGACAGTAGGCAGAACGTTGTCCAGAGGACGGAACGTCAGGCTAGCTGTAGGCAGTGTAGTCGTACCGGCAGTAACACCAGTAACTGTGACTGTGTAATCGTTTTGGTTGACGAATTTAACTCCGTCTTTCAGTGTCAGGCGAACAACGTTGCTGCCTTCGAGCAGGTCAGCGGACTCAACAGCGTCCGAAGCCAACGAAGTAATCGCGTATTTGCCAGCATCTTCTGCAGTCAATGCGTTAACTTCACCGTTGAACGTTACGTCAACTTCTTTGAGGTTAGTTGCTGCTGCTGCAGTTGCTGCAGTTGCAGTAGTAACTTTCCAAGTTACGCTTTCGCTGTACTCTTTGCCAGCGTAAGTGAATGTTACTGTTGTGGCTACGTTAGGCTTAAGAGCAGTAGCAGGTTTAACTGTTACTTTCTCGCCGTTAACCAGTGTGAACACTACAGTTGCGCCGTTGTCTGTTACTTCATAAGAAGTTACAGCCGGTTTAACTACTGCAGTTTGGTAAGCGTAAGCCGTGTCAACCAGCAGGCCGCGAGTTGCAGCTGCCGAGAAGTTAGCTGTTCCGCTTACGAGGCCAGCGTTGATTGCTGCTTGTACTTCACCTTTAGCCCAAGCCGATGCTGTGTTGTTGATTCCTGTAGTAGGAATTTCCAGCTTAGCTGCGCGTACCAGTGTAGCCGCCATTTCTTGAACGGTTACTTTACCGTTCGGGTTGAACAGTTTTTTAGCTCCAGTTGTTGTACCTTTCATGTAGCCGGCTTTAGTTACGGCTTCCACGTAAGATTTGTACCAAGCGTTCGCATAGTTTTTGTCCTGGTAAGAGTTAGTACCAGTAGCCGTAGTGTCAAGGTTAGTGAGCAGAGCTACGACTTTTGCGAATTCCGCGCGAGTCATGTCTTTGTCCAGGTAAGCTTGGCCGTTAGGGTAACCAGCGAAGATTCCTTGAGTTACCAGTGCGTCATACTTTTCTTGCGTAGTCATTGTTGCTGCGGAGCTGACCGAAGCGAACATCGAGAGAGCCATAGCCGTAGAAAGGGCCAGGGATACAATTTTCTTCATACCTTTGTGTTCTCCTCCTTGGAGTGTAACTGTGTTTTTTTTGTCTGTAGTTGGTTCGCATTCGCTCATGTTACTCATTAGCTGATTGCACCCCCTTTCCAGAGTTGAGCAGGTTTAAGTATAAATGAGGTCTGTGACGGGTATCA
This sequence comes from Saccharibacillus deserti, assembly GCF_013618475.1. Lineage (GTDB taxonomy): Bacteria > Bacillota > Bacilli > Paenibacillales > Paenibacillaceae > Saccharibacillus > Saccharibacillus deserti. The sequence goes on from NZ_JABJVN010000008.1 coordinate 22,618, forward strand.
CAGAAACTTAAAAACGATGGTGTCGGATAAGTAAGCCCAAAACAAAGGATGCCCAATCCCGCTTCCCGTATTATACATTGGTCGCTAACCCTCGTAAAGTCCAATTTCGCACAAGCGCACACAACTTTACGGATTTACGGCCAAAGTTTGGAAAACCAGGAGTTTTAACCGCCTTGTTTTGACACTCAATGACTTAGACGCAATAGGTTACAAAAAAGTTGCGATCTTTTAAAAGTTTTTTTTCGTTTTTTTTGAAGCTGTCTATAAAACGAATAAACGAACTCCATTTCAAGCCTGCCTACTTTTTTACTTAAACCTTCCATCGTCTCTATAAACGCAAAAAGCGCCGAAGCCGGCGCTTTTTACAATTTCTATACCCCATAGAAGATTTCCGGCGTTTATCGGATACGAAGCGCCAGCTGAATGATTCTTGCCCGCATCTGCGGATCGGAGTCGAGCTTCTCGTACATTTCGTCGATCGGCCTTTTGTTGTCTTTGTAAGTTTTGTCATGCTTGATCGTGGAATGGGACCAGGAGATCAATTCGTTCTCCGCTTCGGCCAGCTCGTTGAAGGCATCATGGAATCCGGTCTCCAACACAAGCTTTTCCATGATCTCCTGTTCAACTTCCTGTTCCTTCTGCTCTTCCGCTACGCGAGCTTCCAATACCTTGGAACGCTCTTCGAATTTCGTTTTGGCCTTCATATAATCAATCTGAGCTTTCGACTTAATCGGTTTCATCGTACCCATATTCACCCTCACAGATAGTATTGTTATTCGCTATTTTAACGTAAAACGCTTCAAATTACAAAAACCATTTTGGACAATGTTTCCACGGAAGCCCGCCGGCATGAAAAAGAACGAAGCGCCTCCAAAGTATAGAGACGCTCCGTTCCTTGATTTAGTTGCGTTTATTCCGATTTACGGTTTATAAAGACTTCATCTTGGTCATGACTCGGACGGCAATATCCGCAGCTTCGGCCCGTGTAAACGTAGCTTTCGGGTCGAAGCGGTAAGTTGCCTTCTTTTGTCCTTCTTCCAGTTTATTCGCTTTTCCTTCCATGTACTTGCCTTTGGTTACGGCAAGAACGGCTCCTGCATAACTCGCGTTGATCGTCGTTGCATCCGTGAACGATTTTTCGAGTCCGGCTTTGGCTTTCTTGTTATCTGTAAGTTTAAGATTCATCGCTCTTGCGATCATCATGGTCGCATCTTCGCGGCTGAGCGTATTGTAAGGCATGAATACCCTCGGGCCCGTACCACGGATGATCCCTTTACGTACAGCCGTCTCGATATACCGGTAATCCATGTACTGGTTCGTTACAGGTCCGACATCGTCAAAGGTACGCTTGGTGATGTCTTCATCGTAGTCGAGAGGAATATTGAGCATTTTGACCAGCATCGTTGCAAATTCTCCGCGTGTAATGACTTCGTTGACTCCGAATTCATTGGCGTCTTTTGCTTTCATGACGCCGCGGGACATAATCACTTCTACGGATTCGCGCAGATCGGCTTGGGAGATGACATCGCCGTAGCTGTAGCGCAGACCGAATACCGCGTAGTACCCAAATCCGTCAAATGGAGCTGTAACCGTCTTGGCGGATTTGTTGACAGTCCCCCCCAGGTTGACCCATTCGTTCCCGTTCAATTTCCAGATGCCGAGGTTTCCGGCGGAAGCATTGACCAGTTTCGGATCATACTTGATCGTGATGGTACCCGTTTGTGTCGGTTCCAGCCATTGTTTGGCCGAACGGCTTTCAAAACCGGGAGTCGTGTACGGCTGGTTGCCCGGAATGGTCTTGTAATCGTCGCTGGTCGCAGTCGAGGCGAAATATCCGGCGTCGGTCCAGTACAGACTGGAAGCATAACCGAAGTGCGGCTTCGGCACCATGCGGCTGACCATCGTACCGTTGGATTCCAACAGTTTCAGCTGGCCGTCGCGGTATCCGCCCTGGCCGTCGCTTACATTGACTTGATTGTAGATTTTAAGCGTGCGTCCGTCGAGCGGACTTGCGATTCCGACCAGCAGTTCCTGTTTGTCGAACAAGCTGATTGTCGGGGACTGGCTGCCCGGCATCGGATTGATTTCTCTAAGAAGCGTGCCTTTTGGAAGCGAAATTTGCAGATCGCCCTTGAAGAGCTTGAGCTTTCCGCCCGAAGGCATAACCGTGCTGTATTGTGCGCCCTGCACAATCTCGGAAGAGTAATTGATGTCGAACGAACCGTTTGTCTTGGTCGTTCCGGAAGTTACCGTAAATTTGATTGTGTTTTTGCCCGCTTTCAAGCCTGTCAAACGGCCGCGGAAAATGTCTTTCTCGCCTTTTTCCAAAGCCTGTTTGCCTACCAAGATGCTTGTTGCCCCTTCTGCCTGAATACTGACGTCAATGAAGTTCTGCGTAATGACGCTCTCGTTCGGCAGTTTCGGGGACAAGATCGTATACGGACGAAGTTCGCGCGTTACGGTCAAAGTCTTGGAAGTCGTCGATGTGCCTTTGCGGACATATACCGTTACTTTGAGATCACCTGTTGTCGGAAGGGCCAGGTCTTCAATAATGAAGCCGTTTACGGTTCCCGCTTTGGGGCTGATCTTCAGTTCTCCCGTAGACTGCGACCAGGAAGTTCCTGTTCCGCGGGTCAAACGGGTTTCTTTCTTGTTGCCATCCAAACGGATAATCATCTCGTCCGCCGTATCGGCCGGAGCGATCGAGTATTCCACGTCCATCGACAGTTCGTTGGTGGTGTACTGATCGGCTTCGCCCGGGATGAACAAAGCGTTATCCTGTTTCAGCGCATCGACCGGAAGCGGATGGAAGTTCTCGATTTGGATGCTGTCATTCTCGATAAAGAACAAATTCAACGTAGTCGTGATTTTCTTGCCGTCCGTTGTGCCCGACAGCGTCAGCGTGTTGGACCCCGGCGTCAGAGTCAGCGGGAATTCCTTCGAGTTGAGCGAGAAGGTTCCGTCAGTGGAAGTCACCGTTTTGGTGCGTCCGCTGTAGCCGACGGTGATCGTATTGGTATCGGACGTAAAGTTGATCAGGCGGCCCTGTACGGATTCGATTTCGTCCGCACTCGTAAAGACCTGTTCATTATAAAGGTTCGTTACCTGGATATACGGAGCCGACTGATAGTTGATCGGCACGGAGATCGAGTCGCTGCCGGATTCGAAGGTCAGCGTTTGACGTCCGCTTTTGAGTTTAGAGATTTGATAAATGTTATAGCTGGTGCCGCTTGCATCGGTAAACGGCTTATAGTTACTCGCGGGAATAGCAGTACCGTCGACTTTGATATTTACTGTAGCCGCATTGGCTATATCCACCGCAATCCAGAGCGGGAGTTCCGGTACGGAAACGTATGGCGTTGTTCCCGCATCAAAAGCCACTTTACTGCTGTAGGCACTGACGCTGCTGTCCGTGTTCGTTACTCCGTAAAGTTGGTAAATATTCTTGATGTAGGCATCGTTGGTTCCGCGAACTTTGAAATTCACAGTGGCCCGCTGTCCGTTTACGTTCAGGTCGATCTGATAGGCACCGGAATCCAGCGCCTGCAAACTGTCCGTTGTCTGGAAGCTGTAAATAACCAACGACGTACCTACCGTATCTTTTTTGTTCAATGTGACTGTAGCTTCATTGAAATCCGGATACACTTGAGCTGCGCCGGAAACGATTTTGCTGAATGTGATCTTCCCGCTGATCGGACCGGTCGGCGCTCCTCCGGCCGGCATAGCCAGTACCACTTCACCGGAAATCTGCCCCGCCGGAGCACCGGATACGGTCGTATTCGGTTCGATCGAAGTCGTTCCGATACTCGTGTTGTAAACCTGTGCGTTCCCGTCGTAATAAACCAAGGTACGCGTTTCTGCATAAGAAGAAGTCGTGGACTTTACCTCAAACGTCAGTTTATTCGATCCTTGTGTCAACGTAGGCGTCGCATAGAATGTTCCCGCCCCGCCGCTGAACATCGAGTTGCCGTTCAGCAGAACGTCTATCGCGTTCGGCGCTTCCACCGTAATGGAAGGCGTTTGCGAAGACACGACAAAAGGTACATTTTCCTGCGTATCATCGGCTCCAACTTTTACCGAAGAGAGGTTAGGCGCATCGATGAAAGTAACATAGGCCTGGTTGGAAACTTCCTGGCCGGTTGTCGTCGTCGCTTTAACCGTAATCCGGTTAAGTCCGGATTTCACGCTGACTTGATAAAATTTGAATGTTTTGTTATCTCCTGTATCGGGTTGACGGTCGCCGCCGCTGCTGCTTCCTACAACTTTCTCTCCGACCATGGACTCGATTACATAAGTAATTGTAGAAGTATTTACATCTTGGAAAGTACCGATGATATCCACTTTGCCGTTCGCACTGTTTGTCGGCGCTTTCCGATCGGGGCTAAGGTTCGTTATCTTGAGGCTTCCCCCTGCAGCGGCTGCCGGATAGACCGGAAGCAGCGTGAAGATCAATACGACTGCCATCATTAAGCTCAGCAGAGACTTAATGCCTTGTTTACCCACGTGTACAGCTCCCCTTTTCGACGTACGTTCAGTGAACGCCGTGTTGTTGTTGCCATTCTCCAATGGATCTCCCTCATTTCCTGTTACTATGCGTCATTATATTTTTTATCGGCCAGGTCGACGCGATATGTTATAAAAACCCCTTAATTTATGAATTAAAAAAGCCTCACTCCATCGATTGAACGATGAAGTAAGGCTTTTTCGCTTAAACATTCGCTTAAGGTTCCGTGCGGTCTTCCGGTTTGACCCGCAGCCGGGAAAGGAACTGCAGAACGGGCCGCTTGGTCTGTCCGACCAGCCCGATGACCTCCGCGCCGATCTGCATAAAGAACATCATCACGCAGATGACGACGAAAGTCACCCAGTTTGCCTCGAACATGGCCGAAGCCGATTGAATGACGGCCAGGACTCCGAAAAATGCCGCGATTCCATAGATAATCAGCACCGTCTGGCGATGGCTGAATCCGAGTTCGCGCAGGCAGTGATGGAGGTGGCCTTTGTCCGGCGCAAAAATCGGCTTCTTCTGAAGCTTGCGGCGCACAATTGCGAAGAAGGTATCCGACAGCGGCACGCCGATAATGATTAGCGGCGTGATGAAGGACAATACGGCGATCTGTTTAAAACCGAGCAGCGAAAGCATGGCCAGACTGAATCCCAGGAATAAGGAGCCCGTATCGCCCATGAAGATCTTGGCCGGATGGAAATTGAAGAACAGAAATCCGATAATCCCGCCGAGCAGCAGCAGACAGAGCAGAGCAACGAGCAGATTGCCGTTGATCAGTGCCATCACCAGGATCGTACCGATCGCGATACCGGATACACCCGCTGCCAAGCCGTCCAGACCGTCAATCAGGTTGACCGCATTCGTCACGCCGACAATCCAGAAGATGGTCAGCGGAATGGCGATCCAATTTTCAAGCGAAGAATAAGCATCCATAAAAGGGATATTCACGAAATTGACTTTGATATCGAATCCGAATACGACGACAGAAGCCGCGGCGATCTGAATAAGAAATTTGAGTTTGGCGTTCAAATCGAAACGATCGTCCAGGGCGCCGGTCAGTACGATGATCGCACCGCCCGCAAGGAAGGCTTTGATGAAGTTCCCGTCTCGCTGCGACAATTCGAACGGTAGAAAAGGCATGACGGCCAGCAGCGCGATGACAAAAGCGAGAAAAATCCCGAGTCCGCCAAGTCTTGGCATGATGCGCGTATGCACTTTACGGGCGTTCGGTACGTCTACGGCTCCCACCTTAATGGCGAAGCGTTTGACCAACGGCGTCAGACCGAGAGCCAATCCGAGCGCAAGTACGAAACCGAGAATATAGACGATGAACATAATTGTCTCAAACCTCCAATGTGTTTCAACCGGGAATCATTATACCGCGCCCCGCGGCCGAATACCAGCACGAATATACGGATTCATCCGTAGTTCCCTGCTTATTTGACGCTTTTTTTCATTTTTTTGATTTTTTGCATGAACCGCGGCAGTGCCATCATGCGCGGCAGACGCGAAGGTTCCTTGGCCAAACGATAGAACCATTCCAGTCTCATCTTCTGCATGAAGACCGGAGCGCGTTTCGTTTTGCCGGAAATGACATCGAAACTTCCACCTACTCCCATGATGACCGCAGCTCCAAGTTCATGCTTGTGGCGGGCAATCCAGGGTTCCTGCGTCTTGGCGTCCCTTGCGACAAACAGCAGATCGGGATTGGCTTGGCGAATATTCCCGATGACTTCGGCATTCTCCGATTCTCCGAAGTAACCGTTGCGGACGCCCACGATTCGAACTTTCGGATATTGTTTCTGTAACCGGCTGGCCGCTTCCTGAACCACTTCTTCCGCCGCGCCAAGCAAATAAGCGGTCCATCCCAACTGCTCGCCTCGCTTCATCAGTTCGTGCAGCAGATCGAAGCCGGCGACGCGTTCGGCGACCGGATCCCCGAGTTCTTCCGCCGCCCAGACTACCCCCGCACCGTCCGGTACGATCAGTTCGGCTTCACGCATGGCCCGCATATTCTCTTCACTTTCGAGTGCGGCCATAATCATGATAGGGTTTGCGGTAATGACCTGATGCGGTTTGCCGGAAGCCACGGCGCGTTCGAGAACCTCTACGGTTCCCGCCATATCCAACTTCGACACATTCACTCCAAGGATTCGGGTAACCGGCACCTGTCCGATTCCATCCTCACGCTGGGTTTGACTCATAGGTTTCGCTCATCCTTTTTGTGCAAAATATTCGGCGATCGCCCGCGCGGGACGAGCCGCTTCCGCCTGCAGCGCGGCAATCAGCGGCTCCCGGTCCATTTTCCAGCTCTCGGCCTCATCCAGCAGATGGGCCAATTCTTCGGACAACCGTTCGGGACGAACTTCTTCGCTCGTACCGATCGCTTTAACCTTCAGACGGCTCAAGAAATTATCGATTTTCGGATCGTACGAGATACCTGCCAGCGGCACACGCTGCGATGCGGCATAAATCAGGCTGTGCAGACGCATTCCGACAAGCGCCGAACAGCGGCCGACTTCGAGCAGCATCGCCTGCGGATCTTCCGTCTGGCGCGTTGTAATCTTGGAGCCGAGCGAAGCGACGTCGCCCATACGCTCAATCACGTAGTTGGAAGCCGCTTCATCATCCGGCAGATGGAAAGGCAGGAAACAAAAATGGACATTCCGGCTCTCTGCCAATTTGCGAAGGCCTTCGGCGATTCCCGAAAGCTCGGCGCGGTCCGAATTCCAAAACCGGACCGAGACCCCGATCTTCGGCAGATCTCCCGGTTTTTCGGCGGGGAATTTCGAAACGGCGCCTGTCGGAAGCGGCAGTCCCATGACCGGATCCGGAACCACTTCGATGCGTTTGCCGTCCATTCGCATGGATTGCAGCAGCTGCGCCGACTCCTGATCGCGAACCGAGATATAATGGCTGCGTTTGAAAGCACCGTGAATCAGGGGATAAAAAAGCTTGCGGCTGACCGGGCCTACCCCCTGCGCATAGATGAAGACCGGTTTGCCGATCCATTGAGCCAATCGGATAATGCCGACGTAATAAGGAATTGTTTTCGAGCTGGTCGCATCCTGCAGTAGGCTTCCGCCGCCGCTGATCAACCCGTCGCTTTCCCGAATGGCCTGGCGTACTTCCTTCATGCTCATCCGGTGTACCGCTTTGACGCCGTATATGCCCGAAGTCCAGGAAGGGTCCCCGGACAGGACAATCGGTTCAAACGCGATACCGCTTCTTTTTCCTTCTTGCTCCAAAGCGGTCAGAATCGACTTGAGTACCGCTTCATCCCCACTGTTGCGGAATCCGTAGTAGCCCGAGATTACAATTTTGCGAGCAGCGGCGACCATTTCTTCCAACACCTTTCGATGATTTGCCATACGAGCACAAAGGCAAGAGCGACAATAATGCCGAGTCCCATGCCGAGCAGGTCGCGGACCAACGAGATCCAGACCGGCGTATGAATATGTGCGAACGTATCAACCATGGAGAGCTGGCCGATAGACGCAATAATCATAATGTAGATCGCATGACGATATTTCAGAGCGATAAATACTCCGGCAATAAAGATCGGATGTCCCATCAGGAACTCTTTGAAGCGCGGCCGAACACCTACCGTATTTTCAAGCAGGGTACGGAACGTTTTCTCAAGTCCGCTGGCGCTGCCGCTGTTGCCTGTGCGGGACAGATAGTACCAGCCGGCAACGGCCGCGACCAGAGCGATGGCTACCATAGCGAACGTAATCGGCATGCGCATAATCTTGCCGACGCTTCCGAAAGCCGAGTTTTTACGATAGAAGAACACATACAGAGCCGTCAGCGCGATCGGTGCCAAGTGCAGCAGACTGACTCCCCGGAACTGATCGAGTACCAACTGATAGGTGACGTGGTTCAAGAGCGCGATAATAAAAGGAACTGCGATCAAAGCCATGGCACTTGTACGAAGGAACAGCAGGATGCTGTGCGTCAATCGTCTGCCCACGCTAAAGTTCCGTCCGTTCTCATGGAGACGGTCGATTTTGCGTATCGCGAACACCATCGCGATCGTCGGAGCGCTGATGGCCGCAAACAAAGCCAGGGCTTGTTCCATGATATGCGGACGGAGCACATACAGCCCAACGGCTCCGATCAATCCCGCTACAAAAGAAAGCAGCGTAAGCGGAGGAACAAAAATCGATACGAGCAGCGCAATCAGGGCAACTGCACCGAGGATGGAGATCCAGCGGAAATAGTTCTGTCCGGCCATTTCGGCCACTTCGAACGAAGACGCCGTTCCCATCTCGAAACCGTAATTCTGAATACGCTGGATCGCGCCTTCCGGTCCTTCCAGACTTTCGACGATATTCTCGAGCGTGTCGGTAATCCGGCCTTCGACACTATTCGTCTGTACCGCCGTATGGATGAACATCATACGAATATTCCGGTCTTTCGCCGCAAGTGCGAAACGATCGGAGAGAATTTCCGGATCCAGGGCCGAGTCTCGTCCGCTGAGCGAATACAGACGGGCCACATTATAATTGGTTTCCTTGGCCAGCGTCTCGAAACCGCGCTGTGCGCCCCGCAGATTCTCGATCGCGGCAATGCCGATTCCGCGTTCGTTGAGAAGTTCCGCAAAATGATCCAGATGCCGCTCATCCGGTTCTTCCGCATATCCCGGCACTTCTTCGCCTTCGAACAAGATGCGGTCAACGCCCATCGCTTTGAAGCGATCCAGCAGAGACGCAAGCGCCTCCTCGTTGTAAACCGAGCTGTTACCCAGACGCGGAAGCAGTTGGAATCCGGCCGCTTCGATCTGCTTCATGGAGATTGGATCCGGCTCCATCGGTTTCAATACGGCATTTTGCAGCGGAGTCGCAATCTTCAGACCGTTTCGATCGTTAAACGTCCAATCTTCGACCGCGATTTCCTGGCTGTCAAAAGCGCTGCGAATGATCGGTTCGATCTGCTGCTGGGATTCCGCATCCGTAAACAGCAAGTATGTAGCATTTTCGTTGGCCGTCAGTATCTTGCCGGTCAGACGGGCCATATCCTGCTCGCTGTATACGGTGATTCTGCGAGCGTTGGACAGTTCGGTCAGGGTTGCTTCGTAGACCGCCATGGTATGAATCCCGGCATCTTTCAATACGTTAAGCTGCTCTTTGATAAATGCGTTGGGATTTCCTTGATAAGACGAAAGTTGAATCAGATCCCGGTAATCGAAAACCATTTCCACATTTTTGGACGTTCCTTCTGTCCGGATCCGATCATAAGCCACCGGGAGAGATGCGACGATCCCCAAAATCACCAGAATCCATAATCCTTTTACTGCAGCCTTATTCCACTGCCGCCATTTCTGACTCAAGTTCGATATACCTCCTTGCCGGGCGTTAAATCCCGGCATTGTTCAAGTTGATAAGTCAGACGCCTCCTGCCGAAACGCGCCGCTTCGGCGCGCTTCGGCAAGAGGCATCGTCGGGACTTCCGGAAATCCGGCCGCTTCCCTACAAATTCCGGAGTGCGGCCGGGCTGATATCAACTGCCAAACAGAATCATAGAGTTTAGGCGTCTACTCGGCTTGTCACTGCCGTAACAAGGCGCTGTACCGATTCTTCCGCGCCCGCCAGCGAATCGCCGCGTACCGCGAAGTAGACTTTGATCTTCGGTTCGGTTCCCGAAGGCCGCAGGACAAACCAAGAATCGTCTTCCAGGATATACTTCAGCACGTTCTCCGACGGCAGGCCGTCGATACCCTGCGCATAATCAAGAGTCTGTACGACCTTGACGCCGGCGACTTCCGTCGGCGGATTCTCGCGCCAGTCGGACATGATCGATTGAATCTTGGCCAGACCGTCTTTGCCTTTCATCGTGCGCGATTCCAGACGTTCGATAAACGTCCCGAACTGCGCATACAGGCTTTCAAGCACATCGTACAGCGTTTTGCCCTGCGTTTTGTAATAGGCCGCCGCTTCCGCAATCAGCATCGATGCCAGCACGGCGTCTTTGTCGCGGGCATAACTGCCGGCCAGATAACCGTAGCTTTCCTCGTAACCGAACAGGAAAGTGTGCTCGCCCGTTTGTTCGAACTGGGTCATTTTTTCTCCGATATACTTGAACCCGGTCAGGGTATTCAGCACTTCCGCTCCATAATGACGGGCAATCGCCGCACCCATCTCGCTGGTTACGATCGTCTTGATTACCGCTCCGTTCTTGGGCAGCGTACCCGCTTCCTGCATACGTCCCAACACATAATCGACCATGATCGCCCCGGATTGGTTGCCGCTCAGGACGACATACTGTCCTTCTTTGTTGCGTACGACAGCGCCCATCCGGTCGCAGTCGGGATCAGTGCCGATCAAAATATCGGCATTCAGCTCTTCGCCGAGCTTCATGGCGAGCGTAAAGGCTTCACGTTCTTCCGGATTCGGCGATTTGACCGTCGGGAAATCCCCGTCCGGCTGCTCCTGCTCCGGCACAACCGCCACATTCTTGAACCCGATTTTCTCCAATACCTGGCGCACCGGCAGGTTGCCAGTACCGTGCAGCGGCGTAAAGACGATCTGAAGATCGTCTCCCTGGCCTGCGGCCAACTGCTCGCGGCTCAAGGACAGACCGGCTACGGTCCCGATAAAGGCTTCGTCTTCCGCATCGCCGAGCCAGACCAGAAGTCCCTGCGCTTCCGCTTCTTCGCGGGTGATCCGTTTGATTGCGGAAAACGACTGCACGCCCTGTACGAGACTGATCACACGTTCCGCTTCGTCGGGAATCAGCTGTCCGCCTTCATGATTGTAGACTTTGTAGCCGTTGTATTCCGGCGGGTTGTGGCTCGCCGTAACCATGATGCCGCCATCGGCCTGCAGATGACGCACCGAAAACGACAGCTGCGGCGTTGTGCGAAGAGAAGGATAAAGCTTGGCTACGATTCCGTTAGCCGCTAAGACAAGAGCCGCTTCCAGAGAAAATTCAGGTGAAAAGTGGCGTGAATCGTGCGCAATGACAACAGACGGTTGCCCGTCTTTGCCCTGCGCCGTTTCGAGTATGTACTCCGCCAGACCCTGGGTCGCTTTGCCGACCGTGTACCGGTTCATGCGATTGCTTCCCGCGCCAATTACGCCGCGAAGTCCGCCCGTTCCGAATTCGAGCTCCCGGTAGAAACGATCTTCCAGCTCATCCGGCTGCGATTCCAGCGCGCGCAGCTCCTGCTTGGTTTGTTCGTCGATGCTTGGGTCTTCCAGCCATTGGCTGACTACCGCCGCGGTTTTTTCGTTTAACATATTTCTTGTACCTCCCTGTCCGGATTGTTGGGGTGAAGAGGCAGCCGTACGATTATTCGCGGTCCGCGAGCGCAAACATCATGTCGCCTTCGGCTACTACTTTCCCGTCCACTTTCGCCACGGCGTGTCCTTTTCCGATCATTCCTTTGAAGCGGGTCATTTCGACCTCAAGCCGCAGCGTGTCGCCGGGCTTGACCTGGCCGCGGAAACGGAACCCGTCGATGCCGGCAAAAAAACCGAGCTTGCCGCGGTTTTCTTCCACGATCATCATCGCGACGCTTCCGACCTGGGCGAGAGCCTCCACTATTAATACCCCCGGCATGACCGGATAACCCGGAAAATGCCCGGCAAAGAAAGGTTCGTTCACGGTTACGTTTTTAATGCCGACCGCACTTTTGCCCGGTTCGACCTCCAGAATCCGATCCACCAACAAGAACGGCGGGCGGTGCGGAATAATTTCTTGAATCTGCTGCGAATCCAAAATCACATGCAAAACTCCCTTCGGCAATTTCCCCCATCATTATACAGTTTCCAGCAGCAAAAAGAAATCGCGGAAAACCGCAGCACAAAAAGAGCCGTCCGGTCGCAAAGACCCGAAGAACGGCTCGGATTCGCGTTTGGATACGGCTCTTTCTTCCATCAATCCCGATCAAGGGCGAAAATCATAAGGCTAGGGAGCGAAAACGAGGTCGAACACATGTCTCCACGTTTCGGGCCGAAGCGCTTCTTGCCATTCCTGTTTTCCCATATAGACATAACCGAACACCATACCTCCGGCCAGACACAACACGAAAAAAAGCAGAAAAAGAGTAAACCGAAGCATCCGTCTGCCAAACGTTCTTTTGCGGCGTACGGGAACTTCGCTTTGCTCATCCATCACCTTTTCCACTTCGACTCCTCCTTGCCGCAAAGTCCGAAGCCCCGGAATCAATCCGGAGCTTCGGACTCTTTCATAATGAAGCTTATTGACTTGGAATTCCGTTATTGACGGATCCCGTTGGCGAGTGTCGCCATCGTATCGCTGGATGTGAGGGCTTTGGCAGCCAATTGATACGCTCTTTGAACCTGCAGCAGATCGGTCATCTGCGCGGTTAAATCGACGTTCGACTGTTCCACATAACCCTGTCTGACCTGAGCGGTCACTCCCGTATTCGTCAGCACTTCCGCTTCGTTTGCGCCTTCCGCCAGAACGAAGACGTTGCCGTCGGTCTGTACGAGACCTTCCGAACGGTCTACCCGTGCCACGGAAATCCGGCCGGCCGGTGTACTCGTACCATTGGGATTCAGAGCGCGTACCGTACCGTCGCCGTCAACCTGCAGTTTGGAATTGGCAGGAATCCGGATCGGCTGGCCGTTAGTGCCCATAACCGGGTGTCCCTGATTGGTCATCAGGTAGACGTTCCGGGCATCGTCGCCGAGCGAAGCCAATTGGAATCCGCCTTCGCGGGTCCAGGCTTTCTCTCCATTGACTTGAACTTCGAAAACCCCGTTGCCTTCAATCGCAATATCCGACAAACTGCCGGTTTCTTTGAGCGGTCCTTGGGTCAGGTCGATCGTCACTTCGCTCATCCGGGCACCGAAACCGAGGTTAAAACCGGCATCCGTACGGCGGCCGTCCAGTTGGAAGTCTTTGCCCTGGTTCTGTACGCGGGTCAGCGTGTCTTGAAAGCTGCCTTGTTTGGCTTTGTAGCCGACCGTGTCGACGTTGGCGATATTGTCCGAAATCAGGTCGAGCTTGCGCTGGAGGCCGTTCATTGTCACCGCAGCGCTGATCATCGAGTTATTCATGAATGTGCCTCCTTAGTTATACTCTTCCGACTTCGTTAACCGCTTTTTCCAAGCTCTTATCGTAGAACTGCACAACCTTCTGGTTGGCTTCGTAAGCCCGGAGTGCCGCTGTCATGTCGACCATCGACTGCGCCGCGTCCACCGTTGAACGCTCCAGATGCCCTTGCTTCACATCGATTTGATCGGCGTCCGTCGCTGCGCGAAGCGAAGCCGCTCCCTGCGTTTTCTCCGTGAACAGCCCTTCGCCGTCGCGGGTCAGTCCGTTCGCCTGTTCCGCAACCGTGATGCCGACCCGTCCGGATGCCGCGCCTGTCGCTTTGTTGAAGATCGTTCCGTTCTCTCTCACCCAGTAGTCGTCCATCGAACCGGTCAGCACGATTGGCTGTCCGTCCTGTCCGAGTACGTTACGATTCATCGAAGTCACCAAACGCCCGTCCGAAGACAAATGCAGATCACCGTCGCGTGTATAGCTTACGCCGCCCTGCGGGTTTTCTACGTTAAAGAAAGCCTGAGGCTTGTAAATGATATCGCCGTTTGCCTGAATCGCTTTGCCTGAAGCATCAAACACCACGTTTCCGCCCTGCGGATTCACGACCTGCATATCGGAAACGAGCGCCAAATCGTCCGAAGACAGAGTCTCCGTCACGTCGCCCTGAACCATCATCGAAATGCTCTCTTCGGCAAACACACCGGTATTCAGCTTGCCGACCTGACGGTTATCGCGGCCTTCATCACCGTTTTGCAGAGCGACCATTACCTCCGGGAAAGAACGTGCCGTGCTCTCCACCTGTTTGTAGCCTGTGGTGTTCAGGTTGGCAATGTTCTGTGTAACCGTATCGTGTCTGCGCTGCTGCGTCATCATACCTGCGGTAGCCGTATATAATCCTCTAAGCATTCGATGTGTTCCCCTTTCCGATATCGCGGATGCGGTTTGACTTCTGGAGGTGCAATAGTCAGGCTGTCATCGTCCGTGTCCATGCGGCTGGGGCTCCGTAAAAAAAGCCCCCGGCCTTGTTGTATTATATATCGGCAGATCCGGGAAATAGTTAAGCGAATTTCAAAACTTTTTTTTGGCTCTTTGATCGAGGTGGTCGAGCATCTTCTGCGTACCTTTGACCACGCAGTGCATCGGATCTTCCGCGGTCCAGACCGGCACTCTCAACTCGTGTGCGAGCAGATCGTCCAGGCCGTGCAGCAGGGCCCCTCCGCCTGTCAGAACGACGCCGCGGTCGATAATGTCGGCGGACAATTCCGGAGGCGTGCGTTCCAGTACCGATTTGGCGGCACTGACGATCAGCGCAACCGATTCGTCCAGCGCTTCCTTGACCTCGGCCGAAGTCACCGATACGGTGCGAGGAAGACCGCTGACCATATCGCGTCCGCGGATATCCACTTCCGCCTGACGGCCGTCCGGATGTACGGAAGCGATATTGATCTTGAGATCCTCCGCCGTCCGTTCGCCGATCAACAGCTTATATTTATTTTTAATGTAACGGATAATCGATTCGTCGAAAGTGTCGCCTGCCACTTTGATCGAGGAAGATGTCACGATGTCCCCCATCGACAGCACGGCCACATCCGTCGTTCCGCCGCCGATATCGACGACCATATTGCCGCTTGGCTGATAAATATCCATGCCTGCGCCGATTGCCGCCGCTTTGGGTTCTTCTTCCAGGTAAACGTCTTTCGCTCCGGTACGCTGGGCCGCTTCACGGATCGCTTTTTGTTCGACGGAAGTAATATTGGTCGGCGCGCAGATCAAAATCCGCGGATTGCTGTACCAGCTTCGTCCGCCTACTTTATTGATAAAGTAACGCAGCATCGCTTCCGTAATATCAAAGTCCGCGATGACGCCGTCGCGCAGCGGACGCACCACTTCGATATTGCCGGGCGTACGTCCGACCATGCGGCGTGCTTCTTCGCCGACAGCCAGAACGCGTTTCGATTCTCTCTCCACGGCCACAACCGACGGCTCGTCGATCACGACTCCCTTGCCCTTCACGTAAATCAGCACGTTCGCCGTGCCCAGATCGATCCCGATATCCTTGCTCAACATGTCTTTTCGCGGCCTCCAGCATCCTTGTTATTCGGCTTTTTTTACTGCGCGCTTCCGTCGGCGCCCTAGAAACTACCAGCTTTTAACATACCATATTTATAGGTCCTACATCAACGGGCATTCCGCGGAAATCGGGGCTAAAAAAGCAAAAAATCCAAGTTCAAGAGAACTTGGATTTGCAAAGCGAAAGGAATGAACGGGAAAGGTTAAGCCCAGGTCGGTTGAACGGTGAAAGCCGGCGACTCGCTGCGTACAGCCGTTTCCGGTACCGCTGCCGCTTCCTTGGAGGCTTCCGGCATCGAAACGCGCCAGATATCCGCTCCAAGACCTACCAGCTTTTCGGTCAGATTGACGTAGCCGCGGTCGATGTGATGCGTACCGCCAACTTCCGTCGTACCTTCCGCCACTAGACCGGCACAGATCAAAGCTGCACCCGCACGAAGATCCGTCGCCGTTACTTTGGCGCCGACAAACTTCGTTTCGCCGCTGACGAACGAAGAACGTCCTTCGACTTTGATCTCGGCGTTCATCAAACGGAACTGGTCGACGTGCATGAAGCGGTTTTCAAATACCGTTTCGGTCACGACGCTTGTTCCGGTTGCGCTGAGCAGCAGAGCCATCATCTGCGACTGCATGTCGGTCGGGAAGCCCGGGTACGGAAGTGTCTTGATATCGACAGCCCGAAGCGGCTTGTCGGCAATCACGCGGATTCCGTTCTCGTCCGGCAGGACCGTAACGCCCATTTCTTCCATTTTGGCTACGACAGGTCCCAGATGGTCGGCAATAGCGCCTTCCACATAGACGTTGCCGCCCGTAATCGCAGCCGCTACCATGTAGGTACCCGCTTCGATCCGGTCCGGAATAACGGTGTGCGGAGCGCCGATAAGCTTCTCGACGCCTTCGATACGGATCGTGCCCGTACCTGCGCCGCGAACCACTGCACCCATAGCGTTCAGATAGTTGGCCAAGTCGACGATTTCCGGCTCTTTCGCCGCATTCTCGATCGTCGTTGTGCCTTCAGCCATTGTAGCTGCCATCATAATGTTTTCTGTCGCGCCTACACTGGCTACGTCGAGATAAATCTTCGCGCCGCGGAGTCTGCCGTCGCTTTTGGCCTCGACATATCCTTCGCCCAATGTAACGGTCGCTCCCATCGCTTCGAATCCTTTGAGATGCAGATCGATCGGACGTGTTCCGATCGCGCAGCCGCCCGGCATCGAGATTCGCGTAGAACCCAGACGCGCAAGCAAAGGCCCCATTACGAGGAAGGAGGCGCGCATCTTGCTTACCCACTCGTAAGGCGCTTCGCATGAAGTCAGATTCCGTGCATCTACGCGGATGACTTCATCCTGGTATGTAATGCCCGCTCCTAACGATTCCAAAACTTTGTTAATGGTCATAACGTCGTCAAGAGGAGGCGCATCAGAGATGACGCTAACTCCTTCTTGTCCCAATAGACTGGCAGCGATGATAGGAAGCACCGAATTTTTGGCACCGCTAACTTTGACGGTTCCGGTCAATCGTTTGCCGCCGCGGACGATAAATTTGCTCATCTACGTATTCCCTCCGCGCGTTTAATTTGCGTTTAATTGTTTGTGTTTGTGGTATTGTGCACATGCCGGTTTAGAAAAACCGGTACATCTTTTGATTAATGGGGCCAAACAAACCTAATCACTGATTAACCCAAGCGTTCCGACTTAAAACAATTTCATGACTTTAAAAGCCCAATCTAAGCAGCTGCGACCATCCGATGTAATCCAACATGAATTTCGCGACGAAATGCCCGAGCACAATCGCCAGCAGTACATGCAGCATTTTCCCCTGCGGACTCTGCGGATGACGGGTAATCAAGTCGAGCTTCAAATTCTGCAGTGCCCACCAGGCCAGAATGATACAGCCCAGCGATACGACCATAGACAGAATGCCGGAGACCCCGGTTTGCGAGAAAGATTCGAGGGCGCTTCTCCCCATCTTCTTCACTCCTTTCATTCGTCTGGCCTTGCTTTGCATCCGCACATCTGTATTTTTGCGGACTCCTCTATAATACTGGGAAGTGAGCGAAGAATCCAGCACATTTCAAACAATTTTTACAAAAAGACGCCCATAACTTCCCATAGATGCCCGTTCTTTGCCTTTTGCTTGCTCGCTTAAAAAATGTAAGCGTTACATCCGAACCAAGCGGTTCCGGAGTCCTTTTCTTTTATCGGTTGGTATTTCCGGGGAAATAAGACTTGAGGCAAAAAAAAGCCGATCTCCGAAGAGACCGGCCTCGCTTTATTGGTTGACGGAATCCGTCGAAGTGACTCCGATTCGAGTCATGGCACGTTTGAGAGCGAGTTCCGCACGGCGGAAATCAACTTCGTCTTGGTGCATTTTGCCGCTTTCGAGACGCAGCTCGGCTCTTTCTCTCGCTGCGCGGGCGCGATCGACATCGATGCTTTCCGGCAGTTCGGCGCTTTCGGCCAGTACAACGACCTTGTCGCG
Source organism: Saccharibacillus deserti (assembly GCF_013618475.1). Classification (GTDB taxonomy): domain Bacteria; phylum Bacillota; class Bacilli; order Paenibacillales; family Paenibacillaceae; genus Saccharibacillus; species Saccharibacillus deserti. Next base: position 40,694 of record NZ_JABJVN010000008.1, read on the forward strand.
GCGGACTTCAAGAAATCCGCCGTGCACAGCGATATGCGAACGTTTACCGTCATGCTGCACGGTAAGCGCGCCGATTTGAAGCGGAGCGACCGTGGCTACGTGGCCCGGCAGGACGCCCATATCGCCTTCTACGCTTTTGGCGATGATACTGGTGACATTATCGGAGTAAATCAGACGCTCCGGCGTGACGATTTCCAGCAAAAAGGTGCTCACTTCTATCCCTCCTCACCCGAAGCTTGGAAGCTTACAGGGTTTTCGCCTTTTCAACGGCTTCTTCGATCGTGCCGACAAAGAGGAATGCCGCTTCCGGCAGATTGTCGTGCTTGCCGTCGAGAATTTCGCGGAAGCTGCGGATCGTTTCCTTAACCGGCACATAACGGCCTTTGAGGCCCGTAAAAGCTTCGGCAACGTGGAAAGGCTGCGACAGGAAGCGCTGAATTTTACGTGCGCGCGATACGATGACTTTATCGTCCTCGCTCAGCTCGTCCATGCCGAGGATGGCGATGATATCCTGCAGCTCGCGATAGCGGGCCAACAGCTGCTTAACGCCTTGGGCAACGTCGTAGTGCTCTTCGCCTACGACGTCCGGAGCCAGAATCCGCGAACTCGAAGCCAGCGGATCGACGGCCGGGAAGATACCCATTTCGGAAATCTTACGCTCCAGGTTGGTTGTTGCATCCAAGTGGGCGAAAGTCGTCGCCGGAGCCGGGTCGGTATAATCGTCCGCCGGTACGTAGATCGCTTGGATCGACGTTACGGAACCGGTTTTGGTCGAAGTGATCCGTTCCTGCAGCTGACCCATTTCGGTGGCCAGCGTAGGCTGGTAACCTACGGCCGACGGCATCCGGCCCAGCAGGGCGGATACTTCCGAACCGGCTTGGGTGAAGCGGAAGATGTTGTCGACGAACAGAAGAACGTCGCGGCCTTCTTGATCGCGGAAATATTCCGCCATGGTCAGACCCGTCAGAGCGACGCGAAGACGCGCGCCCGGAGGCTCGTTCATCTGGCCGAACACCATCGCCGTTTTGCTGATAACGCCGGACTCTCTCATTTCGTGGTACAAGTCGTTGCCTTCGCGCGTACGCTCGCCAACGCCTGCGAATACCGAGATACCGCCGTGTTCCTGGGCAATGTTATTGATCAGTTCCTGAATCGTAACCGTTTTGCCTACGCCTGCGCCGCCGAACAAACCGATTTTACCGCCTTTTGCGTATGGAGCCAGAAGGTCAATAACCTTGATGCCGGTTTCGAGCATTTCAGCCTGTGTCGACAGTTCGTCGAACTTGGGAGGCTCACGGTGGATCGGGTTGCTGACGGCAGCTACCACTTCGCCCGCTTCATCGATCGGCTGACCGAGAACGTTAAATACGCGGCCCAGTGTAACTTCGCCGACCGGTACGGTGATCGGAGCACCCGTATCGACCGCCGCGCTTCCGCGCGTCAATCCGTCGGTGGAAGACATCGCGATGCAGCGCACCGTGTTGTCGCCCAGATGGTTGGAAACTTCGAGAGTCAGTTCGATCGTCTGGCCGTTTTCCGTCGCTTTTTGAACCTTGAGCGCATTGAGGATTTCCGGAAGCTGACCACGTTCGAATTCCACGTCGACAACCGGACCCGTGATGCTGATGATGCGTCCTGTATTCATGCTTGGTTTTCCCTCCTACAAGCTTCAGCTTTGTGCGGCGCTCGCGCCCGCCACGATTTCGGTAATTTCCTGGGTAATGGCCGCCTGGCGCGCCCGGTTGTAAGTCAATGTATATTCGTTGATCAGCTTGGATGCGTTCTTGGTTGCCGAACCCATTGCGGTCATCTTGGCTCCAAGTTCGCTCGCTTTGCCTTCCAATACGGCTTTGTAAATGAGCGTTTCCGCATAACGCGGCAGCAGCTCGCCAAGTACGACTTCCGCCGAAGGCTCGAATTCGTAGGACTGCAGCGCGCCGCCATCGAAGGAGACCGGCTCCATCGGCAGAAGGGCTTCAACCTGCGGAATTTGAGTAAGTGCATTCACGAACTGGTTATAGCATAAGTATAGGGCGTCAGTATGTCCCAGCTCGTAATCCCGTACCGCACGTGCGGCCACCGTTTTGATATCCGCAAAAGAAGGCGAATCGGACAATTCCGTTACCGTTTCCGCGATCTCGATCCCGCGTCTGCGGAAGTAATCGCGGCCTTTGCGGCCGATCACGTACAGCACGTACTCGTCCGGAGACGTATGCCGATCGCGAAGCTCGTTGGATACGCGGCGCAGAACGTTCGCGTTATAACCGCCGGCCAGACCGCGGTCCGAAGTGATGACGAGATAAGCCGTTTTGCGGGCTTCCCGTTTCTCCAGCATCGGATGACGGATTCCCGTACTTGCGGATGCGATACTCGCTACCACTTCACGCAGTTTCTCGGAGTACGGACGAGCCGCTTCCGTCTTCTCCTGCGCACGGCGCAGCTTGGAAGCTGCTACCATCTCCATCGCCTTGGTGATCTGGCGGGTATTCTGGGTACTCTTGATCTGACGCTTGATCTCGCGTATTCCTTTTGCCATTTTGTTCACCTCCAGACTTTGCGAAGCAAAGTCACTTCGTAAGCATCTACCACAGACTTTGCGAAGCAAAGTCACTTCGTAAGCATCTACCACAGACTTTGCGAAGCAAAGTCACTTCGTAAGCATCTACCACAGACTTTGCGAAGCAAAGTCACTTCGTAAGCATCATGCCCGATCAGGAAACGTACGCGCAAAGCCGCTCTCCCCTTGCGGAGAGGATGCGGCTTTACCCATTCGCAGCCCGAGGGCTTATCTTAAAGACCTGCGCAGCTGCGATTACGCCGATGTCGCAAATCCTTTTTTGAACTTTTCGATTGCGGCAACCAGTGCCTTCTCGTTGTCGGACGTCAAGTCTTTGGTCTGGATGATCGAGTCCAGGATCGCTTGATGTTCGGTCGTCATGTACGCGAGGAACTCGCGTTCGAAACGGCGAACGTCGGCAACCGGAATATCGTCGAGCATGCCTTTGACGGCCGTGTACAAACTTACGACCTGCTGTTCGACCGACAGAGGCTGGTTCACGCCCTGTTTGAGGATTTCCATCATACGCGCACCGCGGTTGAGGCGGGAGAGCGTCGATTTGTCGAGGTCCGAACCAAACTGCGAGAAAGCCTGCAGCTCGCGGTATTGAGCCAGATCCAGGCGCAGGGTGCCGGCAACTTTCTTCATCGCCTTGATCTGCGCGGAACCGCCTACCCGCGATACCGAGATCCCGACGTTGATCGCCGGACGCTGACCGGAATAGAACAGGTCCGATTCCAGGAAGATCTGCCCGTCGGTGATCGAGATCACGTTTGTCGGAATGTAAGCCGACACGTCGGAAGCCTGCGTTTCGATAAACGGCAGTGCCGTCAGCGAACCGCCGCCGCGGGCATCGCTCAGCTTGGCTGCGCGTTCCAGCAGACGGGAGTGCAGGTAGAAGACGTCGCCCGGGTAAGCTTCCCGGCCCGGAGGACGGCGGAGCAGCAGGGACAATTCGCGGTAAGCGGCAGCCTGTTTCGACAAGTCGTCGTAGATGACCAGCGCATGCTCGCCTTTGTACATGAAGTATTCGCCCATTGCGCAGCCCGCGTAAGCGGAAATGTACTGGAGCGGAGCCGGATCGGAAGCCGATGCCGTAACGACAACCGTGTATTCCAGAGCGCCGGTACGACGCAGCGTTTCCACGACCTGGGCAACGGTGGACTGCTTTTGTCCGATTGCGACATAGACACACTTCACGTTGTTGCCTTTTTGGTTAAGGATGGTATCAATTGCGATCGTCGTCTTACCCGTTTGACGGTCGCCGATGATCAGCTCGCGCTGACCGCGGCCGATCGGTACCATCGAGTCGATGGCTTTGATCCCGGTCTGCATCGGCTCATGAACCGATTTCCGGTCGATAACGCCCGGAGCGGAACCTTCTACAGGGCGGAAGTGCGGGGTATCGATCGGACCTTTGCCGTCGACCGGCTGTCCGAGCGGATTGACAACGCGTCCCAGCATGGCTTCGCCAACCGGAACTTCCATAATGCGGCCCGTACGTTTAACCTGGTCGCCTTCGCGGATATCCGTGTAAGGACCGAGGATAACGATACCGACGTTGTCTTCTTCCAGGTTGAGGGCCATGCCCATTACCCCGTTGGAAAATTCAAGCAGTTCTCCCGACAATACATTGTCGAGTCCGTGCGCACGCGCGATACCGTCGCCGATTTGAATAACGGTACCCACTTCGGCGACTTCGATTTCATTTTGATATTGTTCGATCTGGCTCTTAATCAGCGTGCTGATTTCATCAGGTCTGATACTCAAGTGGTTTCCCCCCTGTCACTATGCTTGTCTTTCAAAAGACTTTTCGAGACGGGCCAACTTGCCCGCCAGACTTCCGTCGTAGAGCGTATTGCCGATAACGACTTTCGCGCCGCCAAGCACGCTTTTGTCCACGATATTCTTGATCGTGATTTTCTTGCCGGTCAGCAGGCCAAACCGTACAGCCGCTGCCGATTTTTCTTCTTCGGTCAAAGGGAAAGCGGTATATACCATAGCGTCGGCCAAGCCGAGCGCCTCATTGGAGATCTGCTCGTAACTCTCGCGCAGTTCGCCGAACAGCTGTGTCCGACCCCGTTCGATCAGCAAATCGACCGTACGGATGACCGGCACGGATACGCGGCCTTCAAAAGCGCTGTTCAGCACTTTTTTCTTGTTTTCCACGGATACACCGGGCGAAGATACGAACTTGCGCAGGGCCGGATCGGACGCGAAAGCCTCAGCGATGGCACGCAGCTCGGCCTGAGTCTCGGTGACTTTGCCTTCGGCGAAAGTCACTTCGAAAAGCGCGCGCGCATAACGTTTCGCGACCCGCGTATCGCGGCTCACGACTTCGTTCCTACGTCTTTCAGATACTGATCGACCAGGCCTTCGTTCGATTTTTCGTCGATCTCTCTTTCGATCAACTTGGAAGCGATCTGTACAGAGACGCGTCCCACTTCGCCGCGCAGGGCAGCCATGGCTTTGTTCTTCTCGCTCTCGATGTCGCGGAGCGCTTCGTCTTTGAGGCGAACCGCGTCTTCCTTGGCCGAGGCGATCATCTGATCGGCCTGCTTGCCGCTGGTTTGTCTGGATTGTTCAATAATGTCGTAAGCTTCCTTACGCGCCTGCTGGAGAGCTTCTTTCTGTTGTTCCACGTATGCGGACGCTTCTTCGCGCGTCGCCGATGCCTCGTTCAACTGGCTCAGCACTAACTCCCGGCGCTTCTCCATGACGGACATCAGAGGTCCGATCGCGTAGCGGCTGAGCAGCCAGTAGAGAATCAGAAACGCGAGCAGCGTAATCCATATAGAAGACCATACAATATCCATCTGAGTCACTCCTTCCCAGTTCAATAAACGGAACATAGATAAGTTTATTTCAATACGTAAAAAGTACTCATTCCAAAAAGAAGGCGCGGAGGCTGTGCCATCCCCGCCCTACTAATTTTAAGTTATGCCGCGGCGTAGAAGATGAACGCCAGGACTACGCCGATGATCGGCAGGGCTTCAACCAGACCGACACCGATAAACATTGTCGTTTGCAGAGTCGATTTCGCTTCCGGCTGACGTGCGATACCCTCAACCGTTTTGCTGATGATCAGACCGTTACCAATACCTGCGCCGAGTGCGCCCAAACCGACTGCAATTGCAGCGGCAATCAATGCCATAGCTCCCAAATCCATTTGTGTAAGCCTCCTTAAGTATTAGAAAAATAATTGTTTATATAGCCAGCTTGGACAGCGGTTATGTACCCCTTATCCTTGCGTTGGACCCGTAAAACGGTGAACCTTTGGAATCAGGCTAATGCTCGTCGTGCGTTTCGATCTTTTGGGAAATGTAGACAAGCGCCAAAATCGTAAAAACGAAAGCCTGGATTGCGCCTACGAAAATACTGAATCCTTGCCAGATTGCCATCAAAGGAATGGAAGCGATCATGCCTACGACGTTGACGGCTGCCAGTTTCAAAATCACGCTGATCAGAACCTCGCCGGCAAAAATGTTGCCGTAGAGACGCATGCCGTGCGTCAGGAGACTAGAGAACTGCTCGATCAGGTTGATCGGGAAGAATACCGGATACGGCTCGAAATAGTGTTTGAAATAAGCCTTGGTATTTTTTGTGATGCCCAAGAAGTGCACTAGGATGAAAATCATCGCTGCCAAAGCCATTGCGACGGAAACGTCGGCGGTAGGAGATTTCCAGAACGCGATCTCCACGTGAGCTTCCTGTCCTGCGGCGGCTGCAGTGTTGAACGCTTCCACGGCGGTAATGATCGGTTGGCCGAAGATTGTCGCTTCTTCCGCGCTGTGAGGATGCATTACGATACCGAACGGAAGGCCCAGCATGTTGCTGACAAAGATAAACATGATAAGCGTCACGGCCAGCGTCACGAAAGGTTTGCCTTTTTTCATGTCCATCGTTCCGGCAATCTGATTCTGAACGAATTCGATGACCCATTCCATGAAGTTTTGGAGCTTGCCCGGATTTTCGACGGACATGTTACGGGTTGCCAGCTTGGCAATCAGAAACACGACCGTGCAGCTTACGACCAACATCAAAATGATGGAAAGATCGAAGCGCATATTTCCAAGCATAATTATTGGAGCTTCATGCATTTTTTTCACCCCTTTCTTCAGCCAGTTTCTCTTTCTCCCTCCGCTTTTCCTCAAAGTAGAGGGCTTCTGCCTTGGTATCCTTGCGCGTGACCAGAATGCCTATGATCAGCAGGATGATCGGGGCTGCAACCAGGCTTGCCATCAGCGCGATCAAATTGACCTCATGCGGAAATTCGATGGCGACGACAAGAGCCGCAATCGCCGCAATCGCTCTCCAGGCAAAGCCCAGACCGCCCCGAGCCTTTCTTCCTTCCGACACCGCGTCCGTAATTTTACGAACCCGGTGACCCAAATAATACGCGCTCATACAGCTTACGCTCGCTCCGAAAACTATGCCCAATACCACCGGGTGGTGATGGGGAGCGATCAGCATCCAACAAGCGCCGATCGCCAGGAGTGTATATGTAACGCGTGTAAGCCACCGCATGTATTTCGGTAATTCGCTAGTCATCGCTTCCCTCCAAAACTTTACGGACAAGCACGACTACGCCAAAGGCTCCACCGGCCAATCCAGCCAGGACGCCGAGACCGATCCATAGACTTGAACCGTCTGCTTTTTCGTTGATCCAACGCCCGAAAAAAAATCCGAGCAGTGTAAACGAAACAAGTTCGAAACCGATCGCGCTGACAAGCCCAATCGCTTTCCAAGGGCCGCTTTTTCTTTCCGGTGCCATACACTTCACCATCGCTTGTCAATCTCATAATCCTCATTCATTTTACTGAAAAGTAAGAGTTATTGTCAATTCGCCGAACTTTTCCTTTTTTGCCGAAATCCCTTGCAGATCAAGACTTTGTTCTGCCCAAAAGAAGCCGTCTTCACCTGCGAAAAATCGAAATCCGGCATACCGGCAAAGGGAAAGCGATCGTCCGAAACGCGACGGAACATTTTTTTGAAAGCGTATTAACCGTACAGCTATACTGTATACTGTTTACCCGGTAAATCACAATGCAACTTCGGGACCATTTGTGTCTATTGTGTGAAATTCTTCCGGACGTTCCGTTTTAAATCCGAAACTGTGAAGAATCGCATTGACAATACGTTGCGACGCTTTGCCGTCTCCGTACGGGTTGGCGGCCCGGCTCATGGAGTCGTACAAGGTGGAATCGCTAAGCAGGGCTTGAGTCCGTTGATACACCTTCTCTTCTTCCGTTCCCACCAGCTCAAGCGTGCCGGCTTCGATGCCTTCCGGACGTTCCGTCGTATCGCGCAGAACAAGTACGGGCACGCCGAACGAAGGCGCCTCTTCCTGCAGACCGCCGGAGTCGGTAAGGATCAAATGGGTATGCGGATAAAAATTGTGCAGGTCCACGACGTCTAGCGGATCGATCAGCGAAATGCGCGGATGATTGCCGAGAATTTCGTGGGCAGGCTCTTTGACGGCGGGACTCGGATGGACGGGATACACGATCGCCACGTCTTCGAACTCGTCGGCGATCCGCTTGACCGCGCGGAAAATATTGCGGTGCGGTTCGCCCTGCGACTCGCGGCGGTGGGCCGTCATCAGAATCAATCGCTTGCCTTTGGCCCAATCGAGCACCGGGTGGGTGTAATCGGGCCGCACGGTATATTGAAACACATCCGTAACCGTGTTGCCTGTGACAAAAACGCTTGACTTTGACTTGTTCTCTCTGGCAAGGTTCCCGCCGGACCATGAGGTCGGCGCAAAATGCAGATCCGCGAGAACGCCGGTCAGCTGGCGGTTCATTTCTTCCGGATACGGCGACAGTTTGTTCCAGGTACGCAGACCCGCTTCCACGTGGCCGACTTTGATCTGCTGCATGAAGGCCGAGTAGCTCGCCAGGAACGTTGTCAGGGTATCGCCGTGCACAAGCACGATATCCGGATTCGCTTCGCGCAGTACCGGCTCGAGGCCCTGCAGGACACGGATCGAAATTTCGTTCAGCGTTTGGCGGTCTTTCATGACGTCCAGATCGTAATCGGGCGTGATCTTGAACACTTCCAGCACCTGGTCGAGCATCTGCCGATGCTGGGCCGTGACGCAGACGATCGATTCAATTTCTTCGGGATGCTTCTCCAGCTCGAGAATGAGCGGAGCCATTTTGATCGCTTCCGGGCGCACGCCGAAAATGGTCATGACTTTGATTTTCTTCATCGGTTTGTTTGCTCACCTTTCCGCTCGGTATCCGGCTGTTCGGGCAGCCGGTCCGGTCGATGCTCAAATGAATTCCTTCATTAAATAAAGCGCTTTTTCAAATACGGAAACCGCACCGCTTTTCACGGCCTACGCGGGAGACTGCCGATAAGGCGTTTCCTGCGAAGCCTGAGACAAGAGCAGTCCGGTGCAGTTCGTGTTCCCTGCGTTTACTTGGTGCCGTACAGACGGTCGCCCGCATCGCCGAGACCGGGCACGATGTAACCGTGGTCGTCCAGTCTTTCGTCGAGCGCGGCCACATAGATATCCACGTCCGGATGGGCTTCCTGCACCGCTTTCACGCCTTCGGGCGCCGCGATCAGGTTCATCATTTTGATCTGGGTGCAGCCGCGTTTCTTCAGCACGTCGATCGCCGCGATTGCGGAACCGCCGGTTGCCAGCATCGGATCGATCACGATCAGCTCGCGTTCTTGGACATCCGTCGGCAGCTTGACGTAATACTCGACCGGCTGCAGCGTGTTCGGATCGCGGAACAGACCCACGTGACCGACTTTTGCGGCAGGCAGAAGTTTCAGCACGCCGTCAAGCATGCCAAGACCCGCGCGCAAGATCGGTACCAGGCCGAGCATACGGCCCGAGATGACTTTGCCCTCGGTTTGCGTAACCGGCGTTTCGACCGGAATCGACTCCAGCGGGATTTCGCGCGTAATTTCGTACGCCATCAGCGTTGCGACTTCGTCGACAAGCTCCCGGAAATCTTTCGTGTTCGTGTTCACATCTCGGATAAAAGTCAGTTTGTGCTGGATCAGCGGATGATCGCAGATCACCAGTTTACTCATAAGGTTCGTCCCTCCGTACAAGGTTAGGCTCCGTCTATCCGGCGCCGGTTTCGGAAAATCCGTCTCGAATTCCGTTTCGGGTGCAGGGTCCCGCGGCACAAGACTGGCCTGGGTGCACCGTAAATCTTGTCCATTATAGCACTCCGGCGCTCCTTGTGCATCCGCATTAAACGGTCCGACACAAAAACGTGTCCTTTTTCCCCAATCCTCCCCTAACGCCGCCGCCCACAGAAAAAGCCCCGGCCGAAAAGATCGGCCGAAGGCGTTGTGCGGAACTTTTTTGGGCCCGGGATTGTTATCGGACTTTGAGATTGTCGTAGGAAGCTTGAAGGTTGTTCAGCAGCTGCTCCCGCGTATCGCGGCCCGCAATATAGGACTGCATCTGATTGGCGTAGTCCTGGGGCGTTCCGATCGGCAGCTGCTGGAAGTACCAGTTGAGCGCTTTGCCGCCTTGGATATAAGCGGTCAGATCGCTGCCCAGAGGTCCGATTTCTTCGGAGTTCGTCTTGATATGGTTGAACGCCGGGATAAACTGGAATTTCTCGGTCAGGAACTGCTGCCCTTCCGGCGTACCGGCCATCCAATCGAGCAGCTCTTTCGCTTCTTCCTTGACCGGCGAATCCTTGTTGATGACCCAGTAGGTCGGCACGCCCACGAACAGTTTGTCGTTGGCCTGCGCGTCGTCGCTGATCGGCATCGGCATCATCCCCACGTTCAGATTGGGATTGATTCCGTCGAGCGTCGGCTGCACCCAGTTGCCCTGCTGCGTCATCGCCGCTTCGCCGTTCGCGAACGTGGACATCTGCGTATTGTAGTCCGTCGTCAGCGGATTGGCATTGCCGTATTTAAGCGTCAGATCCAGCAGATCCAGCCAGCCGTCGAAAATCTTGTTGTTCACGATATCCGCGCTGCCTTCGTCGAGCTTGGTCATGAACGCTTCGGGATCGTCCTGCCGGGCAAAAGGAACGTTCACGTTATGGTTGCCGAGCACCCACCACTCCGCGTACGCGTTGACGAACGGCGTATAGCCGGCGTCTTTGATCTTTTTTGCCGCGTCTTCAAGTTCGCTCAGCGTTTTCGGAATTTCCGTCACGCCCGCTTCCTTGAAAATATCTTTGTTGTACAGGAAACCGTAGCCCTCGTAGTTCAGCGGAAATCCGTACAGTTTGCCTTCTGCGCTCATCGGGTCTTTGGACACCTGATCCATGTGGGCGACCCAGGGCTGATCCGACAGGTCTTCCAGATACTCCAGCCACAGATCGCGCTCCTGGAAGCCGCTGATCGTGAAGATGTCGGGTTGGGCCCCTGCGGAAAAACGCGATTTGAGCGAAGCCGCGTAATCCGTGCCGCCGCCGACCGACTGGATATTCAATGTCACGCCGGGATGCGACTTCTCGTACACCTGTTTCATTTCCTGCAGCTGATCCGAGATTTCGACTTTGCCCTGATAGATATTGATTGTTTTGGTTCCGGCTTCGCCGGCGCTGCCGCCCTGCGTACATCCGGAAAGCGCGGCTGTCACGGCCAGGGCGAGAGCGGGCAGAAGCATGCGTTTTTTGCTCGACATTGTATTCTCCCCCTTACCCTTTCACGGCGCCGGCCGCAATGCCGGACACAATGTATTTTTGCATAGCCAGGAAAAAGACGATGACCGGAGCGATCCCGAGCACAAGAGCCGGAAGCGCCAGGTCCCACTGCTTGGTATATTGACCGAACAGCATGTAGGTGGCAATCGGAATGGTCTGGAGATGTTCGCTCGTCAGGATCAGGGAAGGCAGCAGGTAGTCGTTCCAGATCCAAAGCGTGTTCAAGATAATGACCGTCACGTACATGGGGCGCATCATCGGATAGACGATCCGGAAAAAGACGCCGTATGTGCCGGAGCCGTCTACCCGCGCCGCCTGCTCGATTTCCAGCGGAATCGCCTTCATGCTGCCGTGGAACAGGAAGACCGACAGCGGGGCGCCGAAACCGATATAACAGACGATAAGTCCCCATAGGCTGTCGCTGAGGCCGAATCGGCTCGTAATGTCCGTCAGCGGAAGCATGATCGACTGGAACGGAATGACCATCGCCGCGACGAACACGCCGAACAGAATCCGGTTGAACATCGAAGGACGGCGTACCATTTGGTAAGCGGCCATCGAACTGAGCAGGACGAGCAGCAGATTGCTGACCACGGTAATGATGAGCGAGTTTTTGAATGCCGACGGGAAATGGATCGCTTCCCAGCCCGCTTTGTAATTCTCCCACTGCAGGGCGCTTGGCAGAGCCGCGGCATCGGACAGAATCTCCCCGAACGTCTTGAGCGAGTTCGACAGCAGGAAATAAAAAGGAATCAGGAACAGCAGGCCGACGAGCACAAGCAGAATCTCGAGGATCAGCGTCCCTATGCGGTATCTCGATTCTTGTTCCATTACGCTTCAACCTCCCTGCTCTTGGTAGCCCGTACCTGAATGGCCGTGATGATCGCGACGATGACGAAGAAGATGACCGCTTTGGCGGTACCGAGGCCGAGACGGCTGTTGGTGAACGCTTCGCGGTAGATGTCGAGCGCCACGGAGCGGGTTGCGTTAAACGGTCCGCCGTTGGTCAGCGCCAGATTCAGGTCGAACATTTTGAACGACCAGGAGATCGTCAGGAACAAGCAGACCGTAACGGCCGGCATGACGAGCGGGAAAATGATCTTCCAAAGTACCTGCGTGCGGTTGGCTCCGTCGATCTCGGCCGATTCCAGCACGTCTTTGGATACGTTGTTCAACGAAGCGATATAGATGACCATCAGGTAACCGGCATACTGCCAGACGAACACGATCACGATCCCCCAAAAAGCGGTCGGTTCATTTCCCAGCCAGGGAAGGTTGAAAAACCCGATCCCCGTCGCTTCGCCGATCGCCGCGAAACCGCGGACGAAGATGAACTGCCAAATAAACCCGAGCAGCAGGCCTCCGATCATGTTCGGCATGAAAAAGACGGTTCGCAGCACATTTTTGCTCTTGAGCGGCTTGGTCAGAAAATAGGCCAGGAAGAATCCCAGCAGATTGGTCAGCAGAACGGCTACCACCGTAAAGCGTACCGTAAACCAGAAAGCGTTGCGGAATTCCGGGTCCGCCGTGAAGACATGAACGTAATTGTTCAGCCCGACGAATTCCAGATTCCGCGAGACGCCGTTCCAGTTCGTCATGGAGTAATAGATTCCGAGCAGGAACGGAATCAGGACGATCAGAGCGAAAAAGATCGTCGTGGGTCCCACGAATACGAGCTGCTGTGTCAGCTGCGAAAGTTTTTTGCGGCTCAACCAAATTCCCTCCTCTGTCAGCATGTTGTCGATCTCCGAGCAATAGAGCAATATCAAACGTACTTTTTATATACCCCGTTTTACCGGATTTCTTTCAATTTCGGGCAAGAACCTCGAATCTCTCCCACCGCTTCCTGTTGTTATGCACGAAAAAAACGCCAAAAAGCCCCGGCTCGGAAAAGCCGGGGCGGGTCGGACAGACCGCGTCGAAACGTAAGATTAGTACTGCAGATTCGGGTACAGCGGGAAGCGGTCGGTCAATTCTTTGACTTCCGCACTTGCTTTGGACAGAACGGCTTCGTCTTTCGGCGATTTCAGCACGGAAGCGATGATGCGTCCGATCGATTTCATCGCGTCCTGGTCCATGCCGCGCGAAGTGGCGGCCGGCGTGCCGAGACGGATGCCGCTCGTGATGAACGGGCTTGCCGTGTCGAAAGGAATGGCGTTCTTGTTGACCGTGATGCCGACGGAATCGAGCACATGCTCGGCTTCTTTGCCGGTGATGCCCACGCCGCGCGTATCGATCAGCATCAGGTGGTTGTCGGTACCGCCCGACACGATCTCGAGGCCTTCCGCCATCAGCGTCTCGGCCAGCACGCGGGCGTTGTCGATCACGTTCTGCGCGTACACTTTGAACGAAGGGTCCAGCGCTTCGCCGAACGCGACGGCTTTCGACGCGATCACGTGCATCAGAGGTCCGCCCTGCGTGCCCGGGAACATCGCTTTGTCGATCGCCTGCGCCCAAGGCTTTTTGCACAGAATCATGCCGCCGCGCGGTCCGCGCAGCGTCTTGTGCGTGGTAGTCGTCACGAAGTGGGCATGAGGAACCGGCGACGGGTGCAGACCCGCAGCCACGAGGCCCGCGATATGCGCCATGTCAACCATGAACAGCGCGCCGACATCATTGGCGATCGAAGCCAAAGCTTCGAAATCGATCGTACGCGGATAAGCGCTTGCGCCGGCTACGAGCATGCGGGGGCGGTGCTTGAACGCCGCTTTGCGCACTTCGTCGTAGTCGATACGGAAGTTGTCTTCGCGTACGCCGTACGCCACGAAGTTGTACAGGATACCCGAAGCGTTAACCGGGCTGCCGTGCGTCAGGTGACCGCCGTGGGCCAGGTTCATGCCGAGAACGGTGTCGCCCGCTTTGAGCGCGGCCAGATAGACGCCGAGGTTCGCCTGCGCGCCGGAGTGCGGCTGTACATTGACATGTTCCGCGCCGAACAGTTCTTTGGCACGGTCGCGCGCCAGATCTTCCACGATATCGACATGCTCGCAGCCGCCGTAGTAGCGCTTGCCCGGGTAGCCTTCGGCATATTTATTGGTCAGCACCGAGCCCATCGCTTCGATCACCGCTTCGCTGACGATATTCTCGGATGCGATCAGCTCGATGTTGGCTTTTTGACGGTCCAGTTCGAGTCCCATTGCTTTCAGTACGGCCGGGTCGCTTTTTCTCAAGTTCTCCATGTTTACGTGTTCCTCCCTGGGTTTGAAAAGTATCGTCTGTACGGGTCATCGGATAAAATCGGACAAGTGTCTGCTCACTTCACTGCCGCGCCGCGGCGAAGCCTACGCTTATCTTCCGGGCAGGCTCTGCACCGAACCTGCCCGGTTTGCTGCTGCTATTCGCAAAAAGTCGAATCCGCTTCCTCGGGGATCCGGTACATCGCCCGTTCTCCGCCGATCAGCGGCGGACGGGTCAGCGCGGCATTGACGCGGGCTTCGCCGATCTGCCGCACGGACAAGCGCAGCGGAACCGCTACCCGCCGCAGATGCATCCCGATCAGCGTCTCGCCGATATCGATTCCGGCATGAGCCTCGATCGTCTCGGCCAAAGCCGGATCGGCCATGGCGCGGTAAGCGGCGGAAGCCATCGAACCGCCGGCTTTGGGAACCGGAACCGCCGAGACTTCGCGCAGATTGAGACGCTCAAGCACCGGCCGTTCCAAGACAAGCGCCCGATTCAAATGTTCGCAGCATTGATAAGCGACGTCGAAGCCGAACTCGGCCTGCGCCGCACCGATCCCTTCAAGCAGCGACTGCGCCACATCCAGCGCTCCCGAAGTTCCGATATGACGTCCGGCTACCTCGCTGGTACTCGTGCCGACAACCAATATTCGGCCCGGCTTGAGTCCCGCCGTCTGGGCCAATTCCCGGACCGCAAGCTCCGCCTGTTCCCGGATCGTATCTCCGCTTGTTTGTTTCTTCTCCATGCTCCCACTCCTTCGCTGTCGCATTCGCCGTCAAACCGGCCGCAGGTGTATCCGGCATTTCTCTACCGATCATAACGCCGAATGGAAACAAAGGAAAGCCGCCGTGCAGGTGAAACCCGCCGTTAAAAAAACAAAAAGAGCGACCTCGCGTAAAAAATACGCGAAGCTGCTCTTTGCCCAGGCGACCGGCCGATAACTCCGGTGCTCCATCGTGGTTGAACCCACATTTGTCGCCAGTTACACCGGATCTGTAAATTTAAGTTCATCATAAGGGAACAACCGGCAAAAATCAACTTAAAAATCGAGGAAAACCCGGACGAAAACCGTCGGAGGTCGTTTGGCGTTCGGAAGAAGGCATCGGAAGATGCTTAAGAGATCAAGCAGGCGATCGAGAGAGACCGGGAGCAAGAAGCCGATTGAAGGACTTGTAAGCGCTGCAGCCCCGTTTCAAAAAGCCAACGAATCCCCATCACGCTAAACACGGGTTTAGCCGCTTCTCCGATTTCTAACGAATCGTCAGACTCTTATTCGCCACGATCAGCTTCAAAAACCGGTTTTACTCCCAAATAGAGTGACTACGATTCGTTAAAAAGGCAAAAACGCCAAAAACCCTCAAATAGCGTGACGAGGGTTCGTTAGGCGTCTTTCTATTCCGTCAGGAAGCAGGAAGCTTCGTTCAAGCGTATTGAAACGTACCGGAGTTCGTTTGATATCGTCGAGTCTTAAAGCTTATCGCTTTTCCTCTTTACAGCCTGCCTTCTAGTTCGAGCTTGTCGAGCAGCCGGTCCAGCGCGGTACGGATTTCGGCAGCCGTCGACTCGTAATCGTCGCGCGAGCCGCCGAAAGGATCGGAAATGTCGAACAGCGGAATACGCTGCCGCAGTTCGATCATTCGCTGCAGCGCCGCCGGTTCGGGTTCTTGGCCCAGGGCACGCGACAATTCGGAAGCCGCTGTCAGGCTGTCGAACTCTTCAAGGTCCCCGAGTACGTTCGGATCGTTTTCCACATATTCCTTGAGCGTGTAGGTCCGTTCGTAAGCGGACGGAAAATGCCGCAGCACATGGCTCTTGTGCGATCCGGTGAGCGTAAGGATCAGATCCGCCCACTCGACCAACTGCGCATCAAGCGGCGAAGACGTCAATCGATCGGCGATGCGGTGATCGCGCAGCACCGCTTCCGCATGGCGGGACATCGGTACGCCCCGGGAAGCGGATACGCCCGCGGAGCGCACCTCCAGTTCCACACCGCGTTGGCGCGCCATCTGCCGCAGCAGCGCCTCCGCCATCGGACTGCGGCAGGTATTGCCGGTACATACGAATAATATGCGTTTCAAGCGAACCGTCTCCTTTACCCGAAAATGAAAATGCGGATTTGTATCTGGGTGCGAACAGCGGCCGGGCAGTCTCCGGGCAGCGGACAGACTCCCCGGGGTTAGACCCGGTGAATCCGTCCGCCCGCGGCCTTGCTCAGCCGGTTCATCACGGCCGAACCGATACCCTGTTCGCTGCAGCCTTCGGCCAGCATGTACGTGGTTCCTTCTTCGTCAAACCGCCGCAGCGCCGCATACAGCCGCGAAGCCGCCTGCCGCAGATCGAGCAGGCTGCCGAACGGCAGCGCGACGTCCGCCAGGTCGCGGTAAGACTCCAGGTGCTCGTCGAACGCGAGCACCCCGGTTTTCTCGCCGCGCTCCCGGGCGGCGGCGAGCCGTTCGCGGATCTCGTCCGCGGCCGCTTCTTCGGCGCCCAGCACCACTTCGAGCCGGCCGCTCGGCGCGTAGTGCGTGTACTTCATGCCCGGCGAACGCGGCGCTTCGTCCGCGCCTACGGGCACTCCCGCGGACAAGGCTGTATCCGCGGGAGTGCCGCCAAGCGCAGCGGGCGGCGCGGCGGCACCGGACCGCGCGGCGTCCGGCGCTTCTCCCCGCGGCCCGGCTTCGCCGCGGGCCGCCAAGACCTGCCCCGCGGCCGCAGCCGCCGCGGGATTTATATCCGCGGTGTCATCCGCGGATACGGCGCGAACTTCCGCGCCGAGCACCCGGCCGATATCCTCGGCCGGAATGCCGCCCGGGCGCAGCACGGTCGCACCGCCTGCGGCGTTCGTCCGCACGACGGTCGACTCGACGCCCACGCCGGACGGCCCTCCATCGACAATCCCGTCGATGCGGCCGTCCAGATCCTCCCGCACGTGGCCGGCGAGAGTGGGACTCGGGCGTCCCGAACGATTCGCGCTCGGCGCCGCGAGCGGACAGCCCGACGCGCGGATCAGCGCCAGGGCAATGCCGTGATCCGGCATCCGAACCGCAACCGTGTCGAGTCCCGCCGTTACTTTCGGCGACAAAGCCCCAGGCCGAACCGGCAGAACCAGCGTCAGCGCTCCCGGCCAGAACGCATCCATCAGCTTCCGGTCCGCTTCGGTCACTTCGAGCACCAGGGCATCAAGCTCGACGCGATCGGCAATATGCACGATCAGCGGATTGTCCGACGGGCGGCCTTTGGCGGCGAAGATGCCTTCGACCGCAGACGTACTGCGGGCATCCGCCCCGAGCCCGTACACCGTTTCGGTCGGAAACGCGACCTGCGCGCCCCCGGCCAACAGTGCAGCGGCTTCGCGAATCGATTCGTCCCCCATCCACAGCAGCGAAGCGGCCTGAGAGTCCTCCCCGCAAAGACTCTCCCCGCGAGCCGTATCCCCGCCTCCGGACAGGCCGATCTGTACGGCCGACGGCGCGGAAGGCGGCGATCCGGCCGGCTCTCCGCCGCCCTGCAGACGGGCCCAGCCGGATTCCGAGCCCTGTTCTTCTATCCGATTGTTCCCCGTGGAACCCTGCGGCCCGACGGTCCAGATTCGGGTTCGTCCTTGTCCTTCAAGACCTGCGTTCATGTTTTAACCTCTTTCCTCCGCTTGAATCACTTTCCCGGAAGCGGCAGAAGACCGGCACCTTTCGGAGACGGCCTTCGCATACTCCGGAATCTTGGCCGGAATTATTCTTTTTCGCCGCGGGCGGTACCCGTACGTCCGAACCCAAGAGGCGGAAGCTTGAATGGGCCTCCGCTTTTTTTGTCGGCTTCGTCCAGATGGTCGGTTCGCAGCGTATTGTCCAATCGGATCGTTTCCTGATTGTGGACATGGATACTCATGACGATACCCATACAAGCCATATTGATCAGCAGGGATGTCCCTCCGTAGCTGATAAACGGCAGCGTTATACCCGTGATCGGCATCAAGCCGATATTCATCCCCACGTTCTCGAAAATCTGGTACAGGAACATGGCGACGATCCCGACGATGATAAAAGGTCCCGCACGGTCCCGGCATTCCAGCGCGATCACGATCATCCGGTGGATGAGAATGAAATACAGCAGCAGCAGAAAAGCCATCCCGATAAACCCGAATTCCTCGCCCACGACGGTAATGATGGAATCGGCGTAGGTATACGGCACTTTTTGCGACAATTCGCCGTTCATATAACCTTTGCCCAACATGCCTCCGCTGGCGATCGCTTCGAGCGCGTTTTTAGCGTGATAATCGTCTTTGGCCGCGCCCGGCAGCAGGATCGGATCCAATCGGGTCAAATAGTGCCTTTGTTCCGGCATATTATCCTTCATGAAGCTCACGATATCCGCATGGAAGGTTCGATAAGCGGTCACTCCTCCGTAGAGCAGTCCGCCGGCCAGCACAATAAAGATCAGCGCATGCGTATATTTTACGTTCCCGATCCACAGCAGCGCAGCTACGATAATCGCGTAGCAGAGCGCGTTGCCCAGGTCGTTCTGCGCAATAACGATCAGGAACGGCAGCAGCACTACGAGACCGACAGGCACAACGTCTTTCCAAAACCGCAGTTTATCGCGCTGTTTGCGAACCAGGAACGCGCCGATGCCGATAATGAGGATCAGTTTGAACACCTCGGCGGGCTGTACGCTTACCCCGACATTGATCCAGCCTCTTGCTCCGTTGATCACGACGCCAAGCGGCGACCAGACCAGCATCAGCATCCCGATTCCGACGATATACAAATACAAAGCGTATTTGACCAGCAGCCGGTAATTGAAAAAAGTCATCCCTACGACCAGAATGAATCCGAGCACGTAGTAAGGAATCATTTTCATGGCCGAATTCACAATTTTCGTATCCGACGAATCGACCACTGCGCTGTGTATGACCGCGACCGAAATTCCCGCGAACATCAGCAAAATGGTGATAATCGTCCAGTCGATATTTTTGATCTTGCCCAGCATCGCCGCAGCCTCCCCGGTAATACGCGCAGTGCCGCCGCGTATCGGTAGATTTCCAAATCGATCAGCGTTCCGCCTATCGGAGATGTTCCCCGCGCTTTCGCGTTACGCTTTGCCCGAACGGCCCATGCGCGACAGTGCCGCTCCGATGCCTCCGTCATTGCTCGCGCCTTTGACATCGGCAAATTCCTCTTTGACGACATCTTCTTTGGTACAGGCCCGGATGCTCATCACGACGCCGATACTCGCCATATTGATCAGCAGCGATGTGCCGCCGTAGCTGATAAAGGGCAGCGTAATCCCGGTCAGCGGCATCAAACCGATAAACATACCGATATTCTCGAAGATCTGGTACATGAACATCGCCACGATGCCCACAATGATATAAGAGCCTGCCCTGTCCCTGCATTCCAGCGCAATCACGATCATCCGGTGGATCATGATAAAATACAGCACGAGCAGCAGCGAGATGCCGACGAATCCGAACTCCTCGCCGATCACGACAATGATCGAATCCGAGTACGTATACGGAATCAGCGAACCGGTCGGATTCTGCACCATTTCTCCCTGTTTGAAGCCCTGGCCGATCATCCCGCCGCCCGCGATCGCGTACTTGCCGTTCTTGGTCTGCCACGAAGCGTCGCGGCTCGCCTCTTCCGGCATCAGCCACGGATCGATCCGGTCCAGCCAGTGTCCCCGATCCAGCGTATTCTTCATAAAGTCCGACACCTGGTCGTGGTAAGTCACATAAGCTTTGATTCCGCCGAACAGCAGTCCCGCACCCAATACGAAGATAAGAAACGCATGCAGAAACTTCAGGTTGCCGATCCAGAGCAGACCCAGCAGAATCAGCACATAACTGAGCGCATTCCCCAAGTCGTTCTGCATCATCACAAGGGCAAACGGTACAAAAGCGACGATTCCGATCGGGATGACATCCGCGAAAAACCCCAGTTTGTTTTTATTTTTGCGGGCCAGCAGCGAAGCGATCGTAATCACGAGCGCCAGCTTGAACAGCTCCGCCGGCTGCATGCCGATCGGACCGAGCTTCAGCCAGCCTTGTGCGCCGTTTTGCGTCTGTCCGAGCGGGGTCAGGGTCAGCAGGAGCAGCAGCAGGCCTCCTCCGTACACAACCCAGAAATACTTGGTGTAGAGCCTGTAATCGACCAGCGTCATCAAGAAGACCACGCCAAACCCGAGAATGTAGTAAAAGATCATCTGCGTATCCAGACCCCTGAACTTGTCGCTGTTGGCGACCGCGCTGTGCACGACGGGAATGCAGATGCCCATCATCATCAGAAGAATCGTAATCAGGGTCCAGTCGGTGTGTTTCCATTTCGTCAGCATGCTGTACGTTTCCTCCGAGAAGCCTGTTCAAGGCCGGTTATTCCCTCTTGCCGCGTATGCTTGCACACGCGCCGCTCCGCGGGCCGCAGCGCAGCTCCGTCGGCTTTTCTCCGGGTTGCCCGTCGAACGGGCCCTGCTCCCCCCTGCCGAACATGGCCGGATAACGGCGGTTCCGGCAGCGGGCTTCGTCTATATATTGTAGGGCATAATAAGCCCCTTGTCATGTCGACGACAAGCGGCGCATCCATCCCTGCGAACGCGTCAAGAAGGCGAGAAGCATCGGCGGCTCCCCGCTTCCGTTCCTCGCCTCCTTGATCGACCGATTTCAACCTGCGGCTGCCCGGTATTTCAGCGGGTCCGATCCTGCGTCAAGCGATCCCGATCACATGCCGGCCGATCCCGGCCAGATCGAACACGGTCTCGACGGAAGTCCAGCTGCCGCGCGCACGCAGCATGCTCTCCACGGCTTCCGCCTGCCCCATGCCGAGCTCGAACGCGATCAGCTTCGGATCTTGCTGCAGCAGATCGAGCTGCTTCATCATTTCGCGGTACGGCCACAGTCCGTCCGGTCCGCCGTCCAGCGCCCCTCTCGGCTCGAAATCACGCACTTCCGGCTGAAGTTCTTCGATATCGGCGGCCGGGATATACGGCGGATTCGAGACCAGGATATCAAAAGTCCGGCCTGCGAACGGCTCCAGCAGACTGCCTTCGCGGAATTCGACGTCCGCGCCGAGCCGCTGGGCGTTGCGCTGGGCTACGCCCAGCGCCCCTTCGGAGATATCGCTCGCCGTGACGACGAATTCGTGCCGCAGCAGCTTCAAGCTGACGGCGATCGCGCCGCTCCCGGTTCCGACATCGAGCACGGAAGGCGAACCTTCCGGCCACAGCGTCTTCGCCCGGGTCAGCACCGCTTCGACAAGCAGTTCCGTTTCCGGACGCGGAATCAGCACTTCCGGGGTAACTTCGAACGTAAACCCGTAAAACTCCTGGTCGCCCAAAATGTACTGCGCCGGTTCGCCGTCGCCTTTGCGGGTGACCGCGTTCTCGCAGCGCTCCCCGAACTCGTACGGGAAAGGCTCGCGCAGCGCCATCACGTACTGCGCTCCCGACATCCCCAGGATTTCCTTAAGCAGCAGCCGCGTATTCTCGTCGGCTTCTTCCACGCCCCGTGCCCGCAAAAAAGAAGAAGCCTCCGCAAAGGCTTCCCGGAGCGTCAAGCCTTCGCGCAAATGAAAGCCGCCCCGGCCCGAACGTACTCTGTTCAACAGATTCAAACTCCCTTTTCGTCGATCAGGTCGGTCTGTTCGGCGATCGTCAGCGCGGATACGATCTCCTGGATATCACCGTTCATGATCTGGTCCAGCTTGTGCATGGTCAGGCCGATACGGTGGTCGGTGACGCGGCTTTGCGGGAAGTTGTAGGTCCGGATCCGTTCGCTGCGGTCGCCCGTGCCCACTTTGCTTTTGCGTTCGCCGGCGTATTTGGCTTCTTCTTCCTGGCGCATCACGTCGTAAATCCGGGAACGAAGCACCTGGAGCGCTTTTTCCTTGTTCGAGTTCTGCGATTTGCCGTCCTGGCAGGTTGCCATGATTCCGGTCGGAATATGCGTGACGCGCACGGCCGACTTGGTCGTGTTGACGGACTGCCCGCCCGCTCCGCTGGAACAGAACGTATCGACGCGGATATCTTTGTCGCTGATGATGATATCGACTTCTTCGACTTCCGGCAGCACGGCTACCGTCGAGGTCGACGTATGGATCCGCCCGCCCGACTCGGTGGCCGGGATCCGCTGCACGCGGTGTGCGCCGCTTTCGTATTTCATTTTGCTGTAGGCGCCGCGGCCGTTGATCATGAAGATGACTTCCTTGAAGCCGCCCAGATCGCTTTCGTTCACGTCCATCAGCTCGACTTTCCAGCCCTGCGCGTCCGCGTAGCGGCTGTACATGCGGTACAGATCCGCCGCGAACAGCGCCGCTTCGTCGCCGCCGGCCGCGCCGCGGATCTCGACGATCACATTCTTCTCGTCGTTCGGATCTTTCGGCAGCAGCAGCACGCGGATTTTTTCTTCCAGCTCTTTTTTGCGTGTCGACAGTTCGTCGATCTCCATTTTGACCATTTCACGCATCTCGTCGTCCAGCTTCTCGCCCTGCATTTCTTTGGCGGCTTCGAGACCTTCGACGACGAGTTTATATTCCGAATAGGCTTCGTACGACGGCTGAAGATCGGACTGCTCTTTGGAGTAGTCGCGCAGCTTTTTGGAATCGCTGGCCACGTCCGGGTCGCACAGCAGTTCGCTCAATTTATCGTAACGGTCAACCAATGCCTGCAATTTATCCAACAAGGTGGATCACCTCTTTGTATTAGATTGGAAATTCCGGATTTAAGTCTATCGTGTTTCTGTTTTATTCCCGCTTGTACGTACACGCCCATGAATTTCATCACCTTGTCTTCGTCTTCCGGACCTGCAAAGAAGAAAAAGGTAGAAAAAGAGCCGTTTGCATCGGTGTGCAACGACTCTTTATTATAACACGGGCCTCCAAGATTGCCTATTGAAACTTCCTCTTAAATCTCTTCATTTTCTACTTATATTCTCCCCTGCATCTGTCGATATTATACTACATACGCTGAACCTGGCCTAGTTTCGTTTGTTATGACTGTTGGACACTGGACGAACGGCGTAAACTCACTTCACTCAGGTAAAACGCACAACAGAGAGAAAGGAAGGGTCATATGTCAGCTGTAAGAGTCGTGATCGTAGATGATTCACCCTTTTCGATAGCCGTCATTCGTAACATCCTTGAAGAGAATGGATTCGAAGTCGTAGGGGAGGCCGGATCCCTGGAAGAAGTCAAAGAAGTCGTCGCAGCCACGCAGCCCGCGCTGGTCACGATGGATATGACCCTGCCCGGAACGGACGGATTGGAATGCACGCGCGCCGTACATGCCATCAATCCGAATATCAAAGTGATCGTGATCAGTTCCATGATGGACGACGAAATCCTCAAGCAAGCCAAAGAAAACCATGTATCCGGCTACATCCAGAAACCTGTAGACGCCGATGAACTGCTTGGCGAGATCCAGCGGGTCACGGCTTTCAATGAAATATTCCAGGAACTGGAAGAAGTTTACTTGGAAGTGTTCAAGGAAACGTTCAAAGACGGACTGAACCGTATGACAAAGACCCTTCTCACGTACAAAAGCGAACATGAACTGCACGAAGATTTCGAATCCCGGGGAATTGCCGTGATCGTAGGCATTATCGGAAAATTCTCGGGCAGACTGATGATCGACCTCAGCAAAGACACGGCCCATGCGCTGGTCGCGGCCATGATGAAAAAAGAACCGGCCAGCACTAGCGAGATTACCGCCGCTATCGCCGAATACACGAACATCGTAGCCGGCAACGCCTGCTCGATCCTGAACAAGAAAAATAAAGCGTTTGGTTTGCGGCTTGCCCCTCCATCGGTAATGCATGGCGAACGCATGCTGATCTCCCAAGCGGCGTTCAAAACCATGAGCGCGACCGCGGATACCAACTTTGGAGAAATGCTGCTGAATATCGGCTTTAGAAGAGGTGAGGACAAATGGATGTAGCGCACGTTAATCCCTTTATCGATTCGTTTATGAATGTTATGCCGCAGCTTGGATTCGCCGAAGTGCGAAAAGGCGGCCTCAGCGTCAAAGGGCAGGAGCTTGTCTGTTCCGGCGTTATCATCCTCGTAGGTATCGTAGGGACGCTCAAAGGGAATGTCGTGTATCGGATCGATACGGAAAGCGCCAAGAAAATCGCCTCCACCATGATGATGGGGATGGCCGTTGAACAGCTGGACGAGATGGCCCGGAGCGCGTTGTCCGAGCTGTCCAACATGCTGACCGCTACGGCCGCAACCGGTTTTGCCAACAACGGCATCGCCATCGACATTTCTACTCCGACCCTGCTCTCCGGCGAAAATATCTCGGTCAAAATGAGTTCTAAACAAGTATTGAGCCTGGAAGTACTGGCCAACGATATTCCGGTCGAAGTGCTGATCTCGTTCGAAAAATAAACCGGCTTTCCTGCCGTACCCAAAGCCGCTTTCGTCGCTCGAGACGAAAGCGGCTTTTTGTCGGGCAAACAAAAACGGAATCCGTCTTCCATTTGACAAACAACATGAATGAATGTTTATATTTATATAGACAAATCGCATTTATGCCTATCTTATCCCAAACAAAGAGAGGAATTGTCTCCATGAATATGACGGATACGCTGTGGAACGCCCCGATCGAAGACCTAAAAAAAGGCTATGCCCGGAGCGGGGAACTGTTCGTCTGTCTGTTCTGCGGCCATTCGGCGGAGCAGGGAGTGATCTATGCGGAAAACGGCTTCTTTTACGAAGCGGAGAAGTTTATGCGGCGGCATATCGCGTCGCAGCATGGCTCGGCTTTTGAAGCGCTCATCGGACAAGGCAAGAAAGCGACGGGCCTGACCGACCATCAGAACGCCCTGCTTCGGCTGTTCTACAGCGGACGCAGCGACGACGAGATCAAAAAGGAACTTGGAATCGGCAGCGCTTCGACGATCCGCAACCACCGGTTCGCGCTGAAAGAGAAAGAGCGGCAGGCGCGCATCTTCCTCGCGCTGATGGAAATGCTCAAGCAG
This sequence comes from Saccharibacillus deserti, assembly GCF_013618475.1. Lineage (GTDB taxonomy): Bacteria > Bacillota > Bacilli > Paenibacillales > Paenibacillaceae > Saccharibacillus > Saccharibacillus deserti. Next base: position 66,036 of record NZ_JABJVN010000008.1, read on the forward strand.
CGGGGCGATAGCGGGGAGCCGGTCTTTATCGAACCGCATCCCCAGGCGAGAACAAGAGACGACCGTTACAATCTGACCGAAGAGGAAGAGCGGCAGATTCTCGGCAGTGCTTTTCCGGACGGTCCGGACAAACCGCTGCGCACTTTCGATCTGAAGGAGAAGCAGCGCTTGGCCGTGCTTCGGCATACGGCTGCGCGGCTCGACGACAAGCGCCTGTATACGGAAAAAGAAATCAACGCGGCGCTTGAACCGGTTTATGCCGATTATGCCATTTTGCGCCGCTTCCTGATCGAATACGGATTTCTGGACCGCGAACCGGACGGCAGCGCTTATTGGACAACCCGGGGCGGAAGGCCCGAAGCCGGCCCGTCCCCTACCCAGAAGGAGGAACTTCCCATGAACCGCAGAAAAGAACTTCAGGAAATCTACAAAGAGATCAAGCAGGAATCCGGCGTATACCGGATTGTCCACAAAGAAAGCGGACGCTCGTTTATCGCTTCGCTGCCGAATCTCAAATCGATGGAAGGCCGACGATTCGAATTGAACAACGGCAGCTTCAAAAATAGAGCGCTGCAGCAGGATTGGAAGACGTACGGCGAAGAAGCGTTCGAATTCGAAGTGCTGGAAGTGCTGAAACCGTCGGACAACACCTATATTCCCGTACGCGACCAGCTTGGAGAGATGGAAGCCAAATGGATGAACCGGCTCCGGCCGTACGGCGACCAAGGCTATCACCGTCCGCCGGCCGAGTAGAAGGCCGGCGGACGGGTATCGAAGAAGGCTCCGGCCGCCTCGTCCGGCGGCGTGAACACCGCTCTCGCCGGAGCACCGCGCCGCAGGATGCCTACGGACGCCGCCGAGGTTTCTCCGCGGCATGACCCGTCCTTTTCCACGGCAAAAAGCCGCTTTTCCCTTGAGGGAAAAAGCGGCTTTTTGACTGGTTTGTCAACGGTTAAACGTTGAAACGGAAATGCATAACGTCGCCGTCCTGCACGATATATTCTTTGCCTTCGAGGCGCAGCTGGCCGCGTTCTTTGGCACCGTTCATGGAACCCGCGTTGACCAGATCGTCGTAGCCCACCACTTCGGCGCGGATAAAGCCGCGTTCGAAGTCGGAGTGGATCACGCCCGCCGCGCCCGGTGCTTTGGTTCCTCTGCGGATCGTCCAGGCGCGAACTTCCTGAACGCCGGCCGTGAAGTACGTATACAGACCCAGCAGCTTGTAGGCCGCTTTGATCAGCAGATTGAGGCCCGACTCTTCGATGCCCAGTTCTTCGAGGAACATCTGCTTGTCTTCGCCTTCGAGTTCCGCGATCTCTTCTTCCACTTTGGCGCTGATCGGCACGACTTCCGCATTCTCGGCCGCCGCAAACTCGCGTACCTTCTGGACGTAGGCGTTGTTTGCCACATCGGCGATTTCGTCTTCGGCCACATTCGCCGCATACAGAACCGGCTTAAGCGTCAGCAGGTGCAGTTCGCGGATGATCTGGAGTTCGTCTTCCGTCAGATCGAGGCTGCGTGCAGGCTGGTCGTTGTACAGGGCTTCCTTGACTTTCTCCAGTACTTCGACTTCCTGCGCGGACTGTTTGTTGCCGCCTTTGAGGTTCTTTTTGGAACGCTCGATTCTTTTGTCGACACTCTCGATATCGGCGAGAATCAGCTCCAGGTTGATCGTTTGGATATCGCTGATCGGATCGATCTTGCCGTCCACGTGGGTGATGTTCTCATCCACAAAGCAGCGAACGACGTGTACGATCGCGTCCACTTCGCGGATATGGGCCAGGAATTTGTTGCCCAGGCCTTCGCCCTTGCTCGCGCCGCGCACAAGACCCGCGATGTCTACGAATTCGAATGCCGTCGGCACCGTTTTCTTGGGCGTAACCATCTCCGTCAGTTTGTCGAGACGCTCGTCGGGTACTTCGACGATCCCGACATTCGGGTCGATGGTGCAGAACGGATAGTTGGCGGACTCTGCGCCTGCCTGCGTGATTGCGTTGAACAATGTGGATTTGCCGACGTTCGGCAAACCTACGATACCGGCTTTCAATGCCATATGAATACACAACTCCTCTGAGTTTGATCGTAAATGCCCATTAAGATATTCCTGCAAAAAGCATCAGCGTATATTATAACAGGATTTCGGGTGAAGAGATACGGAAGCGGCCCCGGCAGCCGAGAAGATTTCGCGGCAAAAAAAGCGGACGGTTGGGTTCCGTCCGCTTGTCGCGCTTCGCTGCGTTTCGGGTACCGCTTTCTTTTTTGTCCGTTCAAAGAATCTTCGGACTGCCGTAAGCCTGCTTTCAGTTTTTGCGCTGCAGCCGCTTGGTGCCTTGAAGCTTCGCTACACATCCCGCGCCGATCCCGAACATGACCGTGCGCAGTTCGAATTCGGCCTGCTCCATGGCCTTCGCCGCACTCTCGGCGGAATCCACGGCCGGGCCGAGCAGCGCCCGGCCGAAGCCCGCAAGATCGGCGCCGAGCGCGATCGCCTTCGCCGCATCCACACCGCCGCGAAGACCGCCGCTTCCGATCAGCGGCAGATGCGGCAGTTCGCCGCGGATCTCCGCGATGCACTCCGCCGTCCCCGTGCCCCAGCCGGCGAACGCTTCCGCCGCGGCCCGGCGCATGGCGTCGGAGCTGCGGAACTTCTCCACCTGGCTCCATGAGGTGCCGCCCGCGCCGGCCGCGTCGATAAACGCGACGCCGGCTTCCGCCAGGCGCAGAGCCGTCTCGCCGTCGATGCCCCAGCCGACTTCCTTCACGCCGACCGGCACGTCCAGATCGCGGCACAGCTTCGCGATCTTCGGCAGCAGCCCGGCAAAGTTCGTATTGCCTTCGGGCTGGAACACTTCCTGCAGGCTGTTCAGATGCAGCACCAGCGCGTCCGCTTCCGCGATATCCACCGCGCGCCGGCATTCGTCCGCCCCGAAGCCGTAATTCAACTGAACCGCCCCCAGATTGGCGATCACCGGAATGTCCGGCGCTTTATGCCGGACCTTGAACGTCTCCGCCAGTTCGCCGCGTTCGACGGCGGCGCGAACAGAACCGAGCCCCATCGCCCAGCCGCGCATCTGCGCCGCTTCGGCCAGACGCTCGTTGATCCGTCCCGTTCCGGCGCTTCCGCCGGTCATCGAACTGATCAGCATCGGCGCACGCAGCTCGCGTCCGAGAAACGAAGCCGTCAAATCGATCTGGTCAAAATCCGTTTCCGGCAGCGCATTGTGCCGGAAGGCGTAACGTTCGAATCCGGTCGTTACGCCGACACCGCCTACTTCTTCTTCCAGGCACAGACGAACATGCTCGCTTTTGCGGTCTCCGGTCGATACGGAATCGTTCTTTTCTCTCGTCATGGCCTGTCCCCTCTTTCTTTTCATCCTGCCGGTTATGGACGAACCCCGGTCGAGGTCCGGACTTACCTGCCGGCAATGCGTTCCGCGACCAGCTGACCCGACAAGGTCACAAACGGCGTACCGCCGCCCGTACGGTTCGTTCCTCCCACGTACCAGAGTCCGGACACATCCGGATCCCGGTTGCCCGGCCGGAAAAGCGTCTACCTCATCGTATTGGAAGAAATGCCGTAAATGGCTCCCGGGGGTGCGGAGCCCGGCTCCGAATACCCGCTATTGCAAATGTACAGAGCGGGATCGTCCGGCGCAACTTTGCGCTTGAAAATACCGTCGAACTCGCTTTCGAGCCGCTCCGGCGTCAGCAGATCGCCGTTGCAGACGATTTCGCCCGCTTCGATCATGCCTTCCGTCGTCTCGACACCGTAGACGCGTCCCGCCCGCACCTTGATCGACAGCACTTCCGTACCCGTGCGGATCTCTACGCCCAGCTCGCGGGGCCAGCCGCCTCATGCCTTCGACCAAACCGTACGTTCCTCCGCGGATGCCGTATAGGCCCAGATCGGCTTCGACATGGGCCGGCATGGGACTTTTTTATCCGTATCGGCGGCCTTTCCAGGTATGGCCTTTGCCGTTCAAACCGCCGGCAACGCTTGCCAGGGCGATCGCCAGGGTGCAGCAGACGGTTGCAGCCATGAAGACGCCGCGCCAGGCCGGCAGACCGCTGCGTATATCGCACACCGATTTGACCGTCATCCCGAGCAGCATGGCCAGGCCGCTGAACGCCGCCAGATGAAGATTGCCCGAGAACAGCCCGATGAGCAGCGCGATCGGCGGCAGGATATACAGTGCCGTGTACCAGAGCAGCATCCCGGCCATGAGCACATAATTGCGCCCCATTCCGGCAAACATATTTTTGCTGAAGCCTTCCCAGACTTCGCGCGCCCCGTGGTACATCCGCATCTGGGCGTGTTTGCTCATATCGGCCAGCATCATTTTGTAGCCCGCTTGTTTGACTGCTCGGGCCATGGCCATATCGTCCACCATCTCGTTCTTGAGCGCTTCGTATCCGCCTACCGATTCGTAGGCGGAACGTTTGATCAGCATATAAGCGCCGTGCGCCGCGGAAAACAGGCGGCTGCTCGAACGGGCTACCATCGGCATCGGCAGATGGCACAAGATGACGAATTCCATCATCGGGACAACCAGCCGTTCCATCCAGGTCCCCGTGATCTGCTTGGGAAATCCGCTCAGCAGGCCGACTTTCTTCTTCATGGCGGAACGCAGCGTATCCCGGATCGCCAGTCTGCCGACTCTGACATCGGCATCGAGCATCAGATACCAACTGCCGGATGCCTGTTCGGCCAGACGATGGCAGGCATAACATTTGCCTTTCCAGCCTTCGGGCAGTTCGTCCCCTTTCATCAGCCGGATCCGGTGATCTTCCATCGCCATCCGCCGCACGATGCCCCCGGTATCGTCGCTCGAATCGTCGTCGTAGACGATCACCTCGATCCGGTATTCCGAATCGTCGGAATCCAGCACATGGTTCAGACACTCTTCGATATTGCGTTCTTCGTCGCGGGCCGGAATCAGTACCGACACCAGCGGACGGTTCTCGATCGTACGCGTACGCTTGCCGGGCACCGGCAGGGCGCGGCTGTTAATCAGCGCGAAGACCAGCTGCGCGGCGAGAAGTAAGCAGACGGCTGTCAGAACCCAAGTCAGAATCAACGTTTCGTCCTCTCCTTTCGCCTGTGCCGATCGCCATCCAGACATAGAATACGATGCCGGAGATAACAGCCGTCCGCTCCAGACGGCTTCCGGCTGCCGGCAGGCGTAGACGGGTCTGCGATCCGTCCATTACGACACGGCTGCGCTGTCCGCGGAATCGTCGACCGCGCCGAAGCTTGACATAACGCGCAGCAGCAGCACGCCCTTCTCTTCATCCGGCACGATTGCCCGCCGGTCAAAGACGTCATAGCCGTTGCGCCTTACCTGATCGAAGATCGCTCCGTAGAAAGCGGCAGCCAGAGCTACCGACAAGCCGCTGCGCTTCGGATAGCTGTCCAGGTTGGACAGCCCCTGCTCCAGCCAGATGGCCGCCTGGCCGTGCAGTTCATCGATCATGGCGGTAAACCGCCCATCGATCACCCCGCGGGACAAATCCTCTTCGGTATAGCCGTGTCGGCGCATCAGATCCGCCGGAATATAACGGCGTCCCCGGCCCAGATCTTCGCCGACATCGCGAATGATATTGACGATCTGCATCCCCTTGCCGAGAGCGATGCCCGCTTCGGCCGCCTCGGCATGCAGATCGTCGCGGAGCACCGGCAGCAGCATTTCCCCTACCGTGCCGGCCACCAGGTAGCAGTAGCGTTCCAACTGCTCCATGGTCTCGTAGCGCAGCAGGGTCAGATCCGACACTTGCCCTTCCATCTGATTCAGGAACGGCTGGCGTCCCAGGTTCGGAAACCCGGCGAACAGCCAGCGCAGCGCCGGCCAGATAAAATGGTCGTTTGCCCGGTCCAGGTCAAGAAACCGCTCGCGCAGTTCATGAATGGTAAAAGGCGAAGTCTCCGGCTCGTCGACGCTGTCGTCGATCAGGCGGCAGAACGCATAGATGACGTAGACCGCGTGACGCCTCTTCTCCGGCAGATCCCGGAAGGCGTGGTAAAACGAGGACGAGCCCTGCCTCATCGAATCCTCGCACTGCTGCAAGATGTGTTCGTTCATGGATTCCACTCCTTCAAAAGCTGATTTACGGCCATTCTCGCCCCCTGCATCACGATTGGCACGCCGCCGCCGGGATGCACCGAAGCGCCCGCCGCATACAATCCGTCTATCGTCTGAAAAGGCTTGGGCTGCGGCCGGTAAGGACCGGATTGGGTCAGAATCGGGGCGATGCCGAAGCTCCCGCCGACATAGTTGCCGTCTTTGCGCGAATCCTCCGGCGTCCGGAGCTTGATCCATTTGATCGAGTCCCGCAGCCCCGGGAAGCCCCTGCGCTCCGCGGATTGAAGTACTTTGCGCGCAAGACGCCGCCCTTCCTTCGCCCAGGAAATGCGCGAAGCGTCCGGAGCCGGAATCAGGAAATACAGCAGACTTTCTCCTTCCGGAGCGGCCTCCGGATCCAGTTCGATCGGATTAAAGACATAGAACGACGGATTGGCGGGAATCATCCCCCGTTCGAACACCGCCTGCAGACTGTCGCCGAGGCTTTCCGGGAGGAAGAATTGGTGCGCCGCCGTATCTTCCCAACGCTTGGAAGTTCCCATATAAACCATTACGCAGCCCGAGGACGGACGGTAAGGCTTTTTGCGGTTGGCTTCGGGCTGCCCTTCAAGCAGCGGCAGCAGATTCGGGAAATCCCCGTTAAACAAAACGGCGTCGTACCCTTCGCGGACGCCGTCCACCACAATCCCCCGGCAGCGGCCCGTTTCGACGGAAAGCCGCTCCACGCGGGTATTCAGACGGATCTCGACATTCCGCGCACGCAGCTCTTCTTCCAGAATGACCGGCAGGCGCGCATAGCCGCCTTCGATCATCCAGATGCCGAAATCGTGCTCCGCGTACGGCAGAATCGAATATACGCCCGGCGTTCCGGCAGGCTGTCCGCCGATATAGAGCGACTGCAGCGAATAGGCATCGATCAGATCTTTGTGTTTGAAGTATCGGGCGGCCGCGGCCCTTACGCTGCGGTGCGCCTGCAGCCTGCCGAGCATACGCACCTGGCGCGGCGCGAAGAAATCGCGCTTGCGGGGAAACGTCCGTTCCAGCACCGAAGCTTTGGCGCCCGGGTACATATCCCGCATTTGGTTCATATACCGGATATACCCTTCCGACTCTCCGGGAAACAGCCGTTCGATTTCTTTGGCCTGATCTTCCGGCCTGCGGCGTTTAGTCATCATTCGGCCGTCCGAATAATGAATGCGGTAGAGAGGGTCCGCTTCGATCAATTTGATCCGTTCCCGTTCGACGCCGCCTTCTTCGAGAATCGACAGCAGCATCTCCGGCAGCAGCACGATCGTCGGACCCTGGTCGATCTGCGCGGCCGGTTCTCCGCCTTGTTCAAAAGCGATTCGGCCGCCCAGACGGTCGCGGCCTTCGAGCAGCGTGACTTCCGCGCCCTGCCGGCTGAGCAGCAGGGCAGCCGTCAGGCCGCCGATGCCGCCGCCTACGATAGCGACTTTCGGTCCGCGGGTCATTCGGTTCCTCCGGCCGCGCCGAGCGGCTGGGGAGCCGCATGGGCGCGGCTGCCGCCGTCGGCTTTCTCGATCAGGTCGACGCTGATCCGCGCCGATTCGAAGATGGTCGGCAGTCCGCTGCCCGGATGCGTGCCGCCGCCTACCAGCCAGACGCGGTCGACTTCCTCGAACTTGTTATGCGGGCGGAAAGCCATCATCTGCCCCAGATTGTGGGACAAATTGAAGGTGGCCCCCCGGTATACGTCAAGCGAATCCTGCCAGTCCTGCGGCGTGAAGAACGCTTCTTCTTCGATGCGTCCGCGGAGTCCTTTCAGCTGGTCGATCGCCTCCACCCGGTCCAACATCCACTCTTTGAGTGCCTCGCGGCGGCCGCTCCAGTCGGCGTTGCCTTTGAGATTCGGTACCGGCATCAGTACATACAGCGCGGACTTTCCGGCCGGTGCCAGCGTCGGATCGAGTTTGGAAGGATTATGCACATAGATAGAAGGGTCTTCCGACAGCTTCTGGCTGCCCGTGATCTCTTCGACGTTCTTCGCGTAATCGTCCGCAAAATGGATCGAGTGGTGCGGAAGGTCGATCTCGCCGTCGATGCCCAGATACAGCATGGCGGTCGAGCAGGAATACTTTTTCGCTCCCAGCTTCTGCGGGGTATATTTCTTGAGTACGCCGGGTTCGAACAGATGGTTCATCGCCGAAGCGAAGTCCGCTCCGATCACCACGTGGTCGGCCAAGCGGGTCTCGCCGCCTCGCAGGCGTACGCCCGTGGCGCGTCCCTTGTCCGTCACGATGCGTTCGACCGGCGTTCCCAGATGGAAGCGCACGCCGTGTTCTTCCGCCACCTTGACCATGGCGTCCCACAGCGCGGAGATGCCGCCTTTGGGATGCAGCAGACCGTAGCGGTGTTCCATAAACGACAAAATGGTAAAAGTACCCGGACAATTCCAGGCGGACATGCCAAGATATTTGGATTGGAAGGTAAAAGCATATTTAAGCCGCTCGTCTTTGAAATAACGCGAGAGCTGACCATAAACCGTGTCGGTGATTTTGAGATAAGGCAGCGCTTTGATCGCATCGGCTTTCATATAATCGCCGAATCCGCCGAAAGGACGGCGCAGCAGCGGTTCCACATGTTCGTACTTGACTGACTCATCGGTCATAAAACGATAGAATCCGGCTTCTTCTCCGGGGAAAAGGGCTTTGATCCGTCTGGCCGTCTCTTCATTGTCGCTCGAAGGCATCAGCACGGTGCGGCCCCGGTCGAAATACAACCCGTAGAGAGGGTCCAACTTGTGGAGTTCCACATAATCGTGTACGGAACGTCCGGCCTGCTCAAACAGCTCTTCGAGCAGCTGCGGCATCATCAGAAACGTCGCGCCCCGGTCAAACGTATATTCGCCAAGTTTAAGCCTGCCCGAGCGTCCACCCGGAACGGACTGCTTTTCATAAACATCGACCTCGTATCCCTTCGCGCCAAGCAGCATCGCCGCCGCCAGTCCGCCGGGTCCTGCTCCTACGATGACCGCGGTTTTGCTTTTTTCATTTCGCCCCATGCCGATTCACCTTTCTTGATTCAGAGTTGCCCCATCGTCTTTTATTACCCAACAACCGGCCTTTCGGCTCGTTTTGCGGATGAAGAATTGTGTAAAATCGGTGCGAACACGATCTTTTTGTATGAAATTTTAGCTTCCGAAGCTCCAGAGATCTCCTTCAGCGTACCATAGCAACCTTGATCCCACAAACGTCTTTTATTCGGGGCATTCAACGTCCGCACGCCAAAAAGGAAAGGAAACGCCTCCCCGGAGGATTCCTTTCCTTTTGGAGCGCGATCCGCGCGGATTTCCGATTTTCCGGGCTGGTCATCAAAGCAGCGGCGACAGCAGTCTTGCGGCGGATTCCATAAATCGCAAAGCCATGCGTTTGCTGCCGAATGCAGCCGGATCGATCATCGTCGTGTTCAGCAGGTCGCGCTCGAAGTCGGCCGCGATCCGCTTTACGCTGGCATTGTTCATGAGCAGCGCGTTGACTTCGAAGTTGAGATGGAAACTGCGCATGTCCATGTTGGCCGTACCTATGCTCGCCGTTTCCCCGTCCACGATCAGCAGCTTGGAATGCAGAAATCCTTTTTCGTATTCGTAAATCTTCACGCCCGCATCGAGCAGAATCGGGAAATACGAGTGCGAGGCCCAGAACGGCAGTTTCTTGTCTGGTTTCGCGGGGAACAGCAGACGTACATCCAGTCCCGACAAAGCGGCGGTGCGCAGGGCAGTCAGAATGTCTTCGTCGGGAATAAAATACGGCGTTGCGATCCAGACCGAACGCTTGGCCGTCGTAATCATGGTGAAAAAGATATGTTTGAGCGTCCGCCGGTCGTTGTCGGGTCCGCTTGCGATGATCTGCACGGCGCCGAGCGCGGGGTCCGGTTTGCTTTTGGACTGAAAATAACCCGGTCCGGTCGGCTGTTCGTTCGTCATATGCCGCCAATCCCGAAGGAAAATACGCTGCAGCGTGCTGACCGCGTCCCCTTCGATCCGCATATGCGTATCGCGCCAGAATCCGTACGTCTTGCTCCGGCTGAGGTATTCGTCGCCCACGTTCAATCCGCCGATAAACCCGATACTTTTGTCGATCACGACGATCTTGCGGTGATTGCGGTAATTGACCCGGCTCGTCGCCAGCAGGAACTTGGTTGCGCCGAACAGCGCCACCTTGATCCCGGCTGCCCGCATCTCGTCCAGAAAGCGGCGCGGAAGCTGGATACTGCCGACCGCGTCGACCATAAACCGGACTTCCACGCCCGCTTTCGCTTTTTCGATCAGCAGCTTTTGAATCTGGGTGCCGATATCGTCCGCCCGATAAATGTAATATTCCATATGGATATGGTGACGGGCACCGCGCAGAGCGGCAAGCAGTTCGGAAAAAGTGCTGCCCCCGTTGGTCAGGACCGCCGTCGGGCTCGAGTAGGAGACCGGAGTCAGCGACAAACGGCGCGACAAACGCAGAATCCGCTGCTGTTCGTCGCTGAAATCCAGCGTGTTTTCAATGCCGGCCAGCGTGTCTTTTTCGCTCCATTCATAAATGCGGCGGTCCCATTCGGCTTTCTTGTCGTACTTGCGGCGGCGGAAATAATTCTGTCCGAACAGGAAATAGAAGATCAGTCCGACGACCGGCAGCAGGCCGAGCACCAGGATCCAGGACAGCGTACTCGACGGATTGCGGTTGTCCATGAAGATGACGAACGCGATCGAGACGACGGTCAGGGTGGAAAAAATGCTCATAACGGCAGCGGCGGTCGTTCCGAACAAATCGACGCCGAAGTAATAGAAGACGAACAATAAAGCGGCGAGCAGGAACACAATCAGTCCACGTCTCATGTCTAACTCCCCCTCCTGCGGCACGGTCTCGGTCATTCCGGTCTGTGTATTCCGGTCATTACGTTCCGCTGCCCTATCGGTTTCATTCTTCAGGCAGCCAAGTCTGCGATTTAACCTCTGACCCCCATTCGCCGCCGGGCCTTTTTTTGCCTTTTTCTTTGACTTCGGGTATCCGGCGTGCTATTTTAAAACTAACGACCGTTAGTTTGTTTTGTATTCTCCGGCCAAGGAGGCGTTCGAATGACCCGCAAGCCTTTTATAGAAGATACCGCGCTGAGCCTGTTTGCCTCGGAGGGATTTGAAGGAGCTTCCCTGGGACGGATCGCCGAAGTCGTAGGGATTCGCAAACCTTCAATTTATGCGCATTTTCGCAGCAAGGAAGATCTGTTCCTGTCCGTGTTCACCCGGGCGCTTCGGCGCAAGCGTCTGACGCTGTTCCGGTATGTACTGGAAAAGTCGGACGGCCCGCCGGAAGAAGCGATGTACCGGCTGGCGGAGCGGCTGCTCGACGATTACGAGTCGGACACGGAGACCCGCTTTTTGCTGCGAATGTGCTACTTCCCTCCAAGTGCGCTGCACGATGAAGTCATGTCCCTGGTCAATCCGTTCTTCAGGCAGGCGGAACGCGCGCTGACCCGTATGCTCAAACGCCCGGAGAATGCAGCGCGCCTGCATCCCGGCGGAGCCGAAGAAGCGGCGCTGGCCTACGTGACCCTACTCGACGGCATCATGGCCGAAGCCATCTACGGCAGCCGCGCCACTGCCGCCCGCCGCCTTGCTGCGGTCTGGCCGGTCTACTGCCGGGGTATCTTGATCCGTTAAACCTTTTGTGAATCATCCAGTCATTGAATGAAGGAGCTGTCATCATTATGAGCCGCACAAACCGCGGATGGACCTATGTTTTGATTGGAGGAGTATTTGAAGTCGCCTGGGTATCCGGGCTGAAGCACTCCTCGAATATTTGGGAATGGCTGCTGACCATCATCGGGATCGCCGCCAGTTTCTGGCTGATGATCGGCGCTTCCAAAGTGCTGCCGATCGGCAGCGTATATGCCGTATTCACGGGACTCGGCACGGCGGGAACCGTCGTTGCCGAGACGCTGCTGTTCGGCGAACCGTTCAGCCTGGCCAAGACGCTGCTGATCCTGCTGCTGCTGTCCGGCGTAATCGGGCTCAAACTTGTCACCGCCGCGGAACCGGCGGAGAATGGGTCTTCGGCTCAAGGAAAGGAGGCGGTCTGAGATGCCTTGGCTCGCTCTTGTTCTCGCAGGCTGCTGTGAAATATTCGGCGTTATCGGACTGAAGCAGGTTTCCCTGCGCAAGGGACTGCCTGCCTACGTGCTGCTGATTGCCGCTTTTACCAGCAGTTTCTCGCTGCTCACCTATGCCATGCAGCATATCGCCATGGGCACGGCTTACGCGATCTGGACCGGAATCGGCACCGTAGGCGGCGCCCTGGTCGGCATGTTCATGTACGGCGAACCGAAGGAAGCGCGGCGAATCTTGTTCATTTCCATGATTCTGTCTGCCGCCGTCGGATTAAAGCTGATTTCGTAAAAAACCTCTATCGAACGACCGCTTTCGACCCCGGTTTTCCGGCAAAGTTGAGGCGGCCGTTTTTTTGGTTTATACTACTGTTGACCCAATAGTCGATTATGGAACTCGTCAGTCAAAAGAAAGGGGACTGCTTTTGCTTACCGATAAATCCGCGGAACGCAGACAAACCATTTTTACGGTGGCACTCGGTTTGTTTTCGGAACGGGGAATCCAGGAAACCTCCATGCAGGATATCGCGGAACGCTGCGGTTTCTCCAAAGGAACGCTTTACCAGCATTTCCGCTCCAAAGAAGAACTGATTGGCGCCATCCACCAGTACGCGCTGGGCATGCTGCACGAAAAGCTGGAAAAAGCGGCTTCCGCCAATCTGCCGCCCCGCGAAGCGTTTTACGCCCAGATCGAAGTCCTCCTGCATTCGCTGATCGAATTCAAGGAATTCATCCTGATGCAGATCCGCGAACGCGAATTCAGCGGGATCGGCGAAGACCTCGCTTCGGATACGGGTTCCAAAGTCTGCGGGCCTGCCGCCCATCATCCCCTGCTGGCTTCCGCGTTCGTCCAGATTCGCCGAAGCCTGATCGGGATCTACGGACCCGAGATCGATCCGTATTCCGGGGACTTCGCTATCGTCGTCGGCGGTCTCGTCTTCTCGTACCTGCAGCTGACCGACTGGGGCATGCCTGAAATTCCGATTGCCGAAGTGCTTCGCCATCTGGAATTGACGCTTGATGCCGCAGCCGAACGCGTACTGGGCACGAAGCCGGAGCCGCTTATTTCTCCCGCGCTGTGGGCCACCTGGGTGGAAGACGCCCCCGAAGATCCTTCCGTTTCCAAACGCCCGTTTATCCTGATCCGCCAAATGCGCGACACGCTGGCCTGGAGTCCGATCGGCCGGGGCGAGCGCGAAGAGGCCCTGGAAACGCTGGACGTTCTGGAGGAAGAATTGTCTGCCGAAATGCCCCGCCGCTCCGTCGTCCGGGGAATGCTCGCCAATCTGAAAGACGTTCATGCCCTGCACGGAGCGCTCGAACAGCTGTCCCCGCTCGTGCTCTACCGTTTGGACGAGATGCGTTCCCGTTGAGCCAAAACCATGCTGCCGCCCCGCCCCTGCCTCATCCGGATCGAGACAAAGAAGCCCGGTACACGGGCACAGCCCATTTATTAGAGGAGTGGAGAATCTTTTTATGAAAAGTATTATCGGCTTTTCCCTGAGGAACAAACTCGCCATTTGGTTTCTGACGATTGTGATCACGGCTGCCGGCATCTATGCAGGCTTGACCATGAAGCAGGAAACGATTCCCGATATTACCGTCCCGTTTCTGAGTATCACGGCCGTCGATCCGGGCGCCGCTCCGGAAACCGTCATGAACGAAGTCTCCATTCCGCTGGAGCAGATGCTCCGCAATGTCAACGGCGTCCAGAACGTGACTTCTTCCTCGATGGAAAACGTTGCGTCGGTCGCCGTCGAATTCAACTTCGGCGCCAATCTCGACGAAGCCACCGCGCAGATCCGCGAAGGCCTCAACCAGATCACGCTGCCGGAAGGCGTGGAACGCCCGACAATCACCCGCTTCAGCCTGAACTCCTTCCCCGTGGTCTCGCTGAGCGCATCGGCGGACAAAGGTACCGACGATCTGGAAGAACTGTCGCGGATCGCGCAGGAACAAGTGCTGCCGGAGCTTGAGAAGATTGAAGGCATTGCCTCCGTTCAGGTCTCGGGCCAGTATGTCCGCGAAGTTCAGCTGACTTTCAATGCCGAGAAGATGGCCGAATTGGGCTTGACCCAGGACACGGTACAAAATATCGTGAACGCTTCGTCCGTCCGGGCTCCGCTCGGCCTGTTTACGCTGGACGATTCCCAGTCCGCGGTAGTGGTGGACGGCAACGTCACCACGCTTGAAGACCTCAAAGCGCTGGAGATTCCGGTCACCCCATCGCAGAGCGGGGCTGCCGCAGAAGCGGCTCCGAACGCTTCCGGCACGCAGGGACAGGCTACCGGCGGCGCCGAACCCGCTCTTCCAACCGAAGGCCAGGGCGCCGCGGCGGCGGGTACGCCAACCGGCACGGATAACGCCGCCGCGCCGGTCGCACCGGTTCAGGGCGAGGAAGCCGCTCCCGCGGCCGGAGCGGCTGCGGCTGCAGCCGGTCTGCCGACCGTCAAACTGAGCGAGATCGCCAAGATCGAAGTCGTCGGCAGTTCCGAGTCCGTCTCCCGTACGAACGGCCTGGAATCGATCGGCATCCAGATCGTCAAGACTAATGATGCCAATACCGTCGACGTCGTGAATGCGGTCAAAGACCGTATCGCCGATCTGGAAAGCCAATATTCCGGCCTGAACCTGACCGTTATGCTCGATCAGGGCAAGCCGATCGAAGATTCGGTCCGGACCATGCTGGAGAAAGCGATCTTCGGCGCGCTGTTCGCCGTCCTGATCATCCTGTTGTTCCTGCGCGACTTCCGCTCGACGATCATCTCGATCATCTCGATTCCGCTGTCGCTGCTGATCGCGGTGCTGCTGCTCAAGCAGATGGACGTCACCTTGAACATGATGACGCTCGGCGCCATGACCGTGGCGATCGGCCGGGTTGTCGACGACTCGATTGTCGTAATCGAGAATATCTACCGGCGCATGTCGCTGGATACCGAGAAGCTGCGCGGACGCCAGCTGATCAGCGCCGCAACGCGCGAGATGTTCCTGCCGATCATGTCCTCGACGATCGTCACGCTCGCCGTGTTCGTTCCGCTTGCTTTTGTCAGCGGAATGGTCGGCGAACTGTTTATGCCGTTCGCGCTCACAATGGTATTCGCGCTGCTGGCTTCGCTGCTGATCGCGATTACGATCGTTCCGATGCTGGCGCACAGCCTGTTCCGCGGCGGCCTCAAAAAGAAAACGTCGCATGACAAGCCGGGACGCATGGCCGAAGGATACAAGCGTATCTTGAACTGGTCGCTGTCGCACAAGCTGATCACATTCCTGATCGCCGTGTTCCTGCTGATCGGCAGCTTGTTCACCCTGCCTTACGTCGGAACCAGCTTCCTGCCCGAGCAGGAAGACAAGACGTTCACGTTCACGTATGCCCCGGAAGCGGGCGCGACCGACGAGCAGGCGCAGCAGCGCATGCTTGAAGCGGAAAAATTCGTACGCGAGCAGCCGAATCTCACCAGCATGCAGTATTCGATCGGCGGATCGAACCCGCTGGGCTTCGGTTCGGCCAATTCCGCCTTGTTCTACACCGAGTTCAACAGCGATACGAAGAACTTCGACACGGTCAAAGAAGAGCTGCTCGCAGGTCTTCAAGAGCGCGTGCCGGAAGGAGAATGGAGCCAGATGGATATCGGCGGCGGCCTGGGAGGCAGCCAGCTCAGCGTCAGCGTATACGGCGACAGCACGGATGATCTCAAACCGGTTGCCGACGATATTCTCAAGCTGATTCAGGAAGATTCCAACTTCGAAGAAGCCGAGAGCAATCTAGCGGAAGGTTACAGCCAATACACGCTGGTAGCCGACCAGCAGAAGCTCAGTTCCTACGGCCTGACCGCCGGGCAGATTGCCATGACGCTCGCTCCGGTCACCCAGCGTCCGGTATTGACGGAAGTCGACCTGGACGGCCAAAACCACAACGTCTATATCGAAACGGAAAGCAAAACGTTCAAAACCCTGTCGGACATCGAAAAAACCGAGCTCACTTCTCCGCTCGGCATCCAGGTTCCGATCTCGGACGTAACGGAAGTGCGGAAAGGCATTGCGCCCGACACTATCTCCCGTTCGGACGGCAAGACCGTCGCCCAACTGTCGGCCAATATCGTCTCGTCCGACGTCGGCGGCGCTTCGACGGCGCTTGAAGACAAGATCAACGCCCTGGATCTGCCGGACGGGATCACCGTCGAATTCGGCGGCGTAACCGAGCAGATCAACGATACGTTCTCGCAGCTTGGACTTGCCATGCTGGCCGCGATCGCCATCGTCTACTTCGTCCTCGTGGTCACGTTCGGCGGCGGCCTGGCTCCGTTCGCCATCCTGTTCTCCCTGCCGTTTATCGCGATCGGCGCCTTGATCGGCCTGCTGATCGGCGGCGAATCGCTCAGCGTATCGGCGCTTATGGGGGTACTGATGCTG
Organism: Saccharibacillus deserti; assembly: GCF_013618475.1. Classification (GTDB taxonomy): domain Bacteria; phylum Bacillota; class Bacilli; order Paenibacillales; family Paenibacillaceae; genus Saccharibacillus; species Saccharibacillus deserti. The sequence goes on from NZ_JABJVN010000008.1 coordinate 82,634, forward strand.
ATCGGGATCGTGGTCACCAATGCCATCGTCCTGATCGACCGCGTTATTCACAAGGAGCGTGAAGGGCTGTCTACCCGCGAAGCGCTGCTGGAAGCCGGTTCGACGCGTCTGCGTCCGATCCTGATGACGGCGCTTGCCACGATAGGCGCCCTGATCCCTCTGGTCGCCGGCTGGGAAGGCGGCGCGGGCATCATCTCCAAAGGTCTCGGCATCACGGTTATCGGCGGTCTGATCAGCTCTACGCTGCTGACGCTCGTGATCGTGCCGGTCGTCTACGAATTCCTGATGAAGATCAGCTCCAAATCGCGCGCCAGACGCGCCGAAATGGAAAAGCTGGAGACTCCCCTGAATTAAACGGAGGCTCCGAAAACTTCCAAAACAAAAGAACCTTTCACCCCGCGAACCTCGCGGGATGAAGGGTTCTTTTTTTGTCGTGAAACGAGGGGTCGACGAAATCGGGCAGGGAACTGCAGAGCTGCCGCGTATTCCCTTTTGCGCGAAGCAGCCCTATTTCTCCGGTACAGTATGCTTCGCTTCGCCTTCTTCGCTCTCGTCTTCGTGGTTCACGCCCGTTCCCCGTTGAAGCTGGGCAATCTCCGGGAATACCGGTTCCAGCTGATCGTACACCCGCTTGAACAGCGAATAATAACGTTCGTACGTTCCGAAGCGCTGCGGGTCCGGCTCATGCGTGCGCAGGATGCCGATCCGCTCCTTCACTTCGCTTAGATCGCCGATCGCGCCGTCTGCCAGCATGGCGACGGAGGCTGCGCCAAAAGCCGAGGCTTCGTACGTATCCGGCACAATGACCCGAGTGCCCGACAGATCCGCCAGCATCTGCGTCCAGGTTTCGCTTTTGGCGAACCCTCCGGAGGCCAGCAGCGACCGATTGGATACGTCATGCTGCGTCAAGGCATCGTAGACCGTGCGTACGGCGAACAGGACGCCTTCCATGGTGGCGCGGCCGAAATGGGCGCGGCCGTGATGCAGGGTCGCACCAAAATAAGTCCCCCGGGCATCCGCATTCCAATAAGGCGCACGTTCTCCGCTTAAATAAGGCAGGAACAGCAGCCCTTCGGAACCGGGCGGCACGGAATCCGCCAGCTGCATGATCCGGTTCAAAGCTTCTTTCTCCTTGAGGTCGGCACTCTCGCCTTCGCCGATCACGAATTTCTCCAGATACCAGCGCAGCGCGATGCCTCCGTTGTTGGTCGGACCGCCGATCAGCCAGCGGTCCGGTTCGAACGCGTAGCAGAAGGTCCGGCCGCCGATATCCGTACTCGGATGTTCGGCAAACGAGCGCACGGCCCCGCTCGTTCCGATCGTCACCGCCGTTTCTCCCCGTTCAAGAGCGCCTACGCCTACATTGGCAAGCGCTCCGTCGCTTGCGCCGGCAATCCACGGCGTCTCCGGACGCAGGCCCATTCGCCCGGCGAGGGTCCGGTCCATGCCGCTGAACCGTTCCGTGATCGGCACGATCTCACCGAGCCGTTCCGGTGAAAGACCGGTCAGACGCAGTGCCGATTCGTTCCAGTCCAGCGTATTCAGATCGAGCATGCCTGTCGCCGAAGCGAGCGAGACATCGATCGCATAACGGCCGAACAGCCGATAGAGCAGATACTCCTTGAACGAGATGAATTTGGCCGCCCGCTTGAATAGTTCCGGTTCGCGGCTGCGCAGCCAAAGCAGCTTGGTCAGCGGCGACATCGGATGGACGGGAGTCCCCGTCGCCCGGTACAGCCTTCCGGCTTCGCCGTTTCGGCGCAGATCGTTCGCCTGTCCGAGGCTTCGGTTGTCCGCCCACGTAATCAGCGGCGTCAGCGGTTTCCCTTCGCTGTCCACGGCCATGACACTGTGCATGGCCGCGCTGATGCCGACGGCCGAAATCTCGTCCGCCCGGGCTCCCGCATCCTGCATCGCGCCCCTGATCGCTTCGATTACGGCATCCAGCAGCTCGTCCGGGCGCTGCTCGGCGCGTCCCGCTTCCGGTACCAGCAGCGGATAAGCCTGCTGCGAGCCTCCGCGAATCCCGCCTTTTTCATCATATAAAAAGGCTTTGGTGCTTGTCGTTCCGATATCAAGTCCGATATACAGTCCCATGACGGAATCCTCCTTCGCTTTCGGCCCAAATGGTACCTTGACCAACCCTAATCCAAGGTTTACGTTCCCTTCAAGCACACACGCTTTAGGTGCGTTTGAAGGGGGCGTACCCTTACCTTTAACTTGGTCAAGGTATTGGTCTATGGCCCATTTGGACACCCGGCAGGCAAACGAAACATCCATGACAAAAGCCGCCTGCATGCTTCTCCGTTCGGAGAAGCCTACAGGCGGCCGGGTTGAATTATCGGTCATGGATGCGGTCAGTCGTCGATCCGGGCGCTGAGCCACCGGTAATCGCGGGTGATCAACGCTTCCAGCATGCCGCAGAGTTCCAGATACAGCGCGCTTTCGGTATGGCTGCGAAGCTCGGCGCAGAATGAAGGCACCCAGGTCAGCAGATGGCGCTTCACGAATCCCAATTGGATCCGGGCCAACCGCTCGCGTTCTTCACGGGAACGTACCCCTTCGGTCATGCGCTCGGCCAATACCGCAATGAATTCCAGTTCCACGCTCAGTTCGTCGTCTTTTTCCCCGGCCGTTTTGTTCAGGATTACGCCCGCACGGTCGTATTCCGCACTGGCCCGGCAGGCCGTCACTTCGGCGGTGCCGCCGGCATAGAACGACTCCCGCAGAGGGATGCCGCCGGACTGCCGCCGTCCGACCAGCCGTTCGTATTCATGCGACTCCGCTGCACAAAAGGCAGGCAGCGAAGAAGTATCCCGATCGGCGACCAGTACCCGGAATCTTCCGAAAGCTTCATTGTCCCAGTTGATCCGTTCGAGATGGCGGCGCCATTTCATCAGCAGATGGATACTCGGTTTATAAATGATAAAATCGCTCAGCAGCTGATACAGCGTCAATCGGGTATATGTCCAGTGTTCGTCTCCGTGGGCGGCCGATTCGGGTCTTTCCATCATTGCGGTCGTCATCAGCGTGAACCTCCTTATGGATGGGCGTCCGGAAGTCCCTAACCAAGTGAAGGAGGCCCGCCGCCTGAAATATAAATTCGTGCGTACCGTGGAGCGTTCGGTTTGTGCGCGCTTACAAGTCAAGTATACCCGCAGTTTGAAACAGATAGTCCTGCATGATGTGACAAAACGGTTGCAATTTGCGGAAGCGCCGTGTAGACGGCTTTTCGGGCCCTCTTCCTTCTTCCTTTCGTTAACGCTGTGCATTATTTTGTTGTAATCTGTCTGAGGAAGGACTATATTGTCGATTAAGGGTCTGCCGTCCGACTTGGTTCCCGGCTTATATATGACTTGAGATGTAAGCCCTTACTTAAAAGAAACGGATTTTCCGCAAGGGGTGTGCGCGACGTGTTAGAACGACAACCGAACAATCCTCAACCGACATCCTCCCATACGAATCACGCCGCTTTCCTTCCGCTCAAAGCCTTCAACTTTTTCCTTTACGGTGCAATCGCGGTCTTTGCCAGCTTTTTTCCGCTCTATCTTCAAGATGCGGGCATGAGCAAGCTCGAGATCGGAACGCTGATGGCCATCGGGCCGTTCGTTTCGCTGATCGCCAATCCGTTCTGGGGTTACTTGGGCGATCGGATGGAGAACATGAGGCGCATGCTGATTCTGATGCTGGTCGGCACCCTGGTGCTGGCACAGTTCGTTTTCCATGTGCATTCGTATGCAATGATTTATCTGGCCATGATTGCCTTCTTCTTTTTCCAGAGTCCGATGTTTGCCCAGAGCAATACGATGATTCTCGGCTATATCGACGGAAGCGGCCGCAAATTCGGCGGTTTTCGTCTGTGGGGCTCGCTCGGCTGGGCACTGACTGCTGCTGCTGCGGGCTTTGTCATTGATCGCACCGGAACGTCTCCGGGCATGCCTTGGTTGTTCACGGGACTGCTTTCGCTGACGCTGCTCTGCGCGGTTGCCCTGCCTTCGCTGCGCCGTCCGGCCGCCACGTCGACCGTGGCGCCGGGCGGATTCCGCAAAGTGCTCACCAATCCGACCTTCGCCGCGTTCCTGCTGCTTGGCGTGCTCGTCTCGATTCCGAACGCCATGAACGGAACATTTATGACCTTGTATATCACCGACCTGGGCGGTTCGCGCGAAATGGTAGGCTGGGCGGTATTCTCGGCCTCCGCACTGGAAGCCGTATTCTTCCTGATCTTCGACCGGTTCTTCCGCCGCCGGCTTGGCTTTATGATGCTCTGCCTGACGGCCGTAAGCGTGCTGTTTGCGCTGCGCTGGTATCTCATGTCGGTCGTAAGCGACCCGATGTCGATCATCTATATTCAAATGCTGCACAGCGTAACGTATGCCGGTTATTTCTATGTCGGCACGCATATGACCAGCATGTTCGTACCCGATTCGTACCGCGGCACCGGCCAGGCGCTGTTCACACTGTCCTGGAGCGGGATCTCGGGTGTCGCAGCCGGCATTATCGGCGGCTGGATGTTCGACAATTTCGGCGCGCCGATGATGTATCAGAGCGGCACCGTGCTCTCGGTAATCGGAGCCGCCGGCTTCGCCGCGATGGGATATACGCTTTACCGCAGCGGCCGGCAGGTTCCGGTCGCGGCCCCGGGCAAACAGTAGGGCAGGAATGTTGGGTTGGGCCGAATTCGTCAAAGACCCCCGGTTCTCCGTCGGCGGCGGAGAACCGGGGGCCCTGCTTTAGGTGCTATTTGATTCGGGGTGCGACCCGTCAGTCGTTCTTGCGGGCTTGTCCGCCTTTGCGTCCGGCTTCCTCGCGGCTCATCTTGCCGGCATTATCATCGGAATCCGAAGCGCCGCGCGCTTCGCCGCCTTTTTGCCCGATTTCCTGGTAAAATTCTTTGTCGTGATTGTTCGATGTAGCTTCGCCGCCCAGCCGTCCTGCTTCTTCGCGGGACATCTTGCCGTTGTTCTGGTTGTCATTGCTTGCCATGATTAATCACTCCTCGAAAAATTTTTAGGGAATTTTGTAATCTATATCCTTATTTTACCCGATGCAAACGAAGTTACAAAATGCACAAAAAGTAATTTAAATCCATCTGATTGCAGGGTAAAACAGCCGTTGAGTCGGACGATAGGCCGGACTCTGACAATTTTGACTGACCGGATGTCGGATACGCTGCGTCAGGTCCGCCGCCGTCCACGATTTATTTTTAACCCTTATTTTTGGTTTTAAACACGCAAAAAACCTTCCCTGCTTTCTGTCCTGCACACCGTTTTCGCTGCGGTAAGTCTCTGTCTGTCACTCGCCTGAATCCTTCAGTCATAAGGTTTAAAGCCAGCAAAAAACCGCTTCGACCGAAGCGGTTTTTTGGCAGCTCTATTGCGGCTAAAATTTCTTTTTTTATTTTTTCGGCATTTTGAACGAACTCTTCATCGATACGATCCGGCCGAACACCGGCTTGCCCGGTTCCGACAGCTGCGGATCGACGTTGAAGTAGCCGTGACGGAAAAATTGGAACTTGTCCTGCGGCGCGGCGTCTTTCATCTGCGGTTCCACAAAGCCCTGTACGATCTCCAGCGAATCTTTGTTGACCTTCTTGAGGAAATCGTCCACTTCGTCCGCGGAAACGTCGTTCGTCTCGTCGGTCGCCGGTTCTTCCGACTCCTCGTCTTCGCCGAGCAGCGGCTCGTACAAACGGAACTCGGCCGGCACGGCTGCTGAAGCGTCCACCCAATGGATGGTGCCTTTGACTTTGCGGGCGTTGAAATCGCTGCCGCTCTTCGTCTCCGGATCGTACGTGCAGTGGATCTCGACCACTTCGCCGCTGTCATCCTTGATAAAGTCATGGCACTTGATGAAATACGCATGCTTCAGGCGCACTTCGTTGCCCGGGAACAGACGGAAATATTTGCTGACCGGCTCTTCCATAAAGTCGTCCCGTTCGATATAGATCTCGCGCGAGAACGGAATTTGGCGGATGCCCATTTCTTCGTTCTCCGTATTGTTTTCGGCCGGCAGCAGCTCGCTTTCGCCTTCCGGGTAGTTCGTGATGACGACTTTGAGCGGACGCAGCACGGCCATCGTTCTCATCGCTTTCATCTTCAGATCTTCGCGGACGAAGTGCTCCAGCGTCTGGATATCGACCAGGCCTTGGCTTCTTGAAATCCCCGTCTCGTAAATGAAATTCTTGATCGCGTCCGGCGTATAGCCGCGGCGGCGCAGACCGGAAATGGTCGGCATGCGGGGGTCGTCCCAGCCGTCGACCAGATTCTCTTCGACCAGCTTGCGCAGTTTGCGCTTGCTCGTCACCATCGTCGAGACGTTCAGGCGGCCGAATTCGTACTGGCGCGGCTGCGCCTCCATCTCGCACTGGCTGACGACCCAGTCGTAGAACGGACGCTGATCTTCGAACTCGAGCGAGCAAAGGGAATGCGTCACGCCTTCGATGGCGTCTTCGAGCGGATGCGCGAACGTGTACATCGGATAGATGCACCATTTGTCGCCCGTGTTGTGGTGCGTCGTATGCGAAATGCGGTAGATGACCGGATCGCGCAGGTTGATGTTCGGCGAAGCCATGTCGATCTTCGCGCGCAGGACGCGTTCGCCGTTCTTGAACTCGCCGTTTCTCATCCGCGTGAACAGATCGAGATTCTCTTCGACGGAGCGGTCGCGGTACGGGCTGTTGTGGCCGGGTTCCGTCAGCGTGCCGCGGTTCTCGCGAATCTCGTCGGCCGATTGGTCGTCGACGTACGCGAGGCCTTTGTTGATGAGCAGCACGGCACGGTTGTACATTTCGTCAAAATAATCCGAAGCGTAATATTGGTTGTCCCACTCGAAGCCGAGCCACTTAATGTCTTCCTTGATCGAGTTGACGTATTCGACGTCTTCCTTGACCGGGTTCGTATCGTCGAAACGCAGGTTGGTGCGACCGCCGAATTCGTCCGCCAGCGCAAAGTCGATAAAGATCGCGCGTACGTGTCCGATATGCATGTAACCGTTCGGTTCCGGAGGGAAGCGGGTGACGACCTCTTTCACTTTGCCGCTCTTGAGGTCTTCTTCAATAATGCTTTTAATAAAGTTCGGTGGGGTCTTGGCATTCTCCACGGATATCAACCTTTCGTTATTCCCAGATTCTTTGATACAAATAAGCCTCGTTCCTTCTCCAGCTTGCTGCTTCTAAATATAACGCAACCGGCAAAAGCGTTCAATCGAAACGCCCGGGTCCGCTTGGCGCGTCGGCGCCTTTCGTTTCTTTTGACGGCCTCTGCACGATCGGGTAGCATGAAGGTTATCATCCCGACCCAAAAGGAGCGAAAGGCCGTATGTTCGTTTTTCCGTTAAAAGAATCCCTGATGCTCAAGCCGCTGCGCGGCGGGCATGCCCGCGAACTGCTCGCACTCGTCGAAGAATCCCGCCACACCCTGCGCCCCTGGATGCCCTGGACCGGGCAGATGCAGAGCCTTGCGGATGCCGAGGAATTTATCGCGGCGGCCGCTCGGCTCTATGCCGATAACGATGCGGTCACGGCCGGCCTCTGGGAAGACGGGCGCCTTGCGGGAGTGATCGGTTTTCATGAGATCAACTGGCGCAGCCGCTCCGCACAGATCGGTTATTGGCTCGGCGGTTCGTTCGAAGGCAGGGGCCTGATGTCGCTCGCCGCCCGCGCTTTGATCGATTATTCGTTCATCGAGCTGGGCCTCAACCGGATCGAGATTCGCTGCGCCACCTCGAACCGGCGCAGCCGGGCCGTTCCGGAGCGGCTCGGGTTTCTGCTCGAAGGCATACTGAGACAAGCCGAGAAACTGGACGACGGGTATATGGATCATGCCGTTTACGGCATGCTGGCCGAAGAATGGAGCGCGAAACGGCCTCTTTTGTAACCCGCCCCGGCAGCTACAGCAGCCAGCAGCCCATCAACACATCGTCCACATACTGTCCTTCGATCACATATTCCCGCGCAAGCCGTCCTTCTTCCCGAAAGCCGCAGCGTTTGTAGAAGCGGATCGCATCTTCATTGGTCGACAGCACGCGCAGACGCAGCTTTTTGACGCCCCGGCGGAGCGTGTGCAGTTTGACGGATTCCATCAATTTGCGGCCGACGCCCAGCCCTTGATAAGCCGGATGCACCGCAATATAAATTTCCGCGACATGCGAGTTGGTGAACATCATCGTAGGCGGCCGCCAGCCGACACAGCCGATCACAAAGCCGTCGCATTCGGCGACAAGCTGATTTTCCGGCGGACAGCTGCGCAGGTAATGCGTACGCGACTTCCAGACCGGAATTTGCGGCGAATTGCGCGAATTCCAGACCAGCTTGTCGATTTTCATAAGCGGCTTGGCATCCTTGATCTGAGATTCCCGAATCGTCACTTCATTTTCAATCACCCGCTTCATCCCCGCTCCTCCTCGGCCTATTGTCTTTCTATAGTGATCGCCCTGCCGGAGACCTGGAGCCTATGATTCAATACGAAGAATCCGAAGGACAGGACGGCGGCCGCCACGGCCAGCCAGGCGACCGGTTCGAGACCGCCGCGGTCGTACAGAACCCCCATAATGTAAGGCCCGATTACCCTGCCCGCCTGTCCGATCCCGCCCGATATCCCGAGATAGAACGGCGCGTTGACGCTGGTGCGTTCGGAGATAAAAGCTGGCATTGCCGGCTGGAACAAAATCTCCCCGATCGTGGCCAGGAACATCGCCGCAACCATGGCCCCGTACTGCGGAAACAGCAGGATCACCGTATAGCCCGCCAGGTAGAACAGACTGCCCGCCGTCATCTGCGTCTCCGGCTTGCGGGCGAACGTCCGCTTCATCCACGAAATAAGCGGTTGGAGCGCGAAGATCAAGACACCGTTCATCGTCCACAAGATGCTGTAATGCGAAGCCGGTTGGCCTTCGGACAAGATGGACGGCGACACGCCGCCGTTCCAGATACAGTTGCCCAGCCACAGAAACAAAGCGCCGATCCCCATATACAGATACACACGCGTGTTCAGGAGCAGCGGCAGTGCCTTTTGCTCCCTCTTCGACGTCTTCGCTTCGATATGCAGACCGCCGGAGCGGTCTACCCGATTCAGATAGACGAAAAAGTATCCGGCGAACAGCAGGCAGGTCACGCCGTTCAGCACGAATGTCAGCGGAAACGACAGGTCCGCCAGCGGTCCGCTGATCGCCGTCCCGAGCGCTACGCCGATATTGTTGCCGACGTAGATCGTATTGAAGATCTCGCCGCGCCGGGATGCGAAGCGGAAACCGACGAATGCTTGGATCGCCGGCAGTGTCATGGCATTGCTGAAGCCGACGATCAGCATCGTCAGCATGTATACCTGCCAGTGCGAGCTGACGACCGGCAGCGCGAACAGCGACAGCGCGTTGATCAGCAGCGAGCCGACCAGCAGTTTCTTGACGCCGATCCGGTGATACATCGCTCCGCCGACCAGCTGTCCGCCGATACCGCCGAGCGACTGCAGCAGGATGACCAGGCCGGCATCCTGCATGCTGCGGCCAAGCTCGCCGAAGACGTACATCGTCGTCAGCGGCCACATCAGCGCGCTGCCGGTCGAGTTGATAAGACTCGCCAGCAGCAGCGCCTGAATTTCTTTGGGATATCGCTGAAGCCAGTTCATGAGCGTTCTTGCCCTTCTTTCGTCCTTCGTTCATGCCGGATGTCCCGGCATGATGATCGGATGGTCTGACAGCGTACGGATCCGGTCAGGATGCCGAGTCCGCAGAATCCGGGTCCGCCGGGCGGATCTCGACGGTCGTCGAGAAGAATGTCGCGCCGCCGCCAAGGTCGGCAATCCGGGAAGACGTCAGTGCATTGGCAAGACGCTTCGAAGCCCGGGGGCCGTCTTCCGATCCGCCGGACCACCATAATCCCTGGCTGACCACCGTACCGGGCAGCATGAGGTCGGTGACGGAAGCCTTGAGTCGGTAAGAGCCGCGATCGTTGTAGGCTTCGACGAAATGTCCGTCTTCTAGCCCTCGGGATTCCGCATCCAGCGGATGGATCTGGAGCAGCGGTTCTTTTTCCATCGATTGATGCTTGCCGACGTTCGCGAACGTCGAGTTGAGGAAGTTATGGTTGGGCGGACTGATAAACATCAGCGGATAACGGCCCTGCCGCTCTGCCCGGTTCTCGCCGTCAAAGCCTTCCTCAAGCGGCAGATAGGTCGGCAGCGGCGGCAGACCCAGCGCTTCGAGCTGCCGCGAATACAGTTCGATCTTCCCCGAAGGCGTCGCCAAGCGATTCAGGTAATCGGCTTTGGGCGCCAGATCGAGTTCGACGAACCGTTCTTCCTTGAGCCTCGCAAGCGTCACCCCGTTCAGATACGGATTGTCCGGATTGTCGAGTGCGGCGGCGATCACCGTCTCCTCGCTTTCTTGGAAAGCTTCTTCTTCGAAGCCCATCGCTTGGGCGAGCAGCTTGAACAGTTCGAAATTGCTTTTGCTCTCGCCGGCCGGTTCGATGACCGGCTGCTGAAGCTGGACATAATGATGCCAGTACGACGTATACAGATCGGTATTTTCGAAGCTGGACGTGGCCGGCAGCACGATATCGGCGTACTTGGCCGTATCGGTCAGGAACAGCTCGTGTACGACCGTGAACAGATCTTCCCGCTCCAGTCCTTCTCGTACTCGCTCCGATTCCGGCGCCACGACGGCCGGATTGCTGCCGAATACGAACAGCCCATGCACCTTGGGCTGCAGGGTCAGCAGCGCGTCGGCCAGTTTGTTCATATTGATCGTGCGTACGCCCGGGTTGGGGCGCAGTTCGGGGCGCTGCAGCGCCCCGTCGTTCAGCGACGCATACGCGCCGTTGGACTTGAACGCCCCGCCGCCCCGCTTCCACTGGCCGGTCAGCGCCGGCAGACAGGACACGGTCCGCACGGCCATGCCGCCGTTGTCGTGATGCTGAAGCCCGTTGCCGATATGAATATGGCTCGGAGAAGTCTCGCCGTACATCAGGGCGAGGCGGACGATATCTTCGGCCGGCACACCGGTGATGCGCGAGACCCGCTCCGGCGTATACGCCTGCACATGCTCGCGCAGCTCCTCGTGTCCGAGCGTATGCTCCCGCAGGAAAGCCTCGTCCGTCATTCCGCGTTCGAACAGCACGTGCATCAAGCCGAGCGCAAGCGCCGTATCCGTGCCCGGATACAGCGGAATAAACCAATCCGCGCGGCGTCCGGTCAGATTCTTGTGCACGTCGATCACGACGACGGTCGCGCCGTTCTTGCGGGCCTGCTCCATCAGAACGGCCTGGTGCATGCTCGTACTGACGATATTGCCGCCCCAGACGATGAACAGCTTGGCGTTCAGCGTGTCCCGCGGGCTCGAACCTCCGCCGAAGCCCATCGTATATTTCCAACCGGCGTTGCCCGCCGAGTTGCAGATCGTGTAGTCGAGTTTGGAAGCCCCCAGACGGCCGAAGAATCTGCGGTCCATGCCTTCGGCGTTGAGCACGCCCATATTGCCGTAGAAGCTGTAAGGCAGAATGCTCTCGCTCCCATGTTCCTCCGACAGACGCTTCAAGCGGTCCGCGATTTCCGCAATCGCTTCCGGCCAGGAGATGCGGACGAATTCCCCGGAACCTTTCGGGCCCGACCGTCTCAGCGGATACAACAAGCGCTGCGGATGGTTCACCCGCTCCGCCATATTTCTGACTTTATTGCAGATCGCTCCCTTGGTCTCGGGATGATCGGGATTGCCTGTGACTTTGACTATTTTGCCGTTTTCCTTATGCAGCAGCAGGCCGCACGTATCCGGGCAGTCGAGAGGGCAGACTGCCGGAAATACGCCGCTCGGCCGTTCGGTCATGTTCATGACGGACGGCTCCTTTCCCTTGTCGACTCGTAATATCTTTCCGGCCTTTATTGTAGCATAATTTCTTCGCGAAATATTTTCCCGAATCCTAGAGAGGACTGTTTCAATCCGGAGGGCTCCGGGGTATTAAAAAGCATTGGCAAATAGGCAGTAAATGATGTCCCCTTCATAAGCTGTTCCTGCTGCCATATCATGGACCACTCCCGAAATTAGCCTTCACAAGATCCTTCCCCCGGACTTGTGAAGGCTAATTTGTTTTGTCCGGCTTTTTTGTATCCAACTTCCTTGCGCATTCAAACGTCTACTACATAACCGCGATTCTATTTGAACGTTAGACCGAGGAGGAGAGGACTTTGCCAAGAAAAAAGCTATGGATCCCCGCAGCGGCCTGCATGCTGGCACTCACCGCCTGCTCGCCGAACGAATGGGCCAATAATGTGATCGAAGACCGCGTCATTCAAGTCAAACGCTATCCCGATCAGCAGAAGCCGTACGTTGGCTACTCCTCGGGATTCAAAGGGGTTGTATGGAAAAAAGGCGGCGAGACGCAGCTCCGGAAAGCGTGGGAGAACGTGCCGGAAGCGCAGTCGACGGGTGATCCGGAAGAAGTGGATCTGGCTAAAAGCAATAACGGATGGATGGTCGAGCTCAAAACGATTTCCGGCAAATCGCTTGAAGAACTCGTGGAGCAGGCGGCCGCCTACGAATATAAGCATAAAGTGAGCGGCGTGCGTATCGATTCCGAGATTACACAAAACGACTGGGTGATGGCGTCGTTTCCTTATCGGTACAAAGGTGCGTCTTATACCGGAACGATAATTGCCAAGCACAAAGGCAATACGTACATTTACAAAAACCTGAGCTTCTCCCCCAATCTGGATCAAGAAGGCAAAATGCTTCCGTTTGTTCCGGGCAACGGTTCCTCGAGCATAGGAAGCACCGAAGGATACAGCTTCTCTTATTTCGAAGGCACCGTCAACGACGAACGGATCAAACAGATCGTCCTGCATTTCGATAACGCCAGCGAAGTCATCCCGATCGAAGACGATCAGCTTACCTATCTGATTAACGACGAACGGGGCGAAAATGGCGAAAGCGATCGGAATCTTCAATACATCGAAGGACTCGACCAAGAAGGCAGAACCGTATATACGTGGCAGTATTGATAAAAAGAACCTCGAGAGGCGGAGGCCTCGGGATTTTTAGTCTTTTCAACGCATTTTTACAATCCCTTTACCCGACGTTCGGACTGTGCGCTTTTTTACCGCCATGCTATATTGAGAGCATACGTCTTTTTCGCGACCTCATAGACTTTCAACAAAAAGGAGACTTGCATCATGCCAAACAGCATAGCGGTATTCTGCGGCTCGAGAGAAGGCGCTTCTCCCGCGTATATGGACAGTGCCAGAGCTTTGGGCCGCGAGATGGCTCGCAGAGAAATCAAATTGGTCTATGGCGGTTCGCGCATGGGTCTGATGGGCGCAGTCGCCAACGCGGTGTTGGAAAACGGCGGCCAGGCTGTAGGCGTGCTTCCGGACTTCATGCAGGGCCGGGAGATTGCCCACACGGGCCTGACCGAGCTGATCATGGTCAAATCCATGCACGAACGCAAAGCCAAGATGGCGGAGCTGGCCGAAGGCTTCATTACGCTGCCCGGCGGCTCCGGTACGATGGAAGAATACTTCGAGATTTTCACCTGGGCACAGCTCGGCCTGCATACGAAGCCGACCGGCGTGCTGAATTCGGCCGGCTATTACGACCCGCTGATCGCTTTGTTCGACCGGATGACCGGCGAAGGGTTCGTCATGCCTCATCATCGGGCGATGATGCTGACGGCCGAAGGCCCCGCCGACCTGCTGGACCGTATGGAAGCTTACCGGGCACCGGAGAATCCTCAGGTGCTGACCGAAGAACGCACCTGATCGGGCCGGTTCTTTTGGACACAACCGCAAAAGAACGACTCGAACAATAATGGGGTGCTCCCCCTGCTTTCCAACCTGCCAAAAGACCCGACCAAGCCGTTAAAACGGCAAGGAGCGGGTTCTTTTTTGGATCGGTTCGGCTTTTGTTCGGTTCGTTCTCAAGCGTGCTTCTGCAGCTCGGGAGCCGTGTAACCGGGTAATTTGGCCGCCTCTGCCTTGGCTTCGGCGGGTTTGCGCAGATAAGTGCCCCAATAGGCGGCGCCGACAAAGATGGCACCTCCGGCCAGATTGCCGAGCCATACCGGTACAAAGTTCACGAAATATTGTCCCCAGGTGAAATGGCCTTCGAAGATGGCGGCCGGAATCAGGAACATGTTGGCGACAACGTGCTGGAAGCCGATCGCGACAAACGCCATGGTCGGGAACCAGATGCCGAGAATCTTGCCGCTCATATTGTCCGCTCCGTAGCTGAGCCACACGGCCAGAGCCACCAGCCAGTTGCAGCCGATCCCGGAGATAAACGACTGCAGGAAGGTACTGTCGATCTTATGCCCGGCCATGTCGACCAACTTGTCCAGGTAAGGACCCGAAGCGGTAAGGCCTACGATATGTCCGAAGAAATAGGCGACGAAGAGAGCGCCGGCGAAATTGGCGATCGTAATCAGAACCAGATTCTTCATCATTTCGCCTGTCGTGATGCGCCGCGCCATACGGGCAAGCGGCACGGCCATCATATTGCCGGTCAGCAGTTCTCCGCCGGCCAGCAGAACCAGAACCAGCCCCACCGGGAATACGGCTGCCCCGATAAAGTTGGCCATGCTGCCCCATTCTTCCGGCGTGTTCGCGATTACCCGGATATCGAGCAGAAATCCAAGTGCAATAAACGCCCCGGCCAGGAATCCGAGAATCAGCACGGAAGAGAGCGGATTATGCGCCTTTTTGACGCCGTTCTCAACCGTGACTTCCGCGATTTGCGGCGGTTTGTTGTAAGCCATTGTTGATGTCCCCTTTATAGCTAAAATTTGAACATTCCCTTGTCGTAACCCATTTTAGCCCAGAAGATCGGGCAGGTACGTGATAAACGTCATAAAATCCGAAATAAAGTGAAAACTTTCACTTAATTTTCTTTCCTCTCTTTTCTGCTGCTTCGGTATACTAAAATAGAAGGTGGACAAACTCCTACGAAAGGTGGCGACCGCCGTGAACGGCAGCTTTTCCAAGCAAACCCCGATCCCTCGCTGGATGGAAGCCATTCCCGGTTCCGACACCTGGATCAGCGCCGAGCTGATCGACAAAGGCTGGTCGGCCGACCGTAAATACCGGATTGGCGCGACGGGCGGTGCCTCCATGCTGCTGCGGGTATCCGAAGCTTCGCTTGCCGAATCCAAACGTGCCGAATATATCCGGGTCGGTCAGGCTGCTTCTCTGGGCATTCCCAGTTCGAGACCGATCGATTTCGGCATCTGCCGCGCGGACTCGACCGAGACCAACGATCCCGGCAGCGCTCCGTTCGTCTATTCGCTGCTAAGCTGGATCGAAGGCGAAGATGCCCAGGATCTTCTGCCGGATCTGCCCGCCGAAGAAGCCTATGGACATGGACACTCGGCGGGGATATGGCTGCGCCGTATGCACGGACTGCCGGCTCCGGTCCGTACCGAACCTCCCGCCGTTACGCTGCGCCGCGAGCTGGAACGCAAACGTGCCGCTTACGAGGAATGCGGATACCGCCTTCCTGCAAGGCAGCGTCTGCTGTCGCAGATCGAAGCGCGGCTGCCGATTCTCGATAGAGCTCTGCCGTCTTTCCGGCAGGGCGATTACCATCCCGGCAATATGATTATCGGACCCGACGGGCAGTTGAACATTATCGACTTCAACCGCTCGGGCGGCGGCGATCCGTACCGGGACTTTAACCGACTGGAAACGTTCACCAGCCGGATCAGCCTACCTTTTGCCCAAGGTCAGCTCGACGGCTACCGGGAGAGCGGACCGCATGATCCCGATTTTTGGCGGAGAATATCGCTGTACTGCGCCATGGAATGCATGTTTGCGATCCTCTGGGCTGTTCCGTTCGGCGAACCGGAGATCACCGACACTCTGGAACGCTCGGAGCGGATCTGGACCGATTTCTCGGGCTTTGAGCAGGATGTTCCGCTATGGGCGGACAAGGCCTGAGTCTTCGCTCCCGGATGCAGCCTAACGCGAAAAAGCCCGCCGGGTAGGCGGGCTTTTCTTCTATATTCCGGAAGGCGCGTTCGCAAACAACCCTCCTGTACACAGTTTGACGATTATACGTTGGTTTGTTCTTTGACGGAACGGGCCGCTTTCTCTTCGATCTCGGCAGTCGGCTGGGCTTCCATCGCGGCAAAACCGAGGGAGTTCAGGTAGTTCCAAGGCTTGTTGTAATGCGGTTGGAAGAAGAAGTCGACAAAGGCCAATTCTTCGACGGTCATCTTGTTCTGGATGCAGACCGACAGCGTATTGATCGACTGGGTCAGATCCACTTTGGACATCAGCTGCGCTCCGACGATGCGGCGGCTGTCTTTTTCGAATACGATCTTGAATGTCGCTTTCTCGTATTCCGGCATGAACTCCGGACGATAGTTGTCTTCGAACATGGCCGTTGCCACATCAAGTCCCGCTTCCAATGCAGCCGCTTCGGTCATGCCGGTAGCCGCAATATTGTCTTCGTAAATCTTGATGCCGCTCGTACCCTGGGTGCCCATATAAGCGATTTTCTTCTCGACCAGGTTCAGCGCGACGAGCGTACCCATACGTACCGCGTTGGTTGCAAGCGGGATATAGGCGGCTTTGCCGGTCGGGTTGTAACGGATCGCGCAGCTGTCTCCGGCCGCATAGACGTCCTTGACGCTGGTTTCCATATAGTTGTCGACCAGGATGGCGCCGTTCGGCAGCATGTCGACCTGTCCTTTGAGCAGTTCCGTGTTCGGACGGAAACCGATGCACAGAATCACCAGATCCGCTTCGTGTTCGCCTTTGGTCGTGACGACTTTTTGTACGCTGCCCGCCTGGCCTTCAAAACGCACCACTTTTTCGTCCAGAGCCAGTTGAATGCCTTGTTCGGTCAGCGATTCTTCGATACGGTCCGTGAATTCGGCATCCAGGTATTTGCTCAGGATACGCGACTCGGCATCGATCAGCGTCACTTCTTTGCCGTTCATTTCAAAAGCTTCGACCAGCTCGACCCCGATGTAGCCGGCACCGATGACGACGACTTTTTTCGCCGTTTTCGATTTTTCGATAATGGTATTGGAATGGTTGAAGTTTTTCGAAAGAATAATGTTCTCGAGCTCGATGCCTTCGAATTTCGGCACGATCGGCCACGATCCGGTAGTCACGATCAGCTTGTCAAACGTATCGCCGAACTCTTCGCCCGTTTCCAGGTTGCGGACCGTCAGCGTTTTGCCGGAAGCGTCCACGTTCAGCACTTCGTGCCGCATCCGGGTTTGAACGCCCAGCGTCATCAGGTGTTCAGGGGAAGAATAGAAGAGTCCGTTCGGATCTTTGACCACTCCTCCGACGTACAGCGCGATTCCGCACGACAGGAACGAGATATTGTCGTTGCGCTCGTATACCGTGATTTCGGCATCCGGATAAAGCTTGGCGGTACGGACGATAGCGGCGGTTCCTGCGTGTGTACAACCGATAACTGCGATCTTCATGAGTGAATTCCTCCAATAGGATAGTTTTATGTGAGTGAAGCGAATAAAGACAACTTTTCTTTTGTGAAAATAGGTACATATCGAGTTAAAAAAAAGCGGGATAAGCTTGGCCGGAAAGTCCGTTCCCGTTCAAGTGATTGTGAATTCGTTCACCTGATATCTCTATTATAGTGTGATATATTTCACATTGCAAGCCCGAAATACATGTTTCTTCTCGATTTCACCGTTCTGACACAATGAGTGCGGTAACAAAGTCTTTAGAGACGCTGTATCATGCCTTTTGTCACTGTTTTCCAAAAACCCAAAAACCGCGCCCGGCAAAAGCCTGCCCAAGCGCGGTTGGTGGATACAACGAAAAAGAAGCTTCGGTCTTCGTCAGCGGCCCGCCGCCGTTTGCGATTACTGCAAAGCGGTACGAAGCGTATCTTCGCCCGGAGCAATCGCAGCGGGAGTTATGCCGGTTCCGCGCTTGCGTTCTTCGGAGAGCGCGTAAAGCGCATAAGGCAGACACAGCGGCACGCCGGTGCGCGGATCGGTCACGATATCGGCTTCGATGCCGAAGACTTCGTGCATAACAAGCGGACACATGACTTCAAGCGGCGTACCTGCGGCCAGCGCTTCGCCGTTCTTGATCGCGATCATATGCTGGGCGAAACGGGACGCATGGTTCAAATCGTGCACGACCATGACAATCGTACGTCCTTCCGTCTTGTTCAGGTCGTGCAGCAGCTGAAGCACTTCAAGCTGATGCGCCATGTCGAGATACGTGGTCGGTTCGTCCAGGAACAGAATATCCGTTTCCTGAGCCAGAGCCATCGCGATCCAGGCCCGCTGGCGCTGGCCTCCGGAGAGCTGATCGATCGGACGGTCATGGAATTCGCGCATACCGGTAACGTCAAGCGCCCATTCCACGATTTTTTTGTCTTCGGCTTTCAGCGAACCGAACCCTTTCTGATGGGGGAAACGACCGTAAGATACCAGTTCGGTCACGGTTAATCCTTCCGGAGCGGTCGGGGTTTGCGGCAGGATGGCCAGCTGTTTGGCCACGTCTCGGGTCGATTGCTTGTGGATCGATTTGCCGTCGAGCAGTACGCTTCCGCTCTTGGGGCGCATCAAACGGGCCATCGTTTTGAGAATGGTCGATTTGCCCGAGCCGTTAGCTCCGACGAGCGCAGTGATTTTGCCCTGCGGGATTTCAATATTAAGATCTTTGACGATCAGACGGTCCTCATAGGCAATATCGAGATTCGTTGTACTTAAACGGAACATCGCTTGAATCATTCCTTTCCGGAAAATCTGGGGCCGTGACGGCAAGCAAATTCACGAACTTCTATACGAATAACAACAGCAGTGTCGGTTGGAATTAAATATCGGATATAAAGATCATCGGATCTTCACGGTTTCTTCATTACTGTCTAAGATACTGATAATCATTATCAAATGTCAAGTTAAATTTGCCGCGGCTTCGGTCGATGAGTATACAAAAAAGGCCCGAAAGCCCCCTTGGCTTTCGGACCTTTCCCGTACTCCGGCGGCATTCCGGGATACGTTCAAACGAGAGTACGGCGTGAATCAGGCTTTGTACTTTAGCTGCTTCTTGAGCTGGCTGACCCGACTCTGGCTGATGCCCAACATCTGGGCAATCTCGCTCTGGCTGGCTTCCGGGTGGTCGATCAAAGCCTGCTCCAGACGCGGCAGCATATCCGACACGCGGATCCGCTTTTTGGAAGAGGATTCTTCGATGGCCGGCGACTGCTGCACCGGCACTGCCGGAGCATGCTTCAGCTGCTGCAGGCACGAAGCGCATACGAATTGATCCTTGTAGTAAATCACGCTGTCAAGCGTACGGCAGAACGCACACTCGGTGGACTTATACTTGCGCATCACGAGCATGCCGTCGTCCGTTACGAAAAATTCCAACGAATCGCCGATCTCAATATTTCGCGTTCCCCGAATCTCGCTGGGAATTACAATTCTTCCGAGACTGTCCAAACTACGAATCATTCCGGTATCCTTCATTTTGAATTCCTCTCTATGTGAAGTTAGAGTTTAGCAAAAGGTTTATTTAATACGCAGTATAACATATTTCGGATGAATTGCTACTTTTTGTTCGAAAATATATAAAATACTAGATAAATTACGTAATAAGCTCTATCTTTTGTTCATTCTGTATGCTCATTAATGTAAGATTACAAACGGTCGGAGCTCCGGACAGAGCCGGTTTTATAAGCAAGACCACTTTAAATTCATTGTAACTGCAAAGAGTTCGTACATCAAGATAACAAAAAAATAAAAAAATAAAAAATGTAAACACCAGCTGGCTTTTCATCGGCGGGTTGCTTTTTTCATATTTGCGTACAGAAAAAACCGCTTTGGTCAAAAGACGGATCGGTGGGGCCGGAATCCATACGTTTTGACAAAACGGTTTTTCACGAGACTTAATGGTAAGGCTTCGGCGTCATTCATGACGAGAAAGTCCTATAAACGGAAAGACGGCAGACACCGTTCGACTTCCCGCAGGCGGCTTACTGAAGCTTTCTTGCCCGCACGGTCGGAGGCTGCGACTTCTGCCGCTGCGCGAGTACAATATAAGCGTCCAACCGCTGGCTCAATTCGACAACGTCCCGGTCACAAAAACTTTTATGTTCCGTGATCTTCAGCAGTTCATGTCGCAGATGCTCGATCATGGTATACAGCGGTTCTTCGTTGCGATATGAATAGTAAGCCAATGCGGTCACCTTCTTTCTCGTGCTTACTTTTTAATCATAGGTGCTGATAGTAAAAAACAAATTTTGCTAAATTCACATAAAAGCATACTTTTTACAAAGCTGCCCTTACCTCCCCAAGAGAAGGAAACAGCCGGATGTATTGACGAAGGCTTCTTCGGTCTGTTATATCTGAACGTACGTTTTGAGAGCGGTCCAGTGAACAATCTCTCCGATACCCTGCAGCCGAAAGGAAGAATATTTGTGCCGAACGAACCCACCGAAGATT
Organism: Saccharibacillus deserti; assembly: GCF_013618475.1. GTDB lineage: Bacteria > Bacillota > Bacilli > Paenibacillales > Paenibacillaceae > Saccharibacillus > Saccharibacillus deserti. The sequence continues at coordinate 103,053 of NZ_JABJVN010000008.1, forward strand.
CTGCCGAATTGACGCATCTGTTTATCCGGACGCTTCGCGCGCATCACGGCCGTATGCACGAAGCGCATCAATCGATCGATATCCATCCCGGCCAAGCGCCGGTCTTTTTTATCCTGTCCAGCCAGGAAGGATTGAACCAGAAAGAGCTGGCCGAGCGCATGCATATCAAGCCGGCGACCCTCACCGTCATGCTGACCCGTTTGGAACAGGGAGGTTTTATCGAACGGTTCTCGGACCCTTCCGATCAGCGGGTATGGCGGGTTCGGCTCACCCGGGAAGGCCATGAAATTTCCCGCCGCGTCCGTCAGGCCGTCGAAGAGATCGACGGCCTGACGTTTGGCAATTTCTCGCCCGAAGAACGAGAGCAGTTCCGGGAACTGATGAACAAGATGTACGGAAATTTAAAAAAAGGGCCTCAGGAAAATTCCTGAGGCCCTTTTGCCCTACCTTATCCCTGCATGGCCGGTCGCTTAGCGGCGCCGACTGCCGCGGCTGCCGGAATCGGAACCGCGGCCGGATCCGCTCTTGCCGCCGCGGCCCTGCCCCTGCCCCTGGCCTCCGCGTGCGGATCCGCTGCTGCGCTCCGAGTCGCCGCCGCGCGAGTACCCGCCGCTTCGGCTCGGCTCGCTGCCGCGGCCCGTGCGTCCGGCTCCTGCGGAGCCGCTCTCGCTGCGCGCGGCTCCGCCACGGCCCGCGCTGTCGCCGCGCGAACTGCCGCCCCGGCGATTGGCGCCCGCGCCGTCGCGTCCGGCACGGTCTTCGCCGCCGGCTACGCGGCGCGTGCCGCTCCGCGAACCTTCGCCGCCTTCGCCGCGGCGTCCGCGGCCGCCTTCCTGATTGCTGCGCCCTCCGCCGGAGCCGCGCCGCGCACCGCCCTTGACGGAACCTTCGCGGCCCGCACGTTCTTCCCGTCCTTCGCTTGGACGGCGCGTCGCGTCGGCAACCCGGATAATGCCGCCGTTCTGGAAGGCGACGCGTTCCGGACGCTGCTTCGTCGCGTCTTCGATCAGATCAAGCGTACTCTGCTCGCGCTGCGTAACGAACGTATAAGCCAAGCCTTTGTCCCCGGCGCGGCCGGTACGGCCGATCCGGTGGATATAGCTGTCCGTATCCTGCGGGATATCGAAGTTGAAGACGTGCGAGACGCCTTCGACATCGAGACCGCGTGCCGCGACATCCGTCGCGATCAGGATCTGCAGACGCGCGTCACGGAACGCGCGCATGACCTGTTCGCGTTTGTTTTGCGACAAGTCGCCGTGCAGTTCCGCGGAATTGTACCCTTCCATCTGCAGCTCTTCGTTCAGCTTGGAAGCGCGGCGCTTCGTGCGGCAGAACACAACCGCCAAATAAGGATTGTCGCGGTTGATCAGGAATTTGAGCGCATCGTACTTGTTGCGATCCGTACATTCAAGCGCGATCTGGCGAATATTGCGCGCCGGAATCTTCTCGGTTGGCGTAATGCTGATCTGCTCGGCGTCTTTGGTATACGCGCCGGCCAGATGGCGGACCGTGTCCGGCAGTGTCGCCGAGAACAGCATCGTCTGGCGGGACGGAGGCGTCGCTTCGATGATCGCCTGGACTTCTTTCAGGAAGCCCATATGCAGCATTTGATCCGCTTCGTCCAGCACCAGCGTCTTGACTTTACCCAGCTTCAGCGTCTCGCGGCGAATATGGTCCAGCAGACGTCCCGGCGTACCGATGACGAGGTCGCAGCCGCTTTTGAGCTTGTGCAGCTGCGCTTCGACGTCCTGACCGCCGTAAACGGACAGAATCCGCATTTCCGGCCCGGCCATCTTGCGGGCTTCGACCGTAATCTGCAGAGCCAGTTCGCGCGTCGGCGCCACGACCAGAGCGGGCGGAAGGCCCATGCCTTCCGAGCGTCCGCCGTCGTTCCATTCCCGTCCGGCCGCGATCTTGTCCAGAATCGGCAGGATAAAGGCCAGCGTCTTGCCTGTGCCCGTCTGCGCCTGAACCATCAGGTCGCGTCCGGCCAGTGCCAATGGAAGCGATGCCTGCTGTACCGGAGTCGGTACGGTAATGCCCTGTGCCTGCAAACGGTCCAGCACCTCGGGAGCGATCCCCAAATCTTTAAATGTCTTCATTCTGTTCATTCCTCCGTGTGGGGACTTCTTCCGCGATGCTGGCATTCGCTTGTGCGAATTCCAAAAGAAGGGGCATCCGTCCAAGCGGATACCCCTTTTCCGAAATCAATGGCCCGAAGGCGCGGAAAGTCCCGTTTTTTCAACTGCTTTGCGGCTCTCGTCGTTCAGTCCGCGGATCTCTGCCTGCTTGCCCAACTTGTAATACTCGAATTTGACCCGGGATACCGCCGAAGCGGCCGAGTGATCCCATACCTGCGAATGCGAAAAGTCGATAACCACCTTGTCCGGATCGCCTGCCGGCGTAAAATGATCCACAAAATGCGACGCCGTTCCGAAAAACATTTGGCCGCGCACTTCGTATACTTTTACCCCGTCTTCCGTGCCTGCCGTCACTTTCAGCTTCGCGATCTTCCAGCCGAAATGCAGCGTGCACAGCACGACGCCCACGCCTACGCCGATCGACAGATTATCCGTGACCACGACGATCCCGACCACGATGAGCATCACGATCGTATCGGCAATCGGAATCTTGTTCGCCCGGTAAAGCGAGCTCCAGTCGAACGTCCCGATCGACACCATGATCATGACACCGACCAGCGCCGCAAGCGGAATCTGACTGACCACATTTCCGAGCAGGACCAACAATACCAGCAGGAATGCGCCGGCCGTAAACGTCGACAGCCGCCCGCGGCCGCCCGACTTGATATTGATGACCGACTGTCCGATCATCGCGCACCCCGCCATACCGCCGAAAAATCCGTTGACGATATTGGCGATCCCCTGACCGCGCGCTTCGACGTTCTTGCTGCTCTTGCTGTCCGTCATATCGTCCACGATCGTCGCCGTCAGCAGCGATTCCAGCAGGCCGACCAATGCCAGGGAAATCGACACCGGCAGGATGACGCTGAACATCTCCCAGGACAAATCGATCTGCGGGATATGGAAAAGCGGCGGGGTATTGCCTAGTTCGCCCATTTCCCCGACCGTCTTGACGTCCAGTTTCAGCCATACGGCAATCAGCGACATGACGATAATCGCGACAAGAGGCGCCGGAACGGCTTTGGTAAATCGGGGCAGGATATAGATAATGGCCAGCGTTCCCGCGACCACGATATACATCGCCGGTCCCGCTCCGACAAACTGCGGAATCTGCGCCATAAAGATAATGATCGCCAGCGCATTGACGAAACCCGTCATGACGGGCTTCGGGATAAACGTGATAAACCGTCCGATACCGAAAGCTCCGAGCAGAACCTGAATAATACCGGCCAATATGCCCGCAGCGAGCAAATACTCCATCCCGTACTCGCGGTATAATCCGCCCATCAGTACGGCCATCGCGCCGGTTGCCGCCGAGATCATGCCCGCGCGGCCGCCGACGAAAGCGATCACGATCGCAATGACGATCGACGCGTGCAGACCCACGATCGGATCGACACCCGCCACGATCGAGAATCCGATCGCTTCCGGAATGAGTGCGAGCGCCACCGTGATTCCGGAGAGAATATCGCCGCGCACATTTCCTAACCACTGCTGTCTTAGCTCCATAACCAACCTCTATTCTATTCGCGTTTGGAACAAACGCGCGATTTAGCAGGTTTCATCGAAACTTGTCCGATTCGCGTTTGCAGCAAACGCGCGATTTAGCAGGTTTCATCGAAACTTGCCCGATTCGCGTTTGCAGCAAACGCGCGGCTTAACAGGTTTCACCGAAACTTGCCTTGTTCGCGTTTGGAACAAACCCGCGGTATAAAATGTGCGTTTTCCCCTTTCAGAAAAACCCGGGTCCGTTGTAGTCAAGACCCTCATTATACCCAATTCGAACAGCTACGGCTACAGAAGCAGGGCGGCAAAAAATGAAGCCAGAAGGCGATTTTCGAACATTTCCGCCTTCTGACCCGTTTAATCCCGCATTTTCAGCAAATTCGCAGGTTATACCTATGTTTTTTCGCTAGAATCGCCCTGATTTGAAAATCGAGAAGAGCAGCAGCAGAACCATCAGAACCGCGACGCCCAGACCCATTTCGATAATCGGATAGTTCCAGATCACGGTTTCTTTCTGGGACAGCGAGGCTCCGACCACAAGCCCCGCCATCACGATACTGAAAGCCAGCAGCACGATACTGAACGCGAGGCGGTTGACCAGCCGGTCCACCCCTCTCGACGCTTTGCGCAGTTCCGGCATTTCGAGCTCGACTTTGACGCGCCCGCCGCTGATAAAAGAGGTCAGGTGACGCAGCCGGTCCGGCAGCCCCGCAAGCGAATCGGCCAAACCGAGCGCTCCGTTTATCGTTTTGCGGCGCAGCCGTTCGGGTCCGAATTTTTCTCTGGCCAGCTTGCGGCCGAACGGCTCCGCCAACGTCACGATGCTCAGCGTAGGGTCAAGCTGCTCCACCATGCCTTCCGTCGTCACCAGCGCTTTGCCCAGCATCAGCAGGTCCGGCGGAATCCCGATCCCGTGCTGGCGCGCGGTCGAGAAAAAGTCGTTGATGACCTGGCCCAGATTGACATCGGAAAAAGCGACGTCGTAATAACGCTCTCTCAAGCGTTCCAGATCGCGCTTCAACGCGCTGACGTCGGTATCTTCGTGGATCATGCCCATCCGCTCGATCGCCCGGACCATTGCCGGCGTATCCTGCCGCATCAGCGCAATGACCAGCGAAGAAAGATACTCCCGCATATCCGGACTGAGCCGGCCGACCATGCCGAAATCCAGAAACGTGATCGAACCGTCTTTCATGATCAGCATATTGCCGGGATGGGGATCCGCATGGAAAAACCCGGCGATAAAAATCTGGTTCAGCACGGCATTGACGATCCGCGACGCAATTTCTTTGACATCGTAGCCGCGGTGCTCCAGGTACACCCGGTCCGTCGGCTTGACGCCTTCGACAAAAGCCATCGTCAGCACGCGTTCGGAAGTGCAATCCCAGAACACCGCAGGCACATGAATGTGTTTGTCCTGTTCGAACTGCGCGGAGATCCGCTCCATGTTGCGGGCTTCCGACGTATAATCGAGTTCCGCTTCCATCGATCGGGAAAATTCCTCGACGAGCTGGGTTACCTGATAGCGGTTCACCCACTCCCAGCGTTTCTCGCCCAGTCCGACCAGATCGTGCAAAATTTCGAGATCGCGCATCACCTGACGTTTGACGCCCGGACGCTGCACCTTGACCGCTACCCGCTGACCGCCGTCGACCATGCGGGCGCTGTGCACCTGTCCGATGGAAGCGGCCGCGATCGGCTCTTCCGAAAATTCGCTCATGAAATCTTCGATCGGGCCGCCGAGTTCCAGTTCCACGATCCTCCGCGCTTCCGCCGCTTCGAACGGCGGCACTTCGTCCTGCAGCTTCGACAATTCCTGCACAACGGAAGCCGGCAGCAGGTCCGCACGCGTACTTGCGAGCTGCCCCAGCTTGATAAACGTAGGGCCCAGCGCTTCCATAACCAGCCGGATGCGTTCGCCCAGCGTTTTCGTTTCCGGCGCTTCGCGCCGAATCCAGCTGATCGGGAGGCGCAGTACGCGCGTCAGGCCCATTTCTTCGACCATATAGCCGAAGCCGTGCCGGATCAATGCGACCGCGATTTCCCGGTAGCGGCCGGCATGCCGGATATGGACAGCCATTTACTCGGCCGTCGTTTCTCCCGGAGCATGCGTCCGGTAGTTGTTCGTTTCCGCAGCCGGGTCTGCCGTTACCGCAGGCTTGCCGCTCTCAAGCTGGACCACGCGCTGCTCCAGTACCGCGATCCGCTGCTCCAGGCTGTCCACTTCGCTTCCCGCCGGAACGTCGATTTCTTTCAATACGCGGCGCACTTGTTCTTGTACCATGTTTTTGATCGCCGAACGTTCTTCTTCTCCCCGCTCGATCAGCTTGCTGACGACCGCTTTCGATTCCGAAGGAGCAATCTCGCCTTTTTTCACCAGATCGTCCACCACTTTTTCTACCTTTTCCTTGCTTGCCACCGTCAGGCCGATTCCCAGAGACAACGCCTTTTTCAACAGATCGCTCATCAATGATTCCTCCGTTTTCAAATAGGATACGTTCGCTTGCCCGGTTCCGCCTTCACAGAAGCGAGAGTCCGGTTACAAAGGGGCTTTTTGCTCTCCGTCTTCGATACCCGGCTCGTTTTCGCTTCGGGAAGCCGCATAATACTTCGCCAGCTCTACCATCATGCTGCCCATGCGTTCTTCTTTTGGAGCCACGACGCGTGCGATTCCTTCTTCGTGAATCGATTGGGCCGTGACTTTGCCGACCGCAACCGCCACCACTTCGTGTTCGAACGAAGCACGCAGCGCTTCTTCCTTACCGCCTTCGGCCGCATGCCGAATCAGAAACCTGACCTGCGGCCCGCTGGTAAACGTTACGGCATCGACACGGCGTTCCAGAATATCGCCTAGCAGCTGCTCCAACTGTTCTTCCGGCGGCGCGATATGCTTGTAGGGCAGAATCGTACGGACCGAGGCGCCGCGCCCTTCCAGCCAGGAAACCAGTCGGGGCGCCGGATCGCCGTGCAGCTGCACGATGACGTTCTTGCCTGCAAAATCATGTTCTTCCAACTGGCGTATCAGACCTTCGGTACTGCCGTCATCGTCGCGCACAAGCGGGGCGAGTCCGCGTTTCTTCAGGGCGTTTACCGTCTTGTACCCGCGCGCCGCAATGTTCGAACGGGCGATCGCTTCCATAAAAGCCTCCGACAATTCCATTTCCTGCGCGGTGTTGATCAGCGCTTCAAGTCCCATGCCGGTCGTCAGGATCGACCATTCGGGCTTGAGGCGAATCCATTCCGAGATCCCGCCGCCCAGTTCCGGTTCGTCCAGAAAGACCGTTCCCTGCGCCGGACGAACCAGCGCGATTCCGCCCATATTCTGCACGATTTTGCTCAATTCTTCGGATTTGCGCGGACCGGTGATCGCCACGCGCTTTCCTTCAAGTCTTTTCATCGGCCGATTTGCCCCTTCCTTATTCGTGTAGAAGGCTGTTCCGTGCGGCTGTGCCGCTTTCCACCTATTTTCGCTTCCCGGACGCAAAATTGCAACCGCGCGCCGCGGAAAGACCCGCAATCCGGTCCCACAATTCCTATTCTTTTCTTTTGCGTCAAAAATACTTATATTCGTTATAGACCAAAATTACTATCACGTACGCCTGCTTCCTTCCGATATATAACTCAAAGCTTCATTTCACCGCGTATGGCAAACCCATTTCCGTCTTCCGAAGGCCCGGAGGACAGAGTTTTTTCCGCCGCTATGCCATTCGGTATTTCCCTGCGAGAAAAGCGATTGACCTGTATTCCTTCCGTCCTGTATATTGTAAATTACTAGTATTAAAAGAATTATATGAGAAGCTGAATGCCAAACGGACTTTAGCAGCGTGAGCGAGGTGCAGAGATGGAAACGACAATGACTCTCCGTTCGGAAATTGAAAACGGGATTGCGGAACTTGGGATGAATTTTTCCAGTTTCGGCGAATTATCCGGCATTAACCGCGGGATTTTCAGCGCCATTCTTAACGGAAGCCCGCCGAAACCGATCTCATTGAACCAGATGGAAACGATCACCCGGGCATTCGGCAAACCGGAAGGCTGGATGTTCGACCTGTATATTGAAGAATGCTTCTACGACGGCAAGCCGAATCGCCGCCGCGTCGAACCGTTCCTGATCCGCTGTGCCGAACTCGGCCGCAAGGATTGTATTCGCGAAGTGCTGTCTCGCCTGCTCGAAGACCTCAAGCATGTCTCGATGATCTTCGACATTGCGGAGACGCTTTTCACGGCGGGAAAAGTCCAGGAGTCGCTTATTTTTTATGAGTGCGTGGTGGAGAACGAGAAATACCATCATTCGGAGCGGTTGGCGGTCAGCCATTATCGGATTTTCCGAGCCATGATCGGTGCAGACAATGAGCAGAATCTTAGGGCGGCACTGCGATTCGAACCATTCTGCGGAAAGCTTCCCGATCATCACCGTTTGGATGGGCTGCTGCAGTTAACTACAGTCTATTACTCCCTCGAACGATGGAAGATTGCCGGGCATTATGCAGATGAATTGATCGCATTCTCTGCAAACGTATACGAAAACGAAAATATGAAGAGAATCAAATACAAGAAGTATGAACCTTTGCTTACGGAACGGCCTCTTGTCAAATATTACGGTCAGGGATACTTGGCCAAAGGAATTATGTTTGAAGCTCAAGGCGAATACGAACAAGCCAAATTGTATATTGAAAAATATGCGGATTTAAGCTGGTTTGAAATCTTGGACGACCAAGCAGAAAAAGAAGTCGAAAAGTTCAAACTTTTTGCCAAAGCCAATCGATTGAATCTTGAAATTTTAATGGGCAACACAGAATACTTGAATGAATATTCCGAGTTTCTGGAGAAAAATCCTCAAGAAGTTCTTTCCGGTTTATTGACAATCATAAAATCCTCGAATCAATACGGGTTTTTCATCGACTCTATCATTCTTAAATTTTCCACTTATCTGATCGATACAGATCAAGTATTCCAAGTTAAAGAGAGCTATTACGATCAAGCTACGATTACCCATACCATGTCAAATATTTTCTATCACCTTGCCGAATACTACATTCGAAAAGAAAATTATGTGACAGCGATTGATTACTCTTTACAATCTCTTCAAGTTTCTATTAAAATACGTAATAAGAACATTTTCATGAAGTGTATTCCTTTCTTCGAAGAGTTTAGGAATTTCTCAACAACAGCGCAGAAACAAAAATATGAGGCGCTTATGAAGGAGATGTATCGTAATGCGTAAATCAATCGCAAGTATGGTTCTAATCTTGTCCGCTACTTTCTTGCTTGTCACTTCTCCAGTATCTACGGTATCTGCCGATCAAACCCCTGCGTTCAGCACAATGGGTCATGGCATGGGAAGCTGATTCACCCGGAATGCCACTATGCGCCTCTAAGCGCATAGTGGCATTTTTTATTGTGATTTTTAATAACTTGATTGAATAGCCCCAATCTATTTTCATTAATCCAGATATTAAACACACCATATAAACGTTTCACTATCGGAGCTTATAATGGTTGAATTAGCCTTTTCCGCGCTTTTCCTCTTTGCCGGTGCACAAACTTTCCGCATGCCATACGCCGGGTTGGCTTTTTCATATTTCTGACCGAGGTGCCATCCATGCAGACTTCCCACTCACTCCGCTCGGCGATCAAACAGGATATGCGGCAGCGGGGATACAACTTTTCCGTCCTGTCGGAAAAAACGGGGATCCTTCGGGGATCGCTCAGCCTGATTTTTGTCGGCGGCTCCTCCCGGCGCAATCCTATGCCTTTTCAGCATCTAACGAAAATCACCGAAGCTTTGGGACTTAAGGAAGATACCTATTTCGACCTTTATGTCGACGAATGCTTCCTAAGCGGACGGCCGGGCCGAAGCCGGATCGAACCGTTCCTGAAACGCTGTATCGAGCTCGGACACTCGGAATGCCTGGAGAAAGTCCTTCACCGATTGAAGGGCGAAGCCCGTTATCTTCCGCTGCTGTTCGGTATCGCCGAAGAATGCAGCAAAAATTCCGAACCAAAACCGCTCGTCGAACGTCTGTATGAGTATCTGCTTATTCACCACGAAGACCGTCACTCGATCGAAAAAGCGATCTGCCATTACCGTCTCTTCCTGCTCAGGCTCGGCGAGGACGAAGAGAACAATTCGAAAGAACTTAACGCTTTCACGCCTTACCGCGACAACCTGCCGGATGAGCTTAAATTGGAGGCTTTGACGGTTATGGGCAGCCTTTACTGCAGCCGGATAGACGCGGAGGAATTGGAAAAATCCGCGGACGAATTAATCTCGCTTTGTCTGCGCCTATTCGGCACTCCCGGGCATCTCCCCCACTCGCCGTTCCGGCCCGAAGAACCGCTGAGCCGGCCGCCGATCGTGTTTTACGGCTACGGTTATATCATGAAACAGATCGCGCTCTGCGAGAAAAAAGATTTCGAGGCCGCCGCCGCGTGTTCACAGGATTACGAAGCCCTCGGCTGGCTGGCCGGCACGGACAGCCGATCCCGGCAGGCCGCCGGCAAATTGGCCGCGTTTGCCTATGTCAACCGCCTGGGCTGCAGACTGCTAGGCGGAGAAACCGAAGTGCTGACCGAGTACATCGGACTGCTCGACCTTCACCCCAAAGAAGTATTCGCCGGCGTGATCGTCATCTTGAAGTCGGCCAACCGCTTCGGTTTTTCGGTCGACGAATGGCTGCGGCAGGTTCCGCTCGATCTCCAGAAAAACCTTAAACTTCAGGACAATCCGTATCACAAACAGCTTGTCCGCAACCGGTATGCCCGCCTGCTGGTCCAACTCTCGATCTACCATTTCAACCGGGGACGGACCGAGGAGTCTCTTTGTGCCGCGCTGCAAAGCTGGGAACTATCGCATCAATTGAACAATCATCGCATGTTCCGGCTGCTGGCCTCGCTTACGCTGATGTACAGCGGGCAGTCGGAACTACCGGATCACTAAGAGGTGCACCATGGAAAAATCGTTCAAATTGCGTTTGGCGATCGAAAAGGAAATGGCCAAACAGGGCTATAACTTCTCGACACTAAGCGAAAAATCGGGGCTCAACCGAGGCGTATTCAGTGCCATTTTGAATAACACGCCTCCCAAACCCGTATCTTTTCACCAGCTTGAAACGCTCACTACAGCTCTTGGGATGCCGCCGGGTTGGCTGTTCGACGAGTATGTCGGCGAATGTTTTTACGAAGGCAAACCGAACAGACGGCGGATCGAACCTTTTCTGCTTGCGTGTTCGGAGCTGGGCCGGACCGATCTGGTGCGCAGCGTGCTCAAACGGCTGCTTGAAGATCTGAAATATGTCCCGTTTGTGTTTGAAAAAGGCGAAGAACTGTTCATGGCCGGCAAATCCGTTCAGTCCGCGCCGTTCTACGAAAGTGTGATCGAGCATGAAAAACACCAGCGTTCGGCGCGGCTGTCGGTCAGCCATTATCGCCTGCTGCGGGCCAGACTCGGCGACGACGGCGAAGAGAATCTCAAAGCGGCCGTACAATTCGAGCCTTTCCGCTCTCTGCTGCCGGGCCGCCTGAAGCTCGATGCACTGATCCGCCTGAGCAATCTATATTACGAGCTGGGCAAATATCCCGAGATGGAAGCAGCGGCCGACGAGCTGTTCGAAGCCGCTTCGAAGCAGTACGAGGAGATGCGCCGAACCGGTATGCAGTCTCTTCCGGACGACCCTCCGACGCTGCCGAACAAGTCGCTCGTGTTCTATTACGGCAGCGCTCTGCTCCACAAACAGCTGGCGCTCATCGGACAAGGGCGCTACGAGGAAGCCCGGCCTTACGGGGAACGTTACGGCAATCTGGAGAATTTCGAGATTATGGACGACGACGGGCGGACCGAAGTCGCCCGATTCAAAGTGTTCGCGGCAGGGAATGCTCTCGATCTGGAACTGCTGCTCGGCAACTTCTCGATCCTGCCGCAGTACGCCGAATACATGGACCTCTATCCGAACGAATCACTGCTTGGCCTCGTCAATCTGGTGGAAGCCGCGAACCGGTACGAAGCGGATATCGACGGGCTGCTGGAAGAACGTTACGTCCCGCTCGACACTTATCTGGCGCAAAGGCCGGACAATTATTACCCGGAGCCGATCGTCCGCAGCACTTTCGCCAGTCTGCATTACCATCTGGCGATTTACCACCGCCGCCGGGGACGCCCCGCCGAATCGGCGGCGCATGTCCGCGAATGCTGGCAGCTGTCGCAGGAGCTGAACAACCAACAGCACTTTCGCCAGCTCGCTTCGCTGCTCTCCCTGCCTCCGATGTTTATGCCGGGGACCGAGCCCGGCGGCAGGCAGGAAGCCGAATAAGCAGCGGAAAAACAAACAAAAAGCGCCGTCAAACGGAGAGATTCCGTTTGACGGCGCTTTTGCTATTCGGCAGATTTCGTTTCGATCCGAAGTTCTTTCAAGTAATCCCCGGGTTCGGTCACCTCGAGCGATTTTGCAAACACTTCGGCGGTCGGTTCAGCGGCCACCATCATGCTGCCGCCGAGATTCTGCATCTCGTAACCGAGATCGATCGTCCGGGCGCCGGCTGCGTCCTCGCCGGTTTGCACGACCATCTCGGCGCTGCCTTTGTTCAGCGTAGCCGTAACTTCGCCTTTGCGCAGCTTGACGACGCTTGTACCGTCGAAGCCGAATTCCACGCCAAGCGCTGCGGCCAGCTCTTTGACCGGCACCAGGATCCGTCCTTCGCGTACCTGCGCCGGAACGCCGAATTCCACTTCCTTGCCGTCGACGTACACGAACAGGCTGAATGCGCCGCTCTCCATGTCCACGGCCAGATGCGCAAGCTGGCTTTCGAGTTCTTCGTTGAACTTGTCCACGTTTTCGGCCGTCACCAGATGTTTGCCTTCGGCGATTTCGCGGATAATCCGTTCATTGACGGCCTGACTGTGGTGGGACAGGTCTTTGTACTGGCTTAAATCGTAGGTGATCGAAGTATCTTCCTGAAAATCGTACACTTTGACGTTCGGATACTGGCTGAACTGCTCGAACATATACTTTTTCATCGCATATTGGTTCTCGGCCCGTACCGGATTTGTCTCCGCCCATACCTGCTGACGCAAAATCGTGTACGGCGGATAATAAAACGTGAATTCGACGTCCGGATGGGCTTTGATTAGGCTCAGCACATACTTGTCGAACACGGATTTCACATTGTCGAGGGAAAACTCGTTTTTGCCGTATCCGACCTCTTTGATCCGGGCTTTCTCCCAAGTCTGCAAAACGGCCTGCTGGCTGTATTTGGCCGACTTGTCCCAGTTGCGCAGCGTATCGAGATTCCGGTACGCTTTGTAATCGTCGGCCGGCAGGGTGAGCGCTCCGACGGCCTGCTTGACGTTCGAAATATTGAACAGATACTCATAGTCGTTCAACGGATTGTTATCGTACATATACATCGGCATATTGACCGGCTCGGCATCCAGGTCCTGACGCATCGCAAAGTAATCCAGTCCCCAGAGGACGCGTTTTACTTTTCCGGTATCGAGGGCCAGCTTTCCGACCGTGCTTTGTTCCATGGCGGTCGAACCTTCGATCGACAGCTTCATCACTTCCCCGCCGATCACGCTCTCCACATCCGAAGGTACGAAATTCTGCGTCATCGAGCTGCCGAGAACGATCGTATCGTAATCGTAGCTGCGGGCAAGACCGGCATTTTGATAACGTTCCTGCGACGAGAACAGCACCGGGTAAAAAGACGCTTTCCGGTACATCTGAAGCGGATCGACGATATACATGAACGAACCGACCAGCAGCGCGAACACCAGCGTGGCGGCGGCGAATTTGATTAAAAACTTGCGGTAACCTTTGTTATCCATAACCTTCCCCCATGACGAACCGAATCCTTATTCAGAAATTGAAGTAGAGGAATTCGCTGATTTGGTTGAAATAAAGAAGCGAGACGATGAAGAGGGCAGCTGCGAATACGGCCCGGCCGAACGTCGGTTTGAAACGTTCCGTCAATTCGATCGAGTTGCGCGCGAAGAGAGCGATCAGCAGCGCAGCCGCGACAAGCGGCAGGCCGGCGGTCAGCAGATCCGGAGGCAGGATCACGCCGCTCATTCCGAACATGCCTTTGAGAATACGTACACCGTCGGACCAATGCTGCGCCCGGAAGAAGACCCAGGCGATATTGACGAAGTTGAACGTAATAAACCAGCCGACATACTTGTTCATCTTGATGCCCGTCAGCTGCCACAGACGCTGGACGACCTGCGCGGCTCCGTGCATCGCTCCCCAGATGATAAAGGTCCAGCCTGCTCCGTGCCAGAATCCGCCGATCAGGAAGGTCAGGAACAAGTTGATATAGGTCCGCGTCGTGCCTTTGCGGTTGCCTCCGAGCGGGATATAAATGTAATCCTTCAGGAAGCGGCTGAGCGTCATATGCCATCTCGCCCAGAAGTCCTTGATGCTTGTGCCTTTGTACGGCGAATTGAAGTTGACCGGCAGCTTGATGTTGAAGATCAGGCCAAGGCCGATCGCCATATCGGAATAGGCGCTGAAGTCGAAGTACAGCTGGCCGGTGTAGGCAAGCGACGTCGTCCAGGCTTCCACCAAATGCAGCGGCTGGCCGCTGTCGAAACCCGCGGTTGCGATCGGGGCCAGCAGATCCGCAATAATGACCTTTTTGAACAAACCGATACAGAAAATGAAAATCCCGCGCGAAATATTGTCGGCCCGGATCCGTTTGCCTTCCGGGTCGTCGAACTGCGGCATCATTTCTTTGTGGTGAAGAATCGGACCGGCAATCAAATGCGGGAAAAACGTAACAAACAAAATGTAGTTGGCGATGTTGTACTCTTTGACCTTGCCGCGATACGCGTCGACGAGGTAGGCGAGCTGGGTGAACGTGAAGAAACTGATGCCGAGCGGCAGCACGATATGCAGCAGCGAAGCGTCCTGTCCGAGCAGTCCGTTGTAATTGTCGATAAAGAAGTCGGCGTATTTGTAATAGCCGAGCAGTCCCACGTCACCGACTACGCCAAGAATCAGCAGCCAGCGGCCTTTGTGGTTCACTCCGTCCGCGTTGATATGGCTGAGACCCCGTCCGACGATATAGTTGAACGCGATCGAGCCCAGAATCAGCGGCAGGTACCGGGCATCTTCATAGGCGTAAAAGAACAATGAAGCCAGCGCCATCCAGATCTTGGCCATGTTGTAGAGCTTGAACCGGTTCAGCGCGAAATAGCCGATAAAGACGACCGGCAGATACGCAAAAATAAACTCGTAAGAATTGAAAAGCACGTCTTCCCTTCCTCTCTTCGCTCCGCGTTCCTTCAAAGGGCGGACGCGGAGCGCTGCGATTGCGAGACTTACCCATTAAGCAAATTAAAAAGAACAGGCAAAAACGAACGAAAACGCCGCTTCGGCACAACGCCCATTATACCTATTGGACGCCCGCCGAAGCAACGCAGTCGGACAAAATTAAACGTTTATTCCGCTTAAACGCTTTTCTCCGCTTGCAAGAAGCGTTCCCAGCCGTCCCGAAGATTGTCGTGGGCCCACTGCGTATGGTCCGAGCCGAACCCCCGATAATCGCATTCCACACGCATGACGAGGTCCAGATACATCGGATAAAGCGCCCGGCGTACCGCCTGCGAGCGTTCGCTTCCTTCCGGAAGCCTAGGAGCGAACGCGGCGTCGGCCGCTTTGTACCCCGCTTCAAAAGCCGGGGAATAACCGAATTTGCCGAAGCCGTATTCCATCAGCGGATCGGCCCATAAAGCCCGTTCGAAGTCGATCAGGCTCTGTGCCTGTCCGTCTCGGACGAATACGTTCCCCGGCCATGAATCCCAATGAATCAAGCGGGGCGTCTTCACTTCGCGCAGGGCGTCCCGGCAGAGTTCAAGCTGCACGCCAAGCTCTTCGTACGCCATCGGAAGCTCGACTCCCGCATCCCGGCCGTCCTGCATGACATCGTGCATCAGCGCGATAAACACGCCGTCCCATGCCGGGCCATTCGAAGCATTCGGCAGATAATAACCGAACTCCCGGCCTTCGATCCCGTGGATCTGCCGGAAATACCCGCCGAGCCGCGTATCGATTGAAACCCGGATTTCTTCGGACAATTCTTCGCGCGCTTTGTCGTAGGTGGTTCCCGTCAGGTTTTCCATCAAAAAATATTCGCAGGGCACAATCGTTCTCGAGTCATCGTAGCTGTAAATGTCCGGCAGGGGAACCGTACCCAATGCTTGGATGCGGCGCATCGCTTCGACTTCGGTTCGCATCAATCCCCGCTCGCAGCGCATCCGGCCTTCTTCGGACTCCGCCGCAACCTTGAGCACGGCCAAACGGCCGTCGGCCAGTTCCAGCTTGTAGGCGGAGTTCGCCCAGCCTTCGTTCAATTCTTCAAATTGTGCGCAGCCGCAGCCGAATGCTTTTTCGCTGATCCGCCCAATCTCTGCCGCCGTCAATTTTCGTTTCGTTACGCTTTCCATTTGTTCGCCTCCGCCGTTTTATCGCGAGCCGCGAGTATTCTTTCTTTTTCCTGTTCCTGCCTGTTATTCATTTCTCCAAATCACCCGGCAACCCTTTTTTGGATCTGCAAAAGATTAAATCTCGCGGAGGTGGGTAAAACAATAGCGGAAGCAGGAAAAAGGAACTCTTAATCCATATTTTCAACTTTTTGCATCTCCGTCGGCACAGTCGATCGTCACCGAATCTGTCAGCCAGAAATCGATTTTACAATCGCGAGGAGGAATTGCAATGTTTATTCACATGAAAGAACTCCAGTACCATGCCAGACCGGAAAAGCCGGACCCGATCTTCGCCAAAAAGCTTCAGGAAGTGCTCGGCGGCCAATACGGCGAAATGTCGGTAATGATGCAGTACCTGTTCCAGGGTTGGAACTGTCGCGCCGATCAGAAATACCGCGATATGCTCCTGGATATCGGTACGGAAGAAATCGGCCACGTCGAGATGCTGACCACCATGATCGCGCAGCTGCTGGATGGCGCACCGGTCGACCAGCTCGAAAAAGCGGCCAAAGACCCGCTGATCGAAGCGGCTTTGGGCGGCATGAACCCGCAGCACCTGATCGTGTCCGGCCTCGGCGCAACGCCGACGGACAGCGTAGGCTTCCCTTGGAATTCGCGCTACATCGTAGCCAGCGGCAACCTGCTTGCCGATTTCCGCGCGAACCTTAACGCCGAGTCCCAAGGACGCCTGCAGGTCGCCCGTCTGTACGAAATGACGACCGATCCCGGCGTACGCAAAATGATGAGTTTCATGCTGGCACGCGATACGATGCACCAGAACCAGTGGATGGCGGCTATCGCCGAGCTGGAAGCCATGGAAGGCAAAATCGTACCGGCTTCGTTCCCTCGCGAACTGGAGCTGCAGGAAGTTTCGCATCAGTACATGAACTTCTCCGAAGGAGAAGAAAGCGCCGAAGGTCCTTGGGCCAGCGGACCGGCTCCGGACAACGAAGGCAGCTTCGAATACGTGGCCAAGCCTCAGGCTATGGGCGAAAAACCGATGCTCAAGCCGGCTCCGGACTTCATGTTCTCCCGCCCGGGCGCACTGCCGAACTTGACAAACGAAGGAACCACATCCGGCAAAGGACTGTTCTAATCCCCCGTACGGTACTTGTACCGGGTGGACGGAATCGCTCTCCGATACCGGAATCCATATCGGACACCCCGCAGCTTGAAAGGTGTCCTCATTCGAAAAGGCCGTCCCTTGAGGGACGGCCTTTTCGGCGCCATGGGAACCGGGGCTGCGGCGCGCTTCCCTGCTGCAGGCGAAATAACTGCGTATAGGCATCTATTTCGCTTAATTTGTCCGTTAAAGTTCAAATAGCTGCAGGAAAGCCGTTATTTGAAGCTATCTCGACCTCTACAGGCTTTACTGCGCCAAATAGCGGTCCGGGTGCAGCTATTTCTCGTTTATCTTGCACAAGCCACGGAATAACTGCTGTCCTGCAGTTATTCCGCATCGGCCCGCTGCAGATCCGCTTGGGACGTCCGGCTACACGTCCGCAAGGGCCATCCAAGCTTCCGTCAGCGCGTCGATCTGCGCGTCCAAAGCTTCTTTCTCCGCCAGCCATTCGCTTAGGCGCTGCGCATCCAGCGCATGCGCCGGATCGGCCAGCGCTTCGCCAAGCTCCGCTGCGCGAACTTCCAGTTCGGCAATTTCCCGCTCCAGCTTCGCGGGATCGCGGCGCGGAGCCGCGGCGCGTGTCCGGCCGCCGCCCGAAGACGCGGCTTCCCGGCCGGGCTTCGCGCCGGCCCGCGGCGGCCCGTGCGTCTCTGCCGCCCCGCTCCCGTGTACCCGCTCGCCGCCCCGCCCCGCTTCGCCGGACGCATCGGCTGCGCCGGCACTGCCTTTCGGCCCGGCAGGTACGGCCGACGCCCCCTGTCCGCTCCGCGAGCCTGCGGCCTGCTTCACGTTCCCTGCATCCATGTCCCCGGCGCTTCTGCGCTCCGCCTTCTGCCGCTCCGCGCGGTAATCGTCATACCCGCCGAGCGTGCTGCCAAGTGCGCCTCCCTCCAGCGCCCAGACGCGCCGCGCAATCCGGTTGATGAAGAACCGGTCGTGCGACACGGCCAGAATCGTACCGTCGTATTCTTCCAGCGCTTCCTCGAGCGCTTCTCTTGACGCGATGTCGAGATGGTTGGTCGGCTCGTCGAGCAGCAGCAGATTCGGTTTCTGCCGCATCAGCACCGCAAGCCTCAGACGGCTCCATTCGCCGCCCGACAAGCCGGCCACCGGTTTGAATACGTCTTTGCCGTAGAACAGGAATTTGGCCAGCCGGCCGCGGGCTTCGCCTTCTTCCATGGCCGCCTGCTCTTTGTAATAATCGAGCACGCTGGTGCGGTCAGCCGGCGGCGCTTCTTCCTGGGCCAAATAGCCGATCCGAACCCGGGAACCGAGGCGAAGTTCGCCCGCGTCCGGACTCTCCAGACCCAGCACCATGCGCATAAGCGTCGTTTTGCCCGCTCCGTTGCCTCCGACAAGCACCGTTTGCTCCCCATACCGCAGCAGCGCGTCCGCCTGCTCCAGTACGGCCCGGCTGCCGAACGACTTGGATACGCCTTCGAGCACCAGCACTTCTTCCCCCGTGCGCCCGTCCGTTTCCAGGGCCAATCCGATCGCAGTCTTCTCCAGCACGGGGCGCTTGACCTTTTCCATGCGGTCGAGCACTTTTTGCATGGAGGCGGCTTTGCGGAAAAACTTCGGATTGTCGCCCTGTTTGCCCCATTCGATCAAGCGTTTGATCGCTTCTTTCATCTGCTTGATCACCTTCTGCTGCTCTTTGTACTCGGCAAATTGACGTAGAAGACGCGCTTCTTTTTCTTCCCGGTATTTGGTGTACCCGCACGGATACACCGTCGCTTCGCCGTCCTCCAGCTCGATTACTTTCTCCACGGTCTGCGTCAGAAAATACCGGTCGTGCGAGACCACGACGATCGTGGCCGCGGAATCCCGGATAAAACTTTCCAGCCAAGCCGACGCTTCCATATCGAGATGGTTGGTCGGCTCGTCGAGCAGCAGCAGATCCGCTTCGCCCAGCAGCAGCGCCGCGAGCGCGACTTTTGTTTTTTCTCCGCCCGACAGCTCCGAGAACGGCCGCCGCCGCTGCGATCCGGGGATACCGAGGCCCGAGGCTACCGCATCGATTTTGGACGGAATTTCGTAGCCCCCCGCCCGCTCGAACGTTTCCTGGGCCTCCCCGTATTCGCGCAGCAGCCGCTCGAGTCTTCCGGCGTCGGCATCGCTCATCTGCATTTCCAGTTCCCGAAGCCGGGTCTGAAGATCCAGGGTCCGTTCGAATACGCCCAGCAGCACTTCTTCGACACTGCGGTCTCCGTAGTCCGGGATCTGGTCCAGCACGCCTACTCCGGCGCCCCTGCGCAGGGAAACCGTGCCTTCGTCGGGCTTCTCCGCACCGGACAGCAGACGGAACAGCGTCGATTTGCCCGCCCCGTTGCCGCCCAGCAGACCGACTTTTTCTCCTTCGTAAATATCGAGTGAAACCTCGCTCAGCACTTCCTCGGCTCCGTAGAACTTTTTTACCTGATAGCAGTTGATCATTAACACAAGGCTCATCCTTTCGCTTTTTCCGTAATGGGTTGGCTTCGTCCGTCCGCATCGCGGGCCGGAGGGCGCATTTCCCCGCTTCGTGAAGGCAGACCGGGATCTTCACCGATTCGCTGCGCCGCTTCTTCCCTTGGGAGGAGGCGGGCACGGATCGGTGAATTTTGGGTATGCAAAAAGGCCGCAGGGGAAATGTCCCCCTGCGGCCTCGAAATTCGTATTCGGATAAAGACTCAGACGCTAATACGCGCGGTCCGGCAAGCCGGAACCGTGCGACCGGACGGAATATTCCCCGTCGGTCAAGGCTGCGGATAGCAGGTCGGCCGCGCGAAAAGCGCTGGCCCGATCCGCAGACGCGAGACAGGAGCGGCATTTCGCTGGTCATTTTCAATTCCGGACAGACGGGTGCCTTGACCGAATTTCAGCGTTGAAGGCTCAAATTTGGACAGACTGATCCCGTTGCGGTTTTGAACATGAACAATGCCGCTCAGTGCCAGAGGCAGCTGATTGAGCTGTACAAATAAATCGGTCAGCGAAATTTCTTTACGCATCCTTGTCTCACCTCCTTGTCGTCGTATGCCTCCATATTAACCGGACGTTTCAGCGGAAGGCAAGCTTTTTTTGCGGCGGTCTGCCCCTGCCATACGACCTTCGCAGCGAGGTTTGATCGTGTTCGCCGGACTTCAATGCCTGCCGTTTCGTTTCTTAATCCGCCGCGGTGGTAAATAAGAAAGGTAGAGTTCAACCAATTCCGAGCGAAACGAGGAGGACCCCCAGCATGAGCGAAAAATTCAACGTTCCATCCGAACTTCCAAGGTACCCACGGTCCATGTGGAGAACGGTTACCACGCTGCCGACCTTCCCCGAGATGCACGAAGATATCAAGGTCGATGCCGCTGTAATCGGCGCGGGCATAGCGGGTGTTACCACCGCCTACCTGCTCTCGCTTGAGGGTTACAAGGTGGCCTTGGTCGACGCGGGACAGATTCTGGATGGCACGACCGGCTATACGACAGCGAAGATTTCGGCCCAGCACGGCCTGATCTACAGCGAATTCCTGACCAATTTCCGCCCCGAGATTGCCCGTTCTTACTATGAAGCGAACATGGAAGGCCTGAATTTCATTCGCGACATGGTCAAGAAGAACGGCATCAACTGCGATTTCAAGGAAGAAACCGCCTACCTGTATACGAACCAGGACGACAAACTCGACGATCTGCGCAAAGAATTCGAAGCGTATCAGGAGCTGGGCATTCCGGGTCAATGGCATGATGCCCTGCCGATCCCGGTAGAAGCCAAAGGCGCTATCTCCATGCCCGGGCAGGCCCAGTTCAACCCGCTCAAATATCTCAAGTTCCTCGTGGAGAAAATCATCGAGAACGGCGGATTGATCTACGAAAACACGACGATCGAAGGCGCCGTATACGGCAAACCGATCGAAGCCTATACCATTGACGGCGAACACCGGATTTACTGCAACGAGATGGTGGTCACTACCCATTATCCGTTCTGGAACGTTCCGGCCGGCTATTTCACCCGCCTGTCCGTCGAACGCTCCTATGCGCTGGCCGTCAAACCGGAAACGTCGTTCCACGGCGGCATGTATCTGAGCATCGACGATCCGAAGCGTTCGATCCGTTCCGCCGTGTTCGAAGGCGAGGAAGTGCTGATCGTGGGCGGCGAGAACCATCCGACAGGCAAAGACGATAACACGTTCGACCATTATCTGGCTCTGGAAAAATTCGCCGGCGAAACGTTCGGCTCGCGCGAAATTCCGTTCCGCTGGTCGGCCCAGGATATTACGACGCTGGACAAAATCCCTTATATCGGGCCTTTGTCTTCCGACTATCCGTTCACGTTCATCGCGACCGGCTTCAACAAATGGGGCATGACGAACGGAACGTTTGCGGGACTGCTGCTGCGCGATAACGTCATCCGCCGCTCCAACCCGCATATGAATACGTTCAATCCGGGACGCTTCAACGACAAGAGTCTGAATCAGACCGTGGTGACCGGCTTGAAGATGGCCAAAGAAATGATCAAAGGCAAATTCGGCGGCGCCGACGAGAAGATCAGCAATCTCGAACCGGATCAGGGAGCCATGGTCCGCCACAACGGCAAAAAGGTCGGCGCTTACCGCGATCCGAAAGGCGAACTGTTCCTGGTCGACACCACCTGCACGCATATGGGCTGCGAGACGGCCTGGAACGAAGCCGAACGTTCATGGGACTGCCCGTGCCACGGTTCGCGCTTCTCTTATACCGGCGACGTCCTCGAAGGTCCGGCAACGGATCCGCTGGAACGTCTGCCCGAATAAAGGGAGCCTGCGGCTTCCAAGCGCAGAGCCTTTCCCTTACCGCCCCGCTTCCCATCAGGGAAGCGGGGTTCTTTTCAATGTTTTTCGATGCATCCCGATCCGGCTTCCTGTACAATAACAGTAAAATCGTTCCAATAACGAAATTTGCGCACACCGAGGTGAACCATGAGTTCTCGCAAAAATTTCCGCAGGCCCCGACAGATTCCGTACGTGTTTCTCAGCTTCCTCTCTCTAATCGTCCTTCTGCTGGCCGGCGTACTGGTCTGGCAGCTTGCAGGTCCGGCCGAAGATACACAGACAGCTTCGGACGAACCCGGAACCGAAACTTCGCCCGTCGCTTCGATTCCACCGGTCACTCTGCCGATTTTTGAAGAAGGCGGGATCAAACGGACGGCTTCCGTCGTCGACGGCCAGCTTGCGATATACGACGGAACGGACTGGAAAAAGTCTTTCTGGCCCGGAATCAACTTCGGCGCCACGACACCCGGACATTATCCGGGACAGCTCTCGCCGACCAAAGAAGACTATATGCGCTGGTTCCCGCAGATGCAGGAAATGAATATCAAAGCGGTGCGGATCTACACGATCCTGCCGCCCGATTTCTACCAGGCGCTGGCGGAGTTCAACGCCTCGCAGGAAGAACCTCTGATGCTGATGCAGGGGATCTGGTCGCCGGAAGAAGAACTGATCGGCGAAGACGCGAACGGCCGGAACGCGTTCTCCGCAGAAATCACGGACAGCTTTGAGCAGGAAATCCGCGATGCCGCGGCCGTGGTGCACGGCAAAGCCGATCTGAAAGAGAGTCCCGGACATGCCGCCGGCACCTATGCGGCGGATGTCTCGCCTTACCTGCTCGGCTGGATCGTCGGCACGGAATGGTATCCGTACGCCGTGCAGACGACCAACGAAGCCAATAAAGGCATGAAGCCGTATGTCGGTCAATACTTCCGGGCCAAAGCCGAAGCTTCGCCGTTCGAGAGCTGGCTGGCCCGGATGCTCGATACGCTGGCCAAAGAAGAGATGAAATACGGCTGGCAGCATCCCGTTTCCTTTACCAACTGGGTAACGACCGATCCGCTCGACCATCCGAACGAACCTCTGGAACAGGAAGATCTCGTTCCGGTGGACCCGATGAATCTGGAGCCGACCCAAGCCTGGACCGCCGGTTATTTCGCGGCTTACCACGTGTATCCGTATTATCCGGACTCGCTGCGGCGCGACCAGAAATATCTCGATTACGTCAACTCCGAAGGCAAAAAAGATCCGTATGCCGGTTATCTCAACGAATTGAGAGCCCATCACAAAGGCATTCCGCTGATTATTGCCGAGTTCGGGATGCCAAGCTCCCGGGGGATTGCCCATTACGGCCTGCTCGGCCGCAGCCAGGGCATGCACCAGGAACAGCAGCAGGGCGAACTGAACGCGGGCATGATGAAGCAGATCTACAACGAAGATTACGACGGAGCCCTGCTGTTCGAATGGCAGGACGAATGGTTCAAGTTCACCTGGAACACGATCGAACTGGAAGTTCCCGGCGAACGCCGGGCCATGTGGCGCAACCGCCTTACCAACGAGGAGCATTTCGGAGTGGTTGCGATCGAACCGGAAGAGAAGGCCGAAGACCGAATGGTCATCGACGGCAAAACGGACGATTGGAAGAGCCGCGGACTGACTGCCGAAGATGCCGGAAACGGTCTAAAAATGGCGATCACCAGCGACTCTTCGGACCTGTACGTGCTGCTGCAAAAAGAAAAAGGAAACTGGGACTTCGACAAGGACGAATTGACGCTCGGGTTCGATACGACGCCAGGCGGCAGCACAAGCGCGAAACTTGCGCCCGGCATCACCTTCGACGGCGGACAGGAATTCCTTGCCCGGTTCAAAGCCGGAAAAGGCGGCCGCTTGTACGTGAACAGCGGTTACGACCCGTTCACTTGGCTGTACGGCTACAAGCTGAAGTCGGTCCCTTACAAAGCCATGTATGCGGATGACGAAGCGGGCATTTTCCTCCCGTGGAAACTGGCGCTCAACCGCGAACTCTATCTGCCCCAGACCAAAGTCAACGCGCCGTTTGAAGCGTACGATGTCGGCCGGCTGCACTGGGGGACCAATGATCCGGGCAGCGACAAGTTCAACAATCTGTCGGATTGGTATCTGGACGGCGATACGCTGGAACTGCGGATCCCCTGGATGCTGCTCGGATTTACGGATCCAAGCCGGCTTCAGGTCTGGAAATATCCGTACCAAACGGAATCCGTGACCGCGATCGACACGGACGGGTTAGCCGTATCGGCGGTTCTGTCGCAGGCGGGATCCAAAATGTCCGCAGCGCCGGCTTCCCGCGCCTATGTGTGGGATGCCTGGGACCTTCCGAGCTATCACGAACGGCCGAAGAAAAGTTTCGATATCCTCAAAGACACCTTCGCCGAATACGACAAAAAAGTTTCGGGCTCGACCCGTCCGTAACATACGGACCCGGGCGCGGCAGGTCGGGCGTCGTCATGCGAGCCTGCCCGGCCCGTATGACGACGACTTTGCAGCAGTCCGGCACGGTCTATACAAAAAGGGACAACTCCGGTCATTTCCGGCGTTGTCCCTTTTTGTGTATAAGCCCGCTCCGTTTACCGGTTCAGCCCTGCCCGCCGCTCTCCTCCGCACCGGGCGGATGCCCGGGGCTTCGCTCTCGCCCAGACGCGGCAGATTCAGATACTCGGCAAAATTCCCGCGCAGGTCGGCCGCACGGATATCTTCGCGCGGATGATGCCGGACGATCTCGTCGATCTGTCCCGTATCCCGGTTCTCCAACATATCGAAGATCAGGCGATGTTCGCCGATGGTTTCTTTCAGCTTTTCTTTTTGAAGCAGATGCAGTCTCCGGTAGCGCGCATAATGCACGTTCGACTGCTGGATCAGATCCCAGAGATGGAAGGGCGAACCTACCGCTATATGCAAAACGAAGCGCTGTATCCGTTCGGTTTCGGCCTGACCTGCGGCGGCATCGATATCGAATCGGCTTCGCTTGATACGGATTCCGCAGGCCGGAACGTCCAGGTGAAGCTTCGCCTCGCCAACCGCGGAGACCGCGAAGTCTCCGAAGTGATCCAGGCGTATGTCAAAGCCGAACGGGAACACACGCCGAGTGCCCAGCTCAAAGCATTCCGCAAAGTCCGCCTGGAAGCCGGCGCCTCGGCGGAGATCAAATTGTCCCGGCCGGACGCCGCACCGGTTCGGGCTGATCGCCGGAGAGAACGGCTTGACGCCAGTCCGGTCTTGAATCTCCGGGAAGGGATCGCGGATGACCACCAGAAAACCTACCGTGCAGACGGTGATCGATGCGCTTCTCGCGCCGGCGGATTCCATGCCGGAGCCGACCGTCGACAAGCTGCTGCACGGCAGCCGCGATATGCCGGTGACCGGCATCGTCACGGCCTTTATCGTTCTCGGCCACGCCGAGAGCGATCAGCCCGGCAAGGATAAATGAACGCCAAAAAGGCCCCGAAGCGGCCCGACCCTCCGATCAAGGAGCGTCGGCCGGCTTTCCCGGGGCCTTATTTGTCTGTTCCGTGTACCCTCCCGACTCTCTTCTCTTCCTTTGCCGCATTAGCGGTACGACACGTACGGATCGAGTTGAATCGTATCCAGTGCGCTGTCGCCCATACGCACGATCGCCCCTTTCATCCACGGCTCGCTTTGCAGCTTCGCCAATTCTTCGCTTCGGCCCGTCACGACGACGCCGTAGACTTTCGATCCGTTCGCCTCGACTTCCGCCGCAGCTGAAGCAAAATCGATCGGACTGACCGATGCCGCGACTTCCGGGCTTTGGGCGATGCGTTTCAGCGCTTCGACCAGCCCGCTTTTCCAGGAAAGGGCTCCGTGCTTGAGATATTCCCTGTTCGTCTCGTTTCGAACCGGAATATAGTTATCCCCCATGCCTCCACGCGCGCCGACCGGATTTTGCACGTAGAGATTCAGGTAATCTTCCGGCTGCGCCGGCTTAACGTTCCCCTGCGCGTCCATGACCGTATAAGTGCCCATTCCGGCCCATTCCTGTCCGCTGCGTGCGGCGAACCAGCGAGGCGCAACCCGAAGCCCCAAAAACTTCTTGTCCAGCTCTCTTTGGCCGTATTCGCGATCCAGAGAAACGTACAGTTCCGACACCGTCAGCTTCGGCAGGTCGGACAAGGTCTGCCAAACGTCGGCGTTCCGGGCTTCTTCCTGCTTGCGGTCGCTGCCGCCGGGCAGCCATAACCGCCCTTCATCCGCTGCTGCAAACTGGGTCGAATACAGATCGGACGCGCCGTTCAAGCTTGTGATGCGCGTATCCCGGATTCGGCCGAACCGATAATTCTGACTGATTTCCTTTTCCGATACCCCTTTGTTTCCCCATACATGCTGCACCACACCGGAGATTGTCAGGTCGAACAAGAGACCCGGATCTCCGCCGTTTGGCATCAGGTGGCGGTTTGGCATCGTCGTTTCCACGATCAGGCCGAGCGCCTGTTCGTTCACTTCGCGCAGCGCCTGGGCCTTAGGTCCGACTTCTCTCTGTGTATAGTAATAATGCGTGAACAGCCCCGAACCTCCGAAGACGAGGCCGAGCACGATCAGCGTTACAAGCGCCGTGATGCCTCTGGATTTCCATTTGGCGCGCCGAATGATCCGCCGTTCCTTTTTCCGCCGCAGCCGCTCGTTTTCGTCAAAGCCGCGTTTTGGCCCATCTTCCGTTTCCCGGCCTCCGTTCCCGTCTTCCTCTGCGCGATCCGCCCGGCGGTCCGGCTCGCTGCCGTCTTCCATCAGCTCGTCCAGATACGCCTGATAGGCTTCCAGCTTCTCAAGCTCCGCTTCCAGCTCCGCCCGCTCTTCGCCGGGCAGCGTTCCGTTCTGATAGGCCTGCAATTTGCGTTTGAACGATTCAGTCACGCCGCATTCTCCCTTCGGTATAAGCTCTCAATTTTTGCCGGGCGCGAAATAGGGTGGACTTGTATAGGGGCAGCCCGATGCCCATGATCTCCGCCGCGTCAGCATAAGAAAATTCGTAGTGATGATACAGCAGAAAAGCTTGTCTTTGCGCATTCGGCAGTTCGCTTAGCAGTCCGAGCGCTTCTTCGCCCGCTTCTTTGCCGAGCAGGAGGGATTCCGGCGTCTCCGCATCACGCAGCCGTTCGAAAAACTCCGCTTCGCGTACCTGCGTTTTTCGGGCGCGGCGGGTTCGGTCGATAAACGCGTTATGCGCTACCCGGAACAGCCAGCGCTTGACTTTTTCACCGTCGCCGAGACTTTCGATATGCAGGTAAGCCCGGGTAAAGGTCTCCTGCGTCAAGTCTTCCGCCGTATGATGGTCCCTGCTGAGAAACAGCAGATAGCGATAGACGTCTTGCATGTAACGGCGGTACAGCTCATCGAGCGATCAGATCGTTCTCCCCCCTTTCGGAACACTCTAACCACGTTCGAATCCTGCAAAAGTTACACGCACGCAAAAAAACTTCCGGTTCGCTTTCCCCCGCGGGAAAGCAAACCGGAAGTTTTGTCTACTCTGCGTACGTTCCGCTTATGCCGTCGTTGCGGATTCCGAGTAATCGGCATATTCGGGCAGCAGATCGTAATAGCCGCTCAGCGAGTACCCCATGATCGTGTCAAATACGGCCGGATTCTCCCGGCGCAGAAGGTCGTCCGCATAACGCCAGGCATTTTGCTCCAGGCGCAGCGAGACGCGGGTGCGCGAGAGCTTGCCGCGAATCCGTACAAGGCGGTCGGACAGATATTCGAGTTCGGGATCGTGGGCATGGCCGAGTTCGTGGGCCAATACAACGCGCACATAGTCCTCGAACGGTTCAAGCGAACCGAACAAAAGCCTGCATTGTTCTTCGAGCACGCCAAGATAAAGGGTGATTCGATTGTCGTCGAGATTATACTTGCCGCCGATCAATCGTTTGCCGGGAAACAGATGTTCCAGCACCACTTCGATCTCGCTGTTCGAACGGGTCAAGACGTCGGTCACGGTATCTTCGATAAGGATTCTGTTCATACGGTTTCTCCCGTTCCTTTTTTACCATTCATATCGGCATGCTGCCGCTTTTTATAAAGGGAAGCCGGAGAATAGTATACCGCTATTAGCTGAAAAATGGAAACAAATAATAATTTTACCCGCTTCCTAACTTTTTGAAACAACTTACTAAGAACAGTCACATAAAAGGTTTCTATTTTTTATTCTGCAACGATCTTTACACGATGTTCGCTTGGAAAATGGAGGCCGGTCCGTTACACTTTTAAGGTGGGACTTTTTCTATCGAGGAGGCAGTTAACCGTGACCATGATTGAACTCAAGAACCAAACGGCCGTCATTACCGGGGCCGGCAAAGGCATTGGCCGCTCTATCGCCGAAGCGCTCGCCGCTGAAGGCGTACATCTGGGTCTGATTGCACGTACCGCTTCCGATCTGGAGACGCTGCGCACCGAATTGTCGGACAAATACGGCGTAAATGTATTCGTCCATGCGGCCGACGTCTCGATCCGCACAGAGATCGAAAACGCGGTGCAGGCCCTGCACGAAAAGCTCGGCGCCATCGATATCCTGATCAACAACGCCGGCATCGGTTCGTTCGGCAAACTGGTCGAGATGGATCCGGACGAGTGGGAGCGCATCATCCGCGTCAACTTGATGGGTGCTTATTACACGACGCGCGCCGCCCTTCCGTTCATGATCGAGCAGAACAGCGGCAGCATCCTGAATGTCGCTTCCACGGCGGGCGAACGCGGATTTGCGACCGGCTCCGCCTACTGCG
Organism: Saccharibacillus deserti; assembly: GCF_013618475.1. Classification (GTDB taxonomy): domain Bacteria; phylum Bacillota; class Bacilli; order Paenibacillales; family Paenibacillaceae; genus Saccharibacillus; species Saccharibacillus deserti. Next base: position 131,842 of record NZ_JABJVN010000008.1, read on the forward strand.
CATCCAAAGCGGGCCTGATCGCCATGGGCGAAGCCGTCATGCAGGAAGTCCGCAAGTCGAATATCCGCGTCGTCACACTGAATCCGAGCACCGTCAACACGGAGCTGTCCATTCAGAACAATCTGCCTGTGGGCGACGAAGACCGGATGATGCAGCCGGAAGACGTAGCCGATCTGGCTGTCGCCACCCTCAAACTGCCGGCACGCGTATTCGTGAAATCGGCCAGCATCTGGACGACGAACCCGCAGTAGACTCCGCTCGGGCTTTGACAGGTCCGAACCTGCCGAGGAATCGACTCCAAAAAAACCTTTGCCCCGCGCGGGCAAAGGTTTTTTCACTTTTGAAAATATTCGATCGAGCCACGCATTTATTTAGTGAAAGGGACAACGGCTGCCGGGCCTTTCCGGCTGAAGCGAAACGATCGTCGCATCCGGGGGCGGCGCAGGAGCTTTTGTACGTGATGCGGAACCCGCCCCGGTGATCGGACAAACGCTGGCCGGCATACTCTCCGATTGTCCCGATGCTTCGGTACGGCTTTCCGAAGGTAGGTTGTAAGGCTTTTTCCCGTAGAAGAAATTCGGCTTCTCGACCGTATTGTCGTACCGTTTATGAAAAACATGCGTGGTCGCGGGCGACATCGGCGGAATCAGCCAGGTCCAATTGCCCGTCACCGCACGCCCCGCTTCCCGTTCCCGCTTCTCGAACGTCTCGAACTGCGCGGCTGCCGTATGGTGGTCGATCATACTGACTCCGGCGGCCCGGTAAGACTCCAGCACCGCGACGTTCAGCTCGACCAGAGCCCGATCCTGCCAGAGCGTACTGCGGCGGCTGCGATCGAGGCCCATCAGATCGGCGACGGCGGGCAGCTTGTTATAACGTCCTTCGTCCGCGAAGTTTCTCGCTCCGATCTCCGTCCCCATATACCAGCCGTTAAACGGCGCGCCGCCGTAAGAGAGTCCTCCGATTTCCAGCCTCATGCCCGAGACGGCCGGTACCGCATACCATTTGAGTCCCAACTGCTCAAAACCCGGGATGTCCGGATGCCGGATCTCGACCTCCAGCACTTTTTCCTGCGGCAGCTCGAACCATTTGGGTGCGCCGCCATCCAGCTGGACGACCAGCGGCAGCACGTCGAAGTCGGTTCGCGCGCCGCTCCAGCCGAGCCGTTCGCAGACCCGCGTGAATTCCAGCGAAGCCGGATCGCCTACGTGGGCGCCCTTGCCGGACCGATAGCCCGCGTAGCGGATCAACTGCTCGTTCCAGAGCCGAACACCGGGCCGTTCGCCGCGATCCGGCTTGAAGACCGTGATCGTCGGCCGGATCTTTCCCCGGTTCGTCGCATAGTCGAGATGCTCGATCAGCGCCTGGGCAATCTCTTCCTCGGACGAGAGCTCGCGCCGGTCGATCACATGCAGACTGTCCCAAGGCAGACGGCCGATGCAGCGGTTGCTGCTGCGCCAAGCCATTCTTGCCCCGTGCCGCAGCTCTTCGTACGTATGCACATACGTCCCGCTCTCTTCGATCTCCTCGGCAATCTCCCCGATCCGCCGATCCGCCTCTTCCCCGGTACGTTCCAGCTCCGCATAACACTTCCGTATAAAAAGTTCCGCTTCTGCAAGCAGAGCCGTACGTGCATTCATCCAAGCTCACCCCGTCTTTGTAAATGATCTGAATCACATCTATTTGTATCATACGGCAGTAGGGTAGAAAGCAAAGACTCCTTTCACGAAGATTTGGTGTCAAAAAACAAAACTCGGCTCTGCCGATCCTTCAGAAAGTCCCGCATGCATCAAAAAACCGGGCCGGCCGCCCTGTTGTACAGGCGTACCGAATCCGGTTTTTCTGGGGGAAACTTCCGTTACCTGCATGCTTCCACTGCACTTGCAGGTGTCGACGCGCTTAGCGGCCCATGTAGGCTTCCAGCATCCAGGCGTCTTTCTCGATGGCACTCTTCATGCCGATCAGCATATCTTCCGTCACCTTGTCTTCAATCGCTCCGGCCATTTCGATCGCTTCCTGGAGTTCCGCCGCTTCGGCGCGGAAATCGCGAACGAGCGTATCGACCATTTCTTCCGCCGTCTCGCCGCCCCGGGCTTCGGATACGCTTGTCAGTTCCAGATACTCGCGCAGCGTAGCCGCAGGAGCTCCGCCGATCGTGAGCAGGCGCTCGGCCACTTCGTCCATACGCAGTGTCGCGGCATCATACAATTCCTCGAACTTGGCGTGCAGGGTGAAGAAGTGGGTGCCTTTGACGTACCAGTGATAATTGTGCAGCTTGGTGTACAGCACCGACCAGTCGGCAACCTGTTTGTTCAGCGCGCGGTGCAGCTCGGCGGCGGTATCCATATTCGCGTTTGTTTTTACAGTTTCCATTTTATATTCGCTCCTTTATTTTAAATTTAGACTTGTTCTAAATCCTTGTTTAAATTATAACACTGCCGCCCGAAAAAAGCGAGGGGTATTCAAAAATATTTCGCCTCGTGCCGCGCGCAGAAGAAACCCAAAAACCCCGTCCACTGCCGAAGCGGCGGACGGGGTTTTGAGCGGCCTGCGCAGCAAAGCGCGAAACCCTGAGCGTACTNNNNAGCGTACTATCTACGCTCGGGTATCGGTTTGCGCAGCAAAGCGCAAAACCCTGAGCGTACTATCTACGCTCGGGTATCGATTTGCGCAGCAAAGCGCGAAACCCTGAGCGTACTATCTACGCTCGGGTATCGGTTTGCGCAGCAAAGCGCAAAACCCTGAGCGTACTATCTACGCTCGGGTATCGGTTTGCGCAGCAAAGCGCGAAACCCTGAGCGTACTATCTACGCTCGGGTGCGGACTCTTTCGCCAGCTCCGTGATGTAGTCGAAGAAGCCGGCTCCGTCGACATCGTACACGAGCTGCACGGGACGGCCGTCGGCCGTCTCGACCGTGCAGCCCTGGCTTGGTCCGTCGGGGATAACGATCGCGTTCACGGTCCGGCGCTCGACCAGCTCCGGCTTGCCCAGCGAAGCGGTGGTCAGCACATCCCACAGATAATAGGTGGAGTTCGTCTCCATATACACAAGCGCCGGACAAAAGGCGTAGCACTGGCCGAGGAAATCGACCCCTTCGAAGCGGCGCTCCGAAGCCCAACGGCTGCGGACCGCCGGCGTCAGCGGAACTTTGTTCGTGCTCTCCAGCGCGACCAGATCGATCTCGATTCCGCTGCGGAATACGCGGTCGGCCGATTCCGGATCCCAGAATACATTCCATTCGGCCGTGCCGTCGTGTTCCGGTTCCTGCACGTTGCCCGCCTGGAATGTGCCTCCCATCCAGAACAGACGCGCAATCTTCCCTTCGATCTCCGGCGCTTCGTCCAGAGCGCGAGCCAGATCCGTCAGCGGCCCTGTGAACAGGAGGGTCGTCTGCCCTTCGGTACGCTTGAGCGTCTCGATCAGATGGCGATGTGCCGGAAGAGGCGACAGCGGCGCGTCCATTTTGCCGGATTCATTGAGAATCGGCAGAGCGTCCACGTAGAACGAATGCATGCGCCACTCCGCCGGAAACGGATTTTTGCCGCGCGAGTTGGATTTGGCCACTTCGATGGATCTGCCTCTGCCGAAACGGTCGATGATCTTGCGGCTGGCATCGGTTGCGGGTTCCAGGTAACCGTCGGCGGGAATCACCGACACGCCCGTTACATCCACGTCGTCCATTTGCAGCAGCAGAAACAGCGAGACCAGATCGTCTACTCCGCCGTCATGATTGAAATATACCGGTGTTTTCAAAACTTCCACTCCTCTAATCTTCATAATGGCGTCCGTTCATCCTTGCACTTGCCTGCTCGCCGCAGCACTGTACATTATGACGCGTAAGGCTAATCGAGTAAAGACGGACAGCCGATACAGCGAGTGGAATCCCGGCCGGCAGCAGAAGATCAGACGCCGGAAGAAGGGGCTTCCCGCGTCGTTTCCTTCGCCTTCTGCGAAGCCCGGCCCGGCCAGAACGCGGCGCGGCCGAGCAGCATCGTAATCGCGGGTACGAGGAAAGGACGGACAATAAACGTGTCGAGCAGAACGCCAAGCGCAGCCACGACGCCGAACTGTACCAGAACCTGAATCGGCAGCGTCGCCAGCACCGCGAACGTACCCGCCAGAATAACGCCGGCCGAAGTGATGACGGTGCCGGTCTCGCCGACGCCTTCGCGGATCGCTTGTCTTAACGGCAGCGTACGGCTTTTTTTCCAGATGCTCGAGATCATGAATATGTTATAGTCTTCGCCGAGCGCCACGAGGAATACGAACGCGTACAGCGGAATCGCTCCCTGGATCGCGTCTTGTCCCATCGCGTAATGCAGAATGAGCCAACCCAGGCCCAGCGCGGAAAAGTATGACAGAACGACGGTGGCGATCAGATAGACCGTCGCAACGACCGAACGCAGATACGCGAGCAGCAGGATCGCAATCAGACCGATCACGACCGGGATCACGATGTCGGTGTCCCGTTCCGTTGCCGCGCGGGTATCGGCCTGGGTCGCCGTTTGACCGCCGATCCAGACTTTGTCCGCCGCCGAATCGATCCCCGCTTCCGTCAGTGCCGATTCGGTAACGGAACGCAGCTGCGCGACATCGTCCATCGCTTCGTTGGCGTACGGATTCACATTCAACTTCACGCTGTACAGCTGGATATCCGCATTCTCCGCTCCTTTTTCCGCTTCCGCCACCGCATCGACAAAGCCGAGATCGGCAAGTTTGCCGGCAAGTCCGGTATCCTTGCCTTCGGAGTCGACCATGACTTGTACCGGAGCCAGCTCGCCGGGCGAGAATCCGTCCGCAATCGCGTTGAACCCTTCAACCGAAGGCATATCCGACGGGAACGAAGACAGCAGATCATAGGTGAAGCGAACCTGCGACGACGCGGCCGCCAGTCCTCCGAGCACGATCAGCGATGCGACGACGACCGTCCAAGGGCGTGTCGTGACCACCCGGCCGATTCGGCTCTCTTTCTTTTTGCGATGGCCTGTAGGCTTGTTCCTGCGGCGTGCGCGCTCTTCTTCCATCTCCGGCGTGCGGGGCACGAACGGGAAGAACGAAGCCCTGCCGATGATCGCCAGCATGGCGGGTACAAGCGTCAGGCTCGCAATCCCCATGATCAGAATCGCAACGCCGAACGGAACCGCGAACCGGTGGTACGCTCCATACTGCGCCAGCAGCAGCGTGAACAGCGAGAGTACAACGGTCAGCCCGCTCATGGCAATCGCGCCGGACGACTCCATCAATGCCGCTTTGAGAGCGCTCCGTTTATCGGTCGTCTCCGTCAGGCACTGCCGGAAGCGCGTAATCAGGAACAGACAGTAATCCGTTCCCGCCCCGAACAGCAGCACCGTCATGATCGAAATGCCCTGCGAATCCGCCACGATCCAGCCCCGGTCGGCCATGGTTCCCAGAACCGGACTGATGACGAGATAAGCGAAGCCGACAGCCACGATCGGAATCAAGGCCAGAATCGGCGAACGGTAGATCAGCAGCAGGATGACCAGAACCAGAACCACGGTGCCGATCAGCAGCGAGACGTCGGCGTTCTGGAACAGCGCGCCGGCATCGATCGCGATACCGACAGGCCCGGTAACCCGGGCCGACAGCTCCTCCGTCCCGGTCTTCACCGCAAACGGATTGCCTCCCAATACCGACTCCGCCCTTTCTTCAAGCTGCTCCGCGTTTTCCTTGAGCGCTTCGGTATCGGCCTCTTCGCCGAACGTCACCGGCAGGACGATCGTGCCTCCGTCTTCCGACAGCAGGCCCTCACGGGCCGGCTCCGGCAGCTTGTGCAGCGGCAGCACACCCGTCTGATCCGGCAGCGGATCGGTTTCCAGCGATTCCGTCAGCTTCGCCAGACTGCCCAGATCCGCTTCGCTTAACCCCCCGCTGCGATTCCAGACCAGCAGTGCCGCCTGACCGCCGCCGCCGGGGAATTCCCGTTCCGCGATTTGGGCGGCCTGAACGGACGGATAATCGCTGCCCAGATCCGCCGCCCCGTTATTTTCGCGTTCGCCGATTCCCGGCCAGACCAGATTGAGCAGCACCGCCGCGGCAATCCAGACGGCCAGAACGACCCATCTGCCGACCCTGCCGGCCAAAGCGCCCGCTAGTCCTTTTCCTTTTGCGTTTTCCATGTCTGCCTCCTTCAGGGCATATCGACTCTGCCTCGTGGTAGATCCGTAATAGGTCATCGTTTTTCCGCAGAAATGCGACTTTTCTTAAGCGTACAGTCATTGAACAACATTATGACTCATGAGTCATTTTTGGTCAACATTTAATATTTTTCTGCGCCAAAGGCTGAAATGCCGCCTGGTTCCCCCGTGAACTTGGCATATTCGCTTAAGAAGCGGGAATCGCACGTGATTCGGCGATTCCCGCTTCTTGAACGCTCTGCTCCGTACCGTCTACCGGCCGAACCGGAGTTTACGGCCGGGGGCCGGATGATTCCGGTTCGGCCGCGGGAGTACCGCCGATCAAACTGCCGGCGGCGGCTTCGGGTCCGTAAAAGAACCGGAGCTTGGACGGCAGAACCGCGATATCGGCCGGCGTCTCGAGATAGATTTCGCCGTCGCTGTCGATCCGCTTGGGCTCGTCGGTCTCGATCCGCAGCGCCGAAGTCCGGATATACTCGATCACGCCTCCGCTTTCCCGATAATCCGTCAGATCCCCTCCGTTAATTACCTGCCAGGCCAGCGACAAACCCGCCTCCCTCACGATCAGCACGTCCAGCTGCCCATCATGTATGCCTTCTCCGGCAAACGGCAGCTTCGCCGTGCCCAGCGACCGGCCGTTGGCGGCCAGAATCATTACGGCTTCGCTGTCCACGGTGCCTTCGTCGTGCGTAAGGCGGAAGCGGAAAGGCTCGGCCTGGCGCAGCGTACGCAGCGTACTGAGGAAATAACTCAGCTTGCCCATCCGTTCTTTTTGATCGGAGTCGATATTTTCCGAAGTATCCGTAATCAGTCCGATACCGACAAAATTCGTAAAAATCCGGCCATTGACCGTTCCGACATCGGTATCCAGAAGCCGGCCGGCCAGCACTTCTTCCGCAGCTCGGCCGATCTGCAGAGGCAGCCGCAGCGTACGCGCAAAGTCGTTGCAGGTGCCTCCGGGCAGAATCGCGATTTCCGGCGCGGGTTCCGCGGCGGCCGCACCGTTGATGCATTCGTGTACCGTACCGTCTCCGCCCAGCAGCAGCAGCAGATCGAACTGGCCGCCGCGCTCGCGGCAAATCTTCTCTCCGTCGCCCGGATTTTGCGTCTGCACCAGCGTAAGTTCGCCGATTTCCCCGGCCAGTGCTTCCACCGCATCTCCCAGCTGTCCCGCTTTTTCCTTGCCGGCTTTGCTATTGTATACCAGCATCGCTTTTTCCCAACGCATAGGCTCATCTCCCGTTCGCTTGATCGCGGGTCGGACGCTGTCCGGCCTTCTTCCCTAGTTATTACCCAGAAGACGAATCGAAAGATCGCACACACCGGGAAAACCCCGGTGAGGGCTCTGCCGGGATCTTTAATCGGCTGTATAGGCCTGCTGCGGAGCCGCCGTGATCTTCCAGGCGCCGGCCTCGACTTCCTGCGGAAGCATCGGACGCCCGTAGTAGTAACCCTGCATCAAGATGCAGCCGCGGGACAACAGGAAATCGGCCTGCTCTCTCGTCTCCACGCCTTCCGCCACCACTTCCAGGTCAAGCAGACGCGCGATTCCGATAATGCCGACGATCAAGGCCTGCTTGGAGACCAGATCGCTGCTCTTGACGAAAGACTGGTCGATCTTGAGCGTATCTACCGGGATCTCGTCCAGTCTGCCCAGCGAAGAATGGCCGGTTCCGAAATCGTCCATGGAGACTTTGACTCCCAGATTGCGCACTTGTTGAAGCTGCGAGAGCGTGATCTCCATGTTTTTCATGGCGATCGACTCGGTAATTTCCAGCTCGAGCATAGGACCCGGCAGCCCGCTTGAGCGCAGCGCTTCGTCGACCATATCGAACAGGGTCATACTCTCGAATACCCGGTAAGACATATTGATCGAAACGCAGACTTGAAAACTCTTCGCGTCATGCCAGGCTTTGTTCTGCCGGCACACTTCGCCCAGCATCCAACGGGTCATGGGCACGATCAGACCCGTTTCTTCGGCGATCGGAATGAATTCGCCCGGCGAAACGACTCCTTTTTCCGGATGCTGCCAGCGAAGCAGGGCTTCGAAGCCGGCTTCGCTGCCCAGACGGGCATCCCACTTGGGCTGGTACACGATAAAGAACTGCCGGTGTTCGAGCGCCAACCGGAGATCTTTCTCCAGCTCCATCTTGCGGCTGAGCTGTCCGCCGATTCCGGCGTTGAAGAAAACGGTTTTGTCTTTGCCGGAGGTTTTGGCCTGGTACAGAGCCGCATCCGCCGCTTTCAGCAGGGCCGGACGGTCTTTTCCGTGAATCGGAAACAAACTGAGGCCGGCACTGGCCGTCACATACAGCTCGTTGCCTTCGATCATGTATGGCCGACTGATTTCTTCGAGCAGGGCGTTTACCCGCTGAAGCAGCCGCGCCGGATCTTTTTCGGTTCCGACCAGCAGAAACTCATCCCCGTCCATCCGAAACAGCGATTCGCTCTCGTGGATCCGGGTATCGATACGCCGCGCGGCATGCGCCAGCAGCATATCGCCGAGATCTCGGCCCAGCGTATCGTTGATCACCTTGAAACGGTCCAGATTGATCAAGACCATCGAACCCAGCCGGTTCTCTACCAGGCGTCGTTCCGATTCTTCCGGAAGCGCATAACGATTGCGCAGACCGGTCAGCGGATCGAGGAATGCGATCTGCTTGAGCGTACGGCGTTCGAACACCATAAAGATCCAGGTGATGCACAAAATAAGCGAGACCAACACCGATACGCCGGCCACCACATAGGAGGAAGGCAATTCGGTATAGCCAAGTATGGCCGCGGGAGAATGCAGACCGTCGATCCGCAGCGCGCCCAGAAGCGCATACTGCATGGCGAATATGCCCGAACCGAGAATCAGAGCGGCCACCGGCTTCGACAACGCGGACGAAGCCGAATGGCGAAAGTTGCCGAGCACGTACAAAGCAAAGTAGCAAGCAATAAACATAATCGCCACCGAGAAAAAACCGGCGACCGGATCGATGGCGACCACAAGGGCGGGTCTCAGCGCGAACAAGCCCATAGCGGACATGACGGTCACGCCTAAGCCGAACACGCCGCCCGCAAGACGGCTGGTCAGAGGCTTCTGTCTGCCGAACAGCAGAAGCATTATGTATGCGGACAAACTGGAAACCGCTACCGCCGAGACGGCAAGCTTAGGCTCGTAATACGGCGCAATGCGATGATGGTAAGACAGCAGACTCATAACATGGACCCACCAGGTTCCCATTCCGAGAACGATGGCAGCGGCGGCGGTAACAAGCCGCTTCTTGCCTTTTCCCGTCCGGCGTTTTCCCGTGGCCAGGCCAAAAGCCAAATAAGCGGAGAGCAGCGCGACCGACAGCGACAGAACGACAAGCACGCCGTTCCAATTCTCCGTTAAACCTGAGACAAGGACAGAGATCATAAATCGGTACCCACTTTGCGTTATGATAGTTGTGCGGACGGTATGTAAGGCTCTTGCTTCAGGCAAGTAAAACCTTCCTTCATTATATCGAATAAATATGCGGAATTCATTAAATCGATGGATTTATGGTCAAAAAAATGCAAATTCCGCAGCCGAAAGCAAAAAAAGAACCGGCAGCGGCTGCCGGTTCCTGCTGGTTCGGAATATCGAACGGTCGGATTTACATGTTTGCGGGCCCAAAAGCTTCGAATCCGAGAGGTCCGACGCCGAATTATACGGCTTCTTCCGAGAATTGGCTGTTGTAAAGATCCGCATAAAATCCGCCTGCGGCCAACAGTTCTTCGTGCGTGCCCTGCTCGATCACTTCGCCCTGATTCATGACAAGAATCAAATCGGCTCCCTTAATCGTAGAGAGGCGGTGCGCAATCACGAAGCTTGTCCGGCCCTTCATCAGCTCGCCCATGGCCTGCTGGATAAAGATCTCCGTCCGGGTATCGACACTGCTGGTCGCCTCGTCCAGGATCAGGATGCGGGGATCGGCCAGTACGGCGCGCGCAATCGTGAGCAGCTGCTTCTGTCCCTGCGAAATGTTCGAGGCTTCTTCATTCAGCACCGTGTCGTAGCCTTCCGGCAGCGTACGGATAAAGTGATCGGCTCTCGCCGCTTCCGCCGCGCGCACAATTTCGTCTTCCGTGGCGCCTTCGCGTCCATACGCGATATTCTCGCGAATCGTGCCGCCGAACAACCAGGTATCCTGAAGCACCATACCGAACAGGCCTCTCAGCTGTTTGCGGTCCATTTCGGAAGTATCCACGCCGTCGATCTTGATCGCTCCGCCGTTCAATTCATAGAAGCGCATCAAGAGGTTGATCAGCGTCGTTTTGCCTGCACCGGTCGGTCCGACGATGGCGACGGTCTGTCCCGGAGCGGCCTGGATATTCATGTCGTTGATCAGCATCTTCTCTTCCGTGTAACCGAAACGCACATGCTCGAACTTCACTTCGCCTTTGCCGGTCAAGTGGCGTTCCAGCTTGCGGTCCGGCGTTTGTTCTTCCTCGTCCAACACCTCGAATACCCGCTCCGCCGAAGCGATCGCCGATTGGATGATGTTCGCGATGTTCGCGGTCTGCGCAATCGGCTGCGTAAACTGCCGGGCATACTGGATAAACGCCAGAATATCCCCGATGTTGATACGCCCGTTGGTCACGAAAATCCCGCCGACCACACAGATCAAGACATAACCGATATTGCCGATGAAAGACATCAGCGGCATAATCATGCCTGAGATAAACTGGGCTTTCCAGCCCGATTCGTACAGTTCCGCATTATGACGGTCGAACTCTTTGAGAGAAGCTTCTTCGCGTCCGTAAGCCTTGACGACCCGCTGGCCGTTGTACATCTCTTCGACGTGTCCGTTCAAGTCGCCGAGCGAACGCTGCTGGCTCGCAAAATATTTCTGCGAACGTTTGGCGATCACAATGGTCACGACCAGACTGAGCGGAATGGTCAGCACCGTAATCAGCGTCATGATCGGACTGATCGTCAGCATCATAATAATGACGCCGATGATGGTCACAAGCGACGTAATGATCTGCGTCATGCTCTGCTGAAGCGTATTGCTGATATTGTCCATGTCGTTCGTGACCCGGCTCAGTACATCGCCGTAAGGATGCTTGTCGTAGTATTTGAGCGGCAGCCGGTCCAGCTTTTCCTTGACCTCTTTGCGCAGGCTATAGGACGTGCGCTGGGCGACGCCGGCCATCACGTACTGCTGGATATAGCCGAACAGGGCGCTGAACACGTACAGGCCGGCAAGAATCATGATGATCTGCCAGATGTAGGTGAAGTCGACCGCGGCTCCGGGAATTCCCTGCGCTTTGGCGATCACGCCTTCGCTCAGCCGGTTAACCGCTTTGGCCATCACTTTCGGTCCCAAAATATTGAATACGGTACTGAGAATGGCCGTGATCAGCACGACCAGCAAATGGAACTTGTAAGGGGAGAGATAACGTGCAAGACGCTTGAGCGTCCCCTTGAAATTTTTCGGTTTGACAACAGGCATTCCCATGCCTCCGGGACCCATTCCCGGCGGGCCTCCACCGGGTCCCCGGTGCGGCGTTTTTTTCTGTTCACTCATAATAGGCTTCCCCTTCCCGAAGCGATTGGAGGACCGGCGCTGGGGCTGCAAAGCTGCGTTTCATCATCCCGCAATCTCCTCCGCCGACAGCTGCGAAGAGACGATCTCCCGATACACTTCGCTGCTCTCCATCAATTCCGCATGCGTGCCGATCCCGGCAATCCGTCCCTGATCCAGCACAATGATGCGGTCCGCGTCCATGACGGTGCTGACCCGCTGCGCGACCATCAGAACGGTCGAATCCTGCGTCTCCTGCTTGAGCGCGGCCCGAAGCTTTGCATCCGTCTTGAAATCGAGTGCCGAGAAACTGTCGTCGAAGATATAAATCTCCGGCCGGCGTACCAAGGCTCTGGCGATCGAAAGACGCTGCTTCTGTCCGCCCGACAAGTTCGATCCGCCCTGGGAAATCGGCGAATCGTAACCTTCTTCCAGCGTTTCGATGAATTCCGCCGCCTGGGCCGTCCGTGCCGCCCGGCGTACTTCTTCATCGCTCGCCGAAGCGTGGCCGTAGCGGATATTCTCGGCTACGGTTCCCGTAAAGAGCAGCGCCTTCTGCGGCACATACCCGAGCTTCAGGCGAAGTTCGTCCTGCTTCATCTCGCGGATATCGACTCCGTCTACCCGCACGGAACCTTCCGACGCTTCGTAGAAACGCGGAATCAGACTGACCAGCGTCGATTTGCCGGAGCCGGTTCCTCCGATGATCGCCGTGACTTCGCCGGGGCCGGCTTCGAACGAAATATTTGAGAGCGCCGGTTCTTCCGCTCCGTCGTAGCTGAACGTTACATCGCGGAATTCAAGCCAGCCTTTTTGCCGTGAAGCGGTTGGGGAAGCGGGATCCGTAATGTCGGGAATTGCTTCCAGCACTTCGTTGACCCGTCCGGCCGATACCGAAGCCCGCGGAACCATGACGAAGATGATCGAGACCATGATCAGGGAGAACAGGATCTGCATCGCGTACTGGACGAAGGCCATCAGGTTGCCGAGCTGCATCTGGCCCGCGTCGATCCGAATACTGCCGAACCAGATGATCGCGATCGTCGAAAAGTTCAGGATCAGCATCATGGCCGGCATCATAAATGCCATGATCTTATTGACGCGAATCGCGGTATCTCTCAGATCGCCGCTTGCGTCGTCGAAGCGTTCGCGCTCGCTGTTCTCGCGGCCGAACGCCCGGATGACCCGGATACCCGTCAGATTCTCGCGCAGCACGAGGTTGAGTCGGTCGATCTTCTTCTGCATCGCTTTGAACAGCGGCAGCGCGCTGCGGCCGATCAGCAGAATCAGCAGGGCCAGCACCGGAATGACGACTACCAGGACGAGAGAAAGCTTGGCGTCTTTGGAGACGGCCATGATAATGCCGCCGATCATCATCATCGGAGCCATAGCCATCATGCGCAGCATCATGGTCAGGACCTGCTGAATCTGCGTAATATCGTTGGTCGTACGCGTGATCAGCGACGCCGTACCGAACTGGTCGAACTCTTTGAGCGTAAAGCGCTGCGCGTGCGAGAATACCCGGCTGCGCAGATCGCGGCCGAAGCCCAGCGAGACTTTGGCGGACAGATAACTCGCCGCGATCGAACAGACCATCCCGATCATCGCCACTCCGAGCATCAACCCGCCGATTTTCCAGATGTACGGAATATCGCCGTTCGAAATGCCTTTGTCGACGATATCCGCCATCAGCGTCGGCAGATACAGTTCCGACAGGGCCTGCACGAGAACCATGAACAGGACCAGAACGACGCCGACCCGGTAAGGCTTCAGCATGCGAAACAATTTCATCATAACGGTCTCTCTCCTTTATCGTCGGACGCACAAGCGCCCTTCTCTTGCCCGGGTTCTTCGTTCTCGCGCTCGGCGAAATAATCGTGAGTCCGGTTCAGCAGCTGAACCAGAAGCCGGGTATCTTTTTCTCCCAGATAATCCGTCAATCCGCCGACCATCGATTCCATCTCGCAGATAAAGGAATCGGTAACCCGCACGCCTTCGTCCGTCAGCGAAATCCGCACGGCCCGCCGGTCCGACGGATCGGAACCGCGCAGCACAAGGCCGTCCGCTTCCAGACCCTTGATCAGCTGCGTTACGGTCGGCGACGCCACATCCAGAATACGGCTGATTTCCGATACCATGATGCCCGGCTCGCCATGATCGACGCGGCTGCGCAGAACCATCAGCAGCATACCTTCGCTCTGTTTGCGGCCGGCCATCGGTCCGGAATGCTTTTTCTTGCCCCTGTGCTGGAACTTGCGGATCGTAATCATCAGTTCGCGGGCCAGGGGGCTTATACGGGATTCCATTTCGCTGCTCCTTTCTGTTTTCCGTTATCGGAATAGGGATACGTTCTGAAAAAGAAAATCTACTTAGGTCGGCTAATATTTAGCCTGCCTATTTATTAGCCAACTAATTGTATGCCCGGAAAAGGCGAATGTCAACTTTGATCGAAAGACCCTCATACGAGGGCCTCGGTGATGTAGGCGTACAGATCGGCGTCCAGTCCGAATTGAAGCGAAAATTCCGGATTCTCGGAATGGAAACGTTCGGCATTTTCTCGCATATGGGGATCGTCCCCGCCAAAAGCAAACGCAATTTCGCGCCACTGCGCTGCCAGCTGCCGCACCGCTGCGGAATCCGCAGGAGTCCCTTTCTCCATTTCGACCCGCAGCATGCGCACGATATGGGCAAAACGTTCCGCAGCCGAATCGAGTGAAGCGGAATCGCTGCTTTTGTAATAGCTGCGCATGCCCCGAAGCTGACTTTTCGTAAAATATTCATCCCGCCCCGCTTTCATCGCTCCCAGCAGCACGGTCAATTCTTCGACGCTCATCGCCTGCCGGGATTGGACGGTCCGCAGCGCTTCTTCCAACTCCCGAAGCAGACGGTTTTTGGATTTCAGCTCTTCTCTGAGCCGCGCAATCTGCATGCCGATCGCCTCCGCCGTCCGATCCTGTTCTCCGCCCAGGATCCGGCGAATATCTTCGAGCGCAAGCCCCGCCGACTTGAGCGACAAGATGCGTTGAAGCCGGGAGAGGTCTTCCGGCGTGTACAATCGGTGCCCCGAAGCCGTATGCGCCGACGGAGAAAACAACCCGATCCCGTCATAATAGCGCAGCGTTCTGAGCGTCAACCCGGTCAATGCGGACAGCTCTCCGGTCTTCCAATAGTTCTGCATAGGCTGTTCCTCCTCCGAATCGGCTTGGTGCATACCGCGGCCGTTCAAACTTCGTAACGTCTGCCGCACACGCGGCATATCGCTTCCGACGGCGAATCGCCGGACTGGCCGCCGGTCCACGCAGCCATTCCCGCAAGCATCTCGCGCGAACAGTAACAATGCAGGCGAACCGGACGTTCTCCCAATCGCCGCATGCCGGATACCCACTCGTGATCATGCCAGGATTCTTCACTGCGCAGACTGCGGCGCAGCTGCGCCATCAAGCTTGCAGGCGCTCCCGGCAGAGGTTGGACGAATAGGGCTTCCGACGATACGCAGACGCCGTCCCTTATATCGGTCCGGGTACGCAGGCAGGTATCGATCTGCTCGCTCTGCCGGAAATAGTGTTCCAGATTCAGATCCATTCTGTCATAGGGCAGATCCGTAATGCCCGTAAATTGGCGGGTTCCCGAAGCCCGGATGCAGCGAATACTCCCTTCGGAAACCGCGGCAGATTCTTCCGAGAGATACGCCCTCACGTTCCCTTCGGCATCCGCATCGACAAAGATCCGGCTGCGAAGTTCTTTCGAAACCATTTTGAACGTGAGCCGCTGTGTATCTTTGAGAGTGCCCGTCAGTAAGCAAAGCGTCGAGAAACTTTGCGCCAATGCCGCGGCAAGAAACGGTGTCTTCTGCCCGCTGCGGACCAACAGTCGGCGTACCAGCTTCGTATTGTCGATATGGAAGATGCGCACTCGATTGTCTGCGTCGATTCCCTGTACAAGCCGATCTTCCTCCGAATGTTCAAACCCGAATGGCTGCATGACCCTCTCCCCTTCCTTACCCCTACTATAAAACATGACGTTACGTCAGGTTCAACCCCGAATTTTCGTACGCCAAAAAAACCTTCACCGGATTGGCGAAGGTTTCTTTTTTCGTCGGGCCGCGTTATTTCGTTCCCCATTCTTCCGGCAGCAGCGAGCGGTAAGGTTCCTGCAAAAAGCGGTCGTCCGCCAGAATCAGCACGCCCCGGTCTTCCTCGGTTCGGATCAGACGGCCTCCCGCCTGCTGGACTTTGTTCATGCCGGGGTAGACGTAAGCGTAGTTGAAGCCGTTGCGGCCCCGATCGTTGTAGTAATCCCGAATGATATCGCGCTCCAGCCCGATCTGCGGCAGGCCTACCCCGATCACGGCCACGCCTGTCAGCCGGTCGCCGGCCAGGTCGATCCCTTCGGAGAAAACGCCGCCCATGACGGCGAAACCGACCAGCGTCTTCTCCCGATCCGCCGAGAACGCGTCGAGGAACCCCGTGCGCGCAAGTTCGGACATGCCCGCATCCTGTCCGAGAATCTCGATCTTTCCGGGGTCGATCCGCGTCTCGAACGCCTGACGGATCTCCTGCAAATAAGCGTACGACGGGAAAAAGAACAGGTAGTTGCCCGGGCGCTTGTTCACCGTGTCGGCCAGCGCCCCCGCCAGCGCATCCCGTGTCCGCTCGCGGTCGCGAAAGCGCGTAGAGAACGGCAGCACCGTGACGTCGAGCTGCTCGGGACTGAACGGCGACGGAATCGACAGCGTATAATCGTCTTCGGCAGAGCCAAGCATCTCCCGGTAAAAACCGAGGGGGGTTAGAGTCGCCGAGAAATAGACGGCGGAGCGGTAGTTTTTGGATGACTGCAGCAGCTGCTGCGACGGATCGAGACAGAACATCTTCATCCGTACTTCGCTGCCGTCCGTCTCCACGTAAGTCACGTATTGATCGCCGTACAGCCGCCCGACCCGCAGAAAAGCCTGCGCGGAGAAATAGGCTTCCAGCAGTTCTTCTTCGGATTCGCTGCCATGTACGGTCACAAGTGCGTGCTCCGCCTGTTCCACAAACGGCTCCAGCAGCTTGAACATGACCTCCGGCGCCTCGCTGCCGACGAAACGTCCCGCTTCTCCGGCCTGTTTGCGCAGCAGAATCAAATACGCGTTGACGCGGTCGGCCGCGCCGCGCACGCCTTCATGCACCTCTTTGTAGCCCCGCTTGATCGCGAGAAAAGCCGACTTCAGCAGTTCGGCGGAGAACATTTCGCGGCCGCGTTCGACCAGGTTGTGCGCTTCGTCGACGAGCAGCATCGATTTGCCGCGCTGTTCGTCGGACAGCCGCTTGAACGCGATACGCGGATCGAAGACGTAATTGTAATCGCAGACCACGACGTCCGCCGCGTAGGCGGCATCAAGCGAGAACTCGAACGGACAGACCGTATGTTTGCGCGCGTACTGTTCCAGGACCTCGCGGGTTATTCTCGTTTCGTGTTCGAACAGATCCATGAGGGCATCGTTCACCCGGTCGTAATAGCCGATTGCGAACCGGCACTGGCCGCCCGCGCAGTCTTCTTCTTCCTTGAAACAGACTTTGTCTTTGGCGGTAATCGTGATGGAACTGAGATAGGCGCCGCTGCGTTCCAGCAGGCCCAACGCTTCCTCCGCCCCGGCCCGCGTAGTCGTCTTGGCGGTCAGGTAATAGATGCGGCCGACCAGTCCCTCTCCGATCGCTTTGATTGCGGGAAACAGGGTCGAGATCGTCTTGCCCGTGCCGGTCGGTGCCCGCGCGAGCAGGTTTTTCCCTTCGCGTACGGTTTTGAATACCGCTCCGGCGAACAGACGCTGTCCTTCCCGGTAGCGGCCGAACGGGAAGGGGAGTGCCGAGGCCGCGGCGTTCCGCTTTTCTTCGCGCTTCTTGAGCAGCAGCGCATACGGCGCGTAACGTTCCGCCACCTCCTGCACGAATGCGGTCAGTTCTTCGGCCGTCTGCACAACTTCCCGTACGCTGCGCTCGCCGCCCGGTTTGTGCACATAGGTCAGCCGCACGCCGACCCGGTCCAGCTTCAGATCCAGCATCAGCATATAGGCATAGAATTTGGCCTGCGCCCAATGGACCTCGTGTCCGGATTCGATCTGGTCCGCCGTTTCCGACGTCGATTTGATCTCGTCGATCGTATACGAACCGTCCTTGTTCTGCAGCAGACCGTCGCAGCGGCCTTCCACCTGGACGATCAGTTCGCCTTCGGCGCAGGTCAGTTCCGTTTTCAAAAACACTTCCTTGCGGTCGTTCTCTCCATAATTTTCCTGGACTTCGCGGTGAATACGGGTTCCTTCCTGCAGCGCACTGCCGCCGAAGCGGGTGCCGGATTCCAGACTGCCGCTGCGGAACACGTACTCGACCAGCGGACGAACCGATGTTTTGACCTGATAAGCCATCCGGATTCCTCCTTTCCGTGAAACAAATCGCCGGTTGGGACGACTTTCTTTTTTTTTGGACAATGGGGCAGACGAAACAGCGGCTGCGCGCGTCTATCCATTATAGACGAACGGCTGCGCAAGTTCAGCCGGTCCTCGATGGCGCAAAAAAGCGGCTTTCGCAAAAAGCGAAAACCGCCGATTTCGTGAAGGAAACCGCTTGGGGCATCCGGGCGCGAGAATCCGCTTCCCGGTGCCGTGCCGTTTACTGCAGAACGCGTCTTGCCGACACGTAATGATCCTGCCAGTATTTCAGATCGAGATCGGCGATCGCCACGCCGTCTTTGCTGGCGCTGTTGTGCACCAGATGGCCTTTGCCGTCATAGATGCCCACATGCCCGATCAAGCCGGGAATACTGCTCCAGAAAAACAGCAGATCGCCTTTTTGCCATTGGTCTTTCTCCACCGGAATGCCGATGTCTTTCTGGTAGGCGGTTCCGAACGGAAGATTGACGCCCTGCAAGCCGAATACGTACCGCGTGAAAGACGAACAGTCGAACAGCACCGGCGCTTCGTTGCGGCCAAAGCCGTAATGGGTAATCCCCTGCAGCGCCAGCGCATCCTGGATCACCCGGTCCGCCGATCCCGAAGCGACCGTTCCGCCAGGCAGGATGTCCGCGGAAGGGAGAACCGGCAGAGGCAGTGCGGCCGGCATCTCGACCGCCGGAGCGGGCGCAGGCGGAGCCTGAATGGACGGAGCCGGAGCGGACGGAGCCGGGGAAACCGTGCCCAAGCCCGGCAGCGTATAGGTCACGTAACTGGTGGAGACGTAGCCGGTTACACCGCTGGTATCCGTGATCCGGAGCCAGGCGGAGTTCGCGAGTTCGACGGCGGCGAAGGTCTCGCCTGCCGACAGTACGCGGTACACGTCGCTGCCCGTAACGGGTTCGGCGCGGAAATTCACGTTCTTCACGACGACTCCGCTGCCTGCTGCAGCCGGGATCGGCGCAGGGACAACTGTTTCCGCCGACGTCTTAACCGAACCGGCGGCCGGAGCGGGCGCCGAAGCCTGCTTGACGGGCGGTGCAGGCGTCTTGACCGGGGAAGAAGCGGGCTTGAAGGTCGAAGCGGAAGCGGCGGGCTTGACGGCGGCGGCAGCCGGCGCCTTGTTGTACGTAATGTAGGAAGACGATACGTAACCCGTCTTGCCCGACACTTCGACTTTGAGCCAGGAAGCGTTCAGTTCGCTCAGCACTTCAAGCTTGGTGCCGGGCTGGAGCGTGCGGTATACGCTGCCTTCGGAAGCCGAAGGCGCGGAACGAAGATTGACGGGTCGATCGACTTTGCCGCTCGATGCTTCCGCGGCGACGGGTACGGTCACTAGAAGAGCGGATGCTGCGAGCAAGCTGAAGAACTTTCTTTTCATGAGTGCCTCCTTATACGGGACATGCGCAGGCGGCAGACCGGCGCACGCGTCATGGGGTCGAGAGCGCTTCCGCAAAAGAACGGAGAACGGCGTACAGTCGGGAATAACGGATCGGTTTGCATTCTACCGATATTTTATCTTCTATCGGCCCGAACTACCAGCTTTTTGAGCAAATTAACGGCAAATCGGAAACGGTTTTGACATCTTTTGCGGCCGGGAGCATAATAGCTAAGGATTTGCGGCGTTTTCGCCAAGGTGGGACAAAACGCGCCAAACGGTTTATCCCTATACAAAAGGCCTGCCGGCACAGGATTACCTCTGCGGCATCCCTAACATTTTCCTCTATAGAAAAGGAGCTTTGCCCTGTGGAGCCGATCAAAAATGTACGTTCTTTACTCATCCAACCTTTCATTTTGTTCACGCTGATTCTGTTGGTTAAAGGCTATATCGCCTGGGGACCGATCTTCGAGGATACGCCGCTCTGGGGTCCTCTGCTGACGGAGATCCCGTTCCTCTGGATCATCTTCTGCCTGTTCGAGTGGCTGGCCACCAAACGCAAACTGCTGTGGTATATGGTGACCAACCTGCTCGTAACGGCTCTGTTCTTTACCGCGATCATTTATTTCAAGTATTACGGCGTCGTCGTCAGCTACCATGCGCTTGACCAGAGCCGCCAGGCTGTCGAAGTCAGCGACAGCGTATTCTCTCTGCTCGCGCCGCAGTATCTGCTGATCTTCACCGATATCATCATCTTGACCGTCTGGTTCTTCGCGAGCAAAAAAGCGCGCAGCTGGCGTCAAAGCGTCGTGCGTCACCGGATGAGCCGCCGGATGCTCGGCAGCGTGCTGATTCTCTCGCTCGTTCTGTGCACGATGAATATCTGGCCCAACCGCGCAAGCATGAACGAAGTCGTCAAAGCGGAAAAGATGGGAATTCTCAACTACGAAGCATTCACCCTGCTGACGGACCGCGATGAAGAACCCGTTCCGCTGGACGAAATCAGCCAGGCCCGAATCGACGGACTCAAAGGCGTCACCCCACCGGAGACGCCGGCCTATTACGGCTCGGCCAAAGGCAAGAACCTGATTATCCTGCAGATGGAATCGCTGCAGAACTTCATGGTCGGTCTCAAGGTCGACGGACAGGAAGTCACGCCGAATCTGAACAAGCTCGCAGGCGAGGGGCTGTATTTCCCGAACTTTTACCAGAGCGCGGGGCAGGGGAACACCTCGGATGCCGAATTCACGGTGAATACCTCGTTCTATATCCCGCCGCGCAAAGCGGCCGTTATCGCCTATGGCGAGAAAGAACTGCCGAGTCTGCCCAAACTGCTGAAAGAAAACGGCTACCAGACGGCTACGTTCCATACCAACCAGGTCTCGTTCTGGAACCGGAATCAGCTGTACGCCGCTCTCGGTTTCGACCGCTATTACGATCAGGAATTTTTCGGCACGGACGATACGGTCTTTTTTGGCGCTTCCGACGAAGTGCTGTACCGGAAGACGACCGAGCAGCTTCAAAAGATGGACGAATCGGATCAGCCGTTCTATGCGCAGATCATTTCGATGAGCTCGCATCACCCGTTCACGATTCCGGAAGAAAAATACAAGATGACCCTTCCGGCCCGCTACGAAGATACGCTGGTCGGCGATTATATCCGTGCCCAGAACTACGCGGATTACTGTCTGGGTCTGCTGATCGACGAACTTAAGGAAAAAGGGCTCTGGGAAGACAGCCTGCTGATGCTGTACGGCGATCACCTGGGTCTGCCGCTGCATTCGATGAGCGAAGAAGACCTGGCACTGGCCCGGGACATCTTCGGCCACGATTACACGTACAGCGACATGCCGAATATTCCGTTCATGATTCTCGGATCGGGCGCGAAGGCTTCGAACGAGCAGCCCCAACTCGGCGCCCAGGTGGACATTATGCCGACGGCGGCGAACCTGCTCGGCATTTCTCTCCAAGACCATATCCATTTCGGACAGGATCTGCTGAACCAGAACGAGAATATGGTCCCCGAACGCTATTACTGGCCGTCGGGTTCGCTGATTACCGGCGATACGCTGTTCATCCCCGGTACGGCCTACGCGGATGGCACGTATTATCCGCTCAAGAAAGGCGGTACCGCCTCTTCCGGCGTGACGGAAGACCAGTACAACCGCATGCTGCAGCTGTTCGAGCTGTCGAGCAGCTACGTCCGTCAGCAGCCGGACCGCCCGGAAGCTTCGGAAGAAGAATAGGCGCGGAAGGCGAAGCGAATCGCATGGGTACGGCCGAGCGGCCGTAGGCCATACGGGAGCTATCCTGGTTTCCGCATACCGGACAGAAGCTCCGTACGGGTTACAGCATGACTCTGATCCAGGATTGACATGAATACGGAAAAGCCCGCCGAGGATCGCAGGATCCGCCCGGCGGGCTTTTTGGTGCGCAGATAATAAGGAATCTTCAACCGACTTCTCCATTCTTCAATGCCTGGATCCAAATAACTGCACAGAAGCCGTTATTTCGGCGCACTGCGCTGCTGCGCGGCAGCGGCAGCTCCCGGCGGGCTTGATCGCGGCCCTTCCCTGCCGCGGCCAAGCCGAAGCCCGCCGCCTTCAGTCAAGTTCCGCGACGGAGAAGGTCACGCACGCGCCGCCCTCCGGGCGGTTCTGCGCGGCGATCTCGCCGCCGTGCCGGCGCACGACGGTCCGGGCGATGAACAGCCCGAGACCGGAGTGCCCGCCGCCCGGATCGGCGGCGTCAGACCTTGCCGCATCTTCGCGATAGAACTTCTCGAAGATGCGGCCGCCCCCGGCTTCCGCGAAGCCGGGGCCGTCGTCGCGCACTTCGAATTCGGCCCCGCCGAGCCGGATTCGAAGCTCGAGCGCGACGAGACCGCCCTCCGGCGCATAGCGGAGGGCATTACTGACCAGATTGTCCAGCACCCGGTTGATCCGGTGCTGATCCAATCGCTGCGGGCCGCGCCGGTCTTCGGCGCGCAGGTCCCGCACCGCAAGCGCGAAGCCCACGCCGCGTTCCCGGCAGAGAAAAGCATACTCCCGCCCTTTGGCGCGGACGGCCGTCTCCAGATCGACCGGCTCCGGACCGAGCGCAAAGTCCGGACGTTCTACCCGCGCGGCTTCCGACAGATCCGCGGTCAATCGGATCGAACGTTCCGCCGCGTCGAGAATCGTCTCCGCGTAGCGCACGGCGCGTTCCGGACGCCGCCCCGCATCGTCCAGCAGCACTTCCGCATGTCCGCGGATCACGCTGAGCGGCGTGCCGAGGTCGTGCGCGACGGCGGCGATCATATCGCGGCGGTCGCGCTCCGACTGCCATTCGCGCCTCAGCGATTCGCGCAGCGCTTCGCGCATCTGCTCGAACGCGGCCAGCAGCTGGTTCAGTTCGCGCACGCCGGTTCCGCCCCGCTCCAGCGAGAAATCCAGATCGTGCTCGCGGATCTTCTCCGCCCCTTCGATCAGGTGCCGGAACGGCTCTTCAAGCCTGCGGCTCAGCCGGCGGCCGCTCCATAAGGTGAAGCCGTACAGATAAGCGAACGGGGCCGCCGCCATCAGCAGCCCGCCGAGCAGAAGCGGCACAGCTTCGGACGGATTGGACGAAGCCATCGTCAGCTTGTAGCGCAGCGCGATCGCTCCGGCGAATTCTCCGCCGGTCCCGGTCAGCGGCTCGTACTGCACGAAATAACCGCCGGAAGCCGAAGGATCGTTCAAGCGTTCCAGCAGATCCGCTGTGCTGCGAATCGCGCTTTCGCCCGTGTACGATCCGTACATCCGCTTTCCCGAAGCGTCGAACATCTCGTAACCCATCCCTTCGGCGGGCACGATCCGCTCCACTTCGCCGCGCGATACCGGAGATACCGGATGGTCCAGCTGCCGGATCTGCGAGACGATCTGCGGAATTCGGCTCTCGTAGTAGTTGGCGGGCCGCAGCGAATTTCCCCAGACCAGCAGCGCGGAGAGCCCGACCGCCCAGGTCAGCAGCGCAGCCAGCACGCTGAGCAGAAAGGTCCGGTGGAAACTGCGCTGGATCAGGCTTTTCAAGAGTCTTTCCTTGGGTGCTTTGCCGGCCTCCGGGCCTATCGAACCTGCAGATTCGATAGGCCCACTCTGCCGGGCTTCTTTTTTCACATCTGCCATTTGTAGCCCACGCCCCAGACCGTCGCGATCGGATTCAGGCCCGGAGCGGCCGCTGCAAGCTTGGCCCGGATCTTTTTGACATGTTCCGTTACCGTCGCCGAGTCGCCGTCCGCTTCCAGTCCCCAGATCCGTTCATACATGTCCTCCCGCGCAAACACCTGGGACGGATGCAGCGCCAGCAGCAGCACGATATCGAATTCGCGTCCGGTCAGTGCAAGCGGAGTCCCGCCGGCCTGCACCTCGCGCCCCTGCGCATCGATCGCCAGATCGCCGAAGCGCAGATAACGGTCCGCGGCGCTGCGGTCCCTTTTTTCCCGGCGCAGATGCGCGTAAATTCTTGTCTTGAACTCGCGCAGGCCAAACGGCTTCACCAGATAATCGTCGCCTCCGGCCATCAGACCGCGCACGCGGTCTTCCTCCGAACGCCGGGCGCTGACGAACAGAATCGGACATGCAGCGCTCCCGCGGATCGCTCCGCAGAGTTCGTACCCGTCCATGCCGGGCATCATCACGTCGAGCACGACCACATCGGGTTTATGGGGCAGCAGCGCCAGCGCTTCTTCGCCGCCGTATGCGCACAGCACCTTGTACCCTTCGTCTTCCAGCGCGTCGCGCATAAACGCCACGATATCGCGCTCGTCGTCGACCAGCAGCACCGTCTCCGCCATCGCACACCCTCCTTTTTCCGCTCTTTGCACCAATGTCCGTTCGATCGTTCGCCTCTACTGCATCCACTCTCTCCGGCCCCAGCTCCATGCCCCCATTATAACGCAGCCCGCAAGCAGCGCACAGAGGATCCAGCCGAGATAAGCGTCGCTTCCGCCCGTATGCCCGAGGAAATGAAAGATGGAGTCGGATACCGACAGCAGAAAAGCCATGCCGTCGGAGACGTAAATGCCGCCCACGATCACCGCCAGCATCCCGATATAGGCCAGGACCGGATTTGGCGCAAGGCGCGATACGATCCCTCCGACCCCGATCAGGGCCAGAAAAATGCAGAAAGCCATCCCGTAGAATCCGAGGCCGAAACCGATCGCGCCCAACCCGCCTACCGTCCCTGCGCCCATCAGCGTCGTCTCGGCGGCCGCAGGCATAAAGATCCGTCCGAACACGGTACCTGCCGCCCAGGTGAACAAGGTCATCGCGCCGACCGCAGCGCCCAGCACGGCCCATTTGGCCAGAAACATTTTGACCCGCGAGACCGGACGAATCAAAGCCAGGCGCAGCGCCCCCGAAGAGACATCCCCGTTGAAACTGTCCGCCGCCAACATCGGAATCACGACAAAGTTCATCAGAATCGACAGCTCACGCAGCAGAAAAGGCGCCGTGTTAAGCGAATTCAGCGGCACGCTGTGATCCGGATCGTAGAAACTCGTATTCATCATCGTCAAAAACAGGCATTCCAGCGGTACGAAGATCAGATAGACGGCGATCACCGCCCAGGTCCGTCCGCGCTTGAACACCCGCTGCGCTTCGCTTCGGATCAGATTGCCTATTCCGACCGTTTGTTTGTTATTCAAAAGAATCCCTCCTTTTCCAGACCCACATCGTCATTGCGCCAAACAGCAGTCCGTATCCCCCTATGACCCCCAGATTCCACAGCCGCAGTCCGTGCAGATTCGCAAGCATCGCCGCAAGGCCTTCCCACTCGACCATCAACAGGGACAGAAAATAAAGGCGTACATATTCCTGCGTCTCGAACAAGGGCCGGAAATACGTCAGCACCGTCGGCAGCAGGTAGGACAGCAGCAGAAATCCGATGCCCAGTCCCAGTGTTACCGTGGACGAACGTCCGATTGCGGCAATCCAGAAAAACACGGCGAGCAGCGCGGCCAGGACCAGGGCGGCCAGAGCGTAATACCCCAAATCGTACAGCAGCCCTTCGGCGTAAGCGGCCTGCCCCGCTTCATAGAACAGGGGGTAAGTGTCGGGGTTCGGGAACCAGATCCTCCCGACCACCGCCGAACAGACAAAGTACGCGGCCAGCTGAATCCACATAAACGCCAGACAGACCAGCCACTTGGCCGACATGATCCGCGTCAGCGAAGCGGCGCGCAGCATGCCCATCCGCAGCTGTCCGCTGCGGTATTCTTCCGTCACCGTCAGGCCGGCCAGCACCAGCATCATGCCGCTGAACGCGGTGACCAGCATCTCGGCCAGCGCCAGCACCGGCATGCTGCCCGCCGTCGCGTATTCCGGCAGTCCCGGATGAAGCATGCCGTTTTGCGACAGCAGATACTTGGCCGAGACCAGTGCCATCAGCGGAGCGGCCAGCGCCATGAGGCGAACGGTACGCCTTTTCCACAGCCTGCGCCACTCCGCCTGCAGCAGTCTGCCGAAGGGGACTCCGCCCGAGTTTTCCGTCTCGTACAGCAGCAGGCTCATGAGGTCATCATCTCCACGAAAGCTTCTTCCAGACTCGAATGACGGCCGATCATCTCTTCCCGGCTGCCCGCAAAGACCTGCTC
The DNA here is from genome assembly GCF_013618475.1 of Saccharibacillus deserti. GTDB lineage: Bacteria > Bacillota > Bacilli > Paenibacillales > Paenibacillaceae > Saccharibacillus > Saccharibacillus deserti. The sequence continues at coordinate 157,953 of NZ_JABJVN010000008.1, forward strand.
GCCTTCTCGAATCACGACGATCCGGTCGCAGATCTTCTGCAGCTCGTCCAGCAGATGGCTGGAGACCAGCACCGTTTTGCCCAGTTCGTGTTTGAGTCTCAGGATCAGCTCCCGCAGTTCGCGAATCCCCATCGGATCGAGGCCGTTGGCCGGTTCGTCGAGGATCAGCAGTTCGGGATCGCCCAGCAGCGCCTGCGCGATGCCGAGCCGCTGCTTCATGCCCAGCGAATACGTTTTGACGCGCTCGTCGGCCCGTTTGTCCATTCGCACAATTTCCAGCACCTCGCGCACCCGCTGCTCCCGCTCTTTGCGGGTAGGCAAATTCGGATGCAGCAGCGCCAGATTGTCCAGGTTGTCGCGCCCGGTCATATAGGGGAAGAAAATCGGGGATTCCACGATCGCTCCCACATGCAGCACCGCCGCTTCCCTCTCCCGCACGACACTTCGTCCGCCGATCCGGATATCGCCCGAATCGGGCCGGATCAATCCGGTCATCGCCCGGATCAGCGTCGTTTTGCCGGCACCGTTGGGTCCGAGCAGCCCGCAGATTTCGCCGCGTTCCACCGTGAATGACACATTTTGCAGCAGCGCGCGGCGCCGTACTTTTTTGGTGACATTCCCGGTCTCGACCAGCACGGGCTCCGCCTGGGGAATTACGATTCTTGGGTTCGTGTCCCTTTCCGCTGTGTTCATCTTCTCATCGCCTCTTTCTTGTGCTTTCGTTGACCCCAGTGTAGAAGGCAATTCTAAAGAAAGAATAAAAGCCGCAAAAAAAGTCAAAAAGCCGGTCCGTCCCATCTGTTACTCTGGGTACAAGGAGGCGTTCACGTGAGCTATCATCCTGCTGTACAACATACGATCGACTATATCGAACGCAATCTGGAACAGGAGCTGACGGGAGAAGACATCGCGGCTCAGGCCGGGTTCTCGTTCTATCATTTCCACCGCATTTTCCTAAAAGAAATCGGCATGACGATGTCGGAGTATATCCGCGCAAGAAGACTGGCCGGTGCGGCTTCCGCCCTGCTGCATACGGACGAGCGGGTGCTCGAACTTGCCCTTCGGTTCGGATTCGAATCACAGGAAGCTTTTGGACGGGCATTCAAAAAAATCTACGGTCTGCCGCCGGCACGCTATCGACGATGGATCGGCGGCATACTGAACCGGGAGGAACTTTCCATGCAAACGAATCAGGATCAAACCGCTTCCCCGATTAAAGGATGGTTTATGAGCGGCAGCCATCCTTTCCATTATGAAATGGGGGTCCATCGCAAAACCGTTCACCGCGGAACCGGATCCGGTTATCTCAAATCGGTCTCGGCCGATTCGCCCGGGCAGTTCGGCACGATGATGCAGGCTTTCCGCGCCGATGCCTACAAAGGCAAACGAATCCGGCTGTCCGCCTTCGTCAAAACGGAAGCGGTCAAGCGCGGATTCGCCGCTCTCTGGATGCGCGTGGACGCCGACGACGGCGAATCGCTGCAGTTCGACAACATGGCGAACCGCACGCTGACCGGCACACGGGACTGGAACCACTACGCGATCGTGCTGGACGTCCCGGACCGGAGCGACCAGATCTCGTTCGGCGTTCTGCTCAGCGGGTCCGGGCAGGTCTGGGTCGACGGCTTCGTATTCGAAGAAGTCCCGCACACCGTGCCGACCACCAATCTCGAGACATCCGCCGCGCTGAACCACGAACCGGTGAATCTGTCTTTCGAAGAAGAATAGGCTCGAGACGTCCCGCCCGCCCAAGAACGGCAAAAAGGCTTTCTCCCCTATAAGGAGAAAGCCTTTTTCGTATGTCGAGTCGGTCAGATCGAAACTTGGCGTTCAGGCCCCGCGCCCATCCTCCCGGTCAGTCTTCCCGCTCCTCTACCGGAGTTCCGCCCAGCCAGCTGCGTGTAAACGAGATCCACTCGCGCGCCGCATAGGACTGATAGCGGTCTTTGCGCCAGATCACGCCAAGCCGCCACCAGATTGCCGGTTCCTGCAGCGGGACAATACACACGGCTTTGCCCGAGGCCTGTCGGCAGATCGTTTCCGGCAGCAGGGCGACGCCCAATCCGGCCGCCACCATTTCGCTGATCAAATCCCACTGCGAGCTCTCATAGACGATCTTCGGACGGAAACCGGCCTGCAGACATTCGCTGATGATCCGGTCATGCAGCGTAAAGTCTTCCCGGAAAAAGACAAAGTTCTCCTGGGCCAGTTCGCTCAACTTCGCGCTCGGCGCTCCTGCCAAGGCATGCGCCGCCGGCACGATCAGGTTCAGCCGCTCTTCGGCAAACTGGAACGAATCGAAGACGTCGAACGACAGCGGCAGCACCACCACCCCGATATCCAGCAGTCCTTCCGCAACGTCGGATTCGACCGTTTTGGCCCCGTCTTCGAACACCTGAAGCGTCACATCGGGATAACGGTCGTGGAAAGCGCCGATGACTTTGGGGAAAAAGCTCGATCCCACCATAGGCGGCAGGCCGATCCGGATATGTCCGCGCTTCAGCTCCGCCAGATCTCCAAGCTGCGCCGACAGATTCGAGAACGACTGGGTAATGGCCTGGGCCTGCTCCACCACCACGCGCCCGGCATCGGTCAATTCGATGCGCTTGCCGATCCGGTCGAACAAAGTCGCGCCCAGTTCTTCTTCAAGCTGACGGATTGCCTTGCTGATCGCCGGCTGGCTCAGATACAGCGACTCGGCCGCTTTCGTGAAGCTTTTGAGCCTCGCCGTTTCGAGAAAGTAAGTCAGGTGCCGGATCTCCATGCGCTCGCTCCTTTTCTATCCATAACTATAAAGAATGATTTTGATTCCTTTTATTCATTTTACTCATGAAAAGAATAGATGTAAAATTTTCATTATAGAAGAGAGATTACAGAAAGGAGCGTCCTTATGAAAAAAGTAGGCCTTGCCGCGATTCAAATCGCGATTCTGATGGGTTTCTCCGAGCTGATGAACCGGCTGGCGGTCTGGACGCACTTTCCGCTGCCCGGCAGCATCCTCGGCATCCTGGTGTTGTTCCTGCTGCTCCAGTTCCGCATCGTCAAGTTGGAATGGATCGAACTGGGCGCCACCTGGCTGCTCGCCGAGCTTCTGCTGTTCTTCATTCCCGCCGCTGTCGGCGTCATGAATTATATCCCGCTGCTTGAACAGGACGGAATCCGCATCTTCGCCGTCGTGATCTTGAGTACCCTTATCGTTATGACCAGTTCGGGCCTGTTGGCCGGAGTCTTATCCAAAAGAAAGGAGAGCCGCCTGTCATGATCAACCAAGCCGTTACGTATCTGACCGCGACACTCGTCATTTATTATGCCGCCAAGTGGGTGTATCGCAAATATCCCCGGGTCTACCTCTCGCCGCTGCTCATCACCCCGGCGATTCTGGTTGTCGTTCTGCTGACCACCCATGCTTCTTATTCGAGCTACAACGAAGGAGGTATCTGGTTGTCGAAGCTGCTCCAGCCGGCTACGGTCGCCTTTGCCGTTCCGCTGTACAAGAATCTGCAAACGCTCAAAAAGCATGCCGGGGAAATCTTCGCAAGCGTCTTGTTCGGTTCGATCATGGCGATGCTTTCTTCCGCCCTGCTCGCGCGTATGATGCATCTGAACGGGGAGCTGGCCAGCAGTCTCGTTCCGCGTTCGGTGACGACGCCGATTGCCATGAACGTATCGCAGATGATTGGCGGCGTACCGACGATCACGGCCGTATTCGTCATCATGACCGGCCTGCTGGGAGCCATGATGGGTCCTTCGGTCGTCAAGGTGCTGCGGATTGACGGCGATATCGCCCGCGGGATCCTGTTCGGAACAAGCGCTCACGGCACCGGCACTTCGAAAGCGTTCGAGCTCAATGCTCTCACCGGCACCGTCTCCAGCATCTCCATGATTCTGGCCGCACTGTTCACCTTGCTCGGAGCTCCTATGCTGCTTGGTTTATTGGGTTGATTCCGGCTTGTCTGCAGCCTTTTACCGGAATGACCAAAGAACCCCCCGGATCTCTGTCATACAGAGACCCAGGGGGTTCTTGCGTCAAGCCGCAGGCTGCGTCTTCAACCGATTCCCCGGTTGAAGACTCGGGCAATCGCCTGGGCCCGGTCGCTTACGCTCATCTTGTTGAAAATGTTGGTCAGATGGTTCTTGACCGTATGTTCGCTGATAAACAGCTTGGCGGCGATATCTTTGTTGCTCGAAGCGCGCACGACCAGCTCCAGCACTTCTTTCTCGCGCTTCGACAGTCCGAATTCTTTGACGATCGCGTCAATTCCCCGTTCTTCGGCTTCGGCGGGATTGAAGGAAGCGGCGGCTCCGTCCGACAGAACCACTTCGCTCTGCACCGTGTGACGGACGGCCATAAACTTGCGGAAATGATTGAACAATTCCGGCGACACGCCGGTCAGATGCAGACGGCCTGCCGTCTCTTCATCAAGGGCCGCAAAGTACAGCGCCGTTCTAAGAAGCTGCGCAGGCCGCGAATAGGAAAAATTTCCTGTTTTTCCTTCGGAGTCGACCATCGTCTGATGTTCTTTGAGTACAACCAGCTCGCCCGCGAACGCTTCATGCAGTTCGCGGCGCGCGGCATCGTCCAAGACCGACAGCATGCTTGTCCGCTGAAGCAAAGCCGCTTCTTCCGGAGTGGTTCCCCCGTAGCGTGCATATTCGTCCAGCAACCGGAGCGAGAGATCGGAATTTTTGCCCTGATCGGCCGTTCCCAGCTTGGCCGAAGTATACATCAGACGAAGGAAACGCTCGTTCTGGAGGCCGAGCTGCTGCTGGTCATGCACGGACTGGAGGATGATACTTCCCATGGTAGCCAGCGCCAGCAGTACTTCGCGGCATTCTTCGGCTTCTTGTTCGCTGCTCAGCGATACGGCCAGAACGCCGCGGGTTTTGCCCGCATACACGATCGGATACTCGATCATCAGCTGTCCTTCTTCGGTCTGCGACAATTCGAAGCCCGGCGAATGTACCGGATTTTCGCGCATGACGCGCTTGGCGACGTCGCGTGCATACTGCTCGGCGAAATCGTTGGCGATCCCGCGCGATACGATCTGCACTTTCTGCCCGTTGGAACTTTCATGCACGATAATCGCGGAAGAAGGATTCCAGACCAGGCTGAGACTCATATCGACGAGCATGAACATGATCCGCTGCGTATTCTGGGCGGAGATCATGAAGCGGGTGACTTCCATCAGCGGACGCAGACGCTGGATCTGGCGTTCCATACGCGCTTCGACCGCACCGCTTGCGATATATTCGCTGACGAGCGCGATCAGCAGATCTTCGAAATCGCGCAGCAGCGGATCGATCTGAACTTTTCTTTTGCCGATGATAAACAGAATACCCAACTGCTCGCCGCCTACGCGAACCGGAAAGCAGCGAAGGCCGTAGAAGTCGCCGATTCCGCGCTGTTTGAGGAACAGCGCACGCGGATCCCGCTGGATATCGGTCCACTGCATCGGCCCGTCGCTGAGCGCGGCCTGTCCGAGAAAGCCTTCGCCTTCACGGAATTCGGCATCCTGCAGCCCTTCGGCTCCTTCGCCGGCTGCGCGTCCGATCCGGTATTCGCCCTGCCCGATCTTCTCGGCATATCCGATGAGGTCGGCGCCTCCGCTGACATTGACGAACTGTTCGAAAGCACCCTCGACCGAGGAGCGTTCGCGGCGGGAAGTCGCCAGTACGCCGCGCAGCTCGACCAGCCGTTCGCGCACATACGTTTCCCGATAAGCCGAACGCAGAATACGCTCGGCCGTTTCGGCCAGCTTGCCGATCTTCTCGCGCCATACATCGGCTTCTTCGCCGGACAACTCTTCGGCTTCCAGTACGAGATCGAGCAGCAGCTTCTGCCCTTCCTCGTACAGTCCGGCCCTGCCGACTTCTTCTTCCAGCATTTCCTTCGTGCCCGATTCGATCAGCACGCCCGCTACCACATAATAGACCGCATCTCCGGCCGGAGACTTGAAAGGCGCAATGATAAATTTGACGCCCGGCAGCCAAAGATCGCAGATGGCCGGGCGCGTCAGCCCCGCGTAATGGCTTACTTCCTGCCAAAAGCGTTTGCGCGTTTCCCCGTCTGCTTCCGTGAGTTTCTGAAAGAACGGGTGATACGAGGAAGGTTTGACAAGCGGACGGCCTTCGCCATCCACAATCAGAATGGAGAGGCGCGTAAATTCCGCATAGGTATGTTGAATTTCTTCGACGGTTTTCTTGACGTCCATTGCCCAGCTCTTCTCGATCATATTAATGGATCTCCACTTCACTTTGAGTATAAGGGGTTTTGTACGAATAAATAGCCATGTTCCCTTCACCTCTTTTATCCAGGATGGAGATTGCGGCCAAGCGGTTCAATACGATTTGCAGCGGTTCGATCCCGCGTCCCAGCTTCTTGGCTAGCCCTTTAGCGGTTTCATAGGCGTAAGGGTTGTTTTCAAAAAACATCGTGCACTCCATCTGCAGCTTTAACAACTCCTGATCCGAAATCGTCATCTTTCTCGTGTGCCCCCTATATCAGCCTAACATACGGTCTGTCCCTGATATTGTCGACGATATGGGGAGCCGACATGCGGCCGCCCGGGGATTTCGTGATCTGGAGATACTGATAGCTTCCGTCCACCCAGGTACGGATGACCCCGTTCGAGGCCCGTTCGAGGAAGGAAGACGTCTCCAGTCCGATTTCCGTAAAGTTGCTTTGGCAGAGTACCGTAATGCCGGCCGCCCTGCATCGGGCCATCTCGTCGGCGAAATTCCGTTTGACAAATTCGCGCCCGCGTTCGGATATGATCGTATTGAGGTCGTAATGGATAAACCAGCGTTTGCCCTGTACCCTGGTTTCGCGGAAATACGGGTTGATCGCTTCGTAGACCTTCTTCTGATACTCCTCGTTCGAGAGACGGTCGACGTAGATAACCAGCTTCTCGTACTCGGGTGCAACTTTGCGGTGATAGTGGTCGATGAAAAAGACTCTTTCCTCGGCTGCCGCTTCTTTTAACGATACGTCGAACAGAGCGAGCGTCTGCTCCAGCGTATCGATGGAACTCAAGCCCGACAGCATGAACAGCACGCAGTCTCCCTGTCTGAGCCGTTCGGCATGGATCGAATTCATCAGATAATTGTAATTGGCTTTGCTGTTGCTGTCCAACATGAACGCGCTCCCCTGCGGAAGCCCGCCGACAAGAAGCTCGTCCAGCGATTTGATCCCCGTACTCAACCGGTCGACGCCGTCGTTCAGGATTTTGTCCTCGACCATCGACAAGGCGGGAAGGATGCAGATCCCGTCGCTCATAAACCGGTAGTGATGCTCGCCTTCGACAATGCACGTACCGCGCATTTTGAGAATTTCGATCGTGCGCTTGCGGTATTTCTCCAGATGCTCGCGCAGCGACAGTCGGATAATTCCGTCACAGACATAGTTCTCGAACGGCGTCGAACGCCCTTCCGTTTCCCCGTATTCTCTAAGAAAAAAAGCGGTCAGGTCGAACTTGCGCATAATGTTGCGAATCGAATAAATCTGCTCGCGGCCGTCCGTCTCCAGACCTCCCAGCTTGCGGAACAAGCTGATGCTGTCGATCACGACGCGCTTGCAGTCGATCTCGCGGATCAACTGTTCGAACAATCCGTCGGTACGCATCATCTGATCGAGCAGAACGTCCGGCTCCAGACAGATGATCCGGAGTTTATTCTGCCGTTCGAGCTCGCGCAGGTCCCACCCGAACCCCGCCATGTCCCGATAAATCTGCTCCGGCAGTTCTTCAAAGGTAATATAGATGCCCGCTTCGTCATACTGCCGGGCGCCTTCGAGCAAATACTGGATGCCCAGCGTCGTTTTGCCCGTACCCGGATTCCCCTCGAGTATGATCGTCGTCCCGCGAGGGACTCCTCCGCCCAGCAGCACATCAAGCCCCGGAACCCCCGTGTGTACGATATCCTGACCCAGCCCCGTCTCTTGCATAAGTTCCGCCGCCCCCCTTAAATCGAAGTGATTGTTGACCGTGACCCTCTATCTATGGGAATAGGAAATTCCTCTTATGTTGATCTTACCCGATTACATTAAAGTTTGAAATAGCTTTTCCATTTTTTACATAGTGCTGTAAAAAGCGTTTCACCCGGTATTGAAAAGGGTACCTCTCCATCCCCACAGGTTGGCGGCAAGTACGGCGGCGAGCAGCACCCAGATTCCCCAGTCCGGCGTATAGGCCTTTACCGCGTAATGCGCACCGGCAATCGCTCCCAGCAGCAGCATGACCCCGATGGTCTTGAGTCCGTTCGGATCGGACGACGGAAAAGGCAGCGAGAAGGGCAGCTCCATTCCGGTCATACGCAGCGTAAGGGGAAGCAGCAGTGCCGAGACGGCAAGCATCACGAGCAGATCGGGCACGATGCGGATGCCGAACAAGAACGCGAACACCGCCGATTCGACCAGGAACAGCGGCAGGAACAACCGGACGAACAGCGCTTTGAGCGTTCCCCGGACCGCGTCGTCCAGCCGGGCGATCGGCGCGCTGCCGTAAATCCAGCTGCCTTTGAAACTTCCCGAATACTTGACCATGAGCACCAGGGTCGGGATCATAATGGAACACGCGTACAGGTTCAAATACCCGGCTCCGCCTTCGTAATCGATCGCGGACACTCCGCCGCCGCTGGTGGCGAACGTAAACAGGAAGATAAACGGAATCGCGAGGGAGAACCCGAGCGAAGGATAGACCTTAAGCTTGAATTCCCGTTCTCCGGCAAGCATCGAAGCGGCGAATACATAGAAAGCCTGTTCCTGACCGCTCCGGCAGAGCAGCTTCGACAGCATCCGGTTCCAGCGGCGCGCCGGCGCGGTGCGTCCGCGCGGATCGGCTCCTCCCAGTTTCTCCAGGCTGCGTTCGAACACGGGCATCAGGCGGAAGAATACCGCCGCCCCCAGCAGGGGAACCCCCGCTCCCAACAGCGCCGGCAGCATATACAGCCATTCGCTTCGTCCGTTCAGCAGCCACTCGAAGCCGGCGGCATACCACAGCGGAGGCAGCGCAAGTTCCCACCAACCCGGTACGAAGTCGGCCGACAGCCGGGTGAAGTCCAACGCGCGGATCGCGACCTGATAGCCCACCAGCATAAAGATCGTCATCGCAATCTGTACGTAGTTGACCATGTCCTTCAGCGTTTCCCCGTCGAACAGCTTCAGGACGAGCAGATATACAAAAGCGGTGAAAACGGCGACCAGCAGCCCGCCGAATGCCAGCGAAGCCAACAGCAGAAGTCCGAAAGGTGCCCCGTAGCGTACAACGCCGACGACAATCGGGACCGCGCCGAGCGCCAGAGCGAACTGCGTGAAATAAATCAGGATATGCAGCGCCTTCGCCATCCCCAGTGTCCGGCCGTCCACCGGCTTCGTATGCAGAATCGCTTTGTCCCGCACATCGAGCATTACGGACGAGAAGTCCGACAGCATGGCTGTCATCATGACGAACAGCAGCACCGCGATCACAATCCCCGCCTGCAGCATGTAGCTGCCGCCGGCTACCAGAAAGAACGAAGACACGGCGCCGTACAGGCCGTAGAAGAACAGCGTTTTCCCCATTCCGCCCGCTGCGTCCGGCTGCTCTTTGGGCTTCAGGAAGCTCCCGCGGCCAAATCCCGCCCTGAACCCTCCCGAACGGGCTTTGGCTCCGCCAAACAAAGCCGCGGCTCCCGTAGTCCGCCTCCGGTCGAGCGTAAGCTTGAGCCCCAGAATAAGGCGCATGGCCGGATAATCGATTCCTATCCGTTCAAACAGGAACCGGATCCGGTCGAGCACCCGCAGCATCCGATAATCCTCCATCGCCTATCGCTCCTCCAATACGCCGACCAGCCGCTCCGCAATTTGACGGTGTTCGTGAAAATCCGTGAGCTGGTTGAACAGCTCTTCCAGCGATTTCTCCCCGCCCCGCGCACGCAGCTCTTCGAAGCTGCCGTCGGCGGCTACCCGTCCTCCGCTCAGCAGCACGATCCGGCTGCTGATTTTCTCGACCACATCCATGATGTGGGAAGAGTAGAACACGGTCTTGCCCCGGGCAGCCAACAATTCCAGCAGTTCCTTGACCACCATGACGCTGTTCGCGTCAAGACCGCTCAGCGGCTCGTCGAGGAAGATCAGGTCGGGATCGTGCAGCAGGCACGAAGACAGCAGGACCTTCTGCTTCATCCCTTTGGAATACGCGGCGATTCTCGAATCGATCGCTTCGGACAAGCCGAAGGCCTCCATCAGCATCCGCGCTTTGCGTTCGGCAAGCTCCGGCGCCAAGCCGTACAGCTCTCCCGTAAAAGTCAGATATTCGCGAGCCGTCAGGTTATCGTATAGTTCCGCCGTCTCCGGCACATAGCCGATTCGGCGTTTGTACTCGCTGCCGGCTTCCGCAAGGTCGCGGCCGAACAGCTTGACTTCGCCCGAATAACCTTTGACCAGTCCCAGCATGATTTTGATCGTTGTACTCTTGCCCGCTCCGTTGGGCCCTATGTAACCGATAATTTGTCCCTGACGTGCCTCCAGATCGATTCCGTTCAGCACGTAACGGTCTCCGTACTTCATACGCAGTTCGCGGATGGACAGCACCGCTTCCGCCTGCGTTTCGCGGCCTTTCGGGGGAATGGCTTGCTCCATGTGGTTCTCGTCTCCTCGCATTCGAGAGGCCGAATCCACCTCCCTTGGCGGAATCCGGCTTGTCGTTATCGTCAGAAAGGGACGCCCGCTTGGGCAAAGATGCCCGATCAGCGGTACTCGTCATAAGGGGTAAACACGGCCGTCCCGACCTGCAGCACACCGTTCTTATACGTATAGCCAAGCGTAAGGTCTCCGATAAATTCGGACATGCCGACCTGTACGCCCGCCGTCGCGGTCAAACGGCCGTCTTCGATTCCGTAGCGGATGACCTGGCCGAAAGACGGACGCTCTCCGCGCTGCGCCCGCTCCGTCAAGATCCGGTCCGCGGCGATTTGCGTGGTCACGCCGCCCGCTTCGATCCCGACGCTTCCGTCCGCGGCGAATCCGGCGCGGAACTGCTTGAGCATGGCGATGGCTCCGTCTTCGAGAGGAATCTGCTCCAGATCCGCCGTATAGACGACCGCTTCATTGGCATAGACGCCCGTCCCGTAACCCTGGGTCAGCAGAACGACCGTATCGGGAGCGGCTCCCGCCGTCAGATTGGCCGATACGAACTCGGGCGGATAGGGGCTGTTTGGACCCAGCGTTTTACCGGGCAGAGCCGCCGTGCGGCTGCCGCTGTGCAGACGAAGATCGTCCCACATGCCGTTCAGGCTTTCCATGCCGGTGATGGACAGCGTTCCGTCCGCCGATGCGGCGATTTGGCCGGTCCGGTTCTCGACTTTCAGAATGCGGTTTTTGGTGTCGTAGCTCATATGTTGATCGAACAGCTCTCCGGCAAGGCCGAGGGGAAGCATCACTTGTCCGTCGACAAAGCGCGGCGAAGCTTCGGTCACGACCTCGGTACCTTCCCGGTAGACTTTGATCGGAGCTGCGGCGGAAGCCGTCAGCGCGGCGGCGGCAACCGAAAGACAGACCAGGACGGAGACGGCAAGGCGGCGTGTGTTTTTCATGTTTGGATGTCCTCTTTTCGTTCCCGAAGGATATATGAAATGGAAGGCGCTTGTCTCGAAGCGCCGAAAAGGTTCAGGGGAATTCATACGGCAGTTCGGATCCGGGCGGTACAAAACCGGGCGGTCCGAAGATAGGTTGGGCTTTTCGGCCGGGATTTTCGTCCGGCGATACGGAGTTCATTCGGTGTCGGTTTCCCATTCTAGGGAAAAAAGGGCTTGTCCATCGGGAAAACCCTCTTCTTCTAGCTTAAGACATCCTGGCGATTTTTCCAGAAAAAAAGTTGTAACCCTATATTACAGTTCCATGACAAAAGCCCCAATCCTTCCGGAAAGGGGCAAAAAGAAGGTTAATTTCTCGAAATCCCGGCCGCGGGCTTCCAGATCGAGCGGCCGAACACAAATCCGGCCGTTCCAAGCAGCAGAATTGTCCAGCCCGCGGCTTCGAACACCGAACCTGCGCCGAAGTGCTGGACCGACAAGCCGCCCAGCGGCGGAGCGGCGATCATGACAAGGCTGAGCAGGGTATGTTGAATGCCGAAGACGCGCCCGGTCATGGCAGCCGGGGTTTCTTTTTGCAGGGCGTAGTTGAACGTAATCATGAACAATCCGTTGCCCGCTCCGAGCAGCAGACCGATCCCGAGAATGGCGGCGATCGATGCGCCCGGCGCAAGCAGGCCCAGCAGCAGCACCGACAGTCCGATCAGGATGTAGCTTCCTCCCAGCTTGACCGCGTATCCCTGCCGGCGCAGCGGGGCGAAGCGAAGATTGGCGGCGGCGGTCAGCGCGGCCGAAGCTCCCGAAGCGGCGAGCAGCCAGCCGATCGCCGTCTCGCTGCTCGGGGCGATCGTCCGAAACAGGCTGATGAATTGGAAATCGATCATCTGGATCACCAGCATGCCGCACAGCGCGAACGCCAGCAGATGAAGCAGGATACGCGTCCGGCGCACGAACGACCAGCCTTCGAGCAGTTCGCCCCACAAGGTTCTCCGTTTACCCGGTGCGCTGCCGGACTGCTCGGCGGAATCGGCACCCGAGTACGATTTCGCCGCGGGGTCCGTTTGCGGATCGGCTTCCGGAGGAACCGTCTTCAGAATCCCGTAGGACAGCAGACGGGCCCCCGCATTGACCAGAATGCACGCCTGGGGCGACAGCAGCGCAAGCACGCCCGCTCCGGCCAGCGGCCCCGCTATCCGCGACAGCTGGCCGGCCAGGCCGTTGAGCGAAGAAGCATCGACCAACTGTTCCTCGTCGACTACGCGCCGCGTGAGCGCCTGCTGGGCAGGCACATTGAAGACCCCGAGCGCGGCGCGCAGCGCAATCAGAGGCAGCAGGCTGTAAATGTTCGGCACCAGCAGGATACCGATCGTGGCGAATACGGTCAGCAGATCGCACAGCCGCATCAGCTTGAGCCGGTTCAATCGATCGGCTGCCGCGCCCGCGGCCGAACCGAGCAAAATGCCCGGCAGGGCCATACATACGGGCACCATCGCCATCTCCAGCGGACTGGCCTGCCATCGGTAGCCGATCAGCACCTGAATCGCAATGGCGTCGAACCAATCGCCGAACACGGCGATTCCGTACGCGGCGAAGGTACGGCCGAAGACCGGGTGCCGGAGCAGCGAAGGCCTGCCGCCTGCTGCTTCCGCTCCTCTCTTACTTTTTTTGCTTGTAAAGCCCGGACGCTTCCGACTGCCGTTCCCGGCTTGTTTCTCGATCATCTGTGTTCTTCCTCCCCCGGCGATCCGATCGAACCGCTTCCGTAATCAAGCACGGATTCAGCTTATCCGGGAAATGTCAGAGGTTTATCAGAGGGGAAGAAATCCGGCGGCATGGTTGTCGCTGTTCAACGCCGTGTACAACCCGAAGACTGCCGCCTACCGGCCGGACTTCTCCAATCGGTCGAGATAGTCCCGGATGCGTTCGCCCAGTTCCCGCTGGAGCCCGTTCAGCCCGAATCGTCCGTATTCCGCCTGCAGCCGGGCGGAATAGAGACGTTCGGCGGCTCCGCCCGGCGCATGCCGGCGCAGCACGCCGCAGAGCCGATGCAGCGCCACAAGACGATGCGGCACGAATCCCGAACGCTCGAATGTGTCCAGTCCTTCGCGGATCAGCGCTTCGCCTTCTTCGCTCCGACCGATCAGCTCCAATCTCGCGCCTTCCAGTATCCGGTAGCCCGCGAGCTCCCGCAGATACGGTTCACGTTCGAGCAGCCCGGCAGCAAGGGCGGATTGTTCGGCCGCAAGTTCGGTGCCGCCCTGCATCAGCCGGACGTACAAGGCACTGATCTCGATCGGCACGACAAAGCCGTCCAGCCGCTGCTCTTCGGCGACCCGCCGTGCACGGTCCAGCACGGCCAGCGCTTCGTCGATCCGATCTTCGGCCGCATACAGATCGGCGATATTGAGAATCTCCATCTCGCGGTGTCCGTCCGGCGGCAGCGCTCCGAGGCGGAGCGCCCGCTCGCAGATCTCCGACTTGCGGCCCGGCGTATCCACGAACAGTTCGAACAGCAGCAGCCAGTAGATGCGTTCGCTCATCGGCGTCTGTTCATTTTCCAGAAACCAGCGCAGATCGCCTTCCACAAAATGCAGGTACAGTCCGTAAAAGGAATCCAACCGAAATCCCAGCGCGCGGTGCTGCGCCGCCAAAGCCAGCATGGCGCGCCCCTGGCCCAGCCGGTGATACCGCGAAAATATGCCGTTTACGGCTTCCTGGACCGCCGGATCGTGCAGGGAAGGCACCTCGTCTTCTTCCGCCGACGGACGCGGTGCCAGGCAGTATCCGACGCCGCGAATCGTCTCGATCGGCGGTCCGCCCACGGCTTTGAGCTTCTTGCGCAGCCGGTAAATATGATCGTCTACCGTACGGTCGGTCGGGTATTCGCCGGGCCACAGCCGGTCGAGCAGCTGCTCGCGGCTGAATACCCGGTTGGCATTGGCATGCAGAAAACGCAGCAGCGCGTACTCTTTGGCCAGCAGCGTGATCTTTGCTTCGCCGTATTCGGCTTCCATCCGCCCATCGTCAAATCGGAGCGAAGGCATGGCTACTCCTCCTTCGACCCGAATCCGCCGGTTTGCCTCCGTTGTGAGGCCGGCCGGATTCGGATAGCTTTCTCGTTTCGCCATTATACCGCACAGTCCGCTCTTGGCTCCATGCGCGCGGGATCGTGAAGATCCTTGGCCTGCGCAGCGCAAAAAGCGTCCGGAACGCCCGAAGGCCGTTTCCGGACGCTTTTCAACCGAACCGCCGGGCCTCAAGCCAAGCGTTACTTCACCGCGCCCTGCGTAACGCCGTTGATGATCCACTTCTGCGCGAACAGGTAAATCACGATCATCGGCAGCATCGCCAGCAGGTACGACGCGAACGCCAGATTGAATTCCGTATTGAACTGTCCCTGGAACACGTACTGCACGAGCGGCAGCGTGTATTGGTTCTGATCGCTCAAGATGACGAGCGGCAGCAGGAAGTCGTTGTACGTCGACAGGCAGATCAGGATGCCCACGGTCGCGTTGATCGGCGCCATCAGCGGGAAAATGATCCGGACGAACGTGCCGAACGTTCCCGTGCCGTCGACCGTCGCCGCTTCTTCCAGATCGATCGGAATGGAGCGGATGTAGCCGACGTAGATGAACACGTTGAACGCCAGGCCGTACACCGTGTGCAGGATAATCAGGCCAAGCAGATTCGTCATACCCAGCGAAGCCGTCAGTTTGACGATCGGCAGCATGATGATCGGGAACGGAATAAACATGGCGCTGATGAAGTAGAAATACAGTCCTTTGAAAAACTTGCTCTTGCCCATGTTCCGCGCGACCGCGTAGGCGACAAGCGAGTTGCTCAGGATAGTCAGCACGACGGTCGAGCCGGTGACGATCGCGCTGTTGCGCAGCGCCTGGAAGAAGTTCGTCATCTCGATCGCCCGCGCGAAATTCTCGAAGCGCAGGGAAGTCGGCAGGCCGAAAATGGAATTCAGCATATCGGTCTGGTTCTTGAGCGCGATGGTGACGGCCATGTACAGCGGGAACAAAATGAAGATCGTCCCGAGCGCAATCAGGATCATGGCGATCCAGTTGGTCCGTTTGCGTATTTTCATTACATATCCGTCTCCCTTCTCTGCAAGTAGCGGATCTGCACGATCGAGATGACCGCGATCACGATAAAGTAGATGACCGAGTTCGCCGACTGATACGCGAATTCGCCGCCTTCGAAGCCGCCCGTGTAGATCAGGTGGGAGATCGACTGCGTGGCGCGGCCCGGTCCGCCGTTCGTCAGCGCGACGATCAGGTCGAAGACCATCAGCGCGTTCTTCATCGCCAGTACCATGTTAATGGTAAAAAAAGGCGCGATGAGCGGGAACGTGATTTTCCAGAACTCCTGCCACTTGTTGGCGCCGTCGAGGCCGGAAGCTTCGTACAGCTGGACCGGAATCGTCTGCAGGCCGGACAGGTACAAAATCGTGTTCAGCGCAATGCCCTGCCAGATCGCGACGAACGCGACGCCGAGCCAGGCCAGCGTCTGGCTGCCGAGCAGGTTCGTGGACAGCGCTCCGATCCCGAGGTTCTCGCCCCAGACGGTGAACACGTTGGAGAACAGGTAGTTGAATATGTAGCCGACGATCAGAACGCTCAGGATGTTCGGCAGGAAGTACACCCCGCGGAAAAAGTTCCGCGCTTTGATGCTGGCGTTCAGCCCCATCGCGATCAGCAGGCTGAGCACGTTGATGACGATCGTGACGAGAATCGCGAACTTGAACGTGAACCAGTAAGCGTTGCCGACATTGTCGTCCTGGAACAGGTAATAGTAGTTCTTGAAACCGACGAAGTCGTACGTTTGGGCGAAGCCGTTCCAGTTGGTGAACGAGTAGAACACCCCCTGCAGGGCCGGGAACGTGTGGAAGACGAAAAACAGCAGCAAAGCCGGGACGGTCATCCAGTAAAAGGCGGCTTTTCTTTTGGCCATCGGGTTCTCCTTTCTCGACGGTTGAGCAGGGAGCCTCGGGCGCTCGGAAGCGCTTCGCGCGTCGAGTTGCTTTTTGGGGTGCAAGGGCAGGCGGCCTTGTGACGGGGCCGCCGGGATCGAGATCAAATAACGAAATAGACACACAGAAAGTGAATAGACATAGAGCGAATAGATACAGAGCAAGTGAAAACCGGATGATCGGGCCCGCTGTTTGGGCGGGCTTGCGGCTGCGCCGCGGCGGGAAAGGCCGGCGGCCGAAGGCCTGGACGATTCCCGCTTGCGAGAGCAAATCAAGAACGGGTCAAGAGAGACAGGCCGATCCAAAGATCAGGATCTGCGGTTGGCGACTTTGGTCCATTCGCTGTCGAGGCGCTTCAGGAAAGCGTCGGCGTCCCCGCGCTGCAGGAACTCCTGTACAAGAGAGTTCAATTGAACGGCGGCCGGGATGTAATGGTCGGCAAAATCGACGAGGCGGCCGGAGTCGAAATAAGGCTGAAGTTCGGCCACGGCCGGGTCGTTTTGATCGATCCCTTCGACAGCGGAGAAAGCGGTCTGTTCCTTGATGTACTGGGCGATATTCTCGTCTTCGATCAGGAATTCGATAAACTTCATCGACTCTTCGCGATGGTCCGTGCTCTCGGCGACCGCGAGCAGCGTATCCACGCCGGAAACCAGTTTGTTCGCTTCGGCATCGTCGCCGGTCGGCGTCGCGAAAAAGCCCAGATCGATATCGGCATTGGCTTTGCGGATTTCGGGAATCGCCCAGCTGCCCTGGATATACATCGCGGCTTCGCCGTTGGCGAAAGCGCGGTTGCCGTCGGCGTACGTGCGTCCGAAGTTGTCGTTCGTGCCGTAAGGCAGCACGGCGAGCGCTTTGTCCGCCACTTCCTGCATCACGGGATCTTCGAACGACACCTTGTTATCGCGGCGCTCCAGGAAAAAATCGATGCCGGCAATGTTCGGAGCGAGGGCGTTGAACAGCAGGTTCGTTGTCCAATCGTCTTTGTAGGTCAGGTAGAAAGGCGTAATGCCCGCTTCTTTGACCTTCTGCGCGGCCTCCATGAATTCGTCCCAGGTCTTGGGCACTTCCAGATTCAATTTCTCGAAAATGGCGCGGTTGTACATGATGCCGTCGGCGTTCGCCGCGTAAGGGATCCCGTTGATCGCTTCCTGCCCGGTCAAATCGTTCAGCATCTGCATATAGCGGGGATTGATCCGGTCCAGGAAAGGCTCTCCCGCCAGATCGGCGAAAATCCCGCTTTGTCCGAGCACGGAATACGTATCCGTCGCTCCCATTCCGATGATGTCCGGCACATCGTTTTTGACGACCCGCGTCATGAGCACCGTTTCGGCATCGGGCGGATTGGTCTGCGTAACGACGATATCCGGATTTTCTTCATTGAATTTCGCAATCAGTTTGTCGAACGATCCTTTGGCTTCCGGTTTGTTCTGGAAAAACTCGATATGTACTTTGCCGTCGGCCGATTGGCCGCTTCCGCAGGCCGTCAGCGTCAGCAGTGCGCCGAGCAGGCTTGCGGCACCCAACCGTCTGATCCATTTTGCCATCTTATGCGCCTCCCCGCAGTCTTGTATAGGTTGCCGATCGGACGGCAGCGGCGTAAACTCCCTTGGCTTTCGAACGTCTTTTTCCGATGCCCGTGTTCAAATTCCGCTCGTTCGCCGCTCGCCCATCCGTTTAACAATACCCCTGACAAGTCGGCAGCGAATCGCTCATATAAAACGCTTTCGAACGAAAAAAACCCAAAAGTCCGCGTACGGCGCGAAGCCCGCGGACTTTTGGCGCTTCAAAAATTCAGCTGCCGACCGGCACTTTTTGGGACAGGTAGTCTTCGACGGCCCGGGTCCGCTTGCCGCCTGTGCGCCCGAGCAGATCCATCAGCCCTTTCAGGTCCGTCAGCACTTTGCTCGAAGCCAGTTCCGATTCGCTTTTGGCCGACAGCAGCCGGGTATAGGCCGCTCCCGCTTCCGGATCGATAGCGCCCGTATCGTAGCCGAACAGCGGCGTATTGCTCTGTCCGTAGAAGACCGAAAGCGGCCCATACCGAGGATTCCGACAAAAAAGGAAGCCTGCGACTTTTTTTGACAACCGGTAGATTCAATTCCCATTTGCGGGTAATAAGAAGAAGTCCGGCCGTCGTCCTTCGCCGTGGGCCGAATCCCCCGGCCTTGCGGCGCGGAACGGTCGTGTACTGCATTGCAGCCTCTTGAAGACAAGAACCGCACAGCAAATGGCAGAAGAAGCACCCATTCAAGGAGGCTTTTCAGATATGGGAAAATATATTGAAGTGGAATCGGGTATCCGTATTTATGTGGAAGACATCGGCGCAGGGCGTCCGGTCATCTTCCTGCACGGATGGCCTCTCGATTCCCGGATGTTCGAATATGCGTATATGCGCCTTCCCGCGCTCGGCTTCCGCTGCATCGGCATCGACTTCCGGGGCTTCGGCAAATCCGATGCGCCTTGGGAAGGGTATACCTATGACCGCTACGCGGACGACGTCCGGGCGGTCATCGACAAGTTGGGGCTGGAAGATGCCGCGCTGGTCGGTTTCTCGATGGGCGGTGCGACAGCGCTGCATTATGCGGCCCGGCATCAATCCCACGGAATCTCGAAGCTGCTGCTGATCGGCGCGGCCGCACCGAGCTTCACCATCCGTGAAGGCGCACCCGGCGCCATGACCGTCGAAGATCTGAACGAGCAGATGATCCGTCCGACCCTGGAAGACCGGCCGAAGATGATTACCTCGTTCGGCAAGAAGCTCACCCACAAGACGCCAAGCGCCTCTTCGGCCGCCTGGGTCGAAATGGTCGCTTTCCAGGCTTCCGCCGTCGGCACGCTGCGTGCCGCCGAGATGCTGCGCGACGGAGACCTTCGCGGCGATCTGGACCGGATCACCGTGCCGACCGCCATCTTCCACGGCGAGAAAGACCGGATCTGTCCGTATGCCCTGGCCGAATCCATGAACGCCGGTATCCCCACTTCCCATGTCGTGAAGTTCGCCAAGAGCGGCCACGCCCTCATGATGGACGAACCGGAAAAATTCAACGAGGAACTCGTTTCGTTCCTGCGCTGATCCACGACCAAAGCCCGCATGCTCAAAAGCCATACGCCTAACGCGTATGGCTTTTTTCGAACCGTTTAATGCACAATCCAGGCGGCGATCACGATCACGGCGACAAGGACACCGGTGAGCAGCACAAAGTTTTGACCGCGAGTACGAAGGTCAGCCGCTTGGACGGTTCGCGCGTGAAGGCCCGGATGTTTCGGCGCAGGGGCATAAGCGTTGCAAGAACTTCGTTTTGCGGTAACGACCAGCTCGAACGATAGCAAGGAAATCAGCATCAGCGCAAAATGCAGCAGGCTAAATTCGCCGAAGCGCAGCATCGCGTACACCGTTCCCAGCGCAAAAGGAAGCATGCTGGCAGCCTTTGTGCGGATTTCGACCAGATCGAGGAAACTTCGAAACGCAAGCATGGGGTCTCCTTTACGGCCCCGGCCGGTTTTTCCAATCTTCAAACCTTAGCACGAAGCGTCTTTCCCGTCACCGCCCGGACACAGCCGATCCTTTACTTTGACGGACGCCGGTAATACAATGAATCGGAAATCCCGTTTCTATCCTACTGACGCGAGGACAATGTTATGTTCAAACCCATAAGAAGCCGAAATCCACTGTTAAGACTCAATCCGCCCCAAGTTCTGGCCTTCGGGTTTATCGTGATGATTCTGGCCGG
This sequence comes from Saccharibacillus deserti, assembly GCF_013618475.1. Classification (GTDB taxonomy): domain Bacteria; phylum Bacillota; class Bacilli; order Paenibacillales; family Paenibacillaceae; genus Saccharibacillus; species Saccharibacillus deserti. Next base: position 178,233 of record NZ_JABJVN010000008.1, read on the forward strand.
TTCCGGCCTGCTGTACCTTCCGGCCGCCTCCACCTCGGGGCATTCCATGCCGTATCTGGATGCCGTATTCATGGCCGCTTCGGCGACTTGTGTCACGGGTCTCTCCGTATTGAATCCCGGAGTCGATCTGACCACTTTTGGACAGCTCGTCATCATGGGGCTCGTCCAGATCGGCGGCTTGGGCTTCATGACCGTCGCCACGCTGATCGCGCTGGTGTTCCGCCGCCGGATCACCTTCCGCGAACGGCTGATTCTGCAGGAAACGCTGAGCCAGCATTCGACGGAAGGCATTATTCGGCTGATCCGCAAGGTAATGGTGTACGCGATCGTTATCGAATCGGTCGGCGCCCTACTGCTGTTTATCCGCTTTTCATTTGAAATGCCGCTCGGACAAGCCGCTTATTTCGGCGCTTTCCACAGTGTCTCCATCTTCAACAACGCGGGATTCGACTTGTTCGGCGCTATCGAAGGCCGGGCCGGGAGCCTGCTCCATTACGTGGACGACCCGTTTATCAATTTGATTGCCATGCCGATGATTCTGCTCGGAGGCATCGGATTTATCGTCATTGCCGACCTGCTGGCTTTCCCGGAGAAACGCAAACTGTCCCTGCACAGCAAAGTCGTACTGTCGATGACAGCGGTCCTCGTTGTGGTCGGAGCGGTTGTGATCTTTATTTTCGAATTCACGAACCCCGTTACGCTCAAGCCGCTGGACTTTTCGGGAAAAGTGTTCGCCTCCTTGTTCCAATCGATCACCTCGCGTTCGGCCGGCATGATGACTCTCGATATTGCGGGCATGCGCGAAGCGACGCAGTTCTTTATCGTAATCATGATGTTTATCGGGGCGGCTCCGGGTTCCGCGGGCGGAGGCATCAAAGTCACCACCTTCGCCATCCTGATCGGGGCCGTACTCTCGATGATCCAGGGCAGACAGGACATCGTCTTTTTCCGCTACCGGATCGCGCAGGACCGCGTCTACAAAGCGATCACGTTCTCCCTGCTGTCGTTCCTGCTGATCGTGGTCGCCGCCATGATCCTGTCCGCAACGGAAAACTATTCGTTCCTCGGTATCTTGTTCGAGACCACTTCCGCCTATGCGACGGCCGGGATCTCGATGGGACTGACCGCGCATCTGACGCCGTTCGGACAGTTTATGATCAGTCTGCTGATGTTCGTCGGGCGGCTCGGACCGATTACGCTTGCTTTTACACTGACTCCAAAAATGAACAAAGAGCCGTTCCGCTACCCCGAGGGGAAAGTGACGATCGGCTAAGACGGAAAGGAGGACCTTTATGGGACGCAAAAGAAACCGACCGGCCAAAACGAAAGACAACCCCGACCTTGCGGCGGATTCCACCTCCGTTTCGGCACTCGATGAGCCTTCGGCCGAAGCCGCGCCTGCCGCTGAAATGCCCCGCAAGCGCAAACGGCGGCGCAGAAGACGTTCCGGTGCAAAAGCGGGCACGGCGGCTTCTGCGGAATCCGCGGCGGGCAGCCTGAATCCAAGCGGCGAAACCTCTTCTGCCGCGGCGAGCGAACCCGGAATTCCCGAACCGGAGATCGACGCGCCTGAGACATCCGCCGCAGATACCGCTCCGGCTGCGGGCAGACGCAAAAGAAGGCGCGGCGGCGCCAAAAAACGCAAAGCCGCACGCGGTACGGAAATCTCCGACGCCGGAACGGACGCGGCGGAAACTTCCGCTTCGCCCGAAGAAGCGGCGGACGAACTTCCGGTCGTGACCGACTCTTCCGCCGATCCCGCGGGAGACAGCCCCAAACCGCGCAAACGGCGCCGCAAGCGCCGGCGCGCCGGCGCCAAGAAGAGTGCAGCGGCCGGCACCGAATTCCCGGTGCCGGGTTCCGGCGAAGCGCCGCCCGGCGCAGCGGATCCGCGCGGCGCCGGCTTCTCGGCCGAAGAGCCGCAGCGGACGGGCGCAGCGGACGGACCGGCTGAAGAGAGACCGCCGGTCTTCGTCGGCGGTCCAGGCGAAGACGCCGATCCTTCGGACGGCGTCAAGGTGTGCCTGTACTGCGGCGAACCGAAGCCGCTGGGCGATTTCCTGCGCCGGACCGGCAAGAGGTCCGGCAGCGAAGCGCGGCGCGGCGCTTGCCGGGACTGCCGCAAGCGCCGCCGAAGCGCAGCGCTTGAAGCCGGCGACGCGGCTTCCGACCCGATGCCGCCGTCGGCCGAAGCCCGGCCGCACGAAGCGCTTCCGGCCGAGGTCGAAGCGGCCGAATCCGCGCCGAAAAGGCGGGTTCGGCGGCCTCCGCCGGAACCGCCGGCCGATGCGATGCTCGAACCGACCCGCGAAGCGGAGCTGCGGCCGACCCGCCAGGGCATGATCCGTATGCGCGGGCGTACCGACAAAGGACGGCGCTGGCAGCAGGAGACGGATCTCGAGATGGCACGCTGCCTCGTTCGCGAGCATGCGGCCGTGCTGGTCAACCGCTTTACGATCCGGCGGCTGTATACGAACCGGACGTTCCGCCGCTACATTCTGGAACGCGACCGCTACACCTGCCACTTCTGCGGCGAATACGGCGATACGATCGACCATCTCCTCCCTCGGGCAAAAGGCGGACATACGACGCCGCTCAACTGCGTCTGTGCCTGTATGCTCTGCAATCAGAACAAGGCGGACCGCGATCTGGACGAATTTATGGAAGATGCGGAGCCTCTGGATTCTTTCTTGTCCGCCGGCAGCCGGAATGACCGCTCCGAGGAGCCGTTTGCGACCCGGCCGCTCTGAACATGAAGCGGCAGATCCGGGAAGCCTGCCTCGTATACAAAAGAACCTGTTCCGCAAGCCCTGTGGGGTTTGCGGAACAGGTTCTTTTTCGTTCATCCGGCCGGACTTCAACTGCCGGAAGGCCCGCAGATCCGGTTCAGCGTACCGCAGAGTTCGGCATGCCGAACAGGCTTCGTCAAGGAAGCCGCCGGAGGACGTCCGGGCGGCGGCGCGGCCTGATCGTGCACCAGCGGGAGCAGCAGGACCAACGGAATGGGCGGCGGGGAAAGTTCGGTAAGTCCGGGCAGACGTCCGGCTTCGTGTCCGATATCCCAATCGCTCAGCACCGCATCGAACGGGCCTTCGCGCGCAAGCGCAAGCGCCGCTTCGCCGCGGCTTGAGGCGGGGCGCACCTGCATGCCCAGACGTTCGACCTTCGCAGACAAGGTCGAACGCGTGCCTTCTCCGCCGACGGCAAGCAGAATTCTCAGGCCGTTCAATACGGAAGGTTCGGGCACGGCCTGTTCGGTGCCCGGTTCGATACCAAGCGGCAGCACGAAGGTCATCCGGGTGCCTTCGCCTTTGCGCCCCGTCGCCCAGATCCGCCCTCCCATCAGATCGACCAGCCGTTTGCTGATCGACAGCCCGAGTCCCGTTCCGCCGTAGTCGCCTTCTTCCGGGCGGTGCACCTGCGCATAATCCTGGAACAGCCGGGCAATTCCCGCTTCCGAAATGCCGATACCGGTATCCCGGACGGCAAATTCGATCCAGGCCCGGTCTCCGCTTTCGCCTTCGAGCCGCCGCGCGGAGACCCGGATTTCTCCGGCTGCCGTGAATTTAATAGCATTGCTGAGCAGATTGCCGACAATCTGGCGGATCTTCTGCACATCGCCGATCAGCATGACGGACGAATCCAGATCCAGATCCAGCGTCAGCTCCACTTCGGGGCTCTGCGCCGCTTTGGCGGCAAATTGATAAACCGTATCTTCGAGGGCGCCGATCAGATCCATGGGAGCAAGTTCCAGCTTCATCTGCCGGGCTTCCAGTTTGCCGTAATCGAGAATGCTGCCGACCAGCTCCAGCAGGGACTGCTGGCTGTCTTCGATAATCTGCAGATACTGCTGCTGCTCGTCGGTCAGCCCGGTTTCCCTGAGCAGTTGGGACATCGCGACGATTCCGTTCATCGGCGTCCGGATCTCGTGTCCCATCATGGCCAGCAGCTCGCCGGTATGGCGCGCGGACCGCTCGGCTTCTTCGCGGCTCCGCCGAAGCTCTTCTTCCCGCTTCGCGGCAGTGCCTTTCTGCTCCGATTCGGCCAGTCTGGCAATGACCGAGGCGGCCCGCTTCAGCGACTGTTCCTCGCCGCTGCCGAAATCCGTCCCGCTGCGAATCGCTCCGACCACGCCCTGCTCCGCCCCGCACAGAAAAGGCAGCGGCACGGTGATCCCTCTCTCCTGCGAAGCGCCGCGATCGGGAAGTTCCAGCGGATCGCCGGCCCGAATCCCTTCGCGCGCTTTCCCCCAGACCATCAGCGTCTGCATGCCGGTCTCTGTCCGTTTGGCGATAAACAGCGTTTCCGCCTCCGTCAGCCCGGCAGCCAGCTCAAGCAGATCGCCGGCCGCTGCGCCGAGCGACGGCGACACACACAAATCCGTTTGCAGCGAATTTTCCATTCCTTGTTCACCCGCTTTCCCCTAAAAATGAACAGCTCCCTGCGCAGCTTCGGCTATCCCATTGCCATATGGAGCGCGGGATCATGAAGGTCTGCCGAAAGGCGCGGCGCAGCGTGTTTCCAAATTCCGATACAAGAACGATTTGCAATCATTATACCACTGCCGCAGAGAGAATCGTCCAGTCAAAATGGCAAAACCGGTGTCCAAATTTCCAATTTCGTTCGTTACGTCTTTCGTTTTTACTGCTGCGTCCGCTGCCCGGGCGGATAAACAACCCCGGGTTTTTTCGTTTAGGTCCACAGGGGAACGGGTATATAACAAATAGCACCCTACGGCACCATCCCAAGCAAGTATCCCTAGACATACGAAGGAGCTGTTCGATATGAGCGACAACGGAATGGGCGATAAAATCAAAGCCGGAGTAAACAAAGCCAAAGGCGAAGTGAAGGATCAGATCGGTAACGCGAAGAATGATCCGGGTCTTCAGGCCGAAGGCAAAGCCGACAAAGCCAAAGGCGCCGTACAGGAAAAAATCGGCGAGATGAAAGACCGTCATTAAATCATAACCGCAGGCTGCGGATGCCCCCGCCTTACGGCGGTTCATCGCGCGAAGATCTCGCGCCTACTTAAAACCATTCGAGGAATGCCGCCGAGCCGATCGGCGGCAGCCGGAGCCTAGGCTCCGGATACATCAGAAAAGACCGCCCCCGGTGATCCGGGATGCGGTCTTTTTGCTGTTTGTTTCGTCGGCCGAAGCGGTTGGAGTCCGAAGCGGTCAGAGTTCGGCCACTTCGAACAGGCGCGCGGTCCGCTCGCGTTCGAGCCGGACCTTCAATACGCCCGCTTCGGCATTCCAGACGCAGTCTCCGCCGGGGCGGCCCTGCGGGTAGAGCAGGCGGCAGTCCGCCGCTTTGCCGGCCAGGCCGGGCAGAGGCAGCGACGCTTCGCTTGAGGCGTCGTCAAGCCGCCATACGGCGACGTAGCGTCTGCCTCCCCGGCGCAGGCCGAAGCTGACCCAGCCGTCTTCGACTTTCGGCAGCCCCAGCGGCCAGAACGGAAGCCCTTCGCGAATATCGCCGCGAATGGCTTTGTAGACCGTAAGCGCCTCGCGAACAAGCTCGCGGCGCGGCGGGCTCAGCTCCGCCAGATGCCCGCTCTGATGCACGCGCAGCAGCAGCGCGTTCACCATGTTGAATACGACTTCTTCGTCGTCGCCTTCGCGCAGCGGATACGACCAGATCGCCGACTGTTCCGGCGTGAGCGCCGCCGGGGAACTGGCCGCGATCTGCGCGTAGTTCACGTAATTTTCCTGATCGCTCGTCGACTGGATACTGTGCCGGCTGAGCATCGCGTAGTCCATCCGCATGCCGCCGCTGGAGCAGTTCTCGATCACCAGTTCCGGATACGTGGCGAAGATACGGTCGATCCAGGACAGATATGCGCGGTTATGTTCGAGCAGACCGTCGCCGAGGCTGTCCGAATCGAGTTCCGTGCCGAGTCCGGCATTGATATTGTAGTCCATTTTGATATACCCGACCCCGTACTCCTCGACCAAGCGGCGCAGCACTTCGTCCGCATGGGCGACGACGGCCGGATTGCGGAAATCGAGGTGGTAGCGGCTGCGGTCTTTGACCCTTTTGCCGTGCCGCATGAAGAACCAGGAATCGTCCGCTTCCGCAAGCTTCGGACTGTGAACGCCCATGACCTCGATCTCCAGCCACAACCCCGGGATCATGCCTTTGCCGCGAATATAGTCGAGCACGTATTTGATGCCTTCCGGGAAGCGTTCCTGCGACGGCAGCCATTCGCCTACCCCGTCCCACCAGACGCCGGGCGAATACCAGCCGCAGTCGATGCAGAAATATTCGCAGCCCACGTCCGCGGCGGCGTCGATCAGCGGCAGCAGGTTCTGCGTCGTCGGATTGCCCCACAGACAGTTCATGTAATCGTTAAAAATGATGCGCAGGTTCTCGTTGTCCGCGTTCGGACGCCGGACGGCGCGGCGGTACCGCGTCAGTTCGCCGATCGCTTCCTCGAAACCGCCGCGCGCCCAGCCGACCGCGACCGGAACGCTTGCGAACGTCTCGCCGGGCAGCAGCTTTTTCCACCAGGCGTGATCGTGCTCCGACGGACCGCTCACGAGCAGCGACAGATGATCGAACTGGTTGAGCAATTCCCAATGCCACGATCCGTTGTGCTCGATCTGCCAGAACATCGTCGCGGCGGCTTCCGTATTTTCCAGCAGCCCCATCGGCAGATGTTCCGCGGCGGCCCACGAACCCGTGTTGCTCAGGGAGACCCGTTTCGAGCTGCGATCCGTCATATGCGACAAACCGAGCTCCGGCAGGGTATTGCTGCGCCACTGGACCTCGCTCTGCCAGCCGTTATGCGCCAGATGCAGCTTCATTTTGTCGTCCTGGTCGCCCGCTCCGTCCTTGGCCAGCCCGTTCAGCGAAAACGAGGAGACGTATTCGACGCCAAGTTCCTCCGCGCCGCGATTATGCAGTTCCGTCCAGCTCTTGAGCACCGCAAGTCCGTCATGAAACTGGAAAAACGAAGCGGTCGCAAGTCCTGTCGCCGGATCTTCCATTTCGAATACGACCCGCAGCCCGGTATCGTTTCGTTCTTCGTAGTGCCGCACATACTTCATCCGCAGCCCCGGATAAGAAGCCCGGTGGCTTCGGCCGTGGTATTCGCCCCGGTCTTCCCCGCTGAGCTGCACTTCGAGCACCCGGAATCCCTGCCGCGCTTCCTCTTCGACCCGGTCTTCTTCAAACGGCAGGCATCCTCCGTGCAGCAGACGGACATCGCCTTCCTCCGTCACGTCGAACACCAAACTTAAACCGTTTTCGAAAATGTCGATCCGCTGTTTCGGATTTTGCGCCATGCTTGCCTCGTCCCCTCTTTCTGGAATAAACCGATTATACCGCAGCCGCCCTGAAAGGGTAACGCTCTATTTGACCCAAAAAAAGACCGCTTCCTTCGTGGAAACGGTCTTCGTTTACTCCGAATCGCGGGTAAAATAAGCTTCGGCCCGCCGACTCGCCCAGAACGAGAACGCGAGGAACGCCGCTACGTAGAGCAGCTCGTACGGCCGCTCGATAAATCGGCCGAGATCGTGTCCCACATACGATACGGCCAGCACCATAATCGCTTTACCACAGGCGATCGCCAGCAGAAAAGCAAGTTTCGGCATCCGTACGATCGCCGCCGCGGTGTTGACGATCGCGAATGGACCCACCGGCATCATGCTCAGGATAAAAACAAAGCTGAATGCGTTGCGGCGCGCCCACAGCAGGCTTTTTTGCGCTTTGGGACGCTGCGACCAGCGCTGGAAGTAAGGACGCGACGCGATGGCCCGCACGATCAGGAACGTCGTCATACAGCCCGCGACCAGCCCGATCCACGAATACAGAAAACCGAGCCACAGTCCGTACGCCGCCGCGTTTACGCCTACGATCACCGCGGTCGGCAGCGGGGGAACGAACGATTTCAGAAACGTCAGGAAAATGCCCGGCAGCGGGCCAAGTGCGCGGAAACGTTCGATCCATTCGCGCAAATGTTCTTCCGTCATATACGATAAAAGGTCCATATTCAGCAAGAAGGTACTCCTTTGCGGGTTACTGGGCCGGACTTGTCCGGTATATCCGCTATTATAGCGGGTAAACGGACTTTTTTGCCGTGAAATTGTGGATTTTCTTGCCGCACGCCGTATTGCTGGCCCGCCGCCGCGGGTAATCCTTCCCATATCCCATACGGCCGGAAGCGGAAGATCCGCGGCCCGGCAATCCACTACACGGAGGTCTTGACGATGAACGAACCCCGCGATCCGCAGCTTTTTTATTTTGAAGACGACGGCATCCTGCCCAACAATCCCAAACTGCCCGTGGTTTTGTACCCCGGCGCCCTGAGCGGCAAGCCCGAATGGGCCGAGTCGGTGTTCAACGGCTGCGGATGGCACAACAGTTGGGAGAACGGCGTATTCGACTACCACCACTATCACAGCAACGCGCACGAAGTGCTTGGCGTGACGCACGGTACGATCCTGATCAAGCTCGGCGGCGAGAACGGAAGCTCGTTCGATCTGCAGGCGGGCGACGTGATCGTGCTGCCGGCCGGTACCGGACACAAACGGATTACGGCAAGCGCGGATTTCCGGATTGTAGGCGCCTATCCCGAAGGGATGGACTATAACACTCGGCTTGGGAACGACGGACGGCGCGAGCAGGCGATCGAAGAAATTGCCCGGGTTCCGCTTCCCAAAACCGATCCCGTATACGGCGACAAAGGCCCTCTGCTGGAGCATTGGCAGATTCGTTGAGCCGTCCGAACATATTTCTGTCTTCGTATAGAGAGAGCCGACTTTCCGCTCCAATCTATGGTATGATTTTCTTGCCTTTGCAGCGGCGGAGTCGACGCCTCCATACGAATCATTACTTTAACAGACAGGAGTTCCCACGTTCATGAATGCCGCCTTTTCTACCTTTATCGCGCTGTTCGCCATTTCGGGCGTGCTCAGCATTTTGCTTGCTCTGTACGCTTCTTTGCAAAAGACACGCTTCTCGGGCATGCACTTGTTCGTCTGGATGTCCGTCGCGACCGCGATCTATACCTTCGGCAGTTCGTTGGAACTGGCCAGTCCGTCGCTTGGGAACATCAAGTTCTGGATTGCATTCGAATATTTCGGGCTGCCGTTCATCTCGCCGCTCAACCTGCTTGTCATCTTCCATTATGTAGGGCGAGAACGGATGATGACGCCCCGTGCGACCGCCGCTTTCCTCGCTCTGCCCGCGCTGACCTGCCTGCTGATGCTGACCAACAACCTGCACGGACTCGTCTATCAACAAATGGAACTTCGCGCCGACGCCCCCTGGCCTCTGGCCGAATTTGCGATGGGTCCGTGGTATGTCGTCAACGGCAGCTACACGCTGGGATGCGGCGTGGTCGGCATGTGGCTGCTCGCCCGCCATCTGCGCCAAACGCTGAACGTCTACCGCAAGCAGACCGCTACCATGCTGGTCAGCTTGTTTCTGCCGATCGGCTCCTCCCTGATCTATATTATGAATCTCACTCCTTACCATATCGATCCGGTTCCCGCCACCATGAGTCTGACCAATTTGCTGTACTGCTGGGCGCTTCTCTCGGGCGGCATGCTCACCTCGACTCCGGTCGTGCGCGAAAACATCCTGGAGAGCATGCGCGACGGCGTACTGGTACTCGATCCGGCCGGACGGATCGCCGACTACAACAAAGCCGCTTCCCTGCTGTTTCCGTTCCTCGCTTCCCAGCTGATCGGCGAACGTGCGGCGGACGTCTTTCCCAAGGAAAGGCTGCGGCCGGAAGATGCCGATATGCAGTTTCTCGAAGCGGAAGAAAGTCAGATCGAATGGCTGGCAGACCATGAAGTCCGCTTTTACCGGATCCGTTCGTCCCCCGTCTTTCACAAGAGGGGAGGCGGAGCGGCCGGGAGAACGGTGGTCATCTTGGATGTCACCGAGAATGTCCGGCTCCACCGCAGACTCGAGCGGATGGCTACCCATGACGGCATGACGCAGATCTACAACCGCTCGCACTTTGTGGAATGCTCGGAACGGCTCCTTGCCGATTCGCGAAGCACGCTCGAACCGCTGACGGTCGCTCTGCTGGATATCGACCGATTCAAGTCGGTCAACGACAGCTACGGACACGACGTGGGCGATCATGTGATTCGCCATGTCGTGCATATCTGTCAGGCGCATCTCGGCGAACGCGATGTCTTCGGCCGTTACGGAGGGGAAGAATTCGCCTTGTGCATGCCGGGCCGGCCTACTTCGGACGCTTACGGTCTGCTGGAGCGCATCCGCCTGGGGCTGGCCGCCGAGCCGGTCATGACCGCTGCCGGACCGGTCGGAGTGACCGCAAGTTTCGGCCTGGTGGAAGCCCTGCCCGATCAGCCGCTGAAAGTACTGACCAAGCTGGCGGACGACGCCCTGTACGTCGCCAAACAAAACGGACGCAACCAGGTCCGGATCGCCCCGGACGGGCAGGGTCCGGCAGACGAAAGCATTGCCCCTTCTCCGCACGGATCGCCGGACGCATAGCCGCAGGTCTGTGCCGGAGATCGCCAGCCTTTACGAATGATGTACAGAAAGAAGGGATTCCGTATGAAATTCGAACACTATGTCCAATATGACGCGGTCGGTCTGGCCCAGCTGCTGAGCAGCCGGGAAGTCTCCGCCGTCGAACTGGCGGAAGCCGCGCTGTCCCGGATGGATCAAGTCAATCCGTCCCTGAACGCCGTCGTCCGCGACCGGCGCGAAGCGGCTCTTGCCGAAGCGGCGGCGGCTCCTTCCCCAAGCGCGGAACGCCCTTTTTCCGGCGTTCCGTATCTGCTCAAAGACATCTCGCAGGCGCTTGCGGGCGAACCGCTCACTTCCGGTTCGGCCCTGCTCAAAGGAAATGTCGCGCGCCGCGACTCCAACTACGTCGCCCGCCTGCGGGCCGGCGGCCTGATCCCGCTCGGGCACACGAACACGCCCGAATTCGGGCTCAAGAACATCACCGAACCGGCCCTGTACGGGCCGGCGCGCAATCCGTGGAATCCGCAGTATTCCCCGGGCGGCTCCAGCGGCGGCGCGGCGGCCGCGGTCGCCTCGGGCATCGTGCCCGCCGCCGGCGCCAGCGACGGCGGCGGGTCGATCCGCATCCCGGCGTCGTTCACCGGCCTGTTCGGTCTCAAACCGACGCGCGGCCGCACCCCGGTCGGCCCCGGCATCGGCCGCCAATGGCAGGGCGCGTCGATCGACTTCGCCTTGTCGCGCACCGTGCGCGACAGCGCCGCGCTGCTGGACCTGCTGCAGGTGCTGCAGCAGGAAGCCGCTTTCCAGACGCCCCTCTATCCGGGCATCTACGCCCAAGACATAGGGACGCCTCATCCGCGCCCGCTGCGGATCGCTTTTACGACCGCTTCGCCGGTCGGCACGCCCGTCGGCGAAGACGCCGTGCAGGCGGTACTCAAGACCGTAAAATGGCTTGAGCAGCAGGGCCACCATGTCGAAGAGAAGCTCAGCCCCGTCAACGGCGTACGGCTGATGGAGAATTATTACACGATGAACGCGGGCGAAGTGTCCGCTATGTTCCTCTCGCTGGAAGGAATGCTGGGGCGCGCCATTCGGCCCGATGAGGTCGATATCATCACGTGGGTCTTTGCCGAAGCCGGCAAAAACGTCTCCGCGGCCGAATTCGTGCACAGCCTGAACGAATGGGACGTTGCCGCGGCGCAGATGGCCGAATTGTCGGCCCGCTTCGATCTGTATGTCACGCCGGCAAGCGCCTTCCCGGCTCCGCGCGTCGGCGAACTGACTTATACGCCGGAGCAGGCCGCTCCGTGGATGACGGTAAGCGAGCGGTCTGCGGGCGAACAGCGGCAGATGCTGTACGATATTTTCGAACGCAGCCTGACCTATACCCCGTTCACCCAGCTCGCCAATCTGACCGGCCAGCCCGCGACCAGTCTGCCGCTGCATCTGACCGAAGACGGCCTGCCGCTCGGCGTGCAGATGATCGCCTCCAAAGGCCGCGAAGACCTGCTGCTGCGCATCGCCGCCCAGCTGGAACAGTCGGATCTGTGGGTCGGGATGAACGGCAATCCGATGCTCGGTTAATCGGTGAGGTACATCAGATATTTTGTTCCAAAAAGCTGCCCCGGTCGGTTATTCGATTCGGCGGCAGCTTTTCTTTTTGGCGCTTATCCAGAGCTCGCGAACTTTTGCTCACTCATAAACAAACCATACTTCACGGATCAGCGCGTCTCTCGTTTCATAGATCGCTGCCGCAGATACGGCTTCGTCCGAGCCTTTTCGCGTTATCCGTTCATGGTCGATCACCCGACTGCCGATCACCATTCGGTTGACCAATTCCGCATGGACGTTATCAACCTCGAAGCGCTTGCGATAGCGCTCGCGCATCGCCTCGCGTCCTTCTGCGATCAGTGACCCGTCCAGCAGGTTATACAGCTTTGCATCTTCCGCATACACGTTCAGAAAGCCTTCCAGATCATGGGCGTTGTATCGGTCAAGCTGCCGCTGTGCAAGTTCCTCGGCTGTCCCGAACTCGGGAATCTTTTGCTGTTCGACTACTTCTACAGCCTTTCTCGCTCGAAGCGGTCTGACTTCGTACATCCGCATCTGCCGGGGTACTCCTCTAAACTCCAGCCTGCCGGCGTAGACAAGAGACGTAAGCCGATGATTGAGGAAGTCATCATCAAGCCGTTCTGACCCATTCATTTCGCCAAGCCAGCCCAGACGCCGAACCCAGCCCTTCCGGTTTTCCAGGTCTGCAAGAGGGCCGTAAGCCAAGCAGTCGTGAAATCCAAATACCTGATACTCTCCGCCTCGGATTTCCGACTGCAGCACCATCTTCAGACTGCCGGCTGTTGTCGAGTCCAATGCGATATGTACAAGGTCCAATCCGCTCAAGTCCATGGACCCGAGCTGCTCTTTTTCGCGGTCCTGTTCTCTCCTGTTGTTTTTCATATTAATCCCTCCTGCAGCTTTGTAAGTTTTCCGATGCTGCTCGTCATAGATTCCTTTTTGATTGTAACTTTTTTGCGGTCGACCGCATAAGACGTTGTAGATACCTCTTTCCCGATTGCCTGTTCCCACTTTCGTGTAATAATCTAACAAGACATCTTAGCGCCGTGCGAGGAGGGTTTTCCATGATTACGATCGGACTTACCAATTTCAGCGACCATGACGAGCTGTACGGCAAAAAGAAACCCGCCGAACGGCTGCAGGCTTACAGCGAAACGTTCAAACTGGTCGAACTGGACAGTTCGTTTTACGCGATCCAACCGGTCAAAAACTATGAAAAGTGGGTCTCCCAGACCCCCGACGATTTTGGATTCGTGATCAAGGCCTACCAGGGCATGACCGGACACCTGCGCGAGAAAAAGAATTATTTCGACACGCCGGAAGAAATGTTCGCCGCTTTTCATACCAGCCTTGCGCCCGTTATCGAAGCGGACAAACTGACGATGGCCCTGTTCCAATACCCGCCCTGGTTCGACTGTACACGCGAGAACGTGGAGAAGCTGCGCGTCACGCGCGAATTCATGAAAGACGTCCCGTGCGCGCTCGAATTCCGGCATCAATCGTGGTACTCGCCGCAGTTTCAAGACAAGACGCTCGACTTTATGCGCAAAGAAGGCTGGATTCAGACCGTCGTCGACGAGCCACAGGCCGGCAGCGGTTCGATTCCGATCATCGCGCATGCGACCAGCGACGAAGCGACCTATGTCCGGATGCACGGACGCAACGTCGGCGGCTGGCACAAGAGCAGCGATCCGAACTGGCGCAAGCTGCGCTATCTGTACCGCTACAGCACCGAGGAATTGACCGAGTGGCGCGATATCCTGCTCGATCTGGACAAACAGAGCAAGCACGTCTACGTCGCGTTCAACAACAATTCCGACAAGGATGCCACGCCCAACGCGCTTGAGCTGATGGAACTGCTCGGCCAGCCGATTCCTCCGGGAGCGCCGTGGCCGCCGCAGGAGACCGCCGGAGAAACGCCGGCAGGCGGCAAGTCGGAACCGCAGGACGAGCCTCAGCAGGAGAAACTGTTCTAGCCCAAGAAGACCGCTCCTACGCCTTGAAGGCGAAACAGGAGCGGTCTTTGTTGTATGCGTCCGTATTCGGTTTCGTTTCCCTCGCTCTACTTAAACCATTTCAGGCGCTCTTCGAGCGGTTTGAACTGCTTCTCGCCGGCCGGTGCGGTCGGCTTGCCGAACGGCATCTGCGCGATCAGCTTCCAGCTCTCCGGAATGTCCCATTCCGCTTTGGCTTTCTCGTCGATCAGCGGGTTGTAATGCTGGAGCGTAGCGCCGTAGCCTTCGGCTTCGAGCAGTGTCCAGATCGCGTACTGATGCATGCCGGAAGACTGCTGCGACCAGATCGGGAAGTTATCCTGATAAGCCTGGAACTGCTCCTGCATCCCGCGGATCACCGATTCGTCTTCGAAAAAGAGAATGGTGCCGTAGCCCGCTTTGAAGCTGTTCATTTTTTCCTGAGTCGGTCCGAAATTGCCTTCCGGCACGATTTCTTTCAGAATGGCCGTCGTAAAGTCCCACAGTCTGTCATGATGCTCGCCGAGCAGCACGACGACGCGCGCGCTCTGCGAATTGAACGACGATGGCACATGCAGCAGCGTCTGCTCGATCAAATCGCGAATCTTGTCGTCGGATGTCGTCTGTTCCTTGCTGATTCCGTAGATACTGCGTCTGTTCTTCATCAGTTCCAGCATACTTTCGGTCGTCAACCTAAACGCCTCCCCAAAGTTAGTCCGCTCCCGCATCTGCACGCCAACGGCCCAATTTATTATTACCCCAGCCGGCCTCCTTTTCAAGCAGGCATGCCCAATTCCCCCTTTTCGTCAAGTAAGCGCTATCGAAATCGATACTTTCGTAAAAAAATTCTTCTTCGTTTAGGCCCCCTGTTTTTTTGGGTAACTTGTATTATTCCTTATTAGCGAGCGAGTACCTTGACCAATCCTGATCAGAGGGTTGCGTTCGCCTGAAACGCATACGCTTTAGGTGCGATTCAGGGGGGAGTAACCTTACTATTAACTTGGTCAAGGTACGAGCCGAATATCCCGCTGCACGGAAAACCGTTCGATGCTCCCTTTCCGGCTCCCTGACCGATTACCCGATGCCCCGGCATCTTTTTCTAAATTCCCGGCCTGATGGCATCCGGCTTCCCATTCGTATTTGGATGGACATCCGCATACGCAGCCGCACCCCAACGAATTCGAGGAGGTTTTTTTATCATGCCCGCCAATCACACGATGATGCAATTTTTCGAATGGCACGTAGACGCCGACGGACAACACTGGAACCGACTCAAAGAAATGGCTCCCGAACTCAAACAATGGGGCATCGACTCCGTCTGGATTCCGCCCGTCACCAAAGGGCAGTCCGCGGAAGATACCGGCTACGGCGTATACGACCTGTACGATTTGGGAGAGTTCGACCAGAAAGGTACGGTCCGCACCAAATACGGCACCAAAGAAGAACTGAAAAGCGCCATCGCGGCCTGTCACGAATTCGGCATCGCCGTCTACGTCGATCTGGTCATGAACCATAAAGCCGGCGCGGACGAGACGGAACGCTTCAAGGTGGTCGAAGTCGATCCGAACAACCGCAACGAAGTCATCTCCGAAGAACCGTTCGAGATCGAAGGCTGGACCAAATTCACCTTCCCGGGCCGGGGCGACCAATACTCCGCGTTCAAATGGGATGCCCGCCACTTCAACGGCACCGACTTCGACAATGCGACCGGCAACAACGGCATTTACCGGATCGGCGGCGAAAGCCGCAGCTGGGACGACAAGGTGGACAACGAGTTCGGCAACTACGATTACCTGATGTTCGCCAACATCGATTACCGGCTGCCGGAAGTCCGCGAAGAAATGATGGAGTGGGGACGCTGGCTGGTGGACACGCTTCAATGCAGCGGCTACCGCCTGGATGCGATCAAGCATATCAACCATGACTTTATCCGCGAATTTGCGGGCGAAATGATCCGCAAGCGCGGCGAAGATTTCTATATTGTCGGCGAGTTCTGGAACAACGATCTGAACGCCTGCCGGGAATTCCTGGATAACGTCGATTACCGGATCGATCTGTTCGACGTCGCGCTGCATTACAAGCTGCATGCGGCGTCGCAGGCCGGCAGGGACTTCGATCTGACAACGATTTTTGACGATACGCTGGTCCAGACCCACCCGACCAACGCGGTCACATTCGTGGACAACCATGATTCCCAACCGGGCGAATCGCTCGAATCCTGGATTGACGACTGGTTCAAGCAGAGTGCGTACGCGCTGATCCTGCTGCGGCGCGACGGGTATCCGTGCGTGTTCTACGGCGATTACTTCGGCATCGGCGGCGAGAATCCGATCGAAGGCAAGAAGATGGCGATCGATCCGCTGCTCTACGCCCGCTGCCAAAAAGCGTACGGCGAACAGGTCGACTACTTCGACCATCCGAATACGATCGGCTGGGTGCGTCTGGGCAGCGAAGAAGTGGTCGGTTCCGGCTGCGCGGTCGTGATCTCGAACGGCGACGAAGGCGAGAAAAGAATGAACGTCGGCGCGGAACGTGCCGGCGAAGAATGGATCGATCTGACCAACACCCGCGAAGAGAAGATCGTGATCGAAGAAGACGGCTTTGCCACCTTCCCGGTCAACGGCGGCAGCGTGTCCGTCTGGGCGCTTCCCGAAGAAGACCTCAGCATGGACTGTGCGGCGAGCGAGTAATTCTCTGCGTGGCGTGAACCGCTTCAGGCGGAGCGCAACCCGTCCGAACGTTCGCACATAAATCCGCCCGATTCCAAAAAAGACCCGCCAGCCCTGAATCCGCCGTAAAGCGAATTCGAAGCCGACGGGTCTTTTCGCCTTTCAATTTCGCAGCAGCTCTTCCGCAAGGTTCCACAGCAGAATCAGCGCGGTACCCCAAATAAACAGCGCCGATCCCCGGTTGAACCGGCTCATCAGCCGCCCGCCGCCGTCGAAGCGGCGCAGCACCGAACCGGCTCCGGCCAGGCCCGCAAACCAGATCCAAGAAACAGCGACGCAGGACGCCGCGAAGCGCAGTTGATCCGCGCCGTTGTAAGCGAGCGCACTCGTTCCGATAACGCCGACCGTATCGAGCAGCGCGTGCGGATTGAGCAGTGAGACCGAGGCGGCGAACAGAATCTGCTTCGAAGGCGGCAGCGCCCGGGCCGAAGCGGTGCCGCTGCCCGGATCTCCGGACGGACGCGACCACCAGAGCGAGAAGCCCATGTAGGCGAGAAAAGCGATCCCGGCCAACATCAGGCCGAAGCGAAGCTCTTCGAATTCCAGCACCACGGCGGAGACGCCGAACACGGCCAGCAGGATAAGCAGCGTATCGCACAGCGCCGCGGCGATGATGGCCGGAAAGGCCCCGGACAAGCGCGGCTGGGCCGCGCCTTGGGTAAATATGAATACGTTCTGCACGCCAAGCGGCAGAATCAGGCCGAGGGCCAGGACGAATCCGTGCAGCATGGCTTCCATGGATAGATCGACTCCTTTTCTTCTTCCATGGTACGATATCCGGAGCAAAAGAAAACCTCCAATTGGACGGTTTCCGTACCCTCCAATTTCTGACCGTTTGCCGTCCGGCTGCCGGATCATCCGGAAAAGTCCGGTCCGGAGTCCTACGAAGAAAGGAGACGCCGCCATGGATTGGAAACCTGCCCCGCGTTCGCCTCGCACCCTGCAGGCACAGATTGCCGGCTGGATCGCCGAACGGATCGAATGCGGCGATTGGGCAGCCGGCACCCGCCTGCCCTCCCAGCGCGAGTTCGCCGCACGCCTCGGCGTCAACCGCAGCACGGTACAAAATGCGCTGGACGAGCTGAAAGCCGGGGGTCTGCTCGAAACCCGCCGCGGCTCGGGCGTCTACGTCTCGGGCAGCGCCTGGAATGCTCTGCTGGCCCGCTCGCAGCCGAACTGGCAGCGCCATATCCGCGCGAGCGTACATAAGCCGAACCGGCATACGATCCGGCTGATCAACGATAGCGAGCCCGATCCGTCGTTCATCCGGCTTGGAACCGGAGAGCTCTCGCCCGACCTGCTGCCTGTACGGGAGCTGGAGGCATCCCTGCGCGATCTCCGGCTCGACGCGCGATCGATCGGCTACTCCGAACCGCTTGGCAGCCTGCGGCTGCGCAGGGCGCTGTGCACGAAGCTTGAGACACTCGGCATCCGCGCACAGCCCGATAACGTCTGTATCGTTTCCGGTGCGCTTCAGGCGCTTCAACTTATCGCCGTCGGCCTGCTTGAAGAAGGCTCGACCGTTTTCCATGAACCGGTCTCCTACCTCAATTCGGTCCATCCGTTTCAATCGGCCGGCATGCGAATGCGGCCTTTTCGCCCAGACGACAAACCGTTGAAGGAAAAGCTTGAACGATCGGTCCGGGGCCGCCAATCTCTGCTGTACACGGTGCCCACGCTGAATAATCCGACCGGACGCAGCTGGAACGAATCCGAGCGTCGCGGCGTATACGAAGCCTGCTCGGAACTGCGCATTCCGATCATCGAAGACGACGTATACCGCGACCTTCTATTCGCTCCCGGCATCCCGCCGATCAAATCGCTCGACAATTCCGGTCAGGCGGTCTATCTCGGCAGCCTGTCCAAGTCGCTCAGCCCCGGTCTGCGGATTGGGTGGATTGTCGCCCCTTCGCCTGCCGCGGCAAGGTTGGCCGATGTCAAAATGCAGACCGATTACGGGTCCAGCGCTTTTTCGCAGGAAATCGCCGCGCATTGGCTGGAATCCGGCTTGTATGACCGCAACGCGGAGCGGCTTCGGGGCGAACTGCGGCTTCGTGCGAACTCCGTTGAAGAAACGCTGCGCGAAACGTTCGAAGAATTGGCAGACTGGAAGTCGCCCGAAGGCGGCTTTTATATCTGGCTGAAATTCCGTGATCCGATCGTGGACAAAGGCTTCTTCCGCCGCCTGCTGGATCGCAAAATATTGATCAATCCCGGCTATATCTACGCACCGGACGACCTGCATCATATCCGCCTCTCCTATGCTTACGCCTCGCGCGAAGAAATGGGGATCGGCCTTGCGGCCCTGCGCGAAGAAGCGGAACGGGCCTGCCTGCGGCGGCGCGGATAAACCGGACAAAACAGCCCGCCTCCTGGGGAGACGGGCTTTTGCCGTTCGATTCGGAAGCGCTGCGGCAGACGGCGCGAACCGCCCGGGCAAATCCGGCCCGGTCCGGCAAAGTGAGATAAACGCTTGATCGGAGATCGGCGCAGTGCCGTCCTTTACACCCAGCGAATGACGTCTTCCGCAGCCCGGCGCGTCTGCGGCCGGGGTTCCGCCGTCCGGTATCCGAATGCTGCCATGACGCTGACCCCGTAAGTCCCGTCTTCAAGCAGGCCGGCTTCTTCAAGCACTTCGTCCAGCTTTGCACGGTCGAAGCCTTCGATCGGGCAGGAATCGATACCGATCTGCGCGGCGGCCGTCATCATGTTGCCAAGCGCGATATACGTCTGCTTGGATGCCCAGTCGAACAGGCTGCGCTCGTCATTCAGATCCATATGTTCTTCCTGGAACGTTTTGTAGAAATCGGTCATCATCTTCTCGACGGTCTCCGGCGGATATTTCTTGACTTCGAGCATCTGCCGCTTCATGTAGGCCGAATCGTACCGTACGTCGCGGCGGGCCAATATCACGACAAAATGGCTGGCCGTCGGCAGATGTCCCTGCGCGCCCCAGGAGACCGGACGCATTTTCCCGCGCAGTTCCGGGTCCTGCACCACTACGAATTTCCACGGTTCGAGACCGATCGAGCTTGGGGACAGACGCCCCGTTTCCAGAATGAAGTCGAATTCGTCGGCCGGAATTTTCCGGTCGGGATCAAAAGTTTTGGTTGCGTGTCTGAATCGGTAGGCATCCAGGATTTCACGCCGTTTTGTTTCGCTGCTCATGAGGTAGACCGCCTTTTTGATAGATGTGTAAATCGATAATTGGTTACTTTTAATTACCGGTACATTCTATCGCTTTTGCGCCGCCGGGTCAATCGGCAAAGATCGTGGGTCCCTGCATCTTCTCATTCCGATTGACAAGTTCGGCCCGGCTGATTGGTCCGATTTCGATTGTGCCGCCGTTGTCCGCCGCATAACGGAATATGCGGAACGATTCCTGCGCGCCCTGATACGTTTCAGCGACGAAATCGAAGGTTCGGCCGTCAGCGCTCCATTGGCAGCTCGAAGAGCCGGAGACCGTATTCCTGTCGGGAATCGCGGCTTCGAACAGCCGGGCATTGTCCAGGTTATACATGCACGTTTTCATTTCCCCGATCAGCCCGTAACCGAACGCCAGGATATGACCGCCAGAGTTTACCGAATTGGCGGGCATCCAGGCCGAACCATGGATAACTTCGACGAATCCGTACCCTTCCTGCTCAAGCTCTTCGTTCAGGTTTCGCAGCTGCCCGCTTGCCAGGTCCACGATAAAAAGCTGGGTGCTTTCGTGATAGCCGGCTTCGATCGCAGCGTAAGACCGATCCGGCGAGACGGTGACGGATTCGACCGTTTCGGGTGTCTCCGGAAGGTCGATCGCTTGGGGAAGCGAAGGCGCTTCGATCCGCAGCGACTCGAAATCGGCGGTAATCACTTCGGCCTGATCGTAATATTTCGAGACGCCGGCCGTGACGACGACCTCTCCGTTGATCCAGCGGATCCGGTCCTTTTCTATGCTTCGAAGAGTGTCCCGCCTATCCGGCGCCGAGGCTTCGGCCGGACGCACCGGAGCGGCCGCTTGAACGGAAGGCGAAGCTTGACTTGTTGCGGTTTCGTTCCGCGTGCGTTCGCCCTGCTGGCTGCATCCGCCGAGCAGAAGAACCGCCGCGACGACTGCTGCGCCGAGCCGGAGAAGCGGTCTTTTCGACTTTTGTTTATTCATGGTTGGACCTCCGATTGATCGAGTGCGCGCAGTACCCCGTTGATTTTGTTATCGTAAACGAATGGATGTTCATGGCTTCCGCTGGTCCAGTAGAGCACGACAAACCCTCCTCCGGCGAAGACATGCGGATAAATATCCGCTTGCATGCCGCTTTCCGCCGTTCGCGGTTCCTGTGCGAATTTCTTCGCTTCTTCTATCGCCCGGTCCCGGCTGCCAAAATCGAACAGCGTTAAACGCTCGGAACGTTCCGCATTTCGGGAATCGCGGTCGAGGATCAGTTCCTCCGCTTCGACTCCGTTCATGGGCTGGTCGTAGAACGGAACATCGGCATCCTGCAGGCCTGTCAGCCTCAGTCCTTTTTCGGCCAATCGCTCTCTCAACGCTTCGATTCCGATCGAGTCTTCGGCTGCTTCCTGTTCTTTGCCCTGCGGGGGGTTCGGAGCCGCGGAAGCCGCAGGCTCGATCCGCTGCGCGCCCTGGTTGGCTTCGAAGAATCGCAGGATGGAATCGGCCGCCTCGCCGTATGCAGTGCCCTCAAGGGACATCTCCAGTTGTCGCAGCGTGTAGTTCTGTGGATTCTGCGAATAATAGACCGCTCCGCTGGCTACTGCCCCATCTCCCTGGCGTGTCCAGTCATAACGGGCAAAGCCCGTTTCCCCGTCCTCGTTGGCATACTGCGAACGCAGCGCCAACCCTTGATAGGTCTGTACCGGGAATCCCTGCTGCTCGGCCCATGTCTGACGATCGGGGAAATACGTGCCGATTCCCGAAGCCACGCTGCCGCCGCTGAACGTTTCCGTATACCGGAGCCGTTCTCCCGGATCTCCGGGGTTTCTTTGTGCCGGGTTACCGGCTTTCTCCGGATTGATGAATTCCGCGCTTACGGATCCATTGGCCCCGATCACGGCTCTTTCCGGTGTCCAACTTCTCGGCGCAAGCAGCACATAACCTTCTCCGGTGTCGGGGCGCTGCACGAGAACGGCCTGCAGCATTTCGGCTTCTGCGGCCGTAAGGGCAAATGTCATGTCCGGAAGCTCGGGAACGCTGTCGGTCTGCGCTTTTCCGACAGCCAGTTCGGCTCGCAGAAGGCGCAGGGGGATCGAGACGGTGCCCGTTTTGCCGCCGTCCGCCTTTTTTCCGGGAAACTCCACCCGGGTCGTCTGCGCCGCTTCCTCGGGGAGTGTTTGGCTTTCCCCTGTTCCATTCGGCTGGGAAACCGGCGGTACGCCGACCGAAGACTCGGGCGGAATCTGTCTCAGCCCTTCCAGCACCCCGCTTCTCTCCGCCGCGAAACCTCCGCCAAGCAGCGCGGCTCCAAGCGCAAGAACCCCTGCACGGCGGCGCAGCAGCGCCGCACGGCCGGAATCGGCTTTCACTTTCTGCTCTACTTTTCGCATCATCTGCGGCGTAAACGAATTTTTGCGGAAAGGTTTCGGCTTCAGCTCTTTTTCCCAATCGATCTCTTTTTTCGTCATGCTTCGCTCCGCTCCTTTTCCCATAATTCGGACGCTTTGCTCCGCGCCCGCTGAAGTCTCGTCTTCGCCGCCGATACCGTGATGCCGAGGGCGTTCGCCAATTCTTCCATCGTCATGCCGTAATGCGCCTGCAGCGTGAGAACCTCCCTGTATTTCAGCGGCAGCTTCAGCACGATCGCCCAGACCTCGCTCGTCAGTTCCTCCCGCAGAAATTCCGTTTCCGCAGATTCCGCCGTATCCGTCTCCGGCACGTAACCGGGCAGCGCCACTCTGCGCACGAAAGCCAGACGCCGGTACGAATACCAGCGGTTGCGCGCGATGCGCAGCAGCCAGGTCTTGAGCGAAGCTTCCCTTCGGTACGTCCCAAGATACTTGTAGGCCCGGATAAACGTTTCCTGCGCGAGATCGTCGGCCAGTTCCCGGCTGCGGGTCATGATATAGAGGAAGTTCCATACGTCTTCCCCGTAAGTATCCATAATCGACTCCAGATCGTCTGCCGTCATGGATACCTTGTCCTGCCATTCGTACGCCATGCCGCCCCTCCTTATCTTCTCTATCAAACTGACCCCGGAGCCGCAGGAAAAGTTGCCGAATCCGCAAAAAAAGTCCGCACGCCAAAACCCCGTATTCGGCAGCTGCCGAGCACGGGGGTTCTGATGAAACTTCTATTTCCATAGGCATCCGTTACGCAAAGGCGAGCCTTTGAACCGATAACAGATGACTGCGGCTGCAGGCTTCTATACGGTGACGTCGAAGTTGCGGCCGACCTTCACTGTTCGAGCCGGTTCGGAGCGGTTTTCCCAAGGAGGAATCGTTCCCGGTGCTGCCGGAGGCGCATACAGGGAACCCAGCGATTCGAACGAACCCAACATGGCCCGCGCGTAATCGTCTCCGCCTTTCGGAGCTTTTGGCGTTACTCCTGCCCCTGGCTGCGCGCTCGAAGATTCTTCTTCCGTTTCTTCGGGAAGAGAGAATGTCGGCTGCTGCGGTTCGGGCTCGCTATGCTCCCGATCCGGCCGCCCTTGTACCGTGAATTCCGGCCGTTCGCCGTTGGCTGTATCCAGCAGCGCAATATGGCGTTCCAGCAGCGCGATATGCCGCCTGATGCGCATAGCCCGCTGTTCGCGGTCCTGCTCGGAAGCGGGAAGCTGAAGAACGCGGGAAAGCTCGACTTCCAGACTAGCTTTGCGGTTCTCGAGCGGTGCCTTGCCGTGGCGGCTCGGCGTGTACGAAGAATTCAGTGCCGGCAATCCGCCGATCGGTACAACGGAGCCCATTCTGCCTTGTATACTGCTCATCGAAGCCATCCGCCTTTCCTTTTTTCAAGAATGAAAAACGCCGAATGCCGAATTTGCAACCTGTCCAACCGTAGTTCGTCAACAATCGAAAATGTCTCTGCATGATCACGTGGGCTCGACAGGCACAAGCGGATTCGTGGCCGGAGCAGGTCAAAACAAACGGAGAAGGATGTCGGTTCCGTATCATTACCCGGTTTCTGGCGCTTGTAACAAGAAAACCAAAAAAATGGGCGGAATACGACAAAGTTCGTCAAGGCAGCGGATGGGACAGTACCGGCGTACCGGATGCTTCACACCATGGGTTATCGGCTGTCTTGTAGGCGCACCGCCTGCACCGTGATCTGCACCGCAATACGCAGAGCTTCGAGCAGCGTCTCCTGCGGAAGCGAAGGCAGCGAAGGCTTGAGCGCGGCGAGACGGGTCGAAGCCGGAAAATGGATAAATCCCGCAAGCGCCTGCGATTTTTCCGTGTTCAAATCATCCAGCAGCGCATACATCGTATTGTTGCAGATATACGTTCCGGCCGTATTCGATACCGCCGAAGGAATACCCGCCGCGCAGAGCGCCTGCGAGATTTCACGGATCGGCAGCGTCGCAAACAGTCCATCCGGTCCTCCAACGCGAATCGGTTCGTCTCTCGGACTGCGGCCCGCATTGTCGGCATACCGCTCCGTGTCTTTGACGTTGATCGCGATCCGCTCCGGAGTGACGGCCGTTCTTCCCGCCGCCAGACCGCAGGCGATCACGGCATCCGGACTCAGCCGCTTCACTTCGTCCAGCAGCGCTGCCGCTCCCGCATCGTAACGGACCGGAAGCAGCAGCGTGTGCAGTTCCACATCCGTATATCCTTCTCCCAAAAATCCGACGCCGATCTGCTCCAGCAGTTCCTGCGTCGGATTGATCGGCGATTCGCCGAACGGTTCAAAGCCCGAAATCAAAATATTCATCTCTATTCTCCTTTGTCGTCGATAAATCGGTCTTAAGACCGAGTCCTTTTCAACCTGCTGCACGAGGCGCCGGTCCGCACACCAGGCGTATAGTGAACCTAAAGAGTCTACGGGTGGTCGGATTTAACTTGCAGAACGGATTCGGCACGCCTGACCGGTACATAAATATAAAATATAGAGGAGAGGTTGTTATGTCAAAAAAAGCGATTTTGGGTCCGCTGCTCATTTTGTTGGGGGCGTATCTGCTGCTCGGCCAAGGAACCGGGATGAATTCGGGCATGATTTTCGGCTATTTCTGGGCTTCGCTGTTCATCCTTCCGCTGGGACTGTTCTTCCATTGGATGTATTTCTCGATGACGCACGGACGCGCTCCCGGCCTGTTGATTCCCGGCGGGATTCTGGTTACGGTCGCGATCGTATGCCAGGCCGCGATGCTGTTCGACAGTTGGGACGTCATGTGGCCGGGATTCATTCTCGCGCCGGCCGTCGGTCTGTTCGAATTCTACTGCTTCGGAGGCCGCAACCGCTGGCTGCTGATCCCCATCAATATTCTGACGGTGCTGTCGCTGCTCTTCTTTGCGGTATTCTCGATCGAAGCGCTGACGACACGTACATTCATGGAGCAACCCCTGCTGGCTTTCGTGCTGATCGTGCTGGGCGCTCTCCTGCTCTTTCCTTTCGGTAAAAATGCCAAAGCCAAAATCTGATCGGCTTCACGCTGCGCTTTTTCCAAATACAGGGTGGCTTCCGTACCGGGTTCCGGTCCGCCGGAGCCGAACGCCGCGCACAGCGAAAAGCCCCGTTTTTTCGCACCGAGCGAAAAACGGGGCTTTCGTCTGCCGGGGAGGCTTCTCCCCGCTTGCAGGGAAGCTTCCCGGGCCGTACTCAGGAACTCTTCAGCGCTTCGATCAGCAGCTGCGTATAGGCTCTTGCACCGGCCGGCATCAGGTGAACGCCGTCCCGTGCAAAGTAGTCGTCGCGTCCGGCACTGGCCGAATACCAATCGATCAGAAGAACCCGGTCGTCGCGCTGCGCGGCGCGCTCCAACGCGCTGTTGACGACACTCTCCCAGGGACGCGGCACGCGGGTATTGACCAGAATGATCTTCTTGGCTTCGGGCAGCTTTGCCAGCAGGCCGTCGAGCTGTTCATCCGTAAACGAACCGTTCGTGCCCAACTGGATCACGACCGTCGCTCCGATCTCTCCCTGCGCCTCCAACTGGTCGATCAGTGCCGGCGCCTGCGACATCTGGCGTCCGACCAGTCCGTCGACCTGGATCCCCGGCAGCTCCGCCGTCAGGTACGGCTCGATATCGAGCATAACCGAATCGCCGATCGCCGTCATGCCGACCCCGGTTCCCGCCGGCAGCGGACTGCCGGATGCGTCATCCACGGCCTCCGACCCGGTGCCGGCGGAGGCCTGCGCCGGATCCGCGGCCGGAGCCTGCACGGCAGGGGTATCCGTTCCGGCATAAGGCGTCTGCGCTTCGGCCGGAGGAGCCAGGCGGTTCATGGCGAAGCCAAGCACCAGCACAAGCGCCGCGGTTCCCGCGAGTGTCCGAAGCAGCCGCTTGCGGCCGATATCGGGTTCGCGCATGACCCGCTTCCACCATCTGCCGAACGCGCCGGTACGTACCGGCTGTTCGATATAGCGGTACGACAACGCCGCAAGCACGAAGCTGACCAGCAGCTGCAGCAGGATGCGGGTCATGTTCGGTCCGCCCGTATTGACGAGCGGCGTCGTCAATACGATCACGGGATAATGCCACAGATAGAGCCCGTAGGAGCGCGCGCCGATCCAGCGCAGCGGCTTGGCGCCGAGTATGCTGCCGAGGCGGCAGGCCGGATGGGCCAGCGCCGCCACCAGAATGGTGGTGGCAAGCGACAGCAGGACCATGCCGCCGCGGTACAGGAACGTCCCGTAGTCGTTGGACTTGAAGATCAGCACCGCGATCACGATCAGGCAGACCGTCGCCGTAATATCGAGCGTCTTCGTCGCCGACTTGGAGATATTCGTCTTCAGCTTGCGGCTCGGCCAGACCACGGCCAACGCCGCGCCGATCAGCAGCGAGAACAGGCGCGTATCGGTGCCGTAATAGACACGGCTCGGATCTTCGCCCGGATGGTACATGATCCCCATCGCGAGTGCCGAAGCCAGCGAGAGTCCGGCCAGCACAAGCGCAAGCTTACCCCGGTTCTTCTGGGCGAGGACAAGTCCGATCCCGAGCAGCACCGGCCAGAAGATGTAGAACTGCTCTTCGACCGCAAGCGACCAGAGATGGCCAAGCGGCGACAGGGGACCGAAGCTCTCGAAGTACGAAACTTCGTGGAAGATCAGCCACCAGTTGCTGTAATAGAACAAGGCGGCCGGAACATCGCCGAGCATCGCCGGAAGCCGGCTCCGATCGACCAGAATCGACCACAAGACCGTCGCCAGCACGACCGCCAGCATCGCCGGAAGCAGCCGTTTGGCCCGGCGGATCCAGAAATCTTTCATATCGAAGCGGCCGGTCCGGTCCCACTGCGCCAGCAGGATATCCGTAATCAGGTAGCCCGACAATACGAAGAACATGGTTACACCCAGCAGTCCTCCCGGTGCCCACTGCGTATGAAGATGATAAAAAATGACGGCCAGCACCGCAAGCGCACGCAGTCCGTCCAGTCCCGGCATGTATCGGCCCGCGCCCGGTTTGGGCTGCTCGGCCGCCGGGTCACGGCGCCGAGGCGGCGGGGAATCGTTTCCGGCATAACGCCGATTTTCGCTTTTCGCCTCGTTGCCTGCATATCGTCCGTTGCTCATGGCCTCTGCCCTTTCGACATCTCGAATAGTCCGATTTTTGAAAATCTAAGTTCTATTATAGCAGGCCCCCGATGGATATCTAGAATGAGGCTGGAGAAAGTTTACAGGAACGTGCGAAACATTTGAATTTTAACTGAGCAACCGATAAGATAAGCGGGATTGCGCAGTATACCCATGCCGAAAGCGAGGCTCACATCTATGTTCGAATGGATTCGGGAATTGGACTTGTTCTGGCAGTACGCGGCTCTATTTCTTCTGGCGGCCGCCCCTTCACTCGATATTTTTATCGTCGTCCCTCTCGGCATCCTTTGGGGTCTTCCCCCGGTTGCCGTCTCGATCATCGGATTCGCGGGCAATTTCCTTATGGTAATCCTGATCGGATTGTTTTTTGCGCGGGTATCCGCATGGATGGAGCGTCAGCGTCTCAAGAAAGGCCGGACCTCTTCTTCCAAAAGAGAAACGCGGGCCAGGCGAATCTGGGAAAAATACGGCGTGCCCGGTCTGGCTCTGGTCGCTCCGGCTATGGTCGGAACCGATATCGCCGCGGTACTCGCCCTGTCGTTCGGTTCTTCACGGCGTTGGGTGATGGGCTGGATGGCGGTCAGTCTGACCGTATGGACCGTCATCATGGCCGTCGGTTCCGTGTACGGATTGAGCTACGCGAAGCAGTAACCTCCTCCCGAAAGCCTTCCCTGGCTTATCGGACTCAAAAACCCGTTTGCGCCTGGGCGCAAACGGGTTTTTTGGGTGATATTTTTGGGCACACCGATTTTAACTTTATGAACCGTTCATCTTGAACTGAAGGAACAGCTCGTTGTAACGGACCAGCATCTTTTTGCCCAAATTCTCGTACACTTCAAGCTGCGCCGTCAGCTCGTCGGACGGATAGAAACGCTCGTCGCCCGAAATCTCTTCCGGCAGCAGCGCAAGCGCCGCGTCGTTCGGCGTCGAATACCCGACATACTCCGTATTTTGCGCATTCACTTCGGGATCGAGCATAAAGTTGATAAATGCCATCGCTCCGTCGACATTCTGCGCCGTTTTCGGAACGACCATGTTGTCGAAGTACAGATTGGACCCTTCTTTGGGCACCACATAGTCGAGTTCTTCGTTCTCGCCCATGATCTCCGAAGCGTCGCCCGAGAATACGAGTCCCGCCGCCGCTTCGCCGTTCGCAAGCAGCAGCTTGATCTCGTCGCCGACGATCGCTTTGACATTCGGAGACAGCTGCATCAGATGATCCAGCGCCTGCTGCAGATGGGCTTCGTTCGTATCGTTCAGCGAATACCCCTGGCTGACAAGCCCGGTTCCGATCACTTCCCGCGCTCCGTCCGTCAGCAGAACGTCGTTGCGGAGCGTCGGGTCCCACAGGTCTTTCCAGCTTTCGAAAGTCAGATCCGTCAGATCGGGGTTGTAGACCACGCCGAGCGTTCCCCAGAAATACGGCATCGAATAGGCGTTGCCCGGATCGAACGACAAATCGAGAAACTTGGGATCGATATACTTCATATTCGGAATCTTGGCATGATCGAGCGGAATGAGCAGTTTCTCTTCCCGCATCTTCTCGATCGCATAATCGGACGGGATCGCCACATCGAACGTCGTACCGCCCTGCTCGATCTTGGTCAGCATCGCTTCGTTCGAATCGAATGTCTGATAGATAACCGTGATACCCGTTTCCTCCTGGAAGCGGTCGAGCAGTTCGGGATCGATATAATCGCCCCAATTGTAGATGGTCAGCGTGTTGCCGCTGCTGTATCCCTCGCTCGAGTTCAAGCGGTTCGCCAGAAACATCAGCGCGAAAGCCGCAGCCAGAATCAGGATCAGCGTGCGCGTCATCGATTTCATTCCGGCACCCCCATTCGCGCGGCCGCATCGGCCAGCTTGCGCTTTTCGCCGCGGCGCATCGAAATATAGTAGGCGACAACGAGGAACACGGTGAACAGGAAGATCAGCGTGGACAGCGCATTGATCGACAGCGAGACGCCCTGCCGCGCCCGCGAGTAGATTTCGACAGCAAGTGTCGAATACCCGCTGCCCGTTACGAAGAACGTGACGGCAAAATCGTCCAGCGAATACGTCAGCGCCATGAAGAAACCGCTGAAGATGCCGGGACGAATAAACGGCAGCACGACTTTGGTGAATACATCGCGCTTGCTCGCTCCGAGATCGCGCGCCGCGTCAAGCAGCGTCGGGCTCATCTCCTGCAGTCTCGGCAGGATCATCAGCACCGTGATCGGGATACTGAACGCCACGTGCGAGATCAGCACCGAAGCGAAACCGAGCTTGATTCCCACCATCGTGAACAGGATGAGGAACGAAGCGCCGATGATGACATCGGGACTGACGATCAGCACATTGTTGAGCGACAGCAGCGTATTCTTGAGCCGCGCGCGCCGCATATTCTCGATCGCGAGCGATCCGAATACCCCGATGATCGTTGCGATCGTCGAAGACAGAAGAGCGATGACCAGCGTATTGATCACGATGATGATCAGCCGGGTATCCGCGAACACTTCTTTGTAGTAATCCAGCGTAAAGCTTTCAAAGCCGTGCATCGTGCCGCCGCTGTTGAACGAATAGAACATCAGGTACAGGATCGGCGCATACAGAACGGCGAAGACCAGCACCAGATACAGATTGGAGATTCCGTTCTTCTTTCTCATTTGCGCACCCCCTTCCGGCTGCCGCCGGTAAGGAACATGATGACGGCCATCGCGACGATCAGGAATACGGCGACGGTCGAACCCATGCCCCAGTCCTGCGTGACCAGAAAGTGCTGTTCGATCGCCGTACCGAGCGTGATGACTTTGTTGCCGGCGATCAGACGCGTAATCATGAACAGCGACAGCGCCGGGATAAACACGGAGATGCAGCCCGATTTGACGCCCGAGAGCGTCAGCGGGAAAATGACCCGGCGGAACGTGATCCAGCCCGAAGCGCCCAGATCGCGGGCGGCATCGGTAAGCGACACGTTCAGTTCCTCGAGGGCGTTATAGATCGGCATGATCATGAACGGCACGAAGATATAGATCGACACGAAAACGAAGCTTCCGCTTGTAAACAGCAGCTGCTGCTCGCCGAATCCGATCGAGCCGAGCAGCGCATTGATCGGACCGCTCGTGCCGAAGATGCCGATAAACGCATACGTCTTGAGCAGCAGATTGATCCAGGTCGGCAGGATGATGAGCAGAAGCCACAGCTGCTTGTGCTTGGTCCGCGTCAGCAGATACGCCGCCGGATACGCGATCAGCAGCGAGAACAGCGTAATGAGGAACGCGTACCAGAACGAACTCAGCGTCATGCTCAGATATACGGGAGTAAAGAAGTCCGCATAGTTCGACAGGGTAAAACGTCCCGATACATCGAACAGCGAATAATAGACGACCAGCACGACAGGCGCGATCACAAACAGCACGACCCAGAGGTAATACGGAATATAGGCGAGCGACCGCGCGTTTACGTTGTCCTTATCTTTCATTCGCGCCGACCCCGGTTTCTTCTTCGTCCTCCTCGTAAGCCTCGAGCCGGCGGTCGAATTCTTCTTCCGTTTCGCCGAAACGCATAACGTGGATCGCTTCCGGATCGAACGTCAGTCCGATGCGGGCGCCGACTTCGGCGCGTTTGGTGGAATGGACAAGCCATTCATGCCCGGAATCGTCGTAGCAGCTGATCTCGTAATGGACGCCCCGGAACAGCTGCGAATCGACGCGGACCTGCATCTTGCCGGCTTCCGGCGTCGTGATCTCCAGATCTTCCGGACGGACGACGATCTCGATCGGTTCGCCGGGACGCAGCCCCGCATCGACACATTCGTAGCGCCGTCCGTTGAACTCGACCAGATAGTCTTCGATCATGATGCCCGGCACGATATTCGACTCGCCGATAAAATCGGCCACGAAGCGGTTGATCGGCTCGTCATAAATGTCGTTCGGCGTGCCGCTCTGTTCGATCCGGCCCTGGTTCATGACGAAAATATAATCCGACATCGCCAGCGCCTCTTCCTGGTCGTGCGTGACGAAGATGAACGTGATGCCCAGACGCTGCTGCAGCTCGCGCAGGACGTACTGCATCTCGGTACGCAGCTTGAGGTCGAGCGCGGACAGCGGCTCGTCGAGCAGCAGCACTTCCGGCTCGTTCACGATCGCCCGGGCGATCGCCACGCGCTGGCGCTGGCCGCCGGACATCTCGGTAATCCCGCGGCTTTCGTAACCGTCGAGATTGACCATTTTCAGCGCTTCGGCCACTTTGGCCGCTACGACGTTCTGCTTCATTTTTTTGATCCGCAGGCCGAATGCGACGTTCTCGAACACATTTAGATGCGGGAAAAGGGCATAGTCCTGAAATACGGTATTGACCTGTCTTTTCTCCGGCGGCACTTTGTTGATGACCCGCCCGCCCAGATAAATCGAACCTTCCGTCGGCTCCATGAATCCCGCGATCATACGCAGGATGGTCGTTTTGCCGCAGCCCGAAGGACCGAGCAGCGTGTAGAACTTGCCCCGCTCGATTTCGAAATCGATCTTTTTGAGTACGGTCAGTCCGTCTTCGTACTGCTTCGTTACGGACTCGAAACGAATGATGTGCGGATCTGCGATGATGAAACCCCTCCTCTGGCAACAGGATATCCGGACCCCGATCGGCTCCGGTCGTTTTCTGTCATTTGGCTGTATCGTTAACCTGTTTCTAACCGTTATTCTATAGAAAAAAACGCATAAACGCTACATTTCTATGTATGCGGACGTCGCTTTCTTGGTCAAATTCTCCGAAAACCGCCCGCTTCCAGCCCGATCTTAAAACTTGTATTTGCGCATGATCGGCACGCCGACCCGGTTCAGCAGAGGCGACAGCAGCGCCCAGCCTGTTCGGCGCCAGGGCGGCAGATGCCGATCGTATACGGCGCTGTATTCGATCTCCGCTTCCGCGCCGCGGTTGCGTTTGAACTGCGCCGCTCCGGCACTCTCGTGCAGCAGCCCGCCTTCTTCCGCCGCCAGACTCAGCAGCAGGGCCGACAGCATGCGGTACAGCCCGGTCTCCTGCGCGATGCCCGTATCGTAGCCGAACACGGGCGTCGTCATGATCCCGCCTTGCAGGTAATAACCGAGCACGGCATCGAGCCGGCCGCTTGACCGGGAGCGCAGCGCATACAGCTTCAGCAGTCCCAGATGCAGCGCCTGTTCGAAGAACAGCGGCGTAAATACCGGGTTGTGCGACGAGTATTTGTCGATATACAGCAGCCGGTACAGCTCGGCCAGGCGCGGCGCGTCCGCGGCCTGCAGCCGATCCGGGCCGCAGACGTCATACCCGTGTTTGTCCAGCAGCCGATAATCGCGTTTGTGGAGCCAGCGGGCTTTCGACGGAATTTTGTCCGGCGCATCGTACAGATAGACCTGCCGGCTCGGTACAAGCCGGAAGCCCTTGTCGGTCAGCGTATCGAGATACACGGGCGTCGTGCGGCGGTTCAGCGACCGGAAGACGATCGAGTGGTCCGGGAACTCCCGAAGCAGCAGCTCCACCGCCGAAGAGATCGCTTCCGCGTCCAGTTCCGGATAGAGATTCGTCGACAGCAGCCGATTGTTGACCTGTACCGCCCGATTGAACCGCGAAGCCTTGAGCAGCAGTCCGGCCGGCGTCAGCAGGGCACCCAGCGCCGCCCGGGCCGCGCGCGACTCCAGCATGGACAGCTCTTCGCGCGCATAGCTGATGTAATGCGTATAAGGAGAAAATACGTAGGAATCGCCGTATTCCCGATCGCCCACGCTGAGCGGAAGCGTTACGCCAAGCGCTTCATGTCTCAAGGCGCGCAGCTTCGTATCCACGTTCGCGATCAGCGCCGGGACGCTCCGGCTCTGCATGGCGGCCAGCCAGCGCAGCGTGGACGCTTCGTCCTCGGACGGATTGCTGTACGGCGAATGGCCGCCCGGGTTCTCTTTTTCCGCCAGCAAACGTTCCAGATTCTTGCCTTCATACAGGTTCCATCCGGTCATTTACCGTAAACCTCCTCTGGATCCGTCTCAACTTCGCGGCTCCGGGCACGAAGGCGTAAGGCACGAATTCCGTGTCCGGCACGGCCGCGCCGATTCGCGCACACAGCTTGACCAGCGCGAGACGGACTTCGGATTCGATCCATGCGCGCTCCTCCGTTCCGTTCCCGGCAGCCGTGTCCAGCTCGACAAGCAGGCGGGTCGGCGAATCCAGGACCGCCCGGTACGCTTCCACCCGATCCGACGCGCCGATGATTGCACGCGAGACATAATCCGGGAACAGCGTCACGAATCCCGTGCCGTCTGCCGCAGGCAGCACGAACAGATCGTCGCTGCGTCCTTCGATCCGCTCAATGGCGGCAAAAGGCGACCCGCAGGCACAGGCATCCGCGCTCTCGGTCAGCAGATCGCCCAAGCGATAACGCACGATCGGCTGGGAGAAGCGGACAAAGTCCGTCACGATCGGTACGAACGTTCTGCGCTCCGCGTCTATGTATTCTTTTTCGATATGGACGACGTCTTCGTTAAGATGAAGCGTGCCGTGGCTGCAGGATGCGCCCAGAAAACCTTCGGTACACTGGTACACTTGATGGATGCGCAGGCCGAAGCTCTCCTCGATCACGCGCCGGTCCAGCGGATCCAACACCTCCGCCATCGACACCAGATGCCCGGGCGAGATCTTCAGCCGGCCCGCCTGGACTTCGCCAGCCAGCAGACGCAGCATCGACGGAGGCGCGGCCAGCACGCTCGGCCGCTGCGCGTTCAAACGCTGCACATGCCTCTCCAGGGGATGCAGCAGATCGTAGAATTCGAACGCCACCCGGCGGCTGCGCACCGATCCGTACAGATTGCTGTCGGCCCGCAGGAAAAAGGCGATCGTGTGCCCTTGAAGCAGCGGCCCGGGCAGCACGCGCTGCAAAATGGTCCCCGTCCAGGCCAGCCGTTCCCTGCGGCTGACGAGGAACAAGCCCCGGCTGCCCGACGTGCCGGACGACAGGCCGATCGTCAGGCCGCCGATCTCCGGCGTGAAATCGCGTGTGCGTTCCGCTTCCAGCGCCAGATTCATCGCGTCATCGCGGCGGATTCCCGCCGTATTCAGCGTATCGAAACGCTCCATCATAATCTTCTTGTCGATCTGCGGGAAGCGGCGCCAGTCCCGCGCATCGATCCCTGCCCACAGCTCCCGGTAAAAAGGCGACGCG
Organism: Saccharibacillus deserti; assembly: GCF_013618475.1. GTDB lineage: Bacteria > Bacillota > Bacilli > Paenibacillales > Paenibacillaceae > Saccharibacillus > Saccharibacillus deserti. Next base: position 212,817 of record NZ_JABJVN010000008.1, read on the forward strand.
GCGCGCACCCGTTCCAGGTGGCGGATCAGGCGGGGCTCGCGCCAACTGTCCAGCTTGCCTTGATCAGGGATCGAGGCACGTTTGCGGGCGGCCAGATACTGCATAAGAATATGTAGCGAATCGGTATTCATGAGCAGGTTCCTCCTTTCAAAACCAGGGATTCCAACGTCCGTCTCTGCCGCAAACAACTTCGCCCAACTCCGTTCGTCGAGGGTACGCTTCGCTGCGAGGCGGAAGCGGCGCGGCAGGGCCGAACAGGGCGAAGCGCCTTACAGCAGGCCGCCGCCCGCATAGGCCGCTTCGGCTTCCGGGCAGTGCGAAGCGATCACTTTCAGCCCGGGAAAAGCGGCGTACGTCCCGCGCAGAGCGCGGAAGCTGTCCGAGTAGGCACGGCGGTCCGGCATGATGATGCCGGCAAGCGCGCTCGGCGGCCGGTCTTCCCGGAAAGCCGCTGCCGACCAGGCGGCGTCGGCGCAGAGCAGGACCGGGCCGCGCTCCGTGCGCAGCAGCAGGCCGATCTGTCCGTAGGCGTGCCCGGGCAGATCGACGGCCAGCAGGCTGCCGTCGCCGAGCACATCGGTCACGCGGCGCCAGGCAAAACCGGGCAGGAAACCGTCCGGCAGATCCATACGCGATTCCGCCGGGAAAGGGCGTGCCCGGCGATCGAAATCGTCCGGCAGCAGCCCCGGCAGGAAGCCGCGCTTCACCGCACCGATCCCTCGCAGCGCGCGCATCTTGTCGAGTGCCTCGCGTTCGTACAGAAATTCCGCCTGCGGGAAATCGCGGAGTCCCGCTACGTGGTCCGCGTGAAAATGCGAGACGATGATCCGGCGAATTCCTTCCGGCGGAATGCCTGCGGCGCGCAGACGTTCCGCCGCACTCTGCCCCGCTTCGAACTGCACCGGCGTCGTCATCCGGTAAAGACGGGCCGGAAAAAGATCGGTCTCGCGGAAAAAGCGTTCCGAATATCCCGTATCGAACAGGATAGATCCGTGCTGCGGATGATCGATGCAGCCGAACAAGGCGGGAATGCGTACGCTGCGCAGGCTTCCGCCCCGAATAGTGACCCACTCCGGATGTCGGCAGCTGCCGGCGGAGAACAGCCGCAGCGAGACGGTCGGTGCCGGCTTCCCGGTCAGCGTCCACAAGCGGTCAAGCGCGGAGACAGCGAATGTGCCGGCCGTTTCGGAAACATCTTCCGCTGCGGACCGGCCGGAAGACTCAATCGCCCCGGCGGAAGCAGCGCAGCCGAACTCCGGTGCGTCTTCAACTTGGATATTCAATCTATGCGACCTCCTTCCTGCGCCTTGTACCATTCGGCAAAACGGTCCAGTCCTTCTTCGATACCGACAAGCGGCTTATAGCCAAGCTGCTCGCGTGCGGCGCCGATATCCAGCGTCTGGCTGCTGCCAAGCATGCCGACCAGCGCACGGGTCAGCATCGGTTCGCCGCCGTAAGGCTTCAGCTTCGCGGCCGCTTCCATGACGGCAGCGGCCGTATAAGCCGCGGCAAACGGCAGCTTCTTGATTCGAAGCGGGCGTCCCAGCTTCGCAAACAGCCGCTCCGCCGCGTCCGCGAAAGCGATCGGCGCACCCCCGCTTACATGATATAGACCGCCCGGCGTTTCGTTCGGAGCGAAAGCCGCCAGCTTGAGCGCCTGAACCGCGTCGTCCACATAGGTCAGATCGATCAGCGCCTGTCCGCCGCCGATAAACGGGACGCCCGTCCGGCGGTTCGCTTCGATCAGCCGGGGCAGGATGCTCCGGTCGCCGGGACCGTACAAAGCGCGCGGCCGGAGCACGAGGGTTCGGAGTCCCGACCGGCGCGCCCGGCCGATCTCCCGCTCGGCCAGCAGCTTGGTACGCGCGTAAGCGCTGATCTGCTTCGCGGGCAGCGGATCGGTTTCCCGTACGCCAAGCCGCTCCTTCGTCCCGAAGCATAGGCTTGGCGTGGATACGTGCACCAGCCGGGAGACTCCGGCAAGCAGACAGGCCTGGGCGATATTCGCCGTACCCGTTACATTGGCCGCCCAGAAATCGGCTTCGCGTCCCCAGGAAGCGGAATGCGCACCGCAGTGGAGCGCAATATCGAATCCGCCGGATACGGCGCGGTTCACCGCGTCAGCATCTCCTAGTTCCGTCCGGATAAACCGGATGCCGTCCCGCTCCAGCCTGCGGCCCGCTTCTTCGCTCCGTCCAAGTCCGGTTACTTCATGCCCATCTTCCAATAAGCTGCGCGCCAGACGGCCGCCAAGAAATCCCGTTGCTCCGGTCACCAGCATCTTCATTTGATTCCCTCCAGCTTTCCGATCCGATTTATTTTCGCCTTTTCTGCCTGTGTACAACTTTGGAAGACTGGATTTTTACGCTTAATTCATAGAAACCGAGCGAGCTTATCCCCGGTTTTCGCTATTCTATCCCCGGTTTGGGTATAAGCCAGCCCGAAAACGTCGTTTTTCGCACTTATCCACATGTGGGTAACCTTTTTCGCTAAAAGGCTTCTTCGCTTTTGTCCACACTCGTGCTGCCGCTTCCTTTTGGCAGGGGTGGCAGCGAATCGCTTACCGGATCGCGGCGATCTGTCTTCTGCCGCTTATCGCGTTCGCTGCGCCCGTCGGCCGCTTCCGCTCCGATCGGCTGGCCGTCCCAGCCGATATCCGACACAGATGCTTCGGACAAGGAACATCCGCTTGCAGCTGCCCGCCGGCGCAGTTCCAGCATCATCCGCAGCGCCTGCGGCAGTACCGGAGCGTCTCCGCGCCGAAGCAGGACGTCGCGCGAACCGCGCAGATCCCGCAGCCAGGCGGCAAACGCCTTCGGCCGCTTCAGCTGACCCAGGCCGCTGCCCAGCATCGGCAGCAGCAGCATCGGCGTTTGCGCCGGACAAGCTTCGATCGTTTCCCCGATCCGATCCGGCCGGGCCAGCGCATCAAGCAGATCCGGCGTTTGCGGAAGTCGGCCGCCGGACCCGTTCGGCCCGGCACCGGCATGAAGCTTCGGCCCGCCGCCTGCACTTTGCGGCGCCAGCAGCAGATGCACGCCGCTTGTGGCGCGCGGGTTGCATTCGATCGGCAGCAGCGCTCCTTCACCGGTCCGGATGAAGTCGAACGCAAGCTGACCGCTGAAGTTCGTCCGCTCCGCGAAGCGGGCCACCCATTCCCGTACCTTCGGATCGGCGTCGGGCTTGAAGCAGACGGACGCCCCGCTTGCCGTCTGCGGCGCGCGGTACGCCGCGTGCGCAAGCAGCCGCCCTTCATGCGCGGCCCCGTACGTGCACAGCAGCTCGCCCCCGGCGTATCGCTGTGCCACCCAGACCCCGCCCGCGCTTCGGGCCTGCACGCGGGCATCGTCCAGCGCCGCGTGCCTCGACAGCCGGGCCGAGAACCGGGAGAACTCCGGCTTCAGCATATAAGCCGGATCGCCGAGGCGCGGCCGCGGATTCTCGCCGGCAATCCGCTCGTCTTCGCGCCCCTGCCTTCGGCGCCAGCCGTCCGCGAAGTCCAGCCGTACCGTCTCCGGCACGGCAAAACCCAGCCGCGCGCACAGCGCGATAAACGCCCACTTGCTGTGCAGTTCGCGCAGCGTCCCAAGCGGGGGCGCCAAGACGCGGCAGTCCGGGCCGAAGTCGTCCCGGTAAGCGGAAATGTAGAAGATTTCCTCACAGGTCGGCAGCAGCAGACCGATCCGTTCCCTGCGCACGATCTCGCGCAGCGCGGCCGCGTACCCTTCCGGGTCCTGCGCCGGAGGCGGGACGCGGAAGCTTCGCTTGACCGCGCGCGAAGCCGCGCACAGCGAATGCTCGAGGCTCTCGGCCGCGTACACCTCGGCGCCCCTCCCCGCAAAACCGCGCGCCAGATCCAGCGCGCAAGGCGCGCGGCCTCCCGTAATCAGTACGCGCAGTCCGTTCATCGCGCTCCCCTCCTTCTTGGCTTATCGTTATTGCCGGTTCAATAGATCAGCACCGCTCCGCCAAGCGACAGACCGGCCGAGGTGCCGACCAGCAGCACCCGGTCGCCCCGGTTCAGCCGGCCTTCGCGCACGGCTTTGTCGAGACCGAGCGGAATCGAAGCGGCAATCACGTTCCCGTAATCCGGAGCGACGTACAGCATCTGCTCTTCGGAAATGCCCAGTTTGCGCTGAAGCAGCCGCATCGCCATGACGCTGCCCTGATGCGGCACGACAAGGTTGAAATCGTTCATGGACAGGCCCGCTCCACCCAGCAGTTCGCGCATGAAGTCCGGCAGCAGCCGGGACGCCTGGCGGAAGATGGCTTCGCCGTCCATCGAGAACAGGTAATCGGCCGCCGTTTCTTCGCTGTATCCGGGAGCCGGGAGCCCGCTTCCTCCGCCCCGGATTTCGGAATGGCGCGCACCGGCGCTATGCGTCGTCATCCGGGCATGGAGAAGGCGCGACACTTCGCCATCCGCGGAACGTTCCACAACGGCTGCGGCGGCGCCGTCTCCGAACAGCGCGGCACTTTCCTTGTCCGACCAGTTCAGTCCTTTGGAAGCGATCTCGCTGGAGACGATCAGAATCCGGCGGTATCGGCCGGCATCGATCAGGTAAGACAGGGTATCGAGCGCGGTAACAAAGCTGAGGCACGTCGAATTGATATCGAAACACGGAACCCCGGACTCTTCTTCGCCCAATGCCCGCTGGATCAAAGCCGCCGTACACGGAATCGGCTGCTGCATCGTTCCGCTGGCGCAGACCAGACAATCGATATCCCCAAAAGTCAGACCGGCCCGTTCGAGCGCTTCCCTCGCCGCATTCGCTCCCATCTCCGACGCCGTTTCCTCACCCGCAAAGTGCCGGTTGGCCACGCTGGTCTTGCGCATGACCCACCCCGGCTCCGCTCCGATTCTGCGATCGATCTCTTCGGCCGCGATACCGGTTCCCGGCAGATATCTGCCCGTACCCGTAATTTTGATATGACGCGCTCCCATAATCCTTCCCCCTTGTCTGTTGATCTCATTATACGCGTAAGCGTTCCGTAGGGTTTCTTTCCTGAAGTTGTCAGACTGCGACAAAACTCCCGTAAACGCAAAAAAACCGCTTTTGGTCCGCCGCCTGCCGCAAGCAGGCCGTACCAAAAACGGTTTTTTGTATGATGCCGATCACCTGTGCGATCTATGCCGAATGACTGCCGGTTGGCAGCTTACTTGCTCTCCGGTTTTGGATCTCCGGTCGGATTGGCCAGCACCGGAAGCATTTTCGTATCCCGCTTCATTGAAGACGAGCAGATTGGGCATTTGGGTTCGTCCTCGAACGAAAAATTGTCCCTCATCCAGCCTTTGCAGTCTTCCTTCTCGCAAGTCCATACCGCCGTGCTTTCTTTCACAAGTTCTTCGTCCTGCTTTTTACGAAAATACATGCTCGATGCCTCCCCGCATTTAATAGGGCCGCAGCCGGTCCCGGTTCTGTATCGGATTGCTCCGAATCGGATTAATTTGGATAAATTAATCCGATTCGAAGTATTCCAATGAAAAAGGACCGCTCTCAACCCATGGTTAAGAGCAGTCCGTTCTTTGGGTTCTTACAGTTTAGTTACGTTTTCGGCTTGTGGTCCGCGGTTGCCTTCAACGATGTTGAATTCTACGCGTTGTCCTTCGTCGAGGGTTTTGAAACCGTCGCCTTGGATAGCGGAGAAGTGAACGAATACGTCGCTTCCGCCTTCAACTTCGATGAAACCGTAACCTTTTTCTGCGTTAAACCATTTTACTGTTCCTGTTTCCATTAGAGAAAACCTCCAAAAATTTGATTCCGAAACTTTGGAGTAGCTCCAAGTCCCGGCAACATGCATTTTTTATGCTCCGTGGGGATATAAAAAAATCACACATTGGAAAAGGTACCATAACCCATACATGACAACCCTTTCCAATGTGTAAATCAAGGATGCCCACTCGTTATTACTTATAATCTTACCACAGAGCCGATCCAAAAGCAAACGTTTCCTACATTAAACCTTCTTTCTTTTTCCATAAGCAAGCGAGCTAATACCAGGCCGGGATCGTCACTCCGCAGCAGACCTATATGTATCTGGTCGGCTTCAAGGTGACCGCGCCGGACCGCAAGACGCTGGTGGGCCTGCTGCGGGACTGGACGCGCTTTTGCGATCTCAGCACGGGCGGCTCTTCCGCCGTCGAAGCGGGCGGCCGTCTGCTGCCGCCGAGCGACAGCGGCGAAAGCGTCGATCTGCCGGCTTCAAGACTCAGCATCACGTTCGGCTTCGGTCCATCTTTCTTCTCGCAGGATGGGCAGGATCGCTTCGGGATCTCCGCGAAGGCCCCCAAGTATCTTCAAGATATCCCCCGGATGCCCAAAGACCGGATCGACGAATCGCTGCACGATTCGGATGCCGGCTACGACGACGTCGTCTGGTGCGGCGGCGACGAACCGGCCTGGATGCGCGGCGGCAGCTATCTCGCCTACCGCAAGATCCGCATGCTGCTCGAAGTCTGGGACCGTTCTTCGCTGAAAGACCAGGAAGACACGTTCGGCCGCCACAAAGACTCCGGCGCCGCCTACGGCAGGAGCGGCGAATTCGACGCCGTCTCTCCTGCCGAACTGCCTGCGGATTCGCATGTCCGCCTCGCCAAGCAGGACGGCGCACAGATGCACCGCCGCGCTTATTCCTATACGGGCGGGATCGATGCCCGTACAGGCAACGTCGACGCCGGGCTGCTGTTTCTCAGCTATCAGCGCAACCCGGACAAGCAGTTCGTGCCCATGCTGCGTCTGATGAGCCGGACGGACAAGCTGAACGAGTATACCTCGCATATCGCCAGCGGCTTGTTCGCATGCCCGGGCGGCTGGAAGCCCGGCGAGTACGTGGGCCAGCGGCTGCTGGAAGGGTAAACCGCATTGCCGCGAACCCCAAAGACCCCTGTTTTCTTCACCCGGAAGAAAACAGGGGGTCTTTGTCAAGAGATTCAATCGATGCCGAGCAGCGGCCTCAGCGCCCGAACGATCTCTTCCGCGCGCTCCAGCGCGCCTTCGCCGCTGCGCACGATCAGATCGCATCCGGCAAGAGCCGCGATCTCTTCGTCGTAACCGGCCAGACGCGCCGCGATCTGCGCGGCGTCCGAGCCCCGCGCCAGCAGGCGCGCTTCGCATTCGGCGCGCGAAGCCGATACGCCGAGCATCAGCGCCCGCTCGCCGAGCAGCGCTTTGGCAACCCGGGCGCCGCTTGGATCCAGTACGATCGAACGAACCCCGGAGCCGCGCTCCGTCTCTTCGATCGAAGACAGCGACGTACCGTACAGATGGCCGCGATACTCGCTCGTTTCGAGCATTGCCCCTTCGTTCATCATCCGCTCAAGCGTCTCCCTCTGCGTGAAATGATAATCGACGCCGTCGGCTTCGCCGTCGCGCGGCGTTCTCGATGTCCAGGTGACGATGCGGGGCAGCCCAAGCACCGCTTGGAGCGTCGTTTTGCCCGAAGCGCTCGGCCCTTGAAAAACAACCAGCGAGACTTTCATGTTCCAACCTCCCGATACCGGATCGCCAAAAACGGCACTTTCTGCGATCCGCTCTGATAAGTGCACGGTGTATTTTCGCATGTTCGCGAAGAAATGACCAGCGCCGGTCCGCTTTTTACGAAACCCTTTTTCATGCTAAACTAACGATAGGAGTGGACCGGCCGCATGATCCTGCATGCGACGGTCCGCCAAATCGAAATGCCGGTCCGACCGCGACGCCGTACCGAAGCGCGCCGGAGACGGCCTACGGAAAGAAGGCAGATATCCATGAAAAAAGAGCTGATCGAACGTCTCGACCGCTACGCCCGTTTCGATACGCAGTCCAATGAAGACAGCGAGACCTGCCCGTCCACCCCGGGCCAGATGAAACTGGCCGAACAGCTTGTACGCGAACTGACGGAGATGGGCCTCACCGAAATCACGCTCGACGAAAACGGCTATGTGATGGCTTCGCTCGAAGCGAATACGGATAAAACGGACGTCCCGGTGATCGGCTTCCTGGCCCATCTCGACACGGCGACCGAACTGAGCGGGGCCAACGTCAATCCGCAGATCGTGGACAGCTACGACGGCGGCGATATCGTGCTGAACCAAGAACTCGGCATCGTGCTCTCCCCGCGCGAGTTCCCCGAACTGTCGCATTACGTCGGCCATACGCTCATGACGACCGACGGCACGACGCTGCTCGGCGCCGACGACAAAGCCGGCATGGCCGAGATCATGACCGCGCTGAATCATCTGATCGCGCATCCGGAACTCAAGCACGGCAAGATCCGCGTGGCGTTCACGCCGGACGAAGAGATCGGGCGCGGCCCGCAGCGTTTCGACGTGGAAGCGTTCGGCGCGAAATACGCTTATACGATGGACGGCGGTCCGCTCGGCGAACTGGAGTACGAAAGCTTCAACGCGGCGGCCGCCAAAGTCACGGTCAAAGGCGTGAGCGTGCATCCGGGCACGGCCAAAGGCAAAATGATCAACGCCGCCAAGATCGCCATGGAGTTCCACCGCCGCCTGCCGGAGCAGGAATCGCCGGAATTCACGGAAGGCTACGAAGGCTTTTTCCATCTGCTCGACATCAACGGCGGCACGGATCAGACGACGCTGTCGTACATCATTCGCGACTTTGACCGGGAGAGCTTCGAATCGCGCAAAAAACTGATGGAAACGATCGCCGGCGAGTTCCGTCAGACGTACGGCGACGAGAATGTCCTGCTGGAGCTGCGCGATCAATACTATAATATGCGCGAGAAGATCGAACCGGTGATCGAGATCGTGGACCTGGTCAGCGACGCGATGAAGAAGCTGAATATCGAGCCGGATATCCGTCCGATCCGCGGCGGTACCGACGGCTCCCAGCTGTCGTACATGGGCCTGCCGACGCCGAATATCTTCACCGGCGGCGAGAACTATCACGGCCGATACGAATACGTCTCCGCCGACAACATGGTCAAAGCGACCGAAGTCATTCTGGAAGTCGTCCAGGCGTTCGAGCGCCGGGCTTAAACGGGAGGCGGAATCCGCATGTTCGAGTATGAAAATCGCGAATACGAAGACGTCGACTTCGGTTCGCAGGAAATGCAGGACGGCGAACTGCTGAACTGTACGTTCATCCGCTGCCGCTTCGCCTACGGCTCGATGGAAGAAATCATGACCAAAAACTGCCGGTTCACCGAATGCGACTTCAGGGGCGCGGCGATGAACGGGTCGATCCATACGGGGTCGGCGTTCGAGAACTGCAAGTTTATCGAAGCCAATCTGTTCTCGGCCAAGTTCGAAGACTGCAAGATGACCGGCTCCGACTTCGCGGGCGCGAAGCTGGACGGATTCACGGTCGTACGCGGCGATTGGTCGTACACCAATCTGCGGCAGAGCCGGCTGGACCGGCAGGATCTGCGCGGAGCGCGTTTTTTCGAAGCCGATCTGTCGCAGACCAGTCTGCAAAAAGCCGATCTGCGCGGAGCCGACCTGACCCGCTGCGTGCTGGCCGGAGCGAAGCTGCAGGGCGCCGATCTGCGCGAAGCGATTCTCGACGGCGTCGATTTCAAATCGCTGGACGTCAAAAACGTGCGTATGGACCGGGAGCAGGCCGTCCTGTTCATGCGCGCTTACGGGGCAAAGGTCGATTGAGCGGCGCACTGTTTTTGAGTAAATGGATTTTTGGGTAAATAAGCAGGATACCGGGGAGATGCGGTTGCGACAGCGCGGCGTCTCTCCTTTTTCTATTCCCATTTCCGGAAAGCGAGGTTTTTGCAATGACGAAAGCGGTAAACCACAACGTGACTCTGGGCAAAAGCGGACTTACGGTCAATCCGATCGGACTCGGTACCAACGCGGTCGGCGGCCATAATCTGTTCCCGAACCTGGATGAAGAAGCCGGCAAAGCCTCCGTACGGGCGGCGCTAGGCAGCGGCATCAACTTCCTCGATACGGCGTTTATCTACGGGCCCGGACGCTCCGAAGAATTGATCGGCGAAGTGCTGAAGTCCTACGGCCGACGGGACCAGATCGTGATCGCAACCAAGGGCGCACATCGGTTCGTCGGCGAAAAAACCGTGTTCGACAATTCCCCGGCCTTCCTGCGGGAATCGGTCGAAGGCAGCCTGAAGCGGCTCGGCACCGATTATATCGATCTGTACTATATCCATTTCCCGGATGAGCATACGCCCAAAGACGAAGCGGTCGGCGAGCTCGCCAAACTGAAGCAGGAAGGCAAGATCCGCGCGATCGGCGTGTCCAACTTCTCGATGGAGCAGCTGCGCGAAGCCAACAAAGACGGCCATGTCGACGTATTCCAGGGTGAATACAACCTGTTCAGACGCGGCGCCGAAGCGCAGCTGCTCCCTTACGCCAAGGAAAACGGGATCTCGTTCGTACCTTATTTCCCTCTCGCTTCCGGTCTGCTGACCGGCAAGTACGGCGCGGACGACAAGCTGGACGAGAGCAAGCTGAGAAATCCGCTGTTCCAGGGCGAAAATTTCAAGCGCAATGTGGAAAAAGTGAACGGACTGCGCGAGATCGCGGTCGCCCAGGAAGCCAGTATCGCCAATGTCGTACTCGCCTGGTATCTGACGCGGGATGCCATCGACGCGGTAATTCCGGGTGCCAAGAACGACAAGCAGGTTGCCGCGAATCTCCAGACGCTCGACGTCGAACTGACGCCGCAGCAGATCGAGCAGATCGATTTCCTGTTCCGGGACTAAGACGGCGCGATCCGGAGCATTTGTACGTCAAACTTCGGATGACCGGCATACCGCTTGTGTCCGCCAATAAACCGAAACCCCGATCCGCCATTTGGCGCAGAGCGGGGTTTCTTGGCGGTTCGGCATAAGTAAACAGTGACGTAAGCGTACCCAACCGATTTTCGGACCGCGGATCGTTCAATTTTCGGGAAAATTTCTTGAAAAGCCGTTTTTTCGTATTCATTTCGCTTTTCTTTTCGGGTACAATAGGTCAGTTGAGTTCCACACAGAACGGAACGATTCGGGAATTTCCATCTTCCTATCTTACATTGTCGAAGGAGTAATCAAACGTCATGAATCACCCGTCCCCTACCTCCGTCAAGATCGTAAACGCCGATCCCGGCGCGATCGGCTTGTTCGGTCTGGCCATCGTCACACTCGTCGCTTCGTCGCAGAAGCTCGGACTGACGGAAGGCCTTGGCTATGCCGCTTCCTGGGCTATTTTCCTGGGCGCTTGCGCCCAGCTGTTCGCCGCGATCCAGGATGCGAAGCACAATAATACGTTCGGCATGACCGCTTTTGCGGCCTACGCATTCTTCTGGTTCGCCATGGCGGCCAACTGGATGGTCAAGCTGGGCACGTTCGGACCCGAACTCGCGGGCGCCGTCGACGGCAAACAGCTCGGTTTCGCATTCGGCGGTTATCTGATCTTCACCCTGTTCATGACGATCGGGGCCATGGAGACGAACAAAGTATTGTTCTTCATCTTCTGTCTGATCGACGTGCTGTTCCTCGGTCTGACTTTCGACGCGTTCGGCGCGCCGGAATTCTTCCACGAACTGGCGGCATACGCGGAAATGGCGATCGGCCTGCTCTCGCTGTACGGCTGCGGCGCCAATGTCCTGAATGTACATTTCGGACGCGAGTTCCTGCCGATCGGCAGACCTTTCGGTATCTTTAAACCTCGTCCTTGATTTGCGCATACCAACCGTTCGACCGTCCCGCTTCGCGTATCCATGCGAAGCGGGATTTTTTCGTCTTCTTTGATTCTTTCATGAAAAGACTTGATTTACTTACTAAATGTAACTATAATGATGTTAAGTAAGCAAAATAGAGTCGGCAGTGCGGTGCGCAGGCGATCCCCAGGAGCGTCGGCGCAGGCTGCACATCGCCGCAAAAGGAGTCTTTACCCATGAAAATCGAAGTCTGGTCGGACTATGTCTGCCCATTTTGTTATATCGGCAAACGCCGCCTCGAACACGCCCTGGAGCGTTTCCCGCACAACGGTCAAGTTGAAGTCGTCTACAAGAGTTTCGAACTTGATCCGAATGCCCATGTGCATACGAACGGCGATATTCACGATCTCCTCGCCGGCAAATACGGCATGAGCCGCGAACAGGCCATGGCTTCGAACCGCAGCGTCGGCGAAGCGGCCAACAGCGTGGGTCTGAACTACGATTTCGACCGGATGCGCTATACGAATACGTTCGATGCACACCGGGTCGCGCATTTTGCGGCGGAGAAAGGTCTGTCCCAGGCCGTGACCGAACGTCTGATGCAGGCTTACTTCACCGAAGGCGCCTTCTTGGGCGACCACGAAGAGATCGCGAAACTCGCGGCGGAAGCCGGACTGGACCAAGACGAAGTGCTCGGCGTGTTGAAGTCGGACGCATACGGCGACCGGGTCCGCGCGGACGAAGATCAGGCGATGCAGCTCGGCGTACGCGGCGTGCCGTTCTTCGTACTCGACGGTAAGTTTGCCGTATCGGGCGCACAGCCGGACGAAGTCTTCGACCAGGCGCTGACCCGCGCATGGGGCGATCGTTCGCCGCTGACCGTACTGGGCGCCGAGTCCGGCGATGCCGACGGATGCTCGGACGGCTCCTGCGCAGTGCCGCCTAGCAAAACGGAGTAAGGCTAGCCGGCGGCAGCCGTACAGAGGCCCGACCGACCGCGAAGATCGGCCGCCGCTTAAAGCGGGAAGAAAAAAGCTTGCCGGGATCGTTCCCGGCAAGCTTTTTCGATCTCCGGTCTTGAAGAAGCGCCGCTCTCCTGCCGGGATTCGTTCATTCATGAGTTCCTTCATGAATGGGCAGAAACCCGATTGCGGCGGCTTCTTCGACCTGCTACGCTGAACACAGCGAACACCGGACAAGAAGGAGGCCGTATGAAAAAGAATCCGAGAAAAAAACAGATTGTCGACGCCGCAGCCCGGACGATCGCGGAGAAAGGCTACGACAGCGCTTCGATCAAGGAAATTGCGGCGGAAGCGGGACTTGCCGCACACGGCCTCATCCACTATTACTTCAAAACCAAAGAAGACATCCTGCACGAAGTGCTCCGGCGGAGCCGCGAGCGCTGCGAAACGGAATTCGGCGAACCGCTTCCGGACGATTCGGCGAAGCCGCTGTTCGAAACGGAACCCGCACGGACGCGCACAGCGGCACACGGACACGAAGCCGATTGGTACAAACTGCGCTACGAATTGTTCGCCCAGGGCCTGCGCAGCCCTCAGCTGGCCGGCGAAGTCGGCGAACTGCTTGAGATCGGACGCTCGGGGATCGCGGGCGTACTGGACGCGTCGCTGCGCGGCATCGAAGACGGAGAACGCGATTCGCTGTCCGCGATTCTGCTGTCCTGTTTCGACGGTCTGGCGCTGCAGAAGCTGCTGAATCCCGAACTTGATCTGGAGAAAGCGTACGGCCTGCTCGAAACGATGATTTTGAACCGATTTTCGTCGGCCGATTAGTCCACCGATTGGAGCCATTCGGACAGGCGCGCTTCCTGCAGCCGATGATGACTGCGGACACCTGCCTGTCAGTAGCTTTTTAACATGTTCCGAAGTTCTTCGCGAACGAGACCGCGCAGCTCTTCGGGTTCAAGCACTTCGGCGGAAGCGCCCAGTCCCAGCAGCATCGGCAGCAGGTCTTCGTACCGTCTCATCCGAAAATGCAGCAGCACCCCCGATTCGCCCTGTTCCGTCTTTTCCAGATAGTACGAACGCTGCTCCTTGACCCGTTCGGCCGCAGCCGCGTCGGCGCGGACAACCGCCCTCAGCGTCCGATCGTCCTGCACCCGGTAATCCGACAGACGAAACCCGTCCGGCAGGCTGAACGGTTCGTCCGTCCGGATCAATTCGCTGATATGGGACAAACGGAAATGACGGATCGCCTGCCGCAGGTCGCAGCGGGCGACCAGGATCCAGCTTCCCCGCAGCAGTACGACTCCGTAAGGTGCGGCTCTGCGGCGTTCTTTTGGCGAAGGTTCCAGCGCTTCTTCTCCGACTCTGACATATCCGAATTCCACCTTGCGCCGCTCCAGTATGGCTTCCTGCAGCTTCTCCATCCGGTTCAGCACCTCTTCGTCCTGCGGCTGACGCTTCTCGTCCACAAGCTTCGCCGTCTCCCGCAGCCGCCCGACATCTTCCCGTACGTCCGCGGGGAGAACCAGTTCAATCTTCTCCCGGAACGTATGCGCGCCTCTTCGTACCCGGCTCGCGAAATGGCGTTCCGTGAACTCCGCTCCCATCAATGCCGCAAGCGCTTCGTCCGTCGTCAGCATCACGGGCGGAAGAAAATAACCTTCCAGCAGCGAGTACCCCGTCCCCGGTGTTCCCAGAAGCGGCACCCCCGATTCGCTGAGCGCCTGCATATCGCGGTAAATGGTTCGTACACTTGTCTCGAACGTCTGTGCCAGATCTTCTCCGCGAATCGTGCCTCCGCGCTGCAGACGAAGCAGAATCGCCAGCATACGGTCCGTTTTGTTCATATCGACACCTCCTTCAGGCTGCCCGTTTTGTTTTCGCTTCCGTTCGCCGCCGTTTCGCTGTTCACAGCCCTAAGGATCAAGCCGGTCGCCGACCGGAATATCCCGTCCTTCCCGCACCTCCACGCCTCCATCAGGCATAAAGGCTCCGTGTTCGCCCCGGAAATAAAGCGGAAGTCCTTCCGTCAAAAACAGGTTTGTCTCCACCGGATTCTGCCGCTGATGATGCAGGTGGAGATGTGGTTCGCTGGAACTCCCCGAATTGCCGACCCTTGCCAGAAGATCGCCTGTCTCCACATGTTCACCGGCCTGTACTTCGACGGAACCCTGCATCAAATGGGCCAATACCAGGTAGGTCCCCGTGGCATCCAGGCGAATATACACATGATTGCCCGCCAGTGTCTCCGAATCGCTGACGCCCGGCGCATGATCGGCTTCGTCACCTCGCGCCTCCACGACCGTTCCGGCCGCGGGGGCCAACACCCGACGGCCGTAAATGCCGTAATCTTCAAGCCGCGAACTTCCGATACCCGCCGGGTCGGCCAGCAGATCGTAAGCCCAGCGTTCGTTCGGCGCCGCGGCATGATAATTGGTTCGCAGACGGTCGCCGCCCCAACCGACAAGCACCGGCTCCGCAAAAGGAGAAGCAATCGTCAATGAAGGTTCTGTCCGAGCAGCGTCTGCCGGGTAGGCCGTCTGCCCGATCCCGGCAAACCACAAGGCGGGCCAGGCGCCCAGCACAAATGCAGCCGCCAGCAAAATCCGGAAAGCCGGACGGAAGAAGGTGGATCTTCTCTCCCTCCCGCGCAGCTTGCGAATCGCGAAGCGGAATCCCCACACCGCGACCAAGATCAGCATCAGCAGTACGGCGATAAGACTGTAAGCCTGGATCAGCCACCAGGCCAGTACGCTTGGGACGCCTCTCCATGCCCATACGGCCGTCCACAGGCAAATCGGCAGCAGGCACAGCAGTAGGCCGCCGACAAAGGCGGCCCGGCCGTCTTTCATTCTGTTCTTCTTGTTCATCTTACACCCTCCCGTTTAGGTTCTGCACACAGTCTAAGCGGGAAAACTTACGGCTTGGGAGACGAAAAACTTACGGCTTTCTTACAGATTCCGCCCTTAACCCGGATTGGGGTACATGCACCGTGAAGCAGGTCTCGAATCTGTCGCTTCGGACTTCCACTTCCGCGCCGTGCAGACGGGCGATTTCGCGGACGGCCGCGAGGCCGAGTCCACGTCCTTTTCGTGAGGCGCTGCGAGATTTATCGCCTCTGTACATCCGCTCAAACAGATGCGGAAGATCTTCCTCCGCGATGGGCTCACCTTTATTGGCGATTTCGATCGCGATCCGCCCCGCCTCCAGCCAGATTCGGACAATCAGCCACCCGCCCGAGCCGCCGTAGCGTATTCCGTTGTCGATCAGGTTGCCCAGCAGCCTGGCCAGCAGAGCCGGGTCGCCGTAAACTTCGGCCTTTTCCGTTCCAGGCCGGAACTCCTTCTCCAGCTTCATCCCCGCCCGTTCCAACCCGGGAACAAAGTCGGCCAGAACCTGCCCAAGAAGGGTCTCCAGCGCAAAAAAAACAAAGCCCGCCTGTACGTCTCCGGCTCCGATCAGCGTGTAATCCAGCAGTTGATCGGCGTATCCTTCCAGCTCGCCGGTCTTCCGGCGGGCCGCCCCGATGCAGCGAAGCGCTTCGGCCAGGGCATCGGCTTCTTCGGCGGCCGCAGCGCCGCGGCTTGAAAAGGGACTTCCCTCCAACTTCAAGGAGAGGCTCGAACCGCACCGCTTCAGTCGGAGTTCGGCCATCTCCAGATAGCCCGACAGCGAAGTCAGAGGCGTACGCATATCGTGTGACAGCGAGGCGATCAGCCTGTTCTTGTCTTCTTCGGCGCTTCGTTCACGCTGGTCGGCCCGCTCCAGCGCTTCGGCCATCCCGTCGATTCGCCGGGACAGTCTGCCCAACTCGTCACCGCTCGTTTCCCCAATCCGGCAGGTCAGATCGCCCTGACCGATCCGCTCCGCAGCCGATCCGATGCTCTCGATCCGCCTGATCAGCCCCCTTGTCAGGAGGGACGCAAAGCTCAAGGCGAGCAGAACGAATCCCGCAAAATAAATCCAGGCATACGACTGTTCCCACTGCGCAGCCTGTGCGGTCGAAATCCCTGCCAGCGAAGGGAGCAGCGATTGTACAGCGACAATCGACAAACCGGCCAGAATCATTCCGACAGCGGCAGCCGCGTAAAATTTAGCCCGGATGCCCGGTACGCGTTTCTTTTTCAATTCGGTAGCCCACTCCCCATACGTTTTGGATCATGCGCGTTTGACGGTCATCGTCTCCGATCTTCTCGCGCAGCCTTGCAATATGTACCATGACCGCCGATGCGTCGTTCTTGAGCGGTTCTTCCCCTCGGACTCTTCCGTAGATCTGCTCGGGCGTAAAGATTTGTCCGCGGCTTCCGGCAAGCAGCAGCAAGATATCGTATTCGGTCCGCGTCAGACGAATCTCGGTTCCTTCCGCAGCCACGCGCCGGGCGGAAGGTTCGATCGTCAGCCGGCCGACCCGGATCGTATTCTCGGTTTGTTCCGTCCTCGCTGCCCCTTCTCCACCTTTGCTTCGACTTTCTCCGCCAAGCTCCCTGTATCGGCGCAGCAAAGCGCCCACGCGTGCCGACAGTTCCGACAAACTGAACGGCTTGACCAAATAATCGTCCGCCCCCATGCGCAGACCGATCACTTTGTCCGCATCCGCCGCCCGCGCACTCAGCAGCAGAATCGGCACGTTGGATACCGCACGCAGCGCCCGGCAGACTTCGAGTCCGTCTTTTTCCGGCATCATGATATCCAGCAGCGCCAGCGAAATACGGCTTCGCTTCCAGATCTCCAGCGCTTCCCGTCCGTTTGCGGCCGTATGTACGGTATAGCCTTCAAGTTCCAGATAAGTCCGAACCACATCCAAAATGTCCGGGTCGTCATCTACGACCAGCAGCTCGCATTCTTGGTTCATGCTCTCCTCCTTGGCGGGATGCCCGCTTTATAGATACGCGGCGATCAGACCGGCTCCGCCCGGCAGGGGCGGATTCGCCCGAAGACGCCCACCCCGCAAAAAGAAAGCCGTCCGCCTGCTCCAGATAGAAACGGTTCATCTCCGCCACCATCGGATCGTCTTCCGCAACAAGTACCCGAATCATTCCGGTTCCTCCTTTTGTCCGGGATACGGAATCCGAATATGGAATTCGGTTCCGCGCCCGATTTCGCTTCGATACGAGACAGAACCTCCGAGCCGCTCCGCACTGCGCCGAACCAGATACAATCCGACGCCCCGGTCTTCGCTTTTGGTGGAATTGCCTTGTTCATATAGACGTCTGCCGGCTTTCCCGAAGAAGCCCATTCCGTTATCTTCGACTTCGATATCTAAAAAACCGTTCGCGCACGAAACGAAATCGCCGCTTCCTTGTAAATCTTCATAACTAAGCCGATTATACCGGATGCTCCGACAGGCCGCGAGGAAGAAGAACACAGCCGCCGGACTGCGGCGGCGCCTTGCGCTCGATCTCGCGCAAACCCAAACAGCCTTCCGGAATAAGCCGGAAGGCTGCACAGCGATCATTATGAAGGTACGCAGGGCCTCCGCTTCGGCTTATCCCAAAGTCAGCCCGCGATCCAAAGGTTCGGAGTCGAATGCCCGGAAGACGGGCGACAGCCTGCTTACCCGCTGGCTAACCGCTTCCGCTTCGGCCTTCTTCCCCGATGTCCGATAAAATTCTTCCAGCAGCCGGGCATGTCCCAGCCAGAGTCGGCGAAGACGATCCCGTTCGCTCTCCGCCCAAGCATAATCGTGTCCGCTCAAATACTCGCCCGTATAACGCGACAGCGCCGCTTCATATCTAACGGCCGTACCTGGACCGATCGGCGGCAGCGACGCAGCTTCTTCTTCCCACTGCCGGACGTCCAGCTGCACCTGCCCGAGTTCGAGACGGTAGCCGGATACCGGCCCGCCTTTGACAATGGAGATATTCAATCCCGCTTCTTTCAATACCGCCCGGACGGTGTACACCGTATTGTACAGCTGCGCCGCCGCCCGCTCCGAATCGAAGCCGTTCCACAGCAGCCCGAACAGCTCATCCCGTCCGACAATACGTCCGCGGTTATGCAGCAGATAGGCGAACAGTTCCTGCGCTTTGCTCGTTCTCCATTTCAGATAGGCTGCCCCCGTACCCGGGTAGTGTACCCTCAGCGGACCCAGACAGAGCAGCACGGGGCTGCTATTCGGATTCGCTTCCCGGCAGGTCTCGTGTTCCAGACGGTGCCGGGCTCGATCCAGCGTTTGGCCGAGCCTCTGGCGGTTGATCGGTTTCCTCATATAATCCAGCGGATAAAATTCGTACGCGTCCAGCGCATGACGCACGGAACCGCTCGTAAATACGATATCGACCGCCTCGTCCAACGCCCGAATCCGGGCCGCGAGCTCAAGCCCGTCGATTTCCGGCATTTCGATATCGAGAAAAACGATATCCGGCGCCGTTTCTCCGATCTCTTCCAGCGCCCGGTTCGCATCGCTGAACATGCCCGCGACCCGAACCCCGTTCTGCTGCTCCAGCATATTTTTCAGGTGCAGAAGCGCCAATTTTTCATCATCTACCAGCAGCGCTCTCATCTGCCCACTTCCTTTCGTCCGAATCGATCTTTTTTTAAAAGTCCCCGCCCGGATTGCTCCGGGCGGGGACTTCGTTGGACTTGGCTTAGTCAGCGGATACCCATTCTTCTCCGCCTTCGCTGCGGCTCACATACCCGTGGTCGAGCGCCGCTTCCATCAGGTCCGCGTAGGCCCAGTGGCCCGCTGACACATCCGGCCATTTCGCGCCCTGCGCTTCATGCAGCGGTCCGCGGGCGAACAGCCGGTTCAAGATGGTGACCGCTTCCGCCCGGGTCAGTTCCTGCTGCGGACGGAACGTCCCGTCCGGATAGCCGGTCATGATTCCCTGGCTCTGCACGGCGGCAATCTGGCCGCCGGACCAGCCGTTGGCCCGGACATCCGGGAACATACCGGCCGAATCTCCTTCGGACAGACCCAGATAATTGAAGGCGATCGACGCCATTTCTTCCCGGGTGATCGCGCCGCCCGGCTTGAAGCTGCCGCCGACGTAGCCTTTCATCCAGCCCGCTTCGGTCACCTGACCGATTTCGGTGCGGGCCCAGTAGCCGCTCCGCAGATCGGAGAAGACTGCCGCCGCGTTCGCCGCCGCAGGCGACTGCAGCTGGCCCAGACGGGTCAGCATCGCCGCCATCTCGGCGCGAATCAC
>NZ_JABJVN010000009.1:0-25296 GCF_013618475.1 Saccharibacillus deserti
CGTGTATAACATGACGGTGGACGAGTTCCATACGTATTTTGTGAGTGACCTGGGGATCTGGGTGCATAATACGAATGCAGGAGATTGCATTCTCAGTAGTGTTGCACCTGATGCATACGATGGTTACTATGTTCGAAAGGCTCAACGCACAGAAGATTATAATAACAAAACCGGAAAGTGGAAGGGAGTTCCAAAGACCGCACTACCAAATGGGCCCTATCGAACAGACAAAGAAGCAGAAGCAGCGGCAAACATGTTAGGCTTCGAAAAAGTCAACGCAGGCAGAGCAAAAGCAGCCGTTTTTTATTCAAAGGAAAAAGGTGTGTATATTACTAGAGATATTCCACGTCAAAGTACCGGGACTACAGATAACGGTGGGGTTTGGAAAATGGCGGATAGTATACCGGGATTGATGAGTAGAGAAACACGCTCAGGAACATACAACAAAAATCTTATGAGAATAGGAGATTAACATGTATTACTGGCAAGTGAGAAAATATCCTCCCCTCGTTAAAGGGGAGGATATCAAACCAAAGTCACAGACATGGACTTCGATTGTGGATATTGGAAAAGTATATGATGGAAACAAATTCACAGAAGAAGAGTATTTAAAGGCAGAAAATAAGTACGTAGAATCAGTGAAATTATTCATGAATAATTTGGATATTAAAGATTTAGAAATGATGCTGTTAGGAAAAATAAGTGAACCCTTATTTTTGGAACATACCAAAAGATACCCCAAGTGTTATTCGGATGATTTAATTCACTTTTTTTACACAATAAAAGAGGATATCATCTTGTCTGGTAGCGATGTTGAACATGCTATACGTCTTTCGCTTAGAGAGGATATATCCTCACAGTTGAGAAGAGAGAACCTTTTTTTTGTGAATTGCACTTACGATTTATATATGGATATAGGTAGTGAGAAAAAAGAGGAGAACCTCATAAAAAAAATAGAGGAATTAGGCCTTTACGCGGACTTATGGACTTATGAGTATCAAGATAATCTTTGGGATCAAGTCAATGACTGAACAGGTAGAGTAAGTTTTATCCGAATGTTCCAACGATAGATTGTAATTTTAAACCTTGATCGGCTTCATGCCTTTCAAGGTTTCTTTTTTTGAAAACAACCCAAAAACCGCGACCGCGCCCTTCCCAGGCGCACATCGCGGCAATCTAAGCCTGACGGCATAACCCGTCAGGCTCTTACTCTCAAGTCTTACACATGCTCGAACATCCGCTCCAGCGCCGCTTTGGCGTCTTCCGCAATCGCTTCGGGGACTTTGATGATGCCGGTGGCTTCGCCGCGGTCAATGCATTCCAGGGACCAGAGCAGGTGCGGAAGATCGATCCGGTTCATGGTCAGGCACGGGCAGAGATCCGGATTGAGCGATACGATTTGTTGGTCCGGATGCTGGGCCGCCAGGCGGCGGACCAGATTCATCTCGGTACCCACCGCCCACTTGGTGCCGGCCGGCGCTTGGTGGATCCGGTCGATGATGTATTTGGTGGAACCCGCATCGTCGGCCGCGACCACGACGTCATGCGTACATTCGGGATGTACGATGACGCGGATATCGGGGTCGCGGCGTTTCATGTCCGCGATCTGCGCGGTGGTGAATTTCTCGTGGACCGAGCAGTGGCCTTTCCACAGGATGATCCGGATCTGCTCCGGGTTCTTGTCGGTGAGCAGGCGCTGCGCATAAGGGTCCCATACGGCCATCTCTTCCAGCGGAATTCCAAGCTGATAAGCGGTATTGCGTCCCAGATGCTGATCCGGCAGGAACAAGATGCGTTTGCGCTGCTTCAATGCCCATTCGATGACTTGGCGGGCATTGGACGAAGTGACGGTCGCGCCGCCGCGGCGTCCGACGAATGCTTTGATCTCGGCGGTCGAGTTGACGTAGGTCAGCGGAAGGATCGTATCGCCGACTTGTTCGGTCAGCAGGCGCCAGGCCTCTTCGGTCTGAACGATATTCGCCATGTCCGCCATCGAACATCCGGCCCGCTGGTCGGGCAGGATCACGTGTTGGTGTTCCTGGGTCAGAATGTCGCAGGTCTCGGCCATAAAATGCACGCCGCAGAACACGATATGACGGGCTTTGGTATTCAGGGAAGCCAGCCGGGCGAGCTCGAGCGAATCTCCGGTCACATCGGCAAACTGAATGACTTCGTCGCGCTGGTAATGATGCCCCGGAATGAGCAGTTCGTCGCCGTATTTCTGTTTGATCTCCCGGACCCGGCGTTCCATTTCCGCAGTGGGAATCTCGCGATACGCATCGGGCATCAGTTGGTATTGAGGCATTAATTCGTTAAAGATGGACATGAAGTCTCCTGCCTTTCCGCTTCCGGTCCGCGATCGGGATCCGGGATGATATCCATGCTGATGTCGAGGCTCGCTGCCGAGTGGGTGAGGAACCCGAGTGAAATATAATGGACGCCCGAGCCGCTGTACGTATGCAGGGTGTTCATATCGATGCCGCCGGACGCTTCCGTGATGATGGAAGGCGGCGTCATGCGGGCAAAACGGGAAACGGTATCCGGGCCGCAGTTATCGAACATGATGATATCCGCGCCGGCGTTAATTGCTTCCTGCAGCTGCGCTTCGTCTTCGATCTCGACCTCGATTTTGACCATATGTCCGTGCCGCGATCGGGCTTTGGCTACCGCGGCCGCGATCGAGCCTTCCGCCGCGATATGGTTGTCCTTGATCATGATGCCGTCGTACAGGCCGAACCGGTGATTGTAGCCGCCGCCCGCAGTGACTGCGTGTTTTTCCAGCATGCGCAGTCCGGGTGTCGTCTTGCGGGTATCGCAGATCCGAATCGACGGATCGTTCAGCGCCTCGATCGCCCGCCGGGTCGCCGTGGCAATGCCCGACATCCGCTGCAGCAGATTCAAGGCGACCCGTTCCCCGGTCAGCAGGGTCGACGGATTGCCTTCGAGCGCGGCGATCGTGTCACCGGGGGCGATAGCGTCTCCGTCGTGCTTGAGCAGGGTGACGCGGATCTCCGGATCAAGCAGGGCAAAAGCTTCGCGAATCACGTCGACGCCGGCCAGAATCCCGTGCTGCTTGGCGTGGATAATCGCCCGCTGCGGGCCGGAATCCGAGATCAGCTGCGCGCTGAGATCGCCGCTGCCGATATCCTCCATATAGAAATGTTCCAGCATTTTTCTCAAAGCGATACGCTGCATGCTCGAATTGTCCTTTCTTTTTGCAAAATGGGGGCTGACCTGTGCGTATGGGTAATCGTTCGACCCGACCACTCGGGATCGAGCCGGACCGGATAATCTTCCCGATAATGGGCGCCTCGGCTCTCCGTGCGCAGCAGGGCGGACCGGACGACGAGCCGGGCCAGCTGCCACAGACGGGCCAACTCCGCTCGTTCGCGGGTGAGGTCCGAGAGAGGCACGAAGTCGGCCGGCAGGGTCTGAAGCCAGTGCGCCAACTGTTCGAGTCCTGCGGCATGGCGCACGATCGAAGCATGCAGGCTCATCCGCCGCTGAAGTTCGGCAAGCGCGATCTGCGGAACTTCGAGCGTATCTGCCCAGCGAGCCGCGGGAGCGTTCTCCGGTATCGGAGTCGCTTCGCCTATCTGCGGCTGAACCGCATAGTCGAAGCTGTGCCGCGCCGCTCTGCGGCCGACGACCAGCGCTTCGAGCAGCGAGTTGCTGGCCAGTCGGTTCGCTCCGTGCAGGCCGGTGCAGGCCGCTTCCCCGATCGCATACAAGCCGGGAACGCCGGTGGCGCCCGAAGAATCGACCTTGATGCCGCCCATCATGAAATGCATACCGGGAACGACAGGGATACGGCCGGATTCCACCTCGATGCCCGCCTGCCGCAGAATGCCGGTAATGGTCGGAAACCGCTCGCGAAAATGTTCGCAGCCGCGAATATCCAGATAGACGTTCCGGCCGCGCTGCATCTGTTCGTGGATCGCCCGGGCCACAATATCCCGCGGCGCCAGATCGCCGAGCGGATGACGGCCTGCCATGATCGGGACGCCGTCTTCATCCCGCAGCACGCCGCCTTCTCCTCGAACTGCTTCGGAGATCAGACCGTAGGTTGTGCCATTTTTCACCAATGCGGTCGGATGAAACTGCATGAATTCCAGATCGCACAGTTCGGCTCCCGCTTCGTACGCCAGGATCAGGCCGTCTCCCGTGATGCCGGAGCTGCCGGTGTAATGGGCATACAGACTGCCGCATCCGCCGCTTGCCAGCACGACCGCGTCCGCCCGAAACTCGGTCAGTCGGCCTTCGTGCAGGGCCAGAATCCCGGTGCAGCGGCCTTCTTCGACGATAAGCTTCAACGCGGTTGCCTGTTCGATGACCGAGGCCCGTCCCGAAGTCCGGGTCAGCAGGTATTCCATCAGCACGCGGCCTGTCGCATCTCCGCCCGCATGAAAGATCCGGTGGAACGAGTGCGCCCCTTCCAGGCCGAGCCGAATCCGGTTCCGGGCATCGCGATCAAAAGGAAAACCGTCCTGCGCCAACTGCCCGATCAGGCGGCTGCCTTCGGACAGAAGCTCTGCGGCGAGAGCGGAATCGCTATGACCGTCTCCGGCCGTCAGCGTATCCTGCACATGCGAATCGACCGAGTCTTCCGGCAAACGGACAGCGGCGATGCCGCCCTGGGCGAACATGGAGTTGCCGCCCCGGACCGAATCTTTGGTCAGAAGCTGTACCCGGCAGCCTGCGGGCAGCGCGTCGATCAGCGAGAGGGCTGCCGCTCCGGCTCCGACAACCAGTACGGATGGCTTGGACAAAGTCGATCCCCTCACTTCCGTAGGATGTTTACAAGTTTAATTACAGGTGTATTGACACCTATATTTACATAAACATAAACTAAACTCAAGTCCATTTTCATAAATCGCTGGATTTATGCCGGAAAAGAGGTTTGGAATGATTTATTTGGATTACGCGGCGTCTTCGCCTCTGTGCGAGGAAGCTTTACAAACATTAATGACCATGAGCCGGGATGTGTATGCGAACGCAAGCAGCCTGCATGACGGGGGAGGGCGCGCTTCTCATATCGTGGAACGGAGCCGGGAATTCGTGGCCGGATTGATCGGTGGGCACCCGGGCGGCCTGTTCTTCACGGGCGGCGGCACGGAGTCGAATATCCTGGCGATTCAGTCGTTGGCGGGCGCGCTTCCGCCGGGCCGCCGACATATTCTGATCTCCGCCCTGGAACATCATTCGGTCAAGCTCGCGGCTGCCGGGCTTGTCCCGCTCGGATACGAGGTCGAGGTGATTGCGCCGGACGCGTCGGGACGGATCGGACCGCAGCAGATCGAGCCGCTGCTTCGGCCCGATACCGGTCTGGTCTCGGTGCAGCATGCCAACTCGGAAACGGGACTTATCCAGGATCTGCCTGTCATCGGCGCGTTTCTGCATGAGCGGGGCATCCTGCTGCATACCGATGCCGTGCAGTCTTTCGGGAAAATCGGTTTCTCCGTCGGGGAACTCGGCGTCGATGCCCTGTCTGTCTCGGCCCACAAAGTGCAGGGACCCAAAGGCGTCGGTGCGGTCTATATCCGCCCAGGCGTTCCGTTTGCCCCGCTGTATCCGGGGACGCTGCATGAGAGCGGCTTCCGGCCGGGCACGGTCAATGTGCCGGGCATTGCCGCTTTTGCCGCCGCCGCGGTCTACACATGCGGGCAGCGCGAAGAGCGGACGGAGCAGTATCGCCGGCTGAGGCAGCATCTGAAGCAGCAGTTCCAGGCCTGCGGCCTGTCCGCCTACCTGGTGGTTGACCGGCTGCCGGGAGGAGAAGCGAATGTGCTGCCCCATATCGCGGGCTGTGCCGGCTTGGGATACGAAGGGCAGTATGTTATGCTGGAATGCAATCGAAAAGGCATCTGCATCTCGACAGGGAGCGCCTGTTCTTCGGGGCATCACACCGTTCCGGATACGCTGGTCTCGCTGGGATTGTCGGAAGGGGAAGGCCATTCGTTTTTCCGGATTTCATTCGGCCCCGATACGACGACGCAGCATCTGGACCTTCTGGTGCAGACCCTGCACGAACTGGAGCAAACCAAAAAAGAAGGGAGTTTCTTGTGAATTCCTATGGAAGAAATCAAATTGACGGGCGAACAGCGGCGTGAGAAGCTGCTGGAATGGCTCAAAGCGTCTTCTCCGCTGACCGGAAGCGAGCTGGCCCGGAGAGCTTCCGTCTCCAGGCAGGTCATTGTTCAGGACGTGACGCTGCTCAAAGCCCGCAATCATGCGATTCTGGCGACCAGTCAGGGATACGTGTATCTGAAGCCAAGCGACGAGCCGAACGTCCGGCGAATCGTAGCCTGCAGACATGACCGCTCGCGCACGGAAGAAGAACTGCTGCTGCTCGTGGATTACGGGGTCAGCGTCGACGACGTGATCATCGAGCATCCGGTATACGGCGAATTGACGGCGCTGATCCGGGTCGGCACGCGAAGCGAAGTGTATGAATTTATCGAAAAAATCACTTCAACGGGAGCGTCCTATTTGTCGGAATTGACGGACGGCGTTCATCTGCATACGATCTCCGCACCCGATACGGGCCGGATCGACAAAGCATGCGAAGCCTTGAGAAAAGCGGGATTTTTGATCGAGGACTGAGCATGGAGAAAGGCAAGTACCTTGTCAACCCTAAAGGTAAGGTTACGCTCCCCGGAGATTTCGTACCTGAAGCGTGTACGAAGTCTCCGACGGAATTGTTATTTCAGGAAAACGTAAACCTCTCATTAAGAGTTGAAAGGGTACTAGATCCGACAAGAATCCAATCGGCGATTGCGGCCCGTAAGCCCGAGCGGCAGCCGACCCAAGACCCCTATTCTTCGTATGAAGAACAGGGGTTTTTCAATAGGCGCGGAGCCGTATATGATCAATAGGGAAGTCCGGTTTGCTCAAAGAAGGACGGTGGAAAATGACTGGCGGGTTTATTGTAGGGATGATCGTGATCAATACGGCATTTTGGCTGGTCTGCTGCCTGGGGACAGCCCATGCGGTTCGGTTCCTGCCCAAGTCCTGGTATGAGGGGAATGATTGGTTCTTCGCGGAACGTTCTTTTGAGAAAAAAGTTTACAAAAAAATCCGGCTCGACCGGTGGAAAGACCGGCTTCCGGAAGGCGGAGGCTTGTGGAAATTTCAAAAAAGAAATCTCAATGAAGAACTCAATGTAGCGTATGCGGATAAATTCATTTTGGAAACGAAGTATGGGGAAGTCGGACATTTGGCTATGGCGATCCTGGGCTTTGCCTGCATAGCGGTGAATCCGGGCGATTATGTGGGGATGGCTCTCCTGTGTGCGATAGTCAATCTGATCGTCCAGATCCCGTTTTGCCTGATTCAGAGGTACAACCGACCGCGGCTGGTTCGTTTGAGAGCGCGCTTAGAGTATAAAAGTAGGCAATGAACACTTCTTCAAACCGGCGGGATGAGCTGCGGATACGACAACGAAAGCAAGCGGAATTCTATCACGGTAAACGGCGCGACGACGAAGCGGATCGCCGTCCTGCATCAGGCAGTTGCCCTGATTCCGGGTATCAGCCGTTCGGTAGCCACAATCATAACGAGATAGCAAAACGTCGCACTACCGGGGAAGGTGGATTAATTCTGCAGCCTTCTCCATAAGGTCTATACGGAAATACTGTGGTAAAATAAAGGATATAGATAGCAACCAAAAACAGGCTTAAGATATAAAGTAAACATACCAAGGAGACCTGTCGGTCGTATATCAATCGCTTCCGATATTTTTTCCTGGAGAGACTAAACTTTGTATCACAATCATAATTGGGAGGTAAGATGAATGAAGAAAGTGACAATGGCTTTAACCGGAATCTTATGTTTAGGGTTAGTGGGCAGCTCGGCAACCGCTTTGGCTCAAAAGGTGACGTTACAAACAGATCGATGGAGAGTGGCCGCAATTGGAGAGGAAACCCAAACAAGTTTGCAAATCAAAAATTCGGCACAAAAAGCCACAAAGAAAGAATATTTGAAAAAATTAGAGGCTCTTGATGAAAAGGTGCAGTCTATGCGAAATGCGGCTTCCACCCGATCAATGGCCGATCAACGGGCCGATGCTGAAAAAAGCAATAAATTGTGGGACAATATGTTAAACGAAATATACGGAACACTTAAAAAAACAGCTGCCGCCGGATCAATTTAATAAGTTGAAAAAAGAACAACGCAGCTGGATCAAATTCCGGGACAAAGATGCACTGAGAGGCGTGGATTTGGAGAATGGAACAAGCAGCGACGCGCTTCAATACGAATTTAATTTACAGTATCTCACGAAAGATCGCTGCTATGTACTGG
The DNA here is from genome assembly GCF_013618475.1 of Saccharibacillus deserti. Taxonomy (GTDB): domain Bacteria; phylum Bacillota; class Bacilli; order Paenibacillales; family Paenibacillaceae; genus Saccharibacillus; species Saccharibacillus deserti. The sequence continues at coordinate 8,302 of NZ_JABJVN010000009.1, forward strand.
TCAAAAAATATATGAAATAACGGAAACATCGTATTTAATATTGACGTCATTAGCGGCTTCGTCGCCTGCGTACATCCTACAGAATAAGCCGATCAACGAAAAAATGTTGCTCGGATAGTGAGGTTGATACGAAAATTAAATACGGAAAAAGACCTCGACCTTTACGCAAAGTAAAGGTCGAGGTCTTTTTAACTAAATTTATCTCTTGAACTTATCTCTTGAACTTATCTCTTGAACTTATCTCTACTCGAAAGATTACGACAACCGCGAACTGTAATCCTCGAACTTGAACTCGCGGATCACCTTGATCCCTTCCTCGTCGCTGTACGAAGCGATCGAAGGCAGGTTCACGCCGTTGAACATATGGTTCTTGACCATGGTGTAATGCGCCATGTCGCCGAAGACCAGCTTGTCGCCGATTTCGAGCGGACGGTCGAACGAGTAGTCGCCGATCACGTCGCCGGCAAGACACGTCATGCCGCCCAGACGGTACGTGATCGCTTTCTCGCCCGGCATGCCCGCGCCCGCGATACTCGGACGGTAAGGCATCGCCAGCACGTCCGGCATATGGCACTCGGCCGACGTATCGAGAATGGCGATATCCATGCCGTTCTTCATCGTGTCGAGTACGGTCGCGACCAGGTAGCCGGTGTTCAGCGCGATCGCTTCGCCCGGCTCCAGGTACACCTGTACGTCGTATTTGTCGCGCGCGAATTCGATGCAGCGGATCAGGCGCTCGACGTCGTAGTCGGGACGCGTGATATGGTGGCCGCCGCCGAAGTTCAGCCATTTCATCTTGGAGATAACATGGCCGAATTTCTCGTCAACGACTTTGAGCGTGTTCTCCAGCGTGTCGGAGTTCTGCTCGCACATCGTGTGGAAATGCAGGCCGTCGATGCCTTCCAGATCGCTCTCGTCGAAGTTCTCCAGCGTAATGCCCATGCGGGAGTACGGCGAGCACGGATCGTACAGCGGCACTTCAAGCTCCGAATATTCCGGGTTGATGCGCAGGCCCACTTCGATCTTGCGGCCCGGGTAGTTCAGGACTTTGTCTTTGAACTTGCGCCATTGGGCGAACGAGTTGAACACGATGTGATCGGTATAGCTCAGCAGTTCGTCGAACTCGCGATCGACGTAAGCCGGCGCATACACATGCACTTCTTTGCCCATTTTCTCGTAGCCGAGACGCGCTTCGAACAGCGAGCTGGACGTGACGCCCGCCAGGTACTTGCCGACCAGGGGATACTCCGCGAACATGGAGAATCCTTTCTGGGCGAGCAGGATCTTGGCGCCGGTACGTGCCTGCACGGAGCCGAGCAGTTCAAGGTTCTTGGTCAGCAGACGCTCGTCCACGACGTAGCAGGGAGAAGGAACGGCGCTGAAATCGATATCTGTCATGATGTTTTCTTAAGCCCCTTTTAGTCCAGCAGCGTCGGCGAGAAATCCTCGACCCACGGCAGGCCCTGTTTGTTCAGTTCTTCCATGAACGGGTCCGGATCGAACTCTTCCACGTTGTAGACGCCCGGTTTTTTCCAGAGGCCTTTGAGGACCATCATGGCACCGATCATCGCCGGTACGCCGGTTGTGTAGGAGATCGCCTGGGAACCCACTTCGCGGTAGCATTCTTCGTGATCGCATACGTTGTAGACGTAGTACGTTTTCGGCTCGCCGTTTTTGGTGCCCTGGAAAATGCAGCCGATGTTCGTTTTGCCTTTCGTGCGCGGTCCGAGCGAAGCCGGGTCCGGCAGAACGGCTTTCAGGAACTGAAGCGGCGCGATTTTTTGGCCTTCGAAGTCGATCGGTTCGATCGAAGTCATGCCCACGTTCTCGAGTACCTTCAGGTGGTTCAGGTAGTTTTGCGAGAACGTCATCCAGAAGCGGATCTTTTTGAGGCCCGGCATATTCTCGGCGAGCGACTCCAGCTCTTCATGATAGAGGAGGTAGATGTCTTTCGGTCCGATTTCCGGCAGGTCGTAGACTTTTTTCTCCGTCAGAGGTTCGGTCTCGATCCATTCGCCGTTTTCCCAGTAGCGGCCTTTGGCCGTGATCTCGCGGATATTGATCTCCGGGTTGAAGTTGGTCGCGAACGGATAGCCGTGATCGCCGGCGTTGGCGTCCACGATATCGATCTGGTGAATCTCGTCGAAGTAGTGCTTCAGCGCGTAAGCGCTGAATACGCCGGTTACGCCCGGGTCGAAGCCGCTGCCGAGAACCGCCGTAAGGCCGGCTTTCTCGAACTTCTCGCGGTACGCCCACTGCCATTTATATTCGAATTTCGGATTGTCGAGCGGCTCGTAGTTGGCGGTGTCCAGGTAATGAACGCCGGTCTCCAGGCACGCATCCATGATGGTCAGATCCTGATAAGGGAGCGCCACGTTGATTACGATATCCGGCCCGAAGCTTTTGATCAGCTCCACGACTTCTTCCGTACGGTCGGCGTCGACCTGTGCAACGGAAATCTTCGTGCGTCCTCCGTCCAACTTGGTCTTCAAAGCTTCGCACTTCGACAGCGTGCGACTCGCGATACAAATTTCCTCAAATACGTCAGGATTCTGGACACACTTATGCACGACAACGCTTGCTACGCCGCCGGCACCGATAATCAATGCTTTTCCCAAAATCAAGTCCCCCCTTAGTCCGTTTGAAAAGATAGTATTCCGTTTGTTTCGACCTTCAAGAAATAAACGCTGGTTAAAAAATCAACAAGAAGGATTATACAAATAATATCGCAAAAACACAAGAAAAACACGAAAAAAACGGCTTTTTACGGAATCAACCCGGGATTTTAACATAGTTTTTACAGTAATCCTCCGTAATCCGGCTTATTCCTCCGTTTTGTCCATGCAGCAGGCCATTTCGAAGCCGTATCGGAGCGCAGCGGGCCCTCAGGAGCGGAAAGGGCGTTTCTTCTCTTTATTAACCGGATGCGCCGGGCGGCAACCTGCCGGACAACGCAAGCCGAAGCCGGCCGATCCGAGCGACGCCTGCGATTCCACCGGAATTCGGCCTTGCCGCGCGAAGCGCCCGGCTGTCTCTCAGCGCAGCGAACGCTGCTGGCGATACTGCTTGGGCGGCAGGCCGTGATGTTTCTTGAACGCTTTGGAGAACGAAAACAGATCCGGATAACCGACCGAATGGGCGATTTCCGACAGCGAGTAGGAGGTCTGTTCCAGCAGCATCCGGGCTTCGTCGAGCTTGAGCCGCTGCATATGGCGAACCGGCGTAATGCCGTAGCATTCGTGGAATTTTTTGCTGAAATGGGTCCGTCCGACGCCCGCATGCCGGGCAACTTCCTCTATGGTGATGCCGTCCGCGTAATGAATCTCCATATAATCGAGCCCGCGCTGAAGCCAGGAGACGGCGCTCGGCTCGCTGCCTTCGGGAGCGGCGCCCCGTTCGAGCGAAGCGAAGATCCGGTAGAACGCCGACAAGCGGTCGAGATCGGACGCTTCCGCTGCGCCGGCGCCCGCCGTTTTTTCCAGAAAAGCAATCATGTCCGCCGCGGCCTGCTCCGCGTGCAGTGCCCGCAGATGGGGACGCTGGGGCGTCAGGCCGACGCGGCGGAGCAGTTCCAGCGCCATTTTGCCGTCGAAAGCGAGGAAGATCTTGCGCAGCGGGGCAGCCGGTTCGGTCCAGTATTCATGCGTCACCTGCGGGAACAGACAGTACAGATCGCCCGCCGCGAGCGGATAGGTCCGTCCGTTCTGGACAAAAGTGCCGCGCCCGCCTAGTACCAGCAGCAGATAATAGTAAGCGGTCGTGCGCGGCCCGATATGGTAGTCCGGCTTGGCCAGGTTCGATCCGAGGCGGATCGGCCAGGCGGGGCCGGACTTTTCGTACTCGGACGGAGTGAAGAAGTGGATGCGCAAATATTCATTGGGGTCTTCTTTCGTATAATCGGCATCGATCGGCACGGGAAATCTCCTTTCGCTGGACTGCCCTTAAAGCAGCCTGCACGCAAAATGACAAAAAGCATGAACGGCGAAATGACATTTACTATTCCCTGAGGGATTGCTATCATTCTATCAAAAGTAATCCAACTTGTTTAGTTGGAATATGATATCTCGAATTTTAAATACAAAAATCCAAATTAAACGCTTGGAAGGCGGAGCGGAAAGGACGGAATCGAAGATGGCAAACGGAGAAAAAGAAACGCGCGGGATCGAGTTCGGCTGGTTTCTTCCTACGGCGGGAGACGGCAAATACGTAGGCGTGGAACCGGAACGTCCGGCGACGCTTCAGTATCTGACGGAGGTGGCGCAGACGGCCGAGGCGGCCGGGTTCGAATTTGTACTCATCCCGACCGGCGGCGCCTGCCTGGACGCCTGGGTCGTCGGTTCGGCCGTGATGGCCCGCACGACGGCGCTGCGTCCGCTTGTGGCGGTACGGCCGGGCCTGACCGCGCCTGTCCTGTCGGCGCGCATGGGGGCGGCGCTGGATCAGCTGTCCGGGGGACGCGCGATGATCAACGTCGTTACCGGCAGTTCCGTCCAGGATCTTGAAGAACTGGGCGATCCGCTGGCCCATTCGCACGACGAGCGCTACGAGCGGGCCGACGAGTATCTGCAGGTCATGCGGCAGACCTGGGCCAATGGCGACAAGCCGCAGGCTTCGGAGTTCGTATCGGGTAAGGCTGCTTCGGATCGTTCCGCACAAGCTGCGGGGGCTGCGGCAAGCGTTCGTCCGTCATCCGATTCGGCGGCAAACGAACCGTTCCGCGGCAAGCATTACACGTTCGACCGCCTGTCCAGCTCGCCGCGTACCGTGCAGGATCCGCATCCGCCCTTCTATCTCGGCGGCAGTTCGCCGGCGGCCAAACGGGTCGCGATTAAGCACGCGGATACGTTCTTGATGTGGGGCGAACCGCATGCCTGGATCGAAGAGCAGATCGCGGAGATCGAGAGTCTGCGGCAGCAGTACGAAGAGGAGAGCGGGGAACCGCGCGAGCTGCGCTACGGACTGCGGGCACAGGTGCTCGTCCGGGACACGGAAGAAGAAGCCTGGGCCGCGGCCTGGGACATTATCAGCAAAGTGTCCCCGGAAGCGATCGAGAAAGCGGAACGCGAATTCGCCGCTACCGACGCGACCAACCAGCGGCGCCAGAACGAACTGCGCGAGCTGTCCAAAGCGGACCGCTTCGTGGCGGGACCGAATCTGTGGACGGGACTGTCGGTTGTACGTTCCGGCGGCGCGATCCTGATCGTCGGCACGGCCGACCAGGTCTCGCAGCGCCTGATCGAATATGCCGAACTCGGCGTCTCCACGTTTATCCTGTCCGGTTATCCGCATCTGGAAGAAGCCGAAATCTTCGGCCGCGAAGCACTGCCGCTGTTCAAACAAAAATGGGCCGACATTCATAAGGAGGTTGTACGATGACGGGAAAATCCGGGAAAAAGCTTCGATACTTATTGGCATCCGGCGCGCTTGCGCTGACGGCGGTATTGTCCGCGTGCGGAGGCGGCGGATCGGGCGGGGCCTCTTCGGACGGCAGCGTCACCCTCAACTTCCTGCACTGGCGGGGCGAAGACGTGAAAGCGCTGGATGCGCTGATCGGCAAGTTCGAAACGGCCAATCCCAAGATCAAGGTGGAGATGCAGACGCTGCCTTCGGATCAGTATCAATCGACGGCGCAGGCGAAACTGTCGGACGGCTCGGTCGGCGACGTATTCGCTTCGTTCCCGGGCGCCCAGTTCGACGCGTTGGCCAAAGCCGGCGTATTCGCGGACCTGAGCGGCTCCGCGTTCCTGGACAACTTCAACGCCGATCTGATCGAAGCCGGGCAGCAGGAAGGCAAGCAGCTTGCCGTGCCGTATCAGCTTGTCTACAATGATCCGATTTACAACGTGAAGCTGTTCGAGAAATACGGCCTCACGCCGCCCAAGGATTGGGAAGGCTTCCTGGCGCTGTGCCAGACGCTCAAGGACAACGGCATTATTCCGATCGCGTTCGCCGGCGCCGATATCGGCCCGGGGCAGTTCATGAACACGATGGTGATGAACAACGAACCGAGCGACGATATTTTCACCAAGGTCGAAGCGGGCGAAGCGAAGCTGACCGACGAATGGTGGGTCAAGACGCTGACGCAGATCAAGGAACTGAACGACAAAGGCTACTTCCAACCCGATGCACTCGGTACGAAGGACGCCGCAGCCGGAGCGCTGTTCATTCAGGAAAAAGCGGGCATGCTCGCAAGCGGCTCGTACCAGCTCGCGCAGAACGCCGCGCAAAATCCGGAACTTGAACAGGCGCTGCTCGCGCCGATCACGGTAAGCGAGAGCGAAGCCAAATACGAAGGCGTGCACACGAGCACGTTCATGCTGGCGGTCAACAGCAAATCGAAGCATCCCGAGGAAGCCAAGAAATTCCTCGATTATCTGAGCCAGCCGGAAGCGGCCGGCGAATATGCCAACGCGACCGGACAGAACGTAACGGTCGACGGCGTCTCTTACGACAGTCCCGAACTGAAGATTGCCGAAGCGTGGACCGGGAAGAAGACGCTGTTCCAGCCGCGCTTCACGATCAAGAACGGCGACAACCAGAAAGCCGTCACGAATTCCATCCAGGCCGTTCTTGGAGGGTCCACGCCGGAGGAAGCGGCGCGGGAAGCCCAGGCGGTCATCGACCAGAACCTGAGCAAGTCCTAGGCCGGGGCGGAATCCGCGGATGAAAAATAACCGATTGAAGCACAAGCGTGTCCTGTGGCTGTTCCTGCTGCCGGGCACGCTGCTGTATCTCTTCCTGTTCGCGTATCCGACGCTGTCGGGCCTGTTCTATTCGTTCACCGACTGGGACAGCGTCTCGCCTTCCTACAACATGGTCGGGCTCGACAACTACAAAGACAGCTTCGACAGTCTCGTCTTCCGCAAAACGCTGCTGAACAACGTGAAGTTCATGCTCAGCGTGGTGATCGTGCAGACGGTCGTCTCGCTGGTGCTGGCGCTTCTGCTGTCCCGCAACACGAGAACGCGCGTCTTCCTGCGCGCGCTGTATTTCCTGCCGGCGATCCTGTCGTCGGTCTCGGTCGGCCTGATCTGGTCGTTCGTCTACGATCCGACGATCGGCATGCTGAACCTGGGTCTGCGCGGAGCCGGTCTGGACGGCCTGGCGCAGAACTGGATCGGCGACCGCAGGATCGCCCTGTACGCCATCGCGGCGGTGCAGGTGTGGGCGCATGCCGGCCAGATGATGATCGTGTTCATCGCCGGCTTGCAGGCGATTCCGGGCGAGCTGTACGAGTCGGCGCGTATCGACGGCGGCAGCCGCTTCCAGCTGTTTCGCAAAATCACCTGGCCGCTGCTCGCGCCGTCGTCCGCGATCGTAATCGCCTATACGACGATCCAATCGTTCAAAGCGTTCGACCTGATCTTCGTCATGACCGACGGCGGTCCGAACAACGCCACCGAAATCTTGTCGACGTACATCTACCATACCGCCTTCGGCAACTACGAGTTCGGGCTCGCTTCGGCCGGCTCCATGATCTTCCTCGTCGTGCTGGCGATTCTGACGTATCTGCAGTTCAAAGCGCTGCGGACCGACCGGGCTTTCTAAGGAGGGGAACCTATGGCTTTCAAATGGCTCGGGCGGCTGATGCTGCTGCTGTACGCGGCGATCATCGCCGCGCCGCTGTATTTCGTGCTGATCTCGGCGTTCAAGCCGACGACGGCTTTCTTCGCCGATCCGCTCGGCTGGCCGCAGCCGCTGACGCTCGAAAATTTCCGCGCGCTGTTCGAGCAGCAGCCGATGCTGCGCTATTTCGGCAACAGCGCGCTTGTCACGCTCGGCACGGTAGCGCTCGACCTGCTGCTCGGCAGCCTGATCGCCTATGCGATCGTGCGCTTCGGCGGCCGGATCGGCGCGTTCTTTTTCGCGCTCTATGCCGCCGGCCTGATCGTGCCGACGCAGGTGAACATGCTGCCGCTGTACGCGCTCGTGCGCAAGCTCGGCTGGTCGGACCATCTGCTCGGCCTGGTGGTCGTGTCAGTGGCGCTGTTCCTGCCGCTGACGGTGTTCATGCTGACCGGCTTCATGCGCTCGCTGAGCCGCGAAGTGCTGGAAGCCGGCAGTATCGACGGCGCCGGCGAATGGCGGCTGTTCGCGCGCATCGCGATTCCGCTGTCCGCGCCCGCGCTGTCGGCCTGTGCGACGTTCCTATTCGTCATGTCGTGGAACGATCTGCTCATGCCGCTGCTGCTGATCAACGGCAATTCCAAGCTCACGCTGCCGCTTGCGCTCATGCAGTTCCGCGGCGAATACGTGACGAATTACACGACGCTGCTCGCCGGCGTGATCTTGTCGGCGGCGCCGATGCTGGTGCTGTTCTTGTTCCTGCAGCGGTATTTCATTGCCGGAATGACGGCGGGAGCGATCAAAGGCTGACGAAGCGGGAGCCGCTTCGAAAGACGCTTGATAGAGAGAACGTGGAGACTACCGGAGAATGTGAAAAGAAAAGACTGTTCCCAAACCGATATCGGTTTGGGAACAGTCTTTTTTCGCGGCTCGACTTCAAGGTCGGCGGCTTCGTATAATAGAAGAAAACGTATGGGTGCGGATGATGGGATCTGCGGCTTGGCGGGAGTTGGAGAGGAGCCTGAAGGTTTGTTTATTCGCATTGTCATTTCTTTGCTCGTGTACCACGGGTTTCTTTTGTATATCGGTTGGAATCTATGGAAAGGGATCAAGGCGTTCCGACCGGACGTTCGGCGGAGGTGGCTGGTCGTCTTGTCCGTCGGGCTGCTGATTGCGGCCTGGTCGATGTTCTTCCGGTTCGCGTTCAGCGAATACGCCTGGGCACACTGGGCGGCGGGCATTTGGCTGATCTTCGCCTATCTGATGGTGTTTGTCCTGCCGCTGACGAACTTGACGGTTGTGCTGCTCCGAATCTTCACCCGGACCGACCGGCGCAAACTGACTCGCTTCGTGTCGACTGCGGCGCTGGCCTTGACGGTGCTGCTGGGCGCGTTCGGCGTTTTCAGCGCCTACAGCCCGGTCGTGCTCGCGTACGACGTGAAGATCGCGAAGCCGTCGCTGGACGGGCGGAAGTCGATGAAGATCGTCATGGCGGCGGATATGCACTTCGGCGCGCTGTCGGGACCGTCGCATGCCAAGCGTATGGTGCGTCTGATCAACGAACAATCGCCGGATCTGGTCCTGTTTCCTGGCGATCTGGTCGACGACGATATTGTCCAGTACGTCAAACAGGGGATTCCCGGGATTCTGCGGGGGATCGAAGCTCCCGTCTACGCCTCGCTCGGCAATCACGATCGCTTGGAAGCGGGCGATACGGAGCTGATCGATACGCTGGAAGAAAGCGGGATGACTCTCATGTACGACGAGGTGATCTCGGAGAATCTGCCGGTCACCCTGATCGGACGCAAAGACCGCACCGACCCGGTCCGCCTGTCCGTTGCGGAACTTGCGTCGCAGGCCGATCCGGCGTCGCCGCTTGTCCTGTTGGACCATCAGCCGTACGAGCTGGAGCTCGCGGCGGAAGCGGGGATCGATCTCGAAGTGTCCGGCCATACGCACCGCGGCCAGATCTTCCCGGCGAACTTGATCACGAACCGGATCTACGAGAACGATTGGGGCTATCTGCGAAAAGGAAACATGGATTCGATCGTGACGTCCGGCTACGGCTTCTGGGGACTTCCGATGCGGATGGGTACGCGGTCGGAACTTACGGTGATTAACGTGAGTTTTGAATAAAAAGAACGGGAAGCCGCCGATCCTTGGTATTCCGAGCTGCGGAAGGTTTAATGCTTTGCACGCCGCCTCAGTAAGCCCATCGTAGACGAGAAACCGAAGAATACAAACCGATCCGTTTGAACGTCAAAAACCCGGCCTCTTCCGAGAGCCGGGTTTTTGATATTTATTTTTGCCGTGCCAGGGATGCATGGGATTGGCCGATCGAACATAGCTTGAACACAGCTCGAATACAGCCGTCCGCAGCGGGAAGCAGGCCTGTTGGAATCGGCTTACTTTTTCAGCGATTCGTAAGCGTCCGCGATCTTCGCATTCTCGCCGCTGTCCTCGGTGAAGCCGGTCGCTTCGGCGATCGCGCCTTCCAGACCTTTTTCCTCGATGGAAGCTTGAAGTTCAACGGATTGTTTGTCTTCCGGGTTATTGTAATGCAGAGCGGCGGCGATACCGGTCAGCAGGTTGTCGATCGGCAGGTCGAGGCTCAGCGCCATCCGCGCCGGACCGCTCAGACGGTCGTTCGGTCCGAGCTTGCGCAGCGGTTCGCGGCCGACGCGGCTGACATCGTCGTTGAGGTACGGATTGCGGAACCGTTTCTCGATCTTGTCGATGTATTTGGCGTGTTCGGCGGCATCGAAGCCGTGTTCTTTGACCAGTGCCGCGCCGCTTTCTTCCATGGCGCCGCGCACGATCGTGCGGACGGACTCGTCTTCGATCGCTTTGTCGACCGTAGGCAGCCCTTTGAGGTAGCCCAGGTAGGCGGTGATCGCGTGGCCGGTGTTCAGGGTGTAGAGCTTGCGCTGCACGTAAGCGACCAGCGTATCGGTCAGCTTCATGCCTTCGATCGTCGGCACGCCGCCTTTGAACGCAGGCTCTTCGACGATCCATTCGAAGAACGATTCCACGCCTACGTCGAGCAGGTTGTCGCCTTTGAAAGGAGGCACGATCCGGTCGACGGAACAGTTCGGGAAGCCGACATGCTCGTCCGCGTACGCTTTGGCTTCGTCGGACAGATGCGCGTAGACCTGCTCTTTGAGATGGGAACTCGCGCCGACCATGTTCTCGCAGGCGATAATGTTGAGCGCGCCCGCGCCGGATTTGGACCGTTCTTCAAGGCCCGCTGCGATGTTGACGGCGATAAACTTAAGTACGTTCGGGCCTACGGCCGTCGTGATGATCTCGGCCTCGGCGATATGCTTGGACATGTCCGGACTGCTCGAGAGGCAGCCCGAAACGCCGGTCACCGGAATCTCGCGCTTGTCGAGATCGAGGATCTGGATGGTGTAGCCGTGTTTTTCGTTCAGTTCGTTGATCATGGCTTCGTTGACATCGGCAAATACGAGTTCGTAACCGGCTTCGACGAGGAGGGCTCCGATAAAGCCGCGTCCGATATTGCCGGCTCCGAATTGAATCGCTTTTTTGGTCATGGGTGATACCTCCGTGTAGGGGATGTGGAAAAATTTTTCCGGTGAAAAGCTCGAACACTTCAAAACACATCAAACCATTTCTTCCCAATGGAAACGGGAGGGCATTAAAAAGGAAGAGGGAAAAGGAAAGGAAGCCTGAATAAAACTCCGGATTTCCAATCCCAATCCTCAAATTCCAGTCTCCAAATCCGCAGCCGCATCCTAGAGGAAAGCTTGAATTTTAAATAGATCCGCTCTCAAAGCCGAAGCCGACAGAGGGGGTCTCTGCCGGCTTTGGACTCTAACGATAACAAAGGATAACGGTAACGATTATTCCGGCTGTACGCTCAGGGTGTTGTAAACGTCGTTGACGTCTTTGGTCTGGGCCAGACGGTGTACCGTCGATTCGTCTTCGATCGCTTCCGCGATCTTGGTCAGAATCTTCAGATGCTCGCCGCGGGCGCCGGCGATGCCGACGACCAGGTAAGCCGTACCGGCTTCGAATTCAACGCCGTTCGGATACTGGAGTACCACGATTCCGGAGTTTTCGATCTCGTTCTTGGCCGTGCCTACGCCGTGAGGGATCGCGACGCCGTTGCCGATGTAAGTCGAAGCCACGCCTTCGCGTTCGATCATGGCGTTTACGTAGCCCGGCTTCACGTATCCGGCTGCGGACAGCAGGCGTCCCGCTTCGCGGATCGCTTCTTCCTTGCTGACGCTCGGCAGGCCGAGGCGAATGTTTTCTCTGCGCAGAATGTCGGAATGCACGACTGCGGAACCCGCGCCCGGAGCCGCTTTGTCCAGCGCGTTGTCGATATCCCACTGCGCATCCGCCGTTGCCGTCGTATTGCGTTCGGCCGGCGATCCGCCTGCCTGGGAAGCTTTGAGTTCTTCGATCAGGTCTTCGTAGACCGGATTGTTGATAAAGTTGTCGATCGAAACGTGATGCGCGTTCGGAGCTTTCGCTCTGGCGCGGTCGGTCAGGTTCTGCTGTGTTACGACGATATCGGCATCTGCAGGAATGTTCTCGATCGCGGTGTTGGTCACGTTGATCGGGAGTCCGGCCGCTTTGACTTTTTTGCGGAAAGAGGTCGCGCCCATTGCGCTCGAACCCATGCCGGCGTCGCAGGCGAAGACGATCTTCTCGACTTTGCCGTTTACGCGTACGGTTGTGCCCGCACCGGCTGCCGCGGAATTCGTGCCTTTCATCGACTTCGATGCATCGCGTGCTTTGTCCAACGCTTCGTCGTCTGCCTTGTAGTTGCGCAGGAACAATGCGGATACGAGGAACGAAACGATCGTTGCGACCGCTACGCCCGCCAGTACGGCAAGGTGCCCGCCTTTAGGCGTTACAGCCATAATAGCCAGGATACTGCCTGGTGCCGCGGCACCGGACAGGCCGGCTCCCGTTGCCACGAATGTGAAGACGCCGGCCATACCGCCCAGAATTACGGACAGGATCAGAACGGGTCTCATCAGTACGTAAGGGAAGTAAATTTCGTGAATACCGCCGATGAATTGGATCACGATCGCGCCGGGTGCCGAACTCTTGATCGAACCTTTGGCGAATACCCAGTAAGCGAGAAGGACACCGAGACCCGGACCCGGGTTCGTTTCGAGCAGATAGTATACGGATTTACCAAGCGACGCTACCTGATCGGTACCGAGCGGAGTGAAAATTCCGTGGTTCAGCGCATTGTTCAGGAAGAGGATCTTCGCAGGCTCTACGAACAGCGAGACAAGCGGCAGAAGTCCCCAGTCTACGATTTGCTGTACGCCCGATTCGAGCACGCTTGTGAAAGCTTCGAACAGCGGGCCTACGCCATAATAGCCGCCGATTGCCAAAGCCGCACCGAGAATGCCGGCGGAGAAGTTGTTGATCAGCATTTCGAAGCCGGCCGGTATCTTGCCTTCGACCGCACGGTCAAACTGTTTGATGACCCAACCGGCGAAAGGACCCATGGCCATCGCGCCGAGGAACATCGGCGTATCCGGGGCACCGACGATAACACCCATTACGGCAATGGCGCCAAGCACGCCGCCGCGGTGATCGGCCACCATTTTACCGCCGCTGTAAGCGATCAGGAGCGGCAGCAGATAAGTAATCATCGGACCTACAAGCGAGCCCAAATCTTCGTTCGGCCACCATCCCGTCGGGATAAAGAGGGCCGTAATCAGGCCCCAGGCGATAAACGCGCCGATATTCGGCATGACCATCGCGCTCAGGAAACGACCGAATTTCTGGACGCCCTGTCTTGCGCCGCCCGATTTTGCAGGCGTCGATACGCTGCTCATAATTGTTCAACCTCCAATGTGTATTGTTCGATTTTTCTTGCATACAGTTCTCTCATCATGTCCGCGATCTCGCTGCGGAGCTGTTCCGGCTCGGCCGAAGCGAGCCGGGCGGCGAAGCCGGGTTTGTCGATCAGCGACTTGCTGATCTCGCCGGCCGCCTGGAGATAGGACTTGCCGCTGGCTTTCGGTGCAAGCAGCAGAAGGGCCGCTTTGAGCCGGATCGGTTTGTCTTCCGATTCGGCGGCGATGCCTTCCGGAAAGCGGAAGATGCCGAGCGTCAGTCTGCCGATCACTTCGGAGCGGCAGTGCAGCAGGATCAAGCCGTCCTGCGACAGTACGGTCTCGCCAAGCCGCTCGCGCTCGTGCAGTTCGCGCTCGAGCATATCCGCGTCGGCGGCGCTGCCTGTAAAGCGTTCCGAGATGGCGGCGATCAGCTCGCCGATCGTCCGGGATGCAAAGCCGTCCGCGATATCGATATGTTTCATCAGATCGAGAATGCCTTCGAGCGTCTGGCGGTGTTCTTCGAGCGTACCGACCAGATCGTGCCGGAGATTGTGCCGCGGCTTCTTCTTGACGAAGCGGCGCTGGCCGTCGTTCACGAAGCGCCGAATGGTCTCGACATCGTGAAAAGACAGCAGCACGGATACGCGCACGACGGGAATGTCGGTCTCGACATCGACCGTCGAGAGGATAAAGTCGGCTTCGTCGTTCTCCGCCGCTTCCGAAGCGGAAGCCAGACCGATCAGGTTAAAGGAAGGGAATTCCTTGCGTACCCGGGCCATCAGCAGTCCCGAAGTGCCCATGCCGCTTGCGCAGGCAATCAGCACTTTGGGAGAAGGACGTTCTGCGCGGGCGTATTCGCTCATGGCTCCGAGATGCATGGCGATGTAGCCCACTTCCGAATCCGGCACGCTGCGTTCGACATAGTCGGCGAGAAGCTTCGAACATTTGGCGGCAATCGCGAAGACGTCTTCGTACTGCTCGCGAATCTGACGGAGCAGCGGATTGCGGATATCCAGTCCCAACCTGAGCCGTTCGACGGCCGGGCCGAGATGGTGGACGAATCCGGCAAACAGTTTGCTGCTCCCTTTGAGTTCGTAACCGAACTCCGCTTCCGCCGCTTTGAGCATGTTGCGGGCGAGCCGGACCAGATCGAAGCTGACATAATCGTAGTAATTGTCGCGGTCGCTGCCCGGACGCGTCTCCGCGCCCTTCAGGTGCATCGTGATATAGCCCACTTCGTCTTCGGGAATTTCGATCTCCAGCATTTCTTCCAGGCGGCCCGCCAACCTTCGCGCTTTCTCGAATTCGGGGAGTCCCCGGAGGCCTTCGAGAATACGCGCTTCGATGACGATCCGCTGGCCGGAACGGATCCGCTGAATCGCCAGCGCCAGATGAACCGCCAAGCCGATGTAGGCGCTGTCAGTCAGCTTCAGCTCAAGACTGTGTTCCAGTTCTTCGACCATGCGCTGAAGCTGTTCGGCCGCGCCTTCGTCGATCAGGTTCAGCAGCCGGCTGCGGATATGGGAGCGGACTCTCGCCGGATCGGCCGCGGAATCGGCCGGCGATCCGCTCAGCAGTCCGGCGACCTGGTCTTCGGTGACGCTTTCGTAGACGAGTTGGATCAGGGCGGAGCGGATAGCGTTTTCGCTGCCTTCGACATACACGCCGTACCCCGGCTTGCGGATCAGGCGCAGGCCGAACGGTTCCAGCCAATGTTCCGCACGATCCAGATCGGCGCTCAGCGTACTTTCGGTAACTTTGAATTGTGAGGCAAAACTGTACGATTTGACAGGCTCGGCCGCGAGCAGCAGCTCGCTGACCAGGAAGTAATGCCGTTCGTCCTTGCTGTAATCCCTGGCCGGGCCTGCCGCGCTCAGTTCTTCTATAAGTGCGTCGAGCTGCGGCTGCGCGGCTTCCAACTTGACCCCGGCTCCCGGTTTGCGGATCAGGACGGCGCCTCTTTCCGAGAGCCATTGTTCCACGCCGGGAAGTTCGCGTTTGACCGTTCTTTCGCTGACGTCCAATTCATCCGACAGATCCCGTACCGTAACGAATCCTTCCCGTGAAGCGAGAAGACGCTTCAGGATCGGCAGCAGTCGCCCGGTCGGTTTGTCCACGCGGATTCCTCCTTTTTCAACCCCTCATTTTTGAAAACGGTATCATTTACCCCGGAACAGGGAGTAGACGAATCGCCGCAATCTCTACTGCAGTCTGCAAGAGCTCGTCTTCTAATCAAATTTTAAGCACCCCGCTTCGGATTGGCAAAGGAAAGATGCCGGAATTTGTCCCGAATCAACCAGTGACAAAGCCGAATAACGGCAGGCTTTCCTTTATCGGACAAAAGAATTTCAATCCATTATTACTCCACCCGGAAGCTACTCAATCAGTTTTCGGATGTAAACGTTCAAGTATTTTCATGTCTTCATTTAGCCTATTAAAATAGGATATAGGCTAAGTGGGTAAATATGGATATTAAACAAGGGGAGTCCGATTGCACGTCGTTTTGCGCGCAGGGTACACTGGATTCAGAAGGACGGACGCGAAGAACGCGCCGCTTCGATACGAGAGTATCGGGGCGGCTTTTTTGCGTGTTTTTTCAAAATGGAAAGGGGAGAAGCTCATGACGGCCGATTTCGAAGGAAGTTATGAACGATGGATGAGGGAGCAGCTGGCACAAGAGGAAAGCATTCGTCGGCGTGAACGGCTGAAAGACGGGTTGGGACACGGGACGATCGAATTTCTGCGGCGGATCTGGTTCCCGGCAGTGGGTAATCCGGGCGATCTCTATGCGGAATGGGAGGTGCGCGATTACCACGGCGGCTATCGGTATATCGATCTGGCCTACCGTCCAGGCGGCGCCAAAGGAGCTGTCGAAATCCAGGGTTACGGTTCGCATGCCCGCGATTTGGATACAAGGCGCTTCAAAGATTTGTGCTGGCGCCACAGCCTGCTTGGGCTAGGCGGTTGGACACTGCTGCTTGTGGCTTATCTGTCGATCCGAGATGAGCCGGAACGCTGCCGGCAGTTGGTACTGGCTTTTGTCGGTCGATTTCTGTCATTCGATCCGGTGTCGGACGGGTTGAATTGGCTGGAAGAAGAAACGTTGAGGTATGCCCGCAGGCTGCTTGCTCCGTTCAGCGCGGGAGAACTGGCCGCCCATCTTCGGGTGACGGATCGGCATGCTCGTGTGATCCTGCATGGACTGGCTGCGTGCAACCGCCTTACGGTCACTAACGACAAGCAGCGCTACCGGACTTACCGGTTGGCGGAATGGACCTTCGACGGCGATCCGGACGCTGTCCGGGGAGCGGCAGCAGACGGAAGCGCTCCCGACAAACGGACCCCCCGAGGCGGTGAGAAAGCAGGAGTGGAGAAAGCGAGGCCCAAACCGGCAAAACCAGCAAAACGAGCAAAACGAGCAAAACCAAGCGACTCCGGCAGCGCGAAGAATTCTAAAGGATCCAGGAGACGCTTAGAAGGAAATTCGGCTTGAATTCGGCGGAAAACGAACACCTGAAGACGGCTAAAGGACATACGATCCGTTAAAAATCGGGAAGAGGTGGATTTCTGGTTCTAACGGACATACAATCCGTTAGCC
>NZ_JABJVN010000009.1:25304-109599 GCF_013618475.1 Saccharibacillus deserti
CCGAAGCCGAAGCCGAAGCCGAAGCCGAAGCCGAAGCCGAAGCCGAAGCCGAAGCCGAAGCCGAAGCCGAAGCCGAAGCCGAAGGAGGGACGACGGCGGTTGGCGAACGGGAGGGAAGGGGGATTTGGATCGGCTGCGGGTTCGCCGATCCGTTGACATGAAAAAGGGCGCCTTCTTATAAAAAGAAGGCGCCCTTTTTCATAAAACTGCCGGATCTTCGATGCGGCCTATTCGCCGCGTGCTGCGCAGCATCATCCCGGCTCTCACGCCGCTGCGCTCCGAGCCCGGCTCCTACGCGGTCGCTTCGCCCCGGATTGCTGTGCGCTGCGCCCGGCTCCTACGTTTCGCCCCGAGCCCTACTCCAGCGCAGCCGTACCGGCTTCCGCTTCCGGCGCCCCGTCATGCGGGTCGTGCTCGCCGGAGACGCTGCCGCCGGCCGCGAGTTCGACCTCGCGGCCGTAGAGAGTCAGGCGAGCGGCTTCCGGACCTTCGTTGTGCACGATTGTGCGGCCGCCGGCCACGGTCACCTGCAGCCGTGCTCCGCGGAAGCCGACTTTGAACGACAGCGATGTCCAGCTGCCCGGGCTGAACGGATTCAGGACCAGGCGTCCGCCGCGGACGCGCAGGCCGCCGAAGCCGTGCACGACGGACATCCACGTGCCGGCCATACTCGTCGTGTGGCAGCCATCTTCGGTGTCGTTGTTGTAGTTGTCGAGATCGAGTCTCGAAGTGCGCAGATACATTTCGTACGCTTTTTCCGTATAGCCCAGTTCGCTCGCCAGAATCGCGTGCACGCACGGCGACAGCGAGGACTCGTGCACCGTAATCGGTTCATAGAAGTCGAAATTGCGCTTTTTGGTCTCCAGACCGTAGCGGTCGCCGAGGAAGAACAATCCCTGCAGCACGTCCGCCTGTTTGATGTAGCACGAACGCAGAATGCGGTCCCACGACCACTTCTGGTTAAGCGGCAGGTGGGCGGGATCGAGCTGCGAGACCGGCAGGATGTCTTTGTCCAGGAAGCCGTCCTGCTGCAGGAATACGCCGGTGCCCGGATCTTCCGCCAGCAGCATGCGCGCCGAGATGTCCGCCCATTTCGCCGTTTCCTCGTCCCGAAGGCCGATTCGCTGCGTCACGGCGGCAAAAGCTTCCGGCTGCTCTTTTCTCAGAAGTTCCGCCACTTCCAGCGTGTACTCCAGCGTCCAGGCCGCCATCCGGTTCGTGTACCAGTTATTGCTGACGTTGTTCTCGTATTCGTTCGGACCGGTAACGCCGAGAATCAGGTAAGCGCCGCGGCGCTCCGAATAATTGACCCGTTCTTCCCAGAAGCGCGACAGTTCGGCCAGCACTTCGAAGCCGTATTCGCCGAGGTAGGCGCTGTCGCCGGTATATTCGACATAGTTGTAGATCGCATAGGCGATCGCGCCGTTGCGGTGGATCTCCTCGAACGTGATCTCCCACTCGTTGTGGCATTCTTCGCCGTTCATCGTCACCATCGGATACAGGGCGCCTTTGGAGAAACCGAGCTTGGCGGCATTCTCTTTCGCTTTTTCCAGGTGCTTGTAGCGGTAAATCAGCAGGTTGCGAGCGACGTTCTGATCGGCGGTGCTGAGATAGAAGGGCAGGCAGTACGCTTCGGTGTCCCAGTAGGTGCTGCCGCCGTATTTCTCGCCCGTGAAGCCTTTGGGTCCGATGTTCAGCCGGTCGTCTTCGCCCGTGTACGTCTGATGCAGCTGGAAAATATTGAACCGGATCGCCTGCTGCGCTTTCTCGTCGCCTTCGATGACAATGTCGCCGTCGCGCCATTTCTCCGCCCAGGCTGCGCGCTGCGCTTCCAGCAGGGCATCGAAGCCGAGTTCGAGCGCTTCGTTCGCCAACTGCCGCGCCGTATCGCCCAGCGCTTCGGGTTCGTAATCGCGCGAAGTGACGTTGGCGACGTATTTGCAGAGCGTGATCGTCTGGTTAGCTTCGGCCCGCAGCGACAGCGAGAGTCCCGCGAACTTGTCCCGTTTATGCGTTTGCGCTTCCACGTGGAACTCTTGATTCGGATCGCCGCTCGCCGCCAGCTCGTACACCATATGCGAAGCGACGCGGAAGTCGAGCTTTTTGGTACGGACTTCGACGCTTGCGTGGTCGACAGCCGCATGCTGCGAGATCGTATCCCAGAATTTTTCTTCGTAATTGGAGTCTTTGTTCGCCACATCCGCATCGAGGTACGGGGTCAATTTGAGCTGCGCCGGTTCATCCAGGGGAGTGACGGAGTAGCGGATAGCGCCGATTTCCTTGTAGGGCACGCTTACGAAACGCAGCGACTCGACGCGCACTTTTTTGCCGCTGGGAAGGACGGCCGTGAACGAGCGGCGCAGCGTGCCTTCGCGCATATCCAGCGTGCGCGTGAAATCTTCCGCCGAAGCGGTAGACAGATCGAGCCGCTCGCCGTCGATTTCCACGTCGATCCCGATCCAGTTGACAGAGTTCAGCACTTTGGCGAAATATTCGGGATAGCCGTTTTTCCACCAGCCGACCCGCGTTTTGTCCGGATAATAGACGCCCGCCATATAGCTGCCCTGCAGGGAAGCACCTCCGTACTGCTCCTCGAAATTCGCCCGCTGTCCCATATATCCGTTGCCGATACTGAAGACGCTCTCGGAAACCTCGTTCAGGGCCGGGTCGAAACCTTCTTCGATAATGCGCCATGCGTTGACTTTGAGGTACGGTTTCATGCTGGATCTCTCCTTGTCGAGTGGGATAATGGCGGAGGCGTACGGCGGCAGAGAAGGAAATGCTGCGCAGCCGGCAGGCTTCCGCTTTTGTGCAAACGTTTGAACTATAAGATAAAGTCCAACCGGGAGACGAAGCCGCCAAGACGGCAAGCTCCGTTTCCCGGCCGGACGAACAGCCGTTTCAAGCTTTGCGGACCGGCGCGAACAGCGAAGATTCGCGCACGATCAGGCGATGGGGAATAATATGCCGGACGCTTGTCCGCTCTTCGCGCGGCGTCTCCACCGCACGGATAAGGGTCTGGGAAGCCGTATAGCCCAGATGGTAGCTGCCGATATCGACGCTGCTGATCGGCGGGCTCGACAATTCGGCCAGCGCCAGATTGTTGAAGCTGACGATGCTCAGATCCTGCGGAATCCGGTAGCCGAGTTCGTTCAGCCCCCGGATCACGCCGAACGTGACAAAGTCGTCGACGACCAGCATGCCGCTCGGCCGTTCGGGCAGACTCATGAGCATGGACATGGCCCGGTAGCCGCTGTCCTGCAGGAATTCGCCTTCGACGATCCAGTCTTCGCGCAGCGGCAGGCCGGCTTCCTCGATCGCTCTGCGGTAGCCCTGCATCCGGTCCATCGAGACGACCATATTCGGAGGTCCGCCGACAAAGCCGATCCGCTCGTGGCCGAGCGAAATCAGGTGGCGCGCCGCGTCGTAAGCGGCCTGCACGTTGTCGGTATCCACCGACAGAATATCGGGATAGCGCTCGCTGCGGCCGACCAGCACGAACGGAAATTCGCGCTGCTTGAGGAATTCGACGACCGGGTCGTCTTTGCGCGAATAGAGAAGCACGGCACCATCGACGCGGCGGCCGTTCACAAGCCGGGCGACGGCTTCGACTTCTTCCGCTTCGCTGGCTCCCGAGCTGATCAGTACGTCGTAACCGGAACGCGCCGCTTGGGCCACGATCCCTCGGATCAATTCCATGAAGAACAGATTCAAGAACAGCTCTTCCGCCGGTTTGGGCAGAATGACGCAAATACTTTTGGTCGTTTTGGAAACGAGACTTTTCGCCATCATGTTCGGATGATAGCCCATCTCCTCCATGATCTCCCGCACCTTGCGCGCAGTCGCGGCACTGATACGCGGATGATTGGAGAGGACCCGGGACACGGTAGACGGCGAAACGCCCGCTTTCCTGGCGACGTCCTTGATGGTAACGGACATAAGAAGCCTCCTTGTTCGTGACGCTTCCGCGCTTTTCCGGGTCAGAAAATGCTTTGTACGCGTCTTCATGTTAATTCAAACGCCAAGCCTTGTAAATGCGCATTTTCAACGAATTTAATTATTTTCCATTTTTATGAAACAAAGGTTTGCACAAGCGTTCTTCTTGGGGGGGCAAGATAGGCCGGCCGCGGCAGTCCGTCGCAGGCCAAGAACGGCAGCCCTTATAGGGACACGTCCCGGGATGAAATGCCCGATCTGAAATTCGACAATCCGGACCGGCCGCCAAGCCTATCTACGAAGAACGGACCGAAGATCGCAGTTTCCGAGACGGCGGAGAAAAATGCGCAGCGGTGGCGGAAGTTCCGCAGCGCCCTGCAGGTCTCGAATGCCGACGTTTATCTGGCCGGCGGGATCTGGGAGAATTCTCCCGCGTCAGTTGCGCCCGGATCGACTAGTGGGACGTAGTTTCAAACGGATGCAGACACGAATCTCGCGCCGAATTGGCGAATACGAATCGCGCGCGGCCTTCATGCTTCGCCCGGTAAAGGGCTTCGTCGGCGCGTCCGATAAAGTCGTGGGCATTCGACTTCTCGCCGGGCCTAAGCGTACAGCCGCCGATACTGATCGTAATCTGGTCGGAGACGTCCGAATACTGATGCGGAATCGCCAGGGAACGGACGCTTTCGAGCATAAGTTCCGCAATCTGCTCCGCTTCAAGCTCGCTGTGTCCCGGCAGGATGATTGCGAATTCCTCGCCGCCGTAGCGGGCGGTGAAGCCGAAGTGGGCAAGCGCTTCCGCTTCCAGACGGGGCGCCACGCTTCGCAGCACCATATCTCCGCCCAAATGGCCGTAATGGTCGTTATACGCTTTGAAAAAATCGATATCGATCATCAGCAGGGACAGATGTTCTTTGGCCCGCTGGGGGGCGTTCAGTTCCTGCTTCAGCACTTCGTCGAATTTGCGCCGGTTGGCGATCCGGGTCAGGCTGTCGATGCCCGACAATTCCTTGAGCTGCTCGTTGGCGGATTCCAGCGCCTGCTGGGATTCTTCAAGTTCTTCGTGCTGGCGTCTTAGTCGGACGAAGAGTTTGTTCACTTCGCTGATGATGGACAGCAGCACTACGGTCGATGCGATCAGGGAATCGATCCTGGCCCCGTACCAACCCAGCGTATAGCGTTCTCCGGCCGCGAGGCTCAGAGTAACCCCCAGCAGAAAAGCAAACACGGCGACGCTGAGCCATACCCGAAGAACGCCGCGCTTTTTGTAGGGAAACACCGAGCAGACAGAAGCGAGCGCACACAAGGCCCAGATCGCAGGCCCGACTGCGGTTTCGATCAGCCTGCGGTAATTGCCGTCTTCGATCAAAACCGGAAGTTTGTCCTGCCCGGCGGTAGCCAGCGCCAGCAGCAGAACTCCGATCAGCAGAACCGCTGTGGTTCCGCTGAACAGATAGCGGGGGAGCAGACGGCGATCGATGATTTTTTTATTGAAATGGAGTGATCCCATGAATAGAAGGATACCCAGGGGAAAGCACGAATGCCAGAAGCACCATAACCAAACCGCTGTCTGCGATCCGGAAGCGAAGAGGCCCGACAGAGGCAGCATTCCGGTCAGCGACAGCAAATAAAACAGGCTGAGTATACCGGTCAACAAAAAGGTGCAGGCCAACAGCAGCAGCGGAAAAATACGCGAAGACCGGAACTGGTTGAACAGGATAAACGAAGTCAGCACATCGCCCATCACTCCCCAGGCGCCGAGCACAGGGAAGAACGCCGACATGACCGGCAGCTTCGTTCCCGCGAAGAATAAGGCTGCCAAAGTAAGGAAAGCCATAATTAAGGCGACTGCAAGCGCCACGCGCCGCTGACGCGGACTGATATGGAACAGCTGATCTTGCGAATCGTTGTAAAATAATATATTCAAGAAAAGCCTTCCTTTCCACCGAAACGAGCCTCGAGGCTCAATAAGAAATCCGTCGGCGCATCATCGTTCCGATGATGTTAACGGTATGGGATTTTTTAGATGAAATCAATGAGAAAAAGGGAGGATAATCGTCGAAATCGCAAAAATAAGCTTCATAATCTGTAGGAAATCGCCTATTACGCCGCATAGCGCAAAAAAATAACCCCATTCCCGCCGGTGGGCGGGAATGGGGTTATTTGCGGGTACTGCTCTATATGAGCGGCGGCACGCGGCGCGGGCGTTCTCCGAGCCGGACTCGTCAGTCCCGCACGGCCGCTCTTTGTTCGCCTACTGCTCGTGCGCCCTTATATGTCCTGCTCCGTTACCTGATTTACTCGGCCGTTTCGGCTTCGACGACCGGGAACCAGCCCGGCAGCCCCACGATCATACCCCACAGATTGTCCGGAACGACCAGACGATCCTGGTCGGCAGGCGTCAGGGTTACCGCGATGTCGGCTTCCCGGCCGGCTTCGACTTTCTGTACCCAATCCGGCTCGACGATCAATTCGCGGCCGAGAGCGACCATGGCGGCGCCCAGCTCGACCGCTTCGACAGCCTGCTCCGGCGTATGGATCGATCCGACTCCGATTACCGGCGTGCCGGCTGCGGCTTCGACGATCTGCTCGAGGCGCGTGCGGTTCAGGTCGCCGCCGCGGCGCGGCTTGGAGTTATACTCCATCAGCGATACGTGCAGATAACTGAGATTTTTGCCGCCCAGCGCTTTAAGCAGCGTGAACGTATGGTCCATCGTCAATCCTTCTTCTTCCGGCTCTTCCGGCGAGAAGCGGTAGCCGACGATGAAAGGTTCTTTGGTTGCGGCTGCGGCTGCGCGCTGCACTTCGTCGACAACGGCCAGCGGGAACGTCAAGCGGGCGTCGACGCTTCCGCCCCATTTGTCTGCGCGGCGGTTCGACCAGCCGGAGAAAAACTGCTGGATCAGGTAGCCGTTGGCGCCGTGGATTTCCACGCCGTCGAATCCTGCGCGGATGGCAAGTTCGGTTGCGCGGCCGAAGTCCAGGACGATCGATTCGATCTCTTCGTTTGTCAGTTCGCGGGATTTCGAACCGTCTTTCAGTTCGATTTCGCTGGGTCCGACAACGTCGCCTTCAGGGACAAGTGCGCGGGGGCCCTGAATGCCGGCGTGGAAGATTTGCAGAACGGATTTGGCTCCGCCTTTTTTCAACGTGGAGGCAAGCTTGGTCAGGCCCGGCAGATTCGATTCGCCGAAAGCGGCGAATTGATTCTGGAAGCCGATGCCGCCCGGCATCACGTGGGCAACCGCGGTCACGGCCAGTCCGAGCTTGTTCGTGCGGCGCTCGTAGTAGCTCAGTTCGGCGTCGGAAACGCTCAGATCCGGGTTGGACGAAGAATGCGTCATCGGAGCGAGTACGATGCGGTTCTGCAGTTTGATGCCGTCGTGCAGTTCGACGCTGTCGAACAGTTTCGCGAATTTGGCGTTAGTCATAAGGGAAGTTCCTCCTCAAAATGGGTGCTGAACGTTTATTAAAAACACATAAGTATATTATAGTAAGAAGATATGCGGATTACAACGCTTTGCGGAAAAATATTTTTCGACATTTAATTATGTAAAATTTAAATGGTTCAAATGATTCGTGGGCGGCGAAAACACGGACGAATTTCCAGTTGCGATGTACATCGTTCAATAGAATCGGTCATTCGCATCGAGCAAACGAGCAGGCTCTCGGCCAAAAAATTCCGCGAAATTCGATGACTTCGTGCTCAAGCGTCAAAATGCCACGATCATTCCGCCGAAAATCGGGTAAAAAGCAAGCAGGAGGTTTTACGGCATAGAGCGTTTTTTATCCAAATTACATAACATGTCAGGTTGGGCGGGATGTCTCGCCCAGTCAGCACTTTTGCGGGATTTATTAATTTTTTTCGTGCAGAGGCATGGTCAATAGTTCACAGGTCATGTAAAATGAATTAAAAATTCAAAAACCGGGCACAGCGACTGGAGGAACATATGCGTATACAGAAAAAAATGACGGGGTTTTTGGTTTTACTTGTGTTCTTTTTCTCATTCATGGGAAGTTTGGTGCCGTCGGCTCATGCCGCGGAAGCGAATAAAACGTATGTGATCGGAACCGATACAACGTTTGCTCCTTTTGAATATCAAGATGCAAACGGCGATTTTGTCGGGATCGATATGGATTTGATTAACGCGATTGCCGAAGATCAGGGCTTTAAAGTCGAGATTAAGTCGCTCGGCTTCAATGCGGCGCTTCAAGCGCTGCAGTCCGGCAATGTGGACGGCGTGATCGCCGGCATGAGCATTACGGACGAGCGGAAGCAAACCTTCGATTTCTCCGATCCCTATTTCGAAGCGGGCCCAATGATGGGCGTTGCCGCGGACAATGATACGATCAAGAGTTACGAAGATCTGCGCGGCAAGCGTGTAGCGGTCAAAGTCGGCACAGAAGGAGCAACTTTTGCCGATTCCATCAAAGACAAATACGGTTTCACGCTTGCAACGTTCGACGATTCTTCGCAGCTCGTGGACGAAGTCAAAGCGGGCGGTTCCGTGGCCTTGTTCGAGGATTACCCGGTGCTTGCCTATGGCATTCAGCAGGGCAACGGAATCAAGACGGTTACGAACAAGGAAAAGGGCGGTTCGTACGGATTTGCGGTCAATAAGGGCCAGAATCCCGAATTGATGCGGATGTTCAACCAAGGACTTGCGAATCTGAAAAACAGCGGCAAATACGATGCGATCATTGCGCAGTATCTGGGATCTGTCGATGCGGCATCAGGTGCGGATATCGGCGGTGAAGCCGCCGCGAAGAAAAGCCGCCTGGGCTTGATCTGGGAATCCATGCCGGCGTTCATGACAGGCCTCGGCTATACGATGTTCTACACGATCGTGTCGCTGTTCTTCGCGTTCCTGCTCGGTCTGCTTTTCGGTTCCATGAAAGTCAGCCATAACAAATTCCTGCGCGGGATCGCGACGGTGTTCGTGGACGTGTTCCGCGGCATTCCGCTGCTGATTTTGGCTTTCTTCATCTACTTTGCCATTCCGCAGGCTTTCGGCTTCAAGATGGAAGTCTGGATGGCTTCGATTCTGGCACTTGCTTTGAACGCAGGCGCTTATGTGACCGAAATCATCCGCGGCGGTATTCAATCGATCGACAAAGGCCAGATGGAAGCGGCCCGCTCCTTGGGCGTTCCTTACGGCAATACGATGCGCAAGATTATCCTGCCGCAGGCGATCAAGGTCATGGTGCCTTCATTTATCAACCAGATGGTCATTACGCTCAAAGATACGTCGATTCTGTCGATCATCGGTCTTGTGGAACTCGCGCAGTCCGGCAAATTGGTCATTGCACGCACATACCAGACCTTCGACGTCTATCTGACAATTGCGATCATGTACCTGATTGTTATCACGATTCTCACGAAGATTGCGGATCGTCTCGAAAGGAGAATTGGCCGTGGATAAGATCAAAGTTACGGGGCTCAAGAAAAGCTATGGAAGCAACGAAGTACTCAAAGGCATCGATATGGAAATCGGCGAAGGCGAAGTGGTCTGCGTCATCGGACCTTCCGGTTCCGGTAAGAGTACCTTGCTCCGCTGCCTCAACCTGCTGGAGGAGATCAGTGCCGGCAAAGTGGTTGTAGACGATTACGATTTGAGCGACAAGAACTCGGATATCAATAAAATTCGCGAGAATATCGGGATGGTATTCCAACATTTCAATCTGTTCCCTCATATGAGTGTGTTGAAGAACATCACCTTCGCGCCTGTGGAACTTAAAAAGATGACACCGGCCGAAGCCGAGAAGCAGGCCTTGGCCCTGCTGGAACGCGTAGGTTTATCCGACAAAGCGGACGCTTACCCGGCTTCGCTGTCCGGCGGACAGAAGCAGCGCGTGGCGATCGCCCGCGCGCTGGCCATGAATCCGGACGTCATGCTGTTCGACGAACCGACTTCCGCGCTCGACCCGGAAATGGTCGGGGAAGTGCTCGGCGTCATGCAGGATCTGGCGCGGGAAGGCATGACGATGGTGATCGTTACGCACGAAATGGGCTTCGCCCGCGAAGTGGGGCACCGCGTGATCTTCATGGACGGCGGCTACATCGTGGAAGAAGGCACGCCGGAAGAAGTATTCGGCAGTCCGAAACACGAGCGGACGATCAGCTTCCTGGAAAAAGTGCTGTAGGCTTCCGGCCGCATTTCGCAGCCGTGCAGCTGCGAAAAAGAGGACAATCCGTTATCGGATTGTCCTCTTTTTTATGGATAAATGACCTTCGGCGTTCTTGAGGTTCGCAGACGGCAGAAGCCTTGTTTCCCAAGCCGACCGGGTTCCCCGCTTAACCGGGTTTGCGCGCCTTTCCCTTATATCCGTCTGCCCTGAGGGTGACGGCCGTCGAGGCGCGATTTCTTGCGCAGACGGCGGTAGAGGAAGCGGATCAAATCCATTGACCAGTCGGGCATCGGAAAAGCGCGTTTGGGCATAAAAGGTTTATAGATTTTAAAATACGCTTTTTTGAGGTCTTTCCACATAATGCACGGCCCCTCCTGCAGAAAATCGGAGATATCGACAACCAGGCCGCGTCCGTCTTTGAGCATCACGTTTTTGCCGTGGACGTCTTTGGGATTCAAGCCGCGGGAACGGGCGTAGTCGAGTGCTTTGTCGATATCGCGCACCGCTTTCTCGGGAATCCGCGTCCCGTCGCGCAGACAGTTGTAAAAGGTTTTGCCTTCAAGCTTTTTGAGAAGGAGATAGCTGTGTTCGCCCTGTACGCCGGCCGCATACAGCGTCGAATAAGCGGGATGGGTCCCCAGCCGTTCGTAGACCTCGCATTCTTCCCGCCAGCCCGGACGTCCCGGAGCGTAGACTTTGACGACTTTGCCGGGCAGCATGGGGTGTTCGAACACCGCCGCGTAATTGCCGGCGCCGAGCAGTCTCCAGTCCGTCGGCGTATGGTGCACGACCACCGGATTGAACGGGTCGGCGCTCTCGAGCCGCACGTCCGGCAGCAGGGTATCTTCAATCAGGCGGATCGAGGGTTCTTGCTCGCCGCTGTGGATCATATCATTCACTCCTTGGAGGAAACGGCGTTTGCGTCCGTCTGTCTGTTTTTTCCTTATCATAGTCCCGAAGAGGCATCAAGGCAACCGTCCGCAGACGGAGTTCCGACGATCGGCGAATGGATTTTTGGGAAGGTGTTTGGTAAATTAGAGGATACACGACACAGACTAGGGGACTTGGCGAATGAACATCGACTATGTGGACATCAGGAAAGCCCGAAGCACAGACCGTGGGCTGTTCGAACGGCTGTGGCAGCTGTATCTGTACGATTTTAGCGAATTTACCGGGATGAGCGTTCGCCCCGACGGGACGTATCCTTATTTTGCGGAGTTCGAGCTCTATTGGAAAAAGTGGGGCGGCAACTACGCGTATCTGATCCTCGCGGACGGACAGATTGCCGGGTTCGCGATGGTGCACGAATTCTGGGAGAACGAAGCGGCTTACCTCTCGCAGTTCTTCGTCCTGCGCAAATACCGCCGCACCGGCGTCGGCAGCCGCGCCGCCCGGCTCGTATTCGAGACGAAGCGGGGCCGCTGGGGCCTGCACCAACTGGCCAACAATATTCCGGCCCAGCGCTTCTGGGACCGGGTGATTCTGGAACTGACGGGCGCTCCTCCGCTGTTGGAGAAGATGGAAGAAGACCGGCGGTTCCAGATGTTCGAACTGAAGTGAAAAAGAGAAGATCCCCAGGCCGCAGGGCTTGGGGATCTTTGTAGGCCGACGTAAATTGCCGGGAGACGTGGATTCGGAGAAATTGGCTTCCCGAGCTGACGGCTATCCTGCGCTTCCTATCAAAAGGCATCGGCCCTGAGAGGCGAGGACCTTGCCTTTCCCGGTCGCTTCGGACGGCCTGGAACGGTCAGACGATGGAGATTGGGACGAAAAGTAAGAAGCAGCCTATCTATAGGGAATAGGCTGCTTTTTATTATTAATCAGATTACTTGGCTGCTTCTTCGATGAAACTTTCAAATTCGTTTTTGACTTCATTACTGAGTACTTTGTTAGACTCATCGACTGGATCAGTAACATTAACTTTGCCTTGGTGAACTCCAAGTGGCATATAGCCTCCATCAGAGTGCTTTTTTAAGAAAAGAATGTATTCTTCATTTGGCTTCAATTCATTATAATTCTCGTTAATGATTTTAACCTGCTGTTCTGAACTGTCTGTGAAGATGGTATAAGGTTCGTAGATGATAACGTCTTCACCGATCTTCACATCTTCATTCGTTTTTTCAACATTTAAAACTTCCACTTGGGTTTCTGCCCAATACCACAGTGGCATTCCGTTATTATCGGGTTCTTCATTAATAAATCTTGTTTCAGAAGAAGATTTTGCTAAAACAACAAGATCCGCATCAGCTTCAAGTTCGTTGGCTGCTTCATAATTTTTGTTTCACCGCTTGTTGTGATTACCTTCATGTTACTTTCTGTTTTATTGCTCGTGCTTTCAGAGGAAGCTTGTGTTGTATTTGAAGAAGTTGAACTTTGTTCATTGTTCAATGCAAATACAAGAGATGCAGTCAAGGTTAAAGCACCAGCAGGAAGAAGAATTGTAAGAAGCGTTTTTTTATTCATAAGGTATCTCCCCTTTTTAATTTCCGTATATGGCTCTTAAGCCATTTATATCATCCGATTGCTGCGTATCTACCAAAGATCAAAATCCGGAAAGGCAGCGCTTGAAGTTATGCAGTAGGGGATTCCGAAAGGCTTTATTTTTAAGTTGAAATCTGGCAGAGATAATCGTTAAACTGATCCGGATAACAACCGCGCCTAACACACAGGTCCATCGCGACATACGGAATTTGATCGGAAGTCGATTTGCCAAGAAAAAACGGACGAAAGCCTCAAGGCTTCCGTCCGTTTGCATGCGGATAAGGGGACATTTCGTTTTTTACTTCGCCTGCAGTACCGCATACCCGTAAGCCGGCAGTTCGATCGTCAGCTTGCCGCCGCCGGCGCTGAGGCTGCCTTCCGTCTGCGGCTGCGTATCGGCTCCGCCCGCGTAGAGCACGCTCCACGCGCCGGAACGGCCGGCTTCCACTTCGACGCTCTGCGCCGTTTCCGATGCGTTCAGCGCGACGATGAACGTACCGTCTTCGTCCTGTCTGCGGTAGGCGATCGCGCGTCCGCCCGCTTCGGCGTGCAGCACGTCGAAGGCGCCGGTACGCAGCGCGCTGTGCTGCAAGCGCAGCGCGATCATTTTCCGGTAAAAGGCATGCAGCTCGAGATCCTGCTTCGACTCGTCCCACTCCATGCACTTGCGGCAGTCCGGATCCGGGCCGCCGTCGAGGCCGATCTCGCTGCCGTAGTAGACGCACGGCGTGCCGGGATACGTCATCTGGATCGCGACGGACAGCTTCAGCTTGTTTTTGTCGCCGCCGGCTATCGTGAGCATACGCTCCGTGTCATGGCTGTCGAGCAGGTTGAACGCCGCTTGGCTGACCGGCAGCGGATAGCGCGCCAGCTGCGTCGCGAGCGAATGGGAGAATTTGAGCGCGTCCGTCTGTTCCAGCGCGACGAAGTTCCGGACCGCATACGTGAACGGATAGTTCATCGCGGAATCGAACTGGTCGCCCTGCAGCCAAGGCGTCGCTTCGTGCCACAGTTCGCCCAGAATATAGGCTTCCGGATTGGCTTCCTTGACGACATTGCGGAACTCGCGCCAGAACTTATGGTCCACTTCGTCCGCCACGTCGAGCCGCCAGCCGTCGAAGCCGATCTCGCCGATCCAGTAGCGGGCCGCTTCGAGCAGGTATTTTTTGACTTCCGGATGGCCGGTGTTGAATTTCGGCATATTCGGCTCGAAGCTGAACGTCTCGTACGTCGGAATGCCGTCTTTGACATCGATCGGGAATTCGCGGACATGGAACCAGTCTTTGTACTGCGATTTCCCGCCTTTTTCCTTCACGTCGACAAACGGTTTGAACGTTTTGCCCGAATGGTTGAACACGGCGTCGAGCAGCACCCGGATACCGCGCCCGTGACATTCCGCGATCAGCTTCTTGAGCGTGTCGATATCGCCGAAATGCGGATCGAGCTGCATATAATCTTCCGTATCGTATTTATGGTTGCTCGGCGCTTTGAAGATCGGGGTGAAGTAGATCGCGTTGACGCCGAGATCCGCGATGTAGTCAAGATGTTGGCGCACGCCTTCCAGATCTCCGCCGAAGAAGCTGTCCACTTCCGGCTTGCCGCCCCAGGGCTCCACGTTTTCGGGATCGCGGGACTTGTCGCCGTTCGCGAAACGTTCGGGGAAGATCTGATAGAAGACGGCATTTTTGGCCCAGTCGGGCGTTTGCAGAATGTCTTCCGGATTGATATAGGCGATTTCGTAGAAGTCGTCGGACGTCTCGCGCTCCGTATGGTGGAAGCCGTCTTCGTTCATCCAGACTTTGTCCGAACCGCTCTCCAGACGGAATCCGTATTTGAGACGGCGGTAAGGCGGCTTGATTTCGCATTCCCAGTAATCGAACAGCGCATCGGCGGCGAATACGCGCATGGCGGTTTCTTCGCGGGTGCGGTCCCAGGCGTATTTGTCTCCGCCGATAACGAAGATTCGCTCCACGTCATTTTTTTGGGTGCGGATACGCAGGTGGATCGTTTCGTGGTCGACGGTGTAGGCCCAGTTCAGTTTCGGCCGGTGTTCAATCGCTTCAAGCAGCATTGGATAATCCCCCTTGGGTATCGGAATAATGGAATAGTGGCATGGTGCGCCGGGCACCGACAAAAAAGGTATACCCCGGAAGCGGGAAGCGAGAAACACAGCCGCTGTCCGAAAGCGGAACCCGCTCTGCAAAAAAAGACGAACGAACCGTTCCCCGTCACGATGCAGGGGGAGCGATCCGTTCGTCCGTCTTTCAAAAAAGTTCCACGTGAAGCGTAACCTTTCGATTAAAGCGGCATCAGGTCGCGGTTTTTGGCCGATTTGCGGCATTCTTTGCATACGCCGACCAATTTGCCGTAATCGTCGACATAAAAAGCGATCGAATCGCTTTTCTTCTGGCAGTACGAGCAGGGCTGCTGGCGCCCGTCACCATTCTTGGGGACGAATCCGCGGATATCGGCCCCGGGGGAGGAAGAAGCGGCTGCGCGTTTCGGCTTGACAGGTTCAGCCTGGGCCGATTTGGCCGGGGCGGTACGCAGTTTGCGGCGGCGGGCGGCGGCGAGATCGACGAGATTGCCCGAAGACCGGCGGCTGCGTTTGGAGCGGACGACGAGCGCCGCGGCCAGGGCTCCGCCGAGCAGCACGGCTCCCAGGATCAGCGCGATAGCGACGGGCATCATAACGCTTCCCTCCTTGTGAATGGAATGATCGGGCTGGGGACATAGGGCGGTAAAACTTCAGAAATCGGCTCCGAAAATCGGAACAAAAAGTGTACTTTTCATTACCCGAATACGTAGAGGAAAGAAACGGGCTTTATTGAAAAAACAGGACCGGCGAATCGTGTCCCTATGTGCCCCGAAGCGCAAATGCTGGTATCATGGACGCAGAGCGGATACAGGGGCGCGAAGAAGCGGCCGCGCCCGAGGGTCCGGAGTGGGAGGATTGGAAAAGTGAGCAAAAAAACGGTGCTGTATATCGAAGACGAACGACAGATCGGCGAGTGGGTGGTACGCAATCTCGAAGAACGGGGATACGGGGTAGTCTGGCTCGAGAGCGGGGAAGGCGCCTCCGAAGCGGCCGGGGAATGCGATGCCGCGGTTCTGGACATCATGCTGCCGGGGCTGGACGGATTCACGGTCGGCCAGCGCTTGAAGCGGGATCGGCCGTCGATGCCGGTGATGATGCTGTCGGCGCGCACGTCGATCGACGACAAACTCGAAGCGCTGCGGTTTGCCGACGATTACCTGACCAAGCCGTTTCATCCGGACGAGCTGGCCGCGCGGATCGAAGTGATGCTGCGCCGCTCGGCACCCGCCGAACCGGAAGGACGCCGTATCGGCCATCTGCTCGTATACGAACGCGAGAACCGGGTAGAAGATACGGATACCGGCGAAGAGATTGCGCTGACCGGCAAGCAGTTTCATATTTTCATGTATTTCCTGCGCCATCTCGGACAGATTCTGACCAAGGAACAGATTTATGAAGCGGTATGGGGCGAACCTTATATGGACGGCGACAAGACGCTGATGGTGCATATCCGGTATCTGCGCGAGAAGATCGAACGCGATCCCGGCAGCCCGCAGATCGTGGAGACCGTCCGGGGCATCGGCTATCGGGTAAAAGGATGAGCAAAAAACGCCAGGCGGCCATGAAGTTCCGGCATTCCTTGATGGCCCGCTATCTGATGCTGGTCGGGTTGGCTATTTTTATGCTGCCGATCATTGTGTTTGTCGTCACGGCCGTGTATCTCGGATATACCTACTTCATCTGGCAGCCGGAGAAGCGGCAGGTCGATCCCGAGCAGGGCGTATCGACAGCGGTTCTGGAGAGCGACTGGCACGAACTTGCGGCCAAGTTGGACGGAGCGGATGCGTCCAAGATCGTTGGCGTTATGCGTGAATTTCACCGCAAGAATCCGCTTGTGTCGGTTGCGGCGGTAAATGCGGAAGGCCGTACGGTTCTCGAAGAGCCGAAACGTGCCGGAATTCCCGAGGTATGGACGGCCGGATGGATGGCGGAGTTTATGAAGCGGGCCTATGCGTACCAGGCGCCGGAATTTACCATCGTCGCTTTTGTCGGGGAAGGCGAAGACGATAGGCAGGATACGGGGCAGGGATTTCTGGTTGCGCAGGTGCCGCGGGAGCTGACGGCGACGACGGTACCGGATCAGAATTTGCGGCTGTCGCAGGTCTTTGCGGTCACGCTGTTTGTGCTGCTGTTTATCCTGTTCGCCATTATGTTCTGGGCATTCTTCTATCGGATCCGCAGGCGTCTGGTCCGGCTTCAGGCTGCCATGACCGCTTACGACGAACACGGGATGCCGATGCCGGTCGGACCCGAGCGGCGGCGCGACGAGATCGCCGCGCTTGGAAGGACTTTCGACGAGATGGTGGCGAAGCTGAGAGCGGGCCGGGAACGCGAGCGCGAAGAAGAAGAACTGCGCAAAAAGCTGATCGCCAACTTGTCGCACGATCTGCGTACTCCGCTTACGGTCATTCGCAGCCATGCCTATTCGCTGGAGCAGGAGCCTCTTGGCGACCGCGGACGGGAATCGCTGGCGCTGATGACCCGCAAACTGGACGATCTCGGCGGACTGATCGACAATCTGCTCTCGTACACTCTCATTGCCGCCGGACGTTATCCGATGCGGATCGAAGAAACGGATGTGCTGCGCATCGTGCGGGCGGCCGCCGCGCAGTGGTATCCCGTGTTCGAGAAAGAACATATGGAAGTCGATGCCGACCTTCCGGACGAAGCGCTAATCTGGCGTATGGACCGGGAATGGTTGATGCGCATCCTGGACAATCTGTTCCAGAATGCCGTCCGCCATGCGAAGCAAGGGCGGTATATCGGTCTGTCGCTCGGACCGGAAGGAAGAGACGGACGGCGGCCTTTGCAGATCCGGGACAAAGGACCGGGACTTCCGGCCGCACGGCAGACGGAATCGCCTGCCGCGGCCGGGGCGGCGGAGGGGCGCTCGATCGAAGAGGCTCCGACTGCCGAACGTTCGGCCGTTTCCGCGCAGGCGGATGATCCGTCCGTATCGGGCGGTTATCGGACCGTGCGCCGCAATCCGGCCGAAGGAGCCGGAATCGGCTTGTCGATCGTCTATCTGATGATCCGGGAGATGCAGATGCAGTGGAGCATCGAGAGCGGCGAAGGCGGCACGGTGATTACGATCTGGCCGCCCGCTTCCAAGCCATCTTGAGCATCGTTGGGTACGCTTTTCGTTCGCGGCGAAATTCCGGCGGCGCTGCCGAAGCCGGACCGGTGACAGGCGTATCGCGTCTGCGCATCGGATCGGCTTCTGCGTATGCACACCGCTTCCGGATATACACACTGCCTCGTATATACACAGTGAACCCCCTTGCTATACACACCTCTTTCGCTCCGTCCATCGGTACGCACCGGATGGACGGAGTGATTTTTTTGTGTTCAAAATCACGATAAACCTTGAAGTGGCGCGGTTTTCGCTGCTCCCCAACCCTGTCGGTTCCCGGCAGGATTTTCTTTTTTTCGCAAAATCGTTTGACAGAAAGCTCCTCCCGTAATATAGTGTGCATATAGACATACACAGTAATCACTGTACATACACAGCTCGCCGCTTTTGCCAAGAACGCTGTTCAAAAGCGGCACGATCAT
Source organism: Saccharibacillus deserti (assembly GCF_013618475.1). GTDB lineage: Bacteria > Bacillota > Bacilli > Paenibacillales > Paenibacillaceae > Saccharibacillus > Saccharibacillus deserti. The sequence continues at coordinate 43,504 of NZ_JABJVN010000009.1, forward strand.
AAGCCATTCTAAGGACAGACAAAAGGAGCGATCAAGATGACACTTTCGATCAAGCATTTGGGCAAGCGTTACGAAGACAAGGTTGTCGTGGACGATATTTCACTGACTGTAGAGGCGGGCGAAGCGTTCGGGCTGCTCGGAGGCAACGGCGCAGGCAAGACGACGACGATCCGCTCGGTGCTGGGGCTGCTCGAATATGAACGGGGCGAAGTGCTCTGGAACGATAGACCGTTCCTCACGAACCGTCCGAGTGTCGGCTACCTGCCGGAAGAACGCGGCTTGTATCCGAAGGAAACGGTCAGCGAGCAGCTTGTCTATCTGGCCCGTCTGGAAGGCATGAAGAAGCAGGCGGCACACAAAGCGCTGAAAAATTGGCTGGAGCGTCTCGGAATCGGGGAACACGAACACAAGCGGGTCGAGCAGCTGTCCAAAGGCAATCAGCAGAAAGTCCAGATCATCTCGGCGCTCATTCACGATCCCGAACTGGTCATTCTGGACGAACCGTTCAGCGGACTCGATCCGGTGAATTCGGACATGCTGGCTTCGGTGGTCAAAGAACAGATCGCGGCGGGCAAAGCTCTTGTCTTCTGCAGCCACCAGATGATGCAGGTCGAACAGTTCTGCGAGAATATCGCGATTATGAAAAAAGGCCGCATGCAGATCGGAGGCAAGCTTGCGGAGATCAAGCGCTCTTACGGACGCAGCAATCTGGTTCTTCGCAGCGAGAGCGATCTGACACCGGTACTGAACGCAAGCGGGTTCACGGATATTCGGCGCGACGCGCAGGAGTGGATGCTCAAGGTAAGCGGGGAAGCGCAGGCGCACGAGCTGATGCGGAGAATCGGAGAAGCGGGAATTCCGCTGCTGAAATTCGAGATTAAGGAACCGACGCTGCATGAAATCTTTATTGAAAAGGTGGGGGAAGCGGTATGAGAAACTTCGGAATCGTATTCGGCTATTCGTTCAGGGAGCGTGTCCGCTCCAATTCGTTCAAATGGATGACGCTGCTGCTGGTCGCGCTGATTGCGGCAGTCGTCCTGATCCCGAAATTCCTCGGGGACCCGGCCCTCAACGAAGGCACGGTTGCCGTTGTAAATACGTCGCAGCTGGAGATCGGGGACGAAGCTCTCCGCACGGCGGTATCTCCGCTGTATGAATGGGAACTGGCGCAGCCGGGCGACAGCGAGGCTTTGACGGCACGGCTTCAAAGCGAAGATCTGGCGGCGATTGTCCGGATCGAAGACGGCACGGCTGCGGCGGCTCCGCGGATTACGCTGTCGGTGAATCGCCAGGAAGATATCGATTTCGCGCAGAATCTCGCCGCTTACGTGGAACGTCTGAACACGAACGCCCGTATTGGCGCACTCGGATTGACCGGCGATCAAGCGGCGGCGATTACGGCGCAGCCCGACTTCGCCTGGAACGAACTGAACGGCGGAGGCAAGTCGATGACCGAGACTTATCTTCCCGTATACGCCCTGATCGTTCTGCTCTTCTTCATGATCTATCTGTTCGCGGGCAACGTTGCCACTTCGGTATCCGTCGAGAAAGGATCGCGTATCCAGGAGATCCTCATTACAAAAGTAAGCCCGGGTCAGCTGCTTGCGGGCAAAGTGGCGGGTGTCGGCCTGGCCGGTATGCTGCAGTTCGCCATTATTTTCGGCTTCGGCGCCCTGATCGTCAACTTCGCGGGTTCGGGAGAAGGATTGTCGGTAGGCGGCCTGTCGATTGATCTGTCGATTCTCGGCGGACCTACGCTGTTCGTCTCGGCGGCGCTGTTCGTACTCGGATACTTCTTCTACTCGACGCTGTTTGCCGCTGCAGGCTCGATGGTCAGCCGCAGCGAAGAACTGAGCCAAGCCAGCATGCCGGTCGCGATGCTGCTGATGGCCGGATTCATGGTTGCCATGGTCTCGCTGGGCAGCCCGGACGGGACGCTCGCGGTCATCTCGTCGTACATTCCGTTCCTGACGCCGATGGTGCTGCTGGCCAGAGTGGGGGCCGGAGAACCGGCGCTGATGGAAATCGTGCTTCCGCTTGTGATCCTGGCGGTATCGACGCTTGTCGTCGGCTGGATCTCCGCCAAAATCTACCGCGGCGGTGTGCTGCTGTACGGACAGAAGCCTTCGGTTGTGACCATGCTCAAGATGCTCGGTTCCACAGGGAAGAAAGCTTCCCGCTCGCAGCCCGGAACGTCCGCTCCCGGCGCAAAAGACGCAGCTTAAGCAGAAGCTCTCCGCCTGAATTTTCGATCCGGGTATTCGCGCCTCGTCAAGCTTCTGCGACGGAACCCGCTTCGAACCGGCCGACTGCACATTCCCAATCTCAAGGAGGGATCGGTTATGCTTGGAAAAGTCGTTCCGCTGCTGCTCAAAGCGCGCGCCCTCGTCGGGCGTCACGACGGCCCCGCGAGCGAGTACCTGCGGTGGATCCGCTCGCAGAGCGGCGACGTCGCTTCCTATGGCGTGTTTCTGGACATCGAAGAACAGCAGCTTCGCCGAGGCGGACTGCTGCACCATCAAGGGGGAATCGGACATGTATGAATACAAGTTCGTCAAAGTGGAACTCGACCGTTTCAAGAGCCAACCCAAAGAGCCCTACCACGATATCGTGCATGAGCACGCAGCGGAGGGCTGGAGATTGAATCAGATTTTCGCCCCGACTACTGCCGGTTTCGGCAGCGCGACTTTTTACGAACTGATCTTTGAGCGGGTCGCGCAGGAAGCATAATGACGAAAAGAGGCAGGGTTGTGCTGTATGCTTCATTGAAGCGTAAGCACAACCCTGCCTTTATGCTTCGGTCAAGGTCCGGTAGGAGGCGATTTTGAACGTCAGCATCCCGTCCGCATCCTGCAGCATTTGGATCTGCGCCCGAACCGAGCGTTGGTGTTCGGCCAGCAGATTCAGCCGATCAAGCGCAGTCTGTTCGCCTTCCGTCACCAGCGAGGCGTATTTTTTGATCGAAGCGATCGGCATCTGCGTTTCCTTGAGTTTAATCACGAACTGCAGCCATTTGATATGCGATTCGGTATAGCGTCGGTCGCCGCCCGTATCCCGAAGCGGGACGATGATTTCTTCTTTTTCGTAATACCGGAGTGTATGGGCGCTGATGCCGAGCAGTCCCGCCGTTTCTCCAATCGTATACATGGATAAACCCTCCTTTGGATTTCGACTTGACTTAGAGTTAACTCTAATCAATATAATCAACGCATAGGCCGATCGCAAGACCTAAATTCGATCGAACCCAGGAGGAGTTCCCATGAAGTACACAGTCATTACCGGTGCCAGTTCGGGGATCGGCTACGAAGCGGCGCTGGCGTTTGCGGCCCGCGGCAAGAATCTGATCGTGGCGGCGCGGCGTACGGAAGAATTGGAACGGCTCAAATCGAAGGTGGAGGAAATCGACCCCGCGCTGGACGTGGTCATTCGTACGGTGGACCTGTCCGTATCGGCCAATGTGCATACCTTCTACGAAAGTCTGGGCGAGTATGAGATCGAGACGTGGATCAACAATGCGGGCTTCGGCAACTTCGCTTCCGTCGGAGAACAGCATCTGCCGAAGATCGAACAGATGATCCATCTCAATATCGAAGCGCTGACGATTCTGTCTTCTCTGTACGTGCGCGACTATGCTTCCAAGGAAGGCACGCAGATTCTCAACATCTCGTCGGGCGGCGGGTATACGGTCGTGGCCGAAGCGGTCACCTACTGCGCGACCAAATTCTACGTCAGCGCTTTTACCGAAGGACTGGACCGGGAACTCAAAGGCAAGAATCTGCCGATGCGGGCCAAAGTGCTGGCACCTGCCGCAACGGAGACCGAATTTGCCAAGCGTTCGTTCGATGTCGGCCAGTTCGAATACGAAGGCCGCGTCGCCAAGTTCCATACCGCGCAGCAAATGGCGGGCTTCCTGCTCGATCTGTACGACAACGGGCAGACCGTCGGAATCGTCAACGGCTTGACGTACGATTTTGAACTGAAAGGTCCGATTTACCCCTACGCCGACCGAAGCCAGACCCAGACCGAAAAAGAGTCTTGAGTGTCCGGATTTCCGCTTCGTACCTATCCAAAAAGCCGTATGCCTTTTCCGGGCATGCGGCTTTTTTTTGCGCTTTTTTAAACGGAATTTAAACTTGGCAAGGTCTATCTTTTAACCTGGGCTCTCTATCATAGGAAATAACGATAACGAGCAAAGAGGTGAGGGACATGACAGAAATGATGATCGAGACCCGGAACTTGACCAAGAAATACCGGGGGACCCGTGCCGTGGACGCGCTTAATCTGGCGATCCCGCAGGGCGAAATTTACGGATTTCTCGGACCGAACGGAGCGGGCAAGACGACGACGATCCGGATGCTGCTTGGCCTGATCAAGCCCGACAGCGGCCTTGTGCAGATCTTCGGACAGGACCTGAAGCGCGAGCGGATCAAGATTCTGCGCCGGGTCGGTTCGCTGGTCGAGTATCCGTCGTATTACGGCCATCTGAACGCGGTTGAGAATCTGGAGACGATCCGCCGGATCCTGAATGTGCCCAAGAACCGGATCGACGAGGTCCTGCATACGGTCGGACTGACCAAGGATGCCAAACGTTCCGTCAAAGGGTATTCGCTTGGGATGAAGCAGCGGCTCGGCATCGCGTCGGCCCTGCTCGGCGGTCCCGAACTGCTGATTCTCGACGAACCGACGAACGGACTGGACCCTTCGGGCATTCTGGAAATTCGCGAGCTGATCAAAAAAATGCCGCAGGAGCAGGGGATTACCGTTCTCGTTTCCAGCCACCTGCTGAGCGAAATCGAACAGATGGCAAGCAGTGTCGGGATCGTCAACCAGGGAAAAATGATTTTTCAGGACAGCATGCCGAATCTCCAGCGCAAAGCCGGCAGCGAGATTCATATCGCCTTGTCCGATCCGGAAGCGGGGATGATTACGGCGCGCGAACAAGGCTGCTTCCCGCGGCTCGATCAGGGCAAGATGGTGTTCAAAGGCATAGACAACGGACAGATCGCCCGGCTCGTGTCGGCTCTGGTCGATGCCCGGCACAGTATCTATCGCGTGGAAGAGCGCCGCAAATCGCTCGAAGACCTGTTCCTGACCATGACAGGAAGCGGTTCGGCGGACACGGCGGACGCGGACTTCCGCAGCGGAAGCGGCGCGCCCCGAGCGGCGGGCCTGCCAAGGGAGGCGGCGCAATGATCGGCAAGCTGTTTGCGGCCGACCTGCTCAAGACGCGGCGGACCGGCATTTGGTGGGTGGTCTTGATCGGAGCGGCCGGACTTGCGGCCATGCAGGCGCTCAACTTCGGGCTGCGCTACGATTATTTGGTGTACGACACCTATGCGGCCGACCCCTGGGGCGGTCTGATCAAAGAAACAAGTATGTTCGTGCCGATTGCGGTCTATCTGGCGATGACCCTGCTGATGGGGATGATCGCCAATATCGAGAACCGCCAGAACTCCTGGAAACAGACCTTGGCTCTCCCGGTTCGCCGTTCCGAAGTGTTCGCTTCGAAACTGCTGTGCTGCCTGGTCCAGCTGCTGGCCGCCTGCGTGCTGCTCGCTGCTTCGACGGCCGCCGTCGGACTGCTGCTGGGCTTCGGAGGACCGCTGCCTTATCTGGATCTGCTGACGCTCGGTTTCTACCCGCTGCTGGCTTCGCTGCCGATGCTCGGCGTAATGCTCTGGATGACTTTGACGATGCGCAATCAGGCTATTCCGATCTCGCTGGGGATCGCGGCTTCCATGGTATCGGTCTTCGGCGCTTCGATGCCCGAGATCCTTCCGCTGTCTTGGCCGATGCTGGTCGTGCGGGGACACGAGACGCTCCGATTTGTCGGGCTGGGGATTGCTTTGTTCGCCATGCTCTATCTGCTGGGATCGATTCATTTCTCGAGAAAGGATGTGGCCTGATATGGCGATCTGGATTTCGGCGCTTCGCAGCGAGCGGATCAAGCTGGGCCGTTCGCAAATTATACTTTTGGCCGTCATCGATCCCATTCTCTGTGCAGTGGTCGGGCTGATGGCCAACGTCAGTAATGAAGAAGGCAGTTGGACCGGTTTGTTTATGGTGATGACTCTGCTGCACGCCCTGCTGTTTATGCCGATGATGGCGGGCATCTTCTCGGCTTTTGTCTGCCGCTACGAACATGCCGGCGGCGGATGGAAGCAGATCTTATCGCTGCCGGTCTCGCGCAGCGCGCTGTATCTGTCCAAGCTGCTGGTCGTGGCCGGGACGCTTGCGTTCAATCAGCTGCTGTTCCTGATCGTTGTGCTTGGGGCAGGCTTGTGCAAGGGATTCGATCTGTCGCTGATTCCGTGGGAAGTGTTCGCCCCCAAGCTGGTCGGAGGCTTCGTGGCCTGTCTGCCGTTGGCCGCGCTGCAGCTGTTCGTCTCCACCGTGTGGAGCAGCTTCGCGGCCCCGCTTGTGCTGAACATGGTCTTTACGGTTCCGAACATTCTGGTCGCAAATTCGGTGACCTACGGTCCCTATTATCCCTGGGCGCAGCCTATGCTTGTGATGATGCAGGCGGGCGGAGAATACGACTTCGGCGCATTCGGCCTGCCGATCGAGAGTCTGATGATTACGGTTGGAGGAAGTTTTCTCGTCTTTCTGGCTGCCGGATTGGTGTACTTCAACCGGAAGCCGGTCTAGGTCTTTGCGCGAAAAAGAAAAAAATCAAAAAATCCGTTTCTTTCCGTTAACAACAGGGACGGCAATGACGTTGATATAGAAAAGGGGAAAAGTCCCCGGTTCGAACGGACCCAGGCGAAGGGCTTGCCGCCCCGCCTTATCGACAAGGAGGTACGACTTATCATGTTCAAAAGAAAATTTGCCGTGGCTGCGGTGATCGCGCTCTCTTTGACGGGAGGCATGCCTTTCGTTCAGGCGGAAGCCTCGAGCGGAAGCGTTCCGATGGAAACGGCTGCTGCGTCTACAATCGAAAGCCCGCACTTCGGCGAATCCGCCTCGGCGCGGCCGGTTCGGATCCGGGAAGCTTCCGGCAGCGAGTGGACCGCTTCGGCACAGGCGATGCAACCCGATCCGCAGGATCTCGCGGGAGGCAAAGGTTTCTTTGTTTTCTGCGGCTCCATGGCCGTTTCTTTTGTATTGATGCTCGGCGTATTCGGCCTGACGATACTCAGAAGGCAGCGCAGAAACCGTTAAGAGCGCGGCGAAGGCAAGATTCGAGCAGGCGCGAAACCGGCCGGATCGTACCGCTTCAAGCCGTGATCTCCATAACCAAAAGGCTGTCCGGGATTTTCTCCGGACAGCCTTTTTTGTATTCCATTCGCGAAGCGGTGCCTGCCGGGTTCAGGAATGCTGGGCCAGGCCGTCGACTCCCGAGCGGATAATCTCGCACGAACGTCCGAACAGTATTTGTTCCTCGTCGCTCAAATTGAATTCGATCAGTTCTTCGATTCCTCCGTCGCCGATGATCGCCGGTACGCCGACGCATACGTCCTTCTGGCCGTATTCGCCATCGAGAATAGCCGATACGGCAATGATCCGGTGATCGTCGTTCAGAATGGAACGGGTGATATAGGCGATGGCGCTGCCGATGCCGAATTGGGTCGAACCTTTGCGGGTGAAGATTTCCCAACCGGCGTCTTTGGTCTTGCGCGCAATATCGTTCAGATCAAGGTCGGGGAAGCGCAGTTTGTGTTCATCCACGATATGCAGGATAGGTTTGCCGCCGATCGTGACATGCGACCAGGCCACGAACTGCGATTCGCCGTGTTCGCCCATCGCATAGCCGTGCACGCTGCGCGGATCGACCTGGAACACGTCGGCCAGCAGGGTTTTGAGCCGTGCGGAGTCGATCGAAGTGCCGGTGCCGATCACCCGGTGGCGCGGCAGGCCCGATACCTGCGCCGCGATCATCGTCACGACGTCGACGGGATTGGCGGCCACGACGAAGATTCCGTCGAATCCGCTGCTCATCACCGAGCTGACAACCTCGCGGGTAATCGCAGCGGCTTCGGCGATAATATCCATGCGCTTCTGTCCGGCTTTGACATTGGCTCCGGCGGTCAGCACCACGATATCCGCATCCGCGCAGTCGGCGTAATGTCCGGCCCGCACGCGCGTGCGCGTGGAAGTGAAATCGGCGCAGTGGGACAGATCGAGCGCCTGTGCCAGGGCATGCTCATGATTGCGGCTGACGATCACGATCTCGTCGCAGATGGATTGGTTGATCATGGCATACGCACTGCTCGATCCGACCAGACCCGATCCGATAATGGCGACTTTCCGATTTTTTTTGCCCATATTAGCACCTCTTGCTTAGGATTTATTGGTTTGCATGAAATTTTTCAGGAAACGTGCTTGTTCATTTTAACGGAAAAAAAGGCGAATGTCAGCTGAAAAATACAGAAATATGTTACAATACGTGACACCGTTGAAGGTTTAATCGCGAACTGATGAAAGGAAACAAGACAACACAGCCCCTTTTTATGATAAAAGCGCTTTTTCCTGTTCGGAAGGGTAATACATAGAGGTGCCTTTTGCGCGGGACGGTGTGGGGAAGAAAGAGCCCGGCGTCAAAAGGCGAATCTTAACGGAGGTGACGGATCGAATGACACAAAATCAACGCTTTGTATTGGCCAGCCGGCCGAAAGGCATGCCGACACGGGAAAATTTCGAACTGAAAACCGAAGAAGCTTCGCAGCCGGGAGACGGCGAGATTGCGGTCGAGACGCTGTATTTGTCGGTTGATCCTTATATGCGCGGACGAATGAACGATACCAAATCGTATGCGAAACCTTACGAGATCGGCGGAACCTTCGGCGGAGGCTCGGTCGGACGCGTGACGCAAAGCCGTCATGCTTCCTTCAAAGAAGGCGATATCGTACAGGGAGGCTGGGGCTGGCAGACGCATCCGGTCGTAAGCGGCGATCTGGCGGTCAAAGTCGATGAGAGTCTGGCCCCGATCCAGACGGCGCTCGGCGTACTCGGCATGCCGGGACTGACGGCGTACTTCGGTCTGCTGGATATCGGACAGCCCAAAGAAGGCGAGACGGTTGTCGTCTCCGGCGCAGGCGGCGCGGTCGGCATGATCGTCGGCCAGATCGCGAAGATCAAAGGCGCCCGGGTCGTCGGCATCTCCGGTTCGGAAGAGAAGAACCGGTTCTTGTCCGATGAACTCGGCTTCGACGCCGTGGTCAACTACAAGACCGAACCGCTAAACGAAGCGCTGGCGGCCGCATGTCCGGACGGCGCCGACGTTTACTTCGACAACGTAGGCGGCGAGGTGAGCGATGCCGTGTTCCAACTGCTGAACGCGAACGCCCGTATCCCGCTGTGCGGCCAGATCTCGCTGTATAACGTGACGCAGCCGGAACCGGGTCCCCGCTTTCTGCCGCTGCTGCTGACCCGCACCGCCCTGGTCAAAGGCTTCCTGGTCGGCCAATATCAGGACCGCTATGCCGAAGCGATTCCCGAGATGGCGGGCTGGCTCAAAGACGGCCGCCTGAAATACCGGGAAAATATCGTCGAAGGCTTCGAACGTTCGCCGGAAGCGTTCCTCGGATTGTTCAGCGGAGAGAACCTGGGCAAACAGCTGGTCAAAGTATCCGACTAACGTTTCTGTTCTTGCGGAATTGGACTCTGCACAGGCAGGCATAGACGCAAAAGCAGTCTTTTCCTTCGGGGAAAGGCTGTTTTTTCGCGTATAACCATGCTCTTGTTTTTGAAACGGAAAAGGACAAAAACAGTTCTTTTTTTATGGATTAAATGAAAATATTCCTATTTTATAAAGGCGAGAAGTTGTAGACAAGTTTCGCCTTTCGACTGAAAGACCCCCGGCTATATGCGCAAAAAAGAGGACAAATAGAACTAAAACAATAAATGGATTTATATCACATCATGAATGGTGGAAGTATAGAGTACAGACGGAGCGGAAGCATAGGAACCCGAATACGACCTCTCCGCTGCACGTTCTTATCATAAACTTATATGGGAGGGCGCGATATTATGATCAAGAAAAAGGTTATCGCCTCGATAACGGCTTTGTCTTTGCTCGGCAGTATCGGGCTTGCTCCTGTCGGCTCGACCGAAGCGTAAAAAACGAGCCTGCCGGATTGAACCGGAAGCTCGTTTTTTGTTGGGCGCTTGCGGCGTCCCGATTATTTCAAATATTTCGCTTTGAGAGCGAGAATGCGGAGAACACTTTCGTCGATCCGCTTCTCGGAGACCGCGCCGGATTTCACCGCCTGTTTGATCGCCGCGATCGAATCGATCGCATTGTCGGCACCGTGCGCAACAAGCACGATATCGCTGCCGGCTTTGACCGATTGGACGGCCGCTTCGCCGATTCCGTAATTTTTGGCGATGGCTCCCATCGTCATATCATCCGTCATCACGACGCCTTTGAAACCCAATTTGCCGCGCAGCAGATCGGTGATGACCGCTTTTGACAAGGAAGACGGGTACTGTTTATCGAGTTTGGGCAGCAGGATATGGGCAATCATGACGACATCCGCGTCTGCGGCGATCGCTTTTTTGAACGGGATCAGCTCCAGCTTGTCGAGCTGCGCCGGAGTCTTGTTCACGACGGGCAGCGAGATATGCGAATCGACCGACGTATCGCCGTGGCCGGGGAAGTGCTTGACCACGGGAATCACTTTCTTGGATTCGAGTCCCTGCATGACCGGAATCCCGAGCTTCGATACCAGGGCCGCATCCGCGCCAAACGAGCGGTCGCCGATGACGGGATTGTCCGGGTTGCTGTTCACATCGAGCACCGGCGCGTAGTCGAGATTGAAGCCCTGCGAGAGCAGTTGGTCGCCGAGCTGTTCGCCGATCGATCGGGCATAGGCCGCGTCGCCGCGTTGGCCGATCGCGCCGGCTGTCGGAATCTTGTCCACGCCCTTGAGGCGGGCCACCCGTCCGCCTTCCTGATCGACGCTGACGAGCAGCGGAAGAGCAGGTTCGGGATTCGCGGCTTGGACTTCGGCGGCGAATTTTTTCGTCTGCGCGGCCGAATCGATATTGTCCGCGTAGAAAATGACCCCGCCTACGCCATGGTCTTGAATGAGAGCCCGGTCCGCTGCGCGCAGCGAAGTGCCTTCGACGCCGGCGATCATCATCTGGCCGATTTTCTCGTCCAGCGTCATTCCGGCAAGCGTCTGGGCCGCGCTGCTGCCGGAATCCGGCACGGCAGGGTCCGCGGCCGGATTGTCCGGCGCTTCGTCCGAATCCGCCGCCGGTTTGTCTTTGCCGCCGGCATCGGGCTTGGAGGAACTGCCGCCTGTCTGCGGTTTCGAAGGTACCGCGGGAGCCGCGTCTTCGGCTGGAGCGGTCGGAGTGTCGGCGGGAGGAGCCGCAGCAGCAGCCGAAGAGGCCGTGCGGATGACGGAAATATGGTCAAGCGGAGGATTCTCCTGGATTTCGGTTCCGTCTCCGGCCCAAGGTTTGGGCAGTACCCACCGCAGGACATAACCGCCGGACAGCTCGTAGCCGAGGATGATCTGATCGACGGTGTCGTCTTGGTAAGTCTTGACGCTGTCCGCTTCGCCAAGCTCGCTTAGGATATCGCGGTAGCGGATATTCTTCAGCGACTCGTCGTCGGATCGCAGATCGATGACCTTGTTGCCGCGGTAGCCGATCGCGGCGGAATGCTGCGGGTATTCCGCATACACGGCGTTCCCGCTTTGCGAAGTTGTACCGGGAGCTGCCCATTCCTTCTTCACTTCGTCGAGGCTTGTGCGTCCGACCGTGAAGGCTGCGGTTTGGATCCGGCCTTCGCGGGCCAATGCAACGATGGTTTCGATCCGTTTGGCGGACGCCTCGGAATCGGAGGGAACGTCGTTCTCTCCCTGCGCAGCGGCACTTTCTCCGCCTGCCGGAGCGGAAGGCGGAGCGGTCGGCGGCGCTTGGCGTTCCTGAAGGAACCAGGCCGTGCCGCCGATCAAGACGAGCAGGATGAGAACGGCGGATCCTATTTTTATAGAAGAAGAAGTTCGGTTGCTGCGAGCCATGAAGCCATCGGCTCCTTTCCTTATGGATTAACACAAATACCGTCTGCGCTTCGGAGAATCCGGAGCGGCGATGAATGGTGTGTGCTTATGGTTTTGGGCGGAACTTTACGTCGTTTCCCGCACGACCAGACCGAATTCGAGCGGCTTCAGCGGAAGCGGACGCCCGATCAGACCCGGGGAAAGCAGGGCAAACGCATTATAAGCCTGATCGCGGATCGGGTTCTGAACGGTCGTGAGGCCAAGCGTCTCGGCGATTGGCATATTGTCGAACCCGACGATGCGAAGCTCGCCCGGAACGTTCCAACCGAGCCGCCGCGCTTCGCTGAGCACGCCGGCCGCCACAAAATCGTTGGCGCAGATCACGGCCTGCGGGACTGCCGATTCGGCGGCCGAAGATTCTCCGCGATTTTTCGGTCCGGCAAGCCGGGCGTCCGTTTCGGGCAGAAGGTTTGGCCGTCCGGCGCTTCGATCGGCCGAATTCGGCTTCGATTCGCGGCGCCCCGGATCCGCCTGTCTGTCGGCCGGCCCCGCCCACAGCCGGCGAACCGTCTCCTGGCCGCCGGCCATATGGTACACGGCTTCGAAATACCAGTCGCGCCGAATCTCGAGGCCGCGCCGCGTCATGAGGTCTTCGTAAGCCTGCGCCCGGCGTTTGGTATTCAGGCTGCTCGGCCGTCCGAACGCATTGGCGATGTCCGTGATTCCGAGAGACAGCAGATGCTCCACCGCCAGAATGTAGCCGTCGTATTGGTCCATCGCCACGGACGGGATATCCGGGCGGTCCGTCCGCTGCCAGGAGACGATCGGCCCGTATTTGCCGTATGAGCCGACCAGGGACAGCTCGTTGACGCACGTAATAATCAGCAGACCGTCGACTCTTTTTTGCTTCAAATCCTCGAACGCCTGAAGCTCCCGCTTCCGGTCGGAGTCGGAGGTATAGATGATCGTTTGGAACCCGTGCTCCGCCGCGACTTCGACAAACCGGGTCATGAACGGGAGAATCACTTCGCTGATATTTTCCGTTACCATGCCGATCTGCAGCGTTTTGCCTTTGGAGAGGGAGACGGCGTTGCGGTTCGGCACGTAGTCCATTTCGCGGATCACATTCAGGATCTTCTCTCGGGTCTCGGGACTGACATGGCGGGATTTGTTCAAGACGCGGGAGACGGTCGCTTTGGAAAATCCGCTCAATTTCGCGATTTCTTCAAGATTGGACATAGGGTCGCTCCTTGGGGTTGACGTGGAACGCGTTTCACGGTTTATGCTGAAATCAAGACTTCTTTATCCATTCTAACACACAGGAGTGAATCGATATGAGCACACGGTTTCCGGAAAACTTTTTGTGGGGCGGCGCGGTAGCGGCGAACCAATTGGAAGGCGCCTACCAGACGGACGGGAAGGGCTGGTCCATCCAGGACGTTACGCCAAAAGGCGGCTTCGCCGGACACGGCGGCGACCCGCTGATTACGGAAGCGCCGACGGAAGACAACATGAAGCTGATCGGAATCGACTTCTATAACCGATACAAGGAAGACGTGAAGCTGTTTGCCGAAATGGGCTTCAAAGTGTTCCGCACCTCGATCGCCTGGTCGCGCATTTTCCCCAAAGGCGACGAAGCCGAGCCGAACGAAGAAGGCTTGAAGTTCTATGACGAACTGTTCGACGAATGCCATAAATACGGAATCGAGCCGCTCGTGACGATCTCCCACTACGAGACGCCGCTGCATCTGTCGCGCGAATACGACGGCTGGGTCAACCGCAAGCTGGTCGACTTCTACGTGCATTACGCGACGACGGTGTTCAAGCGCTACAAAGACAAGGTCAAATACTGGCTGACGTTCAACGAGATCAACTCGATCCTCGAAGCGCCGTTCATGAGCGGAGGCATCTCGACGCCGAAAAAAGACCTCAGCAAGCAGGATCTGTACCAGGCGATTCACCACGAGCTGGTCGCAAGCGCGAAGACGGTCAAAGTCGGACACGAGATCAACCCGAACTTCCAGATCGGCTGCATGGTCTTGAGCATGCCGATTTATCCGCTGACGCCGAACCCGGACGATGTGATCCAGGCGATGGAATCCGATCACAAAAACATGGCGTTCGCCGACATCCACGTGCGCGGCGTGTACCCGGGCTACATGAAGCGCTATCTGCGCGAGAACGGCATCGAGATCAAATTCGAAGACGGTGACGCGGAAGCGCTGAAGCACACGGTCGATTTTATCTCGTTCAGCTATTATATGAGCATCTGCGAAACGGCCGATCCCGAGAAAAAAATCCAGGGCGAAGGCAACCTGCTCGGCGGCGTGCCGAACCCTCACCTCAAAGCGAGCGAGTGGGGCTGGCAGATCGATCCGCAGGGCCTGCGCTACGTGCTGAACTCGTTCTGGGACAGATACCAGAAGCCGCTCTTCATCGTGGAGAACGGATTGGGCGCGGTCGACGAGCTGGTCACGAACGATCAGGGCGAGAAGACCGTCGAAGACGACTACCGCATCAACTACCTGAACGATCACCTCGTGCAGGTCGGCGAAGCGATCGAAGACGGCGTCGAAGTGATGGGCTACACGACCTGGGGCTGTATCGACCTTGTCAGCGCCTCCACGGCGCAGCTCAAAAAGCGCTACGGCTTCATCTACGTGGACCGTCACGACGACGGCAGCGGCACGCTTGAGCGCTACAAGAAGAAATCGTTCAACTGGTACAAAGAAGTGATCGCGACGAACGGCAAAAGCCTGAAGCGTTAAGTTAGCAGCGCCGGTTCCAACCCGGCAGCGCAAAAAGGACGCCTCCCCAAGGAGGCGTCCTTTTTTGCGTATCCTCGAATGCCGCTACCGTTCTTGGTTGATCAGCTGGCGAAGCAGCTTTTTGCTGACGGTATCCTTTTCTCTTTTCGGACGCCCGATGCGTTCGTAATCGAGTTTTTCGGCCAACAGCTGCTGTGGGGTGAGCACGCGGGCGCGGACTCCATTCAATTCGTGAGCCCGCGGATCGAGACAGTCCGGCATCCATACCCACTCCGGGATCCCGTGGGGAGTCAGAGGGCCGCCTTCATTGTGCGTGAGATACAGAATCTGGACATCCACGCCGTTTTTTCGGTAATCGGTTTGTTTCTCGTTGATGAAGAGACTCTCGAAGCCGGCAGCTTCCAGTCGGCCTACGATAGTTTGTTCGGCGCTTAGCCTGGCGACCAGATCGAGATCGTCGTGTTCGCGCAGGACGCGGCCAATCCGAAAGTCGATCGCCCAGCCTCCCCTCAACCAAAAAGGTTCGCCAATCTCTTCAAATAAATCGCCGATCTCGCGTAAAATGTCCAGCTGTTTTTCGGTCTGCGATAAGGTTGGCATGTTTCGTCCTCCTTGACGGGCCGCCCGTCTGTTTGAACTTGGAAAGATGATCTCGCGTCCGGGAAAAATCGGGCCGGGAAGAAGCATTCCGGAATGAAATAAGGGTTCCCACGCATTTATTTCTAGAGCGAGCGGATGCACGTGAAGAACCGGGATGAATCCCTTGAACGACGGACAGCGTTCCCGGCGCCGGCGCTAACGGTCTTCGTGCCGTACAGCCGAAGCGGCTAGGGCCGCCACTCAAGCTTCCGCCGCACCTGCCGGAGTACCGCCGCCCGTCATGCGCTTGAAGCGCAGCAGCATGTTGAGACGCCAGTGCAGGATCATGCCAAAAGCGAGAATAAAGAACACGCCGCCGGTCTGCGGAAGCGTCACGAACTGTTCGACGTATCCGTGCAGAGCGAGCCGGATCACGATCAATACAACGAGGATGAACAGAAACGCTTTGGACCTTTTGACGAACAGATCGCTGCCGACCTGTTCGAACTTGGTGCCGAGAATAAGCGGGTACGCGAACAGGAACCAGCCGACAAGGAACGCGATCAGCGCGCCCGTCCACGGAATCTGGATATCGCGGATCACGAACATGAAGAAGCCGGTAGCCATTCCGACCGGAGGCATCATGATCTTGCGTACCGTCAGCGGACGTTTGCTGGCTCTCATCCGCATAAACAGCGCCATGAACGCCATGCCCGCGAAGAACAGGGTGAACAGGACGCTCAGCAGAATCGGATTCAGCGAGAAAAATCGGTCGAATACGGAATTGATCCAGTCTATCATCTATTGGGCCCCTTCTCTTGGTGGAATCGCTGCAGAATCGCAAAAAGCGTGCCAAAAAGGCCGCGCCTTCATTATACCATACCAAACGGGAGGTTTTTAAAGACGCTTTCGCACGAACGAATCGTTTTGGGGTAAGATTAGGAATAAGAGCGCAAATCCCATCGGCTTCCAAACCCGGCAGCCTTTAAAGGAACGGAGTGGCCAAGATGAAGAAGAAGATTTTGATTGCCGAAGACGAAATGGTCCTGCGGTTTTTGCTGACGGAAACGCTGGAGGACGAAGGGTACGATATCGACGAGGCCGAAGACGGCCGACTTGCGATGGACAGCCTGCGCTACGGCGAATACGACCTGATTATTCTCGACTACATGATGCCCGAAGCGACCGGCCTGGAAGTGTGCCGCTGGCTGCGCAGCGAAGGCGGCAGGAACGCGGACAAGCCTGTCATTTTGCTGACCGCCAAAGCGGAAGAGAAAGACTGGGAGCAGGCGATGCAGGCCGGCGTGACGAGGTTTGTCCCGAAGCCGTTCAGTCCGGTCGAACTGACAGAGATCGTGCATAAGCTGGCCGGAGAGCAGCCGTCATGAAGGAAGGGACTTCCGGAAGCCTGTCGCGGCGTATCGTTTACGGGACCCTGACGCTGTTTCTCGTTCTTGGCGTGCTGCTTGCGGCGGCCGAACTGATCGTGCACCGCCAGTATGTCTCGCTGTCCGACGAACTCGACAAACGGATCGAGCGGCTGAATTTGCTGCAGGATACCGAACGGGCGTTTCTTGAGACGGTGTCCTATCTGCGAGCTTATGCGGCCTACGAACGGGACGATCTGTATCGGCAGTCGGTATCGTTCCGGGAAGAATACGATCGGCTGTTCCACGCGCTTGAGCATGCCTATGCCGAAACGGCGCAGCAGAAATTAAGCGGAGTGACCGAACTGGAAGGATTGAACGAGCGTTTTGACCGGTATTCGGCCCAGGCCATGAATCTGATCGGAGCCGGCGATATTGCGTCGCTTGCGGAACTGTCCGAATCGGAAGGCAGCGCGCTTGTCCGGAGAATGGAAACGGAATTTGCCGGGCTGGTCGATATGCAGCGCGAACGGATCGGGGAGCTGACGGCACAGATTCGGACACTCGGCTATGTCATTCTGCTTGTACCGGCGCTTGCGCTGATCGCTGCGCTTGGAGCGGCCCTGCTGTTGATCCGCTATCTGAAAAGATCGTTTATCCAGCCGATTGTGGCCGCGGAGGCCGCGTTAGGGAAAATCGAGCGCGGCGAAACCGCTGAACTCGGCGGTTATTCGCGGGGCGACGAGATCGGCAGTCTGCTCGGCGGGATCGGCCGCATGGCCGAAGGCATTCGCAGCCGCCAATATGAACTGGAAGACAATCTGGTCCGGATGGAAGAGCAGCGCGAAGAACTGGAAGCGCAGAACGACGAGCTGGAAGCGCAGAACGAACAGATTCTTGAACAGCGCCGGAAACTGGAGCGGACGCTCGAGCAGCTGACGCATCGCGAACAGCAGCTCGAAGCGATCAACGCCTATCAGCAGTCGCTGGTCGGCTTGACGGATCTGGGCGATTTTCTGGAGCGGGCGATCGGGCAGCTGCTGCTTGTAACCGGCCGGGATGCCGGAATGCTCGTTTTCCGAAACGAAGGCTCCAAAGACGGCGCGCCGGAGGAATCCGGCGGATCGTCTGCCGAAGAAGAGACCCGGCAGACGATTCTGAAGCGCTTTGGCGAACGGGGATACGAAGTGCTGTACAGCGGCGGTTATCCGCTGTCGGCGGACGGGTTCGAAGGCGAACCGGCCGGACCGGCGCTGCAGGCGATGCGGACCAATCGTCCCGTTTCGCGGCGCCGCCCCGTATCGGGCGCGGAAAAAGGGGCGCACGGCGCCTACGAGTCCGCCGTGGATACCTATTATCCCGTCTATGACGGAGTGGGCGAAGGGCGCCCGGCAGGCTTCCTGCTGCTGACTCTCTATGGCGACCGTTCGCCGGAACAAGGCGAAGAGGAACTTGCGGACGGATTGATCCGACAGTTTATCGGAGCGCTGTTCGCCCAGCTCACCCAGGCGGAACGCCAGCGGCAGAACCGCGAGATGAACCGGCTCAACCGCGCATTGGAACAGGAAAAACGCAATCTCGGCGATCAGCGCGACGCCACGCAGCAGGTGATCGATTCGATCAACGAAGCCTTGATCGTCTGCAGCCCGCAGGGCGAAATCCTGATGTGCAACCGGATTACGGGCGAACTGCTGGACCCGATCTTCTGCACGGGGCGGGATTTCGCCGAAGCGATGGACGAGATGAACGAACGGCTCGGCATTGTCGCCGATGCGGGAGATCGTATACGCGCGGCGCTCGCTTCCGATCTGGACGGGGGACGGACGCGCTACTCGTTCGAGCCTCCCGGCCAGTCGGCCCGGTATTTCGAGGTATATATCCGGCGGATCGAAGATGTCGTCTGGGGCGATGTCCGGCTGTTCGTTTTCCGGGACCGGACCGAAGAAGAAGAAACGAACCGGATGCGCGACGAGTTTGTCAGCGTCGTCTCGCACGAACTGCGTACGCCGCTGGCCAGTATTCTGGGGTTCAGCGAACTGATGCTGAACCGAAGCGTCAAGCCGGAGAAAGCGCAGAAATATATTGGAACCATCCACGGCGAAGCCCAACGCCTGTCGGGTCTGATCGGGGATTTTCTCGATCTTCAGCGGATCGAAGCGGGCAAGCAGAACTACCGAATGCTGCCTCTTGATCTCAAGCCGATTGCGGAAGATATGGCGGCCCAATGGGACGGCCGTTCGGGTCATGCCGTGCGGTTGAGCCTGCCCGAAGGCATCTGCGCGGTGCGAAGCGACGGAGACCGGCTGAAGCAGATCTTCCATAATCTGCTCAGCAACGCGATCAAATACTCGCCGGGCAAAGAAGTCGTCGAATGCGCGATCCGCCGCGGCGAAGACCGCTGGATCGTCGAGATCCGCGATTACGGATTGGGAATTCCCGAGGAAGCCAAATCCAAGCTGTTCGGAAAGTTCTACCGGGTCGACAATTCCGACCGGAGACAGATCGGCGGAACCGGACTCGGACTTGCGATCGTCAAAGAAATGATCGAAGATATGGGCGGCGCAATTTCGTTCGATTCGACGCTCGGGGAAGGCAGCGTATTCCGCTTCGAGCTGCCGATACTGGAACTTGCGGATCCGGCCGGCGCCGTGCTGATCCTCGAAGACGACGAAAGCCTCGGCCGCCTGGTCCTGGAAGCGTTCCGGGAAGACGGACGGGCGGCGGTGCTGTTCTCGGAAGCCGAAGCGGCGCTGCTTGCCCTGCGTCAGTCTTCGGAGAATCGTCCGCCCGTGCTGGGCATCGTCGATCTGTCCCTGGCCGGCGAACTTGGCGGCTGGGACTTTATCCGGCTGCTGGCGGGCGAACAGGATGGCCTGCAAATTCCGATTGTGATCTCCTCGGCGCTCGATCCGCCGCAGGATTATGAAGAAGCGGACCTGGAAACCTATTTGCGCAAGCCGTTTACGGTAAAGGAACTGCTGGAGCTTGGCCGGCGGCTGATCGAAGATCCGCCGACGCGTCCCGCACTTGCCATTCCCGCGCCGAGCGAGCCGTTTGCCAGAGCTTCGCTGGAACAAAAAGGACTGGATATCCGTCAGGTCGAAGTGAACTCGGATTTTTCGATCGTGGAGATCGGAAGCGAAGATAAGGGGGCCCTTTATGAATAAATACCAGAAGCTGTTCACCCAACAGGCGGCGGAGAATCTTGACCGCATGCTGAATCCGGACGCAAGGACGGACGAGCGCACCGTCTACCGGATGCTGCACTCGATCAAGGGAACTTCGGGAACCATCGGTCTGCAGCAGTGGTATGAAGTGTCGCTGCGTCTGATGAACGATTTTCGTGAAGAAGGAGACCGCGTGTTTACGGGAGAAGAGCTGTCGGAGCGGCTGGAAATGCTGCGGCGGCTGCTCGAAGTGCCGGGCCGAGGCGGCTGGCCGAGCGAGACCGGCGCGGGCTTGTACCCGGCGCCGGCTTCCGGGAATTCCGGACCGGACGGGCCGCCGTCCCAAGGGCATAATCTGCGCCGGGCACTGTCGAATCTGACGGGTTCGCCGGACGCAGAATCCGGAGCGGTTCCCGCAGAACCGGCACCGCAGGTGCCACGGCGGGAGCAGCCGGAATTTGCGGAAGAATTCGAAGGAACAGCGGAATCCGAAGGGACGGTTCTGCTGCTCGACGACGATCTGGGGCTGCTGGCGCTGTTAAAAGATATCCTGGAGTCGCGCGGATTCACCGTGTTTGCGACGCCCCGATTCGACAAAGCGGTAGAATGGTTCTACGAAATGAGACCGGACTGCGCGGTGCTTGACGTCCTGCTGCCGGAACAAAACGGATTCGAACTGATGGGACGCCTGCGGGAACTGTGCGACCGCTATATGATTCCCGTGGTGCTGATGACGGCCAAAAGCGACGACGCAACGCGCCTGCAGGCTTACGAAGAAGGCGCCGACGATTTCCTGGCCAAACCGATGAATCCCGACGAATTTGTCGTGCGCATCCGCCGCTTGATCCGGCGCCGGCGCCGGGTAACCGCGCAGCTGATGTTGGACCAGACAACAGGCGCTTACGGGATGCCGTTTCTCGAAAGTGAGCTGACCCGTCGAATCGGGCTGCTCGGAGAGCTGAACGAACCGCTTGCGCTGGCCGCCGTCGAGTTGGACGGTCTGCGCCGCTTGAACGAGCGGACAGGCTACCGCGAAGGCGACCGTCTGCTCAAAGACTTCTCGGATGCCGTTCGCCGTCTGCTCAAACCGCGCGATATCTGGGCGCGGGATCGCGCCGGGCGGTTTTATCTGCTGCAGCCGGGGATCAATGCGGATCAGAGCAGCGAATTCCTGGAGCGGATCCTGCTCGACGAGGAGATTGCCGCGATGACCCGCGAGGTGGAAGTTACGGTTCTGCACGGCGTGGTCGAAGCGCAGGAAGGATTCACGCGGCAGCGGGCGCTGTCCGGGGCGGCGCGGGCGCTCGAAGCGGCCGCCGGCCGTGAGCGCGCGCAGCAGTCCGGCGCCGCCGCAGGCGAAGACCTGGAGGCTTCCCAGCTGAGGCTCGCTTTGATCGACGACGATCCTTTGATGCGTACCATTTTGAAGCAGCAGCTTCAGAGTCTGGAAGAGGAATACGAGTTGGAGATCCGTTCGTTTGCCGACGGAGAAGAATTCCTGAGCGATCCCTGGCATGCCGGAGGATCCCGCTACCTGCTGATCCTTGACCGCATGATGCCCCGGATGAACGGGATGGAAGTGCTCGCAAGGCTGCGAAGCGGCGAATACGAGCCGATCTATACGGTGCTGATGCTCACGGGTGTCGGCGACGAGCGGGGAATTGCGGAAGCGATCCGTGCGGGTACCGACGATTACATGACGAAGCCTTTCAGCATGGTTGAGCTCGAAGCCAGGGTCCGGCGTCTGCTGGGGAAGGTAAGGGCTTTCCAATGAGCGATGCGGGCGTTCTGCGGGTACTGTGGACGGCCGTCGCCATCCTGATTATGCTGATCGGTCTGACCTTGTTCTACCTGGTCGAACGCAAGATTCTTCGGACCCGCCACCGTCTGCATGTCGCCGAAGCGACCCGCAGACTTGCGGACCCCGACTCCCCGCTCGTCGAATATCTCGGCAGCGGGGAGCGGAGCCGCCGCTTGGAAATGTCGGGCGAAGGGCTGCGCCGCGAAGCTCTGGAAGAAGCGCTGCTCAGCCGCCTTGCGCTCAGCGCGTCGCACACGGAACGGGAACGGATTTATGCTTTTGCCGCGGATTATTTTGCCGAAGAGTACAAATATCTGCTCGGCCGGCGGCGCTGGGGAGACCGGATGAACGTGCTGCTCCATATCGAGAAGTTTCGGATGACCGGGCTGAAGGACCGGTTGATCGAACGCCTCGGCCTGCTGGAGAACGGTCCGAAAAGCGACGACGAATGGTTTCTGCTCGTTCGTACGCTGGCTTCGCTGCAGGCGCAGGAGACATCGGACTATTTCGATATTGCGGCGGAGCGCTTCTCCGAACTGCAGCTGATGCAGGTGTTGGTTGCGCTCCAGGGAGAGCGCCTGGAGGAACTGGTGCGGCGCTTCGAGAGCCTGCCGATCCGGGTTCGGCGCTGTCTGCTGGATACGCTGCGGCTCGGCAATGTGCGCACGATCGAAGTGCTGGAACTGCTGGAGAGATCCATGCGCTCCGAAGACCGGGAGACCCGGATCCGCGCGCTCAAAGCGCTGGCCAATTTCGGTTATATGACACCGGAAGCGGCGGATGTGCTGGAAGAACGCTTGTCGCAGGGCGAAGCCATCATCTGGCCCGAGCGAATGATGCAGGCCCGCCTGGCCGGTGCCGTGCGCCAAGATCGATTCGCACCGCATCTGGAGAACCTGATGGCCGACCCCGCCTACGAAGTGCGCCGGGAAGCGGCCGCTTCGCTGTCGAATTACCGGAACGGCTTAGAACGAATCGGGCGAATCGCGCAAGAACATCCCGACCGTTTTGCGCGCGATATGGCGGTGGAAACGCTCGAAAGGAGGGCTTATGAACGGAACGTGGGTTGATATTTTGATCGAAGCGCACCGGATCTTCGGTATCCTTATCATCGTCTATGTGGCTTTGTCTGCCGGCGTATATTTGTTTCTTACCGCGGCCGCGGGGTTTAGTCTCTGGCGTGACCGGGATCTGAGCGAAATTCAGTACAGTACCGTTCTGGAGACCGAACTTGTCCCGCCGCTGAGTATTATCGTGCCCGCCTACAATGAAGAGATCAATATCGTCGGAAGCGTGCGGTCGCTGCTGAGCATCAACTACAAGCAGTTCGAGATCGTCGTCGTCAACGACGGTTCGAAAGACCGTACCGTACCCATCATGCTGGAAGAGTTCGATATGACCGAAGTGAAAGGGCGGGTGCCTTTTTCGGGACTCAAAAAAGAAACGAAGCCGCTGCGCGCCGTCTACCGGTCGCTGCGGCATCCCAATCTCGTGCTGGTCGACAAGGAAAACGGAGGGAAGGCCGATGCGCTGAATGTGGGGATCAACGTCTGCCGGTATCCCTACTTCGTGTCTCTTGACGGCGATACGGTACTGGATGCGGATGCTTTTATCAAAGTGGTCAAACCGATCATGGATGCGCGTCCCGGCGAAGAAATTGTGGCAACCGGAGGCAGTGTGGGCATTGCCAACGGGAGCGAGGTCGACAGCGGATATCTGAGCAGCGAAAGCGTCCGGTTGTCTCATAAACCGCTGGTCGTCATGCAGGTCGTCGAATATCTCCGGGCTTTCCTGATGGGACGAATCGGGTTGAGCCGCTACAATATGCTGCTGCTCGTCTCCGGCGCGTTCGGCGTATTCAAAAAAAGCTGGGTCGTCGAGGTAGGAGGTTACGAGACGGAGACGATCGGGGAAGATATGGAACTGACCGTTCGGCTGCACGAACTGATCCGACGCAAGAACAGCAAGGCACGTATCGTCTATGTACCCGAACCGGTCTGCTGGACCGAAGCGCCGGAAAGCTTAACCATTTTGAAACGACAGCGAACACGTTGGCACAGGGGGCTGTACGAAAGTCTGCGGGCACACAAAAAAATGATTTTTAATCCCCGTTACGGGCGGGTGGGGATGATTTCGATGCCGTTCTTCCTGCTGGTCGAGCTGCTTGGTCCTCTTGTGGAACTGCTTGGTTATTTCACGGTTATAACCGGGTTTCTCCTTGATCGGATCAACGTGGAGATTTCGCTGATGCTGGCTCTGGTCATGCTGCTCTTCGGTTCGCTGATGTCGACGATGAGCGTGCTGTTCGAAGAATGGCGGTTTCACAATTACAACCGGATTTCGGATACGTTCCGGCTGTTCTTTTACGCGCTGTCCGAATCGTTCTGGTACCGGCCGGTTATGACGTGGTGGCGGACCGAAGGGTTGTTCCAGGCGATTCGCGGCAAAAAGCACGGTTGGGGTGAAATGACGAGAGTCAATGTGCTTGGAGCAAACAAGAAACCGGGAACGATCCAGGGAGCGCAGCCGGTTCCGCCGGAGAAGAAGGAGTGAGCCGCAGTTGAAAAAAAAGAAACCTTTTCCCCGCTTCTGGGCGGGACTGGCCGCGTTGATGCTGCTTCTGCTGCTGCCGTGGATCATCTGGGAAGTCAGCCCCGCCCGTACGCTGTCCGTCGCCGTGCTCGACAAGACGGTGACCGACGACAGCTACCGGGAACACAAAGGGCTGTTCTGGGTGCTGAACCAGCAGAAATACCGGACGGAAACCGGAGGCAAATATCTGTACGATCTCGACTATTACGGCAATTACCCGGAGAAGAACGGGACGCGTCCGCAGGAGCGGACGCTTGCGGAGATGAAGGGCGAACCGCAGCTGCTCTATATCGCCGATACCTACGGGTTGGAGGAAGAGCGAAGCGGCGAAGAGGCGGCAGCGGGCGAAGAGGTGCCGGAAAATGCCGGCGGAGGCGCTCCCCGGGATCAAAACGGAGGATTGAAGACCGCCGATGTCAACGTCATGGAAGCGGCGGCGGCCCGGGGGACGATGATCGTCGCCGAGTTCAATTCGCTTGCCGCGCCGACGGAAGAAGCGGTACGCAAACGGGCAAGCGCGCTGCTGGGTATGGAATGGACAGGCTGGACCGCCCGCTACTTCCCGGATCTGTCGGCCGGCGTCGAAGTGCCGGCCTGGGTGCCGGGCCGCTACCGGGAAGTGACGGGGCGGGAATGGACGTACACGGGCGCCGGATTCCTGTTTGTCGAGGAAGACGGAGATCTGTTCGTGATGCGCGAAGGCGAAGAGACCGAAGGCGGGGCGCGGATCTCGTTCACCGATGCCGGACGCGGGCGTTTCGGCCTGAATGCGGAGAACCGGTATAATTATTGGTTCGATATTGTAACGGCTTCATCCGGCAGCGAGGTGCTGGCGGAATATGATCTGCAGCTGACCGGCAACGGCCGGGCGCTGCTCGCCGAACACGGAATCCGCGAGCGGTTTCCGGCGATTGTCCGGCATGAAGCGCCGGGAACCGCCGATTCGGCTTCTCAGGGTTCCGCCGCTCCGGGTCAGATCAGTTACTACTTCGCGGGCGATTACGCCGACCACGACGAATATCCGTTCTGGCGGCGTTATGCGGGGTGGCCGACATTCAAAAGCTGGTTTACCTTCGACCCGCCGGGCAGCGAAGATGCTTTTTACTGGGATGTGTATGTGCCGCTGATGAACAAGGTGCTTGAAGAAGCGGCGTCCGTCATGCTTCTTGAAAGCGGCGGGGATACGCAGGAGTAAAGCGGATCTTCTTTTTAAACGGAATGTCCAGCCCTCGTCTCCGGGATAAAAAGGCATAAACAGGACGCAGCGGGAGAAATGGAGGGTTTTCGGATGATTTGTCCGCTTACTTCGAAGTTCTTCCGCTTTTTTGACAAATTAGGGATTCACAAAACGAAAACCTGCGATTATAATGCAGATGTAAGCCCTTTCAATAAAACCCTGACTTGGAGTCTTCGCCACCCGGCGGAGGCTCTCTTTTTATGGGCTGCGGGGAATCCGTACAGGAAGAAGGCCGGGGCCCCGCTGCTCAACGCCTGACGTACCTTCGGACCTGCATAGGAATACGCTTTCTTTAAATTTTTCGTATTCTTTTCTGCCTGGACCAGTTATTTACCGGGAGCCAGTTGGGTAATGAAGCAGGAGTCTGCGTGAAAAAGAACGAATGGGATAAAGAATGAACGGGATACAGAACGAATGGAATGGGAGGAAAATCTATGAAGCACTCAGCCGGGGGACCGATTTATACTTACGAGCCTTGGACGGTGACCGAGCATACGCTGGACACCGAACAGAATTTGCGCGACGAGACGATCTTTGCCGTAGCCAACGGGTATCTGGGCATGCGGGGCAATTTCGAAGAAGGATATTACGGGCCGCTGGGAACGTCTTTGCGCGGAACCTATATCAACGGGTTCTACGAATCGGCTCCGATCGTATACGGGGAAGAAACGTACGGTTCGGCACGCGACCGCGAAACGATGCTCAACGTGGCCGACGCCCAGATCATCCGGATCTGGCTGGACGACGAACCTGTACATATGTTCCAGGGTACGCTGTTCGGTTATTGGCGCCAGCTCGATATGCGCAAAGGCACCGTGACCCGCACGATCCAGTGGCGCTCGCTGGAAGGGCGGGAAGTGGAGATCACGTTCGAGCGGATGGCTTCGCTGGACGATCCGCATCTGCTGCTGCTGCGCTGCACGGTCAAACCGATGAACTTCGAAGGTACGGTCCGTTTCGAGTCGGAAATCGACGGCAATGTCGTCAACCAGTCGTCTTCGGGCGATCCGCGTTCGGGTTCTTCGTTCTCGGGTCCCGTACTGACCACTCTGGAAATGCGCGAAGACCGGACCTACGCGGGCATCATGCAGCGTACCCGGGTCACCGGATTCCACGTAGCCTGTGCGGTCGAGCATAAACTGACCGGCGGGGAGTACGAACTGACGACGGAAGCTTCGAGCGGCAAGGTGGAGAAACGTTTCACGTTAGCCGCGCAGCCCGGCGACGAATTCGTGATGGAGAAATATATCGTCTATCATGCTTCGGAAGAACCGAATACCGGCGACCTGTGGAGAGAAGGCATCCGTCAGCTCGACGAAGCGATGGAACGGGGCTATGACAGCTACGCGGCGATTCAAGAAGGCATTCTGGACGAATTCTGGCTGTCCGCCGATATTGTGGTCGAAGGCGACGATGCGCTGCAGCAGGGACTCCGGTTCAGCGCCTACCACGTGTTCCAATCCGTCGGCCGCGACGGACGGACCAATATGGCCGCCAAGGGACTGACCGGGGAAGGATACGAGGGGCATTACTTCTGGGATACCGAGATGTACGTGTTCCCGTTTTTCCTCCATACCGAGCCGGAGATTGCCCGCAAACTGCTGGATTATCGCTACTATATTCTGCCGGAAGCGCGCCGCCGCGCCGAAGAGCTGAATTTCAAAGGGGCCCTATTCCCTTGGAGAACGATCAGCGGCGAAGAAACGTCCGCCTATTTCCCGGCCGGAACGGCCCAGCTTCATATCAACGCCGATATCGCCCATGCGATCAAGCTGTACAACGAATCCGTCGACGATCCGAACTATAAGTACGGCGACGGACTGGAGATCCTTATCGAGACGAGCCGCTTCTTCGCCGGTTACGGCAGCTTCATTCCGGGCCGCGGGTTCTGTATCAACGGCGTTACGGGACCCGACGAGTATACGGCGCTTGTGAACAACAACGCCTATACGAACGTCATGGTCCAGGATCAATTCGAATATACGGTTCATCTGCTGGAAGAAATGAGAGAACAGCACGAAGGTCAATACGAGGAGCTGTGCGACCGTCTCCAGCTTACCGATGCCGAGCTGGGCTCGTGGCGCAAGATGGCCGAAGAGATGTTCATTTACCGCGACCGGGGAATGATCGGCCAGGACGACTCTTTCCTGCACAAGGCGCCGTGGGATTTTGCCAATACGCCAAAAGAAAAATACCCGCTTCTGCTCCATTATCATCCGATGGATATCTACCGGCATCAGGTGCTGAAGCAGGCCGATCTGGTCCTGGCTTTCCATGTCCAGCCGGAACGCTTCACCCGGGCGGAGAAAGCGCGCGGATATATTTATTACGAAGGGCTTACGACGCACGATTCGTCCCTGTCCGCCTGCGTGCATTCGATGGTCGCTTCGGAACTCGGGTATATGGATCAGGCCTACGAATTCTTCATGGAAACTTCGCGGCTGGATCTTGACGATACGCACGGCAATGTCAAAGACGGCATTCACGCCGCCGCGATGGCCGGCAGCCGCCTCGCGATCGTCAACGGCTTCGCGGGCATGAAGCAGGATCAAGGCAAGTTGAGCTTTCGTCCGCTGCTGCCGGGTCAGTGGGAACGCTGCAGCTTCTCCCTGAAATGGAGAGGGCGCAGGCTGTATGTCAACGCGACCCAGGAATCCACGACGTACCGGCTGCTGGAAGGCGAACCGATCAAGCTGGAACACTTCGGCGTCGACGTGGAGCTGGAAGAAGAGCTGACCCTGCCGAACCGGGTGTTGGGCGCGGTGCTGTTCGACCTCGACGGAGTCATCACCGACACGGCCGAACTGCATTATCAGGCCTGGAAAGATCTCGCCGACGAACTGGGCATTCCGTTTGACCGCGAGCATAACGAGAAGCTCAAAGGCGTGGACCGGATGACTTCGCTGAAGCTTATTCTCCAAAACGGAGACCGGGCGTATACGCTTGAAGAAATGGAAAAACTCGCGCACAGCAAAAACGAGCGCTACAAAGAACTGCTGGCCACGCTGACCCCGGAAGCGCTGCTGCCGGGCGTGCGCAAGCTTCTCAAAGCGCTGCGCCGCGACGGGATCCGCACGGCACTGGCTTCCGCCAGCCGCAACGCGCCGACCGTACTGGACCGTCTCGGAGTCACGGATCTGTTCGACTACGTCGCGGATGCCGGCGCGGTCGCGCTGCAGAAGCCGGACGCGGAAATCTTCCTGAACGCGGCCGAAGGCGTAGGCGTCCATCCGCTGCGCTGCATCGGGATCGAAGACGCCGAAGCGGGCGTGATCTCGATCCACCGCGCAGGCATGCCAGCGGTGGGGATCGGCACGGAAGAGACGCTGCCGGACGCCGACCATCATGTCGCTTCGCCGGCCGAACTCACGCCTGCGCTGCTGCGCGAATGGATGAACGAATTTCCGAAGCGCGATCTGAGAGGTTAAGGAAACGGCGGATCGTTGAACGCATGACGGCAGCGGTTCCGCTTCGCCGTACGGTTTATCCCGGCAGGGAGAACCGTACGGCTTTTTTTGCGTGGATTGAAACTTTCCGATGCCGTCTGTCCGTCATAGCGGTGCAGTTTGACAAGAGGGGGAGAGAAGGTGGGCGAGACGCTGGGACTGGAAAAATCGGGAGAGCGCGTTCGCGAGCATACCGAAGAGTACTTTTTCGAACGGATCGACAGGCAGAGCGGCAAACTGTACAGCATCGCCTACAGCTACCTGCGCAGTGACGCGGACGCGCTGGAGATGCTGCAGGAAGCTTCATACCGGGCGTGGTCCAAAAGGAAATCGTTGAAAGAAGACGCGCTGTTCGATTCATGGCTGATCCGCATTATGATCAACTGCTGCATGGACGAACTCCGGCGGCGCAAAAAGGTGGTACCGGTCGAACGGATCGGCGAAGGAGCCATCCAAGCGTCCGAGATGCGCAGCTCCAGCCGGATCGATCTGGAACGGGCTTTGGGGCATATGCCGGAAAAATACCGACATGTGCTGACGCTGAGGTTTTATCACGATATGACGCTGGGCGAAATCGCCCGAATCCTGAACAAGCCGGAGAGTACCGTCAAGACAAGGCTGTATCGGGCTCTCAAGCGAATGCGCAGCCGGCTGGAGCAGGATCGCTAAGAAGCGGGGAGGAACGCGAAAATGGAAAAATATCGGACCGAAGAACGGATGTTGGCGGAAGCGGCAGAACAGGATCGTCGCACTCGGCAGATGCCTTCGGCTGCGCGGCGAAGCGCGGCTGTTCGAAGAGGCATGGAACGTGCGAAGGGTCGGACGAACCGGAGAGCGGGTTTCGCTTACGGAGGAATAGGGGCGGCGGCTTTTGTCGCAGGGGCCCTGCTCATCGGATACAGTGGTCTCGCGGGAGAAGGACAGCCTTCTTCCGAATCGGCGGCATCGACACAGGCGAAGAATCTGCCGCAGCTTGACCCTACACTTGAACCGTTCTATCCGCTGGTTATGCGCCAGGATCTGACGATCGGCGGCGCGCTGAAGCGAGGCGCGGTGACGCCGATCGATACCGGTTCGGAACGCGCCGGTTTTGCGCTGGACATTCAGGGAGCGGTGCGCGACAGCCGCAGCTTGACGCTGTTTTACACGCTAAAAGGCCCTAACGGAGACCGCCTGTCGCTGGACAAGCCTAAGCTGCTGGACGCTTCGACCGGAAAAACGGCAATGTGGGAAGATGACTACGCGCTTCCGATCGAACAGTTCGACGTGTTGGAGCATGCTCAATACGGGGTTCTCACGCTGCCGCTGCGTCCGGAATTCAGCGATTCGGAGCAGTTTACGTTGAAAGCTTCCGCCTTGTCGGGACGCAGCGTAGCGGATGACGCTCGTCTGCAGACCTTCGACGTGCCGCTGACGATAGCCTCGACGGCAGCAGAAGAAGAGGATATCGTCTTCGAGCAGCCCCGGAAGTTTACGGTAGAAGGCCAGTCCCTCGAGATCGAGCGTCTGCGGGTCACGCCGCTGCGGATTTATCTGACCTTGAGCGAAGACACGTATAAAGTCTTCTATCGATTGGTAAATCCGCGGCTCGTTGTCAGGGATGGCGGCAGGGAGCAGACGCTTGCTCGCGAGGGCATATGGCCTTATCCGGAACAAGACGGCGAAAACTACGAGCTGGTCTACGCCAATGTGACGGGGAACGGACATCCCGATTCGATCTCGTTCCGGGCGGAAGGGAACGCGAACACGCCGAAACGAAGCAGCGCCTTCGTCGTCGATACCGATAAATCGGAGGTGCTGCGCGCGCCCGGAGACGATTACGCGGCTAGCCTGAGCCCAGACTCGACTGGGCTGCAGCGTCTGACGGTGACTTATCCTACGTCGTCCAAAGATTGGGCCGAAGGCCGGAGCGTGATGTTCGATATCAACTTCCTGGACGCAGACGGAAACGTGCATAAGATGCAGACGGATGCCACGGGCACATTCGGCGGAGGCATAAGCAACGCGGACGGGACCGCCTCCAACTATTTCTATCTGGAAAAGCTCGATTATCCGCAGCCGCTGACTTTCAAAGTCGTCAGCGCGCCGGGATGGACGCGAAATGAGCAGGAGATTACGCTGAAATAGGCGAAGCGGCCGGACGACCTTGTCGTTCGGCCTTTTGCGTATTTTTAAAACCTCGGAAACCGTTTCTCCCCCAAGCGCCGCCTATTATACATAATCGATTAGAAAAAGAACCACGCCGCCGTGCACCTTTTCCTTCGGGAGGCGTTTTTTTTCTCCGGGTTTCCGCTTTTTGCTAAAATAAATCAATCGTTCTCTTCGGCTATGGAGTCTTACTTATATCAGATTTTGCAAAAGGCTGATATCGGAAGTGCCGAAATGGCGCCTCCGGTTCCGTCGGGCGGGACTGCTGCAGCAGTCCGGACAGGAGGGGAAGGATAAATGGAGAAGGCGGTGGAGGAAGCGGAGCGCAAAGAAAGGGGACGCTCTGCAAACGCGGAAGAAGAACTGTTCTTTCAAAAAATCTCGGAGCGGCAGCGGAAATTGTATGCGATCGCTTTCAGTTATTTGCGCCGGGAGGCGGATGCGCTGGAAGCGGTACAGGAAGCATCCTGCCGGGCATGGATTAAACGCAAAAAGTTGAACAACCCGGATGTGTTCGATAGTTGGCTGATCCGGATCGTCATCAACTGCTGTATGGACGAATTAAGACGCAGAAAGCGTTCATTTCCAGCGGCAGAGATCGAGGAGAAGCATGCGGAAGAAATGCGAAGCAACGATCGAATCGATCTGGAACGGGCGTTCGAGCGGATGAAACCGAAATATCGGCATACGGTGAATCTCAAATATTATCATGGCATGACAACGGCGGAAATTTCGAAAGTACTTGGCAGACCGGAAGGTACGATCAAAACATGGCTGCGCGAAGGGCTTAAGCAGCTGAGACAGTTTTTATGAACTTTTTTTAGAAAAGGAGAAACCGAATATGACGAAGCGCGAAGAAGAGAAGCTGGCAAGAGATGCGGAGCAGATGGACAGGGATTCGAGGCAGGTAGGGCAGATGGAGTTGAAAGAAGCGGTGAAAAAAGGCATTGTACAAGGCCGGAAACGTTCGGCACGCCACCGGACGGTGTATGGAACCGGGGCAGCGGCGGCTGCGGCGGCTGCGATCATTGCTTTGTCTGCGTCGCTGATGCCTGGGGCGGACGGTCCGGGAGAAGCATCGGATCGCAGCGCGGTGACGGCGGCAGCGCCGCAGGTTCCGGAATCAGCGAAAGAAAAGATGAAGGACTATAGGGGAATCGGCATGGATTCCAAATACTATAAAGCTATCCAAGGAGGACACATGTCTTCCTTGAACCAAACAGTGAAAAAAGACGGCTATACGCTGACGCTGCGTGGTGAAGCCATGGATGAGCGGCGTATGCTGGTAGCTTTTTCGCTAAAAAATGAAACGGATCAGCCTGTGTTTTTCCAGAACACGAACGTGGACTTTGGGACAGGGATTTATACAAAATGGTTAAGTACCGACATGGCGGCAAGTCCGAACGTCGCGCCGGGGGCAACCGGGACCTATTTTTCGGAAATCCAGCTGTCTCCGGGGACTAATTATCCGGAAGCCGCGACGTTCCAAACCACCGTTGTCCCTGGGGAATTCGGAAAGCCTGTAGGCGAGAAAACGGCGATGGAAGTCCCGTTCAAAGCACACCCGCAGGCTTTGAATCCGCAGATCGAAACCGTAAAGACCGAAGCCGAACTCGTGGTTGCCGGACAGCGAATCCGGGTAGAAAATTTGGAGATTTCTCCAATCGGCATTTATCTGGATTATGTAACGGATACGGCGAACGACAAGCGGATCTTCAGTCTGATCGAACCGAAGCTGACTGTGAAAAACAAATCGCAAACCGAAAGTCCGAATTTTCTGGGCAAGGAATCTGGGGCGAATACATTGATTTTTGACAGTGTCAAACTGGAAAACCGGGATTCGATTCTGTTTTCCGTGTCGGGCATCTCGGCCGTTGATCCGGATCAAACCGAATTGATTATCAATACCGCGACCGGTGAGATCCTTAAAGGGAATCCCAATATTAAAGCGGCAGTCGATCCCGACAAAAAAACGCTTGAACTGCATTACACAGTAGGCGAATATAATGATTTTGTTGCAAGAAACGCGGTTCAATTCAATCTTGGCGAAACCTTCACCGATGCGGAAGGCAAGGCACACAAGCTGGTCTCAAATTCGATGATCCGTGAGAAAAAAGAAGACAAACTGGTCGAGTCGACCGTGTTCAAGCTGGAGGAAGAGAAGATTGCCCAACCTGCCGTACTGGAGATCACCGCGTACTGGCAGCCGATCATGGAGCCGCAGGAAATTGAAATCAAGTAATCTGCGGCAGCATGTAGGCCAAAGCCGCTTTTCCATCGGGAAAAGCGGCTTTGGCCTGCTTCGGTCTTGCGTTTCCGGAGAGACTTGGATATAGTGAGGAAAATCAAAAAGGGAAAAGGGGGCATACCGATGACCTATTCGCAGCGCGGCAGTTCGCAGACCGGAGCTTCTTCGGATATTGCGCATCTCGAATACCGGATCGGGGAACTGAAAGATCGGGTAGAGCGGCTGCAGGCCGAGATTTCGGCTTCGCAGGGCGGACCGGACGAGCGTCTTCGCGATTTGCGTTCGGAAGCGGAGCAGGCCCGGATCGGGCTGGAAAGATTGCAGGAAGAACTCGCGGCATACGAGGAATGATGCCGCGGGTTCTTTTTTTATACCTGGCTTGTAATCGATCGATGCCTAGATGCCGGCAGTGATCCGCCTCGCGGCGGCTGCGGCTTCGCGCAGCGCCGCTTCTTCGTCGATCGTCAGCAGCTGCCGATCGCGCATCAGGAAGCGGCCGTCGACGATGACGGTCTCGACGTCGGAACCGTTTGCCGCATAGGCAAGCAGCGAGTAGAGGTCGTGTACGGGCTGAAGATGCGGCCTGCGCATATCGATCAGGATCAGATCCGCTTTTCTTCCGACGGTCAGCATGCCGATCTCTGAGCCGAGTCCAAGCAGTTCCGCGCTGCCGGCCGTAGCCATATGCAGGGCATCGTAAGCGCCGAATGCAGCGGGGTCACCGGCTGCCGATTTGTGCATCCAGGCGGCCGCGCGGATTTCCTGAAACATGTCGAGCGTTGCCGCGCTGCCGGCTCCGTCGGTTCCGAGACCGATATTGACGCCTTCGCGGCGCATGGCCGCAATCGGGGCCGTTCCGCAGCCGAGCTTCATATTGCTGACCGGGTTATGGCTGACGCCGCCGCGCATACCGCGCAGCAATCGGATATCGCTGGCGCTCAAATGAACGGCGTGCGCAAGCAGCGTATGCGTCCGTGCGTCCAGCAGACCCAACTCATGCAGATGCTCGGTTGGCGTACGGCCGCAGCGCTCGCGAATGATCGCGGCTTCTTCGATCGTCTCCGCCAGGTGGATATGGATCGGAATATCCATTTCTTCTGCCAAGCGGACGATCTCGCCGAGCGATTCCGGCGAGCACAGATAAGGCGAATGAGGACCGAGCATGGTCGTAATACGCCCGTTACCGGCGCCTTCGAAGCGACAGATCAGATCAAGAGCTTCGTTCATGCGCCGTCCGTTATCATCGTCCGCGGTAATTAAGCCGCGAGTCAGCGAAGCCCGCATCCCGCTGCGAAGAGTCTCTTCGGCAATCCGGTCCATATGGATATACATATCCGCAAAAGCCGTCGTTCCCGAACGGATCATCTCGGCCATCGCCAGTCGGCAGCCCGCCGCGATATCGTCGGGCGTCATTCGGGCTTCGGCCGGAAACATCTTCGATTCCAGCCAATCCATCAGCTTCAGTTCGTCTGCGAACCCGCGCAGCAGCGCCATCGGGGTATGTTGATGCGCGTTGACGAGCCCCGGCATGACCGCGCGTCCGCGGGCATCCAGGATCTCGTCTCCGGGTTGTGCCAGGCCGGGAGGACCCGAATCTCCGGCACGGATTGCGTCGATCCTTCCGCCGACGATCCGAATATCTCCGATAAACGGACCGTTCTCGGGTCTCTCTTTGTTTTCCATGGTGACAATCGCCGCGCCTTCGATCACAAGACCGGCTTCTTCGCGTGCGATTTTTCCGTATTCTTCGGTCATATCCTCTTCTCCTCCCTCTTTGCAAAACACGGCGGCACTTGTCGGAATCGACGCATGCCGCGGAACGGTTTCGCCTGCAGACAAGCATAGACCTTGACGCGGCGTCAAGGTCAAGCGGGGAGATCGGGAAGTTGGGAACAGGAAAGGAAGGCTCGACAAACGCACCAAAAAAGCGGCACGGAGAACGCCGCGCCGCTTCGAAGATTCAAGTCGATATCAATAGGGCGTAGACCCGGCCCGACACGTGGGAACATTGTGTCTGCCACCCTTCCGAGTCCAGCAGAAGCAGCAGTTCGTCGAGCTGCGCTTCGTACGAATTCCGAATCTGAAGAAGCTCCCCGGCTTCTGATCCCGCAGAAAGCTCCGGCTCTCCCGGCCGGGAACTCGAACGTTCAATCTGTTCAAGTTCCCGGATTCGGCGTTCGCGATGCGCCGCGTTCTCGAACATCGTATCGGCCAGGCAAAATCGGCCGCCGGGCTTCAGCACCCGACGGATTTCCCGCAGGGCCAAAGGCTTCTGCTCGTCGTTCAAGTGATGGAAAGCATAGCTGCTGACCGCGAAGTCGAAGCTGCCGCGGTTGAAGGGCAGGTAGAGGAAGTTCCCCGTCCGCGCGTCGAGCTGAGGCAGTTTGGCCCGACAGATCTCCAGCATGGCGCTAGACTGCTCCGCCGCCGACATGACGGCGCCTTCGCGAATCAGCAGTCCGGCCAGATTGCCGGTTCCCGTTCCGATATCGAGCCCCGATTCCCCTTGATGCGGCCGGATCAGTTCCCGAACCGCTTCCAACGCCTGCGCGTAATGGGGATGGGCGGGAGAAGCGCCGCCAAGCACGCGTTCGTCGTGCCGGGCGGCCTGCGCGTTGAAATCCCAGACGTCGGTCCAGCCGGCATGAAGTTCCCGGATCCGTTTCAACTCGGCGGCCATGGCGAACCACGCGTCTTCTTCGACAGAAGCCGCATCCGGCGCGGCGGCCGATTCGGAACGCGAGATCATGCGCCCGACCGTTTCCAGATCGCGTTCCAGCTGGTTTTTTTGCGCAAACAGCTCCGAGCGCCGCCGCTCCAGCGCTTTCCGAATCGCTTCGGCCGCTTCCGCCGAACCTTCGGCAGACGGCAGCGCGCCGATCTCTTCCAGCGTCAGACCGATCTCCCGCAGCGCGGCAATCCGCTTCAATCGCTTTTCGTCCTCCGGCCCGAAAACCCGATAACCGTTCTCCAACCGCCGAGCAGGCGGCAGCAGCCCTTTCGCTTCATAGAAACGGATCGAGCGGGCCGACAGCCCGAGTTTGCGCGAAAGCTGCTGAATCCGCATTACAAGACGGGCTCCGGCTTCATCGCGTCGCGGTAGTACAGCCGGAACAGGATATCCTGGTTGTAATTGCCGAAGCCGCTGCCGAACAGCGTCATGCCGCCGACATGCTGCGCTTCGCTGCGCACGCCGATCCGCAGCTTCCATTCTTTGCTCGACGGGGAGATCTGGTCCAGAGTGACGGAAGAGAGCGGCGTGCCGTCCATAAACGTACCGCTCCGGTTGATCTTGAGCCGTTTGAGCAGCCCGTACTGGTTGATATCGTTCGGCCACCAGGCCGGGGTGAGATTGCCGCGCCTTTTGCCGTAATCGCCCGGGCTTGTCCAGGTCCCGAGATCGACGCCGTTCAGATGAAACGTGATATCGGACGGCCAATCTTCGTCGATTCCCGGCGCTTCGGACGAAATTTCCATCGAAATCTCAAGTTCTTCCGGCGTTTGGCTCGACAGAAGGAAGTTCGGCGCGCGGTACTCCACAAATCCCTGTCCGAACCAGAGGATCGAAGCGTTGACCCGTTCGGGCGACAGGAAAAACCGGGGGTCGTCGAACTGGCCGATCATTTTCTCCGTAGTCGCCAAGCCGCAGGTCGGATGGACTTCCCAATCGGTAAAATGGCCGATCGGCACATTGACCGGATGAACGGACCGCCGGTCGCTGCCCGCTTTGGGCAGGGTAATCTCGATGCGGTCTTCGGCCAGCGAGCAGACTTTGCGCGCTCCGCCCCGGCCGGCCATCCGTTCCGTGCGGATGAGTCCGGCCGTCTCCAGTTTGCGCACATGCATGGTCATGATCGCGCTGCTGAGATTCGATGCTTCGGCCAGTTCGCGTACGTTCATCGGACGTTCGGCGAGCAGGGCAAGCAGATTCAGACGGACTTTGCTGGCAAGCGCTTCGTACACGGGCAGCGATTGTTCGGTAATGTCGAGTTCCATGGCTTCCTCCAAATGGTAGCGATTTTCGAATATCCGATCGGGGATCGTTTCCTATCAGTATATAATGCAAAGCGTTCAAAAGCACGGATAACGAAGCTTGGGCGGGATTCGACTGTCGAAAACAAGCGAATTTAGACGAACTCGTTTCAGAAAGGACGGATTCCCGTTAATAAGGAGACATAGGAAGACTTCAGAACCGGCTTGGGTATCGAGCGCGGGTTGGCATAAAAGGAGACTGTAAAAATGACCGCAGTTGAACGGGCAAGACATTTCTACGTAGGGACGTATGCGTCGGAGGAAGAGGAAGGACTGTTTCACTGCACTTTAAACGAAAAAACGGGCGAACTGCACTTCGTGTCCGCTATGGGCGGTATCGAGAATCCGTCCTATCTGACCGTATGTCCGAATCGGACCCATTTGTATGCGGCGAGCGAAAAAGACTACGGCGAAGTTGTGGCTTATACGCTTGATCCGGAGACCTTCGAGCCGCACCGGCACGGCCGGACCGCTTCCGAAGGCGCAGCGCCGTGTTTCGTCAGTGCGACTCCGAACGGAAAAATACTGCTTGCCGCCAACTACGGCGGCAGCGTGTCGGCTTTCTCGATTCGGGCCCACGGCGTGCTGGAACAGGTGAGCTGCGTGCAGCACTCGGGATCCGGCATTCATCCGCAGCGTCAGGACAGCGCTCATCCGCATGCGTTTGTGCCTTCGCCGGACGGAACGTTCCTGTTTGCTCCGGATCTCGGGACGGACCGGATCGCCAGATATACGCTGGAAGATGAGCGGCTGTTCAAACAAGAAGATATCGAGCTTCCTGCGGGTACCGGCCCCCGGACGCTCGCTTTTCACCCCGACGGCAGATGGGCTTATATATCGGGCGAGCTGAATAATACGGTGACGGCGCTGGAATACGAGCCGCAAAGCGGCGGTCTGACTGCGTTTCAGTGCGAAGCTCTGCTGCCGGCAGAACAGGCGGCCGATCCGGCGAATACCGCGGCCCACACGGCAGTATCGCCCTGCGGCAAATACGTGTATGTGTCGAACCGCGGGGATGACAGCATCACGCAGTTTGCCGTCGATCTTTCGGACGGGCGGCTGTCGCCGGTCGAACGGGTATCTTCCGGCGGCCGGATTCCGCGCCATTTCGCGATCATGGGCGGTTTTTTGGTGGCGGCCAACCAGGAGAGCGGCCGCATCGTTTCTTTTGCGATCGGGGCGGAGGACGGACGGCTGACCCCGACCGGATATGCGCTGGAATTGAGTCGTCCGGTATGTATCTGCCCGATGCCGGAAGCCGACTCCGCAGACTGGACGTTTTGAAGATCTGCTGCGAAAAGCAAACAGAAGGAGGGGCAGGCGATGAAGGCGTTCGATTACGATCTGGACTATGAAAACCTGGATTTGCGCAAACAGCCCGAGCTGTACCGCGTGGGACGCGGCGAGCAGGGAGTCCTGCTCGTGCAGCCGTACAAGAACGAGATTCTGCCGTATTGGCGTTTCAAAACGCCGGAAATCGCCCGCGAATCTTCCGAGAAGATCCGGGAGCTGTTTCTCGCCTACAAAGAGGCGGAAGATTTTGTCGGCATGGATATGGCGCGCAAATTTCTGCAGATGGGCTATACGCGCGCAAGGCGCTATACGAATTACAAAGGCGGACGCAAATATGCGGAGAACGGAACGCTTTCGCTCATCAAAGGCGATCCGATCAAAGCGGAGTCGGCCGCGATTTTTAAAGAAGCTTGGGAACAGGCAAAAACCGATCCGGATTATATCCGGATGAAGGAAGAACACAAAGCGCGCTACGAGAAATAAGGCGTTCTGCGCGTGCGGCCAAGAGGCTCGCCGTCGGCTGGCAGCGCTTCAGGTCCGGTCGCGGGTTAAGCAGGCAGCAAAAAAAGCCGGAGATTCCCGGCTTTTGAAGACCGCGGGTCCTTAAGGGATCCGCGGTTTTTGTATAGGGGATCGCCTGCCCGCCGGATTCAGCGCGGAGACAATGCGGCTTCGGAATCGGAGACTCCGGCAGAAGCCTGCTCCGACTCGCCGTCTGGCGCCTTGATCGGCTGCGGAGCGTGATGGGCATGCGCCGCCGAACTGCGCTTCGGAAAAGTCGCGGGCGCTTCCGCAGGCGGCCGCAGCTGCGGCGAGTAGCCCGCATAGGGCCGCTCGCGCCGTTTGCCCGCCGCAGGCTGCAGCCAGGCAAAGCCTGCGGCCGCAAGCGCCAGCTGCACGCCCAGCAGCCACGGAGCCGCTTCCGCGTTCATCAGCGGATGCAGCAGGGCCGGAGCCGCCGCGAGCAGCGGCACCACGCGCCGCAGCACGGGGCGTTCGGCCCGGTAGCCCGGCTCGAGCAGCCGGGCCGCGAGCAGTGCCGCCAGCAGCCAGGAGAACAGGCGGCACAGCGGAAGCCATACGGAGCCGTACATTTCCGGCTCCCCAATATACTGCCATACGGCGGCTCCCGCGCCCGCCAGCAGGGCTGGAACCAGCGCCGGCTTCAGCAGGCGCAGGAATCCGCCGCCCCAGGACGGCCGTTCTTCCCGTTCGAGCAGCAGAGCCAGCTCGTGGCGGGTCCGATCCAGTTCGCGGTGCAGAACTTCCTGCAGCAGCGGCAGGCGTTTGGATTCGCCGCCCTGCAAATACAAAGCCAGATGGCCGTCCAGATCGGACGCGAAACCCTGCATGCCCTGACAGAGCAGCAGCCGTTCCCGCAGCCGGCTTAAGGCCGGCAACGTCGGCGATTCAATCGTTTCGTCTACCAGCGCAGCCGCCGATCCCAGCGCTTCCAGCGCCGTACGAAGCCTTCGTTCGCGGTTCGTGGACCTCCGGCTCAGCGCCCTGCGGGCCTGTTCGTAGATCCATATCGCAAATGCGGCCGTTGCCAGCCAGACATAAGTTTCCATTCCGATTCGCCTTCCTCTCGCTTAACCTGTCCTCTCCACTATTACACAAGCATCCTGCCTCTTCAAGCTTCAATAAAGCGAATTCATGGACAAAGAGGCGGGTCGCGCGTACAATTCGGAACGCAGGGAGAAAAGGCGGCCGTATGCGGACTGCGCTGTCGGCTTCCGGAGCGGGAGAGGGATTTTGCCCGGACGACGAAGCGCCGCTGAAAGGCCGTCTCCCGAAACGGGTATTATAAAGAAAGAAAAACGTTCCGTTTCCCGGCAATTTGCCGGAAAGGAATACCAATATCCGGCCGCAAGGCGGCCAAACGAGAGGAAGGGAACAAATTGGAATTGATGAAAGTTCTGGTACTTGGAGCGGACGGTGCGATCGGACGCGGCCTGGTCAAAGAAGCGCTTTACCGCAAATGCGAGGTCACGGCTCTGCTGCGCGAACCGTCGCGGCTTCATGAAGAACATGCGGCGCTTACGATCCGAACCGGCGATCTGCTCGGACCCGGCGCGATTGCGGCCGCGGCCGCGGGCTGCGATGCGATTCTGACCGCTTTCGGGTCGGAGCCGGGCGAAGGGGCGCTGCTTCCCGAAGCGGCGCGGTTGATTATCGAAGGCGCGCATGCCGCCGGCGTTACCCGGCTGATCGTGGCCGGCGGTTCCGGCACGCTGCTGACAGCGCCGGGAGTCCGGCTGATGGACAGCCCGGAATATCCGGAGGAGCTGCTTCCGTTGGCGCAGGCGCACGCGGAAGCTTATGAGATTTTTGCGCAGAGCGATCTGGACTGGACATATGCCAGCCCGGCCGCCTGGATCGAACCCGGCCGCCGGACCGGCAACTTCCGGGTAGGGATGTCGCTGCTGGTCACCGACGACGAAGGGCACAGCCGGATCAGTATCGAAGATTTCGCCGCGGCGATCGTGGACGAACTGGACGATCCGAACTTTATCCGCGCCCGCTTTACGGTCGGCTACTGATCCGAATTGGCCCGAGCCGACCGATGTTCCTCGAAGGCGAAGCATCCGGAATGCCGGATGCACCGACGAAAGGAGACGATTGAACCTTATGCTAATCGTAACTTCGCAGCAGATGCAGCAGATTGACCGCTATACGATCGACGAACTGGGAATTTCGCCGCTTGCCTTGATCGAATCCGCCGGCCGTGCGGTTGCCGAAGAAGTGCTGGAACTGTGCCGCGAACGCCGCGGCGTATCCGGCTCCGGCCGCCTGCCCGAAGCCTCGGCCGGAACGCGGCCCGACGGTGCTTCCAAGCGTGGGGTAACCTCGGACAGTCCCGTGTACGAAGACGGGCTCATCGCTCCGTTCGACGGGGCGGAGCAGGAACACTGGCTGATTCTGACCGGCAAAGGAAACAACGGCAGCGACGGTCTGGCGGCCGCCCGCTACCTGCAGGACGCCGGGGTGAACGTCTCGATTCTGTGCGCCGAGAGCGAAGAGCGCTTCTCGGAACAAGCGGATTCCCAATACCGGGCCGCCCGTCGTTCCGGTATTCCGGTGCTTGAAGTCGGTACAGTGCCGGACTTCGGGCGCTTTACCGGCCTTGTCGATGCGCTGCTCGGCGTGGGAGCGAGCGGTGAGCCGCGCGAGCCTTATGCCGCGCTGATCCGCGCGGCGAACGACAGCGGACTGCCAATTGTGGCAGCCGATGTGCCGAGCGGCCTGAACGCCGATACGGGACAAATCGCGAAGAGCGTTATCCGCGCTGCGCGGACTGTCTGTATCGCCTTTCTCAAGGCGGGACTGGTGCAGTATCCGGGGGCCGGAGCCGCCGGCGAAGTGCGCGTTCGCGCGGTCGGCATTCCCCGACTGGCCGCCGGTCGGATCGCCGAGCGTCCGAATACGCATCTGATCACGGAGCGTTCGCTGCGCGATACGCTTAAGATCGATGTTTCCCGGCGCAGGGCCGAAGACAGCCACAAAGGCACTTACGGCCATGTGCTCGTTGTCGGCGGCAGCCGGCTGATGAGCGGCGCCGGATTCATGGCTTCCCGCGCCGCGCTGCGGATCGGGAGCGGCCTGGTGACCTGGGCGCTGCCGCAGGCGCTGCTGCCGGACATTGTCGGCCATGTGCCGGAGCTGATGGTGGCGGAAGCCTCGGAAGGAGACGGCTGGCAGCGCAGCTCGGCCGCGGCGATTCTGAAGTTGGCTTCCAAGATGGATGTACTGGCTGTTGGGCCCGGCCTCGGCCGTTTCGACGGCGATATCGAATG
The DNA here is from genome assembly GCF_013618475.1 of Saccharibacillus deserti. Lineage (GTDB taxonomy): Bacteria > Bacillota > Bacilli > Paenibacillales > Paenibacillaceae > Saccharibacillus > Saccharibacillus deserti. The sequence continues at coordinate 85,933 of NZ_JABJVN010000009.1, forward strand.
GCTTCGCGAACTGTGGACCGGCTCGGATGTTCCGCTTGTGCTCGATGCGGACGGGCTGAATATTTTGGCGGATGCCGGAGAAGACGTCAAACGGTGGGGCCGCCGCGAGAACGTCGTGCTGACGCCGCATCCCGGGGAGATGGGCCGCCTGCTCGGCGTGCCGACCGCCGAACTGCAGCAGGACCGGCTCGGTGCGGCTCGGACCTATGCCGCCGACTATGGCGTCACCCTCGTACTCAAAGGCGCCCGCACCGTCGTGGCTTCGCCGGACGGGGCCGTATTCGTCAATACGACGGGGCATCCCGGCATGTCGGCCGGGGGCACCGGCGATGTGCTGACCGGGGCGATCTCGGGTCTGATCGCCCAGGGTCTGACGCTGCTGCAGGCCGCCGCGTTTGGCGTCTACCTTCACGGCCGCGCCGGCGAGCGCGCGGCGGAGCTGCGCGAGCACCCCGCGTCGCTGCTGGCCGGCGACGTGATCGAAGCGCTCTAGGACATGGCGGCTTCCCGCTTCGTGCTTGATCCGAGGCACACCGGATTCCGCACGAAGCACGCCGAAACCCCGGCTTCTCCCTGGAGGAGAAGCCGGGGTTTTTCTTGTGAAGACAGCTGCAGCCTGGCCTTTGGGTCTGTCCGCACGAGGGGGCGCGCACAGCCGAAATGCCGATGCGCGGCATGCCTTCGGATCACCCTGCGGCTGTTGCGGTTACACCCGGAACGTGGATACGGACAGATGCAGCTGATCCGCAAGCTGGGCGAGAGCATGGGAGGACGAAGCCGTCTGTTCGCTGGCGGCTGCCGATTCCTCGCTTGCGGTCGCGATCCCGTTGAGCGTCTGCATGACTTCGCTGGTTTGCGCCGCTTGCTCTTCGCTGGCCGCCGCGATGCCGTTGACCTTGAGCGAAGTGCTGCTGACCTGTTCGATGATGTCATTGAAGGCGCGTCCGGATTCGCCGGCATGCTGAAGATTGGTGTGGACGGCCGTTACGCTCCGGTCGATATTAAGCTGCATGGCGCGGATGATCGAGGTGATCTCCTTGGTCGCCGCGCCGCTGCGTTCCGCCAATTTGCGCACTTCATCGGCGACCACGGCAAAGCCGAGGCCCGATTCGCCGGCCCGTGCGGCTTCGATCGCGGCATTGAGGGCAAGCAGATTCGTTTGGGCGGAAATATCGTCGATCACGCCGATGATATCGCCGATTTTGGCCGAATGTTCTTCCAGCTTGCCGACCTGATCCGTTACGTCTTCCATGCTCTGCAGGGCAAGCTGGATGGTCTCGCCGCCGGACTGAGCCATTTCTACCGTCGCATTCGACAGCTCCGCCGCACCTTCCGCGCCTTTGGCGACATCGTCGATGGCAACGGCCATATCTTTGAACAGTTCGTTGATCGAACGGGCGGCCTGCAGCTGCACGGATGTTCCTCCGGCAATCTGCTGGGTGCTGGCCGAGATTTGCTGGGACGAAGCGGCTACGTTCTGTGCGGAATCCTGGATACCGCCGATCAGAACGGAGAGGGTATCGGCCATTTTATTGATGGACAAAGACAGTTCGCCGACTTCGTCTTTGGCCGGGTAATCGGATTTTTCGCGCAGATCGCCGTCGGCGATCTTTTTCACGACATCTCCGATGCGTTTGACCGGGCGGCTGATCATATTGGTGACCAACGCTACGAGCAGCAGACCGAACACAAGCGACGCGCCGATCACGATCAGCGTCCACAGCGAAGCTCTGCTGACATCGCCGGTCGACTCTTCATTGGCATCGGCAGCAAATTGGGCATTGAGCGCGCCCAGCTTTTCAATCGATTCATACATCAGACTGCTGGTTGGGGCGACCTGCTCGGCCACGTAAGTTTGGAATTCTTCGTTGCTGGCCGTTTGCGCGAGTTCGATAGCTTTACCGTAAAGTTTTTGATATTCTGCCCAGTATTTATCAAAATCCGCGAGCAGCACGGTTTCTTCCGGAGTCAGGTCGGTAGCGCGGTAGGTGCTGATACTTTGATCTGCTTTCTCAACCAGCGGAGCGATTGTATCGGCGATTTCTTTTTTCTGTTCCGGCGTTGCGGCGATCGCGATATCGCGTGATGTAATCCGCAGCTTCAGTAAAGTGCTTTCCGCAGAAGCAAGATCCCGGACCGGAAGCATATTGTTGCTGTACAGCTGATTGAGGTTGTCCCGCATCATGTTGATATTTGTAAGACCATACAAGCCTACGCCTGCCGTAAGAAGAGTCATTGCCATCACTACAGTCATCAGCTTGGTGAAAATTTTTCGATTTCTGAACCATCGCATACCAAATCACTCCGTTTTATCGTATTGGGCTTACTAGGCACGTCTGCTTTTTCTGCCCTGGTTTTTGGGTTCTGCCTTGATACCTGTATTTGTCGTCAGACGATTCGATATTTTTGATACCTCAAACACATAATTGTAAAAAAATATATTTTCTACATATACCGATCCAACCGTGGAATCTGCGCAAAAGGCCGCCGTTCCTGGAAGGAAGGCGGCCCTGACGGGTGAATAAGCGTTGCGGCCGAAGCTTTGCTTGGCTAGATTATTTGTCCGTTTCCAAGGCCGCGCCGGCGGGAGCGGCAAGGAATTCGAGTCCTCCCAGATAAGGACGAAGCGCCGGCGGCAGATAAATCGAGCCGTCTTCGCGCTGGTGGTTTTCCAGCAGGGGAATGAGCAGACGGGGTACCGCGGCGGCCGTATTGTTCAGCGTATGGCAGAAGCGGAGATTTCCGTCTTCATCCCGATAGCGCAGGCCGGCCCGCCGGGCCTGGAAATCGCCGACATGCGAAGCCGAATGGGTTTCGCCGTAAGCATCCCGGCTCGGCATCCAGGTCTCGATATCGTACTGCTTGTAATTTTTTTGCGACATATCCCCGATACAGACGGCCACTTTGCGATACGGCAGCTCCAATCGGTCCAGCAGATCTTCCGCATTTCGTGTAATTTCCTGCAGCAGCCGCTCCGACTCTTCGCTGTCATTTCGACAAATAACGACCTGTTCGACTTTGGCGAATTGATGCACCCTGTAGAGACCGCGAACGTCCCGCCCGGCCGAACCGACTTCGCTGCGGAAGCAGGCCGAGATCCCGGCAGCTTTAATCGGTTCCGTGAGATCCAGCGTCTCATTCGAGAAATACGCAATCAGCGGCACTTCCGAAGTCCCCGCCAACCACGCGTCTTCTCCTTCTATCTTATAGGTTTGATCCCGTCCCGTAGGGAAAAAGCCGGTGTCGTGCATCGCTTTGGTCCGGACGATCAGCGGCACATCCATTCCGGTAAATCCTCGTTCTTCCAGCAAATCCAAGGCCAACTGCTGCACGGCGCGCTGGAGTTTGAGTCCGTTTCCCTTGAGAAAATAGCTTCGGCTTCCCGCGACTTTGACGCCGCGCTCCATGTCGAATAATCCGTGGATTTCACCCAATTCGACATGGTCTTTCGGCTTGAAACCAAAGTCCGGAATCCGCCCGGTGACCGTAATTTCGACATTATCCGCATCCGATTCTCCGCGGGGCGTATCCGGCGATACCCGATTCGGCACCCGATCCATCAGATAGCGGTAGCGGAGCGTAACGGTCTCAAGTTCGGCTTCCACGTTCGCAAGCTCTTCCTTTTCCGCCCGAATCCGTTCTTTTTCCAACGAAGCTTCAGCTTCTTCTCCGGCAGCGATCCGTGCGGCGACTGCGGCACTCCGGCGGTTGCGCAGGGCCCGCAGCGCTTCCGCACGCCCCGCCAGTTCGCGTCTGCGATCGTCCGTGACGAGCAGCTCCGCGATCGATATCGCGATTTTTTTGCCGTCTGCCGCCGCCTGAAATTCTTCCGCCCGTTCCCGAATATCCTTGATGTCCATCATGTGCATGCACGCTCCTTAAGTAAAATTGGGGGGTGAAAAACGCAAAAACGCCCTCTCGTTTGGGACGAGGGGCGTAATCTACGCTCGCGGTGCCACCCAATTTGACCGTTCCCGAAGGAGCGATCCGCTCTGGATTCCGCGATAACGGGCGAATACCGGTTGACTTAGGCGGCCTGCGGATCAACTGCCGATTCGCGCAGGCCCTTGACGAAAACGCCTCGGAGTTGGATGCTCTTCATCGGCATGTAAAGGTTCTGAAATTGTGATCCCCAGTATAACGCCGTCTGCCCGCGTCCGTCAATTCCGCCAATCGTCATCGGCACAAAAAAAGGCCCGGATTCGGGGAGAATCCGGAGCCTGCAAGCGTATCGGGCTGGAGTTGAAGGGAGACGGTACGCCGAAAGGGAAGGAGAAAAAGATATGATGAAGCGGGTCCCGGCGGACGGAAGCGAATTCTGGATGAAGGATACAGGCCGGGAGTCCGCAGTACACCCTGAGGTGAAAAAGCGGGTGAAGCTGGGTGTCGGACACCGATTGCGGGAAGCGGAGAGACTGTCCGATTTTGTCGAATGCTTGCTTGGCGGTTTGGAAAGGCCTCGGCCGGTTTAGGCGCTGATGGCGTTGTAACGGTTCGACAGTTCTTCGAACCATTCTTTGTCCTTGAGCTGCAGGGCAAGGTCGATCAGGTTGTTCAGTTCGCCGCGCTCCAATTCGACCTGGTCGTTGAAGCTGATGCTGGCGGAAATGGTGATGCGTTCTTCGGCATTGGCGGAGAGGTCGATATCGACGTTTACTTCGACTTCGGCGTCCATGTATTCTTTTTTCAGGAAGTAGATCACTTCGCAGAGGATCACCGGTCTGACGTAGCTTTCGAACGAGCAGTCCATCACTTTGACCCAGTAGTGGGGATTGGAGAAGTGCAGCGTCTGACCGGCTTCTTCACTGCTGCCGTTTTGGACATCCTGGGTCAGTTCAAGCAGTACAGGCTCCGCTTCGAAAAACTTGGCGATTTGTTTGTGGAGAACTTCCATGATTCCTTTAGTATTCAGCATGATCATGATTGCTGCACCTCTCTCTTTTGTATTTGTCGTTTATTGAATGATTTTGTCGTTTTTTTGTTATTGCCTTGTCTTCTTGATTTATTTATCGGTGCAGGGAAATGAAAGTTTATAGCTTTTTTTAAAATGATTACGCAAAATCTACTCGTAAAAGATTAATAGGAACATCTTCCGATACGCACAACTTTTCACGCACGCAAAAAGGTACCGGACGGTCCTAGAGGACGGCCCGGTACCTTGAAATACAGGGTACTATGGGGGATTCGAAATTATTTATCGAGCTTCGGAAGCTTCTTGGCTTGTTCGTCGACTTCGCGAATCGGCTCTTCGTGCGTTTTCACTTCAACTTTCTTGGAAGTGAACCAGCCGATCAGGGCGATAGAGACGAGAACAATGTAGAACGTTGTTTTCCAGATCGTACCTTCGACAAAATCATGCGGGACCAGACCGATCGCTTCGTGACCGAGGGTATGCATGCCGAGCTTGACGCCTACCCAGCCGACGATAACGAAAGCGGCCGTTTCAAGACCCGGGCGGGAGTGCAGCAGTCCGACGAACAGGTTTGCCGCGAAACGCATGATGACGAGACCGATAAATCCGCCTGCGAAGATTACTGCAAATTGTCCGGCGTCCAAGCCGCCGATCGTGCCCCAGTTGGTCGGAGGCAGGGCTACCGCGAGAGCGACAGCCGCGAGGATCGAGTCGACCGCGAACGCAAGGTCAGCCAGCTCGACTTTGAAGACGACGCCCCAGAAGCTGACTTTCTTCTTGCCAACGCCTTTGCCGTCCGCGGAGTCTTCCGCTTCTTCGGTTTCCGAATTCTTTTTGAGCACGGCCCTAATGATATGGTTGAGCGAGATGAACAGCAGATACGCCGCCCCGATCGCTTGAATCCACCAGACGTCTACGAGGAACGAGATAATGAACAGGGAACCGAAACGAAGTACAAAGGCTCCGACAAGGCCGTAGAACAAGGCTTTCTTGCGCTCTTCTTCCGGCAGGGGTTTGACCATGATCGCCAGTACCAGTGCGTTATCCGCAGCCAGGAGGCCTTCCAGCGCGATCAGTACGAGCAGTACCCATCCGTATTCGAGCATTAACGACAAATCCATGAGCTTCTCTCCTTTTGTGTGGGGATTGTATTCCCTCTTATCCATGAAAAGACCCCAATAAAACAAAAGAGACTTTTACCGCCACAGGATACGATGCGGTACACGGGTGTGCACGAACAAACGTAACCTAAAGCGGTAAAAGTCTCGCTAACAACGATGGTTGCCAACAAAGCCGGGGATATACTCCCGTATTGACGACTTTGCTGTAAAAGCTACTCCCTCTTACCCGGTTAAGGAAAGATCAAGTATGAAATTGGGGTCTTCCATAAGTTAAGCTTATCTTAAAGGATAGACAGTCGGCTTGTCAACAAGAAAAGGCGAAAATGGATTTATATAGGTAAAAGTTTACACAGTACAAAATGATAAGGGGGACGGCTACCGAATAGAAGCCAGCGGATTGGAACGTTCCCACAATACGGCTTCGCCGCGCTCCAGGCTTTCGGGTATCCGGATCAGCCGCTGATTGGAGCTGCCCCGGTACAGCAGCGAGACGTCGCGCAGATGCTGCTCGAACCGTCCGTCGACCAGTACCTGGCCGCGCCGGAGCAGTTCATATTCGTCGCTGCCCGGGCGTGCGGCAAGCTGTTCGAACGTGTAGCCGCTGTACATCCACACATTGAGCCCGGGAAGACGCTCGCGCGCCAGATCGACGAAGGCGGCAGTTTCCGCCGCCGAGAAGAAGGGATCTCCGCCTGCCAGCGTCAATCCGTCCAGCAGCGGATTGTCCGCCATTTCCTGGATGATTTCGCGCTGCCGGGCGTCGTCGAAAGGCTCCCCGTAATCGAAATTCCAGGTACGCGGGCTGAAGCAGCCTTTGCAGGCATGCCTGCATCCGCTGATAAAGACCGATGCGCGCAGTCCTTCGCCTTCATTAACGGATTCGGGATAATACCCGCAGACATTCATGGATGTTCCGCCTCCTTGGACCGGTCTGCCGTTACTCGCTTTACTCCTGCCGAACCGCCTGGCCGGCGTGCTTGACCCGGTCGCGCACTTCGGCCTGCTTGGCTCCGTTGAACCGCGTCTGATAATCGCCTGTCAGATAGCCGGTGACGCGGCGCAGGCGGGAGATACGCACTTCGGTTTCCTTTTTCCCGCAGGAGGGGCACGATTCGCCGATGATGCCTTCGTGTCCGCACGAGGTACAGCGGTCGATCGGATGGTTGATGCTGAAATAGCTTACGTTCTGATCCAGAGCATAGGCGACGATCTTGCGGAACGCTTCCGGGTTGCTGCGCACGTTGCCGTCCAGCTCGATATACGAGATAGCGCCGGCGTTGCACAGTTCGTGAAACGGCGCTTCAAGCGAAATTTTGCGCGCGGCGGTCGTTTGGTAATAGACCGGCACATGGAACGAATTCGTATAATACTCGCGGTCGGTCACACCCGGAATCGATCCGTATTCCCGGGCGTCGTTCTTGGTGAACTTGCCCGATAATCCTTCGGCCGGCGTAGCGAACAGCGTGATATTGAGATCGTACTTCTCGCTCATCGCATCGCAGTAATCCCTCATATAACGGACAACCTCCAGCGCTTTGGCATAGACGTCCGCGTCTTCCGCATGGTGCTTGCCGTACATGGCTTTCATGGACTCGGCGATTCCGATAAAGCCGATCGACAGGCTGCCGTGCTTGATCAGGTCTTCGACCTTGTCGTCGGGACCGAGCGCTTCTCCGCCTTCCCATACGCCTTCGCGCATCATGAAGTCGGACGCTTTGGCCGGCTGTTTGGCTTGAATCCGGTAGCGGTGCAGGAGTCCCTGCGTCGCGATCTCGAGCGACCGGTCCAGCATGGCGTAATAGCCTGCTTCGTCGGCCCATTTGCGCTTGCCGAGCACGGTGCCGTGTTCCAGTCCAAGCTTCACCAGATTGATCGTGTTAAAAGACAGATTGCCTTTGCCCGACAGGTGGTTGCGGCCGAAGCGGTCGGCCACGACCCGCGTGCGGCAGCCCATGGTCGCGAACTCCGTATTCGGGTCGCCCGGCACGTAATATTCCATATTGATCGGCGCATCGAGATTGGCGAAGTTCGGATACAGCCGTTTGGTCGAGCATTCGATCGCTTTGAGGAACAGGTCGTAGTTCGGATCGCCCGGGTTCTGGTTGATTCCCTTTTTGCATTTGAAGATCTGGATCGGGAAAATCGGCGTCTGCCCCTGTCCCAGTCCGCGCATCGTGGATTCCATCAGGCTCTCCATGACGAGGCGGCCTTCGCTCGACGTGCAGGTGCCGTAATTGATACTGGTAAAAGGAATCTGTCCGCCGCCGCGGCTCGACATCGTATTCAGGTTGTGGACGAGACTCTCCGCCGCCTGGAACGTTTCCTGCCGGGTCTCCTGGTAGGCGTAGCGGTAGGCGTTCGGATAACGGGCTCGGAGATCGGCATTGTCCATATAGATCTCTTCGTCGGTCGGGCTGTCCGGTTGGGAGCCGTCCGAAGCGCTGCCGGAAAGAGTCCGCTGTTCTTCGGCAAAGCTCTCGAAGTACGCCAGGCCTTTGCGGAAGTGTTTAATGAAAGAACGGCCTACGTAAGGCGCCAAGTCGTAATCGAGCTTGTTGGCCGAGACGCCGCCGTACTGCGCGTTCTGCTGGCATTGGAAGATGATCGCGACCAGCGCCATTGCCGTCATGATCGTCCGCGGAGTCCGCAGATCGCCGTTGCCCGTGCTGAATCCTTCGGCCAGCAGTTTGTCGAACGGAATGAAGATGCAGTTGGTCGTGCCGACCGCATAATGGTCGAGATCATGCACATAAACGGTATTGTCTTGGATCGCCGCTTCCACTTCCCTGGGCAGCACGAGGCGGCGCGCATACCATTTGGCGTACTCGCTGCCGAACTTGCTCATTTTGCCGGAAAAGCTGTCTCCGTTCAGGTTGGCGTTCTCGCGCAGCGTCTCCGTATCGAGACTGTCGGCGATATCGCGTCCCAGCCGGATGACTTCCTCGAGCGCATCGTTTTCTTGACGGGTTGGGGAGAAGGGAAGGGTCATGCTCATTGGAGGTTCCATCCTTTCGTTATGTAGGTTTATGTGAGCTGCATCGGGAATGCGGGCTGTAAATACCTATCTGCCAAACACCATATTTGGCCTTCGGCTACTAAATTTACACCTATATATGGGGGTTGTGAAGCGAACGAAGAGGGATTGCCACATAACCGACACAAACAGTGGGCGAAAAATTAATCAAATCGTCAAGGTTGAAAACGTCCTTTTTGCACGAGCCTAACAGCGGCGCGGGACGAACGCAAATTCGATTTCGAAGCGAAAGGGGTATACAATAATGAAGAGAACCCAAAAACGGAGTTGACAGACGGTCGAATCCGTGAAAAAAGGAGAGAATCCAAATGGCGATAGCGGAATTGACGATCGTTCCGATCGGAACGGGCACGACCAGCCTCAGCGGTTACGTCGCGGAGATGCAGCGCAAGCTTGCGACGCTTGAAGGGATCAGCTACGAACTGACGTCGATGAGCACGATCATCGAAGGCCCGCTCGACCGAATCCTGGACGCGGTGAAGACGCTGCATGAGCATACGTTCGCATCCGGCGCGCTGCGGGTCTCGACGTCGGTCAAGATCGACGACCGCCGCGACAAGGAAGGCTCCTCCGCGCAGAAGCTGGCTTCGGTCCAGGCCCGGATGACGGAGCAGAGCGAGATGCAGTAGGCGCCGGAGCCTCCGGCGTATGAATAACGATTGAAAAAATAGGGAAAAGGAGCAAAAAGACGCGGGAAAAGCATATGAAAAATCATGTGCGCAGACACGCGAAAACTTCTGTCTTTTTGCTCCGAAAAGCTTGCGGATTTTCCGAATCGGTGTATAATAAATTCCGTTGCTGTTCAAGATCAACAGATAGGCTGATGTAGCTCAGGGGTAGAGCAACGCACTCGTAATGCGTAGGCCGGGGGTTCAATTCCCTTCATCAGCATCCAGGCAGGGCAGGAAAAGCGCGAACTCCGGGAAACCGGGGTTCGCGCTTTTTTTTCGTTTCGCTCAAGTGAGAAAATCCGGGTCTTGCTCGCTTAGGCAGATTATGCTCATAAAGACCCGGGCTTTTTTTGGATATATGGTTCTATACTCCCTGTTTATTGGATATTATTTTGAGGAAACAATCGTTATCTCTAAAAAATCGACAAATTGTGCCGTAATATATAGAGAAAGCAAATCGACCAAGCTCCATCAATTCGATTAAAGGTGATGAACATAGCGATGACCGTGTCAGAACGAAGAAGAGGAGGCCGCGAGCCGGGTTTCTTCAGAAAGAAAGGCAGGATCAGCCTGCGCGCGCTGTTTTCCGGACTCGTGGTGCTTACTTTTCTGCTGACGCTCGTCATTACGCTGTTTGCGTCGTACCGGTCGGAAAAAGAGCTGCTGACGGATCGGGTGCTGAATAACAATCACAGCGAATCGCAGCGGATCGCGCAGACGATGAATATGTTTTTCCTCTCGATTCAGAACAGTCTGGGGGCCTTCACTGGTGAAATTTCCGAATTGATCCCGGAAGGCCGCTGGGACCGGATCGGAGAGGAACTGCGGCAGATTCAGGAGAGCAGCGGTTATTTCGAATCGGTTTTCCTTGCCGGGACGGACGGAAAGATCCGGGAGATGCACTCGCTGAGAGCCGACGGCGATTTCGGAAAGATCGATTCGGAAGCGATGGAGAGTGCATTGCAACGAAGTCTGCCCGGTATTTCCATTTCTTATAGAGACGGGGACGGAGAGATTGTCGTTTTGATATCGGAACCGGTCTATAGCCCGAAAGGTATTTATATGGGTACTGTGGGAGGGACGGTTCGTCTGCAGGATCCGGCGGTTCTGGGCAGTCTTTTCGGCGCGCAGAGCGGCGCGACGGCGGATTCCTATTATTATGTTGTCGATGATGAAGGCAAATTGATCTATCATCCGGACAAAAACCGGATCGGGGAAGAGATTCCCGACAGCCCCGTGGTTGAGCGCGTTTTACGTGGGGAAAGCGGCAAAGCCCAGTTCGTCGACCCGGAAGGCCGTGCTTTTATGATCGGTTACGCATCCGTGCCGGCGAACGGCTGGGGAGTGGTAACCCAGACCGCGAACAGTTTGCTGAATCAGCAGCAGATGGAGCAAATCCGTGGGACGCTTGTCGCCGTTCTGCTGCCTTTTCTGATTTTGGTCGCCGGTACGCTGTTTCTGGCCCGCAGGCTGGCCGCTCCGTTCGTTGCCTTGGCCAACTTTGTCGTTCGCGCCGCCGACCGGCCGCGGGAAGTTGCTATTCCCGACGTAAGCCGCCACTGGAACCGCGAAGCGGATCTGCTGAACCGGGCCGTCATGCTGTCGGTCGGCGAGATGAGACGGCAGAATCTCGATCTGACCGATTTTGCCCTGAGGGATGCGTTGACCGGACTGCCGAACCGTCGGGCATTGGATGAAGCGATGGAGAAACTGGAAAGCGACAACCGGCCGTTCTCGCTGCTGCTGATCGATATCGATCGCTTCAAATCGGTCAATGACCGCTATGGGCATGCTGCCGGAGACGAAGTCCTGCGTTCGGTCGCCCGTACGCTGGAGAAAGCGATCGAAAGCGGGGATATGTGCGGCCGATACGGCGGGGAGGAGTTTGTCGTTCTGCTGCCGGGGCGCAATCTGCCGGAAACGTATGAGGCCGCGGAAAGATTTCGGCTGGCGGTCGCCGCACACGAGAATTCGCTGCATATTCCCGTTACCCTGTCGATCGGAGCCTCGATCGCTCCCCAGCAGGCGACGCGCACCGAAGATTTGTTCGAGATCGCCGACCGGGCGCTGTACCGGGCCAAAGAAGGCGGGCGCAACCGGGTCGTCATGTAGGCGCGCAAAACCCTATTTTTTCGCAAACCAAAAGAACGCGCAGTTCCCGACGGGGAAACTACGCGTTCTTTTGGTTTGCTTCCGAATAAGCCGTTTTCATTCCCCGCCACCTCCGCCGCCGTCTCCACCGCCGCCGCCCGAATCGCAGCCGCCGCCATGGGAAGAAGAGCTGTCTCCGCAGTGGTTGGACGAATGTCCGCCGCCGGAATCGCCGTAGAACCCGCCGCCGGAATCGTGCACATAACCGGAACGAGATCCCCGACGCGGCCGGTTGGGTGAATTCTTCGGCTTGGCCAGAGAGAACAGAACGATCATTACGAACAAGATTGGGAGCACAATTGCCATCGTCATGCGATAACCTCCTTGGTTAGGTAAAAGTGAAAGAACGAGAAGCGGAAACGTTCGTTTCGGCTTCTTGCTACATATACGTGCAGGAAAAGCGTAGAGTTCGTTTTTTTTGAAAAAAATAAAAGGATCTCGAAAAAAGCGACTTTGGACCCGGAAAACGGCGGCAAGGGATTCGTTTTTTCCCGATGCGAAGGGAGCTTCCGACTATTTAACGGGGGTTTCTCGCAGTGGGGCGGCAATTTGTGCTAAAATATTTATAGAATAAAAAGGGAACGTATGATCTGTTTTTTGAGGAGGAAACGTATTGACCATCGAGATGATCAAACCGCCCGCCGAAGTGCTGTACGAGCGGGAGCTTGCGGCGCTTGGCGCCGAAGACAAAGGCAAACGGCCGCCGAACTGGAAACTGTCGCCGAGCGCGGTCCGCGACTTTTTGATCGGACGCGAACAGCCGGCCGTCCTGGACGGCGAATCCATACCCATCACGCGCAAATTTTACGGAAACGACGTTCTGATCGAGCGCGCGGTCGTGACGCTTGCCGGCAACCGGGGCTTGATGCTCGTCGGCGAGCCGGGTACGGCCAAGACGATGCTGAGCGAACTGCTGACCGCGGCCATCTCGGGTACCAGCACCAATACGATCCAGGGAACGGCGGGCACAACCGAGGATACGATCAAATATTCCTGGAATTACGCCATGCTGCTGGACAAAGGGCCTTCGGAAGCCGCACTCGTGCCGTCGCCGCTCTATCAGGGGATGAAGCACGGGATTCTGACCCGCTTCGAAGAGATTACGCGCTGCCCGTCCGAAGCGCAGGACAGCCTCATCAGCATCATGAGCGACAAGGTGATGAGCATCCCCGAACTGGCGCAGGGCGTACTGTTCGCCAAGCCCGGGTTCAATGTGATCGGCACAGCCAACATCCGGGACAAGGGCGTGAACGAGATGAGCAGCGCGCTCAAGCGCCGTTTCAATTTCGAGACCATCCGTCCGATCGAGAACGTGGCCATGGAGGCGAAGATCATTCAGTCGCAGGCTTCGAACCTGCTTGTTCAGAGCGGCGTGGACATGGACGTCGATCCCGATGTGGTCGAGCTGCTGGCGACGACCTTTATCGAACTGCGGACCGGACGCACGCGCGAAGGCTTCAAGATCGAGGTGCCGCAGGCGGTGATGAGTACGGCGGAAGCGGTCTCGGTCTATGTGCAGAGCGCGATGACTTCCTACTATTACGAAGAAGGCGGCCTGTCGCTCGAACGTCTGGTGCAGAATATGCTCGGCACGGTCGCCAAAGAGAACACCAAAGATTTGAGCGTGCTCAAATCGTATTTCTCCAAGGTGGTCAAGGAGCGGGCCAAAACGGAAGAATTGTGGGACGCGTATTACAAGGAGAAAAAATGGATCGGCTGAAGGCGCTGGCCCCGGAGGAAGAGCTTGCGGAAATCGAGCGGTTGTTTGCGGAGAAGGTATTCGACCTGGACGGTCCGGTGGTGCATTTCCCGATCCGGCACCACAGTCCGGCCTGCGCCCACCATCTGCTGCGGACCTTTGACGATTACAAACCGGATATCGTTCTGATCGAAGGACCGGAAAGCGGCAATCCGCTGATTCCGGTGCTGGCCGATCCGGCGACGCGGGCGCCGGTCAGCCTGTATTACGGCTACGAGGACGCGAACGGCCGCGGAGCCTGCTATTTCCCGCTGCTGGACTATTCGCCGGAATATGCGGCGATCCGGGCAGCGGCGGCGCGGGGCATTCCCGCGCGGTTTATCGATCTGGACTATCGCGGCCGGCCGGAGGCCGCGGAAGGCGGCAAGTCGTCCGCGCAGGACGAAGCGCTGCTGGCGGGTTCGGCTTTTATCGGGCGGCTGTGCCGATTGAGCCGCGCCCGCAGCTTCGACGAGCTGTGGGAGCGGGCGTTCGAGATCGGCGGACTGGGCCGCCCGACGCGCGAATTCGTGCGCGGGGTATTCGCGTACTGCACGCTGTCGCGAATGACCTATTCGCCGGAGACGCTGCGAAGCGAAGGCGACCTGGAGCGCGAGGAGCGCATGGGAGCGCATATCGCGCAGGCACGTGCGGAGTACGGCCGGGTGCTGGTCGTAACGGGCGGATTCCATACGTACGGGCTGGTGACGCAGGAAGCGCCGGGCGGACAAACCGGCAGAAGGCCGGCCGAGGAACAAGCCGCGTCCTGCGCAATCTCCGCAGCAGGCGGCAGCCGTTCCGCGGCGGAACCGGAAGAGCCGCTTCCCAAGGATTCGCCGCCGACCCGTTACGACCGGGAACGCGGCATCGTCCGCAAACAAATGTATCCGATGGTCTACACCTTCGAGGAGGCCGACCGATTGAACGGATATGCAAGCGGGATGCCTTATGTCGGCTACTACGACCGGGTATGGAGCCTGCTTGCGCGCGGAGATTCGCAGCCTTACGAACGAGCGGGGCTGGATCTGCTGGCCGGACTGGGCAGGCGGCTGCGCAGCGAAGGCGAGTCGGTCTCGACCTCCGACGGCATCGAAGCCTACGGCTTGATGCAGGGCCTGGCCGCACTGCGCGGCAAAAGCCAAAGCGGCGCCTACGAATTGACGGACGGCGTGACGTCTTCGTTCATCAAAGGCGAGCGCACGCTCGCCGCGGACCGGCCGCTGGAGATGCTGCTGGCGATGATGACCGGCGACCGGATCGGGGAAGTGGCGCCGAACGAGTTTTCCGTGCCGATTGTCGAAGATTTCAAAGCGCGCGCGGCAGCCTGCCGCCTGAACCTGCGTTCGACGGGCAGGCACCGCCGGACGCTTGAACCCTATGCCAAGCCGGCCCACCGCGAAGCGAGCCGGCTGCTGCACTGCGCCGAGTTTCTCGGCACGGAATTCGCAAGCAGGGAATCGGGGCCGGACTGGGTATCGGGCCGGGATATGAACCGGATCCGGGAAACCTGGGCCTATTCGTATTCGTCGCGCACGGAGGCGCGCCTGATCGAGAATTCGATCTACGGCGGTACCGTCGAAGAAGCGGCCGAAGCCCGAATTGCCGAAGAATTGGACCGGCTGCCCGTCCACCACAGCGGCGAAGCCGCACGGTGGCTGCTGCGGGCGCTGGTGATGGGGCTTGAAGCCCTGGCCGGCCGACTGTTCGACCGTCTGGAATCGGCGCTGCGGCAGGACGGCAGTTTCCTGTCGCTGTGCGAAACGCTCGACAGTCTCGAGCGGATCCGTTCGCACCGGCGCCTGCTTGGCGTATCCGGCGAATCGCGCCTGAAGACTCTGACGGATGAAGCCTATGAAGCGGCCGTATCCCGCCTTCCGGGATTGAACGGATTGAGTCCGGACGAACAGCCCCACGCTGTCGAAGGACTTAAGCTGCTGCATATGCATGCGGCCGGAAGAAGCGGACCTGCCTCTGCGGCAGCCGGAAGTGATCCGGACGAGAATTTCCGCGACCGGCTGGGCGAGCTGTTGGCCGCGCCGAATCTGCCGCCGAGACTGGAAGGAGCGGCGGCTGCGATTCTGGTCCGGCTCGGTGCGCTGGAGCGCGGCGAACTCTCGCTTCGCGCCCGCGCGTACATACAAGGATCACCGGACCAGGCGCTCAGAGCGGCCGAATATTTGCAGGGCTTGTTCGCCCTGGCACGCGATTCGTTGATGCAGGGCAATGAACTGCTGGCGGATCTGAGCGGACTGCTGGAACGCCTGCCGCATGAAGAATTTCTTCGGCTGCTGCCGGAACTTCGTCTGGCCTTCACTTTCTTCACGCCGCCGGAAACGTCGCGGATCGCGGCGAAAGTGGCCGAGCTGCACGGTCTTCCGGCTGCCCGGCTGGAAGATGCGGCCGTCGACGAAACCGTGCTGCGCGCGGCGCGGAATCTGGATGAAGCCATTCGGAAGGAGTTTGCCTTATGGAAACTGGAAGCGGAATGAGCGCGGAGACGCTGAACCGCTGGCGTCTGCTGCTCGGTTCTTCGGCCGACGAAGAACTGTCGGCCACTGAACATTATTCGCCGGAAGCCTTTGTCTACCGTGAACTCGACGAACTGCTCGGCTATCTGCACGACCGGGAATACGGAGAGAAAGAAGGGTACCGGGGCCGTCAGGGCGGACGCGGAGGATCGAGCCTGACCGTTCCCGACTGGCTCGCCAGGGTACGGAAGCTTTTTCCGAAAGAGACCGTGGAAATTCTCGAGAAGCAGGCGCTCGACCGCTACGGAATGAGCGAGCTGCTGACCGACAAGGCCGTGCTGGAATCGCTGGAACCGAATATGAATCTGCTCAAAAACATCCTGCAGTTCAAAGGCCGGATGAAAGGCGAAGTCGTGGCAAGCGCCAAAGAAATCGTGCGTAAGGTCGTCGACGATCTGCGCCGCAAACTCGAATCCGAAGCCCGGGCGAGCATTGCGGGCAAACGCAGCCGTTATACGGCCGGACATGTGCGTTCGCTGCGCAATCTCAACATGAAGAAGACCATCGGGCGCAACCTCAAGAACTACGACCGCGAAAACCGGCGCTTTGTCGTAGACCGGCTTTATTTTGACGGACGGATACAGGCTTACAACAAATGGCATGTGATTATCGCGGTGGACGAGAGCGGCAGCATGCTCGATTCCGTCATCTACAGCTCGGTCATGGCCAGTATTTTCTACCGGCTGAATGCGCTCAAGACGAGTTTATTCGTATTCGATACGCAGGTCGTGGATTTGAGCGGCCGACTGGAAGACCCCGTCGATGTGCTGATGAGCGTACAGCTCGGCGGAGGGACGCATATTGCCAAAGCGCTGCGGTACGGCGAAACGCTGATCGAAAATCCCGGCCGGACCCTGTTCATTCTTGTGAGCGACCTGGTCGAAGGTTATCCGCCGCAGCAGATGTACAGGGCGGCCAAAGATATTCTCGACGGCGGCTCCAGGCTGCTGGTGCTGACCGCACTCGATTTCGAAGGACAAACGATACACGACGAGCGGGCGGCCAAAACCTTTGCGGATCTCGGCGCGGAAGTGGCGGCAATCACCCCGAACGCGCTCGCGGACTGGATCGGACGCATCGTCAATTAGAACTTTTTGAGGAGGAATACCCATGACCCTGCAACACCCTGCAATCGATCCCCTGGTCGAGAAATTCGCAAAAGCCTGCTCGGACGACTACTCGCTGGCCGTAGACCGCAAAGATTCGATTGTCGCCTATGTGACGGGAGAATCCGACGTTTTTCCGGATATGATGCTCAACTCGAACGGGTATCTGTACCGGACGGTCGACGCGTTGGAAAAATTGGGACGCAAAGAAGACGGAGAAGTCTTTTTCCGGGCGGCGGCCGTGCTGCTGCGTACGATGGGCAGCGGATATGCCTATCAGGAAAATACGCTGTATCGGATCTGCGTGGGCGACGGCCTGAGCGATATCGGCCTGGGTTCCCGCCGGGTGCGCGATACGGAAGAACGCCAAGCCAGGTCGCTTGAGCGCCTGCGTCTGCTGCACCGCTATACGGGCGAAGAACGGATGCGCAAAATGTTCCGTACGCAGGTCAATGCCAACCGCCGGGCCGGCAAACACCGGACTCCGCTGGAAACGAGTGCGGAAACCCTGCTGCTGCTCAAGCTGTATACGCAGATCGATCCGGAATTCGCAAACGAAACGCTCGGCCAGCTTCCGGATTCGATCCAGGCGCTGGTGAACGGGGATGCGGACACGCTGCGCCGGGAACTGCTGCAGGCGATCGAACCGCTGGCGATTCGGGATCTTCCGCTCAAAGACACGCTGACCCAGCTGGATTTGTCGCCGGAGTACGTGGAAGCGCGCCGCGCCGCCCTAAAAGAACGGCTGTTTCCGAATTCGGCGCTCGATCCCAAGGAAAAGCTGCGCCGGGAACAGCTGAATGCTGTCATGAGCCATCTGCGCAGCGCTTTTTATTACGTGCTGCTGCTGAACGGGGGCAAGGAAGGGCTGCTGGAGTCTTCGGCCGAAACGGATCAAGCGGTTCTGGAAGCCGTTCGTGCCGTACACGAGGTGCTGCCGCTGGAGACGCGCGCAGAGCTGCTGATGATGGAAAATGCGGGCAAGGATCCGGATGTGCTGCTGGACGGAATCGTGCCTGTCGGCGAGCCGTTTGCGCTGATCGAGACGCTGGTGCAGGAGATCGGCAGCTATATGCCGGCCTGGAACACGCTGCGCGGCGAACTGCTGGCCGACCGCAAGCGGGCCGGGTATCTGTTCTCCATTTTGCGGCGGCCGCTGCTCAAAGCTTACATCTACCGCGTACTGTCGGATGAAGGGCAGGCTCCGGAAAGCGACGGCGGGATCGAGAAGCTGGTGCTGGAAGCGCTGGCGGACAAGGTCCACGGCAATATTCTCGGTCAAAGTCTGGCCAAATACCTGTCGGGCGAGCTGTCGCTCGAGAGCTATCTGAAGCACAAGCCTTCCACCAACTGGGACGACACGCAGGGCAACGACATCGCGCGCCGCAATTTGCTGATCGCCGCGACGCTGCTGCCGGCCGATTCGGAAATGTATGCGAAGTTCGTAAAAGCCGCCGGCCAGGCGGAAATCGGAACCGCGAATTTCCTGTCCTATCTGTTCAAATCGCCGACGTTCGATGGAGAAACGTTCCTGCGTCTGGCGGAAGCGGATCCGGACGCCGACGACGAACGTCTGCTGCTTCGCCTGCTGCTCCTTAACGGCTTGAACCAGTATTATTACGCCCGCGTACCCGAAGAAGAACTGCGCCGCATAATTGCCGGACGGCTGGCGAAGTGCCTGGAATACTACAACGATGTGCACGGCGAAGTCCGCCAGACCATGCTGGAAGCGGCTCTCTCGGGCGGCGAACGGCAGGAAGAAGCGCTGCTGGTCCACGCGCTGCGTCTGGGACTGGGCGACTCGTCCAAACGGGTTCGCGAAATCGCGCGTCTCCAATTGATCAAGCATCCCGACAAGGATTTCTACGTGAAGCTCTATCTGGCCGAGAAAAAAGCCGCCGTGCGCGAGATCGTCATCGACCTGCTGCGCGGGATCGAAGGCGAAGGCGAGGCTTACGGACAGCTGCTGGCCGAAGAAAAATCCGCTGCGCTCAAAGCCCGTCTCCAGGCACTGCTCGATACGCTCGGCAAGCCGGCCGAATATGCCCATGCCGCCCTGGCTGCCCATGCGGATGCCAAAAAGCGCAGCCGTCTGTCCTGGCTTACGCTCGACGGACTGCCGGAACTGCGCGGCAAAGACGGTCACAAGCTGGACGACGCCATCAAATCGTATGTGCTGACCGAGTCGGTCGATTTCGTCTCCGAGCCGAATCCGCGTCTGGCCGAAGTGGCGGAGTATGCCGACGCCGCTTCGCTTGCGGCCTTTACGGCCGAAGCGCTGCGGATCTGGATCGACGGCGGGGCTCCAGCCAAAGAGAAATGGATTCTGCCGCTTGCGGCGCGTTTCGGCAGCCGGGAAGTCGTCGATCTGCTCGGCCGGCAGGTCAAAGACTGGACGGAAAACAGCCGGGGCGCCATCGCGGCGGACGCCGTGGGAGCTCTGGCTTTCATGGACGACAACGCGGCTCTGATGACGATCGACCGGCTGGGCCGCACGATCAAGAACCGGCAGGTCAAAGGAGCGGCCGAAGAAGCGCTTCAGCTGGCGGCCGAAAATCAGGGTTTGACCAAGGAGCAGCTCGCCGACCGGCTCGTCACTTCGCTTGGATTCGACGAACGCGGGGAACTTGTACTCAGTTACGGCGAGCGTACGTTCATGGTCAAAGTCAGCGCCGATCTGCAGCTGACCGCCGTGAGCGGAGAGACCGGCAAAACGGTCAAGAGTCTGCCGGCTCCCGCGCAAAAAGACGATGCGGCATTGGCGGCACAGTCCAAAGCGAAATTTGCCCAGCTCAAAAAAGACCTTAAAACAATGGTCGGCATCCAGGCGCAGCGACTGGAAGAATCGCTGTCCAAACGCCGTTTGTGGAGCGCTTCCGAATGGAGCGGTCTGTTCGTCGGCAATGTGATTATGCGGCGCTTTGCGGTGGGTCTGATCTGGGGCGTCTATACGGGGAGCGGCGAGGAATCGAGCGTTGAAACGACGTTCCGCTATATGGAAGACGGCACCTTCAATACGGTGGACGAAGACGAATACGAACTTCCGGACGAAGCGCAGATCGGCCTGGTGCATCCGCTTGAACTGACTCCGGAGAATCTCGAAGCCTGGAAGACGCAGCTGGAAGACTATGAGATCGTTCAGCCGTTCAACCAGTTGAACCGGTCGGTCTATCTGCCCGAAGAAGAAGAGCTTCAGCAGCGGGCCTATACCCGTCTGCCGGTAGGCGACTACTCGCCTACCGCTTTCCCGAAAGCGCTGGAGAAATACGGATGGATCAAAGGAAGCGCCATGGACGGAGGGTTCTATAACGATCTGTTCAAAGAATACGGCGAACTGATTGCCCGGCTGACGTTCAGCGGCACCAGTATTTCCTACTACGAAGGCATGGAAGACGTGACGCTGGAACAGCTTGAGTTCTTCTCCAACAAAGGCAATGACTATTATTATTCGACTGCCCAAGGCCATCTGCTGCAACACGTGCCGGCGCGCGTATTCAGCGAAACGGTATACGACATTTTGCGGGCGACCGGGCAGTAACGGGAGGGAACGGTTCTGAGCGAACAGGATATGCAAGCCAGGTTTGCCCGGCTGACCCGGTTGGCCACGGAAGACTACCTGATCCGTTACGCGAACAAAGGGCTGTACAACCGGGCGCAAAAAGACATGGAAAAAGGCACTTCGGCGGAGTACGCTTTTGGCGAAAACGAAGTCGTCTGCACGCTGAGCGACGGAACGGTCTGTACGCTGACCGATTCGATCGAGCGCTTCGACTGCAGCTGTCCGTCCGAGAAAATCTGCAAACACGTGCTGGTCGCGATTCTGTATTACGGACAGCACAAGCTTGGCGGAGAGGGAGGAGGGGGCGGACCGTCCACGACCGAATCAAAGGATCCCGACCGGCCGGAATCGGAAACCGCTAACGGCGGGGAAGAAAGCTCCCTTCCGGCTGAAAGGGCTTTGGACCGGATGCCGGAAGACTCCGGTCCAAAGCCCGGCTTCGGCTGGCTGCTGGAGCGGCCGATTGAAGAACTTGTCGTTCCTTTTCGGCATTCCCGCGTCGAAGAAGCGGCGTTCCGCCTGCGTTATGCGGAGGAATTGGAGATCCGTGAAGATTCCCTGCTTGTTGTGCGGATGGTCCGTTCAGGGGTCGAAGTGGCTTTTACGGACGCTCCCGATGTCTCCCGCGCCCTGTGTGCGGTGCCGGGGGCCGAAGGCGAAATGTACAGGCTTGAAGCGCTGCTGCGCTACCGGGCCCATCGGGGCAAAGAAGACAGGGAAGCGCTGGCGGGAAACCAGCCGTCGGCCCGGATTCCCGCCGAGATCCTGCACGAATTCCGCGAGAGCGTAAACGCGCTGCTGTCGAGCGGCCTGGCCCGGCTGCCGCGAAGTTTCGCCGTGCGGTTCGAGCTGCTGGCCGTCGCGGCGCGCAGCGGAGGGCTGCCGAATCTGGAACGCGAAGCGCGGGGCATCCACGGCGAACTCGAATTGTTCTTCGCCCGGCATGTCCGCTTCTCTTCGCAGGCGCTGCGGGGCCGCTTGAGCCGCACCGCCCTGATGCTGGACGCTCTGGAGAAAGAGATCGGACCCCTGCGGCATGCGCAGCTGGCCGGACGTTTCCGCAGCCGATTCTATACCGTGCCCAAGCTTGATCTCTATGCGTTGGGAGCGGAGCCGTGGGAGACCCGCTCGTCGTACCGCGGCATTACGTATTATTTCTACTGCGCCGAAGACGACGGGATCTACACGTACACCCAGGCGCGTGCGACCTATTACGAAGGGGCGGAGTTTTCGTTTGCCCGGCATTACGGCGAACGTTCGCCCTGGAAGCCGGATCTGACGCTCAAGACGGCGAGTGCTTCGCTGCTGTCGCTTCGCGCCGTCAAAGTCAGCGCCGACGGCCGATTGTCGTCGGGCGGATCGCCTTCGCTGACGCTGCCGCTCCGACCTCCGGTCGAAGCGTTCGACTTCGGGAGTCTGCTGGCCGAGCGCTTCGCGGATCTGGACCTCGGTCGAAGCCAAGTCCGGTTATTCGGCGGGCAGCCGAAGCGGCTGAGACTGATCCGCGCGGCGGCCATGGAGAGCTGCGTATACGACCAGTCCGCCCAGGCCCTGCAGCTGACGGCTGTCGATATCGACGGCGAACGGCTGCAGTTGAGCCTTCCGTACCATGCGGACTGGAAGTCGGCCATTACCCGTCTGGAAGCGGGACGGGGCATGCCGGGTGCCGGCGAGTTCCGTATCTTCGCTTCGGTCGAAGAAGATGCGGTCTATCCGATCAGTTTTCTGCAGGGAAGCGAACAGATCAGTCTGAAGCTGGATCTGTAAAGGCCAGGGTCCGGAAAAAGGTCGAAAACGCCCTAGGGGCGCCTTACGGACAGGAGCGGAGGAGATATCGTGAATGAATGGGAACGGCTGCTCGGCCGGATCGACGATTGGACCGAAGAACTGCTGCTGCGCGGCAGCGCCCAGTTTGCCATGGAAGATGCCAGGAAACTGGAGCAGCTTGCCGATCTTGCCTCGCGGCTGGGCATGGATCTGCTGGAGCGGCTGCTGCGGCGAACGGCAAATGCAGGCGAGCGCAGTCTTCTGGGGCCGGGTGACGGAGCGGAAGAACTGGCCGGAGCTTTTTTCCGGCTGTGCGGTTATACGGAGCTGGCCCGGCGGGGTGGAAGCGGAAAAGGCGGATCCGTAGACGAGCCCGAAGCGGAACCGGCGGAAGACGAAGAGGCCTGGGAATCCCAATCCTCAACCCGCTAACCTGCCGATGAACCGAGGAAAAGCCTTTTGCAGGAGATAACCCAAAAAGTCCACGATACCGCAGGTTGTGCGGAATCCGTGGACTTTTTGGGTTTCGGGCTGGAACTTGCCTGTTTTTGGTGTGTTCTCTTTTAGCGGGGAACGCGCTCCCAACTGCCGGAGCCTTGGGAGATAAATCCGGCGTCGGATTCCTCGATCTCGACGAGAACGGACCCGGAGGGGCGGCCGCTTGCGATCCGGTCTGCGGCACCGCCGGACAAGCCGGAAGTCCGTTCCCAGTAATCGATTTGACCGACGGAGCGGTACAGACCCGGCTTCACATGCTGCCCGACCCGGTAGTGCCCGCTGCCGGCAATCGACGAGCCGTCGCGGGATTGTTCGGCCCCGCTTGCGGCACCGTTCCATTCCGGAGTTTGCGCCGGTCGACTCTGTTCGGGTTTCGCCTTGGCGGAAGCTTGCGGAGTGCGGCCGGTTTCGGCTGCGGAACGATCAGCCGGCTTGGTGCTTGGAGAATCCTGCGGCGCGGCCGGCCGATTCTGTTCGTCGGCCGAGCTGCGCTCGCCGTTGTCGGTCGCGGCTTCGCGGTCTTCCGGCCGGTTCTGCTCGTCGGCCGCGCTGCGCTCGCCGTTGTCGGCCGCGGCCTCGCGG
>NZ_JABJVN010000009.1:109604-225014 GCF_013618475.1 Saccharibacillus deserti
CGCGGTCTTCCGGCCGGTTCTGCTCGTCGGCCGAGCTGCGCTCGCCGTTGTCGGTCGCGGCTTCGCGGTCTTCCGGCCGGTTCTGCTCGTCGGCCGAGCTGCGCTCGCCGTTGTCGGTCGCGGCTTCGCGGTCTTCCGGCCGACTCTGCTCGTCGGCCGCGCTGCGCTCGCCGTTGTCGGTCGCGGCTTCGCGGTCTTCCGGCCGACTCTGCTCGTCGGCCGCTTCGCCGCCGTTGTCCGGCCCGTCCGCCGCTTCCTGCGGCCGGCTGCCTTCCGTCGGCGCCTCGCTGCCGCCGCTCTGCGCCGACCCGGCCTCCGGCGGACGCGAGTCCTCGTCCGCCGGTCTCGACCCGCTCTGCGGCAGCGGGTCCGCTTCCGGCCGAGAGGTTTCCTCGGCCGCCGTCTCGGTCGGGCGGCTCTGCTCGCCCGAAGCGGCCTCTCCGGCCGCCGATCCGGCCGGTGCGCCGCCGGAACAGGCGGCCGCCACGGTGAGCAGCGCCGCCGTCGACAGCACCGTCAGCGCCATGCGGCAGGCCCGGCCCGGCTTGCCGGAACGGCGTTGAATCGTCTCGCCCGGTTCGGGCGAACCGGCATCCTTAAGAGCCTGCGCTTCTTGTGGCTTCTGCTTCATCCAAGGGTTCCTCCTGTTCGCGGTATAGGCTTCGCATCCTTCATGGGGTGGGGCATTTTCCCCATTCTAACAGATTTCGTACGGCGGGGTCATTCGCGGGAATGCTCTATGCGCCGCACTCCCGGCTTGTCGAAGCGAAGGAGGCGGCCTGCCGCGGCCGAAGCTTTGGAGGCCCTCTGCCGATAGGGTCCCCGTAAAGTCGGTCTGCCGCGCGTATTGTTTTAGTTTTTAACTAAATTTTTATGCAATATTGATCAATTTGTGAAATGACCTCAAAAGGCAGCGCCGGCTTTCCCTGCAAGGATTGTCGAAACGGACGAGCGGGCGTATAATGAAGGCATCTAAGATTTAGGTATTCAAAAAAACGAGTATTTTGCAGCGATTTTTATTTTACGGATATATGTGAAATTAGTTGCAAAGTACAGGCGGGAGTCAGCCATGAAAGGCAGGATGTTGAAAAAGGGGGACCTGATCCTGATCGGGATCGTGGTCGCAGCGGCGGTTGCTTTTATCGCGCCGGGGTATTGGAGCGGAGAAGAAAGTGAAAAAAATCACATCGAAAATCGCGTCGTGCATATCGAGGTCGACGGCAAAGCGTACAAAACGCTGCCGCTGACCGAGGAAGAACGGCTGTTTACGATCCGGACGGACAAAGGCTTCAATCAGGTCAAGATCCATGATGGCGGAGTCGAGATGCTCGACGCGGACTGTCCGGACAAACTGTGTCTGGGATTCGGATTCGTAACGCGGCCGGGTCAGCAGATCGTCTGCCTGCCGCACCGCGTGTCTGTCTTTATCGGAGTCGAATCGGGAGAGGAGCTGGAAGTCGATGACGTCGTTGGCTGAAGAGTCTTTGCTGCTCAAGAAAACGGTGATTCTGGCTATTTTCTCGGCGGTCGCGGTAGTGCTCGGGATCGTCGAATCGATGATTCCGCTCGGAAACTTCATGGTGCCGGGAGCGAAGCTGGGTCTGGCGAATATTATGATCCTGACCTGTCTGTACTTCCTCGGCGGGAAAGACACCCTGATGCTGGTCGTACTCAAAACACTGCTGACCGCGATGATCCTGGGCACCTTCTCCATGCTGCTGTTCAGTCTGTTCGGCGCGATTCTCAGCTTCGCCGCCATGTACGGACTGATGAAGATCAGCCGCAAACGGCTGAGTCTGATCGGGATCAGCGTCGCCGGGGGGATCGCGCATAATATCGGACAGCTCGGCGCGGCGGCGATCGTGATCGATTCGCTGCACATATTCTATTATCTGCCGGTGCTGATGATCGCGGGCGTGGCGACCGGAATTGTCGTCGGCATCGCGGTTCGTTATCTGACAAATTCGCTGGGCCGGATGAAAATGTTCGCACTGTTTGTGCCGGAGAATTATTGACGGGCAGCCGGGGCGTTTGGAAGGAGGAAGCGGCATGAAACGGGAAACAGCGGCTGAACTGAGCGGCGTCGGCTTTGCTTATGAAAAAGAAGAACCGGTGCTGCAGGATGTGCATTTGCGCGTTGGCCGCGGCGAATGGGTGGCGATCGTGGGGGCAAGCGGCTGCGGCAAATCGACGCTCGTTCGGCTGCTCAATGCCCTGCTGCGGCCTCAAAGCGGTACGGTATCGGTATTCGGCGAAGAGCTGACGGAGCATAATGCGCCTCTTGTCCGCTCCCGGATCGGAATGGTCTTCCAGAACCCGGACAACCAATTTATCGGGGAAACGGTCGAAGAAGATATGGCGTTCGGGCTGGAAGGCTTGGGACTGGCACGCGAAGAAATGGAGCGCCGCATTGCCTCGTATTCGGACAGGCTGGATATCTCGGCGTTTCTGCCGCGTCATCCGGGGGAACTGTCCGGGGGACAGAAGCAGCGCTGCGCGGTGGCGGCCTGCCTGGCGATGGAACCGGAGATCGTCGTTTTCGACGAGGCGACCTCCATGCAGGACGAGCGTTCGCGGCTCGAGCTGCTGACCGTCATTCGCGGGATGAAAGATCACGGGGATTATACGATCCTTTCGGTTACGCACGACGTCGACGAGATGCTTGCGGCGGACCGGATCGTGGCTTTAAAAGAAGGAACAATCTGCGCGGACCGGACGCCGGATGAATTTTTCGCGGATCCCGGTCTGCTTCGCAGCTGCGGCATCGAACCGCCTTTTCGCATGGAGCTTGCCCGGCAGCTGTCCGCTTTGGGTCTATTCGGCGCGGCAGGCGTGTATGGAAATACGGCGGAGGCGGGCCGTTTCGGCGGCGGAAGCGAAGCGGATCAACGAAGGGGGACGCGGTCATGAGAGGCTGGATCAAGCGGCGAGCCGCCGGGAAAAGAAACAGCGGAAAGCGGTTGGACGGCAGAAATCCGGTCGGCGGTCCCCCGGAGTCCGTACCTTGTCCGCAGATTGCTGCGGGCCGGTCGGAAACGGTGATCGAGTTGACGGATGCGGATTATATCTACCAGGCCGGCAGCCCTTTTGCGGCGGCGGCCTTGTATGGCGTGAATATCCGTATCCGCAGGGGAACGCTGGTCGGGATTGCCGGGGGCACCGGCTCCGGCAAATCGACACTGCTCCAACTGCTGAACGGACTGCTGCTCCCGGCCGGCGGCTCGGTTCGCGTGCTGGACCATATGCTGGTTCCCGGTCTGCAAAAACCGAAACTGAATGCGCTGCGCCGCCGGGTAGGACTCAGCTTCCAGTTTCCCGAGCAGCATCTGTTCGAAGATACGGTAGAGAAAGATCTTATGTTCGGACCGCTGAATTTTGGGATGACGCGCGAGCAGGCCCAGGCCCAGGCGCTAGAAGCCCTGCATGCAATGAAGCTCGATGACAGCCTGCTGAAGCGTCATCCGCTGACACTAAGCGGCGGACAGATGCGCAAAGCCGCGATCGCTTCGGTACTGGCGGCAGGGCCGGAAGTCCTCATGCTCGACGAACCGACGGCAACGCTCGATTCGGCTGCGCGCCGAGAGCTGGTTCTGCTGCTCGCTCGGCTGTGCCGCGAAGAAGGCCGCACGATCTTGGTGGTGACGCACCGGATCGAGGAACTGCTGGAAGTCGCGGACGAATGGATCGTGATGCATGAAGGCCGAGCCGTCTTCCAGGGCGATGCGGATGAACTGGGCGACCGGGCCGACGAGCTGGATCAGTGGGGGGTCGCCGTACCGGAGCCGCTGAAATGCTGGGCGGAATGGACGGCCCGTCTGCCGCAGCTGGCCGCGCTTCCGCTGCCGAGAACGGCGCAGGAGATGGCCCGGCGGATTGCCGAAGCGGTGCATCAATCGGCCAATCGTTCTGCTTTGGAAGCGGAAGCCGGGAATCCTGGAGGATTGGAGGCGAGCGTATGCGCGACAAACTGATGATCGGCCGGATGATTCCGACGGGTTCGCGGATCCACGGACTGGACCCGCGAGCGAAGATCGCGGCCATGCTGCTGTTCACGGCGGCGCTCATTCTCTCGGACGGCTGGCTTCCGGTGGTCGCGCTGGCCGTATTGGCCGCCGTCGTGCTGGCGGCGACCCGGATCCCGTTCAAAACGTATCTTCGCGCGATGCGTCCGCTGCGCTGGCTGATGCTGTTCGTCTTCTTGTTCCAATGGTTCGGGGGAACCGGAGCGGGGAACGCCGATGAAGCGGCCTGGGCCTGGACGTTCGGACCGGTCGCGCTGACCTCATCCGGCTTGTCCGAAGCCCTGCTTGCGGTAAGCCGGATGGCGCTGCTGATCGTTTTTACGGCGCTGCTGACCTTTACGACAGCGCCGTCCATGCTCAGCCGCGGCGTCGAAGGGCTGATCAAGCCGCTTGCCCGCAGGGGAACGGGGGCCGAACGATTCTCGCTTATGATGCGGCTCGCCCTGCGGTTCGTTCCGGCACTCCTGGAAGAAGCGCAGACGATACTCAAAGCACAGGCGGCGCGCGGCGCGGATTACGAAGAAATGAATCCGCGGGAAAAAGCCCGTCTGCTGCTGTCGCTGCTTGTCCCGGTAACGGTCGGCGCTTTCCGGCGGGCGGAAGAACTGACGACTTCGCTCGAAGCCCGGGGCTACCGGATCGGGGCACCGAGAACGGCATACCGGGGGCTCGCCTGGCGCGGTGCGGACACCTGGTTTACCCTGCTGTTCGCCCTGCTGCCGATCGCGGCGCTTGCCCTGCGGCTGACCGCATAGGCGGGATCGATTGAAAATAGGAATGGGATAGGGTAGAGGTTCAAGATTGAAAAGGGGGAACTTGGATATGGCACGTTATTTTCAAGGAAGAGAAGTGGAACTGCTGGCCCCGGTCGGCACATTCGAGATTTTTGAAACGGTGATTCGGGCGAACTGCGACGCGGTGTATTTCGGCGGTCCCGGGCTCAATATGCGGATGATGCGCAAAGGCTATAACTTTACCCGGACAGACATCGCCGAAGCGGTCAATATCGCGCACGGACTCGGCAAAAAGGCGTATGTCACGGTCAACAACATGCTGAGCGAAACGGACCTGCCGGAAGCGGGCGAATATTTGGCTTTTCTCGATCGCTCCGGTGTGGATGCCATTATCGTGCAGGATCTGGCCGTCCCTTCGCTGCTGCGCGAGCAGGGACTTGCCCTGCCGGTGCATGCTTCCGTCATGCTCAATGTACATAATGCCGAGATGGTTCGCGCCCTGCAGGAATACGGCGTAACCCGGGTTGTGACATCGAGGGAAATGGACCTTCGCACGGCTCGGATCATCGAGGAGCAGACGGGAATCGAGATCGAATATTTCGTGCACGGGGATATGTGTTCGGTGCACGGCGCCAACTGCTACATCAGTTCGCATCTGTTCGGCATGAGCAGCAACCGGGGCAAGTGCCTGAAGCCGTGCCGCTGGGATTACCGGATGAAAAAGGACGGCTATGTCTACAGCACCCCTTATCCACTGGCGGCCAAAGACATGAATATGTACGAATATCTGCCGGAGCTGATCGACGCGCATGTCACTTCGTTTAAGATCGAAGGCCGGATGCGCGACAAAGATTTTATTTCGGCGCTTGTGAACAGCTACGGCGAAGCGATCGACCGCTATCTGGACGACCCTGTCAGCTTTGACCGCGGAGTGGACAGCGAAGAAATGCACCGAAACCGCAAACGCGATTTTTCGACGGCTTACGCGTTTGGCACTCCGGGGTTGTCCAACATTAACCGGCGCTATGAAGGAACGGGCAAATTCTACAGTACGGGCAAAGTGT
Source organism: Saccharibacillus deserti (assembly GCF_013618475.1). GTDB lineage: Bacteria > Bacillota > Bacilli > Paenibacillales > Paenibacillaceae > Saccharibacillus > Saccharibacillus deserti. The sequence goes on from NZ_JABJVN010000009.1 coordinate 115,425, forward strand.
TCAGTACGCCGACAGCGGAGCGCGAGAGCAGCGAATCCGCGGTGAACGCGGTACGCGAATGGCTGCAAAATACGGCGGAGGAGAAAGCGGCGGAAATGTCCGATAGAGCGAATGCCGCCGGAGCGGCCGGCACTTCCGGCACCGCCCCGGCACAGGCGCCGCGGCGGAGTACGCCGAAGCTGACCGTTCGGGTCAACAATAAGGCCCAAGCCAGAGCGGCGCTTGAAGCGGGCGTGGACGAACTGTTCCTATCCGGCGATGTGCTGCTGCCGGATCGCCCGTTCGGACGCCGCGACATTGCCGAATTGGCCGCGATCAAAGGCTCGGCGCGCCTGATCCTCGCCACGCCCCGAATGATGGACGAAATCCATTTTGAACAGTACGATGCGCTGCTGGCGGGAGGCGTTCCCGGACTCGACGGCCTTCTGGTGACCAATCTGGGTGCGGTGCGCCGTTTCAAAAGCTTTGGACTGCCGATGATCGGCGATCTGTCGCTGAATCTGTACAATCATATGGCCGAGAACATGTACCGGGAGCTTGGCGTAGAGCGTATGACCGCTTCGATCGAAGCGAATCTTCCGGACCTTGCCGCGCTGCTCGGACGGACCCGGGGCGAGATGGAACTTACGGTGCACGGTACGCCGGTCGTCATGTATATGGAGCACGATCTGTACGCGAACACGGAAGTTTACGAGCCGATCGCCGAAGAAAGCAACCGTTACGTTCGCGACGACGTGCTTGTCCTCATGACGGACAAAGGCGAAAGCCCGGTCTACAAAGACGTACACGGACGCTGCCATCTGACGACATCCAAAGAAATCTGTATGCTTCCGGTCGTGGGCGAACTGATGGGAGCCGGGATCACCCATTTCCGTATCGAAGGTTCGACTTACTCGCCGGAACAACTGGCCCGTCTGCTCAGCGTCTATCGCCAGGCTCTGCAGGCACCGGACCAAGCGGCCGTGTTGGCCGAACGTCTGGAGCCGGCGTTTGCCGGGTTTACCCTGGGTGCGCTTGCGTTCCGCCGCGCGGACCGCAGCACGCCGGCCGACCTGCCGGCGCCGGTGGAAGCGAAGCAAGCCAATCAGGCACGGGAAGATAGCGGAGCGGCGGAGCTTGAGACGGCGCTTCAAGAAACGAAAGGGTGAACGGAATGAACGGACATGAAGCAATCGGAACGCCAAACGGGAACATCGACGGCAAAACGGCCCTCCCTGCGATGACGCCGGAAGAAGCCATTGCGCTGCGCAAAGCGCATTTCTTCCCCTGCACGCAGCACTTCTACCGCAATCCTCCGGTACTGGTCTCCGGTTCGATGCAGCATGTAACGGACGGGGCGGGCAAAAGATATACCGACTTTTTTGCAGGGGTATCCGTTGTAGCCAGCGGGCACTGCAATCCGGCAATCACGGAAGCGACGGTGCGGCAGACGGGCAGGCTGCAGCATACGACGACGATCTATCTGACCGAACCGTCCGCCCGATTGGCGCAGCGTATGGCCCGGCTGCTGCCGGCCTACCCGAAAGTCTTTTTCTGCAACAGCGGCTCCGAAGCAAACGAAGGAGCCTTGATGCTGGCTCGGCGTCATACGAAGCGCAGAGGCTTTATCTCGCTGACCGAATCGCTGCACGGCCGCACGGCGCTCACGATGAGCGTCACCGGGTTGGCCATGTGGCAGGGAGATCCTTTTCCGGACGATCAGGTCTATTTTATTCCCCGTCCTTACGGGTTCGGCGTGGATCCGCAGGAAGCGGCGGAACGTTCGCTGAGCGCACTTGGCGATGTTCTGCGCGAAGCGGGCGACCAGATCGCCGCGATGATCGTCGAGCCGATCCAGGGGAACGGAGGCATGATCGTGATGCCGGACGGGTACCTCGCCCGGGCCAAAGCCCTGCTGGACGAATACGGCGTACTGCTGATTGCCGACGAGATCCAGACCGGGTTCGGACGGACCGGCCAACTGCTCGCTTCGCAGCAGCTTGGCGTTCAGGCCGATATCGTGACGATGGCCAAGGCGCTTGGCGGCGGTATTCCGATCGGAGCTTTTGCCGCCTCGGAAGAAGTGGCTTCTTCCCTGAATACGCCGTCGGCCTCGACGTTCGGGGGCAATCCGGTCTCGGCGGCGACTGCCTTGGCGGTGCTGGATTATATCGAAGCGGAGCGCCTGCCCGAACGCGCGGAGCGGCTTGGCCGGGCACTAAAGCGCGGGCTGGAACGAATGCGGACTTTTTATCCCGAGATCGTCTCGGAAGTGCGCGGCCTAGGGCTGATGCTGGGCGCGGAACTGTATGCGGACGACCCGATTCGCGGTGCGGCGGTGGCCGACCGGGTGCTGGAAGAAATGAAGGACCGGGGCTTCCTGATCGGCAAGAATGGCGTGGCGCGCAACGTCCTGGCTTTCCAGCCGCCGCTTGTGATCGACACGGCCGATATCGAATCCATGCTGGAAGAACTGGATGCCGTGATCGGCGGTATCGATCGGGAGCGGCTGAGAGCGCAGGAGAGCGGAGAGCCTTCGGACGATTTCGTTGAACAATCGTATGGGGAACGCGCACAATGAGCGCGGTCATTCGCAGTGCGCTGATCAAGACGCGCGACTTCGGATCGCTCGTCATGTTTTCGCATACGCTGTTTTCGCTGCCGTTTGCCATCATCTCGATCGTATGGGCAGCGGAGGGTGTACCCGGGTGGCCTACTGTTCTGTGGTCGCTGATTGCGCTAATTGCCGCCCGCAACGGTGCCAACGCTTTCAACAGGCTGGCGGACCGCGAATTCGATGCGGCCAATCCTCGCACCGCACATCGGCATCTGCCGCAGAAACGGTTGAGTGTACGCGAAGTTTGGATCTTCGTGATCGTCAACTATGCGGTCTTCATCGCCGCGGCGGGTATGCTGAACACGCTGTGTCTGATCCTGTCTCCCGCCGCCATTTTTCTGATTTCTTCCTACTCGTATACCAAACGCTTTACTTGGCTCAGTCATCTGTACTTGGGCTTTACAATTGCTTCGGCTCCGATCGGCGCCTGGTTTGCGGTAACGGGATCGTTCGCATTCACCCCGTTCGTACTGGGCACGATTGTGATGCTGTGGATCGGAGGGTTCGATATTTTGTACGGTACGCAGGATATCGACTTCGACCGCAAACAGGGATTGTATTCGATCCCCAGTACGTTTGGCCTCAAGCCCGCCCTGTATATCTCGCGCTTTCTGCATCTGGTGATGATCGGGCTGCTGCTGTCTTTGTTCGTTCTGCGGGATCTGGGCGCGTTCTACCTGATCGGAATAGGGTTGGCCGCTTTCCTGTTGATGCTGGAGCACGGGATCGTAAAGCCGCATAATCGCAGGCTGATGAAGATCGCTTCGTACAATCTGAATCAGGGGGTCAGTATGCTGATTCTCCTGTTTACCCTGCTGGATTACTTTCTCTAGGTTGTCCGAACGTTTCGTCCGGTCCGGGATCCAACTTCCAAGTCCAGATGCCAAAAAGGATGTCCGGTTTATACCGGACATCCTTTTTGGCCTCTGCGTATCCAGTTAAGTCTGCCGCTTGGCCCGGTGCGGGCAGAGCGACGACTATTTCTGCAGCTCGTTCAGGAATCGGCGAATGCCTGATGTGACGAGGTCATGGTCTTCCTGATCCGGAAGTCCGGATACGGTGATCGTGCCGATCAATCCTTCGCCGGCCACCATCAGCGGGAAAGCCCCGCCGGCCAGAACGAACTCCTCGTCGCTTAAGCCGTAGTCGGCGCCCAGCGTTTTTCCTTCGCTGCGCAGCAGCAGGGCGGTATGCCAGGAACTTTTGACGAAGCGTCCTACCGTATTGTTCTTGCGGCGGATCCAATCTTCATTCTCGGGCGATGTCCCTTCCATGGCATGAAGGAACAAGCGATGTCCCCGGCGGGTCACATCGACGGTTACCTGTTTGCCGGTTCGGCGTGCTTCGTCGATCAGCGTCAATCCGAGTTGAAGCGCCGTTTCGGCGTCGAACCTCGGAAAACGTAGTTCTTCTTCTTCCAGCCGCATTTGCGACAGTCTTTCTTCGGGAGTAACGGACATAGGGGGAATATCTCCTTTGTAATAAGCTTGGATGCTTGGTTGTCGGATTAAATCAATTCGACATGTTCCGGCGATTTCCTTTTCCCGGAGCAAGGTTCTTTGTCTCTTGGCGGCTGGGGCGGTTTTGCGGCATATACGAATGGGCCGGCGGAAGCTTTCCGCCGGCCTGCTTGCTTTTTTATGCTTTCTAGAACTTCCGTCCGCCCAGTTCGTCTGCCAATGTCAGCAGGTCCGCGTGAGCCGCATAAGGGCTCAGCGAACGGGCGATTTCGCGGGCGGATTCGAGTTCCGCGTCGCAGAATCGCTCTGCCCGTTCCAGGGCACCGCTTACCCGGATCTTGTCGAGCAGCGGCCGGAGCTCTGCCGGGGACGTGTCCGGACCGACAGTCCGAATCTCGGCAGCGAGCTGCGGATCTTCCAGAGCGTACAAGACCGGCAGCGTCACCTGTCCCCCGAGCAGATCGCTGCCGGACGGCTTGCCGAGCTGCTTGGCCGAAGCGGTGAAATCGAGCAGATCGTCCCGGATCTGAAACGAGAGACCCAAATGTTCGCCGAAACGGTAAAGTCTGCGGCACAGCTCTTCCGGAGCCCCGCCCGCCCGGGCGCCGAATTCCAGCGAGACGGCCATCAAATGGGCCGTTTTGCGGCGCGATTTGAGCAGATAATCGTCAAGGCCGAGATCGTAGTCGTAGGCATGTTCAAGCTGCTCGTATTCCCCCAGACACAGTTCGGCGGTCGCCACGGCGGTAAAAGGCTGCTGCTGTTCGCTGCCGTCCGGTTCTTCGACCTGGGCCAGCAGTTCCACGACTCTGGCCGACATATAGTTGCCCACGTAGAGCGCATTCGCCGGGCCGATCAGCGTATGAAGCGAAGGTTCCCCGCGCCGAAGCGGAGAACGGTCGATCAGATCGTCGTGAATAAGCGAAGCGGTATGAATGAATTCCGCAGCAGCCGCAAGCTGTACGATGCGGCTGTCGTCCTTCCGGTCGCCGAAGCGGCTCCCCACCAGGACAAGCATGGGCCGCAGGCGTTTTCCGCCGGCTTCGATCGTCTTTAGAAGCGAGCGTTCGAGTTCGGAATCTTTCGGTACGTCTTTGTCGTATTTGACGATGCGTTTCATTTCCCGGTCAATCTGGCGAAGGTCGACACGGAGCTTGGTATGAAGTCCCATCTTATTGCGCCTCCTTTTGACCGGTCAAAGCCTGTTCAAAAGCAACCGCAAGTTGAATGCTGCCGCCCCGGCCCAGCGCCCGGGAGATCTGGGCTTTTTTGACGAAAGGAGCCAGACCGCGCAGCAGAGCTTCTTCTTTACACTTGAGCGTATATTGAATATACAGGCTGTAAAGATAGTCACCGTCCAAAATGCGGCGGTTCAGCTCCGGATCGTCCAGCTCCAACGGTCCGGAGTGGCGCGAGAACGCGGCATCCAGCAGCATGTACACGGCCAGCAGCCCCGGCTTCCGAAGCGGTTCCACTTGGCAGCGGTCGAAGACGGCCAGCGCTTCGAGAAGTCCGGCCTTCTGCGGATCGAGCCGGATCCGCGTAATCGGGTCGATCTCGGCCTGGAGGCGCTCCTGCGCTTCCCGGATCATTGTGTCGTTCATTGAAGCACCCCTTGACGGACTAACAAAATACCGAATCGGCTGATATACCGTGTTCACTCGGATTCCTCCACATTATGAGACAAATTCTTTGATTATGCAAAAACGTCGGGTTGAAAAAAGCGGAGCCATGTGCGTTGTAAGCTGCACATAACCCCGCCCGTAACGCCAAGTCGGTAGGTCAGTCTGTATAGAGATACCAACGTTTGGCAAACCAGGTTTTCTTCCAGTGTTTCTTGAGCCAAGGCAGGACATAATAATCGAGACCGAAGATGCTGCCCGAACCGCCGATGAGCGCGAATGCGGAAAACCAGTACCACCACATATCGGTCGGAGCCATACCGGAAGACCAGATCATGAGACCCATGCCGATTGTGGCGATCGAAGCGATCGCGGAGAAGAGACCGGCGATAAGCATAAGGCCAAAGATAATTTCGGCGGCAACCATGCCGACTTGGAAAGCGGTAGCCAACCAGGTATAGCCGCCGTCGCCCGAATAGAACATCAGATCCATCATCGAGCTGACCATGTCCGAGACGAATCCGGGAACCGGAATCGCCTGAACGGCTTGTCCGGCATTTTCGACCGCGGAAGCCGCCGTTTGGGCATCGACTGTCGAAGCCACGTTGCCGACCGCTTCGGAAGCGGCGCTGACCACATCGGCATTCGGGTCGGGCGGAATCAGGAAGATATTGTTCGGATCATCGATGACTTTCTGGAGTTTGTCCCAGCCTTCGTGCAGCCACATCCAGCCGACGAACACGCGCAGCGGAACGAGCCAGAAGTTCGGCGAGCGCTTGGAGAAGTGTCCGCCCAGAAAGGTGCGGCGATCATGGGCATGGAAGATTTCGTGCATCAGATAAGTCCAGACTTTGTTGAAGCCAAGAACGGTGAACAGATACAGGACGTTGATCGCATGTTTGGCGAACATCGCGAAGAATCCGGTCAGCGAGAAGAATTTGCCCGGCAGGCCGACGCTTGCGACGCCGTAACGGCTGCCGATCGAGACCATCATGCCGTGGAAAGCCGGCTTGTAGGACTTCTTGGTTCCGCCTTTGATATCGGCGGTGATATTGTGTGCGATCAGCGGAGCCGCATGCTCGGCGTTTTCGACCATCTGCGGAACCGGGCGTTCTTCGCCTTCCGGAATAAAGAAGATGTTGTCGCCGACGACATAAACGTTTTCGTGATCGAGACTCTGCAGTTTGTCGTTGGTTTCGATCCGCTTCCGGCCTTTTTGCTGGACATCGAGCTTGTCGAGGATTTCGGCCCCTTCGACGCCGGCTGTCCAGATTACGGTGCGGGCCGTCAACTTTTGGTCGCCGAGCTCGACACCCGTCTCGGAGACTCCGGTGATCTGCTTGCCGGTGATGATCTCGATGTCGAGCTTCTTGAGATAACGTTCCGACTTGGCGATCAGTTTGTCCGGCAGCAGAGGGAGAATCTTCGGCGCCATATCGGCGACGATCATCCGGACTTCGGACGGATCAATGTAGAACTCGCGGCACAGTTCACTGCGGTATTCGGCCATCTCGCCGATCAATTCGACGCCGGTAAAGCCCGCGCCGACTACGACGAAAGACAATTTCTCCCGTCGAACCGCCAGGTCGCTTTCTTTGGCGGCCTCCGTGAACATCTGCCGGAAACGGTCTTTCAATCGGACCGCATCGTCGTAAGACCAGAGCGTGTAGCTGTTTTCTTGCGCTCCCGGAATACCGAAGAACGTCGGCTTGGAGCCGGTCCCGATGACGAGATAGTCATAGGCGTAAGCAGCCTGCTTGCCTTTCAGCGAACGTTCGGTAAAGTCGATATTCTCGATTTCATCCAGGATCACATCGACTTTGAGACCTGCGAAGATTTTTTTGAGATCGATTTTGACCGCGTCTTCCGGAGTCCGGTTTGCCGCCACTTCATGCAGTTCGGTCAGCAGGGTGTGGTAGGGATTGCGGTCGATCAGCTGGATTTGTACATCCGTATTTTTTTTGAAGTTTTTTGCCAATTTCTTTGCAGTCAGAACGCCGCCATAACCTCCGCCGAGTACGACTATCTTTTTCATCAGGAAAACCAACCTTTCCGTGGACGGACTTGGCGCGCCCGCCGGCCTGCGCGATAACTGCGCAGGGCGGGCGGCGATCCGTCCGTTGCTTCAAATTAAAATAGAAATGAAATGTCTGCAGGGCTGCCTTGGACCCAACTTATTTTGCGTCTGCCAGTGCCTGTTCCGCGAGCTTCAGATAGGAAGCGACATGGATCGTAACCCCGCTGATCGCGTCGGTCGTTCCGTCTTCTTTGGTCTCCACGGCTGCCGGATCCTGTTTTTCGATCAGGTACTGCTCGGTTTTTTCCGCTTCTTCGTGCCATTCCGCCTGGGCGCCGCCGGCTTTCATGCCGTACTTGCCTTCTCGGGAATTGGTTTTCTTGTCTTCGCCGGCTTTGTTGATTCCGCTGAAGTTGACGGCTACGATTCGGCCCGCTGCCACGGTGACGTCGGCCGTTTCTTTCCAGCCGCTCTCCGGATCGAAGTCCGCCGCTTCGGCGCGGTAAGCGCCGTCTTCGTACGGACCGGCTTCAACCGGACCGGCGGCCAGTGCCGCCGCCGCAACTTCCGTGAAATCATTCACGTGAACCGAAACGCCGGACACCACATCGGTGTAGCCTTCCGTATTGGTCGTGATAGCGGCGGGATCCTGATTATCGATCAGGTATTGTTCGACTTTTTCGGCCTGTTCGTGCCACTCGGTCGAACCGCCGCCGGCTTTCATGCCGTATTTGCCTTTTTCCGAAGACGTTTTCTTGTCCGGCCCGGAATTGATGCTCGAAGCGCTCCAGGTAGCGTCCGTAATCTTGCCGCCTTCGACCTGAAGGATGACGTAAGGCTGCCAGCCCGACTTCGTGTCCATGTCGCCTTGTGCAAAATACATGCCGTCCTTGAGCTCCGAAGCATTCTTGGCCGGAGCCGCTTCGGCTGCCGCTTTGTCGTTCGCGGCTGCCGCCGTTTCTGTCTTCGCCGGTTCCGTCTGGGTTTCGGCTTGTTCGTTATTGCTTCCGCACGCGGATAAAGCGCCGATCAACAATACACTGCACACCATGACGGACCAGTTCCTTTTACCCATTTTTACCCCTCCGTTGTCTCTGAATGAATCGTTCGGACGTACAGCGATTAACCGAAAACGACTGCGTCAGATCGGGCTTCGTCCACTGGGACAATCGCCGGATAGAGGATGCTTCGTAGGTCTAATTTCCGTCCGCTATCGTTTTCATTTGAAGAATAACATACAATTTGAAGTACTCATGTGATAATAATCACAAAGTATGCGGCATTTGTCTGATGCCCCGCAAAAGTCGTCAAAATTCGATTTTTTTCTCGAATAAGCCGTCCGTATTAGGAAGAGAGGAAGCGGATTCACAAAAAGAGCGCGGGGGTAATTCAAGTTAAACGGATTCCAACCAGTTAGGAGCTGACTTCATGACAAATCCGATCGAAACCAAAGTAATCAAAGGCAGATGGAACCAGACGCAGCACGAGGCGAAGAAGCAGTGGAGCAAACTGACGGAAGCGGATCTGGCATATATAGACGGTGAAAAAGACCGTTTGATCGAAAAGGTTCGCGAGCGGTACGGACACGATGCGGAATCGGCCGAGCTGGAGTATAAATCCTGGGCTTCGGCACTGACCGCGGGCGGCGACCGCTAAGGCGCCGTCCATGCGCGGCCGCGGTCGCACACCGTAATCCCATCCGTTCGTTTCATACCCGAAGCAGAAGAGAGGGGACGCAGCCATGGTGGAACTTCGTACCGTGTCCGGCAGGATCATCGAACAGCGCGGCAGCATCGTGATTACCGTTCAAGGCGATCTTGTAAGTTCGTACGATTTGCGTTATTACCGGCTTCCCGAGACCGAAACGGCAGGTTTTCCTGCGGAATCGGACCAGGAAGAGTCGACGGAAGCTTCATTTGCGGCTGCAGCTCCCACCGTTTTGTCCGATTGGAAGCGCCGGGTGTCCCTTTATCCCTCTAAGCGAGGCGGCAAAAAGAGTGCTAACCGTGCCTGATGGTGCGGTTAGCACTCTTTTTTGCGTTCTTTTCGCCGACTGCGCCTTATGCCGACTGCGCCTTATATGGAAGAAAGAAATGCGTCGGCTTCCGTTCCGGGTAAAAAGAAGGCTTGAGAACGGTAGGCCGAGGCGCTTTGCCATGCCGTTATACCCTTTTCGCAGACGAACGGCACGGATCGCTTGGAAGCGGCATGGGCCCAAAGGCGCGGCTGCCCAAAAAGCTTCGATTTGCCGCATATAAAGATTGGAAGCGGCGAATCCGATAAAAGAATAGCGGCTTCAGAGGCAGGCTTCAAAACGGCATAATGCAGCGTTTTTTTGAAGCCTTCCGTTGGGGCGCGAAACAAAACGGTCAAGTCTGCGTATAACGAAAGGGGCTTGCTAGGTTCCTGGCTTTCCCGCGTTTTTCCTGGCATTGGCAGCGTCCGTATAAGCTGCGGGCGATGGATCAGAATCCGGTTTTTCTTGACAAAAAATGTATCGTATACAACAATAAAAGATCATACGTTCGAAATTTCGCAAACATATCCTTCCGGCAAATGTTCATGGTATGATGGGGCCGTCACCAACGGAACGGAAGAATCAGGAAATAGAGGCGATAAGATGGAATTCACCAAAATGTTTGTGCAAAACATGGCGGTTCTGGTTACGTTTGCTTATATCGCCAATCTGATTTACAAGTATGCGATATATCGGACACCCGGAATCGTAAAATACATAGGCTCCGTTCTTCTATTGATCGCCGGCGGATGGTTTGCGACCCTGTTCGGATTTCAAATGGCCGAACAGGTCATACTCGATATGCGCATCGTCCCCCTGCTGATTGCGATCTTCGTCTATACCCGGCCGCCCGTCATCTTTATCGTCGGCCTGGGAATCGGATTGACGCGTTTCTCTTTCGGGTGGAGCGAAGCGGCCCTGGCGGGGTTTATCAATCTGACCCTTCTCGGTGCTGCCGGGGCGCTGCTGAATATATGGCTGCGCCGGGTCGATTGGGGGTTTGCCCGTCGCGCGGCACTCGTCATCGTCGTGATGAACCTGCTGAGCTCGGCTAATGTCATGATTTTCGGGGTTCTCCCGAAAGCTTATTACCTGGGGCAGATTCTGCCGTATACCCTGCCGACCAGTATGCTGCTGTGCGGACTGTTCGCTTTTATCCTGCGGGATTTTCAGAAAGACCAACAGCGGGCGATCGCACTCGAGAAAGCCAACAGCCTGCTTCAGCAGCAGACGGAAGAATTGGGCAAGAACAAGATCGTTTTGGAAGAACGGGCGCGGCAGCTGCTGCTTGCGTCGCAGTACAAATCCGAATTTTTGGCCAATATGTCGCATGAACTGCGTACGCCGCTGAACAGCGTGATCAATCTGGCACAGTTTATTTCCGAATCTGCGGAAGATACGCCAAGCGAAGAGATGGCCCGTTACGGGCAGCTGATTTGCCATTCGGGAGAAGACCTGCTGAAGATCATCAACGATATTCTCGATTTGTCCAAAGTCGAAGCGGGCAAACTGGAGATTGTGCACGAAGATATAAGCCTCATGGAAATCCCGGGGTGGGTCGGTCCTTATTTCGAATTGACGGCCCGGCACAAGCAGCTCGATTTCGATATCCGGATGGAGGCGGAGCTGCCGGATACGATCCAGTCCGATCCGCAGCGCCTTCAGCAAATTTTGCGGAATCTGCTTGCCAATGCGTTCAAGTTTACGGAGACCGGCCGTGTGGAACTGCATGTCTATAAAGCGCAGGAGCCCCAACTCAAAGGGGAATGGGTCGTATTTGCGGTGCGGGACACGGGAATCGGGATTGCCGCCGAACAGCATTTCATGATCTTCGAGGCTTTCCAGCAGGCGGACAGTACGATCAGCAAAATATACGGCGGTACGGGACTGGGGCTGTCGATCAGCCGCGACCTGGCACGGCTGTTGGGCGGGTTTATCCGGATGGAAAGCTCGGAAGGCAAAGGCAGCACATTTTCTCTGTTCCTGCCGCTGTCCTAGTACCCTTTCAACTCTTAATCCCAGGCTTACGTTTTCCTGAAACGCACACGCTTTAGGTGCGATTCAGAGGAGCGTAACCTTACCTTTACTGTTGACAAGGTACTAGCCGTTTAGGCTCTGCCGGAAAAAGATCGCGCTTACACGTTTGGCTGCGATTTTTGAACGTTTATGCCATAGGAATTCCCTGCCGCGGCTGCCGAAGCCGCGGTTTTTGCTGTTTTGGCCGCCAGGAAGTCCTTCTCTGACGGACAGCTTGCCCAATGGCTGCGGACCGCTTAAACTTAGGATATGCGAAAAGCAGAAACCGCCGTCTTCCGGGCCATGGCCGTATCGAAACGTCGGATTAAATTCAAGCCGAAAAGGATGGGATTCTACACATGTCGAACATCAAAAAGCCAATCGTTACGGACCAGGCACCAAGCGCAATCGGACCTTACTCGCAGGCAGTTGCGGCAGGGCCGTTCATTTTCGCTTCCGGTCAGCTCGGCGTGCACCCGCAGACGGGCGAATTTCCGGACGGCGTCGAAGCGCAGGCCAAGCAGTCGCTCGAGAATGTGAAAGCGCTGCTCGAAGCGGCAGGCAGCAGTCTGGACCGCGTAGTGAAAGCGACGATGTTCCTGAAAGACATGAACGATTTCGCTGCGGCGAACGCGGTATACGGTACGTTCTTCAGCGAGCCTTATCCGGCACGCAGCACGATCGAAGTGGCTCGCCTTCCCAAGGATGCGCTGGTCGAGATCGAAGTAATTGCCCTGGCCGAGTAATCGGGGCGAATGGGTTTCCGTATTTCCTTGGGAGGTCCGAACCTTGTTTAAAAGGCGGCTCCTGTGCGGGTACACGAACCCAAAGAAAAGCCGGCTGCTTTAAGCAGCCGGCTTTTCTTTGGGTTCCGAGGTGAAATCCGGCGGGAGCCGAAGCGGCTTGAAGCCGGGATTTCGCCGCCGGAAAGGTGTTGTTAATCGCGGTCGAGAACCGAGCGGATAAGCATCCATATCCCGAACAGCGCGACGACGATCGATGCGACGAGAGCCGTAAGCTCCACGGCGCGGACGGTGTTCGACTGTTCGACAGAGATCGCATACAGCGCCCAGGCCAATACCAACGGGTATACGCCGTCGCGGAAACGGAAACCGATGAGGAATGCGAGCGCGGCGGCTGCGACTACCATTACGATTGCCCAGCCGGTAAGGCCGAGGCCCACACCGTCGAAACCGTGTTTGGCGAACAGGGCGGAAATGTTGACGATGGTCGCTGCGCTGATCCAGCCCAGGTAGAGACTGAACGGCAGTTTGACGAATACGATGTCCAGCACTTCAAGGCGTTCTCCGTGCAGCCGGGTACGCAGGTAGATCAGAATGAGAACGACGAGGAACAACAGCATGACGACGACGGAAAGTTCGATCAGCAGATAATGCCAGCAGAACAGCCAGGCCATGTTCAAGACGCAGCTGATCGCAAACAACGGTCCCGGAGCGGCGGCCGAGGCGCGGCCTTTTCGTTCCGCGACGAAAGCGTAAATCACAAAACCGATCAGCAGCACGTAAATAACCGACCAGATCGAGAAAGCGAACCCTGCCGGTGTCAGCAGATTCTTGTACATGTCCGAGATCTCGCGGGTATCGCGGCCGGCCAGCGGAAGCAGCGTAGACATGGCATTGACCGCAAGCGTGGCGATCAGCAGAACCGCATTCAGCCACTTGTAAGGATTTCTTGACGACAAGATGAGCAGCCCCTTTCGTACTAAATATTCCGGATTCCGAAATGACCGGCAGGTCATTTTGTCCACAACCATGTTATACCCCCTTTTCGGGCGGGCGTACCGGCTTTTCGAATTTTTCGATTGCGGCGAGTGGGCAAAGATGTCATAATCAGGGAAGAAGATAGCGGTTTCAACTATCCGGATTTCCGGTACAGGACGGGGAATCATTTTTTTTGCTCTTTTGTGCAAACGTTTGCCCTGAATCAAAACGGAAAAAGGCGGGTGTATTCGTTCAGAAGGCAAAATAACGGTGAATATGTGATCATATACGCAAAAATCGCCGAAAACGCGGAACCGATATTTCGATATCATACCGCCTCAAAGCCGCAGCATGCGGCAGAGGACGGCCTATAAGGAGCTGACGCATATATGGACACAAGTGAAGCGATACATCCCGACCGCGTAGGACCGATTATTATTCAGGAAGCCTGGGGAACGATAGGACGCGCGCTGGCGCTGGATCATATGAACGGAGTTTATGTCTGCCGGGGAGAGCGTGCGTCGTTGGCTTTCGTTTTTCTGGGCGAGAACGTCTTCCGGATGAAGCTGTTCATGGGCAAAGAACCCGATTTGTCGACCACCGTGGCTATTGTGCCGCGTACGCAGCCGACGCTTGAGGCCCAAGTGGAAGAAACGGATAGCGCCTGGAAGCTCAGCGCCGGCAATCTGGTGCTCGAGATCGAGAAACAAACTTCGGCACTGTCCGTGTTCGACCGGGAAGAGCGCCTGGTGGCCCGTCAGAATACGGTCAGCTGGAATCCGCGCGGAGCGATCCATTCGGTATACGATATGCCGGGAGACTCCCATTTCTACGGACTGGGCGAGAAAGCGAGCTTTCTCGATAAACGCGGCGAACGCTACACGATGTGGAACACGGACGTTTATGCCCCGCATATGCCGGAGATCGAAGCGCTCTACGAATCCATTCCTCTGCTTGTCCACATGCACGGCAAATCGTCTTACGGCATTTTCCTCGACAACCCGGGACGAAGCGACTTCGACATGCGTTCGCACGGCATCTCCTACACGATCGGCTGTTCGACAGGCGATTACGACATCTATTTCGTATACGGGCCCGAACTGAAGAACGTCGTACGGGGATATACGGAACTGACCGGGCGCATTGCGCTTCCTCCCAAATGGGCACTCGGCTACCATCAGTCCCGCTACAGCTATATGGATCAGAACGAAGTGCTGCATCTGGCGCGGACTTTCCGGGACAAAGGAATCCCGTGCGACGTCATCTATCTCGATATTCACTATATGGACGAGTACCGGGTATTTACGTTCGATCCGGTACGTTTCCCCGATCCGGAGAAGATGATGGCGGAACTCCGGTCGCTTGGCATCCGCATCGTGCCGATTGTCGATCCCGGCGTCAAGAAGGATCCGAAGTATTCCGTGTACCGCGAAGGGGTGGAACAGGGGCACTTCAGCCGCAAGCTCGAAGGCGATATTTTCTTCGGGGATGTGTGGCCGGGGACCAGTGCGTTCGCCGACTTTACCAACGATACGGCTTCGGAATGGTGGGGAGATCTGCACAAGTATTATACGGACCTCGGCATTCACGGAATCTGGAACGACATGAACGAGCCCGCAGTCTTCAATTCTTCCAAAACGATGGATCTGGACGTGATGCACGGCAACAACGGCAATCCCAAAACGCATGAAGAGCTGCACAATCTGTATGGCATGCTGATGTCCAAAGCGACGTATGAAGGGTTGAAAAGAAACCTGGACGGACAGCGTCCGTTTGTGCTGACCCGGGCCGGCTATGCGGGGATTCAGCGTTACGCGGCCGTCTGGACCGGCGACAACCGAAGCTTCTGGGAGCATATGGCGCTGGCCATGCCGATGGTGCTCAATATGGGCTTGTCGGGCTTGGCGTTCTCCGGGCCGGATATCGGCGGGTTCGCGCACCATACGTCGGCCGAACTTCTGGTGCGCTGGACGCAGATGGGCGTGCTGTTCCCTTACTGCCGCAACCATTCCTCGATCGGAACGCTGCGTCAGGAACCGTGGTCGTTCGGACCGGAGATCGAAGGCATTTTGCGCGAATATATCGGTCTGCGCTACCGCTGGATGCCGCATTTGTACAATCTGTTCCATGAAGCGTCGGAGACGGGACTTCCGCCGATGCGTCCGCTGCTGCTGGAATATCAGGACGATCCTCATGTCACGAATCTGTGCGACCAATTCCTTGTCGGCAGCGATGTGCTGGCGGCTCCGATCTATCGGCCGGATACGGAGCATCGCGCCGTCTACCTGCCGGAAGGCGAATGGATCGACTACTGGACCGGCGAAAAACTGGCGGGAGGGCGGCATATCCTGGCGCATGCGCCGCTCAGCGTAATGCCGCTGTATATCAAATCCGGCGCGGTGATCGCGGAAGGCGAACCCAAGCTGTATGCGGACGACCGCACGGACGAGACGCTGACGCTGCGGGTCTACGGGGCTTCGGCGGAACCGGGCTTCAAAGCCGCCTACAGCCTTTACGAAGATGACGGATCGAGCTTCGATTATGCAAGCGGCGTCTCGTCCCTGATCGAGTTCGAGCTGCGCGGCGGGGAGAACGAACTGGAACTGTCCTATCGCTACGAGCGTCGGGGCTACACGGCCAACCGCAATTTGCTGCGCTTTGCGCTCGTTTGCACGGCGTTCCAGCCTTCGGAGATCGAAGGGCTGCAGAAGCTGGAACGCGAAGAAGCCGAGCACGGGCAGGAAGGCTGGTATGTGGACGGGCAGACCGGAGGCCTGATGCTTCAGGTGCAGGATACAAGCCAGGGTGCGGTGTTCAAGCTCAAAGGGTAAATGCGGTTCGGCTGCCTTTCCATAAGCGGAGAGAGCGGATCGACAGCGGATAAGCAGGACGGAAGCGTGAGGCAGCAGCGCTTGCGTCCTGCTTGTTTGGCATTTGACGGTTGGGGGCGTTAAAATGGAAAGACGGCCGCGTCAAACAGGCAAAATGCCTATCGGCACATGGAAATCGGAGGTTGGAGAAGACGATGTGGAGAATCATTGAAGCTTACGATCAGCTCAATGCCTGGATTCGGGCAAGCGAAGGCCAATTCATCGAACTCGATAACGGCGAATCGTACCGGTTCGTGCGAAGAATGACCTTCACGGGCCGCGAGCTGGAACAATTCGAACAGGAAGCGGGATTCGAACTGCCTCCCGAATACAGACGTTTTCTGATCGGAGTCGGGGCGGTCGAGCTGTTTGCGGGCCCGCTCAGCGCGGGAATCGAAGTACGGGGGCCCGGCGAACTTGCGGACTTTTCCAGGCAGGCGTTCGGCGGCACCGCCGCAGATGCGTATCCGGCACTGCTTCCGGCCGTATCGGTCTCCCGGCTCGGCCGTGTCGGCGTATTCCGGCCGGCCGGCGAACGCGAGGAGCGGTACGGCTTATTCGATTCCGCGGCATGCGCGGAGAACCGGATCGACGCGGGCGGGTTCGCCTCGTTCGACGAATGGATCTCGGAGCTTGTGGAGAGCCGTGGACACGCGACGGCGTAGCACGGGCACGACCCGGGCACGGTAGGACAGGCAAAAGCGAGGAAAACCTGGCGGGGTATCGGCCGGTTTTCCTCGCTTTTTTAGATTTCGGTTCTGCGGTAGATCAGGAAGTACAGGAACAGCACGCCTACGGAGAGTTTGAAGCGTTTCTCCGCGGCGACTTTTCGGCCGGTCAGAAACCGCTGTGCATCGGAAGGTTCGACGCCGCTGTGAAGGGCAAGCGTTTCGGCGGTCAGGCCGAATTCGTCCGCAAGTCCCTTCATGATGGCTCGCAGCCGCTCTTCCGGCGGAATCTCGGGCGTATTGATGCCCATGCCCAAAAAAGCGATCAGGTCCAGCGCGGCGGAACGCTGCCTGCTATCCAGATGTTCCAGATCCGTATCGCCGCTCGAATAAGCTTCCAGATCGTTGGAGCCGATTCCGGTCAGCCGAGTCAGCGAATCGAATGAAATCTTATAGGTATCCACGGCGTGATTCAGCAGATTCCGGCTGCCTGCCGCCTCCAGGGGCGGCAGATCTTCTTCGAATGCCGCGAACCGTTCGTTGGGGTCGCTCACGGTAACAGCCTCCTTGAAAGTGTGGAATTCGGATCAAGTTCTCGGAGACCATTATACACCATTTTTCCGCTCAGTCTTTGGGCACGGCCGGAATCCAGAGTTCGCTGCGCTGCAGTTCGAACGCGGCCAGCGTCAATCTTCTGCGGCGAATATATTCCGACAGCGAAATATCCGTCACGAAAGCGAACATCCGCTGAAAATGCCGTGCCGGACAGCAGGCCGCCCGGGCCGCTTCGCGCTAGGAGATCGGTTCTGCCAGATGCGCCTCGATGTAATCGAGCGCCGCGTTCATGCGTATCATCCAATCCGTTTTACCCCGTCCTTTCCCCTTCAATTTACCGCTCCGGATGAAATACGGCCGTGCAGCAGGTGTGCGTTTTGTGCAAGGTTCATTATAACGCGGAGGGATTACCTTACGGAATCGGTCGAAAAAATAACGAATATCGTTTAGAATGGGGAGAAAGGCAATTTTGGCTTGGATACGATTCAACATCAAAAAGCGGACAAAGACGGGGGACAAACATGAATCAACCGCTTTATGGAATATGGTTGGGCGACGTCTTCTTCTGCTTCTCCGGCGAAACGTCGGAGCCGAAAGTGGACGCCTGGACCCGACAGGTGAGAAAATTGGATATAAACGGCGAAAAGCCGTTCAGACAGGCGGCGTTGAGACTGGCCGAGCTGCGCTGGCCGGGAGCTTCGTCGCGGCGGGGCCGCGGACGCGGCTTCGGCGGGCGCACGCTCGAAGGACTTGCGCTGCCGGCTTCCGCGGCTTTTACGCTGCTGTCGGATTTTGATGAACGAAAATTTGCCGCCCAGGGATTTGCACCCGGTGCGGAATTGAGATATTGGAGTGCGGCGCAGCGTTTTGCACGGGATTTGCTGGCGGCGGGATGTTTTGCGCCGGGAGCCGATCCTTCGGCGAGGGTCAGTGCGCGCCGGGCTTCCGAACTTACCTTTACGGGAACATGGAAGCCGCTGCTCGAACGCCCGGAAGACCGGGAGCGGTTTGCCGCGCTTGCTGCGGCGATGCCTCCGGTTGGCCTGACGGCGCCGGGAGCGGCTTTGGCGGAAGAAGAGTCGCCGCTCGGCAGGTCCAAGGAATTGGTGCTGCATTCGTTTCTGTCGGCCATGATCGACGGCCAGATGCGGATTCTGCTGGGCGGCATGCGAAGCGCGCTGCCGCAGATGAAGCTTCCGTATCGCAGAGGCTATTCGCCGCTGGCTTCGCTGTGGTGGAACAGCCTGCTCGATCCCCAGCGGGAAACGAAAGTGCAGGGCGGTTCGGACGATGTCGAAACGCTGGAACTGCAAATCGCCGAGCTTGGCGGAACCGTGCCGGACAGTCTGGAGCAGGGAGAGTCCGCCAGTGCGCAGCTCCGGCTCGGACTGCGGCTGGAACCGCGTATCCTGGGTCCCGAGAGCGGAGAAGAAGAACGCTGGCGCCTGGCTTTCCGCGCGGAAGACGAACTGGAAGCCGGCGCTTCGCTGCCGGCTTCGGAGATCTGGCGCCTTGCGGAAGACGAACTGCTGCTGCGGGGCAGGGTGTACGCGCAGCCGAAGCGCCAGCTGCTGAAGCTGCTGGCGGATGCCGCAAGGCTGGCGCCTCAGCTGGAAGAAGCGCTGCGGCGGCCGCATCCGGAAGAAGCCTGGCTCGGTGCGCAGGATATGTTCGATTTCCTGATGGCCGGCGTGCCGGCTCTTCGTACGGGCGGCGTGCGGATCGAAATGCCTTCGCGCTTTACGAAGCGCGGACGCCGCGCCGCCGGAGTGAAGCTCAAAGCCCGGCTTGAACCCGGGCGGAGCGGAGAAGGAACTCCGGCGCTCGGCATCAAACAGCTGGTCGAATTCGACCTGGAGGCCACGATCGGCGAGACGTCGATCGGCCTCGACGAGCTGCGCCGGATTGCCGAAGACGGCGTGCCGCTTGTGTTCCTGAACGGAGAATGGGTCGAAGTGGATGTGAAGGAAGTCCGTCAGGTCCTTCGTCTGCTCAAGAAACAGACGGTGCACGAGATGACGTTCGGCGAGCTGCTGAAGCTGTCGGCCTCCGAAGACGATTCCGTCTGGAACGGGGTCGGCGTCTCGGGAATCGAAACGTACGGACTGCTCTACGATCTGCTTCGCGGAGGCGGCCGGGCTTCGGTGGAACGCGGTGTGCCGGAAGCGCTGAACGGAACGCTTCGTCCTTACCAGGAACGGGGCTACCGCTGGTTGTCGTCCATGCGCGAGATGGGATTCGGAGCCTGCCTGGCCGACGATATGGGGCTGGGCAAGACGGTGCAGGTGATCTCCTGCCTGCTGGACCATCCGGAACCCGGACCCAAACTGATCGTGTGTCCCACCTCGCTGCTCGGCAACTGGCAGCGGGAAATTCAGCGTTTTGCGCCGGAATTCACGGTGCATGTGCATCACGGGACGCAGCGTCTGCGGGGCGAAGCGTTTGAACGCTGCGCACGCGAACACGATATTATTCTTACCACGTACCCGCTGATCGGGCGGGACGTGGACGAGTTCCGCGGATTGGTCTGGACTTCTGTCGTTCTGGACGAAGCCCAGTCGATCAAGAATTACGGGACGAAGCAGGCGCAGAACGTCATGAAGCTGAATTCGCCGCACCGGATAGCGGTGACGGGAACCCCGGTCGAGAACCGCTTGGCCGAGTTGTGGTCGATCTTCCAGTTCATGAATCCCGGTTATTTGGGTTCCGCCGCTTCGTTCCGGCGCCGCTTCGGCGTCAACGCGCCGAATGTGCCGGAAGAAAGCGACAAGCTGCGGACGATGGTGGCGCCTTTCATGCTGCGCCGCCTCAAGAGCGACCCGGATATCCGGAAAGACCTGCCCGAGAAGATCGAGCTGAAATCGTACTGCGAACTGACGATCGAACAGGCGGCGATGTACCAGTCCGTCGTCGGCGAGCTGATGGAACGTGTCGAGAGCCGCGAAGCCAACAGCCGTACCGTCCGTCAGGGCATTGTTCTGTCGGCGCTGACCCGTCTCAAGCAGATTTGCGACCATCCGGCGCTGGTGAAAGAGCACACCGGAGGCTTCAAGGCCGAGAAGTCCGGCAAGTTGATGCAGCTGGTAGAGCTGCTCGACCGGATTCGCGACAATGGCGAATCGGTGCTGATCTTTACCCAATATGTGCGGATGGGCAAGCTGCTGGCGGAGGAGCTGAACCGCCGTTACGGCGAGGAACCGATGTTCCTGCACGGCGCGGTCAAAAAGGAAGAACGTGACCGGATGATCCGGACTTTCCAGGAAGGCGAGGGAGCCAGCGCGTTTATTCTCTCGCTGAAAGCCGGCGGTCTCGGACTCAATCTGACACGCGCCAACCATGTCGTGCATTTCGACCGCTGGTGGAACCCGGCGGTCGAAAATCAGGCAACGGACCGCGTATTCCGGATCGGTCAGCAGAGAGGCGTTCAGGTACATAAGCTGATCTGTCAGGGAACGCTTGAAGAACGGATCGACGAGATGATCGAGAACAAGAAGACGCTGGCCGAACGGGTTACCGGAACCGGCGAACGCTGGCTGACGGAGATGTCCAACGAGGAGCTGCGCACGCTTGTTTCCCTGCAGGGAGAGCGGATCGAGTAAACGCCGGAAGGCGACCGGGATGCGAAAAGCCGTCAGGCTTTGCGCATCCCCGGCGAAGAGGGGTTATATAGAGATGAACAGCGTGTACGTAGTACAATTGGAAGCGAAGCCGGGTCTGTTGGCTGCCGTGATCGAAGAAGACCGGCAGGAAGGCGGCCGGGATTCCCGCCGGATCGAGATCGCGCTGCATCCGGCTTCGCCCAAACAGCGGGGGCAGTGGCGCAGGATCGCCGGATACTCGGCGCTTGGCCTGCATCGTCTGATCGAGGAGCCGGCTTCGCTTACGGTATCCTGGCCGGCCCGGACAGGCGGCGTTTCGGCGGAAGACCGTCCGGGCGGACCGGAATCCGCGGAACATTCCGGCACCCCAAAAGCGGACCAGGCCGAAGGCACGGCGGCTGCCGCCGCTGCTTCGAAGCCGGCTTCGCTGTCCGTGCGGACGGAGCTTTCGTTCGACGGCGGCGAAGCCGAGTGGGAGCTGACGGCCGATCCGCTGCCGGATGAGCCGGCCGCCTGGACGGTGCTCCAAGCGGCGGCGGAAGCGGTCCGCATGAACCTTTCTTTCGGATTGACGCTGGCCGGCGTCGATCCCGGCGAACTGGCCGGCGAAGCGCTGGAAGGCTGGAGCGCCGATTGGGAGGCGGAGAGCGACGAGGCGGCGGAAGGCAAAGCGGCGCCGCGCGCCGCAGCGGAAGGCGGCGGCCGGGAAATCGCCGACTGGATCGCTTCGGCCGCGGAGAAAGGCCTGCTGCACGAGCATGGGCGGCTGCCGGAGGAACCTCCGGCGGCTCCCGCAGCCGGCGAATTCCGGCTGCCGCCGTGCGACTTCTCGCTGCTGCCGGATTCCGCTCCTGCGGAATTGGCACTTGCGGAACTGCGGCGTGCCATGCGCGCCCGATACGGCAGCTAGGACGTGGAGCATGCCCGTAAGGCACGGGCCGATCCCAAAATGAAGTTGAATGTCAAGAGTGAAATCCATGTGCAGGGCAGCAGGGAGGAATCAGTATGAGCAAACGTAAAGCGGCGAAATGGGGATCGGTGGTGCTCAGCGCCGCATTGGCCGCGGGCATCTTGAGTGCCTGCGGCGCGGCGGGAGCTTCGGACGGGAAAAAGCAGGAAGTGAAAACTCCTGCGGGCGGTGAGAAAGGCGGCGAAACGGCGGCGGCACCCAGTCCGTTTGCCGCCGATTCGATTCAGGCGACGATCGAGCAAAAAGACGGCAAGAATGTCGTGACGAATCCGGATTCGATTCATGTCGTGGCCAACAAGCAGCGTTATCTGCCGGAGGGCTATGCGCCGTCCGATCTGGTTGTACCGAAAGTGGAATTCTCTTTTGGGGGGACGGAAGAGAAAAGCCATCTTCGCAAAGAAGCCGCCTCCGCGCTGGAACGGCTGTTTGCGGCAGCGGAAGAAGCGGATATCAAGCTTTATGCCGTATCCGGTTACCGTTCCTATGCCCGTCAGAAAGCGATCTACGCCAACAATGTGGCGACGCGCGGCGAAGCGGAGACGGCCAAGGTCAGCGCGGCTCCGGGAACCAGTGAGCACCAGACCGGGCTTGCGATGGACGTTTCCGCGCTCAGCGTCAATAATTTGCTGGAACAGTCTTTCGGCGAAACGGAGGAAGGGCGCTGGCTGGCGGAGCATGCGCAGGAATACGGTTTTATCGTGCATTATCTAAAAGGCAAAGAAGCGGTCACCGGCTATACGTACGAACCTTGGCATATTCGTTATGTCGGCAAGGAATTGGCGGCAGCCGTGCATGCGAGCGGACTTTCGCTCGAAGAGTATCTCGACGAGAGCAACCTGAAGGGCGGCAGCTAACGGGCGGACGCCCTTCCTGCGCAAATTGAAAAAGACGCAAAAAGGAACTTCGCGGCGAAGCTCCTTTTTGCGTCTTTTTTCATTGACCGAGCCGAAGTTTCCTTTTATGCCGCGGAGCCGAGTCTTGCTCAATTCTCGCGGCGCTCCCGCCGCTCGTCTTCTTCGCTGAGGGAGAGCACTTCGCTGCGCAGGGTCAGCATTTTGCGGTCCAGTTCCCCGGCGGCACCGGCGGCGGAAGACAGCTCGTGCTTGAGATGTTCCGGCACGCGGCGGTCGTATTTGTACAGCAGGATATGCTCCAGGCTGGCCCAGAAATCCATCGCCAGCGTGCGCATCTGCAGTTCTACCCGTACCCGGCAGAGCCGTCCTTTTACGGAAACGGGAACGGAGAGAAGCACATGGAGACTGCGGTAACCGTTCGGTTTCGGTTCCATGATATAGTCCCGAATCCACAAAATGCGCAGATCGGGATTGCGCCCGATCCGATCGAGCAGCAGATAGATATCGGTTACGAAAGCAAACACGATCCGCATCCCCGCAATATCGTGTATACGCTCTGCCGCTTCCTGGGCAAAAGGTTCGACGTCCAGACGCGAAAGCTTGCCCAGAATGCTTGCGGGCTCCTTGATTCTTGTCTTGATATGCTCGATAGGACTGAAGCCTTCGGCGCTTTTCCATTCGAGGCGCACGGCTTCGATCTCTTTGCGCAGATCCTGCAGCGCACGGTGATAGAGGTCGGGAGGGCGCACCCACCGTCCGTCCGGGAACAGTCGGTCGTCTCCGGGGGAGCACGCGGCTTCTCTGAGCGCGTCGCATTCGCCCGGATCGGGAAGCGATTCGGATGAAGGCGCTTCCAACGGTTCCTGAGACATGGATTCAGGCTGATTATTTGTGCGGCTGCGGGAGGACGGCAGGCCGTTTTTGGGAAAATCGGTACTTGGGCCTTGCGAATTTCGGGCTTGCGAATGCGTGTTGGACATGATCTTCTCCTGATCTTGAACTTGGATTGTAGGAATGGCACATCTATTGTAAACTGACAAACATAGAGACACGAATAGAGACACGATTGCCGCAAGCGGCAGAGGCCCAGGCCCGATTGCGGCTTGAAGGCCGGACCTATGCACAAGTCCGCTTTATTCTTGTAACCGGAAGAGCGGGTGATCGAATCCCGGAGCCGAAGATTGGTTTGCGAATCGGATATGAAGCCGGTTTTTCGCTTGGCGGCGCAAATCGTGTAGAATAAAGGGATGAGCGCGCGGCGCGAAGGTTTTCCACACGGAAATCCGCGCCGGTCGGGACAGAGGAGGAGACGAACTTGGATTTTTTGCAGCGGATCAAGGACGGTGCGGGACGGGCTTCCGAACGCGCCCAGAGCGCGGTGGAGATCGGCCGGTTGAACAGCCATATCTCGGATATTCAGCGTGAGATCGAAGTGCACTATCTGCGCATAGGACAGGTACTTTATGAAAATTACAGCAATCGCGATACGGCGCCGGCCGAAGAGGAAATTTCGGAACTGTGTACCGCCTGCGACCTGCTGAGCGAAGAAATCAAGGAGATGCGCGTCCGGATTGCCGAACTTCGGGGCGAACAGCTCTGTGCGTGCGGAGCCCGCGTGGATGCCGATGCTGCGGAGTGCCCGCACTGCGGACGCCGTTTGCAGCCTGCATCCGTTGAAGCCGGTGCCGCGGTTCCTGCGCCGCGGGTTCGTCTGGAGAAACCTACTCCCGTCGAAACGAAGGTCGAAGCGGAACAGGTGCATGACCTGGTCGACGATCCGGATTTCGGCCTCGAAGAAGACGAGCCGGTCGAACAACCTGCCGCGTATGCTTTTTACGAACCGGAAGAGCCGATTGAAGAGCAGCGGACTGCGAAGGACGCTTCGGATCGGCATCCTCCGGCCGCTGAACGGGAGCTTCGTACGTCCCCCTTGGTCGGGAAAAATTCGATGTATGAGGAAGACGAGCAGTTCGAAACCAAGCGCTTCGACCTGGGCAAGGCGGAAGAATATACCCGGGAAGACCTGGAAGAAGATGAAGATTTGCGGTCCGGAGCGTCTTCTGCCGAAGAGGTACGCACTTACGGTCCGGCTGCGCGAGCCGGTGAAAGCGCCGAGCAGCGCGAAGAGCGCCAGCGCCGGGAACTGCGCGAGATCCGGGCCGAAGAACGCCGCCGGATGAAGGAAGGACGGGAACCGTCCTTGTCGGCCTTGCCGGCGGGATCTGCCGAACCCGAGGAACCGGAAGCGGGACCGGCCTATGATGCCGAATACGAACGCCGTCAGCGGGAGCGGATCGAACGCGAGAAAGAACGCCAGGACGAATTGGACCGCCTGATCGCTTCTTGGAACGGCGGAGCGGAATATGCGTCGGACGAAGCCGGCGCAGAACCGATTATCGTGCGCCGTCCGGTCGGGGAAGTCGTCCGCTGCCAAGTATGCGGAAGCGGCCTGCCGAAAGGCTCGAAGTGGTGTCCGCACTGCGCGTCGGAGCAGATCTGAATCGTTCTTTTTCTTTTTCATAGCGATCTGCGATCCTCTGTCCTCCCCGGGCAGAGGATCGGTTTTATGCCGAATATTCGTCAGGATGCAACGTTTTGCCGATTGGGACGTAAAGAAAAGGGGCTATGTGAAAAACGATTCAAACTTGGATATATGTCTCGAAGAAAGGATGAACGACTATGGAATGTATCGTACACTTTGAAGTGATGCATGGAGATGAGCCCAAGCTGTTGAGAGGTTTGATCCTGCTTGGCAAGGATGAGCGTCCCGGAGAAGAGAAATTCGTCAAAATGTTTGCCCGTATGGGATATAATGTGCGTCTCGACGACGCGGAAGAGCTGATCTTCAAGCCTACCGACCCTTCGGCCGACTATCGTTGGCTTCGTATTCGCGAGCTGGATTCGGGCGAAGAGAAAGGCTCCGAGGATCGCGAGCTAAACTCGATCGTAGCCAATCTGCTGCCGAACCGAAACCGCCCGATCTGACCGCTTCCTCCGGCCGAACGGCCGCAGAGACGTACGCAAACAGCCCCGACATAACGCTCATGCGAGCGCCAAACGGGGCTGTTTCGTATGTGCCGATCGGATCTCTAGAGTCCCGCTTGAGCCGGGGCAAGCTCCGACGTGCAGTGCGGGCAGCGGCTGGCTTTGGCCGAAATTTCGCTCAGGCAGTGCGGGCATTCCCGGGTCGCTTTCTCGGGTGCCGGCTTGTCGTGTTCTTTGCGCTTCAGCATATTGATGCCTTTGACGAGCAGGAAAATACAGAAAGCGACGATAAGAAAATCGATCACGTTGTTGATGAATTGTCCGTAGGCGATGACCGTGGCGCCGGCCTGCTGGGCCTGGGCCAACGTACGGATCGCCGAGCCGTCGGCCAGCACGATATCGGGATCGAGATTGTAGAACCGATTGGCGAAGTCGACACCGCCCAGCAGTTTGCCGATCGGAGGCATAATGATGTCGTTGACGAGCGAAGTGACGATCTTGCCGAACGCTGCCCCGATAATGACGCCGACCGCAAGATCGATCACGCTGCCGCGCATGGCAAACTCTTTGAATTCCTTGACGATTCCCATACTTTTCCTCCCATTGAATGAAATGTCGCTTCCACGCGTTCCGGTGATAGACAAGCAGTCGTGCGGTTCTCGTGTAGGTTAAGCGGTTTTTCCCATTGTACCTCAGATTTCCGTTTGAAAAACTCACTTTTCATGTAAATTTCACTTTTCATTCTATGCAATTCGGAGTATACTTCAAACATTATTTCATTTTTCGTATAGGTGCGGGAATAGGCCCGCATGTCTCTACCCGGTCGCCGGAACGATCGGACTACGGAAAACGACTGCCCGGGGCTCTCAAGGTCCCGGTTTCCCGGCGTTGTTCGGACGGCGATCCGATCGCTTTCGGCCCGGAGTTCCTTGTGCGTCCCTCGGTTTCGGGGGCGCGCGAAGCGAACTTCCGCCGGAAAGTCCCGATCGCCTGCGCTCCGGCTCTACGTTTCGCCTTTCTTCGCAGAGGCTGCCGTATCCGGAGCCGCCTTGAACCCGGGAACCGCTTCATGGCGAAGCTTTGCAGTCGTTGCCTCCGCAGCCCGCTTGTCTTCCGCGACGGAAGAGAGACGGGTTTTTTGGCATTTCCGCTTTTGAAAAAAGACATCCGGGGGGAACTACTCATGAAACTTTTGCAGGATAAAGTATTGAGCGAAGGCATTGTATTGAGCGACCAGGTACTGAAGGTGGATTCTTTCCTGAATCACCAGATGGACCCGGTCCTGATGAAGGAAGTCGGACGCGAATTCGCGCGGCTGTTCGAAGGGGAAGGCATCACGAAGGTGCTGACGATCGAATCGTCCGGCATCGCGCCGGCGATCATGGCCGCGCTGGAGTTCGAAGTGCCGATGATCTTCGCGCGCAAGCAGAAGTCGCTGACGCTGCGCGAAGACATCTACGTGGAAAAAGTATACTCGTTCACCAAGCAGCAGGAAAATGACGTCACCGTCTCCAAGAAGTTTCTGTTTCCCAACGACAAAGTCCTGATTATCGACGATTTCCTCGCTCACGGCGAAGCGGCGCTGGGCCTGGCGAAGATCGTGGAGCAGGCCGGCGCGCAGGTGGCGGGCATCGGCATCGTGATCGAAAAATCGTTCCAGAGCGGCGCGCAGCGGATCAAGGACGCGGGCTACCGGGTAGAGTCGCTCGTGCGCGTCGCTTCGCTCTCGGAAGGCAAAGTGTCGTTCGTGACGGAAGCGGTACATTAACTTCAAGTTCAGATCGGTTCGGGAGCCATACGTATTGAAAAAGAGAAACAGATACCAGGGGAGGAATTACGTGTTATGAGTTCGGACCGCATATTCCAAAAACACCGCCATCCGGCGAAAACTTTCTCGCTCGGCCTGCAGCACGTGCTGGCGATGTACGCCGGCGCGATTGTCGTTCCGATGATCGTCGGCAACGCGATCGGCATGACCCAGGAGCAGCTGACGTACCTGATCGCGATCGACCTGCTCGCCTGCGGCGTCGCGACGCTGATGCAGGTCTGGGGCAACCGGCTGTTCGGCATCAAGCTTCCGGTCGTGCTAGGCTGCGCTTTCCAGGCCGTCTCGCCGATGATTATGATCGGCAACGCGCCGGGCATGGGGATCGGGGCCATTTACGGGGCGATCATCGCTTCGGGCTTGTTCATATTCCTCTTCTCCGGCCTGTTCGGGCAGTTGATTCGTTTGTTCCCGCCGATCGTGACGGGTTCCGTCGTGACGATTATCGGCGTAACGCTCATTCCGACAGCCATGACGAATCTCGGCGGCGGACAGGGCGCGGAAGATTTCGGCAGCTTGCCGAACATCCTGCTCGGCTTCGGCGTGCTGGTCTTTATCGTGCTGCTGAACCGCGTCTCGACCGGCTTTATCCGTTCCATTTCGATCCTGATCGGCCTCGTCGCCGGTACG
This sequence comes from Saccharibacillus deserti, assembly GCF_013618475.1. Lineage (GTDB taxonomy): Bacteria > Bacillota > Bacilli > Paenibacillales > Paenibacillaceae > Saccharibacillus > Saccharibacillus deserti. The sequence continues at coordinate 143,830 of NZ_JABJVN010000009.1, forward strand.
GTCGTCGCCACGTTCATGGGCAAAGTGGATTTCTCGCCGGTGGCCAACGCCAGCTGGTTCCACGCGATCACGCCGTTCCATTTCGCAGCGCCGGTCTTTAACATCAGCGCGATCCTTACCATGATCCTGGTTGCCATCGTCAGCGTCGTCGAGTCGACGGGCGTGTTCATGGTGCTGGGACGCATCGTCGGCCGCGAGATCGGCTCCAAAGAGCTGGCACGCGGCTATCGGGCCGAAGGTCTGGCAATCATGCTCGGCGGGATCTTCAACTCGTTCCCGTACACGACGTATTCGCAGAATGTGGGCCTCGTGCAGATGAGCCGCGTGAAGACGCGCGACGTTGTCGCCGTGGCGGGCATCCTGCTCGTGATCGTCGGCTTCATTCCGAAGATCGCCGCGACGGCGCAGCTGATTCCGTCTTCGGTACTCGGCGGCGCGATGGTCGCGCTGTTCGGCCTCGTGCTGTCGTCGGGCGTGCGCGTGCTGGGCGACCAGGTCGACCTGTCCCGCCACGAGAACCTGTTCATCATCGCCTGCTCGGTCGGTATGGGCCTCGGGGTCTCGACCGTGCCGGGGCTGTTCGCGGGCCTGCCGGAACAGCTGCGTATTCTGGTGGATAACGGCATTATCGCCGGCAGCTTTACCGCGATCATCATGAATCTGCTGTTCAACGGCTTGGGCGAGAAAAACGCGCATCTCAACATCACCGGCGACGACGATGTATTCGGCGGCGAAGAAGGCGCGGGGGCATCCGAACCATCCGGCGCTTCCAAGAAAAGCGTAGGCAGCGCCGTTTAAGCGGCTTGTACCGCCTGCTTGCCCTGCCGTTCAGGCTTATCGAACAGGCATTTTGCAGGTAGCGAAAAGGACCGTGCTTTCCTGGGTTTTTCCGGGAAGCCGGTCCTTTTTTGCCTACTTCCTATAATTATGAAAGAACCACTCGCCAAACTGGTTACAATAGAGGTAGACGACAAACAAAAAAACGTACGGATTACACTACTATTCGCTTCGGGGTGACTAATGAACAAGAAATGGTGGAAAGAAAGCGTCATTTATCAAATCTATCCGATCAGTTTCAAAGACACGACAGGCGACGGCAAAGGCGATCTGCGCGGCATTATCGAAAAGCTCGGCTATTTGCAGGAGCTGGGCGTCGACGCGATCTGGATCTGTCCGATCTACACGTCGCCCGACTACGACAACGGCTACGATATCAGCGACTACTACGGGATCGATCCCAAGTACGGTACGATGGAAGACTTCGAAGAACTGCTTCAGAAAGCGCACGCCCGCAATATCCGCATCATCATGGATCTGGTACTCAACCACAGTTCGCATCTGCATCAATGGTTTATCGAAGCTTCGGCTTCCAAAGACAACCCCAAGCGCGATTATTACATCTGGCGCGAGCCCAAGGAAAACGGCGGTTACCCGAACAACTGGGAATCGTATTTCAGCGGCTCGGTCTGGGAATTCGACGAACGCACGCAGGAATATTACATGCATCTGTACGCGAAGGAACAGCCGGACCTGAACTGGGAGAATCCCGAAGTGGTCCGCGAGCTGCACGACATGGTAAAATGGTGGCTGGAAAAAGGCGTGGACGGCTTCCGTTTCGACGCCATCTCGCATATCGTCAAAGCCGAAGGACTGCCCGACGCGGACAATCCGCAGAACCTTCCGGTTGTGCAGGCGTACCACTTTTTCTCCAACCTGGACAAAGTGCATGTTTTCCTGCGGACGCTGAACGAAGACGTCCTCGATTTTTACGACATCATGAACGTGGGCGAAGTGTCCGGTCTCGGCCCCGAGCAGGCGCTCGACTACGTGGGGGAAGGCCGCAACGAGCTGGACATGATCTTCCAGTTTGAGCATATGTTCCTGGATGCCAAGTCCGGCGGAACGGGCAAATGGGATATCAAGCCGTGGACGCTGATCGACCTTAAGAAGATCATGAGCCGCTGGCAGACCGTTCTGCACAAAAAAGGCTGGAACGCCAACTACATGAGCAACCACGATCAGCCGCGGCAGGTGTCGAGATTCGGCAACGACAAAGACTACCGCGTGCGTTCGGCCAAACTGCTGGCGACGTTCCTGCATACGCTGCAGGGAACGCCGTACATCTACCAGGGCGAAGAGATCGGCATGACCAACGTACAGTTCGATACCATCGAGCAGTATCGCGACGTCGAAACGCTGAACTATTACAAGCAGTGCAAGCAAAAAGGCATGGAAGAACGCGAGATCATGGAGCGTATCTGGAAAAAAAGCCGCGACAATGCCCGCACGCCGATGCAGTGGAATTACGGGGAGCACGCCGGCTTTACCGACGGGGAACCGTGGATGGGCGTCAATCCGAATTTCGCCAAGATCAATGTCGAAGCGGCGCGCAAAGACCCGGATTCCATCTTCCACCATTACCGCAAACTGATCGAACTGCGCAAGAAGCACGAAGTGCTCGTCTACGGCGATTACAAGCTGCTGCTGCCGCTGCACGAAGAGATCTATGCCTTCGTGCGGACCTGGGAGAACGAGAAGCTGCTGGTCATCCTGAACTTCTTCAGCGGAACGCCTTCGTTCGAATGGCCGGAAGATCTGCGCGCCATGAAGCACGAGCTGCTGATCGCCAACTACGAGCCGATCGAAGGCGAAGACGTCTACGATCTGACGCTGCGCCCTTATGAGGGCCGGGTGTATAAGCTGGTTTGACCCGGTAATGGAAAATAGCCTCCCCTTATTTGGGGAGGCTGTTTGTCATACGTATCGAATCAGCGAGTTGGAGTGGATATGGCTGCACCTGGACACTTAATTGGCATCAAAGGTCCAATATTGGCCAAATAACTGCGCAGCGTCACTTCATTTGTTGGAACGGCGGCTTATCGGCAGCTTCACAAGCGAATAAGCGCGGAGATGCGCTTATTCGGGGATCTCGGAGATGGACAAGCCGTATAGCTGCTTATACGCAGTTATTCGGACAGCCGGCGAAGCCTGCACGCTCAGCCGGGAATATCGGCCGATCGGAGGCTCATATACCGCGCGATCAGGTCGTCGGCGATCTCGCCCGCGGCGTTCGGATGGCCGAGCGCGGCTGCGCGTTCGCGTGCGGCGCGCAGCTTGGCCGGGTCGCCCAGCAGGCCGGCGATCTGGCCTGCCAGCTCGCCGGCGCTGCGGGAGATAAACGCGGCGCCTTGGTCTTCGAGATAGACGGCGTTATTGCGTTCCTGTCCCGGCACGGGGCGGAACAGGAAGATCGGGAGCCGGCAGGCCAGCGATTCGGCGAGCGTAATGCCGCCGGGCTTGGTCACGATACAGTCGCTCATGCGCATGAGCGAGGCGACGCGGTCCGTGAAGCCGAGCACCTGGATGCGCGCATCCCCGGCGTACTGCTGCGCGAGCGCGGCGCGCATCTCTTCGTTGCGGCCGCAGACGACGACCATCTGGATGTCGCCCTGCGCCAGCAGAAGGTCGCAGACGCGGCGAAGGCCGAGCATGACGCCGTAGGCGCCGGCCATGAGCAGCACGGTCTTGCGCGCCGGATCGAGCGCGACGCCGGGTACGGGGGATTCGCTTGCGCGCAGCGTGCGGGCAGCGGCGAAGCCCTGGAGATCCGGAGACGACGCGGCAGCCTTGTCGATCATATGGGGATCGCGGCCAGCCAATCGCGCCTTGTCCGCTTCGGCCGATCCGAATCCGTCCTTGATGGGGATTCCGCTGACGGTAATGCGATTGGGGTCGATGCCGACCGACGCCGCTTCCCGGCGCATCTCTTCCGTGGCGACATAGAAACGGTCCACGGCAGGATGGAGCCAGCGCCCGTGCAGATCGAAGTCGGTGACGACATTGACGATCGGAATATCGAGTCCGATCTTGCGGCGAAGCTTGGGCATGACCATCTGCGGGAAAGTATGGATCACGACGCTTGGACGTTCCGTCTTGAGATATTCTTCAAGTCTACGGGTACCGAAAGCGTGCAGAATATGGGCAAACGGCTTGTCCGACTTCATTTCTTTGGTCATATTGTATACGAGGCCGTACAGGCCGGGGATGGTACGGTAGCTCTGCATATAGACGAATCGGGTCAGATCGTTGAGCTTGGGATGCGCTTCGGCCATCAGATCCAGCAGTTTGACTTGGCGGATCCCCCGTTCGTGCAGACTTTTTTCAAGCGCTTTGGTCGCCTGATAATGCCCGTCGCCATAGCTGGCGTACAGGATCAGGACGTTGGGTTCCTGCGGTTGCATGGGTTCCTCCTGTTTTTTGCGAGATAGGCTTATCATACCAAGATTCGGCCCGCGAGCCAATGAGCCGGGAGCGGAATCGGCAGACGGGGGCCGAGCAACTTTCCCGGTTGATTTGCGTCTAATCGGTAAGGCGGAGAACGGACGGGGAAGACCGGTTCGAATGAATTCCCCGCCAAGGCGATTCATATCCAATTTCGTCGAAAAATGTTATACTCGTAAGTAGGCATCTTCTCAATATCTGTAGTTCAGTCTTTGTTTTCGTTTGGAGGACAGTCGCATCCGGCCAAAGAGAGAAGAAAGGGCAAACCGGAAGTGATTCAGTAGGCATTTCGTCGGGTATGTAAGAAAATAGGTACAGGTTTGAGCTTTTATGCGGCGTGCGTTGTCTATAACCGGGCGGCGCAGCGCGGCGGGCAGGACGGTGACCTCACGGGGCGTCTGTCGGCAGCAGATTTTTTTGACATTCTCGATAACGAAATACGTTCCGGGAGGGAATTATGATGGCGACCAAAGGTCATAACGAAGTCAAGGAAAGTCTGCGGGAAATGACTCGTATTTTTCGCCCAAGCGATCCGAAAAAATTCGTCAAAGAATATGTTCGGAAGTATCACATTATGGGCGGGTACGAGGAAGAATTGACGCTGGTGGTTGAAAACGAGATGGGCAAGCTCAACTCGTCCGCTTCCTGAAACAAGGCTTCAAACGGCTGCGGCTGCAGTCGGATTATCGTGAAGATGCTTTTGCCGGCGTGTTCTGCGACCGGCAACCCGCTACAACCGGAGTTCCCGTTTATCGAACACTCGACCGTCCTTTACGGCCCTTATGCCGGAAGGACGGTTTTTTTGGTGCGACGAATACGGATCGGACCTTACTTTTTCTTGACGTAATCCCCAAATTCGTCTAAAGTGTGCTTATCGATATATACAGAAGCACAGGACGGAAGGCCTTTTCTTTTGGGGAACGGTCGGCCGACGGAGAACGGAGGAACAAGATGGGTGGAATCTGGCGTCAAGTCTGGCTCATTCTCGGCCGGGAATTCAAGATTGACCGATATTACCTGATCGGATCGCTGCTGTTTATCGTCTACATGGGCTTTTTTGGCGGTTTGATGATGGGACGGCTGCAGGAAGAACCGGGATTATCTTTTTTGGCGAACATGATGTTTTGGGTTATCGCTTCGATGATCGGCTATTATTTTTCCAGACGGATCGCCAAATACATCGCCGAAGATTCGTACACGAATACGCTCGCTTATTACCGGTCGCTGCCGATCGGGGTCGAGGTGCTGGTCTGGGCAAGAATCGCGCAGCTGCTGCTGGCTACGCTGTTCAACGGCCTTCTGCTGTTCGCGATCATGTATCTGTCGGCTTCCGGGCTGCGCGGACAGCTCGACCTTGGCGCTTACGTCGTGTTCGCCCTGACCTGGACAGGGTTTGGCTTACTGCTCAACAGCCTATACATCGCGATGGAATTTCTGCTCAGAGGCCGGGCCTATTTCTGGAACAGCCTGATTCTGATGGCCGTGATTATGCTGGCGGCGCTGGCGCTGCATTTGTCGGGGATACATGTCGTGGCATCGAGCATAAGCATGAGCGCGGAACAGGGCGCGGCCTCGCCGGCGATGTGGATCCTCCTCGGTCTTGGGGCCGCGGGCGTCTGCACGGCCTACGTATTCATTAAGCGAGGGGTACCGCGTCGGGATTTGGCTTAAGCGCCCGGCGGGACATAAAGGAGTGAAGTGATGCGGATACCCGTTCAAATTAACGAGAGCAGCGCCGAGCCGCTGTATCACCAGATCGAGACGCAGCTGCGCTCGCTGATCGTTACCGGACAGATCGCGGAAGGTACGCTGCTGCCGTCGATTCGGGAGTTTTCGGCCGATCTGAAATGCAGCGTGATCACGATCCGCCGGGTCTATCAGGATCTGGAGAACGAAGGAATGCTGCGGACAAGGCAGGGCACGGGAACATTCGTGGCCAAGGTCGACACGGACGACCGGGAAGCTTACCGCAAACGGATCGTGGTAGATGCGGTGCGCGAGCTGCTCGACACGGCCAAGTCGGTCGGCTACGAATTATCGGATCTTCGGGAATTGTTGGATGAAACGCTTCGGGAAGAAGAGCGTAAATAGACGGAGTCCTGCCAAAAAAAACTTCCCGAGGAAAACGACGGAAAGAAAGGCGGCAGGTTTCCGGACAAGCGGCGGCATCATCAGTCGACCGGAAAAGGAGTGGAGAACGATGGAGAACGCGGTGTTGGAATGGAAGCGGGTCGTGAAGAAGCGCGACCGCATGGTGCTGGGCCCGGTCGATCTGAAGCTGTACGAGAACTACGTGACCGCGCTGATCGGGCGCAACGGCTCCGGCAAGTCGACGCTGATGAAGCTGGCTGCCCAGTTGATCATGCCGGACGAAGGCGAAGTGACCTGGTACGGACAATCTTACCCGCAGGGCCTGCCCACGGACGTGCGCGCTTCGATCGCCTACGTGCCGGAGAATTTCGCGGCCGAAGAAGACAGCCTCAAAATGGACGACGTGGCACAGTTCCGCGCGTCATGGTATCCGAAGTGGGACTGGCAGCGGTTTGAAGAACTGCTGAATCGCTTCGAGGTTCCCGGAGGCAAGAAGATGAACAAGCTGTCCAAAGGGCAGCGCCGCAAGTTCGAGATCGCGGCTGCTCTGGCGACAAGGCCCAAACTTCTGCTGCTGGACGAACCTTCGTCGGGACTCGATCCTTTTGCCTGGAAAACGATGATGAACGAAATCCGCCGCTGCGTGGACGAGGACGGTGCTTCGGTGCTGCTGTCGACGCATATCGTGGAGGAAGTCCGGCGGATGGCCGATTACCTCGTTCTGATGGAAAAAGGGCGTTCGCTCGGACTGCTGGAGAAGGATGCGCTGCTGGACCGGGGGCGCGAAATCTGGATCGGGCGCGACGACGAACTGCTCGCGGAGATGCCGGGGGTCGTCGAATCGGCGATCGAGGCGGAGGGCATGATCCGTTTCGTCACGCTGGATTATGCCGGGGCTTCGGCGCTGCTGGACGAAGCCGGAGTCAAGCCGATCCGGGTCCGGGCGCTGGAGCTGGATGAAGCGATGGAGCATTGGATGAACGGAAGTCTGCTGGACTGATTCTGCACCCGACCAAGGAAGAGGAGGATGAAGATGACGGAACGACTGATTTTGCAAAACGTGGTCAAGCGCTACGGCGACAAGACGGCGGTGGACGGAATTACGCTTGGCGTAAAAGAAGGCGAGATCTACGGCCTGCTCGGCGCGAACGGAGCGGGCAAGACGACGACCATGCGGATGGTGCTGGGCCTGATCTATCCCGACGAAGGCAGTATTACATACGGAGGCCGTCCTTACGGCGGCGACGTGCAGCGCCTGGTCGGCTATCTGCCTGAAGAACGCGGGCTGTACCCGAAGGTCAAAGTCAGCGAGCAGATCGTCTATCTGGCGAAGCTGCGCGGCATGGACGGCTCCGAAGCGGAAAAGAACCTCAAATACTGGATGAACAAGTTCGATGCCGAGGAATACTACGACAAGCGGATCGAAGAACTGTCCAAAGGCAACCAGCAGAAAATGGGCTTTATCGCGGCGGTCGTGCACCGTCCCCAGATCCTGATCCTGGACGAAGCGTTCAGCGGTCTGGACCCGGTCAACGTCGAGCTGCTGAAGCTTGCGGTCAAGGAACTGCGCGACGAAGGCGCAAGCATCCTGTTCTCGACGCACCGGATGGAGCATGTGGAGGAACTATGCCGCCACATTACGATTCTGGATCGGTCGAAGACCGTCGTTCAAGGCGATATCCGCGAGATCAAGAGCGGATTCCCGCGCGAGCAGATTCTGCTCAAGACGTCGGCGGCCGTTGCGGGACTGGAAGCCATTCCCGGCGTGACCGGAGTGGAAGGCGATCCCGAACATTATATCGTGACCATTTCGGACGAAGCGGCGGCCGTGCCGGTGCTGACCGAAGCGATGCGCCAGAGCGAAGTCCGTCATTTCGAAGTGAAGGAACCGACGCTCAACCAAATCTTTATTCGATCGGTGGGTGAACGCCATGAATAGATTGGGAACCGTTATCGGCTTTACGTTCAAAAATAAAGTCCGCACCAAGTCGTTCCTGATTACGACTCTGCTGCTGGCGCTGGTCATGACGATCGGCATCCATGTGCCGTTCTTCATCCAGCTGTTTCAGGGCGATGATACGGCAGGCAACAAGATTGGGATCGCGGCGCAAGAGAATACAGAAATCGCGCAGCAGATCGAAGATTATGTCGCGGAGCTGCCGGATAACGATATCGAATTCGTTCGGATGGAAGCCGAGGATACGGCGGCTTTGAATGAGCAGGCGCAAACGCAGGATCTGGCCGGCTATCTGCAGATCGTAACGGCCCCACCGGCAGCGGACGGATCTGCGGCGTTCCCGCAGGTGAGTTATATCTCCGAAGGCGGCTCCGTACCGACCGACGTGCAGGCGGTACTCCAGCCGGCTCTGGAGAGCGCCAAGACCCGCTTCATTACCGAAGGCGCGCTGAGCGACGAACAGATCGCGCAGCTGACAACGCCGGTTCTGCTGGGCGCGTCCAGCTACGACGAGACGTCCGGCACGGGAGCCGCAGGCGCGGAAGAAGACAAGTTCAATCCGATGAACTTCATCACCGTCTACGTCTTGATGACGCTGTTCTTCTTCTCGGCGATGCTGACAGGCAACATGATCGCGTCCGAAGTCACCTCGGAGAAAAGTTCGCGGGTCATGGAGATTCTGATTACAAGCGTCTCTCCGCTGACGCAGATGTTCGGCAAAGTCATCGGCGTCTTCCTCGTCGGACTGCTGCAGATCGCCGTGTTCGGCGTCACGATCGCGGTCAATCTGATGCTGCCGTACAACCGGGATGTGTTGGCCGGCTTCGATCTCGACTTCTCGCAGATGCCGTACGACGTTCTGGTCTACGGCCTGATCTTCTACGTGCTTGGCTACTTCCTGTACGCCCTGCTGTATGCGGCCGTGGGATCGATCGTCAGCCGGACGGAAGACCTCGGCCAGGCGGTGACGCCGCTGACCATGCTGTCGCTGGCGGCGTTCTATATCGGGATCTTCAGCTTGAACAATACCGATTCGCTGCTCATGAAGATCTCGTCGTTCGTGCCGTTCACGTCGCCGACGACGATGATCGCGCGGATCGGTCTCGGCGAGATCGCGTTCTGGGAAATCGCGGTATCGCTCGTACTGCTGCTGGCGTCGATCTTCTTCTTCGGCTGGCTGTCGGCGAAGATCTACCGCACCGGCGTACTGATGTACGGCAAACGTCCTTCTTTCAAGGAACTGCGCAAAGCGATGAAAGCCTACAAAATCTAATCGGTATGTGAACCAGACCCGCAAGCGGCGATTTATTGCCCGCCTGCGGGTTTTGTCAGTAGGAAGGAGTCCGGCGCAACTAATAGTTGACCGATCGTTCTCGATAGAGCTATACTACGAACAGCAAGGCAGATACGGCGCATCCGGGAAACGGATGGTGCGGCTTTGCTCTGTTGTCGGCGTTGCGCAGAATCGAAGGCGCATTATTTTTTTGATCTTTTGAGAACGATCATTCAAGAAAAGGGGAACGAAAATGGATCTTTCCAAACAAGTGGCGGTCGTAAGCGGTTCGAATCGGGGATTGGGCAAAGAGTTGGCTCTTGAGCTGCTGGCCAGAGGCGTCAAAGTCTACGCGGGAGCAAGAAATCCGGAATCGGTCGATCTGCCGGGAGCTATTGCGCTGCAGCTCGATATCACGGATCCGGAATCGGTGGCGGCTGCGGCCAAAATCGCAAGCGACGCGACCCTGCTCATCAACAACGCGGGTTCGTCGACGGGAGCTTCGCTGCTCACGGGCAAGCTGGAAGATATTCATGTGGAATTCAATACGCATGCGTTCGGTACTCTGTCGATGGTTCGGGCGTTCGCACCGGTCATTGAACAAAATGGCGGAGGTACGATCCTGAACATCCTATCCGTGTTATCGTGGATCAATATCGGGTCGGAAGGCGCCTACTCGGCGGCCAAATCCGCTCAATGGGGCGTTACGAATTCGCTGCGTCTGGAATTGGCTCCCAAAAATATCAAGGTAGCCGGTCTGCACGTGGGATTCATGGATACGGATATGACGGCGGGGCTTGAAACAACGAAGTCGTCGCCGCAAGACATTGCGCGCATCGCGATCGACGGAATCGAAGCGGGCCTCTACGAGATCCTCGCGGACGATATCAGCCGTCAGGTCCAGCAGGGCTTGGCCGGAGGCGTTGCGGCGCTGTACCCGGATATGGGTTAATCCCGGAGAAATTTGGCGCGAGGCTCTATTCTTCACGGATCGTTCCCAATATGATACATTGATTTTGGGAGGGAGTTCTTATGGCCAGAAGCAAAGAGTTTGAAGTCAACGAAGTCCTGGACAAAGCCATGATTCTGTTCTGGGAACAAGGCTACGAGAAGACATCCATGAGCGATCTGGTTGAGCATATGGGCATCCACCGCAGAAGTCTGTACGATACTTTCGGGGACAAGCATTCGCTGTTTTTGCAGGCGATGGATCGTTATATCGGCAAAGTCGAAGCGGTTCTCACCGGAGAAGTGAAGAAGTCAGAGAAGGCGATCGAAGCGCTGCGGGCCGTTTTTCGATTCATGATCTTCGAGCGGGAAGATTCGCCGTCGGGCTGCCTGATCGTCAATTCCGTGACGGAACTGGCCGCGCGCGATGCCGAGATCGATAAGAGATCGATTCGTTCGATGGCTGCCACGGAGGAGCTGTTCGAGCGGATTATCGTGTGGGGACAGCAGACGGGCGAATTTTCTTCCGCATGCGAACCCAGGGCGACAGCGGAATATCTGCAGGCCTTGTCGATCGGTATCCGGGCGATGGGACGGACCACGACCGGCAAGGAGAAGCTGATCCGGATCATGGACGTTTCGACCCACCTGCTCACCCCATAGACCCGTTTCGCCGGATCGTTTGGAATCGTCTTTTCTGAATCGGATATAAAAAGGGACTCCGCCGTTTCTTCGGCGGAGTCCCTTTTTGCCGTGGCGATTTCTTGGATTTACCGAGGGTCGGCCTTGTCCGCATACGCCGCCAATTTCCGGGTGATTTCGGTGCGGAACCGTTCGGCCGCGGCCGAAAAGACCTGATGTTTTCTCCAGACCAGACTCAGACCCGATTCCAGCCTTGGTTTTAACGGAAGCTTTCTTCGGCTTGGCCAGCGCTCTCGTCTTCGCGAATACCGTCGGCAACCTTGTCACGGGCAAACCGTTGACTTACAATGCCAGGAAGTGGGTAACGGCTTTTCCCCTGGCGCTGATCGCGGTCTATGCGGCTTTGTTCTTCCTGGGGGAATTTGCCGTACCGATGATCCTGATTACGTTCGTCTGGGGCATACTGGCAGGCGGAATCATGTCCAATATCAATCAATATCTGATCTCGTCGGCGGCACCCGAAGTTCCCGAATTTGCAAATGGGCTGTTTATCGCGTCCTGCAATATCGGAACCACGGTCGGTTCTGCAGTTGGCGGGCTGCTGATCGGTTTGGTCGTGATTGCGCGGAGGCACTTTATTTATGGCCCCGGACTGCGACTTGCAGAGGAGTAAACGATGATGCGGATTGGAATATTGGGTGCGACAGGGCGTGTCGGAAAGAAAGTGGTCGAATACGCCCTGCAGGATGGACATCGGGTGACGGCGCTGGTGCGCGACCCGGGTAAAATCGAACCCCGCGCAGGCCTTGCGATCATTGAAGGCAGCGCGTTAAGCAAAGAAGACGTCGGGCGTGTCCTGCAAAAAACGGAGGCCGTGATCAGCGCACTCAACACGGACGGAACGACGACGTTGAGTGCGAGTACGCCGCTCATTATCGAAGCGATGCACGAGGTGGGGATCAAGCGCCTGATTACGATCGGCACGGCCGGCATCCTGCAGAGCCGCACGGATCCGCATCTGCTGCGGTATGAATCCAGCGAATCCAAACGCCGTTCGACCCGTGCGGCCGAGGAGCATCGGCGCATGTACGAACAGCTGCAGGCTTCGGGCCTGGATTGGACGATCGTCTGTCCGACCTATCTGCCGGACGGGGAGGCGATCGGGAACTACCGCACGGAGCGCGATGTTCTGCCCGAAGGCGGCTCGCAAATATCCGTAGGCGATACGGCGGAATTCGCGTATGGGCAGATCGCGGACAGCCGGTATCTTCGGGCGCGCGTGGGGATTGCGTATTGAATGCATAAGTCCAATTTTTAAATATGTACAAACAAATTGTGGTCGAAAGTGATACAATGCATAATGAAACCGGGCGCCGACTTATCCGTAAGCTTAGGATAAGCAGGTGCCTTTTTTGAGACAGATCCATATTTTGAACGAAAGGTTTTGATTTGAAGTGGGAGTCAAGGTCATCACGAAAGAACAAGCGTGGGAGCTGCGTCATACGGTCATGTGGCCGGAAGAGGAGTTCGATTATATCAAACTGCCGGATGACGACGAGGGCATCCATTACGGATTGTTCGAAGGACGGGAACTGATCTCCGCGGTCTCGCTGTTCATTCAGGGAAAAGACGCGCAGTTCCGCAAGTTCGCTACGCTGACCGACCGTCAGAATCAAGGATACGGCAGCCGGCTGCTGACTTCGGTGCTTAACGAGGCCAAACGCAAAGGCGCCAAGCATATTTGCTGCAATGCCCGAACGAACAAAATTCCGTTTTACGAAAAATTCGGACTCGTCCGGACGGATGTCGTCTACCGCAAAGGCGGACAAGAGTACGTCGTAATGGAGAGATTTTGCTAAAAAAAAGGAGAGCGGGACGTTCTGCCGGACAAGCCGGATCGTCCCTTTTTGATTTGCCCAAATGGTAAGCGCTGGTATAAACTATAAGTTAGTGATTTTTCTCAGAGAGGGGACAGGGTATGGGGCAGGAAAAAATATCGAAAAAGAACAAACTGCTTAAAATCTTTTCGAGAGTGCTGCTGATCGTGATCGGTGGGGTCATGACGGCCTACGGTCTGGAAGCCGTACTGATTCCGAACCAGGTCTCCGACGGAGGCGTCACGGGCCTCAGCATCGTCGGATCCCAATTATTCGGCATTCCGCTGGGGCTGCTGATTGCCATACTCAATCTCCCGTTCGTCTGGCTGGGCTACAAGCAGATCGGCAAAAGCTTCGCGCTGTATTCGATCGTCGGCATCGCGGCGCTCGCGATCAGCGCAAGCCTGATGCACCACATTCCGACGATCATCGACGGCGACACGCTGCTGGTCACCGTGGTCGGCGGGATCATCATCGGTACCGGCATGGGTCTTGCGCTCCGCAACGGCGGGGCACTCGACGGGATCGATATGCTGGCCGTGCTGCTATCGCGCAAACTGCCTTTCGGAACAAGCGACTTGATCCTGTTCCTGAACACGTTCGTGTTTGTCGTCGTCTCGTTCGTGTTCGGTCTGCAGGGGGCCATTCTGTCGGCACTGGCTTACTTCATCGCGTCGAAGGTCATTCACATCGTCGAAGAAGGCTTGAGCGGTTCGAAGACCTTCAAGATCATCACCAACCAACCGGAAGTGATGGTCGAGACGATCCGCGACCGTCTGGGCCGCGGAGCGACCTATTCGGATGCGTACGGCGGGTATTCCAACGAGCAGTTCAAGGAAATCACATGCGTCATCAACCGTCTCGAAGAGAGCAAGATCAAAGAAATTATCCATGAAATCGATCCGAACGCTTTTGTCGTCGTGTACGATGTAGCGGAAGTCCGGGGCGGCAATTTCAAGAAAAAAGATATCCACTAAAGCCGGCCGGGTTCAAGGCCACGCGTCTTTCCGTGCGCTGATCGAGGGGACGATCGCATAGGAAAAGCCCTTCTCCGAATTCATTCGGGGAAGATTTTTTTGTTTCAGTGGCTGCGGATCATCGATCACAGCAAATCTCCTCTGTTTGCTAACAACCGGGCTGTTTTTTCCAGCGCCTCTGCCGACCGTTTATAGGGAGAAAGACTTTCTTGCAAAGAAACGCTTCTGCACGGTATCTATATGGTTAACTCTAATTAAGAACTCATCCTAAAACTTCCCTCTTAAGGAGAACAACTAATGAAACCATGGAAAAACGCGCTGCTTTCTCTGACCGTCACCGCCGGCCTGCTGGCTTCCGCCGTTCCGGCGTTCGCCGCACAGCCGGTTCCCAGCTATGAACAGACCTCCGTCAAAGTGAACGGCAAGACGCTGGATTATGCGTACGGCGAAGCTTTGGTGCAAAAAGGCACCACGATGGTTCCGGTACGCCTGACGACCCAGGCGCTCGGAGTCAAATTGAAAGACAACAAGAACGGTACGGTACGGATTGTCGTAAACGGCAAGACGGTTACCGTAAAAGACAAAGGGACGCTGATCGGCGGCGTGCCGTTCGTCTCGCTTCGTTCGCTGGCCGAAGCGGCCGGCTACGATATTCGCTGGGATCGCAAGACGAATACGGTCCTGCTCGTCTCGCAGGCTACGGGCGAAGCGGCGCGCGGATTCTTGTGGGAAGTCAAGAAGGACAAGACGACGGTCTATCTTGTCGGCTCGATGCATATTGCGGACAAAAGCTTCTACCCGCTGCGCAGCGAATTCGAGAAAGCTTTTGCCGAAGCCGATTATCTGGGCGTCGAGATCGACGTGAGCAAGGCCGCAGGCGAAGAGCAGCAGAAGATGGTCCTTGATCTGGGCACTTACCAGGACGGAAGCACATTGAAAGACCATATCTCCGCGGACACGTACAAACAGCTCGGCAAGCTGCTCAAGGATAACGGACTGCAGCCGAATGCTTTTGACAAATTCAAGCCCTGGGTTGTCGAGACAACGGTCAGCAGCCTGAAATCAAGCGAAGCGGGCTACGACGCGGCAGCCGGAATCGATCTGTATTTCATCCAGCAGGCGGTAGAGCGCAAGATGCCGGTATTGGAACTGGAATCGTACAAATCCCAGCTGAACATGTTCAACGGATTGTCCGACAAGCTGCAGGAAAAAAACCTGAAGACGGCGATCGAGAACTTCGATACGATTGCGGACAGCACCGACGAAATGGCCACCATGTGGAAAAGCGGAGACGAAAAGCAGCTTCTGGCCATGACGACCGGCATTGCCGAAGATCCGGAATATTATAAGGCACTGCTGGCCGACCGCAATATCGGAATGGCCGAGAAGATCGACGGTTATCTGAATAGCGGCAAAGCGGAAGAATACTTTATCGTGGTCGGAGCCGCACACTTCCTGGGACCAGACGGAGTCATCAAGCTGCTCGAAGACAAAGGATATACCGTCACCCGCAAATAAAAAGCCGGCGGAGGAGACGATTCATGAGTCCTGAAAAAAGACCGCAGCCCAAGCCGAGCCGAAACTCCGCTTCCCGGTCCCGCCCGGCAAACCGCGGTCCGAAGCACAGGCTGGGGCGAAACTTGATGGCCCTTGCCCTGCTGCTGGGCCTGCTGGGAGTCGGCTGGAAGGCGCTTGCCTACTTCGGCTTCGTTCCGGAAGGAGGCGACGGCGGCCGTATTGTTGCCCTGCATCCCGAGGTTCGGCGGAAGTCCGACCAACTGGTCGCCCAAGCGGCGAAGAAAGGGATCGAGGTCGTGATTACCTCCGATTTTCGCGGTGTCGAAGAGCAGAACGAGCTGTACCGGCAGGGGCGGGAAAAGCCCGGAAACATCGTGACGAATGCCCGCGGCGGACAGTCTTATCACAATTTCGGCTTGGCGGTCGACTTCGCGCTGCGGGATGGGTCGGACCGAATTGTCTGGGATATGGAACTCGACCGCAGCGGAAACGGCCGTTCCGATTGGATAGAAGTGGTCGGACTGGCCAAGGAGCTGGGCTTCGAATGGGGCGGCGATTGGAGCAATTTTCCCGATTATCCGCATCTCCAGATTACCTTCGGCTATACGCTGCGGCAGCTTCAGAACGGCAAGTATCCGGCAGGGTCCGCCGTTGAAGGGGAGCAGCCGGCACCCAATTCTTCGGATTGAACAGCCGTTTCGCGCGTAAGGTTCGGTGTGCGAGGCGGCTGGGCGCTCTCTTACAGATTGTCGAGCAGGATTCGAAGTCCCCGGTCCAGCTCCTCAAGCGATCCGGTAGAAGACAGGGCGATTCGCAAATAGTTATCGGACGATCCCGCTCCGGCGAGGAATCGGTCCGAATGAAATACGCGGATGCCGGATACGAGCAGGTCGCTTTCAAGCCGTGAAGCGTGCATGGGGCGGGGCAGGCGCAGCCAACGGAAGAAGCTGAGCGGATGGCCCGGATTGTCCGGCTGCGGGAAATATCGGGCAAACAAATCGTTGGCTTCCTGCGCCAGCGATTTTTTGTATGCGACGATATCGCGAGCGCGGCCGGAGCCGATCAGTTCGGTCACAATCTCGGCATCCAGCGACGAGGTCTTGACGTTCACATGATAGATGGCGCGGAGAATCCGTTCCCGGAGCGTTTCGCCGAATACGAGATAGGCGACGCGCAGTCCCGAACAGACGGACTTGCTGGTGCTGCAAATATAGACGGTCTGCTCCGGCAGCAGGCTGTACATCGGAATACCGTCTTCTTCCGTACTGCCCAGCATCAGCGCGGCATGAATATCGTCTTCGATCACGATCAGGCCGTGCTTGTCGATCACCGAGGCCAGAGCTTGTCTGCGGCTGTTCGGAACGAAGATGGCGGTGGGGTTGCAGCAGGACGGCATCAGGAAGATTCCCTGAATCTCAAACGCCCGACAGCAGGCTTCAAGTTCCTCCGGCAGCATCCCCCGGCGGTCGCCGGCTACCGGTACCAGCTTGATCCGAAGAGATTTCGCCAGTTCGATAAAATTGGAATACGTATATTCGTCGACCGCAATCCTGCTGCCCGGCTCGAACAAAGCGAGCAGCGTAATGGTCAGCGCGTTCTACGCACCGGATACGATCGCGACCTGTTCGGGAGTGGCCTCGATGCCGAGCGGCCGGACCCAACGAAGCGCGGTTTCTTTTTGATGGGGCAGACCGGCCGGATCGTCGTAGTTGAACAGGCGCTCGAGTCCGCTTCGCTGAGCGACCTTTCTGGCCGCCTCGGCCACCATGAAGTTGCTCTGCTCGAACGAAGCGACCAGGCCGAAATCGATACACTCCACGGGCACCCGGTCCCGGGAAATGGTGACGGAACGCACGGCATTGGTCGAGACGAAGGTTCCGCTTCCCGTGACGGCATGCAGCAGCCCTTTGAGCTCGCAGGTCTTGTAAGCCCGGGTGACCGTCGTGAAGTTGATATCGAGAAAGTCGGCCAATTCCCGCTGCGGGGGAAGCTTGGTTCCCGGCGGCAGAAAGCCTTCCGTGATGTCGCGCTCCAGCATGCGGGCCAGCGACAAGTAGATGGGACGGGTCAATTCGTGACGGTCGGGCCGCCAGGACATGGGATAATCGACGAACGAGTTAATCGGCATGGCACACCTCGCAAAATTGTAATCCATACAATTCTATCATTGATTGTATGGATTGTGATGCCTAAAATAAACGGATAAGCTGACACGCGAGGAGAGGGCTAGATAAAATGGAAGATTCCGCAAAGATTTCAACCGCGTTCCGCGCCGCTTTTCCCGTGACCGTCCCGATTCTGGCCGGTTTCGCTTTTCTGGGCATCGCTTACGGCGTATTCATGAACGTATCGGGATTCGGCGTAGGCTATACGTTTCTGATGAGCCTGCTGATTTTTGCGGGTTCGATGGAATTCGTGGCCGTCGGCCTGCTGCTCGGACCGTTCAATCCGCTCGGTGCGCTGCTGCTGACGCTGATGGTAAACGCGCGGCATTTGTTCTACGGCTTGTCGATGCTGGAAAAGTATAAAGGGACAGGCTGGAAAAAGCCGTATCTGATCTTCGGCATGTGCGACGAGTCGTTCTCGATCAATTATTCGGCCAATATTCCGCAGGGCGTCGACCGAAGCTGGTATCTGTTTTTCGTGACGCTGCTCAATCATTTCTACTGGGTAGCCGGCGCTACCGTCGGAGGCCTGCTGGGTTCGTTCGTCCGCTTTGACCTCAAGGGACTTGAATTCGTGATGACCGCGCTGTTCGTCGTGATCTTCGTGGAACAGTGGATGAAGCAGAAAATCCATCACAGCGCGATCTGGGGAATTACGATCTCGACGGTGAGTTTGGTTCTGTTCGGCGGAGACCGCTTTATCATTCCGGCGATGATCGCCATTCTGGCCGTGCTGACGCTTACGCGCAAGGCTTCGGAACGCAGGGCGGCGGAAGCCGAAGGAGGGGAACGGGCATGATCATGACACTGGGCCAACAAATCGCCGTTATCGCGGTCGTCGTGCTGGGCACGATGGCGACGCGTTTCCTGCCGTTTCTGCTGTTCCCTCCGGGCCGTCCGACACCGGCTTATATCCAATATCTCGGCCGGGTGCTGCCCGCCGCCGCGATCGGTCTGCTGGTCGTGTACAGCCTCAAGGATGTCAATATTCTCGCCGGAAGCCGCGGACTTCCCGAGCTGGTCTCGGTAGCGGTCGTCGTCTGGCTGCATCTGTGGAAAAAGAATATGTTCCTGTCGATTGCGGCGGGTACGATTCTGTATATGTTGTTGATTCGCATGTGAAAAAGCGGCCTATTGGAAGGCCGCTTAAAGTGTTTTGAAAGTCCTATTCGTGGGAGAAGCTCAAAGGCTGCGGGAGAAATTCGTTAGCTGATGCTTCCGATGTGCCTTTCTTCGAAAGGCTTCAGGTCGCGTGTTGAAATCGAGAAAAAAGATTGAATTCCAGCGGGATTTTCTCGATTTCAAAGGCGAATGCTAGCGCTCCTGCACTGAATTTCTCCCTCCGCCTTTTCGCTTTGCGCGGCAGGAGACTTTTTCGACACGTTAAGCGGCTCCTAGGCCGTTTTTTCTTTGCTTTGTTTGGAGTGGGGAGGGAATACGGTCATCCGCTCGAAGGAACAGTCATGCTCCGCAGAGAATCCGGTCGCTTAAGAACGGGAATCCGGGCAGCGAGCAGTTATTTGCTTTGCTCCAGCAGCATATCCACATGCGGAATCCCGTCTTCCGGGTACACGTCCGAGATCGCGCGAAAGCCGAATGAACCGTAGAACTTTTCCAGATAATGCTGCGCCTGAATCTTGATCGGCACGGGCTGCGATTCTGCGGAGAGGAAAGCGATCGCGCGGTTCATCAGCTCCTGCGCCAGACCGCGGCCGCGAAAAGCGTCGTTGACCAGCACGCGTCCGATCGAGGCCTGCGGATAGGCAAGGCCTGGCGGAAGCAGGCGGCAGTAAGCCGCAATCTGCCCGCCCTGCTCCGCAAACAGATGGTGGCACAGCGGATCTTTGCCGTCGATCTCGGGATACAGACAGTTCTGCTCCAGCACGAAAACGTTCACCCGCTCCCGCAAAATCCGGTAGACTTCGTCCCCGCTCAGCTGTTCGAACGATTTTAAATGCCATTGCATGCGTAACGTCTTCCTCTCGTCGTGTATTTAGGTTAAATTTGAACGATAAGTGGAATTATAAAGCCCGCGGGGAATGATGTAAACGAAAGAGGAGGAAGCAAAGATGAAATTGAACCTGCATGCGCTGAAATACGGCGGGATTGCCCATTACGATTGGGAGATGGAGCTGCTCGGCGAACGGGAAGGATGCCTGATCGTCGAGGGAGCGCCGGGCCGGAGCCTGAAGCACCATACCAAAGGACAAACGTTCACGGTTCCGCATGCTTCGCTCGAAGTCTACGCGCTGGAGGAAGGGTTTACGGTCAGTTTCGACATTGCGGACGGCCGGGTGGTCTCGATCTACTGCAATGTCTCGCAGCCCTGCGTGAGAAGCGGGGAAGAGGTGTCGTTCGTCGATCTCGATCTGGATCTGCTCTGGAACGAGCGGGAAGGCTGGCATGTGGTCGACGAAGACGAGTTTGAAGATAACCGGGGCCGCCTGGGGTACCCCGATGAACTGACGCGTTTCGCCCAGCGTTCGCTGCGGGATCTGCAGGAACGGGCGCATCAGGGAAAATTCCCGTTTGACGGGAGCCTGGAAGAAGAGATTCGCAGAATCGCTTCCGGAACGCCGAAGCTGAACGTTTAGCTTCGGCGTTTTTTTGTGGAGACGGAGAACGGAGAAGCCCTTCCAAGAAAACGAGATGAAAAAGAATCTTTTTTGCGCAAGTTTTCGTATAGAAGTGTTTACATATATAAAGGAAAGGATTATAATCGGTTCAAAAGTTGCGCAGAGGAAACATTCGTGTGCAAGGGTAAAAAATGTAGACCAAGGAAATACAAAATTTAGATATCGATCCGGCACGGGCCCGAGACAAAGAGGTGAACAAGCGGTGGAGAAAGAAATCGAAGCAAAAGCAAAACGGCATAGGGAAGAGGCCCCTCACGAGACGGCGCACAAGCCGGTGAAAGAGCCGAATGCCACGGAACGGGCTGCCCAGGCCGTATTGAGCGGAGAAACCAAAGGATTCAGACGGCTGCTGCCGTTTCTTGGCCCCGCGTTCATCGCGGCGGTTGCTTATATCGACCCGGGCAATTTTGCCACAAATATTACGGCGGGTTCGCAGTACGGTTATATGCTGCTGTGGGTCATCTTCGCTTCCAATCTGATGGCGGTGCTGATCCAGTCGCTGTCTGCGAAACTCGGCATCGCGACAGGGCGCAATCTGCCGGAGATCGCGCGCGACCGCTTTCCCAAAGGCGTCTCGATCTTTCTCTGGATTCAGAGCGAACTGGTCATCATTGCGACCGATCTGGCCGAATTTATCGGGGCGGCGCTCGGTCTGTATCTGATCTTCGGTATTCCGATGCTGCCAGCCGCGCTGATTACGGCGGCTGCCTCGTTTGCCATTCTTGAGCTCCAGCGGCGGGGATTCCGGGCGCTGGAGACCGGAATCGCGGGGATGGTCGTCGCGGTCGTGCTGTCTTTCGCTTTTCAGGTATTCATGGCGAAGCCCGATATGGGAGCCGTCGCCGCAGGCATCTTCACGCCTCAGTTTGAAGGTACGCAGAGTATCATGCTGGCCGCCGGCATCCTGGGCGCGACGGTCATGCCGCATGCGATCTATCTGCATTCGTCGCTGACGCAGAACCGGATCGTCGGCCGCAACGAAGAAGAGAAGAAGAAGATTTTCCGGCTTGAATTTTTCGATATCATTTTTGCGATGATCGTGGCCGGAGCGGTCAATATGGCGATGCTGATTATTGCCGCGGCGCTCTTTTTCAAGAACGGACTGCAGGTGGAAGAACTGGATCAAGCGTTTATCCACTTCCGCGAACTGGCCGGACCGGCCGCCGCGATCTCGTTCGGACTCGGACTGCTGATCGCGGGACTGTCTAGTTCTTCGGTAGGCACGATGTCGGGCGACGTAGTCATGCAGGGATTCATCAACAAACGGATCAATTTGTATCTGCGCCGTGCGATCACGATGGTTCCTCCGCTTGCTCTCATCATATCGGGGATCAATGCAACCGAAGCTCTCGTGGTCAGCCAGGTAATTCTGTCTTTCGGTATCGCTTTTGCGCTGGTGCCGCTGATGCTGTTCACCGGCAACCGCAAGCTGATGGGCGGACTTGTGAACCGGCCGATCACCCAGGTGCTGGGCTGGGCGATCGCGGCGCTGGTTATCGTGTTGAACGTTTTCTTGGTGGTTCAGAGCTTCTGAAGAAGCCCTGCGCATCCGCCACTTGACTCCAAAAGCCTTTTTCGCTGCGGCGAGAAAGGCTTTTTTGATGGGAAGCAAAGGTGCTGAACTTATTTGTAAGCGGCAAAACGGTTTATGATAGGCGGTCGAAGTGTAAAAGGTATGTAAAGTGAAGACACGGGTCAAGTAAACGTTTAACGTGTCCGTTGGGGGTCTATCGCTTATTTTTAGGAATCCGGAGGAAGAAGAAATGCCGCAACGAACGACCAAAGCCTCGATGAGGCATACCGCCCTGTGCTTTATAGGATTTGGCCTGCTCACCGTCGCTTTTGTACTGATCGCGATGCTGGTCGGATCGGGACATCAAAGCGTGATGAATTTTGACCATAAATGGATCGGAAGAATCCAGAACCAGGAGACGCCGACCTGGACGAGCGTGGCCGAGACGCTCTCGTGGATCGGATCGACCAAAGTGGTAATCGTGCTGGTTGTCGCCCTGCTGCTGTTCCTGCTGCTTATACCGCGTCTTCGTTGGGAAGCGCTGCTTGTGGTATGCGCGACAGGAGGCAGCGCGCTGCTGAATATTCTGCTCAAAAATCTGTTCCGCCGCGACCGGCCGGATATCAACCGCCTGGCGGAAGAATCCACTTTCAGCTTCCCGAGCGGCCATTCCATGGGGGCGTTCGCTTTGTACGGGATTCTGGCTTACGTGCTGTGGAGGCTGATCAAGCCGCTTCCGCTGCGGATTATCGCGCTGCTGCTCTGCGTTCTGCTGACGCTTACGATCGGACTCAGCCGGATCTATCTCGGCGTCCATTATCCGAGCGATGTGATCGGCGGCTATACCGCAAGCGCGGCCTGGTTGGCCCTGACGATCGGGATTTTCGAATACTGGCGCCACCGCAAGGTCCGCCGCAGCGAATATCGGCTGAATACGTAAACGGGCCCGACTCAAAGATACAGACCAAAAAAGACCGCCGTGAAACCCATGGCGGTCTTTTTGATTCGTCGGAAGGTCGGTTACAGTTGAGCGACCAGAATCTCGGCGAAACGCTCCAGGAACTCCTGGTCGGTCTCGTCGAAACGGGCATGTTCCGGGCTGTCGATATCGAGTACGCCGATCAGCGTGTCTTCTTTGAAAAGGGGAACGACGATTTCGCTGTTCGTCGCGGCGTCGCAGGCGATATGGCCCGGGAACGCATGCACATCGTCGATGCGCTGCGTTTCGCGCGTCTTGGCCGCGGTGCCGCAGACGCCTTTGCCTATCGGAATACGGATGCAGGCCGGCAGTCCCTGGAACGGACCGAGCACCAGCTCTTTGCCGTCGTAGAGATAGAAACCGGACCAGTTGGTATCGGGCAGGTACTGCGCAAGCAGTGCCGAAGCATTGGAGAGATTGGCGATGCGGTCAGGCTCTCCGTCGATCAGGGCTTTCAGTTGGGACAGGGCCGTCGCGTAGCGTTCCTCGCGGGTGCCTTCTTGGCTTTTCATTTCGAACATGGGCGTAAGCCTCCTATTTGCGAACGTATTCGGATGATCGCGGATCGAACCGGTCTTTTAAATTTAGGCCTTTTCCGCAGCAAATGTCAATGAGCTTCAAAGCTCCGTTTCGATGTTTCCGTCGGGAATTGCGCGGGTAAGTAGTGGGTAACTCATAGGCTGCGTTCTTCGGCCGACATCCGCGGAAGCGAATACCGGAGAAATGCGACAGCCGTTTACAGAAATGGAGGAGAGGCGATATGCAGGCCGCAACACAGAATTTGTTCGTACGAATCCATCTGCTGCATTACGCGGAGGAGCAGGATATTTCCATTCGCGAAGCGCTGCCCAGACTGGAGCGTGCCGGTTACCGGGTCGCGGACCGCGAGGTCAAGCAGGAACTGGAGAACTTGGCATCCGAGAATCTGCTTACCGCCCACGGAGAAGAATATACGCTGACCGGAGCGGGCATTACCGAGCTGCGCAAGGTTCGCGATTCGCTTGGCAGCATGTGCTCCGAAGTCCTGACCGCCCAGCGCACCGTCAAGGCTGTGCGTGCCTGATCGGCACAGGTCCATGTCCGAAGCGTAGATTCGTTTGGCAGCGGCTCCGTCATCCAACGTTCCGGCTGCCGACACAAAACCCGCATGTCGCCATCTTCGTAGGCGCCTATGCGGTTTTTTTTCGGAGCGGCGGAAACGCGCCGATCAAACCGGCACATCTGCTGCCGGGCAAAAAGCCTGCCGGAAAGCCCGGAGGCTCCGTTTCCATGGTAAGATAGAAAAGCTGCCGCTTTGACCCGGACCGAATCGGCTCGGGTCAAAGCGGCTTGGGTTATTTCGAAGAGGACGCTTCCGGGCGCTGCCTTGTATGGGAGGATTTCGACACAGTGGAACACACGCAAAACAAACGCAAATATGTACTGGCCGGCTTGATGCTGTCTACGTTTCTGGCAGCGGTGGAAGGTACGGTCATCAGTCCGGCAACGCCGTCGATCGTAGGCGAATTCGAAGCGGCGTCGCTGATGAGCTGGGTATTTGCCGCTTATCTGCTGACGATGGCCATAACCACGCCGATCTTCGGCAAGCTGAGCGATCTGTTCGGCCGCAAGCCCGTTTTCCTGACCGGCTGCCTTCTGTTTATTGCCGGCTCCGCCTTGTGCGGTTTCGCCGGCGGGATGGAGCAGCTGATCGCTTTTCGCGCGATTCAGGGTATCGGGGCGGGAGCGGTTATTCCGGTCACGTATACGATCGTAGGCGATCTGTACAAGATGGAAGAACGCGGCAAAGTGCAGGGCATGATCAGCTCCGTCTGGGGCATCGCTTCGCTGGTGGGACCGCTTCTGGGAGGCTATCTGGTCGATACCTTTTCCTGGCGCTGGATTTTCGGGATCAACGTGCCGTTCGGCCTGCTGGCCGTGCTGTTCATCGCTTTGTTCCTCAAAGAAGAACGGACGCGCAAAAAGGCCGATATCGACTGGGCCGGCGCCGCGACCTTTACGATCGGCATGACGGCGCTGCTGCTGGCCCTCACTTCCGGCGGACAGAGCGCAGCCTGGAACTCGCCGCTGATTATCGGTCTGCTGGCGGGATCGATCGTCATGCTCGCCGCATTCGTGTGGATTGAGCAGCGGGCGACCGAACCGCTCGTGCCGCTCCAACTGTTCCGGATCCGCGATATTTTGTTCTCCAGTATCGCGGCCATCTTCGTCAGCACGCTGCTGATCGGCCTGACCACCTACGTTCCGCTGTGGGTACAGAGTGTGCAGCAGGGAAGCGCCGTATTGTCGGGCATGCTGCTGGCACCGATGTCATTCAGTTGGATCGCGGGTTCGTTTATCGCAGGCCGCATGATCGCCAAGAGCGGCGCGCGGGGAGCGGCCGTAATCGGCCTGGCCGCGCTTGTGGCGGGAAGCGCCGGCGTGGCTCTGATCGGCAGCGGTTCGCCGGGATACGTGCTTCCGCTGCTGATGCTAATACTCGGTCTCGGCTTCGGCATGTCGCTCACCGTGTTTACGATTGTGGCCCAGTCTTCGGTCGGCTACTCCATGCGCGGCGCTTCGACGGCGCTCAATACGTTTCTGCGTACGCTGGGCCAGACGCTCGGAGTCGCCTTTTTCGGAACGCTGCTCAATGCTTCGCTGCTGTCGGGTACGGGAGGAGCGGCATCCGGCGGAGCAACCGAAGCGGACATCAATGCGCTGCTGTCGGAACATACGCGCGCCGAGATGTCTCCGGATAAACTTGCAGGCTTGTCGGGTATTCTCGAAAACGGGCTGCACAGCCTGTTTATCGTGATGCTGATCCTGACGGTGCTGGGTCTGCTCGCGGTGCTTCCGCTGAGTAAGCGTCCTCCGGCTCCCCGCGAATAACGGGAAACGGCAGAGGTTTCGTACTCGCGGTTTGCACCGTTTCCACACAAAGCTTGGCTGAAAAAAAGACGATTTCCCGGGGGGAGCCTCGGGAAATCGTCTTTTGGTATACGGACGCGGCGATTCGGCCATCGAGTGAAAGCCAAACATTGAGAAATATTTCACTTAACAAGCAAGCGGTAAAATCGGACTTCTGCTCCGCCGGGGGCTGCGCTTACTTGCGCGCCGACGGAGAGAGTCTTTCGGCTTCCATGCCCATTTTTTTGAGCAGCGAGATCAGTTGAAGCTTTTCTTCTTCCTGCAGGCCGACCAGTGCGTTTGTCAGACGTTCCGCATAATGGGGATAAGCATCGTCCATCAGGGCTCGGCCTTTTTCCGTCAGTTCGGCATAGATAACGCGGCGATCGGTCGGGCAGGGATGGCGGACGAGCAGACCGTGGCGTTCCAACTTGTCGATCACGTAGGTCACATTGCCGCTTTGCAGCAGGAGCTTGGCTCCGATCTGTTGAATCGGCTGCTGATCCTTGAAATAAAGAACTTCCAGAACGGCGAAGGCCGTAGGGTTGAAACCTTGAATCTTGCTGCCGCTGACGGCATGTTCGTTAACGCTCTTAAACGATTTGGCGAATACCCGGTATAGACGCAGGGACAATTCGGTATCGCGTGCCTGAGTATGGATCATTACGACTCCGCCCTTTCAAATTTTGGTAGATGGATTATGTTTATCTTAGTTCAGCACTAATGTTTGAGAACATGTCATTTATCACAGTTTTTCATTTTAACTATTAAAATTTTATGCTTTTCATTAAAGCTTCAAATTTAAAGTGACTGCGCGCACAGGAATTATTTGGGAAAAAGAAACGAAAAGATAAAAAATACGTAACAGGGAGGATGAACGCTTGTTTCTTCCGCTTGGGCTGCCGGAATCGCGCAGTCCGAAAATTGAGGAAGAACCGGCATAAGGAGGGAAGGAAATGGCAGAGTGGACAGAGCTTGAACATGAAGAGAGCGAAGCCATGCTGGATATCCGTATCGATGAAGCGGGTTATTCGCCGGGCGACGCCTGCGTGAGAGATATTTCTTTCCGGGTAGGCCGCGGGGAGTTGGTCGGATTGATCGGGCCCAACGGCGCGGGAAAAAGCACGACCATCAAAGCGATCCTGAAACTGATTCCCCACGTCAAAGGACAGATCGAGCTGGGAGGTTCGGGCACTTATGCGTACGTTCCCGAACAGCCTCTTTATTACGACACGCTGACATTATGGGAGCATCTTGCTTTGGCCGGGGCGGCTTACGGCATGGAAGAAGGGGAATTCGAGCGCAGTGCCCATGAACTGCTGGAGCGTTTTCGCATGACCGATGCCCGCGATAAGCTGCCCGGCGGAATGTCCAAAGGCATGAAGCAGAAAATGATGCTGATGCTCGGGTTCCTGCTGAAGCCCGACATCTATATTGTGGACGAGCCGTTTATCGGCCTCGACCCGCGCGCCACCCGGGACTTTTTGCGGCTGTTGGAAGAAGAAAGGAAGCGCGGAGCGGGTGTGCTGATGTGTACCCACGTGCTCGATACAGCCGAAAAAATCTGCGATTATTTCGTGCTGCTCTCGGGCGGGGAGGCGGCGGCTCAAGGCGATATGGCGCAGATTCGGGCAGCGAGCGGGCTGGCCGAAGGCGATCTGTTTGACTGCTTCGAGGCGCTGACGATATGAACCGGTTGGCGCGGGGGAACACCGGATCAGCCCGACTCGCCCGGCCGGCAGCCCTGTTCCGGCGGCGGCTGCGCGACCATATCGACTGGGAACGCAAAAATTGGCGTCTGGTTGTCGATTGGGTGGTTGCTTTGTATATCATTGTTCCGTTCGGATTGCTGGGCGGCCGCTATTATTACGGGTTCTGGAACGGTGAAATTCCGGAGGTGGTGCAGAGCCTGCCGCTTGCCGTACTTTTGTTGGTTCCGCTGCTCACTGCATGGGCCTCCCGGCCGATCCTGATGCTGGAACAGGCGGACGCTGTCTTTCTTCGGCAGCGTCCCGGATGGCTGGAAGGGGTAACGGCCCGCGCACTCGTTTTGTTTGCGGCATTTCAGGCGATCAAGACTTTGCTGGTGTTCGCGGTCCTGCTGCCTTTCCTAAGGGAGCTGTACGGGATTCCGTGGGGAACGATCATGGCCTCCGGCCTGGCGGCATGGATGCTGCACCTTGCAGTGGGCATGTTGATCCACTTTACCGTCGTATTCCGGCGGGAGCGCCTTAAAAGCAATGCCGCTTCAGGCGGTTTGTTGGCAGCATCCGCGTTATTTTTGTGGGCGGCTTCCTCGGGAGCTGCCACAAGTTTGGCGGCAGCGGCGGCGCTCGGCGCGGCGGCCGTCTGGCTGATGAGAACACGTACGACGCTGTCTCATCATTTCGAGGAAAGCGCGGCAGCCGACACCGCGGCCCGTTTTCGCTTCGCCGCCCTGCTGCTGGCGCGTGCCGTGGACAAGCCCCAGCCGCCCAAGCGCAAAGCCCTGCTGCTGCGCCGCTCCGGACCGCTGCTGCCGCGCTTCGCGGGCAGTTGGCAGACTCGGCAGATCGCGGATGCCGCCTTGAAAAGCGCAATGCGCGAACGGGGTTATGCAGGCATGTATCTGCAGTTCCTCGGCATTAGCCTGGCGGCCGCGGCCGTCGGCCCCGTCTGGCTCGGGTGGATTGTCGTACCGCTGATGCTGCTGCTGTTCTCCATATGGCTGCGCGGATTGTGGGTCACGTTCGCCAGCCATGCGTTCCCTCCGGTTGCGGCGATGGACAGCGTCCTGCTGGACTCGGCCTGCGCTCCTGCCGTCGGAATTCAAATGCTGCCGCTTGCTTTTGCATTGAGTGCCTGCCTCGGCGTCAAAGTGTTTGCTGCCTGGTGGGGAGCTGCAGTGTTCGGTCTGCCTGGTGCGTTCGCAGGGATGCTGCTGGCTTATCTGCTTGCTGCATTTTGGCAGAAAAAAGAACCGTCCGTCTAGGCAAGCAGCTTGTACAGACTGGGAAAAGCCGTACCCGCCATCGTGGCAGGTACGGCTTTTGTAGGGAAACGGGTACAAGCGACAAGAGGGTGCAGCGGTTCATTCCACTTCTGCCTGCCGGCGTCAGCCGCGCAGCGCCAAAGCCCGTTCCGCCGCACTTGTCCCGGCGGCATGGCCGGTCGAGAACGCCGCCGTGATGTTGTAGCCGCCCGTGTATCCGTGAATGTCCAGCAGTTCGCCGCAGAAATACAAGCCGCCCGTCAGTTTGGACTCCAGCGTGGACGGGTCGACTTCCTTCAGATGGACGCCTCCGCCCGTCACGAACGCATCCTCGATCGAGAGCGTACCGTTGAGCGGAATCGGGAAAGCCTTGATGAGCTTCGCAAGCTCCGTCCACTTGGCTTTGGGAATGTTGTCGTGCGTCAGCATTTCGTCGAGCTCCGCGCGTACGAGCAGCAGCGGAATCAGCTTTTCCGGCACGGCCGTTTTCAGTACGTTCTTGATCGCTTTCTTCGGATCGGCCGCCGTCAGGTTCAGCGTTTCCCGGTAGACGTCGTCGGCGCTGCGGTCCGGCATCAGGTCGACCGTGACGCGCACCGTGCCTCCCGCCTGCTTGTCCAGCTCCTTGACCACGTACTGGCTGCAGCGCAGCGCCGCCGGACCGGACAGGCCGAAGTGGGTGAACAGCATGTCGCCGACATGCGTGACGAGCTTTTTGCCTTTGCCGCTCCAGACCGTCAGTTCGATGTCCCGCAGCGACAATCCCTGCAGTTCCTTGCTCTGGATAAACGCGGCCCCCGAAGTTAGCGGAACCTCGGTCGGGAACAGCTTGGTGACCGTATGTCCGGCTTCTTCCGCCCACGGATAACCGTCGCCGGTGGAGCCGGTCTTGGGCACGGATTTCCCGCCGACCGCCGCAATCACGCAGGAGGCGGAAATCGTGGTGCCGTTTTTGAGCCGTACGCCTGCCGCTTGTCCGTCTTCATATAACAGGCTCTCTACGGGCGTATTGATTCGCACTTCGACACCAAGCGAGCGGACCCGTCCGACCAGCGCATCCACCACGGTCTTCGCCCGGTCGCTGACCGGAAACATGCGTCCGTTGTCTTCTTCCTTGAGGGCAATGCCCAATCCTTCGAAAAAAGCGATGATATCGCGGCTGCCGAACTGCGCCAGCGCGCTGTAGAGGAACCGGCCGTTGCCGGGAATCCATTTGATCAGTTCGTCATATTCCTTGTTGTTCGTGACATTGCAGCGTCCTCCGCCCGAGATGCCGAGTTTGCGGCCGAGCTTGTCTCCTTTGTCGAGCAGCAGCACGCGGGCGCCGCGTTCTCCGGCCGCGGCGGCGGCCATCAATCCCGCCGACCCTCCGCCGACGACGATTACTTCATAGTCCAACTTGCATCTTCCTTTTCGTTTGCTTTTTTTCCATCATAGCACAAAACACCGCCGCAAAAATCCGGAAAAGAACGAAGAATCGGGGAGAAAGCGGGCAGTTCCCTGCGCATAACGGCTTTCCTTTGGTTAGGAGGAGCGGTATAATGGAGGCACATCAACGTTTTGAAGGAGTGAATCGAACATGGCTATGTCTTTCGACCAATATATGCGCGACATGATTCAACCGATGCGGGATGAATTGACTTCGCTCGGCATCCAGGAGCTGCGTACGCCGGAGGAAGTGGAAGCCAATCTTCCCAACGCTTCGGGCACGACGCTCGTTGTCATCAATTCGGTCTGCGGCTGTGCCGCCGGACAATGCCGTCCGGGTGTGGCCCAGGCGCTTCAGCACGACAAGAAACCCGACAATCTGTTTACGGTATTTGCCGGACAGGACAAAGAAGCGACGGCCCAGGCCCGCGAATATTTCGCGCCGTTTCCGCCGTCTTCGCCTTCGATCGCGATGTTCAAAGACGGAGAGTTGGTCCACTTTATCGAGCGTCACGGGATCGAAGACCGCTCCGCCGGAGAAATTGCCGATGAGCTGACCCGGAAATTCGACGAATTCTGCGGCTGATTTTCAAGCTCCGAAATTCCGGCTCTCCAAGCCCCGGCGGACCCCGTGTCCGGTCGGGGCTTTTTGCATGTCCAGGCACGCAGGGCAAGGTCGAGTCGGGCAAAAAAAGGCCGCGTAAGTTCGATGTCAGGCTCTTACGGGTATAATGATGAAGAGAGGCATTATCCATTTTGTCCGGTAGAAGCAGGTTCCGGATATTCAAAGGAGCGAATGTACGATGAGTTTACAGCAGCAAATTATCGCGGAATTGGGCGTGCAGCCTACGATCGATCCGGAAGCGGAGATCCGTAAACGGGTCGATTTCCTGAAGCAGTACGTGCTGGGTTCGGGGACCAACGGTCTGCTGATCGCCATCAGCGGCGGTGTGGACAGTGCCGTGGCGACGGGTCTGTGCAAACGGGCGACGGACGAGCTGACCCAGGAGACGGGCAAAGAGTATATCACGCTCGGCGTGTTCCAGCCTTACGGCGAACAATCCGATATCGAGCACAGTTACGCGACAGCCAAGGCTTTCGGTCTGACCCATACGGTCGAGACGAATATCCAGGATGCCGTCGATCATGTCGCTTCGACCGTCGAGAAGAGCTTCCAGAAGCTCGATATCAACAACCCGCATCAGATGACCGACAAAGGCAAAGGCAATATCAAAGCGAGAACGCGGATGGTCGTTCAGTACGCGCTGTCGTTCGAGATGAATCTGCTGGTTGTCGGTACGGACCACGCGTCCGAAGCGATCACGGGCTTCTATACCAAGTGGGGCGACGGTGCGGTCGACGTGACGCCGCTGTCTACGCTGAACAAACGCCAGGTTCGCCAGGTAGCGAGCGCTCTGGGCGTACCGGCCGATATCGTGACCAAAGCGCCGACCGCCGGTTTGTGGGTCGGCCAGACCGACGAGACGGAGCTTGGCATCACCTACGACGAGAACAGCGATTATCTGGAAGGCAAGGAAATCTCGCCGAACGCACAGTCGCTGCTCGAGAACTTCTACAAGAGAACCGCGCACAAACGCAATCCGATTCCGGGCATCTGATTTTTGGAGTCTGCGGGACCGCCGGGAAGCTGCAGTCATGAACGTTCCGGCACCGGGAGACGGCTTTGGCCGGAAGCTTGCGGATGCGGGAGGCGTCGATAGACGGGGAAAAGATCCGCTGAGGCGGGTCTTTTTTTCGTGCGGAAATAGCTGCATGAGGAACGTTATTTCTCCGAACCCGGCGCTTGGGAGCGAATAACTGCGATCGAACCGTTATTTCACGATTATCTCGGTGTTCGGTCTTGGTAAAAGCGCGATAAGGGTCCGAGCGCGGTCATTTCGTTTTTTCGAACCGAGAAAAGAGAAATAACGACCCTCCAGCCGTTATTTTTTCCCGGAAAAAGGCCGTAAACGAAGGAGCTCACGCAGACAGCCGGGAGCGAGCATGACCAAGAACGCGAATAACGTTGGGCGGAACTGGAGTTCCCCTTCGCCTCCTGATACAATATAGAGCGGAGCCGAGGCCTGTACCGGAACGGCCGAAGAGATCCCCAGGTGGAGGAATGCCGGATGATTTATGGAATCGGCCACGATATATTGGAAATCGCGCGTGTAGAGCGGCTGCTTGGCGGCGCGCAGGCTGCACGCTTTTTGCAAAGGATATTGACCCCTGCCGAGCTGGAGATCGCGGAGCGGCGCGGACCGAAACGGGCGGAATTCGTGTCGGGGCGCTTTGCGGCCAAGGAAGCTATTGTCAAAGCATTCGGCTGCGGGATCGGACAAAAGGTTGGATTTGAGGATATCGAGATCGTACCGGACGCTCTCGGCAAACCCGGCGTACGTTTGTCGGACGCGGCCTGGAGCCGCTTGCAGCTGCCGGGCGGGAACGGTTACGCCATCCATTTGAGCATTACGCATCAGCCGGCGATGGCTTCGGCCTTCGCCGTAGTGGAAAGGACGACATCATGACTGGCGAAAAAAAAGAAAACGCACCTACCCGTACAGCTTGGGAACGGATCGACGCGATCGAAAGCGAAGAGAGCAAAACGTATTTCAGCCGGGAACTGCTGGTCTGGTACGACCGGAGCAAACGGGATCTGCCTTGGCGCCGGCACCGGGATCCGTATTTTATCTGGGTATCGGAAATTATGCTTCAGCAGACGCGGGTCGATACGGTGATTCCGTATTTCAACCGGTTTATCGAGCGTTTCCCGACGATCCGGGAACTTGCGGAAGCGCCGGAAGAAGATGTAGTGAAGATGTGGGAAGGGCTCGGCTATTACTCGCGTGCCCGCAACCTGCAGGCGGCCGCCCGGCAGATCGTTGAACGCCATGACGGACAGATGCCGTCGGAACGCGAGCATGTCTTCGCGCTCAAGGGGGTCGGCCCGTACACGGCAGGCGCTATTCTAAGCATTGCGTTCAACCGTCCTGAGCCGGCGGTCGACGGCAACGTTATGCGCGTGCTGTCGCGCTATTTCCTGATCGAGGACGATATTGCCAAGCCGAAGACGCGAATCGGCATGGAGAAGATCATTCCGGGCTTGATTCCGGAAGGCCGGGCTTCGGACTTCAACCAGGCGTTGATGGAGCTGGGGGCGCTGATCTGTACGCCGAAGTCGCCGCACTGCCTGATCTGCCCGGTCATGCAACACTGCCGGGGCCGGATCGAAGGCATGGAACGGGACCTTCCGGTGAAGACGAAGGCCAAGAAGCCGCGTCCCGAGCAGCGGCTTGCCGTGCTGCTGGAAGGGGCCGGAGAACGCCAAGGCCGGGTGCTGGTCCGCCGCCGGCCGAGAACGGGGTTGCTCGCGGGCATGTGGGAAGTGCCGCATATTGCGGCAGAGAGTACGACCGGAGCCGAAGAGTTGGGCCTTGAAGTCGTACAGCTGGAAGAGATGCTGGAAGATCTCGGCTTGTCCTGGTCTCCGATGTCGCCGTATATGACGGCGGAGCATACGTTCAGTCATATTCACTGGACGATGAGGGTGCTGATTGCCCGCGAGGAACCGGAGACGCTGGCGCAGCTGGCTGCCGAGAGCGGCGTCCCTTACGAGGTGGCCGTGCCGGAAGCGGCGGCGGGAGCCGAAAGCGACGAATCCGGCACGGAAGTGGAATGGCGCTGGATTTCGCATGACGACATGCGGGATATCGCTTTTCCGAATTTGTTCTTGAACATCCTGAACCGGTACTTCGAAGAATTCGGCCGAGATTGAGGTTGATGCCGCCGGTTGGACGCAAAAAAACGCCGATCCCGGAGGATCGGCGTTTTGCTTTGCCGCTGCGGCCGTAAGGCTGCAGCGGCAAGGGGGTTCGAACTTATTTTGCGGCTTCGAAACGCTTGGATACTTCGTCCCAGTTGACTACGTTCCAGAAAGTCGCGATGTAATCGGGACGTTTGTTCTGGAATTTCAGGTAGTAAGCATGCTCCCAAACGTCCAGGCCGAGAATCGGCGTCAGACCTTCGAACAGCGGGCTGTCCTGGTTCGGAGTGCTTGTCACGGCCAGTTTGCCGTCTTTGCCGACAACCAGCCATGCCCAACCGCTGCCGAAACGGGTTGTAGCCGCTTTGGCGAAGTCTTCTTTGAATTTGTCAAAACCGCCGAGGTCGCTGTCGATCGCGTCGGCCAGTGCGCCGGATGGAGCTCCGCCGCCGTTCGGTCCGATGACGGTCCAGAAT
The DNA here is from genome assembly GCF_013618475.1 of Saccharibacillus deserti. Lineage (GTDB taxonomy): Bacteria > Bacillota > Bacilli > Paenibacillales > Paenibacillaceae > Saccharibacillus > Saccharibacillus deserti. Next base: position 178,214 of record NZ_JABJVN010000009.1, read on the forward strand.
AGGCTGTGGTTATGGTGTCCGCCGCCGTTGTTGCGAACGGCTGTGCGAATGCTTTCCGGTACGCTGTCGAGGTCGCCGATCAGCTCTTCCAGGCTCTTGCCTTGCAGCTCGGGAGCGCTCTCCAGAGCGGCGTTCAGGTTTGTTACGTATGTGTTGTGATGGCGATCGTGGTGGATTTCCATCGTCTGTGCGTCGATATGGGGCTCAAGCGCGTCATTCGAGTACGGCAATGCTGGCAATTCAAAAGCCATGATAAGATTACCTCCTGCTTAAGTGGGATTTTACGACGTGTCCCGCGTTAAGATGATGAGATTTACACAGGGTGTACATAGGAACGTCCTTACCTCTTTATTAAACAGGAACACTTTCTTTAAATCAATAGGTCATTTTTTCTCCGTGGCTTTTTACCAAGACGCAAAACGCCGATTCCGATTGTTAAAAAGGTCATAACCGTGTAAACGGCATTCGTTTATGATGAAGCGGCAGTCTTTGGTCCTTTTTTACGGAAAGTGTCGACAAAGGAGCGAAAAAACTCGAATTGTAACGCTTCCAAAAGAAAAGTAATGTTTTTTCGTGTCACTTATGGTTTAATAATCGTGTGAGGAAAGTAAATCCGCTGGAAACCACGCTTTTTTTCTGCCTTTTTTGTAAACTCGCGTCTTTATTTCTGTAAAAACCTGATTCAAGTAAGCGTTTGCGAAAAGCCAAGAACGAACATTTTCATGGCCGAACCGGCAGTGTCCTGCATACGCAGCGTCTCCGGGGTATGCGATGAAATTTCGAACTGCCGTTTTTCTGCCGATGCTGTCATTTCCAACAGAAGAAGGGGATTCAAGCATGAATGTTCGTTCTTTTCAGTTAAGTGATTCTAGCCGCGTAACGGAACTTTTGCAGGTTGCTTTATCCGAAGAATGTTATGAAAAGACGATCGGTCCGTTCTCCCGCCAGCTGTCGTGGGATTCGGAACTTATCCTGGTCGCGGAAGATGAAGACGAGATTGTGGGCGTACTGATCGGTACGATCGAGAGCAACATGGGCTGTTACTATCGTATCGCCGTTCATCCGGATTACCGCCGTCAGGGCATCGGCAAAGCGATGGTCGCCAAGCTTGAAGGCCGCTTCCAGCAGCGCAAGGTCAGCAGCATCTTCGTATCGGGAGATGAACACAATTCGGCAGCGTTTCCGCTGTACGAAGCGATGGGATACGGAGCGAACCGGATCTTGAACGCTTTCCAGAAACTCAGTATCCTGGCCGTGTAAGCAAGCGGGAACAGCCGTACATATTCGGATGCGGGGAGCATCGGGGTAGGCCGACCCGCCGACAAACGAGACAAAGCGCGGATCCCCGGAAAGGAACCGCTTGAACTTGATAAGCATGCCCGCTTCCTCGGGCGTCCGCACGGCTGTGATGCCGGGGCGGGCGCTGGAGAGCGCGGGGATGCTTTTTATTTGCTCCGCTCGATTTCCCGGGCCGAAAGAGGTAAAATAGAAGAAGCATCGCCAAAGAAAATCAAGTGGAAAACAAACCGAAAAACGCTTCCGGCGGCTTGGTACAGACCGGATGAAGCGTCTTTTTTTGCGGATAAACGAAAAAAGGAAAGGAGGCATCGGCATGACTGAACAGACCGGGCACAGCGGAGCCGCGCAGACGGCTTCGTGGGAAGCCCTCAAGCGGGAAATTATCGAAGCGGCGCCTTCACTCGGCATCGACGATATCGGATTCGCTTCGGCCGAACCGTTTATGTCGCTGCGAACAAGGCTTGAAGTGCACCGCGCCAAAGGATTCGAATCCGGCTTCGAGGAGCCGGATCTCGACAAACGGACGTATCCGGCGCTCAGCCACGAAGATCCGCAGTCGCTGATTGCGATTGCGGTCGCCTATCCGTCGAAACTCGAGAATCCGCCGAAGTCTCAGCCGGGCCTTAACCGGGGCATGATGGCGCGTTCGGCTTGGGGCCGAGATTACCATCATGTGCTGCGCGAAGCGATGGATCGCCTGGTGGCTTTTCTCAAGGAAAAGGTGCCATGGGCCAGCGTAGTCAGTATGGTGGATACCGGCGTATTGTCCGATCGGGCGGTTGCGCACCGGGCGGGCATCGGGTTTCAAGGCAAGAACTGCATGATCATTTCGCCCAAATACGGTTCGTGGATCTATCTGGGAGAACTGATTACCAATATTCCGTTCTCGCCCGACGAAGAAGTGCAGGAAGACTGCGGCGACTGCACGCGCTGCATCGACGCCTGCCCGACGGGGGCGCTTGTCGGCCCCGGGGAGCTGAACGCGCAGCGCTGCGTATCGTTTCTGACCCAGACGAAGGGACTGCTCAGCGAAGAGTTCATGATGAAGATCGGCAATCGGCTGTACGGCTGCGATACGTGCCAGATCGTCTGCCCCAAGAACAAGGGCAAGCACTGGCCGCATCACGCGCAGCTGCAGCCGGACCCCGAAAAGGCGAAGCCGCTGCTGCTGCCGATGCTGGATCTGAGCAACCGGCAGTTCAAAGAGCAGTTCGGAGACACGGCCGCAGCCTGGCGCGGCCGCGGTCCGATCCAGCGCAACGCCGTGATTGCGCTGGGGAACTTCAAGGACGAGTCGGCGCTGCCGAAGCTCGCCGAAGTGCTGCAGGGCGATCCGCGTCCTGTGATGCGCGGCACGGCCGCGTGGTCGATCGGCCGGATCGGCGGCACCGCGGCGGAAGAGGCGCTGCTGTCCGCGCAGGCGCTGGAGCAGGAGGCGGAAGTGCTCGAGCGAATCGCCCTTGCGCTGAGCGAAGTGCGCGAAGGCCGCAGACCGCGCCCGGCGAAGGGAGATCCTTCGCGCGCAGGGCAATAATAAATTGCGGCAAATGCCGCCTCGTGCTACACTTAAATCGCGTGTCCATATACGCATATACCAGCAAAAAAACGTGGGGTGACATCAACGATGTGGTGGAATTACGTGATACCGATCGTCACATTGATCGTCGGTTTGGTCGGCGGATTCTTTATCGGCGTGTACTACTTGCGCCGCCAGCTTACCAGTATGCAGAACGACCCGCAAATGCTGCAAAAAATGGCCAAACAGATGGGATACAATCTGAACGGCAAGCAGATGCAGCAGGCGCAGCAGATGATGAAGAAAAACGGCGGCAGCATGCCGGGCGGAATGCCTGGCGGTAAACCGCCCAAAGGAAATGCGTTTCCTCCCGGCAACAAGCGGAGAAAATAAACGCGAGGGCCGGGACGCGTACAGCGGTTCCGGCGCATGCACGGAATCGGGTCCGATTCGTCGAATCGGACCCGATTCCTGCATCAGGTAAGGAGGAGCGAAGCATGGCCGGCGTGAACGATTATACGAACAAGAAGGTTGGCGACAACCGGGAACAAATCGAGCACCATATCGCCAAAATTCTGGAATTGATCGGCGAGGATCCGCAGCGGGAAGGGCTGTTGGAGACTCCGGCGCGAGTTACACGGATGTACGAGGAGATTTTTGCCGGTTACGACGTCGATCCGAGGGAAGCGCTGGGCGTGACGTTCGATGAGCATCACGAAGAGCTGGTCATCGTCAAGGACATCGTTTATTACAGCCAGTGCGAGCACCATATGGCGCCGTTCTTCGGCAGGATCCATATCGGCTACATTCCGAACGGCCGGATTGCAGGATTGAGCAAGTTCGCCCGCCTCGCCGAAGCGGTGACGCGCCGCCTGCAGGTGCAGGAACGCATTACCACGCAGATCGCCGACATTCTGGTGGAAGTTCTCCAGCCCAAGGGTGTCATGGTCGTTGTGGAAGGCGAACATTTGTGCATGTGCGCGCGCGGCGTCAAGAAACCGGGCAGCAAGACGGTAACGACCGCCGTACGCGGCGTGCTGCGCAACGATTCGGCGCAGCGTGCCGAATGCCTGGCGCTGATCAAGAACTGAAGCCTGACGGTAGGCCATTCGCGCTTGGCGAATGAAGCTTTACCGGATGTGCGCAAGCAAGACGAACCTGTCCGGCCCTGGGCCGTTTCTTCAAATGCCGGATTCCTGCAGACCGGGCGTTCATTTGAAGAGATACCCTGGACCGGCGGGTTCTTTTTTCAGCTTGGGAAAAAGGATGGATGTTCCCGGCAAGCGACGGAAGGAGTGGACGAAAATGAGAAAAACGGCGATCGGCCTCGCGCTGATCCTGCTGATCGTGCTGACGGCATGCGGCAAGCCGGCTTGGGTCGGCCATCAGGAATCGGAGCCGCTGGAAGGGACGCAGCCTTTGTTCGATCTCAAAGCTTATGATCCAAGCGAGAAGGTCCAGGTTACCTGGGACGGACAGACGGCGCCGGGGACTTTCGAGCGTCATCCGAAGTTTCCCGTAGGCGTTTATCTGCCCGAAGGGGCGACCGCGTTCAAGATGGGAAACGATACGGCCTGGGGATTCCAAGACAAGCAGATCTTTATGACCGTCACGCAAAATTCGCTGATCGACGCTTCGCTTATGCGCGACCGTACCGAAGAATTGATGGGCTATAAAGAGTACAAGGGATCGATCAACGACGGCCGGGTCGCGGACTTTTTCCGGGTGGAACATGGCGGCGAAACGTACGTGGTCTCGTTCACCTATCTCGACACAGCCAAAGCGCTGCCGCTGCTGACCGAGATGGCCAAAAGCCTGAGAAGCATCGAGTAGGGCCTGCGCTCGGAAAAATTAGGCATGAAGACCGTTACGACGAATATTTCGCCGCAACGGTCTTTTTTTATTCTTTTTGCACAATGGGTATAAAGAAGCTTAACAAAATACGTTCAATGCTCTATTTTATACTCATAAAACACATAAAGTATAAAAGAGGTGAGCGTATGGCTGTTATCGAAACGACATCTTTGACTAAGGTATACAAATCAAAACAAGCCGTATCGGATTTGAATCTGAAGGTTCAGCCGGGAGAGATCTACGGGTTTATTGGACCGAACGGGGCAGGAAAGTCCACGACGATCCGAATGATCATGCAGTTGGCCAAGCCTACGGCCGGTCAGATTCGACTGTTTGGGCAGGATGCCGGGCGCCCTTCCGCCGAACTGCGCCGGCGTATCGGCTATCTGCCGTCGGAGATTCTGCTGTATGACCGTTGGAGCGGCCGGGAGAGCCTGGCTTTTACGGCACGTGCCTACGGCTTGAAGCTGTCCGAGACGTCTTACCGCGAACAGGCAGACCTGCTGGATCTCGATCTGGACAAAAAAGTAAAATCGTATTCGCTCGGCAATCGCAAGAAGCTCGGCCTGATTCAGAGTTTGCTGCACAAGCCGGAACTGCTCATTCTGGACGAACCCACATCCGGACTGGACCCGCTGATTCAGCGCAAACTGGTGGGAATGCTGCTGGAGCAGCGGGCTGAGGGAATGACGATCTTTTTCTCCACCCATGTGCTGAACGAAGTGGAGCGTCTGTGCGATCGGGTTGCCATGATTCGGGAAGGGAAGCTTCTTCGGGTAGATGATGTCCATTCGCTTGCGGAAGGCCGGCGGCATCTATTCCGGGTTCGTTTCCGTGAAGAAGGCGACTTGACGGATAGGCTGAAACTGCGGGAGTTCGACCCGGAAGCCAAAATGGAAAATGGAGTTCATCTATTTGCGGTAGAAGGATCGGTGGGGCCGGTACTGGAACGGTTATCGCTTCGGGCGATTGCCGACCTAAAGGTGGAACGGCCAACGCTGGAGCAGCAGTTTATGCGGGATTACGAAGGGGAGGCCGAACCGGTATGAGAATCAATTTGATTGCCATGGAGCTGAAGTCGCTGCGTATCTCTTTTGTGGTCGGGACGCTGGTGCTGCTCGTCTATCAATTCGCGCTTGGCGCGATGGCGGACTCGTTCACCGGAAATGTGGGCATGATGGAGCTGCTGCAGAGCAAAGCGGGCATTCTGGAATCGTTCGGGATCAATGCGGAAATGATGACCTCCTACGAAGGATGGATCGCCGCGCAGCCGCATACGTTATTCGTGCTGCTTCTCGGCGCTTTTTCGGCAATCTGGGCGGGTTCCTGCATCTCGAGAGAGCGGGACAAAGGGACGGCGGAGTATCTGTTTTCTCTGCCTTACACCCGTCAAGAAGTCTTTTTCTCCAAAGCTGCTGCACATCTGATACTCGTTACGGTTGTAGCTGGGCTGACTTTTGTAGTGAACTGGATCGCGGGCTTATGGTTCAGCAGCGTCTCGGATGTCGGACTATTGCTTCTGCTGGCTGCAGCCGGATACTGCATCGCGCTTGCTTTTCTGGGGATTGGGTATCTGTTAACCTTCTGGGTGACTTCCGAACGGACAGCGACTTCAATCGGAATCGGTCTTGTGCTGGTTATGTTTTTTATGGGCTTGTTGTCAACGGCTCACGGCACTGCGGCGGAATTGGCGAAAGCCAGTCTGTTCCAGCTGTTTCCTCCAAGCGATATCGTGCAGCAGGCTTCCTTGACAGGAACCGGCGTATTCATTACGGTTGGTTTGTACGTGGCGGGTCTGATCCTCGCAGCTTGGGGATTGAGCCGCCAAGATCTATAAAAGGGGTGTGAGAAGCGGAGTGAGCGGCAAACGCGAACGAGTCATCGAGACCGCTTCGGCGCTGTTTTTCAAGCAGGGCATTGCCGAGACCGGTATGGAACGGATCGCCGAAGCGGCCTCGGTATCCAAAATGACTTTGTATAACTATTTTCAAAATAAAGAAGGACTGCTGCGCGCAGTGATCGAAACCATGATGCAAAAAGCGGAAAAAGATACCGACCGTGTGCTTGCGGAAGAGTCCGATCCGTTCAATGCCCTGCTTCGATTGCGCAATGCAGCAGAATACGCATCGATCTCGGAGCTTTTCGTCAAAGAGCTGCTCGACGGTTACCCGGATATTGCCGCAAACCTGATGGAATTCGAGAAAGGAAACATGGTGGGGCGAATCGAAGAAATTATTTTTCGAAGCCAGCAATCCGGCATGCTGCGCAAAGACGTCTCTCCGCATGTGATGTTCATGTTTATGATGGCTGTCAAAGAGTATCTGAGCCGGCCGGGGATCTGGAGCGGTATGCCGGATGCCCATGCCGCAAGAGAGCAGGTCTTGTCGCTGATGTACAAAGGGATTCTAAGCGAGGACTATCGCCGAACCGCAGAAGAACCGGATGCCGGCACATCATCGTCACCAAGAGCCGACGTTCAGAAGAAATCCAACAAGTAGAAAAGGAGCGGTCAGCCATGAGTGTGGAGCAGCCGGAGTATCGCAAGGCGGAGGGCGCGCAAGGAAATGCCGAAGGACCGGGAACGCAGGATCGGACTACAGCCGCAGAGAAAGCGAGCGGCCTCTGGCCTTCCGGCATCCGAATCTGGGCTCCGCCGCTTGAGAGCATGCCGGAGGACATTCTGTTCCCGATCGCCTGGGAAGAAATGATGTGCCGGCGCGTCGGAGAGGGCGAGGCGCCGATCATGCATATCTGGCGCCATCCGTACGCGCTGACGATCGGCATGCGGGATCGCAGACTGCCCCGGGCGCCCCAGGCGATGGACAAACTTCGGCGCGAAGGCTGTTCGGTAGCTGTCCGGGTATCGGGCGGAGCGGCGGTTCCGCTCGACGAAGGCGTAGTCAATGTGTCGGTGATCCTGCCGAATCCGGGGCGCAAGCTTGAACTGCACGGCGATTTCGAACGGATGGTTTCGCTGATCGCCGGAGCGGCTTCGCCGTGGACAAGCGATTCGAGAGCCGGCGAGATCTCCGGGGCTTTCTGTCCGGGCGATTACGATGTCAGCGTGAACGGGCGCAAGTTCTGCGGCATTGCCCAGCGCAGGCAGACCAAAGCGTATATCCTGACCGCATTTGTCATCGTGGACGGCAGCGGCGAGGAGCGGCGGCGTCTGGCCCGCGAATTCTACGACGAAGCTTCCGGCGTGCTGAAGCCGGGAGACGCTTATCCCGAAGTCCGGGAAGGGACGATGGGGAGTCTGGACGAGCTGGCCGGCGTCCCTTCCGCCGAAGCCTACATCTCTTCGCTGGAAGAGTGGATGATCGATCATGCGGGAGCCGCCGTGCTGGAACAGGCACCCGAACTGCCAATGGACGAACTCGATCTCCTGTCGCAGCAGCTCAAAGCGCGGTACGATAAAGATTAACGGATGGGAGCCTTGTTCGCTTAGGCCCCACGGAACAACAAAAAGCCGCTTCGAACGCCGCGCAGGCGGGTTCGAAGCGGCTTTTGCCGCCGGGTACAAGAATTCGGAGCGATGCGGTGCAGAAATATCGGTTCCGGGTTTAAGGCCGTTTGATTTCGCCGGCTTCGCCGTTCTCGATCTCGTCCTGCTGCGCCAGCCGAATATCGCCGAGGAAATTGGAGACGCGGCGCAGGTATTCGCGCGGATGTTCGCGGAAGATCAGTTCGTGGTGCGAGTCTTTGACAATCCAGGATCTGGAGTTCGGATTGGTCTGGTTCGCGGCCAACTGCTCGGCGATCTCGTAAGGAGCTTTGGTGTCTTCCGTGCCGTGAATGAAGAAAATCGGAATCGGGTAATCTTCCTGTTCGACTTTCTGGTACGGAATCTGATGAAGACTCGTGCCGTTCAGGATCGGGAACAGGAACTGCAGAATTTCAAGCGACGGATGGCGCGGCAGGGCGATATTTTGCCGAATGTTGTGGTACAGCGTATCCGGCTGCAGCAGGAAGGCGCTGTCCAGGATCATGGCATCGATATCGTCGCTGATCAGAGCGGCCTGCAGCGCAGTGCCGCCGCCCATCGAGAAGCCCCAGACCACAACCTGCTCGGCTCCTTTTTGCTTGGCATATTCGACGGCTCCGAGCAGCTGCTGGGTTTCTTTTTTGCCGCCGGTTGCGACTTCCTTGCTGCCCTGCGAAGCGAAGCCGTAATCGAACATGATGACATTGAAGTTCAAACGGTGCGCATAATGCGCGAGGTCGTACATCGGAATCCAGGTCTCTTCGCGGTTGGCTCCATAGCCGTGGCTGAGCACGATCGTTTTCTTCGATTCCGTATTTTCGGCCGGAATATACCACCCCTGCATGGTCCGGCTTCCGTCGATTGCAGGGAACGTGATATCTTCGTACTCCATCCCGACCGCCTGCTTGGGGGTGGAATACAAGGGAGCGACGGTGGGGTTGGACAGTACCCAGGCGATGTAGGCATGCAGAGCGACGAAACAAAAGATCAGAAAGAAAAGGATCGATAAGAACAGAGCCACTGCTATATTACGCAACCGGCGACGGCCCGAGTGGGTTTCCTTGACAGGATCTTCCGTCTGCGGGGCGGACTGCCTCTGGGACGGAGCTAGGCTTCCGGAAACGGGATTCATCGCGGTCTCTCCTTAGTCTGAATTTGGATCGGCCGGTCTGACGTATGCGGCGAAGAACCGTGCACCGTCACTCTGACCGACTCGAAACTTGTTGGAAAATGAAAAAACTTCGTTGTATTTATCGTATGCGCCGATCATGTCGAAGTCAAACCTACTCCTTTTATCGGCCGCTGCGGCAGACGATGTAACCCCTTTATTTCATCGGCATGAGTTTCATAAAAAATAAAAGGGTTTCATCAAATGAAACGAAATGTGCTATATTTAGAAGAAACAAACGGGCCGGAAAAGGTACCTTTACTTATGAAACGATCGGCGCCCGCTTGAAACTCAAAATTCCCGCTGGGAATCCGGAGAGAAGGTAAACCTGTATGGAAGACGGCAAATTAACCGTTCGTGCGGTCGAACGCGCGCTTGATATATTGATGTGTTTCACCCGGACCGGTACCTTGAGTCTTACGGAGATCGCCGGCGAAGTGGGGCTGCACAAAAGCACCGTTCACCGGCTGATGACGACACTCGAGGAAAAAGGATTTGTCAGCCGTGACGCTTCCACCGAGAAGTACCGGCTGGGCATCAAAATCTGGGAACTGTCCGCGCATCTGTCGAATACCGACGATCCCGCGCTTCTGCTTCTTCCCGCCATGGAGAAACTGCGGGACGAATTGGAAGAGACCGTCAGTCTCTACGTGAGAGACGGCCGGGAACGGCTGCGTATTCAGGCGGTGCAGAGCAACCAGGCGATCCGCCGTGTGGCTCCCGTCGGCGCTCGCCTTCCGCTGTACGTCGGCGCTTCGAGCAAAATCCTGGTCGCGTTCGCAAGCGAACGCGACCAGGAATACATCCTCAGCGATCCGATCTGGCCGGACATGGTCGCAAGATCCGCTTTTCGCGATCAGTTAAAAGCTATCCGTGCTGCCGGCTACGCGATTAGCGTCGAAGAAAGGGAGCAGGGCGCTACATCCGTAGCGGCCCCAATCTTCGATCTCAAAGGCAATCTGGCCGCGGCTCTGTCCGTATCGGGACCGCTGGCGCGTCTGCCTGTGGAGAAGCTGGAAGGCTATGCGCCGCTGCTGATGGAGCGGGCACGCCAGATGGGTCTGATGATCCGGTGAGAAGGCGGCAGCCGCGGGAAGGGACTTCTAAATTCGTCACATCATTCAGCCGGAAATCCGGGAAAGGCGGCACGAATATGGAACTTACTATGAGTCAGGTACAAACGGAGCGCGAGATGGAGGAAACGGCCGTATTGGCCGCACGGATCTGGCATGAGTACTATCTGTTTCTGATCAGCAAAGAACAAATCGAGTACATGATCGAAAAATTCCAGTCCGTTTCCGCGATTGCGGATCAAATAAATCGGCAGGGTTATACCTACTTTTCGATGCGGAATGAAGAAGCGGTGGTCGGATATCTGGCGGTCAAGGAAGAAGAAGGATCGCTGTTTCTCAGCAAATTCTATATCGCCCGGGAGTATCGCGGACGCGGTTACGCCAGCCGGGCCAGTGAATTCCTGGAACGGCTGTGCGAACAGAGAGGCCTGAGCCATATTTGGCTGACGGTCAACCGGGACAATCGCGACAGTATTGCCGTGTACGAGAAAAAAGGATTCCGCACCGTACGCGAACAGGTTGCCGATATCGGGAACGGCTTCGTGATGGACGACTACGTGATGGAAAAGGAAATCAAGCTTCGGGATTGAATCCTGCAGCCGCCCGGCGCCGCTGCGTTACAGATGCAGTGACAGGCGAATCATATCGCGGCAGCGGATTCCGTTCTCGTAAATTTCTTCGTCATAATGCCGGACGAAAAAATCGGGATCCACTCCGATTATACGGAATCCGCATTTCTGGTATAGAGCAAGCTGGCCGATCCCGGAGTTGCCGGTACCGAGCTCGATTGTCCGGTAACCGGCTTCCCGTGACATTTCTATGGCATGCAGCACGAGAATTTTTCCGATGCCCTGTCCGTGGAGGGTCTCATCGACGGCGACATTGACCAATTCGACCGTTTCCGGCCGGGTAGGCAGAAGCACGAATACACCGGCGATTCGTATCCCGTCGTCGGCGAGGAAGCATGTGCCGCGGCGCAGATAGTCTTCGACGATGGATCTTGAAGGGTCGGCGAGCAGCAGCAGATCCAGCGGCGGCGGTTCGTTTGGAGCGAGTGGACGGAGAGTGAGCGTTTCGATTGGCATGAGGCGGCCTCCCGGGCAGAGATGAATTTGAATGGATATCCTTTTACAAACCATGATGAGTAAGGGCGGGCAAATTGTCAATCCAACATGAAAAAGCTGCACTCGCCGTTTGGCGGGTGCAGCTTTTTGGTGTAAGGCTAAAAGTGCGGTAGGCTTAGTCCTGCATTTTCAAAGGTTTTTCGCCGTTGGCGACTTTCATCATTTGGCGAAGGACCGTTTGCAGGATGCCTCCGTTATAGTAATAGTCGACGTCGACCATGCTGTCCAGACGGGCGATCGCATTGAACTCGAACGTGGTTCCGTCTTCGCGCGTAACGGCTACCGTCAATTTCTGGCCCGGTTTCACGTCGTTGCTCAGGCCGATAATATCGAACGTCTCGCGGCCGTCGAGGCCGAGGGATTTCCACGTGCTGCCTTCTTCGAACTGGAGCGGAAGTACGCCCATGCCGACGAGGTTGCTGCGGTGAATCCGTTCGAAGCTTTCCGCGATAACGGCTTTGACGCCCAGCAGCATCGTGCCTTTGGCCGCCCAGTCGCGGGAGCTGCCCGTACCGTATTCTTTGCCGGCGAGTACGATCAGGTTCTGGCCTTCGTCTTGATACTTCATCGAAGCGTCGTAGATCGACATCACTTCATCGGTAGGCAGATACTTGGTTACGCCGCCTTCGGTGCCCGGAGCCACCATGTTGCGAATCCGGATGTTGGCGAACGTACCGCGCATCATGACTTCATGGTTACCGCGGCGCGAGCCGTAGGAGTTGAAGTCTTTGCGTTCGACGCCGTGTTCGGCCAGATACAGACCGGCCGGGCTGCTAGGCGCAATGTTGCCCGCAGGAGAGATATGGTCGGTCGTCACCGAATCGCCCAGCAGAGCCAATACGCGGGACTGCTTGATGTCGGCAATATCGTTCATTCCGTCGTTCAGATAGCGGAAGAACGGAGGGTTCTGGATATAAGTCGAGTTGGAATCCCACTCGTACAGTTCGCCTTCCGGTACTTCGATCGCGTTCCAACGCTCGTTGGCGGTGAATACGTTCGCGTACTTCAGACGGAACATTTCCGGCGTGATCGCCATGGCAACCGCATCGCGGATTTCCTGGGAAGTCGGCCAGATATCGCGCAGGAATACCGGTTCGCCTTGTTGGTCGTAGCCAAGCGGCTCGGTCGCCATATCGATATTCACCGTGCCGGCCAGCGCGTAAGCGACGACGAGCGGCGGGGAAGCCAGGTAATTCATTTTGACCTGCGCGTGGACGCGGCCCTCGAAGTTCCGGTTGCCGGACAGTACGCCCGCAACGGTCAGATCGTTATCGGCAACGACTTGAGCGACTTCGTCCGGCAGCGGGCCGGAGTTGCCGATGCAGGTTGCGCAGCCGTAACCGGCTACGTAGAAGCCCAGTTTTTCAAGCGGCTCAAGCAGGCCTGCCTTGAACAGGTAGTCGGTTACGATCAGGGAGCCCGGCGTCAGGCTGGTCTTCACGTATTCGGGACGGACCAGGCCGCGCTCGACGGCTTTCTTCGCGAGCAGACCCGCGCCCAGCATAACGCTCGGGTTCGAGGTGTTGGTACAGCTGGTGATCGCTGCAATCACAACGGCGCCCGCGCCCATTTCGCTCGTTTTGCCGTTCTTGTGGCTGACCGTGACTTTCTCGGCGATCTTCTCGTCGCTGAGTCCGTAGCCGCCTTTGTCGACCGGCGTGCGCACGATGTCTTCGAAGTTGCGCTTCATGTTGGTCAGCTCGATACGGTCCTGCGGACGTTTCGGTCCGGCAAGGCTTGGTACAACCGAACCCAGGTCAAGCTCGACGACGTCGCTGAATTCCGGATCGGCCATATCGTCCGTACGGAACATGCCTTGGGCACGGTAGTAGTTTTCGACCAGTTCGATCTGCTCGTCTTCGCGGCCGGTGTTGCGCAGGTACGTCAGCGTCTCGGAATCGACCGGGAAGAAGCCGACGGTCGCGCCGTATTCCGGTGCCATGTTGGCAACCGTCGCGCGGTCGGCCAGACCGATGTTGCTCAGGCCGGGACCGAAGAACTCGACGAATTTGCCGACTACGCCTTTTTTGCGCAGAATTTCGGTAACGGTAAGCGCCAGGTCGGTCGCGGTCGCGCCTTCGGACAGGCTGCCCGTCAGTTTGAAGCCGACGACGTCAGGCGTGACGAAGTACAGCGGTTGGCCGAGCATGCCGGCTTCCGCTTCGATACCGCCTACGCCCCAGCCGACAACGCCCAGACCGTTGATCATGGTCGTATGGGAGTCCGTGCCGACGAGGGAATCCGGGAAGACGTAAGTTTCGCCTTCAATTACTTTCGTTGCCGCAACGGAAGCCAGGTACTCCAGGTTGACCTGGTGCACGATCCCCGTGGACGGCGGAACGGCGCGGAAGTTATCGAATGCCGTTTGGGCCCAGCGCAGGAAACGGTAGCGTTCTTCGTTGCGTTCGAACTCGAGATTGATATTAAAGTCGAGCGCGTCGGATGTACCGAACGCGTCAACCATGACCGAGTGGTCGATAACGAGGTCGACCGGTACGAGCGGGTTGATCTGTTTCGGATCTCCGCCGCTCAGTTTCACGGTATCGCGCATGGCTGCGAGATCGACGACAACCGGTACGCCGGTGAAGTCCTGCAGGACGATACGTGCCGGAATGAACGGGATCTCCTTGTTGGCGTCGCGTTCTTCGGCCCAGCGGGCGATCTGGTTTACGTGTTCTTCGGTGATTGCGCGCCCGTCAAATTGGCGAACGGCTGCTTCCAACAGAACGCGGATCGAGAACGGAAGCTTGGAGATGCCGTGGTGTCCTTGTTCTTCGAGTGCCTTCAAGCTGTAGTAACGGTAAGATTTGCCTCCCGATTCGAGCGTACGGGCGACAGAAAATTGATCGGATAAAGCCATGGATGGACCTCCTCGAGAAATGTAATGGATCGCCGCGGAACCGGATAGGGTCTTGACGGAACGCGCGGAAAATCAAGCTCGGAAACGAAGTGCGGCTGCCGTTGAAGGAACCTTTCCGTTCCGGGAATCATGGACTGATTTTACGAAGTTTCATTGGATGAAACTAAATTTCAAAAATATCTAATTTAATTATAACGTTTACAATACGGATCGTAAAGTCCTTTTTGCCACGAAACAGCCGCCGGATTTCGATTTTCGGGCCGGCGCGGTATGCGGGTTTTCTTTGCAGGCGGAGCCCCTATCCTCTATACTGGTGAGAGAGATTTTAACGAATTGACGGGGGCTTAGACATGACAGCAAACAAAGTAACGGTAGGATTGGTATACGGCGGAAAATCGGGCGAACACGAGGTTTCGCTGCAGACCGGTTTTGCGGTAATGAACGCTTTCGATTACGCGAAATACGAGATTGTTCCTTTTTATATTACCCTTCAGGGCGAGTGGCGAATGGGTTCCGCTTTGGACGGGCCGATGAATTCGGTAGAGGACATGAAACTGGATGCGGCGGCGGGCGGTACGTCCGAGGCGGCAGGCGCCTTGTTCGCTTCGCTCAGCGGCCAAGAAAGCGGCATCGATGTGATGTTCCCGCTTCTTCACGGCACATTCGGCGAAGACGGTACCGTGCAGGGATTGTTCGAAATGGCCGGGCTGCCTTACGTCGGCGCGGGCGTATTGTCGTCTTCGGCCGGCATGGACAAAGACGTCATGAAAAAACTGTTTGCGGCCGCCGGGCTGGAACAGGGCGAGTATATCGCTTTCGGAGAGCGCGATTGGCGTATCAGCCGGCACGATCTGCTTCAGGAAGCGGAGACCAAGCTCGGCTATCCGTGTTTCGTCAAGCCTGCAAACCTGGGCTCGAGCGTCGGCATCTCCAAAGCCGGCGACCAGGAAGCCCTGATCGATGCCGTGGAACTTGCGCTGCGGTACGACCGCAAAGTGCTGATCGAGACATTCATCGACGGACGCGAACTTGAAGTCGGCGTGCTCGGCAACGACGACCCGCAGGCTTCCGTACCGGGCGAAATCGTCTCTTCCGGCGACTATTACGACTATAATGCGAAGTATATCGACGGCAAATCCGAGATGATGATCCCGGCTCCGGTCGATGCGGATTTGGCCGATTCCCTCCGCGAACTTGCCGTTCGCGCATTCAAAGCCGTCGAAGGCAGCGGCCTGTGCCGCGCCGACTTCTTCGTGCGGCGTTCCGACAACAAGATTCTCATTAATGAAGTGAACACGATGCCCGGCTTTACGCCCTTCAGTATGTACCCTCTTCTCTGGCGCGAAACCGGGATGTCCTATCAGGCCCTGCTCGACCGTCTGATCGAACTGGCTCTGGAACGCCATGAAGCCCGCACCAACCTTCAATACGGTAGATAAGGAACCAAACTTTGCATACCCCTCCGGGCCAAGCAAAGTTTGGTTCCCGCGCCGAGCGAGCCTTGAATCTTTAAGTTTTTAAGTCTTTAAGTCTTTAAGTCTTTAAGTCTTTAAGTCTTTAAGTCTTTAAGTCTTTAAGTCTTTAAGTCTTTAAGTCTTCAGCACCAAACCTACCTCGCAGTCAACGGATCATTCGGTCGAAAGGAGAGCTAACCATGGGATTTGAAACGGAATTCAACTCGGTCTGCAAATTCAAAAGCGAGCAGGAACTGTACGAACTGCTCGAGTACGGACGCGGCAAAATGCGCAAAGACGGTTTCCGCGTATTTCCGACCGGACAAAAAGTGATCGCCTATACCCCCGACAACCGGGCCGTCGCGATTGTACTCGTTACCGCTTCGATCGCGGAGATCAATTTTCAGGATAAAGAGATCACGCAGGTCGAGCTGGATCTGGTGCGCAAGCTGACGGACGAGGAATCGCGCGTGCTAACGGCATTGGCGCATGAAATGTTTTTCGGAGACAAGGAATAACGAACGGAAAATTGGGAGGAACGGATTATGGGAGAACTGTTGGCGGGTAAAAATATCTTGGTGATGGGCGTGGCGAACGATCGCAGCATCGCCTGGGGCATTGCGCAAAGTTTGTCCGCGCAGGGCGCGAGGCTGGCCTTTACGTACGAGAGCGAGCGGGTGGAAGGCCGGGTTCGCAAACTGGCCGATACGCTGCCGAACTCGGTTGTACTGCCGTGCAACGTGACGGACGACGCGGAGATCGAGGCGCTGGCCGAGAGAATCAAGGATGAATTCGGTGTGCTGCACGGGATTGCGCACTGTATCGCTTTTGCCAAAGCGGAAGACCTGTCGGGACAGTTTGTCGATACTTCCCGCGACGGCTTCGCTCTGGCGCACGATATCAGTTCGTACTCGCTGGTTGCCGTAGCCCGGAAGCTGCATCCTTTGATGAGCGAAGGCGGCGGCATCGTGACCATGACGTATATGGGCGCCGAGCGCGTGATGCGCAATTACAACGTGATGGGCGTAGCCAAAGCCGCTCTTGAAGCTTCCGTCCGTTACCTGGCCGCCGACCTGGGTCCGACCGGCATCCGGGTGAACGCCATTTCCGCCGGCCCGATCCGTACCCTGGCCGCCAAAGGCATCAGCGATTTCAATTCGATCCTGAAAGTCGTCGAAGAGAAAGCTCCTCTTCGCCGCACGACGGAGACGGCCGAAGTCGGAGATACGGCGATGTTCCTGCTCAGCGGGTTGTCCCGCGGGATTACGGGAGAAGTGATCTACGTGGACGGCGGATATCACGTAATGGGATAGAAGTAGGATAGGATCTGCAAATTGCCGATCCCTCCGGGCAAGGCGATTTGCAGATCCCGCGCCAAGCGAGCCCTCCCCGGGAATCCAGGCCCATTGGGCCGCCGATTCTCGAACAGCCCGGGCGAAGCCGGGCCCGCTCTTCCCGCTCCCGGCGGTTCTCCAACGCCAGTCCCCTGTCCAACAAGCAGCTCAAGAAAGGCGGTTATACTGTGGAATCGAACGAGAAAGTTCCTTATGTCCTGACGGGCAAAAGTTATACCGCGGTTGCGATCAATGCAGCCGCCAAAGCAGGCGAATGGATCAAAAGCAAATTGGGCATGCACGAACAGCTGTCGACCAAAACGTCGGCCCAGGATTTGGTGACGGAAGTCGACAAAGGCGCCGAACAGATGATTCGGCGGCTGATTCTGACCCATTTTCCGGATCACGCGATTCTTGGCGAAGAAAGTGTGGAACCTGGCGAAGCGGCCGCAATAAGCGCTCTTGCCGAAGCGCAGGATGAAGAATACCTGTGGATCATCGATCCGATCGACGGCACGACCAACTTTGTGCATGGATTCCCGTTCTATTCGGTCTCGATCGCTCTCGCGCATCACGGCGAAGTAATTATCGGAGTGATCTACGATCCTTCCCGCGACGAAATGTTCGTGGCCGAGAAAGGCAAAGGCGCTTATGTGCACGGAGCCCGCATGGCCGTATCCGGAGAAGAACGTCTGGCCCAAGGGTTGATTGCCGTAGGCTTCCCGGCCGATCCGGTCGTCAAGCTGCCGATCAATCTTCGGGGCATAGCGGAGCTTGCCCCGCGCGCACGCAGTCTGCGCGCCGGAGGATCCGCGGCGCTGCATCTCGCCCACGTGGCGGCCGGCCGACTCAGCGGTTACTGGGAGTCGGGATTGAATGCCTGGGATATTGCGGCGGGAGCTCTGCTCGTTGCCGAATCCGGCGGCAAAGTGACCGATACGCTTGGCGAAAGCTATCATCTGGGCGTACGCAATCTCGTCGCCACCAACGGCGCTCTGCACGCGGAAATGCTTACGGTGCTTAAGGAATCGGACGCGACCGGATTCTGAATCCGGTCTATCCAAAGTCTCTTGGCTAAAACTCCCAAGGAGGAATAGAGATGAGCGATGAGGAGATCCGCAGACCCGGACAGGAAGAAGTGGAGGAAGAACTCCGCGAACTGCTGACGGAAGGCGAACTGAAAGACGACGACCGCGAACGCAAAGAACGCGAACAGATTTCGCCGCGTTACGAGATCCGGATTCAATCGACGCTTGACCCGATCGTCGAGGAAACCCGTCTGTACCGGCAGATGGCGGAAGAGATCGACGACCGTTACGACGATTACCTCAAGAAGACCCAAACGCGGCCGTCTGAAGCTCCGGGCGACAGCCGCAAATAAGGCAAACCGATTCGCGTTCGTCAGGCCGCCGTATCCGGAACCTTTTCCGGATGCGACGGCGATTTTTGAATATCGGATTTTTGATCCGCCAGCCGCCAGCCGAATCTATTTGAACGGTCCGCAGAGACCGGAAGGGAACAACAATGACAACAACATGGACAAAAAGCTTGAAAGCGCTGGTATGCACCGCGCTGGTGCTTCCGGCATTCGGACTGGCAGGCGTTTCGAGCACCTACGCGGCGGGCGATACCTACAAAATCGTCTCGTTCGGCGATTCGCTGACGGCCGGTTACGAGCCCGACAAGGCACAGGCCGATTACTACGGATTTGTTCCCCGGCTTGCGGAGCAGGCAAGATTCCATGGACGTTCGGAAGTGGACAATTACGGTATATCGGGTCTGAATTCGGCCGGACTCGAGCATTATATCGAAGCGATTCGCGCCGGTACGAATACGACGGCCGACGCTATTCAAGCCGGACTTCGCGATCCGAATGCGGCTGTATTCGCCGCCGATACGGCAGGAATCCGCGCCGATGTGGCCGAAGCCGATGTCATCACGATTACAATCGGAGGCAACGATCTTCTTCCGCTGATTACAGGCAGCCAACTGCCGGCCGCGGAAGAATTGACTCCCAAGGTCGAAGCGCTGCTTCAAACGTACGCCGTCAATCTGGGCCAGGTGCTTGGGGATCTGCGCGAGATCAATCCGAATGCCCGTATCGTCGTAGCCGACCAGTATCAGCCGATTCCGGCCATTGCGGCCAAGTCGCTGTATGCCACGCTGAACCAGGCCGCAGCCGCGTACGCTTCGACGCTGAACGGAGTCGTAACGGCACAGAACGCGGCGGGCGCCCATGTCGAAACGGTCCATATGACTCCGCTGTTTATCGGCCGCGAAATGCAGCTGACGCATATTGCCCGCCGGGATATCCATCCCAATCAGACCGGATATGAAGTATTCGCCAAAGCTTTCTCCGAGCAGATCTGGAAAGAATACCGGACGCCGAGCGCTCCCGTTCCGGCAGAGACCGTAGCGGTAATCGTATCCGGCAAGGAATTGAATACGGCATTCAAGCCGATTCTGAAGAACGGCACGACTTTCGTCGTCCTGCGCGACATCACCGATGCGCTCGGAGCCGAGCTGAAGTGGAACAACAAGGCGGCGACGGCCAGCATCATGGTGGACGGCCGCAGTGTCGCGATTCCCGTAGGGAAAAAAGCGATCACCGTCAACGGCCAAGAAACGGCTATCCAGATTGCGGCCTTTACCGAGAAAGTGAACGGAGTCTCGAAAACCTACGTACCGCTTGCGGTGCTGGCGGACGGTTTGGGCTTCGATGTTCAGTATACCCCGCGTCTGCGTACGGTATTCGTGAATCGTTGAACCAAGCGAACCCCATCTGCCTACAAGAAATCAAACCGATCCGGAAATGGCTTCTGCCGTCTCCGGATTTTTTGTTGAAACGGAAAAGGATAACAAACCGAGTCTCGGGAAGGTACGAACCCCTGTATGCGGCAAATTCGTTTTTTTCTCGCTCGGCCAGGGTAATGACTAACACATGATCGACGGAAGAAGGACCAAAAGGCTCATTATTTTTTGATTAAGGGGATACCGAGGTTGGAGCAGAATCGAAACGATAGACTTGAACAGGTGGTGTCGGCGGCCGGATTATACCATTCTTTGTTAATGAACCATCCGGACGGAATTGTGGTACTGGATCGTACCGGTTGGGTCATTGATGTGAATCCGGCTTTTTTGGAAACGACGGGCTTTACGGCTCGGGAACTGGCTGATCTGATCGAGGCCAAACAATGGGTATCCAGGGAACAGGCGGCGGATTTGCAGCATTGTTTTGCCCGGGCGGAATCTGGAGTGACGGCAAGCATGGATCTTGAAACCCGGCACAAAGCCGGCGGCAGGAAATATCTCCAGTTGAGTTTTGTTCCGCTGGACCATGAGGGCGAGCGTGTCGGCGTCTACGTGGTCTGCCGCGATGCGACGTCTGCCAAAATGCTGGAGCGTAAACTGAGGGAGACTTCCGAGCGCTATAAACAAGCGGAGGCGATGGCGAGGATCGTTTTTTGGGAATGGGATCTCGAAAGCGGCAAACGACAGTACTCCGATCTGCTGTACGACGTGTTCGGTATCGAAGACCGGGAATCAGTCAACGGGCTGGAAGATATGATGAAGCGAATCGTTCCCGAGGACCGCGATCGTGTAGCCAAGCTGATTGCGGAACGTGCTGCCGGCGGCGAATACGATATCACCTATGCGCTGCTGACGGATCGCGGAGAACGCAGGATCGTACGCTCGCAGAGCAAGATGATCGATAAGACGCATCTGATCGGGAGTATTCAGGACATTACCCAGCAGACGGTAATGGAACGTCAGATTCGCCAGAACGAACGGGAGTTCCGGTTGATTTCCGAACATTCGTTGGATCTGTTTACCCGCCAATCCGCCGATTCGATGTTTCGGTATGTGTCTCCGGCCTCCGAACATATTCTGGGCTATAAGCCGGAAGAGCTGGTCGGACAAAGTGCTTTTGACGTATTTCATCCGGGGGATATCGAGAAAGTTGCCGATTATTTGCGTGATGCCGCGGCAGGCGAGACGTCGCGCACGGTGGAATTTCGGGCCAAAACCCGAAGCGGGGATTATATATGGCTGGAAAGCGCCGCAAGTTTTACGTTCGACGAGCACACGGGGGAGCCTCTGGAAATTCTCGGAGTGTCGCGGGACGTGACCGAACGCAAACTTGCGCAGCGCAGACTGCAGGAAAGCGAAGAACGCTACCGGTCGCTGTTCGACTATAATCCGTTCGGCGTGTATTCGCTCAGTCTCGAAGGCATTTATACATCCTGCAACGAGAGTATGGCGGGACTGCTGGGATATACTAAGGAAGAGCTGCTCGGCAGATCGTACCGTTCCGTCATTTACGATGAGAATCTGGAGCGCACCAACCGCCATTTTGCGGCGGCCTGCCGCGGTACTCCGCAAAATTATGAAGCATCCATCGAGCGCAGGACCGGCGAAAAAGTGGAGCTTCAGATTACGAACGTGCCGATTTTTGTGGAAGGCGAAGTCGTGGGCGTGTACGGTATTGCCAGCGATATTACGGAACGCAAACAGTATACCCGCAAAATCGAACAGTTGGGTTACGAATACACGCTTATTTTGAATTCGGTATCGGAAGGGATTTTCGGAATCGGGATGGACGGAAAGACCAGCTTTACCAATCCGGCTGCTCTTAACCTGCTCGGTTACGAACAGGATGAGTTTATCGGCCAGGACAATCACGCTCTGCTGATTCATTCGGCAATGGGCGGAGCGCCGTACAGCGTCGAAGAGTGTCCGATCTGCAGCACGGTGCATGACGGTGTCTCAAGATCGCTTCAGGAAGGCGTCATGTGGAAAAAGGACGGATCAAGCTGCCTGGTTCAATATACGGTCAATCCGATTGTGGACAAAGGGCGGATTCAAGGGGCCGTCGTCGTATTCCGCGATCTGACGAACGAGCGCGAAGTGATGCGCCAGAAAGAGCTGGCCGAACAAGCGGCGACGGCCAAGTCGGAGTTTCTGGCGATGATGAGTCATGAGATCCGTACGCCGATGAACGGCGTAATCGGCATGACCGACCTGCTGCTCGATACCGATCTCAACGGGGAACAGCGCGAATACGCCGAAATTATTCAAGGCAGCGGTGTGTCGCTGATGCGCATTCTGAACGATGTGCTTGATTTCAGCAAGATCGATGCGGGCAGCCTGTCGCTGGAACCCGAGAGCTTCTCGCTGGTCCAACTGGTGGATGAAGCCGTCGATCTGTTTGCCCCCCGGGCGGCGGAGAAAGGCGTGGGACTTCACTGGAACGTCGGTTCCGATGTTCCCGAGGAAATTGTCACCGATCCGGGCAGGCTGAGACAGGTATTGACCAACTTGATCGGAAATGCCATCAAATTTACCGACAGCGGCTCGATCACGGTGTTCGTGGAGACGATCCCGGGACCAAGCAAGCAGGACCCCGTACTGGAGTTCTGCGTGCAGGATACGGGAATAGGGATCGCCGAGGACAAGCTTGGGCGTTTGTTCCAAT
The DNA here is from genome assembly GCF_013618475.1 of Saccharibacillus deserti. Classification (GTDB taxonomy): domain Bacteria; phylum Bacillota; class Bacilli; order Paenibacillales; family Paenibacillaceae; genus Saccharibacillus; species Saccharibacillus deserti. The sequence goes on from NZ_JABJVN010000009.1 coordinate 200,856, forward strand.
CGTTCTCGCAGCTTCACCCCGAATTGAATCGCAAGTACGGCGGAACGGGACTGGGCCTGTCGATCTGCAAACGGCTCGTCGAATTGATGGGCGGAACGATCCGGGTAGAGAGCCGCGAAGGCAAAGGATCAAATTTCCGCTTTACGCTTCCCTGCCGGATCGAAGAAATGGACGGCCTGGATTCGGTGCTGAAAAACGGAACCCTGCATGCCAACGAAAATCCGGCACAGGCGGTTTCCGAGACGCCGGCTCAGCTCAAGAAACTGCGGGTTCTGATTGCGGAAGATCATCCGGTCAACCGCAGGCTGCTTGAAGAAATAGTGCGGAAGTCCGGAATTCGGGCGGATGTGGTCGAAAACGGCCTAGAAGCTTTCGAAGCGGTTGTGAAAAAGCGCTACGATCTTTTATTCATGGACGTACAGATGCCGCAGATGGACGGGATGACGGCAGCCCGGCTGATCCGCCAGGTTCTGCCGGAAGACTCGGTGCCGTACATGGTTGCGGTCACCGCTTTTGTACAGCCGGGCTTTGCGGAAAAATGTCTCGACAGCGGCATGCAGGCTTATATCGTCAAGCCGATCTCGGAAGCGGAAATTCGCCGGGTTCTGCTTGATCCGGATGGATACCGCCGCGAATTTTTGCGGCAGCGCCGAGAGTAGATCAGGAAATCCGCACAGAAACGGTTCACGGCAGAGTTTTGCGGAACCTTAAAAAGGCGGGGATCATTTTCCCCGCCTCTTCGGTGCTCGCCTCCAGCCGTAGACCTGCACATGGACGAACGCTTTGCTGAGCATGAAGCTCAGCATATACAAAATGACCAGCAGAATAATGAGGGGCCGGAACAAGATGGACGCGATGATCCAGGTCAGTACCAACTGCCAGGGCTTAAAGCGGCGAAAGAACACGGGCAGCGTGAAAATCCGGTAAAACCAATAGTTCTTCTGCAGGGCTTCCATGTATTCGGTCCGGGTCTGCTCGTCGTCCGGATTCAGTCGGATCGCCTGCTCCATCATCGTCTTGGCCGTCTTCGCGTCGCCGCGCCGGTCGGCGGCCCATCCGAGATAGAGAAAAGTCTGGGGGCGCTCCACATCGTTTCGCAGTGCGGTTTCGGCGGCCGCGCGCGAATCGTCGAAACGCCGGAGATTCGCCAAGATATAGCTGTAAAGTGCCAGGTACAAGCCGTTCTGCGTATCGATCTCCAGCGCCTGCCCGATGTTCTGGTGCGCCTGTTCGAATTTGCCGTGCTTGTTGTGCATGTTGGCCAACAGATAATACAGGTGCGCCCGATACGGATTGATGCGGAGGCCTTCCTGCGCGGCTTCCTGCATCTTCGGCCAATCCTGGACCGAGTAATAGGCAACCGCGCGCATCAACCAGCCGTCTTCGTCGTCCGGATTGAGCCGCAGCGCCTGATCCGTACAGGTCACAGCCCGATCGTATTCCTCCGTATGGATATAAGCGAGCGCGAGCGCATTGTACGGTTCGGGCGTTTCCGGTTCTTCGCGCAGCCAATCGCCCGCTTCGGCCAGCGCCTCTTTGTACCGGCCCCAGCCGATCAGCCGTTCGAACCGCTCGGCGCGCAGGCCGGGCGGAACCGGGCCGTTCGTTTGTTCGCTCATTGCAGGACCTCCTGGATTTTGCGGCGCGTTTCCCGCGTCGGCGTACGGAAATGTCCGCCGACGGGCAGAAGCGGCATCAGCGGATTTTATGCTTTTTGATAAATTCGAGTACCTGCGCATATTCGCCGTTCGTATCGCTGAACGTCGCATAATTGCGCGCGGTCGCGAACCAGTCGAGTGTGGAAGCCTGGCGGCTCTTCAGCACGCGCCGGAAATCCGTATCCGCAAGCGGCTGGATTTCTCCCGTCTCCATGGCCCGCTCGAGCGCAAGTTCGGTAGCGTCGCGTACCAGCTGTTCGAGATCCGCCCCGGAGAACAGCGGCGTGCTTTCGGCGAGTTTGCGCACACTGACGCCATCCGCCGGCTTGCCGGCCAGCTTGAGCTTGAGAATGGTATCACGTTCTTCTTCCTCGGGCGGCGTCACAAACAGCAGATTGTTGAAGCGTCCCGGACGGCGCAGCGCGGAATCGAGATACCACGGCGTATTGGTGGCTCCGATGATAAAGACGTTCTCGTTAAAGCTTTCGAGCCCGTCCAGTTCCAGCAGCAGCTGGTTGACCAGCATGCGGTCGTGATGCTGGCGCATGCCGTGGCGGCTGCCGCCCAGTGCGTCCAGTTCGTCGATAAACAGGACGCAGGGCGCTTCGGCGCGGGCTTTTTCAAAAATGCCGTGCAGATTGTGCTCGCTGCCTCCGGTATACATCGATAGGATGGCCTGCAGCTCCAGATGGAGGAAGCTTGCATCGATCTCGCCGGCGACGGCGCGGGCCAGAAACGTCTTGCCGCATCCGGGAGGACCGTACAGCAGAAGGGAACCGCCCGCTTTTCGGCCGTAGGCCGCGAACAGCTCGGGCTGCTTAAGCGGCAGAATGAAATTCATGCGGATCTTTTTCTTGATTTCCTCGAGTCCGCCGACGTCGTCGAAAGTTACGGTCGGCTTCTCGCTTTCGACCAGGTCTTCGGCATTTTTATCGAACTGAATGACTTTGAGATTTTTGCGGCGCTGCTCTTTATCGTCGTCCATGGAATGTCCCTCTACTTCCCTTTTTATTATTATCATAACCGATTTAGGAGGCTTTTCACCAGAATAGGAGATTCCGACAACTTTTGTCCGATCGCTGCGTCTATATCTAGGAAGCAAATGAACAGGATGGTGAAGAAACCGCACATGATAAAAAACAAGGATAAAAGAAACAAAAAGATCGGTCTGCTGCTGGGCCTCGGTCTCCTGCTGGCTGCGGAAGAAGCCGTCTTCGGATTCGGGTCTTTTGCGCTGCGGCCTCCTGCAATCCGGGCGGAAAAGGCAGCAGAAGCCGGATCCGATGAGAACGGAGAGGGTATACCCGTTCTGTTGGAGCTGCATATCGATAATCGCAACCCTTTTCGGCAGATGAGAAACGTGCGCGCGGAACTGCTGCCCGGCGATCTGCAGGAAGATGCCGATTATACCGGAGAAGCGGTGCGGATCGATATCCCGGGCGGCGGCGAAGGTCGATACGGCTTGGCGCTCACTCTTGGGCGCAGCCGCTGCGAGCGTCTGCTTGCGGGAGAAGAAGAAGCCATCCTGAGGGTGACATGGGGGCATGCCCTGCACGAAGATCTGAAACTTGCGGACCTTCTGCAGCAGTCCCGGGAGATCTAGTTCCGGACGGTCCGGCGGGGAAGTCGATCATTTCGCTTAAGCTTATGAATAACGGTTTTCCTGCAGTTGTTTCCTTGAAATGGGCCTTTGGAAGCCGAATAAGTGCTCTCGCGAAGTTATTCGGGAGAAGCGTTTGAGAAGCGTTGCATAAAGCGAAGAGGATGCGCTATTTTGTCTGCGTACACGGCCGTTTTGCCGAAACAAACGAAGAGGGTGTAACTTCGCCAAAAAGGCTTTTCCCTTCAAGGGAAAAGCCTTTTTGAATGTCCGTATCTCAGCGCGGAAGCCGATGCCTGGTGCAGCTTCAAGCTTCCGCCCGATGCTGTCCGATCGCAAAATCAGCGCATTGTTTTGAACGTCTCGTCCGCCGCGGCAAGCGTGGCGTCGATATCCGCGTCGGTATGCGCGGTCGTCAGGAACCAGGCTTCGTATTTCGAAGGAGCCAGGCAGATTCCGCGATCCAGCATGCCGCGGAAAAAAGCGGCGAACGCTTCGCCGTCGGTATCCTGCGCCTGTTCGTAGTTGGTGACCGGATGATCGCAGAAATGCGTCGAGAACGATCCGCGGATACGGTTGATCGTCAGCGGCACGCCGCGGCGCTGCGCCGACTCGGCGATGCCGTCCGTCAGGCGAATCGCCAGGCGGTTCATCTCGTCATAGACGCCTTCGCCCTGCAGGACTTCCAGGCAGGCGATGCCCGCCGAGACGGAAGCCGGGTTGCCGGCCATGGTGCCCGCCTGGTAAGCCGGTCCGAGCGGAGCAACCTGTTCCATCACGTGTCTGCGGCCGCCGTAGGCGCCGATCGGCAGTCCGCCGCCGAGTATCTTGCCAAGCGCCGTCAGATCGGGCATGATGGCATCATGGTTGTCCAGCTCGCCGAACGTCTGTGCCGAACCGTAGTGGAAACGGAACGCGGTGATGACTTCGTCGTAAATGACGAGCGCGCCATGGTCGTGCGCCAGCTTGCAGAGCCCTTCGAGGAAACCTTTCTCGGGCATGACCATGCCGAAGTTGCCGACGATCGGCTCGACCATAACGGCCGCGATTTCGCCTTCCCAGCGGTTGAGAGCTTCTTCAAGGCCCTGCAGATCGTTGAACGGCACGGTAATGACTTCCTGGGCGATGCTGGCCGGTACGCCGGCACTGTCCGGAATCCCGAGCGTGGAAGGCCCGGAGCCCGCCGCGACGAGCACCAGGTCGGAGTGACCGTGATAGCAGCCGGCGAATTTGATGATCTTCGACCGCTTCGTGTAGGCGCGGGCGACCCGGATCGTCGACATGACGGCTTCCGTACCGGAATTGACGAAGCGGACTTTGTCCATCGACGGAATCGCGTCTTTGAGCATCTTCGCGAGCTTGATCTCAAGTTCGGTCGGCGTTCCGTAGAGAGTCCCGTTCTGCGCGGCGCGAACGATCGCCTCGGTAATATGGGGATGGGCGTGCCCCGCGATGATCGGGCCGTAAGCGGCCAGGTAATCGATATATTCGCGGCCGTCGACATCCCAGAAACGGGAACCCTGGCCCCGCTGCATGAAGACGGGAGCGCCGCCGCCTACCGCTTTGAACGAGCGGGAAGGACTGTTGACGCCTCCGACGATATGTTCGAGCGCTTCGGCGTAAAGTTTTTCGGAATTTGGACGATTCATGATACACGATCCTTTCGATATGGAGGTTGCGGTACAGACGGTTTGAGCCGCTTCAAGGAAAAGAGCGCCTTTGTCGAAAGGCGCTCTTTAAGCGTAACGAATTTTGCGGTTGACGTACAGGGACGATTTGGTTGCGTTTAGGCAGATTTACTGCCGCGGACCGCCGCCTGCGACCAAAGCTTCGCTTTTGGCTGCCGATGGAGTCGGCACGGCCGAGACGGGGGCGCGCTCGGTTTCCGTTTCGCCAGCGGTTCCGTCTTCTTCCGCGGCCGGTTCGGATCCGCCGGGCGCTGCGGGCGTTTGTCCGGCTTGGGCCGAAGCGTCCAGCGTGTCCTGGATGAACCGCTTGAGCTTTTCTTCGCTGCTGACGGACAGTACGGCCGCACCGTCGACTCGTTCTTCAACCAGCAGGCTGGCCGGCGGAATCTGCTCGCTGCCGCCCATTTTGCTGTCGTAGGCGACGGTTGCCAATTTCCACATATCGCCGACGCTCAGATTGGTGTCGATATAGGGGCTGACCTGTTCGAGAATATTCGGCAGGTTCATAATCGAAGTCGAGGTCTTCAGCTTGTCGGCGATCGCCTGCAGGAATTCGCGCTGGCGCCCGGTGCGGCTGAAATCGGACAGCTGATCGTGCCGGAAGCGGACATACTGCAGCGCCGTTGTTCCGTCGAGATGCTGCTGGCCTTCTTTGAGGTCGATATCGTACAGATGCTGATCGGCCGCGCTGACGTAATGCATGTCTTTTTCCACATAAAAATCGACTCCGCCTACGGCATCCACCAGTTTGATGAAGCCCTGGAAGTCGGTATATACGTAATATTGGATCGGAATGCCGAGCAGGTCGGAAACGGTCTGCATGGCGGTATTGGGCCCGTGGGTAATCGCGGCGTTGATCCGCTGCTTGCCATGGTTGGGAATGTCGGTGTAGGTGTCGCGCATAATGGAGAACAGATTGATCGTTTTGTCGACGGGATCGATCGAAGCGACAATCATCGAGTCCGAACGGGGGATTTCTCCTTCGTCGACGCCCCGGGCATCCACGCCCATCAGCAGAATATTGACCGGTTCGCTGCCTTCCCACTTCGGAGGATCCTGCACGGTTGTCGTCTCGGTGACGGGAAGACTGCGGAACGGCGAACTTTCGCCTACCTTTTGCAGACCCGATACCTGATTGTATAAGCTGGTGAAGTAGAAAGCCGCATAACCGCCCGCGGAGACCAAAATAATCGAAAGCACCCAGCTCAGGGTCCTCTTCTTTCTTTTCGACATTCGTTTTCTTCCTTTCGCTTTGGAGGGAGTACGCGAGAATACCGTTTGCCTTCGCGATATCCCTACATTATAATTTTTTTCGGAGCGTCAGGCAATTTGTCCGATTTTATTGTCTTCTGCGCATACGCAAAACCGCCGTCACGAAAGGCTTCCGGCGTCCTAACGCTGAATACCCCTTTCTTTTCGCGCTGAACCGTACGCAGGCGTTCCCTGTCAAAAAAGACGATCCGGACCCGATTCGGAATCAGAGAAAGGAACACATATGAACGCCATCGAAGTCGAACATCTGAACAAAACGTTCAAAGTCCAGAAGAACCGCGGAGGCCTCAAAGGCGCGCTGCAGGATCTGTTTTCCCGTCAATATAACGAGGTCGCGGCGGTCAACGATATTTCCTTCTCCATCCCCGCCGGCGAGATCTGCGGATACATCGGCGAGAACGGGGCGGGCAAGTCGACGACGATCAAGATGCTGACCGGCATTCTCGTTCCGACTTCCGGCAAGCTCAACGTGGGCGGCTACGTGCCGCACGAAGAGCGCGAGAAGTTCGTCCGCAATATCGGCGTCGTGTTCGGCCAGCGCAGCCAGCTCTGGTGGGACATCGGCGTTATCGAATCGTTCGGTCTGCTGCGCAAAGTGTACGGCGTAGGCGAGAACGACTACAAAAAGCGGCTGGACGAACTCGTCCAGCGCCTCGATCTGGGCGAACTGCTCAGCCGCCCCGTGCGCAAGCTCAGTCTCGGCCAGCGGATGCGCTGCGAGCTGGTGGCCGCGCTGCTGCACAATCCGTCGATCGTCTTCCTGGACGAGCCGACGATCGGTCTCGACATTATCGTCAAGACGGAGATTCGCGAATTTCTCAAAGACATGAACCGGCAGCACGGCACGACCATTCTGCTGACGACGCACGATCTGCAGGATATCGAAGCGCTCTGCTCGCGGGTCATCATGCTCGACGAAGGACGCATCATCTACGACGGCGGCCTCGATACGCTCAAGTCCCGTTGGGGACAGGGCACGCGCATCACGTTCCAGTTCGGCAACCACTGTCCGCTGCCGCGTCTGCAGGCGCTCACATCGGAGCTGAACGTCAGCTGGACCGCCGACAACGACCTGCACGCCGAAGTGCTGGTGCCGGGCGAGATGAGCGTATCCGATGTGCTGGCACGGGTTGTCGGCCATGCGGATATCGCCATTACGGATATCAAGATCACGGAGACGACGACCGACGAGATCGTTCGCCAGATTTACCAGACCGGATCGGCGACCGTGCCGACATCGGCGGTATCGGAAGGCGGGCCTCATTCCCATGCTTAGCGTGTATACCGACTTTATCCGGATCCGTTTTCTTACCATGCTGGCGTACCGCGTCAATTATTACTCCGGCATCCTGATCTACATGCTGAACATTGGCGTGTACTACTTCACCTGGCAGGCTATCTACGGGGACAAAGGCGAGATCGGCGGCTTCACGGCTTCCCAGATGACGACGTATATCGCCGTGTCCTGGATGGCGCGCGCGTTCTATTTCAACAACCTGGACCGCGAGATCGCGACCGATATCCGGGACGGCTCTATCGCGATCCAATTCATCCGTCCCTACAATTATTTGTTTGTCAAAATGATGCAGGGCTTCGGCGAAGGTCTGTTCCGCTTCACGCTGTTCATGATTCCCGGGATGCTGCTTGCGCTGCTGCTGTTCCCGGTTCGCCTGCCGACCGACCCGCTCGCGTGGATCGGCTTCCTGGTCATGCTGTTCTTCAGTTTCCTGATCAACTCGCAGCTGAACATCCTGACCGGGCTGATGGCGTTTTTCGTGGAAAACAACGAAGGCATCATGCGGATGAAACGGGTCGTCGTCGACCTGTTCTCCGGACTCGTCATCCCGATCAGTCTGTTCCCGGGCTGGCTCAGCTCGATCATGCAGTGGCTGCCTTTCCAGGCGATCACGTATCTGCCGGGTTCGGTCTTTACGGGACGCACCAAAGGGACAGGCATTCTCGAAGTGTTCGGCATTCAGCTGATCTGGTTCTTCGCTCTGCTGATCCCGATCTTCTTCACGTGGCGGGCGGCGCGCAAGCGGCTGTTCGTGCAGGGGGGTTGAGCATATGTACTATATCGGATTGGTTGTCGAATATCTCAAGAATTATATGAAAACAAGGCTGACGTACCGCGCGGATTTCTGGGTCGAAGTCGTCTCGGATCTGCTGATGCAGGCGAGTAACCTGATCTTCATCTTCGTCGTCTTCGGGCATACGAATACGCTGGGCGGCTGGAGCGAGGCGGAAGTGGTGTTCGTATACGGATTCTTCATGGTGCCGTTCGGCTTGTTCAGCTGCTTCGTCAATCTGTGGAATTTCAGCGAACGTTATATTGTCAAAGGCGAGATGGACCGCATTCTGACCCGTCCCGCCCATAATCTGTTCCAGATTTTCCTGGAAAACATCGACCCGCCGGGTCTGATCGGTTCGCTGATCGGCTTGATTATCATGGTCATCAGCGGCGGCCAGCTTGGGATCGAACTGCTGTGGTGGCATATTCCGGTACTGATTCTGTTTGCGGTTAGCGCCACCTTGATCTATACCGGCATCTACATCACTCTGACGTCGCTGTCGTTCTACTCGGATTCGCCGACCGGCATTATCCCGCTTATGTACAACATCCAGAACTACGGCCGCTATCCGGTAACGATCTACAACCGTGCGATCCAGTTTCTGCTGACCTGGATTCTGCCGTTCGCGTTTGTCGGGATCTATCCGGCGTCGCTGTTCCTCGGAAGGACGGAGATGACGCATATGGCCTGGCTGACGCCGGTCATGGCCGCGATCTTCCTGACGATCGGCCTGACAAGCTGGAACGTGGGCGTGAAAAAGTACCGCGGGGCAGGATCGTAGACGGGGGAGACGAGCAGGCGCGTAGGCGCTCCGGGGGAAGAGAGGGAAGGGCAGAGGGCAAGAGCGAAGGGCAAAGAGCAAAAAGCGTGGGGGACGTCAGCGGGCATGGACTATGCCTGGACACCGATCGGTAACGAATCCTCGTATCGCTATTTGCCGGTCTTTCGCTCTTTTAATAATTTAACGAATCGTCATATCCTTACCGACCGTTATTGAGCCGGTATGAGGCCGGTTTCGGTCAAATAGAGTGAGGACGATTCGTTAGAATGTGTAAAAGCGATCCGTTAGGCGATTAGCATGATCACGGTTCGTTAGAGTCGCTGCTTTGTAAAACTGCAGAAGGCACATGAAGGATAGAGAAGGGGTCGGCCGATTGGGCCGGCTCCTTTCTTGCGCGTCGGGTTGCTGGTAAGATGGGATTGAGCGCAGAAGCGTCACGCTGCACAACCTTAGCGTTAATCAGCCGAATCCGGCACCATCCCATTTTTTCAACCAAAGGAGCGATTCACTTATGATAGAGATCGGACAAATCGTACCGGAATTCAGCCTGCCCGCCGTCGGAAGCGAAGAAATCAAGCTCAGCGATTATCGCGGCAAGAAGCTCGTGATTTACTTTTATCCCAAAGACATGACGCCGGGCTGCACGCAGCAGGCCTGCGATTTCCGCGATTCGGAAAGCTACTTTATGACCAAGAACGCGGCCGTGATCGGGATCAGCGCGGACGACGTGAAATCGCACGAGAAGTTCGGCGCCAAATACGACCTGCCTTTCCCGCTGCTGTCGGATACGGAGCACACGGTCAGCGAGGAGTTCGGCGTATGGCAGCTTAAGAAAAATTTCGGCAAAGAATATGAAGGCATCGTACGTTCGACATTCCTGTTGGATGAAGAAGGATGCTTGATTCGGGAATGGCGCAAAGTCAAAGTCGAGGGGCATGTGGAAGAAGTTTTGCAGGCGGTAGAAGAAGCATCGAAAGAATAGAAATATTAAAAAAGATTTATTATTTTTTAACGAGTCTTAGAAGCTGGATTTTTTTCTTGTTTTCTTCTGTAATTCATAGCCGGTTTGTCGCATTTTCAGTCGATTTGATGAAAATAGCTAAAAAGCGTTTGAGAAAAATCGGAAAAACGTTTAAATTTATGTTAGGAAATGAAAAACAATTTGGTTTTCAACGTCGGAGCGCAGAACGGGAGGGAACTGACGATGAAGCCGGGCGCCAGGGGACCCATATTCGAGACGAATACGGAAAGGCGTCCACTAAAAAAAGGAACAGCCGTGCCGTACAGGTGAACGGACTACGGCTTGAAGCACAGGGGGTGTTTCAAGCTTGCAGATCCGTGTCGTACACAATCCGACCGCCGGCGGGGGCCGGCGCAGGATCAGGTTATTTTGGGGAGAGGGGAATTTGTTATGCAAATCATTCCGGCTTGGGTGAAAGTGGACCATAATTTGTACAATGCGAAACTTCGGGGGATTTACAAAAACGTACGGGAGAACGACATTACCGCGGCCTGCGAACAGGCCAAGCGTCTGTACATGGACCTGCTTGAAGACATGGAGATTCGGGGGATCGAATCTCCGGAACAGGCTCCCGCATCGTCCGAACGTCTGGAGCACGACTGCCAGACGGCAGGAGTCGGCATCTGATCAGCGCCTGCCGCCGACATCAAGAAGACTCCCGGGTCGATTCGACCGGGAGTCTTTTTTGCGTACGGCTGTCCGCTTAAGGCAGCCGCGACTTGGAGCGCGATTTCAGTTTTAGGACTATCACGGCCGGGAAACGTCCCGGACGAAGCCGGACGATATGCAGACGTTTCAGCCTCAGCCGGTCATGCGCCGCCCGAAGGGAAACCCGACGTTCGGCAGCCGAAGACCGGGAGGATTGCTGCTCGGAGCGGCGGCGTCCGCGCTTGAAATAACGGGGCAGTGCGGTAAGAATCGACGCGGTCAGCGCCCGGTATTTGACGATCAGGAAGACGCACAGCAGAAGAAAAGCCGCGGCGATAATCCAGACGGCATAATGCTCGGCCAATTTGAACGCGACCGACCACTGGGGCCCGAAGATTTTGCCGAGACCGAGGAAGAGCAGGGTCCAGAACAAGGCTCCGGTGTAGGCATAGACGGCGAACTTTTTGAAAGAAATATTCAGGATGCCCGCCAGATAGCCGGTAAAATGCCGGACGCCGGGAATAAAGTAGCCGAAGAAGATCAGAACCGGTCCGTATTTGGAGAAGAAGGTCTGCGTCTTGATCAGTTTGCTTTCTTTGAAGAACCAGCCGCCGAAGCGGCGCAGAAACGGCAGTCCCGCTTTTTGGCCGATAAAATACGTTATGGTCATGCCGATGGTCGTGCCCAGAAAGGCGACGAGCAGCAGCAGATCGAACCGCAAAGATCCTTTGTAGGATAAGTAACCGGCATAAGCCATAGTCGTTTCCCCCGGAAACGGCAGAGCGATGAATTCCAGAAACAGGCCCAGGAACATGACCAGGTACCCGTACTGCTCGAACAGCTGCTGAACCATTTTGAAAATTTCCATATGTCTTCGAGCTCCTTTGAACGACGAATGCTGCGGACGTTTTCCTTGATTTTACGATATTTGGGACAGAAAAATCCATCTTCGCTCCGCAAAGCCAGCCGACCGGGGCAATAAGCGGGTTCATCGCCTTTTTTTCTTGCGGTATGTGGGGGGCATCGGTATAATTAGCGACAGTAATTAAGGGAGGCGTGACATGAATAAACCGAACGAACTCATTGTCGTACTGGACTTTGGGGGACAATACAACCAACTGATTGCCAGAAGAATTCGTGATTTGGGCGTATTCAGCGAGCTAATGCCGTACAATACCCCGGTTGAACGCCTGCGTGAATTGAATCCGGCGGGCATCGTCTTCTCCGGAGGCCCGCTCAGCGTATATGAAGAAGGAGCTCCTCACGTCGATCCGGCTATTTACGAACTCGGCCTGCCGATTTTCGGCATCTGCTACGGCATGCAGCTGATGGCGCAGCAGCTCGGCGGCAAAGTCGAACGCGCGGGCAAACGCGAATACGGCAAAGCCGACGTCGAATTCCTGCATAACAGCGTCCTGACCAAGGGCCTCGATGCCAAGCAGACCGTCTGGATGAGCCACGGCGACCATGTCGTGACGCTGCCGGAAGGCTTCGTGCTGGAAGCGGGCACGGAATCGGCGCCGATCGCGGCGATGAGCCACAAAGAACGCAATCTGCACGCGGTGCAGTTCCACCCGGAAGTACGCCACTCCGTCTACGGCAACGAGATGATCAAGAACTTCCTGTACGAAGTGTGCAAATGCAGCGGCGAGTGGACGATGGAATCGTTCATCGAAGACGCGATTCAGGATATCCGCAACAAAGTCGGCGATCGCAAAGTGCTGTGCGCGCTGAGCGGCGGCGTCGATTCGTCCGTCGTGGCGATGCTGATCCACCGTGCGATCGGCGATCAGCTGACGTGCATGTTCATCGACCACGGTCTGCTGCGCAAAGGCGAAGCGGAAAGCGTCATGGAGACGTTCGTCGGCAAATTCGATATCCACGTGGTCAAGATCGACGCGCAGGAGCGTTTCCTGAGCAAGCTCGCGGGCGTCGAAGATCCGGAGCAAAAGCGTAAAATCATCGGCAACGAATTCATCTACTGCTTCGACGAAGAATCGGCCAAGCTGGGCGATTTCGACTTCCTGGCACAGGGTACGCTGTATACGGACATCGTGGAGAGCGGAACGGCGACGGCGCAGACGATCAAGTCGCACCATAACGTCGGCGGCCTGCCGGCGGACATGAAGTTCAGCCTGATCGAACCGCTGAACACGCTGTTCAAGGACGAAGTGCGCAAAGTCGGCGAAGAGCTCGGCATGCCGCATGCGATCGTCTGGCGCCAGCCTTTCCCGGGTCCGGGTCTCGCGATCCGCGTACTGGGCGAAGTGACGGAAGAGAAACTGACGATCGTGCGCGATTCGGACCTGATCCTGCGCGAAGAGATCGCCAAAGCGGGTCTCGAAAGCGAGATCTGGCAGTACTTCACGGCGCTGCCGAACATGAAGAGCGTCGGCGTTATGGGCGACGCGCGTACGTATTCGTACACCGTCGGCATCCGCGCGGTGACTTCGATCGACGGAATGACCGCCGACTGGGCGCGTATCCCGTGGGACGTCCTGGAGAAAATTTCGGTCCGCATCGTCAACGAAGTGGATAACGTCAACCGCATCGTGTACGACGTAACGTCGAAACCGCCTTCCACGATCGAGTGGGAATAGGATAGAGTAAATAGGAACATGAAAAAAACGACCTCAAACGTGATACGTTTTGGGGTCGTTTTTGCTTTTCATTGTTTGAGCGCAACGAATATCGTTTGGTAAGTTCGTCGTACAAGGTTGATCCTCTTTTCAAAATAAGATCGGTCACTCCTGTACGAAATTGATCCGCTTCTTTGATTTGATCTTTACGGAGTCTGGCCGCATCAAACGAGTGGCCTTCCCGGAAAAGAATGACGTTATAGTTTTCCCCGAATCGCTTTTTCTTTACCCAGCTCAATAAATTGTTCAATATTCATTTTCCACCTCTATTCCAGGATTCCTCATAAAACAGCACGGGTCAAGGTATGAAAATAATAAAGTTTGAAATTTAAAATAAATAAGGTTCACTTAGTAACTGGCGTCCTGTATAATCGGGAATCAGACCGGATGAAGAAGGACGGAGATTTAGATTATGATGAATAAAAGTAACAGCAGTAAGTGGAGCGTGATCGGTCTCGCTTTATTGCTCGGCGTCTTTTCGACGTTGGGGCCGTTTACGATCGATATGTATTTGCCCGCGTTTCCTCAAATCGCCAAAGACTTTCATACGAATGCCTCTTTGGTACAGTTCAGTTTGACTGCCTGTTTGCTCGGGCTCGGCATAGGCCAGCTTGTCACGGGGCCTTTGAGCGATGCATACGGCAGACGCCGGCCGCTGCTGATCGGCATCATTGCTTACGTCATCGTTTCGCTGGCGTGCGCGTATTCTCCCAATATCGGCACGTTGATCGTACTCCGATTTGCCCAAGGTTTTGCGGCTTCCGCAGGAATCGTCATTTCGCGCGCGATCGCTCGAGACTTGTACAGCGGTCATGAACTGACCAAATTTTTCTCCCTGCTGCTGCTTGTCGGCAACCTGGGACCGTTGGTCGCTCCGATTGCCGGAAGCGGAGTCCTTAAATTTACGACATGGCCGGGCGTATTTATTTCCTTGTCGATTCTCGGCGTGTTTCTGTACCTGATGACGCAGTTTCGTCTGAAGGAAAGTCATCCTCCCGAACGGCGCGTCTCGCCCAACTTCAAGTCCCAGCTTCGCAACTACGGCGTGATGCTGCGCGATAAGAAGTTTGTGGGCTACATGTTGGCGCAGGGCATCCTGACGGGAGGGGTATTCGCCTACGTGGCAGCTACGCCTTTCGTCTATCAAAATATTTACGGCGTATCGCCGACGATGTTCTCCGTATTGTTTGCATCGAACGGGATCAGCTTAATGATCGGTTCCCAAATCGTCGGGCGGATCTCGCATCGGGTCCCGGAGCAGAAGCTTATGGTCATCGGCTTATGGATGGCTTTGCTGTCGAGTATCGTCGTGGTAGGGGTTACCGTTGTGGAAGGACCGCTGTTCGCTTTGGTTATTCCGTTATTCTTCTTCGTATGTTCGATCAGCATTACCTCCACGGCGGCTTTCCCGCTCGCGATGGAGAGCCAGTCCAACAATGCGGGGAGCGCGGCGGCGCTGCTCGGTCTTGTACCTTTCGTGCTGGGAGGTCTGGTCGCGCCGATCGTCGGGATTGCGGGCGAGGACACGGCCGTGCCGCTTGGCCTGACGTTGATGGGTACGAGCCTTATTGCGATTCTGACTTACTTTATGCTCGTGAGAAAAGCGGAGCAGGCGGAAAAATAATTCGAAAAAAGGACAGCTGCGCGTTTGCGCGGCTGTCCTTTTTGCCGTGCAATAAATACCGTACCGGCACCGTTCGGCGAGTGCTTCTCCGACGGCGATATAGCGGATCCGGTGACGAACGACACGGCAATTGTCTTATTTATATAAGGTAGGCAGTCATGTACAATAAGGAAATAAAAAAAGATGCAGGCTGAGGAGGGCGTATGACCGCACACAAACGTACAGGGTTTATTCCTATTCACGCGCTGCTTATGCTCGTGGTCGTTTTATATGCTTATCAAGCGAACGGTGGATCCTCAATATTGTTTTCGGACACTTGTTTTGCCGTACTGCTGGTGCTGATGGGTACGGTCATTTACTTATGCACTTCGAAGAACACGTCCAGTTTGCTGCTTCTCCTTTTAATGTATGCTTCGGCGTGGATCATGATCTCGTTGAACACTTCTCTTTCTTTTCACAAAATAATCGGCCAACCTTTGATGAGCTTAATGCCCAATCTGATGTTCATCTTTTTCGTTACTTTCACGCAGCTTCCGCGGAAAAGGCTGTATTACAAGTGGAACATCTGGCTGCTGCATTCTTCGGCGTTGACTCTGGTTGGATTATGGAGTCCCGTGAAGCTGCTGGGTTACCTGTTCTGCATACATATTCTATTGGCGATTTTGGCCTGTATTCGGATGTCGGTTTATTATGGACCGAAGCAGCGCCAAATTTTGAACCAGGAACGTTGGCTGTTGAATGGAGCGATGACGGTATCTTTTGTTCCTTTTATAGTCAGTGTTTTACTGCTGCGCAGCTGGCTGCCCCAAGATATACGAAATTATTCCATTTACATGATGATCGTTCTTCCGGCGGCTGTCGGCTATGTACTGATTAAGCGAAACGGGATTCAGACCCGTTATGACTACCGATTCATGCTTAAGCTGACGGCGATTGCGGGCGGGGGAGCGGCTGCCTTTGTAGGTCTGGCTTATTATGAAGTCGGCATCTCGCTGCTTCAATCTCTGTTTCTGCTGCTGCTTGCTTCCTTGATCATTTACTTGTATATGATGGCTCAGAAAGCGATGGCGAAGCGCCAACTCAAAGAGGCAAGCCGAGCCAAAGGGGATCTGGAGAAGGAACGGCTCGAGATCCTACAGAAGATCACGTACGACCACTATTTGAGTGCGCTGAGCGGGATGATCAAGCAGCTGATCGACAAGACGCTGCCGATGGACGGAACGATGATTATTTGGAGAGAGCAGGAGCGAAGCTATGTGCTTGAGCAGAGTGGGATTTTTAAAGACTTTGCATTGAAAAGGCTGTCCGGCGGACAGCTGCACCGACAGACCGAACATGTCATGATCGACGGAAAGCTTTATTTTGCGTTTCCTTTGTTTTATAAAGAGACGTTGAACGGTTGGATGGTTGTCGGTCATAAACGGGCTGGAGGAAAGTTTACAACCGGGGAAGTCGAAACGTTATCCCTGCTTGCGAATACAGTATGCGAAATACTCAAGACGACAGAGATTTTGCATGAGAATCAGCGAAGATATGTTTCCCTACCGAGTCTGCGCTGCGAAGACTATCAGAATATGCACGTCACCCGAAATGCAGAGAAAATCCGCAAAGAGGTCGCCCTCTATCTGCACGACGATATTTTGCAGTCCATTTTGGCTGTTCGGCGAATGTGCGAAGTAGCGGGCGGGGAGGATCCCGAGATCCGTGAGCTTATGTTGGACACGCTGGATGAACTGAACGATTCGATCCGCCGCAAGATGTTCGATATTTACCCGACGACTTTGCAGGATCTCGGATTGTACCAGAGCTTGAGTATTCTGTGCCGAAAATTGAGAGAAGAAGCGGTACAGCAGCCTCATTTGAATATCCGGCTGGAAGCCGAAGAAGAGATCGGAATTGAAGAAAGCCTGCAGTACCCGGTGTTTCGTACGCTTAAGGAGCTGCTGCAAAATGCGATCAAACATGCATCCGCCAATGAGATCGTCGTCTCGCTGGAGATTTCGGAAGAAGGAATTCTGCTGGCGGACGTAATTGATGACGGAAAAGGATTTGATATCGAAAAAGATCTGGATACTGCCGAAGTCCAACATATCGGTCTGTTGTCCGTCAAGCAGGAGATCAACGCGTTAGGCGGAGAGTTTATCATTCGAAAAAACGCGGATTCCGGCATGCACCTCCAATTCAAGCTGCCGCTGGGAAGGACGGGTAATGAATATGCATCTTATACTGGTTGACGATCATAAATTGTTTGCCAAAAGTCTGGAGATTTCACTCAAAGGCCAGGTCGATAAGTTCGAAGTCTATACTTCTCCCGACCAGCTGATGAAGGTGCTTGAGAACAGAGTGCCGGATATCCTGCTGCTGGACATACATATGGGTGACTACAACGGATTCGAGGTCGCTCGGGAAGTCCTTCAATCCTATAAGGACTTGAAGATCATTTTTCTGTCCGGCTACGACTTGGTGGAATATCATAACCGGGCAATCGAGATCGGTGCCAAAGGCTTTATCCATAAAAATATTTCGCTCCATGATCTTGTTGAACAAATTGAGCGGGTACGCGGCGGCGGCATGATATTTCCCCGCAGCTCTTCGGATATCGTACAGCTGACCGCACGCGAAAAAGAAGTCCTGCAGCTGATGGCGGAAGGTCTCCGGCAGCAGGACGTAGCGGACCTGTTGTTTATCAGCCGAAGAACGGTCAATAATCACATTCAGACGATCAACGAGAAATTCCATGTGAATTCGACTGTATCGGCAATCGTAAAAGGGATCGAACTCGGCATCATCACCTTGAATTTTCGAACGTGAGCAAAAGTGTGCACAAAATACTCGTTTTCATTTTTCTCTTCTATCGTAAACTGGGTTTAACCTTAACAACGGCAGAGTGAAGGAGGCCAGGCAGATGGAATTGAAGATAAACAGGTTGAGCAAAAGATACGGAAATAAGCAGGTACTGGACGATTTTTCCCTCTCTTTTAAAAGCGGCCGTACCTATCTGATTCTCGGGAAAAACGGAGCGGGTAAAAGTACGTTCGTCAATATTCTCTCGGGAAATTTGAAAAGCGACGGGGGAGAAATTCGGCTTGAAGAAGGCGGAGAAGAGTGCGATCTGGAGTCCAATTGCGTTTTCCAGTATCAGAGTTTCAACAGTTTCCGGTTTCTGAAAGTAAAAGAAGTGATTCGTTTTTTCTCCACGATTACGGCTGATGCCAAGGAAGACTCCAAATTGTACGAGCTGCTGTCGCTGGACCGGATTCAGAATCAGCTGGTTGAAAATTTGTCTGGCGGAGAGCGGAAAGCCGTTTCTCTATATCTGACTTTTCTGTTGAACAAGCGGGTGGTCGTATTGGATGAGCCATTTTCGGAGCTGGATATCGAGAAAAAGTTTCTGCTGGGACAGCATTTAAAAGAAAAATTGGCTGTCCAAAACGTAATGGCCATTATCATCAGCCATGAAATTTCCGGTTATCAAGAACTGTTTAGTGATGTAGTGATTATGGATAATGGCAAAGTATTGGAGGCAGGAAAAACACAGGATCTTCTGGACAAATACAAAAATTCTCCGTTTCAGGGTCTTGAAGGGGTCTTTCACAGCCTGACCGGAAAATATATCGAGGTGAGCTAATGGTCTGGAACGTTACGAAATTCTATTTATTGGAACAGTGGAGGAATAAATGGACAACTTTCAGTCAGGCTATGGCTCCTCTTATTTTCCTCATTTTTTCTTTGGTTATAAAAAATACCATGGAAAATGATCATATAGTCGATTTACTCGTTAAATCTCAATTTCTTCCGTTTACCCTCCTGATTTTGATTTTTAGTTTGGCGTTATCGTTGAACAGTCTGCTGCTCTCCGAGAAAAAGGAAGACGGAACGTTTCTGCTGTTAAAAAGAACGGATTTGAAATTGAACAGCTACTTTATGGGGGTCGCTTTGGGCATCTTTATCATTTTCAATCTGTTCTTGATCCTGTTCATGTTCAGCTACAAAGTATTGATCGGGATCGATGGCGGGGCTTTCCTTAGAATATGTCTGTTTGCGAATGTCACCTTACTTTGCCTGTACCCGGCGAGCTACATTTTGGCTTCCTTTTTCAAAGAAAGCAAGAAGGTTGTAGCTGTGCTGACTCCGATTACGCTGCTGCTGATGTTCAGTATTACCATGCCGTCCATGTTTGCCATGATCCAGGATCAGAATCCGCATATTTACTACAAGTTTTTGTTTTGGAATCCCATGATGATCATGAACGATTTCACGCTGTTGGAGCTGAATGTAGTCGCAAGCCCCTGGCTTCCAACCTATCAGTATCTGTTTATTCTGATCGGCATATCCGCTGTTCTCTGGTTTGCCGCTCTCAGAATGTTCAAAATCGCCGATCCCGATTAAATCGAAATTGCAACAGAATATAAGGAGGTACACTTATGCATACATGCTCAAACTGCAGCGGAACGGAATTCAAAGAAGCTATCCAGTATATGAAAGTCAAAGAAGTCGGAAAAGGAAAAATGGCGATCAACGGTTCCGAAGTGATCCTGACTTTCTGCGTGAACTGCGGTACGGTCTCGAATATCCGTTTAACTAATCCGAGCATGAACTAGCTCGCCAGTCCGAGTAGTCGGAAGCTTTCTTCGCAGCGATGCGGAGAAAGCTTTTTTTGTTTTTGAAACAGGCGAAGGATATTCCCAAAGATGGATGATGAGGAAGGAAATCGGATATACTTGATGTGTTCTTGCGATTTCTATTTAGGCATGGAAAGGGGAAACGATATGCACTACATACCGGAGTATACCGACCGTTTGAAGATCATGACCGAACCCGAGAAACTGGAGACCGCGGAGGGCGCTTTGAAGCTGCACAGCCGTGCCGACACCGATTTTTGGCTCAAAACGCACTACGGTTTCGAACGTTACAATGGACACGTGCTGTACGACGAGATCGAAGGGGACTTTGTAGCGGTAACCGAATTGTCGATGGACCCGCGCTATACGTTCGACCAATCCGGGCTGTTTGTGGAAGTCGACCGCGACAACTGGCTCAAGACGTCCGTGGAGTATATTCCCGGCGCACCTTCGCATCTGGGAGCGGTCGTCACGCGCGGCGGTTATTCCGACTGGTCGACCCGCAACGCGGACGCCGATCTGTTCGAACGCCGCCTGCAGTTCAAAGTGACGCGGGAAGGCGAAGACTTCCTGATCCATGCGCGCGAAGCGGACGGAGAATGGGAACAGCTGCGGATCGCGCACCTGGACTGCCCGGAAGGTGCGGCGCTCAAAGTCGGTCTGTACTCGGCAAGTCCGGGCACGGAAGGCGGATTTGAGACGGTATTCCACAGCTTTGAGATCCGCAAACACGAGCGCGGCTCGAACGAACCTTCCTGATGGAATCGATTGGGTTCGGAGGTCGTCTTCAGATCGACAAGAACTGGACGCCTGGCGAGATCCGGCTGCTGGCGGCGGAGCCTTCGCTTCGGATTCTGCAGTATTCGGAACTGGAAGTACCGGGCCCGAAACTGCTGGAGCTTCTCAATGAGGAGCTGTTCGCCATCCGGCCGGACATTGAACTGCGGATCTACGGGTTCCATCTGCAGGCGGCGGACCTGTCCGTCTTGGAGCGGCTGCCGGGAGTCGTCAAGCTATCGGTAGACTGCTGCTCGCGCGCGGAAGGATTGAGCCATATAGGCTCCCTTGCGAAACTGCGCGAACTTACGCTGGATGTGTTCGAGCTGGATTCGTTCGATGTGCTGGGCGAAGTTCGCAGCGGTCTGGAACGTCTTCGATTGGGCAAAACCCGTTCCAAAAAACCCGACCTTGCGATCTTGAACCGATTCTCCGAATTGGAAGAACTCGTTCTTGCCGGGCAGCGCAAGCATCTCGGCGTACTGCACGAATTGAAGTCGCTGCGCGCTCTCACCCTATACGGGGTTCCGCTGGGGGATTTGTCTTTTTTGGGCGGGAATCCGCAGTTGGACAAGCTCTCGCTGGGTTTTGGCGGCGCGGAGGATCTGGGCGGGCTGCACAAGCTGGATCGGCTGGAAAAACTGTCCCTGACGGGAGTGAGAGGGTTGAGCCGCCTGGATGTGCTGTCTGCGCTGCCGCGGCTTCGGGAATTGAAGCTGCGCGATCAGCCGAAGCTTGCGACGCTGCCCGGCTTCTCGAATCTGCCCGATCTGCGTTCGATCGAATGTTTCGGCATTGCGCTGGACAATCTGGACTGGGCGGCGGGTGCGGAAGGTTTGGAAGAATTTGCGTTTTTGGAAGTGAAGACACTGGGGGTTGAAGACTTCCGGAAGCTGTTTGCCCTTCTTCGGCCCAAGCGTATCCGCATCGTGATGAACCGCACCAAAGAACAGGAAGCGATTCGGCAGTTGATGGTTCAAGAAGGGTTTGCCGAGGAATCGGGCGGGTGGTGGAACGGAGCATCGGCAGACGCGGTGCCCGGAAGCGGAATTCAACAAATCGGCGAGGAGAATGCGAAATGAATCTGACAGACGAATGGATCCGGCAGACCTGTCTGGAACTGCCCGGTACGGAAGCTTTTATGAAAGAAGAATGGGGCAGCCTGCTGTATCGCGTCGGAGGGAAATACTTCGCCATGCGAGGAACGGATAACGAATCCAGGCAGATTCTGACGCTTAAATGCGATCCGCTGCTCGCCGAGGAGTACCGGGAACGCTACGAGCAAATTGTGCCGGGTTATTATTCGAACAAGTCGCATTGGAACAGCCTTCTGCTCGAACAGGGAGGATTGGAAGCCGATTTCGTCCGAGGCCTGATCCGTCACTCGTATGAGCGGGTGCGAAGCGGCCTCCCGAAGAAGGTTCGTGACGAACTTCCGCCGCTGACGGAGAATGACTGAAAAGCGAACGTTTTCATAGGAAAGCGCGAGAGGAAATGGAACGTTTCATTTTGACAGGTGCAGGCAGGTCCCGGAGACAGGCTTGTGCCTACTGGGATGGGACGTTTTTTTGAATTTGGGAAGTATGGGATAATTAACGAACATTAAAATAATATAACGTCCTAATCATTCGCTTTTTTTCATTGACAAGCTTATCGGCCTGCCCTAGAATGTAACCTGTGAAGCCGACCAGCCGGAACGTATGCTTTGGCGGCGGCGGATAAAGGTAACCGACAACTGAAACAGCGTTCGTATAATTCCGGGAATGGGCCCGGAAGTCTCTACGTGATCACCGTAAATGATCGCTCTACGAAGCGGGAAGAAGGCATTTTGCGGCTCAAGGGATTTCCCCACGGCGCGCAGGGCCGATTTTCCCGGTTCCAAGAGCACCGGAGGCGACAATGTCGAATCCGGTCTCTTTTGTCGTTCCCCCATTTAGATTTCCGAGGAGGAAAAATTGTATCATGGAAAAGTTCTTTAAACTCAAAGAACACGGCACCACATTCAGAACGGAAATTATTGCCGGTCTGACGACTTTCATCACGATGGCCTATATCCTGATCGTGAACATTTCGTTCCTCGGTCCGGACGGCGCGGGTATTCCGGCTTCGGGCGTGTTCTTTGCCACAGCCGTAGGCGCGGGCCTCGTTACCATCCTGATGGGTCTGGTTGCCAACATTCCCGTGGCGCTGGCGCCGGGTATGGGACTCAACGCGTACTTTATGACCGTCGTATTGAGCTCGAACGGCGCGATCACCTGGCAGGCGGCGCTCGGCGCGGTCTTCATCTCGGGTATCATCTTCATCATCTTGACCGTAACGAAGATTCGCCAAATGCTGATTGTGGCCGTTCCGTCTTCGATCAAGGCGGCCATAACCGTCGGCATCGGACTGTTCGTCACCATTATCGGGATGAAGCTCGGCAACATCATCTCCGCTTCCGCGACGGTAACGGGAATCACGGACGTGGCTCAGCTTCAGGCTCCGGTAACGGTGCTGGGCTCGAACTTCCAGTTGGCGCTCGGCGACTTCATGCACCAGAAAGATACGCTGCTGTCGCTGATCGGGATCTTCATTATCGGCGCTTTGATGGTCATGCGAATTCGGGGAGCGCTGCTGATCGGGATCGTGCTGGTTACGCTGATCGGCATCCCGATGGGCGTTACGAACCTGAGCGGCCTGTCCACGGGAAGCTGGATCCCTTCGTTCGGAGATCTGGCTGTCGGGCAACTGGATATCATGGGCGCCCTGCAGCTTGGATTGTTCGAGATCGTGTTTGTCTTCACCTTCGTTGAACTGTTCGATACCTTCGGCACGCTGGTCGGTACGGCGGAACGTGCGGGTCTGATGAAGAACAAGGAAGAAGGCGAGAAAAAAATCGGTAGAGCCATGCTGGTTGACGCGGTCGGCGTCAGCACAGGCGCGGTTCTCGGTACAAGCACCATCACTTCCTACGTAGAAAGCACCGCGGGAATTGCGGAAGGCGGACGTACCGGACTGACATCGGTTACGACAGGCATACTGTTCCTGCTGGCGATGTTCATCGCGCCGCTTGCCCTGGTCGTTCCTTCGGCGGCAACGGCTCCGGCTCTGATCATGGTGGGCGTTCTGATGATCTCCCAGGTTCGCAGCATCGATTGGGATGATATGATGCAGGCCATTCCGGCTTTCCTGACGATCATCTTTATGCCTTTCACCAACGGGATAGCAAACGGTATTTCGGTCGGGATCCTCGCCTATGTCGTACTGGGCGGATTGAGCACCCTGTTTACGAGCCGCAAAGTGAAAATCCACTGGCTGATGTGGGTATTGGCTATCTTGGTACTTGCCCGCTACGTATTCCTTGGCGGAGAGTAATTCAGAAAAAAGAGAAAGCTTCAAAAGGGAAAAGGTTCGGAAACGTTGAAAGCTGCCATTCGTCATGAGACGAGCGGCAGCTTTTTTTGCTTTTTTGATAAATGGAGAGCCGGAAGAATTCCGGCCTATTAATGAAGAGGAATTCTAGGTGTATTTCACGGCAAGATGTCCATTGGGATTTTTAATAAAAAGGGGTTGTTTTGCGTTTTGGAGGATGTTATAGTCTAGGAACCGCCTTGAGAGAGTGCCGGTGCGGTTCGAACAAGTGAGCGAGTCCCAACCGGAATCGGACAAGACGCTTCGCAAGAAGCGGACAAAAAGATTTCAAAAAAGACTTGCAAAACGAAAACGAACATGCTAATATATAAGAGTTGCTGCTGCGAGAGAAACACAAACAGCGGAA